>CAVZYQ010000023.1:0-1057275 GCA_963779545.1 uncultured Alphaproteobacteria bacterium | reverse complement strand
CTCTACGCGCTGCAGGCCGTACGCGTCGGCGACTTCTCGGTGCGGATGGCCGGCAACCAGCTCGGCATCGAGGGCAAGATCGCCGACACGTTTAACGAAATCGTCGCCGCCAACGAGCGGATGGCCAAGCAGCTCGAACAGGTCGGCCAGATCGTCGGCCGCGAAGGCAAGACGCGCCAGCGCGTGCGGCTCGGCCTCTCGGGCGGCTCGTGGGGCGACATGGAGTCCTCGGTCAACACGCTGATCGACGATCTGCTCTGGCCGACCCGCGAGGTGACGCGCGTGATCGGCGCGGTCGCGCAGGGCGACCTGCTGCAGACCGTGCGGCTCGACGTCGACGGGCGGCCGCTGAAGGGCGAGTTCCTGCAGTCCGCCAACATCGTCAACACCATGATCCGCCAGCTCGGCGTGTTCACCTCGGAGGTGACGCGCGTCGCGCGCGAGGTCGGCACCGAAGGCAAGCTCGGCGGCCAGGCGCAGGTGCCGGAAGTCACCGGCGTGTGGAAGGACCTGACCGAGAGCGTCAACTCGATGGCGTCGAACCTGACCGCGCAGGTGCGCAACATCGCGGACGTCACCATCGCGGTGGCGAACGGCGACCTGTCGAAGAAGATCACCGTCGACGTGCGCGGCGAAATCCTGCAGCTGAAGGAAGCCATCAACACGATGGTGGACCAGCTGCGCTCGTTCGCCTCGGAAGTGACGCGCGTCGCGCGCGAGGTCGGCACCGACGGCAAGCTCGGCGGCCAGGCGATCGTGCCGGGCGTCGCCGGCACCTGGAAGGACCTGACCGACAACGTCAACCTGCTCGCCGGCAACCTGACCACGCAGGTGCGCAACATCGCGCAGGTGACGACCGCCGTGGCGCGCGGCGACCTGTCGCGCAAGATCACCGTCGACGTGAAGGGCGAGGTGCTGGAGCTGAAAGACACCATCAACACGATGGTGGACCAGCTCAACTCGTTCGCCTCGGAAGTGACGCGCGTCGCGCGCGAGGTCGGCACCGAAGGCAAGCTCGGCGGCCAGGCGCAGGTCCCGGGCGTCGCCGGCACCTGGAAGGACCTGACCGACAGCGTCAACTTCATGGCCGGCAACCTGACCTCTCAGGTGCGCAACATCGCCGATGTGGCGACCGCGATCGCGGGCGGCGACCTGTCGAAGAAGATCACCGTCAACGCCTCGGGCGAAATCCTGCAGCTGAAGGAAACCGTCAACACGATGGTGGACCAGCTCAACGCCTTCGCGGGCGAAGTGACGCGCGTCGCGCGCGAGGTCGGCACCGAAGGCAGGCTCGGCGGTCAGGCCAACGTGCTCGGCGTCGCCGGCACCTGGAAGGACTTGACCGACAGCGTGAACTCGATGGCGTCGAACCTGACCGCGCAGGTGCGCAACATCGCCGAGGTGACGACCGCGATCGCCGGCGGCGACCTGTCGAAGAAGATCACCGTGGACGTGCGCGGCGAAATCCTCGAGCTGAAGGACACCATCAACACCATGGTGGACCAGCTCAACGCGTTTGCCGGCGAGGTGACGCGCGTCGCGCGCGAGGTCGGCACCGAAGGCAAGCTCGGCGGTCAGGCGATCGTGCGCGGCGTCGGCGGCACGTGGAAGGACCTGACCGACAACGTCAACTCGATGGCGTCGAACCTCACCGGCCAGGTGCGCAACATCGCCGAGGTCGCGACCGCGGTGGCGCAAGGCGACCTGTCGAAGAAGATCACCGTGAACGTCTCGGGCGAAATCCTTCAGCTGAAGGAAACGCTCAACACCATGGTGGACCAGCTCAACGCCTTCGCCGGCGAAGTGACGCGCGTCGCGCGCGAGGTCGGCACCGAAGGCAAGCTCGGCGGACAGGCCGCCGTGCCGGGCGTCGCCGGCACCTGGAAGGACCTGACCGACAGCGTCAACTCGATGGCCGGCAACCTGACCGCGCAGGTGCGCAACATCGCCGAGGTGACCACCGCGGTCGCGGGCGGCGACCTGTCGCGCAAGATCACCGTCGACGTGCGCGGCGAAATCCTGCAGCTGAAGGAAACCATCAACACGATGGTCGATCAGCTCAACGCCTTCGCCGGCGAAGTGACGCGCGTCGCGCGCGAGGTCGGCACCGAAGGCCGCCTCGGCGGCCAGGCCAACGTGCCGGGCGTCGCCGGCACGTGGAAGGACCTGACCGACTGGGTCAACTCGATGGCCGGCAACCTGACCGCGCAGGTGCGCAACATCGCCGAGGTGACCACGGCGGTGGCGCGCGGCGACCTGTCGCGCAAGATCACCGTCGACGTGCGCGGCGAAATCCTCCAGCTCAAGGACACCATCAACACGATGGTGGACCAGCTCAATGCGTTCGCCTCGGAAGTGACGCGCGTCGCGCGCGAGGTCGGCACCGAAGGCAAGCTCGGCGGTCAGGCCGAGGTGCCCGGCGTCGCCGGCACCTGGAAGGACCTGACCGACAACGTCAACTTCATGGCGTCGAACCTGACCGCGCAGGTGCGCAACATCGCCGAGGTGGCGACCGCGATCGCCAGCGGCGACCTGTCGAAGAAGATCACCGTGGACGTGCGCGGCGAGCTGCTGCAGCTGAAGGAGACGCTCAACACCACGACCGATCAGCTGCGCTCGTTCGCCGGCGAAGTGACGCGCGTCGCGCGCGAGGTCGGCACCGAAGGCCGCCTCGGCGGTCAGGCCAACGTGCCGGGCGCCGCCGGCACGTGGAAGGACCTGACCGACAACGTCAACCTGCTCGCCGCGAACCTGACCACGCAGGTGCGCAACATCGCCGAGGTGACCACGGCGGTCGCGCGCGGCGACCTGTCGCGCAAGATCACCGTCGACGTGAAGGGCGAAATCCTCGAGCTGAAGAACACCATCAACACCATGGTGGACCAGCTCAACGCGTTCGCGTCGGAAGTGACGCGCGTCGCGCGCGAGGTCGGCACCGAAGGCAAGCTCGGCGGCCAGGCCGAGGTGCCCGGCGTCGCCGGCACCTGGAAGGACCTGACCGACACCGTGAACGTCATGGCGGCGAACCTGACCGAGCAGGTGCGCGGCATCGTGAAGGTCGTGACCGCGGTGGCGAACGGCGACCTGAAGCAGAACCTCACGGTGAAATCGAAGGGCGAGGTCGCGGCGCTGGCCGAGACCATCAACAACATGACCGGCACGCTCGAGACCTTCGCGGATCAGGTGACCACGGTGGCGCGCGAGGTCGGCGTCGAAGGCCGCCTCGGCGGCCAGGCCAACGTGCCCGGCGCCGCCGGCACCTGGAAGGACCTGACCGGCAACGTGAACCTGCTCGCCGCGAACCTGACCACGCAGGTGCGCGCGATCGCCGAGGTCGCGACCGCGGTGACCAAGGGCGACCTGACGCGCTCGATTCAGGTCGATGCGCGCGGCGAAGTCGCCGAGCTGAAAGACAACATCAACACGATGATCGACAACCTGCGGCTCACCACCGACCGCAACACCGAGCAGGACTGGCTCAAGACCAACCTGGCGCGCTTCACCAACATGCTGCAGGGCCAGCGCGACCTGCAGACCGTCGGCCGGATGCTGCTCAGCGAGCTGACGCCGCTGGTCAGCGCGCAGCTCGGCGTCATCTATCAGGTCGAGGCCGACGAGACGCCGAGCCTGCGGCTGCTGTCCGCATTCGCCGACGACGGCGCGAACGGCCATCCGCCGCGCATCGCAGTTCGGCGAAGGCCTGATCGGGCAATGCGCGGTCGACAAGCGGCGCATGCTGATCACCGCGATGCCGACGCACGCCGTGCCGATCGGCTCGGCGCTGTTCAAGGTGGTGCCGCAGAACATCGTCGTGCTGCCGGTGCTGTTCGAGAACGACGTCAAGGCGGTCATCGAGCTTGCGTCGGTCACCGCGTTCACCACGCTGCAGATGGCGTTCCTCGAACAGCTCACCGACTCGATCGGCATCGTGCTGAACTCGATCGAGGCGACGATGCAGACCGAGGGCTTCCTCAAGCAGTCGCAGCAGCTCGCCGGCGAATTGCAGGCGCAGCAGAAGGAGCTGCAGCAGACCAACGAGCAGCTCGAGCAGAAGGCGCAGCAGCTCGCCGAGCGCAACGTCGAGGTCGAGCGCAAGAACCAGGAAATCGAGCAGGCGCGCCGCGCGCTGGAAGACAAGGCGACCGAGCTTGCGCTGACCTCGAAGTACAAGTCCGAGTTCCTCGCCAACATGACCCACGAGCTGCGCACGCCGCTGAACAGCATCCTGATCCTCGGCCAGCAGCTTTCGGAAAACCCGGACGGCAACCTGGTGCCGAAGCAGGTCGAGTTCGCCCGCACCATCCACGGCGCCGGCACCGACCTGCTGAACCTGATCAGCGACATTCTCGACCTGTCGAAGATCGAGTCCGGCACCGTCACGGTCGACGCGCAGGAGGTGCTGCTGAGCAACCTGGTCGAGGCGACGGCGCGGCCGTTCCGCCACGAGGCGGACAACCGCCAGCTCGCCTTCGACGTCGAGATCGACCCCAACCTCGGCCGCACCATCACGACCGACTCCAAGCGCCTGCAGCAGGTGCTGAAGAACCTGCTGTCGAACGCCTTCAAGTTCACCGAGCAGGGCACGGTGCAGCTCAAGGTCTCGGCCGCGGTCGGCGGCTGGTCGCCCGACCACACGCTGCTCAATCAGTCGGCCGTGGTGGCGTTCGAGGTGTCGGACTAGCGGCATCGGCATTCCGCTGGAGAAGCAGCGCATCATCTTCGAGGCGTTCCAGCAGGCCGACGCCAGCACCAGCCGCAAATACGGCGGCACCGGCCTCGGCCTCGCCATCAGCCGCGAGCTTGCAAACCTGCTCGGCGGCGAGATCCAGCTGCGCACGACGCCCGGCAAGGGCAGCACCTTCACGCTCTACGTGCCGCTCAAATATGTCGGCCCGTCGATGGGCATGCGCGTCGCGCCGGATGCGCCGGCGCTGGTCGAGAAGAGCAGCGAGTATCACGATGCCGGCCGAGCGCTGCGCCGGAGCAGATCCCGGACGACCGGCTCGACATCGTGCCGGGCGACAGCATCCTGCTGATCGTCGAGGACGACCCGCATTATGCGCGCGTGATCATGGACCTGGCGCGCGACCGCGGCTTCAAGGTGCTGGTCGCGATGCGCGGCGTCGACGCGCTCGAACTCGCCAAGCAGTTCCAGCCGACCGCCGTCTCGCTCGACGTGTTCCTGCCCGACATGCTCGGCTGGACGGTGCTGAGCCAGCTCAAGCAGAACCCGCTCACCCGCCACATCCCGGTGCAGATCATCACGCTCGACGAAGACCGCCAGCATGCGCTTTCGCGCGGCGCATTCTCGTTCGTCACCAAGCCGACCACGACCGAAGGCGTCGAAGCGGCGATCGCGCGGATCAAGGAATACGCCAAGACCGCGCCGCAAGCGCCTGCTCGTGGTGGAGGACAATCCGGCCGAGCAGATGAGCATCCGCGAGCTGCTCGAGCTACGACGATATCGAGATCGACACCGCCGGCACCGGCAACGACGCGCTGATCGAACCTGCGCGAGCAGCAATACGACTGCGTGGTGCTCGACCTGCGCCTGCCGGACATGACCGGCTTCGAGGTGCTGGAGGAAATCAGGCGCGACGACGCACTGTCCGAGGTGCCGGTCGTCGTGTTCACCGGCCGCGAACTGTCCGCCGAGGAAGACGCGCAGCTGCACACCATGGCGCGCAGCATCGTGGTGAAGGGCGTCGAGTCGCCCGAGCGGCTGCTCGACGAGACCGCGCTGTTCCTGCATCGCGTCGTGACCGACCTGCCGCCCGAGAAGCAGCGCATGCTCGAGCGGCTCAACAGTTCGGACGAGGACCTGGTCGACCGGACGCGTGCTGCTGGTCGACGACGACGCGCGCAACATCTTCGCGCTGTGCAGCGTGCTGGAGCGGCGCGGCATGCGCGTGCTGACCGCGACCACCGGCAAGGAAGCGATCGAGATCGTGGAGAAGACGCCGGAACTCGCGATCGTGCTGATGGACATCATGATGCCGGAAATGGACGGCTATCAGACCATGGGCGTGATCCGCGAGAACCCGGACTATCGCCGCCTGCCGATCATCGCGCTGACCGCCAAGGCGATGAAGGGCGACCGCGAGAAGTGCCTCGAAGCCGGCGCGTCCGACTATCTGGCCAAGCCCGTCAACACCGAGCAGCTGCTGTCCGCGCTGCGCATGTGGCTGCACCGCTAGCGTATGATGCAAGCACAGGTGAATGCCGCGACGAAAAGGTCAACATCCTGCTGGTCGACGACCAGCCCTCGAAGCTGCTGACCTATGAGGTGATCCTGCGCGAGCTGGGCGAGAACCTGATCAAGGCCTCGTCCGGCAAGGAGGCGCTGGAGCACCTGCTCAAGAACGAGATCGCGGTCGTGCTGATGGACGTCAGCATGCCGGAGCTCGACGGCTTCCAGCTTGCCTCGATGATCCGCGAGCATCCGCGCTTCCAGAAGATCGCGATGATCTTCGTCTCGGCGATTCATCTCGCCGAGATCGACCATCTGCGCGGCTACGAGATGGGCGCGGTGGACTATGTGCCGGTGCCGGTCGTGCCGGAAGTGCTGCGCGCCAAGGTGCGCGTGTTCACCGACCTCTATCGCAAGAACCGGCAGCTCGAGCGGCTCAACGCTCGAGCTCGAGCAGCGCGTCGCGGAGCGCACCGCCGAGCTGGAAGCCTCGACGCATGCGGCTGCTGGAAAGCGAGCAGCGGCGCAGCCTTGCGCTCGCGGCCGGCAGCATGGGCTCGTGGGATTGGGACCTCGCCACCGGCAAGATCGATATGGGACGAAGGGCCAGCACGCGATCTATGGCGTCGACCCCGGGCATTTCGCCGTCACGCCCGAGAACTTCAAGGTGCTGATCGTGCCCGAGGACTGGGAGCGCCTGCAGGTCGGCATGCAATCGCTGCTGGAGCGCGGCGAGCCGCATCAGGCCGAATTTCGCGTGCGGCGGCCGAACGGCGAGGTGCGCTGGTGCGTCGAGCACGGCGGCGGCGCAGCCTCGACGCCGCCGGCAAGGTCGCCCGCATCAGCGGCGTCACGATGGACATCACCGAGCGCAAGGAGGCCGAGGAGCGCCAGGCGCATGCTCGCGCGCGAGGTCGATCACCGCGCCAAGAACGCGATGGCGATCGTGCAGTCGATCGTGCGGCTGACCAAGGCGGCGAATATCGACGAGCTACGTCTCGATCATCGAAGGGCGCATCAAGGCGCTCTCGCGCGCGCATGCGCTGCTCTCGAACTCGCGCTGGCAGGGCGCCGACCTCGAAAACCTCGTGCACGAGGAGCTTGCGCCCTACCGCTCGACCCAGCCGGACCGGCTGACGATCTTCGGGCCCAAGGTGATGCTGGAGCCGACCACAGTCGCAAACGCTCGCGCTCGCGCTGCATGAGCTTGCCACCAATGCGGCGAAATACGGCGCGCTCTCCTCCGCGGCGGGCAAGCTCAGCCTGCGCTGGGAGCATCAGGGCGACGCGCTGATCATCCATTGGCAGGAGACCGCGGGACCTGAAACGCAGCAAGCCGACGGCAACCGGATTCGGCACGCAGATCATCACGCGGCAGCATCGAGCGCCAGCTTGGCGGCAAGACCGACTTCGAATGGCTCCCGACGGGCCTGCGCTGCACGCTGACCATTCCGCTTGGCGAGCGGATCGCGGCGCCCCGGGAACCAAAACAGGAAGCCGCCGCGCCCGAAGCCGCGGCCGCCCTGCCCGCGCGCCGCGTGATGATCGTCGAGGACGAGGCGCTGGTCGCCATGGTGCTGGCGGATCAGCTCACCGACATGGGCCTCTCGGTGGTCGGCCCGTGCAGCAGCGTAAAGGAAGCGATGGCGGCGGCCGAAACGATATCGAAGCCGCGATCCTCGACGTGAATCTGGGCGGCGAACTGGTGTATCCGGTCGCCGATCACCTGCGCGCGCGCGGCATCCCGTTCATTTTCGTGACCGGCTATGCGCGCGAGAGCGTCGAGCGGCGTTTCGCCGATGCGCCGATCCTGGAAAAGCCGGTCGAGCGCGAGATGCTGGCGCAGATCTTTGGCCGCAACGACATGCTTGAGCGCCGCGCACGAACCGCCTAGTTTTTCGTTGACGCGTTTTCTTCACGCGAACCGGTGCCCACTTCGCTCGAAAACGCTATGGTGATCTGACCAGTTGGCCAAAGACTTGCATCGACCGTGATGCCGGCCTCGCCCTGTCAGGATCGCCCGCGATGAAACTGCCTCGCCAATTCTTCAAACCGCTCGCCATCGGCGCGCCCGAGCCGTTGCGCGAGTTGCCGGTGCGCCTGGAGCGGATGATCCATTTCATTCCGCCGCACGTCGAGAAGATGCGCGGAAAGGTGCCCGAGTTGATCCGCGATGTGGACGTGGTGCTCGGCAACCTGGAGGACGCGATCCCGGCAGACGCCAAGGAAGCGGCGCGGGCAGGCTTCATCGAGATGGCGCAGCTCGATTACGGGCAGACCGGATTGTGGACGCGCATCAATGCGCTCAACTCGCCGTGGGCGCTCGACGATATCACGCAGATCGTCGCGCGCGCGGGCAACAAGCTCGACGTGATGATGCTGCCGAAGGTCGAAGGGCCGTGGGACATCCATTACCTCGACCAGCTGCTCGCGCAGCTGGAGGCGCGCCACAAGATAACGCGGCCCATTCTCATTCACGCCATTCTGGAAACCGCCGAGGGCGTGAAGAACGTCGAGGCGATCGCGGCCGCCTCCCCGCGCATGCACGGCATCTCGCTCGGGCCGGCGGACCTTGCGGCCTCGCGCGCGATGAAGACCACGCGCGTCGGCGGCGGACATCCGGATTATGCGGTGCTGGAGGATGCGCCCGCAGCGCCGCTCGCGCATGCCGGCGCGCCTGCCTCCCCCGCCCAGCCGCCGATGGAAGCGCGCATCGGCCACGGCGCGCCGCGCACG
Source organism: uncultured Alphaproteobacteria bacterium (assembly GCA_963779545.1). GTDB lineage: Bacteria > Pseudomonadota > Alphaproteobacteria > Rhizobiales > Xanthobacteraceae > PALSA-894. The sequence goes on along the minus strand of CAVZYQ010000023.1, from coordinate 1,048,349 downwards.
CGCCATCAGCAGGACCTGTGGCACTACACCATCGCGAAGATGGTCGACGCCTGCGCGGCGGGCGGCATCAAGGCATTCTACGGGCCGTTCGGCGACTTTTCCGATCCGGCCGCCTGCGAGGCGCAATTCCGCAACTCGTTCCTGCTCGGCTGCGCCGGCGCCTGGACGCTGCACCCCTCGCAAGTCGCAATCGCGAAGCGCGTGTTCTCGCCCGATGCGGCCGAGGTGAAGTTCGCGCTGAAGATTTTGGCCGCGATGCCCGACGGCACCGGCGCCGTCATGATCGACGGCAAGATGCAGGACGATGCCACCTGGAAGCAGGCGAAGGTGGTGGTGGATCTGGCGAAGATCGTGGCCAGCAAAGACGCAGAGATGAAGTCGAAATACGGCCTGTAACAGTTGGTCGCAGGCACGTTACACCGCCCTCATGAAATGTTCGATCACGTTACGTGACGGAACCTGACGGCAGAGTGTCGCCTTGCTGCGCCCTCGCCGCGCCGTTTGAAACGATCGCTCGTTTTTCCCCGACCCCACGTTCGAATCGTTCGTTCCCCGATTGCCGCCCGTCAGCGCGCGCGGTTGTCGCAGCCGCGGCCTTTTTCTCGTCGGATTGCGCGGGCCCAACCATCCCAAGGGCGCGTCGTAACCCATGAGTGATGATGAAGAAGAAACTCGTCTCTGCTCTTTTCCTGTGTGCAGGCGTAATCGCATTCTCCCAAACTGACGCGCAGGCGCGTCCCCACCACAAACGGCACTACTCATCGCACCACGCGTCCAAGGCTCCCGGCGTTCATGTCCGCCGCGCCGCGAAGAAGCATCGCTTCGCGCGCCGCGGCCGCTTAAGCGCGGCGCACGCGAGCGGCGGCAGGCCGGCGCGGTGGTGCGGCTGGTGGCTCGGCCGTCATCTCGGCCAGTCCGACCGCAGGCTCTGGGTCGCGCGCAACTGGGCCTCGGTTGGCTCCAGCGCGGGCGGGCCCGGCATCGGCGTCGTGGTGGTGTGGCGCAATCACGTCGGAGTCATCACCGGGCGCGCCGGGTCGCAGTGGATCGTGAAGAGCGGTAATGACGGCCGCGCGGTGCGCGAACGGCCGCGCAACATCTCCAACGCGATCGCGTTCCGCCACGTCGGAGGTGGCGGCGCGTCCTGACAATGTGAGTGCGTGCGGCGGGGGCTTACCAGCCCCTGCCCCATCCTCCGCCGCCCTGCCAGCCGCCACCGCCCTGGCCGAACGGTCCATAGTTCGGGCGCGGCGCATAGGCGTAGCCGGCTTGCGGGCGCTGGCCGTAATAGATCTGGTCCTGCTGCCGCGCCTCGGCTTCCTCCAGCGCTTTCGAACGGGCGCGCTCGCGTGCGAGCTTGGCTTTCGCCTTGCGCGCCTTCTCGGCTTTCATCTTCTCCTGCGCGGCGCGAACCGCGCGCGCGGCCTCGTCGTCGGTCGGCGCATTGGTGAGCGCGGCCGCTGCCGTGGTTTGGGCGGGCTCGGTTCGAGGAGACCGCAGCGGCCACGGGCGCAGGCTGCGCTGCCGGAGTTGCGGGCTGCGCGACAGGCGCCGGTTGTGCCGCGATCGCCAGTCGGCGCGGGCGCCGGGGCGCTGGCCGGAGCCGGTGCACTGGCGGAAGCCGATGCGCTCGCAGCCGCCTTCTCGGCGGCTTCCTCGGCGCGCAGGCGCTCGACTTTGGAGGCGCGCGGATCGAACCGGATCGCGGCAGCCTTCGGCGCTTCGGCCTTGACCAGCGTCGGCCCGGGCCCGCCCGGTTCCAGAACGGCGTTCACGCCGATCAGGACGGCAAACAGCAGTCCGCCGACGATCGTGAAATACTTGAACAAGCTCGGCATCATGGCTACGGCCCCGTCAGGCATGGCTGCATCGCAAACGCGCCACAATGCTGCCCGTTCCACGCCACCGGCAGCGCTTCCTTAGTTGGGTTGATCCGCCGAAGCGTTCAACGCCGGCGTTTGAAAAAAATGCGCGCCGGGCCAAGTCGGCGCGCTTGAGTTTGGGGAGGTTACGACGTTGCACCCTAGCGCCCGGGGCCGCTGCCCTCTGTGGCATTGCTCACAGAGCTCGGGAGTTTTCTCAAAAGCTTTCAGCGGCTTGCCGCGACGAGCGTCCACAATGGCGCCGAAATTGCCGAATGTTCACTGGCGCCGTGCCAAAAACCGTACTATTTCAACGCCATGGGCCAGTCGCGTGACGCCAAGTTCAAGATCGGGGCGGTGGTGAAGCACCGCCTGTTCCCGTTCCGCGGCGTCGTGTTCGACATCGACCCGGTCTTCGCCAACACCGAGGAATGGTACGAGGCGATTCCCGCCGAGGTGCGCCCGCGCAAGGACCAGCCGTTCTACCACCTGTTCGCCGAGAACGCCGAGACCGAGTACGTCGCCTACGTGTCGGAGCAGAACCTGCTGCCGGACGAGTCCGGCGAGCCGGTGCGCCATCCGCAGGTGAAAGAGGTGTTCCGGCGCGACCGCGACGGCAGCTACCGCCCGAAAGAGCAACGGCTGAACTAGCGCGGCGTGCTCGGCGGGCCGTCGTTCGCCGCAACGAAACCGGCAAGCGGCAGTCGAAAGCTCACCGCCTGCCCTTTCTCGCCTGTGCCGCGAAGGTGCAGCACCTCGCCGCTCCTCAGTCTCTCAACGAATTCGGCGCCAGCCTCGAAATCGGCAAGGCAGCCACGCGCGGTGCATCCCACGAACTTGGCGGCGAGCGGTTTGTCGCCGTCAACGGCAACGCGTGCGCCTGCGTCCCGCTTCACGTCCGCCGGGAGCGTCACGCGAAAGATCTTCTTGTCTCCGGCGCTTTCGATCAGCGCCGCGCCGGCCGCGAACGGCCCGGCATGGCGCTTCACCTCCAGGACGGTCAGGCATATCGGCTGCGCCGCCGGATCGGTCTTGTCGCGGCCGCAGAACTTCATCCATCGCGAATAGGCGTATAGCTTGCTGCCCGTGATCTCCGGCGGAAGCGGGCCGGATTGAACGGGACGCGGGCTGAGTTTCTCGGCACGCGGGGTTCGGCTGCGCCTGCGCTCCGGGCGTCCAGCGCAAACAGAATCGCGGCAGCCGTGGCAATCCGGGGCATCATGCGTTCGCACCTCGCGCGTCCCCATGCCGCAAAAAATTAGGGCGCGCCGGTGGCGCGCCCTAATCGATTCCGATTGCGGACCCGTTACTTCTTCTGCCCGGCCGGCGGGCTCGCCTGCAGACGCTTGCGCGCTTCCTCGGCCTTCTTCTGCAGTTCGTCCTGCAGCTTCTTCTGGTCTTCCTCGAACTTCTTCGGATCGGTCGCCGGGCCTTCGTTCGCCTTGGCGAAATCGGCGAGCGGCAGCATGTAGCTCGCCGCCTGTCCGGGCAGGTTGATGCCCTGCAGCACGAGCTGCTGGCCCTTCTTCAGCTTGCCGACGAAATCCTTGTTGACGTCGAAGTCCGCCATGCAGCCGTTCGGCAGGCACACGACGTAGCGCCCCTGCAGCGGCTCTTCCTTGTCGAGCAGCATGCGCGTGCCCTGCGGCAGCTGCATGCCGAGCGGCAGCGTGATGCGGAACAGCTTCTTCTCTTCGCCCGCCTGCTCGATCAGCGCGGCGCCGGCGAGGAACTGGCCGGTCTCGAGGCGCGCCTCCTTCACGGTGAGGCAGACTTCCTTGGCCTGCGGGTTCTGATCCTTGCCGCAGAACTTGGTCCACGGCGAATAGACGATCGGCGGCTGCTCGGCGGCGCGCCTGCTGCTCGGTCGGCGGGAGCCTGCTGGGCGGGCTGCTGCGGCTGCTTCGGCTGCGCCTTCTGGGCGGGCGGCGTTGGGCGCGGCGTCGCCTTCGGCGCCGGGACCGGCTGCGCGGCGGCGCTGGCGCCTGCGCGAAGGCGAGCGAGGTGCCGAGCGCAAGCGCGGCGAGGCTCGTGAAGCAGGTTGCGGCACGGCGCACCGGGCGCGCCGGCGCGAACACGAAACCAGCGGTCATGAGATCGATGTCCTCTTTAATTCAATGCATTGTGCCCAAGCGCGGCCGTCCGCCGTCATGAGCGCCCCCATCGGGCTGTCTCGGTGCCAAATACGGCGACACCGTGACAATCGGGCCACCGGGACCCCCGTGACCTAACCCAATTCGCGCGGCGTGCCAGCCGTAGTGCGCCCGGACCTGCGGCGCGGAGCCGCGTGTGGTAGATTTTCCGCATTCGACACGAATCGGAGCCGGATCATCGCTCACAGGCGCGAACCATCGCGCTCGCGCTTCTTGCTCGCGGCGGCGCTCCTGCCGGCCCCGGCGCACGGCGCAACCGCGCCACGCGATCGCGATGCACGGCGAGCCCGCGCTGCCCGCCGGCTTCGACCATTTCGGCTATGCCAATCCCGCCGCGCCCAAGGGCGGACGGCTGGTGCAAGGCGTGCTCGGCAGCTTCGACAGCCTCAATCCCTTCATCGTCAGGGGCCTGCCGCCGCAGGGCCTGCGCGCGCCGCTGGTGAGCGGCGGCAACATCATCTCGAACACCGTGGTCGAGACCCTGATGGTGCGCGGCTACGACGAGCCGTTCACGCTCTACGGGCTGCTCGCGCAATCGGTCGAGACCGACGCGGAGCGCATCTTACGTCACCTTCGCGCTCAATCCCGCGGCGCGCTTCTCCGACGGCAAGCCGGTGACGGCGCAGGACGTGGTGTTCTCCTGGGCAGCTGCTGCGCGACCACGGCCGGCCGAACCACCGCATCTATTATTCCAAGGTCGCGAAGGCCGACGTGCTGGACGAGCGCACGGTGCGCTTCGATCTTACCGGCGCGAACGATCGCGAGTTGCCGCTGATCCTCGGGCTGATGCCGGTGCTGGCGAAGCACGCCGTCAATGCCGATACGTTCGAGGAGCCCGCGATGGCGCCGCTGATCGGCAGCGGGCCCTACGCGGTCGGCCGCGTCGATCCCGGCAAGAGCGTCACGCTCACGCGCAATCCCGACTATTGGGGCCGCGACCTCGATGTCAATCGCGGCTTCTGGAATTTCGACGAGATCCGCGTCGAGTATTACCGCGACGCCAGCGCCTTTCATGAGGCCTTCAAGGCGGGCCTGTTCGACGTCCGCAAGGAAGACGATCCGGGCCGCTGGCAGACCGGCTACGACTTCCCGGCGCTTTCGCGAAAAGCGCGTCGATCAAGGAGACGTTCTCCTCCGGCCTGCCGAAGCCGAGCTTCAACTTCGCCTTCAACACGCGCCGCCCGCTGTTCGCCGACATCCGCGTGCGCGAGGCGGTCGCGCTGCTGTTCGATTTCGAATGGGTCAACCGCTCGATCTTCTTCGATCTCTACCGCCGCGGCGGCAGCTTCTTCGAGGGCTCCGAACTCTCCGCCCGCGGCCGCCCGGCGGATGCGCGCGAGCGCGCCATGCTCGCGCCGTTTCCGGGCGCGGTCCGCCCCGACGTGCTCGACGGCACGTGGCAGCCGCCGGTGACCGACGGCTCGGGCCGCGACCGCACGACGCTGCGCCGGCGCTCGGCCTGCTCGACGCGGCCGGCTACGAGCTGCGCGGCACCGAACTCACCGAGAAGGCCAGCGGCAAGCCGTTCGCCTTCGAGATCCTCGCCCTGAACCGCGAGGAGGAGCGCCTCGCGCTCCTGTTCGCCAGCCAGCTCAAGCGCGCCGGCATCACGGCGCAGGTGCGGCTCGTGGATGCGGTACAATATGAGGCGCGGCGAATCGCCTTCGATTACGACATGATCCAGTACCGCTGGGATCAGTCGCTCTCGCCCGGCAACGAGCAGGCGTTCTACTGGAGTTCGGCCGCCGCCGACTGCAAACGGCAGCCGCAACTACATGGGCATGAAAAGTCCCGCGGTCGACGCGATGATCGCCGCCCTGCTCGAGGCCAAGACGCGTGCGGACGTCGTTGCGGCGGTGCGTGCGCTCGATCGCGTGCTGATGTCGGGGTTCTACGTCGTGCCGCTGTTCCACGCGCCGGAGCAATGGCTCGCGCGCTGGACCCATATCGAGCGTCCGGAGACGACCTCGCTGCACGGCGTCCTGCCGGAAACCTGGTGGCGGCAGGTGAAGACGCAATGAGACCGATGTGATTTTGGAGAACACCTTGGATGCCACGACAACGCCGGCCGCCGACGACCTGCCGGCCGTGCGCGCAACGCTCGACGATCTGTTCCGCCGCGCCGCCGCCGCGCGCCCCGATGCGCTGGCGCTGATCGATCCGCCCGACCGCGCGTCGGTCACCGACGGGCCGGTGCGCCGCCTGACCTACGCGCAGGCCGACCGCGCCATCGCGGCGCTCGCCGCGCGGCTGCGCGGGTTCGGCTTGCCGACCGACTCGGTGGTGGCGATCCAGCTTCCCAACACGGTCGAGAGCGTGATCGCGCTGCTGGCGGTGCTGCGCGCCGGACTGATCGCCGCGCCGCTGCCGCTGCTGTGGCGGCACGCCGACGCCGCGGCGGCGCTGACCCGCGTCGCCGCGCGCGCGCTGATCGGATGCCAGCGCATCGGCGACACCGTGCATGGCGACCTCGCGATGCATATCGCGATGGAGACCTTCACCATCCGCTTCCTGTGCGGGTTTCGGCGACAACCTGCCGGATGGTGTCGCGCCGCTCGACGATATTTTCGCAAGCCACGGCCTGCACCCGGACATCGAGCGCTTCGGCGAGGCGACGGATCATGTCGCACTCGTGACCTTCGATGTCGCGGCCGAAGGCGTCGTGCCGGTCGCGCGCAGCCATGCCGAGCTGATCGCGGGCGGCCTTGCGGTGCATCTCGAAGCGCGTATCGAGCCGGAGGCGACGATCCTCGGCGCGCTCGCGCTCGGCTCGTTCGCAGGCCTCGCCACCACGATCGTGCCGTGGCTGCTGACCGGCGGCACGCTCGCGCTGCATCATCCGTTTGCGCCTGCGGCGTTTGCTTCACAGCGCGCCGACGAGCAGTGCGCCGTTGCGGTGCTGCCAGGTCCGATGGTGATGCGCCTCGCCGAGGCCGGGACTGATCGGCCAGCGCGGCGATCGCCTCACGGTGCTTGGCGTGTGGCGCGCGCCGGAGCGGCTTGCGGCGAGCGCGGCGTGGAACGGCGAAGCGCTGGTCGATATTCCGGTGTTCGGCGAGATCGGCCTGATCGCGGCGCGCCGAGGCGTAGACGGCAAGCCCGCGCCAATTCCGTCAGGCCGCCTCGTGCTGCCGCGCGGCGCTGCTCAGGGCATCCATGTGCTCAACGTCGCGCGCAGCGCGGCCGGCACGCTTTCGCTCTCGGGCCCGATGGTGCCGCACGCAACCTTCCCGCCCGGCGCGGAGCGCAGTGGCGGACCGCGGCTCAAGATCACCGAGGGCAGCATCGACACCGGCTATTCGTGCCGCCTCGACCGCGAGACCAAAATGCTCAACGTCGACGGCCCGCCGGCCGGCATCGTCAGCGTCGGCGGCTATCGCTTCGCGCTGCGCGCCGCGCAGGACCTTGTCGCCGGGATCGAGGACGGCTCGACGCTCGCGGCGCTGCCCGATCTCATCGCCGGCCACCGACTTGCGGGCGCGGGCGCCGACCGCGACGCGATCTGCGACGCGCTGCTGGCGCATGGCGCCAACCCCTTGCTGGTCGCCGCATTCCGCGCCCGGGTTTCGTCACAGCACGCTTCGGCGGCTTAATTCGCTCCGGAAAATCTGCCCGCCTCCGTTGACGCGTCCTTTACGCGGCCCCGGTAGGTTGCCGCTGTAGCGCGCATGATCCGAAAAGTAGGTATCGGTTTTCGGATAAAGATCATGCGCATTGTAAATGTGTAGGGCGGCGTATCGGCCATGGCGTTGGCGGGTCCGATCCTTGTCGTTGCCGATGAGGCAAACGACGTGTGCGAGGCGCTGACGCAGGCGGGAAATCTCCCGATGCGCGAGGCGCTTCCGGCCGATGCCGTCGCCGCCATTGCCAAGGCAAGGCCGTCCGCCGTCGTGCTGAAAGGCTGCAATCCCGAAGCGGTCGCGAAGCCGCTCGCCGACGCAGCTCGCGAAGCTGCGACGGCCCGATGGTTCCGATGCTTGCGGTCGTCGCCGAAAACGAGCCGGCCGCGTTTGCAAATGCTTTACCAATTCCGGCCGACGCCGTGCCGACCCGCCTGATCCCGCGCCTGCGCGCGGCGTTGCGCGTGCGCGCGCTGCATGCGGCGGTGCTGCGCCGCGCCGAAGAGCTGGCCGAGCGCACCGACGTTCCCGACATGCCGGCGCACGATCCGCTCGAGGATGCGACCGTGCTGGTCGCGGGCCGCGGCCGCAACTATCCGGCGCTGACCCTTGCGGTCGGCGAGCGCATGGGCCTGATCGGCGCGCTCTCGATCGAGACCGCGCGCAGCTATCTCGGCGCGCGCGACATCGACGGCGTGGTGATCGGCGACGGCTTCAATCGCTCGGTCGTCGAAGACTTCATGGAAGAGCTCGGCGCCGATCCGCGCTGGCGCGACCTGCCGGTGATCGTGCCGCGCGACAGCGTGCGCGATCTCGATCCCGAGCGCATGCCGAACGTCGACCAGGTGAGCGGCGATCCGCAAGCGGTCGCGGCGCACATCCTGCCGTTCGCGCGGCTGCATGCCTTCGCGGCGCGCGCTGAAGCGCGTCACCGCCTCGCTCGATCAGAAGGGCATGCTCGCGCCCGACACCGGCCTGCTGACGCGCGACGTGTTCATGCGCCAGCTCGAACGCGCCGCGCAAAGCGCCGCCGCGCGCGGCGCCGGCCTGTCGCTCGCCCGCTTCACCTTCGACGCGTTCGCCAACCGCCGCGCCAGCCTCGATGCCGCGCGCATCACCGGCCGGCTGGTGCGCGCAAGCGACCTCGCCTGCCGCGACGAGGACGGCACCATCCTGGTCGCGTTCCCCGAAACCGATCTGGTGACCGCGCATGTGGTGGCGCGCCGCATCGCGAGCGTGCTCAAGCACACGATGCTGGCGCGTCGGCCGCGAGCGCACCCGCCTCGGCCCGACCGTGGCGCTCGCGGCATTCCGCGCGCGCGACACGGTCGAGACGCTGATCGCCCGCACGGTCGACCAGCGCATGGTTGCGGCCGAATGAGGTCAGCGCATACCTTCGTGGAAACGAAGGATATTCACATGGCCGAGCCGCTTGTCATCGACGTCGTCTCCGACGTGGTCTGCCCTTGGTGCTTCATCGGCAAGCGCCGGCTGGAGCAGGCGCTGGCGCTACGCCCGGACATCCCGGTCGAGGTGCGCTGGCACCCCTATTTCCTCAACGACTGGGTGCCGCGCGAGGGCATCAGCCGCGACGAATACCTGACCACCAAGTTCGGCTCGCCCGAGCGCTACAAGCGCATCGCCGGGCGCGTGCGTCAGGCCGCGCAGGCCGAAGGCCTGACCTACAATGCCGACAAGATCGCGCGCCAGCCGAACACGCTCGACTGCCATCGCCTGATCCTGTGGGCGCAGCAATCCGGCGGCGCGGCGCAGATGAAGCAGCGGCTGATGGAGCTCTATTTCACCGAAGGCGCCGACCTGACCGACCGCGAGGTGCTGGTGAAGGCCGCGGCCGATTGCGGCATGGACGCCGACATTGACGCGCGAACTGCTCGCGAGCGACCGCGACGTCGACCGCGTCACGCAGGAGGCCGAACAGGCCAAGCAGGCCGGCATCGACGGCGTGCCCTGCTTCATCTTCGGCGGCGTGCTGGCGGTATCGGGCGCGCAGGACCCGGCCACGCTAGCGGACGCGATGGCGCGTGCGGTGGACGAGATCGAGAAGCGCGGCCCGGCCGCGACCGCGGCGGAGTAGCGGCCTTACTGGGCGCAGGCCGCCGCGTATTTCGCAGTGGCCTCGCTGTCCTTTGAGGCGAGCGCGCAGCCGCCCGGCTTGTCGCCGAATTGGACGTGGCGCGACAGCTTCAGATCGATGAGCGCGCCAAGCGCGCCCGGCTCGCCGAGCTCCGCCGCCACGGTCGCGTCGTAAAGAAAGCCGTCGGGATAATCGAGCGGCACCTGCGGGTTGGCCACCAGCGCGCGGATCAGCTCAAGCCGCGTGTCGTGATCGTTCGAGCCCTGGAAGATCAGCTCGATCCCTTTTTTCACGTCGCGCGTGACAAGCCGGCCCTCGAGCAGCAGCCGCCCGTATACGGCGCGCACCGGCGGCGCGTCCGACGGCCGGCTCCACCAGCGGCCGCCGACGAGCGAAACCGCGCGCCTCTCGTCCTTCGGACCGCCCTCGCCTTTCAGCAGCATCTCGGCGAGGTCACCTGAATATCCCGGCCACAGGCGGATCGCCTCCTCCAGCAGCTCGCGGGCGCGAACCGGATCCTCGGCACGGACCGCTTCGGCAAGGATACCAATGGCATTGCCGCGGCCGTGCGCCACGCCCTCGAGCAGCCGGACGCCTTCCCGCCGCTCTTCGGGCTTTGCGGATTTCACCAGCGCGGCGCCGAGCGTGATGGCCATCGACGCCGGATTCAAGTCCTTCGGCGGTCGCATCGCCGCCTGCCGCGCCCAATAGATCGCTTGCGCCGGGTCGCGCTTCAGGATCGTACCGCGCGAGAGTTCGCCCACCAGCCGCATGATGGCGTCTGGCTCGCCCAGTTCGGCGGCCCTGCGCAGCGCTCGCTCGGCCTCGGCGCGGTCGACCAGTTGCGGCCTGCCCAGTCTGCCGCGATCCCACGACCGGTGCCGCTCGTAGAGTTCAAGCCAGGCCTTGGCATGCTCCTGCGCGGCGGCGGCGCGATAGAGCTTCACAGCGTCTTCGTACCGTCCGTTCGAACTGTATGCGCGGCCCGTCGCGGCCTGCGTATTCGCTCCGTCAGGATCGAGCGCGATCGCCTGTTCGCACACGCTCAGCAAATCCCGCCTGAACTTGGCGATCCCCTCCGAGTCCCAAGGGTCGGCCCGTGCAGCACCAAGACGATGACATTCGGCCACGATCGCGGGAACGGTGGGTTGCGCCCACGCCGGCGTGATCGATTGCGCCGCGACCAGCCAAAGCGACGCGGCAAGCAATGGCCGCACGATTGATGCCCCCAGCAACGAAACCCGGAGCGGAGCAGAGTTTCCGCTACCGCGGCAGCAATTCGTAGAGGATCAGCGACTCGACCACGAGCGAGTGCTCGCGCACCTTGCGCGCGTCGAAGCCCGCTTTGTCGATGACCGCGCCGAACACGTCGTGGTCGGTGTCGGATGAGACCATCAGATAGATCTTGCCGCCGGGCGCGAGGACTTCGCGCGACTGATCAAACAGCGCAATGATGTCGCGATAGGCCGGGCCGGCGTGCCAGCCGCGGTCGGTCAGGTCCTTCGGCTCGCCAGCATGCTTGGGCGGGCTCGACATGATGATGTCGAAGCGGCGGGCCCGGCTTGATGGCGGCGAGCAGGTTCATGCAGACGCCGGTGACGCGGTCGCCAAGGCCGTTGCCGTCGGCGTTCTCGTTCGCCGAGAGCGATGCGTTCGGATTGATGTCGGTCGCAACGACCAGCGACGCCCCGGCGCGCGCCGCAGCCAGCGCCAGAATGCCCGAGCCGGTGCCGACCTCGCAGACGCGCTTGCCGGTGAGGTCGAGCGTGTCGATGAACTCGGCGAACTTTTCGCTGCTGATGAAGAATTTCGGATGGAACACGGTCGGCCGCACGCGCAGCTTGAAGCCGCCCGCGTGCGAAATCCGGATGCTCTGCCGAGAGAGGATGAAATTGTAGGAGAAGAAGTGGATGAAGCCCCGCAGCGCCCGGCGGACAAAGCCCTGCGGACCGCCGCGGCGGCCAAGCAGGCCCGGGCTGTGCTTCTGCGACGCGACCTTGGCCAGATCGCTTGCGGGCGTGATTTGATCCATGAGGCTTCAAGTTCCCGGTGCGGTGAAGGGTCAACCGCAAGGGTCTATCGCCTTGGGTCAATTGGATGTCGGCGTTCTGCTAGCACATCGGTTCAGGGATAACCAATAAGCGGAGGGCCAAGTTCCCTGCATCCGGCGGTTTATGGTTATCGCGCAAGCCTCAGTGCCAGCACGAGAATCGCACTTGCCGCAATCCACGATGCGACAACGCGAACGCCGATGTGGTGCCAGGGGGCGCGCCCCTGAGCAGGCGGCGAACGCCACAACGGCGAAGACGAGAATCGCGGCCGCCGCCAGCCCGGCCTGCGACGCGACCGCGTCCGCGATCGTGATCTCGTGCGGCGGCGAATTGAGCGGTAGCGCGGAGCCGCCCGCGAACGCCATCACGGCGGCCAGCCAGCGCGGAGCATCATGCGCGAGGACCACGAGGCCGGCCGCGGTTGCGGCGAGCAGCAGCAATGCGAGCGACACCGGGTTCTCGCGGATCGCGGATGCGACCGTCGAGCGAACCCACGAGCAAGGCCGATGGCGAAGGCGGCGAATGCTGAAAGCGGAAGCCGCTGCGCGTGCTGGCCTGCCAGCAGGCCGAGCGCCACGACCGCCAGCAGATGGCTCGGAATGAAGAACTGCGTCAGCCCCGCCGAGGAAGGCGCGTCATGCGTATCCGCCGAGATAGGCGACGCCGATGAGCGCGATGATGCCGCCCTGCCCCGCGCACCGCGAGCCGCCCGGCGGGCCAGCGCGCCAGCAGCCCGAACGCGATGCCGGCGAGATGCAGCAGTCCGGTCGCGATCACGAAGCCGGCCGAGAACGCGACCGCGTTGGCGCCGTCCGGCAATTCCTTGCCGTGCGCGTAGCCGTGGAAGATCGCGAACGCGCCGACCAGCACGGCGGCGACCCAGAGCGGCGGGCGCGCCGCAAGCGCGACCATCAGGCCGAGCACGATGGCCGAGGACGCGATGCCGGTTTCGACCGCCGGCAGCGGCACGCCGAGGATGCCGAGCACGCCGCCGAACGCCATCACCAGCGGGAAGATGATGGGCAGCATCCAGATCGCGGGCGCGCCGAGGAACGCGCCCCACAGCCCGACCGCCACCATCGCGACGACATGGTCCGGGCCGAATACCGGATGTGCGAGGCCGGCGAGGAAGCCGCCCGCGCGTTCGCCGGTGTGGGCGAAGGCGGGTGTGATGCACAGGATGAAGACGAAGGCAGTGGCAAAGCGCGAAAGTCGCACCTTCATGCTCGGGATATTCGTAAGGCGTTCGCCATTTGCCGGTCCCGGGCGCGTCGCAGCACGAAGTGATGCGATGCGACCCGGGCCGGTTACTCAGATTACTGCAAGAACAGCACCCGGGATCCCTCCTCTGCGATGCACCGGCGAGCGGCGCTGCATCGCGTGCGCGACACAGAACCTCACGCCGCCTTCTTCTTCTCCGCGATGGCGACGAGCGTGCGCAGGATCAGCGTCGTGCCCTTCAGCCGTTGCTCGGGCTTCGCCCATTCGTTGAAGAACACGACCTTCATGTCCGGGCGCACCTTCGCGTCGGGGCCCTCCTCCTGGATGTATTGCAGCAGCCCCGCCGGATTGGCGAACATGTTGTCGCGGAACGACAGCACCGCGCCCTTCGGCCCGGTGTCGACCTTCTCGACATTGGCGCGGCGGCACAGCGCCTTGATGGCGACGATCTTGAGCAGGTGCTGCACCTCCTCCGGCAGCGGGCCGAAGCGGTCGGCCAGCTCGGCGCCGAAGCGCGTCGATCTCGCGCTCGTCGTCGAGGTCGGCGAGCCGGCGGTAGAGCCCGAGCCGCACCGAGAGGTCGGCGACGTAATCCTCCGGGATCAGCACCGGCATGCCGATGGTGATCTGCGGCGACCAGCGGTCGGCGGCCGGCTCGGTGCCGCCGGCCTTCATCATCATCACGGCCTCTTCCAGCATCTGCTGGTAGAGCTCGAAGCCGACCTCCTTGATGTGGCCGGACTGCTCCTCGCCGAGCAGATTGCCGGCGCCGCGGATGTCGAGATCGTGCGAGGCGAGCTGGAAGCCCGCGCCGAGCGTGTCGAGCGATTGCAGCACCTTCAGCCGCCGCTCGGCCTGGCCGGTGAGGCGCTTGTTCGCCGGCAGCGTGAACAGCGCATAGGCGCGCGTCTTGGAGCGCCCGACCCGGCCGCGCAGCTGATAGAGCTGCGACAGGCCGAACATGTCGGCGCGATGCACGATCAGCGTGTTGGCGGTCGGGATGTCGAGGCCGGACTCGATGATCGTGGTCGAGAGCAGCACGTCGTACTTGCCGTCGTAGAAGGCCGACATGATGTCTTCGAGCACGGTCGGCGGCATCTGCCCGTGCGCGACCGCGACGCGCACCTCCGGCACGGTCTGGTCGAGATAGGCCTTCACCTCGGCGAGGTCCTCGATGCGCGGCGAGACGTAGAACGCCTGCCCGCCGCGATAGCGCTCGCGCAGCAGCGCCTCGCGCACGACGATCGGATCGAACGGCGCGATGAAGGTGCGCACCGCGAGCCGGTCGACCGGCGGCGAGGCGATGATCGAGAGATCGCGCACGCCGGTGAGCGCAAGCTGCAAGGTGCGCGGGATCGGCGTCGCGGTCAGCGTCAGCACATGCACCTCGGCGCGCAGCGTCTTGATCTTCTCCTTGTGGCCGACGCCGAAGTGCTGCTCCTCGTCGACCACCAGCAGGCCGAGGTCCTTGAACTTGATCGCCTTGCCGAGCAGCGCGTGGGTGCCGACCACGATGTCGACCTGTGCCGTCTGGCGAGGCCCTCCTTCACAGCTTTCAGTTCGGCGTTCGGGACCAGCCGCGAGGCCTGCGCGACCTTCACGCGGGAAGCCGCGGAAGCGCTCGCGTGAAGGTCTTGTAGTGCTGGCGCGCGAGCAGCGTGGTCGGCACCACGACCGCCACCTGCTTGCCGCTCATCGCCGCGATGAAGGCGGCGCGCAGCGCCACCTCGGTCTTGCCGAAGCCGACGTCGCCGCACACCAGCCGGTCCATCGGCTTGCCGGAGCCGAGATCGTCGAGCACGCGGTTGATCACGGTCTCCTGGTCCTCGGTCTCGTCGTAGGGGAAGCCGGCGCAGAACTCCTCGTACATGCCGTGCGCCACGGTGAGCCGCGCGCGCCTCGCGCAGCTGCCGCGCGGCCGCGATCTTGATCAGCTCGCCCGCCATCTCGCGGATGCGGTTCTTCAGCCGCGCCTTGCGCGTCTGCCAGCCGAGCGCCGCCGAGCTTGTCGAGCTGGACGTTGGTGTCCTCCGAGCCGTAGCGCGACAGCAGCTCGATGTTCTCGACCGGCAAATAGAGCTTGGCGTTCTCGGCGTAGTGCAGTTCGAGGCAGTCGTGCGGCGCGCCCGCCGCCTCGATGGTCTGCAGGCCGACGAAGCGGCCGATGCCGTGATCGACATGCACGACGAGATCGCCGGCATCGAGGCTGGTGACCTCGGCGATGAAATCCTCCGGCGCGCTTCGAGGCGCGGCGGCGGCGCACCAGCCGGTCGCCGAGAATGTCCTGCTCGCCGATGACCGCGAGGTCGTCGGTCTCGAAGCCGGCTTCGAGGCCGAGCACCGCGAGCGCGATCTCGGGCTTCGGCCGCTTCAGCGCGTCGGGGTAGTCGGCGACGTTCGTGAGGTTGACGAGGCCGTGGTCGGCGAGCACGTGGCTCATGCGCTCGCGCGAGCCGTCGCTCCACATCGCGATGACGACGCGCTTGCCGGCCGATTGCAGCGCGTGGACGTGCTTGGTGACCGCGTCGAAGACGTTCGCCTCCGCCTCGGTGCGTTCCGGCGCGAAGTTGCGGCCCTGCCGCGTGCCGGCATCGACCACGGCGCGCGTCCGGATCGGCGAACGGCGTCAGCCGGGCAAGCGCGCCCTCGCTCCAGCAGCGATGTCCATTCGGTCTTCGCGCGAGATAGAGCCGGTCCGGCGGCAGCGGCTTGTAGACCGTGCCAGCCCGGTCGGCGTCGAGCGCCTGCTCGCCGCGCCTCGTAATAGTCGGCGATCTGCGCGAAGCGCTCATGCGCGGCATCCTCGGCGAGCGGCTCGATCACGACCGGCGCGCCCGGCAGATAGTCGAACAGCGTGTCGAGCTTGCCGTGAAACAGCGGCAGCCAGTGCTCCATGCCGGGATGGCGGCGGCCTTCCGAGATCGCCTCGTAGAGCGGATCGTTCGCGGCGGCGCCGAACGCCTCGACATAACCCGGGCGGAAGCGGCGGATCGTCTCGGTGGTGAGCTGGAATTCCGACGACCGGCACGAGATCGAGCGCGCGCAGACGTGTCCATCGAGCGCTGCGTCTCGGCATCGAAGGAGCGGATCGACTCCAGCGTGTCGCCGAAGAAATCGAGCCGCACCGGATCGCCCATGCCGGGCGGATAGAGATCGACGATGCCGCCGCGCACCGCGTAGTCGCCCGGCTCGCGCACCGTCGAGGTGCGATTGTAGCCGTTGAGCTCCAGCCACTTGCGTGACGCCGTCCATCGCCAGCATGTTGCCGGGCGCGGCGGAAAGCGCCTGCGTCGCGATCAGCGCGCGCGCCGGCACGCGCTGCAGCGCGGCGTTGACGGTGGTGAGCACCACGCCCGGCTTCTCGCGGCCCTTCAGCCGCGCGAGCCGCGACAGCGTGGTCATGCGCTGCGCCACGACGCCGGCATGCGGCGACACGCGGTCGTACGGCAGGCAGTCCCAGGCGGGAAATTCGTTGATCTCGATCTCGGGCGCGAAGAACGCCAGCGCGCGGGCAAGCTGCGCCATGCGCGGGCCGTCGCGGCAGATCACCACGAGGCTGGTCGCGGGCGCGTTCGGTTTCGCCGCGATGGCGCGCGCGAGATCGGCGACGATCAGCCCTTCGGCGCCGTCGGCGACGCCCGAGAGCGTCAACGGCGCGGCCGGGAACGAGCAATTCGGCAGGCGACTTGAGCTTGGCCATCAGGCGGCCCCGCGCTTGAAGTCGCGCATCCGCCGGAACACGGCCGTGTCGAACTCCTGCGGCGTCGGCTCCTGCCCCATCACCCAGGCGAGCAGCTCCGGCTCCGGCACGTCCATCAGCCGCTCGAACTCGTCCGACTTCGGCGTCGCTCAGGCTGGCGATATGCGCGTCGGCGAACGGCCCGGTGATCAGGTCCACCTCGCGCATGCCGCGATGCCAGGCGCGGAACAACAGCCGCCGCCGCCGCTCGTCCAGTCCTTCGCTCGATCGGGTACTGCTCATTGCCAATTCCACAACACGAAAAGCCCGGACGTGCCGGGCGGGGCTGATATAGCGAGGGAAAGCGCGAATGTCAGCGGGCGCGAGCCGGAATGATGCGATAATGGCCGCGCAATCCGGAATCACGCGATGAGTGACCCAAATCCCCCGCCCGGCTTCGAGCCGCTGTTCCGCACCAGCCCGTTCCTCGAAACGGTCGGGCCGCTGTTCTATCGCCGCGATCCGGAGCGCGGCCTCGTCATCGGCCTGCGCATCGCCGAGAAGCACGCCAATGCGCGCGGCATCGCGCATGGCGGCCTGCTGGTGACGCTCGCCGACATCGCGCTCGGCTATCAGACCGCGTTCGGGCAGGACCCGCCCGCCGGCCTGATCACCGCGAACCTGACCGCGGACTTCGCCGGGCGCGGCCAAGATCGGCGATTGGGTCGAGGCGCATGTGGACGTGCAGAAGCTCGGTGGCCGCCTCGCCTTCGCCAATGCGTTCCTGGTGGTCGATGGCGAGCGCATCGTGCGCGGCGAGCGCGGTGTTCACGCGCGCCGGCGCCGCTCGGCGAAGCGCCGCAGACCTAAGCCATGCGCCCGTCGCTGCTCGATCCGCTGTTTGCTGCGCTCACCAGCCTGCCCGGCATCGGGCCGAAGCTCGCCAAGCTGTTCGCGCGGCTGCTCGACCGCGAGACGCCGCGCGTCGTCGATCTGCTGTTTCATCTGCCGAGCGGCACGATCGACCGCCGCGCGCGGCCGAAGCTGCGCGATGTCGTGCCAGATACGGTCGCGACGGTGCTGGTGACGGTCGACCGCCATCGTCCGCCGCCGCCGAACCGCCCGCGCGCGCCCTACCAGATCTATGCAAGCGACGAGACCGGCGACATCACGCTGACCTACTTCAACGCGCGCAAGGATTTTCTGGAGAAGCTGCTGCCGGTCGGCGAGCGGCGCTACCTGTCCGGCACGACCGCGTTCTACGACGGCATGCTCCAGATGGTGCACCCGGACCATGTGGTCTCGGAGGCCGACGTCGCCAAGCTGCCGCTGGTCCAGCCGGTCTATCCGCTGACCGAAGGGCTCGGCCCGAATGTCGTGCGCAAGGCCGCCGAAGCGGCGCTCGGCCGCGTGCCCGTGTTGCCCGAGTGGCAGGACGACGCGTGGCTGCGCCAGCAGAAAGTGGCCGGCGTTTCGCGACGCGCTGACGGCGCTGCATCATCCGGACGATCCGGGCGCGGTCGTGCCGGAAACCGAAGGCTGGTCGCGGCTCGCCTATGACGAACTGCTTGCCGGTCAGCTCGCGCTGATGCTGGTGCGCGCGAACCAGAAGCGGCTCGGCCGGACGGCCGAGCAGGGCGACGGGCGGCTTGCCAGAACAATCATCGCGGCGCTGCCCTATTCGCTGACGCCCTCGCAGGCGCGCGCCGTCGAGGAAATCAACGCCGATCTCGGCAAGCCCGAACGCATGCTGCGGCTGCTGCAAGGCGATGTCGGCTCCGGCAAGACCGTGGTGGCGCTGCTCGCCGCCGCGACGGTGATCGAGAGCCGGGCGGCAGGCCGCCCTGATGGCGCCGACCGAAATTCTCGCGCGCCAGCATCACAAGACCATGGCGCCGCTCGCCGAGGCTGCGGGCCTGCGCGTCGCGATCCTCACCGGGCGCGAGCGCGGCAAGGAGCGCGCCGAGATTCTGGCGCGGCTTGAAGCCGGTGACCTCGATCTGCTGGTCGGCACGCATGCGCTGTTCCAGGACGAAGTCGCGTTCCGCGATCTCGCGCTCGCGATCGTCGACGAGCAGCACCGCTTCGGCGTGCACCAGCGCCTCGCGCTCGCCCGCAAGGGCGAGGCCGTCGATGTGCTGGTGCTGACCGCGACGCCGATCCCGCGCACGCTGGTGCTCACTTATTTCGGCGACATGGACGTCTCGCAGCTGCGCGAGAAGCCCGCCGGCCGCCAGCCGATCGATACCCGCGCGGTGCCGCTCGCGCGCATCAACGAGGTGGTCGAGGCGGTCGGGCGCGCGCTCGAGCGCGGCGAGCGGGTCTACTGGGTGTGCCCGCTGGTCGCCGAGTCCGAGACGAGCGACCTGCAGGCGGCCGAGCAGCGTTACGCAGAGCTGCAGCAGCATTTCGGCGAGGTCGACCGATCTGGTGCACGGCAAGACTGAAGGGCGCCGAGAAGGACGCCGCGATGGCGCGCTTCGCCTCCGGCGAGATCGCGGCTGCTCGTCGCCACCACGGTGATCGAGGTCGGCGTCGATGTGCCCGAGGCGACCGTGATGGTGATCGAGCATGCCGAGCGTTTCGGCCTCGCGCAAATCCATCAGCTGCGCGGGCGCGTCGGACGCGGGCGCGAACGCTCGACCTGCCTGCTGCTCTACCGCGCGCCGCTCGGCGAAACCGCCAAGGCGCGCATCGAGATCCTGCGCGAGACCGAGGACGGCTTCCGCATCGCCGAGGAGGACCTGCGGCTGCGCGGCGAAGGCGACGTGCTCGGCACGCGCCAGTCCGGCATGCCGGGCTTCCGCGTCGCGCGCATCGAAGTGCACGGGCCGCTGCTGGAGCCGGCCCGCAAGGACGCGCAGCTCATCCTCTCGCGCGATCCGGCACTCACCTCGCGAACGCGGCGAGGCGTTGCGGCATTTGCTCTATCTGTTCGAGCGCGACGAGGCGATCCGGCTGCTGCGGGCCGGGTGACTACAGCTTCGCGATGCGGCTGAAGCGGATGAAATATTCCGGAGTATCGAGGCGGTCGCGGATCAACCAGTTCGACGCGCCATAGCACTTCTTCGAATAACCGGTGTTCAGACTGCCGGAAAACACCACCCGGTCGCCACGCCGGACCCCAGCCAGCATGGCGACGAAGGCAAGTTGTTCGGCATTCTCCGCCCGTTCCTTAGCATTGCCTGGGCGCGGCAGGTCGTTCGGCGTGATCCAGTTGCCCACCTCGACGGTGTCGCCGACCGCGATGCGGATGCGCACGATTCCATCCTCGGTCTTGTTGTCACGCACCGTGCCGACCCAGTCCCGGATGTCCGGCGTGCTTTTGGCGGCGCAGACCGCCTTGTCGCGCGCCGCGATCTTGCGCTCGATGCCTTGGAGCTCGGAACCCTTTCCGTCTTTCGGCTGTGCGGCGACATTCGCCGCGACAAATGCGATCTGATCGGCAGGCTGAGCGTGAACCGATGTCGCCGCCGACAACGCGGCGAGTCGCTACCGCGCAGACAGTCGCAAGCTTCACTCCGCCGCCGTCGGCGTCTGCACCGCGCGCGCAGCCCGCGCCGTCTCGGCGAGCGCGGCAAGCTTTTTCTGCTGGTCGCCGTTGCTGCTCGGCTGGATCATGCCGGCACTCATCAGCAGCTTGGCGGCATCCTCGACCGAAATTCCGAGTTCGATGACGTCGCGCCGCAGCACGTAGAAGAAAAAACCTGTGGTCGGGTTCGGCGTGCAGGGCATGAAGGCCGAAACGTATTCCTCGTTGCTCGGCAGCGTGGCGGTCAGGTCCGCGCCTGGCGGCGTCGAGAGGAACACCAACGACCACATGCCGGGCGCCGGAAACTCCACCAGGCCGACGGTGCGGAACGACGAGCCGGACTTCGAGAACAGCGTCTCGAACACCTGTTTCAGCCCGCGATAGATCGGCCGCACGATCGGCACGCGCTCGAGGATCGTTTCGCCGATCTCGACGAAAGTCCGCCCGACCAGGTTCGCGGTGAGAAAACCGAGCAGCGTTAGCGCCATGAAGGCGATGATCAGGCCGAAGCCCGGAATCTTCACCGGCAAGTAGGTCTCGGGCCGGTAGGCGAACGGAATGAATGGCCGCACCAGGTCGTCGACCCAGGTCACGAACGACCAGACGAGCCAGATCGTGATCGCGACCGGTCCCGCGACGATCAGCCCGGTAAGGAAATAGGTGCGTACCCGGCCGGCAAAGCCTGAGTGTGGCGTCGGTTCCGGCGGTCCGGAACTCTCAACTGTGCTCATGGAAGCGTGCGGCCCTCGGCCCTGTCTGCCCGGCATCTGGCCGCCATTATATGGACAAGTGATGGCAGCCCGCCATCATCTTAAATGGGGATGGCAGAATGACGCGCCAGCCTGGGCGGGCGGCTACTCGACCGTGACGGACTTGGCGAGGTTTCGGGGCTGGTCGACGTCCGTGCCCATCATCACCGCCGTGTGGTAGGCGATGAGCTGCACCGGGATCGCGTAAACCAGCGGCGTGATGGTCGAGGACATTTCGGGCAGCGTCAGCGTCACGAGCGAATTGACCGTCGCCTCCTTGGCGCCCTTCGGGTCGGTGACGAGAATGATCTTGCCGCCGCGCGCCGCCACTTCCTGCATGTTCGACACGGTTTTTTCGAAGATCCGGTCGAATGGCGCGATCACGATCACCGGCATGTTTTCGTCGATCAGCGCGATCGGCCCATGCTTGAGCTCGCCCGCCGCATAGCCCTCGGCGTGGATGTAGGAGATTTCCTTCAGCTTCAGCGCGCCTTCGAGCGCGATCGGGTAGGATGTGCCGCGGCCGAGGTAGAGCACGTCGCGGCTCTTCGCGAGATCGCGGCCGAGCTGCTCGATCTGCGGCTCGAGCTTGAGCGCCTCTGCCATCAGGCCCGGCACCTCGATCAGCGCGCGCACCAGTTTGCGCTCATCGTCCTCGGAGAGGATGCCGCGCGCCCGCCCTGCCGCGATCGACAGACAGCACAGCGCGGACAAGCTGGCAGGTGAAAGCCTTGGTCGACGCGACGCCGATTTCCGGACCGGCCAGCGTCGGCATCACCACGTCGCTCTCGCGCGCAATCGTCGAGGTCGGCACGTTCACGACCGAGAGGATGTGCTGCTTCTGCTCCTTGGCGTAGCGCAAGGTCGCAAGCGTGTCGGCGGTCTCGCCGGATTGCGAGACGAAGATCGCGAGCCCATCGGGCGCGAACGGCGCTTCGCGATAGCGGAATTCCGATGCGACATCGATCTCGACGGGCAGCCGCGCGAAACGCTCGAACCAGTATTTGGCGATCAGCCCGGCGTAGAAGGCGGTACCGCAGGCCGAAATCGAAATGCGGTTGATCTTGGCGAAATCGAACGGCAGCTCGGGCATGCGCACGCGCTCGGCCGACATGTCGAGATAATGCGCGAGCGTGTGGCCGACGACCTCGGGCTGCTCGTGGATCTCCTTCGCCATGAAATGGCGATGGTTGCCCTTGTCGACGAGGAAGGCTGACGCGTTTGACTTCTGCACCGCGCGTTCGACCTTGCGGCCCTCCGCGTCGTGCACCTGCGCGCCCTTGCGGTTAAGCACCGCCCAGTCGCCCTCTTCCAGATAGCTGATCGTGTCGGTGAACGGCGCGAGCGCGATCGCGTCGGAGCCGAGATACATCTCGCCCTCGCCGTAACCGACCGCGAGCGGCGAGCCCTTGCGCGCGCCGATCAGCAGGTCGTTCTGTCCTTCGAACAGGAACGCGAGCGCAAAGGCGCCGCGCAGGCGCGGCAGCGCGGCAGCGACGGCGTCCTGCGGCGACTTGCCGTTCTTCATCTCGTGCGTGACCAGATGCGCGACGACTTCGGTGTCGGTCTCGGTCGAAAACTGGTGGCCCTGCCCCTGCAGCTCTTCGCGCAGCTCCTTGAAATTCTCGATGATGCCGTTGTGCACGACCGCGACCTTGTCGGTCGCGTGCGGGTGCGCGTTCACCTCGTTCGGCTTGCCATGCGTCGCCCAGCGGGTGTGGCCGATGCCGCTGTGGCCGCCGAGCGGCTCGCTCATCAGGCGCTTTTCGAGATTCTTCAGCTTGCCTTCGGCGCGGCGGCGCGTGAGGTGGCCGCCTTCGAGCGTCGCAACGCCCGCCGAGTCATAGCCGCGATATTCGAGACGCTTGAGCGCCTCGACGATTTCCTCGGCGACCGGCTCGCGCCCCAGTATTCCGACGATCCCGCACATGAAATCGCGCCCCTGCGTCCCGTAACAATGCCCAATTGGGGTTTAGGTGCTGCTAAAGCCACACGAAAATCAAAAAGATTTACGTCGTATGTCAGGCGACAGTTATTCGCAGCGTTAACGTTTCGTTTTCTTCTTCGGCTTGGCGGCGCTTTTCGCCGGTTTTGCCTTGGCGGCGCTCTTTGTTGCGTTCGGCTTTGCTGTTGCGGCAGGCGTCTTTGCCGCACCCGGCTTCCAGTCCGTCTTGTTGACCTGCCGCCCGCGTCCGAGCGCCAGCGCGCCCGATGGCACGTTCTCGGTGATCACCGAACCGGAGCCCACATAGGCGTTGTCGCCGACCTTCACCGGCGCGACCAACGCGGAGTTCGAGCCGATGAAGGCGCCCTTCCCGACTTCGGTGCGGTGCTTGTTCTTGCCGTCGTAGTTACAAAAGATCGTGCCGGCCCCGATGTTGGCGCCGTCGCCGACGTGGCCGTCGCCGATATAGGCCAGATGATTGGCCTTGGCGCCCTTCGCCGATCTCGGCGGCCTTCACCTCGACGAAATTCCCCACGCGCGATTTGGCGCCGAGTTTCGCGCCTGGCCGCAGCCGCGCGAACGGGCCGACCGAGGCACCCTTACCAACGTGCGCACCTTCCAGATGCGAGAACGCATGAATGACGGCGTTGTCCTCAACGACGACTGCCCGGCCCGAACACGACGTTCGGTTCGACGGTCACGTCGTGGCCGAACTTGGTGTCGGCTGAGAGATAGACGGTTTCTGGCGCGACCAGTGTGACGCCGGCCTCCATGGCTGCGTCGCGCAGCCGCCACTGCATCACGTCTTCGGCCTGCGCGAGCTTTGCCTTGTTGTCGACGCCCAAGACCTCGTCCTCCACGGTTTCGAGCGCGACCGACTCCAGCGCCATGCCGTCCGCGATGGTCACGGCGTCGGTCAGGTAGAACTCGCCCTTGGCATTCTTGTTGTCGATACGCCCGAGGATATCGAGCGCGACCTCGCCGCGCAGCGCCATCAGCCCGCCATTGCACAGATCGATCTTGCGTTCGATGTCGCTTGCGTCGCGCTCCTCGCGGATCGCGACCAGCCGGTGACCGTTCATCACCAGCCGGCCATAGCCGGCGGGATTGTGCGGGCGGAAGCCCAGCACCGCCACGCTGGCATGATGATCGATCGCGCCGCGCAAGCGCTTCAGCGTCTCGGCGCTGATCAGCGGCGTGTCGCCGTAGACCACCAGAATATCGTCCGCGCCCTTCTTGATCGCAGCGCGCGCCGCCAGCACCGCATGCGCGGTGCCGCGCCGCTCGGTCTGCACGAAGGCCTGCGCCTTCGGCAGCACGCGCCTGGCTTCCTCGGCGACCGCATCCGAGTTCGGGCCGACCACGACCGCGGCCATTTCGGTCCCGGCGCCGCGCACGGCGGTCAGCACATGCGCCAGCATCGAGCGCCCGGCGACCTCGTGCAGCACCTTCGGCCGCGCCGAACGCATGCGCGTGCCTTCGCCCGCGGCGAGGACGATGGCGAGACATGTGCGTTTGCTCATGGCCGCCCTCATAGCGGCGTCAGGCCGCGGAGGAAAGGTGGAAAGCGGGGACGCGCGGTGCGGGCTTACGGCGGGAATCGCCGGATTCTGCTACCGTTTTGACGCATCTGATTCGGAGCGATCCCACACATGACGGCGGCCCGCCGCACGCAGCTTGTCCGGCTCGGCGTCTGGATCACGCTCGCGACCGCCGCCGTGCTGACCACCGTGCTGGCGGCGCGCACCGAAACCGGCATCCGTCGCCTTGCGACGCTGATCGCACCGAGCAATGAACCGGCGCGTGGCGCGAAGGCGCCGCAACTCGCCAACCGCCAGTTCGATCAGGAAGCCGAGCAGCGCCGCGTGACCGAAGCGATCCGGGCGCTCGCGGCGGATCGCGACCGCCTGATGGCCCGCATCGGTTCGCTCGAGCGCAATCTGGAAGACGTGACGGGTTCGATCCCGCCTGCGGCCGCCAGTCCAAAGCCGCCCTCGCCTCCTGCGTCAAACATGGCGGTCATCGCCGCCCGCCGCGCCACCCGCGGCATCGCTTCCTGCGATTCCGCCAAATGCAGCGGCGTCGACGCAGTCGCGCGTCGCCTCCGGGCATCTCGCGACCGGCACCACGCCTGCCGCCACGGAATCCGTCGCTACCAAGACCGAGTTCGGCGTCGATGTCGGCACGAACACGTCGATCGAAGGCCTGCGGACGCTCTGGTCCAACTTGAAGACAAGCCAGCCCGCGCTGTTTGAAGGCCTGCGTCCGGTCATTGCGATCCGCGAAGGCCAAAAACCCGGCGCAGTCGAGCTGCGGCTGATTGCCGGTCCATTGCCGAATGCCAGCATCGCGGCGCGGCTCTGCGCGGCGCTGGCCGCCACCAATCACGCGTGTCAGCCGACCGTGTTCGACGGGCAGAAGCTGGCGCTGCAGTAGCGCCTTGCGCATCATCTTTTTCGAAGACCGGTTTCCATCTCGCATCAAGTGCGGGACAGGCCTTTTCGGATGATGCGTTACGCCGGCATCGCGGTCTCGACCAGCCGCGCCCAGAACGACGCGCCGGCGGGGATCGCATCGTCGTTGAAGTCATAAGCCGGGTGATGCAGCCCCGCGCTGTCGCCGTTGCCGATGAAGATGAATGCGCCCGGCCGCGCCTCCAGCATGAATGAGAAGTCCTCGCCGCCCATCAGCGGCGGCGTGTTGGCATCGACGCCTTTGCTCCCGGCAACCTGGCTTGCGATCGCGACCGCGAACTCTGTTTGCTTTTCGTGGTTGCTCGTCACCGGGTAGTGGCGATTGTAGGTGAGCGTCGCCTTGGCGCCATAGGCCTTCGCGGTCCCCTCGACGATCTCGCGCAATCGGTTCTCCAGCGTGTCGCGCACCTCGGGCAGCAGGCTGCGCGCGGTGCCGCGCAAGGTCGCGGTCTGCGGGATGACGTTGTCGGCCGAGCCCGCGTGGAACTGGCAAATTGAAATGAGGCCGGATTTGATCGGGTCGACGCTGCGCGCGACGATCGACTGCGTCTGGTTGACGATCTGCGCCCCGATCAGGACCGGATCGATGCCGAGGTGCGGCTTCGCGGCGTGCGAACCGAGTCCCTCGATCTCGATGACGATACGGTCGGCCGCGGCGAGCAACGGACCCGGCCGGATCGCGAATTCGCCGACCGGGAGCCCCGGCATGTTGTGCATGCCGTAAACCTCCTCGATCCCGAAGCGCTCCATCATGCCGTCCTTGACCATCTCGCGGCCGCCGCCGCCGCCTTCTTCGGCCGGCTGGAAGATCACCACGGCGGTGCCGGAGAAGTTGCGCGTTTCGGCGAGGTATTTGGCGGCGCCGAGCAGCATCGCGGTGTGCCCGTCATGGCCGCAGGCGTGCATCTTGCCGGGATTGGTCGAGCGATACGGGAGGTTTGTCTCCTCATCCATCGGCAGCGCATCCATGTCGGCGCGCAGGCCGATCACCTTGGCGGCGCCGGTGCCAGTGCCGCGGATGACGCCGACCACGCCAGTCTTGCCGATGCCGGGCACCACCTCGTCGCAGCCGAAGGCCTTCAGTTTCTCGACCACGCTCGCGGCCGTGCGGTGCACGTCGAACAGAATTTCAGGATGCGCATGAATGTCGCGCCGCCACGCGGCAACCTCCGACTTCATGTCGGCAATACGGGTAACAATCGGCATGAGAGCTCCGTGAAGACGGCAGCGTGTATCGGCGTGTGCGGCTAACAAACCGGAGCGATGGGCACCGGTCAACCGGCTCCGCCTGCGGCGCCATCACAATACCGATGGTCTGGACCGGCCGGTGCTGGCGCGGGTAAGGTGACGCCAGATCGGCCGCGCTGGTAACCGGCTGTGGCCGCAATCCCTGCCGATCCGAACCGTCCAACCAGAGGACCAGAGATGAAGCTAAGGACCGTATTGCTTGCCGCCGCGTTCGCGGCGGCATCGTTCGTACAGCCGGCCGCGGCTGTGACATTCAAGCTTCGCCTTCCAGGGCGACCTGAAGTCGCTCGATCCCTATTCGCTGAACGAGACCTTCACCCACGGCATGCTCGGCAACGTCTACGAGGGCCTCACCAAGCGCGACAAGGAACTCAAGATCGTTCCCGGCCTCGCGGAGCGCTGGGAGGTGGTCGAGCCGACGCGCTGGCGCTTCCATCTGCGCAAGGGCGTGAAATTTTCGAACGGCGAGGACTTCACCGCCGACGACGTCGTGTTCTCGGCTGACCGCGCCCGCATGCCCGGCTTCTGACGTCAAGACGCGGCTTCCCGGTGACGCCAAGGTCGTGAAGGTCGACGACCACACGGTCGACTTCATTCTGTCCGGCCCGAACCCGATCCTGCACTACGAGTGGGACACCTGGTACATCCTCTCGAAGAAATGGGCGGAAGCGAACGGCTCGGCCTCGCCGCAGCCGCAGGCCGGCCAGCAGATGAGCCACGCCGCGCTCAACGCCAACGGCACCGGCCCCTTCGTCATCACCGAGCATCAGGCCGGCGTGAAGACGGTGTTCAAGCCGAACAAGAACTGGTGGGGCAAGCCGGAACACAATTTCGACGAGGTGATCTTCACCACCATCTCGAACGACGCGACGCGCGTCTCCGCACTGCTTTCTGGCGACGTCGACTGGGCCGACCCGATCCCGCTGCAGGACGTGGACCGCATCAACGCGAGTGCGAACGCGCAGGTACTTCAGGGTCCGGAGCTGCGCACGATCTTCCTCGGCTTCGACCAATATCGCGACGAGCTGCGCTACTCGAACATCAAGGGCAAGAACCCCTTCAAGGACGTGCGCGTGCGCAAGGCGTTCTATCTGGCGATCGACGAGGAAGCGATCGCGGCGCGCGTGATGCGCAAGGCGGCGGTGCCCTCCGCACTGATGATCTCGCCGCTGCTCTTCCCGCTCGCGAAGGACTTCCCGCGCCCGAAGACGGACGTGAACGAGGCCAAGAAGCTGCTCACCGAGGCCGGTTATCCGAACGGCTTCGAGGTGACGATGGATTGCCCGAACGATCGCTACGTCAATGACGAGGCGATCTGCCAGGCGGTCGTCTCGATGCTGGCGCGCGCCAACATCAAGATCAACCTGCTGGCCCAGCCGAAGGCGAAGTACTTCGCCAAGATCCTGGTGTCGGGCGGTTACGACACCTCGTTCTACCTGCTCGGCTGGACGCCGGGCTCGTTCGACTCGTGGAACGTGCTGGCCAACATGTACGCCTGCCGCGACGAGAAGGGCAAAGGCGGCAACAACAATGTCGGCAACTACTGCAATCCGAAGATGGAAGAGTTCATCAAGCAGGTGCTGGTCGAGAACGACACCGGAAAGCGCGACCAGCTGATCAAGGCCGCGTACCAGCTCGGCCAGGATCAGGAATGGGCCTACGTGCCGCTGCACCAGCAGGCGCTCGCCTGGGGTGTCTCGAAGAAGGTGAAGGTTGTGCAGCGCGCCGACAACCAGATCCTGTTCTACTGGTACCGCAAGGACTGACAGTCGAACTCTCTGCGCGCTCGATGCCACCCTCCCGCTGGAGGGGGAGGGTGGCGAGGCGCGAAGCGAACGCGAGCCGGGAGAGGTGAATTGCTCCGCATTGAAGCACCCCTCTCCCGCCTCGCATCGCTCGCGACGCGCGTGACTCGCTTTCGCTCGGCACCCTCCCCGCTTCGCGGGGCGAGGGGAAAGCATGACGCGTTTGATCGATTGCAGTCGCGCGTCGAGACGTGTACGCTTACCCGCATGTCCGTGACTGTTTTAGCTGATGCTCGCCTTCATCATTCGCCGGTTGCTGCAGGCCATCGTGGTGATGCTCACGGTGGCGCTGATCGCGTTCACGCTGTTCCGCTTTGTCGGCGACCCGATCAACCAGATGGTCGGCATCGAGACGACCGCGGAAGAGCGCGCGGCGCTGCGTGAGCAGCTCGGGCTGAACGACCCGATCCCCGTGCAGTTCTTGCGTTTCGTCGGCAATGCGGCGCGGCTTAGTTTCGGCAACTCGTACCAGTTCAAGACCCCGGTCATCGACCTGATCGCCGACCGTTTTCCGGCCACGATGGAACTGGCTATCGCCTCCGCGCTTTTCTCGCTCCTGATCGGCATTCCGATGGGCGTCTACACGGCGCTGCACCGGCGCTCGATCCTCTCCAACATCTTCCTCGCAGCGTCGCTGGTCGGGATTTCGCTGCCGACATTCCTGATCGGCATCCTGCTGATCTTCCTGTTCCCGGTGACGCTCGGGATACTGCCCTCGTTCGGGCGCGGCGATGTTGTGCGCATCGGATTCTGGAGCACGGGCCTGCTCACCGCGTCCGGGCTGAAGGCGCTGGTGCTGCCCTCGATCACGCTCGGCCTGTTCCAGATGACGCTGATCATGCGGCTGGTGCGCGGCGAGATGATGGAGGTGCTGCGCACGGATTATATCAAGTTCGCGCGCGCCCGCGGCCTGACCGATCGCGCGGTCAACTTCGGTCACGCCTTGAAGAACACGCTGGTGCCGGTGATGACCATTGCGGGCCTTCAACTCGGGTCGATCATCGCCTTCGCACTGATTACCGAGAGCGTGTTCCAGTGGCCCGGCATGGGACTGCTATTCCTGCGGGCCGTGCAGAACGTCGATATCCCGATCATGTCGGCCTATCTGTTGCTCGTCGCCTTCATCTTCGTGACCATCAACCTGATCGTCGACCTGCTCTACGCGGTGGTCGATCCGCGCATCCGCATCGACGCACGGGCGGCCTGAGCGATGGACGCCCAGCCCGCAACTCCCGTCTCCGTCCCGCGCATCACGTTGCGCGAGCGGCTGCGTGTCATTCTCGGCGGCGACGTCGTCTATTCGTTCCTGAATTCGCGGATCACCATCGCGGCCGCGGCCGTGACGTTGTTCATCGTGCTCGCCGCGCTCCTCGCACCGCTGATCGCCACGCAAGACCCTTACGATCCGCGCGTGCTCGACATTCTCAATTCGCACAATCCACCGGCCTGGATGAAAGACGGCGACTGGCGTTTCCTGCTCGGAACCGACGACCAGGGCCGCGATGTCTATTCCACCATCCTCTACGGCTCGCGCCAGTCGATCGCGATCGGCATCATGGCGACCTTGTTCGCCGCGTGCTTCGGCATCACGCTGGGGCTGATCGCCGGCTACGCGGGCGGATCGGCGGATTCGATCATCATGCGCGCCGCCGACATCCAGAGCACCTTCCCGGCGATCCTGATCGCGATGCTGATCGACGGCACCTCGCGTGCGCTGTTCGGCGAGCAGCGCAACGAGCAGCTTGTGTTTTGGGTGATGGTGGTCTCGATCGGGCTCTCGTTCTGGGTCCAGTATGCACGCACCGTGCGCGGCTCGACGCTGGTCGAGAAGAACAAGGATTACGTGCTCGCCGCGCGCCTGATCGGCATCCGGCCGGGGCTGATCCTGTTCCGCCATGTGTTACCCAACGTCGTTGGGCCGGTGCTGGTCATCGCCACCATCAATCTTGCGCTCGCGATCATCACCGAGGCGACGCTCTCATTCCTCGGCCTCGGCCTGCCCTCGACGCAGCCTTCGCTCGGCACGCTGATCCAGATCGGGCAGAAATTCCTGTTCGCCGGCGAGTGGTGGATCGCGATCTTCCCCGGCATGACCCTCGCGGCTCTCGTACTGGCGGTAAATCTGCTCGGGGACTGGCTGCGGGACGCTTTGAATCCGAGGCTTCGCTAGTGCAATCTGCGTCATCTTTGACGGTGACAACCCTCAGGCAGAGCCATAACATTCGCCGCAACGCATGATCCGGCGAAGTGGCTACCGGTTCGCCGAAAAGATCATGCGAAGCTTGATTCGTTCGCGCCAAACCCAATTGGAGGGGCAAATGCGCTTGCAATTCAAAACCTTGATGCTTGGCGCCGCCATCATGGCGGTGGCTGCGACCGGCGCGGATGCCCGCGCCGTGAAATGGGCGCGCGGCGCGGACGCGCTGACGCTCGATCCGCACGGGCAGAACGAGGGCCCGACGATCGCATTCAACGGTCAGGTCTATGACCCCCTGATCGCGCGCGACAATTCCAACAAGCTGGTCCCGGCGCTCGCGCTGTCGTGGAAGCTGGTCGATCCGACCACGTGGGAATTCAAGCTGCGCCCGAACGTCAAGTTCCACAACGGCGACGCCTTCACGGCCGACGACGTGGTGTTCTCGTTCCAGCGCGCGCTGCAGCCGACCTCGGACTACAAAGGCTATCTCGCCAACACCAAGGAGGTCGTGAAGGTCGACGACCTCACGGTGCAGCTCAAGACCAATGGGCCGAACCCGCTGGTCCCGGATAACCTCACCACCGTCTACATCATGAGCAAGAAGTGGTCGGAGGCGAACAACGCGACCAAGCCGCAAGACTTCAAGAACAAGGAAGAGAACTTCGCGGTGCGCAACGCCAACGGCACCGGGCCGTTCGTGCTGGTGTCGCGCGAGCCTGACGTGAAGACGGTCGTGAAGCGCAACGACGCGTACTGGGGCCGCGGCGAGGTCCCGCTCGAAATCACCGAGCTGACCCTCACCACCATCAAGCAGGATGCGACGCGCGTCGCCGCGCTGCTCTCCGGCGAAGTCGATGTCGTGCAGGACGTGCCGGTGCAGGACATCGAGCGGCTGAAGAACTCGCCGAACCTGCGCGTGAGCGAAGGGCCGGAGAACCGCTCGATCTTCCTCGGCTTCGATGTCGGCTCGAAAGAGCTCGCGTCATCCGACGTGAAGGGCAAGAACCCGTTCGCGGACGTGCGCGTGCGCCAGGCGGTCAACACCGCCATCAACCGTCAGGCGATCCAGCGCGTCGTGATGCGCGGCCAGTCGGTGCCGGCCGGCTCGATCGTCGGGCCGTTCGTCAACGGCTACAAGAAGGAATACGACACGATCGGCACGCCCGACGTTGCCAAGGCGAAGGGCCTGCTCGCCGCGGCCGGCTACCCGAACGGCTTCTCGGTGTCGCTGCACTGCCCGAACGATCGCTATCTCAACGACGAGGCGATCTGTCAGGCCTCGGTCGGCATGCTCGGCCAGATCGGCATCAAGGTGAACCTGCTGTCGCAGTCGAAGTCGCTGCACTTCCCGGCGCTGCAGAACCTCAAGACCGACTTCTACCTGCTCGGCTGGGGCGTGCCGACTTACGACAGCGATTACATCTTCAGCTACCTCTATCACACGCGCGAAGGCACCCGCGGCGGCTGGAATTCGACACGCTATTCGAACCCGGAAGCCGACAAGCTGATCCAGAGCCTGTCGAACGAGACGGACATTCCAAAGCGTAACGCGACGATCACGCAGATCTGGGAGAAGCTGCTCGCCGATCAGGTCTATGTGGCGATCCATCACCAGATGCTCGCGCACGCGATGAAGAACGACATCAGCGTGCCGGTCCGGCCCGACAACATCATCTTCTTCAAGGATGTTGCGTTCAAGAAGTCCTGACCATGCCGTGTCCCGCATGCGGTGCAGCGCGTAGCGTTGCACCGCAGATGCGGGACCCCGGTTGCTTGGTTGAAGTAAGAAACCGGGATCCCGGGTCAGCAGCGCATCATTTCATGCTGCGCTGCGCCCGGGACATACGTAAGTCGCAGCCAGAGCATTCATGATCGCCTACATCCTGCGCAGCCTCGCGCAAGCCGTCATGGTCATGCTGGCGGTTGCGCTGCTTGCGTTCTCGATGTTCCGCTTCGTCGGCGATCCCGTCGCCAACATGGTCGGCCAGGAAGCCTCGCTGAAGGAGCGCGCCGAGCTGGCCGAGCGGCTCGGCCTCAACGATCCGTTCCCGATCCAGTTCGCCAACTTCGTGCGCGACATGACGCGCGGCGAGTTCGGCATGTCGTATCGCCAGGGTCGTCCTGTCGCCGATTTGCTGCGCGAGCGCGTGCCCGCGACGGTCGAGCTTGCCTTCCTGTCGTCGCTCTTTGCACTGGTGTTCGGCATCGCGCTCGGCGTCTACACGGCGATCAACCGGCGCGGCATTCTGGCGAACATCGTGATGTCGCTCTCGCTCATCGGCGTGAGCTTGCCGACCTTCCTCATCGGCATCGGACTGATCTATCTGTTCGCGGTCGAACTGCGCTGGCTGCCCTCGTTCGGGCGCGGCGACGTCGTCAAGTTCGGCTGGTGGTCGACCGGCCTGCTGACCGAGACAGGGCGAAAGTCCCTTATCATGCCGGTGCTGACCCTCGGCTTCTTCCAGCTCACGCTGATCATGCGGCTGGTGCGCGCCGAAATGCTCGAGGCGATGCGTACCGACTACATCAAGTTCGCGCGCGCGCGGGGCATCCCGGAGCGCTCGATCTCGTTCCGCCACGCGTTGCGCAACACCATGATCCCGGTGATCACCATCGCGGGGCTGCAATTCGGCTCGGTCATCGCCTTCGCGATCGTCACCGAGACCGTGTTCCAGTGGCCGGGCCTGGGCGCGCTGTTCGTGCAGGCGGTGCAGTTCGTCGATATCCCGGTGATGGCGGCGTACCTGATGTTCGTCGCGCTGGTGTTCGTCGTGGTCAATCTGTCGGTCGACCTTCTCTATTTCGCCGTCGACCCGCGCCTGCGCGGCACCACCGCGGCGGCGAAGTGATGCGCGCACCCACGGCGCCGCGCCCCGCCCTCAAGGCCCGCCTCTGGCATGCGTGGGACTCGGACGTCGCCTGGAGCTTCCGCCATTCGCCGGTGGCGATCCTCGCGGCCCTGATGGCGGTGATCCTGCTGCTCGGCGCGGTGCTGGCGCCGTGGATCGCGCCGCAGAACGCGTTCGATGCGGCGTCGCTCAATTTGATGGAAGGCTTCACCAGACCGGGCGAGCCGAGCGCCGTCACCGGCCGCGTGTTCATGCTCGGCACCGACGACCAGGGCCGCGACATGTTCTCGGCGATCCTCTACGGCTCGCGCGTGTCGCTGCTGGTGGGATTTGCCTCGGTCATCTTCTCGATCGCGATCGGCGTCACGCTCGGCCTGATGGCGGGGTATCTCGGCGGCCGCACCGACGCGTTCATCATGCGCATTGCCGACATCCAGCTCTCGTTCCCGGCGATCCTGATCGCACTTCTGGTGTTCGGCGTCGCGCGCGGGCTGATCGCGCCGCAGTACCACGAGCAGGCCGCGATCATCGTACTGATCATTGCGATCGGCCTGTCGAACTGGGCCTCCTACGCGCGCACCGTGCGCGGCTCGACCCTGGTCGAGAAGAACAAGGAATACGTGATGTCGGCGCGCGTGATCGGCCGCTCGCCGTTTGCCATCATGGGCCGGCATGTGCTTCCCAACGTCATCGGCCCGGTGCTGGTGATCGCCACCATCAACCTCGCGCTCGCCATCATCGCGGAATCCACCCTCTCGTTTCTGGGAGTGGGGGTTCCGCCGACGCAGCCCTCGCTCGGCACGCTGATCCGCGTCGGCCAGCAATTCCTTTTTTCCGGCGAATGGTGGATCTTGCTCTATCCTGCGCTCGACCTTGTCCTGCTCGCGCTGTCGATCAACCTGCTTGGCGACTGGCTGCGTGATGCCTTGAATCCGAAGTTGCGATGACCACACCTGTTCTTTCCGTCCGCAATCTGAAAGTCGAGTTTCCGACGCGTCGCGGAATTCTGACCGCGATCGACGACATCTCGTTCGACATCGCGCCCGGCGAGGTGCTTGGCGTGGTCGGTGAGTCCGGCGCCGGCAAATCGATCACCGGAACGGCCGTGATCGGCCTGATCGAGCCGCCGGGCCGCATCGCCGGCGGCGAGGTTCTGCTGAAGGGCCAGCGTATCGACAACCTGCCGTCGGACCAGATGCGCAAGATCCGCGGCAAGCGCATCGGCATGGTGTTCCAGGACCCGCTTACCAGCCTCAACCCGCTTTACCGCGTCGGCGAGCAACTTATCGAAACGATCAGAACGCATTCGACGTTGTCTGAAGCCGCGGCGCGGAAAAAGGCGCTTTCATTGCTCGAAGAGGTCGGCATCCCGGCGCCGGACACGCGCATCGACAACTACCCGCACCAGTTCTCCGGCGGCATGCGCCAGCGCGTAGTGCTGGCGCTCGCGCTCGCCGCCGAGCCGGAGCTTGTCATCGCCGACGAGCCGACCACCGCGCTCGACGTCTCGGTGCAGGCGCAGATCATCGCGCTGCTGAAACGGCTTTGCGCACAGCACGGCGCCGCCGTCATGCTGATCACCCACGACATGGGCGTGATCGCCGAGACCGCCGACCGTGTCGCCGTGATGTATGCGGGCCGCATTGCCGAGGTCGGTCCGGTGCGCGACGTGATCAAGGAGCCGTTGCATCCCTATACCAAGGGGCTGATGGGCTCGATCCCTTCGCTCACCGGCGAGAGCGACCGCCTCGTGCAGATCCCCGGCTCGATGCCGCGGCTGACCGCTATTCCCTCGGGCTGCCGCTTCCACCCGCGCTGCCCGCGCGCGTTCGTCCCCTGCCCGACGTTCCGGCCCGAGCTGCAACCCGAGCAGCGCTCGCAGGTCGCGTGCTGGCTCTATCACCCCTACCCGGTTCAGGCGGCAGCATCATGAGCGTGATGGACGCGCCCGCTCCCGCCGCTCCGCCCGATGACGCCCGGCCGCTGGTCGAGGTAAAGAACCTCGGCCGCATTTTCGATGTCTCGAAGCCTTGGCTCAATCGCGTCACCGAGCGTCTGCCGCGCCGTCTGCTCACCGCGGCCGCCGAAGTGACCTTCGCCATCAACAAGCGCGAGACCTTCGCGCTGGTGGGCGAATCCGGTTCGGGCAAGTCGACCGTTGCCAAGATGGTGGTCGGCCTGATCGCGCCGACCACCGGCGAAGTGATCATCGACGGCGTCTCGATGAGCGACCGCAAGCATGAGGCGGAGCGCCGCCTGCTGCGCCGCCGCATCCAGATGGTGTTCCAGGACCCCTACGCCAGCCTCAATCCGCGCTGGCGTTCGCTCGACATCGTGGCCGAGCCGCTGCGCGCGTTCGGCATCGCGCAAAGCGACGCCGAGACCGCGCGGCAAGTCGG
This sequence comes from uncultured Alphaproteobacteria bacterium, assembly GCA_963779545.1. Taxonomy (GTDB): domain Bacteria; phylum Pseudomonadota; class Alphaproteobacteria; order Rhizobiales; family Xanthobacteraceae; genus PALSA-894. Next base: position 1,012,470 of record CAVZYQ010000023.1, on the reverse strand, counting down.
CGACCTTCTCAAGCTCGTCGGCCTCGATCCGGCGGACGGCGCGAAATACCCGCACGAATTCTCCGGCGGCCAGCGCCAGCGCATCGCGATCGCGCGCGCGCTCGCCTGCAATCCGGAATTCATCGTGTGCGACGAGCCGACCTCCGCGCTCGACGTCTCGGTGCAGGCGCAGATCCTCAACCTCATGCGCGACCTGCAGGACCGCTTCGGCCTCACGTATCTGTTCATCAGCCATAATCTCGCGGTCGTGCGCCACATGGCGAACCGCATCGGCGTGATGTACCTCGGCCGTCTGGTCGAGGTCGCGCCCGCGCGCGAAATGTTCCGCGCACCAAAACACCCCTACACCCGGATGCTGCTTGACGCGGTGCCGGACCTCGATCTCACGGGGCGCAAGCGCAAGCCGGTCGAGGGCGAGGTCCCGAACCCGATCGATCCGCCGCCCGGCTGCCCATTCCATCCGCGCTGTCCGTTCGCGAATGCGCGCTGCCGGACCGAGATCCCGGTGCCCGTTTCGGCCGGCGCCGCCACGGTGCGCTGCCACGCCGTGGAGGAAGGGCGGATCTAGGGGCGCGCATGATCCCGAAACCAGGCACCGGTTTTCGGGCAAGATCATGCGCAAAAGAGGCCGGAGGGTTGATTTCCGCGGGGGGCCCCCCTACACACGTGCCGGTGAGAGCGCGTAGCTCAGTCGGTAGAGCATTTGACTTTTAATCAAAGGGTCCCGGGTTCGAGTCCCGGCGCGCTCACCAATCACATCAACTGCTTGTGATCTGCTCACGCCCCCATGCCGCGTGAGCGCCTTACAACAGATCGTACTGATGGTTGAGGATCGACCATTCACTTCCGAGCTGCGGCACGACCTCATGATTTAGCGCAATCTGGGCTCCATTCATCTCCCACAACACGACCTGTCCGCCATCATGGCGCCAGAGCACGTCGCTATTGCCGTCGCTGCTGTAATCGCCCACGTCTTGAATACGCCAGGCGTTGGACGGCGTTGCGATCGACTGGTTGGAAACGATGTTCGCCCCATCCATTTCCCAGAGCACGACCTGACCGCTGTCGTTGCGCCACAGGATGTCGCCTCGGCCATCGCCGTTGAAATCGCCGGTGCCCGCGACGTTCCAGTCGAGCCCCGGCGTCGCAATCGCCTGATTGGAGGCGATCTTCGCGCCATCCATCTTCCAGAGAACGACCTGGCCGCTGTTGTGCCGCAGCAGCACGTCAGTCTTGCCGTCTCCGTCGGTGTCCACCAGCCCTTGCACGTGCCAGTCGTTACCGGGTGTCGCGATCGACTGATTGGAAACGATATTCGGCCCATCCATTTGCCAGAGGACGACCTGACCGCTGTCATGGCGCCACAGGATGTCGCTGGCACCGTCGCCGTTGAAATCGCCGGCACCCTCGTTGTGCCAGCTGTTGCTGAGGGTGGTGACCTCCTGATTAAGGATGATCTGGTTGCCGTCGAGTTCCCACATCACCACCTGGCCGTTGTCGTGCCGCCACAGGATGTCCGAGCGGCCATCGCCGTTGAAGTCGCCGGTATCCTGGAACTTGTAGGCGGTGCTCGGCATGGCGATGCCGAGGCTGTCGACGATCTGGCCTGCGCTCATCTGCCACTCGGCAACGAAGCCGTTGGCGTGGCGCAGCAGCACGTCACTGGTGCCATCGGCGTTGACGTCGTTTGGCGGGGATGCGGCGGGTCTGACGGTGATGTTGCTACCGGACGGCTGTCCGGTGTCGAGGATGACGTTGACGGTCGCGCCACGTTGCACGCCCTGGAGATGCGCAATCGTGACGAAGTTGACGCCATTGGCGGCACCGTCGGCATCCACCTCCAGCCTGGAGAAGGTTGCATTCAGGTCGTTGACGACGCGCACGAGCGAGAATACCGGCTGGCCTGCATCCAACGCCGCCGAGACAATTTCCGCGACGTCGAGTTGATCGCCCTCGGAGAAGCTATAGTCCGCAAGAGTGTCGAAGATGCCCGACTCGCCGTCCTGCACCGCTGCGGCCGTGAAGGCGAACCGGTCCGCCCCGAGCGAGCCGACCAGGGAGTCCGCGCCGCCAAGCCCGCGCAGAACATTTGCCGCGGCATCTCCGAAGAGCGAGTTGTCGAGTTCGTTACCGAACCCGAAGCTGCCGGAGGTGCCGCTCAGGTGAAGCACCCGTTCGCCGGCCTGAAGCTGATAGGAGTCGGTAGCGGTGATCTCATCGCCGTTGACGGTGCGAACGGCTCCGAGAGCGACGCGGAAGACGTCAAAGAGCCCATTCGTATCGTCCGACAGGAGATTTGAGGCGAGGCTCATGAACGTGACGGTCGAGCCGTCAGCCGATATCTCAGCCACGCTGCTACGCCCATTTGCCTGCGCGCCGCCGTTGCTGACCGACACCCGCGTCGTCACGCCCGAAACAAGATCCTTGAGGAAGATGTCACGCGCCGCATTGGTGTCGCCCGCGACGAGGTTGGTAGCATCCGACTCGAACACGACGTAGCGGCCGTCATCGGACAACGATGCATCGGCGCTGAAGCCGTCGGAGACTGTCCCACCGGTGGCCGTGGACACGAGCGTCAGCGTGTTGGTCTGCAGATCCTTCAGGTAGATGTCCTGCCCCGGGTTGGTATCGCTGCCGAGCAGCGCTGCGCTGGTCTCGAACACGACGAAACGTCCGTTCGCCGATATGGCGGCGTTCGCGCCTTGGGCGATGAGGACGGGAGCCTGCGTGAACCCGGGGGCGCCGCCGGTGGCATCGGCGTAGTAGACCGAGCCACCGAGCGAAAACACGACGCGCTCACCGGCGCCGGAGATCGAGTCGTCGGTGAGCGATGTCGTCGTGCTGCTCGAACCCGGCACGCGCAGCTCCCCTCCCCCTTGCCAGTAGCTGATGCGGACTTCAGAGGGGCCGGAGGTGGGGAACGGAGCCTGTTCGGTGAACCTGATGGAGACCGCCGTTCCATCCTGCGAGATCGCAGCCAGGTTGTTTCCAGCTCCGCGCGGCCCGACCGAATAGGTGACGGCGACCGACTGCGACGAAAAATCCGCAATTCCCCGAGGGAAAGCGACGGCCGCGATCCCAATGGTGTCTACGAACACCCAATATCGGCCGTCCCCCGAGAGATCGTAGCCTTCAAATCGCCGGTCTGTTGCGAAGCCATCGATCAGGCCGCCGGTCTGATTATCATACCGGAATGTCAGGTCGGTGGAGTCGAACCCGAAGCTCGAAGACGCCAGGATGTACCGGCCATCGGAAGAGATGCTGGGATTGATGACTTCGTGGACCGTTTGGACGCCGTCTTTAGTGACACGGGTCAGTATCGACATGAGCTGGCACCAATGAGCGCTGGAGGACGAAGGCCCTGCTTGCAGCCCCCGTATTCTATCAGACTGCACCAACAGCGCCATCTTTGGCGGCAAGTGTCGTCACTCAGGTTCCGGAGGTAAGCGAGTTCCAGTCATTGATCTGACCCCTAAGACGCAGCACGGCGAGCGTCGTCGGGGCCGCTGTTTTCGCGAGTACGCCCAATCCATCTGACAGCGATCATCGTTCGCTCGTCGCCCTCAACAGGACGATGCGTGCTCCGGCGAATCCGCTGAGACTCAGGCGGCCCGGGAGATCCGACATGTCCACGCGAAAGCTCACCGCGCTCAGCGGCGTGTCCGAGGTGAGGTGCGTCAGCGTGTAATCGCCCGGATAAGCCGACTGGCCGATCACCCCGAGAGTATGTTGATCGGTCGATTTGGACGGAGCCGCCTGCAAGATCACCTGCCCTTTCGCCGTCAGGAAGACCGGGGCATCTGGGCGCCACGTCGATGCCAGCGCGGCGGGAATGTTCTCCGCCAGCACGACCCGCCAAGAGCCGTTCAGCGGCGGCAACGGGTCGATATTGATCCGATAGATCCCGTCACCACGGCGGCGGCGAGGCCGATGAGGATGGCGCAAGCGACCGCTTCGTACGGCCCGACGCCCAGGCGCGAGCGAGCAACGACATCTGTCGCAACCGCGCCCGTGGCGACCTGACTGTTGGGTTGCGCGCTTCTCACGGCAGCCGTCCTGCTCGCGAACAAGATCGGGGCCACCGCGTTGCGGCCGGCGCGGCGTGCCTTGGGCATCCGCAGTCTTAGGTCCGCTTGCACGTCAGTTTGACGACAAGCAAAGCCGCGCAATGTAAATTCGGATGCTGGTCCGTTTCGAACTGGCAGGCGTCCAGTCAGGCGCTCCACGCAGGCGCGTGGGCATGGCGGGGTTGATGCCGCTCGCTGCTCACTTTGAATCTGCGTGACAGGGATCAGCGCGCGTCAGGCCGTGAAAGCGCTGGCCGGTCTCAGAAAAATTAGCGCGCGACCACAGTGCGCTTCTGCACGGTAAACACCTGCTGCGTCCCACAGTGGAGGCACTTGAAGGTCTTCAACTCCTGAGATCGATCCGTCGGGTGCGGCTCGAGGCTCGCGAGATTCATCGGCCCGCCGCAGTCGCAAACGGGGAGCAGGAACGGATCGCGCCAAGACGCTTGCGGGTTAGCTGCCGACGGCATCGCGTCATCCTTTGCGTTTCCGAATCACTTTCGAAGAATAGTCGCCCTCCAAAGGATTGATGTCATTTGATTTTTTGCGCTCTGCTCTGACCTTGGGGCATGACGGGTTAACATCACAAAAGCGGAAGCGTTGAGCCGAACACTGCGAGGCTTCCTGCGGGATGTTGCGAAGAAGTCGGCAGACTTGTCCCCATCTCCGTCCGATTTTGTGGCGATTGCGCCACACTCATGGCGAAATCTGGCTCGCGCGTACCGTATCTATTTTGCCGTTAACCATGCGTCGGGTAGCGTGCGAATCCGTAACGCGTCGCGTGATTTGGCGCATCCACACAATTCGTCAGCACTGGGACGGCGCGCCCCTCAGACGCGCAAAGACTCCAGCGATTTGGGGGGAGTTATGAAAAAAAAACTCATCGCACTGGCCCTGGCCATCACTTCGTTCGGCTTCGTGATGCAAGCCGGCAGTGCCAACGCGTTCCTGCTGCGTGACCGCAGCCCGAACGTCACCGCGGGACAGATCATCGCCGGCGCCGGAATGACGGCGGCGTACTACAGCGCCATCTGCAACCGCAACTTCTCGCGCTGCGCCCGCTTCGACAGCGCGCGTTCGCTCAAGTGGTACGGCATGACCACGGTCGGCTGCTTCGCGCTGAGCCCGATCATCGGCGGCCTGCTGGTCAGCCACAACGAACGCCGCGAGCTGAAGTCGAGCGAAGTGTTCATGATGATGGGCGACTGCGTCGTTCCGATCATCGGCGGCCTGATCGCGAAGGCGGCCTTCGACGCGAACCCGCATTGGGATGCCGGCACCGGCCGTTCGCGCAAATAAGCGCACAAGCCTTCAAGCTACAGACCGCCGGGCGAAAGCCCGGCGGTTTTGTTTTGCGGCGCAGCGACCGCATCCTGGAATTGTTTGAATCAAACGCTTCACGAAAGGTTCATCGGGCAGCCATCGTCGCGCCGCATAGTTCCGCAATAACGACCCTCATCCGGAGGGGGAAAAGAGCTGGTTCTCACTCAGCCAAGGAGACTCCGCGATGACGCTCCAGACGACGTGTGAGGCTTCCTGCCGGCAACGGCATGTGCGGCTGCCTGCCTGCCCGCAATGCGGCGACATGCTGCTCGCGCCGCTGCTGTCGCAGCATGTGAGTCCGCGGCTGGTGCACAATCACTGGGCCTGCGAGTCCTGCGGCCATACGTTCCGCAAGGCGCATGAATTCGGCGCGGACGATCTCGCGGATTTCGCGATCGCGTAACCGTCTTTTCCGCGCATGACCTTGTCCGAAAACCGGTACCTACTTTTCGGGGTCATGCGCTAGAGCCAGCCGGCGCGCCGGAAGCGGTAGTACAAGAAGCCGCATATCCCCAAGATCACTGCCATCACGATGGGGTAGCCCAGCGGCTGTTCCAATTCAGGCATGTGTTTGAAATTCATGCCGTAGACTGATGCGATCGCGAGCGGGATCGACAGGATCGCCGCCCACCCCGTCAGCTTCTTGGTCACCTGGTTCTGCGCCAGCGAAACCAGCAGCAGGTTCGCCTCCAGTGCCGAGTTGAGCAGGTCGCGCAGATTGTCGATGCCTTCCACCACCCGGATCACGTGGTCCTGAATGTCGCGGAAGTAGTCGTTCATCGCGTGATCGATCAGCGGCACGTCGTAACGCATGATCCGGTTGCACACCTCCTGCAGCGGCTGCACGGCGCGGCGCAACAGCAAGAGCTCGTGGCGCAGCTCGTAGATGCGCTCGACGTCGGTCGGATCGCTGCGATGGGCGAAGACCTCCTCCTCCAGCGCATCGGCCTCCGCCTCCATGTCGTGCAGGACGGGGAAGTAGTTGTCGACGATGAAGTCGATGATCGAATAGACGACGAAGCTCTCGCCCTTCGCCAGCATCTGGGGCACGTTTTCGCAGCGCGCGCGCACCTCGCGGTAGGCCGTGGTCGAACCATGGCGCACGGTCACCACATAGCCGCGCCCAGCAAAAATATGCGTCTCGCCGAACTGGACCTTCTTGTCGACGAGTTGCGCGGTGCGCAGCGCGACGAAGATCGCATCGCCGTAGATTTCGAGTTTCGGGCGCTGGTGCGCCAGCAGTGCGTCCTCGATCGCCAGATCGTGCAGGCCGAAGCGCTGCTGCACGGTGCGCAGCAGTTCCTTGTCCGGCGCATGCAGCCCGACCCAGACGAAGCTGCCGTCGGCCGAGCACGGACAGGCCTCCTTGAGGTCGACCTCGGCGCGGCGTTTCCCGGCCTCATACTCGACGCAGTTGATGACCGTGCTCATGGGCGCCTCCCGGCGGAGCGCAAGCTCATGCGAGCGCGGCTTTCACCCGCTCGGAGTGGAACGGCAGATCGCGGATACGCTTGCCCGTCGCGTGCGCGAAGGCGTTCGCGATCGCCGCAACCGTTGGGCCCTGCGAGCCCTCGCCCGCCCCGAGCGAGCGCTCAGCCGGACGGTTGATCAGCTCGCCGGTGACTTTCGGCACGTCCGGCATCGCGAGGATCGGATAGGTCATCCAGTCGCGCGACAGGATGCCGTTGCGGTCGAACTTCACTTCCTCATGCAGTGTCCAGCTGGTCGACTGGATGATGCCGCCTTCGATCTGCTGCGTGAGGCCGTCCGGGTTGATGATCAGCCCGGCATCGGTCGCCGACCACGCCGTGCGTGACGCGCACGCGGCCGCTCGCGCGGTCGACCTCGACGTCGGCGATCACGGCGCAGTAGCAGGCGAGGTTCTTGTACTTCGAGAACCCGATCCCACGGCCGCGCGTGCCGTCGCCCTTCTCGCCTACTTTCCATTTGGCGAGTTGCGCGACCTTCTCGATCACCGCGCGGGCGCGCGGGTCCTTCATGTGGGCAAGCCGGAACGCGACCGGATCGGCGCCCGCCGCGAGCGCCAGTTCGTCCATGAAGGATTCCGAGGCGAACACGTTGGCGTAGGCGCCGAGCGTCCGCAGTGCCGACACCCGGATCGGCATGTCCTGAACGAAGTGGTGCACGACCTTCTGGTTCGGGAAATCGTAGAGCGGGATGGAATTGCGGTCGCCGCCACCGGCCGGCTGCGGCGGCGAAGTCGGCGGCCCCATCGCCTGCGCGTCCGCCAGATACCAGGCCGCAAGCACGTTCGAGCCGGTGGTCGATTGCGGGCGCGTGGAGTGCGAGTTGCTCCAGAGCTCGTAATTCCAGTCGACGATGCGGCCCTCGGCATCGAGCGAGCCCTTGGCCTGCATCGACATCGCGGGCCCGAACGGCTCCCAGGCGAACTCGTCGTCACGCATCCATTGCAGCCGCACCGGTTTTCCGGGCACGGCACGGGCCAGCAGTGCGGCATCGAGCGCGACGTCGTCAGCGCCGTTGTGGCCGTAACAGCCCGAGCCTTCGGTGTGGATGCAACGCACCGAAGCAGGCGGCACCTTCAGGGCCTTCGAGAGTTCGGCGCGCAACGGGAAGACGCCCTGCGAGTGTGTCCAGACGGTGAATTTGTCGTCCCTGAATTCGGCGACGGCTGCCGAGGGCCCAATCGACGCATGCGCCATATAGGGCTTGGTATATGTCGCCTCGATGACTTTCGGGGCGCTCGCGAGCAATGGCGCCTGCTTGACTCCAATGGTCTGCGTCTTGGTCGGCAGCGACTTGAGGTGTTCGAACAGCCGCGCCGGATCGGGCAGCTCCGGCCCCGGCTTCCATTTGGCGGCGGACGCAAGCGCCGCGCGTGCCTTCACGGCGTGCTCCTCGCGCTCCGCGATCACGCCGAGGAAGGAGCCGTCGCGCACCACAGCAATCACGCCCGGAATGGCGCGCGCCTTCGCGTCGTCCACGGACTCCAGCGTCGCGCCATATTGCGGCGGCCGGACCACGCGGCCATGCACCATGCCGGGCAGGCGCAGGTCCTGCACATACATCGCCTTGCCGGTGACCTTGCCGGGAATGTCGAAGCGCGGGATCGACTGGCCGACAATTTTGTGCAGACCGGCGGGCTTCGCCCGCACCGTCGCGGTCGCCTCGCGTTTGAGATCTACGGAAGCTGCAATCTCGCCGTAGGAAATGCGCTTGCCATTCGCCGCGCTGATGACGCCGTCCGCGACGCTGAGCGAGTCCGCGCTCATTTCAAGCCGCGCCGAGGCAAGCTCGACCACGATCCCGCGCACTTCGGCGGCCGCCATACGCAGCGCGGTGCCGGAATTCTCGATCGACTGCGAGCCGGCGGTCATTCCTTCGTTCGGCGTGCGGCCGGTGTCGCCGGAAATGATGGATACGCGTGCAAGCGGCAGGTCGAGTTCTTCGGCGGCGATCTGGGCGAGCGCGGTCACGATGCCCTGCCCCAGTTCCACCTTGCCGGTGAACACGGTCGCGCTGCCGTCGGCGTTGATGCGGATCCAGGCGTCCAGCATCCGGTTGCCGGCGAGGCTGCCGGGCAGCGAGCGGGGCTGCTGCTGTTGGGCCGAAACCGGGTCGAGCGTGAAAGCGAGCACGATGCCGCCGAGACCCTTGGCGAAGTTCCGGCGCGTGAGGGAGACGTTCATGTCAGGTCCTCCCCATCTCGCTGGCGGCGCGCAGCACGGCCGCCACGATGCGATTATGCGTCCCGCAGCGGCAGAGGTTGGCGGCGAGCGCTTCGCGCACATCGCGCTCAGTCGGCTTCGGATTGCGGTCGAGCAGCGCCTTGGCGCTCATGATCATGCCGTTGATGCAGTAGCCGCACTGCACCGCCTGCTCGCCGATGAACGCGCTTTGCAAGGCGTGCGGCTTCTCCAGCGTGCCGAGCCCTTCCAGCGTGGTGATCTCGGCGCCGGCGAGCGTGCCGATTTCCGTCACGCAGGAGCGCACCGCCTGCCCATTCACCAGCACCGTGCAGGCGCCGCATTGGGCGAGGCCGCAGCCGAACTTGGCGCCGTTCAGCTCAAGGTCGTTGCGCAGGACGTAAAGGAGAGGCGTATCCGGCTCGGCCGGCACGGTCCGGCTCGCGCCGTTGACCTTCAGGGTGACCGCCATCGCGACGCCTCCCAGTTTCGGCGCATATCGCCGTTGTTTGGGAGCATTCTAGCCTGCGACAAATGGGCGTCGAGGGGTCAGGCGATCCAGCGGCGGATAAATTCAACAAGATAGAGAAACGTCGCGAAGACGAGGACAAGACCGAGGGCGGTGGCTCCCACAATCAAGAACCAATATCGCTTCGGCTGCGTGCTGCGATCATAGGTGACGCCTCGCGACTGCAGTCGCCCGGTCCGCAGCGCGACCCAGACCAGACGTCCTATGACGGCGACGTAGTACGTTGTCGTGCCCGACAGCACGATCAGGATAGCGATGCTTTCGGCCAGGCCGTTCATCGGGTCACCCCTGCCGGGCGAGGATGTCGCCTCTTTCCCAGTTCTCGCGCGTCTCGGCGCAGAATGCCGCGAACCGGCCCTCACGAATTGCCGCGCGCATGCCTGCCATCAGCTCCTGGTAATAGGCGAGATTGATTTCCGACAGCAGCATCGCGCCGAGCATTTCGTTGGCGCGGATGAGATGATGCAGGTAGGCGCGCGAGTACGTGCGCGTCGCCACGCAGGCGCTTGTCTCATCGAGCGGGCGCGGATCCTCGGCATGGCGCGCATTGCGCAGGTTGATCTCGCCGTGAGCGCGTGAAGGCGTGCCCGTGGCGGCCGTTGCGGGTCGGCAGCACGCAGTCGAACATGTCGATGCCGCGCGCGACCGCCTCGAGCAGGTCTTCCGGCGTGCCGACGCCCATGAGATAGCGCGGCTTGTCGGCCGGCAGGACCGGCGCGGTTTCCTCGACGATTCTCAGCATGACCGCTTGCGGCTCGCCGACCGCAAGCCCGCCGATCGCATAGCCGGGGAAACCGATGTCGATCAGCGCGCGGGCGCTTTCGAACCGCAGCGCCGGATCGTCGCCGCCCTGGACGATGCCGAACAGCGCCCTGCCCGGCGCCGCACCCTCGAACGCACGCTTGCAGCGCTCGGCCCAGCGCAGCGAGAGCCGCATTGCGCGCTCGATCTCGTCGCGCGCCGCGGGCAGCTTGAGGCATTCGTCGAGCTGCATCACGATGTCGGAGCCGAGCAGGTTCTGGATCTCGATCGCGCGCTCCGGCGAGAGCGCGACCATCGCGCCGTCGATATGCGAGCGGAACGTGACGCCGCTTTCGTCGAGTTTGCGCAGTTGCGACAGCGACATCACCTGGAAACCGCCCGAGTCCGTCAGGATCGGGTGCGGCCAATTCATGAATTTGTGCAGCCCGCCGAGCGTCGCGATCCGCTCCGCACCCGGCCGCAACATCAGGTGATAGGTGTTGCCGAGGATGATGTCGGCGCCGCCCGCGCGAACCGCTTCGGGATGCATCGCCTTCACGGTCGCCTGCGTGCCGATCGGCATGAAGGCTGGCGTGCGGACGACGCCGTGCGCGGTGGCGACCTCGCCGAGCCGCGCGTCGCCGTCGCTGGCGAGAAGCCGGAAACCGAAACTCTGCTGATCCATACGCGGCCTTTTTCAGGCCGCGAGGCATATCACGATTTCCGGCGCCGCAAGGGCTTCGCTACTTCATCGTGGCGACGGCTTCCTCCACGGCCTTGCTGTAGGTCGACAGCATGCGGGCGCGCTGCAGGATGTAGAGCCGCTCCTCGGGCGTGAGACGGCCGACCGCCTCCTTGATCTCGATCGACTTCGGAATGTGCGGATGGAGCTTCTCCGACATCGAAATATAAATTCGCGACGGAAACAAAAGCGCCATCGGATCGATGGCGGCGTACTCGTGAATCATCGGAACTCTCCCTTCCACCAAGCTCTGCCCAAGCCCCCTGAGTGGATGCACCCTTGCAGCCGGCGATTGCCGCAGCGTTATTTCCGGCGCGCGGATTTGCCGGAATGTGGCTTAAAGTTTGTCGCGAAACAGAAGGCAGGCATCGCCATAGGAGTAGAAGCGATAGCCGGACGCGATCGCATGCGCGTAGGCGCGCTGCATGGTGTCGAGGCCGGAGAATGCCGCGACCAGCATGAACAGGGTCGAGCGCGGCAGATGGAAGTTGGTCAGCATCACGTCGGCGGCGCGGAAGCGGTAGCCCGGCGTGATGAAGATCGCGGTCTCGCCTGAGAACGGCTCGGATGGTGCCACTTTCCGCGGCGGCGGATTCAAGCAGCCGCAGCGATGTTGAGCCGACCGCCACGATGCGGCCACCGCACGGCGTGCCGCGTTCAGCGCGCTTGCTGTCTCCCCACTCACGACACCAAACTCAGCATGCATCTTGTGATCGGCGGTGTCGTCCGTCTTTACCGGCAGGAACGTCCCGGCGCCGACATGCAGCGTGACGGTATGCAGTCCGATGCCGCGCGCTTTGAGCCGCGCCACGAGGTCGTCCGTGAAATGCAGACCCGCGGTCGGCGCCGCGACCGAACCTTCGTTCTGCGCGAACAGCGTCTGGTAGTCGGAGCGGTCCTGCTCGTCCGCCCCACGGCGCGACGCGATGTAGGGCGGCAACGGCATGTCGCCGCGCTCCATGATCGCCTGATCGAGCACCGGTCCGTGGAACGCGAACGCGAAGGTTACCTCCCCGCCCTCGCCTTTTGCCTCGACAGTAGCGTCGAGCTGACCGAGGAAGCAGACCTTGCCCTCCTCGCCGAACCGCACCGTGTCGCCGACATTGAGCCGTCGCGCGGGCTTCACGAACGCACTCCAGCGCGCGCCGTCGAGCCGCTTGATCAGGTTGGCCTCGATCTCCGTCTCCGGCCCGCGCCCGATGCGCCGCCCATGCAGGCTCGCCGGAATGACGCGCGTGTCGTTGACGATGAGCTGGTCGCCAGCCTGCAGCAAATCGGGCAGGTCGCGCACAACGCGATCCTCCAGCGCGCCATCCGGCCGCACGACCAGCAGCCGTGCGGCATCGCGCGGGCGCGCGGGGCGCAGCGCGATCCGCTCCGGGGCTAAGGGAAAGTCGAACAGGTCGGTGCGCATGCTCTTGTGTCCCGGGCGCGGTGCAGCATGCAATGCTGCGACGCAGACCCGGGACCCCCGGTATCGTTCGAAGCAACCGGGGTCCCGCATTTGCGGTGCACTGCTTGCGCGCTGCACCGCGTGCGGGACACGGATTTGCCCGCTGCGGTTCGGTCGCCTACAACGCCGCTTCTCGCAACGTTTCGCGTGATAATCAACGTGCCGTCCACCGCCGTCATCCAGGTCAAGCAAGGCATCGGCGATGTCGTCTGGCATCTGCCGTTCGTGCGCGCCATCGCGGCGCGCGAGCCGGGCGGCGCGGTGAGCTTCCTCACGCTGCCGTCAACGCGCGCGAAGGAACTCCTGCAGGCCGAGCCGTGCATCGGCGAAGTGGCGTATTTCGAGCACCACGGCTCGGAAATCCTGCGCGGCTTTCATCTCGCGCGGCTCGTCGCGCTGATGCGCTCGCGCAACTTCCAGCGCATCTGGATCCTCGACCGCACGCTCCGCCCCGCGCTCGCCGCCCGCATGGCGGGCATTCCAGAGCGCATCGGACCGGGCGATGGCGCGCAGCGCTGGCTGATCACCAACAGCGGGATCGAGGAAGAGCACTTTCGCAAACTCGTTCAGGACTGGCTGCGCATCTTCCTGGAATCGATGAACGTACCGGTGCCGTCGACCGAGCCGGATCTCAAACTCCCGCCCGCGCTGCTGGCTGAGATCGGCCAACGTTATGCGGCTCTGCCCCGTCCCTGGATCGTGCTCGGGCTCGGCGGCTCGCATCCCGAGAAGGACTGGGCGGATGCGAGCTGGGCCGCGTTCCTCGACACGTTGCGACGGCAGACCGCCGGCTCCGTGTTCCTGATCGGCGGCGCAGGCAATTCGGAACGCGCCGCCGGTCTGATCGCGCACTCGACCGGCGCGGCCACCGTGAACGCCTGCGACCTCTCGATCGTGGAAGCCGCAGCGCTGCTGCGCCTTGCCGACCTGTTCGTCGGTCCCGAATTCCGGCCCGATGAATCTCGCGGCCGCCGGCGCGACGCCGGCATTCGGTCTGTTCGGCTCGACGCCCGTGCTCGACTATTCGCGGTTCATCCACGCGATCGTGCCGGATGACGGCAAGGGCTATGCGCCGGACGGGATGACGCGCATCTCGCCCGCCGCAGTGATGCGGCGGATCGAGCCTTATCTCGCGGTGAAAGCCGGACCTTGAGCGCTACGCCGCCACGGAGCGCTGTGCCACGTCGATGTGGCGCTCGAACAGCATCCGCCGCTCGAAATAATTGGAGCGGAAGAACGGATAGCGCTGATGCACGCGGTCGCGCGCGTCGCGGTAGTTCAGCGTCATCAGGCTGATCGGCTTCTGCAGCTTCGGATACGGCCGCGGCTCGCACACCGCCTGATGTCCAAGCGTGCGCTTGTAGAACGCCTGATGTTCGGAGCGCACCGCCGCGAGCAGCAGGTCCGCATTGAAATACTCGGACGCAAGCCAGGGCAGCCGCACCGTAACGTAAGGCAACTCGGGGTAGAGCCGTGAGCATTCGCGATCCGCGACGAAGCGCGTCGGATCGACCACGCGCTTGCCGGACATCATCTCGCCGAGCAGCACATCGGGAAAGACGTCGAGCGCGGGAATGTAGGTGGCGCCCGGGATCGTGATGCTCAGCCGGATCGAGCTTGCGAGTTTGCCGTCGATGTAGACGCCGAAGATCCAGACGTTGTCGCGGTCGTCATTGGCGTCGCTGAATTGTCCGCTGAGATTCGGGCCGATCGCGCCTTCGCGCAGATAGGCTTCATAACGAAGGCGGAAGATCGCCGCGCGCTCTTCCGCCGTATCAGCCCTGCGATAATCAACTCGTTGCAGAAGACGTTCGACCCGATCAACCAGCCTCGTTGAGGATTCGATCGCCACAACACTCATACTCAAACTCCTTGTCGGAGCACGACCGCCGCTCGCAACCACAAGGTTAATGAATTCTTAATCCAAGTAAAGTGTAACGATTTGATAAGGTTAATTGACGCAACGTTACGCTGTGCAAAACTACACCAAACGTACGCAGTATTACTGAGTTGTACTGTTGGGAAATATCGCGCGGCGCGCGCTGGATGGAACCGGCTGCTTAAAATGTCAGAGAGCGGCAGCGAACTTTTACGCTGCGTCAGCGTGGAACTACGCGACCTTGCGCGGCGCCGCACTCGGCAGACGTTGCGTCAACGTCGCAGGATCGAGGAACACTGAAATCTCGTGCGACGGCACCGCGGGGCTGAACAGGAAGCCTTGCGCCTCGTCGAATGTTCCTTCGCGCGAAATCAGGTCGAGCTGCTCCTTCGTCTCGACGCCTTCCATCGTCACCGACATGCCGAGCTCGGTGATCAGGCGCGCAACGTTGCGCAGCAGCGGCAGCGCGCGCTTGTTCTCCCCTACTCCCGCCAGGAACGAGCGGTCGATCTTGACCTTGTGGAGCGGGAAGTTGTGCAGGTAGCTCAGGCTCGAATAGCCGGTGCCGAAATCGTCGAGCGAGATGCGGACGCCGAAGTCGCGCAGCTGCTGCAGCAGCGCGCGCGTCGTCTCGGTGTCCTGCAGCAGCACCGACTCGGTGATCTCGATCTCCAGCCGGTTCGGCGTAAGGTCCGCCGCCTGCAGCGCTTCGGTGATGGCGCGCATCACATTGCCGTGGCGGAACTGGATCGGCGACAGGTTGACCGCCACGTGCACGTCGCTCGGCCACTGCGCGCAATCGAGACACGCCCGGCGCAGCACCCAATGGCCGATCTCGACGATCAGGCCCATCTCCTCGGCGATCGGGATGAACTCGGCCGGCGAGATCATGCCGCGCTCGCGGATGCTTCCAGCGCAGCAGCGCCTCGCAGGTCGAGATCCGGCCGGTCTTCAGGTTGATCAGCGGCTGGTAGTGCACCTCGAATGCGCCGCTCGCGACCGCCTGGCGCAGGTCGAGCTCGAGGCTGCGGCGCGCCTGCGCCTTCACGTCCATCTCGGGCTCGAAGAAGCGCCACATGCCGCGCCCTTCGGATTTCGCCCGATAGAGCGCCATGTCGGCGTTCTTCAAGCAGGACGTCCGCGCCCGTGCCGTCGCGCGGGGCAAGCGCGATGCCGACGCTCGCGCCGATGACCACGCGATGGCCCTCGATGTCGTAGGTCGTGCTCAATTCCTCGACGATGCGCTTCGCCATCGCGGTCGCACCCTCGACGCCGCGCACGGACGCCTGCAGCACCACGAACTCGTCGCCGCCGAAGCGCGCCACCAGATCCGTATCGCGAACGATGCCGCGCAACCGGTCGGCGACGGCGCACAGCAGCGCGTCGCCGGCCGGGTGGCCGAGCGTATCGTTGACCTGCTTGAACTGGTCGAGGTCGACGAACAGGACCGCCAGACTGCTGTCGCGCTTCATCGTGGCGAGCGCCCACTGCATCTGGTCGTGGAAGAAGATGCGGTTCGGCAGGCCGGTCAGCGCGTCGTAGCGCGCCAGATGGTTGATCTTCGCCTCGGCGTTCTTGCGCTCGGTCACGTCCTCGACCAGCACCACGGAGCCGCCGCTTTGCATCGGCTCGAAGGTGAGCGAGAGCGCGCGCCCGTCTTCGGTGTCGACCGCGAGATGGCCGTTGAACCGCCCGTCGAGACGGCTCTCGACGTCGCCGAGAAGGCGCTCCATCGTCGCTTCGTTCAATGTGCCCGGACGCGAGACAACCTTGCAGCAGCTCGCGCGGCGAAGCCCCGCGCCGCGACGTCGGGATACGGAGGATCTCCTCGGTGCGCTTGTTGGACACGACCAGCCGGCCCATGCGGGTCGAACATGCACAGGCCGTGCGGCATGTTGTTGAGCGCGGTGTCGAAGCGGCCGGCGAGCAGCGTCACGTCGCGCGTCGCAACCACCGCATCGAGCAGCGTGCGGCGCAGCCGGTCCGCGATCTGTTTCAGGCTGATGAAGAACGGCACCAGCACGCAGCCGAGCACCGCCAGATAGGTGTTTCCCATCAGCACCAGCGCCGCCGCCATCGGAACGCCGGCGCAGACGAGTTGCGCGTTGACCAGCAGCTTGCTGCCGAAGTTGCGCCCCGCGACGCCGATCATGTTCGCAAGCACGATCGAGAATGCGAGAAGCTGGACCACCGGATCGCTGGTGTGCGCGAACGCGAAGAAGCACCACGCGCCCATCAGCGCCATGAACGCCGCGGCACCCAGGATGTAGCGCAGCTCCCAGCGCATCGCGGCGGCGCGGGTCAGGACGGGTGTTGCGGCGCGTTCGCGAACGCCCGCATGTCGGCGGCGCGGGCGAGCGTCACGGCGACGATTCCGACGGCGCAAACGATCAGGGAGGTCTCGCCGCTCTTCCAGGCGGTGACGAGCGCCGCAACCATGCTGCCGAGCCCGCCGACAAGCAGCGTGCGCGGGTCGCTGAACAGCGACGTCACCAGCGACGTATAGATTTCGGTCGGCAACTTGCGATCGTGCCCGACCAGAATCAGGCGCTTGAAACTGAACATGAACGGCCCGGACCCCACACACCCCGCCAGGGTCCCTACTGTCCGGAAATCCTATGAAAATTCCGTTGCCTTCCACTTATCGTTGCTTGCCACTTAAGGTTACCTGACGTAACCGGAAGCCGCATGGTTGCACGCCTGATCAGTATTCTCCCGAACATGATGCTTCGCTGCGGTTGTGGTCCATCCACCGGCTGCCGGATCGCCAGCGCGCCCGCGGAATTTCCGCGCCACGACGGCTATGGGTTGTGAACCGATGGCGCAACACGCAACGCCTCCAGCCGGATCCGCATGATCGTACCTGACCGCTGGCGCATGCTGTTTGTGCTGTTTCTGGCCCGGACGGCGATGGCCTATCAGTTCCAGACCGTTCCGTCGGCGGGGCCCCTGCTGATCGACGAGCTGGGGCTGAGCTTCACGCAGCTCGGCACCTTGATCGGCCTCTACATGCTGGCCGGCATCCCCCTCGCCCTCCCCAGCGGCATGCTGGCGCAACGCTTCAGCGCCGAGCGCATGGTGCTGGGCGGCCTCGCACTGATGGTTGTCGGCGGCGCGATGATGGGGTCGCAGTCGATTCCGCTCATCTTCACCGGACGCCTGCTCAGCGGGCTCGGCGCCGTGTTCCTCAACGTGCTGATGACCAAGATGGTCACCGACTGGTTCGCCGGCCGCGAGATCATCGCCGCGATGGCGGTGTTCGTGTCGAGCTGGCCGCTCGGCATCGCGCTCGGCCTCGTCTCGTTTCCGGCGCTCGCGGCGGCGTATGGCTGGGCCTCCGTGATGTATGCCGCCGCCGCGTCCGTGCTGATCTGCCTCGTGCTGGTCGCCGCTGATCTACCGTGCGCCGCCGGACGCGCCCGCCGAGACCGCCGCGAGCCTGCATATCGACCTCTCGCGCCGCGAATGGCTGCTGATCTCGCTCGCGGGCTTCATCTGGGGCTCGTTCAACGCCGGCTATGTGATCCTGATCAGCTTCCTGCCCGACCTGTTCGTGCTGCGCGGCTATTCCCTCTCCAACGCGAGTCATGCCGTAAGCGTGCTCGCCTGGGCCGTCATCGTCATCGTGCCGCTCTCGGGCTATCTCGCCGAGCGGCTGCAGCGGCCGAACCTGATGATGCTCGGCGGCTTTCTTGCCGTCGCGGCCGCGGCGATCGCACTGCCGGCGGTGGCGGAACCGATGATCCCGCTCGTGGTGATCGCGATCATGAGCGGGCTGCCGGTCGGCCTGATCATGGCGCTGCCGGCGCAGGTGCTGCGCCCGGAAAACCGCTCGACCGGAATGGGCGTGTTCTACACGTGGCACTTCGCCTTGATGGCGGTGCTGCCCGCGCTTGCCGGAACGGCGCGCGATACCTCGGGCGCCGCGGCGCGCACCGATCCTGTTCGCCGCGTTCACGATGGTGATGTCGGCGGCGGCGCTGATCGGCTTCCGCCTCGCGCAGCGGCGCGTTGCGCCTTAAGCGCTGATCGTCGCCTTCACGATCTTGTCCGGGATTCTGCACCGGCTCGCCGCGCTTGATCTTGTCGACGTTGTCCATGCCTTCGATCACCTTGCCCCACACGCTGTATTGCTTGTCGAGGAAGCGGGCGTCGTCGAAGCAGATGAAGAACTGGCTGTTCGCGCTGTTCGGGTTCTGCGCGCGCGCCGCCGAGACGGTGCCGCGCACATGCGGCTCGGCGCTGAACTCGGCCGGAAGGTTCGGATAGTTCGAGCCGCCGGTGCCGGTGCCGTGCGGACAGCCGGTCTGCGCCATGAAGCCGTCGATCACGCGGTGGAACACGATGCCGTCGTAGAAACCTTCCTTCACCAGCGTCTTGATGCGCTCGACATGCTTCGGCGCGAGGTCGGGCCGCAGCTCGATCACGACATTGCCCTTGGTGGTCTCGAGCGTCAGCTTGTTCTCGTTGTCAGCCATGTGAGCTCCGCCTGTCTTCGTTTGCGTCAATCGATGAAATCTGACCTGGAACGTCCGGCCCGCGACCGCACCGCCCATCGAATCGGTGAACGGCATCGGCGAGCAGCGGTCGATCGCCTCGGCGACCGCCTGGTAGTAGACGCTCGCGTTCCTGCGTCGCGATGACCTCGCGCGGAACTTCACCACGCGCGGCTTGCCGAACAATTCGCCGGAGCGCTTGAAGCTCACCGTGAAAGATCAGGTCAACCGGCGCTCGGTCCTCGTCGACCGGCGGCGGGCGCCAGCAGTCCGCGAGCGCCGCCTGGATTTCGATCAGGTCGTTGACCGGTGCCAACGGGCTCGCCGGGGACGCGGATTGTCGTACGCTGAGATCGATCGACATCAGCATGCCTTGCGCGGATGCGATGTCGGTGCAGGGCGCCAGGAAAGCGAGCGCGGCGATGAAACAGGCCGCCGCGCCGCGCATCACTTCGCGTCGGCCGCGACCTGGACCTTGGTCATCTTGTCCGGGTTCTGCACCGGCTCGCCCTTCTTGATCTTGTCGACCACGTCCATGCCGGAGAGCACCTCGCCGATCACGGTGTACTGCCCGTTCAGGCTCGACGCGTCGGCGAACATGATGAACCACTGGCTGTTGGCGCTGTCGTTGCTGTTGCCCTTGCGCGCCATGCCGACCTTGCCGCGCTTGAACGGCCGTTGGAGAACTCGGCCTTCAGGTCGGGATGCTTCGACCCGCCGGTGCCGTTGCCGTTCTGCCCGTCGCCGGTCTGCGCCATGAAGCCCGCGATCACGCGGTGGAACGGCACGCCGTCGTAGAACTTCTCGCGCGCGAGCTGCTTCAGCCGCGCCGCATGCCGGGCGCGATGTCGTTGCGCAGCTTGATCACGA
Source organism: uncultured Alphaproteobacteria bacterium (assembly GCA_963779545.1). Taxonomy (GTDB): domain Bacteria; phylum Pseudomonadota; class Alphaproteobacteria; order Rhizobiales; family Xanthobacteraceae; genus PALSA-894. The sequence goes on along the minus strand of CAVZYQ010000023.1, from coordinate 992,702 downwards.
TGCGGCCCTTGCGTGGTGTCGACCACCAGCGTGTTCTGCGGGTCGGCGCCGGCCGGCAGCGGACGCTGAGCGAAGGCAGGCGCGGCAAACAGCACAGCGCCGCCATAACAGCAAGCAGACGTAACATATGAACTCCCGGTTCTAAGAGCCGGATTTCCCGGCGAATTTTGATTTCATCCGCGCCGCGACCGACGCCGGCACGAAGGACGAGATGTCGCCGCCCATTTTCCCGATTTGCCGCACCAAAGTGGCGGTGATCGGGCGCACCGCGGGGCTCGCGGGCAGGAATACCGTCTGGACGCCCGGCGCCATGGCGCGGTTCATCCCGGCCATCTGCATTTCGTAGTCGAAATCGGTCGAATCGCGCAGGCCGCGGATCAGCAGCGTGGCGCCTTCCCGCTGGGCGAGCGACATCACCAGATCGTCGAAGGTCAGGCAGGCCAGCTCCACGCCCGCCGCCTTGGCCAGCGGCCCGCAGGTCTCGGTGAGCATCGCCAGCCGTTCCTCGACCGGAAACAGCGGCGTCTTGCCCGGATGGACGCCGATCGCCAGCACCAGCCGGTCGGCGAGCCGCACCGCCTGACGCACCACATCGAGGTGGCCGTTGGTCACGGGATCGAAAGACCCGGCATAAAGCGCGGTTCGGGGCATTTTCCGGGTCTATCCCGCGCCCCGGAGCGCCGCAAGGCCATCACGGCCCAATCGAGAATTCGTGCGTTCATGTTTGAACCTTTTACCCCCATCTCGCGTCTAACACAGTGAAGGGCCCCGGCGGGACAACGATAACGGGGACAGGGTGGCTAAAATGTTCAAGATTTACAGCATGATGGCAGCTGCCGCGCTTGTCGCAGGCGCGCTCGTCGTCGCTCCGAGCCTCGGGCCCGTTTCGGCCTCGACCCGCACCGATCTGACCCAGACCGCCGGCGGAAAGGGCGACCGCCTCGACATGCAAGCCCGCCTCGCCTGCCGCCAGCAGTCCTGGCCCTATCTCGACCGCTCCTGCATCCGCGACACGCGCACCGAGTCCGGCACGGCCCGTCAGGTCCGCATCGTCTCGGCCGACCGCAAGTGAGTTTTGAGAGGCGAAAGCCTTTCACCTTCGGGGATTGATGCCCAATCCCCTCTTCGACCCGGGAGTGATGCCCACTCCCTTTCGACCCCAAGTGACTACTCGACCCAAGTGACCCCATACTGTCCCGGCCTCATCAGCCGGGACTTTTTCTTTATGCGCCTCCCTCTCCTGCTTTCTCTCCTTCTCGCCGGCAGCACTGCCGTGGCCCGCGCTCGCGCAGATCCCGCCGAGTGCATCCGACCTGCGCGTCTATGCCGGCATGCATGCGGCCGCCGCCAAAGGCGACGCGGCCGAGATCGAACGCCTGCTCGCGCGCGGCGAGAGGCCCGACGTGCAGGACTCGCACAGCCGAACGCCGCTGCATGTCGCGGCGCATTTCGGCCATCGCGCCGCCGCGCTCGCGCTGCTCAAGGGCGGCGCCAACCCGAACGCGCTCGACGCGCAGAAGTACGACATCGTGACCATCGTGGCGGTGACCAACGACGTGCCGTTCCTGAAAGTGGCGCTCGACGGCGGCTGCAGCCCGAAAAACATCACCAGCCCGTACGTCGGCACGGCGCTGATCGCCGCCGCGCATCTCGGCCACGCCGAGGTGGTGCGCACGCTGATCGCGGCCGGCGCGCCGCTCGATCACGTCAATAACTTGGGCTGGACCGCGCTGATGGAGTCGATCGTGCTCGGCAACGGCGGCAAGAACCACACTGACTCGCTGGAGGCTCTGGTGAAGGCCGGCGCGAACCTGAACATCGCTGACCGGCAGGGCGTGACGCCGCTCGGGCACGCGAAACAGCGCGGCTACGCCGAGATGGTGCGGATTCTGGAGGCCGCGGGGGCGAAGTAGAGTTCGCAGCCCGGATTAAGCGAAGCGAAATGCGGGGCCGCTCTATAACCACGCGAAATTGACCCCGGCTTTCGCTTCGCTCAAGCCGGGCTACACTCGCTTGCATAAGCAAGACATCGGAGAGCCCATGGCCGGTCTGAAAGTTCTCGTTGTCGGCGGCGGCATCGGCGGCATCACCACGGTGCTGGCGCTGCGCCAGCGCGGCGTCGATGTGCAGCTCTACGAGCAAGCCGCCGCGTTCGGCCAGGTCGGCGCCGGCATTCAGGTTTCCTCCAACGCCGCGCGCATTCTGCTCAAGCTCGGCCTCGGCGAAGCGCTGAAAAAAGTCGCGACCTATCCGGAAGGCCGCGACTATCGCGGCTGGGACAGCGGCGAACGTCTCTACTACACGCCGCTCGGCCAGAAGGCCGAAGCGCATTTCGGCTCGCCCTACTACGCGGCGCATCGCGCCGAATTGCTCGACGTGCTGCTGAGCGGCCTGACTGACAGCGACGGGTATCATGCTGGGCTCACGCGTCGAACGCGTCGATCAGGATGCCAGCGGCGTGACGCTGACGCTCGCCAACGGCGAGACCGCGCATGGCGACATCCTGATCGGCGCCGACGGCATCCACTCCACCATTCGCGGCCAGCTCTTCGGCAAGGAATTGCCGCGCTACACCGGCAACGTCGCTTGGCGCGGGCTCGTGCCGGCCGAGCGCGTCGCCCATCTCGATCTCGGCAGCGTGGTCGGCGTCTGGATGGGCCCGAACCGCAGCATCGTGCAGTACTACGTGTCGGCGGGAAAAACCTTCAACTGGATCGGCATCAGCCGCTCCGTCGGAGCCGGCGCGCGAATCCTGGCTCGCCGAAGGCAAGGTCGAGGACGCGCTCGCCGAATATGACGGCTGGCACGCGACCATCCGCACCATCATCGGCGCAACGCCGCGCGTTCTGCGTCAGGCGCTCTACGATCGCGAGCCGCTGCCCGACTGGCAGGCCGGCCGCATCGTGCTGATCGGCGACGCCGCGCATCCGATGATGCCGTTCTACGCCCAAGGCGGCGCGCAAAGCATCGAGGACGCCTACGTGCTTGCCGGCTGCATCGCCGAGGGCCAGCACAAGCCGCTCGAGGCGCTGGCGCGCTTCGTGCGAATGCGCCAGCCGCGCACCGCGTGGATGCAGGGCCTCGCCCGCCGCGAGGAGCAGTCTTATCAGGCGAACGATGCCGCAACGATCAAGGCGCGCAACGAAAAGATGCGCGCCAACCGCACGCCGGAGACCGCGACGTTCCCGCCGGAACAGGAGCGGCTCTACGGTTACGACGCCGAGGTCGAATTGCGCAAAAGCGCGTGACGCTGCCAAACGCAAGAAACGCAACAGAGGGGATGCGAGATGACGCCAATCAAGCACGTCGCGCGTCGCGGCTCTGCCGCCTTCGCGCTCATGACGGGCGCGGCGGCCGCGCAGAGCTACCCGAGCCGGCCGATCACCGTGGTGATGCCCTTCGCAGGCGGCAGCGGCAGCGACGTCGCGGCGCGCATCGTGTTCGCGCAGATGGCCAAGACGCTCGGGCAACCGATCATCGTCGAGAACAAGCCCGGCGCCGGCGGCAATTCCGGCACGCTGCAGACCGCCAAGGCGACGCCCGACGGCTACACGCTTGGTGGGCGCGGCATCCGGCCCATTTGCGGCGAACCTGACGCTCTACCGGGATCTCGGCTACGACCCGCAAAAAGACTTCACGATGATCTCGCCGTTCGTGAGCTACACGGTCGTCATCACCGCCAGCAACAAGCTCGGCATCAACTCGGTGCAGGAACTGATCGAGCGCGCCAGGAAGGAGCCCGGTGCGCTCAACTACGGCTCGGTCGGCATCGGCTCGTCGCAGCACCTGGCCGGCGAATACTTCGCGCAGGTGACCGGCGTGAAGCTCACGCATGTGCCCTATCGCAACATCGCGCAATTCGGCCCGGACATGATCGCCGGTTCGGTGCCGCTGGGCTTTGCCTGGTATCCGAACGTTGCGGGTCCGCTCAACGCCAATGGAGCGAAAGCGTTAGCGGTCGCGGGCGACAAACGGCTGGCGGTCCTGCCGGACACGCCGACCACCAGCGAGGTCAACCTCTCGCAATACAAGGTGGATGGCTGGTTCGGCCTCGCCGCGCCCGCCGGCGTGCCGAAGGACATCCTCGAGCGGCTCAACAAGGAGCTGAACGCGGCGCTGAACAGCCCCGAGGTGCGCGCCAACTTCGAGAAGGTCGGCGCGGTGCCGTTCGGCCTTGGCCTCGAGGAGTTCGAGGACGTTCCTCGCCAGCGAGATCGCGAAATACCGCGACATCATCACCAAGGCCGGGATCGCGAAGATCGAGTAGATGGGTATCTTGTAGTCCCGGATTGAGCGCAGCGAAATCCGGGGGCTGCTGATCTACGGATAGAACCATCCCGGCTTTCGCTCCGCTCAAGCCGGGCTACGGCCGGATCAGCGCTTGCTCATCGCCAGCAGCACGCCCGCGCCGGCGATCAGGATGGCGCCGGACACGCGATCCGCGATCAGCTGCGCGCGGCCGGAGACCGCGGACCTCAGCCGCGCTGCGCATAGCGCCCATATCGCGTCGCCCACCAGAGCGAGGCCCGCGAAGGTCGCGGCGAGCAGCCAGAGCTGCGCCTGCCGTCCCTCGCCGTCGGTCAGGAACTGCGGCAGGAACGCCGCCTGGAAAATCAGCGTTTTCGGATTGGCGAATGCAACCGCGAAACCGCGCGCGAACGCGCGCTCGCTCGACAGCGGCGTAGGCGCCGTGGCCTTGCGCGCCTTCCACAATGTCTGGATGCCGAGGAACAGAAGATAGGCCGCGCCGATGAAGCGGATCAGGTCGAAGTTCTTCGCAAACAGGTCGACGATCCACGAAAGCCCGGCCGCGACCACGGCAAGCTGGATCATCGCGCCGATATTCACGCCCGCGACCGCCATCAGGCCGGCGCGCGCGCCATGCGTCAGGCTGGTGCCGACGATCAGCGCAACGTTTGGACCCGGCGTTGCCATCAGCAGCGCTGTGGCGAGAACGAAGACGAGGTACAGTTCGATGCTCATGATTGTTTGCGCATGATCTGATCCGAAAACCGGTTCCCACTTTTCGGGATCATGCGCCGCCGTTCTCCTCACCCTCCTCGGAGAGCCGCTCGACCGACACCACGGTCTCGTCGTCGGCCGTGTCGAACACGATCACGCCCTGCGTCGAACGTCCGGCGATGCGGATGCCCTCGACGCGCGTGCGGATGAGCTGCCCTTTGTCGGTGACTAGCATGAGCTGGTCGGACTGTTCGACCGGAAACGAGGCGACCAGCTTGCCGGTCTTCGGCGTGATCGACATCGCAACGATGCCTTTGCCGCCGCGGCCGGTGGTGCGATAGTTGAACGACGAGGTGCGCTTGCCCATGCCGTTTTCCGACACCGTCAGCACGAATTGCTCGGCCTCCGACATCTCGACATAGCGCTTCTCGCCAAGTTCGATCGCGTCGCTGCCGGTTTCCTCGGTGTCGGGCGCACCCTCCTCACCCTCCTCGCCGCGGCGCACCGCGCTCGCGCGCTTGAGGTACGCGGCGCGTTCGTCCGCCGTCGCCTCGACATGGCGCAGAATCGAGAGCGAGATGACCTTGTCCCCCTCGTCCAGATTGATGCCGCGCACGCCCATCGAGCTGCGGCCCGCGAACACGCGCACCTCCGGCACGGCGAAGCGAATACACTGGCCGCCTGCCGCAGTAAGCAGCACGTCGTCGTTCTCGGTGCAGATCTGCACGCCGACGATCCCCTCGCCTTCGTCGATCTTCATCGCGATGATGCCCGAGGGGCGCACGTCGGAAAAGTCGGACAGCTTGTTGCGGCGGACCGTGCCGCGCGTGGTCGCGAACATCACGTCGAGCTTGTCCCAGGTACTCTCGTCCTCGGGCAGCGGCATGATCGTATTGATCGTCTCGCCCTGATCGAGCGGCAGGATGTTGATCAGCGCCTTGCCGCGCGCCTGCGGCGCCGCGAGCGGCAACCGCCAGACCTTCTGTTTGTAGACACGGCCCGCCGAGGAGAAGAACAGTACCGGCGCGTGGGTCGAGGCGACGAACAGCCGCGTGACGAAATCCTCGTCGCGCGTCTGCATGCCGGAGCGCCCTTTTCCTCCGCGCCTTTGGGCGCGATAGGTCGAGAGCGGCACGCGCTTGACGTAGCCAAGGTGCGACACGGTCACGACCATGTCTTCGCGCTGGATCAGGTCCTCGTCCTCGACCTCGTCCACCTGCTCGACGATCTGCGTCCGGCGCGGCGTCGCGAAGTCCTTGCGTACCTGCGCGAGTTCCTCCTTGACGATGCCCTGGATGCGGGCGCGCGACCGCAGGATGTCGAGGAAGTCCGCGATCTCGGCGGCGAGCTTGTCGAGCTCTTCCTTGATCTCGTCGCGGCCCAGTGCGGTGAGGCGCTGCAGGCGCAGGTCGAGGATCGCGCGCGCCTGTACGTCGGAGAGCTTGTAGGTGCCCTCCTTGGAAACCTTATGGCGCGGGTCGTCGATCAGCTCGATCAGCGACGCGACGTCGGCGGCGGGCCACTCGCGCAGCATCAGCGCCTCGCGCGCTTCGTTCGCGTCCTTCGAGGCGCGGATGGTGCGGATCACCTCGTCGATATTGGCGACCGCGATGGCGAGGCCGACGAGGACATGGGTGCGGTCGCGCGCCTTGTTCAGGCGGAACTTGGTGCGGCGGGAGACGACCTCCTCGCGGAACGCCACGAACCGGGTCAGCATGTCCTTCAGGTTCATCACCTGCGGACGGCCGCCGTCGAGCGCCACCATGTTGGCGCCGAAGGAAGACTGCAGCGCGGTGAACTTATAGAGCTGGTTCAGCACGATCTCGGCCATCGAGTTGCGCTTGATCTCGACCACGACGCGATAGCCGTCGCGGTCGGACTCGTCGCGCAGCGCCGAGATGCCGTCGATCTTCTTCTCGCGCCACAGCTCCGCGATGCGCTCGACCATCGTGGCCTTGTTCACCTGATACGGAATCTCGGTGACGATGATGACCTCGCGGTCGCCGCGCAGCGTCTCGATCGCGACTTTGCCGCGCATGACGATCGAGCCGCGGCCCGTGTGATACGCGGAGCGGATGCCGGCGCGCCCGAGGATCACGCCGCCGGTGGGGAAGTCCGGTCCCGGCACGATGGCGTTGAGATCGTCGATCGACAGCGCCGGATCCTCGATCAGCGCCACGCAGGCATCGACCACCTCGCCGAGATTGTGCGGCGGGATGTTGGTCGCCATGCCGACCGCGATGCCGCCGGCGCCGTTGACCAAGAGGTTGGGGAAGCGCGCCGGGAGGACGACAGGCTCGTTCTCGTTGCCGTCGTAGTTTGCCTGGAAGTTGACGGTGTCTTCGTCGATGTCGGCGAGCAGCGCCATCGCGGCCTTGGTCAGGCGCGATTTCGTGTAGCGCATCGCCGCAGGCGGATCGTCGTCGACCGAACCGAAATTGCCCTGCCCGTCGATCAGGGGCAGGCGCATCGAGAAATCCTGCGCCATGCGCACCAGCGCGTCGTAGATCGCCTGGTCGCCGTGCGGGTGATATTTACCCATCACGTCGCCGACGATGCGCGCCGACTTCACATGCTTCTTGTCGGGCGTATGCCCGTTCTCGTTCATCGAATGCAGGATGCGGCGATGAACCGGCTTCAGCCCGTCGCGCACGTCGGGAAGCGCGCGCGCCACGATCACGCTCATCGCGTAATCGAGATACGAGCGCTTCATCTCGTCCGTGATGGACACGGGACGGACATCCGAGGGCGAGGAAGGTTCGCCGGGCTTTTCTTTTTCGTCGTCGGCCAAGGGGGAAATCCGGAGAGCGATTCAGTGCCGATTTATATAGGTGATTTGCGCCCGTGCGACCACAGCAAAGTGCGAGATTTCCGGGACAATTGTGTCCAATATTTCAATGACTTGCGAGGCCTTCAGAAGACCATTCCGGGATGCATCGCTGCGGCCCCTGCGGCATGGTACTGCTAGCTCTCCTGTTCCCGCGAAGACGCAGCCGCGCCCGATGATCCTCCCGCTCGATTTTCTCATCTCGGCGCTGGTCACGCTGCTGGTCGTGGTCGACCCGGTCGGGCTGACGCCAGCGTTCATCGGGCTCACCGGCGGGCTGTCGCGCAGTGCGCGCCGTCAGGTGGCGCTGCGCGCTTCGCTGATCGCATTCGCGATCCTGGCCGGCAGTGCACTGATCGGCGAGTGGCTGTTGCGCATGATGGGGATTTCGCTGCCAGCCTTTCGCATCGCGGGCGGGTTGTTGCTGTTCTCGATCGCGTCCGAGATGGTGTTCGGGCTGCGTATCACGCGCCAGTCCGAGACCGCCGACAAGGCGACGGAAGAACACGTACGAAATATCGCGGCGTTTCCGCTCGCGATCCCGCTGATGGCGGGCCCCGGCGCGATCACCGCGACCGTGCTGCTGGCAGGCCGCGCCGGCGGCGATCCGGTCCGGCTCGGCGCGCTCGTCGGCATCATCGCGGTGGTGATGGCGACGTGCCTGATCGTGTTCCTCGCCGCCGGCCGGATCGAACGGCTGCTCGGCGCGACCGGCAATACCGTGCTTTCGCGCCTGCTCGGCGTGTTGCTCGCCGCGCTCGCGGTGCAGTTCGTCGTGGACGGCGTAAAGGCGCTGCTCGGCTAGTTGCCGAGAAACGCCTTGATCTTGTCCGCTGCCTGATTGACCGCGATGACACCGAGCAGATGCCCGTTCGGACCGGTCAGCGTGGCGGTCTCCACTTGTACGCCGTTCGCCGCGATTTTCTTCGCAGTGTCTTCGATGTGCGGCGCGTAGAAGATCAGGTCGGTCGGCGCGTAGATGACCAGCGCCGGCACTTTGATGTTGGCCGGTTCGGCGGCGAACAGCTGGTTGGCCTTCGTCAGATAGAGCAGATGGTTCGCGTCCGAGACCGCCGCACGCGCGCCCGCCGCGGCCTCGAGCGTCGCCTCGATCTTGAACTTGTTGGCGAACGACTTCGCGGGGTCCTTGCCCTCCTCGGCCCAGCCGGCGCCGACGGTCTTGTTCGCCCAGTCGTAGTGGTTGGCGTGCAGCGTGATGACCTTCAGCGCCGCCTTCAGGCCGTCCATCGGCGGCTCGCCATCATAGTAGTCGCCGCCCTTCCATTTCGGATCGAGCCGGATCGGTTGCCCCCAGATGTCGAGCCAGCCGATCAGGAACGCGTCCTTTCCGGCCGAGCCGATGATCGGGATAATGCGCTCGACCATGTCGGGATAGCCGGCCGCCCATTCATAGACCTGCAGCGCGCCCATCGAGGCGCCCATCACGGTCTTGAGCTTCTTGATGCCGAGGCTCTCGACCAGCGCCTTCTGCACGTTGACGAAGTCGCGCATGCTGACGACCGGGAATTTCGAGCCGTACGGCTTGCCGGTGTCGGGATTGATGCTGGCCGGGCCGGTTGTCACCACGCCAGGCTGCTTGAAGTTCAGGTTCACCAGCGTGTCGGAGGAAATGACATAGAACTTGTTGGTGTCGATGAGCTTGCCGGGGCCGATCAGCGAGTCCCAGTAGCCGGCCGTCTTGTCGGTCGCGGCGTATTTGCCGAACGCATGGCTGGTGCCGGAGAAGAAGTGCGTGATCAGGATCGCGTTGGAACGGTCCGCGTTGAGCGTGCCCGCGGCCTGCCAGCCGATCTTCACATCCTTGATCGTCTCGCCTCCCGTTGTCGTGTAGCTCGGCATCGAGAAGGTCTTCTTCTCGACGATCAGGTCCTGTGCGGACGCGGCAAACGGCAATGCAACGAACAGCGACAACGCAACAGCACGAACAAACGTCATAGAGCCCCTCCGATGAATGGGAATGTCCCGGCTTCGTTTCACGCTAGCACGCAAACGCGCGCCATGCCGAGAGCCGCGGCGGCATCCTGACACCAATGATGCGGATTATCGCGTGACTTAGAACGGAATCTCGTCGTCGAGATCGCCGCGCTTGCCGCCGCCGCCCGCCATCGCGGGCTGGCGCGCCGCAGGACGGCTCGCACCAAAATCGCTGCTGTCGCCACCGCCGAAGTCGCTACTGCCGCCGCCGCCGCCACCTGCGCGGTCGAGCATGGTCAGCGCCGAATTGAAGCCCTGCAGCACCACCTCAGTCGAATACTTGTCGACGCCCTGCTGGTCGGTCCACTTGCGGGTCTGCAACTGGCCTTCGAGATAAATCTTCGAGCCCTTCTTGAGATACTGCTCGGCGATCTTGGCGAGGCCCTCGTTGAAGATCACGACCCGGTGCCACTCGGTCTTTTCCTTGCGTTCGCCGGTCGCCTTGTCGCGCCAGCTTTCCGACGTCGCGACACTGAGGTTCACGACAGGACGGCCATCCTGCATGCGCCGCACTTCCGGGTCCTTGCCCAGATTGCCGACCAGAATAACCTTGTTGACCGAACCCGCCATCGCAACCTCCACCAATCTCTCTCTTGACCTTTACGCCTTCATCGGCGCTGCCGCGCCCGCCCAAACCACTTGTCCACGCCAATATGGTGCGCGGATCTGCCGATCCAATTCGTTCTCTTTTTGTTCTAGCATGGGCGGAACCCGGCAACAAGCGCAATTCGGTGCGGGCCCCTTGTGACGAAAAGGGCTGCTCAAGCAGTTTGGGCAAAGCCAATGCGGTGGTTTGGAGCAGCCTTCTTCTTCAAGACACCGTCGCGCAGAGGAAGAATTTGCGCCAAAATGACGAGGCCGCCAACGAGGGCGGCCCACTCAATCCTTGTCGAACTCGCGTGCGGCAATCTTCAGCGCCGCCAAGTCCTCCGTGTAAGCGGTGACATCGCCGGTCTGCTTGTGCCGCACGGTCCATGTGATGCTGGAATGCCGCGTCGGGGCTCCGGGCAGGAGCAGCAGCGGCCACATGAGGATGGTCATCCAGCCCGCCGCGTCTGCCGAGCTTCGCTCGACGATCTCCCAGTCACCAAACCTCTCGGTTGTCATGGATCGGCAAGCTAGCGCGGGCAAACAGAAGGCGCCAATTCAAAAAGGACGACCTCTTTTCTCAAAAGGAACCCCTCGATTGGAAAGGGTTCAGTACCCGGAATTCCCGCCTTTGCGGCTCAATCCACCTGCATGCCGCCGGCCTTGATCGGGCCTTCCCAGCGCGCGACTTCGTCGGCGACGTACTTCTGCAGGTATTCGGGGCTGCGCCGCTCCGGCGCGATGCCATCGATGCCGATTTCGGTCATCCGAGCCTTGATAGCCGGGGTTTCCATGGCGGCGTGGGTGACCTCGACGAGCTTGTCGATGATCGGTTTCGGCGTGCCTTTCGGCACAAAGAACGCCGTCCAGGTGGTGACGTCGTAGTCGGGCAGCCCCTGCTCGTGGGCGGTGGCGAGATCGGGCATCAGCGGCGAGCGATCCTTCGACAGCAGCGCGAGCGCCTTCACCTGCTTGCCCTGAATCAGCGCGATCGCCGCGCCGAGATTGCCGCAGACGTAATCGATCTGTCCGCCGATCAGGTCGTTGGTGGCTGGCGCCGAGCCGCGATAGGGAACGTGCGTCACCTCCGCGCCGATCCGCGCATTCAGCAGCGAACAGGCGAGATGCGTGGTGGAGCCGGCTCCGGCCGAGCCATATTGCATCTTCGCGCCGTTCTGTTTCAGCAGCGCGGCGAACTCAGGCAAGGTGTTCGCCGGCAGATCCTTGCGCACTTCCAGCACCATCGGCTGCTCGGAGAACAGCGTGACCGGCGCGAGATCGTTGATCGCGTCGTAGCGGCGCTTCTTGTAGATCGTCTGGTTGTAGGCGTGCGTGCCAACCGTGCCGAGCAGGAATGTGTAGCCGTCCGGCCTCGCATTGATCACGCGCGTGACGCCGACGATGCCGCCCGCGCCGGTCGTGTTCTCGACGATCACGGTCTGGCCCAGCAGTTCGCCCATCCGCACCGCGATGATGCGGCCGAGCACATCGAACGTGCCGCCGGCCGCATACGGCACCACCATGGTCACCGGCCGCGTCGGATAAGTCTGGGCGTGAGCGAGCACGGGTGGTGACAGAACCGCCGCCACGACCGCTGCCGTAATGAAACCGCGCCGTTTCATGTGCACCTCCGCACTCTGGCTAGTGCCCGATGTCGACCAGCGAGCCGCCGTCCACCGGCAACTGCACGCCGGTGATAAAGTTCGCCTCGTCCGACGCAAGGAAGAGTGCGGCGTTCGCCACGTCCCAGGCGGTGCCCATCTTCTTGCGCAGCGGCACGCGCGCGTCACGCATCGCGGCGACTTCTTCGCGGCTCTTGCCCGAATGGCGCGCACGGGTATCGACCGCCATCGGCGTGTCCATCAGGCCGGGCAGGATCACGTTCGAACGGATGCCGTATTCGGCGTTCTGGATCGCGATCTGCTGCTGGTAGGCGATCATCGCGGACTTGGAAATCTTGTAGGCCGTGTAGGGATATTTCTCCCACGCGGCGAGCGACGAAATGCCGAGGATCACGCCCGCCTTCTGCGCGCGCATGACCGGCAGCACGTGCTTCACCGCCATCACCATGCCGCGCAGGTTCACCGTCATGATGCGGTCGAAGGCTTCCTCGGTGATCTCGGTCGGTGGCGCGTCGCCGCCCGCAATGGAGAAGCCGACGTTGTAATGCAGCACGTCGATGCGGCCCCACTTGGCCTTGCAGGCATCGATCATGGCTTTCATCGAGGCTTCACGTGTCACGTCGGCTTCGAACGAGGCCGCATCGCCGCCGTCCTTCGCCTCTTTCTTTGCGATCTGGACAGTGTCCTCTGCGGACTTCAGGTCCTTGTCGACGCAGAAGACCTTGGCGCCCTCCTGCACGAAGCGGATGACGGTCGCCCGCCCGTTGCCCATGCCGGTTCCCGGGCCCTGGCCGGCTCCAACGACGATCGCGATCTTGTTTTCGAGGCGCTTCATCCCAAATCTCTTGCTTGAGCCGGCGCCTGAATTGGCGCCGGAACTGTTATCCACAATGCGTGTCGCGCGACCAGCCCTGCCGTGTCATGGCTGGGGCTCGCCAGGCTGGCCAGATCAATCCGTTCTCATTATGTTCCGAGAACTCATGAACGACCTTTTCGACAAGAGTTCGCCTGCGCCGCAACCTCGACGGCGGACGCGTCATCACGATCCGCGGCGCGCGCGAGCACAACCTGAAAAACGTCGACGTGGAGCTGCCGCGCGACCAGCTGGTGGTGTTCACCGGCCTGTCCGGTTCGGGCAAGTCGTCGCTCGCCTTCGATACGATCTATGCGGAGGGCCAGCGGCGCTACGTCGAGTCGCTGTCCGCCTATGCGCGCCAGTTCCTCGAGATGATGCAGAAGCCGGACGTCGACCAGATCGACGGCCTCTCGCCCGCCATCTCGATCGAACAGAAGACCACCTCGCGAAACCCGCGCTCGACGGTCGGCACCGTCACCGAGATCTACGACTACATGCGGCTGCTGTGGGCGCGCGTCGGCGTCCCCTACTCGCCCGCGACCGGGCTGCCGATCGAGAGCCAGACCGTGAGCCAGATGGTCGACCGCATCAAGGCGCTGCCCGAGGGCACGCGGCTCTACCTGCTGGCGCCGGTGGTGCGCGGCCGCAAGGGCGAATACCGCAAGGAGCTCGCCGAATTCCTCAAGAAGGGCTACCAGCGCGTCAAGGTCGACGGGAAATTCTACGAGATCGCCGAAGTCCCCGCGCTCGACAAGAAGTTCACCCACGACATCGACGTCGTGGTCGACCGCATCGTGGTGCGCGCCGACATCGGCACGCGCCTAGCCGACTCGCTCGAACAGGCGCTCAAGCTCGCCGACGGCCTCGCCATCGCCGAGATGGCGGATGGCGGCGCGGTGGAAGGCGCGAAAGCCAACAAGCAGCGCAACGAAACCGCCGAGCGGCTGATCTTCTCGGAGAAATTCGCCTGCCCGGTCTCGGGCTTCACCATCCCGGAGGTCGAGCCGCGGCTGTTCTCCTTCAACAACCCGTTCGGCGCCTGCCCGAAGTGCGGCGGCCTCGGCGTCGAGCAGCACATCGACCCCGAACTGGTGATCCCCGACAAGGACCGCACGCTCAAGAGCGGCGCGATCGCGCCGTGGGCGAAATCATCGAGCCCCTACTACACGCAGACGCTGCAGGCGCTGGCGAAGTTCTACAAGTTCACGCTCGACACCAAGTGGAAGGACCTGCCGAAGCCCGCGCAGAAGGCGATCCTGCACGGCTCGGGCGACGACGAGATCCGCTTCTCTTACGACGACGGGATGCGGAAATACGAAACCAAGAAGCCGTTCGAGGGCGTGGTGACCAACCTCGAACGCCGCTGGAAGGAAACCGAGAGCGACTGGGCGCGCGAGGAGATCGCAAAGTATTTCCACGACGTGCCATGCGACGCCTGCACTGGCTTCCGGCTCAAGCCTGAGGCGCTGTGCGTGAAGGTCGCAGGGCTCCACATCGGCGAAGTCTCCGACATGTCGATCAAGCGCGCGGGCGAATGGGTCGAGACGCTGCCGCCGCAGCTCAAAAAGCAGCAGAACGAGATCGCGGTTCGCATCCTGAAGGAAATCCGCGACCGGCTGCGCTTCCTGGTCGACGTCGGGCTCGAATATCTCACGCTGTCGCGCGCCTCCGGCACGCTGTCGGGTGGCGAGAGCCAGCGCATCCGGCTCGCCTCGCAGATCGGCTCCGGCCTGACCGGCGTGCTCTACGTGCTCGACGAGCCGAGCATCGGCCTGCACCAGCGCGACAATGCGCGCCTGCTCGAAACGCTCAAAGGGCTGCGCGACCTCGGCAACACCGTGATCGTCGTGGAGCATGACGAGGATGCCATTCGTGTCGCCGACCACGTGCTCGACATCGGCCCGGGCGCCGGCATCCACGGCGGCAAGATCATCGCGCAGGGCACGCCCGACGACATCATGAACTCGCCCGACTCGCTCACCGGCCAATACCTCACCGGCGAGAAGTTCATCGAGACGCCGGAGCGTAGGCCCTTCAATTCGCGCCGCACGCTGAAAGTCATCAACGCGCGCGGCAACAACCTGAAAAACGTCACCGCCGAGATCCCGCTCGGCACGTTCACCGCCGTCACCGGCGTGTCGGGCGGCGGCAAGTCCACGCTGCTGGTCGACACGCTCTACAAGGCGGTGGCGCGCCGCCTCAACGGCGCGAGCGAAGGCCCCGCCCCGCACGACCGGCTCGAAGGGCTCGAGCACCTCGACAAGGTGATCGACATCGACCAGTCACCGATCGGCCGCACGCCGCGCTCCAACCCCGCCACCTACACCGGCGCCTTCACGCCGATCCGCGAGTGGTTCGCGGGCCTGCCCGAGGCGAAAGCGCGTGGATATGAACCCGGACGGTTCAGCTTCAACGTGAAGGGCGGGCGCTGCGAGGCCTGTCAGGGCGACGGCGTCATCAAGATCGAGATGCACTTCCTGCCCGACGTCTACGTCACCTGCGATGTCTGCAAGGGCAAGCGCTACAACCGCGAGACGCTCGACGTCGTGTTCAAGGGCAAGTCGATCGCCGACGTGCTCGACATGACGGTCGAGGAGGCGCTGAACTTCTTCAAGGCGGTGCCGCGCATCCGCAACGTGCTGGAGACGCTGCACCGCGTCGGCCTCGACTACATCCATGTCGGCCAGCAGGCGACCACGCTGTCGGGCGGCGAGGCGCAGCGCGTGAAGCTCGCCAAGGAGCTGTGCAAGCGCGCCACCGGCCGCACGCTCTACATCCTCGACGAGCCGACCACCGGCCTGCATTTCCACGATGTGGCGAAACTGCTGGAGGTGCTGCACGAGCTTGTCGCCGGTGGCAACACCGTGGTGGTGATCGAGCACAATCTCGAAGTGATTAAGACGGCCGACTGGATCATCGACCTCGGGCCCGAAGGCGGCGACGGCGGCGGCGAAATCGTCGCGGCCGGCACGCCCGAGCAGGTCGTGAAGGAGAAGCGCAGTTATACCGGGGCGTTTCTCAAGCCGGTGCTGGGGCGGCGCCGGGCGGTGAAGAAGGGGATGCAGGCGGCGGAGTGAGGCTAACCTCCAACCTGCTTTATCCAGTCATGGAAGGCTAACTCAACACGCCTAATTTGCATTGCCTCTCCGATAACGCCGTTGTGGGCAACAACGTTGCGGAGATTACCTAGGTCAGAGAATCTGTGAAGAAAATTAATGTCTGAGATCGAGGCTCTGAAAAGTCCTTCATATTTTCTCATGAGCGTCGTCAAGTCGCTCCAATCTACCGAATACAAAGGGCCTAGGTCACTGCGGGTAGGTATCCACCTATTTTGTTTTTCGTTTGCAAGTCGATCCTGCTCCTTGCGTTTCATCGACGCCGAAGCTGCAATATCCCACCAATTATCACCAAGGTTACTGGATAAGATCGAAGCTATATGACGGCGAATTGAGTTCTCTAAGCAGAAGAGTGTTAAGTACACATCAGCCATTTTGCGCGCATCGGCGACATCCTCATCGCTAATGTACGGGCATTTATGAATCTCTATTCCAGAAAGTAAATCACCTATTTTTTCTTGCGGAAGAAATTCCGAAAATAGTTGTCCTCCCTCCTGTATGCCGCGCAGTGTCAGTCTGAAAAGCCCAAACTTGTCGCGCGCCACGTATCTATCACTTTTGAGATCTTGATCGAGCCGAGTGCGATTTGGTCGGGCAAGACGTGCTCGATCAAAGTAACCGCATATTTCGTCCATCGACACAGCGGGCTTACCGTCATGATGTTCGGCCCACCACACAAAGGAAGCCGCCTGGCTGGCCTTATCTAAGCCAACTTCCAACGCGGCTTGTACGAAAGAGTCAAACGTCGCTGATTCTTTCATCATTACGCCTTCTGACGCTCCGGTATCGAGCACATCGAACCTAAGCCGCGGTGCCGATGTCCTTGATCAGAGCAGCCCCTGCTTTCAAGCCGGGAATCGTCAAAGTCCATCCTCGTTCCCGCGACCCACTGAATTCGCTGCCGCCTTTTACGTACTTTGAATGGTTTGTACTGTCATAAAAACCGAAGCGTTCACAGAGAGTTCGTGCAGCGGTGTCATCAAATCGTTGCTCGCCGTTGACCAAGAATGCAGAAAGGCCGGTCAGTATGTAGGCATTTCTGACCTTATCCTTGTTGGTTGCTCCCGGTACCTCGCCGATAAACTCTGCAATTCCGTTCTCGATGTGAAATGTGTTCTGGACTGCGCTAATCGAGAGATCATTCTGCCGCATCCACGTTTTGACGCGTGGTCGCAATGCAGCCATGTCCTCGGATTCCTCTAGCTCCTCCTGCTCTGCTCGCGGACTTTCAATTTTGGTGGGCGCTTCCCCGAGCAGGGTCATCGCGGCGAGCATTGCGCGCTTCCGATCCTCAGAAGCGAGTGGGCTCAATTCATCGACAATAGTACCAACGATTTGCGCGAGCGTTTTCATCATGAGACTGACCTCCTAGCGGACGTATGCCCAGCGCCCGCTGTCATCCTTAATCCGACGAAGTTGCCGTGATCGCACCAAACGAAGCATGGCGGGCGACAGTGTCGTTAGAGGAAAAAACTGACCGTTTTGCTCTAGGTGCTCTTTGACCGCGCTAAGCATTCTGGGTTGTTTGAAGAAGCCGTCGTCGATCATCTCGCTGAGTAAGCCCGACAACGTCTGACGAGCAACCGATGGGCGACTCTGTCGTCTTGGGCCGGCAGTTCGACCGCCAGCCTTGTTATCGCTCTGCAGGTTCTCAATCTTCGCGATCAGGCTGACGATTTCTTGATCGGTGCCATCAATCACGATTTTGGCCCCGCTTGGCGTGGAGATGGTCGCGGTCGGCATGCTCATTCTCCTATCATATCCGGTCTTTGACATAGTATCATAGCACTAGGTAAGACGATTTACGATCCGTAGCTCGAAAATCGCCCACAGACCCGTAATGTTGACGCCGAGCGTATCGTCCAAGGGCGTCCATAGCAATCTACTGGGAACATTGAATAGTGTAATTTGTCGTAGATATTTTACACGGGGGTCACTGCCCAAGGCCCCCTCTGACTCCATCGCGTCCGCCGGACTGGCGCTCTAACGGGTGCGAAGCTATATTTAAAGGGCACTTCTGACAAAATGATAGCGCGCGCTGATCGCAAGAACGGAACGAATAGGCGGCGTGGCCGCCGCTCGCGCAGCCTGAGGCACGACCGCCGCGGCATGATGAGTGGATTTACTATTCACCGTGCCCAGCCGTATTGGTCTACTGATTATTCTGTAACACATTGGTAAATCATCAGTTTCCAAAATACTATTCAGATGCTACCGCCATCCCACTATTCGTGATCTCTTTACGCCGCTAGCGGGTCGCAAGAGTGTTTCGGGATGGAAGTTGGCAAGATCGGTCACACCCTGCGCTCGTGCTCGTTCGCGATAACAGCGAAAAATGGACACTTCTGACAAAATGATAGCGCGCGCTGATCGCAAGAACGGAACGAATAGGCGGCGTGGCCGCCGCTCGCGCAGCCTGAGGCACGACCGCCGCGGCATGATGAGTGGATTACTATTCACCGCGCCCACCCGTATTGGTCTACTGATTATTCTGTAACACATTGATAAATCAGCAGTTTATACAATACTATTCAGATGCTACCGCCATCCCACTATTCGTGATCTCTTTACGCCGCTGGCGGGTCGCGAGAGTGTTTCGGGATGGAAGTTGGCAAGGTCGGTTACACCCTGCGCTCGTGCTCATTCGCGAGAACAGCGAAAAATGGACACTTCTGACAAAATGATAGCGCGCGCGGATCGCAAGAACGGAACGAATAGGCGGCGTGGCCGCCGCTCGCGCAGCCTGAGGCACGACCGCTTCGGGCAGTAGCTGGGGCGGCGTAGCGATGTGTTGGCCCTGGCCTTAGGAAGGCTGCCTGGTCGGATCACCCACCGTCCTGTTCAACCCCACCGCCTCTTTCGCCAACCTCCCCGCCACCGCAGGCTTGATCGTGTCACCCTCGCGCAACTCCAGTGTCGCCATCTCGTATTTGCCGCCGCCCTTCAGCCGCGGCTCGATCGCGCGCAGGCGCTGGCCGCGCCAGAAGCCGAACAGCACGCGGCTCTCCTCGGCGCGGATCAGCAGCACCGGGCCGTTGGCGAAGTAGACGATGTGGCCCCACTTGATCCGCTCTTCCAGCGCCTTCTCCTTGAGCACGGCAGCGCGGAGCATCGCGACGCAATCGCGCCGCCAGCCGGTGAGCGCACGGACATAGGCGTCGGGATCGGCGGCGGGCACGCTCTTTCGCATAAGTCCTCAATGCACAGGGGCGCATAGGCTTCGCCGGGATGACCCTATGACGGCCCCCGCAGGGTGCGCTCCATTTTCGCATGATCTTTGTCCGAAAACCGGTTCCCACTTTTTGGGATCATGCGCTAGTTTCCGCCTCCCCAAACGAACAACCCGGAGGCCGCAATGCCCGCCACCTACAAATCCCTCGTCGACGCCGCCAACGCCGTTGTGCCGAAAATCTCCGGC
This sequence comes from uncultured Alphaproteobacteria bacterium, assembly GCA_963779545.1. Taxonomy (GTDB): domain Bacteria; phylum Pseudomonadota; class Alphaproteobacteria; order Rhizobiales; family Xanthobacteraceae; genus PALSA-894. The sequence goes on along the minus strand of CAVZYQ010000023.1, from coordinate 973,318 downwards.
AAGGAGGCGCAGGAGATGGTGGCGAACGGCGCGCTGCTGGTCGATGTGCGCGACAGTGCGGAGATCGCCGCGAGCGGCAAGGCGGCAGGCTCGGTGCACATCCCGCGCGGCTCGCTCGAGATGAAGGCGGATCTCACCGGGCAGAGCGCCGACAAGAACTTCGCGCTCGACCGGCCGGTGATCGTGCATTGCGGCGCGGGCGGGCGCGCGGCGCTCGCCGGCAAGCTGCTCAAGGACATGGGCTACGAGAAGGTGTTCAATCTCGGCGGCCTGAAGGACTGGGCCGAGTCCGGCGGCAAGGTCGACAAGTAGCGCCGGCTAGCGATCCTTCCCCAGCCGCTCCACTTCCTCGATCGTCCGCCCTTCCCGTGCGCGATAGACCGGCAGCGACCAGCCGTAATGCAGCGCGAGCGCGCGGATGACGAAACAGGTGGCAAAGCCCGCGCACGCTGCGAGCGCGGTGGGAAGCCCGAGTGCCATGAAGCCCACGAAGGCCGCCGCGCCCGCGAGCGCGGCGGTGACGTAGATTTCCTTGCGCAGCATCAGCGGGCTTTCGCCGCCCAGAATATCGCGGGCGACGCCGCCGAAGGTGGCGCTGACCACGCCCATCGCGATCGCGATGAAGGCGCTCGCGTTAGCGGCGAGCGCACGATCCGCGCCGACCACGCAGAACAGCGCGAGCCCCGCCGCGTCGAGCCAGAGCAGCACGCGGTAGCGCGACTCCGGGATGTGCGCGAGGAAGAAGGTCGCGGCCGAAACGCCGACGCAGATCGCGAGATAGACCGGCTCGCGCACCCAGAACACCGGCAGCGCGCCCAGCATCGCGTCGCGCAACGTGCCGCCGCCCATCCCGGTGACGCAGCCGAGCAGGATGAAGCCGAAAATGTCCATGCGCTTGCGCGAGGCGACGAGCGCGCCGGTCACGGCGAACACCGCCGTGCCGAACCAGTCGATCGCGGTCAGGAACGTCCCGAGCATCGTGCGGTTTTACCTCACGCCCGTGCCCTTGCACCGTTGGCACTTCACCACCTTGTCGCCCTTCTTCAAGAGCCCCTTGCCCTCGCAGTTCTTGCACTTCGGCCGCTTCTTGATGTTGGGGCCTTTCAGGTTGTCCATGTCGGTCTCCAAACCGTGGTGCGGGGAGTCGTTCCCCGCAAGCTATGCCAGACTTGGCGGCCGATTGCCCGCCTGCTCGCCACCGCCTATATGCGGCCATGTCTTCCGACACGCTCGATACCGCCGCGCCCCCGCCCGCCCCGGCGGACTGCCCGCATTGCCTGAAATCGCCCGCGCTTTGCGTCTGCGATCTCGTCACGCCGTTCGACAACCGCGTCGAGCTCTTGATCCTGCAGCACCCGCAGGAGCAGGACCGCGCGCTTGGCTCGGCGCGGCTTGCGGCGCTGCATTTTGCCAACGCGCACTTCAGGATCGGGCTGTCGTGGCCGTCGCTGTCGAAAGTGCTCGGCCGCGAGGCCGATCCGAAGCGCTGGGCGATCCTCTATCTCGGCTCGCTCAAGGCCGAGACGCTCGGGCCCGGCCGCGACATCGTGGTGGTGAGCGGCAAGGGCGAGGCGCTGGAGGATCAGAAGCAGGCGCTGCGCGACATCGAGGGCATCATCCTGCTCGACGGCACCTGGAGCCAGGCCAAGGCGATATGGTGGCGCAACGCCTGGATGCTCAAATGCCGCCGGGTGCTGCTCGCGCGCGCGCGGCCGTCGCGCTACGGCAAGCTGCGCAAGGAGCCGCGCGGCGACGGGCTCTCGACCATCGAGGCCGCCGCCATGCTGCTGGCGCGGCTGGAGAAGAACCCGAAGATCGAAGCCGCGCTCAACATCAGCTTCGCCAAGATGCTGGAGCGCTATCGCGCGGCCTACCCGAAGGGCAAGAAGCGGGTTGAACGGGCGGGCAATCGTTCGTAGCGTTTGGGCTTGCGGTCCTTCCCGGGAGGGAGACGCCATGCATTCACTCAAAGCCGCGCTGCTGTGCGCCCCGCTCGCGATGGCGGCCTCGAGCGGCGCGTTCGCGCAGTCCGCCAAGTCCGACCCACCCCCGGCCGATTTCAAGCCGCTGGTGTCGCCGGTCCTGCCGCCGAACCTGCTGCCGCGCAGCTCCACCATTACGCCGGGCTCGATCACCGGCGATCCGGTCACGTCCTACTCCCCCACGCCGGGCTACGACTCGCGGCGCGAGGCGCCGGCGCCGGGCCTGCGGCTCACCATTCCGACGCGCTGACAGGAGAACGCCATGCCCGCCTCCCCCGCCCGCGCCGCATCGCAGTCCGATCACGACATTCTGGTGGCGCTCAACACCGACTACATCAATTCGGTGCAGCATTCGGACGTGAGGCGCTTCGATGAAATTCTCGGCGCCGAGTTTTATTGCAGCAGTCCGGACGGCTCGCTGGCCGATCGTGCAGCATTCCTGGCGCAGACCGCGAAGCCCGTGGCGATCCGGGATTTGAGGGCGGAAGACGTGATGATCCGCATCCTGGGCGACTTCGCCATCATCCATGCGCGCACCGCCTACACCAAGCCGGATGGCAGCAGCGGCGGCGGCCGTTACACCGATTGCTGGGCCAAGCAGAACGGCCGCTGGCTCGCGGTTTCGGCGCATGTGACGCGGCTGTAACGCCGGCGAACCACCGGCCGACTGGCGCGTTGATCGTCATGCCGAGCGCGAACTACCAACTGATCCGGGAGGCGATCCAGAAAGAGCAGCAGATCACCTGCATTTATCAGGGTCACCCGCGCGAACTCTGCCCGCATATCATCGGCCACACCAACGGCGAGGAACGCCTGCTCGCCTGGCAATTCGGCGGCCGCACCAGCGGCACGCTCCCGGAGGGCGGCGCGTGGAAGTGCCTTAACGTCGCCGCCATGAGAGACGCCAACGCGCGCGACGGCCGCTGGTACACGGGCTCCGGCCATCGCACCACGCAGACCTGCGTGCAGGAGATCGACCTCGACATCAATGTGCATGTCCGCGCCCGCTGAACGACATCGCCGTGGCCCTCGCATCGGCACGGCTGGGTGGACAATTCCCAAACAGCACGCCGCCTCATTTCCAGCGTCAGGCAGCCATCTCGAACGCTACGCAAGCTGCTTCGATGCCGTCGAAATCAACTCCTCCTTCTACCGGCCGCATCGGCGTGCGACCTATGAACGTTGGGCCGCGTCAGTGCCCGATGAATTTTCCTTCGCCGTAAAGGTGCCGAAAGACATCACGCACGAGCGCCGACTTGTCGACACAAGTACTCCGTTTGACGCGTTTCTCGATCAAGTGACCGGCTTGGGTGAAAAACTCGGCGTATTGCTGGTCCAACTTCCGCCAAACCTGAAATTTGATCCGGTCGTGGTCGACGCATTTTTCGCGATGCTTCGCAGTTGTCACACTGGCGGTATTGCCTGTGAACCACGGCACCCAACGTGGTTTTCACCTCAGGCGGAGGAATTGTTGATCGAACACTGGATTGCGCGCGTGGCGGCGGACCCAGCCGTAGTGCATGAGGCTGCCGAGCCCGCCGGTTGGCCCGACGTGCGGTACTTTCGTCTCCACGGGTCGCCGAGAATTTATTACTCGCGCTATGAAACAGAACGGATCGCTGCCTGGGCCGCGCGCATCAAATCCGCAAGCCATCGCGCCTGGTGCATCTTCGACAATACCGCCGAGGCCGCCGCGACCGAGAATGCGCTTGAGCTGCAGGGCCTCGTGCGTCCGAACGCATAGCTGGATTCTTTGCCTGAAAGGCGAAACAGCGCTACATCGCCATTGACTGCTTGCGCCTGGGAATGAGCCTGACCATGACCAAACCGGTTGTCGGCGTGATCGGCAACGCGCACCGCGTCGAAAATCGCTTCACGACGCAGATGGTCGGCGAGCGTAATCTGCGCGCCATCGCGGACGTGACCGGCGCGCTGCCGCTGATGTTCGCGGGTTCGCCCGAAATCACCGATATCGACGCCCTGCTCGGCGCGGTCGACGGCATCCTGCTCACCGGCGCGCGCGCTAACGTCCACCCTTCCCGCTTTGGCGCCGAGCCGCACCCCAGCCACGAGCCCTACGACAACGACCGCGATGCGCTCGCCCTCGATCTCGTGCAGGCCTGCGTCGAGCGCGGCGTGCCGCTGTTCGGCATCTGCCGCGGCTTTCAGGAGATGAGCGTCGCGTTCGGCTGCTCGCTGCATCCCGAAATCCGCGAACTGCCTGGCCGCATGAACCACCGCATGCCGCGGCTGGAGAACGGCGAGATCCATCCGGACCCGACCGTGGTGTTCGCCGACCGCCATGAAGTGAAACTCATTCCGGGTGGTGCGTTTGCGAAAATCCTCGGCTGCGACACGGTCCGGGTGAACTCGCTGCATGGCCAGGGCATCGACATGGCGTGCGACCGCATCATTGTCGAGGGCGTGGCGGAAGACGGCACCATCGAGGCAATACGGGTCGCGGACGCTCCCGGCTTCGCGCTCGGCGTCCAGTGGCACGCCGAATACGACCCGCAACAAAATCCGGTGAACCGCAAGCTGTTCGAGGCGTTCGGCCAGGCGCTCGAAACGCACCGGCGCAATGGCTAGCCAATGACATTACTCGCGACAGACAACACGCCTGCCCGCTATGAACTGAATGTCGACGGCCACATCGCGTTTGCGAATTACCGCAACATCGATGGCGTCATCACGATCACGCACACCGAAACGCCACGCGCGCTGCGCGGACAAGGCATCGGATCACGCCTTGTCGTCGCCATGCTGAAGCAAATCCGGGCGCAGAACCTGAAGGTGCGGCCGCTCTGTTCGTTTGCGGCCGCGGTCGTGGCGCAGCATCCCGAATTTTCGGATTTGGTCGCGTAGCGTTAACGCAGCGCGACCTTCGCGACCTTGTCCTTGTAGTCTTCCTTCGGATCAGCGCCGAGCAGCATCTTGATGCCGGCAACGAGGCTCGAGGCATCGACCCAGATCTCAGCCTGCTCGGCATCGAGCCGCAGCAGCGCGAGCTTCGGATCGTCCTTGCCGCCCTCGAACCAGGCCGCGACGTAGCGGTTCCACAGCCTGTCGATCGTGGCGCGGTCGTTGTCGATGCTGACGGAGCCATGGATTGTCGCGAAAATATCGTGACCCTTCGAGGCGAACGTTGCGATCGCGCGATTGCCTTTGCCGATGTTCTTCACGATGGCGTTCTCCTTCGACGTGAAGAACCACATCGGACCGCGCTCGCCTTCGATCTGCGCGGTCATCGGGCGCGCGTGCCCGTCCTCGACGCCGTCGAGCCCGAGCATCATGGTCATGTCGGACTTCAGCGCCTTCCAGAATTTGGCTTCGATTTCTTGTTGGCTCGGCATGGCATGTTCCTTTTTGCCATGCGTCAACGGGCGAGAGCGGCCCTCAGTTCCGCATTCTGGCGATCAGCCGCCGGCTTTCCCGCCCTGCGAACCAGAGCTTCGGATCGGCCGCGCGCACGCGCGCTTCCGGCAGGCCAAGTTCGCGGCGCACGATGTTGGTTCCCTCGACCAGAGCCACGCACTTATAGAACGCGATACGCCGCGACAGGCCCTCGCGCCCAAAGCCGCAGTCGGTCGAGATGATGAGCTTCTCCTTCGGGATGAACTCAAGCGCCTTGCGGATCAGCGCCGCGACCTTCTCGGCCGGCTCGACCACGGTGTCGCAATGGTTGACCACGCCGATCGCGATCTTCTTGTCGGTCTTGATGTGTTTGAACAGCGGCAAATCCTTGCCGTCCGAGCTCGCGCATTCGATGGTCAGCACGTCGCCGTTGAGCTGCAGCAGGTGCGGCAGCGCGCGCTCGTAGCTCGGCACATTGTAGTGCACGCGCTGCTGGTTCGGATTGCCCCAGCAGGTATGCACCCAGATCTCGGCGTTGACCCCCTTGAGCTGCCGGTTAAACGCCTCGGTGAGGAACTCAAGATCGGCGTCCGTACATTCCTTCTGCTGCGCCCGCATGTGGTGCGGCGGCTCCTCGACCTGGATCAGCGGACATCCGGCATCCGCCATGTCGCGCAGCTCCGCATTCATGATGTCGCACAGGTCGAGCATCATCTCCTGGTCGTTCTTGTAGAACGCGTTCCACAGCATCCCGGCCATCGACGGCGCACAGATGGCGCCGAACTTCAGCGGCCGGTCAGTCATGCGCTGCGCGACTTGCCAGATGGCGGCATATTCAAGCGGACCACGCGTCAGCTTCTCGCCGACGACGCCGGGCTGATAAGCCTCTTGCACCTCCCACAGAATCTTGCCGGGGCGCAGCCCGTGGCGCGACATCCATCCGCGCGAGGTATCTTTATGGCCCGTGATGCCGCCGAGCCGCTCGATCGGATAGAAGAACCACGACTTGCCGCCGACGGTCAGGTCGAAGCGGCTGTCGCCGTCGGTCACGATGTCGAGCCCGGCGGATTCCTGTTCGGCGATGATGCTTGCGACCGCGTCGAGGTATTGCTCGCGGAACAACGAGTCACCGAGCGCGGCTCTAAACGAGCGTCCATCGAGATTGCGGTCGAACCACAACGGCCGCGGGTACGAGCCCGTGATGGTGGTCGGCATGATCATGTCGCGCGTGACGGTGAGCACGGAGCCTCCCTGATGTGTTTTTGGTGCGGCAGCGCCGGCCGCTATTGGCGGTAATTGTAGGCCTTGTTCCAATCATCGGTCCAAGGCTTGATGATCTTCTCGATCTCGGCGTCGTCCGGGTACCAGGTCTTGATCGCCTTGGCGTCGACGCCCGGCGGCATCGGAGCATTCGTCATCGAGGCGAACGAGCCGAGTTCGACCATCAGTGCCTGACCCTCGCGCGAGAGCGCCCAGTCCATGAACAGCTTCGCCGCATTGGGGTGCGGGGCACTCTTGGCGATGCCGGCGCAGAACACCGTGACGGGAACGCCCTCCGGCGCGAAGAACCATTTGATCGGCGCGCCCTGCGCGGCGAACGGAATGGCGAGGACGGTGACCAGCGGCGCAATACCGATCTCGCCGCGGATCATGGCATCGACCATCGGAGCCTGGCTCGGAAACAACGCGGGCTTCAGTGCGGCCTGCTTCGCCCAGTAGTCCTCGCCCATCACCTTGCGTTCGAACATCGCCCGGGCGAAGGGGCCGCCGCCGGCAGCGACCACGGTCTGCCCCAGATGCATCTTGCCGAATTCGGGCTTCACGAGATCCGCCCAAGACTTTGGCGGGTCCTTCACAAGCTCGGAATTATACGTGATCGTCCATGCATTGCCTGATCGCGGCCACAAGCGGTCGGTCGTGCGCGCGATCTCCGGATAGTCGGCCGCATTCGGCGGCGCATAGGGCGCGAACAGGTCGACCATGGCCCGCGCCTGCGGCCGGTCAGTGAAATCGATGACGTCGGCGATCAGCCGGTTGGCTGCCGCCTCGGTCTTGACGCGCGTGATCAGGGAGCCGGTCGGCGCGCGCACGATTTCGATCTGGATGCCGGGAAAGCGTTGCGTGAAACGTTTGACGACCGCTTGCTCGGTGTCGAGGAAATTCGCCGTGTAGAGGACGATCTTGCCTTCCTTCCTCGCGGCGGCGAGCAACTCGGCCGAGGGTACGAACTCGGGCTCGGCCGCGTGAGCGGCGCCGGCGAGGAAAATTGCAGTGAAGAGTGCGCCACACCGGCGCCACGGCAGCGCAAGCCATTGCATGGATGCCGTCCTCCCCGTTGGCATAGGTGCCAAATATCGTCCCCCTCAGCGCTCGTTTGGAAAGCCGCGGATTCCAGTGTCGCATGCCGACCCCTCGCCGCTTATGCGAAGCGCCGCCAGCACATCCGCACGAGCCACCAGGCCATCGCGGCGAGGATCACCGCGCTGAACAGCGTGCTCAGCGCGCTCGCCAGCATGATCTGGCCGACACCTTCGGGGCCATCGGAGAACGCGCCGGAAGATAGCGCGACATGTCGCCGGTCGGGCCCATCGCGAGCAGCGGCATGATCGCGAGCGTCAGCGCCGCGATAGCGAGATAGTCCCGTACGTGCTCGGCAACGCGCCACACCGCAACGGCCGCGAGCGCCGCCATCAGTGCGAGCAGCGCATAGATCATGTCTTCGCGGCGAACGTCTTGTCCTTCGCCTCAGATCGCTGCGCGGCAGGACGTGCGGCGATGCGCGCCGCGTAGTCGGCGAACTCCTTCCGCTCCGGAATCATCTTGAACATCATGCCCCAGCGGATATGGGCGCCGACCACCACGTCGGCGGCGGTAAACTGCTCGCCGAGGAGCCACGGGCCCTTGGCCACGGCCTCCGCCACTGTGTTCATCGTCGTGTCGAAATCGCCATAGCCGAGCATGCCGCGGCGCGGCTCCTCCTTGCGCGGGAACGCGCGGTCGGTCACCGCCGGCTCGATGCAGCTAGGCCCGAAGAACAGCCATTTTAGATACGGACCGCGGCGCGGGTCGCCGATCGGCACGTTCAGCTTCGCGGCCGGAAATGCGTCGGCGAGGTAGGTGCAGATCGCCGCCACCTCGGTGATGACGGTGTCGCCGTGTTTCAGCGCAGGCACCTTCCCCATCGGGTTGATCGCCAGATAGTCAGGCTTGCGATTGTCGCCGTTCTGCAGGCCGAGCAAATGAACATCGTAGGGCTCGCCGAGTTCTTCCAGCATCCAGAGCGTGATCGACGAGCGCGAGGGCGAGGCGTGATAGAGCGTGAGATTGGCCATGCGGACCTCCGTTTGCGGCATTCAACACGCCGGATGCTGCACCGCAATCTCTTAATCGCTGGACAGGTTCCATCCGGCGTGATTTAAGAATCCGTCTCGGTCAAACGGCCCGAGTTGCCTCGCGCGTGTCTCGAGGCTGGGCCTTGCGTCATCTCACTGGGCGCCTCGCCGGCAAAGCCGGCGCGGGAGGGGCTGATGACCGAACGCATTCTCGTGGTCGACGACGAAACCGTGGTGCGCGACACGCTCGCCGCGCTGCTGCGTCAGGAAGGCTATCGCGTCGTGGTGGCCGAATGTGGCCACACCGCCGTCGAGGCGCTCGAAGCCTTCATGTTCGATTTCCTGATCGTCGACATCTTCATGCCGGGCATGAATGGGCTCGAGACGATCAAGGTGTTTCACGCCGACGCGCCGGGCGTGCCGATCGTCGCGATGTCCGGCTACGCGTTCGGCAGCGGCATCGTGGACACGGATTTCTTCCGCACCGCGATGGACTACGGCGCGACCTGCTGCCTGCGCAAACCGTTCACGCGCGAGCAATTGCTCGACGCGATCGCGTTCTGCCGCGCCTCGATGGTGGCTTGAGCTCGACGCTCGCACGTCCGCGTCGAGAGATTGTGAAGACGGCCAACAACCGAAGCGCTATACTCGAGCTACGAAGCAGGTCGCACTGGCGGCCGGCAAATGGGGGGATGCCGTCGCCTCGCGGCCGTAGGGCCAAGCGAAGGAGAGACGTATGCACTCCCATGTGATCGCCGGCACTGACCTCGAAGCACACCCCCAAGTCCGTAAGATCGAATTCGCCGACCTGAAGGACGCGCTCGCGCGCGGCCTCGACGACTTCCGCGCGATGCCGAGCCACGCTGTATTTCTCTGCCTGATTTATCCGATTGTCGGCTTCCTGCTTGCCCGCTGGGTGCTTGGCGCGAATGTCCTCCCGCTGCTGTTTCCGCTCGCCGCAGGCTTCGCGCTGATCGGCCCGCTCGCGGCGCTCGGCCTCTACGAAATGAGCCGGCGGCGCGAGCAGGGCCTCGACGTGTCGTGGCGTCACGCGCTCGATGTCTTCCGCTCGCCCTCGCTCGGCGCGATCGTGGCGCTCGGCCTGCTGCTGGTCGCGATCTTCCTGGTGTGGATCGCGGTCGCGCAGGCGATCTATGTGGCGAACTTCGGTTATCAGCCGGCCGCCTCGATGCCGGACTTCATCCATCAGGTGCTCACCACGCCTGCGGGCTGGACGCTGATCGTCGTCGGAAACGGCATTGGCTTCCTGTTCGCCGTGGCGGTCCTGACGATGAGCGTCGTGTCGTTCCCGATGCTGCTCGACCGGAACGTCGGCGCGGCCGGTGCGATCCTCACCTCGGTGCGCGCCGTGCTGGCGAATCCCGTGCCGATGGCCGCATGGGGCCTGATCGTCGCGGCGCTGCTGGTGATCGGCTCCCTCCCCGCGTTCTTCGGGCTCGCGGTCGTGATGCCAGTCCTCGGACACGCAACCTGGCACCTCTATCGCAAGGTGGTTGAACCCGACCCTAATCCGCAGCCGCGCTTTCGCGATCCGGTGCCGCGCGAGCATCGCTACGCCGCGGACTTCCCGGCATCGCTGTTTCCCGGACGGCGCAAGGACCGCGCATAGCGGGCCGAACTGCGGCCGCGACGCCGATGGCGAGACGATGAAAATGCGCTAACCTCCGATGCACGAATCCGGATCCCGGATCGGCGCATTGGAGGAATGGATGGCCAGGCCGCGAAGCCGCTTCTCGACCGAAATGGTGAGCATCTTCCTGACGCTAACCGTTTCGGTGCTCGCGTTCCTGTTCTTCAAGTACGTGCCGAATTACACGCCGAACCAAGTTCAGACCTGGATCTGGAGCCTGCCGGGCTGGCTTTCGCTCGGCTACATCACGATCCAGCTCTGGCTGCTGCTGGACACCGCGCTCAGGGTCCGCGCCGCCGGCGTGATCGGCGCAGTGCTCGCTATTGCGCCCGTCATGACCGGCATCATCATCGGGGTACTGTGGGTGATCGGTTATCTGTCGCTCTCCGGCTTCCAGCTCAACGCGCTGGCCATGCTGATCGCGACCGGGATCGTGGAATTCGTCAGCACCTTGTGGGTGCGGCACGTGCTCCTGCAACGCGGCATGACCGTGGTGCCGCCGGATCAGGACGCCGCCTGATCGCGCCGCACCTCAAGACGCCAGTACAGGCGTGCGGGCTTTGGCGGGCGACGTCGCAATCGCAAAGGTCTGTGTGACGGCCTTGCGGCTCCGTCGCACCTTCGATTTCCTCATAGCCAGCCACACGCAGAACGCCGGTGGCGGCGCACATTTCGACCGCGATACGCGTATAGCGATTGAGCACCGGCGGCACGACCCAGGCGAACTCGCCGTCCGAACGGCTCTTTCCAAGCCGCCAGCGCCTCGCGGCGCGAGCGGCTGTTGTCGCCGGCCTCGTGGTAGCTCCAGACGAACAGTTTGTCGCCGCCCATGCGCGCTTCCCACGGCTCGGTTACAGCCAGCCAGTCATTCGCCGCGCCGGTGTCCTCGTAGCGGGTCGTGAAGCTGTCGACCCTGCGCTCGATCACGCAGCGCTCGCCCGGCTCGCACCCGGCCAGTGTGTAAATAACCGGACGCGCGATCGGCGTCGTCTCAAGCCGCCGCCGCGCGGTCGAGAAATCCGCAGCGGCTCTCGAACACCTCGCGCAGCAACTGATCCGGCGGCATGTGGCGTAGCGGCCAGGTTGTCGACAGCGTTCGCCATCATGTCGAACGGCCGCAGCCATGGACGCCGCGTGCGCCGCCACATCGGCGCCTGATTGATCGACGCGGCGAAACGGCCCGGCGCCATGCCGGTCAGCACGCCGACAAAGCCCGGCCATGTCACCGAGTAATAGTCGCCCGCGCTGCCCGCCATGCGGGCGACCTCGACGTGCCGGCCCAAACCCGGAAACGGCCAATCGAGCGTGCGCACCAGCCAAGGCGCGTCTTCATCGCGAGCGTAGGACGTGCAACCCCATTGGTATGAGCCGTTGAGAAACCACACACCGGGAAACCCAAGCGCGCCCGCGATGGCGGCGATTTCGGCCTTGTAGGGCGAGTTCGAGCGCATCAGCCAGCGGCGGGTGATTCCATCGAGCAGCGGGACCATGTGACGGGCGTGCTTCGGAAACCACGCGAGGCAATCGTCGCGCAACGCGCGCGCCTCGACAGCCGCCTCGACGGCATGGCGCAGCGGTCCGCCGTCACGCACATCGCGGAATGGAATCGCGGGAAGCTCTGCGGTCACGTCATCCTCATCCTCTCAGGCGCACGTTCGCTTTAGTCGAGCGAAGTTACCGCCGCGTTCAAGACGGGGGCCGTTCCATGCCGCGCGACTTGAGCACGCTTTCTGCGTCCGGCCCGGCCAGGATCTTGATCAGAGCGCGCGCGGCGTCCGCCTGCTTGGCGTCCGTGCCAACCGCCGCCGCGTACGTCGTGTAGTTCTGGATTTCGGCAGGAAGCGGGCCGACCAGCTTCACGCCCTTCACGGGCAGGATTTCGCTGATCTGGTGCAGGCCGAGTTCGGCCTCGCCGCTCGCGATCAGATCGGCGACATAGCCGCCTTGCTTCAGCTTAGCTTTCGGCTTGATGTCCGCCGCGATGCCGAGCTTGTCGAACAGGCCCGTGAGATAGATGCCGCTCGATCCGCCGGAGGCGGGGTCGATGTAGGCGACGGTCTTCGCCGCCATCAACGCGCGCTTGAACGCGTCGACGGTACTGACATCCGGTGCTGCCGCACCCTCCTTCACCACGATGCCGACGCCGACCCGCGCGACGTTCACGCGACTGTCGCCGACGACCTTGCCCTTTCCGGCGAGGTTCGTGATGACGCCCGGGGTGATCACCGCGAGGTCGAACGCCTCTCCACCTTCGATGCGCTTCTGCAGTCCGCCTGCGGTATCGTTGTCCACCACAGCCTTGTGCCCGGTCTGCTTTTCGAAGGCCGGGACCAGTTCGAGCACCACCGCCTTCATGGCGCCGGCGGTGAGGATTTTCACGTCGGCAGCGGCGGCATCGGCGGCACCGGCAAACAGCATGACGGCGGCAAGGGCGTACAGGCGTATGCGCATGAGCGGCTCCCGGTTTTCCGCGCCAGTCTAGTCGAACTCGCGCGCAGCCGCGCGAGCGCATCGCGCCGCATCTCTCGTTTCGGGAGCCATGCGAAATCTAGGGCTAGATATGCGGGATAATGTGGGATTTTAACGGTCTGTTCGTGAACTTATTGCACTGCAGTATCGACGAACATGTGTCGGGTCGGCATCCCGCGCGCCCGCGCAAACCTGAAGAAAGGACCAGAAAATGTATCTCGCCCAGATGATCCGGGCATTTGCCGCGTGGCGGCGATACCGGATGGCCGTGCAGCAGCTCTCCGGAGATGGACGAACGGACGCTCCAGGACATCGGCATCAACCGCAGCCAGATCAAGCAGGTCGCCTTGCATGGACGCTGACCGCGGAGCTAAACGCTTAAGAAAGCATCACTTTCGTCATGCGAGTTCCGTATAGCTGCACCGCAACATTACCTGTGTTGCGGTGCAGAATCTTTCTTATATTCGGGCATCAAGAGGTCTGATCCAGATCTCCAAACAAGACGAAGAAAAGGACGACCCCCATGCTGATCTCCCGTTTCATCGAGTTTCTGCGCACCTGGCGACGCTATAACCAGAGCCTGCGCGAACTGAACCGCCTCAATGACCGCGAACTGGCCGATATCGGCATCACGCGCTCCGAGATCGTGACGGTTGCCTGGAACAACGCGCACGCCTGACCGCTGCCGCACAGAGAACATCCGAAGACGCCCGCCCAATGCGGGCGTTTTCGTTTCAGCCAATCGTTCGTTTTCAGATTTGGGTGAGCCAGGTTTCGAGCGGCATCACGTCGGGCGGTTCGCCGTTATTGTGGGTCCAACCGTCCACCACCCACTTCTGCCCGCTCTTTCGCTCGCGAACCACGGCGGCCGTGTGCGGCAAGCCGTTGACGATCAGCCCGCGCGATTCCGGCGCATCGATCACGTGATGCCGGAGTAGCCCCATCTCCATCAGGATGGCGAGGACGCCGACCGTGTTGCTGGTCTTGTCGAGACAATCGAACTGCGACGGATCGCCTGCCGAACCAAGCCCGGCACGCGCCCTTGCGTTCGCGGTGCCGGCCTCCGCCGCCACGCGCTTCTCGAACCATGCCATGATGGCGGCCATCGCCTTGCGCTCCGCATCGGCTGATTTCGCCGCCTGCGGGCCGAACAGCTTCTTGATCTGCACCCTGTCGGTGTTTCGGAGCAGGATGCGCGTCTGATAGGCGCAGCCAAAACCGTGACAGACGATCGGATTCGCGGGATCGGGGACCGGCAGCGACAGCTGCTCCAGCGTCTTGACGATGCCGAAGTCGAGTTCCACCGCCGCCGCAGGAGCAGCGGCCACAATCAGCCCGAACACCGCCAGACAAGCCGTCCGCACCGACTTCATCGCCCCGAACTAATGCCCGATAAAGCGCGATTCCGCGCCGGGTTGACAGGGGTCCAGTTTTAAATGACCACCTTGCGAATGCAACCGGTTCACATCATCGGCGGCGGCCTCGCCGGCTCCGAAGCCGCATGGCAGATCGCGAGCCGCGGCATACCGGTCGCGCTGCACGAGATGCGCCCGGTGCGTGCGACAGCCGCGCACAAGACGGAATTGCTTGCCGAGCTCGTCTGCTCCAACTCCTTCCGCTCGGACGACCGGGAGACCAATGCGGTCGGCCTGCTGCACGAAGAGATGCGCCGTCTCGGCTCGCTGATCATGCGTTGCGGCGACGCGCATCAGGTGCCGGCGGGCGGCGCGCTCGCGGTCGACCGCGAAGGATTTTCCGCCGCGGTGACTGCGGCGCTCGAAGCCAACCCGCTAATCGACATCCGGCGCGAGGAAATCGCCCTGCCGCCGCCGGACTGGGATTCCGTCATCATCGCAACCGGCCCCCTCACCTCGCCTGCGCTGTCCGATGCGGTGCGGTCCCTGACCGGCGAAGACTTGCTCGCCTTCTTCGATGCCATCGCGCCGATCGTGCATCGTGACTTCGATCGACATGTCGGTCGCGTGGTTTCAGTCGCGCTACGACAAGGCCGGCCCCGGCGGCTCCGGCGCCGACTACATCAACTGCCCGATGACGCGCGAGCAGTACGGCGCCTTTGTCGAGGCACTGTGCGCCGGCGACAAGACCACGTTCCACGAGTGGGAGAAGGACACGCCGTATTTCGACGGCTGCCTGCCGATCGAGGTGATGGCGGAGCGCGGGCCCGAGACCTTGCGTCACGGTCCGATGAAGCCGTTCGGGCTGACCAATCCGCATGACCCGACGGTGAAAGCCTACGCGGTCGTGCAGCTACGGCAGGACAACAAGCTCGGCACCCTGTTCAACATTGTCGGCTTCCAGACCAAACTGAAGCATGCCGAGCAGGTGCGCGTCTTCCGCAGCATTCCGGGGCTGGAGAACGCCGAGTTCGCACGCCTCGGCGGCATCCACCGCAACACTTATCTCAATTCGCCGAAGCTGCTCGACGGCACGCTGCGTCTCAGCATGCAGCCGCGCCTGCGCTTTGCCGGGCAGATCACCGGCTGCGAGGGCTACGTCGAATCCGCGGCGATCGGCGGCCTCGCCGGCCGTTTCGCGGCTGCCGAACGGCTTGGCGACGAGATTGTTCTGCCGCCGCCGACCACGGCGCACGGCGCCCTGCTCGGCCACATCACGGGCGGCCACATCGAGACGATCGATGCCGGCCCGCGCTCGTTCCAGCCGATGAACGTCAATTTCGGGCTTTTTCCGCCGCTGACCCGCATGCCGACGCGCGGTCCGGATGGCGAGCGCCTGCGCGGCCCCGCAAAGACTGTCGCAAAGAAGCGCGAATTGAGCCAACGCGCGCTCGCCGATCTCGACCGCTGGATGTCCGGCGATGCTTTCCCGGCGGCCGCCGAATAGATGACGGCCGACAGCACGCACACCGGCGCGGATGCGCACGACGAGCACGATGCGGTGCCGGCCGAACTCGGCGAGCGCTGGCATCGCAACGTCGTGCTCAAGCGCGACATCTTCTCGATCGTCGAGCGCGGCACCTTTCACGGCCCCGACGGCGACGTCGACGCGGTGGCACGGCGGATCGACCAGGTGCCGTGGTGGACCTGGGTTTTCGCGCGCAACTTCCTCGCGCGCGAGGAGCGCGCGCTCACGATCGTGGGTCCGCTCGGCATCGCGCCGCTGCTGTATTTCGCCGGCAAGCGCGTGCTGGTGCGCCGCTGGATCGACGGCGTACCGCTGCATATCGCGCGCCCGCTTGGCGACCGCGGCTATTTCCGCTCCGCCCGCGTGGTGCTGCGCAAGCTGCATGGCGCAGGCTTCTGCCACAACGATCTCGCCAAGGAGCAGAACTGGCTGCGTGGCACGGATGGCAAAGCCTACCTGACGGACTTCCAGCTCTCCGCCCAGCCCAGCCGCCGCGGACGGTTCTTCCGTCTCGCCGCCTATGAGGACATTCGCCATTACCTCAAGCACAAGCGCTCCTACGTTCCGGAAGCCTTGACGGCGACCGAGAAGCGCATCCTCGCGCGCAAGACCTGGCTGACGCTGCTCTGGATGGCGACCGGCAAGAAGGTCTACATCTGGGTCACGCGCGGCCTGTTCGGCTTCACGGATCGCGAAGGCGGCGGTCCGCGGCTGGTCAACGATGCGCCGGCGATCGCGGCGCGGCTGAAAAGCCATCCCCAAGTGCAGGACGTCGTGGTGCTGGCATTTCCTGACCGGCGCGTCGGCACCGGTCTCTATGCCTTCGTGGAGGGCAAGACGGGGGCCAACGAGGGCGCCATCCGCGACTACATGGTTTCGCACATCGGCCGCGCCCAGGCGCCCGAACGGCTGCAACTGGTCGAGGCGTTGCCGCGTCATGCCGACGGATCGGCGCGCATCGAGATCCTGCAGCTGATCGCCATGAACCAGCTCGACCAACTCGAGAGCCTGTTCGCCAACGAGACCGAGCGTCGCATCGCGGCAAAAATCATTGCCGACCGGCGCAATCTGCGTGATCGTTTTACGTTCTGATTTGCCCGGGACACCGCGTATATGATTTGAACGGCGGGCCGTGAGCCACGCCAATGGAGCCTTAATGCCGCACTATTCGCCACTCGTCTCGACTATCGTGGTGGGCCTTGTGCTGGCATTCGCCTTTGGCGCGGTCGCCCATCGGCTGAAGGCTTCACCCATTGTCGGATACCTGCTTGCCGGCATTGTCATCGGACCGTTCACGCCGGGTTTCATCGCCGACCAGACGATCGCCAACGAGCTCGCGGAAATCGGCGTCATTCTGCTGATGTTCGGCGTCGGGCTGCAATTCTCGCTGGAAGAGCTGCTCTCGGTGCGCGCCATCGCGGTCCCGGGTGCCATCGTGCAGATCGCGGCCGCGACCGCGCTCGGCGTCGCGTTGTCGTGGCTGCTTGGCTGGCCGCTCATGACCGGGCTGGTCTTCGGTGTCGCGCTGTCGGTCGCCAGCACGGTCGTCGTGCTGCGGACTCTTCAGGAGCGGCGGCTGATCGAGACCGAGCGCGGGCGCATCGCGGTCGGCTGGCTGATCGTCGAAGACCTCGCGATGGTGCTGGTCCTCGTCTTCCTTCCCGCGCTCGCCAATCTCACCAAGGGCGATGCGGGGGTGCACCTTTCGACGCTCGCGCTTCCGCTGGTCATCACGCTGGGCAAGTTCGGTGCCTTCCTCGTGCTGATGTGGCTGGTCGGGCGACGGGTCATCCCGTGGATTCTGCACTATGTGGCGCACACCGGCTCGCGCGAACTGTTTCGCCTCGCTGTGCTGGCGATTGCGCTCGGCGTTGCGTACGGCGCCGCAGCTCTCTTTGACGTATCGTTCGCGCTCGGCGCGTTTTTCGCCGGCATGATCCTGAGCGAGTCCGCGCTCAGCCAGCGCGCCGCGCAGGAGACCTTGCCGCTGCGCGACGCCTTCGCGGTGCTGTTCTTCGTTTCCGTGGGAATGCTGTTCAATCCCTCCGTCATCCTGAGCAACCCCTTTTCGCTCATCGCAACGCTCTTGATCATCGTCGTTGCGAAATCGTCGGTGGCCTATTTCATCATGCGGCTGTTCCGCCACTCTGAATCCACCGCGCTGATGATTGCTGCAAGCCGCGCACAGGTCGGCGAATTTTCCTTCATCCTTGCAGGCCTTGGCGTCAGCCTCGGCCTGCTGCCCGCCGCCGGCCGTGATCTCATTCTGGCAGGCGCGCTGATCTCGATCATGCTGACGCCGTTCCTGTTTGCAGGCGCCGACTGGCTGCGCGCCCACCATGAGCCGGCGCCGAAAGCTCCCGATGAGACCGAGCCCGCGGCCGTCGAGACGCCGACTCGCGAGCCGATCCCGGTCACGCGCCTGACCAATCATGTCGTGCTGGTCGGCTATGGCCGTGTCGGCAGCGTGGTCGGCGCCGCCCTGCACGCCGCGAAAGTGCCGCTGTTCGTGATCGAGAGCGACGACGATCTGATCGAGACGCTGCGCAATCGCGGCATGGAGGCGATCAGCGGCAACGCGGCCGATCCCGAGCTTGCGCGCGCGGCCAACTATCCGGCAGCGCGCTGCCTGCTGGTCGCAATCCCCGACGGTTTCGAGGGCGGACAGGTCGTCGAGCAGGCGCATGCGATCAATCCGAAACTCCCGATCATCGCGCGGTCGCACTCCGACGAGGAAACCGAACATCTGGTGCGCCATGGCGCCACCAAGGTCATCATGGGCGAGAACCTGATCGCGCAGGCCATGATTGCCGACGCACGCGAATCCGGGTTGGTGCCGCGGGAGTCGCGTGTGACCGAAGCTGCGGTCGTCACCGCAGAAGCCGCAACCCGGCCGGCAGAAGTCACCTGATGCCGCATGACACGCCGCTGATTTCCACGATCGTCGTCGCTTTGGCGCTTGCGTGGCTGTTC
This sequence comes from uncultured Alphaproteobacteria bacterium, assembly GCA_963779545.1. Taxonomy (GTDB): domain Bacteria; phylum Pseudomonadota; class Alphaproteobacteria; order Rhizobiales; family Xanthobacteraceae; genus PALSA-894. Next base: position 954,674 of record CAVZYQ010000023.1, on the reverse strand, counting down.
GGCGTCATCGCGCATCGGCTAAAGGCCTCGCCGCTGGTCGGATATCTGCTTGCCGGTATCGCGATCGGGCCGTTCACGCCAGGCTTTGTCGCCGATCAGGGGCTTGCCAACGAGCTTTCCGAGATCGGCGTTATCCTGCTGATGTTCGGCGTTGGCCTGCATTTCTCGCTCGACGACCTGCTATCGGTCCGCGCCATCGCGATCCCCGGCGCCGTGGTGCAAATCGCGCTCGCAACTGCGCTCGGCATGGGACTCGCCTGGACGCTCGGCTGGTCTATCGGCGCAGGTGTCGTCTTCGGTCTCGCGCTTTCCGTCGCCAGCACCGTCGTGTTGCTGCGTGCCATGCAGGAGCGGCGCCTGATCGAGACCGAGCGAGGCCGCATCGCGGTCGGCTGGCTGATCGTCGAAGACCTCGCAATGGTGCTGGCGCTGGTGCTGCTCCCCGCCCTCGCCCCGATTTTCAAGGGCGATGCGGGCGCAAGCGTGCTGGCGCTGGCATGGCCCGTGGGGCTGACGCTCGCCAAGGTCGCGGCATTCGTCGCCGTGATGCTGATCGTCGGCAAGCGCATCATCCCGTGGATCCTGCATGCGATGGCGCACACCGGCTCGCGCGAGCTGTTCCGCCTCTCCGTGCTGGTGATCGCGCTCGGTGCCGCCTACTGGTCGGCCGAACTGTTCGGCGTGTCGTTTGCGCTCGGGGCGTTCTTCGCCGGCATGATCTTAAGCGAATCCGAACTGAGCCAGCGCGCCGCGCAGGAAACACTGCCGCTGCGCGATGCCTTCGCGGTGCTGTTCTTCGCCTCCGTCGGCATGCTGTTCAACCCGTCCATCGTGCTGACCGCGCCATGGCCGCTGCTCGCCACCATCTTCATCATCGTGATCGGCAAGTCGCTCGCGGCGTTTGCGATCGTGCGCCTGTTCGGCCATCCCAATCCGACCGCGCTGACGATTTCGGCGAGCCTCGCCCAGATCGGCGAGTTCTCCTTCATCCTCGCGGGTCTTGGCGTGAGCCTCGCACTGCTGCCCAAGGAAGGCTCCGACCTGATCCTCGCGGGCGCGATCTTCTCGATCCTGCTCAATCCGCTGCTGTTCGCTGGCCTCGACTGGTACCTGGCGCGGCCCAAGCCATCCGCCACCGGGCAGCCGGCGCCGGCGGAGACCGCGAGCCGCGAGCCGATCCCGATCACAAGCCTGACCGATCATGTCGTGCTGGTCGGCCATGGCCGCGTCGGCGGCTTCATTTCGCCGCCCCTCGCGGCCGCCAGGACGCCGCTGCTTGTGATCGAAAGCGATTCCAGCGCGGTGCAGAAATTGAGGGCTGCAGGCATTGAGACGATCGCCGGCAACGCGGCCGACCCGGAGGTGGCCGCGGCCGCGAACCTCGCGAATGCGCGCTGCCTTCTGGTCGCGGTGCCGGACGCCTTCGAGGGCGGCCAGGTCGTCGAGCAGGCGCGGCGGATCAATCCCGCGCTGCGCATCCTTGCACGCTCCCATTCCGAGGAAGAGAGCGCGCACCTGATGCGCCACGGCGCCACGCTGGCGGTGATGGGCGAGCACGAGATCGCCAAGGCCATGCTCACCGATATCGAGTCTCAACCCCGCATCAAGCCGGCGTAGCGGCGCGCGGTGCGCCACAGCGTCCACTGGCGGCGCCATTGCGCGACGCCGACCGGCGTCCTGAACGGGTCGTAATCGGCGCGGTCCATCAGGGCGAGATCGCCGCGCAGGAGCGCGACCGGCAGGACGGCCGGCATCGTTGTGGCCGGCAATTCGGGCAATGCGGCTTCAAACAGCGCGAGATGCCGGCGCGCCTCGCCACGCAGGTCCGCCAGCGCGGCACGCAGCGCGGGCGTCATGTGCCCGGCGCGGATATCGTCCAAGCGCGCGCCGTGGCGGTCGAGAATGTCGAGCGGAAGATAGAGCTGACTCCGCGACACATGACGCGCAAAGGAGCGCAACACGCCGGTGAGCGCGGTCGCAATTCCCGCATGCTCGATCGCAAGCGGAACAAGACCCGTGTGATTGTCCGCAACGATCTGCGCCGCCGGCGCGAACATTGCGGTCTTGCGCGCGTAACCCTCCAGTGCCGCGAGCGTCGGCATCGGATCGTCGTAGAGATCGAAAGCGTGTGCTTCGATCAGTTCGAGCAGTTGTTCGGACGATAGCCGGAAGCGCGCGATCGTACCGAGGAGCCCCGCCGCAACCGGATTGGCCTCCGCTTCTCCTCTCCGCTCTCCGCCCAACACATCGCGCCACCACTGCAGACGGATCTCGCCCGGCATCGGCTCGCGCGCGCGGTCGCGCACGGTCGCGATCTCATTGGCAAAGGCATAAAGCGCGAACAGAGGTCCGCGGCGATCCGCCGGTGCAAACAGCGTCGCCAGATAGCGGTCCTTGTCGGACGCGCGGACCAGTTCTTCGCAGTGGCGGTAGGCGGCCTCCATGTCGCGACCCTAGCGCAGGCCTGCGCTCAGTCCACCGCGATCAGTGCGGCGCCGACACGGCGGTTCTCGCCGAACAGGATGTTGTAGGTGCGCACCGCCGCGCCGGTCGGCATCACGTCGACCCCGATGCGCGCATCGCGGAAGCGCCAGCGTAATGCCTCCGGCATGAACCAGGGTTGCTTGCCGGTGCCGAGCATCAACAGTTCCACGCCGGACGAGAACGCGCGCGCCAGGCTTTCTTCGGTGATCTCGGCCGGCGACGTCACCGGCCAGGCCCAGATGCCGGCCGGCAGGCACAGGATCGAGCCGCGGTGCGACATGTCGGCGAAGCGGAAGCCGCCTTTGCCGTAGGCGTCGATCCCGGCTTGCCGCGGTAGGTGCCGGTCTTCCGCCATGCACGCTAGGTCGAGAAGCGGATATTCGCGCTCTTCACGCCTTCGGCCGCTTCGGCGGACTCCTGCCGGCCGGTGCCGACGCCGAGATAGATCAGGATCGGCGCCGCGATGAAGACCGACGTGTAGGTGCCGACCAGCACCACGCCGAACATCATCGTGGTGACGAAGCCGTGGATCGCGTGCCCGCCGAAGAAGAACAGCGCCAGCAGCGCGAGCGTGACCGTCAAGTGCGTGATGATCGAGCGCGACAGCGTCGAGTTGATCGAGATGTTCAGGAGGTCCGCCATCGGCAGCTTCTTGTAGCGCCGCAGCATTTCGCGGATACGGTCGAACACCACGACGGTGTCGTTGAGCGAATAGCCGAGGATCGTGAGCAGCGCCGCGATCGAGGTCAGGTCGAAGTCGATCTGCATCAGCGACATGAAGCCGAGGGTGAGCACCAGGTCATGCACGTTCGCGATCATGGCGCCGAGCGCGAACTGCCATTCGAAGCGGAACCAGAGATAGACCAGGATCGCGCCGATGGCGGTGATGAGACCGAGCGTGCCGTAGGACAGGAGTTCGCCCGAGACGCGCGGGCCGACCACTTCGACGCGGCGGTATTCGATGTCCGCGCCGAGGGCGCCTTTGATCTTGTCGACCGCCGCTTGCTGTGCCTGCTCGCCGCCAGGCTGCTGCGCGACGCGGATCAGCACGTCACGCGGACCGCCAAAACCCTGCAACTGGACCTCGCCGATCCCGAGGCCGCCCAGCGTGGTGCGCATCTGCGCGATGTCGGCTGGCGCCTTGGTCTGGACTTCCATCAGCGTGCCGCCGCGAAAATCGATACCGAGATTGAGGCCGGGATGGAAGAACAGCACGATCGCCACGATCGAGAGCAGCGCCGAGATCGGAAAGCTGATCCGGCGGAACTGCATGAAGTCGAACTTGGTGTCGTCGGGGACGATCCGGACCAGGGGTATGTTGAAAAAGCGCATCTATAATTCCGTCACGAAATCTGGAGGCGTTGCGGCCGCGCGTAACGGACCCACCACGACACCAGCAGCCGCGTCAGGGTGAACGCCGTGAACACGGTGGTAATGATGCCGATGCCGAGCGTTACCGCGAAGCCGCGCACCGGCCCGGTACCGATGAAGAACAGCACCGCTGCGGCGATGAAGGTCGTGATGTTGCTGTCGAGAATGGTCGCGAGCGCGCGCGTGAACCCGGCGTCGATCGCCGCGATCGCGGTGCGGCCCGAGCGGACCTCCTCGCGGATGCGCTCGTAGATCAGCACGTTCGAAATCCACCGCAATGCCGATGGTGAGCACGATGCCAATGATGCCGGGCAGAGTCAGCGTCGCATTGAGCAGCGACAGCACGCCGAAGATCATCGCGACGTTGATCGCGACCGCGATGTTCGCGATCAAACCGAACTTGCCGTAGATCAGGAGCATCGAGAGCACGACCAGCGCAGCGCCGAGATAGGCCGCGCGCGTGCCGTTGGTGATCGAGTCCTGCCCGAGGCCGGCGCCGACCACGCGCTGCTCGATCGGGGTAAGTCGCGCCGGCAGCGCGCCGGCGCGCAGCAGCACCGCGAGGTCGTTGGCCTGCTGCACCGTGAAGCTGCCGGAAATCTGGCCGGAGCCGCCGAGGATCGGCTCGCGGATGACCGGCGCGGAGATCACCTTGTCGTCGAGAACGATGGCGAAGGGACGGCCAACGTTCTCCTGCGTCGTCTGCGCAAAGCGGCGCGCGCCGTTGGTGTTGAACTTGAAGGTGACGATCGGCTCGCTGGTGCGCTGGTCAAATCCCGGTTGCGCGTCGGTGAGGTCCTCGCCCGCGACCAGAATGCGCTTTTCGATCAGGTATTCTGGTGCGCCGTCTTTTTCGGTGCCCTTGAGGATTTCCGACTCGGGCGGCACGCGCCCCTGCTTCGCCTGGTCGACGCTGGTCGTCTGGTCGACGAGCCGGAACGTCAGCTTCGCGGTGGTCTGCACCAGCGCAATGATTCGCTCCGGATCATCGACGCCCGGCACCTGCACCAGAATGCGGTCGAGACCCTGACGCTGGATCAGCGGCTCGACGGTACCGGTCGCGTTGAGGCGCCGTTCGAGAATCTGGGTCGCCTGCTCGATCACCTGCCGCACGCGCTCGGTGATCGCCGGTTGCGTGATGGTCATCCGGATCAGCCGGTTGCCGGCCTCGACGATATCGATCGAACGCTGGCCGGTGGCGCTGAGCAGACCGCCGAGGGGCTGCGAGAGGTCACGCAACTTGGTCATCGCGTTCTGGAGATCGCTATCCTCTCGAATACGAACCTCCACGGTGAGGTCGCGGGAAGCGAGGCCGGTGTAGCCGACACGCGCATCGCGCAGCACGCGCCGCACGTCGTCGCGCAGTGTCGCCACCTTCTGCTGGCGCACATCGTTGAGGTCGACCTCGAGCAGGATATGCGAGCCGCCCTGCAAATCGAGCCCGAGCACCATGTGGCGCTGCGCCCACGCCGGCCACGACTTGACGGTCTTTTCGGGAAAGAAATTCGGTACCGCGAACAGGCACACGATCAGCGCCGTCAGCAACGTCGCCAGCGCTTTCCAGCGTGAAAAATGGAGCATGGAGCCGTCCGCCTCTTCGACCGATCAGCTTTTCGTCTCGTCGTCCTTGACCGGCTCGCCCTTGGCGCGCACGTCGGTCACCATCTGCCGCATCTGCCGCACGCGTACGCCTTCGGACAATTCGACCTCGATCTGATCGTCGTCGATCACCTTGGTCACCCGGCCGACCAGCCCGCCGGATGTGATCACCGTGTCGCCCTTGCGCACGTTTTTCACCATCTCGGCGTGCTGCTTCACCCGCTTCTGCTGCGGGCGCAGGATCAGGAAGTACATGATCACGAAAATAAGGACGAACGGCAGCAGCGACGTGATCATGTCGGTGTTGCCACCGAACGGGGACTGGGCGTAGGCCGGCGAGATAAACATCAAGGTTCCTCAAAGGGTAGGACGGGGAACGGGTGCCCCGGTTCGTTCCAAGTGCCGGGCCGGCCGTCAAAATCGCGCGGACTATAGCGGCGGATGCCCCAATTGCAACGTTGCGGGGCGCGACGCCGCAGGTCCCCTTTCGGGCCGAATTCGAAGGCCTTCTTGCGGTGCCAAACCCCCATGGGCTAAGGCTCCCCGCCAATTGATCTGGGACACTTCCGGATGGACGCCAAGACCCCTGCGGCAGACGACCTCACCGACACGCTGCGGCGTATTGCCGAGGCGCTGGAGCGCCTGTCCCCGCGCGTGCCCTCCGCGCCCGACCTGGGCGCCGCGGACGCCTTCATCTGGCATCCGGACGGCCGCCGGCTGGTTCCCGTTCCGAAGGTCAACCGCGTCGACATGGGCCTGTTGCGGGGAATCGACCGCGTGCGCGACCAACTGATGGACAACACCGAGCGGTTCGCCAAAGGCCTGCCCGCCAACAACGCGCTGCTCTGGGGCGCCCGTGGCATGGGCAAGTCCTCGCTGGTGAAGGCCTCGCACGCGTCGATCAATGCGGCGAGCGGCGCAAAGCCAGGTGCGGGACTTCTAAAGCTGATCGAGATCCATCGCGAGGATATCGAGAGCCTGCCCGACCTGATGACGCTGCTGCGCGGCCTGCCTCAGCGCGTGATCATCTTCTGCGACGATCTCTCGTTCGATCAGGACGACACGACCTACAAGTCGCTCAAGGCCGTGCTCGAAGGCGGGATCGAAGGCCGCCCCGAGAACGTGATCTTCTATGCGACGTCGAACCGCCGCCACCTGATGCCGCGCGAGATGATGGACAACGAGCGCTCGACCGCGATCAATCCTGGTGAAGCGGTCGAAGAGAAAGTCTCACTGTCGGATCGCTTCGGGCTGTGGCTCGGGTTTCACCGCTGCAGCCAGGACGAGTTCCTCGAGATGGTGCACGGCTACGTTAAGCACCACAAAATCAAGATTGACGCCGACACGCTGCGTGCCGAGGCGCTGGAATGGGCGACCACGCGTGGCTCGCGCTCGGGCCGTGTCGCCTGGCAATACGTCCAAGACCTCGCGGGGCGGCTCGGTGTCCCGCTTGAGGAACCGGCCGCCCCTTTCCATTTACATTTTCACTGAAAGGTAAAATCCTCTGAGTTCTGGAGGTGTCGATGCCGACACTATCGCGAAAAGCGTTGGCTGCGAGCTTCAAGCAAGTCGTTGAGAACGTCGTACGGTACCAGCAAGATCTCGAGGGTCATTCCGATTTGATCGCGCGGATGAGCCGCCATCCGGCATGGTACGCGGTGCGCGCGGAAGATGGACGGTGGCTTTTTGGTCCCAGCAAGTTCGTGGGATACGTGGGGAATACAGCCGAACAGTATTTAAGCTCCTACGACCGAAGGGACGGCGGGGAGACGGAGCGCACGCTGGACGACTGGTTTGAGCCGGTCACTTGGAGTCGGCTCTTGGACGAGAACTCGAATCCGAGCTTCGGAATTTTCTTTCTCGCTACGGCAAGATCCCGAATAGACGAAAACGCATCAGCGTTGCCAGAGTCAGCGCGGCGCAGAAGTCAGCGGTACCACCCGTGCCGCGCACGCGACGCGTTATCGGACCGGATCACAGCCAATCCAGAGATTTGCGGTGGGCGGCCATGCATTCGGGGCACGCGCGTTCGCGTCAGCGACATTCTCGACATGATTTCAGAGGGCGTATCCGCCGACGAGATTGTTCACGACTATCCCTACCTTGAGCGAGCCGACGTTGCCGCGGCACTCGCCTACGCGGCGCGCGCGGTCGATCATCGGTGATCAGGGCGGCCTGATGGCCCGCTTTCTGATCGACGAACAGCTGCCGCCCGCCCTCGGCCGTCTCCTGAAGAGCGCTGGCCACAGGCCGTCCACATCTACAATATTCAACTCGGCGCGGCGCCGACAAGCGCATTTGAATAAGCCCTCGCGCGGAAGGCAATACTCATCACCAAGACGCCGACTTTGTCGTTCGTCAGCAAGCCTCCGCGCCCGCCGATCTTGTGATCAGCTCAAACAACACCAAAAACTCTGCCCAATAGAGCCAAGCTGGAGTTACGCAGCATTCACAGCGGCAAATTGATCGAGGTCGTGTAACGACCTCGCGGGGCGGCTCGGTGTCCCGCTTGAGGAACCGGCCGCCCCGCGCTGATCAGGCCTTGGAGGTCATTCTAAGGTCCGATCAAGGTCTCTTTTGCTTTTGCGCACGGCCTTGATCGGAAAACCGGTACCCACTTTTCCGGGCCGTGCTCCTGCTCACCCGCCGGTCAGGTACTGCGTCGGATCGACCGGGGTCGCGCCCTTGCGCACTTCGAAGTGCAGTTGCGGGCTCGTGACGTTGCCGGTCTGGCCGGCCTTGCCGATCACCTGACCGCGCTTCACGGACTCGCCCTTCTTCACGTTCAGTTCGCTCGCGTGCGCGTAGGCCGTGACGAAGCCGTTCGAGTGCCGCACCAGCACGAGGTTGCCGTAACCCTTGAGTTCGCTGCCCGCGTAGGCGACGACGCCATCTTCGGCGGCCTTGATCGGCGTGCCCTGCGGCACCGCGATGTTGATGCCGTCGTTCTGGCCGCCGCTCTGCTTGGGGCCGAAGCCTTCGCTAATGCGGCCCTTCACCGGCCAGCGGAAGCTGGTCGACGCGTTGCCGGTCGACCCGGTTTGCGGCGGCTCGGGCAGCGGATCGGCGGCCGGCGCCGCGAGGTTGGCGGTCGCGGGCGCTTGGGCCTGCTTGGGCGGAATGTTCTGCGCGACCTTCGCGGCGGCCTGCGGCTTCGCGGCAGCCTGCGGCGCAGGAGCCGCAGGAGCGGGCTGCTGCTGCAGAACGGGCTGGGGCTTTGCGGCACACGCGCTGAACGGGTTGCTGCTGCGGAGCAGGCGCGGGAGCCGCGAGACGCGGCGCCGAACCGCCCTGCCCCGGGATCACGATGCGGTCGCCGACACGCACTTTATGATCAAGGCCGACGTTGTTCGCCTTCGCGATCGCCATCGGGGTCAGGCCGTACTTGCGGCCGAGCGAATAGATCGTCTCGCCAGGCGCGATCGTATGCGTACCGTTCGCTGCAGCGAGTGCGGGCGCCGGCCGCGTCGCGGGCGGTGTGGCCCGCGGCGCGTGGCTCAACGTTGCGGCACTGCAGGTGACGCGGCTGACTGCACCGAGCCGGTGATGTCCTGCCGCGCGGGCGGCTGATAGGTGCCGATGCCGGCTCCGCCGCCATAGCTCGGCTGCGGCGCGGACGCGACCGGACCCGGCGCGCCGCCGTAGGCCGATCCGCCGTAGTTCGGCTGCTGTGCGCCACCGGGCGGCGGCAGCGAAGCCGTCTCGACCCGCTGCGACGGCGCCGATTGATGCGCCCTGCTGCTGCGGACGCACCGAGCCGGTGACCTCTCTGCGAGGCCTGCTGGCGCTGATACGGATTTTCAGAAAATCGGGAGAAATCGCTGCTGCAGCCGGCCACGCCAGCGGCCAAGGCCGCCATGATGGCGATACGCGACACGGCGCGCGAGCGGGACGGCTCGACAAAGCTGGACATGGTGGCTCACTCGGTACGCAACAAACTGGACGACGCGAGTAAACCACTGACCCAGTAAATGGAGCCTTAAGCCTAACGGCGGCTCAACCTTAATGCGCTTGCGGGCTTTGTCTGGGCATGATCTTGTCCGACAACCGGCGCCCACTTTTCGCGATCATGCCCTAAAGTTCGCGCGCCTGCCCGGCAGCAGCGGCACGAACCGGACCCAGATCAGGTCTTCCTGGCGCATGCCGTCCGCCGTCTTGGTCAGCTTGACGATGCGCTGCGGGCCGCCGTGCTCGCCGAGCGGCAGGATCAGGATACCCCCCTCGGCAAGCTGATCGACCAGCGCCTGCGGGATGGTTTCGGCCGCCGCCGTGACGATGATCCGGTCGTAGGGCGCGTGCTCCGGCAACGCCTTCGAAGCCGTCGCCAGCCACCACGTCGACGTTGTCGTAGCCGAGCGCCTCGAGCGCCTTGCGCGCGCTGTCGGCCAGCGTGCGGTAGCGCTCGACCGAAAACACCTGACCGGCAAGCTGCGACAGGATCGCGGCCTGATAGCCCGAGCCGGTGCCGACCTCGAGCACGCGATGGTCGCGCGTCACGCCGAGCTGCTCGGTCATGTAGGCGACGACATACGGCTGGCTGATGGTCTGCCCGCACGCGATCGGCATCGCGTGATCGCCGTAGGCGGTGGCGGCGATGCTCCGGCAGCACGAATTTCTCGCGCGGCACCGCGTCCATGGCGCGCAGCACAGCCTGGTCGCTGATGCCGCGCCGGCGCAGCGACAGGAAAAACTCCATCGCGCTCGGTGTTCTCGCCGCGCGGCACCGTCGACACCGTTGGCTCTTTCTTGTTCGTCAGGCGGAGTTGGCTGCGTCTCGTCCTGTCCCCAGGGCAAGAGATCGCGCCAGTTGCCGATCATTTGAAGACGGCGCCGAGCTGCGCCATGAACGGCTCGTCGGTGAGATCGAGCCGCAGCGGCGTGACCGAGATGCGCTTGTTCGCGACCGCCGCCATGTCGGTGCCGTCGCGCGGCTTCGGCCGTTCCTTGCGCGCGAAGGTCGAGCCAGTAATACGGATTGCCGCGCCCGTCGTGGCGCGGATCGATGCGCAGCAGATCCTGATCGCGCTTGCCCTGCATCGTGATGGCGACGCCCTTCACGTCATCCGGGCGCGCAATCCGGGAAAGTTCACGTTCACCAGCACGCCCTCCGGCATGCCCTCCTTCAAGACCTTGCGGATCACGTCGGGCCCGTGGCGGAGCGCCGTGTCCCAGAACGGATTGCCGCGCGTCTCCAGCCCGTAGGCCTGCGACAACGCAAACGACGGAACGCCGAGCGTCGTTCCCTCCATCGCGCCCGCGATGGTGCCCGAATAGGTCACGTCCTCGGCGACGTTCTGCCCGCGATTGACGCCCGACAGCACGAGGTCGGGCGGATTGTCCTTCATGATGTGGCGGATGCCCATGATCACGCAGTCGGTCGGCGTGCCCTTCACGGCGAAATGCTTGTCGGCCGACCTCGCGCAGCCGCAGCGGATCGTTGAGCGAGAGCGAATGCGACACGCCGGACTGGTCGGTCTCCGGCGCGACGATCCAGACGTCGTCGGAGAGCGCGCGCGCGATCTCCTCGCACACGGCGAGGCCGGGCGCGTGGATGCCGTCGTCGTTGGTGATGGATGCGCATTGACCCGATGCGCGCACCTCAGGTGACGGGCGTGGTTTCTCAGATCGACGTTCTCGATCTCTTGCCGCCCATGTAGGCTGCAGCACGTCCGGCACCGCGATGCAGCCGCCCTCCTGCTGATAGTTTTCCATCACGGCGACCAGCGCGCGGCCGACCGCGACGCCCGAGCCGTTGAGCGTGTGCACGAAGCGCGGCGCGCCATCCTTGCGCGCGATAGCGCGCGTCCATGCGGCGCGCCTGGAAGTCGCCGCAGTTCGAGCAGGACGAAATCTCGCGATACATCCCCTGCCCCGGCAGCCACACCTCGATGTCGTAGGTCTTCTGCGACGCGAAGCCCATGTCGCCGGTGCAGAGCGTCACGACGCGGTAGTGCAGGCCCGAGCCGGCGCAGCACTTCCTCGGCGCAGGCGAGCATGCGCTCGTGCTCGTTCTTCGATTCCTCCGGCGTCGTGATCGACACCAGCTCGACCTTGTTGAACTGGTGCTGGCGGATCATGCCGCGCGTGTCGCGCCCCGCCGCACCGGCTTCGGCGCGGAAGCACGGCGTGTAGGCGGTGAGGCGCATCGGGAGTTCGGCCTCATCGACGATGGATTCGCGGACGAGGTTGGTCAGCGGGACTTCGGCGGTGGGGATGAGCCAGAGTCGAGCTATCGACGATACTCGTCCAACGACTTCGTGAATGTCGAGTTGACCTTGAGCAATTCCTTTGCGCTCCGCCACCGCGACAATCCTCGCTTGCATAGCGAGTCGTCCCATGACAGCGCATCGCTCTGCTGCGATGCGCCCAAAATTGATCTTCTCGAAACTTTGGCAATTGCGCCAGTTCCGAACATCACCTCGTCGCGCACCAGCAGCGGCGGCGCGATCTCGGTGTAGCCGTGCTCGTTCGTATGCACATCGACCATGAACTGCCCGAGCGCGCGCTCCATGCGCGCAAGCCCGCTCTTCAGCACGACGAAGCGCGCGCCGGACAGCTTCGCGGCCGTCTCGAAATCCATGAAGCCGAGCGCTTCGCCGAGCTCGAAATGCTGCTTCGGCTGGAACGAATAATTGCGCTTCGCGCCGAAGTGATGGTGTTCGACGTTGCCGGTCTCGTCCTCGCCGTCCGGCACCTCGCCGCGACGGCAGGTTCGGGATCGCGGCGAGCACGTCGTTCAGTTCGGCCGAGAATTTCTTCTCCTCGGCCTCCAGCGCCGGGATCGTTCCTTGAGCGCCGCAACCTCGGCCATCAGCTGCTTGCGCAGCCGCCTCGTCCTTGTTCTTCTTTGCCGCGCCGATCTCCTTCGAGGCCGCGTTGCGGCGCGCCTGCATCTGCTCGACTTTGAGGATCGTCGTGCGGCGCTTCTCGTCGAGCGCGAGCAGCTTGCCGGACTTCAGCCGCAAGCCCGCGCCGCGCCAGCGCAGCGGTCAAAGGCCTCGGGGTTTTCGCGAATCCATCGGATGTCGTGCATGGCGAATCTCGTTATCGGAATCGGGCGTTATACAGCTTCGCGCGCGGTGCCACCCTTCGCCGCCCGGCAGTTTGCGAGCGTGGGCGCGCGTCTCCCATTTTCCGTCCCTAACGGGGTGGAGCGCCGGGAGGCGCCAGGAGCGCTACGAGCGTCGTGGGGGCATCGGGTTCCGCGCCGCTACGCCACGTCTCCGGACCGGAGGGTGCACTCGCGGGAGCGAGCGGCTTATCGACAATGACCCAGCGCTCCGCCGGCGCTCCATCGCCAGCTCGCCGCAACGTGGGCCCGCCGGCAGACCGCGCCGGTATTAACCCGTAGACGAAGAGGAGGCCACGAGGATCCGCGATGACGCGGCGGGCAACATTCACGAATGTCCTCATCGGCGGTGCGCCGCGCGACGATACGACGACCGATGTCGGGACCGGTGAACACCGGCGATCGCGACTGACGACCCAGACCGCAGCCGTCGCCACTCGAGAACTCTCAGACAAAGGAGCTCGAGAGGTGGGAAAGGCGAGCTTGTGCCGAAAGAGAAAAAAGAGCTGAAGTTCGGCGGATGCCGCGCCCTACTCCGCGGTTGCCTCGGGCTTGGCGCCCGCCTTGGCGGCGGCCTCAGTCGCTTCCCGCGGCCTTCTTCTCCACGTAGCCGACCGACCAGATCGAGCCCTCGTAGAGCACCATCAGGGGCAGCGCGAGCGAGAGCTGGCTGATCACGTCCGGCGGAGTGAGGATCGCGGCGATCACGAATGCGCCGACGATGAAATAACGCCGCTTGGTCCGGAGCGTTTCCGAGGTGAGGATGCCGACGCGGCCGAGCAGCGTCAGGATCACGGGAAGCTGGAACGCGACACCGAACGAGAGCACCAGCCAGATCATCAGGTCGAGATACTCGCCGACCTTGGGCAACAGCTCGATCTTCGCTCTCGCCGCCGAGTTGCTGCATGCCGAGCGAGAACCGCACGATCAGCGGCATCACGACGAAGTAGACGAGCGTGCCGCCGAGCGCGAAGAAGAACGGCGTCGCCACCAGATACGGCAGGAACGCGCGCCGCTCGTGGCGGTAGAGACCGGGCGCGACGAACATGTAGATCTGGCTGGCGATCACCGGGAACGCGATGAAGGCCGCGCCGAACATCGCGAGCTTGAGCTTGGTCCAGAAGAACTCGAGCAGCGCCGTGTAGATGAACTTGGTGTTCTCCGGCCCCGCCATCCATTTGAACGGCAAGATCAGCACGTTGAAAATGTCGCCGGCGAACGCGAAGCAAACGATGAAGGTGAGGAAGAACGCGACCAGCGCCTTGATCAGCCGCGAACGCAGCTCGATCAGGTGCTCCATCAGCGGAGCCTTGGTGGCCTCGATCTCCTTTTCGTCGTCTTCGGTTTTCATGCCGCCTTGCCTCCGCCGGCCTCCGGCACAGGCTTCGACGTCGGCTCGGACGACGCGGGCGCAGCCGACGCGTCGGCGAAATCCTTGTTCTGCGGCGGCGGCGGCAGGTCCGGCATCGGCACCGAAATATCCGGCGTCGGCGCAACAGGCGCGGTCCCGAGCGCGACCGGATCGGAGGGTGGCGTCGCCTCAGGCGTCGAGGTCGCAGGCGTCGCGACAGCGGCCGGATCGCTCGGCGGCGTTGCGGGCGTCGAGGTCGCGCCCGCGGAGTCGCTCGCCGCGAGCGGGTCCTGGATCATCTTTTCGAGATCGGTCTTGAAGCCGCTCGGGTCGAGCGCGGAGTTCAGCGTCGACGTCGTCTCGTCGAACTGCTTCTTCAGGTCCGCCATCTCGGCTTCGCGCATCGCCTCCTGGAACTGGCCCTGGAATTCGGACGCCATGCGGCGGATCTTGGTCATCCAGTGGCCGAGCTGGCGCAGCACGGCCGGCAGCTCTTTCGGGCCGATCACGATAAGCGCGACCACGCCGATGATGACGAGCTTGCCCCACGAGATGTCGAACATGGATCTAATAGCTCCAAGGGGCGCAAAGCCTCACGGCTGCGCCCCTCCTGACCGCACCCGCGCTCCGCCTCAGCTTGCCTTGCGCGGCTCGCCCTGCGGCTGGGCCGTGGTCGGCGTCGCCTGATGATTGATCGTCTTCGGGTCGACCGGCGTCGGCTCGACCTTGGCGGCCTCGTCCTCGGACATGCCCTTCTTGAAGGCCTTGATGCCCTGCGCGACGTCACCCATCAGTTCGGAGATCTTGCCCCGCCCGAACAGGAGCAGCACGACTCCGATGACGATGATCCAGTGCCAAATACTCAAGGAACCCATGGCGATACCCTCCAGCGGACGCCCCGCCTTTTTCGGGGCGCGAACCTAGGCCCCGCGCGCGGCAAAAACAAGAACTTCCGCTGGATCGATATTGATGCCGACGGCACTTTCGGGGGGCGGATAAACCCGCTCCCGCACCCGCGCCATCAGGGGTTCCTCGATGCCGTTAACCCTCAGCTCAAGCAGCTCGATCTCGCCAAGGAACCGGCGCGCCGAGAGCCGGCCCGCGAGCCCGGTACCGACCGGACGCAACGAGATGCCTTGCGGGCGGATCGCCACCACGGCAGCGCTACCGTCCACGAGGCCCGGCGCGGGAAAACGGCCTGCGGCCGACTCCGCGACACCATTCCGCACCGTCGCCGGAACCTCGTTCATCTCGCAGAAGAAGCGCGCCGCGAACAGGTCGGCCGGTGCACGGTAGATCGCCTGCGGCTCGCCCAGCTGCACAAGCCGCCCTGCCCGCATCAGCGCGATGCGGTCGGCGACCAGCATCGCTTCCTCCGCGTCATGCGTGACAATCACGCATGTGACGCGGCTTTCCCGCAGCACATGCACGATGTCCTCGCGCACCTGATCGCGCAGGCGGCGGTCGAGCCCGGAGAACGGCTCGTCCATCAGCAGCACGCTCGGGCGCGGCGCGACCGCGCGGGCAAGCGCGACGCGCTGCTGCTCGCCGCCCGAGAGCATGTGCGGATACTGGTCGGCGTACTTCGCAAGCCCAACACGATCGAGCGCGAGCCGCGCCTCGCGTTCGGCATCCTGTTTGGGCATCGATTTGAGACCGAACATCACGTTCGCGAGGTTCGACAGATGCGGGAACAGCGCGAAGTCCTGGAACATCAGGCCGACGCCGCGCCGCTCCGGCGGCTCGAAGCGCGCGCCCGCGACCTCCCGGTCGTTGATCAGGATTCGCCCGGCGCTCGGCCGCTCGACCCCGGCGGCGAGCCGCAGCAGCGTCGTCTTGCCGCAACCCGACGGACCAAGCAGCGAGACGATTTCGCCGGGCGCGATGTCGAGATCGAAATCCTTCACCGCTTCGACGGCGCCGTAGCGGTGGGTCACGCCCTGATAAGTCAGCCGCGCCGCGATCGCCGCGGGAACGCGTCCGTGACGTGTCATTCCTCAGGCGTCGGACGCGGTGCGAGCCCCAGATCGAGGTCGCCCGGCTCGAGCGGCTCCTCGTCCTCGCGCAGCGTGGCGTCGTCGGACGGCAGCGGGATGGAGAAGCCGGCCGGCAGGCGCCCATCGAGCAGGCCGGTGCCCTTCAGTTCGTCGAGGCCGGGCAGATCGCCGATCGCCTCCAGCCCGAAGTGCGACAGGAACGCTTCCGTGGTGCCGAAGGTCAGCGGACGGCCCGGCGCCTTGCGCCGACCGCGCGGACGGATCCAGCCGGTTTCCAGCAGCACGTCGACCGTGCCTTTCGACACCGTGACGCCGCGGATGTCCTCGATCTCGGTGCGCGTGACAGGCTGATGATAGGCGATGATCGCAAGCGTCTCATTGGCGGCACGCGAAAGCTTCTTCGGCTCGACCGAGTCGCGCGCCAGCAGCCAGGCGAGATCGTTGGCGGTACGGAACATCCATTTGCCCGCGACCCGCACGAGGTTGACGCCGCGCGGCGCGTACTCGGCCTGCAGGCGGCGCATCGCGGTCGCGATGTCCACGCCCTCCGGCAGGCGCGAACGCAAGGTCTTGTCGTCGAGCGGCTCGCCGGCCGCGAACAGCAACGCCTCGATCAGCCGCAACTCTTCCGGCCGTTCAACCGGCGCGCCATTCTGATCCTCGCCGGCCATGTCGTCCTCGACGAGATCGCCGACGATATGCGGTTTTGCCAGACCCATGCGTTACTCCCCTTTTTACGCGGTACCGGGCTGTTGAGCGCCCGCTTCGTCCATACGCTTGCGCAGGAAAATCGGCGCAAACGCCTGATGCTGATGCATTTCGACGGCGCCTTCGCGCACCATTTCAAGCACGGCGGCGAAGCTCGACGCATACACGGTCGCGCGCATCGACGGATCGACCGTGTAGGCAATCAGATATTCGTCGAGCCGGCTCCAATCCAGTGATGTGCCGACCATGCGCTCCAGCGCATCGCGCGCCTCGGACAGCGACCACACGGTGCGCGGCGCGAAACGCACGCGCGCGAGCGCGTTCTTCTGGCGCTGCTGCGAATAGGCGGTCAGCAGATCGTAAAGCGTCGCGGTCCATTCCGGCCGCTTGATGTCGGCGATCGGCTCGGGCGCGCCGCGTCCGAACACGTCACGGCCAAGCTGCGGCCGCTGCGTGAGCTTGTCGGCGGCTTCGCGGATTGCTTCGAGGCGCTTCAGGCGCAACGCGAGCGCGGTCGCGAGGTCTTCGGCGCTCGGGCCCGGATCGCCCGCCGCCTCGGGCAGCAGCAGGCGCGATTTCAGATATGCGAGCCACGCCGCCATCACGAGATAATCGGCGGCAAGTTCGAGCCGGATGCGCCGCGCCTCTTCGATGAACGCGAGATACTGGTTGGCGAGCGCCAGTATGGAAATCTTGGCGAGGTCCACCTTCTGCTGGCGCGCGAGCACGAGCAGCAGGTCGAGCGGACCCTCGAAGCCCTCGACGTCGACGATCAGCGCCTTCTCGTCGGAAGCGAGATCGGGCGAGAGCTCGCGTATCGAAATCGTCGCTCATGCGACACCTTCTTTGCGCATGATCTGATCCGAAAACCGGTTTCCACTTTTCGGGATCATGCGCTGGCCATCAATCCCGCAAACTGCTCACGCGCCGCCGCGACATCGAACGCCGCAGGCTTGCGCCGCTGCGCGAGCGCCGCATCCGCGCGCCGCGCGCCGTCGCCGGAAAGCGGCGGACACGCATCCACGACCTCGCGCCGCTCGGCGAGCGAGGCGTTGCAGTGGAGCACCACGTCGCAGCCGGCCGAAAGCGACGCCCGGCATTTCTCCGCCAGCGTGCCCGACAGCGCTTTCATCGAGATGTCGTCGGTCATCAGCAGTCCGTCGAATCCGATCTGTCCGCGAATCACTTCCCGCACCATTGTGCCGGAAGTCGTGGCGGGCGCGAGCGCATCGAGCGCGCTAAACACAACATGCGCGGTCATCCCCAGCGGAAGATGTTTCAGCGCCGCGAACGGCGCGAAATCGCTTGACTGAAGCGTGGCGGAGTTGGCGGCGACCACGGGAAGCTTTTCGTGGCTGTCGACGGTCGCGCGGCCGTGTCCCGGAATATGCTTGAGTACCGGCAGCACGCCGCCTTCAAGCAGTCCGTCGGCGACCGCAGCCGCGATCACGGCGACCTTCTGCGGATTGGTGCCGTAGGCGCGGTCGCCGATGATCGGATCGGCGTCGCTCACCGGCACGTCGGCGAGCGGCAGGCAGTCGACGTCGACGCCGAGATCGTAGAGATCGTGCGCGATCAGGCGCGCACCGAGTTTGGCGGCAGCGATCCCTTGCGCGCGGTCACGGTCGTAGATCGCGCCGTAGAACGAGCCGGGCGGATATTTCGGCCAGTGCGGCGGGCCGACGCGCTGCACCCGACCGCCCTCCTGATCGATCAGGATCGGGGCATCGCGGCCGACCGCCTCGCGCATCTGCGCGGTCAGCGCGCGGACCTGCGCCGGCGTGTCGATATTGCGCCTGAACAGGATGAAGCCCCACGGGTCCGCGGCGCGGAAAAACGCCCGTTCCTCCGGGGTCAGGGAGTGCCCAGTTGCATCGGTAATCAGGGCTTTTGCCATCGGCGCGGCTTATCTGCGCCGCGACAAGGGGTCAAGCGCGACTCAGTTCTTCTGCACGATGCACTGGCCGCCGGCATCCTTCAGGCTGTTGCAGAACGCGGTCGCCTGTTCGGAGGTCGAGAACGAGCCCACCTGCGCGCGATAGAACACGCCGCCCTTGTCGCCGAGATCGACGCGCTTGATGTTGGCGTTACGTCCGCCGAGCACACCCGGATACTTCGACTGCAACGACGAATACGAGGACTGCGCTTCGGCCTCGGTGCGTTGCGCGGAGACTTGCACCACATAGGCGCCGCTTGCGACCGGAGCGGACGGCGTGCGCGTCGCGACCTTCGTGTTGGCATTGTTGGTGGTACGCGCCGAATCCGTTTGCGGTGCGATCGCCATCGGGGCGGCGCCGGACTGTTTCGCCGCGGGCGCGCGCGCCGACGGTGCTGCATTGCTCGGCATGGAGCCCGTGGCACCGCTATCGAAGTTGCTACCTGCGCCGCCGTCCGGACGGATCGTCATCGTCTTCACGCGCTTTGGCTCATTCGCCCCGCTCGTCGGCGGTGGCGGCATGACCAGCGGAGCGGCAGCCTGAGCGGACGGCAGCGGCGTTGTCGTCGCCCGG
The DNA here is from genome assembly GCA_963779545.1 of uncultured Alphaproteobacteria bacterium. GTDB lineage: Bacteria > Pseudomonadota > Alphaproteobacteria > Rhizobiales > Xanthobacteraceae > PALSA-894. Next base: position 935,585 of record CAVZYQ010000023.1, on the reverse strand, counting down.
GATGCGGGCGGCGGCACCGGCAGCGACACCGGCTGTTCTTCCGTGGGTCCAAGCTTTGTCGCCGTTGCACCCGGAGCGCCGATGCGATCCTGGAACGGCTTGTTGTCCGCGCTTTGGGTGGCAGCCGGCGTTGCCGGAACGGTTTTCGCCGGCGTCGTATCCGCCTTGATCACCGGCGGATTGGACGGGCCGCTCGAGCCCGATGACGTATAGGCCCGATAGCCGAACGCACCCGCGGTACCGATGACGGCAAGCCCGAGCACGGCCGCAATGGTCAGCATGCCGCCACGCTTGCGCGCGGGAAGCACGCCGTCGTCGCCGTGCGGCGGAAGATGGCCGCCATCGTAGTCGTCCGATTCATAATCGCCGGTCGGCCGCGTGACGCCGTAGCGTCCGTCGTTCTCGTAGGAATCGTCGGCCGGATAGTGCGCGGTGTCATGCGCCCGATAGCCGTGCGCATCATGCACCGGCGGCGGCGCGTAATGATCGTCCCGGCTCTCGTCGGAAAAGCCGCTCGCCGGACGATTGCCCCGGGAGTCTTCGGCCGCGGGCGCATCGTAGTGCTCGTGCGCGGGCGGCACGTAGGCAGCGCGCGGCGCCGGCGGCGCTTCGAAATCATCAGGCTCGGCGGACGCCGGCCGCGCCAGCCACTCCGGCGCCGGACGGTCACCGGTGCTGAAGTCGGACGGCTTGCGCGCGCCCGCGCGCTTCACATCGGTGAATGGGTCGCTCTGCCCGATCAGTCGCGCCAGTTCGGCGAGCGGGTCGTTGGCGGACTCGCTCGGAGGATTTGACGGAATTTCGCTGGAAAAATCGGGTCGCTTTCGCGTGTCTTCGGCCATACTCATACTGCCACCGGTCCCCTAGTGCGTACACTCGGTGAAATCTAGGCCGACCCGTCGTCCCCGGTGGTCGGCATTCAATGGCACCGAGCGAGATTACCGCATCTCCTCAGGCGCCCCAACTCCGAGCAGTGCGAGCCCGGAAGCAAGGACGGTGACCACCCCCTGTACCAATGCGAGGCGAGCCAACGTCAGTCTTGGATCACTTTGGATAATGAACCGTAAATGGGGCGATTCTTTGCCCCCACGCGTCCAGTGCGTGTGGAATTCGCTCGCGAGTTCATAGAGATAAAAGGCAACCCGGTGCGGCTCGTGAGCCGTCGCCGCAGCCTCTATGAGCCGGGGGTACTCTGCAATTTTCTTCATCAATGCAAGTTCCGCCGGGTCGTCGAGTCGCTCCAGCGGGGCCTCCGCGAGGTATGCGGCACGGGCGGAGTCATCCACAGGCAGGTCGGGAGACCGTCTCGCGCGCGTTGCGGAAAATCGAGTGCGCCCGGGCGTGGCCGTACTGTACGTAGAACACCGGATTATCGCGCGACTGCTCGATCACCTTGGCAAGATCGAAGTCGAGAACCGCGTCGTTCTTGCGGTAGAGCATCATGAAGCGGACGGCATCCTTGCCGACCTCGTCCACGACTTCGCGCAAGGTGACGAAATCGCCCGAGCGCTTCGACATGCGCACGAGTTCGCCCGCGCGTAAGAGCCGCACGAGCTGGACGATCTTCACGTCGAGTACGCCCTTGCCGTCGGTGACGGCCTTGATCGCCGCCTGCACGCGCTTGATGTAACCACCGTGGTCCGCGCCCCACACGTCGATCATGTCGGCAAAGCCGCGGTCGAATTTCGATTTGTGATACGCGATGTCGGACGCGAAATAGGTGTAGCTGCCGTCCGACTTCATCAGCGGCCGGTCGACGTCGTCGCCGAACGCAGTCGCGCGGAACAGCGTCTGCTCGCGATCTTCCCAATCCTCGACCGGTGCGCCCTTCGGCGGCGGCAGACGGCCTTCATAGACGTGGCCGCGCTCGCGCAGCCAATCGATGGTGGCGCGCACCTGGTCCTTGCCCTCGACCAGCGAGCGCTCGGAAAAGAACACAGCGTGGCTGACGTTGAGCGCGGCGAGATCCTCGCGGATCGAATCCATCATCATCGCGACAGCCTTGGCGCGCACGACTGGCAGCCACTGATCTTCGGGCATCTGATCGAGCGCGCGGCCGTGCTCGGCGGCGAGTGCAACGCCGACCGGCTTGAGGTAGTCGCCGGGATACAAGCCTTCGGGGATCGTGATCGTGTCGCCGAGCGCCTCGCGGTAACGCAGATAGGCCGAGCGCGCGAGCACATCGACCTGCGCGCCCGCATCGTTGATGTAGTACTCGCGCGTGACGTCGTTGCCGGCAAATTCGAGCAGGTTCGCGAGCGCATCGCCGAACACCGCACCACGGCAGTGCCCGACATGCATCGGGCCGGTCGGGTTCGCCGACACATACTCGACGTTGACCTTGTGGTTGGTCGCGGCGCCGCACCCGAAATCCGAGCGTGCCTTGATCGCGCTGCGCAGGCTGTCGACCCATGCGCTCGATTTCAGCGCAAGATTGATGAAGCCGGGTCCGGCGACATCGACCTTAGCGATCAGATCATCGGCACGAAGCTTTTCGGCAATCAGTTCGGCCAGTTCGCGCGGTTTCTTGCCGGCCTCTTTCGCCAGCACCATCGCGGCATTCGTTGCCATATCGCCATGCGTGGCGTCGCGCGGCGGCTCGACCACGACGCGTGCAACGTCGACGCGCGTGATCGCACCCGAGCCGGCGAGCGCATCCACGGCGGCATGCACGCGGCCGAGCACGGTTGCGAAGATGTTGGCGAAATCGTCAGACATGTCGGCTTTGTCGGCTCTTGTGAGCGCGCGCTATCGCAAGAAACGACAACCAGATCAAGTTTTTGGGAACAGCCTGGCGTGCTCGCTCAGCGCAAAGCCATCCGTCATCCCGGCGATGAAATCCGCCACGCGGCGCGCGCGCACCGGCGCGTCAGCGCCAAGCCCCTGCGCCCACTCCGGGGGCATATCCTGCGGCGACACGAAGAAGCGTGCGAACAGTTCGCGCACCACCACCTCGGCATTCTCCATCACGCCGATCACGCGCGGGTGGCGGTACATGTTGGTCCAGAGGAATTCCTTGATGGCGCGGTCGGTCGCCGTCATCGTGGCCGAGAACGCCACCATCGCGGTTCCGGCAGCCCGCACCTCATCGGACGAGGTGGGCGCGGCCGTGAAAATCCGCCGACGGCTTTCGTTCATCACATCCTCGATCAGCCGGCCGATCAGGCGGCGCACCAGTTCATGCGTCAGCCGCGCCGCCTCGATGCCGGGATACTCGTCGCGCGTCTCGCGCAACAGACCACCAATCACCGGCAAAGCGCTCAGATCCGCGAGCGTGAACAGATCGGCACGTAGCCCGTCATCGAGGTCGTGCGCGTCGTACGCGATATCGTCGGCGATCGCTGCGACCTGCGCTTCCGCGCTGGCGTGGCTCCACAGCGCGAGATCTTGCGTGGCGCTGTAGTCGGTGATGACCTGCGGCACGCCGCTTGCCGCATATTTGCCGATCGGTTTGCCGTCCGGATCGGTCAGCGGTCCATTGTGCTTGACGATGCCTTCGAGCGTTTCCCACGTCAGGTTCAGCCCGTCGAAATTCGGATAACGCCGCTCGGTCGCCGTTACGGTCCGCAGCGTCTGCGCGTTATGATCGAAACCACCAAAATCGGCGAGGCAGGCATCGAGCGCGCGCTCGCCCGCATGGCCGAACGGCGTGTGGCCGAGATCGTGCGCGAGCGCCAGCGCTTCGGTGAGGTCCTCATCGAGGCCGAGCGAGCGCGCAAGCGCACGGCCGATCTGGGTGACCTCCAGCGTATGGGTCAGCCGGGTCCGGTAATGGTCGCCCTCGTGGAACACGAACACCTGGGTCTTGTGCTTGAGCCGCCGGAACGCCGTCGAATGGATAATGCGGTCGGCATCGCGCCGGAACGGGCTGCGCGTCGTGCTTTCGGGCTCGGAATGGAGCCGCCCGCGGCTCGCCGCCGGAACCGCCGCGTATAAGGCGCGCGAATTCACCGGCACATCCTGCAATTGACCCAAGCCACCAGCATCCCTAACTATCCGGAGAAGGACTCAACGCCATGACGAGCGTCACCATATCCGAGAGCGCGGCCCGGCGGATCGGCGAAATCCTCAAAACCGAGCCGGAAGGCGCGATGCTGCGCGTTTCGGTCGAGGGCGGCGGCTGTTCCGGGTTCCAGTACAAGTTCGACATCGAGCGCGCCAAGGCCGAGGACGACCTCGTGCTGGCGCGCGACGGCGCCGTGGTGCTGATCGATCCGGTCTCGGTGAACTACATGACCGGCTCTCAGATCGACTTTGTCGACGACCTGATCGGGCAATCGTTCAAGATCAACAATCCGCAGGCGACCGCGAGCTGCGGCTGCGGGACGAGTTTTTCGCTCTAGCTTTCAGGCCTGTCCGGCCGCCTGACCTTCCGCTGGATTCTGGCGGATCGCCACCATGACATTCGGCTCGTCCGCCGGCGGTGCGACGCCGGGCGGAAAGCGCGGATCGATGCGGCATCCCTCGCCCGGACCGAGCCGCAGCCGGACATCCGGCCAGTCGAGGTGAAGCGGTTCGTCGCCGAAATTGACCAACGCCCAGAGACCGGCCGTATTCACCTGCCCGCCTGTGTCCTGGGCGAGCAGTTCGAACGCCGCATCGTCGGGAAGCGGCAACTCCTTGAACGCAAGAAACTGCCGCAGGTCGCCCGCAAAGGTGATGAAATCCCCAGTGCCCTCGGCCGCCTGCTCGTTCAGCATGGCCCAGAATCTCGCGCTCATGTGCGCCGGGACCGCGAACAGCAGGAACGCGCCATCCGCACGCGGTGCGTCCGTCACGAAGGGCGCCAGCTCGTCTTCGCGCGGTGCGCGCCAGCCCGCGTTTTCGGCGACAAGCAGCCGGTCCAACCAGCCGCCGCTCACGTGAAAATTCGCCGCGATGGCGAACGCCGGCCTCATGAGGCGGCCGCGAGCCGCTCAAGCTTGTTCAGCGCCACATCGAACGTCACCTGCTTGTGCAGGCGGCATGACATCGTTTCCGTCGTGGCGAAGTCGCCGTTCTCGAAGAACTTGTTGCCCGGCGGGCCGCCTCCGCAGAACGGCGCATAGCTGCAGGTCTCGTGACACCGCTCGACTCCCCGGCGGATTTCATCGTCGAGCGCGATGAAACGCGGCTCCGCCAGCACCGCCTCGAGCGAATCCCGCGCCACGTTGCCGAAAGCGAAGCTGCCATGGCGCGGACCGCTCAAGCCCAAAAGCTCGGGCGAATAGGTCGAGAAGTTGCCCTCGCAGTCCACGTTGAGGATGGCAAAGGGCCGGCTCTCCTGCGTGCGCATGCCGGCATCGTGGCGATACGAGAGCGCGCCCTGGGCCGTCTGGAATTCGCGCACCTCGATCGGACGATCCGCCGCCAGCACGAGATCGAGAAACCGCGAATAGAAGCGGCGAAACCGCTCCTCGGTGCCGCCGCGTGAAAGCGACGAGGTGACGTTGGGTCCCTCGATTTCCTCCACGTTGAACGAGACCGACGTGACGCCGTTCTCGACGAAGAAATCGAACAGCTCGTCGGGGTAGGCGAGCGAATCCGCGGTCAGGACCGTGATCGTGTTGAAGTCGATGCCGTGGTCGTGCAGCCGCCGCATGCCCTGCAGTGTGCGCTCAAAGGTGCCCTCGCCGCGGCGCGTGCGGCGATAACGGTCGTGCAGGAACGCGGGTCCGTCAACACTGACCCCAACATGGACGTTGCGGCGCTTGATGAAGTCGCACCAGGCATCAGTGATCAACGTCGCATTGGTCTGGAACGACTGGGTGACCTCGAAGCCCGAGTTATTATACCGCTCCAAGAGGTCGGTCGCGTGCTCGTAGAACGACGCAGGCAGCACGGTCGGCTCGCCGGCATGCCACAGCAGCGTGAACGGCTGCCGCACCAGACCGGAACGGAACACCCATGCGAACGTCTGCTCAAGCGTCTCCGCCTTGATCTTCCGGGTATTCCGGCGATCCGGCAGATAGCAGTACGAGCAGTCGATATTGCAGAACGGCGTCGGTTGGACGACCAGCAGCTCAAGCGGGCCGCTGCTGGTAACCACGGACATCGGATCAGAAATTGCGGAAACCGCCGTTGCGGAAACCGCCGCCATTGCGGAAGCCGCCATTCCTGAAGCCACCGCCGTTGCGGAAGCCGCCGCCATTGCGGAAGCCGCCATTCCTGAAGCCACCGTTTCCGAACCCGTTACCGAAGGGCGCATTTCCGAACAGGCCCGGAAGACCGCCATTCAGGAAAAGCTGGGCCGGCGCCGTGGTCATCTCTTCGGAGGAAAGCTCGGCAAGGCGCATTGCCCGTTCCTGCAAATCGCCGCCCGGAAGCGGGACCGCGTCGCCCATCATTTCGGCCGCTTCGACCGACGAGGTGCGCGCAATCACGACGGTACCGAGAGCGCCCCCGGCGAGAGTGCGTAGCAAGGAGCGGCGCGTAAGCTTGTCCATATGAAATCCCCGTGTGCGTACGATTGCGTCTGCAGCCTATACCGTCCCAACCGGCGGGGCAATCGCCGGACTGGAGGCGAATAGTTCCATTTCGCGGCGCGCGCGAATGCCGGGTCCGCAACAATCGGCCCGACTTCCGCGTCCTATTCCGCCGCCACCGCGTGCGGCCGGCCGTGCGCCTCGACCTCCTGAAGCTGCGGCTCGAGGCGGCGCTTCAGGACGCGGTCAATGCGGTCGAGATAGAGGTAGACGACCGGCGTGATGTAGAGCGTTAGCAGCTGCGAAATGCACAGTCCGCCGACGACCGCGATGCCGAGCGGCTGGCGCAGCTCGGCGCCGGCGCCGGCGGCGAGCGCGATCGGCAGCGCGCCGAAGATGGCCGCAAAGCTCGTCATCATGATCGGGCGGAAGCGCAGCAGGCACGCCTCGCGGATCGCCGCCTCGGCGCCGATGCCGACGCGGCGGCGCTCGAGCGCGAAGTCGATCATCATGATGGCGTTCTTCTTCACGATGCCGACCAGCATCACGATGCCAATCATGGCGATCACAGACAACTCCATCTTGAACAGGATCAGCACCAGCAGCGCGCCGACGCCAGCCGACGGGAGCCCTGAGATGATGGTGATCGGGTGGATGAAGCTCTCGTAAAGAATGCCGAGAACCACGAAGGCGGCGAACACCGCGGCGAGCACGAGAACGAATTGCCCCTTCAGCGATTCCTGGAACACCTGCGCGTTGCCCTGGAAGCCCGTGACGATCGAGAGCGGCAGGTTCGACTCGCGCTCGATCTTGTGGATCGAGTCCACCGCAAACCCGAGCGACGTGCCCGGATTGAGGTTGAACGAGATCGTCACCGAGTTCTGCTGGCCCTGATGGTTGACCTGCAGCGGACCGACCTTGGACACCAGCCGGGTCACTGCGCTGAGCGGGATCGACATGCCGTTCGGCGTGCCGGTGCCAAGCACACCGCCGCCGGTCGTCACGGCTGAAGTCGTATTCGCAAGGCTTGTCTTGAGATAGATCTTGGAAAGGCCAGTGGCGTCCGCCTGGAAGTCCGGCCGCGTCTCCAGAATGACCTGATAGTCATTGATCGGCGAGTAGATCGTCGCGACCTGGCGGTTGCCGAACGCGTTGTAAAGCTCCTGCCGGATCTGATCGACCGAGATGCCGTAGAATGCGGCCTTCTCGCGATCGATCTCGATCTGGATCTCCGGGTTCTTGATGTAGAGGTCGCTATTGACGTCGCGCAAGCCCGGGATGGTCCTGATTTTTTCCAGCATCTCGTCGGAGGTGCGGTAGAGCGTATCAGTCTCGCTCGACTGCATCGTGTACTGGAATTCGCCCTTGGCGATGCGCCCACCCAGATTGATGTTCTGTATCTCGCGGAAATAAACCTGCATGCCGACCACGTTCGAGGTCGTGCGGCGCAGCCGCTGAAGCACGGGACCTGAAGGTCCTCGCTCGGCCTTCGGCTTCAGGCCGACAAACATGCGGCCGGTGTTGTTGGTGGCGTTCGGCCCGCCGACGCCGACGGTCGAGTTGAGGTAGGCGACCGCCGGATCCTGCCGGATCATCGCCGCGATCTGGCTCTGACGTTCCTGCATCGCGCGGAAAGAGATGTCCGCCGGCCCTTCGACCGTCACCGAAATCATACCGGTGTCTTCGACCGGAAAGAACCCTTTCGGGATCACGACGTAGAGATACGCGGTGCCCGCCATCGTGCCGAACGTGATCAGCAGCATGATGAACTTGTATTTGAGCACCTTGTCGAGCGACCACTCGTAGCCGCGGAGCCACGAATTGAACATCGCCTCGAAGACGCGCAGCACGACGTTCTGCTTCTCGCCCTCATGATGGGCACGCAGCACGCGCGCGCACAGCATCGGGGTCAGCGTCAGCGAAACAAAGCCCGACACGATGATCGCGACCGAGATGGTGACGGCGAACTCGCGGAACACGCGGCCCACCATGCCGCCCATCAGCAGCACCGGGATGAACACCGCGATCAGCGAGACCGTGATCGAGATGATCGTAAAGCCGATCTCGCGCGCGCCCTTCAGCGCGGCCTCGAACGGCCGCATGCCGCCCTCGATGTGGCGGACGATGTTCTCCAGCATCACGATCGCATCGTCCACGACGAAGCCGACGGACAACGTCAGCGCCAGCAGCGTCATGTTGTTGATCGAGAAGTTGAAAGCGTACATCACCGCGAAGGTCGCGACGATCGAGATCGGCACCGCGAGCGCCGGAATGATCGTGGCGGAGACGGTACGCAGGAACAGGAAGATCACCAGCACGACGAGGCCGATCGCGATCAGCAGCGTCTCCTGCACGTCGTGCACGGACTCGCGCACCGAGATCGACCGGTCCATCATCACTTCCATGTTGATGGAGGCCGGTATCTGAGCACGGTACGCCGGGAGGCGGTCCTTCACGGAATCGACGACCGCAACCGTGTTGGCATCCGGTTGCCGCTGGATCGCCAGCACCACCGACCGGTTGCCGTTGAAGAAGCTGGCGACGCGGTTGTTCTCGACGCCGTCGACGACGTTGGCGATTTCGTCGAGTTTCACCGGCGCACCGTTGCGGTACGCCACGATGACCTTCTTGTAGTCTTCCGCCTTGCTGATCGCGGCGGAGGCCGAGAGCGTGATGTTCTGCCGCTCGCCCGTGATTGTGCCGACGGGCGTATTCGAATTGGTCTTCGCCAACGCGGTGCGGATGTCCTCAAGCGAGATGTTGCGCGCCGCCGCCGCAACCGGGTCGGCCTGGACCCGCACGGCGAACTTCTGCGCCGCCATAGACCAGCACCTGCGCAACGCCCGGCAGCTGCGAGATCTGCTGCGCCAGCACAGTCTGGCCGTATTCGTCGACCGTCGACATCGGCAGACGTGGCCGAGTTCAGGCTGATGAACAGCACGGGGAAGTCGCCGGGATTCACCTTCCGGAAGAACGGCGGCGTGGTCATTTCGACCGGCAAGCGCCGCGCCGCGACCGTCAGCGCGGTTTGCACGTCGAGCGCCGCGCCATCGATATTGCGGTTGAGGTCGAACTGGACCGTGATTGTCGTGATGCCGAGCGCCGAGGTCGATGTCAGCGCGCTGATGCCGGCGATGGTGGAGAGCTGCCGCTCGATCGGCGACGCAACCGACGCCGCCATCGTGTCGGGGCTGGCGCCCGGAAGCGTCGCGGTGATCGCGATGGTCGGGAAGTCGACGGCGGGAAGCGCGGAGACGGAGAGAAGCCGGTAGGCGAAGGCGCCGAAGACGATCAGCGACGCCGTGATCAGCGTCGTCATCACGGGGCGGCGAATACATGCTTCGGATATGCCCATCTTGCTTGAACCTCAGCCGCCCTGCTCTAGCCGTCCGCCTTTTTCGCACCGCGCACCGCGACGCGGGCGCCGTTTGTCAGTTGCAGGTGACCATTGACGACCACCGAGTCGCCATCGCGCAACGCCGCTTTCCAGCACCGTCACGCTGCCGAGCGTGCGCGCCACCTTCACGGGATGCAGCTCCGCGACGTCGTTCTTGATGACGAAGACGAAGTTGCCGGTCTGGCCGACCTGCACGGCCGCCGATGGCACGGTGACGAGCTCTTCGTTGCGCATGTTCAGGTACGTCTGCACCAGCGAACCGGGCCACAGCACTTCATTCTCGTTGGCCATGTCGGCACGGACGTTGACCATGCCGGTTGCGGGATCGACCGTGTTCTCGATCATCGCAACCCGCCCGATCGCGCGCTTGGTGTCGCCCGGGACGATCGCTTCGACGCTCGATGCGCCTTCGGCGATCGCGTCGCGCAGCGCCGGGAGCTGAATCTGCGGGATCGGGAACGAGACGTAGACCGGCGCAGTCTGGATGATCGTGGCGATCGGCAGAAGGTCGGCGGAGCGCACGAAGTTGCCGACCTTCACCGACGCCGCACTGATGCGCCCCGTGATCGGCGCGCGGATCGTTGCGTAGCTGAGCTGAACCTGAAGGTTCTTCAGCATCGCTTCGTTCGCCTTCATCGCCGCCGCGTAAACCGCGGCCTGCGTTTTGGCATTGTCGAGATTGGTGATCGCAGTCGCGCCCTTGGAGACCAGCTCGGTGTAGCGCTTGAGGTCGCGTTCGGCGCCTTCAAGCTGCGCCTTGTCGCGCGCGATATTGCCTTCCGCCTGCAGGATCTGCGCCTCGATCGAACGGCTGTCGAGCGTGATCAGCAGATCGCCCTGCTTGACGCGCGCACCGTCGGCGAAATGGACGGCCATGATCTCGCTGTCGACCCGCGCCTTGATGGCAACACTCGCCATCGGCATCACGGTGCCGAGCGCCTCGATGCGAACCGGCGTGGACTTCTTCACGGCCTTGTCGACTTCGACCGCGATCAGCCGCGGCTGCGCCGGAGCTTGCGCAACCGCACCCTGCGGCGTCCATAGATTTCGCGTCGCGTAGGCACCGCCGGCGGCAGCCAGCAATACGATACCAAAGAGCGCAGCGCCCTTATTCACGTGTAAAGGCTCCGGCCTGCATACGCACCGAAGCTCCTCTGTTCGAGTCGTCCCCCCAAGGCGAAACGCCTCGGCCCGGGAACTCGCTACCCCCAAGCGGAGGCTTATCTAGCATACTGCTGTTTACGTACGTAACTGCTTGCGGGTTGTTTCTTGGCAAATACGTGAACAACCGGATATTCCGGGTCACCCGACGGATCCGGCATGGTAAATCGCGCGAGCAAGCCCGGACGACACGATGCGCATCGCCACCTGGAACGTGAATTCCATCAAGCAGCGGACGGAAAACCTGTCCGCCTGGCTGAAAGAACGCGCGCCGGACATCGTTTGCCTGCAGGAAACCAAGAGCGTGGACGACGGGTTTCCGCGCGAGCCGTTCGAAGCGCTGGGTTACAATGTCGCAATCCATGGGCAGAAGGCCTTCAACGGCGTCGCGATCCTGTCGAAACTGCCCTTCGACGAGGTGACGCCCCGGCTGCCGGGCGATCCCGAGGATGACCACGCCCGGTTCATCGAGGCGGTGGTGTCGACGCCGCAAGGCGTGCTGCGCGTCGCTTCGATCTATCTGCCCAATGGAAACCCGGCGAACACGGACAAATATCCCTATAAACTCAAATGGATGAAACGTCTTTCTGACTATTCACACGAGCGTCTGAAGCTCGAAGAACCGTTGATCCTCGGCGGCGACTACAACGTGATCCCGGCGGGAATCGACGTACACAATCCCGAGCTTTGGGTGAACGACGCGTTGTTCCTGCCGACGACACGCGCGGCCTTTCGCACGCTGACAAATCTCGGATTGACCGACGCCATCCGCGCTACGACCGACGATCCGGGCGTCTATACCTTCTGGGACTATCAGGCCGGCGCCTGGCAGAAGAACAACGGCATCCGGATCGACCACCTGCTGCTCTCGGCCCAGGCCGCCGACCGGCTGGTCACGGCCGGCATCGACAAGCATGTGCGGGCTTGGGAAAAGCCGTCCGACCACGTGCCGGTATGGGCCGAGTTCGATTTCGGGACGGCTTGAGCGGGACTACTGCTGCTCGCGCCGGCCGTTGACCCAACGGGTCAGATAATCGCCCGCAGCCGCGCGCTCTTCCTCGGTCGACTGCTTCACCGCGGCGTCGTGCAACTCCGCGATCCAATTTTCGGACGGCGTCGCGTTCGAGCGGGCAAGCGTCAGCCACATCAGCCCGCGCGCGGCCTGCCGCGGTATGCCGGGCTCGCCCTTGAACAGGATGCGTCCGAGGATCGCCTGCGCCTGATGCTGGCCCTTGTTGGCGGCCGAGTTGAGCCAGCGCGCCGCCTGCCGCGTGTCGCGGAACTGCCCTTTCGGATCGAGCATCATCCGCCCGAGGTGATACTGCGCGTCGGGATCGCCGAAATAGGACGCCGCGTAGGCGTACATGTGCCGGGCGCGGCCGAGATCGGCGCGCACGTCTGAATTCGGAATGCCCTCGCGGTAATAATGGCCGAGCGCGACGAAAGCATTCGCGATGTAGCGCGCTTGCGGCGTGCCCGGATTGTCGTCCGCGTGCGCGTCCGCGATGCCGCTGAAATACTCGAACGCCTTGATGTCCGACTGATCGACGCCGTCGCCGTCCGCATACATCCGGCCGAGCTTCCACTGCGCGCTGACCAGGCCCTGGTCGGCAGCGTATTCGAGCGAGACGCGCGCCTTGGTGGTGTCGCCGTCCTTGAGTGCGCGCGTGCCGGACTTCAGCGCCTCGAACGGCGTGATCGGCACGGACGGCGCTGCGAACGAGGTCGCCGGGGGCGGCAGTGGCCGGTCGAGAGACTGAGAAGGCGCGGCAAGAGCCGGGACAGGTCCGGTCGGCCGCGGCAGCGGCGCATTCGGAATGGCGGCGGCCGGGACATAAGCGCCGGTGTTCGGGATCGCGCCCGGTGGACGCGGCACGTCGGGGCGTACCGCGCGGCTGATCGGCGGCATCGTCGCGGCCGGGACATCGGCCGACGGGCGCGTGGTGCCCTCGAACGCGAGCGCAGGCGACAGCCCGGCGATCAGGCCGAGCGCCGTCAGCGTGAGGATGCGGTCACGCGTCCGCATAGCTCACCTTTTCGGCCTTGCCGCCCGGATGGGTCACGGCGCCGTAAACGGCGGGCCCGACCTGCTCGGCGTATTTCCACAAGTAGCCGGACGTGAAATCGGTCTCGCGCGGCGCCCACGACTTCTTGCGCTCCGCCATTTCGGCGTCGGAAACCGCAACGTCGATCGTGCCGTTGTCGGCGTCGATCGTGATCATGTCGCCGTCCTTGAGCAGCGCGATCGGTCCACCGAGCGCCGCCTCTGGACCGACATGGCCGATGCAGAAACCACGCGTCGCGCCGGAGAAGCGTCCGTCCGTGATGAGCGCGACCTTGCCGCCGGTACCCTGCCCGGTCAGCGCCGCCGTGGTCGACAGCATCTCGCGCATGCCGGGGCCGCCCTTCGGGCCCTCGTAACGAATGACGAACACGTCGCCTTCCTTGTAGGCACGGTTCTTCACCGCCTCGAAACAGGCTTCCTCGCCGTCGAAACAGCGTGCGGGTCCGGTGAACTTGAGATTCTTCAGGCCGGCGACCTTCACGATCGCGCCGTCCGGAGCCAGATTCCCTTTAAGGCCGACAACGCCACCGGTGACGGTGATCGGCTTGTCGGCAGGATGCACGACGTCCTGGTTGGGATTCCACTTCACGGACTTCAGGTTCTCGGCGATGGTTCGCCCCGTGACGGTGATGCAGTCGCCATGCAGGAAGCCGTGGTCGAGCAGCGTCTTCATCAGGAGCGGTATGCCGCCAACCTCGAACATGTCTTTGGCGACATAACGGCCGCCGGGTTTCAAATCGGCGATATACGGTGTCTTTTTGAAGACCTCGGCGACGTCGAACAGGGTGAACTCGATCCCGCATTCATGAGCGATAGCAGGCAGATGCAGCGCAGCATTGGTCGAGCCACCTGAAGCCGCCACGGTTGCGGCAGCGTTCTCCAGTGCTTTCCGGGTCACGATGTCCCGCGGCCGCAGGTTGAGCTTGATCAAGTCCATGATCTGCTCGCCTGCCGCCATGCAGAACCGGTCGCGAATTTCGTAAGGCGCCGGCGCACCTGCCGAGTATGGCAGCGCAAGGCCGATCGCTTCGGAGACGGTCGCCATCGTGTTGGCGGTGAATTGCGCGCCGCAGGCGCCAGCCGACGGGCATGCAACCTGCTCGAGTTCGTCGAGATCCTCGTCCGACATGTCGCCGACCGAGTGCTTGCCGACCGCTTCGAACATGTCCTGCACGGTCACGACCTGCCCGCGGAAATTGCCGGGGAGGATCGAGCCGCCGTAGATGAAGATCGACGGCACGTTCAGGCGCACCATCGCCATCATCATGCCGGGGAGAGATTTGTCGCAGCCCGCGAGCCCGACGAGTGCGTCATAGCCATGGCCGCGCATCGTCAGCTCAACAGTGTCGGCGATCGCCTCGCGCGACGGCAGCGAAGCGCGCATCCCGGCATGGCCCATCGCGATGCCGTCGGTCACCGTGATGGTGCAGAATTCGCGCGGCGTGCCTTGCGCGGACGCCACGCCCTTCTTCACCGCCTGCGCCTGGCGCATCAGCGAGATGTTGCAGGGCGCAGCTTCGTTCCAGCAGGACGCGACGCCAACGAACGGCTGATGGATCTGCTGCGATGTCAGGCCCATCGCGTAGTAGTAGGAGCGATGCGGCGCGCGCGCCGGCCCTTCGGTTACGTGCCGGCTCGGCAGGCGCGATTTGATATTGGTCTTGGCGTCCATCAACGTCCGGGCCCCCCGGCCCTACTCGCTCACGCAGCACGCACATCGGCCGTTGCCTTGCCGCAACACGGCTTCCCCACCGTGCTGCGCCTTGCGGCGCCGTGTCATGACTTGTTTTGTGGAGGTCTATGGCTAAATCGCGGCGCTTCGGGCAGCGCGGCCGCAGCCAGTTCAAATTCATGTTAATCTGTTGCAGGCGAGCCACAGGGATGTTGCAGACCCGCGACCTAAAAAGCAGAGAGGCGGGCGCGCGAGCCCGCCTCCTTGGTCTACGACGTTGTGCAGTGCGATCAGAACCCGCCCTGCTCACACGAGGTGTAGCGGCCGTAGCCTTCGTCGGTGTAGCAGCCGTTCGGGTCCTGATAGACGGCGCTTGGGATCGGCGACCAATCGGGACGGATCGGCAGTCCCTGAACGTCAGCCGACGGCGCAACTGGCGCCGGCGCGGCGCGACGGTGCTTGGTCGCCGCAGAAGCCGGGGCGATGGCGCTTACCGCCATCAGTCCAGCGATGCCGAGGAGCGCAGCGCGGGAGAGGATCGAACGCATGGGTGAAGTCCTTTCGGGTTTTCGTCGCCCTCACGCGCTCTAGTCGGGCGCACGATAACATGCCCGTCACAACCATGTGACAACCTGACGCACTACACATTAATCATCTGATTTTTTGAGAGAATTTCTGACGCACTTGCGCGTCACGCCGGTCAGTCATGCGATGCCCGCGGGCGAACGCGCACCGAAAGCGACGTCCGTCGCCTCTTTGGCAATGCGAACCACTGCACAAGGAGAGACATCATGCTGTACCGAAAAAACCTGCCGACGTGGGAGCGCACGACTCGCGCCATCGCCGGCATCGCAATGGTGGCCTGCGGATACCTGGCCCCCGGGCTCGGCGGGACGCCAGCCGGACTGATCGTGGCCGCCATCGGCGTTATCACGCTGCTCTCGGGCCTTGTCGGCTTCTGCCCGGCCTGTGCGATGGTGGGCCGCAAGCTTCCCACGTCCTGACCGCCCAGCGCATGGCCAACGCCATCACCCCCGACCTGATCGCACGCGCCTCGACCGGCGAAACCGCCGCGATCGAGGCGCTGCTGCGGATCGCGCAACCGGACATCCGCCGCTATGCGCGTCGCACCTGCCGTCGGCATCGGATGCCGAGGAGGCGGTGCAGGAGGCGCTGATCGTCCTCTATCGGAAGATCGGCTCGCTGCGGCAGGTCGGAGCGATGTCGGCGTGGCTGTTCCGGATCGTCAACCGCTACTGCTTGCGGCTGGCGATGCGCATGGCTGGCGTCCCCTCAGCCATCGAGGCCGAAGCTATGGAGCAACGTTTTGCGGTAGCATCGCGGCCTGAGGTGCGCATCGATATCGCCTGCGCGATCCAGTCGCTGCCCGATCACTATCGCGCGGTGGTCGTGCTGCGCGACCTCGAAGAACTCACCATCGACGAAATCGCTGCGAGGCTTTCCGCGACGCGCGAGACCGTCAAGGCGCGGCTGCATCGCGCACGGGGCCTGTTGCGCGAATATTTGCTGAAAGACGCGTGATGTTCGGGAGCAAAACACTTATGCGGCACATCCTGCGCGGGCTGATCGGGCTTGCGGCGATCGTCGCCGCGATCGTGCTGATGCGGCGTGGCGACGCCATGAGCATCATCGGTGCGGCGCTGCTGGTTATCGGCGCGCTGATCGCGTGGCGTGGCTGCCCGCTGTGCTGGCTGACCGGGCTTTTCACCACGCCGCGCTAGGTTATCGTCGGCCGGACTTTCCGTCGTAGACACAGCATCGATGGAGACACTCAACATTCAGAGCATGCAGATTTTCTGGCGCCGTCTCGACGTCGTGGGACTGGAGCGCATGACGATTGAGATGACATCAGACAGGATCGACGTAGCGTCGTCGATCCTGTGCCACGATGAAGGAGGCTTTCGGCTCGATCACCATTGGACGCTCGACCTAGACTGGAAAACCCTGTCGGCAATCGTGGAGCGCTGGGATTCGTCCGGCCATCGAAGACTTCGCCTGGAGCGCATCGATGCCAGATGGCTGGTCGGCGGCAAACATCGCGCCGACCTCAACGCCGCGGTGGAGCCGGACCTGTCCGTCACGCCGTTCTGCAACACATTGCCGATCCGCCGGGCGCCGCCGGGCATCGGGCAAGGCAAACCGCTGGATGTCGCTTACATCGATGCCGCGGCGATGACCGTCACGCTCTCTCGGCAGCGCTACGACAGAACAGGACCCCGTCAGTTCCGGTATGTCGATCTGGGCGTGCACAACGGCTTCGAGGCCGATCTGGTCGTGGACGAGCACGGCCTGGTTCGCAGCTACCAGCATCTTTTTGAGCGCATCGAAGGCTAAAGCTGCGCTTATTCAAGCCCTTGATACCAATGGCGTTGATGCGGTGCGTCAACGCAAGACGAAACCTCAGGCGACGTTTTCGCGTTCGCAAAACGGCACTCGAGCGGGAGCAGCCACCTTTGCAGAAACGTCGCATCGCTTGGGGTGTTATGGCGCTGGTGCTGGTCGCACTCGCGGGCTTCGGCGGCTGGATGCTGAGCCTGCCCGCCCCTGTCGCTCCCGCTGCACAGCCGGTCCCACCAGACGAGATGGCCGCGATCATTGCTCAGCTCAAACCGCCCAAACGCCAGCGGCCGGTCATTGCGATCGTCGGCCTCAATGATGCGACCGAAACCACCGACTACCTGATGCCTCCGGGCATTCTTCGGCGTGCGGATATCGCCGACGTGCGTTTGCTTGCGACCGCTGCCGGCCCGGTCAAGCTTTTTCCCACGCTGACCGTGGAGCCGGACGAAACCATTGCTGAATTCGATGCGCGGACGCCGCAGGGCGCTGACTACGTCATTGTCCCGCAGATGAGCCGAGCCGATGACCCCGTCGTCCTCGGATGGCTGCGAGACCAGGCAAAAAGGGAGCGACGATTGTGGGCGTTTGCGCCGGCGCAAGAATCGTCGGAGCAGCCGGACTGCTCGACAACAAGCGCGCGACGACCCACTGGTTTTACGTCAACGCAGCTGCGCGACAATATCCCGTCGATGATCTACGTCCGGGATCGCCGGGTTGTCGCCGACAGACGGAGTTATCACGACAACGGGAATCACGGCATCGATGCCGGTCGCACTCATGCTGATCGAGGCCATTGCTGGTCGCGAGAAGGCGCAAGCCGTAGCGGCCGATCTGGGTTTAAGCGTCTGGGATGCCAGCCACGCCAGTTCAGCAGGTTCAAACTGACGCGCCCGATTGCAAGCCACGGTCGACCAGGAATGTGCTTGCCTTCTGGAATCGCGAACGATTTGGGTTCGAGCTTCAGCCGGGAATGGACGAGGTTTCGATAGCCCTTGTGTCGGATGCGTGGAGCAGGACCTATCAGATCGGACGCGGTCTCGTTTGCTGCCTCGCCAGCGACCTGTAGAGACGCGAAATGGGATCCGGTTGATCCCGGATGTACGTCGCGGGGACCTGGCCGCACCGAAAAACGGCTCCCGTCGAACCTTGATCGACAAACCGGCCGCGGCGCTGGAAGACGCGTTGCAGGACATCGCAGCGCGATATGGCGAGTCGCACAGCCGACGTGGTCGCGATGCAACTCGAATATCCGCGATAGGGGACAATGAGCCGTGACCATCCAAAGCTCCGCCATTGGTCTGAGCGCTCAAGACCGGTTTTAGCACTGCATCATGAAGAAGCTTCAATCCCGAAGAAGAGCTTCCTTGGCGATGAACGCACTTCGCTATGACGACGACTCTGCGCGGCGATGAGGCCGAAACAGTTCGTTTCCTTGTCAGACCTCGCCAGCGGCAGGGATTGCCTCGAACTGGCGATTGGAACAGGACGGATAGGCTTACCGTTGGCTCGGCAAGGACCTTCGCGTCGACGGGATTGAACTGTCGCCCGACATGATCAAGGTTCTCGCGGCAAGCCGGGCGGCAGATAATCTAAACGTCGCTCAAGGAGATATGTCGACTATCGACATGGAGACGGCGTATGGGTTGGTCTTCTTGGTATTCAATTCGATCGGGAACGTTCTCATCACAGGATGGCCAGGTCAAATGTTTCGAGAATGCCGCGCATCACCTGGCGCCAGACGGCGTCTTTGTTCTGGAGTGTCGCGTTCCGACCGCGCCGAAACGCCAGGAAGAGGGCTTCATCGAGGTTTATGACATCGAGCTCGGCTCAGCCCATATCGGCGCCTGCCGCTATGATCCGGTCACCCAGATCCTCGACCTCCAGCATATTCATATCGGCCAAGAGGGTATCCGCTTGGGACCGATCCGCCTGCGTTTGGCCAATCCGCCAGAATTCGATCTGATGGCGCGTTGCGCCGGCCTGACGCTGGACGCGCGATATGGCGGTTGGCAGCGCGAGCCGTTCAATGCCCGCAGTTGGAGACATGTCAGTGTCTACAAGCGGCGCGACGGCTAGCAGGGCCGGGCAATCGAAGAAACACGATGAGTTGCGCTCGAGTTCTCACATGTTCAGGACGCGCCCGTAGGCGTCGAGCACCGCCTCCTTCATCGTCTCCGAGATCGTCGGATGCGGGAAGATGGTGTGCATCAGTTCTTCCTCGGTGGTCTCGAGGTTCATCGCGACCACATAGCCCTGGATCAGTTCGGTAACCTCCGCACCGACCATGTGCGCGCCGAGCAGTGCGCCGGTCTTCTTGTCGAAGATCACCTTCACCATGCCCTGGTCTTCGCCAAGCGCGATCGCCTTGCCGTTGCCGACGAACGGGAATTTGCCGACGCGGACTTCGCGCTTCTGTTCCCTGGCTTTTGCCTCGGTGATGCCGACAGACGCGACCTGCGGATGGCAGTAAGTGCAGCCGGGGATCAGCAGCTTGTCCATCGCGTGCGGGTGCATGCCCTTGATCGCCTCGACGCAGATGACGCCTTCGTGCTCGGCCTTGTGCGCGAGCATCGGCGGACCGGCGACATCGCCGATGGCATAGATGCCCGGGACGTTGGTCTTGCAGACGCCGTCGATCACGATGGTGCCGCGGTCGATCTTCACGCCGATTTTTTCCAACCCGAGGTTCTCGACATTGCCGACGACGCCGACCGCCGAGATGACGCGGTCGACCGTCATCTGGCTCGTGCCGCCCTTGCCGTCGTCGATGGTTGCGGTGACGCTGTCGGCTTGTCTGTCAAGCTTGGTGACCTTGGCGCCGGTCAAGATCTTGATGCCCTGCTTCTCGAACTGCTTGCGTGCGAACGCGGCGATCTCGGCGTCCTCGACGGGGAGAATTTGCGGCAGCACCTCGACGATGGTCACCTCGGCGCCCATGGTGCGGTAGAACGATGCGAATTCAACGCCGATCGCGCCCGAGCCGACGACCAGCAGCGACTTCGGCATCTTGTCCGGATTCATCGCCTCGAAATAAGTCCACACCAGTTTCTTGTCCGGCTCCAGCCCCGGCAGAACGCGCGGCCGCGCGCCGGTCGCCACGATGATGTGCCTGGCCTGATAGGAGCCCGGCCCGAGCGAGCCCTTCGGCGCTTCTGTCTTCGACGCCTTCACGGTGAGCTTGCCAGGCGCGTCGATGATCGCCTCGCCCCAGATCACCGGGATCTTGTTCTTCTTCATCAGGAAGCCGACGCCGTTGTTCATGCGTCCCGCAACCGCGCGCGACCTTTTAATGACGGCGGCCGGGTCGAACGACACCTTCTCGGCCGAGAGCCCGTAGTCCTTGGCGTGCTGCATGTAGTGGAAGATTTCCGCCGAACGCAGCAGCGCCTTGGTCGGGATGCAGCCCCAGTTCGAGCAGATGCCGCCGAGGAAATCCCGCTCGACGATCGCGGTCTTGAAGCCAAGCTGCGCGGCGCGGATCGCGGTGACGTAGCCGCCGGGACCGGCGCCGATGACGATGATGTCGAAGGAGGTGTCGGGCATTAAGGGCACTCTGTTGGAACGCCTAACTTAGTCGTCCGCCCGTCACTGCACCACCAGCTTCAGCTCCTCCACCAGCGGCCGCACCACCGCAACCTGATCGCGCAGAACCTTGCCCAGTTCCTCCTGCGTCGAGCCCATCACCTCGGCGCCGACTTCGGCGAGCCGTTTTCTGACGTCCGGATCGCGCGCGGCCTTGGCCATCTCGGCCTGGATGGCGGCGACCGCGGCGGGCGGCGTCTTTGCGGGTGCAAAGAAGCCGTTCCAGCCGAACAGCTCCATGTTGGGGAAGCCCTGCTCGCGCACGGTCGGCAGATCGGGCATCGCGACGGTGCGCGCCGGCGACAGCGTCGCAATCCCGCGCAATGCGCCACCGCGCATATGCCCGAGCGAGGTCGAGATCTGGTCGCCGCCGAGCTGGATGCGCCCGGTCAGCAGTTCCTGCACCAGGGGCGCCGCGCCGCGGAACGGGACGTGGTCCATCTTGATGGCGGCATCGCGTTTCAGCACCTCCGCGGCGAGATGCATCACGCTGCCCGGGCCGGTCGTTCCGTAGAACACGCCCTTGTCGGACTTGTTCTGCTCCTGGGTATAGGCGACGAACTCCTTCAGGTCCTTCGCCGGCACCGAGGGGTGACACATCACGACCAGCGGCACGTTCGCGGCGAGCGAGACCGGCGTGAAGTCGTCGAAGGTGTGCTTGGCGCGGCCGGTCGCCATCAGCGACGTGGTGGTGGTCGAGAATGTGACGTTATGCAGGAGCAGCGTATAGCCGTCGGGCGCAGCCTTCGCGACCTTGTCGGCGCCGATCGAGCCGCCTCCGCCGCCGGCGTTCTCAACGACCACGGACTGGCCGAGCCCTTCGCCGACCTTCTGCGCGAAGATGCGCGCGAGCAGATCGGTGGTGCCGCCGGCCGGAAACGGTACGATCCATGTCATCGTGCGGTTCGGGAATTTCTCCTGCGCGAAGACCGCCGGCGCAAACAGCGCCGATGCGCCCGCCGCAAGCGCCGTGCGCCGCGTGATCTGCCTCATGGTGCCGCCTCCCGTATTGTTGTCATCCGCATTGAATATAGCGCGATTTGGGAATCTACTTTGCGGCAACACGACGCGGGAGGGCACGTCATGCGATTTCGGATGGTCTGCGGCGCGGTTGCGCTGGCGCTTGCGGCGCAAATCGGTTCGGCAATAGCCGCCGAGCTCAAGGTCTTCAGCACCATCGGCGTGCAGGCAGCGCTGGAGGAACTGACTCCGAAGTTCGAAGCTGCGAGCGGCCACAAGCTCATCATCACCTGGAACACCGCCGCCGTTCTGGTGCGGCGCATCCAGGCCGGTGAAACGCCCGACATCGTGGTGCTGACGCGTCAAAGCCTCGATGCGCTCGCAAAGGACGGCAAGGCCACGGCCGAGCCCACATTCGCACAATCCGGAATGGGGATGGTGGTCAAGAAGGGCGCAGCCAAGCCCGACATCTCGACGCCAGACGCGTTCAAGCGCGCCCTGACCGACGCCAAGACCATCGCCTATTCGGACCCCGCGCACGGCGGCGCGAGCGGTGTTTATCTCGCGAAGCTGCTGGAGCGGATCGGCATCGCGGAGGCGGTGAAGGCGAAGACCAGGCATCCGCCACAGGGCGGCAATGCAGCGGTTCTGGTGGCGAACGGCGAAGCGGAGCTTGCGATCCAGCAGGTGCCGGAGGTCGTTTCGGTTGCCGGCGTCGATTTCGTCGGAGAGCTGCCGGCCGACCTGAACGACATCACCTCGTACGCCGCCGGTTCTGCCAGCGGGACGAAGCAGGACGATGCCGCCAAGGCGCTTGTCCGCTTCCTGCATTCGCCGGAAGCAGCCGCCGTGTTCAAGGCGCGCGGGCTGATGCCGGTGGCGGCGCCGCCGAAGGCGTCGTAACTTAAACGCTGTCGACCGCCTGGAACGAGCCGTCGTCGCCGAGCCGCTCCAGGATGCCGGAGCGGATGTCGAAGAAGCAGCCGTGCAGCTTGAGCTTTCCGGCCGCGACCGGCTCGCGCACCCATGGGAACGTCATCAGGTTTTCCAGCGACAGCCGCACCGACTCGTGCTCGCAGTACTCCTGCCGCTTGTCCGGCGGGAAGTGCAGCGCTCGCAGCTTGGCGCGCTCCGCCATGTTCACCCAGTGGCCGACGAAGTCGGAGGCTTCCTCGGGCGCGCCGTGCAACAGCGCATGAATGCCGCCGCACATCGCGTGGCCCATCACGACGAGATGCTCGACCTTCAGCACCCGCACGCCGAATTCGAGCGCCGCGCTGGTGCCGTGATGGCGGCTGTCGGGACCGTAGGGCGGAACCAGATTCGCGACGTTGCGCGCGACGAACAGTTCGCCCGGGCGTGCGTCGAAGATCATCTGCGGATCGGCGCGGCTGTCCGAGCACGCGATCAGCATGGTGCGCGGCGCCTGGCCGCTCTCGCTCAGTTCGTCGAAACGCGCGCGCTGGTGCTCCCATGTGCCGGTGCGGAAGCGGCGGTAGCCTGAGATGAGGTCGTCCATGACGCTTGCCTAGCAGCGATAATCCCGCCTGCGAAGCAAGTTCTACACCACCATCATCACCGGGTTCTGGATCAGCGTCCGGAACGCGCCGATCAGTTCGGCACCGAGCGCGCCGTCGACGGCGCGGTGGTCGCACGAGAGCGTGACGCTCATCACGGTCGCGGCGACGATCTGGCCCTTGCGCACGATCGCCCGCTCCTCGCCCGCGCCGGCCGCGAGGATCGTCGCGTGGGGCGGGTTGATGACGGCGGTGAAGTCCTTGATGCCATACATGCCGAGGTTCGAGACCGAGCTGGTGCCGCCCTGATATTCCTGAGGTTTAAGTTTGCGCGCACGGGCGCGCGCGACCATGTCCTTCAGCTCATTCGAAATGGTCGAGAGCGACTTGAGCTCGGCCTGCCGCACGATCGGCGTGATGAGGCCGCCGGGCAGCGCGACCGCAACGCCGATATCGGAATGCTTGTGCTTGAGCATGCCGCCTTCGGTCCAGCTTACGTTCGCGTCCGGAATTTTCTGCAGCGCCACCGCGAGCGCCTTCACGACGAAGTCGTTGACCGAGAGCTTGTAGGCCGGCTTGCCTTCCTTGTTCTTCGGCGCGGTTGCGTTGATCTCCTCGCGCGCCGCCATCAGGCTGTCGATCACGCAATCGACCGTCAGATAGAAGTGCGGGATGTTCTGCGTCGACGCGGTGAGCCGCTGCGCGATGACGCGGCGCATGTTGTCGTGCGGCACGACCTCGTAGGAGCCTTCTTCGTAGAGCGCGCGAACCTTGTCGTCGGCCGGAAGCGCGAATGTCGCGCCGCTTGGCGCCGCTGCAGCGGCCGCGCTCGGCGCAGCACCCGGCGCTTTGAGGCCCTTGCCTTCTTTTGCGGCCGCGATGTCGCGCGCGACCACGCGGCCATGCGGGCCGGTTCCGGTGATGCGGCCGAGTTCGATGCCGGCTTCCTTGGCGAGACGCCGCGCGAGCGGTGACGAGAAGATGCGCCCGCCCTGACCGTTGGTCTTTGGCGTAGCGGCGGGAGCCGGTGCGGAGGCCGGCGCCGGAGAGGCTTTCGGCACTTCGACCTTTGGTGCTTCGGCTTTCGCTTCAGCTTTGGCTTCCGCCTTCGACGCTTCGGCGGCTTTCGGAGCGGGTGCGCTGCCTGCTGCCGACGCAGCCGCCTTCGTATCCTCGTCCTCGCCTGCCAGCACGGCGATCACCTGATTGACCGGCACATCGGCGGTACCTTCCGGCACGACGATTTTCGCCAGTGTGCCCTCATCGACCGCCTCGACCTCCATCGTGGCCTTGTCGGTCTCGATCTCGGCGATGATGTCGCCGGCCTTGACCTTGTCGCCTTCCTTCTTGAGCCACTTGGCAAGGTTGCCCTTCTCCATCGTGGGAGACAGCGCGGGCATCGTGATGTTGATCGGCATGGCTTTTAGCTCACCGCACTGGTGCTGCCGGGGTCGGTTGGCGCGTCCATCTCGAAATCGTAGATCGCGCGGATGCGTTCGACAGTCTGCGCTTCAGGAAACTTGTCCGCGTAGATGCGCCCGACATGGCGCGTGATGTCGGCGATCATCATGCCGAAGGCTTCAGGATCGTCGAACGCGCGAAGCAGCGAGACATGCAGCGCGCCGTCCACGATCACGGCGCGCATCACCTCGACGCCGCCCTGATCGAGTGCCGCGGGCGGCACATGCAGCGCTTCGAAGATCGGGGCCGGATTGTCGCTCACGTGACGTCCTTGATCTCGGTGGTCTCAGCCGAACCCTCCGGCGGCTCGCGGATCGCCTTCTCAAAACCCTCGCGGATGCGCTCCAGCGCCTCTTCCTCGCTCACGACCTTGTCGTGCGCATAGGCGCGCGCGACGTGACGCGCGGCGTCGACAAACAGCAGCCCCCACGCACCTGGATCCTGGAACCCGCGGCGCAGCGAAAGATGCAGTTCTCCGTTATGCACGGCGACGCGCATCACCTCGTTGGCGGGCTTGTCCCGCACCAGCGGCGGCGGATTGAGCGCGTTGTAAGACATCAAAACTCCCTTAGCGGTACATCACGGCTTTTGCGGCATCGACCACTTCGGCGACCGACGGCAGCGCGAGCTTCTCGAGGTTCGCCGCATACGGCATCGGCACGTCCTTGCCGGAGACGCGCGCGACCGGCGCATCGAGATAGTCGAACGCCTGCTCCATGATCCGTGCGGCGACTTCCGCACCCACACCAGACTGCTGCCAGCCTTCCTCGACCACGACGCAGCGGCCGGTCTTCTTCACCGACGCAATGATGGTCTCGGTGTCCATCGGGCGCAGCGTGCGCAGATCGATCACTTCGGCGTGGATATGTTTCTTGGCGAGCTCTTCGGCGGCCTTGAGCGCGTACGACATGCCGATCGACCATGAGACGATCGTGACGTTGTCGCCCGGACGCACGACTTTCGCCTTGCCGATCGGGACGATGAAATCGTCGAGCTTCGGCACCGGGCCGCTCTGCCCGTAGAGAATTTCGTTTTCGAGGAAGATCACCGGGTTCTGATCGCGGATCGCGGCCTTGAGCAGGCCCTTGGCGTCCGCCGCCGAATACGGCGCGACAACCTTGAGACCGGGCACACTTGAATACCAGGCGGAATAATCCTGACTGTGCTGGGCACCCACGCGCGCCGCCGCGCCGTTCGGGCCGCGGAACACGATCGAGCAACCCATCTGTCCGCCCGACATATAGAGCGTCTTCGCCGCCGAATTGATGATGTGGTCGATCGCCTGCATGGCAAAGTTGAAGGTCATGAACTCGACGATCGGCTTCAGCCCCGCGAGCGCAGCGCCGACGCCAAGACCACCGAAGCCATGCTCGGTGATCGGCGTGTCGATCACGCGGTCCGGGCCGAACTCCTGCAACAGTCCCTGCGTGACCTTGTAGGCGCCCTGATATTCGGCGACCTCCTCGCCCATCACGAACACATCGCCGTCGCGCCGCATCTCTTCGGCCATCGCGTCGCGCAAGGCTTCGCGCATGGTCATGGTGACCATCTCGGTGCCTTCCGGCACGTCCGGCTGCTCGATGGTCTCGGGCTTCGGGGCTGTCGGCACGATGGTCGCCGGCGACTTCACGGCGTCGGTTTCCTCGACCCGCGGCTCGGACTCGGCAACATGCTGCTGCGTCGCCGGTCCGGGCGCCGCCTTGGCCGATCCGCCCGCCTTGATGTCGGACGCGCTCTCGCCGTCACTGAGGATCACGGCGATTGGAGTGTTCACCGCGACGTCGGCGGTGCCCTCGGGCACGAGGATTTTGCCCAACGTGCCCTCGTCGACCGCCTCGACTTCCATCGTGGCCTTGTCGGTCTCGATTTCGGCGATGACGTCGCCAGCCTTCACCTTGTCGCCTTCGCTCTTCACCCACTTGGAAAGGTTGCCCTTCTCCATCGTGGGCGACAGCGCGGGCATCAATACTTCGACCGGCATAGGGCTACTCTATTTCGCGAAACGGTGAAGGTTGGTGGACGCCGAGAACGCCGCGACGCCGACCAGCATGCAGGCGATGAACGCGACGAGCGCCTTGTTGATCTGGGCCGCAGGCTCACCGCCGGCGCGGCGGATGCGGCCGATGGCGAACGGCCACACGATCGCCAGCGCCGGCGAGCCCGCGCGCGCGCAAAAAACCGCGCCAGCGACCCAGCTCGCGATCGCGCCCGCGAACGCCGCGTAGGCAAGGATGGTGGCGAAACCCGGCATCAGCGGTACACGTCGGTCCAGAGCTCGGCGGCATCCGGCTCCGGATCGTTGGTGGCGAACTCAGCCGCCTCGTTGACGATGTCGCGCACCTCGGCATCGAGCTTCTTCAGGTCGTCCTCGCTCGCGAGCTTTTTCTCAAGGATGCGCGCCCGCACCTGCTCGATCGGATCGTGCTCGGTGCGCATCTTCTGCACTTCCTCGCGCGTGCGGTACTTGGCGGGGTCGGACATCGAGTGGCCGCGATAGCGGTAGGTGAGCATTTCGAGAATGTAGGGGCCCTTGCCCTCGCGGCACCACGTGACGGCCTTTTCGCCTGCGGCCTGCACGGCGCGCACGTCCATGCCGTCGACCTGCTCGCCCGGAATGCCGAACGAGGCACCCCGCTTCGAAAGGTCGGTCGTCGCCGACGAGCGCGTGATCGCCGTGCCCATGGCGTAGCGGTTGTTCTCGATGATGTAGACCACGGGGAGCTTCCACAGCTCCGCCATGTTGAAGCTCTCGTAGACCTGGCCCTGGTTGGTGGCGCCGTCGCCCATGTAGGTGAGGCTCACATTGTCGGTCTTGCGGTACCGCGCCGCAAAGCCGAGCCCGGTGCCGAGCGAAACCTGCGCGCCGACGATGCCGTGGCCGCCGAAGAATCCCTTCTCGACCGAGAACATGTGCATCGAGCCGCCCTTGCCGTGCGAATAGCCGCCGCGCCGGCCGGTCAGTTCCGCCATCACGCCTTTCGGGTCCATGTTGCAGGCGAGCATGTGGCCGTGGTCGCGATAGCCGGTGATGATCGCATCGCCCTGCTTCAGGGTCATCTGCATGCCAACGACGACCGCCTCCTGCCCGATGTAGAGGTGGCAGAACCCGCCGATCAGCCCCATGCCGTACATCTGACCCGCCTTCTCCTCGAAGCGGCGGATCAGCAGCATTTCGCGGTAGGCGGAGAGTTCCTGCGCCTTGGTGAAGGCAGCAGGCGCGCTTTCGCTTTTGGCGGTTTTCGGGGCGGATTTTGCCTCGGGTTTGGCGGCAGGCTTGGTTTTGGCGACGGCCATACTTCTCCCCGGGGCACAAAACGGGCTTCTTGCCCAAACTGATAGCTGAAATTGGGGGGCTGCGGAAGCGCGCGCAAGTCAACGCGCGCGAGCTCCCAAGGTTTTGCACCGATTGCGGATTTTGGCAGCAGCGGCGGCAGGCATCGCAGGGCGGCCCCTCGCCCGCGCCCCGCTACCGTTTGGACGGCAGCGTCAAGGTAAGTTCGCGCGGATGCAGGTAGTTGAGCTTGGCGCGGGCGCGTTCGTCGAGCAGGTCGGGATCGAGATTGTCACCACGCAGGAGCGACACCCGATGCTCCCACTCCTTGCGCCCGGCGCGCGCGTGTTCGATCTCGCGCATCAGGTTTGCCTGCTGCTGGGCGAGATCCTGCTTTGCCTTCAGCCCATGCGCGCCAGTGTAAGCCGAAAGGCCGAAGTAGCCGATGATCAACGCCGCGACGGTGTAAAGACCGAGCGCGGTCAGGACGGCGCGCAGGCGCGTGCGGGTGACCATGCGCGGAGCATCGCGGCGTCGCGTTAAGAGAGCGTTAAGCACGCTTGGCCGGATCGCGACCGCGCTGTCATAATCTCCATTAGTCGCGGCGTGAGACCGCGTTCGGGGAGTGCGGTCCATGAAACTTCTTCGTGCTGCTGTGATGGCTGCCACCCTCGCCGCTCCGCTTCCGGCGTTGGCGCAGCAGAACGTCATCGTATTCGTGGCCGACGGGCTGCGCGCCGCAGCCGTCTCGCCCGAGCGGTCGCCGACGTTCGCGAGGATTCGCGACACCGGGGTCAATTTCGCGAACAGCCATTCGCTGTTTCCGACGATCACGACGTCGAACGCCTCGGTGATCGCGACCGGCCACTTCCAGGGCGACACCGGCGACTTCGGCAACACGCAATACACCGGCTTCCCGGTGGCGGCTGCATCTGGGACCGTCGTGCCTTTCATTCAAGACAACGCAGTGCTGATCGAGCTCAATCAGCACCACGGCGGCAATTTCATCGCCGAGCGTTCAGTGATGACCGCGGCGCGCGAGAAGGGCTACCTCACCGCGGCGCTCGGAAAGGTCGGGCCAGTCGGCATCCATGACCTCACGCAGCTCGACGGCAAGACCACGATCTTCTTTGACGACGACACCGGCAAGAAGAACGGCATCGAGTTGCGGCCGGACTTGGTGGAGATGCTCAAGAAGGCCGGGCTGCCGCTGGAAACGCCGGGCCGCGCGCAACGCAGCGAGACGCCGGGCAAGACCACCAACCACATCCAGCAGAAATACTATCGCGACATCGTCACCAAGGTGCTGCTGCCGCACTTCAAGGAGCAGAAGAAGCCCTTCATGCTGCTTTATTGGTCGTCCGATCCGGACGGCACGCAGCACTCACAGCGTGACAGCCTGGGTGAGTTCACGCCCGGCATCAACGGTCCGACCTCGCTCGCTGCCATCAGGGTCGCGGACGACGATCTCGCCGCGATCATGGATACGCTGAAGGAGCTGGGACTCGACGCAAAGACCAACATCTTCGTCACGGCCGACCACGGCTTTTCGACCGTGTCGAAGCAAAGCAAGACGAGTCCGTCGGCGAAGCTTGCCTACGACAAAATCCCCGAAGGCCACATGCCGCCCGGGTTTCTGGCAATTGATCTGGCCGAAGCGCTTGGCCTGCCGGTGCACGAGCCATTCCTGAAGGCAGGACCGGTCGACTATAAAACCGGCAAGCATCCGCGCCGCGCGAGCGCGATCCTCGGCAACGATCCTGCCAAGCCTGACGTTGTGATCGGGACCAACGGCGGCAATGATCTCATCTATTTCCCGCAGGACAACGCGAAAGACCTTGCCGCGAAGGTCGTGAAGGCGCTGCTGGCGCAAGACTACACATCGGGCGTGTTCGTGCGCGACGATCTTGGGCCGATCCCCGGCACGCTGCCGCTATCGAAGATCGGCCTCAACGGCGGCGCGCGCACGCCGACGCCCGCGATCATCGTCAACTTCCGCTCCGAGACGACCGGCTGCGATCAGCCGCTGTTCTGCACCGTCAACGTCGTCGACGGCACGCAGATGCAGGGCCAGGGCCACCATGGCAGCTTCAGCCGCGCCGATACGGCGAACTTCATGGCGGCAATCGGCCCGGCGTTCAAAACGAAGTTCGTGAACGCGGCGCCGGTAAGCAATGCCGACATCGCGCCGACGCTGGCGCAGATGATCGGCGTGACGCTGCCGTCGGTTGGGAAGCTATACGGCCGTCCGATCACCGAGGCCCTTGCCGGCGGCAAGCCGGTCAAGTCATGGCGGTACGATCTCGTGTCAGCGCCGGGCGACGGCGGCCTGCGCACGATTGCGAACATGCAGTTCGTCGGAAAGACCCGCTACTTCGATGCGGCGGGATTTCCGGGGCGGACCGTCGGGCTGAAAGTGCCCGACGAAAAACAGGTCAGCGCAAAGCGCTGAGCGCCGCCCGGCCGGCATACTTCGCCTGCGCACCCAGTTCCTGCTCGATGCGCAGGAGCTGATTGTACTTCGCGGTGCGGTCGGAGCGCGCGAGCGAGCCGGTCTTGATCTGCCCGCAGTTCGTGGCGACCGCGAGGTCTGCGATTGTGGCGTCCTCGGTCTCGCCGGAACGATGTGACATGACTGCAGTGTATGCTGCCTTGTGCGCCATCTCGACGGCGGCGAGCGTCTCGGTGAGCGAGCCGATCTGGTTGACCTTGATCAGAATCGAGTTGCCGAGGCCGCGCTTGATGCCGTCGGAAAGCCGCGTCACGTTGGTGACGAACAGGTCGTCGCCGACGAGCTGGCATGTCTTTCCAACGAGGGCGGTGACGGCCTTCCAGCCCTCGAAATCGTCCTCCGACATTCCATCCTCGATCGACACGATCGGGTAGCGGCCGACGAGGTCGGCGAGGTACTTTGCCTGCTCCTCGATGGAGCGGGTTTTTCCTTCCCCTTCATAGACATATTTGCCGTTCTTGAAGAATTCGGTTGAAGCGCAGTCGAGCGCCAGCACGATGTCTTCGCCGGCCTTGTAGCCGGCTGCCTCGATCGACTTCATCACGAAACCAAGCGCATCCTCGGCAGACTTGCAGATTCGGCGCGAAGCCGCCTTCGTCGCCGACATTGGTGTTGTGACCGGCGTCGTGCAGGCCCTTCTTCAACGTCTGGAATACCTCGACGCCCATGCGCAGGCCTTCCGAAAAGCTCGGCGCCCCGACCGGCATGATCATGAATTCCTGGAAGTCGATTGGGTTGTCGGCGTGTGCGCCGCCGTTGACGATGTTCATCATGGGCACCGGCAGCACGCGTGCGGATGTTCCCCCAACGTAACGGTAAAGCGGCAAATCGCGCGCGGCGGCCGCGGCTTTGGCAACCGCCAGCGACACGCCGAGAATCGCATTCGCACCGAGGCGGGATTTGTTCGGCGTGCCGTCGAGCGCAATCATCGTCTCGTCGATCTTGGCCTGCGCTTCGGCGTCCATGCCGCCGACCGCATCGAAGATCTCGCCGTTGACCGCCGCCACCGCCTTAGCCACGCCCTTGCCGCCATACCGCTTCTTGTCGCCGTCACGCAGCTCCACCGCCTCGTGTGCGCCGGTCGAGGCGCCCGACGGCACCGCGGCGCGGCCCTTCGAGCCGTCCTCCAGCACCACGTCGACCTCGACAGTCGGGTTGCCGCGGCTGTCTAGGATTTCGCGGCCGATGATGTCGACGATAGCGGTCATGTTGCAGTCCGTCCGTGTGCTGCTGCTTCGATGCGCAGTCCGTGTCCGTGTGCTGCTTCGAAGCGGTTCCTGCCGCCTCATACACGGCGCACAAGACAATGTGAACGCCGCGCGGAACCTACGGCTGACGGGCCGTCATGGCGGGGCTATGCTGTGGGAAATTTTAGGAGGGTCGCATGAATCGCCGCCAGTTCCTTGCCTCCGGCGCCGCCGGAGCGCTCGTCGCGCCGACACTGCTGCGCCCTGCCTCCGCGGCCACGAACGAGAGCTTCCGGGTGACATATTTCCCCGTCCCGGACGCACAGCGCTCGCGCGACGTAACGCCGTGCTCCGACGGCGTGATGATGTGGTTCAACTGCCAGGGCAACGGCAAGCTCGGCCGGCTCGACGCGCGCGATGGCTCCTACAAACTGGTCGACTTGGGCCAAGGCTCGGCGCCGCACGGCGTCATCGTCGGTCCCGACAAGGCCGCGTGGGTGACCGACGGCGGGCAGAACGCGATCGTTCGCGTCGACAACGACCACAAGCTGACAGTCTTCAAATTGCCGTTCGCCGACTACGCGAACCTCAACACCGCGGCATTCGACAAGGCCGGCATCTACTGGTTCACCGGCCAGAGCGGGTACCACGGCCGCCTCGATCCGAAGTCCGGCGAAATGCAGGTGTGGAAGTCGCCCGGCGGACGCGGCAGCTACGGCATGACTGTCACGCCCAATGGCGACATCTGGTACGCCTCGCTCGCCGGCAATCACATCGCCAAGATCAACCTGAAGACCGGCGAGGCGACCATGGTGGAGCCGGTCACGCCGAACCAGGGCGCGCGGCGCGTGTGGTCAGAACTCGAAGGGCCGCCTCTGGGTCAGCGAATGGAACAGCGGCAACGTGTCGATGCACGACCCGGCCGACGGCTCGTGGCGCGCGTGGCGGCTGCCGGGCCAGCGCCCGCGCACCTACTCGGTTTACGTCGACGACAAGGACAAGGTCTGGCTGACGGACTTCGGCGGCAACGCCATCGTGCGCTTCGATCCCGAGACGAATGAGTTCAATTCCTTCCCGAGCGACAAGCCGAACGCCAACGTGCGCCAGATGGACGGCAAGTCCGGTCAGGCGTGGGGCGGCGAGTCCGGCACCAACCGGCTGATCATGATCGAGACGCTGCCGACGCCGGCATGATCGGACGGACGGTCGCGCTACTGCTTGTGTTAATGACGTGTGCGACGGCAGCCGAGGACGGTGCGAAACTGTTCGACACCTGCCGCGCGTGTCATTCGCTCGATCCTTCCGCGAAAGTGATGGCGGGTCCGAACCTCGCCGGCCTGATCGGCCGCAAGGTCGCGGGCGATGCTCAGTTCGACTATTCGCCAGTTCTGCAGGCTGCACGCGACGAGGGCCGCGTGTGGACGGCGGAGACGCTGGAACGCTTCATCGCCGACCCCGAAGCGATGTTTCCCGGCACATGGATGAGCCGCGTGCCGATCGCGAGTATCAACGACCGCGCCGCGCTCGCGCGTTTCATCGCCGATCCGGCGTCGCGATAGGCCGCACCCTGATATTGTGGCAGCCGCGAGCGTGATCCGCTAAACGTCGCGCCAGAAAGGCACGCGATGTTTGGTCAGTATGTCGACAAGGTGCTGCAGCAAGGCGAGGAGGTTCGCTATCGGGCGAGCCTCAACTGGATTCTCTATGTGCCGGGCTTAGCGGTCTGCATCGTCGCATTCGCGACCTACACGGTGACATCGAACGCTTTCTTTCACCTCATCGCCCTGCTCGTGCTCGCCGTCGGACTGTTCCTGCTCGGCCGTGGCTGGTTCGACTGGTGGACGACAGAAATCGCCGTCACCGACCGCCGCGTCATCTGCAAGACCGGCTTCATCCGCCGAAAGACAACGGAGATGAACATGGAGAAGGTCGAGAGTGTCGACGTCGACCAGTCCGTGCTCGGCCGCATCCTCGACTATGGCAACGTGACCGTGCGCGGCACCGGATCGGGCCTCGCACCGATCCGCAACGTCGATGCGCCGCTCGATCTGCGCAACCACATCACGGGCGTTTAGCCATGCGAATAGGCTATCTCGGCGTCGGCAATATGGGGCAACCCATGGCCGGAAAGCTCCTCGATGCCGGTCATGAACTCTGGATTTGCGACCTGCGCGAAGACGCGATGCGGCCGCTTCTGGAGCGTCAGGCGCGTCCCGCGGCCTCGCCGAAAGAGTTGGCCGACACTTGCGACACAGTCGTTGTCTCGTTGCCGACGCTCAAGGCTTTTCGGGAGGCCGTGACAGGACCGAACGGGCTGCTGTCCGGCTCAGCGCTCAAGACCCTCGTCAACACCTGCACCGTGGGCACGACGTTTCTGGCCGAAGTCGGTCAGGCGTGCGCCGCCGCCGGTGTCACCATCATCGACGCACCCATCAGTGGCGGGCCTTCCGGCGCCCGCGACGGCACGCTCGCCGTCATGGTCTCGGGCGATGCCGCGAAGGTGACGGAGTTGATGCCGGTCTTTCGCCTGTGGGGGCCGACCGTGGTGGTGGCGGGCGACGAGCCGGGCGCCGCGCAAATCATGAAGCTCACAAACAACATCCTCGCGGCGGTCGGGCTCGTCGCGACATGCGAGGCCATGACGATGGCGGGGAAAGCCGGGATCCCGACTGATGCGATGCTTCAGATTCTCAACAACGGCACCGGGCGGAATTTCGGAACGATGTGGGTTTTTCCGCAGGCGGTCGTTCCAGGCACGTTCAAGTTCGGAGCCACGCTCGAGATTCTGATGAAGGACGTGGACCTCGCCGTCGAGCAAGGCGAGGCGCTCGGTGTTCCGATGTGGGTGTGCCAGGCCGCGCGGCTCGTGTTGAAGCATGGCGTCTTCCAGGGCCGCGCCCAGCAGGATCTCTCACGGGTCGTGCAGATTGTCGAGGAAGGCACGCGGCGGCCGTGAGGTTCACGGATTCGCTTGCCGATATCCACCAATCGGTTACTCATCCGGCCCGGATTTCCCTTCGGAAACAGGCCCATGGCGAAACGCCCACCCGCCACGAAATTGCTCGGCAAGCCGAGCCCCCTGCCCGCCTCACCGGCGGAGGCGGTGCTCGATCGCGTGCCGAACCCGCAGAGCGATACGAACTACGTTGCGCGGTTCGCATTTCCGGAATTCACTTCCATCTGCCCGGTCACCGGCCAGCCCGACTTCGGCATCATGATGATCGACTACGTGCCGCGCCGCTGGCTGATCGAGTCGAAGTCGCTGAAGCTTTATCTCAACTCGTTCCGCAATCACGGCGCCTTCCACGAGGACTGCACGGTCGCGATCGGCAAGCGGCTGGTGCAGGCGCTTGGCCCGAAGTGGCTGCGCATCGGCGGATACTTCTATCCGCGCGGCGGCATGCCGATCGATGTGTTCTGGCAATACGGCAAGCAGCCGAAGGATGTCTGGGTGCCCGATCAAGGCGTGCCGCCCTATCGGGCAAGATAACGCCGCCGTCATGGCCGGGCTTGTCCCGGCCATCCACGACTTATTTCATGATCCAAAGACGTGGATGCCCGGCACAAGGCCGGGCATGACGACTTGAGAAAGCTCGCGCCTACTTACTCGCCCGCCACTCGCTCGCGCAGCAGCCGCGCGCAGACAAATCCGACCATCGCAATCACCGCGGCAGCGATCGAGATCGTGATCGCGGCGCCAAGGCTCACGAAACCAAGGCTGTAGAGCACCGGCCCGCTCGCGTGGCCCATGAAGAACGAGAACGAGTGCATCGACATCGCGGCGCCGCGCGCGTCGGGCGCCAATTCTGTCGCCTGCACCTGGATCGAGCCGTGCAGCGTATAGAAGCCAAAGCCAAGCAGCGTGAAGGCGGCGAACTGTACCGGCCAGATGAAATCGAAGGCCACGACGCACAGCGACAGCGCCGCGATGATGCCGCCGCCGATCATCAGCTGATCGGTGCGCCAACGCCCGACCAGCTTCGGAACGAGAACCGCATAGATGACGCCGCCGACCGAGAACCCTGCGATCACTGCGCCCGCGATCGAGGCGCGCGACTCGCCTGACGCGAGCAGCAGCAATGCGACGAACGGGAACAGGCCGAAGATCACGATGCCTTCGACGAAGACTGCGGTGAAGCACACCTTGGCGCGCGGATTGGCGAGCACCTTCCCGTAACCAGCGCTGAACCCTGAGAGGCTGAGCTTTGCGGGCTTGGACCGCACCACCCCGCGCAAGGTGAGCATCGCGACGCCGAGCGCGATGGTGCCGAGGCCGGTGATGACGAAGAACACCCCGCGCCAGCCGAGCAGGTCGCCGATCACGCCCGCCAGCGACGAGCCAAGCAGGTTGCCGGTGATGACGGCCGTAAGCCAGCGGCCGATCGCGACCTGGCGCTCCTTCACCGGAATGAGATCGCCGATCACCGCGATGCCGACGGGGAAGATGCCGCCCGCGGCTGCACCGGCGACGATGCGCGCCATCAGCAGCACGGTGAAATTGGTCGCAAGACCGCTCGCGATCATGGCGAGGATCGTGACCGCGAGGCACGCGATCATCACACGCACCTTGCCGACCATGTCGCCCACCGGCCCGAGGATCGGCTGCACCAGCGCGAACGGCAGCGCGAAGGCGGTGGTCAGCAACGCGACGGCGTTCGGGTCGACCTGGATGTCGTGCGCGATCGGCGGGATGATCGGGTCGGTCGCCCGCGAGGCAAGCGCCACGATGAAGCCGATGAGACTCAATCGCGCAATCAGGCCGCGCGAACGGTCGTCCTTGGGCTTCGGGGTGAGTTCCGGCTCGGGCTTGGGAGCGATTGGCGGAAGCTCTGAGATCGGCCTGCCGGAATCAAATTTGGGCTGAAAATTCATGATGCCAGAAAGGCATACACGAATTTCTCAGCGCTTGTTGTGCAGTGCGGGAATGGCTCACCCCACGCGAGCGGGACGCTTGCCGGAAATGCTCAGGAAATCAGCTTGGCGCCTTCGCCACCGCATCGAAGGCAAGCAGGTTCCGCAGCAGCGCTTCGAGGGACTTCAGCGGGATCATGTTCGGGCCATCGGACGGCGCCTTGTCCGGGTCTTCGTGCGTCTCGATGAACACGCCAGCAACACCAACAGCAACAGCAGCACGCGCCAGCACCGGCACGAATTCACGCTCTCCGCCGGACGAGGCCCCTTGCCCGCCCGGCTGTTGTACCGAATGCGTGGCGTCGAAGATCACCGGCGCGCCGGTTTTCGCGAGGATCGGCAGCGCGCGCATGTCGGACACGAGCGTGTTGTAGCCGAACGATGCGCCACGCTCCGTAACCAGTACGTTGGGATTGCCCGCACCGATCAGCTTGGCGACCACGTTGGTCATGTCCCACGGCGCAAGAAACTGACCCTTCTTCACGTTGACGGCCTTCCCGGTCTCGGCGGCGGCAACGAGCAGGTCGGTCTGGCGGCACAGGAACGCGGGGATTTGCAGGACATCCACAGCCTGCGCGACGCGCGCGCATTGAGCGGGCTCATGCACGTCGGTGAGCACCGGCAGGCCGGTCGTCTCACGGATCTCGGCGAAGATCGGCAGCGCGGCGTCGAGCCCGATGCCGCGCGCAGCCTGGCCGCTGGTGCGGTTCGCCTTGTCGAACGAGGTTTTGTAGACGAGCCCGATCTTCAGCCGCGCCGCGAGCTCCTTCAGCGCGGACGCCATTTCGAGCGCATGCGCCCGGCTTTCGAGCTGGCACGGTCCGGTGATGACGCTCAACGGCAACGCATTGCCGAAGCGCACGCTTCCGACGGTGACGATTGGATTGGGTTTCCCCGACATGCGGCGGACCTTGCTTCGGCAAAGGGCGAAAGGTCAACCACACGACAAAACGAAACGGCCCCGGGCCGTTGTGGAGGGGGCAACCCGGGGCCGCTCAGTTCACCGGGCCAGTCGTGCCCGACACGCCCACTATGGCGAACAGGCTTTTCCGGAGGCTGAAGGCAATTTCGGAAAGTCCGCTAATTTCCGTTAACGATTCAAAA
The DNA here is from genome assembly GCA_963779545.1 of uncultured Alphaproteobacteria bacterium. GTDB lineage: Bacteria > Pseudomonadota > Alphaproteobacteria > Rhizobiales > Xanthobacteraceae > PALSA-894. Next base: position 898,020 of record CAVZYQ010000023.1, on the reverse strand, counting down.
AGTTTTGGCCGCCCTCACCCGCGCGGCGTCTCGAATACAAGCGTTGCGCCGTGCGCGGCCTTCGGCCCAACCACAAGCTTGCCCATATGCTGTTTCGCGGCCGAACCGAGCGCCGAACCCGCCGCCGCCATGTCGCGCACCGCAAAACGGATCGCCGCAAGCCGCATCCCGCGCGTCACATCCGGCGGCTCCGCCGCGAAGTGCTGCCGGAACGCCGCCGGGTCCATCACCTGGATCTCGCCGCGCGGCGTTTCGAGCGTGATGCCGCTGGATGTCGACTTCAGGTCGCTGACACCCGCGAACGATTTGAAGAACACGTGATGGTCGGCCGGATTGTCGGCGACGAAGACCACGCCTGCGATTCCCGTCACGCCGTTCGGGTGTTGCTGGAACGCGGGATTCCAGAAATTCTCCGGATAGTGCTGCTGGCAGGTGAAGAAGCCGGTGTCGGGCGCGAGCTTGTCTTGCGCAAACGCGAGCGAGAACGCGACCTTCACGGCCGAGCCATCCGGGCGCTTGCCCGCGCGCTCGAAGTCGAACACGTCGAAGTCGCCGATGTTCGCAACGCGGAAGGCGTCAGCATCGCCCGCCGCGCCCCTCCCTTCGAGCACGAGCATCGAAAGTCCCTCGTGCCGGCTGAGAAAATCGCGCGTGAATTGTCCGAACGAAATCGAGCGCTTCGTCGCCGGTGGGATCAAGCCCGCCTCGCCCACTGTCAGCAATTCGATGAACACGCCAGGAAACTGCACGATGCGATTGTGCGTGCCCCACGGATGCCGGTTGCGCGCGCCCACCTGAAAGCCGAGCCGGCGATACGCGTCGCCCGCCGCGTCGAGGTCGTGCACCGCATGCACGATATGATCGAGACCGCGCGCCACGCTCGCCGCTCCTATCGATTTCAACTAGCTTTTCAGCGAAACAAACCGAGGAACGCCATGACACAATTGCCCGGCGTGGACCAGACGCTGCGCGCCGCAACCGACACCGGCGAGATCGTTGGCGTCGTCGCCATGGCGACCACCGGCAGCGAGACGATCTACCAGGGCACATTCGGCAAGCGCGACCTCGGCAAGCCCGACGCGATGACACTCGACAGCGTGTTCTGGCTCGCCTCCATGACCAAGGCGATCACCAGCGTTGCCGCCATGCGGCTCGTCGAACGCGGCAAGCTCGCGCTCGATGCTCCAATCGGAGACGTGCTGCCCGACCTCGCCGCGCCGCAAGTGCTCGAAGGCTTCAATGCGAGCGGCCAACCGAAGCTGCGTCGGGCAAAGCGGGCGATCACGCTCCGCCACCTCATGACTCACACGGCAGGCTTCGGCTACGGCACGTGGAACGCGATGCTGGCGCAATACATGAGCCACAGCGGCATCCCGGCGACACGAAGCTGCCTGAACAAGTCGCTGCTGATGCCGCTTGCCTTCGATCCCGGTGAGCGCTGGGAGTACGGCATCAATACCGACTGGCTCGGCAAGGTGGTCGAGGCCGCGAGCGGACAGCGACTCGACGTCTATCTCAACGGACCACATTCTCGCGCCGCTTGGCATGGCCGATACGGCGTTCCGCATCGGCGCAGCGCAGCGTCAGCGCCTCGTCGCCATGCATCAGCGCGGCGCGGACGGCTCGCTCGCCCCCATTCCGTTCGAGATCGAACAGGACCCGGAATTCCACATGGGCGGCGGCGGGCTCTACGGCACCGCGCCGGATTACATCCGCTTCGTGCGCATGCTGCTCAACGGCGGCGCGCTCGACGGCGCGCATGTGCTCAAGGCCGAGACCGTACGCCTGATGGGCGAAAACCACATTGGCGATCTCGTCATGAACAGGCTGCCGACCACTGCGCCGCCGATCTCAATGGACTTCGAACCTTGGCCCGACCAGGACAAGAAATGGGGCCTTGGTTTCATGATGAACACAAAGCGCACGCCCGAAGGCCGCAGTCCGGGCAGCCTCGCGTGGGCCGGCCTCGCCAACACTTATTTCTGGGTTGATCCGGCGCGCGACGTTGGCGGCGTGATCATGATGCAGCTCCTGCCGTTCGTGGATGCGAAAGCGATGGAGCTGTTCAACGCGTTCGAGCGCGGCGTTTACGCGGGCTTCGGTGCAGAAAGTGGCGGCTTAGCTCCCGTCATGCCCGGCCTTGTGCCGGGCATCCACGTCTTTTCTTCCTGCGATACACAAGTCGTGGATGGCCGGGACAAGCCCGGCCATGACGAACAACTATTTCACGCTCGAAAAACTCGTCGGCTTCAGGAACTGGTTCGAGAACGTCATCACCAGCGGGCCGTTCTTCTCGGTCTCGGCGCGCTTCGCATGCCACTCGGGATCGCTCGAGAACGCGCCCCACTTCGCCTCGCGGTCGGCCATCAACTCATAGGCGCACAGATAGATCAGATTGTGGTTCGACTCACCGACTTCGGTGACCCAGAAGCCGGCCTGCTTGATGCCGTGCTTCTCGAACAGTTTCAGCGTGATGGTATCGAAGCGCTTGAGCAGGTCGGGCAAGCGGCCCGGCATCGCGCGATAGCTGCGCATCTCGTAGATCATGAAGTCCTCCCAATTGTCTGAGGCGCCGCGGCGGTCGCGCGGCTCGAAGGGCGGCCATTTGACTAAGGAAGCGTGACCGGCACAAGGCCGCCCGACGCATGGCCGCAGAGCATTTCTTAACCGGGCAAACCTAACTTGAGCGCGGTTGAGATTTCAGCGGGTCAAACCATGACAGAGGCAAATTTGAAGTGGTTCCGGATCGTGGCGACTGCTGCGTTTCCGTTCGTCATTCTGGCGACGATCTGGATCGTCAGAGCGATGAAATGACGTTGAGCGATACCGTGCGAACCGATTGATCTTCGGTACAATTTTTTATCGGCTCTTTCTGCGACACGGCCTTCGGATCGATCGTCGACGTCACGACCGCAGAGTACAACGACGCGCACGTCAACGACGACGTGCTGCTGTTCATAAAAACTTGAGGACTACACCAGCCGGCTTTGCTCCACCGCCGCCTCGACGAACGAGGCAAACAGCGGATGCGGCGCAAACGGCCGCGATTTCAGTTCGGGGTGATACTGCACGCCGATGAACCACGGATGGTCGGCATATTCGATGGTCTCGGGCAGCACGCCGTCCGGCGACATTCCGGCGAACCGCATGCCGTGCTGTTCAAGCCGCCCCTTGTAGGCGGTGTTGACCTCGTAGCGGTGACGGTGGCGCTCGGAGATTTCCGTCGCGCCATAGATTTCCGAGATCTTGCTGCCGCGCGCGAGCGCCGCCGGATAGGCGCCGAGCCGCATCGTGCCGCCGAGATCGCCGTTCGCCTGGCGCTTCTCCAGCGCATTGCCCTTGAGCCACTCGGTCATCAGGCCGACGATTGGTTCTTCCGTCACGCCGAACTCGGTCGAATTCGCGCCCTCGATGCCGGCGAGATTGCGTGCCGCCTCGATCACCGCCATCTGCATGCCGAAGCAGATCCCGAAATACGGGACATCGCGCTCACGCGCGAACTGCGCGGCACGAATTTTTCCCTCGGCGCCGCGCTGGCCGAAGCCGCCCGGCACGAGGATGCCGTTGACGTGTTCGAGAAATGGGGTCGGGTCCTCTTTCTCGAACACCTCCGACTCGATCCAGTCGAGATTGACCTTGACCTTGTTGGCGATGCCGCCGTGCGACAGCGCCTCGATCAGCGATTTGTAGGCGTCCTTCATGCCGGTGTACTTGCCGACGATCGCAATCGTGACATCGCCTTCCGGATTGCGGACACGCTCGTTGATCGTGCGCCAGCGCGACATGTCGGGCGCGGAGCCCGCCTCCATGCCGAAGGCCGCCAGCACTTCGGCGTCGAGTTCCTCGGCCGAGTAGGCCTCCGGCACCGCATAGATGTTGTCGACGTCGCGCGCCTCGATCACGGCGGTTTCGCGCACGTTGCAGAACAGCGAGAGCTTGCGTCGCTCCTCCTTCGGAATCGGCCGGTCGGTGCGGCACAGCAGGATGTCCGGCTGGATGCCGATCGAAAGCAGCTCCTTTACCGAGTGCTGCGTCGGCTTGGTCTTCAGTTCGCCCGCGCTCGGGATGTAGGGCATCAGGGTGAGGTGGATATAGATCGCGTGATGGCGCGGCAGCTCGTTGCCGAACTGGCGGATCGCTTCGAGGAACGGCAGGCTTTCGATGTCGCCGACCGTGCCGCCGATCTCCATCAGTACGAAATCGACGCCCTCGTTGCCATCGCGGATGAAGTCCTTGATGCCGTTGGTGACGTGCGGGATGACCTGAATGGTGGCGCCGAGATAGTCGCCGCGCCGTTCCTTGGCGAGGATGTCCTGGTAGATGCGGCCGGTGGTGATGTTGTCACGCTTGCTCGCCGCATTGCCGGTGAAGCGCTCGTAGTGGCCGAGGTCGAGATCGGTCTCGGCGCCGTCGTCGGTGACGAACACTTCGCCATGCTGATACGGCGACATCGTTCCGGGATCGACGTTGAGATAGGGGTCGAGCTTGCGCAGGCGGACCGTGTAGCCGCGCGCCTGCAACAGCGCTCCGAGCGCCGCTGACGCGAGACCCTTGCCGAGGGAGGAGACCACGCCGCCGGTGATAAAAACGTACCGCGCCATGGGGCCCAATCTCTAGCTCCCGGGACTCGATTCGACGAGTCCGTATTGCTCCGAAAACCGAAGAGGCCGGTCTTGCCGGCCTCTCCTGTGGAAACTTACTTCGACTGTGGCGCCTGCGGTTCGCCGCGGAGCCGGTCGAGCACCCCACCGGGTGCCATCGGGGCGGTTCCGCCCGGATTGACCGGCTGCGACGCCGGTGCGCTGGGCGCCGACGGGTCCTGCAAGATCGAGCGCGGTTTGCGGTCCCAGCCGGCAAGGATCGAGAGCGTCAGGCTGGTGACGAAAAAGCTCCCCGCCAGGATTGCGGTGGTGCGGGTCAGCACATTGGAGGTGCCGCGGCTGGTCAGGAAGCCGCCACCGCCGCCGCCCATGCCCAGCCCGCCGCCTTCGGACTTCTGCAGCAGCACGAGGCCGATCATGGCCGAAACGAGCATCAGGTGGATGACAATGATCACGGTTTGCATGGGCAACAGTCCAAGGCGAGGGGCGCCGCGCGCCGGATGCCGGTCATATGGGAATTCGCGCGGGTGTCTACACGATCCCCTGCGGCAATTCCACCCTGCCGGAGGAGTTAGCGGTAAGCTGCCGCAATCCCGAGGAAATCGTCGGCCTTGAGGCTCGCGCCCCCAATCAGCGCACCGTCCACATTGGCGACCTGCAGCAGTTCGGCGGCATTGGATGGCTTCACCGACCCGCCATAGAGAATGCGGATTTCGTCGCCGGTCTCGCCGAACCGACTGGTCAGCCGCTCGCGGATGAAGTTGTGCACCTGCGCCACGTCAGCGGGTGTTGGTGTAAGTCCCGTCCCGATCGCCCACACCGGTTCGTATGCAATCACCAGACCCTCCGCCACCACGGCATTCGGCAACGATCCGGCAAGCTGCGAGCCGACGACATCCAGCGTCTGGCCGGCGGTGCGCTGATCCTTGGTTTCGCCCACGCACACGATTGCGATCAGGCCGGCGCGCCATGCGGCGAGCGCCTTGGCGCGGACCATCGAGTTGGTTTCGTGGTGATAGGTCCGCCGCTCCGAATGCCCGACGATGACGGCCGTGGCGCCCGCGTCCGCCAGCATCTCGGCCGCGATATCGCCGGTGAACGCCCCGGATGCCTCGGCATGGCAATCCTGCGCGCCGATCGCGACCTTCGAGCCATGCGCCGCCGAGGCAAACATCATCACCAGGGTCGCGGGCGGGCAGACCAGCAGATCCGTCTTGGCAGACGGCGCCTCGGACCCCGCAACGATCTTGCCGAGCTCAGCCGCCGCGGGCCGCAGCCCGTTCATCTTCCAGTTCCCTGCCACCAGCGGACGTCGTGCCGTTGCCATGGATTTTTGCCCCGAAATGTCTTGCAGCGGTTAGCAAAACGCCCCAAGTGGCGCCAGAGGGCCCCACCCGCCTGTTGTTGCAGCGTTTGGCCGCCATCCTTATGATGCGCGCCCTTGGAACCGGCCGATTGGCCGGCCGATTCACCACCCTAACGTCAGGACTTCTATGCTTCGCGGAATTCGCACGGCTTCCAGCAACTGGATCGGCCGGGCCATCATGGGCGTGGTTCTCGGCCTGATCGCCGTGAGCTTCGCCATTTGGGGAATCGGCGACATTTTCCGTGGCTTCGGACGCTCGACGGTTGCCAAGATCGGCTCGACCGAGATCACGGTCGACCAGTTCCGCCAGATCTACAACGACCGCCTGCAGCAGCTGGGCCGCCAGCTCGGCCGCCCGGTCACGGCGGATCAGGCGCGCCTGCTCGGGCTTGAGCGCCAGCTTGCCGGACAGCTCGTCGCCGAGGCAGCGCTCGACCAGCGCGCGCGCCAGATGCGGCTCAATGTCTCCGACGCCGAGATCGCGCGGCAGATCAGGAACGATCCGAGCTTCAAGGGGATGAACGGCCAGTTCGACCGCAATCGCTTCGACCAGATCATCCGCGGCGCCGGGTATACGGAACCGCGCTTTGCCGCCGAACAGAAGCGCCTGACGATGCGGCGCGAGATCGCCGAGACTGTCGGCGGCGAAGTGAGCCTGCCCAAAAGTCTCGCCGACGCGCTCAATCGCTTCGAGCACGAGCAGCGTGCGATCGACTACGTGATCCTCGACAAGGACAAGGCCGGCGAGATTGCGGCACCGACGCCTGAACAGCTCGCGAAGTACTTCGACGAGCGCAAAGCCGAGTTCAACGCGCCCGAATATCGCACCGTCACGGTCATGTCGGTCGCGCCCGCGGACCTTGCGAAGCCGGACGGCGTCAGCGACGCGGACGCCAAGCAATATTACGAGCGTAATCTCGCCCGCTACGGAACTCCGGAGCGGCGGCAGGTCGAACAGATCGTGTTCCCGACGCCGGAGGAAGCGCAGGCGGCCGCCGATCGGCTTGCGAAATCCGAACTCGCATTCGACGCGCTCGCGAAAGAGCGCGGCATGAGCGAGAAGGACATCGATCTCGGCCTTGTGACCAAGTCCGGCATCATCGACCAGGCGGTCGCGGATGCGGCCTTCGCGCTCAAGGAAGGCGAGGTCAGCGCGCCGGTGAAAGGCACGTTCGGCACGGTGCTGGTCCGCGTCACCAAGATCGAGACGCAGAACATCAAGCCGTTCGAGGAGGTCGCGCCCGAGATCAAACAGACGCTCGCGAGCGATCGAGCCCGCGGCGAGATCGCGGCGCGGCACGACAAGATCGAGGACGACCGCGCCGGCGGCATGCGCCTGACTGAGATCGCGCAGAAGCTCGGCCTCACCGCGCACACCGTCGAGATTGATCGCCAGGGGCGCGATCCACAGGGTCAGCCCGTCAGCGGGCTGCCGAGCGGCACCGATACGATCGCGGCCGCGTTCCGCACCGACGTCGGCATCGAGGTGGAGCCCGTGCAGCTCGCCGGCGGCGGCTACGTCTGGTTCGAAGTGACCAGCATCAAGCGGGCCGCCGAGCGCAAGCTCGACGACGTCAAGGCGCGAGTCGAGGAACGCTGGCGCGAGGATCAGATTTCCGACCGGCTGCGGGCGAAGACCACCGAGATGGTCGACAAGCTGAAGTCCGGCACCTCGCTCAATGATGTGGCGGCGGCCGACGGGCTGCCGGTGCAGACCACGTTTGGACTGAAGCGCGCCGGAAATGCCGGGTCGATGCCGCCTACGATCGTCGAAGCGGTGTTCGCGAGCCAGAAGGGCGCGGCCGGTAGCTCTGTCGGCAAGGAGGCGACCGAGCGTGTCGTGTTCGTCGTCACCGACATCACGGTCCCGACCTATGACGCCGCCTCGAACGAAGGAAGGCGCATCGAGGAAGCGACGCGCCGCTCGCTCACCGAAGACCTGATGGCGCAATACGTGGCCCGGCTGCAGACCGATCTCGGCGCGACTATCAATATGGATGCGCTGCGGCGAGTGACGTCGGGCAGCACCGACCAGAACTGATGCAGATCGAGCCTGCGCCGGAGGCTTTCGCGGCGCGCTATGGCGGCGGCGAGGCGCAAGTGGTGTGGACCACGCTCGTCGCGGACCTGGAAACGCCGGTCTCGGCTTTCCTGAAAGTTGCGGGCGGGCGCGCCAACAGCTTCCTGTTTGAGTCGGTCGAAGGCGGCGCGGTGCGCGGGCGCTATTCGATCATCGGGCTCGATCCCGACCTGATCTGGCGCACAAAGGCATGCAGGCCGAGGTCAATCGCGTGGCGCGCTCCAAGCCCGACGGCTTTGCGCCCTGCCCCGAGCCGCCGCTTGCCGTACTACGCGCTCTGATCGCCGAAAGCCGCATCGTGCTGCCCGAAAAGATTCCCCCCATGGCAGCGGGCCTGTTCGGATATCTCGGCTACGACATGGTGCGGCTGATGGAAGAGCTGCCGCAACCCAATCCCGATCCGGTCGGACTTGCCGACGCCGTCATGCTGCGGCCGACGATCGTGATCGTGTTCGATGCGGTGCAGGATTCCATCACCGTCGTGACGCCGGTGCGCCCGGAGGCAGGCGTCAACGCGCAAGCCGCCTTCAGCCGCGCATCCGAGCGGCTCTCTGCGATCGTCGACGCGCTCGACCGTCCGCTCGACAAGGAAGCGGCCGGTGCGCCGGCAGGTCCCCTCACCGTCCCGCCGACCTCGAACACGTCGCCAGAAGAATTCAAGCAGATGGTCGGCCGCGCGAAGGAGTACATTGCGGCCGGCGACATCTTCCAAGTGGTGCTGTCGCAGCGCTTCGAGGCGCCGTTCTCGCTTTCGCCGTTTTCGCTCTACCGCGCGCTGCGTCGCGTGAATCCGGCGCCGTTTTTGTTCTTTCTCGATTTCGGCGGCTTCGCGGTCGCGGGATCGAGCCCGGAAATCCTCGTGCGCGTGCGCGACGGCACCGTCACGGTGCGCCCGCTCGCCGGCACCATGCCGCGCGGCGAGACCCCGCACGAGGACAAGGCGTACGAGGATCGGCTGCTCGCCGATCCGAAGGAGCGCGCCGAACACCTGATGCTGCTCGACCTCGGCCGCAACGACGTCGGCCGCGTCGCCGAAATCGGCAGCGTGAAGGTGACCGACCAGTTCTTCATCGAGCGCTATAGCCACGTGATGCACATCGTGTCGAACGTCGAGGGGAAGCTCTCGAAGAAACACGACTCGGTCGATGCGCTCGCGGCGGGATTTCCGGCCGGCACGGTGTCGGGCGCGCCGAAAGTGCGCGCGATGGAGATCATCGACGAACTGGAGAAGGAAAAGCGCGGGCTCTACGCGGGCTCGGTCGGCTATTTCTCCGCCGCCGGCGAGATGGACACCTGCATCGTGCTGCGCACCGCGATGGTGAAGGACGGCGTGATGTACGTGCAGGCCGGCGCCGGCATCGTGGCGGACTCAAATCCGGATAGCGAGCAGCAGGAGTGCGTGAACAAGGCGCGCGCGCTGTTCCGCGCCGCCGAGGAAGCACGCCGCTTCGCGAGTGCGGCCAAGCGCGGGCAGTAACATGCCGATCCCGGCGCGAAGTTTTTACTTCCTGCGCCACGGCCAGACGGCATGGAACGCCGAGGGCAGGTTTCAAGGACACACGGATATTCCATTGAACGAACTCGGGCTCGCGCAGGCCCACGATGCCGCAAGGATCCTCGCGCATTGTCCGATCGAGCTCATCATCGCAAGCCCGCTGATCCGCGCGCGGCAGACGGCTGAGATCGTGGCCGAACGCACCGGCAAGCCGCTCCAGTTCGACGACGAACTCAAAGAGCGTCATTTTGGCCGCTTCGAAGGTCTCGTGGTGAACGAGGTGAAAGCTCAACTCGGACTTCAGCCGCACGAGCGGCTGGTGCGGCATCTCCCGGCAGGCGCCGAGCAATGGCACGAGACCGGCGCGAGAACCGTTCGTGTCCTCGGCAGATTGCTCGACAGCCATCCCGGCCGGACGTTGTTGTTCGTCACGCATAGCGGCCTGTTCGACGCTCTGCACGAGAAGGCCTTCGGCTCGCGCATCGAGCCCAAGCACGCGCCGTATCACTGGCGTCATGACCGAAACGGCTGGTCCTGCGCGGCGTGTTAGACGCAAAAAGCGTGCGCCCGCACGAGACCGCTGTACGAGTTGCCTGCACCAATTGGCGTCACGCATTGATTGGATGTATCAGGCCCTCGCGCTCAAGAACGGCACGCACTTGCTCGAACACGGCACCAATTCTGCCCTTCGGAAACCGTAGTTGATTGAGGCCATGAATATTCGAAAATTCCTCACACCCCTCCTCTAGCAAAACAATTGCGCGTTCAAAGCCCAGTCGTCCTTGGAACAGCCCTGCCTCGTGAACAACGTTTTCTCGGGCACGTATTTTGCCGTCCGGTTGTTCATCTTCACCCGTCATCACCACAAACGCGAACGCGGCTGCGTTGAGAAGTTCGGTCAATCGAGCTGTTGTGGCTTTGCCCGCAACAGGCACGCTGTTGAATTCGATAACGCTCACTCCCAGCCGACCTTCAAGAAAATCTTTCAGTTCCCGCCACAAATGCGAGCGTCCATGGCCAACAAATATTTGAGTGCCCACTGCGCCGCCCTTCATGCTCGGCTTCTGTCTTCGGATGTGAAGGGCAGCATCCCGCGCGAGCCTGCCGAGGAGATCGAGACCACGGGTTAGAACGGACCCGGAGAGATGAAAGGCAATGACAGATTGGTGCGGAGCCAGTTTGAGGCCTTGGGTAAGCGCACGTGAATCTCTTGACCAGCCAGCCCCCTTCGAGATGAGCGTCGGTTCGATGGCTTCCGGCCCCGCGCCCGTTAATTTCTCGATGTTTTCAAGCTTCGCTGAAAGAAACGCGTCGGGCTTTTGCCCTACAACGACGTGGAGCACAGATTGCGCTTCTTCTTTCAAGTCCTCAAATGTCCTGCGAAGAGATGCAAGCTCATCAGCAATCGCCGCCGTGTTCGGACGGCCCGCTCGGGCATGAATCGCGTCGACCACCAACTGGTAGTCCCTCAACTGCCAGCCTCGATGCGGCTGGTGCGTCGGCCACCGGTCCATCAAGCCCCACTCCGGACTAAAAGTAACGTCCGGCGGTGGGGGTATCAGCCCATCAAAATAAACAAGCGCATGGTATCCGAGGTTGGATCCCGACCACGACCGCTTCACTTGGTCGCAAACCTCCTCGAGCGCTTTTATCGGCGATTGAATTTCCTCGACCATAATGCGCCGATGAGCCTCACCGGCGGCCGCCGCAACCTCAAAGAGTTCATCTGCAGCATCTCCAACCATCCCCGATACATATCACCAAATCGGAGTCGGCGAGCCCAGCTTCCGGTCCTTCTTGACCCCCCCCTCATCGCCTCGTAAGACCGCATAAACCTTTGGCCAGGCGCATGATTGTCCTGATCGACAATTACGACAGCTTCACCTTCAATCTCGTCCATTATCTCGGCGAGTTGGGGGCGGACGTCGTCGTGCATCGCAACGACAAGGTTTCGGCGGACGATGTAATCGGAACCGACCCGGATGCGATCGTGCTGTCGCCTGGCCCCTGTACGCCGAACGAGGCCGGCATCTGCCTCGACCTCGTGGAAAGGGCCGCGCCGAAAATCCCGATGTTCGGCGTCTGCCTCGGCCTGCAGTCGATCGGTCAGGCGTTCGGCGGTAACGTCGTGCGCGCGCCGGTGCCCGTCCATGGCAAGCTCTCTGAAATCTCGCATCAGGGTCAGGGTGTCTTCCGCGGCATCAACGGCCCGTTCAAGGCCACGCGCTATCATTCGCTCGTGGTTGACCGCGCGACGCTGCCCGATGAACTGAACGTGACGGCCGAGACCAGCGACCGTCTCGTGATGGGCGCCTCGCACAAAACCTTGCCGGTGCATGGCGTACAGTTTCATCCCGAAAGCATCGCGTCGGAAAACGGCCACACGATTTTGAAGAACTTCCTTGAGCTTGCCGCCGCGTGGAACGTCGCAAACGGCCGCCGCGCGGCAACGACGTCGCATTGAGGACCGCATGGACGATTTCAAGACACTCATCGGCAAGGTTGCGACCGGCGCGACGCTGACGCGCGACGAGGCCGCGAACGCGTTCGACCGCATGATGTCGGGCGAGGCGACGCCCTCGCAGATGGGCGGCCTGCTGATGGGGCTGCGGCTGCGCGGCGAGACTGTGGATGAAATCACCGGCGCGGTCACGACGATGCGCGCCAAGATGCAGCGCGTCGCAGCACCGCCCGACGCGATCGACGTGGTCGGCACCGGCGGCGATGCGTCGGGCTCGTACAACATCTCCACCTGTGCGGCGTTTATCGTTGCCGGCGCCGGCATTCCGGTCGCCAAGCATGGCAATCGCGCGCTGTCATCCAAATCCGGCGCGGCCGACGTGCTCGGCGCGCTCGGCGTGAAGATCGACCTGCGCCCGGACGAGATCACGCGTTGCATCTACGAGGCCGGCATCGGCTTCATGTTCGCGCCCGCGCACCACCCGGCGATGAAGCATGTCGGCCCGACGCGCATCGAACTCGGCACGCGCACGATCTTCAATCTGCTCGGCCCCCTTTCCAACCCGGCGAGCGTCAAGCGGCAGATGGTCGGCGTGTTCTCGCGGCAGTGGGTCGAGCCGCTCGCGAACGTGCTGAAGAATTTGGGGAGCGAGCGCGCCTATGTGGTGCATGGCTCGGACGGGCTGGACGAGATCACCACGTCGGGACCGACCGCGGTCGCGGCGCTCGATAACGGCAAGGTGACGACGTTCGAGATCAAGCCCGAGGACGTCGGTCTGGCGAACGCAAAGCCCGAGCAATTGCGCGGCGGCGACGCAGAGACCAATGCAGCCGCGCTGCGCGACGTGCTCAAGGGCAAGAAGGGCCCGTTCCGCGACGTCGCACTGCTCAACGCCGCAGCCGCGATCGTGGTCGCCGGCAAGGCGAACGATTTGAAAGAGGGCCTGGCGGTCGCAACGAAGTCGGTCGACAGCGCCGAGGCCGAAGGCCGGCTTGATCGGCTGGTTGAGGTGTCGAATGCATTGGATCAATCGGGGAAATGGGAAACACCGTCCCATGACCGACATCCTCGCCAAGATCGAGAAATACAAGCGCGAGGAAATCGCGGCGGCCAAGCACGTGCGCCCGCTCGCTGAGATGCAGGCGGCTGCGAAGGCGGCTCCGGCACCGCGCGGCTTCCTTGCGGCGCTCGAACGCAAGCGCGCCGCGGGCGACTACGCCCTGATCGCCGAGATCAAGAAGGCGAGCCCATCGAAAGGCCTGATCCGCGAAGACTTCGACCCGCCGGTGCTTGCGCGCGCCTATGAGGCGGGCGGTGCAGCCTGCCTTTCGGTGCTGACCGATGCGCCTTCTTTTCAGGGGAAGCCCGAATTCCTCACCGCAGCGCGCGCCGCGACCTCCCTGCCCGCGCTGCGCAAGGATTTCATGTACGAGCCCTATCAGGTGGCGGAAGCACGCAGCTGGGGCGCGGACTGCATCCTGATCATCATGGCGTCGGTCACCGACGTGGAAGCGCGCGCGCTTGAGAACGCCGCGTTCGGCTACGGCATGGACGTCCTGGTCGAAGTGCATGACGAAGCCGAACTCGACCGCGCGCTGCGGCTGACGTCGCGGCTGATCGGCATCAACAATCGCAATCTGAAGACCTTCGAGACCACACTTGAAACGACCGAGCGCCTCGCACCACTGATCCCGGAGGACCGGATCGTGGTCGGTGAGAGCGGACTGTTCACACCAGCCGATCTGGCGCGTCTCGAAAAGTCGGGCGTATCCACGTTCTTGATCGGCGAAAGCCTGATGCGCCAGCAAGATGTTGCCGGCGCGACCAAAGCGCTGCTCGCGCGTCATCCTGCCCGGGCCTCAGCAGCCGGATAAAACATGGCGAAGCTCACCCACCTCGGCAAGCGGGGCGAAGCTCGCATGGTCGACGTGTCAGACAAGGCCGCAACCGAGCGCATCGCGATCGCGCAAGGCCACGTCGTGATGAGCGCGAAAACGCTCGACCTCGTGCTCAAGGGCGATGCCAAGAAGGGCGACGTGCTCGGCGCGGCGCGTGTCGCCGGCATCATGGCGGCGAAGAAGACGCACGAGTTGATCCCGCTCTGCCATCCGCTCGCGTTGACCAAAGTCGAGGTCAACATCACGCCGGACAAGAAGCTGCCTGGCTTCGTCGTGCGTGCGACCTGCAAGCTGAAAGGCCAGACCGGTGTCGAGATGGAAGCACTCACCGCGGTGTCGGTCGCGTGCCTTACCATCTACGACATGGTGAAGGCGGCCGAGCGCGGCATGCGTATCGAGGGCATTCATCTCGTCGAGAAGCGCGGCGGCAAGTCGGGCGTCTATCGCGCCAAGGGAGCATAGCGTGGCCTTGCTCCCCGTCGCCGACGCGCTTGCGCAGGTGCTCAACGGCGTCGAGGCATTGCCCGCCGAGCATGTGCCGATTGGCGAGGCCGAAGGCCGCGTCCTGGCAGCCGACCTCACGGCGCTGCGCACGCAGCCGCCAGAAGATGTCTCCGCAATGGATGGCTATGCGGTGCGCGCCGAGGACGTGGCGAGCGCCCCTGCCCGGCTGACGCTGATCGGTGAAGTCGCGGCGGGCCGGCCACTCACCGCGACACTCAAATCTGGCGAGGCCGCGCGCATCTTCACCGGCGGCGTGCTGCCGGCGGGCAGCGACGCTGTCGTCATCCAGGAAAACACCGCGCGCGACGGCGACACGGTGATCGTCAATGCCGCAGCGTTGCGCGGAAAGAACGTGCGGGTCGCGGGCCTCGATTTCCGCAAGGGCGATGTGCGCCTCGCCAAAGGCCGCCGCCTGACCGGCCGCGATGTGGCGCTTGCCGCCGCGATGAACCACGCGACGCTGCCGGTACATCGCCGCCCGAAGATCGCCATCGTGGCGACCGGAGATGAACTGGTCCCGCCGGGCACCGAGCCGGGACCTGGCCAGATCGTCTATTCCAACGTGTTCGCTCTCGCCGCGGTCGCGCGGCGCGAAGGCGCCGAGGTGATCGACCTCGGCATTTTGCCCGACCGGCTCGAGGAGACGATCGCGGGCGTGCGCCGCGCGCGTGACTTTGGCGCGGATGTTCTGCTCACCGCAGGCGGCGCATCGGTTGGCGACTACGATCTGGTGCAGCCGGCGCTCGCGGCGGAAGGCCTCGCGCTCTCGTTCTGGAAGATCGCGATGCGCCCCGGCAAGCCGATGTTGTCGGGACGCCTCGGCACGATGCGCGTGCTCGGCCTGCCGGGCAATCCGGTTTCGGCCTTTGTTTGTTCCCTGCTGTTCCTTGCGCCGCTGATCCGCAAGCTGCTGGGACGGCCTGACGTAGAGCATTCCCTTGGTCAAGGAGTACTCGCTTGCGATCTGAGGGCAAACGACGAACGCGAGGACTACCTTCGCGCCACACTGACCCGCCGGGACGACGGAACCTGGATTGCAACGCCGTTCCCGGCGCAGGATTCCTCCATGCTGGTGCCGCTCGCGGCGGCCGATTGCCTGGTCATCCGGGAGCCGCACGCGCCTGCCGCAAGGGCTGGTTCCCCCTGTGTCTTCGTCGAGTTGGAAGTTTAAGCCCCGCCTTTTGCGATCCTTCGACTTGTTCACCCCAAATTAAAGTGTTGCGGAACAAGTATCGAACATATAGTGTCCGTTCATGATTTGTTTCGAATGAGTTGGTACCAGCTGACCGGCTTCAGTCGACCAACGGGGGGCCAAGATGCTGACGCGGAAACAATTCGAATTGCTGCGTTTCATCCATGAGCGGCTCAAGGAATCCGGCATCCCGCCGTCCTTCGACGAGATGAAGGATGCGCTCGATTTGCGCTCCAAATCCGGCATTCACCGGCTCATTACGGCGCTTGAGGAGCGCGGCTTCATCCGCCGCCTGCCGAACCGGGCGCGCGCCATCGAAGTCATCAAGCTCCCCGAACCGGTCGGCCAAGGCGTTGGCAATCGGCGGGGGTTCACGCCATCCGTCATCGAGGGAACCCTCGGGCGGGTGCGGGCAAACTCCGAGGATGAAGGCGGCCGCCCCGTCGTGGTTCCGGTGATGGGCCGGATTGCCGCCGGCACGCCGATCGAGGCGATCCAGACGCGCAGCCATACCATTCAGGTGCCACCGGACTTGCTCTCCACCGGCGACCATTTTGCTCTCGAAGTGCGCGGCGACTTGATGATCGACGCCGGTATTCTGGAGGGCGACACGGTGTTGATCCGCAAGGGCGACGGTGCCGACACCGGCGATATCGTGGTGGCGCTGATCGACGACGAAGAAGCGACCCTGAAGCGCTTCCGCCGCCGCGGCGCCTCGATCGCGCTGGAGCCTGCCAACAGCGCCTATGAGGTGCGCATCCTGCCGCCCAACCGCGTGCGCGTGCAGGGCAAGCTGGTGGGGCTATTCCGTAAGTACTGAGCGCTCAATCGTCCGGCGCGAGATCTTCGGCGCGCGGCGTCGCGTCGCGCGGCGCTGGACGGGCTAGCGGCTGCGCCTCCCCTTCGCCACGCGCCGGCAACGCCCGCGCCCAAGGCCGGTCGTAGCCGGGCGGATACGCGACCACAGCCTCCCAGCCTTTTCCAACCCGATAGAGCGCCGTCGCGCCGGTCCGCGGCCAGACCGTGCGATCGATCGACATCGCGGCGCAGGACGGCGGCGCGGTACGCTGGCTCACGACCAGCGCCGCCTGCCCGCAATCCTCCGCGAAGGCTTCCGCCGCAAACGGCAGCGCCACGATCGCGCCGTCGGCGAGCTTCGCGATGCAGCCGATCTCGTCGCAGGTCACACCAGCGCGGATCGACGCATCGGTTGAGGTACGCGCGTCCGCGTCGGCGGCGAGCCACTCGCGTACCGCAAAGCCATCGCTGCCGGTCGTGCGCATGACGGAGAGCTTGCCGGACATCCCGCGCACCGCAACGACATCGCCACGGTCCCCCACCATCACGTCGGGTACCGGCGCACGTACCGCCCAGATCGCGGAGGCGACGACCACGAGCGCCCCGCTCCAGCGCAACGGCGATCGCAGCAGGGCGAGCAGTACCAGTCCTGCAGTACACAGCAGCAACGGCCCGGTGCCGAACGCCGCCATGCGGCCGACCGCCCCCGGCAGGTTCGCGACGAACAACGCGACGGAAATCATCCAGTCGATGCCGAGCCCCATCAGCTTCCAGAGCGGCGCGTCGAAGCCGAACGGCAGCGCGATCAGCGCCAGCAGCCCCGACGGCATCACCCAGACCGACACGATCGGCATCGCCAGCAGGTTGGCGAGCACGCCGTACGGCGCGATCCGGTGAAAATGAAAGGCCGCGTAGGGCGTGGTCGCGAGCCCGGCCACCAGCGAGGCGAGGATCAGCGCGGCGATCTCGCGCCCGCCCCACAGGACGACGCGCGCGCCGGCCGAGGTGTCGGCGCCCGCCACCATCCACGGCAGCCCGCGCTCATAAGCGGCGATCAGCGCGAGCGTCGCCGCAAATGACATCTGGAAACTCGGATGCACCACCGCCTCGGGCGCGAGCAGCATGACGCCGAGCGCCGCGAGCGCGAGATTGCGCAAGGTGAGCGCAGAACGATCCACCATCACGCCGACCAGCACGATCGCTGTCATGATGAAAGCGCGCTGCGTCGCGACTTCGGCGCCGGAGAGCAGCAGGTAGAAAAACGCCGCGATCAGTGCAGCGAGCGCGGCCCATTTCTTGATCGCGTGGCGCATCGCCAGCACCGGCGACAGCGCAAACAGCCCGCGCACCACGAAGAACACGACACCCGCCACCACCGCCATGTGGTAGCCCGAGATCGACAGCACGTGCGCGAGGCTTGAGACGTACATCGCGTCGTTCACCGGGCCTGAGATCGCGTCGCGCTTGCCGGTGATCAATGCCGAGGCGATCGAGCCTGCGTCGCCCGGCACGGCAGAGCGGATGCGCTTGTCGATCGCGTCGCGGATGCCTTCGACGAAGGTTGCGTAACGCAGCCATGCGCTCGGCGGCACCGGCGGTTCGAGCGTCTTGATCGCGCCGGTCGCAAAGCCGGTCGCGCCGATGCGCTGGAAGTAGAGGTCGCGCGAGAAATCGTAGCCGCCCGGGCGCAACGGACGCAGCGGCGGATTGAGGCGCGCCTTCACTTCGATGAAGGTGCCGACCGGCGGCGCCATGCGCTTCTTCACCGAGATGCGCACGCGCTCCGGTGCGTCCTTCAGCCGGCCGCCTTCGATCTTGTGGATGCGCACGACGATGCGATCGGCGCGCTCGCGCTCCTCGCGCACCTCGACGAATCCGGAGATCGCAACATTCCACGCCGCATGCTGCAGGATTGGATGTGCGACGCGCACGCCCTTCAGCGTCACGGTGGCGAAGCCCGCGGCGATGGTTGCGAACGCCAGCAACACCGGGAAAGCGATTGGCCGAGAGCGTGCCAGAACCGCCGCGAGCACGAGGGCTCCCGCCAAGCTCAGCGAAGCCGTGGGCGACGGCTCGCGATCGGCCGCGAAATACAGGACGATGCCGAAGCCGAAACAGACCGGCAGCCACGGCAGGAGCCGGCCCGCCGCAACATCGGAGGCAAACCAGCGCGACAGAACCTCGCGCGCGCCGCCGAGCGCACTCGGCGCTCCAGATCGGCCACACGACGCCGCGCCCACGCGCGACATCCCAGGTCCGAACGCGCCCGCCACCCTGCACCATCGCACAGCCATGCAACCGACCGACCGGCTATGCTACTCTCAGTTGGAACTGGGTTGCGCCGTGAACGGGTGGCGAACACCCGATCTTTTTTTCAGATCAGCCCGCGATCTTGGCGTAGTTGTCGCGCAAGCCGACGGTGCGGTTGAACACCGGCTTGCCCGGCGCTGAGTCCTTGTCGCGCGCGAAATAGCCCTGCCGCTCGAACTGCACCGGCGCCGGTGAATTGTCCGCCGCGAGCGCCGGCTCGATACGCGCAGTCGCTCAGCACTTCGAGCGAGTTCGGATTGAGGTCGTTGGCGAAGTTCGCGACATCCGGCTCGGGCTTACCGAACAGCGGATTGTAGAGCCGCACCTCGGCCGCAACGCTGTCCGCCGCCGATACCCAGTGGATCGTCGCCTTCACCTTGCGGCCGTCCGGCGCGTTGCCGCCCTTGGTGGCCGGATCGTAGGTGCAGCGCAGTTCGGTGACATTGCCGGCCGCGTCCTTCACGACCTCCCGGCAGGTGATGAAGTAGGCGTAGCGCAGCCGCACTTCGGTGCCGGGAGACAACCGGAAGAACTTCTTCGGCGGGTTCTCCATGAAGTCTTCCTGCTCGATGAAGATCTCGCGACCGAACCTGATCTTTCGCGTGCCCGCGCCCGCGTCGTCCGGGTGATTGATCGCCTCAAGCTCCTCGCCCGGCCCATCGTAGTTCGTGATCACAACCTTCAGCGGCCGCAGCACCGCCATGCGCCGCTGTGACGACTTGTTCAGCACCTCGCGGATGGAGAATTCCAGGAGCCCAAGATCGACAAGGCTGTTCGCTTTCGCGACTCCGATGCGCTTGGCGAAATCGCGCAGCGCCTCCGGCGGCACGCCGCGCCGGCGCAGGCCCGCGAGCGTCGGCATGCGCGGGTCGTCCCAGCCCAACACGTGCCCACCCTTCACCAGCGCGTTGAGCACGCGCTTCGAAAGCACCGTGTAGGTGATATTGAGCCGCGCGAACTCGTATTGGCGTGGGCGCGACGGCACGGGCAGGTTCTCGATGAACCAGTCGTACAGCGGCCGGTGATCCTCGAACTCCAGCGTGCAGATCGAGTGCGTGATGCCCTCAATCGCATCGGACTGCCCGTGCGCATAGTCGTAGCTCGGGTAGATCTTCCACGCCTCGCCGGTCCGCGGGTGCGTGGCGTGCAGGATGCGGTAAAGCACCGGGTCGCGCAGGTTGATGTTGCCCGAGCCCATGTCGATCCTGGCGCGCAGCACGCGCGCGCCGTTGGGAAATTCCCCGGCGCGCATGCGGCGGAACAGGTCGAGGTTTTCCTCCACCGAACGCTCGCGGAACGGCGAATTCTGCCCGGCCTCGGTCAGCGTGCCGCGGCGGGCCGCATCTCCTCCTGCGACTGGTCGTCAACGTAGGCTTTGCCGGCGCGGATCAGTTCCTCGGCCCAGCCGTAGAGCGTCTCGAAATAGTCGGACGCGTGGTGCAGGTGCTCGCCCCAGTCGAAACCGAGCCAGCGTACGTCGGCCTCGATCGCGTCGATATACTCCTGCTCCTCCCGGGTCGGGTTGGTGTCGTCGAAACGCAGGTGGCAACGCCCGCCGAACTCCTGCGCGACCCCGAAATTCAGGCAGATCGATTTCG
This sequence comes from uncultured Alphaproteobacteria bacterium, assembly GCA_963779545.1. Taxonomy (GTDB): domain Bacteria; phylum Pseudomonadota; class Alphaproteobacteria; order Rhizobiales; family Xanthobacteraceae; genus PALSA-894. Next base: position 877,717 of record CAVZYQ010000023.1, on the reverse strand, counting down.
CATGCCCGATGTGCAGGTAGCCGTTCGGCTCGGGCGGAAAGCGCGTCACAACGGTTTTGTGACGGCCCGCCGCGAGATCGTCCGCCACGATATCGCGGATGAAGTCGCGCCCAGCTTCCGACTCAACCTTCTCGGCAACCGACATCTGAAGAATCCTAGCTGTGGCCCCGGCCATGCGCGCCGGATATAGGCAAGTTGGCGAGCGTTGCCAAATATGTTGAAATCGCGCGCTGCTGTGATACACGAAGCGCCCGATGAGTGAGATCGTCACCCGTTTCGCGCCCTCCCCGACCGGCTATTTGCACATTGGCGGCGCGCGCACCGCGTTGTTCAACTGGCTCTATGCGCGCGCGCGCCGGGGCAAGTTCCTGCTGCGCATCGAGGACACCGATCGCGCACGCTCGACCGACGACGCGATCGCCGCGATCTTCGATGGACTCACATGGCTGGGCCTCGAGTGGGATGGCGAGCCGGTGCACCAGTTCTCGCGCGCCGCGCGTCATCGCGAGGTCGCCGAGCAGATGCTCGCGGCGGGCAAGGCCTACCGGTGCTACGCAACGCCCGAAGAGCTGCAGCAGATGCGCGAGCAGGCCAAGCGCGAGGGCAAATCCAAGCTCTACAACGGCCTATGGCGCGATCGCGATCCGGGCGACGCCCCGCCCGGCGCGAAGCCCGCCATCCGGCTGAAAGCGCCGCTCACCGGCGAAACCGTGATCGACGATCAGGTGCAGGGCCGCGTGGTATGGCAGAACGAGAATCTCGACGACCTTGTGCTGCTGCGCTCCGACGGCAACCCGACCTACATGCTGGCGGTCGTAGTCGACGACCACGACATGGGCGTGACGCACATCATCCGCGGCGACGATCACCTCACCAACGGCGCGCGTCAAAAGCAGATCTACGAGGCGCTCGGCTGGGACGTTCCCGCGATGGCGCACATTCCGCTGATCCACGGACCGGACGGCGCGAAGCTCTCCAAGCGTCATGGCGCGCTCGGCGTCGAGGCCTACCGTGCGCTGGGCTACCTCCCCGTGGCGATGCGGAACTATCTGGTGCGCCTCGGCTGGGCGCACGGCGATCAGGAAATCTTCTCCACCGAGGAGATGGTGCAGGCGTTCGACCTGCCGGCGATCGGCCGCGCGCCGGCGCGCCTCGACCTTGCCAAGCTCGACAGCATCAACGGTCATTACATCCGCCAGACGTCGGATGCCGACCTCGTCGCCGAAATCGAGCGCCTGCTGCCTCATCTGCCCGACGGCGGCGACCTTGCGGACAAGATGACCCCCGCGCTGCGCGCCAAGCTTGTTGCCGCCATGCCCGGGCTGAAAGAGCGCGCCAAGACGCTGGTCGAGCTGATCGACAGCGCGCGCTATCTCTACGCCGACCGCCCGCTGCCGCTCGACGAAAAGGCCGTCGCGCAGATGACGCCGGAGGCACGTAGCCTGATCGGCAACGTGTCGCGCGATCTTGCCATGGTCGACCCGTGGAGCGCCGAAACCGCAGAGGCCGCGGTGCGGGCCTATGCGGAGCGCTCGGGCGTCAAACTCGGGCAGGTCGCGCAGCCTTTGCGCGCGGCGCTGACCGGACGGACGACCTCGCCCGGGATCTTCGATGTGCTCGCGGTGTTGGGCAAGGCCGAGAGCCTGGCGCGCATTGCCGATCAGGCGGTCGGGCCGTCTGAAGCTGGACGAAGCGCTGCGCGCTGAGCAGGAATGCCTGCGCGACCTTGCGGGTCACCCTTGAATGCGATACCCAGACTGATCAACTTTGCTGCACCGCACGCCCGCCGGGAATGCCCGCGTTTTGGGGCCATTCCGGCTCCTCCGGCCCGCGAAGGTACAGCCCCAAGAGGCCTCCCATGGACGCCAAGACGCCCGCCGCTCACGGCCAGAACACCAAATCCGCGCAGCTGACGATCGGGGAGAAGAATTATTCGTTCCCGATGTACGAAGGGACCGTCGGCCCTGAAGTGGTCGATATCTCCAAGCTGTACGCGCAGGCAGGCGTATTCACCTACGATCCGGGCTTCACCTCCACGGGAAGCTGCGAGTCGAAGATCACCTACATCGACGGTGACGAAGGCATCCTGCTGTATCGCGGCTATCCGATCGAGCAGCTCGCCGAGAACGGCGACTTCCTCGAGACCTGTTACCTGCTGCTTTACGGCGAGCTGCCCACCAAGGCGCAGAAGCAGGATTTCGACTATCGCGTGACGCGCCACACGATGGTGCACGAGCAGATGAGCCGGTTCTTCCAGGGCTTCCGGCGCGACGCGCACCCGATGTCGGTGATGTGCGGCTCGGTCGGCGCGATGGCGGCCTTCTACCACGATAGCACCGACATCTCCGATCCGATGCAGCGCATGATCGCCTCGATGCGCATGATCGCGAAGATGCCGACGCTCGCCGCGATGGCATATAAATATTCCATCGGCCAGCCGTTCGTTTATCCAAAGAACGACCTCGATTTCGCGACAAACTTCCTGCGTATGTGCTTCGCTGTGCCGTGCGAGGAGTACAAGCCGAACCCGGTTCTCGCGCGCGCGATGGATCGCATCCTCATCCTGCACGCCGACCACGAGCAGAACGCCTCGACATCGACGGTGCGGCTCGCCGGCTCCTCTGGCGCCAACCCGTTCGCGTGCATCGCAGCCGGCATTGCGTGCCTGTGGGGCCCCGCACACGGCGGCGCAAACGAAGCCGCACTGAAAATGCTCGCCGAGATCGGCACCGTCGACCGTATCCCCGAGTACATCAAGCGCTCGAAGGACAAGAACGACTCGTTCCGCCTGATGGGCTTCGGCCACCGCGTCTACAAGCACTACGATCCGCGCGCCAAGATCATGCAGAAGACCGCGCACGAGGTACTCAACGAACTCGGCATCAAGGACGATCCGCTGCTCGACGTTGCGATGGAACTCGAGCGTATTGCGCTCTCCGACGAGTACTTCATCGAGAAGAAACTCTATCCGAACGTCGACTTCTATTCGGGCATCACGTTGAAGGCGATGGGCTTCCCGACCAGCATGTTCACCGTGCTGTTCGCGATCGCGCGCACCGTCGGCTGGATCGCGCAGTGGAAAGAGATGATCGAGGACCCGAGCCAGAAGATCGGCCGTCCGCGCCAGCTCTACACCGGCCATACGCGGCGCGAATATCAGCCGATTTCGCGCAGGAAGTAGCGAGATTACGGGTCTGTCTTGCAAGACTGGAGTTCAGCGACTCGAACGTTTAAGCGTTCGAGTTCGTCTGCCGCCAGCATCATCATGATTGCCGTCTGTTGCCAACCCTGATCGGCGAGGTAGCCGCTGCTATCGCGCAGATCGGCGATGAGCTTGGCGCTTGCTGAAGGCATTGGGTCGACCATCATCGGCCTCGGCGGACAGCTGCTTCAGACGACCGCGGCAATGAGCTGCTCCCAATGGGGTGCGCGGAGCGCGTCCGTCCGCTTGGCGAAGTAGCGCTGGTGGGCCAACTCGGGCGTTAGATGAAAGATTTCGGTGAACCCGAAATCGTCAAGGCGATGCAGGATTTTGTGCGGTTGCAGCCGCGACTTCCAAGGCTCGCCCAGCGCGGCTGTGCGCGCCACCGAACGACGAGCGACGTCCAGATCGTCATCTTCCAGATCCTCGTCCGGAAGAACGAAGGAGAACACAATCTCGCTGCCGGGCTTAAGCGAAGCAACGAAGGAAAACAGCGCGGTGATGGCTTCGTTGCTCAGGTATTGCGTGACGCCAAGGACCGAGCAGAAGCTTGGGCTTTCATGATCGAAACCACAGGCCGCCAGCAAATCGCCAAGGCGACAATCTTCCAGCTCGACGGGCACATGGGTCAGGTTCGGCGGCCGCCCGAGCCCGCATCCCCGCAGCCGTCGATGAAGTCCAGATCAAACTCGCCGGATGATCGGCGGCGAAAATCACCATGTCCCGCGCAGACGCGGGCTGACGCCACGGGAACGTATCGAGCCCCGCACCCACCATCACGTACTGGCGCACACCCCGCCGCGCCGCTTCCGCCAACCGGTCCTCGGCAAAGCGGCTGCGCATGGCAAACAACGACCGAAACAGCACCAGAACCGTCTCGTCGAATTTCCGGAATTCGGCGATGGCTACAGGATCGTCAAGTTCCGGTAGCAGGTCGACGATCACCGGGTCCTCGAAGATCAAGGGCGTGTCGAGGAAGCTGATGTTCGGCGCGTCTCACCGCGGCACCGAGCAACGTACGGCTGGGTTGTCCGGAAATCATGGCGCGACCCGTTCACTGCGAGATGAGATCGAGCTGTCGAACCACCGGCCGCCAGAGGTCTTGCTCGCTGCGGATGAAGGCGGAGGTTTCCTCGGGCGACATCGGCCGTGGATAGGTGCCCAGCACAGCGAGCTTTTGCCTCACCTCCGGCTCGCCGAGCGCAGTGCGCAGGTCGCGATTGATCTTTTGCACGATGGCATCCGGCGTGCGGGCGGGCGCCATTAAGGCAAACCAGCCCCGCGCTTCGAAAGCGCCGATCCCCGGGGCTGCTTCCTCGACAGTCGGCAGGTCCGGGAAATCGGGCAGTCGGCGTGATGACGCAACGGCGAGCGCCTTGAGGGAGCCATTCTGCATTGGTCCCGCGAGCGGTGTCATGCTCTCGACATACACGTGGAACGTTCCGCCAATGGCATCCTGCAGCGCTCTAATGCCGGGCGACGGAATGTAGGTCAGGTCGATGCCGGCCCGCCTACGAAGCATTTCGCTGGTCAGATGCGGCATCAGCCCACGGGTGGCCCCGAACAGAATTTCCCCGGGGCGTTCTTTCGCCCGCGCAATCAGCTCAGCCAGCGTGTTGACGCCGAGCGATGGATGGACCGCGATCGCCATCGGCTGTTCGCCCAGCAACCCGACCGGGACGAGGTCGCGTGCCAGATCGAGCGGCATCTTTGCCTGCGTCTCCGGCAACACCACGAAGGTCGATGCGACCGGCATGTAGAGCGTATGCCCGTCCGGTGGGGCGGTCGCAGCGGCCTGCGCCGCGATGATGCCGCCGCCGCCAGGCCGGTTGACCACTACCACCTGTTGTCCCCAGGTCTTGGTGAGGCGATCCGCAACAATTCGCGCAATAACATCCGGACCCGATCCTGCCGACACGGGCAACACGAGCATGACCGGCCTCGTCGGATAGCTGTCGGCCTTCACGGACGATCCGGCAATGGCAGCCATCGCGCCAAGTGCCAGCACGGCGGCAATGAACAGCGGCAGTTGAGTTTTCATTGCGCTCTCCCAAACGGAAAAATTTTCGGCAGTTCAAGCGCACCCGGGTGACGCTTGAAGGATAGCGCCGGCAGCTATAAAGAGAAGATCGAATTTCGAATGTGTCCATACGGTTTTGTTATAGGGAGATGTCGATGCCGTGGGATGCCCGCATCAGGCGGCGGCTCAAGCTGCGCGACCTCGACACCCTCATGGCCGTGGCGGAATGGGGAAGCATGGCGAAAGCAGCGACCCATCTTCGGGTCTCCCAGCCGGCCGTATCGAAAGCGATTGCCGACATGGAGCATACGCTCGGCGTGCGTCTGGTCGACCGCCTCCCGCAGGGTATCGAACCCACACTCTATGGCCGCGCGCTACTCAAGTCGGCGGCCGCAGTGTTCGATGACGTGCGGCAGGGCATCAACGAAATAGAATTCCTGGGCGACTCGACCGCCGGCGAAGTCAGGATCGGGGCGACCGAGCCGATGATCGCCGGGTTGCTTCCCGCGGTCCTGGAGCGCCTCAATCGTCAACATCCACGCATCACGTTTCACGTGACGCAAGTTGCCGCGATCCTGGCGCAACTCCGTGAGCTGCGCGAACGCAATGTAGATCTCACGCTCGGACGATTGGTGAGACCTCTGGACGAGGATATGAACGCCGAGACCCTGTTCGACGAGCGGGTATACGTCGTCTCGGGTACGAATTCGCCCTGGGCTCGCCGCCGCAAGATAGAGCTCGCCGAACTGATGAACGAGCCATGGGCCGTCCCGCCGCGCGACACCCTCATTGGATCGCTGATCGCCGACGCGTTCCGCGCTCAGGGGCTGGGCATGCCCCGGACGACCGTGACAACCTTCTCGCTTCAGCTCTTCAATGCCCTGCTGGCAACGGGACGCTATTTCGCCATTCTGCCGGGCTCCATGCTGCGGTTCAGCGGCAAGCGCCTGGGCTTCAAGATCCTGCCGGTCGACATCGCAACGCAGCCTTGGCCGGTCGCGATCGTGACCCTGAAAAAACGCACGCTCAGTCCGGTGGCGCACCTCTTCATCAATTGCGTGCGCGAGGTGGCAAAACCGATGGCCGATGAGACCGCCGCATTAGTCAAAAAGACGCGCACAAACCATTAGGTATCAGCCGACTTAGTTGGCCTCGTCCAACATTGAACTTGCTGCGGCACGCCCCGCCGCCATCGTGGCACCCTCGAAATTGAGCTGATGCAGCGCATCGATCACTTTCGTGTTGAGCCGCTCCGGCGTCTCACCCGGCATGAAGCGCACCCAGCTGCGGCGCGAGTATTCGTGATCGCGGAAATTCCGCCCGCGTCCCATCGACTGGTCGGTTACGTCGATCGATGCGATCACCTTGGCGCCGGTCATTTCGGTCATGCGCGCCGCGATGCTGTCGATCTCGACCTCGCGCTTGCCCGCGACCCCGCAGCCGGCAAACACGATCACGGCATTGCGCGCGAACCTGATTTCGCCGCGAGTGAGCAGCTGCTCGAAATCGGTCAAATCGCGCGCGCCCGCGAGGTAAAGCTCCTCGTGCCTCTCGATCTCGTCGCCCGAGACGATCTGCGACACCCGCGCGACCTCGGCAGACGGAGGCATAGAAGCCCCGGTCCTCGCGCATGAACAGCGCGTTCGCGGCTGCATGTCCGTAGACCACCAGATTGCTGATCGGCCCTTCGCGAGAGGCTGACACCAGCGCGTCGAGGAATTCGGCACCGGTCGTCGCACGGGCGAGTACCGGCGGGCTGCCGGTCCGACTCGTCTCTTCAATCCGGCGCGCCAAATAGCGCGTGCGATTGCTGAAATTCGCGTCGTCGGCGCGGCGCAAGCGAACGGATACCGCAACCGGCCGCCGCCGCTTCTTGCCGGTGGTCGTGTAAGTGTCGCTATAGCGTTCGGCGCCGGTTCTGTGACCTGCGATCAGCACGTTCACCGGCGCACCGGCAATTGCCGTCACCGCAGGCGCGTCCGCCGCGAATGCCGGCGGCGTCTCCGCAAGCGTCAGTGCCTGATCGAGGATCGGATCGGATTTGGAAATGAACGACGGCGGCGTCTCGGCCAGCTTCGACCGCTTCATCGAGAACGCCGCTGTCCTGCGCGAGCGCGGGCGCGCCCAAAATCGCAACGGCAAGCGCCAATGCGAGCAGCCGCATGCACCGTTCCGTCGCGCGCGCGACACCGTCGTGTCCGGACACCAAGCCCACGCCCCAAAAACGATCCTCAGCGCCCTGGCCCCGGGTGCGCCGTCACAGGTCAATTTTGGAAGAGAATCGGCCGCCTTGGCAAGCCGGCGTGCAGCGCTAAGGCGCCCTGTCGTAGCCCCACGTCAGGTAGGCGCCGCCCCACGTGAAGCCGCCGCCGAAGGCCGCCAGCACCAGGCGATCGCCCTCCTTCAGGCGGAACTCGTAGTCCCACAGGCAGAGCGGGATCGTCGCCGCGGTGGTGTTGCCGAACTTGTGGATCGTCATCATGACCCGCTCCATCGGCAGCCCCATGCGCTCGGCGGTCGCCTCGATGATGCGCTTGTTCGCCTGATGCGGCACCAGCCAGTCGATCTTGTCCGGGTTGAGCTTGTTGCGCAGCATCACCTCGAGCGAAATCTCCGCCATGCGAGCGACCGCGAACTTGTAAACCTGCGCGCCTTCCTGATGCACGTAGTGCAGCCGTTTCGCGACCGTTTCTTCGCTCGGCGGCATGCGGCTGCCGCCCGCTTTCTGGTGCAGGTGCGGCATGCCGGAGCCGTCCGAGCGGATCAGGACATCGCGGATACCGTGGCCGTTCTTCGACGGCTCAAGCAGCACCGCGCCGGCACCATCGCCGAACAGCACACAGACCGCGCGGTCGGTGTAATCCATGATGGCGGACATCTTGTCCGCGCCCACCACGATGACCTTCTTCGCCGTGCCGTTCTCGATGAACTGCGTCGCGATCGAGAGCGCGTAGAGAAATCCGGAGCACGCCGCCTGCACGTCGAACGAGCCGATGTTGCGGATGCCGACCATGTCGCAAATGAGGTTGGCGCTCGACGGGAAGACGAAGTCCGGCGTCGTCGTCGCGCAGATCAGGAGGTCGACCTCTTTCGGCAGCGTGCCGGTCTTTTCCAGGAGGCCGCGCACCGCTTCCGCGCCCATGTGCGAGGTGCCGAGCCCCTGCGCCTTTGAGGATATGCCGCGTCTTGATGCCGGTACGCTCGGTGATCCAGGCGTCCGAGGTGTCGACCATCTGCGCGAGTTCGGCATTGGTCAGCACGTAAGGCGGCAGATACCCCTGCACGGCCGTGATCGCCGCGCGGAGTTCTTTTCCGCGCTTCAGAGCCGGTGATTTTCACGCTGGATAGTTTGGCCATGTCCCGTCGACTTTGCGCCCGTGCGGTTAACACGATCCGGCGGGCGATGGTAGGGCGGCTTTGTGACGGCGAATCCAGGCCAAAACGGCGTTTGCGGCCCTCATGCTCGGGGCTTCGTTGGCAAGATCCATGACGGTGTCGAGCCGCCCGAAAGCGTCGCCCTGACGCCGCCGCTCGCGGGGTATCGACAGCAGCGGCACGAGCGCCAGCCGCGAGGTTGTCGGCCGTGCAATCTGTCTTGGAGGAATTCCGGCATGGCTTTCTCAGCCAGCACCAGATTGGCGAGGATCACGGTGTCGATATGCGCCATCATGCGGAAAACGAGGCCCTCCCAAAGCGGTATTCGATAGGCCGCGATGGTCGGCACCTGCGCGAGCGCAAGCTCCAGCGTCACGGTGCCGGACGCCGCGAGCGCAGCGCGCGCGTTGCGGAAGGCGGCGTGCTTCTCGGCTTCGCCGATCGACGATGCGCGGCCGCACCGGCCAGTTTGCGGCCGCCGTCGTCACCTGATCGGCGATATGCGGCAGCGTCGGCAGCACGAGATCGAACGGACCGGCGCGTTCGGCAGCCTTGCGCGATCGCCGCGCCGAAGACTTCCATCAAGCCGGCGGATCTCGCTGCGCGCGGCTGCCGGGCAGCACCAGCAGCATCGGCGGATCGGCCTGCGCGCCGCGCGGCCTCCTCGGCGCCTGGGCCGCAGCTGCGGCGATGCGTTCGGCGAGCGGATGGCCGACATAGGTGCAATGCGGCCCGTCGAGCCGGGCGAAGGCCGCCGGCTCGAACGGCAGGATCGCCAGCACCTCGTCGACGTAAGCGCGCATCGCGCGCGCACGCCACGGCCGCCACGCCCACACCGTCGGCGGTGCGTAGTTGATGATCGGAATATCCGGTGCCGCCTTGCGCACGCGCCGTGCGACGCGATGGGTGAAGTCCGGACTGTCGATAATGATCGAGCGCGTCGGGTCGCGCGGCAATCACGGCGTCGGCCGTCTCGCGGATGCGCCGGAAGATCATCGGCAGTTTTCGCGGCACCGAAGCGAGCCCGATGATCGAGAGATCGGCGGTATCGAACAGGCTGTTCAGCCCCTGCGCCGCCATCGCACGGCCGCCGACGCCGGCGAACGAAACGGCAGGTCTTGCGCGCGCAACGCCGCCATCAGTGCGCCGCCAGCACGTCGCCGGATTCTTCCGCCGCGACGAGAAACAGCTTGAGCGCAGCGCGTCATGGCGCTGCTTGGCCGGGCTTGATCCCGGCGACGAAGATCTTCGCCTTGTCGGCCGCCGTCGCGACCGCGGCCGGCTCGGCGACGATCGTGCTGCCCGCGACGACCGCGATGCCGGCAAGCCCTGCGCGCGCCGCCTCCTCGACGGTGCGCGGCCCGATCGCCGGCAGATCGAAGCGGCGATCCTGCTGCGGCTTCGGCGCCTTGACCAGCACGCCCATGCCCGTCGGCGCGGCGATGCGCCCCGCGCGCGCAACTCGGCGATGCGCGCCGAGCATCGCGTCGGTGCCTTCGGCGGCTTCAACGGCAAGCACGTGATTGCCAGCCACGACCGCCGCCTGCCCCATGTCGAACGGCCCGGTGGCCGCGAGCACCGCGAGCGCCCGCGCGATGTCCGCTTCGATCGCGCTCCGACGGGCGACAGGCTGCCGACCGGCCCTGCGGGCATCAGGATCTCCGGCGCGACCTCGTGCGGCGCGACGATGCGAAATCCATAGTCCTCGAACATGCGCGCAACGCCGGAGATCAGATGATCGTCGCCGCCGCGATAGGCGCGCACGATCGCGCGGCAGCAGGCGCAAGGTCAGCCAGTCGATCCGCAGCGAACGCAGCGGCGGCCGCAGCGCCGTGCCGACGAACACCACATCCCGGCAGCCTTCGGCGCGTGCGTGGCGGCGGAAAACGCCGGCCTGCGCGAGCGGAAGCCAGTGTGCGGCAAACTTCTCAACCGCCGCCGGGTCGGCCCAGCCGCGAACCGGAAACATCACCACGCGGCGCCCGCGCTGCGTGACGGCTTCCGCGACCGCGATCGGAATGGAGCCGCCGCCGCGATGATCGCGAGCGGACCTCGCCGTCGCCTCACCGGCGGCGGCATCCCGATGGTCGGTGCGTCGGGCATCGACTATTCGGAGTCGCTCAGCGTCACGCCGGCCGCGAACCTTGCTCAGCATGATCGGCCGCCGGCTCTTTCGCGAATGAACGCGATGATCTTCGCGACCTCAGGCACGCTGCCGAATTCAGCCGCGGTCTCATCGACGCGCGTGGCGAACTCTCCCTTCGCCTCGAACAACCGGGCATAAGCCTGCTGCACGGCACGAATTGCGTCCTTGCCGACACCGCGCCGGCGCATGCCGACGACATTGATCCCGGCGAGCCGGCCGACGGGCTGCAGCACGAAGCCGAACGGAATGACATCGTCGGCGAATGCCGAATAGCCCGCGACCATGACGCCTTCGCCGATGCGGACGTTCTGGTGCACGGCGCAATGGCCGCCGAGAAAGACATTGTCGCCGACAACGCAATGGCCGCCCAGCATGGTGTTGTTGGCAATGATGACATTGCGGCCGACATGGCAGTCGTGCCCGACATGCGACCCGACCATCAGGAAACATTCGTCGCCGACTGTCGTGATGCCGCCGCCGCCCTTGGTGCCGATGTTGATCGTTACGCTCTCACGGATCTGGCAACGCGCGCCGACCGTGAGTTGCGTCGGCTCGCCGCGATAATGCACCGACTGCGGCGGCGTGCCGAGCGAGACGAACGGGTAGATCGTCGTGCCTGGGCCGATCGTGGTGTGGCCGGTGATATGGACATGCGCGACGAGCTGGCAGCCGTCGCCGATCGCGACGTCCGGCCCGATCACGCAATAGGGGCCGATCGACGACATCTGTGCCGATGACCGCGCTTGGCGCGATGCGTGCGGTGGGATCAATCGCGAGCATCGTCTACGCTTCGATCAGCATGGCGCCGACTTCGGCTTCGGCGACGAGCTCGCCCGCGACCTTGGCCTCGCCCCTGTACCACCACATGTTCTTGCGGCGCGTTTTCTTGGTCATGTGATATTCGAGCACGTCGCCCGGTCCGACCGGCTTGCGGAATTTCGCCTTGTCGATGGTCATGAAATAGACCGCCTTCGCACGCCCGACGACGCCGGACGCGATGCACATCACGCCGCAGGTCTGCGCCATCCCCTCGATCATCAGCACGCCGGGGAAAACCGGCTGGCCCGGGAAGTGCCCCATGAACTGCGGCTCGTTGAAGGTGACGTTCTTGATCCCGATCGCGAACTCGTCGCCGCGCATCGAGATCACGCGATCGACCATCAGGAACGGATAGCGGTGCGGCAGCAACTCAAGGATTTCCTTGATGCCCGCGGCTTCGATGGTCGTGCCGCTCATTCCTCGCCCCTTCCGGATGACCCGCGTCTTGCAAGGCGGCGGAGCGCGGCGTTCTCCTTGAGCCATTCGCGCGCGGGCTGCGCGGGCGCGCCGCCCCATTTCGCGCCCGCCGGAACGTTCGACATGACGCCGCTGCCCGCCGCGAGCATCGCGCCCGAGCCGATCGTGATGTTATCGGTGATCCCGACGCGTCCGCCCATCATCACGTAGTCTCCGATCGTGCAGCTTCCCGCGATGCCGGTATGCGCGGCGAGCACGCAATGCCGCCCGATCTCGACGTTGTGCGCGATCTGGACGAGGTTGTCGATCTTGGTTCCCTCCCCGATCACCGTGTCACGGATCGCGCCGCGGTCGATCGTGGTGTTGGCGCCGATCTCGACGCGATCCTGGATGATCACCCGCCCGACCTGCGGGACCTTGCCGTGGCCACCGGCGCCCAGGAGATAGCCAAAGCCGTCCTGCCCGATCCGGACGCCGGCGTGGATGATCACTCGGTCGCCGATCAGCGCGTGGATGATGGTCGCGCCCGCGCCGATCACGCAGTCGCGGCCGATGCGCACCTCGGGACCGATCACCGCGGTCGGCCCGATGACCGTGCCCGCGCCGATTTCGGCACGCGGCCCGATCACCGCAGCCGGGTCGATGGTCACACCTGATTCAAGCCGCGCGGAAGGGTGCACCATCGCGCCCGCCGCGATGCCCTTCGCCTCGAACAAGGAGGACGGACGTGCCGCACCGGGATAGAGCTTCTGTGCGACCGTGACGAACGCGCGGTACGGAGCCGGCGTGACCAGCACGGCCACGTGCGTCGGCGCATTCGCGGCGAATTTTTCGGTCGTGAGGCAGATGCCGGCGCGCGTCACCGCAAACTGGCTCGCGTATTTCGGGCTCTGCATGAAGCTGAGTTCGTTTGGGCCCGCACGATCGAGCGGTCCGAGCCCGCTGATGCGGCGGTCTGCTGCGCCCTGGCGCACGACGGCGCCCGTGAGCGCCGCCACGTCTTGCGCAGTGAGCCCCGTGGGGCGCTCGAAGAACAGCGGCTCGGTCATGCCACCTTCGCCGTGGCGGCTCAGCCCTAGAATTTCGTGCCGCCCGAGAAGCGCAACTGCTGCACCCGGTCGCTCGGATCCTTGGTGAGCGGGAACGCGTAGTCGATGCGGATCGGTCCGAACGGCGAGTCCCAGATCAGGCCCGCACCCACAGACGAACGGATCGTCATCGCGTCGGTATCGGCGCCGAAAGGAATATTCGTCACCGGCTGCAGCGCGACCGTCGTGACCGAAGTGCCGGAGATCGGGAACACGCGCGGCCCCTTGTAGCCCCAGACCGAACCGGCATCCGCGAACAGAGCGATGCGCATGCCGAAGTCCTTCGGCACGCCATAGATCGGAATCTGCGTCTCAATCGACGTGCCCCAGTACATCGTGCCACCGAGCGCGTCGTTCGAGGTGCCGAATGTCAGGTCGCGCGGACCGATGCCTGCGGTCTGGAAGCCGCGCACCAGGTTCGGACCCATCTGGAAGTGATCGAGCATACGCAGCTCTTTGCCACTCCAGTTGGCCACGTGACCGCCCTGTACGCGCAGCACCGCGACGATGTCGGACATGATCTCGTAATACCAGCGCACATCGCCGGTGGTGCGCAGGAAGTTCACGTCGCCGCCGACGCCTGCGAAATCCTGGCGCAGTTCGGCGAGCAGGCCGCGGGTCGGGTTACGGTTGTTGTCGACCGTGTTGTAGATAAGGCTATAGCCGACCAGCGAGATGATCGCGGGACCGGAGTCGACCTGCTGCTTGACCGCCGCCGACGCTTCGCCGTCGAGGTAGCAGTTGGAAAGGCCGGTGTAGCCGGGCGGCGGCGTCGTGGCGGCCGTCAGGCCGGCCTGATCTGCCGTCGGGTACGTCGCGGGATTTCCTGCACCGAAGTTCGGGTTGACGTTGTTACAATTGCGCAGCATCTGATCGAGATCGATCTTCTGCTGGTAGGCCGAATAGCGCAGCTGGATCGCAAGATCTTCGCGCAGCGGAATGCCGAACCGGAAGCCGCCGCCGATCGTCTCCTGACGATAGATATAGGACGAGGATGCATCGACCTGCTTGGCGAATACGTCGATGCCGAAGGCCAGCCGGTAATCCATGAAGTACGGCTCGCCGAACGAGAATTCGACGCCGCGTGAACGCTGGCCGTAAGTAACCGAGGCGCGTGCGATCTGACCGCGGCCGAGCAGGTTGCGCTCGCCGACCGATACTTCCGCGATAATGCCGTCGGCGGTGGAATAGCCGCCCGCGACGGAGAATTCGCCTGTCGACTGCTCCTCGACGTCGACGTTGAGGATGATGCGGTCCGAGGCGGAGCCCGGCTCGTTCGTGATCTTCACCGACTTGAAGTAGTTGAGGTTCTTCAATCGCCGCTCGGCGCGATCGACCAGCACGCGATTGTAGGCGTCGCCTTCCGCGATATCGAACTCGCGGCGGATGACGTAGTCGCGCGTGCGCGTGTTGCCGCGAACGTTGATTCGCTCGATGTAGGCGCGCGGGCCTTCTTCGACCACGAAAACGACCGCGATCTGGCGGGTCTCGAAGTTGCGGTCGCCACGCGGACGCACCACCGCGAAGGCATAACCGCGCTTCGTCACCTCGATTGTCATTTCCTCGGTCGATTTCTCGACCAGCTCGGCATTGTAGGTCCCGCCCGAGGAGAACCGCAGCCTGCTGCGCAGTGCGCCAAGGTCGACATCGCGCACGCCGGACTGAATGTCGATCGGGCCGAACGTGTAGCGGTCGCCCTCCTCGATGGTGAAGGTCAACACGAAGCCGTTGCGCGCGGGATCGAACTCGGCCACCGCCGATACGATGCGCACGTCCGCATAGCCGTTCTTCAAATAGAAGCGGCGCAGCAGCTCGCGGTCCAATTCGATGCGGTCCGGGTCATACAGGTCATTATTCTTGAGGAAGCTTAGGATGCTGCTCTGGCCGGTCTTGATCACGTCGCGCAGGCGCCAGGTCGAGTAGGCGCGGTTGCCCTGGAACGCGATCTCCTTGACGGTGGTCTTGCCGCCTTCGTTGACCTCGAACACGAGATCGACGCGGTTGTTGGCGCGATCGATGATTTTCGGCTCGACGCGCACGTCATAGCGGCCGTTGCGGCGATAGATCTCGACGATGCGCTGCACGTCGGCCTGAACCTGTGGCCGCGACAGCGCCCCGCGCGGCTTCGACTGGACTTCGGCCGTGAGCTGCTCGTCCTTGACGCGCTTGTTGCCCTCGAACTGGACGCGGCTGATGATGGAGTTCTCAGAGACCGACAGGATCAGTTGACTGCCGCGCCACGTCGGACGGATGTCGGAGAACAGGCCGGTAGCAAACAGGGCCTTGATGCCTTCGTCGACCTTCGCGGGATCGAGCCGCTCGCCGGGCGCGAGACGGAAATAGGAGCGAATCGTGTCGGATTCGACGCGGCGGTTGCCCTCAACGACGATCTGACTCGCCGTCTGCGCTATGGCCACATTGGCCGTCGCGAGGGACGCAATACCAACCCCGACAACTACCCCGCCGAGGACCAGACCAGCGATGGCCAGCCCTCGTACCCGCACCCAAAGTCTCATGCGCGATGCGCCCTACCCTTATTCCCAGTCGCCCCTTGCAGCACAAATTTGCGTAAACTGTGTCACCGACCCCGGCTTTTTAGCCCCTTTCGGCGCACAAGCAAACCTTACGCTGCGGCGGATCGTCTTTTCGTATCAATGCGTTGCTGGATAGCCACGGTCACAGGCTGGCCAGATGAAGAATGTCGTTGAAGGTCGCGAATATCATTAACAACAGCACAATCGCGAGCCCGATGCGGAACCCGTACTCCTGGGCCCGATCCGAGAGCGGACGACCGCGAGCGGCCTCGATTGCGTAGAACAAAAGGTGACCCCCATCGAGCAGCGGGATCGGAAACAGGTTCAGCAGCCCGATCGAGATCGACAGGACGGCCGCAAGGTGAATCAGCGCGACGAAACCGGCGGTCGCAACTTGGCCGGAGACCTGCGCGATTCGGATCGGTCCGCCGAGCTGATCGGCCAATTCCTTGCCCACGATGACGCCGCCGAGATACGACATCGTCCGCTCGATTACGAACCACGTCTCTTCGACGCCGAGCTTCACGGCGGTCAGCGGATTGACCTGCACCGGCTCGCCGCGTGCGCCGGTGATGCCGAGCACGCCGACGCGATGCACGTTGCCGAAATTATCCTTCAGCTCGGTCAGCGCGGGCGTCGCCTGCAGTGTGCGTTCGCACACCGCCGCGCTCGACCTCGATTTGCAGCATCTGGCCTGCGCTCGCGCTGACGATGCGCTGCATGTCGGTGAAGGTTTCGATTCTGCGTCCGTTGATCGAGACGATCAGGTCGGCGGGTTGAAAGCCTGCGGTTGCCGCCGCGCTGCCCGGATTGACGCTGTCGACGCGGGCCGGCGACGCCTGCTTGCCGTAGAACGTGAAAACGCAGGCGAAAATGACGATCGCGAGGATGAAGTTGGCGATGCGGCCCGGCAGCGACGATCGCGGCACGCTGCCTGACCGGCTTGAAGAAGAAGCTGTCGTGCCGCTCGGCGTCCGACATCTGGTTGATGGTCTCGGTGTCGGGAACGCTTGCGGCATTCTCGTCGCCGAAGAACTTCACGTAGCCGCCGAGCGGGATCGCGGAGAGCTTCCAGCGCGTGCCGTGGCGGTCGTTGAAGCCGAGCAACTCCGGCCCGAAGCCGACGGAGAAAACGAGCACGCGCACGCCGCACCAGCGCGCGATCAGGAAATGCCCGAGCTCGTGGAAGAAGACCACGATGGTGAGGACGAACAGAAACGGCACGACATATCCGGTCAGCCAGCCGCCCCACGTGCCGATATTGCCGATAATATTCATCAGGTCCTCAGTCCCCCACCAACGCCGAAGCTGCCCGAAAAGTTGTCTAAAATGCCTTTGCGGCGATTTCGGGCAAGAGCTCGCGCGCCAACGATCGTGAATTATGGTCAACGTCGATCGCATCCGCGATCGACGCGGGCTCGCGCATCACGCCGCGGCGCTCCGCTGCGTTCAGCGTGGCCTCGACCAGCGCCGGAATACCCGTGAACGAAATCCGGCCATCGACGAATTCGCTGACGGCGATCTCGTTCGCCGCATTGAGCACCGTCGTTGCACCCGATCCCTTGCGCAGCGCCGCCCATGCGAGCCCGAGCGCCGGGAAGCGGTCGAGATCGGGCTTCTCGAAGGTCAGGCTGCCAACTGCCGCAAGGTCGAGACGTTTGACCGGACCATCGATGCGGTCGGGATAAGCCAGGCAATGCGCGATCGGCACCCGCATGTCATGCGGACCGAGATGCGCAATCACCGAGCCGTCGCGGAACTCGACCATCCCGTGGACGATGGATTGCGGGTGCACCAGCACCTCGATCTCGTCCGGCTTCAAACCGAACAAATGATAAGCCTCAATGACTTCGAGCCCTTTGTTCATCAGAGTCGCAGAATCGATCGTGACTTTCGGCCCCATCGACCAGTTCGGGTGCTTCAGCGCCTGCTGCAGGGTCGCCTTGCGGACCTGATCCTTGGACCACGTGCGGAAGGGTCCGCCCGAGGCCGTGATGATGACCTTGGTGACGTCCTCGCGCCGCCCGGCGGTCATCACCTGAAACAACGCATTGTGCTCGCTGTCGACCGGCAGCACGGTTGCGCCGGTCTCCTTGGCGCGGCGCATGACCAAAGTGCCGGCACAAACGAGCAATTCCTTGTTGGCGAGCGCCAGCGTCGCGCCGCGCTCGATCGCCGCGAGCGAGGGTTCCAGCCCGGCGGTGCCGGTGATCGCGCCGATCACCCATTCGGCCGGCCGGCGCGCCGCTTCCGCCACCGCATCCGAGCCGGACGCCGCCTCGATGCCGCTGCCGGAAAGCTCCGATTTGAGTTCCTTGTAGGCGTCCGGATCGCCGACCGCAGCGAAACTCGCGCCGAACTCGCGTGCGAGCTTGGCGAGCGCCGCGCCATTCTTGTGCGCCGTCAGGGCGCGGACGGTAAACCGGTCTGGCTGCCGCCGCAGCAAGTCGATCGTGCTCGACCCGATCGAGCCGGTCGCGCCGAGAATCGTCACACCGCGCGGGGCGGCATCCGGTTCACGGCGCGGAGTTCCATTCGGCATCAAAATCACCAAACAAGCAGCCCGCGGGCAGGCCCTTCGAGGCCCCCGCGAAGCATTCCCACCATGACGGCGGCGGCAACCGCTGTCAAAAACCCGTCGAGCCGGTCCATCACGCCGCCATGGCCCGGAAGAAGCCGACTTGCGTCCTTGGCACCGAACCGGCGCTTGATAGACGATTCGAGCAGATCGCCGGCCTGGGAAACGACGGACAATCCGAGCGCCACAAGGACCAGCATTGGGGCGACAGCAAGCCCGGCGAGCTTGGCGACGATCAAAGCCGCCGCGACTCCGCCGATCGCACCGCCGATGGCGCCGGACCAGGTCTTCTTCGGACTGACCGCCGGCCATAGCTTCGGACCGCCGATCGCCCTGCCCACGAAGTAGGCCGCGATGTCGGTGCTCCACGCGATCGCAAAAAGAAACAGGATCGCCACGAAGCCGAACTGCGGATCATGGCGAAGGATGATCGGCGGGAACAGAAGCACGCCGGCATAGACCACCCCGGCCGCGAGCCACGCCGGAAACGTGTTGGCGGGAAGCGGCGCGCTCCGCACGAGCCGTACCCATTCCCATAGGACGATCGATGCGGCGACGGTCCAGAACAGCGCGAAGGGCAGCCCGCCGATGTAGGCGATCAGGATCGCGACCGGCGCCAGCACCGCTGACGACGCAATGCGAAGCGCAAGATTGCTGTGCCCCGCCAACGGACCTGTCGTGCCGTCCGCCGGATCGGCTGCCACGCGCCTACGAGCCGGTCTTCGCGGCGAGCCCGCCGAACCGGCGTTCGCGGCGGCGGTATTCCTCGATAGCGGCCTCAAGCGTCGCGCGGTCGAAGTCAGGCCAGTAGACCGGGGAGAACACGAGCTCCGAATAGGCCGCCTGCCAGAGCAGGAAGTTCGAGAGACGCTGCTCGCCGCTGGTGCGGATGATCAGGTCCGGATCGCTCAGGTCCGGCGCATCGAGATGGCGGCCGATCATGTCCTCGGTGACGGCCTCGGGCTTCACCGCGCCGCTTGCCACATCCTGTGCGATACGCCGCACAGCGCGCGCGATCTCGTCGCGCGCCCCGTAATTGAAGGCGACGACCAGCGTGAGCGAGTCATTGCGCCGCGTCAGTTCTTCGGCTTCCTCGAGCAGGCGGCGGATATCCGGATCGAGATTGTCGCGCTCGCCGATCACCCGCACGCACACGCCGTTGCTGTGCAGTTCGGCGAGATCGTTGCGGATGAAGCGGCGCAGCAAGCCCATCAGGTCGCGGACTTCGGAGGCTGGCCGCTGCCAGTTCTCGGACGAAAACGAGAAGATGGTGAGGCAGCGGATGCCCATCTCGCCTGCGGCGCGCACGGTCTTGCGCAGCGCCTCGACGCCGCGGCGATGGCCCTCCACGCGCGGCAATCCGCGCGCCGCGGCCCAGCGGCCGTTGCCGTCCATGATGATGGCGACATGATGCGGCACGCCGGGAACCGTCCCGGCGATGTCCGGCGCATGTGCCTCAGGCATCGTCACACGCGTTCTTCCTACACCGTCATGATTTCTTTTTCTTTGGCGGCCAGCGCATGATCCACGTCAGAGATCGACTGGTCGGTCGCTTTCTGCACGCCGTCAGCATGACGCTTGTGCTCGTCCTCGCTGATCGCGTGATCCTTTTCCATCTTCTTGAGCACTTCCAGCCCATCGCGGCGGACGTGCCGGATGGCGACACGCGCGGCCTCGGCGTACTTGTGCGCGACCTTCGCCAGTTCCTTGCGCCGCTCTTCGTTCAGTTCAGGGATGCGCAGGCGGATGGTCTGCCCTTCGGTGTTCGGCGTCAGCCCGAGATTGGCGGCACTGATCCCCTTTTCCACCGCATGCACGAGCGAGCGGTCCCACACCTGCACGGAGAGAAGCCGCGGCTCGGGCACGCTCACCGTGGCGACCTGATTGAGCGGCATGTGGGTGCCATAGGCGTCGACCTGCACATGATCGACCAGGCCGGCTGAAGCGCGCCCCGTTCGCAGCCCACCGAGTTCCTGCTTGAGCACCGAGATCGCGCCCTGCATCCGGCGCTTGAGTTCATCCAGATTGTGCGTTGGTGCCGCCATGGCTTTCCCCCGAAAGGATGAATTGTCTTCCGTAAATGCTCGATGCGACCGCCGGAAGGCCGGTTCAGCCGACCAGTGTGGCGCGTCCTTTACCACCCAGTACGGCCGCGATCGCACCCGGCTCGCGGATCGAGAACACAATGATAGGCATACGGTTTTCCCGGGCAAGCGCGAAGGCGGTTGCAGTCCATGACCTTCAGGTCGCGCTGAATCGCGTCGGCGTGGCTCAACCGCTCGAACCGCTTTGCGTTCGGGTCGAGCTTTGGGTCCGCGCTGTAGACGCCGTCGACGTTCGTCGCCTTGAGCACGGCGTCGCAATGCATTTCGGCGGCGCGCAGCACCGCGGTCGTGTCGGTCGTGAAGAACGGGTTGCCGGTACCTCCGGCGAAAATCACGACACGATTGTCTTCGAGATGGCGCAGCGCGCGCTGGCGCTCGTAGGTCTCGCACACCTGCGGCATCGACAGCGCCGACATCGTGCGCGCGGGCGCGCCGGCCTTCTCGATCGCCGCCTCCAGCACGAGGGCATTCATGACGGTGCCCATCATGCCCATGGCGTCCGCGGTCGGGCGCGACAGCCAGGCTTCGGCCGCCTCGGCACCGCGGATCAGGTTGCCGCCGCCGACCACGACGCCGATCGTCACGCCGAGGTCACGCGCCGCGACGAGATCGTTGACGATGTTCTCGATCGTCGGCGCGTGGATGCCGAAGTCGTTCGGTCCCGAAAAGGCCTCGCCCGAGACCTTCACGATCACGCGGCGGTAGGCAGAGTTGGCCATCGGGTCTCCGATGCGAATCGCGTGGCGTGATTGTCAGGTGGTTCCGCCTGCCGCCGCAACCTCCGCCGCGAAATCGGTCGGGCCTTTTTCGATGCCCTCCCCTAGCGCGAAGCGCTTGTAGCCGGTGATCGTAATCGGCCCGCCGACCTTGCCTTCCGCTTCCTTCAGCGCCTGCGCGACGCTCTTCTTGTCGTCGAAGATGAAGGGTTGCTCCAGCAAGGTCTGCTCCTTGTAGAAGGTCTTGAGCCCCAACTCGGTGATCTTCTCGATCATCGTTTTCGGGCTTGCCCTGCTGGCGGAATTTGTCCGCCAAGATGTCCTTCTCACGCTCCACCACCGCGGGATCGACGCCTGCGGCATCAAGCGCGATCGGGTTCGACGACGCGATGTGCATCGCGACCTGACGGCCGAGCAGCACGAGTTCGCCAGCATTCCCTGAGGATTCGAGCGCGACCAGCACACCGATCTTGCCGAGGCCCTCGGAGACCTGGTTGTGCACGTAGCTTCCGATTGCGCCCTGCCCGACCGCAAGCACGGCGGCGCGGCGCGGCGTGATGTTCTCGCCAATGGTCGCAATCGCCGACGACACCGCATCGGCGATCGTCATCGAACCGGCCTTGGCGGCCTTGATCGCCTCGATGTCCTCGCCAACGTTGAGCGCCACATCCGCGATCATCTTCACCAGACCCTGGAAGTGATCGTTGCGCGCGACGAAGTCGGTCTCGGAATTCACCTCGACCATTGCGCCCTTCTTGCCCGACACGAAAATGCCGATCAGGCCTTCGGCGGCGACGCGGCCGGCCTTCTTGGCGGCCTTCGACAGGCCCTTCTTGCGCAGCCAATCCTGCGCGGCTTGCATGTCGCCATCGGTCTCGGTGAGCGCGGCCTTGCAGTCCATCATGCCCGCGCCGGTCGTCTCGCGCAGGTCCTTCACCATTGCGGCGGTGATATTTGCCATTGGATGTAATCCTGTATCTCTAAGCGTCGTGCGCGGGCGTAGCACGTCGAAGACGGGCGTAGACGCCCTGATGCCCGCGCATCCACCAGGTAGGAACGCGCGCGATCCATGGCCGGACAGCCCGGCCATGACGCAGGTGCATTACTCGGCGACGAACTCTTTCGCCTTGGCGATCCAGCTCTGGATGCGGCCGGGAAGTCCGACTTCCTCGCCGATCTTCGCGGCATCGGTTTCGTTGAGCTCGGCCAGCTGCGAGTAGTGGAAGACGCCAAGGTCGTTAAGCTGCTTCTCGACTGCACCCGACACGCCGGGCAGCTTCTTGAGGTCGTCCGCGGCGCCGCGCGGGCCCGGCAGCGGCTGGAAGCCGGTCGGCTGTTCGGCCGGCAACTCCTCGACGATCGGCTTTTCCGCAGCGCCAAGATCGACGCCCGCATCGCCTTGACCGCGTGAAATGCCGTCGATGGCGGCTTTCGCGACCAGATCGCAATAGAGCGAGATCGCGCGGCCGGCATCATCATTGCCCGGCACGACGTAGGTGATGCCGTTCGGATCGCAATTGCTGTCGACGATCGCGGCAATTGGAATGTTCAGACGGCGTGCTTCTTTCAGCGCGATGTCTTCCTTGTTAGTGTCGATCACGAACAGGAGGTCGGGCAGACCACCCATCTCCTTGATGCCGCCGAGCGCCTTTTCGAGCTTGTCCTTCTCGCGCGTGAGCGTCAGGCGCTCCTTCTTGGTGTAGCCGGCCGCAGCCTCGTTCGAGCCCAGCATCTCCTCAAGCTGGCGCAGCCGCTTGATCGAGGCCGAGATCGTCTTCCAGTTGGTCAGCGTGCCGCCGAGCCAGCGCGAGTTGACGTAATACTGCGCCGAGCGCTTCGCGGCGTCGGCGATCGCGTCCTGCGCCTGCCGCTTGGTGCCGACAAACAGGATGCGTCCGCCCTTGGCGACAGTATCGCTCACCGCCTGCAGGGCGCGGTGCATCATCGGCACGGTCTGCGCCAGATCGAGGATGTGGATATTGTTGCGGGCCCCGAAGATGTATTCCGCCATCTTCGGATTCCAGCGGTGGCTCTGGTGGCCGAAGTGTACGCCCGCTTCCAAAAGCGAGCGCATCGAGTATTCAGGAAGCGCCATATCTGTCTTCTCCGGTTGTTCCTCCGCGAACCCGTGAGCCCCGAATCGATCAGGATCGACCGGAGCACCGGACGGCGTTCAGCCTAGGTCCGCGTGTGAGATGGGCGGCTATATAGCCAGCGGGCGGGTGCGACGCAAGGAAAACCGCCCCAAATGCGAAAACCGGAGGCTTGGCCCCCGGTTTCCGGAAATTCGTCGGTTTGGGCAGGTTTTTAGATATCCCAGCCCTGGCTCTTCTTGATCACGACCATCGGCAGGACACCCGGCTGAACCGAGGTGCGCATCGTCTGCGCAGCGGCCGGGACATCACCCTTGTTGGCGATCGCGGTGCCAACGCTGGCACCCATGGTGCCGAACATCACCGCGACCAGCAGTACCGCACCGACAACACCCGAGCGCGGAAACAGGAGGCAAAGACCGGCGAGGATCTCGACGATACCTGCGATCATCAGGAAGGTGTTGCCAAGCCCGATCATCGCGAACGGCTCGGCCATGAAGTTCATGCCGGTCAGCTTCGCATAACCCGCCGCGAGAGCAACGAGACCCACCAGCATCTGAAGGCCGTAGAGAGCGATGGTCTTCATGGTGGATCCCCTGTCGATCTCTGCGGCGGTTACGCGTCTGCCGCATTCGATGAAGGGGACCCTACGCTCCGTCCGTATTGTTACGATGTCGCCCAGAGATCGTATTGGTATCATTTGTATCGCCTCTGACGCTGCGTCGGTTCAATGGCGCAGAGACGCGAAAAATGCCCATTTGACGGTGATAAATCTCACTAACGATACAGATGATACAAAACCGTCGCGACGCGACACACCGACGATACACGGCATCCTCACTATGACGTTTGCCGGAGTATTTGATGTCGGTTTCTTCGAAAAGGCGCTCGGTTTCACACCGGGCAAAACCAAGTGATCCGGCCCGCACCGAAGAGCGCTACGCGCTCGCGATGCAATCGATCGGCTATGCGGTCTATGACGCCGATCTCGAGGGCGGTGAACTATACTTCTCCGAAGCTTTGCGCAAACTTTTGGGCATGAAGCCGGGTGATCCGGCCTTCACCACCGGCAACATCATAGAGACGATCCACCCCGACGACCGGCCGGCCTATCGCGAAACGCTTCTCGCGCACTTCAAAGGCAACACGCCGCGCTTTGAGTGCGACTTCCGCTATCGCGGCGCCGACGGCGATTGGCGCTGGTGCCGCCAGCATGGCGTCGCGGTGCGTGCTCCGGATGGCCGCGCCCGGCGCATCGTCGGCGCGATGACCGACGTGACCGAGATGCGCCAGCGCGAACGCGAACTCGAGGCCGCCAAGGTCGAAGCCGCGGGCGCCTACCGCCGCGACACCACAGGCCCTCTCACCTCCAACGAAGAGCGCTACGCGCTCGCAATGGAGTTGATCAACTACGGTCTCTATGACTGGGACCTCGAGAGGAGTTCGATCTATTTCGCGCCGAATTTGCGCATCCTGCTTGGTTTGACGGCGGGCAAGCTCTCGACGCCGGATGACTGGCGCAACCGTGTCCACCCGGCCGACTGGCCGATGTTCCGCCGCAAGCTGGTCGAACACCTAAAGGGCGAGACCGCGCGCTTTGTTTGCGATGTGCGGTATCAGACCGAGGACGGGACCTGGCGCTGGGCACGCCAGCACGGTGTCGCCCATCGCGGCCCCGACGGTCGCGCCAGGCGCCTCGTTGGCGCAGCGGGCGACATCACCGAGATCAAGCAGCGCGAGTTCGCGCTGCAGGCCGCACAGGTCGCGGCGCGCAAGCAATTTCCCTCCACCGCGCTCGATCAGAGCGACCTTGAATCGCGCTACGCGCTGGCGGTCGAGTCGATCAGCGTCGGCGCCGGCGCCTACGACGTCAATCTCGACACCGGCATGGTGTATCTCGCCCCTGCCCTCGTCGAAGTTCTCGACCTGCCGGAATTCGGACCCGTCAGCGAATTCGCTCAGGTTGTCCATCCCGACGACCGCGCGAACCACGTCCGGATGATCTCGGCGCTCTACAAAGGCGAGATCCCGCGGCTCGACGTTGAATTCCGCTACAAGAGCCGTGACGGCACGTGGCGCTGGGCGCGCCAGCATGGCATCGCGGTGCGCGATCCGGACGGCCGCGCGCGCCGCATGGTGGGCGTCACGGGCGACATCACCGAGACGCGCCAGCGCGAACTTCAACTCGACACCGCGCGGCAGGTCGCCGCCGAAGCGCAGCGCGACGTCGAGCAGACGCGCGAAATGCTGCAGACGATCATCGACAACATGACCGACGGTGTGTCGCTGTTCGACAAGGATTTCCGCTGGCGCTTCAGCAACGAACCGCACATGCGCACGATGGGCTACACGCCCGACATGATCCGCCCCGGCATGCCGATCGAGGAATTGATCCGCATGAACGCGATGCGCGGCGAGTATGGCAGCACCGACGATATTGAAAATCTGGTCAAGTCCAGGGTCGCCCGTGTCACCGCGCCTAGCGGCGCGCGCTACGAGCACCGAATGCAGAATGGCCGTGTCATCGAATTCAACTTCAAGCCGCTGAGCGATGGCGGCATGCTCGGCGTCTATCGCGACATCACCGACCTGAAGGAGCGCGAGGAGGCCCTCGCCGCCGCCAAGGAAGCCGCCGAAGCCGCCCGCGACGCCGCCGAGAAATCGCGCGCCGAGGTGGCCGCTGCGCGCAACGAAGCCGAGCAAACCCGCGCCATCATGCAGACCGTCCTCGACAACATGAGCGACGGCGTCATGTTGTTCGACAAGGACATGCGCTGGCAGTTCACCAACCGGCAGCTCATGGATTTCCAGCGCTTCACGCCCGAGATCGGACGTCCTGGCGTCGATGCGAGCGCAATCCTCAAATTCCAGGCGCGCCGTGGCGATTTCGGCCCCATCCCGGAGTTCGAAGATCGACGCCGAGGTGCAGCGTCGCATCGATATCATGCGCGCGGGCGCACGCTATGAGCGCCGTACCGCGAGCGGCAGATACATCGAATTCAATTTCAAGCCGCTCGATGACGGCAGCCTGCTCGCGATCTATCGCGACATCACGGAATTGAAAGAGCGCGAGGAAGCGTTGGCGGCCGCAAAAGAAGCGGCAGAGGCCGCGCGCCGCGATGCCGAGACGCACGCGCGAGACCTTGCAGACCGTCCTCGACAACATGAACGACGGCGTTGCGTTGATCGACAAGGACTTCCAGCTCCAGTTCGCCAATCGACAGCATCGTTTGTCGCGCGACTATCCGAAAGACATTGTTTTCCCGGGAGCCAACATTGTCGACGTCCTGCGCTATCAGGCACGTCGTGGCGATTTCGGCCCGCTCGAAACCGAAGAGGAAATCGAGACCAAAGCGCGCGAGGACCGCTGCACATATGCGCAATCCGAGCGGCTCGCACCACGAAAGGGCGACGCGAGACGGCCGCTATATCGAGTTTCACTACAAGCCGCTTGAGGACGGCAGCCTGCTTCAGGTTCTTCGCGACATCACCGAACTGAAGGAGCGCGAGGCAGCGCTCGCTGCCGCGAAGGAGGCCGCCGAAGCCGCGCTCGCACAGCAGACCGCCACCGCCGAAGTGCTGCAGGCGATCAACGGCTCACCGCAGGACCTCACTCCAGTCTTCGGCATCATGCTGCAGAAAGCCATGGAGCTTTGCGACGCCACGTTCGGCGGAACTCATGACGTACAGGGACGGCGCGTTCGAACTGATTGCGAACCGCGGTATCCCGGAAGCGTTTCTCAGTGCGCGCAGCGGACCGCGCCGGCCTGAAGCGAATTCGGCACTTGGCAGGATCGCTCGCGGTGAGGGAACGATTCACGTCGCCGACATAACGGACAGGAAGGTATTCACCGACCTGAATGAAACGCAGGCGAACGTTCGCTGAACTGACAGGTGCGCGAACGTGCGTTTGGATTCCCTTGCGCAAGGACGACATCCTGCTCGGCGTCATGGCGGTATACCGCAACGAAGTCCGCCCGTTCACCGAAAAGCAGATCACGCTGCTGCAGAGCTTCGCCGTACAGGGCGCGATTGCGCTCGACAACGCACGCCTGTTCAACGAGGTGCAGGAACGCACCTCCGAGATCGAGCGCACCCGTGCACACATGGCAACCGTGCTCGACAACATGGGCGATGGCGTCATGTTGTTCGACAAGAATTTCGACATCCAGTTCATCAACCGGCAGCACCAGTACTTCCAGCGATTCCCGGAAGAAATCGTCCATGTCGGCGCGTCCGGCCACGACATGATGCGCTTTCTTGTGAGGCGCGGAGATTTCGGAACCGACAGCCCACCGGAACACATTCTGAAAGAGCGCACGGATTCGTTCTCAACCCTGAAGGCGCGCGTTACGAGCGCCTCTCGGTGAGCGGACGCTACGTCGAGGTGAAGTTCATCCCCCTGCCCGATGGCGGGCGCATCGCCGTCAACCGCGACATCACCGAGTTGAAGGAGCGTGAGGAAGCGCTGGCCGCCGCCAAGGTCGCCGCCGAAGAAGCGCGCGACGACGTCGAGCGCACGCGCCAGATCATGCAGACAGTGCTCGACAACATGATCGGCGGCGTCATGTTGTTCGACAAAGATTTCGTCCTGCGGTTCGTGAACCGGCAGGTGATGGAATTCCAGAACTACCCGCCCGACGTGATCAAGCCCGGCATCTCCGGCAACGACATTCTGCGTTATCAGGTCAAGCGCGGCGACTTCGGTCCGGTGAAGGACGTCGAGAAGAAGGTGCGCGAGCGGGTCGCGCTGATCCGCAAGCCCGGCGGCAACCGCTTCCTGCGCCAGACACTGGAAGGCCGCTTCATCGAGTTCAACTTCCTGCCGCTCGACGACGGCGGCCTGCTCGCCTTCGGCCGCGACGTCACTTCGCTGAAGGAACGCGAGGAAGCGCTCGCTTCCGCAAAAGAAGCCGCCGAGAAAGCGCGCGACGATGTCGAGCGCACACGCGAGGTTATGCAGACCGTGCTCGACAACATGAGCGACGGCGTCACGCTGTGGGACCGGAACTTCACGCTGGATGTTCTCGAACCGCTACAGCAACGACATGTTCACCTACAAGGGTCCGCTGACGCCCGGCATATCGGGCTTCGACGTCCTGCGTCAGCTTGCCGAACACGGTGAATTCGGGCCGACCGACGACGTCGAGAAAACCGTGACCCAAGTCGCGCGGCGCATCCTGCGACCCGGTGGCTCGCGCTACGAGCAGCCGATCGCATCGGGCAAATATATCGAGTTCAATTTCCGTCCGTTGAGCGATGGCGGCCTGCTCGGCATCTATCGCGACATCACCGCCTTGAAGTCACGCGAAGAGGCGCTCGCCTCCGCCAAGGAAGCCGCCGAAAGCGCGCGCGATGCCGCCGAGAAGGAGCGTGCCGAAGCGGAAGCCGCCAACCAGGCGAAATCGACCTTCCTCGCCACCATGAGCCATGAGATCCGCACGCCGATGAACGGCGTGCTCGGCATGATCGATGTGCTGGAGCGGCAGGGCCTCGACGGCGCGCAACGCCGCACCGTTTCGACCATCCGCGATTCCGCGCAATCGCTGCTGCGCATCATCGACGACGTGCTCGACTTCTCCAAGATCGAGGCTGGCCGGCTGGAGCTCGAGGAGACCGCGTTCTCGCTCTCCGGCCTGATCGAAGGCGTCGCCGGCACGTTCCGTCAGCAGGCGATCATCAAGGGTCTTGCGCTCGAACGTGGAAATCGACGCGGGCTCCGACGACGCACTGGTCGGCGACCCGACCCGCGTGCGGCAGGTGCTGTTCAATCTGCTCGGCAATGCGCTGAAATTCACCGAGCGCGGCCGTGTCACGCTGCACGCCGGGACCGCGCCGCTCGGCCAAGGCAAGACACGCGTCAGCATCGCGGTCAGCGATACCGGCATCGGTCTTTCCGAAGAGCAACGCGCGCGTCTGTTCCAGCCGTTCGCGCAGGCGGAACTCTTCAACGACCCGGCGCTTCGGCGGCACAGGCCTCGGCCTCTCGATCGTGCAGCGGCTCGCGCAATTGATGAAGGGCGACATCACCGTGGAAAGCCAGCAGGGACGCGGATCGACGTTCACGGTCCATCTCAATCTCAGGGCGGCGCCTGCGGACTCGCCGCTCAACACCACCCTGCGCTCTCCGGTCCGCCCGGCGAAACCCGCATCCGCGCGGCCGAAGTCGAACGTGCGCATTCTGATCGCGGACGACCATCCGGTGAACCGCGAGGTTCTGGTGCGCCAGCTCGAGCTGCTCGGCATTCCGTCCGATACCGCCAACGACGGTGTCGAAGCGCTGGAAGCCTGGGCGGCGGCGGGCGGACGCTATGCGGCGGTGCTCGCCGACATCCACATGCCGCGCATGGACGGGCGCGAACTGACGCGGCAAATCCGCGAGGCGGAAGCGAAGACCGGCGCATCCGCGCCGCGCACCCCGATCGTCGCGGTCACCGCCAACGCCATGAAGGGCGAGGACGAACGCTGTCTCGCCGCCGGCATGGACGCGTATCTGGCAAAGCCCGTGAACATGGACCAGCTTCGCGTTACGCTCGAGCGCTGGATGCCGATCGACGATGTCTCGCGCGAGACGCACGACACGAAGGACGCCCCGAAGGCGCCCTCTGCGATCGACCGCAATGTGCTTGCGGCCTGGCTCGGCGATGACGACAAGGCGATCGATTCGCTTCTGATGAAATTCCGCGACACGGCGATCACCGCCGAGCGCGAGATCTCCACCGCCTCGCGCGCCGGCGACCTGCCCTCGCTGGCGGCAGCGGCGCACAAGCTGAAAGGCGCGGCGCAAACGGTCGGCGCGATCGGTGTCGGCGCCGCGGCTCTGACACTGGAGCAGGCCGGCAAGGCGGGAGATCGCACGCGCGCCCGTGAGGGGCTCGGTCCCCTAGCCGCGGAGCTGCGGCGCGCGCTGGCCGAGATCAACAGCCTCGGCGCGCCCGCGAACTAAGCTCAATCTTTCGGAGGCACGAACATGTAGCCGACCCCGCGAACCGTGCGGATCGCGTCGGGATGCGCCGGATCGACCTCGATCTTGCGGCGCAGCCGCGTGATGCGCAGGTCGATGGCGCGGTCGAACGCTTCCATCTCGCGATGCGCCGTGACTTCGAGCAGCCAGTCCCGGTTGAGCGGACGGTTCGGGTTTTCGGCGAAAACTTTCAAGAGATCGAGCTCGCTCGCCGCGAGCGTCTCTTCGTCGCCGGAGGCGGGATCGATCAGCACACGCTTTTCGAGGTCGAGCACGCGGCGGCCCATGCGCACGCGCGGACCGGTGCTGGCGGTCGCGCCGGTCGTCCGTCGCAGCACGCTTTTGACGCGGGCGAGCAATTCGCGCGGCTCGAAGGGCTTCGCGATATAGTCGTCGGCGCCGGTTTCGAGTCCGACCACACGGTCGACCGTATCGGCCGCCGCCGTCACCATGATGATGCCGATCCGGCCCGAGCGTTCGCGCAGCCAGCGCGCGAGCACGAAGCCGTCCTCACCCGGCAGCCCGATATCGAGCAGCACCAGCGCCGGAAGTTCGCGCTCCAGTAGCTTGCGCAACGCGGTCCCGCCGTCCGCGCCGCTGACGCGGAAGTTTTGCCGTCCGAGATAGTCGATCAGAAGCTGCCGCTGGGCTGCCTCGTCCTCGACCACCACGATATGCGGACGATGATCCATGCCGCCGAAAGCCCCGTGCCGTAGCTGGCTCTTGAACTGTTAGACCGCTGCCCCGCGGATCAGGCTAGTATATACGAGCGGCGCAAACGGAATTCCAAGAGTTAATCTCGGATTTCATTCTCGAAAAACCCCCGAAAATTCGCCGAATTACAAGATTTGGCGCATCTTCGCGTGTGGATTGTACATAACGGACCTCACTGCCGGCTGACGTAGAGCTTCGGCGGCGGCGGTGTTCCGTGCATCGATTCCGGTCGATATCGCGACCGCCGTTCAAACAGCCGAACCTCTGATCTCGCCCGACTGCGTCCACTCGGAGACGATACCCTGCCTCGTTGTCGAGCAGCATTTGGAGCGCGAAATAGCGGAATTGCGGCGGCGCGCCGGTGCGCTTCTCGACCGCGGCTTGCCATTCCGCATTATGCGCGGCCTCCGCCGCCGCGCGCGACGGCCAGATGTAGAGCCCAGCGCATTCCTGCCCGTCTTCGCTCAACAGGTAATGCTTGCGCACGAGATCCGCGTTGGCGCGCCAGCGCGGGATCGTTGCGCGCGCATCCTTGAGGATCTCATCCCAATCGGCGCCCGGCGGCGCGTTGAAGGTCACAAGCTCCACGATCACAGCGCTTGCACTTCAATAACACCCGGCACCGCCTTGATGGCACCGGCGATCTGCGGCGAGACCTTGTAGCGGCCGGGAAGCTTCACCTCGACTTCGGAAGCGCCGCCTTCAAGGATCAGGATCATGCTGATCTCGGCATCGCCTCCATTGTTGTTGGCAGATCGGGCAGGCCCGACCTGCGCGGGCTCCAGCCGCCGCGCCACGCCTTCGATCGGCTGATCGTTGCGCAGGAACACGCGCAAGCCCTTCTGCATCTTCTCCGCCGCCTGGTCGAGCGGTTCGACGGTCTGGATGCGCGCGCGCACATCCTCGCCCTGCGCCTCGGCGGTGAGCATCAGCAGCACGGCTTTGCCCGGTTCGAGCAGGTCGCGGTATTGCAGCAGCCCTTCCTGGAAGATCACCGCTTCGTAATGGCCGGAGGGGTCGGAGAATTCCAGGATGCCCATCTTGTTGCCGGTCTTGGTGCGCCGTTCGGCGCGCGCCACCACCGTGCCGGCGACGCGGCCCGCGGTCGCGCCCTGCTTCACCGAATTGCAGAACGCGGTCCAGCGCTGCACCTTCAGCCGCTCCAGGATCGCGGCATAATCGTCAAGCGGATGGCCGGAGAGGAAGAAGCCGATCGCGTCGAACTCGCGCTGTAGCCGCTCTGCCGGCAGCCATGGCTCCACCGCAGGCAGCGGAATTTTCCCGCGCATCGCCGCGCCGCCGAACATGTCGTCTTGCCCGATTTCGGATGCCTCGTGCTCGCGCTGCGCGGTCGAAAGAACCATGTCGACACCGGCGTGGACACGCGCGCGATTGTTTTCCAGCGCATCGAACGCGCCGGCAGCCGCGAGGCTTTCCAACACGCGCTTGTTGATCGCACGCGGATTGACCCGGCTCGCGAAGTCCGAAAGATCGCGAAACGGTTTCTCGCCGCGCGCCGCGAGGATCGCCTTCACAGCCTCGCGCCCCACGCCCTTCAGTGCCGCAAGCGCATAGTGGATGGTGTTGGCCTCGACCTCGAAGTTGACGTCCGACCGGTTGACCGACGGCGGCTCGACCTTGATGCCGAGCCGCACCGCCTCGGCGCGGAATTCCGAGAGCTTGTCGGTATTCGCCATGTCGTAGGTCATCGACGCGGCGAGGAACTCGACCGGATAATTCGCCTTCATGTAGGCAGTCTGGTAGGCGACCAGCGCGTAGGCGGCCGCATGGCTTTTGTTGAAGCCGTAGTCGGCAAACTTCGCCAGGAGTTCGAAGATGGCCTCGGCCTGGCCCTTCTCGATGCCGTCCTCGACCGCGCCCTGTACGAAGCGCTTGCGCTGTCCTTCCATCTCGGAGCGGATTTTCTTCCCCATCGCACGGCGCAACAGGTCGGCGTCGCCAAGCGAATAGCCGGAGAGCCGCCGCGCGGCCTCCATCACCTGCTCCTGATAGACGATGACGCCGAAGGTCTCGCGCAGCACTGGTTCGAGTTTGGGATGGATGTATTCTGGCTGCTCCCTGCCATGCTTGCGCGCGCAATACGTCGGGATGTTCGCCATCGGGCCCGGCCGGTAGAGTGCGACCAGCGCGATGATGTCCTCGAAGCGGTCCGGGCGCATGTCGACCAGCGCGCGGCGCATCCCCTGCCCTTCCACCTGGAACACGCCGACCGTCTCGCCGCGCGACAGCATCTCGTAGGACTTGGCGTCATCGAGGGGGATCGCGAGCAGATCGAGGTCGATGCCGCGCCGCGCGACAAGCTTCACGGCGGTGTCGAGCACGCTCAGCGTCTTCAGGCCGAGGAAATCGAACTTCACCAGCCCCGCGCTCTCCACCCACTTCATGTTGAACTGGGTGACCGGCATGTCGGATTTCGGATCGCGATACATCGGCACCAGATCGGCTAGCGGCCGGTCGCCGATCACGATGCCCGCCGCATGCGTCGAGGCGTGGCGGTGCAGGCCCTCGAGCTTCATCGCGATGTCGAAGGCGCGCCGCACCACCGGCTCGGCGTCGCGCGCGGCCTGCAGGCGCGGTTCCTCAGCAATCGCTTTCGACAAGGTGACCGGCGCTGCCGGATTCATCGGCACGAGCTTGCACAGCTTGTCGACCTGGCCGTAGGGCATTTCCAGCACGCGGCCGACGTCGCGCAGCACGCCGCGCGCCTGCAAGGTGCCGAAGGTGATGATCTGCCCGACCTGATCGCGGCCGTAGCGTCCCTGCACGTATTCGATCACCTCGTTGCGACGCTCCTGACAGAAGTCGATGTCGAAGTCCGGCATCGACACACGCTCCGGATTGAGGAAGCGCTCGAACAGCAGCCCGAAGCGGATCGGATCGAGGTCGGTGATGGTGAGCGCATAGGCGACCAGCGATCCCGCCCCCGAGCCGCGGCCCGGGCCGACTGGAATGCCCTGCTGCTTCGCCCACTTGATGAAGTCGGAGACGATCAGGAAGTACCCAGGATACTTCATCTTCTCGATCACCGAGAGCTCGAAATCGAGCCGTTTGCGGTAATCGTCGATGGTCTGTCCCGAGGCGAGGCCCAGCGTTTCGATGCGCCGTGTCAATCCTTCGTCGGCCTGACGGCGCAATTCCGCGGCTTCGTCCACCGCGGAGCCATCTTCGGCGGTGAACCGCGGCAGGATCGGCTTGATGGTCTTGGGCCGGTAGGAGCAGCGCTGTGCGATTTCGACCGTCGAGGTCAGCGCCTCGGGGAGATCGGCGAACAGAGCTGCCATCTCGGCGCGCGATTTGAAGAAGTGCTCGGGGCTGAGCTGACGCCGCTCGGACTCGGCGATCATCCGCCCTTCGGCGATGCAAATGAGCGCGTCATGCGCTTCGAAATCCTCGCGCCGGCCGTAATACGGCTCATTGGTGGCAACCAGCGCGATGCCCTGCGCGTAGGCCAGATCGAGCAGGCCAGGCTCGACCTGCTTCTCTTCCGGGCGGGCGTGGCGCTGCATTTCGATATAGAGTCGGTCGCCAAACAATGCGGCGAGCCGCGCGCAGCGGGACGCCGCCAGCTCCGCCTGGCCCGCCACCAGCGCGAGATCGAGCGGACCACCCGGTCCGCCGCTCAGCGCGATCAATCCACCGGACGCGGCCGCGAGCATTTCGAACTTCACGTGCGGCGCCTGATCCGACGGCGTGTCGAGGAAGGCGCGCGAGGTGAGCTGCATCAGGTGGCGGTAGCCGTCCTCGCGCGCTGCCAGCAGCACGATGCGCGGCAGCTTCACCGCATGGCCCGGGTGGCGCGGTACCTCCTGGTCGCCGAAATCGACCGACAGCGCGCAACCGATGATCGGCTGGATGCCGGAGCCGGCCAGCTTGTCGGAGAATTCGAGCGCACCGAACATGTTGTCGGTGTCGGTGAGCGCGAGCGCGGGCTGACGGTCAGCCTTGGCCAGTTCGGCGAGCTTGCCGATGGTCAGCGCACCTTCCAGCAGCGAATAAGACGAGTGCACGTGCAGGTGCACGAAACCGGGGTCAGCCAACTCAGTTCCTCGCGATTCTCTCAGTCGCGATGGTGCGGGATTGATCTCCGCCGAGTCCACGGAAACCCACCCGCCACGGCCGCCGGTCCCCGCTTTCCTCGGCGACGACCCCCGTCTGGACCTGTAATGAGCGCGAAGACGCCTATCCCGGGCGGGTCAAAGAACCGCGAAAACCTGTGCCCAGATGGCGATCATGCTGACAAATAAACCGAGCGACGTCAGCGCGGCGACTTCTTCCATGGCAGACCGGAGCATCACTTCCTCCCCAAGAACATAGAAGGAACGATGTTCTATTTCTGTTCTTTCGTCAAGGCAAGGAACGTAGGAAGAACGATTTTCTTTTTCGATGTCCGGACAGAGACTTAACCAATGGTTTAGGAGACTCGGAGCTGGCCCGCTCCTACTTCATCTCCACCACGCGCCCCTGCTCCAAGGTCACCCGCCGGTCCATGCGCCCGGCAAGCTCCAGATTGTGCGTGGCAATGACGGCGGCGAGGCCGGAGGCGCGCACGAGCTGGCCGAGCGCCTGAAACACATGCGCCGCCGTGCGCGGATCGAGATTGCCGGTCGGCTCGTCGGCCAGCAGTACGCGCGGCGCATTGGCGACCGCGCGTGCGATCGCGACGCGCTGCTGTTCGCCGCCGGAAAGCTGCGACGGGCGGTGCTCCAGCCGTTCCTTCAGGCCGAGGTAGCCGAGCAACTCGTCCGCACGCTTGCGCGCCTCCTTTTTGGAGAGGCCCCGGATCATCTGCGGCAGCATCACGTTTTCGACCGCGGAAAACTCCGGCAGCAGGTGATGGAATTGATAGACGAAACCGATCTCGGTGCGGCGGATGCGCGTGCGCTCGGCGTCCGACAGCGCCGAGGTGGCGGTGCCGTCAACATACACCTCGCCTGCGTCCGGATGCTCGAGCAGCCCCGCGATGTGCAGCAGCGTTGACTTGCCGGTGCCGGACGGCGCGATCAGCGCGACCGACTGCCCGGGCCACACCGCAAGCTCCGCGCCTTTGAGGATTTCCAATGTCGCGGCGCCCTGCGTGTATTTCCGCTCGATCGCGTGCAGGAAAACCGCAGGCTCCTTATCGGGCGACGTCTTTGGCTTCGTCTGAGGGGCGGCGGCGTCACTCATAGCGGAGGGCCTCGACCGGATCGAGCCGCGCCGCGCGGTACGATGGATAGAGTGTCGCGAGCAGCGACAGCGTCAGCGCCATCACCACCACGGCCGTCGTCTCGCTGACGTCCATCTCGGCCGGCAGGCGCGAGAGGAAATAAAGCTCGGGCGAGAATAGCTCGGTGCGCGTCATCCACGACAGGAATTGCCGGATCGATTCCACGTTGAGGCAGACGACCAGCCCCATCAGGAATCCTGCGATCGTGCCGACGATGCCGATCGAAGCGCCGGTGATGAGGAAGATGCGCATCACCGCCCCTTGTGTCGCTCCCATGGTGCGCAAGGTCGCGATGTCGCCGGTCTTGTCCTTCACCAGCATGATGAGGCCGGAGATGATGTTCAGCGCCGCCACCAGGATGATGAGCGTGAGGATCAGGAACATCACGTTGCGCTCGACCTGGAGCGCATTGAAGAAGGTCGCGTTGCGCTGCCGCCAGTCGATCATAAAGATCGAGCGGCCCGCCGCATCGCTGACCAGCTTTCGAAAGACGTCGATGCGATCCGGATTGGTCGTGTAGACCTCGATCGCGGTCACGTCGCCGGCGCGATTGAAATAGAGCTGCGCCTCGGGCAGCGGCATGAACACGATCGCCGAGTCGTATTCCGACATGCCGATCTCGAACACCGCCGCGACCTTGTAGGTTTTGATGCGCGGTGTCGTTCCCATCGGGGTGACAGCCCCCCTTGGGGCAACCAGCGTGATGTTGTCGCCCGCCCGCACCGAAAGCTGGTCGGAGAGCCGCCGCCCGATCGCGAGCCCTTGGCCGCCGTCGAAACCTTCCAGCGTGCCCTGCTTCAGGTTGTTCGCGACGGAGCCAAGCTTGGCGAGATCGGCGGAGCGGATGCCGCGCACCAGAACGCCCGCCGAATTGAACGGCGAGGAGGCGAGCGCCTGGCCCTCGACGATCGGCGCGGCGAGCCGAATGCCCTGCACCGCGGAGAGCCGGGCCGCGACCGCTTCCCAGTCGGTCAGCGTCGTCTCAAGCGGCTGCACCAGAAGGTGGCCGTTCAGCCCGAGGATCTTGTCGAGCAGTTCCTTGCGGAAGCCGTTCATCACCGCCATCACGATGATCAGCGTGGCGACGCCGAGCATGATGCCGAGGAACGAGAACCCCGCGATCACGGAAATGAACCCCTCACGACGCCGCGAGCGCAGATAGCGCAGCGACAGCATCCATTCGAAGGGAGCGAAGGGCCGGGTACCGGTAGAGTCGCTCATCAATTTCCGTCCAGTTCCGGCATTTCACCCGATTCTGGCGATTTCAGGCCATCGAAGATCGTGCCCAAGCGCCGCAGGTGAACAGGTTTATCGCTTGAACTTGGCCACCGCTTCGGCGGGAGCGAGCATCGTGCGGCTGCCGTCGGCGCGGCATTTCAGTTCGACCTGACCGGCGGCAAGACCCTTCGGCCCGATCAGGATCTGCCACGGGATGCCGATCAGGTCGGCGGTCGCGAACTTCGCACCCGGCCGCTCGTCGCTGTCGTGATACAGCACGTCGGCGCCCGCCGCGGTCAGTTCGGCATAAAGCTTCTCGCAGGCGCCGTCGCACGCAGCATCGCCCTGCTTCAGGTTGAGGATGATGACGTCGAACGGCGCGATCGCCTCGGGCCACTTGATCCCGGCCTCGTCGTGGCTCGCCTCGATGATCGCCGCCACCAGCCGCGACGGCCCGATGCCATATGAGCCCATGTGCACCGGCTTCTCGGTGCCGTCCGGCCCCGCGACCAGCGCCTTCATCGGCGCGGAATACTTGGTGCCGAAATAGAAGATGTGCCCCACCTCGATGCCGCGCGCCGACACCTGCTTGTCTGCAGGGAGCGCACTGTATTTGTCGGCTTCGTGCATCTCGGATGTCGCCGCATAGAGCGACGTCCACTTGTCGACGGTGCCCTGCAAGCCCGCGGCATCGCCGAAGTCGACGCCCTCGCCCGGCACCTCGAAATCGAGCAGATCGCGGTGGCAGAACACTTCGCTCTCACCGGTGTCGGCGAGGATGATGAATTCGTGCGACAGGTCGCCGCCGATCGGCCCGGTATCGGCGCGCATCGGGATCGACTTGAGACCGAGCCGCGCGAAGGTTCGCAGATACGCGACGAACATGCGGTTGTAGGCGGTGCGCGCCGACGCCTCGTCCACGTCGAACGAGTACGCATCCTTCATCAAAAATTCGCGCCCGCGCATCAGCCCGAAGCGCGGCCGCACCTCGTCGCGGAATTTCCATTGGATGTGATAGAGGTTGAGCGGGAGATCTTTGTAGGAGCGTACGTAGGCGCGGAAAATCTCGGTGATCATCTCTTCATTGGTCGGACCGTAGAGCATGTCGCGCTCGTGGCGGTCCTTGATGCGCAGCATCTCCTTGCCGTAGTCGTCGTAGCGCCCGCTTTCGCGCCACAGGTCGGCGGACTGGATCGTCGGCATCAGCAATTCGATCGCGCCGGAGCGGTCCTGCTCCTCGCGGACGATCCGGCTGATCTTGTTCAGCAACCGCAGGCCGAGCGGGAGGAACGCGTAAATCCCCGCGGCCTCCTGCCGCATCATGCCGGCGCGCAGCATCAGCCGGTGCGAGACGATCTCGGCTTCCTTCGGCGTTTCGCGCAGCGTCGGCAGGAAATAACGGGACAGGCGCATCGGCGGGCGACTCAAAGGGGGTGGAACGGCGCGGCTGGAGTGAAACCGGAAGGGCATAAGAAACACAAGGGGCGTCAAAGCCTTCTGCGGCGTTCCCGTTGCGTCATCGCGCCGTCACGGACTCAGGCCAAAGAGGAGCGCGTGAGCCGCCCCGTTCGTCACTGCCGTGCCGCGTGTAAGCGTTGCGTCCTGCCCGCGTGAGTTTGGTCGTGAGAAAAGTCGAAAGAAAATTGCGTTCAGTTCCGTGATGACAACAGAATCGAGTTCGGTTAGGGTGCCGACGCGCAAGGGAGGCCAAGTCGGCGACAAGCCGCGGCCTGCCATGCGGTCCGGACGGACAAGGTCCAAGTCTTGGGAGGGAGAGAGCCCGACGGCGCGAGCACCCGCTGCCGCTCGACGATAATAAGAACAGTCGAGTTCAAGTGGCTCCACGTGACACGACATCCGAGCAGGGCTTTGGCCCTGCTCATTTTTTTGCCCGAACGCTCACCGTTGAAGCAAACCAGATTCCGATCGCCACCGCGATCAATCCGGCGACGAGATTCAATCCGATCGGCTCGCTGACGAGAACCGCGGCGAGCAGCGATGCGGCGATCGGATTGACCGTCATGGTATTGGCGACGCGCGTCGGCGTGGTCATGCGTAGCGCGAGCACCCAGAGAAAGAATGCAGCCGCGCCGCCGAACGCGCCGAGATACATCACCGCGATCCATTGCGCCGCGCCGAAGTCCCGCGTCACCGCGAAACCGCCGGTTGAGAGCGCGGCCAGTACGAGACACAGCGCGCCCGCACACATCGATGCCGTCACGAAACCAAGCGGTGAGGAGCCCGCAATGAACGGCCGCGACCAGACATTGTAGAACGCCATGCACAGCGTGGCGCCGGCCATGATCAGGTCGCCGCGCCACGCGCCCGATGGCACTTGCGTCAATCCCGCGAGCAACGCGATCGCGACACCGCCGACCGCGATCAGCACACCCAGCGTCTTACGGCCGGTGAGCGGCTCGGCGCCGAGCAATGCCGCGACCACCATCGTCCATAGCGGCAGTGTCGAGAGTGCGAGCGCCCCGCGCGCCGCCGTCGTATAGGCCATCGCGACGTTGTAGAAGACGAAGAAGACCCCGAAGAACAGGATGCCGAGTGCCGCGCTGCCAACGAGATCGCGGCCGCGCGGAAACGGGCTGCGCAGCATCAGCGCGAGCGGCAGCAGAATCGCAACACCGATGCCAAACCGAAACGCCGCGATGGTGACCGGATCGATCGCGCCGATGACGTAACGGGTCACCGCGGCCGCCATGCCGCCGAACGTCGACGACAGAACCGCGATCAGGACACCGGTGCGCTCGCTCATGGAGCCGTTGCCTTACGTGGCTCGTTCGCCGCGATCCAGATGCCGAAGAGCACCGCAATGACGCCGATGGCTAGATTCAACTCTATCGGCTCGCCGATGATGACTGCCGCAAGGATCGAGGCGCCGACCGGATGCATCGCCATGGTGCTGGCGACGCGGGTCGGCGTTGCGCGGTTGAGCGCGAAGATCCAGAGCCAGAGCGCGACCGGCGTGGCGACCAGCGCCATGTAACCGACCGCAAGCCACTGGTTCGGCCCGAATGCCGCGGCGGCAGAAAGCCCGCCGCGCCACCACGCGAGGCCGGACAGGCAGGCCGCGCCGACGCCCATGCCGCCGATAAGGAATGTCAGCGGCGAAGACCGTGCGATGAACGGCCGCGACCAGATATTGTAGCAGGCCCAGCAGAAGATCCCGGCCAGCATCAGAAGGTCGCCACGCCATGCGTCTTTCGGCGCATACGCAAGTCCGCTCGCCAGCGCCACCGCGACGCCGCCGGTTACAGTGAGCACGCCCGCGGTCTTGCGCGCGCTCAGCCGCTCGACGCCGAACAGCGCCGCTACCACCATGGTCATCAGCGCGAGCGTCGAGCCGATCATCGAGCCGCGCGCAGCGGTCGTGTACACGAACGCGACGTTGTAGAGCACCTGATAGACGCAGAAGTACACGCCGCCGAGCAGCACGACCCAAAACCAGTCACGCCCCTTCGGCCACGGCTGGCGCAAGGTCAATGCGACCGGCAACAGCACCAGAAACGCGCCGCCAAAGCGCAGCGCGCCGAGCGTCAGCGGGTCTGTGTCGGTCACGACGAAGCGCGTGGTCGCCGCGACCGTGCCTCCCAGCGTCGAGGAGACAAGTGCGGCCAGCACGCCGATGCGTTCGCTCATGGACGCGCGTGTGCGACGGTATGCAAAAGAAAACAATTACGCCGCAGATAATCGCACGGCGTTCATCGCGAATGCTGAAGCGTCGAAGTCAGCACTGTGGGGCTGACCCAGAGTGCGGGTTACGTCACCTCATACAGCACGCGATGTAGCTCCGGCTCATAGAATGAGATCAGGCGTTGCGCAAAACGCCGCGGCTCAACACCAAGCGTGTGAGCCCACGCCTCCATCTTCTCCATCGGAACGCGGCTGAAGCCTGTCTCGACCTGAGAGATGAAGGCGTAATATTTGAAGCCCAGCCGGCCCGCGAGTTCCATCTGCGTGAGGCCGGCATCCTCCCGCAACTCTTTCAGCCAGGCGCCTGCGCGCTTTCGCTGCGCTTTGAGGCTTGACGCGCATTTCATAATCACTAAACTATCATATCTGAATTTCGTGTACATAAGTTTCTCCCAAACTGGTGGAGACTGACGTGCCGGTGAATTTGCCAGCCCCCCGAAATGAACCAGCGCAGTCGCCCCAACGCTTCGGACAGATACGCCCGGGCGCGATCGGGCCAGTGCAAGGCTTCGCGTTCAGCGTGATTGTTTGCTTCGCCGCCTGGGCAGTGTCTCGCGCGACGTTGCCGCCGGATTTGGTCATGCCGGTCGTCGCGACGCTGTTCCTCGGATTCGCCGCGGCGTTCGGCGCGCTCGCCTGGTGGCGCGGGTGGTTGGATTCGGGAGACGTCACCTACCGCGACATCGCCGGCGCGCTCACGCTGATCGGCATCTGCGCCGCGGCCACGATCGATCCCGAACAGATGATGCGGCTCATGCAGAGCAGAAGCACAGCCGCCGAATGATCCTCCAACCCGGAACACCGTTTCGGCGTGCTGGACCGTGCTGATGCGCCGATAGCCTTCTCAAGTTCACACCAGGCCGGGCCCCTCTGGCAGCCGTTCGCTGCGATGTCGGACTGGAAACATCCCAAGGAGTGGCCCCAATGAACATGCAATCCAGTCCCCGCGCTTTCAATTCCGCCAACGACAAGAGCAATATGCCTCACGCTTTGCCTGCCGACGCCGTCGTGGCGAATCTGCAGTCCGATGCGGCACGCGGCCTCTCCAGCGACGAAGCAAAACGGCGGCTGGAGCAATACGGTCCGAACCAGCTCAAGAGCGCGCCGGAGACGCCGTGGTGGAAGCGCCTGCTCGAGCAGTTCGAGAATTTTCTCGTCATCATTCTCCTGTTCGCCATCGTCATTTCGGTAGTCGAGTGGGTGTTGCAGGACCCGCGAGAAAGCGCCCTGCCCTACGAGGCGATCGTGATCACGGCGATCGTCGTGCTCAACGCGCTGCTCGGCTTTTTCCAGGAGGCGCGCGCGGAGCGCTCCGTGCGTGCGCTGATGGCGCTCGCAGCGCCCGAATCGACCGTCATCCGCGGCGGCGAGCGCCAGCGCGTCGCCGCCCACGAGATCGTGCCGGGCGACATCGTGCTGATCGAAGCCGGCGACAAGATACCGGCGGACGGACGCATCATCGAAGATGCCAATCTTCACACCGACGAAGCGCCGTTGACCGGCGAGAGCCTGCCGGTCGCCAAGAGCCCGAAGCCGGTCGATGCTGCCGCGAGCCTCGGTGACCGCGTCAACATGCTCTTCGCCGCCACGGTCGCCACTTACGGCCGCGGACGCGCCGTCATCGTTGCGACCGGCATGGACACCGAAGTCGGCCGCATCGCCGGCCTGCTGGAGGCGGCCGAGAAGGAGCCGACGCCGCTCCAGCAGGAGCTCGACCGCACCGGCAAGCGCCTGACCGTCGTGATGCTCGGGATCTGCGCGGTCGTGTTCGCGGCCGGCCTGCTCAGCACCAAGGCCCTCACGCTCAATGTCGTGCTCAGCCTGTTCCTGTTCGCGGTCGCGCTCGC
Organism: uncultured Alphaproteobacteria bacterium; assembly: GCA_963779545.1. GTDB lineage: Bacteria > Pseudomonadota > Alphaproteobacteria > Rhizobiales > Xanthobacteraceae > PALSA-894. Next base: position 834,952 of record CAVZYQ010000023.1, on the reverse strand, counting down.
GGTCGCCGCCATTCCGGAAGCCTTGCCCGCCATCGTGACGGTGGGCCTCAGCCTCGGCGTGCGGCGCATGGCGGCGGCCAACGCCATCGTGCGCAAGCTCCCGGCGATCGAAACGCTCGGCGCCGCCACGGTCATCTGCTCCGACAAGACCGGCACGCTGACGCGCAACGAGATGACGGTGCGGGCGATCTGTCACCGGCGGCGCGTTGATCGATGTCGGCGGCAGCGGCTACATCCCGGAGGGCGAGTTCAGCCAAAGTGGCAAGCCGCTCGCGGAAGGCTCGGCGATCCATGCGGCCGTCACGCGGACGCTGCGTGCCGCTGCGCTCGTCAATGACTGCGGCACTCACCGAAAGCGAAGGCCGCTGGAAAGTGCAGGGCGACCCGACCGAAGGCGCGCTTGTCGTCGCAGCGCGCAAGCTCGGGCTGACCGGCGAGGTGCTGGCGAAGTTTCCGCGCATCGCCGAAATCCCGTTCACCTCGGAGCGCAAGCGCCACACCACGCTGCACCGCGATCCGGAGAATGCCGACGAACTCACCGCCTTTACCAAGGGTGCGCCGGAAATCCTGCTCGCGCGCTGCCGCTATGTCGTCGGCGATGATGGCAACCCGGTCCCGCTCAGCGATGCGGCGCGCGCCGAATGGATCAGGCGCAATGAATCGCTTGCAAGCCAGGCGCTGCGCGACGCTCGCCATCGCGTCGCGCACGGTTCCGGCGGCTTCGCTCGGCATCGGGACCGCAGGGTCGCATCCGAGATCGAGCTGCCCGAAACCATCGAGGACGACCTCGTGCTGCTCGGGATCGTCGGCATGATCGATCCGCCGCGCGAGGAAGTGAAAGACGCGGTCGCGGTTGCGCGGCGCGCGCACATCCGGACCGTGATGATCACGGGCGACCACCCGGCGACGGCCGGCGCCATCGCGCGCGAACTTCAGATCCTGGAGCCGGGCGCGCGTCTCGTCACCGGCACGGAACTGCGCGACATGAACGACGCCGAGCTCGACGCCATCGTCGAGCACGTGCGCGTGTTCGCCCGCGTCGACCCCGACCACAAGCTGCGCATCGTGGAGTCGCTGCAGCGCAAGGGCCACATCGTGGCCATGACCGGCGACGGCATCAACGATGCGCCCGCGCTGAAGACCGCGAACATCGGCGTCGCCATGGGCATCACCGGCACCGACGTGTCGAAGGAAGCCGCCGACATGGTGCTGACCGACGACAACTTCGCCAGCATCGTGAAGGCGATCGAGGAAGGCCGCGGCGTCTACGACAACATCCAGAAATACCTGATCTACCTGCTCTCCACCAATTCCGGCGAGCTGATGACCATGTTCGCGGGCGTGATGCTCGCGGGCTGGCTCGGCCTCGTGTCGGTCGACATCGGGCTGTTCCTGCCGCTGCTCGCCGCGCAACTGCTCTGGATCAACCTCATCACCGACGGCCCGCCCGCGCTCGCGCTCGGCGTCGATCCGAAGGATCCCGACGTGATGAGCCGCCAGCCGCGGCCGCGCGGCTCCGGCGTACTGCTCAAGGAGGACTGGATTCGCCTCGCCTGCGTCGGCCTGCTGATGATGGTCGGAACGATCTTCGTGCTCGACGCCTACTATCCGGGCGGCCTGGTCACGCTGTTCGCGACCGGCACGGCGCCGAACGCGCACGACGAGGCACTGGCGCGCACCATGGCGTTCACAACGCTCATGATGTACCAGCTCTTCGACGTCTATAACTGCCGCTCGCGGCGGCGCAGCGCCTTCATCGGCTTCCTCGACAACAAGTGGCTGCTCGTCGCGATCGCGTTCTCGCTCGGCACGCACATCCTGGTGATCTACGTGCCGGCGCTGCAGACAGCCTTCCACACCGTGCCGCTTTCGGTGCGCGACTGGATGGTCGCCACGGCCGTCGCATCCAGCCTGCTGATCGCGATGGAGATCGCCAAGATCTTCCTGCGCGCGCGCGACGCGCGCGTCGCGGCGCGCGAGCCTGCCTACCGGAGCGTTCCGGCCGGCAGCTATCGCGCCGCCGAGTAACGGCGCACTTTCGTTCACGAACTGCGCCGGCCGCGGTCAGCCGCGGCCGGCGACCGGCTGTACGCGACCGCGCACCATCTTGAAGTCCGGCAAGATGTAGCGGATTGTTCTTCGAACCCTCACCAGCCGGGCTCCTCTGGCGGCCGCACGCTGAGATGTCGGAGCGGAATCCGGATGGAATGGTCGCCCTCGCGTTACGCGTCTTTCAGGCGCCCCGCTCTGTGCCTGCTTGCTGCTGCAGCGCCGATCCTCCTTGCATCATCCGCGCTCGCGGCGCCGGCTTCCGGCGGAACTTCCGTGACGCCAGTCTATCTCTTCGGCATCCCGGTCGATTTTATCCTGTTTGCACTGACGCTGATCGGCGTTGCGATCTTCCATCACCGCACGCTGGAGGTCGCACTCACCGGGCTTGCGGCGATCGTCCTCTACAAGCTTGCCTTCACCGGGTTCAAGACCGGCCCCGGCTTCGGCGGGCTTGCGCTGCACATGCGGCACGAATGGGTGATCCTCGCGAACCTGTTCCTGCTGCTGATGGGCTTCGCGATCCTGTCGCGCCATTTCGAGAAGAGCCGCATCCCGGACGAGATGCCGGCGTTCCTCCCCGATGGCTGGCAAGGCGGGCTCGCCCTGCTCGCCATCGTGTTCGTGTTGTCGAGCTTCCTCGACAACATCGCGGCTGCGCTGATCGGTGGCACGATGGCGCGTCATGTGTTCAAGGGCAAAGTGCATATCGGCTATCTGGCGGCGATTGTCGCCGCTTCGAACGCGGGCGGATCCGGCAGCGTGGTTGGCGATACGACGACCACCATGATGTGGATCGACGGCATCAGCCCGTTGCGTGTGGTCGAGGCCTACATCGCGGCGGGAGCGGGCTTCCTGATCTACGGCATCCCGGCCGCAATTCAGCAGCATCGCTATTCGCCGATCCTGAAGGATGGGCCGCGCGGGATGCAGATTGACTGGACGTCGGTCGGCATCGTTGCGGCCATTCTGCTGATCGCGATCGGCGCCAACGTCACCGCCAACTTGAAATTCCCGGCGCTGCTCGATCTGGTGCCGGTGATCGGTCTCGCGGTCTGGGCCGTGATTTTCGCCACCGCGCCGCTGCGGCGGCCTGACTGGGAGATCATGCCGGAAACGTTCAAGGGCACGATCTTCCTCCTCGCGCTTGTCACCAATGCCTCCCTGATGCCGGTGGAGGAGCTTCCGCTCGCATCGTGGCAAACCGCGTTCGGTCTCGGCTTCCTCTCTGCGGTTTTCGACAACATTCCGCTCACCGCTCTCGCGCTCAAGCAAGGCGGCTACGACTGGGGCTACCTTGCTTATTGCGTCGGCTTCGGCGGCTCGATGATCTGGTTCGGATCGTCGGCCGGCGTGGCGTTGTCGAACATGTATCCGGAAGCAAAATCGGTCGGCCACTGGCTGCGCCACGGCTGGCATGTCGCGATCGCTTATGTGGTCGGTTTCTTTGTGATGTTCGCCATCCTCGGATGGAAACCAGACGCCGACCACAAGAAGCGCGTCGAGCTGCCAGCTCAGTCAGTTCAGATGACCCTCGGAGCGCTGTAGCCGTCCCACCTTCGGAAAGACGCGAGACGCGAGCCTCAAGGCCTGGTGCCGCTGAGGCCTCGCAGCAGCGTTGCGCTCGCCTCGTCCGCCGGAAAGAAGCACTCGATGCGGATTTCCTGCAGCGTCACGTCCTGCGGCGTGCCGAGCGTCGCAATCGTGGTGAACAGACGCAGCTTTGTATCGCCCTTGCGGAAATGGATGTTGAGCACCGGTGTGTGCGTTTCGAGCGGCGCGATGCGCGAGAGCGGTGGCACGCCCGGGATAGCCGAGCAGACGACGCAGCAATTCCGCGGTCTCCATTGTGCCGTCGGCGAGCGCATCCGCCTGCACGCTGCGCAGAAAATGCACCGCGACATCCTCCCAGTTGTCGATGAACGGCCGCAGCACATCCGGTGCGACCAGCGCGTCGGCGAGATTGACCGCGCCCGTTGGCGCGGCGCCAAGCAGGAATGACACGAGGTTCCCTGCCCCGGCGTTCGCACGCAGCAAATTCCAGCGCCGATCGACCACGAAAGCCGGATAGGGCTCCTGCTGCGCCAGCATGTAGTCGAGCGCACCATTCACCTGGCGCAGCTCCGGATCGCTGAGATCGCTCTCGCGCCACACCGGCGCGAAGCCTGCGGCCAGCATCAGCGCATTCTGCTGGCGCAGCGGCACGTCAAGCACGGCGCACAGCCGCAGCACCATCTCGCGGCTCGGCTCCGCGCGGCCGGATTCGAGAAAGCTCAAATGCCGCTGCGAGGTCTCGGCCGCTCCGCTAAGCGCAAGCTGCGACAGGGAGCGCTGCGCGCGCCACCATTTCAGGCGCGGCCCGAAGCCGTTGGTCTTTACCTCGCGGGTCATTGAATGTGTGCCATTACCAAGCCGATGATGCAGCATACGTCCAACAATCCGAGGAACGCCATGCAACTCGAGCCCCTGCCCTTCGCCAAACTGATGGGCGTTACCGTCGTCAGCGTCACCCCCGATCTGGTGATCGGCGAACTGAAAGTGCGCGAAGACTTGTGCACGCGGCCGAACGTGCTGCACGGCGGCGCCTACATGGCGTTCGCCGACACGATCGGGGCAGTCGCTACCGTCGCCAACCTGAAAGAGGGCGAGAGCACCACGACGATCGAGAGCAAGACCAATTTCTTCGCCGCGGTGCCGCTCGGCGATACCGCGCGTGCCGAATGCACGCCGCTGCACAAGGGCCGTACCACGATGGTATGGCAGACCAAGATCACACGCGGCGACGGGCGGCTTGCGGCGATCGTGACGCAAACGCAGATGGTGTTGACGCCGAAGAAGTAGTCACCGTGTTCCGACCAGCCCCCACAGCGTGCCGAGGTCGTCGAGCGTTACAAGCCGGTAGGTGTAGCTGACCCAGCAGGCCGCGAACACGACGCTGGCGACAATCGTCGTCCAGATCAGCTTCGAGGCCAGCGCCGGAATGGTCGGCGCGCCCGGATCATGCCCGGCCTCGACCGCAACGCCCTCCTCGGCCGCATTGCGCACGCCGAACGGCAGCACGGCAAACAGCACCACCCACCAGATGATGAAGTAGATCGCGAGGGCGGTGGTGACGGACATGATCTTCCTCTTGTGTCCCGCACGCGATGCAGCGCGAAGTGCTGCTTCGCAGATGCGGGACCCCGGTTTTCTAGTCTATCAACAAACCGGGGTCCCGGCGTCTGCAGCGCGTCACTTCATGCCGCACTGCGCCCGGGACACGGGTTGAGCCTAGGCTTGCTCGATCTCCACCAGCGTGCCGCAAAAATCCTTCGGGTGCAGGAACAGCACCGGCTTGCCGTGCGCGCCGATCTTCGGATTGCCGTCGCCGAGCACGCGCGCGCCTTCGGACTTGAGCTTGTCTCGCGCCGCCAGAATGTCGTCGACCTCGTAGCAGATGTGATGGATGCCGCCGTCCGGATTGCGCTCGAGGAATTTCGCGATCGGGGAATTCTCGCCGAGCGGCTCGAGCAGCTCGATCTTGGTATTCGGCAACGTAATGAACACGGTGTTCACGCCATGGTCCGGCTGCGGCACGACGCCAGAGACATCCGCGCCGAGCGTATCCTTGTAAAGTTTCGAAGCCTTCGCGATGTCGCCGACCGCAATGGCGACGTGATTGAGACGGCCGATCATATGTCCTCTCTGTGTCCCGGGCGCAGCGCAGCACGCAGTGATGCGATGCAACCCGGGACCCGGTTTCTTTAATCTAGAAAACGAAGCAACCGGGTCCCGCATCTGCGACGCACCGCGAAGACGCGCTGCATCGCGTGCGGGACACGCAAACTATACCGTGATCACTTGCACAGACACACCGGCTTCTTACCCCAATGACTCGCGATCGCGGCGCGCACGCCGCGCTTGACGGCCTCTTCGACCGCCTGGGGATCGCGCCGGCGCGGCTTCGGCAGATTTTCGAACGTCTCGATCACCGCGTCATAGGCGATCTCGAACATCGAAGCCTTGTCGGCGTTCACTTCCGGAATGCCGATCAGCTCGACGTCAGGATCGGCGAGCATCGCGCCCTTGTCGGAAATCGCGAGCGCCACCACCACGATGCCGGCAAAGCTCAACTTCCGCCGGTCGGCGACCGTGCGCGCCTCCGCCGACACGAGCAGCGCACCGTCCTTGTAGAGCCGCGCGGCGGGCACCTCGTCGATCACGCGGGCGTCAGGCGCAAGCCGCACCAGATCGCCGTCGCCGCACAGTACGACCTCGGGCACGCCGGCGGCGCGCGCGAGCTTGGCGTGCTCGGCAAGATGCAGCGCTTCGCCGTGCACCGGGATCGCGATGCGCGGACGCACCCAGCTGATACAGTTCCTGCATCTCGGCACGGCGCGGATGGCCTGAGACGTGCACCAGATGCGTGCGGTCGGTGATGACTTCGATGCCCTGCCGCACCAGCCCGTTGATTACGCGGCCCACCGCCTTCTCGTTGCCCGGAATGGTGCGCGACGAGAAGATCACGGTATCGCCCTGCGAGAACGTCACCTCGGGGTGCTGGTCCTCGGAGATGCGCGCGAGCGCGGCGCGCGGCTCGCCCTGGCTGCCGGTGCACAGCGCCACGACCTTGTCGGGCGGCAGGTGGCCGTACACATCGATGCCACGGAACTCCGCGATGCCGTCGAGATAGCCCATCTCGCGCGCGACCTGCGCGACGCGATCCATCGCGCGGCCGACCACAACGACCTCGCGGCCCGCGGCCGCGGCGGCCTCGGCGACCGCCTTCATGCGCGCGACGTTCGACGCAAAGGTCGTGACCGCGACGCGGCGCGGCGCGTTCATGATCAGCTCGCGCAAGCTCTTCGCGACGTCGGATTCCGACGGCGAGCGGCCGTCGCGCACCGCGTTGGTGGAATCGCCGATCATCGCGAGGCAGCCCTCGTCGCCAAGCGCGCGCAGCTTTGCTTCGTCAGTCGGCGGCCCGATGATCGGGGTCGGATCGAGTTTCCAGTCACCGGTGTGCAGCACGTTGCCGAGCGGCGTGCGCAGGATCAGCGCGTTCGACTCCGGGATCGAGTGCGAGACCGACACGAACTCGATGTCGAAGGCGCCAAGCGTGAAGCGCGAGCCGAGCGGCTTCACGGTGATCGGCACGTCCGGCGGCGTGCGCTCGCCGAGGCGCTTCGCCTCGAACAGCGCCGCAGTGAACGGCGTCGCAAAGACCGGGCAGCGCAGGCGTGGCCACAGGTCGAGCAGCGCGCCGTAGTGGTCCTCATGCGCGTGAGTCAGAATGAGGCCGGCGAGATTGCGCCGCTGTTCAATCAGGAACGCGATGTCCGGCATGATCAGGTCGACGCCGGGCAGGTCGTCGCCCGCGAACGACACACCGAGATCGACCGCGATCCATGAGCGCTGCGCGCCGTCGGCAATGCCGTAGAGCGCGAGATTCATGCCGATCTCGCCGACGCCGCCGAGCGGTGCGAACAGGAGTTCCTTGGCCATCAGGCAGGCACCCGCGCGGGAAATATTTCGCCCGCCGTGATCGCTTCGAGGCGGCCGCCCGGGAGGCGCAGCATCAGCCTTCCCGCAGGATCGAGGGATTCGAATTTACCCGTCATCTCACGGTCCGCGAGACGGACATGGATCTCGCTGCCGAGATTGGCGGCAGTGCCGAGCCATTCGGCGCGGATGGCGGCAAAGCCCGCGCCACGGTCCCATTGAGCGACGCGAATCATCATTGCCCCGGACAGCGCACGCACTATGTTGGCAGGCGCGGCGGCCACACCATACGCTGCGAGACTGGTTGCCGGGTAGGCGAGATCGCCGGGGTGGTGCGCGCAGTTCACGCCAATGCCCGCGACTGTAACGGAGGACTTGCTGCCCGCGCTTTCTGCTTCGATCAGGATGCCCGCGATCTTGGCACCATCGAGCAGCAGGTCGTTCGGCCATTTGAGCTGCAGCTTTTCGCTCAGGCGCGGCGCAACCTCTGCCACCGCATCCCGCACCGCCAGCGCCATTACAAAGCACAGCTCCGGCAGGTGCGCGGCCGGCGCCGCGTCGGTCAGCAGCAGGCTTGCGTAGAGATTCCCCGGCTCGGAGGTCCACACGTTCCCGCGCCGGCCGCGCCCCGCGGTCTGGCGCGCGGCCGTCACCCAGAGCGGCCCGCGCTCCCCGGCCCGCGCGCGCCCAAACGCCTCCGCGTTGGTGGAGCCGAGCGTGTCGTGTGCGATGAGGCGGACGCCGGATGCCACAGCGTCGGGGTGAAGCTGCATCAGAACAATGACTTGGCGGCTGCGGCCGCGGCGCTGATGATCGGCGACGGATAGACGAAGAAGAGGATGACGAACACGCCGGTCACCCCAAGCACGACTTTGAGCGCACGCGGCATCGGCTCGAACGCGGCCGCCGGCTCGTCGAAATACATCACTTTCACGATGGTCAGATAGTAGTAGGCGCCGACCACGGACGCCAGCACGCCGATCACCGCGAGTGCGTAGAGGCCCGCCTTGATGGCGGCGAGGAACACGAAGTACTTCGCAAAGAAGCCCGCGAGCGGCGGAATGCCGGCGAGCGAGAACATCATGGTGGCGAGGAAGAACGCCATTGTGGGATGGGTGCGCGCGAGCCCTGAGAGGTCGGAGATTTCCTCGACCAGCTGCCCGCCCCGGCGCATCGACAGGATCACCGCGAAGGTGCCGAGCGTCATCGCAAGATAGATCGCCATGTAGACGACCACGCCCTGCACGCCTTCGGCGGTGCCGGCCGCGAGTCCGACCAGCGCGAAGCCCATGTTGCCGATCGACGAGTAGGCCATCAGCCGCTTGATGTTGCGCTGGCCGATCGCCGCGAATGCGCCGAGCACCATCGAGGCGATGGCGACGAACACCACGATCTGCTGCCATTGCGGCGTAATGTCGGGGAACGCCGTGATCGGCGCGCGCACGAAGATCGCAATCGCCGCCACCTTCGGCGCGGACGAGAAGAATGCCGTCACCGGCGTCGGCGCGCCTTCGTAGACGTCCGGCGTCCACATGTGGAACGGCACCGCCGAGACCTTGAAGCAGAAGCCCGCGAACAGGAATACGAGGCCGAACGTCAGCCCGAGTCCGCCCTTGCCCGCCGCCTGCGCGATTCCGGCGAAGCTCACCGTGCCGGTGAAGCCGTAGATCAGAGAGGCACCGTAGAGCAGCATGCCGGACGAGAGCGCGCCGAGCACGAAATACTTCAGGCCGGCTTCGGTCGAGCGCACGCTGTCGCGATTGCTCGCCGCCACGACGTAGAGCGCGAGGCTCATCAGTTCGAGGCCGAGATAGAGCGCGATCAGGTCGGCCGCCGAGATCAGCATCAGCATGCCGGTGGTCGAAAGCACGATCAGGATCGAGAACTCGAATTTTTCCTGCTTCTCGGCCGCGAGGTAGTCCTTCGCCAGCACGATGGTGACGGCGGAGCCGATCAGCGCGAGGATCTTCAGCACGCGCGCGAAGTCGTCGACCACGAAGCCGCCGTTGAAGGTGACGAGCTTGCCGGCCGGCAGCCACCACACGATCAGCCCTGCGACCACGAGCAGCGCGAACGACAGCCAGTTGACGGTCTGCGTGGAGCGCTCGCCCGCGAATGCCCCGTAGGCGACCAGCGCCAGCGCGCCGAGCGCGAGCACGATCTCCGGCAGCGCCGGCAGCAGCGCAGGGAAGCTCGGCCGGGGTCATTGCGGCACCCTCGCCTCGGTGGCCGGTACTTTCGCCTCGGCGGCCTTCTTCGGCGCGACCGCCGCCTGATAATTTTCGATCAGTTGCGCGACGGAAGCCGCCGACATGTCGAGCACGGGCTTGGGATACACGCCGAACAGGATGGTCAGGATCACCAGCGGCGCGAACACGAAGATCTCGCGCGGCCCCATGTCGCGCATCGCGGCGAGTGCCGGCTTCTCGATCTTGCCGAACACCACCTTGCGATAAAGCCAGAGCGCGTAGCAGGCCGAGAGGATCACGCCGATGGTCGCGAGCGTCGCGACCGGGATGTTCGCCTTGAACGTGCCGATCAGCGCCAGGAATTCGCCGACGAAGCCCGACGTGCCGGGCAGCCCGACGTTGGCGAGCGTGAACAGCAGGAACACCAGCGCATAGAGCGGCATGGTGTTGACGAGCCCGCCATAGGCGGAAATCTCGCGCGTATGCATGCGGTCGTAGACGACGCCGACGCACAGGAACAGCGCGGCCGACACGAGTCCGTGCGAGATCATCTGGAAGATGCCGCCCGCGATCCCCTGCGTGGTGAGCGCGAAGATGCCCATGGTGACGAACCCCATGTGCGCCACCGAGGAGTACGCGATCAGCTTCTTCATGTCCTCCTGCACCAGCGCGACCAGCGAGGTGTAGATGATCGCCACCACCGAGAGCGTGAAGATCAGCGGCGCCAGATCCATCGAGGCATGCGGGAACATCGGCAGCGAGAAGCGCAGGAAGCCGTAGCCGCCCATCTTCAAGAGGATCGCGGCGAGGATGACCGAGCCCGCGGTCGGCGCCTCGACATGCGCGTCCGGCAGCCAGGTGTGCACCGGCCACATCGGCATTTTCACGGCGAAGGACGCAAAGAACGCCAGCCACAGCCAGGTCTGCATGCCCTGCGGGAACGCGTACTTCATCAGCGACGGAATATCGGTCGTGCCGGCCTGCCAGAACATCGCCATGATGGCGAGCAGCATCAGCACCGAGCCGAGCAGCGTGTAGAGGAAGAACTTGAAGCTCGCGTAGACGCGCCGCGGCCCGCCCCACACGCCGATGATCAGGAACATCGGGATCAGGCCGCCTTCGAAGAACAGGTAGAACAGCACGAGATCGAGCGCCGAGAATGTGCCGATCATCAGCGTTTCCAGCACCAGAAACGCCACCATGTATTCCTTCACGCGCGTCTGGATCACCTCCCAGCTCGCGATGATGCAGAGCGGCATCAGGCCCGTGGTGAGGATGATGAACGGCAGCGAGATGCCGTCGACGCCCATGTGGTAGGCGGTCGTGCCGCCGAGCCACGCGCGCTTCTCGACGAACTGGAATTCCGGGCTCGCCGGATCGAAGCGCCACACCAGCAGCAGCGACACGCCGAACGTGACCAGCGTCGCCCACAGCGCGGCCCAGCGCGCATTGCGCTTCACAGACTCGTCGTCGCCCTGCAGGCAGAAAATCCACAGCACGCCGAGGATCGGCAGGAATGTCGTGATCGACAGGATGGGCCAGCTGAACATCAGTGGGCCCCTGCGAACATGAACCAGGTGATCAGCGCCGGCGATGCCGATCAGCATCGCGAAGGCGTAGTGATAGAGGTAGCCGGTCTGCAGCCGCATCACGTTGCGCGTGACGTCAAGCACGCGCGCCGAGACGCCGTCCGGCCCCATCCCGTCGATGACGTAGCCGTCACCGCCCTTCCACAGCACGCGGCCGAGCCACAGCGCGGGCCGCACGAAGATCAGGTCGTACAACTCGTCGAAGTACCACTTGTTGAGCAGGAATTTGTAGAGCGGCTCCTGTTGCTCGCGCGAGGTTCTTCGGAATGTCGGGCCGGCGGATGTAGAACTGGTAGGCGACGAGGAAGCCGATCGCCATCATCACGGTCGGCATCCATAGGGATCGACCAATGCAGGTTGTGCATGTCGTGCAGGACGTGGTTGTCCGGCCCGAACTTGAGCGACTCGCGGAAGAACTCGGCCACATGATGCCCGGCGAACATTTCCTTGAACGGGAAACCCGCGATGAACGAGCCGGCCGCGAGGAAAATCAGCGGAATGAGGATGACCCACGGGCTCTCATGCGCATGGTCGTAGGCGTGCTTGTCCTTCGGCTTGCCATGGAAGGTCATGAACACCAGCCGCCATGAGTAGAACGAGGTGAGCAGCGCGGCGATCACCGTCATCACGAAGGCATATTGCGCGAACGGATTGTGGCCCGCCGCGGCGGCTTCGATGATGGCATCCTTCGAGAAGTAGCCGGCGGTGAGCGGGAAGCCGGTCAGCGCCAAGGTGCCGATCAGCATGCACACGTAAGTCACCGGCAGCTTGTCGCGCAGCCCGCCCATCTTCCGCATGTCCTGCTCGTGATGCATCGCGTGGATCACCGAGCCGGAGCCGAGGAACAGCAGCGCCTTGAAGAATGCGTGCGTGAACAGGTGGAACATGCCGACCGAATACGCGCCGACGCCCATCGCGACGAACATGTAGCCGAGCTGCGAGCACGTTGAGTACGCGACCACGCGCTTGATGTCGTTCTGCACCAGGCCGACGGTTGCGGCGAAGAATGCCGTCGTTGCGCCGACCAGCGTCACGAAAGCCTGCGCGTTCGGCGCGAGCTCGAACAGCGGCGAAAGCCGCGCCACCATGAAGACGCCGGCCGTCACCATGGTGGCGGCATGGATCAGCGCGGACACCGGCGTCGGGCCTTCCATCGCGTCGGGCAGCCAGGTGTGCAGCAGGAACTGCGCGGACTTGCCCATCGCGCCCATGAACAGCAGCAGGCAGATCAGCGTGAGCGCATCGGCATGCCAGCCGAAGAAATTGATGGTCTTGCCGGTGAGCGAAGGCGCCTGCGCGAACACGGTGTCGAAGTCGACCGCGCCGGTCATCATGAATAGCGCGAAGATGCCGAGCGCAAAGCCGAAATCGCCGACGCGATTGACGACGAACGCCTTGATCGCGGCCGCGTTCGCTTCCGGCTTGTGATACCAGAAGCCGATCAGCAGATAGCTCGCGAGCCCGACGCCCTCCCAGCCGAAGAAGAGCTGCACGAGGTTGTCCGCCGTCACCAGCATCAGCATCGCGAATGTAAAGAGCGACAGGTACGCGAAGAAGCGCGGCCGATGCGGGTCCTCTTCCATGTAGCCGATGGAATAAAGGTGCACGAACGCCGACACGGTATTGACCACCACCAGCATCACGGCGGTCAGCGTGTCGACGCGGATGCCCCAGTCGACCTTCAGGTCGCCGGAATGCATCCAGGTGAGCAGGACCTCGCGCGAGTCCTGATGGCCGAAGCCGACGCGATAGAGCGCGAGCCACGAGAGCAGCATCGCGACGAAGAGAAACAGCGTGGTGACGAGTTCGGCGGCGCGTGAACCCGCCGCCGGCGGCTCGGAATGATGGTGATCGTCGTGGCCGCCGTGTGCGGCATCGTGCGCCGGTGCGGTATGCGCCGCGTGAGCATGATCGTCGTGATCGTGATCCGACGGGCTGCCGCCCGGATGGCGCGCCCGCGCGCCGGCAAGCGAGATCAGCGCCGCGACGATGCAGCCGAGCAACGGGAGAAAGACGATCGCCTGATACATGGCTAGTCTTTGCCGCTCATTGCCGGCATGCCCGATCCACGTCTGGCTTCAAGAAAAGCGCGGATGCCCGCACTGCATCATTCGGGATGCATGCGCATCGACTCAGCCCTTCATCAGGTTGATGTCTTCAACCGCGATCGAGCCGCGATTGCGGTAATAGACGACCAGAATGGCAAGCCCGATGGCGGCTTCGGCGGCCGCCACGGTCAGCACCAGCAGCGCGAACACCTGGCCGACGAGATCGCCGAGGAAGGACGAGAACGCCACGAGGTTGATGTTCACGGCGAGCAGGATCAGCTCGATCGACATCAGGATCACGATGACGTTCTTGCGGTTGATGAAGATGCCGAGGATCCCGAGCGTGAACAGGATCGCGGCGACCGCGAGATAGTGGCCGAGCGTAATGATCATGTGCAGGCCCTGCCCCGGCCGCACCTTCACGACCTCCATGGCGTCGGCCTTGGTGCGGCGCACCTGCGCGGACATGTCCTGCCGCTTCACCGGCACGCGGTGGCGCAAGGTCAGCACGATCGCGCCGACCATCGCGACGAGCAGGATCATGCCGGAGGCCTGGAAGTAATAGACGTAGCGCGTGTAGAGCACGAGGCCGAGCGCCTCGGTGTTGGTGATCTGATCGGCCGGCGGGATCGGCATCGTGATCGCCTTCGGCACGCCCGCGCCAATGACCCAGCCGCCGACCACCAGCAGCAGTTCCATCAGCACGACGACGCCGACCAGCGCGCCGACCGGCAGGTAGCTCAGGAATCCCTGCCGCAACTCCGCGAAATCCACGTCCAGCATCATCACGACGAACAGGAACAGCACCGCGACCGCGCCGACGTAGACGACGATCAGGATCATCGCGAGGAACTCGGCGCCGAGCAGCACGAACAGCCCCGCCGCATTGACGAAGGCGAGGATCAGGAACAGCACCGAATGCACGGGATTTTTGGCAGCGATGACCATGAAGGCCGACGCGATGCAAACCCCTGCAAACAGATAGAAAAAGAGGGCGGCGAGAATCATTCCAGTCCCACGGCGGATGGCCGGCGCGCGTGTTCCTAGCGCGGCAGGTGGCAGGCGGCAACCGGGATAGCGATACGGTCAAACAGCGCGTTTTCGCTCCGCGCGACTTTTGAGGACGCCGGCGAGTGCTTCAGTTGGGGGCCGCCAAAGCGTCTGCCACCGACGGCGCAACGATCTGTTGTCGACATTCGACGGGATTCTAGCGCGAGGTACTACCTAAAGATAAGGACAATATTACATGCCATCGAAAATTGTGGGCTACGTGCTGGATAATGATCGGCGGCCCGTCGGCGATACAAAAATCTCCCTGAAAGGAAAGGTCGTCGCAGTATCGGGTGACGACGGATACTTCTCAGTCGACTTGGCGCGCGCTGAATTGCGCGTGGCACTCACCTTCGCCGCCGAAGGATATGTCTCCAATACCAAGGTGTACGACGCCAAAGCGAAGGCTGGCATCGTCGTCATCGTGGTTTGGCCGATTGCCGTATCGCGTCAAGTTCGATCCTTCGCGCGACCTCGACATCGAACTTGGATCGGCGCGTATCCAAATTCCTGCCAATGTGCTGGCTGGTCCGAACGGCGAGAAATTCAGCGGTGCTGCCGCGCTCCAATTCACATGGTTCGATGTCACAAGTCGTCTGCAGCGCGCTGCCGCGCCGGGCGACTTTTCCGGTCAAATGCTCGACCGCAGCATTCGACGATTGAACTCCTATGGCATTTTTGATTTCGCCATTAACGACCTTAAAGGACGCCTCTTGAAATCTCATGCGCGGGTCGAAAATCGGGCTGTCCATTCCCGTTCCACGAAAGCTGGCGCCGCGCGCGCCCAAACAAGTGGGTTACTTTGATTTCAATGCAGTGACAGCCCGGTGGATTCTAGATCGCAAACTTCGAGCTTTCGCCGCAACACGCTGACCTACAACGGTTCGGTGACGAGCTTCGGTGGCGCGCACAATCTGGACGAAGCCCAAGACACAGTCTGCGTGACTGTTCTGGTGGTCAATCAATGGGATTCCACGCCGCTGGCAAACATGTGGGTCACTGCGCACGGCGCGCAATACGACTTCACTGGAACGACGGGGTCCGACGGGACTGTTTGCCTGCTCGTTCAGAGGAACGCCAGTTTCACCGTGGATGCCATCGGAACCAGTTCCTCTGGCAGCAGTTTCGGCACTCCGAACCCGCCGACCTTCACGTCGCCCGATTTCAGTTCTGGCGCAGGCGACTGCGGCGACCCTGACAGGTGCCCGCTGGTGGGAACAGTCTACGCCGACTTGATTGTCGGCGTTGGAATGGCGGCGGCACTATTCGAAAGCAAGCACGCATAGAAACAGCGCCAGCACCGGCGGCGTGATTTCAGCGCGTTCTCGCCTTCTACTTAGCGCGTCGTCTGACGTGGCCCGGATTTCGTGCCACGTCATCCGGATCGTGATCGCCTGGTCCTGTCTGCCTCGTCATTTCCGATCCCCCACTTCGCCTTCGTCTCCTCCATCTCGGCAAACAGCCAGTCGCGGAAGGCGCGCACTTTCGGCTTGGTCTCGTGGCCCTTGGGGCAGACGAAGTGATAGCCGATCGCCAGCGGCAGTTCCGGGCCGAACGGCGAGACCAGCCGCCCGCTGATGCACGTCGTCCGAGGCGATCAGCTTGAACGACAACGAGACCCCCGCGCCGGCGACCGCGGCATCGAGCGCGTGGTCGGCGACATTGACGCGCATTCCGCGCGAGGCATCGATCTCGTGCATCCCCACCATCGCGAGCCAGTCGGCCCATTGCGGCGGCGCACGCATGGACGTCGTGATGTCATGGTGGATCAGCGGAAAGCGCGCGAGATCGGCCGGCGTGCGCAACCCCTGCTCGACCAAGCGCGGTGCGCACACGGGCAGCATCGCATCGTCGAACAGCTTCTCCACGTGGAGATCGGGGTGCTTGCCATTGCTCATGCGGATCGCAACATCGACGCCCTCGGCGGCGAAATCGGCGAGCTTCATGGAGGCGGCGACGCGCGCGTCGATTTCGGGGTTCGCGTGCAGGAAGCGCCACAGCCGCGGCATCAGCCATTTGGCGGTGAGGCCGACGGTCGCGCTGATCACCAGGATGTTGCCCTCGCGCTCGCGGTCGAGCCGCGCGACCGCGCCGCGCACGCTCTCGAAGCCCGCATGCAGGCCGGGATAGAGCGTGCGGCCCGGCCTCGGTCAGTTCGATCGAGCGCGTGCGGCGGGTGAACAGCGGCAGGCCGAGCTGCTCCTCCAGTCCGCGGATCTGATGGCTGAGCGCGGCCGGGGTGACGTGCAACTCCTCGGCGGCACGCGCGAAGCTCATGTGGCGCGCGATCGCCTCGAACGCGCGCAGCGCGTTCAGCGGCAGCAGCGGCTGGGAAATTGCTGAGCTTTTCTCAGGCATACGGTGAGACAATATCGTTTGTCAGATAGCCCCGCCAGCGCGATCTTATCGGCATCGATGATGAGTATAACTCATCTATGAAGCTGATGGAGGCCATTCATGGCCATGATCGATGTCTCGCCCACCGACACCTGGACGCTCGCGCTCGCGCCGTTCGCGGGCTGGCCGGAAACCACCGCTCCGGCACGCCGCTTCGGCGCGCTGAACCGGCTTGCGGTGCGCTTTCTTGCGTGGCGCGCGCGCCGCGCCACCATGCAGGCGCTGCGCGCGGTCGATGCCGCGACGCTCCGCGACCTCGGCATCACCGACATCGAGTCGGTGGTCTATGGCGCGCCCGAGGGCCACAAGCGCAATTACGATCCGGACTGGTGGCGCCGTCCGGCGCGGTAAGATACTTGTGTCCCGCACGCTACGCAGCGTGAAATGCTGCATCGCAGATCCGGGACCCGGTTTCACAAAACACGAAGCAACCGGGATCCCGGGCGCTGCACCGCCGCACTTGCGCGCCGCAGTCGCGCCCGGGACACAGTCATGCGCCTACGCCAGCTGATCTCCGATCGGCAGCGTGCGGATGCGTTTCCCCGTCGCCGCGAAGATCGCGTTGCACAGCGCCGGTGCGAACGGCGGCACGCCGGGCTCGCCGACGCCGCTCGCCGGCGTTTCGATGCCGTGCTCGATGATGTGCACGCGCGTCTCGGTTGGCGAATCGTCGATCCGCACCAGCTGGAAGTCGTTGAAGTTGCTCTGCTGCACGCGGCCGTCCTTGTAGGTGATCTCGCCATACTTCGCGAGCGTCAGCCCCATCACGGCCGCACCCTCGATCTGCGAGCGCACCCGCTCCGGATTGACGCAGAAGCCGCAGTCGACCGCGGTGTCGACGCGCGGCACCGTGATGTTGCCCTTCGCGTCGACCTCGACCTCGACCACGGTCGCGATGTAGCTGACGAACGAGCGGTGCGCCGCGATGCCCAGGCCCCTGCCCTTCGGCAGTTGCCGGCCCCATCCGGCGCGCTCGGCCGCAACCTCGGCGACCTTGCGCAGCCGCCCGGTATCGATCGCGTAGCTCTCGAACGGCTCGCCGTAATTCCACCATTCGGTCGTCACCTGCTTGCGCGGGTCGACGATGCGCGCCGGTCCGATCAGCTCGAGCAGGAAGTCCTTCGGATCCTTGCCCAGCGCCGCCGCGATCTCGGCGACGAACGACTGCGTCGACCACGCGTGCATCACGTTATTGACCGAGCGGAACCAGCCGATGCGGGTGTGGCTTTGCGCTTCCCCGCTCTCCATGCGGATGTTCGGCACGTCGAACGGCGTGTCGACCCATCCCATGCCGAGCTCGATGTCGAAGGGATGCTTCGGATCGGGCGCGAATGTCGAGAGGATGGTCGGCGCCGCGCTGCGGTGCCGCCACGCGACGACCTTGTTGCTCGCATCGAGCCCGGCCTCGAACCGGTCCGCCGTCACGGTGTGGTAGAAGCCGTGCTTGAGATCGTCTTCGCGCGTCCACACCACCTTGACCGGCGCGCCGTCCATCGCGCGCGACAGCCACGCCGCCTCGATCGCGAAATCGCATTTCGATTTGCGCCCGAAGCCGCCGCCGAGCAGCGTGGTGTGCACCACCACGTCGTCCTCGGCCACGCCCATCGCCTTGGCGATGTCGTCACGCGCGCCGCCCGGGCTCTGCACCGGCGCCCAGACGTGCCACTTGCCGTCCGTCCGCTGCGCGACGGCGGCGGGCGGCTCCATCGTGGCGTGCGCGAGATGCGGCGCGTAGTACTCCGCCGTGATCACGCGCGCGGCGGATTTCAGCGCCGCGTCGGCATCGCCCTGCTGGCGCTCGAGCTTGCCGGGCTTGCGCACCTGCTCTTCCAGCAGCTTCCGGTAGGCGACGGAGTTGTATGACTTGTTCGGCCCGTCGTCCCACACGATCTTGAGCGCATCGCGGCCCTTCAGCGCCGCCCATGTGTTCGCTGGCGATCACCGCCACGCCGCCGAGCGGATTGAACTTGGCGGGCGCCGGCGTGCCGTCGAGCTGCACGACCTTCTCGACGCCGGCGATCTTCATCGCCTCGGCCGCGTCGTAGGACACGACCTTGCCGCCCACCACCAGCAGGGCGCGCCACCACGGCGAACTTCATGCCGGTCAGCGTGATGTCCTGCCCGTACAGCGCGGTGCCGAGCGTGATGTCCATCAGGTCGACCATCGGCACGTTGCCTTTGCCGATGTAGCGGAACGCGGCCGGGTCCTTCAGCCGCACCTGATCGGGATGCGGCGCCGGCAGCTTCGCGGCATCGGCCGCGACCTCGCCATAGCCGACCTTGCGGCCGGACGCGGTGTGGATGATCTCGTGGTTCCTCGCTTCGACTTCCGCCGGCTCGACACCCCAGCGCTTGGCCGCGGCCTGCTCCAGCATCATGCGCGCGGACGCGCCGCACAGCCGCATCGGCTGAAGGAAATGGCGCACGCTGCGCGAGCCGTCGGTGTCCTGGTTGCCGTATTTCTTCTCGTTGCCGGGCGACTGCTCGATGACCACCCGCGACCAGTCGGCATCGAGTTCGTCCGCGACGATCAGCGGCAGCGTGGTGCGCGCCGCGCCCGTGCCCATCTCGGCACGCGCCGCCACGATGGTGACAAGCCCATTCTCGGCGATCGACACGAAGAGGTGCGGATCGCTCACGGTGCCGTTCGGCATCTTGTCGGCGCCGGTCGGATAGCCGAGCGCGTCGCGCACGACGGGAAACTGCGCGGCGAGAACAAGGCTTCCGGCGGCGGCGCCCTTCAGCAGGCCGCGGCGGCTGACATTGGCGATCACAGGAATCTCATGGGTGCGATGATAGTTCATGGTCATGCTCCCCTCGCGGCAGCGCGCACGGCCGCATGAATGCGCTGGTAGCAGCCGCAGCGGCACAGGTTTCCCGACATCGCGTCGGTGATGTCCTTGTCGGTCGGCGCGGGCTTCTGCTTCAGGAGCGCCGCGGCCTGCATGATCTGCCCGGCCTGGCAGTAGCCGCACTGCGGCACGCCGAGATTGCGCCACGCGACCTGCACCGGATGATTGCCGTGGCGGTCGAGGCCCTCGATGGTGACGACGGTCTTGCCCTCGAGGTCCGACATCGGCACGCCGCAGGCGCGCACCGCTTCGCCGTTCAGGTGCACGGTGCACGCGCCGCACAGCGCGACGCCGCAGCCGTATTTGGTGCCGGTGAGACTAAGCTGATCGCGCAGGTACCACATCAGCGGCATCGTGGGATCGCCGCTGTATCGCCGTTTGTTGCCGTTCACCGTCAGGTCGACCATGATGTCCTCCCTTGTTTCCGGCGCTTGACCGCGCGCGTGAGGGGATCGGGCACGGGACCGCCCATCGGCGGCCGCTGCCGGGTCATTGGGTTGCCTGTGACATCGATCACCGGGGCCCCGCAACAAATCCGGTTGTGCCCAGCATTCCCTGGGTACCCATAATCGAACGCCCGGATTGGAATTATTTCAAGGCAGCGGTGCGGTGGCGAGGTCACGAGTTCGGGAGGGGCGGCTGTCGAAAGGTGGGCGGCGGCCCTGCCTCGCAGACAGAATTCGTAGGGCGGGCAAAGGCGCGTCACGCGCCGTGCCCGCGTTGGCTATGACGGGCACGCTTCGCTTTGCCGCCCACGTACTCTACCGGCTGCGCAGGAAGAAGAACTGGAATAAATTTCTCAGGAACGACGTCTCCGTCGTGTATTCGCCGCCCGCGGCCGCGATCCGGATGCGCGGGATCACGATCTCGTTCGATTCCACCGCGACGGTGCGAAACGAGATGCCGATGCCGGTCTGAACGGCGTGCGGCGTCGGAAGCGTAAAGGTATTCTGCGCATCGACCGCGTTACCGTGGTAGGCGCCGAGCTGCAGGTTGTTGAACTCCGCGATCTTCTTCTTGCCGTCGTAGATGTGCACGTTGGTGAGAAAAGCTTGATCGATATCGTACAGCAGGAAGACGCGCGACAACCACACCGCGGTGGTGGAATCCTGCGGCGGCGACGGGATCGGGATGTGAAACCAGCTTGCCGCCGACGCGTGCAGCGTCATATCGGCGCCGTAGCCGTGGTTGAGCTGTTCGGCGAGAACAGCCTTCGACTCGATGACGAGTGCGTTGCCGTGGGTCCAGAGTGTTTCGGTCGGCATGTCCACGCTCCCGCATTCACGGCGACGCAATCATAGCACGAGCAGCAGTCCCACGGCTTGTGTCCCGGGCGCAGCGCAGGTGAAACAAGCACTTTTTGTGTATTTTATCCTTGACCTAGGAACGGACGAAATACATAATGCCGGCACCCTGCTCGCAGGAGGGCGCCATCTAGAGGCGTCTTGATGGCGGAGCAGGCCGGAGGCGGGACCGGAGAACAGGTCACAAATCCGGCGGCGGGCGCCCGGCAATTCCGGGCCTTCGTCGATGCGGCGCCCGCGGGCGTGGTTCGCAGCCACGCACTCGGGCGGCGTTGGGGCCCCGCCCGGGGACACAACGGTCCCCTGCCGGGAGCCGGCTGATCGGAGGCGCAGATGCCCCGGAAAGCGCGGCCCGACGCCGTAAGGAAAACGCCGCGATGGAGCGCCGGAAGGCGCGCCGTCCCCCGTCAAGGGCCGGTTGTCTCCGGCCGGCTTTTCCGGAGACGGGCTCGACCGCGAGGCGAGCCACCGGGCGCGTCCGTCAATCGCGCCAGCGCCGTCCAGCGCTCCATCCCCCTCCTTTTTTTCGAGGGGGAAACGGACAGGCCCGGCACCGCCGGCCGGGCTATAGCGGGCTTGCCCGCCGAAGCTTTAGCGAAGGCGGGCGGCGGAGCGTTGGTTGTTTGACAATTGAATCCGAATAATGAGCGGTGTGCGCGAGCGCCTAGCGGTAGCCGTTCTTGTCCAGAAATTTCCGCAGCGCGTCCGTGAACGGCACCTGCTTCTTGTTCTTCTCCGGGCACGTCTCGATGGGGCGGTTGATGGTGCATTCCTCGAACGGCGCGCCGCCGTTTGGATCGTAGAGCTTCGCGGCCCGCTCGAACGCTTCCGCGCCCTCCCCGAGCAGCGCCTTCTGCGCCACCCAGCCGGAGAGGAAGCCGCCCTGCCGCCACGTCTCTTCGTCGGCGCCCGCTTCCAGCGCCGCGAGATACTGCACGTGGTAGCGCCGGTATTCCGGCTTGCGCGTCACGTCGACGATCCTGCCGCCGATCACCTTCTCGATCTTCGCCGGCATGCGCGAGGACGCATAGGAGTCGAACTGGTAGAGAAAGCGATTGTCGCCGCTCAGCATCTCGAACGTGCCGTCGCCATCGAGATCCTCGAACGTGAATCCGTAGTCGCCGTCGAGCGTGGCGGCCTTGAGCAGGTGCCATTTGCCGGCCGAATCCCTGGTGGCGATCGTGTGGCGCATGCAGCAATGCGCGCCGCCAGTGTAATAGCTAACGACGGCTTGCGGCGTGGCGCCTTCCAGCTTGACGAAGGTCGCTTTCGCGGTGGGCTGCGGCGAATACAGCATGTCGCTGCGCACCGTGAAGGCGGGCCTGCCGTTGTCGCGCCCCTCCGCGAGGAGAAAGAATTCCCTGTCTTCCTTGCCCTTCTTCACCTCGCGCACGCGCGTCGTCAGCGAAACGGAGTCGGCATTCACCGTGAATGGCTTACCCTCCTGCATCTCGCCAAGGCTGATCCGCCCGTCGGTGAATTGCCATGCGCGCGCGACGAATTCTTCGCCCTGCGACTGGCGCGGATTGGCGCGCGCCGCGCCGCGCCCCTCGAACGCCTTCAGGTCCTCGTCGCTCGATTTTTTGCCGGGACCGACCAGCACGGCGTATTTGCCGTCCTTGGTGCGGGCGACCTGTACCTTTGCATTTTCGCCGATCTGGTAGCGCGCCAAGCCAATCGCGGCTTCGCCGTCCGCCAGCTCCGAGACCACGACCCAGTATTGGTCGCCGGTGAGTTTGAAATCGGCGGGCGTGTCGGCAACGGCGCGCGGCGTATCGGCGGCAAGGCCTGGAGCAGAAACGATGCAGAGAAGAGCGGCGAGGAGCAGGCGAGATTTCATTGTGAACGGCGAGGTCTCACCGATACGGCGCGTCGAGCGCCATGTTCTTGGCGATCTCGCGCTCCCAGCGGTCGCCGTTCGCGAGCAGGCGCTCCTTGTCGTAGTAGAGCTCCTCGCGCGTTTCGGTGGCGAACTCGAAGTTCGGCCCCTCGACGATGGCATCGACCGGGCAGGCTTCCTGGCACAGCCCGCAATAGATGCACTTCACCATGTCGATGTCGTAGCGGGTGGTGCGCCGCGTGCCGTCATTGCGGCGGGGGCCGGCCTCGATGGTGATCGCCTGCGCCGGGCAGATCGCCTCGCACAGCTTGCAGGCGATGCAGCGCTCCTCGCCGTTCGGATAGCGGCGCAGCACATGCTCGCCGCGGAAGCGCGGCGAGATCGGGCCCTTCTCGAACGGGTAGTTGAGCGTCGGCTTCGGCTTGAAGAAATAGCGCATCGACAGGAAGAAGGCCTGCACGAACTCCGTCAGGAACAAGGCGCGCGCTGCTGAATCCAATCTCATGCTGCGTTCCTCATCCGCCGAAGGTCTTGCCGAGCCAGTAACCGCCGATGCCGAAGAACACGATGTCCAAGGTCAGAACAAGCCGCCGCATCACGCCGAGCTTGAACTCGAGGTCGTCGCGTTGCTCCTTGGTATCCTGCGGAGCAAGCGCCCGCAGGCGCGTTTGGATCGCCGGAACGGTCAGAAAATAGCTCGTGAGCCCGGCCAACAATCCGAGAGCCGCGCCGATCAGTCCCGCCATCGAGTATTCGAGCATCGGTCCTCATTTCGGAGCCAGCCCGCCGAACTGCAACACGGCCGCGACGATCGCCACCATCGCGAGCGAGAGCGGCAGGAACACCTTCCAGCCGAGCCGCATGAGCTGGTCGTAGCGGTAGCGCGGCACGAAAGCCTTCACCATCGCGAACATGAAGAACACGAACAGGCATTTCAGCGTGAACCAGACGATTCCCGGCACCCACGTGAACGGCACGAACGGGATCGGCGACAGCCAGCCGCCGAGGAACAGGATCGTGGTCATCGCGCACATGGTCGCGATCGCCACGTACTCGCCGAGCATGAACATCATGTACGGCGTCGAGCCGTACTCGACCATGAAGCCGGCGACGAGTTCTGACTCGGCTTCGACCAGATCGAACGGCGGACGGTTGGTCTCGGCGAGCGCCGAGATGAAGAAGATGATGAACATCGGGAACAGCGGCAGCCAGTACCACCCGAGCAGCCCGAAGCTGGTGTTCTGCGCCTCCACGATATCGGCGAGCCGCAAGGAGCCCACGCACAGCAACACCGTGATGATCACGAAGCCGATCGAGACTTCGTAGGAGACCATCTGCGCGGCGGAGCGCAACGCGGCGAGGAACGGATACTTCGAGTTCGATGCCCAGCCCGCCATGATCACGCCGTAGACCATCAGCGAGGAGATCGCGAAGATGTAGAGGATGCCGACATTGATATCGGCGATGACCCAGCCGAGGTCGACCGGGATCACCGCCCATGCGGCGAGCGCGAGCACGCAGGTGACCAGCGGCGCCAGCAGGAACACGCCTTTGTTCGCGGCGGCCGGGATCGTCGGCTCCTTCAGCACGAACTTGAGCAGGTCGGCGAAGGACTGGAACAGTCCCCACGGCCCGACAACATTGGGGCCGCGCCGGATCTGCACCGCCGCCCAGATCTTGCGGTCGGCGAGCAGCACGTAGGCGATCGCGACCAGCAGGATCACCAGCAGCATGACCGACTGCGCCACCATGACGATCAGCGGCCAGAGGTAGACGCTCCAGAGTTCGGCCATGCGCCCTACTCCGCCGCCACGGCGCGGTCGCCGCGCGCCAGCGCCGAGCATTCCGCCATGATGGCGGACGCACGCGCGATCGGATTGGCGAGATAGAAGTCGGAAACAGGCGAGCGGAACGGCGCCTTGTCAGGCGCGCCGCCGAGACCGGCGAGCTTCTCGACGTCGGCTGCACTGCCGGGCGCGATCTGGTCAACAGCGGCGAGATGCGGATGCGCCTTGAACAGCACAGCGCGCAGGCCTGAGAGCGAGTCGTAGGGCAGCTTATGTCCGAGAACGTCGGACATCGCGCGGAAGATTGCCCAGTCCTCGCGGGCATCGCCCGGCGGGAACGCGGCGCGCGCCGCCATCTGCACGCGGCCTTCGGTATTGACGTAGATGCCCGACTTTTCGGTATAGGTCGCGCCCGGCAGGATCACGTCCGCACGATGCGCACCACGGTCGCCATGCGTGCCGATGTAGACCACGAAAGCTCCCGGCGCGATGTCAACCTCGTCCGCGCCGAGGTTGAACAGCACATCGACGCCGCCTGCCTTGGCCATGTCGGTTGCCGACTTGCCGCCCTGCCCCGGCACGAAGCCGATATCGAGCGCGCCGACACGCGCGGCCGCCGTGTGCAGCACCGAGAAACCGTTCCAGCCGTCCTTGATCGCGCCAACCGAACCGGCGGCTTGCGCGAGCATCGACAGGACCGCGGCCCCATCCGGCCGCGCGAGCGCGCCCTGCCCGATGATGAATAGCGGCCGCTCGGCCTTGCCGAGTTCGTCGCCCTTGAGGGCGCCAAGCGTCTCTGGCCCGCCGCCGAGATAGTTATAATCGTAGGTCAGGTCGGCGCGCTCGCCGATTATCGAGATCGGGAACTTGCCGGCACGCCAGCGCTTGCGGATGCGCGCGTTCAGCACCGGCGCTTCCTTGCGCGGGTTTGCACCAACGATCATTAGCGCGTCGGCCTGCTCGATACCGGCGACGGTCGCGTTGAACAGATAGCTTGCGCGGCCATTCGCCGGATCGAGCGCCGCGCCGTCCTGGCGGCAATCGACGCTCGTGACACCGAGCTTGCCCATCAGATCTTTCAGCGCGAACATTTCCTCGACCGCCGCAAGATCGCCCGCGATGGCGCCGATACGATCCGCCTTCGTGCCCTTCAGCTTCGCCGCTATTGCGGCGAATGCTTCCGCCCATGACGCCGGCCGCAACCGGCCGCCATCGCTGATATACGGCTGATCCAGCCGCTGCGTGCGCAGCCCGTCGACGACGTGGCGCGTCTTGTCGGAGATCCACTCCTCGTTCACATCCTCGTTGACGCGCGGCAGGATGCGCATCACCTCGCGCCCGCGCGTGTCGACGCGGATCGCCGAACCGAGCGCATCCATCACGTCGACCGACTCGGTCTTGTTCAGTTCCCATGGCCGCGCCGCAAACGCATAGGGCTTGGACGTCAGCGCACCCACGGGGCAGAGATCGACCACGTTGCCCTGCAGCTCGGAGGTCATCGCGCTTTCGAGATAAGTCGTGATCTCCATGTCCTCGCCGCGCCCGATCGCGCCAAGCTCGGGCACGCCCGCCACTTCGGTCGCGAAGCGCACACAGCGCGTACAGTGGATGCAGCGGTTCATGATCGTCTTCACGAGCACGCCGATGTACTTGTCTTCGACCGCGCGCTTGTTCTCGTGATAGCGCGTGTTGTCGACGCCGTAAGCCATCGCCTGGTCCTGCAGGTCGCACTCGCCGCCTTGATCGCAGATCGGACAGTCGAGCGGATGGTTGATCAGCAGGAACTCCATCACGCCTTCGCGCGCCTTCTTTACCATCGGCGACTTGGTGAGCAACACTTTCGGCGAGCCGTCCTTATTCGGCATCAGGTCGCGCACCGCCATCGCGCAGGAAGCCTGCGGCTTCGGTGGCCCGCCCACGACCTCAATGAGGCACATGCGGCAATTGCCGGCGATCGAAAGCCGCTCGTGGAAGCAGAAGCGCGGAATCTCCGCGCCAGCCGCCTCGCACGCCTGCAGCAGCGTGTACTCGGGCGGAACGTCGATCTCGGTGCCGTCGACGACGAGCTTGGTCATGTCACGTCACTCCGCCGCCACGCGGACCACGTCATGCGGATCCGCATTGCGCGAATAGTCATCGATGCGCTTCTCGATCTCGTGGCTGAAGTGGCGCAGCAGCCCCTGCACCGGCCACGCGGCGCCATCGCCGAACGCGCAGATGGTGTGGCCCTCGATCTGCTTGGTCACGTCCATCAGCATGCCGATCTCGCGCTTGTGCGCGCGGCCCTCCGCCATGCGCATCAGCACACGCCACATCCAGCCCATGCCCTCGCGGCACGGTGTGCACTGGCCGCAGCTCTCGTGCTTGTAAAAATAAGAGATGCGCGCCATCGCGCGGATGATGTCGGTCGACTTGTCCATCACGATCACGGCAGCGGTGCCGAGTGCGGACTTCTTGTCGCGGCAACCGTCGAAGTCCATCAGCAGCGTGTCGGCCTGATCGGGCCCGGCCGGCACGAGCGGCATCGACGAACCACCCGGGATCACGGCGAGCAGATTGTCCCAGCCGCCGCGCACACCGCCCGCATGCTTCTCCAGCAGCTCGCGCAGCGGGATGCCCATCGTCTCTTCGACATTGCACGGCTTCTGGACGTGCCCGGAGATGCAATAGAGCTTGGTGCCGGTATTGTTCGCGCGGCCGAGCGACGAGAACCACGCCGCGCCGCGCCGCATGATGTCGGGCGCCTGCGCGATGGTCTCGACGTTGTTCACGGTGGTCGGGCAGCCGTAAAGGCCGACATTCGCCGGGAACGGTGGCTTCAGCCGCGGCTGACCCTTCTTGCCTTCGAGGCTTTCGAGCAGCGCGGTTTCTTCGCCGCAGATGTACGCACCCGCGCCGTGGTGCACGTACATGTCGTAGTCATAGCCGGAGCCGCAGGCGTTTTTGCCGAGCAGGCCCGCCTCGTAGGCTTGATCGACCGCGGCCTGCAGCCGTTCTCGTTCTCTAATGAACTCGCCGCGCACATAGACGTAACAGGCGCTCGCGCCCATCGCGAAGCCGGCGATCAGACAGCCCTCGACGAGAAGATGCGGGTCGTGCCGCATGATCTCGCGATCCTTGCAGGTGCCGGGCTCGGACTCGTCCGCGTTGATGACCAGATAGCTCGGGCGGCCGTCCTTGCTCTCCTTCGGCATGAACGACCATTTCAGCCCAGTCGGAAAGCCCGCGCCGCCGCGCCCACGCTGGCCGGACGCTTTCATTTCGTCGATCAGCGCCGTGCGCCCGCGCGCCAGAATGTCCTTGGTGCCGTCCCACGCGCCGCGCGCTTTCGCGCCCTCAAGGCCCCAGTCGTGGTAGCCGTAGAGGTTCTTGAAAACGCGATCCTTGTCTTCGAGCATCTTTGCGTCTCGTTCAGGTCGCCGGTTTGCCGGCAGGTGTCTCGCGCACGTTCGCGGCCGCGCCGGGTTTCTTGGCGTTGTTGTCGGTCAACGGCGGTCCTTCATTGTCGCCGCCGCTCGATCCATAAAGTCCCGGCGCGATGAGCGTGCCCGGCCCACCAATCGGTGCGGAGAAATGCCGGTCGATCTGCGGGCCCGGCTTCGCCGGCTTGCCGTTGGTGAATCCGTCGAGGACCCTCTCGAAGCTTTCGGCGGTCAGGTCTTCATAGGTGTCGTTCCAGATCAGCACCATCGGGGCATTCACGCAGGCACCGAGGCACTCGACCTCTTCCCACGAGTAGTTGCCGTCGGCTGACACATGCAGCGCCTCTTCATGAATGCGCCGCTTGCACACCTTGAACAGTTCGTCCGCGCCGCGCAGCATGCACGGCGTCGTGCCGCACACCTGCACGTGTGCTTTCTTTCCAACAGGCGCCAGCAGAAACATCGTGTAAAAGGTCGCCACCTCGAGCACGCGGATCTTCGCCATGCCGAGGATATCGGCGACGCGCTCGATCGCCTTCTGCGGCAGCCAGCCATCGTGCTGCTCCTGCGCGCGCCACAGCAGCGGGATCACGGCAGATTGCTGACGGCCCTCCGGATAACGCGCGATCACCTTGTCGGCCCACGCGCGGTTCTCCGCCGTGAAGGCAAATTCCTTCGGCTGCTGTTCGGCCGGTGCGAGGCGGCGATTGGCCATCAGCGGTCCACCTCCCCGAACACGATATCGAGCGAGCCTAGGATCGCCGACACGTCGGCCAGCATGTGGCCGCGGCACATGAAGTCCATCGCCTGCAGGTGCGCGAAGCCCGGCGCGCGGATCTTGCACTTGTAGGGCTTGTTGGTGCCGTCGGCGACGAGATAGACGCCGAACTCGCCCTTTGGCGCTTCGACGGCGGCGTAAACCTCGCCGGCCGGCACGTGATAACCCTCGGTGTAGAGCTTGAAGTGATGGATCAGCGCCTCCATCGACTTCTTCATCTCACCGCGCTTCGGCGGCACGATCTTGTTGTCGACGACCGAAACAGGCCCCTGTCCGTCCGGCGCCCGCAGCTTCGCGATGCACTGTTTCATGATGCCGATCGACTGCCGCATCTCCTCCATGCGGAGGCAATAGCGATCGTAGCAGTCGCCGTTTTTGCCGATCGGGATGTCGAAATCCATCTCGGCATAGCACTCGTAAGGCTGCGACTTGCGCAGGTCCCATGCCGCACCCGAGCCACGCACCATCACGCCAGAGAAGCCCCATTTCCAGCAGTCTTCGATGCCGACGACGCCGATGTCGACATTGCGCTGCTTGAAGATGCGGTTGCCGGTGAGCAGGGTTTCGAGATCGTCGCACACTGTCAGGAACGGATCGCAGAAAGCCTCGATGTCGTCGATCAGCTTTGGCGGCAAGTCCTGATGCACGCCGCCGACCCGGAAATACGCCGCGTGCATGCGCGAGCCGGACGCACGCTCGTAGAACACCATCAGCTTCTCGCGCTCCTCGAACCCCCAGAGCGGCGGGGTGAGCGCACCGACGTCCATTGCCTGCGTGGTGACGTTGAGGATGTGCGAGAGAAGCCGCCCAATCTCGCTGTAGAGCACGCGGATCAGTTGCGCTCGGCGCGGCACCTGCAGCCCGAGCAGCTTCTCGGCCGCGAGGCAGAACGCGTGCTCCTGGTTCATCGGCGCGACGTAATCGAGCCGATCGAAATACGGGATCGCCTGCAGATAGGTTTTCTGCTCGATCAGCTTCTCGGTGCCACGATGCAGCAGGCCGATGTGCGGATCGACGCGTTCGACGATTTCGCCGTCCAACTCCAACACAAGTCGCAGCACGCCGTGCGCGGCCGGATGCTGCGGGCCGAAGTTGATGGTGAAATTGCGCAGGCCGCCTTCCGTCATGCGGCTATCCCTTGGCCTGATCTTGCGAAGCGCCGAAGGCAGCGAACACCTCCGCGCCGGTCATGTTCTTCGTCTTGTTGGCGAAGTCGTAGTACGGCGGCTTCTCGTCGATGAAAATCTGGCTCGTCAGAGCGAAGTCCGCGCGGTCGTCGAATGCCTCGGCCGAGACGGCGTAAAAGTCCTTGCCGACGAGGCGATAGAACAGCGTGGTGCCGCAGGTCTTGCAGAAGCATCGCTCCGCCCATTCGGAGGAGCGGTAGACACCGAGCTGAGAGGCATCCTCGACCGTGACGGTGGCGCCGCATTCGACCGCGAAGAACGGACCGGCACTCCACTTGCGGCACATGCTGCAGTGGCAGATGCCCATCGCATGGTCGCCCGGCGCCGCGGTGAACCGCACCGCGCCACAGAGGCATCCGCCCCACATGACTTTGGCGGGCGCGTTCATGGCTTCTGCTCAGCCTTCTCGTCGCCGGGCAGCTTGTAGTCCGCCCCTTCCCACGGCGAGAGGAAGTCGAAATTGCGGAACTCCTGCGCGAGCCGCACGGGCTCATAGAGTACGCGCTTCTGCTCGTCGTCGTACCGCACCTCGACAAACCCGGTGAGCGGGAAATCCTTGCGCAGCGGATGACCCTCGAAGCCATAATCGGTCAGCAGCCGGCGCATGTCGGGGTGATCGGTGAACATCACGCCGTAGAGGTCCCACGTCTCGCGTTCGAACCATTCGGCGCCAGGGAACACACCGTAGATCGACGGCACCGGCGTCGTCTCGTCGGTCTCGGTCTTTACACGGATGCGCGTGTTAAGCCTCGGCGAGAGAAAGTGATAGACGACATCGAAGCGCCGCTCGCGCGCCGGCCAATCCACCGCCGTCACATCGATGAAGCTGACGAACTGACAGCGCTCGTCGTCGCGCAGGAAGGTCACGACGTTCACAATCTCGGCCGCCTCCGCCGTGACCGTCAACTCGCCGTAGGCGACGGAATGACCTGTCACCGCGCCGGGCAGCGCCGCGACGATCGCCTTGCCCAACTCGTTGAGTGCTTCGCTCATCAGCGCTCGATCGTTCCGGTGCGGCGGATTTTCTTTTGCAGCAGCAGCACGCCGTAGAGCAGCGCTTCGGCGGTCGGCGGACAGCCAGGCACGTAGATGTCGACCGGCACGATGCGATCGCAGCCGCGCACCACGCTGTAGCTGTAGTGATAGTAGCCGCCGCCGTTGGCGCACGAGCCCATCGAGATGACGTAGCGCGGCTCGGGCATCTGGTCGTAGACCTTGCGCAGCGCCGGCGCCATCTTGTTGGTGAGCGTGCCGGCCACGATCATCACGTCGGACTGGCGCGGGCTGGCGCGCGGCGCGAAGCCGAACCGCTCGACGTCATAGCGCGGCATCGAGAGCTGCATCATCTCAACCGCGCAGCAGGCAAGCCCGAACGTCATCCACATCAGCGAGCCGGTGCGCGCCCAGGTGATCAGGTCATCGGTCGCCGTGACGATGAAGCCCTTGTCGGCGAGCTCGTCGTTCAGGCCGAGAAAGAACTGATCGTCCGCACCGACCGGCTTGCCGGTGCGCGGGTCGAGAATGCCGCGAGGTGCGGGAGCGACGAGTGTCATGCGCTCAATCCCATTCGAGCGCCCCCTTCTTCCACTCATATATGAAGCCGACGGTCAGCACGCCAAGGAACAGCATCATCGACCAGAAGCCGAATGCGCCGAGCTGACCGAATGCCACCGCCCATGGGAACAGGAACGAGACTTCCAAGTCGAAGATGATGAACAGGATCGCCACGAGATAGAAGCGCACGTCGAACTTCATGCGCGCGTCGTCGAAGGCGTTGAAGCCGCACTCGTAGGCGGAAAGCTTCTCGGGATCCGGGTTCTGGTACGCGAGGATGAACGGCGCTACCAGCAGCGCCAGGCCAATTCCGATCGCGACCGCGATGAACACAACGAGCGGCAAATAGTCCTGCAATAGTTCGCTCATTGGCGACCCTTCACGTCCGCTACGCCCGTCCCGGAACACCGCCGCCTCGGCTCCGAAATCGCCCCTGATTTCAGTTCGGATTCGTTCCAGAAACGGGTCCGCGGTGGCTTAGCGCAGCGCACAATAGGGTGCAAGGTGCGTGGGTTCGAACCGTGCGATGACCCCGTTTCGTCTCCCCGCCTCCCGCTGTAGTCTCGACGGGAACGCGATTTTTCTGGAGGGGCGGCCGTGCAACGCAAGGTGATGATTTCCTGCGCGGTGACAGGATCGGCGGCGGACTCGCCGGCCAAAAACCCGGCCGTGCCGGTCACGCCGGCACAGATCTCCTCCTCGGCCATCGACGCCGCCAAGGCCGGCGCCGCGATTGTGCACATTCACGTCCGCGATCCGAACACCGGCCTGCCCAGCATGGACGGCGCGCATTACGCTGAAGTCGTCGACCGAATCCGTTCCAGCGGAACTGATGTCGTCATCAACCTGACCACCGGACCGGGCGGACGTTTCGCGCCGGACCTCGCCGACCCGATGACGCCCGGACCCGGCACAACCTTACGCACGCCGCGCCAGCGCGTGCAGCACGTGCTCGACCTGCGCCCGGAAATCTGCTCGCTCGACATGGGCAGCATGAACATGGGCCCAACCGTGTTCGTGAACACGCCGCCGATCCTGGAAGCGATGGCGAAAGACATCCGCGAGGCTGGCGTGACACCCGAACTCGAAGTGTTCGAGACCGGCCATCTGCTGCTCGCCAAACGCATGATCGAGAACGGGCACATCAAGGGCCCAGGCATGTTCCAGATCTGTCTTGGCATCGCGTGGGGCCAGCCCGCGACCTCCGAGGCGATGATCTACATGCGCAACCTGCTGCCGCCCGGCTGCACGTGGTTCGCGTTCGGGATTTCGCTGCATCAGTTTCCGATGGCCGCACAGGCGGTGCTGCTTGGCGGCCATGTCCGTGTCGGACTGGAGGACAATCTTTACCTGGAGCGCGGCAAGCTCACACCGAGCAATGCGGCGTTGGTGTCCAAGGCGGTGAAGATTATCGAGTTGCTTGGGTGCACCGTCGCCGCGCCTGCCGATGCCCGGCAGATGCTCGGGCTCGGCGTCCATGCGCCGGCAGCAATCAAGGTTGCGGTGTAGCGCGCCATGGCGAAGCGACTCACACCGCTTCTGATTCTTGCGCTGACGGCGCTCGCCACGCCCGCGGCCGCGCAGGATTATCCCAACCGCACCATCCGCTTCATCGTGCCGTTCGGTGCCGGCGGGCCGACCGACGTGTTCACGCGTGCGCTTGGCGAGGAACTGCGCAAATCCCTCGGCCAGCCGATCGTGATGGAGAACCGCCCCGGCGCCGGCACCATCATCGGCACGACCGAAGTCGCCCGCGCCGCGCCCGACGGCTACACGCTGCTGATGATTTCGGCGACGCAGACGACGGTCGAGACACTCAACCCGAATAAGTCTTATCGTCTGATGCGCGACTTCCTGCCGGTCGCCTCGCTGATGGCTTCGGAATTGGTGCTGGTGGTGCCGCAGCGCTCGCCGGTCAACAGCCTGAAGGAGCTGATAGCGCTGGCGAAGGCAAAACCCGGCACGCTGAACTATGGCTCATCCGGTCCGGGCTCGAACTACCACATGGCCGGCGAACTGATCAAAAACCTCGCTGGCATCGACATCGTCCACATCCCGTACAAGGGCTCGACCGGCGCGCGCGGCGACATCGTCTCGGGCCAGATCGACATGATGTTCGATTCCGTTCCGACCATGGCATCGACGATCGAGGACGGCCGGGTGAAGGCGCTCGGGACATCAGGAAAGGCACGTTCGCCGATCCTGCCGCAGGTGCCGACCGTGGCTGAAGCCGGAATTCCCGAGTACAACGCCACGATCTGGATCGGCGTGATGGCGCCCGCCGGCACGCCGAAGGAGATCGTCGACCTGCTCAACCGCGAGATCAACAAGATCCTGGCCCGGCCCGACATTCAGGAGTTCTTGGAGCCGTCAGGGCGCGAACGTCATGATCATGAGCCCGCCGGAGTTCGGCATCTACATCGAGTCCGAGATCGAGCGCTGGGGCAAGCTGATCAAGGCGAACAATATCGGCGTGAATTAAACAAAGAAGGCAAAAACGAAAATGAACGTACAAGTCCGTCTCCCCGGCACCGAACACTGGACCGCCAAGGGCGATGTCAAGCTCTTCATGTGGAACAAGGTCGCGGGCGATCCGGCAAGCACGAAGGGCACGATCCTGTTCGTGCACGGCTCTTCCATGGCCTCACAGCCGACTTTCGACCTCGACGTACCGGGCCGGCCGGACTCCTCCGCGATGGAATACTTCGCGCGGCAGGGCTACGACACCTGGTGCGTCGACATGGAGGGTTACGGCCGCTCCACCAAGGACCGCGACAACAACGCCCCGATCTCCTTTGGCGCCGACGATTGCTACGCAGCAGCACAGTACATCCAGAAGACCCGCGGTAGCAGCCGCCCTCTTCTCGTCTATGGGATTTCATCTGGTGCGTTGCGCGCGGGCCTGTTCGCCGAGCGCCATCCCGAAATGGTCGACCGGCTTGCGTTGGATGCGCATGTGTGGACCGGCGAAGGCTCGCCGACGCTCGCCGAACGCAAGAAGAAGCTGCCTGAATTTCAGTCCAAGAACCGCCGGCCTATCAACCGGGACTTCGTGTTCTCGATCTTCAACCGCGATCACCCCGGCGCGGCGGACGACGCCACCATCAATGCGTTTGCCGACGCGATCCTGAAACTCGACGACAGCGTGCCGACCGGCACCTATGTCGACATGTGCTCGAAGCTGCCGGTGGTGAACCCGGAGAACATCAAGGTCCCCACGCTCGTCATGCGCGGCCAGTGGGACGGCATCGCGAGCTTTGACGACCTGATCGAGTTCTTCAAGAAGCTGCCGAACCCCGACAAACAGTTCATCGTGATGCCTGGCATCTCACATGCGAGCCTGCAGCAGAAAAACTACAAGCTGGTGCAGCACATCCTGTTGAGCTTCTTCTCGCAGCCGGCGCCGGTCTATCGCGGCTGATACGATCGATCGGGCTCATCGATATCGTCCGCGCCAGCGGCGGCAATGTCCTTGAGCGGACGTGCGTCGAGAATGACGATGCTGCCGCGTTGAAGCCGCAGCCAGTTTCGCGCCTCCCAGCTGCGAAGCTGCTTGTTGGTGCTTTCGCGCGACATGCCGATGATCTGACCAATCTCACGCTGCGTGATGGAAATCTTCCGGCCGCGCGAGGCGTCGGTGTCTTCGGCAAGCGACAGAAGCGTCTTGGCGAGGCGTGCCGACAATCCGAGGAACATCACGTCCTCGACCTGTTCGCTCGTGTGCCGCACCCGGTTGCAGAGGATCTCGATTAGCTTGAGCGCCAGGTCCGGCATGCTGGCGATCATCGGCGCGAGTTCTCGTCGATCGATAACCATCAACTCGCAGTCGGTGACCGCGACGGCACTCGCCGTTCGCGGACGCCCGTCGAGCAGCGCAATCTCGCCGAAAATTTCGCCCGCATGGATGAGATTGAGGACCGCATCCTTGCCCTCGGTCGAATGATTTCTGATTTTGACCGTACCGGCGCACACTGCGAACAGACAGGCGCCGAGATCGCCGCGCTCAAAAATTGTCGTCCCTGCGGCCACGGACTTTGAGCGCGAGTACGAAACGAGCCGATTGATGGCTTCCTCACCAAGCTGGCCAAACAAGGAATGCCGGCGAAATACCGTGTGCTTGTCAAAAGACGACGTCGGAACGCCGGAGCGCGAAGGCATGGCGGCATTGCCATTGGCTTCAGAAGACCCGGCAGCGTGGGTCGTCCCGAAACCTTTGGCGAAGGTCCGCTGCTTCAACTCATTGTCTCCGGCTAACGCCGCTTGCTGTACGGAGCTGCGCCGTCTCGGATCATCCAGGTGCCGCATAACCAGGTCTCCAATGACTCTGTGAGAGACATTTAAGACCTCCGCGAAGCCTCCAGGTTGCGCGTTGAGCGCTTATTGTCCTTGCACTGTTCTTGCGCATCGCCACCAGTCGTCGAAGGACTCGCTGGCGCTGCAAAGCGGAATATTCACGAGTTCAGCGGGAACGCCGCTCTCGTTGCGCGAGACGGTCCGCTCAGCCGCCTCGCACGATAGTGCCGCGACAACCGTCACAACAATCATGGCCGCAGCGCAGCTGAGTGCTCGGGCCATCGCTCCTGTTGATGCGCTCATCGTCGTTACTTCCTGAGTTAGCTTCGACGGGTGCTCTCCGGTTCAGGTTTTCTGCCGTGGGAGGGGCGGCCGGCGCACGCCGGCCGCTTCCCAACGTTGCGGTATTCAGTTGCCGCCGTCCGTGACGCGCGACGCGCGATCCATCCAGGAATATTCCTGGTTCGCCTGATCCTGCTTGATCGGGGCCGTGCTCGCATTCGAGGTCAGGGCCACGGACGCCGAGGCGAGGATCAGGAGGGCCGCAAGGGTCTTGGTGATCATGGTCTATCTCCTCTGGTGTGTTGGCGGTCAGGTCAGTTGCCGGACCGCTTGTGAGCGCGAATATGCGCCAAGCCTCCGGGATCGGAGGTGAAGCGGCTCACGTAACGGAAAGAAATTTGCTCGCCTTTGAAAGCGCTCGATAAAATCGACGTGATCGAGTTGTGAGTTGGGATTCGCTTGTGTCCGCTCGGCTCCTGCGCGAGCTCACCCGGCCCTCAAACATATGAGCACGCGTCCGCGGAGACCATCTGCGGTCGGCAACGCTCCGGCCGCGAAGCATCCGCTGCTGGGCAGATCGCACGTGCGGCACGTCGGACTCGATGGAATCGCCCTGCCCCCGCTTAGGAAACGAGGGATGGCGGGAGCGACGGGACTCGAACCCGCGGCCTCCGGCGTGACAGGCCGGCGCTCTAACCAACTGAGCTACGCCCCCGGAAAAGCCCCAATTTTCGGGCTTTCTTAAGGGTGCGCTGAGATACGACCCGTATCCCGCCAAGTCAAGACCGGCTAGAATCGCCCGTCGATTCGCAACAAGTTGCGTGCCACGATTCCCGCCTGTTGCAATTCACGTAGTCAGGCTAGCGAGAATCGCTTATGGGACGGGCATAACTTGCGTTGGTCACACTACCCACAACAGGAGACGGACACCCATGGCGGCTACCAAAACGACTGCTCCCACCGTTACGTTGAAGCATCTTTCGGCGAACGTCGCCGAGGCTCACGAGCTCTCCAAGAAGCAGGCTGAGGCGATCCTCGGCGGCATGGTCGACCTCGTCGTGAAGCATCTGAAGAAGGGCGACCGCATTCGCATCGGCGGCCTCGGCATCCTGCAGGTCCGCAAGCGCGCCGCGCGCATGGGCCGCAATCCCGCGACTGGCGAGCCGATCAAGATCAAGGCGAGCAAGAAGGTCGCGTTCCGCGCCGCGAAAGAACTGAAGGAAGCCGTCTGATCCGCCTTCGCGGCTTTGCCGCTTCGGCGGACAAGTCGCCGGTTTAGAAGGCTGCCCGCCGTAGCTTCGGCGAAAGCGGGGTTAATCGTCGGCCTGAAAGGCTGTCCGTCCTCCCTTGGGGGCACGACGGGCAGCCTTCATCCTTTTTGCGTTACACTTCGCGCAAATGCGGAGCTTTGAATGACCTCATTGCCCGAAGCCGACGCGGCGACGCGTGACTATTTCGTTCGCTGGCTGGAGACGTTCTCCGGATACGTGCGTGACGTCGATTACGCCGCCGCGCGGCCGCTGTTTCATCCGGATGTTCTGGCGTTCGGTACGCACCGCGACATCATCTCAGGCCTCGCCGCATGGCAGTCGACACAGTGGGATAATGTCTGGCCGAAGACGTCTGACTTCCGCTTCGATACCAAGGCGACGCGCATACTCGTTTCATCCGACAACACGATGGCAACCGTCATCGCGCCGTGGACGAGCACCGGCTACAGCCAAGACGGCGCGCCGTTCGACCGTCCCGGCCGCGCTACGATGATCTTCAACAAGCGCGACAGCGTGTGGCTCTGCACGCACTCGCACATGTCGCTCAATCGCGGCGTACCGCAGCAATCGTTCGCGAACCGGCCGGTGAAGTCGAGGTGAGTTGGTTAGGGCGCCGGATCTGTCAGGCTGGAGGCTGCAGGACTGAGCGCTGAGGCTGGCTTGCCAACCGAAAGCCGGGAACAGGCCCGCCTTCGCCCTTCGGGCTTCGTCGGGCAACCTGCTCCGCTGCGGCGCAGGTTGGTGGGCGATGACGGACTCGAACCGCCGACATCCTGCGTGTAAAGCAGGCGCTCTACCAACTGAGCTAATCGCCCGATCCGCAACGCAATATCGCTGCTTGGCGTTACAACGCAAGGCGCGATCCAAACAAAAGGCGGCGCCGTCACCAGCGCCGCCTTCATTGCTTCGCAACCCCGTCAGTGCGCGATGACGCTTGAGGTTTCTTCCTCGGGCGGCGGCACGCCCACCGGCTTGGCGGTCGCCTCGTCCCATTCGATCGGCTCAGGTTTGCGGGTCAGCGCCCGGGCCAGCACCTCGTCCATTCGCGACACCGGGATGATCTCCAGCCCGCCCTTGATCTGGTCGGAAATCTCAACCAGGTCCTTGGCGTTCTCCTCGGGGATCAGCACTGTCTTGATGCCGCCCCGATGGGCCGCGAGCAGCTTCTCCTTCAAGCCGCCGATCGGCAGCACCCGGCCACGCAGCGTGATCTCGCCGGTCATCGCGACATCGCGGTGAACCGAGATACCGGTCATTACCGAAACGATCGCCGTGACCATCGCGACGCCCGCGGATGGACCATCCTTCGGCGTCGCGCCTTCCGGCACGTGCACGTGGATGTCCCGCCTGTCGAAGTAGGGCGGCTCGATGCCGAAAGCGACGGCTCTGCTGCGGACGTAAGATGCCGCCGCAGAGATCAACTCCTTCATCACGTCACGCAGGTTGCCGGTGACCGTCATGCGGCCCTTGCCGGGCATCTGCGTGGCTTCGATCGTGAGCAACTCACCGCCCACGTCGGTCCATGCAAGACCTGTCACCACACCAACCTGATCGGCATCCTCGATTTCGCCATAGCGATATTTTGGCACACCGAGGTAGTCGGCAAGATTTGCGTCGGTGACCTTCACCAACTTGATCTTCTTGTTGAGCATCAGCTCCTTCACGGCCTTGCGGGCCAGCGTCGAGAGCTCGCGCTCAAGGTTGCGCACACCCGCCTCACGGGTGTAGCGGCGGATCAGGAGCTTCAGCCCCTCGTCATCGATCGCCCATTCCTTCGTGTCGAGGCCGTGCTTGGTGATCGCGTTCGGGATCAAATGCTTGCGCGCGATCTCCACCTTTTCGTTCTCGGTGTAGCCCGCGATGCGGATGATCTCCATGCGGTCCATCAAGGGCGGCGGGATGTTGAGCGTATTCGCCGTGGTGATGAACATCACGTTCGACAGATCGTAGTCGACCTCGAGATAGTGGTCCGCGAACGTGTGGTTCTGTTCCGGATCGAGCACTTCGAGCAGCGCCGACGACGGATCGCCGCGGAAATCGGCGCCCATCTTGTCGATCTCGTCGAGCAGGAACAGCGGGTTCGAGGTCTTCGCCTTGCGCATCGACTGGATGATCTTCCCGGGCATCGAGCCGATGTAGGTGCGCCGGTGACCGCGGATCTCCGCTTCGTCGCGCACGCCGCCGAGCGACACGCGCACGAACTCGCGGCCGGTCGCCTTTGCGATCGACTTGCCTAGCGATGTCTTGCCGACGCCGGGCGGGCCGACGAGGCACAGGATCGGGCCAGTCAGCTTGTTGGCACGCGATTGCACCGCGAGGTACTCGACGATGCGCTCCTTGACCTTCTCAAGCCCGTAGTGATCGTGGTCGAGGGTCTGCTGCGCCTGCGGCAGATCCTTCTTGACCTTCGACTTCTTGTTCCACGGGATCGAGAGCAGCCAGTCGAGATAATTTCGCACGACCGTCGCTTCGGCCGACATAGGTGACATCTGCCGCAGCTTTTTCAGCTCGTGCGTCGCCTTCTCGCGCGCATCCTTCGAGAGCTTGGTCTTCTTGATCTTGTCTTCGAGTTCGGCGAGCTCGTCGCGGCCCTCCTCGTCGCCCAGCTCCTTCTGGATCGCCTTCATCTGTTCGTTGAGGTAATATTCGCGCTGCGTCTTCTCCATCTGGCGCTTGACGCGCGTGCGGATGCGTTTCTCGACCTGCAGGACGGAGATTTCACTCTCCATCAGGCCAAGCACCTTCTCGAGTCGCTCCGGGACGGAGGTCGTCTCAAGCACCGTCTGCTTGTCGGGAATCTTCACGGCGAGATGCGACGCGACGGTGTCGCCGAGCTTGCCATAGTCCTCGATCTGCTGGACCACGCCGATCGACTTCCGGCGAAACCTTCTTGTTCAGCTTCACATAGCCTTCGAACTCTGTGACGACCGAGCGCGCGAGCGCCTCGGCCTCGACCTTGTCGCCCATCTCGTCGGCGAGCACCTGCGCGTTCGCCTCGTAGTAGTCGGTACGGTCGTTGTACTTGAGAACCTTGGCGCGCTCCGCGCCTTCGACCAGCACCTTCACGGTGCCGTCGGGCAGCTTGAGCAGTTGCAGGACGCTTGCGAGCGTGCCGATCTCGAAGATGGCGTCGGTCGCGGGATCGTCGTCGGAGGCATTCTTTTGCGTCGCGAGCAGAATGAACGTGTCGCTTTTCATCACCTCTTCGAGCGCCTTGATCGACTTCTCGCGCCCGACGAAGAGCGGAACGATCATGTGCGGGAAGACCACGATGTCGCGCAGCGGTAGAACCGGATAGGCGCGGATCTCGCCAGGAGCAGGTGCTGGCCGTGGCTTGGAGGCGGTCATGTGTCGGTATCCTTGTTGTTGTGCCCCTTCCCCGCGATCCACCGAGGTGCAATCGCAGCGAAGTGCCGAGGATAATTCCGGAGGCGGGAGGGCTGAGGATTTCGTGCATCGCCCCCGAAGCACGATCAGAAACAGGCCCGAGCCGGAATCAGGTACGCAGTTGGTCGTTCACAATAGGTGGTCGCCGCCTTGGGGCGTGTCAAGTAAACCACTGGAAACGAGTGAATATTCACCCGATGTGGCGACAGCGGCACGATTCCCGCCGCCGCTTTCGCATCGCGACACTTGCCGCCGGCGTCACGCCGACGCCGCGCCATCGGCCGTCCGGTCCGACCGATCGGCATAGATGTAAAGCGGACGCGCTGTGCCCTCGACAACCTCTTTCGAGATCACGACCTCTTCGACGCCTTCGAGGCTCGGTAGGTCGAACATGGTGTCGAGCAGGATGCCCTCCATAATGGAGCGCAACCCACGGGCGCCGGTCTTGCGCTCGATCGCCTTGCGCGAAATCGCGCCGAGCGCCTCTTCGGCCAGCGTCAGGTCGATCGATTCCATTTCGAACAGCCTCTGGTATTGTTTTACCAGCGCGTTCTTCGGCTCGGTCAGGATCTTTTTCAGCGCCGCCTCGTCGAGGTCCTCGAGCGTTGCGACCACCGGCAAGCGGCCGACGAATTCCGGGATCAGGCCGTAGCGGAGCAAATCCTCCGGCTCGACCTCGCGGAAGATCTCGCCCTGCTTGCGATCCTCCAGCGCCGTGACCTTCGCGCCGAAGCCGATCGAGGTCGACTTGCCGCGCGCCGAGATGATTTTGTCGAGGCCCGAGAATGCGCCGCCACACACAAAAAGGATGTTCGTGGTGTCGACCTGCAGGAACTCCTGCTGCGGATGCTTGCGGCCGCCTTGCGGCGGCACGGAAGCGACGGTGCCTTCCATGATCTTGAGCAGCGCCTGCTGCACGCCCTCGCCCGACACGTCGCGGGTGATCGAGGGGTTGTCGGACTTGCGCGAAATCTTGTCGATCTCGTCGATGTAGACGATGCCGCGCTGCGCCCGCTCGACATTGTAGTCGGCCGACTGCAGCAGCTTGAGGATAATGTTCTCGACGTCTTCGCCGACGTAGCCGGCTTCGGTCAGTGTCGTCGCATCCGCCATCGTGAACGGCACGTCGAGGATGCGCGCCAGCGTCTGCGCGAGAAGCGTCTTGCCCGAACCGGTCGGGCCGATCAGCAGGATGTTGGACTTCGCGAGCTCGACGTCGTTGTGTTTGGTCTGGTGATTGAGCCGCTTGTAGTGATTGTGGACCGCGACCGAGAGCACGCGCTTGGCATGCTGCTGACCGATCACGTAGTCGTCGAGGACCTTGCAGATTTCCTTCGGCGTCGGGATGCCGTCGCGCGACTTCACCAGCG
Organism: uncultured Alphaproteobacteria bacterium; assembly: GCA_963779545.1. GTDB lineage: Bacteria > Pseudomonadota > Alphaproteobacteria > Rhizobiales > Xanthobacteraceae > PALSA-894. The sequence goes on along the minus strand of CAVZYQ010000023.1, from coordinate 792,822 downwards.
AGGACTTGTTCTCCTCGCGGATGATGTCCATGCACAGCTCGACGCATTCGTCGCAGATGAACACGGTGGGTCCGGCAATGAGCTTGCGCACCTCGTGCTGGCTCTTGCCGCAGAACGAGCAGTAGAGCGTATTCTTTAAATCGCCACCGCCGACTTTGCTCATTCCCAGTCTCCCGCCGCCCGATCCACCGGGCGCTTAACCGACCTGTCTAAACTCTTCGGACCTAACATCCCCTTTCGAACGACCCAAACTCCCGTTCGATACTAGGCAAGCATGCTAAGGGCCGGACAATCAAGAATTCATTAACGATAAATTCTCGCTGCCGTCAGGACTACTCCTGACCATGCAATTCTGGTGCCCGGCGGCGCACTTAGGGCCGAGTTACCACGGGGATTGCGGCGCGGAAAGGGCACCCTCATCCGGATTTCGCCGGATGCCGGCCTTCAGGTCCTGGCCGGCACGGGAAGTTCCTCAGGCCGCTTGTCGAGCACCTTGTCGATGATGCCGAAGTCCTTGGCGCCGTCGGCCGTCAGGAAGGTATCGCGCTCCAGCGCATCCTCGATCTTCTTGAGCGGCTGGCCGGTGTGCTTCACGTAGATTTCATTGAGCCGCTTCTTCAGGTTCAGGATTTCCTGTGCGTGCAGCATGATGTCGGTCGCCTGCCCCTGGAAGCCGCCTGAGGGCTGGTGGACCATGATGCGCGCGTTCGGCAGCGCGAAGCGCTGGTCCTTCGCGCCTGCTGCGAGCAGAAGCGAGCCCATCGAAGCCGCCTGCCCGATGCACAGCGTCGCCACCGCCGGGCGGATGAACTGCATCGTGTCGTAGATCGCCATGCCCGACGTCACCACGCCGCCGGGCGAGTTGATGTACATCGCGATCTCTTTCTTCGGATTGTCGGCTTCGAGGAACAGAAGCTGCGCGACCACCAGCGTCGACACGCCGTCGTCGATCCCGCCGGTGATGAAAACGATGCGCTCCTTCAGCAGGCGCGAGAAGATGTCGTATGCGCGCTCGCCGCGGTTGGTCTGCTCGACCACCATCGGAACGAGATTCATGTAGGTTTCGACGGGATCGCGCATTGCTTCAGACCTGTTCGTTCGGCTGGACGCAACGCCGCGCCCAGCCCGGGCTCACATCTAGGTATCGCTACGCCACAAGAGAAGGGTCGCCTCGCGCAACGACTCACCGCCCGCTTATTCCACGATTCGCGCGGCGCAGCGCAGAGGCTTACGCGACGTCAGCCCGCGGCCTTCTCGGCCGGCTTGTCCTCGTCGTCTTCCTTGTAGAGTTCTTCGCGCGCGACCTTCTTCTCGTTCACCTTGGCAAGCTCGATCAGGAAGTCGACAACCTTCTCCTCGTAGATCGGCGCGCGCAAGCTCGCGACCGCCTGCGCGTTGTTGCGGTAGTATTCCCAGACCTGCTGTTCCTGCCCCGGGAATTGCCGCGCGCGCTCGACGACCGCGCGCTGCACTTCCTCGTCGGTCACCTTGATCTGGTTCTTGTCGCCGATCTCGGCGATCACCAGTCCAAGACGCACGCGGCGCTCCGCGATCTTGCGGTATTCGGCCTTCGCCTCGTCCTCGGTGGTGCCTTCGTCCGCGAAGCTGCGGCCCTGCTGCTTCAGATCGCCCTCGACCGTCTGCCAGACGTTCTGGAATTCCTGATCGACCAGCGTCGGCGGCAGGTCGAACTTGTGGCGCTCATCGAGCGCGTCGAGCAACTGCCGCTTCAGCCGGTTGCGGCTCGCGCCGGCATGCTCCTGCGCGATGCGGCCCTTCACGGCCTCGCGCAGTTTCGCGATCAACTCCATGCCGAGCTTTTTGGCGAACTCATCGTCGATGGTCATCTCGCCGGGCGCATCGATCGACTTCGCCGTGACCTCGAACACTGCCTCCTTGCCCGCCAGATCGGACTTCAGATAGTTCGCCGGGAACGACGACTTGATGGTGCGGTTCTCGCCCGCCTTGATGCCGACGAGTTGCTCCTCGAACCCCGGAATGAAGGTGTTCGAGCCGATTTCGACCCCGATGTCCTCCGCCGAGCCGCCCTCGAACGGCTTGCCGTCGATCGAGCCGGTGAACGCGATCGTCACCTTGTCGCCGGTCGCGGCTTGCGCGCCCTCGCCCTTCGGCAGGAACGGGCGGTTCTGGTCGGCGATGCGCTTGACCGCTTCGTCGATCTCTGCCTCGGTCACCTCGGCGACGAGCTTCTCGAGCGCGATGTCCTTGAACGACGCGAGCTCGATCTTCGGCAGCGTCTCCATCGCGACCGAGTATTCGAGGTCGGCTTTGCCTTCGATGACCGACTTGATCGCGTCTTCCTCGGTCGGCAGCGTGACCTGCGGCTCCATGGCGAGGCGCAGATCGTTGTCCGATACGATCTTGGCGTTGGTGTCGCGCACGACCGCCTCGATCGCTTCCGCCATCACGGACTTGCCGTACATGCGCTTCAGGTGCCCGGCCGGCACCTTGCCGGGGCGAAAGCCGTTGATGCGAACTTGGCCCTTCAATTCATCGAGCCGCGTGTTCACTTTGGAATCGAGTTCGTTCGCCGGGACCACCACGCGGAATTCGCGCTTCAATCCTTCCGAGAGTGTCTGCGTCACCTGCATGGTCAAATCGTGCTCGTGTTGGCCCGTGTTGCTGCGCGAGGGCTTGGTCGAAACTGCTGCGATCCTCATGATCGCATGGTGCGGGCGGAGGGATTTGAACCCCCATGCCTTGCGGCGCTGGAACCTAAATCCAGTGCGTCTGCCAGTTCCGCCACGCCCGCCAAGGACATCAGGCGAAAAAAGCCAAGCACCCAAGGCGGCGCGGCTTATATCACGCTGCTTCCTGCAGCCCGCGCATCAAGAAAATGAAGGTGCGGCGGGACGTTCCGGCCCGGTAGGTAAGCCCTGATGGCGCTCCTTTCCACCCGCCGACAGGTGCTGGCCGCAAGCGTTGCAGCCGCCCTGCCCGATTTGCCCCGCGCCGCCGCGCAGACGGATGGATTCCGGGTCATTCGCGCCCGTGACGACGGCTATAACGGCACGGTTCCGGGGCCGATCCTGCGGATCAGGCGCGGCGAAGAGCTAAGGGTCCGGCTCGTCAACGAGCTTTCCGTCGAGACCGCGATCCATTGGCATGGCGTGCGCGTACCGAATGCCATGGATGGAACTTGGCTCACCCAGAAGCCTGTCGCACCGGGCGCGAGCTTCGACTACCGCTTCACGCCGCCCGATGCGGGGACGTTCTGGTATCGCCCGCCGGTTCGCGCACCGCAGAACCGTGCCCTCGCCGGCCTGCTCATCGTGCAGGACAAAACCCCGCCTAAAGTCGACGATGACGTCGCGGTGCTGATCGAAAGTACTGATTCAGGATTCACCGCGAATGGTCTCGCGCGGCTCGATATTCCGTTGTGGCCGAAACACCGGCTGCGGCTCCGGCTCGCCAATGCAACCGAGGACATCGTCACGCTGCGCATCGACGGCCACCCGATGCATGTCGTGGCGATCGATGGCCAACCGGCCGAGCCGTTTCTCGCCCGCGAGAGCCGCATCACGCTCGCGCCCGGCAACCGCACCGATGTTTTCATCGACGCCGTGATGAAGCCGGGCACCACCGCTCCAATCCTTGCGCGCATGGGCGATGCGGACGTGACGCTCGCACAGCTTGTCTATGGCGATGGCGCCGTGCCGCCCGGCGCCACGATGTCGAGCGGATTCGCCGGCGAACCCGTCAAGGCGCTGGAGCCAAATCCGCTGCCGGAGCGCATGGATTTCCGCGGCGCGCTGCGCGTCGATCTCGATCCGAACGCGGGCGATGCCGCCGCGCCGCCGAAGCCTCTGTTTTCGGTCAAACGCGGCCGGACGGTTCAACTGGCAATCAAGAACGGCGCGGCGCGTCCGGCGGTGCTCCACATCCACGGCCATCACGTACGCCTGCTCGATGCACTCGATGACGGCTGGAAGCCATTCTGGCTCGACACCATCCCGTGCTTGCCACAGCGGACAACGCGTGTCGCGTTCATCGCTGACAATCCGGGCAAATGGCTGCTGGCGTCGCGCGCGATCGGCGCGGCCGCGCAGTCAGTCGCGTGGTTCGAAGTGACCTAGCCTGCGCGAACAAGCGCCGGTAGATGGCCGGGAATGCCTCCGGCAAATCCTCTGCGATCAGGCCCGGCCCCGCCGTCGCTGCCGGCCTCGCCGTGGAGCCACGCCCCGGCGCAGGCGGCCTCGAACGCCGGCATCCCCTGCGCAAGCAGGCCCGTGATGATTCCGGCGAGCACGTCACCCGAGCCGGCGGTTGCCAGCCAGGGCGAGCGCGTTCTCGTTGATCGCAGCAAGCCCATCGGGCGCGGCGATTACGGTGTCAGCGCCCTTTAACAAAACGATCGCGCCGGAAGCTCTGGCGGCCATCCGCGCCAGCTCGACTTTCGATCCATTTTCAGTGACTTGCGCGCTCTCTTTGAACAGCCGCCTGAACTCGCCGCCGATGCGGTGTCAGCACGACCGGGCGCGTCCGGCTCTTGATGGCGGCAAACAGTGCGTTCGCGCTCGCCCTGGAAGGACTGTCAGCGCATCGGCATCGAGGACCACCGCCCGGTCACCGTCGAGCGCCGCCGCCACGAGTTCCTGCGTGTCGGTCCCAACGCCAAGGCCGGGCCCAAGCGCGACCGCGTTCAGCCGCCTGTCGTCGAGCAACCCACGCAACTCAGCGGCGCCGTCAACCGCGCGAACCATCACTGCAAGGCTCGCGGCTGCATTGACGGCGAGTGCCGTGCGCGGGCTCGCCAGTGTCACGAGCCCCGCCCCTGCCCGCAACGCGCCGCGGGCCGCAAGCCGCGCCGCACCGGTGAACGAGAGATCGCCCGAGACCACCACCGCGTGCCCGCGTGCGTATTTGTGCCCGTCGAGGCGAGGCACCGGAAATGCGTCGCCCCACAGCGCGACGCCGTTCGCAAATGTGCGCACGCGAACCGTCTCAAGCACGCTGTCCGGAATGCCGATGTCGGCAACGCGCACCGTGCCGGCATGAAGCCGCCCCGGCAGCAGCACGTGGCCGGGCTTGCGGCGGAAGAACGTCACGCTCTCGCTCGCCTTCACGGCGGCACCCATCACCTGCCCGCTCGCGCCGTTGATCCCGCTCGGCAGATCGACCGCGACGATGGGCGCGCCGCTCGCGTTCATCGCTTCGATCAGCGCGCGCGCCTCGCCCTCGACCGCGCGATTAAGACCTGCGCCGAACAGCGCATCGACGATCACGCCCGCACCTGACACCGCGTCCGGCGTGGCCGCCTCAACCGGTCCGGTCCATCCGCGCGCAGCCTCTGCGGCATCGCCGCGCAGCGCACCGACTTCGCCGAGCAACATCATCCGCACCGGATAGCCGCGCTCGGCGAGCACGCTGCGCCGCCACGAACCCGTCACCGCCGTTGTTGCCCGGCCCCGCGACGACCAGCACGCGGGTACCGAGCGGGTGGCGAGCGACCGCATCCGCGACCGCGCGGCCGGCGCGCTCCATCAGCACGATGCCCGGCGTGCCGGCGGCGATCGTCAACCGGTCGCACTCCGCCATCTCGCCGGGTGTCAGAAGCTCGTTCATCGCATTGCGACCGTAGCCGAGCGCCACCTGGCGACACGGCAAAAATCCCGGGAAAACAGCCGCCAGCTCCCGTCGACGCTGAACAAGAAATAATCATGTTGCCTGTTTTTTGGACAACTCCTACAAACGGCCCCAGAGGCGAGGCCCGCGAAATCATCACAACGACTTCAAAATAAACGGTTTTCAGGCCGCCGGCGTGGTTGGCATGGACCCTGCTAACCGGTGGGCAGCTCCGCAAATGGCGCTCTCGCCTTGGAGTTCGGGAGGCACGGATAAGGCGATGAAGAAGCTCGAGGCCATCATCAAGCCATTCAAGCTCGACGAGGTGAAGGAAGCGCTTCAGGAAGTTGGGCTGCAGGGAATCACGGTGATCGAGGCAAAGGGCTTCGGCCGCCAGAAGGGCCACACCGAGCTCTATCGCGGCGCCGAGTACGTCGTGGACTTTCTCCCCAAGGTGAAGATCGAGGTGGTACTCGGCGACGACATGGTTGAAAAAGCCGTGGATGCGATCCGCCGCGCTGCACAGACCGGCCGCATCGGGGACGGCAAGATTTTCGTCTCGAACATCGAAGAAGCAATCCGGATCCGAACGGGGGAATCCGGATTGGACGCGATCTGACGCGCGGGGCCCCGCGCTCTCCCCCAAACGATTGGGTTTCTAAGAAAGGGTATCGATCCCATGAAGACGGCTAAAGATGTCCTCAAGCTGATGAAGGACAGCGACGCGAAGTACGTCGATTTTCGTTTCACCGATCCGCGCGGCAAGTGGCAGCACGTCACCTTCGACAAGACGATGATCGAGGAAGAGACGTTTGCCGAAGGCGTCATGTTCGACGGCTCCTCGATCGCGGGCTGGAAGGCGATCAACGAGTTCGACATGTGCCTGATGCCGGATCCGGCGACCGCAACGATCGACCCGTTCTTCGCCGAGACGACGATCTCGATCGTCTGCGACATTCTCGAGCCGACCACCGGCGAGCCCTATAACCGCGACCCGCGCGGCATCGCCAAAAAGGCCGAGGCGATGGTGAAGTCGATGGGTGTCGGCGACCAGATCTTCTTCGGACCCGAAGCCGAATTCTTCGTGTTCGACGACGTGCGTTTCAAGGCTGACCCGTACAACACCGGCTACAAGCTCGACTCGATCGAACTGCCGACCAACTACGACACGCAGTACGAGGGCGGAAACCTCGGCCACCGCGTCAATACCAAGGCCGGCTACTTCCCGGTCCCGCCGCAGGACTCGCGCGCAGGACATGCGCGGCGAAATGCTGGCCTCGATGGCGAAGATGGGCTGCGTGGTCGAGAAGCATCACCACGAAGTCGCGTCGGCACAGCACGAGCTGGGCCTGAAGTTCGGCCCGATGGTGACGATGGCCGACCACCTGCAGATCTACAAATACTGCATCCACCAGGTCGCCAACATCTACGGCAAGACCGCGACCTTCATGCCGAAGCCGATCTACGGTGACAACGGCTCGGGCATGCACTGCCACCAGTCGATCTGGAAGGGCGGCAAGCCGGTGTTTGCCGGCAACAAGTACGCCGACCTGTCGGAGACCTGCCTCCACTACATCGGCGGCATCATCAAGCACGCGAAGGCGATCAACGCTTTCACCAACCCGACGACCAACTCCTACAAGCGTCTGGTCCCGGGCTTCGAAGCGCCGGTGCTGCTCGCCTACTCGGCGCGCAACCGTTCAGCCTCGTGCCGCATCCCGTTCACCACCAACCCGAAGGCCAAGCGCGTCGAAGTCCGCTTCCCCGATCCGCTCGCCAATCCGTATCTCGGCTTTGCCGCGATGCTGATGGCCGGCCTCGACGGCGTGAAGAACAAGCTCGATCCGGGTCCGGCGATGGACAAGGACCTCTACGATCTGCCGCCAAAGGAGTTGAAGAAGATTCCAACGGTGTGCGGCTCCCTGCGCGAAGCGCTCACGAGCCTCGACAAAGATCGCGAGTTCCTGAAGGCCGGCGGCGTGTTCGACGACGATTTCATCGACAGCTACATCGAGCTGAAGATGACCGAGGTCATCAAGTTCGAGCACACCCCGCATCCGGTCGAGTTCGTGATGTACTACTCCGGGTAACGCGTTCTTCCTCCCGATCGCCGCGGCGACGCGGCTACCTCAAGGGCGCTCTCCGGAGCGCCCTTTTTTCGTGAACCACGCCCAGTGGCCGGTGCACAACCTTGGGTTCCCAGACGTCAGCAGCTCCGAAAACTGTGGCAGACACGCCACACGCCGGAAGTAATGTTTTAGAAACAAGGGCTTTCGCCCAAACAGGCAGCAATTGCGAATTCTTTGTGCTCACGACTCTTCTAACAGGGCCGTCAATATCTCGTCATAGCGATTTGGTGCCGCGTATCCGGGTGCCTGCGGTCGAGTAAGAAATCGCACATTTGGGGCCACTAACCGCATAGGCGGGGGAAGTCATGACAATCACAAAGACCATCGCAACTTCGATCGCCGCATTGGCCCTGATGGCCACTTCGGCACTGGCGGCCGACATCGTGCGCAAAGCACCGATGAAGAAGGCCGAGCCGACACCGCCACCGTGCGATATCGCTTTCGGCGGCGGCATCCAGAGCGACTATAACTTCCGCGGCGTTTCGCAGACCGATCGTGGTCCGGGCGCTTGGGCCTACTTCGAGCCGCGCTGCAAGATTCATTCGAACATCGAGCTCTACGCGGGCGCATGGGCCTGGAGCACCAAGCTCCCGACCACCCCGACTGGCGAGTTCGATTTCTACGCCGGTATCCGCCCGACGATTGGACCGCTCGCGTTCGATTTCGGCTTTATGTACTACTACTATCCGCGCGAAGTTCAGCAGTGGATCCTGCCCGGCAACGTTGGCGTGACCGACGTGTTCACCGGTACGCCGCTGACGCTTAACGACACCGATTTCTGGGAAGTCTACGGCAAGGTCACCTGGACGGCGACCGACTGGCTGGCGCTCGGCGCCTACGTCTACTACGCCGACAGCTTCCTCAACACGGGCGCGCCGGGCACGTTTGCAGGCGGCACTGTCAAGGTCACGCTCCCCTCGTCAATGCTCCCAACTGACGTGGGCGCGTACGTCTCGGCCGAAGCCGCGCACTACTGGCTCGGCACAGCGACAAACTACCCGTTTACCGCTCCGTTTGACCTGCCGGACTACACCTACTGGAACGCTGGCTTCGGCTTCACCTACAAGGTCTTCACGCTCGACTTCCGCTATCACGACACCGATCTGAGCACGGGGCAGTGCCAGCTTCTGGTCGGCGATCCGCGTGGCGTGCCGACCGGCGCCACCAAGTGGTGCAGCGAAGCCTTCATCGCCAAAGCGTCGTTCGACCTGACGCTGAACAACAACATCAAGTAATCGGCCTCACCCGCCGGAAAGGAAAAAGGGCGCCTCGGGAGCCCTTTTTTCGTTGTGCGTCTGCGACGTCGGTCAGAATAGCCAAAAGGCAAGCGCCAGCACGCCAGCGACGGCGGCCGCCCACCACGGACCGCGCTTGTGGGTCTTCGCGCGAAACGCGCCCTGCTCGCGGCGCACGCGTACGACCTCGGCTTCGAATTCGTCGGACGTCGAGAACAGACAGGCGAGCGCCGTTCCGGCACGGTCGGCAGCGGCGCGCAGCGCGACAATGTCCGCCTCGAGGTTGGCAATGGTACGCGAGTGAGCCATGGCACGAAGCCTAGGCAATCCAGGTAAACGGCGGGTTTCGAAGCTTTGCCGCATCGCGGCGAAATTTGTCAGGCTGCGAATGCGACCCGCGGATCAGGCTCCAGAGCGCCCTCGCCCTCATACACGGCGACGCGGTTGCGCCCGGCTTCCTTCGCCTGATAGAGCGCGCGATCCGCCTGCCCGATCAGCCCCTCAAGATCGTGCACGCCGATACGCGAGGCAGAAACTCCGATGCTGACAGTCGCGGCGACGGAATGCCCATTCACCTCGCTGGCACCCTCCGCGAAGGTGCGGCGGATGCGTTCGGCAAGTTCGCGCGCCGCAGCCTCGCCCTTACCGGGAAGCAAGATGGCGAATTCCTCGCCGCCGAGACGGCCCGGAAAATCGGTCATGCCGACGCATCGGTTCAGCACCGTCGCGAACGTCTTCAACACACGGTCGCCGACCGCGTGGCCATACACGTCGTTGATCGCCTTGAAGTGATCGAGGTCGGCAACCAGCACGGCGAGCGGCTCGCTGCGCGAGGCGCGCGTCGCGATGGTCGCGTCCGCGTCCATCATGAATGCGCGCCGGTTCGCGAGCCCTGTGAGCGGGTCGACCAGCGAGGCGATCTTGTGAAGCATCTCTGTCCGCTCCTTGGTCATCGAGAGGAGCAGGAACGCGAAGGTGATCGTGTAGAGCACCGTGCCGAATGCCATCAGGGCGAACATCGGGCTGCGGAACAGGTCTGCATGCGACGTGATCGGCGTGACTGTCACGACGATCATGCGCCCGCTAAGAATGACGGCGTGGGTGCACAGCACGATGATGGTCGGCCAGCGTGACAGCAGCGGCTCGGCGCGCTCGCGCCAGAATTCGTAGGCCATCAGCAGTACGAACGTGCACTGCATGCTGGAGACGATGACGACGCGCAAATTGATGTCCGCGGCGATCGTCGGTACCTGCATCGCCGTAAGCCAGATCAGCGGCGCGACGAGAAACGTGGTGACCGGCGTTTCGCGGCCGCTGAAGGCGCGGGTTCCTGCCAGCAGGAACCCGTAGCCAAGCAGCAGCAGCCCGTTGGCGATCTCGATCGAAAATACGTCCGGAATCGAGCCGCGCGCGGACAGCAGGCCGAACGAAACGCCGCCGATGAGGTATCCGCCGCCCCACCAGGGCAGCGCATCGGTGCTTTGGTCGCGCCGCCATGCCAGCAGCAGCAGCAGCCCAAGGATCCCGGTGACGAACACCGCGACCAGCGCCAACGTCGGGATGTGAAGCTGCATTGCTCCGGCCTGTCGCCGCGACAGCGGCCTCCCCACCGCCATTGGTGCCCGGAAAACGCTGCCGGAGCGTTAACGCTTACGCGCAACTGCGTACCGCTGCGCGGGTATCGCAAAAATAAAAGGGCGCGCCGCAGCGCGCCCTTCCGTAACGAAATGTCGAATGCGTCAGCGCTTCGAGAACTGGAACGAGCGGCGCGCCTTCGCACGGCCGTACTTCTTGCGCTCAACCACGCGGCTGTCGCGCGTCAGAAAGCCGCCGCGCTTCAGCGCGCCGCGCAGATCCGGCTCGAAGTAGGTCAAGCGCTTTCGAGATGCCGTGACGCACCGCGCCTGCCTGTCCGGACAGCCCGCCGCCAGACACACGGCAGATTACGTCGTACTGGCCCGCGCGGTTGGTCGCCACGATCGGCTGCTGGATCAGCATGCGCAGCACGGGACGCGCGAAGAATACCTCGATGGCCCGCTCGTTCACGACGATCTTGCCGGCGCCCGGTTTGATCCACACGCGCGCGACCGCGTTCTTGCGCTTGCCGGTCGCGTAGGCGCGGCCCTGCTTATCGAGCTTCTGCACGTATTTCGGAGACTCGGGCGCCGCCGGCTTGAGGCTGCCGAGTTGATCGAGCGATTGCATGGACACGGTCAGGCCCTCACGTTCTTGCGGTTCATGGCGCCGACATCGAGCAACTCCGGCTGCTGCGCCGTGTGCGGATGATCGGGACCTTTGTAGACGCGCAGATTGCCGAACTGCTGACGCCCGAGCGGCCCGCGCGGAAGCATGCGCTGCACGGCCTTCTCGACGATGCGCTCCGGGAAGCGGCCTTCGAGAATGTGCTTCGCGGTGCGCTCCTTGATGCCACCGATGAAGCCGGTGTGATGGTGATAGACCTTGTTCTCGCGCTTGCGGCCGGTCAGCACCACCTTGTCGGCGTTGATGATGACGATGTTATCGCCGTCATCGACGTGGGGCGTGTAGGACGGCTTGTGTTTGCCGCGCAGGCGCATGGCAACCAGCGTCGCGAGGCGGCCGACGACCAGCCCTTTGGCGTCGATCAGCACCCACTTCTTTTCAATGTCGGCAGCCTTTGCCGAATACGTGCTCATGGTGTCATCCAGTGAAAAAAGGACGCTGGCAGAGCCAGCGAAGCGCGGCGTTCTACAAGGCGCCAGATGCGCGGTCAACGCTTCCCACTCAGATAAAGATGCAGCAAATTCAAATGGATAGAAAATAGGTATTATATAACCATCAACTCTTGCGGTGCTCGGGCGGCGGGATCGAATATGTTGAGGTCGCGTGCGCCACCATCTCGTTGTCGCCCTCGCAGTAGATCTGCACGTCCCCGACCGCCAGCCGCTTGCCGAGCTTGATCAGCCGCACTTCGGCGATCAGGTCCTTCGGCTCCGGCTTGCGCAGGAAATTGATGTTGAGATTGGTCGTGACGGCGAGCGGCACGGGGCCGATCGACGCAAGGATCGCCACGTACATCGCAAAGTCCGTCAGCCCCATCATCGTCGGGCCGGAGATCGTGCCGCCCGGCCGCAGCGACTTGTCGCTGAACTTGCGCCGGACGCGGCAGCCGCCGTGCCAGGCGTCCTCGATCACGTTCGGCGAGCCCGTGCCGGCCATCTGCGCGAACTCGCGCGCCAGCAATTCGCTCGACTTGCGCGGCCGACAAAACGCCCGGCCGCCTTCCCACCGCATCCATCATGCCGTCTCCGTGAGCGTTCACGGATAGGCGCAAGCGCCGCGGCGATCAATCCCGCTCGCATTGGACCTGCAACCAGCCTGCGCGGGGACTAAGTTCGCGCCATGAACGCTCCCGTTCGCACCAGCACCGCGCCGGTCCTGCTGCGCGAAGACCTCGACGACGATCGCGGTGCTCACGCTCAATCGGCCGCAGGCGCGCAACAGCCTGTCGGAAGCGCTGATCGCGGCGCTGACAGAAGCACTTGCCGACATCTCGGCCGACACGCGCGTGCGCGCGATCGTCATCGCGGCGAACGGACCGGCATTCTCCGCCGGCCACGACATGAAAGAGATGACCGCGCGGCGCAGCGATGCCGATCGTGGACGCGCCTATTTCAAGCAGCTGATGGATGCCTGCGCCACGATGATGCAGGCGATCGTGCACCTGCCGAAGCCCGTGATCGCAGCAGTGCAAGGCCCCGCGAGCGCGGCCGGCTGTCAGCTCGTCGCAAGCTGTGATCTCGCGATCGCCTCGAGCGCGGCGAAGTTCGCGACACCTGGCGTCAATATCGGCCTGTTCTGCTCGACGCCCATGGTGGCGCTGTCGCGCAATGTCTCGCGGAAAGCCGCGATGGAAATGCTGCTCCTGGGCGATTTAGTCTCCGCCGAAGAGGCGCACCGCATCGGGCTAATCAATCGCGTCGTTGCGCCCGGCGCAGAGCGTGATGAAGCGCTGAAGGTCGCGCGGCAAATTGCCTCGAAGTCGGCACTGACGGTGAAAATCGGCAAGGAGGCATTCTATCGCCAGCTCGAAATGAGTCTGGCGGACGCCTATCGCTACACCTCCGACGTTATGGTCGAGAACATGCTGGCGCGTGATGCGGAGGAAGGGATCGGCGCATTTATCGAAAAGCGAACCCCAAGCTGGGAAGATCGTTGATGTTCGCGGTCGCGACGCCGTCACGATCATGACACTTTTGGCGGCTGGTTACGCCCGTCAAACCATAAGGATGCCGGATGTTTCTTCGTTTGAGTGTGATCGCTGTTCTTCTGTCCGTGCCGTTTTCGGCCGCCTTCGCGCAAGGCACGCCTCAACAACGCGCCGCCTGCCGTCCCGACGTCGTCAAGTTCTGCAAGGGCAAAGGCGAGGACCCGGGCGTGCTGCTGACCTGCCTGGAAGAGAACAAGGACAAGATCAGCGACAAGTGCCGGAAGGTGATCGAGACGAAGTAGCTCACGCATTCTTGCGTGGCTGTTGAACAGATTGCACTTATTTTGGCGCCATGACCAACAGCAGCAACAACAGCAACAACAGCAGCAGCAGCAACAGCAACATCGTCTTCAGCCCGGCCACGCGGCGCGCACAGGCCGAGCGCGGCTCGGCCGGCGCCTACGCCAGGAAGACCGAAGCCGGATTTCCCGATCGCGTCACGGCGGAGCTTGCCGCCTTCATCGCCGAGCAGGACACGGCGTTCCTCGGCACGGCCTCGGCGGATGGCGTGCCCTACATCCAGCATCGCGGCGGGCCGAAAGGCTTCATCAAGGTCGTCGACGAGCGCACGCTCGGCTTCGCCGACTACCGCGGCAACCGGCAGTACATCACGCTTGGAAACCTGTCGGAAAACGACCGCGCCTACCTGTTTCTGATCGATTTCTCCCGCCGCCAGCGCATCAAGCTGTGGGGCCGCGCCCGGGCAGTCGAGAATGACGACGCGCTGGTCCAGAAGCTGTTCGACCAGGGCTACAAGGCGAGGCCCGAGCGGGTGATCCTGTTCACCATCGAGGCCTGGGACGCGAACTGCTCCCAGCACATCACCGCCCGCCTGTCAGAGACCGAAATCGAGGGGATGATGGCCACGATTCAGGAGCGCTACGCCGCCCTGCAGGCCGAAAACGCCCGTTTGCGCGTCCTTCTGGCCGAACGGAGCCCGGCCTGAGAGACAGCGGTGTTTACGCGTTACTAACGATACAGACGCCCGATTGAACCTTTTGCCTCCCCGGCGCGTCTAACCCTGTGAAGGGGACACGACGGCGCTTGTTTCGGCTCAGGGCGGGCCAGACGGGCATCCCGATCCCCCCGGGCAAGAAGGGGACATCCAATGAACCGCATTATTCTCGCAGCCGCGCTGACCCTGCTCTCCGCGGGCGCAGCCATTGCGCAGTCCGCCGAAGAGCAGAACGCCTGCATGAACGACGCCTTCCGCGTCTGTTCGGCGACGATCCCCGACAAGACGCGCACCATTGCCTGCATGGTCCAGAACAAGGCCAAGCTGAGCACGGCCTGCCAGATGGTGATGGACAAGTATTCCCCGGCCAACAACACCGCGACCGCGTATGCGTCGACCGCGCCGGCTCCGGCCGCCGCTCCGGTCCGCACCACCAGCCGCAACGTTTCGATGCAGCCCGTCGCCGCGAAGCCAATGAAGACCGCCACGAACACCCAGCGTCCCGGCAAGCCGCTCAACATCCTGATCCGCTGAGCCGCGCCTCGCCTCCATCTTTAGTCGGACTGCATCAGGCTGGACCCCGTCCAGCCTGATGGCCATATGATGTCGTGAGCATGCGAAGCCAGGCATCATGAATCACGACAGCTATGACGACAGCTACATCCGCGGCATCCTCAACACCGTGAAGACCATCGCGATGGTCGGCGCGTCGGCGAAGGACAACCGTCCGAGCTATTTCGCATTCAAGTATCTCGCCGAGCGCGGCTACAACATGATCCCGATCAACCCGGGGCTCGACGGCAAGGAATTGCTCGGCCGCAAGATCTACGGCCGTCTGGCGGACGTGCCGGAGCCGATCGACATGGTCGATATCTTTCGCGCCTCGAAATACGCGCTGCCGATTGTGCAGGAAGCGCTGACCCTTTCGCCGAAGCCGCGCGTGATCTGGATGCAACTCAGCGTGCGCAGCGACGAGGCCGCGGCGCTCGCCGAAGCGAACGGCATGAAGGTGGTGATGAACCGCTGCCCGAAAATCGAGTACGGCCGCCTCTCCTCCGAGATCGGCTGGATGGGCATCAACTCGCGCACATTGTCCTCCAAACGCGCTAAGATGCTCGGCGGCGGTGTCCAGCGCATGTCGCTGAACCGCACGACACTGGCCGGCGGCGCGACCGACGCGACCGACCGCGCCGCCAAGGGGGGCGACGGATGAGGCGCTTATTCACCGCACTGGCGTTTGTCTTCGCTTGCGGTGATCGGCGCCCTCTCCCACGCTTCCGCGCAGCCTTATCCGAACCGTCCCGTTCGCATCCTCGTGCCGCTCGCGCCCGGCGGCCCGACCGACGTGTTCGCCCGCATCATGGCGGGCAAGCTTTCCGAGAATCTCGGCAAGCAGTTCTATGTCGAGAATGCGCCGGGCGCCGGCGGCAATATTGGCCTGAGCCAAGGCGCACGCGCCGCGGCCGACGGCTACACGGTCGTGTTCGTGTCGAACCTCTACGTCGTCAATCCGACGCTGTACGAGAAGATCTCCTACGAGCCCTACAAGGACTTCGACCCGGTCACGCTCGCGCTCGACGTCGCGAACGTCGTGGCGGTCAATCCCTCGGTGCCGGTGAACACGCTGAAAGAGCTTGCCGACTTCGTGCGCGCCGCACCCGCGAAGCACTCGTATGCGTCCGGCGGACTCGGCACCACGCCGCACCTGATCGGCGAGCAATTCCGCCTGCAGAACAATCTCGACCTCGTGCATGTGCCGTTCAACAGCGGCGGCCTTGCGGTCGGGTCCGCGATCGCCGGTCACACGCCGATCTCGTTCGGCGCGCTGCCGCCAGCCGCACCGCTCATCAAGGAAGGCAAGCTGCGCGCACTTGCGGTGTCGGGCGCGACACGCTCGCCCGCCCTGCCCGATATTCCGACGCTCACCGAAGCGGGCTTCCCGAAGATCAAGGGCGACGCCTGGCAGGGCGTGTTCGTGCCCGCCGGAACGCCGGCCGAGATCGTCACGCTGCTCAACCGCGAGATCGTGAAGGTGATCCGCGTCGCCCGAGATGCAGGCGCGCTGGCTCGAGCTCGGCTACACGCCGATCGCGAGCACGCCGGAAGATTTCGCCAAGCAGATCAAGACCGACATCGAGGCGTGGGGCGAGGTGATCCGCGCCGCCAATATCAAGGTGCGGTAGGCAAGATACGGTAAGATCGTCTCCGTCCGCCGCGCTTGCGAGAACAAATCGGCCGTTTTCCGCGGCAAGCCGCACATCACGTCTCTCTCACCTGCCCTTGTCTTGACGCATACCCGCGCTCCGATAAACCCGAACCGACATTCGGCGACACGAGGACCCCCATGAGCGAAGATCGCACGCCCGGCTTCAATACGCTTTCCATTCATGCCGGCGCACAGCCGGACCCGACCACCGGCGCGCGCGCGACGCCGATCTACCAGACGACCTCGTTCGTGTTCGACGACGTCGATCACGCCGCCTCGCTGTTCGGCCTGCAGGCGTTCGGCAACATCTACACGCGCATCGGCAACCCGACCAACGCCGTGCTGGAAGAGCGCGTCGCGGCGCTCGAAGGCGGCACCGCGGGTCTTGCGGTCGCGTCCGGCCACGCCGCGCAGGTGCTCGTCATGCAGGCGCTGATGATGCCGGGCGAGGAGTTCGTCGCCTCGAAGAAGCTCTATGGCGGCTCGATCAACCAGTTCAACCACGCGTTCAAGAGCTTCGGCTGGAACGTGGTGTGGGCCGACCCGGACGACATCTCGACCTTCGAGCGCGCGATCACGCCGAAGACCAAAGCAATCTTCATCGAGTCGATCGCGAATCCCGGCGGCGTCATCACCGACATCGAGGCGGTGTCGAACATCGCCCGCAAGGCGGGCGTGCCGCTGATCGTCGACAACACGCTGGCGACGCCCTACCTGTGCAAGCCGTTCGAGCACGGCGCCGACATCGTGGTGCACTCGCTCACCAAATTCCTCGGCGGCCATGGCAACTCGATCGGCGGCATGATCGTCGACGGCGGCACCTTCAACTGGTCGCGCGAAGGCCGCTATCCGATGCTGTCCGATCCGCGGCCGGAATATAACGGCATCGTGCTGCACGAGACGTTCGGCAATTTCGCTTTCGCGATCGCGTGCCGCGTGCTCGGCCTGCGCGACATCGGTCCGGCGCTGTCGCCGTTCAACGCCTTCCTGATCCTCACCGGCATCGAAACGCTGTCGCTGCGCATGCAGCGCCACTGCGACAATGCGCAGGCGGTCGCAACGTGGCTTTCGACCCAGAAGAACATCGCGTGGGTCAGCTATCCGGGCCTGCCGAGCGACAAGTATCATTCGCTCGCGAAGAAATACGTCCCGAAGGGCGCAGGTGCGGTGTTCACCATCGGGCTCAAGGGCGGCTACGAGGCGGGCGTAAAGCTCGTCTCGAACGTGAAGCTGTTCTCGCATCTCGCCAACATCGGCGACACGCGCTCGCTGATCATTCATCCGGCCTCGACCACGCACCGCCAGCTTTCCGACGCGCAGAAGGTGCAGGCCGGCGCAGGACCGGACGTGGTGCGGCTCTCGATCGGGCTGGAAGATCCCGCCGACATCATCGCCGACCTGGAGCAGGCGCTGGGCGCGGCCTAGACCTTCACCGGTGCGCCGAGCGTTTGCTCGGCGCGGCGCGGCGGCGACAGCCGCTGCGCGTGCACGACCGCGATGATGAGCACGAGCACCGCGCCCGCCTGATGCGCGAGCGCGAGGCCGATCTGCACCTGATGCAGCAGCGTCAGGATGCCGATCGCCGCCTGCACTGTCACGAGGCCCGCCAGCACAAACGCGTGCACCTGCGCGGGACCGCCGCGCAGCGTGCGGGCCACGTCGACGGCGTGCAGCAGTGCGAATACAAATAGCGCATACGCCACCATGCGATGCACGAACTGCACCATCAGCGCATTCTCGAAGAAATTGCGCCACAGCGGCTGCTCGAAGAACAGCCGCGCGCTATCCGGAATGAACGCGCCGTCGATCAGTGGCCAGGTGTTGTAGCTCATGCCGGCGTCGAGGCCGGCAACGAGCGCACCGAGATAGATCTGCACGAAGACGAGCACGAGCAACGTAATCGCGCTGGCGCGGATGCGCGGCGGCGCCTTGATCGCCTCGCGCCCGGCAAGACTCGCGGCGGTCCAGATGCAGGCGGCGAGGATCACCAGCGCGAGCGTCATGTGGGTTGCGAGCCGGTACTGCGAGACCGAGACACGCTCCGTCAGGCCCGACGCCACCATCCACCAGCCGATGCCGCCCTGCAGCGCGCCGAGGCCGAAAATGACCCACAGCCGCGCGCGCAATGCCGGCGCCACGTAGCCGCGCCACAGGAACCACAGGAACGGCAGCAGGAACGCCGCGCCGATCAGGCGGCCGAGCAGCCGGTGCGCCCACTCCCACCAGAAGATCGTCTTGAACTGCGCAAGCGACATCCCGCGATTGACCTGCTGGTACTGCGGAATGGTGCCGGTACTTGTCGAACTCGGCCTGCCACGCAGCCTCGCTCATGGGCGGCAGCGCACCGGTCACGGGCTTCCATTCGGTGATCGACAGGCCGGACTCGGTCAGGCGCGTCGCTCCCCCGACCAGCACCGTGACGAAAATCAACGCGGCGACGGCGTAGAGCCAGATGCGGATGGCGCGGCTGCGGTGATCGATGTCCATTGCGGTGTCTTGTCGGGATCGGCGCGGACCATATAGACCGTCCGTTCCGGACCGTACATAGAAAGCCGCATGCGCATCCGCACCCGCAAATTCATCGGAACCATCGGCCTGCTGGTGCTGATCACCGCATGGGCGCTGTTCATCATGTCGATCGCGCCGTTCATGCTGGCGTCGGCCAACGTGGCGGTGCAGACGCTGTTCTATCTGCTCGCGGGGCTCGGCTGGGTGCTGCCCGCGATGCCGCTGGTGAGCTGGATGCTCAAGCCCGACAAAGTTTAGGCGGCATCGACCCTGCGGAACCCGTTCCACAGCGCGGTCGCAGAACCCGAGATCAGCACCTTGGCGTAGCGCCGGCGCTGGTATTCGCCGTTGAGCGAGATGCGCGGCAGCGCGGTCAAATGCGTGGCGTGCTCCGGAAAGAGCACGCCCGGCCGCGTCGTCACCGCGGTCTTGAAGCCAACCTCGGCGGCGATCCGGAATTCGCGCGGACCCGCCGACGTTTTGTCGCCCACCGGATAGGAGAAATGCGTGGGTCTCTTGCCGAGCGCGGCTTCGATGACCGACGCGCTGAGCTGCATCTCGCTGCGCACGTCCTCGTCGCTCGATTTTTTCAGCATCACGTGATTGACCGTGTGCGCGCCGATGGTCGCGCGCGGGTCGGCCGCGACCTCGCTGATCTCATCCCACGTCATGCACAGGTCGGCGCAGATCTTCGCGCTGTCGACGCCGTAGCGTGCGCCGAGGTCACGCACCGCCTGGCGCAGCTCATCCTCGCTTTCGAGGCTGCGCAGCCACCAATAGATGTGCTCGAACAGCTCGTATTTGGCTTCGGTGGAGTCGCAATCGTAGCGCCGGTCCTGTCCGTTCATCACCAGCGCGATGCGGCTGTGCTTTGCGATTGCCGCCTCGAGGGTGAGCCACCACAATTCGCCTGCCCGGTCCGGAAAGCTGGTCGGAATGTAGATCGTGAACGGCGCGTCGTATTTCTTCAGGATCGGCAGCGCGTAGCGCAGATTGTCGCGATAGCCGTCATCGAACGTAAGGCAGACGAAGCGGCGGCGGAAGTCGCGTTCGATCAGCCGCCGGTGCATCTCGTCGAGCGTGACGATGTCGACCTGCGCGCGGCGCAGTCCGCGCAGCACGTCGTCGAGGAATTCCGGCGTTACTTCCAGAAGCCGGTTGGGCTGAAAAGCATCACGCCGCGCCGGGCGCACGTGATGCATCGTCAGGATCGCGCCGACGCCGCCGAGCGCGGGCTGCAAGAACCGGTAGGCGCCCGTGAAGTAGAGCGCCTCCATCCCGGTCCGCAGGATGACCTTCTTCAGTCCCGCCACGACAAAGCCCTCGCGAGCTGCCGCATCAGGCAGCGACGCCTCTCTGGCTTTCCGCGTCGAACGCCGGCGGCGTGCCGGTGAACATCGCGACCTCGGCAAAGCCTGCACGGGCCATGTGCTCGCGGAGAGCGTCGGATTTTGCCGCCGCAAGCCCGCTCGTCACCAGCACGGCGCACGGCGCAATGCGCGCGATCCGGTCGTCGAGCGCGTGCGGCGCGACGCTCGCATCGATGATGACATGATCGTAGGTGCGCGACAGTGCATCGATCGCAATCGCCAGCCGCTCCGACGTGATGACAGCCGCAGCATCCGTCCCGGCGCGCCCTGCGCCGACGATCTGCACGCGCGACGCACGGTCGCGGGTGATGATCTGTCCGAACGACGCGGTACCGCGCACGAGATCGGCGATACCCGGCGCACGCGGATCGGTGCTGATCATCGCGAGCTTCGGCCGGTCGAGGGAAAGGTCGATCAGGACCACGCGCTTGTCGCGCGCCAGCGACCGCGCCAGCGCGATCGCCGTCATCGTCGTGCCGATCCCGGCCGCCGCGCCCATCACGGCGACGCGCTTGCCACCCTCGCCCGCCTCGCGCAGCGCCTGCGCGATGTCATCGACCGTCGCCGGGGCCGCTGCAGGAACGGGCGCCGCGATGGCAACCGGCTCGATCATCGGCTCCGGCGGCTCGGTTTTCCTTCGGCCAAATGAGGGCATCCAGCGCCGCTTCGGCGCGGAAGCCGCAACAGGCTGTGGCTCAGGCTCAACCGCCGCGACCGCGACCGGAGCGGCCATGACCGGCTCGACGAATTCCCGCTCCGCAACCTCGTCGGCGCGGTAGACGTTGCCGCCGAGCAGTTCGCCGGTGGTGATGAAGCCGGCCGATACGAACAGCGTGGCGAAGAACGCGATCAACACGATCGGCATCTTCTTCGGGAAGTACGGCGTGTTCGACACGGCCGCGCGCGAGATGATGCGGGAGTCGCCCGGCGCCGCGCCGAGACTGTCACGCGCGGTCGCCTCGCGATATTTGGCCAAGTACGATTCCAGCAGATCGCGCTGCGACTTCGCCTCGCGCTCCAGCGCGCGCAGCTCGACGTCCTGCCCGTTGGTCGAGGCCGTCTGCTGCTTGAGCTGATCGAGGCCGCTCGTCAGCGATTCGACGCGTGCGCCCGCAATGCGGGCATCGGTTTCGAGCGAGCGCGCAAGGCGCGCCGCCTCGTCGCGGATCTGCTTGTCGAGATCGTTGACCTGCGCCTTCAGCTCCTTGATCCGCGGATGGTTGTCGAGCAGCGTGGAGGACTGCTCGGCAAGCTGCGCCCGCAGCGTCACACGCTGCTCATTGAGCCGGCGGATCAACTCGGAATTGATCACGTCGGCGGATTCAAGCGAGCCGCCGCGCTTGAGCAGATCGCGGATGAAGCGCGCCTTGGACTCCAGCTCGGCCTTCTGCGAACGCGCGGCCGCGAGATCGCGGTTGGATTCGCCGAGCGTCTGGTTCGACAATGACGTGTTATTGGTGCCGATGAACAGGTTGGTCTTGGAACGGAAGTCCTCGACCTTCGCTTCGGCCTCGGCCACGCGCTTGCGCAGGACATCGATCTCGCCGGAGAGCCAGCGGCCCGCCGCGCGGGTCTGCTCCAGCCGCGCGGTCTGCTGCAGGGCGAGATAGTTGTCGGCCACCGCGTTCGCGACGCGCGCCGCAAGCTCGGGGTCGGCCGACTGGAATTCGATCGCGATCACGCGCGACTTGTCGACCGGGAACGCGGTCAGGCGCTCATAGTAGGCTTCGAGCACGCGCTCTTCCGGCGTCATGCTCAGCGGGTCCTTGGCAAGCCCGAGGAAGCCGAGCGAATAGCGGATCAGCGAAACCCCGCGCAGCGTCGAATCGAACTCGGGCAGTTCGCCGAGCTTCAATTGCTTGATCACCTGCCGGGCGACATCGCGCGACAGCGCAAGCTGCACCTGGCTGGTCACGGCCTCCTGATCGACCGCGCGGTCGCGCTCGACCGCGCCCTTCTCGGCTTCGGGCCGCAGGAAGACGTTCTCGCGACCTTCGATCAGGATGCGCGCTTCGGATTTGTATTTCGGCGTGATCATGTTGACGCCGACAAAGGTCAGCGCCGCGACCGCGAGCGCCGGACCGAGCACCCACCATTTCTTGCGCATCAGCGCCCTGCCGACCGCACGCAGGTCGAGCTCGCCATCCCTGGCGGCATCGTTCATCACACGACCTTCACTCATAGCCGACTCCAACTGTACGCAACCGGGCGTCCACTGCAGCCATCAGAAACCATTAAGGTTGCCGTCGCGTTAATTCCCCCGCCGAACCGTCCCGCAGTGAGGGTTTGTTAACCATGTAAAGCGTTAATCGGAGCGTCTTCGTCCCGGTGCGCGGAATCGATCTCATGCGGTCAGCCCGCTTCATCACTCTCGCCGTTACGGCGCTGGCGCTTGCCGGTTGCATGCAGTCCGGCGGCTCCGGGATCTTCGCCCGCAACGCGCCGCCGCTCGCGCAGAACCACGTCGTTTTGCCTGACATGTTGCGACCGGGCCTGCGCAGAACCGTGGCGCAGCCTGTCATGGCGCAGCCCGCCGTCGTCGCACAGCCGCTCGGCGGCCAGCAGATGATGCCGCAGCAACTCGTGGCACAGCCGGTCGCGCTGGAAGCGCCCGATCCCGCCTATCGCTCGACTCCGGCGACAAGCTGCGCGTCGTGGTGTTCGGCCAGGAAGGCCTGAGCGCGTCCTATTCGGTCGACACCGCGCGGCAACATCACCATGCCGCTGATCGGCGCCGTCCCGGCGCGCGGGTCGACGCCCGCCGGCCTGCAGCAGGCAATCGCCGCGAAGCTGCGCAACGGCTATCGTGCGCGAGCCGCATGTGGCGGTCGAGGTCGAGGCCTACCGGCCGTTCTTCATCCTGGGTGAGGTCACCCTGCCCGGCCAGTATCCGTATGTGCCGAACATGACGGTCGAGACCGCGGTCGCGATTGCCGGCGGGTACACGCCGCGCGCCTTCAAGCGCAAGATCGAGATCAGCCGCACGATCGACGGCCTGACCGAAAAGCGCGTCGTATCGCCGAACTATCCGGTGCGCCCGGGCGACACCGTTCAGCATCGCCGAACGCTGGTTCTGAGCGATATGGGGGTTGCGCCCCTCAAAATCCTTCACGTCCTGCGCTCACCCGTCGGCGGCCTGTTCCGCCACGTGTCGATCTCGCGCGCGCACAAGCTGCGCGCGGGCATCAGGTCGGCATCGTGGCGGATGCGACCACCGGCGGCGCGCGCGCCGATGCGGCGTTCGCGACGCTCGTCGCGGCTCCCTCGCGCTCGGCCTCACGCGCGTTCCGATGAGCCGGCACATCGGCATGAGCGATGTGTCGGCACAGCGTCATGTCGCGCAGCGCGCGCGAGACGACAGCCGCGGACGTGCTGCACGGGCACGGCGCCAAGGGCGGCGCCTA
The DNA here is from genome assembly GCA_963779545.1 of uncultured Alphaproteobacteria bacterium. Classification (GTDB taxonomy): domain Bacteria; phylum Pseudomonadota; class Alphaproteobacteria; order Rhizobiales; family Xanthobacteraceae; genus PALSA-894. The sequence continues at coordinate 769,180 of CAVZYQ010000023.1, read as the reverse complement.
CGCGCGCCTGCGGCGGCACGCGCGATCCGCGTCTACACGCCGCACGGCGGCAGCCTGCACTACGGCCGCACCTCGCCGGTCGGGATGCTGTACCTCACGCTCGAGCAGGTGCTGATGCGGCGCACCGAACTGTTCCTGTTCGAGAGCCGCTACGGCCGCGACGTTTTCACCGCCAAGATCGGCAACGCCGCGTGCGCTCGTGCGCGTCGTGCACAACGGCGTCACGGCCGACGAATTCGCCGCAGTCACGCCGGACCGGCGACGCGACCGACGTCGTCTTCATCGGCGAACTGCGCATGCTCAAGGGCGTCGACGTGCTGCTCGACGCGCTCGCGCAGCTTGCGCGCGAGGGCCGCCCGCCAGCGCCACCATCGTCGGCGACGGGCCGGACGCGGCAGCAGTTTCGCGGCGCAAGCCGAACGGCTTGGGCTCGATCGCTCGATCCGCTTCTCCGATCGCGATGCCGGCGCGCGCGGCCTTCGCGCTCGGACGCCTGCTGGTCGCTCCCTCGCGCGCCGAGTCCCTGCCCTACATCATCCTCGAAACCGCCGCCGCCGCGGTTCCGTTGATCACGACCAATGTCGGCGGCATTCCGGAAATCTTCGGGCCGCAGTCCGCGCGCCTCGTTCCGCCCGCCGACGCCGCCGCGCTCGCGCGCGCCATCAAGACCGCGCTCGACGATCCCGTCCGCGCTGCGTAACGAAGCGTTAACCCTGCGCGCACGCGTCCAGGCGGAATTCTCCGCCGACGCCATGGCGGACGGCGGTGCTCGCCGCCTACGCGGAAGCCTCGCCGCAGCCTCGCGGCTGACACGTAAATCTTCGGCGCCTCAAGCATTTCTTGAAACTTTTCGAGGCTACCTGAGCGCTGGGGCGATCCGGTCAGCGCATGGGCGCGTCCGGGGCAAGACGGGACGACGATCGATGGAACTCAACGCCGCCAGCTTCGTGCACGAAGTGGCCAATGCCGCGCCGGACCAGCGCGCCAAGCCGGCGCAGCTCTCGCCGCTTGCGCTGATGGTCGCCGCGCAACCGACCATCGACGCCAAATCGCCGATCGTGGTCGCCGGCATCGTGCGCATCACCGAGTTCGTGCTGATCGCGCTGATCGGCGTGGTCGCCTACTTCGCCTACGTCTATCCGCAGTTCGGCGTGTTCGACCTCTACTACATCGGCACCTCGCTCGGTGTCGCGGCGCTCGCCGTCATCGCGTTCCAGGCCGTCGACATCTACCACCTCCACGCGTTCCGCCGCCCGGCCAATCAGCTCGCGAAGCTGACCGTCGCGTGGTCGCTCGTGTTCCTGTCGCTCGTCACCGTGATGTTCTTCGCGCGGCTCGGCGATCTCTACTCGCGCGTCTGGCTCGCGGGCTTCTTCGGCCTCGGCCTGCTCTCGCTCTACGTCTCGCGCCTGGTGCTCTACGGCAAGGTGCGGCGCTGGAGCCGCGAAGGCCGGCTCGACCGCCGCGCCGTGCTGGTCGGCGGCGGCGAGCCCGGCGAAGCGCTGGTCAACGCGCTCGGCGCGCAGGAAGATTCCGAGGTCCGCCTGCTCGGCGTGTTCGACGATCGCGGCGACGAGCGCGCGCCGAACTTCTGCGGCGGGCTGCCGAAGCTCGGCACCGTCGACGATCTGGTGGAGTTCGCGCGCCGCACGCGCGTCGATCTCGTGCTGTTCTCGCTGCCGATCTCGGCCGAGGGCCGCATCCTGCAGATGCTCAAGAAGCTGTGGGTGCTCCCGGTCGACATCCGCCTCTCGGCGCACACCAACCAGCTCCGCTTCCGCCCGCGCTCCTACTCCTACATCGGCAAGGTGCCGGTGCTCGACGTGTTCGACCGGCCGATCGCCGACTGGGACGTCGTGATGAAGTCGCTGTTCGACAAGGTCGTCGGCAGCCTCGCGCTGATCGCGCTCTCGCCCCTGATGCTGCTGACGGCGCTGGCGATCAAGCTCGACAGCCGCGGCCCGGTGCTGTTCCGCCAGAAGCGCTACGGCTTCAACAACGAGCTGATCGAGGTCTACAAGTTCCGCTCGATGTATATCGACCAGAGCGACGCCACCGCCGCGAAGCTCGTCACCAAGGGCGACCCGCGCGTCACCCGCGTCGGCCGCTTCATCCGCAAGACCTCGCTCGACGAGCTGCCGCAGCTCTTCAACGTGGTGTTCAAGGGCAACCTCTCGCTCGTCGGCCCGCGCCCGCACGCGGTGCACGCCAAGGCGGTCGACCGGCTCTACGACGAGGCGGTCGACGGCTACTTCGCGCGCCATCGCGTCAAGCCCGGCATCACCGGCTGGGCGCAGATCAACGGCTGGCGCGGCGAGACCGACAGCCAGGAGAAGATCCAGGCGCGCGTCGAGCACGACCTCTATTACATCGAGAACTGGTCGGTGCTGTTCGACCTCTACATCCTGGCGATGACGCCGGTCTCGCTGCTGAAGACCGAAAACGCGTACTGATGTCGCGGCGCATGCGTACATGCTCGTCAAGCCCGCGGTGCATGCGCCGCGGCTCTTCCGTTCGGTCGAGCGGCTGCGCGGCGCGCTGCTGTGGCTCACCGGCTTTGCCGGCGCCGTCGTGTTCATGGAGCCGAGCCCCTACGAGGTCGCTTCGCTCCTCACCATCTTCGTGTTCGCGCTGACCGGCCTGCGCTGCGCCCCGCGCTGATGCCGCTGATCGTGATGCTGCTGCTCTACAACACCGGCTTCTCGCTCGCGGTCGTGCAGGTGATCGACCAGACGCAAGCCGATCATCTGGGTGCTGGTCTCCTGGTACTTGTCCGCGACCGCGATCTTCTTTGCCGCGATGCTCGGCACCAACACGGCCGAGCGGCTGTCGCTGCTGATGCGCGGCACCACGATGGCGGCGGCGGCGTCCTCGGTCATCGCGATCCTGTCCTATTTCCACCTGCTCGGCCCGGTCTCCAACGTGTTCCTGCTCTACGACCGCGCCCACGCGACGTTCAACGATCCGAACGTGCTCGGCGCGTTCCTGATCCTGCCCGCGCTGCTGGCGCTGCAGCGCGTGCTCAGCAACCGCTTCGCCGACGCAGCGCGCGCCTCGCTGCTGCTCGCGCTCATCACCATTGCGATCCTGCTGACCTTCTCGCGCGCCGCCTGGGGCCAGTTCGCGTTCACCGCCGTGCTGCTGATGTTCCTGACCTTCGTGACCAGCCGCTCCGGCAACGAACGCCTGCGCATCGTGCTGATCGCGATCGCCGGCGTCATCGCACTGGTCCTGATGCTCGCGGCGCTTCTCTCGATCGAGCGCGTCGCCAACCTGTTCAAGGAGCGCGCGAGCCTCGAACAATCCTACGACGTCGGACATCTTGGCCGCTTCGGCCGCCACATCCTCGGCGCCGAGCTTGCGCTCGACCGGCCGTTCGGGATCGGGCCGCTGCAGTTCCACAAGCTCTTCCCCGAGGACCCGCACAACACCTACCTCAACGCCTTCATGTCCGGCGGCTGGCTCTCCGGCGTGGTCTACCTCGCGCTGGTGCTCGACCACGCTGATCCGCGGACTGCGCTACGTGTTCGTCGACACGCCGTGGCGGCGGACCTATCTGGCGGTCTATTGCGCCTTCGTCGGCACCGCGGCCGAAAGCGTGATCATCGACAGCGACCACTGGCGCCACTACTTCCTGCTGCTCGGCGTGATCTGGGGCCTGATGGCGGTGTCGCGCCCGTACCTGCATCGGCGCGCGGCCGACGCGCGGTTCGCCGGAGCGCCCGCCCTTGCGCAGGGTAGCCGGGCGGCGTAGATCACCGCGCGGCGGAGCGTAGCGCAGCCCGGTTAGCGCACCAGTCTGGGGGACTGGGGGTCCCGAGTTCGAATCTCGGCGCTCCGACCAACTCTTTCAGAAGAACGCGACGTTGTTGGCCGCTAGCAGCCGCGGCAGATGTTCATCCGGCGTCGCAGCCGCTCATCCTCGGCGTCTTGTCGAGCCTGCCACTCCGGGCCATACGTCGTGGCTTCGGCAGGTACCGCGGCGTCGCCCAGTGCGGCGACAGTCGATGAACTATACGTTTTTTGCCCGCGAACGCGCGCAACATGCTTCGGTGCCGGACGGGCATCAGTCACATCGGCCTGCGGATGCATCGCCCATTCGGGAATAGGCTTCGGCGCGATCAGCCCGAAGCAACCGGACAGCGGCATAGCCACGCACAACACGGCCAAGGGCTGAAACATACGCATGATCAAGGTCACACACCCGCCGGAAAGCTGTATCGACGGCAATGCTGCGCCTTTCTGCGGCCTCGGGCAACAGGACTGAGGCGTGGGCCGCGCCCATGCGGGTATCATCGTGCTGACAGCGTGTCCTCGATCTCGGCGAGCGCACGCCGCAATTCCACCGCCAGCGGCCCCAAGCCATCGCGGCAGCGCCCGCGATCGCCGGCGCGCCCCGCCTGCTCCAGCGTGACCGCCGCCTGACCGACAGCCGTCGCGCCGACCGCCTGTGCGGCGCCCTTGAGCTTGTGCGAGGCGGCCGCCACCGCCGCGAGATCGCCGAGCCGCGAGGCGACGCTGATCTCGCGCTCGGCATCGATCGCGGTGTCGCGGAATTTTTCCAGCAGCGACGCGATCGCCGCGCGGTCGTCGCCGAGCCAGCTTTGCAGGACGGAGCGGTCGATTGCGCCATGGCTGCCGCCGCTGCTGCCACCTGGGTGCTCGCCCGTCTCGTCGATCGAGAGCCAGCGCACCAAAATCGCGCGCAGCCAGTCGATGTTCACCGGCTTGACCAGATACGCATCCATGCCGGCCGCGAGGCAGCGCTCCTCCTCGCCCTTCATGGCGTTCGCCGTCACGGCAACGACCGGCGTGCGGGTGTAGTCGCCGTGCCGCTCGGCCTCGATCGTGCGCAGCCGGCGCGTCAATTCGTAGCCATCCATGCGCGGCATGTGGATGTCGGCGAGCACCGCCGCATACGGCTTCGCACTCCAGGCGGCGAGCGCCTCGACGCCGTCCGCCGCGGTGTCGGACTCGACGCCGAGCAGCTCGAGCTGGCGCACCAGCACTTCCTGGTTGACCGGATGATCGTCGACCACGAGCACGACCGGCCGCGCACCGGTGTGCGGCATGGTGAGCGGGAGCGCGCGCCGTGCCGGTCTCGGACTGCTGCGTCGACGCATACAGCGCGCTCTTGGGTGCTGCTTCGAAATCGAGCCGGACATAGAACTTGGAACCGGCGCCGGGCGTACTTTCCGCCGAAATATCGCCGTCCATCAGCTGCGCGAGCCGCCGCACGATCGACAGCCCCAGCCCGGTGCCGCCGAATTTCCGTGTCGTGGACGAATCCGCCTGCGCGAACGGCTGGAACAGTTTTCGGCGCTGCTCCTCGTCCATCCCGATGCCGGTGTCTTCGACGATGAGCATGACGCGGGTGCGGCCCCGGCCGAGCGGCGCCGTGCTGGCGCGCACGCTGACGCGCCCGCGCTCGGTGAACTTCAGCGCATTGCCGAGCAGGTTGAACAGGATCTGCCGCAGCCGGGTCGCATCGCCGATCAGCGTGTCGTCCGATCCGGGCTCCACGGCGCCGGTGAGGAACAGGCCTTTCGCAGCCGCCTGCCCCTGGAAGGTCGAGAGCACGCCATCGATCAGGCCGGACAGCGAGAATGGTGCTGCTTCCAGTTCCAGCCGTCCCGCCTCGATCTTCGAGAAGTCGAGCACGTCGTCGATGATGCGCAGCAGCGCCTGCGCGGAGTCGCGCATGGTCGCGACGGTGCGCTGCTGGTTCGCGTCGAGCCCCTGCCGGTCGAGCACCTCCATCATGCCGAGCACGCCGTTCATCGGGGTGCGGATCTCGTGGCTCATGGTGGCAAGGAACGTCGACTTCGCCTGGTTGGCGGCCTCGGCCTCGGCGCGCTCGCGCTCGGCCACTTCGCGCGCCACTTCCTGCGCGTGTTCGCGCTCCTTCAGTTCCGTGATGTCGCGGAACACGCCGAGCAGGCTGCCGTCGGGGAGCGGACTGAAGGTGAACTCGATGAAGTGGCCGCTCTTGGTCTGCCGCTCGTAGCGCGCACCGCCGGGCGTGAACAGCACCCGCACCCGTTCATCGACCACCTTCGCGACATCGTCGACCGGGCCAAAGTCGCCGCGCTCGACCTGGAAGCGGACGATGTCGCGAACGTCAGCGCCAGGCTTCCCGATATCCGGCGGCATCGAAACGAACCGGCTGTACTGCGCATTTCCGAAACGCCAGCGCCCGTCTCTGTCCAGCAGCAGGATGCCGTCATGCATATTTTCGAGCACCAGCCGCATGTCCTCGCGCGTCGACTCGATCTCGGCGCGCACCGCCGCGATCTCCTGCTCGCGCGTCTTCTCCTCGGTGATGTCGCTGGTCGCGCCCGTCATGCGGTAGGCGACGCCGTTGCGGTCGCGCTGCGCGATGCCGCTTTGCCGCGCCCAGCGCCACGCATTGTCGAGCCCGAGGTAGCGGTATTCGACGAGCAACAAGGGCGTCAGGCCCTTGAGGTGATCGACAATCGATTTGCGATAATGCTCTTGATCGTCAGGATGAACCCGCGCGCCGGATTCCTCCGGCGTCAGATCCTGATCCGGCTCCATACCGAAAATCGTGCGCAGCAGCGGCGAGTAGTAGACGGTGTTGCTGACGACGTCCCAGTCGTAGACGCCGTGATTGATCAACTCCAGGGCGAGCGCAAAACGCTCCTCGTCGCGCGCAGGCACGGACCGCGCCGTTCTGTTGCGCGTTCCGTCCGTTGGCTCCGCCGATGATCCCCTCGCCCGTTGCGGGTCTGATTTTTTCGAATCTGCCATTCACACTGCCCGCCCTCATTGTGGGGCTTGGCTGTATCGTCGGCGTATCGCGGCGGCGGGGATTTGTATCGTGTGTATCGTTAGACGGGGCCTTCAGGCGGCGGTTGCGAATGGCTCGCTATGCCTTTGACGGCTGCAGCGCAGCCTTCAGCACCCGGGCATAGTTTCCCGCCGCGATCTTGCGGATGCGCGCATCATCGACGCCCTGGCGCTGCCAGTGATCGATGACACGGCGCAGATCACCATGCCCCGACAACACGATGTTCGGACCAAGACCGTTGATATCGGTCCCGAATGCCACATGGTCGTCGCCGAGCCACTCGGCAAGTTCGATCATACGGTCCGCATAGGCCTCGACCGTCTTGCCGACATCGGACGTGAGCGCCCAAAGGCCGACCACGCCGCCTTTGCGCGCGATCTCCTTCGCGGTATCGAGCGCGAGCTGCCGGCGCCGCCAGACCTGAGCGGTCGCGGAAGCCGGCGGCTGAAGCGTGACCGAGCCATGCGACCAAACGACCGGCGCGCGCGAGATGGACAGCGCATCCATCACGGCGGGTTCCTTGCAATGCGCGAGGTCGATGAGAATGCCCCGGCGATTGCATTCGGCCACGACCTGCTTGCCGACTTGTGTCAGGTTCGGCTGCTCCGACGGCACCGTCTGAATCTCACCGATCGTGTTGCGCGTGTAGTGAACGAGCTGAAGATGGCGCACGCCGAGATCGTAGGCGGTCTTGACGTGACGGGTGTCCATTTCGATGAAACTCGCGCCTTCGACCGCCAGCACGACATGCGGCTCCCCGCGTAGCGCGCGGTCGACGTCCGCCGGTGTGCGCAAGATCTTGAGCTTCTGGTTGGCGATGTGCTCCTTGATCCGGCCGAGCTCGCGTTGAAACCAGCCCAGTGCCTCGCCCGGCTTCGGCACGGATTTTTGCGAATAGGTCTTCACATCAAACCACAGGAGATCGCCGACGAGCGACCACGCGGCCAAAGTCGTGTTTCCGGCGGCGAGCGTCTGCGCCAGAGGGCGCGCGTGGTATTTGCTGTCGCCGAAGAAGGAATGGAAATGCATGTCGGCGGTCACGATAGGTGACTGCGCCGCCGCCTGCCGGGCCACCAACAGTGGGGTAGCGAGCGCACCCGCCAAAAACTCGCGCCGATGCATCCTGAAGTCTCTCCTCATGCGGCCCAAAACGACGTAACACGCTCGCAGTGTGTGCGGCCACCAAGCCGATGCGATGAAAATGAGGTGAGTTCGTTGACCATGAAAAAGAGCAAGACCGCTTCGTCCGGAGCAAAGAGCACAGACTCGCCCTCCCGTCTGATCGATGCTCGCATCAAGGCGTTGGGCGACTGGCGCGGCGAGACGCTGGCGCGCGTCCGCGACATCATCAAGCAGGCCGATCCCGATGTGGTTGAGGAGGTGAAATGGCGGAAGCCGTCGAACGGAATGCTGGGCGTTCCGGTGTGGGAGCATGCCGGCATCATCTGCACCGGCGAGACCTACAAGGCCGCTGTCAAGCTGACCTTCGCCAACGGTGCGGCGCTTGAAGACCCGTCAGGTCTTTTCAACGCCAGCCTCGAAGGGAACGTGAGGCGCGCCATCGATATCCACGAAGGCGAGAAGATCAATGAGAAAGCCTTGAAGGCGCTCATCCGCGCCGCGGTGGCGCTAAACACGGCGAAGGCCGCGGCTCGCCCGGCTGCGACGAAGAAGAAAACGAAGAGCGCCTGACGCGCGTCACACTCAGGTGGCGGCGTTTGCCAGCGCCGCGTCGAGCAGCTTGCGGCACTCCTGCAGCTCGCGCAGCGTGTCCTGCAGCTTGCGCAAGCCGTCAGCCGGCAGTGACGCGCCGGGGGCGGCCGGCACGGTTGGCGGGGCGGAGGGCTGCGGCGAAATCGAGAGCGGTGCGTCGAGTTGCCGGCTTGCGGCGAGGCGCTCGGCGTCAGGCTCGCCGCTCAGGAACGACGGCAGCAATCCGAACAACCGGCGATGCGCCGAATTCGGGATCGGCGCGCCGGCCGCCTGACGGCAGCGGACGCGCCGGCGGTGCCTCGGCGATTTCCGGTTCGGCGCGTTCCCGCGCGGGTGTCGGCTGTGCGGCGCCGGGCTTCCAGACGCCCTGCACGAACTTGATGCCGTGATCCTTCAGGATCCGCTGCGCACCGCGGATCGTGTAGCCCTCGCCATAGAGCAGATGGCGGATGCCGCGCAGGAGATCGATGTCGTCGGGCCGGTAGTAGCGGCGGCCGCCGCCGCGCTTCATCGGCTTGATCTGCTGGAAGCGGGTTTCCCAGAATCGCAGCACGTGTTGCGGCAAGTCGAGATCGTCCGCGACTTCACTGATGGTACGGAACGCGTCGGGCGCCTTTTCCACCGCTTACCCTTTTACGAAACTTGCGCGGTTTGTTGCGATTGGCCTTGCCCTGCCAGCCGAACAGCCTGCTCCCCCATTCACCTAGACACTCGCACCGTCGCCGTTGCCGCCCGCATTGATGCGCTGCTTGAGGATCGCGGACGGCTTGAACACCATCACGCGCCGCGGCGAGATCGGGACTTCCTTGCCGGTTTTCGGATTGCGGCCGATGCGCTGGCCCTTCTTGCGCACCACGAACGAGCCGAAGGACGACAGTTTCACGGTCTCGCCCCGTTCGAGGCAGTCCGTGATCTCCTTCAGTACCATTTCAACGAGAGTCGCCAATTCAGTTCGCGACAGCCCGACCTTTTGGTACACGGCCTCACACAGGTCCGCCCGCGTTACCGTCTTGCCCGCCATCGCCTCGACCCCGCTTTCGGCGACCACCTTATCAACTTGAATAATCAACGATATTCACATGTAAAGGCTACGGTCAACGGCCCCTGTTCGCATTTCTGGCGACCGTCTCACCAGCGCACCAGTGCGGCGCCCCAGGTAAACCCCCCGCCCATCGCCTCCAGCAGCACCAGATCGCCGGGCTTGATGCGCCCATCTTTCACCGCGACGTCGAGCGCAAGCGGGATCGACGCCGCCGAAGTGTTGCCGTGACGATCCACCGTGGTGACAACCTTCTCCGGAGCGATGCCGAGCTTGTGCGCCGAGCCGTCGATGATGCGCTTGTTGGCCTGATGCGGCACGAACCAGTCGATGTCGTCGGCGGTGTAGCCGGTGTCGCGGAACACATCCTTGATCACGTCGGTGATGGCGCCGACCGCGAAGCGGAAAACTTCTTTCCCTTCCATGCGCAGGTGGCCGACGGTGCGGGTCGACGATGGCCCGCCGTCCACAAACAGCTTGTGCTTGTGCCGGCCGTCCGAGCGCAGGTGCGAGGTGAGCAGGCCGCGGTCCTCGCGGGTGCCATCCTGCTGTTGCGCTTCCATCACGACCGCGCCAGCGCCGTCGCCGAACAGCACGCAGGTGCCGCGGTCGGTCCAGTCGAGAATGCGCGAGAATGTTTCCGCGCCGATCACCAGCGCGCGCTTGTGCACGCCCGCGCGCAACAGCCCGTCGGCGGTCGCGAGCGCGAACACGAAGCCCGAGCACACCGCCTGCAGGTCGAACGCCGCGCCTTGCGTGATGCCGAGCGAGGCCTGCACCGACACGGCGCTGGCCGGGAACGTGTTGTCCGGGGTCGAGGTCGCGAGCACGATCAGGTCGATCGTCTGCGCATCGACATTCGCGGCGGCAAGCGCCGCGCGCGCCGCCGCCAGCCCGAGATCGGAGGTCATCTCGCCATCCGCCGCGATATGGCGCGCGCGGATACCGGTCCGCTGCACGATCCATTCGTCGGTGGTGTCGACGATCTTGGTCAGATCGTCATTGCTGACCCGGCGGTCGGGAAGGTAGCTGCCGCAGCCGAGAACGACGGAACGAGTTACAGTCACGAAGCGGCTCCGCCCACTTTGCTGGCTTCCGCTTCCTCGCGGGCATGGCGCAGGAGCGTATCGCTGATTTTGTTGAGGACCTCGTAGCGGACCATGTCGTAGCCGACATCGACCGCCGCCGCAAAGCCCTCCGCATCGGTTCCGCCGTGGCTCTTGATGACGATGCCGTTCAGTCCGAGGAAAACGCCGCCGTTGGCCTTGCGCGGGTCCATTTTGTCGCGGAGCATTTGAAATGCCTCGCGCGCCAGCAGATAGCCGAGCCTGGCGCGCCACGTCCGCGACATTGCGGCGCGCAGCATGCCGGTGATCTGTCTTGCGGTTCCTTCCGCGGTCTTGATTGCGATATTTCCCGCAAACCCTTCCGTTACGACAACGTCGGCGACGCCCTGGCCGATCGTGTCGGCCTCGACGAAGCCGACATAGTCGAGGAACTTGAGGTTCGCGTCGCGCAGGAATTTGCCCGCCTCGCGCACCGATTCCAGTCCCTTCACCTCCTCGACGCCGATGTTGAGCAGACCGACCGTCGGCCGCTCGACATCGAACAGGACGCGCGCCATCGCGCTGCCCATGACGGCGAGATCGACCAGATGATCGGCCTCGGCGCCGATCGAGGCGCCCATGTCGAGCACCACCGAGTCGCCCTTGATCGTGGGCCAGAGCCCGGCGATTGCGGGCCGCTCAATGCCCGCCATGGTGCGCAGATTGAATTTGGCCATCGCCATCAGTGCGCCGGTGTTACCCGCCGAGACCACGACATCGGCCTCGTGCTTCTTCACGGCGTCGATCGCCAGCCACATCGAGGACTTCCAGCGGCCATGGCGCAGCGCCTGGCTCGGCTTGTCGTCCATCTTCACAACGACGTCGGTGTGGACGATCCGCGTGGCGGCGTTCAGCCGCGCGCTCTTCTCAACCAGCGGCCGGATCGCGGCCTGGTCGCCGAACATGACGAATTCGGTATCGGGATGGCGCGCGAGCGCGAGATCGGCCCCCGGAACGACGACCGCTGGCCCGAAGTCGCCCCCCATCGCATCGAGCGCAATTCGGACCTTTTGGGCCATCGACCGTCCGGATCGTCCTTGTGAATTGAGGTTCGCCGCGCGCGGACAATAGCCGTTCGGCGGCCGGACACAACGGGTTCGTGGCCGGACGTTATTCCTTGACTGTGCCCTTTTTCAACGCTGCCAGCGCGGCGAACGGGCGGCTCGGCAGGGTCGGATTCCGGCGCAGGAGCCGCGAACGCAACGTCCGGTTTGCGCGGATAGGGATCGACGCCAAGGATCAGGAACTCGGTTGCCAGCACGCCGAGATCGACGCTGTTGCCGGCCAGCGGCTCGGGTTCGTCGGCGGGGCCAAGTTCCATCTCCCCTTCCGGATCCGGCGCGTCCTTGCTTGGCGGTAAGAAATCGACGTCCACCGCCTCGTCGATCGCGTTGACCACCGGTTCGAGCGTCACCACGCAGATCTGCCGCACCTGTCCGCGGACCCGACCGCGAACATTCAGCCCATCGCGCCCGCGCGGCGTGAGAGCGAACGTCGCGGTCAGCGCCTCGACGGCGTCGACTCCGGCGGGTCCGGCCAGCGCCGCCCGCGTCGCCTCATTCGCCTCAAGTTCGACATGCCGGCCGGTTTCCGGGACCTCATCGAGGCGGACCGGCGCGCTCCAGGGGCGTTCTGCGGTTGTCATGATGCTCCAGCTAAGCCATGCCTCAAGTTCCCGCAACGCCACGATGACGCCATACGGGCACGGCATTCTGCGTCCGTTCGGGCGGGACAGGGGCTTGATTTTGCACGTTAATAACGATCGGCAGCAGCCGGGTGGCTCCGGATTGCAATTGAACGGGCCGCAGGGTACCTCAAGCCGCGATGGGGCGCGGGGGCGCCCGAAGGTTCACCGCATGGGCTTTGGTTCGGGGACACGTCCGTTGGCCGTCGCGGCAACGCTGGCGCTCGGCCTGATGCTCGGCGGCTGTTTCACGCAAAACTATCAGCGCGGTTACGTGCTCGCCGAGGGCGCACTCGAGCAGATTCCGCTCGGCGCACCGCAGGAGCAGGTGCTGATCTCGCTCGGCACCCCCTCCACAGTCGCGACCGTCAGCGGCGAAGTTTTCTACTACATTTCGGCGCGCACGGAGCAGACCTCGTTCCTGCCCGAGAAGGTGGTCGATCAGCGCGTCGTCGCGGTCTATTTCGACAAGGGCCGCCGGGTGGAGCGCATCGCGAATTACGGCCTGCAGGACGGCAAGGTGTTCGACTACATCAGCCGCACCACGCCGACGAGCGGACAGGAATTGTCCTACCTCACCTACGTCTTCAAGATTTTCGGCAAGGGCTGAGCCGAAGGCGCGCGTTTGATGCGCACGTACGCAGGCTTGCGCGCGCGTGCGAGCCTCGCGATGATCGGCCCTCAAGAAAAAACTTAAGGGACCGGAAACGATGACGCAGCCTCTCTCCCGCCGTGGCCTTCTGGCTGGTGCTGCCGGCCTCGCCGCCGCCAGCGCCCTGCCCCGCACCGCCTCCTCAGACTGGAAGCCGACCGAGGCTGTCCGCATCATCATTCCGGCGGCGCCCGGCGGCACCACCGACGTGATGGGACGGCTCCTGGCGCAGCACCTGCAGGTCGCCTGGGGCCAGTCGATGGTGGTGGAGAACAAGTCCGGCGGCGGCGGCACCATCGCGATGACGGACTTCGTGCGCCAGAAGCCGGATGGTCACACCATCATGGTTGGCAATCCGGGGCCGAATGCGATCGCATACAATATCTTCCGCAACATCTCCTACAAGCCGGACCAGTTGCAGCCGGTCAGCAACATGATCCGCACCAGCAACATCATCTCGGCACACCCCTCCGTGGGAGTGAAATCCATCCCCGAACTCATTGCGTACCTGAAAAAGAACGAGTCGGTCAGCTACGCCACGTCGGGCACCGGGCAGAGCCCGCACCTCACCGCCGCGTGGTTCCTGCAGCTCACCGGCCTGAAGATGATCCACGTGCCGTTCCGCGGTGCCGGTCCGGCGATCACCGCGGCGCTCGGCGGCCAGGTGCCGATCCTGTTCGACAATCTGTTTCCGTCGCTGCCGCAGTGCCGCGAGGGCAAGCTCACCGCGCTCGCCACCACCATGCCGGAGCGCACCAGCCTCACGATGGACATCCCGACCGTGCGGGAGGGCGCGCCGGAGCTTGCCAAGTTCGACGTGTCATCGTGGTTTGGCGTGTTCCTGCCGCGCGGTGTGCCACAGCCGGTGCTCGATGCGCTCAACGGCGAGATCAAGGTACTGCTGGAACGCGACGACATGAAGAAGCGCATCGCCGACCTTGGCGCGGTCGCGGACTATACGACGCCCGCGCAGTACGCCGCGTTCGTGCAGAACGAGATTGCGAAGTTCGGCGAGATCATCGCCAAGGAAAAGCTCCAGATGGACGTGAACTGATTTCCGCTGCGCGTGGCTGAAATCTAGGACTCGCTGCGTGCGCTGTTTGCGCGTGCGGCCGCGAACCAGCACACGATCGTCGCGACCAGCAGCGCGATCCCGATCCAAAGCAGCGGCCCGCCATGCGCGGCGTCGCGATAGAGAGCAGCAAACAACGCCACCAAGCCACAGCCGAACAGCACCGCCGCGATCCCGGTCAAGGTGGAGGAGTTCATGGGTGCGCTCTCTTCAGGTTGAGAATCGGCGTATCATCGCGCCGAGAGCGCCCGAAAAGCAAGAAGCCCCGCGGCTCACGCCGCCGGGCTTCTTGTATTCGGCAACCGAGCGTCAGTGCGCCAGGATCGCCAGCAGCAGCAGCGCCACGATGTTGGTGATCTTGATCGCCGGGTTCACGGCAGGGCCGGCCGTGTCCTTGTAGGGATCGCCGACCGTGTCGCCGGTCACCGAGGCCTTATGGGCGTCGCTGCCTTTCTGGTGCGTCACGCCGTCCTTGTCGGTGAAGCCGTCCTCGAACGACTTCTTGGCATTGTCCCATGCGCCGCCGCCGGACGTCATCGAGATCGCGACGAACAGGCCGTTCACGATCACGCCGAGCAATGAGGCGCCGAGCGCCGCGAAAGCATTCGCCTTCGAGCCCGAGATCCAGAGCACACCGAAGTAGACGACGATCGGCGCGAGCACTGGCAGCAACGACGGAACGATCATCTCCTTGATCGCTGCCCGGGTCAGCAGGTCGACGGCGCGCGCATAGTCCGGGCGCTCGGTCCCCTGCATGATGCCGGGATGCTCCCGGAACTGGCGGCGCACCTCCTCGACGACGGAGCCTGCCGCACGGCCGACTGCCGTCATCGCGATGCCGCCGAACAGATACGGGATCAAGCCGCCGAAGATCAGGCCGGCGACCACGTAGGGGTTCGAGAGGTCGAACGACACCGTGCCGACATCCTTGAAGTACGGCACGCCCGACTTGATGAAGGCGTTGATGTCGTTGGTGTAGGCGGCGAACAGCACCAGCGCACCGAGGCCAGCCGAGCCGATCGCGTATCCCTTGGTGACCGCCTTGGTGGTGTTGCCGACCGCGTCGAGCGCGTCAGTGTTGTGGCGCACTTCCTTCGGCAGGCCGCTCATCTCGGCGATGCCGCCGGCGTTGTCGGTGACCGGGCCGAAGGCATCGAGCGCGACGATCATGCCGGCAAGGCCAAGCATCGTGGTCACCGCAATCGCGGTGCCGAACAGGCCGGCGAGCTGATAGGTGACGATGATGCCGGCAACGATCACGATCGCCGGCATCGCGGTCGAACTCGAGCGAGACCGCGAGGCCCTGGATGACGTTGGTGCCGTGACCGGTGACGGACGCCTGCGCGATCGACACGACCGGGCGCTTGCCGGTGCCGGTGTAGTACTCGGTGATCCACACGATCAGGCCCGTAATGATGAGCCCGAGCACGCCGCAGATGAACAGGTTCTTGCCGGTGATCGCCATGCCGGCCGCGGTGCCGATCTGGCCCCAGCCGATCAGGTAGTGCGTGGCGAGCGCGAGCCCGCCGATCGACAGCACGCCACCGACGATCAGGCCCTTATAGAGCGCGCCCATGATCGAGCCGTTGGCGCCGAGCTTGACGAAGAAGGTGCCGACGATCGAGGTCACGATGCAGGCACCGCAGATGCCGAGCGGATAGAGCATCGCGGAGGAGAGCACCGGCTGGCCGACAAAGAAGATCGCCGCCAGCACCATCGTGGCGACCACCGTCACCGCATAGGTCTCGAACAGGTCGGCGGCCATGCCGGCGCAGTCGCCGACGTTGTCGCCGACGTTGTCCGCGATGGTCGCGGGATTGCGCGGATCGTCTTCCGGGATGCCGGCCTCAACCTTGCCGACGAGGTCGGCGCCAACGTCTGCGCCCTTGGTGAAGATGCCGCCGCCGAGGCGGGCGAAGATCGAGATCAGCGAGGCGCCGAACGAGAGCGCAACCAGCGCGTCGATGACGGTGCGGCTCTCAGGGGCGAGCCCGCGCGGGCCAATCAGGAACCAGTAGTAGAGCGCGACGCCGAGAAGCGCGAGGCCCGCGACCAGCATGCCGGTCACGGCGCCCGCCTTGAACGAGATGTCGAGGCCCGCGGCGAGAGACTTGGTCGCCGCCTGTGCGGTGCGCACGTTCGCGCGCACCGACACGTTCATGCCGATGAAGCCTGCGAGGCCCGAAAGGACCGCGCCGATCAGGAAGCCGATCGCCACCAGCGCGCCGAGCAGGATCCAGAGGCCAACGAACACGACCGCGCCGACGACCGCGATGGTCATGTACTGGCGCTTCAGGTAGGCCTGCGCGCCCTCGGCAATCGCCGCGGCGATTTCCTGCATTTTCTGATTGCCGGCATCCGCCGACATCACGGATTGGATCGCCCAAATTCCATAAACGATGGAAAGCGCGCCACAGCCGATGATGGCCCAAAGAGCAGTCATGAACGAACCTCGTGTTGCTGGAAACCCGGCACAGGCCCCCTCGCCGATGCGGGCGAGCCGGATCACAGGGCGACTCGAAACGCCGCCCGCACCCGGCAGAATGTGGCGCGGATATGCCAAAATTGGGCGGCCGATGCAACGCCGCAAATAGCCCGCGATTTCAGCCTTTTGGACGAGGATCGATGAGGATCAGGCCGTTTTCGCGCGCTCGCGCCACATGATCCAGAGCAGCATCGCGCCGGCAACTGCTACCACAGGGAACATCACCACGTTGACCAGATACCAGCCGTAATGCGCCAGCATCGAGCCGGAGATGAAAGAGCCGATCGCCATACTGCCGAAGATCAGGAAGTCGTTGAACGCCTGAACCTTGTTGCGCTCCTCCGGGCGGTGACAGTCGGTCACCATCGTGGTCGCCGCCACGAAGGCGAAATTCCAGCCGACACCGAGCAGGATCAGCGCGGTCCAGAAGTGCGCGACCGTGATACCGGAGAGTCCGACGACGGCCGAGAGCGCGAGCAGGATCAAACCAGCCCATGCGACCCGCGCCACGCCGAAGCGCAGGATCAGCGAGCCGGTGAAGAAGCTTGGGCCATACATCGCCAGCACATGCCACTGGATGCCGAGCGCGGCATCCGACACCGAGTGCCCGCAGTCGAACATCGCGAGCGGCGCCGACGTCATCATCAGGTTCATCAGCGCGTAGCTCGCAACACCGCACACCACGGCAACGATGAACTTCGGCTGCCGCGCGATCTCGCGGATCGGCCGGCCGGCTTTCGTGCTGGCAAAATGCACGCCGCCGGGCGCGCGGAAGAAAACCAGAATGACGATGCCAGCCAGCACGGCAAATGCCGCCTGCCCGAGATAGCTCGCGGCGAACATATACGGCGGCGTCAGGTCCTTGGTGTAGATGACGAGTTGCGGCCCGAGGATCGCGGCGACAAGCCCGCCCGCCATGACCCATGCGATCGCCTTCGGCTTGAATGCCGGGCTCGCGGTGTCGGCCGCACCGAAGCGGTACGACATGTGAGATGCCGCGTAGAGCCCGCCGCAGAATGCCGAGATGAGGTAGAGCCAGAAAGAGCCCTGCAGCATCGCCACGTAGCCGATCAGGCCCGCAAGCGCGCCGCTGATGGTCGCGCTCGCATACGCGACGCGGCGGCCGAAGCGTTTTGCCAGAAAGCCCATCGGCAAGGTGCCGGCCCAGATGCCGACCACCATCATGCTGATCGGAAGCGTGGCGAGGCTCTTGTCGGGCGCAAACATCGCGCCGACGATGCTCCCGGTCGTGACGATCACCGTGTTGTTCGCGCCGGCGAGCGCTTGGCCCATCGCCAGCACCAGCGCATTGCGCTTGGCGAGGCGATCGCCCGCGGCGGCATCGAGCGGCGCTTCGGCAATCGCCGACATCAATCTTCTCCGGCAACGGAATCTGGAAGAATGGGATGGCCGTTCTAACGGCTGCGGCAGGATGACGCTACTGCGGCCGACGCGGGGCAGAGATGCGCCGAGGTTTCAGAAATGGCTGTAGCCGGCCCGGGCGAAGACCATCGGCTGCCCTGCCGCGTCCAGGAACCGCGGCGCCGTCTCGCCGGACACGATCCGGCCGATGTCGGTGACCGGAACGCCGGCGGCAGCGGCTGTGTCGATGTAGGCACGCACATTCTCGGGGCGTACTGCGCAAAGAATTTCGTAGTCCTCGCCGCCTGTGAGAATCGGTTCGGTCAACGCAATGTCGTCAGCAAGTGCTTGCGCAGCTGCCGGCGACAGCGGCACACGCCCGATCTCGACATCCGCGGATACGCCCGACACCCGGCAAAGCTTGGCGAGATCGGCGACCAAACCGTCGGACACATCCATCGCGGCGCTCGCGTGCGCACGCACCGCTTCGGCGAGCGACATGCGCGGTTGCGGTAGGCGATAGCGCGCCACAAGCTGATCGCGCATCGCGGCGTCGAGCGTCCAGCTTTGCGCGTCGCCGCGGCGGATGAGCAATCCCAAGGCCGCATCGCCGATCACCCCTGAGACGAAAACATGGTCGCCAACCTTCGCGCCGGCTCGCCGCACCATCGTGCCGCTCGGCAGCGTGCCGAACGCCGCGATCGAAATGCTGATCGGTCCGGGTGTCGCGTCCGTATCGCCGCCGAGCAACGGACAACGGTACGCATCCGCGTCCGAGCCCAGGCCTGCAGCAAAATCCGAAAGCCACTCTTCCGGCACGTCGCTTTGGCAGCGCGATCGCCAGCAGGAATCCGAGTGGTGTCGCGCCCTTGGCGGCGAGATCTGAGAGATTCACCCGCAACGCCTTGCGCGCGACGCCCTCGGCTGGATCGTCGGGGAAAAAATGCACGCCCGCGATCAGCCCGTCGGTCTTGAGCACGAGGTCGTGCCGGGCGGGCGGCGTGATCGCCGAGCAGTCGTCGGCAAAGCCGAATGTGCCGGGATGTTTGGCGAGCGGGCGGAAGTACTTCGCGATCAGGCGATCCTCGGCCGAACCGGATGGGTTCGCCACGGTGCCCTACCCCGCGGCCTGGCCGAATTCGGCAGAACGCAATTGCCGCGCAAGCTGATCGAGCACGGCGTTGACCATGCCGGTCTCGTCCCTGTCGAGGAAGGCATTCGCCACATCGACGTATTCGGCGACCACGACGCGCGCCGGCACGTCACTGCGCGACGACAACTCAAATACACCTGCGCGCAGCACCGCGCGCAACAGTGCCTCGACCCGCTTGAGCGGCCAGCCCCCACTGAGCGCCTTGTCGATGATCGGATCGAGCGTGCGCTGATCGTCGAGCACGCCGCGAACCACGCTGCGGAAGAACGCTGCCTCGGCAGGCAAATACTGCGAGCCCTCGACCTCCTGCCCGATCCAGTGGCTTTCGAATTCGGCAAGAATGTCGTTCAGCGGGGTTGCGGCGATGTCCATTTGATAAAGCGCCTGCACGGCCGCAAGCCGCGCCGCGCCGCGGCGGTTCGCTTTACGGTCTTCGCGCGGCGCAGCGGTAATCACGGCGCTCTCCGCGCAGAACGCGCGAGCTTGCGCTTGAGCCGCACCAGCGTCAACGCCGCGCGCGCCGCGCCAGCGCCCTTGTCCTCGCCGCCAGCCCGCGCCCGCGCGCGGGCCTGCGCGTCGGTGTCGACGGTGAGGATGCCGTTCCCCATCGGCATGTCGCGTGCGATGGAAATATCCATGATGGCGCGCGCGGATTTGCCCGCAACGATGTCGTAGTGGCTGGTCTCGCCGCGGATCACGCAGCCGAGCGCGACGACGCCTTCGAACGGTTCGCCGCGCGCTTCCGCGCCGTGCATCCCGATCATGATCGCGGCGGGAATTTCCAGTGCACCCGGCACCGTGATCAGCTCCATCTCGGCGCCGGCGTCGCGCAGAACGCGCTTCGCGCCGCGCAGAAGCATGTCGGCGATGTCCTCGTAGTAACGCGCTTCGACCACGAGGATGCGCGCGCCCTTGACGCCCGTCTCCTTGCGCTGCTGCTGCCGGCGCGCGCGTGCCATCTAGCGTGTCTCCATCAGGCGGGCTGCGTAGCGCGCCATGACATCGACTTCAAGGTTGATGGCATCGCCGGCCTTCAGCGCGCCGAACGTTGTCACGCTCAACGTGTGCGGGATGATCAGCACCGCGAACGTATCCTCGGTGACTTCGTTGACCGTGAGCGACACGCCGTCGAGCGCGACCGAGCCCTTCTGCGCGATGAATTTGGCGAGCGGTTTCGGCACGCGCAGCGTCAGCTTGGCCATGTCGGTCATGTCGTCGCGTGCGACCAGTTCGGCAAGGCCATCGACATGCCCGGCGACCAGGTGTCCGCCGAGCTCGTCGCCGATCTTGAGCGAGTGTTCGAGATTGATGCGCGTGCCCTTTTGCCAGCGCCCGACCGTGGTCAACCGCAAGGTCTCGGCTGCGGCATCGACCGAGAAGGTATCGCGGCTGCCGCTCAGACCCGTCTCGACCACCGTCATGCACACACCCGAGCACGCGATCGATGCGCCGATGGCTATCGTCGCGCGGTCGTAGCCGCACGCGATCGTCAACCGGCGCAGCCCTTCGGCGCGCTCGGTGACGGCGAGCACTTGGCCGATATCGGTGACGATCCCGGTGAACATCTACTTTCGCTCGAACATGTCGAGGTTATCTTCGCCGATCTTCTCGCTTCCCGCCAATCGCAGCCGTGGCGATTGCGTCAGCGCGGTGAGCGGCACGCCCTCCAGCGCGTCGATCGCATCGGCACCGAGCATGGTTGACGAACGGAACAGCGCTGCCTCATCGACCAGGTCTGCGGCGAGGAATGCGGCCGACAGGATGGGTCCCGCCTCGACCATCACGCGCGTGATCCCGCGTGCCGCCAAACCACGCAGCACCGCGTCAAGGTCGAGCTTGCCGCTCGCACCCGGCACGCGCAGAATCTCGACGCCCAAGTCAGTCAGCGCACGCTCTTTATCTCGCGGCGCGCTCTCGTCCGTGAACGCCCAGTCGAGCGTTCGCGCGGCGGACGCCGCAAGCCGCGAACGGGGGGAAGCCGCAAGCCGCTGTCGAGCACCACCCGAACCGGTGAGCGCGTTTCCATGCCGGGCAAGCGGCAATTCAATTGCGGATCGTCGGACAGCACCGTGCCGATGCCGGTGATCACCGCATCGTTTCCGGCCCGCATGCGATGCACGCACTCGCGCGCCGCCTCCCCGGTGATCGCGGCCGGCTTGCGCCCTGCGAGCCCGACTTTGCCGTCGGATGACACTGCGAGCTTCAGCGTCACATGCGGACGGCCGTCGCGCACGCGGCGGATGTGCCCCGCATGCGCGCGACGCGCCTCGTCCGCGCAGAGGCCGACATCCACCGTGACGCCATGCTGGCGCAGCCGCGCGTGGCCCTGCCCGGCGATCTGCGGGTTGGGATCGTCCAGCGCCGACACGACACGCACAACGCCGGCCGCCATGATGGCGTCGACACACGGCGGCGTCTTGCCGTGATGCGAGCACGGCTCGAGCGTCGCGTAGAGCGTTGCCCCGCGCGCCGCTTCGCCTGCCCGCCGCAACCCCTCGACCTCGGCATGCGGCCGTCCGCCGGGCTGCGTCCAGCCCCGTCCGACCACGACGCCATCCTTCACCACGACCGCGCCAACGGCCGGATTTGGCCACGCGTTGCCGAGCCCGCGCCGCCCGAGGGTGAGCGCGAGATGCATGAAACGTGTGTCGGGGGCAGTCCCGGTCATCGGCGGCAACAAACAGTGTCGCCGCAGGGAGCGCAAGCGGCCGTACTTTGCAGAGCGGAATAGCTTATTTGCGTTCAGCGCTCGCCTTCGGCGGCTCGTCTTCGCTGGCCAGTTCGGCGAGCGCGGTCTCGAAGTCCTTCGCCTCGCGGAAATCGCGATAAACCGAGGCGAAGCGCACATAGGCGACGTCGTCCAGCTCGCGCAGATGCGCCATCACGGTCTCACCGATCGTCTCGATGGCTGATCTCGCTCTCGCCGAGCGACTTCCAGCTCCTGCACGATCCTGGAGACCGTCTGCTCGATCTTCTCGGGCTCGACGTTGCGCTTGCGCAGCGCGATCTCGAACGAGCGCGCGAGCTTGTCGCGATCGAACGGCACGCGCCGCCCATTGCGCTTGATCACGGTCAGTTCGCGCAACTGCACGCGCTCGAACGTCGTAAAGCGGAACTGGCACGAGAGGCACACGCGGCGGCGGCGGATCGCAGCCGAATCCTCGGTCGGCCGCGAGTCCTTGACCTGCGTATCGAGGCTTGCGCACTTCGGACAACGCATCGCCTGTTTTCCCTAATCCCGGCTCGCGTTGCTCACCGGCTGCCTTCCCTACTGATAGATCGGGAAGCGCTGCACCAGCGCCTTCACCTTGTCGCGCACCGCCGCCTCGACCAGCGAGTCCTCCTCGACGCCCTTCTGCGACAGCACATCGAGCACTTCGACGATCATGTCGCCGATCTGGCGGAACTCCGCGACGCCAAAGCCGCGCGTGGTCCCGGCCGGCGTGCCAAGCCGGATGCCGGAGGTCACCATCGGCTTCTGCGGGTCGAACGGGATGCCGTTCTTGTTGCAGGTGATGTGCGCGCGGCCGAGCGCGATCTCCGAAACCTTGCCGGTCAGGTTCTTCGGCCGCAGGTCGACCAGCATCAGGTGATTGTCGGTGCCGCCCGACACGATATCGAGGCCTTTGGCCTTGAGGTTTTCGGCGAGCGCCTTGGCGTTCGCCACGACGCTGCGCGCATAGACCTTGAAGTCCGGTCGCAACGCCTCGCCGAGCGCAACCGCCTTCGCGGCGATCACATGCATCAGCGGGCCACCCTGCAGGCCCGGGAACACCGCGGAGTCGATCTTCTTCGCGAGCGCCTCGTCGTTGGTGAGGATCAGGCCGCCGCGCGGCCCGCGCAGCGACTTATGCGTGGTCGTCGTCGTCACGTGCGCGTGCGGCACCGGCGACGGATGCGCGCCACCCGCAACCAGTCCGGCGAAATGCGCCATGTCCACCAGCAGAAAGGCGCCGACCTCGTCAGCGATCTCGCGAAAACGCTTGAAATCCCAGAAGCGCGAATAGGCGCTGCCGCCCGCAATGATGATCTTCGGCTTGTTCTCGCGCGCGATGCGCGCGACCTCGTCCATGTCGATGATCTGGTCCTCGCGCCGCACCGTGTAGTGCACCGCCTTGAACCATTTGCCCGACACGTTGACGGGCGATCCGTGGGTCAGGTGGCCCCCCGCCGCGAGATCGAGGCCCATGAAGGTGTCGCCCGGCTTCACCAGCGCGAGGAACGCCGCCTGGTTCATCTGCGAGCCGGAATTCGGCTGAACGTTGGCGAAGTTCGCGCCGAACAGCTTCTTCGCGCGCTCGATCGCCACCGTTTCGGCCACGTCGACGAACTGGCAGCCGCCGTAATAGCGCCGTCCCGGATAGCCCTCGGCGTACTTGTTGGTCAGCACCGAACCCTGCGCCTCGAGCACCGCCTTGCTGACGATGTTCTCGGACGCGATCAGCTCGATCTCGTCGCGCTGCCGGCCGAGTTCGTTGCGCACGACCTCCGCGATTTCGGGATCGGCCTCGGCGAGCGAGGCGGAAAAGAAAGCGTCTTCCTTCGCGGCAACGGCATTGGTCGCGGACATTCGGAATTCCCTGAATTCTTAAAGGTCGGCGCGCCACCCTGCGCCGCTCGTCGCGATACCATATCGGCCAAGAAGCGCCAAGTATGGGCTGTGGAGGCAAAGAAAGCCCGCTATATCTGGGGGTTAGAGCGGCTTCGCGGGCAAGCCGGGCCCTGAGCTTGGCGACCGCCAGGCGCTCCAGATCGGCCTGCGCGGCGCTGGCCGGCCCGATGACCGAAACTTCCGTCCCGGTCGTGGCATCGATCGCCGAAACCTTGACCGTCGAGCCGATCGCGACGAATTCGAAATAGACCTCGCGCGGTTCGGCGGCGCTCACGCCTCGACCACCACGTAGTCGTTCTCGACGCTGACCGGGAAGGTCTCCGCCTTGTACGGGCCTTCGACGAGTTGCGCGCCCTTTGCGACCGACACCGCATATTTTCGCGTACGCAGCCGCTGCGGGTCGCACCACGACTGGCCGGTGCGGATGTCGAACTCCCACGAATGCCACGGGCAGCGGATGATCTCGCCCTTGCGCGAGTAGCGGTATTCGCCCGGCTCGGAGGACTCGATCAGCCCGGTCTGCTTGCCGTCGCACAGGCTGCCGCCCTTGTGCGGGCAGCGATTGTTGAGCGCGAAGAACTCGCCATCGAGATTGAACACGACGACGGCGCGGCCGTTCACGTCGACAAGCTTGCGTCCGCCCGGCGGAATGTCCTCGACCGGGGCAACGACGTGTTTGGCCATCAGTCTGTCTTCTCCAAGCACGGGCGTGAACGCCCTTATGTCAAGCCGTACAGCTTCTTCGCATTGCCCGCATAGATCGCGGCGCGCTGCTCTTCGGTCAGCGACGGCGGCAGCGCCATCACCGGATCGTCGAAATCCCAGTGCGGATAGTCGCTCGCGAACAGAATGCGGTCGAAGCCGATCCAGCTCATCGCGTCGAGCACGTGCTCGGGCTCTTCGGCCTCTTCCATCGGCTGGGTCGAGACCCAGAAATGCTCGCGGATGTATTCCGACGGCGGACGGCGCACATGCGGGACCTCGTCGCGCATGCGCTCCCAGTGCTTGTCGAGCCGCCAGCCCAACGCGGGAAGCCAGCCGAAGCCGGACTCGATCAGTACGATCTTCAGGTCGCGATACTGCTCGAACAACCCCTCGAAGATCATGCTGGCGACCACGGCCTGCTGCCCGGTCGCGTGCTCGGTCATTTCCTCGATGTAGAACGACGGCCAGCCGGAATTGGTCAGCGGCCAGCCCGCATAGCCGAACACGTGGATGCCGACCGGCAGGCCGGCCTCGACCGCGGCCTGATAGATCGGCCAATAGCGCCGCCGGCCGTGCGCCTCGGAGGTGCGGCTCAGCATGAACACCTGCGCGAAATCCTTCGAGCCCGCACGCTTTTTGATCTCGGCGGCCGATGCTTCAGGATTCTCGTACGGCACGACCACCGAAGCTTTCAGCCGCTTCTCGCGCCGGGTCCACTGCTCGAGCTGCACTTCGTTGGAGGCGAACGCCATTGCGGCGCTGAACTCGCCATTCTGCGAGCCCTGCCCCGTCGGTGTCAGCGGGTTCAGAATGCCGTAGTCCATGTCATAGAGGTCGAGCAGCTGTTCGCGCATGAAGTCGAGATCGCTGCCGGGCAGTCCGCCGGACGGCGGCCACGCATCGCGGCGCGCCGCCTGCGGCGTGATCTTCGGCATCGGATAGGTCTTGGCGAAGCCGTGGCGCGGGCGCAGCCCGTAGGTCTGCAGATAGTCCCACCACTGATTGCTCAGGAATGCGGCGCATCTGCTCGAACTGCAGCTTGGGATGAATGTCGCAGTCGACGATGCCGTAGCGCGTCTTCTGCGCGCGGTTGCGGCTGGCGGACTTCGATGTTCATTGACGACTTCTCCTGTCGCGGGAAACGCGTTCAAGCCGATCATACGTCGCGAGGGGATTCTCCACCAGTATCTTGCGCCGCAAACCTTGCGGAATTCCCTTCGGCATCCGCTCGTCGCCGTCGAACTGCCAGTGCGGAAAATCCGAGGAAAACAGCAGCATCTCGTCCGAACGGAAATGGTCGATGATGCGTTCCACGTCGTCCGGATCGGATGGGCCGTCGAACGGCTGGATGGTGAGGCGGAAGTTGTCGCGCACGATTTCTGAAGGGCTGCGGTCGACCCACGGGATCTCGGTGCGCGCGCCGCGCCAGAACTTCGAGAAGCGCCACAGGAACGCCGGCAGCCAGGTCACGCCCGACTCGATCAGCACCACCTTCAGCTTCGGGTACTTCGCAAATACGCCCTCGGTGATCAGGCTTGCGACCTGTCCCTGAAAGCCCTGGGCCTGGCTGGTGTAGTCCTCGACGTAGTGCGACGGCCAGCCGAGCGAGGTCACCGGATTGCGGTAGTTGGAGCCCGCGTGAATGCCGATCGGCAGGCCGTGCTTTTCGGCCGCCGCGAAGATCGGCCAATTGTGCCGCCGCCCGAGCGGCACCTCCTGCATGCACAGCACCATGACCTGCACGAAGCGCCTGTCGGCGGCACAGCGTTCGATCTCGTCGACCGCGTATTCGACGTTCTGCATCGGCACGATGATCGAGGCGCGCAGCCGCGGATCGCGGTCGAGCCACTCCTTGGCGATCCAGTCATTCAGGGCACGGGTGAAGGCGCGCGCCATGTCCTCGTTGTAGACGAGTTGCACGCCGTAAAGGCAATTCAGGATCGCGTAGTCGGCCTGCCAGCGGTCGAGCACCTGCGCGGCAACGTCGTTGACGTTGGCGGCCGCATAACCGTTCGCGCCGCGGAAATCCGGCCGCGCGGTCAGCGGCGCATTCGGCGGATAGGAGGACGACTCCAGCGAGCCGACGCCGCGCTCTTCCACGGAGTCGCGCCAGTACGGTTCGAGGTACGGCAGCAACGCATTGGCGTCCGCGACGCTCGGGTGAACGTCGCAGTCGATGGCCTTGATGTCGGCGCGTGCGGGCATCGGTTACTCCGCCTTGAGATTGGCCGCCTTGGCGATCTCGGCCCATTTCGCGATTTCCGTCGCGAACCATGCGTCGAGTTCTTGCGGCGTGGTGCCCCAGACGTTGATCCCGAGCGCGCGGGTCCGTTCGGCGAAGACGGGGGATGTCACGATCGCGCGCACATCCGCGGAGATTTTTTCGAGAATGGCGGGCGGCACGCCGGCCGGCGCGATCATGGCGTTGAACGCGACGACCGCGAAACCCGGATAGGTCTTCTCGATCACCGGCACCGCCTCGGCGCCCGGCAGCGGATCGGGTCCGGCGCCCGCGATCAGCTTCAGTTCGCCGGAGTCCACATAGCGCCGCGCCGAATGCCAGATGTCGAACATCAGCGGCACGCGTCCGGCGATCACATCGGTCAGCGCGGGCGCCGAGCCGTTGTAGTTGATGTGGGTCATGCGGATGCCGGCCTTCTGCTGCAGCAGTTCGCCGGCCAGATGCCCGACGCCGCGCGGCCCGGGCGAGGTGTAATTCAGCGGCTCGGGCGCCTTGCGCGCCAGTTCAATGAGCTGCGCCAACGTATTGGCTGGAAATGCCTTGTTCGCCACCAGCGCGACCGGCTGGGTGGCGATCATGCTGACCCCGACGACCTCCTTGGGATCGTAGGGCAGCTTCACGCCGATCGCCGGATTGATCAGCAGCGAGTTGGTCGCGATCATCAAGGTCAGGCCGTCCGGCGGCGCCTTCGCGACCGCGGCGGTGGCCACGATCGTGCCCGCGCCCGGCCGGTTCTCGACCACGACGGATTTGCCGCCCC
The DNA here is from genome assembly GCA_963779545.1 of uncultured Alphaproteobacteria bacterium. Taxonomy (GTDB): domain Bacteria; phylum Pseudomonadota; class Alphaproteobacteria; order Rhizobiales; family Xanthobacteraceae; genus PALSA-894. Next base: position 741,784 of record CAVZYQ010000023.1, on the reverse strand, counting down.
AGCGGCCCGACAGTTGGTCGGCGAGAATGCGCGCCACCACGTCGGTCGGCCCGCCCGCCGCGAACGGCACGAGGATCTTCACGGCGCTCGCCGGATAGTCGGCAGCCGATTGGGCATGCGCCAGGCCGGCGCCCATCAGGAGCGCCAGCACGCCGCACACCGCCAGAAAGCGTGTTCGCATCCCGTTTCCTTAGCGTCCGCCACCCCTTTGGAGGGGCTTTTCATCGATAGTACAACGAAAACGCGGGTACGAGTTGTTAAGGCCCGCGGCGCAAAATGTCTCGATGCTTGAGGCCGCTACCGAAACGACGGCGCCTTGCCCGAAGTGCCATACGGACATGGTCCTGGCCGTTGTCACGCCGCATCCGGTTGCGCCCCAACTGGGCAAGCACACGTATCTTTGCGCCAAGTGCAATCAGACCACGACCTACATCTTGCCGAGCAACCCCTCGGCCGAAGCTGAGGCTCGACCACGCAGACCCGTCTGTTGGGAGCGATCGCCGCCGGGATTCCCGGGAAACGCTCAACGCCCCGGGCACGATCTATCACAAGGAGGGCATCTTCCTCCTGCCGTGTACGGTGCGCGACATTTCGAGAAGCGGCGGGCGCCTCGAATTGTTCAAGGAAGCCGTGCTTCCTCAATATTTCCTGCTTTCGGTGATGCCGGATGGCAGCGGGCGACGGCTCTGCAGCAAGGTCTGGCAAGTCGCCCTGGTCGTGGGCGTGCGCTTCGTCGAGAAGCATGCACTGTAGCGGCGCAGCTATCCGCGCCGTCTTGGCGGCTCTCTACCATTGCCGCGCCGCGCACCAGACCCCGGCAAGGATCAGCGCGAAGCCGACCACATGATAGCCCATCAGCGGCTCGCCGAGCAGCGCACCGGTGAGCAGCGCGCTGAAGATCGGGATCAGGTGCAGGAACACCCCTGCCCGGTTCGGCCCGATCAGCTCGACGCCGCGCGTCCAGCGACGCGAACGCCACGATGGTGGAGAAGATCGTCACGAACGCGATCGAGAAGAACGTCAGCGGCGTCGGCTGCAGCACGAAGCCGGTCGAATACTCCCATGCAAAGGCCGGGATCATCGAGACGCCCGCGATCAGGCAGAACATGAACATGAAGCTCGCCGGATGGATCGCCGGCCGCCACCGCAGCGAGGCCGAGTACACCGCCCACAGCACCATGTTGATCAGGATGAGGATGTCGCCGGTGTTGAACGAGAGATGCGTCAGCACACCGGAATCGAGCTTGGTGATGATCGCCAGCACGCCGAGCAGCGAAATCACGATGCCGGCGAATTGCCCGCCGGTGAGCCGGTCGCGGAACATCACGGCGCCCGCCGCGCCGATGAACAGCGGCCCGAGCGAATTCATCACCGACACGTTCAGCGCGGTCGTGAGCTGCAGCCCGACGAATTGCAGTGCGCCGAACACGCCGCCGCCGATCAGCGCCAGATAGACCAGCACGCCGGCATGGCGGCGGATCAGCGGCCAGTCGCGCGCCAGATGATGGCGGATGAACGGAAACAGGATTGCCGCCGCGAGCAGCCAGCGCAGCGTCGTGATCGTGAGCGGCGGCACGTGGCCCGCGATCGCGCGGCCCATCAGGTGATTGCCCGACCAGCACAGGCTCGCGAGCGCGAGCACGAGATAGGCGTTGCCCCAAAGGCCGTGCGCGTGCGCGGCCTTTCCCGGCGCTGGTCCGGCAGTCATTGAATGATCTTATCCGCGCGTCGCAGCCGCGGGCGGATTAAGTCCGTCGCGGTTGTAGATGTCGTCGCGGAACTGGACGATGCCATCCGCGGTCGCCCATCCGGTCACGTAGACCCAGTGCAGCGGGACCTGCGGCTTGAGCTTTGCGTCCTTGCGCTCGCCGGACTTGATGACCTCGTCGATCTCGATGCGCGACCAGCCGGATGTCTCGGACAGCATCCACACCACGAGATCGCGCACGTTCTGGATGCGCATGCAGCCCGAGGAGTCGAAGCGCACGTCGTCGCCGAACAGGTTCTTGTACGGCGTATCGTGCATGTAGACGCCGTGCGCGCTCGGGAAGTTGATGCGGATCGTGCCGAGCGAATTCTTTTCGCCGGGGTCCTGCTTGAAGCTGTAGTTCACCGCCTCCTCGGAGAACCAGTTCACCTGCGCGGGCGTCAGTTCGTTGTTCTTCGGGTCGAAGATGCGGATGCCGTAGCGCGTGAGATAGTCCGGCTCGGCCTGCATCTTCGGGATCAGGTCCTTGCGCACGATCGAAACCGGCACGGTCCAGAACGGGTTGAAGTTGATCTCGACGATCCGGCTGTTCAGCTCGGGCGACGGACGGTCTGGTTTTCCCGCCACCGCGATATGCCGCGACATCACGGTGCCGTTCTCGATCGCCTCGAGCTGCGCGGCCGGAATGTTGCAGACGACGAAGCGCGACGAACCTTTGGTGTCGAAGGCGCGCAGCCGCGCGAGATTGGTCCTGAGTTGAGCGAGCCGCTGGTCGGCCGGAATGTTCAGCGCCTTGATGGTCAGCGCGCCCGGCCGCCCGTCGGCCGAGATGCCGTGCCGCGCCTGGAAGCGCTTCACCGCGGCCTCGACATAGGAGTCGTACACGTCGTTCTCGACCGCGGCCGGATCGAGATCGCCGGCAAGCTTCAGCCGCTGGCGCAGCGGCGGCACGCGCGGCATGGCGCACGCCGGTGCGCAGCCGCTCGGCCTGCGGCACCTGCGGCCATCCGCCCTGCGCCACGATCTGCTCGTAGCGCGCGATCGCGGCTTCGGTGGTCGGGATGTTCGCGGGCGAGAGCGTCGGCAGCGACGCCTTGGGCATCTTCAGCGTGCGCGAGGTGGAGTCGAACCCCTGCCCCAGATCGCCGCGCTGGTTCTGCTCGATCAGCTGCTGCAGCGGGTCTTCGGCCTGGGCGAAGGCGCGGGTTGCCACCGCGCTCGCGCCGAGGCCCGCGAGCACGGCGCGGCGGCTCAGGCGCTTGTCACGACATTTCGGGCGTCGTCCATTGGCCGCCGTTTATCACGGGCTCCCGCGCGCCTCAACGCTGCGGGAAACGATGTTATCGACCGCCGACCAGTTCCAGCGGTGGCGGTAGAATCGCTTGGCCTACTAGGCGACCCGTCTCACATCGCCAAAACTGGCTACTGTCACGATCACCCCAAATATGATTAGAAATTCAAATGCTGCGAAGAAAAGTAGACCAACAGCTAGCGCAACCAACGCGTAAAATATCAGCCGGGAAGAGATCGAATCGGGGTTCGACCGGCGGCCCTCAAAGATGCGACGCAGCCACTCAGTCATTCGACCGACTTGCAATAGTTCTGACTGATCGCAAGACAACAGCTAAAAGCAGAACTCCTACAACTCCAACTTGCGCCGCATCAAAGAGACTCTCTAAACTGAGTTCAAATTTGGTGCCTTTGAACAAAGATGGAGCTTGCTTATAGAACGACACTACGTATTCCAAGACATGCAGCGCGAAGATAACTGTTCCAGCTGAACAAGCTTCAAGCACGACATCTGTGGCTACGATAGCGGTTTTGCTCCACGTCGAGTGGGCGCGTCGTAGTTCGTTATTCAACGGACCGCCTTGCTCACTCATCGGAGGCCGTAGGACTATTTATGACAAAGGTACTGAGAGTGACCTCTGCGCTCTTGGCGGCATCCATTTTATTCGGAGTGCCCGCTTATCTTGCCGGTAGAGAGGACGTGTTTAGCAACAGAACCACATTCGGTGTTTTTCTTGCGTGCGTCACGTTGGATCGCTCATCATGTTGTGGGTCTGGGCGAATGCAATGGCGATCATGGCGGCACTCAACCTCTATGGGGTCGATCCTACCACTGTCCACGATGGCTCGGTCGCGCAACTGCTGCGAAATCGGCATCAAGAAGAAAACACTAGCTGATGCAACGCTGCCTATCTAACTACGATATATGGCTTCGCGCTCACATACCGCTTCGTGCGATATACGATCCGTGCTTCCAGGAAAGATCGATAGCGTGGCAACCGCATCTATTTCAGCATACGGCGGCTTCTTCGGCACGTTGTGCGCGATCGACCCCGCGCCGCACCGCCTGCGCAATCCCTAGACGATCGGGATGTTCAAGCTGTTTGCCGAGCTGATCGCCTTTCATCTCGATCGCGTATCGTGGCCGGGGTCATTCGTGCCTCGACGGCAAGCGCGATCTGCGACAACCCTTGCTTCGCGCGCAGGCATGCGAACGTTGCAGGCGAGCACTTCAGTCGCCGGGTGAATCTTGGCCACGGCATGCGCCATCTTGCGGCGAGAACGATGGCGTGCTGCTACACAATGCGGCGCTGAAAGATCGCCATTCCATTGCAGATTATGCATTTTCGACCGTGTTCTGCGTGAGCGGCTCACGCGGTATCGTGGGCCTGGACTTCCTCTCGTCTTCCTCCGTCACATCGGCGGTCCGCCGTTCGCCCGATCGCTGCGTGCCGCTTGTTCCCCAGCCGGTCCGCGCTCGATCTGGCGCATCGTGCCGACCGCATGAGCAGCCCCTACCTGATCGAAGGCGTGCTGGCGGGCCGCGCGATCACATCCGCGGTGTTCGCCGTTATGCGCGCAGTTCGCGCGCATCGCCGATCGCGGGTGCGCTCGGCCGGCCGCAGGACGGCGAATGGCCCGCGTACGACGACGCCGACGTGATCCGCCGCACGGCATACTGGATCGCCGCGATGGATGCCAAGGAGGAAGCCGAACGGCCGAAGTCCGGCCGGCGGGATACGCCGCCGCACCGAGACGTCCGCCCGCGGCCAACTCAAAAGCGAGAAAGCGCAAAGGCCGCCGCGCAAGGCGCGCGCCCCGTAGCCCGGGTTGAGCGCAGCGAAACCCGGAGACAGACGATTCACGTTCGGGAAGACCCGGCTTTCGCTGCGCTCAAGCCGAGCTCATCGAGCGAAAGCTAGAATTCGTCCCATCAGCACCAGGATCAGCAAGATCACAATAACGATGCCGAGGCCGCCGCCGCCGTAATAGCCGGTGCCGTAGAACGGACCGCCGCCGATGCCGCTGAAGCCGCCGAGCAGCGCGATGATCAGAATGATCAGGATGATGGTGCCGACACTCATGGTTTCTCTCCTCTGGAGGTGAGGAAACCTTGAGGAACCGATGAAGTTCCATTCCGTGCCCAACACAAAACGAAAACGGGGCGCCGAAGCGCCCCGTCCCGCATCCAATGTGCTTCGCTTACAGTCGATAAAGGATCTGGTCGGTCCAGAAGCGCTCGAGGCGGTGCAGCGCCTTGTTCAGCCCCGCGAACTCGTCGGCATTGATGCCGCCGACCTGCTCGACCGTGCGCACGTGCTTCTCGTAGAGCGCGCGCACCGTCTCGCACACGTCGGCGCCCTTCTCGGTCAGCTTGATGCGAACCGAGCGGCGGTCGACGCGCGAACGCTGGTGATCGAGGAAGCCCATCTCGACGAGCTTCTTCAGATTGTAGGAGACGTTCGAGCCGAGGTAATAGCCGCGCGTGCGCAGCTCACCCGCGGTCAGCTCCTTGTCGCCGATGTTGAAGAGGAGCAGCGCCTGCACCGCGTTGATGTCGGCGCGGCCCTTGCGATCGAACTCGTCCTTGATGACGTCGAGCAGACGGCGATGCAGCCGCTCGATGAGCGTCAAGGCTTCGAGGTAGTGCGGCTGGATGTGTTCGAACCGGGCCTGACGTTCGGCCGGCTCGATCGCCTTCGCGACGGTCTTCATCTGTGACGCCCCTGTTTGACTTCGTTTTTGTATCGGTCGCGAGGCCCTGTTTCCCCGCTCCGTTATGGCGCCAACCTAAGTCCCATGATCTAAGATCAGCTTAAATTGCAGGATAAACATAGAGTTTATTTGGGACGGTGAACGATTGATTGAGTATCGAATGTAAGCGGAAATCGTTACTTGGGATTCACCTTGAAGCGGCCAATCGCCACGAAATTTGTCTCAAGGCGAAACATGAATTGCGCGCAAGTCGTAACCACGCGCGAACGCGACGGACAGTTCGGGAACGGAATGCGGCGCGGCTTCAGCCTCCGCCGCGGATGAAATTGACGATTCCGGAAAAGTCTTTACCCGCCTGCCCCTGCCCGACGTAAAGCTTGTAGAGCGCGGCGGCTTCCGCGCCCATCGGGGTCGCGACGTGTGCTGAGTTCGCGGCGTCCTGCGCGAGCACGAGGTCTTTCAGCATCATCGCGGCGGTGAAGCCCGCCTGATAATCGCGGTTCGCCGGCGACGACGGCACCGGACCGGGCACCGGGCAATAGTTCACCATCGACCAGCACGAGCCGGACGATTTCGATGAAATGTCGAACAGCTTCTGCTTGTCCAGCCCAAGCTTCTCGGCGAGCACGAAGGCTTCCGACACCGCGATCATCGAAATGCCGAGGATCATGTTGTTGCAGATCTTCGCCGCCTGCCCGTTGCCGGCATCGCCGGCGTGCACGATCGTCTTGCCCATCTGCTCCAGGATCTGTTTCGCGCGGGAGAAGGCCTGCCCGCTGCCGCCGACCATGAAGGTGAGCGTGCCGGCGGTCGCCCCGCCGACGCCGCCGGACACCGGCGCATCGAGCATCAGATGACCCTTCGTCTCCGCGGCGGACGCGACCGCGCGCGCGGATTCAACATCGATCGTCGAGCAATCGATCAGCAAGGTGCCGGGGTTGGCATTCTCGATGATGCCGCCGGACCCGAGATAGACATCGCGCACATGCTGCCCGGCCGGCAGCATGGTGACGACGACGTCGCAGCGCGCAGCGACGATCTTGTGCGTCTCCGCGACCGAGCCGCCCTGAGGCTTTGAGTTTGTCGGTCTGCGCGCTGCTCATGTCGACGCCCTCGACCTGATGCCCGGCCTTGATCAGGTTCTGCGCCATCGGCAGGCCCATGTTGCCAAGCCCGATGAATCCGATCCGCGCCATGCGCGCCTCCCTTTAGTTTTGTTACTTCGGCCTCAGTCGAAGCATCCCGGCACGCGAGCGGTCAAGGTGTGTCTCCAACAGGAGAGAGAAACATGACCGTCACGGTGTTCATCCGCTACCAGCTCGATCCGTACAAACGGGAAGCCTTCGAAACGTACGCGAAGCGCTGGATCGAGATCATCCCGAAATGCGGCGGCGACCTCGTCGGCTACTGGATGCCGCACGAGGGGACCAACAACATCGCCTACGGCCTGATCTCGCTCGAGAGCCTCGCCGCCTACGAGGCGTACCGGACGCGTCTGCGCGCCGACAAGGACGGCGTGGCGAATTTCGCCTTCGCCCAAGACGAGCGCTTCATCCTCGCCGAAGAGAGAACCTTCCTGCGGAAGTTCGAATAATCAATCCGGCCGCTCGCGTCCCGCCATCAGCGCGAGGCCGATGTAGGCGAAGATCGCGAGAAATTCCGGGATCGCGATCCAGATGCGGCCGCCATAGACCTGCGGGAAGAACAATTCGATTGCCGCCATCGAGATCGCGGCGGTGAGCCACACGACGCCGCCCCACGCCGCCGCAAGCCACAACCCGACCGCCGCGACGAGGTCGATCACCGCGAAGAAAATGGTGGCGGCCTGCCACGGCATGCTGGCGTTTTCGAAGGTCGAGCCCGAGCCATCCGCGATGCCGAGCACCTGCGACCAGTGGTACAAGCCCTTCGCCATCGAGACGAGCGCCATGATGCGCAGGAACAGCACCAGCCGCCGGGTCCAGCCGGTCGGCCGCTTGTCGGATCTGGGGGCTTCCAGCGCGCCGGTCTGGTCGGTCATGGAAGCCTCAACTCGTCCGCGCCGAGATCCGCGAAGTGCCGCTCGACCTCAGCGTCGCTGACCGCATCGAGGCTCGCCGGATTCCAGCTTGGCGCATTGTCCTTGTCGACGATCACGGCCCGCACGCCCTCATAGAAATCATGCCCATGCACGATGCGCGACACGATCCGCATCTCGGCGCGCATGCAGTCCTCGAACGACCAGTCGCGCCCGCGCCGTACCTGCGCAAGGGCGAGCTTCAAACTCGTCGGAGACTTGGTGCGAATTGCGGCGGCCGTTGCCTTTGCCCACTCGCTTTCCGGGCCCGACTGCGCCTCGGCGTCAAGCTGTTGGAGGATATCCTCCACGCGGTCGCCGGCGAACAGGCGGTCGATCGCGGCGCCGCGTGCCGTCACCGCGCCCTCCCCGGCCGGCTCGGCGAACGCCGCGAGCAGCGCATCGACCGAGACGTTGCCGCACAGCGCATCGAGCAACTCGGGGAAGCGGGCTGACTTCACGTGATGCGTCGCAACGCCCGCCGCGACCGCATCGGCGGTTTTCAGCCGGTCCCCGCCCAGTGCGCACCATGTGCCCAGTTCGCCCGGCATCCGCGGCAGAAACCAGGTCGCGCCGACGTCGGGGAAAAAACCGATGCCGACTTCGGGCATCGCGAACGCGAACTTGTCGCCGGCGACGCGATGCGAGCCATGTACCGAGACGCCGACGCCGCCGCCCATCACGATGCCGTCGATCAGCGCGACATAAGGTTTGGGATAGCGCTTGATGGCGGCGTTCAGCGGATATTCGTCGCGCCAGAATGTCAGCATCTCGTCCTGTTGGCCCGCGCGGCCGAGTTCATAGAGCGCGCGGATATCGCCGCCGGCCGAGAATGCACGTTCGCCTGCCGCCGTGATGATGACGCGCGTCACCGCCGCGTCATGCTCCCACGCTGCGAGTTGACGCGCGAGGGCTCGCACCATCTCGTGCGTCACCGCGTTCAGCGCCTTCGGGCGGTTCAGCGTGATGACGCCGGCCGCGCCCCGACGCTCGAACAGAATATCCTGGAACTCCATCCGCGCTGGCTAGAGGATCGCCCAGAGATAGACAAGCGTTGCCGCGACCCCGAATGCGCTGCGGCCGGCATGCAGTCTGCCCCACTTCTCGATCAACGCGCGCGTCTGTGCGTTCGCCTGCTCAAGGGGCGTCGCCTCCAGCATCCTATTCACCGGCATGATCACGAACAGCGTCCACGGCCACGGCGCAAGGATCAGCGCGGCACCGAACACCCAGACCCCGTCGCCCGATAGATAGGCCGCCCATAGCCCGAGCAAGGTGGAGATCAGCGCAAGGCTTGCCTGCATCGCCTTGCCTCGCGCGTAGCTGGGTTTCCACTCGGTGAGCAGCGCTCGGTCGTCGAGGGTGAGCCGTGCGGGCTGCTCGGCAACGTTCACGTAGACCGCCGCGCCCGCAAACGCTGCCGCGGTGCTGAGCGCAAGCGCTCCCACGAATAGGTCGGCCGCCATGGCGTCGGCTCCCTTTGTGCCTGCCCCGCAGTGGTAGCCACACCACATAATCCGGACCAACTCCAGACTTGGAACCTAGTGGAACTTTCCCGCGTTATTGCTCGCAGCCACGGTAAGTCTGCGTCAGGGACATCGTTTTTCATGGCGAAGAAGAAACGGAAGAAGCAAGGGATCGAGCGCGAGCAGGCAAAACCCCTGGTCCGCCGGTTTTGGCGTACCGCACGCGGCTTCTGGTCCTCAAAAAAGAGCTGGAAAGTCGCGTGGCTGATGACCGGGACGCTGATCGCGCTCGTGGTCGGCCAGTTGATTTTTCAGTATCAGCTCAACGTCTGGAACAAGACGATCTTCGATGCGCTGGAGAAAAAGGACAGCGCCGTCGTCCTGCGCCAGTCCCTGATTTTCATTCCGCTGGCAATCGGAAGCATCGCGGTCGCCGTTTGCGTGGTCTACGCGCGGATGCGTACGCAACGGCGCTGGCGCGCCTGGCTCACCGAACACACGATGACGCGCTGGCTCACCAAGGGCCGCTATTACCAGCTCAACCTGCTCGAGGGCGATCACAAGAACCCCGAGGCACGCATCGCGGACGACATCCGCATCGCGACGGAGCAGCCGGTCGATTTCGCCGTCGGCATCCTGAGTGCGGCCCTCACCTCGGCAACCTTCATGGGCGTGCTGTGGAGCGTCGGCGGCAATCTGACGATCAGTCTTGGCGGTACCGAAGTTTTCATCCCCGGCTATCTGGTGCTCGCAGTGCTGCTCTACTGCGTCATCATCAGCGGATTGATGATGCTGATTGCGCGCAGCTTCGTGCCGACGGCCGAGCGCAAGAACCAGACCGAGGCCGAATTTCGCGCCGCGCTGAACGCGCGTACGCGAATACGGCGAGAGCATCGCGATCCTCGGTGGCGAAAAGGAAGAACGCGCCGGTCTCGACAAGCTGCTCAGCAAGGTCATCGTCACCTGGGGCAAGATGGCCGCGCAATACATGCGAACGATGTTCGTTTCGCACGGCAATTTCGTCATCGCGTCTGTTATCCCGATCATCCTGTGCGCGCCAAAATATCTCGCCGGCGAGATGACGCTCGGCACCGTGATGCAGGCCGCCGCCGCGTTCATTCAGGTGCAGTACGCATTCAACTGGATCGTCGACAACTATCCTCGCCTCGCCGAATGGACCGCATCCGCGCGGCGCGCGTCAAATTTGCTGGTCGCGGTCGACAGCCTCGAACGGGTCGAAAAAAGCCAGATCGGCGCGATCAATCGCGGCGAGGACGAAGGCGCCGCCATCCGCCTGAAAGATGTCTCGGTCGCGCTGAGCGACGGCACCGTGGTGGTCGACGACGCCGACGTCACAGTGCAGTTCGGCGAGAAGGTGCTGGTCTCGGGCGAATCCGGCACCGGCAAGAGCACGCTGGTGCGCGCGATCGCAGGACTGTGGCCGTGGGGCGAAGGCGACATCATGCTCAAGCCCGGCGCCAAGATGTTCCTGATGCCGCAGAAGCCCTACATCCCGCTCGGTACGTTGCGCCGCGCGGTCTCCTATCCGCAGCAGGCGAAGGACTTCAAGGAGAAGGAAGTCAAGAAGACACTCGAAATGGTTGGGCTCGAGCACCTGACCGACAAGCTCGACGACGAAGAAGGAAAGTGGGACCGCACGCTCTCCGGCGGCGAGCAGCAGCGGCTCGCGTTTGCGCGGCTGTTCCTGCACAAGCCCGACATCGTGGTGATGGACGAAGCGACCTCCGCGCTCGATCCTGACAGCCAGTCGATGCTGATGAACCTGCTGTCGGAGCATCTGCCGGAGACCGCGATCATCAGCGTCGGTCACCGGCCCGAGTTGGAGGCCTTCCACGAGCGCAAGGTGAACCTCGTCCGGCGCAAGGGCGGCGCGAAGCTCATCACTGGCGAAGTCGTGGCGCCGCCGGTCACGGTATTGAGCGGCCTGCTGCGGCGCTGGCGCACGCCCGCGAGCGCATCACCGGCCACGCCGACCGATGAGGGCCCGAGTGGCGGCCCGAAGATCGCGGCCTAGTTTCGCGGCAGGCGCGACGCGGTCCTGGCTGGAGCGGTTGATGCGGTTTTCGTGAAAGCGGCGCGCCACATGAATGCACGCGGCTGGGAGGCGGTGTGGGCGCTGCCGGGCTCTGTGACCCGGATGATCTCGACGCCCTCGGCCGCGGAGCGCTTGACGACGAAGTCGTAGCCGTCGAGCAGCCGCACCACCACGCGATGCAGCGTGCCGTTCAACGTTCCGGTCACTTCCCGATCGACGCGCAGGGATTCGTCGTAACGCAGGCGGAATTTGCTTTTCAGTGCGGCGAGAACTTCGCCGAGCGAGGCCTTGTCGGCGGTCAGGCGTAGCGCCGTCTCGTTGCCTTCGATCTGCACGTCCGCGCGCGCCGCGGGAGCGCCAGAGCCAGCACGAGTGCGAACGCACCGCCCACCGCCCAGCGTCGCGCCTGTCCCCAACCCGCCATGACGTCCCTCGAACCCCAATAGGCCTGATCGGCGCGCCGATGCCGCGAAGGTCAAGGCTCTCGAGGTGTGCGGACGCTAAGGAGAGCGCAGCTTTCCCCGCTCTTCACAGCTTTCGGGACTTGCGGATACAGCGACCGAGTATCAGTTGCCGAGAATTTCGCGGCTCACGATCAGCCGCATCACCTCGTTGGTGCCTTCCAGGATCTGATGCACGCGCACATCGCGCAGCACGCGCTCGATCGGATGATCGCGCAGGTAGCCATAGCCGCCGTGCAATTGCAGGCAACCGTTCACCGCCTCGAACCCCACGTCGGTCGCGAAGCGCTTGGCCTGCGCGGCAAGCCGCGTCGCGCCCGGGCGACTTGTTTGTCACCGCACTTGCGGCGTGATGCACCATCAGCCGCGCCGCCTGCAACTCGGTCGCATAGTCGGCGACGCGAAACGCCAGCGCCTGGAAATCCGCAAGGCGCGTGCCGAACTGCTTGCGCTCGCGCATGTACTCGACAGTGCGGTCGAGGCAGAACTGCGCGCCGCCGATCGAGCACGCCGCGATGTTGAGCCGCCCGCCGTCGAGCCCGGCCATCGCGATCTTGAAGCCCTGCCCCTCTGCACCGACCAGGTTCTCAGCCGGCACGCGGCAATTCTCGAACATCACCATCGCGGTCGGCTGCGACTTCCAGCCGAGCTTCTTCTCCTGCGCGCCGTAGGAGAGCCCGGGCGTCCCCTTCTCGACCACGATGCACGAGATGCCGCGCGGACCGCCCTCGCCGGTGCGCACCATGCACACGTACACGTCGGACACGCCGCCGCCCGAGATGAATGCCTTGGCGCCATTGAGCACGTAATGATCGCCGTCGCGCACCGCGCGCGTCTTCAGGCTCGCGGCATCGGAGCCAGAGTCCGGCTCGGTCAGGCAGTAGCTCGCGAAATGCTCCATGGTGCAGAGCTTTGGCAGAAATTTCTGCCGCACGGCTTCGCCGCCGAACGCGTCGATCATCCAGGCGGACATGTTGTGGATCGAGATATAGGCGGCGGTGGAAGTGCAGCCCTGCGCCAGCTCCTCGAAGATGATCGTTGAAGTCGAGCCGCGTCAGCGCCGAGCCGCCGACGTCCTCCTTCACATAGATGCCGCCGAACCCGAGCGCGGCCGCCTTGCGCAGCGTCTCGACCGGAAACGTGGCGTTCTCGTCCCAATCGCGCGCGTGCGGCATCATCTCGTCGCGGGCGAAATCCCGCGCGGTATCCTGAATGGCGCGCTGCTCTTCGGAGAGTTCGAAGTCCATGCGCGAGCGTTAATCGCGAGGCCGCGCGCCGTCAACGAGCGCGACTAGCCGAACTTCCAACTCGTCGGATTGGCGATCGGACGATTTTCGTTCAGTGCCAGAATGCCCTTGATGTTGCGGATCATCGACCAAGTGAACCACCACGCCAGCACAAGGAAGCCGACCAGCACCCAGGCAAGCACGATGCCGACGATGAGACACAGAACGCTGATCCAGAATGTGCGGATCTGGAAACGGAAGTGCGAAGCTACCATCGGATCGGGATCGTCGACCTTCACATGCGCGATGATCACGCCGATCAGCCCGGTGATACCCGTAAAATAAGCCACGAAATACAGAACGTAGACGATCAGGGCGAGTTGTGAGTTGGACAACGCCGGCCGACCCGAACCTGGTCGTGTCATCGTCATGCTTGGCTCCCGTCGCCTGGATTCGCCTATCCCACCAGCACGGTGACATGCGGACCCAACGGGGACAATTGGCGCAACGTCATCGCTCGGAGCAGTGGTGACCGGCGGCCGAACCGTCTAAAACGTGGCGATCGAAGTCAGGAGCCTCCCATGGCCATCAAATACGGCCGCCCGATCGACGCCCCGGCCCGCCTGCGGCCCGTGGACACGCCGGCGCCCGCGGCGTCGCTCGAACTCACCACGCGCATGCGGCGCAACCGCAAGGCCGAGTGGACGCGCCGCATGGTGCGCGAGAACGTGCTCACCGCCGACGATCTGATCTGGCCGTTGTTCGTGGTCGAAGGCACAAAGACCCGCGTGCCGGTCGCCTCGATGCCGGGTGTGGAGCGGCTCTCCGCCGACGAAGCCGTGCGCGAGGCCGAACGCGCCGCGAAGCTCGACATCCCGTGCATCGCGCTGTTCCCCTACACCGATCCGACGCTGCGCGATGAAGGCGGCAGCGAAGCGCTCAACCCGGATAATCTCGTCTGCACGGCCGTGCGCGCGATCAAGAAGGAATTCCCTGAGATCGGCATCCTGTGCGACGTCGCGCTCGATCCCTACACCAGCCACGGCCATGACGGCCTGATGCGCGGCACCGAGATCGTCAACGACGAAACCGTCGCGGTGCTGGTCAGGCAAGCGCTCGTCCAGGCCGAGGCCGGCTGCGACATCATCGCGCCCTCCGACATGATGGATGGGCGCGTCGGCGCGATCCGTCAGGGGCTTGACGAAGCAGGTCACGTCGACGTGCAGATCATGGCCTATGCGGCGAAGTACGCGTCCGCCTTCTACGGCCCGTTCCGCGATGCTGTCGGCTCTTCGAAGACACTGACCGGCGACAAGCGCACCTACCAGATGGACCCCGGAAACTCCGACGAGGCGCTGCGCGAAGTCGAACTCGACATCGCCGAGGGCGCCGACATGGTGATGGTGAAACCGGGCATGCCCTATCTCGACATCGTGCGGCGCGTGAAGGACGCGTTCGGCATGCCGACCTTCGCGTATCAGGTATCGGGCGAGTATTCGATGATCATGGCGGCCGTGCAGAACGGCTGGCTCGATCACGATCGCGCGATGCTGGAAAGCCTGATCGCCTTCAAGCGCGCCGGCGCGGACGGCGTGCTCAGCTATTTCGCCCCGATGGCAGCGGAGCGGTTGAAGCGTTCGGGCTGATCCGCCGCGCAGCTACGCGTGCGGAGCGATCCTGTCTCCTGCAAATCTATAGTTGCGGACCGAAATCGCGATGCTAGTGTCGCGGCGGTTGCAAACGCATGTCCGACACCGATCCAAAAAGCGACGCGAAGCCAACCGGAGGCACTCCCAGCGCCGGTGCGCCGGGCGCCGGCACGCCTGCCGCCAGCACGCCCGCCGCAAACGAGCCGCTGCAGCCGCCGCCTGCGTCCATCCCGCCGATCCTGGTTTTCAGCCTTGCCGCGCTGGTGATCGTCGCGGCGCTCGGTTCGGTGATCTACTGGGTGTTCGGCGCGACGTCGCAATTGCAGTATCCGATGATCGTCGCGCTGCTCTGCTTCGCGCTGTCCACCGTCGCCTGCCTGCTGTTTGCCTCCCACGCCAAGCTGAACGCGACGCTGCCGATCGCCAGCATCACGATGGGCGGACCGGCGGTGATCTGGATCGGCACGCTGGTTCTGTTCGCCTACCTGTTCCCGGTGCCGCCGGTCTCGCAGCAGTCCTTTGTCGACATCCTGCGGATGCAGCAGATCCGCGAGGGCTGGAGACCCTTCCCGGACTGGGTCAAGCAACTCGGCGAACTTGGCAAGGAAATCGTCGAGGACGAGGCGAGCCACGTCCGCAATACCATGGACTCGCTCTACTACACCGGTATCGGCCGTCAGAAGATCAGCAGCCCGATCATCGACAATCTTTACGTCTACGTCGACGAAAAGACCGCGTTGGACTTCCAGCGGGTGCGCGGATCGAAGAGTGATATTGCCGAGATCTATTTCCGGTCGCAGCCGACACAGTCCGGCAAGGCGGCGAGTTTTCTGCTCGCCAGAAGCAAAGATGCAATCATCGTGGCCGAGATGAGCGGCAAAAGCGACTGGGCCGAGGTTCGCACCGAGATTTTGGATTGCCTGATCGTATCGTTTTACGATGAAGGTTTGCTGCAACGCGGCGATTTCGTCTATTACGCCACCAACAAACTGCGCAAAGACGGCAATGCCGTTTACAATTTCGGCGTAGTGGCACCCGAGCCGCTGCAGGAGCCGAAGGGGTGGCTGTTTCGCGGATTTCCGTTTCCCCTGACCGACGAAATCCCGGTCGTGTTCAAGCGCCACGGCGCGTCCTGGGCCGCGAACGTCGACGGGGTCGCGGGACAGCTCACCGAGTGGTTCGCGCTGCTCGACCGCAAGCCGCTCGAGGGCGGCCGGTCGGTCGCTGCGGCGAAATTCCTGGAGGAGGTCAAGGCGAGGCTGCCGGACGGCAGCTTTTCCAACCTTCACAAAGCGGCGCTGTTCAAGTCCGCCTATTCGGCCCGTTTCGACGGCCTGCAGGAAGCGGTCGCGATCACGTTCGAACGGCGCTAGTCGTGGTGCATCGATGTCTTGCGCGGCTTGTGCTGCCTTGAGTTTGCTCTGGTGGCTGGACGACCGAAGATGACCATGCCGGACGCCGGACCCTGGACCGCAAGGATGCAAGCCGCCGCCCGTTTCGCCTGGACTTTTTTGCGTTACGCCGTTTTCCTTATCGGCTTGATCACGATTGCCGCCATCGTGGCGCTTTTCGTCTTCATTGCGCCGATCGCCGAGTTCAGCGCCAACCGGATTTTCACGCAGGCGCGTCCGCCGACCGATTCCGAACTCCCACACACCGCGGTTGCGATCCCCTATTCGTCCGACGACGTTCAGATGCTGGGCGGCCAGGGCCTCGGGTTGAGTTGCAGCGTACCGGCGTCCGTCGAGCGTTTCGTGTTCCCGCCCCGGACAAATCACGCGCCGACCTCGCTCAGGATGCGGCAGGCGTGCGCGTTCCACGACTATTGCTACCGCCACGGCGCCGCGACCTACGGCTACGGCCAGGCCGATTGCGATTATCTGCTGATGGAGCAGGCCTATCGGATTTGCCGCTTCCTCAACACGGCGGACACCGTCGCGAAATGCGTCAGCGAGGCGCGCAAGGTTGCACTCGGCGTGCGCGTCGGCGGTTCCGACAGCTTCAGGCGCGCCGACGACACGCCGCAAAGTCCCACGGAGGCTGGCAATCACCCGTGCGCCGTCGACAAGGAGTTGGGGTTGATGGACGACCGCTGCACGTCGTCGTATTTCGAGTTCGACCCCTATCCGGTCCGCGCGGCCAATTACTCTGTCTATCGCATCGCCGACGCGCCGGGGAGTTGGGCGGCCGCCGGTGTCGGCGGCAAGGTTCTCTACATTTTCCGGCTGCGCCCGTCGGGAACGCAGGTAACGATCGTCGGGTGGGGGAAGGGCGGCGGTACCGTCTGCACCGGTTACAGCGTCCCGGGTGACGTCGCGTATCTGAACGTGCCGCCCCGCGTGGTGCGGCTCGGCGCCGACGACAGCTCGGGCGAGGACTGGCTCGTCTGGTGGCGCCGGTACAGCCTCGACCGCACCGGCGGCAAGCTCGCGATCCTCTCTCCGCGCCGTGCCACCCCGGAAGACTGGGCCGAACTTTTCGCCGGAGCGAAGCGGTTCGATCCAACGCATTGCATCGTCTTGCACGTTGACCGCTCGCTGACTCCGACGTCACCACGTCGCGCCGCCCGGGAGTTCGATCTTGGCGAGAAGTCGACGCCTGACGATGGCGAATTTTCCGATATCCTTCCGGCGCCGGGGTTGGGCCGCCGCGACCGGCTGCTTCTGATGGCGTTGCGCACGCAGGCATGCTCAACGCCGCTGCGATCCTGCTATCACGAGATCGCCATCGATCCGGGCGATCCGGGAGGCAAGATCGTTCTGGATCCTTTCGCAATCCGCGACGATGTGAAGAACGACCGCGGACGCGATCCCGATCGCTATCGCAACTATGTGACGTCACCGATCCCGATGGCAGGCCCTGACGGTCCGGCGCTGGCTTGGCTGCGGCGCGGCGAGGAAAGTGGCGCGACCTATAACGAGGCGGCGCTACTGCGCCGGGCCTATCATGCGGGAGCGCGTGGCGAGTCCTTCGGCCTCGTCCTGCTTCGGGAATTTTCCGAAGGAGCCGACCCCGTGTTCGTTCTCGGCAGGGCAACGCCCCGCCCCCGCCTGCACGCGCTGACGACCGGTCCGGATCGCCGTCTGACCCTGAAAGAATGGTGGCTGCCGCCGCCGATCATCGGGGGCACGACACCGTCTTTCGAGTCGAACGGCAAATGCGAGCGCGAGGCCCCTGCCGGACTGCTCAACGGCCGCGCGCAAGCCTCGGTATGTCCGCGGACCATCGCGGCCGAATGCCTGAAGGACCTCGACGACACGTGGCTGATCAAGCCGCCGTCGGTGCTCGCGGCACCCGCGGGGGGCGGCACGATGCTCTTCAAGCGCTTCCGTGCGCAACGGCAGCCAACGAACAAGCAGATGCTAAGTCTTGGGGTCGAGACGCGCGCCGTGGACATCACCCCGGATGGCAACTGCACGCCCGGCGCGGCCAAGACGTTCGATCTCAACATCGAGGTCCAGGCAGATCCGGAAAACGACGATGATGCTCCCGAAGCCGGCGAGCGGGACAAGAGCAAGGAAGCCGAAGAGGTGAAGCGCGCGCGAATTGCGAGCCTGCGCGGCCGCCCGGTTCTGGCCGCCCACCTCGCGGACGGCAAGGGTTACAGCCTGATCGTCCCCGATCCCAGAACGCCCGGCCTGTCGATCAAGGTCGAGCCATAGGCAGGCTCGGGGAGGCGGCAGGCTGCCCGCGATTGGACCTATCCTCCTGTCCCGGCTTGGCTTATGATGGCCGCAGTTGTGTCATCGGGCGGTGTCATCGGGCAGTTGATACGATGACGTATCAAGACGAAGCGGTCGAAGTCAGGCGAACATCGGTCGGCACCAAGGTGCTGATCTTCGCGTGTGCGATTCTGGCCGTCCTGGGCTCATTCTGGAGCATTGTCTGGTTCATCCGCGCCTACGTGGAAGCGCCGCGCGTCGGCATTCCGCCGGCTCTTGCGCTTGCGGCACGTGACACGGCGCCGGTCGTTCCGCCCGCCCCGACGGTTGCGCCTGCTCCGATGAATGGCGCGGCCGCGCAACCGGCCAGCGTCCTCCCGGCCCCTCCGGCCGCGACAGCAGAGGCGGCGGCCGACAAAGCGCCTGCGCCGAAAGCCGCGCGGGAGGCCGAACCGTCGGTCTCCCTCTCGGATCGCTGGCTGCCTGCCACGCCCGCGCCGCAAGCCGAACAGCCCGCTTCGGCCCAAGCGGCGCCTGCGGCCGAGATCGCTGCGGCGCCCGAGGCCGAACCTCCAGTGGACGACGTCGCCGAAAGCTCGGTGCCGGCAATCTCCGGCCCCGCGCCGCTGCCCGCCGCAAGCCGACCCAGACCGCGTTGGCCAAGCGGACCGATCCGCCGCTGCCGCGTCCGCGCCCCGACGGGCCCGCACCGCAGAGCGTGTTCACGTCCGTGCCGGTCAGCGACGACCGCTTCCCGACGCAGTAGTCATTCCATCGCGCCGCCTGCCGCGATCGCCTGCGGCCCGTAGCCGTCGGCGGCGAGCGCCTGCTCGATCTCGCGCGCATGCGCGGCATCGCGCGTCTCGACCGTGACGTCGAGCTTCGCGCCCTTCGCCGGCACATCGAGAAACAGCCGCCGGTGATCGACCTCGAGAATGTTGGCGCCGAGTTCGCCGAGCCGGGTCGCGATCGCGCCGAGCACGCCCGGCCGGTCCGGGATGGTCAGGCGGAACGACACGATACGGCTCTCGCGCTCCAGCTCGCGCACCATGATGGAGGACGAGAATGCGCGGATCGATATTGCCGCCGCACAGGATCAGCCCGACCTTGCGCCCGGCGAAGCGCTCGCGGTTCGCCAGCAGCGCCGCGAGCCCGGCCGCGCCCGCACCTTCCGCCATGGTCTTCTGCAGCGTGAGGAACGCATTCACCGCGCGCTCGAGATGCGTCTCCTCGACCAGCAGCACGTCGGACACCAGTTCGCGCACGATCGGCAAGGTCAGCCCGCCGACGTTCTTCACCGCGATGCCTTCGGCAAGCGTCGCGCCGCCGACCGGCCGCGCTTCGCCGTTCACCGCATTCCTCATCGAGGGATAGAGCGCGCACTCGACGCCGACGATCTCGATGTCCGGCTTCACGCCCCGCGCCGCGATCGCATTGCCGGCGATCAGCCCGCCGCCGCCGATCGGGATCACCAGCACGTCGAGGTCGGGCGCCTCCTCCAGCATTTCGAGCGCGATGGTGCCCTGCCCGGCGATCACATGCGGGTCGTCATAAGGATGCACCCAGACCAGCTTGCGTTCGCGCGCGATCGCCTCGGCGCGCACCTGCGCGTCCGCGACGGTCTCGCCGTGCAGCACGACATCCGCGCCGTAGGCCTTGGTCGCCGCGACCTTCACGAACGGCGTCGTCACCGGCATCACGATGGTCGCCGGAATGCCGAGGCGGCGCGCGTGATAGGCGACCGCCTGCGCGTGGTTGCCGGCCGACATCGCGATCACGCCGCGCGCGCGCTCGGCGGCGCTCAGCGCCGCGAGCTTCACCAGCGCGCCGCGCTCCTTGAAGGCGTTGGTGACCTGCAGGTTCTCGTATTTGACCCACACCTCCGCGCCGGTCAGCGCCGAGAGCTTCGGCGCCGGCAGCATCGGCGTGCGCAGCACCTGCGCCCGCGATGGTGCGGCGTGCGGCCTCGATATCGGCGAGCGTGACGGTCACGGCGCTGCCCATCGTTGGCCCACTGCACTCTGCGTCATGAACGGCTCCTTGTCTCGTCCCGTCGCCTGCGAAATCATTGCGATCGCATAGACAAAACCGCGCCACGCGGACACAAGAACGACATGGGAGTAAACATCGATGAGGAAGACTTTGGCCGGCGCTTTGGCCGCGCTGGCGCTGATGGGCGACAAGCCTCGCTCCAGCGCGCGCGCAGGACATACCCTGACGCGGCCGGTCAAGATCTTCATCGCGTTCCCGGTCGGCGGATTGCTCGACACGGTTTCGCGCATCGTCGGCGAGAAGCTCGGCGGCCTGCTCGGCCAGCAGTTCATCATCGAGGCGCGCCCCGGCGCCGGCGGCACGCTCGCGACCGCGGCGGTCGCGAAGGCCGACCCCGACGGCTACACGCTGATGATGATCAACGACAACCACGCGCTCAATCCGAGCGTGTTCAAGAATATCCCCTACGACAGCGTGAAGGATTTCGCGCCGATCGGCTTCGTCGGCTACACGCCGCTGATCCTCGCCGCCAACCCGTCCGTGCCCGCCAAGGACGTGAAGGAGCTTGTCGCGCTCGCCAAAACCAAGCCGGACGCCGTCACCTACGCGTCGGTCGGCGTCGGCAGCGCGCAGCTCATCTCGCGGGCGAGATGCTCGGCGCGGCGGCGGGCGTCAAAGCTGCTGCACGTCCCCTATCGCGGCGGCGCGCCGGCGCTCAACGACCTGCTCGCCGGCCATGTGCAACACGCTGTTCCTGAGCCCGGTCATCGGCCTCGCGCACCTGCAAGCCGGCAAGCTGAACGCGCTGGCGCTCGCGGCGCCGAAGCGCCTTGAAGTCCTGCCCGACGTTCCGACCATGGCGGAAGCCGGCTTCCCGGTCGACGCCTCCTACTGGTTCGGCCTCGTGGCCCCGGCCGCGACACCGCCGGCCGTCCTCGCCAAGCTCGAAGACGCCCTCGGCAAGGTGCTGGACATGCCGGACGTACGCAAGCGCCTCACCGACATGGGCGCCGTCGTCACAGCCGCTCAAGTCCAAGGCAGTTCGGCGACTACATCCGCGCCGAGATCATCAAATGGGCGGACATCGTCAACAAGGCCGGCGTGAAGCCAGAATAGCGCGCGACGTCAAACATCTCTCGGCTTCGGCCCGGCGAAACCGAGCAGCCCGCCGGGCCGCAGCACGAACACCACGATCAGCAGCGAGAACACCACGATGTCGCGCGCCGTGATGTCGAAATAGGCCGACCACAGCGCCTCGATCAGCGCGACGCACACGCCGCCGAGAAACGCGCCCGGCACCGAGCCGATGCCGCCGACCACCGCCGCGACCAGCGCCTTCAGTCCGAGCATCGCGCCCATCGAGAAGCTAGATGTTGCCGTAGTAGGCGGCGACGATCCAACCCGCGAGCCCCGCCAGCAGCCCGGCGAGCAGGAACGTCGCGGCGAGCAGCCGCCGCCCGTCGATCCCGAACAACGCCGCCGTGCCGGGATCGTCCGCGAAGGCGCGCCACGCGCGGCCGAAGCGCGTGCGCGCCAGCAGCAGCAGCACGCCGCCCGCGGCCGCGAGGCCGAGCAGCGCGACCACGATCTGCATCGGCGTCACCGTCACGACGAAATCGCCCGCGCGCGCGAGCGCGATCGGCTGGTTGAACACCGGCGGCGTCCAGCGCTCGCGCGCGCCTTGTGTGATGCGCAGGAACTCCTGCACCGAGAGCGCCACCGCGGCGGTCGCGATCAGGATCGGCTGGCCGAGCCGGTGGCGCGCATGCAGCGGCGCGACCACCATGCTGCCGATCAACAGGCTCCAGCCCGCCGAGATCGCGGCCGCCAGCACGAAGGCGAGCGCCAGCCCCGCGATCGCATCGCCGACGCCGAGCGCGACCGCCGCCGCAACGCCGCCGATCGCCCCGTAGGCGCCGAGCACCGCGATTTCGCCGAACGCCAGATTGATCCGCCCGACCAGCCCGTAGATCAGCGAATACGCGGTCGCGAGCAGCGCGTAGACCGCGGCCAGCGCGAGCGCGTTGATCAGTTGCTGCAGCCCCGTAGGCCGCAGGAGCCGGCAATTCCGGCAAGCCGCTGCACGGCCGCGGGAGCGAAGCGCATCCCGCTCGGCCTCGGCGAGATAGAACCGCTTCAGGAACAGCAGCCGCGCCTCGCCCAGCGGTCCGCCGTCCGTCTCGACGCCGACCAGATCGAGCCGGTCGCGCTCGAACGTCGCTGCCGCCGAATGCACGCAGCCACGTGGTGCACCCGCCGCGTTTCGCCTGGCTCGCGCGCCGCGTAGTCGATGCGCAGGCCGGCGGCCGCCCGCCACCGGGCATGACACGGATTTCCCGGATCTCGGTCTGATCGGGGTGCAGCGCTGCCGGAACCAGCCGGCAGATGCGGAGTTGCTCGGAATCGACCGTGCGGCCGCACCCCGCGGCGGAAAACGCAAGCAGAAGCACCAGCAAGCGACCCCAAGCCATGGCCGGACGATACGCGAACGGCCTCGAAACGTCGCGCCGCCCGCCCCTTGCGCGCGTCCCGCCAATGCCCTCATTTTTCCACGCGACGTTGAGGTCATGGCTGCCATGCCAGAGAGCGAGCCGAAACGGATCGGCCTGACGTCGATTCAAGCCACATGCCTTCGATCCGGTCACGCAGCCCGAACTGTTCGAAGGCGTGCTGCCGCGTCGCGTCGTCGCGTTCCTGATCGACATCATCATCATCTCGGTGCCGCTCATCCTTCTCGCGCCTTCATGGCGGTTTTCACCGTGTTCACGCTCGGCCTCGGCGCATTCGTGTTCTTCCTCTATGGCCCGATCGCGATCATCTGGGCGCTCGTCTACTACGGCATGACGCTCGGCAGCGCGGCCTCGGCCACCATCGGCATGCGCATGCTCGATCTGGAGATGCGCACCTGGTACGGCTCGCCGGTCTATTTCGTGCTCGGCGCCGTACACGCGATCGCCTATTGGCTGACGGTGTCGTTCCTTACGCCGTTCATCCTGCTGGTCCCGCTGTTCAACGACCGCAAGCGGGCGCTGCACGACATGCTGGTCGGCACCATCGTGATCAACAACGAGCCGCGCGCGAGCGCCTTACGCAGCGAAAGCCCCTTCGGCAGCCGGACCGTGAGCGAAAAATGCTATTGATGAGCGCCAGCGCCACCGGATTCGGCCCGCACCGTGACCCACCACTCGCGCGATACGCCGCAATTCTACCTGACGGCGCCCTCGCCCTGCCCGTATCTGCCGGGCAAAGAGGAGCGCAAGGTGTTCACCCATCTGGTCGGCGAGCGCGCGGGCGACCTGAACGACCTGCTCACCCACGGCGGCTTCCGCCGCAGCCAGTCGATCGCCTATCGGCCGGCCTGCGAGGCCTGCCGCGCCTGCGTCTCGGTGCGGGTCGTGGTCGACGATTTCCGCCCGACGCGCAGCATGCGCCGCATCCGCGACATGAATGCCGACGTGATCGGCGAGATGCGCGTGCCGGTGCCGACCTCGGAGCAGTATTCGGTGTTCCGCGCCTATCTCGACGACCGCCACTTCGACGGCGGCATGGCCGACATGACCGTGCTCGACTACGCCATGATGGTCGAGGACAGCCATGTCGAGACCAAGCTGGTCGAATACCGCACGCAGGGACCGGACAGCCGCATCAACGGGCGCGGCACCGGCGCGCTGCTCGCTGTCGCGCTGACCGACGTGCTGAGCGACGGCCTCTCGATGGTCTATTCGTTCTACGATCCCGAGTACCGCCGCCGCTCGCTCGGCACCTTCATGATCCTCGACCACATCGCGCGCGCGCGGCGCATGGGCCTCGCCTACGTCTATCTCGGCTACTGGGTGCGGGATTCGCAGCAAGATGGACTACAAGGGCCGCTTCCTGCCGCAGGAGCGCCTGCTTGCGGACGGCTGGACGCGGTTCGAGGTCTGATCCGTCAGGGACAGAACAGCGGCGTCAGCTTGATGAAAGCGACCGCCGAACACAAGCTCGAACGCGCGATCGCATGCCCTTCGGCGGTGGCATAGACCAATACTAGAGTGCCGACGACACCGGTCGAAAGATAGAAGAACAGGTTCTTGAGGCTGTAGTACTCCCAATATCCTGCCTCATCATAGCGGTGGCCTTCGATGTAGTTCACCGCATCGTATTCGGTCAGCGCCATGTTCAGCAGCGGCCGATCCTTGTCGAGAATGTCCGGATAGGCGTCGGCATTCGACTTCCACCAATGCCCGGCGAAGCCGAGCACGAGCCCGATCACGGTCCAGCAAAAGAATTCGCCGACAGCCAGCATGGACGAGCCCGCGCGCAAAAATCGTCGGGATGCTGCCCGGAACGCCCTAACACCTGATGAATCCGAACCTCAGCGCGGAGTTAACGGCGTTAAGCGTCCCCAGTTCGCGACCAAGCCGCGCTTCGGCGCGAACAGAAACGCCAGCACGAACACCGCGAACTGGATCAGCACGATGCAGGCGCCGGTCGCGCCGTCGATGTGGAAGCTCACGATGGTGCCGAGCGCGCGACGACGCGACCGCCACCGCCGTCGCGATCACCAGCATGCGCTCGAAGCGGTCGGTCAGCAGGTAGGCGATGGCGCCCGGCGCGACCAGCATCGCGATCACCAGGATGATGCCGACCGCCTTGAGCGACGCCACGATGGTCAGCGACAGCAGGATCAGCAGCCCGTAGTGCAGCACACGCACCGGCAGGCCGACGGCGCGCGCATGGTTCGGATCGAAGCAGTAGAGCAGCAGGTCGCGCCGCTTCAGCAGCACGACGACCAGCGTGCCGCCGGCGATCAGCGCGGTCTCGATCACGTCCTGCGCCGTCACGCCCAGCACGTTGCCGAACAGGATGTGCAGCAGGTGCAGGTCGGTCTCGACCTTGGTGAAGATCACCAGCCCGAAGCCGAACATGCCGGAGAACACGATGCCCATCACGGTGTCCTCCTTCACGCGGCTGTTCTCCTTCAGGTAGCCGGTGAGCAGCGCGCAGGAGAGCCCGGCCGCGAACGCGCCGAGCGCGAGCGGCAGGCCGAGCGATGAAGGCGATCACGATGCCGGGCAGCACCGCATGCGAGATCGCGTCGCCCATCAGCGACCAGCCCTTCAGCACCAGATAGCAGGACAGCACCGCGCAGACCGCGCCGACGATCACCGACACGATCAGCGCGCGCTGCATGAACGGGTAGCTGCAGCGGCACCATGATCCAGTCGAGCACGCGCGTTCATGCGGGCGCGCTCGCGACCGCCATGCGATCCGGCGCCGCGCCGCCAGCGACGCCGTGCTTGGGCGCGAAGAAGAACGCCGCCAGGAACAGCAGCGTCTGCAGCGTGACGATCACGCCGCCGGTCGCGCCGTCGATGAAATAGCTGAGATAGGCGCCGACGAAGCTCGTGACCGCGCCCATCGCGACGCTGATGACGATCAGCCGGCCGAACCGGTCGGTCAGCAGATAGGCGGTCGCGCCCGGCGTCACCACCATGGCGATCGACCAGGCAGGCGCCGACGGTCTGCAGCGCCGCGACCGTGCAGGCGCTGAGCAGCGTGAAGAACACGACCTTCAGCAGCGTCGGTGTTGAGGCCGAGGCTGCGCGCATGGCTCTCGTCGAAGAAGGTGACCATCAGGTCCTTCCACTTCAGCACCAGGACGACGAGCGACACGGCCGAGATGATCGCGACCTGCACGACGTCCTCGTCGGAGATCGCCAGGATGTTGCCGAGCACGATGGTCTGGATGCTGACCGAGGTCGGCCAGATCGACGCCATCAGCAGCCCGAGCGCGAACAGCGAGGTGAACACGAGGCCGATCACCGCGTCCTCGCGCAGCCGCGTGTGCTGCTTGACGAACTGCATGCCGAACGCCGCCAGGATGCCGGCGAAGAACGCGCCGATCGCGAACGGAAAGCCGAGGATGTAGGCGCCCGCGACGCCGGGCACGATCGAATGCGCCAGCGCGTCGCCCATCAGCGACCAGCCCTTGAGCATCAGATAGGCGGAGAGGAACGCGCACACGCCGCCGACCAGCGCGCTCACCCACATCGCCTTGAGCATGTACTCGTAGGCGAACGGCACCAGCAGCTCGGCGAGCAGCTTCGTTCATTTTTCGCGGCTCGCCGTTTGCGTCGCGCCGCTTGCCCTCGTTGCCGTAGAACACCAGCGGCCGCTCGTCGTCGGTCAGCACCGTGAGGCGGCGCGCTGTCCGCATCGTCGTGCAGCGCGGTGCCGCCGAGATTGAAGTGGCGCAGCACGCCGCCGAAGGCGCGCTCCAGATTGGCCTGCGTGAACACCTCGCGCGGTCGGCCCGGCGGCCAGCACCGTCCTGTTGATCAGCACGACCCGGTCGCAGATAGTCCGGCACGCTGCCGAGATTGTGGGTCGAGACCAGCATCAGTGCCCGGCCGCGCGCAGCTCGCGCAGCAGGCCGATGATCGCGGCCTCGGTCTTCACGTCGACGCCGGTGAACGGCTCGTCGAGCAGGATGATGCGCCCCTCCTGCGCCAGCGAGCGCGCGAGGAACACGCGCTTCTTCTGGCCGCCGGAGAGTTCGCCGATCTGGCGCGTGCGGTAGTCCGTCATGCCGACGCGCTCCAGCGCCTCGTCGACCTTGTAGCGATCGGCGCGCGAGGGCATGCGCAGGAAGTTCATGTGGCCGTAGCGGCCCATCATCACGACGTCTTCGACCAGCACCGGGAAATTCCAGTCGACCTCCTCGCTCTGCGGCACGTAGGCGACGATGTTGCGCTTGAGCGCCTCGGCGACCGGCCGGCCGCACAGCCGCACCTCGCCGGCCGACGGCCGCACGAAGCCCATGATCGCCTTGAAGATGGTGGACTTGCCGCTGCCGTTGACGCCGACCAGCGCGCAGATCGTGCCGGGATCGAGATCGAACGAGGCGTTCTGCACGGCGGTGAAGCCGTTGTTGTAGGTCACCGTCAGATTGCGCACCGAAATGCTGGCGCCGAGCGCCGCCGGATCGGCGGCGCGCGACCGTCTGCGGTGCAGCGGCGTTCACTTGCCGAACCCCTTGGCGATCGTCTCGACCGTCACCTTGAGCAGGTCGAGATAGGTCGGCACCGGACCGCCGACGGCGCTGAGCGAGTCGACGTAGAGCACGCCGCCGTATTTCGCGCCGGTCTCGCGCGCGACCTGCTTGGCGGCGCGGTCGGAGATCGTGCTCTCGCTGAACACCACCGGAATCTTGTTCTTGCGCACCAGGTCGATGACCTTGCGCACCTGCTTCGGCGTGCCCTGCTCGTCGGCGTTGATCGGCCAGAGATAGGCTTCCTGCATCTTGTAGTCGCGCGTCAGGTAGCTGAACGCGCCTTCGCTCGACACCAGCCAGCGCTGGTTCTCCGGGATCGCGGCCAGCCGCTTGCGCAACGGCTCGTCCAGCGCCTTGATCTGCGCCGCATAGGCGGCGGCATTCTTGTTGTAGGCGTCGGCATTGGCGGGATCGTGCTTCACCAGCGCCTTGCGGATGTTCTCGACATAGATCAGCGCGTTGGTCGGCGACATCCACGCATGCGGATTCGGCTTGCCGGTGTAGGGGCCTTCGGCGATCCCCATCGGCTCGATGCCTTCGGTGACGGTGACGGCCGGCACTTCCTTGACGTTCTCGAAGAACTTCTCGAACCAGCGCTCCAGGTTGAAGCCGTTCCACAGCACGAGGTCGGCGGCCTGCGCGCGCACGATGTCGAGCGGCGTCGGCTGATAGTCGTGGATCTCCGCGCCGGGCTTGGTGATCGATTCCACCACCGCCGCGGATCCCGCCACGTTCTGCGCGATGTCCTGGATCACGGTGAACGTCGTCACGACGCGGAACGGTTTCTTCGCGGCTTGCGCCTGCGCCGGCGCCGCTCGCGGCACACAGCAGCACCGCGATCGCGCCGATCAGCGCCCGCCTCCCCAAACACCATTCAAGCACAGAATCCTCCAGCGCGCGGCTCCACCGATCCGCCGACCCAATATAGCTAGTTGCGAATAATTTGCAATTGCAGAAATGACCTGTGAAGTGGCGAGCGAAATGATGGGTGTAGGTGGCTGATAAACCGAGCTCTTCTGAGCTTATTGAGCCGTGGCTAGCGGAACTTGTTGCTTCGCGGGAAGCCCTTCGGGGCGAGCCGGCCGGCGTCGGCGCGGTTGCCGCGCCAGTCGGCAAGCTCCTTCAGCGTCAGCGAGAACGTCCGGTCGGACGCGTCTTGCCACGTCAGGCCATCAGCCCCTTTGAAGGTCTTCACGTCGGACAGCCCGCCATCCTTGTAACGCTGCAGCCGCACGCCGGAGCCGCGCGCCATCTCGGGCATCTGCTCGAGCGGGAAGATCACCATCTTGCGATTGTCGCCGATGGCCGCGACCTGCTCGCCTTCGACGCACGCAGACCGCACGCGCCTCGTCGGGCGCCTTCACGTTGAGCACCTGCTTGCCCTTG
This sequence comes from uncultured Alphaproteobacteria bacterium, assembly GCA_963779545.1. Classification (GTDB taxonomy): domain Bacteria; phylum Pseudomonadota; class Alphaproteobacteria; order Rhizobiales; family Xanthobacteraceae; genus PALSA-894. The sequence goes on along the minus strand of CAVZYQ010000023.1, from coordinate 713,081 downwards.
CGCGTGGTGCCGAGGCACTCGTCCTCGGCCACGATGAAGCCCCTGCCCTGATGGCTCGCGACGATGAACTTCCGTCCGCCCTGATACGGAAACATCGTGACGATGTCGGATTCCTGCTCGAGATCGATGAACAGCCGCACCGGCTCGCCGTGCCCGCGCCCGCCCGGCAGCTTCGAACCTTCCAGCGTGTAGAAGCGCCCGTTGGTGCCGAACATCAGGAATTTCGAGGTCGTCTCGGCAAAGAACGAGAGCTTCAGCTTGTCATCCTGCTTGAAGGCGATGTTGGAGAGGTCCTCGACGTGCCCGCGCAGCGCGCGCACCCAGCCCTTGTCGGAGAGCACGACGGTGATCGGCTCGCGCACGACCATCGCTTCTTCGATCGCCGCCTCGTCGTGCTCGGGCGCCTCGGCAAATTCGGTTCGGCGCTTGCCGAGCGGCGTCTTCTTGCCGAACTTCTCCTTCAGTTCCCTGATCTGGCCGGCGATCGTCTCCCACTGCTTTTTTTCGGACTTGACGAGCTCGTCGAGCTCCTTCTTCTCGGCGCGCAGCGCCTTGTCCTCCTTGCGGATCTCGAATTCCTCGAGCTTGCGCAAATTGCGCAGCCGCATGTTGAGGATCGCTTCGGCCTGCACGTCCGTCAGCTTGAAGGTCTTCATCAGGACGGGCTTGGGCTCGTCCTCGTTGCGGATGATCTTGATGACCTTGTCGATGTTCAGATACGCGATCAGATAGCCGCCGAGCACCTCGAGGCGGTGCGCGATCTGCTTCAGCCGATAGTTGGAGCGGCGCACCAGCACGTCGCGCCGGTGGTCGAGCCATTCGCGCAAGGCTTCGGCAAGGCCGATGACGCGCGGCACCTTGCCCTTCACCAGCACGTTCATGTTGAGCGGAATGCGGCTCTCGAGCTCGGTCAGCTTGAACAGGCCTTCCATCAGCAGCGCCGCGTCGACCGTGCGGGCGCGCGGCTCGATCACGAGGCGGATATCCTCGGCGGATTCATCGCGCACGTCGGCAACGAGCGGCAGCTTCTTCTCGTTGATCAGCTCGGCGATACGTTCGACCAGGCGTGACTTCTGCACCAGCCACGGAATTTCCGTGACCACGATCAGGTACGTGCCGCGGCCGGTCTCCTCCTGGGTCCAGTGCGCGCGCACGCGGAACGAGCCGCGCCCGGTTGCATAGGCTTCGGCGATCTCGGTGCGCGGATCGACGATCACGCCGCCGGTCGGGAAATCCGGCCCCGGCACGTATTTCAGCAGCGAGCGGCTTTTCGCGTCCGGCTTGTCGATCAGATGCAGCGCGGCGTCGCACAGTTCGCCGACGTTGTGCGGCGGCATCGACGTCGCCATGCCGACCGCGATGCCCTGCGCGCCGTTCGCCAGCAGATTGGGAAATGCCGCCGGCAGCACCACCGGCTCTTCGGACTGCCCGTCATAGTTTGGGCGGAAGTCGACCGCGTCCTCGTCGATGCCGTCGAGCAACAGGCGCGCGACCTCGGTCATGCGCGCTTCGGTGTAGCGGTAGGCGGCGGGGTTATCGCCGTCGATGTTGCCGAAATTGCCCTGCCCGTCGACCAGCGGAAAGCGCGAGGAGAAATCCTGCGCGAGCCGCACCAGCGCGTCGTAGATCGCCTGGTCGCCGTGCGGATGGAAATTGCCCATCACGTCGCCGACGATCTTGGCGGACTTCTTGAACGCGGTGCCGGGGTCGAGCCGCAAGCAGCCGCATGCCATAGAGGATGCGGCGGTGTACCGGCTTGAGCCCATCGCGCGCGTCGGGGAGCGCGCGGTGCATGATGGTGGAGAGCGCATAGGCGAGGTAGCGCTCTTCGAGCGCCTCGCGCAGCGCGATCTCCTGGACCTCGCCTCGGTCAGGGGGAATCAGTTGCTTGCCCATGGAATACCGGTAATGCCGGCCGATGCGATGAACAAGAGATGAACGAGTTGGCCACGAAACCTTCGTAATTCTCGAATTAACTTGGATCATCGCAGGCGAACACTTGTCGTCTGCAATCGATCGAACGGTTACATACACTCGCAAGCTGAACGGATTGGCCGATCGAAAGTTGATGTTTGTCGAGCGATCTTTTCGGGACGCTTTGAGTTCGTATGGTGGTCGGAGGGAATGAGGAGGGTTCGTCCCCGTCCGGTCGTCACACCACCACCTAGGAGAGGAGACTATCGAATGCGTGGAACTCTGTTAGCGATGCTGGTCGCGGCCGGTATCGGGCTCGTCGGCTCTGCCGGCACTGTCTCGGCCGCCCCGATCAACGGCGCTGCGATCGGCGCCGCTGCGGATCAGACCGGTGCGGTCGAGCATGTCCAGCACTGGCGCTGGGGCTCGGGCGGTCATCGCCGCTACGGCAGCCGTGGCGGTCACTGGCGTTGGGGCAGCCGCGGCGTCCGCCGTATGTGCCACCGTCCGTATTCGAGCCGGGTACGGCCCTGCTGGTAAGCAGGCCTCACTGGATCTATTGGAGCCGGTCGCGCAAGCGGCCGGCTCTTTCTTGTGATCGTTATTCGAGGTTCGGCTGGCGCGCGCGCCAGTTGCGGAGCAGCGCGCCGACGACGTTCGAGTAGTCGTCGCTCCACACGCGCTGGTTCGGGTCGCGCTGGCGCACCGGCCAGAACACGGATTTGGCGAGCGCGCCGAAATCCTCCTCCCGCCGCGCAATCGCCGCAACCCGCGGCACCCAGTGGTGCAACTCCGGATTCGCCTGCACATCGCCGCCATCATAGATGCGGGCGATTGCGCCGTTCGCATCGGCAATGCCGGCGGCGACTGACGCAAGCTCAAGATTGAGATTCGAGATGTGCATCGCCACGATGCCGTTCGGCTTCAGCTTGGTGAAATACATTGCGAGTGCTTCGCGCGTCAGCAGATGAATCGGGATCGCGGCACCGATGAAGGCATCGACGAAGATCAAGTCGTAGCTCCCGTCCGGCGCGTCCGCGAGGCGCTGGCGCGCATCCCCGAGCACGACCTTCGTCTCCGGCGCACACTCGGAGATGTATTGATAGATCTTCGGGTCGGTTGCGATGCGCACGACATCCGGGTCGATCTCGTAGTAGGTGAGCGTGTCGCCCGGCCGCACCTGACAGGCGAGCGCGCCGGTACCCAGCCCCACAACCGCGAAATCGATCGGCTTTCCGTCGGCCTTGTTGTGCACGGCATCCAGCGTCTGCGCGATGCCAGCCCCCTCGAAGAACTCCGCGATCATTTCGGGCGGGCCGCCGAGCAGGTTGCCCTCGTCGTCGCGCACCTGCTGCGTGCCCTGCGCGGTCGTGCCGTGCCACAGCACGCGGTACTTGCCGTCCGACGTATCGACGACGTTCAGCACGCCGAAGAAGTTGCGCACCTTGTAGACGCTCGGCGTGTCGTTGAAATACGCATTGGCGAACAGCAGAAACGCCATGATCGCGGCGAACGGCAACGTTGCACGCCAGAATTTCGCAGTCAGCCCGATCAGCACGCCGATCATCACAAGATACATGCGGTAGTCGAAGCCGACATCGTAATTCTTGAAGACGACGGCGAGCACGGCAGCGGCGGCAAGACCGATGAGAAGCAGGATCTGCCCGGTGCCGCGCGCCGGCCACGCGAAGCCCGGCCGGCACAGCAGCGCGAGCACGATCAGGATCGGATATTCGACGACGCCATTGAACAGGTGGGGCGCGACGAGACCGGCCGCGATGCCGCCGACCATGCCGCCGGCCGAAATCCACATGTAGAACGCGGTGAGATGTTGCGGCGCCGGGCGGCGCCGCGCGAGTTCGCCGTGGCACATCAGTGCGCAGACGAACAGCACGATCAGGTGCAGCGCGATGAGGCCGACAGTCGAGGTCACCTGCAGTGCAAGGATCAGGATGATCAGGACGAAGATAACGACCGGCTGTACGGCGACGACAAACCGGTGCGGAATGATCGGCCGCGTCTGGAATGCGATGACGAAGGTCAGCAGATAGAGCGCGAGCGGCGCGACCCACAGCAGCGGCACTGCCGCGACGTCGGTCGAGATGTGCGCCGTAACGGCGATCAGCAGACCAGACGGCACCGCCGCCAGACCGACCCAGATCGCGGTCGTCGCGCCATGTGGGCGCGGACATTTCGTCCGTTTTCGCCTGCTGGGCTTTGGCGGACGTTTGCTGGCGAGCGGACCATCAGCCAGCCGCAAGCCGCGATCAGCGCAATCAGGAGATAGAATCCCACCGTCCAGCCGAGCGTCTGGTCGCCGAGCCGTACGAACGGCTCGATCGCGAGCGGATACGCGATCAGCGCGAGAAAGCTCCCGACATTGCTCGCCGCGTAGAGGAAATACGGGTCCTTCGCGGCCGGATGATCGGTGCGCACGAACCATGCCTGGATCAGCGGCCCGTTGGCGGCGAGCGCGAAGAACGGCAACCCGATCGAAATTGCGAACAGCCCAGCAGCCAGAGCGCTTCGCCGGAAGCCGGCGGCCTCCCCCACCCGCTGGCGATATGCAGCGGCAGAGCAATGCACGCGATCGTCATCACGGCGAGATGAACGATGACCGAGTGCGTCCCGGCACGAAACGCGTCAGCGCGTGGGCGTAGCCGTAGCCGGCGAGCAGCGCGGTCTGAAAGAACACCATCGCGACCGACCACACCGCGGCGGCGCCGCCGAGCTGCGGCAGCACCATCTTGGTGAACATCGGCTGCACGGCGAACAGCAGCGCGGCGCTGACGAAAATCGTGGCCACGAAAACGGCGAGCAGCGATCGGTGCGATGAGGCGGCCGATCGCGTTGCGTCGGCCGGAATTCCGGACGTGCTCATGTGCTCGCGCTTATAGCGTGGCGGCCGCGTGACGCAGAAGGGCGGCCTTGCGGCCGCCCTTCATTTGTCCGCGAACGATTGCGGTCAGTGAGTTCGCCTCACTGCCGGATCGATGTGCGGGTCGCCGGCAGCTTCTCGCCACCCGCCACCCAGTCCTCGATAGCTCTGCATCTGGATGCCGAGCTGGTCGTAGTAGACGCGCAGATAGCCGTCGCTGCCTTGCGTGACGGCGTTCGGCGCCACGGTCTGCACTTCCTGCGCCATCACGCCGACATAGGACTTGTCGCTGCCGATGTAGCTGAAGCGATAGAAGCCGAGGCCGTTGTCGAACTTGCCGAGCAGCTGCACGTCATGCTTGACGCGGATGTCGGAGGGCATGCCACCGCATTCCGCCGCCGCCGCCACCCATGCCGCCGCCACCACCGCCACCACCCATTCCGCCACCGCCACCGCCACCAAGCCCATCGGGCCGCCGCCACCGCCACCGCCGCTGCCACCACCGCCGAAGCCCATCGGGCCACCGCCCATGAAGCCGCCGCCACCGCCGCCGCCGCCGAAGCCCATCGGGCCGCCGCCCATCCAGCCGCCACCGCCGCCGCCGCCGCCGCCGCCACCGCCCATCCAGCCACCACCCATCGGGCCGCCGCCCATCCAGCCGCCACCGCCGGGAACGACGATAACACCACCCGGACGCCGCCAGCCGGGACCGCCGCCCCAGCCGCGCCAGCCGTGACCGCCGCCCCAGCCAAATCCACGGCGCCAGCGATAGCCGCACCAATAGAAGCCGGGCCCTTGCCAGCCATCATCGTACCAGCACCAATTCCGGCCGCCGTAGAAGTACTGAACGCTTTCGGTGAGCGCGATCGAGTCGGCCGCATCGCTGAGCGCGCGCGAGCCCGGAAGGCCCGCTGCGTCAGACTCGCGTGCTGAGCATCGTCACACCGGCCGCCACCGCGGCCAGCGTCGCAAGTCCTGTAACGAGTTTGCGCATCGCTTCCTCCATTGTCCTTTATCGGAATCGCAAATCCCGTCCGTCACGCAGCTAGAACACAACGGAATTTGTTGCACGACAATTCCGGTTTGCGCGGCGCAGCCGTCTGAATGGCCGTTCAGGATGCGGCGCGCGTATCGGCGCGCAGCACGGCGGCGATGAAGCTTGCACGCGCATCGTGCATCGGCGCGCCGCGCGGCTCGAGCACGTGGCGCTGCAGAAAAAATCCCGTGAGCGCGAAGGCCTCGCTCAATTCGTTCGTGCGTCGGCTCCCCCGCATCCCATTCGGCGCGCAGGAACGCCGGCAGGCGCAGCATGCGGTCGTGCCACGGCTCGCCTGCGGCACGCGAGACAGCGCGGCCGGATTTCGGCGACACATAGACAAGCTCGGCGGTGGCGCCGGTCGCGGCGCATTGATCGAGATCGAGGCCGAAGCCGAGCTCGGCGAGCAGCTGCAGTTCAAAGCGCGCGATCAGCGCCGCGGCGAGCGCGCGGTCTGTGAGATGTTCGATGATGTCGGCGATCGCGTCATGCACGAGTTCATGCGGATCGCGCTCCGGCAACAGGCGGCAGAGCGCCGCAAGATGCGTCACGCCGTAAGCCGCATGCGCGGTGATCATCAATTCACCCGCGCGCAGGCGCATCCCCTCGACAACGTAATGGCCGAGATGCTCGTCCAGCCGCGCGCGCCAGGTCGCGCGCACGACGTTGCCCGGCTGGAGGATCGGGCGCATGCGCGAGCCCGCCCCGCCGCGCACGAGGCCGAGATGCCGGCCGTGCGCGCGCGTCATCAATTCGAGAATCGCACTCGTCTCGCCGTGACGGCGCACGCCAAGCACAATGCCTTCGTCGGTCCAGTCCATTTGGTCTAACGTTTCGCCGCGCCGCTGCGCTTCGGCTTGGGCGCAACCATACCACCGGATTCGTCGTCGGTGACGAAGCAGCGGTAGTAATCCGGCTGCTTTTGTTTGCGCTGCGCGCAGGCATGGATCGGATCGAGGTCGGTGATCGCCTGATACGGCAGATACGGCCCGATCATGAAGCGGATGCTGCCGTCCGGCGAGCCGCCGAAGCGGTCGATCTGACCCTTGAGCTGCGGCCGCACCGCCAGAATGGCATTGCGCAGCGTCTCGCCCTCGATGAAGTTGTCGGGCAACTGATCGAACGGCCCGTCGAAATAATTGTTGGCGCGCATATTGCCGTCAAACGCGCCGATCAGGATTTTCCGATTGAGCCTGTGATCCTTGTAGAACGCAAAGCCGGTGCGCTTGCCGACCAGGATGCGGTCGGTCTTCTTCGGCGAGAAGAATTGGTCGGCGACCTTTTCGGTCTCGTCGAGCACGTAGTGGAAGACCTTGAGCTTCGGATTGAACACGAGAAAGAAGCGGATCGCGGATTCGTCGAAGATCGGTCCGATGAATTTCTCGTCCGGCCCGAGAGCCCCGGCCGGCGGCTTCACGTTGCGCAGGTCGTTGAGCGCGAAGATCACGCTCTTGCCCTGATACGACACGCGGTAGACGAGCGGCTCGACCTTCTCGATCGTCACGCCCTGCTCGGCACCGACCAGCCAGGTGCTTCACCTCGGCATCGTCGAACCATTGCGAGGTATCCTCGAAATAGGCGAAGTCCGCCTTGCCGTCGTCGCGGTTGCTGGCATCGAGGCGGATATTGCCGGCGTAACGGATGCCGTTGTGCGTGAAACCGAAGTAGAAATAGTTCTCGGTCGGATAAACCTTCACCCGCTCCGGCAGCCTCGACATCACATAGCCGAACACCGCCATCGGGTCGCCGACGTCGAGCGCTGTTGAACGCAACACGTCCTCGACATAGGATTGATGGAGCTGAAGCGCGGGCTGCTCTGCGGGCTGCGCCATCGCGCCGCCCGTTATCGCAGCAATTGCCGCGGCGATCGTAACGAAGCGTTTGAGATTCCTGCTCATCATCAACCGTGATCTTGTGGAGCGCCCTCGCCTGCTGCCATGGCCGAATTCCTTGTCAGGTTTGTGTTCGACATCATCTTGCTCAGCGTGTTCGATTGGGCGGGCTGGCTTGGCCGTTCGATAGGCCGACCGGTGGTCACGTTCCTCAGCGGCGGGCGCGTCCTTCTCGATCCGCCGCCGAACAATCTCGTCGTTGTGCGTTGCTGGTATGGCGTGCATCACCTCACCGACGGTACGCCAGTGCTCGGCAGAACGCTGACCGCCCTTCTGGGACTGGCATTGCTCGCCGCCGCCATTGTCGCGGCCCTTGTGCTCCTGCGGACCGCACTTCTCTGACCCCGGCCGCTACTCCTTGGGAAACTCGATCCCCATCTGCCGGTAGCGCTCCGGATCGTCGCCCCACCCCTCGCGCACCTTCACGAACAGGAACAGGTGCACCTTCTGCTCGGTGAGTTCGGCGATCTCCTTGCGCGCCTCGGCGCCGATCGCCTTGATGGTCGCGCCGCCCTTGCCGAGCACGATCTTGCGCTGGCTTTCGCGCTCCACGTAGATCGTCTGCTCGATGCGCACGTCGCCGCCGCGCAATTCCTTCCAGGTTTCGGTTTCGACCGTTGCCTGATACGGCAGTTCCTGATGCAGCCGGTCGAACAGCTTCTCGCGCGTGATTTCGGCCGCGAGGCTGCGCATCGGCGCGTCCGAGATCTCGTCCTCGGGATAATGCCACGGCCCCTTCGGCGAATGCGCGGCGAGCCATTGCTTCAGGTCCGCGACGCCGTCGCCGGTCGCCGCCGAAACCATGAAGGTCGCGTCGAACTTGACCTTGGCGCCGGCCGCTTGTGCGAGCGTCAACAGCGCCGGCTTGTCGGCAAGATCGACCTTGTTCAGCACCAGCGCCTTCGGCTGCTTCAGCTCGGAAAGCCGCGCGAGGATCGCTTCGGCTTCCTCGTCCAGTCCTTTCTTGGCGTCGATCAGCAGCGCCACGATATCGGCATCGTGCGCCCCGCCCCACGCGGTCGTCACCATCGCGCGGTCGAGCCGGCGGCGCGGCGCGAAAATACCGGGCGTATCCATCAGTACGAGCTGCGCGTCGCCGACGATCGCGATCCCGCGCACCACCGCGCGCGTGGTCTGCACCTTGCGGCTGACGATGGTGACCTTCGCGCCGACCATCGCGTTGGTCAGCGTCGACTTGCCGGCGTTCGGCGCGCCGATCAGCGCGACGAAGCCGCAGCGCCGTTCGGCGTCGCCGGGCGGAAGCACATCCGCGAGCGGGTCATCCATTCGCCGCATCCACACCTTCGCGCGTCAGCATCGCGGCGGCGGCGGCCTGTTCGGCAACGCGCTTGGACTTTCCGACACCTTCGGCCGGCTCGAGTTTCGCCACATCGACGGCGACGCGGAACACCGGATTGTGGTGCGGCCCGGTGCGCTCGACCTCGCGATAGGCCGGCGCCGGGAGCCCGCGTCCCTGCGCCCATTCCTGCAGCATGGTCTTGGGATCGCGCAGCGGTTGCGCCGGCGTCAGCATGCGCTCGCTCCAAAAACGCTCGATCAGCGCGGCGGCCGCCGGGTAGCCGCCATCGACGAACACCGCGCCGATCAGCGCCTCGCACACATCGGCGAGGATCGCCGTGCGGCGCCGCGCGCCGGCATTCGACTCGGAATTCCCAACCCGCAGTGCCGCACCGAGATCGATCGCGCGCGCAACATCCGCGCAGGTCTCGCGGCGCACCAGATCGGCAAGCCGGCGCGACAGCTCGCCCTCGTCCCCCTTCGGAAATGCGCGATAGAGCATGTCCGAGACGACCAGCCCGAGCACGTGGTCGCCGAGAAATTCGAGCCGCTGGTAGCTGCCGCCCCGGCCCTGCTTGTTCGCCGCCGAGACGTGGGTCAGCGCGCGTTCGATGATCGTCTTGTCGGCAAACGCATACCCGATCCGGCCCTCAAGCGCCTCGCGGGTGACGTCCTTCTTCGCCTTCCGGCTCATCGCACGATCGAGAACAGGCGCTCCCAGCGCACGACCCAGGGCCAGCGCCACACTTTCCAGGCGGCCTCGCCCTCACCCACCGAGAAGAAGATGATCTCGGCGCGCCCGACGATGTTGTCGACCGGCACGTAGCCGACCTGGCTGAGCACGCGGCTATCGGTCGAGTTGTCGCGGTTGTCGCCCATCATGAAGTAGCTGTCAGCCGGCACGGTGTAGACCGGCGTGTTGTCGTAGAAACTGTTGTCGACCAGATCGAGCGTGTAATAGACGACGCCGTTCGGCAGCGTTTCCTTCCAGCGCTTGATGCGCTTGATGCCCGGACCGTCCTCGGTGCCGACGAAATCTTCCGCACGCTCGCGCTTCACCGCCTGGCCGTTGATCTGCAGCACGCCGTCGATCATCTGGATGCGGTCGCCCGGCAGCCCGATCACGCGCTTGATGTAGTCGGTGGAGTCCTCGCGCGGCAGGCGGAACACCACGACGTCGCCGCGCTGCGGACCCTTACCGAGAACAGGATCGCGCCCGGTGAACAACGGCAGCGAGAACGGGAAGGAGTAGCGGCTATAGCCGTACGTGTATTTCGACACGAACAGGTAATCGCCGATCAGCAGCGTCGCCATCATCGAGCCGGACGGGATGTTGAACGGCTGGAACAGGAAGGTGCGGATCACCACCGCGATGATGAGGGCGTGGACCACCACGCGCACGGTTTCGGCGAATCCGCCTTCTTTCCGCTTTTGTTCGGTTGTCGTCACGCGCATGGGCCTCGAAAGCTCGCAAGGTGGCCTCCCACCTATCGGCTCGCCCTTGTACCGGTTGAGTGCGGCGTGCGCAAACGAATGAACTGCGGTGACGATCGCGCAAGAGTGGCACCACAACTCTTTGATAATAATGGAGAATTTTGATTCGTACGACGCCGCCTTTCAAGCACGGCGGCGAGCTATTCCATTCCCGGATAGGTGTCTTTCTTGAGCAGCCGCGCGAGGTGCGCGGCGTTCGATGCGAGCATGGCGGTCGTCTCGGCCACCACTTTCGGCGTCCGCTTGAGGTCCTTGTAGACCTTGTCGCCCTGGGCCTCGCCGACCCAGTAGGTCACCGAGCCGGGCGGGCATGTGAAGCCGACTTCGGTCAGCGCCTGAATCAATTCGGCGGCGCAATGATGCGCGCCGTCTTCGTTACCGACCACGACCACGATGCCGACCTTGCCGTAGGACGGCATGCGGCCCTTGTCGTCGGTCTCGCCGAGAAACGCGTCCAAGCGTTCCATCACGCGCTTGGCAACGCTGGAAGGCTGCCCGAGCCAGATCGGCGTAGCAATCACCAGGATGTCGGCGTTCACGACGCGCTGGCGCAGCGCCGGCCAGTCGTCGCCCTTGCCTTCGTCGGACTTCACACCCGGCTTGATGTTGTGATCGACCGCGCGGACGATAGAACCCGACGCACCGTGTTCGCCGAGCGCATCCATCATTTGCTCAAGCAGCACCTGCGTCGAGGATTTCTCCTTTTCGCGCGCGCTCTTCAGCGTGCAATTGAACGCAAGAACCTTGAGCTTGGCGAGCGCCATCAGCTTTCCGTCGCGGCGGCGATCGTCGGACGAAAGCGCTGGCCCGGCGCAGGCTGCTCGCCTTTACCCTCGTCGCGCGCCGGCGGACGCCGCCCCATGGTCCAGTTATAGGTCAGCCGTATCTCGGGGTTCGCGACGGTCCAGGACGCCCCATCCGCGTCCATGAACACTACCCACATCAAATCCGCCTCGGGACCGTAGTTGATCATAAAGTGCGCGATCCCCGGACCTTTCGGGGTCTGCATGTGGAGCGGCGGATCGAGCTGGATGATTTGCATTGGAATCCCGGCGGTGGCCCTCGAAAACGGGCGAGCCGTGCGGAAGTTCCGGAGCGTTCAGGCGTTTGGAAGCGGCACCGCCGAAATGATCACGAAGGCCTGCGCCAGCGGGTATTCGTCAGTGATGGTCACGTCGATGCGCGCCTCGTGGCCGGCCGGCGTCAGCTTGGCGAGCCGCGCCGCCGCCCCGCCGGTCAGCTTCATGGTCGGACGGCCGGACGGCAGATTGACCACACCCATGTCGCGCCACCACACGCCGCCGCGCATGCCGGTGCCGAGCGCCTTCGAGCACGCTTCCTTGGCGGCGAAGCGCTTTGCGTAGGTCTCGACGCGCTTGGCGCGGCGCTCGGCGCGCGCGCGCTCTGTGTCGGTGAAGATGCGCGCGAGGAACCGCTCGCCGTGCCGCTCGATCACTTTCTCGATGCGGCGGATGTCGGTGATGTCGTTGCCGATGCCGATGATCATTTTGATGTTCTTTTGAGCATGATCTTATCCGAAAACCGCTTCACACTTTTCGGGATCATGCTCTGCGCGCGACGCCGCGATCCATCGCGGCGCGCATCGATTTTATCATGCCGTCGAGCCCGCCGAAGATGGCTTCGCCGACCAGGAAGTGCCCAATATTCAGTTCGACAATCTCCGGCAGCGCCGCAACGGCTTCGGCAGTCTTGAAATCGAGGCCGTGCCCGGCATGGACTTCGAGCCCGAGCGACTTTGCCCGTGTCGCTCCTGCCTTGATTCTCTCGAACTCGATCCGCGCCATGGTGTCGTGACCGTCAACGACTGCCTCACACCACGCACCGGTGTGAATCTCGATCACCGGCGCGCCAACCTCAGCCGCGGTCTCGATCTGCTTCTCGTCGGCGCCGATGAACAGCGACACGCGAATGCCGGCGTCCTTCAGTTCGGCGATGATCGGCACAAGCTGATTGTGCTGGCGCAGCACATCGAGCCCGCCCTCGGTCGTCACCTCTTGGCGCCGTTCAGGCACGATGCAGGCGGCATGCGGACGCGCCTTCAGCGCGATGTCCACCATCTCGCGCGTCGCGGCCATCTCGAAGTTCAGCGGCTTGGTGAGTTGCGCCTTGAGCCGCGCAATATCGTCGTCGCGGATGTGGCGGCGGTCCTCGCGCAGATGCGCCGTGATCCCGTCGGCGCCGGCCTCGACCGCGAGCAGCGCCGCCTTCACGGGATCGGGATGCCGTCCGCCGCGCGCGTTGCGGATGGTTGCGACGTGATCGATGTTGACGCCGAGGCGCAGGCGAGACGGTTCAGCCATGCGGCGATTCAAACATGAAACCGGCTCGGCGCGTCAAATTCATTGTTCTGATGCGCGACGCGCAGCGCCCTACTCGTTCACCCGGTCGACCCGCGCCACCACGTCCTTGGCCTTGAGCTGCGCAATGATGGCGTTGAGGTGCTTGAGGTCATAGACCTCCAGATCGATCAGAAGTTCAGTGAAATCCGGTGAGCCGCGCTGCATGCGGACGTTGTCGATGTTGCCGTCGTGCTCGGCGATCACTTTCGCGACCTGCGCGAGCGTGCCCGGCTCGTTCACCGAATGCACCTTGATGCGCGCCGGGAAGCGCTGCGGGCTTTCCTCTTCAACGTCCCAGCGCACGTCGAGCCAGAGCTCGGGCGTGTCCTCGAACTTTTTCAAGGCCGGCGACTGGATCGGATAGATCGTGATCCCCTCACCCGGCGTCATGATGCCGACGATGCGGTCGCCCGGCACCGCGCCACCGTTGGGCGCGAAGCTCACCGGCAGTTCACCTGAGACGCCGCGGATCGGAATCGCCGCATCGGCATCGCTGGAATCGTCCGGCACCTTGAAGATCAGAGATTTGACCTTGCTCAACCCGAACCAGCCGCTCTCCGGCTTCGGCGCAGCCACGCGCACAACACGCTCTTCCTTGTAGTCGGGATACATCGCACGCGCGACGTCGGACGCCTTCATCTCGCTACGCCCGACCGCCGCCATCACCTCGTCGATCGTGTGCCGCGCGAGCCGCGGCAGCGCGCCCTGCAGCTTCTCGTCGGAGTACTCCTTCTTGGCGCGTTGGAACAGCCGCTCGACGATGCGGCGGCCGAAGCCGACATACTGCTCGCGCACCGCGACGCGGGTGGCGCGCCGGATCGCGGCGCGCGCCTTGCCCGTGACCACAACAGATTCCCACGCAGACGGCGGCGCGGTCTGTGACTTCGACGTGGTGATCTCGACTTCGTCGCCATTGGAAAGCTCGGAAACGAGCGGCGCGATCTTGCCGTTGATCTTCACGCCGACCGCGCTGTTGCCGACGTCGGTGTGCACCGCATAGGCGAAATCGATCGCCGTTGCCTTGCGCGGCAACGCGATCAGGCGGCCCTTCGGGGTGAAACAGAACACCTGGTCATGAAACAGCTCGAGCTTGGTGTGCTCGAGAAATTCCTCCGAGTTTACCCCTTCGGAGAGCAACTCGATCGTGTGCCGCAACCACGCATAGGCGTTGCTCTCGCGCGACAGCATCTCGGTCGGCGACCCGTGTCCGTCCTTGTAGAGGGCGTGCGCCGCGATCCCGTATTCGGCGATCTCGTGCATTGCGGCGGTGCGGATCTGCAATTCGACGCGCTGTTTGCCCGGCCCGATGATCGTCGTGTGCAGCGAGCGGTAATCGTTCTGCTTCGGTATCGAGATGTAGTCCTTGAACCGCGTCGGCACCATCGGCCAGGTCGTGTGCACGATCCCGAGCGCGCGATAGCATTCCTCGGTCGTACCGACGAGCACGCGATAGCCGACGAGATCCGACAGTTGCTCGAAGCCGATCGACTTGCGCTCCATCTTGCGCCAGGTCGAGTACGGTTGCTTGTGCCGGCCTTTGACCTTCGCCGAAATGCCGCTGTCGGCGAGCTTGGTGGCAAGCTGCCGCTCGATTTCGGTCACGACAGTCTGGCTGCGCGCGGCAAGCGCGGCGAGCCGCCCGCTGATCACCCGGTAGGCATCGGGTTGAAGCTCTTGGAATGCGAGGTTCTCAAGCTCCTCGCGCATCTCATGCATGCCCATGCGACCGGCGAGCGGCGCATAGATGTCGAGGGTTTCTTCCGCGGTGCGGCGGCGCGCCTCGGGCGGCATGAAGTCGAGCGTGCGCATGTTGTGCAGCCGGTCGGCGAGCTTGATCAGCAGCACGCGCACATCGGCCGCGATCGCGAGCAGCAGCTTGCGCAGATTCTCGGCCTGTTTCGCCTCGCGGGTCACGAGGTCGAGCTTCTTCAGTTTGGTGAGGCCTTCGACCAGCGCACCAATCTCGGGGCCGAATTTCTCGTCGATCTCGGCCTTGGTGGCCTCGGTATCCTCGATCGTGTCGTGCAGCAGCGCTGCGACGATGGTCGCATCATCGAGCTTGAGGTCGGTCAGGATCGCCGCCACTTCCAGCGGATGGGTGAAATACGGGTCCCCGGACGCGCGTGTCTGCGTGCCGTGCGCTTTCATGGCGTAGACGTAGGCGCGGTTGAGAAGGTCCTCGTTGGCGTTCGGATTGTAATTCTTGACCCGCTCGATCAGGTCATACTGCCGCATCATCCGCGGCTTGCGCTTCTTCGCCGGCTCGGCGACCTCCGGCGCGATCGGCGGCGCGGCGTCGACCACGCGCTGGGACGGGCGCTGGTTTTGCGGACGCGGCAGATCGGTCTGAGCGCGAGGCATCGCGGTCAGCGTACCACGGGAATTCGCCAATCCGGCAATGCGTTTATGGAAGGGTTGCCGAATACAAAAACGGCCCGGACGTGACCCGGGCCGCTGTTCGTTCTTAGGTCTTTTCGAAGACCTCAGAGATCCTCGTCGTTCGGGTCGATCTCGGGCTCCGGCTTCTCCTCAGGAGGCGCCAGACCTTCGAGCCCCTTGAGCAGCTCTTCCTCGGTCATGCGGTCCGCTGTTACTTCGGTATCGTCGGCGTCGACACTCGCGCCGGGCGCACCGATCAGAGGAACCGATTCGGGCTCCGGCTCGTCCACTTCGACATACTTCTGCAGCGAATGGATCAGGTCTTCCTTCAGGTCACCCGGGCGGATCGTCTCGTCGGCGATCTCGCGCAGCGCCACCACCGGGTTCTTGTCGTTATCGCGATCGATCGTGAGTTGCGCGCCCGACGAGAGCATGCGCCCGCGATGGGCTGCCAGCAGCACGAGGTCGAAACGGTTCTCAACCTTATCGATGCAATCTTCCACGGTGACACGGGCCATCGGCTCGCCACTCCTGTTCAAAATTGTGTGCGAATTTGGCTGTTAGGTATTCCGCAGGCCCAAAAAGCGCAAGTGCCAAGTTTTGGGGCTTGGCGGCCCCAAAGCCCTCTGTTAGGCAGGCGGTTAACGACACAGCGCCCGGATTTTCGAAGTCATTGCGTCTCAAGGATTGCGAAAGCGGGCCTGTTGGGCCGACGCCACCGTTGGGCGGCGCGGTATTTCCGAAACGATTTGATTAACGAGAGCCCTCATGCCCGTACCCTCAGAGAAGATCGCGCTGTTTATTGACGGCGCCAACCTCTACGCCACCGCCAAAACGCTCGGCTTCGACATCGACTACAAGCGCTTGCTGCGGGAGTTCCAGTCGCGCGGCTATCTGCTGCGGGCGTTCTATTATACCGCCGTGATCGAGGATCAGGAGTATTCCTCGATCCGCCCCTTGATCGATTGGCTCGACTACAACGGCTACACGGTCGTCACCAAAGCCACGAAAGAGTTCGTCGATCAATCCGGCCGCCGCAAGGTCAAGGGCAACATGGACATCGAGCTTGCGGTCAATGCGATGGAGATCGCACCGTCGGTCGATCACATCGTGCTGTTCTCCGGCGACGGAGATTTCCGCTCTCTGGTCGAGGCGATCCAACGCAAGGGCGTGCGCGTGACCGTGGTCTCGACCATTTCGACCCAGCCGCCGATGGTGGCTGACGAGTTGCGCAGACAATGCGACATCTTTCTCGACATCGTCGAACTGCAGGGCAAAATCGGGCGCGACCCGGGCGAGCGTGCGCCGCGTGCGCCGCGCAGCGACGACCGCGGTGAGCGGGGCAGCGATCGTGGTGGCGAACGCAGTCAGCATCCGCAATTCCTGCAGCGCCCCGTCGCGCCGCAGCGTGTCGGCGCCGCGGACGAATTCGACGACGAAGACTGAACGCAAGCGGCGCGCATGATTCGCCGAAGTGGATATCGGTTCGGCGAACAAGATCATGCGCAAACCAGACGATAGCGAGCCGCCGCGCGACTGCCCGCGCTGCCCCCGCCTTGTTGCATTCCGCGAGCAGTGGCGCGTCAAAGAACCGGGCTGGTTCAATGCGCCGGTTCATTCGTTCGGCCCGCTCGATGCCCGGCTGCTGATCGTCGGCCTTGCGCCAGGATTGCGTGGCGCGAACCGCACCGGCCGCCCCTTCACCGGCGACTATGCGGGCGATCTCCTCTACGCGACGCTGAAAGAATACGGCTTTGCGCGCGGGGAATATGACGAGCGGCCGGACGACGGCCTGACGCTGATCGATGCCCGCATCACCAACGCGGTGCATTGCGTTCCGCCGGAGAACAAGCCGACACCGGCCGAGATCAAGACATGCCGCGAAGCTTTCCTCGCGCGCCGCCTGCCCGCGATGCCGAAGCTGCGCGCCATCGTGATGCTTGGCCGCGTCTCGCATGAATCGACGGTTCGCGCGCTCGGGCAGAAACTTTCCGCCATGCCGTTTGCGCATGGCGCGCGACATACGGTCGGTGAGCTTGCGCTGTTCGATAGCTATCACTGCTCACGCTACAACACGAACACCGGCGTGCTGACGACGGACATGTTCCGTTCGGTTTTTGCGGCCGTGCGTTCCTATCTCGACGCCTGAAGCCACAAGACGACCTCTTCGGCGTTCCTGTCGGGCGGAAACACTGGATAAAAAACTTTGCTCAGCACGCCATCGTCGATCACCCACGCCATGCGCTTGATCAGCGTCATGCCGTTGAACGTGAAGGTCGGCAGGTCGAGCGTGTGCGTCAGCTTCAGATCGGCGTCCGAGAGGATCGCGAACGGCAGATGCAGCCGCTCGACCGCCTCGCGCTGATACGCCGTCGTTTGGGTCGACAACCCAAAGAGCTGCGCAACCCCGAGCCGTTTGAGCTCGGCAAAGTGGTCGCGGAAGCCGCACGATTGCGGCGTACAGCCCCGCGCTCCGGGCACTGCGTCCCAGTCGTCCGGCACCGGCTTGTTCGGCTCGCCGGTGCGCGGATAGACGTAAACGACGGTCCGGCCCTTCAGCGCCGACAGGGTCACAATCGCCCCATCCGTTGCGGCAAGACCGATGGAGGGCAGCCGAGCGCCGGTCAGGTGACGCGCCCCGCCGTCGTCGGTCGGGATCGGAAGGTCCCTTGGCAGGTCGAAACGGGTGCTCATGGCGGCTTCATCCTCCGCATTTTCAAATAGTTATAAGCCGTTGCAACGACTTGGGGAACTCGGCGTTGTAGGTTGAGGGCGAGTAGCGCCGTTGCGCCGGGACATTGAGAACACAAGGACTTAGACCATGAACAGACGCCAAAGCCTGACATTACTTCTCGGCTCGGCCGCGATTGCGACGACGGGCCTTCCGACCTTCGCGTTCGCGCAGGCGCCGCCGGCCGGCGATGGCCCGTTCAAGCTCCCGCCGCTGGGCTATCCCTTCGAGGCGCTTGAACCGCATATCGACGCGCAGACGATGATGATCCACCACGACCGGCACCACGCGGCGTACGTCAACGCGTGCAATAATTTCGCCAAGGAGGCGCCGGCACTCGGCACGACGCCGATCGAAAAAACGCTGGCCGATCCGGCCTATCTTCCCCTGCAGATCCAGCAGGGCGTGAAGAACAATCTCGGCGGCCACTGGAATCACACGTTCTTCTGGGAGCTGATGCGGCCGGGCGGTGCGAAAGAGCCGAACGGCGAACTCAAATCCGCGATCGAAGGCTCCTGGAAAGACGTCAACGAGTTCAAGGAAAAACTCAGCGCCGCCGGCGCCGCGCGCTTTGGCTCGGGCTGGGCGTGGCTTGTCGTCAACAAGGACAAGAAGCTGGAGCTGATCTCGACAGCCAACCAAGACACCCCGATCCCGCTTGGTGCGAAGGCGATCATCGGCGTCGATGTCTGGGAGCACGCCTATTACCTGAAGTACCAGAACCGGCGGCCGGACTATCTCAAAGCCTGGTGGAATACGGTCAATTGGGACAAGGCGTCGGAGAACTTCAAGAAGGCGATGGCCTGACGAAACGCATCCCGGACTTACGCACGAAACAACGGCCCGCTGCGTGAGCAGCGGGCCGTGTCTGTTGAGCCGGGCCATCCAACCTTGCGGGGGGACACCGAACGGCCCGTCCAACTGACCAAATTAGTCCATCCACGCGATGTCGGTGACCTTGCCGGTGACCCCGGCGATCTTGCCGGCCGCCGTTGCCTTGCCGGTCTTGAGGTCGACTGAGTGAAGCGTGTCGCCGACCATCAGCCACGCATCGTTCTTGTCGCCAGCGGAAGCAACGATGTTGAACGCGATCGGTCCGCTATCGGTCTTCACGCCAAGCATCCCGACGGTGTTGAGCACGCCGTCGTTTGGCGGAGCCTGCGTCAGCAGATGACCGGCCGAGTCGATGTCGTAAAGCGCAGTTGCGGCGGGCTTTGGATTCAGTGAGTTGGTATAGGCGCCGGCAACGACCTTCGGGGTCTTGCCCGCCATCGCGTCGCCTTCCTTGTACTTCAGCGGACCGTCGACCGTCGCCTTGCCGTCATCGACGTTGATGCGCAGGTTCACGCCGTCGGCCGTGATCACACGCAGTCGATCCGCGGCCGGGTTGAAGTCCACGACGGTGATGTCGCCCTTGAGGCCTTCGGAAATCTTGCTCTTCTGCGTGGCCTGCCCGCTCTTGGCATCGACGGTGTAGATGGTGCCATCCGCGCTCACCGCGTAGAGCATGCCATCGGCAGGCCGCACGTCGATGCCCATCACGTTGCTCGCGCCCTTGATGTCGGCCTTGCCGGTCGCCTTCTTCGCGGCCGGATCGATGGTGACGAGAGTCTTTCCGTCAACGAGCGCAATGATGGAGGCGGCGGAGGCGGCGCTTGCGAGAAATGGCGCAGCCAGAAGCGTGCCCGCGAGGGCAAGCGTTTTCAGTCTCATGGAAGAACTCCCGTTATCGTTGGCGATAGACCGGGATGCTGGGTCCCCGGCGGTTACGCCACGAGGTACGGGGTAGACGTGAGACAGTTGCAGGATAGGCTGCGGCCTGTTTGCCGCGCCGGTCACGACTTCGTGAGATGAATGCTGTCTAGCCCTTAGCGCGGAGCAATCGGCCCTTCTCGCGTGCCCAATCGCGCTTCTTCTCGGTCTCGCGCTTGTCGTGCAGTTTCTTGCCCTTGCCGAGCGCGAGTTCCACTTTCGCGCGGCCCTTGTCGTTGAAATAGAGTTTCAGCGGCACGAGCGTCATGCCCTCGCGCTCGACCGCGCCGATCAGCTTGTTGATCTGCCGCTTGTGCATCAGCAGCTTGCGCGGGCGCTTCGGCACGTGATTGAAGCGCCCGGCCTGCAGATATTCGGTGATGTTGGAATTGATCAGCCAGAGTTCGCCGCGCCGTGCGTCAGCGTAGGACTCGGCGATCGCCGCTTTGCCGCTGCGCAGCGATTTCACCTCGCTGCCGGTGAGCGCGATGCCCGCCTCGAATTTCTCGCCGATCTCGTAGTTGAAGCGTGCCTTGCGGTTCTCGGCGATGACCTTGAAGCGCGGCTCTGCTTTCGCCGCCATTTCGACTCACGATTTCCCGAAGCAGGCCGCGGAAAATTTCTTTAGCGGCTCGGCCACGCCGGTCAGCGGCACCTGCTGCGACTTGTCGCCGACCGTCACGGTCAGCGGCCCCTTCCCGCTCAGCATCGGCATGAACTCGGCGCGGAAGATCCCGAGCGCCCGCGAGTCGATGTTGGTCTCGTAGCGGAACGCCGGCTGGTTGGTGAGATTGTCCATGCCCATGTCGCCGCGCACGGAATATTTCCGGCCCGCGTTGGTCAGGCCAAGCACCGTGACCGGCTTGCTGCTCGGCGCACCGATTCCGGTCGAATAAATGCCGATCTCCTCGGAGTCGCGCAGGCATGCGACGATGAGCTGGCGCGGCCCGTTGGGTTCGGGCGCGTAGCTCAGGATCGCGCGCCTCGGCTTCACGTCGACCGACCATCCGGCCGGAATGTCCTGCGCGGCGGCCGGTGCTACCACCGTGCCTGCAATGATGACCGCCGTCATCCCGACCAAACGAATTCCGCTAGCCATTCTTCTTCCCTCGAAGATCATCCGGCGTGCGTCGAGCACGCGCCCCGCGAATCGCCGTTTGTTTAGTGTTCACACCCAAATGGGGCAAGACGGCAGAACGCCGCCATTTCGGCTCAAATGCTGCGTTTCCGAGCCGCCGGCGCTAGTTGATCAGGCCGGCATGCACCATCGCCTCGCGCACGGCGGCACGCGCCTTCTCGGAGGCCGGGACCATCGGCAGCCGCACCGTCTCGGTGCACTTGCCGATCAGCGACATGGCGTACTTCACCGGCGCCGGGCTCGTCTCGATGAAGATGTTCTGGTGCAGCGGCGCCAGCTTGTCCTGGAGCTTCAGCGCCGCCGCGTAGTCGCCGCGCCCACAGGCCGCCTGGAATTCGGAACAGAGCCGCGGCGCGACATTCGACGTCACCGAGATGCAGCCGTGCCCGCCATGGGCATTGAAACCCAGCGCCGTGATGTCCTCGCCGGAGAGCTGATTGAAATCCGGCCCGCAGGCCTCGCGCTGCTGCGACACACGCGCCATGTTGGCGGTCGCGTCCTTAACGCCGGCGATGTTCTTCAACTCGTAGAGTCGCTTCATCGTGTCGACCGACATGTCGATCACCGAGCGCGGCGGGATATTGTAGATGATGATCGGAACGCCGATCGCGTCGTTGATCGCCTTGTAGTGCTGGTAGAGCCCTTCCTGCGTGGGCTTGTTGTAATAGGGCGTCACGACCAGTACGGCGTCGGCGCCGGCCTTCTCGGCATGCTGCGACAGCTCGATCGCTTCCCGGGTCGAGTTCGACCCCGCGCCCGCGACCACCGGGACACGCCCCTTGGCCTGATCGATGCACCATTCGACCACGTGCTTGTGCTCGTCATGCGAGAGCGTCGGGCTCTCGCCCGTGGTCCCGACCGGGACCAGGCCGTTGGTCCCTTCGGCGATCTGCCATTCGACCAGGTCGCGGAACGCCTTTTCGTCGACCGAGCCATTGTTGAAGGGCGTGACCAGCGCGGTGAACGATCCCCGGAAGTTCGTCTTTGCGGCCATCACTCGCTCCCTCGAAACCGGCGGCCGCAGGCGTCGTGCGGCAGCCTCTGCGAACCTATCGGTTCGGCCGCCCGGACGGAAGCCGCTTTGCTCGCGTTATGCAACGCCGCGCGGCCTTTGCGACAACCCGAACATTCGTGTTTATCCCCATGGAAAACCGGGCGTTCTCGCCCAGCTTTCGCCTCGGTTCGCCCGCATGGTCGACTCGAAATCGGGTGGGTTAGCAATTCCTCAACGGGATTCGGCGGACAGTGGCCAAACCGGCCGCTAGAGTATTGGGGCGGTGGAACTTTTGCGGGCGCGCACGGGGCGCCTGAGGGACGCGGGACGGGATGATTTTGCGCCATCAGCGCCGATTGTTGGGTTGTGCGATCGCGACGGCGCTGGTCTTCGGCGTCCCCGGTATTCCCGCGTTCGCAAAGGACGAGAAGAAGACCGTCGCCAAGCCGGCGGACAAACCCGCTGCCGCCAAGCCTTCCACGCCGGCTGCAAAGACCACGGCAGCAAAGCCCGCCAAGCCTGCCGACGAAACAAGCCGCCAAGCCCAAGGCGGCCAAGCCCGCGAAAACGGCCGCCGCGAAGCCCGGCAAGAGCGCCGTCCCGATGCCGCGCGCGCGTCCCGCCGTCATGGTGGCCTCGATCGTGCCGATGGCGCCCGCGCGGGCGTCTCTCGGGCCCGCCGCTATCCTGCCGACGACGAGCTTTTCGGCGGCAATGCCGGCTGTCGCCGCCCCGTCGCCGGTCACCGCAGCGCCCGCGACCTTCACTCCGCCTCCGGCGCGCGTTGCCGCGCTCCCGTCTGCGCCGCTCGTTGCCGCCGAAAGCAAGACGACGCCTGCCGGCGATGTCGCGCTGACGAAGCAGGCGATCGACCTTGCCCGCCGCGGCAAGACCAGCGAAGCGACCGCGGCTCAAAAGACCATCGACGATCCGCTTGCGCGCAAGCTGGTCGAATGGACCATCCTGCGCAGTGACGAGAACGATGCGGGCTTTAGCCGCTTCGCGGCGTTCAGCGCGGACAATCCGAGCTGGCCGAACGCCACGATGATGCGGCGGCGCGCCGAGAGCGCGCTGTGGGACGAGCGCCGCGGCGCCTCGACGGTCCTCGCGTTCTTTGACGCGCAAAAGCCGCTCACCGCCAAAGGCAAGTTCGCGCTTGCGCGCGCACTCCTCTCTCAAGGCGATCACCCCGGCGCGGCGCAGCTCGCGCGCCAGGCGTGGCGCGAAGACACCTGCTCGGCCGCGGTCGAAAAAGCCGTGACGGAAACGTTCGGCGACGTGCTCACGCGCGCCGACCACAAGGCGCGCATGGATCGCCGTTTCTACGATGACGATACGGATGCCGGCATGCGCATGGCGCAGCTCCTTGGAGGCAACGACCTGCTGATCGGCAAGGCGCGCAAGGCCGTTGTGGAGAAATCCTCCAATGCCGGCGCCCTGCTCAACGCGGTGCCGGAGTCGGCACGCGGCGACGCGGGTTACATCTTCCACAAGGCCCAGTGGCTGCGCCGCGACGACAAGCCGATCGAGGCCGCACGCCTGCTGCAGTCGGCGCCGCGCAGCGCATCGCAACAGCACAATCTCGACGAATGGTGGACCGAGCGCCGCCTGATCGCCCGTAAGCTGCTCGACGAGGGTGAACATCAGGCCGCCTATGTGGTCGCACGCGACGCACTGCCGCCGACCAAGGACAATCCGCGCGCCGAGCACGAGTTCACTGCCGGCTGGATCGCGCTGCGCTTCACCAACAATCCGCAGGCCGCCCTCCAGCATTTCGCGAAGGTCGGCCACGGCACCACCAATCCGATCACGCTGGCGCGCGGCGAATACTGGCAGGGCCGCGCACTGGAAGCGCTGGGACGCAACAGCGAAGCGCGCACGCACTATCAGGCAGCCGCCCAGCACTCGACCGCCTACTACGGACAGATCGCCCGCGCGCGGCTTGGGATGGGCGAACTTGCCCTGCGCCGTCCGCCGGACATGGGTCATCGTGCGGCGCTCATGAACCTCGAAGTCGTGCGCGCCGTGCACCTTCTCTATCAAGTCGACGCGCGCGACCTCGTGATCTCGTTCGTGAGCGATCTTGCCGAAAACGCCGTCGACATCGGCGCTCTCGTCGTCGTCGCGGAAATCGCCCGCCGGTATGACGATGCGCGCGCGATGCTGCTGATCGGCAAGGGCGCGCTGCGGCGCGGTTTTGCGCTCGACACCTACGCGTTCCCGACCAACGGCATTCCGGAATTCCGCATGGTCGGGCCGAACGTCGACAAGAGCGTCGTGTTCGCGATCGCCCGGCAGGAAAGCGCATTCAATCCGCGCGCGGTGTCGAGCGCGAACGCGCTCGGCCTGATGCAGGTGCTGCCCGGCACCGGCAAGCTGATCGCGAAGAAATTCGGCTTCGCGTTCGACCGCAACAAGATGCTCTCCGACGCCTCCTACAACGCACAGATGGGCGCCGCCGAGCTCGGCGACGTGCTGGAGAGCTATCGCGGCTCCTACATTCTCTCCTTCGTCGCCTACAATGCGGGCCGCGGACGCGTGAAGCAGTGGATCGAACGCTATGGCGATCCGCGCGATCCGAGCGTCGATCCGATCGATTGGGTCGAGCGCATCCCCTTCTCCGAGACGCGCAATTACGTGCAGCGCGTGCTTGAGAACATGCAGGTGTACCGCGCGCAGCTCGGGCAGGGCTCGCGTCTCATGATCGAGGCCGACCTGCGCCGCGGCGCCGCGACCAACTGATTACAAGCCGCGCCGCCTCCCCTATGCTCTCGTCCCGAGAGCCATGAACGACATTTCCGCCAGCGTGATCGCCCCAGATGCGGACGAAACCGGCTTTGTCAGCCGCTTCGTGACCGCATCCGACGGTTTGCGCCTGCATGTCCGCGCCTATGGCCGTCGCGGCGGCCGTGAGCTTCCAATCGTCTGCCTGCCCGGCCTCACGCGCAACGGCGCCGACTTTCATGAGCTTGCGACGTCGCTGACCCGCGACGAGAAACACCCTCGCCTGGCGATCGCAGTCGACTCGCGCGGGCGCGGGCTTTCCGACCACGACCCCAATCCCGACAACTATTCGTTTCCGGTCGAGCTTGCCGACCTGATGGCGGTTTTGACGGCGCTTGAAATCGGTCCTGCAATCTTCATCGGCACGTCGCGCGGCGGCATCTTGACGATGCTGCTGGGCGCCGCACGCCCGGCTGCGATCGCGGGCGTAATCCTCAACGATGTCGGACCTGTGATCGACACCAAGGGACTGGTGCGTATCAAGGGCTATGTCGGCAAACTACCGAACTCCACGCAACTATCAGGAGGGCGCGGAGATTTTGCGCCGGCTGGGCGATGCGCGGTTTCCGGGGCTGTCAGCGGAAAGCTGGCTCCATCAGGCGAGGCAAATCTGGCGGCAGGAGAACGGCAAGCTGGTGCTCGCTTACGATCCGAAGCTTTCCAAAACTCTTGAAAGCATCGACATCGAACGCCCCCTGCCCGCGCTGTGGCCGCAGTTCGACTCGCTTGCGCGCGTACCCATGATGGTGGTCCGCGGCGGCAATTCCGACATCCTGTCCGCCGCGACTGTTGATGCGATGCGCGCCCGCAGGCTGGACATCGACGTCCTCGAGATACCGAACCAGGGTCACGCGCCGCTGCTCGCGGAGCCGGATGTCATCGCCCGCATCGCAGCGTTCGTAACGCTGTGCGATGTCTCGACGCTCGGGTTCTGAGCGGCACACGATAGTAACGGCCGAGATGTCCGATAATCACCACGCAAGACAAGCAACGCCTTGCAAGACCAGCCGCCGTATTGCTCGCCGGTGAAGGTTTGGGTCGGCCGAGCGATCCTTCATCCGCACAGATGTCGCAAGATATAAAATCGTCTCGGCAAGGCAGCGCATGTATGCCGTAAGCGCAAATTGCGCGCCATCGTAGGCGCCGCGTAGGTGCCAAATCCGAGCACTGCGGTACGAGGATATGGTATATAGATACCCTAGGATGTAAGACCAGCCACCAAAGAGCGAATGCGGGATTCGACTTCGCTCGGGATAGCCTAGGTGACGGCGCTCTGGCCGCCGTCAGGCTCGTTTGGCGCAGCCGCCGACACGTTGGCTTGGCGGCCCGCAACCAGGCTGATCCGCTCGGCGGCATCGAGCAAAGTCTCGTGCGAAAGATGCGCATAACGCTGGGTCGTGCGCGAATGCGCATGACCAAGCAATCCTTGGACCACGTAAAGCGAGATGCCCTGGTTCACGAGAAAGCTCGCGTAGGAATGCCGCAGATCGTGCAGCCGCACGTCCTTCAGGCCGGCACGCTTGCGGATGCGGTCCCACGGAAAGAACACCGACGCGCTCGGTTTGCCGTTCACCGGCGACGGAAAGATGTGCGGGTTATCATCTTGGCGCGGGATCGCCCGCAGCAACTCAAGCGCTTCGGCATTCAGCGCGATCGCGCGCGGCTTTCCCGATTTCGACAGCGGCACCAGCAGCGTGCGCCGCTCCCAGTTGATGTATTCCCATTTCGCCTGGGTGATCTCGTTGCGCCGGCCGCCAGTCAGCAGCAGCAGCATGATCGCCTGCGCGGCGGTCTGATTTTCGTCCACCTCAATGGCTGTGATTAACCGCTGCGCTTCTGCCGGTGTGAGGAAGCGGTCACGTTGCACGTCCGGAGCGGTGTTCAGGCCCAGCGTCGGATTTTGCGTCATGCCGGCGACGCGCCATTTGCGGCCGAGGTTGTAGATGTAGCGGACCAGGATCAGCACACGGTTGGTGGTGCCGGACGAATACCCCTTGTCGCGCATGCGGCGCAGCAGATCGGAGATCTGCTCGTTCTTCACCTGATCGACGGACTCTGCACCGAGCGCGGGAAGGATGTGCAGACGCAGGACCGTTTCGTCGGTGCACCAGCTGCGCTTGTAGCTTTTCACGTGCGGCAGATAGCGTTCGTGCACGAACTCCTTCAGCGTCGGCGTTGCGCGCAGTTCGCGCCGCTGCTGCTGCGGATCCTCGCCGATCAGCGCCTGCGCAAGCACACGGCGCGCCTTGCGCCGCGCCTGATCGAGCGTGAGAACGTCGGCCGGCCCGAGCTTGAATTGCCGCTCGCGCCCACGGCTGTCGGTATAGCGCTGATAGAACGTCCTGCCGCCGGACGCGCGGACTTCGAGCATGAAGCCGCGCTGATCGATGTCGAAGAAATCGATTTTCGGACGGCCTGCTGGACAGAGCGTGGACTGAACAAAATGACGGGTGAGGTCAGCTTTGGGCATGGGGACGCAGCACAAGCTCGGTCGAGGACAACAACACCTGCACCGCCGTCGTCGACGATTGGCGGCTTTTCGATTGGCGCAGCTCAGGTCGCGAGGAGACGAATGCCAGAGCGCGCCGGCACGCAATGTGCGCACTCGCGCGCCGCGTGTCTGGCAATTGCGCTTCAGCGCACGGATCGGTTGTAATCGAGATCGAACTTGTAAGGTGCGGCTGGAAGCCGCCGCGCAGGAATTTACCGCGTGACTGCGGCACCCGCGCCGGCATGACGTGAAATCCCGCTGGATCCAACGACTGCCAAATAGTGCAATCGCCGGCCGTTTAATTTCGTTTCGATCATGGGGCAGCTAGCCGCGCAGAGGCAATTTTCTGCGCATGCCATGCACGCCCTGGACGTGATTTGACTCATTGCACCCAACTCGAACTCTGAAACGAAGAGCCCCCGGCCGCAGGCCGGGGGCGTTGTTGAACCGACGATGATCAGCCGATCATGGCCAGAAGTTGCGCTGCAGACGCAGGATCGAGCTGAACACGTTCTCGCTCGACGGCGCATACAGGTTGTTCGGCGGGGCAGCAGCACCCGCCCGACCGCCGCCACCGGCAAAATTCAAAGCCACGAGGCCTGGATCATGCTTGGTTTCGACGCGCGAGTACATCACTTCGAGGCCGATATCGAACTGCGGCGCCGGGTTCCAGATCGTCCGCGTGCCGATGTTCCAGACTTGGAAGTCTGGATCGCAGCCGTTAAGTGCCTGCAGCTCCGGTGGGAGACTGCACCTGCGACCGTGCGGATCGGGCTTTGCGGTGACGAGCAGAACAGCGTCGTCGCAACGTCGTTGAATTCCGCGGCGGTGTAGCTGCCGTAGACTGACGTGCGCAACGCCGGCGTCCAGTAGTGCTCGAGAGCCGCCGCGATCGAGTAGAACCGCGTCAGCTGCTGGCCGGACGGTCCGCCGGTCGAGGCGAGGCTTCCGAAGATCGAATCGATCGCCCATCCGGCCGCAACATTACGGCCATTGAAGCGGCCGTACGTGTTGGTGGTGCCGACGATGCCGCCGGACCAGCCGACGTAACCGGCCGCACCCTCAGCCACCGTGCCTTCGACCCAGAACCGGTCGCCCTTCGCCCACGGCAGGTTGATGACGATACCCGCCATCGCAGCCCAGCCGTATGCGTCGGCCGGAGCCAGGAAGGCACCGGCGCACGGCGGACCACCCGTGGTCACGCCATTACACGTGCCGAGGGAGTTGTTGCCGTAGTAGCCGGCGCGAACCTGGTGCAGGGCGCCGGCGATCTGTGCCGAACCCCAGGCCTGGTCGACGCGCAGCGATCCCACGATGTCCGGGATGCCGTTGGCGGCGTAGTCGCCGAACGGAACCGGCGTGACGCTGTAGGAGTCCTGCGCCGAACCCGGGCCAGGCATCGCACCGATCGCGAGCGCATTGGTCGCGTCGTTGCTGGCATCCCACACCGCACCGCGGCGCATGAAGGCTGTCTTCCAGCGACAGGGTGGCGGTGAAGCCGTTGCCGAACGTCGCCGTGTAGGCGGCGAGCAGCGTGCCGGCGGCACCGGTCTGCGAGGAGTTGCCCATGTAACCGCAGCCGTAGCAGAACGCACCGCCGAAGAAGTCGAAGTAGGACTGCGACTTGCCGAAGGTGAAGCCTGCGAACTGGATGAAGCCACGTTCCGTGTAGATACGGCCTTGCGTGGTTTCGCCGGTGGTGGTCTGGAAGCCGGCGCGGGTGTAGGCGCGCAGGGTGCCGTATTCGGTCTGCGTGCGAACGTCCAGCGACGTCACCCAGCGGGCGCGCATGCTGTATTCGGGCGTGTCGATGCGGTTGTTGCGGCCGAGGGCGCCCTGGTTGGCCGGAACGTCCGAGTTGCCGGACTGGAACGCGTACTCGGCGCGGATCCATCCGCCGATCTTGATGCAGGTATCGGTTCCGGGAATGTAGAAGAACCCGGCGCCGTAGATGCTGCAAATCTTCACGTATTCTATTGGTTTGGGCCGGCGCGATGAATCCGCGCCGCCGGATCCACTTTCCGGCACGCGCGAATTCAAGAGCTTCACTTGGGCCGCCGCACCGCTCGTTCTTCCGGCCGCCTGCCGAGAGTGCACTGAATTTGCGAGCGAGAGCCGACCTCGGCATCGTCGGGCGCGATGACGCGTGCGGGAGGGATCTTCGGCGAAGGTTTTCGAGTGCGCCTCTGAAAATTTTCCGATCGCCGTCCCGCAGCGGTCGCCACACTGCGTTCAGCGGCCCATAAATCGCCTCGTCGAGATTGATCGACACACCGACCGCGCTCCAAAGAAAGCGAATCAGTTTTCACTGATTCGCGCGATTTCGATCTCGAATCCGATCTCACGCGCAATCCGAAGCACGCCTGTGCAAAAAAAATTCAACACGCACCTTCTCGATGCGACGGCGATACTTCAACAGACCGTTGCGCTGAAAAAATTGCGCGCAGCGCTCTCGCACGAACGATCCGATCAGATCTCGCAACGACCAAAGAAACCCTTGATCCAAGCGTGGTTTGTGCAATGTCTCAGAATCCGGCCGCTCGCGATCGAATTTTTTCGCGCTCGCAAGTCGAGTGCAATGATTTGCAGCGCGATCGATTGCACAACACTTCGTCAACGCGATGTCGTCTGCTCACTTTTCGTTGGGGAGATTCGGAGTTTTTCAATGATTGCGGTAGTAATCGAGGTGCGATGCATGTCGATTCGGATGTGCATCGTTTCGATGTCGCTACTCACTCATTGCTGGAGGGCAATATGGCGAAGAAAGCGAAGAAGGCGAAGAAGGCCAAAAAGGCGAAGGGCTCGAAGTAGTCCCTTTACCTCAACGACGCGATCGACAGAGATGTCGAGAGCAGCGTCGCAAAGGCCGGCGAGGCCTAAGGCCAGTCAGCGCAATGCTGCTGCAAGTGGCCACGCCGGCTTGGTCGACGACAGAGGGCGTCGGCGAAACCGAGGTTCATCCTTCACGGGTTCTGGTTTTTCGATCCGACTTCATCGCCGATCATCAGTTCTCGTTCTTGACGTGCCAACAACGGGCACGCCGATGACGCGGACTGCAAATTCCGGGACGACCTCAGTTTCTCGCCGACGCCCTCGGTCTGTTCGAGACGTTTCAGACCCGCGCCGTTAGCGCGGGTTTTGCATGTCGAGATGGATCTAGGGCGAAGGATCAGGCGCCCTTCGCCTTGAGGCGCTTGTTGCAGTCGCTATAAAACTTCGGCCACTTCACGCCTGCGGTCTTGCCGGCCGCCTTCGCATCCTTCCATTCCGCGCTGCATTTTTGGCGCCGCTCTTTCCCGGACATGCCGGACGTTGCTTTTGATTTTTCCTTTGGCCGCTGCGGCCGCGCGCTCGACCGGCATGACGACCGTCACTGCGCTCGTGATCAGGAGAATTGAGGCGGCGATCGCAAATATACGCTTCAGCATGGCGGGGCTCCCTGCGACGTGGCCCGACCTCTGCGGGCGAGCCACACGATATCGGAAGGTCTGAGCGCGGACAAGTGGCCTTCTTCAGCGGCAACAATGGTCAGGTCTTGTGGCGCTGCTTCGCCGACTGCTTCCCGGGCCGCGCCGACGTCTCCACGCGACGCCAGTTCTCGCCCAGGCAAATTCCCATCAGGCAGCCTTCGACCTTCAGGCTTCCCGGCGCCGGTCACGACCAGATTGCCATCGTAAGTCTTGCCGTCATCGACATTATAGAAGCGCCCGGACCACTTATCCGGCCCGTTCCGGCTCATCCCGTACATGATCTGAACGCCGAGAACGGGGCGATTGCGCTTGGCCGGATCGGCATTGTGCTTGTCAGTCGAGCGGCCGGCCGGTCCCGTCGTCGATCGGGTCCTTCAGCCACACGATCGTTCCGCACAGCGATCCGCCGCATTCGGCGATGCGGACATGCGCGTCTTTGTCCTTGGTCAGCCAGACGCCGAGAGGACTTTCTGCCTGGCACGGAAATGCGAACGCCAGTGTCACGAATGCAAACGCCAGTGCCCCTGCGATCCGCATGTCCCCGCCTCCCTGACAGAAGCAGCCTCAATTCACCTTCGTCCAGGTTTGCGCCTTGCAGACAAGCCCTCCGAGCGCGCAGCCCTGCAGCTGCAGCGTATTGCCGCCCGAGTAGGTGAGATTGCCCGAATAGGTCTTGCCGTCCTCCGCGTTATACACCTGCCCGGTCCATTTATCGGCGCCGGCGGGCTTCATGCCGAGCACGATCTGTACGCCGATCAGCGGCCGGCTGCGCTTTGAGGCGTCGGAATTGTTCTTGTCCGTTTTCGGCTTCTTGGTTTCGGCGTCGTTTGGCTCCTGCAGCCAGATGATCGTGCCGCACAGCGCTCCGCCGCAATCCGCGACGCGGATGCGCGATGTGCCGGCCTGCGTCAGCCAGGTCCCGGCCGGATCGGCGGCCATCGCATTTTCGGAGCAGGTCAGCGCGAGCCACTGCGGCCGCCGCGAAGGACAATGCGATTCTCATCAGGTTGCTCCGTCGTTTCGTTCTTCCACCGCCCGCGTTCTTGCATAGCATCTGGGGCGGAGAAAAGGCAGATGGCGCATCCGCCGTCCTCGATGGCGAGCCTTTCGAGCGAGCCAGCCGTCAGGTTCACGCCGCTCTCGCGCCTTGGTTACCGGCGGGCGAACCGGAACGGTTAGCAGTTTGTGATCGAATCGCGGAAGGTCCTGTCGAATCAGGCATTTCCTGCGATGCAGGCCGGCGCGGACTTCGTTGTCCTTCACCTCTCGTTCATCGCAACATTTAAGCCGGCGTTCAAAGCTGGTCGCCGATAGTCGCGTTGCTCGCAACGCTCAGGACGCTGCGGGCGGGACACGAAAGCCTCATGGGGATGAGGCTCGAAGGGGATAAGGGGAGGCCAAAATGGCCAATTTCGAACGATAACTCCAGCGCCGACGCACTCTATGAGCTCGGCATGGTATCGGCATCGGGCCGTTCGGCCCCGACCGATCTGGTCGCTGCGCACAAGTGGTTCAACCTCGCTGCGATGAAGGGCCATGCCGATGCAGCGCGCATGCGCCGCGAGATCGCCGCCGAGATGAGCGACGGCGAGATCGGACAAGCCCAGCGTGCCGCGCGCGATTGGCTGAAAAGCCACGCCGAGGCAGCGCCCGCCGCGCAACAATTCCGCGCGGCAGCTTAAGCGCTATTTCGCAGACCATCCGGCGGCCTGACTTGCGGCCACCGCGATGCGCGTGAACACGCCGAGCCAATCGCCTTCCGTCGTCTGACGGAAGAGGCGCGCAGTCGGATACCAAGGACAATCCTCGCGATCGAGCAGCCAGCGCCAGTCAGGCACTTTTCGCAGTGCGACGAAGGTCGGGCGGCCAAGCGCGCCTGCAAGGTGCGCGTTCATCGAATCCGAAGAGACAATCAAATCCAGACTGTCAATCAACGCAGCCGTGTCGCGGAAGGCATCATCACCGGTATCGGACACATCGAGCACTTGCTCAATGCGCAGACGGAAGGGGGCAGTCGCAATCTGCTCCGCGCCCGGACGCTTCTGCAACGAGATGAGCCGCACACCAGGGATATCGGCAATCGGGGCAAAAGCGGCAAGCGGGATTGAGCGGCCCTTGTCGTGCACGAAGCTCGGATTCCCCTGCCACGAAATGCCGACCTTGAAACCAGGTCCGAGACGCGCACGCCAGGCGGCGCTCCGCTGCGGATCCGCCATCAGGTAGCCGCCGGGGGACGGAATTGCGTCGGGACCGAGACCAAGCACCCCCGGCACGCCAACCAGCATCTGCCAGCGCACCGGTCCCATCGCCGCCAACTCGTCGCTGTCCGTGATGATGCGCTCGATGCCGGAAACGCCGGCAAACATCGACGCGTAAGCGGGCTGCGTCACGATCGCAACGCGCTCCCCAGCGTTCGCAAGATGGGTCGCGAAGCGCGCGAACTGGATGACGTCGCCGCGTCCTTGTTCGGTAAACAGGGCGAGGAGCGCGCCATTGAGGGGCTCGCCCTGCCAGCGCGGCAGCGCCGGCGGCACGAATTTCCGCTCACTGTCGAGACCGGAAGCGGTCAGACGCGCCTCATAATGTTCCCAGCCCTCGCGCCAACGCCCGTGCAGCAATTCGACAAGAGCAGCCGAATAGCGGACGTCGTCGTCCCTCGGCGCAAGTTCGAGCGCGCGTGCGAGATCGGCAAATGCTTCCTCGAAGCGTCCGAGGCGATTCAAGAGATTGCCGCGATATGCCAGCGCATGCGTATGCTGCGGATCAAGCGTGATCGTCGAGGTGAAGTCAGCGAGCGCTTCTTCGTTTCGGTCCTGAAGCATCAACGCCGTTCCGCGCATATGATGCGCGGGCGCATTGTCCGGTGAAATCGAGATCGAGCGGTTTAAACTCTCGATCGCCTGAGTGCGGCGGCCGACTATCATCTGTACGCGGGCGCGATTGAACCAGGCCTCGGCAAAATTGGGGCTCGCGGCGACGGCACGGTCAAAGCTGCTGAGCGCGACCTCGTTGCGCCCCAACTGCTGCTGGGCCATGCCAATCAAATTGTGAGCGGCGGCATATCGCGGCTCGATCTTGAGGGCTTTGCGGGCGAGGTCGATCCCGTCAGTCAGCCGGCCCTGCTGGCAGTGGATCGTCGCCAAGAGATAGATCGCATCGACATTCTTTCGCTCGCTTGCGATTACCTGCTCGTAGCGCGCCGCGGCTTCCGAAAGCCGCCCCTGCCGATGCAAGGATGTGGCGTCTTGCATCACGAATGAGGGTGGAGCTTTCATGCCAGGTGCTGTCGATCGGTACGCGAGATGTTGCCGCACCCTAGTCGCGCGCCGGATCAGCGCCAAGTCCTCGTTGCGCTTGCCAATATGCGATCCCTCGGGCACGAAGCGCTTATGAATGCCAAGCGTTGAGAACCTCCATGGACGCGAACAGCCAAATCGGTTTTGCGCTGAATCACATCGCAAACTTCAACGCCGCGATGGTGCAGATGAACCTGCATCGCTTCTGGAGCGAAACCCTTGCCGAGCCGCGCTACGCCGACCCGAAGCGTCTGCTACGCCATGGTTTCAAGGTCTATTCGCAGCACGACGAGGACGGGATCATCCAGGAGATCTTCCGCCGCATCGGTACGTCGAAGCGTACGTTCGTCGAGTTCGGCGTGGAGACGGGGGTCGAGTGCAACACCGTCAAGTTGCTGATCGAGGGATGGCGCGGACTTTGGATTGAAGCCAATGCGCAAGCCTGCAAGGCGATCGGAGCGCGTTTCGAGGGCTTCCTGAAGGATCGGAGGCTAACGCTTTCGCAAAGCTTCGTCACCGCGGAGAACATCGACACGCTGATCAAAAACAGCGGACTGAGTGGCGAAATTGACCTTCTCAGCATCGATATCGATTTCAATGACTACTGGATTTGGAAGGCGATCGAGTCGATCAGCCCGCGCGTCGTGGTGATAGAATACAACGCTGGACTTCGTCCCCCTCTCTCGCTGACCGTCCCCTACCGCCCGAACCATGCTGGCGACGGAACGAATTTTTTCGGCGCGAGTTCTCGAAGCTTTGGTGCGGCTCGGCATTACGAAGGGATATCGCGTTGTTGGTTGCAATATCTCCGGATCAAACGCCTTCTTTGTGCGCGACGACCTTTGTGCAGACCACTTCGTCGAGCCGGCGACAGCCGAAGAACATTACGAACCGCCGCGGCATTTCTTCTCGCTGTTGTTTGCCGGGCCGCACGCGCCACAACCGGGCCCATACGTCTCAGTATGAGACAGAAGCCACGCTCGTCCGTCCAAAAGCGCGCGTCTTGTAAAGGCCGAAAGCGTCGGGCATACCGGCCGCAGGGAGAGGTGGCCGAGTGGCTGAAGGCGGCGGTTTGCTAAACCGTTATACGGTCTAAAGCCGTATCAAGGGTTCGAATCCCTTCCTCTCCGCCACGTCTCATCCAATCAGCGTAGAGAATCGCGACAAGCCGAAGTCGGATCGTGTTCCGGCTCTTGTCAAACGTCGTTCAGCATCCCTGGTCGATTGCTAGGCAGTTAGACGGTATATCCGGCCGGACGTTGTGGATGCGCAGTCGCCGATAGGAATTATATTCTATCGTGAAATCCATACAAGTTATTGACATAAAACAACAATATTGGATCATGACTTCCTTATCATGGAGCGAGACTTTGACCGGCTTAAGAGCAGAAATAGCGCGTGCCTTTTGTGCAACACACGCCTGAAAACGCGCTTCGGAGCCTGTGACTTCGGCTGTTTTTCCGTTGTGTGTGCAAGTCGCATGAATAAGGTTGGCGATGCGATGGAGGGGGGCATCCCCAAGTCGCCCCGTCCGGGGTTTCCTCGATCAAGCCGCAAGGCAAGGGACAGAAAGCACCGGGTGGTTTCGCGGGGAACTTAGGGGTCCTTCCAGGGTGCTAACGGTACCCAGCTCGGAACCCTCCCACGACTAACAAACTTGGAGGTCACGATGAAGATGGTGAAAAGCCTTCTCCTCGGTTCCGCAGCGGGTCTCGTTGCGGTTGCTGGAGCACAGGCTGCCGATCTTCCCGTTAAGGCCAAACCGGTCGAATACGTGAAGATTTGCAGCATCTACGGCGCCGGGTTCTTCTACATTCCCGGAACCGATACCTGCATCAAGATCGGCGGATGGATCCGCGCCGAGTACGCGTTCCAGTCCGGTAACTCAGACGTTCCGGCCAACCAGGGCGCCCTCGGCCGCAACAACCGCATCGACACGCCCGAATACAGCATGCGCGCCCGCTGGGTGACGTCGCTGGACGTTCGCACGCAGACCGAATACGGCACCCTGCGCGCCTACACCCGCGCCGGCTTCCAGACCACCACCGGCGAAACCACGCAAGGCCGTATCTACACGGAACGTGGCTTCATCCAGTTCGCAGGCTTCACCTTCGGCAAGTCGCAGTCCTACTTCGACTTCTTCGGCGGTGCGTTCTGCTACGGCTGCGGTTACATGGGCAACTCCTCGCAGACCGGTGCCGCCGGCACGCTGCTCGCCGCCTACACGGCGACGTTCGGCAACGGCTTCACCGCCACCCTGTCGCTGGAAGACGCCTTCATGCGCCGCGGTGCGGTGTGGGATGCCAGCAACGACGCGACCAATGCGCTCGCGATCGGTGCGATGCCTGGCCCGGGTTCGGCGCAGGACTCCTACAGCGTCACGCCGGTTCCGTTCGGCGACTACGCCGCCAACGGCATCCCGGACATCGTGGGATCGCTGCGCGTCGACCAGGCCTGGGGTTCGGCACAGATCGCCGGCGCCCTGCACCAGGTTCGCGCCGGCTACTACGGCAACAACACGACCGGCGCGGGCGCTGCCGTACTGGGCGTGAACAATGCGTTCCTGGCTCCGGCCGACGCATACGGCTGGGCTGCGATGGCGGGTATCGTCATCAACCTGCCGTGGGCGAAGGGCGACCGGTTCTGGGTCGAAGGCACGGTGGCTGAGGGTGCAGCCGGTTACGTCGGCTGGTCCGGCGGCATCGTCGGCACCACCAACTCGTACGGCCGCTTCAACGGCGCGAACGTGGCAGCCGGCTGGGCGATCGACTCCGTCTTCGGCACGAGCGTGGCGACGGGTGGTGCGACTGGCCAGCAACTGACGCGGTTCTACTCGATCGCGGCGGCTCTCGAGCACTACTGGACGCCGGCGTTGCGCACGTCAATCTACGGCAACTACACCGCCGCGGAATACAACGACGTTGCGACGACGCTGTTCTGTTCGTCTCCGGTGGGCCCGGTCCGCCGGATTGGCGCTCCGAACACGCCGCTCACCGGTGCGACAGTCGCCGCTGGCTGCGATCCAGACTTCCAGGTCTGGAACGTCGGCACGCGGACGATCTGGAACCCGGCGCCGCAGTTCGATATCGGCCTCGAAGTGATGTACTCGCGCGTCGAAACCAAGCATGACCCAGGTCAGGTCGTGCTGAACTTCGCGGGTGGCGGCGGCCGTGCAGCGGGCGTCTACTTCCCGTCGAGCGAGAACGTCTGGAGCTCGATCCTGCGTCTGCAGCGCAACTTCTGGCCATGATCGTCTGATCACAGGCTAGTTCAGCTACGGACCCCCGGCCAAAAGCCGGGGGTTCTTCTTTTTCGGCTACGAGATGGAAACGCCCGGGCGCTCAGCTTCCGAGCTTGGCCTTCAAAAGGTCGTTCACAGCCTGCGGGTTGGCCTTGCCGCCCGACGCTTTCATCACCTGGCCAACGAACCAGCCGACCGCCTTCGGATTCGTCCTGGCGTCGGCGACCTTGTCAGGGTTTTTGGCGACGATCTCGTCCACGATCTTCTCGATCGCGCCGGTGTCGGTGACCTGTTTCATGCCGCGCGCTTTCACGATGGCGCGCGGGTCACCGCCTTCGCTCCAGACGATCTCGAACAGATCCTTGGCAATCTTGCCGGAGATCGAGCCATCCTTGATCAGATCGAGAATGGCGCCGAGTTGATCGGCCGAAACAGGGGACTTTGAAATCCCCTTCCCTTCCTTGTTGAGACGGCCGCCGAGGTCGTTGATCACCCAGTTCGCCGTAGCCTTCGCGTCCCGCCCTTTGACAGCAGCCTCAAAGAAGTCAGCCGTCGCGCGTTCCGCGACCAGCACGCCGGCGTCGTAACCAGAAAGCCCTTCGCGCACGAAGCGCGCCTTCTTCTCGTCCGGCAGCTCAGGCAGCTGCGCCTTCAGCGCATCGACCTCGGCTTGCGCCAGCTCCAGCGGCAGCAGGTCCGGATCGGGGAAATAACGATAGTCGTGCGCCTCCTCTTTGGAGCGCATCGAGCGCGTCTCGCGCTTGTTCGGGTCATAGAGCCGGGTCTCCTGGTCGATCGTGCCGCCATCCTCGATGATCTCGATCTGACGCCGCGCCTCATGCTCGATGGCGTCACCGATGAAGCTGATCGAGTTCATGTTCTTGATCTCGCAGCGCGTGCCGAGCGGCGCGCCGGGCTTGCGCACCGACACGTTGACGTCGGCACGCAGCGAGCCCTTCTCCATGTCGCCGTCGCAGGTGCCAAGGTAGCGCAGGATCGAGCGCAATTTCGTTACGTACGCCTTCGCCTGCTCGGATGAGCGGATGTCCGGCTTCGAAACGATCTCCATCAGCGCCACACCGGAGCGGTTGAGATCGACGTAGGACATCGTGGCATGGCGCTCGTGCAGCGACTTGCCCGCATCCTGCTCCAGATGCAGCCGCTCGATTCCGACCGTGATGCTGTCGCCGTCCGGCAGATCGACGATGACCTTGCCCTCGCCCACGATCGGCGACTTGTACTGGCTGATCTGGTAGCCCTGCGGCAGGTCGGGGTAGAAATAGTTCTTCCGGTCGAACACCGATTTCAGATTGATCTGCGCCTTCAGCCCGAGCCCGGTGCGCACGGCCTGGCGCACACATTCGGCGTTGATGACCGGCAGCATCCCCGGCATCGCGGCATCGACCAGCGAGACGTGATGGTTCGGCGCGCCGCCGAACTCGGTCGAAGCTCCAGAGAACAGCTTCGCGTTCGAGGTGACCTGCGCATGGACCTCGAGGCCGATGACCACCTCGTAGCCCTGAATCAGCTTCGTTTTGGCTGTTTCCATCGTTTCGCCGTCAAAACTCACGCGGTCTGCCATACGGAACCGAGGAACCGCCGCACCGCACAAGCCGTTGTACCGCCATTAGCGGAGCACGCAATGACAGAAAACAACCCGGAAACCCGGCGCATTGGCGGGATCGGCCTCATCCTCGGCGGCATTTTCGCCGTGGCGGCGGCATTCTTCATTCTGACCGGCGGTGAACTCGGCGGCGAGAAAAAGATCAAGGGTGACGCCGACCTTCCGCCTGTCGCGTCCCCGACTGCAAAGCAGACAAAATAGCGAGCGCGGGAACGCGCCGCGTCAGCGCATGAGCAAATCGTTCGCGATCGCGTCCCATTCGGCATCGAGCGTATTTGTCGCGACCGGCTTACCGGCGGTGCGGTACCAGTAACCGGCATTCGGCAGATCGCCCTCGACGCGGTGCAGATAGGCATGCACCCACGCGGCATCGCGGCTGTCGTCGTCCTGCACGATCTTGTGCGCCTTGTCCCAGTCGCCCTTCCGGGCCCACCACAAACCTACGAGCGGTCCTGTTGTGCCGCTGGGTGGCGCGGCCTGCGAAATAGACTCTCTGAACGCTGCCGCGTTCACCACCACCGCTCCACCGGAAACGACCCGGCCGCATCCTCGATCTTCTGACCGAGCGCGAACAGCGTCTCCTCGTCGAACGGCTTGCCGATGAGCTGCAGCCCGAGCGGCAGGCCTTGGCCGTCGAGCCCCGCCGGCACCGCGATTCCCGGGAGGCCCGCCATGTTCACCGTCACGGTGAACACGTCATTGAGATACATCTCCACCGGATCGGCTCCGCCCTTCTCGCCGATGCCGAACGCGGCCGATGGGGTCGCGGGCGTCAGCATGGCGTCGACGCCCTTTGCGAAGCAGTCCTCGAAATCACGCTTGATCAGCGTGCGCACCTTCTGCGCGCGGATGTAATAGGCGTCGTAATATCCGGCCGAGAGCACATAGGTGCCGATCATC
The DNA here is from genome assembly GCA_963779545.1 of uncultured Alphaproteobacteria bacterium. Classification (GTDB taxonomy): domain Bacteria; phylum Pseudomonadota; class Alphaproteobacteria; order Rhizobiales; family Xanthobacteraceae; genus PALSA-894. The sequence continues at coordinate 673,408 of CAVZYQ010000023.1, read as the reverse complement.
ACCCGGCGGCGCACTTCCTTGCCAAAACCCTCCGCGCGCGTCTTTTCGTACATGCCGATGATATCGCGGCCGTCGACGCGCAGCCCGTAGCGCACGCCGTCATAGCGCGCGAGATTGGAAGACGCCTCCGCGGGCGCCACGATGTAGTAAGCCGGCAGCGCGTATTTTGTATGCGGCAGCGACACGTCGACCGTCTCGGCGCCCGCATCCTTCAGCCACGCGATGCCCTGGCTCCACAGTGTCTCGATCTCGCCCGGCATGCCGTCGAGGCGGTACTCCTTCGGAATGCCGATCTTCATGCCCTTCACGGAACGCCCGAGGGCTGCCTCGTAGTCCGGCACCGGAATATCAACCGAGGTCGTATCCTTCGGATCGTGCCCCGCCATCGAACGCATCAGCATTGCGGTGTCGCGTACCGTGCGGGCGATCGGACCTGCCTGATCGAGCGACGACGCGAACGCCACGATGCCCCAGCGCGAACAGCGCCCGTAGGTCGGCTTCATCCCGACCGTGCCGGTGAATGCCGCAGGCTGTCGGATCGAGCCGCCGGTGTCGGTCGCTGTCGCGCCGAAACAAAGCCGCGCCGCAACCGCCGCCGCCGACCCCCCGGAGGAGCCGCCCGGCACCAGATGCGCGCCTTCGATTTGACCGCCCGCCCCTGCGCCGACATTCGAGCCCTTGCGCCGCCACGGATTGACGACGGGACCGAAACACGAGGTCTCGTTCGACGAGCCCATCGCGAATTCATCGTTGTTGAGCTTGCCCAGCATCACGGCGCCGTCGCGCCACAGGTTCGCCGATACGGTGGACTCGTAGGTCGGCGTGAACGCGCCGAGGATTTTCGAGCAGGCGGTCGTCCGCACGCCTTGGGTGGCGAACAGATCCTTGATGCCGAGCGGAATGCCCTCGAGCGGGCCGCCCTCGCCCTTTGCCAGCCGCGCATCGGACGCACGCGCCATGCCGCGCGCATGATCCGGCGTTTCCTTCACGAATGCATTGAGCGCGCGCGCCGCCTCGACCGCGCCGATATGCGCGTCGGTCAGCTCAAGAGCTGTGATCTCTTTCTTGCGCAGGCGCTCGCGTGCATCCGCGAGCGTGAGCGATGTCAGGTCGGTCATTTTTCTTTACGCATGATCTTGTCCGAAAACCGGATATCACTTTTCGGGATCATGCGTCCGGGCTATCGCAGACGAAGCTGTTTTTCTGTCCGGTCTTCTTCGCGATCTCGGAAGGCGAGTGCTGACGGATCAGGATCGTGCCGTCGGGCTGCTCCTCGCGGTAAAGCTCGCCCGGCTGTGGCAGCCCCATGTCGCGCAAATCCTTAGCCGTATGGCCGGCAGGCATCTGCCCCGTCGAAATGACGTCGATCAGCGCCCAGATGCGCTCGCGATCCGCTTCCTGGCAGGCCCAGCACATCGCTATTCCACCACCTTGGGCACGAGGAAAAAGTGATCCTCCGTGGCCGGCGCGTTCTTCACGATGTCGTCGGCGATGCCGCCGTCCGTCACCACATCCTCGCGCTTCTTCATCACCATCGGCGTCACCGACGTCATCGGCTCGACGCCGTCGACATTCACCTCCGACAGCTGCTCGACGAATGCCAAAATGCCGTTGAGCTCGTCCTTGAGAGGCTCGACTTCATCATCGGCGACCGCAATGCGCGCGAGATGCGCAATGCGGCGGACTGTGGCGTTATCGACGGACATCTGGGTCTCGCGTCGGCGCGATACTAGTTCTTGGTCGCCCGCCAGGCGGCCGACCCGGTCTTTCCTTCAATCGTGTTGCCGCTGACACGCCCGGTGTAGGTGGCCCCGCCAGCCGTAAAGGTGATTTCGTCGCCCTTCAGTCGGCCATCCTTGATCTCGTGGGAGGCGCCACCGGACTGCATCGTGCCCGACACCATCTGGTACTTCTGCTCAAGCGTCAGATTTCCGTTCTCCGAGCGCCACGTCCCGGCGACCTTCGCCGGAACGATCCAGAACAGCGCGGTGCAATACGACGATTTGCAGTCCTCGGCTTCGGCCTTTTGGTCCGGCTCCCAATCACCCATGGTGAACGTGTTCGATGCCACGCGGGTGCCGGGCTTCATGTCGAGGATGATCGGGCGAAGCCGGAGATTGATATCGGGCAGTAGAAACATCGTCAGGACGCTCGCCTGCGAAAAGTCGGCCTCGAACAGGTCGCCTTGCCGGAAAGACGTCCTGTCGCTCACGCCCGCCTTGGCGGCATTCGCGATCGAAAGGTCGACCATCGGCTGTTCGTACTCGATGCCCAGCGCCTTGGCGCCCCGCAGGGCGGCGGCGATCACCGTGCGCCCGTCGCCGGAACCAAGATCGATAACAAGATCGGACGGCGTGACCTGGGCGAGGTCGAGCATTTTGGTGACAGTGGCGTCCGGGGTCGGCACCCAGACGACGTCCTTTCCCCGTTGCCCGACCGACGGCTGAAAGGGCGTTGCAGGCTGTTGGGCGCTTGCGGCCATGAGGCCGATGAGGCCCGCCGCCAATTGCACACCCATCCATTTCGACAGCGATTGACAGATCATGGCTAGCCCTTCGATCCTTTTACTCGCGGTGTTGACCTAGGTTCCCCCACTTGGCTTTGCGGGAGCGCCGTAACAATCATGCCTACTTGCTGAACGCATTCCTGACAACTGGGCCGCTTGCGCCTCTGCATTGAAGGACTTGCGCACTGCGACCCACCCGCAACCGTCCCCGGGCGGCCTCGGGACCCCGCCCCCCGGCGTACCATGGCCCTGTGCGAGCGGATGTCACCCCCTCCGCAATATCCGCTATAATCGTGTCGTGAATTCGCCGGCAGGTTGGGGAAACGATCATGTCTTGGCAGTCGCAATCACGCCTCGTGCTGCACTTCTCGGCCATGCTGGCGTCGCTCGCTTTCGCCGCGCCGGCTTTTTCACAGCCCGAGTTTATCCCGAGCGACGCCGAATGGGTTGTGCAGCCCTCGTTCGGGCAAGGCAACGAAGGGCGCGACAACGTCAGCGGCCTCACCTGCAAGACGTTGCCACCCGGACGCAACTGCCTCGTCGTCAATGACGGCGCGAAGTTCGCGCAGACCTTCGTGGTGTCCGGTACTCAGATCAAACCGGGGCCGATCGTCGGCTTCGCCACCAACAGCATTCCGGCGAACACCATCGGCACGCCGACAGCGGAAGGTGCGGCGCATGACGGCCGGTTCTTCTATGTCGTCACCTCGCGCGGCAAGACACAGCCAGGCGACACCGACACGTCGTTTCTTGTGATGCGTTTCGAGCTCAACAATGCGGGCGAGCCGATTCCAATTCCGACGTTGGGCGGCAATGTGCCGATCCAGGTGTCAACGCGCATCCGCACCGCGCTGACGACAGGCATTCCCATCCCGCAGCTCATCCCGGCGCTGGAGATCGATCGCAACAACGCACACATCGAGGGGATCGCCGTCAAGGATGGCGTGATTCATCTCGGCTTCCGCGCACCCGCGACCGCCGGGAAGGCCTTCCTCGTCAGGGTGCCGGTGACCGCGCTCTTTCCCGGCGCTGGCACGCTCAATCCATCGGTCACGACGTTAACGCTCGGGGCCGATATCGCGATCCGCGATCTCGCGGTCGTGTCGGACGGACTACTCATTCTCGGCGGCCGGGCGAGGAGCGTTCCGGGACGGGCCACGCTGTTTCACTGGAACGACACCACCGGCATGCTGAAGACGCTCGGTGTGCTCTCGATACCGGTCGACAAAAACCCCGAAGGCCTGCTGCTGCTACAGGAAGACCCGGAATTCATCCGCGTTCTGGTGATGTATGACGGCGAGACCAACGGGGCGCCGCTGGAATACTTCATTCCGCTGTAGCTTGCGCTTGCGCGCCCGCACACTATTCCTTGCGCGCGCGCCGCGCTTCCTCGGTTGCTCCCGCGGCCGGGCCGCCCGATATAAGCGTCATAACGCGAGGAACCGCCGTGGACGCCCCCAACCCCTCTTCCAACGTGACTTTTGCCAACAAGACGCCGCTGCGCATCGGCGCGGTCGGCCTGAAGGCGCGCGACCTTTCTCGCCTGACCGATTTCTATTCCGAAGCGATCGGCCTGCATCTGATCGACCGCGACAGCAAAACCGCGCGGCTTGGCGCGGGCGGTGTCACGTTTCTCGAACTGGAAGCCGCGCCGAGCGCCCCGCCGGACGATCCGCGCACCGCGGGCCTCTATCACACGGCGTTCCTGCAGCCGACGCGCAGCGACCTTGCGCGCTGGCTGGTGCATGTCGCGCGCAACCGCGTGCCGCTCTCCGGCGCGTCTGATCATCTGGTGAGCGAAGCGATCTATCTCGACGATCCGGAAGGCAATGGTATCGAGGTCTATCGCGACCGCCTGCCCGAGGAGTGGCGCTGGAGCGGCGATCGCATCCAGATGGCGACCGACCGGCTCGATCTCGACAATCTCGCCGCCGATGCCGCCGGTGCCGCCTATGCCGGCGCGCCGGACGGTTTGCGCATCGGCCACATCCATTTGCGTGTTGGTGATCTGGACAAGACGAAAAAATTCTACTGCGACGCCGTCGGCCTCGATCCCACCGCCGGACGCGGCGGCGCGCTGTTCATGTCGTCGGGCCGCTATCACCATCACGTCGGCAGCAACACCTGGCACTCGGCCGGCGCCGGTCAGCGTGACGATGATCGCGCAGGATTGTCCTGGTTTGCGTTTGAGGCCGACAGCACGTCGGTTCGCGATGCCGAGCTAGCGCGGCTGAAAGCAGCGGCGGTTCCTGTCGAGGCCGTCGATGGCGGTTTCGAAGCGCGCGATCCGTTCGAAACTCGCGTGCGTTTTCGATAATCGTTCCTATATGTGGAACGGGCGCATCCTCCCATGGAGGCTCGCGATGGAACGGCTGTTTTTCCTCTGTCCCACGACCCGCCGCACCATAGACGTCGGCGTCGAAACCGAAATCGGGACATTGCTGCGGATCAAATCCAGCAAGGTGCGCGCCGAATGCCCGGCCTGTGGGCAGACGCACGAGTGGATCGTGCGCGACGCATCGTTGCCGCAGGCGGCTTAGCGCGTGATTCCGAAAAGCTGATTTCGGTTTTCTGATCAGATCACGCGCCAACGAACTAGCGCGATAGCTTACCCATGGCGGCGGCGGCACCGAACACCGTCAGCATGACCAGCGCCATCACGCCGCCGATCAAGACTGGCACAGCGTCGCTCGTACGTGACGGCACCAGCGTCAGGGCTTGTGTGCGCCCTTTGGAAAATTGTCGCGATACGGGAACCACCGCAAGCGCATCGCGTGCACGTTCGATCTCGGCAATATCGCGCATCAGCTGATCGCCGGGAAGCTGCCGTGCCGGCAGTGGAACGTGAACTTTCACAGGCGTCACTTCGACCTGCGCGAGTTTTGCTTCGGGGACAGGCGCAGTCAGCGCAGCCTTGGCGGCATCGGTTGATGCCACTTCGGCCTTGTTCAAGGCCGCCCAAGCGTTCACCCATTCGAAATGCGCTGTCTCGCGGTCCTGATCACGCCCCATGACACTGCCTCTGATGACAGCGTACGGTTACGTGAAACCGTCAGTTCGCGCGACGTTTATCCTTCGTAAACCTTAATTGCGGCGCTCACACCGAGAACGCTTTCCCCTTTTCCGGCACGATGACCTTCGCCTTGTCACCCTTCATCGCGGCGACGAACTTGTCGGCGTTCGGATCGATGATCGGGAAGGTGCCGTAGTGGCATGGGATCACGGCCTCGGGCTTGATGAACCGCTTCACCGCCAGTGCGGCGGTCGTGGCGCCCATCGTGAATCGGTCGCCGATCGGAACGATCGCGACCTTCGGCTGATAGATCTCAGCGATCAGCGCCATGTCGGAAAAGATATCGGTATCGCCGAGATGCCACACCGTCGGCTCGCCGTTGGCGGCAACGATCAACCCATGCGGATTTCCGAGATACACCGAGGCGCCATTCTGGATATCGCCGGAGGAGTGATCGGCCCGCACCATCGAGACCGAGAAGCCATCGAGCTGGGTCGTCCCGCCGGTGTTCATCGGGTTGAGCTTCTCCAGGCCTTTCCCGGCGAGCCACATCAGCAGATCATAATCGCCTGTCACCGTCGCGCCGTTCTGCTTGGCGATATCGAGCGTGTCGCCGACGTGATCACCGTGGCCGTGAGTCAGCAGGATGTGGCTCACGTCCTTGATGGCGGCGGCCTTGTCGGCATCGAAAGACGGATTGCCGGTGAAAAACGGGTCGATCAGAACGGCCCTGCCGCCGAAATCGAGGCGGAATGCCGAATGGCCGTACCAAGTAATTTGCATCGCATTGTCCTTCTCTACGGGGCGTTGGTCGGCGCGCAGGATAGTCGCGGCGCAGGGCAGATCAATGTGTTACCCAACCGCCCATGCCGGTTCTCCCACTCATCGATATTGCGCCTCTGCTGCCTGCCCGCGGCGCGCTGATCGGGCTCGATCTCGGCACCAAAACCATCGGGATCGCGGCGAGCGATCCGGACCGCCGGCTTGCGACCGGCGTAACGACAATAGCGCGCAAGGCGTTTACCGCCGACGCGAATACCCTGCTTGCGCTCGCAAGCGAACGCAGGGCGGCCGGCTTTGTTCTGGGCCTGCCGATCAACATGGACGGCTCGGAAGGTCCGCGCGCGCAGTCAACGCGCGCGTTCGCGCGCAACCTGGTCAAGCTGACCGAGTTGCCGATCGGGCTGTGGGATGAGCGGCTCTCGACCGCCGCCGTCGAGCGCGACCTCATCGCGGCGGACGTGAGCCGCGCCAAGCGTGCGGAAGTCATCGACCAACACGCCGCGATCTTCATTTTGCAGGGCGCTCTCGACCGCTTGGCGCGGCTCGCGGGCGAATGAAAAAGGCGGGCCTCGCGACCCGCCTTTTGCCGAAATGTAGTGCTGGCGACTAGAACCCGCCGCCCTGGGTGCACGGCACACGCCGATAGCCTTCATTGCAATAGTTGCGGCCATAACTACCGCGGTAATAGGTTGGGCCGGCGTCATAGGCGTACGGCTCCGCGTAACCGTACGGCTGCGCGTAAACCGGCTCATCATAATAGTACCCGCCGCCGTAATACGGCCGCGCCGCGACCGCCGAACCGATCAGCGCGCCAGCCGCGATACCGGCGCCAATGCCGATGCCGGGACCCCAGCCGCCGTGATGATGGCCGCGGTGCCCGCGCCACTGCGCAGAGGCATCGCTCACGCTGGCGGCCGTGACGGCCAGAATACCCGCGAGGGCCAGCCCCGCCGTTCCGAATTTGGTCATGTGTCTCTCCATGGCGTTGCGGCCACATACGGGCCAAGTCACGCAGAGAACGCCCCAGAGCAGGTCGTGTTCCGCCTCAAGCCCCCGGGCAGCGCGCGATCTGACAAATTCGTGACATCTGCAGCCGAAAGATCCGCGGTTCCAAAAGTTCCGCCACGCGGGGACGCGAGGCGCGTGCGCGCGAAGGCCACGGCGACACCCGGAGCACTTTCGGCGATGGCTGCGGCCGCTGCCAGCATGGCGAGCCGTTCGACTGCGGCGCGGGCCTTTGCCTCGCCGTCGGCCGCTGCAAGCACCTTGGTGATGAACGCAGCAGCCTCCGTTGCGCCGGGCAGGTTGGCGCAGGTTTGCGTCAAGTCGCCCAGCACCGCGCGCGCCGCCTCGCCCTCGCGCGACAGCGCGCGCAGCACATCGAGGCACATCACGTTGCCGGAGCCTTCCCAGATCGCGTTGACCGGCGCCTCGCGATAAAGCCGCGCAAGCGGCGTCTCCTCGACGTAGCCGTTGCCGCCGAGGCACTCCATCGCCTCGTAGATGAAACCGGGCGCGGTCTTGCACACCCAGTACTTGATCGCCGAGGCGAGCAGGCGCGCACGTGCGGCTTCTTTCGCGTCGGCACCGGCTAGATCGAACGAGCGGCACAGCCGCATCGTTACGGCCGTCGCACCCTCGACCTCGAGCGCCATGTCGGCGAGCAGCGTCGCCATCATCGGCTGGTCGGCGAGCTTCTTCTGGAAAACCGTGCGATGGCGCGCGTGATGCAGCGCCTGGGCGAGCGCCATCCGCATCATGCCGGCAGAGGAAATGATGCAGTCGACGCGCGTGAGCTGCACCATCTCGATGATGGTGCGCACGCCCCTGCCCTCCTCGCCGACGCGCCACGCGAAAGCATCAGTGAACTCGACCTCGGATGACGCGTTCGAGCGGTTGCCAAGCTTGTCCTTCAGCCGCTGGAAGCGCAGCCCGTTCACCGCGCCGTCCGGACGGAAGCGCGGCATCAGGAAACACGTCAGCCCGCCGGGCGCCTGCGCCAGCACAAGGAACGCGTCGCACATCGGTGCCGACATGAACCACTTGTGGCCGGTGATCGCATAGCCGTCGGCGGCCGGCATCGCGGTCGTGGTGTTGGCGCGCACGTCGGTGCCGCCCTGCTTCTCGGTCATGCCCATGCCGAGTGTGATCGAATCCTTCTCCCACCACGGCCGGAAACTCGGGTCGTATTTTCGCGAGACGATCTTGCCGATCAGCGTGTCCCTGACCGCGGGCTCGACGGCGAGCGCGCCGACACAGGCGCGCGTCATCGTGATCGGGCACATGTGCCCGTTCTCGACCTGCGCCACCATGAAATAGCGTGCCGCGCGCGCGACCTCGGACGGTGCAGGCGCACGCGTCCCGTCCGCCGTCCAGGTCGAGGCGTGCAGCCCCGCCTGCATGCTCTCGACCATGAAGCCGTGGTAAGCGGGATGAAACTCGATAACGTCGCGCCGGAAGCCCTTGGTGTCGAAAATCTTCAGTTTTGGCGTGTTCTCGTTGGCAAGCCGCGCCGCGTCGAACATCGCGGCGGTGCCCCAGCGCTGCCCGAATTCCGACAGCGCACCCGCCTCACCGTCCGCCCCGTTCGCCGCAACGGCGTCCTGCAGCGCCCGGTCGCTCCTGAAAAGATTGACGTTCTCGTACGGCGGTGACTGGTTGAAGATATCGTGGGTGTCGAAGCGATGCTGAACGGTCATCGTTGTCTCCCGGACCGGAATTCTAGCACGCGCGGCCGGCACCGTCCCGGAAACGCAAGTTAAGCACGGCTGTGGACCGCTTGGCACCGCCCTTGCCCCACCCCTCCGATTCCGCCTATAGGGGTCGCTTTAATGAACATCGCCGCGAAGACCTCGTTCGTCCTCAACCGCCGTCATCTGTTGGGAATCGAGGGGCTTTCAGCCGACGAGATCACCGGCCTGCTCGACCTCGCGGGGGAATTCGTCGATCTCAATCGCCAGATCGAGAAAAAGCGCACCTCGCTGCGCGGGCGCACGCTGATCAATCTGTTCTTCGAGGCCTCGACCCGTACCCAGTCGTCGTTCGAGCTCGCCGGCAAACGCCTTGGCGCCGACGTCATGAACATGTCGGTCGGCAACTCGTCGGTGAAAAAGGGCGAGACGCTGATCGACACCGCGATCACCCTCAACGCCATGCATCCGGACATTCTGGTGATGCGGCATCACGCCTCCGGCGCGGTGGAGCTGCTGGCACAGAAAGTCGACGGCTCGGTGGTCAATGCGGGCGATGGCGCGCACGAGCATCCGACGCAGGCGCTGCTCGATGCGCTCACGATCCGCCGCAACAAGGGCCGGATCGAGGGCCTTACCGTCACGATCTGCGGCGACATCCTGCATTCGCGCGTCGCGCGCTCGAACATCATCCTGCTCAATACGCTAGGCGCACGGGTGCGCGTGGTCGCGCCGTCCACGTTGCTGCCACCCGGGATCGAGCGCTTCGGCGTCGAGGTCTCGCGCGATATGCGCGAGGGCCTGAAAGGCGCCGACATCGTGATGATGTTGCGGCTGCAACGCGAGCGCATGAACGGCTCGTTCGTGCCATCCACGCAGGAGTATTTCCACTATTTCGGCCTCGACCAGAAGAAGCTCGCCTATGCCAAGCCGGACGCGCTGGTGATGCATCCTGGCCCGATGAATCGTGGCGTGGAAATCGACAGCGCGGTCGCGGACGGCGCGCAATCGCTGATCCGCGAACAGGTCGAGATGGGCGTCGCGGTGCGGATGGCTGTGCTGGAAGCGCTGTCGCGCAACCTGCCGAACGCGTGACATGCTGGCATTTCTGGAATTCATCTTCTGGATCGACCACATCGCCGGGCTCGATATCGAGAAGATGTCCTCGGCACGAAGAGTGGCCTGCGTCCTTGTTTACGGAGCCATTGGACTGGGGCTTACCGTGGCGGGCATCGTTTCTTTTTTCGATGACTACTCGGGCATCGGAAAAATCCTCGTCGGTGTCGTCGTGATGTGCCTCGGCGTCGGATGTCTCGCCCGCATCGCCTATGGACTTGTCGCGTTGCGCCGGCTTCGGCGGGAGACTGCCTGAATGCTGTCCGACCGCCGACCGATCCTGCTCGCCAACGCCCGCATCGTCGATCCGTCGCGCGATTTGGACTTTTCCGGCGATCTGCTGATCGCCGAGGGCGTCATCCGCGAAGCCAAGCGCGGCATCCATGCGGCTGGCGTGCCTGAAGGCACCGAAGTGGTGGACTGCGACGGACGCGTCGTTGCGCCGGGACTTGTCGACATGCGCGCCTTCATCGGCGAGCCCGGCGCCGAGTATCGCGAAACGCTCGCCACCGCGAGCCAAGCGGCGGCGGCCGGCGGCGTCACGACGATCGTGTGCCAGCCCGACACCAATCCGGTGATCGACGATCCGGCGATCGTGGATTTCGTCCTGCGCCGCGCACGCGATACCGCCATCGTGCACGTCCAGCCGATGGCCGCGCTGACCAAAGGGTTGGAAGGATCCGAGCTTGCCGAAATCGGCCTGCTCAAGGCCGCTGGCGCCGTCGCGTTCACCGATGGTGCAAGAAGCGTCACCAACGCGCAGGTGATGCGCCGCGCGCTGACCTACGCAGCGGACTTCGATGCGCTGGTCGTGCACCACACCGAAGATCCCGACCTGATTGGCGACGGCGTCATGAACGAGGGCGAATACGCCGCGCGCCTCGGGCTGTTCGGCATCCCGAAGGCTGCCGAGACGATCATGCTGGAGCGAGACCTTCGCCTGGTCGCCCTAACCGGTGCGCGCTATCACGCGGCTTCCATCACGTGCGGCGAGTCCCTCGCGGTGCTGCGGCACGCCAAGGACGCCGGTTTCCCGGTGTCGGCGGCGGCCTCGGTCAATCATCTGACGCTGAACGAAAACGACATCGGTCCCTATCGCACCTTCTTCAAGATGGCGCCGCCCTTGCGCGCCGAGGACGATCGCAACGCACTGGCGCAGGCCTTGAGCGAAGGCCTGCTCGATGTCGTGATGTCGGATCACAATCCGCAGGACGTCGAAACCAAGCGCTTGCCGTTCGCCGAAGCTGCCCCCGGCGCGATCGGTCTGGAGACCATGCTCGCCGCCGGACTGCGTCTTGTGCACAGCGGCGGACTGGACCTTGGCAAGCTCCTGAAGGCGATGTCGGCACGCCCCGCTGAGCTGCTCGGCCTGCAGGCTGGCACGCTCAGGCCCGGCAGCCCGGCTGACGTCATCGTGGTCGATATCGACATGCCGTGGGTACTCGACCCGGTGGAGCTGAAGTCCAAGTGCAAGAACACCCCGTTCGACGAGGCGCGTCTGCAGGGCCGCGTGCTTCGCACCATCGTTGCCGGGCGCACGGTGTTTCAATACGCTCCAGTGTCCTAATTCCGAAGTTCGCAAAACTTCGCGGCACGTTCTAATATGCGAACTTCGGAATTAAAGGACACTGGCAATTTTATGATTCTAGTGCCCCTTTTGAACCCAAGGTTCGCAACCACCCGTGCCGCACGACGTGTGCGAACTTCGGGTTCGGGGCACTAGCCTGATGCAAAGCGCCCTGCCCGCCTATCTCGCGGCACTCGCCTTCGGCTATCTGCTCGGCTCGATCCCGTTCGGGCTCGTCTTCACGCGGCTTGCCGGCACGCAGGACATCCGCGCGATCGGATCCGGCAACATCGGCGCGACCAACGTGCTGCGCACCGGCCGCAAGGGCCTTGCCGCCGCGACGCTGCTCGCCGACGTGCTCAAGGGGACGGCGCCGGTGCTCGTGATGTTCTGGTGGAGCCGCGAATACGGATTGCTCGCGGGTATCGGCGCGTTTGTCGGCCACCTGTTTCCGGTTTGGCTGAAGTTCAAGGGTGGCAAAGGCGTCGCGACGTTTCTCGGTGTGCTGCTTGCCGTGTCGTGGCAAGGCGCGTTCGTCTTTGGGGCAATCTGGCTCGCGCTCGCCGCCGTGTTTCGCTTTGCCTCGCTTGCCTCGATCGTCGCCTGCGCCGCGGTCCCGATCTTTTTCTGGATCATGGGCGACGCAAAAGCCGTGCTGACATTCCTCCTTCTCACCGTGCTCACCATTGTCATGCATCGCGCCAACGTTACACGCCTGCTGCAGGGGACTGAGGGCAAGATCGGCCAGAAAGCCGACGCTCCGCGCGGGGCGTAAGGTGCCCGCTTTGACGGACGGCGAGCGTCTCGATTGGCTGCGGCTGATCCGCTCTGACAATATCGGGCCGCGCACGTTCAGGTCATTGTTGCAGCACTTCGGCAGTGCGCGTGCCGCCCTCGATGCTTTGCCGACGCTCGCGCGGCGCGGCGGCGCAATGCGCCCCATCCGCATTTGTCCGCGCGTCGATGCCGAGCGCGAGATGGAAACCGCGCAACAGTTCGGCGCGCAGTTTGTCGGCCTCAATCGAGGATTCCTACCCATACCGGCTCGTCGCCATCGACGATGCGCCACCGCTGCTTGCCGTCCGTGGCACGCTGGCTGCGCTGGCGCGGCCGATGATCGCGATCGTCGGTTCACGCAATGCATCCGCCGCCGGACTGAAGTTTGCGGAGCGCCTAGCGCGCGAGCTTGGTGAAGCTGGCTATGTCGTCGCGTCGGGACTTGCCCGCGGCATCGATGCGGCCGCTCACCGCGCAAGCCTCACGACCGGCACTGTCGCGGTCCTTGCCGGCGGTCACGACCGGATCTACCCCGAACAGCACACCGATCTCCTCAACGCGCTGCTGGCCGAAGGTGCCGCGGTCACCGAGATGCCGTTTGGCTGGGAGCCGCGCGCGCAGGATTTCCCGCGCCGCAACCGCATCATCTCAGGCCTCTCGCTCGGCGTCGTCATCGTCGAAGCCGCCAAGCGTTCCGGCTCGCTGATTACGGCGCGCTTTGCCCTTGAGCAGGGTCGCGAGGTGTTCGCTGTGCCGGGGTCTCCGATCGATCCCCGCGCGGAAGGTACCAACGGCTTGCTCAAACAGGGCGCGGCTCTGGTAACCGAGACCGCTGATGTGCTCGCGGTCGTCGAACCGATCGCCGGTCAGGGTGCGATGGCGGTACGCGAGCCTGACGCTGGCAAAATATCCTTTGGCGCTGAAGAGCCCGACAGCGACGTTCGCGAACACATCGTGGGACTGCTCGGGCCAGCACCAGTCGGCCTCGACGACCTCGTCCGGTTGTCGGGTTCGACACCCGCGGTTGTCCGGACGGTGCTGCTGGAACTGGAGCTTGCCGGGAGGATTGAGCGGCTCGGCGGCGGACTGGTGTCGCTAGTCTGAAACGGCCTGCACTTTCGCGCCGTGCACCGTCCCCTCTGCCTCCAGTCTGACCATATCGAGGAGGTAGCCAAGGGTGTCGAGCCGATGGCGTCGAGAAAGCGTCGCCAATTCAGAAGATAAGGTCGAGATGTATGCCGCCACCGTCTCCGGGCTGGCTTGCGGCGCCGGAACCTCCGAATGGGTAACAGTGCTCGGCCGTGCCCGCGCCACTCTGCAATCCCGGATTAAGATTCGTGTACCATTCTCCCAACAGTCGTCTAGGACAGCTGCCGTTCTGTATAGAAGCTCGAGTTCGCGAATTTGCACGCGCATCGGTTGCAATCAGAGGGTAATCCGAGGGATTGGCGCCCCGCCGGTTTACCCTGACCGGCCTCATTGATTTGACAGGGGAGGCCTCATTACCCATGTTCCGGCCGACTCAAGGGAGGGCCGCGTTGCCCCACGAGTCTTCCGCAAAGCGAAATTTGCCAGGAATTTCATGAACATCGTTGTTGTTGAGTCACCCGCCAAGGCCAAGACGATCAACAAGTACCTCGGCCCCGGGTACGAGGTTTTGGCCTCGTTCGGCCATGTCCGGGACCTTCCGGCGAAGAACGGCTCGGTCGACCCGAACGCCGATTTCAACATGATCTGGGAGGTCGACGCCAAGGCGCAGAAGCGCCTCTCCGACATCGCCAATGCCGTCAAAGGTGCCGACAAGCTGATTCTCGCCACCGACCCGGACCGTGAGGGCGAGGCGATCTCCTGGCACGTCCTTGAAGTGCTGAAGGAAAAGAAGGCGCTTAAAGGCCAAAAGATCGAGCGCGTCGTTTTCAATGCCATCACCAAGCAGGCAGTGGCAGAAGCGATGAAGAACCCGCGCGAGATCGATAGCGCGCTGGTTGACGCGTACCTCGCGCGCCGCGCACTCGATTACCTCGTCGGCTTCACGCTGTCGCCGGTGCTGTGGCGCAAGCTGCCGGGCGCCCGCTCGGCCGGGCGCGTGCAGTCGGTCGCGCTGCGGCTCGTCGCCGACCGCGAGCTTGAGATCGAGAAGTTCGTTCCGCGCGAATACTGGTCGCTGGTGGCGACGCTCGCGACGCCGCGCAGCGAGACCTTCGAAGCGCGTCTCGTCGGCGCCGATGGCAAGAAAATCCAGCGGCTTGACATCGGCAACGGCGCGGAAGCCGGACAATTCAAGCGCGATCTCGAAACCGCGCAGTTCTCCGTCGCCTCGGTCGAGGCGAAGCCCGGCAAGCGCAATCCTCCGCCCCCGTTCACCACCTCGACGATGCAGCAGGAGGCGAGCCGCAAGCTCGGCTTCGCGCCCGCGCACACGATGCGCGTCGCGCAGCGCCTCTATGAGGGCATTGAACTCGGCGGCGAGACCGTCGGACTCATAACTTATATGCGCACCGACGGCGTCTATATCGATGGCTCGGCCATTACGGCGATGCGTTCGGCGATCGCGTCGACCTACGGCAAGGAATACGTGCCGGAGAGCCCGCGCGCCTATCAGACCAAACAGAAGACCGCGCAGGAAGCCCACGAAGCGGTGCGCCCGACCGACGTGACGCGCAGCCCGCGTGACGTCGCCAAGTTCCTCGATAGCGATCAGGCCAAACTCTATGAGCTCGTTTGGCTCCGCGCGATGGCGAGCCAGATGGAGTCCGCGGAGCTCGAGCGCACCACGGTGGACATCGCCGCCAAGGTCGGCGCGCGTTTGCTCGATCTGCGCGCGACCGGCACCGTCATCAAGTTCGACGGCTTCCTCACCCTCTATCAGGAAGGCGAGGACGAAGCGCCGGAGGACGACGAGTCCAAGCGCCTGCCGCAAATGAGCCAGGGCGAAGCTTTGGCGAAACGCGAGATCGCGTCCACCCAGCACTTCACCGAGCCGCCACCGCGCTATTCGGAAGCCTCGCTGGTCAAGCGCATGGAAGAGCTCGGCATTGGCCGGCCGTCGACCTATGCGTCGATCCTGCAGGTGCTGAAAGACCGCAACTACGTGCGGCTGGAAAAGAAGCGTCTCTACGCCGAGGACAAGGGTCGCGTCGTCGTCGCGTTCCTGGAAAACTACTTCGCCCGTTACGTCGAATACGACTACACGGCCGGGCTCGAAGAGAACCTCGACCGCATCGCCAACAGCGAAGTCGACTGGCGCGAGGTGCTGCGCGACTTCTGGCGCGACTTCATCGGCGCCGTCGACGACATCAAAGACCTGCGCGTCAGTGAGGTGCTCGATGTACTCGACGCGGTACTGGCGCCGCATCTGTTCCCGCCGAGCAAGGACGGCACCGATCCGCGTCAGTGCACGTCCTGCGGCAATGGCCGCCTTGGGCTGAAGCTCGGGCGCTTCGGTGCCTTCATCGGCTGCTCCAACTATCCGGAGTGCAAGTTCACCCGCCAGCTCTCCGCCAACGGCGCGGCCAGCGCCGACCGCGTTTTGGGCAAGGATCCGGACACCGGACTCGACGTCACAATCAAGACGGGCCGCTTCGGCACGTATCTGCAGCTCGGCGAGACTTCGAAAGATAAAGAAGAGAAGCCGAAGCGCGCCGGTATTCCGAAGGGCGCGAACCTCGACGACATCACGCTCGAAAACGCGCTCATGTTGCTCTCGCTACCGCGCGAGATCGGCAAGAATCCGGAGGACGGCGAGCCGATCCTCGCCGGAATTGGGCGCTTCGGGCCCTACGTGCAGCACGGCAAGACCTACGCGAACCTCGACTCGAGCGAGGACGTGCTCACCATCGGTCTCAATCGCGCCGTCACGCTGATTGCCGAGAAGCGCGCGAACCCTGGCAAGGGCCGCCGGTTCGGTGGCGATCCGGGCCGTTCTGTCGGCGACCATCCCCAGCGCGGCGGGCCGATCCTGGTCAAAAAGGGCCGCTATGGCCCCTACGTCACCAACAACGGCATCAACGCCACGATCCCTGACAACATCGTGCCGGACGAGATCACGCTTGACCAGGCGGTCAGTCTGATCGAAGCCCGCGCCGAGAAGACCGGCGCCAAGCCCGCGCCGCGCCGCAAGGGTCCGCGCAAGGCGGATGCCCGTGTGGCAAAGCCTGCGGCGGGTGTCGAGAAGACCGCGAAGCCGAAGAAGAAGGCCGCCGCCAAGCCGCGCAAGACCATCACGGCCGCCGAATGATTCCGGGCTGGCGGTTATGCCGGCCTGGACCTACCTTTCCGACATCTTGAAGAAACCCGCCAAGAAACCTCGGCCCACCGGCCTCCCGTCCCGCGAAGACGTTGTCGCCTACATCGGCACGCACAAGGGCAAGGCCGGCGTGCGCGAGATCGCGCGCGCCTTCGGCTTGAAGAACAATGACCGTGCTGCCCTGCGGCACATGCTGCGCGGCCTGACCGATGAGGGCGTCGTTGAGGGGCGGCGCAAGAAACTGCATCACGCCGGCACCCTGCCCTCCGTCGTGCTCACCGATGTCACGCATCGCGACGCGGACGGCGAGCTGATTGCCGTTCCGACCGAATGGGACACCGAGGCGCACGGCGAAGCGCCGCGCATCCGCATTCAGATCCCGCGCAAGGCGCGCCCGATGGAAATTCCCGGCGTCGGCGACCGGGCGCTGCTGCGCACCGAGGAAACCGGCGAGCGCGACGAAGCGATCGGTCACACCGGACGTGTCATCAAGGTGCTCGACCGCGCCCGGCAGCGCCAGCTTGGCATCTTCCGTGCGCTCCCTAGCGGCGGCGGACGGCTCGAGCCGGTCGACAAGAAGCAGCTTGGCCGCGAGCTTTCCGTTCCGCCCGGCGCGACCGCCGATGCAAAGGACGGCGACCTCGTCACTGTCGAGCTGACACGCCACGGCCGGCTCGGCCTGCAGACTGCGCAGGTGAAGGAGCGGCTCGGCTCGCTCAAGAGCGAGCGCGCCGCAAGCTTCATCGCGATCCACGCGCATGAAATTCCGCACGTCTTCCAGCGAGAGACGCTTGCGGACGCGGAGGCCGCGAAACCCGCGCGCGTCGAAGGCGGCCGCGAGGACTGGCGGAAAATCCCGCTCGTCACGATCGACCCGATCGACGCGAAGGATCACGACGACGCGGTTTTTGCCGAGCCAGACGCCGACCCGAAAAACCCGGGCGGCTTCGTCGTTACCGTCGCGATCGCCGACGTGGGTCACTACGTGACGCCCGGCTCCGCGCTAGACCGCGAGGCACTGGTTCGCGGCAATTCGGTTTACTTCCCCGATCAGGTCGTCCCGATGCTGCCCGAGCGCATCTCCAACGATCTGTGCTCGCTGCGCCCGAACGAAGATCGCGCCGCGCTCGCCGTCCGCATGGTGATCGGCGCGGACGGCCGCAAGCGCAGCCACACCTTCCATCGCGTGCTGATGCGCTCGGCCGCGAAGCTGCACTACGCGCAGGCGCAGGACGCCGCCGACGGTCGCACGGACGAGACGACAGGTCCCCTGCTCTCGACCGTCATCGAGCCGCTCTACGCCACTTACCGTGCGCGCCTGCGCGAACGCGCCGAACGTCAACCGCTCGACCTCGACCTGCCCGAGCGCAAGATCTTGCTGAAGCCCGATGGAACTGTCGATCGGGTCATCGTCCCGTCGCGGCTCGACGCGCACCGGCTGATCGAAGAGTTCATGATCCTCGCCAACGTGGCGGCGGCCGAGACGTGCGAAAAGGCGCGCGTGCCGCTGATCTATCGCGTGCACGACGAGCCGTCGCCGGAGAAGATCGAGGCGCTGCGCGAATTTCTCTCAACGTTGAAGATCAATCTTGCGAAGGGACAGGTGCTGCGGCCGGGCGATTTCAACAAAATCCTTGCGCAGGTTAAAGGCACCGAGAACGAAACGCTGGTCAACGAAGTGGTCCTGCGCAGCCAGGCACAAGCCGAATATTCCGCCGACAACTACGGTCACTTCGGCCTCGCGCTGCGCCGCTACGCGCACTTTACCTCCCCGATCCGCCGCTATGCCGACCTCGTGGTGCATCGGTCGCTGATCCGCGCGCAATCGTTCGGCTCCGACGGCTTGCCGAATGCGATAGACGTGCCGGCGCTGAACGAAATCGCGGCGCGCATTTCGGCAGCCGAGCGCCGCGCCATGAAAGCCGAGCGCGAAACCGTCGACCGGCTGATCGCGCATCATCTGGCCGACCGCATAGGTGCGAGCTTCGAGGGCCGTATCAGCGGCGTCACGCGCGCCGGGCTGTTCGTAAAGCTCGCCGAGACCGGTGCCGACGGTTTCATCCCGGCGCGCACACTCGGCGACGACTATTATCGCTACAATGAGGCGCGCCACGCACTGATCGGCGACCATACCGGCGAGAGCTACCGGCTGGGTGATACCGTCACCGTGAAGCTGGTCGAGGCAGCGCCGGTTGCGGGTGCGCTGCGATTCGAGATTTTGTCCGAGGGGCGCTATGAGACCGGCGTGAAGCGTCCGCACCGCCGCAGCCGGTTCGAACGTCCGAAACCAGGTTCCAAGCGTGCCGGCCGCAGAAGATAAGAAGACTACCGAATGAACGACATTGCCGAGCGTCTGACCAAGGTCGAGCGCGACCAGAGCCATCCGAACTTGAAACCGCGTGACGCCGCGACGCTCATTTTGGTCGATCGCTCCGGGCCGGAGCCGAAGGTGCTGCTCGGCAAGCGCCATGCGGGCCTCAAGTTCATGGCGGGCAAGTTTGTGTTCCCCGGCGGGCGCATGGAACCAGGCGACCGCAAGATGCCGATCGCGAGCGATCTCGACACGCACGCCGGCGCGCGGCTGATGCGCGGGGTGCGGCGGCCGAGCCTGCACAAGGCGCGCGGGCTGGCCCTCGCGGCGATCCGTGAGACCTTCGAGGAAACCGGCCTGCTCCTCGGCAAGAAGGTGGACGCGGTGCCGGCCGTGCCAGAGGGGCCGTGGCAGGCGTTTGCCGAGGCCAAGGTGCTGCCCGACCTCGCGCAGCTTCACTTCATCGTCCGCGCCATCACTCCGCCGCGCCGGCCGCGCCGCTTCGATGCGCGTTTCTTCGCGGTCGATGCGAGCGAGATCGCCCACCGTGTCGACGGCAAGGTCGGGCCGGACAGCGAACTGGTCGAACTGGTCTGGCTCACCATCGCGGAGGCGAAAAACCAGGATTTGCCGACCATTACGCAGGTCGCGCTGGACGAACTGCAGGCCCGCGTCGGCAAGGGGTTCGGACACGACCTGCCCTCGCCCTTCTACCGGATGCTGCACAAGAAGTTCGTGCGGGCCGAACTATAGGATTTCGCTGCGAAATCCCGATTTTCTTGACATTCTGGGTCCCGCCGTTAGGGTCCCACCAAATTCGAGCAGAGGTTCAGATGGCCAAGTCCACCACGATCAAGGTGAAGCTCGTGTCGAGCGCCGACACCGGTTTCTATTACGTGACGCGCAAGAACTCACGCACCATGACCGACAAGCTGGTCATGAAGAAGTACGACCCGGTTGCGAAGAAGCACGTCGAATTCCGCGAGGCGAAGATCAAGTAAAGCCGGCATTCACGGGCTTTTGTGAGGGCGTCCGCAAGGGCGCCCTTTGTGTTTCCGGGCCATTCGGATTGAATGCGCCTGACCGGAGACCCCGCCATGCGCTTCTTTCGCTTGCTCCCGCTGCTCGTGCTGTTCTTTGCCCTGCCCGCCTTCGCGGCCGAGGCGCCGCACCGGCTCGCGCTGCAGATCACCGACAACGATGCCGACAAGATGAATGCGGTGCTCAACGTCGCCGCCAATGTGTCGAAGCACTATTCCGACAAGGGCGAAGAGGTCGAAATCCAGATCGTGGCGTTCAACGCCGGCTTGCACATGCTGCGCGAGGACACCTCACAAGTGAAGCCGCGCATTACGTCGTTCGCGAAAAGCATGCCGAACGTCAGCTTCAAGGCCTGCCAGAACACCATCGACGGGATGACCAAGCGCGAGGGCAAGCCGGTCCCGATCGTCGGCGAGGCGGAGCGCGTGCCGTCAGGCGCGGTGACGCTAATCGAACTCAGCGAGAAGGGCTGGACGATCCTGCGGCCCTAAAAAGCGGGTTTTGAGGAAGGTGGCCGGCCGGGAGCGGTGTCATTGAGGAGGCCACTCACACCGTCCCGAACCGGCCGAACCCCACGGGTGTCAGGAGATGCGGCGGACCTGAGCATTCCGTAGGGTATTCAAGTGCTTCTGAAGCGGTCTTCGTGCGAGAACTTCGCTCGCTGTGCGCTGCCTTGCGCCTGCCCCGAAGGCTAGAGGAAGTGGGGCGGAAAGCAACGCTTCCAGACCCCTCAAGCTGGGGAGATTTGCCGGTAGTGTAAAGCGTTAGGGTTTATCGGGAACCCGGCAAGGACGGCAGAATCCGGGACCGTGTTCAAACAGCCGATG
Source organism: uncultured Alphaproteobacteria bacterium (assembly GCA_963779545.1). Classification (GTDB taxonomy): domain Bacteria; phylum Pseudomonadota; class Alphaproteobacteria; order Rhizobiales; family Xanthobacteraceae; genus PALSA-894. The sequence goes on along the minus strand of CAVZYQ010000023.1, from coordinate 652,531 downwards.
AGCATTCGTGCCGGGCACGGATCGGCAGAACGCATCCCTCTTGCAACCAAAGGGGGCAACGTAGACGCACACAGACCAGGGCGGAGTTTTCCACCCTGGTCTTGTACTCAGCAATATTCTCGGGTCGAGCGTTAGTCAGTCACTTCCGCGACGGCAGGTTTGGGGCTTGCGCTCCGAGACGCACTTTGCCGCTGTCTGCGGTGGACGCCGACGGGGTCTTTACGGCCCGGGGGGGCAGGTTCGGAGCCTGCGCGCCGAGGCGCACTTTGCCGCTATCCGCAATGGCTGCCGACGGAATCTTCGCGATCCGGGGCGGCAGGTTCGGGGCCTGCGCGCCAAGGCGCACTTTGCCGCTGTCTGCGATGGCGGCGGACGGAGTTATTGAAATCCGGGGCGGCAGATTCGGCGCCTGCGCTCCCATCCGAACCTTCCCGCTATCGGCCGTGGCGGGCGACGAAATTCGAACTGCATCATGCTTCTGCATTGATAACCTCCTCGTGAATTGGCGCCCTGCTGGCGCTGCTGGTGAGCCTACGTCGGAGGCGCGTGAAAGCTCGCTACCCGAGCGTGAAAAACGGCCTCCGAAGCCGCTAACTATGCGTCAGAAAATCGTTAAAGCGGTTTGAATGCGCCCAAGACGCTCTGTATAGTTGCATTGGCCAAGTTGGTCGCGCGTCAACGCGCGAGGGAACATCCTAGCGCCGCGCAGGTAAAGGTATTGAGACAATCGCTTTTGGGGCAGATCTCGATGCAACAAAAATCATGGCCCGCGGACAGAGACAACGTTGTTCCGCTGCAGAGCGGGCAAACAGGTCACGCTGCGCGGCAATCATCGCCCGTTGCACGCATTCACATTCTCGGCACGATGCGCGCCGCCAGCGTCCGGCATCTGGATATCCTCCCGCGCGGCCGAAAAGCGCGCGCGATTCTTGGCTACCTTTGTTTCGCCGCAGGTGCGCCGATGCCGCGGGCGCGCATCGCCGGAATGCTGTGGGATCGCGTTTCGAAAGACCAGGCGCATGCCAGCCTGCGCCAGGCTATTCGCGAATTGACGCAAGCCTTCGGTCCGTTGGCCACGCAGCTCTTGTCCGTCGATCATCAGGCCATTCGTTTCAACGTTAACGCATGCTGGATCGATGCAATCGCGCTTCTGTCCGAGGAGCCGGGAATTCAAACCGTTCGTGGCAAGCTTGCTGAGTTGTGCAAAGGCGAATTGCTGGAAGACCTGGACGGGATCAGCCCGGCATTCGACAAGTGGCTGTTTGGCAAACGCGCGAGCTTCGCCGAAAGCCTCCGCAATCTTTTGGCGAACGAGCTCGACGAAACGGAGAAGCTGAACACGCAGCTCAGCGAGCGCGAGGCCATTGCGCGCCGTCTGATCGAATTCGATCCGACCCATGAAGGCGCTTCGAGAGTTGTCATGCGCGCGCTGACGGATCGCAACGAGCGTGTGCAGGCTCTGCTGGAATACAAGCGCCTCCACGAGACATTGAAGCGCAGCCTTGGCGCCGAACCTTCGCCGGAAACGCACGCACTTTTCGAGACGATTTCGAACTTTTGGCCGCGATGACGTGCAGTCCGAGGACGCGGACGGTACCGGCAAACAGAGCGCAAATTCGCGCAAGATAGGCGTGCCCAAGCCCAAGCGCAGTCACCGTCGCGTCGGCGTGCTGCCGTTCGTTCCGATTTCCGACGTCGATGACAATCTGGCCTTCTCTCTCGCACAGGAAGTCGCGGCTGCCTTGGCACGCTTCATCTGGTTTGATGTCGTGGCACCGACCGCGCTGATGCGCGTGCCGGCACCGACCTTTCTGAGCGATGTCGAACTCCGGCGTCAGGACCTTGACTATGTCGTCGACGGCACCGTCTCGTGCAGTCGCGGCACATATCGGATCAATGTCCGCCTGCTCGATCTGAAGACCGACGCCACTCCAGTCTGGACGAGCACCTTCGATCTGCCGGCGGACAGTTTGAATTTGATCGACCTGCGGATTATCGCCCCTATCGTCGCGCAAATCGATCCAGTCATTCTCTACATTGAGGGGCAGCCGAAGAACGGCGATGAGAATGACGATGCGCTTGGTTGCGTCATGCGCGCGATTCCGCTGCTCAACACGATGGAGCGCGATAATTACGAGGAAGGCGGAAGGCTGATTGAACGCGCACTGGCGCTCGAGCCCGACAATGCAGTCGTGCTCTCCTGGGCAGCCTACTGGCACGTTTTCTATATCGGCCAAGGATGGACCCAAAACTTCGAACATACGTCCAGGACAGCCGTCGATTATGCGCGTCGCGCGACACAGATCGATCCAAAGAACGCCGAGGCGCTCGCCATCTATGCCCACATCCTGTCGTTCATTCAGAGGGATACCGATCTCGCGCTGCATTATTTCGAGATGGCGCTGCTGCTGAACCGCAACCTGCCGTTCATCTGGGTCTATAGCGCGCTGACCTATTGCTATCTCGGCGATCCCGACAAAGCGCTCGAAAGACTTATGCGATGTCGTGAGCTGACGACGTCGCTTCCGTACTTTTCACTCCATGAGAACCCGCTCGCGATCGCATACTTGATGAAGCGGGAATATAAGGAAGCAGTCGAGATCGGCCGCCGGGTCGTTCACTTTACCCCCGCATTCGTCAATGGCTACAAGCCCTTGATCGCCGCGCTCGGACACCTGCAGCAACGCAAGCAAGCAGCGCCCTACATCAAGAAGTTGCTCGAAATCGAACCGGATTTCTCGCTGAGGAAATTCAGTCAGAACTATCCGTTCACAAATGACCGCGATCGAATGCACTACATTGAAGGGTTGCGGCGAGCCGGCGTTCCGGAGCGATGACTCCGCCTACGCGGCGTCCGCCACCACGCGGTTGCGGCCATCGCGCTTTGCGCGATAGAGCGCCTGGTCGGCGCGCTTAAGGATCGTTGCGCCGGTATCGCTCGGGCCGAGCGCCGAGAGGCCAATCGAGAGCGTCACGTCGAGCGCCTTGGCGCCCTGCTCGATCGGAAACGGCTCGCCAGCGATGCGGCGGCGGATGCGCTCCGCCACCAGTGCCGCAACCGCCATATCGGTTTCCGGCATCACGATGACGAATTCCTCGCCGCCGTAGCGGCACGCGAGATCGATCCCGCGGATCGACTTCTTCACGCGCACGGCAAATTCGCGCAACACGTCATCACCCGCGGCATGACCGTGCGAGTTGTTGATCGCCTTGAAGTAGTCGATGTCGAGCACCAGCAAGGTGAGCGGCTTGCCGCGACCGGCCGCCTGCTCCACCAGCGTCGCAAGATGGCTTTCCATATAGCGGCGATTATAGAGGCCCGTGAGGCCGTCGGTGATCGCCATCTCCATCGACTGCTGCACGTTGTCGCGCAACCGCGCGGTGTAGCGCCGGCGGCGGATCTGCGTGCGCACGCGCGCCAGCAATTCGTTCTTGTCGATCGGGCGCACCAGATAGTCGTTCACACCGATCTCGAGCCCGCGCAGGAGCCGCGCATTGTCCTCGGCCTCGGCGATCATCAGAATCGGCACGCCGCGCGTGCGGTCGAGCGAGCGCACCTGACTGCACAGGCGTAGCCCGTCGAAATTTTCCAGGCCCAGAGACACGATCATGCACTCGTAGTCGGCCTCGGCTGCATGGAACAGCGCTTCCTGCGGGTTCGGCTCGACGTCGACGGTGTGCTCGGTGGTGAGGATCGCGGCAATCCGCTCGTAAGACGACCTGCGGTCGTCGACGAGCAGTACGCGGCCGCTGCGGCCGGTCTCGGCCAGCGCGGCGACTTCCGGATCGTTGATGCCGATCTCGCGCGAGGTCACGGCGCGCATGCGCAGTTCGTCGGACGCCATCTTCAGGCGCACCAGCGAACGCACGCGCGCAAGCAACGCGATGTCCGACACCGGTTTGGTGAGGAAATCATCGGCGCCGGCCTCAAGGCCGCGCACGCGGTCGGATGGCTGGTCGAGCGCCGTCACCATCACGACCGGAATGTGGTGTGTCGCCGGATTGGCCTTGAGACGCCGGCACACCTCGAAGCCGTCCATCTCCGGCATCATCACGTCGAGCAGAACGATGTCGCACTGCGCGCGCTCGCAGATTGCAAGCGCCTCCGCCCCAGAGTTTGCGGTCGATACGTCGAAATACTCGGCTGTGAGCCGCGCCTCGAGCAGCTTCACGTTCGCCGGAATATCGTCGACGACCAGGATACGCGCGGTCATTGCTTCTGCTCCGGCCCCAGGAAATGCCGCACGGTCTCGATGAACTTGCCGACCGAAATCGGCTTGGAGAGATAGGCCTCGCACCCGCCCTCGCGGATGCGTTCCTCGTCGCCCTTCATCGCAAACGCCGTCACCGCGACCACTGGAATTGATTTGAGCTCCGGGTCATCCTTGAGCCACTTCGTCACTTCGAGACCGGACACTTCGGGCAACTGGATATCCATGATGATCAAGTCGGGCCTGTGCTTGCGCGCGAGCTCGAGCGCCTCGATACCGTTGCGGGTACCGACGATCTGATAGCCGTGGGCTTCCAACAGGTCGTGGAAGAGCTTCATGTTGAGCTCGTTGTCCTCCACGATCAGGACGGTCTTGGCCATCCGGCCCCTCCGGCTATCCATCTGGCGACCTTGGCCCCGGCTAACCGGCTACCTCGCCCCCTATCCGCACGAATGGACAGAATCTTAGTAAAACCCTAGCGGCGATCCGTTACGGAAAGGCAAACGGCGATGGCGAAACCGGCCCGTATCAACCGTGAAATCGCCGAAAAACTCGCAATTTCCGCGCTCTCTTACCTTGCGGGGGAACCTGAACGCTTGGGTGCCTTCCTCGCCGCCACAGGTATCGGCCCTGACATGATTCGCAAGGCCGCCGCCGACCCCGCCTTTCTGGCCGGGTTGCTCGACTACGTGGCGGGCGACGAGCCGCTGTTACTGGCCGTTGCCGAACATGCGGACGTCAAACCGACGGATATCGAGCACGCGCAGGCGGTGCTGAACGGGCGGCCGTGGAAAGCGCCTTGATCCGGTGTCGGCGCGCGCCCACCATCAGTTCATGGACTTACCCGCCGGCTCGGACATACGCGGTTTCTGCCGCGAGTGCTTCGCCGATACCGGCAGCGCGACCCGTTGCAAGGCCTGCGGGTCGCCGCGACTGATCCGCCATGCGCAGCTCGATGCGCTGTCGATTGCGCATGTCGACTGCGATGCGTTTTACGCCACGATCGAGAAGCGCGACGATCCTTCGCTTGCCGACAAGCCGCTGATCATCGGTGGCGGAAAGCGCGGTGTCGTCTCGACCGCCTGCTACATTGCGCGCACCTATGGCGTGCACTCCGCGATGCCGATGTTCAAGGCGCTGAAAGCCTGCCCGCACGCGACTGTGCTGAAGCCCGACATGGCAAAATACGTCCGCGTCGGTCGCGAGGTGCGCAAGCTGATGTTCGAGTTGACCCCGCAAGTCGAGCCGCTCTCGATCGACGAAGCCTTCATCGATCTGACCGGCACCGCGCGGCTGCACCGCATGAGCCCGGCGCGCGCGCTTGCAACATTCGCCAAGCGCGTGGAGGCGAACATCGGCATCACGGTGTCGATCGGGCTGTCCGCGAACAAATTCCTGGCCAAGATCGCCTCCGATCTCGATAAGCCGCGCGGCTTCGCGGTGCTGGGAAAGGATGAGGCCGTTGCGTTTCTTGCCACCAAGCCGGTCGGCTTCATCTGGGGCGTCGGCAAGGCGAGCGCGGCACGGCTACAAAGCGACGGATACCGCACCGTCGCCGACCTGCAGCGCGCCGACGAGACCGACTTGATGAAGCGCTACGGCATCGAGGGCCGGCGCCTGTGGCGGCTGTCGCGCGGCATCGACGACCGCTCGGTCAATCCGGAGCGCGAAACCAAGAGCGTATCGGCCGAGACAACCTTTAACGAGGACATTGCCTCGTACAAGGCTCTGGAAAAGCTGCTCTGGTCGCTGAGCGAGCGTGTCTCATCGCGCCTGAAGACCAGTGGCATCGCGGGCTCGACCGTGACATTGAAATTGAAGACCGCGGACTTCCGCCTGCGCACGCGTGCCCGCTCGCTCGGCGAGCCGACCCAGCTTGCGGCACGCATCTTCGATGCCGGACGCGATCTGCTTGCGAAGGAGACGGACGGGACGCGCTACCGCCTGCTCGGCATCGGCGTCTCGAACCTCGATGTCGCCGAGAAGGCCGACGGCGCTGACCTGATCGATCTGCGCGCGAAACGTACCCACAAAGCCGAACTTGCGGTCGACAAGGTGCGCGAGAAATTTGGAAAGGCCGCGGTCGTGAAAGGCCTCGTCTTCGATGGCGTCATCGAGGAAGACGAAGACGAGGAAACCACGACCTCGCGGCCGCGCTAGTTCAAGCGGCGTGGGCGACCGGCTCGTAGCGCAGGCGGCGGATCGCCGACATGCCGTAGGTATCGTCGCCGACCTGAATGACCGCGCGCTCCTTCTCGTCGCGCTCGAGCTGCGCCCACATCAGGTAGGCTTCAGGCACCGAGCGGCACGCAACGGTCAGCTCATCGCACAGCATGACGGCGTCCTGGCGCGGCTCGATGTAGATCAGATCGTCGCTCATCGAAGACCCCTTCCCGATTACTGAGAGGCCGGTAATCAGCCTGAGGAAGTCAGCCGAAAGCGCGGCTCAATCGTGATTTGATGTGGCGTGTTTGTGCGGGTGGAACCCGCCGTCGGCGCTGAGTCAACGGAGCCGCGCCGAGTTCGGCACGGCAATCACCGCTACTTGCAGGCGCTCTCGCTCCTGACTTCGAGCGAGCTCATCTTGCCGTCGATGACGAAATCGCCGTAGTCGAGGCGCAACGCGCGCGAGATGCCGTTCTCGTACATCTCGAAGGTGATCGCGTAGACTGGCGTCTGCTCGCCCGGCTGTTCGTCAGTCTTTTTCTCGATTTTGTCGAAGTAGCTGATCGTGACCGGCCAGCGCGCCATTCCGGCGAACTTGTCGGCGGCGGCGTCTTCCGGCTTCTTGTCGGGCTCGATGCGCTTTCCGATGACCGAGAGCGACTGGTAGATCTTCTCGCCCAACTCCGAGCCGTCATAGACCGCGATTTCGAGCAGCGTCTTGCCGGCCAGCGCCGCCTCGATCAGCAGCCGCATGTGCTCGGTCGGAAACACCACAGTGCCGGCGTCGAATTTCTTGGTTTCGGGCTTTGTCAGCTTCACCGCGACGGTGTTCTGGCCGCGGTCCGCCTGGCCGTCGACATCGCCGATCTGCTTGCGGTCCATGTAGTTCTGGGACTTGAAACGGAAGCTCTTGCCCCCGCCCTCTTCCCACGTGGTCGTGCGCAGGTCGCTGAGCGCGACCTTGCCCTCGCCGCTGTCGAGCTCGGTGACCTGACGGAATTGGAGCGCGTAGCCTTCGCAGGCGCTGCCGGAAAAATCATAAACGATGCGGCCGCGCACCGACTTCGAGCGACCGCTTGCCGCGAGAACTTGTCAGCTTGAGATCATAAATCGCGACATGCGGGGCGAGCTTGACGGTTGCGGCCGGCCCCTGCGCGGCGACCGGCAGCGATGCAAACGCCGAACCGGCCAGGATTGCGACAAAACCAAGGCGGGCTGAAGAACCCCAAATCATTCCAATTCTCCTGCAAAATCGCGCGGAACATAGATGTGCGTTGCGTCCGCCGCAACTGCGTTCCTTCACCTACTCGGCTTGCGCCGCGCCTGACGGTTCAGCCATGACTTTGGACGGGAAAGCGGAGGCGAAAATGCCGGGAACAGTTGAAAAAAAGCTTGCGGACCTTGGGATCGCGCTCGGCACACCGGCGGCGCCGGTCGCCAATTATGTGGGCTTCGTGCGCACCGGCAATCTGCTGGTGGTTTCGGGCCAGCTCTGCTTCGGGGCCGAAGGAAAGCTGGTCGCGGCGGGCAAGCTGGGCGGCGCCGTGTCCATCGAGGACGGCCAGAAGGCGGCGCGCGCCTGCGCGATCAATGTGCTGGCGCAGATCAAGGTCGCGCTCGGCGATCTCGACAAGGTGCTGCGCGTGGTGCGGCTCGGCGGCTTCATCAACGCGACGCCGGACTTCCTCGAAACGCCCAAGGTGATGAACGGCGCCTCCGACCTGATGGTCACGGCCTTCGGCGACAAAGGACGGCACGCCCGCACCACAATCGGCGTCGCGGTGCTGCCGCTCGACGCCGCGGTCGAGGTCGAGGGCATGTTCGAGGTGTCGTGATCCGCATGATCCCGCATGCCCGGACTTGATTGGCTGACCGCGCGGCCGGTCGCGCATCGCGGCCTGCATGATGCCGGGGCGGGCGTGATCGAGAACACCGCCTCCGCCTTTCAAGCCGCCATCGACGGCAACTTCGCCATCGAGACCGACCTCCAGATTTCCGCCGACGGCGAAGCCATGGTGCACCATGACTTCGCGCTCGGCCGCCTGACGCTCGGCTCGCGGCAGCTTGCCGCGATGACGGCAGCAGGCCTGAAAGAGGTGCCGTTCAAGGCGACCGCCGACCGCATCATGACGCTCGGCGAACTGTGCGATCTCGCCGGCGGGCGCGTGCCGCTGGTGATCGAACTGAAAAGCCGGTTCGACGGCGACCGCCGGCTCGTCGCGCGCGCCGCCGACGTGCTGAAAAACTACGCGGGCCCGGCCGTCGCTGATGTCGTTCGATCCGGGGCCGATCGAGGCGCTGCGCGAGATCGCGCCCGGCCTGCCGCGCGGCATCGTGGCGGAGCGCCACTACAAGGACTCCGATTGGTATGAGCTGTCCGCGAGCCAGAAGCGCTCGCTCGCATTCCTGCTGCATGCGCCGCGCACCCGTCCGCATTTTGTCGCGTACCACGTGAAGGATCTGCCCTCGCCCGCACCGCTGATGGCACGGCATGTGTTCGGGCTTCCGTTGCTCGCCTGGACGGTGCGTACGGAGGAAGACCGAGGACGGGCGAGATCATGGGCGAACCAGATGATCTTCGAGGGCTTCAGGCCGTAGACTAGCCGTTATATGAGCACCGATTTGCGCATCCGCGTCGTTCCGGCGATCGCCGATATCCCGGCAGCGGCTTGGGATGCGTGCGCAAATTCGATTGAATCAAAAACTCAAAATCAAGCCTATAACCCTTTCATCTCGCACGCTTTTCTGTCCGCATTGGAAGCCTCTGGTTCGGCCACCGCGCGCACCGGCTGGCAGCCGCAGCACCTCGTCGCCGAAACCGAAGCCGGTGCCATTCTCGGCACCGTGCCCGCTTATCTGAAATCGCACTCGCGTGGCGAATACGTCTTCGATGCCGGCTGGGCCGAAGCCTACGAGCGCGCGGGCGGCGCGTATTACCCGAAGGTGCAGGTCTCGGTGCCCTTCACGCCCGCGACCGGGCGGCGTCTGCTGGTGCCGCCAGGTGACGACGCGGACCAAGTTCGCCAAGGCCTCGCGAGCGGCCTGATGGAGTTGGCGAAGCTGCGCGACGCGTCATCGGTGCATGTCACGTTCGCGCCGGAGCGCGAGTGGCGCATGCTCGGCGAGCTTGGCTTCCTCCAGCGCACCGATCAGCAATTCCGTTGGGAGAACGCGAACTACGCGACCTTCGACGACTTCCTCGGCGCACTTGCGGCACGCAAGCGCAAGGCGATCAAGCGCGAGCGGCGCGAAGCCCTGGAGCACGGCATCGAGGTGCAGTGGCTCACGGGAAATGACTTGACCGAAAGCATTTGGGACACGTTCTTCGCGTTCTACATCGAGACCGGCTCGCGCAAATGGGGCCGCCCGTATCTCACGCGGCAGTTCTATTCGATCATCGGCGAAACGATGCGCGACAAGGTGCTGCTGGTGATGGCGAAACGCGCCGGGCGCCATATCGCGGGCGCGATCAACTTCATCGGCTCGGACACGCTGTTCGGCCGCCACTGGGGCGCGGTCGAGCACCATCCATTCCTGCACTTCGAGCTGTGCTACTACCAAGCCATTGATTTCGCGATCCAAAACAAGCTCGCGCGGGTCGAGGCCGGGGCGCAGGGCGAGCACAAGCTCGCGCGCGGCTACATGCCGGTGACGACCTATTCGGCCCATTACATCGCCGATCCGGCCTTGCGCCGCGCGATCGCGGATTACCTCAAGCGCGAGCGCGCCTATGTGGAGGCCGCCGGCGAAGAGCTATCCACGATGGGCCCGTTCCGCAAAGATCTGGTATTCGAACAAACCTCGTAGAAGGACCAATCCTCGATGCCGAGCTACGATCCGAACAACATATTCGCCAAGATCCTTCGCGGCGAGCTGCCTTGCCACAAGGTCTACGAGGACGAACACGTCCTCGCCTTCCTCGACATCATGCCGCGCGCGCCCGGTCACACGCTGGTGCTGCCAAAATCGCCCGCCCGCAACCTGCTCGACATCGATCCGGCCGATCTCGCCCATGTGATGGCCGCAGCGCAGAAGATCGCGCGCGCCGCCACAAAGGTGTTCGGCGCGGACGGCATCACGATCCAGCAATTCAACGAGACCGCGGGCGGACAGGTGGTGTTTCACCTCCATGTCCACGTCATCCCGCGCAAGGCGGGCGAGCCGATGAAGCCGCCCGCGAGCCTGAAGGAAGAGCCCTCGGTGCTCTCCGACCAGGCGCTCAGGCTCGCGGCGGCGCTACGGAGTTGACCGGCTCGTGAACGGCGACAGCGGCGCAACGCTTGGGCTGACAGCCGCTTGGCTGGCGGGGTGCGAGTCGCTCCCCCCGAAGTCGAGGCCAAGGCGCGGTTATTGTTGCTCGACACGGTGGGCTGCCTGCTCGCGGGGTTACATCATCCGGATGTACAACAATTTGGACGGGCGCTGCAGTTTGCGTTTCCGGGCGACCTTGCGTGGCCTACGTCCGACATCGCGCTCGGACCTGCGGGTCTTGCTGCGCTCGGCGCGGCCGCGGCCTGCTGGGATGAAGCCTGCGAGGGGCATTCGGCGGCGCACGGCCGGCCCGGTTTGCCCGTGGTCCCAGCTCTTCTGGCACTCAGCGCCAAAGGTGCAACGCTCGGCGGCCTGCTCGTTGCGCTCGTCACCGGTTACGAGATCGGGGTTCGTGCGGGCGAAGCGTGGCGCATCCCAGCCGGATGGCATGTCGACGGAAGCTGGCATTCGCTCGGCGTTGCGGCGGCCGTCGCACGCCTGACGTCCGGCCCGGCTCTCATTCAGCCGGCGATTGAAGCAGCAGCCTGCCAAATTCCTGCCAGCCTCTATCTGCCGATCGCAGCCGGGTCGGTGGTCCGCAACACCTACCCGGCACACGCGGTCCTGCTCGGCATGATGTCGGCCGCCGCCGCATCGGCCGGCTTCGACATGCCGAAGGGTTCGCTCGAGGAGGCGCGGCGCCGGGTCCTGAACGCGCACGCTGCGGCCTCAGCAGCCAAGGCCGGCGAATGGACGATCCTGAGCGGATATCTCAAACCCTTCGCCGGTGTCCGTCACTCACACTATGCGGTCGCGGCCTGCTTGCGGCTGCGCGAGAGACCTGAATTCTCGCTCGACAAGATCACGTCGATCAGGCTGCAGACCTACGCGGAGGCCGTGCAGTATTGCGGCAACCGGGCGCCGCGCACTGCGATCCAGGCGCAGTTCAGCCTTTCCTATGCGATGGCTGCTGCACTTGCGCTCGGTGACCTTGGTCCCGACGCGTACGTCGACATCGACGATCCCGTCATCACGCGACTCGAATGCAGTGTCGTGATCGAATCCGACCCTACAAGGCGTCAGCGCAGCGCCACCGTCACGATCGAAATGGATGGCAAGAACCTCGCAGAAGACGCCGACAACGTTGTCGGCGATCCCGCGAACCCAATGACCCGAGATCAGGCAATCCGCAAATTCTGCCGCTATGTCGAGCCGTCATTAGGCTCCGTGCACGCCAAACGCCTCGCCGACTTCTTCATCGGCGGCAGCCTGAGCCTCTCGGCGCAACAGTGCTTCGCACTTGCCGGCGAATAGATACTTCGGTGTACTGGCTTGTATCGAGGCCCGCCGGAGCTCAAATGAAACACGGCAACAAGCTTGTTCCAGCGGTCACGCGCCGCACACTCCTCGGCACCGCACTTGCCGCGCCGTTTGCAACCGCCTCGCACGCGCAAGCGTATCCAACGCGCAATCCGCGCATCATCGTCCCCTTTGCGCCTGGCGGCCCGACCGACGTCCTCACGCGGATCGCGGCGGATCGCGTGAGCCCTTCGCTTGGACAAAAGCTGGTCGTGGAAAGCCGTGCCGGCGCAGGCGGCAACCTTGCGGCGGACACCGTTCTGCGCGCCGAGGCGGACGGCTACACGCTGCTGGTGGCAGGACAGGCGATCCTGGCAATCAACAAGGCGCTCTACAGGAAGCTTGGTTATGATCCGGCTACCGATTTCAAGTTTGTCGGCATGCTTGAAGTCATCGCAAACGTGCTGCTGGTCAATCCGGCGGCCGTCCCCGTCACGTCCGTCGCGGAGCTCATCGCGCTCGCCAAACAGAAGCCCGGCGCGATCTCCTACGCGTCGAATGGCCCCGGCTCTCTCACTCACCTCACCGCCGCCGTGATGGCGCACCAGGCTGGCATTGAACTGCTTCACGTCCCCTATCAGGGCGCATCGGCGTTGATGTCCGATCTGTTGTCGGGCCGGATCGGCATGACATTCACCGCGGCCTCTGCAGCCTTGCCTCTGGTTGCGTCAGGACAGCTGCGCGCGTTGGCGGTAACAACGGGCGAACGCAGCCGTTTCAGCCCGGACTCGCCGACGCTTGTCGAGAGCGGCTTTCCGAGTCTCGCGGCGCCGACCTGGTTTGGCGTCGTGACGCGCACCGGTACGCCCGAGCCGGTCCTTACGCGCCTGCGCACGGAATTCAATAACGTGATCGCGAGCGAGGACTACGCCAAGGCGCTCGAGAAGCAGTCGATGGAGCTCCTGCGCGTGCCACCCGAGACAGCGGACGACTTCCTCGCGAAAGAACGCGCGCTCTGGTCAGAGGCGGTCAAGATCACAGGCGCGTCGATCGATTGAACGCGGCCGCTGCGCGGGCAGATCGGATCATCGCGCCCATCGTGCGTTGAGACGGCAAACGCGAGCGCTACGCTCGCCTCATAAGAAACCAAAGCGAGACTATTATGCAGTGCTGACGCGCCGCGGGCTGCCGGCCGCCGCTATCCTGAAGCCCCGCCCGCGAGCCTGAAGGAAGAGCCCTCGGTGCTCTCCGACGCGCTCAGGCTCGCGGCGGCGCTGCGCGGATCGCTATGGCAGCGGCTTGATCGCCACTTTGCGGAACTTGATCACGCCCTGTCCGTGCTGGAGCGCGAACGGGCCCTCGGCCCACAGGCCATTGTGGAGTTCGACCGTCTTCTGGCCATTCATCGTCACGCTGATCACACGCCCCTTGGCGGTGATTGCGAACGTGTTCCACTTGCCGCCGGCCTTCGGCATCGGATTCACTTCAGCGAAGTGCACGATCCCGCCAGTACCGTAAGTCGGATCGGGGCGCTGGTCGAAGATGTTCACCTCGTAGCAGGACCGGTCGCCGATTTGCTTGGGATTCTGGCAGCGCATAAAGATTCCGCTGTTGGCATCATCGCTCGACCAGAACTCCACGACCATCTCGTAATTCTTGTACGGCGTCTTGCTGACCAGATAGGCCGGGCTGTCACCCGAGCGCTTGTCGGCAACAACCGCGCCGTCCTCCATGCGCCAGTTGGACTCGCCGACGCGATCCCACTCGCCCATCTTGGTGGCGTCGAGCAACGTGACCCAACCGTCGCCGGTCTGCGCGGAGGCCGACGTCTGAGCGATGACAAATCCGGCCAACAGAGCAAACGCGCATGTCGTCAGGCGCTTCATGGATAGTCCTCCCTGTATTTGTTTTGCCGGTGCCCCGGATGACAGGATGGTAGGAGCCTTTTTGGTTGTGCGAAAGGGTCAGGCAAGGCTGCTCCGCAAGAGGGACGAACCGGTAAAGCCGCCCGGGGGTCTGAAGGAGAGTTGCCGACGTTGTCCGATGAGGCATGAAGCGCAGCGCTGTGCTGATCAGATCAGGATCGTTGCACCTACCGTGCGTTGATTGTGACGGCAAAACGCGGGTGTTACGCTCGCGCCAGAAGAAACCAAAGGGAGGCAACGTAATGTTGATGCGCCGCGGGCTGCTGGCTGCTGCTATCCTGAGTTCACTGCTGGCCGTTCCGGCCGCCGCGCAGAAATACCCTGACAGGCCGATCACGCTGATCGTGCCATGGGCCGCCGGCGGCGGCGCCGACCTGGCCTCTCGCCTGTTCGGTCAGGCGCTCGAAAAGGAACTCGGTATTCCGGTGAACGTCATCAACCGGACCGGCGGAAACGGCGTGACCGGGCACTTCGCGATCGCCTCCGCGACACCGGATGGCTACACGATCGGCATGGCGACATCGGAGATCGCTTATTTCAAGACCACCGGCCTCGCCGATATCACCCCCGACACCTACGACATCATTTCGACGATTCTAAACTTCCCGGCCGGAATCACGGTGAGGACGGACGCGCCGTACAAGACCGCGGGCGACTTTCTGTCTGCGGTGAAAAGCAACCCGAAGAACACATTCACGGCGTCGGGTGCCGGCACTGGCGGGTCGTGGCATATCGCGATCGCGGGTCTCGGCAAGGCCGCAGGCGTTGGCGCGGATCATGTTCGCTGGGTGCCAAGCCAGGGCGGCGCGCCCGCGCTGCAGGAGGTGATGGCCGGTGGCATCACCACGTTCTCCGGTTCTCCGGGCGAAGCAAAATCGCTGGCCGACGGCGGCCGCGTGCGCATTCTCGCGCTGATGGCGGACGAACGCTCGCCCGCCTTCCCGGATGTCCCGACCCTGAAGGAATCCGGCGTCAACTGGAGTTTCACCAACTGGTTCGCGCTCGTGGCTCCGAAGGGACTGCCGGCCGAGGTGAAGGCCCGCCTCGTCGCGGCCGGCGCGAAGGCGCACGCGACGGCCGCGGTGCAGGATCCGCTGAAGCAGCGCGGCTTCAATCCGATGTGGTCCGGTCCTGAGAAGGCGCGCGAGTTCGCGCTCGGCTTCGCGGTCTCGACGCGCGACGTTCTGACCGATCTCGGCCTCGCCAAGTAGTAAGCCTCTCCACGCAGCCGCGAAAAAAACGGCTGCGCCCTGCCCTATCGCGCGAGTTTCAGGTCCTGCGGCCGGATGATGCCGTCGGGCGCCTGCTTGTAGCCCTCAAGCCTGGCAGTGTGCGCGAAAATATAAGCCTGGTGATAGAGGTAGATCAGTGGCTTGTCGGCATCGATCTGCGTCAGCGCCGTCTCATAAGCCGCCTTGCGCTTCGCGGGCTCGCTCACGGTACGTGCCTCGGTCAACGCGGCTTGCGTTTTCTCGTTGCAATATTTGCCCCAGTTGAACGGCGTGTTGCAGCCGAGATGATTGATGACGTTTTGGTCGGGATCGATGCGGCCGCTCCAGCCGATCAGATAGAGCTGGAAGTTGCCTTTCGTCCCCTCCTGCAGTGACGTCGCGAATTCGGTCAGTGCGATCTTGATGTCGAATCCGGCCTCGGCCGCCATCGCCTGAACGACCTCGGCGACCTGCTTAAGGTCGGTCTGGTTCGGCGTCATCATGCTGACGGCGATCGGCGTCGGAACGCCCGTCTCCTTGATCAGCGCCTTTGCCTTCTCGACGTTGCGCGCAGGAAGCGGGAATTTCTGCACGTAGTATTGGTTCGACGGCGCGGACCACTGATTGCCCGGCGTGTAATCGCCGTTGAACACGACCTTGTTGAGCGCGTCGCGGTCAATGGAAAGCTCCAGCGCCTGACGCACCTTCGCGTTCTGGCCGACCGGATTTTTCGCCTGATCGGTGTTGGCGAGGTTGATCGTGATGCCCGTGTAGGCGATCGGCGGGGTCGGCAGCACCAGCTTCAGCCGCGCATCGCTGCGCACCGCCGGAATATCCGTCGGCAGCACGCGCTCGATCAGATCGAGCGCACCGGCACGCAGGTTCGCAAAGCGCACCGTCGAGTCCGAAATCGCCATGTAGGTAATACGATCGAGGTGGATGCGATCCTTGCCCCAGTAGTCGGGGAAGCGCTCCAGCACAATGCGCTCCTGTGCGACGCGCTCGGCAAACCGGAAGGGGCCGGCGCACACCGGCTTCTGCACGAACTTGTCGCCCGCTTCCTTCACGGCCTTCGGACTAACCATCATGCCGGCACGGTCGGTGAGCTGCGCAATCAGTGGCGAGAACGGCGCCTTGAGCGTCAGCTTGATCGTGAGCGGATCGGCGACCTCGACCTTGTCGATCTGCGAAAGCTCGGCCCGGCGCAGCGAGCCCTGCATCGTCATGTGCCGGTCGAGGGTGAACTTCACCGCGTCGGCGTCGAACGGCTCGCCGTCCTGGAATTTCACGTTCGGTCGCAGCTTGATCGTGACAGTCTTTCCGTCGTCCGAGGTCTCATGCGACAGCGCGAGCTGCGGCACGATGTTGAGACTGCCGTCGATGTCGAACAGCTTGTCGCACATCGACGCCAGCACGATGCGGCCGACGTACGAGCCTGCGGTGGTCGGATCGAGATTGTCGGGGTCTTCGGCGAGGCCGATGCGCAGATGGCCTTGCGCGGCGGCGGGTGTGACAGCCGCGGCGAGCAGCATGCCGAACAGAATCGTGCGGGCCTTCATGAAATCCCCCGATGCATGAAAAGTATCAACGAAGCTTACAGGCGGCTCGTCACCGGCGAACAGCGGCTCCGAGCCGGGTCAGCTCTCTTTGTCCTGTGCCGCAACCGCTGCGGCTATTCCGGCTTCGATCACGTTGCGGTCGAGCGTGCCGTTCGGATTGGCGCGCGAGGGCATGAAGTTCACGTAGTGAAAGAGCCGCTGGCGGCCGATGCTTTCGAGCCGGTCGAGTTCGCGCAACGGGTCCTCGTGATCGTCCACGCGCAGACTGACCGCCGGATATTCCTCGGTGGTCCAGATCATCACCGCCGCCGATTGCTTGCCGCGCTTGTCGCCGCCCGCTGCCTCACCGGCATGCATCGCGGCGATCAGACGCCGCACGAAGGACTTTTCCTTCGATGCCTCGAAGCTATGCGCCGTAGCCGATACAACATCCGGCCCGGCCAGCATGTTTCCGGCGACCGAAATACCCGGCCGCACCACATGCCCGCACCAGTCGACGCAATTCTTGCCGGTATGCACCGCGATGCCGCCTTTCGCATCGTGAACGTGAAACTGGCGCTGCTCCGCACCCGCGTCCGGCTTGGTGACGTGATCGACGATGGCCTGCGCCGCCATCCCCTCGCGCAGGAGGCGCATGCCGCGATAGCCCCACAGCGGGTTCGGCAACGCCTGCGTCGAGAGCGCACCGACGCCGCCCTCCCCGTGCGGACAGATCGCGCCGACGGCGAAGAACTTGCTGGTAACCGCGACGCCGAAGGCGCCGCTCGGATCACGTGCGATGATGGACCATGTCATGGCGAGCGATGAGATATCGGAAGACCGCCCTTGTCCAGATGAGCTATCGCGCCGCGCATAGCGCAGCTAGGTTCGCCGCATGAGACCGACCTTCACGACACGCCCTGACATCCGCGGCACCTTCGGCGCCGTCGCGAGCACGCACTGGCTCGCGAGCCAGACCGGCATGGCGGTGCTGGAGCGCGGCGGCAATGCGTTCGATGCGGCGTGCGCGGCCGGCTTCGTGCTGCAGATCGTCGAGCCGCATCTCAACGGGCCGGGCGGCGAACTCCCCGCGATCGTGATGCGCGCGGGCGCGAGTGCGCCGGATGTGATCTGCGGACAAGGCCCCTTCCCGATGGCGGCGACGCCGCAGCGCTTCCGCGACATGGGCCTCGAACAGATGCCCGGCACCGGACTGCTGCCGGGCGTGGTGCCCGGCGCATTCGACGGCTGGATGCTGCTATTGCGCGACTACGGCACGATGTCGCCGCGCGATGTTCTCTCCTACGCGATCTCCTATGCGGAGAACGGCTTCCCGCTGGTGCCGCGCATCGTCGCGACCATCATTCCGGCGGTCGAGTATTTCCAGACCGAGTGGCCGAGCTCCGGCGAGGTGTGGCTTGCGAACGGCAAGCCGCCGCATCCCGACAAGGCATGGCGCACGCCGGTCATCGCCGAGATGTACAAGCGCATCCTGCGTGAGGCGGAAAGCGCGGGCGGCGACCGCGTGCGGCAGATCGAGGCGGCACGCAGCGCCTACTACAAGGGCTTCGTCGCCGAGGCGATCGACAAGTTCTATCGCAGCGAGCTGATGGACTCGACCGGCGAGCGCCACAAGGGCCTGCTCACCGGCGACGATCTCGCGCGCTATCACGCACGTATCGAGAAACCGGCGTCGGTCGATTACCACGGGCTCACCGTGCACAAGCTCGGACCCTGGTCCCAAGGGCCGATGTTCCTGCAGACGCTGCGGCTGCTCGAAATTTACGACATCGCCGCGATGGACCCGATGGGTCCGGAGTTCGTGCACACGCTGGTCGAGGCGCTGAAGCTCGGCTTTGCGGATCGCGAGGCGTTTTATGGCGATCCCGACGCCGTCGATGTCCCGCTCGATACGCTGCTGTCGAAGCACTACGCAGACGAGCGCCGCACGCTGATCGGCGAGCGCGCCTCGCTGGAGTTGCGCCCCGGCGATATCGGCGACGCGAAGGCGCGCATTGCGCGCGTGCTCGCGATGGCCGGCAAGGAGAAGCCGGTCGGTCCAGGTCCGGGCGAGCCGACGTTCGCGCCATTGCCGCCCGAATGGGGCGACACGGTGCATCTCGACGTGATGGATGCGGCCGGCAACATGATCTCGGCGACTCCGTCCGGTGGCTGGCTGCAAGGCTCGCCGGTGGTGCCGGGCCTCGGCTTTCCGGTTTCGACGCGCGGGCAAATCTGCTGGACCGAGGAAGGTCACCCCTCGACGCTGCGCCCCGGCATGCGGCCGCGCATCACGCTCTCACCGACGCTGGTCACGCGCGACGGCGCGCCGTATCTCGCCATCGGCACGCCGGGCGGCGACCAGCAGGAGCAGTGGATCCTCGCGATCTTCCTGCGCATCGTGCATCACCGCATGACGCTGCAGCAGGCAATCGACGCGCCGATGTTCCAGACCAAGCACATGGTGGAGTCGTTCCATCCGCGTGCGTTCCAGCCGGGCCGCGTCATCCTCGAGGATCGCTTCACGGAAGCCACGCGCGCCGAGCTGGAGAAACGCGGCCACAAGCTGACCGTCGAGGGCCCGTGGGCGCTCGGGCGCGTCTGCGCGGTCGGCCGCTGGGACGGATTCATCCGCGCGGCCGCGACGCCGCGGCTGATGCAGGCTTACGCGGTCGGGCGCTAGCCTTTCCCGAACATCAGCGCGCCGAGCACCAGCGCGATCTCGCCCACGATCACGCCGGCGAACACCGAGCGCTTGATCAGCAGGAACCCGAGCACACCGATCGCCACAGCGGCCAGCCGCAGCGGCGTCGGGATCGTCGCGAGCACGCCGGGCGAGAAGATCGTCAGCTTGGCGATGACGCCGGCGAGGATCGCGGTCGCGACTGCGCGCACCCAGATCAGGATTTCCGCGTCCTCATCGAGTCCGCGGGAGAAGATCACTGCGAGCCAGCGCCAAATCTCGTTCGGCAGGAAGCCGACCAGGATCAGCGCCAGATAGGCGCCGAACTCGCCCGACAGCGCGCTCATCGCATCGCCTCGCGCACGCGATGGATCGCGTAGGCGGCGGTGCCGCCGACAACACCGCTCCACAACAGGTCAAGGCCGACCTGCCAGTAGGACAGCAGCGGGCCGAGCACGAGACCAAGCCCGAGAGCGAGCCGGTCGACCATCATGCGCGCGTTGCGCAACGTCGACATCAGGAACGCGAGCGGCGTGAGGAACAGCAACGCCGCGCTGATCAGCGTCGGCATCTTGGCGGCGAGATAGTAGCCGGTCAGCGTCGCCGCGATCGGCGACAGACGCTGTAGCCGCTGCCCAGCCCGTTGAGGAACGCGATGCGCGCCTCACGCGGCACCGATGGCAACAGGCGAATCGCCTCGACCCAGATGCTCACCGCGGTGAAGTGCGCCGGAAGCACCAGCTTCCATGCGCTGACGCCGGGCCGCTTGATCATCGGCAGCATCGACACGACCATCGGCAGCAGGCGCACGCCGGAAAGGCCGACGGCGAGTCGCGACCTCGAACAGGCTCGCGCCTGTACCGAGCGTCGACACGAGGATCACCTGCGCGGGGCCGGCCCAGACCAGCACGGTGGCGATCAGCGTCCAGACGATGCTGAAGCCGAAATCGTGCGAGATCGCGCCGATGCCGACGTATGTTCCCAACGAGCACGTAGGCGAAGACGGAGGTCCACGTCGCGTTGAAGCCCGCCGCGAAGGCGGCAAACGTCGATAGCGGCTGTGCGGGCGGAGACTCCGGCGCGGACATGATTTTCTGTCACATGGCAGGCGCGGCGGTGCAATCCGCGTGGCGGAACGGGCAGCCATGACAATCGCGCGATCCCGCTTCAATATGCGGCCAACGGAGATATTAGCCGATGACCGAAGGCGGCTTCCCGGCCATTGCAGCGGCGATCAAGCGCACGCTGGAAAATCAGGGCTTCACCAAACTCGTGGGCGCGCGGGTCGTGTCGGTCGAGAAGGGCGTCGTTGTGATGGCGCTCGACCGCCGGCCGGAGGTGCTGCAGCAGAACGGGCTCTTTCATGGTGGCGTGGTCGCTTATCTGGTCGACAACGCCACCACGGCGGCGGCCGGTACGATGATCGACCGCGCGGCGCGCAGCGTCATCACGGCGGAGTACAAGATCAATCTGGTTGCGCCATCGCGGGGCGACCGCCTCACCTGCCGTGCAGAGGTGGTGAAGCCCGGCCGTTCGCTCACCGTGGTCGACGCGAAGGTCTTTTGCCGCATCGACGGCGAGGAGAAACTCGTCGCGGTCGCGCTTGCGACCATCGCCAATCTTGACATAGCCAGCCAGGCACCGGTCTGAGGAATTCACGATGGGCAAGGGCGCGCGCGGACTGATCGCGGTCGACAAGATGGGCGCGAAGGTCCTGTTCCTGAACCCGCAGACCTACGAGACCGAGACCGTGCTCGACGGCTTTCCGCGTACCGTCCACGAACTGCTGGTGGTGCCGGAGACCGGCCTTGCCTACGTGCCGATCTTCGGCGACGGCATCCACGGCCGTAACCCGAACCCGGGCCATCTGCTCTGCATCATCGATCTGGACAAGCGCGCGCATGTCGGCGACATCGACCTGCGGCCCTACATCGCGCCGCATACGCTCAAGCTTGGGCCGGACGGCCTGATCTACATCACCTGCGAGAACAGCGCCGTGGTGGCGGTGATCGACCGCACGTCGCACACCGTGGTCGATGCCATCGAGTCCGGCTCGACCAACGGCCATCGCCTGATCATCTCGCCGGACGGGCAGCGGCTCTACACCGAGAACGAGGAAGACGCGACCGTCTCGGTGATCGATCTGCCGAAGCGCAAGCTGATCGGCAAGATCGCGACGCCCGCGTCCCCTCGCCGGCATCGCAATCTCGGCCGACGGCAAGACGGTCGTGGCGGTCGACGACGCGGAGCCGGCGCTGTTCCTGATCGACATGGCGAGCGAGCGTGTCACCCGCGCAGTCACGCTCGACGGCGTGCCGAAGGCCGCGCAGATCGCCCGCTACAGCCCGGACAACAGCCTGATCGGCGTGACGAGCCTGAACAGCGGCACTGTCAGCCTGATCGACCCGTCATTCGAACGGCAGACCGCGATCAATGTCGGCAGCCAACCGATGGACATGGCGTTCCACGGCGACGAGTTGTTCGTCGCCTGCCAGGGCGACGGTTCGGTGCATATCATCGACATCCCGTCACGGCGCTGGAAGACAAGCTTTCGGGCCGGAACGGGGTGCGAGTCGCTGGGGTTTTTCTAAAACAAACGCCCCGCGAACCGGCGGGGCGTTTCTCACAGAGCAGATCACTCTCAGACCTTGACCAGCGGCACCTTCGGCACCGAGCCCTTGCCACCCGCGGACGGCGTGCCGCCGCCCTTCGGACCGGACGAGCGCGGCTTGCGCGGCGACGAACGGCGCTTGACGCGGTTCTTGCGCGGCTCGGGCAGCTTTTCCTGCTTGGGCGTGATCGGCCCTTCGGGATATTCGAAGCCGAGGATGTCGCGGCCGATCTCGTCCTTCTTCACGACCACGCGCACATGACCGCCGGTCTTCAGCCGGCCGAACAGCACATCGTCGGCAAGCGGCTTCTTGATGTGCTCCTGGATGACGCGCGCCATCGGCCGCGCACCCATCTGCTCATCGTAGCCATGCTCGATCAGCCACTTGGTCGCCTCGTCCGAAAGCTCGATCGTGACGTTGCGGTCGGCAAGCTGCGCCTCGAGCTGCATCACGAACTTCGTGACCACCTGCGAGATCACCTCCTGGCTGAGGTGGCCGAACGTGATGGTGGCGTCGAGCCGGTTGCGGAATTCCGGAGCGAACATGCGGTTGATCGCCTCGATGTCGTCGCCCTCGCGCTTCGAGCGCGTGAAGCCGTAAGCTGCACGTGCGAGATCGGCGGCGCCCGCGTTCGTGGTCATGATCAGGATCACGTTGCGGAAGCTGACCTGCTTGCCGTTGTGATCGGTCAGCTTGCCGTGATCCATGATCTGCAGCAGCACGTTGAACAGGTCCGGATGCGCCTTCTCGATTTCGTCGAGCAGCAGCACGCAGTGCGGATGCTGGTCGACGCCGTCGGTCAGCAGGCCGCCCTGGTCGAAGCCGACGTAGCCCGGAGGTGCGCCGATCAGGCGCGACACCGTGTGGCGCTCCATGTACTCCGACATGTCGAAGCGGATCAGCTCGACACCGAGCAGCGCCGCGAGTTGCTTCGCGACTTCGGTCTTGCCGACGCCGGTCGGGCCGGAAAACAGATAGCAGCCGATCGGCTTCTCGGGTTCGCGCAAGCCCGCGCGCGCAAGCTTGATCGACGACGACAGCGCGCCGATCGCCCTGTCCTGGCCGTAGACCACGCGCTTGAGCGTGTCTTCCAGGTGCGACAGCACCTCGGCGTCGTCCTTCGACACGGTCTTTGGCGGAATGCGTGCCATCGTCGCGATGGTGGTCTCGACTTCCTTGATGCCGATCGTCTTCTTGCGCCGGTTCTCCGGCAGCAGCATCTGCGCCGCGCCGAACTCGTCGATCACGTCGATCGCCTTGTCGGGCAGCTTGCGATCGTGGATGTAGCGCGCCGAGAGTTCGACCGCGGCCTTGATCGCCTCGTTGGTGTACTTCAGCCGGTGATAGTCCTCGAAGTACGGCTTCAGGCCCTTTCAGGATCTCGATCGCGTCCGGGATCGTCGGCTCGTTGACGTCGATCTTCTGGAAGCGGCGCACCAGCGCGCGGTCCTTCTCGAAGTACTGGCGGTATTCCTTGTAGGTGGTCGAGCCGATGCAACGCAGCGTGCCGCCCGCGAGCGCAGGCTTCAGCAGGTTGCTGGCATCCATCGCGCCGCCCGATGTCGCGCCCGCGCCGATCACGGTGTGGATCTCGTCGATGAACATGATCGCGCCGGGCGTCGCCTCAAGCTCCTTGATCACCTGCTTGAGGCGCTCCTCGAAGTCGCCGCGATAGCGCGTGCCGGCGAGCAGCGTGCCCATGTCGAGCGCAAACACCGTCGCGTTGCCCAGCACCTCCGGCACTTCGCCGTTCACGATGCGGCGCGCGAGGCCTTCGGCGATCGCCGTCTTGCCGACGCCGGCGTCGCCGACGAACAGCGGATTGTTCTTCTGGCGGCGGCACAGCACCTGGATGGTGCGACTGATCTCGGTCTCGCGACCGATCAGCGGGTCGATCTTGCCCTCGCGCGCCTTCTTGTTGAGGTTCACGCAATAGGCTTCGAGCGCGTCGCCCTTCTTCTTGGTGTCGTCGCCGGTCTTGGTATCGGTGTCCTCGTCCACGCCGCGCACCGGCTTGCTCTCGGAGAGCCCTGCCCGCTTGGCGATACCGTGGCTGATGTAGTTGACCGCGTCGTAGCGGGTCATGTCCTGCTCTTGCAGGAAATAGGCGGCATGGCTCTCGCGCTCGGCAAAGATCGCGACCAGCACGTTCGCGCCGGTGACTTCCTCACGGCCCGACGACTGCACATGGATCACGGCGCGCTGGATCACGCGCTGGAACCCGGCCGTTGGCTTGGAGTCCTCGTTGCCCTCGGTCACGAGATTGTCGAGTTCGGACTCGATATAGGAGGTCAGGCTGCGCTTGAGCTTTTCCAGATCGACATTGCAGGCGCGCATCACGGCGGCCGCATCCTGGTCTTCGAGCAGCGCAAGAAGCAGATGCTCCAGCGTGGCGTATTCGTGGTGGCGCTCATTGGCGAGCGCGAGCGCCCGGTGAAGCGACTGTTCGAGGCTACGCGAAAAAGTTGGCATTACGGTCTCGTTCTCGTTGTTGGCATTGACGCCGCGGGCCGCCCCCGGACCCTTCACTCCCCCATATAGTCACTTCTTCTCCATCACACACTGCAGAGGATGCTGGTGTTTGCGGGCAAAGTCCATCACCTGCGTCACCTTAGTTTCGGCCACCTCGTAGGTAAACACGCCGCACTCGCCGATGCCGTGATGATGCACGTGCAGCATGATTTGCGTAGCGGCCTCGCGGTCCTTGTTGAAAAATCGCTCCAGCACGTGAACGACGAATTCCATCGGCGTGTAGTCGTCGTTGAGGATGAGCACGCGATAGAGGGAAGGCTTCTTGGTCTGCGGCTTGGTGCGCGTGATGACCGCGCTGCCGGGCGCGC
This sequence comes from uncultured Alphaproteobacteria bacterium, assembly GCA_963779545.1. Lineage (GTDB taxonomy): Bacteria > Pseudomonadota > Alphaproteobacteria > Rhizobiales > Xanthobacteraceae > PALSA-894. The sequence continues at coordinate 627,795 of CAVZYQ010000023.1, read as the reverse complement.
CGCTGCCGCCGCGCTTGCGGCGGTCTTCATCGGCCGCGCGCGGGCGCAGGTCGCGCTGGTCTGCCGGCTCGTCTGTCCACCCTTTCGAGCGAGAATTCATGGTTCTTGCGCGCAATTCGCATTCACTTGAGGGCGGGTCGATCTGAAGCATGCCGCAATCCGTCCCCCGACGAAACGACGAATTTTATGCACTCCCTCTCCGGCCGGGCTTGGCGACGAGTCGCAGCCGCGCGGAACCCGGGCCGGCAAGCGGCGGCCGATTCACAGTTTACAAAAACTGTACGGATTTCAGCAAACTGGAGCCAATTCCGGCGTTCACGCAGATAGGTGGTGGCCGCGGCACGCGCAAGGCCGGGCATTCGGCCGTCATTTTTGACGATGCGGGCGGCGTTCGTCAGTTTCACGGAACGGATTCATAAATTGTCAGACATGTTGGCAATTCCAAGCCATTCCGCCCCATAGGAAACCGATACGTAAAGGCTTTCGGGCAAGTTCGCCGCAATTGCGCGCGGGGCTCGCCTGATGAAGACACATCCTTCCCTCGTTTCCCGCTGCGTCGGCTTGACGCGCCGCGCGGCCGATCATATCCGCCGCCACGCTGCCGCATTCCGTGACGATCGCGCCGGCAATGTCGCGATGATCTTCGGCGTCGCCGCGATCCCGATCTTCGGTGCGGTCGGCGTCGCAGTCGACTACAGCCGCGCCAGCAACGCGCGCACCCAGATGCAGGCCGCGCTCGACGTCACCGCCCTGATGGTTTCCAAGGAAGCGCTCGATCTGAAAAGCGCGGAAGTGCAGAAGAAGGCGAAGGCCTATTTCGAGGCGCAGTTCAATCGCCCGGATTTGAAGAAGGTCAAACCCAAATTCGAGTTGGTGACCAATGGTCCCGGCGACTTCACGGTCGTTGCCGAGGCGACCGCCACGATGGACACCTCCATCTCATGGGTCATCGGTCAGAAAAAGATGGACATCCGCGTCAACAGCGACGTGCGCTGGGGCTTCAAGGCGCTCGAGCTCGCGCTCGCGCTCGACAACACCGGCTCGATGGCGTCGAAGAACAAGATGACCGAGTTGAAGGCGGCGGTGAAGCTGCTGCTCGCGACGCTGAAGAAGAACTCCAAGGTCCAGGACGACACCAAGATCGCGATCATCCCGTTCAGCACGGTCGTCAACATCGGCACCACGTTCGCAGATGCGCCGTGGGTCGCCTACGACTCGACGATCACCAAGGCGACCTGGGGCGGCTGCGTCGCCGACCGCGATCAGCCGAATGATGTGAGAGACACGGCGGCCGGGTCCGGATGCAACGGCATTTCCGGTAGCCGCCTGCGGCACGCTCGCGAAAGCGCTGCCGCTGACGAGCGACTGGGCCGCGCTGGAAGGCATGGTCGACACCATGACGCCATCCGGCATGACCAATGTCACCATCGGCACGGCGTGGGCGTGGCATGCGCTCACTGCGAGTGAGCCGTACACGCAGGCGCAGGCGGCGCGGGCGGATGTCGACAAGGTCCTCATCCTTCTGACCGACGGCCTCAACACCGCGAACCGCTTCACCACCAACGCGAACCAGATCGACAAGCGCACCGAGACCGTCTGCGACAACGTCAAGAAGGACAAGATCAAGGTCTACACGGTGCGCGTGATCGAGGGAAACCTCAACCTGCTGCAGGCCTGCGCCAGCGCGCCCAACATGTTCTACGACGTGCAGGTGTCGAGCGAGCTGACGCCCGTGTTCGCGTCCATCGCCGCAAGCCTCTCCGGCGCACGCCTCTCCAAATAGGCCGACGGTCATGCTGCGACGCATCCTCAAGGACTGCCGCGGTGGCGTGGCGCCGATGTTCGCGCTGGCCGCCCTCCCGCTGCTCGGCGCAACCGGCGCTGCGATCGACTACAGCCGCGCCGCGAGCGTTCGCACTCAACTCCTCGCGGCGGCCGATGCTGCAAGCATCGGCTCGATCCGCAAGGGCTCCGCCGCGCTGACCGCTGCGGGAGAGATGCTGCTCGACGGGCCGATCGGAGCCGGCGCCACCGAGGCGGCCAATATCTTCAATGCGGAACTGCCCGTCGCCAAGAAGGGTTATACGCTGAACAGCGTGACCGCGACCGTTACGAAGACCGGAACCGCTGTGACCTCGGTCGTGAAGTTCGACGCGCAAGTACCGACCAGCTTCATGGGGATTCTCGGCATCAACTCGATTTCGATCGGCGGCAGCTCGACCGCCGCGAACAACATGCCGCTCTACGCCGATTTCTATCTGCTGCTCGACAACACGCCGTCGATGGGCGTCGGCGCGACCACCAACGACATCACCAAGATGGTGAACAATACGTCGGACAAGTGCGCGTTCGCCTGCCACGACACGTCCGACTCGAACAATTACTACAAACTGGCCAAGACGCTCGGGGTCACCACGCGCATTGATGTGCTGCGCACCGCGACCCAGCAGTTGATGGACACCGCGAAGACCACGCGGACCTATTCGAAGCAGTTCCGGATGGCGATCTACACGTTCGGGGCGTCCGCCCAAAAGGCCGGACTGACGACCATCCAGTCGCTCACCTCGAACATGAATACCGCGAAGACTTCCGCCTCCGCGATCGACCTGATGACCGTGCCGTACCAGAACTATGCCGGCGACACCGACACCAACTTCCCCGACGTGTTGAAGGATATGGAGAAAGCAATTCCAAAACCGGGGACCGGCACGACAGCAGCCAATCCGCTGAAGTATCTGTTCTTTGTCTCCGATGGCGTCGGCGATCGCGTCAACGGGTCGCCCGGTTGCCCGAAGCCCGTGACCACCTCCACCGACCCGCAGACCGGCAAGAACTACGTGCGCTGCCAGGAGCCGCTCGACGTGTCGCTCTGCACCGCCATCAAGGATCGCGGGATCAAGGTCGCGGTGCTCTACACCACGTATCTGCCGCTGCCGACCAACTCCTGGTACAACAGCTGGATCGCGCCCTTCTCCAGCGACATCGCAGCCAACATGCAGGCCTGCGCGTCACCCGGCCTCTATTTCGAGGTCGGCCCGAACCAGGGCATCTCCGAAGCCATGAATGCGCTGTTCCAGAAGGCGGTCGCACAGGCGCGTCTGACGCGCTGAGGGCGTCTCGCATGGTTAGCGAATCATGAACGACATGGCTCGGAAAGTAACGAACTGACTCAACGGAATCTAAAAGTCCTTGTGGCAATCTGCCGGAATGTTCTCACCCAGGATGCGCGCCATGTTGCTCTCCCGTCTGATGCAAGACCGCCGCGGCGGTGTCGCGCCGATGTTCGCACTTGCGTTCGTGCCGATGATCGGTCTGGTTGGCTTCGCCGTCGACTACAGCCGCGCGAGCGCGATCCGCGCCGGCATTCAATCCTCACTCGACGCGACCGCGCTCGCGATGGCGAAGGCCGCGCCGACGCTGACGCAGGCGCAGTTGCAGGATAAGACCACCGCCTATTTCAACGCGATGTTCAGTCATCCCGAGGCGAAGAACGTGACGGTGACGCCGGCCTATACCACGGCCGGCGGCTCGCAGCTCACGCTGACCGCCTCCGGCTCGATGGATACCAAGCTCATGTATCTGTTCGGCCATGCCAACGTCGGCATCGGCAGCACCTCCACGGTGAAGTGGGGCAACAGCCGCCTGCGCGTCGCGCTCGTGCTCGATAACACGGGCTCGATGAACGACGACGGCAAGATGGGGGCACTCAAGACTCGCGACCAACAATCTGCTGACGCAGCTCAAGAATGCTGCGACCCAGAATGGCGATGTCTACGTGTCGATCATTCCGTTCGCGAAGGATGTCAATGTCGACAAGGCCAATCGCAACGCGGACTGGATCGATTGGACGGAATGGAACGCCAAGAACGGCGAACTGTAAGAACTATGATGGCTGGAGTGAGCCGACCAATCAATCGTCCTGCGAGGGCAAAGACGGGACCTGGAAGCGGGCGAAGCACAGCACCTGGAACGGGTGCGTCGTCGACCGCGGCAACGCCAATGCGCCGAGTTCGGGCAACTACGATACCAATGTCGTCGCGCCGAGCAGCAGCAACACCGCCACGCAGTTTGCCGCCGAACAGTACGGCGATTGCCCGCAAGCGGTGATGCCGCTCAGCTACAATTGGAACAACATGACGACGCTGGTCAACAACATGACGCCGGCCGGCAATACCAACCAGGGCATTGGCTTGGCCCATGGCTGGATGTCACTGGTCGGCGGCGGCCCCTATCCGACCCCGCCGGCGAAGGATCCGCTCTATACGTATAACGACGTGATCATCCTGATGACCGACGGCCTCAACACGCAGAACCGCTGGTACTCGAACCAGTCCTCGATCGATGCCCGGGAGCAACTGACCTGCAACAACATCAACGCCGCGAACATCACGTTGTACACCGTCCATGTGAACACCGGCGGCGATCCGTTTTCCACCCTGCTGAAGAACTGCGCAGGCACCGCGCCCAGCCCAGGCGTGCCGCGCAAGTACCCCGATCCGGACAAAAATTTCGTGGTGACAAGCTCGAGCGGGATCGGAACCGTGTTCAATCAGATCGGCACCAATCTCTCGAAGCTGCGCATCGCGAAGTAACAGCGGTTCTTCCTGACAAAGAAAAAGCCCGGCCGGACGGCCGGGCTTTTTCTTTGTGAACCCGGCGCGGCACCGACACTTCGACGAACGTTGAAATATTGCTTGACCCTGGGATATTATTTCAATATTCGTTGAAATATGGAAAGAACACTCGCCGTCGGTGCGCTCGGCGCCCTCGCTCAAGACAATCGCATCGACGTCTTCCGCCTTCTGGTTGAAGCAGGACCGCAGGGCATGCCGGCCGGCGAGATCGCGGCCACCCTCAAGCTCGCGCCGAACACGTTGACCTTTCATTTCGACCGCTTGCGCACCGCCGGGCTCATCACGGTGCGGCGCGATGGCCGCTCGATGATTTACGCGGCGCGGTTCGAAACCATGAACGCGCTGATCGCCTATCTCACCGAGAACTGCTGCGCGGGCACGCCCGAGGCCTGCGCGCCGACAAAGCGCTGCGAACCCGTGAAATCGCGGAAGCGCAAACTTGAAACCACCTGACCTGGATACCAGGAGCCGATCATGAAACGCCTGCATGTGCACGTCTCTGTCGAAGACATCCCGAACGCCGTCGACTTCTACTCGGCGCTGTTCGCCGCTCAGCCCGCGGTGGTGAAGTCCGACTACGCCAAGTGGATGCTCGACGATCCGCGCGTGAACTTCGCGATCTCGACGCGCGGCCGTCAGGCGGGACTCGATCATCTGGGAATTCAAGTGGAGGACCGCGCCGAATTGAACAGGTCTATGCCCGCCTGCGCCAAGCCGAGCGGCAACATCATCGAACAGGGCGCGACGACCTGCTGCTACGCCAAATCGGAAAAGTCATGGATCGGCGATCCGGCGGGCATCTCGTGGGAAACCTTCCTGACCAGCGGCGAGAGTACCGACTACGGAACCAGCGTTGAAAGCGGGGCGCGCGTCGCACACGCGAAGGCCTGCTGCACGCCAAAGGCCGAAACGGCTGCAGCCTGCTGTTAGTCTCATGGATCGGCCTTTCAACGTCCTGTTTCTCTGCACGGGAAATTCAGCGCGCTCGATCATCGCGGAAGCCATCCTGAATCGCGAAGGGCGCGGGAAATTCCGCGCCTTTTCGGCCGGCAGCCAGCCAAAGGGCAAGCCACATCCCTACACGCTCGACCTCTTGCGCAAGCTCAACTTCGATGTCGGCGGCTTTCGCTCAAAAAGCTGGAGCGAGTTCGCCGGAGCCGGCGCGATGCCGCTCGATTTCGTTTTCACGGTTTGCGACAACGCGGCCGGCGAAGCCTGCCCGTTCTGGCCCGGGCAGCCGATGACCGCGCATTGGGGCGTGCCCGATCCGGCCGCCGCGACCGGCAGCGAAGCCGAGATGCGGCTTGCCTTCGCCGATACGTTTCGCATGCTGTCGAACCGGATTTCGATCTTCGTCAGCCTGCCGCTGCGATCGCTCGATCAACTCACGCTGCAGGCCCAACTGAACGATATCGGAAAGAGGAAGGACTCGCGCGGCGTGACCCTCGGCCGCCGCGCGCTGGCCGAAGGTATCGGCACGGCGATCCTCGTCGCAACCGTTGTCGGTTCCGGCATCATGGCCGAACGGCTCGCGGGCGGAAATCAGGCAATCGCGCTTCTCGGCAACACGATTCCGACCGGCGCCATCCTCGTGGTCTTGATCACGATCTTCGCACCGGTGTCGGGCGCGCATTTCAATCCGGCCGTGACGCTTATGTTCGCCGCACGCAATGAATTCCGACGGCCCGACGTCGCCCCGTATATCGTTGCGCAATGCATCGGCGCGGTTGCGGGCACCGCCGTCGCGCACTTGATGTTCGACCTCGCACCGCTCGCAATCGGCACAACGCCCCGCAACGGCACTTCGCAATGGCTGGCCGAAGTGGTGGCCACGTTCACGCTCGTTCTCACGATCCTCGGCGGCATCCGTTCCGCGCCGCAGGCCGTGCCTTGGCTCGTCGGCCTTGTCATCACGGCCGCCTACTGGTTCACGGCGTCGACGTCCTTCGCGAATCCCGCCGTCACGCTGGCGCGCGGATTCACGACCACCTTCTCGGGCATTGCCATCAGCCACGTTCCGGCGTTTGTGATCGCGCAACTCATCGGCGCGACGCTCGCGGCCATGCTTGCGCGGTATCTTTTCCAGGCTGACGACGTGGGGCAGAACTGAACCGCATGAAGCCACTCAACGGCCGCACGCTTGTTGCCGCCATGTGTGCCGGACAGGTCGGCAACCTGCTGCCGCACGTGGTCGTTCCGGCCATCATGGCGCAGCACCTGATCCCGCTCTGGGATTTGAGCGCAGCGCAAGCCGGCCTGATGGCGAGTGCCTATGCGTTTGGCTACATGCTTGCGGTGCCGGTGCTGACCGCCCTCACCGACCGGCTCGACGCGCGCGGGATCCTGCTCGGCGGTTCAGCGCTTAGTGGCCTCGCCACGATCGCATTCGGACTGTTCGCCGACGGGCTGCTGTCGGCATCCCTGCTGTGGGGGCTCGCGGGCGCGGGCTTCGGCGGCGCCTACATGCCCGGCCTGAAGGCGCTCACCGACCGCCTTCCTGCAGGCGATGTGTCGCGCAGCGTGACCCTCTACACGTCGAGCTTCTCGGTCGGTGTCGGACTGTCGTTTCTGGTGTCGCAGATCGTGGCTGACCGTTACGGCTGGCGCGCGGCCTTTCTCATCACCGGCCTCGGGCCGCTTGTGATGATCGCCACTTGCCTGATGCTTGCGCCGTTCAAGCCGAAGCCCGCGCCCGGTCATCCGCTCGACTTCCGGCCTGTGCTGCGCAACCGCCCCGCACTCGGCTACATCTTCGGCTACGGTGCGCACTGCTTCGAGCTTTATGGACTGCGCACCTGGCTGGTCGCGTTCTGGGCCTTCGTCGCGGCGCGCAACGACGGCGACGTGCTGCTTGGGCCGATCGCGCTCAGCGTGATCGTGACGGTTCTTTCGCTTCCCGCCAGCATCCTGGGCAACGAAGCGGCCATTCGCTTCGGCCGCCATCGTGCGATCACGCTCGTGATGCTCGCGTCCGCCGCCGTGGCGCTCGCGATCGGATTCAGCGCGACGGCCTCGCCGCTGATCGTGCTGCTGCTTGTCCTCATCTATGGCGCAACTGTCCCCGCGGATTCGGGCGCCCTCACCTCCGGCATGAGCCAGAGTGCCGTTCCGGCCCAGCGCGGCGCCACGATGGCGCTGCACTCGACCGTCGGCTTCGGTCTGTCGGCGCTGGGCGCATGGGGCATGGGTGTCGCACTCGATGCGGCCGGCGGACCCGCGACGGAGTCCGGCTGGCTCGCCGCATTCGCGCTTCTGGCTACTGGCGTTCTGCTCGGTCCGCTGGCGCTGTGGTGGTCGCGCAGAGGCTAGCGTCTGCGGAAAAAGCAAAAAGCCCGGCCAAGGCCGGGCTTTCCGTATCGACGATAACGGCTCGGGTTACTTCGCGGGCGAAACCTTCGCGAGGATGCCTTCGAGCGGCTTGTAGGTCTCCTTGGCGAGGTCGGTGTAGAGCTCGCCCATCTTGGTCGCCTCGGCGACGAAGCCCTCATAAGCGGTCTTCACGTAGTCGCTCTGCACCTCGATCGCCTTCTCCAGCGTCTTCGCGCCGAACAGCTTCTCGAGCGCCGCGCTGCCGTCCTCGAAGCTCTTCTTGGAGTAGTCCGCGAACTCGGTCGCGATCGCCTGCCAGCCCTTCGACACGGTGCCGAACTGCTTTAATGCGACATCCACGTTCTCTTTGCCAACCTTTTGAAAGTCCTCGAAATTTTTCAGCATAGGTGATCCTCTTGCGGCCCGCCGCGTGGCACAGGGCCCGGCTGTGTTGTGGTCACTGGCCAGCCTCACTCTTGGGCAGGCAGAATAGATATACTGCAGCGCACAAAAACGTCAAGGGAGAATTTTGCATTGCACAATCTGAGGATCGGCAGCGACTCGGGGCCGCCTCCGTAAGCAAAAGCCCGGCATGGACGGTTAACGCTTTCGCAACTGCGTACCCCCTACCGTGCTCGTTCTCATCGACGTGTTTGGACTGCTTGGGTTTTTCGGGACGGATCAAACAAGGTTGGCGGGTCTTCTGGCCCGCGCGTCAGGACGGGGAACTTCATGTTGCTGCGGAAAGTAGGGCCGGCACGCGGCCTGCGGTTCGGATTTTGTGTGCTGGCTGCGGCGGTCGCCGTGACCGCGATCACCAGCGACCCGGCGGATGCGCACGGCGGCGCAAGCGCCATCACATCCTCGCCTACAACCCGCCTTACGCGGCGATCGTGGTCGATGCGAACTCCGGCAACACGCTGCACGCCGCGAACGCGGACGCGCTGCGCCATCCGGCTTCGCTGACCAAGATCATGACGCTCTATTTGCTGTTCGAGCAGATCGAAGCCGGCAAGCTGAGGCTCGATTCACGGCTCGAAGTCTCCGAGCACGCCTCCGAGCAGGCGCCGTCGAAACTCGGCCTGCGCCCGGGCCAGACCCTTTCGGTCGAAGACGCGATCCGCGCGCTGGTGACCAAGTCCGCCAACGATGCGGCAGCCGTGGTCGCCGAAGCGATCGGCGGCGACGAAGAGACCTTCGGCACGCATGATGACGCGCAAGGCGCGCGCGCTCGGCATGTCGCGCACCGTTTACGTCAATGCGTCGGGCCTGCCCGACGACCGACCAGATCACCACCGCGCGCGATCAGGCCACGCTCGGCCGCGCCATCCAGGACCGCTTCCCGCGCTACTATCGCTATTTCGCGACGCCGAGCGTTCGTCTATCACGGCCGCGCGATGCGCAATCACAACAAGCTGCTCGGCCGCGTCGAAGGCGTGGACGGCATCAAGACCGGCTACACCCGCATGTCGGGCTTCAACCTGGTATCGTCGGTGAAGCGCGACGGTCATCATATCGTCGCGGTCGTGCTCGGCGGTTCGTCCGGCGGCGCGCGCGATGCGCGCATGCGCTCGCTGATCGAGCAGTATATCGACGAAGGCTCGGCGCAGCGTACCGTGGCGAAGATCACCGAGGCTGGATCGACGGAAGTCGCCGCCGTCACGCCGAAGGCCGCCGCGCCCGCGCTGCAGGTGCAGACATCCCCGCAAGTGGTGGCCCAGCCGGCAGCGACCGCGCCGCGCATGTCGTCGCGCGCCGACGACGATGGCGACGGTCACCACGGCGTCGGTTGCCCCGGTCGAGACCGCCAACATTGCCGTCGCGCAGTCGCACGCTGCCGTGGCGGCCGCCGCATCTCTGTCGCGAGCCCAAGCCGGGTTCGGGCGAACCGATCAACCCCGTGAAGGTGAAGACCATCACGGTGAAGGCCGGCAACGTGCAGACCGCGATGCTGGTGCCGCTGACACCCGCTCCGTCGGCGAGCGTCGCACCCGCCCATTTCGCCGCGAACCCGCCTGCCGTGATAACACCGCACGCCGCCGCCCGGCGCCCGTCCCGGCATTCTCGGCACCCTGCCCGCCAATCCGGCGCCGGTCGCAGCACCGGCGAAGTATGAAGTCGCGTCGGCGTCCTCAAATCCGATAACGCTGCCTGCCGCTCCCATGGCGCGCCCGGTTCATGCACGCAGCGGCTGGATGATCCAGGTCGGCGCCTTCCCGAAAGAGACCGAGGCGCTGGAGCGCCTGCGGGAAGCCCAAAGCGTTGCCAAGAACGTGCTGCGCAAGGCCGAGCCGTTCACCGAGCGGGTCACCAAGGGCAATCAGGAGCTTTACCGCGCCCGCTTCGCCGGCTTCGACCAGGACAGCGCCGAAGCCGCCTGCAAATATTTCAAGCGCAACGATATCGCCTGCATGGCGACGAAGAACTAGCGCCAAACAGGCGCGCAAGGATGCGAACGCCCCCGGAGACGGGGGCGTTTTGCTTTCAGGCGTCCCCGCTTCGGGGCAGAAGTCAGGTTCCGCGCGTTAGCAAAGCCGCAATCCGTTTTGGCTACCCTCCTGCCAAGACTGGAAAGCCAGCAGCGACAATAACAGGGCGTCAAACCGGGAGCCGCTGAGTGTGTGAGTTGTGGAGTACTCAGCGATGTTGTCGCAGAAGCGTGTCTTTCGCCTCGTTGACGCGGGCCGCAAGGTAGTTGGTGCCCCCGAGATCGGGGTGGAGTCTTTTCATCAGCGTCCGATGAGCGCGGACGATGTCCTCGGACTTGGCACCGGGCTCAAGGCCAAGGATCTGGTAGGCCTCCTCATGCGTCATTGGCCCGCGCGACGGGCTGCTCCGCCCCGATGTCGCATCGGCCTGCGCGTGCTCACGCCAGCTGGAATCCCGGCGGTCAAGATACGCTGCCAGTAAGGCCCGGCTCTCCTCGTCGATCTCGGCGAGGAGCCCCACCAGAGTGTCGACGTCCAGCGCCTCAAGCCGCTTGCCTTCGTGCGGGCCGGCCAGGATGACGCCGCGCATCGCGCCGGTGTCGTGATCGAGCTCCATTTCGAGAAACGCCGAGCGCACGCGCGAGACCTGGCCCGAACTTTTCTGCGTGCGTGCGCCGAAGCCTGCGGGTCCGAACGGGATCCAGCCCAGCAGTCCGAGCCCGATGGTTCCGAGCGGGATCGCCATGTCGAGGCGGCCGCGGAATCCGAGCAGCGCCGCGAACGCCAGCGCCGCGATGCCGCCGGAGAGTTTGAGCACGGCCGCGATCTTGCGCGGATCGGCCTTGAGATATTTCTGTGCCGCCCACAGCAGAATGGCGAGCGAGACGATCCCGAGCAGTACCGTCATCGCTATCTCATCTGCGCGAGCAGCTTCTGCGCGCCGCCCTTGCGCTGCGCGGAAAGATTTTCCAGCGCCTTGACGCCGCCCGCCGCATAGGCGGCCGCCGCGCGCAACAGTTCGGCCAGTTCGCCCGCCGCGCTCAGGTCGAAGCGGCAGTACGCGCCGCGTGTCAAGCCGCGCGATCTCGCGAAACGCCTGTTCGGCGATCGGGTCATGGCCCTCCTGAAACATGAATGCCGGAATGCCGCGCAACCCCAGTTCGCCGGCGGCCGCCGCAAGATCGTCGATCGCTTCTTCCATCGCGTCGCCGACATACACCAGCGCCTGCACCTTCGCCCGGTCGGACTCGTTGCGGGTGTGGCTCAACACCTTGCTGATCTGCGTGTGTCCACCTTGGCAGCCGATCCGTGACATCAGTTCGCCGAGGCCGTTGCCGTCCGAGACCCAGCGCGAGGCGCGGCACTCGTTCAGGCCGCGGAAATACACGAGCTGAACGTCGAGTCCGCCGATCGATCCGGCTTCGCGGAACATCTCGCCCTGCAGGCGGCAGGCGGTATCCCAGGTCGGCTGGCGGCTCATCGTGGCGTCGAGCGCGAAGATCAGCCGGCCGCGTTTCCCCGCGCCGACCGGGGGGGCCATGGTGCGGGCGCGCCGAATGAACGCGTCGATTTCTGCACGTGGCGACGCCTTGGTGGGGTCGCTGCGGGCGCTGGCGGGGGCGGGTGTCTTGTCGCGTTCGGATGCCATTCTCTAGCCTTCGGCCAGATATTACCGGCTTTCAGCTATAAAGTGGCATCCTGTCCACCCGGCGCAATGCCACGGGGCTCACGGGCCGGTTCCTCGCCGATCAAGTCGTCGATATCAAGCGGCTTGTCCTGGGTTGCGACCCATTCGGCGCGGGCGGCGGCCCGCCTGCGCCCGCGCTCGTCGATCGGCAGTTTCAGCGCGTCGATCAGGCGGCGCACCTCCTGCCGGGCGGTCAGGTGCGACAGGTTCGGCTTTTGACCAAGCGTCGACTCGTCGAGCTGATCCAGCGCGGTGAGTCCAAAGGGGAAGAATTCGCGGAACACCACGCGCTCTGAGAACCCTTCCGTCGGCCGGAATCCGAGTCGCAGCCCGAGCCGGTCGAGGCATTCGCCGACCATCTTCTTGTTGCGCGAGCCGAGCAGCGCCAGGCGATTGCGCACCACGATCCAGTCGGTCAGCCCGCCATCTACGATGCGCCGCTGGCGCCGCGCATAGCGCACCATCTCGGCGTAGTGGCTTGCGCCGGTGACCTCGAAGGTCGCCGGGTCGATCGTGCCGAGCACGTCGAAATCGAGGAAACTGTCGTTGAGCGGCGTGACCAGCGTGTCCGCCATCGAGTGCGCCAGCCGCATCAGGTAGGTGTCGTTGCCCGGCGTATCGACCACGACGAAATCGTGCGTGTGCTCGACCTCGTTGATCGCCGCCGCGAAGCCCGCGAACTCCGCGGCCTCGTTCTCGTCGACGCGGACGCCATCGGAGCGCGCGATCGCGTAGTGGTCGGGAACCTCGAGCTTGACGCCCATGCGCTGCGCGCTGTCGCGGCGGTTCTCGACGTAATGCGTGAAGGTCTTCTGGCGGCTGTCGAGGTCGATCGTGGCGACGCGCTGTCCGGCTTTCAGGAGCGCGACCGCGATATGCATCGCGGTTGTGGATTTGCCCGAGCCGCCCTTCTCGTTGCCGAGCACGATCACATGCGCGGAACGCGGTACGCCACTTGTTGCCTGAAGCAACATGAACTCAAACCCCACAACGCCCAATAATCTGAATCCATTTGCGTCAAGGTCAAGGCGAAATGCACGCGAACTCAAAAAGACTGGTTAACCACGCTCGCGATCCGTAAACGGCGCTGCTAGTTTGCGCGCCCTACGGCCGGGACGATCGATGGCGAAGCCTTCCGAAGATCGCGAAAACCGTTGCGGCGCTGCGCCGGGAGATCGCACGCTGGCGCGAAGCGCGGCGAGACGGTCGCGCTGGTGCCGACCATGGGCGCGCTGCATGCCGGGCATCTCAAGCTGGTGCGCGTCGCGCGCCAGCGCGCCGACCGCGTGGTGGTGTCGATCTTCGTCAACCCGGCGCAGTTCGCACCGACGGAAGATTTCTCCACCTATCCCCGCACCTTCGCGGCCGATGTTGCAGCGCTGGCTGAACTGAAGACCGACCTCGTCTGGGCGCCGGCGAATGCCGCCGTGATGTACCCGGAAGGATTTGCGACACGCGTCGTGCCCGCGGGGCCGGCGACCGCCGGGCTTGAGGACGCGTTCCGTCCGGACTTCTTCAAGGGCGTCGCGACCGTGGTGGCCAAGCTGTTCACGCAAGTCGACGCCCGACATCGCGGTCTTCGGCGAGAAGGACTACCAGCAGCTCAAGGTCGTCACCCGCATGGCGCGCGATCTTGATCTGCCGCTGAAGGTGATCGGCGTGCCGACAGTGCGCGAGAAGGACGGCCTCGCGATGTCGTCGCGTAACGTCTACCTGTCGGCGGACGAGCGCGCCGCCGCGCCGGTGCTGCACCGGGTGCTGAAGCTGTGCGCCGAGAAGATCGCCAAGGGCCGGCCGATCGCCACGATCCTGAGCGAAGGCCGCGAGGCGATCGAGCGGGCCGGGTTCGCGCTCGACTATCTGGAAGCGCGCCACGCCGAGACGCTGGCGCCGGTCAGGTCGATCAAGGACGGGCCGGTCCGGCTGCTGGTGGCGGCGAAGATCGGGAAGACGCGGCTGATCGATAATGTGGGGGTGTAGCCCGTAGCCCGGGCTTGAGCGCAGCAAAACCGCGGGCATCTTCTGTACCGTCGCCAACCTGCTGCATCCCCGGCTTTCGCTTCGCTCGAGCCGGGCTACGATTTCTTCCGTTACCCCACCCGCTCCAGAACCGGCAGCGCCGGACGCTCGCCCTGCGCCTTGCCGGTGATCGGCGCGCGCGGGAGCTTCGACGGCCCCGCCTCCATCACGAAGTTATGGTCGAGCGAATACCATGGACCGGTCACGTTTGCGGCCGGCGCCGGGCCGTCGTGCTTGACGAAATTGCCGATCAGGTGGCGCGTGACGCCGAACTGCACGTCGCTGTCGATGTTCTTGTCGTCCGCGACATAGATCTGCGAAATCAGCGTCTTGAACCCATCCTTTGAAGCCAGGAAGTGAAGATGCGCGGGGCGCATGTTGTGGCGGCCCTGCGCGCGCAACAGTTCGCCGGTCGGCCCGCTGATCGGGATCGGATAGCCGGCCGGCTTGATGCTCTGGAACGCGATGTGGCCGTTCTCGTCGGTGAAGAACTTGCCGCGCAGGTTCATGTCCGCCTGCCCGGGGTCCTGGTTCTCGTAGAAGCCCTCGGTCGAGGACTGCCAGATGTCGACCTCGGCGCCCTTGATCGGCTTGCCGGCCCGGTCGCGGAACCAGGCCTTCACGAACAGCGCCGGGCCCGGCGTGGCTGAGCGGACGATGGAGCCGCCGTTCGGCGTGACCGGCGACTGCTCGCGCCAGAACGGCCCGAGCAGGCTCGCGTCGGTGTCGGTCTGGCCGTCGGAATTGTTGAGCAGGCAGACGAGCGACGAAATGCCGAGCGAGCCGGAGATCAGCACCGCCTCGTTGTGAAACTCGTTGCTCGCCTTGCCGAGCGCCACGACGTAGTTCATCGCGGTGCGGAACTCTTCCTCGGTCAGCTTCGAAGTCGCGCACGAAGTCATGCATGTGGCGGATGAAGGCGCCCATGACTTCCTTGAAGCGCGCATTGGGCGCGCGCTCCAGTTCCTTCAGCACGGCCGGTGTGACGTCTTCCTGGCGCTCGATGATCATCTACGATGACTTCTTTCTTCGTGGGATCCTTGACGGCGTCGACCTTGTCGAACTCGACATTGAACAGCTCGCCGTTCACCTTCTCGACCTTGCGCATATAGATCGTCTGCACGATGTCGCGCGTTTCCGGGTCGATCGAGATCGGGCCGCGCGGGCTTTCCCACGCCATGCCCTTCATGGCGGCCATCAGGGCGTCGCCATCGGTCGCGCCATTGGTCTTCTTCAGCGCCTCGTAGATCAGGTGCATGCCGTCCCAGCCGCCGACCGAGATGAAGTTCGGGCGGAAGTTGTTCAGCTTCTTGAAGTCCTCGACGTATTTCTTGTTCGCGGCGGAGTCGTGCGCGGCGGAATAATTGTGCGCCGTGATCACGCCGAGCATCACGTCGCCCTGCCCCGGCAATTCGTCGTCGTCGGTCAGGTCGCCCGGCCCGATGATCTTGATGTTGGCCTGGTCGAGCCCGCGCTCCTTGAACTGGCGCGCGAACGTGCCGCCCTGCTGGCCGGGGAAGTAGATGAACGCCGTGTCCGGCTTCAGGTCGCGGATGCGCTGCAGGAACGGCGCGAAGTCCGGGTTCGCAAGCGGCACCTTCAGCTTCTCGATCACCTCGCCGCCACCGGCCGTGAATGCGGTGGTGAACGCCGCCTCGGATTCGGCGCCCGGCGCCCAGTCGTTCACCAGCGTGACGACCTTCTTGCTGCCGTTCTTGGCCGCCCACTGGCCCATGATCATCGAGGACTGGCCGAGCGTGAAGCTGGTGCGCGTCATGTAGGGCGAGCGGTCGATGGTGACCGAAGCGCCCGAGATGATGACCACGATCGGGATTTTCGATTGCGTGGCGAGTTGCGAAAGGCTGAGTGCCGTCGGCGTGATGCCGCCGAGCACGATGTTGACCTTCTCGTTGACGATCATCTCTTGAACGATGCGCCGCGCGACGTCCGGCACGCCGGTGTCGTCGCGCACGATCAGCTCGATCTTCTTGCCGGCGACGCGGTCGCCGTTCACCGCCATGTAGGTCTTGGCGCCCGCGAGCGCCTGACGGCCGACAGTCTGGAAGCCGCCGACCAGCGACAGGCATGCGCCGATCTTGATCACATCCTGCGCGGCGGCGCTTCTGTGTCCCGGCCACGCTGGCAGCGCCAGCCGCGGCAATTCCCTTGAGCACGTCCCTGCGCAGCATGTCGTCCCTCCCGAATATTGTTATGTCTTGAAAGCGTTAGCCGCCCGCCTTGAATCTAGATCGGAGGGCGCGGCGCCTACAATAGGCCAAGTTCGCGCAGTTCGCGCCGCATTTGTTCGGGCATGTTGCGCGCGCCGGGGGCCGCGCGGTCGAGGTCCGGCGGAGCATCCTTGGGCTCGAGGTATCGCCAGCCCTGAAAGGCACGGTACGGGCGCGGCTGCACCAGCTTCACCTTGCCGTCGAGCACGATTCGGCAACGGCCGATGCCGTCCTTATCGGTGAACGGCACGATGCCGAGGATGCGCTCGCGGCAGAGCAACTCGCCCTTGATCACCCAGAACAGCGAGCCGCCATCGAGCAGCTGGTCGACGCGCTTCGGCACCATGCGGGTGCGGTGGAAACGCTCGCCCGGATCGCCTGCCTTCTTCTTTTTGGCGCGCTGCTCCTTGATCCAGTCCTTCAGGTCCTGAACGGAATCGCAGCCGACACAGAGCTTGATGAGATGGAGTGGCATGGCGACGCATTTAGCATGCCTGACACTGCCCGGTCGAAGTTCCGACAAGCTTTCCGCAACTTGCGCACGTCTTTTTCCGACGGTTTAGCCATGCGCTACGACAGGAAATCGCGGACCTCAATCTGCCGCGCTAGGCTGCGCCTTCGATCGACAGGATCTTGGAGCCTTCGGCGACCTGCGCGCCGACTTCCGCGGCGATCTCGCTCACCGTGCCGTCGAGCGGCGCGAGCAGCGCGTGCTCCATCTTCATGGCTTCCACCACGGCGACGCGCTCGCCCTTGGTGACACGCGCGCCTTGGGTAACGAAAATCGCCAGCACCTTGCCGTGCATCGGCGCCTTCACGGCGCCGTCGCCGTCGAGGTGATCGACATCGACGGTGTCGTAGCCTTTCAGCGCCACGTTGCGCTGCACGCCCTGCCCGACCGCGACCATGCCGCCGCCAATCGGCAGAAGCCTCACGCCTTGGGCAGCCGGAACGTTATCGACGGTGACATGCAGGCCGTTGCGCCATGTCACGCTAGCGTTGCGTGGGTCGCCGTCGACGGTGATGTCCAGATCGAGTTTTCGTTCGGGTCCAAGCGCGAATCCGTCCGCAGCGCTCCAAGGGTCGCGCCACGTGGCGCCTCCGCCATCCGCGACTTGAGGCGCCAGCAGAGCTTTAACCGCGGCACCAATCACCGCGGCCTCAGTCAGCGGATCAGCCTTGGTCAGTTCAGCCAGGTTGCGATCGATGAACCCGGTGTCGAATTGCCCGGCGCCAAACTCCGGATGCGACACCAGCGCCTTGAGGAAAGCGGCATTCGAATGCGGGCCGACGACGATGGTCTCGCCCAGCGCATTCGCCAGGCGCGAGAGTGCCTGCGCGCGGTCGCCGCCGTGCGCGATCACCTTGGCGATCATCGGATCGTAGTAGGGTGAGACCACCGAGCCGGCTTCGACGCCGGTGTCGATGCGTACGCCCTCGCCTTCCGGAAACTCCAGCGCGGCGAGCCTGCCGGTCGACGGCAGGAAATTGCGCTGCGGGTCTTCGGCATAGAGCCGCGCTTCGACGGCGTGGCCATGGATGCGCACCTGCGCCTGCGCGAGCGGCAACGCCTCGCCCGCCGCCACACGAAATTGCATCTCGACCAGATCGAGCCCGGTAATCGCTTCGGTCACCGGATGCTCGACCTGCAGCCGCGTGTTCATCTCCATGAACCAGAAACCGTCCGGCCGCAGGCCCCGTGCGCCGTCCGCGATGAATTCCACCGTGCCGGCACCCTGATAGCCGACCGCGCGCGCAGCCTCGGTCGCGGCGCGCCCCATCATCGCGCGCACCTCTTCGGCCATGCCGGGCGCAGGCGCTTCCTCGATCACCTTCTGGTGGCGGCGCTGCAGCGAGCAGTCGCGCTCGTTCAGGTGGATGACGTTGCCGTGCGCTGTCGGCGAACACCTGCATCTCGATGTGGCGCGGCGCCGTGACGTATTTCTCGATCAGCACGCGCGGGTCGCCGAACGACGATTTCCCCTCGCGCGTCGCGCCTTCGAGCGCGGCATCGAACTCGGCGTGCTTGTCGACGCGGCGCATGCCTTTGCCGCCGCCGCCTGCCACGGCCTTGATCAGCACCGGATAGCCGATCTCGTAGGCCTTCTCCTTCAGGAATTTCGCGTCCTGCTTCTCGCCGTGATAGCCCGGCACCACCGGCACGCCGGCCTTCTCCATCAGCGCCTTGGCCTGATCCTTCAGTCCCATCGCGCGGATCGCGTTCGGCGGCGGACCGACGAACACGATGCCCGCAGCCGCGCAGGCTTCGGCAAATTGCGGGTTCTCGGAGAGGAAGCCGTAGCCCGGATGGATGCACTGCGCGCCGGTACGCAGCGCCACCTCGATCAGCTTCTCGATGACCAGATAGCTCTCGCGCGCGGGCGGCGGGCCGATCAGATGCGCCTCGTCGGCGACGCGCGTGTGCAGCGCGCCTGCGTCGGCCTCGGAGTAGACCGCGATCACGCGCAGGCCGAGCCGCTTTGCGGTGCGCGCGACGCGAACGGCGATCTCGCCGCGGTTGGCAATCAGGACGGATGAGAACATGGCCAATGTCTTACCCCAGAGCGGCAGCGGAAAGGACGGCCGCGCCCGGTTGTCCTCAGGCTGAGACTATTGCTTGGCGTTCGGATTGAGCGACAGCGGCGCCGAGCCGCCGGACGGCTGCTTTGCCGGCGGCGGACGCCGTGCGGCCGAAGCCGGCGCCGAATTGATCGGCGGCGCTGCGGCGCGCGGCAGCCGGAGCCGCGGCCTGGTTCGGCGGCGCGGGCGGGCTCGGAGTTGATGACCGGTGGGATAGACGCCGCCGACGGGAACGTCGGGCTGGAGGATACTCCGCTCCCGCCACCGCGCTGGATGCGAGCGGACGCGAACGCGTCGGCCAGTTCACCGCGTAGCGCGCGACCGTAACGTCAAACAAGCGGTCGCGCAGGTTCGCTTTGAGCTTCTTGTCGTCGTAGACGAGGCTGAAGGCGTCGCAGGCGTCGGCCGTGCAGCCGTCACGCGTCGCCAGCACTTGCGACGCCAAACCATACCGGTCCGCCGCGATGGTGCGGCGCAGCCCGGAAATCGCGGACTCGTAGGACTGATCGCGCTTCGCCGTGTAGTCGCTCGCATCGGCCAGCAGCGACAGCCGCGCCGAGAGGTAGGCGGTCGCTGCCGCGACGGTCTCGGGGCTCGCGAACACGGCGCGCTCGCAGGCCCCCTCAACGGTGTCGGTGTTGGTCGCCTCAAGGCATGCGATGGCTGAACCCGGCACGACGGCGCGGCCGACCAGATCGGCAGCACGCTGATCGAGGGCCCGGCGCTCGTCCGCCCGGTCACGCTCGCCGGAGCGGTTGAGGTAGGTCCATCCGAACACCACCGCGATGGCGATGATGGCGATGCGAAACGCCAGACTGCCCAGTTCGGTCAGGCCGGAGCGCACGATGGCGATGATGATCAGGGCGACGAACAGCGCCGCCGCGACGCCAACCACCCACAACGGAAGCGTGAAGGTTCCGGTCGAAAGATCAAGCCCGGGCAGCCAGTCGAGACTCATACACCCCAATCCGCCCTATCAATCCGGCGCCAGTATGGCCCAGCGCCGGGCGGCCCGCCACCCAAAATCGTATCCGGGCAAGGACTTATTGCGGCGCGATGGCCCCCTTTAATTAACCTTCGCGCCGGAAATCTTGACCACATTGGCCCATTTATCGATGTCGGCGCGCAGATATTTGTCGAACTCGGCCGGGCTCATGACCATCGGCACGGCGCCCTGCTTCTCCCAGGCCGCCTTCACGTCCGCCCGATTGATAACCTTGTTGATTTCGGCGTTAAGCTTGTCGACGACCTCTTTCGGCGTTCCAGCAGGCGCCATCACGCCGAGCCAGATCGTCGCCTCGTAGCCCGGCACACCGGCCTCCGCCACGGTCGGAATATCCGGCGTCAGCGGAGAGCGCTTCAGGCCGGTGGTGCCGATCGCCCGCACCTGACCCGCCTTCGCATTCTCCGCCATCGTCGTGATGGCGTCGAACATCATCTGCACATGACCGCCGAGCACGGCATTGCGCGCCTCGCCCGAAGCCTTGTGCGGCACATGCACGATGTCGCTGCCGCTCATCGCCTTAAACAGCTCGCCCGCCATGTGATACGGCGTGCCGGCGCCTGACGAAGCGTAGTTGAGTTTTCCAGGGTCTTTCTTGGCGAGCGCGATGAACTCTTTCAGGTCCTTCGCCTCGACCGAGGGGTGCACGACCATCAGCAGGTCTGAATAGTTGAGCGTCGCCACCGGCACGAAGTCACGCATCAGCTGAAACGGCTTGTTGGCGACGAGCGATTCATTCGTCGTGTGAGTGTTCGACATGAGCAGCAGCGTGTAGCCGTCGGGCGCGGACTTCGCGACGGCGTCGGTTCCAATGATCGAACCAGCACCAGGCCGGTTTTCAACCACAAAGGTCTGCTTGAGCTGCTCGGACAGATGCTGCGCGATCACCCGCGCATAGACGTCGGCCGGACCGCCCGCCCCGAAAGGGACGATCACGCGCACCTGCCGCGCCGGATAGTCTTGCGCCGCAGCCGGTGAAGCGATGGAAAGCCCGAGCAGCGCCAGGCTGGCGATCCGCAGCAAAACGGTCATGCGTCCCTCCCCGTGGTTTTTACGTCTGATAGACCGCCGCCCCCGGGGTCTCAATATCCAAGATGTAGCAGACCGCAGGCGGGAGAGCTTGCCCCAAACGAAAAGATGGCCCCGCAATTGGGGCCATCTTCATGCGTTCACGCCGCTGCAGGGAGGATCAGCAACGCGAACGGGTACGGGTCACAACCGAGCCATCCGGCCGGGTCTCGCGGACCGTTACGGTCTTGCACCTGTCACCGCGGACCTCGCGGTCGCGCCAACGGCGACGCTCGTGATAGCGGTCACGGCGATCCGGGCCGACACGAACGCCAACGCCCGGGCCTTCCAGATAGACGCCCTGCGACGAGATTTCGGTCGATTGGACGTTACGTAAGTCACCCGCGGCGGCCGGCGCCGCGATCATGAACGCGGCTGCGGCCGCGAGGTAAATTCCGTTGCGCATTTGGGTTCTCCCTTCTGTTTCACTCTGGTGGGTTTCAACGCATGTTTGTCGCTGTTGTTCCGTGTGGGGAGTTGAGGCTTTTGCCCGTCTCGTGCCCGACCGTTATGCGAGGGTCTTAACCCAATGTTGTGACATGGGGTCCACGATACACATTCACGTGCCGTGGAAAGCCGCCGCGATCCGCGCGCCCAGTTCTTGAGTTCGACAGAATGTCGCCCGCGCGTACCGGCGCCGATGACCGTAGCCTTCTCGGCGACACGATCGTCGAGGAACTGCGCGCGAGCCGTCTCCCGTTCCAACCGCACCAGTTCGAGTTCTGGTTTGCTTACAAGAGCGGTCGCAATGCCACCCTCAATGCGGCGGCCGACGCGATCAAGCTGCGTAATGGCGCGCTGACCGGCCCCGACATCACGAGCCTGCACGAGACGCACCTGTCGCCGTGGCGTCTCGCAGGAAAACCCGATGCCGCCGCGACGCGGCTGACCGGCAGGCTGGACGACATTGCCACCTCGATCGAAGGCGCGATCAGTAGCGCGCAGGCTCACCGCAACACCATCGCGGCGGAAGCGAACGTGCTCGGCTCGAGCGACGCACTGACCTTGCAGGATCTGCTCGGTGCGATCGATCGCCTGACGCAGGCCACCCGGGAAAGTCAGTCGCGCTTCGGTCAGTTCGAGGCGCGCATGGATGCGGCGAACCACGAGATCAGCACGCTGAGGCAGCAGCTCGCCGCTGTGCGCGACGAATGCCGCACCTGTCCCACCACCGCACTGCCGAGCCGGACGACGTTCGACAGCACGCTCGCCAAGATGCTGGAGAGTGCGGCGGAGTCGCGGCAGCCGATATCGGTCATGCTGTGTGACCTGGACTACTTCGCGGCGTTCAACGAGAGCTTCGGAAACTATACTGGCGATCGCGTGCTGCGCTCGATCGCCATGTTGCTGAAAGCGCAGGTGCGTGCCAGCGACGTCGTGGCGCGTTTCGGCGGCGACGAATTCGCCGTCATCCTCCCGCACACGCGCGCAAGCGATGTGGCTCCGACCGCGGAGAAATTCCGCCAGATGCTGATGGCCCACGCACTCGTCCGCCATCCGAACGGCAATGGCCGGTTGACCACCTCGATCGGCATCGCCGATGCGATCAAAGGGCGACACGGCGGAATTCCTGCTGCGACGTGCCGAGAACGGCCTGAAGGTCGCCAAACGCGAAGGCCGCAACCGGGTGGTCGAGATGACGCCCGACGGGCCGTTCTGGAAGGCCGAGCGGCGCGCCTAGTTGGTCAGCGCCGAATTATCGTTGCAGACCTGCGGGAACGCGCCGCGGCAGGTCTTGTAAAGCTCCGGACACGGCTTTCGCCGCCTGTACAGCAGCTTCCGCGGTCTTCACACGATCGCCATTGCTGCTCGCAACCGCGTCGTAGGTCATCACCGCCTCGTCGCGGGCGACCTTGCGGTCCGCGATGAGAAATCGCTCAGAGGCTTCGAAGAACGCCGTGGCGGTTTTGCTCGCGCCATCGGCTTCCTTCGAGAGTTGCGCGTAAGCGGCGGGATCGGGCTTCACCACTTTCGCCCGGATGGCCGCATCAGAAATCACCGTCCCGAGCTTGAAATAAATGCCGCCGCATTGCGCGGTCGCCTGCCAGTAAGCCCGGCCGTGGAACGGTGTGCCGGGCGCAGCCACGACTCGGTCGCGTTTATCACCCGGTGCCGTGGGCGCTGCCTGTTCTTCCTTTTTGCCGCGCCGCTTGGTCTGCGCGTCTGCCACGGAAGAGCAGAGCGATCGTCAGGATTGCCGCGAGTGTGATGGCGTGCCGTCTGTCCGAGGATCATGCCCCAACAACAAAGCGCAACGCACCCGCTGCGCCAAGGGCCCCGCAGAGAGCGATCACCAGATGGTGGACCGAGAACGGGCTCGACGGGG
This sequence comes from uncultured Alphaproteobacteria bacterium, assembly GCA_963779545.1. Classification (GTDB taxonomy): domain Bacteria; phylum Pseudomonadota; class Alphaproteobacteria; order Rhizobiales; family Xanthobacteraceae; genus PALSA-894. The sequence continues at coordinate 604,512 of CAVZYQ010000023.1, read as the reverse complement.
CGGCCGGCGCTTCGCTTGCGACCGCTTGCGGCGCTACGACGGGCGCCGGCGCGGCGCTGGCTGAGAACATTGAAGCGCGCGCCGGAGCCGGGGGTTCGGGGAGCACGACGGGCTTCGACTCGGCCGAAGCCAACTCCATCGCGGCCGGTTTGGGCGCGACGCGGTCCTGTTTCGCCGTGGTGATGACAGCCGGCGCGGGCGCCGGTGCAGGCGCTGCAGCCGGTACAGGCGCCACGACCGGCACAGGTGTCGCCGCTTCGGCAACCGCCGGTGCGTCGGCCGATGCCGCCACAGGCGGTTCGAGATTCTCGGCAACCAGATGCGGCTTGCGCAGCGCTTCGAACGCATTCTGCGCGATTGGCTGCGGGTCGATGAAGCCGCGGAAGCGGCGCGCCAGCGCCGACTCGCGCGGCAGGGTCACCATGCGCGACTCGGCGGAGGCGAGCGTCATGCTCCGCTCACGCTTGATCGTGAAGCCGGGCGCACGCGTGCGTTGGGCCAAGCGCGTCGATCTGGTGTTGCGCGACAGGACGACTGTCACGCGGCGCGTGGATTTGCGCTTTGCAACGGGCGCGTCCGCAGCAGTCTCCACCGCGGCGGCCGCGGCAGCGGACGCCTTCTCGCACTTCTTGATATATCGCTCGTCGCAGGCACTAACAGGCGCGGTGAGGTAGGCAAGCAAAGCAACGGCTACCGCTCCTGCGGCCGTGATCCGCACGCTCATCGCGTTCCCCTGCGGTTCGGCTTCGGAAGACCAATGGGTACTTCTTCATTTGGCATCATGGTGACGAGATTGAGGCAGAGTTGCCGCAATTCACATTGCTGCTGCGCCCGTAAGAGTTCCACTTGCGTTGGATTGTGTTGATGCGCCATTGTTTCCGCAGCCCGTTCGGGCGTGAAGGAGCGTGCGATGCGTTTGATCTTTGGGATGATTCTCGGCGCGGCGCTGACCGTCGGCGGCGCCTATGTGTCCGATACCGCCTCGAAGACAGGCACGGAGCGCATGGTGAACTGGGAAGTCGTCGCCAAGAACGTCGACAGCGTCACCACCATGGTGAAACAGGGCTGGGCCAAGCTGACCGGCTAAAAACTCTCCACCCAAGGGCGCAATTCAATCTCCCAACTCCAGGCATTTCGGGGTTGTTGCAGCACGTGCCAGTAGCTTTGCGCGATCGCGTCCGGATCGAGCAGCGCGTCCGGCTTGTCAGATGACGGCGGGCGGCGAGCGCTGCGGATGCCGCCGTCGATCACGAAATGCGCGACGTGAATGCCGCGTGGGGCGAGTTCGCGCGCCATTGCCTGTGCGAGGCCGCGCAACGCGAACTTCCCCATCGCGAATGGCACCGATTGCGCGTAACCCTTCACGCTCGCCGACGCACCAGTGAACATGATCGCGCCTTCGCCTTGCGGCAGCATGCGCTTGGCCGCCTGTTGCGCGACCAGAAAACCACCGAACGCCGACACCGAAATCGCTTTCTCGACATCAGCAGGGTTGAGATCGGTGAACGCGCCACGCGTGCGGAAGCTCGCATTGTACACAACGACGTCGGGCGCGCCGAATTTTTCCTCAACGGCGGCGAACAACTTCTCCACGTCGCCCTGCTTGCTGGCATCGCAGGCCACCGTGAAGGCACCGATCTCGCCTGCGAGTGCCGCAAGCTTGTCCTGCGACCGCGCCGCGAGCGCGACCTTCAGGCCATTCTTGTCGAACAGCCGCGCGAGCGAGGCAGAAAGCCCGCTGCCGGCGCCGACGATGAGAGCGGTGCGGTAGTCCGCCATGACGTGCCCTTCCTCGTTCACTTATCAAGACATGGAACTCCGCGGACCAAACAGCAAGAAGCCCGGCGCGAAGGCCGGGCTTCTCAACGTACTCCGTGATTGCAGGCGCTACGCCGCAGCGCGCCACTGCTTCTTGGCGTCCTGCGCGGCCTTCTTCAGGTGCACGTGGGCGTCCACGCGATCCACCCAATCGAGCGGGATGAAGTGGTGCTGGCCGGATGCATCCGAGTTCTTGGTCAGCTTGATCTCGGTGCCTTGCACATGGTCGACCTTGCCGACGAACGTTCCGTCCGAGCCGATCACGTCCATATGTTCCTTGATGTTCTGCTGCATGGAAATTCTCCTCGTTCTCGTCTGTACGATAACGGTTGCGGCGCGCCGATGTTCCGCTAAGCGGCGCGTTCCGACAGCGCGTATTCGGAGTGATTGAGCGCAGCGCTGACCTCACGCTTGGTGAGATTGGTGCCGTCGTCGCCGTCGATCAGCAGCGTGACGCGGCCCGAGCCGTTGATGTGGCGCGCCCATCCAAACGCGTCGTCGAGGGAGCCGAACTCCTTGTAGAGAAACTGGTCCTTCTGCAGCGGCGCAATAGTCTCGGAGCCGCGCGGACCGACATAAACGCGATAACGCATCGGGGTCTCCTCGTTTTCGTCGTGTGAAAGCAAACGGGGAGCCCGGCCCTGATGGCCTGAAGCTCCCCGTGCATGATCGGAATATAGCGATCAAATGGGCCGATCGTGTGACGTTTCCCGGCGCGATTGACCCCGAGTTCCGTCGCGCCCTACCATCGGGGAACACAACAAACGACGCTGGGGAGAGACATGCGCCTGACATTATTGAGCTTGCTCGCCATGACGCTGATGGTGCCGATGATCGAGACCGCGGGCGCGCAAACGCCGGCGCCCGCACCCGCCGGGCCGATCCATATCGCCAATTACGTCGAGGTCGCGGTGTCATCCGCCAAGCAGGGCGCGACGCTGCTCAAGCAGTACCGCGATGCGGCGCGGAAGGAAGACGGCAACCAACGTGTCGAGGTCGCGCAGGAGCTCGGCCGCAATAACCGCTTCGTGGTGCTGGAAATCTGGAAGGATCAGGCCGCATTCGATGCGCACGGCAAATCCGCCGCCACCACGGCGCTCCGCGACAAGCTGAAGGGTATCCAGCACGGACCGTCAGACGAGCGCGTGCACAACGCATTCGCAGTCGCCGCCAACGAGCCGATCAAGGCGAAGCGCGCCGTTTATGTCGCGAGCCATGTCGACGTGCCGCCCCCGCGCAAGGAAGACCTGATCGCGATCCTCAATCCGCTCGCGACCGACAGCCGCAAAGGCGATGGCAACCAGCGCTTCGAAGCGGTGCAGCAGACGAACCGTCCCAACCACTTCACGGTCGTGGAGGTGTGGAAGGACCAGAAGGCCTACGACGCGCGCGGGGCGGCATCAGCGCAGAAGACATTCCGCGACAAGCTCGCCCCGATGCTCGGCGCACTTTACGACGAGCGGATCTATCGCGCGATCGATTGAGGATTTACCGATAGTCAGCGCCCGTACTTCTCCAGCACTGCGAGACACGGGCGGGCTCAGCTCACGCCGCCGCGCCTGAAAGCAGCGCAGCACCTGATCGTCGTTGCCCATCACGTCCTTGCAGAGGCGCACGGCGTCGGGACGGCAGTTGCGCTGGTCTTCGGGCGTGCCGCGCGGGGTGAGGAAAGGCGGCAGCGGCAGCGGGGGATTCGTGCTCCCCGGCAGTTGCGCCTGGCCCGGTGTCGCGGTGGACACCATCAGGATCGCGAGCAGCACGAGCGAGCGGGTCATTGTCTTCCCTGTCTTGTTACGCGCCGCCAAAGCATGAGCGGCGCGGCCTTGTCGCCCGCGTCTATGGAAAAGTCGTGGCGAAATCAGGCCGCCGCGGAGCCCGCGAGGTTGCGCGCCTGCGCACCCTTCCACGAGGTGAACTTGTCTTCCATCTCGACATGCAGGCGCATCAGCCACTTCTCGGCTTCGCGCGCGCGCGCCTCGGCCTGCGCGGCACGCTCCTCGAGTTCGCGGTTGCGGTCTTCCATCGTCTTGAGTTGCTCGAGCGCGCGCACCAGCAGCGTCTCGATGCGGTTCTCGGTGGCGTTGATCGTGTCGGCCACCTGGCTGACCAGATCGAGCGCCGCCTGACCCTTGCGGGTCAATTCGCCGTCGCGGATCGCCGGATGAGGCGCCCGCTCCTCGCCGCGGCCGATCCGCAGGATGTTCTCCGCACCCGCCAGATGCGAGCGCTGCCGCGTGGACTGACGAAACGGATCCATTTGAATTCTCCCAAGGGAATCGGGGCGCAAGGGCTGCTTTTCACCGCGCAGCGTGCAGAAACATGGTTAACAATCGGTTGATTTCGGCGTTCGGGAACCCGGTATGCGTCGCGCGAAGGGACCTGAGCCGAACGAAGAAGGGCGCGGCCCACGCGAAGCCGGTATAGCGAAACCTCACGAGCGCCCGAGTCTCCATGCTCCCTGCCCTTCTCCCGTTCATGTTCGCGGTCTTCTGGGCGTCGTCCTACACGGCCGCCAAGGTCGGGCTCGCCGACATCACGCCGTATCTGTTCGTCGCGGTGCGCCTCTCGCTCGCCGCCGTCGCGGCGATCCTCATGGTGCTGGCACTCCGGCGCCCGCTCGGGCCGCTCAAAGCTCGCTGGCCACATCTGATGATCGGCGGCGCGCTGGTGCATGGGCTGGCGCTTGCGACCGCCCACAAGGCGCTGATCAGCGTCGCGGCGACGCCGACCGCGCTGGTGCATGCCTTCCACCCGATCCTCACCGCGGCGCTCGGCGTCTGGTTGCTGCGCGAGCGCTTCGCGTGGTGGCAATGGCTCGGCTTCGTGCTGGGCTTGACCGGCGTCGCGCTCGGCGTTCCGCATGATGCCGACTTCTCCATCATGCTGCTGCTCGGCGTGAGCCTGTTCGGGCTTTCGGCTGGGACGCTCTACCTGAAGAAATTCGCCGCCGACGTGCCGCCGTTCGAGGCGACCGCCGTACAGTTGATCGGCGGCGCGCTGCTGGGGATCGCGCTCACGCTGTTCTTCGAAACGCCGCATGTGCGCTGGACGCCGAGTCTCGGACTCGCGATGACCTGGAACGTGCTGTTCATGTCGATCGGCGGCATGGCGGTCTACAATCTGATGATGGACCGCTATGGCGCCGCAAAAGCCGCGTCCGGTTTCTTCATCGTGCCGGGCGCATCGCTGATCGTTGCATGGCTGCTGATCGACGAGCATCTGAAGCCGATCGCGCTGATCGGGCTTGTCGCGGCAACGATCGGCGTCGCGCTGGTTTGGTGGAAGCCGAAGGTTAGTGCGTGAATTGCCCACCGTCGACCATCAGCACGGCGCCGGTCATGTAGGAGGCTTCGTCGGAGGCGAGCCACAGGATCGGCAGCGCGACCTCGCGCGGATCGGCCCAGCGGCCGAGCAGACAGGCCTTCCCGGCATCCTGATCGAGGTTCTCCCGCGTGCGCCCGGCCGCTGCGGCACGGCGCAGGTGGAACGGCGTCAGCGTCGCGCCCGGGCATACCGCGTTGACGCGCACGCCGTGCCTCGCTTCCTCGAACGCGGTCGTGCGCGTGAGCGACACGATGCCGGCTTTCGTGACGTCGTACTGCCCCATGCCGGCACGCGAATTCACCGCATGCGTCGACGAGATGTTGACGATGTTGCCGCGCTGCGCGCGCAGGTCGGGCAGCGCCGCGCGCGTGAAGGCCGCATAGCTCAACAGGTTGATCGCGATCAGCCGTTCCCATGTCTCGCGCTTTGCCTCCGCGAGTGGCTCATAGGAGCGGACGCCCGCGAGATTGATCAGCACATCGATCGCGCCAAAGGTTTTTTTGGTTACCACAACCGCTTCGTCGGCCGCCTGCTCTTTCCCAACATCCGTCACGATACCTGTCACTTGCGCATCCGCCACCGTGGCGCGGATGTGCGCGAGCGTTTCGTTCATCGCGTCCTTGCTGTTGTCCACCAGCGCAACGCGCGCGCCCTCCTGACAGAACAGCAGCCCGGTCGCGGCGCCGATGCCGCCCGCGCCTCCGGTGACGATCGCAACTTTTCCCGCGAGCCGCCTCATGTTTCCCCTGCTTCTTTGTTTGCGCCGGCCAGTGTACGCATGAGGCGGCGGCGGACAATCGCGCAAACACCGGGGAGCCCATGCAGATCGTCGACCTCAGCATGCCGATCGGGGAGCATTTCCGCTGGTCGCCGAAGATTACCGTGAAGGGCGATATCGCGGCGGGCGATCAGTTCCGCATCACGCATCTCGCCACCACCTGCCACGGCTTCACGCATGTCGATGCGCAGGCGCATTTCGTCGCGCATGCGCCGACCATCGAGGCGACGCCGCTCGGCCGCGTGGTCGGACCGGCGCGCGTGTTCGATCTGCGCGATGTCGAACCGAACACCGCGATCGATGCGGCGCGGCTCGCCAAGGCCGATCCCGGCGGCGCGCAGGGTGAGATCTTTCTGCTGTCATCCGGATGGGACACCAAGCGGGACAACACGACGGCCGCGTTCTGGAAGGATGCGCCGTACCTGACGCGCGAGGCGGCCGAATGGCTGAATGCGCAGAAGCCGAGCGCGGTCGCGTTCGACTTTCCGCAGGACTATGCGATCCGGCTGCTGCTCGACGGCCATGTTGCGCCGACGCCGGAGCATGTGACGCACGACACGCTGCTGCGCTCGGGCGTGACCTTGATCGAATATCTGGTCAACACGTCGGCGGTGAAGGGTCCGCGCACGCTGCTGTGCGCGGCGCCGCTGAAAATTCCCGGCGCCGACGGCGCGCCCGCAAGGGTGTTCGCGATCGAGGGGCTTGCGGTTTAACCACCGCTCGTCCCCGCGAAAGCGGGACCCAGTTTTCGGCTCTGGATTCCCGCTTACGCGGGAATGAGCGGAGAATGTCTCAGACCACCGGCGATCTTCCGCCGTCGACGTTGATCGCGGTGCCGGTGACGTACGAGCCCGCATCCGAGACGAGGAAGCAGGCGAGATTGGCGAATTCCTCGGCGCGGCCGAAGCGGCCGAGCGGCACATCCTTCACCAGTGGCGCCTTGTACTCGTCGAGCGTGATGCCGCGTGACTTTGCTTTCTGCACATGCTGGTCGGCATCGATCAGCCCGACCAGCATCCCGTTCACCAGAATATTGTACGGCGCATATTCGCTGGCGAGCGCCTTGGTGAACGCCATGCCGGCGGCGCGCGAGATCGAGGTCGGGCCGCTCGCGGCGCGCGGCGCCTTCGCGCCGATGTTGAGCACGTTGATGATGCGGCCCCACTTACGCTCCTTCATCTGCGGGATCGCGAGGCGGCAGAGCCGCACCGCGGCGAACAGCTTCAGCTCCAAGTCCTCCTGCAGGAGCGCGTCCGACATCGCGTCGAACGGGCCGGCGCGCGACGTGCCGGCATTGTTCACCAGAATGTCGATCGCGGCCGAGCGCGGCCATCGCCTCGTCGTAGGCGCGCCGCGTGTCGGCCTCGACGCCGACATCGCCCTGCACGCCGACGACGCGGCTGTTCGTCGTCGCCTGCACTTGCGCCACCGCGGCATCGAGCGCGTCGCGCCCGCGCGCGACCATCGCGACATCTGCGCCCGAAGCGGCGAACCGCGTCGCGATCGCAAGGCCGATGCCTTTCGAACCGCCGGTGATGATGGCGGCGCGGCCCTTGAGGGAGATTTCCATGGGAACACTCAATTGATGGGATAAGGGATCGGTCTAGCTTAGTTCGTCATGGCCGGGCTTGTCCCGGCCATCCCGCTTAGGTTCGGAGAATCGTGCCCACTCTATCGGGGTGCCCGGGACAAGCCCGGGCACGACGGCGAACTACCGCACCGCCTCGTATTGCTCCGGCTTGAAGCCGACGAGCAGCTTGCCGCCGCCAAGCTCGAGCACCGGGCGCTTGATCATCGAGGGCTGCGCCAGCATCAGCTTGATCGCCTTCGCCTCGGTGAGGCCTTCCTTGTCCTTGTCGGGCAGCTTGCGGAACGTGGTGCCGGCCTTGTTGAGCAGCGTTTCCCAGCCGGCCTTCTTCGCCCAGCCTTCGAGCTTGGCCTTGTCGATGCCGGCGACCTTGTAGTCGTGGAAGACGTAGGCGACGCCGCGCTTGTCGAGGAACGCGCGCGCCTTCTTCATCGTGTCGCAGTTCTTGATGCCGTAGATGGTGAGGGGCATGGGTTGTTCCGTGCAATGACGCGGCGCAGTCTAGCCGCGAACATAGGCGCGCAGGAAGAACGCCACCGTCATGCCGGCCGCGACGGTGAGCGTTGCGGCACGCACCGCCGCAGGCGGCAACACGCGGCCGAGCCGCGCGCCACCGTAGCCGCCCGCAATCGCGCCGAGACCGAGCACCAGCGTTTCCGGCCAGCGCACCGCGCCCGCAACGATGAAGCAGATGACTGCGACGCTGTTCGCGGCCGTGACCATCAGGGTGCGCGGCGCGTTCAGCGCCTTGATGTCGGCGCTGTCGAGCAGGCACCACACCGCCACCATCATCAGCCCGACCGCGCCGCCGAAGTAGCCGCCGTAGATGCCGAGCAGGAACTGGACCGCGAGCACAACGCCGCGGCCGGCGCGAAAGCGCGCGCGCAGCCAGGGTCCAAGCCGCGGGCCGGACGCGAGCACGACCGTGGCGATCAGCAGCAGCCACGGCAGCACGCGATCGAAGGCAGAGCTTGGCGTCCACAACAGCAGGAGCGCACCGAGCAGCCCGCCCACCAGCGTCGTGATCAGCGCGGCGCGCGCCGGGATTCCCGCGACACTCGTAAGGCCGCCGCGATAGACCCAGGCACTGGCCGCGCCGCCGGGAAACAGCGCGACCGTGCTGGACGAATTCGCCACGACCGACGGCACGCCGACCGCAATCAGCGCCGGAAGGGTCACGAACGATCCGCCGCCCGCGAGCGCATTCATCGCGCCCGCGAGCAGTCCGGCACCGGACAGCAGGAGGATGTCGTTCATGGCCCGAAGTGCGCCATGCGGGCGCGAGACGCAATGCGCGAGGCGCGCGGTCAGGCTTCGGCATCGGCGAAGGGAGTGTTGTCGGCGGCTAGCCGCGCAGCGGCCAGCGTCCGAGCGGGATGTACTTGCTCTGTCCGCGCAGGCTGTGCACCAGCACGAGCTCGCGGACCGTCCATGTCACCGGCTCGACGGTGTGATCCGCGATGCCGCGCTCGTCATACATCAGCGTGACATGCGGGGTGTATTGTGCCTTCGCCCGGCCCAATCCGCGCGCTTGAATTGCGTGGCCAAGGCTGCGCTGAAACGCGATCAGCTCGGCGACGTCGTCACCGCTGCACAGGACGAGCGGACGCGGCCGCCCGAGAAAACTCACCGCATGATCGAACGTCACCCCGAACGGCGCCGCCAGGATCCCCGCCGCAGCCTCGGCCGCGCCAGCCACAAGATCCGGCGGCAGACCGGCGTGCCCGCCAAATCCGAGCAACGACACGTGGAAGCGCTCCGGCGCGAACGCGCGCCCCTCGAGCCGATGCCGGATGCAAAGTTGCTGTGCGGTCTTGGTGAGGCGCTCCGCGGCTGGCGCATCGGGAAATAGTGCGAAGAACAGCCCGTCGGCTTGCGGCGCTTCGAACCCGAAATGAGAGAATTCGGCACGCATGAAAAGACGCTCCTGACACGGTTCGGATGGCTGCCGACCATTAGAACATAACATGAACAAATAGAATGAGCAACGGCAACATTGCAGGTAAATTATCATTAGATATCAGTCGATTGAGGGTAATTTATTCGGGCGTGTCGCGTGTCAACGAAGGACGCTTGCACCGAACAGAACTGGATGGATGATTGCGAACAAAGCAAACAATCCGGCGGCCGCGGCGAAACGCAACCACCCGATCTCGGCAGGCCGCAACCTCTGCCGCCCGCGCAGGATCGCCGCAAACGGGACGTTCGAGGTGCGCGCCGCGAATGCCTCCCACGCATCGCCCCAAACCGCTCTGCGCTTCGCGTCAATGCTGCACGTGCCGGCGAGCGCGACGAAGGCCAATGTGCCGAACAGAATCCAGCTTGCGATGTCGGCATGCACCGGCATATGGCCGATCGAAAAAATCGCGATGCCCCACAAGAACGGGTGGCGCGTGACGCGAAGTATGCCGAGAACCGGATCGTGCCGGCGCACCAGTCTGCCGAGTGTCGTGATCGTTGGATTGGCGGTCGACAGTCCGGTCACGACCAGAACAAATGCGACAAATTGGGCGACCAGTTGCGCCGGCCGCAGGTCAACTCCGATTTCGAACAGCACTCGGTTTGCGAGATCGTGACGCGCCCCGGCGTATGCGAAGCCGAGCCAGATCAAGACCGCGACCGTCGCAACGGAGAACGCCGCGAGGTACGCCCGCTCGCCGATGCGGGCCACGATCATCGCGCGCATGCTGGTGCCGGCGATCAGGCGGCGCATCGCGATGAACACGGCGGCAGCGGCCACAAGGCTAAGCATGCCGGCGCCCGGCCAGGATTGCGTCCACCGCGGTCACGATCAGCGCATCGACCTGCGCCGGAGGCGGCTCGTTCGCCGCGACGTGCCGGCGCACGGCCGCGAACGGCACGTCGAGAACCGCGAACGTGGCGGTCAGACGGTGCGCCTTGGTGTCGCTTCCGAACAGGCGCCGGGTGATGCGCGCGAGGGTATCGCTCACCTGCTTTCCAAGCCTGGCCGCCTCGGCTGACATTTCCGGCGGCCAGCCAGCGCTCAAGAAGTCCTCGCGGCGGTGGAGCAGCAGCACACGTGCACCTTCAAGATCGGCGCGGACCGAACGCGGCAGCGACAACGCGGCATCACGCGCCGCCTGATGGGCGTCGGGATGCCGGAGCGCATCCGCGAACACATTCTGGAACGATGCCGCCTTCTGCAGCCACAAGCGGCCGAGCAGCGCATCGCGCGAACGGAAGCGATGATAGATCGAGCCGTTCGGCGCGCCGATGGCACCACCGATCGCCGTGATCGTGGCGGCTGCGGGACCGTTTGCGGCGATCAGTTGCGCAGCAGCGCCGAGGATCTGGCTCTCCGAGAACTTCTCCGGCCTCGGCATGAAGGTCCCCTTCCTTGCCTTTGCTATTTATATTAGGTACTAGATTCTAATATAAATTACAAGGGCGAGAACGGGAGAAACGAGACGATGTCGTTTGCGTTCTGGTGTGTCTTTGCTGCGGGGTTGCTCCCCGTCCTCGTGGTGTTCATTGCGAAGGCCGACGATCGCCTCGATGTGCACAATCCGCGCGATGTCCACGCGCAGCAGACGGGGCTGCGCAAGCGTGCCTACGGGGCGCATCTCAACGGGCTCGAAGCGTTTCCACTCTTCGCCGTCGCGGTGCTCGCAACGACAAGCCGCGCCGGCCCCAGCGCCCTGCTCGACGCGATGGCGGCCGCATGGCTGATGGTGCGGCTCGCCTATACGGCGGTCTATCTCGCAGACCTTGCGCGTATCCGGCCCGCGCTGTGGGCGCTGAGCGTCGTCATTTCGGCGGCGATCTTCCTGCTGCCGCCGTGGTCTTGAGCGACTCCGCTCGGACAAGCCGGGTCAGCGCCCTGCACCGACCCGCGCTCGTCCGATGCGGAATTAGCGCCAGTTGTCGATCAGGACGTCGTTCGGATACGGCGCGCCCTTCCCGGTTTCGACCAAGCGACTTCAGGCTCATCATGAAGGTGCCCCACTTGGTGCTGCAATGGTGCATGGACTCCGACGGCTCGCGCCAGCCCTCGTGCCGGAACAGCACGATGGTGAAGTCGCCCTCCTGCTTGAGGTCGAAGCGGATCTTGGTGCCGATCCATTCCTCGGGCCCCGCGAGCACCTGCCACACCACCCGCTTGGCAGGCTCGAGCTCGAGCACCTTCATGTCGAAGCCGCCCGTGTCGCCGAAGCGGAATTCGATCGTACCGCCGACCTTGCTTTCTCCCTTCGTGCTGGCTGTCCACCAGCCGGAGAGACCTTCGAGGGTGGTCAACGCCCGGTAGGCGTCATTCGTGGTCGACGACTTGATTCCGACTTTGTGCAGGATGTCCGGCATGTCATTTCTCCATCTGTTGGTTCGCGCGGCCAGCTGGTTGACCGCCGTGAGATGACTTAAGTCCGGGATCTCGGCAGGCGGGAGTGACAAGTGTGGCGGGATTTGAATGGACTCACTGATCACGGCGGCCGCGCGTGCGCTCGCCGCGGGTGATCCGCTTGGTGCGTTGAACCGTGTTGCGCTTGCGCGACGATGCGCCGGCGCTCGCGTTGCGCGGCATCGCGATGGCGCAGCTTGGCGATTTCGTTCGCGCCAAGGCGCTGCTCAAGCGCGCGGCGCGCGCTTTCGGTCCGAGGGAGGCCGTCGCGCGGGCGCGGTGTATTGTCGCCGAGGCCGAGATCGCGCTCGTCTCGCGCGATCTCGCCTGGCCCGTAAAGGCGCTCGACGCGGCACGCGTCACGCTCGAACGGCACGGCGACCTCCTGAACGCCGCGCACGCGCGCTATCTCGCGGTCCGGCGGCTTCTCCTGATCGGGCGCCTCGACGAGGCTGAGTGCGCGCTCGCCGAACTCGACCCCGCGCCCTTCCCACCCGCGTCGCGGGCCGCGCATGAGCTGGTCGTCGCGGGAATAGCGATGCGGCGCATTCGCACCAAGCCGGCACGCGCTGCGCTCGCACGGGCCGCACGGGCCGCACGGATGCCGGTATCCCGGCGCTGATTGCGGAGGTCGAGAGCGCATCGCGCGTGCTGAACGCACCCGCGGCGCGGCTGATCGCGCATGGCCATGAGCGGCCACTCCTGCTCGACGACGTTGAGGCGCTGCTGCCGTCCGGCGCGTTGATCGTGGACGCGTGCCGTCATGCGGTGCGCGATGCCCGCACGGTGATTTCGCTCGCAAGCCGTCCGGTACTGTTCGCACTCGCGCGCGCGCTCGCCGAAGCGTGGCCTAACGACGTTTCTCGCGACGCGCTGGTCTCGAAAGCGTTCCGCGCGAAGGAAGCCGATGAGTTCGCATCGCGCGCGGTTGCGGGTCGAGATCGGGCGGCTGCGCCGCATGATACGCACGCTCGCCGCCGTGAATGCTACCGCGCAAGGCTTCACGCTCGTGACGCGCCGTGCCCGTAAGGTCGTGGTATTGGCGCGTCCGGTCGAAGAGCAGCACGCAGACGTGCTCGCCTTTCTGGCAGACGGCGAGTCGTGGTCGAGTTCGGCGCTGGCGCTTGCGCTCGGCGCCAGCCAGCGCACCGTGCAGCGCGCGCTCGATCAGCTTGCGGCAACGAATAAGGTGCAGTCGTTCGGGCGCGGACGGGCGCGCCGCTGGATGACGCCGCCCGTGCCGGGATTCGCGACGACCTTGTTACTCCCGGCTCCGCTGCCGAGTGGCTAGGTAGCGGCATGTCAAAACCGACATGCGCAAAACAGAGAGCTTGAGCCATGAGAACAGCAGCAGCAGAAATCCTCCGCGAATATGGCCCCTTCGAGGGCGTCGACGCCGTGCATGGCGTCACGTTCGACGGCAAACATGTATGGTTTGCGGTCGGAGACAAACTGAACGCGCTCGATCCCGACAGCGGAAAAACGGTGCAGTCGATCGATGTCCCGGCGCATGCCGGAACGGCGTTCGACGGCGAGCACCTGTTTCAGATCGCCGAGAAACGTATCCAGAAGATCGATCCAAAGACCGGCCGCGTGCTCGGCACGATTCCGGCGCCCGGCAACGGCGGCGACTCCGGACTTGCGTGGGCCGAAGGCTCGCTCTGGGTCGGTGAATATCGCGCGCGCAAGATTCATCAGGTCGACCCCGAGACCGGCGCGATCTTGCGCAGCATCGAGTCGAAACGCTTCGTTACCGGCGTCACCTGGGTCGATGGCGAACTCTGGCACGGCACCTGGGAAGGCGACGAGAGCGAACTGATGCGCGTCGACCCGCGCAGCGGCGAAGTGCTGGAACGGCTCGACATGCCGCCGGGCATCGGCGTGTCGGGGCTCGAGTCGGACGGCGGCGACCGCTTCTTTTGCGGCGGCGGAAACAGCGGCAAGGTGCGCGCCGTTCGGCGGCCGAAACGCGCTGCGTAAAATCCGAACCAAGCCGAAGCGCGACAATCCGGTTTTTTGGAAAGCCGGATTGCTTCGCGTGACAACAGGGTGGCAATAGGGTGGCTAGGATCCCCCGCCATCAAGCAATAGTGAGGACAGCTAAATGCTGAAAACCTATCGGGGAAGCTGCCACTGCGGCGCCGTGCGGTACGAGGCCGACATCGACCTCTCCGCCGGCACGGGCAAGTGCAACTGCTCCATCTGCACGAAGACGCGCAACTGGGGCGCGCTGATCAAGCCAGACGCGTTCCGCTTGCTGTCGGGCGAAGATGCGCTGACACGCTATCAGTTCGCCACCAAGAGCGGCGATCACCTGTTCTGCAAGCACTGCGGCGTGCGGCCGTTCGGCCGCGGCTACGTCGAGCAGATCGGCGGCGCCTTCGTCTCGATCCAGGTTACCACCCTCGACGACGCAACGCCGGCCGACCTTGTCGCCGCGCCGGTCAAATACTCAAACGGCCGCGACAATGCCTGGTGGAACGAACCCGAAGAGACCCGGCACCTGTGACCGGCGGCTCACTTCCCGTCGTCGAGGCTCACGATTACGGCGGCGTTGGCGATGAGAATGGGGTCGCTGCCGGTCTGCGATGGAATTTCGAGCCCGCCCTTCACGGCATTCACCGTCACGGTTCCGTAGGGCAGCTCCTTCGCGACCGCCGCGGTGTCGACGTCCTCCGGGTTCGGCACGCCGATCGTGACGTCCACGAACATGTCATGCGGCGTCTTGCCGAACAGGCGGACGAACCCGAGGCTCGAATGGCGGATCGCATCCGATACCGCGCGCTTGGCGGCCTTGGTGGCGTCGCGCCCGTGGACATCGACGCCCATACCCATCTCGGTGATACAGCGCACGCGTGGCATTGGTTTGGCCTCCTCGGCCGTCAGGTGTCGTTGGGGAGGATCGATGGATTCCACACCACTTCCCAGAGGTGGCCGTCCGGATCTCGGAAATATCCCGCATAGCCGCCATAGAAGGTGTCCTGCGGCGCCTTGACGATCTCCGCGCCCGCGCGGCGCGCCTGCTCGATCACGTCATCGACCTCGGCACGTTGCGTGACGTTGTGCCCAATCGTGAAAGATGTGGGACTGCCCGGCGCTTTCGGAAGCCCGGTGTCGTGCGCGATGTCGTCCTGCGCCCAGATCACGAGCTTGAGCCCACCCGACAAATCGAAGAAAGCAACCGCACCGTGCTCGAACTCGCGGCCGACGATGCCTTCAGTACGCAGCCCCAAGCCATCGCGATAGAATGTAAGCGAGCGTTCGAGGTCGGCGACGCCGAGTGTCAGGACAGAGATACGAGGTTTCATTGACGCGACTTCAAAGGTGCAAACGGCACTGATGCCGGGGTGATTAGTTTGTTCGGCGCGCACGATACGCTGGTGCCTTGCTTGAACCGCACCGCTCGCCAAACGTTAATGCGGAACATGCCGGATCGGTAGCGCCTTTCACCATAGTCAAACGAGGAAAGTGGCCCATGCGGAAAATCATCGTCGGCGCCCAGGTTTCCGTGGACGGCGTCATGCAGGCGCCCGGAGGACCGACTGAGGATCCGACCGAGGGCTTCAGGTTCGGCGGCTGGGCGATGCCCTATTTCGATCAGGAGTTCGGCGAAGAGATCGACCGCATCTTCAAGAATTTCGACCTCCTGCTCGGCCGCAAGACCTACGAGATTTTCGCCGCTTACTGGCCGTACTACGACGAGAGCGGCTCGGCGGGCGGCATCGCCAGGCAGTTCAAGGAAATCAGGAAGTACGTGATGTCGCGCTCAGGCGAGGTGGATACGGGCTGGGCGGGGTCGGTGCTGCTGCGCGACATCGCCGACGTGAAGCGCCTGAAGCAGGAGGACGGCCCGAACCTCGTTACACAGGGCAGCACCGAACTCGTGCACGCGCTGTTCGCCGACGATCTGGTCGACGCGATAAGCATCTTCACCGTGCCGGTCGTTCTCGGCAGCGGCAAGAAGCTGTTCGTGGACGGCGCGGCGCCGCATGCGTTCAAGCTGACGAGCTCGCGCGTTTCGTCCTCCGGTGTCCTTATCGGCCACTACAAGCGCGACGGTGAGATCAAGACCGACGACACCGCGCTCAATTCACCCAGCAAACGTGAGATCGCCCGTCAGGAACGCATGAAGCGCGAGGGCTAAAGGTTCGCCGGCGACGATGAACGCGCCCGCCGGACGCCCATGGCTTCTTCAGAAACCTCAGCGGTTGCCGGATCAATTGCGGCTGGATCTGGCCCGCGGCGACATTTGCCGAAGGTCCTGCGCCGCCTGGCGATGCGCTTCCTGGCAACTTGCTGGCGCAGGCAGCGGAAAGCAGCTTTCGCTTTCCAGTGAGGTTATGCCTTCGGGAACGGCCGCGACGGCGGCGACGCAAGCGTGATCAGGTTGCCGTCCGGATCGCGCACCTGCGCCAAGGTCGAGTAATCGCCCTTGATGTCGTCCCCGAGCACGATGCCGAAGTCCTTCAGCCTGCGGCGCTCGGCCGCGACATCCGCGACGTAGAGGAACACCACGCCCTTGGCGGCGATCTCGTCGCTGCTCGACAGCATCAGCCCGCCCTGCCCGAAGAGCTCCCAGTGCAACAGCGTGTCCATCGGCCGGTGGTCCGGACCGCGCCCCAGCAGCTTGGTGTACCAGCGTTCCGCCGCCGCGAGGTCTGCGGCGAGCAATGAGGCATAGACCTTTTGCAGGTTCATGTGTTCGCCCTCCGGGGGTGAGATCGGAGGTAACGCCTGCGCGATCGGCGAGGTTCCCGTCACATGCGGGGCGGAGCTGCGGACAACCCCATCTGCCAGAAATCCGCCTCCAGCCGCGATGCCTTGCCAAACAGTGCCGCCAGTTCGACGAAACGCCGTTCCGTCATCGCGCGCGCCGCGAGATCGTCGAGATGACGGCGCGCCTTGGTGGCGACCTGCTGATACCCCTCGCCCGCGTATTCGCCGATCCAGTCGCGATACGGATGATCGCCGAGCGCATCGGCACCGTTCGGCGCCAGCTTACGGCCGATCTCGGCGTAGCCGATGACGCACGGCGCAAGCGCCACATGCAGGTCGAGCAGGTCGCCCGCCGCGCCGCAGTCGAGCACGAAGCGCGTGTAGGCGACGGTCGCCTGATGTTCGGGCGCAGCCTCAATGTCGGCGGGCGTGAGCCCCCAGCGCCCGCACAGGCGGATGTGCAGCTCCATCTCGTCGAGGATCGCGGCGAGCCCCGCCTGCGCGGCCTTCATGTCGTCGAGCGTGCGGCTCTTGTAGGTGGCAAGCGCATAGGCGCGCGCGAACTGGATCAGGAACAGATAGTCCTGCACCAGATACATGCGAAACGCCGCATCCGGCAGCGTGCCGTCGCCGAGCTGCCGGACGAAATCGTGATCGACGTAAGCGGACCAGTCGGAAGCGGCGGCGGATTTAAGGCGGGAGAAGATGTCCATGGATCAGACTTATTCGCCCTTCGGGCATCGGTATAGTGATCGACCACCCGGATCACGCTAAGCTCGGCAAATGGCATTCGGCGTTTTCATTCACCGTGCGGATTTAATTTACGACGACAGCCCTGCTGAGCGATATCAGTTTCCGAGCCAGTATCTAGGTCGTGCGCAAGCGTGTGTTGGCGATTGGATTGTCTACTACGAACCCCGCAAGGTCACCCACACTCGAGGCTATTTTGCGGTTGCCAAGGTCCAGCAGATCATTGCCGACCCGAGCGCTACGGGTATGTACATCGCGGTGATCGAGCCCGGCAGTTATCTTGACTTCGTGAATCTTGTCCCTTTCAGCGGAACTGCGGGTGTCATTGAAACCGGAGTTCTAAATGCGGATGGCCGCATATCCGGACGCGCGCAGTCCGCGGTTCGGCCTTTGTCCGCTAGCGACTTCAACCGCATTACCCAACAAGGACTCGACGATACCGCGCCCCTGCTGCCACGCGTGGACGAGGCGATCCCCAGCCCAGGTTTCGACGAACAGCAGACGCCGTTTCAGCGCGAGCGTGTTAGCTCGCTGACATCTCGTATCGTCAGGGACCGCGTCTTTCGCAAATCGTTCTTCGCGCGTATGGTGAACGCTGCGCAATCACCGGCCTAGGCTGATCAATGGCTTCGGGCGAGCCGAAGTTGCGGCAGCACATATCCGCCCCGTCGAGGCAAATGGACCCGATATCGTTAGCAATGGGGTCGCGCTTTCCGGCACGGCGCATTGGATGTTTGATCGCGGTCTAATCACCCTCGCCGACGACCTTGAAATTCTTGTCTCACGGCAGGTTAACGACCCCGACGGAGTTCGAGCATTAATCAACAAAAGCGGCCGGGCGATAGAGCCAAGTCGACCTTAGATCGACCGCATCCCCATTTCTTGAAATGGCACCGTGACAATTGCTTCAAGCAGTAGGTCGGCTGCCCTTTCGTGTTGTCGCGAGGCAGCCTCACTCCCACTCGATCGTCCCCGGCGGCTTGCTGGTCACGTCGTACACCACGCGGTTGACGCCCTTCACCTCGTTGATGATGCGCGTCGCGACGTGGCCGATGAATTTCATGTCGAAGGGATAGAAGTCGGCCGTCATGCCGTCGGTCGAGGTGACGGCGCGCAGGCCGCACGACGAAATCATAGGTGCGGCTGTCGCCCATCACGCCGACGGTCTTCACCGGCAGCAGCACGGCGAAAGCCTGCCAGATGTCGTCGTAGAGCCCGGCGTGGCGGATCTCCTCGATGTACACCTCATCGGCGAGGCGAAGGATGTCGAGCTTCTCGCGCGTGATCTCGCCCGGCACGCGGATCGCAAGGCCGGGGCCGGGAAACGGATGGCGGCCGACGAAGGCCTCGGGCAGCCCAAGCTCGCGGCCGAGCTTGCGCACCTCGTCCTTGAACAGTTCGCGCAGCGGCTCGACCAGCTTCATGTTCATGCGCTCGGGCAGGCCGCCGACATTGTGGTGCGACTTGATCGTCACCGACGGCCCGCCGGTGAACGACACGCTCTCGATCACGTCCGGGTAGAGCGTGCCCTGCGCCAAGAAATTCCGCGCCGCCGATCTTCTTCGCCTCGGCCTCGAACACCTCGATGAACAGGCGGCCGATGGTCTTGCGCTTCACCTCCGGGTCGCTCGACGCCTTCGAGCGCGTCGAGAAACATCTTCTCGGCCTCGACGTGCACGAGCGGAATGTTGTAGTGTCGCGGAACAGAGTCACGACCTTCTGCGCCTCGCCGAGCCGCATCAGCCCGTGATCGACGAACACGCAGGTGAGCTGCTCGCCGATCGCCTCGTGGATCAGCACGGCGGCGACCGCTGAATCGACGCCGCCCGAAAGCCCGCAGATCACCCGGCCCTTGCCGACCTGCGCGCGGATTTTCTCGATCGCCTCGTCCTTGAAGGCGCGCATGGTCCAGTCGCCGCTCGCGCCGGAAATCTTGCGCACGAAATTGCGCAGCAGCGCCGCGCCGTGCGGCGTGTGCACCACCTCGGGGTGGAACATCAGCCCGTAATATTTGCGCTTCTCGTCCTGGATGACGGCGAACGGCGCGTTCGGCGAAACGCCCGCCACCTGGAAGCCCGGCGGCATCTTGGTGATGCGGTCGCCGTGGCTCATCCACACCGGATATGCTCGCCCGCCCGCCAGACGTCGTCGAACAGGCGGCTCGGCGCCTTCACCTCGACGTCGGCGCGGCCGAACTCGCGATGGTGCCCGCCCTCGACCGTGCCGCCGAGCTGCGCCGCCATCGTCATCTGCGCCGTAGCAGATGCCGAGCACCGGCACGCCCGCCTCGAAGATCTTCTGCGGCGCGCGCGGCGATCCCGCCTCGTGCACCGACTCCGGGCCGCCCGAGAGGATCACGCCGCGCGGCTTCATCGCGTCGAAGGCGGCTTCGGCTTTCTGGAAGGGCACGATCTCGCAATAGACCCCCTCCTCGCGCACGCGCCGGGCGATGAGCTGGGTGACCTGGCGAGCCGAAATCGACGATGAGAATCTTGTCGTGCGTCATTGCAAGCAGGTAGCGGATCGCCCAACCGCCTGCAACCGCCGTCGGGCGCTATCCCCGGCGGCCGTTTCGGTTCAGTGCTTGCTCGCGGCGACCTTTCTCTTTTCTTTTGCCGTCCGGGCATTCGGCGAGTTTGACCAAGGCCCAGGTCTGACCGCGATTATCGGGGAAGTCGTCGACTGTCTGGACGCACTTGTGTTCCACAATCTGGCCGATGATCGGATTGCGGCCCTCCTCAGTGCTTCCAGGTTGGCGCGCAAGTTCACGGGTGCATTCGCCATCATGATGCTGCCGTCGGGGACACCGTTGTTCAGCGTACGCTTCGCGTTCAGAAGGTCGAAATTGACGAAATCCTCGGAGCCCGCAGGACCGCCGAGCGCGACGTAGCCGACAGCGCCGGCTTTCTGATGCTTGCCGAACTCGTCTCCGATCGCGGACTTGAACTCGGCAATATAGAACAACTTTTCGAGGAGCTCCCGGCTGGTCGCGGGCGTGACCGCCGGAATTTTGCCATCGTTCACCGACTTCACGAACCTCGCATCGTCAGCGGCTGCTTGGCTGGCCACGCACTCGCGTCGCTTGCCGAACGCACCGGCGAAGCGCTCACCCAGCTTGACCTTGTTGTAGCTGTCGTTCATCTCGCCGAGGAAGCTGATCAACACCATCTGGTCCTCGGTGCGGCACTGCAGGTTCTGCTTGAACAGCAGCTCTACGATCATATGCACCAACGCAGCGTCGCCCTGACGGGTTTTGTCTTGCACGCCCGCGAAAGTCGCAGTGCTTCGGCTTCGATTTTGGCCTGCTCGGCCTGTATTTTCGAATGCTCGGCCTGGAGCTTGAGGTTTTCGACCTGGCCGCGCTGCAGTTCAATCTGCTGCTTTTGCAGCTCGTAGGCCTTCTGCGACTTGTCGACGAAGACAAGCGCAATGACGGCGATCACGACCTTGACCAGGACGTCGCAGGCCTCGGCAATGGCTTTGATGCGAACCATGTCACCCTCCCACTTTGCGGGTCAGGCAAGAGTAAGTGACAACCGCAAGCGGCAATGTGAGCTACATCACTGAGGGGTCCTGCGACGGGAGGTAGCGGCATGCTGCGCGGAGCGAAATCTACGATCGCGTCTTGATCGCCTCCGCCTCGCGCTCGCCGGAGC
Source organism: uncultured Alphaproteobacteria bacterium (assembly GCA_963779545.1). Taxonomy (GTDB): domain Bacteria; phylum Pseudomonadota; class Alphaproteobacteria; order Rhizobiales; family Xanthobacteraceae; genus PALSA-894. Next base: position 583,525 of record CAVZYQ010000023.1, on the reverse strand, counting down.
GGATCGCGCCGTCGATGAAGGACGGCCACTCGGTCGAGGTCTCGGTGCCGGCCCAGTGGATCGGGCCGACCGGGTCGCGCACCGCGCGGCCGAACAGCGTGGTCGCGCCGGGGGTCAGGAAGCCGGTGAAGCAGCCGCGCGTCCACTGGTCGGTCGACCAGTTGGACTCGTGATAGTTCTCCGGCTCGAGTGCCTTCGGCCCGAAGCGCTTGGCGACTTCGCCGAGCAGCAGCTTCTTGCGCTCCTCCGGCCGGCAGCGGCGCGACCTTGCGGGCGTTGTCGGTATAGACGAAGCCGGTGAGGATGCCGGCCTTGGAATAGCGCTCCGGGTTGCTGGAGTCCGCCGTCTCGCCCATCATCGAATTGGTCGTAGGACGTTCCGTTGAGGCCGTCGTCGCGCCAGAACGGCGCGCTGTAGACCATCGCCACCTTGATGACGAGGCCCTGCGGCCAGCGCTGCGTCACCTGCACGCGGTTGGTCGGCAGCGACGGCTCGTATTCGATCGCGCCCGCGAGGTTCGGCGGGATCGCGACGATGACGTGGCGCGCCGCGACGCTGATGCTTTCGGAGTGCACGACTGCGCCCTTGTCGTTCCATTCGATGCTGCGCACCGGCTGCGCCGAACTTGATCTCGTCCTTGAGCCGCTCGGCCACGCTTGCGCGCGACCGTCTGCGTGCCGCCGATCAGGCGGTCGTGCCTGCGCGTCGTCGAACAGCTCGTCGATCCCGTCGCAGGCCTTGATCAGCCAGGCGAGTGCAGCACGGAAATTTCTTCCGGGCTCGCGCTCGGCACCGAGCCGACCTCGATCGCCGATGAATTTGCGCGCGCCTTCGTGCTGCGACGTTCTGGCGCAGCCATTCGGCGAAGGTGACGGAATCGAGCTGCTTGGCGTCGGGATGCTTCCACGGCGCCTTGCGTCCATCGTGTGTCGGCGATGGCTCGATCTTCTTGTAGGCCGTCGTTGACGAGATCCGAGCCGGGATACATCTCGTCCTTGTCCTCGTCGAGGCGGTGATATTCGTTGCTGTCGAGGATATTGCGCTGCAGCGTCTTGCCGAAGTTCGGCGAGGGATAGGTCTCGCAGCCCATCTCCTTGATCAGCGCATAGAAGCGCGTCCTGCGTACGAGCCGACCCACTGGCCGCCGCAGTCGACGAAGCTGCCGTCCTTCATGTTGACGGTCCACGACCGGCCGCCGACGCGCTTGCGCGCTTCCAGCACCACGACGTTGGCGCCCGCCTGCTTCAGCCGCTAGGCGGCGGCGAGGCCCGCAAAGCCCGCGCCGACGACGCAGACATCGGCGCGCAGGCGTGAGCGCGCGGGCGCGGCTTGCGCAGTATCGATGCCGGTGCCGGCCGCGATCGTGCCGGTGACGGCGCCGCCGATGAGTTCCCTGCGTGAGAATTTCGACATGTGCTTCCCCGATGCGGTGCGAATCCCGGCACGAGATAGCAGACGGCGCGGTTGCGCGCCGTCAAGCGGTTCACCGAGAAATTGAAATGCGACGATGTGCGGCGTGTTGGCGGATCGACCGGCCGTCAGGCGCTCATGGCGCAGCGCCGAGCCAGCGGTCGTTCTCCATCACGGCCTCGCAGGGCTGGCCGCGCTTCTCGCACTGCTCGATCGCGGATTTGCGCGCGTTCTCGGCGTTGCCCGATCCATAGGTGTAGGTCATCTGCCCGCCCGACTTCTGCCGGGCGAGCGCCTTCTCGGACGGGCCCGCGATGTAATTCTCGACGAAGCCGCGCGAGGTCTCCTTGGCGTTGAGCTTCTTGAGCAGCGCGTTCACGTCGTCGCGCGTCCAGGTCGGCAGCTTGTGGAAGCGCAGGAAGGCGTCCATCTGCGGCAGCCATTTGCCGCGGCCGTTCGGCGTGGCGGAAGATCGCGTGGCCGTCATAGCGCTCGTCGGCGTCGAACATGACGAGCTTGACGTCCCCGCCGCCGTCGAGGAACGCGTTCTGCATCCGCGCGACCAGTTCGGAGGAGAAGAAGCTGTCGTTCTTGGCGTAAATCCACAGATTCGGCACGCGGCTCTTCGCGCCGTATTCCTTGAACGCCGCGACGAGCGCGTCCTCCTTCGGGCAGGCGGGAAAGCGCAGGCCGCCCGACACGTTGATCGACGCCGCGAGGCCCGGCGGATTGCGCGCCGAGAGCGCCGCGACTGCCGCGCCGCCGGCCGACACGCCGATCGCGATCATGCGCGTCCCGTCGGCGTCCGGGCGCTTGGCGATCGCGGCGAGCGTCGCCTGGAGATCGTCGGCGTCGGCGGCGAAACGGCCCAGCAGCGATGTGCTCGCGCATGTGAGCGGCACGGGGCCGGACCGTCCGAGCCGCCGTAGCCGCGCCGCATCGCGACCACCGCGAGCCAGCCGCGCCGCGCGAGATCGCGCGCCTGGCGCGCATATTCGCCCGCGCGGTCGTCCAGCATGCGCCCTGTCGGAGCCCGGTTTGCCATGGGCGATCAGCGCGATGGGGAGCTTGCCGGCTGCATCGCGCTTCTTCACGACCAGCGCTTCGAGCCGCACCGTGCGCTCGCCGATGGTGACGCGCAGAAAGGATGTATCCTCGACGAGGTCGCTGTCCTGCGCGCTCGCGGGCGCCGCGCACAGCAGCGCCAGCGACCATCAGGATCGGTTGCGGAAAGCGCATCAGCACCTCCGGCGCAACTCTAGCCGATCCGCCGCAACACGCTCACGAAAAATCCGTCGGTGTCGGTGCGGCGCGGTGTCATCAGCAGGCCTTCGCCCGACATCAGCACGGCGCGGCGGAACAGGAAGGCCCGCTCACCGAGCGCGTTCGCCACATCGGCGGGCGGCACGATCGCGAATTCCGGTTGGCGCGCAAGGAAGGCGCGGACTTGCGCGCCGTTTTCCTCATCGAGCACCGAGCAGGTCACATAGGCGATGCGGCCGCCGGGCTTCACCAGCGGGACGGCGCGGTCGAGCGTTTCGATCTGATCCTTCAGCCGCTCGGCGAGCGCGCCGGGACGCACGCGCCACTTGGCGTCCGGGATTGCGCCGCCACGCGCCGGTCCCGGTGCAAGGCGCGTCGATCAGCACGAGGTCGGCCTTGCCGTGCAGGTCGGCGAGCGCTTCCTCCTTGCCGCGCGGCGTGCGGACCTGCACGTTGCGCGCGCCGGACGCGCTCCAGCCGCTCATGGATCGGCGCGAGGCGGCGCTTGTCGGTGTCGGTCGCGAACAGCTGGCCGTGGTTGTCCATCATGGCGGCAAGCGCGAGCGTCTTGCCCCCTGCCCCGGCGCATAGATCGATCACCTGTTCGCCTTGCTTTCGCGCCGCTGAGCAGCGCGGCGAGCTGCGAGCCTTCGTCCTGGATTTCGATCTGCGCCTTTCAGGTACGCGGGCTCGGCGTGGATCGCGGGACTTTTCGAGCCTCGGGCGGATCGACGATGCGCAGGCCCCAAGGCGACCAGCGCGTGTCCTGCGGCGCGTATTCGCCAAGCGCCTCCGCGGCTTCCGCGCGTTCGCCCTTCAGCGTGTTGACGCGCAGGTCGAGCGGCGCGCGCGAGGCGAGCGCCACCGCCTCCTCGGCGCGATCCTCGCCGAACGTCGCGGCAAGATGCGGGTCGAGCCATTCGGGATAGTCGCCGCGCACATGGGCGGGCGCGTCGTCGAGGTTCGCGGCGCGCAGCCGCGCATGCTCGTCATCGGTGACGCGGCTCGGGCGCGAAGCGCGAGCCATCGGCGAGCCTGGCGATCGCTTCCGGATCAAGCTGGCGCTCGCGCGCCAGCATGCCGAGCAGCACGGCGCGCGGCGTATCGGCGCCCATGATCCACGCGGACGAGGCGCGGCGGCGCAGCGCGTCGTAGACGAGCCCTGCGATCGCGGCGCGATCGCCGGAGCCGGCGAAGCGATGCGCGATGCCCCAGTCCTTCAGCGTCTGCGCGGCCGGGCGGCGCTGCGTCTCGATATCGGCGAGAACCTCGATGGCGGCGGACAGGCGCGCGGACAGGTGTCATGCGGTGAATCAAGAATCTTAACGCGAAGTAGATCCACATGGCGAGCAGCACGAACACGCCGACCGCGAAGACGTTGAAGCGCGTCGGCACATGGTTCGAGGTGGTGTGCATATAGGCGTGCACGATGCGCGACAGTACGAAGAGCCACGACAGCACGACAAAAATGAGATCGGCGGTGCGGGTGATACAGCGCGAGGATGACCACCACGTAGAACAGCAGCGGAATCTGGAACTGGCTGTCGTAGTTGTTGCTGATCTGCTGCGCCCGCGTGGGCCACGCGGACTGGCCGAGCGCGATGTCGCGGATCTTGGTCTCGCCGCTCTTGACGCTGCTCGCGTGCGCGCGGACGCCATCCAGAACAGCATCGCGAACGTAAGCGCGACCTGCACGAAGACCGGCAGCAGAACCATCTGAACGGTCATGACCTACTCCGCGATCTTCACGAGCTGCTTGCCGAAGTTCTTGCCCTTCAGCATGCCCATGAAGGCCGCGGGCGCGTTCTCGATGCCTTCGGCGATGTCCTCGCGGTACTTGATCTTGCCCTCCTTGATCCACTGCGCGCACGTCGCGCAGGAAATCCGCGTGCCTGGCGGCGAAATCCGTCACGATGAAGCCGCGGATGGTGAGGCGCTTGGTCAGGATCGCGCGGAAGATCTGCGACGTCTTGTATTTCAGCTCCGGCGCCTCGGTCGCCGAATATTGCGCGATCAACCCGCACACCGGAATGCGCGCGAACGTATTGAGCAGCGGAAACACCGCGTCCCACACCGCGCCGCTGACGTTCTCGAAATAGACGTCGATGCCTTTCGGGCACGCGGCCTTCAGCTTTTCGGCGAAAGTCGGGAGCGCGATGATCGATGCAATCGTCGAAGCCGAGCTCGTCTTTCACGTACTTGCATTTCTCCGGCCCGCCCGCGATGCCGACCGCGCGCGCGCCCTTGATCTTCGCGATCTGCCCGACCACCGAGCCGACCGCGCCGGACGCCGCCGACACCACGACCGTCTCGCCCGCCTTCGGCTGGCCGATTTCGAGCAGCCCCGTGTAGGCGGTCATGCCCGGCATGCCGAGCACGCCGACTGCGGTCGAGATCGGCGCGAGCTTCGGGTCGAGCTTGCGCAGGCCCGAGCCGTCCGAGAGCGTGTGCGTCTGCCAGCCGACGCGGCTGAGCACGATGTCGCCCGTCTGTGTATTTCTCGTTGTTCGAGGCGGCGACCTCGCTGACGGTGCCGGCTTCCATCACCTCGCCGATGCCGACGGGCTTGGCGTAGGACGGCGCATCGCTCATGCGCCCGCGCATGTAGGGGTCGAGCGAGAGCCATTTCGTCTTCAGCAGCACCTGACCCGGCCCGGGCTGCGGCACGGGAAATTCCTCCAGCCGGAAGTCGGACGGCTTCGGCTCGCCCACAGGGCGCGAGGCAAGCACGATACGGCGGGCGGTTTCGGCCATGACGCGAACTCCGGTGTGGACAGCTTACGATGATACCGCGCGTGTATGCCGTGGACCAGCCGCGCGCCGTACATGCCCGCTGCTTAGAGCGTTACGATGCCCGCCTCAACCGGGGAGAGTCACCATGGACCAAATGCGCAAGTACGCCGCCGAGGCGATCGGCACGTTCTGGCTCACATTCGCGGGGTGCGGCTCGGCCGTCATTGCGGCCGGCTTTCCGCAAGTCGGCATCGGCCTGTTCGGTGTCTCGCTCGCCTTCGGGCTGACGGTCGTGACGATGGCCTACTCGATCGGCCATGTGTCGGGCTGTCATCTCAATCCCGCGGTGACGGTCGGCCTCGCGGCGGGCGGCCGCTTTCCGGCCGGCAGATCCTGCCCTACGTCGTCGCGCAGGTGGTCGGCGGCGATCGTTGCGGCCGCCGTGCTCTATTGCATCGCGAGCGGCGCGCCGGGCTTCGATCGTCGCCAAGGGCTTTGCGTCGAACGGCTATGCGGAGCATTCGCCCGGCAAATACGGCCTCGGCGCGGCGCTGGTCATGGAAGTCGTGATGACGGCGGTGTTCCTGTTCGTCATCATGGGCTCGACGCACGGCAAGGCGCCGGCGGGATTTGCGCCGCTCGCGATCGGCCTCGCGCTGACGCTGATCCATCTGGTGTCGATTCCCGGTCACCAACACGTCGGTCAATCCGGCGCGCAGCACAGGACCGGCGCTGTTCGTCGGCGGCTGGGCGATCCAGCAGCTCTGGCTGTTCTGGGTCGCACCGCTGATCGGCGGCGCGATCGGCGCCGTCGCGTATCGCTGGCTGAGCGAGGAGCCGTCCGCGGATGTGACCGGGACCGGAAAGCCGGTCTGATCGCTCAGCGCAGGCCTTCAAAGGCAAGCAGCGCAGCGTGGCCGACGAGGATCAGGACGCCTGCGACATTGATGAGGAAGACCTGACCGCGCAGCGGCACGTTGTCGGTCAGGCACTGCACCAGCGAGTGGATCACGCGGCCGGCGACGAAGACCCACGCGGCGATGATGTCGACCGCCGTGACGTTCTTCGTCGCGATCAGCAGCACGGCGAGCGCATAGAAGATGACCGGCAGCTCGAACTGGTTGGCGAGATTGTAGGCGATGCGCGCGACGTGATGCGGCTCGTCATGGCGCGCGAAATCGCCGTAGTTCACTTCGCCCGCCTTCACGGCGCGCTGCCGCGCCACCGTCAGCCAGGCGTAGAGCACGAAGACCCAGCCGATATGCGCGAGCATCGGAAACAGAAGCGCCATAGCAGACCTGCCATCAAATCGTGCATCGATCAGCATGCACTCACGTGATATTGCCGGGAAGACAGGTGCGCCGACAGCCGCCGCACACAAGGAATAATCAAAAATGCGCGCTCTCGCCCTCGCCGTCATGGCCACGATCTCGCTTGGCGTTACTCTCCCGGCCGCCGCGAAAATCGAAAAATTCGCGCCGGCCATCAAGACACAGACGATCAAGGTCGATGGCGCCACGATCTATGTGCGCGTCGGCGGCAAGGGTCCGGCGGTCGTGATGCTGCACGGCTTCGGCGACACCGGGCGACATGTGGGCGCCGCTCGCCGAATGCGCTGATCAAGGATCACACCGTGATCGTGCCGGACCTGCGCGGCATGGGGCTCTCGTCGTATCCGAGCGGCGGCTACGACAAGAAAACGCCAAGGCGTCGATATCGCCGACGCGTCATGGACAAACTGAATGTCCAGAAGGCCGATCTCGTCACCCACGATATCGGCAACATGGTCGGCTACGCGCTCGCGGCGCAGTATCCGGACCGCATCACCAAATGGGCGATCATCGACGCGCCGCTGCCCGGCATCGGCCCGTGGGACGAAATCCTGAAGAGCCCGCTGCTATGGCACTTCAATTTCCGCGGACCCGACGTCGACCGGCTGGTGAAGGGCCGCGAGCGCATCTATCTCGACCGCTTCTGGAACGAGCTGTCGGCCAATCCGAAGGCGATCGACGAGGAGACGCGGCGGCATTACGCGAAGCTCTACGCGCGGCCCGGCGCGATGCATGCGGCCTTCGAGCAGTTCGCGACGTTCAACACGAAGGACCGCGCCGACAACGTGGAGTTCCAGAGAAGGGCAAGCTTCACGATGCCGATCCTCGCGCTCGGCGCGGAGAAGTCCTTCGGCAGACGCAGGCCGACGATCATGCGCGAGGTCGGCACCAATGTCGAAGGCGGCATCATCACGAATTCCGGCCACTGGATCATGGAAGAGCAGCCGGCCCAGACGGTGAAAATCGTGAAGGCGTTCCTCGACAAGAAGTAAGTAGTCGCTCCGGCCCAGCTACACCCGGCTCGGATAATTCGGGCTCTCGCGCGTGATCGTCACGTCGTGCACGTGGCTTTCGCGCAAGCCGGCCGACGAGATGCGCACGAACTGCGCCTTGTCGTGCAAGTCGGCCAGATCCTTCGCGCCGACATAGCCCATCGCGGCGCGCAGGCCGCCGGCGAGCTGATGCAGCACGGTGGCGACCGGGCCCTTGTAGGGCACCTGCCCCTCGATGCCTTCCGGCACGAGCTTCAGCGCTGTCCTTGATGTCCTGCTGGAAATAGCGGTCGGCCGAGCCGCGCGCCATCGCGCCGACCGAACCCATGCCGCGATAGGCCTTGTAGGAGCGGCCCTGCCAGAGAAACGCCTCGCCCGGCGTCTCGTCGGTGCCGGCGAAGCAGCGAACCGACCATCGCGCAGTCGGCGCCCGCGGCGAGCGCCTTGGCGAGATCGCCCGAATACTTGATGCCGCCGTCGGCGATCACCGGCGTGTCCGGTCTTCTTCGCCTCCTCGACCGCATCCATGATCGCGGTCATCTGCGGCACGCCGACGCCCGCGATGATGCGCGTGGTGCAGATCGAGCCCGGCCCGATGCCGACCTTGATGCAGTCCGCGCCGGAATCGATCAGCGCCTTGGCGCCTTCCGCGGTCGCGACATTGCCGGCGACCACCTGCACCTTGTTGGAGAGCGCGCTTGATGCGGTTGACGGCATCGAGCACGTGCCGCGAATGCCCGTGCGCGGTATCGACCACCACGAGATCGACGCCGGCCGCGATCAGCGCCTCGGTGCGGGCAAAGCCCTTGTCGCCGACCGTGGTGGCGGCGGCGACGCGCAGACGGCCCTGCTCGTCCTTGCAGGCATTCGGATTGGCGACCGCCTTCTCGATGTCCTTCACGGTGACCAGGCCGACGCAGCGATAATTCTCGTCGACCACCAGCAGCTTCTCGATGCGGTGCTGATGCAGCAGCTTCTTCGCCTCGCCCTGCGTCACGCCCTCGCGCACCGTGATCAGGTCGTCCTTGGTCATCAGTTCCGAAACCGGCTGCTCGGGATCGGTCGCAAAGCGCACGTCGCGGTTGGTCAGGATGCCGACCAGCTTGCCGGCGCGGCCGTTGCCGCCGCCCTCCACCACCGGAATGCCGGAGATGCCGTGCGCCTTCATCAGGTCGAGCGCATCGGCCAGCTTGGCGCGCGGGCCGATGGTGAGCGGGTTCACCACCATGCCGGATTCGAACCGCTTCACCCGGCGCACCTGCTCGGCCTGCACCTCGGGCTCGAGATTGCGGTGGATCACGCCGATGCCGCCGAACTGCGCCATGGCGATCGCCATGCTGGCTTCGGTCACGGTGTCCATCGCGGAGGCGATGATCGGGATGTTGAGCGGGATGTCGCGGGTGATGCGGCTGCGGATGTCGACCTCGGACGGCAGAACGTCCGAGAGGCCGGGCTTGAGCAGCACGTCGTCGAAGGTCAGCGCCAGTTCGGGGCCGCTGCCGTTCGGTTTCTTGGCCATCGCCAACTCTCCTCGACCGCCGGGAGCCGGATATGAGCATCCCGCCCGGCTTATTGAAGGCCGGGGCGGCGACTCTTGACCCCTGCGGAGTTGGCGAGGGCGGATAGCACGGCTAAGCTGGAGATGAACAGAGTTTCCGGCGACGAATTTGCCAGTTTCCGCAGAAAGATGCGCGGAGCCGCCGAGCCGGCCGGCGCCCTCGACGCAGATTTTGTACACTATTGTCGCGACAGGCTTGGCGGCATACTCGCCGGATTCGGGCATCCGCGATGCGTTTCGTCCGCCTGATTCGTGCTCTGGCCGGGCCTCTTTCCTGCTTGCGCCGCCGGTGCCCGCGCAGGCCGAGCGGCCGCTGTCTGGCCGAGTGGCTGCACTCGCCAAGAGCGACACCGCGCCGGATGACGGCTCGCGGCCTGCACGGCGATCGATCGATTCCGGAATCGAGCGCGGCCGGAACCTCGCCATCGCGCTTTTCATACCGGGCAAACGGCTGGCTTGCCAAGCGCGAGTTCGACCGCGCGGTCGCCGACCTCTCGGCCGCGATCGGCCTCGACCGCAACAATGCGCGGCTTTCTACAATCGCGGCAACGCATGGGGCGCGCTCGGCGCGCCGGACAAGGCGATCGCGGATTTCGGCGAGGCGATCCGGATCGATCCGAATTTCATCGCCGCGCACGGCAGCCGCGGTGTCGTGCATTACGAACGCGGCGATCTCGACCGCGCCATCGTGGATTTCGACAATGCGATCCGCATTGCGCCGAAGGACGCCCGCGCGCTCACCGCGCGCGGCGCCGCATGGCGCGCCAAGGGCGAGTTCGATCTCGCGCTGGCGGACTTCCGCCGCGCCGTCGAAGCGGCGCCAGACAATGCACACGCGCGCAACGAACGCGGCGCGACCCTGCATGCGACGGGTCAGATCGAGCCCGCGCTCGCCGATTTCGCCGAGGCGATCCGGCTCGATCCGAAGCTCGGCGCGGCTTATGTCAATCGCGGAATCCTCCAGCTTTCACGCAACAATCTCGAAGCCGCGATCCTCGATTTCGACGAGGCGCTAAAGCTCGATCCGGCGGACGCGCCGGCGCTGGTCAACCGTGGCACCGCGCTGCTCATGAAAGGCGGGCGCGACCGGGCGCGCGCCGACTATGACGAGGCGATCCGCATCGCGCCGAACATGGCGGCGGCCTATGGCGGCCGCGGCAATGTCTTCCTGGCGCTCGCCGATCTCGACCGCGCGATCGTGGACTATGACAAGGCGATCGCGATCGCTCCGACTATGCGGTGACGTACTCCAATCGCGCCCGCGCATGGCGCGCCAAAGGCGACAACGCGCGTGCGCTTGCCGATCTCGACACCGCGATCCGTCTCGCACCGATGGACGGAGCTCCTACAACAGCCGCGCCTGGACCTATCAGTTGGCCGGACGCGACGCCGACGCGCTGACCGACGCCAACAAGGCGATCGAGCTCAATCCGGGCGACGCCAACGCGTTCGACACGCGCGGCACGATCCACGTGAAGCTGGGCTGCGCGACAAGGCGGCGGCGGATTTCCGCAGGCGCTGGAGCTCAGTCCGGGGATGACATCGAGCAGCGAGGCGCTGAAGAAGCTCGGCGCGGCGCCGTAACGCGCGCTGAGCAGACTTCGCGCCACCCCGGCGGCGGGCCGTGGCGCTCGATCGCCTCGACGATCTCGCGATGCTTGCGGTCCTCGCGCTTCATGTGCACCGCGACCACGCCGTGGATCGACGGCACGAGGAACAGCACCGGAAAGAACCAGCCGAAAATCAGGCAGAAGACGATCAGGAGACGCTGAAAATCGCCGAAAACGGCTGTCCGTTGAGCAGCAAGGCCGAGCGGCGGCAACAGGACAGCCAGAATGTAGATCATCTTCTCCCTCCACCCCGAACCCGAGGCGCGCGAAACTATGTAGGAACGCATGCGCGTTCCGCAATGTTCCCGCGGCGAAAGGCGCGCTAGGAACCGCGCCACCGCCCATGAGCCACGACCGTCTCGTCCCCCTCATCATCGCGGTCGCGCTGTTCATGGAGAACATGGACTCCACGATCATCGCGACCTCGCTGCCGGCGATCGCGGCCGACATCGGCGCGAACCCGCTGGCGCTGAAGCTCGCGATCACGTCCTACCTGCTCTCGCTCGCGGTGTTCATCCCGGCGAGCGGCTGGACCGCCGACCGCTTCGGCGCGCGCACCGTGTTCCGCGCCGCCATCGCGATCTTCGTGATCGGCTCGATCGGCTGCGCGCTCGCCAACTCGCTCGAGGGCTTCGTGATCGCGCGCATCCTGCAGGGCATGGGCGGCGCGATGATGACGCCGGTCGGGCGGCTGGTGCTGGTGCGCTCGATCGACCGGCACAAGCTGGTCGACGCGATGGCGTGGGTCACGATGCCGGCGCTGATCGGACCGATCATCGGCCCGCCGGTCGGCGGCTTCATCACCACCTACGCGAGCTGGCACTGGATCTTCCTGATCAACGTGCCGATCGGACTGATCGGGATCGTGCTCGCCACGAACTACATCGAGGATGTGCGGGTCGACGACCTCGAGCGCTTCGACCTCACTCGGCATGGTGCTGGCGGGCGCGGGCGTCGCGGGGCTTGCCTTCGGGCTGTCGGTCGCGGGGCTGGGGCTGATCCCGCCGTGGATCGTCGTGGGCCTGATCGCGGCCGGGGCGCTCTTCATGGCGGCCTATGTGCTGCACGCGCGGCGCACGCCTGCCCCGGTGCTCGATTTCTCGCTGGTGCGCATCCCGACGTTCCGCGCCAATGTGGTCGGCGGCTCGCTGTTCCGCCTCGGCATCGGCGCGCTTGCCTTCCTGCTGCCGCTGATGCTGCAGCTCGGCTTCAACTACACGCCGCTCGAATCCGGGCTGATGACCTTCACGGCCGCGGTCGGCGCGTTCACGATGAAGACCTTCGCGGCGCGCATCATCCGCCGCTTCGGCTTCCGCCGCGTGCTGATCGTCAACGCGCTGCTTGGCGCGCGCCTTCACGGCGGCCTGCGGGGCGTTTACGCCGACAACGCCGTTCGCCGTGATGATCGCGGTGCTGCTGATCGGCGGCTTCTTCCGCTCGCTGCAGTTCACCGCCACCAACGTGATCGCCTATGCGGACGTCGAGGCGCGGCGCATGAGCCGCGCGACCTCGCTGGTGAGCGTCGCGCAGCAATTGTCGATCGCGGCGGGCGTCGCGGTCGGCGCGCTGTGCGTCGAGCTGGCGGTGACATTGAAAGGCGACCGACGATCACGGCGGACGATTTCCGCCCCGCCTTCCTGGTGATCGGCGCATCGCGGCGTCATCCTCGATCCTGTTCTGGACGCTGCCGCCGGACGCCGGCGACTCGATGGCGAACCGTGAGCCGATCGCGGCGCCCGACGCGTCGGATCAGCGCGTGGGCTAAGGGCGCGCGCCCCCACGAAAACCGGTCGCCAGAAGATAGAGTTCGGAGGAATCCGCGCGGCTCGCCTGCGGCTTCACATGCCGCACGGTGGCGAAGTCACGCTTGAGCTGCGCCAGCAGCGCCGCATCGGTGCCGCCCTGCAGCACTTTCGACAGGAAGCTGCCGCCGGGGCGGAGCACTGTCGCGGCGAACTCGGCGCCCGCCTCGACCAGCGCCATGATCTTGAGCTGATCGGTCTTCTTGTGCCCGGTGGCATTCGCCGCCATGTCGGAGAGCACGACGTCGGCGCCCCCGCCGATGAGCGCGGTGAGTTTTTCGGGCGCGCTTGAGTCGAGAAAATCGAGATGCAGGAATTCGACGCCTGCGACCGGCGCCATCTCGAGCAGGTCGATCGCGACGACCTTCCCCTTGCCCTCCGCGGCCTGCACGCGCTTCGCGGCGATCTCGCTCCAGCCGCCGGGCGCGGCGCCGAGATCGACCACGCGCGCGCCCGGCTTTAAGCAGATGATATTTGTCGTCGACCTCGATCAGCTTGTAGGCGGCGCGCGAGCGCATACCCTCGCGCTTGGCGCGCGCCACATATGGATCGTTGAGCTGGCGTTCGAGCCAGCGCTTCTGCGAGACGGTGCGGGATCTTCTTGCTCTTCAACCGCACTTTCAGCGAGCGCGGATCGGAGCTTTCACGACGTGTGGCCATGATTGGCCCAGACATTGTCGGCACGCATCAGCTCAACCAGCATCCCCTCGCGCAGGCCGCGGTCTGCGACGCGCAGCCGCGTGCAGGGAAACACCCGGCGGATCGCTTCCAGGATGGCGCAGCCCGCGAGCACGAGGTCGGCACGCTCAGCGCCGATACACGGACTTGCGACGCGCTCCTCGTAACTCATCGCGCGCAGCTCATCGAGGATTGCGGTCACCTCAGTGTCGACCATCCAGCAGCCGTCGACCTGGCGGCGGTCGTAGCGCTTCAGCCGCAGATGCAGGCCGGCGATCGTCGTCACGGTGCCGGACGTGCCGAGCAGATGCATCGCGGCGAGATTGAGCCCGTCGCAATATTGCGTCGGCGAATTGCCGAACGTGTGCTTCGACCTCGGCGGTCATCGCCTCATAGACCGCGTGATCGACATTTACCCCGCCGTAGCGCTCGGCAAGCGTGACGACGCCCAAGCGGAAGCGAGGCCCAGCCGCGAATCTGCGGCACCGGCGGACCTCCATCAGCCGGATGGCTGCGGCCGAGCCGAACGATCTCGGACGAGCCGCCGCCGATGTCGAACAGGATGACCCCATCGGCGGCGGGATCCATCAGCGGCGTGCAGCCGATCGCGGCAAGCTCGGCCTCGGTCTCGCGGTCGACGATTTCCAGGTCGAGCCCGACGTCACGCTGCACGCGTTCGCGGAACTCCATGCCGTTCTCGGCCGACCGGCAGGCTTCGGTCGCGATCAGCCGCGCGCGCGCCACGCTGCGGTTGCGCATCTTGTCCCGGCAGATCGACAGCGCCTCGATCGCACGCTCGATCGCCGCCTCGCCAAGACGGCCGGAGGCCGACATGCCCTCCCCGAGCCGGATGATACGCGAAAAGGCATCGATGACCCGAAAACCCTCGCGTGCAGGGCGAGCAACCAGCAATCGGCAGTTGTTGGTGCCGAGATCGAGCGCCGCATAGGCCGGCCGGGGATGGTCATGCTGAAATCCCCCGCCTTCCGGACGCGGATGGCGGGGTGGCCAGCGCCGACCCCACGGGGGCCGCCCTCGCGGCTCCCGTCGATGCGCGGGGTCGAGGCCGGACGGAGTCCGGGCCTCGTCGTCCATAACTTTACCGTCCTGCCGCGCCGAAGCTCCGAAAGCTCGACGGCCGCGGTGTGTGAGTGTCCAGATCGAAAAAAAGTGTAACAGCCTTGAAACCCGAAGCAAGGGTTGCGCATTAACCGAGACTGGGGCCAAGGTACAACCCCCGGTGCAACAACCTGCGGTTCAAGCGCTGCGAAATAATAGACAAATTGCAACTGTACGACTCACGCGACCTAACGTTAGCCCCTACGAATCTGGAGTTACTAAAGGTCATTCCACAGCGTGAAACGAGAATTTCGTTGCCGAGTCACGAGACCCTATGGTTGTTGGAAGTAGCGCGGAGGTAGCAGAGTGATTGTGGGGACCGCGCATCTGAAACAGAAACGAGAGACGAAGACCCATATCATGAAACAGGCCAAGATCATCGACAAGCACGTGCGCGCGCGGCGAGCCGACAACCGGGACGCAGAGGTGGGGCGGCGCGTGCGTTCGCGTCGGCTGGAGTGCCGTCTGTCGCAAACCGAACTCGCGGACCGCATCGGCGTGACGTTCCAGCAAGTGCAGAAGTACGAGAAGGGCGTGAACCGCATCGGTGCGGGCCGCCTGCAGCGGATTTCCGAGGCGCTCGAAGTGCCGATTTCGTTCTTCTTCGGCGGCGGCACGTCTGCCACGCAGCGCGAAGCCGCAGGCGCGGAGAGCGTGTTCGGCTTCATGCAGACCTCGGGCTCGGTCCGGATCGTGAAAGCGTTCCACAAGATCAAGAGCCGCAAGGCGCGCCAGCTTCTGGTCGAGATGGCGGAAGAGTTCGCCGACCTCGAAGCCGCCTGACGCAAGCAGCGCCGCCCCTGACGAGGCGGCGCGCTTCGCTATCAGCCATGGTAAGATCAGCGCCTCACGCGAGGCGGTCTGATGACGTTGCAATCGCTCGGCTATATCGGGATGAATTCCGGCCAGTCGGAAGACTGGGCGGCGTATGCGACGCGTTTTCTCGGCATGCAGCAGGTCGAAGCGAGCCGCGCCGGCCTCGCGTTTCGCATGGACGACCGCAAGCAGCGGCTGCTCGTCAACGCAGACAGCGGCAACGGCGCCTCATTCTACGGCTGGGAAGTGCAGGATGCGGCAGCGCTTGCGGCGCTTGCGGCACGGCTTGAAGCGTCGGGCGTTGCCGTCGCGCACGGCAGCCGCGCGCTGGCGGACGAGCGGCGCGTGCGCGAGCTGATCGTGTTCGCCGACCCAATCGGCAACCGGCTGGAGGCATTTCACGGCGCGGAAGTTGCGAGCGAGCCGTTCCGGCCCGGACGTACGATCTCGGGCTTTCGCACCGGCCCGCTCGGCATGGGCCACACAGTGCTCACGGTTGAGCGGCTCGACGAGATCATTCCGTTTTATCGTGACGTGCTCGGCTTCCGGTTGAGCGATTACATCCTCAAGCCGTTCAAGGCCTATTTCTTTCACCTCAACCCGCGCCACCACAGCCTCGCTTTCCTCGAAACCGGCAAGAACGGCATCCATCACATGATGGTCGAGCTGTTCAGCCTCGACGACGTTGGGCAGGCCTATGACATCGCGCTCATGGACCCGGAGTCGATCGGCTCGACGCTCGGGCGGCACACCAACGACTACATGACGTCATTCTATTCGTGGTCGCCGTCCGGGTTCATGGTCGAGTACGGCTGGGGCGGCCGGCATATCGAGCCGGACGGCTGGGTGGCGGAGGAGTACGAGACCGGCCCGAGCCTGTGGGGCCACGACCGCGCGTGGCTCCCGGCGGAGAAGCGCGCCGAGGCGCGCACCATGCGCATGAAGCTTGCGCAGGACGGGCTGCGCCAGCCTTTGCAGGTGATCGAGGGCAATCATCGGCTGATGCCCGGGACCTGTCCCTGGTGGGACGAGGCGGCGGCGCGCCGGGCCGGGTAGGAACCGCGCGCGGCACAGCCGGATCGGGTGTTGCGCGAACCGCCCCACTGCTATATTTCGCTGCGCACAGTGCCCGCCCTCGCGGCCGGCGCGACCATCAAGCCGCCGCCTCGACTTCGGCCCGTTCGCGAGCCGCGCCCGGCCTGATTGGGGGATGGTGAAATGGTATCACAGCAGACTCTGACTCTGTTTTTCTAGGTTCGAATCCTAGTCCCCCAGCCAACACACTCGGTCCCTCCGCATCTCACTTACGTCTCCCCACCTACCCCACTTCGGTTGTCCGCAATATCCGCTTGCACCTTTTCGCGCTTCATGAAGTAATTGCAATGCAACATTCGGCCGATGCGTATTCTGTGTTCTGTCGACCTAGTGGGTGGTGGGAGTTGGTGCCATGGCGCGTGCGGTCAATGGGAAGCAGGGGTCGCAAAAGGCGGAGCGCCATCGTGCCCCCCTGCCCCCGCTCATCGATGACGACCTGAAAGACGATGAGCACCGCCACCTGTTCTCCTCCCCTTCCACCGAACCGATTATCAGGATGGCGTCGATCCTAGGACGCGCGCATGTGCAATGCGCGGTCAGTGGCCTGCGCTTTGGCTTCAAGGCAACCCGTCGCCTCCTTCAGGGACAATCCCGGCTGTTCAATCATCTGAGAGACTCGGAGCGTACCGAAGAATTCGGCCAGGCCACACTCCGCCTGCTCGTCGACGAAACGCGAGGCTGCCTGCGTGACATTGCGGAGACTTCTACGCACGAGGTCCGGCGGCTCCAGTCGGAACTGTCCGACTTGCAGGACGCGACGCGTGAACTCGTCCGCGATGAGAGCGAGTCGGCGAGGACCTATAAACGGCGCTGGAAAGCGAAATCCTGATGAATGATACGACGCTGGCGAGAATTGAAAACTTCCGCGGCGACAACCGCCGCACCAAGCCCGGCAACATCATTTCCGCGCTGAAGCTCGAGTCCGAGATCAATGAGCTGGAGCGCAGGATCGCCGAGTGGATCGCCCAATGCGATCCGGAAATGCACGAGGCGCTCAAGTGGCAGTTCCTCGGCGGGTCGAAATATTTCAGGCCGGTGACGGTCTATAGCTGCTTTCAGGCAACGCACGATGAAGAGCTTGGCGACGAGGAGCGCATGCTCGCGCTCGTCGTCGAGCTCATTCACAACATGACGCTCGTCGTCGACGACATCCTGGACAAGTCGAGGTACCGGCGGCAGCGGCTGACCTTGCATTGCCGTTTCGGCAATTTGCCCGCGCTCATGACGTCCGGGTTCATCACCGCCGAGGCTTTTCGCATCGTCAGCGACAATCCGCGCGCCGTCAGGCTGATTTCCGAACTCGTAAGCCGTCTTGGCGTGGCGGAGTGCCTGCAATGGCGTGTGCGCAGCCAGCCTCTCGGCGTCGAGGACTGGCGGCAGATCGCACGCGAAGACACCGGCTCGATGTTTGAAGTGTCGGCTTGCCTTGGAGCGCACAGCGAGCGCCTCAGGAAATTCGGCCAACTGCTTGGGCTTCTCTATCACGGCTGCGACGACGTCGCGGACGTCAGAGGAGTCGAAGCTCTGGGCGGCGGCGGGGAGGACGACATCCGGGACGGAATCCTGACCCTTCCGGCTGCGATCGCGATCCGCGACCCCGACGTGTCGGCGCTATTTTGCGATCCGACCAAACGCGCCACCGACAAGCTTGCCGCTGCGTTTCAGGCGGCTCTGCCTGAAGCGGAGCGCTACCTCGACAAGATCGCCGGCGAAGCCCGGGACGAAGCAAGGCGGCACGCGCAGGATCCACACGCGCTGTTCACTTTGATCGACTACACCAGAAGCCTGTCACGCCGTTAGGCTGTCAGGCCGGCCCTGCCTCCTCGGCCGCCGCCTGAAGGGACGCGCTGCAACCTCCACGTTCCGTTTCGGCAGCCGGCAACGCGCCACGCCCAAGTTGTTTCTCAATACCCTGTTGGTAAGATCAAAGCGCCGAAACGGGTCATTGGAATGGGCGATCCGTGTCGAGGCGTGCAATGAACGATGTCAGCCATTGGCTTAACGGTCTCGGGTTGGACCGTTACTCGGATCTCTTTCTGAAACAGGAGATCGATGCCGACTCGCTATCCGAGTTGACCGACAGCGACCTCCGTGAACTTGGGATACCGCTTGGGCACCGGAAGCGAATTCTAAAAGCAATAACCCAGATCGCGGGATCTCGACCTGTCCGGTAACCGCGACCTGCGCGCGGGTCCGAAAACCGACGCGGCCCCGAGCCGGGATGCCGAACGGCGACATCTGACGATTCTTTTCGTCGACATGGTGGAATCGACGACATTTGCGCAACGTCTCGACCCTGAAGATTTCGCAAAACTCCTGAATACGTTTCATGAGGTCTGCAGCAGGGTCGTCGACCGGTTTGGGGGGTATGTCGCCAAGAATACCGGCGACGGACTCGGCGCCTACTTCGGCTGGCCGAACTCGCATGAGAACGATGCAGAACGCGCCGTCTTGACGGGGCTTGCGCTGATCGACGCCGTCAAATCAATCCACACCAACAACCTCGATGCCGTCCAGGTTCATGTCGGCATCGCAACCGGCGTGGTCGTGGTGAGTGACGTGTTGCGAATGGATAGCGCGCGCGTTCATGAGGTGTTTGGACAACTTCCCAGCCTTGCGGCGCGGCTGCAGGCGGTCACGCCGCCGGACGCAATATTGATCTCGGCAGATACCCATCAGCTCATTCGTCACAAGTTCGTTTGTTCCGATCTCGGCCGGAAAAAGTTGAAGGGTTTTCAGGAGCTGATACCCGTCCATCAGGTGCGTGGCCCGCGCGCGCTTTCACTGAACTTCGACGCGCGAAGTGAGACCGGCCTGACGCCGCTCATCAACCGTTCCGAGGAAATCCAGGCGCTGGACACCTGGTGGCAGCGTGCGGCGTCCGGGCACGGCCACGTCATCCTGATGACCGGTGAGCCAGGCATTGGGAAGTCCCGGCTCTGCGCAGAGTTGCGGTCGTCGCTGAGCGAGCAGAGCTTTTCCAATTTTTCATTTCAATGCTCGCCGCTGCACAAGGATAGCCCGCTCTATCCGGTGACGCGGGCGATCTCCCAGATCGCGGACCTTTCCGACAGCGATTCCCACGACACGAAGTGGAAAAAGCTGGAAGCATTGTTCGCCGATCTGGCCGACGACCGGCTCGAAGGCATCTCGCTTCTCGCC
Organism: uncultured Alphaproteobacteria bacterium; assembly: GCA_963779545.1. GTDB lineage: Bacteria > Pseudomonadota > Alphaproteobacteria > Rhizobiales > Xanthobacteraceae > PALSA-894. The sequence continues at coordinate 563,955 of CAVZYQ010000023.1, read as the reverse complement.
ACTCATTTGGGATTGCCGACCAGTGCCGGCGATCGGCCGGCCCTGAACCATCCTGAGCTGGTTCCTGAGCGGCAGCGCACCGCCTTGCATCGGCTGCTTACGAATCTTGTCCTCACGCTCTCGCGCCGTCGTCCGGTACTTGTGACCTTCGAGGACGTCCACTGGATGGACCCGACGACGGGCGAATTCATCGACACCTTGATAAGCCGTATCCGCGAACACGCGGTGCTCCTGATCGTCACCTTCAGGCCGGCATTTGCGTCGCCTTGGCCCGAGTCCGAAAATCGGACGCTCGTTGCGCTTGACCGGCTGACGCGCAGTCAAAGCGTGCAGCTCATCGAGGTCGTCACAAACGAAACGAAATTGTCCGGCGATATCGTCGCCGAACTGATCGATCGGTCCGATGGCAATCCCCTGTACATCGAAGAGCTGACCGCCGCAGTCATCGGCGGGCGCCAGGCTGACAGTGCGGACGTACCTTCCGATCGAGCGCAAAGCAGGAGCAGCATTCCCTCGACGCTGCAGGAATTGCTGCTGGCGCGCATCGACCAGACCTCGGCGCAAGCCAAGGAGCTGATACAGATTTGCGCCGTCGTCGGCCGGAGATTCTCGCGCGAGCAGATTTCGGTCATTGCCGACATCAAGGGCCGCGATCTGGAGCAAACCCTGCTCGAGCTCGTCCAGCACGGCCTGCTGCAATTCATCGGGCAGCAGCCTTCCGAGATCGAATACCTCTTCAAGCATGCCCTGATCCAGGACGCCGCCTATTCGATCATTCTTCGGGACAAGCGGCAGCGGCTGCACGCGCGCTGCGCTGCAGCATTGGAGCGGCATTTTCCGAATATCTGCGCGCGCGATCCGGCAGTCGTCGGATTGCATCACGAGATCGCCGACAACCGGCAGTCCGCCGTTCCGTATTTTCTCCTGGCCGGCGAGCTCGCGCTTGAACGGTTCGCCCTGCGTGAATCCAATGCGTATCTGCAGAAAGGCGTGGGCTTGCTGCAAACCCTGCCAGAGACCGCGGCGCGAAAACGGCAGGAGTTGAGATTTCGCTCGTTGCTCGGCCGGGTCTGCATGTTCACCGAAGGCTGGGCGCACCGGTCGGTGAAGAACGAATACGAGCGCGCTCTCGAACTCGCGAAGAATCTCGGTGTCAACAAGGAGCGGGTTCCTCTGGAATGGGCACTCGCCACCTACCACCTGCTTCGCGGCGAGATCCGTGCCGCCGTTACCGGCGGCGAGCGTGTTCTCAAGCTTGCCGAGCGGGCAAAAGACGGGGACCTGCTCCACGTTGCTCATTCGGCTTTGGCGATCTACGAATTCTACAATGGAAACTTCAACGGGTCGGTAAAGCACAAAGAACATGCGCTGCAGTTCTACCGCGCCGAGGAGAGCGAGGAGCTTCAGCGGCAATTCGGCACGGATCGCCGCCTCCAGGCGCTGCGCGCCGCGTCACTTTCGCATTGGTGTCTGGGCGACCACAAAAATGCAATCGACCTCGATGAAGAGCAACGCTCCCGCGCGGTCAACACCGGCCGGCCCTTTGAACACGCCTATGCGCTGACGATCAGTTGTATCCTGCACGCCATGCGCCGCGACGCGGATACGACGCTTTCCTGCGCCGATGCAGCAATCAGGATATCTCAAGAGCAGGGCTTCAGTTTTCTCGAGGCGAACGCGAGAAACTTCCAGGCGCTTGCGCGCGCCATGCGCGATCCGTCTTCGGTCAATCTCCAGACGTGCGAGGACGTCATAGCGGCGTACCAGACGGCGGGAAACCGTATGGGCACTTCGTCGATGCTGGCGATCATCGGCGAGCTTCATGGCCGTGCCGGGCGCCCGGAGCTTGGGCTGCCCATCGTCGACAGAGGCCTGGACTACGTACGGCGCTCGGGCGAGCGCTTTGCGCAAGCGGACCTCTACCGCGTCAAGGGAGAACTGCTGGCGGCGTCGAACCGGATCGGTGAGGCGAAGCGCTCTCTCGGCCAGGCAATTTTAACTGCGCGAAAACAATCCGCGAAAACATGGGAGTTCGAGGCCGCGATTCCGCTCGCGCAGATCCTGGCCGGCCAGTCCGAGTTTAAAGAAGCCCTCGGCTTGCTGCGGCCTCTTCAGCACAACTTTCGAGACTCAGAGGCGGCCGCAGATCAACTTGCGCGCGCAACGGCGATATGCGCACAATGCTCCCCCTGACCCCGCGCTACTCGGTGATTAATCTCACACAGCTGGCTTCGTCGGCGGATTAGAGTGATCCCAGTGACAGGTGCGCGATGAAAACAGTCACCATTGTCGGGGCCGGCATGTCCGGCCTGGCCGCTGCGCTGCGTCTCGCCGAACGCGGCTACAAGGTCACCATTCTCGAGCGCGACAACTTTGTTGGAGGAAAATTCCGCGCGAAGGAGTGGTCGCAAGAGGGGCAAAAGGGAAAGTCCGCCTTCCACGAACACAGCTACCACATGTTCCTGAACTGGTATCACAACTTCTTCGACATCGCGGATGAGATTGGCGTCCGCAAAAAATTCAAGCCGATGACGAACGTCAAATTCCTGCGCAAGGGGGAATTTCCCGAGATGCAGGAGATCGTGAATTTCGGGTCCGCTGCCACGGTTTTCCAGAACCTCTTTTCCGGCGTTTTGCCGGTGCCGCACATGTTCCTTTACATGTACTCCGTCATTGACCTGCTCGCCTCGCGGATGCCGGAGGGCGAGAAGCGCTATCACGACCTGATCTCGATCAACGCCTTTGCATCGACCAAACCGTATTCGACTGAAAAAAGCGTCGGGATGTATGACGAGTATCTGGCAAAGACCTTCGCGGTGGCCAGCTATCAGTCATCCGTGCGGACATTCAAGACGTTCATCGAGTACGGCACCTATGACCCGACACCGCTGTACTACGCGCTGTTCGACGACGCCTTCCATGGCTTTCTGTCACCACTGGTCAAGAAGCTGAAAGAGCTCGGCGTCGATATTCGCTACAGCCAGGATGTTACCCACATCAAACTCAATGCCGATGGCGAAGTATCGGAACTCAAACTGCAAGCGTACTCCGATACGTTCAATCCATCGATGACCGAATACTCAAAGGCAAAGCAGCGCGGTCAGTATCCAAACAAGGTAACGACATACAAAGTGCAGGGTCCGATCATCCTGGCCGTACCGCATGCCGTTGTTGCGAACTTGCTGACTCCGGAATTGCTCCAGCATTGTCCGGAACTCGGCGAGGGTGCGAAGCTGCAAAGCGTGCCGATGGCCTCTGTCCATTTACACCTCAATGAGAAGTTCACGCGCCGCATGAAGCGCGAGAAGATCGCGTTCCCGGGCGAGCCCGTTGTGTTGCTCGACTCGAAGTACAAGCTGAGTTTTGTCGATAATTCGCGGCTGTGGCCGGACATGGACCATACCTACCTGAACGTGGTGGCGTCAAACTCCCGGCCGCTGAACAAGCTGGAAGCGCCTGAGGTTTTCACGGCGGACAAATATCCGGGCGTCGGCAAGCTCGATCTGGAAAATCCCACCACCGCCATCGAGTACATCCTGCACGAATTCCGAAAGTTCGTTCATTTCGAGTACGACGAGATCCTGATCGAACTCGTTCAGATCGACCGCAACGTCGGTCGTGAGCTTTTCATCAACGAGGTGGGTAGCTGGAAGTGGCGGCCATCCACGCGCACGGGTGTCAAAAATCTTTTTCTGGCCGGCGACTACACCAAGACCTTCATCGATGTCATCTCGCTGGAAGGCGCGACCGTCAGCGGCCTCAAGGCAGCCGAATGCGCGCGGCAATATTGTGGTCTCGGCGCGCCGATCAAGATCAAGCGACCAAAGCGGTATCCGGCTCCGTTGTTCTGGCCGCTAAAAGTGGCGCTCGCCCCTTATGCCGCTGCGGCGAAAGTGTACTGCATGCTGGACGACATGCGGCGAAAACTGATGATGTAGCGCACGGCGCAACACGCTCACACAAACTGCAGCGATATACTCCCGAGCGAGCCGAAATCCGCGCGCACCGTGTCGCCCTTCTGCGCCCAGATCACGCGCGTGAACGAGCCCGCGAGCACAAGATGGCCGGGCTCGAGCGCGACGCCGTGCTGGCCCAACTTATTGGCAAGCCACGCCACGCCCATCGCCGGGTGACCGAGCACACCGGCCGCGACACCGGTTTCCTCGACCTCGGAATTGCGCATCATGATGCCGCCCACCCAGCGCAGGTCGATATCCATCGGGCCCACGGGACGGCCGCCGACCACGATGCCCGCCGCAGCGCCGTTGTCGGAGATCGTGTCGAAGATCTTGCGCGGATTGATCAGCCGCGCATCGACGATCTCGATTGCCGGGATGACGTATTCGGTCGCGCGCAGAACGTCGGTCAGACCGACGCCGGGGCCCTTCAGTTGCTTGCCGAGAACGAACGCGAGCTCGACTTCGACGCGCGGCGCGCAATAGTTCTCGTGCGGCACCTTCGCGCCGTCCGCCACCATCATCGAGTTCGAACAGGTAACCATAGTCCGGCTCGTCGATCTGCGAGGACTGCTGCATCGCCTTCGAAGTCAGCCCTACCTTGTGACCGATCAGCTTCGCGCCCGCGGCCATCTTGCGCTTGGCGCATTCGGTCGAGATCGCGTAGGCGTCCTCGAACGTGATGCCGGGGAACGTGACGGAGAGTTGGGTCGCCTGCTTTCTTGTCTTCTCGGCTTCCATCAGGGTGTCGGCGGCCTTGGCGCGATCAGCATCGGAGAGCATTCCCGTTTCCTCTTGTCGTTTGCGTTACTCGGCGGCGATCGGCGCCGCTGCTTCGGTCGCGCCAATCTTCTCCACCAGATGCGCGATCGCGTTGGCGTAATAGCGCAGCAGAATCTCTTCGTCGGGATTGGCGCGGTAGAGGCCGTTCTCCTCCAGCACGAAATGGCGCAGAAGCAGCATGCGCAGCCCGACTTCCACCGCGTAGTCCTGATCGGCGCGCGGGATGTGAATGTGCGCACCGCTCGCGACCAGGCGGCGCATCAGCTCGGCCACCTGGCCTTTCAGCTCCAGCGCGGACAGCGGCTTCGCGGCGGCAAGCACGACGGTCGCGACCAGTGACACCGGCAGCGCCGGCACCACCTCGCCGACCTTCTGCATCAGCATCGCGCCGAGCTTCTCGGTCTCGGCGAAACGGCGCGACTCGTCCAGCATGCGGAAATCGACGCCATGCTCGTTGAGGTACTGGCGCAGCGACACCGGCTTTCCGAAGCTGACGCACGCGTAGCCATAGCGATAGAGCTTGCCGCGAAAGCGCAGCACCACGTTGTGCCACAGGAAACCGGCAAGTACCGCGGGCGAGAACTTGAAGCGCGGCTTCTCGCCCTCCGGCGTCATCAGTGCGGCGACCTGCACGCGATCCTCGATCACGCGGTCGTAGTTGATTCCGACCGGCACGAAGACCGCGTCGCGGCTGCCACGCGGGTCGAACGACGACACCATGTAGCTGAGCAGGCCGAGCTTCGGCGGCCGCAGCTTGCCGTCTCGCGTCAGCCCCCCTTCCGGAAACATCGCCTGGGTCAGCCCACCCGCGACCGCGAGGTGGACGTAACGCGAAAGGACCTTGCGATAGAGCGGCTCGCGCGAGTCGCGCCGCACGAAGTAGGCGCCCATTGAACGGATCAGATTTTGCAGCAGCCACACGCGCGCCCACTCGCCGACCGCATAGCTCAGCGCCGACGAGGTCGACGCCATGTAGGTGACCAACACGTAGTCCATGTTGGAGCGGTGATTGATGACAAAGATCACGGCCGCATCCGGATCGACCGTCTGCATCGCCGCCTCGTCCATGTAGCCGAGGCGCACGCGATACAGGAACATCGAGAGGCGGCGCGCGAGCCGTGTGCCGATGCCGAAATACGCATAGGCGGAAAACGACGGCACGATCTCCTGCGCGTAGTGATGCGCCCTCGCCTGCGCGGCCGCACGCGGCACCTTGTTCGTTGCCGCATAGTCCTCGATCGCGCGCAGCACTTCCGGGTCGAAGATAAGCTGATCGATCAGCGCCTGCCGCTTTGCCAACTTGAATGGCTGGATGCGCAGCTTGAGCCGGGTGTTCAGCTCCTCGATCGTGCGGTTGAAGCGTCGGCGCATGAACCAGCGCACGGAAGGCACGAGGATGCGATCGAACGCCGCCCAGATCGCGAGCGCGCTCACGATCAGAGCCAGCCATAAAGGCAGCGTGACCTCGGACGTCATTCGCCCCGGCATCCTCCCGGCGCGAGCGTAGCAAGGGCATCGCCGTCGCGGCCGGTTGACCGCGCGTGTCGCGCAGTGCAGCACGCAGTGATGCGACGCAGACCTGGGATCCCCTTTTTGTTGTCAAAAGCAAGGGCGGCTTGGTCCTCGCGGCGGTGCGGCTGTGCGCGCGGTCGGCTGGCGCGGGTGGATGAAGTCCTTGAACAGGTCGAACCCCTTCCAGGCGGGCTCGACCGGATCGGCGCCGGGCTTGGGCACGTAGACCGAAGGTTCGGCGAGCTGCATTTTCGGGATATAGCGCGGGCAATTCGGGAAGATCGCGCGCGCCTTCACGCGCACGATCAACTGCGCACCAACGGTCTCTGCCAGCAACGGGTCCTCGCGCGAAACGCTCGCCGTGCCGTTCACGCGCAGCCGCCGCGGCCGCTCGTGCAAGTCGATGAACAGCAGGCCGACGTTCGGATTGACCAGCAGGTTGCCGAGGCTCTTGAACATGCCGTTACCGTCGTAGTCCGGGAACGCGATTTCGGAATCGCCGGTCACACGCACGAAGCCGGGCGGACCGCCCTTGAACGAGCAATCCGGCCGGCCCTCGGCATCGGCGCTCGAGAGGAAAAAGTAGATCGTGCTTTCGATGAACGCCTTGTCGTCGGCAGTAAACGCCGTGCGGGTGAGCTTTTCTTCGAGGCGATCGGAAATGCGGCGGCTGTCGAATTGATCCTGCAGGCGGCGATTGCCGTCGTGGTACATGATCGTCATGGCGGCTCTCCCAAGTGGCGCGCGCCAGTGTCGACTTAAGCCGTCTCTTCCGCAATACGCTTGCGCCCACTCATGTAGGCGCGGCCGTCGTTGACGGCATCGACCGCGATCAGGCGGCCGCCCTTGCGGTATTCGACCGAGAAGCGTGCGGCCGCGACGTCGCCGACGGTCTGCGCGTCGTCGTAGCCCTCGGAGAGGCCCGCCATCTGCAGTTTCAACTCATACTGGTCCGACCAGAACCACGGCACCGGATCGTAGGTTTGCGGTTTGCCGAGGATATCGGCGGCGACGGCCTTCGCCTGATCGATTGCGTTCTGCACGCACTCGAGCCGCAGCGTGCGGCCGTACCGCTTGCTCGGAAAGCGCGTGCAGTCGCCGGCCGCGTAGACCGCCGGATCGGAGGTGCGGCCTTGCTCATCGACCACGATACCGTCCTCGCATGCGATACCGGCCGCGGCAGCGAGATCGTCGTTCGGCTTGGCGCCGACCGCGAGCAGCACAAGATCGGCCGGCAATTCGGTGCCGTCCGACAGTTTCACCTGCGACACCTTCGCGCCACCCTCGATGGCGGCGAGCCGCGCGCCGACGCGGACGTCGACGCCACGATTGCGGTGGAAGTCCTGCATGAAGTGCGAGATCACCGGCGAGGTGACACGTTTCATCACGCGCTCCTCGGCCTCCAGCACCGTGACCTCGCGCCCCTCGCCTCGCGCGACCGCCGCGACTTCGAGTCCGATGTAGCCGCCGCCGACGATGACGATGTGCCCGGCGGCATCCATTGGAGCGCGCAATGCCCGCACATCGTCGATCTTGCGCAACGAGAACACGCCGTCGAGGCGCGCGCCGGGCAGAGGCAGATCGCGAGCACGCGTGCCGGTCGAGAGGAACAGGGTTTCGTAGTCGGCATGGCCGTCGGCAAAGGTTACGCGCCTGGCAGCGCGGTCGACCGCCGTGACGGCCTTGCCGAAATCGCAGGCCACACCCTGCTCATCCCAGAACTTCTCCGGGCGGAAATAAAGCGTGTCGGCAGGCGGCCGTTCGGTGAGAAACTTCTTCGACAGCGGCGGGCGCTGATACGGCGCATAGGGCTCGTCGCCGATCATGCGGATCGGATCCTTGTAGCCGCCCTGCCTGAGACTGAGCACAAGCTGCGCAGCCGCCTGCCCGGCCCCGACGATCACAATCATGCGGCTTCCCGTGTGCGCACGTTGATCTCGCCGTGCAGTGTGCGGTGCACGGGACACTTGTCGGCAATCTCCATCAGCTTGGCTCGCTGCTCGGCGGACAACGCACCTTCCAGCGTGATCTCGCGCTCGATGCGATCGATCTTGCCCTCCTTGGTCTCGCAGTTCTCGCAATCGGCGGCATGAATCTTGTCATGCGTGAGGTGCACGGACACGCGCTCCAGCGGCAGCTTCTTCAGATCGGCATAGAGCCGGATCGTCATCGACGTGCAGGCGCCGAGCGCCGCGAGCAGATAGTCATAGGGATTGGGCCCGCTACCGTTACCACCGGCCGAGGTCGGCTCGTCGGCGAGATAGTGGTGCGGACCCGCGACGACCGACTGCTCGAATTTGCCGTTACCGGTCTCGGCCACGAGCACGCCCTCGATCTGCACGTCGTCGGGCTGTGGCACCATATCGAGATAGCGCTCCGACCAAGCGGCGATCACGTCGGCGACATACACCGCGTCGGCGCGGCTGCTCAGCAGATGGTCCGCGCCACTGAGCGAAACGAAGCTCTTCGGGTGCTTGGCGGCAGTGAAGATCGCACTCGCATTTTCGATGCCGACGAGATGGTCGGTCGGCGCGTGCATTACCAGCAGCGCCTTGCGCAGGTTGACGAGACAGCCGTGCAGTTTCTGCTCGGCCACGTCATCGAGGAACTCCTTGCGGATCCGGAACGGCCGGCCTGCCAGCGCGACCTCGATTTCACCCTTCGCCTGGATGTCGGCGACATGCTCCTTAAACAGTCCAGTGACATGTGCAGGGTCGGCCGGCGCCGCGATGGTCACGACCGCCTTGGCCTCCGCGATGCGCGAGGCGGCAGGTAAAACAGCCGCGCCACCCAGGCTGTGGCCGATCAGAAGCGCGGGCGCTTGAAACGTCGCGCGCATGTGATCCGCTGCAGCAACCAGATCGTCAATGTTCGAGGAAAAGGTCGTGTTAGCGAACTCGCCTTCGCTCCCTCCAAGTCCGGTGAAGTCGAAGCGCAGCACCGCGATGCCGCGCGCGTTCAGCCCTTCGGCGATGCGCCTTGCCGCAAGATTGTCCTTGCCGCAGGTGAAGCAATGCGCGAACAGGGCGAATGCGGCGGGCTTGCCAGCCGGAAGGTCGAGCCGCGCGGAAAGTTTCTCGCCGCGCGCATTGGGAAATTCGAAGCGTTCGGACGGCATCGCCTCCTCCCTACTTCTTTTCTGCGGGTGAAGTTTCCGCCCCTTCCGCCGCGGGCGGAGCCGGGGCCGGCTGTGCCTCGCTGGAACTCGCTGTAGTCCTTCCAGTATTGCCGCAGCACTGCACCGATGACGTTGGAATAGTCGTCAGTCCAGATGCGCTGCCCAGCCGGTGGGTCGATCGCGATCCAATCAGCGTCCTCACGTAGCGAGCCGAAGGCCTCTTCGCTGCGCGCGCTGATCACCACGGTCGAGGTGAAGATGTATCGCGAGTCGTCCTCGTCCTCGCGCGCCCCGCGGTTGTTGTAGCGGCTGATGAGGCCGTTGGCGTGCGCAATGCCGGCGACTACTGAAGCGAGCTCCATGTGCCTGTTAGACACATGCATGACCACGATGCCGCCGGGCGCGAGTTTCGACACGTAGGTCGCCATTGCCTCGCGCGTCATCAGGTGGAGTGGGATCGCATCGGACGAGAAGGCGTCGAGCACGATCAGGTCGTAGGTGTCGGGACTCTCGGCAAGCGTGAGGCGCGCGTCGCCGAGCACGACCGGAATATTGGGCGCGCAGCGCGCGATGTAGCGGAAGCGGTTTTCGTCGCGCGCGAGTTTTTCCACGCTCGCGTCGATCTCGTAGAACTTGAATTCATCGCCCGGCTCCGAGAAGCACGCGAACGTGCCGGTGCCGAGCCCGACGATCGCGGCCTTGATCGGTGCGCCCTTGCGCTCGCGCACGGCCTTGACGGTCACGCCCATCGGCGAGTTCACGTGATAATAGGTGATCATCGGTGGGGGGCCGGTGATCGGATCACCGTTATCGTCACGCAGGCGTTCGGCCCCGTGGATCGTGGTGCCGTGCAGGAACACGCGGTAGCGGCCATCGACCGTCTCGGTGATCTTGTGCACACCGAAGAAGCTGCGCATCGTCTCGCGCACTTCGCTGTCCGGCTTGTACGCCTGCCCGATGATGAACACGACAGCGATCACGGCGGCAAAGGGCAACGGCTCGCGCGAGACAAGTCCCGCGACCACCAGCATCGCGCCGACGGTCCAGTAGAACGTCTTCTCGTCCGCGACGAAACGGTCGGTCAGGCCGGGAAACGCCGCGACCGCGACGACCGCGGCAGCGCCGAGCCATAACAGCCTCGTCTTCGTATCGGTTGGCATCTGCAGGCCGGGGCGGCACAGGACCGCAAGCACGATCAGTGCCGGATATTCGAGCACCCACGAAAAGATGTTCGGCGCGATCAGTCCGGCGAAAATGCCGCCGATCACGCCGCCGGCCGACATCCACATGTAAAACGCAGTGAGGTGCTGCGCGGCCGGGCGCGTGCGGCTCAACTCGCCATGGCACACCATCGTGATGACGAAGAACGTCACGACGTTCAGCGCGAGCAGCCCGAGCGACGTACGAACGGATGTCGAGCACCATGATGCCGACGAGCGCCACGATGAACATTGGCTCGATCGCCACCATCCAGCTGTGCCGTAATCGGCCGCGTCGAGAACACGATCACGAAGGTGACGAGATAGAGCGCGAGCGGGATCACCCACATGAACGGCGCGGCCGCGATGTCGGTCGAGATGTGCGAGGTAACCGAGATCAGCAGCGCGGAAGGAACTGCGGCCAGTGCGATCCAGCGCGCGGCGTCGACCCAGGTCGGTGGCCAGTTCCAGCGATGCTTCGGTGACCGGCGCATCGGCGGGGCGCGGCGACTTTAGCATCAGCGAACCGCACCATGCGATCAGCGCGATCAATACGAGGAACAGCACAGCCCAGCCTTTGGTCTGCTGGCCGAGCGTTGAGAGCGGTTCGAGCACGAACGGATAGGAAAGCAGCGCGAGGAAGCTGCCGATGTTGCTCGCCGCATAAAGAAAGTACGGGTTGGCGGCGGCCGGATGATCGGTGCGCGCAAACCAAGCCTGCAGCAGCGGGCCGTTGGCGGAGAGCGCGAAGAACGGCAGTCCGATCGACACCGCGAACAGGCCGAGCAGCCAGAGCGCTGCGGTCGCGTCCGCCGGCGGGCGGCCCCACCATGGCGCGATTGCGAGCGGCAGGAACACGCACGCCACCGCCATTACGGCGAGATGCACGACGATTGAGCGCTTGCCCGGCAGATATTTCGTCAGCGCATGCGCGTAGGCGTAGCCGGCGAGCAGCACGGCCTGGAAGAACACCATCGCGACCGACCACACCGATGGCGTACCGCCGAGCTTCGGCAGCACCATCTTGGTGAACATCGGCTGCACGGCGAAAAGCAGCGCGGCGGACAGGAAAATCGCGGCTGCAAAAACGCGCAGCAGGACGGCAGGGCTGGTCGCCATGTGGTGTTCTGGTTCTCGGTCTCGACGTGGCCAAAACGAACGATGCGGTCGGCCCTGCGCGACTTCAATTACCGCGCCGCAGCACCCCGGGCAATCATGCCCTATTACTGGCTACCCCTTGGGCAGATCGGTGCTACAATTTCAGGCAGGACGCGGGGAGACAACAAGAATAGCGCACAAGCGCATGATTTCACGCAGGTATACCTGCGGCACGGCCTTTGCTCTCCACGCGGAACCGATTTCGTCACGGAGGAAGCCCGATGCGCCGACGCGATTTCACCAAGCTCGCTCTTGCAGGGGGAGCCGCGACCGCCCTGGCCGCGCCGGCCATCGCGCAGTCAGCACCCTCGATCCGCTGGCGGCTGACCTCCAGCTTTCCCGAAGAGCCTGGATACGATCTACGGCGGCGGCGAGTTCTTCGCCGAGCGCGTCAACAAGCTGACCGACGGCAAGTTCAACATCCGCGTGTTCGCGGCGGGCGACATCGTGCCGGCGTTCTCAGGCGCTCGACGCCGTCCAGCAGGGCACCGTCGAGATCTGCCACACCGCGACCTACTATTACGTCGGCAAGGACTTCACGATGGGCTTCGGCACGGCGCTGCCGTTCGGCCTCACCACGCGCCAGCAGAACGCCTGGATGTATCACGGCGGCGGCATCGACACGCTCAACGCCTTCTTCAAGGACTACGGCGTCATCGCGTTCCCGGCCGGCAACACCGGCGCGCAGATGGGCGGCTGGTTCCGCAACCAGGTGAACACGCTCGCCGACTTCAAGGGCCTGAAGATGCGCATCCCCGGCCTCGGCGGCCAGGTGATGGCGCGGCATCGGCGCGGTGCCGCAGGCGCTGCCCGGCGGCGACATCTATCCGGCGCTGGAGCGCGGCGCGATCGACGCCACCGAATGGGTCGGCCCCTACGACGACGAGAAGCTCGGCTTCTACAAGATCGCCAAGAACTACTACTACCCGGGCTGGTGGGAGCCGTGCTCGATGTACCACGTCATGATCAACCTGGCGAAATGGGACGCGCTGCCCAAGCCCTACCAGGAGGCGATCATCAGCGCGGCGCGCGAGGCCAACCTCGACATGGTGGCGGAGTACGACGCCAAGAACCGGCTGGCGCTGATGCGGCTGAAGGCCGCCGGCGTGCAGTTCCACAAATTCTCCGACGACATCATGGAGGGCTCCTACAAGGCCGCGACCGCGATGTACGACGAAGAGGCCGCGAAGAACGCCGAAGTTCAAGAAGATCTACGACGAGTGGAAGAAGTTCCGCGCCGAGGAAGCCGCAGTGGTTCGCGCTCGCGCGAATCGGCGATGGACCAGTTCTTGTCGGCGCAAGCTGTAAGCCGAGCATCAGCGCATTCCGGGTTCATGCGCCACTTGCTGGCGTTCGCGGACGCGGTCGACTGGCTGACCGAGCAGGTCGGCCAGTGGCTGAAATGGCTCGTGCTGTTCTCGAGCCTGATCAGCGCGTTCAACGCGCTGATGCGCTACACCATCCACTACAGCTCGAACGCCTGGCTCGAAATCCAGTGGTACATGTTCGGCGCGATGTTCCTGCTCGCGGCGGGCTACGCGCTCAAGCACGAGGAGCACGTCCGCGTCGACGTGTTCTTCAGCAAGATGACGCCGCGCGCAGCAGGCCTGGGTCGACGTCTTCGGCGGCATCTTCTTCCTGATGCCGATGGCCGTGCATCATCGCCTGGCTGTCGATCCCGATGGTGGTCAACTCCTATCAGCATCAGGGAGCACTCGTCCGACGCCGGCGGCCTGCTGCGCTGGCCGATCAAGATCATGATCCCGCTCGGCTTCGCGCTGCTGGCGCTGCAGGGCGTGGCCGAGATCATCAAGAAGTATCGCGGTCGCCACCGGCGTGCGCGAGCCCGGCAAGCCTACGAACGGCCGGTGCAATGATCGCTCGTCCTTCGAGGTGATGGCGCCGCTGATGTTCGCGGGGCTCATCGTGTTCCTGCTGATCGGCTATCCGGTCGCGTTCTCGCTCGTCGGCCGTCGGGTCTGGGCTTCGGCTTCCTCGCCATCCAGCTCGGGCTATTTCGATTTCGTGCTGCTGCAGGCGCTGCCCGAGCGCATCTTCGGCATCGCCGTCAACCAGCTGCTGCTGTCGATCCCGTTCTTCACCTTCATGGGCGCGATGCTCGAACGCTGCGGGCTCGCCGAGGATCTGCTCGACACCATGGGCCAGTTGTTCGGCCCGATGCGCGGCGGCCTCGCCTATGCGGTGATCCTGGTCGGCGCGCTGCTCGGCGCGATCACCGGCACGGTCGCGGCCTCGGTCATCGCCATGGGCCTGATCTCGCTGCCGGTGATGACGCGCTACGGCTACGACCCGCGCGTCGCGACCGGCGTGATCGCCGCCTCCGGCACCATCACGCAGATCATTCCGCCGTCGCTGGTGCTGGTCGTGCTCGCCGACGCCATGGGCAAGTCGGTCGGCGACATGTACGCCGGCGCCTTCATCCCGAGCTTCATCCTGGTCGGACTGTTCTGCCTCTGGATCTTCATCGTCAGCATCGTCTGGCCGGAGAAGGTGCCGGCGCTGCCGAAGGAAGTCCGCACCGCCAGCGTCGGCGTGCTGTTCGTGCGCTGCATGGTGTCGATGGTGCCGTCGCTGGTGCTGATCTTCATGGTGCTCGGCACGATCCTGGTCGGGCTCGCGACGCCGACCGAGGGCGGCGCGATGGGCGCGGTCGGCGCGCTGGTGCTCGCGATCATGCACCGCCGCCTCACCTGGAAGCTGCTCAAGGAGAGCATGGACATCACGCTCAAGCTGACCACCATGGTGATGTTCATCCTGGTCGGCTCGACGGTGTTCAGCCTCACGTTCCGCGGCGTCGACGGCGACCTGTGGGTCGAGCATCTGCTCGTCGAATCTGCCGGGCGGCGTCACCGGCTTCCTGGTTTTCGTCAACGTGTTCGTCTTCTTCCTCGCGTTCTTCCTCGACTATTTCGAGATCGCCTTCATCATCATCCCGCTGCTCGCGCCGGTCGCGGACGAAGATGGGCATCGACCTGATCTGGTTCGGCGTGCTGATCGGCGTGAACATGCAGACCTCGTTCATGCACCCGCCATTTGGCTTCGCGCTGTTCTATCTGCGCTCGGTCGCGCCGGCCTCGATCAAGAGCTCGGACATTCTGCTGGGGTCGATCCCCTGGGTGATCATCATGCTCATCATGGTGATCCTGGTGATCATGTTCCCCGGGATGGTGTCGCTCAGCATCCAGATCTTCGGACGGTTCTAGGCTGCTTGCGCGCGCCGTAAGCTTTTGGCATGCGAAGCGCACGACACTGCCGCGCGTAACCTACCCGCGACGATTTTTTCCGGCGCGCGCGATTGCTCGATTGGCACGAGAGGTTTGGCGGGCGCACTTTCATGCGCGAGCAGAGCCGGCACGGTGTGGCGCGGCTAAGCCTCAGTGCTTGTGCTCGGGCGCTTTTTTCGTGCCGGGCGGGCTGCCGCCGATCGCCTCGACGGCGAATTCCACGTCGACCTTGCCGGCCTTTTCGAAGGTCAGCGTGCCTTTCACCTTTTCGCCTTTGGCCAGGGGCCGCGTCAGGTTGGTCATCATGATGTGATACCCGCCGGGCTTCAGCTCGACGGTCGCGCCGGGCGCGATCTCGATGCCGTTCTTCAACTCGCGCATCTTCATCACGCCGCCGTCCATGCTCATCTCATGGATCTCGAAACCCTTGGACGCCTCGCTTGAACCGCCGGTAAGCCGATCTACCGTCGTGCCGTTATTCGTGATCTTGAGGTAACCGCCCGCCACCGGCGCATTCTTCGGCGTCGCGCGCGACCATGGATGATTGATGATCAGCGGCCCGACTGTGAAGTCGTGCGCCTGCGCGGCGCTTGCGATGAACGGCAGCAGTAGCGCGGTAAGGACGGACAACGGTTTCACCAAGCGGCTCCATCAATAAGGTGCGGCAAACTCGCACGGACCATACTCGCGCAAACACCGAAGCGACACCTGCCGCGCAAGCCAAATTCTTCGATGACGTAGATGCACGCTTCGATTGTCATCGCTTGATACGCATCGCATAGTAGAGCAGCCACATGTTTGGAGCAGGATAGTCTAGCGGTAGAAAAATAATCTGCCTGACAATCATAGTGACCTTGATGACACTGACGGCTCCATTCACTCTAGTATAAATACACATCGCTAATCTATGTTTCATCTAAATTCAGGTATCGGCGTAACATAGCTTTTAGATCAGCGAGATAAAGTGTCTTTATACTATAGTGGATACATTGACCTCTTTGTCCGAATTCGTGACCTTGATATGTATAAATTGTGATTCGCGTAAAAAAAGAAGCGGACGGGGATCAAACCGGTAGGACAAAGAATGTCACGCATCCTGGTCGTCGACGACGACAAAGCCGTGCGTCTCAGTATCAAACTGATGCTCGAAAAAGAGGGGCACGAAATCGTGCTGGCGCGCGACGGGCGCTCGGGCCTCGCGGCGTTCGAAGCGGGCAAGTTCGACGTTGTGATCTGCGACATCTTCATGCCCGACATGGACGGGATCGAGACGATCCACGCCTTCCATCAACGCTGTGCCGAGACGCCGGTCATCGCGATGTCTGGCTTCACGTTTCACGGCGGAAGCGGAACGGCGCCGGATTTCCTCAGCCTCTCGACCAAGCTCGGCGCCGCATGCAGTCTGCGCAAGCCGTTTCGCCCGAACGATCTGCTTGAAGCGGTGCGGCGCTCGGTCGGCGGCGCGCCGGATACCGGTCTCGCCGCAACGGGCTGAGGCGGCAGACGCTCACGCGTTCCTGCGCCATAATCGCGCCGGAACGTGGAGCGCGCATGGCGATCGAAAAGTCTGGAGGCGTCACGGCGCTTCGCGGCACGGTGATCACGTGCCGAGACGACCCGTTCCTCACCGATCCCGCGAAGGCCTTTGCGGTCGAGACCGACGGCATCGTGATTTGCCGCGATGGCATGATCGAAGCTGTCGGCCCGGCGTCGACGCTTGCGGCCTCCATTCCGGCCGAAACGATCACACATTATCCGGGCTGCCTGATCGCGCCGGGCTTCATCGATACGCATGTGCATTACGTGCAGACCGGCATGGTCGCGTCCTACGGCACGCAACTGCTCGACTGGCTCGACCGCTATGCTTTCCCGGCCGAAATGGCGTTTGCGGATCCCGCGCACGCCGCCGCGATGGCAAAAGTCTTCTGCGATGAACTCTTGCGCAACGGCACCACCACGGCGCTGGTGTTCTGCGCGGTCTATCCGCAATCGGTCGATGCCTTGTTCGCAGAGGCCGAAGCGCGCGGCATGCGCATCGCCGCCGGCAAGGTGCTGATGGATCGCAATGCGCCGGAAAAACTGCGCGACACCGCGCAACAGGGCTATGACGACTCGAAAGCCCTGATTGCAAGCTGGCACGGCCAGGGCCGCTTGCTCTACGCGATCACGCCGCGCTTCGCCGGCACTAGCACGCCGGAGCAGCTCGAGGCTGCCGGGAGCCTGTGGCGCGAACATCCGGACACGTTCGTTCACACGCACATTTCGGAGAACCGCGCCGAGATTGACTGGACGGCCGGGCTGTTTCCGGAACGGAAAAACTATCTGGATGTCTACGATCATCATGGGCTGATCGGGAGGCGCGCGGTGCTGGCGCACGGCGTACATCTCGGCGAGGACGAGCTTTGCCGTTGCCACGAGAGCGGCACTGCGCTGGCTCATTGCCCTACGTCGAACCTGTTTCTCGGCTCAGGCTTGTTCCGTATTGGCGCTGCGAAGGATAAGCGCCGGCCGATCGAGGTCGGGCTCGGCACCGACATCGGGGGCGGAACCAGTTTCTCGCTGCTCGCCACCATGGGTGCGGCTTACGCGATCGCACAGCTCGGCGGACGTTCACTCACCCCGATCGAGGCGTTTTACCTTGCGACGCTCGGGGGCGCGCGGACCCTCGCACTGGACGACTGCATCGGCTCGATCAGGCCCGGACGCGAGGCGGATCTCGTGGTGCTCGACCCGAACGCGACACCGCTTCTGGAACTGCGAAACAGCAAATCTGAATCGGTGGGCGACGTTCTGTTCGCCCTGATGATGCTAGGCGACGACCGTGCCGTGCGCGCCACCTATGTGGCGGGTAGCCCAGCGCATGTGCGAGACGCAACGCAGTGACGCGAAGTTGCCGCGCGGCGCGCGTCCGCAAGTGCTAAAATCAAGTCATGTCATCCAACGTGCCGGACAACGAGAAAGGCCGGGTGCTGCCGTTCCAGCGGCGCGGCCAGGCGCGCACGCACAATGCGCCGCAGGCGGCGCATGACGACCCAGTCGAAGGGGTGGAGAAATATGCGGTCGCCGAGCCGGACAACTATCGCCAGCGGATGATCAACAATGGCTTGGCGTTTGCGTTCGTACTGCTGCTGGTGACGGTCGGCGTGTGGCTTGCAAATACGATCGCGGAGATGCGCCGAACTCAGGATTGCGTGCTGTCGGGCCGGCGGAACTGCGCACAGGTGAATGTGCCGCCCACCGGCCCCAACAACAGATAACTTAGCTCTTGCTAACGACTGCGAGCGACACAGGCGCGAGGCCGGACATGCCTATCGCGCGCGCGCCAGCCGGCGTCAGGTCGATCACCCGGCCGCGGACGAACGGACCGCGGTCGTTGATGCGCACCACGACCGACCTCTGGGTGCGGCTGTTGGTGACGCGGACCATGGTGCCAAACGGCAGCGACTTGTGCGCGGCAGTCAGTGCGCCGGAATTGACGCGTTCGCCGCTGGCGGTGCGCTTGCCCGCGTAACCATCGCCCTTGGTTCCATACATGGAAGCGAGCCCGGAATGGGCGGAGCCTGAATGAGATTTCTTTGAACGACCCTTTGCTTCGGCCGCGCCCGTGAATGCGAACGCCAGTGACCCCATGAGAACGAAAGACCCAAGTTTCCGCATATTCATTCGCGGTGACCTCTTCTGTTGTTGTTGAGGATTGACCGCTTGGACAGCAAATGTATCCTCAAACTGACGAGAAAAAGGTCATACTGTGGCGCTCGTTCCCATCCGTATGGCTATAGCTGGCATGCCGTAGCGTAATGATTAGCCACTACTTGGCATGAAGTCTCTGGTATATCGCTGATTCTTCGAGATCAAGGAGCGCAATGACGGTAAGTCAATTATTGCGCCTGCCAGGAATAATCTGTGAAGTCTTGGACGATTTCGATTTTACTGTAGGGACGTGCAACCGCGCACGGCGCCCGCCGATCGCGGGCCGTCAGCCGAGAAAACGGCGTCGCGCCGATGTCGTTCCGTCACCCACATCTCGCGCCATTGAACTCACCCTTCCCCCTTGGCTATACGGACACTGCACGATAAGACGAACCGGACGGGGCCAAGGTCCGGGCGGGGAAATCTGCGCGTTTCCGCGCCGACCATAAAAGCCGATAAATTTCAGAGGGTTGCCGATGTCTTCGACTTTCGACACCGTGGCGAACATCATTTCCGAGACGTGCGATATCGAGCGCGAGAAGATCACGCCGGAAAGCCACGCCATCGACGATCTCGGCATCGACAGCCTCGATTTCCTGGATATCGCCTTTGCAATCGACAAGGCGTTCGGAATCAAGCTGCCGCTCGAGCAGTGGACGCAGGAGGTCAATGACGGCAAGGCGACCACCGAGCAGTATTTCGTGCTGAAGAACCTCTGCGCGCGGATCGACGAGTTGATCGCGTCCAAGGGTGCGACGCCCGCGTAACGGCATGCGCCTCGAGTACTTTCTCCTCATTGACCGGATTGTCGAACTCAAGCTCGACGAACACACGATCCGCACCGAGGCGACCGTCCCGACCAAGTCGACGATCTTCGAGGGGCACTTTCCCGGCCACCCGCTGATGCCCGGCGTGCTCTTGATCGAGACGATGGCGCAGACCTCAGGGTGGATGTTGATCGCCATGCACAAGTTCACCCGCATGCCGTTCTTCGCGGCCGTGAAGGAAGCGAAGCTGCGCACCTTCGTCACCCCGGGTCAAAAGCTCGACGTGTCGGCAAATCTCGTGCACGACGGCTCGGGCTTCGCCATAACCAAGGCCAGCATCAAGTGTGAGGGCAAGCCGGTCTGCAACGCCGAGCTGACATTCCGGCTCGTTGAATTCCCTGACCCATCCTTCCGCACCGCCATGGAAAAAGTCGCCGTCGAGATCGCGTTCCCCATGGAGGTTCTCCGTGGCTGACGCGCGCGAGGTGTGGATCACCGGCATAGGCCTCGTCACGAGCCTCGGCGAAACGCTGGACGCACACTGGCAAGGCCTCTCGGCTCCTTCGACCGCCGACGCGACGTTGTTCCCGCCCTATGTGGTTCATCCCGCCACTGCACTCGATTTCGACAAGCAGATCCCCAAGAAGGGCGACCAGCGCCAGATGGAAGCCTGGCAGCGGCTCGGTTCCTACGCGGCCGGCCTCGCGCTTGATAGCGCGGGCGCGAAGGGCAACGCCGATCTTCTTTCCAAGATGGACATGATCGTCGCGGCGGGCGGCGGCGAGCGCGACGGCAAGGTCGACATCAGCATTCTCGACGGACTTCGGCGCGCGGAAAATCGCGAGGTCTATCTCAATCAACGGCTGATGAGCGACCTGCGGCCGACGCTGTTTCTGGCGCAGTTGTCAAACCTGATGGCTGGCAACATCTCGATCGTCCATGGAGTTACCGGTTCTTCGCGCACCTTCATGGGGGAAGAGCCGGCGGGCGCCGATGCGATGCGCATCGCGCTCGCCCGCATCAGCGCCGGACAAGGTGACATCGCGCTGGTCGGAGGCGCCTACAATTCCGAGCGCTCGGAAGTCGTGCTCTATTTCGTTCTTGCGCGCGCATTGACCCACGACCGTCATACCCATGTGTGGGAGCGCGCGAAAGAAGGCGCCGGTATGGAGTTGGGGACGATTTCGGCGTTTCTGGTTCTCGAAGAGAAGCAACACGCGCTTGCGCGCGGCGCAAAGCCGTTTGCGCGCCTGACCAGCATCGAATCGGATCACGTCAGGCGCACGCCTGGCGCCGTCACAGCCGCGCTCGAGCGCATGTATTCCGGCATCGCCACGCGCGTAACGCCGCAAAACACTGCTGTGATCTCCGGCGCGACCGGCATCGAGCCCGCTACATCGGAAGAACGGGCGTTTCTGGCGAGTCACCCCGATCTTGCGGTGCGCGCTACGGGCACCCATGTCGGGCACGCACTGGAGGCTCAGTTTCCCGCTAATATCGCGCTTGCCGCGATGGCCTTGCAGCATAGGGGGCTGTATCCCCCTTGCGACAAGACCGGTGTCGAGGGCCCGATGGCGGGACCGTTGCGGCAGGTGGTGGTCACCGGCGTCGGACATTGGCGGGGCGAAAGCCTCGCGCTCGTCGAAGCGGTCGAGTGAGGGAGAAGCGCATGGCAACGGACCACGCAGGGCGGCCGATCGTTGTCGTAACCGGCATGGGCGTCGTGACCTCGCTCGGCGCCGGCCGTGAGGAGAACTGGCGCAAGCTCACCGCGGGCGAGTCCGGCATCCGCGAGATCACGCGCTTTTCCACCGAAGGCCTGAAGACGCGCATCGCCGGCGCGATCGACTTCGTGCCGCTTAAGCAGCACACGTCGCCCGATCTCTCCGAGCGCCTTGCCGAGATGGCGGCGGACGAAGCCATTGCGCAGGCGGATATCGGTAAGCGTGCGGATTTCCCCGGCCCGCTGTTCATCGCGGTCGCACCGCTGGAAATCGAGTGGGCGCAACGCGAAGACCTCGTGCGTGCTTCGGGCGCGAATGACAGTCTCGGCTACCCCGATCTGTGGCGGGCTGGCGAGACCAGCGACTTTTACGGCCTCTACGAGCGCTTCATGTTCGCCTCGGTGGCCGACCATATTTCCGAAAAATTCGGCACCAAGGGCTCACCGATTTCGCTCTCGACCGCGTGTGCGTCGGGCGCATCCGCGATTCAGCTCGGCGTCGAAGCAATCCGCCGTGGCGAGACGAGCGCGGCGCTTTGCATCGGCACCGACGGCTCGGTGAACCAGGAATCGCTGATCCGCTTCTCGCTACTCTCCGCGCTCTCGACCAGCAACGATCCGCCACAAGGCGCGGCGCGACCGTTTGCGAAGAACCGCGACGGCTTCGTGATGGCGGAAGGCGTCGGCGCGCTGGTGCTTGAAAGCCTCGAAAGCGCGAAGGCACGCGGCGCAAAAATCCTCGGCGTGATCGACGGCTGCGGCGAGATGGCTGACAGCTTCCACCGCACGCGATCGAGCCCGGACGGCAAGCCGATCATCGCCTGTATGCGCAAGGCGCTGCACGATTCAGGGCTTTCGCCCGACGACGTCGACTACATCAACCCGCACGGCACCGGCACGCCGGAAAACGACAAGATGGAATATCTTGGCGTCTCGGCTGTGTTCGGCGAGCGCGCGCAGACTATTCCGATGTCGTCGAACAAGTCGATGATCGGCCACACGCTCTCCGCCGCCGGCGCGATCGAGTCTGTCTTCAGCCTGCTGACGCTCGAGCATCAGCGCCTGCCGCCGACCATCAACTACGATGTGCCCGATCCAGCGATCCCGCTCGACGTGGTACCGAACAAGGCGCGTGACGCGAAGGTGACCCACGTCATCTCCAATTCGTTCGGGTTTGGCGGGCAGAACGTGTCGCTCGTGATGAGCCGGGAGCCACGCTGATGACTGATGCACGGCGCGTCCTGGTTACCGGCGGCGGGCGTGGCCTTGGCTCCGCCATCGTGCGTTCGCTTGCAGCTGCCGGTCATGATGTGACGTTCACCTATCGCTCGGCGAGCGCCGAGGCGGAGGCGCTGGTGAAGGAGTTGCAGGCCGCCTATCCGGGCCGCGCATTCGTGGCACATCAGGCCGACCTCGCCGACAAGGCGGCTGTGAACCAGTTGCTCAAGACCGTTGAGGGCGAGGTCCCCTACTCTGGCTTCGTGCACAACGCTGGCCAGTCCTACGACACGCTCGCCGTGATGATGGACCAGGACAAGGCCGAGGTCGCCATGCAGGTGAACTTCTGGTCGTTCACGCGGCTCGCGGCCGGGCTCGTACGCACGATGATGCGCGCGAAGGATGGGCGCGTCGTCGTGATCGGCTCGGTGACTGCCGAGCGCGGCAATCAAGGCAATTCGGCGTATGCGGCCTCAAAGGCCGCGATCCTCGGCTATACGCGCACGCTCGCGATCGAGAGCGCGAGCCGCGGCATCACGGTGAACTATGTGGCGCCGGGGTTCATCGACACCGAGATGCTGAGCAAGTATGGCAAGTATCGAGAGTCGATGGAGCAACAGATTCCGGCGAAACGTTTCGCCAAACCGGACGATGTCGCCGGGATCGTGACGTTCCTGCTCTCGCCCGGCGCCTCCTACATCACCGGCGCGTACTTGCCGGTTGACGGCGGGTTGACGGCGGCGATAGGCATCCACCGCTGATCCCTGATTTTCCTGCCCTGCCGGAGGCGCGGTTCTAGATGCGTGCGCTCACCCTCGTTGCCGACCGCAAGCTTGAGCTTGTCGACACGCCCGAGCCGCCCGCGCCGGGCGAAGGCGAAGTGCAGATCCGCATCAAGGCGATCGGGCTCAATCATCTCGACGTGTGGGGCTGGCGCGGCATGGCGTTCGCCAAGCGCAAGCTGCCGCTGGTGGTTGGCGTCGAGGCTGCGGGTGAAATCGCGGCGGTCGGCAGTGGCGTCACCAAATTCAAGGTCGGGGATCGCGTGGTCGCCTACGGTGGCCTCACCTGCGGCACCTGCAAGGCCTGCCGCGAGGGACGCGACAATCTCTGCGAAAACGTCTCCGGCGTGATGGGCTTTCACGCCGACGGCTTTGCGCGCGACCTCGTCAACATGCCGGAGCGACTCACCATTCCGGTCCCTGCCGGCGTGAGTTTCCGCGACGCCGCCTGCGCGCCGGTCGCGTTCTCGACCGTGCAGCACATGTTGTTCGACAACGCCAGGCTCGAGTCGGGCGAGAGCATTCTGGTGCAAGCCGGCGGCTCCGGCATCGGCTCCGCCGCGATCAAGATGGCGAAGGCGATCGGTGCAACCGTGTTCACCACCGTCGGTGACGACGACAAGATCGAGAAGGCGAAGGCGCTCGGGCGCGGATCATGTCATCAACTACCGCACCGACCGGTTCGAGAGCGTGGTGCGCAAGGCGACGGGAAAGAAAGGTGTCGATGTCGCGTTCGAGCATGTCGGGCCCGACACGTTTAACGGCTCTCTCCTTTGCCTCAAGCGCGGCGGCCGGCTGGTCACCTGCGGCTCGACCTCCGGGCAATCGACGCAGATCAACCTGTTCCAGCTTTACCTGCAGCAATATCGCATCATCGGCTCATTCGGCGCATCGATCCGCAATGTGCACGAGAGCCTCGCCAAAATGGCGGCGGGGCTGACGCCCGTGATCGATACCGCAGGTCGCACTCGCCGACTTCGAGCAGGGCCTCGCACGCCTCGAAGGCCGCAAGGTGTTCGGCAAGATCATCGTGACGTTCTGATCACGATGGCGCGACGCTCGGCAGCGCTCCAGTATCTGCGGCCGCTGAAAGGTCCGTTCGAGCGCGTGCTGGGCTGGCTGACCGTCGGCGTGCTTGCCGTGTTGCGCCTGATCAGCCGGAAGCACATGGCGAATCTGCTCGGTCGGTTGATGCCCCTCGTGGGCCCTTGGTTTCCCGAGCACAAGATCGGCCGCGCCAACCTCGTCGCGGCGTTTCCCGAGAAGTCGCCGGAAGAGATCGAAAAGATTTTGGGCGGCGTGTGGGAAAACCTCGGCCGGGTTGCCGCCGAGTTCGCTCATATCGACCGCATGAGGATCAACGATCCATCGCACCCCGATCAGTATCATGAAGCCGATACGGTGATCGACGACATTACTTACGCTCGGCTGCAGAAGCTGGGCGATACGAACCGGCCTTGCCTCGTCTTTGCCGCGCATTTGGCAAACTGGGAAATCCCCGCCACCGCGCCGCACCAGTTCGGGATCAAGACCTCGATCCTCTATCGCCGCCCGAATATCGGCGGCGCGAGCGACGCAATCGTCGCGATGCGCGCGCGCTGTATGGGCAACATGATTGCCGCCGGGTTCGACGCGCCGCTCAAGCTCGCGCGCGCGCTGGAAAACGGCGAGAACGTCGCGTTGCTGGTCGACCAGCACACCACGCAGGGCGTCGACGTCATGTTCTTCGGGCGCCGCGCGAAGGCGAGCGCGCTCATCGTCACACTAGCTCGGCTGACCGGCGCGCCGATCCGTGGCGTGCGGGTGATCCGCCAGCCGGACGGCAATCACTTCAGCGCGGAACTGACCGATGAAATTCCGCCTGTGCGCGACGCCGAAGGCAACATCGACGACCAGGCGACGTTGCAGGCTATCGCCAACGTGATCGAAGGCTGGGTGCGCGAACACCCGGAGCAATGGCTGTGGCTGCATCGCCGCTGGCGGTAACCGGCAGCCGCTCTGACAATTCCGGCGTCCTGCAGTTCGTAGATCGCAACGCTGGCCGCTGGCCGATCGCCATCAACTGGCCTAGCCTTTCCCTCTAGTACAGACGCCGGCACAATGCGGCGAGCCGGCGCGACTTTGGGGAGGCGACATGGCTCACGCGGCAACCGCCGACACAGGCGCGGCACACAGCAAACCTTTCTATCACAGCCTGTATGTCCAGGTGCTGACCGCCATCGCGGTCGGCATCGCGCTCGGGCACTTCTATCCCCAGCTTGGCGAGCAGATGAAGCCGCTCGGCGATGCCTTCATCAAGATGATCAAGATGATCATCGCGCCGATCATCTTCTGCACGGTGGTGCACGGCATCGCCAGCATGTCGGACATGAAGAAGGTCGGGCGGGTCGGACTCAAGGCGCTGATCTACTTCGAGGTGCTGACGACGATCGCGCTGATCGTCGGGCTCATCGTCGTCAATACGCTGAAGCCCGGTGTGGGCATGAATGTCGACGTCAGTTCACTCGACACTCGGTCGATTCAGGGCTTCGTTGCCAAGTCCAAGGAACAGGGAACGATCCAGTTCCTGATGGACGTTATCCCCAACACGGTGGTCGGCGCGTTCGCGTCGGGCGAAATTCTCCAGGTGCTGTTCTTCGCCATCTTGTTCGCGTTCGGCCTGCAGGCACTCGGCGAACGCGGCAGATCGCTGCTCAACGTGATCGACCAGGCGTCGTATGCGTTGTTCGGCGTCGTCGGCATCATCATGAAGGTCGCGCCGATCGGCGCATTTGGCGCGATGGCGTTCACAATCGGCAAGTACGGCATCGCGACACTGCTATCCCTCGCGCAGCTGATGGTGGCCTTCTACGCGACCTGCATCATCTTTGTGGTGTTTGTGCTTGGCTTCTTTGCGTGGCTTGCGGGATTCAACATTTTCAAGTTCATCCGCTACATCAAGGAAGAGCTGCTGATCGTGCTCGGCACGTCGTCCTCCGAATCCGTGCTGCCGCGCATGATGGCCAAGATGGAGAATCTGGGCTGCGAGAAGTCCGTCGTCGGTCTCGTGATCCCGACCGGGTATTCGTTCAACCTCGACGGCACGTGCATCTACCTGACCATGGCGGCGATCTTCCTCGCACAGGCGACCGGGACCGACCTCTCCCTCGCCCAGCAGCTCGGGATCGTCGGCATCCTCCTCCTGACATCCAAGGGTGCCGCCGGCGTGACCGGTTCGGGCTTCATCGTTCTCGCCGCGACGCTCGCGAGCGTTGGCACGATCCCGGTCGCCTCGATCGCGCTCATCCTCGGCGTCGACCGTTTCATGTCGGAGGCGCGCGCGCTGACGAACCTCGTCGGCAACGGCGTCGCGACTGTCGTGGTCTCGAAATGGGAAGGCGCGCTCGACGTCGGCCGCATGCAGGCGCATCTCAACAACGAGACGGAAGCCGAGGCGAACGTGCCGGAGCAAGTGCTGGTCGAGGACGACATCGCGCAGGCCGGCCCGCCGAAGCCGATGACCACGTGAGCCGGGGACGAACATGATGCGCACGTTGCTGCGGATCGCCGCGGTCCTGCTTGCGGCTCTCGGCCTCCCGGCCATTGGTCACACGCAGACCAACTGGCCGGCAACGCTGACAATCGGCACGGCTTCGCCCGGCGGCACCTACCATGCCTACGGCGAGGGGCTTGCAAAGCTGCTCACCCGCAAGCTTGGCCTCCCCGTCTTCGCGCGTGAAACCGAAGGGCCGGTGGACAATCTCAAGCTCATCGAAGCCGGCGAGATCGAGCTCGCGTTCGTCACGCTCGGGATTGCGCAGCAGGGATGGAGCGGCAGCGGGGAATGGACCGGCGGGCGTCAACTCCGCAGGGCGCGCGCCCTGTTTCCGATGTACGACACGCCTTTCCAGTTCGTCGTGCCGTCGGACTCCGGCATCGCGTCGATCACGGATCTTGCGGGAAAACGTGTCGGCATCGGCCCCACCGGCGGGACCGGCGGCGTCTACACGCCGCTCGTCCTGAAGGCACTCAAAACCGACGCGATCCTCACGACGGGAAGCTGGACCGACCTTGCCGGCAAGCTCAGCGCGCGCGAACTCGATGCGCTGATCGTGGTCGCCGGTGTTCCGGTACCGGAGGTGCTCGCGCTCGAGAAAAAGGGCAACATCCGCAACCTTACCCTCACCCCGAGCCAAACCGTGGCTGTGCGGCTCGCGCTGCCCGAACTCGCCCCGTCGCTGATCGCGGCCGGCACCTATCCGTCATTGCGGCGGCACTATCAGACCATCGGCATCTACAATTTCGCAGTCGCCCGCGCCGATCTGCCGGATAATCTCGTTGCGGCCATTCTCGATGTCGTATTCGGCCTGCACGACGAGATGATGCAGATCCATCCGGCAGCCGCCGAAACCGTGCCGTCAAACTTCACGCGCAACACCATCCTGCCGTTCCACGAGGGCGCGGCGCGCTGGTACAACAACAAGGCGGTGATGGGGGTCGTGCGCGGAGACTGATGCCTTTTCACTTCCCCGTCTTGATCTTCGTAAACAGCCGATTGATCAGCCGCTGCGTTTTCTGGTCGTGCGCCGACAGCGTATAGAACGTCTTCATCGTGGCTTCGTCCGGATACACGGTCTTGTCCTCGATCACGGACTTGTCGATGAACGGACGGCTTGCCGCATTGCCGTTTGCGTATGAGATGACGTTCGAATTCTTCGCCGCGACCTCCGGCTTGAGCAGATAGTCGATCAGCGCGTGCGCTTCCGCGACGTTCTTCGCATCCTTCGGAATCGAGAGATTGTCGAACCAGAGCTGCGCGCCCTCCTTCGGAATCGCGTAAGCGATCTCGATTCCGTTCTTGGCCTCTACGGCGCGCTTCTGAGCCTGCTTGATGTCGCCGGAAAACCCAAGCACCAGACAGATCTCGCCCGACGCCAGCGCGTTTAGATATTCGGATGAATGGAATTTGCGCACAAAGGGTCGAATTTTCGTCAGCAAATCCGCCGCCTTCTCGAGGTCGGCCTGCTCCTTGGTGTTCGGATTGAGCTTGAGATAGTACAGCGCTGTTGAGAACAGGTCGTCTGCGGCATCCAGCATGTGCACGCCGCAATCCTTGAACCTTGCCAGGTTCTCCGGCTTGAATACGATGTCCCAGCTGTCGATCTTCGCGTCCGCGCCGAGAACCTCGCGCGCCTTCTTCACGTTGTAGCCGATGCCGATCGTGCCCCACATGTAATTGACGGCGTACTGGTTGCCGGGGTCGTACACGGCGAGGCGCTTGGCGATCTCGTCCCAGGCGTTGCCGAGGTTCGGCAGCTTGCTCTTGTCGAGCTTCTGAAACACGCCGGCCTTGATCTGCCGCTCGAGGAAATATGCGGTCGGCACCACGAGGTCGTAGCCGCTGCGGCCGGTCAACAGCTTGGTCTCCAGCATGTCGTTCGAATCGAACGTGTCGTACTTCACCTTGATGCCGGTCTGCTTGGTGAAGTCTTCCAGCACCGCAGGGTCGATGTAGTCCGACCAATTGTAAAAATTGACCGTCCGCTCCTTCTTCGCCTGCGCGCCGGCCATGCCGGTGATTGCCGCAAGGGCAACAAGCGCGACGACAATCCGCTTTGGCATCGAACCCTCCGTGAAGCCGGCGCGCGGACGCTAGCGCGGCAGCAAAGCGCCTCGCAATAACGAGTCACGTGAGTTCCACCGGAACTATTCGTGACCGAAAAAGCACAGGCCTTACCGAACCTTAAGCGCGCTGGAACGCACCACATTTTGCTGCGTTCTTGCCGCAATCCCGTCGCGAGCTGGCTCTACGCAGCCGCCTCAAGACGGTCCCGTGGGGCACGATCTTCAACCGGAGAACAGAATGCATAAGGGCACGATGCGGAGTTTGCTTGTGATGGGACTCACAAGCGCGGCGATTTTCTCGGGCAGCGCGATGGCGGCGGACATCAGCCGCCCGGTCTACAAGGCGCCCCCCGCGGGCGCACTGCCGGTCACCTATGACTGGACCGGCTTCTACGTCGGCGGTCACGTCGGGTACGGCTGGGCCGACAAGGATTGGCGCGACGCGTTCGGTCTGAACGTCTCGAACAAGGCCGACGGATTCCTCGGCGGCGGTCAGGTCGGCTTCAATTACCAGATCCAGCAGTTCGTGCTTGGCGTGGAAGGCGACTTCTCCTGGAGCGGTATCAACGGCGGTACGACAACAGGCGCGGTTGTCGGCGCTCCGCTCGGCACCACGTTCAATACCGACGTGAACTGGGTCTCGACCCTCACCGGCCGCCTTGGTATCGCGTTCGATCGCTGGCTCGTCTACGGCAAGGGCGGTGTTGCGTGGGCAAACGAAGACTTCTCGACGAACTTCTACACCTTCCCCGGAACTACCGTGAGCGACACGCGGTGGGGCTGGACGGCGGGTGCGGGCGTCGAATACGCCTTCGCGCCGCAGTGGTCGGCGAAGCTCGAATATAACTACATGGACTTCGGCACGAAGGCCGTCTCCTTCGCGCCCGGCACCTCGACCGACATCGATCAGCAGATCCATGCGGTGAAGTTCGGCGTCAACTACAAGTTCGGGTTCCCGGGCGCCGTGACGGCGCGCTACTAAGCCCGACCCAATCTCCACACTGCGAAAACCCCGGGGCAGCGCTCCGGGGTTTTTGTTTGCGCACGCACGTGAGCGCTTTATCGTGACGCCTCCTGACGTTGGGGGAATCATGAATCTGGTGCTTGGGATTTGCGCCGCCGTCGCGGCGCTCATTGGTGCGGGCTTGCTCTGGTGGCGCAGCCGGACGGGCAAGGAAATTGCGCTGATGGCCTCGCTCGAAACGAGCGGCGCCGGCAGCATTGCGCAGACGGCGCCCGGCACGGCGGTCGAGGTGAAGGGCACGCTGCGGGTGCGCCAGCCGCTGGCAGCGGAGTTTTCCGGACAGCCCGTGCGCCTACTTCAAGTGCGAGATCGAGCGCGAGGAGACCTATTGGGAGCGCGACAGCCAAGGCCGCGACCAGCGCAAAACGCGCAAGACCACGATCTACACCAATGAGAAGAACGGCCAGTGCCTGGTCGAGGACCAGCACCGGGCGCGTCGGGCTGGACTTCGATGGCGCCGAAGTCGAGGCGGTCGCAGACCGTGAATGAGCCGACCGCGGCGCCGAACGCGACGGCGGCGGAATGCTCGGCACCATGCTGTCGGCGATCTCGAACACGAACTCGACGTACCGGCGCAAGGAGAGCATCCTCCGCGCCGACACTCCAGTCTACGTGCTCGGCGAAGTGCGTGAAGGCGGCCTGATCGGCAAGCCGGCGAGCGGCTCGAAGAACAAGACTTTCGTGATCAGTCACAAGTCCGAGGAAGAGCGGACGAAGTCGCTGACCTCGACGACGCGCTGGCTGCTCGGGATCGCGATCTTCCTGTTCGTGCTGGCCGCCGTGTTCGCCTATTTCGGCGTGAAGGTCGGGCCCAGCAGAAGTCGAGCGCGTCGACGATCACGCAGCCCGCTTGAGCGCGCCGCCGAGCCGTTCCAGCGCGGCATCGAGCGTCGCGTCGTGCTTGGCGAAGCAGAAACGCACGACTGAGCGGATCGGATCGTTGGCGTAGAACGCCGAGACCGGAATCGCGGCGACCTTGTGCTCCAGCACAAGGCGCTTGCAGAACGTCTCGTCGTCCTCGTTGAGACCGAGCGAAGCGAGATCGACGTTCACGAAATACGTCGCCTCCGACTCGATCACCGGAAAGCCGAGCGAGCGCAGACCTGAGGTGAAGCGGTCGCGGCTGCGCTGCAGGTCGCCGCGCATGCCTTCGAAGTAATCGTCGGTCTTGCCGAGACCGTAGCTCACCGCGGACTGCAGGTTCGGCGGCGTCGTGAAAGTGATGTACTGGTGCGCCTTGGCGAGCACGCGCAGCACGCTTGGCGCGGCGCACACGAACCCGACCTTCCAGCCGGTGAGCGAGAAGATCTTTCCTGCCGAGCCGATCTTCACGCAGCGCTCGCGCATACCGGGCATCGCGATCAGCGGAACATGCCGGCGCCCGTCGAACATGACGTGCTCCCACACCTCGTCGCACACCGCGATGGCGTTGAACTTTTCGCAATAGCGCGCCAGCAGTTCGAGATTGTCGCGCGGGAAAACCGTCGCCGACGGATTGAGCGGATTGTTGAACAGCACGACGCGCGTCTTCGGCGTGAAGGCGCGCGCAAGCTGTTCCTCGGTGAAGCGCCACTGCGGCGGCTCCAGCCGCACGAAGCGCGGCACGCCCCCTGCCCGCTGCACCAGCGGCAGGTAGGCATCGTAAAGCGGCTGGAACAGCACGACCTCGTCGCCCGGCTCGATCAGCGCCATCAGCGCGCCGGCAATAGCCTCGGTCGCGCCCGACGTGATCATGATCTCGCTGTCGGGATCGAAGTCGAGGTTCTGCCAATGCTTGTAGTGCACTGACACCGCCTTGCGCAGTTCAGGCAGACCCATCATCGGTGGATACTGGTTCCAGCCGCGAACCACTGCCTCGGCGGCCTTCGCCAGCACATCCTCGGGGAACGGTCCGTCCGGGAAGCCTTGGCCAAGGTTCACGGCATCCTGCTCGCGCGCGAGGCGCGACATCACCTCGAACACCGAGACCGGCAGATTGGCGAAGACACTGTTCATGCGAATGAAGGCGCGCCGTCACGTCTCGGTCGGCAAGCCCGATTCCTTCCAGAGCTTGATGCCGCCCGCGAGATGCGCGTCATAGGGCAGCCCGACCGATTGCGCGGCGAGCGACGCTGTCACCGAGCGGTTGCCGGAACGGCAGGCGAACACCACGCGCTTGCCTGGGGGTCCGGCAGCGCGCGCGGATCGAACTCCGACATCGGCATATAGACGTCGACATGCGGATAGCGCTCGACGTCGGTCTCGTTCGGCTCGCGCACATCCACCAGCATGACCGTGCCTTCGGCGATGCCTTTGGCGACGTCTTCCGGATAAAGGTCGGTCACGCTGTCGCGGCCGAGCGTCATGACGCTTCTCCCCTGCGCGGCGTGTTGCGCAGGGGTCCAATAGAAGCCGGTGATCGGCCTGTCAAACTGCGACCTGCGTCCCGATTTCGACCACTCGGCCGGTCGGAATCTGGAAGTAGTTGGTCGCGTCGTTGGCGCCACGCGCCAGCCGGATGAACAGCCGGTCCTGCCAGCGCGGCATGCCGGAGTTTGCTGCCGGTTTGAGCGAGCGGCGCGACAGGAAGAACGACGTCGACATGATGTCGAAGCGCCAGCCAAGCGTGCGGGCGATCGCGAGTGCCTTCGGGACGTTTGGGGTTTCCATATAGCCGAAGCGAAGCGTCACCAGCGAGAATCGCTCGCCGATCTGCTCGATCTGCACGCGTTCGTCGGGCGGCACCGCCGGGGTGTCGGCGGTCTCGACCGTGAGGATGACGTTCTTCTCGTGCAGGACCTTGTAGTGTTTCAGGCTGTGCATCAGCGCGGTCGGCGCGCTGGTCGGATCGCTGGTGAGGAACACCGCGGTGCCGGGCACGAACAGCGGCGGCTTCTTCTCCAACATCGCCACGAGCCCGCGCAGCGGCGTCTCCTGCTTGCGGGTCTTGTCGAACAATGCCCGGCTACCGCGCCGCCATGTATACATGATCAGCATCAGCGCGCCGCCGAGCACGAGGGGCATCCAGCCACCTTCGAATACTTTCAGCAGATTGGCGGCGAGGAACGTCGCGTCGATCAGCAAGAATGGTGCGATCAGCGCTGCCGCCATCCACGGTGACCACTTCCAGACCTTCCAGATGACGATGAACGCCATCATGGCGGTAACCACCATCGTGCCGGTCACCGCGATGCCGTAGGCCGAGGCGAGTGCGCTCGACGAGCGAAACAGGGCGACCAGCAACAGCACGCCGATGAGTAACAAAATATTCACGCGCGGCATGAAGATCTGGCCGGCCTGCGTTTCCGACGTGTGGCGGATCTCGAGCCGCGGCAGCAGGCCAAGCTGAATCGCCTGTCGCGTGAGCGAATAGGCGCCCGTGATGACTGCCTGGCTCGCGATCACGGTCGCGGCGGTGGCAAGCAGGACCATCGGCAGCAACGCCCAGTCCGGAAACAACAGGAAGAACGGATTTTCGATTGCCTTCGGGTTGCTGAGAACAAGCGCACCCTGCCCGAGATAGTTCAGGACGAGCGCCGGCAGCACCAGCACGATCCATGCATACTGGATCGGACGGCGTCCGAAGTGGCCGAGATCGGCGTAGAGCGCTTCGGCGCCGGTGACCGCGAGGAAGACCGCCCCGAGTGTTATGAGGCCGATGGTGCCGTGGCTTCCGAGAAATGTGATCGCGTGCGTGGGGCTCAACGCGGCGAGCACCGACGGCGCGGCGGCGATCTGAACGAGGGCACCGGCCGCGATGACCACGAACCAGACCAGCATGATTGGGCCGAACACACCCGCGACCTGGGCGGTGCCGCGCGACTGGACGGCAAACAGCGCGACCAGGATCGCGACCGTGAGCGGAACGACATAGGGCTCGAAGGCCGGCGTTGCGATTTTCAGCCCCTCGACCGCGGAGAGCACCGAGAGCGCGGGCGTGAGCACGGCATCGCCATAAAACAGCGCGCCGCTGATCGTACCGAGCAGAAAGAGGACCGGAGTCGAGCGCCCGAGCGCGCGTTGCGCCAGCGCCATCAGCGTAAGCGTGCCGCCCTCGCCATTGTTGTCGGCGCGCAGCAAGAGCAGGACGTACTTGAGCGTCACGATGACGATGAGCGCCCAGACAATAAGCGAGAGGACACCGAGGACGGCGGCGCGTGTCACCTCGCCTCCCGCGGTGGCGGCGACAATCGCCTCGCGGAAAGCGTAAAGCGGGCTGGTACCGATGTCGCCGTAGACGACACCGATGCTTCCCAGCGTGAGTGCCAGAAAGCCGGTTGATGGACGCGCGTCGCCGGTTGCGCGCGCGCGCAAGGCGCTCCCTTCGGGAGCGGTGAGACTGAGCATCATGGTGGTTTGATCAGGCCGCGGCCTGCTCCAGGATACCGCGCTCGATTGGGCGCGGGGCGAGGCTTCTACGCCTGCTCAACGCCGCAGGTAAGAGGCGAGCTATTGCACTGCAACATAGGCTGGCATGCAGCGGCCGCGGGGCTCGGCAACATACGTCATCGAATCAAACATTAACAATATCAATGAATTGAAGGCGAGAACGGAGATGCTAGATCGCGACCTGCGTGCCGACTTCGACCACGCGGCCAGTCGGAATTTGGAAGTAGTCGGTCGCGTCATTGGCCGAGCGGGCGAGGCCGATGAACAGCCGATCCTGCCACTCGGGCATGCCGGAGTGCACCGACGCCTTGAGGGAGCGGCGCGAGAGGAAGAACGACGTCGACATGATGTCGAAATGCAGCCCCTCCTTGCGCGCGATCGCGAGCGCCTTCGGCACGTTCGGCGGCTCCATGAAGCCGAACTTCAGCGCGACGCGGGTGAAGCGCTCGGAAACGGGGGTGAGGTCGACACGATCGTTATCGTCCACCCGCGGCGTATCCGCGGTGACGATGGTGAGGATGACGTTGCGCTCGTGCAGCACCTTATTGTGCTTGAGATTATGCAACAGCGACGCAGGCGCGAAGTCCGGGTCGCTCGTGAGAAATACCGCAGTGCCGGGGACGGTGTGCGGTGGCTTCTTCTCCAGGCTCCTGATCAACGAGTCGATCGGCACCTCAACGCGGCGCGTCTTGTTGACGAGGATGCGTGTTCCCTTCTGCCAGGTGAGGATCAGCAGAACCATGAAGGCGCCGAAGAGCACCGGCAGCCACGCGCCTTCAAACAGCTTGAGCAGATTTGCGCTGAGGAAGATCGCATCGATGATGACGAGCGGCACGATAAGCAGCGCCGCGCTCCACCATTTCCATTTCCACAGCTTCCATATGACGATGAACCCGATCAGGCCGTCCACCACCATCGTGGTGGTGACCGCGATGCCATAGGCGTGCGCGAGCTTGCTCGAAGTCTGGAACATGAACACCAGCAGCAGCACGCCGGTGAGCAGCATGGTGTTGACGCGCGGGATGTAGATCTGTCCGAAGTGCGCCGCAGATGTGTGCAGGATGGCGAGACGCGGCAACAGGCCGAGCTGGATCGCCTGATAGGTGAGCGAATAGGCACCGGTGATGACCGCCTGACTTGCGATGGCCGTCGCGCAGGTCGCGAGGATTACCATCGGAATCAGCAGCATCTCCGGGACGAGCTTGTAAAACGGATTTGAGATCGCCGTCGGATCGCTGAGCAGCAGCGCGCCCTGGCCGAAATAGTTGATCACCAGCGCGGGCAGTACGAGGCCGAACCACGCCGTCTGGATCGGCTTGCGGCCGAAGTGGCCAAGGTCGGCGTAGAGGGCTTCCCCGCCAGTCACCGCGAGAAAGACCGCGCCGAGGGTGACAAGGCCGATGACGCCGTGTCCCGCAAGAAATGTCACCGCGTAGTAGGGGTTGATCGCCCGGAACACGCCCGGATCGTCGCTGATATGCAGGAGGCCGGTCGCCGCGACCGCCAGGAACCAGATCAGCATCAGCGGACCGAAAAAGGCCGCGACGATCGCGGTGCCACGACGCTGGACTGCGAACAGGCCGACGAGGATGAAAACCGTGATCGGCACCACGTAGTCGCCCAATGCCGGCGTCACGAGCTTCAAACCCTCGACGGCAGAGAGCACGGAGATCGCCGGCGTGATCACGCTATCGCCAAGGAACATCGCCGCCCCGATGACGCCGAGGATCAGCACGAAGGGTGCGCGCCTGCCGACCGCCCGGAAGGCGAGCGCCATCAGCGAGAGCGTGCCGCCCTCCCCGTTGTTGTCGGCGCGCAGCAGGATCAACACGTACTTGACGGTGACCACGAGGATCAGTGCCCAGAGGATCATCGAGAGCACACCGAGCACGATCTCGCGGGTGATCGGCCCGGACTCGGCGGCTGCCGTCGCGGCCTCACGAAACGCGTAAAGCGGGCTGGTGCCGATATCGCCATAGACGATGCCGACGCTGCCGAGCGCCATGGCATAGAAGCTCGGCTTGTGGTCCGCGCTCGAGTCTAGTCGGGAGGGCGTCGCGCGCGGCTTCTGTCATGGGAAGGGTCAAGAGGATTTCCGCAATGCGCGGCGGAAAGGGGCGCCGTTATAGCACCGGCCCAACAAATAACATCCCTATCCGGATGGGGATATGGCGCCCAATGGCGACCGGGCGGCATTCCGCCGCAGCGTCAGTCACTTAGGGAGGAATGCAGTCCGCAATGACGTAACAGCGCCTTGCGGAGCAATTTGCTTGGGCGCCTGGCTTTACGGCTTGAACCCGATCGGCAACGGCGGGGCTTCCCGCATCAACGTGATGGTCACGCGCCGGTTGGCGGCAATCTGGGGATCGTCCGGAAACAGCGGCTGGCTGTCCGCCTTGCCCGCCACCATGAACAGGTGGGACGCCGGCAGTCCCTCATCCTGGAGGATCTGGCGCACCGCGTTGGCGCGGTCGGCCGAGAGTTCCCACGACCCGTAGCCGGGCCGCGGGGGCAGCCGGCTCGCCGCCGTGTGGCCGGTGACCGAGACGCGGTTCGGAAGTGCCTTCAGCGGGACGGCGAATTTCTGAATGATGCGGCGCGTGCGCTCGTATGGTTCTTTGGCGCCATCGGGAAACATCGAGCGGCCTTCCTGATCGACGATCTCGATGTTCAGCCCCTGCTCGTTTTCCTCGATCATGATGTGCTTGGAGAGTTCGGAAATCTCCGGCATCTCCTGCATCGCCTGACGCAGTGAGGCGGCCGCGAGCGCGAATGCCCGATCCTCCTTTGCCTTGAGGCCTTCCTTCTGACGTTCGAGATCGTTCGGGCCGGGTGTGTTGGTCGACTCTTCAGGGTTGATGCGCGCGACATTCTTCGGCGCCGGACGCGTGGGGACGCCGTCCTGCTCGACGATGCCGTTGAAGCGCACCGTCTGCACACCGAAAGCGTCGCGCATCGAGCCCGCGACGATCTGCATCTTCTCCTTGTCCTGCGTCGAGAAGGCGACGAGCATCACGAAGAAGCTCATCATCAGCGCCATAAGGTCCGCGAAGGTCACGAACCAGCCGTGACCTCCTGCGTGGCCGCCTCTTTTCTTCGCCATGACGCTACGCCTTCACGGCAGCCATCAAGCCGGAGCCAGTTCGGCATCGAGCTCGCGGTGCTTTTCGGGCAAGTAAGCGAGCAGCATTTCGCGCACCAGCGTCGGGCTCTTGGATTCGCGGATCATCAGGATGCCGTCGATGATGAGCGTGCGGTTGATTTCCTCGGTCACCAGCTTGACGTGCAGCTTGTCGGCGATCGGCAGGCAGAACAGGTTGGCGACGAGCGCGCCGTACAGCGTCGCGAGGAGCGCGATCGCCATCAGCGGACCGAGCTTGGAGGGGTCGGTCATGTTGGCGAACATCTGCACCATGCCGATCAGCGTGCCGATCATGCCGAAGGCAGGGGCGCAGTCGCCGATCGCGCGATAGATCTTCTGGCCTTCGTCGAGGTGCGTGAGGAAGTTGTCGCGGTCGCGCTCCAGATTGTCGCGGATGAAATCCGCGTCATAACCGTCGGCGACGAACCGGACGCCCTTGGCGAGGAAGGGATCTTCCGGCGTCACTTTTTCCAGCCCGACGGGGCCCGATTTGCGCGCGACCTCCGCGA
The DNA here is from genome assembly GCA_963779545.1 of uncultured Alphaproteobacteria bacterium. Taxonomy (GTDB): domain Bacteria; phylum Pseudomonadota; class Alphaproteobacteria; order Rhizobiales; family Xanthobacteraceae; genus PALSA-894. The sequence goes on along the minus strand of CAVZYQ010000023.1, from coordinate 526,157 downwards.
GGCTGGCGAGTTCATCGACGAGTTCACGCGGGGTGGTGTTGCTCATCGTGAACGCAAACTTCGCGCCGAGCGGCAGGCCGTGCATCATGGCGCCGAAGGGAAAGCGGATCAGCGTCGCAGCGAACGAGCCGCCGAAGATCACGATGATGGCGTGAACGTCGTAGAACATCCGCAGGTCGCCGCCCATCAGGATCAAACTGACGATGACAATCAGACCCGCCAACAACCCAAGGCCGGTTGCGATATCCATTTACGAACCCCGAACCCAAACGCTGCGCGAACTCGCGCGATCCCCCACCGGCGAGACGGAGGAAACCCTAGCGTGGCGGGCGTTAAGAGGTCGTGAAGGATAACAAATCTTGTCTGCGCATGATCTAGCTCGAAAACCGTGCCCATCTTTCGGGATCATGCCCCCGCGATCATCTCGCGGATGCGGGCGGCCAAAGCGTCGACCGCAAAGGGCTTTGTCACCATTTCCATGCCCGGCTCGAGGAAGCCGTTCGCCATCGCGGCGTTTTCCGCGTAGCCGGTAATGAACAAAACCTTAAGGTCGGGGCGATACGCACGCGCCGCCTCGGCCACCTGCCGCCCGTTCATGCCCGGCAAGCCGATGTCGCTGACCAGCAAATCGATCCTTTCGGGCGATTGCAGAATCTTTAGGCCGGACGGCCCATCGCCCGCTTCGAGCGCGCGATAACCGAGATCGTGCAGCACCTCGGTCACGAGCGCGCGCACCGAGACCTCGTCTTCGATCACCAGCACGGTTTCGCCGGCCTGCGCCTTCGGGATGGCGTCCGCTGCCGCGGAAGCGGCTGCCTCTTCGACCGCGCCACGATAACGCGGGAGATAGAGCTTCACCGTCGTGCCCTGCCCGACCTCCGAGTAGATGCGCACGTGACCTTCGGACTGGCGGGCAAATCCGTAGATCATCGAGAGGCCGAGACCGGTCCCTTGCCCGATCGGCTTGGTGGTGAAGAACGGATCGAAGGCGCGCGCCTGCACGGCGGGCGACATGCCGATGCCGGTGTCGGTCACCGCGAGGCACACGTATTGGCCGGCCGCGACGTCACGAACCTCGGCCGCATAGAAACTGTCGAGGCTGGCATTCGACATTTCGACCGTGAGCCGGCCGCCCTCGGGCATCGCGTCGCGCGAGTTGATCACGAGATTGAGCAGCGCGCTCTCAAGCTGATGCGGGTCGCAGAACGTGCCCCACAGCGCGTCCAGCCGGCACGATCTCCAGCTCGATTGTCTCGCCGATGGTCCGGCGCAGCAAATCCTCAAGCGAGCGCACTAACTGATTGATATCGACCGGCTTCGGATCGAGCGGCTGACGCCGTGCAAAAGCGAGCAGGCGATGCGTCAAAGCTGCGGCACGGTTCGCCGAGGTTGTGGCGAGCGAGACGTAGCGCTCGACATCGGCGATGCGGCCCTGCCCGATGCGCCGCTTCATCAGATCAAGCGATCCGATAACGCCGGTCAGCAAATTGTTGAAATCGTGCGCGATCCCGCCGGTGAGTTGCCCGACCGCCTCCATCTTCTGCGCCTGCCGCAATTGCTCCTCGGTGCGGCGCAGCGCTTCGGCCGGCCTCGCGCTCCGCCGTCACGTCACGGCCGGTCGCGTAGATAAGCCCGCCTTCCGCCGTCGAAGACCATGAGAGCCAGCGGTAGGAGCCGTCCTTGTGACGATAGCGGTTCTGGAAGCGCTCGGTGCGCCCGCCTTGCACCAGGCGCAGGCGATGCTCGAGCGTCGTGTCGGCCTCCTCGGGATGCCATAGCGAGGCGATGGGCATCGCGACCAATTCCTCGCGGCTCCAGCCGAGGATCGCGGATGCGGCCGGATTGACCGCCGCCCAGTAGCCATCGAATCGCGCGATGCCGATGAAATCGTCGGAGACATTCCAGAGCCGGTCGCGCTCGCGCGTACGCTCGGCGATCTGCTGCTCGAGATTTTCGTTCAGCGCCTGCAGCGCCGTTTCGGCGCGCTTGCGTTCGGTGATGTCGATATGCGCGCCGACGAGCCGCAGCGGATGCCCCTCGCCGTCCCGCTCGATCTGTGAGCGGACCTGGATCCAGCGCGTCTGGCCGTCGCTCGGGCGGACGATGCGGTATTCGGCGTTGTATTCCTGTGCATCGCCGCGCACGGCGCGGACGAAGGCCTGCTCGGTTGCTTCGCGATCCTCAGGATGGATGCGCCGGACCCAGTCTTCGTGTGACTCGTTCACGGCATCGGGCGGCAGCCCATGAATCTTGAGGTACTCTGGCGAGCGGCGGTTCCTGAAGCCGTCGGTGAGGAAGACTTCCACGCCGCCGACCTGTCCGATGTCCTGCACGCGGGCGAGTTCGGCCTCGCGCTCGCGCAATCGCTTTTTCGAGCTCGCGACGCGTTCCGTCGTTTCGACCGCGGTGATCGAGTACGCCTCCTACCCCGGTCGGCGCGGTCTCGTCCGGCACCGGGCAGTAACCGACCGTGAAGTATGCATCCTCCATCGCGTCGCCGCGGCGGTTGATGCGCAGCAGCAAGTCCTCGGCGAACATCGCTGCGCCGGCCGGAGAGGATCTCGTCATGCAACGGCAAGCTGTTCCTTCACCTCCGGCCATGTCTGGCTGAACGGCAGGCCGAGCGCCCGAGGGTGCTTGTCGCCAAGGATCGGCGCGTAGCCGTCGTTGTAGATCAGGACGAATTCCGGCCCCCAGCGCAGCGCCATCGGAAATCGCGAGGCGAGGATCGTTTCGACAATCAGCCTCAGGCTCGGCGACCAGCGCTCGCGGGGCCCGAGTGGCGTGGCGGCCCAGTCATACGCGGCGACGCGCGCGGCCATCTCGCCGGGCGAATCCGCGACCCCGATAGTCGGCCCACCCGCCATGCGCGCTAAGCCAATGCCCCTGTTGGTGATTCCGAGATGTGCCACACCCGAGCCAACGGTACAAACGCACGCATGGCCGTTCTGGTTCCAGGCGAGTTGGTTCGCTGATCGGATGCGCGCCTTTTCGCCCCCGCCGCCCTGCGCTAGAGAACGTAGAACACGCCTCACGGGCATCAAAACATCCGGGCGGAGCACCCATGCGCGATATCGGCCATTTCATCGGCGGCAAGCAGGTTGCCGGCACATCCGGACGCACCGGCGACGTGTTCAATCCGAACACCGGCGAGGTGCAGGCCAAGGTCGCGCTCGCCAGCAAGGCCGACGTGGAGGCGGCGATCGCCAACGCGGCGGCCGCGCAGCCGGCCTGGGCTGCGACCAACCCGCAGCGCCGCGCGCGGGTGATGTTCAAGTTCCTCGAGCTGATCCAGGCCGAATACGATGATCTTGCCCGGCTTCTCTCGTCGGAGCACGGCAAGACCTTCGCGGACTCCAAGGGCGACATCCAGCGCGGGCTGGAGGTGGTCGAGTTCGCCTGCGGCATCCCGCATCTGTTGAAGGGCGAATATACCGAGGGCGCGGGACCGAGCATCGACCTCTATTCGACACGCCAGCCGCTCGGCGTCGTCGCCGGCATCACGCCGTTCAATTTCCCGGCGATGATCCCGCTGTGGAAGGCCGCGCCGGCCATCGCCTGCGGCAACGCCTTCATCCTGAAACCATCCGAGCGCGACCCGTCGGTGCCGATCCGCATTGCCGAGCTGTTCATGAAGGCCGGGCTGCCCGAGGGCATCCTCAACGTCGTCAACGGCGACAAGGAAGCGGTCGATGCGCTCTTGACCGATGCGCGCGTCAAGGCGATCGGCTTCGTCGGCTCGTCCGACATCGCGCAGTACATCTATTCGACCGGCACGGCACACGGAAAGCGCGTGCAATGCTTCGGCGGCGCGAAGAACCACATGATCGTGATGCCGGACGCCGACATCGACCAAGCGGTCGACGCGCTTGGTCGGAGCCGGCTACGGCTCGGCAGGCGAGCGCTGCATGGCGATCTCGGTCGCGGTACCGGTCGGGCAGAAGACCGCCGATCTGCTAATCGAAAAGCTTACTCCGCGCGTCGAGAGCCTGAAGGTTGGCCCTTCGACCGACCTGCAGGCCGACTACGGCCCGATGGTCACCAAGGCGCACATGCAGAAGGTGCGCAACTACGTCGACATCGGCGTGAAGGAAGGCGCGAAGCTCGTGGTCGACGGCCGGAATTTCAAGCTGCAGGGATACGAGAACGGCAACTTCATGGGCGGTTGCCTGTTCGACAACGTGACGGCGGACATGCGCATCTACAAGGAAGAGATTTTCGGCCCCGTGCTCTCGGTCGTGCGCGCGAAGGATTACGAAGAGGCGGTGCGGCTGCCGAGCGAGCACGAATACGGCAACGGCGTTTCGATCTTCACCCGCGACGGCGACACCGCGCGGGATTTCACCAGCCGCGTCGAAGTCGGGATGGTCGGCGTGAACTTCGCGATCCCCGTGCCGCTCGCCTACCACACCTTCGGCGGATGGAAGCGCTCCGGATTCGGCGACCTCAATCAGCATGGGCCGGACTCGATCCGCTTCTACACCAAGACCAAGACCGTGACGGCGCGCTGGCCTTCGGGGACGAAGGAAGGCGCGGAGTTCGTTATTCCGACCATGAAGTGATGCGGTGACACGGACGCTTGCAATATCGCTTGCCGCACTCGCCCTCGCAGGCTGCGCGGGAGAGCAGGCCGTCACCGGTGCACCCGCCAGCGGCACGCGCTACGGCGCGCCGCCGGAGCCGATGGCGGGGCGCTGGCAATTGGCCGCGGTCGGCGCGAGCCAATGCGTGGTGAATTTCGGCGGCACGCCGGACTCTGGTGAAGGCACGATCGCACCCGAAGGCGGTTGCCCGGGGAGCTTCTACACCAGCCGCAAATGGACCTTCGAGGGCGGCTCGCTGGTGATCCGCGATCACAAGGGCGACCCGCTCGGCCAGCTCGCCCTCGCCTCGCCCGGCCGCTTCGACGGGAAGGCGACGAGCGGGCAGCAGGTGACGTTGAGCCGGTGATTCAACGCGCGGCACAAGTTCGTCAAAGCATTCGATTTTTTGATCGGTCGCATTCGACAAAGGCGATGTCTTCGTCCGCTGCCACGCTCTAGATTTTCGGGAATCAAAAGGGGATCGCCATGGCCGAATACCAGCTGCATTGCTTCGCCCAGTCCGGCAACGCGTATCGCGCCGCACTGATGCTCAACCTGATCGGCGCGGACTGGGAGCCGGTCTATGTCGGCGTTCTTCAAGGGACAGACGCGCACGCCCGAGTATCGCGGTGAGATCAATGAAATGGGCGAAGCGCCGGTGCTGGTGCATGGGGCCAAGAAGCTCAGCCAGTCCGGCGTGATCCTCAGCTATCTGGCAAAGCGCTCGGGCAAGTATCTGCCACAGGGCGAGGACGAAGAGCTGGAAGCGCTGCGCTGGATCATCTTCGACAACCAGAAGATCAACGGCTTCCTCGGGCCGTACCGCTTCCTGAAGAACTTCGCCAAGCCCGCGGGCGATCCCGCCGTGCTCGCGTTCTTCAAGGGCCGTATCGACGGCAATCTCGCGATCATCAACAAGCGGCTCGAGGCGCGCCAATTCATGCTCGGGGACCGGCCGACCATCGTCGACGTCTCACTGGCCGGCTACTTCTATTATCCACCCGAAGAGTTCGGCTTCGATATCGGCAAGGATCATCCGGCGATCGCGGCTTGGCGCGACCGCGTGCAGGCCCTGCCTGGCTGGAAGCATCCTTACGAGTTGATGCCGGGGCATCCGATCCCGGCGTGAGGCTCGTCTTGCGCGGGCTCCGCGCATCCATCATCTAAAGAGATTTTTTCCGATGGATTGCCGGGTCAAGCTCCGGCATGACGCCTGCTCCACTGCGCCGTCAGCCCGCCATCGATTGCGAATTCTGCGCCGGTGACGAACGCGGATTCATCCGACAGCAGATAGACGCACATGTCGGCGACCTCGCTCGGCTGGCCGAAGCGCTGCAGCGGGATCGATTTCTCCATTCGGGCGCGCGTCTCCTCTGGCTTGGGGACAGACCGCAGCAGTTCGGCGGTCATCGGCCCGTCGATGAACGTCGGGTGCACCGAATTACAGCGCACCGGCGGTTTCATCCGCGCCCCGTGCAGCGCGACCGACTTCGACAACAGCCGCACGCCGCCCTTCGAGGCATTGTAGGCGGCGAGATTGTATCCGCCGACGAGGCCCGACACCGACGACAGGTTCACGATCGAGCCGCCGTGCTTCTTCAACAGCGGCATCGCGTATTTGCAGCCGAGAAACGTGCCGTCGAGATTGATCGCCATCACGCGCCGCCATGTCGCGAAATCGGTGTCGTCGACTGTGCCGACGATGGCGATGCCAGCGGCATTCACCAGCCCGTCGAGCCGCCCCGCGCTCGCGCCGATCGCTGCGGTGACGCGCTGCCAGTCTGCTTCCGACGTGACGTCGAGCGGGTGATCGATCTCCGGCCGGTTTCCGAGATCGCTCGCAATCGCGATGCCGCCGTTGCGCACCACCGCCTCGGCCACCGCGGAGCCGATGCCGCCGGCCGCGCCGGTGATGAGAATGACCTTGTCGCGCAAGCGGCCCATGATCTGCCTCCTGTGTCCTGGCGCTGCGCAGCAAGAAGTGATGCGCTGCAGACCCGGGACCCCGGTTACAAGAAAGCTGGGCCCCGGATCAGCGTCGCACCGCCTGCGCGCTGCGCCGCGTCCGGGGCACAAGAACGGTGTATCAAATATCGCTGAATTGGCCATGCCGCCCCTTGCCGGAGGCAAATCGCGCCGCGCCGGCCGCGCCTTCGCGTTCCACCATGGCGGATGAGTTCGTCCATTCGGCGCGCAGGCCGTCCATCTCGCTCAAGCCTTCCTGCAGCCACACCGAGCGGCGATCCGCGCGCATGCAGCCTTGCGGGAAGCGCGCAATCTCATGCGCCAGCGCTTCCGCGGCGGCGCGGCTTTCACCGTCCGGCACAATGCGTTCGCACAGCCCGATGCGGTGGCATTCGTCGGCCGGCACCTTGCGGCCGGTGAGGATGATGTCGAGCGCGGTCCCGCGCCCGACGATGCGCGGCAGCCGCACCGTGCCGCCGTCGATCAGCGGCACGCCCCAGCGCCGGCAGTAGACGCCCATGTAAGCGCTCGCCTCCATCACGCGCAGATCGCACCACAGCGCAAGCTCCATGCCCCCCGCGACCGCCGGGCCGGCAATCGCGGCGATCACCGGCTTGGAGAGCTGCAGCCGTGTCGGCCCCATCGGGCCGCGCGGGACCGGTCCTTCGCCGTTCGGAAAATCGAGTGCCGCCATCGGGGCTTTCTGCCCGAGTTGCGTTGCGGCGTATTTCAAATCAAAGCCCGCGCAGAATGCGCCGCCGGCGCCCCACAGCACCGCGACGAACTGCGAGTCGTCGCGGTCAAATGCGAGCAAAGCATCGGTGAGCGCTTCGGCGCTCGGCGGGTCCATCGCGTTGCGCGCCTCGATGCGGCTGCGGATGATGGTGGTGACCGGACCGTCGCGCTCGACGCTCAGTGTCATGCCTGCCTCCCTTGTGCGTCGCGGAACATTTCGCCGCATGGCGGATTTGTCCAGCACGATACTCCAACGAGGCGAGGCCGCCATGGCGAAGCGCAATCAGGATTTCACCGCTGCCTGCGCCGTCGCCGCCGCGTCGAGCGCAATGACGCTGTGGCACCGGCTGCCAATGCTCGGGCTCGCTTCCGTTGCGACAGCAGCCCAGCGCCAGGCCGAAGCGGCACGGATGGTGGACGAGAAGGCGGCGGCGTTCGTCGAGGGTGGAATTGCGGCCAGCATGGAAGCCTACCGGGCAATGACAGCCGCCATGATGGGGCAGTTCGGACCGCTGATGAACGCACCGATCGCCATCGCAAATGCGGGTTGAAGCCTGCGTTCCGCACCGTCAATGCGAACGCGAAGCGGCTGAACCGCCGCGCAGTCCGCAACGCGCTGGGTTGATTTTGCGCATGGCCTTGTCCGAAAACCGATCCCCATCCCCGATCGGGTCGAGGACATGCTTTTCGGGGCCATGCGTTAGTCCTTCAAGCCAGTCGACGTATCCATCACCATCATTGAGGCGGTCATCAGCGCAACCTGCTTGCGCTTGCCCGCCTCCTCGGCAAACACCTCGCCAAGACACACCATCAGCTTCTTGCCCGGACGCACCACGCGGCCATGCGCGATGAAGCGCTCGCCCTTGGCGGGCGACAGCAGGTTCACCTTGAACTCGGTGGTGAGCACCGCGGCGTCCGCCGGCATCAGCGAGAGCGCCGCAAAGCCACAGGCCGTGTCGCACAGCATGGTGATGACACCGGCGTGGATGAAGCCGTGCTGCTGCGTGAGCTTCTCGGAGAACGGCATCGCCAGCTCGACCTCGCCCGCCGCGACCGACAGCACCGACGCGCCGATGGTCGTCATCGCGGGCTGGCGCGCGAAGCTGTCGCGGCAGCGCGTTTCGGTCTGCGGATCGAGTGCGGGCATGCGGATTTTCTAGTTCAACAGCCGAACCAAGACCAGCGTCAGCCACGGGAACGCGGTCAGCGCGCCAAGCTTCACGACATCGGCGGCGACGAACGGCAACACGCCGCGATAGGTCGCCGCAATCGGCACGTCCCGCGCGATGGCGGACACGACGAACACGTTCAAGCCGATCGGCGGTGCGGTCAGGCCGATGCCGACGACGGCGAGCACCAGAATCCCGAACCAGATGCCGATCTCGTCCGGCGGCAGGCCGAGGTCGAGCTTCACGACGATCGGAAAGAACACCGGCAGCGTGAGCAGGATCATCGCAAGCTCATCCATCACGGCGCCGAGCAGGATATAGAACACCATCAGCAGCGCCACGACGCCAAACGGCGGCAGACCGAAGCTGGTCACGAACTCGGCCGCCTTCTCGGGCATTTGCGAGAGGCCGAGGAACGCGTCGAACACTTCGGCGCCGAGCAGGATCGCGAAGATCATCGCGGAGGTCTCGGCGGTCTGCACGAGGCTGAGCTTGAAGTCGGTCCAGCCGAGCGTGCGCTTCAACAGTCCGAATGCGAGCATCGCCACGGTGCCGACGGCAGCCGCTTCGGTCGGCGTGAAGATGCCTGCATAGATGCCGCCGATGACGACAAGAATGATCAGAATTGCGGGCCATACCCCGACGATCGACCGCAGGCGTTCGCCACGCGCCATCTTGACCTGCGTCGGTGCAAGCTCCGGCTTCCATCGCACCACGATCGCGATGACGACGCAGTAGAACGCAACACCGAGCAGGCCGGGGATCAGCGCCGCCTGGAACAGCTTTGCGATGTTCTGCTCGGTCACGATCGCGTAGACGACGAGGATGATCGAGGGCGGGATCAGCAGGTCCACCACGCCGCCGATCGCGATCGTGCCCGTGGCAAATCCCGGCTCATAGCCGTAGCGGCGCAGCTCCGGCAGCGCGGCGCGGCCGAACGTCGCCGTTGTGGCGACCGAAGAGCCGCAGATCGCGCCGAAGATCGTGCACGCGCCGATCACCGAATAGGCGAGCCCTCCCCGCATGTGGCCGACCACCGCCCGCGCCGCCGCGAACATGTCGCGCGCAAGGCCGGAACGCTCCGCGAAGGCACCCATCAGGATGAACAACGGGATGACCGACAGCGTGTAATTCGCGAACAGATGATAGGGCGTCGACTTCATGTAATTGAGATAGGTGCCGAAGCCCGCGATGATAGCTGTAGCCAACGCTGCCCGTGACGAGCATCGCGAGCCCGACCGGCATGCGCAGGCCGATCAGCACCAGCATGCCGACGAAACCCAGCGCGGCAGCCGCGGCTCCGCTCATCGGGCGCCCCGCATCAGGCGTAGCGCGGTCGCCAGCGCGACGAGCACCAGCAGCGCCGCCATGGCGGCGCACAGCGCGATGGCCCAGCCGATCTGCAGGCCGAGCATCATCGATACGGTATTGCTGCGCAGCGAATCCCACGCGCCGAGCGCGAGCCGCCAGACGATGATCGCCGCGAGCGCGGCGTAGACCAGATCCCACGCGGCATCGAGCGCGTTGCGCACGGACGGCGGCAGGCGGGTCGTGAACGTGTCGACGATGATGTTGCCGCGGTGGGACTGGCACAGCGGCAGAAACGAAAAAACCGCGATGGCGGTCGCGATCTGCACCAGTTCGATGTCGCCGGCGACCGAATAACTCATCAGCCAGCGCATCGCGATGCTGACCACCACCATGATGGCGGCGGCGAGCATGACGAGGCCGCCCGCGATCGCGAGCGGCCGTGTCAACGCGGCGAGCGGTCCTTCGCGAACCGAAGCGTCCCCCTCGCCCAACTCAGCCATAAGTCAGGTCGAGGCTTTTTCGTGCTTGGCAACCAATGCGCGGGCGCCTTCGATCAGCTTGGCCCCGTCGAGGCCCTTGTCCTTCACCTGCTTGATCCAGGCTTCGGTCACCGGCTCGGTCGCCTTGCGCCAGCGCGCGGCTTCCTCGTCGCTCAGTGCCGTGACCGAATTGCCGCGCTTCTTGACCATGTCCTCGACGACCTTGGCCTGCTCGTCCCACATCTGGCCGGCCATGTTGGCGGCGAACTGGCCGGAATTCTGGTCCATCACCTTTTTCAGATCGGCGGGAAGCGACTCGTACTTCGCCTTGTTCATCGCGAGGATGAAGGTCGCCGTGTAGAGCGTCGGCGAGCCCGGGATTTCGATGTGGTTCCGGACCAGTTCGTGCACCTTCACGGCCGGCACGACCTCCCACGGGATGACGCAGCCGTCGAGCGCCCGCTGCGCCAGCGCTTCGGGCAATTGCGGGATCGGCATCGGGCGGCCGATCGCGCCGAGCGCGTTGAGCGCGTCGCCCGCAAGCCGCGTCGGCGAACGCAGCCGCAGGCCCTTCATGTCGTCCATCGTCTTGACGGCCTTGTTGGCGTGCACGAGCCCGTGGTCGTGCGCCCAGAAGCAGATCGGATGGACCTCGGCGAACTCCTTCGCGAGATGCTGCTCGGCAAATTCCTGCACCGCCCGGGCATTCGGCACCGCGCGCTTCGCCGCGATGAACGGCAGCTCGAACACCTCGATGGTCGGGAAGCGGCCGGGCGTCGAACCGGGCAGTGTCCAGACGATGTCGGCGACGCCGTCGCGCGCCTGATCGAACAGCTGCGGCGGCGTGCCGCCAAGCTGCATCGAGGGGAAGATGTCGATCTTGATGCGGTTGCCGGAGTCGGCCTCGACCTTCTTGGCCCACGGCGCGAGCAGCTTGGCGTGGCCGTTCGAGACCGGCGGCAGGAAGTGGTGCAGCTTTAGCGTGACCTGCGGCGCCTGGCCCCAAGCGACCCGCGCAAGCGCGGGAGCGGCGACTGCGCCGGCGGTCAATGACAGGAAATTGCGGCGGCCGAGCTTCATGACGTTCTCCCTCGCGGTTTGGTCTTCGCTGCACGGCGTCGAGGCCGTGCGCGGTTCGTTCAAAAACCTAGTTGCGGCGGCGAATTCGGTCAAATGCCGCGCTCAAATCGTCCGCTTGCACGCGCCCCGCCGCAATAACGTCGCGCGGGAATCACCGGGACAAATCAGGGAAACGGCCCGACCGGCTCACTTGTGATCGTGATGATGACCATGATGATGGTGGTCGTGATCGCAATGCGCATGATCGTGATGATCATGCGCCGCATGCGTCGCGTAGGCGCCGCCTTCGGGATCGAACGGCGCCTCGATCTCGGCGAGCCGCGCGCCCAGCGCCTTCAGCATGGTTTCGAGCGCAGCATCGCGGCGCAGGCGCAGACGGTTCGGGAAAATCTGCACCGGCACATGGCGGTCGCCGAGATGCCAGGCGAGCCTCGCAAGATGCGTGACGTCGTTGCCGCGGACCTCGACCAGGGCTTCGGGCTCGATCACCACATCGACGAAAGTCCCGTCGTCGAGCTCGAGCGCGTCGCCCATGCGCAGCAGCACGGCCTCGGGAAGCATCACGCCGATCGGCGTCCCGTTCACGCCGGTCAGGTGCGCAGTTTGGAGGCGGCGTTGATCGCCATTCAGTATCACGCTGTCGATGTGACGCGCACCATCGGCTTGCGTGGATGAGACAACGCGGACAACGCGGCGCATGCGTCAGTTGAGCCGTGCGGGACGATCGTCGTCCGGCCGCGCCGCAGGGGGCTCAACCGGTGAGCCGTCGCTTTCGGCAGGTACCGTAGCGGTCGCCTTCGCTGCCTCGTCCGCCTGCCGATACTGCTGATAGTAGTGCCAGCCGAGCGGCAGACACGCGAGATACACGACCGTCGCGATGCTCAGCACCTCCCACGGGTAGCTGATCAGCAGCACGACAAGGAGCACCGCCACGATGATGACCGGCAGCACCATCTCGGTCGGCACGCGCGCGCCGAACTGCTTGCCGGACAGCACCGGCCAACGTGAGATCATCAACGCGGCGATCACCAGCGTGTAGATCAGAATGATCCAGACCGGCACCGGGATGCGCAGGAACGAGAGATAGATCGGCAACAGCACGGCGATCGCACCCATCGGGGCCGGAATGCCGGTGAAGAAATTGCCCGCCCACGCGGGCCGGTTCGGGTCCTCGATCTGCACATTGAAGCGCGCGAGCCGCAGTCCCGCGCAAATCGCGAAAGCCATTGCGGCGATCCAACCGAGATTGCCGAGCGGGTTCAGGCCCCAGTGGAACAGGATCAGGCCGGGCGCGACGCCGAAGTTGACGAAATCGACGAGGCTGTCGAGTTCCGCGCCGAAGCGCGACGTGCCCTTGATCATGCGCGCCACGCGGCCGTCGACCGCATCGAGCATCGCGGCGAAGACAATTGCGGCGAGCGCCAGCTCGTAGCGCCCGTCGAATGCGAGCCGGATACCAGTGAGGCCCGCGCAGAGCGCGAGCAGTGTGATCACGTTCGGGACCAGCACGCGGATCGGAATCTGCCGCAGCCGCCGAAGCTGGCGTTGGCGGCGTTCCGGATCGTGGCGTGGATAGCCCATGGGTCAAATATAGCGGTTGCCGCGCTGCGCCGCCACTCGGCGAATCGAAAGGTTAACGCGCGGAGGAGCGTTTGAGTTCGCGGCCCGTCAGCTCTGCGACAAGCTGCGGCAACAGCCTGTCGGCCGAGGTGCGCGACAGGTCGGAAAACAATGCCAACGCCTGCGCGGCGCTACCAGACCCGTGTTTGAGGCGGCGGCGCATGCGCAGCAAGGCCGAATAGCTGTTGCTCTTGAAGCCCGCGGCGCGGCACATCACCGAGATCGGCTGGTCATCGTCCGCCGCAAGCGCGCGCGACACCGCCTCGGCGCGCACCTTGATCCGCTCGGAAATCATGGTGGCAAGCGTGGCGACACAACCGGCGTCGGCAAGCTCGGCGAGCGCCTCGTCGAGTGCGAGCAGCCCCGCGGCCCGGCGATCGAGAATCGCGGCAGCACGCTCTTCGTTCGGCGCGAACGGCATCAGATCAAGTCCCACTGCGCGGACGTTGCCCCCGTCCGGTCCTCGTCAATCGGCGAGATACGCCGAAACTTGATCGATTGTGCTAAGCGGGACGCAAGCAGCCGGTTAACGCGCGTTTACTCTCCGCGCTATCCACAGCTCAACATGAGTTGATCAGCCGACGCGGAATGAACGCGTGGACGGCAGCGCGCCGAGATCCGCGATCACGGTCTCGCCAGCGAGCGAGGTTTGCCCTTCGCTCACCAGCGGCACGGTGCCGGCCGGCAGATAAACATCGACGCGCGAACCGAAGCGGATCATGCCGATGCGCTCGCCCGCCGCCTTCTGCTCGCCCTCTTTGCTCCAGCAGACGATGCGCCGCGCGATCAGGCCCGCGATCTGCACGACGCCGACGCGCTGGGTATCCATCGCGATGACGAACGCGTTGCGTTCGTTGTCCTCGCTCGCCTTGTCGAGATCGGCGTTGAGGAACTTGCCCGGCGTGTAAACGATACGCTCAATGCGCCCGGTGACCGGCGAGCGGTTCACGTGGCAGTCGAACACGCTCATGAAGACCGACACGCGCGGCAATGGCGCCGTTCCGAGCGCGAGTTCGGCGGGCGGCACGGCGTTCGTGACAAGGCTGACGCGGCCATCGGCTGGCGATACGACAAGTCCCGTGGCGACCGGCGTTACACGCACCGGGTCACGAAAGAAGTACGCGCACCACAGCGTGAGGATGGTGCCGAGCCAGCCGAGCGGTGGCCAGAGCCAGAACAGGATCAGGCTCGCGAACGCAAAGCCGCCGATGAATGGGTAGCCCTCGGGATTGATGGGCGCGAGCTGCGAACGAATCGAATTGACGACTGACATTCTGCCTTCTTACTCCGCGGCGTCGGCCGGAACATCGACCGCCACGGTCGCGGCGGCAATGACCGGATCGTCGACCGGCGGCGGGTTGCGGTTCGGCGCTGCCTTCTCTTCTTCCATGCGCGACAATTTCTCGCGGGCCTCCTCGGCCTCGCGTTGCCGGTTCCACATGCTGGCGTAAAGTCCGCTCTTCAGCAGAAGCTGATGGTGCGTGCCACGCTCGGCGATGCGGCCCTGATCGAGAACGATGATCTCGTCGGCGCCGACGATGGTCGAGAGCCGATGCGCGATCACCAGCGTGGTGCGGCCGGTCGAGACGCGATCGAGCGCGTCCTGGATTTCCTTTTCGGTGTGGCTGTCGAGCGCGGACGTCGCTTCGTCGAGCAGCAGGATCGGCGGACTTTTCAGGATCGTGCGCGCAATCGCGACGCGCTGCTTTTCGCCGCCCGAGAGCTTCAGCCCGCGCTCGCCGACCTCGGTCTCATAGCCGTCCGGCGACATGCGGATGAAGTTGTCGATCTGGGCAAGACCCGCAGCCTCCTCGACTTCCGCGTCGGACGCGTCCCAGCGGCCGTAGCGGATGTTGTAGCGTATGGTGTCGTTGAACAGCACGGTGTCCTGCGGAACCATGCCGATGGCGGCGCGCAAGGATTGTTGCGTAACATCGCGGATGTCCTGCCCGTCGATCGTGACGCGCCCGCCGGTCACGTCATAAAAGCGGAACAGCAGGCGCGAGATTGTCGATTTGCCGGCGCCGGACGGTCCGACGATCGCGACGGTGTGGCCGGCAGGCACCTTGAAGCTCAAACCTTTGAGAATCTGCCGGGCCGGCTCATAGGCGAACTGCACATCCTCGAAGCTGATCGCCCCACTTGATACCGCCAGGGGAAGCGCGCCGGGCTTGTCCTCGATCTCGGCCTCGCGCGCCAGGATCGAGAACATGAGCTCGATGTCGGTGACGGCCTGCTTGATCTCGCGATAGACCATGCCCATGAAATTCAGCGGCTGATAGAGCTGAATCATCATCGCGTTGATCATCACAAAATCGCCGACCGTGTTCGTGCCGTTGCGGATGCCATACACGCACAACACCATCGCGGCGGTCAGGCCGGCCGTGAAGAACGCAGCCTGCCCGGCATTCAGCACCGCGAGCGAGGTGTAGGCCTGCACGCTCGCGCTTTCGTAGCGCGCCATGGTGCGGTCGTAGCGCTGCGCTTCGCGCTGCTCGGCGACGAAGTATTTCACCGTCTCGTAGTTGAGCAGCGAGTCGATTGCCTTGGTGTTGGCGTCGGTGTCGCTGTCGTTCATCTTGCGGCGGATGCCGATGCGCCACTCGGTGGCGTAGTAGGTGAACGCCATGTAGAGCGCGACGGTGACCAGGATGATCAGCACGTAGCGCCAATCGAACATCCACAGCAGCACGCCGACGATCAGCAACAGTTCGATGATGGTCGGCACGAGTTGCAGAATGACCATGCGCACGATGGTCTCGATGCCGTTGCGGCCGCGTTCGAGCACGCGCGTGAGGCCGCCGGTCTTGCGTTCCAGATGGAAGCGCAGCGACAGTTCGTGCATGTGCTGGAACGTGAGCAGCGCAAGGCGGCGCACCGCATGCATCGCCACCTTGGCGAACAGTCCGTCGCGCACCTGCGTGAGCGCCGCCATGACGATGCGCATGCCGCCGTAGGCGATCGTCATCAGCACCGGCGCGGCGAGCGCCCATACGATCCATTGGGATGCGTCCGGTGACGGCTTTGTCTCGCCGGTCAGCGCATCGACCGCCCATTTGAAGGTGAACGGCACCGCGATTGTCGCGAGCTTGGCGATGAATAGCAGAACGGTCGCGAGAAGGACGCGAACTTTCAGATCGCGCCGGTCCGACGGCCAGATATAAGGCCAAAGGTGCACGAGCGTGCGCAGCAGCGCGCCGCGCTCCGCGGAAATCTGCGGGCGGCGAAATCCTTTCTGTGAAGGCGGCGCGTTCATGAGCCTCGGCGAGCGCTGAGTCGATCAGAGACCATGCCCTCATATAGGGGCTTTGGCCGCCGCAAGCACCTGCCGCGATTGCGGTTTTCGCTCAGTTTGGAACGCGCAGAATCAGCGGCCCCGGCTGCACATAAATCTGCGGGTGCCATCAGCGGCGGCCGCGCGCCGCGGATGACCCTGATCGACGGTTGCGCGGCAGCAGCCTGTGATGGGAGCAGCGGCGCGGGCTGGACGCTTCCGGCCTGGGCGTAGCGCTTCTGCGGCCCGACGCGCAGCACGACGATCGGAGGTACGTCGGTTGCGGTGCGCGGCATCGCGTTTTGCGGCGGCAAAGATGCGAGGCGGCGCGGCTCCGGCGCGGACTGTTTCTTTATGTGTGCAGGTTGACGCCCGCCGCGCATCACGGTGATCGCCGGTGCGTCTTGGACGGGCGATGCAGCGCGTGGGGTTTCCTTGGGCGGCGGCAGCGCGGCGACCTGCGCAGGCGCGTTCTGTTTGGACGCAGGCGGCTCGCGCGGTGCTTCCACAGGCTTCGCAGGAGGTTCAAGCGGACGCCAGGTGTCTCCCTGCGCCGGTGCGGCGGGGTTCGGGCTGTTGGCCTGAGCCGGTGCGGCAGGCACGACGGCTGGCTGTGTCGCCGACAATGATGGCGCGGCGGGTGCGGGCAGCGCGGCGACGGCAGGCGGCGAAGAAGGCGCGATCTGCATCGGTGCATCTGGCTTCGACGGTTCGGACGGCGGCGCAGCCGCCGGGCGCGCGACCGGAGGCGCAGCCGCAGCCTTCGATTCCGCAGGCGGAGTTGGAGGCGGCGCCGTCAGCAGCCGTATTCGGCGCGGCGGGCACCGCGTCCGGCGAGAGTTTCGCATCGACCGTCGCACTGGGAGTCTGTCTTGCCGGTGCCGAAGCCGGAGGCGTTGCGGCTGCGATCTGTCCTTTCTCGCCGCAGGAGGCGTCTGGGAAATCGTTGGCTTGGGTTCGGCGCGCGGCGCCGCAGGCGCTGCGTCCTTGCGCGCGGTCGCTGCTGGAGCGGGTGCAACGACTTTCGGAGTCGCAGAGGAAGCTGGCGGTGCCGGCGCCGGCGTGGCCGCGACTGGTGGCGCGACAACCGGTTGAGGAGACGGGGCCGGCGCCACTCGGGTTTCCTGAGGTCCAGAAGCAGACGGAGGCTTCTGAACTGTTTGCTTCTGAGACGGAGGCTGCGTTTGCGGGGCCGCCGGCGGCGGCGTTGTCGCCGCGGGTGGTGCGGCGGCAGCGGTTGAATCAGTCGAGCGAGCCGACGATGACACCGGGGGACGCCGCGGCGGCCGGCGGCGGCGCAACTGCAGGAGCCGATGGCTGTGACTCGGTCACTGCGGCGGCGGGCGGAGCCGCCGGCGCAACAGCGGTTGGCGGGGCGGCGTCCTTTGCGGGCGGCGGCTCGGCTGCGGTGGCGCTCGGTGCGGTCGAAGGCGAAGCGATCACTGAGCCTCCCGGAGCCTCGTCCTTCACTGGCGGACCCACCGGAGCGCTGACCGGCGGTGCCGACGCGACAACCGGCGGCGGCGCCATATCCGGCGGCTCGTATGACCAAAATGCCGAAAATCCGATGGCCCCGGCCGATACGCCGGCCGCGGCCATCGCCAGATAAGTGACTGATAAACGCGGCATCCCTTACTCCACTCCGTCCCAATCCACTCTAGCAGCCCTTGGGCGGGAGAAACCCAAAAAATCCACGCGCCAGAATGGGTTCCAGCAGCCGCGCCACGCTTCAACAAGCCCGGAAAAACACCAATCGGCGCGCCTTGACGCTCCCGAAGGTGCGATGCCACATCCACCGCATGACCGAGATTTCGAACGATCTGCGTCTATTGCGGCTCGGGCCCCGGCGGCGATCCCACGTACATGGCCGACGCGTCCCGGTTCGGCGAACTGATGGCGCGCGAACGCGTCGGTCTCGTCTATGGCGGCGGGTCGCGCGGCCTGATGGGCGCAGTCGCGAGCGCCGTCCTGGCCAATGGCGGGCACGTAACCGGGATCATTCCGGACTTTCTCCAGACCAAGGAAAAGACCCAAACCGGCGCGCAGGAAATCATCATCACGCCGGACATGCACAAGCGAAAGCAGATCATGTTCGAGCGCGCGGACGCGTTCGTGGCGCTGCCGGGCGGCATCGGTACGCTGGAAGAACTGGTCGAGCAATTGACCTGGAAGCAGTTGGGCCAGCACCCGAAGCCGATCCTGATTGCGAATATCGCGGGCTTCTGGAATCCGCTGCTCGCGCTGATCGAGCATATGGCAGGGGCCGGCTTCATCCATACGCAGCATCAATTCAACTATCTCATCACCAAGTCGGTCGACGAGATTCTTCCGATGCTGCGCGCGGCAGCGCCGACGCCGGCTGAAAAAGAAACCGCCGCCGACCACGACACGCTGAAGAAGATGTAGCGCTCTGGGTCAGCGCGTCAGGATGCGATAGCTGCCGTCCGCGGCTTCTTTTCTGTTCAGCACGGCGTCAATCAGTTCGCGCGCGATGCGCTGCGCAATCGGCAGCCGGTAGTGCAGCCCGTCCCAATAATTCTCGTCGTTGCTCGTGATCGGCGAGGCAATGCGCCAGTCGATTGTCTTGGCCCCCCGCGCGCTGCCGATCTCCGCGATGCGCGCCTTGCACTCCGCCTCGACGGCAGCCTCGCGTGTGCCCGGCCAGCGTTGCGCGGTGACGTGCACCGGCATGAAGGCGAGCACCTTAATGGTCGAGGGGGGCAACTCGCCCAGCATCGCATCCATCCAGGCGAGCGCCGGAAATTGCAGTGCGCGCCGCTCGACGTCAGAGAGCGTTGGAGGCGGCACATTGGGCAGCGGGCGTGGCGGCTGGCCGTTCCAGAGGCCGAAGCGCACACGCGCGAGATTGTAGTCGCTCTCCGGCGGCGTGAAGACCTCGAAGCCATCGTAGCGGCTGCGCGCGCGATAGAGCCCGAGGTGATAGCCGACGAGACGGCCTGCAAGCTCCAGCGTGCCGCTGTTGAACAGGTTGGCGTAGTCGTTCCATTTGTCGTCGTCGTACATCCATTCGGGAAAGCCGTGCCGCCTGCGGTCGCGATCCGCGTTCGGATCGCACCAGCCATCGTCGATGCCGATCATGAGAACTTTCGGAGCGCCTGCGTTGCGGCGGAAATATCCGAACGTGCGCCACTGCTCCCAGGCGCTCGAGGCGTTCATCGCCATGTTGGCGAAGCGCGCCGCAAACGGACCGTTGAGTTGCTCGGGGTCGATCAACCGCGCTGTCGACGAGCCGACGATGATCGAGTCGAAGCGCCTGCTCCGTATTGCTTGCGGATACGCGAAGCGCTGGCTGCCGCTCACCAGCGGCCGCTCGATGGGCAGTGAGAACGGCACCATGTCGTATGGGTCGAGCAGCAGGATGAAGAGTGCCGCAGCGAGAATGCCGCCCACGAAGATGCGGAGAAACAGTTTGACGAAGCGGCGCCATCCAGTCTCGGCGGCAACGTCAGTTCGCGGCGCTTGTTCCGGCATGGTCAGAACTGGAAGTAGATGAAGTTGACCGGCGCGCCTTTGCCGACCTCGAACACGCAGAAGGCGGCAAGCAGCGCGGTCACGACGGCGACAACCGGCATCGGGCGCAGCAGGCGGTCCTTCATCTCATGTGCGGAGGGAATGAGTGCGCTCGCAAGCGCCGCGATAGCGATCAGCTTTGCCTCGGCGAGCGTGCCGCCGAAGCCGTTGAGACCGACGAGCGAGCCGAGGATCGCCCCGGCGGAGGAAAAGCTGGTCGCACGAAAGATGACCCAGCCGACCAAGACAAACAGCATGGTGATCGCCCACCCGGCTATCGCAGGCATCGGGCGACCGAGTTGCTGCCATGCGCGGCAGACGATCAGACCCACGCCATGCCACAAGCCCCAGACCACGTAGGTCCACCCTGCTCCGTGCCACAGCCCGCACAGACCCATCGTGACGATCGTCGCGAGCGCATAGCGCGCGGCACCGTGCCGGCTGCCGCCGAGCGGGATGTAGAGATAGTCGCGCAGGAAGCTCGAGAGCGAGATGTGCCAGCGACGCCAGAAGTCCCGCAAGTCGGTCGACAGATATGGCCGGCGGAAATTCTCCGGCAGGACCAGTCCGAACAGCAGCGCGGAGCCGATGGCCATCTCGGTGTAGGCGGAGAAATCGAGGAAAAGCTGGAATGAAAATGCCAGGCCCGCGGTCCAGGCCTCGCCGAAATCAAGCACGCGCTGCGTGGCCTGCGCAAACAGCTGGTCGCCAATCGGCGCAAGGCGGTCAGCGAGCAGCACCTTCTTGCCGAAACCGACCGTGAAGATGACGAGCCCCGCACCGACGCGCGCCCACATCCCGTCGCGCAGCGGGTCCAGCGCAAACTGGGGCACGAGTTCGTTGTGCCGCACGATCGGTCCGGCGATCACATGCGGGAACACCAGCACGAACAGCGCGAACGGCCGGAACGGATAGTCCGGCGCATCGCCGCGCATGCGGTCGATCAGGTAGGAGATGAGCTGGAATGAGAAGAAGCTGATGCCGATCGGCAGTATGAGATGCGCGCGAGGCAGCGCGATGCCGGTGGCAGTTTCGAACGAGACAAGAAGGAAGTCGAGATACTTGAACGTGCCGAGCGACGCGAGATTGAGGATGACGCCCGCGACGAGCCACGCGCGTGCGCCCGTCCGTTCATAAGCGCGCGCGAGCCACCACGTCGCGGTGATCTGGGTGACCACGAGAATGATGAAGCGCGGGTCCCACCAGCCGTAGAAAAAGAGCGATGCCGCGATCAGCAACCATTGACGCGCGGCCGCCGAGCCCGCCAACGCGTAATACAACGCGACGGTGAGCGGCAGGAACGCGAGTACATAGACCTGACTTTGAAACAGCATGCGCGGGCCCGGCGGAACGCTTCTCTTTCCGGGACGCCGCGCAGCCCGTCAAGGGCGCGGCGTGAACGTCACCGCCTCGATGCGATTGCCATCGAGATCGCGGATAAACGCCGCGTAATAGCCGTTCTCCCCGTCGTGCGGGCGCAGGCCGGGCGGGCCATCGGAACTCCCTCCACTTGCGAGCGCGGCGGCGTGGAAGGCATCCACCTCCTGCGTCGAACGCGCCCGCAGACAGATGTGCGAGCCGGACCGCGGCGGAACCGGTGCCATCTCAGGCCGCGCATTGATCCAGAATTCGGAATATTTCTTGCCGAAGCCGACCGTCGAGCCGCGGATGTCGATCGCGGTGTAGCCGATGGCGCCAAGCACCGCTTCGTAGAAGCGCGTCGCCCGCGAGAGATCGCTTACCGCAACGGAGACATGATCGATCATGGCGCGCCTGCATCTGTAGCGTCGGGACCGTAGTACATCCGTGCGATCTTCGCCTGAGCGGCGGCGCGCTGGCATGCGCTGCAGGGACGCGAGGTCGAATACATCGCGCAGCCTGAAAGATCGTCGCGGCGGGTGCGGCGTTGCGCATCGCGGATCGCCTCGCGCTCGGCGTGGCCTGCCAGCTCGCCAAGCTCGCGCACGCGACTCGGCCCCCAGCCGACGATGGCACCCGCCTGCACAATAACCGCGCCGTAGGCTTGGTCGCCGGCGGTGACCGCGTGATCCTTCATGCGAAATGCCGCCGCGATGAATTCATTCGACGCGTCGGCCCGCGTGGCTGCGACCGCGCTCAGCGTGGCGAGAACGAAGCTCCGACGGGTACATCGGCAGGTCATGCGGGTGCGCCGGACTTCACCAGCTTGTAGACGATCGAGTCCATCAGCGCCTGGAACGACGCGTCGATGATGTTCGGCGAGACGCCGACCGTGGTCCAGCGGTTGCCGGTCTCGTCCTGGCTCTCGATCAGCACACGCGTCACCGCCTCAGTGCCGCCATTGAGGATGCGCACGCGATAGTCGGTCAACTCAAGGCCGCCGATGTATTTCTGGTACTTGCCGAGGTCCTTGCGCAGCGCGACGTCCAGCGCGTTGACCGGACCGTTACCTTCGCCTGCCGAGATGAGGGTCTCACCGCCGACCTTCACCTTGACGGTTGCCTCGGCGACGGTTGTGAGTTGGCCAACCGCGTTGTATCGGCGTTCGACATTGACGCTGAACCGCTCGACGGTGAAATAGTCGGGGACCTGCCCCAGCACACGCCGCGCCATCAGCTCGAACGACGCACCCGCCGCCTCGTAGGCAAATCCCTGCGCCTCGCGTTCCTTCACCTCGTCGAGAAGCCGCGTGATCCGCGAGTCGTTCTTGTCGACCTTGAGCCCGATGCGCTCCAGCTCCGACAGGACGTTCGAGCGACCGGCCTGATCGGATACCAGGATCCGGCGCTCGTTGCCGATGAGGTCGGGCAGTACGTGTTCGTATGTCGCCGGGTCCTTGGCGATGGCGGAGGCATGGATGCCGGCCTTGGTGGCGAACGCGCTTTCGCCGACATACGGCGCGTGCCGGTTCGGCGCGCGATTGAGCATCTCATCGATCGTGTGCGAGGCGTGCGCCAAGGTCTTCAACTTGTCGCTCAGAAACTCCGATCTCGAACCTGTCGGCGAACTCGGATTTCAGCTTCAACGTCGGGATGATCGACACCAGGTTGGCGTTGCCGCAACGCTCGCCGAGCCCGTTGAGCGTGCCCTGAATCTGCCGCGCGCCCGCGCGCACAGCAGCAAGCGAATTTGCCACCGCCTGTTCGGTGTCGTTGTGCGCGTGGATGCCGACATGATCGCCCGGCACGTGCTTCACCACCTCGCTGACGATCGCCTCGACCTCATGCGGCAGAGTTCCGCCGTTGGTGTCGCACAGCACCACCCAGCGTGCGCCGGACTCATGCGCAGCCTTGGCGCAGGCGAGCGCGTATTGCGGGTTGGCCTTGTAGCCGTCGAAGAAATGCTCGCAGTCGATGAGCACCTCGCGGTCCTTCTCCCGCGCGGCCTGCACGCTGTCGCGGATCGAGGCGAGATTTTCCTCGTTCGTCGTCTCGAGCGCGACCTTTACGTGATAATCCCATGTTTTTGCCACGAAACAGATCGCGTCGGACTTGGCATCGAGCAGCGCCGCGACGCCGGGATCGTTCGAGGTGGAGCGGCCGGGCCGGCGCGTCATGCCGAAGGCCGTGAAGGCCGCCCCGAACTTGCGGTCCTCGCCGAACAGTTCGGTGTCGGTCGGGTTGGCGCCCGGATAGCCGCCCTCGATGTAGTCGATGCCGAGTTCGTCGAGCATCTTCGCGATGGTAAGCTTGTCGTGCAGCGTGAAGTCGACGCCGTTCATTTGCGCGCCGTCGCGCAGCGTCGTGTCGAACAGGTAGAGTCGTTCGCGCGACATGACGTTCACCAGAGGTAATAGTTGAGCGCCATGGCGACAGCGACGACGACGGCAATCGCACCGATCACTACGTGATGAGACTTGAGCTGCATCATTGCAGTGACCCCTTCAGCGCCTTTTCCATCGTGGTGTTGGCGAGCCACTCGCCGCCGCGCAGCACGGTGTTGCGCTGCTGCGCCGTAAAGCCGCGCTTCGTGAAAAAGTCCTGCGCGGTGTCGCTGGCTTCCGCCGTCAATTTCTTCGCGCCGCGCGCGCCAGCGAGCTTTTCCAGCGCATCGACAAGCATCGTGCCGGCCCCCTGCCCGGCCACCGCCGGATGGACGTAGAGCAGGTCAATCGTCTCGTTGTTTGCGAGCGACGCGAACGCAACCGGCGAGCCGTTCACCGCCGCAATCAGCGTGAGCTGGCCGGACAGTCGCTTCGCGAACGCTTCCGCGTCATCGGCCGCCGATGCCCAGGCCTGCCGCGCTCCTTCGCTGTAATCGTCCGCGGTCAATTCCTCGATGCTGGCGCGGAAAATCTCGGCAAGCAGCGGCGTATCCTCGATCAGGAACGGGCGCAGCGCGAATGCGGGAGCGCGGGTACTCACCTCGCGACCTCCCAGGTCGTGCCCTCTTTTGAATCCTTCAGCACGATGCCAAGCGCGGCAAGTTCGTCGCGAATGCGATCCGCTTCGGCGAAGTTCTTTGCCTTGCGGGCGTCAAGCCGGGCCGCGATGCGCCGCGAGATTTCCTCAGGGGGCAATGCGGGTGCAGGCGCGCGATGCGCCTGCCAAGTCGAAAACGCGTCCTCGCGGAAACCGAGGAACGTGAGCGTGCCGGCAAGAGATTTGCGGCCCGCGACATTCTTCAACGCGTGCATTTCGGCGATGGCCTTGGGCGTGTTGAGATCGTCCGCGAGCGCCTCCAGCACCCCCGGCGCCGGGCGCGCCTCGGCGTCCGCCGCGGCCACGTCGAAGAAGCCCGCCAACGCCTTCTCGGCCTGCTCGAGCCCCTTCACGGTCCAGTTGATCGGCTGAGTGTAATGTGTTGACAGCATTGCCAAACGGATCACATCGCCCTGCCAGTCCGCTAGCACCTCGCGGATCGTGGAGAAGTTGCCGAGGCTCTTCGACATCTTCTCGCCTTCGACCTGCAGGAAGCCGTTGTGCATCCAGACATTCGCCATCACCGGTGTGCCGAAGGCGCAGCGCGATTGCGCGATCTCGTTCTCATGATGCGGAAACACGAGGTCGATCCCGCCGCCGTGGATGTCGAAGGTCTCGCCGAGATGCTTCCAACTCATCGCGGAGCACTCGATGTGCCAGCCGGGACGGCCCGGCGTCTTGATGCCGGCCGGTGACGGCCAGCCGGGCTCGCCTCCCTTCGAGGGCTTCCACAGAACGAAGTCCATGTCGCCCTTTTTGTAGGGCGCGACATCGACGCGCGCGCCGGCGACCATCTCGTCGAGCGAGCGCTTGGAGAGCTTTCCGTAGTCCGGCATCGAGGGCACGCTGAACAGCACATGCTCGTCTGCCGCATACGCGTGTCCCGACGCGATCAGCCGCTCGATCAGCGTCTTCATTTCCTCGATGTGCTCGGTCGCACGCGGCTCGACGGTCGGCGGCAGGCATCCGAGCGCCGCTACGTCCTCCCTGAACCTCGCGTAGGTCTCTTCGGTCAGCGCGCGGATCGGCACGCCGCGCTCGGCCGCGCGCGTGTTGATCCTGTCGTCCACGTCGGTGATGTTGCGAACGTAGGTGACCTTGTCCGCCCCATGGAGGTGCCGGAGCAAACGGAACAGCACGTCGAACACGATGACCGGCCGCGCATTGCCGATATGGGCAAAGTCGTAGACCGTCGGCCCGCAGACATACATGCGCACGCGCGCGGGATCGATCGGCGCGAATACCTGCTTTTCGCGTGTCAGCGTATCGTACAGCTTCAAGTCCATGTGACCCCTGGCCTGCTGGCCGGGCGTCCTTTGGTCTCGAATTTTGAGAAAAGACGGCCGCAGCCAGCTGTGAGCTAGCGAATAATCCCCGGGCAAATGCCGCAGATTGCGTGAGCGCCGTGCATGGCGGCCGTTATGCGAGCGTCCGGCCGCTCCGTCAAGCCGCCGCCCGCCACGATCCCGCCGCAACATCGCCCTGGATGACCCGAAACAGGCCGAATTTCAGCCCGCTTGGCCAAGAATTCTGCACGCGGCTGGGACCCATGAACCTTCTGTCGCGTTAAGCGACTAACGAAAGCGGCGTGCTCCGCATGCCGGCATTTGGGACCAGACGATGAGCAATCCGCTCCTGCGCACGCCGTTCGGACAGGTCGAGCTTCGGCCTATCGCGCCTCCGCCGGGTGCCGAGGGGATGCAGACCTACGTGCTGACGCCCGATCTCGATGAATTGCTTGGTGTTCCGGGCTTCGGGATGCGCAATCCCATCCTGGTCGGCCGCAAGCCAAGAAGCGCGTTCTGGGCGCTGTTCGGCGTCACCCGCCACTAAACCTGCCGCCTCAATTACGGTTAACGAACTGTCAACGCCTGCCCCCGTAGGCTGCGGACCTGTCGGCTTGCATCGGCCGGGGGAACGCTATGGGGATTCTGGGGCGCTTGGGAGCAGCGGCTGTCGCGCTGGCTTTGGCCACGCCGGCGATGGCCGAGAATCGTACGTTCATCGTCGCCAACAATCCTGACGGCTATGGCATCGACCGCTGTCTCGCCAACGGCGAGCGCTGCGGCACGCCGGTCGCGGCGGCCTATTGCCAGTCGCAGTCGTTCGCGCAGGTGAAGTCGTTCCGCAAGATCGAGCGCGACGAGATCACCGGGGCCGTGCCGACGGGTCAAAGCGCCTGCACCGGCGCCTGCGACAGCTTCGTCGCGATCGAGTGCTCGCGGTAGATTTCCGCCGCATCATCTGGATCCGAGAACCAGTACCCACTTTGGATGATGCGGGTTACTTCTCCACCCAATCCGTACACTTCGGAACGTCCGACATGCCCCACGGCATGATCGGCACCGTGGAGGTCGAATTCTTCGGCGAGCCTTCGATGATCCGGTCCGAATAGACCATGTAGACCAGCACATTCCGCTTCACGTCGCAGCCGCGCACGATCTGCATCTTCTTGAACAACAGCGAGCGGCGCTGGCGGAAGACGTCGTCGCCCTGCTCGAATTTCGCCTTGAACTTGATCGGGCCGACCTGCCGGCAGGCGAGCGAAATGTCGGACACCTCCTCGGCGACGCCGATCCAGCCCTTGAAGCCGCCCTTTTCCGGCACGGTGAAATGGCAGGCGACGCCCTCAACCACGGGATCGTCGATCGCGTAGGTCGCGAGCTTGTCGTTCGGCGACACCCAGTGAAACACCGTCGACTTGCGGAAAATGAGATCTGGGTCGTCAGCCGCGCTTGCGGCAAACGGCGCAGCCAGCGTCGCGGCGAGAACGGCAAACGCCAAAGCGGTACGGCGGAAAATATGAGCCATCGCGGCGCCCCTCCTGCGGGCGCCGTTGATATGGGAAGGCCGTCGCTCGCGCGAAAGACCTATGCGGCCGCCGAGACCGCCTGATGGCACACGGCGCAAACCTTGTTGCCATCCAGGTCGCGCACATAGGCGCCGTAGTAGTTCGGATGGTAGTGCTCGCGGATGCCGGGCGGACCCTCGTCGCTGCCGCCGGCCGCGAGCGCTGCGGCATGGAAGGCATCGACGGCGCCGCGCGTCGGTGCATCGAACGCGACCGTTGCGCCGTTTCCTGCGGTCGCCTCCTGCTTGTCGTAGGGCCGCAGGATCCAGAACGGCTCGTTGATGCCGGTGAACCCTTCCGGCGCGTAGCTGACCGCGATCTTGAACGTGCGCTTGCGCGCAAGCCCAAGCGGCGTCAGCACGGCGTCATAGAACCGCATGGCGCGGTTCATGTTCGACGTGCCGACGGTGACGTGGCTGAACATCAGCGCCGCCGTGCATCCATCGAATAGGACCCGGCCCCGCTGACGAACAGCGCAAGGCACCCGCCCGCGATCGCGAGGTTCTTCAGGAAATGATTGAGCTGTTGGCGTCTGCAAAGTCGGTGTGCGCGAGGAACGCCGCGATGACGCAGAAGATCGCAATCGCCAGCGCGACGCAGCGCGTCCAGTACCCGACGATGACCAGAAGGCCGATGAGCAGCTCGAAGCCCGCAACGACCGGCGCGGCGATGGACGGCGACGGCACACCGAGCTTGGTGAAATAACCGACCGATCCGCCAAGCCCTTTGAACTTGTTGTACGACGCGACGAGAAACAGCACGCCGATCAGGATGCGCCCAATCAGCAGCGCGATATTGTTGAAGCCCGACAGTTTCGTGTCGATAGACGCCATTGTTTCCTCCCCCGGTAGGCGCGCGAAGTCTGCCACCGGCGGCGGTACAGCGACAATCACAAATGTGCGCATAGCGCGGCCCACAGGTGGGCAGGCGCATCAGTCCGTCTTGATGCCGGCGCGGCGGATCAGCGCGCCCCAGCGTTCGGTCTCGGCCGCGACATGCGCGCCGAATTTCTCCGGCGCATCGTGCGGCAGCACCGCCCCTTGCGACAGGAAGCGCGCCTGCACATCCGGCGCGGTAAATGCCTTTTTGGCCTCACGGTTGACCCATGCGACTGCGGCAGGCGGCGTGCCGGCGGGCGCGAACAGACCGAACCACGCGCCCGCTTCCATGCCGGGCAGGCCTGCTTCCGCGATGGTCGGCACATCCGGCAACACCTTCACCCGCTCTGCCGCGCATACCGCGAGAGCGCGCACTTTGCCGCTCTGCAGGTTCGACACCGCGAGCGGCACGATGTCGAACAGCATGTTCACGTGGCCTGCGACGAGATCCTGACTCGCGGGCGCGGCGCCGCGATACGGCACGTGGGTCAGTTCGATCCCGGCCGCGACCTTGAACTGCTCGCCGATCATGTGACCGGTCGAGCCGTTGCCCTGCGACGCGAAGGTGAGCTTTCCGGGATTGGCCTTGGCGTGCCCGATCAGCTCTTTCAGCGAGTTCGCCGGCACCGAGTTGTGAACCAGCAGCACGTTCGGCACGGTCGCGGCGTGGATCACCGGCGCGAAATCCTTCGCCGGGTCGTAGGGCAATTTCTGCAGGTGCACGAGGATCGCCTGCGTCGCATGCAGCCCCATTAGCAGCGTGTAGCCGTCCGCCGGCGACTTCGCGACCGCGTCCGCGCCGATCACGCCAGCGCCGCCGGTGCGGTTTTCAACCACGACCGTGGCGCCGGTCGCTTCGGTGACTTTCGTCGCGATGGTGCGGGCGAGAATATCGGCCATGCCACCGGCCGCGAGGGGAACAATGATGCGGATCGGGCGCGAGGGATATTCCTGCGCAGAGACGCGCGATGCGCCGACTGAGAGCGCGGCACAGCTGAGCAACAAGGTCCGGCGGTTCAGCATGACACCCTCGCGAACATTCTCCGATTCAGATTTCGCGGCCGATCTTCGCGTCGACCGACAGTGGCCCGCCGCCGCGCACGAGGAAATGAAACACCACGATCGACCAGAACAGCGGGTATTCGATGCCGCGGCTTTCCCAGTTGTAGCCGAACTCCCAGTGATAGGTGACGATCGCAACGATCAGGAAACCCAGAATGGGGCCGGCTGCGAGGCGGGTGAACAGGCCGACCGCGAGCAGAATTCCGCAGACGAACTCCAGGGTGCCGACGATCCACGCCCACATCAGGCCGTTCTCGAAGCCGACGCTCTCGAAGAATCGTGCCGCGCCTTCGATGTTGCCGAACAGGATCTGGTAGCCGTGGTAGGCAAGCGAGCCGCCGGCGATGAGGCGGATGAGGAGTTCGGTGTAGGGCGCGAAGATGGCGTAGAGCCGCCCGAACGGCGGAATGAGAAGCTTCGGCGAGTCCGGCATCGCGGCTCCGTGCACAACTAGGGGTACCGTACCACGTCCTGCTCGATCGCACCGAAGATCGAGCGGCCCCGTGCATCGTTCATCTCGATGCGGATGCGGTCGCCGTAATTCAGGAACGGCGTCTGCGGCTTGCCGTGCAGGATGGTTTCGACCGAACGGATTTCGGCGATGCACGAATAGCCGACGCCGCCCTCGCCGATCGTCTTGCCCGGACCGCCGTCCGCGCCGCGGTTCGACACCGTGCCGGAGCCGACGATCACGCCGCAGCCGAGCGGCCGGGTTTTCGCCGCGTGCGCGACTAGTGTCGGGAAGTCGAACGTCATGTCGATGCCGGCGTCCGGCTTGCCGAACGGCGCGCCGTTCACGAACGAGAGCAGCGGCCCGGACAGCTTCTTGCCATCCCATGCAGGCGCCGAGTTCATCCGGCGTCACCGCGACCGGCGAGAACGCGGTCTGCCCCTTCCCCTGCAGAAAGCCGAAGCCCTTGGCGAGTTCGCCCGGGATCAGGTTGCGGAAGCTCACATCGTTGAGGATCACGATCAGCCGGATCGCCGCGCCTGCGGCTTCAATGCTTGCGCCCATCGGCACGTCGCCGCAGATCACGCCGACCTCGGCTTCGAGGTCGACGCCCCACGAGGTGTCGGCGACCGCGATCGGATCGCGCGGGCCGACGAACTGATCCGAACCGCCGCGATACATCAGCGGATCGGTCCAGAACGACGCCGGCAATTCGGCGCCACGCGCTTTCCGCACCAGCGCGACGTGGTTCACATAGGCCGAGCCATCGGCCCAGCCGTGCGAGCGCGGCAGCGGCGAGGCGCACTTCGCCTGATCGAATGGCACATGGGCGATGCGCCCGGCTTCGAGCGCGTCGGCGATTTCCCGAAGGCGCGGTTCAGCGGAGATCCAGTCGTCGAGCGCGGCCTGCAAAGTCGGCGCGACCGCCGAGGCATCCGCACAGCGCGTGAGGTCGCGCGAGACGACGACAAGCTTTCCGTCACGGCCGTGCTTGAGCGACGCCAGCTTCATTTCGGCTCGCGCCTCTTCGCATCGAACCGCTTCTCCAGCCCGCTCCAGCAATCCATGTAATTGTCCTGCAACGTGTCGAGTCCGGCGGCGTATTTCGTCACGCGCTGGCGGAAGCGCGTCTCGAACATGAAGGCGAGCGTGTTGGTGAGCTTCACGGGCTTCAGTTCGACATTGCTGGCGTGGTTGAACGCGTCTGCGTCCGGCCCGTGCGGCAGCATCTGATTGTGCAGGCTCATGCCGCCGGGCACGAAGCCTTCGGGCTTGGCGTCATAGACGCCGTACACCAGCCCCATGAACTCCGACATGATGTTGCGGTGATACCAGGGCGGACGGAACGTGTTTTCGGCGACCGCCCAGCGCTCGGGGAAAATCACGAAGTCGATGTTCGCGGTGCCGGGCGTTTCCGACGGCGAGGTCATCACGGTGAAGATCGACGGATCGGGATGATCGAAGCCGATCGCGCCGACCGGCGAGAAGCGGCGCAGGTCGTATTTGTAGGGATAGTAGTTGCCGTGCCACGCCACGACATCGATCGGCGAATGCTGCACCTGCGTGCGGTAAAGCTCGCCGCCCCATTTGACGATCAGCGTGTGCGGCGCGTCGATATCCTCGTATGAGGCGACGGGCGTGAGAAAATCGCGCGGATTGGCGAGACAATTCGCGCCGATCGGCCCGCGGTCCGGCAGCGTGAAGCCGCCGCCGTAGTTCTCGCACACATAGGCGCGCGCCGGGCCGTCGATCAGCTCGACGCGGAAAATCACGCCGCGCGGAATAACCGCAACCTCGCCCGGCTCGATCTCGATCGCGCCGAACTCGGTGCGGAAGCGCAGCCGGTTCTGCTGCGCAACGACGAGCATCTCGCCATCGGCATTGTAGAAATGCTCGCGCGTCATCGAATTGGTGACGAGCGCGACATGCGCACCCATGCCGGCCATCGTCTCGCAATCGCCCGCGGTGGTCATCGTGCGCAGGCCATTGATGAAGGTGATTTTCTCGCTCGGCAGCGGCGTCGGGCCCCAGCGCAATTGGCCGATCGGCAACTCGCCGTCTTCACGCTCCGGCGCGGTGCGGATGAACTTGCGGTCGATCTTCTCGAAGCGGCCGGTGTGCCGCACCGTGGGGCGGATGCGATAGAGCCAAGAGCGCTGGTTCGTCGCCTGCGGCGCGGTGAACGGCGAGCCGGAGAGTTGCTCGGCGTAGAGACCGTAATTCACCTTCTGCGGCGAGTTGCGGCCGACCGGAAGCGCGCCGGGAAGTGCCTCGGTCTCGAACGTGTTGCCGAAGCCCGACATGTAGTTCGCGATCAACGAACTGGAGAGCCCGATCGTCGGCGAAACAAGCTCGTTCATGGCTTCCTTAGGCTTCTCTCGGCGCTCAACTTAGCCGGATGGGGAACGCGACGAAACCGCGGAAGCGCGCGCGGCGGCTGCGCGTCGGCGCACCGTCGGCCGCATAGCGCGGAAATCGCTTGAGAAATCGCTCGATCGCGACGCGGCCCTTCGAGCCGCGCGAGGCTCATGCCGGCGCACATGTGAATGCCCGAACCGAAGGCGAGATGGCGTGTTGGATTGCGCGCGACATCGAAGCGGTCGGGATCGGGAAAGGCATCGCCGTCGCGGTTCGCCGCGCCGATGCCGATGGTGACGAGTGTGCCTTTCGGCATGAGGGTACCGCTGATCTGCGTATCCTCGGTGACGATCCGGTTGCCGAGCTGGTTCGAGCTCTCGAACCTCAGCGCTTCCTCGACGGCGCTCTTCGCAAGCGATGAATCCTTGATCAATCTTTCGCGCTCGTCCGGAAAGCGGATGAAAATCTCCAGCGCATTGCCGATCAGGTTGGTCGTCGTCTCGTGACCGGCGTTGAGAATGAAGATGCAGTTCTGCGTCAGTTCGTCTTCGGAGAGCTTGCGGCCCTCGTGCTCGCCACGGATGAGCCGCGTGAGCAAATCCTTCTCGGGATCGCGCGGATGCGCGCGGCGATCGTCGATCAGGCCTTTCAGGTAGGCGGAGAAATCGCGCACCGCATCGTTGCCGAGCGTCATCTGCTCCGCCGTCAGCACCGGCTCGAGAGCGCCCAAAATCGCGAGCGACCATCCGCGCAGCGGGCCGCGGTCCGCATGCGGCACACCGAGCAGATTGCCGATGATCTCGACCGGAATAGCGGCGGCGAAATCCTCGATCACATCGGCGCGGCCCTTGGCCTCCATCGCGTCGAGCAGCCGGTCGACCAGCGCGACCAGCCCCTCCTCCATTTCGGCGACCACGCGGTTCGACAGCGCCATCTGGATCGCGCGGCGTACATGCGTGTGCAGCGGCGGGATCGTTGAACACGAGACTTGTGGTGTGGTGCTCATAGAGCGGCGCGTCGCCGTATTTCGGTTTGAACTCGACCTTCTTGTCGGAGGAGAACACGCGCGCGTCGCGATAGACCGCGTCGCAATCGCGCCAGCGCGTGATCAGGTACGCGCCGTCCGGCATACGGTGCACGGGATCGTGCTCGCGCAACGCGCGGTAATACGGAAACGGGTCGTCGATGAAGTCAGCCGGCAGGCGCTTGATGTCGAAAGCGCGCGCGGCCGCGCGCGCCAGATCGGGCGAGAATCCCCGGACCGCCTCCCCTGCGATGCTCATGCGCGCAGCGAAGGAAAGTCAGCGCCGCGTGTCAAGGCGGGGCGCGCGACCCGATCGCAGTCTCGAGATAAGCGATCTCGTCGCACCTGATGAGGCAAATCTCCTTCAGCGCGGCGAGCTGCTCCTGCGCTTTGAGGGGCGCGCCAAGCTCCAGAAAAAGCTCACCCAGATGGGTGCGAGCCCCACGATGGCGCGGATTGAGCATCAGCGCGCGCTGATAGTGCCCCATGGCAGGACCGAGTTGTCCAAGCCGCGCGTGCGCGTAACCAATGTAGGTCTGGATGTCCGCATTGGTCGGATCGCGCAGGATTGCGAGATCGAGTGCCTTGATGGCTGCGCCCCAGTTCTCCGCCGCAAGCGCTCTCTTGCCGGCCGCGAAGTCGGGATCGAGCTGCGCCCAGTCGGACTCAGCTCCCAGTCCGGTCATCGTGGTGCAGATCGGCCAGGCGTCGTTGCGCCGTCGCGGCTGAGGCGTCAGGCGCAGATCCGTGCCGAGCCGCTCGCGGCGTACCACGCCGCCTCCCGCAACCAATGCGCCGAACACTGCGGCCGACGCCATGAGACGCATCATTGGCTGCATGCCTATTTGCTGGCGAGAAACGTCTTGGCCTCACGTGTTTCGGGCCGCTCGCCGTCGCCATTCTTGGCGAGTTCAGCGACCTTGCCGTAGTACTCGGCAGCCTTGGGGCGGTCGCCCGCGCCACTTGCGGCACGCGCCATCCCGAGGAGTGCGCGATAACGGTTTGGCGTTTGCCGCAGCGCAGTCTCGAACTCCTTCAGGGCTTCGGCCGGCTGACCGATTTCGAGCAGCAGTTCGGCCAGCAGCTCGCGGAACGGATAGAGGCGATTTTCCATCGCGACGCTCTTGATGCTGCCGTCCTCGCCGTCGGCGGCGGCTCGCATGAACTTGATGGCCTGATCGCGCGCGCCTTCCTTCAACGCGATCCAGGCCGAGATCGTCAGGATCTGCTCTTCCGAACGATCCGCCCAATAGGACTGGTTGGCTTTCTCCAGCGCCGCGCGCAGGACCTTGATCGCCTCGATCTCGGCCTTCGCGCCGGCGAGATCGCCGCTGCGCGCCATGCCAAGCCCGCGCGTGAAGCGGGTCAGCGAATCCGCTGCCGGATATTGGCTCGGCTTGAGCGGCAGCGCCGCGGCACCGGCCCAATCGGCGCGTTCCAGCACATAGCGCGCCGGCATCGCGTTCTTGGCCGTGAAGCCTGCGAACACGATCGGACGGTCACCGCGTTCCGCGGTGGCAACCGACGTCTCGGTCAGCGCCTTGGCCTTGTCGTCCTGCCCGAGCTGCAGGTGCGCATAAACCGAGAAATCCGCCGCGTGATAGTAGTCGGGCTGGATCGCAATCGCCGAAGCGTTCGACGCGATCGAATCCTCCCACAGTCCCAGCATCGAATAGATGTGCGAGGGCATGTGCCGCGCGTGCGGCACGGCCGGCGCGACACCGGCGTAGCGTCGCGCGGCAGGAAGGCCCTTCTCGGCAATCGGCGCGAAGTCGTAGGCGTGGATCGTGAAATGGCTCACGCCCGGGTGCTGCGGATTTTGCTCGTAAAGCTTGTCGAGAATGGCCGCCGACTTGAGCTGATTGGCATAGGTCGTGTCGCTGGGTGGCGCCGATGCCTGCAAGGTGAGCGCATAGAAGACCTGCGCCTCGTAGTCGTCGGGATAGCGCTGGACCAGTTGCTCCATCGCCTTGTTGTAGTTGGCGAGGCGCACATTGACCGGCGTCTTGTCGTGATCGCGGTAGTAGGCGCTCAGCGCTTCGATCCAGTCGCGCTCGCGCGGCGTCTTCGCTCCGATCTCGCGCGCCTTTTCGAGTGCGGCCCACGCGGCGTCCGCATCCGCGCGCTGCGGCGGCGCGACGAAGACATTGTTCAGCAGGTCGATCGCAACGCCCCAATAGGCGATCGCGCAATTGGGGTCCTGCTTCAGCACCCCCTCGAAGGTCCGGCGCGCGACCAGGAACCAGTAGGAATGGATCATCGCGACGCCGCGCTCGAACTCGGCCTGCACCTTGGGATCGCAGGAGGTCGGGAAGCTCAGCTTGCCGAGCTTCTCGTCCTGCTGGGTGGCCTGTGCCCGAATAGGTCCAGCAGACAACGCAAGCGCGAGCGCCCCGATAGCGATGCCGGCAAGACTTCTTCGAATAGCCCATGGTCCGACTCCAATCATTCGCGCTGGGCACATCATGTGCCGCCGAATTCAGTTGTGTCGAATGCAAATATCGGCTGAATTATCATGCAGAAAGCGCAACAATGATAAACCTTCGCTCGCTGCGCACGTTCGTGATGACCGCCGAAATGGGCGGGCTGGGCCGCGCCTGCACGCGTTTGAATCTCAGCCAGCCCGCGGCGTCGCGACAGATCCAGGCACTCGAAGCCGAGCTCGGCGTCGCTCTCTTTGAACACGTCGGCCGTGGCCTTCGGCTGACGTCACACGGAGAAGACCTGCTGCAACGCAGCCGGCAACTGCTGACCCATTCCGAGCTTCTGACCGAACACGCGCAAGCGTTGCGCAGCGGACAGACCGGGACGCTCAAAGTCGGCGCGACTCCTCAAATCATCGCAAACCTGATCGCTCCTTTTCTGCCAGGTCATCGGCGCGATCATCCCGGCGTTGACGTGCAACTGATCGAGGGAGGCGACTCCCAGCAGCGAACGCCGTCTCGAACGGGGTGAGGTCCATCTGACGATCATGCCGGTGGGCGGTGGCGGAGCGTCCTATCGGCTGCTGGCTCCTGTCCACGCCCTGGCCGTGATGCTGAAGACGCATCCACTCGCGCGGCGCAAAGTCATCGAGGTAGAGGAGCTGACGAAGCACCCCCTGCTGTTGCTGCAACGCGGGTACGGCTCACGCGCCTGGTTCGATGCCGAGTGCGAGAGCGCACAGGTGAGGCCGCTCGTGCTCATGGAAAGCACCACCGCGCACACACTCACGGAATTGGCCGCTGTCGGTCATGGGATCGCGGTTGTGCCATCAACGTCAGTCGTTCGTGATCCCTTGCGTGCGATCCCGATTGTCAACCGCGGCACATCGGTCGGACGATGGGTTGCAATCTGCTGGAATCCACGACGTGCTTTGCCCTCCTACGCGGAACTGTTCATCAACGAGTTGTCCGCTCACGCCAAGCGCGCGTTCCCCGGGCGCTCGCACATCAAGCAGGCTCCTCCCTTGCCGAAGCCGAGCGAGCCCGTGACCTGACCCCGGACGAGAACTCCCGCCGTTGCGCGCCCTCCCAGCTTCCGTCATGGTCGCCGCAATACATCCGAGGAAACGCCCCGTGAAACTTTACGGCTATTTCCGCTCGTCCGCGGCCTATCGAGTCCGCATCGCGCTGAACCTGAAGAAGCTTCCCTACGAGCAGGCTTCCGTCCACCTGACCAAGAACGGCGGCTGGCAGTGGAGCGATGAATTCCGCGCCATCAATCCGCAGAAGCGCGTGCCGGCACTGGCGCTCTCGACCGGCGAAGTGCTGCTGCAGTCGCTCGCGATCATCGAGTACCTCGACGAGATCGAGCCCGAGCCCCCGCTCCTGCCCGCCGACCCGATCGCGCGCGCGCAGGTGCGCGCCGTCGCGCAGATCATCGCGTGCGACATCCATCCGCTGAACAATCTCGTCGCGCTGAACTATCTGCGGGGCCCGCTGAAGCACGAGCAGGCCGACGTCGACGCGTGGTATCACCACTGGGTCAAACAGGGCTTCGACGCTGTCGAGGAATTGCTGCGCCCCGGCCCCTACTGCTTCGGCACGCAAGTCACGGTCGCAGACGTTTGCCTCGTGCCGCAGGTATTCAACGCGCGGCGCCTGAAGGTCGACTTGGCGAAATACCCGAAGATCGCCGCGATCGATGCCGCCTGCCTGAAGCTTCCCGCCTTCGACAAGGCGCGGCCGGAAAACCAGCCCGACGCCGAATAGCGCGACCAAGAACAACAAGGACAAGCGCGTGACGACTGCCGCTCCCGTCGAGGCCGGCGCTTTGGGCGAGCCCGAGCAACCGCCTCCGCGAACCTCCAACGTTCCGGCCGCCATCTTCTGGATGATCGGCACCTTGCTGTCGTTCTCGCTGATGGCGATCTCGATCCGCAATCTCGGCGGCGTGCTGAACCTGTTCGAGCTGTTGATGGTGCGCGCGGTCGGCGGGCTCATCATGCTGCTCGTCGTGATCGCGCTGCAGCCGTCGCTGTTTCAATACCTCGCGCTACGCAAGCCGCTCACGCATCTCGTGCGCAACGGCACGCACTTCATCGCGAACCTGTGCTGGGCCAACGCCGTGATCGTGCTGCCGCTCGCGACCGTGTTCGCGATCGAGTTCATGATGCCAGTGTGGGCCGGCATCCTGGCGGTGCTGTTCCTCGGCGAGAAAATGACCGTCAGCCGCGCCGGCACTATCGTGCTGGGCTTTCTCGGCGTGCTGATCATCCTGCGGCCCGGTATCGAGGCGTTCCAGCCGGCCGCGCTCGGCGTGCTGCTGGCGTCGCTCGGCTATGCGATCTCCAACATCGGGACGAAGAAGCTGATCCCGGTGCAGAGCACGATCGCGATCCTGTTCTGGATGAACGTGATGCAGATCGGTTTCGCGCTGATCGGCATCGACCCGCTGTTTCCGCTGCGCCTCTCCGGCATGCAATGGGTGTGGGCCGCAGGCATCGCGCTCGGCGGCACCTCGGCGCACTACTTCCTGACCAATGCGCTGCGCGTCGCCGACGCGATCGTGGTGATCCCGCTCGACTTCCTGCGCATCCCGCTGATCGCCTTCGTCGGCTGGATGTTCTACGGCGAGCGGCTCGACGTTCTGGTGTTCGCGGGCGCGGCGATCATCGTGTCGGGAATCGTCTGGAACCTGCGCGCCGAGATGCGGTGAAATTGCCACACCGGAAGCGCGAATCACCCCAAGGTCTTTCCCTCGGGCACCTCCGACGCTACAAGCCGACACGTCTGTTTCGATTCACATTTTCGACACCTTTGACGGGCTTCATCGAAGCGATCCGCGCGGGGGCGACAACAGGATGCAACGATGCTTTCGCGCTTGATCGCACGCGTTGGCGCGGTCGCGGTTGTTGCAGCGGCGGCAGCAGCCTCTGCGCAGCCTTGGCCTCCGGGTCCGGGCATGGCGGCGCAGCCGCCGCAGAATTCCCAGACGCAGCTTTGCCAGCGGCTTGAAGCACAACTCGCGAACATCGATCGCGGCGCGTCAGGCGACCCGGCGCGTGCAGAACAGATCAGGCGTTACGAGGAAGCCTCGAACCGGCAGCAGGGCGAACTCGACCGCATGACGGCGCAAAGCCGCCGCGCAGGATGCGAGGGCTCCGGCTTCTTCCTGTTCAACGCGCTGCAGTCGCAGAACCAGCAGTGCACCGACCTCACGCGCCAGATTTCCAACATGCGCGGCAACCTCGACCGCATCAACGTCGACCTGCAGCGGCTGCGCGTGGGTGACGTCGATCGTGGCGAGCAGCGCCGCTCCGTGGTGGCCTCGCTCGCGCAGAGTAATTGCGGCGCGCAGTATCGGCAGGCCGCGCGCCAGCAGGGCGGCTTCTTCGATCAGTTGTTCGGACGCGACAGCGGCGAGGCCGCCCCGTCTGGCGATCTTGCCAATCCGGAGATCCAGGGCGGCAGCCTGCGCACCGTGTGCGTGCGCACCTGCGACGGCTACTATTTCCCGATTTCCTACGCGACCAACGCATCGCGCTTTGCGCAGGACGAGAAGACCTGCCAGCGCTTGTGTCCGGCCGCGGAGGTGATGCTGTTCTCCTATGCGACTCAGGGCGCCGACATCACGCAGGCGACCTCGATCAACGGCCAACCCTACACGGCGCTGCCGAACGCGCTGAAGTATCGCCAGGAGTACAGTCCGTCTTGCACATGCAAGCGGCCGGGCCAGAGCTGGGCCGAGGCCGTCGGCAAGGACGAGGCGGTCGAACCGGGCGATGTCGTGGTGACGGAAGACCGCGCCAAGCAGATGGCGCAGCCGCCCGCGCAGAAGGGGCAAAAGGGCCGTGCGCCTGCGGCCGGTCAGCCGGCGGGCGGGGCGACCGGATCGACGACAGTTCCCGCGGCACCACCGGCCGCGGCAAAGGCCGAAACACCGGCGGCCGATGGCAAGAAAACCATCCGCGCGGTCGGCCCGACCTTCATCGCGCCTGCGACGACGAAGCAGCAGTAATCTCTAGAAATCGAACGCCTCGCTCTTCGCACGCTCGAATGCGCTGAGCGTCTCGTCCGGCTTGGGCAGCGGCGTTCCGGGATCGCGGAATTTGTTCACGATCGGATAGCGGCGGTCGCGGCCGAAGTTGCGCAGCGTGACTTTCACGCCGGGCGCGGCCTGGCGGCGCTTGTATTCGGCAAGATCGAGCATGCGGTTCACGCGCTTTACGGTCTCGATATCGAAGCCCGCCGCCACGATATCGGCGATCGGCTCCTCGCGCTCGACGAGCCGCTCGAGGATCGCGTCAAGCACATCGTAGGGCGGCAGCGTGTCCTGATCCTTCTGGTTTTCGCGTAACTCGGCGGTCGGCGGCTTGGTGATGACGCGTTCCGGCATGACCATGCCATCCGGCCCCAGCGCACCCGGTGGCTTCCAGGTGTTGCGCAAGGTGCAAAGCCGGAAGACCTGCGTCTTGTAGAGATCCTTGACCGGATTGAAGCCGCCGTTCATGTCGCCGTAGATCGTCGCATAGCCGACCGACATTTCGGACTTGTTGCCGGTCGTCACCAGCATCACGCCGAACTTGTTCGAGATCGCCATCAGGATGGTGCCGCGCGTGCGCGACTGGAGGTTCTCTTCGGTGATGTCGCGATTGGTGCCGGCAAACAGCGGCCTCAACGCGTCCTCGAAGCCCTCGACCGGCGCCGCGATCGGCACCACGTCATACTGAATGCCGAGTGCCTTCGCGACCGCGGCCGCGTCTTCGAGCGAGTCCTGCGAGGTGTAGCGATACGGCAGCATCACGGCGCGCACGCGGTCCGCGCCCAGCGCATCGACCGCGATCGCGGCGCAGAGCGCGCTATCGATGCCGCCCGAGAGGCCGAACACCACGCCCTTGAATCCGTTCTTGTTCACGTAATCGCGCAGGCCGAGCACGCAGGCCGCGTAGTCCGCCTCATCATCCTCTTCAACCAGTGCTTTCTCGCCGCCTTGGCAGACCCACGTGCCTTTTTCGCGCACCCATTGCGTCGTCACCACCGTCTCGCGAAACGCCGGAAGCTGAAACGCAATCGAGCGGTCGGCATTCAGGGCAAACGATCCGCCGTCGAACACGAGTTCGTCCTGCCCGGCGACCATGTTGAGATAGACGAGCGGAAGTCCGCTCTCCACCACGCGCGCGACCGCAATGTTGAGCCGCACCTCCGTCTTGTCGCGATGATACGGCGACCCATTCGGGACGAGCAGGATTTCGCCGCCCGTCTCCGAAATGCATTCGACGACGTCGGAATGCCAGATGTCCTCGCAGATCGGAATGCCGACGCGGACGCCCTTGAACACGATCGGGCCAGGCAGCGGGCCGGAGGCGAACACGCGCTTCTCGTCGAAGACGCCGTAATTCGGCAGTTCCACCTTGTACCGGGCAGAGACGATCTTGCCGCCTTCAAGAAGCAGATAGGCGTTGTAAAGCTTCTTCTCATCGACCCACGGCGCTCCGACCAGCATGGCTGGGCCGCCATCCGTGGTTTCGCGCGCGAGCGCCTCGACCGCCGAGCGGCATGCCGCCTGGAACGCGGGTTTGAGCACGAGGTCCTCGGGCGGATAGCCGGCGATGAACAGCTCCGGATAGATGACGAGATCGGCGCCCTGCTCTTTCGCCTGCGCGCGCGCGCGACGCACTTTCTCCGTGTTGCCGGCGACGTCGCCGACGGTCGGATTGAGCTGCGCAAGCGCGATGGCGAGACGGTCGGCGGGTCGGGCGTTCATGAACAGGATTTAACTATCCCACCACCAGACGGCAATCGCCGTGTTCGTGTCCCGCACGCGATGCAGCGCGATCATTGCATGCTGCGCTGCCCCGCCCGGGACACAGCATCAGATGAGGCCCAGCCATTCGGCGATGGCCAGCAGCCAGGTAA
This sequence comes from uncultured Alphaproteobacteria bacterium, assembly GCA_963779545.1. Lineage (GTDB taxonomy): Bacteria > Pseudomonadota > Alphaproteobacteria > Rhizobiales > Xanthobacteraceae > PALSA-894. Next base: position 485,047 of record CAVZYQ010000023.1, on the reverse strand, counting down.
AGCCCGCGATGGCGAGCGCGACGCCGACCGCGGCGGAGGCCATGTCCTTGATGCGGCCGATGTCGGGGTGCTGCGAGGGCGTGACGTGGTCGGAGAGCTTTTCGATCGCTGTGTTGAGCAACTCCACGACCAGCAGCAGCAGGATCACGCCGATCAGGGTCAGGCGCTTCCAGGCCAGCGGCGTGACGACAAACGCGAGCGGAATGCTGACCGCGAGCGCGATCAGTTCCTCGCGGAACGCCGCTTCGGAGCGAGCGGCCGCCTTTAACCCGGCCCACGAATTCAGTGTGGCGCGCCACATGCGAAGCAAGGATTGGTCCCCCGTCGGCGAAACGGGCGCGGTGGTCCGCGCCCGTTCCTAATTCTAGCAAAGATTTGGGGCGTTACTGGAACGAGGTGCGCATCCCGACGCCGCCGCCGTTGGTCTTGATCGCGCTGGTCTGCTTCGCCTCCTTGCCGTCGAAGGCGAACACCTGCAGCTCCTTCTCGTGCGTCGCCTGCACAACGATGGTCTTGCCGTCGTTGCTCCACACCGAGCCTTGCGCCCAGGTGCCGATCTTGGCGGTCGTGACCAGCGTGAGCTTGGTGCCGTCGACCTTGAAGATGCGCATCAGGCCGTGGTCGTTGTAGGCGGGATGGTCCTTCTTGCGCGGCGAGCCGTTGTGCAGGATCACCGCGACGTGGCTGCCGTCTGGCGCCATCGAGACGCCTTCGGGTGTCTGGCCGACCGAAATGGCTTCGGTAACGCGCATGGTCTTGAGGTCGACCACGTTGATCTGGTCCATCGCCCTGCCCGCCACCCTGATTGCCGAACACGGCGACGTCGCCCTTCGGGCTGATCACGAGGCTGTAGGGGCGGAAGCCGCCGACCATGAACCTTTTGGTGTCGGTGACGGCGTTTCCCTCGATCGCGAGGAGCGAGATGCGATGATCGCCGTCGCGCGTCAGGATCGCACTCTTGCCGTCCGGCATGAACGCGACGTGGCTCGGACCAGAGTTCTTGTTGCCGAGATCAAGCTTGCCCGCAGCGGTCAGCGTCTTGCCGCTGATCGTGAAGATCGACACCGAGCCGTCGTTACGGTTGGCGGTCAACGCCAGCGTGCCGGACGGGCTGATCGACACGCCGGTCACGCCCGCGCCGGCCTGCAACGTCTGGGTGACGGCCGGCGGATTGGCCTTCAGGTCGATGACCGAAATGCGGTCGTCCGGCGCGGTCTTCTTCGGGTCGGCCGGATCGACCTTCATGGCGGAGGTCACGATCGCGAAGCTTTCGTCCTTCGAGACGGCGACGCTCTGCGGCACGCCGACCACGCTGCTCGGCGCCTGGACTTCGCCCAGCACCTTCGGCGGCGAGACACCAATGTCGAGAATGGTCACGGTGTCGGGCGGCGGATTGGCCGGTACGATGTTCGCTCCGTCGACCAGCGCGATCTTGTTGTCGTTCGCGGAAACCGCGATCTGCGCGGTCGCGGCGGATGAGAGCATCGGCAGGGCCAGCACGCACGTCAGCGCTGTACCCCGCATGAGATCGCGGATCATATGTTCGCCTCCCGAACCCGGATATCGTTGCTGGTGACGCGCGGCGCGCCGGGGACGCACCGCGCGAAGAACTATAACCCCGCCGCGGCCTGCAGCGGCTTCGCCTTGCCTGCGCGTTCGGCCTTGAGCAGTTCGGCCAGCAGGAAAGCAAGCTCGATCGCCTGCTCGGCGTTGAGGCGCGGATCGCAGAGCGTGTGATAGCGGTCGTTCAGGTCCTGATCGCTGATCGCGCGCGCGCCGCCGGTGCATTCGGTGACGTCCTTGCCGGTCATCTCCAGATGCACGCCGCCGCCATGGGTGCCTTCCGCCGCATGCACCGCGAAGAAGGTCTTCACCTCCTGCAGGATGCGGTCGAACGGCCGCGTCTTGTAGCCGCTCTCGGCGCTGATCGTGTTGCCGTGCATCGGATCGCACGACCACACCACGGTCCTGCCCTCGCGCTGCACCGCGCGCACCAGCGCGGGCAGATGCTCGCCCGCCTTGTCGGCGCCGAAGCGGCAGATCAGCGTGAGCCGGCCCGGCTCGTTCTCGGGATTGAGAATGTCGATCAGCTTGATCAGTTCGTCGGGCTTCAGCGACGGCCCGCACTTCATGCCGATCGGATTCTTGATGCCGCGGAAATACTCGACATGCGCGTGATCGAGCTGGCGCGTGCGGTCGCCGATCCAGACCATGTGGCCGGAGGTGCAGTACCAGTCGCCGGTGGTCGAATCCTGCCGCGTCATCGCCTGCTCGTAGCCGAGCAGCAGCGCCTCGTGGCTGGTGTAGACATCCGTGCCGCGCAGTTCGGGATGGCTTTCGAGATCGAGCCCGCAGGCCTGCATGAAGGCGAGCGTCTCGGAGATGCGGTCCGCCACCTGCTTGTAGCGGTCCATCGCCTTCGGGTCTTTTACAAAACCGAGCATCCACTGGTGCACGCGGCCGAGGCTCGCATAGCCGCCATGCGCGAAAGCGCGCAGCAGGTTCAGCGTCGCGGCCGACTGATGATAGGCCTCGATCAGGCGCGCGGATCGGGCGTGCGCGCTTCCGGCGTGAACTCCGCGCCGTTGATGATGTCGCCGCGATAGCTCGGCAGCTCGATGCCGTTCCTCTTCTCGATCGGCGACGAGCGCGGCTTGGCGAACTGGCCGGCGATGCGGCCGACCTTCACCACCGGCGAGGCGGCCGCGAAGGTGAGCACCACCGCCATCTGCAGGAACACGCGGAAGAAGTCGCGGATCGAGTTCGCGCTGTGGTCCTCGAAGCTCTCGGCGCAGTCGCCGCCCTGGAGCAGGAAAGCATCGCCGGCCGCGACGCGCGCGAGCGACTTCTTCAGGTTGCGCGCCTCACCGGCAAAAACGAGCGGCGGAAACGACGCAAGCTTGGCCTCGACCGCCGGCAAGACTTGCGGCGTCCGGGTACTCCGGAACCTGGACGATCGGCTTGCCCCGCCAGCTATCGGGCGTCCAACGCTCGGGCATGACGCGTAACTCCTTGATTTATAACGGCGGCTGCCCTGCCGCCGTTCTGGCGGCGCGTTATACACGACCGCCTCGGATTCGGGAGATGCAGGCAGGTGAGTTTCCCGGCTCCGCCGATGGTTATGGCAGACGCCGTGCGCGCCCAGATTCGGCCGGGATGACTCCGGATTCGCCCATGCCCCTTCACCCCGCCTATGCTCAGGTTTCGGCGCTGCTCGCCGCGGTCTTCATCCTGATCGCCGGCAACGGGCTGGCGAACACGCTGATCCCGCTGAGCGCGACCGCAGCGGTCGTTCCCGCCGCTTTCGATCGGCCTGATCGGCTCGTCCTATTTCGGCGGCATGCTGCTCGGCTGCCTCGCGGCGCCGCGCATCATCGCGCGCGCGGGGCACATCCGGGCGTTCGCGGCGTTCGTCGCCATCTCGACGGTCGCGACACTGGCGCATCCGGTCTTCGTCGAGCCGTTCGCGTGGTGCGCGATCCGCGCCGTCACCGGCTTCTGCTTCGCGGGCCTCTACGCGGCGATCGAAAGCTGGATGCACGACAAGGCCGACAACGTCGTGCGCGGACGCGTGCTCGCGCTCTACCAGATCGTCCACTATGCCGGCAGCGCGACCGGCCAGCAGGCGATCCGCTTCATCTCGACCGACCTCGTTCGTGTCGTTCTCGATCGTCGCGGCGGCGCTCGCGCTCTCGGTGCTGCCGCTCGCCTACACGCGCGCCGATCCGCCCGAGGCGCCGCCGGTGCCGCGGCTGCGGCTTGGCTGGCTGTTCCGATTTCGCCGGTCGGCGTCGCGGGCGCGCTGGTGTCGGGCATCGCGAACGGCACGTTCTGGTCGCTCTCGCCGGTGTTCGCCGAGCGCAGCGGGTTGTCGGCCGGCGGCGTCGCGAGCTTCATCACCGCGGCGATCGTCGGCGCCGCGCTCGTGCAATGGCCGGTCGGACGGCTCGCGGATCATCGCGACCGCCGCCACATCATGCTGGTCGCGGTCGCGGTCGCGATCGCCGCACAGAGCGCGCTGGTGTGGTTCGCCAAGAGCGACGCATGGGTGCTGATCGGGCTTGCCGCCGCGGTCGGCGCGTCGTCGCTGATGCTCTATCCCCTCGCCTCGAGCCACGCGCAGGATCTCGGCGGCCGCGAGAACGCCGTCGAGGTCTCGACCGGCCTGCTGCTCTCCTACACGCTCGGCGCAATCGTCGGCCCGACGACGGCGGCGTGGCTGATGGGATGGATCGGGCCGCAGGCGCTATTCATCCACAACGGCGCGTTCCACGTCGTGTTCATCATCTTCATCATCTGGCGGCTGTGGCAGCGGCCCGGGCGCACGGAGACGAAGGTTTGAGCGGGCAAGACTTGAGCGGAATCGTCGTTCAGGACACCACCATCGCGGCGCGTGACGGCTATCACCTTGCCGCAACCGTGTTCGCGCCGGAGACGCCGCCGCACCGTGTCGTGCTGATCAACTCCGCGACCGCGGTACCGCGCAAGATCTATCGCGGCTTGGCGAGCTATCTCGCCGAACAGGGCTTCGCTGTCGTCACCTATGACTATCGCGGCATCGGCGGCTCGCGGCGCGGGCCGTTGCGCGGCTTCAACGTGCGCATGCGCGACTGGGCGGCGCTCGATGTCGCGGGCGCGATCGATCACATGCGCTTGGTGTGGCCGAAGCTGCCGCTTGCCGTCATCGGGCATTCATTCGGCGGACAGGCAGTCGGCCTTGCGCCGAACAACAGCGAAATCTCGCGTGCGCTGTTCGTTGCCGCGCAGGCCGGATACTGGCGGCTGTTTCACTCGCCCGAAAGGTATCGTGTTTATGCCATGCTGCGACTGATCGGAAGTCCGATCGCGCGCGTGCTCGGCTACGTACCGGGCAAGCTCGGGATCGGCGAGGATCTGCCGCGCGATGTGTTTCTGGAGTGGACCGGCTGGGTGATGCGGCCGCGCTATTTCTTCGACGACGCGTCACTCGACGCGCTGGAGAACTTCCCGAATTATCGCGGCGCTTTGCGCGCGCTCTGCCTCACCGACGATCCGTGGGCGACGCCGGCGGCGGTCGACCTGCTCTGCTCAGGTTTCATCGGCGCGACAGCCGAACGTATTGACATCCACCCCGGCGATGCCGGGGTGGCGAAAATCGGTCATTTCGGCTTCTTCCGCCCCGAGCACCGCGACACCTTGTGGCGCGATGCAGCGGAGTGGCTCGCGCGCTAGAGCATGATCCCGAAAAGTGGGAACCGGCTTTCGGACAAGATCATGCTCAAGCAAAAAGCCGTTCAGAGCCGGCAGACCCACTTCTGGCAGCCGCACTTGTTCTGCTTGGTGCAGTCCGCCCGCAGCACGAGATTGCACTGCGGCTTGTCGACCGCCTTGCAGGCCTTGCGCTTGGTGGCGGCCGACGCCTCGCTCACCGCAAACGTTGCGAGGAATAGCGCCGCGCTTGCGGTGCCGACGAGGAGATTCCGGATTGTCACGACGTCCTCCCAGATAGACAAGCCTACTTCTTCTTTTTCTCGACCGTGCCGGTGAGCGAGCATGCCCACTTCAGGCAGCCGCCGCACGCGCTCTTGCTGGTGCAGACCGGACGCAGGAAGAAATTGCACTCAGGTGCAGGGACCGAAATGCAGATACCTGCTCCTCCCGGCTTCCGTTTGGCGGCAACTGCAGCGTCGCTCGCCGCGAACATCGTCAGCGCAACCGCGGCGCTCAGCGCGCCGACCACAAAAGTCCGCATCGTCATGGAGACCCCCTTGTCGCCCGGCTGGGCGCACAGGGATCATTTGTCTTATCCGGGAGACAGTCAACCGCAGCGTTTATTCCGCCGCCTCGCGCACATGGCGTTTAGTCACGGTGCGCATCGTGACCAACTCCTCGGCGACAGTCGGGTGCACCGCCATGGTGGCATCGAAGTCGGCCTTGGTCGCGCCCATCCTGACCGCGATGCCGATCGCCTGGATGAGCTCGCCGGCATCCGGCCCGACGATGTGGCAGCCGAGCACGCGGTCGCTCACGCCATCGACGACGAGCTTCATCAGCATGCGCGAGTCGCTGCCGGCGAACAGGGTCTTCATCGGGCGGAACGTCGCCTTGTAGATATCGACCTTGTGGAATTGCGCGCAGGCCTGCGCCTCGGTCAGCCCGATCACGCCGATCTCGGGCTCGGAGAACACCGCAGTCGGGATGTGCGTATGATCCATCGCGGTCGGCTTGCCGCCGAACACGGTGTCGGCGAATGCATGTCCCTCGCGGATCGCGACGGGTGTGAGCGCGACACGGTCGGTCACGTCACCCACCGCGTAGATGTGCGGTACCGACGTTTGCGCGAACTCATCGACTTCGATCGCGCCCTTTTCGTCGACGCGGACGCCGGCCGCTTCGAGACCGAGTCCTGAGATGTTGGGCCTGCGCCCGGTCGCGAACATGACCTTGTCGACGATGATATCATCATGATCGGAAAGCATGACGCACAGGCCGTGCTCCACCTGCTCGACCGCTTCGACGATGCGCTTGCAGATCACGCGAATGCCGCGCCGTTCCATCTCGGCGCGCAGATGCTCGCGCACGTCGTCGTCGAAGCCGCGCAGGATATTCTCGCCGCGATAGACCAGCGTCACCTCCGCGCCGAGCCCGGCGAAGATGCAGGCGAACTCGACCGCGATGTAGCCGCCGCCCTGGATCAGGATGCGCTTGGGCAATTCGGTGAGGTGAAACGCCTCGTTCGACGAGATGACGTGCTCGATGCCGGCGATGCCGGTGCCCATGCCGGGCCACGCGCCGGTCGCGATCAGGATGTGTTTCGCGCGAATTTTGCGGCCGTCCGCAAGCAGGCGCACCGTGTGCGCGTCTTCCAGCACGGCGCGGCTCTTCAAGATGGTGACGTTCGAGCGCGCGAGGTTCGCCGTGTAGGCCGCCTCCAGTCGTGTGATCTCCTTGTCCTTGTTGGCGATCAGTGTCTGCCAGTCGAACGACGGCGTCGGGACGGTCCAGCCGTATCCGGCCGCCTCGTCGAACTCGTGCGCGTAGCGCGAGGCGTAGACCAGGAGCTTCTTCGGAACGCAGCCGCGGATCACGCAGGTGCCGCCGACGCGATACTCTTCCGCCAGCATGACGCGCGCGCCATAGCTGCCCGCGATGCGCGCGGCACGCACCCCGCCGGAGCCGCCGCCGATGACGAAGAGATCGGTATCGAAATCCGCCATGGCGCGATGCGCAGGCCTTAGAGGTTATGGCCCTTCTTCTTCATCTCGGCGCGGAAGCGGTTCATCACCTCTTCGCCGACGCGCGGCGCCCATTGCTGGACGAAGTTGAAGGCCTCATCGAGCACCGCCGGTTCCTGCGCGACCATCTTCTTGCCGAGCGGCGACTTGTAGAACGTCGCCATGTCCCTGAGCTCCTGCTCGGTGAAGCGCGCCGCATAGAGCTTCGCGGCCTCGGCGAGCAGTTCGTTGCGGCGCGGCGCGAACTCGTTGCGCAGCTGGGTACCGACGTCGTTGAGATCCTTGGCAAGCTGCGGATTGGTCTGCAGCAACGCACCCTTGGTCTGCTCGACCACGCTGACGATCACCGGATCGAACATCGCGCTGCCGCCCTTGATCTCGACCACTTCGCGCGCGGCGGCAATCGCCGCAGGCGTTGGCTGCTGTGCGAGCGCGGCGCCGGTCGAGCAAATAACCGGCAAGCATCGCGGCCGGCGCAAGGCGGGCAAAAAATGTCGTATTCATGGATCGATCCTTCCTGTCTCGTGTCAACGCCGTTCGACGATGCGCCGGCCCTCGGGCCCCGCAATCACGGCGACGTGGGCAAGCCCGATGAAAAGCCCGTGTTCGACCACTCCCGGTATGGCGGCCAGCCGGTCCGCCAATGCGCGCGGATCGGCGATCCTTTGCAGGGCGGCGTCGAGGATGCAATGGCCGCCGTCCGTGACGAAAGTGCGGCCGGTCTTGTCGCGGCGCAGCGTCAGCGGACCCGGGCAGCCCGCCGCCGCGGTCGCGGCCTCGACGGCCCGCTTGGTCGCCGCAAGGCCGAACGGCACCACCTCGATCGGCAGCGCGAACTGGCCGAGCATCGAGACCCACTTCGACTTGTCCGCGATCACCACCATGCGGGCGGAGGCCGCCGCGACGATCTTCTCGCGCAACAGCGCCCCGCCGCCGCCTTTGATCAGCGTGAGATCGGGCGCGATCTCGTCGGCGCCGTCGACCGTCAGATCGAGCTGCGGCGTCTCGTCGAGCGTCGTCAGCGGAATGGCGCATCGCTCGGCCTGCTCGCGCGTCGCTTCCGAGGTCGGAACCGCAACGATGTCGAGGCCGGCGCGCACGCGTTCGCCGAGCAGCTCGACGAACGGCCGCGCGGTCGAGCCGGTGCCGAGCCCAAGACGCATGCCGGGCTGCACGAATTCGAGCGCGCCGGCGGCGGCTTCGCGTTTGTAGGCGTCTGCGCTCATCGAGGGGAGAAACCCGCAAGAGTTGGAGAAAACTGGCGTCTGCCCATAGCGGGCATGGCGCAGCCCGGCAAGCTACAGATGGGCGGCTTCACGCCGAATTGCCAGCGGCCGCTTGCCTCGCCCCCTGCCCCGCGCTAGCGCTCCGGAATGCCAACCGCAACCATCGTCTTCGATCTCGACGGCACGCTTGTCGACACCGCGCCCGACCTGGTCGACATGCTCAATGTCATCCTGAGACGCCACGACGTGCCGGCAGTGGCGTATGGCGAGGCGCGCACCATGATCGGCGCCGGCGTGAAGCCGCTGTTGCAGCGCGCGCTTGCATCGAAAGGGATGGAATTTCCCGCCGAAGAAATCGACCGGCTGTTTCGCGAATACCTGGAGATCTACGCCGAGCACATCGCGGACCGCTCGCGCCCTTTTCCCGGACTGGAGCGCGCGCTCGACGTGCTCGCCGGTCAAGGTCATGTGCTCGCGGTATGCACCAACAAGCTCGAATGGCTGTCGGTTAAACTGCTCGATCAGTTGGGCCTGAAATCGCGCTTCGCGGCGATCTGCGGGCAGGACACCTTCACGATGCGCAAGCCCGACCCCGACATGCTGCGCCTCACCATCGCGCGCGCGGGCGGCGACACGGGACACGCCGTGATGGTCGGCGATTCCATGACCGACGTGGCGACCGCGCGCGCAGCCTCTGTCCCGGTGGTCGCGGTCGACTTCGGTTACACCGAAACGCCGCCCGCCGAACTCGGCGCGGACCGGCTGATCAGCCATTTCGACGCGCTGCCCGCTGCCGTGGAGGCGTTGCTCGCGCGCTGATGTGCGGCATGGCCGCCACTTAAGCTTGGGTTAACCATTAAGTAATCGTTTACCGCGATAACGAGGCTTGCGCGTTTCCCGCCACGATTCCACGCGCCGGTATCGCTCATGCTCCCGAACATTCTGGGTTTTTTCCGCCGCCCCGACGCTGAAACGGAGCCCGCGCTGCCGGTCGAGGCCGCGCCGTCGGCGATCCCCGAGATGGAGGCCGATCAGTCGCAGGCGCGCATGGCGGCGATCCGCGAGACGATCGACCTGATCGAAATCGATCTCGCCGCGATGATCCGCGACGTCCAGCGCGCCGCCGACGCAGTGCGCGGCGGCACGCGCTCGACGGCCGACGTGCTCGGCGCGATCCGCGGCCAGAGCAACTCGCTCGAAGCACTCGCGGGCGAAGCGACCGACAACGCGACGCATCTCGCTAGCGCCACGGAAGAGTTCGCCCAGTCGTCCGGCGAAATCGGCCGTCAGGTGCGCGAAGCTGGCTCGCTGACCGAGGATGCCGGCCGCGCCGCGTCCGCAGCGGGAAAGAGCGTAGACGGGCTGAAAGCGTCGTCGGCGGAGATCGGCAATGTCGTAAGTCTCATTTCGGCGATCGCCAAGCAGACGAATTTGCTGGCCCTCAACGCCACGATCGAGGCAGTGCGCGCGGGCGACGCGGGGCGTGGCTTTGCGGTCGTCGCAAGCGAGGTGAAGGCGCTGTCGAGCGCGACGCAGAATGCCACGGAAGAAATCGGCCGCAAGATCGATCAGCTGCAGCGCGACGCGCAGGAGTCGATCGCGGCGGTCAATCACATCATGACGGCGATTGCGGCACTGCGGCCGGTCTTTGCCGCCGTCGCGAGCGCCATCGAACAGCAGATCGCGACGACCAGCGAGCTGTCGCGCAGCGCGTCCGACTCCTCGCGCTTCGTGAATTCCGTCGCCGAGAGCGCCGCCGACATCAAGGCGGCGTCCGCGCGCGCCGAACACAGCGGCGCGGCGATCGACCGCTCCGGCCAGGATGCCGCGAACCTCGCGGCGAAACTTCAGACCCGCTTCGTCACGTTCCTGCGGCAGAGCGAGATCGGCGACCGGCGCCGGCACGACCGGCTGCCCTGCGATTTGCCGGTCGCGCTGCGTCAGGCCGGCCGCGACGTCCACGCGCAAACCGCGGACCTTTCCGAAGGTGGAATGCTTGTGCGCGGCGGCGACATCGAGAAACTTTCCATCGGCACGTCAATCGACGCGGATCTGTCCGGTGTCGGCCGCGCGCGCGGCCGCGTTGTCGGGCGATCCTCGCTCGGCCTGCATGTCGAGTTCACCGCGCTCGAGCCTGACACGGAAACCAAGCTGCACGAACGTCTGGAATCGATCCGCGCCGAGAACCGCGAGTTCGTCGAACGCGCCCTCGATGCGGCCGCGATGGTGTCGATGGCGTTCGAGGAGGCCGTGACCGACGGCAAGCTCACGCGAGAGGCGCTATTCGACACCGAGTACGCACCGATCGAAGGCACCAATCCGCTTCAGTTCCGCACCCGCGCGCTCGACGTGCTGGAAAGCGTGCTGCCGCCGATCCAGGAGCCGCTGCTCGCCGACGACAAGCGAATGACCTTCTGCGCGGCGGTTGACCGCAACGGGTACCTGCCGGTGCACAACAGGATCTATTCCAAGCCGCAGAAGGCGGACGATGTGCCGTGGAATACGGCGAACTGCCGCAACCGCCGCATCTTCGACGACCGCGCGGGCCTGTCCGCGGCGCGCAACGTGCGCCCCTATCTGATCCAGAGTTACGCGCGCGACATGGGCAACGGCATCATCATCATGATGCGCGAGATCGACGCGCCGGTGCGCGTGTTCGGCAAGCACTGGGGCGGTTTCCGCACGGCCTATAAGATTTGAACGCTCAAGGGCTTGGCGAAAGCTTTTGCCATGCGGCTGCCGCTTTCTTGGCCCAATCCCCGTTGTCCGCAGGGACGTGGGGCCCATATCGTTTGGCCGCCGGTCGCGGCCGGGGAAGCAGTACCGATGACACCGATTCTTCGCGTATCCGCCATCGCCGGCGTGCTGGCGCTGGCCGGCTGTGCCTCGTGGACGCCGAATTTGGATTTCCTGTCCAGCGGCGCTAATGTCTCATTGACGATCGAGTCCGATCCGCCCGGCGCCGACGCGAAGACGTCGCTAGGACCAAGTTGCCGGACGCCCTGCATGATTCCGGTGCCGGCCGACCGCGAGTTCACAGTGAACTACTCGCTGCCAGGCTATCAGCCGCAGACCATCGCGGTAGTGCCGCGCTCGGCAGGCGGTGGCGGCAGCGTTGACGTCGCGAGTGGCCTGGAGACAGCCGCCGTCTCGGTCGAGGTCTCGCCGAACCCGGTCTATGCGCAGCTTCAGCTCACGCCGCCGCCCGCACCGACGCGGAAAGGCCGCGGGCGACCGAAGCAGCAGCAGCGGTAGTCTGCGCCGTCGAGTTCGGTTGACACTGGTTGGCGCCGCCGCCTAAACAGCGGCCGACCAAAGCTTTCGGGCGCTTAGCTCAGCGGGAGAGCGTTCCCTTCACACGGGAGAGGTCATAGGTTCAATCCCTATAGCGCCCACCATTCCCCGTAGCCGGAGCCTTTGTACTTCCCGCCGCTTCACCCGGCGTCGCGCATCTTCACGAACGAGCGGATGAAGTCCTGTGCATCCGCTGGATCGAGAAAACAGTAGCGGATCGTCTGCTCTTCCAGATCGACATACATGTCCCAGCGGCCGATCCGCGCGTCGAGCCAGTCCAGCACGCCGACCAGTTTGTCATCGAGCGACAGCCCGACCTGGTGCGGAAAGTCGCGATCGATCTCGTCCCTGAGCGCCATGACCCACCCTCGCAAGGTGTGGGAATGTTCTCCTTTTGTTCTTAATAGTCAATGTGGTGCTCTGATTGCACCGGTCAACCAATGCAAGCCTGAGATGGATCCGATATGGGCGATACACCGCCCCGCCGCACCGCGATCCCTACTTGATAAGGAAATCGTCCTTGGTGAGCTTGGTGCCCTTCATTTCCTCGCGCATCCAGGTCGGCAGCATTCCCCTGCCCGTCCACTTCTGGCTCTTATTCTTCTTCGACTGATATTTTGGCTGCGGCTTCGCACGCTTGCGCGTATTGGGCACGCGCATCACGCTTCGCACGGCGGCCGCGGCCTTGTTGGACGCGTAAAGCTGCAAGCCGGCAATCTGTCCTTCGAGAATTTCCCGCTGCTGCTTCACCTTCGCGGCAAGCAGGCCTTCGAGATTGTCGATGTAGGAGCGGAGTTGACCAACTTCCATTTTGGCAAAGTTCTTGGTCAGGCCTTTGATCGACTTTCCTGCCTTCTTATTCTTCGAGCCGGGAGGACGGCCGCGACGCTTAGCTTTCTTCGCCATGGAGAGAAACCTCAATGAAAAATGGTGCCGACTTTATAGGCGCGTTTGATTCGGTTTGAAATGCTTGCGCGAAAATATGGCTTAATAAATCCATACTTGCTGCGGGTTGAAAAAACGGCTTGCTACGCGTTGCCTTAAGGGGTGCACGGACAAGCATCACCTGGATGTTCTGCCGAAGAATAACGTGCCGAGCGGCACGACCGGTTTTCGCGACAAATCCGAAGCTCTCGAACGGCGCTCGATATAACCGGCACATCTGCCATCTGACTTTTTCCGGAGAATAACCGAACTGCCCGTCTGAGCTTTAAGAGTGGAAATTGCCAGCGAAGGATGTGAGCCGGTCAGGTGTCTTGCTCCAATTTGGAGCTTTGCCGGATACAGCATCCAGCGCCTTGGCCCCGTTCAAACCGGCACACGACAGTGCGGAACCAGCGACCGGACGGTGGTTTGCGTGCAACAGCGGCGGAAAAGCGCATGGGGCGCAGGCACATTTCGGTTGCTGCATGCGGCGAATTGTGGCCTGTCTGAAGCTTGCACGGGGCGGCCGCACGGGGCGCGCGACTGCGTCTGAAGTTGTTGAAAGATCGGGGTTTTTCGATGCACTTGCGAGTTGCTGCTCTCATGATCGCGCTCTCCTTCTGCGCCACGACCGCGGCGCAAGCCCAGCACATGGGCGACTCCGACGGCCGCTATTCGGGCGGCCAATTGGGCACCAAGCGCTACGAGTTCTTCGGCGGCATGTCGTATGTCGGCGCGATCCGGCGTGAGACGGTCTCGGCACCGGGCAAGTACGCGCCCGGCACGATCATAGTGAACACCACCGAGCGGCGCCTTTATCTCGTTCAGGACAATGGCACGGCGCTCAAATACGGCATCGGCGTCGGCCGCATCGGCTTCACCTGGGCCGGCACCACGTCGGTCGTCGCCAAGAAGGAATGGCCGGACTGGACACCGCCCGCGCAGATGCTCAAGCGCCGTCCCGATCTGCCGCGTTTCATGAAAGGCGGACCGGACAATCCGCTCGGTGCGCGCGCGATGTATTTGGGCTCCTCGCTCTATCGCATCCACGGCTCGAATGAGCCGGAGACGATCGGCCAGGCGGTGTCGTCGGGCTGCTTCCGCCTGATGAATGACGACGTGATCGATCTCTACAGCCGCGTGAAGGTCGGCGCCAAAGTCATCGTGATGCGCTAGCGCCGTTCGCGGCGTTACGCTTTCTCGCGTGTCATACCCTTCGCGGCGAGTTCGTCGAGATAGTCCTGCCAGTATCGCGGCTGGTTGCGGCCGAGTTCGGCAAGATAGTCCCAGCTGAAAATCCCGGTCGAGTGCAGGTCGTCGAACACAAGGCGCACCGCGTAGTTGCCGATCGGGTTTACCTCGAGGATCATCACGTTGCGCTTGCCCGGAACGGTCTTGCGCTCGTCCGGGGAATGACCCTGCACCTCGGCGCTCGGGCTTTTCACGCGCAGATATTCGGCCGGAAGCGCGAAGCTCTCGCCGCCCTCGAACGCAACGTTCAGCGCCTTCTTGTCCCTGGAGAGACGCAGTTCGGATGGCCACGGGCTGTCGTTCACAACTTTCAATCCTTCCAAAGACGCCCTATATCATATTGAATAACTTGCCATAGCGGCCGGGAACCGGATCCCGTGCCGACTAAGGCGCCGGGAACGTATGGGCTTCGAACGTGCATCCACCATCAAGCCTGCGCCGCTGATCGATCCGTTCCAGCGCGCGATCAGCTATTTGCGCATCTCGGTGACCGACCGCTGCGATTTCCGCTGCGTCTACTGCATGTCGGAGAACATGGCGTTCCTGCCGAAGCAGGATCTGCTGACGCTCGAGGAACTCGACCGGCTATGCAGCGCGTTCTTGGCTCGCGGGGTGCGCAAGCTGCGCCTCACCGGCGGTGAGCCGCTGGTCCGGCGCGGGATCATGACCTTGGTGCGCTCGCTGTCGCGCCATCTGGGTGACGGCCTCGAAGAGCTCACGCTGACCACCAACGGCTCGCAGCTTCCCAAGTACGCAGCCGAACTCGCGGACTGCGGCGTGAAGCGAATCAACGTCTCGCTCGACACGCTCGACGCCGACAAGTTCCGCGCCATCACACGATGGGGCGATCTCAATCAGGTCATGCGCGGCATCGATGCCGCACAGGCGGCGGGGCTCGCGGTGAAAATCAACGCCGTCGCGCTGAAGGGCGTGAACGAGGACGAGCTTGGCGATCTGATCGCGTGGTCGCACGGGCGCGGAATGGACGCGACCGTCATCGAGGTGATGCCGCTCGGCGATATCGACGAGAACCGGCTCGATCAGTATCTCCCGCTTTCGATGGTGCGCGCGCGGCTCGCGGAGCGCTTCACCATGGATGAGATTGATTACGAAACCGGCGGCCCGGCGCGTTACGTGCGCGTCGCCGAGACCGGCGGCCGGCTCGGCTTCATCACGCCGCTGACGCATAATTTCTGCGAGTCCTGCAATCGCGTGCGCCTCACCTGCACCGGCACGCTCTACATGTGCCTCGGCCAGGAGGACGCCGCCGACCTGCGCGCGCCGCTGCGTGCATCCGAGAGCAACGATCTGGTGAACGACGCGATCGACGCCGCGATATTGCGCAAGCCGAAGGGCCACGACTTTGTCATCGACCGGCGTGCGCGCCGCCCCGCGGTCTCGCGCCACATGAGCGTGACCGGCGGCTGATCGCCGCACGGCATACGCTGCGCGCACACCGGCTATTCCGGCGTTTTTCTCGACGCCTCAACCCGCCGCGTGTAATTCCTCGTTCGTGCGCCGCGGCACGAGTTCCCCCGCGCGGCTGCTTTCCTCTGGAGTTGTCGTGACGTCAGCGCGCGCCAATCGACGCGGCATGTTCGCTCTCATGGGCGCGATGGCGGCGTTCGCCGTCAACGACATGGTGATGAAGCTCACTGCGCAGAATTATCCGCTTGGCGAAGTCATCACTGTGCGCGGCACGCTTGCAACCATTCTGGTCGGTTCGATCATGCTCGCGATGGTGCAGATGTCAGCGCTGCGGTTCATCAGCCCGCTGGTGCTGAGCCGGACCATGTTCGACGGCCTCGCGATGGTGATGTTCACCACTGCGCTGATCCATATGCCGCTCGCCGAGCTGTCTGCAATCAATCTCGTGTCGCCGCTGATCATAACGGCGGCGGCGGTGATCTTTTTCCGCGAAGAGGTCGGCTGGCGGCGCTGGACCGCGATCGCGGTCGGGTTCCTCGGCACGCTGCTGATGATCAAGCCGACGCCCGCCTCGTTCAACGCCTGGGCGTTGCTCGGTATAGCGACCGCATTCGCGGGCGTCGCGCGCGACATGATCACCCGGCTTCTCGATCCCCGTGTCCCGACATTGATGATCTCGTTCCTGGCCGCGTTCGGATCGATGCTCATCGGCCCGGTAATGGGCCTGACCGAGCAATGGAAGCCGATGGCATGGGCGGACGTCGGGATGCTGGCGATCTCGGCGACGTTCGTGGCGACCGGCCACATGCTTGTGGTGATGGCATTCCGCGGCAGCGTCGATGTCGCAGCGATCGCGCCGTTCCGCTACACGCTGCTGATCTGGGCTGGCCTGTGCGGCTATCTGGCGTTCGGCGAGGTGCCGGACCGTTTTGCGATCGCCGGCTCGGTGCTGATTGTCGGCAGCGGACTTTATGCACTTCACCGCGAGGTCGTACGCCGGCGCACCGTGTCGGCCGACGTGCCGCCGTCGGAGCCGGGCGCGTAACGATCAGGCGGCCGCGCTGATCCCGGCGACGCTGAGCAGTTCGCCGGCTTCGAGCACCGGCTCGAAGCGAATGCCGAAACAGTCGGGCGCGACCCACGCGACCTTGGCTTTGGCCCCGCGCAAACCCGGCAGCGTGACGGTGACGTCGTCGCCAGCCCCGAGGTGCGGCACCGACGCGATGCGGGCGCCGCCGCGGCTCAAGTCGAAGATGTAGGCGGAGTTCTTCACGCCGCCGCGCTCGATGACCGCGTTCACATCGACATCGAAGCGCGGATGCTCACGCAGGTCCGCGCGCAGCGCGGCGCGCACGATCTCGGGGATTTCCGCACGCACGGTTTCCGAAGCGCGCTGCATGTCGGCGGCGATGCGCGCCACTTCGGTCGCATTGCTGCTCGACCGCGTCACCATTCCGGCAATGCCGGTCATGCGCTCAGCCACATCGGATACTGCCGCGGTCGTGCCGCGCACGGTCGTGACGAAGCCCGTGGTCGCGGCGCGTTGCTGATCCATCGCGGCGGCGACCGAGTTGGTGACGAGCGACAGCTCATCGATCGCTTCGGCGATTGCACCGATGGAGGCGACCGCTTGGCCCGTGGTCGACTGGATTTCGGCGATCTTCGCCCCGATCTCGCCGGTCGCCTTGCCGGTCTGCGTCGCGAGGGTCTTTACCTCGGTCGCGACGACCGCGAAGCCCCTGCCCGCCTCGCCGGCACGCGCGGCCTCGATGGTGGCGTTGAGCGCCAGCAGATTGGTCTGCTCGGCAATCGCCGTGATCACCCCGACGATATCGCCGATGTCCTTCGCGGCCTTGGCGAGCGCGCCGATGGTCGCGCGCGAATTCGCCGCGCGCTCGACGGCGGTGCGCCCGATGTCGGAGCCCTCGCGTACCTTGGCGGTAATCGAGTCGATCGCGGCGATCACTTCGTCCGACAATCGCGTCGCATCCTCGTTCATGGAGCGCGAATGCTCGGCTGCCTTCGCGGTCTCGGTCGAGGCGGCGTGCACCGCTTCGAGCGCCGAGCGCATGTCGTCGGTCTTGGTACGCAGCACCGCAGACCCGTCGACCACCGGAAGCAACCCGCGCTCTGTCGCGGCCTCCACTTCGCTCGCCATGTTCGACAGGTTCGCGCGGCGCGCGGCGCGCTCGGCGCGCTCAAGCTTGTCCTGCTCGCCTTCCCGGCGCGCACTGCCATGCGCCGTATCGGTCAGCTCACGGACGACCGTGGAGAGGCGAGCGATCTCGCAGCGAATGGCCTGGCTTTTCTTCGCTCCAGCCAGCGGTCCGATCGCCTCGACGGCGTCCCGGATCGGCAGCGCCATCGACCGCGCGACCCACAACGCAAGGACGATGGACACGATCGGAATGGAGAGGCTGACGACAGTCCACAGCGAAAAGCCGCCGGCCAATCCCGGGCCGAACACCTGATGCGCCAGCAATGCAAGCGCGGGCACGAGCGCGACGACAAGCATCCGCTCGGAAACGGTCAACCGCTGCATGGCTTGCCTACCGCCCTCGAGCGAAATGGCGCGCAACCGGCTGGCGCTCACAATCCGCTGCGGCATCATGGGCCTACGTGGTTAACCGAAAGTTAGTCATGCTCCCGCGAGTCGTCTGAACGGGTGACCCTGTCTCAGTTGTTGGGCGTTCGCGGCAAAATCCAAGTTTCGGTTGACGCCACACACGTAATTCGGGCTAAGGTGCGACAACTCGGCGCAGACCGGGGGCGACAAGGCAAAACCAGCAGAGCGGGTGGCCGGGACGCCGTCCGGAGGGGAAAAAGAAACGTGCGTGGGTTGCTCAGTCTGAGCCGCGCGATTGATTGGTTCAACGCGCAATTCGGTGTCGTGGCGAACTGGATGGTGTTGCTGGCCTGCCTGATCAGCGCCGGCAACGCGACCAGCCGTTATCTGTTCAGCCTCAGCTCGAACGGCTGGCTGGAAATCCAGTGGTACATGTTCGCCGCGATGGTGCTGCTCGGCGCGCCCTATACGCTGAAGATGAACGAGCACGTACGCGTCGACCTTGTGTACGGGCTCGTGTCGGAGCGCACGCGCATCTGGATCGACATCGTCGGCGGCGTTCTGTTCCTGCTGCCGATCTGCATCATCCTGATCTACTTCACCTGGCCCTGGTTCGTTGAATCCTGGCGGCTCGGCGAGGTCTCGACCAACGCCGGCGGGCTGATCCGCTGGCCCGTGAAGCTGTTGCTGCCCGTCGGCTTCGCGCTGATGGTGCTGCAGGGAATTTCCGAGATCATCAAGCGTATCGCGGCGCTCGAGCACGTGATCGAGATGGACTTCAAGTACGAGAAGCCGCTGCAATGATCGCATTCGTTCGCGACAACATGGCGCCCCTGATGTTCGGGGGCATGATCCTGTTCATGCTGATCGGCTATCCGGCGGCATTCTCGCTCGCCGCGACCGGCCTGTTCTTTGGCTTCATCGGCATCGAGCTCGGACTGATCCACCCGACCTTTCTCGGCAACCTGACCTATCAGCTCTTCGGCATCATCTCGAACGACCTGCTGCTCGCGATCCCGTTCTTCACGTTCATGGGCGCCATCCTGGAGCGCTGCGGGCTGGCCGAGGATCTGCTCGATTCGATCGGGCAATTGTTCGGCCCGGTGCGCGGCGGCATGTCGTATGCGGTGATCTTCGTCGGCGCCATTCTCGGCGCCATCACCGGCACGGTCGCCGCGTCGGTGATCGCGATGGGCGTGATCTCGATGACGCCGATGATCAAGTACGGCTATTCGACGCGCCACACGATGGGCGTGATCGCGGCCTCCGGCACGATCACGCAGCTCATTCCGCCGTCGCTCGTGCTGGTCGTGCTGGCCGACGTGCTCGGCCGCTCGGTCGGCGACATGTATGCCGGCGCGATCGGCCCGAGCCTGATCCAGATCGGCGCTGTTCTGCGCCTACGTCGCGATGCTCAGCATCTTCTGGCCGAAGGACGTTCCGGCGCTGCCGCTCGAAGCGCGGACGCTGCGCGGCTGGGCGCTCCTGAAAAAGTGCCTGCGCGGCATGATCCCCTCGCTCGGGCTGATCTTCCTCGTGCTCGGCACGATCTTCATGGGCCTCGCGACGCCGACCGAGGCGGGCGCCATGGGCGTCGTCGGCGCGATCGCGCTCGCCTTCTCCTACGGCACGCTGACCTGGAAGCTGCTCTATGAGGGCATGTCGACCACCATGCGCATCACCGCCATGGTGGTCTTCATCCTGATCGGCGCGCGCGTGTTCAGCCTGGTGTTCCAGGGCGTCGGCGGCAAGGAGTGGATCGAGCACCTGCTGACGACGCTGCCCGGCGGACAGCTCGGCTTCCTGATCTTCGTCAACGTGTTCATCTTCATCATCGCGTTCTTCCTCGACTTCTTCGAGATCGCCTTCATCATCATCCCGCTGCTGGCGCCGGTCGCCGACAAGCTCGGCATCGATCTGATCTGGTTCGGCGTGCTGATCTGCGCCAACATCCAGACCAGCTTCATGCATCCGCCGTTCGGCTTCGCGCTGTTCTATTTGCGCGGCATCGCGCCGCCATCGATCAAGACGTCGGATATCTATTGGGGCGCCGATCCCCTGGGTCTTCCTGCAGGTCATTCTGGTGGCGATCGTGATCCTGTGGCCAGGCTCGGTCACCTACTGGCTCGACAAGGGGCCGGGTATCGATCCCTCGAAGGTAAATATCGAGATCCAAACTGCCGCGACCTTCCGCCGCCGCCGGACTTCAAATAGCGCGACAAAGAAAAGAGCCCCGGAGCTTGATGCTCCGGGGCCCTTCGCTTTGCAGTTTTTTGCGCGTCGCTCAGGTGCGCGTGCGCATCCGCATCATGAAGCTGTCGAAGGTGAGCTCGGCCACCTGCTCCCAGCCGAACCAGTCGTTGCGGTAGGACAGAAGGCTGTCGTGCATCTTCTTGAACAGTCGGGTTGGTCTTCGGCATGCTCGTCATAGACCTCTTGCGCCGCCTTGTAGCAGGCTTCGATCACAGGCTGCGGGAACGGCCGCAGGATCGCGCCTTGTGAGAGCAGCTTCTTGAGCGCCGCCGGATTGGCGTAGTCGTACTTGCCGACCACCCAGCCCCACGCGTCGCCCGAGCGCGACCTGGATCATGCTCTGGTAGCTGCTTCGGCAGTTCGTTCCACTTCGCCATGTTGATGATGTTGTGGCCCTGGCCGCAGCCTTCCCACCAACCCGGATAGTAGTAGTTCTGCGCGACCTTCTCGAAGCCGAGCTTCTCGTCGTCATACGGGCCGACCCATTCGGCGGCGTCGATGCGTGCCCTTCTCCAGCGCCGGATAGATGTCGCCGGCCGCGAGCTGTTGCGGCACCACGCCGACCTTCTGAAGGATCGTGCCGGCGAAGCCGCCGATGCGGAACTTGAGGCCCTTAAGGTCGTCGACGGTGTTGATCTCCTTGCGGAACAAGCCGCCCATCTGCGCGCCGGTGTTGCCGCCCGCGAAGCCGATGCAGTTGTATTTCTCGAGTAGCTCGTTGAGCAGCGTCTCGCCCTCGCCGAACCGCAGCCACGCGTTCATGCCGCGCGTATTGATGCCGAACGGAAGGCACGTGCCGAATGTGAAGGACGGAGTCCTTGCCCCAGTAGTAGTACAGCGCCGTGTTGCCCATCTCGACGTTGCCGCTCTGCACGGCGTCGAGAACCTGCAGGCCGGGCACGATTTCGCCGGCCGCGAAGACGTGGATCTGGAACTTGTTGTCGCTCATTTCGGCGACGCGCTTGGCGAAGTATTCGCAGCCGCCGTACAGCGTATCGAGCGACTTCGGCCAGCTCGTCGGCATGCGCCATTTGACTTCCGGCATCGATTGCGCGATGGCCGGCGCGGCGACGGCGGTCGAGGCGGCGAGCCCGACGCCCGCCGACTTCAGGAATTCACGACGTTTCATTGGCGTTTCCCCTGCTTGATGTAAGTCGACTCTCGTGCCGACAAGGCGGGATTGAACGCACTTTTCTTGTTGCCCAGCCACCGACGAGCGACTGGGCGCGATCTTACGGAACTATTCGGGGAAGCCAATACAAAAAACCCGGGGCCAGAGGCCCCGGGCGCGCTTTTTGCCGCTTAACTTTTGGACGGGATCAGGCGCGCGGGCGCGTCCGGATCATGAAGGTGTCGTAGGTGTACTCGGCCACCTGCCACCACAGATACTCGTCGTTCCGGAAGGCGACCATGTTGTCGTATACCTTCTTGAAGTCGGCATTCTTCGACGAGATGTCGGCGTAGACCTCGTTAGACGCCTTGAGGCAGGCTTCCATGATCGGCTGGCTGAACGGGCGAAGCTGCGCGCCGGCCGAAACAGCTCTTGAGCGCCTGCGGATTGCGGGCGTCGTACCGCGCCGGTCTCCTCGATGTTCGACGACCCGCCGCGGCTGTCACGATCGCCTTGTAGTTCTTCGGCAGTTCGTCCCACTTGGCGATGTTGAACATGAAGTGCTGCGTCGTGCCGCCTTCCCACCAGCCCGGATAGTAGTAGAACGGCGCCACCTTCTAGAAGCCGAGTTTCTCGTCGTCGTACGGCCCGACCCATTCGGCCGCGTCGACGGTGCCCTTCTCCAGCGCCGGATAGATTTCGCCGCCGGCGAGTTGCTGCGGCACCACGCCGAGCTTGCCGCAGCACCTGCCGGCAAGGCCGGCGATGCGCATCTTCAGGCCGCTGAGGTCGGCGACCTCCTTGATCTCCTTGCGGAACCAGCCACCCATCTGCGCACCGGTGTTGCCGCCGAGCAGGCTGACGATGTTGAACTTCTTGGTGAACTCGTCCATCAGCTTCTGCGCGCCGCCGTCGTAGAACCAGGCGTTCTGCTGGCGCGTGTTGAGACCGAACGGCACCGCGCAGAACAACGGGAAGGTCGGGTCCTTGCCGACATAGTAATAGGCCGCGGTGTGGCACATCTCGACGGTGCCGTTCTGCACCGCGTCGAGCGCCTGCAGCGCCGGGACGATTTCGCCGGCCGCGAAAGGCGTGACGGTGAACTTGCCGTCGGTCGCTTCGGAGACGTATTTCGCGAACGTCTCGGACGCGCCCCACAGCGTGTCGAGCGACTTCGGGAAGCTCGACGTGAGACGCCATTTCACCTCGGGCATCGACTGCGCGATGGCGGGCGCCGCAACGGCGCTCGTCGCAGCGAGGCCCAGGCCTGCGGATTTCAGGAATTGACGACGCTTCATGGGATTTCCCCTCAGGTTGGATTAAGTCCGCCGGCGTGCGCGGAGCGCCCCACTCGCTGCTGCCGACGTTCGGTGGCAACTTAGCCTAATAACCCCAACGCGCGAAACGAAAAAGGCCCCGGAGCATACGCTCCGAGGCCCATCCGCGCAGAAAAAGTGGGCAGATCAGACCCGCGTGCGATTGCGGATCAGGAACGTGTCGTAGGTGTATTCGGCGACCTGCCACCAGAGATACTGGTCATTGCGGAAGGCGAGCGTCGACTCCCAGATCTTCTTGAAGTCGGCGTTCGAGGCCGAGACCTCGGCGTAGAGTTCGAGCGAGGACTTCAGGCAAGCATCCATGACGGTAGCCGGGAACGGACGCAGCTGCGCGCCCGCACCGACGAGCCGCTTCAACGCTGCCGGATTGACCGCATCGTACTTCGCCTGCATCCACTCGTGCGCCGCCATCGAGGCGGTCTTGACGATCGACTTGTAGGTCGGCGAGAGCGCGTTCCACTTATCGATGTTGATGAAGTTGTGCAGCATCGCGCCGCCTTCCCACCAGCCCGGGTAATAGTAGTACTGCGCGACCTTGTTGAAGCCGAGCTTCTCGTCGTCGTACGGGCCGACCCATTCGCACGCATCGAGCGTGCCCTTCTCCAGCGCCGGATAGATGTCGCCGCCGGCGAGTTGCTGCGGCACCGTGCCGAGCTTGGTCAGCACGCGGCCGGCGAAGCCGCCGATGCGCATCTTCAGGCCGTTGAGATCGGAGACGTCCTTGATCTCCTTGCGAAACCATCCGCCCATCTGGCAGCCGGTGTTGCCGCATGGAATGCCGTAGATGTTCGCCTTCTTGTAGAAGTCGTTCATCAGCTCCATGCCGCCGCCGAAATACTGCCAGGCATTCTGCATGCGGCTGTTGAGACCGAACGGCACCGCGGTGCCGAACGCATAGGTCGGGTCCTTGCCGACGTAATAGTAGGACGCGGTGTGGCACATCTCGACGGTGCCGGCGCTCACCGCCTCGGCGGCCTGCAGGCCGGGCACGATTTCGCCCGCCGCGAATACCGAAATCTGGAATTTGTTGTCGGTCGCCTCTGCGACCGCTTTCGAGAACACTTCGGCGGCGCCATAAATCGTGTCGAGGGATTTTGGAAAGCTGGAGGTGAGCCGCCATTTGGTCTCGGGCATCGACTGCGCGATGGCGGGAGCCGCGACTGCGGTCGCCGCGAGGCCTGCGCCAGCGGTTTGCAAGAAATTACGACGCTTCATCTTTAGGGTGTTCCTTGTCTGGGTGATGGCGGACGTCGCCGCGGAGGTTGCGCTAGCACGATTTGGAACTTGGTGGAAAGCGCGCGACGAGGCCCCCGACAGAACCCCGCGGCATAAGACCAAAGTCGAAGAAAGCGCGGCTAAACCGCGCGAGTGCCGACTTCGTCCCGCGACGACGCGCGCCAGACCATCAGAATACCGGCGAGCGCAATGAACCATGCGAATGGCCGCACCATCCAGATCGCGTGCAATAACGTGTGGCTGAGGAAGATCACGCTCCACACCGGCATGACGAGCGCGGAGCCGAGAAGGATCAGAAGGCGCGTGCGGGCAATGGCATCGCGCGAAGCGCGCGCGCGATGCACCAGGAGCGCGGTCGAGGCGGCCACAGCACTACCGACGATCACCATGCCCAGGACCGGCGAGCCATATCCGATCACGAACGTCGCATAGCCGAGACGCGCCAGCATGTAGAGCGCGGACAGGAACCAGTTCTGTTCGAGCGAGGCCGCGTCGACGCCGAAGCGCGAAAGCCACGCGATCTCCTGCGGCGGAATGCTGGCGATGAATGCGCTGCCGACGCGCACCGACAAGCCACTGCGAAAATCCGCGAGCGCGTTTGGATCGACGAAAGCCATCACCAGCGCGATCTTGATTGTGAAAGTGAGCACGATCGCGAGCGCGAAGATGACCGCGCCGTGAAACGCACGGCGCAGCAGCGCGTCACGGTCCGCCGGACCGTCGAGCGCGACGATGCCGAGCAGCAGAATGAGCCCGAACGGAATGCCGCCAGTAAGGAACTCGAAGATCGCGGTGGCGGCACCGAAGAGCGCGACCGCGATGGCGAACCGTTGTTCCGGCGCGTGCGCAATGCCGCGGTGGTAGGCATAGCCGAGGAAGACCGCGAGCGCGAGATCGGACAGGCCGAAGGAGAAGTAGATTCCGAAAAGCCAGAGTCCGCTGAAGAGCAACAGCGTCGCGGCTATCGCCGCGAAGCCCCGCTCGCGCCGTGCGTCGGCGCCGCGGCTGCGCATGAGCGCAGGGATCAGGACCGACAATAAGACGGCGGCGTTGAGCAGCAGCGTGATCCAGCCGAGTGCCGCCGCCGGCACAATCGCCAGCATGAGCGCCGCAAACACCCGCTGACCATGCAGGTAACGGTGGTAGAACGTGGCTTGCGGATCGGCGTGATCGGGCCGCTCCAACGCGGCGATCATTTGCAGGCACGCCGGAATGGTCGGATCGCCGGCACGCGCGGGCGGCTGCGCATCGGCCGGCGGAATGCGCGCGGAAATCGCTTCGGCCAGCCGGCTCGGGTAATTTTGCAGCAGGGATGAGAAGAACAGGCAATCGTTTCCGCCGGCGCGCGGGATCGCGCGGCCGGTCCAGCCTGCCCAGCTTTGGGTGAACTCGCCGTACGCGTTGGCGGCTTCGAGCTTTGCCGCGATGCCCTGCCGGTCAACGAAGGTCGCCGCGTATGACAATGCAAAGAATAGCGCGATCGCGGCGGTCGCGGCCACCACCGCGCGCGCATAGAGGCTCGCCGAGCCGGTCGTCACATTACGGGCGATGGTAGAGAATTCAGAGACCAAACAAAAATCCGCGTGCTGCGTGCGCCCTAGCGGGCGACATCGACGGTGAGCTCCATCTTCGGATGGATGCCGCAGAATACCAGATACGAGCCGGTTTTCGGAAAGGTCATCTCGACGGTTTCGCCCGGCTCCTGCGCGCCCGAGTCAAAGTCGAGCTTCGGATCGAAGACACGGATGTTGTGGGTGCGGGTGTCGTTGTTGACGATCCAGAGCTTGTCGTTCAATCGGACGCGCACGCGGGTCGGCTCGAACGCCTTCTCGTTCTGAGTGATTGTGGTGGCGCGGGCTGCGGCGACAGGCGCGGATTTCTCAGCGACGATCGTCGCGGGCGGCTTCGGATCGTCATCGCTCGTCAGCGTCCTGAGAAAGGCGACGAGCGCGGCCCGCTCCCCCGCATCAAGCGTGATCCCGCGTGTCAGATCGCGCGACAAAGTCGGCCTCTCGGTGACGCCGCTGGCGTAATGGCGCACCACATCCTCAAGCGTTGCGAGCGAACCGTCGTGCATATACGGGGCGCGGCGCACGGCCTCGCGCAGCGACGGCGTCTTGAATGCATACTCGGCGGCTTCCAGCCGCAGCACCGCTCCTCGCCCGCGGTCCTCACTCGGCAGGCCGATGTCGTAGAATGCATAGTCGGTGAACGCCCAGCCCGAATGGCAATTCGCACAAGCGGCCTTGCCGGTGAACAGGCGAAAGCCATCGATCTGCTGCGGTGACAGCGCCTGCGCGTCGCCCGCAACCCAGCGATCGAAACGCGTTTGCGGCGACACCAGCGTGCGTTCGAAAGTCGCGATCGCCTTTTTCAGATTGTCCTCGGTGACACGCGGGTTTTCCGGAAATGCCTTTGCGAACGCGCGCGCATAGGCCTTGTCGGCGGCGAGCCGCGCGATCAGTTTGTCCATCGGCTGCGCCATCTCGTCCGGCGCAACGATCGGGCCTGCGACCTGCTCCTCCAGACTGCGCGCGCGGCCGTCCCAGAACACCGGACCGGCCCACGCAAGATTCCAGATCGTCGGAGCGTGGCGGGCCAGCGGCCTCCCCGGCACGCCAACCGCCGTCACGCGCCCGTCGGAAAATCCTTTCGCGATAACGTGACACGTCGCACACGCGACCGTTCCGTCCACCGACAGGCGCTTGTCATGAAACAGTGTCTCGCCGAGCGCTCGCTTTGGTTCGGTATAGGGATTGGACGTAGGAAACGGGATCGCGGTAGGGCGACGGAATTTCACCTTCAGAGCCGCGAGATCGTCAGTCTGCGCGTAGGCCGCAAAGCCGCCCACGAGCGCGCCGCACAGAAACGCGCCAGCAATCAGTGTGCGAAGAGATATTTGCGCCCCAGCCGGCTTGCTCACATCAGCTTGCCGACGTGAAGCTCGATCCGCGACACGTCGCTGAGCACCGCCGCGTAATCCTTCACCGGCGCCTTGGGCGGCATCGCAGCCGGCCACGCCTTCTTCAGATCGGCAAAGCCTTCGCGCACCTGCTTGAGCGACGCCGCGTCTTTCTTCTCCAGCGCTGGCGCGACGCTCTCGATCATTTTCTCGGCCTGCCAGACGAAGCCGCGGGCATCCTGATACTCGACCGGTTTCGCAATGCGGCCCTTGGCCTTGCCGAGCGCCTGCTCGTATTCGCCGGTCGCGCTCTTGAGCAATTCGAGTGCGGTTTCGACCGCAAAGCCGTCGCCCGGCTGCTTTGCCTTCACGCCAGCGTCCGCGGCCGCGAAAGCATCCTCAACCGCCTTCCACGCCTTGGCGTAATCGTCGCCACTCTTCTTCTGCTTCACCGTGGTGGCGAGCAGCTTGAGTGCGGTGGCGAACTGCGGCGTGTTGTAGTCCTTCAGCTTGCCGCGGATCGGCCCATAGAGTTCTTCGCTCGGATGCAGGAAGTGCGGCAGCGCCGCCGCCCATTGGCCCTGCTTTACCAGTTCGTCGCCGACCAGAAGATGGCCGCGCATCTGCGCGATGCGGAGCGCGAAATCGAGATCGGGGGGAAGCTTCGCGCCACCTTTCGCGCCGCCCTCTTCTCCGCCCTCGCCTCCTTCACCGCCTTCGCCGCCCTGATTTTTCTTGGCGGCGCTCGCGCCATGCTCGCCATGCCCGCCTTTCTTCTGCGCGGAAATATCGGTCGGCCCGAGTGCGCGAGTCAGCGCGATATCCGAGACAGTGCGGTCAAGCGTTTGCGCGTCGCCCGCCGCGGCGCCGTTCACACCAGCGACCACGAAGGCGCCGACGCCGAGCCAAATCTTGGTTTTCGATTTCATGCGAGCGCCTACCGGGTTTGCCTTGCGAAGGCGCGCACCATACGGTGCGGCAACTTGGCAGGTCCAGCGACGAATACGGATATTGGAACAATTCCAATGCGTTGCGGAACATTTTGAGGCGCGCGTGCAGATCGTGATCGGCAATGTGCTGTCAGTTGACGAGGCTGCGATGGTGCGCGAGGCGCTGGCGCGCGCGACCTTCGACGACGGGCGCGAGACAGCCGGATTCGCGGCTCGCCTCGTCAAAAACAATCGGCAGGCCACGAACGACCGCAAAATCGAAACCGTGCGCAAGTTGGTCGAGGAGCGCATCCTCGGCAACGAGTTGTTCGCTCTTGGCCGTGCGGCCCAAGGCGCTCACCTCGGTGATGTTCTCGCGCTACGAGGTTGGCATGCAATACGGCAGTCATGTCGACGATGCGCTGATGCAGGGCATGCGCACCGACGTGTCATTCACGCTGTTTCTGTCCGATCCGGAAAGCTACGACGGCGGCGAACTGGTGATCGAGAGCGCGTCTGGCGAGGACGCCGTGAAACCCGCAGCGGGAAGCCTCGTCGCCTATCCGTCTACGGCGCTGCATCGCGTTTCGCCCGTGACGCGCGGCGAGCGCCTCGCCGCGGTCGGCTGGGCGCGCTCTTACGTTCGCGATCCCGCGCAGCGCGAGATGCTGTTCGATCTCGATACTGCGCGGCGGCAGATGTTCGCGAAGGACGGGAAGACGGCCGAATACGACCTCGTCTCGAAGTCACTCGCAAATTTGCTGCGGATGTGGGTGGAGGATTAGCGACCGCCACTCCGATGGCGGATCGCCGTCAAATGGTGTTACGATACTGGCGGGTGGAGCGAACGTCTGAGGGAAACGCATGTTGCCCGGACTCCGGCTTGCCCTTCTCGCCTTTGCGCTCCTGTCCTCAGCGGCTTCCGCACAGAACGACGTCGCCACTCAGGTCGTCGACGTCCAGGCGGGCAATCCGCGAGCACCTGCGTGGGTGCGCTATCTTCTCGTCACACCACGCGGGTTGACGACAAGCGACGCTGTCATGTTATTCTCCGGTGGCAATGGATTCCTCGACCTCACTCAAGAAGGAACCATCGGCACCGACCTCGCAGGAAATTTCCTCGTTCGTTCGCGATTCGAATTTGCCGGCAAGGGCCTTGCCGTCGCCATCATCGACTCACCGAACCGCCAGCCGCTTGATGGCAACGTGCGTTTGTCAGCCGACTATGCGCTGACGATGACAAAAGTAATCCAGGACGTGCGCGCGCGGACGCAGGCGACCCGAGTCTGGGTTGTCGGAACCAGCACCGGAACGATGTCGGCCGCCAACATCGCGGCGCGCTACCCGATCCAGAACCCGTCAGCCTTTCCGCCCTCACCGCCGAACCTGAATGTCGAGCGGCCGAATGGCGTGATCCTGACGTCGTCGCAGAACACACGCACCCAGCTTTGCGGAAAAATCGTTCAAGACGCCATGTTGTCCGCAATCAAAGTACCCACATATGTCGTCGCTCATCAAAATGACGCGTGCGATTGCAGCCCCGCAAGCGTCACACCGCAGATCGTCGCAATGCTGACGGGGACGAGCAAGAAGGCGTCGAAACTCTTCACCGGCGGCAGCACGCCGCAGTCGCCCCCCTGCCAGGCTTTCACGCCGCACGGATTTTTCGGCATAGAATCCGCGGTGGTCACCGACATTGCAGCTTGGATGGCGAGCACCATCCCGCCACGGACTCCCTAGGCCTCAATCACGATCTTCGGCGCAGCCCTACCCGCCCCTTTGCGCTGCAACTGCTCGCGCACGCGCTGCGCGATTTCACGGTAGACCTTGGCGTGCGGCCCGTCCGGATCGGTCGCGACCACGGGGCGGCCGGAATCCGAGGTCTCGCGGATCGCCATGTGCAGCGGCACCTCGCCGAGGAACGGCACGCCGAGCTTGTCAGCCTCCGCATGTGCGCCGCCGTGACCGAAGATGTCATGACGCTCGCCGCACTTCGGGCAGACGAAGTAACTCATATTCTCGATCACGCCGAGCACCGGCACGTTTACGCGCTTGAACATCTCGACGCCACGCCGCGCATCGATCAGCGCGAGATCCTGCGGCGTCGACACGATCACAGCGCCAGCGAGCGGCACCTGTTGCGCCATCGTGAGCTGCGCGTCGCCGGTGCCGGGCGGCATGTCGACGATCATCACGTCGAGCGTGCCCCACTCGACCTCACGCAGCATCTGGGTGAGCGCCGACATCACCATCGGGCCGCGCCAGATCATCGGCGTCTCCTCGGCGACGAGGAAGCCGATCGACATCACGGTCAGGCCATAGCCGGTCATCGGACGCAGCCGGTTGCCGCCGAGCGTCTCGGGCCGGCCGCGGATCGCGAGCAGCTTCGGTACCGAAGGGCCGTAGATGTCGGCATCGAGCACGCCGACCTTCAGGCCGAGGTCGCGCAGGCCAAGCGCTAGGTTGATTGCGGTGGTCGACTTGCCGACGCCGCCCTTGCCCGACGCGACGGCCACGATGGCGGCGACGCCGGGCGGGCCCTGCACCGCGCGCTCACCGCGCGGTGCGTGGGAATGGCCGTGGCCACCGGCCGGGGCCTGCGGAGGCGGAGGCGCGGCGGCGCGCGCGGCACCAGCCGCGCGTTCGCCCGTCAGCGCCACCATGGCGGACTTGACGCCGGGCATGGCCTTCACGGCGGCTTCGGCCGCTTTGCGCACAGGCTCCCATTGCGGCACGACCCCGGCATCGACAGTGATCGAGAAGAACACCTTGCCGTCGCTGACCACGACGTCGGAGAGCTTCCCTGAGTCCGTCAGCGGCGCGCCTTCGGGGCTCTTCACCCGTGCGAGACTCGCAAGCACGTCCTGCTTCGACACCATGAACTCATCTCCGACATCGCCGCCATTGCGAACGACCAACGCCAATGGAACATCCGCGCCAGCGGATCAAGCGGGCATTTACGCCGCCAAATTGCGTTCCATTCCCGCTCTGGTAGAAACGACGCGACAGAGCCTGGAGGGCGCCGCATGGCCGATCCCGTCAACGTAGTGATCGATCTCTCGCACTACAATGAGGTGACGAGTTTCGCCGACATCAAGGCGAGCGGGATCGTCGGTGTGATCCACAAGGCGACGCAGGGCACGAACGTCGTCGACCCGACCTATGCGTCGCGCCGGCCGCAGGCGCTCGCCGCGGGATTGTGGTGGGGCGCCTATCATTTCGGAATCGAGGGCGACGGCGCGGCGCAGGCCGATTACTTTCTCTCGGTCGTCAATCCGCAGCCGACCGACCTGCTCGTGCTGGACTTCGAGGAGAACGGCAACGCCACGATGACGCTGCAGCAGGCGGAGCAGTTCGTCGGCGAAGTTTACAAGCAGACCGGACGCTATCCGGGATTCTATTCGGACTCGCTCGCCGGGAGCCTGCTCGGCCAGACCGTCAACCAGACGCTGCGGCAATGCTGGTTCTGGCGTGCCGAATACGGCGCGTCACCGGTTGTGCCGCCGACCTGGCCGACATGGACGATGTGGCAATACACGGATGGCACGCACGGCAACGGCCCGTACCAAGTCGCCGGCATCGGCGGCACCGGCACGTGCGACCGCGACAAGTTCAACGGCAGCATGGACGGCCTTGCGCGGCTGTGGGGTCATGGCAGCCAGCTTCCGCCACCGCTGCAGCTTTGACTTCGGCACGGCTGCGGAACGATCCGCTTGCCGTCCGTCTCCTCAACGGTTGACGCGCCGTGTGCGGCGTCGCAATGACCTGTTCCGGTCAGGGCGAATGGCCCGCAGGGAGAAAACACAATGGCGAAGGTCGCGTTTCTGGGTCTGGGCGTGATGGGATACCCGATGGCCGGGCACCTGAAGAACAAGGGCGGCCACGAGGTGACGGTCTACAACCGCACCGCCGCCAAGGCGGAGGCATGGGCGAAGGAGTTCGGCGGCAAGGCCGCCAAGACCCCGGAGGAAGCCGCCGAGGCCCAGGACTTCGTCATGATGTGCGTCGGCAACGACGACGACGTGCGCACCGTCGCAGGCGCGGCGTTCCCGAAAATGGGCAAGAACACCGTGTTCGTCGATCACACCACGGCATCAGCCGAGGTCGCGCGTGAGCTTTCCGAGAAGGCGAAGAAGGCCGGCTTCCATTTCGTCGACGCGCCGGTGTCGGGCGGACAGGCGGGTGCGCAGAACGGCGTGCTCACCGTGATGTGCGGGGGCGAAGCCGAACCGTACGGCCGTGTCGAGCCGGTGATCGCCGCCTATGCGCGCATGTGCAAGCTGCTCGGACCTGCGGGCTCCGGCCAGCTCACCAAGATGGTCAACCAGATCTGCATCGCCGGACTGGTGCAGGGACTTTCGGAGGGCATTCATTTTGCCAAGCGTGCCGGCCTCGACGTCGAGGCCGTGATCGAGACCATCTCGAAGGGCGCGGCGCAGTCCTGGCAGATGGAGAACCGCTACAAGACCATGAACGCCGGCAAGTACGACTTCGGTTTCGCGGTGAACTGGATGCGCAAGGACTTGTCCATCTGCCTTGCCGAGGCGCGGCGCTCCGGCGCGCACCTGCCGGTCGCCGCGCTGGTCGATCAGTTCTATTCCGAGATCCAGAAGATGGGCGGCGGACGCTGGGATACGTCGAGCCTGATGGCGCGGCTGGAGCGGTAAGCGGTGGTCCTCATTCCATGCTAGAATGAGTTGTTACCTAACGCGCGACGCGCGCAACTGACTGAGGGAGAGACGTCATGGCGAAAGGCCAGATGCGCAGCAACAAGGAAAAGAAGAAGCCGAAGGCTGACTGGAACAAGAAGCAGAAAGGCGTGGCAGTGGCGGGCGGCGGCAAGCCCGGCCCCGTGAACCTCGGCAAGAAGTAGCTCTCAATTCAGCCTGACCGAGGCGGCGCGCCGAAAAGCGCGCCGCGCGCGCCCTCAGCGCATATTGGCCCAGGGATCGAATTTCTTTTCCTGCATGCGATCGAGCGCGGCCTTGTACTGGCTGTCGTCCCCCTTCTTCTTCGACGCCTCGTATTCCTTCTTCTGCTGTTCGGCGTTCGAGCCCACGCTCTTGAATTGGGCGAGCGTCGGTTGCGCCGCGATCAGCAGGCCGGGCACGGCCGCGAGCGCGATCATGACTGCGAGTTTCGCTTTCATGGGTTCCTCCTTAGAGCATGATCCCGAAAAGTGGGAACCGTTTTTCGGACAAGATCATGCTCAAATAATAACTACCGTCCTTTATAGCGCGGCGGGCGCTTTTCGCGAAAGGCCGTGACGCCTTCGCGCGCATCTTCGCTGGTTCCGGCTTTGCGCTGCAGGTTGGCTTCAAGTGCAAGCTGCGTCTTCAAGTCGTTGGTCTCGCTGACGCGCATCGCGTCCTTGATCAGCCGATAAGCCAGCGACGGGCCGCTGGCAAAGCGGCGCGCCAACGCCGTTACCTCGGCGCCGAAGGCCGCATCGTCAAAGACCTTGTAGACCAGTCCCATTTTCTCAAGTTCGTCTGCCGGAACCTGATCGGCGGTCAGCGCAAGCGCCAACGCGCGCTTCGCGCCGACGATGCGCGGCAGCGACCACGTGCCGCCCGCGTCCGGCACCAGTGCGATCCTGGCGAACGCCTGCTGCATGTAAGCCGAGCGTGCCGCAACGAGAATATCGCAGGCGAGCGCGATGTTCGCCGACGCGCCGACCGTCGGCCCATTGAGCGCTGCGATCGTCACTTTGGGAAACGCATGGATCCGCTCGACCAGCGGATTGTAATCGCGCTCGAGCCGCGCGCCGAAATCCGCCTTGCCGTCAGGGCCCGGGACGCGGTCTTCGGTCAGATCCTGCCCGGCCGAGAAGGCGCGGCCCGCGCCGGTGATCACCATGCAACGCACCGACTCGTCCATCTCGGCGAGGGTCAGCGCCTCGCGCATGTCCGCGTGCATCGCGGTCGTGAACGCGTTGAGCCGTTCGGGGCGTGAGAGCGTGATAGTCATCACGCCCTCGCTGATGTCCGTGCCGATTGCCGTGAACGCCATGCTCAGTCTCCCTTGCGTGCGGAGACTAGCATGTCGCACCGCGCGCAATCCTCAGGGCGCGCAAGGCTGCTTCCCGCCGACGACAGCGCACTTCGGCAATCCTTGCGGACCCTTGGCGCCCGGCGGCGGTGCCTTTCGCCTGCGGCGGCGGTCCGGGTGGCGGCCCCGGCGGTGGGCGCATCTGCGGCGGCGGACCCGGAGGCGGCCCGGGCGGCGGCGCGCGCACCTGTGGCGGCGGGCCCGGAGGTGGCCCGGGCGGCGGACCCTTCACCTGCGGCGGAGGTGGCGGCGGCGGCGCTTTCGGCGCAGCAGGCGGCGGAGGCGCAGAGACCTGCGGCCGCGAGGGCTGCTGCAGTTGCGGCGGTGGGCCGCTCCGCTGGATTTGCGACGGCGGGCCGCCTGCAGGTGGACCTTTCACGCCGGGCGGAGGACCTGGGGGTAGCCCAGGCGGCGGCTGGTTCACAACAGCAGGGCCCTTCTGCGAAGGCTGACTACCCGCTCCGACTGGAGGCGGCCCCTTCACGCCGGGTGGAGGCCCGGGAGGCGCACCGGCGGGTGGCTGGATTTACGACGGCCGGTCCCTTCTGCGAAGGCGGACTACCCGCTCCGACAGGAGGACTGCCAGCAGGCGGACCCTTCACGCCGGGCGGAGGCCCGGGAGGCGACACCGGCGGGAGGCTGATTCACGACAGCCGGCCCCTTCTGCGCGGGCAGACTGCCCGGCTGCGAGCCGCCCGCGCCGACGGGGGGAGTGCCGGGAGGCGACCCTTTCACACCGGGCGGAGGCCCGGGAGGCACGCCGCCACCGGGTGGCTGATTGACGACGGCTGGACCTTTCTGTCCCGGAGGCGGTCCACCCGCTCCAACCGGCGGTCCGCTCGGAGGCGGCCCCTTCACGCCGGGCGGCGGACCGGGAGGCACGCCGCCACCGGGCGGCTGATTGACGACAGCAGGTCCCTTCTGTCCGGGAGGACCGCCGCCACCACCGAAGCCGGGCTGTCCGCCGGGAGGGAATCCCGGACGCGGACCACCGCCGGGCGACGGGCCACCAAAGCCCGGGCGCGAACCCGGCGGCTGCACGATCACCGGAAATGCCGGCTGCGGATTACGCCACAACTGCCCACCGTCACGGCGCGGAGGCGGCGGCAAGCCGACGATGAACGCCGGCGGCGGCGCGAGATAACGGCGCGGCGGCGGCGCGGGCGGCAGCACGCGCATGAATCGCGATGGCTCGCCGGCAAGCGGCATCGGCACATCGTCGTACATCCGCATGCGCCAGCCTTGCGGCGGCCCGTCCGCGGCGGCGAGACGGCGCAGCCTGCGGCGCGCGTCGAAGACATACATGCCGTCCGGATAGCGCTGGATGTAGGTCCAGTAGGACTCGGGCGAGTTCTCCAACAACACGCGCCGCCACAGCAGCGCCTCGCGGCGGCCGCGGATCATCGCCCACACGCGCTGCGAATATGGGCTGTCCGGATAGACGCGGACGTATTCCGAATAAGTCTGCAGATCGTCCTGCTCGACCGCATAAGCGTAAGCCTGCTCCGGTCCGATGTCCTGAATCGGACGCGGCGGCGCGCGGCGGCGAACCACCGGCGCTCCGACCTGCGTCTGCGGCGCGGCAAAGAAACCCTGCGGCGCGCCGGGCGGCGGCGGCGCCGCCTGCCCCGGCACCAGCATCACGACCTGCTGAAGCTGCGAGACCTCCCATGGTGTCTGCGCACCCTGCGTCGCCTCGTTGGTGCGCAGGCGGATGCGCGCGAACAGCGTGTCGATATCGAGGCCGGGCTCGCGCACCATCTCGGCAATCGCAGTGGCGTATGGGCCGTAAGGTCCCGGCCCGTCCTCGGCGATCATGCCGGGCGCTGCTGAAAATGCGATCAGCATGCCGGGCGCCGCTTCGACGGCACCGAGTCCGGCCGCAAGTTCGCCACCCTGGATCTGGAACGGCAGCGGGCGTGCCGCGTCGAGCACAATGATTTTTGTTGTCGCGGGTGTATCGGCGAGCGGCCGCAGAAAATCGAACAGGCGTACGCCCTGAATCGGAATGTCGCTGTCGCGATTGAGCTGCGCGTCGACCGGGATCAGGTAGTTGTCGCCTTCGAACTGCAGCGCGAAGCCGTTGTAGTAGACGAACGCGATCGTGTCGGGTCCCGCGGCGTTCACCTTTGCGAGGAATTCGCCGAACAGCCGGCGCATGTCGCCCGAGTTGACGTCGGCGCCTTCGACGATCTCGAAGCCGATGCTGGTCAGCGCCTCGGCGACGAGTCCGCCGTCGGCAAGCGATGTCTGCAACGGTCCCTTCGGATAGGCCGCATTGCCGATCACCAGCGCGATGCGCTGCTGGGCGGATGCCGGCTGGATGGCTACGAACAGCAACGCCGCCATCGCGGCGAAGCTGATGAAAATTCTGCGGAGCATTGAGGTGTTCTCGTGTGAGAGATTTGTCAGTGAAACCTGACGGGGAACTGTAGCGGTTTGAGGGCGAAACCTATGGAACACCAAGAGGTTCGTTCACCCAGCGTTCATAGATCGAGCACGAGGCCGTCCTCAGCGACCAGCACGCCGGCTTCTTTCGCTTCGCCGGTCTTCGCCAGCATCGTCGGGTTCATATGCGTCAGCATGACACGTTTGGACTTCAGGTCCGGCAGCCGCGACTTGAGCGTCTTCCAGTTCATGTGGCCGGTGATCTCGCGGTCGTAGTCGTAGCACTCGACGATGAACAGGTCGGCGCCGTCGGCGATCGGCAGCAGCGCTTCGGTCCATTGCGAGTCACCCGAGTAGGCGAACAGCGTCTTGCCGTCGCTCACGCGAACGCCAGTTGAAGGCGAGCCGGAGGAATGGACGACTTCGCGGCTGAACACATTCAGGCCGAGAACCTCGGTTGACGTTTCGAGCGGAATTTCCGTGACGCTCCACGGAAAGCGCCATTTCGATTTGGTCGAGCCGGGAAAGAATACCTCGAGCAGCGCATTGATCCGTTCTCTGGTGCCGGGTGGGCCCGCGAACAGCAACGGACGCTCCCGCGGATGCAGGAACTGGCCGTCGAGCATGACAAACGGAATACCGCCGAAATGATCGCCGTGGAGGTGGCTGAAGATGATCGCGTCGATCGAATTCGGATCGATCCCATGTGCGTTCAGCGCGACGTGCGTCGACGCTCCGCAGTCGATCAGGACACGCTTCTCGCCGATGGCGAGATGAAAACACGTGTTGAAGCGTCCGCCCGAGCCGAACGCATCGCCTGAACCGACAACGGTGAGGCGCATGTCAGGCCGACGCGCTCGTGCGCTCGCTGACCTGCGCGTACCAGCGGCGGAGATTTACAAATTCTTCCGGCATGATCAGCTTCGCGGGCCGCATGAAGTCGACCGCCACGAGCGCCGTGATGTCGGCGATGGTGTAGTGATCGCCCGCGATGAACATGCGGTCGGTCAGTTCGCGTTCGAGCAGGCCCAGAAATTCAAACACGCGCGGCCGGTTCGCCTCCCCCCACTCGGGTACCTGTGCTTCCATATCCTTCATGGCAGGATGCGTGTGGCGAAACACGGCCGACACCGCCTGATACAGATTGAGCTCGACACGCCGGTTCCACATCTCGACCAGCGCCTCTTCGAGCGCTCCGCGTCCAAACAGCGGCGGCTCCGGCCGCAGCCCTTCGATATAGCGGCAGATCGCAATCGACTCGGTGATCACGGTGCCGTCGTCGAGGACCAGCACCGGCACGCGCTGCAGCGGATTGAGCGCGGTGAACTCAGCGGTCTTGTGCTGCAATGAGGCGAGATCGATCCGCTCGACCGGAATCGACAGGCCCTTCTCGGCAAGGAAGATGCGAACGCGCCGCGGATTCGGTGCCCGGCCACCGTCATAGAGCTTCATTCATTCTCCTCGACCCCATCCAAGACTAGCCGCCAACGTCTCGTTAACCAAGTCTTTCAGGCCGCCCTTAAGGTTTATGATGCACAAACAAGCCGCTATTTCCCGCATTTGGACGCTCTCGCATGACCGCGATGACGAGCGAAGAGCTCGGCATTTCCACGCCGGCCGAAAAGGCCGCCGCGGCACGGCGGCGGGACGCCACCAAGCGTGTCCGCTGGGCGCGTGACAAGCTGACCTCGACCAGCGGCACCCCGGCTTTCGACTACGAATTGCTGCGCCAGTTCGCGCAGAACCGGCAATCCGCCTCGGTCGCGATCCTGCTGCTGGTCGCGACGGTCGGCGTCCTGTCCGGCCTGTGGACCGGGATGGCGCTCGCCGCCGGTTGGACGCTGGTAATGTTCGGCATCCACAGCGTCATCGTCGCGCAGTGCAGAAAATTCCTCAACGAAGTCTCGGGGCGCACCAATATCGGACGCTGGCGCATCCGCTTCGTGATGCTCGACCTGTTCTTCGGCGTCGCCTGGATGTCGAACGTCGCCGCGGTGGTGCGCGCGGACGAAGCCGCCAGCACATTCGCGCTGTTCGTGATGCTGCTCGTCGTCGCGGTATCGAGCATGCTGGCTGCGAGCCTGCCGCTTGCGATGTTTGTCGCGACCGCGCCGGTCACCATGGCGGTCGCGCTCGACTTTGCGCTGCGCGGCGGCGCGCACAACTACATCCTTGCGGCGATGACGCTGACTGCGCAGGCCTATTTCACCATGCTGGCGCACCGGCTCTATTCGACCACACTCGCCACGCTCGAGGCGCGCGCCGAGAAAGATGCGCTGATCGGCGAACTGGAACAGGCGAAGTCCATTTCCGATGAGGCGCGCCGGCGCGCCGAGACCGCCAACATTTCAAAATCGCGTTTCCTGGCGCAGATGAGTCATGAGTTGCGCACGCCGCTCAATGCGATTCTCGGATTTTCCGAAGTGATGAAAAGCGAAGTGTTCGGCCCGCATGCCGTGCCGACCTACAAGGAGTATGCCGGCGACATCCATAACTCCGGCGTGCACCTGCTCAACCTGATCAACGAAATCCTCGATCTCTCGCGCATCGAAGCCGGCCGCTACGAACTCAACGAAGAGGCCGTCGATCTCGCGCAGATCGTCGCCGACTGTCATCACCTGCTGCAGCTGCGCGCGCGCAACCGCGGCATCGCCATTCACCAGATGTTCGAGCCGGAGCTGCCGCGGCTGTGGGCGGACGAGCGCGCCTGCCGCCAGATCTGCCTCAACCTGTTGTCCAATGCGATCAAGTTCACCCCGCAGGGCGGCGAGGTCTGGCTGAAAGTCGGCTGGACCGCGGCCGGCGGGCAATACATGAGCGTGAAGGACAACGGCCCGGGCATCCCGGAGGATGAGATCCCGATCGTGCTCGCCTCGTTCGGTCAGGGAACCAATGCGATCAAGTCGGCGGAGCAAGGCACCGGCCTCGGGCTGCCGATCGCCAAGAACCTGATCGACCTGCACGGCGGCACCTTCACGCTGCGCTCCAAGCTGCGCTTCGGCACCGAAGTCGTCGTGACCTTCCCGGCGGAGCGCGTGATGTCGGCGCTGGGACCGCTCGAAGTGCCCTCCCCGCCGACCCAGCCGGCGCCGCAGGAGCAGCCTGCGTCTCGCGGACGCACGCAGAGCGCTGCGCAACGCGAGCTAGCATTGCCTTCCGCGCCGCCGCCCTTATGTTCCCGGGCGAATCGTGACCCATTCGAATGCCGATCGCGTCTCCCTGCACGAAAGTCTGCACCATCGACCCGCGGTCGAAGCTTTGCCATGGCTGCGGCCGCACATTGAATGAGATCGGCTCCTGGATGTCGCTGACCGACGCGGAGCGCGCGCGCATCACGGCCGAGTTGCCGCAGCGGCTGCGCGCCAATGGGCTGCGCGCGCCCGCGGTTGCCGGGGAGCGGTGATCGTGGGCAATCGCCTCCTCTGGATTCTGCTCGTCATCATCGGGATCGGTCTGCTGATTGTCGTGCTGCGGCACGACCAGGGCACGGTCGCGGGATTTGAAACCGGCGACTTCGCCTCGCTCGTTTACAAGATCGCACTGCTGATCTTCATCGGCGGCGCCGTGCTGGCGATGTTCCGCGACCGGATCGCGGAGGCGTTTCAGGCCGCGATCTTCTGGGTGGTGATCGGGCTGCTGCTTGCGGTCGGTTACACTTACCGCCACGACCTGCGCGACATCGGCGAGCGCGTGATGGCCGAACTGATGCCGGGCCGCGCGGTCTCGCGCGGCGGGATCGTCGAAATTTCGCGTGGCCAGCGCGGCGAATTCCAGGTGCAGGCGGAGATCAACGGCGCGCGCGTCGCGACGATCTACGACACCGGCGCGAGCGCCGTCGTGCTGACGCAGGATGCCGCCAAGGCGGCCGGACTGCCGCTCGATTTCCTGAATTACTCGGTCGCGGTCGAGACCGCGAACGGCCGCACCCGCGCCGCGCCGGTGACGCTCGACCGCGTCAAGGTCGGCGGGATCGAGGAGCGGCAGGTGCCCGCGCTGATCGCGCAACCGGGGCAATTGCGCATCAGTCTGCTCGGCATGAGCTTCCTCAACCGGCTGCGCTCATCGGAAGTGCGTGGCGACCGGCTGATGCTGCGCGCGAACTAGATCAGGCTGACGATAAAGCGGATCGAGACCAGCAGCAGGAAAAGCCCGAACGCGATCTCGAGCTGCCGGCGCGGCAGTGCATGCGCGACCCTGACGCCGAAGATCGCCGTAAAGCTCGACACCGGCGCCATCAGGGCAACGCCGATCAGCGACACGAAGCCGAGCGACAGCGGCGGCGTCAACGCCTGATGCGGCAGCCCGGCAAGAATGTAGCCGATCGTGCCCGCAATGGTGATCGGCACGCCAAGTCCTGCCGCGGTACCGACGGCGGCGTGAATCGACTTGCCGTAGAGCGTGAGCACCATCGTGGACATCGAGCCGCCGCTTACCCCCATCAGCGCGCCCGCGAGCCCGATGCCGAAACCATAGACCGTCATGCCGAGCCGTCCCGGCAGTTGGTCGCCGAGTCGCCATTTGTCGCCGCCGAAAAGAAGCCGACCGGCGATGATGAACGCCAGCAACACGAAGGCGAGCTTGAACACCGCTTGCGGCGCAAAGGTCGCAAGCCCTGCCCCGGCGGCAACGCCCGCGACCGTCGGAAATCGCCAGGCCCGCAGCACGTCGGGCAGCACGGCGCCGCGCGCGCGGTGCGCCACGTACGAACGGATCGTCGTCGGCAGGATGATGGCGAGCGAGGTGCCGATGCAGAGCTGCATACGGATGTCATCCGCCACGCCGATGATGCGGAAGACCTCGTAGAGCACCGGCACGATGATGGCGCCGCCGCCGATGCCGAACAGCCCGGAGAGAAAGCCCGCGAGCACGCCACCCGCGAGGATCGCCGCCGCAAGCCAGGCGAGTTCGCCGAGCGGAACATTCGACAGCATTGGAAGTCCCGGAGAGTGTCAGGCTGCGATGTGCGCCAAATCGGTGCGCGCGTCCATCACAAGGCCAACCGCCTCGCGCAGGACCGCAATGCCGGCGCCGGGCTTGACGGCATTGACCGCGATGTGACGGCGGAAGGCACGCGCGCCGGGCACGCCGTGGAACAGGCCGAGCATATGGCGTGTGATGGAATGCAGCCGCGTGCCGTTCGCAAGCTCACGCTCGACATAGGGAAGGAATGCTTCGATCGCGTCCTTCGCCGATGCGAATGGCGCGGGCGCGCCGTAGATTGCGGAATCGATCTGCAGCAGACGCCAAGGTTCCTGATAGGCGGCGCGGCCCATCATCACGCCATCGACATGGCCGAGATGTCGCGGCGGCGTCTTCCACACTCGCGATCCCGCCGTTGATCGAGATGTGCAGCCCGGGATTGGCGCGCTTGAGCCGATAGACGCGCTCGTAATCGAGCGGCGGGATGTCGCGGTTCTCGCGCGGCGAGAGCCCGTCGAGCCAGGCCTTGCGGGCGTGCACGATCAGCGCATCGACCCCGGCCGCGACGACCGTGCGGGTGAGCGCATCGAGTGACTCTTCCGGGTCCTGCTCGTCGATTCCGATGCGGCACTTCACCGTGACGGGAATGCTCACCGCCGCCTTCATGGCGGCAACGCAATCGCCGACAAGCTGCGGCTCCGCCATCAGGCAGGCGCCGAAGCGGCCTTCCTGCACGCGATCCGACGGACAGCCGACATTGAGATTGATTTCGTCGTAGCCCATGTCGGCGCAAATGCGCGCGCATTCGGCAAGCGCGCGCGGGTCGGAGCCGCCAAGCTGCACGGCGACCGGATGCTCTGCGGAAGCGAACGCAAGCAGCCGCGCGCGATCGCCGCGCAGCACCGCGCCGGTGGTGATCATCTCGGTGTAGAGCAGCGCATTGCGCGTGAGAACGCGATGGAAAAACCGGCAGTGCCGGTCGGTCCATTCCATCATCGGCGCTATCGAGAAGCGGTGATTTCGCTGCATATGCGCGGCCTTGTAGCGAAAGACGGCCCACAAGATCAATTCAATTGATGGTCCGCGCCTCGTGCAATCGCCACCGCAACACCCTATATCGCGTTCGCGATTCCCCACATTGGCCCTTCCCGCATGCAGCCTGTCATTTCCGTTTCCAACATCGTTAAGACCTATGCGACGGGGCGGACCGCGCTCAACAACATCAATCTCGACATCCGGAAGGGCGAGATTTTCGCGCTGCTCGGGCCGAACGGCGCCGGCAAGACCACCCTGATCAACATCATCTGTGGCAT
Organism: uncultured Alphaproteobacteria bacterium; assembly: GCA_963779545.1. Taxonomy (GTDB): domain Bacteria; phylum Pseudomonadota; class Alphaproteobacteria; order Rhizobiales; family Xanthobacteraceae; genus PALSA-894. Next base: position 442,704 of record CAVZYQ010000023.1, on the reverse strand, counting down.
CGTCAACCCGACTTCGGGCGCGGTGATGGTCGGCGGGCATCACTTCATCAAGGACTATCGCGCGGCGCGCGCGCTGATCGGCCTCGTGCCGCAGGAGCTGCACACGGACGCATTCGAGTCGGTGCTGGCGACGGTGAAATTCAGCCGCCTCCTGTTCGGCAAGAAACCGGACGCCGCCTTCGTCGAGAAAGTGCTGCGCGACCTTTCGCTGTGGGATCGCAAGGACAGCAAGATCATGACGCTGTCCGGCGGCATGAAGCGCCGCGTGATGATTGCCAAGGCGCTCTCGCACGAGCCGCAGATCCTGTTTCTCGATGAACCGACCGCGGGCGTCGACGTCGAGTTGCGGCAGGACATGTGGAAGGTCGTGCGCGACCTGCGCGCCTCGGGCGTGACCATCATCCTGACCACGCATTACATCGAGGAAGCCGAGCAGATGGCCGACCGGATCGGCGTGATCAACAATGGCGAGATCATTCTGGTCGAGGAGAAGGCCGAGCTGATGCGCAAGCTCGGCAAGAAGCAGCTCACGCTGCATCTGCAGAAGAAACTCGATGCCATTCCGGATGTGCTGGCAGCGCACAGTCTCACGCTCGCCCGCGACGGCATGGACCTTGTCTACACCTACGACACTCAGGGCGAGCGCACCGGCATCACGGCGCTGCTGCAAACGCTCAACACCGCGGGCATCCGCTTCCGCGATCTTGAGACGACACAAAGCTCGCTGGAAGACATTTTCGTGGGTCTGGTGAGGCAAGAACGATGAACCTCTACGCCGTCCGCGCGATCTATGTGTTCGAGATGGCCCGCACCGGGCGTACGCTGCTGCAAAGCATCGTGTCGCCGGTGATCTCGACCTCGCTCTATTTCGTCGTGTTCGGCGCGGCGATCGGCTCGCGCATCACGGAGATCGATGGCGTGGCTTACGGCGCGTTCATCGTACCGGGGCTGATCATGCTGATGCTGCTGACGCAGAGCACCGCGAATGCATCGTTCGGCATCTATTTCCCGCGCTTCGTCGGCACGATCTACGAACACTTGTCCGCGCCGGTGTCCTACATCGAGATGGTGCTGGGCTTCGTCGGTGCGGCAGCAACCAAGTCGATCATCCTGGGGCTGATCGTGCTCGCGACCGCCGGGTTCTTCGTGCCTTTGCGGATCGAGCATCCGGTCTGGATGATCACATTCCTCGTCCTCACCGCGGTGAGCTTCAGCCTGTTCGGGTTCATTCTCGGCATCTGGGCGGACGGTTTCGAAAAGCTGCAGGTGGTGCCGCTGCTGATCATCACGCCGCTGACGTTCCTCGGCGGCACGTTCTATTCGATCAACGTGCTGCCGCCCGCTTGGCAGACCGTCGCGCTGTTCAACCCGATCGTTTATCTGGTCAGCGGTTTCCGCTGGAGCTTCTTTGAATCCTCCGACGTGCATGTCGGCGTCAGCCTCGCGATGGCGCTGCTGTTCCTCGGGCTATGCATCGGCATCATCGCCTGGATCTTCAAGACCGGCTATCGCATCAAGAACTGAATGCGGCTAATGATCTCCGCTCGTCCCCGCGAAAAGCGGGGACCCAGTTCCCTCGCCCTGGATTCCCGCTTGCGCGGGAATGAGCGGAGAAAAAGGAGAACGCATGCCGCGCCGCATCATCGACATTTCCGTGGCCCTGAAAGCCGGCATCGCCTCCGATCCGCCCTACATGCTGCCGAAGATCGACTACGTCGATCACAAGGCGGGCGCGGAGAATTTCCATCAGGTGTTCGGTGTGCCGAAGGATCAGCTTCCCGACGGCGCGGGACCGGCGGTCGAGAACGTGTCGATCTCGACCCACAACGGCACGCATCTCGATGCGCCGTATCACTTCCATCCGACGCAGGACAACGGAAAGCCCTCGCTGACAATCGATGAGGTGCCGCTCGAATGGTGCTTCAATGATGCCGTGAAGCTCGACTTCCGCAGCAAGGCGGATGGCTATGTCTGCACTGCGGACGACGTGAAGCGCGAACTGGATCGGTTGAACTATCAGATCAAGCCGCTCGACATCGTGCTGGTGAACACCTCGGCGGGTAAGGCCTACGGACAGCCGAATTTCCTCGACACCGGCTGCGGCATGGGGCGCGAGGCGACGCTATTTCTGCTCAAGCAAGGCATCCGCGTCACCGGCACCAATGCGTGGAGTCTGGGATGCGCCGTTCAGCTACACGGCGAAGCGCTACAAAGAGACGGGCGACGCGAGCATCATCTGGGAGGGGCACAAGGCGGGGCGCGAGATCGGCTACTGCCATATGGAGAAGCTGTCGAACCTCGACGCACTCCCGGATCACGGCTTCAAGGTCGCGTGCTTTCCGGTGAAGATCGAGAAGGCATCCGCGGGGTGGACAAGGGCCGTGGCGATTATCGAGGAGTGATGCTCGCTGTCATCCCGGGGCCGAGCGAAGCGAGGGCCGGAACCCATAACCGCGACTTGCGCAATTGCGTTTCGCCTGTGGTTATGGATTCCGGGCTCACGCCTTCGGCGTGCCCCGAATGACATCAGAACTCCCAGCCGATCAGCCGATCGAGCGAGAGCGCGCCGCCGCCGTGCACGAGGAAATAGAGCGCGCACGCGGTCCACAGCAGCGGGTATTCGATCCCGAGCGTGTTCCAGAACCAGCCATCGCGGCGGTGCGCCACCACCGACAGCGCGAGCAGGATGACGATCGGCACGCAGGCGAGCCGCGTGAACAGGCCGAGCAGCAGCAGCGGCGCCGCGATCAATTCCGTCGCGAGCACGACCGCCGCCCAGAAGGCGCTCGGCCGATAGCCCTCGCGTTCCAGTGCGACTGACAGACCGGCGAACGATCCGGTCACCGGCAGGCCCGTGTTGGGAAACCAACCGAAGCCGATGCGCAGCCCATGCGGAATGAGAATGAAACCGGTAATCACTCGCAACAGCGCCTCGGCAAAGGGCGCTGCCGCTTGATAAAATCCGCCAAGCGCGGGAAACAGAAGCGTGGAGTCTGACATGGCTTCGCGATCAGTCGGGACGGTCCGGGGATACTAATGACACTGGCGTTCGGCGTTTTCGACCACCTCGACTCCTCCGGCGCGCCGCTGCGCGAATTTTATGAGAACCGGCTGAAGCTCACCGAGCTCTATGACCGCTTCGGTTTCTATTGCTATCAGGTGGCCGAACATCATGCGACGCCGCTCGGCATGTCGCCCTCCCCGAGCGTGTTTCTCTCCGCCGTCGCGCAGCGCACTAAGCGGCTGAATTTTGGGCCGCTGGTCTACACGCTGCCGCTCTACCACCCGATCCGTCTGATCGAGGAAATCTGCATGCTCGATCAGATGAGCGGCGGGCGCTTCCAGTTCGGCGTCGGCAAGGGCATCTCGCCGATCGAGGTGCGCTACTACGGTCTCGATCCGGACAAGCTCGGGCGGATGTTTATCGAGGCGTTCGACGTGCTGATGCGCGGCCTGCAGAACCGCATGCTCGACCACGAGGGCGAGTTCTACAAATTTGACAAGGTGCCGCTGGTGCTGGAGCCACTGCAGAAGCCGCACCCGCCGCTGTGGTACGGCGTCGGCACGCCGGAGAACACCGAGCGGCCTGCGCGCGGCGGCATGAACATCGTCACCAACATGCCGGCGGCGACCGCGGCCAAGCTGATCCGGCACTATTGGTCCGTTTGTCCCCCCGGCACCAAGGCGAAGACCGGTTTCGCCCGCCATATCGTCGTCGCGGACACCGACGATGCGGCGCTCGCGATCGCGCGGCGCGCATACCGCGGCTGGTATGCGAGCTTCATGAAGCTGTGGCTCGAACACGGCACCAGGCCCTCCGGCGTGGTCTACCCCGCAGAATTCGACGGCGAGGGCGCGAACGGCCGCATGATCGCCGGTTCGCCGCGTACCGTGGTGAATGACCTGCAATCGCAGCTTGACGAATCCGGCGCGAATTACGTCGCCTGCCGTTTCGCGTTCGGCGATCTCACGTTCGACGAGACGCGCCGCTCGATCGAGCTGTTCGCCGAACACGTCATGCCGCAATTGAAGGCGCGCCAGCCCGTCGCCGCCGAATAGAAGGACCGCTCCCGTGCCGATCCCAATCCAATTTCAGGGCCGCCTCTCGATCCCGGCGGTCGCCGCGCCGATGTTCCTCGTGTCCAATCCAGACCTCGTTGTGGAGACGTGCCGCGCCGGGATCATCGGGACCTTTCCGGCGCTCAACAATCGCTCCAGCGAAAACTATGAAGCTTGGCTCGTGGAAATCCGCGAGCGGCTCGACCGCATCGAGCGCGACACCAGCCGGCCCACCGCGCCGTTCGGCGTCAACCTGATCGTGCACAAGAGCAACCCGCGCCTGCAGGCGGATCTCGACATTTCCATCAAGCACAAGGTGCCGCTGATCATCACGTCGCTCGGCGCCGTGAAGGAGCTTGTCGGCGCAGTGCAGGGCTATGGCGGACTCGTTTTCCATGACGTGATCAACATGCGCCATGCGCGCAAAGCCGCGGAGGCCGGCGTCGACGGCCTGATCGCGGTGTGCGCCGGCGCCGGCGGACACGCGGGGCTGCTCAGTCCCTTCGCGCTGATCCCGGAGATCCGCCAGTTCTATTCCAAGACCGTCCTGCTCTCCGGCGTGATATCGACCGGGCGCCATATCGCTGCGGCGCGCATGCTCGGTGCGGACTTGGCCTATCTCGGCACCCGCTTCATCGCGACGCGCGAGAGCATGGCGGCGCCGCGCTTCAAGGACATGATCGTCGAGACGAAAGCGAACGACATCGTCTACACGGCGGCGATCAGCGGCGTGCACGGCAATTTCCTCAAACCCTCGATCGACGCGACCGGCGTGCCGATTGATCTGTCGGCGTCGGACAAGCAGCTCAATCTCGATCACGAGACTCGTGCATGGAAGAACGTGTGGTCGGCCGGACAAGGCGTCGGCAGCATCGATGACGTGCCGGCAACCGCGGACTTGTGCGCGCGGCTGATCCGCGAGTACCGCGACGCGATCGGTGAAGCGGCGAGCGAGTTCGGGCAATCGCGCGCCGCTTAGGGCGCGGAGACAAGATGCAAGACCGGAAAGAACGCGTTGCGCTGACGTCGATCTTCGCGTCGGGCGCGCTGACGATCGCGAAGGCCATCGTCGGCGCGTTCTCCGGCTCGCTCGCGCTGTTGTCGGAAGCCGCGCATTCGGCGGTCGATTTCGTCGCAACGGTGATGACCTGGTACGCGGTGCGCATCTCCGGCAAGCCGGCGGACGAGGAACATCACTACGGCCACGGCAAGGTCGAGAGCGTCACGGCGCTGATCGCGACCGGTCTGCTGTTCGTGCTGTCAGCCTTCGTGATCTGGGAAGCGGTCAGGCGGCTGACGGGCGCCGACGGCCACGCGGTCGAGGCGACGATCTGGGCGTTCGGCGTGATCATCGTGTCGATCGTCGTCGATTTCCTGCGCGCGCGCCTCCTCTACAAGACCGCGAAGGAGACGGCGAGCCACGCGCTCGAAGCCGACGCCCTGCACTTCGACTCCGACATGTGGTCCTCGAGCGCAGTGCTCGTCGGCCTGATCGGCGTCGCGCTCGGCTATCCTTGGGCCGACAGTGCTGCTGCTGTTGTTGTTGCTGTTGTCATTCTCGTCGCGGGCTGGCGCCTCGGCCGCCGCACCGTCGAGACTCTCACCGACACCGCGCCCGAGGGTGCGAGCGCGCGCATCGCCGACATCGCGCGTGAAACCGGCGGCGTCGTTGCGGTCGAGCGCGTGCGGGTGCGGTCGGTCGGCCCGACCCTCTTCGCCGACCTCGTCGTTTCGGTCAGCCGTACGTTGCCGCTCGACAGCGTAGTCGCGATCAAGGCCAAGGTCGGCGAAGCGATCAACAAGGAATTACCGGAAGCCGAGGTGAACGTCGTCGCGGAGCCGCGCGCGCTGAGCGACGAGACCGTGCAGGAGCGCGTCATGGTGATCGCGCGCAACCGCGCGCTCGCCGTGCACCATGTAACCGTGCACTCCATCGGTAACCGCCTGTCGATCTCGCTCGATCTGGAGGTCGGGCACGACCTTTCGCTCGCCCAGGCGCACGAGATCGCGGACGGCCTCGAGGCGGCGTTGCGTGCGGAACTCGGCGCCGATGTCGAGGTCGAGACACACATCGAGCCGCTGCAGCTGCACGGGCTGTCGGGCCAGGATGCGCCAAGTGAGCGGGTCGCCGCCGTGCGCGCGGCACTGAACGACATCACGGCCGACAGCGCGTTCATCAGCCAGGTCCATGACGTACGGGTACGCGAGACCGCCGAAGGCGAGATCGTGAATTTCCACTGCCGCGTCGACCCGAGCTTGAGCGTTCAGGCGGTGCACGAAAAGGTCGACGATGTCGAACGCGCGCTGCGGCGCAGGTTTCCGGTCATCAAGCGCGTGATCGGCCATGCCGAGCCATGCCGGCAGGATTCGCCGCAAGCGTGAAATACGATTTGCGCGTGCTGCGCGCCCCACCAATCATCAGATTAGATGACGTAGGCGATACGTCGGCAGTTATGCTTTTGCTCGCGGCCAGATTGCGAGGACTTCATGACCACGCCCTTGATCACGACGCTGCGAGAAAGCTGTGGCTATCTTAAGGACGAGGGCTTTCATCAGACGGCGCAGCTCATGATCCTTGCCGCCAGGCAAATCGAGGAATTGAACGCGCGCATCCGCGAGCTCGAAGACGAGTTGAGGCCGCTTCCGGACAACGACGAGCCCCCTCACGCGCCGGAAGCCTCGAACCAGAACGGCGTGCGCCTTACTGCCGTCTCGTCACCGCGCTGAGACGGGCCGCCGACATCTTCAGCGTCGGCATTTTACCAACTGCCCGCTTCTTTCCGGCTGTGTGAGTTTCCTCACACTGGTGTCATCCGTTTTGACGATAACGTTGGGTCCATCGATCAGGTCCAACAGGGGTGGATGGGCCATGGATATTGAGCGGTTCTCGGGGCTTGTCGCTGATATCTACGACGCGGCGCTGGACCCGCCCAAGTGGCGCAAGGTTCTCCGGGGCGTGTGCGAAGCCGTAGATGGCAGCCCGTCGGCGAGCCTTTGCTGGCAAGATGCCGCCAAGAAGTCCGGCCACAGCTATTTCGCCTGGGGCGGCGACCCGAGCTACGCGCAGCTCTATTGGAGCAGGCATAACAACCTCAATCCGCTGACGTCGGGCGCCGGCCGCTTTGCGATCGGCGAGGTGTTCCGTGCAACGGACATCGTTCCGCGCGAGCAACTGGTCGAAACACCGTTCTACAAGGAATGGATGCTGCCGCAGGGATGGAGTGACGTCCTTTGCGCCAATCTCGACAAGTCGGCGACCGGCCGCGCGGTGTTCATCGTCGCGCGTCCGGCGCGGGATGGCCTCGCCGACGAGGAGATGCGGCGGCGCATGCGCCTGCTCGTGCCCCATGTGCAGCGCGCGGTGAGCGTCGGCCGTCTGATCGACGTGAGCCGCGTTGAAGCCGCGGCGTTGACCGATACGCTCGACGGGCTCGACGCAGCCATGTTCCTGGTCGATTCCTCGGGACGGCTGGTGCACGCCAACACCAGCGGGCAAGCCATGTTGAACGATGGCAATGTGCTTTATGCCAACGGCAGGCTGGTCGCTCGCGATGCGCAGAGCGATGAAACATTGCGCAACGCGTTCCGGACATCGGGCAATGGCAATGGCGCGCCTGACGTCAGGGACATCGCGGTTCAACTTGCTGCGCGCAACGGAAACAAGTTCGTGACCCACGTGCTGCCGCTGAGATCCGGTGCCCGCCGGCAGGCCGGCGTGCCCTATTCGGCGGTGGCGGCCGTCTTCGTGCAACGCGCCGGACGCTCGATCACGCTGCCGTTCGAAATGCTCGCGCGGCAGTATCAGCTGACGCCAGGCGAGTTGCGCATCTTGATCGCCATGATCGATGCCGGCGGCGTGCCCGACATCGCGGCCGCGCTGAAACTGTCACAGGCGACAGTGCGGACGCATCTGCGCCACGTCTTCGAGAAGACCGGCGTGCGCCGGCAAGCCGATCTGGTGAAGCTGATTACCAGCTATCCGGCGCCGATCCTTGCGCAATCATGCAACGGCAAGGGCGCAGAGCGGCATAACGGATGCCGCGCTGCCGCTTAACCTTGCAAGGCGCGATCAGTTCGCTCCGACGCCCGCGTCGCGCAGGATCTTGCCGTAGCGCTCGGTGTCGCCCTTGATGATGGCGTCGAATTGTTCCGGCGTGTTCGGCGCCGGGAACGAGCCCTGCACCTCGAGCTTCTCCTTCACGTCCGGCATCGCAAGCGCGGCCGCGATGTCCTTGCTCACCTTGTCGAGGATCGGCTTGGGCGTTCCCGCCGGCGCCATCACGCCGAACCAGGATTCGTATTTGTAATCGGGCAAGCCTGCTTCCGCGACCGTCGGCGTGTCGGGCAGCTGCGGCATCCGTTTCGACGAGTTGATCGCGACGACCTGCACTTTGCCGCTCGCGCCGAGTTCCCGCGCGGAGGGGATCGGCGCGAAATACATCTGCGTGTCGCCGCGCACGACCGAGGTGACCGCTTCGGGCGCGCCCTTGAACGGCACATGCACCATGTTGACGTTCGCGGCCTGCCGCATGATCTCGGCCGAAAGATATGAGGTGCTGGCGACGCCCGCCGAGGAGAAATTGACCTGGCCGGGCTTTTCTCGCGCGAGCTTGAGGAAGTCCTGCAGCGTCTTGGCCGGATAATCCGTCGGCACGATCATGACCATCGGCACGGCAGCGACCTGACTGACGCCGGCGAAGTCCTTCACGGGATCGAATTGCAGGTTCTTGTTGATGACGCCCGCGATGGTGTGGCCGTTCGAGGTCAGCATCAGCGTGTAGCCATCGGGTGCCGACTTGGCGACGCTGGTGGTGCCGGGCAGCCCGCCGCGGTTCTCCACGATAACCTGCTGCTTCCACATGATGGTGAGCTTGTCGGCGAGGATGCGCGCCAGGCCGTCCGTGATGCTGCCGGCCGAGAACGGCACGACGATGCGCACCATCTGGTTCGGATAATCGCCCTGGGCCAAGGCCGGCGCGCTTGCCGCAACGATCGCGGCCGCGCCGAGCAGCAGATTGCGAAGGCTCTTCATGTGGACCCCTCCCTTTTCGTTTCTTCAACCGCAGCCGTTATCGGGCACAATACACGATTTCACCGGCAATCGCGTACGCGCCAGGTTGGGCCTTTTTATTGCCTCCCGATCATTCTAGACCAGCGCGCCCGCCGAATCCGAGCCAGCAGGAACAATGAGAACCGAACAGGCCGCCCCCGTCCGTCTTTCCGACTATCGCCCGCCCGACTGGCTGGTCGAAACCGTCGCACTCGACGTCGCGCTGCATCCAACCGCGACCAGGGTGCGCACGTCGCTGAAACTTAAGCCGAACCCGCAGGCGGCGGGACCCGCGCCACTGGCGCTCGATGGCGATGATCTGAAGCTGGTGTCGGTGAAGGTCGACGGGGCGGAATTGCCGGCCGAGGGCTATGTGGCGACGCCCGACAACCTGACGATTGCGCAACCGCCGGCCGGTCCCTTCACGCTCGACATCGAAACGCTGGTCAACCCTTCGGCCAATTCGCAGCTGATGGGCCTTTATCGCTCCAGCAGCACCTATTGCACGCAATGCGAAGCCGAAGGCTTCCGCCGCATCACCTATTTCCCGGACCGGCCGGACGTGATGGCGGTCTACACCACGCGCATCGAAGCCGAACGCGGCGAAGCTCCTGTCCTGCTCGGCAATGGCAACCTCATCGACGCGGGCGAGGTCCCCGGCACGACCCGCCACTACGCAACGTGGCACGATCCTTTCCCGAAGCCCGCGTACCTCTTCGCTCTGGTCGGTGGCAATCTCGGCTGCGTCGAGAACAAGTTCGTCACCATGTCGGGCCGCGAGGTGACGCTGCGCATCTATGTCGAACGCGGCAAGGAGGATCGCTGCGATTGGGCGATGGACTCGCTCAAGCGCTCGATGCGCTGGGACGAGGAAGCCTTCGGCCGCGAGTACGACCTCGATATCTTCATGATCGTCGCGGTGTCCGACTTCAACATGGGCGCGATGGAAAACAAGGGGCTCAACGTCTTCAACGACAAGCTCGTGCTGGCGAGCCCGCAGAGCGCGACCGACTCAGATTACGCGGCGATCGAAGGTGTGATCGCGCACGAGTACTTCCACAACTGGACCGGCAACCGCATCACCTGCCGCGACTGGTTCCAGCTCTGCCTGAAGGAAGGGCTGACAGTCTTCCGCGATCAGGAGTTCACCTCGGACCAGCGCTCGCGGCCGGTGAAACGCGTCGCGGATGTGCGTCAGTTGCGAGCCCTCCAGTTCGTGGAGGACGCCGGTCCCCTCGCCCATCCGGTGCGCCCGTCCGTCTACAACGAGATCAGCAACTTCTACACGGCGACCGTCTACGAGAAGGGCTCCGAAGTCGTCCGGATGCTCAAGACGCTGCTTGGGCCGGGCGGCTTCCGCAAAGGCATCGACCTCTATTTCGAGCGGCATGACGGGGAGGCCGCAACGGTCGAACAGTTCGTCCAGTGCTTTGCCGACGCGAACAATACCGACCTGACCCAGTTCATGCGCTGGTACGCGCAGGCCGGCACGCCGGAGGTCGCGGCGACCGGCACTTACGATGAGAAGGCGCAGACATATCGGCTGGAGGTGAAGCAGACAGTACCGCCCACCCCGGGGCAACCGACGAAGGAACCGATGGTGATCCCGCTCGCCACCGGGCTGATCGGCGCGGACGGGCGCGACATGTCGCTGTCGTTGGACAACGGCCGGCCGGTGGTGCGCGGCGTGCTGACGCTGACGCAGCCCGCGCAGACCTTCGAATTCACCGACGTTGCCGAACGCCCGGTGCTATCGATCAACCGCGGCTTTTCGGCCCCCATCAAGGTGAGGTCGAACATCACCGCCGAGGATATGAAGTTCCTCGCCGCGCACGACTCGGATGCATTCAATCGCTGGCAGGCGGTACAGTCGCTGGCGACGGCCCTGTTGATCGAAAATACGGCCGCCATCCATGCCGGCAAAGCGGCGCACGACGACGAAGGCCTGCTTGCGGCTCTCGCCGCAGTGATGTCCGACGCGGCACTCGAGCCCGCATTCGTCGCCTTGATGCTGACCATGCCGAGCGGCGCCGACATCGCCCGCGAGATCGGCAAGGATGTCGATCCAGACGCGATCCACGCGGCGCGTGACCGCTTACGCGCAACGATCGGCACACGGCATCGTCAGGTGTTGCGGGAAACATACGACCGCATGGGCGAGACCGGCCCGTATAGCCCCGACGCGGCGAGCGCCGGGCGGCGCGCGCTGAAGAATGTCTGCCTCGACCTTCTGGCGGCGGCCGGCACCGCGGCGACGGCGCTGGCGGCGCGGCAATACCACGACGCGTCCAACATGACCGACCGCATGGCGGCGCTCGCGACGCTGTCGCTGCGGGCGGCGCCGGAACGGCAGGCCGCGCTCGACGATTTCTACCGCCGCTACTCGGGCGATCCGCTGATCATCGACAAATGGCTGTCGCTGCAGGCCGCGATCCCGGAAGCCGCGACGCTCGACCGCGTGCGCGCGCTGACCAAGCACGCGGCGTTCTCGCTCACCAACCCCAACCGCGTGCGGGCTCTGCTCGGCGGCTTCGGGCACAACAACCAGACCCAGTTCAACCGCGCCGACGGCGCGGGCTACCGGTTCGTCGGGGAGATCCTGCTCGCGCTCGATCCGAAGAACCCGCAAGTCGCGGCCCGCCTCGCGACGGCTTTCCGCTCCTGGCGCACACTCGAAGAAGGCCGCCGCAAACATGCCGAGGCGACTCTGCGGCATGTCGCAGAGCAACCCAATCTCTCGCGCGACCTCAAAGACATCATCGGACGATCGCTCGCGACAGCATGATCGGGACGCTGCGCGATGCAAGAAATGCCCGTGGAATCGGTGTTTCTTGCGCCTCGCATAAACCGCGCGTAAAACTACTGACGTTAAGAAATTTTTTTACTTTCCTGATTCCCGGACTTCTCGACAAATCACGCGAAAAAGATTCAGATCGGCGTGATTCGGTCGAGATGCGGCACATCACTACCGATTCAGTGACGGGGACGATCATCGCGGAGGCCTATGATGGCGCGCGCCGAAAGCGCGAGCGCGTCGGCGCATTCCGATTCCATAAAGGGTTTGGCGCAGGCGGTCGCAAGACCGGCCTACCGGCGGCTTCTCACCGCCGAGCCATTTCTGCGCCGCGCCGTTCCGGTGCTGATCATCGCTTTTCTCTTCACGCTCGGCATCGCGGCGGTGGTCGACATCCGCGAGCGGTTGCGGCAGGCGATCGCAAAATCCGCCGACGAACTTGACCTCATCGTGACGGTGACGGCGGAGCGCATGGAGCGCCTCTCCGCCACCGAGACCAGCAGCGACGCCGTGATCCGCGGCTTCCGCGCCTTCGAGCGCCTCGACTGGAGCCGCGCGACCGCCGGCGGCCGCCTCGTCCTGCTCACCGACGCAAGCAGCACCATCATCGCGACGCAGCCGCCGCTCAACGGCTACATCGGCCGCAAGCTCAATGAAGCGATCGGCCGCGATCCGCGCGAACCGGCCGCCCAGATTCAGCTCGGCGTGAACGAGATCACGCTGCTCGACGGATCGAAAATCCTGCTCGCCTTGCGCGGGCTCACCCACCCGCTCGGCCAGATCGCGATCACGCAGCGCCGCGCCGTCGTGCTCAACGAATGGCGCGCCGACACGACGCTCGCCATCACGCTGTTCTCGGCGACCGGATTCGTGGTGCTGATGCTCGGCTTCGCGTTCCTGTGGCAGTCGCGGCTGATGCGTGAAACCGCCAGCATCGAGGATACCGTGCGCAGCCGCATCGATACCGCGCTCAACCGCGGCCGCTGCGGACTGTGGGACTGGGACCTCGCGAGCGGCCGCGTGTTCTGGTCGCAGTCGATGTTCGACATCCTCGGCCTGCCGCCGAACAACAAGCTGCTCGGCTTTGGCGAGATCAGCGGCTTCGTGCATCCGGACGACGTGCAGCTCTACGAGCTTGCGACGCAACTGACCGACACCGGAGCGTCCTCGATCGACCGCGTGTTCCGCATGCGCCACGCGAGCGGAAACTGGGTGTGGCTGCGCGCGCGCTGCGAACTGGTGCGCCAGCCCGGCGAACCGCATCCTCATCTCATCGGGATCGCGGTCGACATCACCGAGCAGAAGCGGCTCGCCGAGGAGAGCGCCACCGCCGAGATGCGGCTCTCCGACGCGATCGAGGCGATCTCCGAGGCGTTCGTGGTGTGGGACGCCGACAATCGTCTGGTGCTGTGCAATTCCAAATTCCAGAGCCTGCATGGGCTTGCCGACGAAGCCGTCGCGCCGGGCATGCCTTACGAGGACATCTCGGCCGCCGGCAGCAAGCCGATCGTGCGCATGCAGCTCTCCAGCGAGGGCCGCGCAGTACCGGGCGCCCGCACGTTCGAGGCTCAGCTGGAAGACGGCCGCTGGCTGCAGATCAGCGAGCGGCGCACCAAGGACGGCGGCTTCGTTTCGGTCGGCACCAACATCACCGAGCTCAAGCGGCACGAGGAAAAGCTGATCGAGAGCGAGCGTCGCCTGAAGGCGACCGTGGTCGATCTGCGGCAGTCGCAGCAGGCGCTCGAACGGCAGACCGAACAGCTCGCCTATCTCGCCGAGCGCTATGCCGAGCAGAAGGATCGCGCCGAAGAAGCCAACCAGGCGAAGTCCGCGTTCCTCGCCAACATGAGCCATGAGCTGCGCACGCCGCTCAATGCCATCATCGGGTTCTCCGAAATGATGGAGTCCGGCCTGTTCGGCCCGCTCGGCGACGCGAAGTATTTCGAATACTGCCGCGACATCCGCGAGAGCGGCCGCTATCTGCTCGACGTCATCAACGACATCCTCGACATGTCGAAGATCGAGGCCGGGCGCACCAGCCTCGAGCCGGAGATGATCGAACTCGACTCCTTCCTCTCCGACACGATGCGCATGGTGGCGGCGCGCGCCGACGAGAAGCAGCTCACCGTCAAGTCCGAGATCGAGCCGCGATCCGGCTGCGCGCCGATCGCCGCATGGTCAAGCAGATCATCATCAACCTGCTCTCCAATGCGGTGAAATTCACGCCGGATGGCGGGCGCGTGACGGTGCGGGCGCGCATCGTCGGCAACAACGTCAACATCGCCATCGAGGACACCGGCATCGGCATCCCGAAAGAGGCGCTGAAGAACCTCGGCAAGCCGTTCGAGCAGGTGGAAAGCCAGCTCACCAAGACACATCGCGGCTCGGGGCTCGGCCTCGCGATCGCGAAGTCCTTAAGCGAGCTGCATGGCGGCGCGATGCGTATCCGGTCCACCTTGGGCGTCGGCACCATCGTTCTGGTGCGGTTGCCGGTGGATACGACGCTGGCCATCTGCCCGCCCGAGCAAATTCAAGCCGAGTCGCCTTCGCTGGCGCCGGAAATGCGGTAACTAGGCCGAGCTGCTCGCCGCTACGCGATGCGAGCGCCGCCCGGTGATCGATCAAGAAATTCCGACTAAGGCGCTTTTCCCAATATCCGCACGAAGCTCGTGCGCACGCGGCCTTGCGTCTCGGCAAGATGCGCTTCGAGCGTGGTGAAGTTCGGCAAGTCGGCCGCGCGCGCCAGCAGATTGAGCAGACCCTGCCCCGCCGTCTTCGGATCGAACGGCGCGTTCACGCACAGACGCAGAATTTGCGTCAGGTTCTGGTAGAGCCGCACCGCGGGCCGCAGCACATCGGCGTCTTCTGCGGCGAGCACGCCGAGCCGCGCGGCCTTGTCGAGCGCGCGTGCGGTCGCGGTATCGAGGATCTCCGGCTTCTCGGCGGCATGTACCAGTTGCAGATATTGCGCGATGAATTCGATATCGACCAGCCCGCCCGCGACGTACTTCAGGTTCCACAGTTCGCTGTCGCCCTTCTCGGTGGCGATCGCGCCGCGCATTTCCACGACATCGCCCGCGACCGTCTCGGCATCGCGCGGCCGGCAGAGCACGTCCTTGATGATCTTCTCGATGCGCGCGGCGAATTCCGGCGAGCCCGCCACAACGCGCGCGCGCGTGAGCGCCAGGTGTTCCCAGGTCCAGGCTTCGTTGTCCTGGTAGCTTTCGAACGAGCCGATCATCGTGGCGACCGGTCCTGAGCGTCCTGAGGGCCGCAACCGCATGTCGACGTTGTAAAGCGCGCCATAGTTGGTTTGCGCCGAGAGCGCGCTGACAAGGCGTTGCGTCACGCGCGCGAAATACTGGCCGCCATAGAGCGGCCGCGGACCACTCGATTGCGGGTCGTTCTCGTCGAAATCGTAGATGATGATGAGATCGAGATCGGAGGCCGCCGTCATCTCGCGGCCGCCGAGCTTGCCGAGCGCAAGCACCGCGCTGTGCTGGCCCTTCATGCGGCCGTGCTGTTTGACGAAATTCGTCTCGACCGCCCGATAGGCGGCACGGATGATGACGTCGGCAAGACGCGCGAAAGCTTCACCCGCCTGCTCGGCCGACACCGTGCCGGACAGGATGCGCGCCCCGATCAGGAACATGTGCTCCTGCCCGAACTGGCGCGCACGATCGAGCAGGTCTTCGTAGGATGACGCCTGCGCGAGCGAGCCGGTCAGTTCGGCGGCGAGCTTATCGGCATCCGGCAGCGCGCCGAAGAACGAGGGCTCGATCAGCGCGTCCATCACGTGCGGATGGATCGCAAGGATGTCGGCGAGCCGCGGCGCGGTGCCGAGCACGAGCCCGAGCAGCGCGACGAAATCCGGGTTGCGCCGCAACAGCGACAACAGCCGCGCGCCGCCGTGCAATCCGGCAAGGAAACGATCGAGCGCGACCAGCGCCTGATCGGGATTTTCCGAGCGCGCCAGATGATCGATCAGCGCCGGCACGAGGTCGGTCAAATGCGAGCGCGCGAATTCGCCCTTCAGCGAACGATATTCACCGCTGAGCCAGCGCCGCACCGCCTGGCTGACTTCCAGCGGACGGCGAAAGCCCATCGCGGCGAGCTTGTCGAGTGTTTCGGTGCTGTCCTTGTCGGCCGGGAAGGCAAGCGCGCGGCGGGAGGCGTCGGCAGCAGGAGCGTCTTCGAACAGCTTGGCGTAATGGCGCTGCACCTTGCGCAGGTGTTCGAGCAGCACGGCCGCAAAAGCCTGGCGATCTGCGTAGCCCAGGAAACGGGCGAATGCCTCGACCGCCTCGCGTTCGTCCGGCAGCGTGTGGGTCTGCTCGTCCGCCACCATTTGCAGGCGGTGCTCGACCTCGCGCAGGAAGCGATAGGACTCGGCAAGATCGCGCGCCGCGTCGCGGCTGATCCAGCCGCCCTTCGCGAGGTCATCGAGCGTCGCCAAGGTCTGGCGCCCGCGCAGTTCGGGATGGCGCCCGCCCGCGATCAGTTGCTGCGTCTGAACGAAGAACTCGATCTCGCGAATGCCGCCGCGGCCGAGCTTGATGTTGTGGCCTTCGATCGCGATCTCGTCATGGCCCTTGTAGGCGGCCATCTGGCGCTTCATCGCGTGCACGTCGGCGACGGCGCCGTAGTCGAGATATTTGCGCCAGATGAAGGGCGCGACTTCCTTCAGGAAGCTTTCGCCGAGCGCGAGATCGCCGGCGCAAGGGCGCGCCTTGATCATCGCGGCGCGCTCCCAGTTCTGCCCGGTGCTTTCGTAGTAGTTCAGCGCCGAAGCCATCGAGATCGCGATGTGGGTCGAGGCCGGATCGGGGCGCAGCCGCAGGTCGGTGCGGAACACGTAGCCGTCCGCGGTGCGCTCCTGCATCAGCTTCACGAGGCCACGCGTGAGACGCACGTAGAACTGACCCGGTTCGACGCCATCCGCGCGCGCGGGCGCGGCCTCGTCGTACAGAACGATGATGTCGATATCGCTCGAATAGTTGAGCTCGAACGCGCCCATCTTGCCCATGGCAAGCACGGTGTAGCCTGCGCCCTCCTCCGGTTTTGCCGGGTCGCGCGGCTTCAGCTTCCTCTGCGCGACGGCACCGCGCAGCAGGAAGCGGACCGACGCGCCGAGCGTCGCATCGGCCAACTCGGTCAGTGCTTGTGTCACCTGCTCGAGTGGCCACGCGCCGCCGATATCGGCGAGCGCGATCAGCAGTGCGGCTTCCGCCTTGCCGCGCCGAAGCGCGGACATGATCTCGGCTTCTTCGGCGGCGCTCGCGCCGGCGCGCTGGACGTCCTCGATCAGCGCGCGGAAGCGCGCCTCGGGCTCGGCCTCCAGAAGCGCGACCAACCGGTCGGGATCGGTGCGTATCAGGTCCCAGAGATACGGCGAGCCCTCCGCGATCGCGGCGAGTACATCGGCAATTTTTCCGACGCGCGGCTTGGTGGCGAGAAGGGACTTAAGCGATTTGCCGGCTTCGGTGCGCGCGATTTCGGTGAGCCATTCGGCGACGCGGGCATGCGCCTCCTTGGGCGCCGAGAGCTTCGGGGCCGTCTTGATCGCCGCTGTCAGCGCGGTGGAAGGAGGATCACTCTTCTTCTTGGCGGCGCGTTTCGCCGGCTCGGCCATCGTGAATCCTTGTTCCACAGGCGGAGCGTTTGCTTACAGTTTCGGCAGCGAGATTACCACCTTCAGGCCGGGGGCATTGTCGCCCAATGTGAGTTCGCCGCCATGCAGGCGCGCGACGGCGGCCGCGAGGCTCAGGCCCAGGCCGGAGCCCTGCTCGGCGGCACCTTGCGGCAGGCGGACGAACCGTTCGACCGCGCGGCTGCGGTCAGCCTCGGCGATCCCCGGGCCGCGATCCGCCACGACGATCAGAACGCGGTCGCGCTCGCTGCGCACCTTAAGCAGAATCTCCGGCGGCTCCCCGGCCGCACCCGGCGCGGGCCGCGCATACTTGATCGCATTGTCGATCAGGTTGGCGAGCGCCTGGCTGAGCAGTTCCCGATTGCCCTTGATCCGCGCAGGCTCCGGCGCGTCGACCTTGAGGCTCAAGCCCTTCTCTTCCGCCACGGGCTCATACAATTCCGCCACGCCGTTCACGATCGCGGCGGCATCGAATTCGATCATGTTGTCGCGCGCCTGTCCGGATTCGGCGCGCGCGATCATCAGCAGCGCATCGAAGGTACGGATCAGCCCGTCCGACTCCTCGGTCATTCCGTGCAGCGCGGCCCGGTAATCGGCCTCGCTCTTGGCGGTTCGCAACGCGTCCTCGCAGCGGTTGCGCAACCGGGTCAGCGGCGTTTTCAGGTCATGCGCGATGTTGTCGGACACCTCCTTCAGCCCATGCATCAGCGCTTCGATGCGCTCCAGCATGACGTTCAGGTTGAGCGCAAGCCGGTCGACTTCGTCGCCGGTGCCGGTCACCGGCAACCGGCCCGACAGGTCGCCTTCCATGATGCGCTGAGAGGTTTCCGTCATGGCATCGAACCGGCGCAGCACGCGCCGCGTGACGAAGAATCCGCCGGCAAGTCCAAGCACGATGACCAGCGCGACCGAGCCGCGCGCCGCCGCCACGATGATCTGGCGCATCCGCTGCTGTTCTTCGAGATCGCGCCCGACCAGAAGGCGGAATCCGCCGCTCAATTGCACCACGCGCACCAGCGCCCTGTGTTCGGCCGCCTCCTGTTCGTCGAGGCGGCGATAGACCGTCTCGGACCAGCCATTTTTGTCGAGCACGCCGGGCGCAAGTGAGCCGACATTGCCGGCGAGTGCTTGGCCGGTCGGCGCGGTGACGAGATAGAGGCTGGAGCCGGGGCGCAGCGAGCGGTTCTCCACCGTGAGGATGAGCTGGCGCAATCCGCCGATGGTGTACTGCTCGGTCAGGCCGGTGATTTCGGCGTCGACCGTCTCGGTGATCTGTTCGGTGATGAGCCGCCCGGTGTTCAGCGCGAAATACGCGAGCAGCGCGGCCGCATAGAGAGCGAAAATAAGAAGATAGACCAGCGTAAGCCGGAACGCCGTCGAGCGTACAAGCTTAGCGAACGCCGTCACGGATCATGTACCCCGCGCCGCGCACGGTGTGCAGAAGCTGGTTGGCAAAGCCCTTGTCGATCTTGGAGCGCAGCCGCGAGATGTGGACGTCGATCACGTTGGTCTGAGGATCGAAGTGATAGTCCCAGACATTCTCGAGCAGCATCGTGCGGGTCACGACCTGTCCGGCATGCTTCATCAAGTATTCGAGCAGGCGGAATTCGCGCGGCTGCAGGTCGATCTCGGTCGTGCCGCGCTTGACGCTGTGGGAGAGCCGGTCGAGCTCGAGGTCGCCGACGCGGTATGAGGTTTCCTCCCCGCGCCCGCCGCGGCGGCGCGCCAGCACTTCGATGCGCGCGAGCAGTTCGGCAAACGAATAGGGTTTTGGGAGATAGTCGTCGCCGCCGGCGCGCAGGCCCTTCACGCGGTCGTCGACCTGGCCGAGCGCCGAGAGGATCAGCACCGGCGTCTCGACGTTCTGCGCGCGCAGCGCGGTGATTACCGACAGTCCGTCGCGCTTCGGCAGCATGCGATCGACGATCAGCACGTCGTAGCCGCCGTCCAGCGCGTGCGCGAGCCCGTCCTCGCCGTCCGCCGACCAGTCGGCCACATGGCCGACTTCGCGGAAAGCTTTCACCAGATAATCCGCGGCGTCGCGGTCGTCCTCGATGATGAGCAGGCGCATGGGGGTGTGCTGAACCCGGGTCGCGGCAAAGTCTAGCGAATTGTCCGGGCTCATGGGCAACTCTCGGGCCTTAGTCACTCCTCCAAAAAATTCGGGGGCGGCGGAGGGGCACTCCACCGCCCCCTATTCGACCCGGCCCGGTTGGGGGGCACGGGGAAGGCCGGGGCCGGGTCGTAGAAGGTGGGGACGGGCTGTTACACCCGTCCCCCGGGTTCGCACCGCCGACGGGGGCGACGATTGCCGGCGGGACGCCCCGAGCTTGGTCACCGCGCCTGCTAAGGGCGCGGCGCAGAAATCAGCCGCGGCCGAGCGGGACCGCAACGAAGCGCGTGTTGTCACCAGACTTCACGCGCAGGAGAACCGTGCGCTTGCCGCCGGAGCGGGCATCCGCGAAGGCCTTGCGGACCTCCTCGGGGTTGCCGACGCGCTTGCCGGCGACATCGAGGATCACATCCCCGGTGCGGAAGCCTTGCGCGGCGGCCGGACCGTCCGGATCGACCTGCGTGACGACCACGCCGTCACTGCCGGCGCCCGCGACCTTGCCGGCCGGAGCCAGTGAGAGACCGAGACGCGGCACTTCGGTGCCGGAGCTGTCCTTCTCCTGCGGCGCGACGCTCGCCTGGCGCTGATCGCGCGGCAGTTCGCCGAGCGTCACCGTCATATTCTTGTCCGCACCCTTGCTGACGACACCGAGCTTCACATTGGAGCCGGGCGGCAGGCTGGAGATCTTCTTGGCGAGATCGCGCGCGTCCTTCACGGCCTGGCCGTTCACCGAGGTGATCACGTCACCGGACTGGATGCCTGCCTTTACGGCCGGACCATCGGGCTGCGGCTCGGCGACGAGCGCCCCTTCCGCTGACTTCAGGCCCAGGCTGTCGGCGATGTCGGCATTGACCGGCTGAATTTGCACGCCGATCCAGCCGCGCGTCACCGCGCCCTTGTCCTTGAGCTGGCTCACCACCGACTTCACGGTGTCGGAGGGAATCGCGAACGCGATGCCGACCGAACCGCCGGAGGGCGAATAGATCGCGGTGTTGACACCGATCACGTTGCCGTCGACGTCGAAAGTCGGGCCACCCGAGTTGCCCTTGTTCACGGGCGCGTCGATCTGGATGAAGTCGTCATACGGACCTGCGCCGATGTCGCGGCCGCGCGCCGAGACGATGCCAGCCGTGACGGTGCCGCCGAGGCCGAACGGATTGCCGACCGCGAGCACCCAATCACCGATACGCGGTGGCTTCTCGGCAAGCGCGACAAACGGGAAATCGCTGCGGCCATCGACCTTGATCAGCGCGATGTCGGTCTTGGGATCGGTGCCGATCACCTTGGCGGTGTAGGTCCGGCCGTCATCGGTCGTGACTTCGACGGACTGGGCCTTATCGACCACGTGGTTGTTCGTCACAGCAAAGCCATCGGCCGAGATGAAGAAGCCCGAGCCTTGGCCCATGCTGAAGTTGCGCCCGCGCGGGGCACGCGGCGACTCACCACGTTCACCCTCCGGCGAACCGAAGCGTTTGAAGAAGCGCTCCATCGGCGAGCCGGGCGGGAACGGCGAGTCGCCATCAAAGCTCATCGTGCGCGCGCCGCCATCAACCTTGACGCGCACCGAGATCACCGAAGGCTTCACCTTCTCGACCACGTCGGCGAAACCGACCGGACGCTGGGCGGACTGCGCATAGGCAGGGCTTGCAAGGAAGGTATCCGGCTTGCCGACGAACTGCGCGCCCGAGAACAGGACGCCCGCGCCGATCACGGCAGCGGAAGCCATCAGAACAATACGGCGCGCTGAAAGAACCGAGCGCGGCTTTGGAGCGGGGGTAACGCTCTGCGACATTGACGAAGGCTCCATCTATTCCGGTTGGGGTGTGCGCCCCTTGTTGAAGGGGAAGATGGAGTGCGCCGCCTTACGGCGTCCTGTCGGCGGGATTAATCTTTGGTAAGCTTGGGAAAAGGATGTTTCTGATGTAATTTCAGTTGCTTATGCGTGGAACTAGGCGTTCTCGGGGCGTGGTTTGGGGGAGTGAGCTTGGCGAAAGATGACGGAAGCGCGGCGAACTGGCCGCGCGCGGTCGCGATCCAGCTCTTGATTCTGGCGATCACGCTCGCGGCGGCCGAGATTATCCTGCGGCGCGATCGACTTGCGCTATCTGCGTACGGACGAAAGCGGCGTGCAGCCGGTCTATGCGCATGATTCCGAGCTTGGCTGGTTTCCGATTCCGAACTCCGAGCAGACTTACACGGGCTCGCGCACCGTGCATGTGCGCCATAACAGCATCGGCCTGCGCGACATCGAGCCGGAAGCGACGCAGAAGCCCGTGATCGCATTCGTCGGCGATTCATTCGTGTGGGGTTACGACGCCGAGCAAGGCGAGCGCTTTACCGACCTGCTGCGCGGCACGATGCCGGATCATCGCATCGTCAACATGGGCGTGAACGCCTACGGCACAGATCAGGAGTATCTCGCGCTGAAGCGGCTATGGGATCGGCTCACGCCGAACGTCGTCTTGCTGATGATCTGCATCGACAACGATCGCATCGAGAACACGACGAACTTGCGATACGACGGGCCGTACAAACCCTATTTCGATCTCGCGGCCGGCGGGTTCGGCGGGCAGCCGGTCCCGCAATCGCGTCATCTCTATTTTGGTCACTCCTGGATGGCGCGGCATTCGTGGGTCGTGCGTGTTGCGATTTCCGCCTATGTGTATTTGAAGCATCCGCCGCTGCGGTTGGCGGACCCGACCGAACGCCTGATCGGAATGATGCGCGACATGGTGGCGGCGAAAGGCGGGAGATTTTTGGTGGGACTTGCAGCGGCCGGATGCGCGCTACGAAGGCTTCTTGACGGCGCAGAAGATTCCTTACGTCGCGTTCGGTGAGGCCGAAACCTATCCGACGCATGGCAATCACTGGACGCCCAAGGGCAATGCATTTGTCGCGGAGCGGATGAAGCAATTTCTTGCCGAGAACGGGATTGATCGCGCGGTGACATCTGCGGCGAAGGACTGCGCAGCGCGAAGCACAGCATATGGCGCGCCGTGCTGGTACAATTCGCGATCGTGATCGCGACGCTCGTGGTCGCCGAAGTCGTGCTGCGCGCTGTCGATCTGCGCTATCTGCGCGCACATCGCGTCGGTGCGGACCGCATCTACAACTACGATGCCGAGCTTGGCTGGTATCCGGTCCCGAACTCGAATGTCTCGTTCACTGGCATCCGCACCATCAATGTGCGTCACAACAGCCTCGGCCTGCGCGACATCGAGCACGACACGGCGGCCAAGCCGACCATCGCCTTCACCGGCGACTTGTTCGTGTGGGGCTACGATGCCGAACAGAATGAGCGCTTCACCGAACTGTTGCGCGCGAAAATGCCCGAGCACCGCATCGTCAATGCGGGCGTGACGGCCTACGGCACTGATCAGGAATACCTGCTGCTCAAGAAGCTTTGGCCGCGCATCAAGCCGAACGTGCTGGTGCTGATGGTGTGCGTCGACAACGACCGCAAGGACAACACCGCCAATACGCGGCAGGATGGGCCCTACAAGCCGTACTTCGATTTGTCCGCTGGTGAGTTTCGCGGGCAGCCGGTGCCGCGGTCGCGGCATCTCTATTTCGCCGACAACTGGCTTGCGAAAAACTCCTGGGTATTTCGCGTGTTCGTGTCGGCCTATGTGCTGGTCGCAAACCCGGTGGTCGCGGTGCCCGATCCGACCGAGCATCTGATCGGGATGACGCGCGACTTCGTGCAGTCGCAAGGCGCGAAATTTCTCGTCGGGCTGCAATATCGCGATGCGAAGCTGGAAGAATTTCTCAATGCACAGAAGATTCCCTATGTGTCATTCGAAGGCGCGGAGCACTATTTTGGCGACGGCGATCACTGGACGCCCAAGGGGCATGAAGTGGTGGCGGATCGA
The DNA here is from genome assembly GCA_963779545.1 of uncultured Alphaproteobacteria bacterium. Lineage (GTDB taxonomy): Bacteria > Pseudomonadota > Alphaproteobacteria > Rhizobiales > Xanthobacteraceae > PALSA-894. The sequence goes on along the minus strand of CAVZYQ010000023.1, from coordinate 419,166 downwards.
TTGATGAATCTGTTCAAGGACAATGGTGTCGGCACCTGCGCCGACGCGCTAGTCCTTCAGCAGCGCGGCGACACGCGCTTCTTCCTTCGCACTCAGCTTCGGTTCGGACGCGGCGGACTGCGGCAAGCCGCGCCGGCGCGAGATGAAAAATCCAATAATGGCCAGTCGCCAGCACAGCAAACGGCGCAATCCACAACACCAACGTCTGCATCGAGAGCCGCGGCCGAAGCAGCACGAACTCGCCGTAGCGCGACACCAGATAATCGATCACTTGGCGGTCGCTGTCGCCCGCGGTCAGGCGCTCGCGCACCAGCACGCGCAAATCCTTGGCAAGCGGCGCGTCGGAATCGTCAATCGACTGGTTCTGGCACACCATGCAGCGCAGCTCTTGGGAGAGCGCGCGGGCGCGTGTCTCCAGCGCGGGGTCCTTCAGGATTTCGTCGGGCTGCACCGCGAGCGCAGGTGCAGTTTCAACGCCAGTACCAGAAGCACGATCGAGACCCGCCGCACCACCCTACTCCGCCGGCTGCAGCGACGGCTTCTGCCGCGCAGGCTTCGGCGCGCCGACGCGCAAGCGGCGATCCGATAGCGACAGCGCGCCGCCAAACACCATCACGACGCAACCGAACCAGATCAGCAGCACGAACGGCTTGTGATAGAGCCGGATCGCGATCGCGCCGTCCGCAGCGACGTCACCGAGCGAGAGATAAAGCTGCGATGCGCCGCGCGTCAGCAGCGCGGCCTCGGTGGTCGACATCTCGCGCTGGGGGAATGTGCGCTTGGAGGGTTCGAGCACGTCGATGATCTCGCCGCCGCTCCGCACCGTGAAGCGCGCAACCAGCTCGCGATAGTTCGGCCCTTGCCGCGGGGTCATGCCATCGAGCGTCACATCGTAGCCGCGCACCGACACGCTCTCGCCCGGCTTGAGCGAGACGATGCGTTCGGCATTCCACTGGCTCTCGGCGATCACCCCGAACAGCAGCATGCCGGCGGCGAAGTGCGCGACCGTCGTGCCCCACGCCGAGCGCGGCAACCCGCGCGCGCGGGCGAATGCGGTCACCGAATGGCACGCGGAACAAGCCGACACGCTCGATCAGATCGGTCAGCGCGCCCGCCATCACGTAGACCGCAAGCCCGATACCGAACGGCGCCAGCACCGGCCCGCCGCGCTGGATTGCGAATGTCACGGTGAGCGCGACCACGCCGAGCGCGACCGCGGCCAGCAATCGCTGCCCTGCCCCGAGCAAATCGCCGCGCTTCCACGCGAGCAGCGGCCCGAACGGCACTGCGATCAGCAGCGGAATGAACAGCGGGCCGAAGGTGAGATTGAAGAACGGCGCGCCGACGGAAATCTTGTCGCCGGTGAGCGCTTCGAGCGCCAGCGGATATAGCGTGCCGATGAACACGGTTGCGCAGGCGGCGGTGAGGAAGAGATTGTTGAACACCAGCGCGCCTTCGCGCGAGATCGGCGCGAAGATGCCGCCCTGTTTCAGCGCCGGCGCGCGCCACGCATAGAGCGCGAGGCTCGCCGCCGATAAACAGCACCAGAATGGCGAGGATGAAGACGCCGCGCGACGGGTCGGCCGCGAAGGTGTGCACCGAGGTGAGCACGCCGGAGCGCACCAGGAAGGTGCCGAGCAGCGAGAGCGAGAAGGTCAGGATCGCGAGCAGGATGGTCCAGACCTTCAGCGCGTTGCGCTTCTCCATCACGACGGCGGAGTGCAGCAGCGCGGTGCCGGCGATCCATGGCATCAGCGAGGCGTTCTCGACCGGGTCCCAGAACCACCAGCCGCCCCAGCCGAGTTCGTAATAGGCCCAGTACGAGCCCATCGCGATGCCGAGCGTCAGGAACATCCACGCGACCAGCGTCCACGGCCGCACCCAGCGCGCCCAGGCGGCATCGATCCTGCCTTCGATCAGCGCCGCGACCGCGAACGAGAACGAGATCGAGAAGCCGACATAGCCGAGATAGAGCAGCGGCGGATGCACCGCGAGGCCGATGTCCTGCAGGATCGGGTTGAGGTCGCGCCCCTCGGCGGGCGCGGTCGCGATGCGCGCGAATGGGTTCGAGGTGACCAGAATGAAGACATAGAACGCGGCCGCGATCCAGGCCTGCACGGCGAGCACGTTGGCCTTCAGCGTGGCGGGAAGATTTCCGCCGAACAGCGCGACCAGCGCGCCGAACACCGCGAGGATCAGCACCCACAGCAGCATCGAGCCTTCGTGGTTCCCCCACACGCTGGTGAATTTGTAGACGAGCGGCATCGTGGAATGAGAATTCTGGAACACGTTCAGCACCGAGAAATCGGAGCCGACGTAGGCCGCGGTCAACGCTGCGAAAGACGCAGCGACGAAAACGAACTGGGCAATCGCCGTCGAGCCAGCGACACCCATCAGCGTCGCGTCATTCACGCGGGCGCCCCACAGCGGCACGACGCCCTGCACCAGTGCGAGCGCAAGCGCGAGGACAAGCGCGTAGTGGCCGAATTCCGGCGTCACTTCGCGGCTCCCTTCTGCGAGCGCAGACGCCCGCGCCCTCGGTCTTCCAGTGCCCCTGCTTCTTCAGCGCGTCCGCGACTTCCTTCGGCATGTATTGCTCATCGTGCTTGGCGAGCACGCTGTCGGCGTTGAACGTGCCGGCGGCGTCGAGTGCGCCTTCGGTCACGATGCCTTGGCCCTCGCGGAACAGATCGGGGAGAATGCCGGTGTAACGGACCGAGACGGACTTGTTGCCGTCGGTCACCTCGAAACGGACTTTCAGATTGTCGCCGCGCTCGAGGCTGCCGGGCTTCACCAGTCCGCCGAGGCGGATGCGCGCGCCGGGCGCGATGTTCTTCTCCACCACGTCGGTCGGCGAATTGAAGAACACGATCGAAGTCCTTCAACGCGAACAGCACGAGCCCCGCCGCGAGGCCGAGCACGCCAAGGCCTGCGCCGATCAGAGCGAGCCGCCGCTGCTTGCGCGTCATCCCTCCAGCCTCAATTCCTTCATCAGGTCATCCAGACGGCGAAGCTTGTCGCCATCATGACCGAGCGCCTTGCGCGCGTCCGCGGCCGCCGACAGCGCGCGGTCGCGATCGCCCAGCACCGTATAGGCGCGCACCAGCCGCAGCCAGCCCTCCACGTCCGAGCCATCGCTTTTGAGACGTTCGGCGAGGCGCTCGACCATCCCGCGCACCATCGCGTTACGATCTTCCGGCGCCATCTGTTCGGCGGCGGCGACATCCTCGGCGCTCGGCCCAGGCGGCGCCGCACCGCCAACGCGGGCAAGCGCCGCGCGCACCGCGCCGACCCAGGGCGAATCCGGCCGCGCATCCTTCAGCATGTCGCGCCAGATCGCGGCGGCGTCCTCAGTCTTTCCGTCCTGATGCGCCGCGACGGCAAGGAAGAAGCGCGCCTTGGCGTGCTTGGGATCGAGGGTCAGTGCGCGATCGAACGCGGCTTTCGCCTCATCCGTCACCACGCCGTTGCCGGCCGCCATCAGCGCCTCGCCGAGGTCGGCCTCACGCTCCGCGCTCGCGCCGTTCAGGCGCAGCGCATTGCGCCTTGCCTTTACGGCATCCTCAAACCGGCCGAGCCGCAGATAGACCGGCGCGACGACCTCCCAGCCGCGCCCATCGTCGGGCTTGGCTTCCAGATGCGCCTCGACTTGCGCGACCAGCGTGTCGAGCGAGCGATTTTGCGGGGGAGTTGCGGGGCGGCTGGCGAGCGGCTGGCCGGGGAGTTGCGGCGAGCCGAGCGTGAGATAGAGCGCAGCCGCGATGGCGGGGATGGCGACCAGCGTGGCAACGGCCGCGGCGCGGCGGCGAAACGTCGATCCCGCGGGGGTTGCACTTGCCGCAGGCGCGGCATCCGCGGCGGCGATCAGACGGCGCGAAACCTCGACGCGGGCGGCATCCGCCTCCGCCTCACCGATCCGGCCGGCGGCCCGGTCGCGCGCGATTTCGTCAAGCTGATCGCGATAGACCGCGACATCGCTTCCCGAACGCACCGCCCGGCCGCGCGCAAGCGGCCACAGCACGGCGAAAATCGCCGCCACGGTCATCAGCGCGAACAAAAGCCATAAGCTCATACGCGGCTTTTACATCACGCCGCCCGCCGCGCCGCAATGAGGCAAATCAAAGTGCCGCTCGCAGGAAACTGAATGGCAATCGCTTCGGCCACTGGCGTAGCATCGCCGGGCCGGGCGATGGCAGAATGCCCTCACAAACGCCGGAGACTCCCATGATCGTCACGATCGTCACGTTCCATCTGCCGCAGCCGGCCACGCTCGCGGAGATCACCAAGACCTTTCAGGGAACCGCACCGAAGTACAAAGGCATTCCCGGCCTGCTGCGCAAGAACTACTTCATGAGCGAGGATGGGCAAGCGCGCCGGCGGCATTTACGTGTGGGCGTCGCGCGCCGATGCCGATCGGGTCTACACGGCAGAGTGGCGCAGCTTCGTCGAAGGCAAATACGGCACGCCGCCCGCGATCGAATACCTGCACTCGCCGGTGATGGTCGACAACAGCGCCGGAACGATCAGCGTCGCGGCCTAGCGCCTTCAGGCCTTCGCGGCCTTCAGCTCGCCCTTGGCGGCAATGTCCGCCGCCTTGCCCAGTACGCCCGCGTACTCGTCACCGAACAGCTTGGCGCAGAACTTCACCGCCGCGTCGACCTGGCTCTGGCGGAAGCCACGCTCCGCATCAGGAGCCGCGCGCAGCCGGTCGAGCAGCACCTGCATGCCGTTGTCGAAGTAGGTCTGCAGTTCCGAGGTGACGCGCCGCGTCGTCTCGCTGATCGCAAGCTCGCCCGCATAGTTGCGGCACGTAGCGGTCAACGCGAGCTTGGCCTCGACCTCGGCGACATCCCCGGCATCGACCGCGCCCATGTAGCCGACCTCCCTCGCGGTGCGCGGACGCAGCAGGCGGCGCACCTGACCGGGAAGATTTTCGATTTCAGCCTGCAGCAGCCTGGCGACGGTCGCGCGCGAAGCCGCAAGCTGCCGCGCCCAGGCTGAGTCGCCGGACAAATCCATCTCGGTGTGCAAGGCGCGCGCCGCATCGTGGATGTTCTTCAGCAACGTTGCGGCGTCGGCGCCTTGTCCGGCATTCATTTTCGCATGCAGCGTATCGATCATCCGCTCGATATCGGCGAGCACCACGTCGACCGCCACGGCGAACGGCGTTGCGGCGACGCGCGAGGCGACATCGCTCTTGGCGGCATGGATGGCGAGGCGGATGATCTGCCATGGCGAGCCAAGCCGGCTCATCGCGATGAGCATGGCATAGAGGAAGACATCGCGGTGCCGCCCGATCGGGGAATCGAGCAGCGCGGTGACGTTTTCGAGCTGCTCGTCGGCGAGATTGCCGATGGTGGCCGGCAGGCGCGAGCCGATGATGGCGAGCGCATCGCGCGCCTTTAGGATGGCGGCCAGCTCGCGCAAGGTTCTCAAGTGCGTGCGGCGTTCCGACCTGCATCGCGACGCGGCGCTGCGCCTTGTCGTCCGAGCGCGTTGCGATCAGCACCTCGCGGATGCGCTGCTCGGCAAGATCCTGAAACGCGCGCGCGACATGCTCGACGCCGCTTCTCTCGTTGGCGGCAAGCAGCAGGTTGACCTGATCCGAATAGGTCCTCGTCTCGTTCGGCATCAGCTCGCGCGACATCCACTCCCAGATCGGCGTGAGACAAACGCGCGCGATGCGGCCTTGATGCTTTCGTTCCGCCGCGTCGTCGACAAGGAAGGGCTCGAGCGGGGAGATAAAACAGCCGTTGCGCGTTGCCGACCCGCACCAGCTTGCGGCCCTCGCGGCGCGCGTCCCGGCGCAGTTCTTCGAGGATCGTGGAGGTGCCCGGCGGCTCCTCGCCGCGCAACATCGCGCGCTCAAGCTCTGCCGCCAGCAGCGCACGCGCTTGCGGCTTCAGTTCGCGCAGATAGTCACGCAGCTTCTCACTGGGCACCGCGTCGGCCATGCCCTTACCCCAGGTTACCTTTGGGTAGAATTAGCAACCGGGCGTTAAGAACCCGTTGAGGAACAATCGCTTGCGCGGGCTCAGCCGGCCGGTGTCCAGCTTCCGTCTGGATTGCGGCAAGCGGTCCCGCGGGCGGTCTGCGGCTTCCCGTCGATATAGATGGCGTGGGTGTAGTCGCGGCAGCGGACGCCGCGAAGCTGATACGGCGCACCGGGAATGACCGTTCCGTAGCGTTTCGGCCCATCACCGCGCCAGCCGATCGGCTCGCCCGGTTCGCCCTGCTCGAGCGCCTGCACCTCGGCCGCGAAGGCGCGCTGGCGGTCGCGCTCATCCAGCGTGGTGCCGATGGCGCCGCCCAGCACCCCGCCCGTGATACCGACGGAGGCGGTGGTTTCCGGCTTTGGCGGAGGATTGTCCCCGCCCGCGCAGGCGGCCAGCGAAAGGCCAGCGAGCACGCTCAAAACGGCGCTGGCGAAGGTTTTCGCTGTCGGCATGCGGTTCCCGATATCGCCCCACGGCGACCGGGCGAAGGCGCGTTTCTAGCGCGGCCTGCCGATTCAGGCAAAAGACCTTACGCCGCGGGCAGCACCAGTTCCGCCCGCAGCCCGCCGATCGGCGCGGTGCCGAGTGTGAGCGCACCGCCATAAAGCGCGGCGAGATCGACCACGATCGAGAGGCCGAGGCCGGTTCCGGGCTTGGTCTCGTCGAGCCGGTGGCCGCGCTGTGCCGCCTGCATCTGCTCGCGCTGAGACGGTGTTAATCCGGGCCCGTCATCGTCGACCACGACGCGCAGTCCATGCGCAGTCTGACCGCTGTCGGAACGTGTCGCCAGCACCTCAATCGCGACGCGCGACTGCGCCCACTTGCAGGCATTGTCGACCAGATTGCCGACCATTTCCTCCAGATCCTGCCGCTCGCCCTGAAAGCGTGCGTCCTGCTGCGCCTCGATGTCGATCGCGATGCCGCGGTCGCGATGGATTTTCTCCATGCTGCGCGCGAGCGCGATTACCACGGGCGCAACTTCCGTCACGGTGCCGACCACCGTCGCACGCGCCGCGATCCGGGCGCGCTCGAGGTGATGCTGCACCTGATCGCGCATCACGGCCGCCTGCTCGCGCACCTTGGCGGCGAGCGGGTCGTCGCCGCGCGCGGCCGCCTCGTTGACGATCACGGAGAGCGGCGTTTTCAGCGCGTGAGCGAGATTGCCGACGTGGGTACGCGCGCGCTCGACGATTTCGCGATTGGCATCAATCAGCGCGTTGGTTTCGCGCGCAAGCGGCGCGATCTCTTCCGGGAAACTGCCCTGCGAGACGCTCAGCTGTGCCGGCGCGTATGGCCGCGAGACTTTGCGAAATACGCTTGAGCGGCGCGAGGCCGAAACGCACCTGAAACATCGTCGTCAGCAGCAAGCACGACCGCCAGCAAACCGAACGTAACGGCGAGCGCGCGGTCGAAGGACTGCGCTTCCTCCTCGACCTCCTGCGCGTCGCCCGCGACCTGGACGAGATAGCGCCCTTCCTCGCCGAGGTCGACCGTTCGCTCGACCATGCGCAGTCGCTGATCCTCCGGTCCCGCGACATAGCGCTTGCGCGTGCCGTCAGGTCCGGTCTGCACCCCGAGATCTTCCAGGCGCGGCAGCCCCGCATCCCACAGCGAGCGCGAGGATTTCACTTCCGCCCTGGGGGCGCTGAGCCGCGTCGTCTGCCAGTACCAGCCGGACAGCGGCAATTCGAACAACGGCTCGCCGAGCGACTGCGGGAGCTTCTCCGTCTCCTCCGGCGCCGACACATCGGCAACGAGAGTTTTGAGATAGACATCGAGCCGCCGGTCGAACGAACGCTCGACGCCATCGCGATAGAGCGACGACAACACAACGCCGGTGATGAGCAGGATGGCCACCGTGACGGCGGTGGCCGATAGAAAGAGGCGCAGCGCGAGCGAATTAGCGCGCATGTTTCTCGCGCATGATCTTATCCGAAAACCGGTGTCCGTCCCGCATCACGTGCGGGACAGGCTTTTTCGGGATCATGCGTGCACACATCACACGTTGGGAGGCGTCAGGAGATAGCCAAGCCCGCGCACGGTCTGGATCACGTCGACGCCGAGCTTCTTGCGGATGCGGCCGACGAAGACCTCGATGGTATTGGAGTCGCGATCGAAATCCTGATCGTAAAGATGCTCGACCAGTTCGGTGCGCGAAACCACGCGACCGGTGTGATGCATCAAGTATGAGAGCAGACGATATTCGTGGCTGGTCAGCTTTATGGGATTGCCGTCGACGCTGACGCGACCGGTCCGCGAGTCGAGCCGAACCGGCCCGCAGGTGAACTCGCTCTTGGCGTGGCCGACGGAGCGGCGCAACAGCGCGCGCACGCGCGCCAGCACTTCTTCCAGATGGAACGGCTTCGCGACATAATCGTCAGCGCCGGCATCGAAGCCCTGCACCTTGTCGCTCCAGCGGTCGCGGGCGGTGAGCATCAGCACCGGCATGGCGCGCCCCGCGCGGCGCCATGACTCGATCACCGAAATGCCGTCCATCTTCGGCAGGCCGATGTCGAGGATCACGGCGTCGTACGGTTCGGTCTCGCCGAGGTAATGGCCTTCCTCGCCGTCGAACGCGCGGTCGACCACATAACCGGCATCGGTCAGGGCGGTGGCGAGCTGACGATTGAGATCGGGATCGTCCTCGACGACGAGCAAGGCGCAATTTATCCCCCAGAGCCCTCGAGCCACCGGCCATCGGCCGCGTCGACTCGGGCTTCCGTCACTTTGCCATCGCGGGCAAGCACTGTCAGTACGTAGACCAGTCCCCGCTCCTGCCGGCAGAGCCGTGCCTTCAGCACTTCCCCGCCGGTTTTCGCCTTAACGAGGCGCATCGCACGTCCGAGCGGCACAGCCTTGTTCGCAGCCGTGACGGCGCGGCGCTCGTCGGGCGAGAGGCAACTCTTGCGCTCGGCCGCAGCGGCAAATTCGGGCGCGGCGCAGATCAGCGCTAAAGCGAGCGGCAAGGCGCGCGGCAGTCCCATGAATTCCTCAACCCGTCCAGCCGTGAAGCGCCTAAAGGCCGACAGTGTCAAGAGTGGGGCTTTCGGCACGGGCTCAAAACCCGTCGAAAGTCGTAAAAGCGTCGACCGGCTCGCGCTCCGAACGCCAGCCATTGATCGGCGCGGCTTCATCCGCGTAGCCGAGCGCCATGCCGCAAAAGAGGATGTGCTCCGGCGGCAGCTTGAGGAACGCCGAGACGGTCTTGTGCCACGACGTCCAGGCTTCCTGCGCGCAGGTATGCAGGCCGTGGGTACGTGCCAGCAGCATGATGTTCTGGATGAAGCCGCCGACGTCGGACCACTGCGGCGGACCCATGATGCGGTCCATCGAGACGAACAGGCCGACCGGCGCGTCGTAAAAGAGATAATTGCGCGCAAACTGACGATAGCGGCCCGGACGGTCGTCACGCGCGATACCGATAGACTCATAGAGCTGCGAGCCGACACGGGCGCGGCGGGTGTAATACGGTTCCTTCAAGTCCGGCGGATAGACCTGATATTCGGCCCCCTCCCCGCGCGGGATTTCCTTGGCAAAGCGCGGGCGCAGTTGCGCCTTCAGGGATTCAAGCCGATCGCCAGCCAGCGCATGCACCAGCCAGGGCTGGACGTTGCCTCCGGAGGGTGCGCGCGCCGCACGATCGAGAATGTCGCGGACGATGTCGAGGGGAACAGGCCTGGGAAGGAAGGCCCGGCAGGAATACCGGGTCGCGACGGCGTCTTGCACGTCCATGCAGGAAATCCTCCACGAAGACGCGCTGATATAAAGGCGCGGAGGAACCACGGAAAGGGTTTGTCGCGCGGTACCACCGAAGCGGTCCGCGCTCGCAATGGGGGGTCGCTCGCCTCAAACGAGTCTGGCGTCGGCGTACCAGCCAAGAATGACCTGGTTTTGCGAGATCGTCATCGCGCCGCCGGTGGTGTTGTAGACGCTAAATCCGCCTTCGCCGCTCGAAAGCGTCGCGCCCGAACCGGCGCCATAATCAACGCCGCCATTGGATGAGATCCGCCCGGTATTGGTCGGCGTCGTGTACGGATAGGTAACGACGGCGGCGCTCGGCCGCTTGCGCGTCTTGTAACGAACATCACCAAGGCCGGCCCCGTTCGCCACCGAGGATGCGATGATCGTGAACAGAAAGGTCGCGTCGTTTGCGGTGAGGACCGGCGTGCTCAGGGCGGCGCTCTTCTCGAAATAGCGTTGGCACAATGACAGCTCGTCCGTGAACGGCCGCATGATGCGTGGCGCTTGTGTGAAGTCCGGCAATTCGATGCCCGGCAGTACGATCACGCCAGTGATCTGGAACGTGTCACTGGTCGCCGCCACACCGTTGGTGGTCGACGTTGCCCCGCTGTAATCCGCGCCGGTCCATGCGCCAGCCGTGTCGACGCGCGAGGCACCGCCCGCGATGCAGATATTGAGATAGAGCCCGACACCGGTACCGGTCTGCCAGGTGCCGCCGGTATCGCCGGCTACGGTAATGGTCTTGAACTCCCACGTGTCCGCTACGTTCACCGCAAAGCTGAACGGATAGGAGCGATTCTTGGCGGCGTTGCGGAGCGAACCCGAATAGGTGCCGGTGCGGTGCGCCTTGACCCAAAAGCCGAACGAGATCGTCGCAGCGATCGCCGATGCCGAGCGCGAGCCGTGCAGTGCAGACCCCTTCGATCGGCATCAGCACCGACAGTTCGTCGCTCGATCCGAGCGAGCTTTGCGCGGTCGAAACCGTGAACCTCACGCGAGTTGCGGTAACCGGCCGGCGCATCGGTCACCTGCTGGCCCGCTGCCACGAATGAGCCGCGGTACGCCGCCATCACGCCGTCGACGAGATATTTCGTCTGCAGAGAGCCGCTGCCGGTCAGCGTCACGCTGCCGGTGGCATGTTCCTGGCTCGCCTCCATGCCGCCGTTGAGCTGCATTCCGTTGTAGGCGGCCGCATCGAGCGGCGCGGCGGAGAGAAGCTGGCGCGTCGCCGCCGGACTGGTGAAGCCCGCGAGGGTGAGCTTGCCGGTCGATCGGTCGATGACGATGGCGTCGGTCCAGGCCGATCCGTCAGGCGATACCTTGAAATGAAAATCGTCGTCGCCGGTCAGTCCCACCTCGGCGCGGCCGGAGAAATTGGTCTGCATCAGCAGCGAGAGCGTCTTGGCTGCGCTCTCCTTGCTCAGTTTGTAGCGCAGATGCCCGTCGCCGCCCTCGGCCACGGTCTTGGCGGCCCAGAGCGCGTTGTTGAGCTTGGCGCTGAACGGATTGGTTGCGTCCGCCGTGGTGCCGACGCCGAGCAGCGCGAGATTCTGCAGCAACGCGAGACCTGGCAAGCGCGTTCACCCACGCGGTGCCGCTCCAGGCGAGCAGCGCGCTCTTCGTCGATCACATAGGCGTACCAGCCGACTTGCGGCACGCAGAACACCCAGCCGCCGTCCTGCCACGCCGCGATGTGATTGCCGTGGCCGGCCCAAGCGCCGGTCGGCGACGGGCTCGCCTTGACGATCCAGCGCTGGCCTTCGGCCGGCGAGCCCGGCGGCGCATTGAGATCGCGATCGACGATCGCGAGTTGCACCAGCGTGTCGATCAGGCGCAGCGTCTCGTTCAGCGTCACGTCGGGGAGAAGCTCGCCGCCTTCGATGAAAGGCAGCGCCAGATTGGCCGAAGCGCTCATGGGGGACCTCAGGGCGTGAGGGTTGCGATGGCAGGCAGGCCGCGGCCGACCGCGGCGGAAAGCTGATGGAGGCGGACCGACAGTGATGACTGCGCGCTGCCGAAGTCAGCGATCTCGTCGCCGGCCGCGTAAAGAACGGATGGCGTGCCGGTGCTCAGTGTCCGTACCACCGTCGGCCCGGACAGAATGTCGAGCGCGTAGGCTTCGCTCGCCTCGCCGACATCCGGCCGCGCCGCGAACGTCACGCCCGCAAGTCCGCGGCGGCGCGCGCGCCATGTGAATTGCACGCCACCGGCTTCGCGGCGCGCACGCAGATGCACCGGCGCAAGCGGCTGATATGCGAGCGCGCCCGGACGCAGTTCAATCTCGACCGCGCTCGGATCGCCATGATTGCGGTTGGCCGCGACCACGCGCAGCTTCATGCGCCGCCCGATCATCTCGATGCCCGCGCGCGATCGGCACGACGTGCGGATCGAGCACGACGAACGGCGCACCTGCGGCGAAGCGGATTGCCGATCGCGGCTTCGCTGCCGAGTTCGCCGCGCAGCAGACGCGATATCTCGTAGGTTCGCTCGGCAGTCAGCACCGCGTTGGCGAATTGCAGGATTTCCCACGCGCCGTCCGGCCGCCGTACCGCCGCGGCGTTTGCCCCGCTCAGCACGCGCAAATCCGACGCCGAGGCGAGCGCGCCGCCGTGCAGCTTCACGCGCGTGCGCGCCACACGGTCCCAGCGGCTCGTTGGTCCCCGCGGCAGGTCGTCCAGCGTGTCGCCGGTGACCGCGGGCGCCTCGACAATGGTGAGCAGCTGATAACTTATCCCGTCGTCAAGCGAGCGCCACACCGCGACCGGCCCCGGCCACGGATTGGCCGAAACCGCGAGATGCGCGAGCACCGGCGGATCGTCGCCCGGCAGCGCCGGCAGTTCGAGCACGAGCGCATGCACCGGCCCGACCGGCACCGGCAATGGCGGCGGCGGACGGCGCGGTGTCGCGGGCGGCAACGAAAACACATCGACATCGATCGCGCGAGCACGCACGCGCCGCTGCTCGGTATCGACCGTCTCGCGCAACTCGAGCACGCGCTCGCCGCCCGCCCGCATCGAGCCGGATCACGTCGCCCGGCGTGAGCCTGAGCGCACTCGGCGGCAACGCGAACTCCGCGGTCTCGCGGCCCGCCCACAGATCCTGCAGCCAGATTTCGGCGCGGCGCTCCATCGCGGCGTCGTTGGTGATGACGCTAAGGTCCGCATGCGCGGCGCGCGCGGCGCCGCCGACCAGGCGGCGCGACGACACGGCCGAGCGGCGATAGTCGAGTTCGGCATCGGTGAAGCCGATCGACACCTCGCGCGGCAATTCGGTTTCCTGCGCGCGCGTCAGGCGCAGCGACGCGGCGTCCTCCGGCAGCACCAGATCGTCTTCGGTCAGGTCCGCGACCGGCTCGCCGCCGCGCGGACGGAAGCGCATGGTCGCGCCGTCCTCGCTCGCTTCGAACGCGTAGGCGAGCGCGAGCGGCTCGATGGCGGCGCGCGGCGACATCGGGCGGTCGATGACATAGCCGTCCGGCCCCTCCCCCAGCCCGCGACGCGTCGAAGTCATCGATGCCGGCATCGTTCAGAATGGCCTCGATCAAGGCATCGAGCGGCGCGCCGCCGAGCCGGCCGGTGAGCCAATGCCCGGTTTCCCAGTTCGGCCCGTCGCTCCAGATATCGGTCGCCGCCGGAAACAGCGGATAAGGCCGCGCGTCCCAGGTCCACAGATGGATCGCGGACGGGTCGAGCATGCGCGCGCCGTAAACCGTCGAGACCGGATTGTTCGCGAACGTCGCGCCATGCGCAGGATCGAACGTCTGCAGCACCGCTTCGAGCATGCGGCGCTGGATCAGGTCGTCGCGCTTGCCGGTGGAGAAATACGGCAGGCCCGACTCCGCCGACTTCGGATCGGGAAACACGCTCGGCTGGTTCGCGCCCTTGTCGACGGCCGGGCAGCCTACTTCGGTCAGCCAGATCGGCTTGCCCTGCGGCACCCAGCCGGTCGAGCCCGGCAGCTCCGCGCCGCCGACGCGCTCGACGTGCGCATTGCTCCACCAGCTCCAGATGTCCTTGACGCGAAACACCCACGGCTTGCCGAGGCCATCGGTAATCGGTGTGCGCGTCTGCGCGGCGCGCGCGGCGTCGTTCGGCATAGAACCAGTCATAGGCATCGCCGCCGCGCAGATTTCCGGCGAGATAATCCTTGTCGTAAATTGAATCGGCGATCTGCCGGTCGAGATGTGCGCTGCCGTCGCGCCAGTCGGCGAGCGGCGCGTAATAGTCGATGCCGACAACGTCGATCCCCGGCGACGCCCAGAGCGGATCGAGGGGAAAGCGCACCTCGCTCGCGCCGCCGTCCACCACATGCGCGCCGTACTCGGTCCAGTCGGCCGCATAGGTGACGATCGTCGTGCCGCCGAGGATCGCCTTCACGTCGGCGGCGAGCGTCGCGAGATGCCCGACCGCCGGATAGACGCCGGACGCGGAGCGCACGCGCGTCAGCCCGCGCAGCTCCGAGCCGATCACGAACGCGTTGATGCCGCCCGCCTCCGCGGCGAGCTGCGCGTAGTGCAGGATCATGCGCGTCGCCCCTGATAGCCGGCGAAGAACGCGTCGAGCTGCGTCGCCGCCGCCGCGGTGCCGTCGGGCGAGCCGGGCTGGCCGGGCGCCGGATTGCAGGTGATGCGCCCGCGCCAGGGATAGGCCGGCTGCGAGGCCGCGCCGGTGTAGGGATCGGTCAGCGCATTGCCGGCCGGAATATCCATCACGATGAACGGATAGAGCGTGACCTTGATGCCGCGCGCGATCAGCTCCTGGATCAGATGCGTCACGCTGTCGTCCGAGGGCGTGCCGCCATAGGCCGGGCGGCCGCCGACTGTCGAGACGACCGGCGCGCCGGGGCGCGCCACCCCTGCAACCGACCATGCTGGTGGAAAGGTCCGCTTGATCGCGGAATCGACCGCTGGCGTCAGCGTGCATTGGTCGGCGCGCAGGTCGTTGCCGAACCATGCGACCACGATCGCGACGCGTTCGAGATTCGGGCATGCGCCCTGCAGATCGTCGAGCGCGGCCTCGACATCGGATACCGCATGCGCGGCATGGCGATTCTCGGCCGCGAACTGGCCGGGACCGAAAATCCGCACGACATTCGCCGGCTCGTAGCCGAACTCGGTGGTGCCGGGGATCAGCGTCACCGCGCGCACCATCTTTTCCAGCCGCCCGAGCGGGCGCATCAGCTCGAACGAAAGCTGCGGGATGCGGTTGCCGAAGTCCGCGAGCGGCAGCCGCTCGAACACGATGTAGGCAAGCCCGCGATAGGCCGGCACGTTGCCGGCGCCCTCGCGCGCAATAATCAGCGGGTCCGGCGTTTGCGCCTCGCTGCCCGTGTAGGTGCGCACCGTCAGACCTTCGAGATCGAGCGGCTTGCCGTCGGCCCAGATGCGCGCGACGCGACCGATCGGACCGGCGCAGAGGCCGACCGCGAAATTGGCGAAATAGCGTGTAGGTCGTGGTGTTGGTGGTGGCGCCCGAGCCGCCGCCCTTCGCCGCCCGCCTCCTCGGTGTCGCGGCGCACCGACACGACTTCCTCGATCTGGGTCGCCCAGATCACCTGGCCCGCGAGCCGCGCGCGGCCGTAGATGCGCGGGATCGGCGCGCCCTCGGTCGAGGCCATCACGTCGAGGTCGGCGAGACGCGGGCCTTCAACATTGCGCTCGGTGTGCGAGGCAAACAGCGCGCGGTCGATCAGCGAGCCGCCGATCGCGCCGGCGATGACGGCCGGCGATCGCGCCGGCGGGGCCGAACACGGCGCCGCCGACCGCAGCGCCTGCCACGGAAAGAACCAATGAGGCCATCAGTCGGCTCCGGGAAATGCGAAGGCGTAAGCGAGGCGCCGGCGCCACCACGGCGCGATCGCGACTTCGGCGACCGCCGCGCCGTCGTGCGCGTGCACCATCAGATCGGGCGCGGTCGCGATGGCGGCGTGCTTGGCCGGATAGTGGGCGCGGTAGCGAAACAGCAGAACGTCGCCGGGCTCGAACGCGTGCGGATCATCGCGCGGCACAGGTGACGCAGCGCGGCCTGCGCAAGCGATTCAACGCCGCCCGCCTCGGCCCAGTCCGGCGCATAAGCCGGCGTCGCCTCCGGCTCGCCTGCCGTGCAGCGCGCGCCACACCCCGCGCACCAGCCCGAGGCAATCGCAGCCGACGCCCTTGAGCGAGGCCTGATGGCGGTAGGGCGTGCCAATGAAGGCACGCGCCTCCGCGATGATGCGGTTGCGGGTGGGTGACATCTGACACTATTCGAGTTTGGGCGGCCGGCGCCGCCGATCAGCTACGGCGACTGGAGCTCAAGCGGGAACGGCGTCGGCTCCCACAGGTGCTCGATCTTAAGATTCTTCACGGTCTGTGCTTCCCACTCGTGAAGGAGTAGCGCGAGTCCGGTGCGATCGCCCGACTCCAAGAGCGCGCACAAGCGGCGCAGCCTGCGAAGCATTGCCTTGTCTTCTTCGTCGTAGCTTGGCTTGTCGATCGACCAGAGTTCGCGCTGGCTTTCCCAAGTAAGCCTCGCCTTCTCAAGATTGCCAATTGCGACATCTACGATGATTTTGGCCGTCGGGCTGACCAACAAGTCCCTGCCACCGAATTGAGAGGTGTGAGCCAGATAATCGTCAAGTGACGTCATTGCGCGAAGATAGGGCAAGGCATCTGCTTCGATCGTCTCGATCAGCATTCGGCCGACGTCAGGGTCTTGCATTTGCCACGAGCCGGGCATCGGCCCCGACTTCTTCTGCAGCCATTGGCTCCAATTCAGCGGAAGCCCATCCCAGACGTCAAATAAATGGGCGGCGCCCGATTGAGGCCTGAAACCATCCGGATCGAGAATGCGGTCGATCAGGATCGTGCGCGCAAAATGATGGACCGGCTTGATATAGATTTCTCGCCGAACCCAGGCAAGGTCGGAATTTCGGTCCAGCAGCGGCTGGACCAATTTTTTGACTTGCGCCGCGGTCGTCATCGGTTCGGCCTGACCTCGGTGACAATGATCCGATTCGAGTCAGGATAAAGCTGCGTGCCGCACCAGCCAACTCAACCATACGGGCAAAGCTGAGACCGGTTTTCTCCCCTGTCTTGATATCATACACGCAGATCGTACCAGTCCCAGGATTCTCGAAGATGTCGATACGCGTCGACCCCAACTCTCCATACCCCGCGTCTCGAGTCTTGGTCGCCGAAACCTCGGACCTGAAATTCGGATCTTTCGGAAACGGTCCGTCGCCGTTGACCGCTTTTTGAATCGACTGTGCACAGCCGTCCCGTATGACTGGGGTGTAGTCATCCACGCTTGATCGCACCCGCCTCTCGATCCGTGAGGCTTTGGACTTCGGCGCGCCGCGGACAGACTTCGTCGACCTGCTCCCTCGTCAGTCGCCCCACTTCAGGCGTTGGATCGCCGATCGGCTGCGTTTGGAACGCTCTCGCGTTGAACTCCAAGACCGCCGTTGATCCTGAACTATTCCGGCTCGACCATGCGGCGTACGCCGCGAGAGCCGCATCAATCCCTTTTTGGATTGCGATGCTTCCAATCCGGGCAGCGGGCCAAGAAGCGCTGGTCTTGTGACCAATCCCGGATCTTTGGGAGCGTCCCCGTCCCTGCGTCCAAAGTGTACCGACCGCCTTCATCGCGCGGTTGCCCGTCATACTTCAGCCCAAGCCGCCGCATCGTGAGCTCGATCCTGATCGCATCGAGATCGCGCCGCACGGCCGTCAATTCCTGCGCGAACGCCTTGCACTCGGCTTCGAACGCGGCGCGAGCCCGCGCGTCCGCCGCCTGCTTCTCCACGTCAAGCCCGGGATCACGAGCGAGCCATAGCCGTGCACGTTGATTTCGCTGCAATACAGATTGACCCAAAACATCGTGAGCTACCTCGTGAGCGGCCTTGCGTTCGCGGCGGAAGAAGCGGTCTACCCGCTGCCTTTCCCCGGCACCGGATAGCTGATGACAAAATCATTCCCCGGGATGTGCGGAAATCCGCGGAAGTTCACCCCGTTCGCGAACCGGTCGCGGCAGGTCGCGAAGCGCTTGTCGCAGCCGGCCGTCAGGTGAAGGCATCCGACACCGCGAGCGGCTCGGGCGGGCGCTGCCACAGCTCGATCAGCACGCCGTCGAGCGCGACGCGATGCTGCTTCACCTCGACGGCAAAGCCGTCGTTCGCGCCGCTCGTGAACGTGAGCTTGCCGGCCGTGAACCAGCCGTCGGCGTAGCTGCCGATGCCGGACGCGCGGAACGCCGACGTGCCGGCGAGCGACGCAACCGTGCCGCTGCCTCGAAACATCGCATTGCCGAGATCGATCGTGCAGCGCGCATCGCCGAGATCGGCCGAGCAGGTCGCGGTGTAGAGCCGCCCGCTCTCCTCGTTGAGGCGATGCGCGAGCGAGCGCAGCTCGGCGGTGAACGCCGCGCCCTCGCGCCGCACCTCGCCGAGCACGCCCTTCGCCAGCAACAAATTCAGCGACGGCTCGCTCCAGTCGACCAGATACACCTCGACGCTCGCCGCATCGTAGTGCCCGGCCGCAAGATCGCCCTCGGCGAGCAACTCGTCGGCTAGCGCGCCCGCGATCTCCGAGCCGTCGACCTGCAGCCCGAGCCGCGCGGTCGCCTCCGACGCGGTCAGCCCCGTGCCGGCGCGGCAGAGCGTGCCGGCAACCGTGAGATCGGTGTCGTGATCCGTGAAGCCCATCACGTCGCCGTCGCGCCGCGTGATGATCCAGCAGCGCGCCAGCGTGGTGACGCCGCTGTCGAGTTTCGCCTGCAGGGCGGGCGGAATGGTGCGCATTGCATGACCGCTATGGTTGCCGGAAGATGACGGCGGCGATAATGCCTCGGACCCGCGCATGGCAGACCGACATCGCAAGCTGATCGTGTGCTGCGACGGCACGTGGAACGAGCCGTATCAGATCGGCGCGCCGACCAACGTGGTGAAGATGGCGCGCGCGATCCGTCCGATGGACGACGATGGCGTCGCGCAGATGGTCTACTACCATCCGGGCGTCGGCACCGGGAACGTGGTCGACCGTTTCATGGGCGGCACGATGGGCATCGGCCTCACGCAGAATGTGCAGGCCTGCTACGATTTCCTGGCGACGAATTTCGTCGACGGCGACAAGATCTATCTGTTCGGCTTTTCGCGCGGCGCCTACACGGCGCGCAGCATCGCCGGGCTGATCGGCGCGGTCGGCGGCCTCCTGGAAAACCGCGACATGGACCTGTTTCCATTCCTGTTCGACATCTATCGCTCGCGCGAGCACCGCAAGTCGCTCGCGGTCGGCACCAAGAAGGCGACCGAGGCCGCCATCCGGGCCACGGTCCCGGCAGAGAAGCTCGGCAACAATTTCGAGCGGCTGCGCGACGCGATCCTCGGAAATCGCCCAACGCCGATCTTCTTCATCGGCGTGTGGGACACGGTCGGCGCGCTCGGCATTCCGCTCGGCTGGGCGCGCTGGATCGGGAAATCGAAATACGATTTCCACGACACGGAGCTGAGCGAGCGCATCCGCTATGCCTACCACGCGCTCGCGATCGACGAGCGGCGCAAAAGCTTCGTCCCGACGCTATGGACGCGTCCGAAAGGGCGCGGACACCAGGAAGGCGTCACCAAGCAGACCCTGGAGCAAGTCTGGTTTGCGGGCGCCCACTCCAACGTTGGCGGCGGCTACGAGGACCAGGGCCTCTCCGACATCACATTCCTCTGGATGATCGAGAAAGCGAGGGTGGCGACCTGGAGCAACGACAAGGGACTGCCTCTCGCCTTCGACGAGACCTACCTCAAGAGCAAAACGGCAAAGATGCACGACGTCCTCTACGATTCGAGCGAGGGTCTTGTCTGGACACTGGCGGGCCGCGCGGACCGCCCGATCATGATGCCGCCGCCGAAAGACCCGGTCACTGGCGCCGAAAAGGAAACCTGCGAGTCGATCCACTGGTCCGCGCGTTTCCGCTTCGAATGCACGAACGACGACCTGTTCGAGCCTTATCCGTACAAGCCGGCCAACCTTGCGGCGGCGCTCGAGCTATCGGACTGCGAGATCGCCCAGCTTTCGAGTCTCGAACAGGAATATCGTGAGTGGCCCACCGCGCCACCGGCCTCGGCTACCTGACGCCAGTCAGTTCAGCTTGATTCCGGTCACGCAGCACGCGTCGGCCTGCGGCGGCACGGGCGGGGACAGGTTCATCAGCCGGCACATGTCGCCGTTCTTGTTGAACGCCCAGGCGAAGCACCGGTTGTCGCCGATGCAGGCATCCTGACAGCGTTTCGGATGCCCTTTTTCGACCAGCTCGTAATGCTCCGATGTGCGGTTGAAGCCTTCTTGGTAGCTTTCGGTGTTACCTTGATTGCCTTGCGCACCGGCAGCGGGCGCGAGCACGATTCCGGTCACCACAAGGGGCAAGCCCAGCCAGCGCATCATGGCCCTCGTCCTTTGGTTGAGCCGAAACCATACACAGGACGGGCTCGAGAGAAAAGTTACCTCGCTCACATTCAGGACAGAACGAGGTGCCAGAACGCCCAACCGGCGAGCAGCAGGATCGCCAGCACAAATGCCGCCATGCCGAGCAGATATGGAATGTCCGAGCCGGCTTTCTCGTCCGGGCTGCGCCCGCTGATGCGGGTCCACTTTCCAACCGCGAACATCGCGGCGGCGACGAGCAACAGGGCGATGACAAGCCACTTCATGGCCACCACCATACGACGCAGCCTGTCCGGCGGCGACTCCCCTCACATCCGGATCTCGACCACCGGCACGCGCGGCATGCTGCCGGCCGCGAACGCCGATAGATCGACCTCCAGATAATCGGTGTCGAAACGCACCGGCACATCGAACAGGAAACCCGCCTGGACGGGCAGACCGGCGGACGGAATATGCCCGGGCAGAAAGGTCACTACACCGGTCGTCGTATCGACAGTGAACGCCACTCCTTGTGTTCGCTCCACCTCGTCGACCGCGACGCGCACCGAACCCACAACCGGCTTTACGATCGGTCGCTGGTATGGCGCATGCGCCGCGCCATAGAGCTTGAGCAGCGAAAATGTCGCCTGCGTGCCGTCTCCGATGCCGAGCACCTGGTCGAGCGGTGTCGCCGTCGATCCGGGCGGTGCGGATGAATGATCGAGCCGGTCGCGCCAGCGAAATCCATGCAGCCGCCCGCGCCGCTCCTCGAAGAAGGCAACCACCTGCGACAGCGCGTCGAGCGTTTTCACACCGTAACCCGCGTCATAGCGGCGCCGCGAGTGCGCCCAGCGCGCGTTGCGCTCCTCACGCCCCGAGCCGAGCGCTACGATCTCGGTCTTGCGCTCCGGCCCGCCAGCACTCTTCAGCGCGATGTCGAGCGGAAACAGGATCTCGTGGAAGGCCGGCATCTAGAGTCCCCTTTGCCCGCGCGAGACCGCGCGCGCGATGAGGCCGGTGAGATAAGTCTCGGAGCGGCGGAAGCTGTCGGCATCCGGCGTGGCGATGTGGATCGTGACATTGGCCGAACCGGTGCCGGACGCAGCAACGCCGAGCCGACCGTCCGGCCCGCGCGCGAGCGGGATGATCGCCTCGGGGCCGGCCTCGCCGGCAAGGCCGACGCCGCCGTGCGCCAGCGGGAAGAAGCTCGGGCTCGCGATCACGCCACCCTTGGCGAACGGCTGCGGTGGGCCAGTGACGGCGTTGCCGATGCCCTTGAACAACTGATCGAGGCCGCTGCCAAGCAAACCGGTCAGCGGCTTGAGTGCGAGGTTGAGTGAAAGCGTCGAGAGCCGCTGCCCGAGCGATTTGAGCACGCTGTCGAAGCTCTTTGCGCCGGTCGCGCCTTGCGCGAACGCGCTGGTGATGGCGCGCGCGAAGGCATTCGAGCCGCTGGTCAGGTCGCGCGTGCGTTCGCGTACGCCAACGAACTTGCCGGTGATGTCGTGGTCGTCGATGTCGGTTTCGTCTGCCATACGTGGTTCTCCGAAAGGAACAAAAGTTCCATTTGAGAAAACAATTCAAGAACGTCGAAAATCGGAGTGATTTCAGTTGAATGGTGGCGCCGGCTCGTGCCCGCAACGGTCGTACTTCAGAATCAGATTCAAGCTGCCGGTGCGTCCGGAAAACGGGTGCGCAGGTCCACAAACGTCGCCCGATCGAGAGGCCGTTCAGCCGTACCCCAGACCGTCTCCATCGCGGCCGCAAGCTCGCGCGGTGTCATCGCCCAGAAGGCATCCGGTGCAAGACGCAGGACCGAGAAGCCGAACCCCATCGCCTGCTTCCACGGAAACGGCGCGCGCGCTACGCGGGCGCCATCTCGGGCAAAGGGCGGCTCTCTGTCTCCTCCACGCCGAAGGTCGCCGCAAGCAGCGCCGCGGCGATACGCGCATAGCCCGGGCGCACCACCATCGACACTCAAGCGCGCGACGTCATCGTCGCTGATCGTCTCACCCGCCCCGCGCAGTCCCGCGCCGATGATACGGATGAGATCGCGCGCCCTCAGCCGCCCGGTGCCGAAGCGCTCGGCCAATGCAGTGAGGTCTTCGACGCCGAACGCCGCCTCGAGCTCGGCGAGCGCGCCGAGGGTCAGCACCAGACGGCGGCGTACGCCGCCGATCTCGGCTTCGATCTCGCCGCGATGGAGATTGGGCATGGGAGTTCCCCTTTGGAAGGCGCTCAATTCAATCTAAGCTTGCCCACGCACCGGCTACCTTCGATGACGACGCAAAACGAACACGGCAAGATCATCGCTGCGGCGGCAAAGGCTGCGCTAGCGCCGCTCGGATGCACACGGATCGGTCAGTCGCGCAGTTGGATTTCAGATGAGGGCTTGTGGGTCATCACCATCGAATTTCAACCGAGCGCCTGGGAAAAGGGCACATACCTCAATGTCCGACCCCGATGGCTCTGGCTGCGTTGGGGCCATGGCGACATCGACATGAGCGACCGAGTCGGAAATTTCATCGCTTTTGAGAACGCAGAACAGTTCACACCGCTCGTCCAGATCTCGCAAGCCAGGCAGCTGCGCGCATCATTGAACTGCGCGAGCAGTTGCCAGCGATTTCGGATGTTCGAGACTATTTTGCCACCCGCATTACCGGCGAAGGCTATCCGGTTTACCGCGCAGCAGTAGCCGCCGCCCTCTTGGGGGACTTCGACACAGCAGAACAGCTTTTCGCGCGATTAGAGAGCTGGCCACCGTTCGGCTACGAATGGCAGACGAGGCTCAAGGCAGAGGCACGCACACTTGGGATACTTACGAACGATCCCTCTCGGTTTCGAGCTAAGATCGCGTCTACGGTCAAGAAACTTAGAAAGGAGCTTAACCTTCCACCAAATCCTCAATGTCTGGAAGGTCTGGAGCCCAAACACGTAGTAAGATGATCCAGTTGTCGCTGAGACCAACCGTCTGTGCTTTGAGCGACAGCCCGTGGATGACATGCATTTCGATGACTGGAATTTTTGGATTGGCTTCGGCCTTTGCCAAGAGTTCTTGGACCCTACGCGCTGTTAACCGCGCGCCCCCTGTCTTGACATCGTAGATCGCAATTTTATCGCCACCGTCATCACGCAGAATAATATCCGTCCGGATACTATCCGGGGAACCGTATGGCTGGTCGCGTGGGAATGTTTGCTCGACGCCAGCTCGGCCGATTCCCCTAAGGTTCTGTTCGCGAACGGCATTCGCGAAATCCGTGTGAATGCGCGTTCCATAGCTCGATCCGGAACCAGAGGGCAATCTATTCACAACGTCCTCTAACGTGGAGCGGAGCTTCTCCGTCGTTTCATCTACGTTACTTAAGCCCGTCTGCGCATTATTGATAATTGTTACTCTTTGACGCCCCGTCTCCGGGTGAACCGCGCTACCGAGAGGCACATGGAGAGGCAGCGGACGCTTGTCGCGTGGCCCCCGCATCGCGGCAGGTTCGGATACAAGGTTCGCATCGCTGCGATCACCTGGATCCTTGCCCGCATCTCCCCCGCCTCCGCTCGTCCACTGTCCACCATCCGGACTGCCCGCCGGCACGCGCGGCTGGTCCGGGTTAAAGCTGCCCTTGTCCTCACCGAAATAGCGCGCGTAGGCGAGATTGAAGCGCGTCAGGGCGCTGTCCGCATGTGGCCACAGGATGGCCGATCGTTGCGCCGCGCGGCGCCATGCCAGATAGCTCTTGAGATGATCGACGAGTGTGCGCATCTCGTGCACCTCAGCCGCGAACGCCTCTTGCTCAGCGGCAGCCGCTGCCTCCTCCTCTTGCGCTCGCTGTTGTTCGACGAGCCGCTCTGCGTATGTCTTCCGTTGAACGGGCTCCGGCTTGACGAAGCGATGCGCGTCGTGGCGAATCCAGCGCTGCCAGTCGTGGCGTCGCCATGAGGGAAGGACGATCGTTGGTCATCCGCTCTGCTCCACGATCAGCCCGCCGTAAACGTCAGCTCGCCCGCGGACTCCAGCGCCATCTCGGTCGTCACCTCGCCGTCGTGCTCGCCGGCAAATTCCAGCGACGTGATCTGGAAAGGTCCCTGCACGGTGCCGAAGTCCGGGATCACGATCTGGAAATTCTTCACCGCGCCGTCGAAGAAGGTCGTGCGCATCAGCGCGTCGGAGGCCGCATCCTTGAACAGCCCGCGCCCCGCCACCGCGGCGCGCTTGATGCCGGCGCCGTCGAGCAGCTCGCGCCAGCGCCCGGCGGATTCGGCGTGCGTGATGTCGACGGTCTCGGCGTTGAACGAGAGCCTGCGCGCGCGCAGGCCCGCGACGGTGACGAAGCTGACGCCGTCGGCGATCTTGACGAGCAGGTCCTTGCCTTTCTGGGCAGCCATGGGTGTGTCCTTTCGATCTTGATGCGCGACGCGCTCGCTTCGCGACCGCTATGCCGGTTCAGTCACGGCGCGGAAGCGCACCAGTGCGTGATAGGTGCGTCCGTCGGACTCGCGGCGGATGTCGGCGACGGAAAAGCGCAGATTGACGAGGTGGTGGCCGTCGGGCGCGAGCGGCGCGTCGTCGAGCGCTTGCAGCAGCGCACCCGCGATCAGGTGCGCTTCCTTGTGCCCGCCCTGGCGCGACCAGGCGTGCAGCGTGAGGCGATGCTCTTCCGACCGGCTCGCTGCCGGCGGAGAAATCCTCCATGCGCGCTTCGCCGAGCGTCACATAAGGAAACGCCGCGCTGTTCGGCGGCTCGTCGTAAACCTTCGGGCCGCCGAGCAGCGCAGTCAGCGCGCCGTCGGCAACCAATGCGTCGTGGATCGCGGCGCGCAGCGCCACGGCGGCAGTGGACATCGTGGTGATCCTTGCTTGTGTCCCGGGCGCGTCGCAGCATGAGCACTTGCGAATGGTGCGATGCAGACCCGGGATCCCGGTTTCTTGAAATCTAGAAGACACCGGGGTCCCGCATCTGCGACGCACCGCGAGACGCGATGCATCGCGTGCGGGACACGCGGCGTTAATCCGCGCGCTGTTCGGCGCCGATGATGAGAAAGCGGCGCGAGCCGTCCTCGCGCAGCGACACGATGCGGTAGACGGTGCTGCCTTCGACGAAGCGATGCCGCGTGGTTACGGCGGCGTACTGCCGGATGGTGATGCGATGCGTGATCGTCGCGCCCGGCGCATCGGCAACGACCGCGTTGCGCGCCGACACCGGCTCGACCTTGGCCCACACCGTCATCGCCGGCGCGTACGCGCGCGTCACGCCGCCCGCGCCGTCCGGACTCTCGACCGGCGCCTCGAGCACGAGGCGGCGGTTGAGCTCCCCGGCCGTCGTCATAGCGCCGAGCACCCGATAGGGCGCGATCAGCGCCGCGACGGTCTGCGGCAGCATGGCGATCGCCTGATCGACCGCGACGACCCCGCGGTTCTCGTACCAGTGCGCGACCAGCAGGCGGATCGCCTGGCGCAGCGGCTCGGGCACATCCTCGCCTGCATCGCCATAGCCGCAGGTCACATCGACCTCGATGCCGCCGACCTTGCGCTCCGGCACCGGCAGCCCGCCGCGCGAAAAAGCCGAGCCGCGCCGGCGCCGCAGCCTTGTCGACCGTGAACGCCGCAAGGTCGATCGCCTGCGTCGTGCCGTCCGCCTTGTACACGCGCGCCGCGACCAGCTCGGCGAGCGGCACCGGCAGCACCGCGAGCCAGCCGCCGTCGGGCCAGGCGTCGCGCGACAGCCGCCACGTCTGCGTGATCAGCGCGCGCCGGGTCTGCGTCTCGACATGGATGCGCGAGCCCGCGATCAGCGCCTGGATGATGTCGTCGTCATCGTCGTGCTCGACGCGCAGGTATTGCTTGGCTTGGCCGAGCGTGACCGGCTCGACGGCGGGGCCTTCGAGGAGAATGGACGGCATGGCTCTCTCTTTCCGGTTGACTTCGCGCGCGCCGCGAGGCTGATGCGCGCGATGCTGCGCGCCCTTCTCCTCGCCTGTTCGGTTCTGCCGTGCGTGCCCGCCGCCGCGATGGTCGGGGCTACGTCCGCGCCACCCGACGCAATCGCGCGGGCGCTGGTGCTGATCGTCGGCTCGCGCGGCAACTTCTGCACCGGCGCCGCGCTCGCGCGCGACCTCGTGCTCACCGCGGCGCACTGCGTGCTGCCCGGCGCCGACTACAAGATCGTCGAGTACGATTCCGCGCGGCAGCCGCAGCTGCGCGACGTCGCGCGCGTCAGCGCGCATCCGAATTTCAAGGTCAGCGAGCTGCTGGCGCACCGCGCAACCGCGGATGTTGCGCTGCTCAAGCTCGCCGCGCCGCTCACAAGCGTGACGCCCGCCGCGCTCGGCTCACCGGCCACGGTCGCGCCCGGCGACACCTTTATGGTGGCGGGCTTAGGCGTCGCGGTCCGCCACGATGGCAAGTCGGGCGGAACCGCACGCGCCGCAACGTTGGCCGCCACCGGCCGGCCCGGAACCCTGCAGATCCGCCTGCACGACCCCGCAACTCAAGGCGCGAAAGCCGGGCTGGGCGCCTGCACCGGGGATTCCGGCGCACCGGTGTTCAGCGCGACCGGCGGCCGCCCGGCCATCATCGGCGTCGTCAGCTGGTCGACCGGCCCGGCGAATACGGCCGGATGCGGCGGCCTGACGGGCGTGACACCGCTCGTGCGCTATCGCGATTGGGTCACAGAGTCCGCAAAAATACTTGGGAACCAACTTTGAACTTGCGTCCTGCCGAATGAACGTTGATTGTGTGCACTGCGGGGTGAAACGAACCGTCAAGAACACCGAAACTTAAGTGGCACGAGGGGTTAACATGCGGCAGTCGCATCGCCTCGCGGAAACCGCGAAGCAGTTCAGGTTTGGCGTGCTTGGCTTGGTGGCTTCGGCCGCCTTTCTTTTTGCCTCCGGCGATGCGAATGCGGTGATGCGCGGCCAATCGGCGGGCGGCATCAGCAAGCATGTGGTGAAACTCGTCGGCCATAACCTGTTGTGCTCCGCGACCGTGATCGGCCGCACGCAGCTGCTCACCGCCAATCACTGCGTCGAAAGCGCCGGGCCGTTCTTCGTGGTCGCGGGCGGTTCGAAGATCGCCGTCACCAGCCACAGCAAGTCCGGCCAGACCACATTGCTCACGCTCGCGAGCCCCCTGCCCGCGAACTACGTGCCGATCTCGACCGGCGACGCCAGCGGCGGCGAATTCACCATCGCGGGCTACGGCACCGCGCATGAGGCCGAGCGCATGCGCTCCGCCGGCCTGAAGGAGGCGCGGCTCGTCACCGATCAGCGCTACGGCGCGCTGGTCGACCCCAAGCGGCGCGGCGCGATCAGCGCCAGCGCGTGCATGGGCGACTCCGGCGGCCCGGTCGCGAAGTTCGACGGCAAGCGCTACGTGCTGGTCGGCATCGTGGAGCGCGTCTCGAACTACGCCGGCATCGGCGCCTGCGGCTTCCTCACGCATTTCTCATCCGTCAGCGGCAGCAACGCGGTGGCCTCGGCGCCCGCGGGCGAGAGCCGCCAGGTGTCCGAGCCGCACGCGCAGCCGCGCCGCGTCGCGGCCAAGGGCAAGCGCAGCAAGTGGGCCGCGCGCTAGACACTGAATTCTTCGGGGTACGGCAGAACGGCGCGGAGCGATCCGCGCCGTTCTTGTTTCTTGCGCGGCGCTATTGCCGCACGGCGCCGCCGGTGACGTTGCCGTCCTTGGCGAAGATCAGCCCGATGCCGCCGGTGATCATGCCGAGCGCCATCGTCGGGTCGATCGCCTGACCGCCGACCGAGATGCCGAACAGCGATGCAGCGCCGAGCGCCGCCGTGAGCGCGCCGCCGAGCGAGGTCTTCCAGTTGGTGCTGAAGTTTTTCATCTTTTCTCCATGAGGTTGCGCAGCCGAAAGCGTCCCGGCGGCTGCCGCCGGAACGTGACATGCCGCGTGCCCCGCGCGCAGCGCAGCGTGCAACGATGCGCTGCAGACGCGGGGTCCCGGTTTTTTGGATCAGAAACACGGCAACCGGGGTCCCGCATCTGCGACGCAACGCTTCGCGTTGCATCGCGTGCGGGACACGGGCGCACTTACGACGCCGCGAACTTCAACAGCTTGATCGCGTCGAAGTCCTGCACGCCGCCGCCGACGCGCTTGGTCGTGTAGAACAGCACGTAGGGCTTGGCGCTGAACGGATCGCGCAGCACGCGCACGCCCTGCCGGTCGACCACCAGGTAGCCGCGGCGGAAATCGCCGAACGCGATCGCATACGCGTTCGCCGCGATGTCCGGCATGTCCTCGGCCTCGACGATCGGATAGGTGAACAGGCTCGCGCGGCCGTTCTGCTGCGTCGGCGGCGACCAGAGATACTGCCCGTCGGCGTCCTTGAGCTTGCGCACCGCGGCCTGCGTCTTGCGGTTCATCACGAAGCTGCCGTTCTGGCGGTAGCCGGCTTTGAGCGCATAGACGAGATCGATGATCGCATCGATCGGCGCGTCTTCGTCGAACGCGCCCGCCGTGCCGGTCGCCACGTAGCCGATGTTGGTCCACGACCAGGAGGCTTCCGCCACCTTGGTGTACTGCAGGAAGCCCTTCGGCGCGCTGGTGCCGTTGCCGTTGACGAAGGCGGCGCCCTCCTGCGTGGCGAACACCTGCTCGACCTCGCCCGCGATCCACTCGTCGATGTTGACGGCGGTGTCCTCCAGCAGCGTCGCGCTCGCGGCCGGCTGCGCGTAGAGCTCCATCGCCGGGAACGTCAGCTCGGCGAGCGTCGGCGAGTTGGTCTGCGGCCGCGCGTCGGTCTCGCCGACCCAGCCGGTCGCCGGGCCCGGCGGTCATGAACGGCTTCTTGTAGACGTTGCTCGAAATCTCGCGCACGCCCGCGATCGAGCGGATCGGCGAGATCGCCGTGAGACGGCGGCCGATCTCGGTCTCGGTCTCCGGCGGCACCAGGTAGCCGCCGTCCGGGTTCGAGCCGGACGACAGCGCCTTCGTCTCGAGCGCGCGCAGTCCCGCGCTTTCGCCGTTGCGCACATAGCTCTCGAACGCGGCCTTGTGCTCGCGCGCGCCGGGCGTCGGCACGCGCTCGGAGGAGAGCTGCGGACGCGCCTGCTTCATCAGCATGCCGTCGAGCGCCGCATCGATGCGCGCGACCTTCTCTTCCAGCAGCGGATCGCCGCGGCGCCGCTCGATCTGCGCGAGGCGCTCGTCGTTCGCCTCCTTGTAGGCCTCGAAGATGCGCATCACGTCGTCGGCCTGCAGGCCGTCGGCGGGCACGCCGGCCTTTTGCTCCGGCGCGGATGCTAAGATTTCCAAATTCATTCGGTTTCTCCTGTGTGAAGTGGACATGCGTGTGGATGCGCGCGGACGCAGTGAGCGGCGCGTTAGATAGTTTGTTCCTAGATGGGCAGCTAGCGAGCAGCTCGCGCTCACTCACAACAGAAATTCAGCTCGACACGACGATCAGCTTGTCGACAGCACGGCGAGATTGCCCAACGCAAGTGGTAGCAAAACGTAGGCCTCAGTCGCGCTCTGTCCTGGCTTGCTGCCTTCGTAATAGAAGCTTTGGAACTCGGCTGGAAAATATGACCGTTGCAATCCATCGATGATTTCGTTGGCGCGGATTGTCAGCCCCATGTTCGGCCAGTCCTTACCGGCTCCAGAGACGGCTACTGCAACAACTATTTCCCATTTCGGAAAGTCACGAAGAAGATTGCGGAGGCCTGCAATGATTTTGGGCTCCAGCATCGCCAACGCGTTCACGTACACTTTCTGCTGACTTGGACCCCAGTTGTCATCTAGTACCCAAAAGTCCGCCTCACCGAAGGCATTCTCGGCTCCAAACTTCTGTAGCCAGACCAAGGTCTGGCCGTAGAGCTTCTGCCATTCGATCGCCTGCTCGTCGGGATCTATTTCTTCAGCCATCTAAACGCTCTCTTATTCGTTACCGCGAAATGTCCGAAGCGACCGAATGATCTTTTGAAACTGAATTCTCATGTTAAAATTTCGGATACGAGGATCAGGCGATTTCATAACGTCCTCGAGAAACGAGCGCGCATCGCTTGGCGTCATGTTTTCTGCTCGTATTCCCCGGTCTCCATAAACCTATCAAAATTTTCCTTCACTGCCTTGTTGTATTCAAAGTGTTCTCTGCTCCACCGATGAACATCGGGGGTAGAGGGCCAGTCGTTGCCTCGTGGAACACCTTTCGAGTTTCGGCAGGGAGCGGGAGGTCCCGGTAAAGGCCTTGATTGACATAGTGATGTCCCCGCGGACCGTTTGCGACAAGGATCACGCCCTCTTCCGCAACCGCTTCCTCGTCCTGGTCGTCGTCGGTGGTCACTGCCGGCTCACCGTCCACGTTCGAGGACGTACCTTGCCCACTGTCCGTCCACCGCCCAAGCTCGTCGCGCGGCTGATCGGGGCTGTACTTGAAGCGCAGCCGCTGAATCGCAAGATCGACCTTGAGGCTCTTTGTGAGCCAGCGCAGCTGTTCGAGTTCCTCGCACAGCACCTCTGCTTCAGCCACGACAGCTTGCTTTTCTTCGATACAACGTTGGTCGATCAAACGTTCCGCGTATGACTTCCGTGCAGGCGCCTCGGGTTTCAAAAAGCGATGCTCGTCGTGGCGTTGCCATCGCTTCAGTTGATGCTGCACGTAGGCCGGATGGACGTAGCTCATGTGCCGAGCCCCAGTACGCGCGAGCGTGAAAGGGGCGTGGCGGTCGCAAGGTTCCTGACACGCACCCCCGTCCACTCCTTCTCCGCGCGCGCCCGCGCGCGGGTCGGCTTCGGGGAGGACGAAGCACCCTTGGCGCGGACGCGCGCGCCCGCCAGCAGCGGGAACGTGACGATGGAAATCTCCCAGAGATCGAGGTCGTGGATCCGGCGTACGCGGCTTGCCGGATCGATGCGCCCCTTCACGGTGCGAAAGCCGATCGAGAGCCCGTCGACCGCGCCGCCGCGCACCAGTGCGAGCAGCTCGCGTGCCCGCGCCACCTCGGGGATCAGCCGGCCGCGCGCACGCAAGCCCGCGGAAATCCTCCACCAGTTCCAGCCACACGCCGACCGGCTCGGCCGGATCGTGCTGGAACAGCATCGGGACGCGGCGCAGGCCCCGGCTCTTCAGCGTGCGTGCGAATGCGCCCGGCATCACCATGTCGCGCGCGCCGTCGATCTCGCCGAACAGGCTGGCGTAGCCCTCGACCGTGCCGTCCTCCTCGATGCGCGTGCGCGGGCGGAAGACCTGGCTGGCGCTGAGCTGTTCGTGTGTTGCGAGCATGCGTGATCCTTCGCGCGCTCCTTGGTCGAGAGCGAGCGTCGGCACGACCAAGGACTGTGTGAGGCGGCTTCAGGTCTTCGAGCGGCGCTTCGCGGGCTTGCGTTGCCTTGCGCGCCTGGCTGCTTCGCGCTTGCGCGCCGCGCGTTTGGCTGCGCGGTCGAGATGGTTCAGGAATTCGCGGAACACGCTCAGTGATCCGGCGCGCGATTTCGTCTCGCTGATCGAGCGCAGCACGTTGATGCAGATTGTCCATCAGCGTCGGCCTCCGGTTTTTCCTGTGACGTGTCGTTCGTTGAAGCGCGCGAGCTCGCGCACGAAATCGTCGATGCGCCGCGTCGCGTCGGCGAGCGCGCGCAATGCGAACAGCAACAGCGCGCTGCTCGATGCGCCCACAGGAACAGCGCGAGATGCGCGAGGTCGCCGCGCTCGCGAGAAAGTGCGGATGAGGTCGGTCATCACTCCAGCCGGTCCCCGCCCTCGACCGGCGCGTAGCCGACCACCGCGCGCTTCTCGTTCAGCGTCAGGAACGGCGCATCGCTGATGCGGCTCCACAGCGCGGCGCGATCCGCGCTCAGCGCGTCGACCTGGTCGGCATCCACGATCAAGCCGCACCGCGCCGAACGCGGGCGCGAGCCAGGCGCCGAGCGCCGCGCCGATGCGGTTCGCGAACGGCAGCACGGTCGCGCGGAAGAACACGCGGTTCGCTTCCTGGTAATTCGAATAGGTGTTGTCGCCCGGAATGCCGAGCAGCTGCGGCGGCACGCCGAAGGCGAGCGCGATCTCGCGCGCCGCGGTGTGCTTCGCCTCCATGAAGTCCATGTCCTTCGGCGAGAGCGACATCGCCTTCCAGTCGAGCCCGCCTTCGAGCAGCAGCGGACGGCCGGCATTGCGCGCGCCCTGGTAGTTCGTCCTCGAGCTCGCGCTTCAGCCGCTCGAACTGATCGTCGGCCAGCACCGTGTCGTCGGTCGACAAGCACCAGCGCGCCGCAGGGCCGCGCCGCATTGTCGAGC
Organism: uncultured Alphaproteobacteria bacterium; assembly: GCA_963779545.1. Classification (GTDB taxonomy): domain Bacteria; phylum Pseudomonadota; class Alphaproteobacteria; order Rhizobiales; family Xanthobacteraceae; genus PALSA-894. The sequence goes on along the minus strand of CAVZYQ010000023.1, from coordinate 386,796 downwards.
AGCGCCTTGTTCCATTTCGCCGCCGCATTGTGCGTGTCGACCGCGACGCTGGCTGCTTCGAGCGGCGCGAGGCCGTAGTGATCGTCGAGCGGATGCAGCAGTGAAAGGTGCAAGATCGGCGGCAATGCGGCCGACTGATCGAAGCGCACGCTGCGGCCCGCGACGGTGTATTCGTAAGCCTCCGGCCAGCCGTCGGCGCCGGGAATAAGCTTCATGCGATCCGGGCGCAGCACATGCAGCTCGCGCGGTGCGCCGTCGACGCTCACCGCCTCGACATAGGCGTTGCCGGCGATCATCAGATGCGTGGCGATCGCCTCGATGAAGCGCGCGCCGTCCTCGCGCGGGTTCGGCCGCGCGATCAGGTCGAGCAGCGGATGGCGGTCGCGCATCTCGCCGCCCTCCTCCGCCAGGAAGACGCAGCCGCCGACATTCTCGGCGACCAGCTTCACGGCGCGATAGACGATCGCGTTGCTGGCGTATCCTTCGCGTGCGAGCGCCGCATAGTCGCGCGGCGTCCAGCGCGCGCTGCCCGCGGACTGCAGCGCGATCACTTTTCCGGTGCGCGAGGCTTTCGCCTCCGGCGCGCGGAGGAGATTTTTCGAAGGGCGTTGAGCATGGGTGTCCTGTGGCGCTGAGAGGGGCGCGGAAGAAGACGCGTCTTGCGTGGTGGCGGCGCGGCCTAAGCGCCGCGATCATGATGTCGCGGGTCAGACCGAGAAAATATCTGATGCAGCTCCGAGTCCCGATGTCCGCGTTCCCACGGCGATCGATTTCATCAAGCTGCGCATCGAAAATGCTCACTACTCCATGTCCGCGTGCACGACCGCGCAGGTCCGCTTGTCTATACCGACAACGGAGATAAACCCGAGCAGTCCGGCGGCAACTCATACCGCACGGTCCAGACCGTCTCCGTCTCCGAGACCACCGGATGCCTGTACGAAAGGTCGGTCAGCCCTAACTCCGTTACGTACTCATGCGCGACTTTAAGGGGGTTACATTCGGTCTGTGACATGGTGCTCACCGCCCACACCAGCGCGTCGTTGAGCATGGGTATCCTGTGGCGCTGGGAATAGCGCGGAAGTCAGCGAGCTATGAATGGGTCAAGGGACGACGCGGCCGAGATCAGGTCGGCTTGAAAATACCGCGATCCAGATTCCGAAGCATGCTCGATGCATCTGCGGACTGCGACGGCCAGTTCGACGCCTTGATGTCTTCGAGTGTCGCCCGGGCTGCTTCGGGTGCAATTGCAAGCGTTGCATTCGCGGCTTTCAGTCGAACTTGCATGTTGTCGTGCCGGTAGAGCGCGACAAGCGCGCGGCGTTGATCTCCGGGGCGCAGCTTGAGTTCACTCTTGATCGCTTCGATCTTGTCGTACAGACGATTTACTTTTGGGATGTCTCCGCGCTCTAGCTGCCGATACTGCTCGACGCAGAGACCAACAAAATGCTCGACCAGTTCCTCCACCGTCGCATCGTCAAGCGCTTGCTTTTTCATGGCTTGAGGACTCCAAAGTCGATCAACTTTTCAATACCAAGCGCCCTTCGCTCTTCCCAGCCTTTTCCGCGCAGCCACTCGCGCGGCGTCATACCGCCATAAGCGTCGTTGCTCGTCGAGTACCAGTCCGAAATTCTTTGATGCTTTTGCTTCGGAATACGAACCAAATTCTCTCGTGCGTCGATCATCGAACGCGGAAAGCCATCTTCTTCGGCAGACGTTTGCTCGACAATGTGATGGCGCTGTGTCCCCGAACGCAAATTCGATACCGCGTCATGAAGTTCATCGAGAGTTCTTGGAGGATCGAGATCCGTGAGGATTTCGTCACGGTATTGACGCAGCCAGACGGCACCTGAAATTAGCGAGCCGAGTGCGGAAAGCCTGGCTGCCGCTAACCCGATCCGCCCGAGGATTTGGCTTGCACCTCTGATTGCCGCGGTGCGATCGCGCGGCTCTTCCGGCCGCTCGGAAGGAATACGCTCCGGCGGATTGTTGTGATCCTTCGGGGGCAACTCGTCCCCACCGGCGGCTTGTATGCTGGCATCGATCGAGCTGTTGTCGCCCTCCTCGTCCACCGACTGACCGCCATCCGTCCATCTCCCCAATTCATCGCGCGGCTGGTCGGGATTGAAGTTCGCTTTGCGTGCAAAGTCGCCGCGCATGAACGCAGCCATCAGCCGCTCCCACGCGAGATCGGCCTTGCGCTTGCGCGCCGCGCACTCGGCCTCCCAAGCGCGCTCGCGCGCTTCGCACTTCTGTAAATCGCTGCGAACTTTCGCTCCAACGCGAGCTGCTCGTCGCGCTCCTGCAACTCCTGCTCTGCGCGCAGCCGGCGCGCCGACGGGTGCTCGAACGCGCGATCCCACAGCGCAAACTTCTTGCGCATCGTCTCGTGTCCCGCCGGGTGCACGAAGCGCTCCCAGTCCGGGCGCACAAAGCGGCGCCAGTCGGGCCGCCCCAGCGGCAAATCCGCTCGACCTCAACGGGATCAAAGTCGTCCATGAACCGGCCCTGAATTACAGCATCCGCACGCGCGGCTGCACCCGCGCGCCGAACGTCAGCGCGCGCTGCCTGCGGACTGCAGGGCGATCGCTTTTCCGGTGCGCGAGGCTTTCTGTTCCGGCGCGCGGAGGAGATTTTTCAGGGCGTTGAGCATGGGTGTCCTGTGGCGCTGAGAGTGGCGCGGTGCGGCTAGATGTGTCGGTACACGGCTAGGCGATGTGGAACACGCTAATGCAGGGTATCCCGTATCAAGACGAGGAAATGGCGCAGGCCTTCTTCCTCGGGAAAATAGATGTCGGCGCCGCTGGCAAACCAAATGCGCTGCAGCTCGGCGGCATCGCGGGTACCGTCAAGCAGTTCTCCGGCAAAACGCTTCGCAACCGCCCTCTCGTCGTGGTCCAGATGGCCGCCAGCAAGTCGGGCGTGTCCAGAATGGCTTCCCGTCCCGTATGATAGCCAAACCGCCAGATCAGAAATTTTCCATCTGATCGCGCACTGGCGACTTCGGCGACGTCGCCAGGATTATTCGCGATGGTCTGACTGATGAAGTCCCTTGCGGATTCGGTTGAATCGAAAGAGCCGTTGCGGTCCATGCCGCCTCGCCCGAACAATCCGCGAAACTGCACGGCCCGGATACGGTCCTTGAGTTCCTCATCCGTCTTCGCGATATGATTTCGGATGATGTGACTGTTAAGAAGCCGATCCGTGTTGTCTTGGATGAGCTAAGTCGTCAATTCGCTTTCGCCGTCCGTCGCTTCATCGGACAAATCGCCTTCATCATCACCGCTCTGCGCGCCCCCTTCCCCATCCGTCCATCTCCCGAATTCATCGCGCGGCTGGTCGGGATTGAAGTTCGCTTTGCGTGCAAAGTCGCCGCGCATGAACGCGGCCATCAGCGCTCCCACGCGAGATCGGCCTTGCGCTTGCGCGCCGCGCATTCGGCCTCCCATGCCCGTTGCTGCTCCGCACGCTCCAAACGCAGCGCGGCAAGCTCTGCCTTGATCTCCAGCGCTTCGTGCTCGATCTCCGCCCGGTGCTCGGCGTCCAGGCGTTCCCGCTCCTCGTGCTCCAGGCGCAAACGCCGCTCGCCCGGCGTCTCGAAGGCGCGATCCCGCAGCGCAAATTGCTTGCGCATCGCCGCGTGTCCCGCCGGGTGCACGAAGCGTTCCCAGTCCGGACGCACGAAGCGGCGCCAGTCGGGCCGCCCCCAGCGGCGAATCCGCTCGACCTCAACGGGATCAAAGTCGTTCATGACGTAAGCCGTCCGTTAGAGCATCCGCACGCGCGCTCGGCCCTCGCAAAGGTCAGCGCGCTCACCGCCCACACCAGCGCACCGCGCCGCCGGACCGCAGCGCAATCACTTTTCCGGTACGCGAAGATTCTGTTCCGGCGAACGGAGCAGATTTTCAGGGCGTTGAGCATGGTGGACATGTGGCGCTGAAAGTGGCGCAGAGCGGAAGGGACGTGCGGATGGAGCGAAAAGTGGCTTAGGTGTCGCGATCAATCGTGGCGCGGACCAGCCCCAAGAAGTGCCGTAGTTCCTCGCCGCGAAAACCTATGTCGGCATCGCCCTTGCGGTAGACTTCCTGAAGCTGCGCGTCTGAGTAGTTTCCAGTCAACAGATGATCCAGAAACGCTCTCAGCGCGACTTTCTGATCCTTAGGCATTTGCTGAAGCGGACCCGCAGCAAGGTCCTCCGGCTGGCGCCCATAGAAGTCGAACAAATCCTGATGCAGTCGCAGGCAAAATTTGTAGAACGCGTCCGGAATTTGCATGGCAGTCACCGCCCGGTCCGCGGGTTGAAATTTTTCGGATACGCGCTTGCAATACGATAGCCGAAGTCGGCGCGCGGATCATGCACAATATAAACGCCAACCTCATATGTCGGACGTATACGGATTTCGGATCCAGGCGGGTCCATGATCGCCTCGCGTCCAGTCTGGTAGCCAAACCGCCAAACAACAAAACTGTCCTTCTCTTGACCGCTCGCGACGCGAGCAACGTCTCCTGGGTTATTGGCAATCGTTTGACTGATGAAATCCCTCGCGGATTCCGTTGAATCAAAAGTGCCATTGCGATCGCGACCGATGGTTCGGAACAACCCCGGAAATTGCTCTCGACGAATGCGCGCCTTGAGTTCCTCGTCGGTCTTGGCAACATGGTTCTGGATTATGTGATTGTTGAGAAGGCGGTCCGCGTTGTCTTGAACGAGCTGCGGGGATAAATCGTCTTCGTCTGCCGCGGCATTGGATAAATTGCCCTCGTCATCACCGCTCTGCGCGCTCCCTCCCCCATCCGTCCATCTCCCCAATTCATCGCGCGGCTGGTCGGGGTTAAAGTTCGCTTTGCGCGCAAGGTCGCCGCGCATGAACGCGGCCATCAGGCGCTCCCACGCGAGATCGGCCTTGCGCTTGCGCGCCGCGCATTCGGCCTCCCATGTCCGTTGCCGCTCCGCGCGCTCCAAACGCAGCGCGGCAAGCTCTGCCTTGATCTGCAACGCTTCGCGCGCGATCTCCGCCCGGTGCTCGGCGTCGCGCTGTTCGCGCAGGCGGCGCGCTGACGGATGCTCGAACGCGCGATCCCACAGCGCAAACTCCTTGCGCATCGCCTCGTGTCCCGCCGGGTGCACGAAGCGTTCCCAGTCCGGGCGCACAAAGCGCCGCCAGTCGGGGCGTCCATAGCGGCGGACCCGCTCGACCTCAACGGGATCAAAGTCGTCCATGAACCGGCCCTGAATTACAGCATCCGCACGCGCGGCTGCACCCGCGCGCCGAACGTCAGCGCGCTCACCGCCCACACCAGCGCGTCGAGCCGGTCGGGCGAGCGGCCGGAGGAAAGGCCGTCCGGGCCGAAGTCGCACATCTCGTCCTCCAGCGCGGCGAACACGGCGGCGTGCTTCACGCGGCCCTGCTCATAGAGGCTCGCCACCGGCTCGGCGCGCAGATACTTGCCGCGATGCGCGCGCACCGGCGTCACCGGCACGCTCGCGTCCGCCTCGCGGATCACGGCGCGCACCATGTCGCCGCCCTGGTTCACCTCGACGACGAGGCAGTCCGCCTCGAGCCGGCGCCACAGCGCGATCGCCTTGTTCGCCCAGCCGGCAGGCGAGAGGCCGGTCACGGTCTCGTCGGCGAGCACATAAACGAGATCGCCCGCGCGTCCTGCCGCAACCAGCCCGCAGGCGGCGGAATGTTTGGTCGCGCTCGCTGGCGGATCGACCGCCACCACGATGCGCGCACACGGCGGCGCCGTATCGACGCGCGATGCCTCGATCATGGCGCGGCTCCACAGCGCACCGGCGCGCTCCTCGATGATCTCGCCGTCCAACTCCTGACGGCCAAGCTGCGTGCCGTGATAGCGCTTGACCACCGTGTCGAGGAACGCGGGCGCGAGATTGAAGGCGTTCGCCGCCGTACCGGCGTGCGTGATCGCGGCCGCGGGATCGGCGATCAGGCGTTTCAGCAAAGAGATCGGCCGCGGCGTGGTGGTGATCACCTGCCGCGGCCGCGCGCCAAGGCGCAGCCCGAACTGCAGCATGTCGAATGTCGCTTCGGCATGGCGCCACTTGGCGAGTTCGTCGCACCAGGCCGCAGTGAACTGCGGCCCGCGCAAATTGTCCGGATCGTCGGCGGAGAAGGCTTGCGCGACCGCGCCGCTTTTCCACTCCAGACGGAAGCGCGACGAAATCCAGTCCGGCCGCTCGCCGTCTTCATGCAGCGCGAGCAGCCCGGACACGCCCTCGATCATCACGTCGCGCACGTCGCGCTCGGTCTCGCCGATCAGCGCGATGCGCGCCGAAGGATCGCGCGCCTGCGCACGTACCCATTCGGCGCCGGCGCGTGTCTTGCCCGCACCGCGCCCGCCGAGGATCAGCCACGTGGTCCAAGGGCCGCCGCCCGGTGCAGTTAAAGGCTCGCGCTGGTGCGGCAGGGAAAATCCGTCCCAATGTTTGGCAATGCGCTCACGCTGCGCCCGCGGCAGGCTGTTGAGCACCAGCAGCCTCTGTGCGGGCGGCAACTTCATCAATGCGACGCAGAAGTCCTCGAATAAATTCGTCGGGATCGGCGGGGCCTCGGTCATTGTCTTCCCTGCGGCGCGTGTCTTTGACGTCCAGTCGCTTCACCTCCTGCAGCGTGCGCGAGAGACTCGCGAGCACGCGCGCGCGGCGTTCGACCTGGCTTGTGCGTTCATCGTCAAGCCCGTGCTGGGCGATGGTCTTCTCGATGGCGGTCAGTTCGCGCTCGACCATGCGCTCGATGCGCGCCGCGACATCCGCGGTTTCGGACGGCGGGTCGGCCGTCGCTTCGGATACGGGTGACGCAGCGGATTCCATTGGCATGCGCTCCGGATCGGCAAGCGGGATGCGGCTCATGCGGCGGCGCCAGCCCCACTTGCGCACACGCGCGAAGAAGGTGCGCTCGGCGATGCCCATCATGGCGGCGATATCGGCGACCGGCATGCGCGTCTGTTCGTAAAGACGGCGGCCCTCGGCGAACTGCTCTGGTGAAACCGGGCGCGGCGGAACGGGCATTGCGTGATCCTCCCGCTTGGCAGAAACGAAAACGCCGCGCGGGTTTCCGGCGCGGCGTCTCAGACCCAATTGTGGAGCGTGCCTGAAACATACCCGAGCAGCGTATCGCTGTCAACTAAAAATCCTACATGTAGGAATATATTTTTTACGAATTCAGAATCCCTTTTGTTTCAGAACAGGTTGGCACGCGCCGCAAACTGGTCCACTGCTGAACGCCACAACCCGGAAAGGCACCGCCGTGATGAAGAATCGAACACACTGCGCGGCGCTCGTCATCGCGGCGTGCGCCCTCGCCTCCCCGGCGCATGCCGAAACGCTGCAGCCCGGCTACTGGAAGGTGACCAGCGTGCCGGAGGTGAACGGCCAGCCTGCGCCGCCGCAGGAGAAGATGCGCTGCATGACGCCGGCCGAGACCGCCGACCTCGACAAGACGTTTTCGCCCGAGGCGCGCACGATCAACTCGGCCTGCGAGCGCGTCGAGCACGAGTTGACGGCGACCACACTGAAGTGGCGGCTGCAATGCACCGGGCAGATGCAGATGGACATCGCCGGCGCATTCAAGTTCGAGACGCCGCAGCGCTACGTCGCGGAGGTTGCGACCAAGATGTCGATGCCGGGCCAGAGCGTCGCGTCGCGCGTCGCGATTGTCGGAGAACGCGTCGGGGACTGTCCCTAACGCTTCATCCCGAAACGTGTCAGCAGCCCGGACGAGACCATGCCCAAAGAGAAACCTGCGAAACACCGGATCTACACAATAAGCTTCGCGAGCGTTTACCCGCACTACGTGACGAAGGCCGAGAAGAAGGGGCGCACCAAGGCGGAGGTCGATCGCATCATCGCCTGGCTGACCGGTTACACCCCGAAGAAGCTGGAGACAGTACTGGAGAAGAAGACCGACATCGAAACCTTCATTGCGAAGGCCCCGAAGCTCAATCCGGCGCGGGCCCTGATCAAGGGCGTGGTCTGCGGCATACGCGTCGAGGACATCGAAGAACCGACGATGCGGGAAATCCGCTACCTCGACAAGCTCATCGACGAGCTTGCACGCGGCAAATCGATGGACGCGATCCTGCGCAAAGCTTGAACTCAATCCACCTTGATGCCGGCCGCCTTCACGATCGGCCACCACTTCTCGGCTTCGGCCTTCTGGTACGCGCCGAGCGCCTCCGGCGTCAGCCGCTCGCGCGGCAGCAGCTCCTGCCCCAGTTCGGTCAACCGCGTGCGCACCAGCGTGTCGCTCAGCGCATCCACCACCGCGGCGTTGAGCTTGGCGATCACATCCTTCGGCGTGCCCTTCGAGGCCCAGATGCCGTGCCACACCGACATGTAGAAGCCGGCCAAGCCCGCCTCGTCGACCGTCGGCACATCCGGCGCGACGGACAGGCGCGTCTTCGCCGTCACCGCGTAGCACTGCAGCGAACCGGCCTGCACCAGCGGCAACCCGCCCGCGACCTGGTCGAACGCCAGATGGATCTGGCCTGAGAGCATGTCCTGCATGCGCGGCGCCGTGCCGCGATAGGGCACGATCTGCAGCTCGGTGCCGGTCGTCTTGGCGAACAGGACCGCGGCGAGATGCGAGGCGCCGCCGACGCCGGTGGTGCCGATCAGCCCCTTGCCGGGATTTTGTTTGAGCCACGCGACCAGCTCGGTCAGATTTTTCGCCGGCACGGTTTTCGCGGCGGTGAGGAGCTGCGGCCCCTCCGAGATCAGCGCGACCGGCACGAGATCGTTCAGCACGTCGAAGGAGAGCGAATAGACCGCGCCGTTGATGACGTGCGAGCCCCAGTGGCCGATGCTGAGCGTGTAGCCGTCGCCCGGCGCCTTCGCGACGCGCCCGACCCCGACGGTGCCGCCCGCCCCGGAGGTGTTCTCGATCACCACCGGCTGGCCGAGCGTGGCGCGCATTTTCTCGCCGATGAGGCGCGCGATGATGTCGGTCGGCCCGCCCGCCGGATACGGCACGACGAGCGTGATGGGGCGCGTGGGGAAGGACTGCGCGCGCGCGGTGGACGGGAGCGCGGGCGCAAGAGCCGCGGCGGCGGTGGTGAGCGAGAGGAATGTGCGGCGGGAATGATTCATCTAGGACTCGGGGGCTGATAAAGATACTGCTGAAAATCGACGAACGTGTCGCGGATCGTCGGCACGCCGCCAAGCTGCGCGGTAGCATCGTTTACGGTGTGATATTTCAACTGCAGCAAATCGCCGAGCTTTTCCTGATCAAGCTCGCCGACACCTTGGCTGACGTATTGCGCCAGCACAAAATCGAGAAACGCTTGAAGCTTTGAATCATAGCGGGAGAAAATATCGCCCTTCCGTGCCTCGACCCGCTCCGCGCGCGTGATCGGCGCCAGCGCGAACGCGATATAGGCCAGCACATCGTAGACGTCGCTTTTCTCCGCGTTGATCACCCTGCCGATTTCGGTGAGTTGGTCCGGCCCGAAATTCTTGTCCGCCAGATTTTGCAGCAACGCCCTGCGCGTGTCGGGCCGGCTCCACAGACGGCGCAACTCGTCCTCGTCCTTGAACAGCCCCGGCAACTCTCCAAACAGCTTTTCGACCATCTGATTGCCCGAGATCGGCTTGCCGTCCGGGCTCCAGTAGCTCGTCGCCATCATGTGCTGGATGGTGCGTTCCTTGCCGTCCGCCAGCGTGATCTTGATCGTCCGCGGCCGTTCTCCGGCGGGCTCCCTGACGTAGCCCTCGCCGTCCTGTTCATCCATCTCGCGACGCGCATCCTGCCGCGCGACGACCGGCTCCATCGGCTCGCCGTCCCATTCGGGATCGTTGAAATGCTCATAGGCCTTCACGAAATCGTAGATCGTGAAATAGTCCTTGCCGTCGAACAGCCGCGTGCCGCGGCCGATGATCTGCTTGAACTCGATCATGGTGCCGATCGGCCGCATCAGCACGATGTTGCGGACGTTGCGCGCGTCCACGCCGGTCGAAAGCTTCTGCGACGTGGTCAGGATCGTCGGGATGGTCTTCTCGTTGTCCTGGAACGTGCGCAGCCATTGCTCGCCGCGCTCCCCATCGTCGGCCGTCACGCGCACGCAGTAATTCGGGTCGCTGCTCGTCTTCATCTGGTTGATGATATCGCGCACCAGCGCCGCGTGCCCTTGCGTGGCGCAGAACACCAGCGTCTTGTCGCGCTGGTCAATCTGATCCATGAACAGCTTGACGCGATAGCGTTCCCGCTCCTCGATCTCGATCGTGCGGTTGAACTGCGGCTCGCGGTAGCGCTTGCCTTCCTCGACCTCGCCTTCGATCACCTTGTCGTCGGGCGTGTAGACATAGTCATCGAGCGTGGTGGCGATTTGCTTCACCTTGAACGGCGTCAGGAAGCCGTCGTTGATGCCCTCCTTCAGCGAATAGGTGTAAACCGGCTCACCGAAATACGCGTAGGTGTCGACGTTGTCGCGCCGCTTCGGCGTGGCCGTCAGGCCGAGCTGAACGGCCGGCGCGAAATAGTTCAGAATGTCGCGCCAGTTGCTCTCGTCGTTGGCGCCGCCGCGATGGCACTCGTCGATGATGATGAAATCGAAGAAGTCCTCCGGATAGTCCCCGTAATATTCAGCGGGCTGGCCATCCGCGCCGGTTCCGCTCATGAAAGTCTGGAAGATCGTGAAGAACACTGATGCGTTCTTCGGCACCCGGCCTTTCTTCTTGATCTCGTCGGGCTTGATGCGCGCCAGCGCGTCCTCGGGAAACGCCGAGAAGGCGTTGTAGGCCTGATCGGCCAGGATGTTGCGGTCGGCGAGAAAGAGAATGCGTGACCGGCGCTCGGGCCTGCGCGACAGGTTCCAGCGGCTCTGGAACAACGCCCAGGCGATCTGGAAGGCAATCGCCGTCTTGCCGGTACCGGTCGCGAGCGTGAGCAGGATGCGCTGCTTGCCGGCCGCGATCGCCTCCAGCGCATTCTCGATGGCGTTGTGCTGGTAATAGCGCGTCTGCCATGTGCCACCACGCTCCTCGAACGGCACGGCGGCGAAGCGGTCGCGCCATTCGTTCGGCCTCTTGAACACCTCGGCCCAAAGCTCGTCCGGCGTTGGATAGCGCTCGACATAGCCCTCCTTGCCGGTCTCCATGTCGATCCGGTAGATGCGCCGGCCGTTGGTCGAATAGGCAAAGCGCGCCTGCAGCTTTTCGGCATAGGCTTTCGCCTGCCCGACGCCTTCCGTGTCGCCCTTGTCGCATGCCTTGGCCTCGATCACCGCCAGCTTGTGATTGCGAAAGGTGAGAACGTAGTCGGCGATCTCTGGCTTGCCGCGCCGTCCCGCGCCCTCGATGCGGCCGGGGCAGATCGTTTCGCGACGCACCCGGCTGTCGGCGACGACGCCCCATTCGGCCGCCCGCAATGCGGGGTCGATGAGTTCGGCGCGGGTCTCCGCCTCGTTCACTCCGCCGCCTCTCGGATGGCTCGCAACGGCGGCGAGGTTAGTTCGCCGGAGAAGGCCTTTTGCAGGATGGATCGTTTCAATTCCGATAGCATTGCTGCCCGCGCTTCGTAGCCTTCTCGCAGTTGGTTGGTTTGCGTCGCAAGCTCGTCAAGACGAGCAACCGCTTGCTGTCGTACCTTCAGCGATGGCCATGGGACCGGAATCGAATTCAGCGCCTTCTGATTCAGCTTCGGCTGGGCCATTCCGCTGACGTGAGGCAGGAGTGAAATCGAATTCAGGTAATAGTCTACAAATTTTTGCGACTCTAAGTCCGAAAAGCGCAAAACGTGGGCATGATTGTTGACCCAGCTCTTACCGCTGATTGAAAAAGCGATCGGATAAGTGCGCATGACAAGATTGGCACCGTCCTCCGAAACCAGTAGGAGACTCTCATCAAAAATATGGTCGGCGACGTAATCGACGACACCCGAAGCACCATAGTAAGGAATTGACCCTGCCTTGCGCTTGTTCTTCGTAATCGGAATGCGTCTGCTGTCCAAATTCTCACAGATGTCACTGAGCGGCCTTCCTTCCCAATCCGCTACGAAAACCGACTTAAGACAGCTATCGAACAGTTCGCGTGCATTGCTGAGATTTTTCTCAGCGTTGTCGGTCGCAGTCGCCAGCCCAGCAAGCGCCTCGTCCAGAATGGCGACGATGCGTTGTTGCTCAGGGAGCAAAGGGTATGTGACGGTTAGCTCTCGTAGAAAACGATAGTGACGAGCATATCCTACCCCCTTAACCGGGTGCGCCATCAGAAAATAATAAAAGAATCTTGGGTCGATGAGCGGCCCCGGCTTTAGGAGTTTGACACCATCGGCACCGAGCACGAAATCAAAATCGATGTATTTCAAGACCTGGGTGTGATCGCCAAACACGACAAGTGGACGGTCGACTCGAAGAACATCGGCTTCATTGTCCCAATAGCCGTTGATGAAATCGCTCTCCTGGGAAATGACAGGAAATTTTCCGGTAGCTTGAAAATTCTTCCTCTGAACCTTGCTCGGATAACTGACGCGATCAAGACAGTCTTCAAACGATTTCGCGGTCCAGCCCTCCCTCACAGCATCCTCCCGATGCCCGCGAGGATTTCCGCGCTCTCTGCATCTAGCGCCGCCATTTCGGCGATGATGTCCTTCGGGTCGCGTAACTCGGTCTCGTCAACCTTGTTCGGGTTCTTCACCGAGAGGTCATAGGTTGTCTTGTCGATGCTCTTCGCATCGACCGTCCACGAATCCTCGCTATCTTTGAACTTGGCCTGCAACGCGACGAAGTCCTTCAGGTCGTCGTCGTTAAGCGGGCTGGTCTTCCCAAGATTACGTGCAAGACTAGGTTTGTAGAACCAGACCTTTCCTGTCGGTGCGCCTTTCTCGAAGAACAGCACCACGGTCTTGACGCCTGAACCCTGGAACGAACCGCTCGGTACGTCCAAGATCGTGTGCAAATTACAGTTCTCCAGCAACTCTTTGCGCAGCGTCACGGATGCATTGTCGGTGTTCGAGAGAAACGTGCTCTTGATAACCATGGCGGCCCTGCCGCCCGCCTTCAGCGACTTGACGAAATGCTGGAGGAAGAGGTACGCGGTCTCGCCAGTCTTGAACGGGAAATTCTGCTGTACCTCCGGCCGCTCCTTGCCGCCGAACGGCGGATTGGCCAGCACCAAGTCAAAACGGTCCTTGTCCTGGATTTCACTGATGTTTTCGGTGAGCGTATTGGTATGGACAATGTTCGGCGCCTCGATCCCGTGCAGGATCATGTTCATGATGCCAATCACGTAGGCGAGGCTCTTTTTCTCCTTGCCGTAGAAGGTCTTGGTTTGAAGCGTGTTGAGGTCCTTGGTCGAGAGCTTGTCGCGCTCGCGCGTCAGATAGTCGAACGCTTCGCAAAGAAAGCCCGCCGACCCGCAGGCACCGTCATAGATGCGTTCGCCGATCTGCGGCTTGGCCACCTGGATCATGGCGCGGATGAGCGGACGCGGCGTGTAATACTCGCCGCCGTTGCGCCCGGCATTGCCCATGTTGCGGAGCTTGGCCTCATAGAGATGCGACAGCTCATGCTTTTCCTGCTGCGAGCGGAAGCTGAGCTGGTCGACCAGTTCCAGCGCGTCGCGCAGCGAATAGCCGGAGCGGAATTTGTTTTCGATCTCGGAGAAGATTTCGCCGATCTTGTATTCGATCGTGTTCGCGCCCTCGGCACGTGTGCGGAAGCCCTTCAGATAAGGAAACAGCTTGTCGTCAACATACTTGATGAGGTCGTCGCCGGTCAGCGCCTTGTCGTGGTCGAACGTGCCGTCCTTTTTCTTCGGCGCGGCCCAGACCGACCAGCGGTGCTTGGTGTCGATGATCCGGTCGTACTTCTTGCCCTGAAGCTCCGCTTTCTGCTCGTTGGCCTTCTCAAGGTCGTCGAGGTATTTGAGAAACAATATCCACGAGGTTTGCTCGGTGTAGTCGAGTTCGGTAGCGCAGCCGGCCTCTTTCCAGAGAACGTCATCGATATTCTTGAAGGTTTGCTCGAACATGCGCTCCCCGCGATTGTGCTAGCTCCCTCTTCTATTCAGTCACGACAGCAGAGCCAACCGCAAGGCCAGCAATGAAAAAGGCCAGCCTCGCGGCTGGCCTTTCGTATTTCATGCGTTCCGGACTACGCCCTCGCGAAAAACGCCACGTAGATCACGACAAACGCCACGATCACCGCGACCGTGCTGATGATCAGCACATAGCGCGCGCCATGCCCGGTCACGCCCTGGCGCGCTTCGGTCGTTGTTTCGACGATCGGCGCGTCGGTGTCGCGCACGTCGGCGCGCTGCGAGGCCGGCGGGTCGCGATATTCAGGAGCGCCCTGCGCCATCTGTCACTTCCAGACTGCCGGGATCAGGAGAAGAACGACGCGTAGACGATCGCGAACGCGACGATCACCCCGATGGTGCTGACCGCGAGCACGACATTGACGCCATGCCCCTTCACAGCCCCGCGGGCCTCGTTGGGCGTGTCGGTCTGCGGCGTCGTGCCGTATTCCGGCGCGCGGCTCGCGTTGTGGATCTGCTCGGTGGTGGATGGCATCGGCTGAAGTCTCCCGAATGTGAGCCGCCCAACCGGCGGCATGACGTGAACGCGGCGGGACTGGGCGAAGTTCCCGAAGGGCTTCCGCGGGAACCCGTGCTGCCCAAGTTCCAGAAAGAAAGCCGCCCCGGCCAGACTTCGGGAGGAATGTCTGACCGGGGCTGAAATTAGGGCGGCGTCGGGGACGGGGGGCACGGGGGGTCGCCGCCCTGCCACCATCCAACGCGGGGGTGGCGGGATCGTTCCCGGGTTGCGTTGCGATTCGAAAAGAATCTCTAGGCGCGGCGTTTGCGCGGTTCCGGCAGAGGGCGGGCGCGCTTCGGCAGTCGGTTCGGCCAGGCCACGATGTGGTCGGCAAGCTGGTCGTCGGGCAGCGCGTCCTCGTCGGCAAACACCCGTCCGCGCACCGATATACCAGCCGCCGCGACGCTCTCGCCGTCGCCCGAAACGAGCGGGTGCCACCAGTAGAGGTCGCGGCCGGACCCGAGCAGGCGATACGCGCAGGTGGACGGGAGCCAGTTGAGTTCGGCGAGGTTTTTGGGCGTCAGGCGCACGCAGTCGTGCACCTTCGCGGTGCGGTTCGGATAATCGCGGCAGCGGCAGGTGTCGCCGTCGAGCAGGCGGCAGCCGATGTCGGTGAAATGGATCTCGGCGGTGTCCTCGTCCTCGAGCTTGACCAGGCAGCAGCGCCCGCAGCCGTCGCACAGGCTCTCCCACTCCGAATCCGACATTTCGGCGAGTGATTTGGTCTTCCAGAACGGGGCACCGTCGGCCATGGGCGCTAGATACGCCGCACAAGGAACCGGCGCGAGGAAAATCGGCGCTCACACGACATCGAAATGATGGTGCTGAATGCTCCAATCGTTCGTCACCGTCCCGAGCGACACATTTGCGGCGATTTGATCGCCGTTCATCTGCCACAGCACGACCTGCCCCACGTCGTGACGCAGCAGCACATCGCTCATGCCGTCCCCGTTGTAATCGCGCACGTCCTCGACATGATATTGATTCGAGACGTTCAGTATCTGCGTATTGGAGATGATCTGATCGCCATTCATCTGCCAAAGCACGATCTGACCGCTGTCGTGGCGCCACAGGACGTCGCTGCGGCCGTCGCCGTTGAAGTCGCCGATCCCCTGCACCTGATACTGCTGGGAGACGTTTGCGAACGCCGTGTTCGAGACGATCTGATCGCCGTTCATCTGCCACATGATGACTTGACCATTGTCGTTCCGCCACAACACGTCGCTGCGGCCGTCGCCGCCAAAGTCGCCGACGCCTTCAATGTGGAACGCCCGCGACACGGTGGCGATAGCGGTGTTCGTCGCGATCTGGTCGCCGTTCATCTGCCACAGCACGACCTGCCCGCTGTCGTGGCGGAACAGCACATCACTGCGGCCGTCGCCGCCAAAATCGGCAAGGCCCTGAACATGATATTGATTGGAGACGTTCAGGATCGAGGTATTGGATACGATCTGGCTGCCGTCCATCCGCCAGAGAACGACCTGGCCGGTGTCGTGGCGCCACATGACGTCGCTCATTCCGTCGCCGCCGAAGTCGCCGGTATCCTGGAAATGCCACTCGTTGCCAGGCCACGCGACGCTCAGGTTCGCGGCGATCTGGCTGCCGTCCATCTGCCATTCGGCGACAGCTCCGCCGGCGTGACGCCACAGGATGTCGCTTCTTCCATCGCCGTTGAAATCGTTGCCGGCGGTGCTCCCCGCGGTCGTTGGCTCCCAGATCACCGTTTGATCGTCGAAGACCAGCCTTTCGACATTGGTGACGGTATCCGTTCCATCAGGTCCGACGACGCGCACCCCGGTCCCGCCGAGCGCAATCAGCCTGTAGGCTGCGAGCACACCGGAAAACACCGCGCTGTCGTCTCCCAAACCTCCGTCGATCGTGTCGTTGCCGCCGCGGCCCCGCAGCGTATTGCCAATGCTGTTGCCGGCGATGGTATCGTTGCCGGAGCCGCCGATCGCATTCTCGATCGTCACGCCGCGCGCAATGGCGACATTCAGGCGACCGCCGAGAACGCTCGAAAAGCTTTCTGGACCAAGATTTAAAACCTGGTTGGCGCTCGTACCTTCGAAATTGAACGTGTCGTTTCCACCTTCATCGAACACCGTGAAGGCGAGTGACGCACCAAAGTTCACCGCAACATCGAGTGCGGTAGTCCCGGTATTGGAGCCAAAGCCATACGTCGTGTTGCCGGCATGATGATTTGCGGTGTCTCCGTACAGATGCTGGATGGCGATGATGTCTGCGATCTGCGGCGTCAACATGAAACGGAACGACGCGTTGACGAACGTATTGGGGCCGCTGAACTCATCGTTCGCGGCCTGCATGTAGGACATGATGGAGTAGGCCAGCGAGTTGTTCAGATAGAAATTGTCGATCCCGTACGTGGCGCTGCCGTTGTAGTTGCCTCCATGACCGAGGCCGAGCGCGTGCCCGATCTCGTGAATATAGGTTTCGAACGAATAGCTGTTGAGGCTTGTGCCGAACCTGTTGAGCCAACCGGTCGTCACCATGACGTTGGCCGAGTTGATGGTGTGGCCCGATATGCTCGTATTGGCGAATGCAGTCGTACCGGCGTTGCTGTCGTCGAACGTGATTTCCGCGACCCCTGACGTTTCCGAAAAACGGATGCCGGTCACGTTCGTCCAAGCGAGAAGTGCGTTTCGCGCAAGAAACTGGCCGCTCGAAATCGAGGCGCGTGAGGTTCACCGTTAAGGCGCGATCCGATCCGACGTTGAAGGCTGCGGCCGGGTTGCCAAAATACTCCTCGCCGTTGTTGATCAGCTGCCAGGCGATCTCATCGGGCGTGAACACCATCCCGCTCGCGTTAGCCTGCGTTGCGGTGAAAAGATAATTGCCGACTTGGCTCGTGCTGAAACCCGCCACATCAAACGTGTAAGTCCCGGTGACCGAGGCGCTGAAAACGATGCGTGAATCGAGCGCGCTCGCTCCGCCCCAGGTGAAGGACCCGGCGTCGTCATTTTGGACAATTAAATTCCCTGATGGCCCGAAGACCCGCAGATAGGGATCGACAAGTTCATTCGTGCCGAAACCGTGCAGGCGCAGGTCATATTGCTGGCCGGCGGTCAGAGTCGCGGTATACTGATCGTGCTCGCCGCCAACGCCGATAGTTCCGTATGTCGACAGTCCGAGGCTAATTGCCGGCATCGCTCCCCCAGCGGTTCGCCAACAGATTTTACAATAGTATGTTGGTATACTTTTGCGCGAGTCAACTAAGAAAAAGCCCGCCGTAGTTTAGTCCCCAATGTAATGGGACCTCCGCCAACGCACCTGAATCCCTTCACCCTGTTGCCCGTCCGCCATTGGCGGGCGGGCCGGATGGGTCTAGACCTATGAACGAATTGACAGGGTGGCCGGATTCGCCCGCCGCCGGCCCCATTTCGGCCTTTCGTGCACCGCACCTTGGGCCGGTCCCGGAGCATTGAGACTTGCGCGATCCGTCCGCCAACGAGTTCAAGCCGAAGCTCCGGCGCTTCCTGCTCGACTTCAACTCGCGGCTGGATTCGACGGTCTTCCACGCGGCGCGCTGGCTGCGCGAGTATTACGAGCGCTTCTCCGCGTTCATGGACCGCTTCCATGTCTCGGGCTGGCGGCGCTGGGTCGTCGTGGAGCCACTGTCCGAGGGCGCGACGCTCGGGCTCGGCGGCCTGATCGTGATGCTCGCGCTCGCGATCCCGGCGTTCCGCGAAACATCGGACGAGGACTGGCTGAAGAAGTCCGAACTCGCCGTCACGTTCCTCGATCGCTTCGGCAACGAAGTCGGATCGCGCGGCATCCGGCACAACGACGCGATTCCGCTGGAGGATTATCCGGATCACCTGATCAAGGCCGCGCTCGCGACCGAAGACCGGCGCTTCTACGAGCACTTCGGCATCGATCCGTCAGGCCTTGTGCGCGCGCTCACCGCCAATGCGCGCGCCGGCGGCGTGGTGCAAGGCGGCTCGACGATCACGCAGCAGCTCGCCAAGAACCTGTTCCTGAACAACGAGCGCACCATCGAGCGCAAGGTGAAGGAGGCGTTCCTCGCGATCTGGCTCGAGACGCGGCTCACCAAGAACGAGATCCTGAAGCTCTATCTCGACCGCGCCTACATGGGCGGCGGCGCTTTCGGCGTGGATGCGGCCGCGCAGTATTATTTCAACAAGTCCGCGAAGGACGTGAATCTCGCCGAAGCCGCGATGCTGGCCGGCCTGTTCAAGGCGCCGACGCGCTTTGCCCCGCACGTCAACCTGCCGGCCGCCCGCGCGCGCGCCAACACCGTGCTCGACAATCTGGTCGAAGCCGGAATGATGACCGAAGGCCAGGTGTTCGGCGCACGGCGCAATCCCGCAAACGCGCTGGACCGGCGCGATGAGCGCGTCGCCAACTACTATCTCGATTACGCGTTCGACGAGATGAAGAAGCTCGTCGCGACTTTCCCGAAGTCACTGCACGAGCGCGTGTTCGTGGTGCGCACCGGCCTCGACGTCAACCTGCAGCGCGAGTCGGAGAATGCCGTCGAGTCGATGATCCGGCAGTACGGCAACGACTACAAGGCGCGCCAGGCCGCCGCCGTCGTGCTCGATCTCGACGGCGCGGTGCGCGCGATGGTCGGCGGTCGCGACTACGGGCAGAGCCAGTTCAATCGCGCGACCGATGCGCTGCGTCAGCCGGGTTCGTCGTTCAAGCCATATGTCTACGCAGCCGCGCTCTCGAACGGCTTCAAGCCGACGTCGGTCGTGGTCGATGCGCCGATCTGCCTCGGCAACTGGTGCCCGTCGAACTACTCGCACTCGTTCTCGGGCTCGGTCACGATCACGCAGGCGCTGGTGCGCTCGATCAACACGATTCCGGTGCGCCTCTCGGTCTCGCTCGGCGACGGCAATCCGAAAGTAGGCCGCGCGAAAATCATTCAGCTGGCGCAGAAGATGGGTCTGCGCACCCCCCTGCCCGACTCCTCATCGCTGCCGATCGGCGCCGCCGAAGTAACTGTACTGGATCATACGGCCGGCTACACGGCGTTCCCCAATCTCGGCAAGGCCTCGCCGCCGCACGCGATCGTCGAAGTGCGCAGCGGCAACGGCGAAGTGGTCTGGCGCTTCGATCGCGACGGCAAGCGGCCCGAGCAGGTACTGCGCCCGCAGGTCGCGATCGAGATGAACCAGATCATGAACAAGGTGGTCGAAGAGGGCACCGGCAAGCGCGCGATCCTCGAGGGCGTGAAAGCCGCCGGCAAGACCGGCACCACCAACGCCTATCGCGATGCATGGTTCGTCGGCTACACCGGCAACTATGTGTGCGGCGTGTGGTTCGGCAACGACGACTACGCGCCGACCAACCGCATGACCGGCGGTTCGCTGCCCGCAATGACATGGCGCCAGATCATGGCCTACGCGCATCAGGGCATCGAAGTGAAGAACATCCCGGGCGTTCCGGCCGGGCCGACGCCTGCGCCACCTCAGATCGCGGCTGCTCCGAGCGGCAGCGAACCTGCGGTGCGGCCCACGATGCTGACCAAGCGCTCGATCGACGTGCTGCTTCGCGTCGAGCGGATGATGGATAACGCGACGCGCGCGCTTGCCGATGCGCCCGGCACGCAGCGCGGGGCCGGCCTTCGCGCAATCGATGCAATGGCTGCTGCCGAAAACGGCGCGCGCGGCAACTAACGCCGGCACATTTGAACGATGCGACTGCTGCTTGGATTTCTGTTTGCTTTTGCAGTGGCTGCTGCCTTCGGCCTCGGCCTGACGCAATTCGCCCTCACGCGCGGCACGGCGTTCGGTGCAATCACCATCGGCGCATGGACCGCGTGGCCGCGCACCGGCACCTCCGAGATCGATCCCTATGCCCGCGCCGCGATCGCGCGCAGCGGTGAACTGCCGATCGGTTCGGGCGATGGCGTCGCGTTTTTTGCCTCATCCGACGATTCCGGGCGTTCGCTCGACGGACGCTGTGCCGCAACCATCAGCGGCACCACGCCGGCGGCGCGTTTCTGGACCGTGACGCTGTACGACCTCGATGGGCGTCTCATTCCCAACGCGGCCGATCGCTACGGCTTCACCAGCCAGGAGATCGCGCGCCGCGCTGACGGCACATTCGAGATCGTACTCGCACCGCGCGCACGGCCCGGCAACTGGCTGCCGACCGGCGGCATCGACCGCTATGTCGTGGTGCTGCGCCTTTACGATACGCCGGTCGGCGTTGCGACGCGTACCGCCAAGGATGCGCCGATGCCCTCGATCAGTTCGTCCGGGGTGTGCACATGATCCGCTGGGCCTTGTGGCTGCTCGGCGGCCTGCTGCTTGGCGGCATCGTCCACTTGGCGACGGTCTTGCTGTTGCCCCGCACCGCCACGCAGGACGCCTACACGCGCCTCTCCACGGCAGCTCCGGCGAACGACATCATCGCCCTGCCCGCGCCGACGCCGGATGACGCGGTGCTACCGTTCATGGATCCGGCGTTCGCAACCTCCGTCTGCCGCTACGATCTCGCCACAGGCCCGCTCAAGCTGCGCGTGCCGGTCAGTCAGGCCTATACGTCGGTATCGTTCTATGCGCGCAGCGGCGTCGCGTACTACGCCATCAATGATCGCGCCGCCGGCCGGCGCATCATCGAGCTCGACCTGATGACCACGCAACAGCGTGCTGAACTGCCAGACGACGAAGAGGTGACCGCTGCGGACCGGTTGATCGTGGAGTCGCCGACTCCGACCGGCCTTATTCTTGTGCGCACCTTCGGCCCCGAGCCCGGCCTGATGCCGATGGCACGGCGTGCGCTCGCAGCGGCGCAATGCCGCCAGCAGACCTGATCTTTATTTCGTGACGATCGCCGCACCCGCGGCCGCCGGCACAACGAACCCGGCGCCGGCACATCGCGCCAGAGCAGGATCGGCTTGGGCGATGATCGCCTGGAACCGCGCCAGCGCTCGCTCAACTTCGACAGCGCGCCCTGACGGCACCGCGATGACGAGACGTTCCAGCGCGTAGCGATACGAGGCCAAACGCCAGTGCAGCGCGCGGTGAACCCACGCCGTCACCACCCGGTTCTCGCGGATGCGGCCGGCCGCATTTCCGGCTTCGCCCTCCGACAGTTCACTCACGTAGAGAAGGCTGCGCTCGCGCTTGAGATCGAGATCGGCGACCGCGCAAGCCACCGCCACGAACGGCCCGACCAAGCGGCCGTCGGAGTCCATGTCTTCGATCAGACGATTGTACGAGGAAGCCTCCGACCGCGCGGGCGTCCACAGCAGCATGCGCGCGTATTCGGTGTGGTCGTAGGCTAGCATGCCGGGCGGCAGCAGATGCGCGAGCTGGAACCCCGCAATGTAGATGTTCCACTTGCCGCGCGGCTCGTTCGGGCGGATCAGCACGTAGGAACGATCGCGCAGCTCCTCTTCGAGGTCCGTGAATGGATAACTCGAATGACCCGTGACGGGTCCCTTCCAGAATTGCTGCGGTATCAGCCCCTCAAGCAGCGAAGGTTTCGGGCGTCCGAAGTCGCCCGCGTGAGCATGTACCGGCGCCGCGATTGCAACGAGGCAGATCGTCAGCCGGCGCAATAGCATCAGCGCTTGCGGCGCTTGCCGCGCGAGGATGTCGAACTTGGCTCGACGCCGCCGGAGGGAGTGTCTCCCTGCCGCTCGATGCGGATCACCGGCAGGATGATGACGCTGCTGTTTTCGCGCGCCTCGATCAAGCCGGACCCGACGGTGCACCGCTCTGCCGGAAATGCGATTACAATTCCCATGTTCCCCTCCCCCGGCAGCCCTTCCGCCGGACGGTTCACGGGACAATTAAGTGGCCGACAAGGTTAACGCTCCGCTAACGCGCCGGCGCTAGGCTGCTCCGGATGAATTCTTATCCGCGCACGCGCGGCCTGGAGGCAGTTGTGTCGGCGATGTTTCCGAAACTGGAGGGGCTGGACAGCCTGGCGCGCCGCGATGGCGTCGACATTCGTCCGACCCTGGTGCGCGTGCTCACCGATCTCTATGTGCAGAAGGCATCGCACACCTCGGAAGAAGAGCGGCATTACACCGAGCTCGCCTTGCGCCTTATCGACTCCGTCGATCTGGTCACGCGCGCTGCGGTCTCGAAAAAACTTGGCCCTTATTCGGGTGCTCCGCCCGCGGTCGTCCGCCGGCTCGCGCGCGACGTGATCGAAGTAGCCGAGCCGATCCTGCGGTACGCACAGACTCTCAGCTATGCTGAGCTCGACGGAGTTGTGCGCGACTTTGGTTCGGCTCACGCGGCGGTGATCGCGACACGGCGCGCGGCCGTGCCGGAACGTTCAGCGCCGCCTGTCGCAAAGCAGCCGCCGGCGCAGCACATCGCTCAAGATCGCCCGGACCAGAACGCAGAGCTATCGCTCGCCGATCTGTTCTTCTCGGCCGAGCCTGCCGAGCGGCGCATGCTCCTGACGAGCCTCGGGTCGGTCGAAGCCGAGAAGCCGCAAACCGTGCAACCGGTCGAAACCAACCGCGCGCTCGAAGCCGCCGCACTTGGGCGCAATCGCGCGGAGTTCACAACGCTTCTGCAAAACGCGCTTGGTCTCACGGTCGAGCAAGCGGAGCGTATGATCTCCGATCCGTGCGGCGAGCCGCTGCTCGTTGCCGGCAAGGCGCTCGCGATGCCGTCGGTGACATTCCAGCGCATCCTGATGTTCATCGATCCGGCGATCGGCGAGTCCGTGCAGCGCTTCTTCGATCTCGCCGGCTTCTACGAACGGCTCAGCGCGGACGCCGCGCACAAGATCGTCGCAAGCATCCGCGGCCACGAGCCGGTCCGCGCGCGTATCAGCACGAGCAAGCCTGCGCATCGTCCAATGTACTACGACGACGAGGCGGCACGCTCGCGCCGTGGTTCTGCAATCCGTCGTCCCGCCGCAGCCGAACCGCAGGCACCGGCGCGCACCGAGACCGGGATACGTCAGCGCACGATGTGATCGAGGAAGTGACGCCCGGCGCGATCCTCCACCTCGACGATCCAGAGATCAGGATCGAAACGAAGCTGGCGCGTCAGATAGCTCTCGGTGTCGGCCTCCGGCGCGGGCAGCGCAGCGAGTGAAGGACTGAACACCCGCTCGCTGGGACGCGCTTCGTCGAACGCCGATTGCGGCGCGGGGCCGTAGAGGTCGGCAGTCCCGTCGAGACGGCTCACCTTGATGAAGATTGCACCCGCCTCCTCGGCGCCGCGCCGGCGCAGCACCGCGGCGAGGCCCTCGACCTGACAGCGCCGCAAATAGGCGGCGACCCAGATGCCGGTCTTGAGGCGCATAGTCTCTCCCGTCATGGCCGGGCACAGCCCGTCGAAGACGGGCGTGAACGCCCTGCCGCCCCGGCCATCCACGTCTACCTTGCTATCGAGGCGTGGATGCCCGGCATAAAGCCGGGCATGACAAATTGAAAGAGCCTGCCCTACTCCAGCGGCCGTCCGGTCAGGGCCGATAACTCGCGCATCAGCCGCGGCGATATCTGGCCGGTGACCGGCAGCTTGCGGTCGCGCTCGAACTTCTGGATTGCCGTGATCGTCTCGGCGCCGTACTGGCCGGTGGCCTTCACCGGGCCGTAGCCGAAATCGTTGAGCGCACGCTGCACCGCGGTCACGCGTGCCGACGGCGCGATCAGATCGGCAATCGGATCAGGGCGCGTGATCGGCTTGGACGTGGTGATTTCTTGCTTGAGCGGTGCGCGCTGGATCGTGCGCAGCAGTTCCTCGGTCGGCTCGCCGGTCGGCTTCAGCCTCGCGGAGGCCTCGAAGTCGCGCATCGCCGAGTTGGTCTTCGGTCCGAGCACACCATCGACCGGGCCGTCATAGAGGCTCCGGCGCGACAGCTCGCGCTGGATATCCGAGATGATATCCGTCCGCGACCGCGTAACCACGTCCGGCTTCGCGGTTACCAGACCTTCAGGCTTTGCGCGCGGCAGCGCCGGCACGACGCCGCCGGCCGGTTCGGTCGCGACCGGGCGGGGCTTGATCGAGAAGATCGGTGCCGGATGCGGGCCGGGCTGGCGATAGAGCGCGTTGGCAAGGATTGCGCCGGACGCCATCAACAGCACGAAGATCGCGATGGCATCGAGCGGATTGCGGCCGAGCGCGCGGCGCAGCAGCGAGCGCAAACCGCCTTCGCTCTCGAAATCAGCCGCGTTGATGGCTATGGCTCGTTCAGGCACGTTTTCTCACCCTGATGTCGATTGGTTCAAACGCCGGCTCGACGAGCGGCAACGTTTCGATGTTGGATGCCGGCGCAGGCGCCTTCTTCTCGCAATCGAGCGGCAGGCGCACAGTCACCGTCGTGCCCACGCCGATACGGCTGCGGATGTCGAGTTCCCCACCGTGGAGCTCGACCAGCCCCTTCACGATGGACAGGCCGAGACCGGTCCCGTCGTGTGAACGGTCGTAAGCGGTGCGGACCTGGAAGAACGGATCGCCGACGTGACGCAAATCGTCCTCGCCGATACCGACGCCATTGTCCTCGACCGTGAAGATCATCGAGTTGCGTTCGATCCTGCCTGCGACCGACACACGGCCGCCGCGCTGAGTGAACTTGATCGCGTTGGAAATCAGGTTGATCAGTATCTGCTTCACGGCACGCTTGTCGGCGACGAGGTCCGGCAGCTCGGTTGAGACGCGGCAGACGAGATCGATGCCGGCGTCGCGTGCGCGCAACGCCATCAGGTCGCAGCACGTCGTGACGACAGGTGCGGGCGCGAACGGCTCCGGCGTGATCTCGAAGTTGCCGGTCTCGATCTTCGACATGTCGAGGATGCCATTGACCACCGACAGCAGGTGCTGGCCCGAACTCGCCGATCAGCGTGGCGTATTCGTGCCGGCGCGCCTTATCGAGCTGCATCATCTCTTCGTTGGCGAGCATTTCGGAAAATCCGATGATCGCGTTGAGCGGCGTACGCAACTCGTGGCTCATCGTGGCGAGGAATCGGCTCTTTGCGGCGTTGGCGCGCTCGGCCTCCTCGCGCGCCTCTTCGACCGACTGCCCCTGAATCTTGCGCTCGGTCACGTCCCGGATGACCGCGACGACCTCTCGTTCGCTGCCCTGCTTTTCGTCGTCGACAGGATCGAGCGCGCGACAGCGCATCTCGACCCAGATGAATTGTGCGGCGTTGTCGGGCTCACTCGCGGTTTCACGGCGGATGCGGAACTCAACCGAGCTGCTGACCCCGCGCGTGGCGGCATCGGCGAGCGCAGTCATATAGGCCGGCCGGTCAGCGACATGAACGTGGTCGAACAGCCCATGACCGAGCAGCGTCTTCGTCGGCGTTCCGAACAGGGATTCCGCTGCCGGAGACGCAAACCGGACCGTGCCGTTGCGGCGGTGGCGCGTGATGACGTCGGTAATGTTGCGCGCGAGGAGGCGATAGCGGTCCTCTTCCACGATCAGCAGCCGTGATCCCGTGCGTGCCAGCGACGCGCTGCCGAGCGCGAGGCCGGTCGCATAGAGCGCGGCCGAGATGACGCCAAGCGCCATCAAGGCCGCAGACGGCGCGGCAAGTCCCGCGAGAATCTGCGGTTCGCCCATCGCGTACAGCAACACGGCCGCGCCGAGCGCCATCGCAGAGGCCGCCGCCACGACGCGGCGCGATGCGGAGAGCGCGGCTTCAAGCGGGACGACCACCAGCCATACGGCCGCGAACGACGTGATCCCCCCGGTCGCCATCGCGACGGCCGCGATGAGCGCCGCGAGAGATGCCGACGACATCAGCTGCGCGCGCTCGTATTGGCCGGTTCGTGACAGATAGCAGGCGACCAGAATTGGTGTGGCCAACCAGGCGTAGAACATAACTTCGAGCGTGCCCGGTACGCCGCTGACTGCCAGATGAACCGGCAGCGCGGTCAGGGCCAAGAGCCCGCCAACAAGGCGCGGCGCGATGAACGCGCGGTGGCGCGCCGCGGTCAACGGATCGAGCCGCGCCGATGCATGCACCAACGAGTCGGTATAGGCGCGGACTTGCGCAAACAGGCTCAACGTCACGACACGCCCTATTGCGGACGCGCTCCCCGAGTCCGCGGATCGTGTCAGAGCGCACTTAAACGAACGCTAAGGATACGGGCGCGGTGTGCCCGTGCGCGACAGATAGGGGCAAATACCGGCGCTGTTACGGTTGGTTTCGTCCGGAATGGTGAACGGTCAGTTGCCGAATGAAGGCCGCGGAGTGGCGACGAGCGTCAGTGTTGTGATGCGAATCGAGCGTGGGGCCAGCCGCTTCGAACAGTCTCAACATGCGTTGCGGTGGCCGTTCGCAATATCGAGGTCCCACATCATCATTTTCTTAACGATGAAAATCGTTCGAATTTTAGGAAAATTCGCTGAAAACTTGCCTCGAACATGCGCAAAATCGTGTCTGTCGAACGAACCTCGCCTTCAAAGGGCTCTGCTAGCGTCCAGTCAACCGCGGTGAAAACGCCGTGGAGGACACAGGGTCGCGTCATGTTCTTTCTGATCCGTACAGCGTTCTGGCTGAGCATCGTCATCTTGCTGCTGCCGACACCCGAACTCCGAGAAGGTGCCGGAGTCAGGCATCGGCGCGGCGCAAGCCGTTACCGCGGCGTCGGCGACGGTCTCCGACATGAGCCAGTTCTGCTCGCGTCAGCCGGAGGCCTGTCAGGTCGGCTCCCAGGCGCTCACGCATTTCGGCCACAAGGCGCAGGCGAGCGCCAAGTGGCTATATGAGAAGTTCACCTCGAAGACCGAGCAGCCCGCGCCGGCGGCAACCCCTGCGAAAGCGATCGCCGAGACGGACTCCTCGCAAAATACACTCACCGCAGCGGACAGCGCGCCGGCCTGGCGCGGCCCGCCGGGACAACGTCAGGCAGACGCGCGGCGCGCGCAATAGCGTCCATTCGGGCTGTATTTCATCGTCCGGCGCGCCTATATCCTTGGCGCGCGAGGCGAGCCCTGATGACCACGACGATCGACGACATCACCGAGAATTTTGCCCTGCTCGACGAGTGGGACGACCGCTATCGCTATGTGATCGAACTCGGCCGCACGCTCGAGCCCCTGCCCGAAAACCTGCGCACCGAGACGAACAAGGTCCAGGGCTGCGCCAGCCAGGTGTGGCTTGGCACGACCGTGCAGCCGGACGGCGCCGCGGGGCCGACGCTCTCCTTCGTGGGCGATAGCGACGCGCACATCGTGCGCGGGCTGATCGCGATCCTGTTTGCGCTCTATTCCGGAAAGCCGGCGCCTGAGATTCTCAAGACAGATGCGGTCGCGCTGTTCGAGAAGCTGGGCTTGCGCGAGCATCTCACCCCGCAGCGTTCGAACGGCTTCCGCTCGATGGTCGAACGCGTCAAGTCGGACGCCCGCAACGCGCTCGCCCACGCCGCCTAACTCTCCACCGCGAACGCGCTGTCCGCATCGAGCCAGGTGCGGATCGGAACGTAATCGCAGCCGCGGGCCTCGGTGCCAAGTCCGTAGTGACGTGCGAGCCGGTCGAGTCCGAGTTGCACGACGATCTTGGCGGAGCGCGGCGGCCAGCGGCGCTCACGCTCGATATCCTCGAGCCCCTTGAGGAAGCAGCACACATCGAGCAACAGCCCGGCGAACTCGGGACCGACCGCGTCGAGCGCGCGACGCAACTGCTCGCGCGCCGCAATGACGGCGTCGGTAAACGTCATCGATCCACCGTGGTCGCGCCCCCGCGTGGCGGTCGGGTCCCAGCTTGCGGTAATGCGCGGCGTCATCTGCGCGCGCGTGAAGTCGCGGCGCAGCCGTTCGCCCACCTGGAATTGCACCGAGTTGATCAGCGGTTGGCCGTCACGCCCCTTGCGCTGCGCCAGCCACATCAGCGGGCTCTCGGCTTCGTCGACGACAACGTCGGCGTGGCCATGCTCGGTCGCAATGTGGTGCTGTGCGAGGCGCAAGTGTTGCGCGCGGAATTGATCCACATCGGCAAACACGGATTCTTCCGCGCGCGAAGGCCGCAGCGCGACGGCGGACTTTGTCGAAGCTTTTTTCATGCGGCACGCTCCGACATCGCTTCGGCGTTTCGGCGCAGCGCCTGTTCGAGGTGAGCGAGCATCGCATTAAGATGCGACTCTTCGCGACGGTCTTCGATTGCGCGGCAAGCGCGCGCAGCTGTCCTCCTATTGCGGCCAAAAGCCCGACCCGCCTCGGTGAAATTCAAGCCGAGACTCACGTGAGCGAGATACATCGCGCTCTGCCGCGCGAGCGCAACCGGCGCCGTTCGGCGTGTGCCGGCATGAAGTTCGGCAGGCGGGATCATAAAAGCCGCCGCCACCGAATTGCTGAGGCGAATGACCGAGTCCGGTGTTTGGACCCGACCGCGTCCCGGTTTCAAATTGCCTGCCAGCATGAAGTCCTCCGGTAGGATAATTTACCGGAGTATCGCTCAACTTTCGACAGCGGGCGTAACTTTTTTGCCGACCGCGGGACGCCGGGCGGCGCCAGGCCAGAAGCCTCTGACAATCAATAGAAATTTCCCAGCTCTAGTCTGGGGAAAGCCCCAAGGCGCTACTTCGAGCGCCGGCGGCGCTGCTGGCCGAGGCCCATCTGCTTGGCAAGCTGAGAGCGCGCCGCGGCATAATTCGGCGCAACCATCGGGTAGTCAGGCGGCAGGCCCCATTTCTCGCGATAGGCCTCCGGCGTCATGTTGTACTGCGTGCGCAGATGGCGCTTGAGGGATTTGAATTTCTTGCCGTCCTCAAGACACACCAGATAGTCCGGCGTGATCGACTTCTTGACGGAAACCGCGGGTTTCAGCGGCTCAGGCTGCGTATCGCTCTGGCCGACCGAGACGCGCATCAGGGCGGAGTGGACTTGATTGATCAGGTTCGGAATCTCGCCCGCCGAGACTGAATTGTTGCTGACATAGGCCGATACGATGTTGGCCGTCAGTTCGATGTAACCGCCGCCCGTCGCACTGTCATTCATGGCGTAGCGTCCTATCGGTACTTGCACTCGGATTTTGCCGGACACGGCGACCGGCACGCACTTTCTGCTCCGGTCTACTGCAATAGTCCGGGGTTACTCCCGGCTACATCAATCTGCGGCAGCGGATGGATGCAAGTTCAAGACTTCGATTACATGGATTTATAGTATTGCGAGTCGGTGTCTTCAAGTTGAAATCAATCGATTTGCACTGAAATGCATCACGACCCTGCGATTTGCAGAACAGTCGGGCCGCGTAATCATGAGCCAACTTGACGCACCCTGAGGCAGAACACTCGGCCGAATCCTGGCACCGGATGATTGCGAATGACCGGTCAGCAAACGTTACTTGTCGGCACCCCAACGGGTTCCTAAGTCTCGCAAACCAACCAGCAATTTCGGAGTCAGCATGCTCGAGCGCACGTCCCGCCTGCCGGCCGCGCCTATCGCAGAACGGCACCCCAAGAACTCGACATGGCATGGGACGACGCTGACCGACGACTACGCATGGCTGCGCGCAGACAACTGGCGCGAGGTGATGCGCGACCCGTCGGTGCTCGATCCGAAGATCCGCGGCTATCTTGAAGCCGAGAACGCCTACACCAAGGCCGCACTCGGCCATACCGAGACGCTGCAGGAGACGCTGTTCGCCGAGATGAAGGGGCGCATCAAGGAGGATGACTCCACAGTACCGAGTCCGGACGGCCCATACGCGTATTACCTGCGCTACCGCGAAGGCGGCCAGCATCCGATCCTGTGCCGCCAGCCGCGCGAGGGTGGCGCCGACATGGTGATGCTCGACGGGGACGCGCTCGCGAAGGGCAAAGCCTTCTTCCAGCTTGGCGGCAGCGCACATTCACCGGACCACAAGCTGCTTGCGTGGTCGGCCGACGACAAGGGTTCGGAATACGACACATTGTGGGTGCGCGATCTCGCGACCGGGACAGACCTCGTGGACGAGATTGCCGACGTCGGCGGCTGCGCCGGTGTGGACCGAGGATTCATCCGCCTTCTACTACGTGCGGCTCGATGCCAATCACCGTCCGTCACGCGTCTACCGCCACCGACTCGGCGCGCCGGCGGCTGACGACACGCTCGTCTACGAGGAAGCGGACAGCCGCTACTTCGTGTCACTCGGACGTCTGCAGTCCGGACGCTATGCGACGATCTCCGTGCATGATCACGAGACATCGGAGTCGTGGCTGCTCGATCTCACAACCGCCGACGCAACGCCGCGCTCGTCGCGGCGCGCGAAACGTCGGTGCAATACGACGTCGAGCATCATCCGAATATCCGCGGCGAAGAGGTCCTTGTCATCCGCACCAATGCCGACAAGGCCGAGGACTTCAAGATCATGCTCACGCCGCTCGCGACCCCCGGGCGCGAGAACTGGCGCGACCTGATTGCGCACCGGCGCGGCATCTATCTGTTGAGCACCGTCGTGCTATCGGACTGGCTGATCCGCATGGAGCGTGAGGATTCGCTGCCGCGCATCGTAGTACACCACATCGCGGGTGGCGAAGAGCACGCGATCGCGTTTCCCGAGGAAGCCTATTCGCTTGGCGCCGACGGCGGCTACGAGTTCGTCACAGACAGCATGCGCTTCTATTACTCGTCGATGACCACACCGAGCGAAGTGTGGGACTACGACTTGAAAACACGCGAGCGCACGATGCGCAAGCGCCAGGAAGTCCCGAGCGGACACGACCCGGCAAACTACGTGACGCGCCGCCTGCAGGCGAAAGCGCCGGATGGCGAGATGGTGCCGGTATCGATCCTGCATCGGCGCGATGTGAAGCCGGACGGCACGGCGCCGCTGCTGCTCTACGGCTACGGCTCATACGGCCACGCGATCACAGCCTCGTTCGCGACCGGCCGGCTCTCGCTCGTCGACCGCGGCTTCGTCTACGCGATCGCGCATATCCGCGGCGGTACCGACAAGGGCTGGCACTGGTATCAGGACGGCAAGATGCTGACGAAGCCGAATACGTTTTCGGATTTCATCGCGGCAGCCGAACACTTGCAGGCGCAAGGCTACACGGCGCCGGGCAAGATCGTCGCGCACGGCGGCTCGGCCGGTGGCCTGCTGATGGGCGCGATCGCCAATCAGCGCCCGGATCTCTTTGGCGGCATCATCGCCGAAGTGCCGTTCGTCGACGTGATCAACACGATGACCGACGACAGCCTGCCGCTGACGCCGCCCGAATGGCAGGAATGGGGAAATCCAATCACCGACGCGGAGGCCTTCCGCGTGATGCTTGGCTATTCGCCCTACGAGAACGTCCTTGCGCAGGACTATCCGGCGATCCTCGCCCTCGCCGGGCTGACCGACCCGCGCGTGACGTATTGGGAGCCGGCGAAGTGGGTCGCAAAATTGCGCCGCCTCAACACGAGCCAAAATCTCATCGCGTTCCGCACCAACATGGAGGCGGGCCATGGCGGGGCGGCCGGACGCTTCGACCGGCTGAAGGAAGTCGCGCTGTCGTATGCGTTCGCGATCGAAGTCGCGGGCGCGCCAGTCGCGTAGTCAACGCTTCTCGAGCAGGTATTTCTGCAGTTCGTCGACCGACGCGAACTTCTGCGTGCCGTGCGGTAGCTCGGCCTGGATCGAGCCGTCCATGAACAGCGTGTAGGCCATGCCGTCGATCACGCCCGAGCGATAGACGGTGTTGGCGGCGCCGTTCGGCGCCGGGGTTGGTGTGGCGACCGGCCTTGCTGCCGGACGCACGGGCGGTGTGGGTGACAGCGGTGGCGCTACGGGTGGATCCACACGCGTGAGTGCAGCAAGGTCGGCTTGCGGTGCGGGTTCGGCGGGCACGGGCGACATAGGCGATACGACTGGAGTTAGCGCAGCCGGCGGACGCGCCGGTGCAGCACCGCCGCGGTTCAGCCAGCCGAGCAGCGAGGGCCTCGCGCCATTGGTCGGCGCTGCGGGCGCCCGCCGCGCTGGCCTCGGCGCCGAGTCTTCACGCTCGACCGAAGCTGTCGGCGGCAGCGGCAACGGCTGGATATAGAGCCGCTCGGCGATCCGGCCGAGCTGGTACACCGCCGCCGCAAGTCCGCCCATGATTGCCGCGCCGACCAGCGCCACGACGCCAGAAATGAACAAAGCGGTGCCCGCGACATCTTCGACGGGCAGCGCATAATGCACCATCGCGGCGCCGGCGCCCGCCAGCACGACCCCGACAAGTAGCAGCAAAAAGTGCATTCCCCGCCCCCTGCGCCACAATCCCGGAACCGGAGCGGCGGGGCAAGTGTTTCCAACATGATAGCCGCGCACCGTTGCGCCGCTGCCACGACCATGTTGCCCGCAGGCCGAGCCCGGCCTATCTAGGGTGGGAACTCGCCGGCCAGCCTTTCAGGCGAGACCCGCTCCCCAGCCCCCAAGGAGATGATCATGGCTTTTGAGCTTCCCCGCCTTCCCTATGCGCACGATGCGCTTGCGCCGTTCATGTCGAAGGAAACCCTCGAGTTTCACCACGACAAGCACCATCAGGCCTACGTCACCAACGGCAACAACGCGATCAAGGGCACCGAGTGGGAAAACAAGTCCCTCGAGGAGATCGTGAAGGGCTCGCACGGCAAGAGCGCGCCGGTGTTCAACAATGCCGGTCAGCACTACAACCACATCCACTTCTGGAAGTGGATGAAGCCGGGCGGCGGCGGCAACAAGATCCCCGGCAAGCTCAAGGCCGCAATCGACAAGGACCTCGGCGGCGTCGACAAGGCGCGCACCGACTTCATCGCGGCGGGCGTCGGCCAGTTCGGCTCCGGCTGGGCCTGGATCGCCGTGCAGGGCGGCAAGCTCGTCATCGACAAGACGCCGAACGGCGAGAGCCCGCTGGTGAAGGGCGCCTCCCCGATCCTCGGTGTCGACGTGTGGGAGCACTCCTACTACATCGACTACCGCAACGCCCGGCCGAAGTACCTCGAGGCGTTCTGGGACAGCCTGATCAATTGGGAATACGTCGAGGAGATGTACGGCAAGGCCGGCAGCGCGTAAGCGCGCCTTCTCTTTTCTTTCACCTCTCCTCGCTCTTGCGGGGAGAGGTCGATCCGCCGAAGCGTAGCGAAAGGCGGGTCGGGTGAGGGGCAGCTTGACTACGGCACGAGACCCCTCACCCGGCTCGCTTCGCTCGCCAACCCTCTCCCCGCTTCGCGGGGCGAGGGAAAGAAAGAGGGCCGCGCGATGCGCGGCCCTTTTCGTTTTACGGCATGCTCACCAGCGTCAGGTCGAGAAACCACGACTGCGCCGAGACGAAGCCCTTGATCTTCTTGCTCATCGCGCGCGGATTGAGATCGTGCACGATGAAGAGCCACGGCGGATTGTCGACAAGCCGCTCGTGCGCCTTCTGGTAGGCTTCGTCGATCACCTTCTGATCGGTTGCTTCGGCGAGCGTGGTCAGCGCCGCGTCGAACTGATCGTCCTTCCACTGCTCGAAGTTGAAGCCGTTCGGCGAGAAGTTCGCCGACGAGAAGTAGCGTGCCATGATGCCGACGTCGGACGACGGCGAGGACACATTGATCGCATTTGCACCGCGAACTGCGGCGCATCCGGCGTCAGGCGGGCCGCGTTGAGCAGGATCTGCCACTCCACGACATCGAACTCGATGTTCACGCCGCACGCCTGCTTTCATGCTCTCCTGCAGAAACTCATTCATCGGCGAGCGGCAGCATCTGCCCTGAACCGGACGTCGAGATCATGATCTTCAGCGAGAGCGGCTTCGCGGCTGTGAAGCCGGCCTCCGCGAGCAGCGCCTTGCCCTTCGCGGGATCGAACGAGTAGCGGTTCTGCGGCTTGCCGAAGCCCGCATCGGTCGGCTTGAGCCAGCCGACGGAAGGCTCCGCGGTGCCGTTGAGGAAGGCTCACAAGCCCCGCGCGATCGACGCAGTAGTTCAGCCCCTGCCGCACGCGCACATCTTTCAGCGGGCTGTTCGTCGCGCTCATGTTGAGCAGCCACGGCCACACGTGCGGGTATGAGTTCGGTGGTGATCTCGAAGCCCGCCTGTTTCAGCGACGGGATCGCCGTCCGGCGGCGGCACTTCGATCCAGTCGACCTGCCCGGAGCGCAGCGCCGCCATGCGCGACGTCGCCTCGGGCAACGGGATCAACCGGATGCCGTCGAGCTTCGCCTTCCTCGCCGGATCCCAGTAATTGTCGTTGCGCACGAGATCGACCGCCTCGCGCGGCGTGACCTTCACGATCTTGAATGGCCCGGTGCCGGCCGCGGGCAGCGCAGCGACCTTGCCCCATTCCTTGCCGGCCTTCTCGAACGAGGCCGGCGAGGTGAACAGCAGGTACACCGCCATGTAGGGAAAATACGATGCGACAGTCTTGGTGGTGATCGACACCGTGTAGTCGTCGACCTTCTTGTAGCTGTCCATCAGCGGCACGCGGGCGCGCGAGATGCCGGAACCTGCGGGCTCGAACTGCGGCGAGTCCTGCTTGAAGTAGCGGTCGAGATTCCAGATCACCGCGTCGGCGGTGAAGTCCGTGCCGTCGTGGAATTTCACGCCGCGGCGCAGATGGAAAATCCAGGTCTTCTCGTCGTCCTCGGCCTGCTCCCACTTCTCGGCAAGGCCGGGCCGCAACCCGGCGAGCTTGTCGGCGCGCGAAAGGTCCCACAGCACCAGCCCCTCGAAGATCGGATAGCCCATGAAGCGCATGCCCTCGAAGCCGTTGTTCGGCATGCCGGTCGCGGTCGGAACATCGCTCGCCGTCATGGCGATGCGCAGCGTGCCTTGGGCGAAGGCGGGCGAGCGCGGCGAGCAATGCGGCCAGGGCGAGCGCAGAAACGAATTGGCGGGTCATGGCGGCTCCTCGGCGCTGGATAAGCTCACCAAGGGGCAGCAAATAGCGGGCCAGTGCGGCCGGTCGCGCCCAAGTCGTTGTGGAACTTGAGTGATCGGGCTTGGATTGGCCTAGCAGCCCGAGCGGCAATAGCGCCCTGCCCTCCGGCCGATCAGGCCCGTGCCCAATATTGCGGCGCGATCTGGCCGACGCGTCGTCCCGGAAATACGGCTCCACCGGCCCCTTCAGCTTGATCGTCAGCGGGTTGCCCTTGCGGTCGAGCGCCTTGCCGGCGGCGACGCGAATCCAGCCTTCGCTGACGCAGTATTCCTCGACGTTGGTCTTCTCCTTGCCGTCAAATCGGATGCCGATGCCCCGCGCGAGCACGGCCTCGTCGTAGATACGGGCTGTTCGGGTCGTTGGAGAGACGGTCGGGCGGCGAGTCGGTCATGACGGTCAGAATAGCTCAGGACACCACGGCGCGCGATCCGAATGGAACAGCGCATCGGCGCGCGCGATTGCGCCCGCGCGCAGTTCCTCAACACGCAGCGCGCGGGCAAGCTGCGCGAACGTGAAGCCGCCGAGATAGACGCAACCGAGCGATCGGATATCGCACGCAAGGTCGGCCGCTGCCTCCGTCTTCTCGACCCCGCCTCGTCCGACGCGCCAGCGCCCGGCATTCCACGGGCAGAATTCGTCGGTCACATCGATGACGACCGCGTCGTCGGTCGCATAGCCGCGCGCCGAAAGCGCCGCCGCCAGGTCGATCAGCCTAACCCACAAGCCTTCGCGTACCAGGAAATTCAGCCGGCGCGGATTCGCAAGCGACAGGATCAGCGGATGATCGACGCGGCAGGAAGATCGCCTTCGAAGCGCGCAAGCCAATCGATGTCGAACAGATAGCGCCAGATGGCGTGCGTTGCCTCGCGGCGTAGTCGCCCATCGCCTCGACCACGAAAATATGGCCGCTGGAATTGCCACGCTCGAACGCTGTGGTTCACCCGATAGAATGCGTAGGCCGACGGTTTGCCGTCTTGCTCCCACACGACGCAGCGCAGCGCGCCGCCACCCTGGCGCCGCCATGGGTGATCGATCAGCAGCCGGTCCTGCCACCAGGCGGACGTGCGTGCGAACATGCCGGGCGTCTCGCGCGCAACGCCCTCATAGACCGGCGCGATCAGGGGCTCGGCCTCCTCGAGCGGTCACAAGTCGCGCCTGCCCCTGGACATCGATACGGGCGAAGGCCGCTGCATGCTCACGCGGAAGATCGATTTCCGCCGCAACCGAAGCCATCCCGTAGCCGAACTTGCCATAGATCGTGTCTTCGGTCGCCCAAAGCACTGCGATGGGCTCACCGCGCTCGCGCGCGGCGTCGAGCAGTGAGCGCATCATGCCGCGCAGATATCCGCGGCGCCGATGGGTCGGCAGCACGCCGACGACGGTGACGCCTGCGGCCTTCACCTGCCCGCCCGGCACCGTCAGGTCGAACGTGAAGGCCGCCAGAGCCGGCGACGACCTTTCCACTGTCGAAGCCCGCAATAACGCGCTCGTGCGACAAGACACGCGCAAAATGGTTGAGCGAGTCCTCGGCCGGAGGCTATCTGCCCGAAGTAATGCCAGATCGGCGCGAAAGCCGCGCGCATCTCCTCGGCGCTGGTGCAAGCTCGCACGGTCATGGCGATTCAGCTGTGCGCGTAGTCCCAATAGGCCTTGCGCGCCTTGCGGTAGAACGGACCGGGCTGCATCGAGCGGTCGTCGACGCGCACAATCGGCATCACCTTGCTGTAGTTGCCGGTGGAGAACATCTCGTCGGCGTTCTGGAAATCCGAATAGCGGAACGAGCTTTCGACCACGGTCACGCCCGCGTCGCGCAACAGCTTGATGGTCCGATGGCGCGTGATGCCGGAGAGGAACGTGCCGTTCGCGGCCGGCGTATAGACCACGCCGTCCTTGGCAAAGAAAATGTTCGCAGTCGCAAGCTCCGCGACATTGCCGAGCATGTCGCTGCAGCAAACAGTTGTCGAAGCCGCGCGCGTTCGCCTCGTTCAGCGCGCGCCCGTTGTTCGGATAGAGGCAGCCCGCCTTCGCGTCGACCGGCATGCACTCGATGGTCGGGCGGCGGAACGGCGACAGCGTGATCGAGAGGCCAGCGGACTCCGGCGGCATCGGCGTCTCGTAGAGGCAGAGACACCAGCGCGTCGACTCCGGATCGGCCGACACGCCGGTCAAGGTCGCGCCGTGCTCGGCCCAATACATCGGGCGGATATAGAGCGGCGTGTTCTTGTCGAAGCGCTTCATGCCGTCGACAACAAGACCCATCCAGGTCTCCTTCGAGGTGAGGGCTTTCAGCGAAAGCTTCGGCGCAGAGTTGTTGATGCGCTCGCAATGCAGGTCGAGGTCGGGCGTCACTCCCTCGAAAGCGCGCGCACCGTCGAACACCGACGAGGCGAGCCACAGCGCATGCGTGCGCGGACCGACGATGCCGATGTTGCCCTCGTGCCAATCGCCTTCGTAGAAGGTCCAGGTCTTGGACCAGCCGTTCGCCGCCATGAGCGCACTCCCTCACGTGTCGCGACGTTCTACGGCGTTCTACATGATTTTGCCCATGAAAAACGCTGATGGCTGACATCAGCGGCTGCTGTACACGCTCCTGTCATCCGGGCGAGCCAACGGGTCCGCGCAACGCGCAGCCCGATGACAGGCCCCGCAAGACCCGGGATCCATGAAACACAGGCTGCGCGATACGGACAGACTTGTGGTTCATGGGTCCCGGCTCTCGCGCTTTCGCGCTCGGCCGGGATGACAGCCAGGGGTCTCTCCGATGCCAATCCGCGCATTCGTCTTCGACGCCTACGGCACGCTGTTCGACGTGCATGCGGCCATCGCGCGCCATCGCGATGCGGCCGGGCCGGATGCCGACCGTTTCTCGGAGGTGTGGCGCATCAAGCAACTCGAATATGCTTGGATGCTCTCTGCCGCCGGGCACTATCAGGATTTCTGGACGCTGACCGAGCGCGCGCTCGACTATGCGTTCGCGCGCTTTCCCTCAGTCGACAAGTCGCTGCGCCCTGCCCTGCTCGACGCCTACTTCAAGCTTGATGCATTTCCCGATGCGCGCGCCGCGCTCTCGCACTCAAGGCCAAAGGCGTAAAGACCGCGATCCTGTCGAACGGCAATCCGCGCATGCTGGATGGCTCGGTGGCCAACGCGAAGCTCGGCGACGCACTCGATGCGGTGCTCTCCGTCGACACGATCCGCATCTACAAGCCGCGCGCGGAAGTCTACGCGCTGGTCACCGATGCGTTCAGGATCGCGCCGTCCGATGCCGCGTTTGTCTCATCCAACCGCTGGGACGTGATGGGTGCGACTGCATTCGGCTTCCGCTGCGTGTGGGTGAACCGCGCCAACATGCCGGACGAATATCCAGAGTTCGCGCCGGTGAAGGTCGTGCGCGACTTGAGCGCACTTGCTGATTTGCCGCTTTAAGCCGTCGCGAGTCTCTCGCTGCCGGTGCGGTTCGCCCGCATCAGCAGCCAGGCGGCAATCGCGGCGTTGAGCACGTTCCATGCCGCGCCGTTGGCGAACGCCGCGAGATACGAGCCGGTGTGATCGAAGATCGCGCCCGAAACCCAGCCGCCGAACGCCATCCCGACCAGCGTCGCCATGATCACGATGCCGACGCGCGTGCCAGCTTCGTTCGGCGGGAAATACTCACGCACGATGATGGCGTAAGCCGGAACGATGCCGCCTTGCACCAGACCGAACAGCGCCGAGATCAGATAGAGCGACGTCAGCCCGGTGAAGCCGAGATAGAGAATGAGAACGAGCGTCTGCAGGATCGAGCCGACGAGCAATGTCGCCAGCCCACCGATGCGGTCGGCGATGAAGCCGAAGGCGATGCGGCTGACGACACCGAAGCCGAGCATCAGCGACAGCATCTCGGCGCCGCGCGCGACGCCGTAGCCGAGGTCGCCGCAGTACGCGACGATGTGCACCTGCGGCATCGACATGGCGACGCAGCACGCAAGGCCTGCGACCCATAGCAGCGCCGTCAGGGCGTTCGGTGAAATGCCGAGCGATCCGCGTGCGGCGGTCGCGGCCGCGCTCATCTGCCCGAGGTCCTGCGCCGAGGGCCTGCGGCGCAGCGTCAGCACCAGCGGCACCATTGTGACCACGCAGAACACACCGACGATGATGTGGGACTGGCGCCAGCCGATGGACGCAATCATCGCCTGGAGGATCGGCGGCCAGATCGTGCCCGCAAGGTAGTTGCCCGAGGCGGCGATCGAAATCGCGATGCCGCGCCGGCGCACGAAC
Organism: uncultured Alphaproteobacteria bacterium; assembly: GCA_963779545.1. Taxonomy (GTDB): domain Bacteria; phylum Pseudomonadota; class Alphaproteobacteria; order Rhizobiales; family Xanthobacteraceae; genus PALSA-894. Next base: position 347,238 of record CAVZYQ010000023.1, on the reverse strand, counting down.
CAGTGCGAGATGTCCGCCATCAGCGGGGCGAACATCACCGACGTGCCGCAAAGTCCCAGCAAGATGCCATGCACCAGAGCGAGTTGCCAGATGCTGGTGGTGAAAGCGGACAGCACATAGCCCGAGCCGAGTGCCGCGATGGCGATCAGGAGCGGCGGCACGATGCCGCGGCGATCGGCGAGCTTTCCCATGAAGATACCGCCGATCCCGAACCCGAGCATCAGCAGCGTATAGGGCAGCGATGCGTCGGCGCGTGTGATGCCGAAGTCGGCTTGCACGGTTGGCAGGGCGACAATGAACGACCACATGCCGACGCCGCCGATCGTGCTGATCAGCCCGGTGCAGGCGAGGCGCCGCCACGCATAGGCAGAGTCGGTCTCAGCCGCGCTGTCGCGGCCGGTCATCGCATCCATGGCGTTTCCCGGTCTTGGCACCACGGTCTAGCACCTGCATGCGTGGCGCAGCCAGTCAGGAAATACGGATCGCCTATGCATTACGATGATCATCGCATCACGCATGTTGATGGCTTGACCCGCCGCGGCGCATCGTCAAAGACAAGCACCAGCGGAGAAACAAATGACAGAACAGAACAACGATATCCTTTTCGACCTGCGCGACGGCATCGGCCGCGTCACATTCAATCGGCCGCAGGCGCGCAACGCCTTCACATTCCAGATGTATGAGCGCGTCGCCGAGATCTGCGAGGAAGCCAACAAGGATCGCGCCATCAAGGTGCTGATCTTCACCGGCGCGGGCGATAAGGCTTTCGCCGCCGGGACCGACATCAATCAGTTCCGTGCCTTCAACACGCCGCAGGACGCGATCGACTATGAGGCGCGGGGTGACCGCGTGCTCGGCATTCTGGAAAGCTGCCGCGTGCCGACCATCGCGGCGATTGCCGGCGCTTGCACAGGCGGCGGGGCTGGCATCGCAGCCTGCTGCGATCTGCGTATCGGTACCAAGACCGCGAAGTTCGGCTTCCCGATCGCGCGCACGCTCGGCAACTGCCTGTCGATGGCGAATTACGGGCGGCTCGCGGCGCTGCTCGGGCCAGCGCGCGTGAAGGACGTGATCTTCACGGCGCGCCTGGTCGAGGCGCAGGAAGCGCTCGCGATCGGACTGCTGAGCGAAGTGCTGGAAGATGTCGACGCGTTACAGAAACGTGCGGACGAACTCGCGAAGACTCTCGCCGGTCACGCGCCGCTGACCCTGCGCGCCACCAAGGAGGCGCTGCTGCGCCTGCAGCCGCGGCTCGCCGCCGAGCAGGGCCACGACCTCATCAACATGTGCTACATGAGCGCGGATTTCCGCGAAGGCCTCGACGCGTTCCTGACCAAGCGCACGCCGCAGTGGAAGGGGGAGTAATCCCGAACACCGCTCGTCCCCGCGAAAGCGGGGACCCAGAAAGAAAAGAAAGAACTAAATTCCCGCTTGCGCGGGAATGAGTGGAGACTGCGTTACCCCGCCAGCGCCGCGATGATACGCGCCCACGAGCGCGTTCCCTTGTGGAACGAGGTGAGATCGTACTTCTCGTTCGGCGAATGCACGCGGTCGTCGTCGAGCCCGAACCCGACCAGCAGCGTGTCCATCCCGAGCACGGTCTTGAAATCGCCAACGATCGGGATCGACCCGCCCGAGCCGACCGCGACCGCCTTGGTGCCCCATTCCTCGGTCAGCGCGGCACGCGCCTTGCCGAGCGCAGGATTTTCGTAGGCGACCTGCAGCGCCGGGCTGCAGGCGTGGTTGATGAACTCGGCCTTCGCGTCGGCAGGAAGCTGCTTGCGCACGAACTCGCGGAATGAATTGCGGATCCTTTCCGGGTTCTGCGTTCCGACAAGGCGAAAGGAAATTTTCGCTGAGGCCTGACCGGCGATCACGGTCTTGGCGCCCTCGCCGGTGTAGCCGCCGATGATGCCGTTCACATCGCAGGTCGGACGCGTGGAGACCTGCTCGATCAGCATGCGGTCCTTCTCGCCGGCCGGCACTTTCAGGCCGACCTGCCCGAGGAATTGCTCCGGGGTGAGGTTCAGCGCCTTCAGGTCCGCCTTGATGTCGGCCGGCAGCTCGGGAACGCCATCGTAGTAGCCCGGCACCATCACGCGGCCGTTCTCGTCGTGCAGCGAGGCGACGACCCTGCCGAGAATGCGGATCGGGTTGGCGGCGCCGCCGCCGAAAATACCCGAGTGCAGGTCGCGGTCCGCGCAGGTGATCGTCACCTCTTCGTAGAGCAGCCCGCGCAGCGATGTCGTCACCAGCGGCGTCGTCGTGTTCCACATACCGGTGTCGCACACGAGCGCCAGGTCGCGCTTGAACTCGTTCGCGTTGGTGCGGACGAAATCGAACAAGCTCTTCGAGCCGCACTCCTCCTCGCCCTCGATCATCATCGTGACGTCGATCGGGATGCTGCCGGTCACCGCCTTGTAGGCGCGCAGCGCCTCGACAAAGGTCATGAATTGGCCCTTGTCGTCGCATGCGCCGCGTCCGTGGATGATCTTGCGGCCGTCGGGCAGCGTGTCGATCTTCGGCTCGAACGGCGGCGTATGCCAAAGGTTCGTCGGATCGACTGGCTGCACGTCGTAATGGCCGTAGAACAGGACGCGCGGACCGGCGTTCTGGGCGGTCGCGCCGTTACTCTTGCCTATGACGACGGGATGGCCGGCGGTCGGGCGCACGGCGGTCTCGAGCCCGAGGCTTTCGAGGTCCTTCGCCACGTGATCCGCCGCCGCGCGGCAGAAATCCTTGTAGGCGCTGTCGGTCGAGATGGACGGAATTCGCACCAGCGCGAACAAGCGATCGAGGCTCTTGTCGAGGTCGGCGTCGATACGGTCGAGAACGGCAGGAAGCGCTGCGGAAGCTTTTGACATTGATGGATCCTTCAGATGTCGCCGTGCTTTTCGAGAACGTTGAGAATTTGCACGTGTTCGGGAATATCGATGAGGAATTCGGGATCGCGCGGAAGGTGGTGTGTTTTCGTCGGATCAGGGCCCGCGCCCATGTCGGCGATGCTGTTCCAGCAGGAAATCGTCACGAACTCACTTTCATGCTCGCGATCTTCGCGCAGCATCTGCACCGACCGCGCACCTCTGTCCAGCAGGGGCTTCGATCCGTGCGCAAGCCAGTATCGCTGATATTCGTCAGCTCTGTCCCGGCGCGTCCGCCCGCGCCACACGCGCGCGTAGATCATCGCCGCATAATGCCGCCGAGCGTGCCGCGCACGATCGCGCGGCCGACCGAGCCGCCCATTGAACCGCCGATCGACTTGCCGATGTTCGCAGCGACCTGACCGACGATCTTGTTGGTGACCGAGCGGGTGATCTCGCGCGTGATCACCTGACCCGTGGACAGGCGCGTCCCACGCGGGCGGCTGGTGCCGAAGATCGAACCGAGCATACCGCCGACGCTGTCGAGAAGCCCCCCGCCTTGCTCCTGCGGGGGTGCCACACCGCCGGGCGCAGTCCCGGTCGGGGCAACCTCTCCCGGCTTGCCGACCGGCGCGCCATCGCGGCGTTGCTGGAGCAACTCATAGGCGGACTCGGAGTCGATTGTCTGATCGTATTTTCCTTTGATCGGACTTTTCTTGACGACAGCAACGCGCTCTTCCGGTGTCACCGGGCCGACGCGCGCCGAGGGTGGGCGCACCATGCAGCGCTCCACCATCGAAGGCGTGCCGTTTCCTTCGAGGAAAGACACCAATGCCTCGCCTTTACCGAGCTCGCTGATGACGGTCGCGGTATCGAGTTTCGGGTTCGCACGGAAAGTTTCGGCAGCGGCGCGCACCGCCTTCTGGTCGCGCGGCGTAAAGGCGCGCAACGCGTGCTGTACCCGGTTACCAAGCTGCGCCAGCACCTTGTCGGGCACGTCGAGCGGATTTTGCGTGACGAAATAGACGCCGACACCCTTCGAGCGGATCAACCGCACGACCTGCTCGACCTTGTCCATCAGCGCCTTTGGGGCGTCATTGAACAGGAGATGCGCCTCGTCGAAGAAGAAGACGAGCTTCGGCTTCTCGATATCGCCGACCTCGGGAAGCTCCTCGAACAGTTCAGACAACAGCCACAGCAGGAACGTCGCGTACAGGCGCGGATTCTCCATCAGCTTGTCGGCCGCCAGAATATTGATGATGCCGCGGCCGTCGCGATCGACCTTCATGAAATCCTTCAGGTCGAGCGCGGGCTCGGCGAAGAATTTCGTGCCGCCCTGGTTCTCCAGCACCAGAAGCTGGCGTTGGATCGTGCCGATCGTGGTCTTGGACACGTTGCCGTACTGCGTGGTGAGCTCCTTGGCATGCTCGGCGACGAAGCCGAGGATCGCACGCAGATCCTTCAGGTCGAGCAGCAGCAGCCCCTGCTCGTCCGCCACGCGAAACGCGATGTTCAGCACGCCTTCCTGGACGTCGTTCAGGTCCATCAGCCGGGCCAGCAGCAACGGGCCCATCTCCGAGATGGTGGCGCGCACCGGATGTCCCTGCTCGCCGAACAAGTCCCAGAAAATCACGGGGAATTCGTCGACCTGATAGTCGAAGCCCAGCGCCTTGGCGCGCTTGACGAACGGCTCTTTGGCGTCGCCGATCGCCGCGACGCCCGACAGGTCGCCCTTGATGTCGGAGGCGAATACCGAAACCCCGGCGCGCGCGAACCCTTCGGCGAGAACCTGCAGCGTGACGGTCTTGCCGGTGCCGGTCGCGCCGGTCACGAGACCATGCCGGTTGCCGTAGTGCAGCGTCAGGTACTCGGGCTTTCCGCTCTTGCCGACGAAAATCTTTCCATCCTGATCGAGATCGGCCATCAGTGTGCTCCCGTGCGGTTCGCATGCGCGTGAAGTTCGCGCAGCGAAACATTGGTCTCGTTATAAAGAGAGAGACGCGCGCTTTCCATCAGCCGTACCACAGCCGAAATGATCTGTGGCGTTGCGGTCACGCTCGCGAATGAATGCAAACGCCGCCCGACGGACGGCCTCGACGCTCGTATCTTCCCGTGCTTGTGTTTCCGAGAGAGCATGTTCAAGATCATCGTAACCTGCCGCAGCGCGGGGCATGAGGGGGATCATGACGACGTTTGATTTGCGCCGCGTCCGTGGCGAAGTTGTAGCACGCGTACTCTGCCTCGATCACTTCACCTGAGAACTCTGCATCGCGCGGCGCGCGCCGGCCTCACAAGCCTGTCGCAGCGCGCCCCGACGCAACGCTAGGAGGAGCGCGTGTCCTATCCATTGACGGCAATCGCGGGCATCGGGCCCGCGATGACGGCGCGGCTGAAAGCGCTCGGCATCCGGACCACCGAAAAGCTGCTGGAAGCCTCGAAGACCGCGAAAGATCGCAAGATTCTCGCTGAAAAGCTCGATGTCGACGAGCAACTCGTCTTGCGTTGGGCGAATCTGGCCGATCGCATGCGGATCAAGGGCATCCGCGAACCGTATGCCGAACTGCTCAAGGACGCGGGCGTCGACACCGTGAAGGAGTTGAAGCACCGCAACCCTGCCCGGCTGGCGCAAGCGATGGCGGACGCGAACGCGAGACGCAAGCGCGTCCAGCTTCTGCCGTCAGAGAAGCGCATCGGCGGCTGGATCGATTCAGCGAAGAAACTCCCGCTGAAAATCACATACTAGGGCACGCTTGACTTCATCCCTGCGCCGCCGCAAAGCGGCGCGATGACGCTGGCGCATTCCACCACGCGGAACAAGATGACGCTCGCGCCGCTGCTCGCTGCGCGCCGGCCGCTGGTGATGGGCATCCTCAACGTCACACCGGATTCATTTTCAGACGGCGGACAATTCATCGATCCGCAGACCGCGCTCGCGCATGCGCGGCGGATGGCGGCCGAGGGCGCCGACATCATCGACGTCGGTGCGGAATCCACGCGACCCTACGCGGGCGCGAAACCAGTCTCGCTCGACGACGAGCTCGCCCGGCTTGGCCCCGTACTGCGCCAGGTCGTTGGGATCGGACTGCCAGTCTCGATCGACAGCATCAAGGCGAAGGTCGCGGCCTACGCGTTCGAACAAGGCGCCGCGATCCTGAACGATGTATGGGGCCTGCAGCGCGATCCCAACATGGCACATGTGGCCGCCGAGCATGGCGTTCCGGTGATCGTGATGCATAATCGGGATGGGGCGGACGTAACAATCGACATCATGGCGGACATGAGGGCCTTCTTCTCCCGCTCGCTCGACATCGCGGCTAAGGCCGGAATTGCGCGCGAGAACATCGTGCTCGATCCCGGCGTCGGGTTCGGCAAGACGCCCGAACAGAGCGTCACCGTCATCGCCCGCCTCGCCGAACTGAAGGAGTTCGGCCTTCCGATCCTGATCGGCCTTTCGCGCAAGCGCTTCATCGACACGATCTCAACGTCGATACCCAGCGAACGCCTCGGCGGCTCGCTCGCCGCCAATCTGTTCGCGGTGCAAGCGGGTGCCGACATCGTGCGCGTGCATGACGTGGCAGAAACCGTGCAGGCGCTGCGCGTGACGCAAGCGATTGAGGCGGCCCGCCATGCATGAGGCGCTGCTCGGGTTTGGCGGCAATGTCGGTGATATCCGCGCCAATCTGAACGAGGCCGTCGCGATGTTCGCCGACGGCAAGGACGTGACCTTGCGTTCAGCGTCCTCGCATTACCGCACGCCGCCGTGGGGCGTGCTGGAGCAGCCGCCCTTCATCAATCTGGCGATCGTGGTCGAGACGACGTTGCCGGCGCGCGACCTGCTCCAGCGTGCGATGAATATCGAGAGCGCGTTCGACCGCGACCGGTTTCGCGAGAAGCGCTGGGGACCGCGCACCGTCGATGTCGACCTGCTCGCCTACGATGAACTTGTGATCGACGAGCCGGGCCTCACCCTGCCCCACCCGCGGCTGTTCGAGCGCGCCTTCGTGCTCGTGCCGCTGAACGAGATCATCCCCGGCCGCGTGATCGCGGGCCGCAATATCCGCGAAGCCCTCAAGGGCCTCGACGACCGCGGCATCGAGCGGCTGCCTCCGCTGGCTTCTTCTTCCTGATTCCTGACACGCCAGACGTTTGGGCCGCGCCCTTGCGCGCGTGGCACTTTCATTGCATCGATATCCGTGATGCCTGAAAGCCGCCATGTCTGACGCCGAAGAGCTTGCATTCGCTGCCGAATTCCCGGCCACCACGCGCGAGCAGTGGCTCAAGCTGGTGGACGGCGTGCTCAAAGGCGCGCCGTTCGACAAGCGGCTCATCGCGCGCACCTACGACGGCATTCCGATCCAGCCGCTCTATGCGCGCGCGAGCGATGTGCAGCCGATTGCGGCGCGCGGCGCAGGTGCGCCGTGGGTCGTCATGCAACGCGTCGATCATCCCGATCCCGCGGCTGCCAACGAGCAGGCGCTGCACGACCTAGAGAATGGCGCGACCGGCCTGACCATCGTTTGCAAGGGCTCGGTCAACGCCAACGGCTACGGTCTCGATTCATCCATCGAAACGCTCGATCGCGTGCTCGACGGCATTTATCTCGATGCCGGCGTCACGATCGACTTCAACGTCACGGTGGAGACGCGCGATGCGGCAAGGAACGTCGCCGCGCTGGTGAAGAAGCGCGGCATCGCGCCCGAGACCGTCGAGATGCGCGCCGCGCTCAATCCGCTCGGCCACGTGGCGGCAACCGGCAGCACCCTGCGGCCATGGAAAGAGCTCACGCCAACCTTCGCCGGGTTTGTGAAGGAACTTGCCGCCGATGGCTTTCGCGGGCCGTTCGCGGTCGCTGACGGGCGCGTTGTCCACAACGCGGGCGGCTCGGAAGCGCAGGAGCTTGCGTTCGCGCTCGGCTGCGCCGTCACATATCTCCGTGCGCTGGAAGTAAACGGCGTCGCGCTCGATGCGGCACGGCGCATGATCTATTTCCGGCTCGCCACCGACGCGGACCAATTCCTCTCGATCGCAAAATTCCGCGCGATCCGGCGGCTTTGGGCGCGCGTCGAGCAGGCCTGCGGCCTTGCATCGGCACCGGTTTGGGTTGCGGCCGAGACCGCGTGGCGGATGATGACGCGCCGCGACCCTTACGTGAACATCCTGCGCTCCACCGTCGCGGTCTGCGCCGCGGGGCTCGGCGGCGCGGACGCCATCACGGTGTTGCCGTTCACCTCCGCGATCGGACTGCCTGACCACTTCGCCCGCCGGATCGCGCGCAACACGCAGCTCATTTTGCTGGAAGAGTCCAACCTCGCGAAGGTCGCAGACCCTGCGGCAGGCAGCGGCGGCATCGAGGATCTGACGCAGCAGCTTTGCGCAGCAGCGTGGGCGCTATTCCAGGAAATCGAGAAAGCTGGCGGTGCAGCCGCCGCGCTCGAACAAGGCCTGATCCAGAGCCAGGTCGCGGCAACGCGCATTGAGCGCGAGAAGAATATCGCGCGGCGCAAGGATGCGCTCACGGGAACGAGCGAGTTTCCGGATATCCATGAAGCTGCAACGGTGCATGTGCTCGACGTTGCCCCCCTTCCCGCCACCGCGACGACGGCGCAGTTCAGCGCCCTGCCTCGGATACGGCTTGCCGAGCCGTTCGAAAACTTGCGCGATGTTTCCGACCGCATGCTTGCAAAGAACGGTGCGCGGCCGAAGGTGTTTCTCGCCAATCTCGGCAAGCTCTCCGACTTCACAGCGCGCACGCTGTTCGCCAGGAATTTCTTCGAGGCGGGCGGGATCGAAGCCGTTTCCAACGATGGCTTCGCCAGCCGCGGCGACATGATCGCCGCGTTCAGGTCGTCGGGCGCAAAACTCGTGTGCGTGTGTTCATCCGACAAGGTGTATGCGGCCGAGGCGACCGACGCCGCGACGGCGCTGAAACAGGCCGGCGCAACGCGTATCTATCTGGCAGGCCGCCCCGGCGAGATCGAAGCGAAACTGAAGGCCGCGGGCGTGCAGGACTTCGTTTACGTCGGTTGCGACGTGGTGGCGACGCTGCAGGGCGCGCATGATATTCTTGCGTCGAAAGGCTGAATCGGCATGAGCCAGATTCCGAACTTTTCCGATCTCGCATTTGAGCCTGCTGGCGCTGCGCCCGCGTCGAGCACGGCCCAGCCTTGGCTCACCCCCGAAGGCATCCCGGTCAACCCGGCCTACGGCCCCGACGATCTGAAGGGCCTCGACTTCCTCGACACATACCCCGGCGCGGCGCCCTACCTGCGCGGCCCCTATCCGACGATGTACGTCACGCAGCCGTGGACCGTGCGCCAGTACGCTGGTTTCTCGACGGCGGAGGATTCCAACGCCTTCTACCGCCGCAATCTCGCGGCCGGACAGAAAGGCCTCTCGGTCGCGTTCGACCTCGCGACCCATCGCGGCTACGACTCGGACCATCCGCGCGTTTCCGGCGACGTCGGCATGGCGGGCGTTGCGATCGACTCGATCTACGACATGCGCACACTGTTCTCGGGCATTCCGCTCGACCAGATGAGCGTGTCGATGACGATGAACGGCGCGGTGCTCCCCGTTCTCGCGCTCTACATCGTGGCGGCCGAGGAACAGGGCGTGCCACCCGAGAAGCTTTCAGGAACGATCCAGAACGACATCCTGAAAGAGTTCATGGTGCGCAACACCTACATCTATCCGCCCTCGCCTTCGATGCGCATCATCTCGGACATCTTCGCCTTCGCGTCGGAGAAGATGCCGAAATACAATTCGATCTCGATCTCCGGCTACCACATGCAGGAGGCGGGCGCGACGCAGGACCTCGAGCTTGCCTACACGCTCGCCGACGGCGTCGAGTATGTCCGTGCCGGACAGAAGGCCGGCCTCGACATCGACCGCTTTGCCCCGCGCCTCTCGTTCTTCTGGGCGATCGGCATGAATTTCTTCATGGAGGTCGCGAAGCTGCGTGCGGCGCGCCTGCTCTGGGCGAAGCTGATGAAGCAGGAAGGCGCGAAGGACGCCCGCTCGCTCTCGCTGCGCACGCACTCGCAGACCTCGGGCTGGTCGCTCACCGCGCAGGACGTCTACAACAACGTCGTGCGCACCGCGGTCGAGGCGATGGCGGCAACGCAAGGCCACACGCAATCACTCCATACGAACGCGCTCGACGAGGCCCTCGCGTTGCCGTCGGATTTCTCGGCGCGCATCGCGCGCAACACGCAGCTTTTCCTGCAGCAGGAAAGCGGCACCACGCGCATCGCAGACCCCTGGGGCGGTTCGTTCTATGTCGAGCGGCTGACCGCCGAGCTTGCCAAAAAGGCATGGGCTCACATTCAGGAAGTCGAAGAGCTTGGTGGCATGGCGAAGGCGATCGAGGCCGGCATTCCGAAGCTGCGCATCGAGGAAGCCGCCGCGAAGGCGCAAGGCCGCATCGATAGCGGTGCGCAGTCGATCATCGGCGTGAACAAGTACAAGCCGACCGACGAAAAACCGATCGACGTGCTGAAGGTCGACAACTCGGCGGTGCGCAAGCTGCAGCTGGAAAAACTTGCGCGGCTGAGACAAGAACGCGATCCGAAGGCCGTGGACGAAGCGCTCGCCGCGCTGACGCGCGCGGCCGACCGCGGCAACGGCAACCTGCTCGCGCTTGCGGTCGACGCGGCGCGCGCGAAAGCGACAGTCGGCGAAATTTCGGCGGCACTGGAGAAGGTCTATGGGCGGCATCGCGCCGAGATCAGGACGCTGTCCGGCGTCTACAAGCGGGAGGTCGGCATGACCGATGCGGTCGCGCGCGTACTCAAGCTCGTCGCGGCGTTCGAGACCGATGAAGGGCGCCGTCCGCGCATTCTCGTTGCCAAAATCGGGCAGGACGGCCACGACCGCGGGCAGAAGGTGATCGCATCGGCGTTCGCGGACCTCGGCTTCGATGTCGACGTCGGACCACTGTTCGCGACGCCCGGAGAGGCCGCCAAGCAGGCGGTCGAAAACGACGTGCATGTGATCGGGGTGTCGTCGCTTGCCGCAGGGCATCTGACGCTGGTGCCGGAGGTGAAGGCCGAACTTGAGAAACAGGGCCGCGGCGACATCATGATCGTGGTCGGCGGCGTGGTGCCGCCGCAGGACTATGACGCGCTGAGACAAGCCGGCGCCGAGGCGATCTTCCCGCCCGGCACGGTGATCGCGGAGGCCGCCGAGGAGCTGGTGAAATCGCTCAACCGGCGGCTGGGGCACGCCAAAGAGGCGGTGGAGTAGCGCGGAACTCTATTCTCGCCATCATTCGCGGCAATCCTGCCTGTCGTGGAATGCGAATACAGGATCAGTTCATGAAGCGCATCGCTTTTGCGGCGTTACTGGCTACGCTTCTCTCCGGCTGTTTCGGCTCCGACAAACCGATGTTTGTCGCTGAGAACGGCGTGCGCGCGCTCGAGCCCGGACGTTACGGGCTGTTCGAGCAATACGGCGACCAGAGCAAGCCGTCCGAGTACATGGAGATCCGGCAGCGCGGCAACGTCTACGACTTCGTCAACGAGAAGGGCGCGGTCAATCCGGTGAGCTTCCACCCGATCACCGGCGGGATGCATGTGGCGCAGGTCGGCGGGCTGCCCCAGCCGGGCACCGACAAGAAGGGCTACGGCTACGCGCTGTTCAAGATCGACGGTCGCGAGTCGCTGGTCTATGTGGTCGAGTGCGACAGGCAGGACAAGGTGATGCTCGAAGCGGCTCGCGTCGAAATCCGCGGCAAGTACGAATGCTTCATCGACAATGTCGCGAACCCGGCGGCGTTCTTCGCAGGGCTGAAGCGCAGCGATCCGCCGACGAGGATGGTGCGGGAGTAATCAACTCCTCATCCTGAGGAGCGTCCGCAGGACGCCTCGCGAATGATGGCGGCGCGTTCCATGGTTCGAGACGCGTTGCTTCGCAACGCCCCCTTATCACGAGGTCTGCAAGTAATTCAGTTCAGCCGCCCCTCGACCACCGGCTTCTTCTCCCGGTCGAGAATGGTGCGCACGTGGCGCATCACATGGTCGGCGACGATCGCGTGGGCTTCGGCGGTCGGATGGAACGCGCCGGAGGTGAGCGCCGCGAAGGCCGGCTGGAGAATGTCAAACGGCGAGATGCCTTCGCGGTGCGTATTCGCGGTAAGAAACGCGTCGTTCGGATTGTGGATCAGCCGCCAGCGATGCGCGTAAGGCAGCGCGGCCGCGGGCGAATACGGCTCCCAATCCTGGGTCTGCTTGGAGCGGCGCGGCATCTTCATCGTGGCCTGATCGGCGAGCGCCTTGGTCGGATCGCGCGCACAGATGCCGCGCTTCATGAAGTCCGACGTATGCTCGGTGATGAAGCGGAAGCCGGTGCCTGAGCCAGTGGCAAGACCCGACGGACAACCAGCCCCGCTGCGCGCCATGCAGGCAAGCCGCTTCTGCAGTTCGCCGGCGACATCCGCCGCCTCGTTCAGCCGCGCCTTGTTCACCTTCAGCGAGGGATGCACGTCCATGCCGAGCGTCGGCTGCGAGCCGCAATAGCCGCCCACCTCGTCGAACTGGATCGGCTCGTAGGCATTCTGCAGCACGCGCGACGGATCGACACCGAAGCCGTCGACCAGCGCATCGCGCACCGCCTTGATGCGCTTGTCGAGCTGGCCCAGATAGGCGCGGGCGACGTCCGGGCCGTAGCGGAGTTCGCCTCCGGCCAGCGCTGCAATCGGCGCGAGATCGCGCGCGTTCTCGATGCTGGCGTACAGCGCCAGCGCGCCGAAGCCGACGTCGTTGCCGCCGATCGAGAGCAGCACGAGATCGATCGCGCGCTTGCGGTTTGCCGGCGGACACCACTGCTTCGACACGGTCTGCGACGAGATGCCGGTTGAGCCGTATTTGTAGACTGGCAGCGTATAGCTTGCGCTCTGCGTGCGGCCTTCGCGCCCGCCACGGCAGATCGCGTCGGCGAGTTGGTCGAGCTGTGGCGGCACCTTCGCGCCGCCCTTCTCGCTCCCGCGCTCGCGCGCATCGTGATCCATGAAGAAGCCGGTAACGTCCGCGCCCGAGCAAGCGACGCTGACCAGCGTCACGGCGCGGTGACGGTTCTCCAGCGTCATCGCAAGACCGACGCGGAACGGATAGCCGTATTGCGAGCGGTGGCAGTCCGCCGACAACCACTGCGCGCCGCCTTTGTCGAACGCCGCCTGGAATTCCGCCGAGTTCGGGCGATAGATAAGACCCTTCGCCTCGTCCTCCATGCGGCGGCGCGGCAGGCTCTTCACGTCGAATACGCTGTCTGTCGACGCGAGGCCGAAGGCGTTCGCCTTGCTGTTCTTGTTGAAGCCACGCGAAGCGAACTGATCGCGATTGTTGGCCATGGTCGGGTCGTAAACCATCTCGCGCGACGCACTGAACGACACCGGGCGGTCCGGATTGCTCTCGCCCGACATGAACGAGTCGCCCATCGCGACAACAAGCACGTCCTCGACCACGATCGCTTCGGTCAGTTCACGCCCGTCGGGGAGCGTAACCTTTACGTTGACGCCGGAGACTTTCCTGTCCGGCGAGAACGGCACACGCTTGACGACGAATTTCTTGTTGCATGCCTGCTTCAGCGTCTCGCCCTTCCCGGCGCCGGTACGCGGCAGCCATGAGAAGGTGCACTCGCCTGTAGCCGCTTCGGCCAACCGCTCGGCTGAAAGCGTCACGTCCACCGTATGGGCGTCAGGCAGGACGTAATCTTCCTTCGCGGTACCCCAGGAATATTGCCGGTCGCAGGTCGTCGGATAGCGGAACGGACGGGAGTTGCGCTCGTAGCAGGTCGAACTCAAGCGTCTGTGCCGCCCAGCCGAGACGCGAAGTCTCGAAGCCCTTGCGGGCCGTCGCGGCGCACCGCGCGGGACTGGACTTGTCGGCGCAATCCGGATCGTTCAGGCGGCGCTCGGTCCGCCAGACGATGTTGGCCGGCAGCGGGCTTTCGGCCTTGCCGCGCACCGCGTCGAACGCCTTCTCATGCAGCGCGAACGCCGTCGGCTTCTTGAAGAAGCGGAACGGGTTCTGCACCTCCCACACGAGGTCGGCGGCAGACGCGGCGCTGAACGTGAGTGTGACAGCAGTGGAAGCAAGCAAAAGGGTCGTCGCGAGCCGACGCATGTAATTCTCCCGCACCCTTCCACCTGACGGAAGGATACATGATTTCGCAGGATGTGGAGACGGAAATTCGGCGGGGTGTTAACGATTGCAAGCTCACACGACCGCAGCCGAAACTCCTCATAAGATATTGACGAAACTCGATTATACGCTCTGGTCAATGCAGCGAACCGTGCGGCTCGACTGTGGCTCGTTGGCCGAGCCTGTTCGGAATGTAGAGATTATTGGCCGCAATCGTGACAGCGCAGACGAAACCCTCGGGCCGGAAATCGGTGGTGATGTCGCCGTCGAGCGAAGCTCCGATCCGCTCGAACACGACCTGACCGAAGCCCTTGCGGACCGGCGGCTTGACCGGGGGCCCCCCGCTCTCCCGCCACACCAGCTCGACGCCCTGGTCGGTCCCTTGAGTCCAGCCGACCGCGACATGGCCGGCGGGAGACGACAGGGCGCCATGCTTGGTCGCGTTGGTGGCAAGCTCGTGCATGATCAGGCCGAGCGACTGCATGGTCGGCGGCGTCAGATAGACCTCCGGCCCCTGCACGATGATCTTCGCGCCGTCGACCCCGCCGAAGGGCGCGAGCTGCACGCGCAGCAACTCCTCCAGGGTCGCACCCTGCCAGTCGTGCGCAACCAGCAGGTCGTGGCTGTAGGCGAGCGCCTGGACGCAGCCGTTGAACCGCGTCTGGAAGTCGTCGATCGCGTCGGAGCGGCGCGCGATCATGTGGGCGAGGCCTTGCACCACGGCGAGTATATTCTTCGTGCGATGCGACAGTTCGCGCAGCGTGAAGCCGAGGTGCTCCTTGGTCTCGCGGTTCTCCGTCATGTCGCGGTGCACTGCCGCGACGCCGGTGACGTGGCCGTCCGCGTCGAAGATCGGCGCCGCGCTGATGCCGACCGGGACCAGGTGTCCGTCCTTGTGGCGCCGGACCGTTTCCAGCACGACCGGCAGACCTCCTGTCGTGGCGACATAGAGCGACAACTGTTCATCGCGCAGATGATCGGGACACAGCATCGAAATGTGTTGTCCCAGCGCCTCGGCCGCGGGGTATCCGTAGAGGCGCTCCGCGCCGGGATTCCAGGTCCGGATCGTGCGGTCCGGGTCGATCGAGAAAATCGCGTCGGGCGACGACAGCACCGTCGAGGCATGCAGCGCGTTCGTTTCCTCGCCAAGTTTGCGGTCGGTGATGTCGACGATCAGGCCGATCGAGCGGGTGGCGCGCTTGCCCTCGGGCGCGTCCTGAAAGAAGGTCTTGCCGCGCAGCAGGATCCAGCCGGCCGAGCCGTCGAAACGCGTGATCTTGTGCTCATCCTCATAGTCGCCGCCGCTGTCGGGATTGAGCGAAGCGGTCAGCTTCTCGCGAAAGCGCGAGCGCATGTCGTTCGGGATGATCCGCTCAAGCAGGTCCGTGTCGGTATTGATGTCGAGATCGTCCGGCGCGCGCAGGATCGCGCGCAGTTCAGGAGACCAGTAGCGCCGCCGCGCCGCCCAATCGATCTCGTACATGCCAAGCCCGGTCGCACGCCGTACGAGGCGCAGCCGTTCCTCCGAGTCGCGCAGGGCTTCGCGGGTGGCGAGGTCGGCGTGGTCGCCCGGACGCACTGACGCATTCCGGCCGGCGAGCCCGACAAGGCTCGCCAGCCGGCGCATCAGATCACCAAGACGAACACCCAAACTCATGTGCCAACCGATTCAGCAAAGAACGCGAGTGCGCTCGATTCGGTTCCGATGCGAGCAAGTATTCCGCAAGTCCTGCCGCCTGCCCACGCCAGCGCCGCCCGCACGGCACCGCCCAGGGGGTCGACGTGAATTCAACTGTGGGCGTCATTTGCTCGCCTTGCCTCGCCCTTGTGCCGGGCGCTAGCATGTTAGAGATCGAACAGAAGCGGCCGCCAACAGGCCCGCGCTACGAGGGAGGACATGATGACCAAACTGACCCGCCGTACCTTTGCGGCCTCGGCCGCCGCGGCAGCCAGCCGGAGCCGGCCTCGGCTTCCCGATGCCCGCATTCGCGCAAGGCTATCCGGCCCGGCCCGTCACCGTGATCGTGCCGTGGGGCGCGGGTGGCGGAACTGACGCGACCGCGCGCATCGTGGCGGCGCTATTGGAGAAGGACCTCGGCCAGCCGTTCAACGTCGTGAACCGCACCGGCGGCTCCGGCGTGGTCGGCCACTCGGGCATCGCGACCGGAGCAGCCCGACGGCTACACGATCGGCATGATCACGGTGGAAATCACCATGATGCATTGGCAGGGCCTGACCGAACTCGGCCCGAAGAGCTACACGCCGCTCGCGTTGATGAACGAGGACCCGCCGGGCGTCACCGTGAACGCATCCTCGCCGTACAAGACCGTGAAGGAACTTGCCGACGCCATCAAGGCAGCGCCCGCAGGCAAGCTGAAAGCCTCCGGCACGGGACAGGGCGGCATCTGGCATCTGGCGCTGGTCGGCTGGCTCAAGGCGATGGGACTTGCACCCAACCACGTCGCTTGGGTGCCGTCGAACGGCGCCGCGCCCGCCATGCAGGATCTTGCGGCCGGCGGCCTCGATATGTGCACCTGCTCCATCCCGGAGGCACGCGCCCTCATCGAGGCCGGCAAGGCGCGCGCGCTGGCCCTGATGTCGCCCGAGCGCAACCCGGTGTTCAAGGACATTCCGACGCTCAAGGAAGCGATGGGCATCGACTACTCGACCGGCGCGTGGCGCGGCATCGCAGGACCGAAGGGAATGCCGGCCGACGTCGCCACCAAGCTCACAGCGTCGCTGAAGAAGGTCTACGACTCGAAGGAGTTCAAGGACTTCATGAGCAACCGCGGCTTCGGCGTGGTGTGGGGCGACGCCGCGCAGTTCGCGAGCTTCATGGACAAGGGCGACGCGCAGATGGGCGACGCGATGAAGGCGGCGGGACTCGCGAAGGCCTGATTTCTTTCTTTCCCCTCTCCCCGCTTGCGGGGAGAGGGTGGCGAGACGCGAAGCGTCGAGCCGGGAGAGGGGCTGGCGCGAATAAGCAAGGTGCCCCTCACCCGCCGCGCTTACGCGCGTCGACCGCTCCCCGCAAGCGGGGAGAGGTGAATGGGGTGCTTAGGGGTGTTCATGCGTCTGCCCGATCGCGTCACCGGCCTCTTTCTCGTCGGCCTTGGATCGCTTGCCGCCTATGGGGGCTCGCTGCTGCCGCCGGTGCCGGGCCAGCCGGTCGGGCCGAATGTGTTTCCGATCGTCATCGGTGTCGGCATGGCGATCTGCGGGCTGATGATCGCGTTCGGCATCGGGCACTCTTTCGAGGGAGAGGAAGAACTCGTCCCGACCGAGACGGGTGAGCAGGTCGTCAAACCTCGCGGCTTTATCTTCGGCTTGCGTGCGCTGGTGCCGCCGGCGCTGCTGCTCTTCTATGTGCTCGCCGCCGAACGGCTCGGCTTCATCCTGACCGCCGGCATCATCGTGCTCGCGACATCGACGGCGCTCGGCGCGCGGCTGAAACTGTCGGTTCCGCTCGCGATCCTGGCGCCGATCGGCGTGCACCTGATCTTCGCCAAGCTGCTGCGTGTGCCGCTTCCCATCGGCCTGATACCGATGCCGTGGTGACCCGATGCTGAAAACCCTGATGGAAGCGATCGCCCTCATCACGACGTGGGAGGTGATCATCGCGATGCTGGCGGCGTCGGTCTACGGTCTGGTGATCGGATCGCTGCCCGGCCTCTCCGCCACGATGGCAACCGCGCTGCTGGTGCCGGTGACGTTCTATCTCTCGCCGATCGCCGCGATCGCGACGATCGTTGCCGCCTCGACCATGGCGATCTTCTCCGGCGATATTCCGGGCGCGCTGCTGCGCATTCCGGGAACGCCCGCCTCCGCGGCCTATGCGGACGAAGCCTATGCGATGACGCGCAAGGGCGAGGCCGAGCTCGCGCTCGGCGCCGGCGTCTGGTTCTCGGCGATCGGCGGCATCGCCGGCACGCTGTCGCTGATGATCCTCGCGCCGCCGCTGGCCGAAATCGCGCTCTCGTTCTCGACCTTCGAATATTTCTGGCTCGCCTTCCTCGGCCTGATGTGCGCCACGCTGGTCGCCCGCTCTTCGCCCGTGAAGGCGATCGCCGCGATGCTGCTCGGCCTCCTGGTCGCGTGCATCGGCATCGAGAATCCGGGCGGCGTGCCGCGCTTCACGTTCGGGTTTGTCGATCTGTTCGGCGGCATCGAGCCGATCCCGGCGCTGGTCGGCGTGTTCGCGGTGGCGCAGGTCATGCGCGCGATGATGACGCCCGAGCCGCCGCCGCTGCCGAAGCGCAAGTTCGGCAGCATTCTGGCGGGCCAGTGGCTGCTCACCAAGATCTACAAGTGGCAGATGACGCGCGGAAATATCGTCGGCATCATCATCGGGGTCCTGCCGGGCGCGGGCGCCGACATGGCGGCGTGGGTGTCCTACGCGATGTCGAAGAAGTTCTCCAAGACGCCGGAGAAGTTCGGCACCGGCCATGTCGAAGGCCTGGTCGAAGCAGGCGCCAGCAACAATGCCAGCATCGCGTCCGGCTGGGTGCCCTCACTGCTGTTCGGCATTCCCGGCGACACCATCGCGGCGATCGCGATCGGCGTGCTCTACATGAAAGGCCTCAACCCCGGCCCGACGCTGTTCGTCGAAAAAGCGTCGAGCATGTACGCGATCTATCTCATGTTCATCATCGCCAACATCATCATGATCCCGCTCGGCATCATCATGATCCGCATGGCGGTGCATGTGCTGCGCGCGCCCCGCTCGAGCATCATGCCGGTGATCATGCTGTGCTGCGCGGTCGGATCGTTCGCGATCGGCAACAACCTGTTCGGCGTCGTCACCGTCGCGACCTTCGGCCTGATCGGCTACGTGATGGAGGAGAACGGCTATCCGGTCGCCGCGATGGTGCTCGGCATCGTGATGGGCACCATGGTCGAGCAGGCCTTCGTGACCTCGCTGATCAAGTCCGACGGATCGATCCTGCCGTTCCTCGAGCGCCCGATCTCGGCGATCCTCGCGGCCTGCACCATCGCGGCCTTCGCCTGGCCGCTGTTAGTGTGGGTGCGGCGGAAGATGACGCCGACGCCAGCGGCAGCCGGGGCGAAATAACCGGCGCCAACGTCCGGTCGTTGACAGCAGACCGACGTTACTTTTTCCGCGGATCGTCTGCCGGATTGACGTAAGTCACGCCCTGCGGGCCCATCCCGTGAAGCTGAATGACGGTTTCTTCCGTGAACCAGGCGTAATGGTTCATTCCCTTGCCGACGAACGAGTAGCCGCCGGCCTTGACCAACATGCCTTTCTTGTCGTCGAGCTTGTCTCCCGTACCGATATTGAAAGTCCCGGACAGGACGGTGACGTTCTCATCGTTGGGATGATTGTGCGCCTGGATCTGGAATCCGGCCGGTACCTTCAGGCGAACGACATACATTCCCTCTTTGCTTGGATCGCCTCTGACGACTGCGATTTGGGCGCCCGGTGCATAGGCCGCCGGGGCCGACCACTTCAGAGCATCCGGTTGAACGGTTGCGTGGTGATCCTGGGCGTTTGCGCAGACCGGCATGGCAAGCGCCGAGCAGGCAGCAACAAGAGCGACGCGTCGCATGATTTCCTCCTTTGTTGGTAACTTGGATCGGGGAATTGGAGCGCAGGCGACGCGCCGCGTCGTGAAAAGGGGCGTGCAAGGCGGCTGAAAAAGTGTGAAAATGCATGAAATTCCATGTGGGTCGCCGTAGCGTGGGAACCGTCATGGATGTCGCCGCGCAAAGGATTTTTCAGTTCGAGGGCTTCACGCTCGACGCCTTGCGTCGCGTGTTGCGCCGCGGCGACCGCGAAGTCGAGCTACGGCCAAAGGGCTTCGACGTTCTGCACTGTCTGGTTGAGAACGCCGGCCGGCTGGTGACCAAAGACGAGATCATCGAGGCGGTCTGGCCGAACGTCATCGTCACCGACGAGTCGCTGAGCCGGTGTGTGAGCGACGTGCGGCTGGCGCTCGGCGATGGCGAGCAGCAGATCGTCAAGACCGTGCCGCGGCGCGGCTATATGTTCACCGTGCCGGTGGCGCGCGCCGAGACGGGCGAGTCGGTTCCCGCCTCCGCCGTATCCTCGATCAATCCCGTCGCGGAAACCGGCGGCCAATCATCCCGGTTGCCTCTCGCCGAGCGCTTAGTCCGGCTGACACAACCGCGGTGGATGGCGCTGGCTGCCGCCGCAGTGCTGCTGATCGCAATCGGTGCCGGCACGTGGTTTTGGCGGCAGCCCGCCGGTCTGCCGCTGCCGGACCGGCCTTCGATCGCGGTGCTGCCGTTCGTGAACGCCAGCGCCGATCCGCAACAGGATTACTTCAGCGACGGCATCACCGAGGACCTCATCACGCGTCTCTCGAACTTCGGCCAATTGTTCGTCATCGCCCGTACCTCGGCCTTTAAATACAAGGGGCCCGAGATCGACGCGGCGCAAATCGGCCGCGAGCTGGGCGTCCGCTACCTCCTACGGGGCAGCGTACGCAAGGATAAGGACCGTCTGCGCATCGCCGCGCAACTGATCGACGCCGGCAGCGGCAAGCAGCTCTGGGGCGAGCATTACGAGCGCGATCCCGGCCTGGTCTTCGCGGTACGCGACGACGTGACCCACAACATCGTGGTGACGCTGGTCGCACGCATCGAGAATTCCGAGATCGAGCGGGCCTTGCGCAAGCTGCCGGAAAACCTCGCCGCCTACGATTACTCCCTGCGCGGCCACGCGCTGATCAAAAACCTCCTCTTGCAACGCGAAAGGCGTGGCGAAACGATCACCGCCGCGCGCGCATTGTTCGAGCAGGCGATCGCAGCCGACCCGCGCCATTCGCCGGCCTGGCAAGGGTTAGCGAGAACGTATGTCCACGCCTGGTACAATCCAACTCCGGGGCATCCGATCGACCGCGAGTTCCGGCAACAGGCGACCCTCGATCGCGGGGTGGAGCTTGCGCACAAGGCGGTGGAAGTGGATCCCGCCAGCGCGGAGGCGCGCGCCACGCTTGGCTCGCTCCTCATGTATCAGCAGGGCCCGCAGGCGGGTCTCGTGGAGTTCGAGCGCGCCTTCGCGCTCAATCCCAATTTCGTGCACCCACGCTTCGCGGACGCGCTGCTGTATTCCGGCCGCGCGCCCGAGGGAATCGATTATCTGAAGCGGATCATGCGCCTCGATCCCTTCTATCCGTCGCTGTACCTGTTCTCTCTCGGCAAGGCGTATTTCTTCCTCGGCCGCTATCAAGAGGCGATCGAGCTGTTCAGACCGGGCCGCGTGCATCTGCCCGGCCATCGGTCGGTGCAAATGTACCTTGCCGCGACCGCAGCGCACTTGGGCTACGACGAAGAGGCGCGCACCGCCGTGGCGGAGGTCCTGCGTTTCGACCCCGATTACAAAATCGGCTTCTTGTCGAGTATCCTCCACATCCCAAGGCAGGAGACTCCGACCGCCTGGCCTCCGGGCTGCGCAAGGCGGGCGTGCCGGATTAGCGGCATAGACGCAAAACCGGCTTGACAACGGCGATCGAAATGTCCGCTCCTTGCGCAGCTTCGCCTGAACACGGGCAGCCGACAGGCTCGCCCTAGCCGCCGTAACGCTTGAACCGTGCGGGTGAATCGCGGCTAGACTGCCGGTGATGGCCGCTTCGCCGCTCGACATCCCTACCCTCGCCCGCAAGCTCCGCGCAGGCGACCGCGCGACGCTCGCGCGCGCGATCACGCTAGTCGAAAGCAAGCGCGCCGACCATCAGAGCGAGGCGCATAGGCTGGTGCAGGAGTTGTTGCCCGAGACCGGCAAGGCGGTGCGGGTCGGCATCACCGGCTCGCCCGGGGTCGGCAAGTCGACCACCATCGATGCGCTCGGGACGTATCTAACCGGCAAAGGCCACAAGGTGGCGGTGCTGGCGGTCGACCCCTCCTCCACCCGCACCGGCGGGTCGATCCTCGGCGACAAGACCCGCATGGCGCGGCTCGCCAATGATGATAACGCCTTCATCCGCCCCTCGCCCGCCGCCGGCACCCTCGGTGGCGTCGCGGCGAAGACGCGCGAGACGATGCTGATCTGCGAGGCCGCGGGCTTCGACGTGATTTTGGTCGAGACCGTCGGCATCGGGCAGTCGGAAACCGCGGTTGCCGACATGACCGACTTTTTCCTGTTGCTGATGCTGCCGGGCGCAGGCGACGAACTGCAGGGCATCAAGAAAGGCGTGGTCGAGCTTGCCGACATGATCGCCGTCAACAAGGCCGACGGCGACAACGTGAAGCGCGCGAAGGCTGCGGCGGGCGAGTACCGCGCCGCGCTGCATATCCTGACGCCGCGCTCGCCGACCTGGGCGCCGCCGGTCGTCACTTACTCGGCGCTGACCGAAGACGGCATCGTGGCGCTGTGGGATCAGGTGCAAGCGCATCGCCAACAGCTTTCGGCGAGCGGTGAACATGCGGCGCGACGGCGCGAGCAGCAGGTCAAGTGGATGTGGGCGATGCTGGAAGATCGCTTCCACACGCGCCTGAAGACTGACAGCAAGCTGAAAGCGCGATTGCCGGCGATCGAGAAATCCGTCGCGGATGGCACGCTCTCGCCCGCGCTCGCGGTCGACGAGATCGCAGGCGCGCTCGGGGTGTGATAGAGTTCTGGCATGACCAAGTCGGATGCCATAGCAAAGCTGAAGGCTCGCGCTGACGTCATCAAGTCGATGGGCGCGACCTCGCTCTATCTTTACGGCTCGACCGGCCGCGATACCGCGATTTCAGCGAGCGACCTCGACCTATTTGTCGACTACGATCCCGCTGGCCGCTTCAATGCATTCGACCTGGTCAGCATCAAGTTATTCCTCGAACAGGAGTTGGCGCTTCCCATCGACCTGACCACCCGGGATGGCCTTCACACGATGCTTCGATCCGACATCGAACAGGGCGCGACGCGCGTGTTCTGATGGCGCGGCGTGTCGATCATGCGCTGCACGATATTCTTCAGGCGATTGAGCGCGTCGAGGAAGTCACGCGGGGCAAGTCCTTGCCGGAGTTCGAAGCGAGTTGGCAGTTGCGCTGGATGGTTCAGCGCGCGATTGAGATAATCTCCGAGGCAAGCCGAGCTATTCCGAACGAGTTGACCGCGACGCACCCGGAAGTCCCGTGGCCGAGCGTGCGCGGGATCGGCAATGATGCGGCATGACTACGATAGCTTGGCCGACCCGATCGTTTGGCGCGTCGTGACAGACGAGTTGCCCAAATTGAAGATCGCGGTTCGGAACATCCAGAAGCTTTCGGCCAAGTGACCACCATCCTCATCACCGGCTTCGGGCGCTTTCCCGGCGCGCCGTTCAACCCGAGCGGACCGCTTGCGCGCGCCGTGGCGAAGCGGCGGCGGCCGGCATTTACCGACATGCAGCGCGTCTTACACATTTTCGAGACCAGCTACGCGGCGGTCGACCGCGACCTGCCGAAGCTGCTAGCGCGGCACAAGCCGGACATCGTGCTGATGTTCGGTCTTGCCGGCCGCACGAAGCATGTTCGTGTCGAAACGACAGCGCGCAACGCCCGCTCGATCCTGTTTCCCGATGTGACGGGTTATCGCCCGGATCAGCGCGCCATCGTTCGCAACGCGCAACACCAACCCGGCGCCGCGCCGTTTGCCCGCTTGGCCGCTGCCGGGAACGCCAGCCGCGTCCGCACCCGCCTCTCGCGCGATGCCGGCCGTTACCTGTGCAACTACGTCTACTGGCGCGCGCTGGAGGCGTCCCGATCCGGAACGCCGCTGGCGCAGTTCATCCATATCCCGTCGGTTCCGATCGTGCGGCGGCGGCCGGGGCGCAAGCCGCGCATGACACATGCTGCACTGGCGCGCGCCGGCGAGGCCGTCCTGCTCGCACTCATCACGGCGCAGCGCCGTTTAGGTTAATGCGCTGTCTCAGGCCGGCACAGCGTTTCTGGCAAGCGGCTTGAACTGTGCGTTCCTCTCTGGAGGAGCGCCATGGCCATCGATCGCCGCCATTTCATCGGAGCCACCGCCGCGACCGGCGCATGGACCGCGACCGAAGCCGTCGCGGCGCCCGCCGCGCAAAGCACCACCGTGCCGGTGTCGGGGCTCGGCGTCGAAGCCATTCACCTCGGCGTGCGTTTCAACGGCTCCGACGACCAGACTGAACAACTGCAACGCGCGATCGACCGCACCGCGGGCGCGCGGCTTCCGCTGATCCTCGCGCCCGGCGTCTATCGCGCGCGTGGCCTCGTGCTGCCGGCCGGCGCGCGGCTCGTCGGCGTGCCTGGCGCAACACGCATCGTTGCGACCGACCACGCGCCGCTGATCGTTGCGCGCGACGCCGACTACATTCTACTCTCCGGCATCACGTTCGATGGCAGCGGCAAGACGCTTCCCGAGAAGGCTGGGCTGATTCAGATCGCGAACGGACGCGGCATGTCGCGATCCGCGATTGCGAGGTGCTGGGCTCGGGCCGCAACGGCATCGTGCTCGAGGGCATCGAAGGCGAGATCACGACCACGACCGTCACCGGCGCGCTCGGCGCCGCGATCTTCTCGCTCGATGCGCGTGGCCTTGTGATTTCGCGCAACATCATCCGCAACGCCTTCAACAACGGCATTCAGGTGTGGCGTTCGCAGGCAGGCGACGACGGCACGCAGGTGATCGATAACCGCATCGAGGATATCGGCGCGCAGGGTGGCGGCTCCGGACAGAACGGCAACGCCATCAACGTGTTCCGCGCGCACAACGTCACCGTGCGCGGCAACCGCATCAAGAATGCCGCCTTCTCGGCGGTGCGCGGCAACGCGGCGTCGAACATCCAGATCGCGAACAACATCTGCACCGGTCTCGGTGAAGTCGCGATTTACGCGGAGTTCGGCTTCGAGGGCGCGGTGATTTCGAACAACACGGTCGATGGGGCGGCCATCGGCATCGCGGTGACGAACTTCAACAATGGTGGCCGCCTTGCGGTCGTGCAGGGCAATCTCATCCGCAATCTTGTGCCCAAGCGCCCCGCCGGCACCGATCCAAACGACGGCAACGGCATCGGTATCGGCGTGGAGGCGGATGCCGCCGTCACCGGCAATGTGATCGAGAACGCGCCGGTCGCCGGCATCGCGGTCGGCTGGGGCCAGTACCTGCGTGACGTCAACGTGACCGGCAATGTGGTGCGCTCGTCCGGCACCGGCATCGTCGTCTCTGTGACGCCGGGCGCGGGCTCGGCGGTGATCGCCGACAATCTGATTGCGGGTGCAAAGAACGGCGCGATCGTCGGCATGGATCAGCGTCGCACGATGACCGGCGACCTCGCACGCGAAGGCGCGACGAAATTCGCGCAGCTCGCGATCAACGGCAATCGCGTGCGCTAGCGCCGACTTCGCTCGTCCCCGCGAAAGCGGGGACCCAGAATTCGCAAAAGAACTGGATTCCCGCTTTCGCGGGAATGAGCGGAGAACTAAACTCCGAACCATGCCTTCACCAATCACCTCCAAGGATGCGCTCGCGGCGCTGTGGCGCCACGCGGGCTTGCCCGGCCCTGCACTCGACACCATCACGCTGACCGGCGCCGAGCCGGTATTGCCGTCGTCGTTTGCGGTTGGCACGTCAGCGCAAGCCAGCATCGCGGCCTCAGCGCTTACCGCTTCCGAACTGTGGCTCCTGCGCACCGGCCGCGCGCAGCAGATCAGCGTCGATATGCGCGACGCGGGAATCGAGTTTCGCAGCGAGCACTACATGCGCGTTGCCAGCTACTCGCACGACGGCATCTGGGACAAGGTCGCGGGCCTCTATCGCACCGGCGATGGGCGCTTCGTGCGTTTGCACACCAACTTCCCGCATCATCGCGACGGCATGCTGAAGCTGCTCGGCTGTGCGTATTCGCGCGAAGCGGTGCAGCGCGCACTCGATGGCTGGGAAGGCGAGAAGTTCGAGACCGCCGCCGCCGAGGCCGGACTGGTCACCACCATGACGCGCTCGCTTGCCGAATGGGACGCCCATCCACAAGGCAAGGCCGTTGCGGCGCTGCCGCCTTTCACCATCGAGAGGATCGGCGACGCGCCGCCGCAGCCCTTGCCTTCCGGCGACCGCCCGCTCTCAGGCGTGCGTGTGCTCGACCTCACGCGGGTGATCGCCGGCCCGGTGTGCGGGCGTACGCTTGCGGCGCATGGCGCGGATGTGACTGGCGGTGACCGCAAAGCATTTGCCGCAGATGATGCCTCTGGTAATCGACAACGGCCGCGGCAAACTGTCGACCTTTATCGATTTGCGCGACGCAAGCGGGCGCGACACGCTTGGCGGCCTCACGCGCAACGCCGACATCTTCGTGCAGGGCTATCGGCCGGGCGCCGTGAAAGGCAACGGGTTCGGGCCGGACGAGGTCGCGCGGCTGCGTCCAGGCATCGTCTATGTCTCGCTCTGCGCCTACGGCCACGAAGGCCCGTGGGCGAACCGGCGCGGCTTCGACTCGCTGGTGCAGAACGCGAACGGCATGAACGATGCCGAAGCCACGGCAGCAGGTGCGGACAAGCCGAAGCCCCTGCCCTGCCAGGCGCTCGATCATGGCGCCGGCTTCCTGATGGCGTTCGGCGCGATGGCGGCGCTCGCGCGGCGCGTCACCGAAGGCGGAAGCTGGCACGTGCGCGTTTCGCTGGCGCAGACCGGGCACTGGATCCGCAGCCTCGGGCGTGTGCCGAACGGGCTCGCCTGTCCCGATCCCGGCGCCGAGACGGTGCAGGACCGCTTGGAGAGCGGCGATTCGGGATTCGGTCCACTAACTACCGTGAAACATTCCGCGGTGTTGTCCGAAACGCCGGCGCGCTGGGCGCGGCCTTCCGTGCCGCTCGGCACTCACGAGCCGAAGTGGCCGGGCTGACTGTCGCCCGGGATGATGGCGTGTGAGGGCCGCAGTCCGCCAACCTCGATGCCGTTCCAGTTCTTCAACGTCGGCCGCACGAAGCGAGCGAGTGCTGCGCGCTCACCATCGTCGAGCGGCAGATAGCGCGCGATCATCGCCGCCATCGTGACTTCGGCAGCTCGCGTCCCGCCGTCGTCGCATTTCACCGCGATGCCAAGTCCGACTTCCGGCAGCGTCCCGCAGAACACACCCTCGGCGCCGGTCTTCACCAGCACGCGCGCGCCGAACAGTTTCATGATCTCGGTGCAGAAGCGCCCGGTGCCCTGCGACGAAATACGGCTGCGCCGCGCAGGCGGCGCGCAGGCGCGCGGCGGCCTTCGCGCGCTTTTGGTCCATATGCGCGCCGGTGCCGAAGCGCGCGAAGGAGTGCGCGAGCGCGCTGAGTGGCACCGCCCAGGTCGGGATCGAGCAGCCGTCGATGCCGTGCTGATCCTCCGCCATGGCAACGCCGGTCAGGCTTTCCAACGCGGCGCGCACCTCGCGCTGCACCAAATGGCTCGCCGCCACATAGCCATGGTGATCGACGCCCGCCGCGCAGGCGACGCAGAGAAATCCCGCATGCTTGCCCGAACAATTGTTGTGCAGCGCGGACGGCGCGCCGCCCGCGCGCGCGAGCGCCTGCGTCGAAGCCTGATGGCTCGGCCAATGCGCGCCGCATTCGAGCGCCGCCGCCTCGAGCCCGGCGCGCGCGAGCATGCGCGTTGCGACCTCGACATGCGCCGGTTCCCCGCCATGGCTGGCGCAGGCGAGCGCCAGTTCCTCGTCGCCGAAGCCGAACCGGTCGGCCGCCCCGCTTTCGAGCAGCACCAGCGCCTGGATCGGCTTCACGGCCGAGCGCGGATAGACCGCCTGCCCCACATCGCCGAGCGCCATAACCGTCGCGCCATCGGCATCGACGACCGCCACGGAACCGCGGTGCCGGCTCTCCACCTGCGGCCCGCGCACCACCTCGACAACAACCGGATTACTCATTTGTAATGCGCTGCCTTTAAGCTTGCCACAGTTCGGACCGGAACCATTTATACGCGACTGTCATGCCCGCCGCCTCTTCCCTCCCGGCATCCCCGCGCCGCCGTCGCAAAGTCCTGACCTGGACTTTCCTGGCGTTTTTTCTGCTGCCCGTTTTCGGCGCACTCGGCGCGCTTGCCTATCAGGGCGGCCCGACGCACTGGAGCCGGTATGACCGCACGGTCACCAGCCAGCTCGGCGAGGCTGCCGCGCACCCGGAGGCGCGCATTCTGGTGATGTCCGGCCGCACGCGCGGCTGGAAAGGCGCACTCGCGGTCCACAGCTGGGTCGTGTTCAAGCGCGAGAACGACCGCGCCTGGAGCCGCTACGATGTGGCCGGCTGGGGCTCGCCGGTGCGGCTGAACTGGTGGCCGCCGGACTTGTGGTTCGGCTCGCGCGGCGATGTCCTGATCGACCTCAAGGGCGCGCCGGCCGAAACGCTGATCCCGAAGATCGAAGCCGCCATCAGGAGCTATCAGTATGCCAATGCGGGCGACTATCGCATCTGGCCGGGGCCGAACAGCAACACGTTCGTCGCGACCGTGCTGCGCGCCGTGCCGGAGCTTGGCGTGACGATGCCGCCGAACGCGGTCGGCCGCGACTACCGGCCGTATCCCTATCTGGGCCTGAGCGACAGCGGCACCGGCGTCGAGGCGAGCCTGTGGGGCTTACTCGGCGTGAAGCTCGGCTGGGTCGAGGGGATCGAGGTGAACCTGCTCGGCCTCGTGAGCGGGCTCGACGTGCGCAATCCTGCGCTCAAGCTGCCCGGGTTCGGGCGGATCGGCGTCGACGCCGCGGCCGCGATTGCGGCGCCGTCGAAGCGGTAAGGTGAGGCAGCGCGGCGCATCTGCGATGCGCCGGCGTCCCCCGGCCAGTTCTAGACAAACGCGAAATCGTTTTGATGCAGATTGGCGAGCATCACGCTTTTCAAGAGAATTGTATTCGACGCATCGACCGTGATCTGGACATCGTTGCCGACCTGCTGACTCGCTGCCTGGACCGCGGCAAAGCCGGCGAAGAGGCTATCGTCAAGTTTCGATAACGTCGCCAACACCGGAGCCGGCGGTGAAGTCGTTGATGGTGTCCTGGCCGAACCCGGCACCGAACATGAAGGTGTCGTTGCCGGCCCCGCCGGTCAGCGTGTCGTTCCCGATCCACCGGCGATCCTGTCCGCACCGTCACCGGCGCTGATCGTGTCATTGCCCGCTCCACCGTCGATGCTGTCGAACGACGCCCAGCCGAGAGGCTATCGTTGCCGCTCGTACCGAGCTGCCACGTATTTTGCATGATCTGGTCGCGGTTCCAGTTCGACCCATGCGTCCGCTGCCGCCGCGCGTGAGAGAGAGTGGTCTCGCAGAAGTCCTTTCTTGGCCGCTGACGGTCAGGCGGCGAGGCGGTCCGCCAACGCCCTGAATTTTGCCAATTGATCGGCGAGTAATTCGCGCTTCTCGTCGCGGCCGACGAACACCTTGAACATGATGCCGCCGTCGACATTGAAGAACAGCACCGAGGCCGACAGCCGTCCCATGAACGGCCGCTCCATGAACGCAAGCCCAGCGCAGCGCTCGTGGCGCAAGTGTCCGTGGAAGCCGGTGCGGCCCATCAGGTTGAAATAGCCGCGCCCGACTTCGCCTGCCGGGATCGGCCCGGTGAACTCCATGATGCCGTCGTCGGTGTGGACGATCAGCGTCACCTCGCCCCATGTGGCGATGTCCTTCATGGCCTCGATGAAGCCGCTCGCCGGCGTGAAGCGCCGCATGCCGGCGGGCAACGCCTCGACGACCTCACGCGTTGTGACGCCATGCTCCTTCGCGACGGTCTCGATCACCGCGCCCGGATCGGCGGCAAGTGCAGAAGCAAGTGCCGGTTTGGGAGCTGCAAGCTGCATTTCATATCCTCCGTTCGTCGCCGCGAAAGCGGGGACCCAGAGCCATGTAAAGAAAAAATTGGATTCCCGCTTTCGCGGGAATGAGCGGAGCGGGTCAGGCGGCCTTGCCGTGGCGGTCGAGCGTCTGCTTCACCTCGAACCCCTCGAATTTCGGGTGGCCGAGATAGAGCGGCGCGGCATTGCCGTCATTGCCGGCGCGCGCATGCGCGCGGCGGAACTGCTCCGACTTGGTCCATGCCTCGAAGTCGGCCTTGCTAGCCCACACGGTATGCGAGGAATAGAGCGTGTGGTCCTCGGCCTCCGGCCCCTTCAGCAGATGGAATTCGACGAAGCCTTTCAGCTCATGCAGATAGCTGTCGCGGCTCTTCCACATGTTCTCGAAGGCATCTTCCTTGCCTTTGACCACCTGGAAGCGGTTCATGGCGATGAACATCGATGTCTCCTTGAGACCTGAACCGCTGGCGATGGCTTGCGGCGCTACTGCGAAATGAAACTCACCGGAACGGTGAACGATTGTGACCGTCCGTCAGGCGGTGGCGGGAATGGCGACGCGCGGCGGACCATAGCCTGAACTTCCTGATCGATCGCCGCAACACCCGAGGCACGCGCCAGCCGCACGCCGCCAACGCTGCCGCTGCCTCCAACCGTGAACGACACGGTGGCGGAGCCCTGGCTGCTGCCGAGCGGTTGCTTGTAGCGCGCGAGATGCGCACGCACGATGCCGGGATAGTTGCTGTCCCGGTTCGACCGGCCAACGCCGAAATTGTTCGCCGCCGTCGAGGGCGTCGAGGCCTTCGCCTCGCGTGACGCGTTCTCGCGCGTCGGCGCGGCGATGCGCCGTGTCTCGTTGGCGGGCTTGGCGTCCTTCACGGGCTTCGGCGGCGGCGCGGCCTGCACGAGCTTGCGCTCGACCTTCTTCTCGATCGGCTTTTCCTCGGGTTGCGGCAGCAGCGTCACCTCGGTCGGAGGCGGCGGGGTTTCCTGCGGCTTGGCGGTGGCGGTGTCAGGCGCCGGCGTCTCGATCATCGCAACCGCGGGCTTCTGCTCGGCAGGAGTTGGCTCGTCCGGCGCGGCGGCGGTTTCGTATTTCGGTTCTTCCGCCTTCGCGGTCGCGGCCTTCGGATCGGGTGGCGTCTCGGACTTGGCCACTTCGGTCTGCGGCTGCTCGGGCGCGGTCTCCTGCTTGGCGACCTCGACGGTCTGCTCCTGCGTGGTCGCCTTCGTGTCGGCCTGTTCGGCTTCGGTCGCCTCGGTCGCGGGCGCGGCGGCGGAATTGACCTGCTGCTCGCCTTGCGTGACGGCGGCACCAGCCGGCGCCGTAGCGCCAACCACGATCTCGACGGACATCACCTCGACGCCGATGCTCGCGAGCGGCACCGGGTCGCGCCAGAATGCCATGAACAGCCCGGCGTGAAGTGCGAGCGAGAGCATCACGAAGGCCGCGAGCCGCGTGCGCTCGCGCGTCAGGTCCGTGCGTAGGAGCCGCGCCGTGTCGGTCGGCAGCGCAACCGCGGGCGCAGCACGCGCATTGCCACGCGGGCGCATGAACGGGACCACGTTGCCGAGATCGGCGCCGGTGTCGTTCGCAGCCATAGGCGGACGCTCCGCGCGCACGGGCACGGCCGCACCGTCAAGATCATCGGTGCGGCCGTGTCCGGGACGCAGAGCGATCAGTTCGCCGACAGAAACCCGTCTTGTCATTCCGCTCCGACGTTACTTGTTTTCCTCAGGTCGCACCAAAGCGAATCCGCAGCGACCCCTTGAATGTCGTGCCCGGCCCGGGCGACGCCCACTCGGTATCGCGCTGATTGTCAGTCGGAGTCGAGCCCGGAACCGGATACGGCCGGTAGAACTCGTTGAAGATGTTGTCGATGCCGGCTCCCACCGTCACGTCGGAAGTCGGCGAATAGCCGACGTACAGATTGACGAGATTGTAGTCCGTCGCCGGCAAGTAGTTGGCCGGAAGATCCTTGTTGGACTCGGCATTGATCCACCACATCTGAACCACGAGCTTGCGCTCGAGGAAGCGCGCGCCGGCGGTCGTGGTGATCTTGCGCGGGAAGACCGTTATCAGGCTCCGTCCGGTGTTTTCATTCCGGCTGCGCTGGAACGAGCCCGACACTCCGGCGAAGAAGTTGCCGGCGTCATACATCGTCTCGAACTCGACACCCTCGATGTAGGCTTCCGGAATGTTCTGATACTGATACCGCAAGAACGCCTGGGTCATCGGGTTCGGCGCACCAATGCCCGTCAGCTCGATGTAGTCCTCAAGGTCGTTGCGGAACACGTTGAACTTGCCGCGGAACGTCGCGCCCGGCGTGAACACGTTGTCGAATTTCAGGTTGAGGCCGACCTCCTTGGTCTTGCCGATTTCCGGGCGAAGCTGCGGATTCGGGACGAAGCAGAAAAAGCCGCCAACGCCATCCGGGCAGATGATGCTGGGCGGTCCGCCGCCGGTCACGTGCGCGCCGGCGATGATCGTCTCGGTGAGCGCCGGCGCACGATAGCCTTCCGCATAGGTCGCGTACGGCGTCACGCCAGCGATCGGCGTGATGCCGACGGTGACTTTCGGCGAGAAGCGGTCGCCACTCGACGTCGTACCGAGGCCGGTGAGCTGATAGTTGTCGTAGCGGCCCGCGCCGATGAATTCGAGCCAGGTCGAATAGTTGAGCTTGTATTGCGCGAACGCGCCCGTGACGGTGCGTTCGCCGCCCGGCGTCGTGATGTTCGAGTTGCCGTGCGGGTCCTGGACTTCGACCGTATCCTTGAAGCCATCGCCGCCGAGGGTTACCGCGTGGCGGAAATCGCCAGTGATGAAGCGCGACGTGTTGTTGACGTCGAAGCCGTAGGTATCGAGCACGTAACCACGCAGGTCGCCGATACAGCCGGTGATGTTGTTGCCGGGAATGCCGGGACCGCACAGGAGAACGTTGGGGTTGGCGGTGGTGTGCGCGATCTTGCGCTGCTTCTGATCCGTCTGGTTCCAGTAGACGTTGGCATCCCAGTTGAAGATGTTGTCTTCCGGGCGGCCATACTTCCACCGCGCGTTGACGGTCGAGTTCATCACCTCGGACGCATAGACCGATGAGCCCGTCAGACCATTACGGCTTGGCTGGCCGAAGAAATACTGAAAGTCCTGGAAGATCCCGCCGAACTTGATCTCGTGGCCGTCGGCCGGCCGGAACGTCGCCTTGCCGAGCACCGAACCGATATTGTTGGACGAATTCCGGACGATCTCGTTGTTGCCGTCCTTGTAGTCGCCCTGCGTGCGGTATGTGCCGCCGGCGATGAAGTCGACGTTCGGATTGATCCGCACGGCGCCGAACAGCGATCCCATGCCACGCACGGTGTTCGAGCCGACCATGGTGTTGGCGACCATGCCGTATCTCTCTCCCGGCAGCAGAACGTCTTCGACATCCTTGGTGCGGAACGACACGACGCCGCCGATCGCGCCCGAGCCGTAGATGTTCGCGGTCGGACCGCGCACGACATCCGCCCCTGCCAACAACTCGCTTTCGAGGAAGAATGCGCCGTTGGCGGTGTGGCCGGTGCGCTGGAAGTTCTGCCGCGCACCATCGACCACGACCGCGACGCGGCCGAAATCCTGCAGGCCGCGCAGGTTGATTGACGTCGAGGGATCGTCGCCGCGGTTCTGGAATTCGACGCCGGGCGTCATCACGAAGATGTCCGACAGGCGCTTCGGAATGATCTGCCGGATCGTCTCCTCGCGCACTGCGCTGACGGCAGCCAGCGAGTCGATCACCTTTTCCTCGGTCTTGGTCGCCACGATCGTGATCGGATCGAGCGTCGTCTGCGCGTTCGCGGCCGATAGGCCCGCCGCCAGCATCAACACACCGAGAGAAACATCGCGATACGGGGCGCGAAGCCCCCTCGTGCAGCCACCCATGACAGCCCCCAAACCGCTCGACTGAGCCGCTCCGGCTGGCGGGCTACCGCTGATCACGCGGGCTTGCTGGCTGGCAACCTGCACCAATTACGGTGCGTTGTTTTTGATGTTTGCCTTCGTAAATGATATGTATTACGCACGTCAAGAAACAGAACTACAGGTTAAAACGACTCTAAACTAGAAGTATTCGCAGTTTAAAAAAACTATAAAGTAAGTAAATATCTGCGAATTACATAGCATAAACGCTCCCTCAGATTAGAACGGCTTCAAGGTGATCCATCTTTCTGACAAAAGCGACCCGGCTCCGGAAAGTGGATCGGGCGAGTCTACTTCCTCGAACGCGCGCATGATTTCGATTGCCGGGCAGAAGATCGACAGCCGCGATCTCTTCATTGGAACACGCGAAGTGATCATCCATCACGGCAGCGAGGTCTACCGGCTCAGGTTGACCGCGCAGAACAAGCTGATCCTGACCAAGTAGCGAAGACAGTTGCGATGTGTGTTGCCGGCACCACAGTCAGACGCGTGCGGTTGTTCGTCGCGCTCGCCGTCGCGGCGCTGCTGCTGACGCCATCCGCGCGTGCCGAGCCCGTGACGGTCCGCGACGCGGCGGGCCGCAACGTCACCGTCAACGATTCGAGCCGGATCGTTTCGATCGGCGGCGCGGTGACCGAGATTCTCTACGCGCTGGGCCTGAGCGAGCGCATCGCCGCGGTCGATGCGACCAGCCTCTATCCCGACGAAGCGCTGAAGCAGAAGCCGAGCGTCGGCTACTTCCGCGCGCTCTCGGCCGAAGGCGTGCTCGGCCTCAACCCGTCGCTGGTGCTGGCGATCGACGGCGCGGGACCGAAGGAAACGCTCGCCGTGCTCGAAGCCGCGAGCGTGCCGTTCGTGCGCATCCCGGACCCTTACAGCGCCGACGGCATCGTCGAGAAGATCCGCATGATCGCCGCCGCCACCGGCGTGCGCGAACGCGGCGAGTGTCTGGTCGCGCGCGTCAACGCCGACCTGCAGGCGCTCGCGCGTCAGCGCGAGGCGATCAAAACCAAAGCGAAGGTGCTGTTCGTCATCTCGTTTCTCAACGGCAAGCCGATGGTCGCGGGCCGCAACACCGCGGCCGACGGCATCATCCGCATGGCCGGCGCCGTGAACGCGATCGACGTCTATGAGGGCTACAAGCAGATCTCCGACGAGGCGGTGATCGCCGCGAGCCCCGACACGGTGCTGTCGATGCAGCGCGGGCGCGACAACATCGACGCCAAGACGGTATTCTCGCACGCTGCCTTCACGCTGACGCCGGCCGCGGCGCGCAAGTCCTTCGTGG
Organism: uncultured Alphaproteobacteria bacterium; assembly: GCA_963779545.1. Taxonomy (GTDB): domain Bacteria; phylum Pseudomonadota; class Alphaproteobacteria; order Rhizobiales; family Xanthobacteraceae; genus PALSA-894. Next base: position 312,252 of record CAVZYQ010000023.1, on the reverse strand, counting down.
CGATGGACGGGCTCTATCTGCTCGGCTTCGGCCCGCGCACCGCGACCGCGGCGCGCGACCTTGCGGAAACGCTTTATCCCTCGCTCGGGCACGCCGCCCTCCCCTCCGAACGCGCCAGCAATACCGGCTGCTAGATGCGGTCGCCCGCCGTCGTCATTGGCGCGTTGCTCGTTGTTCTTGTCCTCGCAGCGGCCGTTGCGGCGACGGTCGGCGCGGCGGGCATTCCGCTGAGCCGCCTGCCCGCCGCGCTCGGCATCGCGCAGGGCGATCCCGCGATCGTCGCGCGCGACCAGCTCGTGCTCTGGTCGATCCGCCTGCCGCGTATCGCGATGGCCATCATGATCGGCGCGCTGCTCGCCGCGGGCGGCACCATCATGCAGGGGCTGTTCCGCAATCCGCTGGCCGATCCCATGCTTGCGGGCATCTCGCCCGGCGCGGGCTTTGCCTCGGCTGCCGCGATCGTGGTCGGCGACCGGCTGATGGCGGGCGCGGGCGCCGTGCTGCCGTTCGAAATCCTGCCCATTGCGGCGATTGCGGGCGCGCTGGTCACCACGATCCTTCTCTATCGCCTCGCGACGCGTTACGGCCGCACGTCGATCGCGACGCTGCTGCTCGCCGGCATCGCGATCGGCGCGCTCGCCAACGCCGGCATCGGCTTCCTGGTGTTCCTCGCCGACGACCGGCAACTGCGCGACATCACGTTCTGGCTGCTCGGCTCGCTCGGCGGCGCGACCTGGGCGAAGGTTTGGGCGATCGCGCCGTTCGTCGCATTGTTGTTCGCCGGGCTGCCGTTCATCGCACGCGGGCTCGACCTCATCGTGCTCGGCGAAGCCGAAGCCTTCCACATGGGCATCGCGGTCGAGCGGCTGAAGCGCATCGCGATCGTGCTGGTCGCGACCGCGACCGGCGCGGCGGTATCGGCCGCAGGTGTGATCGGCTTTGTCGGCATCGTGGTGCCGCACCTGTTGCGGCTGGTGATCGGCCCGGGCCATCGCCTGCTGCTGCCCGCCGCGCTCTGCCTCGGTGCAATCCTGCTGCTCATCGCCGATACCTTCGCGCGCGTGATCGCGGCGCCGGCCGAACTGCCAATCGGCATCGTCACGGCGGCGATTGGTGCGCCGTTCTTTCTCTCGCTGCTGCTTGCGGCAGCGGGCCCTGGCCGGCACATGAGCGCCGTCATCACGGCAAACGCGGTTTCAGTACGCGCCGGGACCAAGGCGCTGCTCTCGGGCGTGTCGCTTGCTGTCGCGCCGGGCGAGACCGTCGCGCTGGTCGGCCCGAACGGCGCGGGCAAATCGACGCTGCTGCGCGCGCTTGCCGGCGAGCTGAAGCCGAACTCCGGCTTTGTCGAATTGAAGGGCCGCCCGCTTGTTGCCTATGCGCCGCGCGAGCTTGCGCTGCATCGCGCCGTGCTGTCGCAGGCAACCCACGTGGCATTTCCGTTCACGGTCGGCGAAGTCGTGCGCATGGGCGCCGCCGACCGGAGCGGCCGCGCGATCGACGACCTCGCCGAGGCGGCGCTCGCGGACGTCGACCTCACGGCCTTTCGCGATCGCATCATCACGACGCTCTCGGGCGGCGAACAGCAGCGCGCGCATTTCGCCCGCGTGCTGGTGCAGCTTGCCTGCGGCGAAGCCGCGCACGGCCCCGGCCTGCTGCTGCTCGACGAGCCGACCGCAAGCCTCGACCTCAAGCACCAGCTCGACCTGCTCGAAGCGGTGCGCCGCTGTGCGCAGCGCGGCGTCGCCGTGGTGGCGATCCTGCACGACCTGAACCTCGCGACGCTCGCCGCCGACCGCATCGTGGTGCTCGACTCCGGCCGCGTTGCCGCCGATGGCGCGCCCGCCGCCACCATCACGGACGACCTGCTCGCACGTGTATTCAAGATTTCTGCCACGGTCGGCCAGGCGCCCCCGCCCGGTGTTCCGTTCGTGCTTCCGCATTCGATCGCGCCATTGCGGTAGGCTTTCGGCCCCACGGCGCGCTGGCGCGGTTCAAGCTCACGCGAATTTGTGCCGCACGGAACCGTAGCGGGGTGACGCGCGCGAGGTCGCGTGTCAAATTCGCCATGCATGAAAGATACTTGGCCGCTGCTCGACAAGATCCCCTTCCCGGCGATCTCACGCGGGACACTGAATACATTGCAAATCAATGTCGGCTATCGCTGCAACCAGTCCTGCGTGCATTGCCACGTCAACGCCGGGCCGAACCGCACCGAGGAAATGGATGCCGCGACCGCCGATGTCGTGATCGAATTCCTCGAACGGCGGCGCATCTCGACGCTCGATATCACCGGCGGCGCGCCGGAGCTGAACGCGAATTTTCGTCGCATGGTGACGGCGGCGCGCGCCATGGCCGTGAAGGTGATGGACCGCCACAACCTCACGATTCAGGAGCAGCCCGGACAGGAGGACCTCCCCGAATTCCTTGCGGAGAACGAGGTTGAGATCGTCGCCTCGATGCCCTGCTACCTGCAAGATAACGTCGACAAGCAGCGCGGCAAGGGCGTGTATGACGGCTCGATCCGCGGTCTGCAGCGCCTCAACGCACTCGGCTATGGCCGCGAAGGCTCCGGCCTCACGCTCAATCTCGTCTACAATCCGCTCGGGCCCTCGCTGCCGCCGCCGCAGCTCGAACTCGAAACCGACTACAAGCGCATTTTGGGCGAACGCTTCGGCATCGTGTTCAACGGCCTGTTCACGCTCACCAACATGCCGATCCAGCGCTTCGGCGCGATTCTGCTTTCGCAAGGCACATTCCACGGCTATCTGGACAAGCTCACGCACGCGCATCGCGACGAGAACCTCGACGGCGTGATGTGCCGCGGCCTCATGTCGGTCGACTATCAGGGCTACGTCTACGACTGCGACTTCAACCAGATGCTCGACCTGCCGCTGGCGCGCGGCGGGCGCGAGCGCACGCATCTCTCCGAGTTGCTCGACGACGACCTCACGGACAATCCGATCCGCGTTGCGGGCCACTGCTTCGGCTGCACCGCCGGACAGGGGTCGAGCTGCGGCGGCGCGCTGAAAGAGGCGGCGGAGTGAATGCGCCACCAGACGGCAGCGCGTCGGAGAGCGCAGCAGCGGGTCGCATGTGCCCAGCCGACTATCGCTACCCGCCCGCCGCACTGAACCGCGCGCCCGATCTCACGGCGAACATCCTCTACGTCGTCGGCGGGCTCTACGGAAACCTCGCGGCGCTCGGCGAAATCATGCGCCTCGCCGCGCGCGAGCGCGATCCCGTCACCATCGTGTTCAACGGCGACTACCATTGGTTCGACGCCGAGCCGCACTGGTTCGCCGAGATCGAACGCGGCGTCGCACGGCACCATCGCCTGCGCGGCAATGTCGAGACCGAGATCGCGCGCTCGGGCGACATCGGCGCGGGCTGCGGCTGCGCCTATCCGGAGAGCGTCGACGAAGGCATCGTGACGCGCTCGAACGAAATCCTGAATGACCTGCGCGATGTTGCGCCGGACGCCGCCGCGCTCGGCGCACTGCCGATGCATCTTGTCGCGCAAGTCGGCGCACTGCGCGTCGGCATCGTGCATGGCGACGCCGAGGCACTGGCCGGATGGCGTTTCGCTCACGATGCGCTGGACGATCCATCAAACACGCAATGGCTTGCCGATGTGCGCGCCGCATCCGGCGTCGACGTGTTCGCCTCGACCCACACATGCCTCGCAGCGCTGCGCGACGTCGCGCTACCCCACTGCCGCGTCACCGTCATCAACAACGGCGCGGCAGGCATGGCGAACTTCTCCGGCTCGACCCACGGATTGATCTCGCGAATCGCAACGCGCCGCTCGCCGCACGTGCCGCTCTATGGCGTCGTGCGCGACGGCGTGTTCGTCGACACGCTGCCGGTCGAGTATGACGTCCAGGCCTTCCTCGCACGCTTCTCGGCGCGCTGGCCGGAAGGCTCGGCGGCGCACACGTCGTATTACCGGCGCATCGTCGACGGCCCGGCCTACACAGTCGCGCAAGCGGAGGGGCGTGCGCGCTCCGCCGCCTGATGCTCTCTATCGTCGTTCCGGTGCTCGACGAGGCCGCGACCATCGTGGCGGCGCTCGAGGCGCTCGAACCGTTGCGCGCGCGCGGCGTCGAGGTCATCGTGGCCGACGGCGGCAGCCACGACGACACCGTGGCATTGGCGACCCCCCTCGCCGACGGCGTGGTCGCAAGCGCGCGCGGACGCGCCACGCAGATGAACGCGGGTGCGGCTGTTGCACGCGGCGGCGTGCTGCTGTTTCTTCATGTCGATACGCGCCTTCCCGCTGACGCCGACCATCTCGTCACCGAGGGCCTCACGGAGAACAAGACGGCGTGGGGCCGCTTCGACGTACAGATCGAAGGCGCACATCCGCTGCTTCCCGTCATCGCGGCATTCATGAATGCGCGCTCGCGTCTCACCGGCATCGCGACCGGCGATCAGGCGATCTTCGTCACGCGCGAGGCATTCGAAAGAACCGGCGGATTTCCCGACATCGCGCTGATGGAAGACATCACGCTGGCGCGAAGCCTCAAGCGTATCTCGCCGCCGCTTTGCCTGTCCGCACGCGTGACGACATCGGGCCGACGCTGGGAACAGCGCGGCGTACTGCGCACGATTTTCCTGATGTGGCGGCTGCGGCTCGCGTATTTCTTCGGCGCATCGCCAGAGGACTTGGCGCGGCGTTACGGTTGATCGGCTGCATTCCGATGCTATCTATCCATGGCGCGGACGGCCGCGCGTTTCCCCATACTGTCAGGGACGGCCCTGCGCTCACGGAGCTTCGTCATGGCCTGGATCATCCTGTTTTTCGCCGGTCTCTCGGAAATCGGCTGGGCCGTCGGCCTGAAATACACTGAAGGTTTTTCGCGACTCGTTCCGTCCGTGCTGACGATCACCTGCATGATCGTCAGCATCCTGCTGCTCGGCCTTGCACTGAAGACACTGCCGCTCGGCACCGCCTATGCGATCTGGACTGGCATCGGCACCGTCGGCACGGCGATCCTCGGCATCTACCTGTTCGGCGAGTCCGCAAGCGCGGTCCGGCTCGCGTGCATCGGCTTGATTATCAGCGGGATCGTCGGGCTGAAGCTGGTGTCGCCCGAGTAGTTACAGCCGCCCCTCCAGCGCGCGCATGAAGATGGTGCGCGCGGCGCGCTTGTCGAGCGTCACCGGGTTGCCGCCCGCGGTCGGGTCCTCGGGCGCCATCCTGACGATCTGATCGACCTTGGCATCATCGACCTTCAGTCCGGCGAGCGTGTGCGGGATGCCGGTGGCCTCGCGCAGCTCCAGCACGAAGTCCATGAAGGCGCGGAAGCTCGGCTTCAGTCCGATGTAGGCGGCGAGCCGCTTCACCTTGTCCTCGATGGCCTTGCGGTTGAACGCAAGCACATACGGCGCGAACACCGCGTTGGTGAGGCCGTGGTGCGTGTCGTAGAGCGCGCCCACGGGGTGCGAGAGCGCGTGGATCGCGCCGAGCCCCTTCTGGAACGCGGTCGCGCCCGCGGCGGCCGCGGCCATCATATGGGCGCGCGCCTCGATGTTGGTGCCATCCCTGTACGCGACGACGAGATTTTCCTTCACCAGCCGCACGCCTTCGGCCGCAATACCGTCTGCGAGTGCGTGATAGCTCGGCACGCACAGCGCTTCGAGCGCGTGTGAAAACGCATCCATGCCGGTGCCGGCCGTGATGTGCGGCGGCATGCCGACGGTGAGCTCCGGATCGCAGATCGTCACGGTGGGGAGCATCTTCGGGTGGAAGATGATTTTCTTGGTGTGCGTCTTCTCGTTGGTCACCACCGCGGCGCGGCCGACCTCCGAGCCGGTACCGGAGGTCGTCGGCAAACAGACGATCGGCGCGATCACGCTCGCGTCCGCGCGGGTCCACCAGTCGCCGACGTCTTCGAGATCGAACACCGAGATCGATTGGCCCTTCATCAGCGCGATCAGCTTGCCGGCGTCGAGCGCCGAACCTCCGCCGAACGCCACCACGCCGTCGTGATTGCCGGCCTTGTAGGCTGCGATGCCGGCCGCGAGGTTCGCCTCGACCGGATTGGGCTGCACGTCCGAGAACACTTTCGCCGGAACGCCCGCGGCGCTGAGCGCATCGAGCGCCTTCTGCGTCATCGGCATCCTGGCGACGACCGGATCGGTGACGAACAGCGGGTTCGTCATCTTCGCGGCCTTCACGGCCTCGCCGATTTCGCTCGCACGCCCGGCGCCGAAGCGCACCGTGGTCGGGTAATTCCAGTTGCCGCGCAGGTTCATGGTCTCTCCTTCTTTTCCCTCTCCCCGTTTACGGGGAGAGGGTGGTGAGCAGCGAAGCTGCGAGCCGGGTGAGGGGCAGTTGCAAAATCGAAGCGGCCCCTCACCCGCCTCGCGTTCGCTCGGCACCCTCTCCCTGCTTCGCGGGGCGAGGGATCAGACCTCTCGAAGGTGATAGCTCTTCGGCCTTGTGAGCGATTTGTAGCCCACGCGCGAGAGCGTCGCGCCACGGCCGGTGTCCTTCACGCCGGTCCACGCAAGGCCCGGATCGAGATAATCGCAGCGGTTCATGTAGACGGTGCCGGTCTCGATCTCAACTCCGATGCGCTCGGCCGCATCCATGTCGCGCGTCCAGATCGAGGCGGTCAGGCCATAGGGCGAGTTGTTCATGAGGCGGACAGCTTCATCGTCGTCCCGCACCTTCATGATGCCGACGACCGGGCCGAAGGTCTCATCCATCATCACCTTCATCGAATGATCGACATCCACCAGCGCCTGCGGCGCCACGTAGGTCGAGCCATCCCGGTCGCGCGCAAAAGCCTTGGTGTCGATCAGCGCCTTCGCACCTTTGTGCACCGCCTCGCCGATATGATCGCGTACCGTCGCGGCGAGGCGCGGCTGCGCCATCGGCCCGAGCGTGGTCTTCTGGTCGAGCGGGTCGCCGAGCACATATTGCTTGGTGAGCGACACGAAGCCGTCGACGAACTTGTCGTAGACGTCCGCGTGCACATAGACGCGCTCGATGCCGCAACAGCACTGGCCCGAATTAAAGTACGCGCCGTCGACAACATTCTCGATCGCATGCGCGAGATCCACATCGGGCCGCACATAGGCCGGGTCCTTGCCGCCAAGCTCCAGCCCGACGCCGGCGAAGGTGCCCGCCGCCGCGCGCTCGATCGCTTGGCCCGCTGCGACCGAGCCCGTGAAGCAGATTTGATCCACCGCGCCGGAACCGATCAGCTTGGTGGTGTCGTCATGGCTGAGCGTCAGCGTGCGGAACAGCCCCTTCGGCAGCCCGGCCTTGTCCATCGCGGTCTGGAAACGATCGCCGACCAGCAGCGTCTGCGCGGCGTGCTTAAGCAGCACGGCATTGCCGGCCATCAGCGCGGGCACCACCGAGTTCACCGCCGTGAGATACGGGTAATTCCACGGTGCGACGGTCAGCACGATGCCGACCGGCTCGCGCGCGATGTAGCGCTTGAAGCCGGCCTTCGGCTCGGGGACGATGTTGGCGAGCGCACCCTCCGCCATCGCGATCATGGCGCGCGCGCGTTCCTCGAAGCCGCCGAGCTCGTTGCCGCCGTAGCGCACCGGGCGGCCCATTTGCCATGCCAGCTCCGGCCCGACTTCGGCGCGCATCGCCAGCATCGCGTCGACGGCCTTGGAGAGAATTTTCCCGCGCTCCGCGACGGAGATGCGTTTCCATTCGGCCTGCGCCTTGCGGCCGGCGGCGACCGCAGCGTCGATTTCGGCGGCGGAGGATGCGGGACGGCGCACAACCTCGCGGCCGTCGACGGGGGAGATGCAGACGATGTCGGGCATGGCGCTCCGGTCTTGCTTCACCCTCCCCTGGGGGAGGGTCGGCGCGCAGCGCCGGGGTGGCGTGAATAGACCGGCTAGGCTGAGGAAGTCACCCCCACCCGCCTCGCTTCGCTCGGCGACCTCCCCCCTCCAGGGGGAGGTCAAGAAGCAATCAGTACCTCTCAAACCCGCGCATCAGCTCCCAATCCGTGATGCGGCGGTCGTATTCGAACTGCTCCCACTTCGCGGTGTGGACATAGTGATCGATGACTTCGTCGCCGAGCGCGGCGCGCAGCATCTTCGATTTGTCCAAACTCTCTGTCGCCTCGCGCAACGTCTTCGGCACCTCGGCGAGCTTCTTGCCGTGATAGGCGTCACCCGAGAATGGTGCATCGAGCGTCAGCTTCTCCTCGATGCCCGCAAGCCCCGCCGCGATCAGCGCCGAGAACGCGAGATACGGGTTGAAATCCGCGCCGCCGATGCGGCACTCGATGCGAATGGCCTTGCCGCCCTCGCCGCACAGCCGGAATCCCGCGGTGCGATTATCGCGGCTCCACACCGCCTTGGTCGGCGCGAAGGTGCCGACCTGAAAGCGCTTGTACGAATTGATGTAGGGCGCCAGGAACCAGGTGATGTCGCTTGCGTATTTCAGCTGCCCCGCCACGAACGCGCGCATCAGCGGCGACATCGTGAACTCGGCCTTGGCGTCGTAGAACAGCGGCGTCTTGCCGGCCGCGTCCCACAGCGACACGTGCACGTGCGAGGACGAGCCTGCGAGGCCGTAATTCCATTTCGACATGAAGGTCACGGCCTTGCCGAGCCCGTGCGCGATCTCCTTCGTGCCGTTCTTCAGGATCACGTGGTTGTCCGCCATGTCGAGCGCGTCGGAATAGCGGACGTTGATCTCCTCCTGTCCCGGCCCCCACTCGCCCTTCGAGTTCTCGACCGGAATGCCCGCGCCCTGCAGACCTTTGCGGATGGCGCGCATCACGCCTTCCTCCTTGGTGGTCTGCAGGATGTGATAGTCCTCGATGTAATAACCGGCCGTCTTCGGCTCGCGATAGCACTTGGCGTGCAGCGACTCGTAGCTTTCGTCGAACAGATAGAACTCGAGCTCCGACGCGCAGTAGGCCTTCATCTTCTGCTTCTTCAGCCGCTCGACCTGAGCTTTCAGCATCGCGCGCGGCGAATGCGGCACGTCATGATGGTGATGGTCGAGCACGTCGCAGAGAACGAGCGCCGTCGCCTCGAGCCATGGCACGCGGCGCAGGGTCGTCATGTCGGGCTTCATGACGAAATCGCCATAGCCCTTGTCCCAGCTCGCGGCTGCGTAGCCCGGCACCGGCTCCATGTCGATGTCGTCGGCGAGGAGATAGTTGCAGCCGTGCGTTTCTTCGTGCGCGCCGTCACGAAGAACTCGGCCTGGAAGCGCTTGCCGACGAGCCGGCCCTGCATGTCGACCATCGCGACGATCACGGTGTCGATCGCGCCGGCGGCGACGGCTTTCTTCAGGTCGTTAAACGAAAGATTGCCCGGCATTTCTGTTCTCTCGTCATTCCTCGGGGGGGGGGCCCGCCATGCGCTGTCAACCCCGCGCGTGACGCATTTCGGCGGTCAGGCACTCGTCGATGATGTCGAGCGCCTTCGTCATCTCAGGCTCGGTCACGGTGAGCGGCGGCGTCAAGGTCAGCACGTTGCCGAACGTGGTCTTGAACGACAAGCCGTTTTCCAGCGCGCGATACATCACGGCCTCGGCGGCATCCTTCGCGGGCGCCTTGCTGACGCGCGAGGTCACAAGCTCGATCCCCATCAGGAAGCCGAGGCCGCGCACATCGCCGATCAGCGTGTGCTTCAGCTTCATCTCGTGCAGGCGCGCGAGCGCCGACGCGCCGACCCGCGCGGCGTTCTCGACCAGTTCCTCGTCCTCGATGATCTGAATGGTGGTCAGCGCCGCGCGCGTGGTCACTGGATTTTTCTCATGCGTGTAGTGGCCGAACGCATGCGCGCCGCCGACGTCGAGTTCGGGGCGCGCGATCACGGCGGCAATCGGCAGGATGCCGCCGCCGAGCGCCTTGCCGAGCACCAGGATATCCGGCACTACGCCGTCGTGCTGCGAGGCGAACATCCGGCCGGTCTTGCCGAGGCCGGTCGGGATTTCGTCGAAGATCAGCAATGTGCCGTGCCGGTCGCAGGCGTTGCGCACGCGCCGCCAGAAGCCGGGCGGCGGAATGTGCGGCACCGCGCGCATCGGCTCGGCGATGAAGGCCGCGACGTCGCCTTCCCGGTCGAGCACGTATTCGATCATGCGCGCGCAGGCGTCCGCGCTCGCGCCGATGGTCGACGTGCCGTACGGACAGCGGTACGACGCAAACGGTGCAACGTGCTCGGCGCCCGGCATCAGCGGGCCGACGCCGCCGGAGCGGAACAGCGCCTCGCCGCCGACCGCCGATGCGCCGAAGCCCGCGCCGTGGAACGCGTCCCAGAACGACAGCGTCTTGTAACGCCCGGTCGCGGCGCGGGCGATCTTGATCGCGACCTCGACCGCATCCGACCCGCCGGTGGTGAACAGCACTTTCGAGAGATTGCCCGGCGCGATGTCGGCGAGCTTTTCGGCGAGCGCCACCGCGGGTCCGCAGGTGTAGCGGCGCGGCGCGAACGGCAGCGCGTCCATCTGCTCGGCGATCGCCTTTTTCAGGCGCGGATGCCCGTAGCCGATGTGGTGCACGTTGTTGCCGTGGAAATCCATGTAGCGGCGGCCGGCCGTATCCTCGATCCAGATGCCGTCCGCCTTCGCGATCGCGTTGAGGCAGGGCGTCGAGACCGACTGGCGCAGGAAATACTTCTCGTCCTCGTAGAGCAGCGTCTGCGCTTCCGGGTCGAGATTCTTCTCGGCCCACGCGCGCCGCTGCGGCGACAGGTTGGTGTCGCTTTCGGATTCGGATGGCAGCGCCCTCATCGCTTCCGCCAGGCCTGCAGGCGCGTGAACAGCACGCGGTCGAGCAGGATCTGCAGCAGCTTGGCGCCGAGCGCGGTGAACACGATCATCGTCGCCATGCCGGCGGCCGCGGCCGACGCGCCCATCTCGTCCATGTGCACGATCGCGATCGAGGCAAGCTTGGTCGACGGGCCATAGAGAAAGATCACCGCCGACACGGTGGTGAGCGCGTTGACGAAGATGTAGACCGCGATGTCGAGGATCGACGGCCAGCAGATCGGCACGGTGACACGATAGAACGTGCGCCAGAACGGCACCTTCAGCGAGGCCGACACCGACTCGAATTCGGGATCGATCTGCTTCAGCGCGGTGAGCGAGGTGATGTGCGCGACCGTATAGAAGTGCGCGACCGAGTTGATCACCAGCACCGCCAGCGTGCCGTAGAGGAAGCCGAGCGGATTCCATTTCGCATTGACGAAGAACACGTAGCCCAGCCCCAGCACGAGGCCCGGCACCGCCATCGGCAGCATCGCGAGCAGATGTGCGATCAGCCGGCCGCCCGGCATCACTTTGGTCTTCTCGACAAAATACGCGCCGGTGAACACGATCGCGGTGCCGAACACGGCGGCGCAGGCGGCCATCGCCACCGAGGTGAAATACGGGTCCCAGCCGCCCGGGTCGAAGTTGCCGAAATTATAGTTGTTCAGCGTCGGGGTGAGATTGTACGGCCAGTAGGTGATGAACGAGGCCCACACCGCGGTGCCGAGCACGCCGACCAGAATGCTGCCGATGAACAGGCAATAGATCATCAGCGCGATATCGCGCCCGCGGTTTTCCTTCGGCTCGAGCGGCACGGCGCGCGCGGAGAGCAGCGCGACCTGCCGCCGCTGCACGATGCGGTCGATCACGAAAGCGAGCACGGCCGGCGCGAGCAGCACCATGCCGACCACCGCGCCCATCTCGAAGTTCTGCTGTCCGACCACCTGCTTGTAGGCGTCGGTCGCCAGTACGTTGAACTGCCCGCCGATCACCTTGGCGATGCCGAAGTCGGTGACCACGAGCGTGAACACCACGAAGGCCGCGTTCATCAGCCCGAACTTCGCGCCCGGCAGCGTCACGGTGCGGAAGATGCGCGATTTTGTCGTCCCGAGCGCGTCCGCCACCTCGTAAAGCCGCGCGTCGGCAAGCGCGAGCGCCGTCACGGCGATGATCAGCGCGTGCGGGAAGCAGTAGAACACCTGCGCCACGATGATGCCGTTGGCGCCATAGATCGAGCCGCCGAACATCACGCCCTTGAGCAGGCCCTGATTGCCGAACAGGTAGATCAGCGAAATCGCCGAGAGCAGCGACGGCGCAAACAGCGGCAGCATCGCGGCGGCGTAGAACAGGCCCTTGAAGCGCATGTTGCTGCGCGTCAGCGCATAGGCATAACCGAACGCCAGCGGGATCACGATGATCGTGGTGACCAGCGCGACCCACACGCTGTTCCAGATCGAATTGAACAGGCTCGGCGTCGAGAAATAGCGCGACGTAGTTCGCCAGTCCGACGAACTCGCCGTTTCCGTTCTGGAAGCTTTTCGAGAGCAACGCCCAGAGCGGCAGCGCGATCGACAGCACCAGCCACGCCACCAGCAGGACGATGCCGAGGCGCATCACCCAGGCCTCGCGCGAGACCTTCTGCGCGATCCCGGTCAGCGGAGGGGCGGTGGTGACACTCACGGATCAGCTCTTGGCAAACAGGCGCAGCGATTCCGGTGGCAGCGCGATGGTGAGTTGCTGACCTTCGGCGACGCTCAGGTCCCGCATCAGGTTGGCGGAGAAGTCCGCGAGGATCGCGACGCCGGGCGCTTTCTCCGGCTCGAGCCGCGCGCGGCAAAACGAGCCGAGGAAATCGAGCAGCGAAACTTTCGTGGCGAACTGGTTCGGCGTCGAGCCGTCGATATTGCGCACGCGCACTTCCTCGGGACGCAGCCCGATACGCACCGGGTCGCCGTGCTTGAAGCCGTTCACGCCATTGCACGAGAGCTCGATGCCGCCGACGCGCAGCCGGTCGGGACCGGTCACCTCGGCGTCGAGGAACGTCATGGTGCCGACGAAGTCAGCCACGAACGCGGTCGTCGGGTTGCGATAGATCTCGGACGGCGTGCCGACCTGCTCGATCACGCCCTGGTTCATCACCACGATGCGATCGGCCATGGCGAGCGCTTCTTCCTGATCGTGCGTCACCATGATGGTGGTGACGCCGAGCCGGCGCTGCAGCGATTTCACCTCGTCGCGCAGGCGCAGCCGCACGCGCGCGTCGAGCGCGGAAAGCGGCTCGTCGAGCAGCAGCAGGCCGGGCGAGGTCGCGAGCGCACGAGAGAGCGCGACGCGCTGCTGCTGGCCGCCGGAAAGCTGCACCGGATATTTGTCGCCCTGATCGGTCAGGCCGACGAGCGCGAGCAGCTCGGCAACGCGCGCATCGATCGCGGCGCGGCCGGCGCGGCGGTTGACGAGGCCGTAGCCGACATTCGCCGCGACGGTCAGGTTCGGGAACAGCGCGTAGGACTGGAACACGATGCCGAAGTCGCGCGCGGCGGGCGGCAGGTTCGACACATCGCGCCCGCCGATCTCGATCTTGCCTTCGTTCTGCGGATCGAGGCCGGCGATCGCGCGCAGCAGCGTGGTCTTGCCGCAGCCGGAGGGGCCGAGGAAGCAGACGAACTCGCCCTTGTTCACATCGAGCGAGATGTTTTTCAGCGCGGTGAACTTGCCGAAATGCTTGTGCAGGCCGCGGACACGCAGGAATGGAGATCCGCTACTCGCGGACGACGTATCACGCGCTTGGTTACTCATCAGCCCCACCCCACCCGCGTGTCCCGGGCGCATCGCGGCAGAATGATGCGATGCAGAACCGGCACCGCCGGTCATGTCTTCAAGGAGCAACCGGGGTCCCGCATCGCGGTGCACCGCTTGCGCGCTGCGCCGCGTGCGGGACACGGCTCAGTTCTTCGGCGCGGCCTTGGACTCGTAGCGCTTCGACCACTCCGCCAGGATGCGGTCGCGGTTCTCCGCCATCCAGCCGAAGTCGTTCTTCACCATCGCCGCTTCAGCGGTGGCGGATAGTTCGGCGGCGTGTTCTTCACGCTCGGCTCGGCGACGATCGCGTAGTACTTCGAGTAGAGCTCGCTCGCGCCGCTTGCTTGCGCCCCAGTCCGCGACCTTCTTGGCGAGTTCGAGGTTCTTGGTGCCCTTCACGATCGATGTGGCCTCAAGCTCCCAGCCCGCGCCTTCCTTCGGCAGCACGACTTCGATCGGCGCACCCTGGGTCTTCTCGCGCGCGCCGCGCATGTCGAAGCCGATGCCGGCCATGCGCTCGCCCTTCGCGGCCTGCACGCAGGGTGCAGAGCCGGAGTGCGTGTAGACCGCGATGTTGTCGTGCAGCTTGTCCATGAACTCCCAGGCGGCCTTCTCGCCCATGATCTGCATCCAGGCCGCGATGGTGAGATAGCCGGTGCCGGACGAGGCCGGATGCGGCATGATGATCTTGCCCTTGTACTCGGGCTTGGCGATGTCGAGCCACGAGGTCGGCGTCGCGACGTTGTTCTTCTTGCCTTCCGACGGTGTTGAAGCACAGCACCGACAGATAGGCGTCCATGCCGGTCCAGGTGTAGGGCGCCTGCGCGTCGCGGAACACGGGCTTCAGCGCGGAGGCACCCTTCGGCTCGTAGGTCTCCAGCAGGCCCTGCTTCTCGAACAGCGATCAGGCTGGTGACCGCGAGACCGAACACGACGTCGGCGCGCGGATTGTCCTTTTCGGCGAGGAAGCGCGCCGTGATGACGCCGGTGGAGTCACGCACCCACACGACCTCGACCTCGGGAACCGCGGCTTCGATCGCCTGCTTGAACGGACCGAGCTGGTCGTTCTCGATCGCGGTGTACATCGTGAGCTTGGTGCGTTGCGCCATCGCCGGCGACGCGGCCACGACGGCGGCAAGACACGCCGCTCCCAGAAGTGCCAGACTACGTTTGAACATTTTTATTTCTCCCCTCGTTGTCGATTTCAGCCCCGGAACGGATGCTTCAGGCGGATGACATCCGCATGAAATTGCCCATAGTTTACCCGGTTTTCTCACACCTTCGCCAGCGCCGCCGGCTGCGATTTTGCCCCTGAAAGTGCGTAATAAGCGGCATATGCCTTGATCGCGGCAGCACATAGGTCGTCCGGCGCGTAGCGGCGGCTGGCGAAGCGTCTCAGCTCAAACCCTTCAAGATCCATGCCGGGATCGCCTGCCGCGATCCAGTTCGCCATCGCATGGCCCGCTCCGGCCGACGCCGCGATGCCGGACGTGAAGCCGCAGGCGATGAACAGGTTCGCGATGCCCTCCGCGACGCCGATCACCGGCTCGCCATCGGCCGATACCGGGATCGGGCCGTTGATGACCGTGCGGATGCCGACCTCGTTCAGCACCGGGATGCGCTCCGCAGCCGGACCCGCGATGACCTCCAGCCGGTCGAGATTTTGGGCGAACAGCTCCTGCCCGAAATCCATCGCCAGCTTGCCGGAGCCGTTCACCGCGACGGTGCCCTCCTCCCAGCCGCCGATCGCGAACGCGCCCGGCTCGGACTTGAGGTAGAAATTCAGGTCGGGGTCGCGCAGCGTCGGCAGCTTGTCGGGAATGAGCGGCGACTTGTCGGTGACAAGATATTGATGCTCCAGCACCGTGACCGGCAACTCGATGCCGGCCATCTCGCCGACATGACGCGCCCACAGACCGGCCGCGTTCACCACGGTCTCGCAAGCGACCTCGCCCTGATCGGTCAGCACATGCGTGATGCGGCCGTTCTGCTGGCGGAAGCCAGTCACCGTCACACCCTCGACGATCTTCACGCCCCCTGCCCGCGCGCCTTTCGCGTACGCCATCGTCAGCGAATATGGATCGACGTAGCCGTCGGAGGCGATCCAGGTCGCGCCGCGCACGCCATTGAGATCGACCAGCGGGAATTTCTGCTTGATCTCGTCCGGCCCGATCAGCTCGACATCGAGGCCGGTGGTCTTCGCCGCCGCGGCGTTGCGTTTCAATTCGTCCCAGCGCGCATCGCTGCTCGCAAGCCGGATCGAGCCGACTTTGTTGAAACCGACATCCTGCCCGGTCTCCGCACCGATGCTCGCGCAAAGTTTCGCGCTGTACTGCATCAGCCGCGTGAGATTGACCTTCGAGCGAAGCTGCCCGACAAGGCCCGCCGCATGCCACGTGCTGCCGGCGGTGAGTTGCTTCTTCTCCAGCAGCAACACGTCGCGGTGCCTAAGCTTCGCCAGATGATACGCGATGGAGCAGCCGATGGCGCCGCCGCCTATGATGACAATACGGGCGGCGTCCGGGAGCTTCACGCGCTGACCGCCTTCAGATGGGATCGCGGGCCGCCGAGCGCGCCGAGATACCAGTCGACGAAATGCTGCACGTTGGTTTCGCGCACGCGCGAATACGGCCCCGGCTCGTAACGCGGCGACAAAATGCCGGCCTGATTGGCCTCGCAGATCTCCCAGTCCTGCTCCGAGGTGCGCTGCCAGAACGGCATCAGCTTTTCGAGCGTGTAGTCCGTGCCCTCGACCGCGTCCTTGTGCACGAACCAGTACACATCGACCTGACAGGTCGTGGCGTCGACCGGCGTGAGGCGCGTCGACACCGCGTGATCGTCGCTCGCGTGCTGCCAGAAATTCGGAAAAATCGTCGAGCGCAGCGTGCCATCGCTCCACGCGTCGCGCGCCGCGGAACGTGCCCATCAGCGGCGCGACCGGTTGCCCGTCGAGGCTCTGCGTCTTCCAGCCCTCGACCAGCGGCGTGCGCGCCGCGCGCCAGTACGCGCCGGTCATCTCGGATGACGCCATCGCGTCGCCGAGCCCCATGCGGGCGAAGCGCTCGCCTGCAATGCGCTCGGCCTTTTCCACCTCGGGCAGCGTTTGGGCGAGAAGCGCGCGGTGTCGTAGGTGCCCTGCACGTATTCGGGATGCGCCGTGTTGCAGTGATAGCACTCGCGGTTGTTCTCGAAGATCAGCTTCCAGTTCGCCTTCACGGTGTAGCGCACGCTCTTCGCGAGCTTCGCTTCCTCCAGCCCCTGATGCCGCATCTTGTCGCCGACCTCGGCGACGGCGCGGTCGAAGCTTACCGGATCATCGCCGAGCGCGACGAACAGCAGCCCCGCGACATCTTTAAGCGGCACCGGATGCAGGCCGAGCTTCTCCTGAGGCACGCCGAACTCGCGTTCGGTCGCGGTCTTCAGCCGCCCGTCGAGATCGTAGGTCCAGGCGTGATACGGGCACACGAACGCGCGGCCGTGCCCGCTCTCCTCGCGGCACACCCGCGCGCCGCGATGGCGGCAGGTGTTGTGGAAGGCGCGGATCGCGCCGTCCTTGGCCCGCGCCACGATGACGGAGTCGAAGCCGATCGCCCAGGTCATCCAGTCGCCCGGATTGGGGATCAGGCAAGAGTGGCCGGCATACAGCCAATGGCGGCGCCAGATGCGCTCCATGTCGGCGTTGAAGACGTCCGGCGATGTGTAGAACGGCCGCGGTAGCGGGCCCGCGCCGCGATAGCTGCCGCAAAGCGCCTCGATGCGCTCGGGATCGTAGCGGTAGACACTATCGGCCATGACCAACCTCATTGTTGGCGGACCATGAGAATGTCACAATATCCCGCGTTTTACCAACTTTTCCTGCGGATATGCACCGATCTCCGGCTGGCCAAATCTTATGTGGGCCAAGGCAGAGAATACGTCTTCACATTGGTGAAGCTCTTCATCGCCTCGACGACGCCGCACCTTTCGCATGGCGCCCCGTGTGCCATTCAGTCGCCTCTTTGACGAACGGTCAATCCCATACACTCGTGCTCGGGTGGAGCCGAAACGCCGCTACAGTCGGGAGGCTATGATGATTTCGCACTCCAGAGTACGCCTGAGCGCATTCGCCGGTTTCCTGTGGTGCGCCACATTGGCCGCAACCGCAAACCCGGCCCACGCCCAATCCGCAGCCTCGCAACTTGCTCCCACAGGCGAACTGCGCGCTGCTCTGATTGCCTCCAACCCCGTGCTGGTGACACGCGCAGCCGATGGGCAGCTCGGCGGCGTTTCCGTCGAGCTTGCGCGCGCACTCGCCGCAAAGCTTGGCGTGCCCGTGCGCCTCATGCCGTACGACAATCCGGCCCGCTACAACGAGAGTTTGGGCAAGGGCGAATGGGACGTTGGCCTTGCGGCGCGCGATCCATCGCGAGCCGAGCACCTCGCCTTCAGCGACGTGTTCATGGAGGTCGACAACGGCTATGTCGCGCGCCCAGGCTCCTCGCTGAAGGCGGCAGACGAAGTCGACCGCGCTGGCGTCAAGGTTGCGGTCGCACAAGGCTCGGCGCCCGATGGCTTCCTGACGCGCACGCTCAAAAACGCCGAAATCGTTCGCGTCCCTGGCGGCGCCGGGCCGGCACGTGAGGCATTGAGCAGCGGGCGTGCTGATGTCTATGGCGAGAACGTGCACCTGGCGCACCGGCTTGCAGCGGACATATCCGGCGCAGCGGTTCTCGAAGGGCGCTTCAACGTGGTGCAGATGTCGATTGCGGTGCCGAAGGCCAACACGGGCGCGCTCGCGATCATCAACGCGTTCGTGACGGATGCCAAGCGCGACGGCCTGATTGCTCGGGCCATCGCGGCGGCCGGACTGCGCGGTGTGCGCCCGGCGCCCTAGCAATCTTATCGAAACGGGCTCGTTCCGTGGTTGTCAGGCCGGCCACGGCAACGAATACGTCTTCACGTTGGTGAAGCTCTTCATCGCCTCTACCACGCCTTCCTTGTAGCCGAGGCCGGAGTCCTTGATGCCGCCGAACGGCGACATCTCGATGCGATAGCCCGGCACTTCCCACACGTTCACGGTGCCGACGTCCAGCTCGTTGATGAAGCGCGTGATGTAGTCGAGCCGGTTGGTGCAGACGCCGGACGAGAGCCCGTAGGCGGTCGAGTTCGATATCTTGATCACCTGCGCGATGTCGTCCGGGCAGCGGATGATCGGGATCACCGGGCCGAACGTTTCCTCGTGCACCAGTTCGGCGCTCGGCGGCACGTGATCGACCACCGTCGGCGGATAGAGCGCGCCCTCGCGGTTGTTGCCGTGCAGGAGCTTGGCGCCCTTCTCCACCGCATCGATGACGCGGCGCTCGAAATTTTTCGCCGCGCCTTCGTGGATCACCGTGCCGACGTCGGTTGAGGGTCCATCGGGTCGCCCGCCTTCAGCTTCTTCGCCTTGGCGAGCACAAGCTTGGAAAACTCATCCGCGACCTTGTTCACGACCAGAATGCGCTTCACCGCCGTGCAGCGCTGGCCGGAATTCTTCGTCGCGCCGGTGACGGCCAACTCCGCCGCCTTGTCGAGGTCGGCGTCCTCCATGACGATCAGCGGATCGTTGCCACCAAGCTCCAGCACGATGCGGCGATAGCCAGCTTTATCAGCAATGTACTTGCCGACTTTCACCGAGCCGGTGAACGTGATCAGGTCGCAATCCGGGTCCGTGATCATGGCATCGCCCATGGTGGACGGATTGCCGGTGACGACCGACAGCATCTCGGGCGGCAGACCCGCCTCGTACAGCACATCGGCGAGCGCGAGCGCGGTCAGCGGCGTCAGTTCGGTCGGCTTGAGCACGATACGGTTGTTGGTCGCGATCGCGGGCGCCAACTTATGTGACACCATGTTGAGCGGATGATTGAACGGTGTGATCGCCGAGATGACGCCACCGAGCGGATAGCGCGTGGTGAAAATCTTGCGCTGCTTGCCCTGCGGGGAGATATCGCAGGCGTAGGTCTCGCCGTCGTCCTTAATGGTGAGCTGTCCGGCGAACGAATAGACGTCGTAGGCGCGGCCGGCCTCATACAGCGAATCCTTCCAGCACAGGCCGGACTCAGCCGTGATGATCCGCGCGAACTCTTCCTTGCGGGCGGAGAGCAGGTCGGCGGTCTTGAGCAAAATCTGCTGGCGCTCATAGCGTGTCAGCTTCGGCTTGAACGCCTTCGCCTTCGCAAAAGCCTCGCGCACATGCTCGGGCCGCGCGGCCGCGATCGTGCCGACCACCGCGCCGGTGTACGGGTTGAAGACTTCGATCTGCTGGTCGGTCTCGACCTTCTTGCCGGCGATGCGCATCGCCTCGTGGCGGACCGGGGGTTTGGTCTGGATGTTCATGTCAAATCCTTTGCGTGTCCCGCACGCGGTGTAGCGCGCCTTCGCGGTGCGCCGCAGATGCGGGACCCCGGTTGCTCACTTCCTGAAAAAAGAAACCGGGGTCCCGGGTCTGCAGCGCATCACAAGTGCTGCGCTGCGCCCGGGACACGCGGGTCGTGGTCATCACGCCGCCACCCTGTTGAGCGCGACATCGAAGATGTCGAAGTTGCGAAGCTGATGTCCGGCCGGAATCGTCACCGCGCGGTTCGCGATCATCGGCACCACCTGCTCGGTCAGCCCGCCATGCGAGCGCAGCGGCTCGGTCAGCCCCGAAAGATCGTGCTTCTCGCGCGCGGTGCCGAGCACCTTGTGGATGGTCGAGATCACCACGACGTCGCCGAAGCGGTCGGCAGGAAGCTCGAAGCGCTGGCACGCCTCGGCGGCGCTCATCGCCTGATCGACGCCCTCGACCGACCGGAGCCGGCCGAGCAGCGCATCGACGTCGGCCCCCGCCGGCAGATAGATCGTCGCATAGGAGCCAAGCGCGCCGTGATGCACGACGTAAGGGTCGGTGATCGGCAGCAGCACGCGCGCGACGCCCTTGCCGAGCCACTCGTCGGCGAGCGTCTGCAGATAGATCACGTCCGGCTCGCCGTTGGCCAAATGCTTGTCGTTCATGCCGTGATCCGCGGTGAGCACCAGCACGGCGCCCGCCGCGTCGAGTTCGCCGACGTAGCGATCCATCATGGCGTAGAACGAATTCGCGAAATCCGAGCCGGGCGCCGCCTTGTGCTGCACGTAGTCGGTGGTCGAGAGGTACATCAGGTCGGGGCGCTCCTTCCTGCAGGATCGACACGCCCGCCGCCATCACGAACTCCGAAAGGTCGGACGAGTACACCTCGGGCAGCGGCTTGCCGATGCGCTTGAGCACGTCGCCGATGCCGTTCGCCTGCACGGTCGCCTGATCGGCCTTCTCGGACGAGAACGCGATCGCGCGGCCGGTCGACATGTCGAGGTCCTTGCCGAGCATCGCGCGCAGCTTGTCCTTCGCGGTGACCACCGCCACCTTCGCACCCGCGTCGTGAAACGCCTTCATGATGGTCGGCGCGCGCAGGAAGCTCGCGTCGTTCATCATCACCTCCTTGCCCGCCGCGCGGTCGTAGAAGTAGTTGCCGGCGATGCCATGAACGGCCGGCGGACGGCCGGTGATGATCGACATGTTGTTCGGGTTGGTGAAGCTCGGCATCGCCGACAGCGCGGTGAGGTTCGTGATCTTCATCAGCCGCGCGAAGTTCGGCGCGAGCCCCGCGTCGATCGCGCGCTCGATGTAGCCGGGCTCCGAGCCGTCGATGCAGACCGCCACCGTCGGCGTCTTGGGAAACTTGTACTCGCGGCCGTTGACCGAAACGGTCGGCGTGCGCTGGATGTTCATTTCGTTCTCCGATTCTTAGCGCCGCGTCAGCGGATATAGGCGCGGACGCGGGACGACACGAGGTCCGTCACCAGCACCATCGCGAGGATCACCAGGATGCACATCGCGGTGTCCTGGTACTGGAACAGCTTCATGCTGGACACAAGCTCGAAGCCGATGCCGCCTGCGCCGACCATACCGAGAATTGTCGATTGCCGCACGTTGGTTTCGAGCCGGTAGAAGATGGTCCCGAGCCAGGTCGGCATCACCTGCGGCAGCACGCCGAACAGGATCGTCTTGAAGCAGCCGACGCCGGCCGACTTGAACGCTTCGAGCGGACCGTCGTCGATGTCCTCGATCGCCTCGGCGAAAAACTTGCCGAGCATTCCGGCGCCGTGGATCGCGAGCGCCAGCACGCCGGCGAATGGCCCGAGCCCGATGGCGGCGACGAAGATCAGCGCCAGGATGATCTCGTTGATGCCGCGCATCACGTTCAGCATCTGGCGGGTGAAATGGTAGATCGCCGGGTGCGGCGAGAAATTCCGCGCGGCGAACACGCAAATCGGCAGCGCGAGGATCACGCCGAAGATCGTTCCCCAGACGGCGACCTGCAGGCTCTCGACCGCGGGCTTCCAGCAGCTTGTCGATGAAGGCCCAGTTCGGCGGCACCATGCGGGAGACGAAGTCCGCCATGTAGGGCACGCCGTTGAGCAGGTTCTGCCCGTTGATCTGCGCGCCGACCGCCGTCCACCACAGCACGACGGCGAGCGACCAGCACCAGCGCGACGATGCCCCACCAGCCGAAGCGGCCGCGCGGCGGACGGACGACGAGCTCGATATCCGGCGATCGACATGGACGTGCTCTCCGGTTCAGGCGGCCGCGACGGCGACGCGCGGCGTGCGAGCGGCCGGTGCTGCGGCAGAGGGCTTGAGGACGCGCCCGATGCCTGATCTTCGAGCCCCGGATAGATGCGGTGGACGACGTCGGAGGTCAGCGCCGACGGCACGCCGTCGAACATCACCGACCCGCCCTGCAAGCCCACGATCCGCTCGCCGAATTCGACCGCGTAGTCGACCTGGTGCAGGTTGCAGATCACCGCGATGTTGGTCTCCTTGCAGATGCGCTTGAGATATCCGAGCACGATGCGCGAGGTCTTCGGGTCGAGGCTCGCGACCGGCTCGTCGGCGAGGATCACGGCCGGCTCCTGCGCGAGCGCGCGGGCGATGCCGACGCGCTGCTGCTCGCCGCCGGAGAGCTGGTCGGCGCGCGACATCGCCTTGTGCGCCGAGTTCGACGCGCTCCAGGCACTGCATCGCGATCTCGACGTCGCGCGAGGGAAACAACTGCAGCACTGCGAGCAGCGACGACAGCCCGGCCATCCGGCCGACCAGCACGTTCTTCAGCACGGTCAGCCGCCGCACGAGATTGTGGTGCTGGAAGATCATCGCCGACGGCGCGGCGCTGCTCGCGCCGCCCGCTCCGCGGAGTGATACTCGACTGCCGTCGATCATGATGCGCCCGCCGTCGGGCTGAACGAGACCGTTGACGCAGCGGAGCATCGTCGACTTTCCGGCGCCGCTCGGCCCGAGCACGACGAGAAACTCGCCGGCTCGGACCGAGAGGTCCACACCCTTGAGCACGGAACGCCCGCCGTACGACTTGCTCAGTCCTTGAATCGTGATCATGACGTGGCTTCCCTGCTGGCGTCGCCGTGCTCACTTCATCTTCGACAGATCGAGCTTGAGCGCCTTCGCGGTGTCGCGAATGACGTCGTAGTTCTTGTCGTTCGTCTCGACGAAGCGGTTGAGCTTGCCCTGGTCCGCCCAGGTGATGTCCTTGATGTTCAGGAACGCGGTCTTGATCTTCTGCTTGAGATCGTCAGGCAGATTGCTTGCGCCACACCGTCGGCGATTCCGGGATCGGGTCGGAGCGCCACACGACGTGGATCTCCTCTGCCTTGACGAGTTTCTTCTGCACCGCCGCATCGAAGATGCGGTCCGCGATGGTGGCGGCATCGACGCGCTTGTTGGCGACCGCGAGCGCGTTCGCGTCATGCGAGCCGGTGAACAGCACGCGGCCGAAATACGTGTCGGGGTCGATGCCCATCTTGATCAGGCCGGCCTTCGGGAACAGATGACCCGAGGTCGACGACGGATCGACGAACGCGAAGGTGCGGCCCTTGAGATCCGCGACCGTCTTGATGCCGCTGTCGGCGCGCGTGATGATCTGGCTGTGATAGTAGGTGCGGCCGGACTTCGCGGTCTCGGCGGTGGCGAAGGCCTCGATCGGCGCGATCGTCGTGCCGAGCACGTAGGAGAACGGCCCGAGATAGGCGACCTCGATGTGGCTGGCGCGCATCGCCTCGATCACGCCGTTGTAGTCCGACGCGACGAAGCCCTGCACTTTCATGGCCGAGATTCTTCTCCAGCATTTCGAGCAATTCCTTGCTCGACGCCAGCATCGCGCGCGAATCCTCCGACGGGATGAGGCCGACGCGGATGACCTGTTGCGCGTGGACCGCCGGCGCGAACAGACGCCGACGCGGCGACAGCCGCCGGCCGAAACTTGCAGAACTTCCGACGCGAGTAACCCATGATGAACCTCCCGCTAATGTGCAGGCTTTGTTGTGTTTTCATGCCTGCGTGACAGTGATGCGACCGATGAAGTTTCGCCCCCGCTCGCCTTCCATCGCCTCGCTCGACCAGATCGTCCCATTCATCGCGCCCAACGCCGTGATCGGACGGCTGCGTGCCGACGCCGACGCTGTGCATGAACCGGGTCAGCCGCTGCACACCCTGGCGCAGATCGCCGCCCGAAGATGCGCTTGAGCGCTTCGTCGCAGGCCGGGCTTCGCACCGATCGCCCATTCCATCACCTGCGGCAGGCAGAACGAGCACGCGATGCCGTGCGCGGTGCCGTGGCGCAGCGTGATGCCGTAGGAGATGTTGTGCGCGAGCGCGGTCTTGGTGTTGGAGAACGCAAGGCCCGCAAACAGGCTCGCGCGCGCAAGGCGCGTGCGCAGGTCGAGATCGTCGAGCCGGTCGAGCAGTCGCGGCAGCGTGTCGATGATTTCGCGCGCCGCTTCCACCGCGTAGTTCGCCGACACCGGATTGGCGTTCACGTTCCACAGGCTTTCGAGCGAGTGCGACAGCGCGTCGAGCCCGGTCGCGAGCGTCAGGCCGCGCGGCGCCGCAAGCGTAAGCGACGGATCGAGCAGCGCGGCTTCCGGATAGAGGCGCGGATTGGCGAGCGAATATTTCGAATTGCCGGCCGAGTCCCACACCGTCGCCCATGAGGTGACTTCGCTGCCTGTTCCGGACGTGGTCGGCACCGCGATGATCGGCAGGAACGTCGACGCATCGAGCGGCGCGCTTCTCGATCAGGTGGCGCTTCACGCCGCGCGAAGTCGCCGCCGCTCGCGGCGAGCACCTTGGCGGCATCGATCATCGAGCCGCCGCCGAGCGCGACGATCACTTCAGGCTTCGTCGAGGCGGCGCCGAAGCGGCGGCAGCTTTCGACCAGTTCCTTGAAATCCGGATTGGTGTCGATGTTGTCGATGGTGACGACCGGCGCGCCCGCGGCCGTGGCGAGCTTGGCCGCGAAGCGCGCGGAAATGATCGGTGCCATAGGTGACGAGCGCGTAGGGGCGCCCCGCGATCTGCTCGCCGACCTTGTCGAATTGGCCGGGTCCGAAGGCGATCCTGACCGGATTCCAGTAGGCCCAAGCCATCGCGTCCGCCGTCCGTCTGTCGATCCCTTACCGGTCGTACCGACCTGTTGGCAGGTGCCTCGTCCGACGGGTAGAACAAATTGATTTTTTGAGCGAAATTGATAGAATTTATCTATGCGTTACACCTCGCTCCGCTCCTTCCATGCCGTCGCCAGCGCGGGCGGCTTCAATGCCGCCGCGAACGAACTGAACATCACGCAGCCGACGTTGACCGCGCAGGTCGCGGCGCTCGAAGCCGAATACGGCGTCGAGCTTTTCATGAAGCAGGGCCGGCATTCGCGGCTGACCGACGCCGGCCGCAGCCTGCTCGCGATCACCACGCGGATGTTCCTCGAAGAGCAGGAAGCGCTCGCCTAGCTGGAACAGTCGCGCGAACTGCGCACCGGCCGCCTCGCGATCGGCGCGGTCAGCCCCTACCACGTCACCGAGATGCTGGCGGCGTTCCAGCGCAAGTATCCGGGCATCGAGCTGTCGGTGTCGCTCGGCAACACCGCCGACGTGCTGCAGGAACTGCTCGACTACCGCATCGACGTCGCGGTGCTCGCCTACACCGACCCCGACGAGCGCGTGCTGCTGATCCCGCACCGGCGCCATCCGATCGTGGTGTTCTGCCGCAAGGACCATCGCCTCGCGCGCCGCCGCTCGATCCAGCTGCGCGACCTCGAAGGCGAGCGCATGATCGTGCGCGAGCAAGGCTCGACCACGCGGCGCGCCTTCACGGCCGCGCTCGAGGCCGCCAGGTGTTACGCCGAACGTCGTGATGGAGATCGGCAGCCGAGAAGGCGTGCGCGAAGCCGTGATCCATGGCATCGGCATCAGCTACGTGTCGGACGCCGAGTTCGTCGCCGACCCGTCGCTGGTGCAGCATCAACGTCACGCCGCGCACGATCTACACCTATGCGCAGCTCGGCATTCTGGAAAAGCGCAAGGACAGCCGCATCATCAAGGCGTTCCTCGATGTGGTGCGGAGGGAGTTGAATTAGGCCGCCCTCACTTTCGAGTCACGGCGGCTCTGAGCTATTCTGAAGAGCCGGAACGGAGATTTGTGGATGGCGAAGCTCGTCTTCGGAATGAACCAGTCCCTGGACGGCTACGTCGACCACGAGCAATTTGCGCCTGATGCCGCGCTCTTTCGTCACTGGATAGAGCAGGTACGCGGCCTGACCGGCAGTGTGTACGGTCGCCGCCTCTACGAGATCATGCGTTATTGGGACGAAGACCATCCTGAATGGGACGCGGCGGAACGCGATTTCGCGACGGCATGGCGGAGCAAACCGAAGTGGGTCGTCTCACGCTCGTTGAAGTCGGTCGGCCCCAACGCCACACTTGTCGCGGATAGCGCCGAGGCAGCGATACGCAAGCTGAAGGATGAACTCGCAGGCGAGATCGACGTTGGCGGACCAGAGTTGGCACAAAGCCTGACCGAACTTGGCCTGATCGATGAGTACCGGCTCTACTTGCACCCGGTCGTGCTTGGTCGCGGCAAGCCGTTCTTCGTCGGCCCGCGGCCACCGCTCCGCCTTGTGGCCAGCGTTCGCATTGGCGAGCGCGCGATCAGGCTGACCTACGTTCCGGCATGATCACGCATCGCGAAATCACGCCGCCGCCTTCAGCGACGTTACGCCCATCTCGTCGAGGATATCGCGGATCGCCGCGAGCACGCCGCGCATGTGATCAGGATAAAGCCGCCCGATGCAGCCGATGCGGAACGAGTCCGCGACGGTCAGCTTGCCCGGATAGATCACGTAGCCGCGGTCCTTCAGCGCATCGTAGAACGCCTGGAACTTGAAGGCCGGATCGGCCGGCATGCGGAACGTGACGATGATCGGCGCCTGCAGATTGTCGCCGAGCAGCGGCTCGAAGCCGAGCGCGCGCATGCCGTCGATCAGCACGCGGCAGTTCTCGGCGTAGCGCTTGCCGCGCCCCGGCTGGCCGCCCTCCTCGAAGAACTCCATCAGCGCCTGATGGAACGAGACGATCACATGGATCGGCGGCGTGAAGCGGTATTGCCCGGTCTTCTCGAAATTCCTCCACTGGTCGTGCAGGTCGAGCACCAGCGTGGTGGCGTTGCCGGCGGTCTGTCTCAAGCGCCGCACGGCGGGCGATCACGAAGCCGAGGCCCGGCACGCCCTCGATGCACTTGTTCGACGAGGCCGCGATCGCGTCCGGCAGAAGCGCCTGCGCGTCGAGCGGCAGCGCGCCGAACGCGCTCATCGAGTCGATCAGGTAGCCCTTGCGGTATTTCTGCGCGAGCGCGCCGAGCGCCACGATCGGATTGATGATGCCCGATGTGGTCTCGCAGTGGATGGTGAAGATGTGCGTGATCGGCGGCGTCATCTTTCAGAAGCCGCTCGACCACGGCGAGGTCCGGCGGCGTGTCTTCCGGCGTCTCGTGCACCACGGTCTGGCGCTTCGCGATGTCGAGGATCTTCTTGGCGCGCTGCCCGTAGGCGCCGTTGATCAGCACCAGCACCTTGCCGTCCGGCCGGAACGAACGTCGTCAGCATCGCCTCGACGGCGAATGTGCCGGAGCCCTGCATCGGAACCGTGACGTAATCCCCTACCCCGTTCACGACCTCGGGCAGCCGCGCCAGCACTTCGGAATTGATCTTGAGGAATGTCGCGTCGCGCGAGCCCCAGTCGTGCACCATCACTTCCTTGACGCGCTTGCCGGTGGTGAGGGGCCCGGGCGTGAGCAGCAGCGGATCGCCAGTCTCGGAAGCGACTGGCACGAAAGGCTTTTTGGGCATCGCGGTCATGCGTCCTGTGATTTCGAATTGCCACAATATATCACAAATTCGGGCAAATATACCACAGGAATCTCGCGGCCGGAAGCGCGCGATGCCGCCTTCAAAGCCGCTATGGTCCCGCTCCCGCCGATCGACGCTGTCCGGAGAATGACATGGCTGCCCACGACTACGAGGTTTTCGACGAGCGTTTCCGCAGCTGCGTGAACCGCACATCCCATGTGCAGCAGATCTGGAACGGCGCCCAGCTGGACCGAAGGGCCGGTGTACTTCCCGCTCGGGCGCTTCCTGCTGTTCTCCGACATCCCGAACGACCGCATCATGCGTTACGACGAGACCGACGGCTCGGTCAGCGTGTTCCGCACGCCGTGCGGCTACGCCAACGGCCACACCGTCGACCGGCAGGGCCGGCTTGTGTCGTGCGAGCACGGCGGGCGGCGCGTCTCGCGCACCGAACACGACGGCTCGATCACGGTGATCGCCGACAGCTACCAGGGCAAGAAGCTCAACTCGCCGAACGACGTCGTGGTGAAGTCCGACGGCTCGATCTGGTTCACCGATCCGCCCTACGGCATCCTCTCCGACTACGAGGGCCACAAGGCGCAACAGGAAAACGGCAACAACGTCTATCGGCGTCGACGGACAGAGCGGCGCGATCACGGTCGTCGCCGACGACTTCATCCGCCCGAACGGCCTCGCCTTCTCGCCCGACGAGAAGAAGCTCTACATCGTCGACTCGGCCGGCGGGCGCACCAAGGGCCAGCCGAAGCACATCCGCGTCTTTGATGTCGGCGACAACGGCAAGCTCACCGGCGGACAGGAATTCGCCGACTGCACCGCCGGGCGCTTCGACGGCATGCGCTTCGACGCCGACGGCCGCTCTGGGCCGCGACCGACGATGGCGTGCACTGCCTCGACACCGACGGCACGCTGATCGGCAAGGTGAAGATCCCGGAGATCTGCTCCAACGTCGTGTTCGGCGGGCCTAAGCGCAACATGCTCTACGTGACGGCGACGAACTCGCTCTACGCCGTGCTGCTGCCTGTCAACGGCGCGAAGACGTTTTGAGAGGAATAATCATGACCACCGTCGACCACACCGCCGCCCTCACCCGCCTGATGCGCTTTCTCGCCATCGAAGGCGTCACCGGCAAGGAAGCCGCGATCGGGCGCGAGCTCGCAACCGCGCTGAAGGAGGTCGGCGTGCCGGCCGGCGCGATCTACCTCGACGACGCCAACACGCGCATTCCGGTCCCGACCGAGACCGGCAATCTCGTCGTCGACCTGCCCGGCCGCGGCAAAATGCACAACCAGCCGCGCATCATGTTCATGACGCACATGGACACCGTGCCGCTGTGCGCCGGCGCGAAGCCCGCCATCAAGGGCCGCAAAATCGTCAACACGGTGAAGACCGCGCTCGGCGGCGACAACCGCACCGGCTGCGGCGTGCTGGTCACGCTCGCGGCCGAGCTTGCCAAACAGAAGCTCGACCACCCGCCGATCACGCTGCTGTTCTGCGTGCGCGAGGAGAGCGGCCTGTGGGGTGCGCGCTTCGTCGACAAGGACGACATCAAGAACCCCGTGATGGCGTTCAACTATGACGGCGGCTCGGCCTCGAATGTCGTCGTCGGCGCGGTTGGCGCGGACCGCTGGGAGGTCGAGATCCACGGCCGCGCCTCGCATGCCGGCGTCGCGCCCGAGCGCGGCATCTCGTCGACCATGATCCTCGCCCTGGCGCTTGCCGAAGTGAAGAAGGGCGGCTGGTTCGGCAAGGTTACGAAGGGCAAGCAGATGGGCACCAGCAATGTCGGACCGGTGACCGGCGGCGAAGGCCGCCCCGCGGGCGATGCCACCAACGTGGTGACCGACTACGTGCATGTGCGCGGCGAAAGCCGCAGCCACGATGCGAAATTCTTCCCGCTCATCACCAAGGCCTACAAGGCGGCATTCGAGAAGGCCGCCAGCCAGGTGAAGAACCACGAGGGCAAGACCGGCCGCGTGAAATTCAAGACGCAGACCGACTATCACCCCTTCCGCATGAAGGACTCGCTGCCCGTGGTGAAGCGCGCGCAAGCGGCGATCGCCGCCAATGGCGGCACGCCGAACATCCGCACCGCGAACGGCGGCCTCGACGCGAACTGGATGGTGCGCCACGGCATCCCGACCGTCACGTTCGGGGCGGGTCAAAATGACCCGCATACAATCGACGAGTGGATCAACCTCGACGAATACGAGCGCGCCTGCGCGCTCGCGCTGCGGCTCGCCACGATGGAGTAAAGCTGTAGGGTGGGCAAAGGCGCGGAACGCGCCGTGCCCACGTGGATGAAGTGGTGGGCTCGCTTCGCTTAGCCCACCCTACGCGCGACTTCCCCAGGCAAACAAAAACCGAGGAACGCCCCCGATGATCATCGACTCCCAGGTCCACGCCTACGAGGCGAATACGCCGAAGCGCCCGTGGCACAGCGTGCCGAACTGGCCGCCGCATGTCACCGGCGACGAGATGGTCGCCGCGATGGACAAGGTCGGTGTCGACGGCGCGATCTTCATCTCGGCGTTCTCGATGTACCAGTACGACGCGAGCTACGCGATCGAGGTGGCGAAGGCGCATCCCGGCCGGATGGCGATCGTGAAACCGGTGAACCCGGACGATCCCGCCGTCGCCGACGTCGTCGCCGAGTGGAAGAAGGTGCCGGGCGCGGTCGGCATCCGCATCATGCTGACCAAGGAGAACGGCCGCGGCCCGGACCACCCCGGCCTCGCGCGCATCGCGCAGGCGGCCGTGAAGTACGACCTGCCGGTCAACATCCTGCTCTGGGACAATCTCGACGACGGCACCGCGCTGATCGACAAGAATCCCGACACGCGCTTCATCATTGACCACCTCGGCATCCTGCAGCCGCGCACGCCGCCCGCGCCGGACAAGCCGTGGGCCGACCTGCCGAAGGTGCTGGAGCTCGCGAAGCGCAAGAACTGCGTGATCAAGGTCAGCGGCGCCTGCACGCTGTCGAAGGAGCCCTACCCGTTCAACGACATCTGGGACCCACTCCGGCGCGTGTTCGACGCATGGGGTTTCGAGCGCTGCCTGTGGGGCACGGACTGGACGCGCGCCGCCGCGGTGGTGAACTACGAGCAGGCGGTGAAGCCGTTCCTCGAGACGAAGCTCCTGAGTGACAGCGAACGCGCGATGCTGATGGGCGGCGCGTGCGCCAAGGCTTACGGCTGGAAGCCGAAAAAGTAACGCGACGCTCGAACACAACACCTCGCGAATGCAATCCGCCCCGCCGCCGCAGCAATCCCGCGGCGAAGCGCTCGCGCTTGCCGGCTTCGTGTTCGTCGCGTTCGCGCAGGCGACCAACACGATCCTGGCGCGCGGCCTTGCCGGGGAAGTGCCACCGTTCTCCTTCGCGTTCTTCCGCTGGAGCATCATCGCGCTCGGGCTGCTGCCCTTCGCGATGCGCGACTTCGGCGCACAGCGGCTGCGCCTCGCGCGTGACGCTCCGCTGATCGTGGCGGCGGGCTTCTGCGGCATGTTCCTGTGCGGCGCGCCCGTTTATATCGCGGGCGCCACGACGACCGCGATCAACATCGGCCTGATCATGGGGATGTCGCCGCTCGCCGTGCTGCTGGTTTCGCGCGTCTTCGGGCTGGAGCGCATCGGCGCGCTGCAGGTCGCGGGCGTCGCGATCGCCTTCGCGGGCGCGCTGCTGATCGTTTCACGCGGAAGCTTACGCACGCTCGCCGACATGCGCACCGCGCCCGGCGACCTGCTCGTCCTCACCGCGATGCTCGGCTGGTCCGCCTACACGCTGCTGCAGCCGCGCGTCGGCGACAACGCGAGCCTGCTCGGCCGCGTCAGCGTGTTCGCTGCGGCCGGTGCGCTGCTCACCCTGCCATTCGCCGCGCACGAGATGTGGCAAACGCCGCACGCCGTGTTCACCCTGCGCGCCGCCGGAGCTTATGTCGTGGCTGGCCTCGTGCCGGGCATCATCGCCTATGGCGGCTTTGCGTATCTCACCGGCCAGTTCGGCGCGGCGCGCGCATCGGTCGGCGTCTACGCGGTGCCGATCGCCGCCGCGGTGCTGTCGTACGTCATCCTCGGCGAACCGCCGGGGCTGATCCACCTCGTCGGCGGCGTGCTGATCTTGGGCGGGGTGTGGGTGAGTTTGAGGAGGTAGGTGTGGCGCTAGTGGTAGCTGCTCCGGCGCGGCACGATGGAGCGAACGTAGGGTGGGCAAAGGCGCGCGCTTGCGCGCCGTGCCCACGAGTGGGTCCTAGGTAGCCGAAGGACAACTGGTCTGGCATCCATTAGCTGTTGTCATCCAGGGCAATCTTCTCAAGTTTCCGTAGCAAGTAGGTTTGAAGTTCGGTGATGCGAACTTCATCGCGTTCCGGTTTGCAGGAACTCGCGTAGAGAACTCCTCTTTGTCGCCATCTGGATCTTGAATATAAATTCGTAAAACAATTTCACTTCCAACATATTGGACGTGATAATTTGGCATGAAAATAATCCGAGTATTATGTGAATAAATAAAGCCCAACCGGTAAACGAACTCTTGCGGTGGCGACTTCTGATACGCCGCTCCCGGTGACCATAGTGAACATGCCGCCGAGAGAGCCAATAAGGCTATCAGTCAAGCCATATATTTGGCTCTGAATTGCATAAAGCTTCTCCATCATCGAGCGGGCGTTCATATATGCCGCGGTGTTCGTTCTATCCCTCCAATACGTAATGCGATAGCGTCTGCTGATTTGGCGTCGGCAATGTCGCCTGCCAAGCAGGAAGACAGCGCGAGTAAAAGGGCTTCGGCTGATTGGAAGCGAAGATCGAGAGCGGGCTGAAACGCCTGATCAAATAGCGCCAGAGCAAGCACCAACTCGGAGAGGTTTCCCAACGCTCGAATCGAAGCCGATGCCGGTTCTCGTTGGTGGGGATATCAACTCGCCTTCATCAATTAGCGGGTCCGGCCCACGCATGCTGGAGAACAAAGTGCGTGTTTAAATTCCCATTTTGAGGGACCCGCAATGTGACCGGAACTGAAATAACTGTATCTTTGTCGCGGGCAGCGTCGCCACCAAGTTAGTCGATAGATATCCAAATCGGTCGTCTTCAAAATCTGCGCCCTTAATAACCGAGTTATTGTTATCAATCTCAAAATTCTCTCGGACTGCAGCCACCATCTTCGTGCAATCCTCGTTGCTATAAAGCACAATACGCAGTCCGCATAAGTCAGTCACATCGTTTAATGCTTCGTATTTGCCGGATTTGTCCGGCCTCGCGATCTTCTGCTCAGAACTCTCTGGTTCTTTGACACGATGCTCGATCAGCGCGACGGCAATGTCGCCGTCGTGAGCGAGTTGCTCTAATAGGGGTCGGACGGCTTTTGCGAGTTGATCGTAAAGATGTTTCCGTTTCCGAAAATCATCGGAAATTGCCTGATTTTTTGCCTTTGATCGGCCCATGCGTTTGGAGATTTTCACAGCCCATCCTGCGGTGAAGAGTTGAAGCTTTTCATCTTGCGGTTAAATAGTCAACCTCCAGTGGCTGTATGAGCTCGGCACGCCCTTCGACGACTCGCCTCCGTATTGCCGCTCCAGCGGCAAGGGGATCGCGGGATCGGCCGAGCGGTTCGAGCGACGCCACGAACCTAGTCCAGTTGGTAAAAGTGAGCCAAGCGAGAACAATTCTCACAGGTGATTGGCGAACGCCGCCTCGACTTCGTCGGCGCTTGCGACTTCGCCGCGCCGGACAGCCGCCAATGCTTCGTCGATCTTCTCAAGCTCGTCGCGTGTCGCGCGGTAAGTCCCGGCGCTCAGCTGTCCGTCGATCTCAAGTGCAAGCTGCGCGAGATCGTCCTGTGCCCATTCCGGCCATGTGGCGGCGCGTTCGAGCACGGCTTTGAGCGTCTGGTCATGGCCAAGGATAGCACGCGCCGCGTCCAGCCCCGAAACGAACACATTCCGATCTATTGACTTATATTCCCCTATTCTGTATATTGTCCTCACCCGCTCCCATCCAAGGGAAGTCTCGCGAACGTCACGAGGCTGGGAGCGGGGGCGGTGGCTGCGCACGGGTGCCGAGACGTACACCCAACGCGCAGCAGCCGAAGCTGCACGGTCCCGATGCGCTCGCTGGCGCGTCACTTGGGACCCACGGTGGCAGCGCCGTACGGCGGTTACCGGCCGCCAGGTAGCTGTCGATGGTCCCCCAGCGGTGGTGAGGCTTCCGCGCCTGAAAGGGAAGGAAGCCTGAAAAGTAACGACCACCGGGGGCCGTGCGGAGCAGGCTTCAAACATCGCGTGCGGGACGCCGGAGAGTTGGCGGACTTGCGGTTCTGAACTTCGGACGGCGCTTCATCGAAAAGCATCGTCCCGCCTGATCGCCGCGAGGCGGTGAGGCCCGTGGGTCCCGGCAGGCTTCGCCTGCAATCCGAGGACCCGGCGTCCCGCGCGCCCCTTCTCTCTTCGGGTGCGCTCTTTTCAAACACTCGGACGCGAAACGCGCCGCGAGAACGAGAGCGGCTGATTGAAACATTGAACGAACGACATGCACGGCTGTGTCCCGCACGCGGTGCGGCACGCAGTGACGCACCAGATGCGACCGTTCTCTTCCCGATCACACCGCCGGGTCTTCGACATTTCGCTGCGCTCATGCTGCGCAGCGCCCGGGACACCAGCGGAGGCCGCGCGCGCCACAAAGGCGAGTTCCCCGTCCCGCCCGTCGAAACCGTCACCATATATCCCGCGCGCATCCGATTGCGCTACGATCCCCGACCGGAAAGCGAGTTCCATTGTCAGCGCCCCAGCTTGCCGCCCTCAACACCGAGCTGCGCGCGGCGCAAGTCTTCGAGCACGACGACCTGTTGCGCGGCGTGCTGTCCGGCTGCGGCGATTGCATCAAGATTCTCGATCTCGACGGACGCCTTCAGTTCATGAGCGACGGCGGCAAGCGCGTCATGGAGGTCGACGACTTCTCGGCGCTCAAGGGCTGTCCCTGGCCGGACTTCTGGGATGGCTCCGGAAACACCGACGCGAAGGCGGCCGTGGCCGCCGCGATCCGCGGCGAGACCGCGCGCTTCAAGGGCGCGGCGAATACCGCGAAGGGCACGCCGCGCTTCTGGGACGTTCAGGTTTCGCCGATTTTCGGCGACGACGGAAAGCCGACCCACCTGCTCTCGATCTCCAAGGACATCACCGTCGAACATCACGCGGCGGAGCGGCAGAAATTTCTGACCGAGGAATTGCAGCACCGCATCAAGAACGCACTCACCACCGTGCTGGCGATCGCGAACCACTCCTTCCGCGGCGAGGCGCACGAGGAGGCGCGCGCCGCATTCACGACGCGCATCCTCGCGATGGACAAGGCGAACGACCTCCTGCGCGAGACATCCTGGCAGCAGACGCCGGTGCGCCTGACGATCGAGAATGCGCTCAAGCCGCACCGCACCGGCGAAGGCCGATTTTCGATCGACGGTCCCGACACCGACGTGAAGCCGCATCAGGCGCTCGCAATGGCGCTTGCCGTCAACGAGCTGGCGACGAACGCGCTGAAGTACGGCGCGCTGTCGGCGGGCGGCGGCAAGGTCGATGTGCGCTGGTCGCACGAGATCGCGGAGGGCGCGCCGCATTTCGTCTTCCGCTGGCTCGAGCGCGGCGGACCGCCGGTGGCAGAGCCGGTGCGCAAGGGCTTCGGCACGCGCGTCATCAAGACGATGCTGGCGAACGAATTTCACGGCTCGGTCGATTTGTCGTATGCGCCCGGCGGGCTGACCTGCCGGCTCGATACGCCGCTGGCCAATCTCAACGCCGCGCAGAGCCTCTGACGCCGCGCGCGGCGATTTCAGCAAACTCCCTTTTAAATCCACAAAATCGGTCTATTGTCACAAATCTGTCATCGAAAGCCGCGCCGCGATTCGGCGTGAGGAGGTTTTGGGACGTTGATGTCCGGTACTGAGCTCTTCGCCACGTTCCTGGGAAGTGTCGCGCTCCTGCTGTGGGGCGTGCGCATGGTGCGCACCGGCATGACGCGTGCGTTCGGCACCGCGCTGCGCAAGGCGATCTCGACCTATGCCCGCACCCGCATCGGCGGCTTCTTCGCCGGCATCGGCGTCACCGGCATCCTGCAAAGCTCGACCGCGACCACGATGCTGCTCGCCTCCTTCGCGGGGCGCGGGCTGATCGCGCTGCCGATTGCGCTCGCCGTCATCCTCGGCGCGGACGTCGGCTCGGCGATCGTCGCGCAGGTGTTCTCGCTCGATGTGAAATGGCTGTGGACCGTGCTGGTCGCGCTCGGCGTGCTGCTGTTCATGTCGACCGAAGCCGACCGCGCGCGCGGCGTCGCGCGCATCTTCATCGGGCTCGGCTTCATGCTGCTCGCGCTGGTGCACATCGGCGGCGCGGCGGCGCCGCTGAAGGACTCCGCGCTGTTCCGCTCGCTGCTCACTGGACTCGCGGGCGAGCCGATCCTCGGCTTCGTCGCGGCGATCGCGGTGTCGTGGCTGGTGCACTCCTCGCTCTCCATCGTGCTGCTGGTGATGTCGCTCGCGGCGGGCGGCGCCCTGCCCCTGCCGCTCGCGCTCGCGCTGGTGCTCGGCGCCAATGTCGGCGGCGCGCTCGCGCCGTTCCTCTCCCTCTCGGGCTCCCCGCCGGCGGCCCGCCGCGTGCCGCTCGGCAACATGATGATGCGCGCCGCGATCGCGATCCCGGCGCTGTTCTTCGTCGTGCCGCTCGCGGCGATGATCGCGATGATCGAGTCCGATCCGGGCCGCGTCGCGATCAATTTCCACACCGCGTTCAATCTCGTGGTCGCGGCGCTGTTCCTCCCCTTCACCGGCCTGATCGCGACGCTGACGCAGCGCGTGCTGCCGGACCTGCCGCAGACCGCGATCTCGACCGAGCCGAAGCACCTCGACCCGACCGTGCTCGACACCCCCTCCGAGGCGCTCGGCTGCGCGATGCGCGAAACGCTGCACATGGGCGACCGCGTCGCCGACATGCTGCGCCAGGCGCTGGTGGCGTTCGAGAAGTCCGACCAGAAGTTCGTCAAGGAGGTTGAGAAATCCGACAACGTCGTGGATGCGCTGCACGAGGCGATCAAGCTCTACATGGTCAAGCTCTCGAAGTCGGAGATGAACGACGAGGAAAGCCAGCGCTACGTCGAGATCATCACGTTCACGACCAACCTCGAGCACGTCGGCGACATCATCGACAAGAACCTGATGGAGCTCGCCACCAAGAAGATCAAGAACCGCTACGCATTCTCCGCCGAGGGCCTCGACGAGATCCGCCATTTCCATGCGCGCGTGATGGACAACATGCGGCTGGCGTTCAACGTGTTCGCGACGCGCGACGTCACGATGGCGCGCCGTTTGCTCGCCGAGAAGGCCGTGACGCGCACGGCCGAGCTTGCGGCCGCCGACAGCCATTTCGGGCGGCTGCGCGAGGGGCGGCTGGAGTCGCTCGAGACCAGCGCGATCCATCTCGACGTGATGCGCGACCTGAAGCGCATCAACGGGCATCTCACCTCGGTCGCCTATCCGATCCTGGAAGTGGCGGGCGAGTTGCGCGACAGCCGGTTGCGCGAGCGCGAGACCGGGAACGGCGCCGAGCCGGTACCGAACGGCAAGCCGGTGGTGTCTTAACTACTGCAACCGGATCGCCGCGATGCCGGCGACGATCAGCAGGGCGGCGGCAACGCGGATGGGCCGCAGCGGCTCTTTCAGGAAAATCACCGCGATGATGGTGCCGAACAGCACGCTGGTCTCGCGCAATGCCGCAACAAGCGCGATCGGCGCCACCGTCATCGCCCAGATCACGATCCAGTAGGCGGTGAGCGAGAGCACGCCGCCCGCGATTCCGGTTCTCCAGTGCTGCAGCATCGACGGCACGACGCCCAGCCCGTGACTCCACAGCGCAATCGCCGTGATGAACGCGCCGTCGATCACGAACAGCCACAGCGCATAGCTGTGCGCGTTGCCCGCCGTGCGGGCGCCGATGCCGTCGACCAGCGAGTAGCAGCAGATCGTCACCGCGGTGAACAGCGCATAGCCGACCGCCCGGCGATTGAGGTGCGCGAGGTCGTTGCCGCCGCGCATCGAGAGCAGGAACACGCCGAAGGTCAGCCCGACGATGCCGGCCCAGCCGATGAGGCTGAAGTTTTCGCCGACCAGCAGCGCGCCGCCCGCGGCCGTCATCAGCGGCGCGGTGCCGCGCGCGATCGGATAGACCTGCCCCATGTCGCCGGCGCGATACGCACGCGAAAGCCCGACGTAGTAGCCGACGTGGGTGATCACCGACGCAATCAGCCACGGCCACGCCGGCAGTGGCGGGACCGGCACGAAAAACAGGAGCGGCGCCGAGACGACGGCGGCGGCGGCCGCGATCAGGACGATGGCGAGGAACGGATCGAGCCGGACCTTGATCAGCGCATTCCAGGAGGCGTGGAAGAACGCAGCCAGCAGCACGAGGCCGAAGACAGTCGGGTCCATCGCGCCAGTCTACCCTTTCAGCCGCGCACCTGACGGATCGTACGGCGCCTTCAGGCTCGCGCGCACGGGAACGCGCTCGCCCGCGATGTCGATCTCGAATTTTTCCGCGAGCCACGCGTCGTCGACTTTCGCGCCGCCGGTCGCCACATAGCCGAGCGCGACGATGCCGCCGACGGTGTGGCCGTAGGCCGCCGACGTGGTCTCGCCCGCCGGCTCGCCATTGCGCAGGATCAGCTCCCCGCCGTGCGCGATCGGCGTATCAGGCGACGCCGCGACGAAGCTGAGCAAGCGCCGTGCGGGCGGCTTGCCTTTTGCGGCGAGCAGCGCATCGCGCCCGAGGAAATCGCCCTTGTCGAGTTTCACCGCGAAGCTGAGGCCGGCTTCGTAAGGATTGTAGTCGGGTGTCAGCTCCCTGCCCCACGCGCGGTAGGCTTTCTCCAGCCGCAGCGACTCGACGGCGTAATAGCCCGCATTGCGCGCAGCCGAGATTCGCTGCCCGCCTCCATCAACGCATCGTACACGCCGGCCGCGTATTCGACCGGGACGTAAAGCTCCCAGCCAAGCTCTCCGACATAGGTGCGCCGCGACGCCAGCACGGTCGCGTAACCGATGCCGATTTCGCGGATCGTGCCGAACGGAAATGCCGCATTGTCGAGCGGCGCTTTGGTGAGCCGCGACAGCAGATCGCGCGTGCGCGGCCCCATCACGGCAATGACCGCATAAGATGACGTGACATCGGTCAGTGTTGCGTTCGCGTCGCCGAGATTGCGCCCGATCCAGTCCGCGTCGCGCGTCGCCTGTGCGGTGCCGGTGACGAGCAGGAAGCGATCGGCGGCGAGCCGCGCGACGGTCAGGTCGCTCTCGTACGTGCCGCGCGCGTTGAGCAACGCCGGTGTACACCGTCTGCCCGACCGGCACCGCGACGTCGTTGGCGCATAGGCGCTGCAGCACCGCCTCCGCGTCGCGTCCCTGAACGAGAAATTTCGCGAACGACGTGAGGTCGGTGATCGTCACCGTTTCGCGCGTCGCCTTGTGCTCGGCGGCGGCGTACGGGAACCAGTTCTGCCGCTCCCACGAATAGTCGATGCGCGCATCGTCCTTGCCCGGCGCGAAGAAGTTCGGCCGCTCCCAGCCCATCTTCGAGCCGAACAGTGCGTTCTGCGCGGCCAGCCGATCGTACAGCGGCGAGCAGCGCAGCGGCCGCGCCGAAAGCAACTCGCGGTTCGGCCACGGCATCTTGTAGTGCAGGCCGAGCACCTCGCTGACGCGCTCCTTCAGCAGGCGGTCGTTGTCGTGGAAGCGCGCGAAGCGGCGGATGTCGACCGGCCACAGGTCGAGCGTCGGCTCGCCCTGCACGATCCATTCGGCAAGCGCGCGCCCTGCGCCGCCGCCGGACGCGATGCCGATCGAATTGAAGCCGGCAGCGACGTAGAAGTTCTTCAGCTCCGGCGCCTCGCCCATGATGAAGTTGTTATCCGGCGTGAAGCTCTCCGGGCCGTTCATGAACGTCTTGATCTCGGCGGTCTCCAGCGCGGGCAGCCGGATCAGCGCGTTCTCCATCAGGATCTGAAACTGATCCCAATCGTCCGGCAGCATGCCGAACTCGAAATTCTCCGGAATGCCGTCCATCGCCCAAGGCTTCGCGACCGGCTCGAAGCCGCCCATCAGCAGCCCGCCGACTTCTTCCTTCACGTAGATGTAGCCATCCGGATCGCGCAGCACCGGCAAATCCGGATGCACGCCGTCGATGCGGCCGGTCACGATGTACATGTGTTCGGCCGAATGCAGCGGCACGGTGACGTCCGCCATGCGGCCAACCTGTTTCGCCCATTGGCCGGCGCAATTGATGACGACTTCGGCCTTGATGTCGCCGCGCGAGGTCGACACGCCGGTCGCGACGCCATCCTTCTGGTGGATCGCCGTGACGCGCGTCTGCTCGAAAATGCGCGCGCCATTCTGGCGTGCACCCTTCGCCAGCGCCTGCGTCACGTCGGCCGGATTGACCTTCGCGTCCTCCGGCAGCCAGAGCGCGCCGAGCAGATCGTCGGTGCGCATCACCGGATATTTCTTGCCGCTTCTTCGATCGAGATGATCTCGCACGCGACGCCCTGCGCGCGCGCCGCGGAGGCGATGCGCTTGAACAGCGTCACGCGTTCCGGCGTGCGCGCGACGAGCACCGAGCCGCACTGCTTCCAGCCGGTCGCCTGCCCGGTCTCGGCCTCAAGCTGCTGGTAAAGCTGCGCCGAATACTGCACCAGCCGCGTCATGTTCTGGTGCGCGCGCAGCTGTCCGACCAGGCCGGCTGCGTGCCAGGTCGTGCCGCAGGTCAGCCGTCCCTGTTCGAGCAGGACGACATCGCGCCATCCCTGCTTCGCGAGGTGATAGGCGACCGAGCAGCCGATGACGCCGCCGCCGACGATGACGGCACGAGCCTGTGTCGGAAAGTTTGGAGAGGTCACGAGGTGAGCGGACTCAAAATGTTGCGGTCAGCGGATTATGACAACAAAAACTCACAAATTACCACAACTATTTCGCGATAATGATGTCCCAGCCCCAGCTTTTCCAAGCGTCGGACAGAGGCTTCTCCGGCATCCTGTCGACGATGACGCCCGCGCACTTGTCCATGTTCGGCACGCGGAACGGCGTCCGGCGCGTGAACTTGGTGTGGTCCGCCAGCAGGTAGGCGCGCCCCGTGGCAATCATCTTGCCCCGCGTCTCGGCGGCGATCACCGAGTAGTCGCGTCATTCCGCCGTCCTCGGCAAACCCGCCGACGCCGATGAATGCGATGTCGGCGCGCACGCTGTCGATGCCGGTTGCGGTGCCGGTGCCGAACGCAGCTTCGTCGTTGTTGTCGACTTCGCCACCGAGCATGACGACGCGATTGCCCGGCACCCGGCACATCGTAATCGCGTGGTTGAGTGAATTGGTGAACACCGTGAGGCCCGGCCGGCCGACAAGTTCATACGTCAGGGCGGCCGTGGTCGTTCCGGAATCGATCAGCACCGCGCCCGCGTCCGCCACCATGCGGGCAGCCTGACGAGCAATCGCAGCCTTGCCATCGGCGTTTTCCTCGCCGCGCTCTGCGATCGAGGGCTCCATCATGCCACGCCGCGCCGCGCCGCCATGCACGACTTCGAGATGACCCGCATCGGCAAGCAGTTTCAGATCGCGGCGGATCGTCTCGTGCGAAACACCGAACGTGTCGGCGAGTTCGCCAACGCTGACCGAGCCAGCCGCACGCAGGCGCTGGACGATCTCATTGTGGCGGCGGACGGCGAGAGGTCGAACCATGGTGGGCATAGGATTTCGAGTTTCGTTGATTGTGACGGGACGAAGCGCGCTAACACAAGCCCGTAACCGACGCTACGGCCGGAAGATTTGCCGTTCATCACAGATCATTGCGGAGAGGTTCAACCTCGTGAAAATCGCTCCGCCAAATTCCGGTCGTAATCGAGCACGGCCTGCAGCAAAACCTGCGCGCCGGCCGCGCATTGCTCTTTCGAGGTGAATTCCGCCTCGTTGTGGCTCACCCCATTGAGGCATGGAACGAAAATCATGGCGGTCGGGGCGACGCGGGACACATAGGCGGCGTCATGGCCCGCACCGGAAATAATCTCCTGCGCTGAAAAGCCGCTGGTCGCGGCGGCGCGTTTCACGGACGCGACGCAGTCCGCGTTGAAGCGCACCGGCGGCTGGTCCCAGATTTGCGTAGAGGTTACGGAAAGTCCAAGAGGATCGCAGACCTCGCGCAGCGAGGCTGTGTATTCGGCTTCAAGCTGGTCGAGAACGGTGGCCTCGGGGTGGCGCAGGTCGACACAGAAGAACACCTCGCCCGGCACGACATTGCGCGAGTTCGGGCGTACTTCCATCAGCCCGACGGCGCCGAGCGCATTCGGCTTGTGCGCTTCCGCGATTGCTGTTGATGCGATCCACCAACCGGGCCGCGCCGAGCAGCGCATTCTTGCGCAGCCGCATCGGCGTCGCGCCGGTGTGGGCGGACTCGCCCGTCACCGTCACCTCGTACCAGCGCATGCCTTGCACGCCGGTGACGACGCCGATCTGCTTGTCCTCGGCCTCAAGGATTGGCCCCTGCTCGATGTGCAGTTCGAAGAAGGCCGAGAGCGGATGATCGCCGCAATTCTGCGTGCCGCGATAACCGATCCCGTCGAGCGCTGCGCCGAAGGTGATGCCCTCGCGATCCTTGTTGGCATCGGCCCACTCGCGCGTGAAGGCTCCGGCGAACACGCCGGACGCCACCATCGCAGGCGCGAAACGCGAGCCCTCCTCGTTGGTCCAGTTGATCACCTCGATCGGCGCGTAGGTCTCGTAGCCGGCCTGCACCAAGGTGCGCAGCGCCTCGACCGCGCCGAGTACGCCGAGTACGCCGTCGAATTTTCCGCCGGTCGGCTGCGTGTCCAGATGGCTGCCCATCGCGATCGGCGGGATGTCGTTCCTCTGGCCGGGACGACGCGCGAACATCGCGCCCATGTCGTCGACCGTGACGGTGCAGCCGAGCGCCTCGCAGCGCGCCTTGAACCAGTCACGCACCTGCCGGTCGAGATCGGTCAGCGTCAGGCGGCAAATGCCGCCCTTCGGCGTGCCGCCGATTTCGGCGGTTTCCATGAGTTCGCCCCAGAGGCGCTCGGCATCGATGACGAGGTTTTGCATCCGCCCTCAATCGCAAACAGAAGGCGGCGGAGTCAAACCTCAGAACGGATACGGGTGCGGACCGGTCTGGATCGTGATCCAGCGCAGCTCGGTGAACTCGTCGATCGCCGCCTTGCCGCCGAAGCGGCCATAGCCCGAAGCCTTGGTGCCGCCGAACGGCATCTGGCCTTCGTCGTGCACGGTCGGCGCATTGATGTGGCAGATGCCGGACTGGATGCGCTTGGCGACACCGAGCGCGCGCGCGATGTCCTTGCCGAACACCGCGGCCGACAGGCCATATTCGGTGTCATTCGCCACGCGGATGGCGTCCTCGGTGTCCTTCACGCGGATCACCGGCTTCACCGGGCCGAACGATTCCTCGGTGTAGATGCGCATCGCGGGCGTCACGCGGTCGAGCACGGTCGCGCTCACGACGGTGCCGTTGAACTCGCCGCCGGCCACGACCTTCGCGCCCTTCGAGACCGCATCGTCGAGTAACTCCTTGTTCCGCGTGACCGCTTCCTTTGTGACCAGCGAGCCGAGGATCACATGGCCGCGCGGATCGCCATGCGGCAGCGAGCGCGCCTTGGCGGCGAACTTCTCTACGAAGGCATCGGCGACCTTCTCATCCACGATCAGCCGCTCGGTCGACATGCAGATCTGACCCATGTTGGCGAAGCAGCCGAAAGCCGCGGCCTTCACGGCCTCGTCGAGATCGGCATCGTCGAGGATGACCATCGGGGCCTTGCCACCAAGCTCGAGCAGCACGGGCTTGAGATAGCGCGCAGCGGTTTCGGCAACGATCCGGCCGACGCGCGTCGAGCCGGTGAAATTGACGCGCCGCACTGCCGGATGCGCGATCAGCGTCTCGACCACCTTGGCGGCATCGGCCGGCGCATTGGTGACGACATTGACGACGCCTGGCGGGAAATCCGCGGCGCGCATGATCGTACCGATCAGCGCATGGGTGCCGGGGCACATTTCGGAAGCCTTCAGCACCACCGTGTTGCCGCAGGCGAGCGGCATCGCGATCGCGCGCACACCAAGGATCACCGGCGCATTCCACGGCGCGATGCCGAGCACCACGCCGACCGGCTGTCGGATCGCCATCGCGAGACTGTTGGGCTTATCCGACGGGATCACCTCGCCGGCGATCTGCGTCGTCATCGCGGCGGCCTCGCGCATCAGGCTCGCGGCGAAGTGGCTGTTGAAATGGCCCCACGGGCCGATCGCGCCGCATTCGGCCGTCATCAGCTCGGAGAATTCTGCGCCGCGCGCATCGAGCAGGTCCGCGGCCTTGAGCAATTTCGTGCGGCGCTCGCCCGGCCCCATCGCGGCCCATGCGGGGAACGCGGCGTGCGCGGCATCGACCGCCGCAATGGCATCGGCGACAGAGGCCGCAGCCGCCCGGCTTGCCACCTGGCCGGTGAACGGGTCGATGCGATCGAAGGTGCGGCCGTCGGCAGCGAAGACATCGCGATC
Source organism: uncultured Alphaproteobacteria bacterium (assembly GCA_963779545.1). Taxonomy (GTDB): domain Bacteria; phylum Pseudomonadota; class Alphaproteobacteria; order Rhizobiales; family Xanthobacteraceae; genus PALSA-894. The sequence goes on along the minus strand of CAVZYQ010000023.1, from coordinate 267,862 downwards.
GCCGATCATCAGGCTGACGTGTTTCATGGCGTACTCCTGCCGCTCGTTCGTTGGCGCTTCCACGCCGTTGGCCTTCGCCGATACCCAGATAGGCGCGCTGCACCGCCGGATCGTTGCGCAGCGACTGCGCGCTTCCCTGCCCGACGACGCGGCCGGTCTCGATCAGATAGCCGCGGTCCGCGATGTGCAAGCCCTGCACGGCGTTCTGCTCGACCAGCAGGATAGCAACGCCGGCCTCGCGCACACGCGCGAGCGCCTGGAACAATTCGCCGCAGAGCAGCGGCGAGAGGCCGAGCGACGGCTCATCGAGCAGCAGCAATTTCGGGGCGGACATCAGCGCGCGGCCGATCGCCACCATCTGCTGCTCGCCGCCGCTCATGGTGCGGGCGAACTGGCTGCGCCGTTCGGCAAGGCGCGGAAACAGCGTCATGACGCGATCGAGGTTCTCGCGCTCGGCGGCGCGGGCGCGCTTCGCATAGGCGCCGAGTTCAAGGTTCTCGCGCACGGTCAGTTCGGGGAAAATGCCGCGCCCTTCCGGCACCAGCGCAATACCGGCCTCGACGATCTCATGCGGCGGCAGCGCGAGCAGATCCTGCCCGTTGAAAGTCACGCGTGCGCCGTTGGTCGGACGCACGAGCCCGGAAATGGACTTGAGCAAAGTCGACTTGCCGGCGCCGTTCGCGCCGAGCATGACGACGATCTCGCCTGCCTTCACGTCGAGATCGACGCCGGACAGCGCCTGATGCTTGCCGTAAGCGGCGGTGAGCCCGCGGACCTCAAGCATCCGCGCCTCCGAGGTAGGCGCGCACGACTTCCTTCTCGGCGAGCACGGCCGCGGGCGGACCTTCGGCGATCTTGCGGCCGACATTCATCACGATGCAGCGGTCGCATAGCGATCGGATCGCGTCCATCACGTGCTCGACCAGGATGATGGTGATGCCGGACTCGCGCAGCGACCGGATCAGTGCGATGCCTTGGCCGAGCTCGGTTGGGTTCAACCCGGCGAGCCATTCGTCGAGCAACAATAAGTCGGGTTCGAGCGCGAGCGCGCGAGCAAGTTCGAGGCGCTTCTGGTCAATGTAAGTGAGTTGCGTGGCCGGCAGCGCGGCCTTGTCGGTAAGGCCGACGCGCGCGAGCAGCGCAAGCGCAGCGGACTGCGCCTTTGCGCCGGTCAGCGGCGTTGCGCGGAATGCGAGCCCCGGCATGACGTTCTCGATCACCGTCATGGATTCGAGCACGCGCACGAGCTGGAACGTGCGCGCGAGGCCAAGCCGCGCAATGCGATGCGTCGCGGTGCGCGTGAGGTCGCGCCCCTTGAAACGGATCGCACCGGCATCGGCGGACAGCGCGCCGGAAATGAGATTGAGCGCCGTGGTCTTGCCGGAGCCGTTCGGGCCGATCAGCCCAACGATTTCGCCGCGCTTCACCGAGAACGACAGATCGTCGACCGCGACGAGCCCCCCGAACGTCTTGCGCAATCCCGATACTTCGAGCGGCGCGCCTTCGGCTGTGCCGATTGCGCTGGGTTGCGCGTTGGCCGGTACAACCGGAATGTCCGGCGCGCGCGTTGGCAGAAGACCGATCACACCACGCGGCAGCATGTACACAATGATGATGAAGACGACGCCGAGCAGGATCGAGAAGTAAGTCGGAAATTTCGCGGTCAGCACTTCGAACAGCAGCACCAGCGGTACAGCCCCGAGCAGCGGGCCGAACAGCGATCCGGCGCCGCCAAGCAGCGCCATGATCACGACCTCGAAGGTGAGCATCGGCGAGAACGCAATCGCGGGGTCGAGATAGGTCCAGCGGGGGGCCATGACGGCACCGGTCACCGTCATGAACAGTGCGCTGACCGCAAACATCGTGAGTTTGGCGCGCGTCGTGTCGATGCCGGAATGGCGGGCGACCACCTCGTCATTGCCGATGACGCGCAACGCGAGACCAAGACGCGAGCGGCCGATCAGCCAACCGGTGAGAAGCACAAGCGCCACGAGCGCGAGAAGCTGCCAGTAGATCTGCTCGGTCGTAATGCTGAGGAAGATGTAGCGGCCAACCGAGCGGCTGATGTTGATCTCATACCAGCTCACGAGCTGGCGGATCAGTTCGGACAGTCCGAAGGTGAAGATCACGAAGTAGATGCCGGAGAGCCGCAGGGTCGACAGTCCGACCACAAGCGCGACCGCGACTCCGATCAGCGCCGCGATGCCGAGTACGGCCGGCCACGGCATCTTCTCGCCGAGCACTGCGACCGTGTAGGCACCGATGCCGAAGAACGCGACCGTCGCAAGCGAGATGTAGTGCGTCGGGCCGGAGAACAGCGCCCACGCGGTGGCCAGCACCGTGAAGTAAAGCAGGCTGATGCCGAGCGCGAGCTGATAGCCGTCCGCGAACTTCGGCACGAACGCCAGCAGCGCGATGGCCGCAGCTCCAAGCGCGAGGCCATAAACGGGCTTCACCGCGCGGCTCTCCCGAACAGTCCGGTCGGCCGCCACAGCAGGACGATCAGGAACAGCGCGTAGGTCACCGCGATGGTAAGGCCGGGATCGACAAGGCGCGCAACCGCGGTTTCGGCGAGGCCGAGCATCAGCCCGGCGAGTAGCGCGCCGAGCAGATTGCCGACGCCGCCCATGATGATCACGATCAGCGCCTTCATGGTGAAGACGACGCCCATCGCGGCGGTGAAGGTCGTGAACATCGCGATCAGCACGCCACCCGCGGCCGCAAGTGCGCCGCCGAGCGCGAACGCAAAGGCGGACGCCTTGCGCACGTCGATCGCCACAAGCTGTGCCGCCACCGGATCGACGGCGACCGCGCGGATCGCGGTGCCGTAGCGCGTGCGGGTCAATGCGAGATAGAGAACAGCGCCGATGATGATCGCGAAGCCGAGCGCAATCAGCCGGTTCAGCGCGACGTTCGAGCCGAGCACGTTCACCGGGATCGAGAGGTAGTTCATGGTGTTGAACTGCCCGCCGAAGGTCACCAGCATGACGCCCTGCACGACGAAAAGGAGTCCGAAGGTCGCGAGGATCGAGTTCGACCTCGAGCATCCCGCGGTTCTTCGCGCGCCGCACCAGCGGCATCAGCAGGATCTGATAGATCAGCCAGTTGGCGACGAAGCCAAGTGGGACCGCGATCAGCAGGCCGAGCAGCGGATTGATCGAAAGCGCCGCGAAGGCCCAATGCGCGCCGAACGCCGCCGCGATCAGGCTCTCGCCATGCGACAGGTTCATGATGCGGGCGACGCCGTATTGGAGCGTCAGCCCCATGGCGACCAACGCATACATGCCGCCAACAACGGCACCGGCAATCACGATGTCGATCGTAAGGGACATGCTACTCGTACAAACTCACGCGCCGTCGCGGCCGGGCGGGGCCCGGCGATGCGGTTTCATATTCGCACATGAATGAAGGCAAGGATGCTCGGGACAGGCCCGGGCATCGCGCGTTAGCGATTCACCATTAATGCCTTGTCGCGGCGCGGCTTACTGCCACGCCGGCTTCGGCACGATCGGGGCGCGCACGCCGTCCTGTTTCGGCGAGATGCCGTAGAAGTCGTTGCCCTGCCATTGGCCGACCGCCCAGACACCCTTGTAAAGGTTGTCCTTGAGCTGGACCTTGCCGATGATGGTGTCGAACGAGCCCGTGTTGATCTCGTTGATCACCTTCGCCTTGTCGAGGCCGACCTTCTCGATCGCCTGCTGCAGCACCTGCAGGCTCGCGTAGGTGATCGGGCTCGCCCAGCGGTCCGGCTCGCGGCCCATCACTTCCTTGTGGTGCTGGATGTACCACTTGATGCCCGGCAGGTCGGCGTTTGAGCCGCCGATGCCCATCACGCCCTCGGCGCTCGCGCCGAACTTGCCCTTGAAGATCGGGAACGCAGTGCCGACACCGACGAAGAACACTTTCGGCGAGAAGCCCGCGATCTTGGCCTGATCCGTCAAACCGATCGTATCCGGCGGATAGCTGAATGCCACGAAGGTATCCGGGTTGGACGCCTGTGCGTCCTTCACGACCGGCTGCAGGTCCTGCGTGCCGAACGGATAGGACTTGTCATAGACCAGTTCGAAGCCGGCCTTCTTCAGGCCCTCGCGCGCGGCGGTCGACTGCTCGATGCCGAACTGGTCGCCGACGGCGGCCATCGCGATCTTGGTGCCGATCTTGCCGTCCTTGCGCAGCGTGCTCAGCGTGTCGACGAGGCCGTCGACCAGCTCCGACGGCAGGCCGAGCCAGAACGTGAGGTTCGGCCAGCGCTTCACCATCTCGGGCGCGCGGTTCGAGTTCGCCGTCACGGCGAGATGCGGATAGCCGTATTTGTTGAACACCGGAGCGGCGGCGAGGTTCATGCCGGTGCTCCAGGGCGGCAGGATGAAGTCGACCTTGTCCTGCGTGGCAAGGCGCTCGACCGCCTTGACCATCTCTTCGGAATTCGAGCGATCGTCGTACTCGATCACCTCGATCTTCATCTTCTTGCCGCCGACGGTGAGGCCGCCTTTGTCGTTCACGTCCTTCACCCACACCTGATAGTTCGGCAGCGTGGTGACGGCGGCGCCGGCCGCGAACGGGCCCGACTTGGAAATCGCCCAGCCGATCTTGATGGTGTCCTGCGCCTGCGCGCCGGGTGCAAACAGTGCGGCCGCCAGTGCAACCGGCAGCGCCGAAATCAAACGCTTCATCTGGTGTCCTCCCGTTCGCGGGCTGTCAGGCGCCCGCTAAACTCCCCTCGTGGCGTGCTTATAGCACTCCGCGCGGCGCATCCCACAGGGCCGCCAATCCAAAATGTCGCAGGCAGCGCGGTTTTCAGCCGGTCGCAAGCCTCGGGGAAGATTTTTCTACGCGGCGTTGTCGCGGTAGAGCGCGCCCGGCCAAAGCTTGGGCGCGGCACGCAGGTACTGGTTCGGGCGGGCGACGTCCGCGCCAAGCTCCTTGGCGGCCATCCAGGCCCAATGCGGGTCTTCCAGCATGGCGCGGCCGAGCGCGACCATGTCGGCCTTGCCGCTTGCGACGATCTCTTCGGCCTGCTTCGGCGTCGCGATCAGCCCGACCACGCTGGTCGGCATGCCGGTCTCGCGCTTGATCTGCTCGGCGATCGGCACGTTGTAGCCCGGCGTCGTGGGCGTGCGCACGTCGGCATTGACGCCGCCCGAGGAGACATCGACGAAGTCGAGGCCGCTCTCCTTCATGGCGCTGACCCACTGCACCGCGTCGTCGGCCGTCAGGCCGCCGTCGACCCAGTCGACCGCCGAGATGCGCGCGCCGAGCGGATAGTCCTTCGGCAGCACCGAGCGCATGCCGCGCAGCACTTCGAGGCTGAACTTGATGCGGCCCTTGAGATCGCCGCCGTAGCTGTCGTTGCGCCGGTTCGAAATCGGCGAGGCGAAGGCGTGGATCAGGTAGCCGTGCGCCATGTGCAACTGGATTGTGTCGAAGCCTGCGCGAACGGCGCGCTTCGCGCCATTGATGTAGGCGTCGCGCACCTGCGCGATGTCTTCCTCGGTCATCTGGCGCGGCGCGGGCCACGCGGCGCCGAACGGGATCGCGGACGGGCCGATCGTCGGCCACGGGTCCTGATCTTCCTTCAGCCCCTGCCCGCCTTCCCACGGCCGCTGCGAAGACGCCTTCCGCCCTGCATGCGCGATCTGGATGCCGAACTTCGCGGTGCCGATGCGCTTGCAATGCGCGATGACACGAGTGAACGCCGCCTCGCATTCGTCCGAATAGATGCCGACGCAGCCGTGCGTGATGCGGCCGCGCCGCTCCACGTCGGTCATCTCGACAAACACCAGCCCGGCGCCGGAATTCGCCAGCATGCCGAGATGCGTCATGTGCCAGTCGCCGATGACCCCGTCGTGCGCCGAGTACTGGCACATCGGCGCGACGTTGATGCGGTTGGCCAGTTCCAGGCCATTGATCTTGTACGGCGAGAAGAGCGCGCTGGTCATGTGTCGGATGCTCGATGTGCGGGAGGGGCGCAAAAGGAGCGCGGATCATAATGGGTGACGGCCGGGAGGCAAGCGGCCGGGTCAGATCAGCCGCGCCACCGCCAGCGCGAGCGTCTGCGCGCGGGGGACGAGCGAGTCGACCACGAGATATTCCTCCGGCGTGTGCGCCTTGGCGCCGATCGGTCCAACCGCGCAGATGGTCGGCGTGCCGACACCCGAGGTGAAGCCGGAATCCGCGCAACCACCGGTGAACTCGCCCTCGACTTTGATATCGAGATCGTTCGCGCAACCCGCATAGTGATCGAACAATTTCTTGTTCTCCGGCCCCTGCACCAGCGGCTTGAATTCGCCCGCGATCTCAAGCTTCGCGCTCGTGCCCGGCACGGTCGCGGTCTCGACGATGCGCGTGATCCTCGCCATCGCGTCCTCACGGTCTGGGGGCGTGACGTAGCGCAGGTCGATCTCGCATTTCGCCCACGGCGCGACGGTGTTGACGGTCTGCCCGCCCGAGATGAGCCCGACATTGACGGTCGTGCCTTTGGTCAGATCGGTGATTGCGTGCAGCGCGATGGTCTTGCGCGCCAGTTCCTCGATCGCCGAAATGCCTTCCTGATAGTTGCCGCCGGAATGCGCCGCCTTGCCGGTAACCTCCATCTTCATGAACACGCCGCCCTTGCGGCCGCTCACCACGTTGCCGCTCGGGCGGCCCGGCTCGGAGTTGAACACCGCGCGGGCGCGGCGCGCCTCCGCCTCGATGATCGGGCGGCAGGCGGGCGAACCGATTTCCTCGTCGGACGTAAAAAGCCCAACCAAAGGCGCAGGCGCGCCGCCGAATTTCTGGAAGGCGGCGAGCACGAAGGCGTTCATCACCAGGCCGGCCTTCATGTCGGCGACGCCCGGACCATAGGCGCTGCCGTTCTCGATCTTGAACGGGCGGCGCGTCGGCTCGCCTTTGGGAAACACCGTGTCGCGATGGCCCATCAGCATGATCGCCGAGTTCGACGGCCCGCCCACGGTCGCGCGCAGCGCATCGCCGAACGCGTCATTCTCGATGGTCTCGCAGGCGATCCCCTCGCCTTCGAGAAACTGGCGCAGCCGCACGCCAACCGCGTCCACGCCCGCTTTGTCGTACGAGCCGCCGTCGATGTTCACGATCTCTTCGAGCAGATTGAGCATCGCGCCCTGCTGCGTGCCGAGCCATTCGAGGATGTCGCCTTCGCCGTTCTTTGCCATTTTTTTGTTCTCTAACGTTCCTTGGGATCGAGCGCATCGCGCAGGCCGTCGCCGACCAGGTTGAATGACAGCACCGTCAGGAAAATCGCAAGCCCCGGCCAGATCGCCATCCAGGAGGCGGTGGTGAGGAAGCGCTGCGCCGAATTGAGCATCGAGCCCCACGACGGCGCGGGCGGCTGCTGGCCCAGGCCGAGGAACGAGAGCGCAGCCTCCGCGATGATCGCGGCCGCGATCGAGAGCGTGCCCTGCACCAGCAGCGCCGGCATGATGTTCGGCAGGATGTGAAACAACGCGATGCGCCAGCGCGGATTGCCGATGGCGCGCGCCGCCTCGACATAGTCCTCCACCTTCACGGTCATTACTTGCCCGCGCGTCAGGCGGATGAAGATTGGCGTGGTAGTGACACCGATGGCGATCATGGCGTTGGTCAGGCTTGGGCCGAGGAAGGCCGCAAGCGCGATCGCCAGAATAAGAAACGGAACGGCCAGCATCGCGTCGGTGATGCGTGAGAGTAGCGCATCGACCCAGCCGCCGAGATAGCCGGAGACCAACCCGAGCGGCACGCCTACCGACAGCGCGATGGCAACCGAGATCACGCCCGCGAGCAGGGAAGCGCGCGCACCGTAGATCACGCGCGCCAGCACGTCGCGCCCGACATCGTCGGTGCCGAACCAGTGCGCCCATGACGGCGCCTTGCGCACGGTCGTCCAGCTTTGCGCTGCCGGGTCGTACGGCGAGATCAGCGGCGCGAACACCGCGAGCAGGACGAACAGCGCGATGATGATCAGCCCGAAGATCGCGCCCTTGCGGCGTTTGAGGCGGCGCAGCGCGCGCCGCATCGGGCTTTCGATCGTCTCGTCGGCGCGCTTGGCGACCAGCGCGTTATCGTAGGGGACGTCGGCCATCACGCCCTCAGCCGCGGATTGACCAGCACGTAGAGCAGGTCGGCGATGAGATTGAGTGTGATGTAGGTCGTGGCGGTGACCAGCACGACGCCCTGCACCACCGCGTAGTCGCGGTTGAACACCGCATCGATGATCAGCTTGCCGAAACCCGGAATGGTGAAGATCTGCTCGGTGAGCACCGCGCCGGACAGCAGCGTGCCGAATTCGAGCGCGCCGAGCGTGATCACCGGCGTCAGCGCATTGCGCATCGCGTGCTTGAGTATCACGGTGCGTTCCAGCAACCCCTTGGCGCGCGCGGTACGGACGTAATCGCTGTTGAGCGCCTGCAGCATGGCACTGCGGGTATGGCGCATCAGGACGGCGGCGATCGCGTTGCCGAGCACGAAGGCCGGCATGATGGTGGTGGCGAGACTTTGCCGCCAGTCCTCGGTGAGCGGGACGTAGCCCGAAGGCGGCAGCCAGCCGAGTTGCACCGAGAAGAGGAAGATCAGCATGATGCCGAGCCAGAAGTTCGGCGTGGAGAGACCCCACAGCGCGAACACGTTGGCGGCGTAGTCGAGCGGCGTATCCTTGTAGACCGCCGAGACGACGCCCGCCGTGATCCCGATCATCAGCGCGATCACGATCGCCATACCGGCAAGCTGCATCGTGACCGGCAGCTTCTGCAGGACGAGGTCGAGCACCTTCTGCTTGTTGCGCATCGACTCGCCGAGATCGCCGGAGAGCACGCCCTTGACCCAGAACACGTACTGCACCGGGATCGGCTGATCGAGGCGATACTGCTTGCGGATCTGCTCGATCACCGCGGGGTCGCGATCCTCGCCCGCCATGATCATGCGCCGGGTCGCCGGGCAGCAATTGCTGCAGCGAGAAGATCAGCACCGACACGAAGAACAGTGTCGGGATCAGCTGCACGATGCGCTTGGCGAGGAAGGTGAGCATTTATCGTGCGCCACGCTCGGTTGACTCCCTCCCCCTTGCGGGGAGGGGTTGAGGGTGGGCGTAGTCGATGCGAGCGCGGGATGGGGCCAAAAACTGTGACCCCCACCCCGCCGCGTCGCTTCGCGCCGCGTCCACCCTCCCCGCAAGGGGGAGGGATGAAGACCGCGCGAGCGTGGTCACTTGATCCTCAACCCCACCACCCGCACCAGCCCGTCCGGCACCGGCACGAAGCCATCCACCCGCGTCGTCTGCGCGATCAGCACCTTGCGGTGATAGAGATAGAGGATCGGGATTTCGGTGTTCACGATCTTGGCAGCTTTCTCATAGATCGTCTTGCGCTTGGCCGGATCGGATGTCAGCCGCGCGTCGTCGAGCGCCTTGTCGACCTCCGGATTGGAGATGCCGCTGTTGTTCTGCGGCGCCTTGGTCTTGTGAAAGATGTAGGAGTTGCCGTCCGGGTCGGTGCGGCCGCTCCAGCCGATCAGGTAGGCCTGATACTCGCCCTGCTCTCCCTGCTTCAGCGAGGTCGCGAACTCGGTGACGCGGATGCGCATGTCGATGCCGACTTCGGCCGCCATCGCCTGCACCACCTCGGAGATCGCCTTGTTCTCGGCGCCCTGCGGCACCATGAAGTCGATGACGATCGGCGTTGCGACGCCTGCCTCCTTGATCAGCGCCTTCGCCTTGGCGACGTCGCGCTTCGGGATCGGCAGGCTCTGCTGATAGTAGGAGTTCTGCGGGCTGACCCACTGGTTGCCCGGGACGAACTCGCCGTTGAACACCACCTGGTTGATCGCCTCGCGATCGATCGCGAGCTCTAGCGCCTGGCGCACCTTGACGTTCTGGCCGAGCGGGTTCTTCGCCTTGTCACCATTCGCGACGTTGATGGTGATGCCCCAGTAGCTCAGGTCGGGGATTTGACTGAGCTTGAGCCTGTTGTCGGACTTCACCGCCGCGATGTCGGTCGCGGCAAGGCGCTCGATCAGGTCGAGCCCGCCGGACTTCAGGTTCGCGAGGCGCACGGTCGCGTCAACGATCGGCAGATAGGTGATGCGGTCGATCGAGACTTTGTCCTTGTCCCAGTAGTCCGCGAACTTCTCGACCACGATGCGGTCCTGCTGCACGCGCTCGACGAACTTGTAAGGTCCGGCGCACACCGGCTTGAGGCCGAACTTGTCTGCGGCTTCGGTGGCGGCCTTGGGCGACACCATCATGCCGGCGCGGTCGGTGAGCTGTGCGATCAGCGGCGAGAATGGCGACTTGAGCGACAGCTTGATCGTCGTCGGATCGACGACGTCGACCTTCTCGACCGCGGCCAGTTCCGGCCGGCGGAACGAGCCCTGCATGTTGAGGTGCCGCTCCAGCGAGAACTTCGCCGCCTCGGCGTTGAAGGCCTCGCCGTCGTGGAATTTTACGTTCGGGCGCAGCTTGATGGTGACGGACTTTCCGTCTTCCGATGTCTCATGGCTGAGCGCGAGTTGCGGGACAACCTCCAGCTTCTCGTTCACGTCGAACAGCTTGTCGCAGATCGACGCGAACACGATGCGCCCGACGTAAGTGCGGGCGAGCGTCGGATCGAGCACGTCCGGGTCTTCCGCAAGGCCGATGCGCAGATGGGATTGCGCGGCCGCGGTGCCGCAGGAAAGAGCAACAAGCGCGGCCGCAGCCGCAAAGCGCAAAGCTTTCATGACGATCTCCCCTCACTGACCGGCTGGGCGGGCGCTTTGGCGCGCCCTTGCCCAACTGTATCAACACCGGACTTCGCACGCACGTCCGTCTGCGCGGCAAATGCGCCGATCAACCGCTCGAAAGCCGCCGAGCGGCCGGCGTCGAGCGGCGTTGCGGCGACGGCGGGTAACTCGGGCCAACGGTGGCAGGCGGTGGCGTGCATACCGTCCGCGATCAGCGCAGGCCGCTCGACCTTGCAGCGCTCGATCGCATGCGGGCAGCGCAGATGCAGGTGGCAGCCGGGCGGCGGATTGATCGGACTCGGCACATCGCCCGGCAGGATGGTGCGGTCGCGCCGGGCGCGTGGCCGCGGCACGGGGATCGCGGAGAGCAGCGCCTGCGTGTAGGGGTGGCGCGGATGGGCGAAAAGCTCGTCGGTCGGTGCGGTCTCGACGATGCGGCCGAGATACATCACGGCGACATGGTCGGCGATGTGCTTCACCACCGCGAGATCGTGCGAGATGAAGATGTAGGCAAGCCCGAGGCGCTGTTGCAGCTCCCGCAGCAGGTTCAGCACCTGCGAGCGGATCGACACATCGAGCGCAGAGACCGGCTCGTCGCACACGATCAGCTTCGGCTCGACCGCGAGCGCGCGCGCAATCACGATGCGCTGGCGCTGGCCGCCGGAGAACTCATGCGGATAGCGCGGCGCAAAGCGCGGCTCCAGTCCGACCATTTGCAAAACCTGCGCGACCCGCTCGCGGCGCTCGCGCGGCGGCACGATGCCGTGCAGCGCGATCGGCTCCGCGATGATGTCGGCGACCGTCATGCGCGGATTGAGCGAGGCGTACGGGTCCTGAAACACAAGCTGCGCCTGACGGCGGAAGGCGCGGGTCTGCGCGTCATCGAGCGCGAACACATCCTGCCCGTCGAAGCGCATGCGGCCGGCGGTCGGCTCGATCAGGCGGAGTACGAGCCGCCCGACGGTCGACTTGCCCGAACCCGGATTCGCCGACCAGCGCCAGCGTCTTGCCGGCTTCGACCGTGAAGCTCACGCCATCGACCGCATGCACATGCGCGGTCGGGCGGCCGAACACGGAGCGGCGCGCGACGAAGTCTTTCACCAGCCCTTCGGCTTCGACCAGCGCGGTCATGCGACGAGCTGTTCCAAAGGCGCGCGCAGGCAGCGCGACCAGCGCCCGCCGAGATCGACCACTGGCGGCGGCGCGGCGCGGCAGTCCTCCAGCACGAACGGACAGCGCGCCGCGAAGCGGCAGCCGACCGGCGGATCGGTCATGTCGGGCAGCACGCCCTCGATCGCGGCGAGTTTCTCGGCGCGCTGGTCGATGCGCGGGATCGAGGCGAGCAATCCGACCGTGTACGGATGCTCGGGATTCTCGAACAGGGCGTCGGCCGGCGCGCGCTCGACGATCTCGCCCGCATACATCACGGCAACCTCGTCGCACACCTCAGCGACGACGCCCAGATCGTGCGTGATCAGGATGATGGCGGCGTCGCTGGTGCGCTTGAGTTCGCGCATCAAGTCGAGGATCTGCGCCTGGATGGTCACATCGAGCGCGGTGGTCGGCTCATCGGCGATCAACAATTCGGGATCGCAGGCGAGCGCAATCGCGATCATGGCGCGCTGGCGCATGCCGCCGGACAGCTTGTGCGGATAGTCGTCGATGCGCTCCACCGGCGACGGAATGCCGGCGCGCTTGAGCAGCGCGATCGCCTTCTCGCGCGCCTCGCGCTCGCTCATGTCGCGGTGGCGGACCAGCACTTCGACGATCTGCTCGCCGATGGTGTAGCTCGGATTGAGCGAGGTCATCGGCTCCTGAAAAATCATCGCGAGGCGGTCGCCGCGCAGGTCGCGCAATTTGCGATCCGGCAGGTCGAGCAGCCCGATGCCGTCGAACGTCACGTTGCCGGACACCTGCGCGCTCGCCCTCGGCAACAGGCCCATCACGGCGAGCGACGTGACGCTTTTGCCGCAGCCGGACTCGCCGACGATACCGAGTGTGCGAGCCGCGCGCGAGCGAGAGATCGACGCCGTCGACCGCGACGGTGCGGCGGCCGCGGTCGCCGTGAAACACCACGCGCAGGTTCTCGATCGCCAGCAGCGGCTGCGTCATCGGGCTTCCCGTGTCCCGGGCGCAGCGCAGCGTGAAACGGTGCGCTGCAGACCCGGGACCCCGGTTTCTTGGAAGCAAAGGTAACCGGGGTCCCGCATCTGCGATGCCCAATCGAGACCACTACGTGCTGTCATCGCGTGCGGGACACGCGGAGTATTCGGTCCGCACCATCACTTCGCCTCGGCAAGGGCAGCCGCGATACCGGCTTCGAGTTTCGCGCGGTCGATGATGCCGACCGGATCGCGCTTGCTGGGCAGGAATTTCGCGAAATGCACCCAGCGCTCGCGGCTGACGGCTTCCAGCCGCTCAAGCTCGGCGAGCGGATCGGTGTGATCGTCGACGCGCAGGTCGAGGTCGGGCCACTCTTCCTCGCCGTAAATCAGCAACGCGGCGGACTGCTTGCCGCGCTTGTCGCCGCCTGCGGCTTCGCCCGCCTTCAGCGCCGCGATGAGGCGGCGCGGAAACGGCAGCGTGGCGTTCGCCACATAGGCGTTTGCGGTGTCCTGAATGACGGCCGGGCCCGCCAGCATGTTGCCCGCGATCGAAAATCCCTCCCCGGCGTCGAGCCGCACCAGTCGATACAGTCCTTGCCGGTGTGTGCCGCGATGCGCCCTATCGCGTCCATCACATGGACCTGACGATGCTCGCGGCCATCGTCCGCAGCGGTCAGTGCCTTGACGGTGTCGGGCGCGGCCGCGCCTTGGCGCAACAGCTTGATGCCATTGACGCCGTAGAACGGATTGGACAGCGCCTGGGTCGCGACGGCGCCGATACCGGCCGCGATGTGCGGCACGCGGCAGCCGACCGCAAAGTTTTTCGTGGCGACAGCGATGCCGAAGGCGCCGGTCGCAGGATCACGCGCGATCAGCGACCAGGTCATACGCACTCTCCGCTCATCCCCGCGAAAGCGGGGATCCATCTTTGGTCAGCGCAGGAGATCATCATAAAGATCACGCCACTCGGGATTTTCTCTCTGAATCAGTTCGATCTTCCACGCGCAATTCCATTTTTTCATCGCGCGCTCCCGGGTGAACGCAGTCTCGCGCGTTTCGTGCACCTCGTACCAAACCAGCGTCTTCACACCGTACTGCTTGGTAAAGCCATCCAACACGCCCTCGCGATGCATCCAAACCCGACGCGCGAGGTCGTCGGTCATCCCAATGTACAACGTCCCGTTCTTGCGGCTAGCGAGAATGTAGACGAAGAAGCTCACCGTATTGCTCTATGGATCCCCGCTTACGCGGGGATGAGCGGAATTCTGCATCACCGCCCCGCCGCGTAGCCTTGCATGCCGCGCGGATTGGCGGCGGCCTTGCGCCGCTTGCCGTCCTTCGACGCAGCGGTGAGGCGGCCCTCCGACCAGTCCGGACCGACTTCGAGTTTGTGGCCGCGTTTCTTCAGTTCGTCCTGCGTCGCTTTCGGCACGCGGCCTTCGACCACCACCACGCCCGGACGCGCGGTGCGCGGCCAGAACGACGACAGGAAATGCTCGGTGTGCCAAGCCGGCGCATCGATCGCTTCCTGCAAGTTCATGCCCGAATGGACGTGGCGCAGGAAGAACTGCGTGATCCACTGGTCCTGCTGGTCGCCGCCGGGCGAGCCCCAGGCGAGATACGGCTCTCCATCGCGTAAGGCGAGCGTCGGCGTGAGTGTCGAGCGCGGGCGCTTGCCGGGCGCGAGCGAGGCCGGATGGCCTTCCTCAAGCCAGAACATCTGCGCGCGGGTGCCGAGCGGAAATCCGAGATCGGGAATGACCGGCGAGGAATGCAGCCAGCCACCGGACGGCGTCGATGACACCATATTGCCGTCCTTGTCGACGATGTCGAAGTGCACGGTGTCGCCCGGCACCGCGCCCATCTTCTCGCGCTTCTTCGCCTGCGCGGCGATCGCGTCGGGCAGATCGTCCTCATCGTGCGTCCACGGGATGTCGCCGACGGTCGGCTCCCCTGCTCCGCTCGCACCGACCGCGGCGCGCGCGGCGTCCGCAAGGCGCACGCCCATGGTCTTGCCAAAGCCGTCGATCTTGCCGGGGCGGATCTCGTGCGAAGCTTCCCTGGTGATCAGCTTGCGGCGGGCATCGTTGTAGGCGTCGGAGAGCAGCACATCGACCGGCACGTCGACGAACTTCGGGTCACCATAGAAGGTGTCGCGGTCCGCGAAGGCGAGCTTGGCGCACTCGACCTGATAGTGGATGAAATCCGGCCCGCGCGGGTCGAACGAGTCGAAGTCGAAGCCCTTGGCGAGCGCGAGCTGCTGCAGCACGACGAGCCCTTGAGTCCACGTGTTCGCCTTCAGCACCGTGTAGCGTCCATAGTCGTAGGAAATCGGCGCCTCGACGGTCGCCTGCCATTTCGCCATGTCGTCGGCGGTCAGCACGCCGCGATGTGGACGTCCGGAGGTGTCCATGACCTCCTGCGTGCGGCAGAACTTGTCGATGGCCTCGGCGACGAAGCCTTTGCTCCACGCGGCACGGGCCCGCTCGATCTCGGCCTCGCGGTTTCCGCCGCCCGACTGCGCCTCGGTCAGGATGCGCTCGTAGGTCTCGGCCATTTTCGGACTGGTGAAGTGCGTGCCCGGCTTCGGCACCTTGCCGCCCCGCAGATACACGGCCGCCGACGTCGGCCAGTGATCGCGGAACAGGTCCTTCACGGTGTCGATGGTGGCGCAGATACGCTCGACCAGCGGATAGCCGTTGCGCGCATAGCCGATCGCGGGCGTCAGCACGTCGGCGACGCGCATCGTGCCGTAGTCGCGCAGCAGCGTCATCCAGGTGTCGAACGTGCCGGGAATGCAGGCTGCGAGCAGCCCGGTGCCTGGCACCAGATCGAGACCGAGCTTGTCCCGGTAATGCGCGATGGTGGCCCCGGCCGGGACCGAACCCTGCCCGCAGATCACCTCCGGCTTGCCGCGCCGCATGTCGTAGAGGATGACCGGCACGTCGCCGCCCGGCCCGTTCAGATGCGGCTCAACGACCTGCAGCGTGAAGGCGGTCGCGCAGGCTGCGTCGAACGCGTTTCCGCCGCGCTCCAGAATACCCATGCCGACCGCCGTCGCGATCCAGTGGGTGGAGGTGACGACCCCGAAAGTGCCTTCGATTTCAGGACGCGTGGTGAACGGATTGGGCGTGACGAAATTCATGTGCGTTCCGGGGCTTTGGGGGCAAAGTTCACCGGAATTGACCACAGTTCGGCAACCGGGCCAACCGCCTTGGGCGAGGCCCCTGCCCTTCGGCAATCACATGCTGGTGGCGCTGCTAGGCAGCCTTTGTCGGCTGAACTGGCTCGCCCGCGCGCGCCAAGATGTTCGCCCAGACCTCGGCGTTCTGAATCGCGTCGCGCATCTGCGCGAGGAAAACGTCCTCGGTGAAATAACGCTTCCAGCGTTCGCTGCGATAGAGTTCGACGTAGTGGCGGCGGCGGCGCTCCGCGAGCGCATGCCACTTGCGTACAGTTTCGATCGATGTCTGTACCGACGCTTCCGCCATACGCGTCCGCCCCCTGGAGTGCGCGAAACATGTCTCCGGCCAAGCGAACACGCCCGGCGTACAACACACGCACGCTACTGACTCGAACAGGAGCCCTGACGCGATACTGGAAAGAACAAGCAGCCCCGCCGCGATACTCACGCGGGGCGGTCAGTCAGGCAACGGAAGACTGCTGTCGCCGTTCCGCTTTGTGGACAAGCCGGACGGATTTTTTGCGAGCGTTGCCAAATGGCATCGGTCTCAGCGACAACCGCTCAGAGCTTGATCCGCAGCAGGTGGGCGATCTCGCCGACGATGCCGCGCCGGAACAGCAGCACGCAGAGCACGAAAATGATGCCCTGAATCACGATAACCCATTGATCCAGCGCGTTGAGGAAGTTCTGCATCGCGATGATCACGAAGGCTCCGACCACCGGGCCAAACACCGTGCCGAGCCCGCCGACCAGCGTCATCAGCACCACCTCGCCCGACATCGGCCAGTCGACATCGGTGAGTGAGGCGATCTGCAGCACGATCGCCTTGGTTGCGCCGGCGAGTCCTGCAAGCGTCGCTGACAGCACGAACGCCACCAGCTTGTAGCGGTCGGTCTTGTAGCCGAGCGAGATCGCGCGCGGCTCGTTCTCGCGGATCGCCTTCAACACCTCGCCGAAGGGCGAGTTGATGATGCGGTGAATAAACAGGAACCCGGCCAGGAAGATCACGACGACAACGACGTACATCGTGGTCTGGTCGGCGAGGTTGAGGACGCCGAACATTTTTCCACGCGGCACCGACTGGATGCCATCTTCACCGCCGGTGAACTTCGCCTGCAGTGCGAAAAAGAACATCATCTGCGCAAGCGCGAGTGTGATCATCGCGAAGTAGATGCCCTGGCGGCGGATCGCGAGCGAACCGGCCACGACACCGAAAGCCGCCGCAGTCAGCGTGCCGGTGAGGATCGCGAGCTCCGGCGGGAAACCCCACACCTTGGCGGCATGCGCCGACAGGTAGCTCGCCCAGCCGAAATAGAGTGCGTGGCCGAACGACAGTAGCCCGACATAGCCGATCAGCAGATTGAACGCACAGGCGAACAGCGCGAAGCACAGCGCCTGCATCAGGAACAGCGGATAGACGAAGAACGGCGCGACGATCAGCACGACGACCATCACGAGGAACGCGATCTTCTCGCTCGTGCCCTCGGCGGAATGCGCGGATGCGGTGATGGATTCGGTTTCGGCGACGACGGCCATTACGCGGTCCTTCCGAACAGTCCGGCCGGCCGCACCAGCAGGACGATCGCCATGATGATGAAGATCACCGTGGCGGACGCTTCGGGGAAGAAGACCTTGGTCAACCCCTCGACGACGCCGAGGCCGAAGCCGGTGACGATCGCGCCCATGATCGAGCCCATGCCGCCGATCACCACCACGGCAAACACCACGATGATCAGCGACGAACCCATCTGCGGACTGACGTTATAGATTGGCGCCGCCATCACGCCCGCGAGCGCCGCGAGTCCGACGCCGAACCCATAAGTCAGCGTAATCATCAGCGGCACGTTGATGCCGAAGGCGCGCACCAGCGTCGGGTTCTCGGTCGCGGCGCGCAGGTAGGCGCCAAGCCGCGTGCGCTCGATCACGAACCACGTACCGAGGCAAATGACGAGCGAGAAGACGACCACCCAGGCGCGGTAGTTCGGCAGGAACATGAAGCCAAGGTTTTGTCCGCCGCGCAGCGAGTCCGGCATCGCGTAGGGCAATCCAGCCGAGCCGTAGTGATTGCGAACCAATCCTTCGATGATCAACGCAAGACCAAAGGTGAGCAGCAGTCCGTAGAGGTGATCGAGCTTGTAGAGCCATTGCAGCATCGTGCGCTCGATGATGACACCGATAATTCCGACAGCGATCGGCGCAATGATCAGCGCCACCCAGTAGCTGACGCCGGCGAACTGCAGCAGCAAATACGCACTCAGCGCGCCCAGCATGTACTGGGCGCCATGCGCGAAATTGATGATGTTGAGCATGCCGAAGATCACGGCAAGCCCGAGGCTGAGCAGCGCGTAGAACGAGCCGTTGATCAGCCCGAGCAGCAGCTGCCCGAACAATGCCTGCGAGGGAATGCCGAAGATTTCGAACATGAAAATCGCCTGCCGCGTGTCCCGGGCGCATCGCATCACGCAGTGGTGCGATGCAGACCCGGGATGCCGGTTAGCTAAACCAGAAAACCGGGGTCCCGGATCAGCAGTGCACCGCTATGCGCTACACTGCGTCCGGGACTGCTAAGCGGTATCAGCTCCCGACCAGCGGGCAGCTGCCTTCCTTCAGCGGACGGAACGCTTCCGCCGCCGGGATGGTGGCGCGCACATTATAGAAGTCGCCCGGGTGCTTGCTGTCCGCGGGCTTCTTCACCTCATAGAGGTACGCGTCGTGGACCTTGCGGCCGTCGGCGCGGATCGTGCCCTTGCCGAACAGCGGATCGTCGGTCGGCAGTTCCTTCATCTTCGCAACCACCGCCTTGCCGTCCGCGCCGCTCTTCAGCGCCGCAACCGCCTTGAGGTAGTGGGTCACGCCCGCGTAGACGCCGGCATGGATCATGGTCGGGAACTTGCCCGAGCCGCCACGCTCCGCCGCCCACTTCTTGGTCCAGGCGCGGTTGGCGTCGTTCTGGTCCCAGTACCAGGTCTCGGTCAGCGTCAGGCCCTGAGCAGTCTGCAAGCCGAGCGCATTGACGTCGCTCGCGAACACCAGAAGTCCGGCGAGGCTCTGCCCGCCCTTGCTGATGCCGAACTCGGCCGCCGACTTGATCGTATTGATGGTATCGCCGCCGGCATTGGCCATGCCGATCACCTTCGCCTTCGAGGTCTGCGCCTGCAGCAGGAACGACGAGAAGTCGTTGGTGTTGAGCGGGTGGCGCACCTTGCCGACAACCTTGCCGCCATTCTTCTCGACGACCGCGGACGTGTCGCGCTCGAGCGCGTGACCGAACGCGTAGTCGGCGGTGAGGAAGAACCAGGTATCGCCGCCGGTCTTCACGATTGCCTTGCCGGTGCCGTTCGCCAGCATCCAGGTGTCGTAGGTCCAGTGCACGGTGTTCGGCGAGCACTTCGAGCCCGTCAGGTCGGACGACGCGGCGCCCGAATTGATGAACACCTTGTTCTTGTTGCGGATGATTTCGTTGACGGCGAGCGCGACGCCCGAATTCGGCGTGTCCAGGATCACGTCGACCTTCTCAACGTCGATCCACTGGTTGGCGATGCTCGAGCCGACGTCCGGCTTGTTCTGGTGATCGCCGCTGACGATCTCGGCCTTCACGTCCTTGTTGGTGGCGTTGAAGTCGGCGACCGCGAGCTTCGCGGCGGCAACCGAGCCCGGTCCGCCGATGTCGGCGTAGAGGCTCGACATGTCGCTCAACACGCCGATCTTCACGGTAACCTGCTGCGCCAGCGCGGTGCTGGACGCGAGCGCGACGGCAAGTGCCGCCAAGCCCAAAGTGCGTTTCATTCCCATCTCCTTTTGCTCATGTTTTCTTGACCCATGCGGGTCAGAACCTGCAGTAATTCCGGTCACACCCCGAGATACTCGTGCAGCTTTTCGAGGTTTGCGTCCAGTTCGGAATTGGCGAATTGTTCCACGACCCGGCCGTGCTCCATCACGTAATAGCGGTCCGCGACGGTCGAGGCGAAGCGGAAATTTTGTTCAACGAGCAGAATGGTAAAACCCTGCTCCTTCAGCGTTTTGATGGTCCGGCCGATCTGCTGGATGATGACCGGCGCTAGGCCCTCGGTCGGCTCGTCCAGCAGCAGCAACCGCGCACCGGTACGCAGGATGCGGCCGATCGCCAGCATCTGCTGCTCGCCGCCCGAAAGCTTCGTCCCCTGGCTGTGCAGCCGCTCCTTCAGGTTCGGAAACAGCTCGAAAATCTTCTCGACGCTGAGCCCGCCGGGCTTCACGACGGGCGGGAGGTAAAGGTTCTCCTCGACGTCGAGGCTCGCGAAAATGCCGCGCTCCTCCGGGCAGAACGCGATGCCCTGCCGGGCGATCACATTCGACGAAAGTCCAATCAGCTCGCGGCCCTCGAACTTCACCGAGCCGGAGCGCTGGCCGACGATGCCCATGACGGATTTGAGCGTGGTGGTCTTGCCGGCGCCGTTGCGGCCGAGCAGCGTCACCACTTCGCCGGGGCGCACATCGAACGTCACGCCGTGCAGGATGTGCGACTCGCCGTACCAGGACTGCAGGCCATCGACGGCGAGCAGCGGCGCGCCACGCGTCGTATCAAGCATGCCCGACCCCCATGTACGCTTCGCGCACCTCCGGATCATTCGAGACGGTTTCGTAGTCGCCCTCCGCAAGAACGCGCCCGCGCGTCAGCACGGTGATGCGATCGGACAGCGTGGAGACGACAGAAAGATTGTGCTCGACCATCAGCACCGTGCGGTTCGCAGAGACGGACTTGATCAACGCCGTGATGCGGTCGATGTCCTCATGTCCCATGCCGGCAGTCGGCTCGTCGAGCAGCAGCATCTCGGGATCGAGCGCGATCGTGGTCGCGAGTTCGAGCGCGCGCTTGCGGCCGTAGGGCAACTCGACCGCGGTGAGCTTGGCATAATCGCGCAGGCCGACGTCGCCGAGCAGCGCCATGGCGCGATCGTTGTATTCGTCGAGCACGCCTTTCGAATTCCAGAAATCGAACGAGCCGCCGCGCTTGCGTTGCAGCGCGATGCGGATGTTCTCGCGCAGGGTGAGATGCGGGAAACACTGCGGAGATCTGGAACGAGCGCACCAGACCGAGCCGCGCGATGTCGGTCGGCGCCAGACCCGTGATGTCCTGGCCCTTGAACGTGATGCGACCGCGCGTCGGCTGCAGAAACTTGGTGAGCAGGTTGAAGCAGGTGGTCTTGCCGGCGCCGTTCGGACCGATCAGCGCGTGGATGGTGCCGCGCGCAACGCGCAACGACACGCCGTTCACCGCGACGAACCCGGCGAACTCCTTGGTCAGATCCTCGGTTTCGAGGATGATGTCCCCACTCATCGACGCCACAGTCCCCTCTGTGGTCTTTTACAGCCACAAACCGGCGGATACGTCCAGTGGACGGACGGGGAATGGTGAGCGGGGTGGACCGGAAATGGACAGCCCGCCCGGACGGGGACCGTCCGAGCGGGCCAGCCGGACCGACGCGCAGGTGGAATGGGGCAGACGCGCCGACCGAACTTCTGAATTGATCACTTGATAATTAGTCGCGCCGCGCCGACGCGAGGTTCAGGCCCTCTAATTGGTCGGTCCAGCCGCGCTTGAAACATCGCTCGACTTCGGCGCGGCGGACTCGACTGCGCCGAACGCATCGGCAAGGCCGGAGCCGAACTGGTCGTCGTGACCCGGAGTTCCCAGATCGCGTGCCGTCGACATCAGGATGCGGCGGATCGCCGCCGCGTCGAGTTTCGGGTTCCGTTCAAGCAGCAGTGCTGCGATGCCGCTCACCTGCGCGGCGGCGAACGAGGTTCCCGACTGCATCTGGTAGCTCGCGCCCGGCGCAGCCGCGAGAATCGCCACGCCCGGCGCCGACACCGCGATGTGCGTGCCGCGGTTCGCCCGGTTGAACAACTTGTCGTCGGCGTCCGTCGCCGTGACGGCGATCACATCGGGATATGCCGCCGGATAGAGCGGCTTCGCGTTCGGACCTGCATTGCCGGCCGCCGCGATCAGCACCGTGCCCTTCTTTTGCAAGGCGGAGAGCATGAGCTGCATCTCGCCATCGGACGGACCGGCGAAGCTCATGTTGATGACGTTCGCGTTCGCCTTGCCCGACCACTCCAGGCCCTTTGAGGATGCTCGACGTCGAGCCATCGGAGCGGCCGGAGCCGAACGCGTTGACGGCGAGCACCTTCACGCCCGGGGCCGCGCCGGTGAGCTTGCCATGCGCCGCGATGACGCTCGCGATACCGGTGCCATGATGATGCGGCTTGTCGGCCGCGCCGGCTCGCATCGAACGACGTGGCGATGACGCCGGCCAGATCGGGATGGGTCGCATCGATCGTGGTGTCGATCACGGCGACCTGCACGCTCTGCCCTTTCGCGAGCGCGTGTGCTTGCGGAAGGCGCAGCTTGGCGAGCGCGTATTGCGTCGGCTCAGCGGGAGCCGCAGCAGCGCCCTGCTGGACGAAATAGAGATAGTTCGGCTGCGCACCGAGGATGCGCGCTTCCTGCTGCAGCGAGCGGATTACCGTGCCGACCGGGCGGCCGTCATTGATGCGCAGCCGCGCAAGCCGCCGCTGCGTCAGCGAGAAGTCCTGCAGGTCGAGCCGCGTCAGGCGATGGCGCCGCGCCAGCGTGTCGAGTGCGGGCGTTGAGATCGTTGCCGGGATGTTCAGCAGCACCTCGTTCGCGACGAAGCGCCCCTCGCCTGCCGGCGGGGGATTGAAGCCGTCGCGCCGCGCCGTCTGCTGTTGCTGTTGCTGTTGCTGTTGCTGTTGCTGTTGCTGTTGCTGTTGCTTCTTCTGTTTCTGCGCCTGTTGCTTCTGTTTCTTCGCGCGCTTCACGCGCGGCACGACAACATCGTCGTCATCATCGACAACAACAACACCGGGACCGCCAGGGCCATAGCCGCCGGGCGGGAGCATGATCACGCCGCCGCCACCAACGGGAAACCGCGGACCGCCGCCGCCTGGATAGCGCGGGCCGTCACCGCCCGGATGGCGCGGACCATCGCCGCCGGGGAAACGTCCGCCGCCGCCACCATTGTTGCCGGGGGAGCGCATCCCGCCGCCGCCGAAACCGCCTCCACCACCGAGGCTGCGCGCGAAACCATCCGCGACGGATGACAGCACGATCGTGCTGCTCGCAAGCATAACCAACGCGATGCGGGCCGCGCGCCGGATTGAAAAGGTTTTGCCGGGTTTATCGGACATGGGTGTGCCTCCAACGAGCGCGCGCAGATTCCGTTCGCGCCAGACGTCCCATCCCGCCTGAAACGCAATGCCGGCCTGTTAGGCCGGCAACGTCAGTCTGTTCAGATCACTCGGCCGGCTTCGGACCGATGAAGCGGACCGCCGGCTCGTCCTGCAGCTTCTTGACCGTGCGCGCGAGGTCTTCTTTCGGCATGCCGGTCATCGCGAGGCGAACCGTGTAGACGCCGCCGCTCGGGCCTTCGATCACGGCGATCTTGTAGGTCTCGAGCAGCTTGGTCACGTCCGCGACGCTCGCGGTCGGCGCGAAGCTGATCAGCGCGTAGGTGCCGCTCATTGATCGTCTCGCCGACGCCTTCGGTCACCGAGGCGGTCTGGAAGCTCGCGCCCTTCTGTTCTCGTTCACGAACATCCCGGCGAGCAGGCCGGCCTGCAGCACGACCGCGAGGGCCGCGGCGGTCGCCGACCACGCCAGCGTGCGCGGGCGAGAAGGACGAAAGACGCTCGCTCAGCCATTCGCCGAAGTTGAAGGTCGTCTTGGCGCGGCGGGCAGTCGAGGCGTCGGCCTCGATGTCGGCCATCAGCTTCTGCATCGCGCGGGCCGAGGGGGCTCCGAGGGTTTCGTTCGCCACGATCGTTTCGGCGAGGTCCTGGCGCACCGTCTCATACTGCGCGGCGAGATCGGCGTCGGTCGCAAGCGCCCGCTCCACCATGTCGGCTTCGCGGCGGCTCAGCGTCCCGGCAGCGTGCCACGGCAGAAGAGCTTCGATCTCTTCGCGTTCCGCGGCTTTGTTTTTGAACATCGTATTCATGGCCAACCTCGTTCCACTCCCGCTGCCTTGAGCAGTTCCCCTAACCGCTTTCGCGCATAGAACATGCGCGTCTTAACTGTGTTCTCCGGTACTCCGACGATCTTCGACACTTCTTCGACCGACTTCTCGTGGTAGTAAACCAGGTCGATGATCTCTCGGTGTTCGGCGGAGAGCTTTGTCATGCACTGCCGCAGAACCGTACTCGTATCCTTCTTCTGCATCGCGACTTCCGGATCATCGCTTTGATCCTCGATCGCTTGTGCGGTCTCATCGTCCAGTTCTTCGTCCGGTCGCTTCCTCAAGGCCGAGAGGGCCTTGTATCTCGCGATCGCCAGCAACCATGTCGAAACCTGAGACCTTGCTTCGAAACGGTCGGCCTGGCGCCAGACGTCTAGGAACACCTCACTGATAAGATCTTCCGCCCGGCTTGGTTCGCCCACTAACCTGAGAACGAACCGGTAGACACGAACATGATGCCGAGCGAACAAAACCTGCATCGCGAGCTTGTCGCCGGCTGCGATACGTCCGATCAGCGCTTCGTCTGATGTGGTCTGCATCGCTGCCGTTGACCGGCTCACAGGGTTAGTCGCGGTGGGACGGGATCGGGTTCAATCGGGGTGTATCGCAGTAATACGGCCGTACCCGGGTATCAACCCACGCCAGCAAGATGGCGCAGGAAAAGGCCAATTTCCCCCGGGTGCCGGCAGAGTTCTGGAGAATCAGGCCGTTTCGCCGGGGATTTGGGTGGCCGCATCCCCGAGCCGGGAGTCCGGCTATTCAGATAGTCGCGCGCACTCCGATGAAGGTTCAACGTATTCGGACCTATTCCAACAATTTCTCTCAAAATCGTGCAGCGTTAGCCACGATCTCATGCGGTTAATAAACCGTGAAAATACTGATGGACTTGCTTTCACGATCCACTATACGGGTGATAGCACTGCACTACCACGCTACCTAAGGTAATTTACGTATTTCATTCGTTAAAATTTTACCAAGTCCATTCACTGTCGGTTACCGGCAATGAAGCGCCGGTGTTGAGATACCATCGGGAGAGCGACACCTATGGCCGACATCGTTACCAGAGACGGTTTGCCAACGGGCGGTTCAGCTTCCTCAAAAAATCCTTCGTCACATCCGCTTCCGCCCGCGCCGGTCAAGAACAGCCGCCGCGAACCGACGTCGGCACGCTCGTCTTGCACTGGGTCACGGCGATCGCGTTTTTCGTCAGCCTGTTCACGGGAATCCGAATCGCGGCCGATGCGCTGAGCGCTCCGGTCTCACACTGGCTCAATCCGGTCCTCCCGCAGGGCGAGATCTGGACCTGGCATTTCCTCGCCGGCCTGACGCTGTTTTTCTGCGCGGCCGCGTATCTTGTCTATGTACGCCGCTCCGCGCTCGCGAGCCGCAACGCGCTGAAGAAGACACGCGTGATGGTGATGCCGGTCGCGAGCAAGATGCGCTTCGGCGGCCTCAACGTGCTGCTGCACTGGGCGGCCTACCTGATCATCGTCATCATGACGGTGACCGGCATCTTCCTTTATCTCGGCTGGGGCGGATGGCTGATCTCAGTCCATTCCTATGTGGCCTTCATCGGGCTGGGCTACATCTTCGTCCATATTCTCGCGCACTATCTGTTCGGCGGCTGGTGGCAGGTCTTCCGCGTCTTCCGTCCTGCGGCGCTGGTCGTCACCGAAGCCGTCAAGCCGAAGCCGGTGCTGATTGCAGTCGCGGTCGGCGTCATTGTCATCGCCGGCATCGCGGCGACTGATTGGGCGACGCGCGAGACGCTTGTCATCACCAAGATCGAAGGCGAGCCGAAGCTCGATGGCATCCTTGACGAGGCGATGTGGAACAGGGCTCGACCCGTGCGCATCCACACGCAACAGGGCGAGAACTTCGGCGGGCCCGGTGAATCGACGGTTGAAGTTCGCGCGGTGCGCAACGCCGAAAAGGTGTTCTTCGCTTTCAAATGGACCGACCCGACGCGCTCCTTGCGCCGCATTCCGCTGGTCAAGAAGCAGGACGGCTGGCACGTCGACACCCGTGCCAGCCAGATGGACGTGGTCGACTTCTACGAAGACAAGCTCGCGATCATCTTTTCCGACAAGCCGGCAATCGGCGGCGCGGGCGTTTCAAATCTCGGCCCCGCCCCCCTCCCCGCGGACAAGCCAAGGCCGCTGAACGAGCGCGGCTTCCACTACACGACCGACGGCAGCTATGTCGACATGTGGCAGTGGAAGGCCTCGCGCGGCGGCATGCTCGGCCGCGTCGACGATCAGTATATCGGCCCGCCGCGCGACGTGAGCGCCGACGAGGCCGCGTATCGCGCGCGCTATCAGGGCGGTTACTGGAACGATCCAGGGCGCGCTTACTACACCTATAACTACAAGGGCATCATGAAGGGGCACCAAGGTCCCGTTGAGCTCGTGCGCCTGCCGAAGGATTGGAAAAAGGCGCAGGACGGGCTCGGCAAATTTACGCTCGATCCGAACGTGAGCGATGACGAAAACGGTAGCTGGAGTATCAACGTCAACGACACCGATCCGTACACCAAGGACGCCGACGCCAAGATTCCAGTCGGCACCGTGATCCCGGGTGTCATCATCAGCGGCAACTACGAGGGAGATCGCGGCGACCTCGTCGGCGGTTCGCGCTGGAAGGACGGCTACTGGACGCTTGAAGTCGCGCGCAACCTGAAAACCGGCAGCAAGTACGACAAAGACTTCGTGCCCGGGAAAGACCTCTACATGTGGGTCGCTGCCTTCGACCACGTGCAGACGCGCCACTCGCGTCATCCCCGCCCCGTTCGTGTCGTCACGCAGGAATAACCACGTCGCGCCTGTTCCGAGAGTTCAATTGGTAGAGTGAGCATGAGTTTCGATCTCGTCATCAACGGCAAGACCGTCAAAGCCGACCTTGGCGAGACGCTCGTGGACGCGGGCCTCTCCGGCTGGGTCGCCATTCCGCACGACTGCAACTCGGGCCAATGCGAGACCTGCCGCGTCAACGTGGTGAGCGGCAAGGTCGACGACCGCGGCACCGCCGAGAAGGGCACCGTGCTCGCCTGCCAAGCCAAAATCATCGGCAATGCATCGATCACGTTCGATCATGTTCCGGAGATCGCCAAGCGCTCCGGCACGGTGACGGCCATCGCGCCGCTCGCATCGGACATCGTGGAAGTAACGGTCACCCTCGCCTCGCCGATCGAGATGCATCCGGGGCAATATCTGTCGGTGAAATTCTCGGGCTTTCCGGCGCGCGACCTCAGCCCGACGGTGCGCTTCGATGGCACCAGCGGCCCTGGCGAGCTTGTTTTCCATATTCGCCGCTATCCGGGCGGTCTGGTCTCGACCCAGGTCGGCGCAACGATCCGTACCGGCCACAAGGTACAGGTGCGCGGGCCATTCGGCGGCGCCTTTCTGCGCGATGGCGATGGCCCGATCGTGCTGATCGGCGGCGGCACCGGCTGGGCGCCGATCTGGTCGCTTGCGTCCGCGGCACGGCGCACGCAGCGCCATCGCGATCTCGTGGTGATCGCCGGCAGCCGCGAGGCCGAAGGCCTCTACATGCAGCGCTCGCTCGACTGGCTGATCGACGACGGCGTGCGCGACATCATCATGACCGCCGAGGTCGGCGCGACCAATCGGGTCCGGCGCGGACGGCCGACGCACTACCTGCCCTCGCTCGGCCCGGAAGACACGGTCTACGTCGCCGGCCCGCCGCCGCTGGTGGACGCGGTGAAGATCAAGTCGCGCGCTGCCTCGGCGCGCTGCTACGCCGACCCGTTCCTGCCGAATGCACAGCCGCTGTCGCTGATCGATCGCGTGATGGCGATGTTGCGCAGGCCTGCGAGTGCCCCGGTCGAGACTCTCGCGCCGCGTCCGGCGCCGGCTCCCGCGATGCCTGCCGCGCGCAGGCGACCCGAGCCCGCCACCGCGGCGATCCCGCCCCTGCCCGCTCCGGCGCCGCGGCGCACGCAAGCCGGCGGCGCGCGCTAAAGGCTCCCGTGCTTAAGCAGTCACTTCCCGCAGGAACGACTTCACGGTCGAGTCGAGGCGATGCGCCTCGTCCGCCATGTCGGTCGCCTTGGTGACCACCTTCATCGAGGCGCCGCGCGCATCCTCGATCGTCGCCCTTGAGCCGCTCGACGCTCGACGACACGTTGACGGTGCCGTTCGCCGCCGCCGTCATGCTCTCGGCGATCTCGCGCGTCACCGCATCCTGCCGTTCCATCGCGAGCGCGATGGTGCGCGTCTGCTGCAGCACGATGTCGAGCTTCTGCACGATCGAACGCACCGAACCGACCGTGTTGCTGGTCGCGCCGCGGATGTTCGAGAGACGCTGCGCGATATCGTCGTTGGCGCTCCCGATCCGGCCGGCGAGCTGCTTGATGTCGCTGACCACCGCGGCAAAGTTTCCGGTACCGGCCGCCGCGCGCGTCGCCTGCACGGTTGCGTTCAGCGCGAGCGCATTGGTTTGCGCGGCGATCTCGCCAATCACGCGCATGATGGCATCGATCTCGCCGGTCGAATGCGCGAGGCCTTCCGCGCTCTCGGATGCCGATTGCGCCGCCGTGTTGCTGAGCGCGATCACATCCGCGGCTTGACGGATGCCGTCGACTGTCTCGGAGATCGCGGCGCTGAGGCGCTCGGTCGCCGAGCGCATCGAGGACACATTCAAGACGGTATTTTCCGAGACGAATGCCGCTTCGACCGCCTCACCTTCGGCGACCGCGGAGACACGCGCCAGCTCGCGCGCGGTCTCGTCCATCGTCTCCACGCTGTTCGAGACGCTGAGCAGCACGGACCGCATGATGCGATCGAACCGGCGGATCGCATCCTCCAGCGCTTCGCGGCGCTTCTTCACGCTTTCGGCATGCGCCACGTCGGAGCGCAACCGGTCGCGCTCCTGCATCGAGCGTTGCAGCACGATCACGGCGCGCGCGATATCGCCGACCTCGTCGACGCGTTCGAGGCCCGCCACTTCGGACTTCCAGTCGCCGCGCGCGACCGCACGCACCGCTTCGGTGATCTGCACCAGCGGGCGGCTGATGCGCTGCGACACGATCAGCATGATGCCGGCGAACATCAGCACGGACGTGACCGCCGCGGCGATCAGCCAGACGGCGAGCGAGCGACCTTCGATTTCGCCGATACGGATGAGTTCGTTGCGCAGCGCATGAAGTTCGCTGACGGGCGCGAGTGCGCAGATGCGCCACTGTACCAGCAGCTCGTCGCACCGTGACCAGTGGCGGCCATCCTGGCTGCGCAGCAGCGAGGTATTCGGCGCGGTCGTGATGCTGACCGATTCGGTGGGGATGCCGGCGACCGAGATCGAGTTCCTCACCCTCGAGCACCGCGAGGCCCGCGCCTTCGAGCTTGGAGAACTGCTCCAGCGTTGCTTCGCGCGCACGCAACGAGCGATGCGCGATCAAGGCTGCGAAGACATCGCCGAAATCATCGAAGATCGGCTCAACCACCACGAACGTGAGCGGGGACTTTCCGTTGGCGGCAAGCGCGTGAGCGGCTGCCTCGTCCAATGGAATTGCGCGGCGCAGCACGCGCGGCCGCTTGCGGTCGTTGTCGGAGAGAATTGCGAGAATGTCGTTCGCGAGCGTACTCTCCTGCAGCGCTCGATTGGCCGACACGATGTCGACCTTGTCGCTGTTGGCGCCGAACACGCGCAGCCTGGTGTCGACCACCAGAATCCCGTCGATGTCGGCCGCTTGCGCGGCGCGGCCGAGCAGTTCGCTGATCGCGACCACATTGGCGGATGAGAGCGCCTTCACGACGTCGGCGCGTTGCGCGATGCTTTCGAGACGCGATCCAAGGCTCGTGAACAGAGCTTCCACCCGCGCTTCGGCAAGACGCGCTTCGCCGTCCAGTCGCTGGCCGAGCTTTTCCTCGGAAAGCTTGCTGAGTTGCTCAGCCTGACGTTCAAGGCCGCTGTCCAGCCGGACGATCGTCAGGCCGAACGATGCCGCAAAAGCGACCGTCGCCGTCGCAACGACGGCGATGATCAGCCGGCTGCTGAGAGACGAGAGGCGGAGCAAGATCCGTTCCTTGAGACGACCCTCTCACTCGATGATGGGCACTCCGCCCATGCTGGTGAGTACGGTCTTGGCCTTGGCCGCCTTCACATAACCGATAAATCGCTTGGCTTCGGACGTGACGGTCGCTTCCTTGTGCACGAACGACAATGTCACGGCGCTCGGGTACTTCGGCTCGGTCGGATGATTGCCGTCGATCTTCAGCACGGCGAGCTCCATCTCGAGCGCCTTGGTGAAGGGACCGAAGCCGATTGCGCCTGCCACTTCCTTCACGGTGTCGATGCAGTCCTGCGTGGTGACCGCGGTCTTCGACTTATCGGTGATGACGAGATCCTTCCAGCCCGGCATCGACTGGCGCAGCACCTGCAGGGTGGAGTTGGCGTCCTCGCGGCGAACCACCTTGATGCGCACGTCCTGTCCGCCAACATCGCTCCAGTTGGTGACCTTGCCGCGTAGATATCGGCGAGTTGCTCGCTGGTGAGGCTCGTGACGCCAGCCGAACGGTGCACGAAGAAGGCGGACGGCAACCGGAATACCGGGGTCGCGACCAGGCCCGCATCCTTCTCGGAGTCGGACAACGGCCGCGCGATGCGCGCGAGCACCTCCTTGTCGGAGCCGACAGCGGCGACGCCGCCGCCCGATCCGATGCTCGGCGGCACGATGACGTTGGTATCGGGATGGTCGGCCGTATAGGCGGCGCCGAGGGCGCGCAACAGATCGATCCCGTCACCCGTTCCGACGACGGAAAGGTCACCCGCATGGGCGGTGGCGCAAAGGCCTAAGGCCATGATTGGCGCGGCGAAACTGCGCATGGCGATTGACATCCGGCAAATCCTCTCGGTTCTGCGATTGGTTTGGGCCGACCGTACGAGAAATGCCGTAAGGAAGTGTAAACCGAGCAGGAGCAATTATGAGTTGCGTAGGCCGCAATCACCGCGTGGAAGGGGAGTAACCGTGCATCCGGTACACCCGTGAGCTGTCCGATGCCACGCCCGCAACATGCAGAATATGGTCGCTTTCGCTCTTCAGAACCTCTTAAGCCTGTTAGCTTTTTCGGCATTTCGACCGGTTCGGTAACACTTCGTGGTACTTATTGGCGTACCTATTGCGCCGAAATGCCACCCGGGATCGGGAGACTTAGTGGAAACCCCGGCGCGCCAGACGCGGTGCCCAAAGCGCCATTTCCGACCGGATACGACCATCGCATCCGGAACGCGGCTTTGCGCCGCCGCGGTTCTGATCGGCTCTATCGGTGTGGTTGTAGCCTCAGCACCCGCTTTCGCGGCTGCAACTGAACCGACGATGCCGATCAGCGTTGTCGCCGCCGCCATTACGCTCACCATCGTCATCACTGTGGCCTGCGCGGTCGGCGTCGCCTCGCTGCTGCGCCGCAGCCGTCAGGCCGCGAAAGAAGCGCAGCGGCTTCATGCCCTGCTCGACGTGCTCGACGAAGGCGTCGCGGTTTGTGTCGGCATGCAGGCCGTCGCGGTCAACACCAGTCTGTGCCGCCTGATCGGGATCGAGCACGAGGACGCTGCCCACCTGATGATGTCGTCGTTCATCGGCGACGCCGACGTGATCGACCGATTGCTCGGCGACGGCGAGTTGCGTCTCGACACTGAAATCGTCAGCCGCGCGGGCGCCACCGTCTCGGTCGAGGTCGCGGCGCGCACCATCGCGTATGCCGATGGCGTCGCGCGCCTGCTGGAATTCCGCGATGTCGGGGAGCGCAAGCACACCCAGCAGCGCGTCTCATTCCTCGCGCATCATGATCCCCTCACCTCGCTCCCGAACCGCGAGCTGATGCACCTTCGCCTCACGAAGCGGTCGAGCGCGCAAGCGCGACGGGCGCGTGCTTCGCCGTGATGTGGATCGACCTCGACCACTTCAAGGACATCAACGACATCCACGGCCACCAGGTCGGCGACCAGATCCTGCGCGTCGTCCCGAGAAGCTCAAATTCGAGATGCCAGCCGACACGCTGATCGCGCGCCTCGGTGGCGACGAGTTCGTCGTGCTGTGCGAAGGCATCAAGGATGCGCTGGAAGCGCGGCTGATCGGCCAGCAGCTTCGCCGCCTGCTCAACCGTCCGATCGAAGTCGGCGAAAAATCTCTGGTCGCAGGCGCGTCGATCGGCGTTGCGGTTTTCCCCGACGACGCGACCGAGGCCGAGGATCTGCTCAAGAACGCCGACCTTGCGCTCTATCACGCCAAGGCCGAAGGACGCGGCCGCTGCCGCTATTTCACCGATGAACTCGGCCAGGCCCGTCAGCGCCGCATGGTGCTGAGCGCGCATCTGCGCGCCGCAATCGAGCATGGCGAGATCCAGGCCTACTTCCAGCCGCTGGTGCACGCCCGCGACATGCACGCCGTCGGCTTCGAAGCGCTCGGCCGCTGGTTTCATCCCGAGTTCGGCGCAATCCCGCCGCCCGAGTTCGTCAAGCTCGCCGAAGAGAACGGGCTCATCACACCGCTCACCGACCTGATCATGCGCAAGGCGATCGAGGCTGCAAAACAATGGCCCGAGCACGTACGCGTGTCGGTCAACGTCTCTCCGGTGCAGATCAACAGCGAGTTGGTCGATCAGGTGCGCGAGATCATCAAGGTCAGCGGGCTTGACCCCAAGCGCCTCGAGCTGGAAGTGACCGAGGACGTGCTGATCAAGGACTTCGACCAGACCGCCAGCATGTTTTCGCGGCTGCGCGCGCTCGGCATCCAGGTGGCGATGGATGATTTTGGCGCGGGCTACACGTCGATGGGTAATCTGCGCCGGCTGAATTTCGACCGGTTGAAGATCGACCGCATCTTCACGATGGACCTTCCCAATCATCGCCGTTCGACCGCGATCGTGCGCTCGATGTTCGTGCTCGCGCGCGAACTCGATCTCGAAGTTACGGTTGAGGGCGTGGAGACGTTCGAGCAGTTCGCGTTTCTGCGCGCGGCCGGGCATTGCGAGTTGCAGGGTTATCTGTTCAGCCCGCCGAAACCCGCATCGGCCTTCGCGGATTCGTCCTCGCTGCAATTCGCTGTGCCGACGCCGCGGATCGTCGAGTTGGCGCCGGGTGCCGCAATCCCGATCGCAGCACGGCAGGCGCGGCGCGCCTCGTAATCTCCCATCGCGCGCTTGACCGCTCCCGCGCCAACGCGGGATGGTCGGGCGATGGCAAAAATCGCTCTTGTGGCGGGCGCGGGCGGCGCCGCCTCCAAACGCCTGATCGAAGTGCTGCTCGCGGACCCGGACTGGTCCGTGCTGGCGCTCGCGCGCAGCCCACGCGCGTCAACGCCGCGGCTGACAGCCATTTCTGCGGACCTGTCTGATCGTGACGCCTGCGCCCGCGCATTGGCAGACCAGCGTGGCATCACTCACATCTTCTACACGTCTCGCGCCAAGCACGGCGAAACCGGCGTGGAGAGCATCGACGAGAATGTCGCGATGCTGCGCAACGCGCTGGATGCCGTCGAGCCGGCCGCTGCCGGCCTGGAACACGTGCACATCGTGCAAGGCACCAAATATTACGGCATGCATCTCGGGCCGTTCCGTACACCGGCGCGGGAGGGCGATCCACGGGCGAGCGTCGGCAATTTTTATTACGACCAGCAGGACATGCTCGCCGAACGCCAGTGCGGGCGCGCGTGGGCGTGGTCAGCATCGCGCCCGACCTTCCTCTATGACTTCGCGCCGGAGCGCGCACGCAATGGCATTACGGTGATCGGTGCCTATGCGGCGCTGTGCCGGGAGCTTGGCGTGTCGCTCGACTTTCCGGGTCCGCCCGCGGCCTTCGACGCCATGCGCGACATGACCGACGCGGGCCTGTTCGCGCGCGCGATGAAATTCATCGCCACGGCGCCGACTGGCCGGAATCAGGCCTTCAATGTCACCAACGGTGATTTCTTCCGCTGGCGCGACATGTGGCCGAAGATCGCTGCGCACTTCGGCATCGCGGCGGGCGAGGTGCAGCCGTTCTCGTTCAAAGAATGGGTGCGTGACAAAGAGCCGATCTGGTCTGCGATCGTTCGCCGTCACGGCTTGCGCCAGACAAGAATCGATGAGATCGCCGACTGGGCCTTCGCGGATTTCCACTGGTCGCACGGCTACGATGTGACGTCGAGCAGCGACAAGCTGCACGCCGCCGGATTCACCGAGAGGTTCGATAGCTGGCAAATGACACTGGATCACCTGACGCGCTATCGCGAGGCAGGGATTCTGCCGTGACGACATTGAGCGAATTGAATGCCAGCAGCAAAGCGGAATTCGTTGCCGCGGTCGGCGAGATTTTCGAGCATGCGCCGTGGGTCGCGGAGCGCGCCTATGCGGCGCGGCCATTCGCGACTGTAGCAGCGCTGCACGGCGCCATGATGCAGGCCGTGCGTGATGCGCCGCGGCCGCAACAACTCGCGTTCCTGCGCGGCCATCCGGAGCTTGGCGGAAAAGTCGCGCGGGCTGGCGCAATGACGGCAGACTCGGTCGCCGAACAAGGGCGGGCTTGGACTCGACCGCCTGAGCGACGCGCAGTTCGCCCGTTTCGAGCGAGCAAACTCCGCCTATGCTGAAAAATTCAGCTTTCCGTTCATCGTTTGCGTCCGTCACCACAAGTCCGCGGAGTCGATCCTGGCGACATTCGAGCAGCGCGTGACCAACGACACCGAAACCGAGTTTGCCGCCGCGCTGGCGCAAATCGGCTTCATCACGCGGCTGCGGCTGGACGCGAAGGTTCAGGGGCCGGCTTGAGCCGCCGTTCACGCGGTGGAAAATCAGATAAGATCAGGCGATACCACACGAGGCTTGGAAATGGCTTTCGACACCATCATTCGCGGCGGCACGATCGCAACCGCATCCGACATCTTCGCCTGCGATGTCGGCATCAGCGGCGGCAAGATCAACGCGCTTGGCACGAACCTTGGCGACGCGACGGAAATTGTGGACGCGACCGGCATGCTCGTACTGCCAGGCGGGATCGACAGCCACGTCCACCTCTCGCAGCCATCCGGACCCGGCATCGTGATGGCGGACGACTTCGAGAGCGGCACACGCTCGGCGGCGTTCGGCGGCAACACGATGGTGCTGCCGTTCGCCATGCAGCAGAAGGGCGAGTTGCTGCGCGAAGTGGTGAAGCAGTATCACGCCAAGGCCGACGGCAATTGCTACGTCGATGTCTCGTTCCATCTCATCATCGCGGACGCGACCGACCGCGTGCTCGGGCAGGAGCTGCCCGCGCTGGTGAACGACGGCTACACCTCGTTCAAGGTGTTCATGACCTACGACGGCATGGCGCTCACCGACATGGAGATGCTCAACGTCATGAGCGTCGCGCGCGAGACCGGCGCGCTGGTGATGGTGCACGCCGAGAACTACGACGCGATCCGCTTCCTCACCGACCGGCTGGAGCGCGCCGGCAAGACCGCACCGCATTTCCACGGCACCTCTCGGCCCATTCCGGTGGAGCGCGAGGCAACCCATCGCGCGATCTCGCTCGCCGAGCTGGTCGACGTACCGATCATGATCGTGCACGTTTCGAACGGCGAGGCGATGGAGGAAATCCGCCGTGCGCAGCAGCGCGGGCTGAAGATCTACGGCGAGACCTGTCCGCAGTATCTCGTGCTCACCGAGAAGGACATGGAAGGCCTCAACATGGAAGGCGCGGCCTATGTCTGCTCGCCGCCGCCGCGCGACGAGAAGAGCCAGAAGGAGTGCTGGGCCGGGCTGCAACAACACGTGTTCTCGCTGTTCTCGTCCGACCACTGCCCGTTCCGCTATGACGACGTGCAGGGCAAACTGAACCCGAAGGGCAAGACCAGTTTCCGCTGGGTGCCGAACGGCATTCCGGGCATCGAGACGCGGCTGCCGATCCTGTTCTCGGAGGGCGTCAAGAAAGGCCGCATAACGCTGAACGAGTTCGTGGCGTTCACGGCGACCAACCACGCCAAGACCTATGGGCTCTATCCGAAGAAGGGCACCATCGCGGTCGGCTCGGACGCCGACATCGCGATCTGGGACCCGGAGCGCAAGGAGACGATCTCGCAGAAGCTGCTGCACCACGGCTCGGACTACACGCCGTATGAAGGCATCGCGGTGACGGGCTGGCCGGTCTCCACCATGGTGCGCGGCAAGTTCGTGGTGCGCGACGGCAAGCTGACCGGCGCGAAAGGCGATGGCGCGTACATCTCGCGCGACAAGTCGCCGTATGCGGCGCCGAGCGGAAAGCTGGTGACCGAGTTTTCTCCCGCCGGAAACCCGGCCAGCTGATGCGCTGGGACCGCGAGGTCGATGTCCTGATCTTCGGCGCCGGCATGGGCGGCATGTGCGCCGCGCTGTTTGCATCGCTTGAAGGTCTCGACGTTCTCCTCTGCGAAAAGACCGATCAGGTCGGCGGCACGACATCGACGTCGGCCGGCACGGTGTGGATACCGGGAAGCAACCAGGCCAAACGCGACGGCGTACCGGACTCGATCGACAATGCGCGGCGTTTTCTTGCGGCCGAGATCGGGCCGCGTGCCGAAGCGGTACGCGAGGCATATCTGGCGGCAGGCCCGGCGGCGCTCGACAGGCTGGAAGCGCAAACCGAGGTGAAATTCACCGCGCCGCCGCGCCATCCGGATTATCACTCCAACCAGCCGGGCGCCGCGCTCGCGGGACGCGCGCTCGCGCCGCTGCCGTTCGACGGGCGGCTGCTGGCCAAGGATTTCGACCGCGTGCGGCCACCGATCGCGCCGTTCATGGTGCTCGGCGGCATGATGGTCGGAAAGCTCGATATTCCTTATCTGCTCAAGCCGTTCGGCTCGGCTGCGAACTTCATGGCAGCCTCGAAGCTGCTGCTGCGTCACGCGACGGACCGCCTGCGTTTCAAGCGCGGCACGCGGCTGGTGATGGGCAACGCGCTGGTCGGCCGGCTGTTCTACAGCCTGCGGCGGCGCAACGTGCCCATTGAGTACGGCGCGAAGCTGGTCGAACTGGTGAAGGGCAACGGCCGCGTCGATGGCGCGGTGGTCGATATTGGTGA
The DNA here is from genome assembly GCA_963779545.1 of uncultured Alphaproteobacteria bacterium. Classification (GTDB taxonomy): domain Bacteria; phylum Pseudomonadota; class Alphaproteobacteria; order Rhizobiales; family Xanthobacteraceae; genus PALSA-894. The sequence continues at coordinate 230,816 of CAVZYQ010000023.1, read as the reverse complement.
CAAGCGTCAGACCATCCGGGCACGGCGCGCCGTGATCCTTGCGACCGGCGGCTTCGGCGCCGACACCAAAATGCAGAAGCAGTACAACGCGAATGCGCCGGTCGAGCACGCCAACGCTTTCGCGGGCGCCAGCGGCGACGGCTTCAATGCGGCACAGGCCGCCGGCGGCGCCGTCGATGCCAACCACACCATGGACGCGTTCTATTTCCCGAGCTCGCTCAGCGGCGAAATCAATTTCCCGCACATCCTGCTCGACCGCGCCAAGCCCGGCCTGATCGCGGTGAACAAGGACGGGCGCCGCTTCGTCAACGAGTTGGCGAGCTATCACGACTTCGTCGAGGCGATGCTGCGCACCAACGATATGTCACCGTGCATTCCCGCGTGGTTGATCTGCGACCGCGCGTTCATCCGGGATTACGGCATCGGCCTCGTGCATCCCGGCTCAAGTGAGCGCACCCTCGCGCGCGCCATCGCAGACGGCTATCTGCACCGCGCCGAGACGTTGATGGAGTTGGCGCAGCGCATCGCAGTCGATGGCAAGAACCTGCTGCGCACCGTGCAGGAGCACAATCGCTACGCCGAGACCGGCGTGGACGAAGCCTTCGGCAAGGGCGGCACCGAGTACAATCAGTTCAACGGCGATCCCGAGAACAAGCCGAACCCATGCCTGCGGCCGATCGCTGAGCCGCCCTACTTCGCGGTCGCGGTCTATCCCTCCACGATGGGCACGTGCGTCGGACTGTCGACGGACGGTGACGCGCGCGTGCTCGATGAGAACGGCGCGGCGATCGGCGGGCTCTATGCGGTCGGCAACGACATGGCGTCGCTGTTCCGCGGCGTCTATGTCGGCCCCGGCATCACGCTCGGGCCGGCGCTTGTCTTCGCCTATCGGGCCGTGATGGACATCGCGAGCGCAGGCGAGGCCGCGGACGCGCGCAAGCGCATCAGCGCGTAAACTGCAAAAGCCGGCGCGATCAGCGCGGGCCCCGGAATGTGCAGATTGCCGAGCCCGATCTGGAGCAGCGGCAGAAAGTAGACGAGCTGCACGAACCGCCGCCCTGCGTTGTCCAGCGAACCGGCAGCGAGCAACAGCAGCGCCGCAAACGTCAGCGCCAGCGTGTCGTACGACAGCATGTACGGCACCGCCGCCACCGAGCACGCGAGGAACAGCGCCATCATGAGCAGCGGGTCGGCGGCCTTGCGCGCCCGGAACGCCCAGAATACGGCCGCGACCGCGCCAGCCGAAACACAAAGCTGTACCGCCATCGCGGCGCTGTACGGCAGATCGATGCCGCGCAGATTCATGAAGATCGTCGGATAGAACGGCGTCGCGATCCGCTCGGGATCGGCCAGCACCAGGTTGTTGACCGGCAGCCCCTTGGTGACGAAATCGATCCACACCTGCGGGCCGAACACCAGTGCGGTTGCGGCGGCGAGAGCGAGCGTCGTCACGGCGGCGGATGCGAACACACGCCAACGGCCGGACGCGATCAGCATCACGGGAAACAGGATGCCGAGCTGCGGCTTCAGGGTCAGCAGGCCGATCAGGATGCCGGCCGCGATCGGACGACGGTCGAGCCACACGAAGATCGTGACCAGCATCGCGGCGGTGATCAGCGAGCTTTGCCCCGAGATCACGCACAGGATCGCGGCGGGCGACAGCATCAGCGCGGCGAGCAGACGATTGTCTGTGAGATGCGCGCGCGCGACGGCGAACAGAAGCGCGCCGCCGACCAGCGTCCACATCAGCAGAGCCGGCAGATAACCCAAGTGTCCGAACGGCGCCGCGAAGAACATGATGCTCGGCGGATAGGACCAGTTCTGCCCCGGATAGTTCGGACCGAGCAGCGCTTCGAGCGCGCCAGCGTAGAGCGCCGGATCGTAGAAGCGGCTCGGATCGGCATCGGCCGCCGCACGGCCGTACATCCAGAAATTCAGGAAGTCGCGGCCGACCACGAGCGTCGTGCCGTCGCGCGGAAAGTCGCCGCGCCACGACATGGTGTAGAGATAACCGCCGGCCGCACAGACGAAGAAGAACGCACCGAGGATCGCGAGCATGCGAACCGTCTCGCGGTTTTCGGCCTGAATGTCGGTGGCGGCAGCCATGCGGCCAGAATGCGCGGCCGCGGTTTCGAAACCCTTACCAGATCCTTTCGTCATCGCCGGCATAGCCCGTCGGAGACGGGCATGGACGCCCTGTTGCCCGGCGATCCATCAAAAATCCATCAGAAATGGATCACCGGGTCTCGGCGCTGCGCGCCGGCCCGGTGATGACGCAAAGGGGTCAGACGATCCCGTTCTTCAGTTCCGTCTCGCCGCGCCAGAGCCGGTCGAGGTTTTCCAGCAGGATGTCGATGACGTTGTCCTCATAGGCGCGCGTTTCGCCCGCGGTGTGCGGCGTGATCAGCACGTTCGGAATGTCCCACAGCGGCGAAGCATTCGGCAGCGGCTCTTCGACCGTGCAATCGATCCCTGCCCCGGCGATCGTGCCGCCCTGCAGCGCCGCGATCAGCGCGCCTTCGTCGACCACTTTGCCGCGCGCGACATTGATCAGAAACGCGGACGGCTTCATCGCGGCGAGCGCCTGCGCGCTGATCAAGCCCTCGGTCTGCGGCGTCAGCGGACAGGTGAGCGCGACGAAATCCGCGAGCGGCAGCACCTCGTGCAGGCGGCCATTCGAAAACACATCGTCCGCGTTGTCGCCGCCAGTGCCGGGATCGCGCTTGGTGGCAATCACCTTCATGCCGAAGGCGCGCGCGAGCCCGGCAAGGTGCGAGCCGATGCGGCCGAGGCCGACGACCAGCAGCGTCTTGCCGCCGAGCTCATCCTCGCGCTTCGTCAAATCACCGATCATGCCGCGCCAGTGATGCTTGGCCTGATTGTCGCGCGCGAAATGAAGCTGCCGCGACATCGCAAGGATCAGCGACATCGCATGCTCGGCGACCGCGCGTGCGTTGACGCCCTGTGCGCTCGCCAGCCGAATACCGGCAGCCTTCAGCGCCTCGCGCGAATACTGGTCGGTGCCGGCGCTGATCGACTGGATGAACTTCAGCTTCGGCGCGCGCGCGATCAGGTTGTTGCGCCACATCATCGAGACGCTGACCACGTCCGCGTCCGCGACCTTCACGGTCAGCTCTTCGAGCGAGTTCACCTGGAAATGCTTGATCCCGGTGTTGCGCGCCGCAAAGCGCTCCGCCATGCGATAGGCGACGTGCGCAAAACAGATCGTCAGCTCGTTCTTGGACGGAAACGCCATGCCCTGCCCCTTGTCGGCTGCCGAATGTCACAGGCCGGTGGTGTCGGCGCAAGGGCACGGGCAAAGATTTGAAAATCAAGGGATAACTGCTAGACGGGACGCGTTCGGGTTGTCGGGAAATCGCGGAAAGGCGCATGACGAGTTCGTTGATTCCGGTGCTGATGTGCGGCGGTGCGGGGACACGGCTGTGGCCGGTGTCGCGCGAGAGCATGCCGAAGCAATTCGTGCCGCTGATCGGCGAGCGCTCGACCTTTCAGCAGACGCTCGAGCGCGTTAGCGATCCTTCCTTGTTCGCGCGGCCGATCGTTATCACCAACACGGATTTCCGTTTCATCGTGGCTGAGCAATTGCGCGAGCTCGGCATCGAGGCCGACATCGTGCTTGAGCCGATGCGGCGCGATTCCGGACCGGCGGTTGCGGTCGCAGCGGTGCTGGCGACGCAGCGCGATCCGGCCGCGACCGTGCTGGTGCTCGCCGCCGACCATGTGGTGCGCAAGCCGGAGGCGTTCGTCGAAGCATGCCGCAGCGCCGCCAAGGCCGCTGCCAACGGACGGATCGTGACCTTCGGCATTCGCCCGAGCGCACCCGCGACGAGCTACGGGTACATCCGGCCGGGGGCCAGACTGAACGGCTCGGCCGCGCTCGCTGTCGACGCCTTCGTCGAGAAGCCGGACGCCGCAACCGCGGCACGATACGTCGCGGACAAATATCTTTGGAACAGCGGCAACTTCGTGTTCCGCGCCGATGTGATGCTCTCCGAAATCTCAGCGTTCGAGCCCGCGATGGTCGAGGCCGCACGCGCTGCGATCGACGGGATGGCGCGCGATCTCGATTTCCTCCGGCTTGCGGCAGAGCCGTTCGGACGCGCGCCGCGCAAATCGATCGACTATGCGGTGATGGAAAAAACGAAGCTGAGCGCGGTCGTCGAAGCCGACATGGGCTGGTCCGACGTCGGAAGCTGGGACGCCGTGTGGGATAACCTCGATCGTGACGCAAACGGCAACGCCATTTCAGGCTCGGCCATCGTGCTCGACGGCCGCAACAATCTGGTGCGGTCCGACGACTCGATGCTGACGGCTGTCGTCGGGCTCGACAACGCGGTCGTAGTAACGACCGGCGATGCCGTGCTGGTGGCCTCCCGAGACAAGGCCGAAAACGTCAAGGCGCTGGTCGAGCAGCTCAAGGCGCAGAACCGGCGCGAGGCGGTGGAGCATCGCCGCATCTACCGGCCTTGGGGCTATTATCAGGGCGTGGACAATGGCGGGCGCTATCAGGTCAAGCGCATCGTGGTGAAGTCCGGCGCACGGCTGTCGCTGCAGAAGCATTTCCATCGTGCCGAGCACTGGGTGGTGGTGCGGGGGACGGCGCAAGTGACCGTCGGCGAGGCGATCAGCAACGTCCACGAGAACGAGTTCGGTCTATATTCCGATCGGCAGCGTGCACCGCCTCGCCAATCCGGGAAAAATTCCGCTTGAGCTGATCGAGGTGCAGGTCGGCAGCTATCTCGGCGAGGACGACATCGAGCGCCTCGACGACGTTTACGGCCGCGGGTAGCTGCGCTTCAGGCCCTTTCGCTATCCTCCTTGCGTGCTAGCATCCGCAGGTCGCAACGGCTGCAGGACCGGCTGCGCTTCGTGACCGGCAGGCAAGTTCGTGCGTCAGGAGGCTGTCATGGCGAAGAAAAGCAGCGACGAAGGCGTCTACAAGATCGTCGAAGTTGTCGGCGTGAGCGACGTGTCATGGGAGGACGCCGGCCGGCAGGCCGTGAAGACCGCGTCGAAATCGCTGCGCGACCTGCGCATCGCCGAAGTCACCAAGATGGACATGAAGGTCGAGGACGGCAAAGTGGTCGCCTTCCGCACACGCGTGTCGCTGTCGTTCAAGTACGAGGCGTAAACTCCCCTCCACGCCCTTGTCGTGGCGATGTGGCCGCAGCACTCACGCCGCGGCCCGCGTGAACTTGTTGTCGATGAAAGCTCGCCTATGAAAGAACTCGTCTCTCTCGCCGAGAAGACCGCGCACATTCTCGTGGAGCGCAAGCAGACGATCGTGGTCGCCGAATCCTCGACCGCTGGCCTGATCTCGGCAGCGCTGCTCGCGGTCCCCGGAGCGTCGGCCTATTTCCTCGGCGGCGCGGTGGTCTACACGCGCCAGTCGCGGCGCGTGTTTATCGATATTCCGGATGCGGCGCTCGACGGCCTACGGCCTTCGACCGAACCCTATGCGCTGCTGATGGCGCGCACCGCGCAGGAGCGCTTCAATTCGACATGGGCGATCGCAGAGACCGGCGCGACGGGACCGACGGGCAACCGCTATGGCGATGCCGCCGGTCATAGCTGCATCGCGATCGCTGGGCTCGCCGAGTCATCAATGACGCTGGAAACCGGCAAGTCCGACCGGCTCGACAACATGCACGCGTTCACCGCGGAGGCGCTGAACTTCCTGCTGAAAGCTCTGTCGAAATAGCGTCGCGCTCAGGTGTGCTCGACCACGAAATCCTGCGCGCCCTTCCACAGCGCGAGCTTGCCGAGCGGCAGCAGATTCTCCAGCCCCGACGTGATCGTGATGAAGTGATTCCCTGCGAGCTGGCCCATCTTGCTCGCGAAACGCACACCGCCATAGGCGAGCAGGATCTCGGTTTCGCTGATGCCGCCGGCGGGATACAGGATGATCTGCCCCGGCGCCGGAAAGCTGGTGTGGTTCTCGTAGCCGACGCCAAAGTCGCGCTCGCCGAGCGGGATCCAGACCCCCTCACCGCTCCAGCGCACGTGAACGACCTGGCTCTTGAACGGCAGGTGTTTCTCGAACGCCGCAACGGTTTTCGGGGCGGCTTCGGTTTCGAAGCGGGCATCGAAGGTGAACGGGCCGGCGGTGATTTTGAGTTTGCTCATGGGATGTTCTGATTTGTGCGTGGCGTGAGCCGGACTTAGCGCACATTCGGCCGCACACCGTCAATCCGCTCAACGGTGAACGTGAAAGCTGCGCAGCCGCGGATTGATCTCCAGCGCCAGCCGCGCGTAGCGGTCCGCTTCTTCGGTGAGGCCCGCCGCGCGATGGACGGTTGCGGCCTGCGAAAACAGATGCGCGCCCTTCGCGCCGGACGCGAGCGCCTTGCGCATCGAGTCGAGCGCCGCATCGAATTGCCCGTCGCGGTAGAGCGCCCAGGCGAGCGCCGCCTGGCTGCCGAAATTATCGCGCAGCGCGATGTCCCGGCGCGCCCATTCGACCGCGGCGGCACTGTCCCGCTTCACGTCGGCATAGAAGTCGACGAGGTGGTGATAGTAATGCACGCCGCCGCGCCGGGCGGGCTCAAGGTAGCCCGCATGCGCCTTGTCGAACCACGGCTGTGCCCGTTCCGTCTGCCCCATCACCGTCAACAGTTCGCCGAACGCCTGCTGGAGTTCAGGCTTGGACACGCGCGTCAGCACGTCCTCGTAAAGCGCCGCCGCTTCGTCGTAGCGCCCTTGCGCAGCAACAAGCTCCGCGCGGTGCTCCGCGGTCAGCCAATGCCCCGAATAGGCGCGCTCCGCCCGCTCGTAGTGCGCGGCGGTCTCGTCGTACCGTCCACGCGCCAGATCGATGAGGCCACGCTGCAGCTCAAGCCACGAATAGGAGCGCATCTCCTTGGCGGTCAGCTCGTCCTCGGCCTCCGCGAACAGCCGGTCGGCTGTCGCGGCATCGCCCATCTTGAACTCGACATGCGCCAGCCGCGCGAGGTTGTCCCACGCGCGATCGGACTCGATCAGACTCTCGTACGCCGCCTTTGCCTGCGTGTAGCGGCCCTCCTGAAAGTCGAGATCGGCGAGAACTGCCCTGCCCTCCGGGCTCGCCGCCAGCGAGGGATCAGCGCCGAGATTGCGCTTCACGTCTTCCAGCCGATGCAGCTTGAACGCCAGATTGGCTTTCAGGAAATAGAGATCGCCCGGACGCTGCAGCAGCCCGATCCCCGCGTCGATCACCGGCTCGGCGGCTTCGAGCGCGACAAGATCCCCGGTGTGCACCGCGTGCTGGTAGACCGCGTGCACATAGCGCGTAACCGGCTCGGTGCCGGTGGGCGGCGCGAGCGCGGTCTCGCGTAGCTCCGCGATGGTCGCCTCGATCTTGTCGAGATCAGCCTCGTAAGCGGTCTTCGTGTCGTAGACGACTGCGACGCTCACCACGGCTCCGCCAGATACGGGAATTCCTTCAGGAACGGCTTGTCGTTCTTGAGCGGATTGGGCGGCGTCTTCGGCTCGATCGGCAGCGCGTCCCACACCGCCTGATCGTTCATGATCTCGATGTGATACTTCTTGCCCTTGAACTCGGCGTTCATGTCGAGGAACACCGAGAGGAAGCGCGTCGCGACCTGATCCTCCAGCCGCCGGCCGAACGGCCAGGTGCCGGTCGTGTCCATGTCGATGGCGTTGACGTTCGGAATGAACACCTCGACCGGACGCCGGAACGGGATGTTCAGCCCCTTCGGATTCCAGCTGTCGTCCGGCATGCGCATTTCCTGGAACAGCACCGGCTTCACCAGCGGAAACGCCTCGAGCACCGAATTGAAGACCTTGTGCACCGAGACCGGCGAGTTGCCATGGTCGAAGATGCACTTGAGCCCAAGCGCCGTGACCGACGGCCCAAAGCCCATGCCGAGATGTGCGAGGCGCTTGATGAAATGCGGCGCGAGCCAGAAATTGTTCGCGCCCATCTGCCGGTTGTTCTCGCGCTCGCTCAGCGCGGCGTCCGCGAAAGCCTGACCGTCCGTGTCGACCAGCTTGTACTTCTTCAATTCATCGTCGAGCTTGAGCGCATCGATCAGCACATGCGGATGCTCGAGCCAGAACGGGTCGTCCGGGATCGTCTCGACCTTGGTCGAAGCCTTGCGCACCCAGCTCTCGCCCCAGATGTTGACGATGCGGTCCTCGGGCTTCTCCGTGATGTATTTGAGCGGGATTTCCAGAATGATCGCGTTGATGTTGATGCCGGCCTGCGCATCCTTGCCGGAATAGACGAAACGGAAATTGCCGTTCGCGTCCTTCTTGAACTTGTTGCCGTTCCAGGTAAGCGGCCCCTTCGGCAGGTCCTTCTTCTTTCCATAACCCCAGTCCGGAAAGTTCGGATCGTAGTTGAAGAGATCGTTGCCTTCGAGCTCGAGGAACGTCTTCGGGATCGGGAGCTCGCGCACTTCCGTCATCGTGTGCGGCACGTGGTAGAACTGCGGCGCGTAGTTGATCGAGCGGAAGAAGCCCGGCAGGTCGTTGAAGAACGCGTCGTCGCGCCCGCCGATGTAGCATTTGATGGCGTGGCCGCCGGGCGATTGCAGCGTCACGTTCTTGTTGGTGTCGACCACCTGCGCAAAGCTGCCGCCGGGAAAATTGTGGAAGCGGATGTTCGCCTTGTTCTGCTGGTCGACGGTAACGCGGATTTCGAATGGCTTCAGGTTCTTGAGGTAAGCGTCTTTGATGCCATCGAAATATTTCAGCAGGCCGGCGAGCGTCTGATCCTCTTTGGCCTGACGCATGATCCGCCGGCCCGGCGCGACCTGGATGCGATAGAGCATGTCCGGGTCGAGCACGCCGCCCTTCGGCACGGGCGCGAAGGTGAGCGCAAAGACGACCTTCTCGCCGCCGTCCTTGTCGTCGCTCGGAAAACCGAAGATGTCGTAGAGGTCGGCGGCACTGATATCGATGTCGGAAAAGATCGAGTTGACCGCATTGGGGTCGTTGTGGTCGGCCATCGAGGTTCGTCCTGGTTCGGGCGGCGTTAAGCCGCCGGGACAATCGAAAACCGCGAAAACGAAGTGCGCGCATGAGGCGCGGCAATTGCGTGCGAAGTAAGAACGGCGGCCCGCGACCGGGAAAAGTTACAACTGATAGTTTAGACGTGCAAGCCGCCCGGCATCAGCCGGTACGGCGCACCTTCTCCTCGTTGATGCGCGTCGCGGTCTTCGGGTCGTTCTTGTCCTCGCGCCAGGTCGGATGCTGGAAGTGGATGACATGATCGCCGTTGTATGACGCAACCGCCTCATCGAACGTGATCGTGCCGATCTGCTGCCAGTCCCTGAACTTGCGCCGCTCCTTTGCCTGCGTCCCGCGCGTGATGCCGCTGTTGGTGACCTCGATCAGGAAGGTGAGCTTGTTCTTCGGCGCCGGATCGCCCGGATTGTAGATCTGACCCATGATCTCGTCGCGGAAATCGAGGTAATCGCCCTCGATGCGCGGCTGCTCATCCGCCACCCGCAGGCGCATGAAGGTCGGCGCGCGCGTATCCTGATCCGCCGGCTTGCCAAGTTCGGCGATCTGATAGAGCTGCCGGATGGTCGGGTTCTTGTCGACCTTGCCGAACACCAGCCCGCTCATCAGCAGTACGAAGATGCCGTGGCCGCGCCGCAGCGCCGTCGTATTGGGCGCATTGAACAGATCGGCATCGTTGATATAGCGCGTTGTGTCGCCCGCGATGTCCTGCTGCGTAATGAAATTCGCGGTGCGCAGCGGCTGCGCGTGGTTGGGGTCCGCGGTCGGAAAGAGCTTTCCGACCATCGAGAGCGAACGCCGCGTGCCGCGGTCGCGCCGCGTTTCGCTGCAGCACGTCGAGTAACGCGCCACGATCAGCGCCTTGCTGCCCTTGCGGAAATAGCCGGTGTAGAACGTCTCTTCGGTGATTTCCCACGTGCCGGTCAGGCAGATGCCGTTTGGATGCAGCAGGCGGCGGTAGCCCTTGCGGTCCGGCCCCCAGCGCAGGTCGGCGGCCGAGTCGACCGCCCGCTCGGTCGCCTTGCGAAACAGGTAAGGCCCGGCGATCCGCGTGATCCCTCGCAGCACGCTGCGCAGCGTCACCTTGTATCGAGGCAGTGGATCGCTCCGGCTCTTACCCCAAACCCTCTGGTACGGATTTTCGAACAGCGCTTGCCTCACCTCGGAAAAGCGCGAGCCAGCGTAGGCACGATCGGCATCGGTGATGGCTTCGATTCCGAAGTCTTCCGTCAGGGCCGCATCAGTCATGGCTGCCTCACAGGCGTTTGAGAAAAGCGATCAGGGCGCGCTTGTCGTCGTCGGGAAGCGAAGTGCCGAACAGGTGGCCGCGGTCGGTGATGAAGTCCGCGCACGTGCTGAGCGCGAGCAGGTCCGGAACGAGAGGCTTGAAGGCTTCGGCTGCCTGCTCGCCGGTCGCGTTGTTTGGGAGCGCGGCGAACGCCTCCCTCACCTTCAGCAGCAGGGCGATCAGCTTGCCGGCGTGCTCGGCGCGATCGGCGAGGCCGTCACCATCCGCGAGCAGCCGAAGATTTGCCAACAGATTGACCGGCGTACCCTTTGGGATCGGCCCGAGGCGCGCCGCCTGGCCGTCGGGCGTCATGAATCCGTTCAGCCGCAGCAGCGGCAGCAGAATCTCAGGCAGCGCGGTTCTCGGAACGATGATCCAGCTTTCCTGTGTCGTGCGATAGATCGAACTCAAGCCGAGGCGCTTCTCCGGCCAGAGCATTTTCTCCATGGCGTCCTGAAATGCCGCCATCCGTTCGCCGACCGAAGGATCATTGATGAACTTGCCCACCGAGTTGTTGTGCAGATACGGCGCCGAGGCCCAGATGCTGACCAGCGACGGCACGCGCTGGTAGCCGCGCCCTCCTCCCGGCATCGCGTATGGTGTCTCGGCGCCAGTAAGCGGATCGGTGACGCTGACAGTGCCGGCGGCCGGGAGTGTCTTGTAGGTCTCGGACGAGAAATTGTCCCAGATGCGTCCGCGCAACGCGTTGCTGGCAAGCGGCGCGCATGCGTTGGTGCCGACGCGGCTTACCGGAATGCGGCGATCGGTCGAGAGGAAATTGTCGCGCAGAAAGTCCGGATCGCGGACCAGCGCCGTCATCCGGCTCTTGAAATCGTCGGTGCGGCTCCAGGCGTCCCATTCCGGCGTGTCGCGCGCGATTGTCGTGTCCGGCTGCTTGCTCGAATGACAAGCGGCGCAGTTCTCGGCAAAGACCTGCTGCCCACGCGCCAGCGTTTCACTCCCGTCTTGCAGAAAGCGCTCGCCACCGGGCGCGCGCGCCAGCGGATGCGGCGTGGCCGCCTTGAAGAAGAACGCCGCGACGTCCGGCAGGCGGTCCAGCGTGGCGCGGAAGTACGGCAGATTGCGCCGCGCCGTCGCGATCGGGAACGGCGTCTGCCGCGTGCCGCCGAGCACCAGATTGAAGTGCTTGAGCCATTCCTGGTGATAGGCGCCGATGCTGACGTAGACGCGGGCAAGCGCGCCGACGATGCCGATCGAGTTGGCGCCGTCCTTCAGCACGTGCGGCACCTGCATCTTTGCCTGCGTGCCGGGCAAATCGAGGTTGCCGCCGCCAAGCGCCTCCTCGTGCCCGATCGCGAGCCGCGTTCCGACCTGGTACAGCGCATTCATGTTGCGCGGATTGTTGATGTTGTCGCTCGCGAGCGCCGAGGTATCGACCGTGCCCGGGGGCATCGAGTTGATGACCTGATAGAGGAAATTGTTATCCTGACCCGGCAGCGAGAACACACCCGCGGGCCGGAAGTACTGCGCGCCGATGTTGCTCGAGAGGTTGCGCCACGCCGGCTTCTCCGGATCGTCCGGCGGATGCAGCGGATGCGGCCCGACATGACAGAACGCGCAAGTCATGCCGACGCGATACGGCCGCACCAGTTTCGGATCCCGGTAGTAGGCCGGGTCGGTGTAGTAGCGCTGTGCATCCCAGCGCCGGCGCGCGGCCGCATCGAAATCCGGCGATGGGTAGAGCCGCAGCCCGACGACGCCGGAGGCACGGCCGTACACCCGTCCGAACTGTTCCTTGGAAAAATTTTCTCCGTACGCCGTCGCGTAGGCCGGATCGCGCGTGCCGTCCGGCGCATCGAGCCAGAGGCCGAACCGGTCGGGCGCCGCGGCGGCCTTGAAGCCGGGCTCATTCATCAGCCCTGCGGTGGCGAAGCGTGTTCCCCGGTTGCGGCTGTCCAGCACTTTCAGGAGGTCGAAACTGCCGTAACTGCCCCGCGCCAGCCGGTCCCAGAAGGCCTCGTTCCCGGCGGTCCACATCAGCCACGTGTTGCGGCCGCGAATTTCGTGCGCGGCGAGCGCGACGCCGTCGTCCATCGCGGCGAAGTAATCGACTTGCGCCGGCGGAAATCCGGGCTCGGCCGATTGCACCGGCCCGCCCGCACCGACCAGTGCGAGCAGCGCCGCAACGGCTGCGGGACGAACAACTGGCCGCATTTTTTGTCCAAGCATGTTCGGCAAGAACCGCGGGGCTCCCACGATTAAACTTTCATACACAACCTAATGATGTTAGAATTCTCACATTGCTACCTGTCAACCCGTGGCACTTTTCGATTGCTGCGCTGACGGGGCGATAGTGGGGGCTCAACCTTTCGCACGAGACAGTGCCGCGACATCGCCTGATGTACGCCGACTCACTCTATCGTGGTTGAAGCTGAGAGCCATAGAAGGAGAAACTCCCGATGAAGCGCCGCGCTGTTTGGGGATTGATCCTGCTTCTTCTTGCGGTATCGGCTCTGGGGCTCGCACCGTCGGTTTTGCGGGCATCGGATCACGCCGACCCGCTGAAGCTTGAAGAGCCCGAGTCGAACATCACCGATCTGTTCTTCTATCCGAAGGGCGATCAGATGATCCTGATCCTCAACGTCAGGCGCGCGCTGCTCAACCCGAAGCCCTACAATCTCAGCCCGTTCGAATATGTGGTTCACATCGACCTGACGGCCCCGCTCTCGTTCGACGACATCCCGAACCGCGCCCGGTACGGCGGAACCGTGATCGACGGCAGCAAGCTGAAGGACGATGTCAGGATCGGCATCCGGTTGAACGACGACACGACGATGAAGACCTTCGACGTGAAAGGGCTGAACCGCGACAAGATCAAGCTTTACACCGGCGTACGCGACGACCCGTTCATCTTCCCGCGCTTCTTCAAGCGCAACATCATCGCGATGGTGATGAGCATCCCGATGTCGGAGTTTCCGGCGGGGCAGCGTGACTTCATCCTGTGGGGCAGCACGATCAAGGACGGCAAGTTCATCGATCATGTCGGCCGCTCGAACCGCACGCAGCAGGCGCGCTTCGACAGCCTCAACACGCTGCCGGTGCAGCAGCATGTCGAAGAAATCATGCGGCTGATGAAAAAATGGGACGACGCTTTCAAGACGCTGAACGGGTTCAAGGAGTGGTACTCGAAGGCAATCGCGGGCGTGGTGCAGTATCTGGTCCAGATCCGCAAATACGACGTTCAGCCCGACGTCATGATCTATTCGAGCCGCTTCCCGGTTGGATTTCCCAACGGACGGCTGCTGACCGACGATGTCGGCGCGATCACCTGCTCGACCGGGGACTGCATCCTGCAGGACCTCTCGTTCATCGAGGGCGGCTGGCCGCGCGCCACGGTGAACGACAAGCCGTTCCTCGAGGAGTGGCCGTACCTGGCCGAGCCGTGGCCGGAGACGCAGGAGCCCGCGCCCTCGACCAAGAGCATCCTGCCCTACATCATCCTGCTCGTGCTGATCTTCGCGATCGTCAGCTGGTTGCTGGTCTCGCTGTTCCTGAAGATCTTCATGTGGCTTTGGATGAAGTTCTGGCCAAAGCCAAAACCGAAGGCGGCTTGAGGGGGGGCGGCCGTCATCGGAACGGCGGCACGAGGCGGCAGGGCCGGCGCGAGGGCGATCGCGCTGGCTGTTGTCCTGTTCTGCGCGGACGATCTGCGCGCACATGACTTCTGGATCGAGCCGTCCACGTTCCGCCCGCAACCGGGCGAGACGGTCGCGGTCGGGCTGCGCGTCGGGCAGAACTTCGTCGGCGACCCGGTGCCGCGCCTGTCGCGCGCATTCGAGCAATTCGTGGTTCGCCAGGGCGGGGCTGAGCAGCCGGTCAACGGCATGGAAAACACCGATCCGGCGGGCTTTTTCCGCGCCGACGGGCATGCCACCGCCATCGTCGCGTATCGCAGCGCGGGATCGTTCGTCGAACTGCCGGCGGAGAAGTTCGAGGAGTACCTGCGGCAGGAAGGCCTCGAGCGGATCATCGTTCTGCGCGGCGAGCGCGGTGAGCGCGGCAAGTCCGGGCGCGAACGCTTCTTCCGCTATGCCAAGGCGCTGCTGACCGGCCTACAGTCATCGGCGGCGGTCTCCCTTCCGCTTGGATTGAGCTATGAGATCGTTCCCGGTGACGATCCGACCCGGCAGCTCGCATCGTTCGGCGGCCGTGTGCTTTATGAGGGGAAACCCCTCCCCGGCGTCCTCGTCGTCGCCATGCTGCGCAGCGATGCGTCGGTGCGGCTGACGACCCATGCGGACGCACAAGGCGCGTTTTCGCTCGAACTCCCGCGCGCGGGCGTCTGGCTGATCAAGTCGGTGCACATGGTGCGCACGTCCTTTTGGTCTTTCTCGGATGCGGACTGGATGAGCCTGTGGGCCTCGCTCACGTTCGAAATCCCGGCGGTGCGGCCGTGAACGCCGCTACGCGCATGCGCGTTCTGTTCACGTGGCTGCTCTTGTTGCCCTGCACCGCGCACGCCCACGAGATCGGCACCACGAACGTGCGCTTCACGCTCCATGGCGACCGGACCTGGTCCGTCGACATCACCACCGCGCCGCAGGCGCTCGCCAACAAGCTTGAAGCCGAGGCCGGGCTACCGCGCTCGAGTGACCTGGATGCCGTTACGCTGCGTGCAAAGCTGCTTCAGCTTGCCGTGCCTCTCGCCAAGCACATCGATGTGCGCTTCGACGGGGTCGCTTCGCCCACAAGCATCGCGATTGCTCAGCTCGAGCTGCCGTCCGACATCAACCAGCCGGCATTCGTGGTGTTGCGCGCAAGCGGGAAAGCCCCCGAGAATGCGCAGTCCATGACCTGGCGCTACGGGCTCGTTTACAGCACCTATGCGGTCGTCTTCGCCCAGGAAGGCCGCACTCCCTCTACGCAATGGCTCGACGGCGATGCCATTGGCCGTCCGTTCCCCATCGCCGCCAACGTCACACCGCCGTCGCGGCTGGAAATCGCCTGGCAATACCTGCGACTAGGCTTCCTGCATATCGTGCCGGAAGGCGTCGATCACATCTTGTTCGTGCTCGGGATCTTCCTGCTGAACACGCGACTCAAGCCGATCCTTATTCAGGTGACGGCATTCACCGTCGCGCATTCGATCACGCTCGCCCTGACGATGTACGACGTGATCTCGCTGCCCTCGCGCATCGTCGAGCCGCTAATCGCGCTGTCCGTCGCCTACGTGGCAATCGAGAACATTGCGACGACGAGGCTCACGCCCTGGCGCCCCGTGCTGGTGTTCGCGTTCGGCCTGCTGCACGGCATGGGCTTCGCGGGCGTCCTGCGCGAACTGCAGCTGCCGCAATCCGAGATCATTCCAGCGCTCATCAGCTTCAATATCGGGATCGAGCTTGGGCAACTTGCGGTCATCGGGGCCGCGTTCTTCGCTGTCTCGCTCTGGTACCGCAACAAGTCATGGTACCGGGCGCGTGTCGTGGTGCCAGCGTCGATCCTGATCGCCGCGACCGGAATTTTCTGGACCGTGCAGCGTGTTGCGGAGTTCTAGCCAGCCAGCCGCCTAATTTTTCAGAAAATTCTCAAGCTCTTTTGCGCTCACGCGCTGCAGCCCATTCGTCTTGAATCGGACGTCCTGCAGATTGGTGGCGACATCCCGCAGGGTGCGATTGATGCCACCGACCGGCCTGTGCGTCTTCAAGCCGTGCCACGGATTGAACGCGAGACGGTCGCAGAAATCTTGCTGCTCGTAGGACGAAAACGTTTGCGCGGGAATCTCGATGGTGGCGAGCTGTTGCCAGCGTGCGACTTCGTCATCCCAGGGAACGAGGGTGTTTTCGACCGGTTGCGCTTCGGGATCGGTCATCACTTGTGCCTGCAGGTTCAGGCAAAGGCGCCCCTTATGAGCGGGATCGAGTTGGTTTTGCAGACGCCGCAGCAGATAATCGGGCTCCTCGCCGGGCTTGTCGTAGTGCGCCTGCAAGGCGCAGGGAAAGGCGCTGTACTTCACAATCTGGATCGGGCCGAGGTTGAACGGGGCTGCGCTGTACCACTTGATGTCGTTGAGGGTCGGATAGGTCTTGCGCCCGGCGATCAGGTTATAGGCGCCGCGCGGATGCGTGATCAGGTGCCACAGCACGTGTGGGTTCTTCCAAGGATGGCAATGACCGCCACCCTTCTGGCAGGCCTCGAAGAAATTGAGGAACTGCTTCGGTCCGCCGACGAAAAAGGCGTCGTGGCCGATGAACAGGATGTCCTGCGTACCGTGCTCGTCGCCCGGATCGGGTAGCCACTGATCTTTGGGCCCTTCCACGCCGACAATCTTGATCGCCATGCCGCGGAAATCGCGCGCGCCGTCGTCGCTCAGGTGATCGGCTGCGTTGGAGAAGCGCACCACCGCCTGGTAGGTCTTTTCGCCATTGCCTTTGCCCCTGAGGAATCCTTCGCTCAGGTTTTCCGGAAGCACCGGGTCGATTGTGACATTCGCCTTGAGGCAGGCGTTGGCCCGCGGATGTGTGCTGCGCAGGAGCCGGCCGCCTTTGTACTGCTCCTTCAACTTGGCGGTCAGGACCTGCGTGATCGCACCGGATGTCTGGGTCTCGTCGATGCTGGCTTGGGCCGACATCGGTTCGAAGATGAACCAACTCGCCGCCACGATCGCGATTAGCGCAACGGCGAGCGCCGCGACGACGCCGAGCAATGCCTGCCCGACCGGCTTGAACGCGTGGGCCAGCGCGGCGATACCCACGCCCGCGCAGGTCAGGGCATTCCTGACTTTGCACCAGAAGCCCTGACCGTAGGTGCAATCCGGCACGCTGGCGTGGCCGGCTGACGCGAGGATCGCGTCCGCTCCCTTCTCGCCGATCATATAGACGGACGAGACGATGAACATGCCGGGGATCTTCGGGAACACCGACGCGTCGACCACGCGCAGATTGTTCGTGCCGTAGACCCGGAAACTGCTGTCGAGTACCGCCATTGGGTCGCTTGCCGGACCGATCGGACAGGTGCAGGACGCATGATGCCCCCACGCATTGTCCTGCACGAATTGGGCAAGCTCGGCGTCGGTGTTGTTCTGCCGGCCCGGAAGCTCCTCCTCCTCGATCAGGTCGCGGACCGGCGCCGTCATCGTGCGCACGAATTTGATGCCGTCCACGACCGACTGGAGATCGTCGCCGTTCTTGTCGGTCCCCTCCTTGAAATATTTGAAGTTGACGTACGGAGGGTCGAGCGGGTCGGCGGATTTCAGCTCGACGTAGCCGCCGTGGTTCTCGGTGTGGGCCTTGAGAATCGCCCACGTCAGATAGTTGGTGCCAGTCGCAGCATATTCGGAATAGCCGGGGAAGTAGCCTTTGAACCGGCCGATCAGTGCGAACATGAACAGATCGGGAAGCGGCCGCTCAGTCACCGAGCGATTGATCACCGCGAGCGCGACACCGTTGGTGGTGTAGACGCCTTTGCGCCAGCGCGCCCATTGACGGCACTGTGGGTCGTCGCGGGTGAACGTTGCACCCTTGAGGACGGACCATGGCTCGACGAGACGGTTGACGACCCCGACCTCGTAGCGGTCCTGCAGGTTCCGGCCGACGCCGGGAAGATCGACGCGCGTCTTGATGCCATGCTTCTGGAGCTGGTCCTTCGGACCGATGCCGGACAGCATCAGGAGCTGCGGCGTGTTGAAAGCACCGCCCGACAGGATGACCTCGCGCGAGACGTATTCGATGTGCGGTTTGCCATCCGGCTTGTTGGGGCTCCAGGCCGCGCGATAGAGCCGCTCGCCCTTGAGGTATTCGACGCCGATCGCTCGGTTGGCGTCGTCAAAGACGACCTTTGTGGCCAGCGCGTTGAGCTCGATCGTCAATCTGTCGGAGTGACGGCGCTGGACATCGAGCAGGAACTCGCGCGTGCTGTTGCGCGCATGCTTATGGGTGTGGATGGGCGCGTAGTGCACACCGAACGCGTCCTTCTTCACCAGGCGCCAGTCGTTCGGATCGCCCTGCCCGCGTAACGCCCAGGTGAGGCGCTCCCAAATGCTCGCCATCTCCCAGAACGCCGCCCAAACGGATTTCTTGAGAATGGTAACGAGGTCACGGTCTTTCAGTGCGGCCTTCGGGATCGCCTTTTCGATCGAAAGCCAGCCAGAGAACCCATGCCGCGTCGGATTCCATCCGGTGAGGCGATAAAGCAGCTTGTAGGGCCAGCGATGACGACAGTTTTCCAACCGCTGGAAGTAGCGGCGCATGTTGTCGTGGCGCCATGAACGGTCGCCGGTGATGTTCGCGATGTAATCCCAGTCCGAATTGTTCGGATAGACCATGATCATCGCGTTGTGCGCGGTGCAGCCGCCGAGCGTTCCGGCGCGCGGATACAGCACGCCGTCTTCTTTCTTGACAAACTTGTCGTCCCGCTCCGACTGCGCCTGGTCGGAATAATGCCGGACGAAGAACTCCCACCGCAGCGCCTCGTTCTCAGTCGACATCGGATGGAAGGAAGGAACTTCGTAGTCTTCCGGCAGCCGGTTTTTGCTGACCGGACCGCTTCCCTGAAGATTCTTGTAGTCGCCACCGGCTTCGAGCAGCAGCACGGTATGGCCTGCCTCGGCCAGGCGCGCGGCAACGACACCGCCACCCGCCCCCGACCCGATGACGATGTATTCGTATTTTGCCGACTGCGCGTTCACGATCAGCCCCCTAAAGGCGCCGGGATGAAAGCCCAACCGCTTTTCGATCAGGCTTGCGTTTTCAGTCACGCATGACGTGCCGGCGGCGATCGGCCGCCGGTGTCATGCGTCAGAACGTCTTCAGGAACTCGATCAGCGAGAACTTGTCGTTGTCGCCGAGATTGCTGCCGAAGTAGTGGCCTTTGTTCACGATGAAGTCGGGGCACTTGCTGATTTCGAGCAACTGCGGGACGTGCTTGATGAACGCGGCGGCAGCCTGCTCGTCGGTCGCGTCGCGCGGCAACGACTTCAGCGCCTTCTTCAAGTCGAACACGACCTTGATCAGCTTCTTCTTATGCTCGGCCTTATCCTTCAGGTGCTCACTTTCCGACAGCAGCTCAATGTTGGCGAGCAGGTTGATCGGCGTGCCCTTCGGGATCGGTCCCAGTTGCAGGTCACCCTCGGGATTGAAAGCCCATGGCAGCAGCCGGTTGAGCCAGGCGCCCCACTCCATGAACGGAATAAGCTCACCCGGAAGATATCCGGCCGGGACTTTGAGATAGCTGCGCGACGTCGTGCGCTGGATCATGCTCGGCCCAGGGATCCTGTCGCCGACGTAGGGGTCCTTCTCGCGCTTTTCAGGCCACAGCATCTGCTCGATCGACTTGTTGAAGGAGTTGAGCCGGCTTTCGACAGAGGGATTCCAGTTGAACGGGCCGACCGAGTTGTTCTGCAGGAATGGCGCTGTCGACCATACGCTGATGAGAGTTGCGGGGCGCACAAAGCCGCGACCGCCGCCGCGCATGTTGTACTGCCACGGCGTACCGTCGATCGGGTTGTAGACCGTGATCTGCCCCTGCGCGGGGAGGTCCTTATAGGTCTCGGACGAGAAATTGTCCCAGATGTTGTCGCGGATCGCATTGGTGGCGAGCGGACTGCAGGCGTTGATGCCGATCTCCTGGATCGAGACGCGGCGATCGGTCGAGAGATAGTTGTCGGTGAGGAAGTCCGGCTTCTTCACCTCGGTGCGCATCCACTCGAAGTATTCCGCCGTGTTTTCGATGATCTGCCCCGCCTTGCACGGTTGCCCCAGCAGGCACACGTTCGGCGGCTGCTTGCTGGAATGGCAACGCGCGCAGTTTTCCGCGAACACGGTTTTGCCGCGGTCGAGCTTGGCCGGATCGGGAGGGTTCGCCTTGCCATGTTGCGTGTCGGAGAGCTTGTCCGGCTTCGAGGCGTTCAGGAAGAACAGCGCCATGTCTGGCGTCGTATTCTGTGTGACCTGCCAGTAGACCGAATTCTTGTTGGCGTCCGAAATCTTGATCGGCGTGATCCGCTTGCCCCCGGTCAGCGCGCGGAAGTGCAGCAGCCACTCTTCGCTGAACAGGCCGATGTTGAGATAAACACGATTGAGCGCGCCGAGACCTCCGACCGAGTCCGCGCCGTCCTTCAGAACACGCGGCGTCCAGACCGTGTCGCGCGGCAGAAAGAGATGCGACAGAGACTTGGTTTGCGGATAATCGTTGAACTGCTTGTTGTCGTCCGATCCTTCGCCGAGCTTCTCCTTCCAGTTTTCGGCGGCTTTCAGGCGCGCCCCGAGGTTATAGACCGCGTTCATGGTGCGCGGATTGTTGATGCTGTCGGTCGACACGAAAGAGGTATCGAGCGATCCCGGCTTGGAGGTGTGGAAGAGCTGATAAATGAAATTTTCTTTCACATTCACTGGGTTCCAGATGAAGATCCGGTCGACCCAGAAATATTGTGCTCCGGGATTTGAATTGAGGTTAGCGAACGTCGGGTTTTCCGGATCGGCCGGCGCATTGCTTGGTGCCGGGCTGATGTGACAGAAGCCGCACGACATGCCGACGCGGTACGGGCGGGTAATCTTGTTGTTATTGTAGAAGTCCGGGTCGTTGTAGAACGCATCCGGGTTCTTCTTGATCGCGTCATCCCACCTCTTCTTGGCGGCGTCATCGAAGTCCGGGTTCGGGAACAGCCGCAGGCCGAGAACACCGCTCGCCTTGCCGTAGAACGAACCGACCGGCACGGTCTTGCCCCGCGCGCCGATCTTCACACCGGGATATTTCTGCTCGTTCTCGAACGGATCGGCAGCGCAATCCTTTTTGCGGCGGTCGAGCCAGAGCCCGTATTCATCGGGACCGGTCGCCTGCTCGAAGCACGGCTCGTTGACCAGCCCATACCACTTGAAGCGGTTGCTGCGGTTCGGCGTGTACCACTCCAGGCCGTTCTGTTTGCACTGCGCTTCGTTCAGCGTGCTGTACTCGGACTCGTCGTTCAGCTTCTTGTCCGGGCCGATGCAGAATCCGATTCGCGGATTTGACGACATGACCTTCAGGAGGTCGAACGCGCCGAACGTGTTGTTGGCGAGATAGTCCCAGAACCGGTCGTTGCCGCCGGTCCACACGTTCCACATGTTGCGGCCGCGGACCTCGTTGACGTTCAGTTTCACGCTCGGGTCGGCGTCGCGCTTGTAGCCGCCGTCCATATCGGCGAAATAATCCTCATCCGCGGCCGGGAAACTTGCCGCTGTGCGGCCGGCCCGCATCGCCTCGTCCTGCACGGTGCCGGGCTGAGGTTCGGCACAACTGCTCAGCGCAATCAGACAGAGGCTCGCGAACACGGCGGCAAATGCTTTTTGCGCGGTCATTATTGTTGTCTCCCCGTCGCCCTGCTGCATGAAGGAAGCGCGAATTATCTCACCGCCGCGATCTGTCGTAAAGGTTGTATCGCCCCATTCACTTGAACAGGTCCGGCGGCAAAGGACCGCCCTTCAACAGCCCGTCCACGGTGTCGCGATTGAACGGCGCGCCCGCCGGCCCATCAAGAATCGCCGTCATGACGTCGAGCCCGAGCGAGCGGTAACTCTCGAACTGCGACTCGGTGAAGAACTGATCGCCGGTCGACTTATGCGGGAACGTAGGGTTCAACGCCGCGTAGCTTCTGATCCCCGCGCCCTCGGTGCCGTGATAGGCGGGCTTAACATAGAGGATGACGCCATTTTCCTCTGGTTTCGATCCGTCCGCGCCGGCGTAGTCGACGAGGCCGAGGGCGTAATAGGGAATCGGCTTGTTCGGATCGGGCATATCCGTCGGCCGGTTGCGCAGCCCGTATAACCGATCGAACGTAATGCGGATGCCGAGATCGATGTAGACCTTGCGCACCGCATTGCCGAGATCTTCAAACCCAAACTTCTCATCGCAACCCGCATCGACCGCGATGATGAATTGGCAGCGGCGGCGTACCATCTCGTACACCCCGAGGTTCTCGAAATGCCCGCCGTCCGAGAGATAGACGTAAGGCCTGTCGTCGGTGGTCAGCCCGAAGGTTTCTTCAACCAGCGGCTTGATCGCGGTGGCCGGTCCTTCGTCGACATAGGTCTTGTCGCCCTCTTTACCCGGATTGCCGAGCCACCAGCCCAGCCGCACATTGAACAGCGCCAGCAACAGAGCCATCGAACTCGACGAGTGATAGCCCATGTTCGGACTGGCGGCGGCGCCCGAGATCGCAAGGGCCG
Organism: uncultured Alphaproteobacteria bacterium; assembly: GCA_963779545.1. Lineage (GTDB taxonomy): Bacteria > Pseudomonadota > Alphaproteobacteria > Rhizobiales > Xanthobacteraceae > PALSA-894. The sequence goes on along the minus strand of CAVZYQ010000023.1, from coordinate 208,382 downwards.
TTCCAAGTGAAATACCGGTTTCCCGACTTTCAGGTTTGTACCCATCCCCGTACAGCCTGCTCGGGCGAAAACCTTTGTATGCGGCGCCGCTGTGCAGCGCGCTGACCGTGAAGGACTCCGCCTTGCGCTGCTGCCAAGCGAGCCGCTTCGCCTGCACGACGTTGAGCGCGATGTTCACGACGTGGAACAGCCGAAGCTTGTTGCCGCCGCCCGGATCTTTTTTCGGCGGCCACAGGCGGTGCATCCGCGGATTGTCCTCGCTATCAAAGCCTGTGAACTGGTCCGGCGTGCGCTTCTGGCGCGACGCACCGAGATAGGCGCGCACCAACCGATTGCGGTAGAGGGCATGCAGCGAGAAGCGGTTGATGTTGACCGCTCGCGAGGCGACATAGGCGACAAACCACGCACCAAGGAGGCCTATGACGAGCCAACGGACGATGTAGCCCAGCGTCCATGTGTGATGCGTGAGCCCTTCGACCAGCGAGTCGCCGAGCAGCAGAAGATCGAGCGCAACCGAAAGCAGGACGACGAGCGCGGCACCGAACATCGGGCCGGCAAGCCTCGTGGCAATCTTTTCCTTCCAGCCTTCTCCGCCGTCCTTCTTGGCTGAAGTCTGAGCGCTATGACCGAGCGCCGCCGCAATGATACCGGCGATGCCGCCAGCGGATGCGATGTATTTCCCAAGCCACGCCTGGACATCGATCAGGAAATGGCCTGCAGCGAACACGACGAATGTTGTGACGCCCCAAATAACCGCGGTCGCCGCGATCCACCCCGCGCCCCGACCAAGCCACTCCCGGTCCGCATCGGATTTTGGTTCGTAGCTGACCAATCCGACAAACACCATTTCGGCCAGCAATTGAGAGACAAGCACCCAAGCCACGCCAACGATCACGGGGATCAGGATGATCCAGATCGACTCTTCACCGACATAGGGGTTGAGCCATGTGTAGATATGCGCGCCGAATCCCATCAGGCCGCCGTACACCAGACCCGACGCCGTCCATGCCCAGAAGTCCTTCGCCTCCCAGTGCTGGGGTTTCCCGGCAAGCCAGCCGGGTGCGAAAATCACGGCTCCACAAACTGCGCCGATGGCAACCGCAAAGTGGCTCGAGAGATTCTTGGTGAGCGCAACTCCGACATGCGACGTCAGGAAGCTGGTGAGGAAGAACGCCGAGAACAGACTAAACAGCAGGCAACCGGCGAGATAAGTTCGTTGCGTGATGTTGTTCGTCTGCGTCGAGTTGGTGGCGTTTGGCAAATCCCGGCGCGTCGGTCGATGCCGCGTAATAAAAGCCTGCGCGGCGATAAGGCACGCAACGCCGAGGAGCGCGGTGAGAAGGTGTGGCCAAACAGTCTCCATGCGTGCGACGGCGATCGAACCCGTTGCGATCAGCTTCAGGATCAACAGCACCACCGCCAAGGCCGGCACGATGACCAGCCAGTTGAGCAGTAAATTGCGCAGGAAGATCGCGATGCCGGTCCATGTGTCGGCGGACCAAAGCCCGACCTTCGGGGTCAGATAATTGCTGTAGGAGCGCAGCCACGAAATCTCCGGCGGCTCGACGTCCGGTCCTTCCGGCCGGTCAGTCAGGTTGCGCCAGACCGTCGGGAAGTCGCTGCGCGCGCGCCATGCCGATAGCCACGAGCCGATGTAACCGCCGCCGGACACGGTCGAGAGATAGTGGAACTTTCCAAGCAGCGAACTCTCCGCTGCGGCCGCAACCTGCGCTGGAGTTGCCCCCGGCGGCAGACTTGCGCGGTGCTTCGCCAATGCCTGGATGACGCCAAGGCAGAAGGTTGCGCTGCGGATGCCGCCACCTGACAGGCACAGGGCCGCGCGATTAAGTTTGTTCAGCGAGCGATAGAACGCCCGGCGGCACTCGACATCGTCCGGGTCTTCCTCCGTCGCGCTGCGAATGTCGGCGTCCTTGTGCGCGCGCAACGCCTCGGGCCGCTGAGCCTTGGCATAGTCGCCCCAGCCAGCGGCTTCCGCGCGGTCGACGGTTGTCCCGTTCAGAGCTGCGGCTTCTTCGGCCAGCACTTGTTCAATTGGAATCGCGTTCACAAACCGCTCCCCAGCCTGCGACGTCACTCAAATTCAGTTTTCGTGGACAACTACAAAAGTTACGCGATCATCTTAACGTTGTAGCGCCAAGTCAAGTGAACGACCTCACACTCGCCGCCGTCGGACAGAGCGGATTCCTTCTCCCGGTGTGTGAACCGGGGAAATTTTCTCTCGAATGGCTGGGGCGCCTGGATTCGAACCAGGGGATGGCGGAATCAAAATCCGCTGCCTTACCACTTGGCTACGCCCCAACTGGGTGGTCGTGCCGAGGCCGGCGCGAACGCGGGCGGACCATACAGAGGCGTTTCCGCCCGATCAACGGCGGGCCACCGCCTCACAATTCCTGCGCGGCCTGATTGAGGATCTTGGCAAGCCGCGGCCCGACAATCGCGGTGGAATATCGATCTTCCACGGTCCTGCGCGCCTCGGCGCCCATCCGCTGACGCAACTCCGGATCGGCGGCCAGCATGCGCAGCGCCTCGCCCCATTCGTGCGCCGTATTGGCGAGGAAGCCGTTGACCCCGTGTTGCACGACTTGAACGTTTGCACCTACGGCCGAGGCAATCACCGGCTTTCCTGCCGCCATCACCTGCAAGAGCTTGTAGGCGCACTTGCCGCGTTCCCACGGCGTGTCGTGCAGCGGCATGATGCCGACATCGAACGCCGAAATCCGCGCAATTTCGCTATCCTCGGTCCAGGGAAAGCTTTCAGCCGGGATACCGGCAAGTTCCGCTGGGACAGGTGCGCCGACAACGTGCAGCTTTATGGGCGCAACCGCCGCGGCGGCACGGAGCGCGGGCTCCACGATGGACAGATAGTGCGCATTAAGCGGGATGCCGATCCAGCCGACGGTCATGCTTCCGGCCGACGACGCGGCGGGCGGCCTGGGATATCGCGCGAGGTCGATCGCGGTCGGCACGATCTCGACGTTGCGCGCTCCGGCCTGCCGCGCGCGTCGCGCCAGATAGTCGTTGCCGGCAACCACGACGTGCGCGACCTGCATGACCTTGTCGATCTTGTGCCCCAGCAGCGGGCTCGCCCAGTGGTTTTCATAGCGGTGGAACCAAGCGTCGTCGTAGTCGACGACATACGGCAGTCCCTGCAGTCGCGCGATTTCCATCCACGTGGGCAGCCAAGGCAGCGCTTCTTTCTCCAGCCAGATAAGGTCGTAGCGCATGCGACGCTGCAGCGCCCAAAAACGCCGCCCGTAAGACCGGATGATGTTGCCTAGACCGGCAGCCGGACCGCCGTAGAGCGAACGCACGTAGTCATTGTCGAGCAGCGGCTTCACGTCGAATGTGAAGCCCTGTTGTTCGAGCGCCGGAAGGTACTGAAGGAAACGGATGCGGCTGCTCGCTCCGAGCCTCTCATAGCGCGTGAGCAGCAGGACGTTCGTCGTCATCCGATATTCCCGCCGCTAGCGCAGCCGCAATGAAAATAGCCCGCATCACGGGCATTTGCCCGCATAGGGATTACCCGAACACAGCTTGCGGCGCCAATTCAGCGATTCCAGCGTCGTACGGGCGACTTAGCGGCATTCTGTGCTAGAGCAGCCGTGACCTTTGGAACCCTGAGCGACTGAATGGATCGCGCCTCCGTCCATGTAGTGATCGTGAACTGGAATTCGGGGGTGCAGCTCGAGGAGTGCCTGCAGTCCTTTGACGCCGTCGCAAACGACGCAATCGTCCTGACCCGCGTTACAATCGTTGATAACGCGTCAAGTGACGGATCATGCGATGGCCTTGAGGACGTGCCGATTTCGCTGCAGGTCATCCGAAATGCCGACAATCGCGGCTTTGCGGCGGGATGCAATCAAGGTGCGGCAGGATCGGATGCCGATTTCCTGCTGTTCCTCAATCCGGATACGCGGCTGATGCCGGGGAGCATCGAGCGGCCCGTACAGTACCTGCAGTCGCACGACAAGACCGGCATCGTCGGCATTCAACTCGTTGATACCGCCGGGCACGTCGCGCGCAATACTTCGCGCAATCCCACCGCTTGGACGATGGTCGGCAACAGCCTTGGCCTTGATCGGCTGGCGCCCTCCGTGTTTCCGCCGCACTTCGTCAGCGACTGGCCGCATGACGAGACGCGCGCCGTCGATCAGGTAATGGGCGCGTTCTTCATGGTTCGCCGGAAGATGTTCGAAATGCTGGGCGGCTTCGATGAGGCATTCTTCGTCTACTACGAAGACCTCGATTTTGCAGTTCGCGCGCGCGAACACGGCTACGGCAGCGTCTATCTGGCGGACGCGCAGGCGTTCCATCGCGGCCAGGGCACGACGGACAGCGCAACCGACCGGCGAATGTTCTACTTCGCCCGCAGCCGGGTTCTTTACGCACGCAAGCACTTCGGCTCGCTCAACGCATTCCTCGTGATGGGCGCGACACTTCTTCTTGAGCCGCTTGCCCGCATCGTGGCGTCGCCAAAATCGGCGGGCGCCACGCTGCGCGCGTTTGGCATGCTCTGGAAAGATCTGCCGAATATTCTGCGAGCACGGAAATGACAGTTCGCCTAGTGGACGTTAGGACGCGACTTGAGACGACGACGGGCCTATGCTGAAGCCGAGTATGACAGTTAGAGATGCAGGCTCAATGAACAGTTCCCACGCGACTCGCGTGAATCAATGGCTTGAAGCCTCGCGCGGCGTGCTCGCGGATGCGCTTGCGGATGGCGTATTCGTGGATTCCGTGTCGCGCACGGCCGAGCTCATCACGAAAGCGATGCGCGCCGGAAACAAGATCCTGCTCGCCGGCAACGGCGGCAGCGCGGCGGATGCACAGCACATCGCGACCGAACTCATGGTGCGCTTCTACCTCGATCGCGCGCCCCTCCCCGCTCTCGCGTTGGCAACCGACGCAACGGCCGCGACCGCTATCGGCAACGATCTCGGGTTTGAACAACTGTTCGCCCGGCAGGTGCTGGCGCTAGGGCAGGCCGGCGACGTGTTCCTTGGATTGTCGACCTCCGGTCGCTCGCCCAACATTCTCGCAGCGTTCAAGGCGGCCCGCGCGCGCCGCATGACCACGATCGGCTTCACCGGAGCGAACGGCGGGGCGATGGCTGACCTCTGCGATGTATTTGTGCGCGTCCCAAGCGAAAAAACGCCGTTGATCCAACAGGTCCATCTCGCGGCCGGCCACATCGTGTGCGAGATCGTCGAGGAAGCGCTCGCGTCGAGCGGCACCTGAACGGTCAGTCAATCTGTCGCTATCGCAATCGCAGAGAGGAATCTTCGCGATCGTAGGTCAAGTGCGGTGAATAGTAAGGATCATTCATCAGCGCCGCGCCCCAGCGACTTTGCATCGTCCCGTATTCTTCGGCAAAGCGCCTGGCCTTGGACGGTGTGAAGTCCCGGCCGCGGCTGACCGATTCATGATGGATCAGCTCCGCGAACGGCGTCCATAGATTGAGATATCCGGCAGAACGCACTCGCAAACAAAAATCGACGTCGTTAAAAGCCACGGTCAAACTTTCGTCGAGACCGCCAACCTGCTGGAACACCTGTTTGCGGACCAACAGGCAGGCCGCGGTCACAGCGCTCACCTCCTGTATGTGATTTAATCGATTGAGATAACCCGGATCATCGCGCCGCGCGAAACGGTGCACATGTCCGGCGACTCCCCCCAGCCCGATGACGATGCCCGCATGCTGGATGCTTCCGTCCGGGTATAGCAGCTTGGCACCAACGCAGCCTGTTTGCGGCCGTGCGGCGAGCGCGACCATCTGATCGAGCCAATCTTCCTTCGTCACCTCGACATCGTTGTTGACAAGGCCGAGGATCTCTCCAGCTGCCTCGCGCGCAGCAAAATTGTTTAGCTTTGAAAAGTTGAACGGCTCGGTCCGCGAAAGAACGCAAATGGAAGAGTTGCTACCCAGTTCGGTGAACAGCTGCTTTGTTCGATCCTCCACTGATCCATTGTCGACAATCAGGATTTCATAATTCTTGTAGGCCGTGCGCGTGCGGATCGAGCGGATACACGTCTCGAGCACATCTGCCTGGTCACGTGTGGGTATGATCAGTGAGACTCGCGGCTCGCGTACCGATGCTTGTTTCTTGGGCGCGACGCGGACGCTCGGTGGGTCCGGGTTGTCGACCGGCACATGAGTTAGCAGTTTTGCGAGGTGCACGATGGCCCTCGGCTCAACCTGCTCGGTCAATCGGAGCACAAGATCGTGATGGTGTGAGTCGCGTGCCGCTTCGCGCTCTCCAAGGGCGCCGATTGTTTCACGGCGCATTAGCACCTGCGGGCCAAGGTAGTTCGAGACCTGAAGCAGGCTCGGCGACCATGCAGGCTTGAAATGCCAGCCGGTGCGCTGTGCCGCATCATCGATGCAGTCCTCATCCCAATAGACAAGCTCGGGTGACGGCACGCGATCCACCGTCAGTGCAAGATCGAGCAATGCATGAGGACGAAGCCACCCCCCTGGCATCAACAGCAGGACGTACTCACCTTGCGCGGCCGCCAACAGGATATTGAGAGTTCCAGCGGCAGTTGCGCCTGTGTTCACGAGCCGCAGCTTGCCGGGTTCGAGACCGCGGGATGCAAGAGACGCACCAATCTCATTGTGCAGGCTCGCGGGCGCGGCGAGCACGAGCTCCCATTGCGGGTAGACCTGCTCCGTCAACCCGCGCGCGACGTGATCGAGCGCCGCCTCGTCGGCTGACGAAACGTCGATCAAGATCGATATCCGCGGCCGGCGCGGGAGCGACGCCAAACGTTCTTCATGGCGAGCCCGATCTCGCTGCGGCGCTTCGTCAAAAATGCGAATCCAGGTTTCGTACGGCTGCTCACTTACTGCCGAAGCCGAGCCGCGCGAGATCGCAATTGAGCCGGGACGCGTCAGGCGCCATAGATAGTTTAGCCCCGAGGCAAACACGCCGAAGCCGTCCCGCCCGAAGATCTCTATCCCGCGACTTACAGCGGCGGCCAATTGGCTACCCAGCCCCACGCGTTCGAAGCGGCAGCGATCAGGTTCGGCCAACCGCCCGGAGCCTGTCACGATCAGCGTCAAATGTTGCAAATCCTGCTCGAGACGAAAATGCGCTAGAAAGTGATTGCGCGCGATCAGCGGGAATCGCAGCCACAAGACCCGATCGTTGGAGAACGAGAACTGGACCAGCACGTCGACCAGACCTTCGGCCGGGAAGCGCAGCTCGAATTGGTACCAGCCCGCCAGCACCGGCGCGGTCGGCGCCAAGACAAGCCTGAATCCCGGATCGGGGTGCACGACGCGAACCGGAGGGGCATCGCCTGGTCGAAACAAATCCGCGGAGACGAGGCGAAATCCAGCAGGCGGGGGAAATGACAAGCCCTCTGGCACCATGAACTCCTCTAAACGATGCCGCTGCAGCAAAGTGCCAGCCGCCCCGCGGGCAGCCTAGACCGAAATCGGCGCCAATTTCGAGGAAGGACCTGTTGTCCGGGATGCCGCAAAACAGAAACTCGCTCCATTCTGACTGTATGGCTCGTCGACAATGATCTCGACCGTGTCAAAACCGAAGTGTCGGAATGCCGAGACAATATCGGCCTGCAGCATCCAGCTGCTCGACGCCTTGTTGCCCCCCCAAAATTGCGGCAGCGCGCGGTCGCGATATTGGTTGCGAAAATAGGTGGCCGGGAATCCGTCAACGACGACTTGTTCGGGTTTTCGATCAGACAGTCGATTGGGGTCGTGGTAGTGGGTCCAAACGAAGCATTTGCTGGTCGTACGTCCAATGTTGCGGATCAGCGTCAGCGGATCTTCCATGTGGTAGAGCACACCCACGCAGAAGACCATATCGAACCGTTCGGGACTGCTTGCCAGAAACAAGTTGAAGTCTCCGAGCATGAAGTGCGCGGCCTTCATGCCCAGCGCTTCCTTGATAACCAGGCACTTCAGATAAGCCTCAACGTTCGCTTCGATCGCGAGGATGCGACCTGCACCAAGCTGCTCGAGTTGGTGGGTGTGCATGCCCTCCAGCGGACCAAGCTCCAGCACCGACATACCGTCAATTCGGGAGACTGAACCAAGATACTCGGCAGCCATCCGCGGCCGGCTGTCGTTGACCAGCTCGGCGACTCCGCCGGACCACGCAGGATTCAGCCTGGAGAGATCGGTCGCCCAACGCCCCTGAAATATCTCGATCGCGTTCTGGTGATCCGGCGCTAGTTCCACAAATTTGTTGGCACCCAATAGCGAACTGCGATCGCCGCTTGCCGCGCTGACAATGTCTTTGATCGCGGAGGCAATCCGTCCAGCGACTGATCTTACTGTCATGATCATTCATTGTGCCAGGTTATTGCGGGCGTTCAACGCTGTAGTCGATACCCGACACACTGCGCGCCTTCGGCATGCTCGGGAAGGCCTGCCGAACATCCTGCGACGCCGCGGCTAGTCGAGCTCGAATTTATCTTCGTAGTTCTGCTTCAGCGCCGGGTCCTGCTCGGATTTGCGCAGCAGGCAATTTCCGATAGCCAGCACGTCGATGTCGGTGCCCATGAAGCAGCGGAAGGCATCTTCCGGCGTGCAAACAATCGGTTCACCGCGCACGTTGAAGCTGGTGTTGACCAGCACCGGACAACCGGTCAGGCCCTGAAACGCCTTCAAGAGCTGATGGAAGCGCGGGTTGGTATCCTCGTGCACGGTCTGGATACGCGCCGAGTAGTCGACGTGTGTGACTGCGGGGATATCCGAGCGCACCACGTTGAGCTGGTCGATGCCCCAGAGTTTCTTCTCGTCCTCGGTCATGGCGCGGCGGCGCTCGCCGTTTACACCGGCGACGAGCAGCATGTACGGGCTGTCGCGGTCGATTTCGAACCAGTCGGCGACATTCTCGCGCAACACGGCCGGAGCGAAGGGGCGGAACGACTTGCGATATTTTACCTTGAGATTCAGCATCTTCTGCATCGTCGGCGAGCGTGCATCGCCGAGGATCGAACGTGCACCGAGCGCGCGCGGGCCGAATTCCATGCGGCCCTGGAACCAGCCGATCGCCTGATCGCCCGCCAGCGCCTTCGCGACCTCGGATGACGAGCGAATCCTCGGGCAGAAGATGGTACCGAGCGCCCACTGATCCGAGCCGAGCAGCGATATCTTCGTCGCGAGTACGACGGACCAAGATATGAACCGTGCATGCTGATCTTTGCCGCCGTTCGGACGCGCCGCGCCCGTCGCGAGGTAATAGGTCGCCAGCGCCGCGCCGACTGCCCCGCCCGCGTCACCCGCCGCCGGCTGAATCCAGATCTGATCGAACTTGCCGTCGCGCAGCACGTGACCGTTAGCGACGCAATTGAGCGCGACGCCGCCCGCGAGGCACAGATTCTTCTGGCCCTGTTTCGCTGCGAGCGAGCGGGTCAGGCGCAGCACGATCTCCTCGGTCACGGCCTGAATCGATGCGGCCAAATCCATCTCGCGCTGGGTGAGCAGTTCCTCGGGCTTGCGCGGCTTGCCGCCGAACAGCTCGTCGAACTTGCCCGACGTCATGGTGAGGCCGGTGCAATAGTCGAAGTACTCCATGTTCATCCGGAACGAGCCGTCCGCCTGAATGTCGATCACCTTGTCCATGATCGTCTTGGCGAACTTCGGCTCGCCGTACGGCGCAAGGCCCATCACCTTGTACTCGCCGGAGTTCACCTTGAAGCCGGTGTAATAGGTGAAGGCCGAGTACAGCAGCCCGAGCGAATGCGGAAAAAGAATCTCCTCGTTCAGCGACATCGTGTTGCCGCTGCCGGTGCCCATCGTGGTGGTCGCCCACTCGCCGACGCCGTCGAGCGTGAGGATGGCCGCCTCGCTGAAGGGTGACGGATAGAACGCGCTCGCGGCGTGGCTCTCGTGATGCTCGGTGAAACGCAGCCGCTTGTCCCAATCGACGTCAGGCGCCTGCTCGCGCAACAGATCGATCAGCAGCGATTTCTGGAACAGCTTCTCCTTCAGCCACAGCGGCATCGCCATGCGGAAGGAGCTGAAGCCCCTCGGCGCGAACGCCAGATAGGTTTCGAGCAGCCGCTCGAACTTCAGGAACGGCTTTTCGTAGAACGTGACGTAGTCGATGCTCGGCGGGCGAGATGCCGGCTTCCTGCAGGCAATAGCGCATCGCGTTCGCGGGAAAGCTCGCGTCGTGCTTCTTGCGGGTGAAGCGCTCTTCCTGCGCGGCCGCGACGATCTCGCCGTCGCGCACGATCGCGGCGGCGCTGTCGTGATAGAACGCCGAGATGCCGAGAACGACAGTCATGTTTGCTTGCGCATGATCTGATCCGAAAACCGCTTCACACTTTTCGGGATCATGCGCCTAGAACAACGTGTAGATAAACGGCGCGACGACTGAGCCCTTCGTCAGCACGATCAACCCACCGAAGATGGTCATCAGCACCAGCGCCGGAAGCAGCCAGAACTTCTTCCGGGCGAGCATGAACGCGGCCATGTCTTTCAGAAACGACATCGAAGCCCTCAGAACGGCTTTTGGAGTGACTCGGCGGTCGAGCCGCCGCTTGTTGCGCGCGATCCAGTAGCTGTCCTTGCGCTCGCGCCGCATGCCCATCGGGTCGACGCCGAAGACGCGCATCAGCAAGCCTGTCGGCACGATCGCGATCGCATACATCGCGCCGAGGAAAACCGGATTGGTCACCTTGTGCAGGAGGAGGCCGAGTTTCATCCAGCCGCGGTTGGCGCTTCCAGCGCATCCGGCTTGATCAGCGCCGCAAGGATGAGCACGAGCCCGATTCCGCCCAGAATGCCGGCGACCCAGCCGATGTCCCAATGCCAGAGGGCGCGGATTGCGCCGATCGCCAGCAGGATACCGCCGACCACAAGGCCGAAGCGCTTGTTGCTCGCGCTTTCGACCGCGTAGTCGCGCGAAAATTCCTCGTGCAGGCCTGAAGCCATTCCCTACCGTTTCGTGCTCTTATTTCAATGTGTTAGCAAAAAAACCAAGCGCCGCCCGGAGCGCCAAATCTGGGCCTTCCTTAACGTACCGCCCCGGGTCAGGCAATATCGCGCTGATTTCCGCGTCTTGCCCCGCCCGGGCCCCTCGCACTCCGAAAAAGCCGTGTCCATGCGCCGCCGACCCGATGACTTTTTCTCCGCCAAGCTGGCCGTCGTCACGGGCGGCTCTTCGGGAATTGGGTTCGCGCTTGCCGAAGAGCTTTCACGGCGCAACGCGAAGGTCGTCATCCTCTCCGACCGGCCCGAGTCGGTCGCGGGTGCCTTGAGCAAACTTGGTGAGAAGGCGCACCCCGTTCATGGCTATGTGTGTGACATCGGCGTGCCAGACCAGGTCGTCGAGACCTGCCGCCGCATCGTCGCCGAGCGCGGCGTCCCGGATATCCTGATCAACAATGCGGGCTTTGCGATCTACCGTACCTTCGAGCAGGAAGACCCTGCAGAAGTCGAACGGCTAATGAACGTGAATTTTGGCGGCGCAGTTCGCGTGACCAAAGGGTTCCTTGACGGCATGGTCCAGCGGCGCAGCGGCCACGTCGTCAATATTGCATCGATCGCCGGGGTTCTGCCGCTCACGCCCTGCGCGCTCTATGGCGCGGCGAAACACGGAATGGTCGGCTGGTCGCGCTGTCTGATGCCCGAGCTCGCCCACTTCGGGATTGATGTCAGCGTCATCTGCCCGGGCCGGGTGGAAACCAGTTTCTTCAACCACGAAACGTTCCGGAACAGGCCGCATCGGAAGGAAACCGAGGCGACGGTGCCGATGGAGGCGGTCGTCGAAGCGACGCTCGATGCCGTTCTGCGCCGCCAGCAGATGCGCTTCGTGCCCCGCCGTTACGGCATTCTGGCCTGGGCGTATGGGGCCCTCGGACCTCTTGTGCGCGCGCCTTTTGACCGGCTATTGCGCTCGCGCGTCGAAGATCTTTACCGCACAACCAAAAGCCAATGAATACAAACGCGGCGACAGTTCTCTGCCCGACCAACGGCCTTCCCGCCCGGCCCTACTGCCGCAAGGACAGCGCGACGTACTACCTCGAACCCGAATCCGGAACGATCTTTCAGCACGAGATGCCGTCAGTCGGCGCGATGAACCAGTATGCGGACGATGAGTATGCGTCCGGTGTCTATCGCGAATACGCCAACTCGCGTGACCTCAAGATTGCGACCGCACGGCCGCGCGTGGCCGCGATCCGGCAGCGCGCAAAGGGCAACCGGCTGCTCGACGTCGGGTGCGCCACCGGATTCTTCATGGAGGCCGCCGCGGATGAAGGATTCGACGTGCGCGGCGTCGAGTTCTCGGGCGTCGCGATCTCGCTTGCCCGTCCCGACATCCGCGAACGAATCGTGCGCGGCGATGTCAACACACTGCTCGGCCGCGACGCGGAAAAATACGATGTCGTGACGGCATTCGACATCATCGAGCACGTCCAGGACCCCGGCAACTTTCTTGCGGAACTTCACGCAATCCTCAAGCCCGGCGGAGTTCTTGCGATCAGTTCGCCGGACACCGGACATGTCCTGCGCTATCTCATGGGATCGCGGTGGCCGATGTTGCAGCCGATGCAGCACACGGTGCTGTTTTCGCGGCGTGGCATCGCCGACCTGCTGGCGCGCTGCGGATTTGCGGACATCGAAGTCGAGACCGCCCGCAAGGTCCTGACCATCGACTATCTCGCGGAGCAGCTCACCGCCACCAATCCCGGTCTCAATCGAACCTATCAGGCCTCGAACTGGATCGTTCCGGGACCTCTCAAGCGCAAGCCGCTCGCGGTCAACATTGGCGAATTCATCGCCTACGCGCGGCGGGCCTAGCGAGCGGCCCGGCCGACGAGGCCGCAAACGGCGGATGGACCCTGCCGATTGCGCTCTGTATCAGGTGTGACGATGAGCAGACCGCTTCGATTGGTGCCACAGGCGGCGCAGCCGATCGAGTTCCGCTGTCCGCTGTGTGCGACCGCCCATGCGGCCTACATCTTCGGCACAAACCAGTTCCGGATTTTCCGCTGCGGTGGCTGCGGATTGACCTTCAGCAAGATGCCCCCGCGTGGCAGCGACGCCTCGACGCTCGTGCAAACGGCGCCCGGCACGAGTTCCCGCGACGAGCGTGATCATGCCAGTCTCCTGGCTTCGCTTGATGCCGCCCGGATCGACGGGCCGGTGTTGGTGGTCGCCGAGTCGCAGGATGGGCTGATCCACTTGCTCGAGCAGCGCGGCATTGTGATCGGCCGCGTCGTGCGGCGCGAGGATTTCGGCGCGGCGGACTGGAACCAACCGTTTCATGCCGCGATCGTCTCCGATGCCCTGATGCGCGTGCCGGATCCGCGCGCCGCGCATGGCGAAGATTCGCAAGCATCTGGCGCCGCAAGCTCCACTCCTTATCAGCCTGCCCATGCTCGATGCCAGGCAGGCCAGCCTTATGGGCCGCAACTGGCATGAGTGGCAGCCCGCCAATCTCTGGTACTTCACGCGTGAAACGCTGAACCTGCTGCTGCTCGCCGCGGGTTTCGAGCATGTCTGGTTCCGGCCGGAACGCCGCCGCTATTCGCTCGACCGCTTGAGCGAACGGATGCACGGCAGCGGCGGCAACGTCCTGGCGTAACCGCGTCGAACGGCTGCGCCGGTTCCTGCCCGAAGGCGCTGCGGCGACAGCCGTTCCGGCTCCCGTCCGGCACCGCCGTAGTGAGCGCGGTCGCGGCGCCCGCGCGTTCCGAATGCGTGGTCTCGATTGTGGTGCCGGTGTTCAACGAGCGCACGACCTTCCAGGCCATGATGGACGCGCTGCTCGCGAAGCCTCTGCCCGGCATGCGCAAGGAGATCATCATGGTCGAAAGCAATTCGACCGACGGCAGCCGCGACCTCGTCCGCTCCTACGAGGGACAGCCGGACGTGCGCATCGTGCTGCAGCCGGGGCCGCGCGGAAAAGGCCATGCGGTGCGCGAGGGCCTCGCGCTTGCGACCGGCGACATCGTCATGATCCAGGATGCCGATCTCGAATACGATCTCGACGATTATGACGGCCTGCTGGCGCCGGTCGTGGCCTGGCAATCGATGTTCATCCTCGGCTCGCGCCACCAGGGCGGCTGGAAGATGCGCACGTTCAACGACGCGCCGGTGATCGCCGCGGTGTTCAATCTCGGGCACTGGTTCTTCAAGTCCGTGATGAACGTCGTGCTCAACAGCCGCATGACCGACCCGTTCACGATGTTCAAGGTGTTCCGTCGCGACGCGCTGTACGGCATCGACTTTGTTTGCAACCGCTTCGATTTCGACATCGAACTGGTCATCAAGCTGGTGCGCAAGGGCTACGTTCCGGTGGAGCTTCCGGTGAACTATTCGGCGCGCTCGTTCGCGGAGGGCAAGAAGGTCAGCTTCACGCGCGACGGCCTCACCTGGCTGTGGACAATCCTTAAGCTGCGCTTCTCGCCGATCGGGCGCGGGCCGGCGTGACGCGGATGGCCGAAGCCGAGCGTCCGGAGCCTCCGCCAGCACGCATGCCGTACCGGTTGCTGTCGCTGCTGGTCAGTTGCGCGCTGCTCGCGGCCGGCATCGCGATCGTCTACGCGCGCATCGACTGGCGAAACGTAACAGCGGTATGGACCAGTCTCGATGCACGGCTGGTCGCGATCGCGGCCGCGATCTACTGGCTGCAGTATCCGATCAATTCGTTCCGGCTTCACCGCGTGATCCTCTGGGTCACAGGGCAGCCGCTCTCGGACGCGCCATCGCTGCGATTTCTGTTCAAGGTGACGTGCAGTTCAGGTTTCGTCGCGGTGGCGGCACCGGTCGGCCTTGCGGGCGATGCCGCCCGGATCGTCGCGCTGCGCGCATTCGGCAGCCTCTCGATCATCGACGCGACGCGCTGTACGCTGTTCGACCGCGTCGTGGGTGTGCAGTGGATCTGCGTCATCGGGCTTGCGACCCTGCCCCTTCAAGCAGCCGCGGCGATCGAGCGGGGAATCATGCTGACGCAGCTTGCCCTGTTCGGCGGCCTGCTCGCCGCGGTCGGCGCGCTACTGATCTTGCCGCGAGCGCTGGCTCTGCTGCGCAGTGAAATGATCGGCAAGATCGCCGGCGTGTTCGCCGGATACCGGCGGATGCTGTGGCCGCAACGGTCGGCCATTCAGCTCGCCATCGCCTTGCTCAACCTGCTTTCCGCGTGGGGCACGCTGTACCTCCTGTTGCGGGCCGCGGGATTGAACGTGAATCGCATGGCTGGTCGCGGCCTTCATCCCGCTGCTGCAACTCGTGAACAGCCTTCCGTTTCTCTACATGGGCTGGGGCGGACGCGAAATCGCGATGGCGGCGACACTTGGCGCTAGTAGCGGCCTGACCGTCGATCAAACGCTGGCCGTTTCCGTTGCCTGGGGCGTGATCCTGATCGTTACAGGCGCGGTCAATGGTGTATTTTTGCTTGGAGAATGGCGAGTGAGCGAAGGGATAGCGCCCGAAACCCTCGGCAGCTCACGCCGTCACGCCGCGGACCGGTCATGACCTATTTCATCACCGGAGCCGCAGGCTTTATCGGAAGCCAACTGGCCGATCGCATGCTGGCGAACGGCGAGAGTGTCGTCGGGTATGACAACCTGTCGACGGGCAAGATGCGCTTTCTGGAAGCCGCGTCCGCAAACCCGAACTTCCGCTTCGTCGAAGGCGACCTGCTGGATACCGACGCGCTGACACGCGCTATGAAGGGCGCTGCATTTGTGTTTCATCTTGCCGCCAACGCCGATGTGCGCTTCGGCACCGAGCATCCCGAACGCGACCTGCAACAGAACACAGTCGCGACGTTCAACGTGCTCGAAGCCATGCGGGCGAATGGCATCAGGCGGATAGCGTTTTCTTCCACCGGATCGATTTACGGCGAGCCGGAGGTATTTCCGACGCCGGAAGATGCCCCCTTCCCGGTCCAGACTTCGCTCTACGGCGCCTCGAAGCTCGCGGCCGAAGGCATGATCCAGGCTTACTGCGAAGGTTTTGGCTTCCAGGCTTTCATCTTTCGCTTCGTTTCGATCCTTGGCGAGCGCTACACCCACGGCCACATCTTCGATTTCTACAAGAAGCTGAGCGACGATCCGACGCGGCTGCACGTGCTCGGGAACGGACAGCAGCGCAAGTCATATCTCTATGTCCACGACTGCATCGATGCGATGGTGCTGGCGATCCGTGTCCTGAACAACAAGATGAACGTGCTCAATCTGGGACACGAGGAAGCAAGCCAGGTGAACGACTCGATCGGCTGGATATCCGAGCGTCTCGGCGTCAGTCCGGAATTGATCTATTCGGGCGGCGAACGCGGCTGGATCGGCGACAGCCCGTTCATCCTGCTCGATACCCGGCGCATTCGCGCGCTCGGGTGGAAGCCGAAGCTGACGATCCAGGAGGGCGTCCTGCGCACGGTCGACTGGCTTTCGAAAAATCGCTGGGTGTTCGAGCAACACGCATGAAGCTCGCGGTCTTCGGTTTATGGCATCTCGGCTCGGTGACCGCCGCTTGCACAGCGGCGGCGAATATTCCGACGGTGGGGATCGATCTTGATCGCGAGCGGATCGCTCGCCTCTCGGCCGGCGAGCCGCCGCTGTATGAGCCGGGGCTCAGCGAACTGGTCCGCGCGGGCGTCGCATCTGGCGCGCTGACGTTCAGCACCGATGTCGCAGCCGGCGGCGACGCAGATGTGGTGTGGGTCTGCCATGACACGCCGGTTGACGAGGAGGACCATGCCGATCCCGACGCCGTCCGCCGGCAGGTCGAGATGCTGTTCCCCCATCTGAAGGATGGCGGGGTGGTGTTGATCTCGGCGCAACTGCCGGTCGGCTCGGTCACCGCGCTGGAGCACAGCTTTGCGTTCCAGGCGAACGGACGGACCGTTTCCTTTGCGTGTTCGCCTGAGAATTTGCGCCTCGGAAAGGCGATCGAGGTTTTCCGCAGTCCGGTCCGCATTATCATCGGGGTCCGTGATGACCGCGCTCGCGCGATCCTTGAGCCGTTGCTGAAGGCATTCTGCGACACGCTGATCTGGATGTCGGTCGAGTCCGCCGAGATGGTCAAGCACGGCCTCAACTCGTTTCTCGCCATGTCGGTGACTTTCGCGAACGAAATCGCGACCGTGTGTGAGCGCGTCGGCGCCGACGCGTCCGAGGTGGAAAAAGGGCTGAAGTCCGATCCGCGCATCGGGCCGGGCGCTTACGTTCGCCCCGGCCCGGCCTTCGCGGGAGGAACGCTCGCCCGCGACGTCAGTTTCCTGCGCGCGCTCGCAAACCAACACAATCTCGCCCTGCCCGTCATTGACGCCATCGAGGCCAGTAACCGCGCGCATGGCCAGTGGGCCTACCGCCAGCTCAGTGACAGGCTGCAGCCGCTCGCCGGGCGCACGATCGGGGTGCTGGGGCTCGCCTACAAACCGGGGACTAGCGCGCTGCGCCGCTCGCCTTCGGTGGCGCTGATTCAGGCGCTGCTGAAGGACGGCGCGCAGGTGCAGGCGTTCGATCCGCACGTGGCGAGCCTGCCGGACGCGCTTCATTCGGTCCGGCTGTGCCGCGATGCCCGCTCGGTGGCGGCCGGCGCGGATGCGCTTGTGGTCGGGAACGAATTGCCCGAGTTTTGTAATCTGTCCGCGGACGACATCGCCAACGTCATGGCCGGACGCATTGTGCTCGACGCCGGCCGTTTTCTGGCATCGGTCTTTGCAGCGGACCCGCGTTTCGCGCTGATTTCAGTCGGACGTGCCTCATGAAGCTCGCCGGGCGCAACGCGATCGTGACGGGCGCCAGCCTCGGGCTCGGCACCGAGATCGCCGAGCAATTCGCGGCGGCGGGTGCCTCGCTGATGCTGTGCGCGCGTAACGCGGCGGAGCTTGAGGCCCAACGCGCGCGGCTCGCTGCCGCACATCCCGGCGCGAAAATCCTCACCCACCGTGCCGATATCTCCAGCCGCGTCGACGTCGATGCGCTATTCGCCGCTGCCGCGAGTTCGCTTGGCACTCTCGACATCGTTGTAAACAACGCTGGCGTCTATGGGCCGATGGGCTCGATCGACACGATCGACTGGGACGAGTGGGTCCAGGCGATCGCGATCAATCTCAACGGTCTGGTGTATTGCTCGCGCAAGGCCATCGAAGCCTTCAAGCCAAAGCGCTACGGCAAGATCATCAACCTGTCGGGCGGCGGCGCGACCAATCCGCTCCCCGGCATCAGCGCCTACGCGGCCTCCAAAGCTGCGGTGGTACGTTTCACCGAAACGCTGGCGCTGGAGGTGAAGGAATTCGGCATCGACGTGAACGCCATCGCTCCCGGCGCGCTCGCGACGCGGCTGACCGATCAACTCGTTGCTGCTGGTCCGGAGCGCGTCGGCGCCGGGCTGCATGAGCGCATGACCAAGCTGCAGAAGGACGGCGGAACCCCGCTCGATATCGGTGCCTCGCTCTGCGTCTATCTGGCCTCGGCCGAGAGCGATGGCCTGACCGGGCGGCTGATCGCGGCGCAATGGGACCCATGGCCCTTTGCCGAAGCAATCAAGGACAAGATCGATAAATCCGACATTTACACGCTGCGGCGCATCGTACCGGCCGACCGCGGCGAGCCGTGGGACAAGACATGATGCGGCTCGCGATCATCGGGTGCGGGCTGATCGGCGCCAAACGCGCGAACGCCGCAAAGGCGCACGAAATCCTCGTGGTGTGCGACCGCGACCTGTCACGTGCGAAGCTGTTGGCGCAGCGCACCGGGGCACGCGCCGTTGCCGACTGGCGCGAAGCGGTCAAAGCCGACGTCGATGCGGTTATCGTCGCGACGACGCACGATCAGCTTGCCGCGATCTCACTCGGCGCCATTGAGGCCGGACGCCACGTTCTCGTCGAGAAGCCCGCCGGCCGCGTACTTTCTGAGGTGCGGGCGATCGCCGCTGCAGCGGCCAAGCACAAACGGATCGTGAAGGCTGGCTTCAATCACCGCTTCCATCCGGCGTTTCAGAAAGCGCACGAGATCGTGGACTTCGGTGAGCTCGGTCCGTTGATGTTCATTCGCGCCCGCTACGGCCACGGCGGGCGTATCGGCTACGAAGCAGAATGGCGCGCCCAGCCGGCGATCTCCGGAGGCGGAGAACTGATCGACCAAGGTTCGCACCTCATCGATCTGTCGCGCTGGTTCCTTGGCGACCTGACGGTGGACTATGCGTCGGTGCCCACGCTCTTCTGGAACATGCCGGCCGATGACAACTGCTTCATGGCGCTGCGCGGCGCGGCCGGCCAAATGGCCTGGTTGCACGCTTCGTGGACCGAGTGGAAGAACACATTCTCGTTTGAGATTTTCGGCCGCGGCGGCAAGCTTGTGATCGACGGTCTCGGCGGCAGCTATGGTCAGGAACGCCTGACGTTCTATCGGATGCTGCCGCAGATGGGGCCGCCTGAGACCACGACGTTTGAATTTCCCGGACGGGATCAATCCTGGGATACCGAGTTCGCCGATTTCGTATCTGCAGTCAGCGAGAACCGCCCGCCCTGCGGCGACATCGCGGATGCGGTCGCGAACCTCACGATCGTCGATGACATCTACCGAAGGTTCAGGCCATGATCATCGTGCGCTCTCCTTTGCGGATCACGCTTGGTGGTGGCGGCACCGATCTGCCGTCTTACTATCGGGAGCAAGGCGGCTTCTTGATCGCGGCGGCGATCGACAAGTACGTCTACATCACGGTCCATCAGACATTCGTCGATGATTTGATCGTCAAGTACTCCGAGCTTGAGCGAGTTGCGTCGGTCGACGATCTCAAGCACCCGATCGTGCGCGAAGCGTTCAAACTGGTGGGGCTCGATGCCCGTGCGCTCGAAATTACCTCAATGGCCGACATTCCCGCGGGCACCGGGCTGGGCTCTTCGGGAAGCTTCACCACCGCGCTGCTGAAAGCGCTCTACAGCCATCGCAAGATGCTGATCCATCCGCGCGAGCTGGCTGAGCAGGCTTGCGACATCGAGATCAATCGCCTGCGGGAGCCGGTCGGCAAGCAGGATCAGTACATCGCGGCATTCGGCGGCCTCACCTGCTTCCGCTTCAACAAGGACGACAGCGTCGAGGCGTGGCCGCTGAAGGTCGATGTCGAGACGCTCTACAATCTCGAAGACAATCTGCTGCTGTTCTTCACCGGCTATTCGCGAAGCGCCTCGTCGATCCTCAAGGAGCAGGACGACAAGACGCGGCAGCAGAATTCCGACATGATCGCGAACCTGAATTATGTGAAGGACCTTGGCCTTCGCAGTCTGGAAGCGCTGGAGAGCGGCCGCCTCGTCGATTTCGGCAAGCTGATGCACGAGCACTGGGAGCACAAAAAGCAGCGCTCGGGCGGAATGTCGAACCCGAAGATCAATCAATGGTACGACCACGCGATGAAGAATGGCGCGGCCGGCGGCAAGCTGATTGGCGCAGGCGGCGGGGGATTCCTGATGTTCTACGCCGAAGACAAGACTCGCTTGCGCCATGCGATGACGACCGCGGGCCTGACCGAGGTTCGCTTCCGGTTTGATTTCGAAGGAACGAAGACCGTCATCTAGCATCAGGGCAACGACGACGAGGCATAAGCACGCGCCATGACCCAGATGCCTCCCGTTGCGTTGCTTGCAGGCGGTCTTGCGACCCGGCTCCGCCCACTCACCGAGCAGTTGCCCAAGGCTATGCTCGATGTGGCCGGCGAGCCGTTCATTGCACATCAGCTACGATTGTTGCGACGCGAAGGTGTTACGCGCGTTGTGATCTGCGCGGGCTATCTTGCCGAGCAGATCCAGGCGTACGTCGGCGACGGCAGCCGTTTCGGCCTGTCGGCCAGCTACAAGATCGATGGTCCGCGGCTGCTCGGAACCGGCGGCGCGCTGCGGGCCGCTCTCGACCATCTCGGCGACGAATTCCTGGTCGTGTACGGCGACAGCTGGCTCGATGTTCCCTACGCGCCGGTTGTCGATGCATTCCGCATCGAGCGGACAGCCAGCCCTGATGACGGTGTTCCGCAACGAGGGCCAATGGGACACCAGCAATGTCTGGTTCGAGGACGGGCGCATCCGCCTCTATGACAAGCGCCAGCACTTGCCTCAGATGCATCATATCGACTGGGGGCTCGGCGCAGCTACGCGCGGAGGCGCTGATCGGCCGGCCAGCGAACGAGCCCTTCGATCTTGCCGAGGTCTATTCCGCGCTCTCGCGCACCGGCGAACTCGCCGGCTACGAGGTTACAACGCGGTTCTACGAAATCGGCTCAGCCGATGGTCTACGGAAACCGAAGCGCTGTTTCGCAACGCTCAAAGCTTGTAGCCCGCTGCCTTTCCATCCTCGTAGAACGCTTTCACGGTCTCGAGCGAATATTCGTTCTGGTCTTTCCCGACCAGCGACAGCTTCTTGATGATGTCGTTGGTCACCGTGATAACCTGGCAGCCGATTTCGTCGGCCTGGAAGATGTTGAGAAGCTCACGCGGGCTTGCCCAGATCAACTCCGTGTTCGGCGCGGCACGCAGACGCTTGACCGACTCCGCCATGATCGGAACCGGATCGATGCCGGTGTCCGCGATGCGGCCGGCGAACACCGAAACGAAGCACGGCGCGCCGCCCTTCACCGCATCGACCACGGCTTGCACCTGATCGAGCGTGAAGAGCGCCGTAACGTTCAGAGCAATCCCCTCCTGGGACAGCTTGCTGACCAGCGGGATGGCGCTCTCCTTCTTGGTATTGGTGATCGGGATCTTCACCGAGACGTGCTTTCCCCAAGTCATGATGCGCCGCGCCTGACGCTCCATCTCGGCGAAATCGTCGGCGAATACTTCGAACGAGATCGAGCGGTCCGGAATGGCGGCGACGATGTCTTTCGCAGCCGCTTCGTAATCGGTCACGCCAGCCTTGCGCATCAGCGAAGGATTGGTGGTGAAACCCTTCACGTGAGGATTCTTGTACATCTCCAGCATGGCGGCCCTGTCGGCGCCGTCGGCGAAAATCTTGACCTTGAGCTGATCAACGGTGGGCATGATCAAACCTTCGCTTTCACGGGTTGCTTGAGTATCCAATCGACAGCTTCGCTCAGCGAGCCGAATTTGGCGTCGGGCTGGGCTCTGAATTTTTCGCCATAACCATCGCCGATGAGAACAGTGCGGCAGTGCGCGCTGTGTCCCGCCTCGATATCGCGATATCGGTCCCCAATCATGAAGCTTTCGTCGAGCGCGATCTCGTCGCGCTTCGCCGCACGCAGCAACAAGCCCGGCTTGGGCTTGCGGCAATCGCAATTGTCGGCGTCGTCGTGCGTGCAAATTTCAATCGCATCAAGCGGGAGATTACTCGCCAGATGCGCATTCATCGCATCCACCTGATCACGTGTGAGCCGCCCGCGCGCGATGTCCGGCTGGTTTGTCGCAACGATCAGCAGAAACCCGTGCGCGCGCAACCGTCCGAGTGCACTTGCCGCATCGGGAGGGATGATCATTTCCTCGATCGTGTCCGGCGAATAGGGCTTTCCGTTCCGGACATAGGCTTTGTTCAAGACACCATCCCGATCGAGGAACACCGCGCGAGTCATATGCTGGCGGGCGCTCGCTCGACGCCCTCCCACTTCGTCTGCTTCGCCTTCAGCACCGGATGGGTCACCAGCAGGTGCCAGATGACGGCCTGGAACGCTTCCGAGTGCGGAGTGACGGCATCGGGATTCACTGTCGGAACGATGCAGACAGCGTCACCGACCTTTGCCGTATAGCCACCATCGCGCCCGACCACACCGAGGATCTTGCAGCCCACAGTCTTCGCGTATTGTAAAGCGCGCACAAGGTTTGGGCTGACGTTCTTTTCAAGATTGCCGCCGCCAACCGAAAAAATGAAAAGCGCATCGTCCGGCTTGAGCCTGCTCACCTTCAGCCATTCGGCGAACACTGTTTCCCAGCCCTCGTCATTGGTGCGGGCGGTGAGCTCCGAGACATTGTCGGTCGGCGTATAGGCCTCGACGCCGACGATCTTGCGGAAATCGTTCACCGCATGTGAGCAGTTGCCCGCGCTCCCGCCAACGCCGAGGAAGAACAAACGCCCCCCTTGCGCACGCAGTGTTGCGAGCATCTCGGCCATGCGGTCGATCACGCCGACATCGAGCGCATCGATGATGCGTTTGGTTTCGTCGAGATGACTGCGCGCGAACGACATGCGGCTTCGCATCCAATGGGGCTGGAGCGAGGGTATGAAATGACTTGCCGGGCGGGTCAACCTGCGCGGCGGGCAGCGCCCCGCCGGCGCCGCTCGCGGAACACCAGTCCGGCGAGCATCATGAACGCCACAAGCGCCGCCGCTCCCCCGGCGCGGAATGACAGCGGTTCATAGCGGAATTCCACGACACTCTTGCCTTCCGGCACCAGGACGCCCCTGAATAGATAGTTCGCCATGACCGACGGCGCGGGCCGGCCGTTCACATAGGCCTGCCAACCCGGATAGTTGGAGTCATTGAGGACGAGCAAGGCCGGGCCTGCGGCGTCCGACTCAATGCGCACGTATTGGGATTCGTAGCGCGCGATCGTTGCAGCGGACACGGGATGGCTTCCGGCCTGCGCGAGCAACGCGACCCCCATCGCGTCCGTTGCCGGAGGGACTCGCGTGACACGATGACCCGTTCCCGCGGATTGAACGCGACGTCCTTTAGCCGTGCCAGAACGCCGTCGTCGGGCAGCAGCTCGATCGTCCGATAGAGCGCCGCCCGCGGCAGGACCGACGGTACTTCGTAAATACGCACCTCCTCGTCATAGATCTTCCTGAAGTCGTCTGGGGGCGCCTCTCCATTGTGCGGAACGAAACGCAGGCCCGCCCATCCGGCCCAGTCGCCCTTGTTGTCGCCCTTGGGGCCGGGATCGGTGGAAAACAGCAACTCGACTTCGCGTCCGGCGTATCGGCTGAGATCCACGCGGACGGAGTGGCCGGCTTTGTCGGCCGGTATACTTCCCGGATCGAGGAAGGTCATGAACAGTGGCTCGATCGTGCCCCCTTCCCTGAGCTCCAACCGAAAGCCCACGCCGTCACTTTTTTCGTTGGCGACGGGCTTGATCGCCACGACGCCTTCCAGAACCGGCTCCTGAGCATTGACAACCGTTTTGAACGCTACCTTTGCCGAGGGGGCATGCTGGAACATGCCGCGCAGCGTCGATTTGGCTTGGTCGCCGACTCGAAAGACGTCGCGGCCGAAACCCCAGATGTATTCGCCCTCGTGTTGTCGAAGAATGTCGTCCAGCACCTTCGACGACAGCCCGTAGTCACTGTCCGTGATCAGATACTTGATGGACGAAAGCGCGAGGAACCGCTTCTCGACATCAGTATCGAACGCGTACGGAAAATCTCCGCCAGTGAATCGATCCGCGAGGTCTCCATTGGCCCGGTTCTCGGAACCCGGTGGAAGCAGAAAGCTCCGGATGAACGTCCGGTAGCGGACGTAGTTCAACGCATCCAGATTTCGCACATCGGCAAGTTTGAAGGCGGCCGACCAGTTTGGATAAAGCACGTTGTCGCGGCCGAAGACCCTCAAACGATCCGCGTTCCGCGCTTGGACGAAACCGATGTACGGCGCACCCGCATACGGCGTGACTGCCGCGGGCGGAAGGCGATTGAGTAGATAGAAGCTTGGAACGAGGAAATTGAACGACAATTCCCCCGCCAGAAGGACTACTACGCCGCGCAACAGCCAGACTTGCCTGACCGTTGTTGCTCGCGAGCTAAGCCAGCACAGCAGCGAGACGGCAAGCACCACGAATACGCCGCACGCGATGGAGCCAAAAAAGAACACATTGACGTATTTCACGCCCGGCGTCGCAAGCTCGGGGAAGTAAAGGACAGCTAAGACTAGTATCGCGGTGAGTACGATGCCGGCAGTCAACAAGATCTGGCGCTGCGTGATCCGGCGGTCGATCAGCGAGGCGAAACCGATCCCAGCCAGCATGGCAACGCAAAATGCGATCAGCGGCTCCTGATACTTCGGATAGAGGATCATGTCGGACAGCGGCAGGTGGCCGATCCAGTTGATCAGCACGCTGCCAAAGCGCTTGAGCATCATCAGCACAAGCGTCGCGATCAGGAATATGACCAGGAAGCGTTCGGAACTGGCGGCTTTGGTACGCCAGCGCGGCGACAGCGACCACAGCGCCACAATGGCGAAAAAGAACGGGACGATGCCCCAATAGGCCTTCAGGCCGGTCCAACCGGAGAAATTGGCGAAGATCGAGTTGAGCACCGGGCCAAGAGCCAAGGGAAGCAGGTACAGGAGCGCCGATCGGACATCGCCGTCGTAGATCAGTCCCGCCTTGGCGCCTCCGACATTCGACGGCTGGTGCACGTCGTGTCCAAAGCGGAGAAACTCAAGAAACGGAAACAGAAGAAACGCCGAGAGTGCGAATCCCAGCACGACCGCAGCCGCAAACTTCACAAGCACCGAAACGGCGTGGGCCCGGAATTCCACCGCGAACAGAACGCGGCACAGGAAATACAGGCTTCCAA
Organism: uncultured Alphaproteobacteria bacterium; assembly: GCA_963779545.1. GTDB lineage: Bacteria > Pseudomonadota > Alphaproteobacteria > Rhizobiales > Xanthobacteraceae > PALSA-894. Next base: position 182,915 of record CAVZYQ010000023.1, on the reverse strand, counting down.
ACGCCAGAACCATGAACAAAAACTCCGGCATTCCGGCAGCCATGCCGAGAAAGATCATTGCGGCGACGCCGGCGACCGCGGTCCATGACCTTCTCCGCGCCAGCACTTCGAACGCGAGCATCACACCGGGCGTGAGAACCTCCACGCTCAGATGCGGCATGTTGAGGAAAACGATGAAGTATCCCGACAACGAGAACGTGATCGCGGCAAACAGGGACGGAGAAACACGGAGAAACTGCCGCGCGAAGAAAAACATCAGCGCGGCACCGACGAACAATCGGGCAACGATAAACAAGTTGTAGGTCCATGCCGTCAGATGAAGCGAAAGCAGCGTGGCGAGCGGAAAGAACGGCTGCGGTTGCGCCGATGCCGCCAACGGCGTGCCGTAAGCGTTGTAAGGATTCCAGAGCGGCCAGTTGAACTCGCCCCAGAACTGATCCGCGATGAGGCTGAACCACGCTTCTGTCTGCCAGGCTGGTGCGCCGGGGTCCGGCGTCCGTGCGAGACGAAGCTGTGGCCGAGCACTTTGATCAAGAGCGCCGGAGCTGACAATGCTCGGTGCATCCCAGCTCGACAACAGCAGGCTCTTGCCGCCGAAGATGGCCGGGGCGAAGACGATCAACAGAAGCGCCAAGAGGCAAAGCAAGGCAAGTACTGTTTTGGGCGATCTGCGCAACGCTTCCATCTTTCTCGTCACGCACAAGCGCATCGACTACGAGTTCGAGAGCCGCAGCACCCGGCCATTCACGTCGGCGACATAAAATATCGCTTGGTGTTCTCGTGCACGTCTTCCCTTGCGATCAATTCCGCCTTGGTCAGCCACTTGAAGTCGCTGTGCTGTGAGTCCCCTTGAAGCGTTGGACTGTCGTTGAACCTCAGTTCGTAGGCAAGGACGACGTAATGCGTTCCGTAGCCCGCATCGCCGAACCGGTTAGTGGCGTAGAGATGTTCATAGATACCAATGAAATGGGAGTCTTCAAATCTCGCGGGCAACCCGGTCTCCGCCTGAAGAATGCGCGTGAATGCGCGGGCGATCGTTTCGTTCTTTCGAATTGCCCCGCCTGGCACAAAATAGTAGCCCTTCGCGGGCTCGTTCGTTCTAAGACCAACCAAAATCCTGTCCCCCGCCCCCCTGATGATGAGATCGATCGAAACGAGGGGCGCGAAACGGACGATGTGGGCGAAGTCCTTGTCGCTGATGTACTGAGACTGGCGCTCGGAAGCCGACATGAAAGGAACACTTCGTGGGAGGGGTTGAAATCGAGTCGGTTGATCGGCGGGCGATGATCGCTTCGGCGGCGCAATGATATCAGGAGACGGAATGAAGGTGCATGCCCTTTGTGTTCTCTCCCTTCCGGCTCACTTTTGTCCCGGCGCGAAGATGCGGTGTCACACGTTGATGAATTCGGGCGCCAGCCATGATTTTGCTTGCGATTGCTGGGCGGCGCCCTCAAGAAATGCATGAAATCTGACGGAGACTTAGGGCATGCGCGTTGCCATGATCGGAGCCGGGTACGTTGGCTTGGTGTCCGGTGCCTGCTTTGCTGACTTCGGTCATCGCGTGATCTGCGTCGACAACGACGCCGACAAGATCGCGGCGCTAAAGCGCCGGGTAATTCCGATCTATGAGCCGGGCCTCGCGGACCTCATCGAGGCCAATTTGTCCGAAGAACGGCTTAGCTTCACCACCGATCTTGCTGAGGCCGTCCGTGGCGCCGACGCGGTTTTCATAGCGGTCGGCACGCCGTCACGCCGCGGGGACGGTCACGCCGACCTGTCGCACGTCTATGCCGCCGCGCGGTCAATCGCCGCGGAGCTCGACGGCTTCACGATCGTGGTGACGAAGTCGACGGTCCCCGTCGGCACGGGCGACGAGGTCGAGCGGATCATCCGGGAGGTGCGTCCGGATGCGGATGTCGTCGTAGTGTCGAATCCGGAGTTTCTGCGCGAGGGCGCGGCGATCCGCGATTTCAAGCATCCCGACCGGATCGTCATCGGCACGGAAGACGCTCGTGCCAGAGAAGTCATGGCCGGGCTCTATCGGCCGCTTTATCTCAATGCAGCGCCGCTCGTCTACACGGCCAGGCGTACTGCGGAAATCATAAAATATGCTGCGAATGCCTTCCTCGCCACCAAGATCACGTTCATCAATGAAATCGCCGACCTGTGCGAACGAGCCGGGGCCGACGTGCAGGATGTAGCGCGCGGTATAGGCCTCGACAATCGCATCGGGTCCAAATTCCTGCACGCCGGGCCCGGCTATGGCGGTTCCTGCCTACCGAAAGATATTTTGGCGCTCATCAAGACCGGTCAAGATCACGGCGTGCCGTTGCGCATTTTGGAGGCGGTAGCGGCGGTCAACGATGTTCGCAAACGCGCAATAGCGCGCAAGGTCGCAGCCGCACTCGACGGCAACTTGCGCGGCAAGACGGTCGGAGTGCTGGGCCTGACGTTCAAACCCAATACCGACGACATGCGCGATGCGCCTTCGATAACGATTATTTCTGCATTACAAGATCACGGTGCCGTGGTTCGCGTTTACGATCCCGTCGGCATGGATCAAGCTCGGGCAGTGCTGAGCAACGTCAGTTATTGTGACGGACCATACACCTGCGCTGAGGGTGCCCACGCGCTCGTGCTCATCACCGAATGGGAGCAGTTCCGTGCGCTCGATCTTGCGCGGCTTAAGCAGGTGATGGCCAAGCCGGTCTTGATCGATCTGAGGAACATCTACCGCCCTGAGGAAATGACCCTCCACGGCTTTTCATACGACAGCGTCGGGCGGGGGCGGGAGGTCGAAGGGCCGGCCTCCCCTTGATGATCGGTCGGGGTTCGGTCGCTACGCCGCGCCCTCTTCGACCTTCCTATGACGGCCTCGAAAAGCGGCCCAGGCTCTAGGACGGGTGCCATGCCCGCTCGCCACCTGTCGCTTCCTGCGCAACAAATTCAGATTTCAGCATCGAGAACAAAAGACTGTCCAGGTAGCGATCCTCGCGCCTCACGTCCTGTCGTTTGATCCCTTCGAGGACGAAGCCCAATCGCCGGTACAGGCGCAGGGCGCGCTGATTGTGCTCCAGCGCTTCGAGCGAGATCTTGTTCATCTCGCACTCTTCGAACAGGAAACGCAGAAACATTCGATATGCCGTCAATCCATACCCCTTGCCTCGAAAATCGGCGTGGAGGTCGCACCCGACATAGACATGCCTGTTCGTCTCGCTCCAGTTCGAAGTCCGGAAATAGCCAATCGGCGAGCCTGCCAGCGCGACAAGGTAGAACCGTGGGCGCGTGGAATCAAACCAGTCCTCGGCCTGCGCAAGCGTGAACTCCCGGTCATCATGCAGCATCGCGCGGCACTCGTTGCGCACGCTCACCAGGAACGCCAGATCATCTCGTTGCAGTTTGCGGAACGCGATCATCGTTCTTCCGGGGGGCGTGGCCGCCTTACGATGGGCGGCCAACTTGCAACACGTTGCGCGTGGATGTTAACTCGCCGCATGCCGGAGTCCATCCGCGAGCAACCGATCGTTTCCTTCATCGTTGCTTCGTACAATTACGGGCATTACATCGGAACGACTCTACAAAGCATTCTCAATCAAACAGTGCAGGACTTCGAGGTCATTGTCATCGAAGATGGATCTGTCGATGACTCGTTGAATGTCATCCGCTCTTTCAACGACTCGCGCATCCATCTCCATATAAATGAGGCCAATCTTGGAGTTGGACTGACGTATAACAAAGGTCTGGGCTTGGCGAAGGGAGAATACGTCACATTCGTCGATTTCAGACGACTGGATCGAGCCAATCAAAATCGAGAAACAACTCGATTTTTTACGTCAAAACCCCGAGATCGATATTGTCGGAACTTATGTGAAGGCTTTCGACGAACGTGGAAACAGGCATTCCGATGCCGACAGCTACGAGCTGTACTGGAATCAACCGCACGACCTCAATTCTACCGGACTCTGGATCGGACAAAACAGGCTCAATGCTTGTTCCGCGCTAATCGCACGGTCCGTATTCAATCGAATTGGGATGCGTGACCCCACATTGGCAATTGCGTCCGACTATGAATTCTGGGTGCGCGCTCACGCGCGCGGTTGCCGCTTCGGAATGGTTGCTCACCCGCTCCTGTGCTACCGGGTCCACGGCAAGAACGCGAGCATGATCGACAGCCGGGCCTCTTTCCTGGAGCTTTCATATGTACTGCATAACACCATCTTGCCCACGATTGAATTGAGAGCGATAGCTCACCTGATCCCCGCCTGCTTTGAATGGATCTTAACGCACGACGAATTTAGATTGCTCGATCAAACCCAAGCATACCGGCTGCTGGGACTGCTCGCGACTCCTCAGAAATGCACTGATTGCCGTAATTTCAAGAAGGCCGTACTAACCGAGGAAAACCCTTCATTACGCTCCGTCGGCGAGCGCTTCCACGCCATGCGGTATGGAATCATCAACAAGCCGTCTGGCTGTGATCATGAAATTGCGCTCCGAGATCAAGCGATCGCGGCACGCGATCATCAGATTGCAGTGCGCGATCAAGCCATCGCGGATCAGGAGCGTGAAATTGCCGTGCGCGCCCGGCAACTCGAGGTGCGCGATCGGGAGCTTGCGGCGCTCGGCGACAAGTATATCGCGTTGGCGGCGCGTAGCAGCGCGCTGGAAGCGGAGCTTGACGACTTGGTTGCCAAAAACAGCGCTCTCCTTGCCTCGACTTCATGGCGTCTCACGAAGCCAATCCGGATGGTCGGCGCGGCGTTGAGACGTGCTGCAAGACGCTGATGATCATGGTGCGACGCGCCGCTTGAGACCGTATGGAGAACGTGCGACTAGTCGGCTAACAGTTGCAGCCGTTCCGGATCCAATCGCGTAATGACAACGACCTTTGTAAGGCTACAGGCCTCCGCGAACGCTCAGCCGAATCGCGCCGTACTGATAGCCGGCACCGCCATTGCGGCGTTCTTCCTGGTGAACACCGTTTGGGTCTTGCTTGACCAGAAGGTCTGGCCCTGGGACCACGCCTGGTACGGCGAAGTCACCCTCGACGTTTGGTTGGCACGCGCTCAGGGGTTCGCGAACTGGTTTAACGTGATGGTGCATTCCATGCCATCCAAGCCGCCCCTGCTCACTTGGGTTGCCCAGTTTCTGGTCCCGCTGACCCGATTGTCGATTGAAATTGAATCCGCGCTGCTGCTTGGCAACGTCCTGTTTGCCACCGCGACGCTTTGGCTCGTGTATGCGGTCACACGATCGCTACGCGCAGGCTCGATTGAAGCGCTTGCCGCTGTGGTCTTGTGCGGTAGCGCACCGCTTTTCGTCGCGTTCAGCCATGAATTTCTGGTCGAGGCCATTCAAGCGCTCATCGTCGCCGCGATGTTGCTGCTCGCGGTGCGCGCACGAGATTTGCCGATACTCCGCTCGGCGGGGCTAGGTATTCTGCTCACCGCACTGGGGTTTCTCTCCAAGAGCACTACTGAATTGTTCATTCTGCCATTCACCGTCTATCTTATTCTCGCGATCCTCATTGCACCGCGCGACGGGCGGACCAAGGCGGGCTGGAGGGAATTCGCGATCTTTCTGGTTGCCGGGAGTGTGACGGCCGCGGCCGTCATCTGGTATCGGGCGAATTGGCCATCGCTGGTGCAGCATTTTACCGATGCAACCTCGAACGAGGTTGCCCACCACTATGGGTCACCGGTTATTCTCGCCAACAAGCTGATATTTTGGTCGACCAGTCTGGCGGCCGGACTCTCCCCGACAGGGAGCTTGGCGGCGCTTGTTTTCGTTGTTTCAATAGCGGGTCTTGTCGTCACGCTGATGCGAGTCGAGAAGAAGCCGTTTGCCGCCTTCCTTGCTGCGCTGGTCGACAATGGCGGGCTATTCGCTCTCGCGTGCGCAGGGACCGTCGCCGCAATAATTCTCGCGTATTCCCTGCAGATCAACGAAGAACCACGTTTTCTCGTGCCGCTGTTCCCGATTATCGCGGTGTTGCTCGGATGGAGCCTCGCCGCTGTCGGGCGCAGAATGATTTCGATTTTTGTCCTTCTCGCCACCCTGGCAAACGCCATACTGGTCTACGGCTTTGTCTTCGGAACAAATCCGTTCGCGATAACGCCAACGGCCTGGTTGCGCCCGATCCATTTGAGTCGTGAGGATAAAATCAACCTGACCCACGTGGTCGAGTCGACCTGCAATCAAACGAGCGTTAGAAGAAACAATATTATAGGCGTCGAATACGTGGAGCTGAATGCTAATTCAGCGAGCTTCTACTCTGCAAAGCAGCGGCGCATACATCGGCATCGATGTTATTACACTTCTCTAGGCTATGCCGAGCAGTCTATCGATCAGGCCATGCGGCGAATGGACGGGGTCGCACCTGATTATTTTGTAACTGTGGAACCAGGAAAACAGAAACCTCCGGATTTCCTGAATGTCGTATCGCGCCCGGTAGCTGAACTTGTCGCAAACAATCCCCGCTTTGTTCTTTCCCCCGGATCCGGCGACTACCTCATGGTGTACCGGCGCCTTCCGTAGCGAACGTGGATGACGCTATCGTCGGAAGATTCGTCGGATTTCAAAACAAAGGAAGGGCGAATTGACTGCAGCTGATACGGCAAGCGCCGTGGAAAACGCCGGAACGATCAAAGCATTCTGGCATCATGGTGCTCTGCCAATACGCACCTGGCTCTGCCTGAAATCTTTCGTCGATCACGGCCACAGGCTTGTTCTTTACTCCTACGACGAACTTCGGGTTCCGGCGGGGGTATCGTTATTGGATGCTCGCACGGTGTTGCCGGAGTCCGATGTGTTCCTCTATGGCGTAGGTCCCGGCCGAGGTAGCGTTGCGGCTTTTTCGAACCTGTTTAGGTACAGATTGCTATGGGAATACGGTGGTTGGTGGGTCGACACTGACGTCCTTTGTCTGAAACCCGTGATTCCCGAGAACGACGTGGCATTTGGTTGGGAAAGCGAAGCGGCGCTTGGCACCGCGGTTCTCAAACTTCCGCGCCATCATCGGCTGGCCGAGCGGCTGTACGACAGATCAAACGAAATCCTTCGAACGAGAAAAGACAAGCTGGAGTGGGGCGAAATCGGACCTCGGCTTTTTAAACAGGTCGTCCTGGAGGCTGGTCTTCTCGGCCAAGCTCTACCCAAGAGTATTTTTTATCCGATTCATTGGGACGAGTATGAGCTTTTGGAGCGTCCGACGGATCTCGCCTGCGTTGAAGCTCGTGTAAAAGAAAGCACGTTCGTTCACCTATGGAATGAAATGCGACGGCGGTCGAGCTTGGATCCATTCGCTCTTCCGCCACAGGGGAGTTATTTGTCAAAAATGTGCATCAAACACGCCGTGTGCTGACGTTATCATTGCTCAGCTTCGGCCCACTACGCCTTCGGAACGTCTCGATTAAACATAGCTGCTAGTATCTGGACAAACTCCCGATATCGCCGCGCAACAATCAACGCCTCCAATCGATGGCAGGCCGCACGCACGCGCGGCGAAAACCGACCTACAACGAGCGAAAGCGCCCTGATGCCGGTTAGTACAATACGAAATACGATACGGCGCGCCCAACCCCCAGGGGAGCCAAGAAAACGTTCCTCGCTTAACTGGTGATCCGATGCGGCCAATTGCTGCCGAAGGACGGTAAGCTCGTCTTGAGCCTGTAGAGCCTCGTCTTGAGCCTGTAGAGCCTCGTCTCGCGCCCGCAGAAAAGAGGACTTGAACTCGGCCAGTTCCTGCGCCCTGCGATCGCGGAGCGCGATTTGTTCGGCGAACGCCGCATTCAGCAATATAATCTGTTCGCCCTGTTCGGCAATTGCTGTTTTGAGAAGGCGCACCTCGCGGTCATCCTCATAAGTCATCCGCGTTATGGGAAATCCAGGGCCCGAAGCTTGGTCCGGATCCTGCGTCTGCGCGACCGCCGTCAATGGGGGTGTCTCCAGTTCACCCGAGACATATGCCCTAACGAGTTGATGCCAGTCATCCAACTCAGCCTTGAGTTGGCTCGACGCAAAGGGGCGATGGCGCGCCACATTGATGAGGAAGATAGCGGGGTGTACGCGAGAGAGCGGAACCTTGTCGGCTCTAAAATCCTTGAGCTTCGACTTAATCGAATGGCCCTCCTTCACGAACAATAACACGTTCTGGGCATACCAGGACTCAACGTCGTCCGAAGCCCAGCATTGCTCCCGAAAAAAATCGAAGCAGACGTATCCCTGACGACGAAAGAGAATGGCCCAATACTCCGGCCACTGCTCGTTCATGTGCCGCTCGCCACCTTGAAATGGCGCCGCCGCAGAAAAGACGATGATGTCGCTGTTTTGCGCGAGATCGCGAACGAACGTCGGCGCTCGTTCATAGGGAAGGTGCTCAGCAACTTCGACGCTTACAGCCAGATCGAAGCGACCTTCGCAGCTAAACGGCTTTCGCAGGTCGGCCATTTCAAACTGGCTGGAGTCAATGAGAAGCTTCTCGGGAACGACATGTTCACCGTCGAGTTCAAGCAGCCTTTCGGCCCCAAGATCCGCGCCGACTCGAAGCCATGCGCCTGACCCACAGCCTACATCGAGCATCGATTTCGGCTGGAACAGTTCGAACAAGCGTCCAAGAATGATCCGGGCGGAAGCCATGCTGCGTTGGGCATGGGTCGCGAAATACTCGGGCGTGTATACTTCGTTACCAGCGTTTTTTTGCCCGGACCGGGACGGGTCTGCGTCGTTCTCTCCCATGCCTCGACCTTCTTCGGCTCGTTCCAGCGTACAGCCACTCCATTATCATCGGTAGCGCTGGCAATCTATTGAATGGCAGTCTGAAGAACGGAACGCCGTTTGACAACGCCGTACCGTTGACGTTTTCGCGGCGCCGGATTGCGCTGGTATTGCACGCGTGGCACGTTCGTGCAAACGAGTTGCCCTTGCGAGAATCTTGCTCATGGGTCCGGCCCAGTATCCCTGCGATGTCTCGATGCTGCTTGCGGCGCATCGGGAGGGAAAGTACCTGCTCAGGACGCTGCAATCGTTGCGCGAGGCAGCGGTGTATGCTTCCGATTTCGGGCTTCGCGTCGAACTCGTCGCGGTGCTGGACCGTGCCGACCCGACCACAGCTGCGGTCCTGGACAATTTCGATAAATCAGCGTTCAGCAATTTTAGATCAATCCACGTCGATCATGGGTCGCTCGGGCTGACCCGCAATACCGGCGCGGCTGCCGCTGCCGGCAAGTACATCTGCGCTTGCGATGGTGACGACCTTATCTCCTACAACACCATCGCGGAAATGTATTTGGATGCGGAGCGGCATGGACCGTTCGCCGTGTTCTTTCCACAATATGTCATGGGTTTTGGCGCCGACTATCATCTCGGCGAATATCAGACGCTTGGCGAACTCACCGCTATCGCGCTGACGCACATCCACCCGCTTGTCTCGCGTATTTTTGCGCACCGTAATCTGTTCGCCACGCTGAAATATCTCGATGTCCGCCCTTCAGATGGCTACGCATATGAGGACTGGCATTTTAATTGCGAACTCGTCGCCCTCGGCTACTCGGTGCGCGTGACAAGAGATACGATCTTGTTCTACCGACGACGGCGGGGAAGCTTACTCAACAGAGCTGAAATCGAATCGATACGGCACATTCCTCCGTCAAGGCTTTTCAAGCCAAGTGTCTACCTGAGGCGGGACTCGAGCGAGCCTACGAGAAGCTCAAGAGCGGAAACGATCCACGTTCGGCCTTTCGCACAAGCGGAGAAAACATCATCGATCAGCCGGTCTGCCTCGAATTGCTTGCTTCGGCGAACAAGATTGATCCGGCAATCTTTCCTGACCGCGTTCGCGAGTGCACGGTGAAGACAAGCGTGACCTGGTTCGATATCGAGATCGGTTTCGCGTATCACGAGATCTGCAAGATAGTCGGCGACAAGATCTTCGATGACGTGTTCCTTTTTCCATATTTCGGTGGCGGGGGCGCCGAGCTTTTTTGCCTCAAGATTCTGTGGGCTCTCCATGAGAGCAAACCCTCGACAAACATCCTGCTCCTGTTCGGAGAGCGAATTGGCGAGCATCTCTGGACTGATCAGCTGCCCCCCAGCGTGACCATCGTCGATCTTGCGTCCAACTGGCCAAAGCTGAACGCTGACGGATGTGACATCGTTGCGCTCAAATTGCTGCAATCCTGCGCCGCAGACGCCAGAATTCACGTCCGTCAAAGCTATTTCGGCGAGCGATTCTTCAATAAATTTCGAGCGGTTCTGCGCCGCCAGACGTGCCTGTTCTATCGCTTCAGTACAATCACGCGGTTCATGGATAGCCATGAAATCATCGTTCCGGGGGGATTGGATTTCGTTTCGGAGAACCTTGAATATCTTTCCACCGTCATCGCGGACAATGAGACGATCATCGCGAGCGACATCGCGTGCATCGGCATCAATCACGACAAGTGGCGATGTCTGCGCGTGCCACACATGCCGCGAATTGAGCGCTCGACGGCCCTGAGAAAGGTGCGCCGCGCGGGTCCGAAGCTATTGTGGGCATCGCGGATCGCCAATGAAAAACGACCATCTTTGCTGGTACGGATTGCTAGCCAACTTTCCACGAGTTTGCCCGAGGCAACAATTCACGCTTACGGAACCGATTTATTCGGTCTTTTTGACGTGAACCGTCTTCGCGATTTGCCAAACCTGATATACGAGGGACCGTTCGCGAGCTTTCAGAAGATCGCCGCCGGCGACTACGCCGGGTTTGTCTACACGAGCCTGTTCGACGGAATGCCGAATGTGGTGCTTGAGGCTGTGAGCATGGGTCTTCCGGTCGTCGCACCCGACGTTGGCGGCATCGCCGAGGTGATCGTCGATGGCGAAACGGGTATTCTACTCTCCTCGTTGGAAGATGAAGACACGATGGCGGCCCTGTACGTCGCCGCGATCATCCGCCTTGTCGAGAATCCGGATCTGCGTGTCGCCTTGGCTGATGCTGCCTTTACGCGCCTGATCGAGCACCATTCGCCCGAGCTGTTCGTTCGGCAACTGAGAGACATTTTGGGGCTTGGCGAAAAGGAGCCGACAAGCTTCCCGTCGTCATCTCACTCGGAAGTTGTTTGCACGCCATAGGAGCGCGCCCCTGCCGTTCTCCGGCTTCTATCGAGGAGCTTTGAGGAATGCTAAGGCATTGCTAAACTGATGTTGGTCCTCTTGTCGGAGCTTGCAAATTGTCTGCCGAACGCGTTCGGACTGTGCCAACGCCCGAAAGGTTGGCTATCGCACGCCTTGAGCGCCAACTCGCCGAGACGCGGAGGCGGTTGCTTCAGGACAAGGCACGCTTGCGCGAGCTTGAAACCGTTCTGCAGGATTTCCGAAGCAGATTTGCAGGCCGAGTACCGCGACCACCAGCTTCTCAGCAAGCCAAGAGCTCCTTCGAGGAGCTGAATGCCTGGGAGGATGAATTAAGAAACATGCGCGCCGAGTTCGAGGCCATCCAGATCTACAAAAGATCGAGGATGTTTCGCATAACCTGGGGGTATTATCGCTTATTCGGGGTACCGATTTTGGGACCGGCACTCACATATCTCCGTCGAGTAGCCATTTTTGCAATTCGCACGATTTGTCGGCTTATCCGGAAATGATGCGTACCGAAACGAGCACGGACATTCGCAAATCGCCGGCGGAGTCCGATCCATCCGGGACCCCTGATGAAGCACTGCGACGGCTGACACCAAAGTCATGCCTTGTCCTCGGCGGTGGCTTTCTCGGGGTTAGCCTGGCGAACGCTTTATCGCGCAAAGTCGCGCGAGTTCATGTCTACGGCCGCAATACTTCGACGATGCGAAGCCTTCAGCCCCACGTGCGGTTTACGCGAGGAGAACTAGGCGATCGAAATGCTCTTCTTGAGGCGCTAAGCGAAGCAGAAATAATATTTCACCTCGCCGGTTCCGCGTCTCCCGCAGGCGCGAACGCTGATCCACTCGCCGACGTTACGGCCAGCTTGATGCCCACGCTTGTTCTTCTGGAGCTATCCAAGCAACTGCCGTCACGCAGAGTCATCTTCGTATCTTCGGGTGGCACCGTTTATGGAATCCCGAAAACAACACCAATAGACGAGGCCAGCCCCACGAACCCCACTTCGATATACGCCATCCACAAACTCGCAATAGAAAGATATCTTGCGCACTATCACGACCAGCATGGCCTCGACTACTTGACCCTTCGCGTGTCAAATCCCTATGGCCCGCTGCAGATACCGCGCAACAATCAGGGTGTCGTCGCCGCTCACGTTCGAAACGCTCTCGCGAGCCGCCCGTTGCAAATCTGGGGAACAGGCGAGGTCATCCGCGACTTCATTCATGTCGACGACGTCGTCGATGCGCTCCTTTTAGCCGCCGTCTATGCCGGGCCGCATCGCGTGTTCAACGTGGGAAGCGGCGTCGGTCGCAGCATCAGTTCGATCGTGGACGACATCGAACACGTTCTGGGTACGACGGTGGAGCGTCAATACATGTCAGCAAGGCCCGTGGACGTGCCCGTCAACGTGCTCGACATTCAAAGAATCCGAACGGAGTTCGGCTGGGAGCCTGCCGTGCCCTGGCTTCACGGGCTACGCACGACGATCGACTGGATGATGAGCGACTCAAAGACAGACTGGAACGCTCGACGGCGGGCAATCCAGTTTGACATCAACGCCTTGGCCATTAATTGAAACAATGACCCCGAGCTCGCAACCGACATTCGACGTTTCGCTCGTCATAAACATCCATCGCGGCCATGCATTTCTGAAAAACACGATGAAGTCATTCGACCTCGCGATCGCCTTCGCGCGTCGGTCCGGATTGCGGGTTGAAGGCCTCATCGTGTTGGACCGGTCCGATTCTGCCACCACCAAATGGATCGAAAACTACGCTGAGCATTCATTTGACCGGTTGCGGGTGGAATTGGTTGACTACGGTTCACTCGGTCTTTCGCGTGATCACGGTTTGCGTGGCGCACTCGGCAACTATGTCATGTTTGGCGACGAAGATGACCTGATTTCGGCCAACACCATCGTCGAATTGCACCGACTTGCCGAGGAAGAGGGGCCGAGTTGCATCGTCATCCCGGAATACATGTTTGGGTTTGGGCTTAAGAATTTCACCGCGCGCTATTTCAGCAGCGAATACGTGTCTCCTCATGCATTTATTTCCTATCACCCCTTTGTATCCCGGATATTTGCCCATCGCAGCATCCAGGACTACGTGGCCTTTGTCGACGTCCCGCTAAGCTCAGGCTATGCGTTCGAGGATTGGCATTTCAATGCGACGGCCTTCTCATTGGGTTACCGATATCGGCCGGCGCCGAATACGGTATTGTTCTATCGTCACAGAGCTGGCCTATTGGACGCCATGAATACAGCTACGACACGTCAGATTCCGCCGGCGCGGCTGTTTGTGCCGGAGATCTATCGGCATGTCTGCGAGAGTTGTGAATATGACTCTGATCGCACTCTACCGCTGGAAACTCACTCGAATAGTATTCGTAATTCGTTTTTTGAGAGTCCTGTCCTTCGAACGCTTGTCAGAGAAGCAAGCCTTATTGAACCAGAAATTGCCCTAGACAACCTACGAAACTCACCCGGAATTTCCAACACACATGGAAACTTTGCGCGGGGCGCCGGTTATCTTAGCGCTTGCGAACTGGTCGGAGACAGGCAGTTCAGCGATGTTCTATTTTGGGATGGAGGCGTGCCGGAGCAAGGGGTCATCAAGCTGAACCATCTGATTCAGGCCGTTCGCGACGCCGAGAGACAAGTGCTTGTTCTCAACGCTGATGACACCAAAAGGTTGGCTCCCCTGTGCGACGCTCCGAACGTAACGGTGTTGAACTTCGATGCACTGCTTCCCATGCTCGCCGACGCTGACGTCGATACGATCGTGATGCGTCTGATCGAATCCACCGCCTCGAACGGTCAACTTCATCTATTTTCGGGTGAATTCGCTCGTAGATTTCTTAGATCTTATGGGACACTTCTTAAGTCGAATAAAGTGTATTTCTACTACCGTGAACACGATGGGCCGGCGGCAGACTTCGCGACCGTGTTCGAAGCGGTATCGTTCTAGATTGTTGAGCATCGGCGGCAATGCCGGAATATAGACAGGAGTTGAAAACGCTACGCTTGGCACGAAAGACGATTACCGGTCTGGCTCGAGCGATCAGTCGCCGCCGCCCGGCATTCGGCGCGCTGTTCGATTCCGATTGGTACATTCGTCAAAATCCGGATGTTTTCGCCAACGGCGGCGATCCGCTTCTTCATTTTATCGAACACGGTGCGTACGAGGGGCGGAACCCAAATCCTCTGTTTGATGGCAACTGGTACGCCGCAAATTGTCCAGGGTTGGCGAAGTCCGGCATGTTGCCGTTGGACCACTTCATTAAAGTCGGAACGAATGCGGGGCACGACCCGCACCCGCTTTTTCACATGCGCTGGTATTTGGACAATAACCCCGATGCACTTTCCGCCGGCCTCAATCCTTTGGCGGACTTTCTTCTGAATGGGCTGAGGCACGCACGGCAACCTCATCCACTTTTCGACACTGGCTGGTATCTTAGCCGCCATCCGGAAGTCGCGGGACGTGGGATCAATCCGCTCGTGCATTATTTAAGCGAAGGCGCCGACCGCGGATATGACCCAAACCCATATTTTGACTCTCAGTGGTATTTGTCGCGGTACCCGGACGTTGCTCGCGATTGCATCAATCCATTGAGACATTACGCCGAGCGCGGCGCCCAAGAGGGACGTGATCCGAGCCTGCTGTTCGAAACAGACTGGTACCGAAAGCAAAATGACTTGTCTGTTGAGAACCCCTTGGAACACTTCCTGACCTTGGGCCTCAAGTCGGGCCGCGCACCTTTGTCGCAAATGGGACTGCGCCGTAACGCGGCGGTTCACGCGGCTCAAGACAGTTTCGCCGAGCTTGCGGCGTGCGATCCCGAATTCGCGGTGCGAATTGACAAGAATATCATCCCCGCACTGCCGGCACGTGCCAACATACCCGCCGGTCCTGCATTTGCGGCCTGGACGAAGCTGCTGGCGTCATTCGATCGGCTCTACGATCGGATGATCATCGTGGGCTCCCTGCCGGACGTCGCCCCGGGTAGCCTGGCCGCGAATGCGTTACACGGGTGTCACGAGGCGGAGGGTATCGGATCGGTACTCTTGATTGTCACCGAGGGTGGTGCCGCGCCAGACTGGGACTCAATCCCGGACGGGACGCATGTCAGAATTTTGAGCCAATTGGACTTGGGGTTGCTGGGCGCTCATCGGGCAGAGATCGTACAAAAGATTGTCTACCATCTTCAGCCGAAATTTGTTTTGAACGTGAACAGCCTGGCGCTGTGGGAGGCAACTGCCGCTTACGGCGCACCGTTATCGCTGCGGTCCCGGATGTTTGCTCTTTTCAATTATCCTCCCACCGACGATCGGGACCGGGAGATTGTCTGTCATCTCAGGCCAAGCCTTCCGTATTTGCGGCAGCTGATACTGCACAACCGAGACAGCGTCGACGCCGTTGCTTCTGATCTCGGATTGTTAGCGCGCGATCAGGATGGGTTGGCGGCCTACAGCCCGTCGTCCGCTGCGGATCGGCCGGGCGCGATGAACGATCGCGACCGGTTCACGGAATGCTGGTTCTATCGCCCATCGACTGGATCTGGGTGAGAGAATGGAGAAGTTCGACATTACGGCAATCGTGAACCTTCACGCCGAGGGCGCGCTTGCGTACGCATCACTCAAGAGCCTTTTTCGTGCGAAGGCCTTGGCCGAATCTGCGGGCTTGCGCGTCGAAACATTGGCGGTGATGGACAGAGCAAGCAATGACACTCTGGATGTCGTCAAACCTTACGATGCCGAAGGGCTTCGGTCGCTGCGCGTTGAGCATGCCGACCTTGGTTTGGCGCGCAATAGCGGCGTCGAGGCAGCCCAGGGAAAATGGATAGCGTTTCTCGACGGAGACGATCTGTGGGGTGCGAACTGGCTGGCTGCGGCGTACCGCGAGGCGGAGAAAGATGCGCGCTCAGTCGTCTGGCACCCGGCAGCGAATATCTATTTTGGGACCCAGCAATACTTGTTCATGCACCTCGACATGGAAGATGAAGATTTCGATGTCCTAAATCTTTCATTCAGCAACTGCTGGACGGCGCTTTCATTTGCGAAGCGCGAACTCTACCTCTCGATTCCCTACCGCGCGTCAAATCTGGAATGCCAGGTGGGGTATGAAGATTGGAGTTGGCACCAGGAGACAATATCCCGCGGCTACTTGCACAAATGCGTTTCGGGCACGGTGCATGCGATAAGGTCACGGGCTCAATCATTGCTGCACGAGACGACAAAGCGCAACGCGCTGCCTGCGCCCACGGCGCTGTATCGCGAATTGATAAGCCGAACGCACCGCCACGCCCAAAAAGGCTCTCCATAGGCAGCGTTCAGGCGGACCTGGACATGTACGCATCGTACCAGTGCACAAACTTGCGAATGCCCTCCTCGATTGGCGTCTTTGGCTTGAAACCAACCGCTGCCTCGAGCGCCGTTACGTCCGCATAGGTCTCGGGCACATCTCCGGGTTGCATCGGCAAAAGTTCGCATTCCGCCTTGCGGCCAAGCAATTCCTCCAGCACTCGCACCACATCTTTGACGTCGACCGGATTGTTGTTGCCGATGTTGTAGACGCGCCACGGCGCGGAGCTGGAGGCCGGATCTGGCGTAGCGCCCGACCACGCCGGATTGCCGGTAGCCGGTCGATCGACGAGCCGCACCACGGCCTCGGCAACATCGTCAATATAGGTGAAGTCGCGGCGCATCTCTCCGCGGTTGAACAAGCGGATCGGCCGGCCGGAGCGGATTGCGTCCGCGAACAGCCACATCGCCATGTCGGGCCGACCCCAAGGGCCGTACACGGTGAAGAAGCGCAAGCCGGAGGTCGGCAACGCGAACAGATGCGCGTAACAGTGCGCCATCAGTTCGTTAGCCTTCTTCGTCGCTCCATACAGGCTGATTGGATGATCGACATTGTCGCTGGTGCGAAACGGCATTGCGGCGTTGGCGCCGTAGACCGAAGACGACGAGGCATACAGCAGGTGGCGGCAACCAACGGCGCGACAGCCCTCCAGCACGTTGAGGAAGCCTGCCAGATTGGACTCCTGATAGGCGTGCGGATTGACCAGCGAATAACGCACGCCCGCCTGCGCCGCGAGATGCACCACATAGGGAAATTCATGTGCTCGAACAATCGAGCCATTCCCGCCCGCTCAGCGATGTCGAGCTGCTCGAAACGAAATGCCGGAAAACCGCGCAACTCGTCGAGTCTCGCCCGCTTGAGCGCGGGGTCGTAGTAGTCGTTGAGATTGTCGATCCCGATAACCGTGCGGCCCTGCTCGAGAAGGCGGCGCGCGACATGGAACCCAATGAAGCCGGCGGCGCCCGTCACAAGTATCGGCGAACTATTCTCCACGGGCATCTCTCTCCTTCGCACGACCGAGATACGATATCTCGAACTTCTTGTTTCCCGATTTGACCAATGCCGACTGGTTTGGTTTATAGCGCTTTCCAGCACACCCCAAGAGGCGTCGAACCGGAATGTGCGGCATCGCGGGTATCGTCCGTTCGGGCAGGAGTTCGCTTGGGCCGCCCGAATTGACGGCGCTCGTGGAGGCCATGACCTCCTCGATCGCGCATCGCGGACCTGACGCGAGCGGGGTCTGGAGCGATCCGGCGGGACGCTGTGTGCTCGGGCATCGCCGTCTCAGTATTATCGACACCTCCGCTGCCGGCCGCCAACCGATGGCCACTGGTGATGGCCGCTGGCAGATCACGTTCAACGGCGAGCTCTACAACTTTCAGGAGATCAGACCTGCCTTACAGGCGGCCGGCATTCAGTTGCGCGGGCGAACCGATACCGAAGTACTGATTGAGTCGAGTCGCGCTTTGGGGTACCGATGCGTTCGCGCGTTTCGACGGGATGTTCGCCTTCGGTGCATTCGACACGCTGAGCGGCGAGCTCATGTTGGCCCGAGATCCCTTCGGCGAGAAACCGCTGTACTACACGAACTGCCGGGCGGCGATTTCGCCTTTGCCTCCGAATTGCAAGCGCTGGAGCGACTACCCGGATTTGACAATCATGTCGACATCGATGCCGTCGCAGAGGTTCTGAGCTTTCAGTACATCGGCGCGCCGCGTTCGATCTACCGCAATGTCAAGAAGCTGCCGCCTGCGCATTGGCTGCGTCGCGACGCGCACGGGAAGATCACGACCGGGCGGTACTATCAGTTCCGGCCGGGCCTCTCCGGCTTCAGTGACCGGCCGATTGGCGGATCTCGCCGACGAGCTCGAAGATATCCTCACGCGCAGCATCCGGCGCC
Organism: uncultured Alphaproteobacteria bacterium; assembly: GCA_963779545.1. Taxonomy (GTDB): domain Bacteria; phylum Pseudomonadota; class Alphaproteobacteria; order Rhizobiales; family Xanthobacteraceae; genus PALSA-894. The sequence continues at coordinate 164,537 of CAVZYQ010000023.1, read as the reverse complement.
GCCTGATCGCCGACGTTCCACTCGGCGCATTCCTGTCTGGCGGCGTCGACTCCTCGACGGTGTGCGCCCTTGTCCGCCGCAAGCTGGACATTCCGCTCATGACGTTCTCGACCGGCTTTGCCGGAGCGCCTGAGAGCGAACACCTCACGGCGCGTGCCTTTGCCAAACACTTGGGCACCGACCATCACGAAGAGATTTTATCGCCGGATGCGGCAGATTTCCTGCTGCACATCGGTCAGTATCTCGACGAGCCGAACGGCGACAGCTCCTGTCTGCCCACATACTTTCTGTCCCGCTTTGCACGCCGGCATGTCACGGTCGCGGTGTCGGGCGACGGTGGCGACGAGATGTTCGGCGGGTATGGGCGTTATTTCGGCCTGCCCTCTTCGTCACCGGGTGACGCCTATTTCGGCAGCCGGATACTCATCATGGCAGAGGAGCAACTCGCCGATCTGTTCGGCTTCATTCCCGAAAAGTTCGCATCTCATCTCGGGCGGCTACGAGCCGAAGTAAACGGCGCGCAGGGACGGCTTTTGTGCGAGATGCGCCGTAGCGACGTTGACAATTACATGCCGGGAGCCGTGCTCGCCAAAGTCGATCGCATGAGCATGCAGCACTCACTGGAAGTGCGGACGCCGTTTCTGAGCACCGAACTTGCCCGTTTTGCCGAAAGGCTTCCTGATTCCGTCCTCGTTCAAAATGGCCGCGGCAAGCAGGTTCTGCGCGAAGTCGCCTACCGGTATCTGCCGCGCAAGTTGATCGACCTGCCGAAACAGGGCTTCGCCCTGCCGATGTCGGATTGGGCGCGAACCAGCCTGCTCGATGTCGCAAGCAAGCTCGTCACAAGCGACGACGGCCGGCTCCTCTCGATGTTTGGTGCCAAGCGAATCAACGATTTCATGCGGCGCCAGCAGACGCAGGGCCAGTTTTCCGCGTACCAGATGTGGAGCGTCGCGATGCTGGAATCGTGGCTGCGACATCATCCTGTCAAATTACCGTCAGTGGCCGACCAGCAAGCTCGCGCCCGGACAAATTCGATGGCCGGAGCGCGTGTGCCACTGCGCGGTGCGGGGCCGTCATCAGATCAAATCGAAAAATCCAAGGAATCCCAGACAGTGCCGGTCGAACTCGATTGCCTCGCGGCGGCCGGCATTTCGCAGTATTGCTGTGTTCGTTCTAAAGCTCTTGTTGACGGCTGCGTGTCTTTGGTACGTCTCCCACTCCATTTCCTTGGCTGACTTCTTGCGCCTTGCGGACACCACGAACCCGTTCTGGGTCGCTTTCAGCGTCTTGATGATCGTGATTCAAATTCCTCTGATCGGACTGCGGTGGTGCAAGATCGTAGATGCCCTTGCCCCCAACGGACGGCCCGCGCCTCGAAGGCCGTTGATGGCTATTACCGCTATCGGAGTGTTCTTTGGACAGGTAGCCCCGAATGTTGTCGGCGAAAGCATGCGTGTGTGGCTGCTCAAACGCTTGGGCAGGTCGTGGCGCGAGGGAGTGGTCAGCGTGCTGATCGATCGCAGCGTCGGAGTGGGCGCTCTTTTGGCAGTGACATTCTGCGTCCTGTTGTTTCCGTCTGGGCTTGCGGCACTGGGCGGTCATAGCGGCGTCGTGCTCGCCGTCATCGGGGCATTGCTGGCAGTCGGCCTGTCGGTCATTCTCTTCGCGCCGCTGTTTGCACCTGTTCTGGCACGCTGGCAGCTCACGCGCTGGATCGGCTCATTGGCGCTCGCAAGCAGCAACGTCCTGCTGCGCCAATCTTCCGGCCGCTACATTGTGGCAATCGCATTCGTCGTCCACGCACTCACAATCACCTCCATATGGGCGCTAGGCCGCGCACAAGGCTTCCACCTGTCCGCGATCGACGCGGCAACATTGTTTGCCGTGATGGGAGGGGTCGCGCTTATCCCGATTACGGTTGGCGGCTGGGGTTTGCGAGAATTGGCCGTAACGGCATTGCTGCAATCACATGACGTGCCTCTGGAACGAGCGCTGTTCTTTTCCGTCTCTTTCGGCCTTGTCGTCCTGCTTGCGTCGTCGGTGGGCGCTGTCGTGTGGGCGCTTTATTCGCCGGATCGCGCAGCCGCGCCGGCGGAGTCCGCGATACCCGGTGCCGGAACGCAGAGGATGTCGATATAACCATACTTCGCCGCCGCCATGGCCTCGAAGATGGCGGCGGTCTGTATGGGAGTTTCGCGGCCGTCTCGTGCGATCTTGAAAAATCTGTAGCCCTGCGCCTGAATTTGACCGACGAGACTTGCCGCGCTAACGCCGTTTTCGCGTAAGGCTCCATCGTCGATTTCGATGAAAAGCTTTGGCCGGCATCTTTGCAACGTCCGCGACGCCCCCGCGAGAACCCGGTGTTCGCTGCCCTGTGTGTCGATCTTGATAAGCCCGATCATCGGGCTCCCTGCCTGCTCGATGAGTTCGTCGATTGTCACGGCGGAGACCGGGTCTCCGGTGTCGCTGACCCGATGGTCGCTCGGCTGCTGCGGATTGCGCTGCAGGAGAACCGAGCCGCTTTGCTCCACCGCCACGGCCTGGTGGACGTCAACGCAATCGAGACGAGCGGCGGAGATGCGCCGGCGCAACAATGCGAGATTTTCCGCATCCGGTTCGATCGCGATGACGCGGCCGCCGGCCGTTACCCAGCGTGCAAAACGTTCGGTGAAAAAACCGATATTGGCGCCGACATCGATCGCCCAGCTGCCGGGAGCGATATGCCGCGCAAGCGCCTGACTTCCCGCCGCTTCCAGGAACTTTTTGTAGATGTCGTAGCAGACAACATAGAAAGACGACCCGACACGGGTGCGTAACAGCGTGTTGACGAACGGCACACGATAAATTCCGAGCACAAACTGCTGGATGAAGGACGATGTCATTCTGTCAACTTACTTGCAGTGCCGCGCCCGCTTCAAGAAAACGCGCTGGATGGCTGGTCTCATGACTCGCAACCCGGACATATTGCGGGAGAATCCGATCTCCGTAGCATCGTCTTCGCGGCATTGACAATCCAGGGCTTGTTTGCGAAGGCCCGGGTCCAATTTGCGGTCCGCATTGGGCCGATCTCGGGCGTGGGGCCGGGCTGGGACGTGCGATGGTCTGGATAATCCGCTTCTGTTGTGTGCGATCGCATGTCGGCGCGTAAAGGAGCCATTCATCGCCAATTTGAGGACGTTGCGGCGCAGCGAAGTGGCTGGCTTGAACGCGGCTCCTACTTCCATAGCGAGGACCTGCTCTACCTGAAATTCCTGATCCCGGAAGGCGCGCGCGTCCTCGAACTCGGATGCGGCACAGGTCATCTGCTGGCCGCGCTGAAGCCTTCTTTCGGCGTCGGCGTCGACTTCAGCGAAGCGATGATCGCCGAAGCGCGCAAAGCCAATCCCGATCTGACATTCGTGCGTCGGCGACATTGAGGACGAGGCTTTCGTCAAGCAGCTTGCCGGGACCGTTCGACTTCATCCTCGTTCGTCGATACGATCGGCATTCTCGACGACTGCCAGCAGATGCTGGAGAATCTGCACGCCGCTGTGCACGCGCGACACGCGCCTCATCGTCACGTATTATTCTCATCTGTGGTATCCGGCGCTCAAGCTCGCCGAGAAACTGCACGTGAAGATGCCCCAGCCGCCGCAGAACGTGCTGGCACCGGCCGACATTCACGGGCCTTGCCGCGCTTGCGGATTTCGAACCGGTCAAGAGCGAAAAGCGGCTGCTTGTGCCGTTTCGGCTCTTCGGGCTCGGGCGGTTGATCAATCGCTTTATCGCGCCCTTCCCGCTGATCCGCAATCTCTGCTTCCGGCACTACACGGTGTGCCGCTCGCTCCGCCATATCGATACGGACGTCGAAGTCAGTGACCGTCGTCATTCCGGCTCGCAACGAACGCGGCAACATCGAAGCCGCGGTCCAGCGCATCCCGCGCTTCGCGCCCGACATGGAGATCATCTTCATCGAAGGACACTCCAAGGACGGCACCTGGGAGGAAATCAACCGCGTCATCGCGGCCTATCCCGCAATACGACATCAAGGCGATGCGCCAGCCCGGCAAGGGCAAGGCCGATGCGGTATTCACGGCATTCGATGCCGCGCGCGGCGACGTGCTGATGATCCTCGACGCGGACCTGACCATGCCGCCAGAACAACTGCCGAAGTTCTGGGAGGTGATGCGTACCGGCAAGGGCGAATTCGTCAACGGCTCGCGGCTGGTCTATCGGATGGAAGACCAGGCGATGCGCGCGCTCAACCTGATCGCCAACAAGATCGTTCTCGCTGATCTTCACTTGGCTGCTGGGACAGCGCTTCACCGACACGCTGTGCGGCACCAAGGTGCTGCGCCGGACCGACTACGTTCGGCTCAAGGCCGGCCGGTCCTATTTCGGCGATTTCGATCCGTTCGGCGACTTCGACCTCATCTTCGGAGCCGCGAAGCTCAACCTGAAAGTCGTCGAGGTGCCGATCCGCTACGCCAATCGGACCTATGGCGAGACGCAGATTTCCCGTTTCCGGCACGGCCTGATGCTGCTGCGCATGGTGTTGTTTGCGTTCCTGCGGATCAAAGCAGTGTAAGCGAAATGGCCGAGCCGCTGAACGAGTACCTGACGGCGTGGGACCGCAAACCGGTTCTGCGGACTGTCTACAATGATTTTTACGATCGCATCGTCACCGCCTGCGCACCGGGCCTTACGGTCGAAATCGGCGGCGGGATCGGAAATCTGAAGCAACGATTGCCGGATGTCGTCGCGACGGACATCCAGTTCGCCCCATGGCTCGATTGCGTCGCGGACGCGCAGCACCTGCCGTTCGCGGACGGCACGGTCTCGAATGTTGTCATGGTCGATGTCTTGCACCACATCGAATTTCCTGCGGTTTTCTTTCGCGAGGTTTCGCGCGCGCTGCGGCCGGGCGGAAGGATCATCATGGTCGAGCCTGCGATCACTTGGGGCAGCACGCTGTTCTATCGGCTGATTCACCACGAGCCGGTGCGCATGTCGGCCGATCCCTTGGCGGAGGGTGTTCCAAATCCCGACCGCGACCCATACGATTCCAACCAGGCCATTCCAACGCTTCATTGCAACGCGCGATCGCGAGCGTTTCTCCAAGATGTTTTCCACACTCAGGATCGCTCAGGTCGATTGGTTTTCATTCGCGGTCTATCCGCTGACCGGCGGGTTCAAACCTTGGAGCCTGATCTCGACCGGCATGGCGAGGCGCGTGCTCAAGCTCGAGCGCGCTGTCGAGCGCACGCTTGGACCGATCGCGGCGTTCCGGATGATGCTGGTCGTGGAAAAGGCCCAGTAGAAGCGCCTTATGGTGGCAGCGTCTCGCGCGCATTAAGCCGCGATGCGGCCTCGGTGATACCGAACAGGGCGAACCAGATCGTCATCGCGATAAGCGCTTCTACCGTTCGCTCGTAACCGATCACCGCCGCGGATGCGAACCAGGGTGCTAACGCCAACCCGATGAATACGATGCCGGGGGCGGGAAAGTACCACGCGAACAACCCGAGCCCGATGAGCGCGATGAAGCAGATGAACGGTGTCTTGTCCAACAGGATGAGATCGAGCCAAGCGGTTGGCGTGTACGGGTTGTGATATGCGGGCGTTGGGGCGACAAACAAGTACTCGCGCGGGACGGTGGTCAAACCGCTGGCCCCACGCGTCGCAACAAGATGTTTCAGGCGCCAGAGGAACACGCGCGGCAGGTCCGACCAGTTCGCCGCATGCCAGGCTCGCGCGATCATGAACAGACGCTTCGCGCCCTCAAAGTCTTTCGGATAGCGGGCGGCTTCTTCCATCACCTGGCCAAATTTTGTGAACTGACTTCCATCGGCCAGTTCCAGCGAGTTGTAGCCGCCAATCTTGATCGGACCACCGCCATAGTCCCAGATCGCCGATTGCGCACCACTCGACGAGGTCGGAACGAACGCACCGTAGTTGATCAGATTTCGTCCGATCCACAGGCTCCACGTTCCGAAAAATCCCACCGCGAACACGCCTGCGACAAGCAGCGCAGGCAGACCGGGCGCGAACGCAGTCGCGAAGATCCGGCGCGGCGATCGCTCGGCCCGTTCAGAACCCGGAGACACCTGATCGTGCAAACGCGTTCGAAGGCCCTGCACCAGAAAGGCAAGCGGAATAAGCATCGTTCCCAGCAAGAAGCCCGGACGATTGAGCCCGAGACACAACGCAAGAAATCCGCACAGCGCCGCCCACGACCAAGCGCCGGTTCGCAACGTCGCGAGCGCTGTCGCCGCTGTGGCATAGAGAAACGCCTCGCAGACAGGCTCCGTCGAAAGCTTCAGGCTCCAGAAGATCGACGGGCGGCAGATCGCGACGATCAGCAGGAACGACGCGCCCAGCCATTTCTTGCCGGTCAAGAGATGAATTTCTCGCACCAGACCGAGCGCCGACACAAAGGTGATGATCTGAATGAGCACGCGGAAGGCCCGCTCAAAGCGAAGCGGGGCGATGAGTTTTGAGATCGCGATCAGCGTCGGCGTGACCGGCGTGTAGTAGGTCTGATGAGCTTCGTCGAGGCCGAAGAAAAAATAACGCGCGATGTTGTCGCCTGCGGTGACGTAGCCCGCGATATCGGAAAACGGTGCCTCGTGCGTATCCTTCCAATAGATCAGGCGCAGGTACCAGAACAGGATCGAGCAGGCGAGCAAGAAGCCGTAGACGCTCCACAGTTGGCCCGCACCGGCTTTCAGCGTGGACCGCAACCAGTCGGGCTTTTGGCTTGGCAATGCCATGGATGCGACGGCCGGTAAGAGGAAAAACTTACGTCCCTACAGGACCGAATTGACCTTACGACTGGGCGACCACCCTGCCCGGCTGAGGCGCCGCCCGAGCTGCGCCCTCGCCACGCAGATAGGACTCATAAGCCATCGCCAGTCCTTCTTCGAGGGTCGTTTTTGGCTTCCAGCCCATGGATAACAGCCGGGAGGAATCCATCAGTTTGCGCGGAGTCCCGTCGGGCTTGCTCGCATCGAAACGAATCTGACCCTCGAGGCCGACGACACGCATGACGATCTCCGCGAGTTCGCGGATGCTCACATCGTAGCCGACACCGATATTGATGTGCTCCTCGCCCGAATAGTTCTCCATCAGAAAGACCAGCGCGTCAGCGACATCGTCCACATACATGAACTCACGCAGCGGCTTCCCGCTACCCCACACCACGAGTTCGTCCGAGCCCGCTTCCTTGACGGCGTGCGCCTTCGCGATCAGCGCAGCGGCCACATGGCTTGAGACCAGATCGTAGTTGTCCTCCGGGCCGTAAAGGTTGGTCGGCATCGCCGAAATGTAGTCGCAGCCATACTGGCGCCGGTACGCCTGGCACATCTTGATGCCGGCGATCTTTGCGACGGCGTACCACTGATTGGTCGGCTCCAACGGGCCGGTGAGCAGCGCATCCTCGCGCATCGGCTGGGGCGCGAGCCGCGGGTAAATGCACGACGACCCGAGAAACAAGAGCTTCGCCACACCGGCGCGATGGCAGGCGTCAATGATATTCGTTTCCATCACGAGATTGTCGTAGAGGAACTCAGCCGGGCGCGTGTCGTTAGCGAGAATGCCGCCAACGGTCGCGGCCGCCACGAACACCGCATCGGGCTTGTTCTTCGCGACCCAGCCTTCGACCCCAGCCTGACGCCGAAGATCGACCTGATCGCGGCTCGCCGTCAGTATCTCGCAATCGGCCGACTGAAGGCGGCGCGCGATCGCGCTGCCGACCATTCCGCGATGGCCGGCGACCCAAACCCGTTTTCCGCTCAGGCTGAATTTAGACACGCTCGGCCACGTGTTTGACGGACGGCTTCCCGCCCAGCAAAGCCAAGTCACTGTCTATCATTTCGGCAATCAGTTCCGCAAACGACACGCGATGTTTCCAGCCGAGTTTCGTTCGCGCCTTGGTGGGATCGCCGAGCAGAAGATCGACCTCGGTCGGACGGAAATAACCGGGATCGACCTCCACCAGCACATCGCCTGTCTTGGTGTCGAAGCCAACCTCGTCCCTGCCCTTACCGCGCCATCCGATGCGCCGGTCAATGCCCGCGAAAGAATGCTCGACCAGTTCACGGACCGAATGCGCCTCTCCGGTCGCCAGCACGTAGTCGTCGGGCGTGTCCTGCTGCGCGATCATCCACATGCCCTCGACATAGTCGCGCGCGTGTCCCCAGTCGCGCTTGGCGTCGAGGTTTCCGATGTAGAGCTTCTGCTGCAGCCCATGCGCGATCGCTGCGACCGCACGCGTGACTTTTCGCGTCACGAAAGTCTCGCCGCGGATCGGGCTCTCGTGATTGAACAGGATGCCGTTGGAGGCATGAATCCCATAAGCCTCGCGATAGTTGACCGTGATCCAGTACGCATAGAGCTTGGCAGCCGCATAAGGGCTGCGCGGATAGAACGGTGTCGTCTCGCGCTGCGGAACCTCCTGAACCTTGCCGAAAAGCTCCGATGTCGAGGCCTGATAGAATCGTACGCTCTTCTCGAGTTTGAGAATACGGATCGCTTCGAGCAGACGAAGCGTGCCGATGGCGTCTGCGTTTGCGGTATATTCGGGCGTCTCGAAGCTCACTTGCACGTGGCTCTGTGCGCCGAGATTGTAGATCTCCGAAGGCTGCGTTTCCTGCACCAGCCGGATCAGGTTCGTTGCGTCTGTCAGATCGCCATAGTGCAGGAAAAATCGTGCGTTTGGCGTGTGCGGGTCAACGTAAAGATGATCGACACGCTGCGTATTGAGCGAAGAGGAACGGCGCTTCACGCCGTGAACCACGTAGCCTTTCGATAACAACAGTTCCGCCAGATAGGCGCCATCCTGCCCGGTCGCCCCCGTTATCAATGCAACCTTTTGCGTCATCGAATGCCTCAAACGGAGTTCGTCCGGCTCAATCCGCGCGCTGGAAGCATCGGCGGAACGTCAGCCAACGGTTTCCTCCACCAGTCTAACCCATTGAGTCAAGAAGCGATCATGATTGAAGACATCGATCGCCGTGGCACGGGCCGCCGCCGACATTTTTGCCTGCATCACCGGATCGCGACAGACGGAACGGCAGAAATCGGCGAGTTCCTCAGGGCTGGATGCGTAGAACCCGTTCACGCCGTTCTCGATGAAACGCGACACATCGTGATTGTCGAGGCTGACCGGGATGACGCCGCATAGCATCGCTTCGGTACGCGACCGCGGCATCGGCGAACGCAGCGTCGTATTGAGGTAGATCTTGTGCCGGCCGAGGTGGTCGAGCCAATTCTGGAAAGCAAATCCGGAATAGCGATGGTCTTCGCGCGGGACAGGGATTTGCGCCGAATGCTTGTGGCTAGAAACCTTGATGTCCGCCCCCAGTCGAGCGAGTACAGCTTCCAGCGCATGCGCGCCACGATAATGCGGTCGTGCCTTGTCAACTCCATGCGTAATGACGTCGAGTTCGTGTTTTCCGGGCAAGAACTCCTGCGGATCATAGCCATGCCAGATCACGCGCGACTTCCTGAACTTCCATTCGTCGGCGGCCTGATGGGAATTCACGACGACATTCACATCGGCAAGCCGTTCGCACAGCGCGTCGGCATCCGCACGGTATAGTTCGAACTGATCGATCGGCTTCGGATTGGCGGCGTACTGGCCCACAAAAGGCACCGTTCCGTGGCAAACGCCAACCATCGGTATTTTCACGTTTTCGGTGAACCACCGGAAGGTGTCGCCCCAATCCGTTCCAAGAACGCCGTTGCTCAGATCCGGACAGAGCACGTTCTCATCAAAATGAACGATGGCCATGTCGAACTGCGAGGGGTCGACGTCCGCGATACTCACCATCTGCGCGTTGCGCGGAAGCGGTCGCTGATCGTAGCTCCATGAATTCGTCACGCCGGTGCCTGTTCCAGTCACCAGCGTAAACTCGAATGGCAGTTTATAAATCTCGCATTGATGGGGGACGTGCCAACGGTGCGTGAGGATGCGATAGCGCGGCCGCTTCTTGCGCAGATAAGGAAGCAGCGGTGCGATTGCAGGCTTCACATCCTTGATATCAGATCGCAGCGCCTCGATGTCGGGAGAAGAGGCACCGGCACTCTGCGCCCAGTCCAGGATACGGTCTGCCGTGTCGACATACCATCGGCGAGAAACGTTCCGAATGAAATCGTGCTTTTCAAGCAAATGTCGAAAATTCTTCGCGGATCCACGCACCTGCGCCGATTTAGGAAGAGAGCTTGCATGCGAAACGTGGATTGAAAACGCGTCGCGGGTGTAACGCACGTGCCCGCCCGTCGCGTAAATTCTTGCGCCGATTTCCACATCTTCCCAACCGTATCCGGAATTCGGCTTGGCCGAATAGGACAGGGCGGGGTCGAACCCGCCGTGCGCGTCGAGCCATCCTTTGCTGATCGAGAAATTGCGCGTCACTGTGTTGATAAAGGCCTGCGGCAGCAATTCATCCTGCATGCTTGCGCGGGCCGTCACCTGGTCTGGATCATTCTCCAGTTGATGCAAAAGCCGGAAGCAGTCTTCACCGTTTGTCTCGATGTTGTAGGGACCGACAACCGCGTCGGTCCCGGCGAATCGGTGTTCCGCAACGTGTGCACTGACGAAACCGCGGTTGATCAGGCAATCGGCATCGATCACCACATAGATATCGGCGCTGATCGCCGCGATGCCGGCGTTGCGCGACAGGCAGTTTCCGAGATTTTCCGCATTTCGGACGATCTTTGTGGCGAGATTCGCGGGCCTTCGCGCCGCCGACTGTTCGATACGATGCTCCATCTCGGAGAAAGCAGCATCGGGAGAGCCATCATCGACGAACACCACCGTGATGGGCCCCGGATACGTCTGACGGTAGACCGCATCAAGGAACGACACGATCTGGTCGGCCTTGCGATACAGAATGGTCACGATAGCGACGTGGCTCGATCGATCTTTGGATTGAACGTGTTCATCTTGGATGAGCTGACGCGGCTTGTCCCGCCGCAATATGTCCAGCGTCGATGCAGCGACTTTCACCAGAATGGACGTGTTGCCGGACGTCACCTTCGCTACGGCGTTCGAGGCGGCGGGATACTGCTGGCGCGGCGCGGCGAATGGGGTCGGATAGAACTCGCTCGCGATCAACGCGAGCCCGGTCCCCTGATCGCAGGTGAATTGCAGGAAATAGCGCCGGCCTCTTTCGAACGGACCGCCGTCTAACGCGCAAACGAGCGCGGAGTTATTGCTCTCATGGCGCGCGACGCCCTCGGCGATCGATGGAGTTTGAGGAGATTTCGCGATCTGGAACCGAATTTGCGAACCTGCTGCTGCGTTGCCCTCTACAGGAATGGAGAGCAAGCGCATATCAGCATCGGGCGCGACAAACGGAATGACGAACGCGTTGTCGTCGCTTTCCAGGCTCCACCGCAGCATCGGCCGGTCGCTCGGTTGCGCCTTTGCCACGCGTGTTCGCTCGGAAGATACGTCCAACGACGTAACTGTCATCTCACTCGGCGTGATCCACGTCGCGCGCGGGGTTCGCCTATCCCTTGCCACCTGATCGCGGAAGGCTGCGAGTTGGCAATCGACAAAGGTTACATAGATGCTGCCCTGCATAGGCAAGCCACGTGCCAGCAGACCCGCGACGGCGCGCGGCTGAGCATAGCTCGCGTAGGGGAGCCGCCCTCCCCTTCGCCTTTCACCAGGAAATGCTCGAACGCGTCTTCGTCGGCACGAACGTCGTGACGAAGTCTCTTATAGAACTCGGCATCGAACATCCCGGCACGTCGTAACCGTTCGGCGAGGGCGTCGAAGGCGGCACGCGACGACTCACGCAGCCGCGCGAGCGTGTCGTTGGGAGGGGTCACCTCGGATCGCCCGCCCGGGCCGGACAGCGCATTGGGCCGGTCCTTTCGGCGCGCGCGCAGGTAGCGCGACAGCGGATTGTCGGCCGCACCAGGACGGTCTTGCTCCGTGGTTGCGGCCAAGCGGCGGCGCACGTCAAACATCGGATGCGGTTGCCGCCCTTCGGCGGCGCCATAGCGCAGATAGTGGACCAGCGGATTCCAGCCGGCGGCGGCGACATCCGGATTCATGGCTCGGTACCACCGGGTATCGAACATGGCGTTCGGATCGCGCCCTTCTGTCGCACCAACCCACATGAAATGTTCAAGTGGATCGGAGGCGGTGGCCGCGACGTCGGGATTGGTTGCGAGATACCAGTCGGCTTCGAAAGTTCCGGATTCAAGGATCAGCGCACGATCGCGGCGCAAGCGGATGCGCCTAAGAGCCTCCTTCAAAAATCGAAAAGCCACAGACTGTATCCAGTTCGACGCGGGCGATCAGGCCGGCCCCACACCAAGATGATCCCGGAGACCTTGTTCGACATCGCCGGTCCAGATGACGCGCCCATGCTCCATCACGACGGCTTTGTTGCAAAGGCGGCGGACAAGATGGGGAGCATGTGACGCCAGCACCAGAATGCCAGCACTCTCGATGAATCCGTCGAGCCGTTTGCTGGCCTTCTCGACAAAGGCGGCGTCGCCGGCGCCGATCCCTTCGTCCAGCAGCAGGATTTCGGGCTCCACACAGGTGGCCATGGCAAACGCCAGGCGCGCCTGCATACCGGCCGAATAAGTCCGCACTGGAAATTTCAAGAATTCTCCAAGTTCGGTAAACTCGGCAACGCTGTCTGTTTTGGCCAGCGACTCAGCCCTTGACAGCCCGAGATACAAACCGCGGAGGATGATGTTTTCGTAGCCGGTACTCTCCGGGTCAATCCCGAGATGAATGTCGAACATCGGAGTCACGCGGCCTTCGACGGTGACACCGCCGGCCAACGGCTCGTAAATCCCCGCCAGCACCCGCAGCAGCGTGGTCTTTCCAGCGCCGTTGTGCCCGAGTAGCGCAACCCGGTCGCCGTGGCCAATTTCCAGCGACACGTTTTCCAGCGCCTGGATGACGACATGCCCTTCGTCCTGGCCGATGCGGCCGCCTGTCGTTGCCGCGATCATCGCGTTCTTCAGTGAACGGCTTCCTGCACTGTAAATCGGAAAAGAGACCGATACACGATCGACTGTGATGGAGGCCATTTCACACCCAGTAGGCAATGCGGGAGCGATAACGCGCAAAGAACATGATCCCAATGAGTGCGCCTACGCAATTGAACCCAATCAGTGTGAGCCACATCGAGACAGGCGGCGTTTGGCCCAGAAGCGGCATGCGCACGATGTCGACCAGATAATAAAATGGATTGAGATGGACGAAGATCTCGCGGTTCGGCACTGAGCCCGGTGTCCAGAACACCGGTGTAAGAACGAACGCCATCTGGACGATGCTGCCGACGATCGGCGGGACATCGCGAAATCGCGCGCTGAGGCCACCGATGATGAGAGCAACCCAAAAGCCGTTGCTGATCACCAAGGCCAAGCCGACGACCGACAGCAGCGAATTCCATCCAAGATTCGACTTCACAAAAAATAGGATGAGGACATAGATCATGATGTTGTGAGCGAAGATCAAAATATTCCGCCAGAGCATCTGATAGAGGTAGATGCTCAATGGAGCTTTCATCTGCAAAATGGTCGGCCCCGAAGTGATGAACACCGTGCTGCCGTCGGTCGCAAGACTCGAGATCAGGCCAAAGACGATCATGCCGAGCGCCACGTACGGCAAATAATCGTCGAGCTTTTGTCCGAACAGCCCGGCATAAAGATAAGCCATGCCGGCAATCACCAACCCCATGCTGAGCGTGAGCCAGAACGGCCCGACGATCGAACGACGATACCGTTGGCGGATATCCTGCCAGCCAAGCCTCGACCACAACTCCCAGTGCGCGAGGCCGTCCGCCAGGTCGCGGAGAGCTTCGCCGAGGCGCCAAGGCCGAAGGGCATGATGGGAAGTTGGCGCGGCAGTTATCGTCATCGCGTCCTATCGTCTGGCAGCACGGAAAGCGCGCACATTGCTCGTTGCGGCCGCCGGGAAAGCGGGTGGTACCGGCTTCACACTAGCTCTGCAAGAGGCAGAGAGCCTGTTGTCGGCCACATGCTGATCCTCTCGCTATCCTGCTGATTTCACATTGTGATTTTAGCTTTGAGGAGAGCCCAAGCTGGCATTATTCCTTCGGCGATGCTATCGAAAGTCAAGTCACGCCGCTGATCGACCCAAGGGCTCCTGCGGTACCCAAGACATGACGCCTGAAGATGAGAAGCTCGAGTCCCAACGCGAACTCGAGCGCTACCGAGCCCAGAATCTGGCTCTTAAGCGGCGACTGAGCGAGCACGAGCGGCGGGTTGATGACCTGCTTTCTTCGACGTCATGGCGAATGACGGCGCCCGTTCGATGGCTGGCAAAACGGATGCGGGGTCTCGGCGCGGTCGGACGGCGCGGTTCGCAACGCAGTGCCGATGAAAGCGCGCATTCGATTCCCCGAGATCAGTATCGGCGCTGGCTACGCGTCAACGGAACGATCGATTCACCAACCCGCACCGCGATGATAGCCAGTCTCGACGGTTTCACCTCACGTCCACTGATCTCGGTCGTCATACCGAACTACAACATCGAGCTCGATTGGCTTCGTGACGCCATTCAGTCAGTGCGCGATCAAATCTATCCGCACTGGGAGCTCTGCATTTCCGACGATGCGTCCACGGTTAGCGGGACGCGCGAATTTCTGAATAACAAGGCGGCGGAAGACAAGCGTATTCGCTTGGCATTCCGTGAGACGAACGGCCACATCAGCGCCAATTCGAACAGCGCACTCGCGCTTGCAACCGGTGAGTACGTTGCGCTGATGGATGCGGATGATCTGATCTCTCCGGATGCGCTTTACTGGGTCGCTCATGCAATCGCGTCCCATCCTGACGTCGACCTTCTCTTTTCAGATGAAGACAAGATCGACAAGGACGGAGAACGTTTCGATCCCTATTTCAAAAGCGCTTGGAATCCGGCGCTGATGCTTTCGCAGAATGCGTTTAGCCATCTCGGTGTATTCCGGCGCAGCCTCATCGAAAAGGTCGGAAGCTTTCGGGAGGGATTTGAGGGAGCGCAGGATCACGATCTCGTCTTGCGTTGCGCGGAAAAGACATCACCTGCTCGCATTCGGCACATCCCGCGTGTGCTCTACCACTGGCGCACCCTCCCCGGCTCGACATCTGTCAGCGGCTATTCGAAGCCCTACGCATGGGATGCTGGACGGCGCGCGATCGAGGAACATCTGAAACGGAAAGTAATTGCCGCATCCGTCGAGCCCGCCCTCTCCGGCTATTATCAGATCTCTTACAACGTGCCGGCTGCGCCGCCGTTGGTTAGTATCGTCGTCATTTCCGACTTGCGCACCGATCTTTCGATTCACTGCCTGACTTCGATCCTGGACAACACGACCTACCGCAATTTCGATCTCGTTATCTCAATAAGCCAAGAAGATCTCTACGCTGCCCGTCTCGCCAAAGCAGCGGCGTTACTCAACGACCGGCGCGTACGGACAATGGCGCGGGATTCGGTGAGATCCAGGTACGCAACACTGATCAAAGCCGCGGCCGAGACGCGCGGCTCCTTGCTGTGCCTACTGGACGACGACATCGCGTCCACGTCCTCAACTTGGCTCGATCAACTTGTCTCGCGTGCCATGCTGGATGATGTGGGTATCGCCGCTCCGATGATCTGCAGCCCGTCGGGTAACATCTTGCAAGCGGGGATCATCCTCGGAGTTGATGGATTGGCTGGACATCCATTTCACGGAATTGATTGTAGATCGGAAGGGTATTTTGGGCGCGCCGCTCTGGAGCAGGACTACACGTCCCTATCGTCAGCCTGCATGGTGATCTCGCGGGACGCGCTCCAAGGCTCTGGTGAGTTCGATGCGGAACTGACTGCCCCCTTCGACGCAATCGATTTCTGTCTGCGTATTCGCCGGTCGGGCCTCCGCACAGTTTGGGTCCCTGCTGCAAAGATGCAGCAATATCCGTCGAGAGATGAGAGACCGCGAGGACGGCCCGCCAAGCTTCAAGTTTCGAGCGATGCGTTACGCGAGCGTTGGAAACACGTGATCGACGACGACCCCTGCTATAACCCCAATCTTAGCCTCGACCCGCAGCGCGTTTTTCAGCTCGACGTGCAGCCACGGCACAACCTACTGCGTGGAAAGACAGCTGAGGCGCTCCTCAATCTGACCTCTTCCCGGATTGCAACGATTTAGCCCAAAGCCAAGCTTAGGTCTGTGCGAAAACGCAATGTCGGGCTCTGTCGGAATCGGCAGGTGATGGAACTTGTTGCCGTTGTCAGCGACTTGAGGGCCGACGGCGTAGTGTAATTTTGACCAAATCACATCTCGCGGAGAGTGATTCCTTTCGGAAACCCGCCTTTGATGCACACGCCTTGTGAGTAATACTCGTTGCAACAACTTTCGAGTTGCATTCGGTGACTTATTCGTCCGTCCTCGTAAGCAGTTTTGCGATCACTTGTTTTAGTTGTCATCATCCTGCCTTTTGGATTACGTAGGGGACGCTGGCCGAAAGTGCGGCTTTTTTTTTGGTTGTGATTGAACCAACGGGGGCCGGGCGGCGACTAATCGACGGGGGTAGCCTAACCTTGATGGAACTTCAGGTTGCATCTAGGTGACGCCCTTTAAATTGAGAATATGTCCTGAAACGATGAAGGGAGCGAAGTGATGAAAAAAAGCGTTCTTTCAACTGCCATCCTGGGTGGCGTTCTCGCCGCCGCAATGTACGTTGTCCCCGCCAACGCCCAAGCAACCCGCACTTGGGTTTCCGGCGTGGGCGACGATGTGAATCCCTGCAGCCGCACGGCGCCGTGCAAGACTTTCGCAGGTGCGATTTCGAAGACCGCGACCAACGGCGAGATCAACTGCCTCGATCCGGCCGGCTACGGCGCGCTCAATATCATCAAGTCGATCACGGTCGACTGTGGCTACACCCACGGCAGCGTCCTTGCGGCCAATACCAACGGCTTCATCGTTAACGGAGCTGGGGTTGTCGTTAACCTGCGCGGCCTTTCGATCAATGGCGCTGGCACGACGACCGGTAACGGCATCCGCATTATTAACGCGGGCGCGGTCAACATCGATAATGTGGTGATCGAGAATTTCGGGGGTGCTGCCCCATCCAATGGCCGAGGCGTCTCGATCGAGACAGCAGCAAACGTACGCGTGACGATCCAGAACTCCAGGTTCGCCAACAACAACAATATCGGCGTCCATTCGAACCCAACGGGCGGCACCGTCGGCCTGACCATCTACAACACGACGTTCGCGCCCGGCGGCTCGACCGCGATCCAGTTGCGTCAGAACACCAACGCCGTAATCGATCGGGTGACGGCGACCGGACATCTCTCCGGCGCGGGCGTGACGGCTGAGTTGACGACTGTCAACACTGTCATCAGCAATAGCAACCTGTCCAACAACTCGTTTGGAATCTTCAACGGTAACGGCGGCAACCCGATTACGCGGGTCTACGGCAGCACCATTTCCGGAAATACAACCGCAGGACTGAACATCGTCAGCGGCCAGGTGATCTCGTCCGGAAACAACATTATCCGCGGGAACACTGGGAACGAAGCACCCTCGTCGACCCCCGGCATGCAGTAGACCAGCCAAGCAAGCCGACCAACTTCGGCTTCGCACTCGCAAGATGCGGAAAAGGGAGGCGAAAGCCTCCCTTTTCCATTGCAATGACGTACGCGGCGACTGGAAGACGACGATTGAAGAAATAGGGACTTTGTGCTGCTACGAAGACATCTGCAACGCAGCAGTACGCCGAATCGCAATGGATCCCTGTCATGGCTCGTGCCAACAACGGACACATTCTACAGGCGCTTGGTGAGTTGGGCCGGGACGCGGAAGCGCGCACCCTTGTCTTATCTGCTCTCAAGGCCTTTGAGCTCAGCACGGGCGATCCAAACGGGCGCGATATTCGCGAGGAAGTCACCGGCCCCATCCTGGATGCGCTTTATGTGCATGCCGGGCAGATCACAAAGGAACTTCGAAGCGGCCTGAAGCTGACTTTTCGGCATCGCGGCAAGATCCTCCGCGACTTTATTCTGAGCAAAAGCGAAAGGCCCGATCACGTCTGGGAGCCGCAGACGACGCGCGTCTTGCTTGATCTTGCCCGCAACGCGAGGAATGTCGTGATCGGCGGCGCCTACATCGGAGATCATGCGATCCTGATTGGGAACGCCATCAAGAATCATGGTGGACTTTGTCATTGTTTTGAAATCGACGATGAAAACCTCGGATATCTTCGGCACAATGCGAATCAAAATTCGCTTTCGAATCTTCTCGTCAGCAAACTGGCCCTTTGGGACGAAAATGACATCAAGCTGCGCGTAGTCGGAGCCGATGCCTACGCGTCCACGGTCTCGGCACCCGATGCGCAAGACGGCGTCTCCACCGTAACATTGAACAGATACGGCCACGATCGTGGGGTCGGCAATTTCGATCTGATCATGCTCGATATCGAAGGAGGCGAGCTCAACGCGCTCCTAGGCGCAAAGCGTTATCTTTCGATGGAGCCGGACACTGCGCCCCATTTGGTTTTCGAGGTCCATAGCTCATATGTTGATTTTTCAGCCGGACTTCCCGGCACGCCGATCATCAAGACCTTGTCGAAACTTGGCTATCAGGCTTTTGCGATACGCGACTATCATAGCAACGTCGATATGACCGATCAGCCGATCGAGATTGTGGATTTGGATAGTGTTTATCTTTCAGGCCCACCACACGGTTTCAACATTGTGGCCGTGAAGAGACGAGAAGTTTTGGACTCTTACCGCCTGACTCATGGCGTGAGCCCGAAGCTGCTTACTCACAAGGACCCTGCGCTTCACGCGCCGCTATCCTGACGTCAGCCGCGCGAGCGATCTCAGGACATCCGCCGCACAAATGCGTCGGGCCAATAGGTCACACGCTCCTGCACCGACCCTTCATTGAAGGCGAATGCCGGCTCTTCAATCCGGAAGTTGGGATGTGCCGCGACCCACTCCCGAACGGCGGTGAGCGGGTTGTTTTCTACCCAATCAGGCTTTGAGCGTGGCGCGTGGGTCAGCTTGCTCATGATCCCGTCCATGACCACGAGGTACGAGCCGACACTGACCAGCGGCGCGTAGGCGTCGAGCTCGGCCAGCACGTGCGCCTTGCTGTGATCGGAATCGAGCAGCACAAGCACACTTTCGTCTGTTCCAATCTCCGACCTGACCTTCGAAACGGTCTCCATTGCTGTCGAACTGCCTTCGATCAATGTGATGAAACCAAAAAGCTCATGAGCTTCAATGGCGGCGCGATTGTGCGCTCTGATATTAAGATCGATGCCGATAACACGACCCTTTCCCAACACCTTGCAAAGGCTCGCGTAGAATACGAGTCCCCCTCCGTGAGCAATGCCGGTCTCGATGATGACGTGCGGTTTGAGTTGGAAAATCACTTCTTGGAGGCGCAACATATCTTCCGGCAGCTGAATAATTGGACGGCCGAGCCAGGTAAAGCTGTAAACGTATTTCGCGTCCCATCCAGCGCGCAACCATGCGCGCGATACGATTGCGAAGCCCTCAGGGCTGGCTAGTGGAAATCGCTCACACCGCGGTCCGTCTTGAACCGTAACCTCACCGGCCTCGTCGTCAATCGTCGTGATCATCGTGTAGCGACTCTGGTTCTCTCGTCAATGAGCTCTGCGAACGCCGCTTCGAAAGGCATGGGTGCCGCGCTGAATTCCGTGCGAGCACGGTCAACCACAATGGGCGGGAATGCAATGCAGGGCGCGTTCAGCATGAACGTGATCTTGGCGCCAGTGTGGAGATGCAACAGATCGGCAACCAATCGATGTGAGACATTATGTCCGGAAGCGACATTGTACAATCGATGTCGGCCTCGCAGTGCGATCGCCTCGATTAGCTCCAGGGCGTAGCTCAATGGAACGTAGTCTTTCTCCGAGTTCGGGAGAGGTTCGGATGACAGCCGCGCCACGGCTTGCGTCAGCAACCACCGCGGACAGAAAATTTTCCGACGGGTCGCGTGGGCCGATAACGTTTGAAAGCCGTGCGACTCGCATCGTCGGCTGTGCCAGCGAAAGGCACAGAGCTTCACCAGCAAGCTTTGTAATGTCGTACAGTTGATCCGGATCGGCGGGGCTTACCCGAAACGAGGCTCCTTCGACGGCCTCCGGGGCGTTGCGGTAGATCCGCGTCGTTGACAGGTACAAGAACGAATTAAACTGATACCGCTCCAGAGCATCAGTCAGAACCCCGACGTGCGCCTGCCCCGTCTCTAGCGGGCGATTGCGAAAGTCGGCGGTCAGACCAATGGCGAAGACAACATGGCCCAACCTCTCTCCGCGCGCCGGCCAATTGTCGCGGTGCAGTTCGCAGA
This sequence comes from uncultured Alphaproteobacteria bacterium, assembly GCA_963779545.1. GTDB lineage: Bacteria > Pseudomonadota > Alphaproteobacteria > Rhizobiales > Xanthobacteraceae > PALSA-894. The sequence goes on along the minus strand of CAVZYQ010000023.1, from coordinate 144,207 downwards.
CTTCGTTTCCACTCTGCCTCAGGCTTCGTACAAGATTTGAACCAATCCACCCTTGTGCACCAAAAATTGTGAACTTCGCCATTTCAACGATCCTGGTGCCTCCGCGCTGTAATTCTAAGCAGCGTCGACCCGAGTTGTCGATGTTGTCGTCATAACCGTCTCATTGCCTGGTGCACTATACTGGCTCCACCGAGCCGAGTGTGCCCCAGGCTTCATCGGCAGATGATAGAATCTTTTCCCGAACTGGCCACGAAATCGCAAGGTGTGGATCGTTGAAATGTATCCCGCGTACCGCTCCCGGCACATGAGCAGGCGCAATCTCGTAGTCGAGTTCGGTGTTATCCACCAATGTCTGAAATCCGTGCGCGAATCCCTTTGGTATGTAGAGCAGGCCGCGGTTGTCTGCCGTGATCTCTTCGCCGTGCCATTGACCGAATGTCGGCGAGTTCGCCGCAGGTCGACAATGACATCGAACGCAGCACCGCGTGTGCAGCGAACAATCTTGGTCTCCAGAGCGGGCGGCGCCTGGAAGTGCAACCCGCGCAGGGTGCCGCGCCGACGATTGAATGAGATCGAGCGTTGAACGAAATCCGTTTCGAGACCGAACGCCTTAAACTCCGCCGCACAAAATCGTCGCGCGAAAAAGCCGCGCTCGTCCGGCTTCATGTCCAGCCGAACCAGGAATGCCCCAGCCAACGGTAGCGGATCGAAATGCATGGTGGAATGAGAGACCGTGCGGGCGCTTCAGTCAAGCGAAGCCAGGGACGAAGAAGCGACTCACTGCGGCGTAATCAGTCAATTTCGCCTCTGGCGCGTCGATTAAAGCGCACACGAACATCCTCAAACTCTTCGCGCGCGGCCTTTTCATCGTCAGAGGAGGTCTTGCCAAGGCACGCCGCATAGGCGTCCATGGCATCACGAAATGACAGCATTTGTTTCCGGCACTCATCCGCATCCTGGTCTCTGACGAACCGGCTTCGCTCAATAGCGCAGGCCGGAGCGTCCGGTTTGGCGCAAGCTCCATAAGACAATTCGGCGATCGTTGTCCCAACGACAAACGCAGCCGCGAAAACAACCAAGCGCATATGTCTTTCCCAAGCTGTCAACGTGTGGCCCACCTAGCCTCCCGCAGCACGGATCTTTCCAATGAGGCGTTCTGCATGTCAACCGCCCGCAGCCGATCGCGAACGTGACCTGCTGCCCGTGTTTGCCCGGCAGCCTACCGCGTGCTATTTCGGCACCAATGAGGCAAAAGTTTTCAGTCGTCCTGCCTACTCTTGACCGCGCAGACACTCTCGAAAGCGCATTGAGAACATGCGTCAGCCAAGAGTACCCAAATTATGAGATCATAGTCAGCGACAATGCGAGTACCGATCACACCAAGGCTGTGATCGACTCCTTCCAAGATCCGCGCATCAGGTATATCAACCCCGGCTCTCGACTTGGCATGTCGGAACATTGGGACTTCGCACTTTCGCATGTAGCCGAAGGTTTCGTGACGGTGCTAGGCGACGACGACGGCCTCCTCCCTGGTGCGATCGAGGAAATTAGCAGGCTTATCGAAGCCACCGGGACCGATGCACTCACCTGGCGAAAAGCTGAGTATTGCTGGCCACAGCACATCGTCGAGGAGTATCGCCACTACCTGGACATTTATTTAGGCGAATCCGTTCAGACGCTTGATTGTAAGGATCAAGTTAGGCGGGTGCTGACTTTTTCACTCCCTTACAATCATCTGCCATGCATCTATAATTCGTTCATCTCGCTTCGTTGCATTAATGAATTTAAGAAAAGTAACGGCGGCAGGATGTTCACCGGCCAATCGCCGGATGTCTTCTCCGGCTTTGCGATCGCCTCTGTTCTGGAAAGATATGCCTTGTCGGCGCGACCCTACTCGATCAATGGCGCTGGGTCGAAGAGCAACGGAACTGCTGCAGTTCAGCAGGGTCCTGACAATCCAATCTTCAAGAGTCACCTCACCGACACTGAATACAAGCTGGAAGAGGGCCTGCCTCACGACAGCGTCGAGATCATTATTCTGGACGCTTTCCTGAAGGTCAGGAAGATCACCGACGCCTTTCCGCTCTCGTGGGCCGACGACCTGCGCATCGTGGAATGCGCGCTTGGCAATGCGGCCGCGTCCACCCGCTCGGATGCGCGTTATGAGGCTGTGGTCGACGCGATCGGGGCGTTCGCGGCGAGCCGAGGTCTGCAGAAGGAGTTCAAGGACTCGCGATCGCGGTTCAAACGGATGCCCAATGCGGGGCGCCTGCCCCGACCGGGGCTTTATGACAACGGGCGACTTTTGGTTTTGAACGGCTTCAATTTGCGTATTGAGAACGTCCTGGACGCGGCACGTTGGGTCGACGACGTCTTGAGACTTAAAGCCGATCATCCCACCACCTTCGATAAACTTCGTGCAACAAAAACCCCCGACATCGCAATTCCGATGTTCGCTCGAGCCCGATCAGGCCCGAGACGCATTCATCTCGGGTGCGGATCCACGCGTCTCGACGGCTATGTAAACGTGGATTTTCCGCCGGCCGTACATAATGTCATGGACGTGCAGGCAGATCTATTTTGCGATGTAACCAAGATCGACCTACCGCAAGACGAGATCGATGAGGTCAGGATCCATCACGTCTTCGAGCACTTCAACCGCGTCGTTGCACTGACATTGCTGATCAGGTGGCAGGGCTGGCTCCGAATCGGAGGTCTAGTCCGAATTGAAACTCCGGACTTCGAGGCTTCGGCCGCCGACTTCTTGGGCGCGGCCAACCTTGATCGGAAGCTCCGCGCAATTCGTCACCTCGAAGGGGATCAGGCCGCGGTATGGGCGTATCATGTGGGGCAGTGGTTCCCAGAACGGTTCACACACACGCTGAGCAAGTTGGGGTTCGCCGATATCGAGACACGCCAAGAGGCGTCTGGCCACATCCCACCCCTTTTCAATGTCCAGGCGATCGGCCGAAAGCACAAGGTCGTGGACATGGAGGAGCAGTATCAGTCCGGTTGCGACCTTCTGCGTCAGTTCACGGTCGCCGAAGCCGAGCAGCCGACACTGGAGGTCTGGATGCGGCAACTGGCGGGGGCTCTCGATATGAGCGAGCTTCCCCAATCGGCAACGATCCATCCAGACCAGAAATTAATCCCTGTCGTCCGCGCGCCCGTCGATCAGGAAATTCAGTCGGCGCGAGCCGATTCAAGACCACCTGTACGGCCAGCATTTACGACGCAGGCCTTCCACGTTGCACGAAACGCCGTTGCAAGATTTGACCAGCGATTCCTCAACAGGCGCTTGTGGGCGCTGAAGCGCAGGCTGTACGGCCATAACTGAGGAGGTTGCGCGTCCCACGAATGCGGTGTGAAGTGCAAACTGACGGACCATTCGTGAGCGTTCGATGGCGAGCAAGATGAAAGCGGTGATCCTGGCGGGCGGCGCTGGCACGCGCATCTCCGAAGAGTTGCAGCTAAGGCCGAAACCGATGATTGAGATCGGCGGCAAGCCAATTCTGTGGCACATCATGAAGATTTACGCCTGCCAGGGGATCACAGACTTCGTGATCTGCCTTGGTTACAAGGGCTACTTGATCAAGGAATATTTCGCCAATTATGTGCTGCATCAATCCGATGTCACGATTGACACCGTCGACAACAAGATAACCTATCACCAAAGCGTCGCAGAGCCATGGCGCATTACCTTGGTCGATACCGGCGATGCGACGCTGACCGGCGGCCGCCTGAAACGTGTGCGCGGCTTTCTCGATGCCGACAAGCCTTTCTGCTTCACCTATGGCGACGGCGTGGCGGATATCGATATCTCCGCACTCATCGCCTTCCACCGCAATCACGGCAAGCTCGCGACGCTGACCGCGGTGGTGCCACCGGGGCGCTACGGCGCGCTCGACCTCGACGGCGACAGCGTTAAGCGGTTTGTGGAAAAACCGCCCGGCGATGGCGGTTTGGTCAACGGCGGCTTCTTCATACTCGATCCCAAGGTCATGGACCTGATCGAAGGCGACCAGACGTCCTGGGAGGAGGAGCCACTCGAACAGCTCGCGCGCGCCGAGCAGTTGAACGCCTATCGCCACCGTGGCTTTTGGCAGCCGATGGATACGTTGCGCGACAAGAATACGCTTGAGGGGCTGTGGTGGAGTGGAAACGCTCCCTGGAAGATGTGGACATGACCGGGGTCGTCGACCCGGCCTTCTGGCGCGGCAAGCGCGTTTTGCTGACCGGCCACACCGGGTTCAAGGGTTCATGGTGCGCCTTGTGGCTTGCCCGGATGGGTGCGGAAGTCACCGGTTTTTCGCTTGCGCCCGAGCGCCGTCCAAACCTGTTCGAGGGAGCGGAGGTCGAGCGTGACATCCGCTCCTGTATCGGGGACATCCGCGAGCGTGCCCAGCTTGATGAGGTGATCGCCGGCAGCCGCCCGCAGATTGTGCTGCACATGGCAGCGCGCGCGATCGTCCGGCAAGCATTGCGTGAGCCGGTTGAGACCATTTCCACGAATGTCCTCGGTACGACCTACCTTCTTGAGGCACTCCGGCACGCGCCCGGCCTCGAGTGCGTGCTCGTCGTGACCACCGACAAGGTCTATGCCAACGACAACAGCGGCGTTCGCTTCCGCGAGGACTTTCCCCTCGGCGGAGACGATCCTTATGCGGCCTCGAAAGCCGCCACGGAGCTTGTGGTTAACGCGTATGCCCAGAGTTATTTCGCGGACCTCGGCATTCCCGTCGCGACCGCAAGAGGCGGGAACGTCATCGGCGGCGGAGACTACGCTGAGGATCGCCTGGTCCCGGATATCGTGCACGCCATCGCGTCAAAGCGGCCGGTCGTGCTTCGCTATCCGGACGCGACACGGCCGTGGCAGCATGTGCTCGATTGCCTGGCCGGCTATCTCGTTTACATCCAAGCGCTCGACGGCAACCCTGAAATTCCCGGTGCACTGAATATCGGCCCGGCTAACGCTTCTCCCGTTACAGTTCGCGAGATCGCCGAAACGCTGCTTGAGAGCCTAGGCGCGACACATGGCTGGGAGCTTCAGCCCGGCCCCATACCAGCCGAAGCACAAGCCTTGCAGCTCGACACCGCACTCGCCCGCCGCGTGTTGGGCTGGCGCGATCGGTATCCCGACCGCGCGACCCTTGATCTTACGGCGAGTTGGTATCGCGACGTCGGGAAACTCGCGTCCATGCGCGCAACAACCATCGCGCAGATCGATGCGATGATGGCGTGTGCTTGCGTCGAATGACTATGGGCGGCGTTCTGGTCGAGCTCGGCTAATGGCAAACCTCATCTGCCGCTCTTGCGCGCACCCTCTGTCGACCGTGTTCATCGACCTCGGCCTGACGCCGATCTCGAATGCCTTCGTTCGCCCCGAGGATGCCGAGCGCGCGGAGAAATTTTATCCTTTGCGGGCGTTCGCCTGTGATGCCTGCCGTCTGGTGCAGCTGCAGGACTTCGAGCAGCCCGAACTGCATTTTCACGATCGCTACGCTTACTTTTCATCCTATTCCGAGACTTGGCTGGCTCATGCGCGACGCTATTCCGACGCGATGATCGAGCGCTATCGGCTTGGCCCACAGTCGCGCGTCGTGGAGATTGCCAGCAATGACGGCTATCTTCTGCAGTACTTCGTGGCGCGCGGGATTCCGAACCTCGGCGTCGATCCCGCCGCCAATTGCGCCGAGGAAGCTCGGAATAAATACGGTGTCGAAACAGAGGTCGCGTTCTTCGGACGTGAAACGGCGCGCCGGCTGAAAGCGGAGGGCTTCGCCGCCGACCTGATGGTCGCAAACAACGTCCTCGCGCATGTCCCCGACCTCAACGATTTCGTGGCAGGCCTTGCAGAGCTCCTTAAGCCCAACGGAATTGTGACCTTCGAATTTCCGCATCTCCTGAAGCTCATTCATGGCAGCCAGTTCGATACCATCTACCACGAGCACTATTCCTATTTGTCGCTCCTCGCAGTGATGCCGCTGTTCTCACGCCACGGTCTGGAAGTCATCGATGTCGAGCATTTGCCGACCCACGGCGGCTCGTTGCGCCTGCATGTCTGCCACGCCACGGCGGCGGCTGAGCCCGCACCCGCAGTGGCGGCGTGCCTCGCGGCAGAACGCGTGGAGGGACTTCACAAGCCGGACGTCTATCGCGATTTCGCCGAGCGCGTCCGCACCGCGAAGCGAGCGCTCGTGTCCTTGCTTATCGATCTGAAAAACGGCGGCGCACGCATCGCCGGATATGGCGCGCCGGCAAAAGGAAACACCTTCCTGAACACATGCGGCATCGAACTCGACTTCCTCGACTTCACGGTCGATCGCAATGAGCACAAACAAGGTCTGCTGCTACCCGGGACACGCATCCCGATCCGTGCACCCGACGCAATTTTCGCCGAAAAGCCGGACTACGTTCTGATCCTGCCGTGGAATCTGAAGGACGAAATCATGGCGCAGATGATTGATATTCGTCAGTGGGGCGGCCGTTTTATCATTGCACTTCCGAGCCCGCACATCCTGTAACGACCGATGCGAGGCGTCCAACTAGATCAAGTTGGTTGCCAAGTTGGTCAATGAAGTTCGCTACTCATCAAATGATGATCGTGCCTTCGAGATAGAGGTCGGCTGTATTCAGGTTGCGCATCGCCTCCGCAGAGACCCAGCGCCTGGGTGCAACAATCGTTTTTTTCTCGGATCGGTTAAGCCAGGATGCCCACCAGCCGAGGCTGGAGTTGGCAAGAATGTGGTCCCTGCACTGGGCTTTCAGCAACATGTCCTCCCACGGCTTATCCGGCGGTGTTTCCGAAAACACGACGGATGGAAGATCGCCAAAAAGCGCTTGCGCTTGAGTTCGGTCGTCGCTGAGCACCACGTAGGTCGGATCGGCCTTGCTGATCCCCTCGATGATCTGCATCGCTTTGGTGTAGTAGGCCGGGCCGCAAATTCCGTGGAAAGCCAAGGTATTCGGGTTGGCAGAAAAATCCCCACGGCGAAGGTGAATCGACACCGGATAGGCAGCGTCCTGAATGCGGGTCGACAGATCTGTAAACGACGGCGAGACCGGGACGACCAGCCGAAGCTCCTCGCGTAGCCGTTCCCGGTAGGGAGCAAAAAAAACCTCGCTCTGAAAGTATCCGTTGAGCCGCGTTCCCCGGCCGACATTGGCGAATGCCGGATCATAGCAATAGCCTGGTTGATGATACCCCACCCATCCCGTGCGCATCGACGCGTCTGCGATGCTCGCCTTGATCCCAAAGGCATCGAGCATATAGGACCGGTTGGCTTGGCCCTCGATGGACATCTCAAGCGCGCTGAGGTCGAGCACGAGAGGGCAATCCAGCCGCAGGCTCGTCGCGCGCCCGGCCGCGTACTGGAAGAGCTGGTTGCCAAGCCCTCCGGAGAGCACGACGGCTACAGCATCGCTAGGATTCACGTATTTCGTTCCCTCATGCAACTCGTCAGCAGGCGCAACCGCTAAGTATCAGAAGCCTGACCGACAACACGAGCCGGCACGCCGGCAACGATGGCTCCGGCTGGCACGTTCTCACAAACGACAGCCCCTGCGCCTACAAGCGCCCCCTCCCCGATCGTGATTCCGGCAAGCAGCGTCGCGTTCGATCCAATCGACGCACGCCGCTTTACGAACGTCGGAACCACTTTCCAGTCGGCTTCGGTCTGGGGAAGGCCGTCAGGCCGTGTGGCGCGCGGATACAGATCATTGGTGAACATCACGCCATGGCCGATAAATACTTCGTCCTCGATCTCCACGCCTTCACAAATGAACGTGTGGGAGGAAATTTTGCACCGGGCCCCGATCACAGCGCCCTTTTGGATTTCGACGAAGGTCCCAATCCGCGTTTCGCTTCCAATCTTACAACCATAGAGATTAACAAGATCAGGATGATGAATGCGAACGTCGACACCCAAAATCACATCGCGGCTGATTGGCATTCGGCGCCCCAAGAAATGTCAGGTACGGCAGCAATCTCATTCCTATCACCGCAGTTCTTTGGGGTCGAGAATACCAACGTCGAGCTGTCCGGCCAGGACAACTCTCGGCTAGGTCTCTCTGCTCGGGTATGCTATCCGGCGACGAACCTCTTCATACGGCTGGCGCATGTGGCGGAACGCCACGACTTGCAAGCAGAGACTGGGACGAGCCGGGATGTGCGGATTTGGAGGCATAGTCGTCGAGCGCGGCACAATCGACCCGTCTATTCTACAGGACATGGGCCGCGTTCTGCATCATCGTGGCCCGGACGATGCGGGCTTCCTGCTTCTTCAGCGGGAAACCGGCCAGCACAGGCGCGGCAAGTCCGTCAATCAGAATGCCGAGATGCCGTCCGACCTTGGATTGGCTTTCCGCCGCCTGAAAATCATCGATCTATCGGACCACGGCGCGCAGCCGATGGCCAACGACGACGGTACGCTCTGGATCGTGTTCAACGGCGAAATCTATAACTATGTTGAGCTACGAGCCGAGTTGGCCGCACGCGGACGCCGCTTTCAAAGCACTTCCGATACGGAGGTGATTCTGGCGCTGTATGAAGCGGAAGGGCTGAACGCATTCAGACGCCTGAATGGCATGTTCGCCATTGCGCTGTGGGATCAGCGTTTGCGCCGGCTGATCCTGGCGCGAGATCGCTTCGGTATCAAGCCGCTTTATTACACATCGATACCTGACGGATTGGTGTTCGGCTCCGAAATCAAGGCGTTGTTTTGTCATCCATCCGTTGGGCGGCGCATCCATCCGCTCGCTCTCGCTGAGCATCTGACATTCCAGTTCTCGCTTGCGAACCGGACTCTTTTCAAAGACATCCATCTTCTCGAGCCCGGACGGCTCCTCATCATCGATGATCGGAATACGCAGCGTATCGAGCGGTTCTGGCAACTTTCATACCGACCTCAAGCAGGCCGCTCAATCAACGGATGGACGGACGATCTCCGCGAGCGGCTGATCGGCGCGATTGGCCGCCAAGTGCGCAGCGATGTCCCGGTCGGTACGTTTCTCAGCGGCGGAATGGACACCGGCTCGATCAGTGCGCTCGCATCTCGCAGCATCGATCCGCTGCATACGTTCACCTGCGGCTTTCAGGTTCACGGCATGAATGGTCTGGAGCAGCATTTTGATGAGCGGCAGGACGCGCGCGACCTCGCCAAGAGCTTGGGCACCCATCATCATGAGCTGGAGGTTGGTTCGTCGGACCTCGCGACGCTGTTGCCTGCGGTGATGTGGCACATGGAAGAGAGCCGGGTCGGCATCAGCTATCAAATCTACAAGCTTTCCGAGATGGTACGGCGACATGTAACGGTCGTGTTGTCGGGAACTGGCGGCGACGAGATGTTTGCCGGATATCCTTGGCGCTACGATCCGATCCTGTCGGCAACCGATCCAGGACAATTCGCCGAACGTTTCTATCAAGTGTGGTCGCGCCTCACCTCCGACAATATGCGCGCCGAACTCCTCAGCGACGACGTGCTTCGCGACTTATCCGGCTCCTCCCCGCGCGACGGATTCAACGCTGCACTTGCGGAGACTGAAGGACTCGACCCTCTGCACAGGGCGCTCCATTTCGAGGCAGGCAATTTTCTGCAAGGCGTTCTTCTCGTCGAGGATCGGCTCAATATGGCTTTCTCGGTGGAGGCACGCGTCCCCCTCCTCGACAATGAACTTGTTGACCTGCTCGAGATCATGCCCCCCGAGCTGAAATACAACGGTGCCCAAACGAAACTTCTGCTGAAGGAAGCGTTGCGCGGGATCTTGCCCGATGAGGTTCTGACCCGCCGGAAGCAAGGCTTCACGCCCCCGGACGAAACGTGGATGCGGACGGTCTCGCGGTCCTACATTGAAGAGGTGTTGCTGAGCCCGCGCGCGCTCGAGCGCGGCCTATTCAGGTCAAAGGCCGTTCGAGACATCTTGCACGCGCACTTCGCGGGTCAGGCAAACCATCGCTTCCTGATTTGGTCCTTGCTATGCATTGAATGGATGCAGCGGTTGTTCTTCGACGGCGAGCGGCCCGCCGAGCTGCCGGCGGCGGCATCTTTGCTCACATCGCGTGCGGCCTGATGAGTTCGGTCGGCGATTTGCTCGATCAGTTGCGAGCCCTCTGGCGTTCTCGCCGTGCCGAGGTCAACGAGCAATGGAAGCGCACGCTGCCGCTTGCGGACTACGTCGTCGACCGGTGGGAGAAAGCTCGCTTGCTCGGATTCGGCGAGGGCGCAAGCATCTACGACTCCTCGCTGGTACTCGGCGATGTCAGGGTGGGCGCGAACACCTGGATCGGTCCGTTCACCGTGCTCGACGGACAAGGCGGACTTGAGATCGGGTCGTACTGCTCAATCTCGGCCGGAGTCCAGATATACACACATCATACCGTGCGGTGGTCGCTTTCTAACGGGCAGATACCGATGGATAAGGCCCCCACACGGATCGGCTCCAATTGCTACATTGGGCCGAATACTGTTGTCGGGATGGGCGTTACCATCGGCGACGGCTGCGTGATCGGAGCGAACAGCCTGGTACTGGATAGCATCCCCGCCGGAAACAAGGCCTGGGGCAATCCGTGCCGACTGGTTGGCCCTGCGCGGCTTGAAGATTTTCGTCCGCAATAAGAGACGATCGCACTATGAACCACCCCGTCACCCAATCGAATGCTCCTCGCCGGGATCTGATCTCCATCGTCTCGCCCGTGTACAACGAGCAAGACAACCTTCGCCTATTTTACCGAGCCATTGCAGACGCGGTGAAGGACCATGATTTCGACGTGGAAATGGTTCTTGTCAACGATGGCAGTCGCGACGGATCGGAAGCAATTCTGCAGGAGCTTGCGGCATCCGATCCGCGTGTGCGCGTCTTGTCGTTCTCCCGAAATTTCGGCGCAATCGCCGCATGCAACGCCGGGCTACATGCGGCACGAGGTGACGGTGTCGTCTTGATGTCGGCGGACCTTCAGGACCCGCCGACATTGATACCGCGCTTCGTGGCCGAGTGGCGCAAGGGCGCGGACATTGTTTGGGGCGTACGGGAAACACGCGATGACCCGTTTCTCAAAACCCTGTTTGCACGCATGTTTTACGGCGTGATTCGAGGCCTGGCCTTTCCGGAATATCCAAAGGACGGCACGGATTGCGGGCTTTTCAGCCGCCGCGTGATCACCGTCTACAATTTGCTTCCCGAGCGAGATTCCAGCCCGTTTTTCAGCATCTTTGCGCTGGGTTTCGAGCAGACTCAAGTTCCGTATGGCCGCCAGGCCCGACTGCACGGGAAAAGCAACTGGACCTTCTGGCGCCGTGTGAAGAATTGCATCGATATTGTCACGACATTTTCCTATTTTCCGCTGCGGCTGATCTCCGCGACGGGAGCTATTTTCTCCACGGTTGCGCTGATCTATGGCCTATTTCTCATCGCGCGACGGTTTTTTTTCGGACTTGGTGGCGAAGGTTGGACATCCCTCGCCGTCCTGTTGCTCTTTGTGGGCGGGATGTTGGCCCTCTTCATTGGCATTATCGCGGAGTATGTCTGGCGTATCGGCGAGCATACCCGCCAGCGCCCCCGATATATCATTGCGCGCCGCTACGATCAGCAGAGTGCCGGCACCACAGACGCCCACACTCCCGGCGACATCCTTCATATCGATGTCTCGGGCATGGAGCGAAAGCCTAATCCAAGTCAGGAGAAAGCCGTCGCCGGCGAACTTATCCACGAGCGGGATGCGGCAACAACAGGTTCCTCATCGTAACGCGAGACTTCCGGTCGGATCCGGTGACAGCGGGACTGCTAGTTTCGGGCGCACGGGGCAATTTCCGCCGCACGGATGGAAAGTTGCGGTGATAGGATCATGAAATGATCAGCGACCGTGTTCGCACGCTCGCTGACCACAAAGCGCAGCTTCACACGCCGGCTTGCGATTTCATCGATCGGAATCGAAAAATTATCGAGGCACGTCGCTTCCTTGGTATCGAAGACCTTCGTGAACAATGTCTTCGCTTCGCTATCCTGTTCAACGGTAACCTTCAACTCGACCCCATCATCGGAGAGTTTGCGCATGACTTCGTTGATGCCGGCGGCAAAATTCAGAAAGCGGAAATGAGCAGCGATCTCAAGGTCGAATGCGACCTCATTCGGGGCATGAAGATAGAGGGAGCGGATCGTGCCTGCCCCCACGCTCATGTTGACGAGGTCCGCACCTTTGAGCGCCAGCATGGCTGAGGTCGGTACCGTTTCAAGCAGATTCGCCGTCAGATCGTTGCGACCAAGGGCAGCACTGTCATCCACGAAAGGACGATCGTCAGGACAGCCGTCGAACACGCATTTCATCCACGGCAGGAGCAAGCTCTTGTCCACCACATGAGGTGCGACGGAGATTCCAAATGAGACGCGGGACTTTTTGGCCCCCAACCTTTCGTAGTAATTGATGACTTTTGTGAACGTTTGATGGACGTTCCTCGGAGAATAGTGTTCGTCCTTGCGTCCTGCGCTCAGAAGAAGGGTTCGCGGCGCCAGCAACGTATAAAGAATGTTTAAGTCCCCGACAGTGAGAAGCCCGGGCCAAAATAATTCCTCGGGCTGATTGCGGTCAAACAACCGGTCGCGCGAATAATAGGACAGGCCAAGTCCGTCGGGTGACAAGTCCGCAGCCCAGCCGAGCAGCGCGAGCGCGGCGATCCGTTCGTTCAACGCGGTAAAAAGTAGTGCGTTCTGCGCTCCCATACTGATGCCGGCGGCAACAATTTTTGTCTCATCGATATCGCGGCTCTTGAGCATGAAGTCGAGGACCTGCTCGGCCTTTCTGACCTCAAGGGCAGCAAGCGAACTGCCCCTCAAGAGCAAAAGACGGTTGAGGGCGACCCGCGACGGAGAATCAGTGATGAAAATCGGAACGACGACGTGCGCCAGTCCTTGGGAGGCCACGTCGTAGGCGACGTCACCATGGATATTGTAAACCTCAGCGAGCTGGATCATGCTTTTGAAGTCGACAGCCGGGATCGTAACGTGCTGGTTGGCCGTGGCCTGCTGTCCATGGAAAAACATAAACAAGGGAAGAGGCTTTGGCGCACCGCCGCTGCAGTGAACCGGACTTAGGATATACGCACCAAAGATATGCGAATCGGACACAAACTCGAGCTCGGACACTTCGACCTTATATCCGGTCCGGAGGCATTCCGTCGTGACGGTCTTTGTTACCCTCGGAACATATTCGCCAAACACGTTGTCGACACCGGCGGCATCTCTCAGGCGCCGCCGTAATTCTGGCAAATCGACCATTCGCCCCGGTGCCGACTCCATGCTCTTCGCGTAATCGTGTCGCGTGATGCCCCCTAACACCGATGAGAATTCTCGCGCGCCCCAATCATATGCCTGCTGTCCGATGAAGAACGTCATCGGAAACGTCGGAAACATTCCCATATGTTCAGGCAGCTTCGATTGCTGGTCCTGCGCGCTCGCGCTCCCGAGCAGGATGAACATCAGGATCGGAGCGATTCTCCAGAATGCCGGCAGGATATATTTCAACGGCTGACTCCGTCTGGCATGTAACATCCAGCGCAAGCTATCGCCGAACGCGCGGACGAGTCCAAGATCGTCATTGCCGACGTTCAGACACTCCAATGCCGATATACACGAGTCCAGCCGCTTCGGCCGCGCTTCGTTCCCATTGATTCCGCCCATCAACGACGGCTCGGATGCCTTGATCCCGCCACTTCACAAAATCCGGATTGCTGAATTCCGGATGCGCGGTGTTCAGGATGATCGCGCTGATCTGCCCATCGCCCGTGGAGCCGGGCGTCAACCCTCGCTTCACGAGTGCATCGGCGGAAAACAATGGATCTTCGATCGTAACCGTCGCTCCTCGGCCTTCAAGCGCATCGCGCAACGGATAGGATGTCGTCATCGCATCTTCCGCAACCTGCGGACGGAATGCGTGCCCGAGAATATGGATGCGCTTTTTGGTGAGATCTCCCAAAACGCCTGCCAGTCGCGTGACGGTCCGATGAGGCTGGTTCTCGTTGATGTCGCGGGCAAGGGCGGCGAACCGCTGCTGAATGCCGATGCGCGCCGCAGCGTTGATGAGGAAATAAGGATAAACCGGCGTACAATGGCCTGCCACGCCAATCCCCGGGAGCAGCATATTCGTCTCACCGTCGGTATTCGTCGCTTCGATCAACGGCCAGATATCCAAGCCGACTTGCTCGGTATAGCTGGCCAACTCGTTCGCGAGGGCGATATTGACATCTCGATAGATCATCCCCGAAAGCTTGACGAATTCTGCGGCTTCGAGGCTGCCAACGTTGATGACCGGTGCGCCGAGGTACTTGCTATAGAATGCTTGCCCGACATTGCTGGCAGCCTGATTAAACCCGCCCACAATCTTGGGCGTCTCCAGCAAGCGCTGAAATATGCGCCGCGACTTCACACGCTCCGGGCTGAAGACAAGGTGAAAGTCCTTCCCGCAGACCATCCCACTTGAGCGTTCGAGCGCTGGAGCAAGTACGGTCCGGCAACCGCCGACCGGCAGCGTGGTCTCATAGGAAACGATCGTGCTGGGCTTCATGCCCTTGGCAAGCGCCGCGGTGGCTGCAAGCAAATTGCCGTAGTCGATGTCCCGATCCGGAGTGAGCAATGCCGTTACGATGACAACGATGACATCCGCGCTTTGTGCCGCTTCCGTGGTGTCGGTGCTGGCTCGCAGGCGGCCGCACGCGACCCCTTCCTTTACAAATTGCTCTTGTTCCGGCTCGTTGTGCGGATCAATTCCGGAATTGATTTGATCAACCAGCGTTGCATTGATGTCGCATATCGTGACATGGGCCCCATTTCGGGCGAACATGCACGCCAGCGGCAAGCCAATTTTTCCACCTCCCACGACGACGACACGTGGGGCACTATTTTGCGCTTCCATGCCCGCTCCGTTTACTTCTTTCTCGCCACGATGGTTATTCCGGGGAGATCCACGACCTCACGCTCGATGTCCAGACCGGCGTCGGCGCACCAACTTCGGACCTGTTCCACGGTCTGGCGATGCGCGTACTGGGGCATGTACCAGTCAAAATTGACGTGAGTCATTTCGTCGAGAGTGTACTCCGGGCGATAGTACAGCTTCATCACATGCCAGTAGAAAAGGCGCTGCAAGTTGATGCGTCCCGCGGGGATGTCCAGTAGGTCAATGTCTTCCGGCACATCGACTTCAATATTGAGATCACCGAGGACCTTGCCGAGCTTCGTGAGTGGCTCAAGTCGCCGCCACGCCTCCTCGGGATCGGAATTGGCGAGCAGCTGCCGCAGGTAGTCGTCCGTGAACTCGCGGATCGGTCCCTTTTTTCTATAGACATAGAACATGAAGCGGCCACCCGACCGGAGAAAGCGCACAAGGCCTTTAAGCGATGCCTCGGTTGACGCGGTGTGGTGCAGCACGCCCTCAGAAAAAATGACATCGACCGAACCGTCGAGCAGCGGCAGTTGCCCCAAGTCCGACTGCAAAAATGCGGACTCAGACTTGTCCAAGGCCTGCACGCGATCGCGCGCAACATCCACCGCTTCCGAGATGTCGATCCCGAAGTATCTGATGCGGTCAAACACAGGAGCAAATAGTTCCACGGCCGAGAATGCCGCTCCGCAGCCTGCATCAAGCACGATCGGAGCATGTTCCGCTTTCGCGATCCAGTCGGTCTTCGCCATGTCGCCATAGCGCTCGACCAGCCAAAGCCGATTGGCTTCGCGAACCGCCGGCGATTCGAACGTGTCCCGACGCTTCCACTTGTATCCAAACGTGCCTTGGACTTGTCGATCGGCGTCGGGCAAGTAGGCCTTGTTCCGCAACACCCCTCCCTCGAACAGGTAGGTGTTCTGCCCGAGAACGAGGACCTTGCCGCTTTGCGGTGGCTGCTTAAGGCCGAGAAGTTCGCACGCCCAATCGGGGAACTCGACACGCGATGACAAATGAGTTTCAGGCATTGCTTGCGTCTACCGGACTATGCGGCGCCACGGCTCCGCGTTCTCAACAGATCGACCAAAGTCGACAACACAAATTCCACCTGGTCGTCGGCCAGACCGTTGTGCATCGGCAGAAGAAACGCATTTTTCGTAATACGCTCGGTGACCGGCAGACTGACATTCATTCCTCGATAAGGCGGCTCAAGATGACTCGCCATGATGCCACGGCGCGTCGGGACCCCACGATCGTACAAGGCATCCATCAGGTCGTTACGCGTAAGTTCGGATGTCGGCAACAGTTCAACCATGTAACTTTGCCAATTGGTTTCGTAACCCTCCGGCTCCTCGGGCGCAGCGAAAAAGCGATTCTGCGCAAGCGTCCTGGAATAGCGACGGGCGATTTCACGTCGCCGCTTCACCATCTCCGGCAGCCGTTGGAGTTGGACGACACCGATTGCCGCCTGAATGTCGGTCAAGCGAAAATTATACCCGATCTCGGGGTATTCCTCGATGTTCGATGGCCGACTGGCATGCCGTTTGTCATCCGAGATCGACATGCCTTGATGGCGCAGCAGTCGCAATTTGGCGGCCAACGTGTCGTCGTGGGTGAGGATCATCCCGCCTTCGCCGGTCGTAACCAGCTTTCGGGCATGCAGGCTAAAGATAACGGCGTCGGCGTCACCGCCGACCGGCCGCCCTTTGTAGCGGCTGCCGATCGAGCAAGCGGCATCCTGTAGAACCTTGATGCCGCGAGGGCGCGCGAGGGCGTTGATCGCATCGATATCACAAGGCATCCCAACCTGGTCGACAGGGATGATCGCGCGGGTTCGCGGCGTAATCTTGCGTTCGATATCCTGTACTGAAATGTTTCGTGTTACCGGCTCAATCTCCGCAAAGACGGGTGTCGCACCGGTATGCGCCACGACGTTGGCGCTCGCGATGAAACTCAGGGAAGGAACGATGACCTCGTCGCCCGGCCCAATGCCCCAGGCATGCAGCGTCACAAATCCCCCGGTTGTCCAAGAGCTGACGCCGATTGCATGCGGCGCACCGAACTGATGGGCGAACTGTTCCTCCAGCATTGCAAGCCGCGGGCCGCCTACCAGCCAGCCGCTGGCAATCACCTCCGCGGCGGCCTGCGCCTCCTCGGGGCCCGTGAACGGCGCCGCAAACTTGATCGGTTCCATATCAACCCCTGCAATTCTTCCAATTATCGCCTACCTCGAAGAGATCTGTGGCGCGGGCGCTCGCCCGGTGACCTGCTGCCACCACTGAACCAATCGGCGCAGTCCCTCTTCAAGGTCAACTTCCGAATGAAAATTCAGCAGCTGTTGCGCCTTGGAAATATCCGCCAAGCGATACTCCACCGGGCTGACCGACCTGGCAGGCTGGAATTCCGGTGAGAGATCCGAACCCATCGCGCGGGCGACCAGTTTCGCAAGATCACGCAAGTTCGTGCTTTGCCCTGTGCCGATATTAAACACTTCGTCCTTGACGTCGCTCGCCAACGCCACGACGCACGCTCTGGCCGCGTCTTCCACGTAGGTGAAATCCATGCTCTGCCGGCCATCACCGAAGATGATGGGCGGCAAGCCTTGGGAGATCCGCTCCATCCAACGAACCATGACCTCCGTATAGACGCCATGCACGTCCATGCGTGGTCCATAAACGTTGAAGAAACGCATTGCGGTATATGAAAGGCCATACATGTCCGAAAAGGCCCGCAATATGCCTTCGGCCGCCATTTTCCCGGCGCCGTAGATCGTCCGGTCATTATAAGGATGGTGCTTTTCGGAGGTGGGAAAAGCGTCGGCTTGTCCATAGACAGACGACGATGACGCATACACGACTTGTTTAACCTTCAAATCAGCAGAATCATAAAATAGGTTATAAGGAGCTTCGAACATGACCTTGCGGGTGCGTTCCGGTTCTTCGATGCACTGAGTGATGCGCAGCGCCGCCAAATGGACCAGTCCATCCGCAGACCGTAGAAGCTCCCGCATCATGTCGCGGTCGCACACGTCGCCTTCTACCAGGCGGAATCGGTTCGAGCGACGCGCTTGATCGAGGTTGTCCCGATTGCCGCGATCGAACGTCTCGACGACAAGGACTTCGCCGGCGCCCTTCTCGAGCAACATGGTGACAATGTGAGAGCCAATAAGCCCTCCTCCTCCGGTCACCACAATCTTACCGTCTCGAATTTGCATGGTCTCTCTTGTCTGTGCGGCTGAGGCCGCAACACTGCCAGCGCAGCTCGTCGACCGTACGAGCCGGATAACATAGTCCACGTCGAGTTGCTACCCGATATGCTTGACATTGCTTAAGCCGAAAGATCAAAAGACTACAGGTGCTTGCGTGGTGATCGGACGCGCAGCGCGGGGATATATCTCGTCGCGGACATCCCGCCGGAAGCAGATCACGACGGAAGACGCGGAGCACGTGCCTCAATGATTTCGCTGCCGGGCTTGATCGCGATCTTGGTTGCCGCCGCGCTGACGACAATCGGGAATCTCCTGCTGCGCGCCGGTATCGCCGAGGCCGGCGGGTTTCAGCCGCCGAGTTTGACCGCCACCGCGTACCAGTTCGGGATACTGCTGCTGCAGCCAATGTTTGCTATCGGCTTCGTCATTTACTTCCTAGCAGCCCTAGTCTGGTTTCGCATCATTGCCAGCGAACCGCTGAGTGTCGCATATCCGGTGATGGTCAGCATTACGTTCGTCATGGTCACAGCAGGCGCTGTGTTGTTCTTCGGTGAACGATTCACGCTGCGACTCTGTATCGGGATTGCGCTGATCCTTGGCGGGCTTTTCGTGCTGACGCTGGGCGAGAAGCCGGCATGATCAGCGTTACCGAAAAGAGAACCTCATCACCTCGGGTTCCCCTATCGGTCCACGGCGCCCTGCTGACGCTGTTTCTCGGCTTTGTCTTGCTGGTGAACGCGGAATGGCTAGCCATAGATCACAGGCCGCCGCGGTGGGACGAGTTGGCCAACTTGTTGCTTGCGGAAATCGCATATCATCGAATTATTACGTTTGACTGGATGCACCTATTTTCGTCATCGGAGTACGGCGCGCGACCTAATTTCGTCCCGTTGTTATCTGCGGTCACGTTTCTGTTTGCAGGGCGCGACTACGACATAGCGGTCTTTTTGCAGTCCTCGATTAGTCTTATCGTCACATCCGTTTGTCTGTATGCGATCGGAACCCGCGTGCTGGATCGCACCGCTGCACTGACCGCCGTCGTTATCTACAATACACTTCCTGCTGTCGCACTCTGGTCACGCTACTACACGCTCGACCTTCCTCTTACTGCTTTCGTGACCGCTACGATTCTATTGGTTCTGGTCTATGCCGAAGCGGAAGCCGATCGCCGAAATCGGCTCGCCGCCGCTCTCGGCGCGATCGTTACATTCGGGATGTGGGCCAAACACCTTTATCCAATTTATGTGTTTCTTCCGATAGCGGGGTTGCTCTTCTTCCTGCTGAGTGACTGCAACTGGACCGTGACGCGCTTTTTACGCGAGCACCGGAGTCTCTTGATAATGCTGCCGATCGCGATCGCATGCGGTCTGGCCTACCACGTGGTCTTCAACTTCGATTCCTTCTACGATGGATTGCTCCGCTCGTTCCTCATTGGGGGCAATGTGCTGACTCAGGGCGGATACACGGCTCCGACAATCCGGGAGCGTGCGGCCGGCTTCTTCAGTTTCATATTGGCCGGTTCTCCGTCTGCCTTGTTTGTCATCGCCGTCGGCGCCGTTGCAGCACTTCTCCGCCGCTCCAAGTACCTGATGTTTGTTTGGCTTTGGCTGGCCGGCGCGCTGGGCTTTTTCTTTTTCATCCTTGGCCCCACGGCGGCCTACTATTTTCACGCCACGATTCCCGCGATGGCACTCATTGCCGCCGCCTGGGCGGCCGGCAGCAGGGCCCGGCACCCGACCGTTAGAATGGGCGTCGTCATCGCCCAAACGGCC
Source organism: uncultured Alphaproteobacteria bacterium (assembly GCA_963779545.1). Lineage (GTDB taxonomy): Bacteria > Pseudomonadota > Alphaproteobacteria > Rhizobiales > Xanthobacteraceae > PALSA-894. The sequence continues at coordinate 124,304 of CAVZYQ010000023.1, read as the reverse complement.
GCCGCTGCGCTTCTGGCGATTTTTCTTACTGGCAACTATCTGAATTCCAGCCTTGGCACGTTCTCTCCTTTGGCGGTCGCACGACACGCGCCATCATTGTTCAGCTCCAAGGCGCCAGTCGAGATCAATCCTGTCGCGACCAGCGAATACTGGCGAACCGAATATGTCGACGGCAATATCGCCACCCTTCCCTATCCTCATGTATGGCCGGTTGACCCCGCTCTGAATGCCCTTCGTATCGCAATCGAAAAGCAGTTGCCTGGCCGGAAATTCACGATTGGCCTCGGGACGAATTACGAATGGTTCAACGGCGATGCCTTCAATTATCGCAGGAAACACCTTGGTATGTACGAGACATTTTCGCTGGCTGTTCCAATTCCACCGACCGCATCCTCTCCCGAAGCACTATTGAATGATTTCGATTTTCTAATCCTCAAGACCGGAGCAATTCTCAAGCATGATTATCGTGGAATAAAATGGGCTGATGACGCTCAAGACTTTTACGACCGGCTTACCGGCGATGATTATAAGGTTCTCCGGAGCGCAGGATGGCGACCGATCGGCAAATGGCCATTGCCCGATCGATCCGAGGCGAGCGCGTGGGTTTCACCGGCCTTGTCCGTTATCCGTCTGCCCGACTACTTCGAATCTGGCGTCCGATCGGTCCGCGAGCCCGGGTACATTGCGCGTTGGACAGGAAAGATTGGAGGAATTTCGCGGCGTGGGATTTTCATGCATCCGAGGCCAGGGGAGCCGATATCGGCACTGACATGGCGCAATCTGACGATCCCGGAAAGCACCTCGGAGCTCGCGTTCGGAATTGCGTTCGATCCCGCAGTGTGTGACAAGCCGGTCAGTCCGGTTCAATACGAGATCAATGTCGTGGCAGATAACCGCACTTATCCTCTGTTCAATCGTGTCCTGGAGGCAAAGCCCTGTGATCAATTGCGGTGGGACGACTTTCGCGTATCCCTCGCGCCTTGGCGCGGAAAGACGATTGATCTCACGCTCAGTACAAGGCCTGCCCTTCCTCCGGATGTCTTGTATTCGCACGCCGTCTGGGGCGATCTGGAGGTTCGCTGACGTCTTATGACCTGTGAATCCGGCCAGCCCTGCCCGCCTTGAGGACTCCTGCGCATGTTGAACGTCGGCGTGATCGGGTTCGGTTATTGGGGCCCGAATCTTATTCGCAATTTCACCCGGCCCGGCCAGTCGCAGGTGTGCGCCGTGAGCGACCTCGATCCGGTCCGGCTTGCCCGTGCGGCAGAGCGCTTTCCGGGCACCTCCACCACAACAAATGCGGCAGACCTGTTCAATGATCCCCGCATCGATGCGGTGGCGATTGCAACCCCGGTGCGCAGTCATTTCCTGCTTGCCGAAGCGGCGTTGAACGCCGGCAAACATGTTCTTGTCGAAAAGCCAATGACGGAGACGACGGAAGACTCCGAGCGATTGATCGAGCTCGCCGCCAAGAAAAATCTCGTATTGATGGTTGACCACACCTTTGTTTATACGCCCGCGGTCCAGAAAATGCGCGAGCTGGTGCAATCCGGCGCACTTGGAAAGATCTATTATTACGACAGCCTTCGCATCAATCTTGGTCTTTTTCAGCACGACGTGAATGTCTTATGGGACCTTGCGGTACACGACCTTTCGATTCTCGATTTCGTGCTCGACGCGCGGCCGCTTGCGGTCAGCGCGGTCGGTATCAGCCATGTGCCTGGTGCACCGGAGAATGTTGCCTACCTGTCAATCTTTCTGCCGGGTGGCACGATCGCTCACATCAACGTCAATTGGCTTGCACCCGTGAAGGTTCGCCGAACTCTCATCGGCGGCAGCAGCAAAATGATTATTTTTGACGACCTCGAGCCGAGCGAAAAATTAAAAGTTTATGACAGAGGCATCACATTCAAAGATGACCCGGACTCACTCCATCAGGCGTTAATCAACTACCGCATGGGTGACATGTGGGCACCCAATATTCCTCACAGGGAAGCCCTTGACGCCGAGGCCGAGCATTTCATTGCCTGCGTCGAGGGAAAAGAAAAGCCGTTGACGAGTGGAGAAATGGGGCTGCGCCTGGTGCGCATACTGGAAGGTGCGACAAGATCGATGCGCCAGCAGGGCTTGCCCGTTTCGTTTCCTGAGGTGTGACGCATGGTGCCCTTTCTCGACCTTAAGAAGCAGTACGATCAAATTGGCGCGAGCGTGGATAGCGCGGTCCTGGACGTAATCCGCAGCGGAAATTTCGTCCTTGGTGAGCCGGTTGCCGAGTTTGAAAGCGCATTCGCGCGCTACTGTGGCGTCAAGCATGCGGTGGCACTGAACTCAGGTACCTCGGCCCTTCACCTCGCATTGATTGCGGCGGGCGTTCAACCCGGCGACGAGGTGATTACCGTATCGATGACCTTCGTCGCGACGGCCGCCGCCATCCTCTACGCGAACGCCAAACCGGTGTTTGTTGATGTCGATCCCAAGACCTGGACGATGGATCCGGGTGCGATCGAGCGTGCTCTTACGCCCCGCACGAAAGCGATCATGCCCGTCCATCTCCATGGCCGCGTGGCCGATATGACGCCCATTTTGGAGATCGCGCAGCGGCACGGGCTTACCGTAATCGAGGATGCCGCGCAGGCGCACGGGGCCGAATATCGCGGCAAACGCGCCGGTTCGCTGGGCTCGATCGGGTGTTTCAGCTTTTATCCAGGCAAGAATCTCGGTGCGTATGGTGAAGGCGGGGCGGTCGTCACCGATGATGATGCGATGGCTCGAAAAATGCGCATCCTGCGCGATTGGGGCCAGGACGGTAAGTACAACCACGTTCTGCCCGGATTCAATTATCGTATGGATGCCATCCAGGGCGCGGTGCTCAAGATAAAAATGGATCATATCGACGACTGGACGGAGGCCCGCCGGTCGCACGCCCGCCGTTACAATAAGCAGCTTGCCGGCATGAGTCTTGGGTTGCCGGCGCCGGAAACCGAGGAACGCCACGTGTGGCATGTCTATGCGGTTCGTGCGGCGGCCCGCGATCGGGTCGCCTCCTCGTTGAAGCAGCTGGGCGTGGCAACCGGGATTCACTACCCTATACCGGTCCATCTCCAGACAGCTTATCGCGATCTCGGATTCGGCCCCGGTGATCTGCCCGTCACCGAACAGCTCGCCTCCGAACTTCTGTCTTTGCCCATGTTCGCGGAATTGACGGATGATCAAATCAAATCGGTGACTGAGTCGCTGCGCGCGGTGGTTACTGACGCCAATTCATGAGGGCAATGCGGTGCGCTGCTCTCGTTGCACGCCCGCCCGTTTGGACAGCTTGGCACGACGTTCTACGCGGACCTGAGCCCACAGCAGTTGAACGATCTCGTCGGAACTCTTTGAGTTCCTTCTGCTTGGTTGAATGTCCGCAGCTATTGCACCCCGTCTCGGCTCAAGCTTAGTATTCCGGCTGTGGCTGGCGCAGCAGTCCGCAGACGTGGGCGGCTCTTCTCGCCAGGAGCGTCGTTTTTGTATCGGGGAAAGCGGCCGCCGCGATTTCGGACGTCAGAGTCGGGCAGCCCTGCAGAGTTCAGCAACATCTCATTATGATTACAGGACTGCTGCCGTGACCCGAGCGGAACCGGACTATCGGACCGCTCCCGGGGATATCACTCCGGTTACCCCTGCCCGCTCGCGCTTTGGTGTTGGGCCATACGAAGCGGTCACCTACCTCATCCTGATCGGCCTCGCCGCCGCATTTGCGACCTGGATCTATTGGATCAATATTCGCAAACTTCCACCGTTCGCGGGTTCATGGCGGGTCACGCAGGTGGATAACATTCCTCCCATGCTTGCATCGACCTGGCATGAAGACGTTCCGATATTTGTCACGCCTGATGGAGCGATGATATTTCAGGCTGGTGCACCCAATTGGACTGACCGAAATTCTATCGGAGTCATCACGCGCTCGATCTACCCCTGTGACTGCTATACGCTGTCGCATCTTAACTCCGACTGGCGACTGAGCTCCGTCAGCTTTCAGGTTGACGTGTCGGAGCTTCCGAGCCGCTTGATCTTTACCGGCTTCGGCGGATCTCAAATCTTGCTCGTGAGGACGGCAAGTGGACAGTAACGCGGGAGTTCTCGCCGGACGCCGCAACGACCAGGCAATCCTGTGGGCGTTGCTAAGCGTGCTGGCGGTTCTAGGCGCGACTATTGCGCTGGCATATCTTGCAGCCAATGAATTGACGGCAGGCGCAGCGCTTACCGTTTTTTCGTTCTCATGGTGCCTGTTCGCGATGATGGTTCTGTGGACGAGGCGGCCGCTGTCCATGTCGCTTCTGGTAACCACACCCATCGTCGCGATCGTGGCCTTGAACCATCTCAAGTACCAGTATCTGCGCGAGATCATTCATCCAATCGACCTTTACCTTTTGTTCTCCTGGGCCCGAAGCGATATTGGCTTCGTCCTTGCTTACGGACGCATGTTTGCGCTCGGTTTGGCAGGCCTGCTTGCTCTTGTATTGCTGGTGGTTCTCGCGTGGGGCTTTGAGACCATCGCCCGGCCCCTCGGGCGTCGTATCCGCGTAGCGCGACTTGGCATCATTGTTCTCGGCGTTGTCGGACTCGCAACAGCGATCATTTTTTTCAAGAGCAACTACCTCGAGGCGGTACGGTCGATATCCTATTATTCCCAACTGACTTCAAATACTGGCGTCAGATTGTCGTACCTGATTTCGTCGTTCGATCAATTGAGAACGCTGCAGGCCAATTTCGCAACCAGCGCATCCAGCGATACGATCGTGGAAGCCGGTGGTCTTGGGCTGCCCGGCGGCGATTGCGGCCAATGCCCGGACATCATCGTTTATCATGCCGAGTCCGTCTTCGACCCGCGCATGCTTGAGGCTTTCGTGGAGAAAAAACCTCTTTGGGAATATTTCGGAGACAAACTGTCGAGTCGCAGCGGCTTTCTTCGTACGAACGTTTTCGGCGGACTCAGCATGATGTCTGAGTTTGAGATGATGTGCGGCGTCTACCACAACTCCTTCGGCCTGGCCGGTGCATACCCCAACCTGTTCCTGCAGCCGTTCATCCAGAATTGCGGACCAAGGCTGCTGCGCGATGCCGGCTACGAAACCATCGCTCTGTATTCGACGCCAGCGTCGGTCAATCATGTCGGCAACATGTTCGCAGCCTACGGAGTCCAGCAGTTTGCCGACGCCACGGCGCTGAAACTTCCACACCAATGGCATTTGATGCGAGACAAACTTCTCGTCGACGCTGCCATGAAAATACTGACTCAGCCACGCAAGCGGCCGCGGTTTATCTGGATCTCGACGATGTATAACCATGGCCCGCACAGCGCCAGCCGGATCGAAACACGGTTTCCGGGGCCGTACGAGATCGATCGCGTTACGGATGGCGCAACGAGCGACTATCTAAATCGATTGAATGACAGTCTCGGGCAGATGCAAGCCTTGGAGGAATTCGTCGCAGCGCTCCCCACGCGAACGGCCATTCTCTACTACGGGGACCATCAGCCGAATCTCACGGTGACCTATAGTGCGGCCGCTCAAGCGCAGCATGGTGCCACGGCCCGCTTCATAACTTTCTATCGGTGGGCGACGAATTGGGATAGCGCCAAAGGCGTGTCGGACGGCCCGCTTATCCGCATTGAAGATCAACTGGGGGAATTTCTGAGTTATGTTGGATTCTCAAACACAAACCATCTGCGGCGTATCAGCAGGTTCGTAAAGGACACCTGTGGCGGTGAGCCGCGTCAATGCACCGAGGATGCGCGGCGCAAGCTCCGATCGTTTGTCGGGAACTGATTTGATTCTGATTGCCTCGATCCAGCGTCCACGGAATTGCACAAGCGTGACCGATAGTTAAATGGATAGATATCCGGACGAGCACAGAACGCTCCAAGCCTTGGTGTCTCCTGCAATTCTAACTACGATCCGATCGCGTAAGGTCAATCGGACGGTAGACCAAGAACGAGCCGCGGCGCCTCGTCGGGCCAGGAAGCGGGAAGATGAGTTCACTGCGGAAGACCATCTCAATCAACTTGGCGCTACTGGTCGCGCTCTTTATCGTTGCTGCACTCAGTCTGGAAGTCTGGGACCGGACGTTTTCTCAAAAGACTGACGACCGCCTTGCGCAATTTAATCAAGCCCTCGGTAACACGATCGATCCGCAATATCGGGCTGACGCCGCCAAGGTGCATGGCGCCGGGATCGAGTACCATGACTATCATCTTCTAACAATACGTCCCTTTCAGAGCCCGACGATCAACTTCGGCGACTACTCGGGTCTCAAGATCGCAAGCCGTTTCGTTCCCGCGAACGCCCTCGCGAAAAGCCATTCAAGGCCCCTCAGAGTCTGGTTTTTTGGTGGGAGCACGATGCAGAACCTGGAGGCGCCAGACAACCAGACGATCGCGAACACGGCGATCAAATTTCTCAATGAAAACGGCAACCCCGCGATCGGCCTGAACTTCGGTGTCGGCGGCTTTCAGTCGAGCCTCGAGGTCACAAAATTTTCCGACCTGCTACGGAGATCCATGCCGGAACATCTGCCAGATTTGGCAGTGTTCTACGATGGCTACAATGATTGGGTTTTCTCGCTCCACAGTGGCGCAGGCAAAATCGGAGAGGATTATCGAAGCCGGGTGAGATCAGTCCTCGAGCGCGACTATCCCGCGCTCTTTATGTACGCCACGTCGCAATGGATCGCGAGCCATTCTGTCGCATGGTCAAAGCGGATACATGGCAACACCACGCTCTGGTTTTTTGCTCGATCGGCAGCGGCGACGAACGATGAGCGCGCATCGACCGCAGCGGTTCGTGCCTACGTAGCCAATACTCGAATCGCTTCGGCTCTTGGCAAGGAATTTGGTGTTTCGGTAAGTTTCTTCCTTCAGCCTATGCTTTTGTCTAAACAACCGCTGACACCCTTCGAGAAGGAGTACGCCGCTCGCGCATCCCAGGCCGAGATCGAACACTTCAATGGCTTCTACAGCGGAGTACCTGAGGCCATGAAGGACCAAGCGTTTCTTTGATCTGTCCGGAATGCTCAATGGCCGCACTGAGGTCGACTTTTATGATTTCGGCCACACCAATCCGGCTACCAGCGAGATCATCGGCCGGGAGATCGGACGCATTTTGTTAAGCCGGGTGCGGACGTTGGGTCGGAAACAGTAATGTCTCAGAGGGCTCGTAGCTGCAGCTTAGTTGCACAACGAGACGCCTCCGATCGTTTGTCGGGGACTAATCCAGGCTTGGATTGTCACATGATCCACCCTCGGGCTTGAACGGGCTTGGGCGGCCCGCTGGACATTTGGGTCGGCGCGCACAACGCTCCCGCCGGAATCACGCGACTGAACGATCGGGGGCACCCAGGTGCAGGATCGCGCCGAAAGCAGCGGCTCACTTGCGTCAACCGCAGGCAGCGTCCTGTTTTTTCTCCTTCTTGCTCTCAATGCAGCGAGGACCTTGCGCCATGCGATGTGGCGTGACGAGCTACAGATATTTCAACTCGGCACCGGCAGCGCGACGCTGCTGGACCTGTTCCGGAACCTCAAATACCAGTCGCACGCTGCGCTGTGGGATACGTTGGTATGGGTCGTCGCGCGGCTGACGCAGGACCCGGTATGGATGCAGGTCCTGCACATCGTCATCGCCAGTATCTTGTGGATCGTCATCTGGCGCTGTTCGCCGTTCACGCGTCTTGAAAAATTCCTTCTCCTTCTCGGCTATGCGCTGTTCTTCGAATACTTCGTCCTGAGCCGCGGCTACGCGCTGGCGGTTCTGCTCGCCTTGACTTTTGTCACGGTACGACAACACCGGCCGCTGCCGGCGTTGTTCTGCTGGATTCTGCTCGGCCTGATGGCCAACATCGTCATGCACGCGACGATCTGGTCTATCGCCCTGGGGATCGTGTTCATTCTGGAAGAGCGGCGGGCGGATCTGCGCTTCCTCGCCGGCCTGGCGATTTACTTGGCATCGCTCGCGATCGGCATCGTCACGATGATGCCGGCATCCGATTTCGGACCGTGGAACGCCTCCCCCGGATTTAGCTGGAGCAGCATCGCTGCGGCACCGGCTGTGATGATCGGCGCGTTCTTCCCGTTCGACTCGCAATGGCTCCACGCCGCAGCGGCTTTCGTTGCTGACCCGCACGGCGCGCCGGTCCCCTTCGTCTGGAATCCGAATCCGGCCGGCGAGATTTTGCAATCCATCTCGGCGGATGGCGATCACCCGGCCCGCCTTGCGGCGCTGCTGTCGATCCCGGTCTTGTTGTGCGCAGTTCTGACTCGCAGCAGATATCGGCTGTTGGAGTTTGCGCTCGTCTATTTTGGAATCATGCTGTTCGCGGTGCTGTGGAAATTTCCCGGCGGCGCGCGCCACCATGCCCTCATCTTCCTTGCGCTGGTGGCGTGCGTTTGGACCGCGCGTTATCGATCGCCGCGCCCGGGTGCGTCCTGGTTGTTTGCCGCAGTTCTTGCCGTCAATGCGGTGGGCGGCGTCCTCACGCTGGGCTCCGAGTTCAACACGTTTTCGCAGAGTCGCAACACCGCCGCCTGGATCGAGGGAAACGGTCTCGCCGAAATGCCTCTCATCGGCTCCCGCGATGCGCAAGTCTCGAGTGTCGCGGGCTATCTGAGACGCCCGGTCTACTATCTGGAGTGTGAGTGCGTTGGTACGTTCATCGTCTGGAACAAATCCCGCGAGTTGCCGCTCTCGCCCGAGCAGTTTCGCGAACGCTTGGTCCGTGCGCTCGACCAGATCGAGCGGCGCGAAGCGATCCTGGTACGAAACGCTCCAATCGCGGCAGACTCGGAAAGCCCTGCATTGCCGGGAATTTCCGTGACTTTGCTTCGGAGCTTTACCGGCGCGGTAACAGATGAGAACTACTGGATTTATCGAGCAAGCCGCATTTGACTCCAGGCGGCCCATCGCAACGAGCGCTACCTAGACAGGCTCTCGTCCTCAATGCTCAAATCCGAGTTCATTGCGCGGTTGGGCTCCATCCACACATAAGCGCACCCACCGTCCTAGAGCCGGCATGGATCAGCCCTCAATTCCCCTCTTCAAGGTGTTCATGGCGGAGAGCGTCAAGGACGCAGTGGTTAGCGTGCTCTACTCGGGTTACGTCGGTCAGGGTGAGGAGGTAGCGGAATTCGAGCGCAATCTCGCCGTTCTGTTTGGAGGCGGGCACCCGCTCACCGTGAACTCCGGCACATCCGCACTGCACCTTGCGTATCACATGGCCATTGATGGCGCGCCCGACGCCGAGGTCATCACCACTCCGGTCACATGCTTTGCGACCAATACGCCGATCGTTCACAATCGCGCACGCATCGTCTGGGCCGATGTGGACCCGCTCACGGGAAACATCGATCCGGCAGAGATTGAATCGCTTATCACGCCGCGGACGCGCGCGATCGTCATGATGCACTGGGGCGGCAATCCGTGTGACATCGGCCGCATCTCGGAGATTGGGCGAACCCGCGGAATCAAGGTTGTCGAGGATGCGGCCCACGCGCTCGGCGCGACCTATCGAGGGCTTCCGATCGGCTGCCACTCTGATTTTGTCGCTTTCTCGTTCCAGGCGATCAAGCACGCCACCAGCGTCGACGGCGGTTGTCTCGTCTGCAGAGACGATGCAGTGGCCGCGCGTGGCAGATTACTCCGCTGGTACGGGATCGATCGCGCCGCAACGGAGCCGACCGATCTTCGATGCGAACTCGATGTCGCAGAGGCAGGCTACAAATTTCACATGAACAATGTCGCCGCCGCCATCGGGCGCGAAAACCTGAAGCACTTGGCATGGATCATCGGGCGGCACCGGGAGAATGCGACATTCTACGATTCGGTTTTCCAAGGCGTCGACAAGATCACGACTGCACCTGAAAATCCCGACGGCACCTCAGCCGCGTGGCTCTACACGATACACATCGCGAACCGCGACGAACTGTTACAGAAATTGCTGGCCGACGGCATTGGTGCTTCGAAAGTGCATGCGCGTAACGACAAGCACTCGGCCATGAGCCCGTTCAGGCGTGAATTGCCAAACACCGACCTGTTCGAACGCACTCACCTGTGTATTCCGGTCGGTTGGTGGGTGTCGAAGCTTGATCGCGACCGCATCGCCGAAGCGGTGATCAAACATTCCCGCTAAGGCCGCCCTGCCCCTGCCGAGGGACGAGGTCAATAACTCAGGTTGCTCGCAGGTGCCGTCCGCTGGGCTAGCTGGCGCTACCGACGACGGATTGCAAATATACAATATCGTTTATCTGAGTTGTATTCCCACAGATATCTGAAATATAAGGGAAAATTTGGTCGGAGTGGCAGGATTTGAACCTGCGACCCCCTCGTCCCGAACGAGGTGCGCTACCAGGCTGCGCTACACTCCGAAGGCGCCGCTTATAGCCGCGCTGTTGCGGTGCCGCAAGTTCGCACGGCGCAAGCCGGCCTAAAGGCGCAAATTGTCCAGCAGGCGCGCGCCGTATTGCGTCTTGTTGAAGCGCGCGGCTTGCTGTTTGAGTTCCTCAGGACCGATCCAGCCGGCGTGAAAAGCGATTTCTTCGGGAGCGGCGATCAGTTGTCCCTGCCGGCGCTGGAGCACGCGGATGAACTCGGCGGCCTCGAGCAGCGAGTCGTAGGTCCCCGCGTCGAGCCAGGCAAAGCCGCGCCCGAGTTGCTCGACCGAAAGCCGACCGAGTTTGACGTAAAGGTTGTTCAGATCGGTTATCTCGTATTCGCCGCGTGCCGAAGGCTTGATCTGCTTGACCAGATCGACCACGTCCTCGTCGTAGAAGTAGACCCCGATCGCGGCCCAGTTCGATTTCGGCTGTTTCGGCTTCTCCTCGATCGAGAGCACCTGCCTGTCGTCGTCGAACTCGATGACGCCATAGCGCTCGGGGTCGTCGACCCAGTAGCCAAAGATCGTCGCGCCGCTCTTGCGGTCGCCCGCGCGGCGCAGCACGTCCGACAGGCCGTGACCGTGAATGATGTTGTCGCCGAGAATCAGGCACGACGGATGTCCGCGCACGAAGTCCGCGCCGATGACGAAAGCCTGCGCCAGCCCGTTCGGCTCGGGCTGCACGGCGTATTCGAGCTTCATGCCCCATTGCGCGCCGGTGCCGAGCAGATTCTTGAATGCCGGCTGATCCTGCGGCGTCGTGATGATCAGCACTTCCCGGATACCCGCGAGCATCAGCGCGGACATCGGGTAATAGATCATCGGCTTGTCGTAGACCGGCAGCAGCTGCTTCGAGGTCACAAGCGTCAGCGGATGCAGCCGCGTGCCCGAGCCTCCGGCCAAAATGATGCCCTTACGCGACATTCGATCGCTTCTCCGGTTTTGCCGCGAGTAGCGCGCGTACGATGTTATCAGTTTCCGCGGTCCACTTGCGTCCGCCAAAGCCGAAGACGCTCGCGAAGCGGCTGCAATCCAGTTCGGAGTTGGCGGGGCGCCGCGCGGGCGTCGGGAATTCGGCGGTGGTGATCGCCGTTACGCGCGGTGATTTTCCCGTCAGCGGCGCCTGCGTTGCGACGATCCGGCTGGCGAAGGCATGCCAAGTCGTCACGCCATCGCCCGCGTAGTGGTAGGTGCCCCAAACGGCGTCCCCGCCGGCAAGGCGTGGTGCGATGGTCAGGATCGCGTTCGCAAGATCGGGCGTCGAGGTCGGGCAGCCGCGCTGATCGGCGACCACGCGCAATTCGTCCCGCTCCGCCGCAAGCCGCAGCATCGTCTTGAGAAAGTTGTTGCCGAACTCGCCATAGATCCATGACGAGCGCAGGATCACGTGGCGCGGCGCTGTCTCGCGCACGGCGCGCTCGCCACCCGCCTTGCTGGCTCCGTAGCCGTTGATCGGCGCAATCGGATCGTCCTCCACATAGGCGGAGGGCTTCGCGCCGTCGAACACGTAGTCGGTCGAGATATGCACCAGCGGAATGCCCGCGCTTGCGCACGCGGTACCCAGCACCGCCGGCCCGACCTCGTTCGCCTGCCGTGCAGCCTCGGCTTCTTTCTCAGCGAGGTCGACCTTGGTGTAACTTGCGGCATTTACCACCAGCGAGGGCCGGTGCTGCGCAATCGCGCCGCGTACCGCGGCGGAGTCGGTGATGTCGGATTCACTTCTGGAGAGCGCAGTCAGCGGTGCCGTGCGCATGGCCGCCGCGCGCGTCAGTTCCTGGCCAAGCTGGCCGTTACCGCCGAAGACAAGGATCAAGCAACGACCCCCAGCCGCTCGCCGCGATAGACGCCGCTGCGGATGCGCTCCCACCAGCTGCGGTTGGCGAGATACCATTCCACCGTCTTGCGCAGGCCGGTCTCGAACGTCTCGCGCGGCTCCCAACCGAGGTCGGTCGCGATCTTGCCGGCATCGATCGCGTAGCGCATGTCGTGGCCCGGACGATCGGTGACGAAACTGATCAGCGACTTGCGCGGGCCGATCTTGCTCGCTCGGCGCAAGCTCATCCATCAGCGCGCAGATCGTCTCGACCACGTCGAGATTGGTCTTCTCGTTGCGTCCGCCGATGCAATAGGTCTCGCCGACCGCGCCCTCGAGCACGACCGCGAGCAAAGCGCGCGCGTGATCGTCGACGTAAAGCCAGTCGCGCACATTCGCGCCCTTGCCGTAGACCGGCAGCTTGAGGCCTTCGAGCGCATTGATGATCGTGAGCGGGATCAGCTTTTCGGGGAAATGATACGGGCCGTAGTTGTTCGAGCAGTTGGTGACGACGACGGGCAGCCCGTAGGTGTGATGCCAGGCGCGCACCAGATGGTCGGACGACGCCTTCGAGGCCGAATAGGGCGAGCGCGGGTCGTAGGCAGTCGTCTCGACGAACATGCCTTCCTCGCCCAGCGAACCGAACACCTCGTCGGTCGAGATGTGGTGGAAGCGAAATCCCTCTTGTTGCGCCGCTGGCAGAGCGCGCCAGTAGCCGAGCGCCGCCTGCAGCAGCGCGAAGGTCCCGACCACATTGGTCTGGATGAATTCGCCGGGCCCATCGATCGAGCGATCGACATGGCTTTCGGCCGCGAGATGCATCACGGCGTCGGGCCGGAAACTCTCGAACAGTTCGCGCATCTTCGGCGCGTCGCAAATGTCGGCACGAACGAAGGCGTAGCGCGGATCGTTCGACACAGGCGCCAGCGAGTCGAGATTGCCCGCGTAAGTAAGCTTGTCGACGACCAGCGCCTGATGCGGCGTCTCCCGGATTATATGGCGCACCACCGCCGAGCCGATGAAGCCCGCGCCGCCGGTCACCAGAATGCGCTTCGACATCACTTGCCTTCAAACTTGAATGGAGACACGAAGTCGGCGAACGCCCCGAGTTTTTGGTCCTTGTCCGACAACAGCACCTCACCTGCGGCAACCGGCCACGCGATCGCCAGCGTCGGATCGTTCCAAATCAGGCCGCTGTCGCTCGCCGGCGCGTAAAAATCATCGACCTTGTAGGCGACGATCGTGTCCGGCTCCAGCGTGCAGAACGCGTGAGCGAACCCGCGCGGGATGAACAGTTGCTCCCCACCTTCGGCCGTCAGCGTCTCGCCGCCCCATTTTCCGTACGTCGGCGATCCGGCCCGCAGATCAACCGCCACGTCATACACGCTTCCTTGCAGCACGCGAACAAGCTTCGCCTGCGCGGCTGGAGGAAGCTGGAAGTGCAGGCCGCGCAGCGTGCCGCGCTTGGCCGAAAACGACTGATTGTCCTGGACGAACTTCGCCGTGATCCCGGCTGCCGCGAACGCTTTCTCATTGTAAGTTTCGGTGAAGTAACCGCGCGAGTCCGCGAACCGCCGCGGCTTGAGGAGAAATACGCCCGGCAAATCGAGGCTCTTGATTTCCATGGCGGCAATGAACGTATGAACGCCGTGTGGGTCAAGCCGGAGCGACGATGTTCGGTTAAAGCACCCACAAGACCCGCGACGACACGCCGATCACGACAAAACATGTGCTAAATCAAATAGATACCAAGATACCGTCAAGTCGGATCGAGCAGCGCTGCCCGATATTGAAGCCAGAATCTTCGCCGCAGGCGCCAATCCGCAAAAATCCTTACAAAAATTAACCCGGCCAAGGCCATAGCCGTGATAGTTTCGCCCAATTCGCGCACTACCGCGATGAGCCCGGCGGGTCGGCAGCGGGAAGCGCGCCTTTGAGACCCGGCTCGGCGGCTTGGCAGCCGCGAGCGACGGTTGGGGGAAAAATGTCGTTGATGACCGCGCGTCCTGCCAACCGCCCGGCGCCTTCGTCGGAGCTGCGCGAGGCGCTGGCCGCGTGCTGGCATGCGTTCATCGCGGTCGGGCTGATGAGCGGCCTCATCAATATCCTGTACCTGACCGGCTCGTTCTACATGCTGGAGGTCTACGACCGCGTGCTGCCGAGCCGCAGCATTCCGACCTTGGTCGCGCTCTCCGTCCTCGCGCTGACGTTGTTCGCGTTCCAGGGCATTCTCGATGTGATCCGCTCGCGCATCCTCGTACGCGTTGCCGCCTCGCTCGACGAGAAATTGAGCGGCCGCATCTACGAGATCGTGGTGCAGATGCCATTGCGGTCCAAAGGGCAAAGCGACGGGCTCGCGCCCGTGCGTGACCTCGACCAGATCCGCTCGTTCCTGGTCAGCACCGGACCGCTGGCATTGTTCGATCTGCCGTGGATGCCGATCTATATCTTGATCTGCTTCCTGTTCCATCCATGGATCGGCATCGCGGCGCTCATCGGCGCGGTCATCCTTACGAGCCTCACGCTGTTCTCCGAATTCATGACGCGCCGCCCCTCACGTGAGGTGATGATGCACGCCGGTGCGCGCAACACGCTCGCCGACGCCGGCCGCCGCAATGCCGAGGTGCTGCAGGCGATGGGCATGGCGCCGCGCATGGGCAAGATCTGGGGCGATGCCAACGCCAAGTATCTCGCGAGCCAGCAAAAGACTTCGGATGTGGCTGGCGGCCTCGGCGCGATCTCCAAGGTGATGCGCTTCGTCCTGCAATCCGGTGTGCTGGGGCTGGGCGCCTATCTGGTGATCCAGCAGCAGGCGACCGGCGGCATCATCATCGCCAGCTCGATCATCGTCGCGCGTGCGCTCGCGCCGGTCGAACTCGCGATCGCCAACTGGAAGGGCTTCATCGCAGCGCGGCAAAGCTGGCGGCGATTGTCGGACTTCCTCAGAGTCACCGAAAAAGATGCCGAACCGATGGCGTTGCCGCCGCCCAAGGGCACTCTTGCGGTCGAGAGCGTCGTTGCCACGCCCCCGGGCGTGCAACGCGTCATCGTTCAGGACGTGACCTTCGCGCTGAAGGCAGGGCAAGGCCTCGGAGTCATCGGGCCGAGCGCATCCGGCAAGTCTACGCTTGCCCGGCTGATTGTCGGCGTCTGGCCGCCCGCGCGCGGCAAGGTGCGCCTCGATGGCGCCGCGATGGACCAATGGTCACCGGCCGAACTTGGCCAGCACATCGGCTATTTGCCGCAGGACGTGGAGCTGTTCGCCGGTACCGTCGCGCAGAATGTCGCGCGCTTCGAGCCGGAGGCACCCTCCAAGGCAATCATCGCCGCAGCCCAGGCGGCCGGCGTGCATGACATGATCGTGCGCCTGCCGGAGGGCTACGACACGCAGATCGGCGAGAGCGGTACGATGCTGTCGGCCGGCCAGCGCCAGCGCATCGCGCTTGCGCGCGCGCTCTACCGGGACCCTTTCCTCGTCGTCCTCGACGAGCCGAATTCCAACCTCGATACCGAAGGAGACAAGGCGCTGACGCAGGCGATCATGCGCGTGCGGGCGCGCGGCGGTATCGTGGTCGTGATCGCACACCGCTCCGCCGCGCTTGCGGGCGTCGATCAGGTGCTCGCCATGGTGAACGGAAAAATGCACACGATCGGGCCGCGCGACGAAGTCCTGGCGAAGCTGTTCGGCGCGCAACAGCCCGCGCAGCCGGCCGCGGCTACTCCTGCCGTAGCAGCCGCGGGAGGCGGCGCTGGGCTGCGGCTGGTTGGCGAAGCCGGAGGAACCGCGTCATGAACGCGCGCAAATCGATCCGGCGGCACCTTCTGATCAGTCTGGCGATGATCGCGTTGCTGATCGGCGGCATCGGCGGCTGGGCGGCGAATAGCGAATTCGCCGGCGCCGTGATCGCGCAAGGCCAGCTCGTGGTCGACACCAACGTCAAGAAGGTGCAGCACCCGACCGGAGGCGTCGTTGCTGAGCTGCGCGTGCGCGACGGCGACATCGTCGCCGCAGGCGACATCGTCATCAAGCTGGACGACACGCAGACGCGGGCGAACCTTGCGATCGTCGTCAAAGGTCTCGACGAATTCGCCGCGCGCCGGGCGCGCGAGGAAGCGGAGCTGGAGGGCGAGGATCGCGTCGAATTCCCCGCCGGCCTGCTGGCGCGCAAGGACGACCCGGAAGTCGGCCGCATGATCCGTGGCGAAGCGGAGCTATTCCAGATTCGGCGCAAGACGCGCGAAGGCCTGAAGGCACAGCTCACGGAGCGCGTGCAGCAGTCTGAGGAGGAGATTGGGGGCCTCCGCGCGCAGGTCGCCTCGAAGGACAAGCAGGTCGAGTGGATCAAGAAGGAATTGGAGGGCGTGCGCGAATTGTGGGCGAAGCAACTCGTGCAGTTCAACCGTGTGACGACGCTCGAGCGCGAGCAGGCGCGGCTCGAAGGCGAGCGTGGCCAGCTTATGGCGGCGGTCGCGCAGTCGAAAGGCAAGATCGCCGAGACCAGAATCCAGATTCTGCAGATCGACCAGGACATGCGCACCGAGGTCGGCAAGGATCTCGCCGAGATCCGTGGCCGGACGGCGGAGCTCGTCGAAAAGAAAGTTGCCGCCGAGGATCAGCTCAAGCGCATCGACATCCGCGCGCCGCAGAACGGCATGGTGCACCAGCTCGACGTCCATACGGTCGGCGGCGTGGTTTCGGCCGGCCAGCAAATCATGCTGATCGTGCCGGCGGCCGACAAGTTGATCGTCGAGGCGAAGATCCAGCCGCAGGATATCGATCAGGTTCGCATCGGCCAGGCTGCCGTATTGCGCTTTCCGAATTTCAGCAGCCGCACCACTCCGGAAATCAATGGTGAGGTCTCCGTTGTGTCAGCCGACGTGACTCTGGATCAGCGCAGCGGTGCAAGCTACTACACGGTCCGGATCGCAGTACTACCGAGCGAGATTGCGCGGCTTGAAGCCGTCAAGCTCATTCCCGGGATGCCCGTCGAGGCCTTCATCCAGACATCGGTGCGGACGGTGGTATCGTATTTCGTGCGCCCCCTGCAGGACCAGCTCGCGAAGACATTCCGCGAGAAATAACGAGTTCCAGGTTCCCGCTTCATTGCCGATCGGCCCGTTGGATTGCATTTGATTCTAATCGCGCGCCGCACTTTGGCAATTATTCAACACATTTTGGTCAGAACCGAATCTCATGAACATTGGCTCGTGCGGACCGAATCGCGTGGGGACTGAGGGCAAATAGGACATGTGCGGACTTTGCAGCCTCGCGGGCTTCAGCGCCGGCGGACCGGGTTGTCAGGACGTTTCGGATTCCAGCGCAACGGACGCGGGAGACGGGCTCGTCAACGCGGCCATCGGCGCACCATCCTCCTTCTCTCTCGCGCAAGTCGTCCAGCAGCTTCGAACGCAATGGGGCGGATCGTTCGAAGGCGTGACCATGTCGTGGAGCGGCAGTGGTCCGATCCCCTATTACATCAATGGCACACCTTACGCGTCCGGTAGCGGCGAGATTGCCTACAAGACGAACATGAGTTCGCTGATGGTGAGCCGCGCCGCGCTCGCCTTCGAGCTTTGGGACGATCTGATCGCGCGCGACCTCACTCCGGTCTCGACCGCGGCGAGCGCGCAAATACAGTTCATGTACGCGTCACAGACATACAACGCGAACGGCGTGCTCGGCACGAACGGCGGAACCTATTCGGACGGGTCGCTGTCGAGCAACGGCAGCGGCCCTTACGGCACGGCGAATTACCGGATCACGCGCAACGAGATCTGGTTCAACAATAACTGGACGTCGCACGATCAGGACAGCGACATGTATTACGGAGGTTACGGCTTCCAGACATACATCCACGAGATCGGCCATTCGCTGGGCCTGAGCCATCCGGGCACGTACAATGCCGGCAACAACCCGATCACCTACGCGAACAACGCCGAATACACGCAGGACAATCGGCAATACACGGTGATGTCGTATTTCGGCGGCTACTCGCCGACCGCCGGCTGGCAACAGGACGGCACATTCTCGAACTGGTACTACTCCTCGACGCCGATGCTGCACGACGTGGCCGCGATCCAGGCGATCTACGGCGCGGACATGACGACGCGCACCGGCGACACGACTTACGGCTTCAACAGCAATGCCGGGCGCGAGGTGTACGACTTCAACGTCGACCTGCGTCCCATCGTCACCGTCTGGGACGCGGGCGGAAACGACACGCTCGACTTCTCGGGCTATTCGAGCAACCAGCGGATCGACTTGAACGCCGGCACGTATTCGGACGTCGGAGGCCTATTCGGCAACTTCGCGATCGCATTCAATGTCATGATCGAGAACGCGATCGGCGGATCCGGCAATGACACGATCTCCGGAAACGACATCGGAAACACGTTCCGCGGCAATACCGGAAACGACACGATCAACGGCCTTGGCGGGATCGACTATGCGTATTTTTCCGGGCCGCGCTCGGCCTATTCCATAACGCCGCTCGGCCCGACGGGCGTGCGCGTCATCGGGCCCGATGGGACGGATGTCCTCAGCAACATCGAGTGGCTGGTCTTCAACGATCAGACCGTGCCGGGGTTCGACCCCACGACGACGCTGGTGAAGCGCCCGAGCGACTTCAACGGGGATTTGTTAAGCGACATCCTGCTGCAGAACGCGAACGGCACCGTCATGATGTTTCAGATGGCGGGCAATCAGATCGTTTCCAATCCGACAGTCGCTCAGCCGTCGGCGGCGTGGCACGCCGCCGGTGTTGCGGACTTCGACGGCGATGGGCGATCCGACGTGTTCATGCAGCACGACAACGGCTTTGTCGCCTTGTGGCAAATGAACGGTGGTCAGATCGCGCAGAACCTCGCCGTGGCAAACCCAGGTCCGCAATGGCATGTCGTTGGAACAGGAGATTTCAACGGTGACGGCAAGGGGGATGCGCTGCTGCGTCATGACACCGGTTTCGTCTCGCTCTGGGAGATGGACGGCAATCAGATCATCGGCAATCTTCCGATCGCAAATCCGGGCACGCAGTATCATGTGGGCGGCACCGGCGACTTCGACGGCGATGGTCACAGCGATCTGCTGCTACGGCACGACAACGGCTTCATTGCGTTGTGGAAATTTGACGGCGACCACATCTCGTCAAATACCGCCGTGGCCAATCCCGGATCGCAATATCACATCGCCGGAACGGGTGATTTCGACGGAGATGGCCGCACGGACATCGTGATGCGGCATGACAACGGCTTTCTGGCGCTGTGGCAAATGGACGGTGACCGCATTGTCTCAAATCTCGCAATCGCCAACCCGGGACCTGCCTGGCAGGTTGCTTCGATCGCTGACTATGACGGCGACGGACACAGCGACATCGTCATGAAGCACAACAACGGCTTCATGGCGCTTTGGGAGATGTCTGGCGCGCACATCGATTTAAATCTGGCGATCACGACGATCGGCCCCGACTGGAAAGTGGTGCCTCCGTCCTATGAACTGTTCTGATCGCTGACAGCACCCTGCCCTGCTTCGATGGGTTTGCTGGATTAGAGCGTCTCAGTGCCTTCCGGATTGATCGCGTGGCGCCAGCGCCGAGCATTTCTAGGCTCTCCGGCATCAACCTTGGATTGTTCTTACGGGGCGCCCCCGACTAGTTTTTGGTTTCCGTCTTTTGGGCGGGATCGACCTTGAGCACTCCTGATTTGATCAGCCCCGAAGTGATCTGCTGCATCTTGTTCATCAAATCAATCGCGGCACCGGCCGACAATACCAGCCTGCACGCAGGATATCTTTTTCCCGTTTGGGGTGATTGATCGTCAACCCGGCTGACGCAGAATTCGATCCGCAACGTCTGGCCGTCGAACTGGATACGCTGGACGAAGTCCGCAAACGTTTCGGTTACTTCGGGCCGGTCCACATGTTGGTATTGTACCTGTGGCTGTGTCTGGGGCGCCTGAGCCATTGTCTTTCCTCAATGTTCGAATGGAGCTGTTCAACCACACAACGAACATTCGTTGCGAGGCGCTCCTGTGGCGGATGGCGGTTGCGGACGACCTCATTCTCCAATGGGCCGCTGCTGGGCGCAGGGGCCACCGGTTTTTGCATGTACGTCGCCGGCAACGCCGCAGTCAGAGCAGGTCGTAGTGGTGCGCCTGGACCGTCCAGTCGAGACCGATCGGTGCCGGTTGGCCGCCCAGGTAGGTGACGGTATGGTTGGACACGATCTGCGCGCCGTTCATTTCCCATACCACCACTTGGCCGTTGTCGTGGCGCCACAGCACGTCGCTGCTGCCATCGCCGTTGTAGTCACCCACTTTCTGAATTTTCCAATCGTTGCTCGGCGTCGCGATTGACGTGTTCGACACGATTTGCGCGCCGTTCATCTCCCAAAGAACGACTTGGCCGCTGTCATGGCGCAAGAGAACGTCCGCATGCCCGTCATTGTTGAAATCGCCGGTGCCGGCGATGTTCCAGTCGAGGCCAAGATTGGTGATCGACTGATTGTTGGCGATCGTTGCGTCATCCATCGTCCAGAGCACGACCTGACCGGTGTCATGGCGCCACAAGACGTCGGACTTTCCGTCGCCGGTAAAATCGGCAAAGCCCTGTGCATGCCAGTCATTGCCGAGCGAACCGACGGCGTCGTTCGACACGATCTGCGCGCCATCCATCTTCCAGCGCACGACTTGGCCGTTGTCATGGCGCAGAAGCACGTCAGTGCGTCCATCGGCATTGAAATCGCCGACGCCCAACTCGTGCCAGCTACTGGAGACCGTGCCCACGACCTGATTGGAGACGATCTGTGAGCCATTCATCGTCCAAAGCACGATCTGGCTGTCGGAGCCGCCGCCGCCGCCCTGTGGCGAGGTGGTGTTGTCGCTGCTGCGCCAGAGAATGTCGGAGTGGCCATCGGCATTGAAATCGCCGGTATCGAGGAAACTCCACGGGCTGCCGAGCGTACCCACGCCTTCATTGCTCGCGATCTGGCCCGCGGTCATGAGCCATTCGGCGACAGTCCCACTGGTGTTGCGCCACAAGATGTCACTCACGCCGCTGGCGTCGAAGTCGTCCTGACCGGTGGTGAGATTGACGACCTGAACCGTCGCATGCGCGACGTTGCTTTCGGCATTTGAGCCGTCGGTCACCACGACCGTGATGTCGCGGTCGGTCTCGTCCGGAACAGCGCTCGTGTTTCTGAACCGGATCTGGCTCAGCGCGGTCTCATAGTCGGCAATCGAGGCCGAGTTGAACAGATTGACGGTGATCTGGCCGGGGACTGAGGTGTCGATAAAGCTTTCGATACCACCAGGAAGTGTGCCGGCGATCGATATGACGTCTCCCGCCTTCGCATTGGTGAGCACGATCCTCGCCGTCGAGAGCGCGGCGTTGTCCGGGTCCGTGATCGTGATGTCGATATCGACGATCGGGATCGGCGCATCGCGCTCCGTGTAGGTCGTGGTGAAGCCGGTCCCGCCGCCGCTCGCGTCGAGATCGATGGTTGGCGCCGCGTTGAACGAGAGCAGCGTCGTGCCGACGTTGCTCATGTTGCTGCCGGCATTGAACAGGACTGACGCGTTCCCCAATCCACTATTGGTCACCGCGAGGTCCAGCCCGTTGTCGCGATTGAAGTCTCCGAACGCGACCGAGCTCGCACCCGAGCCTGTGGCGAAGTTCAGGGCCGCGAGGAACGTGCCGTTGCCATTGCCGCGCAGCACGGAGACGCTTCCGGAGAGGGAATTCGTCGCCAGGATGTCGTATTTGCCGTCGGCGTTTATGTCGGCGATGCGCACGTTGGTGGGCGTGGACTCGATGGCGAAGGTCGAGGGCGCGCCGAAGCCCCCGGACCCATTGCCGAGCATGACCGAGACATTGCCGGTCGACTGGTTGGCAGTGACGAGATCGAGGCGGCCGTCACCGTTCAAATCCTCCGTCGCGATCGACACCGGGTTGGTCCCGGCCCCGGCCGTGAACGTGGTGGCGGCGCCGAAGCCGCCGGTGCCGGTGCCGAGCAGGATCGCGACGTTATCGGGACCGCTGTTGCTGACGGCAAGATCCGCAATGCCATCACGATTGAAGTCGCCGACCGCCACGCCGGTCGAATTTGCGCCCGTGTTGAAGTTCTGCGCCGCCGCAAAGCCGCCACCGCCGTTGCCGAGCAGCACGGAGACGTTGCCGCTGCCGAAATTGGCGACCGCGACGTCGAGGTTTCCGTCGCTGTTGAAGTCGGCGGCCGCAAGCGCGGCGGGGTTGGTGCCTGCGGCGAAATTGCTCGGCGCCCCGAAGAGTCCTGAACCGTTGCCGGATAGGATCGAGATGCCGGTAGCGTTCGCGACGACCACGTCGAGCGTGTCGTTGTGGTCGAAGTCCGCAATCAGCACCGCCTGCGGAGCAGCACCGGCCGCAAAGTTCGTCGGCGCACCGAACTCGCCGGGCTCCGTCGCCAGCACGGGGTTCGGATTGCCGGGGTCCGGATTGTTGATCAGCACCGAAATGGTGCCGCCGTTGTTCGCGGTGACGAGGTCGAGCAGGCCGTCACCATTGAGGTCCGCCGTCGCGATGGATTGCGGGCCGACGCCGGCTGTGTACGGCGTCTGCGTCCCGAATTGCGGGCTCGCCGGAACACCGTCGTTGATTTGCCATGTGATCGTGCGGTTCGGCGTGGTGCCGCCGCTGCGCGGATCGGCGGCGCTGGAGCGGTACGACACCGCGTCGAGCACCTGCTGGTACTGCGTCGGCGTGCCGGGGCCGGAGAGTACAAGGTGTCCGAGCGCGTTGCTCTCCACCCCAATGGTCGTGTCGACGAGATTGCCAAAACCGTCATCGACGCGGAAGTGTCCGCCCGGCGTCGTCGTCAGGTTGACGAATAGTTCGTCGCCCAGCACGTAGTCGGTGATCTCCACGACCGCGTTCTTGAGGCCGACATTCGGAGACGGCGGAGCCGCATCGGGGTCGCCAGCAACCAGTGAGGGCGAAATCAAGACGCCGGCGGAGCCCAGCGTATATGACGCCGTCGGCGACACATTGAGCAGGAACGGGTTGTCGTTGATCTGCGTAATGGGGCCGATTGTGATGCTACCCGTGGCGATGCCGGGGGTCGGGCCACCGCCCTGCGACTGACCGCCGACGATGCCATTGGCGTCGCTGAACGTGTAATTGATCTGCAGCGAAGTCGGCGGATTGTCGCCGACGTTTCGATAGGTGAGCTGCTGCAGAACAAGGTCGACGTCTGCCGCTGAAGCGCTGGAATTGAACGTGATCTCGAACGTTCCATCGCCTTCGGCACGGTATGTCCCGACGACAAACCCGCCGAGGTCGACGTCGATACCGCTCGACAGATCGAGCGATCCGCTCCCGCCAAACACGTCGTCGGGATTCGGACCGGTGCTTCGGACGAGCGTGAGCTGCGCACCGTCATAACTCGGCGCCGCATCGAGTTCGATGTCGCTGACGGTCGCGTCGTTGTCGAGCACGACAGCCGTGCCGTTCTCGATGAAGGATGGGTTGTTGTTGAGACCGGCCAGTATCGGCGAGTCGTTTATCGAGGCCACATTGATCGTGACCGAGTCGGCATCCTGCTCGCTGGTGGGATCGCCGCCCGGGTCTGCGCCGTTGTTGCCAAGGTCGTTCGTGGTGATCGACAGCGCGTCGCCGCCGAAATAGTTCAGGTTGGCGCGATAGATCAGCCCGTTGAGCGCCGCGTTGACTTCCGTAAGCGTGCCCTCGAACGTCATCGTCGAGTCGGTGGTGCCGTCGCCCGTCGAGAAGGCGAGGCCCGCCGTCGTCGCAAGCGTCAGCGTTCCGTTCGTGACGGTGAGCGTCACGCGAATATCGTCGCCGCCCGCATCGACGTCGGCGATGCTGACGAGATTGCCGTTCGCGGTGTTGAAGACGAGATCGGTATCTTCATTCACCGACTGGGTGGCCGGAACGCCGTTTACCGGCGCATCGTTTACCGACGCGACGTTGATGGTGACCTGATCGACGTCCTCTTCATTTGCGGCTCCGCCGCTCAGGCCCGGGTCAGCGCCGGTTTGACCGAGGTCGTTTGTCGTGATCGACAGCGTGTCGCCGCCGAAGAAGTTCAAATTGCCGCGATACGTGAGACCGTTCAGCGCGGCGTTGACCTCCGCCAGCGTTCCGTCGAACGTCATCGTCGAGTCGGAGGTGCCGTCACCCGTCGAGAAGCTGAGGCCCGCGGTCGTCGCGAGCGTCAGCGTTCCGCTCGCGACGGCGAGCGTCACGCGGACATCGCCGCTGGGCGCGTCTGCATCGCTGACGCTGATCAGATTGCCGCTCCCCGAACTGAAGACGAGATTGGTGTCCTCGTTCACGGCCTGCGCGGCAATCGGGACGGTATTGACCGGCGCGTCGTTCACCGCGTTGACGGTGATGTTGACCGTGTCGATGTCCTGTTCGCTCGTGAGGTCTGGATCGACTGGATCCAGAGTGTCCGGATCGACGCCGTTCAAGCCATTGTCATTGTCGTTGGTGGTGATCGAGAGCTGATCGGGACCGCTGAAGTTCAGATTGCCGCGGTACACCAGCCCGTTGAGTGCCGCCAACGTCGTGTTGATCTGGTTCTGGGTGGCGGTAACGATGACACCCCCGGTGCCATTGTTGGTGACCTGACCCGCGGTGACACCACCGGCCACGCCTGTCGCGATGGTCAGCGTCCCGCTGTTGACGCCCAGCGTCACCGTCACGTTCTGGGTGGCGGGATTCGCATCCACATCGGATATCGAGATTCCGGTGATCGACAGATCCGTGTCTTCGTTGACGGCCAGAGGACCGGTCGGCACCGCATTCACCGGCGTGTCGTTGACGGCAACGACTTGAATAGTCGCTGTCGCGATGTTGCTGGGCGTGCCGCCGCTACCGACGACGAACGCCGTGACCGTGCGCGCAGTGGTATCCGGCGTGTTCGACGTGTTATCGAAGTTGATCGCCCCGAGCGCCGACGCGTAATCGCCAGCGGAAGCCGGCCCGGTCAGCGTGACGGTAATCTCATTCGCCACGGCGGTGTTGATGACCCAACTGATGGGGTTGCCACTGCCGAAATCGTTAGAGCCGTTGGCCGTGCCCCCAAGGACCGTCAGCACGTCGCCCGCAAAGGCGTTTGTCAGCTTGACGGTCGCCGAAGTGATGTCCGCCGCCGGGTCGTCGACATCCGAGATATCGATCGCACCGAAAGCGCCGATCGATACCGGATTGCCCGAGAAGTACCTTGGGGCGGCGTCCTCCTCGAACGTCGTGCTGAAGCCAGACGGCGGCGTGCCGTCCCCGGTATCAAGGTCGAGGACCGGTGCGGCATCGACGAGCACGGTCGTCGTTTGCACCACGCTCAGATTGTTGCTGAGAGAGCCGTCGTTGAGCTGCCACTGAACCGTGCGGGAATGATCGGCGCTCGTCGGTGTCCCGTCGCTCGGCGACGGATCGGTCGAACGGTACTGAACCTGCTCGAGCAGCCCCTCATAGACCGCCAGCGTAGCGCTTCCGGACAACGTGAGGAGGCCATTGCCGTCGTAACTGAACGTCACGCCGCCGCTCAGGCCATTCAGCAAACCGTTGATCAGAAGTTCGTCGCCGCTGGAGAAATCGGTGATCGTGACAGTCGCCCCCGTCAGGAACTGATTATCGGCGTCGGCGACGGTAAGCGTCGTATCCAGCGTCGTCGCCGTGGGGCTGCCGACGAGATACACCGCGTTCGCCGCCACACCGTTGAGTGCCGGCTGATCATTTACCGGGGTGATGTTGACCGTCGAGGTGGCCAGGACAGCATTGTCCTGCGTGCCATCGTTCACCGTCCAGGTGATCGTGCGGCTCGGGTTGGCACCGAAGTTGGTCGGATTGTCGCTCGTCGAGCTGAAGGTAACTGATCGCAGTAAGGTCTCGTAACTTGCCTCGCTGGCGGTGCCGGTGAACGAGAGGACGCCGGTCCCCGGATTGTAACCGCCGGTGATCCCCGCGACCGCGGTAAACGTCAGTTGGTCGCCGGCAACGAAGCCGGTCGAGATCGTGACCGTCGCACTGTCGATCAGGTCCGGGGTATCGTCGTTGACCGTGAGGTCGCCATCGATCTGGACAGTGGTGGCCGGTATCGTCTGCTGCTCGGTGTAGCCCACCGCGCCGCCGACATTGCCGATGACCGGGGCGGCATTGGGCGGAGTGCCCTGGAAGCCCAAATCAAGAGTATTGTTGATGTCGAGCTTGCCGGTCCCATCGGCCGTCGTCTCGTCGTCGTAGTTAAGGGTGATCGCCGCGCTCGCAATGCTGACGCCGGCCACGCCGCCGACGGTGCCGCCGTTGTCGTCGTTATCGGCATCGTTATCGGGATCCGGATTGCCGGAAATTGACGTATACGCTTGGGGGATAGGATTCGCCGCGTCATACAAGGCGCCGCCGGGGTTGAAATTCGTCGACTCCACCGCGACGATGTATTCACCGGGCGCTAGGCCGACGAACGAATAGAGTCCACCGCCCGTGGTCGTGGTGGTCGCCAGCAGCGCGTCGGCGCCGTCGAGGCCTCCTGAGAGGTTGGTGTCGGCGTACAGCCGCAGCGTCACACCGTCGACGCCTTCACCCGGATCGAACGTGCCGTTCGGGGTGACAAGCGAGTCGAGGTAGACGACATCGCCAAGAGTCAGGCGAATCCACCGTGGTGACAGACACATTGGTGGCCGTGCCGGCGAAATTGCTCGATGTCACCGTGCCTTGATTGGACGGATTCTGGATGAGCTGGTTCGTCTGCGGATTGACCGTCGCGTTCCACTGGACCGTGACCGTCTCGCCCGGACGCAGGTCGAAGATATTGATCGGCGCGGCAAGGAATTCCTCGCCCGTAATCGCGCCGACGGTCGCGCCTGCGGCGTCGCCCGCGCCCGCAATCCGGCGTTCGCCAAGATAGAGGTAGCCGAACATCAGGTCGTCGGCGTCGGCAGATGCGTAGCTGTCGCCGAGACCGAGCACGTGACCCATCTCGTGCATCACGGTGGTGAGCAGGTCGTAGTGGCCGGCAGGCGCCCCGGCCGCGTCGGTGCGCATCCGCGTTGCGGACAGCACGTTGCCGAACTCGGAATCCTCCAGCGGCGTGCCGTCGAGGAACCAGCCGCTACCGGCAGCGTCGGCATCGAACGTGATCAGTCCCGGCGTGAAGGTGCCGAGGTAGATCCCGTCCATGCTCGCGACCGAGAACTCCATCGCATTCAGGGCCGCGACCTGTTCGTCGGTCAGGCCCGTCGCGGTCCAGCGCGTGATGGCGGCGTCAACGAAGAAGTCAAGTTCAGCCTGCGTGAGCACGCCGTCATCGACGATGACGGACTGCGCGGCCGGGGTCTCCGGCGTTGTCGCAGGCGGCTGGTTGCCTGTGTCAGTTTCACCCGCCTGCGGCGGAGTTGTGTCGGCCGGCGGGGTCGTATCGGTCGGTGGTGCGCTGTCGGACGTCGGTGCAGCTTCCACGCCATCCGACGATGACGCCAGCAGCGGCGCCGGCGGCAACTCCGGCAGGTTCGGCCCCGGAAGCGGACTCGCAGGGCCGTTGTTGAACGTGGCCGTAGCCCCTGGCGACGTCACATTGAACGTTGTGCCAGCGGGGTTCTGCGTGTCGAAGAAAGCCTGAGCATTCGGGTCGCTGTTTCCGCCCGAGTAACCGGCGATGAAAACATCCACGGACGAACCGGCGCGCACGCGCAAATCGGCGCCGCCGGCGGCCTCGTTAGCGGCCGTGGCAATGAGATTGTTCCGGATATCGAGCGTGACCTGATTGTTGTCGGCCGCGTTGATGCCGAGATCGACATGAATGCCGTGCAGTGAGTTGCCCGCGGCTCCCGGGCTTGCCGGGTCCGAAACCGTGTTGCTGGTGATGGTGGCGGTGAGCGCAGCATCGCCTTCGCCGGCCTCAACGATGATGCCGCGATCGTTGTACTGGTAGACCTCGTTGCTGTGGATGAGAGTCGTGTGCGAGCCGCCGGCGCCGCGCGATCCAACGATGATTCCGCTTGCCTGCAAGGAACCTGAGAACGGATCGCCGATGGTCCCGATGACATTGTCGACGATCTGTCCGCTGAAGACAGCGGTGCCGCTGCCCTTGTTGACATGAATCGCGCCGCCCTGGTTCGAATCCTGAACGTTGTTGTTCGAGATGTCATATTCGAGCGTGCCGTTGAAGCTCGCGCCGAGGATGAAGACGCCCGCGCCGAGCTTGCCTGCCGCGCCGTTCAGGTCGTTGTTGTTGAAGGTCAGATCGACCACAGCACTGTTGATCAGTGATAGATTGAAGTCGTCGCCATCGTTGTTGGTGAATACGTTGTTGGAAACATTGGCGAGGACGACAGCGGTTGTTTCCGCTTCGAGGTTGAACCCGTCGCCGGTAAACGCGCTGTTGGTGTTCTGAATCGTGTTGTTGAGGAAGTTCAGGTTCGTGGTGCCCGACTGATTGTCGAGCCGCACGTTACCCATGAAGCCGCCACTCACCTCCGTGTTCAGGATGTTCACGTTCCCGATGACTTGCGTCAGGTTGACGGCGTATTCCTGCGTGGTGCCGTTGGCCTCGCTGCCGTTCGAGCCGTTAACATCGAGATTGTTGAGGGTCAGGTTGGTGACGTTGTTGCCACGGACACCGAAGTTTCCGTGGTCGTTGATTTGCATGTTCGCGAGCGAGATATTCGACGTATTGTTCAGGTAGATGCCGGTCCCGGTGGCCCCATCACCGTTGGTGCCCGAGGTCTTGCTCGCGATCGTGCCGCCCGAATTGGCGGTCGTGCCCGTGCCGGTGACGCTGATGGTGCCGGTGCCGGTCGTGTTCTGGATCATGATGCCGGCAGCAGAGCCGCCGCTGGAATTGATCGCCTGGAAAGTGACGCCTTCGCCACCGATCGTCATCCCATCGATGTTGAGCGCGGTCGCGGTCGTGGTCGTCAGCACGTTCGCGGTAGGGCCCGCCGGATCGGTGACGATCAGCGTACCGCCGCCCGTCGCGTTGAACGCGGTGGCGGCGCCGGTCGACAAGCTTATGCCGCCGTCGAAACGGATGGTGCCGCCGGTGTTGGTGGTCAGGTCGATTCCGCCGCCGCTGCCGCTCGACGTGATGAGGCCGTTGAAGTCGACCGTGCCGCCGGTGCGGCCCGAGACCTCAACCACATCATTCGCCGTCGTCTTGGTGATCGTGGCTCCGATCGTGATGTTGCCGGTGCCGGCGTTGATATCGACCGCGTTGGCGCTCGGATCGTTGGTTGCGCCGATCGATCCGCCGTTGATGTTGATCGCGTTTGTGTTACCGGTCGTCTCGAGGCCCGAACCGGTGTTGCCGTCGATGTCCACCGTCGTGAACGTGACCGCGCCGTTGGCGCCGTTAAGGTCGATGCCGTCGTCGCCGGTATTGTCGATGGTCGCGCTTGCAAAGTTGAACGTAGCCGCCGATCCGCCATCGATACGAATGCCGTCGGACGTGCCGCCGGTCGTTCCAGCAACGGTGACATTGCCACCGCTGAATGTGCCGCCGTCGACATTGTTCAGGCTGATCGCAGTGTTTGCGACCGTTCCGCTCGAACCGAGCGTGCCGAAGGTCACGCCGCTGCCGCCGACGCTCACGCCGTTCCAGTTGAGGACTTGACCGGTCCCGGTGTTTACGGTGTTGCCCGAGCCAGTGATGTTGATCGTACCGCCGCCGGTCGCCGTGATGCCGGCGCCGCTGGTCGCATCGACGTCGAGCCCGCCGCCGGTGAAGTTGATCGTCAGGCCACTGTTGTTGACCAGCGAGATCGCGTTGCCGATGCCGGTGCTGATGTCCTTGTCGGCGTTCGTGAACGAGATGGCCGAGGTGCCAAAGTTGTCGTGCACCGAGATGCCGGTGCCGCCGGTGATGTTGAGGTCGCCCGAGAAGGTGACGCCATTCGCGCCGGTATGGCCCGTGACCTCGATCGAGCCGCCCGTGCTGCTCGTGATGTCGCTCGCGATGTTGATGGTCGCGGACGACGAGCCGCCGATAAGCACGTCGGTGCCGGCAACTCCGGTGATCGTGCCCGTGCCGCCGACCGTGAACGAACCGCTGGTCGTGCCGCCTAGCTGGATGCCGTGACCGGTGGTGCCGCTCGTGCTTGCGCTTTCAAGATTGACATTGAGCGTGCCGCTGCCGGAATCCGCGCGGAACAGGCCGCCGCTGCCGTTGAGCACGACGTTGTTGATGATGAGGTTGCCGACGGAGCACCTGTCGCCGTTGGCGATGTCGAAATTGTTGCCGGTGTCGCCGACCGTGAAGCCGGTGAGGATGTTGTTGGACGCGAGCGTGACGCCGTTGCCGCTCGCGTTGCTGATGGTCGGATCGGTGCCGGCTGCAGCGAGCATGATGCCGTCGACGATGAGCGCGGTCCCGGCGCCATGCAGCGTCTGCCCGTCGAGCAGCGTGATGCCGGTGGTGTAGGTGCCCTCCGCCACATAGATGATGTCGCCCACGCCGTCCGGCCCGGCCGCGCCGCTGAGCGAGGAGAGGCTGGTGAATGGCCGCAGCGAGGTGCCGTCGCTCGCGCCGTTCGCGCCGGAATAAGAATTGTCGACGTACCAGACCTGCGTCGCCGAGACGTTGATCGTCACGGTGCCGATGTTGGAGAGATCGTCCGCGTCGTGGCCGCATTGTTGTCGAGGCCGTCGTCGGTGATCGTGTAAGTGAAGCTGTCCGGGCCGCTGAAATTGATGGCTGGCGTATAGCTGAACGAGCCGGCGTCGGCGCCGGTCGTGATCATCGTGACGCTGCCGCCGCCGGCGGTTGTGAAGCTCACCGTCCCGAGAGAAGGCGTATTTCCGTTCACGGACGTGATGGCGAAAGTATCGCTGAAGAAGTCGAAATCATTGGCGAGCACGGAGCCGGAGACGCTCGCCTGCGGGCCGCTCGGCCCGATGGCGTTGCCGACCTCAAGCAGCGTGTTGCCGATCGCGTTGTAGCTTTCGTTGATCGCGCGCGGCGTGACGTTGGGCGTGCCCACGTCGGTCATGCCGTTCAGCGCTTCCGTCAGCGTCACGTCCGCGGCGGTCGTGTTCGCGCTGTTGTTGGTGATCTGCACCGACACCGTGACCGTGTCGCCCGGATCGATCACGCCGTCGCCGTCCGCGTCGCCGCCGGGCGCAAGCACGATGCTCTGGGTCGCCGAGAGCGTGTCGGTGGGAGCCGCGTTGGCGACGTTGATCGTGACCGTGTCGACGTCTTGCCGAAGGTTCCGTTGCCCGTCAGGCCCGGGTCGGTTCCGGTGTGCCCGAGGTCGTTGGTCGTTACCGTCAGTGTGTCGACGCCGTCGAAATTCAGGTTGCCGCGATAGACCAACTGGCCATTTGCACCGCCAAGCGAGGCGTTGATCTGCGCGACCGTCCCGGTGAGAGTGACCGAGCCGGTGGTGTCGCCGGAGACCTGCCACGAATTCAGGCCGGTGGTGAGACCGCCTTCGCCATTCGTGCGCACATCGAGAAAGCCGTTCGCCACAGACAAGGTGACCTGAACGTTTTGCGAGCCGGCATCGAGGTCGGTGATCTGGATGGCGTTGCCGGCACCGGCGCTGAAGACGAAGTTGGCATCTTCGGTGGCGTTCTGCGCGCCCGGCACCGTATTCGACGGCCCGTCATTGACGGCGACGACGTCGACCGAGGACGAAACGTTGAGGTTGGCGGAATCGTCGTTGCCGCCGCCCGAGCCGCCGTCGTCCTGAATCTGCGTCAGGGTGAAGACGCGGTTGTCGACCGTGGGCGCGTTGACGTTGGTGTTCTGGTAGCGGATGCCATCGATGATCGTCGCCATGGTCGCCGCAGAAACGGCCGTCGGCGTGGTCAAGGTAACGGTCGCGGTCTGGCCCGCGAGCGCGTTGCCGACGAGCGTGACGGCGTAGGTCATGTTCGTGGTCGCACCGTTCGCCCCGTCGGTGAGCGAGAACGTCGCGCCGTCGATCTGAATCCTTTCGTTTGCGCCGTCATGCAGGCCGCTGACCGTGAACGTCAGCGAGAGAATCCCCTGCCCCGCCTCGACGGTATTGACGATCGTGTTGGTGAAGACCGCGACCTGCGCGCCCTGTGCGTTGCCCGCGCCCTCGGTGAAATCGACGTTTGCCGCGGTTGCGGTCAGCGTGGGCTGATCGTTGAGCGGCGTGACCTGGACCTGCTGAATGACGGTGTCCGTCGACGTGCCGCCGTCGCCATCGTCGAACGTGAAGGTGACTGCACGCGTCAAGGCGCCCGGATCCTGGCCGGGGTTGGTGAAGGCGAATGCTTGCGACAAAGCGTTCGCGACCGAGGGCGTCACATCCGCCGTGAAGCCGGTTACCTGGACGTTGGTGGTGCCAATGCCCGTGATGGCTCCCACCACAACGTTGCCGGCGTCCAGTTCCAGGTTTCCGCCGTTCACGTGGAATCCCGAGCCTGTGCGCAGCACGATCTGATCTGCTGCGCCGCCATTGGCCGTAATCTCAACCTGGAAGCTGCCGCCGGCGAAATCCGCCGCGTTGTCAGGATCCGTCACCGCGCCGGTGGCGAGGAGCGGGGTCGGACTACCGGCGTTTTCCGTGAACAAGGCCGCGGCGGGCGCATCAGGCGTAAGGTTGGGCGCGTCGTTCTGCGCCGTCACACTGATCGTGACGGTGTTGACCGCGCTCGGATCGGTGCCGTCGTTGACCACAACGTTCACGGTGCGGTCGGTCGCGGTCGGTGTGTCGCTGGTGTTGTTGTAGACGATGCCCTGAAGGATCGTCTCATAGGTGGCGAGCGACGCTGCCGGGCCGTTGATCAGCAGAACGCCGGTCCCCGGCGTGTAAAGCACCGTCAGACCCGCCCCGGTCGCCGCCGTCTGCGCCGTCGCATTGAGCGACAGCGACTCCACGCCATTGCCATCCGGACGCGTCGTCAGCGTCGCCGTCAGCGACACCAGCGTCGTCGAATCCACATCCGCAATCGTCGCCGCAGGCGCAATCACAACCGGCGTCTGCTCGGTGAACGAAGCCGTCGCGTCGTCCCCGGCAGGGACAGTCCCGTTGAGGTCCGTCACAGGCGCGTCGTTCGCCGCCGTCACGCTGATCGTGACGGTGTTGACCGCGCTCGGATCGGTGCCGTCGTTGACCACAACGTTCACGGTGCGGTCGGTCGCGGTCGGCGTGTCGCTGGTGTTGTTGTAGACGATGCCCTGAAGGATCGTCTCATAGGTGGCGAGCGACGCTGCCGGGCCGTTGATCAGCAGAACGCCGGTCCCCGGCGTGTAAAGCACCGTCAGACCCGCCCCGGTCGCCGCCGTCTGCGCCGTCGCATTGAGCGACAGCGACTCCACGCCATTGCCATCCGGACGCGTCGTCAGCGTCGCCGTCAGCGACACCAGCGTCGTCGAATCCACATCCGCAATCGTCGCCGCAGGCGCAATCACAACCGGCGTCTGCTCGGTGAACGAAGCCGTCGCGTCGTCCCCGGCAGGGACAGTCCCGTTGAGGTCCGTCACAGGCGCGTCGTTCGCCGCCGTCACGCTGATCGTGACGGTGTTGACCGCGCTCGGATCGGTGCCGTCGTTGACCACAACGTTCACGGTGCGGTCGGTCGCGGTCGGCGTGTCGCTGGTGTTGTTGTAGACGATGCCCTGAAGGATCGTCTCATAGGTGGCGAGCGACGCTGCCGGGCCGTTGATCAGCAGAACGCCGGTCCCCGGCGTGTAAAGCACCGTCAGACCCGCCCCGGTCGCCGCCGTCTGCGCCGTCGCATTGAGCGACAGCGACTCCACGCCATTGCCATCCGGACGCGTCGTCAGCGTCGCCGTCAGCGACACCAGCGTCGTCGAATCCACATCCGCAATCGTCGCCGCAGGCGCAATCACAACCGGCGTCTGCTCGGTGAACGAAGCCGTCGCGTCGTCCCCGGCAGGGACAGTCCCGTTGAGGTCCGTCACAGGCGCGTCGTTCGCCGCCGTCACACTGATCGTGACGGTGTTGACCGCGCTCGGATCGGTGCCGTCGTTGACCACAACGTTCACGGTGCGGTCGGTCGCGGTCGGTGTGTCGCTGGTGTTGTTGTAGACGATGCCCTGAAGGATCGTCTCATAGGTGGCGAGCGACGCTGCCGGGCCGTTGATCAGCAGAACGCCGGTCCCCGGCGTGTAAAGCACCGTCAGACCCGCCCCGGTCGCCGCCGTCTGCGCCGTCGCATTGAGCGACAGCGACTCCACGCCATTGCCATCCGGACGCGTCGTCAGCGTCGCCGTCAGCGACACCAGCGTCGTCGAATCCACATCCGCAATCGTCGCCGCAGGCGCAATCACAACCGGCGTCTGCTCGGTGAACGAAGCCGTCGCGTCGTCCCCGGCAGGGACAGTCCCGTTGAGGTCCGTCACAGGCGCGTCGTTCGCCGCCGTCACACTGATCGTGACGGTGTTGACCGCGCTCGGATCGGTGCCGTCGTTGACCACAACGTTCACGGTGCGGTCGGTCGCGGTCGGTGTGTCGCTGGTGTTGTTGTAGACGATGCCCTGAAGGATCGTCTCATAGGTGGCGAGCGACGCTGCCGGGCCGTTGATCAGCAGAACGCCGGTCCCCGGCGTGTAAAGCACCGTCAGACCCGCCCCGGTCGCCGCCGTCTGCGCCGTCGCATTGAGCGACAGCGACTCCACGCCATTGCCATCCGGACGCGTCGTCAGCGTCGCCGTCAGCGACACCAGCGTCGTCGAATCCACATCCGCAATCGTCGCCGCAGGCGCAATCACAACCGGCGTCTGCTCGGTGAACGAAGCCGTCGCGTCGTCCCCGGCAGGGACGGTCCCGTTGAGGTCCGTGGTCGGCGGAAAGTTGTCGTCATTCAGAATGTTTCCGTCGCCGCTCCCGTCCGAAATCACGTCAACTGTCGGGTCCGAGAGCACCACCGTAAAGGCTTCATTTGGCTCAGGGTCGAGGTCGCCGAAGACCGGGACGATGATCTGCTGGGTGGTCTCACCGATCTGAAACGTCAGCGTGCCGCTGGTCGTTTGGTAATCGGTCCCGGCCGAAGCGCTGCCGGGGACGGTGGTGTAGTTGACCGTGACGACCGCCGCGTTTGCCGGAGACAAGGTTACCGTGAAGACGAAATTCGTGGTGCCGGGGGGGCCCTCCACCTGCGAGACGTCGTTGATCGTAAGCGGCAACGTGCCCTGATACCCCGCCATCGCCTCCGCACTGAACGCCGCGCGCGCCGCAATGTGGCCGGTGCTGACATCAAGCTCCCAGCTTCCTCCCTGCGCCGCCGCGCCGACCGGATGGGTCGCGGCGGCAACATCTGCACCGGTGTAGACAGAGAGCTCTTGGACGAACGCGCGGCCGCGATCACCGCTCGCCACATCGCAGCCATAGAGCAGGATGCCGCCGCCGGGCGCGAGCGACGCGCCGATGTCCGCGAGCAGCGAAGCATGGGGGCCAAGCGCGCGCGCATTCAGCAGCGTCGCGCCGATTTGAATCTGTCCTGGCGTGCCGTGCGAGACGATATGGATCGCCGAAAGATCGCGTAGGCCGGAGCTTTTCAGGAAGCCCGCAATCTGCTGCACGCCGTCAGTGCCAGCATCAAGCAAGACCGCGCGCTGTCCAGCTTCGACACCATCCATGAGCGCCGCAAAATCCGGCACCCGCGGGTCGACGAAGACGACACCCCTCACGGGTTCGATCGCTTCCCGGTCTTGCCGGTAGCTCGGCAGCGGCGCGGATTGGTGCTGGCTGAAGGCGTCGTTCGCCATGACGATACTCCCCGTGGCCGGAATGTCCAACGACTCCGGTGTGCCCTGTTTCAGGCGGACTTTGGCCGTGAAAACGTGCCCTGGACTGCTAGCGGGCGCCCCATTCTCTTCTTAACCCGTCAGTAGCCCTTCCTTAACGCTATCATGGGCCTCCGGCCATAAACAAGGCAAAGTTGAGCAAAGGTAAATTCATGGAACTGCTCGGCTTCTGCCCAAATTTGTTCCCCGCACAGGGGTGCCGCCGAACGCTGCGGTTGTATTTGAAAAAATCTCGATTGGGCGCCGCAGCAGCGCAGAGTCAGTGCACCGCAGGCCGCAGTTGCCGTGCCGCAGTCCCGAGCCAGCGATTGCGAACAGCGCCGTTAAAGCCGAGGATTGAAACGCCAAAGCGGTATACAACAGGGTTCACGGATCGCTTGACTCTCACCTGCGTAAGCCGCGAGAATGAAAAACGCGATTTGAAGTTGCGGCGCGATTTTTTTGGGGGGATGCCGTGGGCACACCGTACTTGAGCGAAGTCAAGATCGTTTCGTTCAACTTCCCCCCCAAGGGCTGGGCGGCGTGCAACGGCCAGTTCCTGCCGATCAATCAGAACCAGGCGCTGTTCTCGCTGCTCGGTACGATGTACGGCGGCAATGGTCAGACGACGTTCGCGCTTCCCGATTTGCGCGGCCGGGCGCCAGTCCATGTCGGCGCGGGATTTACTCAAGGCCAGGTCGGCGGGCAGACGGCTCACACCGTGACGATAAGCGAATTGCCGGCGCACAATCATTTTGTTCAGTCCCAACCCGGCCTTGGCGGACAGCTGCCGGTCGCGGGCGCTTTCCTCGCCCAAGCCTCGAACGTGTACCGGACATTCGACAACTTGACGTCGCTGCAGCCGGCGACGATCACCAACGCCGGTGGGTCGCAACCGCACGTCAACATGCAGCCCTATCTGGTCCTGAATTATGTCATCGCCCTCACGGGCGTGTTCCCGTCACGCAACTAAAAGGGGCAGATCGTGTCCAGTCCGTATATTGGCGAAATTCGCATGTTCGGCGGGAGTTTCCCGCCCAACGGCTGGGCGTTTTGCAACGGCCAGCTCATGCCGATCTCGGAAAATGATGCGCTATTTACCCTGATCGGCACCACCTACGGCGGGGATGGGCAGGAGACCTTCGGCATCCCGAACCTGCAGGGCCGTGTGCCGATTTACCAAGGCACCCAAGGCGGGATCACCTACCAGATGGGTGAAATGGCCGGTGTCGAGAGCGTCACGCTCACCTTGCAGCAGATTGCCTCACACAATCATGCGTTCCTGGCGTCCACAGGCCCCGGAAACGCCAACTCCCCAGTCGGGAGCATCACTGGTGAGTTGGCCGCAGTTAAAATCTATCTCGAAGAGACGCCTACGGTTCCGATGAATTCGCAAGCGGTCACGCCGATCGGCGGCAGCCAACCGCACGAGAACATGCAACCGTATCTGGCCGTCAGCTACATCATCTCGCTGTTCGGCATTTTCCCGACCCAGAATTAAGAGGACGCAACATGTCGTCGCCGTTCGTTGCCGAGATTCGTATCTTCGCCTGCAACTTTGCGCCCACCGGATGGGCACAGTGCAACGGGCAGCTCCTGCCGCTCTCGCAGAACACGGCGTTATTCTCGCTGCTCGGCACTTTCTACGGTGGTGACGGCAAGTCGACCTTCGCCCTGCCCGATCTGCAGGGTTCAGTTGCCATCCACCAGGGTCAGGGGGCGGGCCTGTCGGACTACAGCCTCGGGCAACAGGGCGGCAGCGAGAACGTAACGCTGCTCGTGTCCGAAATCCCGCTGCACAATCACGGGATGCAAGGAATTTCCGATCCGGCGAACGCACAAATCCCCGATCCGGCGAAGGGCCTCGCGCGCTCGGCCGGCGGCAACGCCTACAGCACGACGGCGACCGGCCTGCAGATCATGAACCAGCAGATTCTTTCGATCACAGGCAGCAGCTTGCCGCACAACAACATGATGCCCTATCAGGTGCTCAATTACTGCATCGCGCTGCAGGGTGTCTTCCCGGCACGGCCCTAGCCTCCCCGCTTATCGAAACCAGGACACGATGGTGAAGCGCTCGCCGTGCGTGACGGGCGTCACCTCATGCGTGGTTTCGGCCCGGAAGGCGACGAGGGTGCCCGGTGCCGCATTGACCGGTTCGCGCAGGATCGGGCCGGAATAAGGCCCATGCATCACCAGTTCTCCGCCGCCGTAGGTTTCGGCCGACGGCTCGTGCGAGGCTCGGCTGAGGAAGAGCACGACCGAGACCTTGCGAAAGCGGGAATCGTCGTGGACGAGCGGCGTATTGCCGTCCTGATGCGCCACGAAGAAGTCACCCGCCTCGTACCGCAGGAACTGCGGCTCCTCGCACTCGCTCAGGGTGACCGCGAAATGGCGTTCGAGCTTCTCCTTTTGCGAGATCAGCAGGTTCGTGATCCGCGTACGCACCATCGGCGGGATCGTCAGGCGCGTCGTGCGGCGCACGGCGGACCGCACCGCGCTGTCCTGCTGTGCGCCGAGCAACGCAGCCGCGGCGCCCGCCGCTTCGCCCAATTCGGCCCGCAATGCCGCGCAACCGCTTTCGTCGAGCAGGTTTTCGATGTGCAGAACGTCGATCATTGGCACAGCATACACGCAGGCCGAGGTGCGCCGCGATGACGGAGAGTGCGACGGGGCTTGCGGCAGCCGCCCGGTGGGCGCGCGCCGCCGACGCAGGCCTCTCCTTCCGGAGTGCGACCGAAGCGGACGTGCCGTTCCTGTTTGCCGTCTACAATTCCACGCGCGCGCAGGAGATGGCGATGGCGCCGTGGCCGGAGGAACAGAAGGCGGCATTTCTCCAGATGCAGGCGAACGCGCAGCACACCGACTACAAGCGCAATTATCCGGATGCCGACTGGTTCATCGTTTCGCGCGCGGGCCAGGATATCGGCCGGCTCTATCTCTATCGCCGCGAAAGCGTGCACCACGTCCTCGACATCGCGTTTCTGCCGCATCATTGCGGCAAAGGATATGGCGGCAGTCTGATGCAGGATCTGCTTGACGAAGCAGCAGCCGCCGGCAAGCCGTTCACCATTCATGTCGAGAAGTTCAATCCCGCGATGCGGCTCTACCGCCGATTGGGTTTCGTCACCGCCGAGGAACAGGGCGTCTACGAGCTGATGCGATGGACGCCACCGCAAAAGAGCTAAGTGAAGATCGACTCGTATGAATTCCCGCCGTCACGCGGACCGAGCGGCACGAGGAAAATTTCCATCCGGCCGAGCTGTGGGTGGAAAACGGGGTAGATCGCCTGCGGCAAGAACGGCCCGGCCGCGCCGGTAAACCACAATGAGAACGCCCCGCCCGGCCTGCCGCTGTCGCCAAGCGGCCGCACCTGTTGCAGCCTTAGCGCAATCTCGGGCTCAACCTGCACGACGAAGGTTTCATCCTTACGCGCATCAAAATCGCTGAACGTGAGTTTGCGCAAATCCGCCGAAGCCATGCTCGCTCCCCTGCCAGTCGCGGGCATTCTGCTCAAATTCACGCGTGGCGCAAATGGCTCGGGCGCAGCCGACCTGTCTAGCTATTGGAGTTCGCGTTGATGATTTTGCGGGCGCATTTGTGGGCCGGATTCTTGTTCACCTGTATGCAATAACTGTCGGTGCCGATGCGCACATCCGGAACGGAATCCTTCGCGCCGGCGGGAAGAAGAATGATGCGGCTGCGTCCGGCGGCGTAATAAATATGAAAATGGCAGACACCCGATGTCGCCATACAAAGAAACGGCGCCTTGCGAGCCGGTGCCGGCGCGCTGGACAGTGCCGTCGCCGATGCCACCAGCGCGACGGTCGCAACGATAATGCTTTTCATTGATGCGGCCCTTTTCACTTCAGCACACTTGCGCGGAAGCAAGATTCAACCCGTTCGCAATAAGTTGCCGCCAAGCCTTTCCACCGCACGTCTCCGTCGAAGGAATCTGGCGGTTCCCGCCAAACCAAAGATGGTTGAGATTTGAACTCGCCCAGTCGATGCCGACAGGCTTGCCGTCTGCGAGCTTGCCAATATTGCTATAGAGCCCGAGCTTCTCCTCAAGTTGGCTGTATGGCACGTCGACCGTGAACCCGATGAAGGTCGAGGTTGGCGGCGCTTGCAGAATGTAATTACAAAAATACTCGTCAGGCGGCAGTGAGGAACGAATTGGGGCGGCGGCCATGACTGCCGTTGCGCTCGTCGGCATGACAGAATTCCACACCTTTCCCGAACCCTGAGCCAAGCCTGCCGGCTTGAGCCATGGAAACAGGAACAGGTTGCCGGCCTGATATTGTCCGAATTTGCCTCGCACAAAGCTCATGTTCACAACACCGACCAGACCCATGTAGGTGGTGCTTCGCCGGAACAATTGAAAATTGCGCCGCGATGCGCAGTCCACGGTCAGCATGTTCGGCAGGAACACCGGAAGCGGCGCGGTGACGCATGCTGCGATCGCGCGCACCGGATCGAACACCGCGGCGCCCACGGAGATCGCCGACATTCCGAGGAATGCCCGCCTGCTCGCTACCCTCATTGCACGATGTTCCCCAGCGCCTCGTTACCGCAACGCGAACTTTACGCCGGGGAAACCATCATCGTCAAACAACCTAAGGCGCGTGCAACCAAGTATTGCGCGCGCCTGTAAATGCTACAGCGTGCAAAAGTAAGTATTGAAGGTCTCGCCCGGCAAATAAAACGACGACCCGATCTTCAGCGTGAATCCGGTTCCTGGACAGCTCTGCGCGTAACAAATTCGCAACTCTTGCGCCGCATAGCTGTCCGGTTCGACAGCGTCCGGGCCTCATATGTCCACTGACATCGACTGGCGCAGAATTGCCGGCATCTGGATCGCCATCGCAGGGGCCTTCTATTGCTACGACATCTTGCGGGATACGGGTGCGAGCCTCACGTCAGGTGGCCGACCGCTTGGCGATGACTATGTCAATTACTGGTCCGGCGCCTTCCTTGCCTGGCATGACCGGGCAGCGGACATTTACAACTGGCCTCTCTACACTGCATTTCAAAAGAGCATCGTCGGCGAAGGCGTCGGCCCATATACCTACTCCTATCCCCCCGTCCTTCTGGTTCTGACGGCGCCGCTGGCGGCACTGCCTTATCTGCCCGGGTCTCGCTGTGTGGCTTATCGCCGGATGGCTCGCCTTCTGGCGTTCGCTGCGTCTGGCGCTGCCCGGACGCGACGGGCTGCTGCTTGCGCTCGCGACGCCGGCTGTGTTCATCAACGCCTATGGCGGACAGAACGGAACCTGGACGGCGGCGTTGCTCGGCGGCGGGCTGTGCCTGATCGAGCGGCGGCCGTTCATCGCCGGCACGCTGTTTGGCCTAATGATCTACAAGCCGCATCTCGGCCTGCTGATACCCGTCGCGCTGATGGCCGGGCGGCAGTGGCGGGCAATCGCAGGAGCGTCGGTCAGCGCAGGCGCGCTGCTTCTGGCGAGCCTCGTATTGTTCGGGCCGGAATTGTGGCGCGACTACCTGCAATTCGGGACGCTGCTGCGTCAGACGGTCCTCGAGCAGGGCGCGGGCGGCTGGAATTGCCTGGTGTCGGTTTTCGCGTTCGCACGCACGTTCGGTGCGGATGTGGCGCCGGCCTATGCGCTGCAGGCGGTCACAGGATTAATCGCGGCTGCGGTGGTTGCGATGGCGTGGCTGCGCGATGCTCCGGCGCCGATCCGTTATTCGTCGCTCATACTTGGCGCGTTTTTCGCAACGCCATATCTCCTGGACTATGATCTTGTCGTCTGCGCATTCGTCGTGGTGTGGCTGATGCGGCCGGAGAGCTTGGCCTACCACTCGGAACGCGCGGCGCTGATCGCGTCGGGACTGCTCCTGACCGTGCCGCTGTTCGCCTCGATGCTGACAAACACGACCGGATTCGCAGTCGCACCGCTGTTCTTGCTCCCCGCGTTCTTGCTGACCGCACGCGCAACGTTCGGTGGGCGCATGACGCAGGCCTTGGCGCGTTAGGATGCCGAATCACCGCGATCTCTTTGTGAGATCCTGCCTCGACTTTTCTTCAAAGCAGAACAAGCGCGATGTCGATTTAATTCCAATGTGCAGCGGACCGCGCCGATAATTCTGCCACTAAAGCGTTAGCTGCTTTACCCGAGCGCCCGGCCCACCTAAGCTGACTGCGGGGCAAAGTCCGCAGACGGCTTGGGCTGGGAGATCCTGTCTGCTGGAGGCATTGCGCATGCCCTCGCCCGGCGCCGGTTTGCGACTCACGTCCTTCTTCCGCCATCCGTTGATCGCAGCGACCGCGCAGGCGGTCCGTAGCGCCCGTGCAAGCCCGGCCTCCTAGCCGGCAACGAACCGGGCGGCCCATATCTCGCGTCAGTGCGCGTTCTCTTTGAACAACCCAATACGAGCAGAGGAACATCATGGCGATGAACATCGTGACCGGCAACGATTCCGCCAATGCGCTCAGCGGGACCAGCGGCGGCGACTTGATCTACGGCTTCGATCCGAATGCGCCTCATTCGTCGGCCACGATCGCCGCGACACGCGTCGCAAGCGGGCTCACGCAGCCGCTCTACGTGACCGCCGCGCCCGGGGACACCAGCCGGCTGTTCATTGTCGAGAAGACCGGCACGATCAAGATTCTCGATCTGAGTACAGGAACTGTCCTCGCCACGCCGTTCCTCACCGTTCCCGTGGACCCCAACGGCGAACGCGGGCTGCTCGGTCTCGCCTTCGATCCGGACTACGCCACCAACGGCGCCTTCTATGTCTATGCGACGTCGACGGCCGGGTCGCCGCATAACGAGGTGTGG
The DNA here is from genome assembly GCA_963779545.1 of uncultured Alphaproteobacteria bacterium. GTDB lineage: Bacteria > Pseudomonadota > Alphaproteobacteria > Rhizobiales > Xanthobacteraceae > PALSA-894. Next base: position 81,573 of record CAVZYQ010000023.1, on the reverse strand, counting down.
CGCTATCACGCCTCGGGCAATCCCAACGTCGCGGCAGCAGGTCGCGATTTCATTCTCGACGTCGGCGCCGCCACAAACACCAATCACAATGCCGGATGGATGGGCTTCGGGCCGGATGGCTATCTCTACATCGCGTCCGGCGAAGTCGGCGTGCCGGCGAACGCGCAGGACAAGACAAATCTGCTCGGCAAAATGCTGCGCATCGACGTGGACCCGGTCGCGCCTGGCTACCAGATTCCAGCGGATAATCCGTTTGTCGGCGAAGGCGGCGGTGTGCGCACCGAAATCTTCGCGTTCGGCCTGCGCAACCCGTGGCGCTCAAGCTTCGATTCCGCGACTGGCGCCCTCTTCATCGGCAATGTCGGCGGGGCCGCGTTCGAGGAGATCAATCTCGGCCAGGCCGGCGCGAACTATGGCTGGCCGAACGTCGAAGGGGTCGCCAACAATCCGAACTTCGTCGATCCGATCTTTGCCTATCCGCACGGCGGCGGGGCGTCGGTCACCGGCGGTTACGTTTATCGCGGCGAAAGCGACGGGCTGAACGGCCAGTATTTCTTTGCCGATTTCATTCAGAACAAGGTCTTCACATTGCGGTTCGACGGCTCGAGTTGGCTGGCGACCGATCGCACCAGCCAGATCGTTCCGAACGTCGGTACCGTCAATTCGCCGGCGTCGTTTGGTGAAGACGCGCGCGGCAATCTCTACATCGTCGACATCGGTGGAGAGGTTTTCCGGCTGACGCCGACGGTCGCGTCGTCCGATGTGGGCGACACGCTGACCGGGCTCGGCGGCAATGATCGCCTGTTCGGCGGGGCGGGCCCGGACCTGCTTGACGGCGGCACGGGCGCAGACTTTCTCAATGGCGGCGCCGGCGACGACCGTTTCGTCTATCGCCCCGGTGATGGCGCAGATCTCATCTTCGGGTTCGCCGCCGGTGCAGGCAGTGACGATCGGATCAATCTGAACGCATTTTCGAACGTCAAGTCGCTCGGGGATGTGCTGGCTCGCGCGACGCAGGTCGGCACCGATACCGTCATCAATTTCGGCGGCGGCGACACGATCACGCTGCGCAACGTGCAGCGCAACAACCTGAACGCAGACGACTTCACGTTCGGCGCCACCACCAAGGATGATTTCGGCGCCGACAGCACCAGTGACGTGCTTTGGCGTCATGCGAGCGGGTCGGTCTCGGAGTGGCAGTTCAGCCCCGGCAACTTTATCCCCGGCAACGTGTTCGCCAATTCCCACGTGGGTACCTTGGACGCCTCGTGGCAGTACCAGGACAGCGGCGACTTCAATAGTGACGGTCGTGCCGACGTGCTTTGGCGCAACAGCAGCGGACAGACGGTGCTGTGGTCAATGAACGGCGCGACCATTGCCACCAACCAAACGGTCGCGACGATCGGCAACGACTGGCACAACGAAGGCGTGGGCGATTTCAACGGCGACAGTCGGGCCGACGTCCTGTGGCGCAACGACAGCGGACAAATCGCGCTCTGGACCATGAACGGCGCGCAGATTACCGACAATCAGCAGGTCGCGATGCTTAGCGGCGGCTGGCACTTCCAGGGAGTGCTGGATACCGGCGGCGACGGCAAGAGCGATGTGCTGCTGCGCCACGACAATGGTCAAGTCGTGCTCTGGACCATGGACGGCGCACAGATTACGGCCAATCAGGCGGTCGCCAATCTGGGGCTTGACTGGAATATCGTCGGCACCGGCGATTTCGGTGGCGATGGACGGGCCGACGTGCTGCTGCGCCACGACAGCGGCCAGGTCGTCGTGTGGCAGATGAACGGCGCGCAGATCGCGTCCAATCTGTCGATTGCGACGCCAGGCAGCGAGTGGCAACTGCAGGACGTCGGCGACTACAACGGCGATGGCCGTAGCGACGTGCTGTGGCGCAGCAACAGTGGTCAGGTCGTCGTCTGGGAGATGAACGGCAACCAGATCGTGTCGAACCACGAAGTGTCAGCGCAGGGCCAGCCCGCCAACATCAGCCTCCAATGGACGGTTCTCAATCACCAGTACGACGTGCTCTGAGAGCGGCCCGCTTTGTGAGATAAAGCGAACTCGAAGATGGGTGGGCAGTGGGCGCATCGGCCCGCTCGCGCTCACGCCGGAAAGCCAGGCTAAAGCATTCAACCTGATGGCGTTTTCGAGGATCGGGGGCCTTCGATCTGCCCTTGTGTGACGCCGGGCTTGCGGCTAACTCTTTGATCATTCGGATCGAACCGAACCTGCGAAAGACGGAAGTCAGGGAGCAAACATGAGGGCGTCGCGGCGATATACATTGGTTCTCACGCTGTGCTCGGCGGCGCTGCTGGCGGCGTCGATCGGCAATCTCTCTGCCGCCGACTACCCGACGCGTGTCGTGCGCTGGGTCGTCGGCTATCCGCCCGGCGGCGCGACCGACATCCTGGCGCGCATCATCGGCCAGTACCTGTCGGAGAAGCTCGGCCAGCAGTTCATCATCGAGAACAAGCCCGGCGCCGGCAACAACATCGCCACCGAGCACGTGATCAATTCGCCGCCGGACGGCTACACCGTGCTGCTGGTCAATCCCGGCGAACGCGCATCAACGCCTCGCTCTACACGAAGCTGACCTTCAACTTCATCCGCGACATCGCGCCGGTCGCCGGCATCATCGCGCGTGCCGAACGTGATGGAGGTGCAATCCCGACGTGCCGGCCAAGACCGTCGCGGAGTTCATCGCCTACGCCAAGGCCAATCCCGGCAAGATCAACATGGCGTCGTCCGGCAACGGCACGTCGGTGCACCTCTCGGGCGAGCTGTTCAAGGCGATGACCGGCGTCGAGATGACCGCACGTGCCGTATCGCGGCTCGGCACCCGGCGCTGACCGACATGATCGCCGGCCAGGTGCAGGTGATGTTCGACAACATGCCGTCGTCGCTGCCGCACATCAAAGCCGGCAAGCTGCGCGCGCTCGCGGTGACCACGGCGACAGCGCTCGGCGAGCTTGCCGGACGTGCCGACGGTCGGCGAGACCGTGAAGGGCTACGAGGCGAGCGCGTGGTTCGGCATGGGCGCGCCGAAGGACACGCCGCCGGACGTCATCGACATGCTCAACAAGGCAGTGAACGAGGCGCTGGCCGATCCGCAAGATCAAGGCGCGGCTCGCCGAGCTCGGCGGCGTGCCGATCGGCGGCACGCCGGCGGACTTCGGCAAGATCATCGCGGCCGAGACCGAGAAGTGGGAGAAGGTGGTCGAGTTCGCCGGCGCGATGGAGTCGAACTGAACTGTAGCCCGGCTGACGCGAGCGCTCCGGGACGGCCAGTCTCGCGTTCGAATGCGCTCATGCGGCTTCGGGGAACGGTCATGACCAATCGCAAACGGCCTGAAGATCTCCGCAGCCATCGCTGGCTCGGAGTCAGCGACCTGCGCTCGTTCGGCCATCGCTCGCGGCTGCGCCAGGTCGGCTACGACACCGACGACTGGGCCGGGCAAGCCGGTCATCGGCATCATCAACACCTGGAGCGACATCAATCCCTGCCACACGCATCTGCGCGCAGCGCGCCGAAGAGGTGAAGCGCGGCGTGCTGCAGGCCGGCGGCTTCCCGATCGAGCTGCCGGCGATGTCGCTTGCCGAAGTCATGGTGAAGCCGACCACCATGATCTACCGCAACTTCCTCGCGATGGAGACCGAGGAGCTGCTGCGCTGCATCCGATCGACGGCGCGGTGCTGCTCGGCGGCTGCGACAAGACCACGCCCGGCGCTCATCATGGGCGCGATCAGCATGGGCCTGCCGGCGATCTACGTGCCGGCCGGCCCGATGCTGCGCGGCAACTGGCACGGCAAGCATCTCGGCTCCGGCTCGGACGTGTGGAAATACTGGGACGAGAAGCGCGCCGGAAACATCACCGAGGCCGAATGGGACGAGATCGAGGACGGCATCGCGCGCTCGTTCGGCACCTGCATGACCATGGGCACCGCCGCCACCATGATGGCGATCGCCGAAGCGCATGGGCCTCGCGCTGCCCGGCGCGTCATCGATTCCCGGCCGCCGACAGCAACCATCCGCGCATGGCGACGCAGTCGGGCCGGCGCATCGTCGAAATGGTGTGGGAAGACCTGACCATCGAGAAGGTGCTCGGGCAGAGCTCGTTCGAGAACGCCATCAAGGTGCACATGGCGATGGGCGGCTCGACCAACGCCATCATCCATGTGGTCGCGATGGCGAAGCGCGCGGGCGTGCAGATTTCGCTCGCCGACTTCGACCGCATCTCGCGCACCGTGCCGGTGATCGCGAACGTGCGGCCGTCAGGCGAATATCCTGATGGAGGATTTCTTCTATGCAGGCGGCTTGCGCGCGCTGATGAGCGAACTGCGCGAACTGCTCGACCTGCGCGCCATGACGGTGACCGGCAAGCCGATGGCCGACAACATCGCGGGCGCGAAGGTTCACCTGCCCGACGTCATCCACTCGACCGGCAATCCGATCTCGACCGAGCCTGCGACCGGCGTGCTGTTCGGCAACCTCGCGCCGCGCGGCGCGATCATCAAGCCATCCGCTGTCGAGAAGCGCCTGCTCAAGCATCGCGGGCCGGCGCTCGCGTTCGAAGACTATAACCACATGGCGAGCATGATCGAGCGCGACGATCTCGACGTCACGGCGGACCACGTCCTGGTGCTGAAGAACTCCGGCCCGAAGGGCGGGCCCGGCATGCCCGAGTGGGGCATGATGCCGATCCCGACCAAGCTGGTGAAGCAGGGCGTGCGCGACATGCTGCGCGTCTCCGACGCGCGCATGAGCGGCACGAGCTATGGCGCCTGCGTGCTGCACGTGTCGCCGGAGAGCTATGTCGGCGGCCCGCTGGCGTTCGTGAAGACCGGCGACGATATCGAGGTCGATGTCGCGGCGCGCTCGATCAACCTGATGATCTCCGACGAGGAGATGGCGCGCCGCAAGGCCGCCTGGGTGCCCCCTCCCCCACGCTACGAGCGCGGCTACGGCGCGATGTTCTCTGCGCACATCGGACAGGCGGACGAAGGCTGCGACTTCGATTTCCTCGCCGCCCACCTGCCGGTGCCCGAGCCGGAAATCCACTGACGTTCGACATCACGTAACCGGAGAGGTTCATGGCGCTGCTCATCATCGGGCTCGACCATATCATCGGCGCTGCCACGGAATGGCGCGATACATTCAAGGCGCAGCTTCCCGACCTGGAAATCCGCGTCTGGCCCGATGCGGGCGACTTGAAGGACATTGAATACCTCGCCTTCATGCATCCGGATTTCGATGCGCTGCCTGCGTTTCCGAACTTGAAAGCGATGTTCAGCCGCGCGGCCGGCGTGGAAGACATCGTCGATCATCCGAAGCTGCCGAAGGTCCCGCTCGGCAAGGTGGAGCCGCCCGGCGGCGACCCGATGATGACGGAATACGTCATCATGCATGTGCTGCGCCTGCATCGCGAGATGCCCGCGTACAGGGAAGCGCAGGCGCGGCGCGAATGGCGCGTGGCGCCGATCACGCGGCCCGACCACCGGCGCATCGGCTTCCTCGGCCTCGGGCTGATGGCGACGGCGCCGGCGCTGATCCTGAAGTCGCTCGGCTTTCCGGTGTCCGCGTGGGTTCGCTCACCGCGCAAGGCCGAGGAAATCCCGATCTTCCACGGCCAGGATCAGCTCGAACCGTTTCTCAAGCAGACCGACATCGCCGTGTGCCTGCTGCCGCTGACGAGGGAGACCGAAGGCATCTTCTGCGCGCGCACATTCGCCATGATGCCCAAAGGCGCGATGCTGGTGAACATCGGACGCGGCAGGCATGTGGTGGAGAAGGACCTGATCGCGGCGCTCGATTCCGGGCAGCTCGCCTACGCGGCGCTCGACGCATTGTGGCCGGAGCCGCTGCCGAAGGAGAGCCCGCTCTGGCTTCACCCACAAGTCACCGTGATGCCGCACATCGCGCGGCGGCCGACCGTCGCGCAGCTCGTGACCGAAATGGTCGCGAACATCAAAAATGTCAGGGCCGGGGGACAGCTCCTGGAGGAAGTCGACCTCGCACTCGGTTACTGACCCGCGGACAGGCAGCCCTACTCCGGCTTGATCTGGATCTCCTTCAGCACCTTGCCCCACTTGTCCTGCTCGGCGCGCAGGAAAGCGGCGAACTCTTCACGTGAGGTGCCGATCGCGCGCGCCCCCTGCGATGCAAGGCGCTTCTGCATCGCCTCCGACTTGATGAATCGCGTGATCTCGCGGTTGAGCCGGTCTGCGATGGCGTCCGGCGTTCCGGCCGGCGCGATGACGCCGAACCACAGCTCGGCTTCGTAGCCGGGCACACCGGACTCCGAGATCGATGGCACGTTCGGCCACACGTCGGTGCGCCCCTTCGAGGTCACGGCAAGCGGCTTCAACTGCTTCGCCTCGACCTGCGGCATCACCTGCAGCACGCTCAAGACCGCCAACTGCACATGCCCGCCGATCGCGTCGTTCAACGCAGGCGCGCCGCCGCGATAGGGCACATGCACGAACTTGGTGCCGGTCATGAAGGCCATCAGTTCGAGCGAGAGCTGCTGGATCGAGGCGACGCCGGGCGTCGCGTACGAGATCGTGTTCGGCTTCGCCTTCGCGGCTTCCACCAGCGACTTGATGTCGGATGGCGGAAAGTTCGGATTGGCGACGATCGCCAGCGGTGACGACGCGACGAGGCTGACCGGCGTTACGTCCTTGATCGGATCGAAGCCGAGATTCGGATAGAGGATACGGATTGGTGATGTGCCCGGAGAGCACCAGCATCAGCGTCTGCCCATCGGGCTTCGCGGCGACCAGCGCCTGCGTGGCGGTCGCGCCGTTCGCACCCGGGCGGTTCTCGACGATGATCGGCACGCCGAGCACCTTTTCGAGGTCCTGAGCGACATCGCGCGAGATCATGTCGCCGGTGCCGCCGGCCGTGAATCCGACCAGCCAGCGGATCGGGCCGGAAGGCCAGCTCTGCGCCGATGCGCCGCTCGTGCAGGCAAGCAGTACGGCAGCAAGCACCGCGCGAAGCGTTCGCGTCATCGTTCCCTCCCTTTTTCTGCACCAATCCTCGCAGACTTGGCCGTCAACGGCCACAGGCTCTTGACCTCGCCGCCACGATGGGGCGGGTACGCCGTGACAAACCCGCAGAGCGACGCATGGCCGAAGACATCCCGTACAATCGCGTTTTCGATCTCGAGCCCGGCCGCGCCGAAGAGGTTGCGCCACGCGTGCGCCGCATCGTCGCCAACAATCCCGGGCCGTTCACCTTCAAGGGTACGGTCAGCTACATCGTCGGGCGCGGCAACGTCGCGATCATCGACCCGGGCCCGGACGATCCGGCTCACGTCGCGGCGTTGCTCGATGCGGTGCGCGGTGAGACCGTCACGCACATCTTCGTCACGCACACACATCGCGACCACTCGCCTGCCGTGCCCGCCATCAAGGCGGCAACCGGCGCGAAGGTGCTGGCCGAGGGCCCGCACCGCGCTTCGCGGCCGCTGCATGCGGGCGAAGGCGCCGCGCATGGAAGCCGCCAACGACACGGATTTCCGTCCCGACCAGGCATTGTCCGACGGCGAAGTCATCAGCGGCAACGGCTGGACCATCGAGGCGATCACGACGCCCGGCCACACCGCGAACCACATGGCGTTTGCGCTGAAGGAATCAAACCTGATCTTCTCCGGCGACCATGTCATGGGATGGTCGACCTCCATTGTCGCGCCGCCAGACGGCGCGATGAGCGATTTCATGAATTCGCTGCACAAGCTCGCGCGCCGCTCCGAGCCGGTCTATCTGCCCGGTCACGGCGGCGAGGTGCGCGACGCGCCGAACTTCGTTGCCGCATACATCAAGCACCGTCATGCGCGCGAAGCCTCCATCCTGCACCGGCTCGGCAAAGGCGCGGCCGACATCCCGACCATCGTGCGCGCGGTCTATATCGGGCTCGATCCGCGCCTCTCCGGCGCGGCCGGATACTCCGTGCTGGCGCATCTGGAAGACATGACAGCGCGCGGCGAAGTCATGACCGACGGACCGCCGTCGATCAGCGGCGTTTATCGCCTGGCTTAACCTTCGCGTCGGTTTTCTTCGCCTTCTTCTGCTCGGCCGGTTTTTCCGGGGTCAGGTTGCCGACGGCTTCATCGATCGCCTCGGAGAGCGAACTGATGCGCGACGCGTTGGTGCCGAAATCGTGCCGGCCGTAGCGCGAGGTCGAACGGATATCGATCCGCGCGCCGTCAGGATCGGAGCGCACGCGCACCACGACGTCGTCGCGGAAACCGAGGATCGGCGTGCGTGCGACCGCCTCGATGCGGCCGTCACGGCGGCCGGTCTGCGGCGTGCGTGCATCGACGATGCGCCACTTGCGTTTCGTGATGACGTCGACCGCGACGTCGTAGGCCACTTGCGGAGTCACCGACACGAGTAACGGCTCGATGTTGGGATAAGCGGTGCGCTGCAATTCGGCGGCGCGCAGGCCCGCATAGACGATCGGGTTTGCATCACGCTGGCGCAGCCGGGCGATCGCCTCGAAGCGCGGCGGGTCGATTGGGTCCGTCGTGATGTCGGCGATCGGCGGCAGGCTATAGCCCTTCGCGCCGATGTAGGCCGGGTAGCCGAGGATCGCGACGCCGACGAGCAGCGCGGTCAACGCCATCCCGAAGCCCTGCAGCCCCTCGCGCCAGATCACCACGAACGCCGCGAATGCAAGCAGCATCGCGATCGCCGCGAGGATGAACGCGCCGCCGACCGCCGCCAGCGAGGGGATGATTTCGAGGAACCCGCCGCGCACAATCACGATTGCGAGCAGCATCACCGCCACGGCAAAGCCCGCGACGCGGCGCGCCCACACGGCAAGCCGTGAGACGGGATCGGCCTGGACCCGGCGGGCGAAGTAGGCCCGCCTTACCGGCCCGTGCAGATACGCTTCAGCGCGTGCCATTCGGCAGGCTCCAGCAGCGGTTGCGCCGAGGGGCGCGAGGTTGCGAGGCTGTTTATCACAGCAACGCGGGCTTTCGTATCAGGATGATCGCGCAAAATCTCCATCCCGGGGTGGATCGCTCCCGCGATGCGGTCCAGCACGACGCCCAGCGCCCGGGGGTCGCCCCCGGCGCGGGTTACCAGGTCGACCCCGTAGCGGTCGGCGGCGGTCTCGACCTCGCGCGAATAGGAGGACTGCAGTACCGCCCGCGCGCCCATCACCACGGCGCCGCCGCCGACGAAATCGCCGAGCAGCATGCCGAACAGGAACGAAAGGCCGGCCGCCTGCAGGATCGAGCGCGTGCCGTCGCGGTGCGCCACATGGCCGATCTCGTGCGCGATGATGCCCGCAAGTTCGTCGGCATTCTCGGATTTGTCGACCAGCCCCTGGAACACATAGATGCGGCCACCGGGCAGCGCGACCGCATTGGCATCGCTGCGGCGGACGACTTTCGCATCGATCGGGATCGGCAACGCGGCCATCACTTCCAGCTTGCCGATCAGCTTGGCGAGCGCGGCCTTGCCTTCCGCCTCGCCTGCCCCGCCGCCGCATTCGAACGGCCGGCTGCCGTCGCCCTTGTCGAGCATCGTGCGCGCCTGCCGGTCGACGGCCTCGCCGAGCCAGCGTTCCGCGCTCAGCGGCACCAGCGGCGCGATCTTGTCGGCGAGCGCCGGCACACCGAACACCGCGGCGAGCAAGAGCGAAACAGTCGCGGCGAAGCTCCACGCGACGACCTTCATCCGGCTACGGCGTTCGCTCGCGCCGGTCCGATCGACCGGGACGGATGCGTCGTCGATCTTCGCCGCGAGCTCGGAATCGCGCACCTCAAGCCGCGCCAGCGACTTGCTACCGATACGGCCAAGCCGAAGCACGCCCTCCGGCGCCGCCAGATGATCGAGTTCCGCGTAAGGCCAGCGCACCAGCATGTCGCGCTCTTCGGCGTCGCGCACGACCACGCCGTCGGAGGCAAGCTCGACCAGCACGGGACGGCGCGCGCTGGTGACCCCGTCGAAGAAGATGCCGGTACCTGCCGTCGCCATGGTCAAATTCCACCGACGTTGAGGGCGTCGGCCAGCCCTTCGCCGACCGCGGAGCTCGCGCCGCCCACGGCCTTCACGCGGTCAAGCGCTTCGAGCCCTGAGAGTTCGATCGAACTCGAAGCTATGCTTCCACAGCCGCAAGCGTACGGTCGCCTGATAGATGGTGGAATAGGCGAGAGCAACGATGACATAAGACAGAACGAGCAGCACGGTCGTCAGCAATTCGACCAATGTGCCCTTGCCGAGCCAGTAGCCAAGCCCGCCGACGATCGCCAGCGCAATTGCGGCCGCGATCGCGAAAACGATGCCCGCCGCGAACGCGATCCATACAAAGCGAAGATAAAGCGCATAGACAACGCGCGTGCGCAGACTTGACGCGACGCTTAGCTCACCGAAGCGCAGACCCGAAATCCACCAGCGCAGCACCATCGCCTGAAACGCCGGATAGAGCACCGCCAGCGCAAGCACGAACCAGCCGAAACTCAGCACGGCAACGACCAGCGCCGGCGCGACGCCTGCCCCTTCGACACGGCTCATCACGTCGTCGCCGCCGCGCCGCACGGCTTCGCCGACCGCCGTCCAGTCGACCCAGCCGATCGCGATCAGCATGCCGAACACGAACGGACCGACCGCCGCGAGCCAGAACAGCACGCCGCGAAAGAACAGCCGTGTTCCCGACCCAGCGAATTGGCCTTGCAGGTCGCCGTACCAGGTGTTGCGGAGCTTGAAGCGCTCGAGGCTCGCCTGTGCCCACGGATAGGCCAGCCCGAGCGTCACGGCGATCATCGCCCACCAGAAGATCGCGCAAATCGCGTAGCGCCAGGCCGAGCCGGTCTGGTGGAAGCGGATGCCGCGATAGATCGTACGCGTCAGCCGATAGCGCCGCGCGCGATAGACCGCGTACTGGCCAAGCAACGCGAGCGCCGCGAGCGCGAGGAGTCCGGACATCTGGCTGAGCCATCCGCGCCCGAGCGCCGCGAGAAAGAATGCGATATTGATCGGCACCAGGATGGCGATTGCCATGAGGAAGCCGAGCAGCAGTTCGCGCGCCGTGCCGATGTATTCGAGACCATCGCCCGCGACCTCGGTGTTGCTCCAGAGGAAGCGGCGCACATCGGTCGCAAGCCAGAAGCGATAGATGCCGAGGGTCACCAGCAGGAGAACCGCACCGCGCATGAGCAGCCGCCAGAATGCGCGCTCATCGCCCGTGAACCGCGCGCCGTTCGACGGCGGGGGCGCGGGCTCGGGCGGCGATGCGTCGAATGGATTCGCCTCGCTCATGCCGTGCTCTTAGCACAGCCGTAGGGCGGGCGAAGCGAAGCGTGCCCGCCATCTTGGCGGCGGGCACGTCGCTACGCTCCTTTGCCCGCCCTACGGTTTGTGAGATCAGCGCGACAGGATGATCGGCTGCGGCGGCGCCTTGCCGCGGATGATGTCGGAGGCCTTGTCGGCCAGCATCATGACGCCGGCGTTGAGGTTGGCGGAGAGCATCATCGGCATGATCGAGGCATCGACCACGCGCAGGCCTTCGAGCCCGCGCACGCGCAACTCGTCGTCGACCACGCTGGTCGGATCGTTCGCCGGCCCCATGCGGCAGCTACCCATCGGATGGAACGTGGTGGTGCCACGCTCCTTCGCCGCGCCGAGCAGTTCGTCGTCGCTCTGCACCTTGTCGCCGGGGAAGTCCTCGTAGTCGTAATATGGCGCAAGCGCGTCGGACTTCAGCAGGCGGCGCGCGAGCCGCATCGCGGCGACGAGTACGCGGCGGTCGATCTCCTCGGTCAGATAGCGCGGCTGGATTTCCGGCTGCTCGAACGGATCGGACGACTTGAGGCGCACGTAGCCCTTGCTCTCCGGCCGCTGCTGCCACGGCGCGGAGGTCATGCCCGGCTCCATCTCAAGCTGGCCCTGATACCCTTCGCGATAGCTCGCCGGCGTGAAGGTGAGCTGGATATCGGACGTCTCCAGCGCGTCGTCGGACTTCCAGAAGCAATAGACCTGCGTTGGCGAGAGGCCGAGGATGCTCTTTCCGCCGACACACCACTTGAAGATCTCGGCGGCGAGCCTCACGCCGCGCGAGCGCTCGTTGATGGTGCTCATGTTCTTCACGCGCACGGAGACGCGCGGCGCGTAATGGTCGCGCAAATTCTCGCCGACGCCGGGCAGCGCGTGGCGCACCGCGATGCCCTTGGCTTTCAGAAATTCCGGCTCGCCGATGCCGGACAATTGCAATAGCTGCGGCGAATTGAAGGTGCCGCCCGACAGGATCACTTCGCGCCGCGCGCGCACCTCGGTGAGCGGCCCGTTCCGTCCGCCCTTGCGGTAGCGGATGCCAACGGCACGCTTGCCCTCGAAGATGATCTCGGTCGCGTGCACCTTGGTGAGCACGGTGAGGTTCGGCCGCTTCATCGCGGGATGCAGGAAGGCGCGCGCCGCGCTCATGCGGCGGCCCTTCAGGATCGCGCGCTGCGCGTAGTTGATGCCGAGCTGGCTTTCGCCATTGTAATCCGGGTTGCGCGGAATGCCTTGGCTCACAGCGCCCGCGATGAACGCCTCGCGAGAGCGGATGGTGCTGGTCGATGTCGGTGACGGTGAGCCCGCCCTCGCGCCCGCGGAAGGTCTCGTCACCCTCGCCGATGCGCCGCTCCAGCCGCTTGAAATAGGGCAGCACGTCGGCATAGCCCCAGCCGCGGTTGCCGCGCTGCGCCCAGCCGTCGTAGTCGGCGCGCTGGCCGCGATTGTAGATGTGTCCGTTGATCGAGGATGACCCGCCGAGCGTCTTGCCGCGCGGCGCCACAATACGGCGGCCGCCAGTCCACTCGCTCGGCTCCTGGGTGTAGAGCCAGTTCAATCCGGGCTGGTGGAACAGCTTGATGAAGCCCGCCGGGATGTGGATGTACGGGTGCCAGTCGCGCGGGCCTGCTTCGAGCACGCAGACCGTGACATTGGCGTCCTCACTGAGCCGGTTGGCGAGCACGCAGCCGGCCGTGCCCGCGCCGACGATCACATAGTCAAAGGTGTCCATTTCGCTTCTTTTCTTGGCGCATGTTTTCGTCAGCGAACCGGTGCTCACGTCGCCAAACACGCGCTACTCGGCGGCCGCCACCGCAGTCGGAAGCCGGTAGTCCTTGAACTGATCGCGCAGCTTGGTCTTGAGAATCTTGCCCGTTGCGGTGTGCGGGATTTCCTCCACGAACACCACGTCGTCCGGCATCCACCACTTCGCGATCTTGCCGTCCATGAAGGCGAGGATTTCCTCCCGCGTCGGGCTCTCGCCCTTCTTCGGAATGATGATCAGCAGCGGCCGCTCGTCCCATTTCGGATGCGCGACGCCGATCACGGCCGCCTCCATCACCTTCGGATGGCCGACCGCGAGATTCTCCAGGTCGATCGAGGAAATCCACTCGCCGCCGGACTTGATCACGTCCTTGGAGCGGTCGGTGATCTGGAGGTTGCCGAACGGATCGATGGTCGCGACATCGCCGGTGTCGAAGAAGCCATTCGGGTCGAGCACGCTGCCGCCCTCGCCCTTGAAGTAACCCTTGGTGACCGCGACGCCCTTCACCTTGAGGCGCCCGAACTTCTTGCCGTCCCACGGCAGCTCGTTCTCGCTGTCGTCGACGATCTTCATCTCGACCGTGAACGGCGCCGCGCCCTGCTTCTGCTTCACATCGAGCAACTTCTCGTAATCGGTCGCGTCGTAGTCCGGCTTGATCGCGCAGATCGAGCCGATCGGATTCATCTCGGTCATGCCCCACGCATGCGCGACGGTGACGCCATAGTTCTTCTCGAATTTCTCGATCATGGCGCGCGGGCAGGCCGAGCCGCCGATCAGGACGCGGCGCAGGGTCGAGAGCTTCAGATTGTTCGATCTCCATGTGATTGAGCAGCATCAGCCAGATGGTCGGCACGGCCGCCGTCATCGTGACCTTCTCGCCTTCCAGCAATTCATAGATCGAGACGCCGTCGAGCTTCATGCCCGGCAGGATCAGCCGGCAGCCCGACATCGGCGCCGAGAACGCGATGGTCCAGCCGTTGGCGTGGAAGAACGGCACCACCGGCATGATGGTGTCCTGCACCGACAGGTCGAACGCGTCAGGCGTCAGCGCCACCAGCGAATGCAGGACGTTGGAACGGTGCGAGTAGACGACGCCCTTCGGATTGCCGGTCGTGCCCGACGTGTAGCACATGCCGCACGCGGTATTTTCGTCGAAGGATTTCCAGGTGAAGTCGTCATCGACCTCCGCGATCCAGTCCTCGTACGGCACGGCGCCGCGCAGCGAGGTCTGCGGCATGTGCGCCTTGTCGGTCAGCACCACGTAGCGCTGGATCGTCGGCAGCTTGTCCTGCAGCTTCTCCATCAGCGGCACGAAGGTGAGGTCGAGGAACATCAGCCGGTCTTCGGCGTGATTGGCGATGTAGGCGATCTGCTCGGGGAAGAGACGCGGATTGATGGTGTGATAGACCGCGCCGACACCCGTGATGCCGTACCAAGTCTCGAGATGGCGCCATGTGTTCCAGGCGAGCGTCGCGACGCGGTCGCCGAGCTTGACGCCTTCCTTCTCGAGGCGCTTCGCAACCTGCAGGGCGCGCGTGCGGATCTCGCGATAGTTGGTGCGATGGATCGGCCCCTCGATGGATCGCGACACGACCTCGCGATTGCCATGCTGGATCGCCGCATGATCGATGATGCGATGGCACAGCAGCGGCCAGTCCTGCATCAAGCCTTGCATTGCGTCCCCTCCTCCGGGAATTTCTGTTTATTATGAGGCCGTTAGGCCTGATTTTTTGACCTCGCGCAGGCCAGCGTCAAGTTTAAAGATTAGCCGTTGGAGGAGATACTGGAAAGCCAGTCCTCGAGTTTCGCGATCGAGGGAAGAACAACGTCGGCATGCGGCTCCAGCAACTCGCGCGGAACCGGCCCGCTCAGCACCGCGACCGCGAGCGCGCCAGCGGCATGCGCCGCATCGAGATCATGCGCGGTATCGCCCACCACGGCGATCTCGGACGGCGCGACACCGGCGAACTTGGCGAATGCCAGCACCGGATCGGCATCGGGCTTGTGCCCGTAGCCGGAGTCATAGGCGGCGACGAACTCGAGCAAGCTGTCGAGACCGAGCTGCCGCAACTGCGCGCGCGTGTTCGCGTCGGCGTCGTTGGTCATCAGGCCGAGGCGCAGCCCGCGCGCGCGAAGGTTTTCGAGCAAAGCTTTCACATCACCCATCGGGGTCAGGTGATCGAGCGTGGTCTGGAAATACATCCGGTCGATCTGGTCGACGAATTCGCCGGTCAGCGGAACGCCGAGCGCTTCAGCCCAAAGCTTGCCGTAGCCATAGGTCGTTTCGATCACGACCGGCGAACCGGGCAGCAGGCGGCGCTCCGCGGCGTCGTAGAGACTAACGGCGGCAAGGCGGTCGAACGCCGCACTGTCGCCATTGCAGAGTTTCGTCAGAACCTCGTGGGTCGCCGGACCCCAAGTGCGCTGGAAATCGACCAAGGTGCCGTCCTTGTCGAACAAAATGGCGCGGATCGGCATACTGGTCCCTCGAAATCGCCCGGATTCGCCTGCATACCGGCATGCCCGATCACTGGAAGCAACGGCCTTGAGGGCTCGTCGAACAACCGGCCCGAAGGCCTTGCAACATGTTGCCACAGCGCTCGTGGCCGTTTTCCTGTTGGGCGGGGCGGCAGCGCGCAAGGAGCAAGGACCGCGGCCGCCGCTGCTGCTTCGTCCGGCGATCCAGCCATCTTCCCCAGTCATTCCGCTGCCGCGCCCCCGCCCGGCCATTCCAACACCGGAGGAAGTCGCGGCCGAGCCGCCGGGGCCGTCGGAATGTCAGCTTCAGGCTGACGGCGGACATCGCCGCAGGTGCTGCCGCTGCCACGGGTCACCGGCGCGGACGGCTGCGGCATCGACGACCCCGTGAAGCTCTCCGCCGTGATGACCAAGGACAAAGTCCGCGTTGCGATCACGCCGCCCGCGACCATGCGCTGCACCACCGCCGAGGCGATTGCCATTTGGGTGCGCGAGGACGTGGCGCCGATTGCCGCCACGCTCGGAGCGCCGCTCGGCGGCATCGCGAACTATGCGTCCTACGAATGCCGCGGGCGCAACCGCGTCGTCGGCGCGCAGATCAGCGAGCACGGCAAGGGCAATGCGCTCGACATCCGTGCACTGACCCTGACGAACGGGAAGAGCTACGAACTGACGGATGTCGCGGTCGCCAAGGAGACCCGCGAGCGGCTGAAGGCGAGCGCCTGCGCGCGGTTCACGACCGTCCTCGGACCTGCTTCCGACGGCTTCCACGAGGGCCATATCCACGTCGACCTGGCACAGCGCCGCAGCGGGTTCCGCCTCTGCCAGTGGGCGGTCCGCGACATTTCCGACACGATTCCAATGCCGCGCGAGCGCCCCGCCGGAAGCCCCGCCGCGTGAACCGTGAGCCATTCACGATGCCTAAACCGCCGGACCGTAGTGTGCCGATATGAGCCAAGAGACAAGCCAACAACCCGTCGCCGTCTCCGCCACCTCCCCGGTCTCGCCGCAGCCTTGGGGACTGCTCGGGTCCATCGCCTGGGGTGCGGTCGGAATCCTCGCGTGGTTCGCGGTGCAGCTCGCTGTCGTGACCGCTGTCATGGTGTACCGCGAGAGCAACGCACCCGGCTCGGTCGACATGCAGAAGCTTGCGAGCGATGGCTTCCTGCTCGCCCTGGTCACGATCGTGGCAGGCCCGGCATGGTTCGGTGTTGCGGCGCTCGCATCGCGCTGGCGCGGCTGGCGCGCACGCGACTATCTGGCGCTCATTACGCCACGCCGCGCCGACCTCGTGTTTGGCTTTGCCTGCATGGCGGCGCTGCTGATCAGCTTCGACCTGCTGACTTATGTGCTCGGCCGCGATGTCGTGCCGCGCTTCATGACGGACGCGTATCTCTCGGCGCGCTCCGCAGGCGCATTGCCGCTGTTCTTCATCGCTGTCGTGATCGTCGCGCCGATCACCGAGGAAGTGGCGTTCCGCGGTTTCCTCTATCGGGGTTTAAGCGAGTCATGGCTCGGCGTCGCCGGCACGCTGGTGGTGACCTCGGCGATGTGGGCCGCGATGCATGTGCAATACGACAGCTTCACGCTCGGGCAGATCTTCGTCATCGGCCTGCTGCTGGGATGGCTGCGCTGGGCCAGCGGCTCGACACTGCTCACCATCATCCTGCACGTGCTGGCGAACTTCACCGCATGCCTTCAGGCGATGATCAAAATCGAATATTTCAGCTAGGCGGCCTTCACGCGCGGATCGATCGGCGTCGTTCCACGCAGGCCGAGAATATCCTCCAGCGCCTTGGCGGCGGCGAGAATGCGCGCTTCGCTGCGCGGCGGGCCGGCGATCTGCAGGCCGACGGGGAGATTTTCGCGCGTGAAGCCGCACGGCAGCGATAGCGCCGTACCGCATGAAACCGTGATCGCGTAGGCGATCGCGAGCCATTCGACATAATTTGCGAACTTGTGGCCATTCACCTCCGCGACGTAGCGGTTGTCGATCGGAAACGGCGAAACGACTGTCGCGGGCGTCAGCAGCAGGTCGTATTTGTCGAAGAACGCCAGGTAGCGCTGCGCCAATGCGACGCGGCCGTTCTCGGCGCGCTCCATGTCCTCCAGCGTGACCTTCATGCCGCGCTCGATATTCCAGATCACCTCCGGCTTGAGCAGGTCGCGATGATCGCGCAGCAGCTGCGCCTTGCGCAGGAAGAAGTCGTAGGTGCGTAGCGTGATGAAAACATCATGCAGGCCGGAGAAATCCGGATGCGCTTCCTCGACGGTCGCGCCAAGCTCGGAGAATCTTTCGGCCGCCTTGCGGGTGATCGCCGCAACCTCGTTGTCCGTCATCGTGACACCGAGATCGGCGGAGTACGCGATACGCTTCGGCCGCCAGTTCGAGCGCGCCGCTGCCAGATACGACTCACCGGTGCGCGGCAGCGAGAACGGGTCGCGCGGATCCTCCCCGCTCATCACATCGAGCAGGAATGCAACATCCTCGACATTGCGCGCCATCGGCCCCTGCTGGCTGAGGTTCATGTCGATCGAGCCCTTCGGCGAGTGCGCGACGCGCCCGATGCTCGGCCGGAAGCCGACGATGCCGTTGAAGCTCGCCGGATTGCGCAAGCGACCCGCCCATGTCGGAGCCGTGCGCGAGCCACGCCATGCCGGTCGCAAGCGCAACGGCCGCGCCACCCGACGAGCCCGCCGCCGAGCGCGACGTGTTCCACGGATTGAGCGTCTTGCCGAAGACCTCGTTGAAGGTGTTGGCGCCCGCGCCGAACTCCGGCGTGTTCGACATCGCATAGACGATGCCGCCCTCGGCTTCGAGATGCTCGACCAGGACGTCGGACTTCTCGGGGATGTGCTTGGCGTAAATGGGCGAGCCCTGGGTCGACCGCACGCCGGCGACATCGACGAGGTCCTTGATCGGGATCGGCATGCCGGCGAGCGCGCCCCGCTCCGCAGCCGGCTTTTTCATCAGCCGGTCCGCATGCGCTCGCGCGCGATCGAAGCAGCGCGTCGGCAGCGCATTGACGGCCCCGTCCACCGCCGCGATGCGCTTCTCCAGCGCGTCGAGCAGGTCGTGCGGCGTGACTTCACCGCGCTTGAGGCGATCGACGATGGTCAGCGCGTCGAGGCGAATGAGTTCATCGCTCATTTGGATTTTGTCTCGCAAATTCAACAGGATCGAGGCGGGGCATCCTGTTCTATCGTCACTTCAGCGCCACGTCCATGTGCGGACGGATTGGCAGAATTGCTTTACGTCTTGCTGGCACGATCGCGGCCCGATTCGAGTCGTTCGCCGATGAAAATGTCCGAGACCCGCGAGCTTGCGAATGCGCGTGCGCTCGCGCGCCTGACCAAGGCGCTGCCGGAGATTTTCCCCGCGCCGGTGCTGACCTATGCGCTCAACCGGCGCTGGACGCCGCCGATGCCGCGGCTCGCGGTCGACGGCTACTGGCGCGCGCATCCGTTGCGTGCCGACAAGCTCGCCCGTGCGCTCGCGCGCCGCAGCGGAGCGCCGGAGGGCTGGACGTGGCGGCTCAAGTCAGGGCCGCAAGTGCGACCTGCCGGTCAGCTTCCGTGCGCCGCCCGCGCCCGTATCGCGAGAAGGCATTCTCGCGCGGGCCGGGTTTCTGCTGCGTGTGCGGACAGCCAGTCTATCGCCTGGGCTGGCATGAGGACTTGTGGGACAGCGGAGCGAACAAGAACGCCACCTGGCACACGGCCTGCGTTACGGCATGGCGTTTGTGGAATGCGCCGAGCGACCACGCGAAGCTGATCCGCCGCCTGCAGCAGCGCAAATGCGCGCAGACCGGCGCGCGTTTGTGGAAGACCTCGGAAGTCGATCACCGCGTGCCGCTGTTCCGCGTGTGGCGCGAGCATCGCGAGATGGCTTGGCCCGATCTTCTCTCGTTCTGGGGCCTGACAAACTTGCAGATCATCAATCGCGACGTTCATGTCGAGAAATGCGCCGCCGAGGCAGGGACCCGGCGGCGCATTGTCGAGATCGCTGACGCTGTCTGACGTCAGGCGGTCTGTGCCTCGCGGCGCAGGCCGATGACCTGCAGTTCGGCGAACACGCCGACGACCACGGCCTGGAAGATCACGAAGGCGTAACCGAGCGCGGTCGGCGCGACGAAACCGCTGACCAGCAGGCCGACGCTGCCGAGCACCCACAGCACGTTGAGCGCGACGATCGCCTTCACGGCGACGTGCGGGATGTTCGCCCGCGTCCCGATGTAAGCGACGAGCGCCACATAGGGCACCAGCAGCAGTCCGGCCTCGCGCATCAGCGCGACGGGAAGCCCCAGCAGGCCGGTGAGCAGGTCGGCACCGGCGATCATCATCAGGCCGGTGGCGCCGCTGGCGACCGCGTCGGCAAGCAGGGCGAAGCGGAGATTGGTGATCTGGCGAAGCATGACGGAACTCCTTTTGTTGGTACGCCGCGCCTTCATCGCGGCTGATGTCCCGTCAACTAGGCCCTGCTCGTCCGCCCGTCGATTAACTGCGAGGTAATGGAGACCGGGCGTGATCGTGGCTATCTTCCGGGCATGGAAAACGTCCGTCCGATCGGCGATCACCTGCGCGAGTGGCGCCAGCGCCGCCGCCTGTCCCAACTCGACCTCGCGCTCGACGCCGAGATCTCGACCAAGCACCTGAGCTTTCTCGAAACCGGCCGCGCGCAGCCCTCGCGCGAGATGGTGCTCAAGCTTGCCGAACAGCTCGAGGTGCCGCTGCGCGAGCGCAACGTGCTGCTGGTGTCGGCGGGCTATGCGCCGGTGTTTGCGCAGCGCGGCCTCGACGATCCGGCGCTGCAGCAGGCGCGCAAGGCGGTCGACCTCGTGCTGAAAGGCCACGAGCCCTACCCGGCGATCGCCGTCGACCGGCACTGGACCCTCATCGCGCACAACGCCGTGGTGCCACGCTTGCTCGCAACCGCGGATGCCGAATTGATGAAGCCGCCGGTGAACGTCTTGCGGCTAAGCCTCCATCCCAAAGGCCTCGCACCGCGAATCGAAAATCTCGCCGAATGGCGCGCGCATCTGCTCGCGCGTCTGCGCCAGCAGATCGACGTCACGGCGGACGGCGCGTTGACCGCGCTGATGGACGAATTGTCGGCCTATCCGGCGCCCGGCGGCACCAAGCCGCCACGCGGAACGGTGAACCACGACTATGCGGGCGTCGTCGTGCCGCTGCGCCTGGCAACACGAAGCCGGCACGCTGTCGCTGTTCTCGACCACGACGATTTTCGGCACGCCGGTCGACATCACGCTGTCGGAGCTGGCGATCGAGTCGTTCTTCCCGGCGGACGCCGCGACCGCGGAGATTCTCCGCGGTCTCGGTTGAGGCGCGGGATCAGAACGCGCTCGGGCCGCTGACCGCCCAGATCGCCCGCATCGCGACCGGGCGCTGCGGCTTGATGTTTTCCCTGTCGCTCCCGAACTGGTTCACCAGCCATTCGGAGCAGACTTCGTTGCTGGTCTTGGCGACGCGGCGGCGGATGTCGTCGATCGTCGCGATCCTGGTTTCCGCCTTCGTCACGTCCTCGACGTTTTCCGAGAGGCAATCGAAGATGATACGCTGCCCGCGATAGCGATACGCGTAGCCGATGTCTTCGGCGCGCTTGAACATAAGTTCGAACGGCCGCAAAGCCGTCAGCGAGGCGCGCGTGATGATGTCGTCCACGCTTTCGCGCAGCTCGTCGCTCACCAGCGATCCATGCGTCTGATAGAGCCGCTGCATGAACAGCGACGAGCTCTTGTTCGACGCAAGCAGTTCGGACGCTTCGAAGATGCGGCCGTAGACGTCCTTTGCGGCCTTCAGGATGATCGCATCGAGCTGCGACATCGGCGTATTGCCCTGGGTATTGCCGTTGAACAGCTTGTCGACTTGCGCATCGACCACTTCGAGGGTGCGCACACGCAGCCGCTCCGAGGTCCAGCTTTCGGTATTGAATTTGCCGAACGCGTCCAGGTTCGCTTCCTTGAAGGCCTTGTCGAGCGAGTTCTCAATCGCCGCGGCCGTCACGTCGCCGGGCGTGGAATTGCGCGTCTGACGGTCGGTGAACTTCTTGATGATATCGTTGATCTTCGCCGTGTAGTCGCGCTCGCGCTCGTTCAGCACGGTCCTGCCGGCCTCCTTCAGGTCCTTCGCGGTACCCACGTCCGTGGTGGTGGCGATCATCGCGACTTTGCGCAACGCGATTGCCTGCTCGGCGGCATTCGGCGCGCCCTTCGAGGCGACGATCTTTTCGTCCTTCGCGCCACGTCCGCGATCATCGCCGCCGGCATCGCTCTCGCCGCCGTTGCGCTTCGGACCACGATGCCTGTTGCGAGGACCGCGATAGCCCGGCCCGAAATGAAAGTTGATGCCCCCGAAGCCGACCCCGAACTGGGCCTGGGCAGGCTCCGGCCGGCCGACGAGGAACGACAGCGCCACCAGCACGACGGCGGCGGCCAAGATCATGCAGCGCTTCGAGGGCATGCGCATCTTCGCTCTCCAGGAATCTCTAGCCTGTTCTGATCGCATTCACGCAACAACGCCACGACTGGTATCAGCACCGCCTGCGGCGGCAGCGCCGGTTATTCCGTTCCCGCACCGCCGGCTCCGCCGATTGCCCATGCGCGATCCGCACCTTCTGATCGGTCAGGTCCGCGAACGCCAGCTTGCTTTTCTTCGACTGCTCGAAAATATCGATCAAGGTCCGCCGCACCAGGTCGTTCTGCTTGCAGCCGGTGGCGCGCTCGAGATTGCGGAACTGGAATTCGGTCGGCGACTCGGCGCGTCCCCAATCCCAGACATAGATGTACTGATTGGGCCAGACGACCTCGGTCGTATAGACGTTGCGGCGCTTGGCGTTGTCATAGCGCTCGCCGGTGAAATAGCAGGTCAGCGGCAAGGTCAGGCGGCGGATCTTGATCTGTTTGCTCGCCGGGTCGGTCGCACCATAGTAGCGTTCGAGCCGCTCGATTTCCTCTTCGGTCAGCAAAGGGCGCCCGGCCGCGTCCGAGGCCTCGCCCGACTTTGCCATCTCGACGAGCAAATGCGCCGCCGCGACTTCGGGGAACGGCTCGTTTGGTTTCGGAACCGCGTCGTTTTGCACCGAAAGGTCGATCGCCCGATAAGCGAGCTTCATCGCCTCGACGGGACTCTTGTCGACACCGAGCTGGCCGAGGCGATGATCTGCGCCAGCGCGAATGCGGCCTGCGCCGAGCCTTGCGCCATCGCGCGCTGCAACAGGACGATGGCTTCACGCGAGGAATATTCCTGTTTGCTCATGACGAAGCCGCGCCGCAGGCGGTCGGCGAACTCGACCTGCGCGTAGGCGTCGCCGCCGTAGGCGGCAAGCCGCCAATACCGCTCGGCGATGTCGGGCTGCTGGCTGGGCAGCCCCGTGCCCTGCTCCATCATCATGGCGAGCCGCCATTGCGCTTCGCTGTCGCCGGTTTCAGCCATCCGGCCGAGCCAAAGCAGGGCAAGCGCCAGGTCCTTGGCGACGAAATTTCTCTTGTCGCGCCCCCGGTCGCGTTCATATGCACGGCCGAGCAGGAATTTCGCGCGCGAGGAGCCAGCCTTGGCGGCCTGCTCCAGCCAATAGATGCCGCGAACCGGATTCAGGGCTCCGCGTCCGGAAACCAGCGCATCCCCATACTCGACCATCGCGGACACAAGACCGGTGCTCGGCGGCCTTCGCGAACTGCTCGATTGCCTGACCCCAGTCGGCCTTGAGCCAATTCCATAGCGATAATGGAGGCCGAGATTGTACATCGCGAGCGGATGCCCCTGATCCGCTCCGAGCTTGAGCAGCGCGATGGCACGCTGCGGATCCTTATCGACCCCGTCGCCGATTTTGATACAGGACGGAGAGGCTGTTCAGCGCACTCACATAGCCGCGCTTGCTCGCGTCCTCGTAGGCGAGGCTGGCGCTGCGCAGAGCACGCTGCTGCTGGGCGCGGTCGACTTCGGGATCGACGCCCTGTTTGTGATAGGCGCGCCCGAGATTGTACTGGTAGCGCGGCACGCGCGGATTGTCCTGGACCGCCTTCAGGCAGGCCTGGACGGCAGCCGGCGCATCCACGAGCTCGAACTGAAGGCCCGGCACTTCCGGCGGGCGTGACAGGTCGAGCTCGGAGGCCGCAAGCCGGTCGCATTCGCTGATCGGCCGGTTCACGTTTGGCGGAGGCGTGTCGACGGGATCGTCGGAACTCAACGCAAGCTGCGCGATCTGCCGCCGCGCCCATTCCGCCGACCGGCAGCCGTCGAACCGCCGGCGATGCCGCTCCAGCAACTCGCGCTTGCGCGAATTCTTGATCTGGTCCCAGTCGGTGGCCTCGCCGCTGCAGCGGTCCTGCGTCATGCCGAAGCGCTCGCGGCCGATCGACCCGATCAGCATGATGTCGAGCGCGTCGTCCGCGCTGTTGACGATCTCGGGATCCTGCTGGCGGGCGTTGTCCGCCGCGATTGCGCGCACCATCAGCTTGGTGCGCTCGGCAAGCTCGAGCAGCGACTGGCCCGGCCGCAGCAATTCGGATCGCAACACCTCGGTGAACAGCGAATTGCGGCCCGTACCGCTATCGGCGCTCTCAAGCGCCTGTTCGCCGAATTGTGCCGAGTAGAAAACGAGGAATCCTGGTGGCGGCTTGTGGGTGGTCAGAAGGCCGCTGCCGGTATCGCGTCCGATCCGGATGACGTCGGATTCGCTGGTCTCGACGTCCGGCTTCACCAGACTGCGGCAGGCGTCGAGGATCATCATCACGGTCTTGGGGCTTCTCTCGGCAAGCTTACGCTCGATTTCGACCGCCGCCACGCCGCTCTGCGCGATCTCGGTGCGCTGATAGGCATCGAGCATGGCCCCCATGCGCAGGCGCACCTTCGCGGGATCGCGCCGCTCCGGATCGTTCATCTGCGAACGCGTATAGGTGAAGGGGCTGCGGAGATCGGTGAACAGCAGATAGTTGTTCTGATCCGCCTCGACCCCGAAGCCGTGGCCGGAGAAGAAGAACATCACCGTGTCGCCGGGCTGGACGGTCTTCAGAAATGCGTCGAATTCCTTGTCGAACGCGTCCTTGCTGCGCACGTCGGTGACGACCTTGATGTTCTTCTTGTCGAAGCCGGCGTCTTCCAGATCCTTGGCAAGATCGACGGCGTCGTTGACCGCGCGGGTCAGCCGGCTGATGTAGCCGTCGCTGTAGCGCTGCACCCCAACCAGAAACGCGCGCCGCGTCTGCGCCTCGGCCTGGGTCGCCGCGCATGAGAACGCGAAAATCAGGCATGCAAACAGGACGTTGAGAGACGATCTTGTCCCCACGGCACGACACCCCAGCCAGCTCACGTGAGCCCCGCCAAATTTCTGGTTGAAAAAGGCGGGAACAATATGCCGTTACGTCGCTCGTTCGGCAAGATACGGGAATGCCCGAATGGCAGGCCCCGCGCGCTACAATTTCAGCTCGCGCGCAATGCGGAATCCGATCTGTGACGTGGGATCAGCCGTGAGTCCCCAATGGCGTTTGGCGGCGCGGACGTCCTTCGGCGAGTCCTTCCACGAGCCACCCCGCACCACATGGCGGCTGCAATCGCCGGTCTTGCGCGCCGAACCGTCGGCCGGGATGCCGGCAAGGGTATGGTTCCAGCAGTCTTCCACCCACTCCGCGACGTTGCCGTGCACGTGCAGGAGGCCGAACGGATTGGGCTCGGAGGCATCCACGGGAAGCGTGCGCATCGGCGGGATGGCAGTCTCGGCGCCGGTGTAGACGACACGCCAGTTGTAGTTCGCGCGCGTCTTGGAAATCACATCGCCAAACCAGAAGGGTGTCGATTCGCAATCGACCGCGCATCCGCGTGCGGCGAATTCCCACTCGGCCTCGGACAGAAGCCGGTAGCTGGCATTGGTCTTTTTCGACAACCACGCAACATAGCGCTTCGCGTCGTCCCAAGTGACGTTGATCGCAGGCTGCTTGCCGTAACCCCAGTCGTAATCGCTCGGGCGCTCGGGCTTGCAGCCGCCTTCCGCGATGCAGGCGATATATTCCTCGAACGATACTTCGGCGCGGCCGACCGCCAGCGGAACGCGGAACGTGATCAGCTGCCGGGGCCGTTCGGTCTCGTTGTGGCCGATCTCCTCCTCGGGCGAACCAATGCGGTAGCGCCCCGCCGGAACGACTGCCATCACGGGACACTGATCGCATTCCTGGAAGAACGTCTTGCCGGGGACCGCCGTGCCGACGGTTGGCGCCTCTCTGAGGATGGTTGGCGCTTCGGTTTTCACGACCGGCACGTTGACCGGCTGATTGCGCCGCGCCTCCCGCCGCGCTTGTTCCTCGCGGCGCGCCTGTTCTTCGCGGCGTGCTTCGTCGTCCTTGCGGGCCTGCTCGTCGCGGCGGGCCTGCTCTTGCCTGCGGGATTCTTCGTCCTTGCGCGCCTGCTCTTCCCGTCGGGTTTGCTCTTCCTTGCGGGCGAGCTCCGCCTTCTTTGCTTCGGCGCCGGTCCACCACTCGCTCTGCGAGACCACCGCGCCGCCTGCGAGCAGCAGAAGGATCACCGCCGCCGCAGCAATCATGCGCGGCGAGAAGCCTGCCGCCTTCGCGGGTGGTTGCGCGCGCAACTCGGTGTTCGGGTCACCGGATTGCGACGGGCGCGCTCCAGCAAGCAGCTGCTCGATGGTATCGACCAGCCGATTGCCGAGCGCCTTGCGCTCGACCCATTGCTTGTTCGCGAGCATGTATTTCAGCCCGCCCGCCGGCTCCGATACATCGATGCGCAGCGGCAAGATCGGCTTTTTGCCCTGCGCGGCGAGTTCGACCTCGCGCAGGACGTGCTCGCTTTTGTTGGCGGCGTTGGAGAACAGGAGCAGCACCGCGCGCGAGTTCTCGATCGCCTGCACGATCTCCTCGTGATAGCTGCTGCCCATCGGGATGTCGCGCGGGGCGACCCAGCAAGTGATGCTTCGATTCTCGAAATCGGTCACGAGCGCGCGCGCCGTATCGGCATCGGCGGAAGAATGGCTGATGAACAGATCGTATTTCATCGCAGCGCCCAAGCCCCGGGCGGATTATCACAATACCGGGGCATTCGCCGCAACAGCGAATTCACCGCTCGCGTTCAGTACCGATTCCGACATTGAACCATTGGAATTTTCCATTGGACTGCGGGCGCTTTCGCCCCCATAGCGTTTGCAGCTCTTGAGAACAGGAACACGCCATGGCGCCGCTCAGCAATCTGCAGACCCGCGCGGTCGAGACCCTGATTCACCCCTACACCAACCAGGCGACGATCCGTGACACCGGCCCGCTCGTGTTCGAGCGTGGCAAGGGCGTCCACATCTTCGACACCGAAGGCAAGGCCTACCTCGAAGGCATGGCCGGCCTGTGGTGCACGGCGCTCGGTTATGACAACGAAGAGCTGGTCGAAGCCGCCGCGTCCCAGATGCGCAAGCTCCCCTTCGCGCATCTCTTCACCGGCAAGAGCCACGACCCGGCGATCGAACTCGCCGAGAAGCTGAAGGAGATCGCACCGGTGCCGATCTCGAAGGTGTTCTTCTGCAATTCCGGCTCGGAGGCAAACGACAGCCAGATGAAGCTCGTCTGGTACATGAACAACGCGCTCGGCCGGCCGAACAAGAAGAAGATCATCAGCCGGGTGAAGGCCTATCACGGCGTGACGATCGCGGCGGCCTCGCTGACCGGGCTGCCGAACAACCACATCGATTTCGATCTGCCGATCGCGCGCGTGCTGCACACGAGCTGCCCGCACCATTATCGCTTCGGCCATGACGGCGAGAGCGAGGAAGACTTCGCGACGCGCCTTGCCGCCGAGCTCGAAGAGCTGATCCTGAAGGAAGGCCCCGACACGGTCGCGGCCTTCATCGCCGAGCCGGTGATGGGCGCTGGCGGCGTGATCGTTCCGCCGAAGACCTACTATCCGAAGATCATGGATGTCTGCGCTAAGTACGACGTGTTCATGATCGACGACGAAGTGATCTGCGGCTTCGGCCGTCTCGGCACGCCGTTGGGCTGCACCGCACTCGATTTCAAGCCGGACTCGATCTCGGTCGCGAAGGCGCTGTCGTCGGCATATCTGCCGATCGCGGGCGTGATGATTCCCGAGGCGATGTATCAGGCGCTGATCACCGAGAGCAAAAAGATCGGCGTGTTCGGCCACGGCTTTACCTATTCGGGCCACCCGGTGTCGGCCGCGGTCGCGGTGAAGACGCTGGAAATCTACAAGCGCGACAAGATCTTCGAGACCGCGGCGAAGAACGCGCCGCAATTCCAGAAGCGGCTGATGGCGCTCGCCGATCACCCGCTGGTCGGTGAAGCGCGCGGCATGGGCCTGGTCGGCGCGCTTGAGCTTGTGGGCGACAAGCGCACCAAGAAGCCGTTCGATCCGAAGAAGGGCGTCGGCGTTCAGGTCGTCAATCAGGCGCAGGCCGAAGGCCTGATCGTGCGCGGGATCGCGGGCGACGTCATCACGATCTGCCCGCCGCTGATCATCAAGCCGGCCGAGATCGACGAGCTGTTCGACAAGCTGACGAAGGCGCTCGACAAGACGCTCGATTGGGCCAAGCGCGAGCAGTTGCTGGCGGCCTGATCGCACTCTTGTTTGCGCATGATCTGATCCGAAAAACCGCTTCACACTCTTCGGATCATGCGTCCCAAAAGGAGAACGCCGGGCTTGCGCCCGGCGTTCTTTCGTACCCCCGCTCCGTATCCGGTTAGCGCATCATCTTTGTCCGAAAGGTCCCCACCTTCCGGACGATGCGTTAGCTGTCGCGTCCGCCCGTAAATGCAATGCGCGGATTGGCCGGCGAGTTGCCCGATCCGGGCGCCAGCACCACCACCACCGAGCCGATCTTGACGCGGTTGAACAGATCGATCGCGTCCTCGTTGGTCAGGCGGATACAGCCCGACGAAATCGCCGAGCCGATATATTCCGGCTGATTGGTGCCGTGGATGCGGTAGAGCGTGTCCTTCGGGCCGTCATAGACGTAGAGCGCGCGCGAGCCCATCGGATTGTGCGGGCCGGGCGCGACATAGCCCGGAATATTCCCGAGCCGCTTCTTGATGTCGTTGGTGGGCGTCCAAGACGGCCACTCTTCCTTGCGGCCGACTTTGGCGACGCCGGAAAACGCGAGCGCGTCCTCGCCGACGGTGATGCCGTAGCGGATCGCCTTGCCGCCCTCGAGCACGTAGTAGAGATAACGCGCGTCGCTATCGACCACGATCGCGCCCGGCGTCTCCTTGCGATGATAAGTGACGATATGGCGCTTGTAGGGTTCCGGGATCGTCGCCTGCGCGTACGGTGCGTTCGCGAGCAGCTTCTTGTCGCGCGGCGTCATCGCGGCGTCTGACGCCACTTCCAGCGTCGACTGCACGCAGCCGCCCGCAAGCAGCGCTAAACCAATACAAGCGAGGCCAAATCTCGGCGAAGTTCTTGCCGCCATTGCTCTCTACCCTACCTCTCGCCCCGTGAAATTTTGATAGCCGATCGAACCCGCCCGTTCCAGCATTACAAAGGCCCGAGCGCATCCTCGCCGCCACCTGTTGCAGGAATGCCGCAGTGTCGATACGCAAAAACTCTCTCAAACGCCCCGGAAAGCTTGGCAGCAATTGGTAAACGACCTGTTTACCTTAAATCCCTAAGCCATTGAGCAGCCGCCCGGCTTTGAGCGGCATGAACCTCGGGCATCGAATCACAGACAAAAACTCATGGGCGGGGCATCGTTTCTGCCCATTTTCGCCTCACTGGGGAGCGAAACGAGCGCCCTTGGAGTGCCCTGCCGGGCAAGAACGAACAGAACTTCCGGAGAGGAAAATGGAATCCCGACGAGCGACTTCCGAACAACGCCGCGAGCGCGCCGAGCTCGATCCGCGGTTCGGCAAGATCGGCATCTCGGCGGTCGCAGCCGCGCTGCGCTACCAGAGCGACACCAAGAATTCCGCGTATGCGCCCGCTGCCGAGCCGAAGGCGCTGGCCGAGGAAGCTGCCGCCTGATTGCGGCACGCCGCAGCCCGCGCGCGGCGTATTCTCTGCTGTGGATTCTGACACGTCGCCGCGCTAGGCAAGGGCATCTGCCCTAAACCCGGCGCGCCGATGCTATTTGTCTATGTCCCGCGGGGAAACTCGCTCGAGCGCCAGATCGTCGATGAGGCCGGTGCGGTCCCCGACGGGACGGTCTGGTTCGATCTCGTCTCGCCAACGCTGGCCGAAGACAAGCTGCTTGAACGTGCGCTTGGCATCGCGGTCCCGACGCGCGAGGAGATGCAGGAAATCGAGGTGTCGAGCCGGCTCTATGTAGAAAATGGCGCGCGCTACATGACGGCGACGCTGATGTGCCAGTCGGACACAGCGACACCCAAGACCACGCCGGTCACGTTCATCCTCTCCGGGCGCAAGCTCGTTACCGTGCGCTATGACGAGCCGAAACCCTTCACGCTGATCTCCAACAAGCTTGCGCGAACTTGCGGGCCAACGGTCTCCGGCGAGACCATCCTGATGGACCTGCTCGACGCCGTGATCGACCGCGCCGCGGACATTCTCGAAAAGGCCGGCACCGAGATTGATCGCATCTCGCATGACATCTTCGAACCGGAAGGCCGGCGTGCCGACCGGACCCGTACCTACCGCTTTATCCTCAAGACCATCGGCCGCAAGGGCGACCTCACCTCGAAGGTCCGCGAGAGCCTGGTCTCGATCGGCCGCCTGGTTCTGTTTCTGGCGAACGAGGCCGACGGGCTGAAATGGCCGAAGGAGATGCGCGCGCAGCTGAAGTCGATGCAGCGCGATGTCGCATCGCTCTCCGATCACGCCACCTATCTCGCCAACAAGGTGACGTTCCTGCTCGACGCGATGCTCGGCGTGATGAGCGTCGAGCAGAACAACATCATCAAGATATTCTCGATCGCGGCCGTGGTGCTGCTGCCGCCGACACTGGTCGCCACTGTCTACGGCATGAACTTCAAGCGCATGCCGGAGCTCGAATGGACCTACGGCTATCCGTTCGCGCTGATCCTGATGGTGATCGCGGCAGTGCTTCCATACTATTTCTTCAAGTGGAAGCGCTGGCTGTAAGCCCTTGCTGGCGCGCGCCTATACGTGCTGGCCGCCGTTGATGTGGATTTCGGCGCCGTTCACGTAGGAGCTCGTCTCGGTGCATAGCACATAGATGATCTTGGCGACCTCGTCGGTGGTGCCGAGCCGGTGCATCGGAATCTGGTGCGCGACAATTTCCTCGGTGCCCGGCGACAGCATCGCGGTGTCGATCTCGCCGGGCGCAATCGCGTTGACGCGCACGCCGAGCGGGCCGAAGTCAGCCGCCATCTCGCGCGTCAGCGAGGCGAGCGCCGCCTTCGAAGTCGAGTAGGCGGTGCCGGCGAACGGATGCACGCGCGAGCCCGCGATCGAGGTCACGTTCACGACCGCGCCTTGGGCGCGCTTCAATTCTTCCAGGAGTCCGCGCGCCAGCATGATCGGCGCGAAGAAGTTCACCTGAAACACATGGCTCCAGGTCTCGCGCGCGGTGTCGATCGAGCCGAGGCGCTTGCCGCCATCGGCCTTCGGCGAAATAGCCGCATTGTTGACCAGCGCATGTAGTTCGCCATCGGTGAGCCGGTTCTTGATCTCCGCGATCGCTGCGTCGGTGTTCGCCGGATCGGCGAGGTCGACCTGGATGTGATCCTCCGGGCCCATCTCCCACGGGCAATTCTCGGGAAAGCCATGGCGGGAGCAGGTGATCACGCGCCATCCTGCGGCCGAGAAACGCTTCACCGTTGCGTGCCCGATGCCGCGGCTCGCGCCGGTCAGCAGCAGCGTGCGGCGCGGCTGGTTGTTGCTTGAATTCGCCATCACCCTCTCACGGATACATCCGCACCTTGGCCCACGGGTCACCGAGGCCCCCGCGCCGGAATTCGATGCGGTCGTGCAGGCGGAACGGGCGGTCGTGCCAGAACTCCATCGAGATAGGCACGATGCGGTAGCCGGACCAGTGCGGCGGACGCGGCACGGTGCCGATTGCGTACTTGGCGGTATAGACCGCGACCGCCTTCTCGAAAGCGAGACGGCTTTCCAGCGGGCGCGATTGCTGGCTCGCCCAGGCGCCGATCTGCGCGCCTTTCGGGCGGGTCGCGAAATACGCGTCGGCGTCCTCAGGGGTCACGCGCTCGACCGGACCGCGGATGCGGATCTGCCGGTTCAGCGACTTCCAGTAGAACAGGAGCGCTGCCTTCGGGTTGGCGGCCAGTTCCCTGCCCTTGTTGCTTTCGGTGTTGGTGTAGAACACGAAACCGCGCTCATCGACGCCCTTCAGCAGCACGGTGCGGACATCCGGCATGCCGTCCGGATCGACCGTCGCAAGCGACATCGCGGTCGGGTCGCGCGGTTCCCCTTTCACCGCCTCGTCGAACCAGGCTTGCCAGAGCCGTAAGGGTTCATCCGCCTGCGTGAAATCACCAGTCGTTAACCATGTCGGGTGTTCTATTGGAGCCGTGCCGGACATCGCGCCGAAAACCTTGACCTTGCGGGCAACGCGCGTGCCCAAGCGGCTCCGTTATAAAGGAACGCGCAAGGCGCGCCTATGGCGGCTGCGTGCCAAGGCGATCGCACTGTCACTCGCGCTCGGTGCGGCGACGTCCGGCTGCAGCATGTCCTACAAGCTCGATTCTCTCACCGGCAAGGACAGCAAGGCCGAGCAGACGGGTTCGATCCGCCCTGCCCCCGCGGTTCAGCCCACCCAGGTTTCAGCGGCACCCGCCGAGAACGACCTCGCCTACGCCAAGGCGGCCGCCGCAGAGGTCCTGGCCCGGCCCGGGAAAGACGCGAGCCAGCCGTGGGAAAACCCCGGCACTGGCGCGCGCGGCACAGTCACGCCGATCGCCGATGCCTATACGCAGGACGGCTTCCAGTGCCGCGACTTCCTTGCGAGCTACATCCGCGAGGGTTCGGAATCCTGGCTGCAGGGCGACGCCTGCCGCATCCATCAGGGCAAATGGACCGTGCGGTCGCTTCGGCCGCTTCAACGGTCATAGTAGAGTTCAGCGTCATGGCCGGGCTTGACCCGGCCATCCACGTCTTTTCCTCACCACCGACCTAAGACGTGGATGCCCGGCACAAGGCCGGGCATGACGAATTAGGTGCGTTGCAGAGCGGCCACACTCCCCCCACATTGAAGACAGACGACTCGGATCACGGCCCGGCTGTGGGGATTTTTCGGAGTTTCGGAATGCGCGACCCCTATGAGGTGCTGGGGGTGTCGAAGGGCGCGAGCCCTGAGGACATCAAAAAGGCCTATCGCAAGCTCGCGAAAAAGCTGCACCCGGACGCCAACAAGAAGGACCCGAAGGCGGCGAGCAAATTCTCGGAGCTGAACGGCGCTTACGAGATCGTCGGCGATGAGGACAAGCGCAAAGCGTTCGACCGCGGCGAGATCGACGCGGAGGGCAAGCAGCGCTTCCACGGGTTCGATGGCTTCGGCGGGCGGCCGGGCGGTGGCGGCAATCCGTTTGGCGGCCGCGAGGGTTTCGAGAGCTTCACTTGGGGACCCGAAGGCTTCCGCCGGTCGCGCGGCGGGGCACCGGGCGGCGGTGCCGGCGCGGCCTGGCGGCAACTTCGAGGATATCCTGAGCGGCATGTTCGGCGCGCGCGGACGTGGGGGACCTGCGTTCGAGACCGACGATCTTGGCGCCGCGATGCGCGGGCAGGACGTCACCGCGACGGCCACGATCACGCTCAACGAAGCCGCGCACGGCGGCACGCGGCGGCTCGAGCTGCCGTTCGGCAAGGAGATCGAATTCAAGATCCCGCCGGGCATCGCCGACGGCAAACAGATCAGGCTGCGCGGCCAAGGCATGCCGGCGCCCGGCGGCGGTCCGCCGGGCGACGTGCTGATCACGGTGACGATCGCGCCGCATCCGCTGTTCAAGGTGGAGGGGCAGAACCTGCGGCTCGAACTGCCGATCTCGCTCGACGAAGCGGTGCTCGGCGCGAAGGTGCGTGTGCCGACGCTCGACGGCGCGGTGGAGCTTTCCATTCCGCCGAATACGTCGAGTGGCCGCGCGTTCCGGCTGAAGGGCAAAGGCCTGCCGGGCAAACCCAACGCAGGCGATCTCTACGTGACGACGAAGATCATTCTTCCCGACGGCAAGGATGCCGACCTCGAAGAGCTGATGAAGACGTGGCGCGCGCAGAACCACTACGATCCGCGCAAGGACTTTGGCTGAGCGGCACGCGCTATTTCCGCGTGCCGCGTGCGTCCGACAACTGGCGCGGCAGCGAACTCGTCTGCTGCCGGTTCTCCACCTGTTCGTAGACCGCCTCGGCCACCTTCTGCAGCCGTGCGCGATCCGCGGGGCCGCTCACCACGAATGCCGCGTCATCATCGACCCAGAAGACCGAGCCAACCGGACCTGCCGCGCGATAGCGCAGCGCGGATTGCGGCGCCTGATCCTTTCGCGAGTAGATGGTGAAGCGCTCGCCTGTCGGACCTTCATACATATAGAGAGCGGCGGGGCGTCCGGCGTTTCCCGGCAACAAACGGCCGCCAAGCAGCTTCAGTCCGAACGTTTCGAGATCGGGCGTCGGCATTCCGTAGCCAATGCGGCGCGAGAGCCAGCGGTTGAGATGGCTTTCGCCGGCCTTCACCTCGATCGGATGGCGCACCTCCGCGATGTAGAGCCGGTGCGCCTCGAAGGCCTCGGTTGTCACCGCGCGCGTTGGCCCAAAGCCCTCCCACACGCTGCGCCCGAACCAGCCCGCGCCACCGCCGAGAAGGAACGCCACCACGGCAGCGGCTGCCGCAAGCCGCGACCATTTGCGCCCCGTGCGCGCGAGGCGATCGAGATCGAAACGCGGGGCGACCGGCTCGCTCGCGACCGCGCCATAGCGCGCGCGGATCGCATCGGCCTGCGCGCGCCATGCGGTGACGCGGGCGGCATCCTCGGCATGCGTACCGAGCCATTTTTCGACGGCCGCACGACGGTCGGCGGCAAGCTCGCCATCGACATAGGCGTGCAACTCGTCTTCCGTGACAGGTGGTTCTCGATCAATCATCGGTTCTCACCATTTTCACTTCACGCGGCGCAGCGGCATCCGCTCGCCGTCGAGATAAGCCCTGATCTGCGCCCGGGCACGCGCGAGCCGCGACATCACCGTGCCGATCGGTACGCCCTGCACTTCGGCGACCTCGCGGTAACTCAAGCCTTCCAGCACCACGAGCAGCAGCGCGACGCGCTGATCGTCGACCAGCGTGGCGAGCGCGCGCTCGATATCGCGTCCGCCCGCTTCCGGCCCCGGCGAGGCCGGCGCGTCCTCGTCCTCGATCGGCGAATGCGCCGGACGGCGCGCGAGCGAGCGCAGCCGGTTGCGGTTGAGATTGGTCAGGATCGTGTAGAGCCAGCTCCTGATATCTCCGCCGTGAAACAGATGCTCGGAGCGCAACGCGCGCACCAGCGTGTCCTGCACCAGGTCGTCGGCGACCTCGGCATCGCGCGTCAGCGCGCGCGCATAGCGGCGCAGCGCCGGGATCGTCGCCTGGATGTCCTGCCGGAAACCGCTCAACTTGAGTCCTTCGCGGACGATATCTCTGTGCCTGGGAAAACCCCGCGCAAGCGCCCGATATTCCCGATTCTCGAAGGCCGGCGCCAGCATCCGGGCTTGCTTGCTGGCCCATTTGCCCTATGCCATTAGGGGGACCGCCGGCGCCAAGCCGCGCGGCGCCGAGGAAAGCAATGGCGGAATCCGGACTTATGCGCGGCAAGCGCGGCCTGATCATGGGGGTCGCGAACAACCGCTCGATCGCCTGGGGCATCGCCAAGGCGGCGCGACAGCATGGGGCCGATCTCGCATTCACCTATCAGGGGGATGCGCTGCGAAAGCGTGTCGAGCCGCTCGCCGAGGAGGTCGACGGGCTGGTGGTCGGCCATTGCGACGTAAGCGACGATGCCTCGATCGATGCGGCCTTCGACGCCGTGAAGTCGGCGTGGGGATCGCTTGATTTCGTGCTGCATGCGATCGCCTTTTCCGACAAGGATCAGCTCACCGGCCGCTATGTCGAGACGACGGCGGACAACTTCAACAGGACGCTCGCGATTTCCTGTTACTCTTTCACGGCGGTCGCGCAACGCGCCGAGAAGATGATGCCGAACGGCGGCTCGCTGCTGACGCTGACCTACTACGGCGCCGAGAAATGGATGCCGCACTACAACGTGATGGGCGTCGCCAAGGCCGCGCTTGAGGCCTCTGTGATGTATCTCGCCGCCGATCTCGGCGACAAAAACATCCGCGTCAATGCGATCTCGGCCGGTCCGATCAAGACGCTGGCCGCGGCCGGCATCGGCGACTTCCGCTATATCCTGAAATGGAACGAGTACAACGCGCCGCTGCGCCGCTCCGTGACGATCGAGGAAGTCGGCGACGCTGGCGTCTATCTGCTTTCCGACATGTCGCGCAGCGTGACCGGCGAGGTGCATCATGTCGACGCCGGTTATCATATCGTCGGCATGAAGAACCCGGCCGCACCGGACATCGGGCAGTTGAAAGAGTAGTGTCCGGCAGTCCGTCCACTCTGGCTCACGCCAGCGCCAAAGCCACCACATGTGACGAGATGCAGGTTCGCAGCGCAAAGGCATGCCCTGTGCGCGTGACGGCCTTTCCTTCCGCGAGATCGACTTCGATGTCGCGGAATTCCAGAAATACGCCGTCCAGCGGATACGCCGCTTTGTAGGTTGCCTCCTTCGCGGCGAAGAGCAGCCGGCCGCGGAGCGGATCGTCGGCAATTTTCCGCAGTTCGTCCGGCGTCGCGATCAGGTCGAGCATGTCCGGGAGCAATAGTTCGGCAGGCTCGACATCGATTCCGATACTGCCGAAGTCGCGCGTCGATCCGACCGCCGCCACCGCAACCCGGTCGTCATGCGCCATCGAGCCCACGACTCCCTCAGGCCAGACTGGCGCGCCGGATGTCCCCTTCGGAATTGCGACGCCGTCATGTCCAAGCTGCGTCAAAAGCTGACGCGACACCATCCGCGCTGCACCGCTGGCGCGCCGCATGCCGATGACGGGCGATACAATCGAGGCCGCCTCAGCGTCGAGCAGTGCATCTTCATCACCCGGCGAGATCACGCGATGGCCCATCAACAGCCCCGGCACCGCGAGTCGATCGAAGTCGCGCTGCAGCGAAGGATCGAGCGCGCTCAAAGCCTCAGTTCCGCAATCATCTCGTCATCTTCGTCGAGGCCGACTTCGACAAATCCAAAGCTCGCGTAGAACGGCTTTGCAGTCGGGTTATCCGGCATGTAGCTGATTGAAATCTTCTTTACACCGCCGACCGCCTTGATTTCATCGATTGCTCGCGCGAGCGCGGCGCGGCCGTATCCCCTGCCTTGGTGCGCACGGTCGACCATAAAGCGATAGATCAACGCTTCGCGGGGCTCATCGTCGGGTTCGCCCGCGTCATACATCAGGAAGCCGACAAGCTGTTCGCCCGCGTAGACCGCACGGGGACGCGCGCCGGGATCGCGTCGCGCCTCGCGCAACGACTCGGCATTGCTTGCGACCAATTCTTCCTGATCGGGGTCGAGTTCAAGGCCGACAACAGCTTGCCAGTTGTCGGCCTTCACGTCCCTGAGTTCGACGTCCTCGTGCATCCAGCCCGCCGATGGACGGCGCGAACCGCGAGAGTTACTCCGCGGCGACCGCCAGATACTCGTCGCACGGCACATCTTGGGTGCCGCACACCGCCGCATGACTGCGCGCAAGCTTCGCCGGATTGCCGCGCCACGCGGTGTAAGAGTCGAGCACCTCGCCCTTCATCAGGAAGGAATCGGCATCAAGCACCACGTGATCGCCCATCGTGACGCCGTAATGCACGAACGCGCCGGGGCCGATCGAGCAGCCGCTGCCCATCCGGATGTAGTCCGACTTGAACACGCCCTCCTCGAGCGAATGCGCCTGCAGCACGCAGCCCTCGTTGAGGTTGGCGTAGTCGCCAACCTGGGTGAGCGTGCGCTCGGTCACGGAGCGGCTGCAGTCGAACACCTTCTTGCCGACCTTCATGCCGACGGCGCGCATGATCATCGGGCGGAACGGCGTGCCCCCGAACAGGCCGACGACCGGCGAACTCGGACATCTTCCAGTGCCGCTCGTGGAACCAGAAGTACGGGTCGTAGATCGAGGCGAGCTTCGGTTCGAGGCGCTTGAACGCAAGGCTCGCGCGCTCAAGCAGGATGTAGAGCGCGATCGTGGCGGCGCCGATCACAACCGTACCGGCGAACAACGCAAGCGTCCCGAACTGGTCGTACCAGCCGAGCGCAGCGGTCCACAGCACCACGGCGGCGAACACCGCCATGAAGCGGGCCAGCAGGAAGAGGCCCGCCGTAACAGCATTGTAGATATTCTTCTGGCGCAACCGCGCACGACGCGTCTCTTCGTCGAATGCCGCGTTCATGTCGCGATCACGATCGACCATGCGCGGGATTTCAAACGCGGGCGAGCCGAGCAGGCCGACGTTCTCGCGCACCGGGCCGTCGATCGGGATCATGGTCTTGGTGCCGAGCAGCACATTGCGGCCGGTCTTGCCGTTCGGCGGATAGAAGATGTCGTTGCCGAGATAGTTGTTCTCGCCGATCTTCGACTCGGCAAGCTGGAACGACGTCGCCGACATGTGCGTGTTGATCATCGACAGTCCGTCCGAGACCATCGTGCCGGAGCCGATGTTGCACAGGAACGGATTATCGTGGCGCTGGTTGGTGCCCATGTTCGAGCCGGTCTGCTCGACCTTGTTCAGGTTCCAGCCGACCTTGCTCATCCAGGTCGTGATGAACGACGAGTCGCCGAACAGCACGCAGAAGAAATGCGAGTTGCTGACGCGCAGGATGATGCTCTGCATCAGGTAGTGGAAGCCAAACGTCGGATAGGTGACGCCGGGCTTCAGGAACATCATGCACAGGCGCGGGATGACATAGACTGAAATCAGCCCGAGGACGAGCGCGCCGAAGAAGCCGGCCGCCGACATGCCGAGCAGCGACAGAACGTCGTCACGCCGAGGTCCGAACTGACATCGGCCGAATACTGCTCCCAGAAGCGATACGCGATGACTGGCACCGGAATGGCGACCAGAAGGAGCGCCGCAAGCTCGATCCCGGAGAAGAACGCGGTGCGGAACCAGCCGCTCTCGACGCTCGGGATCGGGCAGTAGTCCGAGGTGGTCTCAACCGCGGGCGAGCCGTGATAACGCTTGCCGTCCGGCACGCGCTGCCCGCTCTGCAGCGACGAGGCATGGCCGAGCTGAGTGTTATCGCCCATCGTGGTGTTGATATCGAGCACGCTCGCTTCGCCGACAAAGGCGTTCGCGCCGATTTCGACCGGACCGGTGTGAATGAAGTTCGACTGCGCGCGGTAGCCCAGCACGATCGAGTCCTTGCGCAGGATGGTATTGTCGCCGATTGAAAGAAGGTCGGCGCAGACCGGGCTGTGCCGCGATGATATGACGACGTTGCGGCCGATTTTCGCGCCCATCAGGCGCAGATAGAAATTGTAGATCGGCGTGCCGGTGAAGCCCATCATCGGCGACGTGCGCATCAGGGTCTTCACGACCCAGAAGCGGAAATACGCCATGCTCCAGATCGGGAACGACTGCACCTTGAACCGGCCGATCAGCGTCCACTTCGCGATGATCGAAATCGCGGTCAGCACGACGAATGAGCCCGCCGCGAACACGACGCTGCGCGCATAAAGCTCAAGCGCGCTCTGCGTCGCGGTCGCCCACTGGTAGCCGACGTCCAGCACCCAGAGGCTGAACAGCCCGTACACCATGTAGAACAACGCCTGCATCGCGCCGCAGGTCCAGTACGCGAGGTTCGATGGAATATGGAACGGCTCGGGCTGCGTCGCGACGACGCCCTCAATCGCCGTATCCAGATGGTGCGCGAGCTTGGCGATGGTCGGATTCGTGTAGATGTCGCGCATCGACACGTTCGACATGCTCGATGTCTTGCGGAGCGCCGCGCAAACGCGCGCCATCAGCAGCGAGTTCGCGCCGAGGTCGTCGAAGAAATGATGCTCGGTCGAGACGCGCTCGACCTGCAGCACTTTCGCCACCGCATCGTGCAGGACACGCTCGTTGTCGGTCTTCGGCGGAACGTAACCCTGCGCCGCCGAGAAGCGCGCCAGCTGCGGCTTCGGCAGCTTCTTGTGATCGGCCTTGTTGCTCAGCGTCATCGGGACGACATCGAGTTGCTCGAGGAACGCCGGCACCATGTAGACGGGCAGCTTGCTGCGCAGCGCCTGCGAGATCTCGTTGCGCGGCAGTTCGGTGCCCTGCTTGAGCGCGTAGTAGGCGACGATCTCGACGACACCCTCCTCCGGCTCGAACGTCGTCACCGCGGCCTGCGCGATCTGCGGCATGTCGAGCAGCACCGCCTCGATCTCGTTCAACTCGATGCGGTAGCCGCGGATCTTCACCTGCGTGTCGATGCGGCCGCGGTACTCGACCTCGCCGTTCTCGTCGATGCGGCCGAGGTCGCCGGTGCGGTAGATACGGCCCGAGGGATTGTTCTGGATGTTGAGGAAGTCACGGATGAACTTCTTCATCGTGAGTTCGTCGCGATTCATGTAGCCGAGCGCGAGGCCGACGCCCGCGATGCCGATCTCGCCGAGTTCGCCCGGCGCGACGGTCTTGTCTTCGGCCGGATCGAGAATGACGATCGAATAGGTCGAGAGCGGCACGCCGATGGTGACCGGCTTGTCCGGCATCAACTCGGTGAGCGTTGCGGTGACGGTCGCTTCGGTCGGACCATACGAATTCAGGATGCGGCGGCCCGGGCGATACCAGCGCGCCACCAGGTTCTGCGGGCAGGCTTCGCCGCCAACCAGCAGGATGCGCAGCTTCGGCAGGTCCTGCTCGATCGTCGCGAGCAGCGTCGGGCAGCACGCCATCACAGTCACGTCGTTGTCGCGCAGGAAGTCGGCAAGCTCCTCGCCGATCATCGTCGACCCGGCGCGCGCCGGAACCAGCGTCGCGCCCGCGAGCAGCGGCACCCAGATTTCCTCGATCGAGAAATCGAAGGCGATCGTCATGCCCTGATAGACGCGGTCGCCCGGCGCGTAGCCGTAAAGCTCGGCCGCGACGCGGACGAAATTGCAGATGCTGTTGTGCGCGATGCCGACGCCCTTCGGGTTACCGGTCGTGCCCGAGGTGTAGATGATGTAGCAGAGCGGCTCGACCGGCGGCGCGACCTCGTGGATCGGCTCGGCGGACTTCGCCGCAATTGCACCTTTCGCGGCGTCGAGGAAGATCTTGTTCACGTCGAGATCGGCGAGGCGCTCCGCGAAACTCGACATCGTGACGATTGCCGAGATTTCGGCATCGCTGAGGATGAAGCGCACACGCTCGATCGGGAACGCGGCATCGAGCGGCACGTAGGCTGCGTTGCACTTCATCACGGCGAGCATCGCGATGTAGGTTTCGGCGGACTTGTCGAACAGCAGTGCGACGCGATCGCCCGACTTGATGCCCTGCTCGATCAGATAGCGCGCCATTTGGTTGGCGCGGCGGTTCAGCTCGCGATAGCTCAGCGTGTCGTCGCCGATGATGACGGCGTCGTTGTCCGCGAAGCGGATGCAGGTTTCTTCCAGTACGTGGTTGAGCCGCTCGCCTGCCTTCCATCGCACTGCGTTGTTGGTGTGCTCGCGTACGACGATTTTCGGCGGACCGAAGCTACGGCGGATCGGCGCAATTGCGTCGCGCAACTCAGGGCTGGTCGGACGAAGCTCCACCACGGAGCCAGCCGCGACACGGTGCGCGCTGAGACTACGAATGTCGGCAGGTTGATGCATCGCGTGGCGCCCGGCTCTCTTGGCTTCTCTGAAGGGAGATCGAGCAGCCAATCGCTGCCAATACCGCCCCCGTTTCCCCGTCACGAGAGATAGGTGGCGCGCGATGAACGCGCCATGAATAACGGAAAAAACGCGAGATAAATCCGGAGCTTAATGTGCGTTCAGGTTTCCATTAACATGCGTTCAGTCATGTGAATGCGAAGGCCGTCCAAGCTGCGTAGTTTGCCGGATGGAGAAGACGGAATGTCGCAGTTCCGGCATGCCGATGGGCACGCGCTAACCGCAATTCTCAATTCGCGCTTCACGGTTTGACCCCCATGATGACGCGGGCTACCACACGCCGCACGGGCGAAACGCAATGTCGCACAATACCTTCGGCCATCTCTTTCGTGTCACGACCTTCGGCGAGAGCCACGGCGTCGCGCTCGGCTGCGTGGTCGACGGCTGCCCGCCGCGTATTCCGCTGACCGAATCGGACATCCAGCCCTGGCTCGACCAGCGCCGCCCCGGGCAGTCGCGCTTCACGACTCAGCGGCGCGAGCCGGACACCGTGAAAATCCTCTCCGGCACATTCCCGGACGAGAGCGGACAACCCGTCACCACCGGCACGCCGATCGCGTTGCTAATCGAGAACGTCGACCAGCGCTCGAAGGATTATTCAGAAATCAAAGACACTTACCGTCCCGGCCACGCCGACTACACCTACGATGCGAAGTACGGCCTGCGCGACTATCGGGGCGGCGGGCGGCAATCGGCGCGCGAGACCGCAGCGCGAGTCGCCGCGGGCGCCATCGCGCGGAAAATCGTGCCCGGCATGGTGGTCCGCGGCGCGCTGATCCAGGTTGGCCCGCATCGGGTCGACCGAACGCGCTGGGATTGGAACCACGTCGGAGAAAGCCAGTTCTTCTGCCCCGACGCGGGCTCCGAAGCGAAGATCACCGAATTCCTCGACGGCGTACGCAAGAGCGGCTCGTCCACAGGCGCCGTGATCGAGGTCGTCGCCGAAAATATCCCCGCGGGCCTCGGCGCGCCGGTCTACGGCAAGCTCGATGCGGACCTTGCGGGCGCACTGATGAGCATCAACGCGGTGAAGGGTGTCGAGATCGGCGACGGCTTTGCGACCGCGGCGATGAGCGGCGAGGAAAACGCCGACGAGATGCGCATGGGCAATGACGGCCGCCCGCGCTTCCTCGCCAACCACGCCGGCGGAATCTTGGGCGGCATCTCCACCGGCCAGATGATCGTCGCGCGCTTTGCCGTGAAGCCGACCTCCTCCATCCTCAACCCGCGCAAGACCGTCGACCGCTACGGCAACGAGACCGAGATCGTCACCAAGGGCCGCCACGACCCATGCGTCGGCATCCGCGCGGTGCCAATCGGTGAAGCGATGGTGGCGTGCGTGATCGCGGATCACTACCTGCGCCACAGGGCGCAGGTCGGCGATGGACCGCAGTGGCCTTTCGAGAAAAAATAACGGTCAACCGGCCTTGTGCCGCATGATGGCGGGACGCGCCCGCTTGCCCGCCGGCACCGCCGCCTTTTCGGGCTTGATGTGCGGGAACGCCGGCGCAAGGTCTCGCGCTGTCCCCTTGAGCAGGAACCGCATCGCGCGCTCCGCCTCGCCAGGCATGCGCTTGCGGATGGCGTCGATCACCGCCCAGTGCTCGATCAGCGAGTTTTCGTAGGATTCGCGCGCATCGTATGAGACCAGGAACGACGAGCGCAGCGCGGTGCGGATAACGGCGGCAAAGCGCGACAGGAAGACATTGCCCGCCGCCGCGATGATCCCCTCGTGCAGGTCGAGATCGTGCTTGCAGCAGCCTTCGAGATCGTTCGGCAGGGACGCCGCCATTCCGCGATAGGATTCCTCAAGTTCGAGAACCTGCCGCGGCGAGGCGCGCTGCGCCGCGAGCCGCGCGGCCGCAGGCTCGATACTGGTGCGCAGTTCGAGCAACGCCATCAGGAATTCCTGATCGGGCGGTGCGTTGGCCATCCACCCCAGCACGTCGGGATCGAGAATGTCCCAGCAT
Source organism: uncultured Alphaproteobacteria bacterium (assembly GCA_963779545.1). GTDB lineage: Bacteria > Pseudomonadota > Alphaproteobacteria > Rhizobiales > Xanthobacteraceae > PALSA-894. Next base: position 38,190 of record CAVZYQ010000023.1, on the reverse strand, counting down.
TCCTTCGGCCGCACGATCGTGCCGCGGCGCGTGCGCGTCTCGACCAGCCCCTTGGCGGCCAGCGCGCGCAGCCCTTCACGCAGCGACGGCCGGCTCACCCGCAGCTTACGCCCGAGCTCCGCTTCGGTCGGCAGCAGCGCTCCCGGCGCAAGCTTGCGCCCGACGATGTCGCGCCCGACCGTATCGCACACGGCGAACCACTTCGGGCGGTTGTGTCCGGCATCCTTTCGCGGCCTGCGCTTGATGGTGGCGCGCCTGTTCAAAACTTCCTACTTCCTCTTGTCAGACAAATTGCTGTATAGATCATGCATAAAACAAGACGCAAGCCGGAATGCCCGGCGCACTTCAGGGAGCAAAGCGATGTCCAAGGCGTCACTCGTCCGTTCGCTGTTCGTAACCGTCTGCCTGTCGCTGGCGGCGACGATCCCGCTCGGCGTTGCCGAAGTTGAGGCGCAGGAGAAGAAGGTCATCCGCATCAATCACGCCGGCGCCGACGACATCACAGGCACCGAGCATCAGATGTTCGCGTGGATCTTCGCCAACTACGTGAACAGCAAGGCGCCGACGCTCGACGTGAAGATTTTTCCGAACAGCGGGCTCGGACAATCGCGTCAGGTGATCGAGGCGATGCAGCTCGGCTCCGGCGCCAGCATGCATGTCGGCGGCATGGCCGAGTTCGCCAACTTCTGCAAAGCCAAGTGCGGCGTAATCGGACTTCCGTTCATCTTCAGCGGCTACGACCATGTGCAGCGCGTGCTCGACGGTCCGGTGGGCGCCGAGTTGTCGCAGGAGCTTGAGGCCATCGGCTTCAAGGCCCTCGGCTATCTCTATTCATGGGGCTACCGCAACGTCGTCACGGCGAAGAAGGAAATCAAGACGGTCGCCGACCTGAAGGGCTTGAAGATTCGCACCATCCCGACGCCGGTGTTTGTCGGCGCGGTCAACGCCATGGGCGCCTCGGCGACGCCGATGAACTTCGGCGAGGTCTACACCTCGATGCAGAGCGGCGTGCTCGACGGCTACGAACACACCGCCACGACGACGGCCTCGTTCAAATTCTACGAGATCGCCAAATACTACGCGCTGACGCAGCACCTCATTGATCCGACCGTCGTCGCATTCTCGCTGTCGGAGTGGAAGAAGCTCGACGCGAAGGAGCAGGCGATCGTGCTGGAAGGCGCCAAGCTCGCGACCGACATCGCGCGCGGCATGTCGCCGGTTCGCGATGCCGAGGGCATGGCCGAACTGCAAAAGCGCGGCATGACCATCACCAAGCCCGACATGACCGAGGCGCGCAAGAATGCAGCGGCGTTTCAGCAGGAGATGGCGGCGAAGCTGAAGGCCGAGCACCTGCTCAAGCAGATTCTGGCGTCGCAGTAACTGTCGGGCAATTCACATCCGCTCGTCCCCGCGAAAGCGGGGACCCAGAATCAAGCAAAGAACTGGATTCCCGCTTGCGCGGGAATGAGCGGAGTGTGGTCTGAGGTAGTGCTCCATGAAACCCGTCTTCGCCGCGATCGACCGCACCATCGAGCTGCTCGTCGCCGCGATCTTCGCCGGCATGGTGATGATCGGTTCGTGGCAGGTGTTCAGCCGCTTCGTGCTGAACTCCACGCCGAGCTGGAGCGAGGAGATCCAGATCTTCGGCCACATCTGGCTTGTGTTTCTGGCGATTCCGATTGCGTACCGGCGCGGCGCGCACATCACCGTCGAGGCGATCCGGCGCGTGCTCGCGCCGTGGATGAACAAGGCGCTCGATCTCATCAACGAACTGCTGTGGGTCGGGTTCGCGATCGCGACCGCCTACTACAGCTATCGCGTTTCGCTGGTGACCGGTAATTCGGTTTCGCCCGGCCTCGAAATCCCGATGAGCTATCCGTACTACGGCATGATCCTCGGCAGCGTGTATCTGCTGCTCGTGGTCGTGCGGCGCCTCACCGGCGAGCTTCCGCCACCCGATCCTGACGAGCTACCGCCCGAGGTAGTCGCGCCATGATCACCTTCCTGCTCACGTCGCTGCTCAGCGTGATGCTGATCGGCATCCCGATCCTGCTGTCGATCGCGCTGATCGGATTCGTCGGCATGGCGATGCTGCGCGACGTCGTGATGCCGCTGTTCGCCCAGAAAATGTACGGGCAGCTCGACTCGTTCACACTGCTGGCGATGCCTTACTTCATCCTCGCCGGCTCGATCATGACGGCGGGCGGCATCAGCCGGCAGCTTGTCGATTTCGCGCGCGCGCTGGTCGGCCACTTCCGCGCTGGGCTCGCGCACGCCTCCGTCGTCGGCAGCATGGTGATGTCGGGCGTCTCGGGCTCATCGACCGCCGACGCCTCCGCGATCGGGTCGATCCTGATCCCGACCATGAAGCAATCGGGCTACAAGCCGGGCTTCGCGGCGGCGCTGATCGCCACTGCCGGGACGATGGGCGCGATCATTCCGCCCAGCATGACGATGGTGGTCTATGGCGCGATCGCGCAGGTCTCGATCGGCGGGCTGTTCCTCGGCGGCATCATCCCGGGAATCATGATCGGCCTCGCGCTGATGATCACCATCAAGCTCTACACGTATCACCCGAAGTATCCGGAACTGCGCCAGGTCACGGAACGCTTCGACCTATGCGCGCTGTGGCATTCCATTCGCTCGGCATGGTCCGGACTCCTTGCACCACTGATCATCGTCGGCGGCATCCTGTCCGGCGTGTTCACCGCGACCGAAGCGGGCGCGGTCGCCTGCGTTTATGCGCTCGTCATCGGCTTCATCGCAAAGAAGATTTCGCTGAAGCAAATCCCCAACATTCTGGTCGACGCGGCGATCACCACCTCGATGGTGTCCGGCATCATCGCGGTGTCGGGCCCGATGGGCTGGATTCTGTCGTACCTGCAGTTCGACGCGATGGTGCTGAGCTATGTCTCGACACTCTCGTCGAGCCCGACGGCCATCCTGTTCATCCTCGCCGCCGTGATGATCCTGCTCGGCACGTTCGTCGACTCGCTGATCGTGCTGCTGGTGTTCGCGCCGGTCGCCGTGAGCGTCACCAAGCTGTACGGGCTCGACCCGTTCCAGGTCGGCCTCGTGATGGTCATCTGCAATCAGATCGGCGCGGTGTCGCCACCGACCGCGCCGCTGCTCTTCATCACCACCAGCATCGCCAAAACGCCGATCGACCAGACCAACCGGCATGTGTGGACCTTCATGCTGGCCGAAACGCTGGTGCTGGTACTGGTGATCCTGATCCCCGGCCTGTCCTCCTGGATCCCGACCTACTTCCTCGGGCGCTAGTCTCGGTAATTCACGCGATTTCAATATCTTGCGAGAGCATTTTAGCCACGCTAAAATACCGGATGGACCTCTCCGGCTGGCTTGAGCGCACCAACACGCCCCGCAGCGCCTTCGCGCGGGCGGTCGGTATTTCGCCCGGCCGGATTACTCAGATTTGCGAGGGCGAATTGCCTTCGCTCGAACTCGCCGAGCGCATCGCAAAGGAGACCGCGGGCGCGGTCACGCCCAATGACTTCGTCGGCCTCGTGCCCTCACAGCAATGGATCAACTCGCTCATGTCGGATACTCAGTCCCGCGTCACCGAAACCGTCGAGGCCTTCGGGCGCGGCGAGATCGTGGTCGTCACCGACGACGACGATCGCGAGAACGAGGGCGACCTCGTGATGGCCGCAATCCATGCAACGCCCGAGAAGATGGCGTTCATCATCCGCAACACCGCCGGCATCGTGTGTACGCCGATCACCACCGAGACCGCGCAGCGGCTGCGCCTTGCTCCGATGGTTGCCGACAACGACGCGCCGCACGGCACCGCATTCACCGTCTCGGTCGACTACAAGCACGGCACCACCACCGGCATCTCGGCGGACGATCGCGTCGCGACCGTGCGCAACCTCGCCAACAACAACGCGGGAGCGGCAGACTTCGTGCGCCCCGGCCACGTGTTTCCGCTGATCGCCAAGGAAGGCGGCGTGCTGATGCGCTCCGGGCACACCGAAGCCGCGATCGACCTGTGCCGGCTTGCCGGCATCGAGCCGGTCGGCGTCATCTGCGAGCTCGTCAACGACGACGGCACCGTGATGCGCGGGCCGCAGATCAAGGCCTTCGCCGAGAAGCACAAGTTCAAGCAGATTTCGGTCGACGACCTGATCGCCTACCGGCAGGCACGCGAGAAGCTGGTCGAGCGGGTCGCCGAATTTACGGTCGACACGAGCATCGGCACGCTCAAGGCGTATGCCTACGTCACGCCGTTCGACAAGGTGCATCACATGGCGCTGGTGCATGGCCGCATCGGCGACGGCGCCGACGTGCCGACGCGGCTGCATCGCGCCAACATCATCACCGACGTGTTCGGCGGCGGCAAATCCGTCAACGCGTCGCTCGCGCGCTTCAAACAGGCGGGCCGCGGCGTGATGGTGGTGCTGCGCGACGGCGTCGCCGGCGTGCCGGTGCAGGCTTTGCCGCAGGACGAGACCGGTGCGGAAGCCGCGCGCACGCACCAATGGCGCGAGATCGGCCTCGGCGCGCAGATTTTGAAGGATCTCGGCGTGCGCTCGATCCGGCTGCTGTCATCGAGCGACCGAACTTACGTGGGCCTCGGCGGGTTCGGGATCGAGATTACGGGTACGGAGGGGCTGGAGGGGTAGCAGGCCAGCGCAGGTCGGCCGCCGCCAAATCATCCGGAAGATGCAGTTCATCCTGATTCATGGTCTCATTGCGCCATGATCTCCGCCCGCACCAATCACCTGCGCCCACGCGGGCACGGCCACGCCCGCGTCACGTTCATCGAGCTGTTCTTCGATCTCGTCTTCGTGTTCGCCGTGACGCAGCTCTCGCACGGGCTGCTTGAACACCTCACCCCGATCGGCGTGCTGGAAACCGCGATCCTGATCGTCGCCGTGTGGTGGGCGTGGATCGACAACGCCTGGATCACCAACTGGCTCGACCCCGAGCGCGCGCCGGTGCGGGTGCTGCTATTCGCGCTGATGCTCGGTGCGCTGTTCATGGCCGCCGCGATCCCGCAGGCCTTCGGCGCGCGAGGCCTCGCGTTCGGACTGGCCTATGGGATCGTCGAGATCACGCCGAAGCTGTTCATGCTGTGGGCGCTCAAGCGCCACGACGCTGGCAACTACCGCAACTTTCAGCGCATCGCGGTGTGGCGTGGCCTTGGCGCGGCGCTGTGGATCGCGGGCGGCTTCGCGGACGGCGGAACGCGGATCGCGCTGTGGGCGGCCGCGCTCGCGGTCGACACCGCCGCGCCGATGGTCGGCTTCGTCGTGCCGGGGCTCGGCCGCTCGACCACGGCGGACTGGACCGTGGAAGGCGGCCACCTCTCCGAGCGCTGCTCCCTGTTCATCATCATCGCGCTCGGCGAGTCGATCCTGATCACCGGCGCGACCTTCGCGGGTCTCACCTGGAACGCGGTCTCCTTCGCGGCGTTCGCCAATGCCTTCATCGGCAGCGCCGCAATGTGGGTCGTGTACTTCAACATCGGCGCGGAGCGTTCGTCGCATGTCCTCGCGGAATCGCGCGATCCCGGACGGCTCGCGCGCTCCGGCTACACCTACCTGCACATCCCGATCGTCGCCGGCATCATCGTGACGGCAGTCGGCGATGAGCTGGTGCTGAAGCATCCCGGCGGCCACACCGGGGCCGCCACCGCGGCTGTCATCCTCGGCGGCCCGGCGCTCTATCTCGCCGGCAATTCGTTATTCAAATGGCTAACTGCGCCGTATGCGCCGCTCTCGCACACCGTCGGGCTCGCGCTGCTGGCGGCGCTCGCTTTCGCGGTGCCCTATGTGCCCCCACTTGCACTTTCGGCCGCCGCGACCGCGGTGCTCATCATGGTGGCGGTGTGGGAGTGGCTCTCGCTCGGCTACCGCCACGGAAAGCCGCCGATCGGCCACTGAGCCTTGTGTCGCGGCGATCAGCCGCTATCTACGCCCGGTGACCGAACTCCTGAAACCCGAACTCGCGCTCGACACCCGCTCCGGCTGGCCGGCCGACCTGTGCCACCTGATCGATCGCTACCCGCGCGAATGCTGGCAGGGCCACGCCAACCTCGGCGACATGGCGCAGTTCTGGCTGTCGCGGCACGACATGTTCCGCGAGATCGGCACGGCGCTGTCCGACGCGACGGCCGCTTTTCGCGAAGGCAAGGCGACGGCGCAGGACTTCCGCGCGTTCTTCCCGCCGCGCCTGCAGTTCTTCCTGCAGCAGCTCAACGCGCATCATCAGATCGAGGACCTGCACTATTTCCCGGTGTTTCAGGCCGCGGAGGCGCGGCTTGCACGTGGCTTCGACGTGCTCGAGTCCGACCACAAGGTGATCCACGAGCAGATCGTCGCCACGGTCGATGCCGCGAATGCCTTCCTGCGCACTCCGGTGAACGACGCCGGCATCGGCGCGGCCGGCGAACGCTACGCGGCGGCGGGCGATGCCCTGCTCCGCCTGCTCACGCGGCACCTCGGCGACGAGGAAGACCTGATCATCCCGCTGATCCTCGACCGCAGCGAGGCGGCGCTCGGCGTCGGCTGAAACCCGCTAGTGGTCCAATTCTAACATTCGCATCCCTGTGCGGCAGGCTCTTTTGCGAATGTTAGAATCAAAGGACCACTAGCAAGTATAAGTGCTAGTGGAGCTTTGGATTTGACATTCGCTTTGCGAGCCCGCGGCTGGGTGGGGTAGCGAATGTGAAATCCGCTCCACTAGCCTGTCCACAGTCGCAAACGGCAGTTGCGAATCGCCGCAATGGCTCTAACGTCAGGGAGCTTGCGGCCGCGTGCGCGGGCTGCGAGCGGGTCGGCCGTGACGATGCCGGGTGCATTGCCGGACCCTTCGATCCCACCGCATGCGGTCAGCTTCCGTTCATGATCGGTGCGCTGAACTGTACGTCGTTGCGTGCGTGCGTCCTGTAGCACCGTAGCGTCGCGCCGCGTTCCGCCTGGCGCGCAGTTCACCCTTCAACCTATAGCGAAAGATGGACTCGACACTCTGGAGTCGGACTCCGCTGGCCTCGCGGCCAAGCCGGTATGATACGGGCGCCTTTGCAACCGACGACATCGACGAAGGCACGATCCTCATCCCCAAATGGAATGAATCGCACGACGGCCGGGAGGGCTGGGTCCGGCTCGACCGCGGGCAGATACGGCAGCTGCCGCCGGCCGCGCGCGAACTCTTCCTGCGCTATGGGCTCGATGTCGATTTCGGCGAGATCGTCGGCCCGGTGGACATCCGCTTCGTCACCACGCCGGACAACTTCATCAACCACTCCTGCGATCCGAACCTGCGCTACGACGTGGCCGGCAACATCGTGGCGGCGCGGCGCATCCGCAGGGGCGAGGAAGTGTTCATCGACTACGGCTGCTTCGTGGTGAACTTCGACGAGGCGTTCGCCTGCTCGTGCGGCGCGCACAATTGCCGCGGCCGCATCAGCCGCGACGACTGGAAGAAGCTCGCCGTCACCTACGGCATGAACATGCCGCGCTTCCTGCATGCGCGCATCGCACGCGAACTGAAGAAACACCGCGAGGCGCGGCGCTTCCGCCCGAGCCCCGCCCCGGCGCTGGTCGGCGCACGCGAACCGTCGGCCGCCTAGAGTTTCAGGAGTATCCCGATGGACGTCCGTCAAGCGACCGCGCCCGCCCCGGCTCCAGCCGCGGGCGCGACGCTTCCGTTCGAGGTGCGGCCGTCCGCGATCGGCCGCGGCCTGTTCGCCTGCGAGCCGATCGCGAAGCGGCACGCGGCTGTTCAGCGAAGACGACTGGGCCGACGAAGAGGAGCGGCGCGCCTTCACGGTGCTCTCGCCGCAGCAGATCGCCGAGCCTCACGCCGGCGATGCGCGCGATCTTCGTGTGTTACGCCTACAACATCGCGACCGACCGGGTGAGCGGCACATTCCATCCCGAGGCCGTACGCCATCCGGTCAACTTCATGAACCACTCCTGCGACCCCAATGTCGGATATCGCGGCGTGAATTCGCTGGTGGCGCTGTCCGACATCCGGCCGGGCCAGGAGTTGCGGATGGACTACGGCACCTACAGCTTCTCGTTCGATCATGAGTTCACCTGCTACGTGCAGCGCGCCGTGGTGCCGCGGCAAGGTCACGCGCAACGACTGGCCGGACCTGGTGCGCGCCGGCCTGCGCCTGCCGAACTTCATGCGCGTGAAAACCGCGCAAGCCTTGTGGGGCTGAGGCGGCTTTCGCCCCGGCGACGCGCGTGCCACCATCGACCCGCGGAGGCGTGTGATGCGGCGTAGCTGGCTTCTGACGGGTGCGATCGGCGCGGCGGCGCTCACGTTCGCCGCCTTCGGCGCGGGTTCCGCCCCGCGCTACGCCGACCTGCCGGGCAGCAAAGCCGCAGGTTCGGTCGAAGTCGACGTCGAGCTGGTGCTGGCGATCGACATTTCCTACTCGATGGACCTGGACGAACTGGCGCTGCAACGCGAGGGCTATGTGCAGGCGCTCACCTCCACCGAATTTCTCAACGCGCTGAAACAGGGCTCGCACGGCAAGATCGCCGTGACCGTGGTCGAATGGGCGGGCATCGCCGAGCAGCGCATCGTGCTGCCATGGCGGCTGATCGACGGGCCGGCAAGCGCACAGGCGGCGTCGGCGCGAACTCGCGCGCATGCCGGTGCGCCGCGCTTTCCGCACGTCCATTTCCGGCGCGCTGATGTTTTCCGCCGCGCTGTTCGAGGGCAACGGCTATCGCGGCATCCGCCGCGTGATCGACGTGTCGGGCGACGGCACCAACAATCAGGGACCGATCGTCAACCTGGTGCGCGACGAAGTGCTCGCCAAGGGCATCGTCATCAACGGCCTGCCGATCATGCTGAAGGAGCCGCAGCTGGGCTCGGTCGACCTGAAGGATCTCGACATCTATTATGAGGACTGCGTGATCGGCGGCCCCGGCGCATTCGTGGTGCCGATCCGCGAGCGCGAAAAATTCAAGGACGCCATCCGCACCAAGCTGGTGCTCGATATCGCCAAGCATGACGGTGCGCCGCGCGTGATCCCGGCCTCGGCTGAAGCGCCGCGCATCTCCTGCACGATCGGCGAGCAGATGTGGCAGCGCCGCTGGGGCGGAAGCGGAATGGATCGTTAACTCCGTCGTCATCCCGGCCGAGCGCAGCGAGAGCCGGAGCCCATAACCGCGGGATCCCGGGTCTCGGCCTTCGGCCTCGCCCGGGATGACAGTCAGCGAACAAACCGCGCAACGATCTCCACATGCGGCGAATAACGGAATTGATCGACTGGCGTGACCGCGTCGAGCCGGTAGCCGCCGTCGACGAGCATGCGCGCATCGCGCGCGAACGTCGCGGCGTTGCAGGACACCGCGATCACTATCGGCACCTTTGATGCTGCGAGTTCGCGCGCCTGCGCCTGCGCGCCCTGACGCGGCGGGTCGAACACGACCGCACCGAATTTGTTCAGCTCCGACGGCACGAGCGGACGGCGGAACAGATCGCGCGCCTCGGCGGTGATCGGCTTGAGGCCGGCGCCTTGGCGGCCTGCGCAGCGCCGCGATGGCGGCCGCGTCGTTGTCGAACGCCGCGACGCTGGCGCGCTCGGCGAGCCGCAACGCGAACGGACCGACGCCGCAGAACAGGTCCGCGACGCTTTTCGCCTTGCCGGCATGGTCCGAGACGAGGCGCGCGAGCATGACCTCGCCTTCCTGCGTCGCCTGAAGGAATGCGCCGGGCGGAAGCGCGACCGTCGCCCTGCCTATGTGCACGCTCGGCGGCGTGCGCTGCACGATCAGTTCGCCATGCCGCGTCAACCGCGCGAGGCGGTGTTTATCGGCAAGCCGCGCCAGCGCACCGGTCTGCTTTGAGTTGAGCGGACCCGAGCCGCGCACATCGACGTCGAGCCCTTCGTCGGTCGCCGTCATCTGGATATCGAGCGGCTTGGTGAGCACGAGTGGCTTCGGCAATCGCCCACGCGGCGGGATCGCGCCATCGAGCGCGGGCGCAAGCACCGGGCATCGGTCGATCGCGACGATCTGATGCGTGCGGTAGGCAGCGAACCCGACCTCCAGAACATCGTGCGAAGCCCGCCGCGCATGCAGCACCATGCGCCGCCTCCCCTCCCCGTGCGCATCGATCAGCTCACCGACCGGCGCATCGAGTCCCGCCTGCCGCAGTGCCTCGATCACGAGGCCGCGCTTCCACGCGCGATAAGGGTCCATCGCCCAATGCTGAGTCTGGCAACCGCCGCACACGCCGAAATGCCGGCACAGCGGCGTGATGCGCTCCGGGCTCGCATTCTCGACGCGCAGCAGGTGGCGGCGGTCCGGATGGCCGGGAGACGGCTCGACCTCCGCGATCTCGCCGGGCAGCGCGTAGCGGCACGTACGCCGGCCCCTCGGCCGTGTCGGCGACGCCATCGCCGCGATGGCCGATGTGGGCGATCGTCAGGCGTTCGGTCATGAAGGCGCGGCAAACCATCGCCGGAAGATAGTTCCGCGCAGTGAGCCGATGAAAGCGCCAGATCAGCAGCACGGCGTAAATGCGATGCCGACCGACAGCCCGATCCAGATGCCGTAGGCGCCAAGCCCGAGCGTGAAGCCGAACACCCAGCAGGCCGAAAAGCCGATCAGCCAGAAGCTGATCGCCGCGAACATCAGCGGCACGCGCGTGTCGTTCAGCCCGCGCAGCGCCCCCGCCGCGACGGTCTGCGCGCCGTCCATGATGAAGAATGTCGCGCCGAGCACCAGCAGCGAGGCGGTGAGCGCGACCGTCTGCGGATCGGGCGCGTCCCAGCCAAGGAACAGAAGCGGCAGGGAGTGGCGCGTCAGCGCGACGAGGAGCGTCATCGCCGCCATGAAGACGATGCCGAGCGAGATCGCCGCGAATCCCGCGCGCCGCGTCGCGGCGGCGTCACCACGTCCCGCGGCTTGGCCGACGCGTACCGTTGCCGCCATGCCGATGCCGAACGGCACCATGAACATCACGGCGGCGATCTGCAGCGCGACCTGATGCGCGGTAAGCGCCTGCGTGCCGATCCAGCCCATCAGCTGCGCGGCCGCGGCGAACACGCCATATTCGAGCAGGAATGAGCCGGACATCGGTGCGCCGACAACGATCAGCCGCTTCATCAGATGCCAGTCGCCGCGCCACCAGCGCCCGAGAACGCGATATTTGCGGAACGGACGGCGCGCGTAGCACACCCACACGGCCGCGATGCACATGCCGACGTTGACGATCGTGGTCGCAAGGCCCGCGCCGAGCAGCTCAAGCCGCGGCAACCCGAAGTCGCCGTAGATCAGCGCGTAGGCGAGCAGCGTGTTCGCCGGGATCGCGGCGAGCGTGATCCACAGGCCCGGCTCCGGCCGGTTGATCGCGCTCATGAAGTTGCGCAGCGCCATGAAGATCCACGCCCGGCGCCGTGCACCACGCCATGCCGTTGCAGATATTGCTCGCGCGAGCGCCAGCGGATTTCGCGCGTCTGCCCGAGCTGAAGCAGCAGCTCGCCACCCCAAAGCTGCACGACTGTCAGCGGCACGCCGAGAATCACCGAGGCCCACAGTCCGACACGCAGCGCAGCGGCGCACCATGCGCGGCTGACGCGCGCCATAATACTGCGCGGCAAGCGGCGTCACCGCCGAGATCAGGCCCATGCCAATCGACGAAGCATGTGAACATCACAGTGTGGGCGAGCGCCGCCGCCGCGACCGCCTTGTCACCAAGACGGCCGATCAGCGTCAGGTCGCTGGTCATCATCGCGATCTGGCCGAGCTGCGTGAGCGCAATCGGCAGCGCGAGCTTGACCGTTTCGGTCATCTCGGCGCGCCAAAGGGCTTTGCCCGCAGGCGCTTCGCCCGCGGCGGCTATCGTTCCCGGCATGGTCATGGCCGGCAACATAGTCAGGCACGCGCGGAGGGAAGTCACGATTTGATGTCGGGTCCATTCGCCGCGGTGATGAATCACGCCGAGCGCGTGACGCGCCGAGCAGAAACTCCCTGTTCCCCTCGCCGCCTTCGATCGGTGACGGGATGACGCCAGCGACATTCCATCCGAGCGAGGCGGCGAATGCCGCGATGTCGTCACACACCGCCGCATGAATTGCAGGATCGCGCACGACACCTTTCTTGAGATGTGTCTCGCCCGGCTTCGAATTGCGGCTTGATCAGCGCGACGAGATGCGACGGCCGGCGCAGCAGCCGGTCGAGCGCCGGCAAAACCAGCTTGAGCGAGATGAAGCTGACATCCACGGCCGCGAACTCCGGCGCATCGTCGAACTGGGCTGGATCGAGCTTGCGGATGTCGGTCGCTTCCAGCGAGACGACGGCCGGGTCGTCACGCAAGCGCGGATGCAATTGGCCGCGCCCGACATCGACGGCATAAACTTTGTTTGCGCCGTTCGCGAGCAGCACTTCGGTAAACCCGCCGGTCGACGCACCGACGTCGAGACAAACGTCTCCGCCCGGATCGAAGCCGAAATGATCGAGTGCCGCCGCAAGCTTCAACCCGCCGCGCGAGACCCATGGATGGGCGGGTGTCGCCTCAAACACCGCATCGAGCGATACCTCATCCGAGGCCTTGCGCAGCGTCACGCCGTCCGCCGTGACAAGTCCCGCCACGATGGCGGCCTGCGCCCTCGTGCGGCTTTCGAACAGACCGCGCTCGACCAGCACGAGGTCAGCTCGTTTGCGTTTCGTCATGAAGGCGACTTAGCAACGAGACGAGCGCGGAGCCAGCGGCTCGCTCACGCGGCGCTGGCCGCGCCTACGCGACCTGCCGGCTGCCACCGTCGGCACCCGTGACACACGCGGTCCCGCCCCTGCCGCTCTGTACCGCTTCGAAAGCGGAAGCGTGAATCCGGCCGAATGTTAAGCGAAGGCTAGCGGCACCGGCACGACTTGACTTAAGCCCGCCGGATCGCGCCGATCTTCTCGCGGCCGATGGCCTCGAACACCTTCGCCACGATGCTCTTCGCATCGAGACCGGCCTTGGCATACATCGCGTTCGGCGAATCCTGATCGATGAAGTGTCGGGCAGGACCATCATGCGGACCTTGCAGGCCGACGCGATCGAACGCGCCCTCCTCGGACGAGCGTCTGCATCACGTAGGAGCCGAAGCCGCCGATCGAGCCTTCCTCGATGGTGATCAGCACCTCGTGCTCGCGCGCAAGGCGAAGGACCAGATCGGTGTCGAGCGGCTTGGCAAAGCGCGCATCCGCAACCGTGGTCGAGAGACCGAGCTGCGCGAGTTCGTCCGCCGCCTTGAGGCACTCGGCGAGACGCGTGCCGAACGAGAGCAGCGCGACCTTGTGGCCTTCACGGACGATGCGGCCCTTGCCGATCTCGAGCGGCACGCCGAACTCCGGCATCTCGACACCGACGCCCTCGCCGCGCGGATAGCGCAGCGCAGAGGGACGGTCGTCGATCGCGACTTGCGTCGCGACCATGTGGACGAGTTCGGCCTCGTCCGCAGCCGCCATCACGACGAAGCCCGGCAGGCAGCCGAGGTACGCAACGTCGAACGAGCCCGCATGCGTCGGGCCGTCGGCGCCGACGAGCCCGGCGCGGTCCATCGCAGAAGCGCACCGGCAGGCGCTGGATCGCGATGTCATGCACGACCTGATCGTAGGCGCGCTGCAGGAAGGTCGAATAGATCACGGCGAAAGGCTTGTAGCCTTCGGTTGCCAGGCCGCCGCAGAACGTGACGCCATGCTGCTCGGCGATGCCGACATCGAACGTGCGCGTGGGAAATTCCTTGCCGAACATGATCGAGCCCGGTACCGCTCGGCATCGCGGCGGTGACTGCGACGATCTTGTCGTCCTTGCGCGCTTCCTTGATCGAGGCTTTCGGCGAACACTTTGGTGTATTGCGGCGCGTTCGATTTCGCCTTCGCCTGCACGCCGGTGACGACGTCGAACTTGACCACGCCATGATACTTGTCGGCGGACTCTTCTCGGCCGGCTCGTAGCCCTTGCCCTTCTGCGTCACGCAATGGACCAGGATCGGGCCCTGCCTTGGCGTCGCGCACATTCTTCAGCACGGGCAGCAGGTGGTCGAGATTGTGACCATCGATCGGCCCGACGTAATAGAAACCGAGCTCCTCGAACATCGTGCCGCCGGTGAGGAAGCCGCGCGCATATTCCTCGACGCGCTGCGCCTTCTTCTCCAGGCCCTTCGGCATCTTGTGCGCAAGCTGCAGGCCGATGTCGCGCAGCGACATATAGGTACGGCTGGAGATGAGGCGGGCGAGATAGCTCGACAGCGCGCCGACCGGCGGCGCGATCGACATGTCGTTGTCGTTGAGGATGACGATCAGGCGCGAGTCCATCGCGCCGGCATTGTTCATCGCCTCGTAGGCCATGCCGGCCGTCATCGCGCCGTCACCGATCACCGCGATGACATTGTTGTCGCCGCCGGAAAGATCGCGCGCGACCGCCATGCCGAGGCCGGCCGAAATCGAGGTGGAGGAATGCGCGGCACCGAACGGGTCGTATTCGCTCTCGGCGCGCTTGGTGAAACCGGAGAGGCCGCCGCCCATGCGCAGCGTGCGGATGCGGTCGCGCCGCCCGGTGAGGATCTTGTGCGGATACGCCTGATGGCCGACGTCCCAGATGATGCGGTCGCGCGGCGTATCAAACAGGTAATGCAGCGCGACGGTCAGTTCGACGACGCCGAGCCCGGCGCCGAGATGTCCGCCGGTGATCGACACCGCGTCGATCGTCTCCTGACGCAATTCGTCCGCGACCTGGCGCAGCTGGCGTCTCGTCCAGCTTGCGAAGATCTTCGGGAGTGAAACACTGATCGAGCAGCGGCGTTTTCGACAACTCTGTCACGCTCGTTTCTCCACGCATTTGTCCGGCCTTCAAGGGGCCGGAAAGGCGTAATATTTACCGTGCCTTACACCACAAAACAGACAAAGCGCAAATCAGGCTTAACTGTGCCGATGGCGCTTTGGGGGTCGCGCACTCGTTTAAGTGCTTGATATCGCGTTGTCACCTGGAACTTTGGTATCGCGGGAGGCGTTTTTCGCGATGTCGGCATCGTCGCCTCGCGCACTACCCTCATCTGCATGTGACTAGGCTGATGAATTCCCCGTACGACCGCCCGCGCGGACAGAGGATCGTTGTGGCTCTCGACAAGTATCGCCAGAAACGAAAATTCAACGTCACGTCCGAACCGCGCGGGGGCAAGATCAAGCGCGGCGGCGATACGTTCGTGATCCAGAAGCACGCCGCGAGCCGTCTGCACTACGACCTGCGGCTCGAGCTCGACGGCGTGATGAAGAGCTGGGCGGTCACGCGCGGCCCCAGCTTGGTACCGGGTGAGAAACGGCTCGCCGTTCATGTCGAAGACCACCCGATCGAGTACAACGATTTCGAAGGCACGATCCCGAAGGGCCAGTACGGCGGCGGCACGGTTCTCATTTGGGACAAGGGCCGCTGGATTCCGGACGGCGATCCGCGCCGCGGCTATGCCAAGGGCCATCTCGATTTCGCGCTCGAAGGCCACAAGCTTGGCGGACGCTGGCATCTGGTGCGGATGCGCAAGCGGCCGGGCGAGAAGCAGGAGCCGTGGCTGCTGATCAAGTCCGACGACGAGGCCGCGCGTTCGGCTGGCGATCCCGACATCCTGGAAGAGAAGCCGCGCTCGGTTGTGAGCAAACGCACCATCGAGGGTATCGAGAAAGCCGGCGGCGCGGTCTGGGAGTCGAAGAAGTCGGTCGCCGAGAACGTGAAGCAGATCAAGAAGGCGAAGACGGCGCCGGCGAAGCAAGGCCGCGCCGAAGAAGAAAAGAGAAGAAGCCCAATGCGCAAGAATGAGCGGAGCCGCGAAGCCGAAGAAAACCGAAGAGAAGCGGAACAGCCGCGGGGCTCAGCCCCCCTCCCCGACTTTCGTGCAGCCGCAGCTCGCCGAGCTGCATGACACCGCGCCGGACAACCCGGACTACGTGCACGAGGCGAAGTTCGACGGCTACCGCCTGCAGGCACGGCTCGACAGCGGCGAGGTGAAGCTGCTGACGCGCAAGGCGCTCGACTGGGCGCACAAGTTCAAGCCGGTGGCGGAGGCGATCGCGCAGCTTGACGCCGACACCGCGCTGATCGACGGCGAGGTCGTGGTCGAGGCGGACGGTCGCAGCAATTTCTCATCGCTGCAGGATGCGCTGAAGACCAACAAGAGCAACTTCGTCTACTACGTGTTCGACTTGCTGCATCTCGACGGCGTCGATCTGCGGGACCAGCCGCTGACCGAACGCAAGGCCGCGTTGAAGCAGCTTCTGAAGAACAAGGGCGACGACGACATCCTCCGCTACAGCGATCACTTCGCGATTCCGGGCTCGGAGATGATGCAGCATGCGCGCGAACTGCAGACTCGAAGGCGTGATCTCGAAGCTTGCCGATGGACCCTATCGCTCCGGCCGCAGCAACGACTGGATCAAGGCGAAGGTTCACCAGAACCAGGAATTCGTGATCGTCGGCTACAAGGATGCCTCGCACCTGAAGGGCGCGATCGGCGCGCTGGTGCTCGGCTACAACGAGAAGGGCAAGCTGCGTTACGCCGGACGCTCCGGCACCGGCTACACCGCGAAGGTCGCACGCGACCTGTGGAAGAAACTGCAGCCACTGCGGCGCAAGGCTCCGGCCTTTGGAACGATCCCCGAGGAAGAACGCGGCCGCAAGGGCATCTGGGTCGAGCCGAAGCTCGTCGCCGAAGTGAATTTCGCAGGCTTCACGGCACAGGGGCACGTACGCCACGCCGCGTTCAAAGGCCTGCGCGAGGACAAGTACGCGAAGGAAGTCGTGCAGGAGACGCCGATGCCGACAAAAGCGAAGACATCAAAGGCGAAGAAGGCCACGCCCGCGAAAAAACCAGCGAAACGAGCAGCCCCTGCCAAGACCGCCAGTGCGACCGCTGGCGCGGTGAAGTTCACCCATCCCGAACGCACCTACTGGACCGATCCCGACATCACCAAGCAGGATCTCGCCGACTACTACACATCGGTATGGGACGACATCGCGCCGCATCTCGTCAGCCGCCCGCTGGCCCTGGTGCGCTGTCCGGACGGCATCAAGGGGCAGTGCTTCTTCCAGAAGCATGCCGCGGCGGGCCTCACCAGCGATCACATCAAGCGCCACAAGGACAAGGAAGGCGAAGAGCTGATTTACGTGGAGGATCTCGACGGCCTGCACACGCTGGTGCAGGCGGGCGTGCTGGAAATCCACGTGTGGGGCTCGACCATCGATGATGTCGAACATGCGAACCGCATCGTGTTCGACCTCGATCCGGGCGACGACGTGCCGTGGGCTGCGGTGAACAAGGCCGCGCGCGATCTGCGCGGGCGCCTTGCCGATCTCGACCTCGACAGCTTCGTGAAGACCACCGGCGGCAAGGGGCTGCACGTCGTGGTGCCGACCGAGGGCACGCCGTGGGACGACACGAAGAATTTCGCGCACGCGATGGTGCTGGCGATGGAAGCGGATGAGCCCGACAAGTACGTGTCAAAAATGACCAAGAGCATCCGCGGCGGAAAGATCTTCCTCGACTATCTGCGCAACGGCCGCGGCGCGACCGCGATCGCCGCCTACTCGACGCGCGCACGCAAGGGCGCGGCGGTCTCGGCGCCGGTCACGTGGGACGAACTCGGGCCGAAACTTCTGCCGGACAAGTTCAACGTCCTGAATGTCGGAAAGCGGCTTGCGAGCCTGAAGCGCGATCCGTGGGCTGGAATCGAGAAGGTAAAGCAGAGCATCCCGAGCGTCGCGAAGCTGAAGAAGCGATAGCGTGAGAAAAGCCGGGCACAGCAAAAGCCCGGCGCCTGAGGAACGCCGGGCTTGAGCCTTCGTCATCGTCGGTCAGTTGCCGCCGTCGATCACCTGCGACGCGCGGTCCATCCAGTCGGACTTCGGCGCGAACTTCTGCAGCGCCACCGGCTTGGACACCAGCGTCTCCTGATAACCAGCACCCGTGCGGCTGTTGTCGAGGAAGGCATCGGTGCCGCTTTCGGCGCGCACCAGCGAGGTCGAGCCGAGGATCGCGATGGCAATGAGAGCGGTCGTCAGAGTGCGGAACATGGGTAGTCTCCTTTTCGTTTTTGGCCCTCCGTGGAGGTGCCGGTTGGGTTAAGCGGTGGACCGTCATTGGCCGCCGCTGATGGGCATGTATTTGCCTCACCTCGATTGATTTGATAATCAATGATAATTCGAACGGACTATTCGGTCACAACGAATAATTCCATTGAACCGAATCCGCCCTGCGGGCGACGCAGGCGTTACCGGGGCAGACCATGCGCGGGACCGAATTTGCCGAACTGACGGCCTTCACGATGGTCGCGGAGCACCGCAATTTCGGAAAGGCAGCCGCCAGACTGGGCATTGCGGCGTCGACCTTGAGCCAGACCATTCGCGCGCTCGAAGAGCGGCTCGGCGTGCGGCTGCTCAACCGCACCACCCGCAGCGTCTCGGTCACCGAAGCAGGCGAGAGATTGCTCGCGCAGTTGCAGCCCGCTCTTGAGGGCGTCGCGCGCGCCGTCGAAGAGGTGAATGCGTTCCGCGACAAACCGATGGGCACGCTGCGCATTGCGATGGGGCGCGCGATCGCGACCAGCGTGTTCGCCCCGATGATCGCGCCGTTCCTGAAAGCCTATCCGGACATCGTCCTCGACGCGGTGAGTGACGACTCGCGGGTCGACCTTGTGCGCAATCGCTTCGATGCCGGCCTGCGCATCGGCGAACTGATCGAGCGCGACATGATCGCCGTGAAGCTGATCGACCGCATCCGCCTCGCGTGTGTCGCCTCGCCCGAATACATGAAGGACCGGCCCGTGCCGAAACATCCAAGAGATTTGCTCGGCCACCAGTGCATCCGCCATCGCTGGAAGATCGATGAGCAGATCAGGTCATGGGAATTCGAGAAGAACGGCGAGCGGATCGAGATCGAGCCGCGCGGACGGCTGATTATCAACGAGGCGCAGAACGTCGTCGCCGCCGCCGTGAACGGTGTCGGCGTCGCCTATGCGCCGCTTGGCCTGATGGCGCGCTTCGTCAATGAGAAGCGCCTGCGCGTCCTCTTGCCGGATTGGAGCACGGCCTACTCCGGGCTGTACCTTTACTATCCGAGCCGGCGGCAGATCCCGGCGCCGCTGCAGGCCTTCATCGATTTCGCCAAAAGGGCGACCGCACGCCGCTCGGCCGATATCGCGGCGTTCGACTCGCTGATGAACGTGGATCGCTAGCCGCCCGCCGTGTAAGGCCGGTTCTCCGGCAGCGGGATGAACTCGATCTCGTCGCCCGGTACGCCCTGGAAGCGGCCGTCGCGCCACTCGTTCTTCGCCTGCTCGATCCGCTCCTTGCGCGAGGAGACGAAATTCCACCACACATGCCGCGGCCCATCGAGCGGCGCGCCGCCGATCACCGCGATGCGGGCGGGCTGTATGGCCTTCACGGTGATCTTGTCGGTCGGGCGGAACACCAGAAGCTGGCCCGCACCGAACGTATCGCCCGCGATATCGATTTCGCCAGCAACGACATAGATCCCGCGCTCCTCGCACTCGGCATCGAGCGGCATCGCGGCGCCGGCATCGAGCGAGACGTCGGCGAACAGCGTCTCGGAGGTGGTCGCGAGCGGCGAGCGCGCGCCGAACAGCGCGCCCGCGATCACGCGCGCGGTCTTGCCCTCCGCACTCACGATAGGCAATTCGTTGCCGTCCAGATGGGCAAAGCTCGCCTCGATCTCCTCCTTGGCGCTCGGCATCCCGACCCAGAACTGCAGGCCATGCAGCGGCTCGTCATCGACGCGATGGTCCTGCGCGGTGCGCTCCGAATGCACGATGCCGCGCCCCGCCGTCATCCAGTTCACGGCCCCGGGATGGATCGCGGCCTTAACGCCGAGACTGTCGCGGTGAATGATTTCGCCGTCATAAAGATAGGTCAGCGTGCTGAGCCCGATGTGGGGGTGCGGCCGCACGTCGAGCCCGTGCCCACTCTTGAACTCCGCCGGGCCGAAATGATCGAAGAACACGAACGGCCCAACCGTGCGGCGTGAGGTATGCGGCAGCGCCCGCCGGACCGAGAAGCCGTCGAGATCGACCGAGCGCGGCACAATCACGGTTTCGAGCGCATCGCAGGCGTAACGGTCGCCCGCTGCCGGGTCTTTGCCGGGAAAAAAGCTCACGGAATTCTCCATCAAACCGAGGTCGTGGCGTCACTGGCGCGTTTCTTGAATGTTGGGAGAGAGGCGCGGAATGTCAAACCCGGCGATGGTGTTTGTACGGCAAGCGGGTTTTGCAGAGCCGCAATGCACGGCGGTGGGTCCTGTTATCGCGAATGTGAGCGCGGTGGCGCGAACGGGCGTGATAATCGGGCGCGAGGACGCGGTGGAACTGGAATGAACTCATGGACATGGATCGTCCTGCAAATTCTAAGCAGGTTGCCGCAAGCGCGCCGCGGCCGGTCGCGCTGATTACCGGCGCATCGTCAGGGATTGGGGCGGCGCTGGCGCACGTCTTCGCGCAGAATGGCCACGAGGTCGTGCTCGCGGCGCGGCGCGTGCCGCAACTTGCCGACATTGCGGACCGCATTCGCGCGGCCGGACGGCGCGCGCATATTCTCCCCGTCGATCTGTCGCGCGCGGATGCCGCGGAGCACATCGCGCAAGAGCTTGCGGCGCGCAATCTCGAGCCGGCCTATCTCGTGAACAACGCGGGCTACGGCCTGCTCGGGCCTGCCGCCACGCTCGACCGCGCCGAGCAGCTTGCGATGATCGATCTCAACTGCCGCTCGCTCACGGATTTGTCGCTGCGCTGGGTCAACAGCCTCGCGCGCCACCGCGGCGGCATCCTCAATGTCGCTTCGATCTCGGGCTTCATCCCCGGCCCCGGCATGACGGTCTACAACGCCTCCAAGGCCTACGTGATCTCGTTCAGCGTCGGCCTGCGGCGTGAGTTCCAGCCGAAGGGCATCCGCGTCACCGCGCTCTGCCCCGGCCCGGTGCCGACCGAATTCCAGGCGCGCGCCGGCATTCTCGACGTGCACTATCCACGCGGCTTCGACCGGTCCGCCGAAGATGTGGCAAGCCAGGGCTATCGCGGGCTGATGCGTAACCGCGCCGTGGTGGTGCCGGGCGTGCACAACAAGCTGGTGCCGTGGCTGCCCCGCTTCCTGCCGCGCGGCTTCATCGCGAGCCAGGTTTACGGACGTTTACGCCGTTGGGAGGACGCATAGCTCCGCTGTGTCCCGCACGCGATGCAGCGCACTTTCGCGGTGCATCGCAGATGCGGGATCCCGGTTCCTTACTTGATCAAGCAACCGGGGTCCCGGGTCAGCAGCGCGTCACTTCGTGCCGCGCAGCGCCCGGAACACGGAGAGAGCATGCGGCCGCATCGCGTGCGGGACACGCGAAATTCCATGCTATGAGGGCGGTTCGTTCATCAACGAGCCCCCTATGGACCGCATCATTGTTGCCCTGCGCACCTTCCTCACGCTCGCGCTGCCGTATTTCCGCTCCGAGGACAAATGGCGCGCGCGCGGCCTGCTCGCGGGGGTGATCGCGGCCGAACTCGGCCTCGTCTACGTGGCGGTGGCGGTGATCCAGTGGAACGCACGCTTCTTCAACGCGCTCGAAGCGAAAGACTGGAACGGGTTCAAGCGCGAACTCTTCTTCTTCGGCTTCATCACGCTCGGCGCCATCGCGGCCACGGCCTGCCAGTACTTCTTCGGCCAGAGCCTCATCATTCGCTGGCGGCGCTGGCTCACTGAGCGCTACGTCGCGGTCTGGATGGCGGAAGGCCGCCACTATCGCATCCGCTTCGTCGACAACACGGTCGACAACATCCACCTGCGCATTGCCAACGACGTGCTGCTGTTCCTCCAGCGCACGCATGAACTTGGCACCGGCCTGCTCAATTCCACGGTCGCGCTGTTCTCCTTCGCATTCATCTTGTGGGGCCTCTCCGCCACGACGCCGCTGCCGCTGTTCGGTACCGATTTCTCGTTCCCGGGCTACCTGATCTGGACCGCTCTCGCCTATGCGGGCATCGGTACGCTGACGGCACACCTGATCGGCTGGCGGCTCATCCCGCTCCAGTTCAACCAGCAGCGGTTCGAGTCCGACTTTCGTTTCGCCATCGCGCGCGTCACCGACAATGCCGAGCCGGTCGCCCTGATGGGCGGTGAAGCGGTCGAACGGGAGGAGTTGCGCACGCGCTTCTGGCGGCTGGTGCGCAACTGGACCGCGCTGGTGCAGCGCCAGACGCGCCTCATCGCGTTCACGGCGGGCTACGGCCATGTGTCGACGGTATTTCCCATTCTGGTGGTCAGCCCCGCCTATCTCACCGGCGCGATCACGCTCGGCGCCTTGATACAGGCGCATCTTGCGTTCCAGCGCGTCGAAGGCGCGTTCGCATTCTGCATCGGCGCGTATCCAAAGATCGCCGAATGGAAGGCGATCGTGGACCGTCTCGCGCAGTTCGAGGCCGCGATGAAAGTGGTCGACAGCTATCGCGACCCGCTGGCGAAGATCGGCTTCGCAGTGACCCCCGACCGCAATCTCAACATCGACGGCCTCGTGGTGCGTCTGCCGTCGAGCGAGGCGATCGCCTCGGTGCCCTCGATCACGCTCAAGCCCGGCGAAGGTTTGCTGGTAAGCGGACAATCCGGCTCGGGCAAATCGAGCCTCTTCCGTGCGCTCGCCGGCCTGTGGCCGCTCGGCGATGGCGCGATCCGCTTTCCGGAAGGAGGCCGCGTGCTGGCGCTGCCGCAGCGGCCATACTTCCCGCTCGGCACGCTGCGTCAGGCGCTGACCTACCCGACGCTGGCGGAAGGGATCGACGATGCCCGCCTGCGCGACGCGATGGAGGCCGCCGGGCTTGGGTCATCTCGCAAGTCATCTCGACGAGGAAGCCGAATGGAGCGCGGTGCTCTCGGGCGGCGAACAGCAGCGCGTCGCGTTTGCGCGCGCGCTGATCGCGCGGCCGGACGTGCTATTGCTCGACGAAGCGGTGACGACGCTGGAGGAAGGCGATGGCGCCGCGCTCTACCGCATGATCGCCGAACGTCTGCCCGACACGATCCTCATTTCCATCGGCCGCCCGGCACTTCTCTCCGCCCAGCATCATCGTGCGATCGTACTGGAGGGGACGTCCGCATCCGCGCGGCGCGCCTCGGCGATGGTCGCGTTGCCGGCCTAGGCTTTGCTGCGCTGCACGCAGATTTTGCCGCTTTGTCGCAGGGGTTAACGGCATTTTTTCTTGATCGCGCCGCACTCGTCCTTCAAACGAAGGCACAAGGGCGCTCCGGGGTACTCGACACACATGCTGAAAATGAATCTGTGGGACGCGAAATGGGACCTCGATGAGGCCCAGTGTCCCTGCGATATCCATTTCAATCAATGGATCGACGCGAACAAGATCACCGGCAAGACGATCTACCATTTCGGAACCGGCACGCATCACATCGTCGGCCTGAAGCAAGCCGCCAACGGCTCGGACAATGTCGTGTTCGGCATTACGGCCTCGATCATCGAGTACGAGGCCTACATCAAGCTCGCGAACGAGCGGCCGCAGCTCTCGAAGAACTATCTCGCGTATTTCGGCGACATCTATCTGATGAATGGTCGCCTGCTGCCGCAGATCGACATCGCGACGATGTTTCATGCCGGCGAATACATCGGCGCGAACACGACCACGCCGGAGTATGGCGGCGTCGACGACCTCGGTGTCGCGCGCATCCTGCATGAGCGCATGCGGCCCGGCGGATACTTCGCCTTCTACACCGGCTCGTTTGCCTACGACAAAGCAGACGCGCTCGCGAAAGTGCTTGAGAGCGAGAAGAAGCTTGAGCGCGTGGGTGCGTTCAAAACGCTGATGGTGTGGAGGAAGATTGGTTAGCCGCTCGTCCCCGCGAAGGCGGGGACACAAAGCCAAGTGGGAGCCATAGCCAAGCTAAAGAAAAGAATTGGATTTCTCGCTGTTGCGCGGGTAAGCCTGCGCATGAGCGAGCGAAATTCACTTCACATCCAGCGGCTCGGTGCCCACCGGCTTTCCCGCATCGAGCGTGATCTTTTCCACCCGCGCTTCCGCCTGCCGCAGCAGCTCCTCGCAGCGGCGCTTGAGCGCCTCGCCGCGCTCGTAGATCACCACGGACTCTTCCAGCGCGACGTCGCCGCGTTCGAGCTTCTGCACGATCTGCTCAAGCTCGGCGAGCGCCTTCTCGAAGGACAGCTTGATAACGTCGGCGTGCGGAGTATCGGCCATGACGTCTGACTACAGCGACTCGGCTTCCATGTCATCCTCCCGGGCGGTGCAACTCACTCCGGCCTCATCCTGAGGAGCGTGCGAAGCACGCGTCTCGAAGGATGGCCACGGACACCACGCTTGCTGCCATCCTTTGAGACGGCCGCTTCGCGGCCTCCTCAGGATGAGGGCGGAGCATTATCCCCGCATCAGCGCGGTGACATGCGCGGCCACCGAGCGGGACAGCCCTTCGAGGTCGTAGCCGCCCTCCAGCAGCGACACGACGCGGCCCTTCGAGCGATGGTCCGCAACATCCATCAGCCGCTGCGTCGCCCAGGTGTAATCGGCCTCCACGAAGTTCAAACTCGCCAAAGGATCGCGCCGGTGCGCGTCGAAGCCGGCCGAGATGATCACCAGATCGGGCGCGAAGCCTTCGAGCCGCGGCAGGATCGAAGTTTCCATCGCCTCCTTGAACTGGTCGCCGCCGTCGCCCGGCCGCAGCGGCGCATTGACGATGGTGTTCTTCGCGCCACGCTCCGACACCGCGCCGGTGCCGGGATAAAGCGGCATCTGATGCGTCGAGCAGTACATCACTGTGTCGTCGTTCCAGAAAATATCCTGGCTGCCGTTGCCGTGGTGCACGTCGAAATCGACGATCGCGACACGCTCGGCGCCATGCTTCTTCTGCGCGTGACGGGCCGCGATTGCGGCATTGTTGAACAGGCAGAAGCCCATCGGCGTCGCGGTTTCGGCGTGATGGCCGGGCGGACGCGTCGCCACGAACGCGTTGTCGACCTTGCCGGCGAACACCTCATCGACCGCCAGCACGGCGCCGCCGGCCGCGCGCATCACCGCCTCGAAGGTGCCGGGCGACATCGTGGTGTCTGCGTCGAGTCGCACCATCCCTTCCTTCGGGTTGGCGTCGCGAACGTGCTCGACGTACTCGCGCGGGTGCGCGAGCGTGATCATGTCGATCGTTCCCATCGGGGCCTGGTCGCGCACCAGCGTCTGGAATTTCTCGTGTTCCAGCACGCGCTCGATCGCGCGCAGCCGGTCCGGCCGTTCGGGATGACCCTGCGGGTTGAGATGGTCGAGGCAAGCCGGGTGGCTGAGCAGAAGTGTGGTCATGCGGGTCAGATATAGGCTTTTCGGCCACGAATACCTAGGTCAGCTTGTCGAAGCTCACGCCCTTCGGCGGCGGCATGTCGTCGGGCACGAAGAAGTCGATCTGCAGCCGCTGTGTCGGGTCGGCGCGGTATTTATCGAAGTCGGTGACGCCTTCGCCGGCGAGGAACGTGTCGTCGATCAGAAAATTCCCCGTGAAGGTCTTCGGCTTGTTGAACAGCGCATAGGCCGCGTCGGCCAGGATGTCCGTCGTGCGCGACATGCGCATCAACGTGTCGCCGCCGAGCAGATTGTTCACCGCCGACGTCGCGATCACGGTGCGCGGCCAGAGCGCGTTCACCGCCACCCTGCCCTTCAGTTCGCCCGCAAGGCCGAGCACCACGAGGCTCATGCCAAATTTCGCCATCGTGTAGGCGGTGTGCGCCGCGAACCATTTCTCCTTCATGTCGAGCGGCGGCGAGAGCATCAGGATGTGCGGGTTCTCGCGCTTCACCAGATGCGGGATCGCGTGCTTGCTCACCATGAACGTGCCGCGCGTGTTGATCTGATGCATCAGATCGTAGCGCTTCATGTCGGTCGCTTGCGAATTGGTGAGCTGGATCGCGCTCGCGTTGTTGACCACGATGTCGATGCCGCCGAACTTGGCCGCGGTCGCATCGAGCGCCTTCTTGACGCTCTCCTCCTCGCGCACGTCGACCACCAGCGCCAAAGCCTTGCCGCCCGCCTTTTCGATGTCCTCGGCGGCCGAATAGATCGTGCCCGGCAGCTTCGGATGCGGCGTTTCGGTTTTGGCGGCGACCGCCACATTCGCGCCGTCGCGCGCGGCTTTCAGCGCGATCGCCAGTCCGATGCCGCGCGAGGCCCCGGTGATGAACAGCGTCTTGCCCGCAAGCGACATGGCGTTCTCCTTGGCTTTCGCGCAAACGGCGCTTGCGCGGGACGGCTCGTAATCGGAAGGCAATCTGCCTACATCACCGCCAGCAAATCAACGAGGCCAAATTCCAAGGGGCAAGCGCATGCAGCTCACCGGCATCCATCACCTGACCGCGATCTCGGCCGACGCGCCGGGCAACAAGCGCTTCTACACCGGCACGATGGGCATGCGCATGGTGAAGAAGACCGTCAACCAGGACGACACTTCAGCCTATCACCTGTTCTATGCCGATGCGCTGGCGCGGCCCGGTACCGACCTCACCTTCTTCGACTGGCCGGCGCCGCGCGAGACACGCGGCACGCACTCCATCGCGCGCACGGGCCTGCGCATCGCCGGGCCGGAAAGCTTCACGTGGTGGAAGGAGCATCTGAATTCGGCGGGTGCGAAGACCGGCGAAATCGCCGAGCGCGACGGCCGCCTCACACTCGACTTCGAGGACCCGGAAGGCCAGCGGCTGTCGCTGATCGACGACGGGGCCGAGGGCGAAGCGTTCCCGTGGGAGAAGAGCCCGGTGCCGGCGATGCACCAGATCCGCGGGCTCGGGCCGATCACGCTGAGTGTGCCGCAACTGAAGCCGACCGAAGCGGTGCTCACCACGCTGATGGGTATGCGCGAGGTCCGCACCTATCCGCACCCTGAGAACGCCAGACACACCGTGCACGTGTTCGAGATGGGCGAGGGCGGCGCAGGCGCAGAGTTGCACGTCGCGGTACAGCCGGATTTGCGGCAGGCCAGCCAGGGCGCGGGCGGCGTGCATCACGTCGCGTTCCGCACGCCGGACAACGAATATGAAGGCTGGGCCGAGCGGCTTAACAAGCTGCGCGTGCCGAACAGCGGCCAGGTCGACCGCTTCTGGTTCCGCAGCCTCTATTTCCGCGAGCCGAATGGCATCCTGTTCGAGATCGCCAGCGACGGCCCCGGCTTCGGCGTCGACGAGCCGATGGACAGGCTTGGCGAGAAGCTGGTGCTGCCGCCGTTCCTGGAAGGGCGCCGCAAGGAGATCGAGGCGGGGCTGAAGGTGATCTAACCTGTGTCCCGGGCGCACTGCGGCACGAAGTGCTGCAGTGCAGACCCGGGATCCGGTTTCTTTTGCGGAGAAAACAACCGGGGTCCCGCATCTGCGATGCACCGCTCACGCACTGCATCGCGTGGGGGACACACAGTCATTTCTTGCGCGAGAGGAACGCCGTGAACGCCGCCCGCGCCTCGGGCGACTGCAGCCGCTTCTTGAACTGCTCCGCCTCGTCGTCGATGCGCTTCACCACATCGTCCGGCGCACCCTTCATCAGCCTTCGGGAGATCGCCACGCCCTCCGGCGGCAGCGCCGCGATAGCCTGCGCGGCCTTGAGCGCCTCGGCCTCGACCTGATCGGCCGGTGCCACCTGATTGACCAATCCGACCGCCTTCGCCTCCTCGCCGCTGAACGGCTTTCCCATCACCAGCAGCTCGAACGCGCGGCGATGTCCCATCACGCGCGGCGCAATGAGCGACGATCCCGCCTCCGGCACCAGCCCGAGCGCGACGAACGGCGTCGAGAAGCGCGCATCGCTCGCCGCCACCGCATAGTCGCAGTGGAGCATCATCGTGGTGCCGATGCCGACCGCAACGCCGGTGACCGCGGCGACCAGCGGCCGCTCGGCGCGCGCCAGCGAATAGAGGAAGCGCAGCACCGCGTTGCCGAGCCCCTCGCCGCCGGTCGCCGCCTTCATGAAGTCGCCCAGGTCATTGCCGGCCGAGAATGCGCCCGGCACGCCGCAGATCAGGATGCAGCGGACCGCCGACGCACCGCTTGCGGTCTCGATCGCTTCCGCCATCGCGTCATACATGACCGACGTGAGTGCGTTCTTCTTCTCGGGCCGGTTCATCCGGATGGTGCGGACGGCACCTTCGTCGGTGACGATGACTTGTTCGGTCATTTTTCTTTTCCCTCAAGCCGCGCCGCGCAGCGCCGTGTCGGACACCGAGTCCGCACCTTCCGTGATTGTCGTTTCCAACCCGCCGGCCTGCACGGCGATGTTCTCGGCGAAGAAGCGCGCCAGCGCGACGCGCCCGCCACCGTTCGCGCCGCCGCGCATTTCCGCCAGCGCATCCTCCGCCAGCATGCAGCCGCCCGCAGCGGTCGAGAACAGCCGCAGGTACGGCGTCGCGCCTGCGAGCGCCGCATCCGGCGACTTGCCGAGCGCGCCGAGCAGCCACGTGCTCGCACGCTCGAGGCTTTCGACTCATGGGACTATTGTAGTTAGATTCCTATCCGGATGCATTCCATCATAACAGGGGCCGGCCAATCGCGAAAATCTGCGTGTGGGCGATGCCGCCTGCGCGGCGGTTCTGACCGTGCGTGCGACAAGATGCCACTGCTCGCGCCCCAGGCATCGACGATCACATTGTCGACATCAAGCAGCGTCGTCCAGGCGAACGGGGCAACCGAAATTCGCGCGACAGTGCTCGAGCCGAGCGGCACCCCCGTTCACAACGGAACGACGGTCACCTTTACGACAAATCTCGGGAGTGTTACGCCGGGAGACGCACGCACGCTCAACGGCGTCGCGACGGTGCAGTTCGTTGCGAATGGCCAATCAGGGACGGCGGCAATCAAAGCAATTTCTGGTGGAGCCGCTTCGGAAGCATTGAACCTTACCGTAGGTGCCGCGGGTGCGAGTCCATCAGTCTGAACGCTAATCCGACGAGGGTCGCAGCAAGTGGTGGATCGAGCGTCATCACTGCGACTGTGACTGATGTTGCAGGCAACGCGCTGCAAGGCGTTCCTGTGACGTTTGAGCACAGCGGGATCGCTGAGCGCGACATCGGTCAATACAAAT
Source organism: uncultured Alphaproteobacteria bacterium (assembly GCA_963779545.1). GTDB lineage: Bacteria > Pseudomonadota > Alphaproteobacteria > Rhizobiales > Xanthobacteraceae > PALSA-894. Next base: position 9,121 of record CAVZYQ010000023.1, on the reverse strand, counting down.
CTTAGCGGCAGTGCGGTGACGACGCTGACTACCAATCGCGAGGCGACCGTCACCGCGGCCTTGGCCGGGAAAACGGCGACCGTTGTGGTCGGCGTAGGAGTTCGTCCAACCGTATCCGTTACCGCGAGCGCCGATCCGACTGTCGGAGGGCCCACGACATTCACCATCAGCGCCGCCCCGCGACCGGAGGGGATCCATCGAACAACTGACGATTGATTTCGGCGATGGGGAATCGACCAATCTTGGTCGAGTCAGCGGTACTGGAATTACCGTCCAACACATATACGACGATCACGACACATACAGGGTGACCATCACCGCCACTGATTTTTCAGGTGAATCTGCGTCCGCATCTACAGTCATCGTCGTTCAGCCTGTGGTGACCGTCAGCCTTGCGGCATCGAGGACGGGCAACGTTGCCACGTTCACCGCGACGGTGAGTCCCTCAGACACCGTGATTGCCACCTACGCCTGGGATTTCGGCGATGGCCAGAGTGCAACGACTGCCACGAACCAGATAAGCCATGAATACACGTACCTGGGTTCAAGAATGTGACGGTGACAGTGACAACGACAACCGGGCGCGCGCCTCGGCGGGCACGACGGTCAATATTCCCCAATAGTCTGCTTGTCAGATTGCCGACTCGAGCACGGAGGCGTTGCGGCTGCGGTCTCCCGAGTTGTCCCCTCGATTTGACAGTGAGCTTTGTGGTTGGCGCGAACTGCGCGGCTGTTCTTGAGTCGCCGCTATTGCAGGTCGGCGTATGGCGTGCCGTCGAGGCTGACGCCTTCTGCGCCGCTCTTGACGTCGTAACACACCTGGCATGGCACTGGGATTGCGGGATCGGGCTCCGACATCACGGTCTGCCAGGTGTCGGCGGACTCGGTGAAGGGATCCTTCGGGATCTGCCGCAGGTAGCCTTCGGTGACCAGCGCCGTCGAGATCGGGCGGGTACTTGCCTTTGTCGGCGTAGTACTGATCGATCGCGTCCCGCATGCGGAAGAGATCTTCCTTAAGCACCGCTTCCTTCGCGCGGTGCACGCTGGTCGATACGTCGCCAGGCCGATGCCGGCCAGCACCACGATCAGCGTCATGACGACCAGCAGCTCGATCAGCGTGAAGCCGCGCTGTCGCGGCTGTTGACGATGGAGCCTTACCAGTCACTGTATTTCGTCCCATCCAGCGCCGTGCCATCGAACTTCGTGTAGACGTCGTAGACGTTCTGTCCGCCCCAGTCTCGCGTCCGGCTCGTCGCGGTACGAGCGCAGCCCCCATTCGGTCGACCGCGTCATCGGATCGACCGGGATGCGGCGCAGAAACCGCAGCTTTCTTGCCGGTCGCGTCGTTGGCCGGCGCACGCCGTCGACGAGCGTCTCGAGCGTCGGCGGGTACCCTTCGGCGTCAGCGTCGAGTCGTCGGCGAGATCAGCTCCTGATCGGCGGCGTCCTTGTACTTGTCGATGGCGGTTCGCATTTCGCGCAGGCTGCGGCGCAGCTCGATCTCGCGGTTGCGCTGCATGGTGACTCTTGCGCGAGCGGCAGCACCGCCGACGCCAGGATGCCGATGATCGCCGCGACGATGGCGATCTCGACGAACGTGTAGCCGCGCGCTCGGCTCTCGCTCTTCGCTCTACCACATTCCCTTATCGTACGACAACCGTGCCGGCACGAACTGCAGCGGAATCGCTCCGCCCGCGGGTTGGCTAGCGACGCCGCTGATGGTCAGGTGCGACGTGCCCGGCCGACGGCGTCGAACTGAAGCGCCGCCAGCAGCCCGGTCCGGATGCACCGAGTTGTCGCCCGTGCGGACGAACGCGAGGTCGACGCGGCCGGTAGCGGCGTCGGTGTTCGGCGTGAAGACGACGTTGCACGCCGCCCTGCCGCAGGAAGCTGCCCTCCTGCACCGTTCGCACGCGCAGCGCCGCCGGATTGTAGGTCAGCGTCAACGACGGTCGACGCGCGCGACACGCCGGTGACGTAGATCGGCACCATGTACGGCCCGGCGCGCGACACGGACGTCGCCGGCCGGCGCCGTCACCGATACCTGTGCGGTCGGCGCGAGCGTCGGTCGTCGGCGGCGCGGCTGAGGTCAGGCTGCGTCTGCGGCTCGCCAGCGGCGCGACCGCCTGGCGGCGGCGTGGCCGAGGCTGCGGCGGCTGCGGCACCGGCGTCGTCACCTGTCCGGCGTGCCGCCCTGGGGAGCGGTCGGAACAGGTAATCCCTGCGGCGGACGCCTGGCGCCGGCGCCGCGGCCCAGGCGCCGGCGCGGTCGGGCTCGACCGGCGGCGCGGCGATGAGCGGCGGCGGACCGGCGAGGCCGAGTTCTGCTGCGTGCCGACGTAAATCGGGCTGAGGTCCCTCGCCGTGAACTCGTGCGTGCGGATGATGCGCGGCGTCAGCAGCATCACGATGTCGGTCTGGTCGATGCGCTGTCGTTGTCGCCGAGAACAGGTGCTTGCAGGACCGGCACCGCATGAGGCCCGGGAAAGCCCGTCAGCGACCGGCGCTCGTCGTCCTGCAGCAGTCCGGCCAGCAGGTTCGACTCGCCGTCGCGCAGCCGCAGCCTCGTGGTGACCTTCGTGTCGGAAACGACGGCGCGGCTGTCCGCCGACGAGTCCGCGCGGCCGAGCGTGTTGTTCGACGATGAAGAGCTCGAGGAGGATGTCGCCCTCGTCGGTGACAGCGGGGCGTCATCGTCGACGTTGATGCCGACGGTCCGGAAGTTGTACGAACGACAGCGGGTTGACGTTCGGCGCCGCCCGGCGGCGATCGGCGTGAACGACGTCGTCAGGTACGGGCTCGTCGCGCCGAGCTTCAGCGTGAGCTGCTGCGCCTTCGGCGCCGCGCAGCTGCGGCTTGGCGAGCACGCGTGTTCGTCGTCGCGTCTCGAGGAACCGGACGATCGCCGCGGCACCGCGAGATAGAAATCGGCGGTGCTGACGCCCTGCGAGATCGTGTTCAGGTTGAACGGCGTGGCCGTGCCGTCGCACCGCTGTCGCGTGTCGCCGGCGGCACCGTGGGTCGTCGTCCGGCGAGAAGATGCCGCCGATCGGGTATCTGCGACAGGTTGAGGCCGACTCCTTCGCGCGCGTGCGGTTCACCTCGAGGATCTCGACGTCGATGATGATCTCCGCCCGCGGCTTGTCGTTGGTGAGCGATCAGCTCGCGATGATCGCCACGACGCGGCTCGGTCGCGCGCACGGTGATCGTGTTGTTCGGTCTTGTTCGGAATGATGACCGGCGGAATCGTCACGCCGGTCGTCGTCCGCATGATCGCCGTGAGCATCTGCGCGAGTCTCGGTCGCGTCGGCGTGCGACAGCGGAATCGTGAGGACGACCTGCTCGCTCGTACTGCGCGCGCTTCGGCGCGTTGTCGGGGCGACGACGATCGTCCGCTCGTCGAGCACCTTGTAGAACAAGCTGTTCGACGACAGCATCGTGTTGAGCGCCTGCTCGAGCGATCGCCAGTCAGCTTGACGGTCACCGGACGGTCCTGAAGCTGGCGTCGTAGGTGACGTTGATGCCGGTGGCGATGCCGATGAAGGTCAGGATGTCGCGCAGGCTCGCGTTGTTGAAGCGACGTCGAGCGGCTCGCGCGACGCCGGATTGAGCAGCGGCGCCGGCGGACGCTGGCGCGCCTGCTCGCGCAGCTGCTCGATCGGCCGGCTTCGGCCGCGACGCTTCGATCCGATCGCGGATGATCCGTCGAGCTGCACGACCTTGGCGGCGACCTGGCGGTTGCCGGGATCGTACTCGGCGGTGCGGCGATACTCGCCGCAGCGCCGCCTCGAGCTGATCCTTGGCTTCGAGCTCGCGCGCGCTGTCGAAGTGCGCGCGCGACGCGTTCAGCATCGCGCGCTCGAGCGCGATCCGGTAGTCGGGCTTGTCCGGGTCGGCCTGCACCGCCGTGCCGGTAGTAGGCGACCGCCGTAGTCCCAGTCGCCGACGCGCGCGCGGTCTTCGCCGCGGCGGAACGCCCGGCCGGCCGCGCAGCCGGTCGAGCAGCGGCGAGGGCGAGCGACGAGCGCGGCGACTCTCGTCAGTCGTCTCATGTCGCGGTTCATTGTCCTGTCTAGGCGGATGGTCTGCCGCCCGCGGCCGTCGAGATACGCCAGCTCGATCGATTCTGCGCCGATCCGCAGGATCCGATAGCGGCCTTCGATGATATCGCCTTCCGTCCGTGATAGACGTGCCGCGGCCGTCGCTCAGGATCGCGATCCGCCTCCGGCGTCTTCGGGTCTTCGATGACGCCGATGAACTTCAGCGGAATCGGCGGCGGCGGCGGCGGCTCGACGGCGCCGGCGGCCGGCTCGGCCGCGCGCGGCGGCGCGTGCTCGAGCCCGGCGGCGGCGGCGGCGGCGGCGGCTTCGGCTTGAACCGGAACAGATTGCGCGTCGGTCCGCCGGCTCCGGGCGTTCGCCTTCAGCGCCTCGAGATGACGTCGGGCGATCGGCTCGCGGTTGCGCCGGCGGCGTCGCCGTCGCCGGCTGCCGCGCCGGACGCCGCGCGGTGCTGGACGGCAGCCGTCGCCGGCGCTGATGCGTCACGCCGGCGATCGCGACGAGCACGACGACCGCGACCGCCGAGCGAGCGCCAGCTCGTGCTGCGCTTACGGTCCATCGGCGCCCGGCTGGTAGTAGGTCGACAGCTCGAGCGTCAGCGTCAGCGGCTGATCCGGTCGTCGCCCTGCGCGAGCTCGACGTTGTCGATGACGACGAACTCGCGGCCGGTTTCGAGCTGATAGATGAAGCGGCGGATGTCCCGTAGTCGCCCTGCAGCACCATCGGATCTGCAGGCGCGTCGAGCGACGATGTCCCTGCTCGCTGCTCGGGATCGCGTGTTGCGCCGCGACGGCTCCAGGTTGTGCTGCGCGCGCGAGCTGCGCGAGGCCGCAGGTAGGTCACGTCGGCGCGCGCTGCGCGAGGTTCGGCGGGCAGGACATCCTGTATAGAACGCGCTCAGCTCCTGCGTCGGTGCGATCTTGCCGGTCGAGCAGTGCCGCGCGCCGCGGCGTCTCGCGCTCCGCGGCCGCGCAGCGCCTGCTGCCGCGGCCTGGTCGCGCTGCTCGACGCTCGCGCACGCGTGACGCCGAGCGGATAGACGACGAAGCGTACAGCAGCGATATTGAGCGCCAGCGCCGCCGAGCGACCGGAATGACCAGCCGGCGCTTGCTCGGCGAAGACGCGCCTGACAGGGTGCCATGTGCATACGGCCTCGCCGCCTGGCGATGTCTCGGCGCGGCAGCGAGATACGCCCTCGACGCGGCCTCGATCAGCCCGTCTCGTTGGTCGTCTGCTCCAGCGGACAGCACGTCGCTGAAGGCGCCGGTCGTCTTCGAGGTTCGCCATGAACGCTTCGATATCCTCGACGCCGCGGGCGCTCGACGGTCGATCGGCACGATGATCGTGCCGTCGCGCTCGACGCGCGGCCGCACCGCCGTGATGCGCACGTCGTCGGGCAGCGTCGTCTCGAAACGGTTGAACAGCTCGGTCCAGGAGAACGGCCGCTGATCGATGATGGTCGTTGGCCTCGCGCGCGGCGTCCGACGACGCCTCGAGCTGCTTGGGATCGACGCTGCGCGCGGATCCGCGGCCGCTGCGCCGCGCAGCTCGCGCGGCTCGCGCTTCGGCCGCGCGCCGCCTGCGCGCCGAGCGTCGGCTGCCGGCTGCGTCAGCAGCGACGATCTGCGACGACGTTGAACAGCGTGAGCGCGACGACGATCAGCGCGGCGACAGCCGAGCAGCACCGTGCACGGCGCGCTCGTTGTAGAACGGCCGGGTCGAGAGGTTCGTCCGCAGCATGCAGGCCGCCCGCTCCGCGCGCGCAGCAGTGCCGACGAGCGGCGCCAGCGCGTCGAGCAGCGCCGGCGCTGGCGGTGATGCGATCGGTCAGCGTCGCGGCGGTGCGCGGATCGATCGTTCGACCGCGGTGCCGAGCCGCTCCTCGAGGCTGCGCGCGCAGATAGTCGACGTCCGGCCGGTCTGCGCGCCGGCGATCCGCCGCCGGCGAGCACGACGCGGCTGAAGCCGTCGCCGCTCAAGCGATCCTCGTAGTACATCGCGGTCTGGTGCACCAGGTCGGCCAGCGTGCCTTCGCCGTCGGCGGCGCGGTTGCGGAAGAAGATCAGGTGCTCGCCGCGCAGGATCGCGATCGACGCGTAGTCGGGCGCGATGTGGACCAGCAGCCAGTCGCCGGCCGGCGCGCTGCGGCGCCGGCCAGCACCGCGTTGATGACGCTGAACGTGGCGAGGTCGACGAGCCCGGCGTGCGCGCCGGCGTCGTCGCACACCGTCTCGTACTCGCGGACGACGTCGCGGCGCGCCAGCGACGACGACGAACTCCTGCGCCGTCGGCGGCCTCGAGCGCCGGGCACGTAGCTGACCTGCGCCTCCTCGATCGGAAACGGCGCCGCCTTCCGCACCTGCCAGCGAACCAGCTGATCGAGGTCGTCGCGCGCGCGCGGGCACCTGCTCGAACCGCACCAGCGACACCTTCGCGACGCGGTCGGGAATCGACCAGCGCGACCCGCCGCGGCCGCGCGCCGATGCTGCTCGAGCACGCGCGCGCAGCGCGGCGACGACCGCCGCCGGATCGGGGATGTTGCGCGGCGTTCAGCGACGGCGTCACGCGCGCCGTCGGGCAGCGGCTCGATCGCATGCGCCGTGACCGACAGACGCGCCGTCGCGCGGACGATCGATGGCCGCGGCCGACACGCGCTGCGCGCGCGATCTCGACCGCCGCGGTCGGCGGCGGCTCGGCGAGCCAGAGGACAGCGACGCTCATTCGACGAACGTCACCTTGTTGATCTCGCGCAGCGTGGTCGATGCCCGTGCATCACCCTCTCGACCGCCGATTCGCGCAGGAACCGCATGCCTTCTTCGCGCGCCGCCTTCTTGATCTCCGATGTCGGCCGCTTCTCGAGGATCATCTCGCGGATGCGATCGGTCAGATCGAGCAGCTCGCAGATCGCCATGCGGCCCTTGAAGCCGGTGCCGCCGCACTCGATGCAGCCGACGCCCTCGTAGAACGTGTGCGTGCTCGCCAGCGCCGGATCGAGCGCCCGATTCCTCGAGCAGCGTGCGCGATCGACCTTCGCCGGCCGCTTGCAGTGCGTGCAGATGATGCCGCACCAGCCGCTGCGCCAGCACGCAGTTGAGCGCCGACACGAACTGATACGGCTCGACGCCCATGTTCAGGAAGCGGCCGAGCACGTCGAGGACGTTGTTGGCGTGGACGGTGGTGAACACCAGGTGGCCGGTCAGCGCCGACTTGATCGCGATCTGCGCCGTTTCGGGGTCGCGGATCTCGCCGACCATGATCTTGTCGGGATCGTGGCGCAGGATCGATCGCAGGCCGCGCGCGAACGTCAGCCCCTTCTTCTCGTTGATCGGAATCTGCGTGATGCCGCGCAGCTGGTACTCGACCGGATCCTCGATCGTGATGATCTTGTCTTCGATCGACTTGATCTCCGACAGCGCCGCGTAGAGCGTCGTCGTCTTGCCGCTGCCGGTCGGGCCGGTGACCAGCACCATGCCGTACGGCTCGGCGATGTACTTGCGGAACCGCTTCAGCTCGGCTTCCGGGAAGCCGAGGATGTCGAGCCGCAGCTCGGTGAACTGCTCGCTGATCGATTCCTTGTCGAGAATGCGGATGACCGCGTCCTCGCCGTGCACGCTCGGCATGATCGAGACGCGGAAGTCGATCGTCTTGCCCGGCATCCGCAGCTTGAAGCGGCCGTCCTGCGGCACGCGCTTCTCGGCGATGTCGAGCTCCGCCATCACCTTGATGCGCGAGATGATCGAGCTGTGGAACTGCTTGGCGATCGGCCGCATCGCCGGCTGCAGCACGCCGTCGATCCGGTACTTCACGTGGACCGCGTCGTCGCCGGTCTCGATGTGGATGTCGCTCGCGCGCCGCTGGATGGCGGTGTAGATCGTCGAGTCGACCAGCCGGATGACCGGGCTGATGTCGCTCGTCAGCCGCTCGACGGTCAGGCTCTCCTCGCCGTTGTCGTCCTCCTTGAGCAGCTGCAGCTGGAAGCTCTCGGTCGCCTCCTCGAGCACGCGCTGCGAGCTCTCGCTCTTCTTCAGGATCGACTCGATCGCCGACCGCGGCGCCGACCGTCACCTTGATCGGCGTGCCGAGCAGCACGCGACAGCTCGTCGATCATCGGCAGGTCGGTCGGATCGGACACGACGATGACCAGCGTCTTGCCGTCGCGGCGGTACGGCACGAAGCCGTAGCGCAGCATCAGGTCGGCCGGAATCGACCGGAACAGCTCCTGGTCGATCCGGAACGTGTCCATGTCGACGAACTCGAGCCGATAGCGCTCCGCCAGGCGCCGCGCGGCCTCGAGCTCGGCGCGGCGCTCGCTCGGCGGACACGGCGGTCTGGGGTTCAGGCATAGATATCAAGTTATCGGCTGACTTGACGGTCAGCGCATGTGCCGGTTCACGACGGTTCAGGCCGCCTCAACGATCACAACGAGCTCAGCTGGAACAGCGGCATGTACAGCGCCAGCAGCAGCCCCGCGATGACGATCCCATGATCACCAGCAGCACCGGCTCGACCAGCGTGATGAACCGCTCCATCGAGGTCTCAATCTCCTCGTCGTAGAAGTCGGCGACGGTGTTCAGCATCTCCTGCAGCGCGCCGGTCGACTCGCCGACTTCCGCCATCTTCACCGCGACGTCGGGAAGACCGCCGCGCGCCTCAGCGCCGCCGCGAACGACTCACCTTCGCGCACCCGCGTGTCACCATGTCGAGCTCGCTGGCCATGTACTGGTTGCCGACCGATCGCGCCGCGATGTCGAGCGCGTTGACCAGCGGCATGCCGCCGCCGAGCAGCGTCGCCAGCGTCCGCGCCATCTGCGAGGTCGCGAACTTGCGGACGTCTCGCCCGACCACGGCATCGCGAGGATCAGTGATCGAACCGCGCCCGCTGTCCCGGCCGCCGGATCCAGCCGCGAACGCCGCGCTCACCAGCGATCAGCGACCGCCGTCACCAGCAGGAACTGCTCCGCGCGAAACTCGACACGCCCAGGATGATGCGCGTCGACAGCGGCAGCTCGGCGCCGAAGCCGGCGTAGAAATCCGCGAACGCGGGCACGACACGCAGGATG
>CAVZYQ010000022.1:0-382957 GCA_963779545.1 uncultured Alphaproteobacteria bacterium | reverse complement strand
AACCGAGCACGTGGTTAGTGAGGATGAACTGCGAGGTCACCTCGTAGAACTTCATCGAACGGCCGGAGACGAGCGGATTGTCCTGCCCGTCGACCGCGCCCGCCTGCAGCGCGGTGTAAAGCTCCGCGTAGGCGACCGGCGTCGGGTTCGCGCCGAGCAACTCGCCGAGGAACTGCCAGAACTCGCCCGGCGGCATGCGCAGCTTGACGCCCGCGAGATCGGCCGGCGTGTTGATCTTCTTGTTCGGCTTCAGGTTCACCTGACGCGCGCCGAAGAACACCGGACGGATCAGCTCGATGCCGAGCTGGTCGCGCGCCATCTTGATGAATTCCTGCCCGACGTCGCTCTTCCAGGTCTTGTTGAGGTGATCGTAGTCGCGGAAGAGATACGCCGAGGTCATCAGCGACCACGCCGGTATCTGCTTGGAGATGTCCGCGGGCGCGAGATTGCACAGCTCGAGGTTCTCGCGCTGGAGCGCGACCAGCTCGGTGCCCTGCTTGAACAGCGTGTTGTTCCAGTAGGGCTCGAAGTCGATGTCGTCCTTCATCGCGGCCGCGAAGGCCTTGTAGCCCTCGGCGCGCAGATCGGTTTCGGGGAATGCCGCGGAGAAGCGCATCTTCGGCTTGCCTTGCGCGAAGGCGTTTTGCGCGATGCCGAGCGCGATTGCGCTGACGCCGCCCGCGGCCATCAAAGTCCGGCGGGTGAATTGAACGGTCATACGTGTCCTCCCTCGCTTCGCTCCCGTTCGGGATGCGTCCGCGCCATCTATCGGCGAGGCCTGATCCAAATCAATAGGCAATTTCATTTTTGTATGAGATTTTTGATTTCGTATGATATAAGCCCGCCGACGGTGGCCCGGCTGAAAGCTGCATGCGAATGCGCGCCAGCCCGCTGAATGCCGCTGCGGTGCAGGAGAAAAGCGCTAGGCCAATCAAGACCATGCTGACGAGAACCTCCGACTACGATTCGGTCAGCGAGAAGACGTACCGGCAGGTCCGTACCGACATCATCTTCGGCAAGCTGCTTCCGGCCGAGAAGCTCAAGCTGGACCGGCTGCGCGAGGACTACGGTGCGAGCGTCGGCACCTTGCGTGAGCTGCTCAATCGCCTTGCGTCCGAAGGCTTGGTGGTCGCCGAGGGCCAGCGCGGCTTTGAAGTGGCGCCGGTGTCTGCGGAAAATCTGCGCGAGATCGCGGCGCTGCGGCTGCTGCTGGAGTCGCACGCGCTGACGCAGTCGTTCAAAGCCGGCGACATGGATTGGGAAGGGCGCGTCGTCTCCGCCTATCACAAGCTCTCGGCGATCGAGAAAAAGCTCGTCACCGGCGACCGCGCCGATCCGGAAACGTGGAAGCGCTACGACTTCGAATTCCACCACGCGCTGATCTCGGCGTGCGGCTCGAACGCATTGCTGGAAACACACGCACCGGTCTACGACAAATATCTGCGCTACCAGATGATCGCCGGTATTTTCCGCGGCGAGATCGCGGCGCACGAACACAAGACGCTGCTCGACTGCGCGCTCTCGCGCGACGCCAAGACCGCGCGCCAGGTGCTGGTGATTCATATCGAGGCGTGCGTGGATTACACGCTCGAAAACGGCAAGTGGCCATTCGCAGCGGGATAAGAAAGACCGGTTCTACTTCTTCTCCGTCTTCCCGTAGACCGCCTGCGGATCGAACGCCTTGCCGCCGTCGCGCAATTCCAGCGTGAGCGAAGCATCCGGCGCCTTTCCAAGCGGCACGGCGCGATAGAAGCACGAACGCCGCCCGGTGTGGCATGCGCCCGGGCCGACCTTGCTCCACCTTCATCCATACGGCGTCCTGATCGCAGTCGACGCGCAGCTCGGTGACGCGCTGCACGTGGCCCGAGGTCTCGCCTTTGCGCCACAACGCGCGGCGCGAGCGGCTGAAGTACCACGCCTCCCCGCTCTCGATCGTACGTGCCAGCGCCTCGGCGTTCATATGCGCGACCATCAGTACATCGCCGCTCACCGCGTCCGTGGCCACGGCGGTCACCAGCCCGTCGGCGTCGAACTTCGGCGCGAGCGCGCGGCCCTCCTCGGTCTCTTGCGAAGAGCCACGCTCCGCGAATGTGTATGTTTGCGCCACTTTATCCTCGTCATTGCCGGGCTTGACCCGGCAATCCATCAAGCAAGTAATTCATTGAGTAGGATGGATGCGCGGGTCAAGCCCGGCATGACGAGTTAGCGCAGCCCGCGCACCATCGTGATGAAGCGCGCCTGCTCTTGCGCGTCCTCGAACAGGCCGCTGAACTTCGTCGTCAGCGTCGTCGAACCGGGCTTGGCGACGCCGCGCATCGACATGCAGGTGTGTTCGGCTTCGAGCATCACGGCGACGCCGCGTGGCTTCAGGATCTCGTTGATCGCGGTCGCGATCTGCGAGGTCAGGTGCTCCTGCGTCTGCAGCCGCCGCGCATAGACGTCGATCAGCCGCGCGATCTTGGAGAGGCCGACGACACGCCCCGTCGGCACGTACGCGATGTGCGCGCGGCCGGTGAACGGCATCACATGATGCTCGCAGTGCGAATAGAACGGGATGTCGCGCACCAGCACCGGCTCGTCGTAGCCACCGGTTTCCGAGAAGGTGCGGTCCAGGATCTCGACCGGGCACTCTTTATAGCCGGCGAACAGCTCCTCGTAGGCGTTGACGAACCGCTTCGGCGTTTCGACCAGCCCCTCGCGGTTTGGATTGTCGCCGATGTAGGAGAGCAGCGTGCGCACGGCGGCTTCGGCCTCCTGCCGCGACGGACGCGGCAGTGCGGGCTCGGGCGCGGCGCGCACGTGATCCGACAGCACCGGCTTTTCCGGCGCAGGCGCAGTGGTTTTGGGGAAATTCTTGACGACGGCGTCCATGACGGTCTCTCCGTTCGACCGGCACGACGTCATGTGCCGGGGGTGTCACCGGGGTGGCCGCGGCTGGTGCACCGATTTGCCGGTACGGACGCCGCATTGATTAAGTTTCAGGACCGCCGGAGCGTTCCGGGATGCCAGGCCCCCTTTTCCAGCCCGGCGTCCAACCCCTATATAGTTGCCAACTGCCGGCGAACAATCAATCCAGCCCTTGGAACTACGCCGGTTCGGGCGAAAATCCGTGCTGAACGACGTCTATAACCGCAGAATCCTCGAATTGGCCGGCTCCATCCCGCGAATTGGCCGGTTGGAGGCCCCGGACGCAACCGCGACAGCCCATTCCAAGCTGTGCGGCTCGACCGTGACCGTGGACCTGAAGATGGACGGCGACCGGGTCGCGGACTTCGCCCACGAGGTGAAGGCCTGCGCTCTGGGTCAGGCGTCCTCCTCGATTATGGCGCGCAACGTCGTCGGGGCAAATGCCGACGAACTCAAGGGCTTGCGCGAGACCGTGCGCAAAATGCTGAAGGAGAACGGCTGCACCTCCGGCCGACGGCAAGTGGGCCGACATCGCGGTGCTCGAGCCGGTGCGCGACTACAAGGCCCGCCACGCCTCCACGCTGCTGACCTTTGACGCCGTGGTCGACGCGATCAACCAGATCGAGGCGAAGCGGGGTCAAACGGCGGAGCGACCAGGAAAAGCGGAGACCGGTTTTCCGTCCGGCGCCGCGACCAAAGAAAAAACGGCCGGATGAACCTGCTGCACGCCCCTCGCCTCGCGGGCCGCGGCCTCGTCAAACTCTATCGCTACACGCTTTCGCCGCTGGTCGGCTTCCATTGCCGTCATCTGCCGACCTGCTCCGAATATGCCGACGAGGCGCTCGACCGTTACGGCCTGTGGGCCGGCGGATGGATGACGCTCGCGCGCTTGCTGCGCTGTCATCCATGGGGCACGTCCGGCATCGATCGCGTGCCGGAGACCGCGCCGCACGGCGCAAGCTGGTTCGCGCCGTGGCGGTACGCGCGGTGGGCTGGCGATCTTAGTTGCGCATGATCTTGTCCGAAAACCGCTACCCACTTTTCGGATCATGCGCTAACGCGACTGAGCCAGCAGCTCCAGCCGCCGCGTCGCCTCGCCTAGTCCGAACTCCGCAGCCTTCGCGTACCAGGCGCTGCGCCTGCGCGAATCGCCCGAAACACCGAGCACGCCGAGCTTGCGCAGCACGTCCTTGTCGAACGTCGCGCCGAGCGCAAGCGCGGCACGCGCGTCGCCCGCTTCCGCCGCACGCGTCAGCATCAGCCGCGCCGAGGCGATGTCGCCCTGCGTGATCAACTCCTCGCTGCGCTTGAGCAGCATCGCAAGCTCTTCGCGGTCGAGCGAGCGCTGCACAGGCGGCGGCGCGGCCGGAGGCGGCACGTGACGGGCGCCGCCGACCAGCGCGGCCTGCTGCTCGACCATCGGCGGCTCGACCGCGGCCATCGCGGCCGGCACCGCGGCGAAACGTTCCGCGAGCGCGACCGGCTCGGCCGCAGTGCGCGGGCCGGCTCCGGCAGCGCGCAATGCGATCCGCCGCGACCACGCGCGGCGTGAACTGCTGCGGCACCGCCCCGACGACGAAGAACGCCGCCAGCGCCGCAAGCCCGACCGCACCGCCGACGCGCGCCAGCACACCGACCGAACCGCGCTCGCGCAACGGCGGCGGCGCGACCGCCACCGGATCTAGCGAGGGCCGCTCGCGCAAATGCCTCGCCGCGATGTCGCCTTCGAACGGCTTTGGCTCGCGCCAGCGCCGCGAAGGTTGCAGCGGCGCAGCCGGCGGCAGCGTACGGCGAAATTCGTCGCTCGCATTCAGCGCCTTGTCGACTGCCGCAAGCCCGGCATCGCCCGCGTTGCGGGCCTCATCGCGCGCCCAAGGAGGCGCATACATCGTCGGTGTCGAACTCTCGTTGATTTCGGTTTGAACCGGAGCACTCATGACATTCCTCCCCGCCGCGAAAGCGGCTCTCAACGCAACTCTGCCCCCTGGAGGATGTGACTTCAGCGCCGTGTACGACTCCATTGCAGGAATTCCTGGAACAGCCGGTCGCGATCGGCGGACGACAGCGACGCCGCCTGCTCGCGCCGGTTGGCCAGGAACTGGTTGAACTGCTCGCGCTCGCCCGTTCGCGAGCTTGTCGCGGTTGCGCAGCCATTCGTCGGCGCCGGCAAAGCGCGTCCAGCCCGGCAGCACCGCGGCGAGGTTTGCCTCTTTCCATTTCGGATGGCGTGGCGGCTTCTGGAATTCGGCGAGCCTGGGAAAGAAGGTGTCGACGAATTTCTGGATGCGGCGATAGCGGTCCGTGCCCTTCGGCCAGTTGAACGCGATCAACACGGCACCGACCGCGATCGTTTCGACCTTGCGGCCGGGTTCGATCAGGTTCGGATAATCCTCAGCTGACAGCGTTGCCGGCAGGTACTCGTTCTGCAGCGGCTTCGCATACGCCATCGGCAGGATGCGGAAGCCGTCCTGCGCACGCAGCTTCGCCATCGAGCCCGCGGGCTTGCCGGCGATCAGGATCGTGGCGGCGATTTCGCCCGTCTTCAGTTTCTCGAAGGCATCCGCCTGCCCCATGTTCACTTCCTGCGGCGCGACGCCGAGCTTCTCGAAGATGTCGCGCACGGAAAGCTGCGTGCCTGAGCCGACATCCGAGAAGTTCACCTTCTTGCCGCCGAGCTGATCGATCGAACTCGATGCCCGAATCCGCGCGCACGATCAGATGCGCCTCTTCGTTGAACAGCTTGGCGATGTAGACGATCTTGTCGTCGACCGGTCCGATCTCGTTGGTGCGCTTGTAATACGGCAGCAGGTTCGACTGCGTGATGCCGAGGTCGACGCCTTTGAGGAAGCGCACGTCCTTGATGTTCTGCCCGCCGCCCTTGCCGATCACCGGCAGGATGCGGAAGTCATCGCCGTCATCGAGCACCGCCGACATGTCGTAGGCGATCGTCATGTAGGTCGCGTTCGGATTGCCCGACACGATCGCGATGGTGTTCGCATTGATGCGCTCGCCGACGCTGCCGAGCTGCGGCTTGTTCGGCATCGGTGCGCCCGAGCGCTGCGCGGCCGCGCGATCCGCGGACGCAACGATGCAGAGTGCTGTCAGAAAAAGGCAAAAAGAGTCCCACGGCCGCGCGAGCGGCCTCCGCCGATATTGCATGACTTGTCCCCGTTCGGCGGATCTCACGCCAACGCAACACACACGAAACGCGTTACGCTTAACCCGCAAGGTTTGACGAAACGAAACGCGGCGTGCCCGCACCGCGGCCCCTGTCAACGCGATGTGCCCGCATCGCGCTGTTGAGAGATTGAACTTCTCTCTTGACAGTGATGTTTGTGGGTTAGTTTGGCGTCATGAGGGCACGCGTGAGGCATTTTCGCCCAGATTGGATGCGCGATTCGTGGCGCGCGGTTGATGCGATGCGTGCGTTGAGCGGGCGAGCGAATTGAATCAGCACGACGATTCCGCCGCCGCAAAAATTTGTACGAATACGCTGCGTCGTTCTGCTGACAGCGACCGGGACGAAGTGCGAGCGAGAGTAGCCAACGCTTCGCTGCCCTGTTGTTTGCCTTGGCGTGGGCACCGCCTGTCCCGTTTTCCTTAGTCCCTCAAACGAGGGCGTGGAGCGCCGGGAGGCGCCAGGGGTTTGCGAGACCCCTTGACCGCCCCTTGCGATCGGGACGGTTCGCGCGCCGTCCGAACCTTGCCCGCGGTGTCACCGCGAGATCGGTCCGTTTGCCGGGATGGGGTTGCGAGGCCCACCCCGGGGCGCGCGCGCCTCATGTGGCGGGGTTGCGAAGCCCGCCACCGAGACGCTGCGCCTCCCGGCGCTCCACCGGCCGAACGCGGATCGCTCCGCGTCCTGTCCCGGGTGCGGCTGGCCTGATCTCCGGCCCCGCTGCCCGGCCCGCCCGCTTATCCGGCCGCCTCATGAGAGCGGCACGGACGAGCGGGCAGTTGGTGCGGGGAGGATAAGGGTGGTTTTGGGGGGCGGGCGTAACTTTTTTTCGCGTGAGTGGGGAGCAAGGGGTTGGCTGACATTTGCGCGGGTTAGCTTCTCAATCATGGCACCTCATATGCACCGATGGACGGACATGCGAGCCCGACGCACGGCTCGACGCTACGCGCTCTTAGGACCTGTCGCATGTTGGTCAGGAAGAGCGCCTGTGTCTCTTTTGGAGGCACCCCGGCCCTGGCGAAGAATTGCCTGCACTCTTTGCCGGCAAAGATGCGGTCGCACAGATCGACGATATTGCGGGCGTTGGCGAGGCGTCCGGCGAGGACATCGAGCGCCGGATTCGTTTTTGCCCGGCGGACCATCCCAGTAGCCGGCAATCTGGTGATCGATGAACTGTTGCACGGTTTTCGACAACCACCAGCTCATCGAAACGGATTTCGCGCGGCCACTGGCTCCGCGCTCTCCAAACACCGTCACGTGGAAAGTACCCCCTGACGCAAATTCGCCGCTCGCCTTGCATCCGATGCCGCGGGTCTGTGGAGTTCGCAGTGACCAGACCAGATCGCGCACCGCATAGGAGCCGCGCGCGTCGCGCGTTTGGTACAGCGCGCCTGCCGGCCGGAAGACTTTCCCAAGCCAAGAATCGTCCTCGATGTCGGGCGGAAGCGGCGAGCACGCATCCGCGAGCATGTTCTCTGCTGCGCGCCCGGCCATCGGATTGTTGGAAATCACCAGCACGACCGGGGCGAGATCGAAGGTTGCCAGCGCGCGGGCAAGGTTCATGGCGGTCGTCGCGCCGAAATTTTCGAAGTAGCCCCCGTCGACGACATGGTCGACGACCTCCCGCCCACCGCCCGTGAAGAAGTTCCAGGCGTCGGCAAGCAGTCCACCGCTGGCGCGATCGCAGGAGATTGCGCCGGCTGGCGAGATCACGGGAAACCGTGCGCTGTTGGTCACCGCGGTCGCAAGCGAGAAGTCTCTGTCGCGAAAAGGATTGCCTGCGATGGCCTTGTCGTGCTCGTCGACCTTCGTGCAGCGCGGAGGCTCGGCCTCGAACGGCAGTTGGTAGAGCTCCCAAATATCGTAGGAATCCTGGAACAATCGGAACCGCTTCTCGTCGTCATTGACCTCGACCGAATGGTCGGGGAACAGGTGCGAGGTCAGCACGCGGCGGCCAGTGATGGCCGATGTTCCGTTGAAGATCAGGAGCGGCCGCCAATCGCCGTCGCGCGGACCGAACGATCCGAGAGGGCGCTTGAATACGTCCTTGGTTCCCGTCGCCTTGTCGAACCAGACGCTGAGCAACTCTTCCAGCGCCCCCGCCCGGTCGATGCCGTTGCCGGAAAATCTCCGCACGATCGGAATCGGATCGCGCATCACCATTCCAATTGCGGTCGCGGACAAAAAGTCGCCGGAAAGGATCGCTTCGAGACAGTCGCGCCATGTGCGGGGCGCCGTATCGCGGAAGTAGAACTCGCGGATGTGATCACTGGCGCGATCGCATGGCGGCTCATGGGGCTTGCCCTTGTCGCGGGCGGCCGCAAGTGCCGCCGCGTATGCGGCCGCGCCGAGCGACCCTCCCGAAACGCCGGAAATCGCAAACAGACGGCGCGCAAACAGTGGGCTTTCGGCGCACCCAGGAGGGCTGTCCGGCTTCGAACAGGTCGCGTCGAGCAACGTCCCAAGCGTGGCGGCGGTAATAAAGGCCGCGCGGCTCGCTCCGCCGGCGGCCGCGACAATGACGGGCGAAGGGCAGTCGTTGGATTCGGGCGATCTTGGGAGCGCGATCGCGTAGGCCTGTCCGGTCGACCCTTCAGGCCTGCGCAATACGCAATCGTTGGCTTTCGCCCACAACCCCACCGCCGTGTGCAATTGCCACTGCCTGCTAGCTGCTAGGACGGAAGGCTGCGTGCCGCCGCCAGGCGGCAGCAGCCTTATCGGCAGGTGGTCCCCGAACAAGGCCGGTACTACGATGAGAAAGACAAAACCGATCAGGAGGAGCGGCACCTTTGCCTGGTACGAGTAGGATGTAACCAAAGCCAGCACCGGAACCCATGCGCCGAGCACGAATGGCAATAGGAACCCTCGCTCTAAGAGTCCCGTTGCTTGCGGCACGACAATCACAACAAAGAGCGCGACCGCCAGCGACGCACCCAACCCCCAACTCAACCTGGCGAGCAAATCAGTACGGGCGCCGCTATCCGGCTTCTTAGCCCGGCGGGGATGCCATTCCTCCAGGCCGGTACCGCTCACCTTGCGGATCGTCTCACCATGAAGCCACTCCCGACCGAGGGCGACGGAAAGGAAGAGGACCGCCGCGCCGAGCACCGCAAAGAAATGCGCCACGACCTGGTTCAGGGCGGCACGCGCGGCCGTGATGGTATCGGGGTCATGAGCTCGGAAGAAACCGCAGCGAGCGCGATCCATACGGCAACAAAGCACGACAGGCCGAGCAGGATCGGTACATGTTCGGCGGGACCGCGAAATCTTTCTTCCAAGGCCAATTCGTGCGCAACATCATCCGTTATCGCGCCGAAGTAGCGCGTCATCCAACGCATCGTCGTTGACGGCGCTGCGCGCTGCGAAAAACACCGGGCCGGCCCAGAGGATCAGAAGCAGCAGGGCGAACCAACCTGCGCGCAACCAGGTCATCGCAACCACCCACCAGCCTTCGCCGGTCGGCGCGTCAATGAACAGGTCCTGCACCTGCGGCACTAGCGCCAGCAGCAGCACGCCGATGAAGACGCTGAAGGCCGGAACGCGACATACCCACAGGACCAGCAGGTAGTCGTTGATCCGCCGCCGGATCATCTTCAACACCTCGGAAATATCAAAGATAGAACTTCCATACATCATCTCCCTAAGCGCGAACAGAGGATGGACGGACGAAGCGCGCCTTGCTACTCGTGATTCTCCCGCTTACCCACGCTCGTTCGTGGGAGTGAGCCACATGGAGCACGCGCATGGTCGCCCTGACCTTTCCCGACGGCGCGCGCCGCGAATACCCCGACAACATCACCGGTCTCGACATCGCGAAGGGCATCTCGCCCTCGCTCGCCAAGCGCACGGTCGCGATGGCGCTCGATGGCGTGGTCGCGGACCTGGCCGATCCGATCGGCAAGGACGCCAAGATCGAGTTCGTCTCGCGCGAGGACCCGCGCGCGCTCGAGCTGATCCGCCACGATGCCGCGCATGTGCTGGCCGAGGCGGTGCAGAGCCTTGGCCCGGCACGCAGGTCACCATCGGGCCGGTGATCGAGAACGGCTTCTATTACGATTTCTTCCGCAACGAGCCGTTCACGCCGGAAGACTTCCCGGCGATCGAGAAGAAGATGCGCGAGATCATCGCGCGCGACAAACCCTTCACCAAGGAGGAGTGGGACCGCGAGAAGACCAAGCAGGTCTTCCGCGACAAGGGCGAGACCTTCAAGGTCGAGCTGGTCGACGCGATCCCCGGCAACGAGCCGATCAAGATCTATCATCAGGGCGACTGGTTCGACCTCTGCCGCGGCCCGCACATGACCTCGGTCGGGCAAGGTCGGCAACGCCTTCAAGCTGATGAAGGTCGCGGGCGCCTACTGGCGCGGCGACTGCCAACAACCCGATGCTCACCCGCATCTACGGCACCGCGTTCGCCAAGCAGGACGAGCTCGACGCATACCTCAAGCAGATCGAGGAAGCCGAGAAGCGCGACCACCGCAAGCTCGGCCGCGAGCTCGACCTGTTCCACTTCCAGGAGGAAGGCCCGGGCGTCGTGTTCTGGCACGCCAAGGGCTGGTCGCTGTTCCAGTCGATCATCGCCTATATGCGCCGCCGCCTCGAAGGCGACTACGACGAGGTGAACGCGCCGCAGATGCTCGACAAGTCGCTGTGGGAGACCTCCGGCCACTGGGACTGGTATCGCGAGAACATGTTCGCCGCGCAGTCCGCCGGCGACGAGGCCGAAGACAAGCGCTGGTTCGCCATCAAGCCGATGAACTGTCCCGGCCACGTGCAGATCTTCAAGCATGGGCTGAAGAGCTATCGCGAGCTGCCGATCCGCCTACGCCGAGTTCGGCGTGGTGCATCGCTATGAGCCGTCGCGGCGCGATGCACGGGCTGCTGCGCGTGCGCGGCTTCACGCAGGACGACGCGCACATCTTCTGCACCGAGGAGCAGCTTGCCGCCGAGTGCCTGAAGATCAACGACCTGATCCTGTCGGTCTATGCCGACTTCGGCTTCACCGAGCGACCTCGTGGTCAAGCTGTCGACCCGGCCGGAGAAGCGCGTCGGCTCGGACGCCTCGTGGGATCACGCCGAAGCCGTGATGTCAAAGCGTGCTCGAACAGATCGCCGCGCAGTCCGGCAACCGGATCAAGACCGCGATCAATCCGGGCGAAGGCGCGTTCTACGGCCCGAAGTTCGAATACGTGCTGCGCGACGCGATCGGGCGCGACTGGCAGTGCGGCACCACGCAGGTCGACTTCAACCTGCCGGAGCGCTTCGGCGCGTTCTATATCGATGCCGACGGCGCGAAGAAGACGCCGGTGATGGTGCATCGCGCGATCTGCGGCTCGCTCGAACGCTTCACCGGCATCCTGATCGAGAACTTCGCCGGCGCACTTCCCGCTCTGGCTTGCGCCGAAGCAGATCGTGGTCGCGACCATCACGCAGGATGGCGACGATTACGCGCGCGAAGTGCTGGCGGCGGCGCGCAAGCTCGGCCTGCGCGCCGACGTCGACCTGCGCAACGAGAAGATCAACTACAAGGTCCGCGAGCATTCGCTCGCCAAGGTCCCGGCCCTGCTCGTGGTCGGCAAGAAGGAAGCGGAGACGAAGGCTGTCTCGATCCGCCGCCTCGGCTCGGAGAAGCAGACCGTGATGCCGCTCGACGACGCGCTCGCCGCGCTGGTCGAGGAAGCGGTGCCGCCGGACGTAAAGCGCGCGCGGAGCGACTGAATCGTCAGTGCCCCACCGCGAGATCGAGGTCGAACGGCCAGTTCGAGTTGCGCGGCGGACGCATCAGTGTCGCGATGAAACGCTCCGCCCAATGGGCGATGTCGTTGTGCGTGAGCGTCTCGTACATCGCCTGATGGCGCGCGCGGCGCTCATCGAGCGGCATCGAAAGCGCGCGGTCGATTGCGGAGGCGACCGCCTCGCTGTCGTACGGGTTGACCAGCAGCGCCTCCTTGCACTCGTGCGCCGCGCCGGCAAATCGCGACAGCACCAGCACGCCCGGATCCTCCGGGTCCTGCGCGGCGACGTACTCCTTGGCGACGAGGTTCATGCCGTCGCGCAGCGGCGTCACCAGCCCGACGCGCGATGAGCGGTATAGGCCCGCGAGCGCGGTGCGGCTATAGGCGCGGTTTACGTAGCGGATCGGCGTCCAGTCGGCCTCGCCGAACGCGCCGTTGATGCGGCCCGCGCCCTGGCTGACCTGCTGCTCCATCTGCAGGTATTCCGGAATCTCGCTGCGGCTCTTGGGCGTGATCTGCAGGTAGGTAACCTTGCCGCGCCAATCCGCGTAGCTGCCGAGAAAGTGCTCGAACGCGTCGAGCCGCAGGTTCAATCCCTTCGAGTAGTCGAGCCGGTCGACGCCGATGATCTGGGCGCGGTTGTTCAGGCTGCCGACGACGTTCTGCACGAACGACGACTTCACCGCGCGCCGCGCCATCTTGGCGAACTCTTCGGTCTCGATCCCGACCGGGAACGCGTCGATCTGCACCTCGCGGTCGCCGATCGCGTAGGAGAAATCACGGCTGTGATAGCCGCATTCGCGCGTCAGGTAGCGCGAGAAATTGAAGGCATCATCGCCGGTCTGGAAGCCGACGAGGTCATAGTCACCGAGCGTCGGCATCAACCGCTCGTGGTTCGGCAATGCGGTCAGCACCTCCGGCGGCGGACACGGGATGTGCAGGAAATAGCCGATGCGGTTCTTGTGCCCGCGCGCACGCAACATCTTGGCAAGCGGGATCAGGTGATAGTCGTGCACCCAGACGAGGTCGTCGGGCCGCAGAATCTTGTCGAGCTCGGTGGCGAAATGCTCGTTGACGCGCATGTAGCCGGAGAGATCGCGGCGCGAGAATTCGGCGAGATCGAAGCGATAATGCAGGACCGGCCAGAGCACCCGGTTGGCAAAGCCGTTGTAGTATTCCTTGTAGTCCTCGGCGCCGAGGCTGGTGACGACGTAATCGATGTTCGTCGTGGTGGCATCGTGCTGGTCTCGGCCGCCTCGCCCTTGCGGCCGATCTTGCCGCTCCAGCCGAACCACAGGCCTTGCCGATGACGCAGCGCCGCCTTGACGGCCACTTCGAGGCCGCCTGCGCGCCCGCCGGACTTGCCATCGGGAACGGCAACGCGATTGGAAACTACGACGAGCCGCGCCAATAACGATCCTCCCAACTCCGCGACAGACGGATCGCGCTTAGGATGATGCCGGCCATGGAATAAGTCTGCGGGAAGTTGCCCCACAGCTCCTTGCGTCACCGGATGCACGTCTTCCGACATCAGCCCGTAACTGTTACGCAATTTCAGCGCGTCGATGAACATCTCGCGCGCATCCTCCCGCCGTCCGATCGCCCACAACGCGTCGATCAGCCAGAACCGGCAAATCAGAAAAGCCGTCTCGGGAAGCCCGAAATCGTCCGCGCTGGTGTACCGCATAACGTTGAAACCGCTCTTAAGTTCCCTCTCGATCGCGTTGACGGTCGAGACGAAACGCGGATCGTCGCCTCCACGGCGCCAAGCTCAGGCAGCAGCAGGACGCTGGCGTCGAGATCGTCCGACCCGAACGCCACCGTGAACGCGCCACGCTTTTCATTCCACGCCTGCTCCAGCATCGTCGGTGTGAATTTTCTGCGCGTGCTCGCCCCAGTAGGCCGCCCGGTCGTCGAGCCCGAGGTGCGCGGCGATCGCTTCGAGCCGCTGGCAGCCCGCCCAGCACATCGCGACCGAATGCGTGTGGATGCGCTTGCGCTCGCGATATTCCCAGATGCCGGCATCGGGGTCGAACGCAAGTTTCGCGCCCATCTCGCCGAGCGGTTCGAGCCGGCGGAACAGGTTCTCGTCGCCCATGCGCGGCAGCCGCCGGTCGAAGAACATCGGCGTCGCGGCGAGGATCACGCTGCCATAGGTGTCATGCTGGTTCTGCGCGACCGCCGCGTTGCCGATGCGCACCGGCCCGTCGCCGCGATAGCCTTTGAGATCGGCGACAATGCGCTCGTCGAGCGGATCGGTCGACACGATGCTGTAGACCGGCTGCAGTTCGCCGGTGTGGCCGGTCACGATGGTGAGGATGTAGGAGATGTAGTCTTCCATCGTGCGCGATCGCGCCGATGCGGTTGAGCGAGCGCACCACGAAATAGGCGTCACGCAGCCAGCAGAAGCGGTAGTCCCAGGTGCGGCCCGAACCCGGCGCTTCCGGGATCGAGGTCGTGTGCGCCGCGATGATCGCGCCGGTCTCCTCGAAAGCGCGAGAGCTTCAGCGTGATCGCGGCGCGGATCACCGCGTCCTGCCACTCGTAGGAAATGCCGAGCCGCCGGATCCATTCCTGCCAGTGGTCGCGCGTGCGGTCCACGAACTCGCGGCAGGTGGCGGCGAAGTCGCCCTCGAACGGCGTGTCGGCGCCGAACACCAGAGTGCACCGGCCGCGTCAGCACGAACGGCGCCTCGCGGTCGATATAGGCGAGCGGCGCATCGGTGGTGAGCCGGATCGTCTCGCCGCCGGTGTAGCGGATGTGATTGCTGCCGAACGCGCGGTCCAGGTTGGCGCGGCCATAGCCGGCGGCTCGGGCGGAAGCGGATCGTGATGCGCGGCAGACCCGAGACCGGCTCGATGATGCGCATCAACTGCGGCGGGCGGAAGGTGCGGCCGTATTGCTCGAAGCGCGGCGCGAAATCCGTGATGCGCACCGACGCGCCTTGGGTGTCGGTCAGTATGGTCGAAACCAGCGCGGTGTTGCGCACATACTCGGACTGCGCCGACACCAGCCCGTCGAGCAGGACGTCGGTGAAGCCCTTCTCCTCGTCGCCCGCGAGCAGGCGGCAGAACACCGGATCGCTGTCGAAGCGCGGGAAGCACCACCACACGATACGCGCCATCCGGTTGACCAGCGCGGCGGTGCGGCCATTGCCGATCACGGCAACGTCGAGATTTTGCTGCGCGGCGGTTATGTCGATGCTGGGCTGGACATTCATCAAGCCGCCTTTCCGCTCCGAACCATCTCGGCGATCCAGCGCCGCACGTCGCTCGGCTCGCCGAACATGCCGGCGATGCCCTGCACCTCGCGTCCGACCGAGAAGGCAACCCCGTCGAATTCCGGCATCACGTCGAACGCCGCCTCGTCGGTCACGTCATCGCCGATGAAGATCGGCCGGCGTCCCCGGAACGGCTCGTGCTGCATCAGCTCGCGCACTGCCGTGCCCTTGTTGAACATCGGCTGCTTCACCTCCAGCACAGACTTTCCGGGGAGGATCTCGAGCGACGCGGAGGAAAACGCCTCGCACACGTCTGCCACTTCTTCGCGCAAGGTGCGGCCGAGGTGTGGCGCAAGGCGATAGTGCAGCGCGTAGGAGTAACCCTTGTCTTCGGTTATGACACCGGGCCTACCCTCTGCGAGCACCGCAAGCGATGCCTTGAGTCTGGGATCGAGGAGCGTCTTGGCGCGCGAGACTGTCCCGTCGGCCAGGCGAACTTCCGCCCCATGTCCCGCGATGCTTGGCAGCTTCAGCGGCTGGAAGAACAAATCGAGTTCGGCGAGCGGCCGCCCACTCACAAAGGCGAGCGCACCGCCCACGCGCTTGGACATCCGCTCCAGCGCGACCGTCAGGTCGGCCGGCACCACGACTTCAAGGGGAGTTGGTGCGAGATCGAGGATCGTCCCGTCCACATCGAGCAAAACGGCTCTGGAAGGCAGGGTTACGGCGTCAATGAACAAT
The DNA here is from genome assembly GCA_963779545.1 of uncultured Alphaproteobacteria bacterium. Lineage (GTDB taxonomy): Bacteria > Pseudomonadota > Alphaproteobacteria > Rhizobiales > Xanthobacteraceae > PALSA-894. Next base: position 367,176 of record CAVZYQ010000022.1, on the reverse strand, counting down.
ACGCGCTCCAATTTTCGACTGTTGATCGAACACTGATGGCGCGACAACGCCGGGCAGGCCCGGGCAGGACTTAGCGGGCCATTACTTCAATTTCCCGGTCGACGCCTGGTTCCACTTTAAATTTGCCATTGAAGGTCCGGCCTTCGTTGCGTGCGACCACCGAATAATCGCCCTCCGCCAAGATCACTTTGGGAAACGCGCCGATCGCTTCCTTGACCACGTCGCCACCGGGAGTCAGGACCGACCACTGGGTCCCGGCCATCGCCTCGCCGCCCTTGTCGTTGACCAGTTTCAAGGTGATCACGGCGGCGCGGTGATTGACAATGACATCGGTCAACTTCCCGGACTGGACGCGGATATCGGAGCGCACGGTTGCGTTGCTGTCGCCGTAGTTCGACACGACATGGTAACTGCCCTCGGGCAGCAGAACCACGTCGGTCGTCGGCACCCCGGCGACCAGCGGGCGCTTGCCGTCGCCGCCTTCGAACTGGCTGCCCCTGTAGACGTCGAACGTAATTTGCCCCGGAGGAATGCGGCTGTCGCCCACCCTGCCCTCGAAGCGCGCGCCCCCCGCCGTTAGTTCGAACACCTCGCGCACCGTCTCGGAACGCAGCAGCACCTTCTTCGCGGCGGCCGCGAACCCAAAGCCGACATGCACCACGTAGCCGCCGGGCGGCAGCACGAAGATCGGTGCGGCCGCGCGTTCTTCGCGCAGTATGCGGAAGACACCGGTCGCGTCCGGCTTGTCGGCATAGACGCGCCAGTGCAAGCCGCCGGTCACGTTCGGCGGCTCGCGCCCGAAGCGCGCACTGACCATCAGCGCGACCTGTCCGGCCGGGACCATCGGCACGCTTGGACCGGCTGTGGCGGCCGGAGGCGGCGCGGCAGGCGGTGGCGCGGCCGGCGGCGGCAATGCGACCGGCTGCGCGGCCGGAGGCGGACCGAGTTGCATCGGACCTGACTGCGGTGCGAGCACGCCAGACCCGCTGCCCGGCGGCATCAGGTTGTTACTAGGCGGACCGATCGTGCCCGGCGGACGCGGTACCGAGTCAAATCCGGGCGGCGCAATCTGCGCACGCGCGCCGGCCGCCGCGGCGATGAGCCCGCAGATCAAGGCGAGCGCCGCCAGACAATGGCGGCGCCTTGGCGCGGAGATGGTTCGCATACCGGGCATCATGCCCCCGTTTACCGCTGAAAATCGGGCAAATTCAAGCCACAGCGCGGTTTGTCAGTGGTTCTACGGCATGCTAGGCGCAACGCATGCCCGAAGCACTCGAATTGCTGAAAACCCGGCGGTCGGTGAAGCCGATCGAACTGACCGGCCCCGGCCCGGCCGGAGCCGAACTCGACACCCTGCTGACTGTTGCCTCGCGCGTGCCCGACCACGGCAAGCTGACGCCCTGGCGTTTCATCGTGTTCGACGGCGACGCACGGCTGAAAGCGGGCGCCGTGATCGAGACGGTGTTCAAGGCCAACAACCCGCAAGCAACCGCGGATCAAATCGCGTTCGAGCGCAACCGGCTCGCGCGCGCCCCGCTCGTCGTCGCGGTGGTGAGCCGCGCCGCCCCGCATGTGAAAATCCCCGAATGGGAGCAGGTGCTCTCGGCCGGCGCGGCCGCGATGAATCTTGTCACCGCCGCGCATGCGCTTGGCTTCGCGGCGAACTGGATCACCGAGTGGTACGCTTACGATCGGCGTGTGCTCGATGCACTCGGGCTTGCCGTCAACGAGAAGATTGCGGGCTTCGTGCACATCGGCCGGCCGGTGAAGCCGCCGGAGGATCGGCCGCGTCCACCGCTGCAAGAAATCGTCACCAGATTCGAAGGTTAGCGCGAGGGGCTGATGTTTTACGCGACCGACAAGAACGACCACGGCCTGCCGCACGATCCGTTCAAGGCGATCATCGCGCCGCGTCCGATCGGCTGGATCACCTCGATGAGCGCGTCCGGCGCGATCAACCTCGCGCCCTACTCGTTCTTCAACGGCGTGCGTTCGAAGCCGCCGATGGTGATGTTCGCGAGCGAGACGCGGAAGGACTCGCAGGCCTTCATTGAGGAGACCAAGGAGTTCGTCTGCAATCTGGCGACCTGGGACCTGCGCGAGCAGATGAACCAGACCTCCGCGCCCTACCCGCGCGGCGTCAATGAACTGGAAGAAGCCGGCCTCACCGCCGCTCCCTGCCGGTTGGTCAAGCCGCCGCGCGTCGCCGAAGCGCCTTGCGCGCTGGAATGCAAGTACGTGCAGACGATCGCGCTACGGGACTACGTTGGCCAAGCGCTCGACGGGTTCGTCGTCATCGGACAGGTTGTCGGCGTGCACATCGACGAGCGCTATATCCGCAACGGGCTGCTCGACACCGCCGCCATGAAACCGATCGCGCGCGGCGGCTACCACGACTACTCGGTGCTGACCGAGAGCTTTACGATGAAGCGTCCCGCGAGTGTGACGGAAGTCCGTGCTCCCGAGCTGGAAAAAGCCGGACGCTGATACCGGGAACTTCGGTTCCATCGTGGCGTTAACGATCCGCCAAACCGTCTGCCTTTTCACCATATCCCCGCGAAGGAATTGCGCCGGGAGCGCAAGCGGCTGACATTTGGCCGAAAGGACGTTGCCGTGTTTCACTTTCTCCGACGGCGGCCACAGGACGACGACCGGACCATGGGTACCGACATGCTGGCCGAGCCGGCATCGCAGCGCCCGACCATCGGATTGGCACTCGGCGGCGGCGCGGCGCGCGGATTCGCGCATATCGGCGTCATCCGCACCCTCGTCGCCAACGGCTTTACGCCCGAGATTATCGCCGGCACGTCGATCGGCGCGGTGATCGGGGGCTGCTACGCGGCCGGCAAGCTCGACGACGTCGATACGTGGGGCAAGACCCTCACGCGCCGCCGTATCCTTAGCTATCTCGATGTCAGCTTCGCCGGCTCCGGCCTGATTTCAGGCGGCCGGCTTGCCGACAAGCTCACCGAAGCGCTCGGCGACATCACGATCGAATCGCTGCCGATGCGCTATGCGGCGATCGCCACCGAAATCGGCACCGGCCACGAGATGTGGATCACCCGCGGCTCGCTCGTCCAGGCAATGCGCGCATCCTATGCGTTGCCCGGCGTATTCCCGCCGGTCGACATCAATGGGCGCTGGCTGATGGACGGCGCATTGGTCAATCCCCTGCCGATTTCCGTCACGCGCGCCCTCGGCGCGCGCGTCGTGATCGCCGTCAACGTCAACGCCGACAACTTTGGTCGCGGCACCGCCGTTCCGGACATTGGCACGAGTCGAATCCCAGTCGCCGAAGCCGCCGCAAAAAGCATTTTCGGCGGCGACGAAAAAACCGCGAAGCGCCGCTTCCTCGGCACCGCCGACCGGCCCGGCATCTCGACTGTGATGGTGGAAGCCTTCAATGTGATGCAGGACCGCATTACCCGCGCGCGGCTTGCGGGCGATCCGCCCGACGTGCTGATCAGCCCGAAGCTGGGCGGCGTCGGCGTGTTCGAATTCAACCGCGCTCAGGACGCGATCGCGCTTGGCGCCGAAGCGACCGAGCGCGCCATGGAAAGCATCAAGGAGGCAGTCGCCACACTGGTGTGACGCCGCGACGCGGCTCACGCCGTGGCGATGTACTCGCGCAGCGCGTTCGACTCGCCCTCGATCTCCTCGACGCGAGCTTCACCACGTCGCCGATCGAGATGATGCCGGCGAGCCGGCCCTGCTCCACCACCGGCAGATGGCGGAATTTGCCTGCGGTCATGCGCTCCATGATCGCGGAGACCGTCTCGTCCTCGGTGCAGGTCGAAACCTTGCGCGTCATGACGGCCGCGACATTGTCCTGCAGCGCTTCAGGGCCGCGTGCCGCGAGCGTACGCACGATGTCGCGTTCGGACAGGATGCCGACGACCCGGTGATCCGGGCCGGTGACCACGAGCGCGCCGATGCGGCGCTCGGCCAATTGCTTGACGGCGTCGGACAAGGTTGCGGTCGGCGCAATCGTGGCAACGTCGCTGCCTTTGCGCGACAGGATCGCCTTGACGGTCATGGGCACCTCCCTCTTGAAGGCGCTCAAGCCAGGCATCGCCAAATCGTTCGTCGCCCACTCGAAGCACGGGCCGCCGACGAAACGCATGACGTGCGTTGCTTGGCGCCGTGTGATTCGAAGGCTAGGCCTTGAAAGATGGCAGCCGCAAGATCGTGCGGCCAAATGCCCGTTAGTGGAATCGTTACCCGCCGGTCGGGGTCGCTGTCCGCCATAGGGCGCGGCCTTCACGGGATCGAACAGCGCGAACGCCAGCAGCCCGGCGAGAAACCCGCCGATATGCGCCTGCCAGGCGATCGCCTGCTCGCCGCCATCGAGCGCCGATCGATCCGAGCCCGAACACCAAGTTCAAGCCGAACCACACGCGCGAGGAACATCAGCACGCGCGCGTCGCGCAGCACCGCGATCAGCGGCAGAGCCGGTATCCGATAGGCGTCGTTCTGATCGGCGCCCATCAGGCGCAGCGGACCGCCGCGCTGAAACGCGAAACGAATCGCCGCCGCCATGAATCCGGAGATCGAGGCCGACGCACCGACCATCGGCACGAGCGCATTGGTGTGAGTTGCAAGATGCGCGGCGGCACCTGCGGCCGCGGTGACGGCGAAGAACGCGAGATAGCGCAGTGTCCCAAAGCGGCGCGCGACCGGCGTACCGAATGCGAGCAACCACACCGAATTCAGGCCGAGATGAATCGCGTCGCCATGAATGAACGCGTAGGTGACGAAGCTCCACACCTCCGCGCCAAAGCCGCCCGGCACCACACCTTGCGTGAGAACCGTTGCGTCGTAACGCGCGGGTATGAACGAAAACAGGAGAAGCAGTTGGACGTCCTGCTCGTCCGTCAGCACCCAGACGCGGAGCAAATGCACGCACACCAGCACCGCGATGGTCGCGGCCACGACGGTGGGGACGTTGAAGATCGGTTCGGAACCGGCTCGCAAAAGAACCCACCTCGCGGGACGCGTGGGCGTGACATAGGCCGCGACGCCGCGCGCGGCAAGCGGCGCCGGGACACAAGAAAAAAGGGAGGGCTTGCGCCCTCCCTTCAGGTTTTGAAGCGTTCGGCTGTGGCGTTAACCGCCGGTCTCGTCCGCACGCCTCCCCGTAGAACTCGTATGAACCACCGCGACCTTAGGCGACGCCACACGCACCTGCCAACGCGTTCGCCGAAATAACCCTAACGGCGGAGAGCTCCGCGGTTCTGCCCTCTGCACACGCCCACGGCACATGCCCTGCTGAGTGCACCGCGCTGCTGCGAACAATTGCGCGCGCTGTCCTGAAAGGGGACGGCGGCGGCGCAATCCGGGACGCGGCGGCGTGTGGAGGGCACCGATGAAACAAGCTTCAAGCCGCGAACTGTTCGCGTACTGGACCGCGCGCCGCGGTACGCGGGTCGCACCGGAACGCGGAGAGATCGAACCGAGCGCGATCAGGCGCGCACTCGGCGACGTATTCATTCTCGAATTCGATCGTGGCGGCGGACATCCGTTCCGCCTTGCCGGCACGCGCGTGTGCGCGCTGTTCGGACGCGAGCTGAAGAACGAACCGTTTCTGCACATGTGGGGCACCGACACGCGCACAGCGGTCACCGAGTTGCTCGACGTCATCGCCGACGAGGCGGGCGGCGTCGTCGCATCGGTCAGCGGACGCACCGCGCAGGGCTGGGCACAGGAGCTTGAGATGACTTTGCTGCCGCTCGCGCAACGCGGGGACACGCATGCGCGCATGATTGGTTCGCTCACGCCGCTGTCCGCGCCGTTTTGGCTCGGCGCAGCGCAACTCGGTTCGCTAACGCTCGGGAGCTACCGCCATCTCGATTCCGCGCTCGAAGCGCCGGCTGCGGCCCGGCTCGTCGCCGGGACACAAGCGCCGGCGCGGCGTGCCATGCTGACGGTCCATGAGGGCGGCCGGAGGTAGCCCGGCCCGCAACGCGGCTTATAGCGCGCGGTCGCGTCCTCGGGCCGGCCCGCCGTCCCGCAAACTAACAAAGCCTTAACCACGCAGGGCTTACGGTTTTCCCGCCGCTGGTGGAAGCGGCGGAGAATACGCGGCATGGCCGTGCTGCAGAAAATACTCGACGTTCTTCCCCTGAACGAGGAGAAGCGCCGCTTTCAGCGCGTGCGCGTGAACCTGCTCGGCCGCTACATGCTGGCCGATCGCCGGGAATTCCCCTGTCAGGTGCTGGACATGTCGCCGGGCGGGATGGCGATCATCGGCCCGGTGAGCGGGATCGCCGGCGAGCGCGTGGTCGCCTATATCGACCATGTCGGTCGCCTCGAAGGCACGATTATCCGCGTGTTGCCGAACGGTTTCGCGATGTCGATCGCCGCGACCCCGCGTAAGCGCGACAAGCTCGCCGCCCAACTGACCTGGCTTGCCAATCGCCAGATCCTTGGGCTCCCCGAGGACCGCCGCCACGACCGCATCGTGCCGCGCAATCCGCGCTCCACCATGGTGCTGGCCGACGGCACCGCCATGGTTTGCCGCATCATCGACATGTCGCTCTCCGGCGCGGCCGTATCGGCGACCCGAAACCGGACGTCGGTGCGCTCATTACGCTGGGCAAGACCCCGAGCCGGGTGGTCCGTCACATCGAAAACGGCTTTGCGGTCGAGTTTACCCGCATGCAGCACCCGGACTTTCTCGAAGAGAACGTCACCGGTCCGTAAACGCCGCCGCGTGCTTCGCCGCCGTTTCATCGGCGTTTCGTCTCGCGCTTCTCGCCATCTCCGCCGATCACCGCTGACCCCGCCGACGCTTCGCGTCGCGCGTTTGCGTTAACACGCGCAGGCCGGGGGCCGTTTGGCTACAGTTTCGACGGCATTTTCCGTATTAATGCGGACAATTTTATTCAGTTTGAATCCTCTAAAATTTGAATCGAATTTGTCTCAAGTTTTACAAGTATTCGATCTGTATTCGACTAGAGTTTACTTCGAATTGATTGTGGCAAGTTAGCGGCAAACCAAAGGCTTTCTGTCACAAGTAGCCCCAACACGGCAGAGGGGGCTGCAATGACTTCAAACTACACGGGGATGCTTGTCGGCTGGGCGCTTGCCCTTGCCGGCGCGCTCACCCCGCAGGGGGCCAACGCCAACGAATTGCTGTTCGTCTCGACAGGCGACGCCACCCGTCCGCCGATCGGCTGGGTCGAGTTCTGCGCCGACCGTCCGCTCGAGTGCAAGTCGGGCACCAGCGCGCCGCGCGACGTGGTGCTGAGCAACAAGGCGTGGGCCGACCTCAGCCGCATCAACAAGTGGGTGAACGAACAAGTGACGCCGATGACCGACCTCGAGCACTGGGGCGTGGTCGAGAAGTGGTCCTACCCGGACGACGGCTACGGCGACTGCGAAGACTACGTGCTGCTCAAGCGGCGGATGCTGATGGAAGCCGGCTGGCCGCGCGAGGCACTGCTGATCACCGTGGTGCGCGAGAAGAACGGCAACGGCCACGCCGTGCTGACGGTGAAGACCGACAAGGGCGAGTTCATCCTGGACAACCAGGAAGCCCGCATCCTGCTCTGGTCGGAGACGAGCTACCGCTACGTGAAGCGCCAAGCGCAGAACGATCCCAATCGCTGGGTCGCGCTCGGCGATCCGCGCCCGACCGTTGCGACGGCGTCATCGCCATCGCGCTGAGGAAACACGACGCAGCGTCATGACGCTGCAATGAGAGGAATTGAGAGTTCGCGACCCGGTCACGTCCCCACCCCTCCCCGTCCCCAGACCGGGCCGTGCGCGCCCGACCGTCCCCCACGGTCGGGCGCAACTTTTTGTAGCTCACGCCTCGAACGTTGTGACGCGCATAAGACTCGCCGAAGACGAAACCATTTCAGGAAGAAAATATTTCAGTGGACAGCCAAAAGCTTAAGCGACACCATCACGGCCGAGAACAATCCAAAACAGGAGGCCGGCCATGCTTCGTGACACGCTTCGCGTTGCGGGTATTGCGATCGCTCTTGGTGCAAGCAGCACCGCGTTGGCGCAACCGGGCAACGATCCCGCGCTGCAACTGCTGAATCCCTGCCTCACCGGGCCAGCCGCCACTTCGGAAGAAGCGTTCATGACGGCGCTCAACCCGGCGCTGAACGCGCCGGACCGCGTCGCCTGGTGCCTGTTCGTCTACGTCAACAGCCAAGCCGCAACGACCGGCAACAACAATGCACTGTTTGAGACCTGGGCCTCGGACGACGACACGTTCCAGCCGAACCCGCAGTGGCCGGGCTCAAATGCAGTTGCCGAGAAGCCGCTGCGGCGGCCAATCCTGCCGCATCTCGCTCAGCAGTCGCGTGGCGGAACGCTGACGCCGTTCGTGCTGCCGTTCCAGTCCGGACCGCAATGCCAGGCCGGCCAGCTCTGCATCGGCGAGGAAGTGCGCCGCAACCGCACCACCTTCGACTTCATCAAGAACAACAATCTGTTCACGCGCGACGGCCTGAGGGCCTTCACTAAGACAATCTCGTTCCCGTCGGACTCGATCGAAGTGAAAGCGAACTGGGTGCCGGTCAGCCAGTTGAAGCAATTCCTCACGAATGGCGCGCCGGCCGATCCGTCGCTCTATCATGTCAACTCAACGACCGAGAACGGACAGCAGGTGCAGTACGCGCTCGTCGCGATGCACGTGATTTCAAAGATGGTACCGAACTGGACCTGGGCCACGTTCGAACACCGCAACAATCCGGGGCGCTGCGACGTGCTTGGCTGCTACGACACATTCGGCGCTAACCCGCCGAGCGTCGCGCCGAGCCAGCCGCCGAACACGGGCGGCCTCTATCCGAACTGCAGCAAGACGCCGGCGCTGCAGGCGGTGTTCGCCGCCAACAAGATCGATCCGGCCTACGTGAACTACTGCCTGAAAGGAAGCCAGACCGACTTCACCGACGCGACCGGCGTCAATGTTCGCGTCGGCAACTCGATCACCGAGGCCGGCTTCCTCGACACGGCCTCCTGCATGAGCTGCCACGGCCGCGCGGCCTACTCGTTCGTGACCGGAGCGTACGTCCCGAACCGCGTCTTCCTCTACAACAGCACCCCGATCGCGCCGCTCGGCCCGATCAACCCGGCGCAGTTCTGGCAGTTCGGCGATCAGGACCCGATGCGGCCGCGCGATCCGCCGCTATTCCGCCCGACCGACTTTGTCTGGTCGATCCCGTTCTGCGCAATCTCGAGCGATCCGACCGCGCCGAGGCCCTGCGCTTCCAAGTAAGCCGGCGCGCGATGCCGGACGGAGTTGAGCTGACCGGCAGCCGCCGCGCCAATCTGCGTGCGGCGGCCGCCGGCGTGCTCGACAGAAGGCGGCGCATCTCCGTCGATCTTCATCTGCGCCATCCGGACGAGCCGCAACACGCGCCCGGCAGCGCTGCTGATCTGGCGCGGCTGGCCGAGCCGCTGACGCGCGAGCAACTCGCCGAACGCCGGCAATCGCAGTTCGCAGGCGCCAGACGGCTGGCAATTCGATTTGCCGAACGGCACGGCCTGGAAATCGCCGATATCGATCTCACCAAGCGCCGCGTGCGGCTGCGCGGCACGCTGGCTCAGTTCGCGAAAGCCTTTGCGACCGACCTCGCGACGTTCGCGATTGGCTCCGATCGCTTTCGCTCGCACAAGAGCCCGCTGCACATCGCAGCCGAACTACGCCCCTGGATCCGCGGCGTCCTCGGGCTGCACGATCGGCCGCACATCGGGCCGAAGCTGAAACCCTTCGTGCCGGCCGTTGCCGCGCCGGACAATGACGGCGCGCTGTGGCCGCGCGACATCGCGCGGCTCTACGGCCTCTCGGCCCCGCACGCCGGGGCGGGGCAATGCATCGCGATCATCGCGCCGCGCGGCGGCTACTTGCCGGCCGATCTCGCGCTCGCGGCGCAGATGACCGGCACGACGTTTCCGGTGGTCGCCGAAGTCAATGTCGACGGCGGGCGTAACAATTTCGGCGGCGGCACGATCGACGATCAAGAGATTGCGCTCGATCTGCAGGTCGCAGGCGCAGTGGCGCCGGCCGCGAAGCTGGTGGTCTATTTCACCGACAACTCCGAGCAGGGTCTGGCCGATGCGGTGCTCGAGGCCGTGCACGATCCGACGCACCGGCCATGCGCCATCTCGATCAGCTGGGGCGTCTCGGAGTCCGAATGGCTGCAGCATCCGCTCGATGTGCTCAACGGCGCCCTTGCGGATGCGCGACAACTCGGCGTGATCGTCACGGCGGCAGCCGGTGACGCGCTTGCGACCAACGCGGTGGGCGACGAGCAGGTGCACGTCAACTATCCGGCATCCAGTCCGTACGTGCTGAGCTGTGGCGGCACGCGGATCACGCTGAATGCGTCCGGTGATTCGATCGAAAACGAAGTGATCTGGAACGACGGAAACCGCGGCACCGGCGGCGGCGTCAGCGATCTGTTCGAGGTGCCGGACTATCAGACCGGCGCCGGCGTTCCGCCTTCGTTCAGCACGGGGAAAGCAGGACGTGGCGTGCCCGACGTGGCGGCGGCGGCGGCGTTCGCCAATGGATACCGCATCGTCGTAAACGGGAAGACGCTGGTGCAAGGCGGGACCAGCGCGGTCGCGCCGTTATGGGCCGGGCTCGTCGCGCTGATCAATGCGGATCGTCCCGAACCGCTGCGCTTTCTCAATCCGCTATTGTATGGCGATCAGGACCTGTGCCGGCGCATCGTGATGGGAAACAACATGGCCGGACCGTTCGGTTATTCGGCCGGTCCCGGCTGGAGCGCGTGCGGCGGGCTTGGCGTGCCGATCGGCGCAACGCTACTGCGGAAGTTTACCGCAGTTGCGTGACGCTACCCGATCTTCTTCAAGCCTTTCACGTACTGATTCCACCGTTTCACGTACCATTCCGCCGCGAACGACACCGACTTCGCGGCCTTCTCGTCGAGCGTCTTGATCGCGCGCGCGGGCGAGCCGACGATCAGCGAGTTGTCCGGAAACTCCTTGCCTTCGGTGACGAGCGCACCGGCGCCGACCAGCGAATGCTTGCCGATCTTGGCGCCATTGAGCACCACCGCGCCCATGCCGATCAGGCTGCCTTCCGCGATGGTGCAGCCGTGCAGCACGACATTGTGCCCGATGGTGCAATCCGGGCCGATCGTCATCGGGAAACCCATGTCGGTATGCAGCGTGCAACTCTCCTGAATGTTGGAGCGCTCGCCGACCTCGATCCACTCGTTGTCGCCGCGCAGCACCGAACCCCACCAGATGCTCGCATCATGCTTCAGGCGCACGCGGCCGATCACCACCGCGGTCTCGGCGATCCAGTATCGATTGTCGGCGGGAAGTTCTGGGGCCTGCCCGTCGAGTGAATAGATCGCCATAGGTTGTCCTGTTCGCGTGCCTGTTCTAATTCGCCGAGCCCGGCTGCGCTATCCTGCGCGGCAACACGGAGACCCGCAATGGCACAGACCAATTCCGAGAACGATTGCCGCATCGACTATGTCGAGCTCAACGTCGCAGACGTCGCGCGCGCGAAGAAGTTCTATGGCGATGCGTTCGGCTGGTCGTTCAAGGACTACGGGCCGGACTATTGCGAATTCCGCGATGGGCGGCTGACCGGCGGCTTCGCCAAAGGCGAAGCGGGCGCCTCCGGCGGCCCGCTGGTGATCCTTTATGCCAACGATCTTGAAGCGGTGCAGAAGCGCATCGAGGCCGCGGGCGGCAGCATCGTCACACCCGCATACGACTTCCCCGGCGGACGGCGCTTTCACTTCGCCGATCCGGACGGCTATCAACTCGCGGTATGGAGTGCGCGCTGAGCGTTGAGCCAGCTCAGGCGAAGAGTTGCGCGAAGGCGCTGAACGCCATCACCACGACAGTGCCGGACATCAGGCTCCAGAAGCCCGCCAGAACCGTCGCCAGCATGACGAACTCGAAGCGGCGGCGCTGGATGCGCCCGCCACGGATTGCGTTGCGCATGATCACGAACGGCGCCGCAAAGGTGAGAACCGGAACGGCGAGAAATGTCACCAGCCGCGCGCCTTCGTTGAGCAGGCGGAAGCTCAAGGGCCGCTCGGTGACAAGCTGATAGCCGGACGCAAGCGCTCCCGCGACGGCGAAGCCGACAAACAGCACGATCAACGACTGGGCGGACTCGGGCGACATCGACGCAACAACTCGACTGACGGCCCGACCCTTCCAGAAGGCGGCGCGCGGCGCCAGCGCGTGCTTAAGAAAGGGTAAACGCGGCTATTCCGGCCACCGCCCGCGGACTCCGCCGCGTGGCATACTCGCGGTGATTCGGGACGCGCATGATCCCGAAAAGTGCGACGCGGTTTTCGGAACAAGATCATGCGCAAGAAAAGAGCGCATGACTGATCTCGCGAGACATCACGCCAAGACGAAAAAGCGCGGCGCATCCGCGGGGCTGGTGTTCGCCCTGCTGGTGCTTGTCGTCTTGATCGTCGGCGCCGCAGCCCTCGTCGCGTTGATGCTCTGGCCGCGCTGGCCGGGCACTGCGGTCGCGCCCGATGCGCCATCTTTACCCGTCACCATTGGCGGCGTGCTGTTCAACGTGCCGCCGGCCGCGATCCGTATCCCGGCGCAACGCCACTCCGGCGCGCAGGAGCGCGTCGATCTCGCCTTCATGTGGCCATCGCTCGCACCGCCGGACGCGAACGCCAAGCTCGCGCCAAGCGAAGGAACGCCGCCGATCGATCGCCTGTTCGTCACCCTCGCGACGCAGTCACCGGCGCTGCCGCCGGCCGAGCGGGTGAAATCGATCTACCCGCGCTATCTCGGCGAGGTGCAGTTCGACGGGCCGGACGGGCTGAAGGTGATTTCGTTCAAGGACGGCACACCTTATCAGGGCGAGGACCTCTTCTTCGATTCCAGTGCCGCAGCCGGGCTTCGTCGCGCGCTGCTCGCGCCCGGGCGCTGCCGGCACGCCGGGCATGTGTCTTTACGAGCGGCGCATCGAAGGCGCGGACGTGACGGTGCGCTTCCCGAGCGATTGGCTCACGAGCTGGCGCGCCGTGAATGAGGGGATCGAGAAGCTGATGGGGCGGCTGAAGCCTGCGGGCTAAGACCCCGGCTCCAGATCCTGCGCCAGGATCGCCATCTCGAGCGCAAAGCCGGTTTCGTCGGTGAACACCACGCCGACGAACTCGTCGCCGGCATGCAGGTCGGCGGAGTTGGTCTTGGTCGGGCGCTTCTTCACCGAGAATTTCTCGCCGAGCTGCTGCTTCAGGTGCGCGTTGAGCTTGGTCACCGTCTCGGCGTCGAGCTTGGGCGAGCGGCCCGAGCCCGACATCGTGATCGCCTTCTCGAAATTGTAGGAGCGCTCGTCGTCCTCATCGTCGACCACGATACGGCCGAAAATCTCGTCGCCGAGAAAAACCTCCGCATAGTCGTCGCGCTGCGGCCGCGGCACCACGCGGATGCGCGGTGAGCCGAACAGGCGCTTCAAATAGCTGTCGAGCTTGCTGATCTCGGCGACGTCCACGGGGCTGCTCCTGAGTTGCCCAGTGGTTTCTGCCAGATGGATGGCCGGGTCAAGTCCGGTTGCGACACACAATCCTGCGCGTTACGGCCCCAGATCGTACAGCATCTGGTCCATGGTGCGCGACGGCTCGGCGCAACCAGCCTCACCGACGACCTTCGCGGGAACTCCCGCAACCGTCGTGTTGTGCGGCACCGATTTAAGCACCACGGAACCCGCCGCAACGCGCGCGCAGTGGCCGACTTCGATGTTGCCGAGAATTTTCGCGCCCGCGCCGATCATCACGCCGCGGCGGATTTTTGGATGACGGTCCTCGTTCTCCTTGCCGGTGCCGCCGAGCGTGACGCCGTGCAGGATCGACACATCGTCGTCGATGGTCGCGGTCTCACCGACCACAAGCCCGGTCGCATGATCGAGGAAGATGCCGCGCCCGATGCGCGCATTCGGATTGATGTCGGTCTGGAACACCGCGGACGAGCGGCTCTGCAGGTAGAGCGAGAAATCCTTGCGGCCCTTTTTCCAGAGCCAGTGCGCGAGGCGATGGGTCTGGATCGCATGGAAGCCTTTGAAATAGAGCAGCGGGTCGATGTAGCGGTGCGCCGCCGGGTCGCGGTCGATCGTCGCGACGATGTCGGCGCGGAACGCGTCACCGATCGAAGGGTCGTCCTCCAGCGCGTCCGCATAGGCCTGCCGGATCAACTCGCCCGACACATCCGGATGATCGAGCCGCTCCGCGATGCGGTGCACGACCGCGGCCTCGAACGTGTCGTGATGCAGGATCGACGAATAGATGAAGCTCGAAAGCTCGGGCTCGCGCCGCGCCACCTCTTCGGCCTCGTCGCGGATGCGCGTCCAGACCGGGTCGACCTTATCGAGCCGATTTACGAATTTGAGCTGCTGGGCCATGGGTGCCTCCGCCCTGACGAGACGACGTTTAGCACAGGTGGGGATGGATCCGACAATTCCAACCCGCGCCGAGCCAATTTCGTGAAGTAACTCAGTAGGTCACGGGGTCGACGTGTTCGAACGGCCACACCCCATGGGGCATTCGATCAGGACAACACTGCAGGATTGTGTTTTGGGAAAAATCGTGTCAAATGTAAGTACTGGAGGTGGCGAATGGCGAAGGTACCGACGTACTTGTTACTATTGGCCGCAGTGGCGATCGTGGCCGTTGGCGCAATGTGGATATTTCCCGACCTTGCCTCTGCAGGTTGCAGCTCTCGTTGCTGATTAGTACGGTTAGATTTGCTGCGCGTCCTGCGCTGCTTCTCATGGCGGCGCAGATGGATGGTTGTGCAAGGTTCTGGCGAATCCTCCTCGCGCTTCATTATCTCGGCCTCACTCGGCTGATGAGTTGGCCGTCGAACAGATACGGCAGCTCTCGGGAAACGTGCGCCGCTCGGTGGCTGCACAACACCGCCTCGCATCAACCGCCAAGGAGCATCTGGGTTGAAGTATCGAGGGTAGCGGCATGTCCGATGCGACTGAGTACATGGACGACAATGACTGGGGCACGCTCGTCGCAAGCATAGAAGATCAACAATGCGTCGTGTTCCTCGGCGCGGGCGCATCGACCGTGCTCGAAGGGGAAAAGGGTCTCCCGACGGGCGGCGCTCTTTCCGAGATGCTGGCCAACGAATGCAAGTATCCCGGCATCGACAAACGAGATTTCTTGCGGGTCTGCCAGTACTATGAATTGGTGCGCGACGGACACCGCTTGCGGCGATCCATTATTCAGAAACTGGATCAACCAAATCTGAAACCCGGCGTACTGCACAATCTTATCGCAGAACTGCCCTTTCAATACGTGCTTTCCACGAATTATGACCTGATGATGGAAGAAGCCTTCCGTCAGAAGGGCAAAAACCCGACCGTGCTCGTCTACGACATCAGCGCAGATTCGACATCGGGAGAACTGCTCGCCAGCGAGACCAACCCTCTCATCTACATGCTGCACGGCACGCTCAAGAAAGCGAACAGCATGTTATGTACAGAAGATGACATCGTTCAATTTCTTGCTTGCGTGATGCTTGGCGCACCGCCGTTGCTGAAGGGCCTCAAGCAACTGTTTGAAAACCACACAATCCTTTTCGTTGGTTATGGGCTCAAAGACTGGAACATACGCGCCATGATCCGCGCGCTGCGAGGCACCAAACGAAGCAAGGACATCGACTATGTGCGATCGTTTGCCTTGCAGCGGTACTTTGAGGCGTCGGAAGCGGCCGATTGGAACCAGTCAGTGATGTATTGGAATCGCAAAGAGAACGTCCACTGCATGAATGTAGACGCTATTGGTTTTTTTGAAGAACTGGCCAAGCGTTTCCATGAGGCGCGTGCAAACCAGGTTCTGCAGGTTGCCTCGTGACCGAAGCCATTCGGAATCCCTATCCCGGCGCTGCGCCTTTCCAAGATCGCGATGAAGACCGGGCTCTCTTTTTTGGCCGCGATCGTGAATTGCGCGAACTCTTGACCCTCGTACAGAGCGAGCCGCACGTCCTTTTGTTCGCGCGGTCCGGCATTGGAAAGTCCTCGCTCGTCAACGCGGGCCTCATGGAAGCCCTGCGCCAGCGCGGATTTTTTCCGGTCAGTTGCCGAGTTCACCCAAAATGCCGAGGAAGGGCCGGTCGCATCGGTCATACAGACATTCGACGCAGAAGCAGCGCGCCGCGGGATAGAGGTGGTCGGACCGCCTGACCGGAGCAGCCTCTGGGGATACTTTGACTCCGTCCGTTTCAGGACCGCGACAAAATCTCTGAAACCGGCTTTAATTATCGATCAATTTGAAGAGCTTTTTACTGCCTACCCGAACCACAGGCGCGATATTTTTATCGATCAACTGTCAGACCTTCTCACAGGCCGGGTCCCTTCTGCCGAGAGAGACAGAGCTCTCGAAGAACTCGACAAGACAGCTGACGAAGACCCCAAGCGCGAGCGCCTGCTGGACCTGGCTTACGGCCATTCGAGCGTGGATGTGAAAATATTGCTCGCGATCCGTGAGGATCATTTGGCGCAGCTTGACGCGATCAAAGACAAGGCTCCAAGCTTGTTTCGCCATTCGATGAGGCTGGAATCACTTAGTCGGGGCCAAGCCGAGCAAGCGATCGTACAGCCGGCGCGGCAGAGATCCGTGCTCGGAGACGGCACCGTCACATTCGAGCGAAGCGCGATAACCTCGATCCTCGACTTCCTGTCAAACCAAGGGGTCAAGGGGACGATCGCAAGGAGCGACGATATTGAGACCGTGCATCTCCAAATATTATGCAGGAACCTGTTCGATCGCATCACCACCCGCGATCGCGCCGCGACGTCCGCCGCGGACTTCGCCGGGGCAAAGGGAATAGGGAGCCTTCAATTCTTCTACTATAAGACTTCTTTTTGGCTTCAAGAGTTTTACCGTCGTTTGGTCGATCGATTGACGCCGAGTGAGCTTAGCCGCTCTGCTCGCGGGATGATTTCCCGGGCTGATTTGGCAGGGGCAAACGGAGCAGGACGCATCCTTCGATTTTATTATTATGGTCTTCGTATTCAGGTTCAAAGGCTTTATTCTCGCCTGACACAGTCAACGCCGGACGAGTTGAAAAGCTCCGCTCTTGAAGTAGCCATAACCAAGGGGATGGAGCAAATTCTGCGACAGCATTATTACAGGACCCTCAGGCGCATTCCTTTAGTCAGACTTGGTTGGAATGCACGCGGGATTCATCCCTCCCTTACCAATTTATGGGCTTTCAATCTCCCGCGGTATGCAGCTCGATCGTTGTGTGAGGGCGGACTTATCTTGCCGAGTGGATACCGCAACCAACTCGAAGGGGGTTACATCGGAACGACATTCGGAGTTCCGCCGCGCGATTTGTCGAAACTTGTGGAGCAGCACCTGCTGAGAGGAGACGACCGCCGGCGCGGTCGATTCTACGAGCTTCTCTCACGACTCCCTCATCAACGTTCTTCTGACTAGTCGAAACCGCCGTCGGGCGGCGTTGGTTGGTCCGATCGCGGGTCTCCTCGTAGTTTACTTGGCATACTCGCTTGATGTGGTGACCCGAACGAAAGCACTGATCAGGTCACCAAGCTTGCTTGAGACCGTCGCGAACGTGAAAGCGGACGCAGAGCAGCGAAAACGTGCCGTAGTCCAGCTTTCGGTGCTTGGCCCGATTGTCCATCTATCTGGACTGACGGTGAAGGAGCTCGGGTTAGACAAAGTTAATCTTGAACGCAAGGAGGGCGCGAGCACAGCTCGAACAGTCCTAGACCTTCGTAAATCCGCTTTGATCGACTCGGGATTTGTCCAGCTCAATGGCGCGCGGCTGCAATTTGACGCAGCTTCGCGGATTGAGAACACCAAGTTTGAGAGTAGCGATATTTCTGGGAGCACGTTTTCGGGAGCGCAAATCAAGGATAGCACGTTTCAGAATGCAACCATATTCAATGCCAATTTTTCCGGCGCGACGTTGACTTGGGTAAACTTGTCGAGGGCGAAGTTACCATCTGCCAGTTTTTCAGGAGCGACGCTTACAGACGTAAATCTGTCCGAAGCCGAGATCGACGGCGCCAACTTCAAGGAGACGAAGATAGACGGCAAAACTGTTCTTGCCGGAACGACATGGTGGCTCGCATCGGGGTGGACCGCAATACAAGTTGATGATTTAGCAAAAAGATTTTCTCACACACAATATAGGGACAGCCAAGGCTATAGGGCAGGAAAAGAAGCGCGCGAAACGAGAGTGGAAAAGGCTCGCGAAAAGGTAAAGGCCGATGAAAAGGCTGACGACGCGACCAAAAAGGCCAGCAAAGATGAACTTGCATCCGCGCTGAATGCTTTCGCGTGGTACCGGGTAATTCGCGGCGCCGATCTCACAGGGGCCGAAGCAGATATCAAAGAGGCGCTTGGAATAGCCCTCACAAATGGGGAATTCGCCGATACCCTCGCATATGTTCTTCTGCAAAGGGGACGCCATTCCGAAGCACGGCTGGTGTTCGAGCAATCGGTCAAGGTAAACTGCTCATCGAAGGATGAAGGCTTAAGTGAAGATCAGTATCGTCAGTCGGTCTATCGGTACGGCGTCACACTTGAATACATCGGCGCTGCTGAAGAAGCCAAGAAATGCTTCGAGCGCAGCACTGAACTCAAGTATGAGCCCACTCATGAACTTCTTCTGACTCCACGACGCAAAGCCGCGGCGAACACTGAGACGCCCACGAGCCCGAGTTGATCGGAATGCGCCTAATCAGGGCACAGGGTCAGTGCCCATTCAACCGCCCGACAAACTCCAGCACCGCTGCCGAGAACCGGTCGTTCGAGTCGCCCGCGACCATGTGGCGGGCGTCGGCCACATCGACATAGCCGGCGTGCGGCACAAGTTCGAGAAATTCGCGCACATGCGCTTCGTGCACCAGTTCTGACGAGGCGCCGCGCACCAGCAGCGCCGGGATGGTGATCGCCTTCGCGGCCTCGATCAGGCTTTCCTCCAAGACACGGTGGTCGATCGCGAACGAGCGGTCGCCTTCGAGCATCTTCGGGTCCCAGTGCCAGCGCCAGCGGCCGTCCGGATGCAGCCGCAGATTCTTCTTCAGCCCCTCGTGCGAGCGCGGGCGGGCGCGATGCGGCAAATAGGCCGCGACGGCATCGGCGGCATCGGCAATATCGGCAAAGCCCTCCGGGCCCCGCCCGCGCATGAAAGCGTGAATCTTCGCGACCCCGCTGCGATCGACCCGCGGCGTGATGTCGACCAGCACGATGGCGGAGAGCAGCGGCCCCCTGCCCTCGCGCTCGGCCTTCCCCTCCGCCAGCAGCGACGCCATGCCGCCGAGCGATGCGCCGATCGCGACCGGGCGTTGCCGGCTGCGCTGAAACAGCGCGGTCGCGACCGCGGCGGCATCGTCGGCAAAATCGGCAAATCCATAGGCGCCGTCCGCAATCCACGCGCTGTCACCGTGGCCGCGCTGATCGAGCGCATAGGCGGTCATGCCCGAACGCGCGAGCTGCTCGCTGGTGCGCTTCCAGGCGTGGCGCGTCTGCCCGCCGCCGTGCAGCAGCATCACCGGCGGGCCGCTTTCGCCGTAAACGTCGGCCGCCAGCCGGTTGCCGGCGGCCCCGTTGAAGGTCGCGCTCGCGGGCGGAATGTGGCGTGTCATTGTCTATGGCTTCACGGCCGCTCGTGCAGGAACTCGATCGCGGCCGCCTTGAACACCTTGTCGCCGACCGCGACCATGTGGTCGCGATCCGGAATGTCGATCGCGCGCGCATTCGGCATCAGTGCGGCAAGTTCGTGCGGCGAGCCGGTGATGTCGTCCTTGGTGCCGACCGCGACCAGCGCCGGGCAGCGCACGCTCGTGATGTCTTCCATCCGCACCGGCTGGCGCGAGCCGCGCAGACAGGCCGCGAGCGCGCGCAGGTCGGAGCGCGTCTGCTCCGCGAAGGCGCGGAATCGCTTGCCCATCGGATCGGTGACGACGTCGAGCGACGGCGCCTCGAGCGAGTCCGCGATCTCCTCGCGCAAGCCGGCGTTATCGATCAGCCGGATGCCCGCGCCGCCGAGGATCACCGAACGCACCAGCTCCGGCCGGCGCGCCGCCAGCACCGCGCTGATGCGCGAACCGAGCGAATAGCCCATGACGTCGGCGCGCAGGAGCCCCAGATGCTCGATCAGCGCCGCGACGTCATCCGCCATGATGTCGGTGTGGTAGGCGGCCGGATCGTAGAGCTTGGTCGACTGTCCGTGCCCGCGATTGTCGAGCGCGATCACCCGGCGGCCGTCGCGCCGCAGCGTCGAGGTCCAGCCGGGCATGACCCAGTTCACCTCCTTGTTGGAGGCAAAGCCGTGCACCAGGACGATCGGATCGCCCTCGCTTTCGTCGAGATAGGCGATCTCGACGTCACCATTCTGGAATGTGGGCATGTCTCTTGAAGCCGCGTGGAAGCGCGGATGTTTAAGCAGCCGCCGTAGCGGCTGCCAAGTCTCTCTTGAGCCGCTTCATCCGCTGCCGCTCGCAATGGCGCAGGGTCATTCGCTCGACCGTGCGTTTGCAGGCCGCGCAGAACATCAGCAGGTTGAGCAGCGCCCAGAAGACCCACGAGGCCAGCGTGAACATCGACGTCGTCAGGAAGATCGCGCCGCGGCCGAGCACTTTCACGACCGCCCGGGTCTTGGTGCCTTTCGCGGCCGCCAAGGTCGCGAGCTTGGCCACGTCCTTCGGGTGATCGGCGATCTTCAGGGCGTCGAGCGCGCCGCGCATGCCGGTGCGCGACTGCACCTTGCCGAGGTGGCCGGCGAACGCCATCAACCCCTCGCGCGTCTCCATCTTGAGCAGGCGCACCAGCGGCTTGCCGAGATGGCCGCCGGTCCGCGCCGCCTTGACCACCGAGAGGCCGGCCCGCGCAGGCGCCGCGAGGCCGGCGCTCGCGTACATCCCCGCCGTGACCGCGAGTCCCGTACCGGCAAGGCCGAGCACCAGCTTGTCGACCTCTTCGCCGCGCAGGCCGCGCCAGCCTTCGCGCACCACGTCGCGCACATCGCCGAACACGAACAGGTCGCCGGTCAGCATGCCGGCCGCGCTCGCGATGTCCTCCGGTTTTCCGGTGATGAAGCCGCGCGCAAAACTTGCGGCCTTGCTCGAAGGCAGGGCGGCATCGTGTTCGGCGGATTCGATTTTTGCGATCAGCGCCGGCGGAACGGCGATGCCGCGCTCGGCCGCCAGATCGAGAAAGCTGCGCGCCAGCTCGGCGTCACTGCCGGCCAATGCGGCTTCGATTTCGTTCGCCGCAACCTTCGCGTCGAAGGCTCGGTCGAGCGCCAGCTCGGACAGCCGCACCGGATCGTCGCCCGCCGCGATCGTGCGCGCCGCGTACACGCCCTCGGGCAGGCTTACGCCGCCCGCGAGCGCCAGACAGGCGGCAGCCCCAAGCGAAAGCGTGATGGCAAGGCGGGTCAGCATCGGTCCTCAGCCGCAGCGCGAGCGCATGTAGGGCGGGATTGCGGCGGGACAACGGCTCGCCGGAACCTGAGCGCGGGCCCTATATCCTTAAGGATAACAGGGAGCGCGTCATGGGCACGGCCGAGAACAAGCAATTGCTGCAGGACATATTCGCCGAACTGGCGAAATCGAATGCCCGCCCGCTGGTCAATGCGATGGCTGACGATTTCCGCTGGACGCTGAGCGGATACGGGACCTGGTCGCGCACCTATGAGGGCAAGCGCGCCGTGGTCGGCGAGTTGTTCGGCACGCTGGCCAAACACATGGACCGCATCACGACGATCCCGGACCGCTTCATCGCCGACGGCGACCATGTGGTGGTCGAAGCACACGGTGCGAACACCACCAGGAGCGGCGTGCCTTACAACAACCGCTACTGCTTCGTCTTCCGCCTCGCGGACGGCAAGCTCGCCGAACTCACCGAATACATGGACACGGAGCTCGCCGCCAAGGTGCTGGGCCCTCCTTGATCCACGCCTTTCCGGGCCCTGGTCCCATTCGCTAGACTGCAAAAAAACGGAGGGCGGCATGGCAGACGCGATCAACTTCCCCGGCACGGTCGAATGGTCGGGCGAAAATCCCGGCATCTCGCTGAAGGAGAAGCCCGGACGGCCCGTTCGTCGCCGCGGCGAGCTTTTTCCGCGTCGTGCTCTCGCCGCATGGGCGCGGCCACGCGCTGGTGCTGGCGATGTCACCGCAGGAGGAAAAGCCGCCGGCGGAGCGCGGCAATTTCTGCTTCAGCGACAACGAGAAGCTCGCGCGCTACCTGGTCAGCGATTTCGTGTCGCATTTCGGCGCCTGGAAGAACACGCCGGCCCTGCGCGGGCTCGTCTATCGCCCGCTCGACAGCGTCGAGGTCTCGGGCGATGCGGGGAGCACCTACAGCGAGATCGTCAAGGCTGGCGACCTGACCATCAAACTGACCTGGAGCGGTCTCGGCAAACCGTTCTGCTTCTCGCTGCCGCCGGACAAGTCCGCGACCGGCAAACACACGATGCCGAGCCTGTTCGTTCCGTGCGCCGACGCCACTGTGACGGTGAACGGCAAGCAGTTGCCCGGAAAGCCGGCGCCGCGCGAAATGGCCGGTCATTCCTTCAGCACTGCGATGCTGGCGTTCTCCGAAACGTGGATCCGCGCCTGAGCATGCGAAGACTTCCGCGATCAGATCGCGCGGCTGGAAAGCGAGATCGAGCGACTGGGCGAGGCGGCGGAGCGCTGCCGCAAGATCGCGGTCGCCGCCAAGATCGCGATCGGCGCGGGCTGCGCCCTGCTCGCCGCCGTCCTGTTCGGCGTGATCCGGGCGGACGGCATCTACCTCATGCTATCTGGCATCCTGGGCATCGGCGGCGTGGTGCTCGCCGGCTCGAACGACACGACCGCCAAGCAGACCGCGGCGCGCATCGCCGAAGCCGAGCAGCAGCGCGCCGAATTCATCAGCCAGATGGACCTGACACTGGTGCCGGAGCCTACTCGCCTCCTGCATTGAGCAAGCGACGCCGGGTCGCTATGGTGCGGCCGATTCAGGCACCGGATGACACATGGCCGACCACATCGTTCCGCATTTCCACAATGATCCCGGCGTGCCGGTGATCGAGATCGGCGCAAAGGAATTCATGTGCATCGGCGCGACGCCGCCGTTCGATCATCCGCATGTGTTCTGCGACATGGGCGGCGAGACCGAGTTCATCTGCTCCTATTGCTCGACGCTCTATCGCTACAATCCGGCCCTGCACGGCGACGAGGCGCGTCCGGCCGAATGCGCATGGCGGATGGCCGCGCCAGCGCTATAGATTTGGGGTAATGGGTCTGTTTGAATAGGACCGGGACCGGGGTTTTCATGATCTTGCGTCTATGGACCGGCTACATTGTTAGCGTTGTCTGTGCCGCGGTCGTGTTCGCTTTGCTGCGCGAAGCAGGAGCACTCTTGACGTTCTTTCCACG
Source organism: uncultured Alphaproteobacteria bacterium (assembly GCA_963779545.1). GTDB lineage: Bacteria > Pseudomonadota > Alphaproteobacteria > Rhizobiales > Xanthobacteraceae > PALSA-894. Next base: position 343,793 of record CAVZYQ010000022.1, on the reverse strand, counting down.
CGGCCGTTTGACAGATGCGTTCTATGTTTTTGTATTCGCAAGCCTTGGTATCCTCGTGACGGCATGGCCGTTCTTCCTTGTCGCATGCATGATCGGAGAAAGGCTGCGGCTCAGGAATTGGTGGTACTATGCGGGTTGCGGCGCGCTAACGGCCACAGCGCTTGTATTTTGGTATGCACAATCCTCGCCCTCGGACGAGATGCCGGCCGTTGATCGATCCACCACGCCGAACCTACCGGGGCTTTTGCTATCGGCGATAAGCGGCGGCTTCGCCGGTCTTGCTTGTTGGTTTGTGTCCGGTCGCTGGGCTGGATCGACCAATGGCGCTCGTTTGCCACAATCAAACTGAGACACTACCAGATTGGGCCTGTTGTAGACGTGATCGTGCTAACAAGAGACAGGTATTATATGGGGCAAACGGCGCAGCCTATGCTGAAGGAGCTTTTGCTCACGAATGACGCGCGGTTTGAAATTCCGCTGCCCCCACGTGGTCAGCGGCGCCGCAGAACTATTCGTCCACAAGAAGAATAACCTGGGCCGCTGATGGCCCGTTCCCGCTCTGTCATCATTGCCGGCGCCGGCATCGGCGGTTTGACCGCAGCGCTTGCGCTCGTGCGCGCGGGTTACCGCGCGGTGGTGCTGGAGCAGGCGGAGCGGCTGGAGGAAGCGGGCGCAGGCATCCAGCTTTCTCCCAATGCGACGCGCATCCTGATCGACCTTGGCCTCGGCGAACGGCTGCGGCCGCATGTCGTGGCGCCGCAAGCGATCCGCATCGTCAAGGGCAGCACAGGCCGCGACATCGTGCGCATTCCGCTCGGTGATACGGCGGAGCGGCGCTACGGCGCACCCTATTGGGCGATCCACCGCGCCGACCTGCAGGCCGTGCTGGCGATCACCGCCTCCGAAAGCGCCGACATCACGCTGCGGCTCGGCACGCGCGTCGAGGACTTCGCGACGCATCAGCACGGCGTCACCGTCCAGGCACGCACCGCGCAGGGCACGCGTGACGAGCAAGGCGTGGCGCTGATCGGTGCGGACGGACTGTGGTCGACATTGCGCGCGCGCCTCGGCGACCGAACCACGCCCCGCTTCGGCAAGCGCACCGCATGGCGCGCGATCATGCCGGCCGCGAACCTCACGGCGGAATTCCGCGAGCCGGTCACCGGGCTGTGGCTCGGGCGCGACGCGCATCTGGTGCATTACCCGATCAAGGGCGGCGCGATGGTCAATATCGTGGCGATCATCCGCGACGACTGGCATGAGGCCGGATGGAGCGCCCCCGGCAAGCCGTCCGACCTCGCGCCGCGCTTCGCGGATTTCGCGCCGCAAGCGCGCGCGCTGATCGCGATGCCGGAGCGCTGGCAGAAATGGGCGCTGTTCGATCGGCCGCCGACGCGCATCCGGCCGAATGGGCCAGTCACGCTGCTCGGAGATGCCGCACACCCGTTGCTGCCGTTCCTCGCGCAGGGCGGCGCGATGGCGATCGAGGACGCGGCCGTGCTGGCGCACCACCTGGAAAAGCGCGAGCCCGAAGTGGCGCTGCGCGATTACGAGCGGGCGCGCTACGCCCGCGTCGCACGCGCGCAGAAGGAAGCGCGGCGCAATCGCTGGCGCTATCACCTCGGCGGGCCGCTCGCCGCCGCACGTGATGCGTTCATGAGCCTGTCGGGCGGCGAGCGGCTGCTCGCGCGCTACGACTGGCTTTTCGGCTGGCGGCTGTAGACACGTTCATCCTTTGGTGGGAAAGGGTTTACATGACCCGCATCCTGCACCGGCAGATCCACACGAATTACCCGACCGCGGTCGGCGGCAAGGGCATCGAGCTGATCGACTCGGAGGGCCGCCGCTACATCGACGCCTCCGGCGGCGCCGCGGTGTCCTGCCTCGGCCACGGCCATCCGGACGTGACTGGCCGCGATGCACGCGCAGCTCGACAAGCTCGCCTATGCGCATACCAGCTTCTTCACCACCGAGCCGGCCGAGGCAGCTCGCCGACCGGCTGTCGCCGACGCGCCCGACGGCATCGGCGCACGTCTATTTCGTCAGCGGCGGCTCGGAGGCGATCGAGGCGGCGCTGAAGATGGCGCGGCAGTATTTCGTCGAGAACGGCGAGCCGCAGCGCCGCCACGTCATCGCGCGCCGCCAGAGCTATCACGGCAACACGCTCGGCGCGCTCGCGGCCGGCGGCAACGAATGGCGCCGCGCGCAGTTCGCGCCGCTGCTGATCGAGACCCACCACATCGACCCCTGCTTCGCCTATCGCTGCCGCGAGCCAGGCGAGAGCGATGCGGCCTACGGGCGCGCGCCGCGCAGGCGCTGGAGGACAAGATCCTCGAGCTCGGCCCCGACACGCGTGATCGCCTTCGTCGCCGAGACCGTGGTCGGCGCGACCGCGGGCGCGGTGCCGCCGGTCGCCGGACTATTTCAAGCGCGTCCGCGAGATCTGCGACCGCTACGGCGTGCTGCTGATCCTCGACGAGGTGATGTGCGGCATGGGCCGCACCGGCACGCTGCATGCCTGCGAGCAGGACGGCGTCGCGCCCGACCTGATGACCATCGCCAAGGGCCTCGGCGGCGGCTACCAGCCGATCGGCGCGGTGCTGCTGCAGCGGCAAGATCTTCGACGCGTTCGCCAACGGCTCCGGCTTCTTCCAGCACGGCCATACCTATATGGGCCACCCGATGGCCTGCGCGGCGGCGCTTGCGGTGCAGGAGGTCATCCGGCGCGACAAGCTGCTCGACAACGTGCAAGGCGATGGGCGCGCGCCTCGCGCGCCGCCTCAACGAGCGCTTCGGCAATCACCCGCATGTCGGCGACATCCGCGGCCGCGGCCTGTTTCAGGCGATCGAGCTGGTCGCGGACCGCGCCACCAAGGCGCCGTTCGATCCGGAGCTCAAGCTGCATGCGCGCGATCAAGCGCGAGGCGATGGCGCGCGGCCTGATGGTCTATCCGATGGGCGGCACGATCGACGGCGCGCGCGGCGACCATGTGCTGCTGGCGCCGCCGTTCATCGTCGACGCGGCGGCGATCGACACGATCGTCGAGCGGCTGGGCGACGCGGTCGACGCTGCGTCGCGGTCGGCAGCCTCGGCATCGCGACCGCGGCTGTAAGACTGTATCCGAGAGTAACCAGAAGAGACGTGAGTCGATGAACATGCAGTCTGACAAATGTCTCGCTGCTCGCGCGGCGCCGCCGCTGCTCGCGCTGGCAGCGTGCGCCGGCCGCGGCGCAGCAGAAATTCGTCACCATCGGCACCGGCGGCGTCACCGGCGTCTATTACGCGGTCGGCGGCGCGATCTGCCGGCTGATGAACAAGGACCGCGCCAAGACCGGCATCCGCTGCTCGGTGGAATCGACCGGCGGCTCGGTGTTCAACGTCAACGCCATCAAGGCGCGGCGAGCTCGACTTCGGCATGGCGCAGTCGGACGTGCAGTACAACGCCATCAAGGGCGAGGGCCAGTTCAAGGACAAGGCCGTCGCGCGACCTGCGCGCGGTCTTCTCGGTGCATCCGGAGCCGTTCACCGTGCTGGCGCGCAAGGAAGCCAACGTCACCAAGTTCGAGGACTTCAAGGGCAAGCGCTTCAATGTCGGCAATCCGGGCTCCGGCACGCGCGCCTCGATGGAGCAGTTGCTCGGCGCGATGGGCTGGAAGCATGACCGACTTCTCGCTCGCCTCCGAACTCAAGGCCGACGAGCACGGCCCGGCGCTGTGCGACAACAAGATCGACGGCTTCTACTACGGCGTCGGCCATCCCTCGGCGAACATCCAGGACCCGACCACGACCTGCGGCGCCAAGCTCGTCCCGCTGACCGGCCCGGCGGTCGACAAGCTGATCAAGGAGAATCCCTACTATCGCCAAGGCGACGATCCCGGGCGGCATGTACGCCAACAACCCGAACCCGACCGACGACCTATGGCGTGCTCGCGACGCTCGTCACCTCGGCCAAGGTGCCGGATGACGTCGTCTACAATCTCGTCAAGGCGACGTTCGACAACTTCGACGAGTTCAAGAAGCTGCACCCGGCCTTCGCCAATCTCGATCCCGACCAAGATGGTGAAGGACGGCCTCTCGGCGCCGCTGCATCCGGGCGCGGCGAAGTACTACAAGGAAAAGGGCTGGATGTAACTGACGGCACTGAGCGGGCGCGGCGTGCGCGCGCCGCGCCCGTCTCGCTTTCGATGCGGCGTGGCGAGTCGCGACGCGCGCATGAGCCGACACGACCGAGCGGCACACGCGCACGCCGAGCGTCGATCTCGAAGCGACTGGTCGCGCGAGGCCGACACCGGCGGGCGCAAGCCGGCCGGCATCGCCGGCACGGCTGATCGTCGGCGTCGCGATCGCCTGGTCGCTGTTCCAGCTCTGGTACGCCTCGCCGCTGCCCTTCATGCTCGGCTTCGGCGTCTTCAACGACACGCGAGGCGCGCGCGATTCCATCTGCGCTTCGCGCTGCTTCCTCGCCTTCACGGCCTATCCGGCGTTCAAGTCCTCGCCGCGCGAGCACGTTCCGCTCTACGACTGGCTGCTGGCCGCGCTCGGCGATCGCGCGCCGTGCTCTATCTCGTCGTCTTCTACAAGCGAGCATCTCGCTGCGCCCCGGCCTGCCGACCACGGCCGATATCGTCGCCGCCGTCATCGGCGTCGTGCTGCTGCTCGAAGCCTCGCGCCGCGCCGAAGGCCCGTGGATGCCGATCATCGCGATCGTCGTGCTGCTCTATGTGTTCGCCGGGCCGTATCTGCCGGGCTGCTGGCGCACAAGGGCGCGTCGCTCGTCGCGCGCCGCCTCGCATTTCTGGCTGACCTCGGAAGGCGTGTTCGGCGTCGCGCTCGGCGTCTCGACCAACTTCATCTTCCTGTTCGTGCTGTTCGGCGCGCTGCTGGAGAAAGCCGGCGCCGGAAATTATTTCATCCAGCTCGCGTTCTCGCTGCTCGGCCAGTTCCGCGGCGGCCCGGCCAAGGCCGGCGTCGTCGTCGTCCGGCATGACCGGCATGATCTCCGGCTCCTCGGTCGCCAACGTGGTGACCACCGGCACCTTCACGATCCCGCTGATGAAGCGCGTCGGCTATACGCCGGTGCAAGGCCGGCGCGATCGAATGCGCGGCCGGCGTCAACGGCCAGCTGATGCCGCCGGTGATGGGCGCCGCCGCGTTCCTGATGGCCGAGTATGTCGGCATCACCTACGCGGAGGTCGTGCAAGCACGCGTTCCTGCCGGCGCTGCTGACCTATGGCGCGCTGTTCTACATCGTCGATATCGAAGCGGTGAAAGCCGGGCATGACGCGGCCTGCCGCGCGCACCAAGCGCCGCACGCTGCGCGGAAGGCGCGATCAAGGCCGCCTGATCACGATCTGCGGCATCGTGATCCTGAGCTGGCATCGATCTATTGCGGGCTCGGCTGGACCAAGTCCGCGTTCGGCGAAGCCGCGAGCTGGATCGCGGTCGCGCGTCGTTGTCGTCGCCTACGTCGCGCTGGTGCGAATCGCGGCGCAGCACCCCGATCTGCCGCTCGACGATCCGACCAAGGCCTTCATCGAGGTGCCGGACTTCTACGAGACCGCGCGCACCGGCCTGCACTACCTGCTGCCCGTCATCGTGCTGATCTGGTGCCTGATGGTCGAGGAAATGTCGCCCGGCCTCGCGGCGTTCTGGGGCGTGGTGGCGATGGGCGGCGTCGTGCTGACGCAGCGGCCGCTGACCGCCTTCTTCCGCAGCGAGACGGGCTACGCCGCGCGCATGGCGCGCAGGGCTGGCGCGATTTCGTCGGCGGCCTCGAAATGCGGCGCGCGCAACATGACCGCGGTCGGCATCGCCACCGCGACCGCCGGCATCATCGTCGGCACGGTGACGCTCACCGGCATCGGCCTGGTGATGACCGAGATCGTCGAGTTCCTCTCCGGCGGCAATCGATCGTGATCATGCTGGTGCTGGTCGGCGTGATCTGCATCATCCTCGGCACCGGCCTGCCGACCACGGCGAGCTACGTGGTGGTCGCGACGCTGATGGCGCCGGTGGTGGTCGAGCTCGCGGCGGAGAACGATCTCGCGGTGCCGCTGATCGCCGTGCACATGTTCGTCTTCTATTTCGGCCTGATGGCGGACGTGTCGCCGCCGGTCGGGCTCGCGGCCTATGCGGCCGCCGCGATCGCCGGCGCCGACCCGATGAAGGTCGGCTGGCAGGGCACGTGGTACGAGATCCGCACCGCGCTGCTGCCGTTCATCTTCATCTTCAACCCCGAGATCCTGATGATCGACATCGGCGGCCCGCTGCATTTCGTCGTCGTGGTGGCCGCGGCCGCGCTCGCCATGTGGCGCTTCGTGGCGGCGCTGCAGGGCTTCTTCTTCGCGCGCAATCGCTGGTGGGAAACGGCGGCTGCTGCTGCTGATCTGCTTCACGCTGTTCCGGCCGCACTTCTGGATGGACATGGTGGCGCCGCCGTTCCGCGCCGTTCCCGGCTCCGACATCGTCAAGGTGATCGACGCGACGCCGGTTAATGGCTCGCTGCGCTTCAAGGTCGAGACCACGGACATTTCCGGCGATCCAAGCAACAAGACGGTGCGCCTGAAGATGGCCGCGGGCGACGACGCACGCGCACGGCTTGCCGCCACCGGCATCACGATCGCTTCACCAAGTCAGCCGACGATCTCATCGGTGCGTCCGGGCTCGGAGGCGGCGCGCCTCAAGCTGCGCCCCGGCGACAAGGTGGAGTCGGTCAGCGTACCGAACGAGCGGCCAAGCGCGTTCCTGTTCGCCATCCCGGCGCTGATTGTCTTCGCCGGCGTTGCGCTGATCCAGCGGCGGCGCCGCGAAATAAAGCCCGTGCCCGCCGCGCAAACCTCCTGATCCCACCCGCTGCCCACGCCTTGCGCGTGCACGCGCGCCGCTGTTCACTGCGCGTCCCGCCGGGAGAAGCAAATGTTCGAGACGACGATTGCCGGAAGCCTGCCGAAGCCGTCATGGCTCGCCGAGCCGAACAAGCTCTGGCCGCAGTGGAAGCTCTCCGGCGACGAGCTCGCCGCTGCCAAGGCCGACGCCACGCTGCTCGCCTTGAAGGAGCAGGAAGACGCCGGCATCGACATCGTCACCGAAGGCGAGATGTCGCGCCAGCATTTCGTGCACGGCTTTCTCGAGTTCGTCGACGGCATCGACTTCGCCCACAAGGTCGAGATGGGCATCCGCGCCGACCGCTACAAAGCGATGGTGCCGCAGGTGGTCGGCGAGTTGAAGCTGAAAGGCCGCGTGCACGCGACGGAGGCGAAGCTTGCGCGCGCGCACACGAAGAAGAAGCTCAAGGTCACGATGCCGGGGCCGATGACCATCATCGACACCATCGCGGACCGCCATTACGGCGACCGCGTGAAGATGGCCATGGCGTTCGCCGCGCTGCTCAATCAGGAAGCGCGCGCGCTGCAAGCCGACGGCGTCGACGTGATCCAGTTCGATGAGCCCGCGTTCAACGTCTATATGGACGAGGCGGCCGGCTGGGGCATCGAGGCGCTGCACCGTGCGATCGAGGGCGTGACCGCCACCACCGCCGTGCACATCTGCTACGGCTACGGCATCAAGGCGAACACCGACTGGAAGAAGACGCTCGGCGGCGAGTGGCGGCAGTACGAGAAGGTGTTTCCGGCGCTCGCGAAAAGCCGCATCGGGCAGGTCTCGCTCGAGTGCCGCAACGCGAAGGTGCCGATGAGCCTGATCAAGCTGCTCGACGGCAAGGATGTGCTGGTCGGCGTGATCGATGTCGCGAGCGATGAGGTCGAGACGCCGGAGGATGTCGCGGCCGTCATCGGCGAAGCGATGAAATATGTCGCCAGGGAGAAGATCGTCCCCTGCACCAATTGCGGCATGGCACCGATGCGGCGGGATATTGCGGTAGCGAAGCTCAAGGCGCTGGGCAAGGGCGCGGAACTGGCGCGAAGCAAATACGCCTAGTTTGCCCGTGTCCCGCACGCGGTGCGGCGCCATAAGCGCGTTTACGCGCGTTTGCGACGCGCTATGGCGCTGCTCCGCAGATGCGGGACCCCGGTTAATTCGCTAGAAGAAGAACCGGGGTCCCGGGTCTGCATCGCGTCACTTCGTGCCGCGGTGCGCCCGGGACACAAGAAACTGGAAACCGCGCTCGTGAACCGCCCCGAATCCGTCTCCCTCCCCTCGCCCTATTTCCGCGAAGAGCACGACGCGCTGCGCGCGCAAATCCGCCGCTTCGTCGAACAGGAGATCAAGCCGCACGGCCACAAGTGGGAGGAGCAGGGCTATGTCCCGCGCGAGGTGCTGCGCCGGATGGGCGAGCTTGGCCTGCTCGGCATCCGCTATCCGGCCGAATACGGCGGCTCCGAAATGGATACGCTCGGCTCGATCGTGCTCGCCGAAGAGCTTGGCCGCTCGACCTTCTCGGGCGCGGCCATCACCATCCTGGTCCACACCGACATGGCCTCGGTGCACATGGCGAACGCGGGCTCTCCCGCCCAGAAGGCGCGCTGGATGCCCGAGATCGTGGCGGGCCGCGCCATCACGGCCGTATGCGTCACCGAGCCGGATGCCGGCTCCGACGTGAAATCGATCCGCACCACCGCGCGGCGCGACGGCGACCATTACGTGCTCAACGGCACGAAGATGTTCATCACCAACGGCGTGCACGCCGACATCTATTTCGTCGCCGCGAAGACATCGCCGGACGCCCGCCCCTCGCAGCAGATTTCAATTCTCATGGTCGAGAAAGGCACGCCCGGCTTCAAGGTCAGCCGCGCACTCGACAAGCACGGCTGGCGCTCATCCGACACCGCCGAGCTGGTGTTCGAGGACTGCCGCATCCCGGCCGAGAACCTGCTCGGCAAGGAAGGCCGCGGCTTCTACGCGATCATGAGCAATTTCCAGAACGAGCGAACCGTGATCGGCGCGATGGCGATGGGCGAAGCGCAGGCCGCGCTCGAACTCACCATCGACTACGTCACGACGCGAAAAGCCTTCGGCGGCACGCTCTACGAGAAGCAGGGCATCCGCCAGCGCCTCGCGATGCTGGCCAGCAAGGTCGAAGCCGGAAAGCAGCTCGTCTACCACGCGGCCTATCTCGATGCGCAGGGCGTCGACTGCACGCGCGAGGTCTCGATGGTGAAGGCTTACTGCGGCGAGCTGGTCAACGAGGTGATGTACGACTGCGTCCAGTTCCACGGCGGGATGGGCTTCATGCGCGAGTCGACGATCGAGCGGATGTCGCGCGACGCCCGCGTGCAGAACATCGGCGGCGGCGCGACCGAGGTGATGCTCGAAGAGGTCGCCAAGCGGCTGAAGCGATAGCTCGGTCACAAGCTCGTGTGCGTGCCTGTCCCGGAAACAACCGGCTTGCAGCGGTGTTAGTATCGGCACAACCGCGGGGGCGAACCCGGGAGCAAAAGACATGAACGGCAAGACCTTGATCGCGGCCGTGGCCGCCTTCTCGTTCGTCGCAGTCGGCGCGGCCGATGCGGCCAGCAAACACAAGCGCAAACACCATCGTCACGGCGGGGCCTATGCCTACGTTCCGGTCTCGCCCTATGGCGCACGCACGCCCGGCCCGCCTTGGACGCAACCGTGGGAATGCTTCACCGACGAAGGCTATGGCCGCTACCGGCCGTGCAATGCGGGGCGCAGGTAAGCGGCATGTTGAAAATCTTGCTCGCCGCGGTGGTGGGCTTCTCGCTCGCAGCGCTCGACAGCGCGGCAGCCAAGCGCAAGCGGCAGAAGGCGCGCGCGGTGCCGGCGGTCACGATGCCCGCGAAGCCGCTGGCGCGCACGCCGGGCCCGGCCTGGGCCGGGCCGAACGAGTGCTTCACCGACGAGGGCTACGGCCGCTACTGGCCCTGCGGCGCCGGCAAGGACGACTAGATCGCCGGATCGGAGAGCGCGGCGGATCGCCGCGCGACCGCCTGCAACCAGGCGGGCCGATGCCCGTATCTGTTGGCGGACGGCGCAATCAGGCGCGATTTTGCTCTGCCGGAGCAGCCAATGGACTACGCAAAACTGACCGCGATCGTGACGGCACTGTCGTTCCTCGCCATCGGCGTTGCCGATGCGCAGAGCAAACAGAAGCGCCAGCGCGCCCGGGATTCCGCTCCGGCTTCGATGACACAGGACGGCGTGCGCGCACCCACGTCGCGCAATATCTCCGGATCATGCCATACGGACGATGGTTACGGCCGCTGGTGGCCCTGCGGCGCCGGGCCGAAGTAACTAGCTCAGCAGCTCGCGCAGCACGGTGGCGTGGCTGAGGTCGAGCTCTTTCGTGGCGGTCAGCAACGTTACCTTGCGGCCCTTCACAGCGGCGCGCAGTTCATCGAGTCCCTCGCCCTGCCGTTTCAACTCGCTAAGATAGCGCCTGCGGAATTCAGCGAACTTCTCCGGATCGTGGCTGTACCACTTGCGCAGCGCATTGCTCGGCGCGAGGTGCCGCACCCAACTGTCGAGCTTGAGCGTGCTCTTCGACACGCCGCGCGGCCAAAGCCGGTCGATCAGGATGCGCAGGCCGTCGTCCGCGCTCCAGTCATCGTACGCGCGCTTGACCTGGATCGATGATTTTCCGCGCGCCGGGTTGCGCGGCTGCGCCGCCTTCCTTGTGACCTTCTTCTTGGCGGCTTTCTTCGCCATCAGCGGTCCGCGCGCCCGAGCACGTCCATCAGCTCAGTGATCTTGCGCCGCTGCTCGCCTTTGTTGCCGGACGCGATCGCACCCTCGACGCAATGCGCGACATGATCGCGCAAGACCTCTTCCTCGACCTTGCGCAGCGCCGCACGCACCGCGGAAATCTGCGTGACCACATCGATGCAGTAACGGTCGTCCTCGACCATGCGCGAGAGGCCGCGCACCTGCCCCTCGATCCGGCCCAGCCTTTTCAGCGTGGTGGCCTTGGCTTCGTGTCGCATGGCGGATATATACCCCCTAGGGGTATCAATTTCAACAGCAAGAAGAAGCATGACGGACGTCGCACACCAGCACGAACATGACCACAGCCCCGCCGCCGGCGGAAGCGGCGTGCTCGATCCCGTCTGCGGCATGACGGTCGACCCGCATACCGCGAAGCATCGGCACGACCACAAGGGCCACACCTATTACTTCTGCTCGGCCGGCTGCCGCACCAAGTTCGCCGCCGATCCGGCGAAATATCTCGACAAGGACCAGCGCCCCGCCGAGCCCGTGCCGGAAGGCGCGACCTACACCTGCCCGATGCATCCGGAGGTCCGGCAGATCGGCCCCGGCTCCTGCCCGATCTGCGGCATGGCGCTCGAGCCCGAGATCGCCACCGCCGACACCGGCCCCAACCCGGAGCTCGTCGACTTCACGCGCCGCTTCTGGATCGGCCTTGCGCTGACACTGCCGGTATTTGCGCTCGAGATGGGCGCGCACATCGTCGGCGGCCACGGCTTCATCGATCAGGCGCTGTCGAACTGGATTCAGTTCGCGCTCGCGACGCCCGTGGTGCTGTGGGCGGGCTGGCCGTTCTTCGTGCGCGGCTGGCCAATCGCTTGTCACGCGCAATCTCAACATGTTCACGCTGATCGCGATGGGCACCGGCGTCGCGTATGCCTACAGCGTCGTCGCGACCATCGCGCCCGGCCTGTTTCCCGCGAGCGTTGCGCGGTCATTCCGGCGCGGTTGCGGTCTATTTCGAGGCCGCCGCCGTCATCACGGTGCTGGTGCTGCTCGGCCAGGTGCTGGAGCTGCGCGCGCGCGGACGCGACCTCGGGCGCGATCCGGGCGCTGATCGGCCTCGCGCCGAAGACCGCGCGCCGCGTGCGCGACGGCAGCGAGCAGGACATCGCGCTCGACGAGGTCATCGTCGGCGACATCCTGCGCGTGCGCCCCGGCGAGAAGGTGCCGGTCGACGGCGCGATCACCGAAGGCCGCTCCGCGCTCGACGAATCGCATGGTCACCGGCGAGTCGATGCCGGTCACCAAAGCGCCGGCGACAAGGCGATCGCGCGGCACGCTCAACACCACCGGCTCGTTCCTGATGCGCGCCGAGAAGGTCGGCCGCGACACGCTGCTGGCGCAGATCGTGCAGATGGTCGCGGCAGGCGCAGCGCTCGCGCGCGCCGATCCAGCGGCTCGCCGACCGGGTCGCCGGCTGGTTCGTGCCCGCCGGTGATCGCGGTCGCGGTGCTGGCGTTCGCCGCATGGGCCACGTTCGGACCCGAGCCGCGCTTCTCCTACGCGCTGGTCGCCGCCGTGACCGTGCTGATCATCGCCTGCCCCTGCGCGCTGGGCTTGGCCACCCCGATGTCGATCATGGTCGGCGTCGGGCGCGGCGCCGAAATCGGCGTGCTGATCAACAATGCCGAGGCGCTCGAGCGCATGGAGAAGGTCGACACGCTGGTGGTCGACAAGACCGGCACGCTCACCGAAGGCAAGCCGAAGGTCACCGCGATCGTCCCGGCGCTCGGCTTCGACGAGGCGACGGTGCTGCGCTTTGCCGCCAGCGTCGAGCAGGCGAGCGAACATCCGCTCGCCGCCGCGATCGTCGCCGCCGCGAAGGAGCGCAACATCGAGCTTGCCAAGGTGATGGGCTTCGACTCGCCGACCGGCAAGGGCGCGATCGGCATGGTCGAGCGCAAGCGCGTGGTGATCGGCAGCGCCGCGTTCCTCGCCGAGCTGAACATCAGGACCGCGCGGCCTGAACGGCCAGGCCGAGGAACTGCGCCGTGACGGCGCGACCGTGATCTTCGTCGCGGTCGACGGCAAAGCAGCCGGCGTCATCGCCATCGCCGATCCGATCAAGCGGACCACACCCGCAGCGCTGAGAGCGCTCGCCGATGAAAACATCCGCGTCATCATGCTCACCGGCGACAACCGCACCACCGCCGAGGCGGTCGCGCGCAAGCTCGGCATCGCCGAGATCGAGGCCGAGGTGCTGCCCGATCAGAAGAGCGCCGTGATCGAGAGGCTGCGCCGCGAGGGCCGCGTGGTCGCGATGGCGGGCGACGGCGTCAACGACGCCCCTGCCCTCGCCGCGGCCGATGTCGGCATCGCCATGGGCACCGGCACCGACGTCGCGATCGAGAGCGCCGGCATCACGCTGCTCGGCGGCGATCTCACCGGCATCGTGCGGGCGCGACGGCTGAGCGCAGGCCGTGATGGCGAACATCCGGCAGAACCTGTTCTTCGCCTTCGTCTACAACGCTGCTGGCGTGCCGATCGCCGCGGGCGTGCTCTATCCGGTGTTCGGCATCCTGCTCTCGCCGGTCATCGGCGCGGCCGCCATGGCGCTGTCGTCGGTGAGCGTGGTGGGGAATGCGTTGCGGCTGCGGAAAACCGCGCTGTAGGTTTCACGCGGCGCGGCTTTGCGACGCAGCGCCCGGGCGCCATTCCGGATCGCCGGTCACCGGTCCTTTTCTCCGGGAGGCGGCGGGCGGCTTGGCCGGCGGATCCTGGTATCCGGGCGGATCGGGATCACGCAGCGGCTTGGCCGGCGGATCGTTCGGCGGCGGCTGCACCGGGTCGCGATAAGGCTCGCCCGGCGGGTCGCGCATCGGCGGCACCGTCGGGTCGGTCAGCGGTTGCGGCGGGCTCTGTTCAGGCGCGGGCTTGCGACGGATCGGGCATGGGTCATCCTTTGGATGACCAACGCCCGGTCTCCCGCCTCGTTCCTGCGCTAGAATACGGCGATGTATTTCAGCAACGCCAGGATGCCGATGACGATCACGATGAGCTGGATGATCTGCCTGGCACGCCCGTCAATCGGCAGCCGCTGGACGAGATAAAGGATCAGAATGATGACGAGGAACGTGATCAGGATGCTGATAAGCAACGACATGGCTTGACCCCCGTTTGGCCGATCACCGGCCGTGCGAGGCGAAAACGCGGATGGAACCGCAAAGTTCCATTTGCCGGGCCGCCGTGATTACATTGAGCCGAAAGGGGTTTCCATGATCCGCCTCATTGCCCTGCTTGCCCTGTTCGCGGCCCTCCCCGCCCAGGCGAACGACCTCGCCAAACAGCTCGCCCCGACGGGCACGCTGCGCGTGACCTTCATCGGGCGAAATCCCGTGCAGGCGACGATCGACGAGAAGACCGGGCAGGCGCGCGGGCCCGCGGCCGAGATCGCCCGCATGATGGCGGAGAAGCTCGGCGTTCCGCTCACCATCGCGGGCGTCGCCAACGGGCCGGCGGTGATCGAAAGCGTGAAGTCCGGCGCGGCCGACATCGGCTTCGTGGCGTTCGATCCGGTGCGTGCCGCGGAGGTCGATTTCGCGCAGGCCTATTCGGTGGTGCAGAACGCCTACGCGGTGAAGGAGGGCTCGCCGATCCGTGTAAGCGCCGACGCCGACAAGCCGGGCGTGCGCATCGGCGTGGGCGAGCGCGACGCGGCGGATTTCTTCCTCACCCGCACGCTCAAGAATGCGACGCTCGTGCGCAACACCTCCGGCAGCTCGGACGCCGCGATGAAGATGCTGACCTCAGGCGATGTCGACGTGTACGGCGGCAACCGCCAGCGCATGACCGAGGCAGTGGCGAAAACGCCGGGCTTCAGGATGCTGGCGGACAGCTTCTATGGCGTCGAGCAGGCGATTGTCGTCGCCAAGGGCGACGCCGGGAAGGTCGCCATAGTGAACAGCATGATCGACGAAGCCCGCACCTCAGGGCTGACTGCCGCCGCGATTGCGCGCGCCGGACTGATCGGGGTCGACGTGGCGCCGACGAGTGCGCGTCAGTACCCGAGCGTGCGCGGCAGCCACATCGCGATGCTGGGGAACACCACGACGAGCGCCAGCGCGCCGAACATCGCGAGGATCATCCAGAAGACCCACTTGATGGTCGACTCCATCGGCACCTGGGCGATCTTGCAGGAGACCATGAGATTGACCGCGAGCGGCGGCGTGAACTGGCCGATCGCGATCTTCATGGTGAGGATCACGCCGAACCACACCATGTCCCAGCCGTAGCTGTTGGCGATCGGCTGCAGAACGGGGAGCAGGATCAGGAACGTCGAGACGCCGTCGAGGAACATTCCGACGATGATCAGCGCGATCATCAAGCAGCGCGATGGTGCCGTATTCGCCCAAGCCCAACCCCACGATGGTGGTGGCGATCGGCTGCACCACGCCGATGGTCGAGGTCGCCCACGCGAACACCGACGCAAGCGCGACCACGATCAGGATCAGCGCGGACAACTCGCCCGCCTCCACCAGCATCTCGTAGACGTCACGCAACGTGAGCGAACGATAAACGAAGAAGCCGATGAACAGGCCGTAGAACACCGCCATCACGGCGGCCTCCGTGGGGGTGAATGCTCCCACCCGCATGCCACCGAGAATCACGACCGGCGCAAGCAAACCCCAGAACGCCTCCTTGAACGTCTGCCAGATGCCAAGGCGCTCCTCGTCGCGTGCCTTGCCGCCGAAATCCTTGATGATCGAGATCGCGATGATCGGGATCAGCATCATCAGCCCGGCGAGGATGCCGGGGAACATGCCGGCCGCGAAAATCGCTGGCACCGACACGCCCGGCGTCATCACCGCATAGATGATGAACGCGATCGACGGCGGAATGAGAATATCGGTCGCGGCCGCTGCACCCACCACGCTGGCGATGAACGGCCGCGGATAGCCGTCCTTGACCATGCTGCGCGTGACCACGCCGCCGACGGCCGCCGAGGTCGCGGGACCCGAGCCGGAGATTCCGCCGATCACCATCGCGACCAGCATGGCGACGGTCGCGAGCGCGCCGCGCCCCGCGCCGACAAGCGCGGTGGCGAAGCGCACCAGCCGCAGCGCGACGCCGGTGCGATCGAACACCGAGCCCACGAGGACGAACATCGGGATCGCGATCAGCGGATACTTGGCAATGCCGGTGTAGACGTTGGTCGGCATGGCCATGATGCTCTGGCCGCCGATCCAGATCGCGAGACCGCCCGCGAGGCCGAGCGCAACGCCGATCGGCACCGCGCCGAGCAGCATCAGCACGAAGGCGAGGAACAGGAACGTGCCGATCATGGCAGCACCCGTGTCCCGTGCGCGGTGCAGCGCGCAAGCGGTGCACCGCAGATGCGGGACCCCGGTTGCTTTCTCTCAAGAAACCGGGATCCCGGGTCTGCATCGCACCACTGCGTGATGCGATGCGCCCGGGACACAGAGCGTGCGTTCCCGATCACGCGTCCTCTCCCCGCCAGATGCGAACGGCGCGGCCCGCTGCCCGCCCGATCACGAGGATCGACAGCAGCGGCAGCCAGCCGGTGTGCAGCCACTGCGGATCGCCGAGGCCGGGCGTGAGGCTTTCGAAGCGGTACTCGTCCCACGTCAGGTAGGCGCCGTACACGACGATGATGCCGAAACAGACGATGACCAGCAGCATCGCGACGACTTCGGCGATCTGCTGTCCGCGCTTGTTCAGGAGCGAGGTGAAATACTCGATCTTGATGTGCCGGCCGCCCGCCATCGCGAGCGAAGTGCCGAGCAGGGTCACGATGACCATCAGCACCACGGAATATTCTTCCGTGAACGCGAATGAAATATTGGTGAAATAGCGCACGACCACGTTCGCGGCCGTGATCAGAGCGATGGCCGCCATGCCGGCGGCCATCAACACTTCCTCGAACTTCAGCGTCAGCCGTGTGCGCGGCTTGACCTGCTCGGCAGTCGGACCGAATTCAGCCGCCACGAGGTCTCCCCGCTTCGCCCGATCTTAAGGCGTCATGCCGGGCACAAGGCCGGGCATGACCGAGGACAGGCTACGCCGTCTTCGCGATCGCGGCTTCGGCTTTCTTCACAAGATCGGCTCCGATCGTCGCCGCCCACTTGTCGAACACCGGGCGCGTCGACTTGGCGAACGCGGCTTTTTCCTCGCGCGTCAGATCGGCGATCTCCACGCCGCGCTTCTTCACCTCTTCCAGCGAGGATGTATCGCCGTCGACGCCGATGCCCTTGCGGGCGGCCGCCATCTGGCGCTTCGCGGCTTCTTTCGCGGACTCGGTGACGATCTCCTGATCAGCCTTGGAGAACGTGTCCCACACCGACTTGGCGACGTGGAAGATGCCGGCATCGGCGCAGTAGTTCCAGACCGTGAGATGCTTCTGCGCCAGCGTATCCATTTTGAATGCAAGGAACAGATTGATCGGGTTCTCCTGTCCGTCGACCGCGCCGGTCGAGAGCGCCGGTTGCAGGTCGGCAAAGCTCATCTGCAGCGGGTTGGCGCCGAGCGCGTTGAACACGTCGGCGAAGATCGGGCCGGCCGCGTAGCGGATCTTCATGCCCTTGAGGTCTTCGGGCTTGCGCACCGTGCGCTTGGAGTTGGACAGCTCGCGGAAGCCGTTCTCGCCCCAGGCGAGCGGAACGACGTCGCGCTGTGCCAGCACCTTGAACAGGTCCTGCCCGACCTCGCCGTTGATCAGCGCGTCATAGGCTTTGTGGTTGGGCATCAGGAACGGCATCGAATAGAGCGTCATTTCCTTGATCTGCGGCGAGAGGTTGATCGTCGACGAGACCGTCATGTCGATGATGCCCTGGCGCATCGCGACAAGTTCGCGCGTCTGATCTCCGCCGACGAGCTGCGAGCCGGGATAGACCTTCATGGTGATGCGGCCGTTGGTGCGCTGCGTGACCAGATCGGCCCACTGGAACGCGCCCTCGGAGAGCGGGATCGGCCGGTTGCCCACCACTGACAGCTTGTATTCGGACTTGAGTGTCTGCGCGCGCGATACATACGGCATTGCGATTGCGGCACCGGCGCCAAGCATGAGCGTACGACGGGTGGTCTTGAGCATGGACGTCCTCCGGATTGATCTTTGCGCCGTTGGGGCGGGCTTGAGGATTTACGGCAGTTCGCTCGGTTTCATCATAGCGGAACGCGCGCCGCAAGCGCCAGCACGCTCGTATCCCGGGCGCAGCGCAGCACGCAGTGATGCGCTGCAGACCCGGGACCCCGCATTTTAAAAACTAAAGCAACCGGGGTCGCATCTGCGAAGCAGCACTTCGTGCTGCATCGCGTGCGGGACACAGAAGTCAGGCAATCAGCCGCTTGACGGCGTTGACGACCTTCTCCGGCGTCACGCGCACCTCCGCTTCGAGCGGGGGCGAGAACGGGATTGGGACACGCGGCGCGGCAAGGCGCTTTGCGGCTTTCAAATTCGAGGGGCCGACCTGATCGACCACACGTGCAACCACTTCTGCACCAAAACCCGCGACTTCAACCGCCTCGTGAACCACCAGCAGGCGGCCGGTTTTCTTCACCGACGCGATCACGGCGGCCTCGTCCCACGGCCAGATGGTACGCAGATCGAGCAGGTCGACCTTGATCCCCTGCTCGGCGAGCATCTCGCAGCCCTTGGTGGCGACCGGCACCGCCGCCGACCATGTCACGACCGTTGCGGCATCGCCCTCGCGCACCTTGCGCGCGACGCCAAACGGGATCGGCTCGATCGGCTCGGCGATTTCGCCGTTCACCCAGAACAGATCCTTCGGATCGAAGAACAGCACCGGATCGTCGGAGCGGATCGCCTGCACCAGCAGGCCCGCGGTATCGGCCGGCGTCGCAGGCGTCACCACGATCACGCCGGGCAGATGCGCGAACCACGCCTCGAGCATCTGCGAGTGCTGCGCGGCAGAGTTGCGCCACATGCCGTGCGGCATGCGCACCACCACGGCAGGCTTGGCCTGTCCGCCGAACATGTAGCGGATCTTGGCGATCTGATTGACCAGTTCGTCCATCGCGCACATCACGAAATCGAAGATGCGCATCTCGATGATCGGCCGCATGCCGACGAGCGCCGAGCCGAGCCCCGCGCCCATGATGGTCGACTCCGAGATCGGCGTGGACACGACGCGCTGCTCGCCGAACTCGCCGAGGAAATCCTTGTACTGGCCCCACAAGCCGCCGCGCGCGACGTCCTCGCCGAGCACCCAGACGCGCTCGTCGCGCCGCATCTCCTGCAGCGCGGCGCGGCGCGACGCCTCGATCAGTGTGACTTCGACCACGCAACCGCCCCCGTATCCTGCACGTCCTCGAACGCGATGCCCGGCGCAGGCCACGGCGCCGCATTCGCTTCGCTGCGCGCCGCAACCATTTCGGCCTTCGCGTCATCGATCATCTTGCCAAGCTCGGTCGGCCCGACGCCGCGCTCCGCCAGCACCGCGCCGAGCCGCGCGATCGGATCGCGCGAGCGCGCCTCGGTGACTTCTTCGGCAGGCCGCCACGCGGCAGCGTCGGTCGAGGTATGGCCGGTGATGCGATAGGTGCGCACGTGCAGCAGGTGCGGGCCGTCGCCGCGCCGAACCGCAGCGACTGCGGCCGCTGCCGCATCGTCGACCGACATCACATTGTTGCCGTCGACCGTGATCGCCGCGACGCCGAGCGCTTTCGCGCGCTCGATGACGCCCGGTCCCGCCGTCACGCTCTCAGCGCGCGTGAAGGCCGCAACGCCGTTGTCCTCGCACACGAAGAGAACGGGCAGCTTGTAGAGCACCGCCCAGTTCAGCCCTTCGAGGAACGGTCCGCGATTGATCGCGCCATCGCCGAACATGCAGGTCGCGATCGCGTCGGAGCCCTGCATCTTCAGCCCCTGCGCTGCGCCGACCGCAATCGGAATGCCGCCTGCTACCACGCCGTTCGCGCCGAGCATCCCGACGGAGAAGTCCGCGATATGCATCGAGCCGCCCTTGCCGCGGCAATAACCGCCCTGCCGGCCGAACAGCTCCAGCATCATCCGCTTCGGGTCGGCGCCTTTGGCGATGGCGTGGCCGTGCCCGCGATGGTTCGAGGTGATGCGATCGTCGATCCGCAGATTGGCGCAAATGCCGGCCGCAACCGCTTCCTGCCCGATCGACACATGCAGGGGACCGGGAATTTCACCGGCCTTGTGGGCTTCGAGCGCGGTCTCCTCGAACGCGCGGATTCGCGTCATGACGCGATAGAGATCGGTCAGGCGGCGCAGGTTGTCGCCAGGATCACTCATGGTCTCGCCTAGTGAGACGCGCGTCTTGCGCAGGAGGGATTGGCATGTTTGAACACGCCGCAGGAAACGTCACTAGGCAAAACGTCACGGCGCCGCAAGTGCCCGCGTGACACCAGCAAGAATGTCCTCGCTCATCCTCGACAGCGTCACCGTCTTCCCGTCCGACGCGCGCGGCCGCGCCGCGATCGCGGCCTCGCATGGCGGAGTTTACGCCGCCTATCTGGCGGCGAAAGCTGGCGTGAAAGCCGTGATCCTGTGCGATGCGGGCGTCGGCCGCGAGCGCGCGGGGATCGGCGGGTTTGACTACCTCGACGGACTTGGCGTTGCGGCCGCAACGATCGGCCACCGCTCGGCGCGCATCGGCCACGGCGGGGACTGCCATGCACGCGGGACGATCACCTATGTGAATTCGCTGGGGCTGAAGGCCGGTGTCGCGCCCGGCATGAGCGCGCGTGACGCGCTCGCGAAGCTCGAACAGGCCGATCTGCCACCCTGCCCCACACCGCCCACGAGCGAGGAGCGGCGTTTTCGTTTGAGCGAGGCGGAAGCCGGGGGCGTGCGCGTACACGCCATCGATTCCGCCGGGCTCGTGTTGGCGGAGGATGCCGGCCACATCGTCGCGACCGGATCGCATGGCGCACTGCTCGGCGGCAAACCCGAGACCGCGATCAAGATTGCGGTGTTCGCCGCGATCTACAACGACGCCGATTTCGGCATCGAGGATGCCGGCATCGCGCGCTTAGCCGTGCTCGACGGGCGCGGCATCGCGGGAGCGTGCGTCAGCGCGTGGAGCGCGCGCATCGGCGACGGACAATCGACCTATCACGACGGCTTCGTCACCGCGGTGAACGCGCGTGCGAAGCTATGCGGCGGCGAAATCGGCATCTCGGCCAAAGAACTCACGGCGCGCCTCGTCGCGGCGCGCGCGAAGGACCTGAAAGCATGAACGCACCTGTCTCGAATTCGGCACGCAAGATGAACGGCGGACAGGCGCTCGCCGAAATGCTGAAAGCGTCGGGCGTCGGCCCGATGTTCGGCATGGGCGGCTTCCAGCTGCTACCCTTTTACGAGGCGATGCGCGCGCTTGGCCTGCGCCATTTCCTCATCAACGACGAGCGCTGCGGCGCGTTCGCCTCCGATGCCTACGCGCGCGTCACCAACCGCCCCGGTGTATGCGACGCGACGCTCGGCCCCGGCGCGACCAACCTCGTCACCGCGCTGGTGGAGTCGCTCAACGCCGGCATGCCGATGATCTCGATCGTCGGCGACGCCAACCGTGACCACGCCTGGAAGAACATGACGCAGGAAGCGCGGCAGGTCGAAATCCTCAAACCCGCCTGCAAGGAGTTGATCCGCGTCGAGGCGACCAAGCGCATTCCCGAACTGGTGCGCCGCGCCTTCGCTGTCGCGACCTCAGGCCGCCCCGGCCCCGTCGTGCTCGACGTGCCGGAGGACGTTTGCCACGGCGAACACGATTTCGACGCGGCGGATTTCTGGGTCGACGAAGGCACGCTGAAGGCGCAGGCGCGCCGCACGCGTCCCGATCCGGACGAACTCGAACGCGCCGCCAAGCTGATCGCGAAGGCCGAGCGGCCATTGCTGCTGGTCGGCGGCGGCATCCACATCTCGGAAGGCTACGACGCACTGCTTGCGCTCGCCGAAAACTTCGGCATCCCGGTCGCGCACACAATGTCCGGCAAGGGCGCGATCGCCTGCACGCATCCGCTCTCGGCTGGCCTGTTCGGGCGCTACTCGCGCATCGCCAACGACCTCGTCGCAAGCTCCGACGCGCTGATCGTGGTTGGCTGCAAGCTCGGCGAGATCCCAACGCGGCGCTTCCAGCTGATCCCGCCCGGCAAGCCGCTCATCCACATCGACATCCTCGCCGAGGAAATCGGCCGCACCACGCGCACCGACGTTGCGCTCGTTGCCGACGCGAGGCTCGCGCTGCAGGATCTGGCGGCCGCACTCTCGGACGGCGGCAAGGCGAAAGCAAAGCGCGCGCCCTACTGCGCCGAAGTGCCCGCCATGATGGCGAAATGGGCCGCGGGCGCGGCGGACCGGCTGAAGTCGAAGGACACGCCGATCAATGTCGGCCGCCTGATGGGCGAGCTCAACGCCATCATGCCGGACGACGCGATCTTGGTGGCCGACGGCGGCTTTGCGGGCCACTGGGGCGGGCTTTGCTTCGACACCAAGAAGGCCGGGCGCCACTTCATCGCCGACCGCGGCTTCGCCTCCATCGGCTACGGCCTGCCCGGCTCGATGGGCGCGCAGCTTGCCGCGCCGAAGCGCCGCGTCGTCGGCCTCACCGGCGACGGCGGTTTCAACATGACGCTCGGCGAACTCGAAACCGCGCGCCGCTGCGGCACGCCGTTCGTGCTCTGCGTGTTCAACAACGCTGCCTCCGGCTACGTGAAGGCGCTGCAGCACTCGATGTTCGGCAAGGGCAACTACCAGTCGTCCGATCTGATCGAGATGGATTATGCGGCGATCACGCGCCAGATGGGCTGCAAGGGCATCCGGGTGGACGACCCGGAGAAGCTCGCCGGCGCGCTGCGCGAAGGGCTGGAGAACACCTCCTCGCCGACCGTGCTCGACATCGTGGTGACGCGCGACCCGGCGAAAATGCTGCCCGGCGTCGACAACCGCACTTTGGTGGTGAACAAGGGCGACCGGCCGGTGTAGAACGGCGCGATGTACCGCGCCCTTTGTGCCCTTGCGTTCTCATTCCTCGCGGCGGCCGCGCAGGCGGCCGATTGCCCGCGCCCGGCGCAGATGCGCTTCGAGGTGACGGACAAGATCGTCCGCAGCGAGGTCGGCTTCACGCAGGGGCTGGAATGGCGCGACGGCAAGCTGTTCGAGAGCACCGGCGCGATCGGCAACCGCTCCGGCCTCGCCACCATTGCACCGGACGGCAAGGTGACGCGGCTGCGCGAGGACGGCACGCGCTATTTCGGCGAAGGGCTGACCATTCTCAACGACGAGATCTACCAGCTCACCTGGACCGAGCGCGACGTCTTCGTCTACGACCTTGCCGGCCAGCTTAAGCGCAAGATGCGCAACGAACGCGAAGGCTGGGGCCTCACCAACGACGGCACGAACCTCATTTTCAGCGACGGTGGGCCGGCATTCTTCTTCGTCGATCCCGCGACCTTCGCGGTCAAGCGCGAGGTGAAGATCAAATCCGACAAGCCCGGCGACACGCTCGGCCTGAACGAACTCGAACTGGTCGACGGCAAGCTCTACGGCAACCTGTTCCAGACCCAGACCATCGTGCGCATCGATCCGGCCAGCGGCTGCATCGAGGCGAGCGCCAACCTGGGTGCGCTCTGGCGCGTCATGACCGACGCCGACAAGAAGCAGGTCACATCGAGCGAGCAGCATGTGCTCAACGGCATCGCCCACGACAGGGCGGCCGGGCTGTTTTACGTGACGGGAAAGAACTGGCGGACGATTTTCACCGGCAGGTTCATCGAAACGAAATAGCGCGGCTTACTTCTTCTCGAGCAGCAGCGCCGTTTCCTTCTTCAGCTTCGGAATGAACTGATCGGCGATTTTCGCGAGCAGCCACGGCAGCGTGACGGCGATCAGCAGGCTGTCGTCGCGCACGTCGATCGTGCCGGCGGCCGATTGTCCAAGCCCCTGCATCTGGAACGTGAGCCGGTCGCCGCTCCAGACCTCCTGCTCGATCCTGATGATGCCGCCGAGGTTGTTCGCCATGCGCGACAGCCCGGATTTCAGGCGGCGCACCGCCTCCTCGCGGCCGAGCTTGTGCGGAACCGAAACCGTGACCGGCGTGCTCATCGCCCGCGCCCGCCCGCGTAGAACGGCGCGCCGCGCCCTTCGATCTTGTCGAGATGCGCGCGCAGCAGCGCCATGTTGCGCCGGTTGGCGCGGAACGCCACGTCGAACACGTCGCCGACCAGCGGCACCACACCGACGACGCCGTCGAACGCCACATTCGCAATCATCCGCCCGATCAGTAGCGGCGGTGCGCCGAGCGCCCGCGCCTCATTGACGATGTAAAGCGAGATCGCCGTCGAGACCGCATCGCCGATGCCGGGAACAAGGCCGATCAGCCCATCGAGCCCGAAGCGGATTTGGGTTCCCGGAATCAGGAACGCGGTGTCCATCAAGGTCGCGAGCGCATCGATGCGCGCGATGCGTTGCTCGCGGGTGAGGCCGGACGACAAATCGAAGGCCGTGTTGGCGGTGCGGGTGCGATTCATGTCACACAAAATGGTGATGACGTCGCGTGAGACAAGAGTTGCCCGCGGCGATTCGCTGAACGCCGGAAAATGCTCGCGAAGTTCCGTCGTAACGGCGCCAGACTCGAACCGCGCTGCCGAAGTTCAGGCGGCTGAAACCGGCGCGCGCTCGACAGCATGACGCAGCCAGACCATGCCGCCGTCGAGTGCCTCGCAGTGCGTCAGCCGCAGCGACTGCCCCACACCCGGCTTATCGCCCTCGGGCCCCTTGTATTCCATGATGGTCTCTGTGCCCGCGACACCGTCGATCGCCGAGTAGATCAGCGTGCTGAACTCGTCGATCAGTCTGTGCTTGAAGAACGCCCCGTTGATCCTGGCGCCGCCCTCAAGCAGCAGCTTCTTCACGCCGAACATCGAAGCGAGTTGCTCCATCGCGCCGGCAAGATCGTCGCCCTTTGGACCTGCGAAGAGGTAGGACACGCCGTCCTCGCGCAACTCGGCCAGATAGGCGTCCGAAACCTGCTCGCCGAGCACGGCGACGACATGATCCCCTTGCACATTGTCCTTGCCGTAGTGAGCGCGGCCGGAGGGGTCGATGCCGATGGCGAGCGTGCGGCCGTTGCGATTTGCGAGATGCGCCTCGCGCGGGACCTTCGGCGCATTCGCGATGTGCCGCTCGGACCCCTTGGCCATCTCGCTCATGGTTCGGCGGCCGACAATCCACCCGTCGGCCGCGAAGGACTCGTAGACCTTCGCATAATGTCCGCGCAGCACGTCACGCGAAACTCCTTCGGGCGGCACGGTGAAGCGGCTCGGGATGAAGCCGGCCATCGATCGACGTGGTCATGTGGCAAATGATGTGGGGCCGCATCGGCGATGATCCTTGGTGCGGGCGGCCGGACTCGAACCGGCACGGGAGTAACCCCGAGGGATTTTAAGTCCCTTGCGTCTACCATTCCGCCACGCCCGCGCGTGGTTCTTCTTAACATCGCCGCCGCAAAACAAAACGGGCGGCACTCAGGCCGCCCGCACGATACTCAAGCTCAGGCGGCGCGCGTTATCCGGCGCGGCGTAAGCCGATCGCGCCCCAGAGTTCTTCCCAGTCGTGGCCGTGCTGGTCGGTGACGCGGCCGTCCTTGGCGAAGAACTTGTTCGGGATCTGGAACATCGCGATCATGATGCCGCCTTCGGGCGTCGTCGCCGAATGACGGCTGCCGGGCTCGCGCCAGACGAACTCGCCCGGGCCGACGGTCAGACCCTCGGCCGGACCTTCGCTGTCGACCAGCTTGCCGGAGATCACATAGGTCTGCTCGACCATGACGTGCTCGTGGTCCGGCAGAACCGCGCCGGGCGCGAACTTCATCAGCAGCGTGGCGATGCCGTTCTTGGCATCGATATAGAGCGGCTTTGCCTCGCAGCCCGGAAAGCTCGTCGGCTTCCACTCCATCTCGGCCGGGCGCACGACGTGCGAGTGGCCTTCCACTCCGGTCTGGGTGTCGTTCTTGGGCGTGACGGCGTCCATGTATTCCTCCGACTGCGTGATCCGTTGCCGCCATGATAGCGCGCGGGAGGCGTCCGTCGCCCACCGCGCAACGGATTTTTCACCGACACTCAGCCGCGCGCCGTGGTGAAAAGCGGACCGCAACGTTAGCGCGCCGCTAACGCAAACTCGCGGAAACGCTGGTAAAAAAACTCGTCTTCGGCGAAAAATGTCGTCCGAACAGGAACTTGACCGACTCGCGATAGATCGAAATAACTGAGATATTTCAATAACTTACGCTTTACACACGCGCCTTGCGTGATAGCCTCCACGTGTCTTTCGCAATCTCTGGCACGGAGGTCCCAAATGCCCATGCTTCAACCCGCCCAGCTCATCGAGCACCTCACCGACGCGTTCGAGCGCTCGGGCGACACACTTCCCTCGCACCAATTCGGCCACGCTCTGCCGAGTGCGTTCCGCTGCATCGCGATGGCGCTCGAATACATCGGCCGCGGCCCGGCGGCGCTCACCGTCGAAGCGGTGGAGAAATATCGCCTCGGCGCGGTCAAGATCCTCGAAGCGATGCGCCCGGTGATCGAACGCGAAGCCGATCTCACGCTCGGTGAGTGGGTCGTCGGCGGCACCGAGCCGGTTCGGCTGCGCTTGGCTGCCTAGTTCGGCTGGAAATCTCTCTATGTGAAGAAGCTCGATGACGGCGTGATCGGGCGCCAGGGTCGGACGACGGCGCGCATGGCATGCGCGGGGCGGTCGGGGCAGACCTTGCGGCGTGGGCGATCGGAGACCGGTTTATCGCGAGCCGTATTGACGTTACGCTTGAGGCTGGACGCGCGCTCGGGACGGATCGCCGTCGGCGCGAGCAGCTTCGCAGCGATCAATCCGCGATCAAACCCCAAATCCGAGGCTGTCCCATGTCCAAGCTCATGATCCTGTTCGTGCTCTTCATTTCCGGCTCGCTCTACGACCCGCCGCGCGTGCTCAACCATCTCGGGCCGGAAGCCGCCGCGCTCGGCTGGAAGATCAAGACGACGTTCGCGCTGCGTTAACGCGCAGTTCAGACGCCGAGATGAAACTCGCGCAGCGCCCGCGTGAACCCGGCCGGGTCATCCAGATTGGAGATGTGCCCGGCCCCGGCAAGCTCGACGTAGCGCGAACCCGGCAGCGCCTGATGCAGCCCCTTCATCGCGGTGGGCACCGCGCCGCCCGCATCCTTCTCACCCGCGATGAACAGCACCGGCGGCCTGGTGGTGGCGACGGCAGAGCGGAAATCGTGATCCGCCAGCGCCGCCGAACAGCCGATGAAGCCGTTCACCGGCGTGTTGCGCACCATCGCGCGGACCGTGTCGAGATAAGGCGGGTTCTTCGCCACCACGTCGGGCGGAAACCAGCGCGTCACCGTCGGCTCGACCAGCGGCTCCATCCCGCCCTTCTGCGCGACCGCGATGCGCTCTTCCCACTGCTGCGCGCTTTGCGGCGTGGAGGCGCAGCCTGAATCGCACACGATCGCGCGCGCGACGCGATCAGGATGGCGTTGCGCGAGGCCGAGCGCGGTCGCGCCGCCCATCGACAGGCCGCAGAAGTTCGCGCGCTGATGTTCAGCGCATCCATCAGCGCGAGCGCGTCGGCGATCAGGATATCGAACGTGTAGCGCCCTGCCGGCGCTTCGGTCTTGCCGTGGCCGCGCTGGTCGTAGCGCAGCACGCGATGTGACGCCGCGAAGTCCTTCGCCTGCTGGTCCCACATCGTGAGATCGGTCGCGAGCGAGTTCGACAGGATCAGCCACGGTGCGCCCTCGCGCCCGTCGATGGCGTAATTGATGCTGATGCCGTTGGCGGTGATTTGCATGCTCACGCCGCTCCGTTGCGGATCGGAGGCTGGAACGCGAGTCCGGTGTCCCACGGAAAATAAATCCAGGTGTCCTGCGATACCTCGGTGATGAAGGTATCGACCATCGGGCGGCCCATCGGCTTCGCATAGACGGTCGCGAAATGCGCCTTCGGCAGGATGTCGCGCACGATCTTGGCGGTCTTGCCGGTGTCGACGAGGTCGTCGACGATCAGCACGCCCTGCCCTTCTCCGCCGCCGACTTTCTTGATCGAGTCCGCGACGTCCTTCAGCACGGCGAGCGACCCTTGCGTCTTGTAATCGTGGTAGCTCGCAACGCACACCGTCTCGATCAGCCGGATTTCCAGTTCGCGCGCCACGATCCCGGCCGGCACCAGCCCGCCGCGCGTGATGCACACGATCGCCTCGAAATGGCCGACTGACGAGAGCCGCCACGCGAGTGCGCGCGCATCGCGATGAAGCTGATCCCACGAAACCTGAAATGCTCTCTGGCTTGCCTGCGCCTCGGCCATTCGCTTCCCCCTGCTTGCGCGAAGGTTCTACCGCATGATCCCGAAAAGTGGGAACCGGTTTTCGGACCAGATCATGCGCCAAGGAATTACTTCATGTCGAGGACGAAATCGAAGCGCCCGGCGAGCGATCCCGCATTCTTTGCCGTACGTATCAACAGCTCGCGGCGAAAGATCGGGTCGCGGCGGTTCGCCGGCTCGTCCGGGAAGTAGAGTTGCGTCGTCAGCACGCGCCCGCCCTTCGGCTGCACCTTGATGTGCAGGTGCGGCGTGCGGCCCGGATACTGCGCCGGCACGACGGTGCGGAAGCGGTAGCGTCCCTCGGCGTCGGCGAACTGGTGACCGCGCAGCCGGTAACCCGTGTTGTCGTAATCGCCCTTGCTGTCCGCCTGCCACAGGTCGAGCAGCGCTTCCGGCACCGGCTTGCAGGAGCGCGTCAGCACGTAGCCCACAAGTTCGAGCGGCTGACCCGGCATGCCATCCTCGATCAGGTCCGCACGCTCCGGCGACATCGGCGTGAAATACGGCCCTTCGGTCTGGCGCAGCGTCGCGGCGGCGCCGTCATGGCATTCGGGCGTTGGGTTGAGCGGCTGCGCGAGACCGGTGTCGAGAGTGAGGAGACTGCTGGCGGCGAATGCGCTGGTAGCCAGCACGTTGCGGCGCGTGGGGAAATTGTCGTCCATGATGTTCTCCGTGTGTCCCGCACGCGATGCAGCGCGTCATCGCGGTGCGTCGCAGATGCGGGACCCCGGTTGCTTCGCTTCAGGCAAGAAACCGGGGTCCCGGGTCTGCAGCGCATCGTTTCACGCTGCGCTGCGCCCGGGACACGCAAGATGGCCTTCGATCCCGGCGAAATTCAGCCGGTTCAGGCCAGCGTCGCATCCAGCGTGATGGTGGCGTTCAGCACCTTCGAGACCGGGCAGTTCGCCTTCGCGGTCTCGGCGAGCTTCTTGAACTCCTCCTGCGACAGGCCGGGCACCTTCGCCTTCAAGGTCAGCGCGACGGCGGAAATCTTGAAGCCGCCTTCGACCTGTTCGAGCGAGACATCGGCCTTGGTGTCGAGGCTTTCCGGCGGCTTGCCCGCGCCGGTCAGCTGGAACGCCAGCGCCATGGTGAAGCATCCGGCATGCGCGGCTGCGATCAGCTCTTCGGGGTTGGTGCCCTTCTCGTCTCCGAAGCGGCGTGAAAAGCCATAGGGTGTGTTGGACAGGACGCCGCTTTGCGTCGTGATCTCGCCCTTGCCCTCCTTGCCGGTGCCGCTCCAGTGAGCCGATGCGTTGCGCTTGATGGTCGCCATGAGACGCCTCCTGTTTCTGTACCAATGAGCTATTCACGATCCTGCGGAATTGCCACCCGCCCGCGGCTGGCGCAAACACAACACCGTCAGGGCGACGAAAGCCATCACCGCGGTCGTCAAGGCAATGTTGAGGAACAGGGAATCGCCGCCGAACACGATGCGCGTATAGATCGCAAGCAGCAGGGCCGCGATCATGGCCCACCCCTGCTGTCTTTTGATGAAGACCACAAGCGCGAGCGCAGCGAATGCCGGCACGATCACAAAAGAAAGATAGTTGACGTTGAGCAACCCGCGCGGTCCGAACACCATTGCGAGCATCGCCGTTGCTCCGAGGATGCCGAGACCGAGCAGCATCACCAGGGCCGAGTAGAACTGCGCCAATCTCCGCCGCGCGTCTTCGTCGGCGGCGCGCACAACGCTACGCCGACGCCTTGATGGCGGCGCGAACGCGAACGAGCATCGCCTCGATGTCGGCTTTGGCAGCGGCGAGCTTTGCGGCATCGCGCGCGCGGACCACGAGATTGGTATTTGGCCCGGTCTTTTCGTCGAAGAACGGATAGCTGCCGATTGAAGTGTCGGGGTGGAGCTTCGCGATTTCGCCGAGCTCCGTGCCGATGTCGCCCTCGCGAACATTGCCTTTGATCGTCTCGGACATCATCTTGACGCCCGTCGTGAGCGCCGGCGCCGCGGAGTCGAGCATCACCTGCATGATCGACGGCACGCCCGCCATCACGATCACGTTGCCGATCCTGAATCCGGGTGGGCCCGAATTGGCTTCCACCAGATCGGCGCCGGCCGGGATCCGCGCCATGCGCAGCCGCGCCTCGTTCATCTCGATGCCACGCGACTTGTAGTTCGCCTCCATGATGGCGCGCGCGCGCGGATCGACGTCGATCGTCACGCCGAACGCCTTCGCGACGCAATCCGCCGTGATGTCGTCGTGCGTCGGGCCGATGCCGCCAGTGGTGAACACATAAGTGTAGCGGTTGCGCAGCGCGTTCAGCGCGTCGACGATCTCTTTCTCTTCGTCAGGAACGACGCGCACTTCCTTCAGGTCGATGCCGATGTTGGTGAGATATTCGGCGATGTAGCCGATGTTCTTGTCCTTGGTGCGCCCTGACAGGATCTCGTCGCCGATGACGAGAATGGCGGCGGTGACGAGACTTTGGGTCATGGCGTTTCCTTGTGCGGCAGGGCGCTATAATGCATCAACACGACGCCAGAGGAAGCCCGATGAACGACCATGCCCGCCCCGCGACAAGCGCACCGCACCGGCCGATTGCCTATGGGCCGGCGCGGGTGACGCGCACGACGCGGCCGGATGGATCGATCCTCGTCAGCGGCGACGAACTCGGCGCCTATGATCCAAGCCTTGCACGGCTGTTTCGCAAAGCCGTCGATGCGCAGCCGGAACGGACGTTCCTTCAGGAGCGTGTGGGGGATGGATGGCGCACGCTCACCTACGGGCAGGCGCGCCGCACGGTCGATGCAATCGCCGCGGCGTTGATCGAACGCGGGTTGTCGGCGGACCGGCCGGTGATGATCCTGTCGGCCAACGCGATCGATCACGCGCTGCTGATGCTCGGAGGTTATACGGCGGGCGTGCCGGTCGCGCCGATATCGGTCGCGTATTCGCTGCAGAGCCAGGACTTCGCCAAGCTCAAGCACATCGCCGAACTGCTGACGCCGGGCCTCGTCTATGTCGCCGACACCGCACCGTTCGCCAAGGCGCTCGCCGCCATCGGCAGCGCCGCCGAGATCGTTGCCAGCCGCAACGGCGCGAACCTCGAAAACGTCGACACTGTTCGACGACCTCGCGCGTGCATCCGCCGGTGCTGCCGTCGACAAGGCCGCCGCGGCGTCCGGCGCCGACACGATCGCGAAAATCCTGTTCACCTCGGGCTCGACCGGCCTGCCCAAGGGCGTGGTCAACACGCACGGCATGCTGACCGCGAACCAGCAGCAGCTCGCGCAGTGCTGGCCGTTCCTGTTCGAGCAGCCGCTCACGCTGGTCGACTGGCTGCCGTGGAACCACACCTTCGGCGGCAATCACAACTTCAACATGGTGCTGCGCCACGCCGGCACGATGCTGATCGACGGCGGCCGCCCGCTGCCCGCGATGGTCGGCGAAACCGTGCGCAACCTCACCGAAGTCTCCCCGACGGTCTATTTCAACGTGCCGGCCGGTTACGCGGCGCTGCTGCCGCATCTCGAACGCGACGAGAACCTCGCGCGCTCGTTCTTCAAGTACCTGCGGCTCATCTTCTATGCGGGCGCCGCGCTGCCGCAGGACCTGTGGGAGCGGCTCGAAGCCGTGGCGGTGCGCACGACCGGCCACCGCGTGCCGATGTCGTCCTCGTGGGGCACGACCGAAACCGCGCCGCTCGCGACCGCCGCGCATTTCCTGCTCGAGCGCGCGGGCAATATCGGCGTGCCGGTCCCCGGCGTCGACCTGAAGCTCGTGCCGAGCGGCGACAAGCTCGAGGTCCGCGTGCGCGGCCCGATCGTCACGCCCGGTTACTGGAAACGGGCCGATCTCACCAAAACCTCGTTCGACGAGGAAGGCTTCTACATGCCGGGCGATGCGGTGCGCTTCGCCGACGACAGACGATCCGGCGCGCGGCATCGTGTTCGACGGGCGGCTCGCCGAGGACTTCAAGCTCACCACCGGGACATGGGTGCATGTCGGCGGCCTGCGCGTCGGCGTGCTCGCCGCCTGCTCGCCGGTGCTGCAGGACGCAATCGTCGCAGGCGCCGACCGTTCATCCATCGCGCTGCTGTGCTGGCTCAACGCCGCGGGTTGCCAGAAGGTGATCGGCCAAGAAACGTCCGATAGCACCGCGCCCGCCACCCTGCCCGACCTCGCCAAACACCCTGCGGTGCGCGAGCACGTGCGCCGCGCACTCGTGGGCTGGAACGCCGCGCATCCGGGATCGTCCGAACGCGTCGCGCGCGTGCTGTTGCTGCCGGATGCGCCATCGATCGACGCCAACGAGATCACCGACAAGGGCTACATCAACCAGCGCCTCGCGCTGGAACGGCGTGTGGCCGACGTGGCGCGGCTCTATGCGGCGACGCCCGATGCGGATGTGATCACCGTCACCGCGTAGCTACACCTCGGCCAAACGTCCTACCGGGCACGCTTGAATGGCCCCAGATCTTTCAGCGTGATCGACCCGACGTCCTTTTCCAGCCGGCTGCGATCAAGCTGTCGCGGCTCGAGCTTCGCGATCGGCACGCTGCCCAGGACCTGTCCGCCATAGCCGAATTCAAGGCGGCCGCTCAGCTTCACGTCGAGCGGAAAGTATCCGTTCAACTCCTTCTGATCTGCCGATATCTCAGCCATCAGCGATTCCCCGGCCACGCCAGCGCCGGCAACCCGCAGGAACGGATAGGCGCCACGGTGCGGGAAATGCGGACCGACCAGCGTCACGCGCAACATCAGAAAGGGCTTTTCGCCCATCTCGCGCACCACCTCCTGGGCGCGAAGCGAGAAGTCTTTTTCGGCCACGAATATGACCTCGATCATGCGCCCCTCCTAATGGGTAAATTCGAGCTCGTCGACAGAGAGCTCGCCGGTGGATGAGCCGAACATCTCGAGCTTCACGTTGGTAACATCGGTGAGATCGACAGGAACCGCGCCCGCGCAAACGATCGTATACGCCGACAATGGAATACGAACGGTGTTGAGCGCCGACTTTTCGTTGCCGCTATAGGCCGCAGCCGGTTGCGGCACCGTGCCGAAGGCGTTGACGCGGATCGCACGCTCCTTGTTGCCGCCATCCCGCAGCGTGATGCGGAAGAAATGCTGCGGCCCGGCCGGATTGCTGGCGCTGCCATACACCTGCCCGACGCGCACGCTGAGCGTCGTGAAGCCGGCAACATTCCGTTGCCCCGCCGGAATGGCAAAGTCGATGGCGTTTCCGAGCGGCGTATTCCAGGCAAACCGCAAGCCGCCCGTGTCGTGAGGCGACTGATTGTCCTGCGGATAGAGCTGCGTCTCGGTCGGGCCCGCCGACAGGCCGACCGCGGTCACCGAACCGGCGGAGCTGTTGATCGTGCTCGTCTGCCAGCTCGTGGCCGAGTGCGCGCCCTCGAAATTGTCGACCACGCGCCTTTGCGTGTTGCGGTACTGGAAATAGATTTCCGCCGGCGTTGCGCCAACCGACGGCGGCTTCCATTCGCCGGTGAACATCCCGACCCATTGCGGCTCGTTGCGCTGCTGCATCCGGAAGAAAGCATTGACGTAGGCCAGCAGAATTTTCTTCTGCTCCGGGACGGTCAGTGTCACGGCAATTTCGTTATGCGTCACGAACCCGTTGTGCGTCGCCTCATAGACGAACGCCATGCTCTTTTCCTTGTCGTCATACCGGTCGTAGAGCGAGAAGCCGGACTGCCTCACGTTGTAGCCCGCATAAGGCGGCCAGCCGCTCACGTCGGCGTCCTTGGCGCCGTAGAGAACGAAAAGCGGAACGGAAGCTGCGCCGGTGATCGTTTCGTCGCCATACTGATCGGTCGGCCCCAGAGCGATGAGCGCCTTGAGCCCGATATTCAGCCCCTGCGAATTGTTGAGGCGCGCGATCTTGAACACCGCTTCTCCTCCGCGGCTGTGTCCGAGCACGCAGACACTGTTTTGAAGCTTGCTGCCGAAGATGAGCCTGATGGTGTTGAGGTGGTCGAAGAACGCGTTCGCGCGCGCGAGGCCATTGATGCCGCCCTGCAGGAAG
The DNA here is from genome assembly GCA_963779545.1 of uncultured Alphaproteobacteria bacterium. Taxonomy (GTDB): domain Bacteria; phylum Pseudomonadota; class Alphaproteobacteria; order Rhizobiales; family Xanthobacteraceae; genus PALSA-894. The sequence goes on along the minus strand of CAVZYQ010000022.1, from coordinate 309,787 downwards.
ATGACACCGCGACAAAACCGTTGGCCGCGAGGTGATCGAGAAGGAAGGCGTAGTTCGTGTAGGTGTGTCCGTTGCCGTGAACGATCATTGCCAGCGGGTAGTCCGCTTGCGCCACGCTGATTTGGGACGCATTGGTCGCGCCGGCAGAATCGGCGGGAAAGCGCACCATGGCCAGACGGGCAAATGTCCGGTTGATCGTGGTAAAGCCGCCTGGCGGAAAATAAGCCCCATGCTCGTCCGGCACCGTCATGCTGGTGGCAAGCCCGAGCGACGTCAGCAACGTGCTGTCGATATCGAATGCACCGACATTGCTGAAGTCCGCCATCGTGCCGGGATCGTTCACGATACGGAATCCCGGATTGAAATATCCGTCGATCATGTCGATCGGCGTATCGAACGAGGCGTCCTTCATGAAGGTTGCCGGGTTCGCAGCGTTGTTGCCGAAGTCCGCGACGATGTCGTAGGTCCCGATCTGGTTGGCGGCGGGCCAGACCAGAGCCTCGTTCGCGTTGATGCAGCCGCTCTGAACGATGATCTCCACCGGCGCAATGCCAGGCACGTGCGTGAGGCTGGTGCTGGAGCCCCACTGCGCCTGGGTCTTCGAATTGACGACGTAGAAGGCGACCTTCTTGCCGAATTGTCCGGCCATGACGAGGCCCGGATCCATCGCGGCCCAGACGTTTTCCCCCAGCGCGAAGGTGTCGCGATATTTGTAATAGGGCCTTTGCGATACCGGCGATCCGCTCATCGGGAAGGAGTTGACGCAGCCGCCCAGCACGGGCTTGCCGAGCCAGAAATCCTCCCGCACGACCAGGCCGGTAAGGTGGCGGCCGATCACGAGATCCCTCGTCCGCAGCAGCGGCACTTCATCGTCTTCATAACCGTAACGAACCGGGCGAACGATGACATCATAAGCCCCGGGCACAATCTCGCCCGCCTCCAGCAATTGCATTGTCTGAACCGCACCGGCCGGTTTGACGTCCCGCACCAGCGGCCTCCCGCTCCGGCCCCCGGCGGGCGCGATCGGATCGCCGATGTTCCAACCGCCCTGGCGCGGAACGATCACCACCTGCAGTGCAGACGCCTTCGGCAGGTTTGCGATCGTCAAGAACAGCGCGTGCTTGTCGTGCTGGACCCAGTTCTGCAGCCGCCCCGCGGCATCGGAGACGAAGCCGAGCGGCAGCGACGATCTCTTTTTCACCGTCACTTTCGCCGACGCGACGGCCTTCTTCTGAAACAGAACCTCGACCGCAACAGTCCGCCCGCCGAACGTCTCGATGCCCTGCGGGAGCGAGAATACGTCGGCGGACTCGAATGCCCACAGGCCGAGCTGCGGCGCGATCATTGTGATCGGAAGGACCCCGTACTGGTCGGTTGCCAGCGAGAGAGTCGCGACCGCCTTACCGGCCAGGCTCAACCGGACCTCATGCGAGGCCGACGGACGGAACCGCGACCCGGTCACCGACAGGCTTTGCCCGACCTCAATCTCGGTCGCACGAGAACCATCGGCCAGGAGCTCCAGTTTCGGCTTGGCGAACGCGGCGGCAAGCGCTGCGGCGGGTACCGCGATCGCTATGCCGCCTTTGACAAGACCATCCAGCCGCATGGCGCCGGTGGTGTGAAACGCCGTCTTTGAATCCGGCAAGGAGAGACTGAATTTCAACGTCGTTTCGCCAGCCAGAACGGCCTGCTTGCCGGCGTCCAGGTTGACGGTGAACGCGCCGAGGCCGCTGGTAACCGAACTTGCCGCAGCACGCGTCGCGCGCCCGACGAACGTCGTGACCAAGATCCCGCCCAGGGGCCCTTTGTTATCTGCGCTGAACACACTGCCCCGAACGACCAATTGGACACTCATGTGATCACCTCTGCGTCAGGTATTAGTATCTAAAGTAGTATATTTAGATATTATCTATCTGAAACACAGTTCCATACTCAAAATCAACTGATAGTTGATGACGACCGGCGTAGCCATGATTGGGAACTCCGGGATCAGCGCCCGCAATGAAAATTACGGCGCGCCGCGCACCCGAGAGCCCGAGCCGCAGCAACGTATCGTCTTGTGGTTTTGTCAGGCCGCGGTAGGTGTGCGCGCCCGGGCCTGCGTCGCGTGTTCGGCCTGCATCAGCACGTCGAGCGCGAGCCACGGCTTCGGCATGAAGACGACATTGTCGGGAAGAGCGTTCAGCCGTTCTCCGGGGTATCCGGTCGTCACCACCATGCGGATTTTCGGCCAGAGCAATTTCACGCGCTGCGCGAGATCGACGCCGTCAAGCAGGCCCGGCAGGCGAACGTCGGCGAAGATCAGCGCGATGTCGTCGCCATGCTTGCACAGCGCCGCGAATGCCTCTTCGGCGTCCACGCATTCCATCACGCGCAGGTCGGTTTCTTCCAGCAGCGCGGCCGCAAGCGCGCGCACATGGGGATCGTCCTCCACGATGAGCACGATCGGTGCAGAGTCGCGGGCATCATGTGTCGCCATGTCACCCCTCAGCCAAACCGGCATTTGGAAAGCGAAATCACATGCAACTTTGCGAAGCAGATCAGAAAAAGGCGCGGCCGTCAGGCGGAAAGTTCGTCCCGCTGTCACAATTCCTGACAAACCGGCGGCAGCGGTGATCGTCGCACGGATGGAACTCGGAACTTGGTGACTCCCCGCTGCACACGCGCACCGGCATTTCGCCCAATAAATGGGCAAATTGTCGCGAGTGGCGCGTGTTGTGGTAGCCCTTTCATTGGCGCGCCGCTTGCAATTAACATCGGTATGACAGCGTAAGCGCCTCGCGGAGAACGGATGTCGGCTGCGTTCGACGAGATGAACGGCACGGATGGGCTGACCCGGCCCGCCTATCAGGAACTCGCCGGCTGGCTTCAGAACGTCCCGCAGGATGTCCTGCAGCACCGCCGACGCGAGGCCGAGCTTCTGTTCCGCCGCATCGGGATCACCTTCGCGGTCTACGGCGAGGCCGAATTCGACCGAGCGGCTGATCCCGTTCGACGTGGTGCCGCGTATCCTTGCCGCACGGGAATGGGAGACGGTCAAGCGCGGGCTCGAGCAGCGCACCAAGGCGATCAATCTCTACATCAAGGACATCTATTCCAAGCGCGAGGTGCTGCGCGCCGGCATCGTGCCGGAGGATCTGATCTTCCAGAACCCGGTGTTCCGGCCGGAGATGAACGGGCAACGCGTCCCGCACGACATCTACGTTTTCATCGCCGGCATCGACATCGTGCGCGTCGATGCCGACACCTTCTACGTGCTGGAAGACAACGCGCGCACGCCCTCCGGCGTCTCCTACATGCTGGAGAACCGCGAGATCATGCTGCGGCTGTTCCCCGACCTGTTCGCGCGCCACCGCGTCGCGCCGGTCGAGAACTATCCGGATGAATTGCTGGCGACGTTGCGCTCGGCCGCGCCGAACACGGCTGCCGGAGAGCCGACCGTCGTGCTGCTGACGCCGGGCATCTACAACTCCGCCTATTACGAGCACTCGTTCCTCGCCGACAAGCTCGGCGTCGAACTGGTCGAAGGCCGCGACCTCATCGTCAAGGGCGAGGTCGTCTACATGCGCACGACGCAAGGGCTGCGCCGCGTCGATGTGATCTACCGCCGCATCGACGACGACTTCCTCGATCCGCTCTCGTTCCGCCCGGATTCGGCGCTCGGCGTGCCGGGGCTGATGTCGGCCTACATCGCCGGCAACGTGACGCTCGCCAACGCGGTCGGCACCGGCGTCGCCGACGACAAGGCGGTCTACAGCTACATGCCGGAGATCGTGAAGTTCTACCTCGGCGAGGAGCCGATCCTCAAAAACGTGCCGACCTGGCGGTGCCGCGAGGCCGAGCATCTGTCCTACGTGCTCGACAATCTCAGCGAGTTGGTCGTGAAGGAAGTGCACGGCTCCGGCGGCTACGGCATGCTGATCGGCCCGAAGGCCGACAAGATGACGCTCGAAGCGTTCCGCGAAAAACTCAAGCGCGATCCGCGCGGCTTCATCGCGCAGCCGACGCTCGCCCTCTCCACCGTGCCGACGCTGGTCGAGGAAGGGCTCGCGCCGCGTCATGTGGACTTGCGGCCGTTCGTGCTCACCGGCCGCGACCGCATCCGCATCGTGCCCGGCGGCCTTACCCGCGTGGCGCTGAAGGCCGGCTCGCTGGTGGTGAATTCGAGCCAGGGCGGCGGCACCAAGGACACCTGGGTGCTGGACGGATGACTATCACACACACCGCTGTGACTCCCCTCCCCCCGCGAGCGAAGCGAGTGGTGGGGAGGGGTCGGGGGTGGGGGGCCGACACGGCGCCCGCACGAAATTGCCCCCCACCCCTAACCCCTCCCCGCCGCTTCGCGTGGGGGAGGGGAACAAACCGTGCGTGCCGCGAGACCATAGCCATGCTCTCCCGCACCGCCGACAACATGTACTGGCTGGCGCGCTATGTGGAGCGCGCCGAATACCTCGCGCGCATCATCGAGGCGACACAGCGCCTCTCCGCCGTGCCGACCTCGGAAGGCACGACGACCAACGAATGGGAAACCGCGGTCTCGACCGCCGGCTGCGCCGCCGGGTTTTTCGCCGCGCACAAGGAAGCCAACGAACAGACCGTCACCGACTACCTCGCGTTCTCTCCCGACAATCCCTCCTCGATCCGCTCCTGCTTCGAGGCCGCGCGCTCGAATGCGCGCTCGGTGCGCACCGCGCTCACCATGGAGATGTGGGACGCGATCAACGGCACGTGGCTCGAACTGCAGAAGTTCGGCTCGGGCTCGGTATCGCGCGAGCAGTTCGCGCAGTTCCTGCGCTGGGTACAGGAATCCTCGCTGCGCTTCGACGGCTCCGCCTACCGCACCATGCTGCGCAACGATGCCTACTGGTTCTCGCGCCTCGGCGTGTTCATGGAGCGCGCCGACAACACCGCGCGCATCCTCGACGTGAAGTACCACCTGCTGCTGCCGCCGCAGGAGCATGTCGGCGGCCCGCTCGACTATTTCCAGTGGGCCGCGATCCTGCGCTCGGTGTCGGCGCTCACCGCCTATCACTGGGTCTATCGCGAGAGCCTGAAGCCCTGGCTGATCGCCGACCTGCTGATGCTCAACGACCAGATGCCGCGCTCGCTCGCGAGCTGCTACGCGCACCTCGTCGAGCACATGGACAACATCGCGCGCGCCTACGGCCGCCAAGGCCCGGCGCAGCGCCACGCGCGGCTGGTCCGCACGCGGCTCGAAAACAGCCGCATGGACGAGATCTTCAAGAGCGGCCTGCACGAGTTCATCGGCGGCTTCATCGCCGACAACAACCGCCTCGGCACGCTGATCACCGAGCAATATCTGCTGTAATCCGCTACGCCACGGTACGCTGGGCGGTCACGAGGAAGTTCACACCCGTATCGGCTGACAACTGCATCATGCGCGACCGGAGGTTCATTGTTACCCCGCTGACATCAGTCACATGCAGCCCATTTGAGCGCATGGCGATACGAAACTCGTCAGGCGTGAAAAATCTCTCCCATTGATGGGTTCCGCGCGGGAGCAGCCGCAGGATATATTCGGCGGCGACGATCGCGTAGAGGAAGCTTTTCACTGTGCGGTTAATTGTCGAAAGCATCATGAGCCCGCCTGGGTTCACGAGCTCGGCGCACCGGGCGAGAAACACATCGGTATCCGCGACGTGCTCGATAACCTCCATTGCGAGCACGATGTCGAATTTCTCGCCGGCGTCTGCCAGCGCCTCCGCCGTGGTGCACCTGTAATCGATCTCGATGCCGCTTCTCAGCGCGTGCAGCTTTGCTGCCTCGATCGCGCCTTTCGCCGGGTCGGCGCCGATGATGGTCGCGCCGAGGGCCGCCACCGGCTCGCACATGACGCCCCCACCGCAGCCGATATCGAGAACGCGCAGGCCTCGCAGACAGTCGGCTTTCCGCGGATCGCGCTCCCATCGCTGGCAGGCAGCACTCCGGATGTAATTCACGCGGACCGGATTGTATCTGTGCAGCCAGCGCGTCTCACCGGACGACTCCCACCACGTCTCCAGCGGGACGTCGAAGCGTTCGATTTCCGCATTGTCGATTGAGATGCTGGTCGCGTGAATTCTCTGATCCATACCCTACGCGACGCGCCCCCGGCGACATGAGATCGCACCCATCAGCGCTATCCGACTGTATCCAAATCGCCAAACCGGCGTTTCGTCGCACCGCCGTCAGCGCCGCTCGCGCGTGCTCAGGAACTGGATATCCGGGTAGTCCTCGACTGCCCGGTTCATCGCCCACTTGTTTCTGGCGAGAAACACCAGCGACTCGTTCCGGTCCTCGGCGATGCTCGAGCCGTTTTCGCTGCGGAAGCGCTCGACTTCTCCCGCCTTTTCGCTGACGATCCAGCGTGCTGTTTCGTAAGGCGCGGTTTCGAGCCGCACCGAGACGCCGTATTCGGCCTTCAGCCGCGACACCAGCACGTCGAGCTGCAGTGCGCCGACCGCGCCGAGGATCGGCCAGGATCCATCGACCGGCCGGAAAATCTGGATCACGCCCTCTTCGGCCAGATCGTTCAGCGCCTTGTTGAGCTGCTTGGCGCGCATCGCGTCTTCCAGCACAACGCGGCGCAGAATTTCCGGCGCGAAATTCGGAATGCCGGTGAACTGCAGCGTCTCGCCTTCGGTGAGGCTGTCGCCGACATGCAGCGTGCCGTGATTGGGAATGCCGACGATGTCACCGGGATAGGCCTCGTCGATCGTCTCGCGCTGCTGCGCAAAGAAGAAGATCGGCGCCGCGACGTTCATCGGCTTCTTCTCGCGCACATTGAACAGCTTCATGCCGCGGCGGAATTTGCCCGAACACAGCCGCACGAACGCGATGCGGTCACGGTGGTTCGGATCCATGTTCGCCTGCACCTTGAACACGAAGGCGCTGACGGCGTTCTCCTGCGGCTCGACGGTGCGGGTCGTCGTTTTGCGCGGCAATGCGTCCGGCGCCCAGCGCGTCAGGCAATCGAGCAGTTCGGTGACGCCGAAATCCTTCAGCGCGCTGCCGAAGATGACCGGCGAGAGATGCCCTTCGAGGAACGCCTTGGCGTCGAACGGCGGCAGGTCGCTCATGCACAGTTCGAGGCTTTCGAGTGCCGGTTGCGTGATGCGGTCCTCGATGCCGGGGTGCGGATAGAGCGCCTGGATGTTGTCCAGTTGCTCGGTGCGTCCGAACGAATCCGTGCGCACCTCCTTGGGCAGCAGCAACCGCGCGTTCGCGATATCGAGCGAGCCGCGGAAATCGACGCCCATCCCGACCGGCCAGGTCAGCAGCGTGAGATCGAGCGCGAGGCCGGAGGAAATCTCGTCGAGCAGCGCGAGCGGGTCGTGCCCTTCGCGGTCGATCTTGTTGATGAACGTGATGATCGGGATGTCGCGCAGCCGGCAGACTTCGAACAGCTTGCGCGTCTGGCTCTCGATGCCTTTCGCGGCGTCGATCACCATGACCGCGGCATCGACCGCGCTGAGCGTGCGGTAGGTGTCCTCGGAAAAGTCGGCGTGGCCGGGCGTGTCGAGCAGATTGAACACGACCCCGTTGTACTCGAACGTCATCACTGATGACGTGACCGAGATGCCGCGCGCCTGCTCGATCTCGAGCCAGTCGGAACGCGTGCGCCGCGCGTTGCCGCGTGCCCGCACCTGGCCCGCCATCTGGATGGCGCCGCCGAACTGCAAGAGCTTCTCGGTCAGCGTGGTCTTGCCGGCGTCGGGATGGGAAATGATCGCGAAGGTCCGCCGCGGCGCCGAGAGCGGCTGTGCGGGGCGGGTGACGGCCAGGGTTTGCGAAGCGTCGAGCATGGCAATCGATTCTCAGTGCGACAGGTGATCGGGCGGGCATGCCGCACGCGCCGATCCAACAGGTATGCCGGAAAAGCTCTGCCGCAATGCAGCGAGCGACGTCTGTATAGTCTGCGTCGCAGCCGATTGTGAAGCCCCAACGGAAATTTGAGCGGCTGGAGTGTCCGAAGCCGCTGAGCCGGGTTTCGCACCGGAGAAGGCTTGCTAGTATGCGGCCCATGCGCATCCGCATCTCGCACGAGACCCGCTACCAGTACGACGCGCCGACCAGCGGCGTGATCCAGACGCTGCGCCTGACCCCGCGCAACCATGACGGCCACTACGTGACCCGCTGGCGCATCGACGTGTCGGAGGATTGCAGGCTTGACGAGCATGAGGATGCGTTCGGCAATATCACCCACACCTTCACGGCCGACGGCCCGTTTGCCGAGCTTGGCGTGCAGGTCGAGGGCGAGGTCGACGTACAGGATACCGCCGGCATCGTGCGTGGCGCGATCGAACGGTTTCCGCCGAGCCTCTATCTGCGCGCGACACCGCTGACGCAGACCGACGGCGCGATGGCGGATTTCGCGCGCGAAACGCGCGGACGCGCGGACGAGCCGCTGGCGCTGTTGCACACCCTGCTCGGCCGCATCCACGGCGAGATGACGTTCGATACCAGCCCGACCCAGGTTTCGACCACCGCAGCGGAAGCTTTCGCGCTCAAGCGCGGTGTCTGTCAGGACCTCACCCACGTCTTCATCGCGGCTGCGCGCCATCTCGACATTCCGGCCCGTTATGTCGGCGGCTATTTTCACCGCTCAGACGGCGTTACCCAGCAGGACGCCGGCCACGCCTGGGCGGAGGCGTATGTTCCGTCGGTCGGGTGGATCGGTTTCGATCCGGCGAATGGCATCTGCACCACCGACGCGCATGTGCGGATCGCGGTGGGGCTCGATTATCTGGGCGCCGCCCCGGTGCGCGGCGCACGCCGCGGCGGCGGCACCGAGACGATGGCGGTGACAGTGCTGGTCGATCAGGCAGCGCGGCAGGTGCAGAGCTAAGACCAGAGCCTTCGCGCCTGCTTCGCCGAAATGTCATGCTGCACCGCATTGCAGCCCCCGTACCCTCGCCGCTAAAGTCCGCCCCGCGGCGCTGGGGACCTGAGTCGTCATGACGTATTGCTGCGGCATCCTGGTGCGTGACGGCCTCGTGATGATTGCCGACACGCGCACCAACGCCGGCCTCGACAATGTTTCGACCTTCCGCAAGCTGCACGTGTTCGGCGTGCCAGGGCAGCGCATCATGGCGCTCGCCTCTTCGGGAAACCTGTCGCTCAGCCAATCGGTCGTTTCCACCCTGACCGAGGGAATCGAGAATCCCGAAACCAAAGAGCTCGAAACCCTTTTGAACGCGCCGACCATGTTCCAGGCGGCGCAGCGCATCGGCATCGCCATCCGGACGGTTCAGAAGACCGAAGGTGCCGCGCTCGAGGCCGCCGATGTGAAGTTCGACGTCTCGTTCCTGTTCGCCGGTCAGATCAGGGGCGAGAAGATGCGCCTGTTCATGGTCTACGGCGCTGGCAACTTCATCGAATGCACCGTCGACACGCCCTATCTGCAGATCGGCGAGCACAAATACGGCAAGCCGGTGCTCGACCGCGCCGTCAACCACGGCGTCGATCTTTATGACGCCTTGAAAATCAGCCTGATCTCGATGGATTCGACCATGCGGTCGAACCTCGGCGTCGGCATGCCGATCGATATCCTGATCGTGCGGCGCGACACCTGCGAGGCGGAACTCTCCTACCGCATCGAGCCGGGCGAACCTTATTTTCACGATCTCAGAGAAAGATGGTCCGCGGCACTCCGCGCCGCGCACATCAACATCCCGCGCCCGCCTTATGGAACCGCGCGCTAGCCAAGTTTAACCCAGCGTTAGTGACATCCTGCAAATTGCCCTGTTTCCGGGCACGGAACAGCCGCGCCGGGGTACCGGTGACAAGCCTTTGACAAGCTCCGAACCGTAAGGTGCGCCGGCAAATCCGGGGGGTTCGCCGTGTGGCGAAAGGCTTTGGCCAAGCTTCAAAAGGTCCGCGAACGACGTGAAGGCAGCCGGCCGCGCAGCATCGGCGCGGTGCCGATCGGCCTCGTCGTCATCGTGGCGATCATCTGCGTCGTCGTGTCGGTGGTGTCCGCCGCGCAGCGCGCCGACGACGTGGAGTTGATGCAGGAGCGCAAGCTCCTGACCCACGCCATCATCGACCGCGGCCGCCGGGTTCTGCGCGAGCTCGAAAACGTCGCAGCATCCAACGATATCGTCCTGCAGCTGCATTACAATTTCGATCCCGACTGGGTGCATCACCTGGTCGGTTTGCGGCTTGCCACCTTCTTCGATCACGACCACGTCTTCGTTGCCGATCGCACCGAGAAGCTCACTTACGCGATGCGCGAAAACACCAGTGTCGATCCGGCGCGCTTCGATTCGGTGCGCGGCGAACTGGACCGCATCATCGACCTGCTGCGCGGCCGCGTGCCGCCGCGCGAGGATGAGGTCGTGCTCGAGACCTCCACCGACGCGCAAACCGACCTCAACCGGCCGCGCCGCGTGCAGCGCCTGCAGACTTTCATGGGCCGGCCTGCGATCATCGCGGGCGTCGCCGCCAACCTGCCCGGCAATGCCACGCTCCCAGGCAGTGCCGTCACGCTGCTGCTCGCCGTGAAGTACATCGACGGCGGCCTGCTCGGCGACATCAGCAAGCGGTTCGACCTGCCAAACCTGCGCGTCATCTACAACGAGGCCCCCCAATCCGACGAGCACGTTTTCGTGGTCGCCGACTCGACCAACACGGCGATCGCGCGGCTTGCCTGGATGCCGAACCGTCCGGGCGCCGGCATCGTCACCAATGTGCTGCCCTTCATGGCAATCGCGTTCGGCGGCTTTGCGCTGCTGACCGGCCTTGCGCTGCGCTACATCCGCCGCAGCGCGGTCAAGATCGCCGAGGGCGAGGACCGCCTGCGCCATCTGGCGCTGCACGATCCCCTCTCCGGCCTGCCGAACCGCACCTATTTCGGCGAGCGCCTCGCCGCCGTGATCGCCGACAGCGGAAAGACCGAGAATGTCGCGGCGGTGCTGGCGATCGACCTCGACCATTTCAAGGACATCAACGATACGCTCGGCCACCACATCGGCGACGGTTTGATCGGCGTGGTCGCGCAACGCCTCGTGCATGCGCTACGGCACGACGATCTGGTCGCACGCTTGGGCGGCGACGAATTCGCCGTCATCACTACCTCCGCGACCGACGTACCCTCGCTCGAGCGCTTCGCCGAGAGGTTGATCGAGGTGTTGCGCGCCCCCTACTCGATCAGCGGCCATACGCTGCTGATCGGTGCCAGCATCGGCATCGCGGTGATCGATCCGGACAATGCCGATGCCGCCGACGTAATGCGCCGTGCCGACGTCGCGCTCTATCGCGCCAAGAACGAAGGCCGCAGCCGCGCCTGCACCTACGATGCCGACATGGATGCTGATTTGCGCGAGCGCAAACAACTTGAGAACGACCTGCGCACCGCCGTCACCGAAGGCAAGCTGAGCGTCGCCTATCAGCCGATCATGAATGCGAGCGGCGAGAAGATGGCTGGTGTCGAGGCGCTTTGCCGCTGGCACCATCCGGTGCGCGGCGAGGTGACCCCTGCCGAATTCATCCCGATCGCAGAGGGCTGCGAGCTGATCATCCCGCTTGGTGAATGGGTGCTGCGTCAGGCCTGCCTCGAAGCCAAGCCATGGCCCGGCTTGACCATCGCGGTGAACGTCTCGCCGCTCCAGTTCCGCCGGCAGGATTTCGTCGAGGTGATCGAGCGCATTCTGGCCGAAACCGGCTTCGATCCGCAGCGCCTTGAACTCGAATTGACCGAAGTCCACCCTGCTCGGCAACGTTGATGACGCCGAGAAGGCGATGCACCGCCTGAAGGCGCGCGGCGTGCGCTTCGCGCTCGACGATTTCGGCACCGGCTATTCGAGCCTGCTCTACCTGCGCCGCTTCCCGTTCGACCGCATCAAGATCGACCGCTCGTTCGTGCGCGCGATCGAGACCGCCGCGGATGCCGCCTCCATCGTCCACGCAATCGTCAGCCTCGGCCGCGGCCTCGGCATGAAGGTTACGGCGGAAGGCGTCGAGAACGCCGAGCAGCAGCTGTTCCTGCGCGCCGCGGGCGTGCACTCGATGCAGGGCTACCGCTTCGGCAAGCCCGTCCCGGCGCACCTGATCACCGAGCGGCTCGAACAGCCGCGCGCCGCTCCGCTCGCCAAGGCCGTCTGATTCTCACATCGGCGGCGCGACACCACGCCCGACATTGATGCGCGGCGTGGTCAGCATGCCGTCTGCCTGCTTGGTGGCGGCCGAAATAAAGATCGGCGCACCGGCCTTGAGCTCGCCCTTCTCGCCCGGCGCATAGGCGACGATCGGCGTTTCGGGCGTCACCAGGATCTTCTTCTCGCCGTCCTTGTATTTGAGCGTCAGCACCTGCCCGTCGGCGGATGCGGCGGTCTGCTCGACCGCGCCGTTGGTCATGGTGCTGGAGGGCTGCAGGTCCCAGCCGCGGTGACCATCGCCGGTGCCGCGCATCGCCTCGGGGAAGATGTGAACCTCAAGCGCCTTCTGGCTGCCGTCGGCCTGCGGCATCCCGGCGACGCCGACATACGAGCCCTGCTTGATGTCGGCGAGCGAGGCCTTGATCAGCGCCACCACCATGACGTTATCCGGCAGCTTCACCTTCACCTCGCTGCCGTTGCGCGCCTTGATGATGTAGTGATCGGCTTCGACGCGTTCGATCGTGCCGCGCACGCGCACCGGTGCGTCCTGCGCGATGGCCGCAGGCGTGAGCAGCGCCAGCGATAGTCCGATGGCTGCGGCAAAGCGAATGTTCTGCGTCATGTGATCCTCCCCTGCGCCATGAACACCGCGCGGCGGGGTTTCATCCGTTCGCCGCGTCGTGCATGGTTTTTCTTACGTGCGATGATACCGTGCGCACGCCATGGCGGATACGGCGAACATTGCGGCTGACACGGGCGCCGGGACGGAGCGGATGGTGCACCCCCTCTATGTGCGCATCACGCACTGGATCAACGCGCTGGCGATCCTGATCATGATCGGCTCGGGCTGGCAGATCTATAATGCGTCGCCCCTGTTTCCCTTCACCTTCCCGCGCAGCGTCACGCTCGGCGGCTGGCTTGCGGGCGGCCTGCTCTGGCATTTCGCCGCAATGTGGCTGCTGGTCGTCAACGGCATCGTTTACGTGACGCTCGGGCTGGCGACCGGCCGCTTCCGCCGCACGCTCTGGCCGATCCGCCCCGGCGAGGTTGCACGCGATGCCGCTGCGGCGCTGACCGGAAAGCTCCATCACGATCTCGCCCGCTACAATGCGGTGCAGAAGCTGCTCTATGCGGGCATCCTGCTGACCGGCGTGGTGATCGTGCTCTCCGGCATCGCGATGTGGAAACCGGTGCAGTTCCGCGAACTCGCGTTGCTGTTCGGCGGCTACGAGGGCGCACGGCTGGTGCACTTCTTCGCCATGGCAGGCATCGTGCTGTTCCTGGTGCTGCATGTCGTGATGGCGCTGCTGGTGCCGAAAACGCTGCGCGCCATGATCCGGGGCTATTGAGATGGGTCGGCGAAAAATTCCCGGCGTGGATCCCGGGCTGCTCATCAAGGATGCGGCGAAACTGCTGCCCGACCCCTCGCGCCGCCTGTTCCTGCGCAACACCATGAGTCTCGGCGCGCTCGCGCTGCTCACCGGCTGCGACATCGTCGATGGTCCGTCATCGGAGCGTGTGCTGCGCAAGGTCTCCGAGTTCAACGACTGGGTTCAGGCGCGCATCTTCAATCCCAATCGCCTCGCCGAAACATATCCCGAAAGCGCGATCAACCGGCCCTTCCGCTTTAACGGCTATTACGACGAGTCGGAGGCGCCGGATGTCGACGAGGACACCTACCGGCTCCAGCTCGACGGGCTGGTCGGCAACAAGCAGGCCTGGACGCTCGACCAGCTCTATGCGCTGCCGCAGGAGACGCAGATCACGCGGCTGATCTGCGTCGAAGGCTGGAGCATGGTCGGCAAGTGGACCGGCGCGCCGCTGAAGGATTTCCTGCAACGCATCGGCGCCGATCTCACGGCGAAATACGTGCATTTCGTCTGCGCCGAGGGTTACTCGGTCTCGATCGACATGCCGACCGCGCTGCACCCGCAGACGCAGATGACACTCCGGTTCGACGGCGAGATTCTGCCGGTGAAATTCGGCTTCCCGATGCGCGTCCGCATCCCGACCAAGCTCGGCTTCAAGAACCCCAAGCATGTTGTCGGCATGGCGGTGCTGAACAATTACACCGGCGGCTACTGGGAAGACCGCGGCTACAACTGGTTTAGTGGGTTGTGACCGTTACCGCTCGTCCCCGCGAAAGCGGGGACCCAGAGCCAAGTGAAGAAAGAACTGGATTCCCGCTTGCGCGGAATGAGCGGAGATGTCGCCCTAATCCAGCTTCGCGCCGGACCTCTGCACCACCTCTTTCCACTTCGCCGAGTCCTTGCGGATCGTCTCGCCAAACTCCTCCGGCGTGCCGCCGGCCGGTTCGTCGCCGATCGCCGCGAAGCGCTCCTTGAAGGCCGCCGAATTGATCGCGCGGTTGATCGCCGCATTGAGCTTGTCGACGATCGGCCGCGGAATGCCGGCCGGGCCGATCACACCGCTCCAGGTCGGTGCCGCGTAGCCCGGCACGCCCGCTTCCCCGACGGTCGGCAGGTCAGGGAAGCCGGGCGAACGCCGCTCGCCGGTCACCGCGAGCGCCCGCACCGTGCCGGAGCGCGCGTGCGGCGCGATCGAGTTGAAGCTCTCGAACATCAGCTGCACGCGTCCGGCGATCAGATCGTTGGTGGCGGCCGCGCCGCCGCGATACGGGATGTGCACGATGTCGGTGCCGGTCATGAACTTGAACAGCTCTCCGCCGACGTGGCCAGGCGAGCCGTTGCTCGATGAGGCGTTCGACAGCTTGCCGGGATTGGCCTTCGCGTAGGCGATCAGCTCCGGGATCGTCTTGAACGGCGCGTCGGGCGCGGCCGCGAGCAGCATGTGCCCGCGCGCCACCAGCGCGATCGGCTGGAAGTCGCGCTCGATGTCGTAGGGCAGCTTCGCCACCATGTGGCGCGTGATCGCCAGCGCGCCGACTCGGCCCCATGCACAGCGTGTAGCCGTCCGGCTCGGCCTTCGCCGTGAGGTCGAGGCCGATGGTGAGCGCGCCGCCCGGCCGGTTGTCGACGACGATCTGCTGGCCGAGCTCCTTCGTCAGCTCCGCGCCGAGGATGCGCGCGACCGTGTCGGTCGCGCTGCCGGGCGCCTGCGGCACGATCAGCCGGATCGGCTTGTCGGGAAATTGCGCCGCGGCGGGAGACGCGAGTGTTGCCAGCAGCAGGATGGCGGCACTGAGCCTGCGCATGCATGTCCTCCCCGTTTTCTTCGAGCCTAGCAAGGCCGATGCGATCCGGAAATCGGGTGGGATCGACTCCCCGCCGCGCGCATATCCATTGCATCAAATGGAGGAAATCATGAGCTTCCGCATCACCGGCCTGCCGGCCGAAAAATTCCAGCACCTGTTCGCGCTCGACGACGCCGAACTGGCCGCGCTCGGCGCGGTGCGGCGCAAGGCGGACGGCGCCTACCCGTGCCGCATCAGCCTCACCGACGCGACGCCCGGCGATGAGCTGATCCTGACCAATTATGAACACCACGCGGTCGACAGCCCCTACCGCATGCGCTTTGCGATCTATGTCCGCAAGGGCGAGGAGACCTACGACGCGGTCGACGAAATCCCTGAGCAGTTGCGCAAGCGCACGCTTGCGGCCCGCGCCTTCGACGAGGACGGCATGATGGTCGCGCGCGAACTCACCGAGGGTGGCAAGCTCGACGGCGTCATCGATCGCCTGTTCGCCGATCCGCGCGCCGCCTACCTGCATGTCCACTACGCGGCGGCCGGCTGCTACGCGGCGCGGATCGACCGCGCCTGAGGGTGGAGACGCGCTCCCGTCCGCACTATATTGGGGCCATGTTGAAGGCCGCCGATTCACGCCGATCCGCTGGCCACCGCGCTGACGCGCAAGCGGCTCTCCGGCGCGCGCGGCGACATCGCCGAAACGACCATCGCGTCCGGCAAGGGCTGGCGGGTGCAGGACATCATCTGCACCTGCGGGCCGGGCGATCATGAGGCCGAGGAGCTGACCGGCGCGAGCAGCGTCGCGCTGGTGCTCTCGGGCAGTTTCCTGGTGCGCGACCGCCACGGCACATCGCTGCTGTCGGAGGGATCGTACCTGCTGGTCAGTGCCGGGCATTGCTTTGCCTGCTCGCACCGCCATGGCGAGGGCGACCGCTGCCTCTCGTTCCGCTTCGAGCCGGAGCTGTTCGAGCGCATCGCGCACGATGCCGGCGGCAAGGCGGCATTCGCGCACAATCGCCTTTCTCCGGTGCGCCCGCTCGCGCCGCCTCACCGCTCGCGCGCGCCACGCGATGCGTGACCCCGCGATGTTCGACGAGATCGCGATCGAGCTTGCCGGCACGGCCATCGGCCTTGCCGCGCCGGCGAAGCAGCGCCTCCACGCCCTCCCTGCACGGGGGTCGCATGAGCGCGGTGCTGCGCCACATGGCGGCGCACAGCGCCGAGCCGCATACGGTCGCGGCGCTCGCCGCCATGGCGAAACTCAGCCCCTATCACTTCCTGCGCAGTTTCAAGGCCGTGACCGGCGTCACGCCGCACCAGTGGCTGCTGCGCGCACGGCTGCGCGATGCGGCGGACAAGCTTGCGGCGACCAAAGTGCCGGTGACCGATATCGCGCTCGATGTCGGGTTCGACGACCTGTCGAATTTCACCCGCACGTTCCGGGCCGAGTTCGGGGCTTCGCCGCGAGAATACCGGCTGGCGGCCTAACTCCGCTGTCATCCCGGAAGCCGCGCAGCGGCTGTCCGGGATCCATAACCACCAAGCCCGATTGGTTACTCGATAGCGAGGCAAGTTCTCGCTTGTCGTGGTTATGGATTCCGGGCTGCGGCCTGCGGCCGGCCCCGGAATGACAACAGCAATTTTCTCCAAGTTTTCCCCCCGCCCCTCCCTACCTGTCTCCCATCAACTCAGGAGACAGCCATGCTCAATCACATCTCGATCGGCGTGCGCGATATCGCGCGCACCAAGGCCTTCTACGACGCTGCGCTCAAGCCGCTCGGCTACACGGCGCTGAGCGAGGGCGAGACTTCGCTCGGCTACGGCAAGGAGGCGGTCGTGCTCTGGATCTCCAGGACCGACGCGCCGGTGCCGGCGGACATGAATTCCGGCCTGCATTTCTGCTTCGATGCCCCGACGCGCGAAAGCGTTGCGGCCTTTCACAAGGCGGCGCTGACCGCCGGCGGCAAGGACAACGGCAAGGCCGGTCTGCGCGATGACTACGGGCCGAACTACTACGCGGGCTTCGTCGTCGATCCGGACGGCTACCGGCTCGAAGCCTATTGCGGGAAAGGCCTGACATGGCCTCGATCCACCTCGAGATGGCGCTGCGCGCCGATCCCGCGCAGGTGTGGGACGCGGTGCGCGATGTCGGCGCGATCCATGCCCGGCTCGCGCCAGACTTCGTCACCGACGTGAAGCTTGAGGGCGACGCCCGCATCGTCACGTTCGCGAACGGCATGACGGCGAAGGAGCTGATCGTCGATGTCGACGACAAGGCGCGCCGCCTCGTCTGGGCGGTGGTGGAAGGCCGCCCGACACATCACAACGGCTCGCTGCAGGTTTTTGCCGAGGGCTACGGCTGCCGCGTCGTGTGGATCGCGGACGTGCTGCCGCACGAACTCGCCAAGCCGATCGGCGGCATGATGCAGGCCGGCATGGACGCGATGAAGAAGAAGCTGGAAGCGGACGCAATGGCGGCGGCCGGATAATTCAGCAATCGGGTGGTGGCCGGGGCGGCCACCGCCTATCTTTCGCCCATGACTCACTATCACGTCTTCGAAACCAAACTCGGCTTCGCCGCCATCGCGTGGGGCGAGAACGGCATCACGCGTTTCCGCCTGCCTTATCCGGATCGCGCCTCGGCTGAGACGCAGTTCAAGGGCAAGGCGACGGCGCAGGAGCCGCCGCCACAGGTCGCCGCGGTGGTCGCGCAATCGGTACGCTACTTCGCGGGCGAGCAGATCGACTTCACGCCGATCGATCTCGACCTCTCCGCAGTCGATCCGCAGCGCCGCCCGATCTATGAGGCGCTCCGCAAGGTGAAGTTCGGCGAAACCGTGACCTACGGCGAGCTTGCGAAGCGCGCGGGCGTGACCGTGCCGCAGGCCGCGCAGGAAGTCGGCGTCGCGATGGCGCGCAATCCGGTGCCGCTGATCATCCCGTGCCACCGCGTGCTCGCGGCGGGCGGCAAGCTCGGCGGCTTCTCGGCGCCCGGCCGCACCGAGACGAAAGAGAAAATGCTCGCGCTCGAAGGCGTGTTCGTCGGCGGCCAGCCGCGGCTGCTGTAGCTCTCGTCATGCGCGGGCTTGACCCGCGCATCCATCAATTTTCGTAAGAGGATGGATTGCCGGGTCAAGCCCGGCAATGACGCACCACACGCTAGTCGTTATACACATTCCGGAACGCCAGCATCTGCACCAGCTTGCGTTCGTTGTGGCGCGGGAAGCCGCAGTGCGGCACGAACTCGTTCGCGTCGCGATAGGTCCCGAACAGCCGGTCCCAGATCGGCAGGTCACCGTAATTGTAGTGATGCACGTCGAGCTCGTGATGCACCGAGTGCAGCTCCGGCGTCTGGATGATGTACTTCAGCCAGCGCGGCGACTTGAAGTTGGCGTGATAGAAGAACTCGCCGGTCGCCGCGAAGAAGTTGAACCAGAGCGCGCCTTCCAGCGAAGCCCCGAGCAGGAAATAGAGGATCGCGGCGGCGAGCGCCGAGTCGGCGAGAATCTCGACCGGGTGCTTGTAGAACGACGTGATCGCCTCGATCCGCGCCGGCGAATGGTGCACCTGGTGGAAGAGCACCCAAAAGCCGTCGAGGTGGCGGATACGGTGCCACCAGTAGAAGAAGAACGTGCCGACGAACCAGCCGATGAAACCTTCCAGCACCGGCATCTTCAGCGCGGCGAGGTGAAACACCGACGCGCCGGCGAACAACTTCAGCCAGAGCGTATTGGTGGCGAGCGTGATCGCGATCTGCGCCAGGTTGACCAGCACCGCGCGCCCGTACCAGCCGCGTGAATTCGGCAACTCGCGCCCCGGCTTCACACGCTCCAGCGTGAAGAACGCAAGCGCAGCGAGCACGGTGAAAATCGTCGGCAGCGCGAGTGTCACGGAAAAGCCCCGGCATAGCTGAATGCCCGCGTGTCACGTCGACCGCGGGTCTTTCGTTTTGTCGCAGTCAGCGCGGCTCTGGTTCAAAGCCCATTGCGGCGCCGTGCCGGAGGCGGCACATTGCGCCATCCAATTCAGCCCCGTGGGGCTCCAGCAGAAAAACGGGAGAAGCAAATGGCCAAGGTTGCGATCGTCACGGGCGCGGGCACGGGCGTGGGCCGCGCGGCGGCGCTGGCGCTGATGAAGGCGGGCTATTCGGTCGCGCTCGCGGGCCGGCGCAAGGAGCCGCTGGAGGAGGTGCTGAAGGAAGGCGGCGGCAACGGCATCGCAGTGCCGACCGACGTCACCAAAATCGAGGCGATCCGCGCGCTGTTCGCCACCGTCAAGGAGAAGTACGGCCGGCTCGACGTGCTGTTCAACAACGCCGGCATGGGCGCGCCGCCGGTGCCGTTCGAGGAGCTTCCGGTCGAGAAGTGGAAAGAGGTGGTCGACACCAACCTCACCGCGCTCTTCGTCTGCAGCCAAGAAGCCATCAAGATCATGAAGGATCAGTCGCCGCGCGGTGGGCGCATCATCAACAACGGCTCGATCTCGGCGCACACGCCGCGCCCGCGCTCGGCCGCCTATACGTCGACCAAACACGCCGTGACGGGTCTCACCAAGTCGATCGCGCTCGACGGGCGCGCCTATGATGTCGCCTGCTCACAGGTCGACATCGGCAACGCCGCAACCCCGATGACCGACCGCATGGTGTCGGGCGTGCTGCAGCCGAGCGGCGAGATGATGCCGGAGCCGCGCATGGACGCCGAGCATGTCGGCTCGGCGGTTGCCTACATGGCGAGCCTGCCGCTCGACGCCAATGTGCTGTTCATGACCGTGATGGCGACCAAGATGCCGTTCGTCGGACGGGGATAACCCTGAACGCGCGGCGGGCCGAATCAAAATTCGATCCGTCTGTCATCGGTTTGTCGAGAACTCCAGCGCTCAATAGTGCGTGCACATCGCCACGCACCACTTTCGCACGACCAATTCCACAATGCCGCCCTAGACCCGCCTACATCTGATGGTTGTTTCCTGTCCGGCGGACAAAAGCGGGTTTACCCAAAGGCAACAAGGGAGAAGTGAGCATGATACGGGAAGTCGCGTTGGCGGCCGGTCTGGCCGTCGCGTTAACTGGCGCAGGTCTCGCCGAGGATTTGAAGGCCGAACAGAAGCTGACCGATACGCAGGTCGGATTCGCGCTCGGCGGCAAATACAGCAACGTCACTCTGTCCATTAGCGGCCCGAACGGGATCTCCGCGAGCGCCGAGTTCGAAGACCGAAGCGCCGACGATCGATCTGCGCAAGCTCGGCACCTACGACGACGGCATCTACCACTACCAGCTGACCGCCTCGACCGACGAACGCGTGCCGGTCCGCTCCGGGCTCGACAACGGCCGCGGCGTCGGCGGCGACTCGGTGCTGCGCAGCGTCTCGCTGAGCGGCCAATTCCAGGTGAAAGGCGGCACGATCGTCAAGTTCGATCCGAACGCGCGCGAAACCCAACGGCAGAAGTGAGGGAGCACAACCATGCACACGTCATTTGCATTCGCGAGCACGCGCGTCATCGCCCTCGTCCTCGGCGCGACGGTCCTTGCCGGCGGCAAGGCGGCGGCAGACCAAGTCATTCCGGATGACCTCATCGTGCAGGGCAGCACCTGCGTCGGGCTGGACTGCGTCAACAACGAGTTGTTCGGCTTCGATACGCTCCGGCTGAAAGAGAACAACACCCGGATCAAGTTCGACGACACCAGCACTTCGCCTGGCTTCCCGGCCGATGACTGGCAACTCACCGCCAACGATTTGCCGTCGGGCGGCCTCAACAAGTTCTCGATCGAGAACGTCACGCGTTCGCAAATTCCGTTCACCGTCGTTGGCGGCGCGCCGACCGATTTGGTGTTCGTCGCAAGCAACGGCAAGGTCGGCCTGCGCACCTCGACGCCGGTGCTCGACGTGCATGTCAGCACCAGCGATACGCCCGCGCACCGTCTGGAGCAGACTGCCGCGGGCGGCTTCTCGGCGCAGACCTGGGACATCGGCGCCAACGAGGCGAACTTCTTCGTTCGCGACGTGACCGGCGGCAGCCGGCTGCCGTTCCGCGTCCGCCCGGGCGCGCCGACCAGCAGCATCGACATCAGCGCCTCGGGCAGCGTCGGCATCGGCACCGCGAGCCCGGCGAAGCTGGTCCACCTCAACGGCAACAACACCGCAACGATGCGCCTGCAGGACACGTCAGCCAGCTCGAATATCGGCGAACTGACTGTGACCAGCGACTTCGTCGGCATCGGCGCCAATCGCGACAATACGACCGGCACGGTGTTCAACGCGGGCAAGACCACCGCCTCGGTGTTCCTGCGCGCGACCAACGCGGACTTCGCAGGTGTTGTTCTCAACCACACCGACGAACAACACCAGCCCGATCGAGCGGATGCGCGTCGACAAGGACGGCAATGTCGGCATTGGCACATCGTCGCCGGCGGCGCGGCTGCACACGACCGGGAGCGTGCGCCTTGCCGGGGTGGCGAATTGCAGCGGCGGCATTCAGAGCAACGCCAGCGGCGATCTCTCCTGCATCGTCTCGTCGCGCCAGTTCAAGACCATCGCCGGCGACCTGACGCCCGCCGCGGCGGTGACGAACATCATGGCGATGCGCCCGCAGGTCGGGTCCTATAACGACACGCCCGACGTGAAGGAGCATTGGCTGATCGCCGAGGAAGTCGCCGCGATCGATCCGGCACTGGTCGGCATGAACGATGGCAAGCCCTACACGGTGAAGACACAGAACGTCGTCGCCGATCTGGTCGCGATGGTGCAGCAGCAACAGCGCCGCATCGACGAACTCGAGCGCAGGCTGGCCGCGCGCTAGCAGCCGTCTCCCGACACGAAAGAGCCACATGCCGGCGGCGCCCCCGCCGGCATGATCGCATTTGGGGCCGCCCTGATGTACAACGCGCAAAACGTCGGCAAGACATCGGGAGGAGTTCGCATGAAGGCCGGATCGACCATCGGGGCCGTCGCGGCTGCGCTGCTCGCAAGCGCGCCCGCCCTTGCCCAGCCCTATCCGTCCAAGCCCGTCCATCTCGTCGTCGCCTACGCGCCGGGCGGCACCGGCGATGTCGTCGCGCGCGTGATCGCCGAAAAGCTCGGCCCCGCGCTCGGCCAGACCGTCGTGGTGGAGAACCGCGCGGGCGCGAGCGGCGCGATCGGCGCGACCGCGGTGCTCGCCGCAGCGCCCGACGGCCACATGCTGCTGGTCGGCCAGACCGGCGAGGTTGTGGTCAATCAATTCTGGATGAAGGGGCTGACCTACGATCCGCTGGCGCTGCAGCCGGTCGCGCTCGCGACCGTCGTGCCGCTGGCGCTCACCGTCCCCGGAAAGACGCCCTATGCAAGCATGGCCGAGATGTTCAAGGCCATGAAGGAGTTCCGGCAAGCCCTTCTCGTTTGCCTCCGCGGGCACCGGCACGCCGGGGCACTTCGCGGGCGAATACCTGAGCGCCAAGATGCCGGGCAAGCTCACCCACATTCCTTACAAAGGCGCGGGGCCGGCGCTGAACGACATCATCGGCGGCCATGTCGACATGTATTTCCCCGGCTTTCCGCCGGTGATGCCGATGATGAAGGCCGGCACCGTGAAGGTACTGGCCGTGTCGTCGGCCGCGCGGTCGCAAGCCGCCCCGGAGATCCCGACCGTCGCCGAGGCAACCGGCTTTGCGGATTTCGATTTCACCTTGTGGCAGGGCTTCTTCGCGCCGAAAGGAACGCCGGGCGAGGTCATCGCGCGGCTCAATGGCGAGATCAACAAGATCCTCAACGATCCCGAGACGCACAAGAAGCTGCTCGACGCCGGCGCCAACGTCACACCGCTTTCGACCGCCCAGTTCGCTGATTTCGTCACCGCGGAGCGCGCGAAATACGAGCGCATCATCCGCGAAACCGGCGTCAAACCGGAGTGAGTGAAGCGCGGCGCAGCATCAGCGTCAGTACGAGCGCGACGATCGTCGCAAGCAGCATGACGACGAACGCCGCATCGTAGCTGCCGCTCGCATCGTGGATCGCGGCGCCCGCATAGGCGCCGAGCCCGCCGAATATCTGGTGCACCATCGTGATCAACCCAGCGAGCGCGCCGAGGTTCTTCACGCCGAAGCTTTCGCGCACGAATACGACGGTGAGCGGCGCCGTGACCAGGAACGTCGCGCCATAGGTCAGGGCGAACACGGTGATCGACAGCGGTGACTGGTCGATCGCGATCCATGCGAACACGACGATGCGCGCCGCGAACGCGATCGCGGTCGGCCCCACCGGCCCGGCGCGATCGCTGAACCAGCCGGCGGCGATCACGCCGATCAGACCGGTCAGCCCCATCAGCGCCAGCATGTTGCCGGCGAACAGCGTGCCGATGCCGCGATCCTGCGCGAACGCAACCACATGTGTGGTGACGAAGAAATCGTCCATGCCGCAGATCGCATAGATCGCAAGCAGCAGCCAGAACTGCCGCTTGCGCGCAGCCTCGCGCAGCGAAAGACCCACGGGCGGCGCGGCGCCCGCGGCCTGCGCGCCGCCCTGCCCCGGCAGCAACAGCAACAGCGGCAGCAGCAGCAAATGCGCGACCGCGATCCACCAGAATACCGACCGCCAGCCGATCTGCACCAGCACGGCAGTCAGCAGCGCGATCATGACGAGCTGCCCGACACTCATGCCGGACACCACGATCGCGTTGGCGAGCCCGGCGCGGCCCGGATAGGCGCGCATCACGATCACGCCGATGATCACCAGCGAGGCCGCGCCGTTGCCGATGGCGAATACGACGCCGTAGAGCACATGCGCGTGCCATGGCTCCGACACGAGGCTCATCGCGCCGATGCCGGCACCGCCGATGACCGTGCCGGCGATCAGCAGCGCGCGCGGCGAAAAGCGATCGGCCATGCGACCCGCGATGAATGTCGCGACCGCCGACACCAGCATATAGATGCCGACCGACGCGCCGAGCTCACCGCGCGCCCAGCCGAATTCGTCGACCATCGGCTTGAAGGTGAGGCCGATGGCAAAGCGCGCGCCTCCGCCGATCACCATCAGGAGAAAGCCCGCCACCAACGCAAGCGCGGCGCGCGTGCCGATCGATCCCCGCTGCGGCGGGGGCGGAGCGGTCATGATGTCGGCGCGTCGGGCTGACGCAGCGGATGCTCGGCGGCGAAGGCCTCGATCTGCATGCAGTTCGCATAGATGCGGCCGGCAGTCGGGTAGTCGGCCGGATCGCGCCCGCCGAACAGCTTCGCGCTGGTCAAATGCGCCGCAAGACAGATGTCCGCGATGGTCACCTGATCGCCAACGCAGAACTGTCCCGTGCGCGGATCGCGCGCCAGCACCTCCTCCACGGCACGGCTGCCGCTATCGAGCCAGTGCCGCACCCATTTGCCGCGCGCCGCCTCGTCGAGACGCAGCTCATCTTCGAGATATTTCCGCACTCGCGGCACGATGAAGGGGTGCGCATCCATCGCCACCATCTGGGCGACCGCGCGCGCATGCGCACGCGCACGCAACTCCTTTGGGAGCAGCGGCGGTTCGGGGTATTTCTCGTCGAGATATTCGAGGATCGCGAGCGACTGGACGAGCGGCGCGCCCTCCCCGTCGATCAAGGTGGGCACCACGCCTTCGGGATTGAGCTTCTGATAGGCGACCGCGAACTGGTCGCCTTTGAGCAGGTCGAGCGAGACCTTCTCTATTCGGAGACCCTTGAGCCGCAACGCGATGCGCACGCGGAACGCGGCCTGCGAACGCCAGTAGGTGAAGAGTTTCATGAAGTCTCCCGGCGTCCCGGGCGCAAAGCAGCACGGAGTGATGCGGTGCAGACCCGGGACCCCGGTTTCTACAACAAGCAACCGGGGTCCCGCATCTGCGATGCACCGCGAAGCTGCGCTGCATCGCGTGCGGGACACGTGCCTCAATCTGCGAGAATCACCGTCACCTTCGTACCGGCCTTCACCTGGGATAGACTCTTCGGATCTCCGATCAGCCTGCCGAAGATGTTGCTCGGACTCGCAAGCCGCGTCTCGTCGCCCTGCGACAGTCGGCGTGCTTCCAAACCCGAGCGCGATGCATGGGCCGCCCGGCCAGTACGCAACCTCACCCGGCGTCACGACCGCGCGTGCGTCCTTCTCGGGTGCGCAATCGGCCGGCACGTCGAAATAGACTTCCTCGCCCCACGTCATCGCGCGGGCCTCGTATGGCAGCTTGGCGAGAACCGCTTTGGCGGTGGGCGTGTCGAGCAGTTCGGCCTCGAGCGTGAGCGTCCCGAAGTCGAACCTGATCCTGGCCATCGATCCGGACAACGCTCAGGTCAGCTCGGTGGTCTCGAAATCCGCCGGCAGGATGATCTCCAGCACTTCGGCAGTCGTCCGAATAGTCGAGCACCTTGTGCTTGATCTTCGGCGGCTGCAGCCACGCGCTGCCCGGACGCATCACATGCGCGCCCTGACCTTCGAGTTCGGTCTTGATCCAGCCCTTGAGCACATAGATCATCTGGAATTCGACATCGTGGAAGTGCAGCTTCGACACTTCCTCCGGCCGGCACGGCGGCACGAAGCGGATCACATGCGCCTGCACCATGCCGTTGGTCGCCTTCGCCATGCCGAGGTCGCGATACTTGGCGTAGCGGCGCAGGCCACCGTCGAAGTCCTCTTCGTTGTGGTGGCTGACGCGGAAAAACTGCGAAGCGGCCTTCGCGGTGGATGAAGACACGCGCTTGGCGGCGCGGACCGGCTTTGCGCGTGACTTTTTGCTCACCGGTTTGCGCGCCGGCGAACGCCGCGCGCTGGTCTTCGTCCTGGCCATGACACCCTCCGCCCCGCCTGCCCGGATGACAATTTGCGCGGTCGGATGGCGGCGGTCAACGCCGGACGGAAGTTATTGATCCGAAAGGTAAATCAGTGCAGCCGGAACACGCCGTCGACCGAGCGCAATTCGGCCGGTTTGATGAGTCCCGAGTGCGCGACGGTCACTGAATGCAGTGCGCCATCGAGCTTGGCGCGCCAGAAATCGAGAAATCGCTGCAATTCGGGGAATTTCGGGCAGAGGTCGTAGTCTTGCCAGACGTAGGACTGCAACAGCCAAGGGTGATCCGGGCGCCGGTAGAAGATGTGCGCGGTGGTAAGCCCGTAACCGGCAATCTGACGCCGGAAGTCCTTGCTGGCCATTTGATCCCTCCGAATCTGGCGGAGACTCAAACTCTCGGGCACCTGACGGTTCCATTGCAAGCCTAAAAGGTGAATAAATTGTTTACAATCAAGGCATTAGCAGCAGTACGCATCCACGGCTAACAGCGCGCATGAAACTGCTAGCAGTCTGCGTTAACGAGTGCTAAAAAATTCCCGCCGACCTCTTGCGCCTCACAGACGCGTGAACTAGGTCAGTCACGAGCGGCCGCCGGGGCAATTTCATTCGGGCGGCCGTTTCTCAAAAGACAAGCCTGTCCAATAACTTAGGAGGATATCCATGAAATTCCGCCCGCTTCACGACCGCGTCGTCGTCAAGCGCATCGATGCCGAGGAGAAGACGTCCGGCGGCATCATCATTCCCGACACCGCGAAAGAGAAGCCCTCGCAAGGCGAGATCGTCGCCGTCGGCCCCGGTGGCCGCGACGAGGCCGGCAAGCTGATTCCGATCGACCTGAAGGTCGGCGAGCGCGTGCTGTTCGGCAAATGGTCCGGCACCGAGGTGAAGATCGATGGTCAGGACCTTCTGATCATGAAGGAAAGCGACATCATGGGCGTTCTCGAAGAGACCGCTTCCGCCAAGAAGAAGGCCGCGTAAGCGCCTCTCTCGAAGAACTCATCAGGAGCGAACATCAATGGC
The DNA here is from genome assembly GCA_963779545.1 of uncultured Alphaproteobacteria bacterium. GTDB lineage: Bacteria > Pseudomonadota > Alphaproteobacteria > Rhizobiales > Xanthobacteraceae > PALSA-894. Next base: position 282,739 of record CAVZYQ010000022.1, on the reverse strand, counting down.
TGCTAAAGACGTCAAATTCTCCGTCGACGCGCGCGATCGCATGCTGCGCGGCGTCGACATCCTTGCCAACGCGGTGAAGGTGACCCTCGGCCCGAAGGGCCGCAACGTCGTGCTCGACAAGTCGTTCGGCGCCCCGCGCATCACCAAGGACGGTGTGACGGTCGCCAAGGAAATCGAGCTCGAAGACAAGTTCGAGAACATGGGCGCCCAGATGGTGCGCGAGGTCGCCTCCAAGACCTCCGACGTCGCGGGTGACGGCACCACCACTGCCACGGTTCTCGCCCAGGCGATCGTGCGCGAAGGCGCCAAGTCGGTCGCCGCCGGCATGAACCCGATGGACCTCAAGCGCGGCATCGACCTCGCGGTCGAGGCTGTAGTCGAGCACCTCAAGGCGAACTCCAAGAAGGTCACCTCGAACGACGAGATCGCCCAGGTCGGCACCATCTCGGCGAACGGCGACAAGGAGATCGGCGACTTCCTCGCGAAGGCGATGCAGAAGGTCGGCAACGAGGGCGTGATCACGGTGGAAGAGGCCAAGAGCCTCGAGACCGAGCTCGACATCGTCGAGGGCATGCAGTTCGACCGCGGCTACATCTCGCCCTACTTCATCACCAACGCCGACAAGATGCGCGTCGAGTTCGACGACGCCTACATCCTGATCAACGAGAAGAAGCTCTCAGGGCTGCAGGAGCTGCTCCCGCTGCTCGAGGCGGTGGTGCAGACCGGCAAGCCGCTGGTGATCATCGCCGAGGACGTCGAAGGCGAGGCTCTTGCCACGCTCGTCGTCAACAAGCTGCGCGGCGGCCTCAAGGTCGCGGCCGTGAAGGCTCCGGGCTTCGGCGACCGCCGCAAGGCCATGCTGCAGGACATCGCGGTCCTGACCGGCGGCCAGGCGATCTCGGAAGACCTCGGCATCAAGCTTGAGAACGTGACCCTGCAGATGCTCGGCCGTTCCAAGAAGGTGATGATCGAGAAGGAGAACACCACGATCGTCAGCGGCGCCGGCAAGAAGGCCGACATCGAGGCGCGCGTGTCGCAGATCAAGGCGCAGATCGACGAGACCACCTCCGACTACGACCGCGAGAAGCTGCAGGAGCGGCTTGCCAAGCTCGCGGGCGGCGTCGCGGTGATCAAGGTCGGCGGCGCGACCGAGGTCGAGGTGAAGGAGCGCAAGGATCGCGTTGATGACGCGATGCATGCGACCCGCGCCGCGGTCGAGGAAGGCATTCTGCCGGGCGGCGGCGTCGCCCTGCTGCGTGCCGCGGAAGGCCTCAAGAAGATCCGCACGCAGAACGACGACCAGAAGACCGGCGTCGAGATCGTGCGCAAGGCGCTTTCCGCTCCGGCCCGCCAGATCGCGCTCAATGCGGGCGAGGACGGCTCGGTGATCGTCGGCAAGATCCTCGAGAAGGATCAGTACAGCTACGGCTTCGATGCGCAGAACGGCGAGTATGTGAACATGCTCACCAAGGGCATCATCGATCCGGCCAAGGTCGTGCGTCAGGCGCTGCAAGGCGCAGCGTCCGTCGCGAGCCTTCTGATCACCACGGAGGCGATGGTCGCCGAAATCCCGGCGAAGAAGGGTGCCGGCGGCGGTGGCGGCGGCATGCCCCCGGGCGGCGGGATGGATTTCTGATCCAGCCATCTGGCTCAACAATACGAAGGGCGCGGCCACAAGCCGCGCCCTTTTTTCGTGATGCGATTGCGTCTAGAATTCATGGATATGAGGCGCCAATGAACGTCCAGATTTCCAGACCGATGGACAGTTCGGCGTTCCTCGCTTGGGCCGAAGGACGCGAGGGACGTTATGAGCTTGCGAACGGCCTCGTCACCATGATGACGGGCGGCTCACGCGCGCATGCGCTCATTGTGCGCCGCCTTGCAAACTTGCTCGACAGAAGTCGCTGGACGGTTCTGACCTCCGACTTCGCCGCCCGGATCGGTCCAAAAACGGTTCGCTATCCCGATGTGATCGTTGATGTGACTGGAGGCCAGTTGCGGGACTTGGCGGCGACGTCTCCTGTCTTGATCGCTGAAGTCTTGTCGCCCTCTTCCGTCACGATTGATCTTGGAGACAAGGCCGCCGAATATCTCCAGCTCTCCAGCCTCTCGGCGTATCTCGTGCTGTCACAGGACGAGCCCAAAGCTTGGGTTTGGGCGCGCAGCGGTGCCGAGTTCGCTGCCGGATCGGTGATCGTGGCGGGAGACGACGGAATGATCCGCGTCTCCGCTCTCTCGATTGAACTGCCGCTGGCGGACATCTACGAAGGCTTCGTCCCCGAAAAATCGGACGATTGACTTACCCCGCCTTCCGCTGTCCCGGATCGTAATAGAACCGCTCGCTCGCGATGCGGTCGCCGCGCCAGGTCTGGTACGCGAGTTCATCGAGCGCGTACTTTTTCCCTCCGCCGGCTCGATATCGAACACCCAGTGCACGATCACCCGGTCGCCATCGATCGCGAAGGTCGAGCCCGGCCGCGTTGTGATCGATTTCACATTCTGCAGGATCTTCTCCTCCGCGGCCGCGAGCGCATCGCGCCCGGCGCGAATCTCGCCGAGGTTTTCCTGCATGGTGGCGTCATCGGTGTAGAAGTCGCGGATCGCCCGGACGTAGTCGCCGGCTTCCACCATCGTAACAAAGGCCTGCACCCGCTCGCGCGTTGGCATGGCGACCCCTGAAAATGCTAACGACCACGAACGAGAAGGTGCGCGTTCATCCGGCGTCACCCGCTTGTCGTGGTCGTCCAGGCGACGGAGCCTTTCGGCTCTACACCGCCGTCTGAACCTATATGGTAGGCCCAGATTGGTTAATCAATGGTTAGCGCGATGAAAAGTTCCGGCAAGGTCCATATCGGCATCGGCGGCTGGAATTTCGAGCCGTGGCGCGGCGTGTTCTACCCCGAGAAGCTGCCGCAGGCGAAGGAACTCGAATACGCCGCCTCGAAGCTGACCGCGATCGAGATCAACTCGACCTATTACGGCTCGCAGAAGCCCGAGAGCTTCCGCAAATGGGCGGCCGCCGCGCCCGGACGGCTTCAAGTTTTCCGTGAAGGCGTCGCGCTTCTCGACCAACCGCCGTGTGCTCGCCGAAGGCGCGGATTCGGTGAAGCGCTTCCTCACCTCCGGCGTGACCGAGCTTGGCGACCGCCTCGGCCCCCTGCTCTGGCAGTTCGCCCCGACCAAGAAATTCGACGAAGCGGATTTCCGTTCGTTTCTCGAACTGCTGCCCGAGAGGCAGGACGGCCTGACGCTGCGCCACGTCGTCGAGGTGCGTCACGACAGCTTCCGCACGCCCGCCTTCATCGCGCTGATCCGCAAGTTCAATGTCGCGGTGGTGTGCGCCGAGCACGAGACCTATCCCGGCATCGCGGACGTGACCTCCGACTTCGTCTATCTGCGCCTGCAGAAGGGCAAGGACACGATCAAGTCCGGTTACCCGCCCAAGGAACTGGATGCCTGGGCCGAGCGCTTCCAGACCTTCGCGTCAGGAGGCCTGCCGAAGGATCTCGATCAGGTCGACCCGAAGAGCGCCCCGAAGGCTGCGCCGCGCGACGTGTTCGCCTACGTGATCCACGAGGGCAAGGTGCGCGCGCCCGCCGCCGCGATGGAATTGATCGAGCGGGTGAAGTGAAAAAGCTCTTCACCATCGGCTACGAGCAGGCGAAATCCGACGCCGTGATCGGCGAACTGAAGCGGGCTCGCGTGGGTCTGATCGTGGACACACGCGCGGTCGCGGCCTCGCGCCGTCCCGGTTTCTCCAAGCGCCAGCTTGCCGCCGGATTGGATGAGGCCGGCATCGGCTACATCCATCTGCAGAAGCTCGGCACCCCGAAGGAAGGCCGCGACGCCGCGCGCGCCGGCAAGCTCGACAAGTTGTTCGATCTCTACGAGCGGCACCTCGCGACGCCGGAGGCGCGCGAACAACTCGACGAGCTGACGCAAATCGTGAAATCAGCCCGGCCGGTGTGCCTGCTCTGCTACGAGCGCGACGTGAACCATTGCCACCGGCGGCGCATCGCCGAACTGATTTGCGAGCGCACCGGCGTCAAGGTCGAGCACTTGGCTGCGCCGCTGTTCTAGCTGCCGCTCGTCCCCGCGAAAGCGGGGACCCAGAGCCAAAAAATAGAAAGAAATGGATTCCCGCTTGCGCGGGATGAGCGGAGAAATTGGCTAGTTCGACCCCACCTTCACGGCAGGGCCCTTCAACTCCGCTGCGGCCGCAATCCCTTCGAGAAACCCGCGCGGACAATCCTTCGCGGCCGCCTCGAACAGCTTCACGGCTTCATCGCGGCTGTTCTGGATCAGCAGATACTGCCCGCCGTAAAAATTCGCCTCGCAGGTGTGCGCTTGCCGCAGCGCCGGGTTCGGGTCGTCCGCCGCAATCAGCGCGCCGTCCGGCTTCAGCTCGCCGGCGAACATCGAGAGCAGCGGCGCGGGCCAGCCTTTCATGTCCACATCCCGCAGACCCTTCCCGTCCGCCAGCACGCCTCTCTGCTTGGCGCGCCGCTCCGCAATCTCCTGCCACAGCACGCCGTACGCATTCTTTCGATCGAGCCGCGCCGCCGCGGCGATGTCCGCGCGCGCCTTCGGCGTCGCACCGCCGGCAAGATGAAGCGCGCCGCGCGCGATATAGGCGTTCACGTTGCGCCGGTTGAACGCCAGCGCCTTGCCGTAGTCGTCGAGCGCGCGCGCGGTCTCGCCTTTCGCCGCGTAAGCGTTGGCGCGATTGAACCAGGCCGACGCATAGCGCCCGTTCAGCTTCAGTGCGGCATCGAAATCCGCGATCGCCGCATCGGTCTCGCCCTTGTCGGCGCGCGCGCTGCCGCGGTTGTTCAGCGCGCTGGCGTTGCGCGGCTCGAGCTTGAGCGCCTCGTCGAAATCCGCGACCGCCTGATCATGCTCGCCCTTGGCGGAGTGCGCGTTGCCGCGATTGTAAAACGCATTCGCCCTGCCCTTCGGCTTCTGGCGCTGATCTTCGATCACGCGCGTGCAGCCCGCGATAGCAAGGTCGTTGTCGCGCGTCTGCGCGCACGCGGCGACATCCTGCGGGCCCGATCGCGCTGCCTGCGCGGCCGTCCCTGCGCCGGACTGCGCCGCATCTGCCGGCCTCGGCCGACGCGAGACGCGCGGCTTCTGCGGCTGAGCCGGTGCGGTCACGACCGCCGCGGGCGTATCGTCACGCTTGTAGCGCGGCCGGGTATCGACCGGCGCCACAGGCTTCGCGGCTTCCGTTTTCTTCACGCCGGCGCGCGGCTTTTGGGCCTGCGTCTGCGCTTCCGCAGTCACACTCGCGAATACAAAAGCGAACGCCGAACACAACGCGACGAAACGCATGTGGCCTCCATGCGGTGATTTCGATCGTATGGGTATTGAGAGACGCGGCGCAACGCAAGCGCGGCGTCATTCCGCCGGCTGCACCACCGCGGCGGCGCGGCGGCGTGCCGCAGCAAGCTCGGTCTCCGCACCGGTCACCAGCGCCGAGATCGCAAACGTGTTGAGCGCGCCGAGCACCGCGATCACCGCGCCGACACCCAGCACAGTGTTGAAGCCGCCCTGCTCATAGAGTCGCCCGATCCCCCAAGCGGCCGGTCCCGCCATGGTGAAGATCAGGAAGAACCGGAACGCGTAGATGCGCCCGCGCCACGCCGGCGGCGTATAGCGCGCGAGCACGAAGTCGTTCACCGTCACCTGCCCGTAGATCGCCGCAACCGCGAGCGCGAGGCTCGGCAGCAGCCACCAGCCCGAAGTATAGATCGCGAGCAGGATGCCCACCACCTGGATGGCGGCAATGAACGACATGATCAGATGCGGGATCATGCGCTCGACCGCGCGCCCCATCGAGAATTGCGCCAGCCCGCCGCACAGGAACACCGCGGTCGCGAGCACGCCGACCTGCGCTAGCGGCATGTCGGAGGCGGCGCGCTGCTGCACCAGCTTGGGCAGCATGATGGTGATGGCGTTGAATACGAGCCCGACCCAGAACGCGAGTATCAGGAACAGGATCACCACCGCGATGGTGAGCCCTTTGCTCAGCGCGACGTCCTGATCGGGCGCCTGCACCACGCGCTTGCCGCCGTCTGCCGGAATGAGCGCCAGATAGGCAAAGCCCGACACGATGAAGATCGCGGCCGGAATGAAGAACGCAAATCTCCAGCCGAGCCACGCCGCGATGATCGCCGTGCAGCCGCTCGCGATCGACACGCCGACATTGCCGCAGATGCCGTTGAACGCCATCGTGCGTCCGCGCACCACCGCGGCATCGACCACCATCGGGGTGCCGACGGGATGGTAGATCGCCGCGAACACGCCGACGCCGAACAGCGCGATCGCCAGCGTCTCGAAGCTCTCCGAGGCCCCGACCAGCGCACAGCAAATGCCGGTGCCGAAGAAGTAGAGCGCGATCATGTTGCGGCGGCTCCACTTGTCGGCGAGCCAGCCGGAGGGAAGCGCGAACAGCCCGAAGGCCGTGAAGGCTGCGGTCGAGAGCACCAGCAGCTCGCCATAGGAGCGGCCATAAACCGCCTCCAGTCCGATCACGACCGTCGGGAAAATCAGGATCACGTAATGGTCGAGGAAATGCGCCCAATTAAGAAAGCCGATGGAGCGCCGCCGTGTCCGGTCATCGGTCGGCGGCGTCTGTGCATGAGTCATTCTGTGTCCGGCATGCGCGATTGTCGCGGCCAGCTATAGCGTGGCACCGCTGCTTCTCCCATTCGCATTTTGCAAATCAGGGTGGACTCCCGCACAACCTTCACCTTACCGTAGGTTGCATTTCGGCGGCCAAGCTGCCGGAGTGACGGTAGGGGCACCCTCATGCGTTGCGTCAGGGTATGCGTTGCCGCGGCCTTAGCCGCAGCGCTCGCCGTCGGCGGGCCGCGGCCTTCCATTGCCGACGCGAAGCTTGAGGCGGCCGAGGACAGCAACAAAGACGAAACCGACGAAGAAAACGACGAAGACGCTGACGAACAGCCTGCCGGAAGCAAACCAAAGGTGAACACCCGGAACGGCGGGTACAAGGATTGGGCCACCAGCACGCCCGATCGCGACGTCGTGGCCGAACATCTGCTGCTCTTCAGCGGCGCCGATATCTGGCGCAACGGCCTGTTCAGCCACAGCGGTTTGTTCTGGGCTTACCGCGGGCTCAATGCCGACGGCCCGGTGCTGAAGATGCTCCTCAACGGCGGACTGTACCGCTACCGCTCGGACCGGCGTGACATCGTCGGCCTCCAGACCATGGGGACCGTCCTTCCCGGCTGGCGCTGGCACTGGCCGGGCCTCGAAGTGACAGTCTTCGCCGGCCTTGATGCACAAGACTATCGCTACCTGCCCGACGATCGCGGCAACCGCCTGCGCGGCACGCGCCTCGGTGCACGCGGCGGGTTCGATGCCTGGTACGAGCCGTTCGCGAACGCGATGGTGACCGGCTCGGCCTCGCTATCCACTGTCGGCCAGAGCTACTGGACCCGCGCCGCGGCGGGATGGCGGTTCTTCGACATGATCTGGCTCGGCCCGGAATTCGTTGCGAGCGGCGACGACACCTACCGCCAGCTGCGCGTCGGCGCGCACATCACCGGCCTGCGCTGGTCGTCCTATGAATTCTCCGCCGGCGCCGGCTGGGTAACGGACAGCGACCGGCGCGAGGGCGTGTATGGCCGGTTCGGCATGATCTACCGGCCGTTCGATCGCGCACTGCAGCGCGTGGAGAACGTGCCGTTTTGAACGTGGCGCGCAAAAGAGAAGCAACCGGGGTCCCGGGCCTGCACAGCGGCACTTCGCGCCGCAGTGCGCCCGGGACACGAAAGTCAGCACCTTCGTGTCCCGCACGCGATGCAGCGCCGCTTGGCGGTGCATCGCAGATGCGGGACCCCGGTTGCTTTTTCTGAGTGAGCAATGCAATGCCCTACGTCTACATCCTCGCGAGCCGCTACAAGGGCACGCTCTACATCGGCGTGACGAACAATCTCAGCCGGCGCATCGAACAGCATCGTTCGGGCGCCATACCCGGCTTCACGAAGGAATACGGCATCTACACGCTGGTCTACTTTGAAGAGCATGCTTCCATTCTCGAAGCGCGTGCTCGCGAGCGTGTGCTGAAACGCTGGCGCCGTGAATGGAAGATTCAGTTGATTGAATTTGTCAATCCAAGCTGGCGTGATCTGACGCCGGATCTCGTCAATCTCTAAAAAGTAACCGGGGTCCCGGGTCAGCAGCGCATCATTTCGCTTCGCTTCATGCTGCGCAGCGCCCGGGACACGAGCGTCAGCACTTCTGTGTCCCGCACGCGATGCAGCGCTTCTTAGCGGTGCATCGCAGATGCGGGACCCCGGTTCTTTTCACTTAAAACTCAATTCCCCTTCAACCCGTGCGCCTCGGGGAAGAACAGGTCCTGCCACGTCGCCGGCATGTTCTTCAGCGCGCCGACCTTGTTCATGAAGCGTGTAGATCTTCATCACGTTCTCGGGCTCCGGCGCGTAGGAGAATTCCGGATCGCTGATCATCTTCTCGATGAACGCGACCGGCAGCTTGGTGTTCTCGATCTTCACGAAGATCTCCGCCGCCTCGCGCGGATTTTTCGCGATGAAGGCGTTCGCCTCCAGGATCGCGGCCAGCACCGCCTTGTAGAGTTGCGGGTTCGCCTCGCGCCAGCGCGACAACGTCGCGATCGCCGAGAACGTGTTCGGCCCGTCGGTCGCATCGTAGGACGACAGCACTTTGCGGATCGCGGGATTTTCCAGCTGCTGGTACTGGAACGGCGCGGAGGTGAAATGCGACGAAATCTCCAGCCTGCCGGACAGCATCGCGGCGGTGCCGTCCGGATGGCTCATGCCGACGGTGAGCTTGTCGACCGCGTCGAACTTGCCGAGCGTCTTCTCCGCGATCATCTGCAGCATGATCGCCTGCACCGACACCTTCGGCGCGGGCAGCGCGATGCGGTCCGCGTCGGTGAAGTCGCGGATCGACTTGATGTTCGGATTGCGCGTGTTGAGGAACGCCGGCTGGCGGTTCATCGCCACGATGCCGCGCACGTTCATGTTGCCGCGCGTCTTGTCCCACATGGTGAGGAAGCTCGGCAGGCCGATGCCGACGATGTCGACATTGCCCGACAGCAGCGCGTCGGTGATCGCGGTCGGCGTGCCCATGCCGGCATAGGTCGCCGTCACCTTGCCGAGGCCCAGCGTTCTCGGCCTGGCGCTTCGAGCATCTGCTTGTCCTGCATCACGTAGAACTGCAGGTAGCCGAGCCCGAGCTGGCGCGCGAAGCGCACCTGATTGGCTTCGGCCGATGCCGCGCCACACAATGCCAGCAGCATCGCGCCGCCGGCGAGAACACGCTTGCAGGGTTTTCATCGCGGTTGACCTTGCTCTGCACGTGAGAGCAACTTAAGTGCACGACGGCAATGACGCGAGAACGACGCTTTGTTTTCTTGGGGCCGGACCGGGTACAACTCTATCGCGCCGGCTACGCTTTGGAAAATAACGTTCTTGGGCCGCCAAGGAGGACACCCATGTCGCTGACGGTCAAGCCGGTCACACCAGCGGTCGGCGCGGAGATTTCCGGCGTCGATCTCGCGCGCGTGAGCGACGCGGAATTCGCCCAGATCGAGCAGGCCTGGAATCGCCATTCGGCGCCTGCTCTTCCGCGACCAGAAGATCACCGACGACGACCTGCTCGCGTTCTCGCGCCGCTTCGGCGAGCTCGATCCGCCGCCGATCCAGGAGCACGGCCGCCAGTCGCCCGAGGGCTATCCCGACATCTACGTCGTCTCGAACGTGCTCGACGACAAAGGCGCGCCGATCGGCGCGCTCGGCGCGGGCGAAGCCGTGTGGCACACCGACATGAGCTATCTGCAGACGCCGCCCGACGCCTCGATGCTCTATTCGCTCGAAGTGCCGCCGACCGGCGGCGACACCTGGGTGCTCGGCATGCAGGCCGCGTGGTCGACGCTGCCCGACGCGCTGAAGGCCAAGGTGCGCGGCCGCCGCATCAAGCATGACGGCACCTACAACTCGCGGCGGCTACCTGCGCAAAGGCGTGACGCCGACCGACGATCCGCACAAGGCGCCGGGCGCGTGGCATCCGGCCGTGATCGCGCATCCGGCGACCGGCGCGCCCTCGCTCTATCTCGGGCGGCGCCGCAACTCCTATGTCGAAGGCTTGTCGCCAGCGGAGTCCGATGCGCTGCTCGACGCGCTGTGGGCGCACATCGAGCGTGACGACCTGCGCTACCAGCACCGCTGGCGCGTCGGCGATCTGCTGCTGTGGGACAACCGCTCCACCATGCATCGGCGCGATCCGTTCGACAACGCGACCCGCCGCGTGATGCATCGCACGCAGATCAAGGGCAGCAGCGCGCCGAGGGCGTCGCAGAGGCGGCGTAAGTCCCCTGTGTCCCGGGCGCACTGCGGCACGCAGTGCCGCTGTGCAGACCCGGGACCCCGGTTTCTTCAGCTAAAGTGAGCAACCGGGGTCCCGCATCTGCGGTGCAACGCTGCGCATTGCACCGCGTGCGGGACACAACAATTCAATCCAGCGTCCTTCTGAACCGCGTCACCGCGATCGTCATCGCGAACAGCGTCAGCACCGCCAGCGCCACCGCGTCGTAGCGCAGATCCTCCAGCCCCGAGCCCTTCAGCATGATCGCGCGCACGATGCGGATGAAGTGCGTCAGCGGCAGCGCCTCGCCGATCCACTGCGCCCAGCCCGGGCATGCCGGCGAACGGAAACATGAAGCCGGAGAGCAGGATGTTCGGCAGGAAGAACATCATCGACATCTGCATCGCCTGCAGCTGGTTCTGCGCGATGGTCGAGAACGTGTAGCCGATCGACAGATTGGTCGTGATGAACAGCGTGCTGAGCGCCGCCAGCAGCGTGAGGCTGCCGAGGATCGGCACGCCGAACAGCGCGACCCCGACACCGATGATCAGCGCGGCCTGCACGAAGCCGACGATCACGTAAGGCATGATCTTGCCGAGCATGATCTCGACCGGCGTGATCGGCATCGAGAGCAGCGCCTCCATGGTGCCGCGCTCGATCTCGCGCGTCACCGAGAGCGCCGTGAAGATCAGCATCGTCATGGTCAGGATGGTGCCGACCAGGCCGGGCACGATGTTGAGCGAGGTCGAGCCGGCCGGATTGTAGCGCGCATGCGTGCGCACCTCGAACGGCGGCGCGGTCGTGTCCGGGATCATGTGATCGTTGCGCAGCGCGGTCGTCACGATCGGTGCCGAGCGCGCCGAGCGCCGAGCCCGCCGCCACCGGATCGGTCGCATCCGCCGCAACCAGCAGTGCGGGCCGGTCGCCGCGCCGCAGCGCGCGCTCGAAGTTCGCCGGGATCTCGATCGCGAACAGCACCGTGCCGGACGCGAGCAGCCGGTCGAACTCGGCGGCGTCGCGCGCCACGATGCGTGACCTTGAAGTAGCGCGTGTTCTGCAGCGCCGCGAGGATCGAGCGGCCGACGTCGCTCGTTTCCTGCAGCAGCACCGCGGTCGGCAGGTCGCGCGGCGTGGTGTTGATCGCATAGCCGAACAGGATGAGCTGCATCAGCGGCAGCATGACGATCATGGCGAACGACACGCGGTCGCGCCGGAGCTGGATGAACTCCTTGATCAGCATCGCGCGCGTGCGCAGCCAGAACCCGCGCGACGCCATGTTGCCGATGGTGCTCATGCGGCGTCCTGGAAATTGTCGCGCGCGCGGCCCATCAGGTCGATGAACACGTCCTCGAGCGAGGCTTCGGAGCGCTCCCATGTGAAGCCGCGCGTCGCCGCGATACGGGCGCGATCGCGGCGTCGAGCGCCGCCTCGTCGCGCCCCGACACATGCAGGCTGGTGCCGAACGGCGCCACCATGTCGACGCCCGGCGTGCCGTCGAGTTCTTCGCGCGAGCGCGCCGAGCCCCTCCCCGCTCACCACGTAAGTCGCAAGGTGCGACTGCGCGATCACCTCCGGCACGGTGCCGTGCACCAGCAGATGCCCGTAGGCGATATAGGCGATCTCGTGGCAGCGCTCGGCCTCGTCCATGTAGTGGGTCGAGACCAGCACGGTGAGCCCGTCGCCGGCGAGCGCGTGGATCTCGTTCCAGAATTCGCGCCGCGCCTTCGGATCGACGCCCGCGGTCGGCTCGTCGAGCAGCAGCAGCTTCGGGTTCGGCAGCGTGCAGGCGCCGAGCGCGAGCCGCTGCTTCCAGCCGCCGGAGAGCGAGCCGGCAAGCTGCTCCTCGCGGCCCTTCAAGCCCAGCCGGTCCACCATCGCGCGCGCCGCGCCGACCGGATCGGCAATGCGTAGAGCCGCGCGACGAACTCCAGGTTCTCGCGCACCGAGAGGTCCTGATACAGGCTGAAGCGCTGCGTCATGTAGCCGACCTGCAGCTTGATCTTGTCGGTCTCGGTGAGGATGTCGTAGCCGAGGCACGTGCCGCGCCCTTTGTCCGGCGTCAGCAGCCCGCACAGCATGCGGATGGTGGTGGTCTTGCCCGAGCCGTTCGGCCCGAGGAAGCCGTAGATCGAGCCGCGCTTCACCTGCATCGAGAGGTCTTGCACCACCACGCGCCCGCCGAACGACTTGGTCAGGCCTTCGACCTCGATGGCGATGTTGTCTGGTGCGGCGGTCATTTCTTCGCCTCCGCGACGCGCCGCACAAGCGAGACCTCACCGGCTGCCCGACGCGCAAGCCGTCCGGCGTATCGGCGCGCGCCTCGACCATGAACACGAGCTTGTTGCGCTCTTCGAGGCTGTAGATCACCGGCGGCGTGTATTCGGCGGAGCGCGCGATGAAGCTGACCTTCGCGGGCACCGGCTTGGCGCAGCCGTCGCACGTGACCTCGACCGCGTCGCCGAGCGCCGACCTTCGCGCAGCATCGCCTCGCCGACGAAGAAACGCACCTTGATGTTGCCGGGCGGCAGGATCGACAGCACCGGCCGCCCGGCCGGCACCATCTCGCCCGGCCGGAAGTAGATCTGCTGCACCGCGCCGCTCACCGGCGAGACGAGCTTGCGCCGCGCCAGCTTGGTCTCGGCGCTGTTGCGCCGCGCTTCGGCGGCGGCCAGCGTCTGGCGCGCGGCCGCGATATCTTCCTCGCGCGCCGAGAGCCGCGCGACCGTGATCTGCCGGCGGACTTCCTCCAGCGCGGCCTTGTCGCGATTGAAATTCGCCTTCGCGGTATCGAGCTGCGGCCTGCGTGCCGACGCCCTTCGCCGTCAATGCCTGCTGGCGCTCGAGCTCGGCGGTCGAGAGCTGCAGCATCGCCTCGGCGCGCTGCTCCTGCGCCTCCAGCACCGCGACCTCTTCGGTGCGCTGCTGCGCGGCTTCCAGCCGGCTCAGGCGCGCGCGCGCTTCGGCCACCTGCGCGGCCGCATTCTTCACGTCCGCCTGCTGCAGGTCGGCATCGACTGCAAACAGCGGCGCGCCGGCCGCACCGTGTCGCCCTCGCGCACATTGAGCGTCTCGACCCGGCCAGTCTCGTCCGGCCCGACGAACACGAAGTCGCCCTCGACCCAGCCCTGCAGGCGGCCGTCATTGCCCCCGCCGCAGGCGGCGAGTGCGAGCGCCATCACAAGAGCCGTGACACGGGCGAGTGTGTTCATCTCCGCCCTCCCGCGAAAAGAATGTCGATATGCGCGCGCACCATCGCGTCGATGTCGAGCGGCTCGAACTTGTCGAACATCGCGTGCCACATGATGCCGACCAGCATCGGCGCGACGATGAGCTGCGGGAAACGCGCGAGCGAATCGTTCGGCAGTTCGCCGCGCTCGGCGGCGCGCGCCAGGATCGGCCGCACGATGCCGAGCACGCGCTCGATCACCTCGTGATAGTAGAACTCCGCGATGGCGGGAAAGCGCGGGCCTTCGTTCAGGATCAGCCGGATCAGGTCCTTGCGCCGCGTGCCGTAGACCTCGCGCACGAACGTGTCCGAGCAGTCCCTCGACCAGCATGCGCGCCGGAATGTCGACGCCGCGCATCTTGTCCAGCATGCCGAGCACCGGGTGCACCATCGAGCGCACCAGTTCCTGAAACAGCGCCTCCTTGTCGGCGAAGTAGAGATAGATCGTGCCCTTCGCGACGTCGGCGCGCTTGGCCACGTCGTCGAGCCGCGCGCCCTCGTAGCCGCGCGCGGTGAACTCTTCGAGCGCGGCGGCCAGGATCGCGGCGCGGCGCGCTTCGGGCGACAGCGAACGGCGCTTGGATTGAATTGTTTCGCGCGACGCCGCCGGGTCGTGAACGATCGCCGTCCCCTGCGCTTCAGGGTCGCGGTCGCGCGCGCGCTTTTTCGACAGACGAGCCATAGCTGATATATGACTGACTGGTCAGTCATTGTCAAGATTGGTAGACGCTGCAAGGTGCTCACGCCGATGCGATCAGGACGCCATCGAACGCAAACGGCCCCGCCGAAGCGGGGCCGCGCCATTTCAGGAAATATACGCGCTTACTGCTGCGGGGCCGTCGGCGCCTTGGTGGCCGGAGCCGGCGTCATCGGCGCGGGAGCCGGCGCAGGCGCGGTGCGCTCCACGGCCGGATTGTTGCTCGCAACCTGCTGGTCGCCGCGCGGGGCGAAGAAGAACAGGCCGCCGATGATCACGGCGATTGCGACCAGCGCGATCAGCGGCCCGTATCCGGTGCCGTCGCTGACGGCCGCGTCATTGAGGTACGCGTCGCGACGCGTCAGGTCGCGATTGAGATCCCGGTTGTCGTCAAACATGTCGATCCTCCATCGCTGAGTTGCCTGGAAAACGCGCAGAGGCAGGTGGGGGTTCCGGAAAACGAACTTCGACCGCCGGATGAGGAGGCGCGGATTCGGCGCTTTATCGTTGATTTATTTGAACAAAAAACGAACAGCCCCGCCGAAGCGGGGCTGCGCATTGGTGTCATGCGTTTGGCGTTACTGCTGCGGTGACGCAGGAGCCTTCGTCGCAGGCGGCACCACTGGAGCCGGAGCGGGCGTCGTGGTCTGCACCGACGGCGAATTGCTTGCGGTCTGCTGCGTGCTCGTCGGCGCGAACATGATCAGCGCACCGATGACGAACACCACGGCAAACAGCGCGATCGGGAGCGCGTAGCCCGAGCCTTCGGACGGCTCGACGGCAAGGTCGTCACCCACCGGGTCGCGATAGCCGAGATCGCGATTGAGGTCGCGCGGGTCTTGGAATGACATGGCAAAGCCTCCTCCGTGATTGGGTTGCCGGTAAAACGCCGCCCGCTGCGGCTGGTTCCTGTTCCAAAGCACGATTCGAGGATAGATTGTCAAAATAATCCTTTCATACGGATAATTATAGGACTATAGTTACAGCAACCTATTCCCGCCAAGGGAAGTCTCGAGCGTCACGAGGCTGGGAACAGGGGGCGGTGGCCGCGCAGGGGTGATGAACGCACCACCCAACGCGCGGCAGCCGAAGCTGCACGGTCCCGGCGCGCCAGCCGCGCGTCACCCGGGGCTCAGGGCGGCTGTGCTCCCTGCGACTGCCTTGTCGCCCGCGCACAGCCGAGGCCCATCAGCGGTGGAAAGGCACTGTGCCCGATGAGCCAAAGGGAACGGCGCCTGAAAGGTCAGTCCACCGGGGGTCGTGCGGAGCAGGCTTCAAACATCGCGTGCGGGACGCCGGAGAGTTGGCGGACTTGCGGTTACGACAATCCGGACGGCGCTTCCTCGAAAAGCATCGTCCCGCCTGATCGCCGCGAGGCGGTCAGGCCCGTGGGTCCCGGCAGGCTTCGCCTGCAATCCGAGGACCCGGCGTCCCGCGCGCCCTTCTCATCTCAGGGTGCGCATCTTTTCAAACCTCGGACGCAAATCGCGCCGCGAGAATGCGGACGGCTGTTTGAAAATTGAATCAGGTGATGAGCGCGCGTCACCGCAGATGCGGGACCCCGGTCGCCTTCTTCACGAAACCGGGACCCCGGATCAGCAATGCAACGCTTCGCGCTGCATCGCGTCCGGGGAACAAACCCTACCCCTTCTGGTCGCACACCCAGGCACGGATCACGCAGGTCTTGCCGCCGAACTTGTGGCACTGCTCGCTCGCAATGTTCTGCGCTTGCGCGAGGTTTCCGGCCTTGGCCCAGCCGTTCGGCCCGCAGGTGTTCTTTGCATCGATCGCAAACGCCGCGCAGGTCTTGCGGAAGCTCGTCACCACCTTGCACTCCTTGCCTTTGCACTGCGCTGCCGCGCGCAGAGCGGCCGCCTCAGGCGAGACATCGTCGAACGCATAGCCGAACGCGCCGCATTTTCCGGTCGCGAGCGCGCCGGCCGCATCGGCGGGTGCAGCGGAAATGAGGAAAGCAAGCGCGGCGAAGCATGCCGCGAAACGCGAGAACGCCATGGAAACTCCCCCGAGCCCAAATCCCGGCCGGAGGGTACGAAGAAAGCCTTAAATGGAACTAAACGGTCATCGCGGCGCGTACCGCGATCAGCGCCTCGGGCGTGTCGACATCGGTCAGCGCCGCGGCATCGACCGGCACCTCGGCGACCGCTTCCGCATAGCCGCCGATCAGATGGCGCGCGCCGACATCGCCTTCCACCGCGGCAAGATCGGGGAAGAAACGCCGCGACCACAGCACCGGATTGCCGCGCTTGCCCTCGATGGTCGGGATCACCACCAGCGCGCCGCGTTCCGGATCGAACGCCGCGATCAGGCTGTCGATCAGCGCCGCGCTCACCTGCGGCATGTCGCCGAGGCACACGATCGCGCCGTCGGCCTCCGCCGGCACCGCCGCGATGCCGGTCTTGAGCGAGGTGGAAAGGCCATCGGCGAAATCCGGATTGTGCACGAACGTCACCGGCAATCCGGCGAGCGCACGCTCGACGCGTTCGCGCTGATGGCCGGTGACGACGATCGACAGGTTTCGCGCGCGAGGCGAGCACCTGTTCGGTCACGATGCGCACCAGAGGCTTGCCGTTGATCTCTTCCAGCAGCTTGTTCGGGCCGCCCATGCGGGTCGAGCGCCCGGCGGCGAGCACGAGCGCCGGCGATGTTGCGGCCCTTCTCGGGTTCGGGTTCGGCGCGCGGCTGCGGCCGCGTCACGATTTCCATCAGCAGCCCGCCGACGCCGAGCCCGGTGATGTCGGTGCGCTTGACCGGCAGGCCGGCGAGCAGGCGCATCAGGATCCAGTCGAAACCATTCTCCTTCGGCGAGCGCGCGCAGCCGGGCGCGCCGATCACCGGCCGTCCGTTCGCCTGCGCCACCAGCATCAGGTTGCCGGGATCGACCGGCATGCCGAAATGCTCGATGCGTGCCGCCGATCTGTTCGACCGCGGCCGGAATCACGTCGCGCGTATCCGCGATCGCCGACGCGCCGAACACCACGACCATTTCGGCGCCGGCCTTGAGCACCTCATCGAGCGCCTTGGCGAGCGCGCTTGGTCTCATGCGGCACGCGCTTCTCGGCAATGATCACCGCGCCCGCGGGCGCGAGCCGCTCCTCGGTCACCCGCAGGGTCTTCTCGATCACCTTGTCGGCGAGACCGGGCAGCACGGTCGAGATGATGCCGACCTTGCGCACCTTGAACGGCGCGACGCGGACCATCGGAGCGGCGGCCTTGGCGGCTGCCACGGCAGCGTCGCGCGCGGCGCCGGCAACCGCGAACGGGATGATCTTCACGGTCGCGATCATCTTGCCGGCGACCACCGGCGCGTAGGCATTCAGCGTCGCGAACGTGATCGCCGGATCGATATCGTTGAGCGCGTCGACGCCGGCCTTGTCGACGACCAGCACGCCCGCCGCTTCGGCGAACAGATTGGCGCGGCCGGTGAACGCGCGGTCGACGTGCACGCCCTCGCCCGCGACCGCCGCCGCGATCTCGGCCGCCGCGACATCCTCCGAGACATCGCCCGGCTCGAGCCGCGCCACCACGATCTCGGAAACCTTCGCGGCTTCCAGCGCCGCGACCTCGGCCTTGCCGATCAGCGTGCCCTTCTTGAGCACCATGCCGCCCTTGCGGATCGAATGGACCGCGATCGCGCCCTCGGCCTCGCGCGGCGGAACGGCGCCGAACTTCATCGCTTGCCCTCCGCCGTGAGCCGCAGCCGGCTGGTGATCTCGCCCATGATAGCGACCGCGATCTCCGGCGGCGAGATCGCGCCGATGGGAAGCCCGATCGGCGCATGGATGCGGGCGAGCTGCGCGTCGCTGGCGCCCTGCCCTTTCAGCCGCTCGACGCGCCGGCCATGAGTCTTCCGCGAGCCGAGCGCGCCGATATAGAAGCAGTCGCGCTCCAGCGCATGCAGCAGCGCCGGATCGTCGACCTTCGGATCGTGCGTCAGCGCAACGAAGGCCGTGTAGCGGTCGACGCCGAGCGGCGGCAGCGCCGTGTCGGGCCACTCGGCGATCACCTTCACGCCGGGGAAGCGCTCGGCGCTGGCGAACGCGGTGCGCGGATCGACGATGGTCACGTCGTAGCCGAGCAGCGACGCGATCGGCGCGAGCGCCTGGCTGATATGCACCGCACCGATGACGATCAGCTTGGCCGAGGGCACATGGACGGTGAGAAACACCTTGCCCTCGGGTGTCTCCTCTTCCATGCCGCTCTTGCCCGAGCGCAGATGCGCTTCGAGCACATCCTTCAGCGGATCGGCCGCGACCTTGTCCTGCGTGACGAGCCGCTGCGCGCCGCTCTCCTGATTGGTCACGACGACCGCCGCGCGCCGCGCCGCGCGCTCGGTGTTCAGGGCTTTGAGGATGTCGAGGCGCATGACCTATGTGTCCGGTCGTCCCCGCGAAAGCGGGGACGCCGCGAGCCTAAGAGTACAGAAAGAACTGGATCTCCCGCTTGCGCGGGAATGAGCGGAGTATGTGGCATCAATCCACCTTTTCGACGAACACCCGGATGGTGCCGCCGCAAGACAGTCCCGACCTTCCACGCGGTCTCGTCGGCGACGCCGAACTCCAGCGTCTTCGGCTTGCCGCTCTCGATCACGTCCATCGCCTCGGTCACGACCGCGCCCTCGACACAGCCGCCCGACACGCAGCCGAGGAAATTGCCCTGATCGTCGATCACCAGGTTGGAGCCGACCGGCCGCGGCGCCGAGCCCCAGGTCTCGACCACGGTCGCGAGCGCGACGCCGCGCCCGGCCGCCTTCCAGTCCTCGGCGGCTTTGAGGATGTCTGCGTCGCGTGCAAGCGAGTCCATGATTGCTCTCCTATAGTCCGGTCAAGCGGCCGATGCACGTCAGCCACTCCTTCGGATCGCCGCCACGGCTGCCCTCCGCCGACAGCGCACGGCAAAGCTCGGCGATCGAATCCAGATTGTGGATCGGCCGGAATTCGTCGACATGCGGCAAGATCGTGCGCACGCCGCGCGCCTTCGCCTCGAAGCCCTCGAAGCGCAGCAGCGGATTGAGCCAGACCAGCCGCCGGCACGAGCGGTGCAGCCGGTCGATCTCGAATTCGAGCCGGTCGTCCGGGTCGCGCTCCAGCCCGTCGGTGATCAGCAGCACGATCGCGCCTTGCGTCAGCACGCGGCGCGCCCAGCGCTTGTTGAACTCGTGCAGCGAGGTCGCGATGCGCGTGCCGCCGGACCAGTCCATCACGCTCGCCGAGCATTGCGCCAGCGCCTCGTCCGGATCGCGCGATTTCAGCGCGCGCGTCACGTTGGTGAGCCGCGTGCCGAACAGGAACGAGTGCACGCGCTTGCGCGCATCGGTGACCGCATGAAGGAAATGCAGGAACAGCCGCGTGTACTGGCTCATCGAGCCGGAAATATCGAGCAGCGCCACGATCGGCGGCTGGCGCGTCTTCGGCCCGAGATATTTCAGGTCGATCAGCGCGCCGCCCGCCTTCATGCTGGCGCGCAGCGTGCGGCGCATGTCGATGATGTGGCCGCGGCGGTGCGGCGCCAGGCGCCGCGTCTTCACCTCGTCGATCGCCAGCACCATGCGCTTGATCGCATCCTTCGCCTGCGCGATCTCGGCCGCGCTCATCTGCGCGAAGTCCTTCTTCTGCAGCACCTCGCGATCGGAGACCGTGAAGCGCGCGTCGAGCTCGATCTCGCGCTCCTCCGGCGGCTTCTTGTCGTTCATGCCGGAGAACAGCGCCTCCTGCACGCGGCTCGCGCCGGCCTGCGGCGGCTCGGGCGCGGCGGCAGGCGCCTGCGGGCAGAGCATCGCGAGCAGCTTGTCGAGATAGGCGCGCTTGCGGAAGAACAGCCGGAACGCCTGATCGAACAGCACCGAATGCTCGTGCCGCTTCACGAACACGGCGTGCAGCGTCCAGTAGAAATCCTCGCGCGTGCCGACGCCCGCGGCCGTCACGGCGCTCGAGCGCATCGAGCACCGCGCCCGGCCCGACCGGAATGCCGGCGGCGCGCAACGCGCGCGCGAAGTACACGATGTTCTGGGCGAGCCGTTCCCGGCGGTGCGGTCGTCGGTCACGACACTCACTCCGCCGCCCGCATCTCCGCATGCACCTCGTCGAGCAATTCCTTCGCCCGCGTGCCTTCGATGCGCGCGATATCGTCCTGATACTTCAGCAGCACGCCGAGCGTGTCCGACACGGTCGCGGGATCGAGCGCCACCACGTCGAGCTCGGTCAGCGCCGCCGCCCAGTCGAGCGACTCCGCGACGCCCGGCGACTTGAACAGGTCCTGCCCGCGCAGCGCCTGCACGAAATGCACGACCTCGGCCGACAGCTTCTTGGAAATCCCCGGCACCTTGGCACGCACGATCTTCAGCTCGCGCTCGGCGGTCGGATAGCCGACCCAGTGATAGAGACAGCGGCGCTTGAGCGCGTCGTGGATTTCGCGCGTGCGGTTCGACGTGATGATGGTGATCGGCGGATGCTCCGCCTTCACGGTGCCCATCTCCGGGATGGTCACCTGGTTGTCGGCAAGCACTTCGAGCAGGAATGCCTCGAACGCTTCGTCGGTGCGGTCGAGCTCGTCGATCAGCAGCACCGGCGCGCCGGCCGGATCCGGCTCCAGCGCCTGCAGCAGCGGCCGCTTGATCAGGAAGCGCTCGGAAAACACGTCGTGCGACAGCCGATCCCTGTCGACGCTGCCTGCGGCCTCGGCCAGACGAATGGCGATCATCTGCTCGGCGTAATTCCATTCGTAGACCGCCGCCGAAACGTCGAGCCCCTCGTAGCACTGCAGCCGGATCAGGCGGCGACCGAGCGTCGGCGACAGCACCTTGGCGATCTCGGTCTTGCCGACGCCCGCCTCGCCTTCGAGGAACAGCGGCCGGCCCATGCGCAGCGCGAGAAACAGCACGGTCGCGAGCGACCGGTCGGCGAGATAGTCGGCCTGCCCGAGCAGATCGAGCGTGGCGTCGATGGAGGCCGGCGGTTTGATCGATTTGGAAGTCATATCCTGCAATTTACTCCGTCATGAGCCGGCCCTGTCCCGCCCATCCACGGCTTGGTTACCATGCATAAAAACGTGGATGCCCGGCTCGAAGGCCGGGCACGACGATAGATAGGCAGCAAAACGCGCCGCCGACAACGGCCGCGAAGCTTACTCGTCGCCGCCTTCCGGACCCGAGTTCGCCCGGTCCAGCGCACGACGCGCCATCACGCCGACCAGATGGGCGCGGTATTCGGCGCTGCCGTGGATGTCGGCGTTCATGCCGTCCGCCGGGATGGTCAGGCCTTCGATGGACTTCGCCGCGAAGCGCTTCTTCAGCGCCTCCTCGAACGAGGCCACGCGGAACACGCCGTTCGAGCCCGCGCCGGTGACCGCGACGCGGATGTCGGAGCCGCGCTTCGACACGAACACGCCGACCAGCGCGAAGCGCGAGGCCTGATTGCGGAATTTCTCGTAGCCGGCCTTCTTGGCGAGCGGGAAGCTCACCTTGGTGATGATCTCGTCGGGAGCCAGCGCCGTCTCGAACATGCCTTTGAAGAAGCTGTCCGCCTCGTGCTTGCCCTTGGTGGTGTGGATCGTCGCGCCGAGGCCGAGGCAGGCCGCCGGATAGTCGGCGTTCGGATCGTTGTTCGCGACCGAGCCGCCGATGGTGCCGCGATGGCGCACCGCCGGATCGCCGACAAGGCCCGCGAGATACGCGAGCGCCGGCAGGTTCTGCTTCACCACGTCGGAGTTCGCGACGTCGGCATGGCGGGTCATCGCACCGATCACGATGGAGCGGCCCTTCAGCTCGATGCCGGAGAGCTCGCCCGCGATCGCGTTGAGGTCGATGATGTTGCCGGGCTGCGCGAGCCGCAGCTTCATCGTCGGGATCAGCGTCTGCCCGCCGGCGAGGATCTTCGCCTCCTCCAGCTTGCCGAGCATGTTGGAGGCCTGGCGCAGACCGGTCGGGCGGTGGAATGTGAAGTTGTACATCGTTGGCTCCTGCTCATTCCGCCGCCTTGCGGGTCGGATGTTTCTGGATCGCGCGCCACACGGCCGCGGGCGTCGCCGGCATCGCAATGTCTTCGGTTCCGAGCGCATCGGTGATGGCATTCATCACCGCGGCCGGCGCCGCGATCGCGCCTGCCTCGCCGCAGCCCTTGATACCGAGCGGATTGGACGGGCACTTGGTCACGGTCGTGTCGACCTTGAACGACGGCAGGTAGTCGGCGCGCGGCATGGCGTAGTCCATGTACGAGCCGGTCACCAGTTGGCCCTCCCCGTCATACACGGTGCCCTCGTAGAGCGCTTGGCCGACGCCTTGCGCGATGCCGCCGTGCACCTGGCCTTCCACGATCATGGGATTGATCACGATGCCGAAGTCGTCGACCGCGGTCCATGCCACGATCTCGGACTGGCCGGTCTCCTGATCGATCTCGATCTCGCAGATGTGACAGCCGGCCGGGAAGGTGAAGTTGGTCGGATCGTAGAACGCACCTTCCTTCAGGCCGGGCTCGAGCTCCGCGCCGGTGAATTTGTGCGCGATGTAAGCATTGAGAGCGACATCGCCCCATGCGGCCGCCTTGTCGGTGCCCGCCACGGTGAACTTGCCGTCCTTGAACTCGATATCGCCTTCGGCTGCTTCCAGCATGAAGGCCGCGACTTTTTTCGCCTTCGCCTCAACCTTGTCGAGCGCCTTGACGATCGCCGTCATGCCGACCGCGCCGGAGCGCGAGCCGTAGGTGCCCATGCCGAACTGCACCTTGTCGGTATCGCCATGCACGATCGAGACGTTCTCGATCGGGATGCCGAGCCGCTCGCCAACAAGCTGTGCGAACGTCGTCTCGTGGCCCTGCCCGTGGCTGTGCGAACCGGTGAGGACTTCGACCGAACCGGTCGGGTTGACGCGAACTTCGGCCGACTCCCACAGGCCGACGCCCGCTCCGAGCGAGCCGACCGCCTGAGACGGCGCGATGCCGCATGCCTCGATGTACGTCGAGTAGCCGAGCCCACGCAGTTTGCCATTGCGCGCCGAGTCACGCTTGCGCTTGCCGAAGCCTTTGACGTCGGCGAGGTCCTGAGCCTTCTTCAGCGACGCGTTATAGTCGCCCGCATCGTAGGCCATGATCACCGGCGTCTGGTGCGGGAACGCCTTGATGAAGTTGCGTTTGCGCAAATCGGCCGGATCGAGCCCAAGCTCGCGCGCGCCGACTTCGACCAGCCGCTCGACCACGAAGGTCGCTTCCGGCCGCCCCGCCCCGCGATACGCGTCGACCGGTACGGTGTTGGTATAGACCGCGTCGACCTCGCAATAGATGTTCGCGATGCCATACTGCCCCGAGAGCAGCGTCGCGTAGAGATAGGTCGGCACCGACGACGAGAAGGTCGACATGTAGGCGCCGAGGTTCGCGATGGTCTTCGCGCGCAGCCCCGTGATCTTGCCTTCGGCGTCGAACGCCATTTCGGCATGGGTGACGTGATCGCGGCCGTGCGCGTCGGTGAGGAAGGCTTCGGAGCGGTCAGAATTCCATTTCACCGGACGGCGTACGCGTCGTGACGCCCACAGGCACACGACCTCTTCGGGATAGATGAAGATCTTGGAGCCAAAGCCACCGCCGACGTCCGGCGCGATCACCCTCAGCTTGTGCTCCGGCGCCATGCCGACAAACGCTGCGATGACGAGGCGCGCGACATGCGGGTTCTGCGAGGTATTCCAGAGCGTCAGCGCGTCGTTGCCGGCGTCGTAGTCGGCGAGCGCGGCACGCGGCTCAATCGCGTTCGGCACCAGCCGGTTGTTGATGATGTCGAGCTTGGTGACGTGGTTGGCTGCCTTGAACGCGGCGTCCGTCGCGGCCTTTTCACCAAGGTGCCACTGATAGATCGTGTTGTTCGGCGCGACGTCGTGGATCAGCGGCGCGCCCGCCGCTTGCGCCTCGGCGGGATCGGCGACGGCCGGCAGCACTTCGTAGTCGATCGTCACGTACTCGGCGGCGTCCTTTGCCTGCCCAAGCGTTTCGGCGATGACCACCGCGACCGCGTCGCCGACATGGTTCGCCTTGCCGTTGGCGATCGCCGGATGCGCCGACATCTTCATGTCCGACCCATCCTTCGACTTGATCGCCCAGCCGCAGATCAGATTGCCGATCTTGTCGTTCGCCAGATCCGCACCGGTCAGGATCGCGACGACGCCCGGCATGTCTTTCGCTGCGGCACTGTCGATCTTCTTGATCTTGGCGTGCGCGTGCGGCGAGCGGATGAAGTGAATGTAGGTCTGTCCGGGCCGCGAGATGTCGTCGGTATACTGGCCCTTGCCGGTGATGAATCTGAAATCTTCCTTGCGGCGGACTGCCGCGCCGATCCCGGTCGCGCTCATGGCGTCTCCTCCGTCGGGATGCTGAAAGGTATTCGCGGCCGCCTCTGCGGGCGGCTTACATCGCCTTCGCGCCCGCGGCGATCGACTTCACAATGTTGTGGTAGCCGGTGCAGCGGCAGATGTTGCCTTCAAGCTCGTGACGGATGGTCTTGTCGTCCAGGCTCTTGCCCTTGCGGTTCACCATGTCGACCGCGGTCATGATCATGCCAGGCGTGCAGAAACCGCACTGAAGACCGTGATTGTCGCGGAAGGCTTCCTGCATCGGATGCAGTGTGCCGTTGTTGGCGAGCCCCTCGATGGTCAGCACGGTCTTGCCCTCCGCTTCCCAGGCAAACATCGTGCAGGCCTTCACGGCCTTGCCGTCGAGATGGACCACGCAAGCGCCGCACTGCGACGTGTCGCAACCGACATGGGTTCCGGTCAGGCGCAGGCCTTCGCGGAGATACTGGACCAGCAATGTGCGGGCATCGGCATCAGCCGAGACGGCGTTTCCGTTCACCGTCATGGAGACCTTGGGCATAAACCCTCCTCCTCGAAATCGGGGCCTGATGGCCCTCCTTTGGCGCCGGAAGCCGCTTGCGGCGGACCTCCGGGGGCGAAATCGTGGCGTTTTTGCCGGAAATCGCTGTTTGGAACAAGAACAACTCTGAACCCCGGACTGGGTAGAGGTCAAGGGACCGCACTCTCAATTGTGGTTTGCCTCGGCCCACTGGAACAACCAGCGAGCCCGAAGGTTGTGCTGCCAAAGGGAGATTCCCCATGCACACCGACCACTTGAAGGAAGAGATGGCATCCCTCGGCGAGGATGATCTCGGCCGCCGCGACCTCTGGATGTTCGCCCCGCTGCTCGGCGTGGTCGCCGCGCTGCCGCTGGCGACTGTCGCGGTTCTGGGCGCGAGCCTGTGGTTCGTATCCCATTCCAGCGACCGCTACGCTGAAACCAACTTCGCGAACCGCTGGCAGCAGGTCTATACGCGCTGACGATTATCCGCCGGCCGTAACCGCGGCGGCGAATTTCTGAAAAAACTCGTCCGCCATCTTCTTGGCCGCACCGTTGATCAGGCGCTGGCCAAGCTGCGCGAGCTTGCCGCCGATCTGCGCTTCCACATTGTAGGTCAACAGCGTTCCGCCATCCTTATCGGAGAGGCGAACGTCAGCGCCGCCTTTGGCGAAGCCGGCGACCCCGCCCTCGCCTTCGCCGTTGATGCGATAGCCGTTCGGCGGATCGATATCGGTCAGCGTGACCTTGCCTTTCCAGCGCGCCTTCACCGGGCCGATCTTGGTGACGGCGACGGCCGAGAACGAGGTATCGGAGGTCTTCTCGAGCGACTCGCAGCCCGGAATGGTGGCCTTGAGCACCTCGGCGTCGTTGAGCTTCTCCCAAACAGTCTGGCGCGGCGCGGCAAGCTGAATCTCGCCCGTCATGGTCATGGCCATCGCACGATCTCCTCGAATTCGACCCGATAAGGCGCGCCGCGTGGCGCTCCGTCAATCTCTCAATGCACGAAATGCGCGGCCCGCGCATAGCCGATCTGTTTATCCGCTTCACCGCGCAACGCCCGCCCGAGAATGAGCCGCACGTCGTCACGCCGGTCCGCCTTGATGGCGCAATCGAGGAAGAGCTGCTTCAGCACGTCCTGCTGCGCGTGACTGCCGCCGAGCTGGTGCATGTCGCCGAGCACCGGCCGCATGAGGTCGAGCGCGCGGGCGTGATCGCCCCTGCGATGCGCCAGCACGGCTTCGCTGATTGGGTGCGCGACGCGGCCGACGACGCGCGCAACGGTCCCCTCGCTGCTGCCGAATACGCGCATGCCGTCGAGCATACGTTGTGCTGCATCGTCGCGGCCAGCGGCCGCGAGCGTCATCATCCAGTGCGGCAGCGTGAACGCCGAGAGACAGTCGCCGATGCGCGCTTCCGCCTTGTCGGCGATTTCGCTCCAGCGGTCTCCCACGTCGATGCCGAGCCGCTCGAGCCGAAACAGCATCGAGGCGGCGTTCTGCACGTCGATGTAGAGATCCGGCTGCGCCTGCGTCAGCGGCGCCGACAAATTGCGGAAGCGCTTGTCATAGAGATCGAGCACCGCATCGAACTCGCCGCGTTCAAGATGAAACAGCGCGCGGTGCCACCACAAATGATGCAGCAGATTGCTGCCGCCCTCCCAATGACGCTCAAGCTCATCGAGCCACGCGATGCCCTCGGCGTGGCGGCCCTGCATCTCCATGATGTGCGCGACCGCGTGCGTGCCCCACACATCGCCCGGATCGATCGCGATCGCGGCGCGGCCCGAAGGTTCGGCGATGGCATAGTCGCCGCACTCCTCGTGCGAGAAGCAGTGGCATGAGAGAACCGTGCCGTAGCCTGCAAGTTCACGGCTCCACTTCGGCTTGACGCGCTCGACCGAGGCACGCATGTCTGCCGGCCGCCCGAGCCAGAAATTGTTGAAGTGCGCGAGGCGAAACGCCAGCACGTCGTGCGGATGCGCGCTCAATATCTCTTCCCAGACACCGAGTGCGCGATCGAGATCGCCGCCGATCCAGGCATCGAGCGCCGCCACATGCGCCTGTTCGCGCGGCGTCGCCTTGGCGGTGAAGCGCCGCGCCGCGTTCGCGGCCTCGATCGCCATCGGCACATTTGCCTGCTTGTACGACAGCATGGCGAAATAGCCCTTGAGGCAATGCGCCAGACCGAAATCGGAATCGGCCGCGAACAACTCTGCCAGCCGCGCCGATACGTCGGCGCGGTATTTCAAATATCCCATCAGCGTGCGGTCGAACGCGGCGGCCCCTTTATCGGAGCCCGTCGAAATCGGCAGGCCGTGAATGTCGTGGTGCATCTGGCTCGTCCCGATGCCGAATGGTAAAGCCGCATCCGACATAAAACATCATTGCGGGGAGAGACAATGCCCACCGTCCAGTCGAACGGCTGTCCAATTCATTTCGAGATCGAGGGAGATGAGAACAAGCCGGTGCTGATGTTCTGCAATTCGCTCGGCACCACGCTGCACATGTGGGACGGGCAAATGCCGGCCGTGAAGCAGCATTTTCAAGTTTTGCGCTACGACCGGCGCGGTCACGGCAAGTCCGGCGTCCCCGCGGGGCCCTACAACATGGAAATGCTCGGCCGCGACGCCCTCGCCGTGATGGACGCCGCCCGGGTCGACCGGGTCAATTGGTGTGGGCTCTCGATGGGCGGGATGGTCGGCATGTGGATCGGCGCGAACGCGCCGCAGCGCGTCAGCAAGCTCATCCTCTCCAACACATCGTCCTATTTCGAGAACAAGCAGATCTGGAACGACCGCATCGCGACCGTGAAGGAAAAGGGCCTTGGCTCAATCCTCCAGGGCACGCTCGACCGCTGGTTCACCAAAGGCTTCCGCGATCGCGAGCCCGCGAAGGTGCAGAAGATCGCCGACATGTTCATGAACACCAAGCTGGAGGGCTACATCGGCTGCGGCGAGGCTGTGCGCGACATGGACCATCGCAAGATCATCAAGACGATCACCGCGCCGACCATGGTGATCGCAGGCTCGCAGGATGCCGGCACGACCCCCGAGATGGGAGAGTTCGTTGCCAAGAATATCCCCGGCGCGACGCTGAAAATGTTCGACGCCGCACACATCGCGAACGTCGAATGCGAGCAGCCTTACACAGAAGCGGTGGTCGACTTCCTGGCGAAGAAGTAGCGGCTATTCGGCGGGAGTGGCCGGAAGGATGACCGGCTGCGGCCGTTCCAACGGCGGCAGTTCGTCTTTCGTCACATAGCCGCGTCCGTAGATCGCGAGCGCGCTCGCGATCACGCACAGCATCAGCTCGCCGACGATCTCGTTGAGCATGTCGCCGCCGTTCATCAGGCCCGGCACTGACGACGAGACGCTGGCGAATGCCGCGATGAGCAACGCGACGTCGAGCATCGAGTCGTCGCTCTGGCCCCAGCGGAACTTTTCGTAGATCGCGCAGAACAGCGTGGCGAGCAGGAACGCCCCGACCATCAGCTTCAGGCAGACGAGCAGCAGCGCGAACAGCAAGGTCCATTGCGGGGTGAGCGACAGATAGGTTGCGACCGAGATGATCGCGTCGCCGACAACCGGGCGTCCGATGTCGAAGAACGGACGCCGCAGCGAGTCCAGCGCGGAGACGCCCCACACGGCTGCGAGAAGCAGAACGATGAGATACGCGCCGAGGCGTGACAGGTAACGCAACACGTCCGACACGTTGGCCTCCACCGCTATGCCGTGAGGCGTGAGCGAACCACGGCAGGTTGCGGGCCGCAACAACAGGGTAAATTAACGATTAACGGGCGGGCCGGCCGGAACTTTCCTTATGGCAGAATGGCTTAACCGCCGCGGCCGGCGCGGAATTCGTGCGGCGTCGTTCCGGTCTGCTTGCGGAAGAAGCGGGCGAAATGGCTGGGGTCGCTGAAGGCGAGGTCATAGGCGATCTCGTGGATCGGCTGGCTGGTGAAGACAAGTTGCCGTTTCGCCTCGGTGAGCACGCGCTGGCGGATCAGGTGCCCCGCGGTCACCCCGGTCGCGCGCTTGACGTGATCGTTCAGCCGGTCGGCCGTCATCGCGAGCTTGCCGGCGTAGAATTCCAGCAACCGCTCTTTTCGGAAATTCTCCTCCACCAGTTTGCGCAGCGTCTCGACCGTCGCATCGGCGGGCGCGAGCGTGACGCTGCCCGTGCGCGCGCGGCTTGCGGCAAGACGCGCAACTGAGATCGCGATCAGCGCAAGCAGGCCGCGCATTGCGAGGCGATAGCCTTCGCGAGCGAGAAAGCGCTCCTCATGCAGTTCGGCGCAGAGAGCTGAGATGCGCTTGGCGGCCGCGTCGTCGGCCAGCGGCACCACGGGCGACGCCGCAAGAGCCTTCAGCCGTGCCAGCGCCGCGCCGGAGCGCTCGCCTAAAGCTTCGGCCACATCTTCCGTAAAGCTCACCACCCAGCCGTCGGTCTCTTGCGCGCGAAACCGGAAGCCATGAGCGGTGGTCGGCGCGACAAGGATCGCGGCCGGCGCTTCGAACGGCAGGCTCGCGGCCTCAAAGGTCATCTCGCCGCCGCCCTGCTCGATCAGCAAAATCTGAAACAAATTGCGGTGGCGATGCGCCCGGATGGTCCAGTCATGGATCGACGAGCGGGAGGAGATCGTCTCGACGTGAATGAAATCGAAGGCCTGATCGTCGGGCGGATCGCCATAAAGATGGAACAGCGGCAGCGCGGTGGCCATACCTCAGCATAGGCCAGCACGCGGAACCCGAGAACGTGGCGCGACAGCCTTCCCCACAAGCAAAAGCCCCGCCTTGCGGCGGGGCTTCGCTCAAGAAAATCGTAGATCGTTAGCGGTTCTGACCGCCCTGACGGTTCGGGTCCTGCTGTTGCTGACCGGGCTGACCGCCCTGCTGCTGACCCGGACGCGGATTACCCTGCTGCTGCTGACCCTGCTTGTTTGGGTCGTTCTGCTTGTCCGGATTCTGATTTTGGTTCTGGTTTGCCATTGGTCTGGATCTCCATGGGGATGCCCCGTGGGATGGCAATGCGTGGAGGGCACAAACGTTCCTGACTGTTGAAAAGTTCCGTGCCCGCGACAATTTTCCGGAACTCGAATGCCGGAACTCGACCGCTAACAACCTGCTTGTACGCCCGCTCATGATAGACAAGGGCCGGTCCCGGCTTGCCGAGCCGCACGCCGACGACACCTGCGAAAACGACGTTGTGCGTTCCGACCGACTTGATCTCGATCACGCGGCAGTCGAACGCAACCACGGCATCGGCGAGCATCGGCGAGCCCGTCGAGAGCTCGCTCCATGACCCGCTGTCGAAGCGCTCCGTCATGCTGCATTTCGTGCGGCCGGCGAACACATCGGCGATGGTGTCCGCGCCCGCCCGCAGCGTGTTGACGCAAAGCACGCGATTGACGTCGACGATCGGCGCAACCTGGCTGCGGCGATTGAGGCACACCAGCAACGTCGCGGGCTGATCCGAGACGGACACGACGGCCGTCGCCGTAATGCCCCCCGTTCCGCCCGGACCCGCCGTCGTGATCACATGGACCGCCGCGCCGAGCTGACTCATCGCCTCGCGGAATTGAGCGGGATCGACGGTCTCGATGTGCTCGTGGCCAACGGCCTCGAACGAACCCATCATTGCGTCGTCAGGACGTTGGTCGAACCAGCTCATGGCGCCAACGTAGCAGAACCGGAAGCGCCGCAACTACTCCGCCGCGCGCACTTCTCGCGGCAGCCCCGGATACGCGACATCGTCCGGATTAAGCCAGGTGTCGCCGGTCCAACCCTTCTCGTCGTAGTCCGCCATGCACGCGTCCGCGAGCCCGATCATCTTGTCGTAGGAGCCGGTCGAGCGCGCGTTGAACAGCGCCTGGATGCGGATGTCCTCGTGGTTGCCGGCGTAGTTGATCTCGTAAAGCTCGTGGCGGCCGCCGAACTCGGTGCCGATCGCGTCCCACAGCAGCTTCATGATCTTGATGCGCTCTTTGTAATCGATGTTGTTCGAGCCGCGCACATACTTCGCCAGATACTTGTCGATCTCCGGGTTCTCGAAGTCCTTCGCCGACGACGGAAGATAAATGAGCGCGGACGCGATGATCTTCTCAACGATCTCCTTGCAGCGGCGGTACGCGTCGCCCGCGAACACCCGATAGCTCGAGCCGGACTGCGCGTTCGGCAGCACCGCGCCGCCGCTCCATGGCACCGGGTTCATCGCCATCGCATCCGAGATCGCCCAGAACAGATTGCGCCACGCGATGATCTCGCCGAGCATCGCCTGATTGCCGCGGAACTCGTCGGCGCCAGTGACGCGCAGCGCCTTCGCAACGATCCCGGCGATGAAATCGAGCTTCACGGCGAGCCGCGTGCAGCCCTGGAACTGGAATCCGTTCACGAAGCCCGAGCGCGGATAGAAGGTCTTGAGCTTCTCCACGTCGCGATAGATCAGGATGTTCTCCCAGGGGATGAACACGTTGTCGAACACGAAGATCGCGTCGTTCTCGTCGAAGCGCGACGACAGCGGATAGTCGTAGGGCGTGCCCATCACGCTCGCCGCCATCTCGTAGGACGTGCGGCAGAACAGCTTCACGCCGGGCGAGTTCATCGGCGCGATGAACATGATCGCCAGATCCGGATCGTTCACCGGCATCGCGGCGTTCTGACCGACGAAATTGTAGTGCGTGATCGCCGAGGAGGTCGCCACCACCTTGGCGCCCGAGACGTAACAGCCCGCGTCGGTCTCCTTCTGGATCGTGATGAACACGTCACGCACCTGATCGGCCGCCTTGTTGCGGTCGACCGGCGGATTGACGATGGCGTGGTTCATGAACAGGACATTGTCCTGTGCGCGGCGGTACCAGTTCTTCGCATTGTCGGCGAACTTGTCGTAGAAATCGTACTGCACGCCGAGCGTATTCATCAGCGATGCCTTGTAGTCCGGCGTGCGCCCCATCCAGCCGTAGGACATGCGCGCCCAGGCGGCGATCGCCTCGCGTTGCGCGATCAGGTCCTCGCGCGAGCGTCCGACGCGGAAGAATTTGTGGGTAAAGCCGCCATTCGGGCCGTCGGTCGGGCTGGTCAGCACGTCCTTCTGCTTCGGATCGTGCAGCGCGTCGTAAAGCTTCGCGATGGAGCGCACCGCATTGCGGAACGCCGGGTGCGTGGTCACGTCCTTCACGCGTTCGCCGTAGATATAGACCTCGCGCTCGTCGCGCAGCGATTCGATATAGTCCTTGCCGGTGAACGGCCGCCCCTTGCCGGCGATCACGTCTTCGGGCTTTCCGCGGCTCATGCGCATCCTCCGTTGCCGGGCTCTCACGAGCACCGGGACTTTGTGTCTTTAGCCCACCATGCCGCCGCGGCGCGCGAACGCCAAGGCACGATTTGGGGGTTTGCTGGCACGATCAGGGGCCGGCCTTTTCGCTCTCAATTTTTTGCGCCGACGCAGCAGTAGCGGGCGCATCGCGAAATGGCTGCGTGATCAGGCGATCGAGTCGCAACTCCTGTGGGTCGCGAAAGACCGGAAGCCCGATAGTCATGTCGTCGTGCCCGGCCTCGGGCGCACTTCGATAGGTACCGAACACGCGATCCCACCACGGCAGATTGAAGCCGAAATTGCTGTCGGTCTCGTGGCGCAGCACCGAATGATGAACGCGGTGCATGTCGGGCGTCACCACGATCATCCGGATAATTCGATCCAGCCAGCTCGGCATCGCGGCGTTGCGAGTGGTTGAACATCGAGGTCGCATTCAGCACGACCTCGAATGCAATCACCGCAATCGCCGGGACGCCGAGCAGTACCACCACGGCAATCTTGATCAGCATCGAGAGGATGATCTCGATTGGGTGGAAGCGCAGCCCGGTCGAAACATCGATATCGAGGTCGGCGTGATGCATCCGGTGCAATCGCCACAGCACCGGCACTTTGTGAAACGCGACATGCTGCGCATAGATCGCCAGATCGAGCGCCAGAAACCCGATCAGCCCCTCCAGCGCCGGCGGCCACGGCGTGATGTTGAGCAGGCCCCAGCCGCGCTGAGCGGCGATCACCGCAATGCCGACTGCGGCGCCGGGTATCAGCAACCGCACCAGCAACGCGTCGAGAATCAGAATGCCGAGATTGCCCGGCCAGCGCGGTGCACGACCGACCGACAGCGCCCGTCGCGGCGCGAGCACTTCCCAGAACGCGAGCACGGAGAATATGCCAAGCGCCGCGCCGACGCGGAGAATGAGTTCCGAGTTCGCTTCCATTGCGGGCAAGATAGCAACCTGTGCGCAGTCGACCAAACCGCTGTGACACAAGCGCGCCGCGCCGTTGCCGCTGCCCGAACTGCCTGTTAAGACATTGAAACGAGCCGCCTTCCGGGGACGGCAGCGCCGGGACAACGAGGGGAGCCCTGAACGGGCAACGTGGGCGCATGGAAGTCTTCATCCAGCAGCTCATCAACGGGATCACGCTCGGCTCGATCTACGGGCTGATCGCCATCGGCTACACGATGGTGTTCGGCATCATCGGCATGGTGAATTTCGCCCACGGCGACGTGTTCATGGTGTCGAGCTTTCGTCGCGCTGATCGCGCTCCTGATCCTCACGACATGGCTCGGCGTCGGTTCGGTCGCGCTGGCACTGCTGATCGTGCTGATCGTCGCGATGGTGTTCACCGCGCTGGTCAACTGGACGATCGAGCGCGTCGCCTACCGGCCGCTGCGCGGCTCGTTCCGCCTCGCGCCGCTGATTTCGGCGATCGGCATGTCGATCTTCCTCTCGAACTTCGTGCAGGTGACGCAAGGGCCGCGCAACAAGGCGACCGACCCGCTCTTGCGCGACGTGATCGTGCTGATCCAGGGCGACTACGACGTCACGATTTCCTATCGCCAGCTCATCATCTGGTTCGATCACGGCCGTGCTGCTGGCAGGCTTCTGGTATCTGGTCTCGCGCACCTCGCTCGGCCGCGCGCAGCGCGCCTGCGAGCAGGACCAGAAGATGGCGGCGCTGGTCGGCGTCGATGTCGACCGCACCATCTCGATCACGTTCGTGATCGGCGCGGCGCTCGCCGGCCGTCGCCGGCACGATGTACCTGATGTACTACGGCGTGGTGAATTTCTCCGACGGCTTCGTGCCCGGCATCAAGGCGTTCACCGCGGCCGTGCTCGGCGGCATCGGCTCGCTGCCCGGCGCGGTCATCGGCGGCATCCTGATCGGCCTGATCGAAACGATGTGGTCGGCCTATTTCTCGATCGACTACAAGGACGTCGCCGCCTTCTCGATCCTCGTCATCACGCTGATCTTCCTGCCGCAAGGCCTGCTCGGGCGGCCCGAGGTCGAGAAGGTGTGATGAGCACTGCGGCCTCGACCGCGCCGCGCGCCGACGTCGGCAAGGCGCTGAAGGACGCGGCCATCACTGCGCTGATCTCGTTCGCGCTGCTGCTGCCGCTGATCGGCTTCAAGACCGTGCAGAACATGCGCAACGAGCTCGAGCTCGAAACGCGCATGCCGCTGCTGCTCGCGATCGTCGCCATCATCACCGCCGCCAAGCTGCTCGGCTCGCTCGTGATCCAGCCGTGGCGCGAACGCCGCGCGCTCAGTCCGCATGCCGAACACCCGCGCGTCACGGCGGCCAAGCACGCATTCACGAACTGGTTCACGCCGTTCGCGATGGGATTCGTGGTGGTCTATCCCGTGATCCTCATCATGTTCTTTCGCCCGCACGGCGCGCTGAAGTGGATCGACAATTTCGGCATCCAGATCCTGATCTACATCATGCTCGGCTGGGGCCTGAACATCGTGGTCGGCCTCGCCGGCCTGCTCGACCTCGGCTACGTGGCGTTCTACGCCGTCGGCGCCTACTCGTACGCGCTGCTCGCCAAGGAGTTCGGCCTTTCGTTCTGGATCCTGCTGCCGCTCGCCGGATTCCTCTCGGCGTTCTGGGGCATCCTGCTCGGCTTTCCGGTGCTGCGCCTGCGCGGCGACTATCTGGCGATCGTCACGCTGGCGTTCGGCGAGATCATCCGGCTGATCCTGATCAACTGGGTCTCGTTCACCGGCGGCTATGCGGGCATCAGCGGCATCCCGCGCCCGACGCTATTCGGCATTCCGTTCAACGCCACCGAGGAAGGCTTCGCCGCGACCTTCGGGACTCGAATTCACGCCGGTCTACCGCACGCTGTTCCTCTATTACGTCATCCTCGCGCTCGCGCTGGTCACCGCCTATGTGACGATCCGCCTGCGCCAGCTTCCCGTCGGCCGCGCCTGGGAAGCGCTGCGCGAGGACGAGATCGCCTGCCGCTCGCTCGGCATCAACACCACCAACACCAAGCTCACCGCGTTCGCGATGGGCGCGATGTTCGCGGGCTTCGCCGGTTCGTTCTTCGCGGCGCGGCAGGGCTTCATCTCGCCGAAGTCGTTCACCTTCCTGGAGTCCGCGACGATCCTCTCGATCGTGGTGCTCGGCGGCATGGGCAGCATGATCGGCGTCGCGGTCGCGGCCGTCGTGATGATCGGCGGCACCGAGATCATGCGCGAGCTCGATTTCCTCAAGCTGCGTGTTCGGCGCCGACTTCGACCCGACGCAGTACCGCATGCTGATCTTCGGCTTCGCGATGGTGCTGATCATGATCTGGAAGCCGCGCGGCCTGGTCGGCACGCGCGAGCCCTCGGCCTTCTACAAGGAGCGCCGCACCATCCTCGGCTCGTTCGTGAAGGAAGGCCACGGATGAGCGCGGCGCGCGCCGCACCGGTGCTGCGCGTGGAGCATCTCTCCATGCGCTTCGGCGGCCTTGTCGCGGTCGACGATCTGTCGTTCTCGGCGGCGCGCGGCGAGATCACCGCGCTGATCGGCCCGAACGGCGCCGGCAAGACCACGGTGTTCAACTGCATCACCGGCTTCTACAAGCCGACCGAAGGGCGCATCGCGCTGGCGCACGGCGACGCGATCTGGGACGAGATCGACACGCTCACCGAGCGCGGCACGCGCAGCCTGCGCCGCGGCGACGAAGCGCTGTTCCTGCTCGAGCGCATGCCGGACTATCTGGTGACGCAGCAGGCGCGCGTCGCGCGCACGTTCCAGAACATCCGCCTGTTCTCCGGCATGACGGTGTTCGAGAACATGCTGGTGGCGCAGCACAACATGCTGATGGCGGCGTCCGGCTACACGCTGCATCGGCGTGTTCGCGCCGCACATCTACGGCCGCGCCGAAAAAGCCGCGGTCGAAAAGGCGCGCCACTGGCTGGAGAAGACGCACCTGATCGACCGCGCCGACGATCCGGCCGGCGACCTGCCCTACGGCGCGCAGCGCCGGCTCGAAATCGCGCGCGCGATGTGCACCGACCCGGTGCTGCTCTGCCTCGACGAGCCCGCCGCCGGCCTCAATCCGCGCGAAAGCCATCGAGCTCGAACGAGCTGCTGCTCTCGATCCGCGACGAGCACGCGACCTCGATCCTGCTGATCGAGCACGACATGAGCGTGGTGATGCAGATTTCCGACCACGTGGTCGTGCTCGACTACGGCGTGAAGATCTCCGACGGCACGCCGGAGGCCGTGCGCAACGACCAGAAGGTGATCGCCGCCTATCTCGGCGTCGAGGACGACGAGGTCGCCAAGGTCGAGGCGGAGGTGGGGCTATGACCACTCCTCTCCTCGCCGTGCGCGGCGTCTCGACCTTCTACGGCAAAATCCAGGCGCTGCGGAACGTCGATGTCGACGTCGCCGACGGCGAGATCGTCACGCTGATCGGCGCGAACGGCGCCGGCAAATCGACGCTGATGATGACGATCTTCGGCAATCCGCGCGCGCGCGAAGGCTCGATCATCTTCGACGGGCAGCGACA
This sequence comes from uncultured Alphaproteobacteria bacterium, assembly GCA_963779545.1. Lineage (GTDB taxonomy): Bacteria > Pseudomonadota > Alphaproteobacteria > Rhizobiales > Xanthobacteraceae > PALSA-894. The sequence continues at coordinate 245,774 of CAVZYQ010000022.1, read as the reverse complement.
TCACGCGCCTGCCAACGCACGAAATCGCGCGGCTGCGCATCGCGCAGTCGCCCGAGGGCCGCCGCATCTTCTCGCGCATGACCGTGCTGGAAAATCTCCAGATGGGCGCGATCGTCGCGGGCGAGTCGAATTTCGCCGCCGATCTGGAAAAGATCTTCACGCTGTTCCCGCGCCTGAAGCAGCGGCTGCACCAGCGCGGCGGCACGCTCTCCGGCGGCGAGCAGCAGATGCTCGCGATCGCGCGCGCCCTGATGGCGCGCCCGCGCCTGCTGCTGCTCGACGAGCCCTCGCTCGGCCTCGCGCCGCTGATCGTGCGGCAGATCTTCGATGCGATCCGCGAACTCAACCGGACCGAAAAGCTCACCGTGTTCCTGGTCGAGCAGAACGCCTTCCATGCGCTCAAGCTCGCGCACCGCGGCTACGTCATGGTCAACGGCGTGATCACGCTGTCGGGCACCGGCAAGGAGCTGCTGGAGCGGCCGGAGGTGAAGTCCGCCTACCTGGAAGGCGGGCGGCAGGAGGCCGGCGCATGATCCGGAAACGGTCCGGACTCGGCCGTCATCCCGGATGAACGGCATTCTCGTACGAGGAAGACTATGTCGGCCTGTTCCTGCTGGTGACCGTCGTCATGGGCGGCGGCGCCGCATGGCTCGCCGGCCGCGCCATCGCCTCGACCTGGCGGCCGTGGTGGCATGTGGCGCTCTACATGCTGATTCTCGGGGCGGCGGTGCGCTTCATCCACTTCGCGCTGTTCGAGGGAACGCTGCTTTCGCCGCAGTTCTACGTGGTCGACACCGTCGTTTGCCTGATTTTCGGCTTTCTCGGCTTCCGCGCGACCCGCGTCGCCCAAATGACGACGCAATACAGCTGGATCAATACCAGGGCCGGATTCCTCCGCTGGACGCGGCGCACCGACGCAATCGCGGAAAAGGGGCACAACCCGGGTGACTTTTGCCGCAGTTTAGGGCTTCAATTGGGGCAAGAGGCCGTCGCGTCGGCGCGTTGCCGGATCGCCTCCCACCAATTCAATAAGGGGAGAAGTGTATGAAGCGAATTACTGACTCTCGGTCTGGCGCTCGGCGCGGCTATCGCCTTCGCCGGCACCGCGCAGGCCCAGATCAAGATGGGCGTCGCCGGCCCGCTGACCGGCCCGAACGCCGCCTTCGGCGCGCAGCTCAAGAACGGCACCGATCAGGCGGTCGAAGACATCAACGCCGCCGGCGGCATCATGGGCCAGAAGATCACCGTGAGCTACGGCGACGACGTGTCCGATCCCAAGCAGGGCGTTTCGGTCGCGAACAAGTTCGCGGGCGACGGCGTGAAGTTCGTCGTCGGCCACTTCAACTCCGGCGTCACGATGCCGGCGTCTGAAGTCCTATGCCGAAAACGGCATCCTGATGGTCAGCCCGTCGGCCACCAATCCGAAGATCACCGAACGCAAGCTCTGGAACACGTTCCGCACCTGCGGCCGTGACGACCAGCAGGGCTCGGTCGCCTCCGCCTGGATCGCCAAGAACATGAAGGGCAAGAAGATCGCGATCGTCCACGACAAGACGACCTACGGTCAGGGCCTCGCCGACGAGACCAAGAAGGGTCTCAACAAAGGCGGCATGAAGGAAGTGCTCTACGAGGGCGTGAACCTCGGCGAGAAGGACTTCTCGGCGCTCGTCTCCAAGATCAAGGCCTCCGGCGCCGACCTCGTCTACTGGGGCGGCCTGCACACCGAAGGCGGCCTGATCGTGCGCCAGATGCGCGACCAGGGCGTCAAGGCTCCGCTGATGGGCGGCGACGGCATCACCTCCGACGAGTTCGTCTCGGTCGGCGGCCCCGGCGTCGAAGGCACGCTGATGACGTTCGCGCCCGATCCGCGCAAGCGTCCGGAGGCCAAGGCGATCGTGGAGAAATTCCGCGCCAAGAAGTTCGAGCCGGAAGCCTACACGCTCTACAGCTACGCGGCCGTGGAAGTGATGAAGCAGGCCGCCGAAGCCGCCAAGTCGCTCGATCCCAAGAAGGTTGCCGCGCAGATCAACTCGGGCAAGAAGTTCAAGACGGTGATCGGCGAACTGTCCTTCGACAAGAAGGGCGACATCACCCGTCCGGACTACGTCATGTACGTCTGGAAGAAGGACGCATCGGGCAAGATCACCTACGTCGAACTCGACAACAAGGGCTCCTGATCCCTCGTTAGCTGACGTTCGAAGCGCCCGTCCCGGTCTCCGGGGCGGGCGTTTTCTTTTCACGGAATGCCGATACGCGCGCGCCGAATTTGCTACGATGACGGCCTCCCCGGGAGCACGATTTTCCGATGACCGAACTCCATGACCTTTGCGCCGTCGAGTTGCTTGCGCGTTATCGCGCGAAATCCGTTTCGCCGTCCGAGGTCTTCGCCGATATCGAAACGCACATCGCGCGCTGGGAGCCGCACATCAAGGCGCTCTACGCCTACGATCCGGAGGGCGCGCGCGCCGAAGCCGCAGGCCTCGACCGAGCGCTGGGCGAAGGGTGCGCCGAACGGCCCGCTCGACGGCGTGCCGGTCACCGTGAAGGACAACATCGCCACGAAGGGCGTGCCGGTGCCGCTCGGCACCGCCGCGATGCCGCTCATTCCCGCCGCCGCAGGATGCACCGCCGCCTGCCCGGCTGCGCGAGGCCGGCGCGATCATCTTCTCCAAGACCACGATGCCGGACCTCGGCATGACGTCGTCCGGCGTCTCGAGCTTCCATCCGCTCACCCGCAATCCGTGGGACCTGTCGAAGAATCCCGGCGGCTCGAGCTCGGGCGCGGGCGCGGCGGGAGCGGCCGGCTACGGCCCGCTGCATGTCGGCACCGACATCGGCGGCTCGGTGCGCCTGCCGGCGGGCTGGTGCGGCCTGGTCGGTCTGAAGCCGAGCCTCGGGCGCATCCCGATCGATCCGCCTTATGTGGCGCGCGTTGCCGGCCCGATGACCCGCACGGTCGACGACACCGCGCTGATGATGACGGTGCTCTCGAAGCCGGACCATCGCGACGGCATGAGCCTGCCGGTGCAGGACATCGACTGGATGAACCTCGGCGGCACCCTGCAAGGGCAAGCGCATCGGACTCCTGCTCGACGCCGGCGTCGGAATGCCGGTCGATCCGGAGGTGAAGGCGGCAGTCGAGGGGGTTGCGAAATGGTTCGCGGGAGAAGGCGCGATCGTCGAGCCGGTTGCGCCGCTCATGAGCCGGACGATTGTCGATGGCATCGACAACTTCTTCCGCGCGCGTTCGTGGAGCGACATCGAACCGTGGCCGACGGAGCAGCGCGCGAAAATCCATCCCTACACGCTCAAATGGGCCGAGGGCGGCGCGAAGCTCTCCGGCGCCGAGGCGATGCGCGGCTTCAACCAGACGTTCGAACTGCGCCGCCTCGCCGCGCTGCTGTTCGGCAAGATCGACTATCTGATTTCGCCGACTGCGCCCGTCCCGGCCTTCCCGGCCGAGCGCTGCTCGCCCGGCGACGACCCCGAACGGCCGTTCGAGCATATCTGCTTCACGGCGCCGTGGAATTTCACCGAGCAGCCCGCGGTGTCGATCAATGCGGCGTTCACGACGTCCGGCCTGCCGATCGGCGTGCAGATCATCGGCCGACGCTTCGACGATCACGGTGTGCTGAAGCTCGCGAAGGCGTGGGAAACCGCGCGCGGCCCGATCACCAATTGGCCGAAGGCGCCGAACTAGGCCGGATCCCAGCCCGCCGCGGCGGAAGGCCTCGGCACCGGCGGGGCTCTTCAGAAACTGGATGAAGCGTGCGGCGTTGGGCGCCGTGGCGTAAGCGGTAACCGCCCCTGAGTACACACTGACGACCTGCACCTCTGCCGGAAGATAACCGGCGAACTGCACGCCCTTCGCGCCGATCAGTTCGGTGGCCTGCGTCAGGCCAAGGGTTGCTTCGCCGGATGTCACGGCGCGCACGACATCCTTCCCGGTTTTCGACAGGACGCCGGTTTCGTTCATCTGTCGCGCAATGCCGAGCCGCTCGAAAAGCTTCTGGATCAACGGACCGGATGTGCCGCCGCCATTTGGATCGATGAACGCGACGCGCGTCGCCGACAGCAGTGCCGCGTGCACGGCCGCCGAGCCGCTGAGGTCGGGCACCGGCAGCTCCGGACGAACCGCGATGCCGAGACCGACGCGCGCGACTTCCGTTGCGGTCCTCGCATCGGCCAGTCCCGGCCGAAACAAGATGCGCGATCCCGGCCGCCGAGGTGAGCACCACATCGGCAGGCTCCTTCGCTCTCGATGCGCTTGAGCACGCCGGCCGCATTCGCGACCGCCAGCCGCACCGAAACGCCAGCCTCACGCTCGAACGCAGGGATCAGGTCGTGCAGCACATGCTCGTACGCACCGGCCGCCGTGACGTGCAGCTCGTGTGTGCTCATGCCCCTCAACCAATCCTTCCAAGCACCGGAAACGCCTCCAGCAACCAGAAGCTCGCCGTGGTCACAAACCCGGTGAGAAACGCGATGCCGGTGAGCACCAGCAGACCGCCCATCACCTTCTCGACCACCGGCAGGTGTCTGCGGAAGCGCGCCAGGAACCTGGCGAACGGCTCGACCGCGAACGCCGCCGCCATGAATGGAATGCCCAAGCCCAGCGAATAGACCGCGAGCAGGCCGGCGCCCTTCGTTACCGTCGCCTCGGACGCCGCGATGGCGAGGATCACCGCAAGGATCGGCCCGATGCAGGGCGTCCAGCCGAACGCGAACGCGAGCCCCATCACGTAGGCGCCCCACAGGCCGACCGGCTTCGGCATTTCCATGCGCTTCTCGCGATACATCAGCGCGAGTTTCGTCACACCAAGGAAGTGCAGCCCCATGATGATGATCACGATGCCGGCGACGATCGCGAGCTTGTCGGCATAAGCGCGGATCAGCGAGCCGAACACGCTCGCGCTCGCGCCGAGCGCGATGAACACGGTGGAGAAGCCCGCAACGAACAGCGCCGCCGCGCCGACTGTTTCCCAGCGCACCCGCGGCGCAGGCTCAGCGTCGGCGTGCCGTTCGAGCGAGGTCCCCGCCAGATAGACGAGATAAGGCGGCACCAGCGGCAGCACGCAGGGCGACAGGAAGCTCAACAGGCCGGCGAACAACGCGGCGAGAATGGTGACATCGGCGGCCATGCGCCCCTAATGTGCAGAGGAAGCCGCTCACTGCAAGCCACGGCGGCGACTCGTGTTTGCGATGTGATCGGGACGTGAACGTGCGCAATTTGATCACCGATGTGCCCGGGCTGCTCGGTCGGCAATGCCGAGGACGCAAAACTCGCCTCCGGCGTGACCGCGATTGTGTTCGACGAGCCGGCGGTAGCGTCCGCCGACGTGCGCGGCGGCGCGCCCGGCACCCGCGACATCGACCTGTTGCAGCCGGACGAGACGGTGGAGCGGATCGATGCGGTCGTGCTGTCCGGCGGCTCCGCCTTCGGCCTCGATTCGCCGAGCGGCGTGCAGGCCTGGCTGCGCGAGCAGGGCCGCGGCTTCGCCATCGGCAATGTGCGTGTGCCGATCGTGCCCGGCGCGATCGTGTTCGACCTGATGAACGGCGGGAACAAGGACTGGGGCCGCTTTCCGCCCTATCGCGATCTCGGCTTTACGGCTGCCGCGAATGGCACGCGCGATTTCAAGCTCGGCAGCGTGGGCGGGGGCTACGGCGCGACCACCGTCAACCTCAAGGGCGGGCTCGGCTCGGCTTCGGCGCAGACACGCGACGGCGCGACGGTCGGCGCGATTGTCATCGTAAACGCGGTCGGCAGCGCCAACATCGGCAACGGCCCGCATTTCTGGGCCGCGCCGTTCGAGCAGAACGGCGAGTTTGGCGGGCGCGGCCTGCCCTCGCCATTTCCGGGCGATGCACTGAGTATCCGCCTCAAGGGCGGCGTGCGCGAGAACACCACCATCGCGCTGGTCGCGACCGACGCCACGCTCACCAAAGCGCAGGCGAAGCGCCTCGCCGTCGTCGCGCATGACGGTCTCGCCCGCGCGATCTATCCGGTGCACACGCCATTGGACGGCGACATCGTGTTCGCGGCCTCAACCGGAAAGCGCCCGCTCGCCGATCCGATCTATGCATTCGCCGAACTCGGCGCGCTCGCCGCCAATGTGCTGGCGCGCGCGGTCGCGCGTGGTGTCTACGAGGCGACCGCCCTGCCCTTCGCGGGCGCGCTGCCGAGTTGGAAAGACAGGTTCGCGGCTAGCTGAATCGTTCGGCCCGATACGGCGCCGGATCGGTGAACGGCGTCGCGCCGGTCATCATGTCGGCGATCAGCCGCCCGGTGACGGGCCCGAGCGTCAGCCCCCAATGCCCATGGCCGAACGCGAGCCACAGCCCGCCCTGCCCCGGCGCGCGGCCTACAACCGGCAATGCATCCGGCATGTTCGGCCGCCGCCCGAGCCACGGCTCGGCTTCGTTCGGCTCGCCGAGCGGAAACAGCTCCTTCGCGTGCGGCATCAGCCGGTCGAACTGCACCGGCGTCGCGGGCGCATCGCGGCTCGCGAACTCCGCACCGGTGGTGAGGCGAGTGCCCTGCTCCATCGGGGTGAGCGCATAGCCATATTCGGTATCGATCACCGGCCGCGACAGCGTCGCGTTGCCTTTCCGGTCGTAGTGCCGGTGATAGCCGCGCTTGATACCGAGCGGCACCTTGATGCCGAGCGGCTCCAGCACATCCGGCGACCATGGACCCATCGCGACGACGACATTGTCGGCATTCACGTGGCCCTCGTTGGTATCGACGCGCCACTTGCCGTCGGCACGATGCAACGAGCGCGCATCGCCATTGATGAACACGCCGCCGAGCGCCGCAAACCGCGCCGCATAGGCCCGCGTCACCATCAGCGGATTGGAGAGCGAGGCGACATCCGGCCAGAACAGCGAATGGCGGAACACCGGATTGAGATTCGGCTCCAATGCCAGCGTGCCCGCAGTGTCGAGCGCCTGCGCCGCCACACCGATCTGCGCCCCGAATTCGAGCTGCGGCTTCATCGCTTCGAACGCCGCATCGCTACGATAAAGCGTCAGCCAGCCGTTCTCGCGCAGATATTTCAGCGCGTCCGACTCGGCGAGCAGTTCCTTGTGCTCGGCAACCGAGCGCGCCATCAGCGGCCGCAACTTCGTGGCGCTGTCCTTCAGAAATTCGTGCGACGAGAAACGATAATAGGACCAGAGCCACGGCGCGATCTTCATCAGGTCGCCCCAGTGGTAGTTCGCCTCCGGCGCACGCTTGAGCGCCACTTGCAGGAGCTTCTTCAGGCTGCGCGGGAACGCCGTCGGAAACACACTGGCGCCGACGATCACGCCGGTGTTGCCGTAACTCGTTTCCTCGCCCGGCCCGCGCTTGTCGACCAGCGCCACCGACAGGCCGCGCTTCACCAGATGCAGCGCGATCGACGTGCCGACAATGCCGGCTCCCAGAACGATTGCATCGGTGCGCGCCATGCCGGTCCTCTTAGGTCTCGTGCGGGTTTACATATCGCCATCCGCCCTCGACGACGCCAAGCATGGCTGATATGCCGCGATCCGTCCTTTCGCGGCGTGATTTTCGCCGGATTGCCGGAGTTTTTGATGCTCAACGCGCTGGCGGCGGCGCTGTCCTGGCTCGGCCGCCAAGGCACGCGCGCTGTCGCGGCCTCGTTGTTCATCGGCGTGATGCTGCCCCCGCTTGCCGCTTTCCTCAAGCCGATATTCGCCTACGCGCTCTTCGCGCTGCTGTGCCTCGCCTTCCTGCGCGTCGATCCGGCTGAGGTGCGGAAACACTTCACCCAGCCGGCTCGCGTAGCCGCCGCCTCAATCTGGATGATGCTCGTCACACCGGTTCTGATCGGGCTGTCGCTGATCGCGTTGGGCATGTCCGACCGCCTGCCCGGCTTGTACATCGCGATGATCCTGCAGGCCGCGGCGCCCCCGGTGATCTCCGCGCCGACGCTCGCCGCGCTGATGGGGCTCGATGCCGCGCTCTCGCTTGCCACGCTCGTCATCTGCACCGCGGTCACGCCGCTCACTGCGCCGGTATTTGCCGCGCTGTTTGTCGGCGACAGCATGGCGTTGTCGCCCTATCTGCTCGGCGCCAAGCTGCTGGCGATGCTGGCCGGCGCCGCGATCGTCGCCTGGCTGGTGCGGCGCTTCGTCGGCCAACCGTGGATCGATGCGCAGAAGGAGCGCATCGACGGGCTCAGCGTCATCGCACTGTTTTTCTTCGCGGTCGCCCTGATGGACGGCGTGCTCTATTCGATCCTGAACGAACCGCTGAAAGTGCTTGGCCTGACTCTGCTTTCCTTCGCGCTCTCGTTCGGCTTGATGGGACTGACCGCGATCGTGTTCGCCCGCTTCGGCATGGGACAGGCCCTTGCGCTGGGCCTTGCCGCCGGCAACCGCAACATGGGCCTGATGCTGGCCGCCGCCGGCACCGCCGTGCCGGAGCTGACCTGGCTCTATTTCGCGGTGGCGCAATTCCCGATCTACCTGATGCCGGCGATGTTGAAACCGCTGGCGCGCCGCGTTGCTCCTGCACCTTCGCCGTGATACCCAAACGGCGGATTTTTCGAGAGAATTCATGCGCCCGCTGCTCATCGCGCCGTCGATCCTTGCCGCCGATTTCGCCAAACTGGGCGACGAGGTGCGCGCGGTCGATCAGGCCGGCGCCGACTGGATCCATCTCGACGTGATGGACGGCCATTTCGTGCCGAACATCTCGTTCGGCCCGGCCGCAATCGCTGCCATGCGGCCGCACTCGAAAAAGACGTTCGACACCCACCTGATGATCGCGCCGTGCGATCCTTATCTCGAAGCCTTCGCCAAGGCCGGCTGCGACATCATCACGGTGCATGTCGAAGTCGAGCCCGCATGTGCACCGCTCGCTGCAGGCGATCCGCGCGCTCGGCAAGAAGGCCGGCGTCACGCTCAATCCCGGCACGCCGGTCGAGACGATCGAGAACGTGATCGATCTGGTCGACCTGATCCTGATCATGTCGGTCAACCCCGGCTTCGGCGGCCAATCGTTCATCGCCGTCGCGACTCGACAAGATCGCGCGGGCGCGCGCGCTCTGCGGCGGGCGGCCGATCGACATCGAGGTCGACGGCGGCGTCACGGCGGACAATGCCGCGGAGGTCGCGCGCGCCGGCGCCAATGTGCTGGTCGCCGGCTCGGCCGTCTTCAAGGGCGGGTCTGCGGCCTATGCCAAGAACATCGCGGCGATCCGCAATGCCGCGATGCTGGCGCGCGGAGAAGCCGCATGATCCCGCGCTATTCCCGTCCCGAGATGGTCGGCGATCTGGGACCCGCAGACCCGCTTCCGCATCTGGTTCGAGATCGAGGCGCACGCGGCCGACGCGATGGCCGAGCTCGGCATCATCCCGAAGGAAGCCGCCAACACGATCTGGGAAAAGGCGCGGCACGCGACCTTCGACGTCGCGCGCATCGACGAGATCGAGCGCGAGACCAAGCACGACGTCATCGCGTTCCTGACGCATCTCGCCGAGATCGTCGGCCCGGAAGCGCGCTTCGTGCATCAGGGCATGACCTCGTCGGACGTGCTCGACACCTGCCTCAACGTGCAGCTCGCGCGCGCCGCCGACATCCTGATCGCCGATATCGACAAGCTGCTTGCCGCGCTCAAGCGCCGCGCCTTCGAGCACAAGATGACGCCGACCATCGGCCGCTCGCACGGCATCCATGCCGAGCCGGTGACGTTCGGGCTGAAGCTCGCGCAGGCCTATGCGGAGTTCTCGCGCAACGTCGAGCGGCTGATCGCCGCCCGCAAGGAGGTCGCGACCTGCGCGATCTCCGGCGCGGTCGGCACATTCGCGCAGATCGATCCGCGCGTCGAGGCGCATGTCGCCGCAGGATGGGGCTGGCGGTCGAGCCGATCTCGACGCAGGTCATCCCGCGCGACCGCCACGCGATGTTTTTCGCCACGCTCGGCGTCGTCGCCTCGTCGGTCGAGCGGCTGGCGATCGAAATCCGCCATCTGCAGCGCACCGAGGTGCTGGAGGCCGAGGAGTTCTTCTCGCGCGGGCCAGAAGGGCTCCTCGGCGATGCCGCACAAGCGCAATCCGGTGCTGTCGGAAAACCTCACCGGCCTCGCCCGCATGGTGCGCGCCTATGTGACGCCGGCGCTGGAGAACGTCGCGCTCTGGCACGAGCGCGACATCTCGCATTCCTCGGTCGAGCGCATGATCGGCCCCGACGCGACCGTGACGCTCGACTTCGCGCTCGCGCGGCTCACCGGCGCTGATCGACAAGCTGATGGTCTATCCGGAGAACATGCAGAAGAACCTCGACCGGCTCGGCGGGCTGATCCACTCGCAGCGCGTGCTGCTCGCGCTGACGCAGAAAGGCGCCTCGCGCGAGGAGGCCTACTCGCTGGTCCAGCGCAACGCGATGCCGGTCTGGCGCGGCGAAGGCGATTTCCTCGACGCTGCTGAAGGCCGACAAGGACGTGAAGAAATTTCTCAGCGACGCCGAGATCGAAGACCAATTTCGACCTCGGCTATCACTTCAAGCACGTCGATACGATCTTCAAGCGGGTGTTTGGGGCGGCGTAAAGGATTTACCTTTCGCCATCGCGTTCGTGCCGCATTTCACGGGCGCCGTGCCGCCTAGTGTGTCACCGCGAAGTTTCCCCGACGCGCGTTATCTTGATTTTGCCGCTTCCCTTGTTGTCTTCGTAGTGACGGTCGTAACCGAACCATCCAATGACGGCGTCGTTGACGAAGACGTAAAGCTGCCCCTGTCGCGTCGGGGTTATTTCGTTCGTCCCGGTTGTCAGCACATACTCCTCGTTACCCTCATCACCAATCCGTACCACCACGACGAACCATGACGATGTCAACTTTCTGCGCAACAGCAGGTGCATGAACTTGTGCAGGCCTATCGCCAGAGTCGACGTGCCTCGCGGGCTGACGGTCACCTCGCCATCCTTCCAGTCCTCGGCGTCAACGATCTCAATCCGGTACTTCACCTTCGGATCGAGCATGATGTTTGCGGCCTGACATCCTGTGTTTGTGACGAACGGGATGGTGGTCGTGCCCTCCTTCGGCATCTCACTGCTGGCTCCGCCGGTGCAAACCCAGCCGCCGGAATCCATAAAGTCGAAGGAAATCCGACTTAGCGCGATTGCCGCCGCCAAGATCAGCGCAACGGCAAAAAAGATTGGAAGCACCTGACTAGATACGAGGCGGAACGGGCCTGCGACGAACCGTGAGCGCATGCCCAGAGCAAATAGCAACCCCAAGCCGCGGTACTCGGTCTTGTCGTCCTTCGCTCGTCTCACGATGAACCAAAGAGCCACGGCGTAGATCGCCGCAACGACCGCGAGCACCAAGAATATCGCGGCCACACCTACGGATATAAGGAACGTGACGACGGCCACGTCGCCGTCCATTGTGGCCGTCGCAATGGCCAGCAAGGTCGCTACAACAAACGGCACCCATAGTCCGATAGCCACGGCAAAACGTTGCCGCACACTGGTTTGGAACCAGCGGTAGCGGTTGGCCTGCCACTTGTCGCTCCACGCACCGCGAGCGCGGTCCTGGATGCGGCGATCGATCATTGCACCCCAGAGCGCAAATAGTCCGGTGAAGCCGGCCAGCGAGGAAACGATGTACGGGTGGGATTGAAACGCCTCGATCCAGGATCGCGCGAATCCGGGGAGAAATCCGGTTGCCAGACCCGCGACGCGGGTGATCGGATTTGAAGCAGCGTCTTTGATATTGATGTCGACCAGTGCGGGTATCAGCACCAGAAATGCGGTCGACATCAGCGTTGCGAAGTAAGCAACGCGGCGCCACCAAACGGTATCCCAAATCAGGTCGAGCGTGCGCGGATCCGGATCTCTGAGCAGCTTGAAGTCTCGCGCGGCGCGTTGCCGTTTCTCATCGTCCGCATCCTTTCCTGCGGGTGCTCCGTACAGGTCGCTTTCCACATCTTGCACCGCGGCCTTGTAGTCATCGAACGCCAGGACGTTCGTGAATATCGGCGCGTTGTCGGCCGGCAGGCCGGGGCGTGCTTCAGTCACGATCCGTGCGTCTTTTGGCAGACTGAGCGGGACGTATTCGTCGGTGCCGATCGCGATCCGCCAAATTACCGTTTCATGGACCTTCGGTTTCGCGATGCACGCGCCCTGCCAGTCTCGTGCAGGGTCGAGCCGACGCGGACCATAGCGATAGTAGGCGCCGAGTCCGGCTCGTGAATTGTAGATTCGGCCGTAGGGTGCGATTTTTACATCGATGGCGGCGACCGCAAGCTGATTGAATTGCAGACCGCGCTTCGTCGCCTCCTTGATCATCCAGCGCAACGGCACGAAAGAAAGGCCGTCATCCGGATATCCGCCGCCAATATTTGCGTGAACGCCGGCGAACCAAACCTGCGTGAATTGCTCGAGATCGGTGTGATCAACCTCCGGCGCATCGCATTCATCCCAGAGGAGCGGATGAAACGTCGTCCGCTTGTCATCGATCGAAAGAGCGTGACACGCCTTGTTGATACGAGAGTCGTACTTCTTGTCGTTCAAAGACAGAGGCCAGATGAACCGGTCAACACCTCTTCCGATCTCGGCGATCGGTAAACCGTACGCGTCGACGGTATCCCAAAGACCAAGAAACTCGATCGTCGGGACGACGACAGTCTTGATGTCGCGGAGTTCCTTGCGCCGGAGCGTGCAGCAGTCTTTCGACCACACGAGAAGATCACGTAGCGGGCGTGCCGCACTGTGCAGACCATAGTGAACGGTCTGCATCGAACGAAACCGGCGATAGAGACGGAGCGCCTTCTGGCGCAAATCATCGGTCGACGTCCACTCCTCAACCAAGTTCTGGGTCAGAATGAACTTGATCAGCACGCGAATCGTGAACGCACCGCGGCTGAAACCGAAAGCATAGATCCGGTCGCCCGGCTTATAGTTGAGACACAGGAACATGTAGAGGGCGAGCACATTTCGCTTGAGCCCCCAACCGAATGCTCCACCCAGTACCGCAAATGGCTTGATCGAGGACGTGCCGACACCATCGTCATAGGACGCGATCTGGCTTGCGTTCGACAGATCAAGCGCCTCATACACGCGCCAGACATTCGTCTTGAACAATTTGCCGGCGCTGTTGCCGGTCCCATCCGACAGCAGGATGATGTTTCGCCCGCCCGCGTCGGCCATTCGCGTGCCCCTCCCGATCGCAGCCTGCCGCCTCAGTTTGTTTAGTACAATTGCACTTTAAGCGTGTGTGAGGTGCTCCACTGTCAACGGACAAAAAAGAACCGGCGGGAATCCCCGCCGGCTCTGGAACTTCTTGAACGATCGATCTGACGTCAGCGGCCGCCGCGTCCCGGGGCCGCGACACCCACCCCTGCCCCACCGCCTGTGGGTGCGGAGACAGGTGCGCTGCGGATACCCCCGCCGCCGCCCATGGGCGCGGCCGTGCCGCCACGGAAGCCACCACCGCCACCCATGCCGACGCGGCCTTGGCCAGCCCCCGCCGCGAAGCCGCCGCGCGGCATGCCGGCTCCGCCAATCGCCGCATTGCCGCCCGGCCGGTTCACGCCGCCTCGCCCCGACCAGTTGCCACGGCCCTGCCAGTTACCGCCGCGGTTCTGCCAGTTGCCGGCATGACCGCGCCAGCCGCCGGACCAATGATGCCCGCCGCGCCAATGACGGCGCGGCCCGGCATAGAAGCCGATGCCAGGTCCATAGCCGTAGCCATAGACACCAGAACCGTAGTCATAATCGTCGTCATAGACGTACGGCGTTGCCGCAACGGCCGGCCCGGGCGCGACCGTCCCGCCCATCGCGAGGTAGTTCCGGTTCGCGTAACCCGATCCGCCGCCGAAGCTCACCTGGCACCACGCGCCGGTGCAGGGGCCGACATCGACGGGCTCGCCGTCACGAAGCGACCCGACGACCGGGAACTGCGTACCCGGCCCGGAACGGACATTGAGGTCGGTCTCAGCCGTGGCCGGTACCGCGAATGCGCTGCCGGCCGAGAGCAGTAGCGCTGCGCCGGCCGCCATAAGTTTCGTCTTGAGGTTCATGGGTTTGTTCCCTGATTTTGCCGAGTGCCTGACAGGGCAACCGGGGCGCGGCGGCACCGTTCCAACATTACGGATTTTCAATCAGGGGCGTCCGCACAAGACACTCCGTTGCCATTGATTAACCCTTCCCCGCCACAATCCGGCCGGACGGGAACAGCACCATGTCGGTACAGAAACCGGCTTCGCGAACAGAGCATGCGAGACATTTCGAGCGGTTGCCGCTCGCAGCCGCGCCGCGGCTCGCTCCCGAGGCCGGTTATCGCGCCACGCTGCGTTCCGTTCTGGTTGGGCCTTCGGTGACACCGCGCCTCATGCGTTCCCCCTGCATCCTGGTGTTCGATTCGGGCGTCGGCGGATTGACGGTGTTCCGCGAAATCGCGCGCGCGCGGTCCGATGCGCGTTTCGTCTATGCGGCGGATGATGCGCTGTTCCCCTACGGCAAGGTGCCTGAGGATGAACTCGTCGTTCGCGTCACCGGCCTGATGGACGCGTTGATCGCCACACACCGGCCGGATCTCGTGGTCGTCGCCTGCAACACTGCCTCGGTTCAGGCGCTGCCCGCGTTACGCGCGCGCTTCAGCGTGCCGTTCGTCGGCACTGTGCCGGCGATCAAGCCGGCCTGCGCGGCCTCGCACTCCAAGCGCGTCTCCGTTCTCGGCACGGAGGCGACGGTCGCGCGCGAATATACCCATGCGCTGATCCGCAGTTTCGGGCAGGGCTGCGACTTGAACCTCGTCGGTTCGGCACGGCTCGCCGCGATCGCCGAAGCAGCACTTGCGGGCAAGCCGGTCGATGACGATGCGATCCGCGCCGAAATCGAGCCCTGTTTCGTCGACGACGGCGCCGAGCGCACGGACACCATCGTACTCGCCTGCACGCATTACCCGCTGTTGCTCGACCAGTTCGAGCGGTTGGCCCCTTGGCGGGTGCGCTGGATCGATCCGGCGCCCGCGATCGCGCGACGCGTGATCGAACTGGTTGGCCCCGCCACCGAGGGCGATCCTGCGCACACCGCCACGGCATTTTTTACCTCCGGGCGCCCACCCTGCCCGGCATTCACCAAAGCCTTGGCACATCGTGATTTAAGCGAGATCGCGGCTGCCGCCGCGATTTGACACCCCCGCCCTTTCCTCCTAATAACCCGCTCGCCGCGCCGGTTTTTGCCAGCGCGGCGTTTCGCACCCGTGGTCGATGCCAACGCTTTGGCATAGGCCTGTCGGTTCCGGAGAGTCCGGAACAGTAGGAGGGCGCGGTTCCTCACATTTCACATCAACCGAGGACGCGATGACAAAGCGCTTGGAAGCGAAATACAAGATCGACCGCCGAATGGGCGAGAACCTCTGGGGCCGCCCCAAGAGCCCGGTGAATCGGCGCGAATACGGCCCCGGCCAGCACGGCCAGCGCCGCAAGGGCAAGCTTTCCGACTACGGCGTGCAGTTGCGCGCCAAGCAGAAGCTCAAGCGTTATTACGCCAACATTGTCGAGAAGCAGTTCCGCGGCATCTACGACGAGGCGATCCGCATGAAGGGCGACTTGGGCGCCAACATGATCGGACTCCTCGAGCGCCGCCTCGACGCGATGATCTATCGCGCGAAGTTCGTGCCGACGGTGTTTGCGGCGCGCCAGTTCGTCAACCACGGCCACGTCAAGGTGAATGGCCAGCGCGTGAACATCGCGAGCTATCGCGTGAAGGTCGGCGATGTTGTCGAAGTGAAGGATTCCTCGAAGGAGCTCATCCTCGTGCTGGAAGCAAAGGCCCTCGCCGAGCGCGACGTGCCCGACTACCTTGAGGTCGATCACTCCAAGATGACCGCGAAGTTGACCCGCGTTCCGGCGCCCGCCGAGGTGCCCTATCCGGTGAAGATGGAGCCGCATCTGGTCGTCGAGTACTATTCGCGCTGATTTTTCACGCGCGACGCAAACGAAAGGCCGCCCACGAGGCGGCCTTTTTTTTTGCCTGGTGTGGCGGATCGCGCGTCAGGCCGACGCGCTCTCCTTCACGGGCAGGCCCTTTTCCTTCATCAGGCCCTGAAGCTCGCCCGCCTGGAACATCTCACGCACGATGTCGCAGCCACCGACGAACTCGCCCTTCACGTAGAGCTGCGGAATGGTCGGCCAGTTCGAATAGCTCTTGATGCCGTTGCGCAGGTCGTCGGACTCCAGAACGTTGAGCCCTTTGTAAGGCACGCCGATGTAGTCGAGGATCTGCACGACCTGCCCGGAGAAGCCGCACTGCGGAAACTGCGGCGTGCCCTTCATGAACAGCACCACGTCGTTGCTTTTCACTTCGTTGTCGATGAACTGCTCGATCGCCATGATGCCCTCGTTTTGCAGCGCCCGCAGCCAAACCCCGAGTCAGGCGCAATCCCGCATATATGTAGCGCAAGCGCCGTGCACAGCCCAGACCCCGCCGGGAGGCGAAATTTCGCCAATTCAGCCCTCTGGTGTCCCGGTCTGCAGCGCCAGCGCGTGCAATTTCCCGCCCATTTCGCCCTTGAGCGCCTGATAGACGAGCTGATGCTGCTGCACCCGTGACTTTCCGCGGAACGAAGCCGCGATCACGGTCGCCGCATAGTGATCGCCGTCGCCGGCGAGGTCACGGATCGTCACCTGCGCGTCGGGAATGCCAGATTTGATCAGCTTTTCGATCTCGCTCGCGTCCATAGCCATGGCGGATTCCGATCAGTTCGCGCCGCCGGCCATATAGGCCGGCAACCACCCCTCATGGTGCTGACGCAGAGCGTCTAGCAGAAGCGCCCGCTCTCCGGGAAGGGTCAAGGCATTGCCATGCGTCACGCCGATGCGGCGGGTCGGCACGCCGGCGGTCTTCGCGCGCGCCGCGAGCGCGTCGGCCTGATCAGGCTTGAGGGTCACGACATAACGCGCCTGATCTTCGCCGAACCAGAAGCCGTGCTCGGTGAGGAAGGCGGGCGGGCCGTAGAGCTTGGCGCCGATCCCTAAGGCGAGCGCCATCTCGGCGATCGCGACCAACAGGCCGCCATCCGAGATGTCATGCACGGCGGACACCACCTTCTCGTCGATCAGCGCGCGCACGAAATCGCCGGTTCGCCGCTCCGCCATCAGGTCGACCGGCGGCGGGGCGCCCTCCTCGCGTCCGCAGATCTCGCGCAGGTAAAGCGACTGCCCAACCCAGCCTTTCGTTTCGCCGAGCAGCACGATCATCTCGTCGGCGGCCTTGAAGCCGATGCTCGCAGATTTCGCATAGTCGTCGAGCAGCCCGACGCCGCCGATCGTTGGCGTCGGCAGGATCGCGCGTCCGTTGGTCTCGTTGTAGAGCGACACGTTGCCGGACACGACCGGGAATTCCAGCGCCTTGCAGGCGGTGGCGATCCCCTGGATGCAGCCGACGAGCTGGCCCATGATCTCGGGCCGCTCCGGATTGCCGAAGTTCAGATTGTCGGTCAGCGCCATCGGTTTTGCGCCGACAGCGCAGAGATTACGCCAAGTCTCGGCCACCGCCTGCTTGCCGCCTTCGAACGGGTCGGCCTCGCAGTAGCGCGGCGTGACGTCGGTCGTGAGCGCGAGACCTTTCGGCCCTTCCTTCACGCGGACGACTGCCGCATCACCGCCCGGACGCTGGAACGTGTTGCCGAGGATGATGTGATCGTACTGCTCCCACACCCAGCGCTTGGAGCAGAGGTCGGGCGAGGCCAGCAATTTCTCCAGCGCCTCGACATGCGGCATCGGCGGATCGATCGTCGCCGGATCGATCACCGGCGGCCGCGCGGTCGGCATGTATGGCCGGTCGTACACCGGCGCTTCGTCGCCCAGTTCCTTGATCGGCAGGTTCGCCATCTCGTCGCCGTTATGGCGCACGACGAAACGCTTGTCCGGCGTGGTCTCGCCGACGATCGCGAAATCGAGACCCCACTTGCGGAAGATGTCCTCGGCTTCCTTCTCCTTCTCGGGCTTGAGCACCATGAGCATGCGCTCCTGGCTCTCCGAGAGCATCATCTCGTACGCCGTCATGCCGGTTTCGCGTGTCGGCAGCTTTTCGAGATCGAGACGCACACCGAGATCGCCCTTTGCACCCATCTCGACCGCCGAACAGGTCAGCCCCGCCGCGCCCATGTCCTGGATCGCGATCACGCAGTCCTTCTCCATGATCTCGAGGCACGCCTCGAGCAACAGCTTCTCGGAGAACGGATCGCCGACCTGCACGGTCGGGCGTTTGCTCTCTGAGTCCTCACCGAATTCCGCCGAAGCCATGCTGGCGCCGTGGATGCCGTCGCGACCGGTTTTCGAGCCGAGATAGACGATCGGCATGCCGACACCGGAAGCCGCCGCGTAGAAAATCTTGTCGGTCTCGGCGAGGCCGACGGCCATCGCGTTGACGAGATTGTTGCCGTTGTATCGTTCGTGGAAGCGCACCGAGCCGGCCACCGTTGGCACGCCGAACGAATTGCCGTAGCCGCCGACGCCTGCCACCACGCCGGACACGAGATGCCGCGTCTTCGGATGCTTCGGGTCGCCGAAGGAGAGCGCGTTGAGGCACGCGATCGGCCGCGCGCCCATCGTGAACACGTCGCGCAGGATGCCGCCGACGCCAGTCGCCGCGCCCTGATACGGCTCGATGTAGCTCGGGTGGTTGTGGCTCTCCATCTTGAACACGACCGCGAGCCCGTCGCCGATCGCGATCACGCCGGCGTTCTCGCCCGGCCCCTGGATCACGCATGCGCCAGTGACCGGCAGCGTGCGCAGGTGGATCTTCGAGGACTTGTACGAGCAGTGCTCGTTCCACATCGCCGAGAAAATGCCGAGCTCGGTGATGGTCGGCTCGCGGCCGATCAGGTCGAGAATCCGCTGGTATTCGTCCGGCTTG
This sequence comes from uncultured Alphaproteobacteria bacterium, assembly GCA_963779545.1. GTDB lineage: Bacteria > Pseudomonadota > Alphaproteobacteria > Rhizobiales > Xanthobacteraceae > PALSA-894. The sequence continues at coordinate 226,899 of CAVZYQ010000022.1, read as the reverse complement.
AGGCCGTGCTCGGCCACCAGCTCGGGGGTGATTTTCAGCTCGTTCGGGATCATGTCGTGGGAGGCGCCTTTCGCCCCTGTTTAGGGGAGATAGATGCGCCGCGAAACGGTATTTCGCCAGTTCCCCCAACTCACTGAAAAATGCCGAAAACTCAGGCTGCCTGCACGAAATGCGCGACCAGCCCGGCAAACATGCCGCGACCGTCGGTGCAGCCGACCGCGCTCTCGACGTGATTCTCCGGGTGAGGCATCAGGCCGAGCACGTTGAGCTTCTCGTTCAGCACGCCCGCGATGGAGTTGACCGCGCCGTTCACGTTCGATTTCGGGTCGCGCTTGCCTTCGGCGTCGGTGTAGCGGAACAGCACGCGGCCTTCCGCCTCCAGTCGTCCGATCGTGCCTTCGCTGGCGAAGTAATTGCCTTCGCCGTGCGCCACCGGCACGCGGATCACCTGCCCCGCATTGTAGCCGCGCGTGAACGGCGTGTCGGAGCGCTCGATCTTCAGGTGCACGTCGCGGCAGACGAACTTCACTTGGCTGTTCCGCTGTAGCACGCCGGGAAGCAGCTCCGCTTCGCACAGGATCTGAAAGCCGTTGCACACGCCCATGACGAGGCCGCCCTTGCGTGCATGATCGCGGATCGCACCCATGACCGGGGCGCGCGCCGCGATCGCGCCGCAGCGCAAGTAGTCGCCATAGGAGAAGCCGCCCGGCAACACGACAAGGTCCGTCCCGGCGGGCAGTTCGCTGTCCGCGTGCCACACCATCGCGGGCGCGCGGCCCGACACCAGTTGGAGCGCGCGCGCCATGTCGCGCTCGCGATTGGATCCGGGAAAAACGACGACGGCGGATTTCATGAAGCCATCTATGACTTGCGGACGATCTTGCCGAAGCTGTTACCCGGTTTCCGGCATCACGCGCTAGAGGCCCGTATTGGCCTTGGCCCAGCCCAGCAACGGCGCGCTGCCGAGGAACTCGACGGCGGCACGTTCGATATCGGGGGACAGCGAGCGATTCGCAACCACGGTCGCGACGATCGCATCGCACTTGTTGTTGAGCGCGATTGTCGTCGCAAAGCGCGGCGGCTGCCCGCCGCCGACCACCACGAATGCGCGGCTGCGGCCCTTCATCCAGCCGACCGACACGGGTGCGCCGGACGCCCTGCCCTGCGACGTCGTGCCAAAGAGATTGAGATCGCTGACGCGCTCGACTTCCTCATCGTCCGCGACGCCGGTGGTGCAATTGCAGAAACCCACCTTGGCGCGCAGGTACAGCGTCACTTCAAGGCCGCAGTCGGCCGCCTTGCACGCGAAGGCGCGCCCCAAGCCCCACTGGTCGATCAGGAACGGCCACTTGACCTCGGCGAACCGCGGCGCGTCCGCGCCAGCGACGGACAGCGACGCAAGCAGGCTCGCTGCGAAAACTGTGGCGCCCATCAGCCGCATGACAAAACCGGAGGTTATGACCCGCCCGGAAATCTACCACATCGATCCATGAGCGCCACTGCGTTTCACGCCGCGGCCAGAGCGCGACTAGCCGGTCACTTCAACCCGGAAATTCTCGATCACCGTGTTGGCGAGCAGCTTCTCGGCGGCTTCCTTCAGTGCACTCTCGGCCTTCGCGGCATCGCCCGCCTCAAGCTCGATGTCGAACACCTTGCCTTGACGTACGCTCGCCACGCCGGCGACGCCGAGCGACTTCAGCGCGCCCTCGATCGCCTTGCCCTGCGGGTCGAGCACGCCGTTCTTCAGGGTGACGGTGACGCGGGCTTTCATGGGCGGACTCGATGGTGAATGCGGCCTCACCACTGGGTGCCAACTCCACAACGTCCTGTCAATTTGCGCGTAACCAGCTTTTCGCTCGGTAGCCGAGGTTTTGCGCAGGAAATGTGCACTTTTACCAGTCCCTAGCGCGGGGTCCGCATGATGGCTGGCGGAGCACGACCATGCGCTGGGTCAGGTTTTCACAGTTCGATTTCGACGATCGGAACAACGTCTACCTCTACGTTGACCGGCGCGGCCCGCTGTTCTGGGTGCTGCTACTCGGCGTAGTGTTCGGCGCCATGATCTGGTTCATGGATTGGGCCATGCAGCCTGACTGGGTGCTGCCCGCGACGCGCGGCAAGGGCGCGTGGCCGATGGCGCTGATCTACCTGATGCCGCTGCCTGTCCGTGCCATCGCGTTCGCGTGCTTTTTGGCGCTGACGGCCGAGACTTTCTACCGGCTCTATCACCGCATGTACGACGGCCGCTCGGCCTTCGTGATCGGGCCAACCGGCGTGGCGCGGATCGACCGCTGGTGTCCGTGTTCGCTCGGCTGGGACGAGGTGCAGGAAATCCGCCGTGAGATGATGCGGAACACATGGGGCAACCTCACCAACACGATCAGTTTTGCGTTCCTGTCACGGACGGTGAAACCGCCGCGCCATATGCCCGCTTGGCTCTGGGAACATGTTGCCTGCGCGGATGACGGGTCGCCGCGTCGAAATCGCGCCGAAGGTGATTGGGCTAGACGAACGTCAATGTGTCGAACTGATCCGGCAGTTCGCCGGACCAGTCAGGATTGTCGATCACGAAGTCGGTGCGTTGAGCTAAGGCTCAGCCCTTCACCAGCACCGGACCGGTGCCCTGCGGGCGCTCGCCCTCCGCCATGATGCCGAGGCGCTTGGCGACATCGGTGTAGGCCTCGAGCAAGCCGCCGAGATCGCGGCGGAAGCGATCCTTGTCGAGCTTGTCGTTGGATCTTGATGTCCCACAGCCGGCACGAGTTCGGGCGAGATCTCATCCGCCACGACGATGCGCATCATGTCGTTTTCCCACAGGCGGCCCGTCTCCATCTTGAAATCGACGAGACGGATGCCGACCCCGAGGAAGACGCCCGAGAGGAAGTCGTTGACGCGGATCGCCAGCGCCATGATGTCGTCGATCTCCTGCGGCGTCGCCCAGCCGAAGGCCGTGACGTGCTCCTCCGATACCATCGGATCGCCGAGCTGATCGTTCTTGTAGTAGAATTCGATGATCGAGCGCGGCAGCTGCGTGCCCTCCTCGATGCCGAGCCGCGTCGACAGCGAACCCGCCGCGACGTTGCGCACCACAACTTCGAGCGGAATGATTTCGACCTCGCGGATCAGCTGCTCGCGCATGTTGAGCCGGCGGATGAAGTGCGTCGGCACGCCGATCTCGTTCAGGTGCTGGAAAACGTATTCCGAGATGCGGTTGTTGAGCACGCCCTTGCCTTCGATCACCTCATGCTTCTTCGCATTGAAGGCGGTCGCATCGTCCTTGAAGTGCTGGATCAAGGTTCCTGGCTCCGGTCCTTCATAGAGGACCTTCGCCTTGCCCTCATAGATGCGGCGACGGCGGCTCATAGGTGTGTACCGTGGCTTGAGAAAATCCATTTGATGCCGTGACTCCGTGAAAAAGCGCGAGGCCGGCGGCGGCGCGACCGGGCGGCGCGACTCAAACTTAACCGAAAAACCTGCCCGATCGTCCGGTCAACCTAGCGGATCGGAATGCGGAGCACAATCGCCGCCCCTCGCGCGATAGAGGCGGCGCCATGCCGCGTTTCCGCCATGTTGATTTGTGGATTTTGTGCCGATATGCAAGGCACGTTTTCACAAGCTTCACAGGCATCTCATCAGCGAGGCGAACATGACCACCTTCGACAAGCGCGAGGAAGGTTTCGAGAAAAAATTCGCCCATGACGAGGAGCTGCGCTTCAAAGCGAACGCGCGGCGCAACAAGATGCTCGGCCTGTGGGCCGCCGAGAAGCTCGGCATCACCGGCGATGCGGCGAACGCCTACGCCAAGGAAGTCATCATGGCCGACTTCGAGGAAGCCGGCGACGACGACGTGCTTCAAGAAGGTGCACGAAGGATCTCGACGGCAAAGGGCTGTCGTCCGAACAGGACATCCGCACGCGCCATGATCGACCTGATGGAAAAGGCGATCGCCGAGATCAAGGCGGGCTAGTCTGCGCGTAGATTGCCTGGCGCTCTGATACCGCCGCCGCAACCGCGTCGAGCGCCGCCCCGACATCGCGCTCCACATCGCTGCGCCGCAGCTCGAGCACGCGATAGCCGCGCTCGGTGAGCCAGCCGCGCTTGTAGACGCGCGTCTCCGCGGCCTCCTCGGCTCTCCGTCTCGCGGCACGATATCGATGACCAGCCGCAGCGGGAACGACACGAAGTCGGTGATGTGAGTCCCGACCGGGGTCTGCCGCTTGAAGCCGAGCCCGGCGAAGCGCCGGTCCTTGTTGATACCTTCCCACAACGCGCGCTCGGCGTCGGTCGGGTTTCGCCGCAGCAACCGTGCAAGGCCGCGCATCGGTCCGCCGCTGGTGTCACCGCTCGCATGTTCGCCGAGCAGGGCGCGCAGCGCGCCCGCCTCGTGGCTGTCCAGCACGCCGCCGCGCGCCGGCCCCTTCCTTCCCTCCGCGATCGTCATGATGACACCGCTGCAGGGTCTGGATGTCCTGCTGCGTCGGCTGCATGCGCGAGAAGATGTTGCGCAGGTTGATCTGCATCGTCTCGCGCTTGTCCGGCGGGCGGAAGAACTCGACCTTCTCCAGCTCGCGCTCCAGGTTGCCGAAGAACGCGAGCAACTGTTCGCGCGGCGCAGGCGGCGACTTCTGCGGCATGCGGAACGGAAGCGCATCGCCGGTCGTCAACTTGAACCACTCGTAGGCGACGATCACCACCGCCTGCGCGAGATTGAGCGACGCGAAGGCCGGGTTCACCGGCAGCGTGATGATCTGGTCCGCGAGCGCGACCTCGTGGTTCTCCAGCCCGTTGCGCTCGCGCCCGAACATCAGACCGACGCCCTCGCCCGCCGCGATCTTCTCGGCAGAGATGCGCGCCGCCTCCCGGGCGTCGCACACCGGCTTCGCCTGATCGTGCGCGCGCGCCGTGGTGGCGAACACGTAGTTGAGATCGCCGATCGCGGCCTCGACCGTGTCGTAGACCTTGGCCCCGTCGAGCACGCGGTTCGCACCAGACGCCATCACATAGGCGCGCTCTGCCGGCCATCCCTCCTTGCGGGCGACGAGCCGCAGCCGCGACAACCCGAAGTTCGCCATCGCGCGCGCGACCGAGCCGATGTTGTCGGCCAGCTGCGTCTCGACCAGGATCACGCACGGTCCCGGCTGCTCGATCCATCGCTTGGTCTTGTCGGTCCCGGCGCCGGGCATCGCTACGAAGTCCTTGAACACACGGGCCCTATCGCCTGTTTCAGGCCTGCGTCAAACCGCATCCCCACCCGCCGAAAACGCACCTTCCGCCCCCTGCAAACCGATGCTATAGGGCGCGCCGCCCACGAGGACCCAAAATCCTACGTTGGCACTTCCGAAGGAGGCAGCCATGTGGTGGCTTGTCGCTTGGAAGGTGTGTGTAGCGATCTCAATGGCAGTAGTAAGTGTTCACTACGCTATCGAAGGGATAAAAAAAGCCCGGGAAGGCTACCGACTTGTTGGAGAACCTTCCCGAGCCGAGCACGTCGATAGCAATGATCGGTAGCACACCGCCCCCGGGGATTGGCCTCCCTGGGGGCACCACCGATCAAAGCCAGAGGTAGCTACTTTCGCGAACACAGAATGTCAATTCTCTCAATACGCTGTCATAAGGCCAAATCCCTGCAATAACTGCAGTTTCCGGCCGTCCGCACGGCGACCAAAGGTGCCCAAATGCCAAATCTCGAAATCATGTGGACGAAGGTCGATGAAGCCCCGGCGCTTGCGACCTTCTCCCTGCTGCCGATCGTCGAAGCTTTCGTGGGCGCGGCGGGTGTGTCGGTGAAGCTGAAGGACATCTCGCTCGCCGGTCGCATCATCGCCAACTTCCCCGAGAAACTTAAGCCCGAGCAGCGCATCAACGACGAACTCACCGAACTCGGCGAACTGGCGACGAAGCCCGAAGCCAACATCATGAAGCTGCCGAACATCTCGGCCTCGATCCCGCAGCTCAGGGCCGCGATCAAGGAACTGCAGGGCAAGGGCTACGACATTCCGGACTATCCGGATGATCCCACGACGGACGCCGAGAAGGACATCAAGTCGCGCTACGCCAGGGTGTTCGGCAGCGTCGTGAACCCGGTGCTGCGCGAAGGCAATTCCGACCGCCGCGCCGCCGGCGCCGTCAAGCAATACGCCCGCAACAACCCGCACAAGATGGGCGCCTGGAGCAAGGACTCCAAGTCGCATGTGGCATACATGCCGAGCGGCGACTACTACGGCTCGGAAATCTCGACCACGGTGGCTGCCGCCACCAACGCCCGCATCGAGCTGGTCGGCGCCGACGGAAAGACGACGGTGCTCAAGGCGAAGACTCCGATCCAAGCCGGCGAGATCATCGACGCGGCGGTGATGAACGCCAAGGCGCTGCGCAAGTTCTTTGACGATGAGATCACCGCCGCCAAGAAGGAAGGCGTCCTGTTCTCGCTGCACGTCAAGGCGACGATGATGAAGATCGCCGACCCAATCATCTTCGGACACGCGGTGTCGGCGTTCTTCTCCGACGTGATCGCGAAGCACGGCGCGACGCTGAAGAAGCTCGGCGTCAACGTGAACAACGGCTTTGGCGATCTGCTGAGCAAGATCGAGACGCTCCCCGAGGCCGAGAAGAAAGCGATCAAGGACGACATCGCGGCCGAGTACGCCAAGCGGCCGGGCCTTGCGATGGTCAATTCCGACAAGGGGATCACCGGCCTGCATGTCCCCAGCGACTTCATTGTCGACGCGACGATGCCGGCAATGATCCGCGAATCCGGCCGCATGTGGGGACCCGACGGCAAGCTGCACGATACGATGGCCGCGATCCCGGATCGCTCCTACGCGCGGCTATATCAGACTGTGATCGATGACTGTAAGGCCAACGGCGCGTTCGATCCCAAGACCATGGGCTCGGTGCCGAACGTCGGGCTGATGGCGCAGAAGGCCGAGGAATACGGCTCGCACGACAAGACCTTCGAAGTCCCCTCCGGCGGAACGGTTCGGGTCGTCGCCGATGACGGCAAGGTGCTGCTGGAACGCCCGGTCGAGACCGGCGACATCTTCCGCATGTGCGAACTCAGGGACGCGCCGATCCAGGACTGGGTCAAGCTCGCGGTGCGCCGCGCGCGCCTCACCAACACCCCGGCGGTGTTCTGGCTCGACAAGAACCGCGCGCACGACGCGCAGGTGATCGCCAAGGTCGAGACGTACCTGAAGGATCACGACACCAAGGGGCTCGACATCCGCATTCTGGCGCCGGTCGAGGCGATGACGTTCTCGCTCGAGCGCATCCGCAAGGGGCAGGACACGATCTCGGTCACCGGCAACGTGCTGCGCGACTATCTGACCGACCTGTTCCCGATCATGGAGCTCGGCACCTCGGCCAAGATGCTGTCGATCGTTCCGCTGTTAGCGGGCGGCGGCTTGTTCGAGACCGGTGCCGGCGGCTCTGCACCCAAGCACGTCGAGCAGTTCCAGCAGGAAGGCTATCTGCGCTGGGATTCACTCGGCGAATTCCTCGCGCTCGGCGCATCGCTCGAACATCTGGCGCAGACGAACAACAATACCAAGGCGCAGGTTCTCGCCGACGGGCTCGACACCGCCATCGGCCAGTTCCTCAAGTTCAACCGCAACCCTGCGCGCAAGGTCGGCGAGATCGACAATCGCGGCAGCCATTTCTACCTCGCCCTCTACTGGGCGCAGGCGCTCGCCGCGCAGACCAAGGACAAAGAGCTGCAAGCCCGCTTCAAGCCGCTGGCTGAGACGCTCGCCAAGAACGAGGCCAAGATCAATGGCGAGTTGATCGCCGCGCAGGGCAAGCCGGTCGACACGGGCGGGTACTACCAGCCCGATACCGCAAAGGCATCGGCCGCGATGCGGCCGAGCGCCACGCTGAACGCCGCGCTCGCCGCGCTCTGATACGGCACTTACGCTCGTCCCCGCGGAAGCGGGGACCTAGTCCCTTGGCCAAGAGCTGGATGCCCGCTCTCGCGGACATGGACGGAGTGTGGTTCGCTCCAGCGGAGCCGTCTTTGTTTAGTTACAATTGCCTCCGCGAGAGAGAGGCCGTAACTTCGCCTTGAAGGGCCGCACGATTCACTGCCAGCCGGATGGAACTTGTGTTGACACGTTATATTGCGACCGTGGCCGCAATCGCCGCCCTGCTTGGTCCCGTCAGTCTCGCGCAAGCCCAGTCCGACAGCGAGCGGTTAGAGATGATGCGCGGTGGCGCGTCGAAGAAGGGCGTCTACAACATCCTTGGCCTGGACGGCACCGGCCTTGGCCGCACCACCGTCAGCTATCCAAGCAAATATGCGCCGGGCACCATCGTGGTCGACACGGCGGCGCGACAGCTCTTTCTCATTGAAGGAAACGGCTCGGCGTTGCGCTACGGCATCGGTGTCGGCCGGACCGGCTTCCAGTGGAAGGGCACCCACAAGGTCACCGCGAAAAAGGAAAATCCGGATTGGACGGCACCGGCGGAGATGATCGCGCGGCAACCGGACGTGCCAAGGCGCATGAAGGGCGGCGATCCGGCCAATCCGCTCGGCACCCACGCGATGTATCTCGGTAGCACGCTCTACCGGATCCACGGCTCTCCCGATGCGGACTCGGTTGGCGAGGCGGAATCGTCCGGCTGTTTCCGGATGAGGAACACGGATGTGGCAGATCTCTACAAGCGGGTGCCGGTGGGCACGACCGTGGTGGTGAAGTAAGAGGCAATGGCGAAGATCAAGGTGAAGAATCCCGTCGTCGAGATGGACGGCGACGAGATGACGCGGATCATCTGGCAGTTCATCAAGGACAAGTTGATCCACCCTTACCTCGATATCGACCTCATCTACTTACGATCTCTCGGTCCAGAAGCGCGACGAGACCAACGACCAGATCACTATCGACGCCGCAAACAAGACCCGCGAGGTCGGCGTCGCGGTGAAGTGCGCCACCATCACGCCGGACGAAGGCCGCGTGAAGGAGTTCAACCTCAAGGAGATGTGGCGTTCGCCCAACGGCACGATCCGCAACATCCTCGGCGGCACGATCTTCCGCGAACCGATCATCTGCCGGAATGTGCCGCGCCTGGTGCCAGGCTGGACGCAGCCGATCATCATCGGCCGCCACGCCTACGGCGACCAGTATCGCGCGACCGATTTCAAGTTCCCGACCGCCGGCACGATCTCGATCAAGTTCACCGGCAGCGACGGCAAGGTGATCGAGCGCGAGGTGTTCAAGGCGCCGGAGAGCGGCGTCACCATGGCGATGTACAATCTCGACGGCTCGATCCGCGACTTCGCGCGCGCCACGTTCAACTACGCCCTCAATCGCGGTTACCCGGTCTACCTCTCGACCAAGAACACGATCCTGAAGCAATACGACGGCCGCTTCATGGAGCTGTTCCAGGAGGTGTTCGACAAGGAGTTCAAGGACAAGTTCGCCGAGAAGAAGCTCACCTACGAGCACCGCCTGATCGACGACATGGTGGCGTCGGCGCTGAAGTGGTCCGGCGGCTACGTGTGGGCCTGCAAGAACTACGATGGCGACGTGCAGTCCGACACCGTAGCGCAGGGCTTCGGCTCGCTCGGCCTGATGACCTCGGTGCTGATGACGCCGGATGGCAAGGTGGTCGAGGCCGAAGCCGCGCACGGCACGGTGACCCGCCACTATCGCGAGCACCAGAAAGGCAATGAGACCTCGACCAACTCGATCGCCTCGATCTTCGCCTGGGCGCGCGGCCTCGCGCACCGCGCCAAGCTCGACGACAATCCGGCGCTCGCCAAGTTCTCGGCCACGCTCGAGAAGGTCTGCATCGACACCGTCGAGTCCGGCTTCATGACCAAGGACCTCGCGCTGCTGGTCGGCCCCGAGCAGAAGTGGCTCTCGACCACCGGCTTCCTCGACAGGATTTCGGCGAACCTCAACAAGGCGATGGCTTAACCTGACTGCCGCGATTGTCTATGATCGGGAACGCTTAGGGTTCTCGATCATAGCGCCGCAAGCCGACCGACCAGTTTCAGCACGGGAGGCCCTGACGATCGCACGGATCGTCAGGGTCAATCACGCGGGCGAGTTCGGCGCGATCCGCATCTACTCCGCGCAGATCACTGTCGCCGCGAGGCTCCATCCTGACGTCGTTCCGGCGCTTTCCGGCATGCTCGGCCATGAACGCGAGCACTGCGCAAAATTCTTCGACGCCATGCCAACGCGCAACTCGCGGCCGTGCCGGGTCATGGCGCTCTGGAGCTGGGGCGGCTGGCTGCTCGGCTTCACCACGGCGCTGATGGGACGGCAGGCGATCTGGGTTTGCACCGCCGCCGTCGAGGAAACGGTGCATCGCCATCTCGACGATCAGCTTCACTTCCTGCAAGGGCGTGACGCCGGATTGCGCGACATCATCCTGTCGATCCGCGAGGAAGAACTCGCGCATCTGCACCACGCCGAATCGAATATTGCCACGTTCGGCCGCGGCAGCCGCCTGTTGCGCGCCGTCATCGGCCTTGCGACCGAGGCCGTGATCTGGCTCTCAACGTGGGGCGACTCCACACGCATGGCGCGCGACCTGCGGCGCGACAGGGAGGCAACCGACGACGCGGCGCGGACTGCGCCGCGCGCGTTGCCGGACCGGGCTTAGGTCACCTTCGCGCCGGAGAACTTCACCACCTTGCCCCACTTCTCGGTCTCGTCGGCGACGAGCTTGCCGAATTCGGCGGGCGTGCCCGGAAGCATCGTGGCGCCGAGCTCGAGGAAGCGCGCCTTGGTTTTTGGATCGGCGAGGATCGCCTGCACCTCGGTGTTGAGCTTGCGGATGATCTCCTGCGGCGTGCCTTTCGGCGCGCCGAGGCCATACCACGAGGTCGCCTCGTAGCCCGGCAAGTACTCCGCGACAGTCGGAAGGTCCGGCAGCATCTCCGACTTCGTCGCGCCGGTGACCGCGAGCCCGCGCAGCTTGCCGCTCTTCACGAACTCCATCGCGGTCGGGATATTATCGAACATCACCTGCACCTGCCCGCCGATCATGTCGGTGAGCGCGAGCGCGCCGCCGCGATACGGCACGTGGATCATGTCGGTGCCGGTCATCATCTTGAACAGCTCGCCCGACATGTGGATCGTCGAGCCGTTGCCGGACGACGCCATGTTGAGCTTGCCTGGATTGGCCTTCAGGTGCGCGATCAGCTCAGGGATCGTCTTCACCGGCACGGACGGGTTGACCACCACCACATTGGGAAAGCGGATCAAGCCCGCGACCGGCTCGATGTCGCGCAGGAAATTGTGGTTGAGCTTGTCATAGAGCGTCGCGTTGATGGCGTTCGCCGGCGCGACGAGCAGCAGCGTGTAGCCATCGGGCGCCGCATTGATCACCGCCTCGGTCGCGATGTTGGTGCCCCCGCCCGGCCGGCTTTCGATGATGACCGGCTGGCCGAGGCGCTCGCCGAGCCACTGCGCCATCAGCCGCGCCGTAATGTCGGCCGAGCCGCCGGGCGGATAGCCGATGATCAGCCGGATCTGCCGTGCCGGGTAGGCTTGCGCGCGCGCAAGGCGCGAGACGGCGGGCAGTGCGATGGCCGCGCCAGCGAGACCGAGAAATTTGCGGCGATGGAATGTCATGAAGTCCCTCATGTGCGTGTGCCTGCGGCGGATCGGCCCGCGCTTTCCGGCGGAGAGTGTAGCACCATCCATGACGGAAAATGCCATGAGCCGGCGGAAGGGCGTTCATGCGCGCCGCTCACGGGAGCGCCAGCTCCATGTCGTAGGAGGTCGGAGTCGTGAAGCCCGGATGACAGGTTTCGCGCACGATCGCGAAGCCGTGGCGGCGAAACAGCGCGATATTGCCGGGCAGCGCGATCCGCGCGCCGAGCGTCATGCGCATGAGGCCGCGGCGTTTCGCCTCGGCCTTCGCGGCATCGACCAGCGCGTTCGCGACGCCGCGGCGGCGCCAGTCCGAGCGCACCGCAAGGCGGCCGACGTAGAGCGCGTCATTATCGGGCGTGCAGAAGATGCTGCCGATCATTTTGCCTTCGGCTGAGGCAATGAAAATCGTGTCCGACGAAAGCCGCGCCGCGAAACCCTCGACCGTCTCCTTCAGCGAACTCGATGGCGGATCGATCGGCAGATCGCGGAATGCGTCCTGCACGAACAAGTGCAGCTCTTCGAGCCGCGACGGGTCGGTGAAGCGGCCAATCGAATAGCTTGCGCTCATCCGCCGATGGCGGTCGCGATCGCGGCGAGCGCCGCGTCCGCCTTGGCACCGTCCGGGCCGCCGGCCTGCGCCATGTCGGGTTTGCCGCCGCCGCCCTTGCCGCCGAGCACTTCAGAGGCCTTGCGCACCAGGTCGACCGCCGAGAAGCGCGCCGTCAGGTCCGACGTGACGCCGACGACGATGCTCGCTTTTCCGTCCTCGTTGGTTGCGACCAGCGCGACCACACCGGAGCCGAGTTGCTTCTTGCCCTCGTCGGCGAGGCTCTTGAGGTCCTTGATGTCGATGCCTTCGACCGCGCGCGCCATCAGCTTGACGTCGCCGACCATCTGCACGCCGTTCGCCCCGCCTTCGGCCTTCGCGCCGCCACCCATCGCGAGCTTCTTGCGCGCGTCGGTGAGGTCGCGCTCCAGCTTGCGGCGTTCGTCGAGCAGCGCGGCAAGGCGTGCCGGCATCTCGTCGAGCGGCGTCTTCATCTCGGCCGCCGCGTCGCGCGCGAGCGCCGCCACGTGGTTGGCGGCCTTGCGCGCCGCCTTGCCGGTGAGCGCCTCGATGCGCCGCACGCCGGCCGCGACTCCTGCGTCGGTCACGCCGCCGATCAGCCCGATGTCGCCGGTGCGCCGCACATGCGTGCCGCCGCACAGCTCGACCGACCAGCCGAGCGTGTTGCCGCTCCCCTCACCCATCGCAACGACGCGCACCTCGTCGCCGTATTTCTCGCCGAACAGCGCGCGCGCACCGGAGGCGCGCGCATCCTCGATCGCCATCAGGCGCGTGGTGACGGCGCGAGTTCTGCAGCACGAAGTCGTTCGCGATGTCCTCGACCTTCTCGATCTCTTCCGCGCTCATGGGCTTGGGATGCGAGAAGTCGAAGCGCAGCCGGTCGGGCGCGACCAGCGAGCCCTTCTGCGCGACGTGATCGCCGAGCACCTTGCGCAGCGCCTCATGCAGCAGATGCGTCGCCGAGTGGTTGGCGCGGATTGCGCTACGGCGCGCGTGATCGACATCGAGCGCGAGCGCCGTGCCGACCTTCAACGCGCCCTGCTCCACCGTCACGGTGTGGACGAACACGTCGCCGGCCCTCTTGTTTGTCTCGGTGACACGCGCACGAATGCCGTCGGCGCTCAGAGCGCCGGTGTCGCCCACCTGACCGCCGGACTCGCCGTAAAACGGCGTCTGGTTCAGCACCACCTGCCCGCTCTCGCCGGCTTTCAGCTCGGCGATCTCCTTGCCGTCGCGGACCAGCGCGGTGACGACGCCCTCGGCGCTTTCGGTGTCGTAGCCGAGGAACTCGGTCGCGCCGAGCTTCTCGCGCAGCGGAAACCAGATCGCCTCGGTCGCGGCTTCGCCGGAGCCCGCCCATGAGGCGCGGGCCTTCGCCTTCTGCTGCTCCATCGCGTCGGTGAACGAGGAAATATCGACGCCGATGCCGCGCGACTTGAGCGCGTCCTGCGTCAGGTCGAGCGGAAAGCCGAATGTGTCGTAGAGCGTGAACGCAGTGACGCCGTCGAACATGTCGCCTTTCTTCAGCGACTTGGACGCGTCATCGAGGATCGTAAGGCCGCGCTCCAGCGTGCGGCGGAAGCGCGTCTCCTCGAGCTTGCAGCGTCTCGGTGATCAGCGCTTCGGCGCGCACCAGTTCGGGGTAGGCCTGCCCCATCTCGCGCACCAGCGCGGGGACGAGCTTCCACATCAGCGGCTCGTTCGCGCCGAGAAGCTGCGCGTGGCGCATCGCGCGGCGCATGATCCGGCGGACCACATAGCCGCGCCCTTCGTTCGACGGCAGCACGCCATCGGCAACGAGAAAACATGATGAGCGCAGGTGGTCCGCGATGACCCGGTACGACGCGACGTTCTGCGCGTCCGGGCCGTGCCCGAGCGCCGACGCGGTGACGTCGATCACGTGACGGAAGAGATCGGTCTCGAAGACGCTGTCGACGCCCTGCAGGATGGCGGCCATCCGCTCCAGGCCCATGCCGGTGTCGATCGAGGGACGCGGGAGCGGGACGCGCTCCTCTTTCGTCACCTGCTCGAACTGCATGAAGACGAGATTCCAGAATTCGAGGAAGCGGTCGCCATCCTCCTCCGGACTGCCGGGAGGCCCGCCCCAGATGTGCGTCGCCGCGGTCGATGAAGATTTCCGAGCACGGGCCGCACGGGCCCGTGTCGCCCATCGCCCAGAAATTGTCCGAAGTCGGGATGCGGATGATGCGGTCGTCGGAGAAGCCCGCGATCTTCTTCCAGTAGCCCGCCGCCTCGTCGTCGGTGTGATAGATCGTGACGAGCAGCTTGTCTTGTCTCAGCCCGAAATCCTTCGTGATCAGATTCCAGGCAAGCTCGATCGCGCGCTCCTTGAAGTAGTCGCCGAACGAGAAGTTGCCGAGCATTTCGAAGAAGGTGAGATGCCGCGCCGTGTAGCCGACATTGTCGAGATCGTTGTGCTTGCCGCCCGCGCGCACGCATTTCTGCGAGGTCGACGGCCGTCGTGTAGGGGCGCTTTTCGAGGCCGGTGAAGACGTTCTTGAACTGCACCATCCCGGCATTGGTGAACATCAGGGTCGGGTCGTTGCGCGGGACGAGCGGAGACGACGCCACGACCTCGTGGCCGTTGCGCTTGAAGTAGTCGAGGAAAGTCGACCGGATATCGTTGACGCCGCTCATGAAACTCCGCCGCCCGCGCACGAAAGGCAGACGCGCCCGTCAGCCACTGATGTTTCAAGGGCTTATTTAGCGGCGGGGGTGCGGAAGTCCAGAAAGCGCGAAACCCTCTGCCCTGCAGCGCGGGGAGAGGGTTCGGTACGCGTTCCCGAAAGCTGTAGCGGCGCCGCGGCGGAACGCGCACCCATCACTCTCGGCTTGGAAGTTATGGGTCCCGGCTCTGCGCGCCTCGCGCTCGCGGATGACCAGCGAACTCACCCCTCCGCGGCGTCGTCGTCCTCTTCCTCCTCGCCGGCCATGATCTTGTCGGCGAGAAGCCCGGCATTCGCCCGCACCGCGGCCTCGATCTTGGCGGCGATGTCGGGATTGGTCTTGAGAAACGTCTTGGCGTTCTCGCGCCCCTGCCCGATGCGCTGGCTGTCATAGGAGAACCACGCGCCGGATTTCTCCACCACGCCCGCCTTGACGCCGAGATCGATGATCTCGCCCATCTTGGAGACGCCCTCGCCGTACATGATGTCGAACTCGACCACCTTGAACGGCGGCGCGAGCTTGTTCTTCACCACCTTCACGCGGGTCTGGTTGCCGATGACCTCGTCGCGGTCCTTGATCGCGCCGATGCGGCGGATGTCGAGGCGCACCGAGGCATAGAACTTCAGCGCATGCCCGCCGGTCGTGGTTTCGGGCGAGCCGTACATCACGCCGATCTTCATGCGGATCTGGTTGATGAAGATCACCATGGTGTTGGAGCGCGAGATCGACGCGGTAAGCTTGCGCAGCGCCTGGCTCATCAGCCGCGCCTGCAGGCCGGGCTGGCTGTCGCCCATCTCGCCCTCGAGTTCGGCGCGCGGCACGAGCGCGGCGACCGAATCGACCACCAGCACGTCGATCGCGCCGGAGCGCACCAGCGTGTCGGCGATTTCCAGCGCCTGCTCGCCATGGTCGGGCTGCGAGATCAGCAGGTCGTCGACCTTCACGCCGAGCTTGCGCGCATAGATCGGATCGAGCGCGTGCTCGGCGTCGATGAAGGCGCAAATGCCGCCCGCCTTCTGCGCCTCGGCGAGGCAATGCAGCGCGAGCGTGGTTTTGCCCGAGGATTCCGGCCCGTAAATTTCGACCACGCGCCCGCGCGGCAGCCCGCCGACGCCGAGCGCGATATCGAGCCCGAGCGAGCCGGTCGACACCGTCTCGATGTCCATCGACTTGTCGTTCTTGCCGAGCTTCATGATCGAGCCCTTGCCGAACGCGCGCTCGATTTGCGTCAGCGCGGCATCAAGGGCCTTCGATTTTTCCATGGGGTTCGAACCTTCGACGACACGCAAGGCAGCAGTCATGTCACGCTCCATATGGCCTGAGATTCGGCGCGGCACCAACGGCCGTCCCGTGGAACCGAGGACTCACATGTACACTATTTGTTCTCAGTTCGCAATATGTTCTTTTCGGGATTAGGGTACTGGTCCCTTTCCAAGTCATTGGTCCCTTTTGAGAACGGAAGTGGTCCCTTTCGCGCCATTCCCTCGCCACCAACTCATTGGAGCTTCTACGAGGGCTGGCAACCGGAGGCCTACCATGGACGATGATAAAGTCGTGACCGGCGAGGAAGCCTTGCTTGTACGTTGGCTTAAGGACGTTGCCTTTGGTCGCAGAACGGCGACCGAAGACGAGGAACGATCAGCGGTGCGCCGTATAGGCGACATCCGGCAAAGCGAAGACGACTAACTCCGAGAGGCCGTCCGAGTTGGCGGCCTCGTCATTTGGCGCACTCCCGTCCGCTCGCGGGTGTAGAGCGTCCTCTTGACCTCACAGAAGTTGTCGCGTCACAGTACTCCGGGTGTCGGGACTGGGGTTGATGACTCACAAGCGAATACTGCTGCTTGGGCCGACGGGGGTCGACAAGTCCGGTGCCGCTGCACGTCTTGCGGCTCGGGTAAAAGCTACGCTCGGCCATACCTTGACCTACATTGATTTCGAGAACGCGTTCCTCAAGCAACAGTTGGACGTAAAGAACTGGACCATCTTCCTTGCTCAAGACATCGCTGTGCAGGCAAAGGCTTGGCGACGTGGGTGGGATGAATTCAAGAAGAAAATCAACAATGAAGAGATCACGGTCCTTGGCCTCCACGCCTCCTATGTAAGCGGTCCTCTAGGCCTGCGCTGCCCTGTGCACATCCCAAGCATCGTTGAAGACTACAAACCTACTCTAATCGTGACGTTGATTGATGACGTATTCCAAATGTGGAGTCGTACGGAAGAACGCGCCGCCGGCCAAGAAATTAAGGGCCGGCCCAGCTTGAGCAGCTGCTGGTCGCGCGACGGGCCGAACAGCTGCTGGGAGACCTAATTTTGTCTCATACGGGGAACCCACAGGCACGACATATCCTGTGCGCAACCGGCAACAACATTGATGCGTTGATCAACCTCATAGTCTTCAATGCATCCGTTACCTACCTCTCGTTTCCAATCACTGCTCCAAGGGAGATGGAAAAGAAGGGCGACCTGAGCTTCATCGAAATCATCAACGAAGCCCACCGGCTTGCAGCAACCGAGATGCAGGATAACAAGACCCGGGCGTTCATTTCCCCGCTGTCGATTGACGAGTTACCCTTGGTCTTCAAGTTACGCGCAGCGGGAGACAGCACCGAACTTGAGTTCGATTGCGAAAAGGAGCGATGGAGCCTTACCGCAATGTGGGGCAAGGAAGAATTAGTCATATCTCCAAGTTTGACTGGAACTCGAAAATTCCCCGTCGAGCAAATCAAGAATGCCAGTGGTACAATGGGCACCGACGTTGGATGGAGGGATCGGCGTTTGGTGTTGCAATCGGCTTCGCTCGCAATTGTTTGCCCTAAGCCACCGGGCGAAAACCGCATCACGCGTGGCGTAAACGAGGAAATCCAAACGGCCGTCCCGCTTGGGATCATGTGTAACATCTGGCAAAAGCCGGAGTGGGACCCTGATGACTTTGTGGGCGGACGTTTCCCGCCAGCAGGGTCGATGGGGATTGGACAAACCGAAGCTTCCGTACAAAAGATGCCGTCGTTGCCCGAATTGATTCGGGCCGCGCCGCCAGCATGAGAGGCACCATGCATCTCGCCGTCACAATACAGCGAAAAGACCTCGATGAATTGGGGGCACTGATCGCCGCTGTTCGGAACGTGTTGAGTGCGGCGAATGTCACAATCGTCGAAGCGCCAGCGGACATGAACTTTTCATATCCGATGCCGATCGTGACTATCCTGGAGGACGCCGCCCGACGGCGGCTGTACGGCACAGATGCCGTTGATAAGTTGCGAGCCCTCGCTGATCAGCACCCTTAAAATGTTTGCAGGTACCTGCAAATCAATACGGCGGCTTAGGCGGCCCGCCCTGCGTGCTCTCTTCCTTATCTAGATAGATCAGGTCGAAGCTGCCTTCGAGCAATTGAAGCCACAACTTCCGTTGCGCCTTCGGCCAAGTATCTCCGGACTTTGGAAGCCGCTTCAAAAGTCCGGCGATGATCGGATCAATTGCAGGCGGATCGCCGCCGCGGTTGCCGCCATGTTCTACCTCCCCCATCGGCGGATCAGGCGTATCATCTCGCGGAGGACTACCACCAAGGTTGCCCGGCTTCACGAAGCGGCCCGTGGCGGCATCTATAAAACCCGCATAGGTCGCTGACTTCGTGAACGTCTGCCGAGCACGCTCCTTTTGCTTCGGCGAGATTCCAAACTGCTCCATTTGCCGTTCGATAGCGGCTGGCGGCGGCAGTACATGACCCTTGTTCTGTTCGTACATCTTCGAGAACAGTTCAGGGGTCAGGAACGCTTGTACACGCGCCGCGCGCTCGTTGCCGGACCCGTCGAGAACATCGCGACCAAGTTGGGTCAGCGTTGCTCGCCCTTGGCCGGTATCAATCAACCCGAACATCTTGGCAGCAGAGATGGGCTAGACCAGATAAGTCGACGGGACATCATAACGCTGGTTGCTATCATGGCTGTGCTGGGTGCTGGGGTGTTCTACTTCGCGCACCGAGGATGGGGATACAAATACCCGCCACCCAACAGCCGTGGCCCAGACTGGCGGTGCTCCGACAGCCCGTACGCAGACGTATGTGTCAAGAACGTGCGACCGAAGAAAGACTAGGGGCCGCGCTGGTTGGCGGCCTCGTCCTTGTCGAGATAGATTAGATCGAAGCGGCCTTCGAGCAATTGAAGCCACGGCTTGCGTTGCGATGGCCAGGTGGCGTGTTTTCAAATCGCGAGTGGCCTGTTTCGGCCAGCACCTGGGGGTTGGGTGCCGGCCCTTCCCAACCGGATGGTCCCTTTTGAATCGCAGTAGTCCCCAATTGAGAATTCTCTATGGAGCTTAAGCCCGTAGCAGGATTCCGGCCATACACTCGATTGCGTAGCACTAAGGACGGGCGCGATGGCAACCGAAGACACCGTTCAGATATGCTGTTCCAGGTGTAAGTCGAAGTTCAGAGACAAAGCGCGCCGGGTCCTCAGCGGATATTCGAGGCAATGTCCGTCCTGTGAGCGCATGGTTTTCTTTGAAGACGGATCGCCCAATAAAAACATTCATGACGCGCTCCGTGAAGCGGCACGAGTGCGCAAGGCCCTACGACAGGAAGAGGCTGAGAAAACCGACAGCCGCCCGGTCGTGCCTGCCGAGCAAACTGATGACGGCACCGATCAGCCCCCGGTTATGTCGCGACGGCGTATGGAACGCCGGTCATTCCCGGGGGGTCGAGCAAGATCATGACGGTTGAGGCCGCCGCAGGCCGACTGCTCAATATTGAACAGATCTATTAACCGCGACGGCGTAGCGTCACCGCATGTCCGGCGATGGTTGGTACCTGAACAAGGCGAACGAGTGCGTGAGATTGGCAAAAGACACCGCCGATCCGAGCAGGCGCACACACTACGAAACCGAAGCAAGGCTTTGGCGCGAGATCGCTGCCGACATCGCCAAGAACGAGAGAGCGCGCTTCTGATCGGAGTCATGGGGCCCTTTTGAGACGGAACTGGTCCCATTGTTTTTTGTGGTATTGATTGGTCTTCTGTGACGAACTCGGGTAGCATCCGCGGATGGCCCGACAGCCCGAGCAACAACAGCAGCGCGCCTTGGGCTCGCAGAACCAGCACCCGTGTCCAAGCTGTCGGCAGTTGATGCGTATGGTCGGCCGTGAAAACGGTGCTGGCTCTCGCGCGGACCTGCTTACATTTCAGTGTGCCTGCGGGCAGATTTTTACCGCCATTACGCAACATTAGCGCCTTTCGCACAGAAGCGTGCCTCTCCCGATGGCGCTGGCCTTTCTCCGTACGGAAGCGCACAATCGAAATATCACCGGCTCGGCCCTCCGTAGGCGTCGGTTGACTGAGAGACGCTGTAGCGCTCCCGCCTGTAACGGGAGATCGTCATGCAGCTTCCGGCCCCCAGCCAGATCAATCAGTTTTCGAGCTACCGCCCGCCGTGCTCCAAGTGTAGCGCGGCAACGATGCTGGCTCGCATCGAACCGACGGGAGAGCCGGGGTACGACAATCGCACCTTTGAGTGTCCGGCCTGCGGAAACATTGAAAGCGCCGTGCTCAAGTTCTGAGATCCATAGCTATCGGTGACACGGTGTCCTATGGTGGCTGATCGGCGCTCATGCGGTGCCGAGTGTCCCCCAAGGAAATCAATGACAATCCGTTTGTTCGGCGCGCTGCTGTGCGGCGCGGCTTTTCTTGTAGTCGTTTCGTCTCCCGATGTGTCCGCTCAAGGCGGTTACAACGGAGGTGCAGGCATGAGGACTGGCAGCGGACCCGGGAGCAGTGGCAGCACGCGAACGACCACCGTCAAGAGCAGCAAGTCAAACACCAGCGACCGCATGGGCGGCGGCGGGGGCTTCCACATCGGCGACAATGATTCTCCGCGCCCGCAAATCGAAAGGCGAATAAGGGCTCAGCAACTGGGAATTCAATATTCGACCGATGGGGCCGCCGATAGCGGCGGCGCAAGACGAACGAACGGAAGCGTTGGTGATCCACACGAGACCACCGGCGATGGTCGGCGCAAGTCAATCACCAGCGACCGGACGAAGCGCCGCGGTGGCGACGGCTCCGTTAGCCGGCCGATCCGAAGCGACTGAATGCAGGCCGCCCTCGTTCACGTAGCTTGATTGCCTGATCCGCCTTGACCGCGACTTTAAATCCTCCGTCTGAAAGCGTGTCTCTGACGAGAAGGCCAGTGACAGGATCGCTCCACAACCAGAACAACAGCTGATTTCCAAGGCCGCGCCGACCGCGCGCCATTGGGCGGTGCGAGGCAGCAAGTGCGGGGACCGGGTACTGGTCCCATTCCAGGTCAGTGGTCCCTTTTGACAACAGAGGTGGTCGCTTTCGGTTTCCCGCGTGTCGGGACGTACTTGCTGACCACCCAGCCGAACAACGCGCCGATCACTGGTCCGCCCGCCATGATGAGCGCCATAACCGCCTCGTCAGCGGGTGAGACATGCCGTGGCGATGGATCGAAGATGTCGAAACCGATATACGCGAGGGCGGCCGGGCAGGCTAAGCCGAAACCGCTCACAGCGCCTTTAAAGATGGGCGACCGGTTTTCTCTCTCCAAACCTTCCGGATCGACCTTGTAGATGCCGACGTTCGGCACCCCGCGGTCGATCTCGTGTTCCAGCCTTTTCCGTTCCCTATAATCCATGGGTCTTGTCCGTATTTGGGCCCGGGTGTCCCAAGTTGCCGTGCAGACTGCCAGCACTTCGATCTTTTCGAGCAATGTTTAAGTGCTCGCCAACGTCACCCGTCGGTCGGCAGATTGCCGGCGTCGGAGAGCCATCGCGCGCGCGATTGCCAGCACGCGTCCAACGTCGGCGATACGCCCGGGTCGTCGCGCAGCGATCCTGCCGGAATAATGATTTCCCGCCCGCTTCGCGTGGTGTGCGGCAGCGGGCAGCCGCAACTCCGGCAGAACGACGTCGAGAAACTGCGCGCCGTTGGCAGATCGAAGCAGGCCACGTTGTCCTCGCCCGACAACCAGCGGAACGCGTCCGGCAAGACGTATGCATTTGCCGCGAAGGCGCTCCCGGTGGCGTTGCGGCACCGCGAACAATGGCACTTCACGAATTTGCCGAACGGCAGGTCGGCTTCGAATTCGACCGACCCGCAAAGGCATCCGCCGCGCACAGACATGTCGCACCTCCGATGAGGTTAGGCCGAGATTAACCGGCCTCCGACAACTGTATCATTTGGATGAACCGGGATTTCGTGCCTTCGCGGTATCGTGCTTCGCGGGTTCGGTGGTTCGACCGCCGCGCTTCTTGTCGGGCAAAAGGCCATGCGCCGCGGTCTGTTCATTTTCGTAACGTTCGTCCTCATGGCGGCGTCCGGTCAGTACGCGCACGCCGCGAAGTTCGGCACGCGGTACAGCTACCAGCACCTCCAGGACCTCACCGTGAAGGGACCCAAGGGCGAAGCTCAAGCTCTCGGTTACGAGACCCAGACGCACTCCTTCTTCCTGCCATACAAGATGACGGGCAGTTACGTGCTTCTCGTGAGGGGCTCCGGGAAAGACCTGTTCGCTGGGAGAGACATCTACCACGCGCTGTCGCAGGAGAAGATCGTGCAGATGCAGCGCGCCGGCGCACTGCCCAATCCGCTGCCGCCCGCCCGGCACACGATCTTCGAATACCTGTTCGCCTATATCCTGTGGTGGTGCATTCCGGTGACCTTTGGGTTGATCGCGCTCTTCTCGATGCTCGGGATTGGCTCTGGCACGCGCGATGAGAGGCGATCGGCCTAGCTTTCGACGCTAAAGCGCCGACTCCAACCGATCTGCTGCCAGCGGTTGTATAAACTCATTATGGTTGATGCCTGCTGCCACGCTTGCGCCTTCAAGTGGCACTTTCTAGTCTTCAACCATTCAGGGAAACCGAGGGAGTGCACAGATGAAGCGTTTGGTGTCGGGCGCCGCGCTCGCGACGACGTCGCTGCTGGTCCTTCCGCTGCAGGCCACGGCGCAGAACTACGAGCCCGGAATCAAGGGCGGCCAACTTCTTTGCGGCCACTTCGTCACGTACTCTTTCGCCGTGATGAACAATTTCCTGAACACCCGCGCGCTGTGCCGGTGGAAGTGCGTCTGGAAGACGAAGTCGGGTGCGCTCCATACCAACTCCGGCGCGCGCAATCTCGGGCCCGGCGAGGGCGTGTACCTGCAGCAGACGAGAAAAGAGTCTGCGGTTGCGCTCGATGCCAAAGTCGCCGGCGGCGGAAGCTGCGTCGAGGCGAAGGACCCGCGGCGCTCGTGATGCGGTTTCTTTCGGCGCGCTGACGGCGCGAATACCGAGCTCCAAGTGTGAGCGGCTGGTTACCTAACCCGCCCGCCGTGCCTTTCGCAAAACGAACACGTGCACTGCGGCGGCGATGATCCCGACGCCGGCGATTCCGATTTCGACGCCGCGCACATGCTGCGGCAAATAAGTCTCGGCGAACCAGATGAAGAGCCGCAGCGCGAGCATGAACGCCACCATGCCCCATAGCGCAAATTGCTTCGGCGCGGTCCACGTCGGCTTGCCGTCCCATCCCCATTGCATCGCGACGCGCTCGCTCGTGATGCGCGGCGCGTAATAGAGGCTTGCCGCGATCGCAAGAACAACGCCGGCCGCGAAGATGATGTCGGCGGTTCGCATCCGGACACCTACGCCGCGGCCGGAGTCGAAGCCGGCAGCATCGCCTTCAAATCATCCAGTCGCTTGCGAAGGTCTGTTTCCGTTTGTTGCGCAAGCGCTTCGGTCTGGGCGTGCAACACAAATCGCTCATCGTTCACAACTGTCCCGAGGCGGATCTCGTCGGAGGCCGGATATCCCTCGTAGTCGAAGAAGGTGCCGTAGAGCCAGCCTCCTACAGCGAGCGCCAGCAGCCAGATGACATCGTTGAAACTTCCAAAGCTCGGATACACCAGCGACGACGCCAGGTGCAGCAGCGCGACCAGCAGGACGAACCAGCTTATTCGCTTTGTATTCCGCGGCGACCTTAAAAACTCGACCGGTGCGTCGTAGCCCGCAGAGAGGATGTGCGTCAGGAACCGCTCCGGGTTCTGGTGGATGTGCGTACGCTCGGCGTCGGAGATTTCAAGGGTGAGATCGACGTAGTGATCGTCCCGCTCGCCGAACAAGCCTCCGGCTTTCCGTCGTCGCACGATTTTGAAATTCATCGCTGCTCTCGCCGGCTAGAACATCCCGTTCGAATTCTTCGCTGCGTCCGGCACGATCTGCAATACATCCCAGTGCTCGACCACTTTGCCGTCCGCGTCGACGCGAAAGATGTCGATCCCCGCCCATACATGATCGCCGGGCCACTCCTGGCGGCGGTGCAGCACCACGTGATCGCCCTCCGCGATCACGCGCACGAACGCGACGTGCTTGCCGGGATACTCGCGCGCCGCGTCCTCGAAATAGGCGATAAAGGCTTCCTTGCCGTCGGCGACGCTCGGATTGTGCTGGGTGTAGGTCGCGCCCGCGTAGCGCTCGATCGCCTCGCGCGGGCGGCACTGGTTGAACATGAGGTCGTAGAAGGCGACCACGTTCTGCTTGTTGCGCTCGATGTCCGGCATGCGGCGAGACTAGCAGACCGAAGCGCTTTCAACTCGCTATCCGCCGGCGTCAGGCGCAGGGTGCCGGATGGCCCTTGCCCCGCCGGACCAGCCGCCGGTCGCACCGCTGCTTCTCTGTCCGGCGTGCGCGATCGAGATGCGCCTGTTCGGGATCGAGCCGGAAAGCGACAGGCGTGACGTGTTCACGTTCGAGTGCGTCACCTGCGGCCGGCTTGAAGTCAGGGGCGTTCGTGTGGCGTCCTAGCTGGGGGGAACTTCGGTCCGATTCCGTCATTTTCGGGCAAGGCGGGGCGAATCGACGTAACCCAAAACGACCCTGAACAAGACGAGCCTGAATTTGACGATCCCCTCCCCAAAGCTGGCGATTCCACGCTCCAAGCTGGAGGCGATGCTTCTCGAGTTCCTGCAGGCCTATCCGCACTGCCGAGAAGCGACCGCCGTTGTTATCCGCCGCATCGATGTCGGCGTTGAAAACGGCGCCAACTGGACGCTGGAGAGCTACAATTCCGGCCGCGCCGTGCGCGAGCACTGCGATCCGGCGCTCAAGCTGATCGTGCCCATCGTGCAACGCCATTTCGACATCGCGCCCGACGCATAAGTTCCGGGGAACGAATGGCCGGCACCGCGGTTTTTGCCAGACCCGGGGAGTAAAGCCGCCATGTCCGAGCATGATCGCGCTTCATGCCGCCGCGCCGCCGCGGAATGCATTGAACTCGCCCGCATCGCGACCGATCCCGACACCAAGCAGATCTTGCTGACGCGCGGCCAGGAATGGCTCAAGCTCGCTTATTCGGATCACGATGCCGAATTTGAGCGCCTGCTGACCGAATTCAACACCGGGCAGATGGGCTTCTTCGACCGGATGCCTGCGGACAGCTCGAAGATGCAGCCGCAGGCGACCCAGCAGCAGCAAAGCAAGCTCGACAGCGACAAGCGAGACTGAGGCTCCCACCGGTTCCGCGAGTTCCCTCGCCGGTTCACACCGCGTTCATGCACACCGTGGTTAGAACCATTCCAGACGAGGCGTCCCGCGTCGGCCGATCGGCGGCCGGGATTGTGCTCCGACCCTCCAGACATTTCATGGGCAGGAAGCGCAATGAGTCCGTCCGAATCGCCGCACGGCAAGCAATCGCAATTGTACCGTCCGCTCTGCTCGAAGTGCGGAACGCTGTCCACGCTCCGGCGCGTGGAGCCCTCCCCCGACCCGGATCATGATCTGCGCACGTTCGAGTGCCCGTCATGCGGCCACAACGACATCGTGAAGATCAAGTTCAGGTAGCGGCGCGGCCTACACGGGGGCGAGGTTCATCTGCTCCAGCGCGGCGCGCCCGAGGAAGCTCAAGGGATTGGCCAGCAGCTCCGGCATTTCGAAATGGTTGTAGCCCTCGCCGACCAGCAGCTCGACCGGCTTGCCAAGCTTCTTCACGGTCTCGGCAAAGTCGCGCGACTGGCGCTGGAATTCCGGCGTCTCCAGGGTGCCGTAGGCGACGACCACCGGACAATTCAGATGCTGCAGATGGCGCTGCGATGACAGCGCCTGCTCCATCTCGTCGGTGAATGTGATGTAGCTCGAGCGCGCCGAGAGGCGCGCCGGCTTGATGTCGAACATGCCCGAGACGCACACGCCGCCCTTGATCAGGTTCTTCTGCAGGCCGAAGTCCTTCTCCCAGTCGGTCGTGAGCACCACGCCCGCGAGATGCCCGCCCGACGAGTGGCCGGAGAGATAGATCCGGTTCGCATCGCCGTTGAAGCCCGCGGCGTTCTTGTAGATCCAGGCGAGTGCGCGGCGCACCTGATCCGCCATCGGCATCAGGTCGCCCTTGGTCTCGATCACATTGTTGAAGTCGACCGCGATGTAATGCGCGCCGGCGCGCACGAACGTCTCGGCCTGATAGGCGGAGTCCCTGGCGAACCCGCTGCGCCAAGCGCCGCCGTGGATGAACACATGGATCGGTGCGTTCTGCCGCTTGGCCGGATAGAGATCGAGCCCCTCGATCGGCGTCGCCCCATAGGCGAGCCGCACCGGCGCGCCGAGGCGCTTGCGCACCGCTTCGCTGTTGGTTGCGTAGCGCTTGACGATCTGAGCCAGGTTCGCGGCGTATTTCGACTGGTCGTAGGCGTCGTCCAGTTCCTGCTGATCGAGGTCGAGCCAGACGCGCGGCCCCTTCTGACGCGGCGGTGCAGCCGGCGCCTGCGCGAGCGCCGTCCCGCCGGCCGCCAGTGTCGCGGCCGCGCCAAGCATCGTGCGCCGATTGAAATCGCCCATGTCGCCCTCCCTTGCGGTGCGCGAGAGTATCATGCCCAGAATGGCCGCGTCTGCGACGGGGCAACTCATCCGGCCCGTTACGGTCTAAGCTATCCGCATGACGCTGCCGCAAGTCTTCTCCTTCGGGATCATCGCAGCCACCATGGCCCTCTTTGTCTGGGGGCGGCTGCGCTACGACCTCGTGGCGTTGCCCGCGCTGCTCGCCGCAATCGCGACCGGCATCGTGGCGCCCGACAAGGCCTTCTCCGGCTTCTCCGACGACATCGTGATCATCGTCGCCTGCGCGCTGCTGGTCAGTGCCGCGGTCGGCCGCTCCGGCGTGATCGAGGACGGGCTCGTGCGCATCGCGCCTTATCTCACCACACGCACCATCCAGGTCGCGGTGCTGGTCGGCACCGTCACGGCGCTCTCAGCCTTCGTGAAGAACATCGGCGCGTTGGCGATGCTGATGCCGGTCGCGTTCGCGCTTGCACGCAAGACCAACGGCACGCCCTCGATCTACCTGATGCCGATGGCGTTCGGCTCGCTGCTCGGCGGCATCGTCACGCTGGTCGGCACGTCGCCGAACATCATCGTGGCGCGGTTGCGCACCGAGATCACCGGAGAGCCGTTCTCGATGTTCGACTTCACTCCGGTCGGCATCGGGCTTGCGGTCGGGGGCGTGATCTTTCTCAGTTTCGCATGGCGGCTGCTGCCGCGCGGCCTGAAAGGCTCGAGCACGATGGATGCCGCCTTCACGCTCGAAGGCTACACCACCGAGGCGGCCGTGCCGGAAAAGTCATCTGCCGTCGGCAAGACCATCGGCGAACTCGAAGCAATGGCCGACGGCATCGAGGTGTTCATGCTGGAGCGGGGGCGCACGCGCCGCCTTGCGCCGAGCGAGCGCATGACGATCAAGGCCGGCGACATCCTGCTGATCCAGGGCGAGCCCGCCGCGCTCGATCGCGTGGTCGACAAGGCCGACCTCAAGCTCGCGCGCGAAAGCAACGAGAAGGCAACCGACACCCCGGCCGATGACATCGGTGTGATGGAAGCCGTGGTGAGCGACGACTCGCCGCTGGTCGGCCGCACGCCGATGCAGGAGAAGCTCGACGAGCGCTACGGTGTGCATCTGCTCGCGGTCAGCCGCAGCGGCAAGCGCATCACGCAGCGCATGCGCTCGGTGAAGCTGCGAAGCGGCGATGTGGTGGTGCTGCGCGGCCACCTGCCGACCTTGCCGGAAACGCTCGGCGAACTGCGCTGCCTGCCGCTGGCGGCGCGCGACCTGCGGCTCGGGCGGCGCGGCCGCAGCATCCTGCCGCTGTCGATCCTCGTGCTTGCGATGGCGTTCGTCGCCGCGAATGTCATTCCGGTCTCGATCGCGTTCTTCTCCGCCGCGGTCGTCATGCTGGTGATCCGCGCGCTCAACCTGCGCGAAGCCTACGAGGCGGTGGACTGGCCGATTTTGGTGATGCTCGGCGCGCTGATCCCTGTATCGGACTCGCTGCGCACCACCGGCGGCACCGATCTTGTCGCAAGCTTCCTGTCGAGCGCCGCACACAATCTGCCGCCGATCGGTTCGCTCGCATTGATCATGGTGGCCGCGATGGCGGTGACGCCATTCCTCAACAATGCCGCGACCGTGCTGGTGATGGCGCCAATCGCGGCGAGCTTTGCCAAATCGCTCGGCTACAGTCCCGACCCGTTTCTGATGGCGATCGCCATCGGTGCGGCGTGCGATTTCCTCACACCCATCGGCCACCAGTGCAACACGCTGGTGATGGGGCCCGGCGGCTACCGCTTCGGCGATTACTGGCGGCTCGGCCTGCCGCTCTCGATCATGGTGGTGCTCGCCGGCGTGCCGCTGATCGCGCTGTTCTGGCCGTTCAAGCCGGGCTAGGGATCGATCCGCACGTCATGATACAACCTCAGAAGGATAAGCATTCAGTTCTCGGAGAATGATCATGAGCGGACCGATCTCCGGACCCGTCATCGGGCAGTATTTCGGCATCTTCAACGGCGTCACCAAAGGCCTCTACGGGCAGATCGTTGCCACGGCGCCGTTCGACAAATGTAACCTTCTCATTCTGGCTTTCGTGCGCACCGTTTGCGACGGCACAAACTACGTCGCGGCATTCACCGACTGGCGCGACGACAAGTTCAACTTCGATCCGGACGACACCGACATCGACCGCGTCAAACTGGTCGTGGAGACGGCACGCGCCAAGAACCCAGGGATCAAGATCCTGATCTCGCTCGGCTGGGGCGCGGGCGATGTGCTGCTGGCCAGCCGGACGCCGGAGCCATTCGCCAAAAGCGTTGGGGCGATCGTGCAGGCGCTGTCCCTCGACGGCTTCGACATCGACTACGAGTTGGTTGGCTGGATGGACCCCGCTGCGATGCTCACACTGGCCCAAGAGATCAGAAAAAGCCTCGACGGCGTGACGCCGAAGCGCGAGATGATCATGACCATCACGCCGGCGCGCACCTCCGGCGGCCTCAACCAGAGCGTCCTCGAAGCTTTCACCTATACGATGCCGCAGTCCTACGACCACGGCGGCGACGGCGCGACGGTCGACCAGTACAAGGAGATCATCGGCTCGTATGAGCGGATCGTGGGCGGGCTGAACTCAGAGGGTTACATCGGATACTCAGACCATCCGGGAAAACACGTCGCCGAAGCGAAACAGAAAGGACTCGCGGGGATCTTCGCGTGGAGGCTCGACAACGACAACGTCGACGAGGCAACGCGGCTTCCGAACTTCGCGACCGGGATCGAGATGTGGCAGCTGATGAAGGGCTGAATCCTTCTTAGTTCTTATAGGCGGTTGAGAAGTCGGGGCGACGGCGAAAGATGGCCCATTGCGGACCCTCCTCCTGATCAGCTTGATCCAATCATCAAGCTGGCGGAAACTGAGACGGTGGGCGCTTGCCTTGAATGTCACCCCAGCGGAAGCCTGTTCTGACCATGTTTGCTGATCACGACGCCTACATAGCTGAGGCTCCTAAAGACCTCCGTCCTCTGTTGGTTCGATTGCGCGCTCAGCTTGCGCGCGCGCTGCCTGACGCCGAAGAAGTCATCGCCTATAAAATGCCAGGGTTCAGGATCGGACAATCCATCATCGCGGGTTATGCGGCGTTCAGTAAGCAATGCGGCCTCTATCTATCTCCTTCCGCCATCAAGTCGCATGCCGACGACATTGCCGCGGCCGGGCTCAAGGCTACCAAGACTGGCGTCACCTTCTCGCCGAGCCAGCCAATCCCTGACGGGCTCGTTAAGAAACTCGCCCTGGCTTCCAGAAAGGTTCAAAATCTCTGAAAGAGCGTTTCTGCGTCGCATATTGCGGCCCATGGCAACCAGGATCGTGGCCTTAGCGACATCGATCAGCTTTTCGTAATCGCGCACGGCTCTGCTCTGTCCACATCCAGAATTTGAATCATGTCAGAGCCGCCAGCGGAATCCCTGTCGCCGATTTTCCAAACAGCCTCTTAGTTCTTCTTCGCGGGCGCCGGCGCTGCAGCCGGGCACGTCTCCCGCATCTGCTTGGTGAACTCGGCCAGCGCCGCGTTCGTTGCCGCCGCGTTCTGCGCCTTGCTTGCGCCGGTGTCGCAGCGCGCGAACACGTTGCGCACGTTCGTGAGCGAGGCGACATGCCGGCGATAGGCAGCGCACTTCACATTGGCCGCAGCGGTCGCGGCTTTCTGCAGGTCGGAGCGCGTGCGGTTGAAGCTCTGGTCGGCCTTGACCAGGTCGTCACGGCAGGTCTGCGCCATGGCGGCGCTCGCGCCGGCGGCAAGCGCCAGCGCCACAACGAAACAGCGAATAACCTGCCGCATCACTTGCACACCGAGTTCGATCTTGGACTCCATGTCCTTGGTCGCCTTGTCGAAGGTGAGGAGAAGCTGATCGCGCTTGCGGCCCTCGTCGTAGCATTCGGCCGCGACCTCGCGGCTCGACTTCACGATGCCGAGCAGCTGCCCGGTCGCGGCGCACACCGGCCCGACGCCCTTCGGTTCCGACGTGTTCATCAGGCGCTCGGCGAGCTTCTTCAGCTCGTCCATGATGTCGTCGCACTCCTTGTCATCGTCCTGTGCGCGCGCAGCGCCGACCGCGATGAACACGACCGCCGCCGCAACTGCGGCTGCCTTGAAGACTGAGTTGATGCGCATGAGTTGCCCCGTGATGTCCGGCGCGCCGGTCATAGGCCAAACAAACGGGCCGCGCCACACATGTCTGGCGGCTGGATTTGCTCCGGCTTATCGTCGTGCCGGAAAGAAGGAACTCACCATGACCGACAAGCCGGTGACCGGGCGCTGCCTGTGCGGCGACATCCGCTACGAATACACCGGCGCGCCGAAGGTGCTGCATTGTCACTGCGAAAGCTGCAGGCGCCATACATCGACGCCGGTTTCCACCTTCGTGTGTATCGCGGGGGAGAACTTCCGGTTCACCAAAGGCGAACCGGCCGCCTACGCGTCCTCCCCCGGTGTCAGGCGCACGCATTGCGGCCGCTGCGGCTCGCCGATGACCTACACCTCCGACCGCAACACGCAGGTCGATATCTACGCCGGGACGCTCGACGACCCGGCCGCGATCGCGCCGACCTATCATGCGTTCGTCGAGGAACAACTGCCCTGGTTCGAGATCGCGGATGCGCTGCCGCGCTTCACGAAGGGCAGTATCGGCCAGCAGCCGGTGCGGCACGGGCCGCGGCCGGTGAAATAGCGCGCCTGCTCACTCCGCGAAGAACGCGCGCAGCAGCGCATTGACTTTCTCGGGCGCCTCGACTTCCGGCAAGTGGCCGATCCCTTCCAGAATCTCCAGCTTTGCCTTCGGCATCGCTTTCGCCAGCACCATGGCGTTCTTGTCGTTCGGGTTCACGCGGTCCTCAGACCCGCCGATCATCAGCACCGGCGCGGTGACTTTCGCCGCCACCGTTTCGGGATCGTAGCCGTCCGCCATGCCGAGCTTCACGCCATGCATGAAGCCGCGCGGATTGGTGGCGCGCAGCACGTCGGCGACCAGCGCCCTGGTTTCCGCGGAGGCGTTCTTTCCCAACAGTGCATCGACGCGTGCGCCAAAGCCGTAGCCACCCTTCGCGATCTGCGCCTCGCGCGTCGCGACGATCTTCGCTTTCTCCTCCTCGCTCATGCCTTTCACGCCGATGCCGGTGCCTGTCATCGCGAGGCGGTTCACTTGAGCCGGAAAATGGATCGCGAAGCATTGCGCGACGCGGCTGCCGAATGAATTGCCGACGATATTCACGCGGCCGATCCTCAGCGCGCCCATGAAATCCGCGAGCGCGGCCGCATAGCTTTCGCAGCCCGGCCACTCGGCCTTGAACGCATCGGAGAGCATGTATCCGGGCGCATTCCAGGCGATCACGCGAAACGTGTCCGACAGACCGGCGAACTGGTAGCGCCAGTGCATCGAATTCGCGCCGACCCCGTGCAGCAACAGGATGACCGGCGCGTCCGCTTTGCCTGCCTCCATGTAACTCCAGCGGTCGCCGAGATAGCTCTCGCGCGCGCCGATCGGGGCGAACTTCAGTTCGGGAAGCGGCGGAATGCTTTGCGCGGCGGCGGATGTTGCGAACATGACGCTGCCAAGGATAGCGCAGATGCGGAGCATGTTTGTCCTCCCGTTTGCGCCATCGTGCGCCACGCCGGGAGGGTGATCAACCACTCAGCGCATGATCCCGAAAAGTGGGCACCGGTTTTCGGAAAAGATCATGCGCAACAAACTAGACCTTGGCGCCGGTGCGCGAGGCCTTGCCGCGCTGCGCCGCCCACATGTTGTCGACGAGGTTCGGGTAGCGCCGCCCGGCCCGCTTGGCGCGCGCGCGCGCCGCGTCCTTCTGCTCAGTGGAAAGCTTCACGGATTTGCGCCCGCTCGTCTTGCGCGGGTTTTTCTTCTTCCAGGGCGGCTTGCGCGTTTTCGCGACCATGCGCGTCAAAGCGCTAACCCAAATTCAGTTCCTTGAAAAAGTCATTCCCCTTGTCGTCGATCACGATGAACGCCGGGAAATCCACCACCTCGATGCGCCACACCGCTTCCATGCCGAGTTCGGGATATTCCAGCGTCTCGACTTTCTTGATGCAATGCTCGGCGAGGTTCGCGGCCGAGCCGCCGATGCTCGCGAGATAAAACCCGCCGTGCGTCTTGCACGCCTCGCGCACTTGCGCCGCGCGATTGCCCTTCGCGACCATCACCATCGAGCCACCGGCCGCCTGAAACGCATCGACGAACGAGTCCATGCGCCCCGCCGTGGTCGGGCCGAACGCACCGGAGGCGTAGCCGTCCGGCGTCTTCGCCGGACCGGCGTAGTACACCGGATGGTTCTTCAAATAATCCGGCAGCCCCTGCCCGCTTTCCAGCCGCTCGCGCAGCTTGGCGTGCGCCAGATCGCGCGCCACGATCATCGGGCCGCTCAGCGACAGCCGCGTCTTCACCGGATACTTCGACAGGGTCGCCAGAATCTCCTTCATCGGCCGATTGAGGTCGACCTGCACCACATCGCCGCCGAGCTCGCCGTCCGCCACATCGGGCAGGAAGCGCGCCGGATTGTGCTCCAGCTCCTCCAGATACACGCCGTCGCGCGTGATCTTGCCGAGCGCCTGCCGGTCCGCCGAGCACGACACGCCGAGACCTATTGGCAAAGACGCACCATGTCGGGGAAGCCGGATCACGCGCACATCGTGGCAGAAATACTTGCCGCCGAACTGCGCGCCGACGCCCGTGCTTTGCGTCAGCCGCAATATCTCCTGCTCCATCGCGACGTCGCGGAACGCGTGCCCGTCCTCGGACCCTTGCGTCGGCAGATTGTCGAGATACTTGGTGGAGGCGAGCTTGACGGTCTTCATCGTCATCTCGGCGCTGGTGCCGCCAATGCAAATGGCGAGGTGATACGGCGGACACGCGGCGGTGCCGAGCGTCAGGATCTTCTCCTTCAGGAACGCCACCATGCGGTCGTGCGTCAGGATCGAGGGCGTCGCCTGAAACAGGAACGCCTTGTTGGCCGAGCCGCCGCCCTTCGCGATGAACAGGAATTTGTACGCGTCATCGCCTTCCGCGTAGAGCTCGATCTGCGCCGGCATGTTCGACTTGGTGTTTGTCTCCTCGAACATGCTGACGGCTGCGAGCTGCGAATAGCGCAGGTTCTTCTTCAGATACGCGTCGCGCGCGCCCTCGGCGAGCGCGGCCTCGTCCTCGCCGTCGGTGAAGATGAAGCGGCCCTTCTTGCCCATGATGATCGCGGTGCCGGTGTCTTGGCACATCGGCAGCACGCCGCCCGCCGCGATATTGGCGTTCTTGAGCAGGTCATAGGCGACGAACTTGTCGTTGCCGGTCGCCTCCGGGTCCTCGACGATGTTCTTCAGGCTCTGCAAGTGCGCCGGCCGCAGCAGATGGTTGATGTCCATGAAGGCGGCTTCGGAGAGCGCGCGCATCGCCTCGTGCGAGACGGTGATGATCTCGCGGTCGCCGAGCTTCTCCACCCGCACGCCCTCGCTGGTGATCTTGCGATAGGCCGTGGTGTCCTTGCCCAGCGGGAACAGGGGAGTGTGACGATATGGGGGGAGCGGGTGGGCGGTGAGAGGGGCGTTCATGGGGTAGTCCTGCAGATATCGATATAGATACTTTGAATACACCAAATGGCCGGGCCAAGTCAGCTTTCTCGCGGGCTGCTGATCCACCGTCCTGCCGGTTAGCCAAGCAAAACTACGGTCCCGAGTTTTTTTCTATCGCGCGCAATGTCATCAAAGTTGTCTCGCCAAACGGCGTTAGAGACCAGTACTTCGCTGTATCTGAAGGCACATGCTTTCTCTCACTTCTCTTCGTGAGACCGAGCGCTAGCAGTTGAATTTTTATGGTTTCAAAGCTCTCATTCGCGATAGCACGGCTCATAGTCGCGCCCCTCAATTTCTCATAAGTTTCACCGCTACTGTAGCGCCACAGTTCTTCATCCAGCCTGGACTTCATCTGATTCTCGGTCGCCTCCTCCAACATGATCGGGCCGACTTCATAAAAAATTTCATTCCAAGAAACCGCGACCTCGACCCGAACCGAAGCCGAGCTGTTCCACGCCCCAGCGTGATAGACGAACTCTGCTTTGAACTCGTCGTCTCCGCCAGCGTATCGATCCGACCCCGCGGGAGGCGTCGTTCTGACTGAGTTGAGTTCGTCTTTTAGACGGTCAATTTCTTTCCGCAGCTGTTCAGTTAGAATCGGGTCCGAGGCGCGACCCGATCGTATCCATCCTTCTTGTGGATTCCTTCGGGTTTCAGCAGATACCGATTGAATTACTTTCGCTTTGAGATCGTCTGGATTCTTCCAGAACTTTACATGCCTACCTAACTCAACTTTCTTTTTGAAAGTCAGTAACCGCTCACGTAGCTTATCACTTTGGTCTGTCTTGCCGGCAGGTATTAATTCAGGCGAGTCATTTACAAATGCCAAGATTGGCTTCGCCTTTCTCACCGCGTAGTCAAACTCCATTTCCGTGTAGCTCACACCGGCGTCATTGGTTGAGCCATATCGACCGCCCACCACAAGCACGTAGTAATCACTGTCGTCTATAACGCCTTGAATTAACGTCCAAGCGTCGTCGTCCGACGCTGGAAACGATTCCATTCCGGCTGGAAAATGATCGAGGCTGAGCAGTGCCTGCATTACGGCTTGTCGCTCTTCCTTTAAGTCGGCGAAAGTAGAGCTGACAAATACCTGATAGCGCTTGTCCATTTGTGGCCTACGGTACGGCTGTCAAGAAAACGCTGCTACGCGCTCTTGGGCTCTCTGGGAGCTGTTTGCACGAGAGGATCAGGTAGCGCGGGACGTTCGGCACCATCTCTCCACCAAATCCATTCACCCGCACCGGTTGGACCGCGACTCGACGTGCCAAGATACCACCCGGTCATCGTCTGCAAATTAAGGTCAACCTTCCCGATCCATGCCCCACGGTATCCATTGGGAGACATTTCCTTCCACGTTCCGGTGACAATATTATCTGGCCCCATCAAGCCGTTAACAAACCAATTTCTATCACGGTAGTGATAAATCCCGGCGAATGCCCGTCCAAAAGAACTGAGTGCGACAAAGCATTTATTTTCGTCGGGCCAATGGACGCTGCCCTCTGCATACCAAACATGGTGCCAATCACCGCCAAGTCTGCTCTTCGAGCCAATGCGAAGCCCCTTAGTTGCAACGAGCTTGGCAAGCCAAAGTTGCAGTTGGTCGATCATTGGCGGCGCCGCACTTTTGAACATCACGCCCAAAAGAAACGATACGATAGATAGTGCTATCTTCTCCACCGAGACGGCCTCCTTCTCCTGGAATCGGCAAGGCCGCTCAGTCGCGGCGGTTCATTCACGTCTAAATCACGGCATGACTCAACTAGCCTAGCGTCTTGCAAGTTCTACTTTTCGTGAATATCGCGCTCCGAGTCGTATCCCTGCTCCCAAATGGTGTGGTACGGCGACTCTGTCGGATACGGGTTTTTGTCATTTCCCTCCCGGAAAGCCTGTTGTCCACGCTGAAATACAGCACTGTTTGTTTGCTGTTGCTTGTTGCTCATCACTTCGCTTCCTCCTCCACGGCAATACCGACATGACGGTGTCATGCACCATCAATCCTATATTCTCGACAATTCGCGTGTCATGCATCTCTTCCTCTTGCTCTGCCAAGAGCGTCGATAGTGACGCCCGGATGGAGCAGGCGGGAGACGGGCCGGGGCACAGGTCGCGGTTGTTCGGGCGGCCAGAAGCGGTTCACTTTGCGCGCGGCGCTGCGCGTTCGCGCCAAATCCGTGCGGCTTCCGCAGTCTACCCAACGCCCCCCTGAACCCCTTCCCCACCTCGCGCGACCAACGCGCATGTCTCGCCTCCTCGCAACCATCTCCGGAAGCCTGCTCGGTGGCCTTGCCGCCCTCATCTGGATGGCGAGCATCGCCGTTGCGGCGGCCTATGACTTCACCGCGATGGTCGCAACCACGCTGCTGCCCGGACTGGCGCAGGCCTACTGGATCGCCTCGATCTGGTCGGCGACCGGAAAGGTGCCCGAGCCGCTGACATCGCTCTGCGTGATGTGGATCGGCCTGCTGGTCGTCTTCATTTACGCCCACCACTACGCGATCGAGCGCATGGTGCAGAGGGCGGGCTAGGTTCGGCCCGCCGCACTGAGAAACAGCATCGACCGCCCACAAAAAATCCGCCGCACCTTTCGGCGCGGCGGATCGATCATTCAACTTGCGTCAGACGTTACTCGATGATCTCGACAATACGCCCGCGCCGGTCGACCAGCACGACGCGGTCGTTCACGTAGGTGTAGCGATAGCCCGGCGCGATGCGGTATTCGGCCGGAGCCTCGTAGTAGGTCACGCCGGACTCGGGCAGGTCGATGCCGACCCGAAGCTCCTCGTTGTAGCGATAGGACGGGCGCCGCTCGCGGTAGGAGTATTCGCGGAAGCGCGGGCGATCCTCCACGCCGAGAATGCCGCCGACCGTGCCGGTCGCGGCGCCGACGGCACCGCCCACGATCGCGCCGAGCGGCCCGGCCGCACGTCCGCCTTCCGCTGCGCCCTGCTCGGCGCCGCGGATGGTGCCTTGTGCCTGTGCGGCAACCGGAATGCTCAGTGCCGCGAGCGTCGCCGCAGCCAGAACTGTCATACGCATTGTTCACCTCTGTTGTTGTTGGGGAGTGTCGGACAACAGATGGCAGGCGGCTTCGTTCCGGGTGACCGGAACTGAACTGACAACTCAATCCTATCTATTGACTTTATTCCCGTATCGTGCTGTCCTTCCCGCGCCTTGCTCGCCGAGGGGCGTCAACCGGTGACGTTCGGGTGATGGAGCAAGCCGGGATGCGCGGCCGGAGAACAGGCCGAGCAGTTCCGGGGCCAAGCGCGGGAATCCGTGTGCGGCTTGCGCGGCGCCTGCGCGGTCGGCCTCGTCAGCCGGCCACCCGGGCGGTTTCGGGACCCGCCTTGGGGGCACTATGACCCCTGCGCGAGGAGCTCGCTGCAGAGGAACGGCGCGAATGCCGTTTCAGAAGCGCGGACCGGAGCCGAAAAATGCCGCCGCAGAGCGTCGAGAGGCGCGCCGGCCCGCGTCATGGGCCGGCGGTCTTCGGGCGGTCCCGAGGACCCGCCCTGCCGCGAGGCAGGGCACGGGGTGCGGCGCTTCCGCACCAGCGCCTGTCGGCGCTCTGCTCCCCTCACGGCCACGAGGGACACGAAGGCGCAGCCGCGCGCCACCACAAGCGGATGATGACGCTTGGCTGTTTGACAATTGAATCGGACGACCGAGCGCCTCCGCTCAGTCCTCGAACATCGCCACCGCGCGGATCGGGCTCGCGGTGCCGCCGCGGATGCGCAACGGAAAGCCGATGAAGGTGAAGCGCCCCTTCCCCACCACGGCCTCCAGATTCCACAGGCATTCGATATGCGTGATGCCGCGTTCGCCGCACGCCAGATGCGCCTTGAAGTTCGGCTCGCCCTGCGGCGCCGGGCTCACCGCCTCGACGCCGAAGATCTTAGCGCCGGCGTCGGCGAGCCAGTGCACGCTGTCGACGTGCAGCCCGGGAAAGTCGGTCGCGTAGCCGGGCGTGCCCCACAGCCGTTTATTGACGCCCATACAGATCAGCACCGTGTCGCCTTTGCGGATGCTCTCGCCGCAGGCCGCAAGCGCCGCCTCCATCTCCTTCACGGTGATCTCGTGTTTCAGCGGAACGTGGCTGAGGTCGAGACAGAAGGCGGAGGTGTAGAAATCCGAGAGCGGCATCTCCTCGATCGAGGCTGCGTCCGGCGCGGGATTGAAGTGGCACGGCGCATCGACATGCGTGCCGGCGTGGTCGCTCATCGAAATGTGCAGCGCCTTCGAGGTGAAACGCGTCGCGCCTGCGGTCTTCACCTCATCGTGGTCGTACCAGGTGCCGATGATGATCGGCGGGTGCGAAGGATGCGGCGGCGTGCGGTGATAAAGCTCGCGGGACAGATCGATGAATTTCATGGAGGCCCAACCTGTTTCTCATAACGCCATATCCCGATCTCGAACGCGCCGTCTTCCGTTTCGAGTTGCCGCGTATGCGTGCGCGCCCTCACCCAGCCGCGCTTCTCGTAGAAGCGCGCGGCGCGATCGTTCCCCACCCCGCACTCCAGGAACGCGGTCGCGACACCGCGCCGCGCCAGTTCGTCCTCGGCGGCGTCCATCAGGCCGGCCGCGACGTTCGAGCCGCGCGCGGAGCGCCCAACGTAGAACTGATAGAGCTCATCGCCGCGCAGCATGAAGAACCCGTCCGGCGCGCCGTGCGATCCCGCAACGAAGGTGTCGTTCGCCGCAGCGCCAAGCCGCGCGCGAAAACGTTCCAGCGTGCGGGCGCGCGTCAGCCCTTCGGGCGCGACATGCGCGTGGCCATCCTGCCAACCCTCGTGCCAAAGGCGGGCGAGATGATCGAGTTCGGAAGCGTCGGGCGGACGAACGTCGGTCACTCACTTCGTCCCATAGGCCTTGAACTCCTCCGCGATGTTCTGCTGCAGCATGATCGCGGCCTCCATCTCGTTCTGTCCCGCCGCATCGCCGGAAAACAGCCGTGCCATGCCACGCCCGTAGAGCGACAGCGCGCGACTCGCATCGAAGCGCAGCGCCGCGCTGAAATCCGCAATCGACTTTTCCAGGTCGTCGAGCCCGCGGCGCTGGATCAGGTAGAGATAGCCGCGCCGCTCGTAGGCGGCGAGCGTCGGGCTGGCGCGGATCGCGGCGTCGCATTGCTCGATCGTGCCGCACAGCGGCGGCGCGGTTTGGGCATGCAGCGGCATGCCGGCAGCGAACAGCAGAAACAAGATCAACGTGATCGTGCGCATGATGGTCCGCATTAGAGCACACGAACGGCAACTGTGCGACGCGGGCGGCCGGCATTTGCCTTCCGTCTCGCGCTCTTGCAGGATCGCTCAGACGGGACCGCGGGACATGACCGAGGGCGAAAAGCACCAAACGCTCGTTGCGGGCACGCCGGACGAACGCGCCACCGCCCGGGAAAAAGCCTACAAGCGCGGGCGTCAGGGGCGTTTCAATCGCCACTGGCTGTTTTACGCGATGGTCCTGCTGTTCGCGGTCGGCTACGCGATCTACCGCTGGGTTCAGCCCTAGCTTCAGGACGCCCCGACGGCGGTGCCTTACTCCGCCGCCGCCCGCTTCTCGGCCGTGAACGCCGGCATCACCTCGCGCGCAAAGCGGCGCAGGTTCGCGACACCGCCGCCCGCACCGTTGAGCAGCACGTGGGCGATGCCCGCCGCGCGCAGCCGTTCGAGCTTGATGGCGATCTCGTCGGGCGTGCCGTACATCGCGCTCTCCTCGGCGGCATTGAGCGTGTAGTCGAACGACAGCATGCTCGACTTCACGGCGCCGGGCGCTGCCGCAAGCTCGGTCATCCGCCGCTGGTTGGCGAGCCGCGCCTCGACGGCCTTGCGCTTGTCCTCTGCATCCTTCGCCACATAGAACGCGCGCGCCACGCCGACATCGTTCGGGTCGAAGCGTTTGCCCTGCGCTTCCACCTCGGCCCTGTAGATGTTGAAGCGCTCGATCGTCAGGTCGGTCGAGGCGAACTGGTCGAGCAAGAGTTTCGCGCCGCGCTGTGCGACTTTGCGGATCGAATCCGGCTGGCCCGCCGCCATCCAGATCGGCGGATGCGGCTTCTGCCGCGTCGGCGGCTCAACCACGATGTTCTCGAAATTCCAGTACTTGCCGTGATGCGAGAAGCGCTCGTCGCTGGTCCACGCCTTCAGGATGATGCCGAGCGACTCCTCGAAACGCTCGTCGGCCTCAGTGATCGGGATGCAGAAGCCTGCGAACTCGTTGTGGCGATAACCTTTGCCGACCCCGAACTCGAGGCGCCCGCCCGAGAGAAGGTCGATGGTCGCCGCCTGCTCGGCGAGCAGCACCGGATTGTGCCACGGCAGCACCAGCACCGCAGTGCCGAGCCGCAGGGTCGAGGTGCGCGCCGCGACCCACGTCAGCAGGTTGAGGCTCGCCGACACTTGTCCGAAGCCGGTGAAGTGGTGCTCCACCACAAAGCTCGACGCATAGCCGAGCGCCTCGGCCTCAACGTTGTAGTCGATGTAGTCGCGAAACCCCTGTGCGGAGTCGAGATCCGAGCCGCCGCGTTTCGCCTGCGCCGAGCCGAACAGTCCGAATTTCATGCGGTTACGCCGCCTTGTGCTTCTTCAGCCGCAGCGCCGCCATCACGAGCAGGATTCCGAACGCGATCGCATAGGACGCGATCACCCAGATCAGCCCGATCGCGCCTGCGCCCGGTGAGATCAGCAGGATCGCGCCAAACAGCACCGAGAGCACACCGCCGAGCACCAGCCACCACTCGTTGTCGATTTCCTTGCGCAGCCGGATCGCGCCGACGATCTGGAACACCCCGAGCGCGATCGCCCAGCCGGCGATGAAGAACAGCAGCACCAGCGCGGTCACACCCGGCATCATGAAGGTGAGCAGCCCGACGACGATGCCGAGCACGCCGATCAGCGCGAGCCACCAGCGCGATTTGACGTCGCCGCCCATGATTGCGTGTGCAAGCGCCAGCACGCCATCGACCAGCGTGAATGCGCCCCAGAACAGCACCAGTGTGGCCAGCGCGATCCCCGGCCAGATGAAGGCGAGAATGCCGAAGATGATCGCGGCGATCCCGCGCAGCAGGATCAGCCACCAGAATTGCGCGAGGGCGGGAAGAACAGGCGCGCCGAACGGCGCGGGCGAAGTCATCGTCATGGTCGCCTCCCTTGGTCGCCGCCATTGTAGCCGGGATGGAGAGAAGCGACAGCCGGGGAGCGGCGTCGCGCCGCCTTGCCGCGCCGCGCATTCCCTCCCATGATCCGCCACAACGATAATGAATTTCGAGGGAGGAAAGATGCTCACCCGCCGCACCGTTCTGCTCGCCACACCGGCGCTCGCGCTCTCCGGCTCCCTTGCGCGCGCACAAGCCTGGCCGAACCGTTTCGTGCGGCTGATCGTCCCCTATCCGGCAGGGGGCGGCGCGGACGCGATCGCGCGCATCGTCGGGCAACGCCTGTTCGAGGTGTGGGGCCAGCAGGTGCTGATCGAGAACAAGGGCGGCGCCGGCGGCAACATCGCGTCGGACGCGGCGGCGAAATCGCCGAACGACGGGTACACAATGTATCTCGGCGCGGAGTTTCTCACCACCAATCCGCACGTTTATCCGAAGCTCTCCTACGATCCGATCGCGGACCTGCAGCCGGTCAGCGCAGTGGTGCAGTATCCGACCATCGTGGCAGTGCCGAAGGATTCGCCGGCGAAGACCGTGCAGGAGTTCATCGCACAAGCGAAATCGAATCCCGGCCGCACCTTCGGCACCCCCGGCCACGGTACAGGTCCGCATCTTGCGGGCGAGATGTTCAAGCGCGCTGCCGGTATCGAGCTCACGCACGTGCCCTATCGCGGCGCCGCACCGGGCCTGAACGATCTGGTCGGCGGACGCATCGACTCGTTCTTCAACAACATCGCGCCGGTGGTGCCGCTGATGAACAGCGGTCAGGTGCGCGGCCTTGCGGTGACGACCGCGAAGCGCTCCGGTGCGGCACCGGACGTTCCGACCATCGCGGAGTCCGGGCTCCCCGGCTACGACGTGCCCGGCTGGTACGCGATCTTCGTGCCGGCGAAGTCGCCGCCCGAGATCGTCGCCAAGATGAACACCGACATCAATGCGGCGCTCGCCGACGCAACCGTGAAGGGGAAGCTGGAGGCACTCGGCCTGTTCGTCGGCGGCTCGACGCCGGACGCGCTCGGCAGCTACGTCAAGACCGAGACGGCGAAATGGGGCCCGATCATCAAGGCGGCGGGCATCACCATCAAGGACTGACGGCGCGGCGCTAGTGGTCCGATTCTAACATTCGCATCCCCGTGCGGCGGGCTCTTTTGCGAATGTTAGAATCAAAGGACCACTAGCAGGTATTACATTCTAGTGGAGCTTTGGATTTGACATTCGCTTTGCGAGCCCTCGGCCCGCTCCACTAGGTCCGCCATGCAGGATCGCGCGCGGGGCATTCGCAATTGAGCGGCCTGCGCGCGCAACCCGCGTGCTAACAGACGGCGTCCGTTCGCGTTTTCCCCGGGAGGATCG
Source organism: uncultured Alphaproteobacteria bacterium (assembly GCA_963779545.1). Taxonomy (GTDB): domain Bacteria; phylum Pseudomonadota; class Alphaproteobacteria; order Rhizobiales; family Xanthobacteraceae; genus PALSA-894. The sequence continues at coordinate 184,108 of CAVZYQ010000022.1, read as the reverse complement.
CTTGAGCGCTGGCGTCGGCACCGAGCCGCGCGTCGAACCCGCGTCGCCTGCCGAGCGTCGCGAGAACATTCCGCTCGCGATCATGCTGATGGTCGGGTCGGGCGCGGTGTTCACCTGCTCGAATGCCGCCACGAAATGGCTGGTCGCGACCTATCCGATTGGCGAGGTGCTGTTCACCCGCACGCTCGTCTCGCTGATCTTCCTTGGCGCATTCATTCTTCCGACGGCCGGCTTGGTGGTGTTCCGCACACGGCGCATCGGCGCGCACATGATCCGCGCCGGGTCGCAGTTCGCCTCGCAGGTCATGCTGGCGATCGCCTTCACGATGATGCCCCTCGCGGGCGTCACCGCCATCATGTTCTCCTCGCCGATCTTTACCACGCTCGCGTCGATCTACTTCCTGCACGAGCGCGTCGGCCCCGCACGCTGGGCCGCGCTGCTGGTCGGCTTCATGGGCGTGCTGGTGATCGCCGCACCCGGCGCCGACTCGTTTCAGGTCGGCGCGCTGTTCGCGCTCGGCAACGCGATCCTGTTCGGCACCGTGGTGGTCGGCGTGCGCGGCATGACGGCGACGGAGTCCACCGGCACACTCATCATGTATCAGCTCTCGCTGCTGACGATCGCGTATGCGGTGACGCTCCCGTTCGCCTTCGTGATGCCGACCGGATTCGACGCGATGATCATGATCATCAGCGGGCTCGGGAACGGCGCCGCGCAATACGGCTGGACGCGCGCGATCCATCTGTCGCCCGCATCGGCGGTGGTCCCGTTCCAGTATCTCCAGCTCGTCTGGGCGATGCTGCTCGGCTTTGCGATCTGGGGCGACATGCCGACTGTCGGCCTGCTGATCGGCTCGGCCGTCGTGATCGCGTCGGGCCTGTTCCTGTTCTGGAACGAGCGGCGCAAGGTGCCGGTGGCCGAGGACTAGATACCATCGTGACCATTATCTCACGAGGTGCGACAGCTCCGATATCGTTTTAGTATCACCATCACGTTGCTTCTCGCTGCCACACGCAATGAATGTGGCATTTGCACGCGCGCGTAACGGCGTGCCGTCGGGCTCGAACAGCGTGTAGTCAAAATCGAGCGACGACAGCCGGCACCGGTAATCGAGCGTGCCCCACCGAAGGATCAGATATTTCGGACTGCGAACTTTGGCCTCGCAATCGAACAGCACCTTTCTGAATTGATCGAGTTGTTTCGTGATGCCATCGCCGTCAGCCGCCACCTCCGACCCCGGAACCACCCCGGTGCCGTCGAATACCAGTTCGAACCTCAAGAAATCGGCGGCAACGCCGTCGAAACGGGGCGCTTGTCCGCTGCCCGGCGTGTGCTCGTCATCGTAACGCAAGGCGAGCGAATGCGAATAACTCGCGGGATTGATCAGCACGGAGAAATCGCGGGCGGTCTTGTCTTTCGACCGCTTGGAGAATTTGCCGTCCGTGTAGGACGCGATCTTCATTTTCTCCAACTTGCCGGAGACGTCCATCCTAGCGGTCTTCCCGCTTGAAGGAGTTGTAAGCGAGCTCAAGCGTCTCGATCAGGACCTTGTTCTCCTGCGAATTCAGAGCGGAGGCCTGCGTACCTGACCGGATAGGCATTTGAGAACGTCCAGCGCACGGCAGGCCGCCCCTGCTCGTTCAGCAGTGTCACCATCAGGTCGTGCGTCTGCGACCCGCGACACCAGATTCGAGGCGAGTGACTTCCCGATCCATTCGGAGAGAAACGAGTTCGCGTTTGTCACGCCGCGCTTGAGCACGAGATTTCGAGTAACGCACCGGCTTCGGAAGCCGGTGCACGAACCTGTTTTCTCCCCCTCGGCAACCGGTTCGGTGTCGCGTTCCGCTTCGATGCCGGAGATTTCCTGAAAGCTCGCGTCGGCATCGACCTGCGGGACGTCGATACCCGATTTACCGAGCACACGGAGCGCGAAGTAGAACGCCGGCAGCGGATAGTTCGCGTCGCTCATCGGATCACGGCGCTGATACGGTCAGAGTCTCGTATGCGATCTCCACCGTTTCGACCGCCACCTCGTTGCCCGTCGACCTTAGATCGGCGCCGGTAATCTTGGTCGGAAATGCGTTGTTGAGCGTCCACACCATTTTGGGACTTCCGGTTTCGTCGAGCAGACTGATCACGACCGTGCGCCGCTTGATGGTGTTCAGCTTGATCTCGCTGTACCAGGTCCACAGTTTGGAATCGGCGACGAAGATTCCCTTGCGCAAGGTGACATTTCCCACTTTGCCAAGTCCCGGCATTTTGATCGGATAGAAGATCGGGCTGTTTCCGTGCCGGTATTCGATAGGACGGGTCTCGCTCTCGAGGCCGCTGACCTCCTGAAAGCTGACGCTCATATCATCGCCGAGCTGCACCGAAAAATAGAACTTCGGCAGCGGCCAAACGTTGTCTTGAACTTCGCCTGCCATGGAATTCTCCGCTTGGGCCGGACGTCGCCCTGTCTTCCGATCAGTGTGAGATGCCTGCACACGCACAGTCAACCAAACGCTTAAGCATCCAGCGGCTTGTAGTACCGGTAGATGCCCCACTGGCTGAACGGAATGCGCCGCTCGGAGGCGAGATAGGCCGCGACGCGCGGGCGCTTCGCGACGCGATCATGCAACGCGATCACGCGCGGCACTCGTCTCTCGAACCGCTTCATGCGCTTCGGAAAGGCATAGCGCAGGCCTTCGACGATCTGGAACAGGCTGAGGTCGACATACGTCAGCTTGCGGCCGAGCAGATAGTTGCCGCCGCTGCGCTCCAATACGGTTTCGAAATAGCCGAGAAATTTCGGCACGCGGTAGCGCCAGAAATCTTTCGTGCGGCGCTTGGCCGACGGAATCTGCTCCTCGAAATAGAGCCAGCTCGTCACCGGATGATGCGTGTCGTGGATCTCGACCACGAGGTCCGTGATGGTGAGCTGCAGCTGATGTGCCCACAGCCGCTCAGCCTCGTCCTTCGGCGCAAGCCCGATGCGCGGACCGAGCCAGAGCAGGATGTTCGCGGTATGCGCGATGACGGTCTTGCCGGATTTCAGAACCGGACACGCGAATGGCGGACGCTTCTCGCCCTTGCGCTCGATCAGCTTGTCGATCACGCCATCGCCGCGCTTGCGCGCCACATCGATGTAGTCGGCGCCCGCCTCTTCCAGCGCGAGACGCACGAACTCGCCGCGCCCCTGGATCTCCGACCAGTAGTAGAGCTCGTAGCGCATCGACGTCTCCGCGGTATGACGGAAAAAGAAAACGCGGCGGCCCTTGCGAGCCGCCGCGTGATACTAGCCTGTTTCGTCAGTTTGCCGCGAAGCAGTAGATCAGGCCATCGCCACCCGTACCCCGCAGTCGGCCTGGCTGCAGCCGCCGCCCGGCCCGCGCGAGGGATGCGAGGAATTCCACGACTTTGCGGGCGGCTCTTCGTTCAGGCCCATGCGGTCGTGATGGCCGACCATTGCGGCACCCGCGCCGTTCTTGGTCCAGTTGCCACAGGTGCGATCGTCGGTACCGGCGAACGCCGTGCCGTCGGGCTGCGAGCCGGTCAGGATGTCGTGGCGGTTCGGCGTGTCGCCGCGGCCGTTGATCGCGTCACCCTTCTCGCTCAGCGCCGTCTGCTTGGTGATGTTATTGGACGCGCCGTGCAGGTCGGCCACATCCTTGGCGATCACCGTGCCTTTCGCGTTCTGCCACGGGCCCTTGCCGATGCGATCCTTCGCGTTCACGGCGTTCGCGCCCTGCGTCGACAGGTAGGCGCGCCAGGTCTTGCCGGTCGCGCCGGCGGCGTCGCGAGCGTGGTGCAGTGCCGGTCGGCACCGTCAAGGCCGCCGAGGTTCGCGCCGTCGCCCGGCCCCGCACTGGTGACGAAGAACGTCATCGCGTTTTGCGATTGCGCCGCGCCGCCAAGTCCCGATCACGGTCACCGCCGCACATGCCATCAAAGCCAAACGTGTCGCCCGAGTCATGGAGTTCCTCCAGTTTTGTTGCCGATTGTTATTAACCGCCGACCGGTCCGGAATATTCCTCGTCGGTCACATATTCCATCCACTCGACATGCTTGCCGTCGAGCGCCTCCTGCATCGCGATGTGCACCATGCCGGTGTTCGGTCCGGCGCCATGCCAATGCTTCTCGCCCGGCGGAATCCACACCGTGTCGCCCGCCTTGATCTCGCGGATCGGTCCGCCCTTCGCCTGCACGCGCCCGACGCCGGAGATGACGTGCAGCGTCTGCCCGAGCGGATGCGTGTGCCAGGCAGTGCGCGCGCCCGGCTCGAAGCTTACGCGGCCGGAGCGAATGCGCGCGGGCGCCGGCGCCTCGATGATCGGATCCTGCCACACCACGCCGGTGAAGGATTCTTTCGGCTGACGGCGCGTCGGCACCGATCCGCTCGGCTTGATGTCCATTCGTCTTCTCCGGTTCTTGATTGGTGATGATTGCAGGCGCGAGCATATGCCGACAAGGGCACAACCGCGGCTTCACCGCTTGTTGAACCTTGTGCGCTGCACGCGCGACCAAACCATGACGGCGGCTGCATTCTGCAGCGGGTGGCAGGCAAGACATTCCAACACGGCGGTCGAATTTTGCCGCCAACGGAGAAAGAACATGCGCCTTCCCGCTTTGGCCGCTCTCGGCCTCGTCGTCATCGCCAGTTCGCAGTTCGTGACGGTCAATGATGCTGCGGCGTTCCCGACGCCCACGCGTTTCTGCGCCCAGTACAAGGGCGGCGCGGAGAACTGCGGCTTCTATTCGTTCAACCAGTGTCTCGCATCGCTCGCCGGCAACGGCGGCGTGTGTACGCAGGCAACGTACCAAGGTGACGTCCTGCGCGTGCACACACCATACGGCTCGTATCGGATCCGCAACTAGACACCGCACGCGCAAACAAAAAGCCCGGCATCGCTGCCGGGCTTTTCTTCGTTTGTCTGCGCTGTCGCGTCAGGCAGTCTGCTGGACCGCCGAGAGCAGCCACTGGCCGCCCTGCGCCCGCGTGAAGGTCCACACTTCGGTCGCTTCCTGCGGCGCGTCGTTGCCGTCGGCCGACTTGCCGGTCGTGCGATCGACATAGCGGTCGATCAGCGAGTAGCGCATCGCGACGCTCGCGTACTCCTTGTCGCCTTCGCGCCAGGCTTCCGAGAGGTCGCCCTGCAAGAGCTTCACGTCGGTGATCTGGTTGACCACGCCGCGGCTCGCATTCTCGGTGAGCTCCTCGGCGTAGTACGACAGCATCTCGGGCGTGAGGCGCGAGCGCAGCGCGGTGAGATCTTCCTTGCCGTACGCGGTCTGCACTTCGCCGAGCAGACGTTCGAACGTGTCGAAGTCCTCGCCCGAGACCTCGAGCGGCTCGCTGACCGGCGCGGCAGCAGCAGCGCCACCGCCGAACCCGCCGAGCGCCGAGCGCAGCGGATGCTGCGGCCCGTTCGTGTCGCGCGTCATGTCGCGCGAAAGCCCCGCGTAGGACGGCTGCGGCTGCTGGCGGCGCTGCCACCAGCGGAACAGCAGGAAGCCGGCGCCCGCGATCAGCGCGATCTGCGCGATGAAGCCGAGGATCGACGCGAAGCCTGCGAGCCCGCTGAAGAAGCCGCCGCCCGTCAGCATGCCGAAGAGGCCGGCGCCGAGGAAGCCGAGCGCGAGGCCGCCGAAGATGCCGCGCATGCCACCGAACATGCCGCCGCTCGGCGCCGCCACAGGAGGCCGCGCCGCGGTCTGTGTCATGCCGGGCGATCCCGGTTGCGTGACCGAACGATTGATCGGCGCCGCGGTGTTCGGCGCGGTTGCGGTCGGCGGCGGAGCCGAGTAGGTGCGCGAGCCGCGCGACCCGGAGCTTGAGCGCGGGCGCGCATCGGCGTCGGCGGCCACCATCGCGAACACGGCCGCGACGGCCAGCACCGCAAACAGCGATCGGAAAAGTTTCATCTGTATCTCCCAGCAGCCCCGGGTGGGGCGTCGGTCAGGAATATCGTGATCGCCGCAGGCTTTGTGAAGGGCTTGGGCCTGCGGCGTGACGGCGCGGCAGGTGCTGGTATTCCAATGACTTGCAGGATGCCTCCCCGACCTTGGTCAAATTGCGCTAAGATCGGCTCCGCAGGCGGCGCCAAGCCGCCGGGAACAACAAAAAGGGAGGCGACGATGCGGCCCGTTCTCGCAGCTCTGTCATTTGCCTGTATAGCTTTCGCTAACCTCAATCCCGCTTTGGCGCAGCAAGCCGCCAAGGCCGATTCGCCGCCGACCTTCCAGCCCGAGCCGTTCTGGCCAAAGCCGCTCCCCGAAAACTGGGTTCTCGGTCAGGTCGCCGGCATCGCGGTCGGCCCCGACGACCGCATCTGGATCCTGCATCGTCCGGCGTCGCTGCTCGACGACGAGAAAGGCGCGCAGGCCAACCCGCCAGCAACGAAATGCTGCAAGGCCGCACCCCCGGTCATGGAATTCGACACGGACGGCAACCTGCTTCGCCATTGGGGCGGACCGAACGCCGAGCAGAAGTGGGTGCAGAATGAGCACGGCCTGCACGTCGACAAGAGCGGCAACGTCTGGGTCGGCGGCAACAATGACGGCGATCAACTTCTGCAGTTCACCCCGGACGGAAAATTCATCCTCCAGGTCGGCAAGGACGACGGCACCAAGGGTCCGCGCTCCGGCGACACTGCGCGGCTCAATCGGCCGGCGCACATGTTCACCGACGATGCGGCGAACGAGATCTATGTGGCGGACGGCTACGGCAATCGCCGCATCATCGTGTTCGACTCAAAGACAGGCGCCTACAAGCGCCATTGGGGCGGCTACGGCAGTCCGCCGAACGACGACAAGCAGCCGCCCTACTCGCCGACCGCAGAGCTCTCGAAGCAGTTCTCCAACCCGGTGCATTGCGTGCGCGTGTCGAACGACGGCCTCGTCTACGTGTGCGACCGGCAGAACAACCGCATCCAGGTGTTCCAGAAGGACGGCAAGTTCGTGAAGGAATTCCAGGTCGACAAGGCGACCTTGCAGAACGGCTCGGTATGGGACCTGGTGCTGTCCGAGGACAAGGAGCAGAAGTTCATCTTCACCGCCGACGGTGCCAACGGGCAGATCAGCGCGATCCTTCGCGACAACGGCAGCGTGGTCAATCAATGGGGCCGCCACGGCCGCCAGCCCGGTCAGTTCAAGTGGGTGCACAACATGGCGATCGACTTGAAAGGCAACCTCTATACGGCGGAGGTTGGCTTCGGGCGGCGCGTGCAGAAGTTCAAGCGGATGAACTGACGTCGAAATGAAACGTTGATGCCGCGCCCGCCGTGCGGCATCAACGTGGTCCATGGAATTCCTGCGTCACCCGCTCTACAGCATCCTCGCCGTGATCGCGATCGGAGCGGTCTGTGGCGCGGCCGCGCGCGTGGTTCAGGTCCGCGGCCGGGCCGCGGCTGATCACGGCCATTCTCGCCGGCATCGGCGCGGCGTTTCTCGGTTTTCATTTTGCGATGCTGTCGAACCTTGCGACGGACGTGATCCCGATGCCTTTCGCCGTTGCGTTTATGACGGCGCTGCTCGCAAGCTTTGCGTTGGGCAAGGCGTAAGTTTGGCTGTACGAGCGGCGGCGCCCTCGCTAAATTCGCCGCGATCAGGAGATTGCTGATGCGCAGATCGTTGCCGCTCGCCCTTGTCTTCTCGTTCTTCGTCACCGTGGCGCACGCCGAGGTGTGGAGCGTCTATGGCATCAACGGCAACGACACCGGCGGTATCATTCCGTGGTCGCCCGCGTTGCGCGCCTACGGCTATCGCGAGGCGGCGCAGCATCATTGCGGCGGCTACAAAAAGCTCGCGCGTATCGTCAGCGTGCATCCGCGCTATGGCGACTACGTCAGCTTCGCGTGTGAATTTCCGCGCGGCTACGACCCCGTCGCACGCGGCGACTGGTGGTTTCGCTGGGTCTACGATTGAGGCTGGGGCTGGACCGAATTACGCCGCGTGGCGGGCTGTCCTGATTGTCCACGCGGCCGCGCAATTCCACAAAATGCCTAGGCGAAGCCGCAAATTCCAACCAGCGCCGCCACAAACGCGACCTAGCGTTTGAAGCGTCGGCGACGCGTATTCTGTCACCGGCGGGGGCGGTTCCAGCCGCCTCAGGTTGCCCCCTGGCTGTCGGCTGGACCGTCCTCTCTATCTTATCGCCGCAGCCTGATGGCTAACGCGTAATCCGTCATGAAGGAAAGCGTTCCATAGCGGTATTGAAAAATTCTCGGTCACCGTTGCCGCGCCGGCACATCGATCGGCGTGCAATTGCGGCGGCCCGACGACAGGCAATCGTCCGCCTTGCGCGCCGTGTAGAGCGCATCCGCAAGCCACCACGCAATCCCCAAGAGTGCGACCAGTCCAACCGCGATGATGATGTTGCCGAGCCGCCGATCGGATGCGGATTCCGGCTCCTGCGTCTCATGGCTGGGCGGCATTTCTGTCATTCGTCCTCCGCGGCGCGGGACCATAACGGCAGACAGAACGACGCGCCACTCAATCAGCCGCGCCGTTGCCAACGGTGCGCGGATTGTCGGATAACGCGCCAATTCAGGGAGGACGCGATGAAGCTCTATATGCACCCGGTCTCGATGACGAGCCGCCCGGTTCGGCTGTTCATGGCGGAAAAAGGGATCAAGGCCGACGAAGAGGTCATCGACCTGATGACCGGCGCGCACTACCAGGAGCCCTACGCCTCGCTCAATCCGAACCAGCTCGTGCCGATGCTGGAGGACGACGGCTTCAAGCTCACCGAGAGCTCGGCGATCCTGAAATACCTCGCCGACAAGTTCGACCTTCCGGAATATCCGAAGGACTTGAAGCAGCGTGCGCGCGTGAACGAGATCATGGATTGGCTGAACACGAACTTCTATCGCGAGTACGCCTACGGCATGTGCTACCCGCAGCTCTTCCCGCATCTCAAGCGTCCGGACGACGCGGTGCAGAAGGCGACCGTCGAGTGGGGGCGGGAGCAATCGAAGAAATGGCTGCAGGTGCTCAACGATCACTGGATCGGGCCGAACAACCAGTATCTCGCCGGCAACACGATCACGATCGCGGATTATTTCGGCGCCGCGCTGGTGACGCTCGGCGAACTGATCCGTTGCGATCTGAAACCTTATCCGAACGTCGTGCGCTGGCTCGACAACATGAAAAAACTGAAGAGCTGGCCGCAGGTGAACGAGGTTTTCGAGGGCTTCAAGCAGCACCTGAAGGACCAGCCGTTCGTCGCGCTCTGATGCCCTTCGTCATTGCCGGGCTTGACCCGGCAATCCATCTTCTTGCGAAGATTGATGAATGCGCGGGTCAACCCCGCGCACGAGGACTCGGGAACCACAGTTCCCGTCCCGCGTTCTCATGGTGACCCGGCGCGCAAGCGTCTCGCAATCATGAGGGCGGCCATGCTCAGCACCGTTCTGCTTGTTGTTTTGATCCTGCTTCTGGTTGGCGCGATTCCGAGTTGGCCGCACAGCCGCAGCTGGGGCTACGGCCCCTCCGGCATTCTCGGCGTCGTGCTTGTCGTCGTGCTTATTCTGGCGCTGACAGGCCGCGTCTGATCGCGATCTGCGTTAGGCGCTCTTGCGCCCGTTCTGATCCTCGGAGCGGCTCATCGTCTCCTTCACGGCGGCGACGAGCTGCTTGAGCGTGAACGGCTTGGCGAGGAAGTCGAACGTGATTCCGTCCGGCAGATTCTTGTCGAACGCTTCCTCCGCGTAACCCGACACGAAGATGATCTTCAAGTTGGGGTTGCGGGTGCGGAGTTCTTTCGCGAGCGTCGGCCCGTCCATCTCCGGCATCACCACGTCCGACACCACGAGGTCGACGTTGCCGCCCCGGCTCTCGATCACCTCGATCGCCTCGACGCCATTTCCGGCTTCCAGCACAGTGTAGCCGCGCGAGGTGAGCCCGCGCGCATTCAGCCCACGCAGCCCCTCTTCGTCCTCGACCAGCAGGATCGTGCCGTGGCCGGTGTGATCCGCAAGTGCCTTCGCCTCCGCGGCCTTCGTGTCGACGGGCACAGCCTCCGTGATTTCGCCCGCGACCGGAATGTGGCGCGGCAGGAAGATGCGGAAGCTCGTTCCCTTCCCCATCGTTGAATCGACGAAGATGTAGCCGTTGGTCTGCTTGACGATGCCATAAACCGTCGAGAGGCCAAGGCCGGTGCCCTTGCCGGTTTCCTTGGTGGTGAAGAACGGCTCGAAGATCTTGTCGATGATCTCCTTCGGAATGCCGCTGCCCGTGTCCGTCACCTCGACCATGACGTATTCCGCGGCCGGCAGCGGCTTGTAGGGCAGCGTCCTGGCCTCGTCCGCCGTGACGTTCGCGGTGCGCACCGAAAGCTTGCCGCCGTTCGGCATCGCGTCGCGCGCGTTGACGGCGAGGTTCACCACCACCTGCTCGAGCTGCGAGACGTCCGCCTTCACCGGCCACAAGTCGCGCCCGTAGATCGGCACCAGCTCGATCTTCTCGCCGAGCAGCCGCTTCAGCAGCATGTTGAGATCGGACAGCGTGTCGCCGAAATCGAGCACCTGCGGCCGCAGCGTCTGCCGCCGCGAGAACGCCAGCAAATGCCGCACCAGGCTCGCGGCGCGGTTGGCATTCTGCTTGATCTGCATGATGTCGCCGAACGACGGATCGGTCGGCTTGTGCGCGTTGAGCAGGAAGTCCGTCGCCATCATGATGGCGGAGAGCACATTGTTGAAGTCGTGCGCGATGCCGCCGGCGAGCTGCCCGACGGTATCCATCTTCTGCACCTGCGCGACCTGCTTTTCGAGTTCTCGCACTTCGGTGGTTTCGATCGCGTAGACGATCGCGGCCTCGCCCTCGGCCTCCTCGTCCTCGACCGCCGACACATAGAACCGCGCCGAGCGATTGCCCTCGCCGGTGAGCGGCACGTCGACCGGCGCGATGTCGCCCTGCCCGTCTGCCGCCTTTGCGATCGCGGCTTCGAGTCCGGCGCGATCCTGCTCGGCGACGACCGCCAGAATGGACCGGCCTTCCGCCGGCAAAGCCTCGCCCTTGATGACGCCGTGCTGCAACCGCACGAACGGCGCATTCGCACGCGCGATTCTGCCCGCCTTGTCGACGGTCGCGATCGCCATCGGGGTGCTGTGGAAGAAGCGCACGAAGCGCACTTCGGCAGCGCGCAGCGGATCGGCCACCTCCTCGCGCGCGCGGCTGAGCACGACGGTGCGCGAGACGCCCGGCGTTCCGTCGGCCGCGAACGCGACCTTGTGATAGAGCCGCATCGGCACGGTGCGCCCGCCGCGCGTCTTGAGATCGAGGTCGTGCACCTCGGTCTTGACGTTGCCGGGCTCGCCCGGCACCGGCGCCAGCAGCGCCGCGCCGTCGCCCGCCACGATGTCCGCCATCTTCAGGTCGCCCGAGCCGACCTGCGCGAGATCGTAGTCGAGCCAGCCCGCGAGCGTCGCGTTGATGTAGCTGACGCGGCCGTTGAGATCGACCGAGAAGAAGCCGACCGGCGCGTGGTCGAGGAAGTGGATCGCGTCGCGCAGTTCGACGAAGAAATCTTCCTGGCGCGCGCGGTCGCGCGTCACATCGCCGATGGTCCAGGCGGTCCAGCGCGCGTAGCCCCCGCTCTCCTGCAGCGGGCGCACGCGGAATCGCAGCCAGCGCACCTTGCCGTCCTCGGCGGCAGGCACCCTCACCTCTTCCTGCAGCGCGGAGCCTTCGCGCGCCGCCTTGGCGAGGCGATAGATCGCCTCCGACACCTGCGGATCGCCGACGAACGCCCGCTCGACCGGACGCACGTCGTCCGCATCGACCGCATCGACCAGTTCCAGATAGGCCGGATTGGCGTAGACCACGCGGCCCTGCGGGTCTGTCACCAGAATGCCGTCCGGCGCGCTCGCCGGAATGGCGTTGACGAACGTCGCCTCGGTCTCGCGCCCGGCGAGCCGGATGATGCCGGCCGCGCCCGCGAACAGGCTGAACACGCCGATCACCGCCAGCGTCGACAACAGCGCCAGAATGTAGGGCTGCGCGTTGGCGCGGCCGATGAACAGGAAGGCGATCACCGAACCGACCAGCAACAGCGCGACCGCCAGCACCATTCCGATGCTGCCGCCGCGTTCCCCGCTGCGGTCGACTGCCGGCTTTTGCCGCTCGCTCACGTCCTGCGCCGCCATGATCGGTTCCCGTTGCGCGCCGCGCGAATCAGACGCCCAGTGTGTCTTTGCGGCGGCGCGACGCAAGGGGAGATCATTGCCGGATCGCCCCGCGCAGCCGCATCACGTAGCCGATCACCTCGGCCACCGCCTTGTAGTGCTCGGGCGGAACTTCCTCGTCGATCTCGACGGTCGCATGCAGCGCACGGGCAAGCGGCGGGTTCTCGACCACCGGAATGTTGTGCTCGGCCGCGATCTCGCGGATTTTCAGAGCCATGTTGTCGAGGCCCTTGGCCAGGCAAAGCGGCGCGTTCATCCCGCGATCATACTGCAAGGCGACCGCATAGTGGGTCGGGTTGGTGATGATGACCGAGGCTTTCGGCACCGCCGCCATCATGCGCTTCTTGGAACGCGCGGAGCGCAGTTGCCGGATCTTGGCCTTGATCGCCGGATCGCCCTCGGTCTGCTTGAACTCCTCCTTCAGCTCGCGCACCGACATCTTCTGGCGCTCGTACCATTGACGGTACTGGAACAGGTAATCGGCCGCCGCCACGATCGCGAGCACCGCCACCACCGCGCCGAGCAGTTCGAGCGAAAGCGTCTTGCTCAGCGGCAGGACGACCGCCGGGTCCATCGTGACGAGGCCGTCAAGCTGATTGCGCTTCGGCCACAGGATCGCCGTCATGATCGCGCCGAGCAGCGCGAGCTTGATCAGCCCTTTCACAAAGTTCGCGAGCGCGATCTTCGAGAACAGCCGCTTGAAGCCTGCGCCGGGCGAAATCTTCGACAGCTTCGGCTTGAGTTGCTCTCCCGACCAGACAAGACGGTGCTGGATCATGTTGCCGACGATCGCCGCCAGCATCAGCAGTGCAAACGGCACCGCGACCGCCGCCACGGTGCTGAGGCCGAGCGTCTGCATCGTGGACACGAGGCCGCGGCCGTCGACCGGGATCTGGTGCGCGTTTGCCAGCAGGGAGCGGAGCATCGTGGTGACGCCCGAGCTCATCGAACCGGAGAACGACAGCAGGATCAGCGTCGCGGCGCCAAGCACGAACCAGGTGTTGACCTCCTGGCTCTTGACCACGTCGCCGCGTTCGAGCGCCTCGTCGAGCCGCTTTTGCGTAGGGTCTTCTGTGCGTTCGGAATTGTCCTGTTCGTCTGCCACGGTACGTCCTTATGAATAAGGAGCGAGTTCGCGCAGCACGCCCCCGACGTAACCGAGGAAACTCGCCATCATGGCGCCGACGACGATCAGCAAGATCAGGAAGCCGATCATGATCGAGAGCGGCACGGCGACGAAATAGACCTGCATCTGCGGCATCAGCCGCGACAGCACGCCGAGCGCGACGTTGAACACGAGCCCGAACACCAGAAACGGCGCCGAAAGCTGGATGCCGACACGGAATGCGTCGGCGATCGTTCTCGTCACCAGCGAGGCGACATCGGACACCACCGGCACTTCGCCCGGCCGGAACAGCCGGTAGCTGTCATGCAGCCCGGCGATCACGAGGTGATGCAGGTCGGTCGCAAAGATCAGGGTGACACCGAGCAGCGTGAGGAAATTCCCGATGATCAGGCCTTGCTGGCCTTGGCTGGGATCGACCGCCGTGACGAAGCCAAGACCCAGTTGCTGCGCGATCACCGAACCCGCAACCTGCAGCGCCGAGATCGTGAGGCGCGCAGTCAGCCCGAGCACCATGCCGATGAGCAATTCCTGACCGAGCGCGAGCAGCACCGGGCCGGGCGACCGCAGGTCGATCGTGTAGCCGGCGCGATGCAGCGGAAACAGCACGGCGGTCAGCACCAGCGCGACGGTCAGCCGCACGCGCGCCGGCACGCTCATCTCGCCCAGCCCCGGCAGCAGCATCACCATGGTGCCGATGCGCGCGAACATCAGAATGAAGGCGGCGCCGTAGGCGGGCAGGAACGAGACGTCGAGCTGCATCGCCCTGCCTCGTATCACCCGCCTATGATTCTTGCAGCAAGCCGCGTCATGTGACCTTGCAGAATGTCGCCCATGAAGGGGAGCGCGATCAGCATCGCGACGAAGATCGCAAGAATCTTCGGAACGAAAACCAGCGTCATTTCCTGGATTTGCGTCAGCGCCTGAAACAACGAGATCACCACGCCGACCACAAGGCCGACAAGCATCAGCGGCGCCGAGACCAGCACCAGCGTGATGATCGCATCGCGCGCAACGTCGAGGACTTCAGGGCCAGTCATCAGATGTCCCTACTCGCGTGTCCCGCACGCGGTGCAGCGCGCAAGCGGTGCACCGCAGATGCGGGACCCGGTTGCTTTGCTTGAATCGAGAAACCGGGATCCCGGGTCTGCACCGCATCACTGCGCGCTGCGGTGCGCCCGGAACACAGCAGAGTGCTCAAATCGGCATCCTCATGATCTCTTCGTAGGCCTGGATCACCTTGTCGCGCACCGAGACCATCGCCTCGATCGCGACCTCCGTTTCGGTCACCGCCGTGACGACATCGACGATGTTCGACTTGCCTGCGGCCATCCCTTGAGCGAGTCCGTCGGATTTCTTGCCGGATTCGACCACCGAGCCGATGGCGCCCTTCAGCATCTCGCCGAAGTTCGGTCCGCCGTTCTTCGATTCGCCGGCGCCGATCTTGGCGATGTTGGCGCTTGGGTCGGCGAGCCGGGCGAGCTTCGCGTAGGCGCCGGCGGCTGAGATGGGTGATGCCATTCGATTCCCCTAATCAGGCGCGCAGCAGGTCGATGGTGCGCTGGATCATGCGGCGCGTCGCACCGATGACGTTGAGGTTCGCCTCGTAGGACCGCTGCGCTTCGCGCATGTCGGTCATCTCGACCAGCGAATTGACGTTTGGATATTTGACGTAGCCGTTCGCGTCGGCGGCCGGATGGCCCGGCTCGTACTTGGTGCGGAAGTCGGACTGGTCGAGCCGCACCTTGCCCATGGCGATCGTCTGCGCATCCAGAGCGCGGTCTATCTCGGAGTGGAAGGTCGGGATCTTGCGCCGGTAGGGATTGGCACCCGGCCGCTGCGCGGTCGATTCCGCGTTGGCGACGTTTTCCGAAATCACCCGCATACGGCCGGACTGCGCCCGCAGGCCAGACGCCGCAATCGCCATCGATTTGAGGAAGTCCATGATTTTACCTCAGCGCTTGCCGAGCGCGGTTTTGAACATGCCCATGCTGCGGCTGTAGAGTGAGATCGCCGCCTGATAATCCATCTGGTTGCTCGCGACCTTCATCATCTCGTCTTCGAGGTTCACGGCATTACCCGCTGGTTTCACGTCGTATTTTCCCGGCCGCTCGGTCGCGAAGCTGCCCGCCGCCGAAGGGCTGGAGAGATGCTGCGGCGAGGTCAGCGCGAGCTGGAGCTGCCCGCTCGCCTGCTGCACCTGCTTGCCGAAATCGAGCGGCGTGAGATCCTTGGGTCGGAAGCGCGGCGTGTCCGCATTGGCGACATTTTCGGCCAGCACTTTCTGGCGCTCCTGGTGCCAGTTCATGCGCGTGCGCAGCATCGAAAAGATCGGCAGATCAGATATGGCCATGGTCGTTCCTCGCGATCTGAAGGACAGGTTCCGGCCTTCCCCGCGGTAGGCAGACTTTGCCTAGGTCATGGTTAACGAGCCGTTAAAACAGGGCTCCCGATGGTGCCATTTGACCTTTGTTAACCATGAAAATGCTGACCGGACGGCCCCCTTGGGCGGAACGATCATTTGCGTTTACAATTCGTTATTATGTGAGACTGGCTTGACCTGACGGCAGGCCGGGTAGAGTTGCCTCAAGCGGTGGAGCGGAGACCGCAATGGATAGTTTGTTTGGCGCGGAAGGGTCTCTGATCGTGCGCTTCGTCGTTGCGTTCGTCATCGTCCTTGCTTTGATCGGTCTCACCTTCTGGCTCGTCCGTCGGTTTGGCGGCGCGCGTGTCGGGCAAGCCGCACAGCGCGGCCGCCAGCCCCGCCTCGCGGTGATCGACGCCGCGCCGGTCGACGGGCGGCGACGACTCGTGCTGGTCCGGCGTGACAACGTCGAGCACCTGCTGATGATCGGCGGCCCGAGCGACCTTGTGGTGGAGCAGAACATCCTGCGCGCCGTCCCGGTGAACGCGCCGCGCGACGTGCCGGTGCCGCGGGCCGAAGGCGCGCGCGAGACAGCGCGTGTGCAGCCGCTCGACGACGATGCCTCATGGCCGGCGCCGCAGCCCGAGCCGCGCGAGCCACGCGCCGCATTCGCGCGGCCCGAACCGCTCGCGCGCGCGCCGCGTCCATCGTTCCCGGAGCCGAGCGCGCGCGCGCCGTTGCCGGCCGGCATCTCGCCACCTCGCGCCTATGAGCCTGCCCCACCGCCGATCGCACCGTCCGCCGAGCCAAACGGCGAGCCCGCGCAGGACGCCGCGCTCGCCAGTATGGCGCAGCGTCTCGAAGCGGCCCTGCGCCGCCCGGGAGCGCCGAACGACCGGCCCGGTCCGCAGCAGCCCGGATCGGCTCCGGATCTCGCGCCCTCGGAGCCGCCGCCGACCGCACCGGATGCGCCCGGCGGGTTCGCGCCCTGTCGGCGCAAAAGACGCCAAGGGCAAGACCGTGCTCGACAGCCTCGAAGAGGAAATGGCGAGCCTGCTCGGCCGTCCGCCCGAGAAGACATAGCCGCTCCCGCCTTTCACGCGTACCGTTCCGCGAACTGAGTCGCGCCGCGGCTCGATGATTCGCGGGACCGTTCTTGATCTCACGCTGTTATCGGCTCGCCTTCGCGTTGGGCGCGTGCCTCGCGCTCCCTGCTTCGGTCGCGCTTGCGCAAGACATCAGCGTTTCCTTCGGCCAGGGCGCGGGCCTGACCGAACGCGTGCTGCAGCTGATTGCGCTGATCACGGTGCTCTCGCTCGCGCCATCGATCCTCGTGATGGTCACCTCGTTCACCCGCATCGTGGTGGTGCTCTCGCTGCTGCGCACCGCGCTCGGCACCGCGACCGCGCCGCCCAATGCGGTGCTGATTTCGCTCGCGATGTTCCTCACCGCATTCGTGATGTGGCCGACATTCCTGACCGCCTATGACGTCGGCGTACGCCCGCTGATGGCCAACGAGATAACGCCCGAGCAGGCTTTCGAGCGCGCCTCCGACCCGTTCCGCGTCTTCATGATGAAGAATGTGCGCGACAAGGACCTGAAGCTGTTCCAGGACCTCTCGGGCCAGCCCATCCCCGAGAAGCCCGAGGACATGTCGCTGCGTGTGCTGGTGCCGTCTTTCATGATCTCGGAATTGAAGCGCGCCTTCGAGATCGGTTTCCTGCTGTTCCTGCCGTTCCTGATCATCGATCTGGTGGTGGCGTCGGTGCTGATGTCGATGGGCATGATGATGCTGCCGCCGGTGGTGGTGTCGCTGCCGTTCAAGCTGATCTTCTTCGTGCTGGTCGACGGCTGGCACCTCGTCGCCGGCAGCCTGGTGCAGAGCTACGGCAGCTAAAGACTCCAGATAATTGTCGCCTCCCCGGAACCTTTCCTCTTTGTCGTCGTTTCAGCGCTGCGGGGCAGCAGTTGTAACGCGTAAAGCGGGGCGACAGGGACTTAATGGACCGACCTGAGCGCAGCGCGGCGTCCCTCCCGGATGATAGCCGCTATCGCCTGCTGGTCGAGGCGGTCACCGACTACGCCATCTACATGCTCGACCCCGACCGGCATCGTGACGCAGCTGGAACCCGGGCGCGCAGCGCTTCAAGGGCTACGCGGCCGACGAGATCATCGGCCAGCACTTCTCGCGCTTCTACACCGAGGAAGACCGGGCGGCGGGCTTGCCGGCCCGCGCGCTGCGAAACCGCCGCGCGCGAAGGCAAGTTCGAGACCGAAGGCTGGCGCGTGCGCAAGGACGGCACGCCGCTTCTGGGCCCATGTCGTCATCGACCCGATCCGCGCGCCGGCCGGCGAGCTGATCGGCTTCGCCAAGATCACCCGCGACCTGACCGAGCGCCGCGCGGCCGAGGCAGACGCTGCGGCAGAGCGAGGAGCAGTTCCGCCTGCTGGTGCAGGGCGTCACCGACTACGCGATCTACATGCTCGACCCCGACGGCCACGTCACCAGCTGGAATGCCGGCGCGCAGCGCATCAAGGGCTATCTGCCCGACGAGATCATCGGCCAGCACTTCTCGCGCTTCTACACCGAGGAGGACCGCGCGGCGGGCGAGCCGCAGCAGGCGCTCGACGACCGCCGCGCGCGAGGGCCGCTTCGAGAAGGAAGGCTGGCGCGTGCGCAAGGACGGCACGCGCTTCTGGGCGCACGTCGTCATCGACCCGATCCGCGACGATCGACGGCGAGCTCCTCGGCTTCGCCAAGATCACGCGCGACATCACCGAGCGCACGCGAGGCGCAGCAGCAGCTGGAGCAGACGCGCGAGGCGCTGTTCCAGTCGCAGAAGATGGAAGCGATCGGCCAGCTCACCGGCGGCGTCGCGCACGACTTCAACAATCTGCTGATGGCGGTGCTCGGCAGCCTCGAACTGCTGCGCAAGCGCCTGCCCGACGATCCGCAAGCTGATGCGCGCTGCTCGACAACGCCGTGCAGGGCGCGCAGCGCGGCGCGGCGCTGACCCAGCGCATGCTGGCCTTTGCGCGCCGCCAGGAGCTGAAGCCGGAGCCGGTCGACGTGCCCGAGCTGGTGCGCGGCATGACCGACCTGCTGCAGCGCTCGCTCGGGCCCGTCGGTCAGCATCGAGACGCGCTTTCCGCTCGCGCTGCAGCCGGTGCTGGCCGACGCCAACCAGCTCGAGCTGGCGCTGCTCAATCTCGCGGTGAACGCGCGCGACGCCATGCCGGACGGCGGCGCAGATCGTCATCGCGGCGCGCGAGCAGAGCGTGTCGGCGCAAGCCAGCCAGCGGCCTTGACGCCGGGCGACTATGTCTGCCTCTCGCGTGACCGACAGCGGCGACGGGCATGGACGCGGAGACGCTGGCGCGCGCGACGGAGCCGTTCTTCACCACCAAGGGCGTCGGCAAGGGCACCGGCCTCGGCCTCTCGATGGTGCACGGCCTGGCCGAGCAATCCGGCGGCCGCTTCGCCCTGCAAAGCCGCATGGGCGAAGGCACGACCGCCGAGATCTGGCTGCCGGTCGCCGACGCGCCGGCCGGCATTGCCGACCATGCGGCCGCATCGCCGAAGCGGCCCGAGATCGCATGCAGCTCGCTGGTCATCGCTGGCGGTGGACGACGACGCGCTGGTGCTGATCAACACCGTCGCGATGCTGGAAGACCTCGGCCACACCGGCGCTTGAGGCATCATCCGGCCAGCAGGCGCTCGACATTCTCGCGGCGTGAAGAGTGGGTCGATCTGGTCATCACCGATCAGGCGATGCCGCACATGACCGGCCTGCAGCTGGCCGAGGCGATCCGCAAGGAATGGCCGGACCTGCCGGTCATCCTCGCCACCGGCTATGCCGAGATGAAGCCGGGCGCAGGTCCCGCATCTGCCGAAGCTCTCCAAGCCGTTCACCGAGGCAGACCTCGCCGAGCAGCTTGCGCGCGTTCGGCCGCGGGAACGCGAGCGCGGCCGGGTGCTGAAATTCCGCGGCGGGGCAACTTCGGGAAATTGAGGCTAGCCGGCGCGTCCGGTTGCCGTCGCGGCGCGCGGCGCGTTTGCAGGCGCAGCGGGTTGGGCCGCCGGTGAACCGGCAGCCGGCCCGACCGTCTCGGGGAATTTCGTGCGGATATCGCGCAGGAAGCCCTCGAGCGTATCGGCGGCGGCGACCGCCTTCGCGATGTCGCCGAACTCCGGCGCCTGCGCGTTGAACGGCGCGGTCACCACGTCGAACGCGCGGCGGTCCGGCCCCTCGGCCATCTTCGGCGCATACTTGTTGCGCAGCCGATCGAGCCCGATCGTGTCCTCGGCGAGCGCGTAACCGATCGCCGGCGCGCAGAATGTCGGCGCGCTCGGTCTCGCTCAGCGGCGCGAACTCGCGCCAGCGCTCGCCGTAGAACTTCTCGACCTGCTCGCCCGCGTCGCGCCAGCGCCGCGCCTTCCACATCATGTCGGCGCGCAGGCGCTCCGCCTCGCGGCCTTGCACGTTCGCGATCACTTCCAGCGCCAGTTCCGGCCGGCCGACGTCGGATTGCGCGCGCGCCTCGATCATCAGCCGCTGAGCGCGCATTTCGGTCGGCAGGTCGCCGCTGCGGCTTGCGCGCAGCACCTGGATGGCGCGGTCCGGCTTGCGCGCCATCAGATAGATCACCGCGAGCCGCACCGCGACCTGCGCGCGCGCGGCGCCTTGCAGGCGGTTGTCGACCTGATGCTGCAGCAGCTCGGCGCGCCTGATCGAGCAGATCGACCGACACCAGCCGGTCCGCAAGCTTGCGGATCATCTCGTCGCCGCGCCGGCCGACCGGCGTCAGGTCGCGGAAATCGTAGAACAGGCTGAGCGCGTCGATCGCCGGCATCGTATCGCCCTTGCCCGCCAAGGAAGATCAGGTCGAAGGCCTGCGCGGCCTCGTCCTGGATGCGGCGCGTCATTTCGGAATGCGGATAGACGCGTGAGCGCGGTGCGCATGAGCGTGGAACGCGTCGCGATAGCGGCCCTCCTCGGCGTAGAGCCGCGCCGAGAAACTGCAGCGCCTCGACTTCGGTCTCGTCGCCGCGCCACGCAATCGTCAGGCTTTCCAGCGTCGAGATCGCCTCGTTGCGCTTTGCGTCGCCGATCGACTGGCGCAGCGCGATCTCGCGCAGCTTCGCGCGCGCCGCCGCCGGACGGTCGGTGGATTCGGCCGCCGCAGTGATAGAAGGTGAGCGCCTCGGCGAGGCGGCCGAGCCCCTCCATCACGCGCCCCTTCAGCACCGCAAGCCCGGCGTCGCGCTCGCGCGCGGCCCCGAGGGTCTCGAACTCGTTGAGCAGGCTTTGTGCCGCTGCCGAAATCGCGCGCCTCGACCGCCGCACGCGCGGCCTCCTGAAAGGCGTAGCGCTGCAGTTCGACCGGCAGCGTCGCAGTCGCGGTGTCGAGCGAGCGGAAGCCCTCGCGCGCCTCGCTCCACTTGCCCTGCTGCGCCTGCGCCAGCGCGCGCCAGAGCGTCGCGTCGCCGCGGTCGCCGACCGCCGTGTGCGACAGATCCTTGATCGCATCGGCGCCGCGCCCGAGCATGATGTTGGTGACGGCGCGCAGCACGTGCATCGAGCCATCCGCGGCGGCCTGTTCGTCCGAGGCCGTCGCGTCGAGCACACCCTTGGCTTCGGCGGTCAGGTCGCGGGCGAGATAAAAGCGCGCGAGATTGAGCCGCGCGGGGGCGCGTTGCGCGTCGTCGGCGGAGGCCGCGGCGCTGATCAGCTGCATCTGGCGGTCGCGGAAATTCGCCTCGCGATCGAAACCCCAGGTCTGCGGATCGAGCACGAACAGATTGCTGTGGCGCACCGGCGCGCTCGACGCACTCGCCTGCGTGCTGGGCGCGGCACGCGCGGTCGTTGTCGACAGCGTCAACCCGCCCGGCCGCGTGACGACGATCTTGTCGTTGCTGACCTCCGCGGCGACATCGTCCGCGCGCGGCTGGATCACGACACCGTGGGTCGAGACCAGCGCATTGAATTCGACGAAGTCCTGCGGCTTGAGGAAGCCGCGCGCGGGCCCTAGCGCGGTCACGACCAGCAGCGTATCGCCGACATCCGCATCCGACAGGCGATGCAGCTGCGAGGGCTGCTCGAACGGAATGGTGACGCTCGCGCGCCCGCCGGTCTGCACCACGCGCACAACGTTGAGCGGCTGCGTCGGGTCCAGCATTGTGTCGCCGACCGTGACGGTCCAGTTCGCGCCCTCGGCGCCGACGCTGGTGAGCTTCGGCCGGTCGAGCTTGAACTGCACCACTTGGCCCTCGCGCGAGCGCGTCACCGCGGCGCTGCGGATGATACGGCCCGACTGCGCCGCCACCTTGTTGATGTCGATCGGCGCCTGCGTGTCGAATACGAGCCAGATCGTGTCCGCGCGGCGGAACACGGCGGCCGGCGTCGGCGCCGCGAACGGGAACGTCAGCCGCACCGCTTCGCCCTGACGGCGCACATCGGCGACGACCGGCGCCGACGGATCGGAGGACTTGGGCTTCGCGTCGCCGGCCTCGCGCGCCGGAATGGTCGCGGGCGGCTCTGACGCGACGACCGGTGGCGCCGCGGGCTCGGGAGCCTTCGCCGGCTCAGCGATTTTCGCGGGCTCGCACGGCCTTCGCCGGCTCGGCCGGTTTCGCCACTTGCGCCGGCGGTGCCTGCGGCTTCTCGGCGGGCGGAACGGAGGGAGTGCGGCGTCGTGCCCGGACTCCGTGAGCGCCGCTCCGATGGCGGTGCGCGGCGCGGATTTCTCCGGCTCAGCCGCAGCCTCGCCGCGCGTCGCGATCGGCTGCACGTCGACGACGTAGTTGTTGTCCTCGCGGAATGTGCGAACGTCGACTTTGCCGATGAATTCGAAACGCACCGCGATGTTGTCGTTACCCGCCTGCGCCTCGACCCCGGCGACCATCGGCGGCAGCACGCTCTGCGCCTCGGAAAGATCGAACTTGAGCGGCGCGTCGAACGTGAAGGTCATCTTCTCGTCGGAGCGCTCGGTCGCGACCGCGATCGGCTGCGGCAGCGCGAAGGTGTAGCGCGTGAAGGTCGGCTGCACGCCGACGCGTACCCGCACCGGCGGGAAGCTGCGCTGCTGCGCGACGGCGAGTTTCTGGCGCGCTTTCTTCTCCGCGTCGCGCGCGCGCCGCGCCAGTTCCTCGACGACCTCCTGCGGAAGGCCGGGCGGCAGCCCGGACCAGTCCTCGGGCAGGAGATCGACGAACAGTTTCTCGCCCGCCGCCATCGAGTTGACGGTGACCTTGCGGTTGAGCGCGAGGCGCACGCCGGTGCCGTCCGGATCGCGCCGCGCGGCGCCCACGTAGTTCGGCGCACCGATCGGGATCCGGTCGACCGAGATGTCCACCGGCTGCTTGAACGTCACGATGACGATGCCGTTCGCGAGCCGCACCTCGGCGTCGGTCTCTTCCGAGAGCGTGAACACCAGCCGCGCGTAACCGTTGGAGGTCGCGACCGACACCTGGCCGTTCACCGGCGCGGCGTTCGCGCATGTTCGGATAGAGCAGCAGCAAGCCGGCGAGCAGCAGCAGTTGCAGCAGCACGAACACCGCGACGATGCGCAGGCCAAGGCGCGGCGGCACCTCGGCGTCGGCCGACGCCTGTAGCGCTCTCAAGGTGATCGTCTTCGCCATTCGTCCGTCAGCCCGCGCGTCATCGTTCGGTCGCGACGCGCCCGCGGGAGCAGCCTAGATGGCGGCGTTTAACGGCTGATTAACTTTCCGGAACAAGCGCGATAGGGAATTGTCCTGACGGACCGTCAGGACTTGTTCGGCCGGCCCTCGATCTTGGGCAGTTCGACCGGCGTTGCGGCGCGCTCGACCGCGCCGGAGCGGTTCGCGATCTCGATCGTGAGGCGCTCGGCGACTTCCGGCGTCATCTGGCCGAGAATGTCCGACATGCGGCGCGGGTTCATGGCGTTCACGACCTCGATCAGCACCCGCATGTTGAGCCGGTCGAACACCTTCGCGGCATCCTTCGCCTTCATGTTCTCGTACATCGACACGAGGCTCTTGAACTTTCCGGCCTCCGCCTCGTCCTTCTTGCCGGAGATGCCGGTGAGCCGCGCCTCCGTCTCCTTCAGTTCCTGCAGGCGCTGCTCGATGCGCTTTTCCGCCGCCTTGAGCAGGCTGTCGCGCACTTCCATTTCGCGCGCGCGCGTCTCCAGTTCCTGGCGGCGCTGCTGCAGGCTTTCCAGCACGGCGCGCTCGCCGGCCGAAAGCTGAGGCTTCGGCATTTCGGGCGGGGCGGCGGTTTCCGCCGTGGGAGCGGCAGCGGCCTCCGGCTTCGGCGCCGGCGACGGAGCCCGTGTATTCCGGCGGGTCGTAGAGATCCTTGACCCAGGAGCGCGCGCGGTCGCCGCGTGGCGCGGCCGGCGCGCTGTCTTCCAGCGCCGCCGGCGGCGGCAGGCCATAGTCCTTCGCCGAGACCCCCTCGCCCAACCCTTGCGCCTGCGCGGTGCGCGCGGCGATCAGCGTGTAGCCGCCCTCGACCACGATCGACGTCGCCTTCAGCACGAACAGCGCCGCCGCCGCGAGCGCGACGAGCGGAATGAGACGAAGGTCGCGAACGAGGCGCATCAGGCCGCCTGGCTCAAGCGCTGGCGCGCACGCGCCGCAAGCGCTGCGGCGGATTGCGCCGTTGCCTGCGCGTCATGTGCGATCGACTGCGGCGTCGGCGCCGCGTGAGGCCGTGCAGCCATCGTGATCTGCGCAAGCTGCGCCAGCACCTCGCGTCCGCCGTCGAGCTGCCGTCCGAGTTCGCGGGCGAGGCTCTCGCCGGCATTCAGCCGTTCGCCGAGATTCTGGTCGCAGTCGCGCACCGTCATCTTCAGCCCGGCGATCGCGCGCTCGGCGATCTCGGTCGCGGTGATCAGTTCCGAGATCGTGCCCTTGAGCGCCTGCTCGTCGGCCTTCAGCTTCTTCAGCCGGCGATTGAGCACGAAGCAAAACCCGATCGTGAGCAGCAGCAGAACCGCCACCAGGCTCTCGATCATCAATCCCAGTCCGTTGCTCACGGAGCCTCCATTTTGCTTCGATGATTGATCCGCCATCTCGAACATGGCGTAAGTCGTTTTCGGCCGGCGCAGCGGCTTGGTGACGCGCACCGCGACCTTGTCTCCGACGCGGCCCATGCGGCCTTCGGTGAGCGTGACGTCGCCGCAGCGCACGGTCACCAGCGCGTCCGGCTTGAGGTCGAGGGTCAACGTGTCGCCGACGTCGAGCGCCATGATCTGTTTCAGCGGCATCTCGGCTTCGTAGAGCACGGCATCGACCGCGATGTTCGCCTGCCCGATTTCGGTCGCCAGATGGCCTTCCCAGACCTGATCGCGGCCGAACTTCTCGCCCATGAACATCTGCAACAGCACGTCGCGGATCGGTTCGATGGTCGCATAGGGCAGCAGCAGCTCGATGGTGCCGCCGCGGTCTTCCATGTCGATGCGCAGCCGCACCAGGATCGCGGCATTGGCGGGCCGCGTGATCGCGGCGAAGCGCGGATTGGTCTCGAGCCGGTCGATGTTGAACTTCACCGGCGAGAGCGGACGGAACGCGACTTCAGCATCCGCGAGAACAACCTCGACCATCCGTTTGACAAGACTGGTTTCGATCGTCGTGTAAGGACGGCCCTCGATGCGGATCGCGGTCTGTCCGCGCCGTCCGCCGAGCAGCACGTCGATGATCGAATAGATCAGCGATGAGTCGACCGTGAACAGGCCGAAATTGTCCCACTCCTCGGCCTTGAACACGGTGAGGATCGCAGGCAGCGGGATCGAATTGAGATAATCGCCGAAGCGCACCGACGTGATGCGGTCGAGCGAGACTTCGACGTTGTCCGAGGTGAAGTTGCGCAAGCTGGTCGTCATCAGCCGCACGAGGCGGTCGAAGACGATTTCGAGCATCGGCAGACGCTCGTAGGAGACCATCGCCGAGTCGATGATCGCCCGGATGCCGGAATTCTCGTTGAGCGTGATGTCGGCAAGATTGAAGCCGAGGAGACTGTCGATCTCCTCCTGATTGAGGATGCGCTCGGCGCCGCCCTTGTTGCCAGCCTGAACGAACTGCCCGCCGTCTTCGATCATCGCCGCCCATTGGGCGGCCATGTCGTCGTCACCGCCGCCTCCGGCAGCGCCGGGCTCGGCGCCCTTCGGCGTCGCGCCCTGCTCGGCGAGAGCGAGACCCCATTCGGCGGCGAGATCGTCCGATTGTTCTTCGGCCATGATCTTGTCTTCGGCGCCTATTGGACGACGATTTCCTTGAACAGCACGGCGTTGATCTTGGCGGGCGCGACCGCGAGGTTGACGCGCCGCGTCAGTTCCTCACGCAGGCGGTAGAGGCCCGCGGAGCCTTCGAGATCGGTGGAGCGCATTTCGCGCAGGTAAGTCTGGAAGGTGTCGAGCACGCGCGGCAGGATCGGCTTGATGTCGTCGGCGATCTTCTGGTCGGCGACTTCGAGCACCACCTTGGCCTTGAGATAATGCGAGCGTCCGGCGCCGGTGCTGGAGAGATTGACCAGCAACTCGGGGACATCGAGAAAGGTCGGCGGCTTCACGGCGACCGGCGCGGGCTTTTCCTCGTGCGGCTTCTTGCCGCCAAGGAAGAAGAAGTAGCCGCCGCCTCCGGCGCCGCCGAGCACCAGCACCGCCGCCACGATGATGATCAGCTTCTTGGAGAGGAAGCCCTTTTTCGCCGGCGCGGCACCTTCCGCACCTTCGGCCTCGGGCGCGTCGTCCGCCTCGGCTTCCTGCTTCTTCGCCTTCGCCATAGTCCCTGCCCGGCTCTCAGATTCCGGCCGGCGCGCGCGATGCGCACCGCGCCTGATCCTCGCGGCCACGCTAGGTCCCGAATGGTTAATGATTGCTTTCCGACCGGGAAAAAATTGCCGGGTAACAGGCACTTGGGGCGGTTTCTGCCGGGCGCGCGCACGCGCCAAAATCAGCCAAACGATTGATTAACCAAGAATTTTAACGTTGGCACGCGGACTGCAACGCAATTGGCGTATCCGCCCGCCTTGGGAGAGGCAGCGGCTACGCGGAAGACGCAAGTTGCCGCCTGGGAGGGCGAGACTCGCGTCGCACATGGGGAGCTTGACCGATGGAGAACGCATCTCTCGTCGGACTGTCGCGCCAGATCGCGCTTCAGCGCGAACTGGACGTCGTCGCGAACAACATCGCGAACATGAACACCACGGGATTCAAGGCAGACAACATTGTCTTCCACGAATACCTGATGCCGGTCGCACGCGCGAACCGCTTCACCGGCCAGCGACCGCCAGCTTTCGTTCGTGCAGGACCGCGCGACCTGGCTCGATCTGAGCCAAGGCCCGGCGCAGCCGACCGGCAATCCGCTCGATGTCGCGATCAGCGGCAACGCGTTCCTCACCGTGCAGACGCCGCGCGGCGAACGCTACACGCGCAACGGCGCGCTCCAGATCAACAATCAGGGCCAGCTCGTCACCTCGGAAGGTTTGCAGGTCATCGGGCAGAGCGGCCCGATCGTGTTTCAGCCGACCGACCGCGACATTTCGATCGGCATCGACGGCACCATCTCGGTGCGCGAAGGCGCCGAACACGCAGGACTCGCAGCGCGGCAAGCTGAAGCTCGCGGTGTTCGACCAGCCGCAGCGCCTGCAGAAGGACGGCACCTCGACCTTCATGGCGCCCGCCGGCATGACGGCGCAGGCGGCCGGGCCGGACATCCGCGTCAATCAGGGCGTGATCGAGAAGTCGAACGTCAGCAGCGTCATGGAAATGACGCGCATGGTCGAGGTCACGCGCACCTACACGCAGCTCGCCCAGATGCTGCAGAACCAGAACGACATGCGTCGCACGGCGATCGAGAAGCTCGCCGAAGTCCCGAACTCCTGAGCGGCATCAACGGAACATAGACCATGAGAGCTCTCCACACCGCCGCCACCGGCATGAAGGCGCAGGAACTCAACGTTCAGGTGATCTCGAACAACATCGCCAACATGCGCACGACTGGCTACAAGCGCCAGCGCGCCGAGTTTCAGGACCTGCTCTACGAGCACGTGCGCCGCGTCGGCACGCAGACATCCGATCAGGGCAACCAGTTGCCCGCCGGCGTCGAGCTCGGGTCCGGCGTCAAGACCGTCAGCACGCCGCGCCTGATGACCCAGGGCTCGCTGGTGCAGACCGGCAAGGACTACGACGTCGCGATCCGCGGCGAAGGCTTCTTCCAGATCACGCTGCCGGACGGCCGCACCGCCTACACGCGCGACGGCTCGTTCGAGCTCGACAGCCAGGGCCGCATCGTCACCGCGCAGGGCAACGTGCTCAACCCGGGCCTGACCATCGCGCAGAACGCGACCTCGGTCACCGTCAACGCGCAAGGCCAGGTCTCGGCCTCGCTCCCGGGCAGCACCACGCCCACGGTCGTCGGGCAGATCCAGCTCGCGATGTTCGTCAACAAAGCCGGCCTGCAGGGCATCGGCGACAACCTCTATCTCGAAACTCCCTCCTCCGGCACGCCGCAGATCGGCAATCCGAACCAGGATTCATTCGGCAACCTGCAGCAGGGCAACCTCGAACAGGCGAACGTCGAGGCGGTGAGCGAAATCTCCGACCTGATCGCCGCGCAGCGCGCCTACGAGATGAACGCCAAGGTCATCACGGCGACCGACCAGATGCTGCAGTCGACCTCGCAGATGCTGCGCTGAGCAAGAAGAACGATCATGAAAATCGCAACCACGCTCATTGTTCTCGCGCTCGGCGCCGCGCCCGCCGCCGCGCAGACCTTCGCGCCGCGCCTCAAGGCGCAGGCGACCGTGTCGGGCGACATCGTGCGCATCGGCGACCTCGTCGAGAACGCCGGCGTCGCGGCGAACACGCCGATCTTCCGTGCGCCCGATCTCGGGCAGACCGGCGCGGTGCCGGCACGAACGGTGCTCGATGCCGTGCGCCCCTACGGCCTGATCGCCGTCGAGCTGCGCGGCCTCACCGAAGTTTCGGTGACGCGCGCAGGCCGCATCGATCGCCGCCGACGACATCGAGGCGCGCATCGTTCGCGCGCTGATCGCGCGACACAATCTCGGCAAGACGAAAACCTGAAGATCGTGTTCGACCGCGACGTGCGGCCGATCCACCTCGAAGCGAGCGCCAACCCGGAGCTTTCGCTCGCACGCCTCTCCTACGAACCGTCATCGCGCCGCTTCGACGTCACGTTCGAACTCGCGAGCGGCGCGCAAGGCCAGTGGCGCTACAGCGGCATCGGCGGTCGAGACCATCGAGGCCGCGGTGCCGACGCGCGCGCTCAATCGCGGCGAGATCATCAAGGCGAGCGACTTCACGATCGAGCGCCGCCCGCGCGGCGAATTCACCAACGACCAGCCGGTGCTCACCGGCGAGATCGTCGGGTTGGCGCCGCGCCGTGCCGTGCGCGCCGGCCAGCCGCTGCGCCAGGCCGACCTGATGAAGCCCGAGATCGTGCAGAAGAACGACATGGTGATGCTGCAATACGAAGTGCCCGGCATCGTGCTGAGCATGCGCGGCAAGGCGCTCGAGAACGGCGCCGAGGGCGACATGGTCTCGGTGCTCAACGTCGAATCGAAGCGCACCGTCCAGGGTGTCGTCAGCGGACCGGGCCGCATCACGATCCTCGCGCCGAAATCCACCCGCGTCGTCGCCGCCGCTGCTGCCATCCCCGCCGCCGAAACCGAATGAAGACCACAGTGAGAGTCATGTCAAAAACACCGCGTCTGCCAGCGTCCCTTGCCGCCGTCCTTGCATCGGGCCTGCTTGCCAACTGCTCGGCGCTCGACCGGCTGAAGAACATCGGCGAGCAACCGGCGCTCTCGGCGATCGAGAACCCGACCGCGCAGCCCGGCTACAAGCCGGTGCAGATGCCGATGCCGACGCCGCAGCCCGCCGTCTACAATCCGAATTCGCTGTGGCGCAACGGCTCGCGCGCGTTCTTCAAGGACCAGCGCGCGATGCAGATCGGCGACATCATGACGGTGAAAGTGAAGATCACCGACAATGCAAAATTCGAGAACGGCACCGCGCGCAGCCGCTCCAACAAGGAAGACTCCGGCGTCACCGATTTCATCGGCAGCAAGCTGCTCACCGGCCAGGCCGCGCAGGTGATGCCCGGCAAGATCCTGACCGCCGATTCCACCGCGAGCAGCGAGGGCAAGGGTTCGGTCAACCGGCAGGAGGCCCTGCTCACCAATGTCGCCGCCGTGGTCACGCAGGTGCTGCCGAACGGCAATCTCGTGGTCGAGGGCAAGCAGGAGGTGCGCGTCAACTTCGAAGTCCGCGAACTTATCGTCGCGGGAATCGTGCGGCCTGAAGATATCGAGAGCGACAACACGATCGACTCGACCAAGATCGCGCAGGCGCGCATCGCCTACGGCGGGCGCGGCCAGCTCACCGATGTGCAGCAGCCGCGCTACGGCCAGCAGGTGATGGACGTGCTGCTGCCGTTCTGAGCGCATCATCCCGAAAAGTGTGCAGCGGTTTTCGGATCAGATGATGCGCAGCTAAAAAATTGGCTCCCCGCCGCTCCCTCGTGCACAACGGAGCGGTGTACCAACGCGGCCTCCGGCTCTCCCCGCCGGGGGCCGCGTGTATTTTCGGGTTCGCCGGAACCCGACGATCAGATCAACGTTTCCTTCCATCGGAGAACATGGATCATGGAAGCGCCGGCAGTCGGGTGGCTCGCAGCAATTCTGATCGGCGCGATTGCCGGATGGCTCGCCGAGAAGATCACCCGCAGCAACATGGGCCTGATCACGAACATTATTCTCGGGATCATCGGCGCATCGCTGGCCAGCTTCCTGTTCGGCAAGTTCGGTGTCCAGATCGGCGGGCCGCCTTGGCTTGCCTACCTTGTGGCGGGCTTTGTCGGCGCTTGCCTCCTGATCATTCTGACTCGTCTCATCGCGCCGTCGCGTTGGCGATAGCGGTCTACCGGCGCAGTCGGCTTCGGTCGAAGCTCTGAGTGACTGAACGTCATTGACGAGACGGTTCGCATCCGCCCGCGCAATGCGCATGCCGGACTTGCATCCTCAAAGGTGCACAAGCGTATGAGTAACGGATAGCTTTTTCTGAGGGCGACAGCCTTTGCCGGGCTGATTTAATGCGCTGTCTGTTCGCTGGGTGTGCTGTGCTGAGCGTCGTTATTGGCGCGGTGCCGGTCCATTCACAGCAGCCAAGATACTTCGGCGGTTACCGATGCACGGACCAATGCCGAGATCATGCCGCCGGTTTTGAATACGCACGGCAACTACGGCTCAAAGATCCGACTCAATGCGCGGGGCCAACGCCCTCTTACGTGCAGGGCTGCAGGGTCTACAGCCGGGACCGCATGCGCGACGGCAAGAAAGACGATGCTGGCCGACGGATCGATTGAGTTTGCCAACTGCGGCGGACGCGGCCAGATCACCGACGTGCTGCTGCCGCGCTACGGCCTCAGGTGCTCGACGTGCTGCTGCCGTTCTGAAGTTTCCTTTTCTCTCTCCGCCAGGAGAGAGGCAGCGCACGAAGCGCGCCGTCGGGTGAGTGGCAACCCGGCACGCAGGATGCGTTTGTCCCCTCACCCCGAGTTCCCCGCCGCTCCGCCGTGCGCAACGGAGTGGTGCTACCGACACGGTCTCCGGCTCTCCCCGCCGGGGGCCGCGCGCATTTTGGGCTTACACCGCAACCTTGTAGCCGAGATCGTCGGCATCGGACGCCGCCTGCGCTCCGCGCGGAGCACAATTCTCGAGCGGAAACTCAATGAGGATCGTCTTGATGTCGCCCTCGGGTATGCCGAGCTTTTCAAAGTTTTCGACAATCGCCTTGTAGAGCGCGCGCTTTGCGTCCATCGATCTTCCAGCATAAAGGGCGACTTCGACGCGCGTGTAGCGCGCTGTCCGGTTCGGCGGTGTGATGCGTTGATCGTCGCGATAGATGTCGGCAACGATGTCTCGGTCCCAGTCCGGAATTTTGATGGAACTTTCGAGAGCGGCTTGCAGAGCCTGAACGAGTTCCAGTTCGCGTCCGCGCGCCCACTCGCCTGTCGCAATACGTGAACTCGGCATCGCCAGCCCTCACGTCATGCAAAGAACGGATGCGGTTGATCGCCCGTGCCCTTCGCCTTCATGACGGCGACGCACTGCTCGATTTCCCGATCGGACATGTTCAACCCGAACTCGCCGCGCAGGACGTCGTGATACTGCTCGTCGCTCCGGAGCCAGCGCTTCTCCGCGTGTCCTTCCGCATCGCGCACGGTCACGCGCGCGTTGTACATCGTGACCCGCGTCCTTTTCGGCCCCGGCTTCGCGATGATGATGTTGCCCTGGTAGGGCGTCTCCGGATGAGTGCCGGTGTACCAGTTAGTGATTTCATATTCGCCGTCGTAACGGGGATACGGAATGACGCGGTAGATGTGCTCCCACCCGTGCTTCAGTCGTGCTTGCAACGTCAGCTCGCCGCCCACATCAATGAAGCGCATCACCTCGTGAGGCGTCTCCTGCTCGATATGCGGCTTGAGCTGAAGCGCGCAGGTTGGCGCGAGATTTCCAAAGCCCACATCCGCCAGAAAAATCCCCTCGGGCAGTTCAACCTGCAGCAACATGTGAATGGCAGGACGCGGTGCGTCGATCGTCATGCCGCGCACCACGCGGCCCTGCAGACTCGTAATCTGGTAGCCCATCGAGCGCAGCCCGGCGCGGAACAGCATGTTCTGTTCGAAGCAATATCCCCCACGCCCGGCGATAATCATTTTTGCCTGAAGCGTCGGCACATCGAGCTTTGGCGGGCGCCCAAGCATGATGTCGAGCGTCTCGTAGGAGATCGCGTGCGCATGCGCGAAGATCAGGCGATTGAGGGTTTCAAGTGTGGGCGTAACCGGACCCGAATAACCAATGCGGCTGAGCCAAGCCTGCTGGTCAAACGGTTCTTCGGGCATAGCGGGCCTCGGGACGGCCGAAATCTGGCACGCTGGCCGCGGACAAGTCATGATGGATCGGCGAAGCCTTGACGAAGGTTCGCCGATAACCCCTACAATCCTGGTTCGTCCACCCCCGGCAGGCCCTATGAACGCAGGCCTCTTGCACTTCGGCGCTCATAGCATCGATCTCGGTCAGTGCGCGCTGATGCGGGACATGCAGCCTATTCACCTGCGGCCCAAGACCTTCGATGTGCTTCGCTATCTGGCGATGCGCGCCGGACAGCTCGTTACCAAGCAGCAATTGATCGAGGCCGTTTGGCCAAATGCGGCCGTGTCCGATGACTCCCTCGTGCAGTGCATCAAGGAAATCCGACTCGCTTTGCAAGATGCCGATCAGGCGGTGATCAAGACGATAGCGCGGCGCGGCTACCTCTTCTCGAGCGCCATCAATCGCGTCTCACCGCCCGACTCACCCAATGGCTCGTTGTCGCAAGCGATCAAGTTCTGCAAAGCCAGTGACAACACTACGATCGCCGTCAGCGAAGCAGGCCGCGGTCTGCCGCTCATGCTGACGCCGACTTGGCTCAGTCACCTTGAGCACGACTGGCGCAATCCGATCGTTGCGCCGCTGCTGCGGCACCTTGCCGATAGGCACCGGCTGATCCGTTTCGACATCAGAGGCACGGGTTTGTCGGACCGGGACGTGCCCGAGTTGTCTCTGAGCGCCTTCCAGCAAGACTGCGAGGCTGCGGCTGCTGCAACAGGACTCGATCGCTACGCACTGTTCGGTCTATCGACTCCCGGCGCGGCGATCGCAATCGCACACGCTGCCGCCCACCCTGAGCGCGTCTCGAAACTTATCCTGCACGGCGGCTTTGCCCAGGGGCGCAAGCGCCGCAGTAACGAGAGAGACGCCGAGATTTCAGATGCGCTGCTGGCCCTGCTCCAGCACGGTTGGGGCGACCGGCATTCGCCTTTCGTGCGCATGTTCGTGTCGCGCTATCTGCCGAACGGCACACCGGATCAGCTCGAGACAATCAGCGAGCTTCAGCAACTGGCGACGTCTCGCGACATGGCGGCGCAGCTATGGAAGTTATGGAACGAGATCGACCTTCTGGATGTGCTGCCGCACATTCAGGCGCCCACTTTGGTGCTGCACAGTCGCTCCAACGATGTCTCTCCTGTCAGTGAGGGCCGTCGCATTGCGGCCGCGATTCCGAACGCCTCGTTGGTCGTCTTCGAAACGACCAACCACGTTCCTGTCCCCGGCGAACCTGCGTGGGCTGAGTTCACCGATACAATCGATACATTTTTGGCATCGTAGCTCGTGCAGGAGGCCGCTGACGGCGAGGTCGCCGTATTCGGCGCCGGATCAGCGGTGCTCACGCCCGAGCATCCGCCCTTCTACGAACGCTCGGCGACGGCGCGCAGCGTCCCGTGTTTGCAAAAAAGCAAAAGGCGGAGCCACGGCCCCGCCCTGCTCTAACCGGTATGCGGGACGCTCAATCGTCCCGGTAAATGCGCTCGCGGCGCTCGTGGCGCTCCTGCGCTTCGATAGAAAGCGTCGCGATCGGGCGGGCTTCGAGACGCTTGAGCGAGATCGGCTCGCCGCTCTCCTCGCAGTAGCCGTAGGAGCCGTCGTCGATGCGCTGGATCGCGGCGTCGATCTTGGCGATCAGCTTGCGCTGGCGGTCGCGCGCGCGCAGCTCGATGGCGCGGTCGGTTTCGGAGGATGCGCGGTCGGCCAGGTCAGGATGGTTCTGGTTTTCGTCCTGCAGGTGCTGGAGCGTGTCGCGCGCCTCTTTCAGGATCTCGTCCTTCCACATCATGAGCTTGGCGCGGAAGTATTCCTTCTGGCGCTCGCCCATGAAGGGCTCTTTGTCGGTGGGCCGGTAGCCGTTCAGCCCGTAGGCGTTCTTCTCGTGCGTGCGATGGCCGTTCTTCTCGGCCGTACGCTGCTTCTTTTCTTTTTCCCGCAACATCCCGCTACGACTCCCGTCCAACCGTACCCACAACGAGGCCTTGCCGCGCGGCGTGCTTATATCCGCAGCGCAAGCCGGCCACAACAAGGAAGTCGGTCGTTAGGCCGTCATGGAAAACACGTAGCTGCAGTGCAAAATAAAACGGCGAAACGGCTGGTTAAGGTCCTTTTTTCCGGCCTCAGCGCGGCATGCCGATCTTGGCGAGTTCCACCTCGACCCGCAGCTCGATCTCGGAAAGCACGGTGTCGAGGTTCGGGTCGCCAGTCGACTCGGCAAGGCCGGTGGCGACGGACTTGAGCCGCGACAGTGCGGCGGTGTCGAGCGTTCCGGACAGCAGCCCGAGCTTGAGCGCATCGAGTGCATCGAGTGCAGTGCGGCCGCGCTTGACCGCGCGGCGGCGCCGTTCGGCGGGTTCCTCGATGCCCTGTAATGCCAGCAGCGTATCGATGCCGCCGATGCTGCGCGTGCCGGTGGTGGCAGCGGCAGTCCTTGCAGTGTTCTCGGCCTCGAGGCTGAACGTGCCGCCCGCCGTCCGCCGCGCCTTGGGGGCGGCAGCGGGTGCGGCTGTGCCGTTCGCGCCCTGGATTCGCATCATCGCGAAAAGTCCCGGTTCCTCGTGCGCTACCACACGCCGCTTTGGTTAATGCGCCGTTAAGGACGCGGCAAAAATTGCCGCAAGCGGCAAAGATTGGTTAGCGCTTGGCTGCCGCGGCCGTGGCGAAGTTACAGCAAATTCAATCGGTTAAGCCGTGGCACGGCGCTCGCATGGTCACCACCGTTGCGGCTTTGCGTGTTGGGAGACGCGCGAGGCACCAGGCAACGGGGAGAAGGCCATGAGGTTTGTCAGAACCGGGATCGCCGCGGTTGCGGCCGTCCTGGCGTTCGGTGCGCTGGCGCTGCGACGCGCACGCCGCCTCGCGGGTGAAGGATCTCGCGAGCGTCGAGGGCGTGCGGCAGAACCAGCTCATCGGCTACGGCCTCGTCGTCGGCCTCAACGGCACCGGCGACACGCTCAACAACATCCCGTTCACGCGGCAGTCGCTGCAGGCAATGCTCGAACGTCTCGGCGTCAACGTCCGCGGGCAGACGCTGCGCACCGGCAACATCGCCGCCGTCATGGTGACGGCCAATCTTCCGGCCTTCGGCACGCAGGGCACGCGCATCGATGTCACCGTGTCGGCGATGGGCGACTCCAAGAGTCTGCAAGGCGGAACCTTGCTGGTGACCCCGCTGCTCGGCGCCGATGGCAACGTCTATGCGGTCGCGCAAGGTTCGCTCGCGATCGGCGGTTTCTCGGCGGAAGGCGATGCCGCGAAAATCACGCGCGGCGTGCCGACCGTCGGACGCATCTCGAACGGCGCCATCATCGAGCGCGAGATCGACTTCGCGCTGAACCGCCTGCCCAATCTGCGGCTCGCGTTGCGCAATGCCGACTTCACCACCGCCAAACGCATTGCAGCAGCGGTCAACGACTACCTCGGTCTACCCGCTGCCGAACCGCTCGACCCCTCGACCGTCCAGCTCACCATCCCGAAGGAGTTCGCCGGCAAGGTCGTCGCGCTGTTGACCGAGATCGAGCAGCTTCAGGTCGAGCCCGACCTGCCGGCCAAGATCATCATCGACGAGCGCTCCGGCATCATCGTGATGGGACGCGACGTGCGTGTCTCCACTGTCGCGGTCGCGCAAGGCAATCTCACGGTCTCGATCAGCGAGACGCCGCAGGTCAGCCAGCCCAATCCACTCTCGCGCGGCCAGACAGTCGTGGTGCCGCGCACGACGGTTGGCGTGAAGGAAGACGGCAAGAAGCTCGCACTGGTGCGCGAAGGCATCTCGCTGCAGCAACTCGTCGATGGCCTTAACGCGCTTGGCATCGGCCCGCGCGACATGATCGCGATCCTGCAGGCGATCAAGGCCTCGGGCGCGATCCAGGCCGACATCGAGGTGATGTGATGGCCTCGGTCAATCCCCTCAGCATCGGCGCAATTCCGACCGGCGCGAATGCCGCGTACGGCATCGGGCCTTCGGTCGCGAAGACGACAAGCGCGGCCGCGACGATGACCAACCCGAAGGCGCGTGCTGCGGCGGAAGATTTCGAGGCGATGTTCCTGAACTCGATGTTCACCGAGATGATGACCAAGGTCGATGGCGAAGGCCCGTTCGGCGGCAGCCAGGCGACCGGCGTGTGGCGCTCGTTTCTCACCAACGAATATTCCAAGGCCTTCGCGAAGGCCGGCGG
Organism: uncultured Alphaproteobacteria bacterium; assembly: GCA_963779545.1. Taxonomy (GTDB): domain Bacteria; phylum Pseudomonadota; class Alphaproteobacteria; order Rhizobiales; family Xanthobacteraceae; genus PALSA-894. Next base: position 147,341 of record CAVZYQ010000022.1, on the reverse strand, counting down.
CATCGGGCTCGCGCAGCACGTCTACAGTTCGCTGATCGCACAGCAGGAGGCGCGCGCGAAATGAACGCGACGTCCGCTCACGCAAAACCCGACGCAAGGCCGATCGAGTCCGTTGCCGAGGCCGAGAACCTCGTGCGTCATCTGCTCGCCGCGATGGATGCGCTGGTCGCGACGGTCGAGCAGGAAACCGTGCTGGTGCGCGCCGGCAAGCTGAAGGATGCGGTCGCGCTCGAAGCGACCAAAACCGAACTGGCGCGGCTCTACGCCGCCGACACCGCGCAGGTGAAATCGAACCTGCCCGCGCTCTCGAAGCACGTCCCCGACATGCTCGCGTCGCTGCGCAAGCATCACGACACCTTCAATGCGCTGCTCCAGATCAACCTGACGGTGCTCGCGACCGCGCACGCGGTCTCCGAAGGTCTGATCCGCGGCGCCCACACCGAGGTCGCGCGCAAGAACGCGCCGCAGGTCTACGGCAACTCGGGCCGCGCCTCCGCGCCGCCAAAGAGCGCCGCGACGCCGATCTCGGTCAGCCGCACGCTCTGATTTGCCGCATTTAAGCTTCTGTTAATCGTCAGCAACTCGCGAGCGTTTTGCGCCGCGATGTCCAGCCGCGATTAACCTAATTCCCTAACGGCACCTTAAGTCCCGGGCGGTAGCATCCGGTACAACACGTATTAGGCCTTGCTCGGTAGAAACCGGCGGGAGAACGAGATGGACAGCGGCCTGACAGTACGGCCGGCGGCAGCGACGGCACAGTCGCCAGGGGTGCGCCTCGATGCGGCGCCCGTACGCGATGCCGTCCGCACCGACCTTGCACCGGCGCAATCGGTGACCGCATCGACCAAGCCGGTCGAAGTCCGCCCCGACGACACGAAGCGCAAGATCATCGTCGATTCGCACAGCCGTGAGGTGATCTACCAGGTGCTCGATGCTGGCTCCGGCCGTGTGGTCCGGCAGATCCCCGAAGAGGCGACGCTGCGGCTGCGCGCTTACGTGCGCGCGCTGGCAAACGGCGCGACGCCGAACCAAGCCCAGGTGCAAGCCGATCTGGACGTCGAGGCTTAACGTCTCCAAACTTGCGGTTGTGCAGTCTTTTCCGGCCCTTAGGCCGTTTTCGGCGTTTGCCGAAACTTAATGACTCAGGGTCAACCCGCTCTGTTAGCTCAAGAATTCGCCTCGCCGCACCGACTTTATTAACTCCGCTCATTTACTGATCGTTGAACCGCGTGTGCCAAAAACGCGGTTGATCCCTGAAGGGGTCATTCACGTGAAATGGCTCGTACGGCCGTTCGGCCGCTACGGCTTCTGACCAGAAAGGTTCTACCACTATGGCTTCCAACATCACTCTGTCGGCTGGCGTCCGGCAGAACCTCCTCTCTCTGCAGAATACGGCGACCCTGAGCGCTCTTACTCAGAACCGCCTCGCGACGGGCAAGAAGGTCAACTCGGCTCTCGACAATCCGACCAACTTCTTCACCTCGCAAGCCCTCAGCAACCGCGCAAGCGACCTCAACTCCCTGCTCGACAATATCGGCCAGGCGCAGAAGACGCTTGAGGCGGCTGACAAGGGCATCACTTCGCTGACCAAGCTCGTTGAGTCCGCGAAGTCGATCGCCAAGCAGGCCCGTCAGGCTCCCGGACCTTCGGACGTGACCTACGGCGCGCTCAGCGTCACCTCCACGACCGATGCCGAGAGCGTTGGCACCTTCACGGCCTCTGCTTACGCGGCCCCGGCTGCTGCCGGCACGATCTCGCTCGACGTCAACGTCGGCGGCACCATCACCACTGTGACCACGGCGGCGTTCGCCGGCACGGAAACCGCCGCCCAGGCTGCGACGCTGATCCAGAACGCGATCACCGGCAACGGTGCGACGGCTGGCCAGGTCACGGTCGACACCAGCGGCGGCTTCATCCGCATCACGGCGGCCAACGCGGACGTCGATGTGCAGGTCAATGCCAACGCAGCGTCGTTCGCGGCGGGTCTGACCACCAGTGCGGTGGCGGATCGCGACGTCCTCTCGACCAGCATCCTCGACCAAATCGTCACGGCCGGCGGCACCGCTGGTTCCTCGACCTTGACGATCGCGGTCAACGGCGGCGCAAACCAGACCATCACGTTCGGCAACGGCGTCGGCCAAGTCTCCCGGCTGTCGGAGTTGAACACCGCGCTCACCAGCCTCACCGGCGTGACCGCGTCGGTCTCGGGTGGCGGCGCGCTGTCCTTCGCGGTGGCGTCTTCCGCCACGGCGAACAGCCTGACCCTGACTGGCACGACGGGCGTTCCCGGCGGGCTGAACATCACCAACGGCACGGTCAACGGTACGCCGTCGGTGTCGACCCCGAGTGCGACACGCACCAGCTTGCAGTCGGACTACAACGCGCTGCTGACGCAGATCGACGCCCTGGCGGGCGATGCCTCCTACAACGGCATCAACCTGCTGAACGGCGACGACCTCAAAGTGGTGTTCAACGAGACCGGCACGAGCTCGCAGACGATCTCGGGCGTGACCTACAACTCGGGCGGCCTCGGCCTGACGTCGATCACCGGCACCGGCTTCCAGGCCGATGCCAACATCGACGCCGCGATCACCTCGATCGACGGTGCGTTGAGCACGTTGCGCACGCAGGCGTCGAAGTTTGGTTCGAACCTCTCGACGGTGCAGACCCGTCAGGACTTCACCAAGCAGCTGATCAACACCCTGCAGACCGGTGCCGACGCGCTCGTGCTCGCCGACACCAACGAGGAAGGTGCGAACCTCCTCGCCCTGCAGACCCGTCAGCAGCTCTCCTCGACCGCCCTGTCGCTCTCCGCGCAGGCCGATCAGGCGGTTCTGCGGCTGTTCGGCTAGTCGCTAGTCACAACAAAGACGGAAACGGCGGGGCCTGTGCCCCGCCGTTTTCTTTTCCTACACTAGTGTCCCGATTCCGAAGTTCGCATCTCGGACTCGCTGCAAGGGTGATGCGGACTTCTGAACCGCCACACTAGCGTCAGTTGCTTCGGATTGCCGGCAAGCTCAGGAGACGATCATGGCCTTGAAGGTCGAGCTCAAGCCCGGCGAACGCATCCTCATCGGCGAAGCCGTGGTCACGAACAGCGATCAGCGCACGCGGCTGCTGATCGACGGCGCGGCGCCGATCCTGCGCGAAAAAGACATCATGACGCCGGAGCGCGCCGATACGCCGGCCAAGCGCATCTATCTCGCGGTGCAGCTGATGTACACCTCACGCGAGGCGCAGCAGCACCACGAACTTTATTTTTCGCTGATCCGCGATCTCATGCAGGCCGCGCCGAGCGCATGGGCATTAATCGAAGGAATTAATAACCACATTTTAACAGGGGAAATGTACAAAGCTTTGAAAGAAACCAAGAAGCTCATTGCGTACGAAGAGGAATTGCTCGCCAATGCATCACGCGGCCCAAGCTTACGGAAACGTGGCAAAACAGACGTCTAGCCCGCGTGAAATGGAAGCCAACCTCCTGCTCAAGGCTGCGGCGCGCCTGCAGGCGGTGAGCGATGCGTGGGGCGACCGCGATCAGATCGACGAGGCGCTGCTCTACAATCGCAAGCTCTGGTCGATTTTCCTGACCTCCGTGACGCGCGCGGACAATCCGCTGCCCGATCTGGCGCGCCAGAACATCGCGAACCTCGGCTTGTTCGTGATCAACCAGACGCTTTCGCTGATGAGCGAGCCGAAGCGCGAGAAGCTCAGTCCGCTGATCAGCATCAATCGCGAGCTCGCCGCGGGCCTGCTCGGCCGCTGAGGCTGCGCCGCCTGTTCCGCTCGTCCCCGCGAAAGCGAGGACCCAGCTCTTGGCTCTGGATTCCCGCTTTCGCGGAATGAGCGGAGAGTGTTTCAACAGCCGCGCATCAATCTCTACAGATAGTCGACGATGCTCAGCTGATAGAGCATCGATGTCGTCTGCAGCGAGGCCTGCAGGCGCGTCTGCAGCGCGAGGATCTGCGCCGCCACTTCTTCCTGCGGCGCCTGCTCGATGCTCTGCAGCAGGTCTTCCAGTGTCATCTTGCGCTGCTGCTGGCGCTGCTTCGCGTCCGTCATCGTGGTCTGCGCGAATGCAAGCTCGGCCTGCATGTCCTGGATCTTCTGCTGGCCGTTCGGCACCGCGAGCGAAGCGCCCACGCGCTGGCTGACTTCGGTGAAGCGCACCGACGCGTTCGGGTCGCTGGTCGAGAATGTCATCGACGCATAGACCGCGATGCTGGAAATCGTCGCACGGATCGCCTGCTCGTTGGCGCGCGCCCCGTAGGACACCGAGAGCGCGTCGTCGACCTTTGCGGTGGCGGTGCCGCGCGCCGGGTCCGTGCCCATCTCCCCGGTGTACCAGGTCACCGTATTGCTCGCCGTTCCGGCGGTGAGCGCGGTCGCGCTGTTGAACGGCGGGCCGGCGACCCGCATCGGCGGCTGGCCGGCATCGACATTGAAGAAGTTGTTCGCCGCCGCCATCGCGGAAGCAGCCGACAGCGACGTCGCGGCGAGCTTCTGCGTCGCCGTCGTCAGCGACGCCTGCAGGTTTACGGCCGTCGCATTCACGTTGGCGCCGATCGTGAACTCACCTGCGGTGGGCGGCGACGCGTTCGTCGCGGTCAGCGAGAACTGCGCGGTGGTGCCGTCCGGCAGCGCGAACGAGAAGGTGACGGCGTCGCCGGGGTTCGGATTGCTCGTGAGATTGATGCTGGCGGATGCGGGCGATCCGCTCGGCCCGGTGACGGTCGCGCCGTTGAGCGAACTGACGCTCGCGAGCTTCATGCCGAACACGGTCGCGGGCGTCTCTTCGGCGATCGTGACCGTCGAGCCGACGGCAGCCGGGATCGAGAGCCGCCCAAGCCCGCTCGCCCCGAGGTCGGCCTGATTGCGCTCGGAGATCAGTTGCTTCAGCCCGGCACGCGCGCCATCGCCGTTGAGGATGCGGTCGGTCGTTTCCGTCGCGGGCTTGTCGGTCGCGCGCCCGGAGAAGAGATAGCGGTCGCCGGCCGGCGTGTTGAGCAGGCCGAGGATTTCATCCAGCTGCGAGGTCGCGGCGCGCTGCGTCGCGGTCTGGCCGCTCGCATCGATATTGAACTGGGTGAGTGTCGCGCTCTTCACCGTGCTGCCGAGCGTCGCGATGCGCGTGAGCGCCGTCTGCTGCAGGCTGATCCGCACGCCGATGTTCGCAACCGTGTCGGAATAGTTGCCCATCGCCGAAAGCCTGCTGCGCAGGCCTACCGCGAGCCCGCGCTCGATGCCGAGTCCCGCGTAGGTGGTCGACTTCTTTCCCGTGCCGAGCTGGCGCTGCAGATCGCCGAGCTGCGCGCGCATGTCGCCGAGCGCCTTGACGACGAGGGAGGACTGCACGCCGACGCCTGTGATCGCCATGGGTGCCTCAGATTCTCAAGAGCTGATCGAGCATCTCGCGCACCGCGGAGAGCACGCGCGCATTCGCCCCGTAGGCGGTCTGCAGCTTGAGCAGCGTCGCCATTTCCTCGTCGATGTTGACGCTGGAATTGTCCGCGAAGCGCTGCTGCAGCGTATTGACCACGATCTCCTGGCCCTCGCGCAGGCTTTCGGCGGTCGCCGCGGCCTCGCCCTGCTGGCTGATCATCTGGCGGATGTAGGACTGCAGCGAGCCGCTGAACGGAGCCGATGCGGTGCCGACGCCCGCCTGCGGCGAGAAATCGACGATGCCATTGCTGAGCCGGTCGAGAATGAAGTTCGGCCGCGTGGCGTCGCCCGCCGGCGTCAGCGGCGAGGTCTGGTACACGACCAGCCGAGACGGATCGCCGAGCAGCGCCGGGTTGACCACCAGCCGCCCCGCGAGCCCGACGCTCTGCGAGCCGAGCGCCGTGATCGCACCCGAATAGGCCGTATTGCCGTCGAGGAAGAACGGCAGCGCGGCGCCGCCGCTGGTCAGCGACGTCATCGTGGTGGTGGTCGAGAGCGCGTCCGGCCGCACCGTGCTGCCGGAGCCGCTGTTCAGCACGCGTAGCGTGTTACCGGCCGGGTTGGAGACCTGAAAACCGGAGGAGCCGAGCGCGCTTGCGATCTGCGCAAAGACCGACGCCATGCCGCCCGAGAAATTGATGCCGACCACCTTGTCGTTCGGATCGGCGGTCGCGTTCTGCGGCAGCGGCAGCACACTTGGGTCGTCCACGCGCATCAGCGTGACGCGCTTCTGCGTGTTGGTCGTGGTGTCGGTGTAGGTGAAATTGATCGTGTTGCCTGCGAGCAGCGAACCGATATCGACATCGAAGCCCGCTTGCGCCCCGACCGTGACGGCGGTGCCGCCGGTCGTCTTGTTCGACAGCGCACTCGCCATGCCGGCCGCGATCTGGTCGACCTGCGCCTGCGCTTCAGGCAGCACGTGGTCACGCATCTCGAGCAGTGCGGCGATCTGGCCCGAGCCGAACGCATTCGCGGCGATCAGATCGACGGCGCCGCCCGAACCGGCATCCAGCGTGATGGTGCCGACCGAGCGTTTGGCCGGGTCCGCGCTCCAGGTCGAGGCGGCGGAGAGCGCGCCCTTGGCGTCGAACGACAGGATCGAAGCGCGCTCGCCGACAAGCTGCGCGCCGGAGCGGGTGAAGATGTTGATCTGGTTGTGGTCGGTCGCGACAGCCTTGATGTCCATCAGCTGCGAAAGCTGATCGATGTAGGCGTCGCGCCGGTCCTTCAGCGTGGCGGTCGTCGAGTCCTGGACATTGGTCAGCGCGAGTTGGCGGTTGATCGCCGCGATCTCGCGCATCGCGGCGTTCGCCTGATTGACCGCATCGGACAGCCCGAGTTCCGCGTCGCTGCGCAGCCCCTGGATGTCGGCCGTCATGCCGTTGAGATGCTGCGCCAGCGTCTGCCCCGCAGTGAGCATCGAGTAGCGCGTGGCGCTCGAATCCGGCGAGGTGCTCAGCGCCTGCGCGGCCGAGATGAAGCCGTTGAATACGGTTTCGAGCGCATTCTCGGCGCCCGGCTCGCCGAAAATTCCCTGCAGGCGCTGGAAGAATTGCGCGCGTTGCGTCGCATAGGCGCCGCCGGAGCTTTCGGTGCGCATCTGGCGCTGCAGATACTGGTCGAGCTCGCGATTGATCGACGAGAGCCGGACGCCGATCGTCAATCCGCCGGAGACGGTCGCGACCTGCGACGCGGTCTTCTTCACATAACCCGGCGTCTCCGCGTTCGCGATGTTCGACGCGACCAGCGAAAGGCCGGATTGCGTGACCCGCAAGCCGCTGACGGCCGAGGTGAGCGCTTGCCCGAGACCCATGTGTTCAACGCCACTCCAAAGCGCGATCGGCGAAGTGTGAAGCGGTTCGCCGCAAAATCGCGCGTCTTAGGTCAACCCTGCGAAAATCACCGCAGCATGTTCAGGACGTCCTGCACCATCTGATTGCTGGTGGTGACGACGCGCGTATTTGCCGAATAGGCCTGCTGCGTGACGATCAGCTTGGTGAACTCGTCCGCGATGTCGACGTTGGAGCCTTCGAGCGACGACGCCACGATCTTGCCCGACGCACCGAGCACGGCCGCGCCGGATTCGTCGGTCGCCGCGAACGCACCGCCGTCGAGCCGCTTGAGCTGGTTCGGGCCGTTGAAGTTCGCGAGCGTGACCTCCGCGAGATCGAGCGTGCGGCCGTTCGAATAGGTGCCGACCACGCGGCCCTTGTCGCTGATCGAGATGGTCTGCAGCGAGCCGGCCGGGAAGCCGTCCTGCTGGATCAGGTTCACCTGCGCGGTGCCGTTCGCGTCGGAGAATTGCGTCACGCCGCCCGCGCCATGCACCACCTGGATCGCGCCGAGCGCCGCGCCGTTGACGACCACGTCGGTGAGTGTCGTGTTCGCGATCAGCGGATTCATCTGGCCGTTCGCATCGAACTTGTAGTTCACGCCGGCGTTCTGCCACGCGACCTCATCCCCGGTCGCGTTGCCGTCGACCTGATAGAACAGGTTCCAGGTATCGGTGTGGCCGGCGCCGAGCGACGAGCTGTCGACCTTGCCCCAGCGCAGCTGGATATTCACCGGCGAGCCGGAGGAGTCGTAAGCGGTGATTGCACCGCCGCCGATGGTCTGATCGATGAACGCGCTGGAATCCAGACCCAGCACCTGCTGATTGGACGAATACGCGAGCGGCGTGTGAATACCGAAGTTGATCGCAGTCGCGGTGCCGCCGACCTGGATCTTGTCGCCGAGCGTCGTCGCCGTGACGGTGATGTTTCCGGTCGTTTGATCGATGGTTGCGGTACCACCGAGTAGGTTGTTGAGCTGAGTCTGCAGTTCATCCATCGTCGACACCTTGGCGCCCGTGGTGCCGAACTGGATGCTGAGCTGCGTGAAGCTCGACGTATCGTTGGACACCTGGATCGTCAGGGTCTGGTCGTTGCCGACCGCGCCTTGGGTCAGCAGGTTGGTCGGCTCGGTGGTGCCGGCCGCAATGCCCAGTTCGCCCATCATCGCGGAAGTCCGAGCTCGCGAGGACGATCTGCGTATCGGCGTCGGCACTTTCCAGCATGAGGTTGCCGCCGGTGATCACCGCCGCCTTCATGCCGGTCGGCAGGCCGCCGGCATTCGAGGTATTGATCGCGGTGAGCAATTGCGCCTGCGTCATGCCGACGGTGACGTTTACCGTCGCGCCGTTGAGCGTGAAGGAGCCTGCCTGCGTCATCGTGGCGGGCAGTGTCTGCGTGCCGGTGATTTTGGCCTCATCGTCGTCGAGCAGCGTGCCGCCGAATCCGGTGATCTTCGCCGGAGCCGCTGCGGTCGCAATCGGATTGGCCGAGAAGGTTTTCGGATCGATCAGTTCGGAGCCCGGGACGTTCTTGTCGTGATGCGGCGTCAGCGGATAGCTGGAGAGGTTCGCGCGGTACTGGATCTGGGTCGTCGGCTGGGCCGGGATGAAGTCGTTCTGGAACTGGAGCGTCTGCGGCACGCTGCCCGCGAGGTTGCCGGTCTTGGAGTCGACCGGGATGCCCATCAGGTAGTAACCGGCGCCGTTCACCAGATAGCCGTCCTTGTCGGTTTGGAAGTCGCCGCGGCGGGTGTAGAGGTCGGCGCCGCCGAAGGTCGGGCGGCCGTCCGCGAAGCTTTCCGGCTTCTGCACCACGAAGAAGCCGTCGCCGTTGATCGCCATGAACGTGCCGATTGAGGCGGACTGGAAATCGCCCTGGACGGTGTTGGTCGAGCGTGCGTTCGCCGTCACCGAACCGGACAGCTGCTTGAGCGGCGGATTGTCCGGGATCAGGTCGACGAAGCTCGTGTCGATCCGCTTGAACGCGGTCGTCTGCGAGTTTGCGATGTTGCCCGAGATGTTTTCCAGAGCGAACGATTGCGCGCGAAGTCCCGTCACCGCGGTGGTGAGAGCGCCGAAAATACCCATGACCTGCCTCCAGCCCGATGTCGTGGCGCGCTCAAGCGCGCGCACGTTCGGGCTGAATCATCGCAAGGCGCATGCCATGAAGGTTATTTAGATAGATCAATAAGTTAGCGGCGCCGACCCGAAGAGGCGGCAGGCGCGAAACTGCCGGGTCCGGCAGGTTTTGCCGGGCTAAGCCGGCCCGCCTGACGCGTTCGGCGCGAATTTCATCGCCACGCCGTTCATGCAGTAGCGCAGGCCGGTCGGCTTCGGGCCGTCCTCGAACACATGCCCGAGATGCCCGCCGCAGCGGCGGCAGTGCACCTCGGTGCGGGTCATGAACAAAGACCTGTCGGTCGACGTGCCCAGCGCATTGTCGAGCGGCTTCCAGAAACTCGGCCAGCCCGTTCGGCTATCGTATTTCGTGTCAGACGAGAACAGCGGCAGGTCGCAGCCCGCGCAGGCAAAGGTACCCTTGCGCTTTTCCTTGTCGAGCGGGCTGGTGAACGGGCGTTCGGTGCCGTGCTTGCGCAACACGTCGTATTGCGCGGACGTCAGCAGTTTGCGCCACTCCTCGTCGCTCTTTTCGATCTCGAATTTCTTCGCGGGCGCCGCATCGCTCGATGCGCCCCAGCGAAACAGGGAGAAGATCGCAAGCGTTCCGGCGGTCCCGAGCAGCATCGCGCGCCTCGTCATCAGGAGGACTCCTTCTTGCCCCACAGCTGTTCGAGCCGCTGATCGCGTCCGCAATTCCAGCGGTAGAAATTGTAGCGGGCCTCATTCTTCTTGTAATAATCCTGGTGATAGTCCTCGGCCTTGTAGAACGTGTCGGCCTTGACGATCTCGGTATAGACCACGCGCGGCGCGAATTTGGCGACGACCGGCTTCTTGCTTTCCTCTGCGAGATTCTTCTGCTCGTCGTCGAGGTAATAGATGCCGGTGCGATACATGTCGCCCGAGTCGCAGAACTGCTTGTCCTTCACCAGCGGATCGATGCTGCGCCAGAACACGTCGAGCAGCCTGGCGTAAGTCACCTTGGCGGGGTCGTAGACGACCTCGACCGCCTCGACGTGGCCCGAGCCGCCGCCTGAGACTTCCCTGTATGTCGGATTTTTCGTCTTGCCGTTGAGATAGCCCGACGTCGTCGAGATGACGCCGGCGACCTTGTCGAAGTCGGCCTCCGTGCACCAGAAGCAGCCGCCCGCGAAGATCGCCTTGGCGGTCTTCGGCGCCTGCGCGTTCGCGGCAGGCGCGAATAGCGCGCCGCCAAGCGCGGCCGCCAGCATGAATACGGAAACCAGAAGACGGCGAAACATCAGCATGACCTCCCAGGTCGGCACAGCCCTTCATATACGATTGAACGCGCAAGAGGGTTCAATTGCTCTCACAATTGCGCGAAAGGCGCGTTATCCGTTGCTTGCCGGGCGCTGGCCCGGGAACTAGGGTGCGCCGCGAAAAGCAGGAGCAAGCATGCGTTTCGAGGGCACCAAAGCCTATGTGGCGACCGACGACCTCAAGGTCGCGGTGAACGCGGCGATCACGCTGGAGCGTCCGCTGCTGGTCAAGGGCGAGCCCGGCACCGGCAAGACCGTGCTGGCAATCGAGATCGCCAAGGCGCTGAACGCTCCGCTGATCGAGTGGCACGTCAAGTCCACCACCAAGGCGCAGCAGGGCCTCTACGAATACGACGCGGTCTCGCGCCTGCGCGACAGCCAGCTCGGCGACCAGCGCGTCGGCGACATCCGCAACTACATCAAGCGCGGCAAGCTGTGGGACTCGTTCGTCGCCGACGAGCGCCCGGTGCTGCTGATCGACGAGATCGACAAGGCCGACATCGAGTTTCCCAACGACCTGCTGCAGGAACTCGATCGCATGGAGTTCTTCGTCTACGAGACGAGCGAGACCGTGAAGGCGCGCCGCCGGCCGATCGTGGTCATCACCTCGAACAACGAGAAGGAATTGCCCGACGCGTTCCTGCGCCGCTGTTTCTTCCACTACATCCGCTTTCCAGACCCCGACACCATGAGCGCGATCATCGAAGTGCATTTCCCCGGCATCAAGCAGCGTCTCGTCGGCGAAGCGCTCAAGCTGTTCTACGAGATCCGCGACGTGCCGGGGCTGAAGAAGAAGCCCTCGACCTCGGAGCTGCTCGACTGGCTCAAGCTGCTGATGGTCGAGGACATCGGGCCGGAAACCCTGCGCGAGCGCGACCCGAAGAAGCTGATCCCGCCGCTGCACGGCGCGCTGATCAAGAACGAGCAGGACGTGCACCTGTTCGAGCGGCTGGCGTTTATGGCGCGGCGCGAGGGACGCTGAGACCGATGCTACGTCGACTGCGAATGGGAGGACATCACGAGGCCAAAGACAATGGATTTGAAAAGCCTATACGGGAAAATAGTTGAGACGACCGCGCACGTATTGGTCCTGCGAAATGGGGAGGTGATTAGCAAGGGTAGCGGATTTTGCTTTCGTCCAACCGGTGAAATCCTGACCGCAGCACATACGGTCGCCGGAGGATTTCCAATTCGAGAAAGCGATCTGATAGGACAGGGTCGAACCATCGTTGTTCGACTGCCTTATCAGCAAAAGCCTCCATTGCTGTACAAGCCAACAATATGGCCGTTCGAGATTCATGCGAACTTTGCTGGCATGAAGCCACTTCAACTCGATATAGCAATCCTAGCCCCCTTAGAAAAACAGACCGTAGGTTTCAACTATCTACCTCCGTCAAACAACCCTCCTGAGCTGGGTGAGGAAATGTATTTCGGTGGGTATTCGGATGAGATCGAATTCCCCTTTGACGTCGACCGGCTCATTGATCCCACGATCGTAAACATGGACGAACTACGGCGTGAGTATGCCTACGATACAAAGCGAGTCGCATCCGGACCGATGATTAAGCGTGGCACTGTGGGAAATGCACGAGTTATAACGGCGAAGAGTGCTCTGTTAGAACTTAAAACAACCGCGTTCTACATGGACAACCAAATTCATTCCGGGGCAAGCGGTGGCCCGATTGTGTCGAGCGACGGGAACTCTCGGGGCATTATTGTGAAACGGGCAATGACCACTACTAGTGCAGATGGCTCAACTTCGTTGCCCATACCATCTGGATCTACGATGGGAATCTCCCTGGATGTGATCAACTTTGTGACGTCACTCTCTACGGTTCCGAAATCTCCGATACGATTCTGAAAGCGTTCGGAACGCAGCCGGATGGCGCAAGTGCGCCCGTCTCAAGCATCGTCAACAACTATTTCTCCAGCCCAAGAAACATCCGGATCGCGCGAAGAACCTCGTCGGGCTTGTCGTGCTGCAGCCAATGTCCCGCGCCGGCGATGGTTTCGCTGCGGGCCCGCGGGAAATAGCGTTCCAGGCCCTTGGCTTTGGAGCTTTCCAGAAAGCTCTCCTCCGCGCCGAGCAGCAGCGTCGGGCACGCGATGCGCGACCAGAGCGAGACGTGATCGTCTGGCAACAGCCGGTGCGGTGCCGCCGCGCGCTGGTAGGGATCGAACTTCCAGCTGTAGGTGTCGTCCGCGTTGCGCCTCACGCCATGGGTCGCAAGGTGCTGCGCGAGTTCGGGAGGCAATCGCGTGTTGTGCACGCGCATCTGCGCGCCCGCCTCTTCGATGGTCGCATAGCGGCGCGGTTCACGATTTTCCAGTTTGTCGAGTTGCCCGATCCATTTCGCGACCCGCTCGTGTGCCGGAGCCCGCTTCGCGTCCGGCATGACCGTCACGCCGTCGAGCACCACCAGCGCCGAAACCTGCTCGGGAAACGTGCCCGCATAGATGAGCGAGACCATCCCGCCCATCGAATGGCCGACGAGTGTCACTTTGCCCGCGCCCGTGCTGCGCACGAGACGCGACAGGTCGTACACGTATTCGGCCAGCGCGTAGCTGCCGCCCTTCGCCCAATCGGAGTCGCCGTGCCCGCGAAGGTCCGGCGCCAGCACATGAAAATGCGGCTGCAGCGAGCGGGCGATCAGGTCCCAGCTGCGGCAGTGATCGCGGCCGCCGTGAACCAGCAGCAGGAGCGGCGCACCCGCATTGCCCCAGTCTGCATAGTGCAGCCGCAGTCCTTGCGACTCGTAGAAACGGCTTTCCGGCTCGCTGGACAAGCTCATGTCGTTCCCTGTTCGATTGCGGACAGCAGTGACCGCTTCCGCACCAGGTCGCAAGCCTTCCGCTCCCTCGATTGTCAGCGCGGCGGCATTCTGGAATATCGTGCGGCTGAAGAGTGACAAAGGACGTCAAGATGGCACTGCGCATTGCGGTCGGCGGCTTCATGCACGAAAGCGCGACCTTCGTGGATACGCCGACCACGTGGGACGACTTCGCGCGCACCGGACCATGGCCGGGCGCCTGCGAAGGCGAAGCGATGCTCAAGACGATGGAGGGCCTCAACATCGGCCTTCCCTGCTTCGTCGCCGAGGTGCGCAAGGCCGGGCATGAGGTTATTCCGATTGCATGGACGATGGCGCAGCCCGCGGGTCCGGTCACGTCGCACGCCTTCGAGCGCATGGCCGCAACATTGGTCGACGGCTACCGCCGCAGCAACGCCGACGTGATCTTCTGCGAGTTGCACGGCGCGATGATCGCCGACGACTACGACGACGCCGAAGGCGAGTTGTTGCGCCGCATTCGCGCCGTGGTCGGCCCCGACGTGCCGATCGTCGGAACGCTCGATCTGCACGTCAACATGTCGGAGCAGATGGTTGAGACGACAAACTTTCTCACCGCCTACCGCACGTACCCGCATATCGACTGGGGCGAGACCGGCGCGCGCGTCGCGCGCTGGCTCGACCGTGCGCTCTCCTGGGGACCTAACCCTGCGAAGGCGATGCGGCGCATGCCGTTCCTCATTCCCATCACGGCGGGCTGCTCCCTCATCTCGCCGGTGCGGGAGATCTACGCGCTGCTGGAGCAGATCGAAGCCGAGACCGGCGTGCATCTCTCCTTCGTGCCCGGCTTTCCGCCCGCCGACATCGCGGACTGCGGACCGGCCGTGTTCGGCTACGGCGCCGATCAGGCGACCGTCGACCGCGCGGTCGATCGGCTCGCCGATGCGGTCAATGCCGCGGAGCCGGCATTCGCCGCGCAGCGCGTGCAGCCTGTCACTGAGGCCGTCGCGAATGCGATCCGCATGTCGGCGAACGCCGGCAAACCCGTGGTTCTCGCCGACACGCAGGACAATCCCGGCGCCGGCTCGCCGTCGAACACCACCGGCATCATCAAGGAATTGCTTCAGCAAGGCGCCGAGAGCGCCGTCGTCGGCAATTTCCACGATCCGGAGCTTGCAGCGTCCGCGCATGCGGCCGGCCTCGGCGCGCACCTCAATGCACCGATCGGTGACGTGCCCGGCCCGTGGACGGTCACGGCGCTGAGCGACGGCGCGTTCGAGGGAACGTCGCCGATGCTGCGCTCGAAGATCGCGCAGATGGGCAAGACCGCGGTGCTGAAACAGAACGGCGTCGAGGTGCTGGTGATCAGCATCCGCCAGCAGCCGATCCACACCGAGACGTTCTCGCACATCGGCGTCGATCCGCGTCAGCGCAGAATCGTGGCGCTGAAAAGCTCGGTGCATTTCCGCGCAGGCTTTCAGCCGATCGCCGAAGAGGTGATCACCTGCGCGTCGCCCGGCATGAACCTCGCCGACCCGGCCGACTTCGCTTACAGGAAACTCCGCAAGGGCATCAGGCTCCGGCCCGGCGGGTGACGCCTCCAAGGCGTCGGCCTCCGCCATTAGCGTGCCTTAATGTACGACTATAGGTAGTGTTCGCCTACCTTGTTACCCATGACGGAGGGAACGATGAAACGGCGTGACTTCCTGAAAGGCAGCGCTGGGCTCGTTGCGGCTGGAGCCGCCAGTCCCGCCTCGGCTCAAGAGTTCATAGGGCCCCGGGCGCTGGAATTGATCAGGTTTCACTGGTGTTACGGCCAGCCGAGACTGCGCCGAAACATCTATTCGCTCTACAACAGCAATGCGAACCACCCGATCATCCAAGCGTACAGGCAGGGCGTGTCGGTGATGAAGTCGCGGCCTGTCAACGATCCCACGAGTTGGGAATACCAAGCCAACATTCACGCCTCGAACGTCGCATCAGGTTGGCCCGCCGGCGCGCCATGGTCGACCTGCCAGCATGGGACAATTCATTTCCTCTCGTGGCACCGCATGTACCTTTATTTCTTCGAACGGATCGTTGCAGCAGCTGCTGGAAATCCTACGGACTTCGCCTTGCCGTATTGGGATTATTCTTCGCCGGGTCAAGCGTCGCTGCCGCCGCCGTTCCGTGTCCCTAACAATAACACCAACATCCTGTGGGCAAGCCGGAAGGCGGCAGTCAACACCGGCACAGCGCTTCCCCCTTCGGCGGTTGACCTGGGAGCGATGACAAGCACCCCGTTCACATCGTTCCAAGGCGCTCTGGAAGGCACTCCCCATGGCTCTGTTCACGGAGCCGTGGGAGGCGGCATGGGCAATTTCGTCGGCGCGGGCAGAGATCCGATCTTCTGGCTGCATCACTGCAATATCGACCGGCTGTGGGAGAAGTGGCTCACGACCGCCGGTCATGTGAATCCGACATCGAACTCGACGTGGATGAACACCAACTTCACCTTCGTCGACGAGAACAAGAATTTTGTGCAGATGAGCGGCGACGACGTGCTCTACACCGTCAACCAGCTCCACTATCAGTACGAAGATCCGCGCACCTGTGTCCCGCCTTGGTGGTACTACCTCTTGGCTTCAGAAAAAATCATCCTCGCCTCGTTGAAAGTCCGTGTTCTGGCTTCCGCGGTCTTGGCCCGCAATATCAGGCCGACGCCTGATCAGGCGCGGATCGATCTGCGGCCAGATGACGGAGACGTCCGCGAGCGGCTCTCCAAAATGCTCAACTTCGACACCCTGGCGAAGACGGTGGAAGGCGGCGCACGCTACTCGCTGGTGTTTGAGGGTGTGCTGACCGACGCACCACTTGACGGGTACTTCGAGGTCTATCTGGGCTTGCCGCGCGACGGCAGGCTGGGCCCGAACAGTCCAAACTATGTCGGAAACCTCGCGCCCTTCGGATCTGACGCAGAGTCGCGACGCTCGTCGCATGGCGCGCACGCGGCGCACAACGACTTTGGCATGCAGTTCGCTCTGGATGTGACTGAGCCACTGAAGCGCCTGATCGAGCGCGGCGATCTCAAGAATGAGATCAGCGTTACGCTGGTGCCCGCAGGCGTCGCCAACTCGCCGAATGAGCGTTTCGCTTTCGAGGCCAAGGCGAACCCGCGGATCGATGCGGTCGTACTGAAGATTGAGAAGGACGAGTAAAGCGAGAACCGAGGCGACCACCGGCGCGGGAATGGACGAACCGAACTTACGCCATCATCTCCCGCACCAGCGGAATGACCTTGCGCCCGTAAAGCTCGATACAGCGCATCATCTTCGCGTGCGAGAGAGGTCCCGCGCTGTACTTCATGTCGAAGCGGCGACACGCCGAGCGCCTTCACGCTCGCGACGATCTTGCGCGCGACTGTCTCAGGCGATCCCGCATAGAGCGAGCCGTGCTCGATCTCGCGCTCGAAGTCGGCGCGCGACATCGGCGGCCAGCCGCGCTCGCCGCCGATCTTGTCGCGCATGCGCTTGTAGTCGGCGAACAGCTCCTCCCGCGCCGACGCATCGGTCTCGCTGACGTAACCGTGTGAATGCAAACCCACCGGCAGCTCCGGTTTGCCTGCCTCCTTGAGCGCGCGCCGATACAAGTCCGCAAACGGCGCAAAGCGCTTCGGATCGCCGCCGATCACCGCCAGCATCATCGGCATGCCGTAGTGCGCCGCGCGCATCACCGACTCCGGCGTGCCGCCGACGCCGATCCATGTCGTCAGCCGCCCGGACTCCGTCTTCGGATAGACGCTCTGGTTTGTTGAGCGGCGGCCGCAGGTTGCCCTGCCACGTGACCGGCTGCTCCTTGAGTACGGCCGCGAGCAGGTCGAGCTTCTCGTTGAACAGCTCCTCGTATTGCTTGAGGTCGAGGCCGAACAGCGGAAACGACTCGATGAACGAGCCGCGTCCCAGCATGATCTCGGCGCGCCCGTTCGATACCGCGTCCAACGTCGAGAATCGCTGGAAGACGCGGATCGGATCGTCCGACGACAGCACCGTCACGGCCGAGCCCAGGCGAATGCGTTTGGTGCGGCTTGCGATCGCCGCCAGCACCATTTCGGGCGACGAGACCGCAAAGTCCGCGCGGTGATGCTCGCCGACGCCGATGAAATCGACACCGACCTCATCGGCAAGGACGGCCTCCTCGACGAGATTGCGAATGACCTGCGCGGCATGCAGCGGCTTGCCGTCCGCGCCGTCGGTGATGTCGCCGAACGTGTCGAGGCCGAGTTCGATGGTCTTATTCATGGGAGCTGCATTCTCGGATATCGGCTGGGTCGACGGGCCTGCCGGCGGGGTGGCGCGCTGAACGTCAGGTCGAAGGCGGCAACGGCTCGCTCAGTTCTTTCTTTTTCTTCGGTGCGCGCGGCTTGCGTGGCGCGCGCTTGCGCTTGGGCTTTTCAGTCATCGCAACCTCGGCCGCCGGCTCCGCTTGTACAACGGCGGGGGCGGGTTCGGACTCGCCTGCAACAATTTCTCCCGCGGCGGTCTGCGCAACGTCAGTCTTGGTTTCTTCGGCAGGCACCGCGGTCAGCGCCTTGTGCTCCTCGATCTGCCGCGCCAGCGCGGAAGCCGCATCCGCCGCGTCCTGCATCGCCTTCTCGGCGGCGAGACGCGCGGCCTCTTCCTCGGCGCGCCTTGCTTCCTCGGCGGCCCGCTCCCGCTCCTGCCTGATCCGCTCGACCTCTTCCTTCGCAAGCCGTGCCTTCTCGGCCGCGACGCGGCGCGCCTCTTCGGCGGCGAGCTTGCGGGCCTCGGCATCGGCGATGCGTTTTGCTTCTTCCTCGGCTCGCCGCGCTTCGGCCTCGGCCTTGCGCGCCGCCTTGTCGGCCTCCCAGCGCGCATGCCGCTCATCGGCCTCGCGCCGCGCGCGGTCGCGATAGCGTGCGATCGTCTCGGTGAACGACTCGCGCATCTGCACGACGCGCTGCACCGAATTGGCGGCAATGCGTCCGAACGCGCCCCCCGCCCACACCAGTTCGTACGAGGAGAACAGCCGCCAGCGGTCGTCCCCTTCGAGGATCGCGCGCGCGATCATGTCGCCCGCCATCGCGGTGGTGTTCAGGCCATGGCCGCCGAACGCGCTCGCCAGCCAGTAGCCGGGCGCAAGCTCGCCGATCTGCGGCATCTTGTGCACCGCGTAGGCCATCGTGCCGGCCCATGCATGCTCGATCTCGATATCGCCGAGCTGCGGATAGACTTTCAGGATGTCGCGCCGCATCAGCGCCTTGAGCCGCCGCGGCTCGCCGGTGCGCGTCGAGATGCGCCCGCCCCACTGCAGCCGGTCGTCCGCCACGATCCGGTAGTAGTCGCCCGCGCGGCGCGTATCGCTCACCGCACCGGTGTAACGCACGGCGTCGAACAGCTTCTCGCCGAGCGGCGCCGTCACCGCGATGTAGGTCGAAACCGGCACGACGGTCGCGGCAAGCTGGGCATCGATCGGGCCAACGCCGGTGCTCCCGGCCAGCACCACATGGCGCGCACGCACCACGCCGTTCGCAGTCTGCACACGCTTGCGTATGCCCGCTGGATCGATCGTCGGTCGCCTGCGTTGCTTCGTAGATGCGCGCACCGTGTTTCTCGGCATCCGCCGCAAGCCCGAGCGCATAATTGAGCGGGTGGATGTGGAAGCCCTTGGCGTAATGCACGCCCTGGAAATACGCCGGGCTGCGCAATACCTCGCGTACCTGATCGGCCGGCCACGCTTCCACGTCGGCGCCGAAATCGACCCGCAGCATCGCGACGTGCTCGATCGAGCCCGCCTCATCGTCGGTGCGGCGGACGGTGAGCTTGCCGTCGCGCGCATCGACGCCCTCCATCGCGGCGTCGGCGATCGCGCGGCGGATGTACTCCGCGCCCGCGTCGGACAATGCCCACAGCTCCTTCGCGCGCGGCAATCCGACACGTTCCGCGATGGCGTCGATGCGCTCGGCGAATCCCGGCGACACGAACCCGGCATTGCGCCCCGACGCCCCGCCCGCGACGCGTCCGGCCTCCAGAACCACGACCGACCAGCCGCGCCGCGCGACCTCGCGCGCGACCGTCAGCCCGGCGAGGCCCGCGCCCACCACGCACACATCCACATCGATGTCGCGCGTCAGCGCGGTACGCTCCGGCACCGCCACCATCGTGGTGGCGTACCATGTCGCAGCGTGCGGGCTGGAACCGGGATCGGTCATCATCCCTTGATGCCGCGATGCGAGGGTTCTCGCAACCCGCCCCCGCCGCTAGAGTCCATGCATGCGCCGACTGATGCTGCTACGCCACGCCAAATCCGATTGGTCCGCCGGCGCGGCCGACCATGAGCGCCCGCTCAACGCGCGCGGCCGCGAAGCCGCGCCGAAGATGGGCGCCTACATGGCGCGGCACGCGCTGGTGCCGGATCTCATCGTGGCGTCGACCGCAATGCGGGTGAGCGAGACGCTGCAACACGTTGTTCCGGCATTCACGAAGCAGCCGAAGGTGGTCTCCGACCGGCGTCTCTACGAGGCCGATGCCGACGACCTTCTCCAGGTCATCAAGGAGACGCCCAAATCGATCCACAATCTCCTGCTGGTCGGACATAATCCCGGCATGGCCGAACTCGCCTCGATCCTGATGGCGGCGGGCGACGTCGAGGCGCGCCAGCGCCTGATCGAGAAATTCCCGACCGCAGCCCTCGCCGTGATCGATTTTGCGCTCGACGATTGGGCCAAACTGCACCCCAAGGCCGGCCGGCTCGACCGTTTCGTGGTCCCAAAGGCCCTCGACATGGCGACCGACTGACCGCTGGTGAAACGGGGCCCGGTTCCCTATCTGGAATGGCGGACGCCCATGCCCCCCACCCTCAGCGACATCACGGAAGAAATCCGCCTCGCCGGCCGGGCGCTGGGCGATTTCGGGCTCAATCTCCTCAATCCGACCGTCCGGCTCGGCGTCACGGGCCTGTCGGGCGCGGGCAAGACCGTGTTCATCACCGCGCTCGTGCATCAGCTCGCTGCATGGCGGGCGCCTGCCGGTCTTCGAGGCGCTGGCGAGCGGGCGCATCGCGCGTGCCCGGCTCCAGCCCCAACCTGACGATGCGGTGCCGCGCTTCGACTACGAGACGCACATCCGCGCGCTCACCGAGGAGCGCGTCTGGCCCGAATTGACCTCGCGCATCAGCGAGCTTCGCCTCGTCGTCGAGTACCAATCGGCGCGCGCACGCAATCGCACGCTCACCCTCGATATCGTCGACTATCCGGGCGAATGGCTGCTCGACCTGCCGCTGCTCGGCATGAGTTACGCCAAGTGGTCGGCCGACACGCTGAAGCTCTCGCAATCTGGCCCGCGTGCCGGGCTCGCCGTGCGCTGGCACCGCCATCTCGCGACGCTCGACCCGCGCGCTCCCGAAAACGAGCAGGCCGCGATGCAGGCGGCGCAGCTCTTCACCGAATATCTCAAAGCCTGCCGCAACGACCGCTACGCCATGCGGCTGCTGCCGCCCGGCCGCTTCCTGATGCCGGGCGATCTGGCGGGCTCGCCGGCCCTCACCTTCGCGCCGCTTGAGCTTTCGGGCAGCGACCACGCGCCCGGCTCGCTCGCCGCCATGATGGAACGGCGCTACGAGGCCTACAAGAACGTCGTGGTGCGGCCGTTCTACCGCGAGCATTTCGCGCGGCTCGACCGGCAGATCGTGCTGGTCGACGCGCTCGCGGCGTTCAACGCCGGGCCGGAGGCGGTCAGGGACCTTGAAAGCGCGCTCGCCGCGATCCTCGGGTCGTTCCGCACCGGCCGCTCGACCATCGCCAGCACGCTGTTCCGCCCGCGCATCGACAAGATATTGTTTGCCGCCACCAAGGCGGACCACCTGCATCACAGCAATCACGACCGGCTCGAGCGCTTCCTCGCGCGCATCACCGACCGGGCGATCGCGCGCGCGAAATTTGCTGGTGCTGCTGTTGATGTTGTTGCTGTTGCTGCGGTGCGCGCCACCCGCGAGGCAACCGTCGCGCGCGGCCGCGACAAACTCGCGGCCATCACCGGCACGCCGCTCGCCGGCGAAGCGCTCGGCCGCGACCAGTTCGATGGCGAGGCCGAGATCGCATCGTTCCCCGGCGACCTGCCGGACGATCCCGCCGCGCTGTTCGACGATTTCAAAGGCCTCGCCGCCACCGACGAGACGGACTTCCGCTTCCTGCGCTTCCGCCCGCCGCCGGCCGAGCCCGGCCCATCGGGCACGCCGGTGCTGCCCCATATCCGCCTCGACCGTGCGCTGCAATTCCTGCTCGGAGACCGCCTCGCATGAGCCGCCGACCCGCAGCATTCCGCCTCGACGATCCGCACGTGATCGTGGCGCCCGACGAGGACAAGGCACGCGCCCGCGGTACGGTGCGGGTGTTGCCCGAGCCGGAGAATTTCGATCTCCCGGTGCCGGTCGCGCCGCCGCTCCCCGCAAGGCGCCGATTTCCGTGGGGCACGGTGTTCTGGTCTGCGCTCGGCGGACTTGTCTCGCTCGCTATCGGCCTCGCCACGACGGCCCTGATCGAAGACCTCTATCGGCGCGCCGAATGGCTCGGCACGCTGGGCCTCGCCCTTGCGGCGTTAGCCGGTCTTGCCTTGGTGGTGATCTGCGCGAAGGAAATCATCGGGCTCTACCGCCTCGCCTCGATCGAAAAACTGCGCGCGCGATCGGAAGCCGTCATCGCCAACGATGACCGCGACGAAGCGCGCACGATCGTGCGCGAACTCACCTCGACGCTAGCGGCAACGCCGCAGCTCGCCCGCGCCCGCGGTGAACTGGACGCACACCTCACCGAAATCATCGATGGCCGCGATCTCTTGCATATCGCCGAGCGCCACCTGATGGCTCCGCTCGACCGCGAGGCCGCGCGGCTGGTTGCTCGCACCGCGACGCGCGTCTCGGTCGTCACCGCGGTCTCGCCACGCGCCGCGATCGATATGGCTTTCGTGCTGTTCGCGGCGCTCGGCATGATCCGCCGCCTCGCGATGATCTATGGCGGCCGTCCCGGCATGCTCGGGATGATCCGGCTCGTGCGGCACATCATCGCGCATTTGACCGTCACCGGCGGGATGGCGGCCGGCGACAGCCTGATCCAGCAGGTGCTCGGACACGGCGTTGCGGCGAAGCTCTCCGCCCGCCTCGGCGAAGGCGTGCTGAACGGCCTGCTCACCGCCCGGCTCGGTCTTGCCGCCATGGATGTGGCTCGGCCCCTGCCGTTCGCGGCGCTGCCCAAACCGGCTCTGTCCGACATCGCCGGAGACCTGCTGAGCCGCAAGGACCCCCTCCCCGGCGCGTGAAATGCGCTCACGCCGCGGCGCGGTCTGTGTCAGTATGACCGCACCGTGCGCTTTTGGGAGGAGCTCGCGATGCCATTTCAGAAAATTCTCGTTCCGGTCGATCTTGCCGACCCGGACTTCGTCAAGCCTGCGCTCGATACCGCAGTGGAGCTTGCCAACGCGTCCGGCGGATCGGTGCGGCTGATCAACGTCATTCCGATGACGCCGGTGATGCTCGCCGAGTACGTTCCGCCGGACTTCGATACGCAGCAGCGCGGCTCCGCCGAGGAGGCGCTCGCCACGATTGCGACGGACAGCGGGCTCGGCGCCGGCAAGGTCTCGACCGTCGTGCGTCAGGGCGGCATCTATCACGAGGTGCTGGAGGAGGCGAAAACCTTCGCCGCCGATGTCATCGTGATGAGTTCGCACCGGCCCGCGATGAAGACCTACTTCCTCGGCTCGAATGCCGGGCACATGGTGCGATATGCCAAGTGCTCGGTGCTGGTGGTGCGCAAGCCCGCTCCGCCGCCAGCCTAGCCTTTCGGAAGAACTTGCGGCGGCACCGCATCCGGCTGAAATGTGCCGGGGCGGTTGCGATGGAAAAACATGCCCGCCTGCCACAGGAAGAATGCCAGAAACGCCGCAATGAAAGCCGCAGCGCTCCACGCCTGGGTCTGCAGCGCACGCACGATCAATCCCGCAAGCGCGAGTGATGCGCCGATGAGCACGGCGACTCCCGGCCAATAGATGAAGGCAGGCGACCCGACCTGAAGCAGCGGCGCGCCTCCGGCCGCACCGACGCGGCGGCTCAACTCCGTTACGAAGGCCCGGTAGCCAGCGTCGAACCGCTCGTGTTCGACCAGGCTTTTCCACGACGTCGAAGAGATCTGCAGCTTCGGTCCGTCCGTCCAGACCTCGGTCAGGAAGCGGTAGTTCTGCATCGTCATCGGGCGAAAACCGAGACGCATGCGCCGGATGCGGTCGTACGGCGTGCGGCCTGCAACACCGCCTTTGCTCCATTCGAGCGCGTCCGCGGTGAGCCGGAATACGAACGGCGCGCCCATCAGCGACGCCTTGTAGGCATAGCCGATGTCCCCGGAAGAATTTTCCGCGCCGTTGCCGGGTACTTCCTTCACGTTTCCTGAACCCTATCTGTCATCCGGCCGTATCGGTCTTGATTTACCTTTGCCGGTATGCATCTTCATTGACGCAACGCCACCGAGGTTCTCATGACCCGCACGCTTCTTTCTGCTCTTGCCGGACTTGCGCTGGCCGGGGCCATTGCACCCGCGTCCGCCGCTGCGCGCACAAATTACGATGGCAACTGGAGCGTGCTGATCGTGACGCAGACGGGACCGTGTGACAAAGCTTACCGGTATGGCCTTTCGATCCGCAACGGGCGGGTCTCCTATGAGGGCAGCGCGCCCGTCAATGTGCGCGGCGGCGTTGCCGGAAACGGCCGGGTGAATGTGGCTGTGACGGCCGGCGCGCAAGGCGCGAACGGCACCGGCCGCTTGTCCGGAAACTCCGGCAGCGGAAACTGGATCGGCAAAGGCTCGATGGGGTCTTGCTCGGGCACCTGGAGCGCCGAACGGCGCTGACTGCCGGCAATCGCCAACCGGCAATCGCAAAAAGGCCCGCGAGACGCTCGCGGGCCTTGTCGTTTCTTCTTGGCCTGCCGGTGATCAGGCGGCCTTGCGGTTGATCGAGGACTCGGCAAGCGCGGTCAGCTTCTTGTCAGCGGCCTTCTCCTCGTCGAGATTCTTCTGCAGCACGGCGGCGCAATCGTTGCGTCCGAGCTGCTTCGCCCACGCGACCAGCGTACCGTAGCGGGTCATCTCATAGTGTTCGACCGCCTGCGCGGCGGCGATCAGAGCCGCGTCGAGCACCTTCTTGTCTTCCACCTCGCCGGCGATCTCGTCAGCTTCCTCGAGGATGCCGTCGATCGCGGGGCAATTGACGCCCTTGGCTTCGACGCCGTGCATCTCGAACACCTCTTCGACGCGCTTCACCTGGTTCTTGGTTTCCTGCAAATGGCTCTGGAAGACCTGCTTGAGCTGCGGGTCGGTCGCCTTCTCGACCATGTCGGGCAGCGCCTTCAGGATCTGCTTCTCGGCATAGTAGATGTCGCGCAGCGTGTGCACGAACAGATCGTCCATCGTCGCGATGTCTTTGGAGAAAAAGCCCATGGTTCTCGTCCTTCTCGTTTCGCACTTCTGAGGGTGTGATCGCGCCGCGCTGGAACTTGTGCGCCAAGCCGCGCGCGCTCGTGCTGGCAACGAGAGAGCCGTATCCTTGTTCCGGGAACTGATTGCGGAACGTCACGGATTTTCAGGCGTTTTTCATGAGAGAAACCGAACCGGAAGGCGGCCCATGCGCAAGTTGCTCTTCGCACTCACGCTCATTGCCGCTTGCGACGTCGCGGCCGCGCAATCGCCGACGGTTCCCCAAGGCGCCGGATCATCCCGGCTCTGCATGCCCGCCCGGCGCTGGCGCAAACGCGCCAACGGTTGGCAAGCCGGACACCCGGTCGCTGAGCGATCAACTCGCCGAATTGAAGGGCGTCATCTGTCCGCCGGCCGGCATCGATCCCGACATGCGCCAGACGCCTCCGGAGGGCGGCGCATTAAAGGTGATCCCGCCGCCCGGCTCGCCCGGCGGCAACCCGAGCATTCAGCCGAAATAGGCGACGCACATTCCTTTCGCGGTCCGGCGGCCTATATCAGCGCCATGCGCAAGTTCGACGCCGTCCGCTTGTTGCGTTGCTCGCCGCATCCGGATTTGCGACGAATGGCCGAAGTAACGCCACGATTGCGGCCACACTTGCGTTTGCCGCCCCGGCGTGATTTCCCCCTACCGACCCTCTCCCGTTAGGACTGAGCATGCGACTCCTGCTGGCTGCAATTTCCGCTTCGCTGGTCATCGCGGCCGCACCGCTCGGCGATGTCGCATCCGCACAAGATCAGGTGCGGCGCGTGCAGACGAAGAAGCCGCGCAGCCTGGCAGCGAAATGCCGTAACGCGGCTTTCGCCAAGAACAATCCGCGCAGCTGCGCGCAGTTCACCGGCGCCGAGGCGAAGCCTCAGGCAGACACTGCAAAGCAGCCGGAGCAACCGTCGCGTCCTGACTTTACTGCGGAGGATCAGGCCGCCGCGATGATTCCCGGCGTTCCCGACGCGCGCTTCTGGGCCGACTCCGAGAAGGATTTCCTGAGCGCCCTCCCCACGACTCCCGGCCCGTGGCTCGCATTGTCGACCGGCGGCGGCGACGGCGCATTCGGCGCCGGATTGCTCAATGGATGGTCGGAGTCCGGCAAGCGGCCGGAGTTCGCGGTGGTCACTGGCGTCAGCACCGGCGCGCTGATGGCCCCGTTCGCCTTCATCGGCTCGTCGCAGGACCCGGGCCTGAAGCGCGCCTACACCGAATACAATGCCGGCGATATTTTCGAGGACACCAAGACTCCCGAAAGCCTCGTCGACACCTGGCCGCTCAAGCGGCTGATCGCGAAAGAGGTCACCTCCGAACTGCTGGCGCAAGTCGCCGAAGGTCACAAGCGCGGCCGCCGCCTGTTTGTCGCGACGACCAATCTCGATGCGCAACGCGCGGTCGTCTGGAACATGGGCGCGATCGCCACGAAGGGCGACGAGGCGGCGCTGAAACTCTTTCGCGACATTCTCGGCGCCTCGACCGCCATCCCGGGGCTTTTCCCCCCGGTGCTGATCGACGTGGAGGCGAACGGCAAGAAGACGCAAGAGATGCACGCCGACGGCGGACTTGGTGCACAGATCTTCGTTGCGCCGGAGTCGATGCTCAATGCCTCGGGCGGCACCAAAATTCCGGCAAGCGAGCTTTATCTCGTCGCCAACAACCGCCTCGGCGCCGAATTCCAGATGACCGAGCGCTCGCTGATCTTCGTGCTCGGCCATTCGATCGCGGTCGGCGTGCAGTCGATGCTGCGGGTCAACATCGACCGTGCCTACGCGGCGGCAAAGCGCGACGGCATCCCATTCTACCTCTCCTACCCGGCGCTCGCGGCCGATCAGCAGGGCAAGGGCGCGTTCGATACCGAGTTCATGAAGGGCCTGTTCGAGCTCGGTGTCACCCGCGGCAAAACCGGTCAGCCCTTCGTGCAGGACGTCGCCGAGGCCCTGCGCGCCGCCCCTGCAAAATAGCGCGGAACTCCCGCGTCAAGCAGGCGTTAACCACGTCCTGCCCCAGCGGCCTTCCGGCACCGGGCGACGCCTCGCAATTTAGTCTTATTCAACCGATCTCGCCGCTTAATGGCGGCGGGACGGCGCTCCGATGGCAGCGGAGGCCGATTCCGGCACGACACGGCGATTTGAACCTTTGTTCAGGATGACGCGACGAAACAAACAAGGGCCGGGCGCGTAATGACCCTCGAAAGACGGACATCCGACGACCACGGCACAAACCGGTTGAAACTCGCTGTGTATCGGCCGCGTTGAACAACAAAACCGCACTCTGGAGGCTGCCATGACCCTCGTTTCCCGCGCGATTCCGGCTCTCGCCGCCGCCGCGATCCTGGCCGCGACCGCCGTTCCGGCTTCCGCTCCCGCCACCGCCCGTTCGAATTTCGATGGAAAGTGGAGCGTGCTGATCGTCACCCAAAAGGGCACCTGCGACCGCGCCTACCGCTATCCGGTCAAGATCGACAACGGATCGGTCGGTTATGCGGGCGATTCGTCCTTCACCGTCAGCGGCAAAGTGGGCGAAAACGGCGCCGTTACCGTGAAAGTCGCGCGCGGCAGCCAGAGCGCCAACGGCCAAGGCCGGCTGTCGTCGACCGACGGTTCCGGCATGTGGATCGCCGGATCGGGCGAATGCTCGGGCACCTGGACGGCCGAACGCCGCTCGTAAGTCTTATCCAATCAATAGGTTAAAGCCCGGCCGTCGCGCCGGGCTTTTTCGTTTCCAGCGCCGGAACAGCGGTCTGGCTGCGACACAAAATCACCAGCGCGCGACACACACGAAACAATCGCAACATTCGGCCGAAACAGGCGTTGGTTAAACCTGACACCAACGAAATCGAAAACATTCAGGAGCTTGCCATGACCCTCTCCCAGACGATCCGCCCCGCCACCGCCCTGACGGCGCTCGCGATGCTGGCGATCTCGGCGGTCCCGGCGGCTCCGGCCCCGATGTCCGCCGCCAAGCCGAATTTCGATGGCGCCTGGAGCGTTCTGATCGTGACCGAGAAGGGCACCTGCGACCGTGCCTATCGCTACCCGGTCAAGATCCAGAACGGCTCGGTCGGCTACGCGGGCAGCGCCTCCTTCACGGTTTCCGGCAAGGTCGGCGACAAGGGTGACGTGATCGTCACCGTGGCGCGCGGCAGCCAGAGCGCGACCGGCACCGGCACGATGTCCGACAGCGACGGCTCCGGCACCTGGAAAGCCGCCGGCGGCGAATGCTCCGGCAGCTGGACTGCGGAGCGCCGCTCTTAAGTTTCTCGACCCTCTATTGGACTGACCTCCAAAACCTTGGCCCGGCCTCTGCGCCGGGCCTTTTTCTTGTGTCGCGGAAATTTCCTGAGTGCCGATGTCGAAGCCGGCGGGTCCTGATCGTCGTCAAGGCAGAGAGACCGCCCCCGAACCCGCGAAACAGAATCACCAGCGCCTGACACACACGAAACATTCGCAACATTCGGCGGAAACAGGGGCGGGTTAGACAAGGGACAACGAAATTCCAATCGATGACAGGGGACTGACATGACCACCATCAACCAATTCGCCGCCGCCGCCTTCACCAGCCTCGCGATCCTCGCCGCCAGCGCGGTTCCGGCGTCTTCGGCTCCGATCGCCGCCGGCAAGCAGAGCCTCGACGGCAACTGGAGCGTCCTGATCGTCACCGAAAAGGGCACCTGCGACCGCGCCTATCGCTATCCGGTGAAGATCGAGAACGGCTCGGTCGGTTACGCGGGTCAGGCTTCGTTCAACGTGTCCGGCACCGTCGGCGCGAACGGCGCCGTCACCGTCAAGGTTTCCCGCGGCAACCAGAGCGCCAGCGGCTCCGGCCAGCTTTCGGGCAGCAACGGCTCCGGCCGCTGGACCGCTGGCTCGGGCGAATGCTCCGGCTCGTGGACCGCGGAGCGCCGCTCCTAAGGATTTACCTGAACTACCCTGCGACCTCTCGACCTCCAAAACTTAAAGCCCGGCTCGCGCCGGGCTTTTTTTTGGAAGGTCACGATGAAGCGGCGCTGCGGGCGTCCGCGAAGAAAACTCAATTCGCGACCGGCACGACTTTCGCCTGCACGGCATCGCAAACAAGGCACTGAAACGTCCGCAGATCGGTGTGGGCCTGCGTCGGATGAGGCTCGATGCCGGTCAGCCGGGTCGGGCCTTTGCATTGTGTGCAGACCGGTCCGCGCGTCGGATCCGGTGTGCTGCGGTCGAATTCGATGATGCTCATGACCAGTACAATACGCCGATATTCAAATCGTTGCAACGAATACTATTTTACGACTGTTCTTACGAAGTATTTGCCAGTTGTTGAAGATACAATACTTGCACCGATATCGTATAAGACTGATAAGACCGAAGGCCCTCCCCCTGAACAAAAAGCTGTGATTGAGTAAGGAACTAAACTTGCGCCACCGTGTTATGTTGAGGTATATGGGTGTCAGGGATAGCAATGGGGCATTCCAATGAGTGACGAACAGGCGCGTGGCGAGCGGCTGCAAATCATGCTCTCGCCTGAAGAATTGAAGGTTCTGGATGACTTCCGCTTCAAGGTGCGGATGCCGAGCCGCGCCGCGGCCGTGCGCGAGTTGCTCAAGCGCGGGCTCGCGGCCGAGGGCTACTCGCTGGCAACCTACGGCTCCAAATCGAGCGACTATGGCGTGATCGGCACGCCGGACGGAGGCGACGACAAACCGTCCGCCGGCCGTGCAGCGCGGGGCAAGTAGGCCCCGCCCCGCCTCAGAACGCGCCGGGAAACACCCCGCCGTCCATCAGCAGGTTCTGCCCGGTGATGTAGCCGGCCTGCGCCGAGCACAGGAACGCGCAGGCGACGCCGAACTCGTCGGCCTCGCCGAAACGCTTCGCCGGCACCGTCGCCATTCGCGCGGCGCTCGCCTGCTCGACGCTGATGCCCTGCTTCTTTGCGGTCGCCGCCATGTTGGTGGTGAGACGGTCGGTCGCGAACGTCCCCGGCAGCAGGAAATTGATCGTGACGTTGTTCGCCGCCACCTGCCGCGCGACGCCCGCAAGAAATGCCGTCAGTCCGGCGCGCGCGCCGGACGACAGATCGAGCCCGCCGAGCGGCATCTTCACCGAGCCGGACGTGATGTTGACGATGCGGCCGAACTTCTTGCGCTGCATCGGATCGATCACCTTCTGGATCATTTCCACCGGCACGATCATGTTGGCGATGACGCCATCGATCATCTTCTGGCGGTCGAGCTCGCGGAAATCCCGGAACGGCGGACCTGCGTTGTTGTTCACCAGGATGTCCGGCTCCGGCATCGCGGCGAAGAGCGCCGCCTGACCCTCCGGCGTGCCGACGTCCGCCACGACCGGAATCACTTTTGCGCCCGTCGCTTTCGCGATCTCAGCTGCCGTCCCTTCCGTCCTGGCCTTGTCGCGCCCGTTGACGACCACCTCGCATCCCGCTTCCGCCAGCCGATAGGCGCAGGCGCGGCCGAGCCCGCGGCTTGAGGCGCAGACGATGGCCTTGCGGCCGGCAATGCCGAGATCCATGGACGAACTCCTTCAGGCGAGACGTAAGTGCCGCACCATAGCGGCCGTTATTGCTCGGGGGAACCGCAGTCCGCGCCTTGCCTCGCTTAGCTCCGCGGCAGTAGTTTCGCGCCCATGTCAGACAAATCGCAGTCTTCAGGCCCGCAGACTTGGGCCGCGCCCACCAACGCCGATGTCGACGCGGCTGCGCGCCGCCTTGCCGGCATCGCGTTGCGTACGCCGCTGGTCTCATCGCCCGTGCTCGACGCCGCAACCGGCGCGCGCGTGTTCCTGAAAGCCGAGACCCTGCAGCGCACCGGCTCGTTCAAATTTCGCGGCGCCTACAACAAGCTCTCCTCCATCGCGGCGGACCAGCGCGCGGGCGGGGTCGTCGCCTTCTCGTCCGGCAATCACGCGCAGGGCGTCGCGCATGCGGCCAAGCTGCTCGACATGCCGTCGGTGATCGTGATGCCGTCGGACGCACCGCGCCCGAAGCGCGAGCGCACCGCCGCGTTCGGCGCCGAAGTCGTGCTCTACGATCGCGAGAAGGAAGACCGCGAGGCGATCGCGCGCGCCATTGCCGAGAAGCGCGGCGCGACGCTGGTGCCGCCCTACGACGATCCTTTCATCATCGCCGGCCAGGGCACGGCCGGCCGCGAGATCATGGAAGACCTGACCGCGCTCGGGCTGAAACCCGACATCGCGATCATTGGCGCGTCAGGCGGCGGACTTGCGGCCGGGATTTCGCTCGCCATCAAGGCACGCGCGCCTGAGGCCAAAATCTACACCGCCGAGCCGGAAGGCTTCGACGACACGGCGCGCTCGTTCAGGTCCGGCAAGCACGAGCACAATGCGAAGCTGTCCGGCACGATCTGCGATGCGTTGATGTCGAACACGCCGGGCCAGATCACGTTCGCGATCAACCGCGAACTGATCGGCGAAGGCATCGCGGCCAGCGACGAAGAGGTCGCGCGCGCGGTGTCGTTTGCGTTCCGCGAGTTGAAGCTGGTGGTCGAACCGGGCGGCGCGATCGGTCTTGCGGCGCTGCTCGCCGGACGGCTCGACGTGAAGGGCAAGGTGGTTGTCGCGGTGCTGTCAGGCGGCAATGTCGATCCGGAGCTTTTTCACAAGCTCGTCGCCTGACTGCTTCTGTCATTCCGGGACACGCCGCAGGCGTGGGCCCGGGATCCATAACCACAACCCTCTCGACAAAAGCGAGACCGCGCCATTCGTGTTTATGGATTCCGGGCTCCTCCCCCGGCTCAAGGCCGGCGTCGGCCCCGGAATGACAGCGCGCGTTACGTAAACAGCGCGATCCGCTCTTCGGCGCTCATCGCCATGATCGGCGCGAGCGGGTCTTCAGCCGGCATGCGCGCCGCGGGCTTCGGCCGCGGTATCTCGATTTCAAATTCCTCGGCTGCATGAACTGAAACCGGGGGCTCGTACTCTACAGTCTCCGGCTCGGCCGCAACCGGCATCGGCTCGGGCTCATCGGCCACCGGCAGCGGCTCAGCCGCGACCGGCGTCCACTGCGCTTCCTCAATGGCTTCGTCTTCCCGCTGAAGCGACGGCGCCGGCTCTTGCTCTTCCCACGCGGCGCCCGCGGTCGCGGCAGGCCCCATCACCATGTCGACATCGGCCTGATCGAGCCCCTGCCCCGGTTTCGCCGGACCGTTGAGCAGCGCGTTGTCGCTCTCGGCCGCGCGCGTCTCGGCGGCTTCGGCCGACATCGCGCCCTCGAGACCCCAGATTTCGATCATCGCGTTGATGCGGCCTTCGAGATAGCGCAGCACGCCGATCACCTTGCGGGTGCGCTGGCCGGTGAGATCCTGGAACGAGCAGGCCGTGTAGACCTCGGTCGCTTTCGCATCGAGCAGATCGCACACCTCGGCCTCGAGCCCCTGCTCGCGCAGGGTCCAGGCGATCTCCTGAATGCTTTCCGCGCAGGCGAGGATGTCCGATGTGGCGGCCTCGGTCGCCTGTACGACGGAGTCGAGTTCTTCGGTCGCCTCGCCGAACTTCCCCTGATGATCGGCGTCCGGCTTGATCGACGCGATCTCGGCCTTGGTGCGTGCGATCGCCTTCGACATCTCGACGAGGTCGAAGCGGATGCGGTCGACCGGCTCGACCGAACGCTCCCCGCGCATCGCTGCCTCGATGCGGTCGAGCGCCTTCAGCAGCATGTTGGTGTCGGCGTGACGGTTGCGGCGCGCGTATTCGGCGAGGAACCAGCGGCCGCGCGCGGTCTCCATCACGGCGGCTTCAATCGCCTCGTAGTCGGCTTCGCTGATCGGCGCCGGAACGGGAAGATTGGCCATACGGTCCGTCGTGAGATGTGGGAAAACGGACGCGACAGTACCCGCACGAATCGTCGCAATCAGTTTAATGCCACACCCCAATCCCACAATCGTTAACGACTCGTTTGCGTGGCGGCTTGCCCTTGTTTACGCAGCGTTTTTCGCGATCGCCGGCTGGCACGTACCGCTGTTTCCGGTATGGCTCGCAGCGCTTGGGCTCGAACCGGCTGCGATCGGCGTCGTGCTCGCCGCGATGCAGGGCGTGCGCGCATTCGCGTCTCCGGCGGGCACGCGTATCGCCGACCGGTACGGCTCGCTGCACGGCGCCATCGTGGTCGTGGCGTTCGCGAGCCTGGCCGCGATCCTCCTGCTGGCGACCGCCAGCGGTTTCACGTTCATCCTCCTCGCCGCCGTGATCCTTGCCTTCGTGTCCGCGCCGGTTCTGCCGCTGACCGATGCGTACGGGCCTGAAGGGCCTCGCCGAGCGCGGCAAGAACTACGGCCCCATCCGGCTATGGGGCTCGATTGCCTTCATCGCCGCCAATGTGAGCGGCGGCGTGCTGCTGAACGTGCTGGCACCTGGCCATCTGATCTGGGTGATGGTCGCCGGGAACGGCGCGCTTGTGGTCACCTCGTTGCTGCTCGCACGCGGCGCGCGCCGGGCTGTTCCAGCCACGAACGTCGGCGGACACAGCCATCTGCGCCAGCCGGCCTTCCTTGCCATCGCGGCAGCCGGGAGCCTCATTCAAGCCAGCCACGCCGTCTATTACGGCTTCTCGACGCTCGACTGGACCGCGAAGGGCTTCGACGGCGTAACCATCGGCGTGCTGTGGGCGCTCGGCGTCGTCGCCGAGATCGTGCTGTTCGCGCTCGCCGCGCGGATCAACCTCGGCCCGGTCGCATTGATCCTGATCGGCGCCGCGGGCGGCATCGTGCGCTGGATCGCGATGGCATTCGACCCGCCCACGGTGTTGCTGTTCCCGCTGCAGTTCCTGCACGCACTGTCGTTCGGCGCGACGCATCTCGGCACCATGATGTATCTCAGCCGCAATGCGCCGGAGCACAGCCGCGCCGCCGCGCAGGGCGACATCGCGACCGCGAACAGCCTGATGATGGCGGCGGCATCCGCACTCGCCGGCGTGCTCTATGGCGCGAGCGGTGCCTGGGCCTACGCCGCAATGGTGGCGATTGCGGCAGCGGGTGGCGGATTTGCGCTCATCGCGATGCGCATGATGAACGCCCGGGGATAATCAAAATCGGCAGTCTTGAACGTCTCTGGAGTTTCGTCATCTGGTTGTATCTAATGTGCCCAGCGACTGCCGAAGTCCGCACACGCCATGGCTCTTCAATTTCTAAAATTTCGATCGCCGTCGGTCTTTATCTCCTATCGCCGCGAGGACACCCGCCACATCGCCGGCCGCATTTTCGATCGGCTCGTTAGTCATTTTGGAAAAGCGTCCGTATTTATGGACATCGAGGATGTGCCAATCGCCTCGAAATTTCGCGATTCCATCCGGCTGATCCTCGATCGGTGCGATGTACTCCTTGCCGTCATCGGGCCGGAGTGGACCGGTCATTCGACGCATGGTCAGGCGCGGATCCTGAATGAACAAGATGTGTTGCGCGTGGAAATCGAAACCGCGCTCGACAGAGGAATTCTCATTATTCCGGTGCTCATCGACCAGACCTCGATGCCGTCGATCGATTTGCTTCCGCCTAGTCTTCGTCCCTTGACCGAGTTGCACGCCGCCGAGGTCCGTTCAGGCCGTGATTTCGACAACGACATGCGCCACGTCATCAATTTCATTGAACAGAACGTCGATACCGGCATTCCCCACGCCCTTGCCGTTCAATTCGGGCGCCATCCGTTCGGAATTTCACTGGCAGGAACATGTATTGCAATTGCGCTTGCGCTCGGACTGCTTAGCCTCAAATTGGACTTTTCAGGCAATATCCTCGGCTCCGGCGACGGGAAAAATCAGGCGGTCGTTCAAGCCTGCAACAACACGTTTGCGATCTCTTGCGCGCAAGCAGGCGGCGCGTTTGGATCCCCTGAGGCGCTCGCTGCGCTGAAGAGCTGCAGGGCCGGCCGAATGGTCCGGTCAGACGAACCCTTTCTTCAATGGAAAGATATTTGGACCACGAGCGTCTACTCGTTTGCGCCGCAGGGCGGCGGACCGGGTGGGGGCAAGGATGACGAGGTTCTCAAGTCGGGGGATGGGGAGATTGGTATTTCTCATTGATAAGATTCAATCTGCCGCAGATGCTGCAAAAACCGCAGTTCGCGGGCGTCGCGCTCTATTCCAAGAACAACGAAGGTTCAAGCGTGCCCGTATCGGTAGACCGGATCATCAATCGATGGGATTTTCCGAAAGGTGGAACGCTGTGGTGGAGCGACCGGCCCGGACATCGCGCGATAACAACGGATCCCCTACCCGCTCCGAAGAGAGAGCAGTGGTACATCATTGAAATCACTTCGCTGGTTCATGAATGGGTCGATCAAAAAACAGAAAACTTCGGAATACAAATCCGACCTGCCCACGATTTCGGCAGTTTGTATTCTTCGCAAGCAATGATGAGCCGGACAAATCCAAAATACCTCGCCTGATTTTTTGCGGCTAGCCGATCAGCCCCACAGCGCGGGCGTCGCCGGATAAACGAGGCTGCCCTCGTAACGCAGCCCGTGCGCGCGATCGCGCGCGAGCAGCAGCGGCCCGTCGAGATCGACCACGCGCGCGCGCTGCGCGACCAGCATCGCGGGCGCCATCGAGAGCGAGGTCGCCACCATGCAGCCGACCATGATGCGCAAAGCCGAGCCGCTCGGCCTCCGCCGCCATCGCCAGCGCTTCGGTCAGGCCGCCGGTCTTGTCGAGCTTGATGTTGACGGCGTCGTATTTGCCGACGAGCGAGGCAAGCGACGCGCGGTCGATGCACGCTCTCGTCGGCGCAGACCGGGATCGGCCGCGCGATCGCGCAAGCGCCGCCATCGTCGTGTGCCGGCAGCGGCTGCTCGATCAGCGTGACGCCGGCCGTCCGCGCAGGCCGCAAGATTGGCGGCGAGATTGTCCGCGCGCCACGCCTCGTTGGCATCGACGATCAGCTCCGGCGTTCGGCGCGGCCGCGCGCACGGCCGCGATCCGCTCCGCGTCGCCCTTCTCCGCCGAGCTTGACC
Source organism: uncultured Alphaproteobacteria bacterium (assembly GCA_963779545.1). Classification (GTDB taxonomy): domain Bacteria; phylum Pseudomonadota; class Alphaproteobacteria; order Rhizobiales; family Xanthobacteraceae; genus PALSA-894. The sequence continues at coordinate 111,428 of CAVZYQ010000022.1, read as the reverse complement.
TTGAGCAGCTTTCGCGCGCGCGGCTTTCGCGGCGGCCTCGCGCCATCGCCTCGCGGCGTCCCGAGCGAGATCGTGTAGGCCGTCACCAGCGCGCGCGGCGCCGCCAAGCCCGCGAGCGTCGTGCACCGGCTTGCCCGCTCGTCTTGGCCTCGAGATCCCAGAACGCGCAGTCGAGCGCGTTGCGCGCCGCGCCCGCCGGCATCGCGGCTCTGCAGCGCCGCTGCGGTCGAGGCCGCCCGCGAGCGTCGCCGCGCATCGCCTCGATCGCGTCGCGCACGCCTTCGACCGTCTCGCCATAGCGCGCATAGGGCACGCATTCGCCGCGGCCGGTGATCGCGCCGTCGCTGATCTCGGCGACCACGACCTCCGCCTCGGTCTTGGCGCCGCGGCGATCGTGAACGCGCCGGCGATCGGCCAGCGCTCGGAGCGGACGGTCAGCGTCAAGCCCATGCGCGCCGCGATGCCTGAATCGGGGCGCAAACGAAAGGGGCGCGGCTCGCGCCGCGCCCCTCAGCAATCGGGATCCGCGCGTCCGGCCTATTCGAACCGGCCGGCCGCGTGCGCCAGCATGGTGTAGACCTTGCCGGTCTCCGAGGTGAGATAGCTGCGCGCCATCGCCTGGCCGCGCTCGTCCTGCGAGACCTCGTTCAGCAGCCGCTCGAACTCGCCGATATAGCGGTCGACCGTCGGCTTGAACTCGCGGTCGCCGCGGTAGCGCTTGCGGATCTCCTCGAACGTCTTCTGGCCCTGCAGCGTGTAGAGCCGGCGCGTGAACACGTTGCGCTCGCCGCGCTTGTAGCGGTCCCACAGTTCGGCCGCCGCGTCGTGATCGATCATGCGGGCGATATCGACCGAGAGGCTATCGAGCGACTCCATCGCGGCGCGCGCCTGACGGTCGTCCGGCGCGGCGGCAGGCTCCTCGTCGCGCGAGGCGCGCCGAGCAGGTCGGTCAGCCAGCCGCCGCCACGGCCTGCGCGGCTTCCTGCGCGGCTGGGCGGTTGCGGCTCCGGCCGGCGCGCGGCGCGGCGGCGGGTTGGACGCGCCTCCGCCATCGCGCGTCGCCTCCGATGCGCGGGCGCACTTCGGCACGCCGCGCCGCCGGCTCGCCGCGACCGGCTCCGGCGCGCCGCGCGGGCTCCGCCGCGCCGCCGCCGTGGCCGCGCGACGATGCGGTTCAGTTCGGCCAGCGCCTCGATCTGCTCGACGATCACGCGGCGCATCTGTGCGGCGCTGTCGGCGGTCTCCTGCGGCAGCTCGAGGATGCCCTTGCGCAGCTCGGTGCGCGTCGTCTCCATCTCGCGCTGCATCGCGGCGCTCATTTCGCGCATCTGCCGCACGATCTCGATGAAGCGCTCGCTGGTCTGGCGGAACAGCGCGGAGGTCTCGCCGGTCGCCTGCTCGTAGATCGAGTGCAGCGCCTCGGTGGTGCGCTTGCGCTCCTCGTCGCTGGTCGCGCGCACCAGTTCGTACTGGTTGGCGATCGCCTTGGTGCCTTCGGTCGAGGTCTCGGCGACCACGCGCGCGATATCGCGGGCGCGACCCTCGGCGGCCTCGAACGTCTCCTGCAGCAGCGCCGAGAAGCGCTTGAGCCGCTGGTCGAGGTCGCCGACCTTGCTGTCGATCTGGTTGACGACCGAGTCGAGCGCCTCGCGGCGGTCGGCCATCACCTCCTCGGTGCGGCTGTTGCTCGCCGTCGATCTGCTCGGCGGCGGCCGCGAGCACCTGGCCCTGCGCCTCGAACTTCTCCGCCGTCGCCGTGATGTCGCGCAGCATCGTGCCGGTGCCGGCGAGGAACGCCTTCATCTGCTCCTCGAAGCGCGAGCTGACCGCACCGCTGCGCTCGCCGATGTCGTTCATCGTGGTGACGAACTCGCTGACGCGGCCCGACAGCGTCGTCTCGATCGTGCTGAGGTTCTGCGTCGCGCCGCCAAGCACTTCCTGCAGCAGCACGTTCGCCTCGCGCAGCCGCTCGAACAGCGCCGAGGTATCGTTGCGCAGCATGCCGTGCGTTTCCATCATCTCGGTCACGGCGGCGGATGCGGTCTTCTGCGAGCGCTCGATCGCGCCGCGCGCGGTCGTGTCGAGCTCGCCGACCGTGCGGGTGATCGAAGCGCTGCGCCTTGCGCGCTCGCGTCGTTGATCTGGCCGGTGATCTCCTCGCCGTGCTGCAGTGATCGACTTGGCAAAGGTCACGCCCTTCGCCTCGATCGACTGCACCGGCGTTGTGCGTGATGCGCTCGATCTCGGTCGAGAACTTCTGGCCCTGCGCGCCGAAGGTGCTGAGGAACACGCCGGTCTTCTCGTCGAGCACGCGCTTGAGGTCGTTGCCGCGCTGATTGATGTTCGCGGTCAGTTCCTCGGCCTTGGCGGTGAAGCCGCGCGCGACTTCGGCGCTGACGCCGAGCAGGCTGCGTTCCACCTCGCCGGCATTCTGCTTCAGCGCGGCATTCACGCCCGTCGCGACCGTGGTCAGCGCACGCTCCGCCTCGGCGGTACCGCGCTTGATCGCGCCGGTGACTTCGCCGGATGTCGCCGCGATCTTGTTCTTCGCTTCCTCGGCCGTCGTCCGCAATGCTTCCGAGGTCGTGGTCGCGAGCTGGCCGAGCGAGCGCTCGAGCTCGCCGGCATTCTGCTTCATCGCGGCGGTGACGCCGGACGAAACGGCCGTCAGCGTGCGCTCCGCGTCGAGGGCGCCCGTGCGGATCGCCTCGGTGGTCGAGCCCGACAGGTTGTTGAGCGAATGCTCGGCATTCTGGGCGCTCGAACGGATCGCCTCGGTGGTGTTGGTGAGCAGATGATTGAGCGACACCTCGATGCCCTGTGCGCTCTCGCGGATCTCCTCGGACACTTTGGTCGCAAGGCTGCCGAGCGAGGCGTGAACCTCGCCCGAATCCTGTTTCAGTTGCGCGCTCACGCTCGACGACGCGGCCGCGAGCGTCCGCTCCACGTCGCTGGCGTCCTGTTTGAGTGCGGATGTGACCGCCGATGATGCCGCCGCAAGTGCGCGCTCGACGTCGAGCGTATCCTGCTTCAGCGCGCCGGTGACGGTTTCGGACGTCATCGTCAACGTGCGCTCGGCTTCGGCCGAGCCGCGCAGCAACGCAGAGGTCACGGTCGACGACGTCGTCGTCAGCACCCGTTCGACCTCGGCAACATCCTGCCGCAGCCGTTCGCTGGCCGATGTCGAAGCGCCGACCAGCGTGCGCTCCGCATCCGTCGCGTCCTGGCGCAACCGGTCGCTGATCGACGACGACGCGGTCGCGAGCGTGCGCTCCGCATCGGCGGCGTCCTGCCGGATCGAACCGCTCAACGTCGCCGAGACGGTGGTCAGCGCGCGCTCGACCTCGCTGGCATCCTTGCGCAGCCCGGAGCTGACATTCGACGACACCATGGTGATGGTGCGCTCGACGTCGACCACATCCTGCTTCAGGCCGGCGCTGATTTCCGTCGACATGGCCGAGACCGCGCGCTGCAGGTCCGCGGTGTCGTTGCGCAGCGTCGTGCTGACATTGGACGAGGCCGCCGCCATTGCGCGCTCGACTTCGCCGGCATCGCGCTTGAGCGTGTTGCTGACGATCTCGGAGATGGTGGTCAGGGCGTGCTCGACGTCGGTCGTGTCCTGCTTCAGCGCGCCGGAGAGCGTCGCCGATGCTGCGGCGAGGCCGCGCTCGACCTCGGTCGTGTCCTGCTTGAGCGCGTTGCTGACCCGCGCCGAGGTCGCAACCAGCGTGCGCTCGGCGTCTTCGGCCTCCTGCTTCAGCGAACCGGTGATGCGCGTTGCGGCACCGACCAGCGTGCGCTCCGCTTCGTCCGCGTTCTGCTTCAGCCCGGCACTGACGTTGAGCGAGACGGCGTTGAGCTGCTGCTCGACGCCGCCGGCGTCCTGCTTCAGCGCCGACGGAGACGCGCGACGATACCGAGGTGAGCAGGCGCTCGACCTCTTCGGAATCCTGCTTCAACGCGCTGCTGACCGTGGTCGACACGGTGTTCAGCAAGCGCTCGATCTCGCTCGCATCCTGCTTCATCGCGCTATTCACGCCGGACGAGGCCGCCGTGATCGTGCGCTCGGCATCGTGCGCGGTCGCGCGAATGACGTCGACGGTCGAAGCCGCAAGCTGGCCGAGCGACCGCTCCGCCTCGCCCGCGTTGCTGCGGATCGACTGGCTGAGCTGCTCCATGCGCGACACGATCGCGTTGCCGACCGACTGGCCGCGCACCTCGATTTGCGAGGCGACGGTCTCGACGCGGCCGACCAGCAATTCCTGGAAGCGCGTGATGCGGGCGTCGAGCGTCTCGGAGATTTCAAGCGCACGCACGCCGAGCGTCTTGTCGATCTGGTCCGCCTTGGCGTGCAGCGTGTCGGCAAGCGCGGTGCCGCGGCTGTCGATCGCTGCCGCTGGCTTGTCGATGCGCTTCTCCAGCGCGCCGACCACTTCCTTGCCGCCGTCGGCGAGCGACTTCGCGATTTCCATCACGCGCGCGCCGAGCGCTTCGTTGAGCGCGTTGATGCGCCCGTCGAGCGCCTCGCCGAGGCGCGTGATGCGCTCGTCCATCTGCGTCGCGGATTCGCGTCGTGCGCGCGCTGACGCGGGTGTCGAAATTGTCGACATGCGAGCGCATCGCGTCGGTGACTTCCTCGGTGCGCTGGCTCAGCCGCTCCACCAGTTCGCCGCCGTAGACCTTCACGGTGCGGTCGAACTCGCCGAGATGCTGCGTGATCAGGCCGCCGAGCGACTGGGAGTCGCGCGTGATCTTCTCGGCAAGCTCGGCGCCGCCGTGCGTGAACATTTCCTCGAACGAGTGCAGGCGCGACGCCAAGCATCTCGCGCACCGAGTCGCCCTTGGCGTTGATCGTGCCTTCGAGCTGTTCGGCCGCCTCGCGGAACGTGTCGCTGACCTTGTGCCGCGCGTGATGATCGTCTCGGTGATGCGCGCGCCGGTTTCTTCCAGCTTGCCCACCACGTCGCCGCCGCGCAGCGTGAGGTCGAGCACCAGCGACTCGCCGGTCGCCTTCAGGGTGTTGTTGACGTCGTCGGCGCGCGTCGCGATCGTCTCGGCGAGCCGGCCGCCCGCGTCGATCATCGTATCGGTCAGTTCGCGCGCACGCACCGTCATCTGCTCGGTGAGCTGCTCGGTGTTGCGCGTCAGGTTGGTGGAGATTTCCTCGGTGCGCCGCATCAGCGTCTCGGCGATGTTCATCGTGCGCTGCGAGACGTTGTCGGTGACGTGGTCGAGCCGCGAGGAGAGCATCTGCGCGAGCTTCACCGTCAGGTCGGCGATCTGCGCGCTCAGGTGATCGGACTTGACGTCGATGTTCGACGTCATCTTGTCGCTTGCGGTCTCCAGCGTGCGCGCGACTTCCTCGCTGGTGCGCGTCATCTGCTCGAGCAGGTCGCCGCCGCGCTCGCCGATCGCGTCGATCATGTTGTCGCCGGCGCGGCCGAGCGCGAGCGTGATGTGCTCGCCCTTCTCGGCGAGCGTGCGGGTAACGCGCTGCGCGGCGTCGTTGACGCTCGCCGCGACCATCTCGGACACCGAGGCGATGTCCTGCGTCAGCCCGAGATGCACGCCGGTGATGGCGTTGCGCACCTGCTCGGCCTGTCCGACCAGGCTGTCGCGCTGGTTGGCGAGATCCTCGATCAGGCCGCGGATGCGCAGCTCGTTGTCGTTGTAGGCGCGCTCCAGCGCGGCGACCTCGTTGTGCACCAGCGCTTCGAGTTCGGCGGCGCGCGCGAGCGCGCGCTCCACGCCGTCGCCCATCGCGGCGACCTCGCGGCGGATCGCCTGGCCCGACCGACACGATCGACTCGCGCGCGATCGTTTCCGGCTCGGCGAGCCGCATCGCGGCCTCGGTCATCGAGCGCGCGATGATGCGCAATTCCTGCGCACGGCGGACCATGTGGGCGAGCACGTAGAACAGCAGCACCGGCAGCGCGATGCCGGCCGCGAGCGCGAACATCGTCGGGTGCACGCCCTGGCTCGCGATCGCGCGCAGATCGGTGCCGAAATAGGACATGCCGACGACGATGCCGAGCACCACCCAGACGGCCGAGAGGAAGAAGGCCGCCATGTAGGGCGCGCGCGACGGGCGTCGCTGCATCGACTGGAGAATCTGGCCGACCGACTGGCGGTCGTCGTTGGCGGCGCGCTGGGACGGCCCGCACCTCATCGACTTCGGCGGCGCGTGCACGGACCGGCGCCGGCGCCTCGCTGCGGCCGACGGTCTCCTGCAGGAACAGGTCCTCGTCGATCGGCGGCGCGCTGCGGGTCGGACGGCGCCGGCCTTCGCGTGCCGGGGCCACGGGGTCGGTCGGCGCAATCGGCGGCGGAGAACGGGATTGAGGTCGAAACAGGGGCGCCGAGGTCGAGCTCGGCGGGTGCGCGGCCGGCGGGCGCTGCCGGGGGGTCATCGCGCAGGTTCAGGGCCTCCTGGATCGCCGACATCGCCGCTTCGGTCGGATCCTGTATCCGCTTCGGATTGTTCGCCATGACTCGTCCGCGTCCTTAACTCGTTACGCGAGATTGCTGCCGCCCGGACGGGTCCAACCCTCGGGGCGCACGTATCGTGTGCGCGAACAGCAAATCCCCCTCCCCATCATCGGGCGAAAGCCCATATGAGCCGCCGTTCGGACATCCTAACGGCCTCAGGCCACGAATGAAACGTCCTTTGGTAACCTCCCTTTAATCATCGTTAACACTGGTGCCCGGGTGATGGTCGCGGTGCCCGCGGCCTGTGGAAAACGCAGCGAATTTGCCCCGGCCGCTCCGCCCGCGTCCGGATTCTTCCGGACGGCCGCGCGGTGGCGGGCTTTAACGCGCGTTAACCAATTCCATGATCCCTTGGGCTGGAGACCGGCAGACCGGCCTCCGGTTTACCGGCCGTTGGCGGCTCCTGTGCCAGTTTCGATCAACAACACGGCCGGGACGGGCCGGAAACGCCAGAGGGGACGGCACCCATGCAGTTGGAAACCTTGCGCTCAATCGATGCCAAAGACGCGCCTTCGCTGGCGCCCGACGACCGCCCGATCGATCTCGTGCATCTCGCCCGCATGACGCTCGGCGACCGCAGCCTGGAACGCGAAGTGCTGCAACTCTTCGACCGCCAATCGGCGCTGCTGATCGCGCGCATGCGCTCGGCCGCCCCGCCGGGCATCGCAACGCTCGCCCATACGCTGAAAGGCTCGGCGCGGGGCATCGGCGCCTGGCGCGTCGCGCGCGCGGCCGAAGCGCGTGGAGCTTGCCGGCTCCGGCGGCACGGTCGAAATCGACACTGCGCTCGGCCGGCTGAGCGCCGCCTCCGATGAGGCACGCGCCGTGATCGCAGAGCTTTTGCGGGCAAACTAGGCTCGCGACAGCCTGATCCCACGGAATTTTTCCGGGTTTGCCCCCGGCGCATCTGAGCCGATATAGGAAGCCGCCCGCCGCCCAGGCGGGCGATTTCCTTAGTCGATACGGTTTGCATGCCCAAGATCACCTACATCGAATCCAACGGCACCGAGCACGCGGTCGACGCCGAGACCGGCGCGACGGTGATGGAGTCCGCGATCAAGAGCGCGGTACCCGGCATCGAAGCCGAGTGCGGCGGCGCGTGCGCCTGCGCGACCTGCCACGTCTATGTCGAGGAAGAGTGGCGCGAGAAGACCGGCGGCCCCTCGCCGATGGAAGAAGACATGCTCGACTTCGGCTATGACGTGCGGCCGAACTCGCGCCTCTCCTGCCAGATCAAGGTCACCGACGAACTCGATGGGCTCGTGGTGCGCATCCCCGAACGACAGGCCTAGGCTGCGTTCATTGTGAGGCGTCGATCAGGTGCTGCCCGCGCTGGAACCCTGGAAACCGACAGCCTCCTCGGCAGGCGACGGCTATTTCCTCTTGGACAAGAGCGCGGCTCTGCGCGAGGCCTGCGCGTTACTCAAAGTCTCGCTCGCCAATTCCCCGATCCAAGGCTACCGGTCGAAATCGATCGGTGCTCCGGTCGTCGCGCCGGATGGCGCACGGAGCTGGATCAAGATTAGCGGCCGTCAGGATCGGCTGACCGACTATTTGCGCAAGAACGAGATCGAGGCCGGTGAGTTCACCGGCGTCCCGAAGCCGCAGGTGATCGCGCATCTCGACTGGTCGTCGGACGGTGTCACGTGGCGCGCACTGCAGATGACGCTCGCACCCTCGCCCACGATCGAAACGACCCCCTGGTCCGGGGCACGCGCACATGCGCTGACGGATGATTGGATTTCGCGCTTCCGAAGCGCGATCGGCACGGTCTCCCGCCTGCATTGCAAGCGGCAGCTCGTAACGCCCGACGATATGGCCACCCTGATCCGTTCACGGTTTGGCGATGACATCCCGATCGCCGCTAACGAATGGCGCATGGCCTTTGGCGAGACCCACTGGGCGAACGTTACGGCGCCAGACTTGATGCTGCTCGACTGGGAACGGTGGGGGCTTGCGCCGCGGGGTTACGACGCCGCGATGTTGATCGGTTTCTCGGTCGCGGACGTGTCGCTGAAGCGGCGTCTGCAGGCCGCATTCAAGAATGATCTCCGGACGCCGTCGGGACGCGTCGCACAGCTTTTCGCCTGTGCGGAGATTCTGACATGGATCGACATGGAGCTGATCCATCCCGGCATGCGCAAGCCAGTCGTGAGACTGGCGGAAAGCACGCTGCGTGATGTCCGCGCTTCGTAGCTCTGTCCGGCGACCGGTGGCGCGCCTCCTTTAAATCCGGCAGGCACGCAGATCGTCCTGGGAGGCGGCGCGCTCATCTGGCGCGGCGTCCTACTCCTCAAGCAGCCTCAGCGTCTCCAGCCGCGCGATGACCTCGTCCGGCAACGGCCGCGCTTTGCGCGTCTCCATGTCGATCATCACCATCGTGGCGCGGCCGGTCCCGGCGCATGCGCCCTCGTGAAAGACCGCCTGCAGGAACGTGTAGGACGATCGCCCGATCTGCTCGATGCCGGTGCCGATCTCGACCGTGCCCGGCCAATGCATCTCACGCAGGAAGTTGATGTCGAGCCGCGCCAGTACCGAGGTCGTGCCCGGCGGACTCAGCGCGTTGCCCGGCTCGCGCAGGAACATGACGCGCCCGGTCTCGAAGAAGGTCGCGAAAATCGTATTGTTCACATGCCCTTGCGGGTCGAGATCGGCAAACCGGATGATGTCCGGCGTGCGGCCTGGGAACTGCTCCAGCTTCGGGACGATCCGGGGCCGTTTGGCTTGTTCGTTCAAGGCTGAAATCTCCAATCCTTCCATAGCCATAAGCCATGCGCGCGCATAAGTAACGTTCACGGCAGGAATGCAGCATTTCCTCTTTTCCTGCCCGCTTTACCCCGCTAGACAGTCGCCAATCCAAAAAATCATCGAAGTTCCGAGAAGGTTTTTTGCTGTGCTGACCAAGACCGACGTGATCAAGACCGACGCTCTCATCATCGGCGCGGGCCCCGTCGGCCTGTTCGCGGTGTTCGAGCTCGGCCTGCTCGATATCAAGGCGCATCTGATCGACATCCTCGACAAGGTCGGCGGCCAGTGCGCCGAGCTGTACCCCGAGAAACCGATCTACGACATTCCCGGCATCCCGGAGATCTCGGGCGAGGGCCTCACCAACGCACTGATGGAGCAGATCAAGCCGTTCCACCCGACATTCCATCTCAACGAGATGGTGGAGAACGTCGAGAAGATCGGCGATCCGCTGTTCCGCGTCACCACCGATGCCGGCAAGGTGTTCGAGTGCAAGGTGATCGTGGTGGCGGCGGGCGGCGGCTCGTTCCAGCCCAAGCGCCCGCCTATCCCCGGCATCGAGGCCTACGAGGCGAAGTCGGTGTTCTACGCGGTGCGCCAGATGGAGGCATTCCGCGGCAAGCGCCTGCTGGTCGCGGGCGGCGGCGACTCGGCGCTCGACTGGACGCTCAACCTCGCGCCGATCGCGAGCCATCTCACGCTGCTGCACCGCCGCGCCGATTTCCGTGCCGCGCCCGACAGCGTCAACAAGATGATGAAGCTCGTCGGCGAGGGGAAGATCGACCTCGTGCTCGGCCAAGTCACGGCGCTCGAAGGCGCGGACGGTCAGGTGAGCAAGGCGATCGTCAAGACGAACGAAGGCTCGAACTTCGAGATCGCGTGCGACGCGATCCTGCCGTTCTTCGGCCTGACCATGAAGCTCGGGCCCGTTGCGAACTGGGGTCTCGACCTGCAGAGCAACCTGATCCCGGTCGGCACCGAGACGTTCGAGACGAACATCCCGGGCATCTTCGCGGTCGGCGACATCAACACCTATCCGGGCAAGCTGAAGCTGATCCTGTCGGGCTTCCACGAGGTCGCGCTGATGTCACAGAAGGCGCACCGCTACATCTTCCCGGACAAGCGGCTGGTGTTCCAGTACACGACCTCGTCGACCAGCCTGCAGAAGAAGCTCGGCGTGGCTTAGCGCTGGCGTCATGCCCGGCCTTGTGCCGGGCATCCACGTCTTAAAGCTCTATCGCGAAGCAAAGTCGTGGATGGCCGGGACAAGCCCGGCCATGACGGATGTGCCTTTTCACATCAGCATGCGTTGACACGGCGTCCGCGCGGTCGGCATCCTCACGAGACGACAACATCGGGAGGATCGCATGCGCGCCTTGAAGAGCCTGCTCGTCTCCTTTGCATTTCTGCTCGCGCTCGCAGCGAATGCGGCCGCGCAAGGATTGCCGGCCGCAAAGCCCGCCGATGTCGGCTTGTCGGCCGAGCGGCTCGATCGCATCACGCAATGGCTGAAGGCCGATGTCGACAAGGGCACCATTCCGGGCGCCGTGCTGATGATCGTGCGCAACGGCAAGGTCGCCTATTTCGAGTCCGTCGGGCGCGATCGATCCGGATACCAAGGCCCCGATGACCAAGGATGCGATCTTCCGCATCTATTCGATGAGCAAGCCGATCACCTCGGTCGCCGTCATGATGCTCGCCGAGCAGGGCAAGCTCTCGATCGACGAGCCGATCTCGAAATACATTCCCGCCTTCAAGGAGATGAAGGTCGGCGTCGAGACCAAGGGCGAAGACGGCAAGCCGAAGCTCGATCTCGTGCCGGCGCGCAAGCAGATCACCATTCAGGACCTGCTGCGCCACACCTCCGGGCATCACCTACGGCTTCTTCGGCGACATGCTGGTGAAGAAGGCCTACGTCGACGCCGATGTGTTCGGCGGCGATCCGACCAACGAGCAGTTCGCCGAGCGCATCGCGAAGCTTCCCCTCGCCTTTCAGCCCGGCACCACCTGGGACTACAGCCACTCGACCGATATCCTCGGACGGCTGGTGGAGATCGTCTCCGGCAAGTCGCTCTATCAGTTCAAGAAGGAGAACATCCTCGATCCGCTCGGCATGACCGACACGAGCTTCTACGTCACCGACAAGGCGAAAGCACGCGCGCGTCGCCGAGCCGTTCAAGAATGACCGTGCGATCGGCGCCGGCATCGCGTTCAACGATCCGCGCGTCGTTGAGAAGTGGGAGTCCGGCGGCGGCGGCATGGTCGGCACGGTCGCGGACTATGCGCGCTTCGCCACGATGCTGATGAACGGCGGCACGCTCGACGGCAAACGCTACATCGGCCCGAAGACGCTCGCATTCATGACCGTCGGACCATCTCGGCACGACGATCGTCCCCGGCCCGTACTACCTGCCGGGACGCGGGCTATAGGTTCGGCCTCGGCTTCGGCGTGCGCAAGGATGCCGGCATGGTCGCGACCGCCGGCTCGGTCGGCGAATACAACTGGGGCGGCGCGGGCGGCACCTACTTCTGGGCCGACCCGAAGGAAAACATGTTCGTCGTCTTCGGGATGCAGTCGCCGCGCAACCGCGTGCCTTACCGGCAGGTGCTGCGCAACATGATCTACGCGGCGATCGACAAGCCGGCGCGCACGCCGACGGACTGAGGGTGGCACAAAGCGTGTGTCCGGGGCGCGGCGCAGCAAGAAACCGGGATCCCGCATCTGCGATGCACCGCGAAGCCGCGCTGCATCGCGTGCGGGAAACGCAGCTACTTCTTCACGAACGTCCGCAACGCGTCGTTGATACGGTCCTGCCAGCCGGGACCGTCGGCCTGGAAATGATCGAGCACCTCGCGGTCGATGCGCAGCGAGACCGTTTCGCGCGTGCCCGGCACGGCGGCCTTGGGCGGCGGCAGGTCCACGGGCTTCGCCGTTGCCTTCTTGAAGGCGGCCTCGGCGGCATCGCGGTTGCTGGCCGGTCGTCTGTCGTCGCGGTCGCGCATCACTGGATCACCTCACGTGGCGGCGAAAGCGGCGCGAGCGGCTCGTTCGCGACCGCCGCGGGCGCCGCGCCCAAGTCCGAGCACCTGGCGCGCGCCTGCGAGCGCCGCATCCGCCATCGCGGCATGGCCTTCGGCGGTCGGATGCACCGCGCCGCCGTAGACCGCGCTGACCACGCCCCATGTCGCGTCGTGGATGTCGGTCGGCTGCAAGGTCGACGGCAGGCCTTCCGGATATGTCATCGCGACGAAGTAGCTGTCGTTCGCGGTGCGGATCCAGCGCGCGCGCGGCGAATAGGCGCGGATATTCGCTCGCCGAGTATCCGCATGTCAGCGGCTCGGTCGCGCCTTCCACCGAGCTTGCCGAGAAACTCTTGCCGTTCGCCGCAAAGCACGCGCGATCGAATTCCGGGTCCTGCTCGGACTGTGCGCACACGCCGTGGCCGACGAAAGCCTGCTGATGCGCGTCGACGAAGGTCATGCGGTCGGCGCCGGATTTGGCGCAGTTCGCGCACTGAGCGATGGCCTTGAGCTGCGGGCAGGAAGCGCGCGCCGACGAAGTCCGCGACCTGGCGCATCCGCTCCGCCGTCGACCCGGAACGAGGGATGCACGTCGAAGCCCGCCTGCCCGCCGCCGCACGCTGCGCCGTCGGCGCGCAGCGCCGGATGACCGTACGAGACGAACACCACGCGCGACAGCTCGCCGCCGACCATCGGCTTCAGCGCGGTGCGCAGCTTGGCGAAGCCGGCGCGGCAGCGTGCGCGCGAGCGCGCTCTCGGCCGACTCCACCGACGAGATCACGCTCGAGCCGAACAGCACGCGCTCCGCGCTTGAATCGATGATCACGTTGGCGACCAGCCCGGAGAAATCGATGTCGTTGGCGCCCGACCGTGAGCAGCACCAGATCGAGATTGCGGCCCGGACGCGCCTTGCCGCGCGGCTGCGAGGTATTGCTGCAGCTGCGTGACCTGCGCCGGCACCGTGCTCGGGCAGGCGCGGTCGGTCGTGCAGTTGAGTTCGCGCGCGCGCTGCGAGCCGAGCACGCCGTTCTCGATCGTCGCGCCGGTGCAGGCGAGCGGGATAAACGTCACCGCGACGTGCGGGTTCTCGACCGCGAGCGCCAGTGCGGTGCGAAGCTGATAGCTGTAGAGCGAGCGATGGCACGCCTGGCTCATCCAGCGCGCACCGAGCCGCGACCATTCGGCGAGATTCTTGCGGTGAGCTGTTCCCGGCCTCGCAGGTGCGGTCGCCTTTGAAGTTGGCGCGCCCGGGGCGGTAATACTCGCTGCCGGTGCCGAAGCGGCGGAAGCAGAAGCCCTCGTCCGACAGCGCGACCGGCCGGTCCGGATTGCCTTCGCCGGCCGCGATCGAGTCGCCAAGCCCCGCGATCAGCAGGTCGCGCACCTCGACTTGCGTGCGTGGCGCGCTGCGGCGGCGCCGTCCGCCGGCGACGACATCGACCGTGACGATTCGCCGGCTTGCCGTAGGCGAGGCGGATGCGCACCTCCTCGCTGCACGGGCCGTTGAAGTTGCGCGGTTGCCCGTCACCTTCGTCGAACACCCACGCGCAGGTCGACTGCGGCGCGGCGCCGATCAGCCGCATCTCGACACGATGGTCGGCCGGCGCGAGATAGGACTCGCGCGTGCCGTCGCGCTCGCAGGTGGTCGTCATCGCGCCCATCAGGTCGATGCACAGGTTGGCGAGCATGTCGCGCGCCCAGCCGCGCCCGTCGGTCTCCTGCGCCATGATGCTGCTCGGCGGCGAGCACGCTCTTGATGCTTTGCGCGGCGACGTGCTTCTGGAAGTCCGCCTCGCGGCGGAACAGGCGGAAGCGGTTCTTCACCTCCCAGACGATGCGCAGGTCGGGCGACAGCGTCGGCGGCTGGATTTGCAGCGGCGCGCCTGGCCCCGCCCCTGCGCCCGGAGGCAGCGGCGTGATCGGCGGCTGAATATAGGTCTGCGCACGCGCAGCCGATGGCGCCGAAACACGCGAGAGCCAAGACAGCGATGGCAAGGCGACGCATGGTGAACCTGACGAAAGCAGCAGCCATTCCCTTGCAATAGGCTCTAGGGAGGGGTCGCGGCAAGATCGCGGCGGAACGCGGGCGGCGCGTGGGCGGTGCCCGTCACCGTGCCACAGTCAGGCGGCCGAGCAGGTCGGCGAGCGTCGCGGCCGCCTTGTCGTCGAGTTTTTCGCCGACATGTTTCTGGATGGCGCGCGCATAGACCTTCCAGGTACGCGCCTGCAGGTCCCTGCCCTTCCCGGTAATCACGACCCATTGCCCGCGCGCGTCGTCCTCGCACGGTTCGCGCGCGATCAGGCTTTCCTTTTCCAGCCGGTCGAGCAGCCGCGAAAGATTGTACTGCGCGAGCAGCGTTTCCTTTTCGATCTCGAACGGGCGCAACCGTCCGCCTTCGGCGCGGGAAAGTTCCAGGAGCACATCGTACCAGCCGAGCGGTGGGAGGCCTGCGGCCTTCAGGTCGCGCTCGACCGCGTCGACCAGTGTCTCGCGCGCGCGGATCAGCCGCGCCCAGGCTTTGGTGACGGCATCGGAAGGGTTGCGGGACATGCATGGCTCCTAGCGCATTCATGCAATTGCATCAAGCTTGACAGTTACATGCACACGCATCTAGATGAATGCAATTACATTGATCTAGGAGCCTGCAGCATGCTCAAGCTCGTCAGCCACAAGCTCTGCCCCTACGTGCAGCGCGCTGTGATCGCACTCACCGAGAAAGGCGTGGCGTTCGAACGCGTCGACGTCGACCTCGCAAACAAGCCGGAGTGGTTCAAAAAGATCTCGCCGCTCGGCAAGACGCCGGTGTTGCTGGTCGGCGACGACCTGCGATCTTCGAGTCTCGCCGTGATCCTCGAGTATCTCGAGGACACCCAACCCAGTCGCGCTCCACCCGGCCGATCCGCTCGCGCGCGCCGAACATCGCGCCTGGATCGAATTCGGATCGGCGATCCTTAACGACATCGCCGGCGCTCTATGCCGCGCCGGATGAATCTGCGTTCAACGCCAAGGCGACGGCGATGCGTGACAAATTCGTGCGGCTCGAGGCGCGCATGAAAGGCCCCTGGTTCGACGGCGAACGTTCAGCCTCGTCGACGCAGTGTTCGGTCCCGTGTTCCGCTACTTCGACGCGTTCGACCGCATCGGCGATTTCGGCATCCTCGATGGCCTGCCGAAAGTCGCCGCATGGCGCGCGGCGCTCGCGGCGCGCCCTTCGGTGCAAACCGCGGTCTCGCCCGAATACCCTGCCCTGCTGTGGGACTTTTGCCGCACGCGCAGCTCGCACCTTTCGCGGCTGATGGAGGCCAGGAAACTCGCGGCGTGACCATCACTAATACGCCGAGCGGCCGCCGTCCGCCGGGATGGCGGCGCCGGTGATCATGCGCGACTCATCCGAGGCGAGAAACAGCGCGATGCTGGCGATGTCCTCCGGCCTGCCGACCCAGAACGGATACTCCTTCACGCGCTCATCCGCCTGCTGATCCTCGGTCGGCTTCGGCGCATCCGGCGTGCCGAAGCGCGACAGGATGCGCTCGGTCAGGATGCGGCCGGCGCAAATCGCGTTCACCCGCACGTTGTCCTTCGCGTGCGCGCCGGCGAGCGCGCGCGTCAGCGAGAGGATGCCGCCCTTGGCGGCCGTATAGATGTGCGCCGGGCTTGCGCCGCGCAGCGCCGCACCGGACGACATGTTGACCACCGCGCCGCCGCCGGCGCGCACGATCGCCGGAAGCGCGTGGTGGCAGCAGTTGATCGTGCCGAGCAGATCGACCGTCATCGTCCTCGCCCACACCGCCGCGACATCGACCTTGCCGAGCGGCGCGTCCGCCGCGGATCGATCCGCCCGCGCAACAGAACAGCGTGTCGAGCTTGCCGAATTGTCGCTCGGCCGCCGCGACGGCGGCCTTCACGCTCGCTTCGTCCGTCACGTCCGTCCGCACGAACAGCGCGGCGGCGCCAAGCTGCATCAGCAAGCGCCCTGCCCGCCGGCTCGTCGATGTCGGCGATGACGACCTTCGCGCCCTCGCGCGCGAACAACTCGGCCGTCGCGCGGCCGATCCCCGCAGCGCCGCCAGCGATCAGCGCGACGCGGCCGGCAGGCGCGGCACCTACTCGGCCTTGACGTTGGCGGCCTTGATCACCGGCGCCCACTTGGCGATCTCGGACTTGATGTTCGCCGCATAGTCCGCCGACGAGCCGCCGATCGGCAGATAGCCGAGATCGGCGATGCGCTTCTGCACGTCCGGATCGCGCACCGCCTTGGCGAATTCCGCGCTCAGGCGATCGACGATCTCCTTCGGCGTGCCCTTCGGCGCGAGCACGCCCCAATAGGTCGACGCGGTGACGCCCGGCAAACCCGGCCTCGGCGAATGTCGGAACATCGGGCGTCGCCGCATTGCGTGCGTCGCCCGTCACGGCGAGCGCATTCAGTTTCTCGTCGTCCATGAACGGCCGGCCGACGAGATGCCGGAGAACATCACATCGACATGCCCGCCGATCAGGTCGTTCATCGCCGGCCCGGTGCCCTTGTAGGGCACATGGATGACGTCGATCCCGGCGACCATCTTCAACAGTTCGCCGCCGAGATGCGTCGAGGCGCCGTTGCCGCCGGATGCGTAGCTGAACTTGCCCGGGCTTGCCTTCGCGAGCGCGACGAATTCCGGCAGCGTTTTCGCCGCCACCTTCGGATGCGCCATCAGGATCACCGGCGCGGTCGCGAGCAGGCTGACCGGCACGAAGTCGTTGATCGTGTCGTAGGGCAACGGCCGCAGGCTCGGGTTCAGCGCGATCGACGTGTCGGTCATCACCAGCGTGTATCCATCGGGCGCGGCCTTCGCGACCTGATCCATGCCGATGCTGCTTCCGCCGCCGGGCCGGTTTTCGATCACGAGCGACTGGCCGAGCGCCTTGCTGACCAGCGGCTCGATGATGCGCGCGAGATTGTCGGTGCCGCCGCCCGCGCCGAACGGCACGACCAGCCGGATCGGCCGCGACGGATACGATTGCGCGAACGCATCCGCGCCGAGCGCAACCAGAACGCACAAAGCAAGCCCGATCCGCCGCATGGAAAATCCTCCGCGTCGCCCACGGAATGCTATCATCGCGGCTTCCGGCGGCAACAACTCATCACAAGGTGCGACAGTGCAACACTTGCAAGCGAGCGACGGCGTGCGGCTCGCCTACACGATCGACGATTTCACCGATCCGTGGCTGAAGGCGCCGACCGCTGCTGCTGCTTCATGCCGCGATGGGACATTCGCAGCGCTATTACGCTTGGGTGCCGCGGCTCTGCCGCCACTATCGCGTCGTGCGCATGGATCTGCGCGGGCACGGGGAGTCGCAGGTGCCGCCGGCCGAGCCAGCGCTCTCGATGGAGCGGCTGGTGAAGGACGTGAACGAATTGCTCGATCACCTCGGCCTCAAAGCGCGCACATCGTCGGCAATTCGGCCGGCGGTTACATCGGCCAGCAGCTTGCGATGAACCATCCCGAGCGCGTGGACGAGCCTGATGCTGTTCGGCTCGACGCCGGGCCTGAAGAACAGCCAGGCGCTCACCTGGATTCCGCGCGTCGCCAAGGATGGCCTGCGCAAGTTCCTCGCCGACACGATTTCGGACCGCTTCCCGGCGAATGCCGACCCGCGCCATGTCGAGTGGTTCCTCGACGAGGCCGCCAAGAACGACACCGCCTACATCGCGCGCTTCGTCACCCTGATGGCGTCGCTCGAATGGTCGGATCAGCTCCACCGCATCAAATGCCCGACGCTGGTGGTCTATCCCGGCGCCGAAACGGTCGGCTCGACGCACAACTACGATGCCATGCGCGACCGCATCCCGGACGTCGAGGTGATCTCCTACGAGGGCCTGCCGCACAACATCTGCGACAGCGTGCCGGACCGCTGCGCGGATGATGTGCGCAAGTTTCTGGAGAAGCGGTTCGGCAAGCCTTCGTAGGGTGGGCTAAGGCGCGCGTGCGCGCCGAGCCCACGCGTTTTACAACCGAGCGGAAGACGTGGGCACGCTTCGCTGCGCGAAGCTTTGCCCACCCTACGACTCCCGGCTAAACTCACCCGATGTTCGTCCACTTCTTCTCCCAGCTGAAACAGGCCGGCGTGCCCGTCACGCTGCGCGAATACCTGACCCTGATGGAGGCGATGGAGCACGACCTCGCGGGCCGCCGCGTCGAAGACTTCTATTATCTCTCGCGCGCCGCGCTGGTGAAGGACGAGCGCAACCTCGACAAGTTCGACCGCGTGTTCGGCCACGTGTTCAAGGGGCTCGACCTGATCGAGCAGGCGCTCTCAGCCGACATCCCGGAAGAATGGCTGCGCAAGATCTCGGAGAAATATCTCACCGAGGAAGAGAAGAAGCAGATCGAGGCGATGGGCGGCCTCGACAAGCTGCTGGAGACCCTGAGGAAGCGGCTCGAAGAACAGAAGGGCCGCCATCAGGGCGGCAAGAAATGGATCGGCACCGGCGGCACCTCGCCGTTCGGCAATGCCGGCTACAATCCGGAAGGCATCCGCATCGGCGGCGAGAGCAAGCACAAGCGCGCCGTGAAGGTGTGGGACAGGCGCGAGTTCAAGGACCTCGACGATCAGGTCGAACTCGGCACGCGCAACATCAAGATCGCGCTACGCCGCCTGCGCAAGTTCGCCCGCACCGGCGCGCCTGAGGAGTTCGATCTCGACAACACCGTCAAGGGCACCGCGCACAAGGGCTATCTCGACATCCACATGCGGCCCGAGCGGCACAACACCATCAAGGTGCTGGCGCTGTTCGACATCGGCGGCTCGATGGACTGGCACATCAAGCTGGTGGAGGAACTGTTCTCCGCCGCGCGCACCGAGTTCAAGCACCTCGCGCATTTCTACTTCCACAATTGCCTGTACGAGAAAGTGTGGAAGGAAAACCGCCGCCGCTTCCAGGAAACGACGCCGACCTGGGACGTGCTGCACAAGTACCCGCACGACTACAAGGTGGTGATCGTCGGCGACGCCTCGATGTCGCCTTACGAGATCACCGCGCCCGGCGGCTCGGTCGAGCACTTCAACGAGGAAGCCGGCGCGGTGTGGCTCGAGCGCGCTGACGCGCACCTATCCGGCCTGCGTGTGGCTCAATCCGGTGCCGGAAGAACAGTGGGACTACACCTACTCGATCAAGATGGTCCGCCAGATGATGGGCAACCGGATGTATCCGCTGACGCTGGCGGGGCTGGATAAGGCGATGCGGGAGCTGGTGCGGTAAACTTTGTACGCCCGGGTGAGCGAATGCGAAACGGCCGGCTCGGCGGCGTGAGTTTATTCCAACTCCACCCTCAAATTCCGCCCTCACCGCGCTCGCCGCCCGCCGCAGCGTCGCGAGCGTCACCGACTGATTGTCGCCGTCCAGCAACCGGTCGAGCTGCGCCGGCTCGTTTTCATGCGCGCCGCCATTGCGGTCTTTGTCAGCCCTTCCTGTCATCGGCCACCTTGATCTGGTCTGCGATGATTTCCTTCAGCGCCGCGTCCTCGGTATCAGCGAGCAGTCCGTCCTTGGCGAGAAATTCATCGAACGTCTCGGTACGGTCGATGTGACCGCCTTTGGTCTTCTTCTTCTTCATCGGTCGATCTCCTGCCTGCGCTTGCGTGCAAGCGCGATGTCATGCGGTGGCGTCTTCTGGTCCTCTTCTCGAAACCGTGCAGCAGGATCATCTCCGATCCGCTGATCCAGAAGATCACGCGCGCAATGACGGCCGCCGCGCTCAAGTCCGCGCGGACTTCCCAAAGCCCATGCCCGAGCGAACGGCAGTAGGGCATCCCGATGGGCCATCCGAACTCGACCTTCTGGATGGCAATCCCGATGCTTCGGCGATCTTCCTTCGGCAGCTCAAGCAACCATTCGCGAACGGGACGATTGCCTGCGGGCGTCGCGTAGAAGCGGCCTGTTATCTTTTTCCAGCGGGTCGGCATTAGCCGGGTATTGTGTCAAAAATGGCACGCACTCGCAAGCGCCGCGCCCCCTAATCCCCCAGCGGCGGCTTGTCGCTCGCCGCCCCCGACACCAGCGGGCTCCACGTGAAGCGCGCGCCCGCGATCGCGTCGCGCAGCTGCCCCTCGTCGACATGCGGCAGGATCAGCTTGACGAACGCGCGGCGCAGCAGCACCCATTCGTCGCCGCAGCTGTTGCGCGCGCGCCAGGCCGGCAAGCCCGCGGGCGGCCCATTGTCGAACAGCGCCGGATCGGCGCCGTAGGCGAGGCACAGCACATTATAGTGGCGCTGCGCGTTCGGAGGGTGTGCGCCGGCGAACAGCTGCGGGCGCACTTTTTGCGACAAATCCTCGCGCGCCTCGCTTCCCATGTTGAACGCGACACCCTCGATCAGGCGCTTCGCATCCTCGGGGGGAAACTGCAGCATGAGGTAGATCGAGAAGAAGTCGGCCGCGTCCTCCTCGCGTCCGAGCACCGGGATCTCCAGCATCTCGATGATGCCGTGCCCGACCTCGTGCAGGATGGTGTCGAGCACGGCGCCGACAATCGAATCGGCGCGCGGGATGCCGCCGGGCGTCGCGACCTTGGGCGCGTGACGCTGGACCAGCTCGACGTATTCGTAGCAAAAATTCGCCTTGTCGAAGCCGTACCAGGCGCCCTCGCGGCCGTCGCATCCGCGCACCTCGACGGTGAGTTCGCGCGGCAGGCGGAACGCGTTCAGCAGCGCCGCCACGGTTTCGAGGATGCGCTGCTCCTGCATCGCGGCGCGGATCGACCGCTGCTTCTCGTTCTGCGGCTCGCCGTAGACGATGCGGGCCTGACCGGTGCGCAACGGCGGGGGTTCGGCTTGCGCCGCGGCCGCAACGCAATTCAGCGTCAGCGCGATCAGGGCGGCGGCGATGGAGCGGAGCGATGTCATCGGCAGCTTCGGCAACCGCGCGCCTCGCCTTGAGTTCCGAACCAATCCGAAAAACGTCGCCCGCTACAGCGCCTGCCCCTGTGCGCGCAGATAAAGCACCAGCCCCAGCGTCACCGCGGCCGGCAGCGCTTGCACAAGGATGATCCGCGCCCCGACCGAGTACCCGCCGTAGAGCCCGGCAATCACCACGCAGCCGAGGAAGAACATCGCAAGCTGCGCCGCATAGGCGGCCGGCGCGATCAGCGACCAGGCAAGGCCCGCCGCGAGGAATCCGTTGTAGAGGCCCTGGTTGGCGGCGAGCACTTTCGTGGCCTCGGCCGCGGCCTCCGTCATGCCGAACGCCGCGCGCGTGCGCGGCGTGGTCCAGAGAAACATTTCGAGCACCAGGAAATACATGTGCTCGAGCGCGACGAGCCCGATCAGCACCTTTGCGGCAATCTGCATCTGCGCCTCCCCGCGTCACTAAACGCATAGCATAACGGCTTGCCCGCGTCGCGGCGCCGACGCATAGTCGGCCCCGAGCCTGCCACTCATCATTTCAAGCAACACCAAGGGGGAAACGTATCCATGAAGCTCGTCCGCTTCGGCGCGCCCGGCCGCGAAAAGCCCGGCATCATCGACGACAAGGGCCGCATCCGCGACCTCTCGAAAGTCGTGCCGGACATCGCCGGCGAGACGCTCTCCCCGAAGGGCCTCGCCAAAATCAAGAAGACCGACCTCTCGAAATTGCCGCAGGTGAAACCCGGCACGCGGCTCGGCCCCTGTGTCGGCGGCACGCGCCACTTCGTGGCGATCGGCCTCAACTATGCGGACCACGCGGCGGAAACCGGCGCGCAGATCCCGAAGGAGCCGATCATCTTCCAGAAGGCGCCCAATTCCATCGTCGGCCCGAACGACGACACCATGATCCCGAAGGGCTCGACCAAGCTCGACTACGAGTGCGAGATCGCGATCGTGATCGGCTCGCGCGGGCGCTATCTTTCCAAGAAGGGCGCGCTCGACGTCGTCGCCGGCTACTGCATCTGCAACGACGTCTCGGAGCGCAACTTCCAGGCCGAGCGCGGCGGGCAATGGACCAAGGGCAAGGGCTGCGAGACCTTCGGCCCGCTCGGGCCGTGGCTCGTCACCAAGGACGAGATCGCCAACGTCCAGAAGCTCGACATGTGGCTCGACGTGAACGGCGAGAAGCGCCAGCGCGGCAACACCAAGACCATGATCTTCGGCATCCAGCACATCGTCTGGTACTGCTCGCAGTTCTTCGTGCTCGAGCCGGGCGACGTCATCACCACCGGCACGCCGCCCGGCGTCGCGCTCGGCATGAAGCCCAATCCGGTGTGGCTGAAGGCCGGCGACGTGGTCAGCCTCGGCATCGAGGGCTTGGGCGAGCAGAAGCAGAAGATCGTGAAGTTCAAGAACTGAGCGGGCCGCTTGCTCCGGATACCCTCTCCCCTTGTGGGAGGGGGTATAATGTTGGTCGCCAAGTTAGACTTTGCCTCAATCGCTCCCGTCTTCAGACAAATGTGAGACGGGTGCGCCTCGTCGACGCCTGCCCTTTTGCGGCGGCCCATTTTTCCGATGATCGCTGCTAGCAATCCGGCAGTCGCGCAGTCAGGCCCGCAAACTGCGGCAATGTCCTCAATCGCGGCAAACTATGCACGCTCGGCACATCCGGTCGAGGCGCTGCACCTCACGCTCAAGGATTGCCTTCACGCGGCCAAGCCATTTTTTTTCATACTCGGAGGAGCAGTCGACGCGCTCCGGACCGGTCTTTTTTTGACTATCGGCTATGCCCTTGACGCTATCTTCCTTCAATTTCCGATAGAAGGGAATCATGAGCCCGAGAACTCTTGGAGTAACACAAGGTTTCACAGCCGTTGTTACTCGGCGCTCGAACTCGACTTTGATCCCACAATTCTCAAGACGCGCGTCGAAATGCGACAATATTACAATTTGTCTCGCAATGTCCCGATCCTGTTCGGGTGTGATATATTTGAAATCAAGTTTTCCGGCACGCCCATCGCTCCCCGACCAAAATATCGCACACAACAAAGTTAGGCTCAATAATGTCTTTGATGCGGTCATGGCTAACGCGCCCGATCAACTACTTTTGCCACTTCGGTATTTCCAAACACTAGCTCATCGATCGCTCAAACGCAGCGGCTAGGCGCACACTGTTGCGCAATGCAATGCTACGGCTAATCCGCGCGAAGGTGAATGCATGCCCGCGCCGCCCGCAAGCAGATAGCTCAAAAAATGCAGCCGATGGATGGAGTCTACGGTTGGTTAGGGAGCTAGGGCTGCGGATTCAACATCGACGCCAACAAGGCCATGAATTAAGTTATTTGACTTCACCGCGAGCACGAAGTTCAACATCAAATCGTCACGACCGGCGCCGCCGCTCGGCACATGTGCCAACCCACCCTAGCCACAGTCCCGCGCGTTTTAGAGGCACACCCGGGCCCCCATGAAACCCCTCCTCGCCCTCCTCCTTCTCCTCCCCATCACCGCGTTCGCGGCCTCGCCCGAGGACGACTACATCGCGGCGCGCGACGCAGCCATCGCGCAATTCCGGCTGAAGGACAACGAGCCGATCACCGACGCGATCAGCAAGGCCGAGGCTGAGGCGCGCGCCGCGCTCGAGAAGCAGCTGCAGGCGGTGATCGGCGCGAGCGGCGTTGCGGGCGCGCCGGCGCAGGGCAAGCTCAACATCGACTCGCTGATCTCCGGCGACATGGGCTTCGGCCTGCTCGACGGCCTCGTATTCCGGCTCGACAAGGACCGCCAGGTGCTCGTCACCACGCGCACGCTGCTCACGCGCTGGCTCGCGGCGCAGCAGGAGGTGTGGAAGCAAAGCCCCGAGCACGGCTTTCCGGCCGAGGCCGACGCCGCGCTGCGCACGGAGAATTTCTACACGCAGGCGCTCTCGCACGACGCCGCGGTCACGCACTACGCCGACTTTCCGTGACCGGCGGCATCGCGATGCTGATCACGCACCGCCAGGACATCGGCCTAAGCGTGCCGAAGGAGATGATCGTCACGGTGCTGACGCCCGAGCGCCTGTTCGTCTTCAGCGCGCCGGCGTACAAGATCACGGCGATCCCGCAATGCTCGGCGATCTGGACGGCCGCCGAGCGCAAGGCGAAGGCGCTCACCAAGAAGAGCCAGGACAATTTCGACGCCGCCGAGAAGATGACGACCGACGCCGACGCCGCGATGCGCCGCTGCTACAACGCGCGGGCGAAGGCGCAGAGCTTCTTTCCGGCGCTGATCAACCAGGCGCGCGCGCTGGTCGAGCGGGTGAAGTGATCAGGGCGCGCCAACCGCGCGTCAGCGCCGAGAGAAAACGCGCCAGCGATCAGCCGGCGCGTTTTTCACAGGTCTTGCCGCTGCGCCTAGCGCCGCGAGCTGTCGCACGACGAGTAGCGGCCATAGCCCTCGTCGGTGAAGCACTGGTTCGGGCTGGCCCACGGCGGGCCGACAGGCCGCATCGAGGACTGCGCGGCCCACATGCCGCGATCCTGATGCTGGTGCCGCTTGTGGCGGCTGGCGGCGTCGGCGGTCGCCGCGGTGGTCGCGAGTGCCACGGTGGCGGCGAAGGTCGTTGCGATCAGCGTGACGGCGAGAAAGCGATGCATGGGATTTTGATGCATGGGATTCTCCTGTGTCGATCCGTGCGAGGAGATACGCTTTGCGCGCGCGATCGTTTCACCGTTGCGGATTACGTTTCGTCCACAGTTCCGCGCGAGGCCTTGCGAACGTTTCGGCGCATCACACGTTGGTGGTCACTCCTCGTTGAGGAGAGTCCAACTTCAGCCCCGCCTCTCGGCGGGGCTTTTTTTTTGTGCGGGCGATGCGGCGGCCCGCCTACGTGATGACCCCGCGCGGGTTTCAACTCTCACATTAAAGTTTGTGCCGGAACGTTGGTGCAGCGCACCCGTTAGCCCGGCACGCAACACACATGCGCAACCCTCAAAGGAACAACATGAAACTCGTCACCACGCTTCTTTCCGCAGCGCTGATCGCGGGCGCCTCGACTGTCGCGATGGCGCAGTCCGGCGGCGGCTCGGGCAGCGACTTGAACCCGAACCAGATGGGCCGCGGCGCCGACGCGAACCCGAGCGGCCTCAACGCCGACCCGATGGCGGGCAACCGCGGCAACACCATGCAGTCGCGGTTCCGGCCAGGCGATGGACGGCAACCGCATGGACGGCATGACCTCGTCCAACGTGTCCGGCCAGTGGAACGACGGCCGCGCGATGAACGGCCGCACCGACCGCACCGCTCGCTAAGTCGATCTTTCAATCTGGTTGTCGGCCCGGCCCTCTCGGCCGGGCCGTTTCGTTTCACAACAGCCTGACCCGCGGCTGGACCCGCGGGCGGGTCGTCAGTTCGGTGACCGCCCACACCAGCGCGTCGAGCCGGTCGGGCGAGCGGCCGCCCGACAGGCCGGACTGCTCGAAGTCGCACATCTGGTCTTCCAGCTCCTCGAACGGCGCGACGTGCTTCACGCGTCCCTGCGTGTACATCGCGGCGATCGGCTCGGCGCGCAGCCACTTGCCGCGCGTCGCGTGCACCGTCTTGAGCGGCACGCTAGCGTCCACCTGCGCCAGCACCGCGCGCACCATGTCGCCGCCCTGGTTCACCTCCGCCACCAGCGTGTCGGCCGCGAGCCGCGTGTAGAGCGCGACCGCCCTCGCTGCCCAGCCGGCGGGCGACAAGCCCCGCCGCGGTCGCATCCTCCAGCACATAGATCGTGCCATCCTCCGCGCGTCCCGCCGCCACGATCCCGCAGGCATCGCCGCGCGAACCGGCCGGCGGATCGATCCCGATCGCGATGCGCGCGAGCGGCGGCGCCGCATCCACGCGGCACCCCTCGATCACGGCGCGCGACCACAGCGCGCCGGCGCCGGTCCTCGATGATCTCGCCGAGAATCTCCTGCCGCCCGAGCCGCGTGCCGGCGTAGCGCCCGACCACCTCGTCGAGAAACGCGGGCGACAGATGCGCGGCATTCGCCTGTGTGGCGGCGCGCGTCACCGCGGTGCGCGGGTCGGCGAGCAGCCGCTTGATCAGCCGGGTCGGGCGCGGCGTGGTGGTGATGAGCTGGCGCGGCCTTGCGCCCCAGCCGCAGGCCGAACTGCAGCATGTCGAACGCGTCGTCGGCCTGGCGCCACTTGGCAAGCTCGTCGCACCACGCGGCGTCGAACTGCGGCCCGCGCAAGCTCTCCGGATCCTCCGCCGAGAACGCCTGCGCGACCGCGCCGTTGCCCATTCGAGCCGCCGCCGCGTCGGGCACCACAGCGGGCGCGCGTCGCGCGGCCCGGCGCGCAGCAGCCCGGACGCGCCCTCGATCATCACCTCGCGCACGTCGTGCTCGGTCTCGCCGACCAGCGCGATGTACGCATGCGGCGCCTCGGCGTAAGGCGACAGGCCGAGCGCCAGCGCGCGCACGAACTCGGCGCCGAGCCGCGTCTTGCCGGCGCCGCGCCCGCCGAGCGCGAGCCACGTGGTCCACGGCCCGCCGTTGTTCGCGGCGGCGGGCGGCTCCTGATGCGCATGCGCGAGCGTGACGAAGTCATGGTCACACGGCATCGCGCCGCAGCAGGTCCGGCATCTCGCCAGCGCCTCGCCGTCGAGTCCGGCTTGCGACAAAAAGCCTCAATGCGGCGCGCAAAGTCGTCGACGGAATTCATCGATGTCGGCTGGATAGTCGTCATGGTCTGTCCTGCTTGCGGCGCGCTGCCGAGCCGCAGGCGGCGCAGCTTCGCCAGAGTTTCGGTGAGGACGGAGAGCGTGCGCGCGGTGCGCTCGGCATCCATCGGCCGCAGCGGCTCGGCGCCGAGGCTCGCGCGCATCCGCTCGACGACGGAGAGCTCCTTCAGCACCGCGGCTTCGAGCCGCGCGATGGTGGTCGGTGTCGGGCGCATTCGTGAGAGGCGATGCGGGCGCCGCAAGCGCGGTCGGACTCCCTCCCCCTGCAAGGGGGAGGGTTGGGGTGGGGGTCAACTCCAGCGCAGAGACCCCCACCCGGTTTGCTTCGCAAACCGACCTCCCCCTTTCAGGGGGAGGTAAAGAACGTGAAACCAGCGCATCCGCCGCGGCCGCGAGCCGCATCACCGGCGTGAGCCCGCGCCGGCGCAGCGACGCCTCCGGCCGCACCCATCCCTCCTGCGCGATCAGCCGCACAAGCACGCTGTGATGCATGCCGAAATTTCCCGCGATCGCCGTCGTGCTTTGCGATGTCTGCTCGACGCGGCGCTGCGCCTCGGCGAGGAATTCCGGCGTGAAATAGGCGCGGCGCGCGCCGGTCCGCTTGGCGGATGGATCGGCCGCGCGCGGCGGCGGCGCTTGCCGGATGGGCCGGGGCTTCGGATTTGGGCTTGGATTTGGGCTTAGGCTTGAGCGGCGCGGGTTTTGGGCGCGGCGCGCGCTTGGCGCGCGCAACCGTGCGCGCGGACGCGCCCGCGGGTGTGAGCGGGGGCATGACAGGTCTCGCAATGGTGGAGAATGCCGGAAGTGTATAGGACCAGCGTACCGCTGTCAAGAATTTATTCTTGAACGCTGAGGCCGTCTTGCCCGGCCGATGGCAATGCGGCCGACATTTGCGAACTCGGCCGCCGATCACGTCGAATACCTTGAAGACGGACCCCTTCGTCCGCTGACTATCGATCCCCGAGACTAAGCTACCTTTCGCGTACATGGCACCAGAATGTGAACCACGACGATGCGGGGCGCAGACGAAGTGCGAGCGTGTGTGTGTGTTAAAGCTTGCGCCGCTGGGATCGACCTGCGACGGCATCGTAGTCACTTGGCCGGTTTCGTTCCGAACGCAAGCAAGGCGCTGTGCACGATCATCGTCTGAAATGTAGGCCGCCAACGCATTAGCTTCAGTTCCAGGTTCAACACACGCAAACACGCGAGCTTCGTCGCAATCAAGACGGAACAACGACTTACGTTGCGCGTGCCGACATACGTGTCATTCTCGGATCGCCTGGCACCCCGCATCTGGTGCTGAATTCAAGAACTCGACGGCTCAACGGGTGCGCGGCGCCTCTATTGCTTTGATGGATTGAATCGCTTTGTTGAAGGCAAGTACGCTGTTGGCCATGTCCATGGTGTAATGTGTGGATTTCTGCTTGAAAATCACAGTCCATACGTTTCTGAAAACGTCGCTCCGGATCATTGAGTGCTTCGCACAAGTTGTCGGTCAATCTCCGGCTCACTGTGATCAAACGCGACTGCATCGGCATAGGTCCCTCGGAGCCAATGCCAAGTCGCGTTCACGTAGGTCACGATTTCAGGAATACCAATGCCTGGAAAAACTCGCAACCACGCAGCTGTGGGGATCGTCGTCATAAATCTCGACCTCCCAAGCCGCTGCTTGGACGGTTTGAGCGATACGATCGGCATCCGAGAACGCGGTTCTTGCCATCCAGAACCGCCTGCGCAGCGGTTTCAGGAAGTAAAATGCATCATCCGAAAAAACCAAAACATTTGGAATTTTTAGGAGTTCGTAAGGGCCGAGCTGTTTGCTCTGTTTGTAGAGACTTCCTGAAGTTCGGCCAGAAGCGCAGCGAACGCTGAACTTGAGTTCTCGAATTCTGCCTCGTCGGCGTGCTGTCCTTCCGTCCTTATCCGAACTGCGCCAAAGTAGTCAAAATTGTCGCCAACAACAGTCGTAACTCGCAAACAGCCGACACCTTGGCGCCGGTATCGCCACTGCGCAAGCTCCGCTGAGAGAACGTTGGTGTAGCGCTTGATCTCGGTCGCTGTCGGTCGGCGTAATAATGGCGTGGTACGCATGGGCATAATCTGTCGGCTGGATCGAAGGCCCAACGAACTTCACCGTCTCAGCAACTAAAACTCGGTCGACTTAGTCAAGCGAAAGTAATCAAACACGTAGCCAGTCAATTCTCTATATACCTTCTGATAGGCATGCTCGCGCTGCAACTGGGCACTTTCGCAACTTTGTCTATAAGGTCGGCGACGCCGCGAACAATCTCCGTCGCGCGCATCGAATCAGGGTGTTGGCTCGGTACACAGAACGGGAAAGCCTCAACATCATCTACAGCTATACGAGGCCGTTCGCCGATCACCGAATATCCCGTCATGATCATTAGGTAGGAGGCTATGCGCCCAAGCGCGAGACTAACGTCGGTCTTGGGGGTCCAGTATTCGATGACCTCTTCTGCAAGAGCGATGGTTCCTTCGATTTCCGGTCTTGGTCGACCGCGTCGAGCACCTCGAAGGCGGGCACCACTTCTCCCGCGGCCGAGACCTGGAGGCGGCCGTTCGGGCGAAATGGGATCCTTCCAGCGCGTCCAAATGAAAGATAGGCTACAACTGACAGTCGTGGGGGTTATCAGCCTTGCGTAAGGCGCCTAGTAATGACGCCGAATATGAGCGAAGCCACGAGGCTCCGGTCATAGCCGGCGATATTCAGACGTTCGTTGGCCCTTTGGACGAAAGATCGCCGTGCCAAAGGCGGCTGGTGGGCGCTCGCAGGTTTCTCGTTCCAGTCTGCGCTTTACCTCTTGCGCTTCTTTGAGGGACTCCAAGGCGGCGCAAATTCACCTGCGGACCTTGCAAAGACGGAACTGGTATCAGACATCCTAGTGCCAAGTGACGGCATCTACACCTGACCCAAGTCAAGCGCACACTGGATCGACCAAAGCTAGCGGCGGCACTTCGAGAAGCCTATGAAATCGCCAAGCTATGCGACCCGGAGTTTTTAACCAAGCTACGCTTCAAGATCGCCTGCATAGAGTGTCACCACACCCGCCCGGCCCAAAGATTTCAGTTTAGAGGAAATTGGCGGCGGAGATGCCGGGGATAACGAGACCTGGACGCGGCTCAAAAGCTGCTTCGATGAAAACAATTCAATTATCGAGGAACCGGACCCATTTGACCACCTCTACAATTTTTTATGGCATATCGGCATCCGCGATGCAGCAGGCTTTATTGATAACTGTCTCGGACTCCTTACTCGTTCTTTGCTAACCCAAACCAAGATGTGATGACCAACTCGCATGGGATTTGAGCAGTGCATTCCACACGGCTCGCAACTTAGGTTCTGGGCCCACCAAACAAGCAGGACTAGCTTTAAAAAAAACAGATGTG
This sequence comes from uncultured Alphaproteobacteria bacterium, assembly GCA_963779545.1. GTDB lineage: Bacteria > Pseudomonadota > Alphaproteobacteria > Rhizobiales > Xanthobacteraceae > PALSA-894. The sequence continues at coordinate 81,172 of CAVZYQ010000022.1, read as the reverse complement.
GAACCGGACACCCAAGCCGATGCGGACCGGGGAATTCTATTCAACAGGCGACCGCAGCTACGAGACCTTCAGCTTGGCCGTGTTCGCCAGCGTTCAGCGATTTTCTCAGACCTTCATCGCGAAGTTCGATCCGTGGTGGCATGGAGTCACCACGTCCGATGAAGTATCGCGTGTTCCACATTCTGGATCGACGGTCGATCCGGAGAAAGGGAAATGAGTACTCCTGCTCCAATTCGTACAGCACATGTTGGCGGATACTCACCCGCCAGTCATCTATTATCTCAGTTCTGCCGACGAACTACCCGATTGGATCGAAAACCAGCGTGACATTCGGCGAGACCAGGCGAATCAGGGCTGGCTTCCTGCTGTCGCCGTCGTGGATGACCTTCATTTCATCCGAGACCGCGACACTGGGAGAACGTTCTAAGAGCTGCCACCGACTTGATCCCCCCGCAAATCGCTGTGCTCGCCTGTGGTCCAACGGTGCAGAGCGCGAGAAATTTCAGTCAGATTTTGACACTTATTTTGATGTCTGTAATTTTTTGATTCCAAACTTGAGCAATCTCAGAAATGAAGGCTTTCGGTGAATGGTTCGCGGAACGAACGGGAAAGCACGTAGAATTTGACATCACCGATCCAGCCAACCGAATGGTTGTTGTCTGGATTTTCGAGCTATTACGAGGCGAGTCTGTTCGCGATTTTGCAAACAATTTCAGATGCTGGCTGGCAGCGTTAGGTTTGCTCGATCTTGCGCGAACCATTCTGGCCACCAATGCCCTCGAATTGCCAGCTCCGGCAAAGCTTATAGAACGCATGTCCGACGCTCAGCGAGACGCCTTTCAAGCATTGTGCTCGGCCTCACAGCTTCATTTCGAAAAGATCGAAGCCGGGAAGAACTCTTTTGAAGGGTACCGCCTTTCGCATCCCCAGATTGATTGGCTACTCTATCGAGAGTGGGCCTCGCCTCCGGCTACGCTGGCGCAGCAGTGGGGACGTGAGCTTGCACAATCCTTAGCTGTTGCGGCGAAAAGCGCTGATTGGACGTTCGGGAACAAACTTATTCATGCACTAGGCACGTCCTCAAAATTGGCGGAAGCGATGCTAGACGCAGCGCATACCAACGTAGGAACAATAGACCAAGCGTTGAATGAGCTATATCGCAAGCAGAATGTGGAACTGTTATTCAGGAGGTACCGAGTTATTGCCGCGTTGGCTAGAAATGGTGTTCAGGGGCTTCGCGATAAACTGATCCCGACCCAGTTCAACACGCGATTTAGTTTAGCGAAGCAAACGCCTCAGCCGAAAGAACTGCGTGCCCATGTCGCTGGATGGCTTTGGCGACTAGGCGAGACCGACGGATACCAAAAAGCGAGTAACGAACTTCACTCCGCTGCTCGGTCTATAATTTTTGGTGTAGCGGAAACATCAGGTGTCGCATTTACGCTGAGGGTTATTCTTAGCAAATGTACAGATCGAACAGCTGCCGTACGCCTTGCAATGGATTGGCTTCAAGCTAATCCAACTCATCCAGAAGCTTACATCACCCTTAACACTCTTGTGGGCTCTTGGCCCCAAGACGATGATATACTCAAATTCGCGCTGATCTGGCTTCAGGGCAACTCGTCGCATCAGAAAGCTTACCAGTTACTCGCGCCTTTGGTCGCTGCACGTCCCGCGAATGACCAACTGGTCGGCGCTGCGCTCAAGTGGATCGAAGAGAACCCGACGCACCGAGACGCGTACTGGTTGCTTGCACCTCTGGTCGCCGCGCGCGCAGCAAACGACAACGTAATCGGGGCAGACCTGCCCTCAAATGGGTCGAAGACAACTCCAAGCACCAGCAGGCGTACAACTTACTTATGGCCTTGGTGGCTGCATACCCGGTCGACGAAAAGGTGCCGGCAAAGCAGGCTCGGCCGCTCAAAAGGTGATCAAGACTGCGCTCAAGTGGGTCGAAGACAATCCCAAGCACCAGCAGGCCTATAATTTACTTATGGCCTTGGTGGCTGCACACCCGGCTAACGACAAGATGCCCGCAGGCTCGGCAGCCGACAAGGTCATCGAGGATGCGCTCAAGTGGAGCAAAGACCACCCTGAGCACCAGCAGACCTACAACTTACTCGCGGCGTTGGTGGCAGGGCGCCCGGCAAATGACACGGTGGTCGGGGCTGCGCTCAAGTGGGTCGAAGACAACCCCAAGCACCAGCAGACCTACAACTTACTCACGGCGTTGGTGGCAGGGTGCCCGGCAAATGACACGGTGGTCGGGGCTGCGCTCAAGTGGGTCGAAAACAACCCCAAACACCGACAGACCTATAACTTACTTATGGCCTTGGTGGCTGCACACCCGGCCGATGACAAGATGCCTAGACGCCCAGCAGCCGAGAAGGTGCTAGGAGCCGCGCTCAAGTGGGCTCAAGACAATCCGACACACCAGCAGAATTACAACTTGCTTGTGGCGTTAGTGGCCGCGCGCACGGCAGATGAAAAGGTGATCAGCTCGTCGAATGTGGCTGGGCCAGAATTCGAACCATCCCCAAGCATACAATCTTCTATCGACACTGATTACCTGGGCGCCTCAGCCGGTGCTGAGGAGTGGATGTTCAAAAGGGCAAAGAAGCGCTTCTCAGTGCAACAGAAGCGGGCAAGCGCACCCTACTGGTAGCGCTCCTCGTTGGCAGCAAGGCTGACAAGCGTTATGTAGATCTTACGCTCGACGCGATCAGTGCTGAATTGGATAAAGGAAACAGAATTTTCCTACTAATCTCGCTCGGACGCGCCCTCGCCAATAACATTCAGAATTCCCTGCAATTCTTGGCTGGACAATCTGCACCTGAATACCGGCGCGTAGCGGCGGAGGCACTAGCGAGGGGTCTCCAACGAAACCCAAATCGCGCGCAAGAATTTCGCCGCAATTGAGCCACACTACACAAACCGATTATGCAGGCTTGCTGCTTTCGGCCTGTATTGCTTCCGAGGTACCTGAAGTATTTTTAAATGACGTTCTGGCCGGCGGTGGCTCAATGACATCAACGCGCGAGGGATACGGAATTGTATTGAAGGCACTGAAGCAGCACCCCACTCGATGGCAAGCCCTATCCAAATTCGGTGGTCTAGGTCTCGCTGTCCAAATGGACTACAGAAATCAATAAGCCCCTACGGCCTATTCGTTGGCGACGACAATCCATTTCAAGTCAACCTCGAAGTCTCTCCTACCCCTCCCTTGCCTCCAGCACCGCCCTGATCGACGACGCGACCACGGCGCGGTGCGCTCGCGGAACGCCGCGTAACGAGTCGTGCACCTTGCGGGAGATCTCGCTGCGCGCAGCCGACCTCTCCGAGCACATCGGCCGCCACCTTGCGCGCCGCCGTCACCACGTCGCCGGGAAACGCCCGCAACGTCACGTCGTGCTGCTCGATCAGCGCGGCGAGCGCCTCGGCGTTGAGCCGCTCCATTTCGGCCAGCGCGAAACTCGCTTCCGCGGCGCACGCATGCGCGACGATCGCCTTCAGCTCGGCGTCGAGCGCCTCCCAGGCCTTCAGCGACACGATGCATTCGCCGGTGCCGTTCGGCTTGTTGAAGCCGGGGCCGTAGTAGATCGGCGCCACGCGATAGAGCCCGAGCGCGATGTCGGTGCCGGGGCCGACGAACTCGGCCGCCGTCGAGCACGCCGGATTGCAGGCAGGTGAGGATCTCGCCCGGCGGCGTCGTCTGCGGCGTCGCGCCGAGCCGCCGGTACACCTCGCCGCCGAGCCCGAGCGAGCGGATCTTTAGGCCCCGCACGTCGTCGAGCGATTTCATCTCGCGGCGGAACCAGCCGCCCATGCACACGCCGGTGTTGCCGCCCATGAACGGCTTGACGCCGAACGGCCGGTAGAGCTCGTCCCACAGCGCCTGGCCGCCGCCGGCCTCGACCCAGGCGACATGCTCGTTCGGCGTCAGCCCGAACGGCACCGTGGTGAAGATAGTTCGCGGCCGGCATCTTGCCCTGCCAGTAGAACGCCGCCGTGTGGCCGATCTCGGCGACGCCGCCGCCGACCGCGTCGAGCACCTCGAAGGCCGGCACCACCTCGCCCGCGGCCGAGACCTGGATCTGCAGGCGGCCGCCGGAGAGCGCCGCGATGCGCTCGGCGACGCGCTCGGCCGACATGCCGGGGCCGGGCAGGCGCTTCGGCCAGGAGGTGACCATGCGCCAGCGCTTGCGTTTGGGCGCGGGCGACCGAGGGCGCGGCGACGCGCGGCGGCGCGAGCGCCGGCGCCGCGACGAGCTTGCGACGTGAGAGCGGTCATGCGCGCGCTCCTACCACCAGGCGTGAAAGTGATGCACCGGCCCGTGGCCGTGGCCGATCTTGAGTTCGTCCGCCGCGGCGATCGCCTGCGGTGACGTAGCGCTTGGCGTCGGTCACGGCTTCGGACAGGCGCAGGCCCTTGGCGAGGCCGGCCGCGATGGCGGACGAGAGCGTGCAGCCGGTGCCGTGGGTGTTTTGCGTGTCGATTTTTTCGCGCGGTGAGGCGCGCGACCGCCGCGGGCGTGACCAGCAGGTCGGTCGCGTCCGCGCTCTGCGCGTGCCCGCCCTTGATCAGCACGGCCTGCGCGCCGATGCCGAGCAGCGCGCTCGCCTGCGCGCGCATCTCGTCTTCGGTGGTGGCGAGCGGCGTCGTCGAGCAGGGCGGCCGCCTCGTGCAGGTTCGGCGTGATGACGAGCGCGCGCGGGATCAGCTCGCGCTTGAGCGTCTCGATCGCGTCGCGGCGCGAGCAGCGGGTCGCCGGACGTCGCGACCATCACGGGATCGAGCACGACATTGCGTCTGCTGCCAGCGCTCGAGCCCGGCCGCGACCGCCGCGATCGCGACCGGCACCGACAGCATGCCGATCTTCACCGCATTGACGGCGAGGTCGGAGAACACCGCGTCGATCTGCTGCGCGATGAAGTGCGGCGGCACGTCGTGGATCGCGGTCACGCCTTGGTGTTCTGCGCGGTCAGCGCGGTGATCACGCTACGCCCCATACACGTCCAGCGCGGAAAAGGTCTTCAGGTCGGCCTGGATGCCGGCGCCGCCGCGAGGATCCGAGCCCGCGATGGTGACGGCGATGGCGGTCATTGGCGCGCCTTCAGCGCGGCATCGACGATGGCGCGCAAGTTCGCGCGCCGCTCCTTCCGGGTCGTTCTGCGCGGACGAGCGCGGAGATCACCGCGACGCCGTCCGCGCCCGCCCCGATCACCGTCGGCGGCGTTGCTCGGCGTCGATGCCCGGCGATGCCGCAGATCGGGAAATCGCGTTTGCGCGCGCGGAATGCCGCGACGATCTTGCGCAAGACCCGCAGTGCCGATCGGCGGATTCGGATTGTCCTTCGAGGTCGTCGCATAGACGCCGCCGACGCCCGCATAGTCGAGCACATCGAGCGGCGCGGCTTTCGCCGAGCGCCACCGTCTTGATCGACTGCCCGATGATCGCGTTCGGCCCGAGCAGGCGCCGCGCATCTTCGGCGCGCATGTCCTCCTGCCCGACATGCACGCCGTCGGCCCCGGCAATCAGCGCGACATCGACGCGGTCGTTGATCACCAGCGGCACGCCGGTGCCGGCGAGCGCCGCCTTGATCGCGCGCGCCTCCTCGATCATCTGCCGCGTCGCGCCTTTCTTGTCGCGCAACTGGATGAGCGTCGCGCCGCCCGCGACCACAAGCCGCGTCAACTCGGCGAGCGAGCGGCCGTTCGCGCGCTCCGGATCGACGATCGCGTTGAGCCGCACATCAACCATGTCAGTTCTCGCCTTCTCTTCCAGCGTGTGGCGGTCGAGCGCATAGAGCGCATCGATCAGCGCGGCCGGAAAACTGCCCGGACCGGTCGCGCGCTCGCCCGCGATCCCGCCCGCGACGCCGAACGACAGCAGCGCCGCCGACACTCGCGAGGAACGGATCGCTCTCGACCGCAAGGAACGCCGCCGTGAGCGCGGACGCCGCGCAGCCCATCGCGGTCACGCGCGCCATCAGCGGATGGCCGTTCTCGATCGCGACCGCTGCGCGCCGTCGGTGATCGCGGTCGACCGCGCCGGTCAGCGCGATCACGGCCAGCGTGTCGAGCGCGTATTGCGACAGCGCCGCATCGTCGGCCTCCACGCCGCTCAGCGCCGTGAACTCGGCTGCGTTCAGCCGGATCGCATCCGGGTTCTGCGCGACCAGCGTCTTGGCGTACGCCGCGCGCGGCTCGGAGCGGTCGATGAACACCGGATCGAGCACCCACGGCGTGCGCCGCTCGCTCGACCACCTCCAGCGCCGCGGTGGTCGCGTCGCGCCGCTCTGCATCGAACGTGCCGAGATTGACCAGCAGCGCGTCCGCGCGCGCCACGAATGCGCCGACCTCGCCCTTCGCGATCGTCATCGACGGAATGGCGCCGGCCGCGAGCAGCACGTTCGCGGTGAATGTCTGCGCCACCGCGTTGGTGATGCAATGCACGCGCGGCGCGCGCGCGCGCAAACGCGTCAGAATATCGGCTGTGATGCGCGGAAGCTCAGGCATCTCAGCTCCCTCCGCCGGCATGACCCGGATCAGGTTCGATGGGTTGGCGAATGCCTCTCAGCCCAGCGCAACGGCGCGGGGCACCCCATGAGATTGCGTGGTGAAACTAACGTCGCCGCGCGCCGCATTCAAGGGCCGGTCAGGCGCTCTCGAGTTCGGTTTCGTCCTCGGGCAAGCTGCTGCGCGTCGTAGGCGGCCAGCCATGGCGCGAGATCGCGCGCGGGCGTGCCGAGTGCGCGTGCCTGACGCAGCGCGATGCGGAGAGAGGCGCGGGCGAAACGCTCCGTCGGCGCGCTGAGGGAGGAAGGCTTTTCTCCTGAAGCCAGCGCTGCGGCGATCTGGTCCTTCAAGCGAACGTGCGCCGGATCGCCGAATTGCCGCAGCAGCGACTGGAACCGCCGATGCCGGCCGGCATCGAACGCGATGGCGCGGCCATAGCCGTCGCGTAACGGATGCGCCGGATACGAGATGCGCGCAGGACACCCACCCGGCCGGGATCGGCTCGGTCGCCGCATGGGTGCGGCGATGCGCGAGCAGTTTCGGCAGCACATGCGTGTGCGGCCCCTCGGGCGACACGCCGCCGTGCGCCGGGATCGCCTGATAGACCTCGGCGCGCCCGGCCCGCGTGACGAACACCCGATGCGGGCTGTGGCGCAGGATCAACCCCATCGCGGGATTGCCCGCCTCGAACAGCGAGCGGCCGGCGTAGCCGCGCAGGCCCTCGATCAGTTCGGCATTCGACGTGCGGATGCAGCAATCGACCTGCGCTGTGTCGAGGCCGAGGTCGAACAAGATCGCGCCGCGATCCTGTTCGCGTAGCGCCTGCGCGTCCGGCCCAAGCTCGGTCAGCACCGCGCGGCGGTTCATCGCGCTCTGCGCCTCCGGCAGGCAGAACGCGACGCGCTGGCTCCAAGCCTGCGTAGTGATGGTCTCGAATGCGATCGGCCGCAGGCCGTCGCAGCTTCCAGACTGATCGCGCCGCGCGGCGTCACCACCGTCATCGAGCGGCTCGTCGCGCGCGATCTCCGCCGCCTCGTCCGCGTCGCGCATGAATTCCGCGATCGCGCCGAACGTACCGAGGCTCCACTGCGCCTCCGCGTCGGCAAGCTGGCCGGCGATCAATTCAAATGCTTCCGACATTCAATTCGCCTTCGCGCCTGCCTTGGTGACCACGGCGCTCCACTTCTCGGTTTCGCTGCGGATGAAGGCGCCGAACCGCTCCGGCGTCGTCGGCGCGGGCTCGGCACCGACCGACAACCATGCGCTCCTTGGCGGCTGGATCGTTCAGCCCGGCGACAATCGCGGCGTTCAGCTTCGCAACGACATCAGCCGGCGTGCCGGCCGGCGCGACCACGCCGAACCAGCCGACCGCCTCGTATCCCGGCAGCCCGGACTCCGCGATGGTCGGCACGTTCGGCAGCGACGTGGTGCGCCGCGCGGTCGACACGCCGATGCGCTTTCATTTGCCCGGCCTTGATCAGCGAAATCGCCGAGGGAATATCGGTGACGCCGAGCGGAATGTGACCGGCCAGCACATCGCTCGCGACCGGCTGCGATCCGCGGTACGGCACCAGCGTCGGCTTGATCCCGGCCATGTCGCTGAACAGCTGCGCCGAGAGATGCATTGCGGTGTTGTTGCCGCCATGCCCGATCGACAGCGCGGTCTGCTTGCCGCGCTCGATCACCTCGCGCGCCGAGTCCGGCTCGAACGTCGCGGCGCCGATCAGCACGAACGGGAATTTCGGCGAGCAGCGAAACCGGCGCGAGATCCTTGAGCGGATCGTAGGGCATCTTCTCGGCCGAGGCCGGATTGACGAACAGCGCGCCCGCGCCGCCGAGCGCGATGGTGTGCCCGTCGGGCGGCGACTTCGCCACCGCATCGACCGCGATCACGCCGCCCGCGCCGGTGCGGTGCTCGATGACGACCGGCTGGCCGAGCAGCTTCTCCATGTGCGGCTGGATCGCGCGCGCCACCACGTCGGCGCTGCCGCCTGGCGCAAACCCGAGGATGAAGCGGATCGGCTTGGTCGGGAACGGCCTGCGCGGCGGCGGCCTGCGGCACAAGGCCAAGCGCCAGCACGAGAAGCCAGAAACGAAGCTTCGGCATGTCCCCTCCCGATTCCCGCCTGCTCCGGCGGGCCCGCAATGATAGTGAACGCTGCGGCAAATCGGGTACCGTCCCGCCGAACGAGAAAATCCAAGGTTTCGCCTCCCCGAGCCCGCCCGAATGGACACGCAAATGCCTACGCGGCTCGGCCGCCTGCTGCGGCCGCGCTCGGTCGCGATCGTCGGCGTCTCGCCGGAGCCGGGCCACATGGGCGCCACGGTGCTCGCCAATCTCGAACGCTGCGGCTACGCGGGCGACATCCATCTGGTGAGCCGCTCGCGGCCCGAATTCAACGGGCGGCCGTGCATCCCCGGCATCGACGCGCTGCCGCACGGCGTCGATGTGGCGGTGCTGGTGGTGCCGCAGACCGCCGCCGCCGAGGCGATCACGGCGTGCGGACGGCGCGGTGTCGGCGGCGCGATCGTGTTCGCGTCCGGCTTTGCCGAGGTCGGCGACGAAGGCCGCGCCGATCAGGAGCGGCTTGCGGCGGCAGCGCGCGCGGCGGACGTCGCGATGCTCGGGCCGAATTGCATCGGCATGTGCAGCTTCGCGCTCGGCGCGGCGCTCACCTTCGAGTTCAACGTCGAGCGGCCGCCGGACGCGACGCAAAGCCGAAGATCGGCATGGTGGCGCAGAGCGGCGCGATGGCGGCGATCATGCGCATGGCGTTCCTCGCCAAGGGCCTCGGCATCACGTTCTACATTTCGACCGGCAACGAGGCGGACCTCACGGCGGAAGACTTCCTCGAAGCGCTGATCGAGGACGACGACACGCAGGTGGCGGCGCTGTTCGTCGAGCAGGTGCGCAAGCCGCAGAAATTCCTCGCGCTTGCGGCGCGCGCGAAAAAAATCGGCAAGCCGATCGTGTTGATGCATCCGGGGCGCAGCCAGCGCGCGCGCGTCTCTGCCTCGACCCACACCGGTGCGCTGGCGGGCGACTACGCGGTGATGACCGCATTGTTGCGCCACGCCGCCGTCACGTCGTCGATACGCTGGAAGAACTGGTCGACGTTGCCGAGCTGCTGGCGCGCTTCAAGCCGCCCGCGAAGGGGCCGGGCGTCATCACCAACTCCGGCGCGGTCAAAGGCTTCGCGCTCGACTTCGCCGACAGCGTCGGGCTGGACATTCCGGTGCTCGGCGGCACCACGATCGAGACGCTGAAAACCGTGCTGCCGCCGTTCGCCTCGCTCGACAACCCGCTCGACATCACCGCGATGGTGCTGCGCGATGTTTCGCTCTGGCCGCGCACCGCACAGGCGCTGCTCGACGATCCCGCGATCGGCTCCTTGTGCCTTCCGATGGTCGCGGGCTCGCCGAAATACGCAATGGACAAGGTAAACGCGCTGCTGCCGGTGCTCGCCGGCCATGCCAAGCCGAGCGTGATTGCGCTCCTCGGCGATGACTTCCCGGTGCCGCCGGAGTTCATCACAACATTGCGCCAGAATGGCATCGCGGTGCTGCGCTCGCCCGAACGCGCGCTGCGCGCGCTGGCGCATGTGACGGCTTACGGACAAGCGCTCGCGACGGGGCGACGAGACAGCAGCGACCCTCGATGCGCCTGCCCTCCCCGCGCCTGGCACCCTGCCTGAGTATCAGGGCAAGGCCTATCTCGCGGCGCTCGGCATCGCGGTGCCGGATGGCGCGCTGGCGCGTGATGTGGCCGAGGCGAAAAGGATCGCGGCGCGCATCGGCTATCCGGTCGCGCTGAAAGCGCAGGCGGCGGCGCTCGCGCACAAGAGCGATGCGGGTGGCGTGGCGCTGAACATCGCGGATGAAGCCGCGCTGGAAGCCGCGTGGCCCCGCATGCACGAGCGTATCGCCGCTGCGCAGCCGGGCCTGACGCTCGACGGCATTCTGGTCGAAGCGATGGCGCGGCCCGGCATTGAAATGATCGTCGGCGCGCGGCGCGATCCCGAGTGGGGGCCCATCGTTGTGGTGGGACTCGGCGGCATCTGGACCGAGGCGCTCGCCGATGCGCGGCTGATGCCCGCGGACCTCTCCCGGGAGCGCATTATCGCCGAGATCAAACAACTCAAAGGCGCGCGTGTGCTGGACGGCCTGCGCGGCGCTCTGCCCAGTGATATCGAAGCTCTGGCCGACGTGGCAGTGAAACTCGGCGCGCTGATGCGGGCGCGCCCCGAAATCAGGGAGATCGATATCAACCCCCTGATGGTCTATCCGCAGGGCGTGCTGGCGCTCGATGCGCTGATTGTGTCCTGACAACTTGCCAGCGGGCATCGATTTTGCTGGATTGCGCGAGCCGCCGAAGGAGCCCCGCGATGATTCCGTTTTTCGTCCAGATCAAATGCGAGTTGGGCAAGTCCTATTCTGTGGCGAACGCCATCGCGGACGCAGAAATCGCCTCGGAAGTCTATTCGACGGCCGGCGACTTCGACCTGCTGGTCAAGTTCTATGTCGAGGATTTCGACCGACATCGGGCACTTTGTGAACGAAAAGGTGCAGGTGATCCCGGGCATCAAGGACACCTACACGATCATCACGTTCAAGGCGTTCGGGTAGCCCGTCCTCGGCGTTACGTCCCGCTCGGCGGCACGGAGGCGGCGCGCGCGCGGGCGCGTTCCAACCCGAGCTGGCGCTCGCGCCAGATCACGTATAGGCCCGAGCCCGCCACGATGACGGCGCCGACATAGACGGTCGCGGTCGGCAGTTCGTCGAAGAAAAAGTAGCCAAGGATGAAGGCCCAGAAGAGCGCCGTGTAATCGAGCGGCGCGACCAGCGAGGCCGGCGCGTAGCGGTAGCTTTCGGTGAGCAGGATGTGCGAGAGGCCGCCGAACACGCCGAGCCCGACCAGCGCAGCAAGCTGCGGCCAGCTCGGCACGATCCAGCCGAATGGCAGCGTGAGAAGGCCGCCGAGCGCGCAGAACAGCGAGAAATAAAGCACGATCGACGATGTCGTTTCGGTGTCGGTCAGGCGCCTCGTCTGCACCACTGAGCCTGCATTGGTGAAGGCGCTCGCCATCGCGAACAGCGCGCCGAGCGTCGCGACGGATGCGGCAGCGCCGGTGCCGGTGTAGCGCGCGACGTCGAGGTGCGGCCACAGCATCACCACGACGCCGATGAAACCGACGCCGACTGCGGTCCAGCGATAGACGCGCACGCGCTCCTTCAGGATCCAGGCTGAGAGCGCCACCGTGATCAGCGGCGACGCGAACGTGATGGTGGTGACGTCGACGATCGGCAGCCGCGCGAGCGCGGCGAAATTGAAGAACATGCCGGCGACCGAGATCATGCCGCGCCCGAGATGTCCGAACGGGCGCGAGGTGCGGAACGCCGCCGGCGAGTTCGCGCCGCCACGCGTAGACCAGCATCACCGGGATGATCGCGAAGAACGAACGGCAGAACACCACCTGTCCGAGCGGCGTCACGTCGCTGACGTAGCGCACCAGCGCCGACATCACGGAGAACATGAAAGCCGACGTGAGCTTGAGCAGGACGGCTTTGAGGATGTTGCGATGCATCGCGTGAGGATTCGCCCGGATCAGTGCGCGCGCATGCTAACGCATGCGGGCGCGCCGGACAGCACGCGGTAACCCCGAAGGCCTGCCTATTTCTTCTCGGGCTTCTTCGGGCCTTCGACCGGCGGCAGCGACTTGATGTAGGCCGCCATCGCGTTGCGGTTCTCGGCCGAAAGCTGCGAGGTGTTGCGGATCACCGGCGTCATCGAGCCGCCGACCGAGTCGCCGTCGGGCGTCTGCCCGGTCTCGAGCAGGTAGGCGATGTCCTTGTCGGAATAATCCTTCAGCGCCTGCTGCGTGATGTTCGGCACCCAGCCCTCGCCTTCCGGATTCGGCCCGCCCGCGAAGCGCTGCGACGAGACGATGCCGCCGAGCGGATTGCGCGGCGAATGACACTCGGCGCAGTGGCCAGGACCGTTCACGAGGTACGCGCCGCGATTCCACGTTGCGTCTTTCGACGCGTCCGGCTGGAACGGCTTGCCGTCGAGGAAGAGGAATTTCCAGCCGCCGAGTGAACGCCGCACATTGAACGGAAACGGCACGTCATGGTCGCGCACGCGGCCCTGCACGGCGGGCAGCGTCTTGATGTGTGCAAACAGGTCGCGCACGTCCTCGACCTTCATCTTCTGATAGCTGGAGTAGGGAAACGCCGGGAAATAGTGCCGCCCGTCCGGCGACGTGCCCTTCAGCATCGCGGTGACGAAGTCCGCCTCGCTCCACTTGCCGATGCCGTCGTTTGGATCGGGCGAGATGTTCGGCACGTAGAACGTCCCGAACGGCGACTTCAGCCCGAGCCCGCCGCCGAGCTTGGTCTTGTCGTCCTGATTGGGCGTCGCGTGGCAGGAGGCGCAGCCGCCCGCGTAGAACATCTCCTTGCCATTCGCGGCATTCGGCGTGTGGCTCCCAAGCGCGCTTGCCGGCACGGTCGCCGGGATGGTGACGAACCAGAACACGCCAAGCCCGATGAGGCCGAGCACGACCGCGATGGCGAACAGCTTGCGCAGCACGAATGCTTCCTCCTTTACGCCAGTCTAGGCGGCGCGCCGCAATCCGAAAAGCCGAAGGGCGGCACAAGGGCCGCCCTTCGCTATTCCCGCGGAAAGTAGCGTCAGCTCTTCTTGACGCGATAGGTCTCGTGGCAGCCGCCGCAGTTCTTGGTCAATCCGCCGAACGCGCCCTTGAAGCTGTCGAGGTCCTTCACGGACGATTGCGCCGCCTTGGCGTCGCTCGACATCTTCGTCGAACGCCTTCTGGAAGCCTGCCTTGTCTTCCCAAATCTTTGGGGACGCCGTGGTCTCGCCGCCGGTCTTGGAATTGTCGGGGAAAAGCGCAGGCATCTTCGCCGACACATCGATATAGGTCGCGAAAATCTCCTGCGCCTTGGCCTGATCGTATGGCACCTCGCCCTTGGCCATCCCGCCGCCGGTCTTGGTCGCGGCGCCCATGTTCTTCATCAGCGCCTTGCGGGCGGCGATCGGATCGGACTGCGCGGCAACGACGGTCACGCCGACTGCAATGGCGGCAACGGCGATCACGGTACGAAGCATTGTGTGTTCTCCCCTTTGGGCGGGCGAGCGCCCGGCAAATCGGACAACCCCGGCCCCTTGTTTGTTATTCCTCAAAACTAGCGATTTGGGCGAGCCGGGTGAGGATCACGAATTGGTGAACGGAGCATTCGGCGGAGCGGCCGCATGCGCGGTTTGCCGCAGCCTATTCCGCCGGATGCGGCACGGCCTCGCGCGGCTTCCGCGCCGTGCGCGCCGCGATCCAGCGGCAGACCACATAGAACACCGGCGTGAAGATCAGGCCGAAAGCCGTCACGCCGATCATGCCGGAGAACACCGTGGTGCCGAGCGTCTGGCGCAGCTCCGCGCCCGCCCCGACGCCCCACACCATCGGCGTCACGCCGAAGATGAAGGCGAGCGAGGTCATCAGGATCGGCCGCAGGCGCAGCCGCGCTGCCTCCACCGCGGCATCCCATCGGCTGCGGCCCTGATCCTCGAGCTGCTTGGCAAACTCCACGATCAGAATCGCGTTCTTGGCCGCCAAGCCTATGAGCACCACGAATCCGACCTGCGTCAGGATGTTGTTGTCGAAGCCGCGCAGCAGCACCCCGACGATCGCCGCCACCAGGCACATCGGCACGATGAGGATGACGGCGAGCGGCAGCGTCAAACTCTCGTATTGCGCCGCCAGCACCAGGAACACGAACGCGACCGCGAGCGCGAAGGCGAAGATCGCCGTATTGCCGGCGCGCAATTGCTGGAACGCGAGTGTGGTCCACTCGTAGCTGAAGCCGTCGGGAAGCACTTCGGCGGCGAGCTTCTCCATGATCTCGATCGCCTGCCCCTGGCTGTATCCGCGTGCCGCGTTTCCATCGAGTTCGGCGGACGGATAGAGATTGTAGCGCGGCACGCGATACGGCCCCGAAATGTCGCGCACGGTCGTGAACGATCCAAGCGGAACGCTGTCGCCGCTCGCGTTACGCACGCGGATTTTCAGAACGTCGTCCGGCGCGTTGCGATACGCGGCGCTCGCCTGCGCGGTTACACGGAACGTCTTGCCGAACAGGTTGAAGTCGTTGACGTAGGCCGAGCCGAGATAGATCTGCAGCGCAGCGAACACGTCCGTGACCTGCACGCCGAGCATCTGCGCCTTGGTACGATCGATGTCGAGATAAAGCTGCGGCGTCGATGTCTCGAACAACGAGAACACCTGCTGCACGCCGGGCGTCTGCGCGGCGCGGCCCATCATCGCGCCGACGGCGGCCTGGAGCGCCTGCGGCCCGCGTCCCGCGCGATCCTCGACCATCATGCGGAAGCCGCCCGCATTGCCGATGCCCGGCACCGGCGGCGGCTGGATCACGATGACCAGCGCCTCCTGGATCGCGGCGTAGCGCTTGAACAGTTCGGCCTGAATGGCGTTTGAGGACTGGTTCTCCTTCTTGGCGCGCACCTCCCACGGGTCGAGCACGAGGAAGATCGCGCCGGAATTCGGCGCGTTGGTGAAGGTCGCGCCGGAAAACCCGACCACCACCATGCCGCCGGTCACCCCCGGCACTTGCAGCGCCATGTCCATCGCGCGGCGCATGACCGCGTCGGTGCGCGCAAGCGCGGCGCCGGGCGGAAGCTGCGCCGCCACGATGATGATGCCGCGGTCGAGCTGCGGGATGAAGCCGGTCGGCGTCTTGCGGAATTCGTTCAGCCCGTAGGCAAGCACGGCCGCGTAGACGACCAGCATGAGCACGGCAAAGCGCACGACCTTGCGGACAAGCCAGCCATAGCCGTTCGCGAACTTGTCGAAGCCGAAATTGAACATGCGGAAGAAGCCGTGGATCGGCACTTCCCACCAGCGGTCGCGGTGTTTTGGATCATGCGGCTTGAGCAGGAGCGCACACAAAGCCGGCGAAAGCGTCAGCGAGACCGTGCACGAGACGATCGTCGCGCCCGCGATCGTCAGCGCGAACTGGCGGTAGAACTGGCCCGATATGCCGGTGATGAATGCGGAGGGGATGAACACCGCGCACAGCACGAGCGCGATCGCGATCAGCGCTCCTCCGACTTCGTCCATCGAGCGGATCGCAGCGTCGCGCGGCGAAAGCCCATCCGCGATGCCGCGCTCGACGTTTTCGACCACGACGATGGCGTCGTCCACCACGATGCCGACCGCCAGCACGAGACCGAACAAGGTCAGATTGTTCAGCGTAAAGCCGAACGCCGCCATAAAGAAGAACGTGCCGATCAACGACACCGGAATCGCGATGATCGGAATGACCGCCGCCCGCCACGTCTGCAGGAAGATGACGATCACCAGAACGACGAGCAACGCGGCTTCGAGGATCGTCTCGATCACCGCATTGACCGACTGCCGGATGAATTCGGTCGGGTTGTAGACGATGGCGTGTTGGATGCCGGGCGGGAAGCGCTTCGAGAGACCCTCCATCGTCTTGACGATGGCGTCGGCGGTTGCGAGCGCGTTCGAGCCCGGCCGCTGGAAGATCGCGAGTGCCACGGCGGGATTGCGGCCGAGGTAGGAATTCGACGAATAGTCTTGCGCGGCAAGTTGGACCTGCGCGACGTCCTTCAGCCGCACCACCGCGCCCGCGGTCTGCTTCACGACGATGTTGGAGAATTCTTCCGGATTCGCCAGACGCCCGAGCGTCTGCACGGCGATCTGGAACGCGCCCGGCTGATCGACCGGCGGTTGATTCAGCACCCCAGAGGCGACCTGGATGTTCTGCGCCTGCAGCGCCTGCGTGACATCATTCGCCGTCATGCCGAGCGACTGCAGTCGTCCCGGATCGAGCCAGACGCGCATCGCATAGTCACGGCTCCCGAACACCGTGATCGAGCCGACGCCGTCGACACGCGTAAGCGCGTCCTTGATCTCGAGCGTCGCGTAGTTCGACACGAACAGCGCGTCGCGCGACTGGTCGGGCGAATAGAGATGCACGACCATCATCAGGTCGGGCGAGGATTTGGTCACCGTCACGCCGATCTGGCGCACGTCGACCGGAAGGCGCGGCTGCGCGATGCCGACGCGGTTCTGCACCTGCACCTGCGCGATATCGAGATTGGTGCCGATTTCGAACGTCACAGCGATCGAGAAGCGCCCGTCTGCGGTCGCGTTCGACGACATGTAGAGCATGTTCTCCACGCCGTTGATCTGCTCCTCGATCGGAGCGACCACGGTCGTGGCGACGACTTCGGCGTTGGCGCCGGGATATTGCCCGCTGACATTGATGATCGGCGGCGCGATCTCGGGATACTGCGCAATCGGCAGGCGGATGAAGGACACGCCGCCGAGAATGATGAACACGATCGACAGCACCGAGGCGAAGATCGGGCGGTCGATGAAAAAACGCGAGATCTTCATCGTGGCGCCTAGTTGCTGCGCGCTTGCGGGCCGGCCGGGGCGGGCGCCGCGACATCCTCTTGCGGCGTCACCTTCACGCCGGCGCGCGCGCGCATCAGGCCGTTCACGATCACCCGGTCGTCGGGCGAGATGCCGTCCTTGATGACGCGCAGATTGCCGGCGAGCTGCCCGAGCGTGACGTACTTGGCGCGCGCGACATTTTCCCCGTCCACCGCCAGCACGAACTTGCGCGCCTGCTCGGACCCGATCGCGCTGTCCGGCAGCACCAGCGCCTCGTAGGGCGGCGAGCCGGGCACGCGCACGCGCGCGAACATGCCCGGCGTGAAGACGCCGTTCGGATTGGCGAGTACCGCCCGGCCGCGGATCGTGCCGGAGGCGCGTTCGATCACGTTGTCGACGAAGTCCATCGTGCCTTTGTGCGTGAAATCGCTCTCGTCGATCAGCTTGATGCCAACCTCGACGCCGGCGCCGCGGCTGGTGATGTCCTTGCCCTCCTTGCCGAGGCGCTCGTAGCGCAGGAACGAAGCCTCATCGAAGGTGAATTCGAAGCGGATCGGGTCGATCGAAACGATGGTGGCGAGCAGCGTGGTGTTGCCGCCGGTTCCGCCGGTCACCAGTTGCCTTCCGATACGCGCCGGTCGCCGATCCGGCCGGTGACGGGCGCCTTCAGTTCGGTGAACTGGAGATCGAGCTCGGCCTGACGTACCGCCGCCTCCTGTGCGGCGACTGACGCTTCGGCAACGCTTTTCGCCTGCGTGCGCTGGTCGAAGGTCTGTTCCGTGATGGTGCGGTCGCGCACCAGCTGCGAGGCGCGTGCGAGGTCGCTGGTCGCAAACGCGAGATTGGCGCGCGCCTGCGCAAGGTTCGCGCGCGTCTGCGCGAGTGTCGCCTCGAACGGGCGCCGATCGATCGCGAACAGCAGATCGCCCTGCTTGACGATCTGGCCGTCCTTGAACTGCACCTTTTCGAGGTAACCGGAGACGCGCGAGCGGATCTCGACCGAGTCGACCGCGATGAAGCGCCCGACGTATTCGTCGAAATCGGTGACGGTCTGCTTCTGCGGCTTTGCGACTGTCACGGCTGGGGGCGGCGGCGCGGCCTGCTTCGGCGCGCCCTCCCCGCATCCAGCCAGAGCCAATCCCAGAATCAACGGCGCAAGGCGCGCCGGAACGACCATCCGCATGTATTCCACCAAAGACCCGGAAGGCTTCGGGCTCTCATGACCCGTTCTGCCCACATATATACGGACGCGCTCCTCCGCCGGAAAGCATCACGCAATCGTGGTCGATTTCGGGACGCAGCCCGAACCTTTCGCAAGGCCGGCCGGCACCCCATATCTGCGGAACGAATCGCAAGTCCATAACCCCCGAACGCACATGCTCGACTCACATCGATTTCGTCCTCGACGACGAGACGCCGCTCGCTCCGGTGATGCCACCGCACCCGTTCCGGCTGACGACACCGCGCTGCTCGACGCCTACTCGCAGGCGATCATCGACGTGGTCGACCGCGTCGGCCCGGCGGTGGTGCGCATCGACGTGTGGCACGCCAACAAGGCGCAGCGCGCGGGCTCCGGCTCGGGCGTGATCGTCGCACCCGACGGCCTGGTGCTGACCAACAGCCATGTGGTCGGCGGCGCCTCGCGCGTGGAACTCATGACCACGGAGGGCCGCAGCCTGACCGCGCGCGTGGTTGGCGACGACCCTGACACCGACCTCGCGCTGGTGCGGGTCGACGCGCCGGTGACGCTGCCCGCCGCGCGGCTCGGCGATTCGAAGGCGCTACGGCGCGGCCAGCTTGTGGTGGCGATCGGCAATCCGCTCGGCTTCGAGTCGACCGTCACGGCGGGCGTCGTTTCGGCGCTCGGCCGCTCGCTGCGCGCACGCACCGGACGGCTGATCGACGACGTGATCCAGACCGATGCGGCACTCAACCCGGGCAATTCCGGCGGACCGCTCGTCTCCTCGCGCGGCGAGGTGATCGGCGTGAACACGGCGATCATTCAGGGCGCGCAAGGCATCTGCTTCGCCGTCGCGGCAAATACGGCGAACTTCGTGCTCGGCGAACTGGTGCGGCATGGCCGCGTCCGGCGCGCCTACATCGGCATCTCGGCGCAGCAGACTTCAATTTCGCGGCGCCTACAGCTTGCCAACGGCCTGACGCAATTCTCCGCCGCGACGATCACGGCGAGCGAGCCGGGAAGTCCGGCGAACCGCGCCGGCTTGCTGACCGGCGACATGATCGTCTCGCTCGACGGCGAGCCGGTGACCGGCGCTGATGACCTGATCCGCCTGCTCACCGGCGAGCGCATCGGGCGGACCATCGAGGTCGGTGTGCTACGGCTCGGCAAGCCGCGCGTGTTCACTCTTGTGCCGGAGGAGCGGAAGCGGGCGTGACGGCCTTGGGTGTTCGCCACAAATTCGTGAGCCAAGCCTTGCCGAATAGGCCGAAGATCGCACCGCCGTAGACGAGCGCGCCGAGGAAACCGAGCAGCACCAGCGCGAGCGCATTGTGCACGCCGGGGAAGCCGGCGGTCATCGCGAGCACCGGCCACTGCGCGATCCACAGCACGGCGGCGAGTGCGAAGCCAGCGGCGGCGAGCTTGCCGACGTCGCGCAGGAACGGCGCATCGAAGCTCATGAAGCCGGCGCGCAGGCCGAACCACAGGATCAGGCCGAAAGTTGATCCACGTGCCGATCGAGGTCGCGAGCGCGAGACCGGCCTGCTGCAAATCTGTCGAGAGCAGGAACACGATCTTCAGCGCGACGTTCACCGCAACAGCCGCAAGTGCAGCCTTCACTGGGGTCGCGGTATCGCCCCGCGCGAAGAATGGCGAAACGGCGCTGCGCATCAGGACGAACGGAATGAGCCCGATCGTGTAGGCGGCGAGCGTCATCGCGGCGGCGTTCGCATCGCCAGCAGTGAATTTCCCGCGCATGAACAACGCGCGCATGATCAGGTCCGGCACGATCAGGAACGCCGCGACGCAGGGAATCGCGAGCAGCAGCGTGAACTCGATCGCGCGCTGCTGCGCGGCGCGTGCGCCATCGACGTCGCCGGCCGCGATACGGCGCGCCATTTCGGGCAGCAGCACGGTGCCGACCGCGATGCCGATGACACCGCCGGGCAACTGATAGAGGCGGTCGGCGTAGTACAGCGCCGAGAGCGCGCCGGCTGCGAGGAAGCTCGCGATGATGGTGTCGGCGAACAGCGCAAGCTGCACGCCGGCCGAGCCGACGGTCGCGGGCCCGAGCGCCTTGAAGAAGCGCTTCACTTCCGGATCGGGCCACGGGCGGCGCAGCGTCGTCATCACGTCCGCACGCAAGGCCGCGCCGCCGACCAGCAGCACTTCGAGCACGCCCGCGATCAGCACGCCCCATGCGGCGGCGTGGCCAGCGGTCGGGAAGAATACCGCGGTCGCGAGCGTCACGATCATGGTGAGATTGAGCAGGATCGGCGCAGCGGCGGCGGTCGCAAATTTGCCGAGCGAATTGAGGATGCCGGAATAGAGCGTCACCAGCGTCATCAGCAGCAGATACGGAAACGTGATGCGCGTCAGTTCGGTCGCGAGGCCGAAGCGCAGCGGCTCGTCGCGAAAGCCGGGCGCCAGCAGCCAGATCACCGCGGGCGTGAACAGCAGCGCGAGCGCGAGCAGCACGAGTCTGGCTCGCCAGCAGCAGCGTGAAGATGCGGTCGCCGAACAGCTTCGCGGCATCCGACGCCGTTCTGCGTGCGGATGCGCGCATAGGCCGGCACGAACGCCGCCGCGAACGCGCCCTCGGCGAAGATCGCGCGGAAATGGTTCGGCAGACGGAACGCGACGAGGAACGCATCCGCGATCGGCCCGGCGCCGAGCACGGCCGCCATCACGATGTCGCGCGCAAAGCCGGTGACGCGCGACAGAAGCGTCAGGCCGCCGACGGTGAGGATGCGGTTGATCAATGTCCTGCCCTTGTTGTGGGCAGCATAGCCTGAGTCTTAGCCCGCGCAGCGCCCCGCGCACGGCCGCGACGATGCGGTCCTGCGTCGCTTCGTCCAGATAGGCGTGCATCGGCAGGCTGATGACCTCGCCGGCGAGCTTTTCGGTCACCGCCAGCCCGCCCTCCGCCACCGGATAGCCGCGATAGGCGCCCTGCCGGTGCGAGGGCACCGGATAATATTGCGCGGTCGGGATGCCCTGCGCGCCGAGCGCCTTCGCCAGCGCGTCGCGCCGCCCGCCGGAGACGCGGATCGTGTACTGCGCCCACACGCAGGTGGACTCGTTCGACAGGTGCGGCACGCGCACCACGTCGGACAGCGCCGCATTGTAGCGCCGCGCGATCCGCTCGCGCGCCACGATCTCGTCGGGGAAGATCTTCAGCTTCTCGATCAGCACCGCCGCCTGGATGGTATCGAGCCGCCCGGTCATGCCGACGCGCACATTGTCGTAGCGGTCGGTGCCCTGCCCGTGATTGCGCAGGCTGCGGATCGATGTCCGCCAGCGCATCGTCATCGGTGAACACCGCGCCGCCGTCGCCGTAGCAGCCGAGCGGCTTCGCCGGGAAAGAAGCTGGTCGTGGTGACCGGCGCGAGCGTGCCGATCTTGCGGCCCTTCGCCTCGGCGCCGAAGCTCTGCGCGGCGTCGTCGATGATATAGAGGCCGAGCTTTTCGGCGACCGGGTTGATCGCCTCGTAGTCGGCCGGCAGGCCGAACAGATCGACCGTCATCAGCGCCTTCGGCGTGAGCCCTGCCTTCTTCGCGGCCGCGACCGCGCGCTCGATGCCGGCCGGGTCGAGGTTGAACGTCGTCTCGTTCACTTCCGCAAACACCGGCGTCGCGCCGACCAGCGCGACCGACTCCGGGCTCGCCGCATAGGTGAACGACGGGACAGATCACCGCGTCGCCGCGGCCGATCCCCTTCGCCATCAGCACCAGCACCAGCGCATCGGTGCCGCTCGCAACGCCGATCGCATGCTGCGCGCCGCAGAACGCCGAGAGGTCGCGCTCCAGCTCGCGCACCTCGGGCCCGTTGATGAACTGGCAGTGCTCGACCACGCGCGCGATCGCGTCGTCGATGCGCGTGCCGAGGCGGCGGCGCTGTGCGGCAACATCGATGAACGGAAGCGGAGCATGACATGCGGGCGTGCTGGTTCATTCAAAGTCCAAGAGCAGCAATGCGAATAAGTTCAGCCGGCGACGCGGCGCGGCTTGCGCGGCACGGCGGGCGCGAGTTCGGCGCCGCCCTGCAGGCAGCGCATGGCAACTTCGAGGCTCGCGACGCCCTCCGCGCCGGTGACCGGCGGCGCCTCGCGGTCGCGGATCGCCTTGACGAAGGCGAGCAATTCGGAGCGCAACGGCTCGGCATGGCCGGCCGAGAGATGCCGCATCGAATAGCTGCCGTCCGGCTTGAAGCCGAAGCACTCGGTGACCTGCCGCGTCAGCAGATCGCCGATCAGATACTTGTTGCGCGTCGCGATGTGCACCGTGCGCGTCTTGAACGGCGTCAGCCAGTTGGTGT
The DNA here is from genome assembly GCA_963779545.1 of uncultured Alphaproteobacteria bacterium. Classification (GTDB taxonomy): domain Bacteria; phylum Pseudomonadota; class Alphaproteobacteria; order Rhizobiales; family Xanthobacteraceae; genus PALSA-894. Next base: position 58,698 of record CAVZYQ010000022.1, on the reverse strand, counting down.
TGATCTGCGCCAGCACGCCGGAGGCGGTGCGGAACTGCAGCAGCGCGATGTCCTCGCGCTCGGCGACCGCGCTCTTGATCTGCGGCTGCACCTCGGTGATTTCCGAATCGGTGAACCAGCGGATCAGGTCGATGTCGTGCACCGCGAGATCGATCACCACGCCGACATTCGACATGCGCGGCGGGAACGGGCCGACGCGCGTGATCGCGATCGAGAGGATGTCCTCGCCCTTGATCGCTTCCTTGATCGCCTGCACGGCCGGATTGAAGCGCTCGACATGGCCGACCATCAGCGTGACGCCGGCGCGCTCGGCCGCCGCGACGATCGCGCGGCCCTCCTCGACATTCGAGGCGATCGGCTTTTCGACCAGCACATGCACGCCGCGCTTGATGCAGGTGAGCGCGATGTCGTGATGCAGATGCGTCGGCGCGGCGACGACGGCCGCATCGATGCCGAGATCGATCAGCGCCTCGGCGTCGTCGCACACCTCGCAGCCGACGATCTGCGCGAGCAATTCGCGATGCGACGCGGCCGGATCGGCGATGCCGACGACGCTTCACGCCCGGCAGGTCGGCGAGCACACGGGCATGATTGCTGCCCATGATGCCGACACCGATGACGCCCAGCCGGATCGGCTTTGCCTCGCCCTTGGCCCCGCTCATTCGCTCGTGCATCCCCAACTCAAGTGCGCGCGCGTTCCGCGCCTCCGCCTTGCCGGCGGGCCCCGCATCGATTCCGCTCTAGCACGGCCATCCCGCGGCTGGCGACCGCAACCGCAATTTGCCCCCGAACACGTTTTGAATCAACAGATTACAGGCCGAACGAGGCGTAGACGGAACCGACCTTCTGCCTCACCTCCGCCTCGGTGAAGCGGCCGGCCGCGCGCGCATGCGCCGCGTGCCCGAGGCGCGCGCGCAGGTCGGCATCGGCGGCAAGGGCGGCAACGGCACGGGCGGCAGCTTCCGTGTCCCGCAGCGGAACCAGCATGCCCTCCTGACGGTCGCGCACCAGGTCGCGGCAGCCGGGCGAATCGGTCGTGACGATCGGACGGCCGCTTGCCGCCGCCTCGATCAGGCTGCGCGGCACGCCCTCGCGATACCAGGTCAGCAGCATCGCGACATGATGCGTGCGCCACACTTCCGCGACGTCGGCGGTCGGACCGTTCCAGCGGATGCCGGGCTCCGCCGACCATCTCTGCAAGTCGGCCTCACTGCACGAGCGGCGGTTCGACGGATCGGGCGCGCCGTAGAGATCGAGCTCGACCGGCGCACCGAGCTCGCGCGCGCGGCGGACGGCCACGACCGCATCCTCGATACCCTTCGCGGCGATCATGCGCGCGACGACCGCGACCTTCAGCGGCGGCGCGGGCGGCTCCGGCGAAACCGGGAAGTCCTGCGGATCGACGCCAGCGCCCGGCACGATCGTCACCGTGGGGGCATCCTCGAGACCGAACTCGCGCGGATCGTCGGTGTTCTCGAACAGATAGCGCGTGTGCTCGCCGCGCAGCCATCGCCCGACGACGAAGCGTAGTACGGTGCGTGCGAGACGATTGATGACGCTGTCCTCGCTCCACAACAGGCCGAGCCCGGTCGGCGCCAGCACCAGCCGCTTCGCGCCGCCGAAGCGCGCCGCCAGCCCGCCGAGCGCAACCATGCGCAGCGCGATGCAATGCACGATGTCGGGCCGCTCGGCGCGCACGATGCTGGCGATGCGGAAGAAGCCGCGCAGCGCCTCGACCGGACCGAGGCTGCGCCGCTCGCCTTCCAGCGGCACGACGCGGCAGCCTTCCGCCTCGATGCGCGCCGCGTGATTGCGCACGCGTGTCGCGACCACGACCTCGAACCCGGCCGCTCGCGCCGCGCGCGCCATCGGCAGGAAATGAGAGACGAAAAACCAGTCCTCGGTGACGAGAAAAAGAAGTTTGGGCATCGGGTCCGGTGGATCGACAACGGCCCGCTTTAGCCTAAAACTCGCGCGCTGGCGACGGAGGTCGGGATTTTGGGGGACGCCGCAGGCGCACTCACCTGGGCGCTCGATCTGCCTCGTGCTGCTGGTCGCGGCCGGGCTGAGCGCGGGACTGATCGTTGCGCTGCATCCTTTGCTCGAGCGCTACGCGCTCGCACGCCCGAATGCACGCTCCTCGCACACGAAGCCGACACCGCAGGGCGGCGGGATCGCGGTCGTCGCCGCGACACTCGCCGGCGTCTGGCTTGGCGCGCTGGTCGTCGGTTTCAGCGCGAACTTGCTCGCGCTGACGATCGCGGTCGTGCTGCTCGCCGCTGTCGGCACGGTCGACGATCTGCGCGGTCTTGGGTCCGGCCCCACGGCTGCTGATGCAGTTCATCGCCGTGGGCCTGGTGATCGCGATGCTGCCGGCGGACTTCAGCATCGTGCCGCAGTTCGCCTCAGTGGGCCGAGCGCGGGCTGATGGTGCTCGGCGGCGTCTGGTTCGTGAACCTCGTCAATTTCATGGACGGGCTCGACTGGATGACGGTCGCCGAAGTCGTGCCGGTGACCGCGGGCGTCGTGTTGCTCGGCGCGATCGGCGCCGCACCGCCGCCGGCGGTGCTGGCCGCACTGGCGCTGCTCGGCGCAATCATCGGATTTGCGCCGTTCAACCGGCCGGTGGCGCGGCTGTTTCTCGGCGATGTCGGCAGCCTGCCGATCGGGCTGGTGCTCGGCTGGATCCTGCTGTGGCTGGCAGGGCGCGGGCATCTCGTCGCCGCACTGCTGCTGCCGCTTTATTACCTTGCCGACGCGACGCTGACGCTGATGCGCCGCCTCGCGCATGGCGAGGCGGTCTGGGAGGCGCACCGCACGCACTTCTATCAGCGCGCGACGGATGGCGGCTTCTCGGTGCCGGAGATCGTCGTGCGGGTGTTCGTGCTCAATGTGTCGCTCGCCGGGCTCGCGCTGGTGAGCGCGATCGAGCCCGACTGGCGGGTCGATCTTGCGACGCTCGCGCTCGGCGGCGCGCTGGTCGCCTGGGTTCTGCTCACCTTCCAGCGAGGCAAGCGCTGATGCGCGTCCTGGTGACGGGCGCGTCGGGATTCATCGGACGGCCGCTGACGGCGGCGCTGGCGCAGGCCGGGTACACCGTGCGCGCCGCGGCGCGCGAACGCAGGGGATTGAACGCCCTGTCCGGCGCTGACGTCGTGGCGTTGCCCGACCTTGCGCAGCCGGTCGACTGGCATCCGCTCGTCGCCGGGATGGACGCCGTCGTGCATCTCGCCGGCATCGCGCATGTCGGGCCGGAGATTTCCGAAGCGATGTACGACCGCGTGAACCACATTGCGACGGCCGAGCTTGCCGCCGCCGCGAAGGCGGCGGGCGTGCAGCGCTTCATCTTCATGTCGTCCACGCGCGCGCAGGCCGGCGCACTCGCGGATCATCCTCTGCGCGAGAGCCGACGAACCGCATCCGACCGACGCCTATGGCCGCTCCAAGCTGGCGGCGGAAGCCGCGGTGCGCGCGGCCGGCGTGCCCTACACGATCCTGCGTCCGGCACTGGTTTACGGGCCCGGCGCGAAAGGCAATCTCGCAAGCCTGATGCGGCTTGCGGCGTTACCCGTGCCCCTCCCCTTCGGCGCGTTCGAAAATAAGCGCTCGCTGCTCGCGCTCAACAATCTCATCGCGGCCATTCGCTTCGCGCTGGAAGACAGGCGCGCCGTGAATGAAACGTTTCTCGTCGCCGACCCGAACCCCATCAGCGTCGCAGAACTTGTCGCGATGTTGCGCGCCGCGCTGGGACGAACGCCGGGGCTCGTCACGGTTCCACCCGCATTGCTGTCGGCAGTACTCAAGATCATCGGCAAAGGCGATTGGTTCGACCGCCTTGCCGGCACGCTCGTCGCCGATCCGTCAAAGCTCCTCGCCGCCGGCTGGCAACCCGCTGCCGACACCAGAACCGCCATCGCCGAAATGGTTCAGGCGGCTTCGCCGCGGAAATCCGGCACCGCGTCGCGCAGCACGCCGTAGATCACCGAGCGGTCGTTGCGCGCGAGGCCTTGCTTCAGCGTCTCAAGCCAGCCGCGCATCGACTCGATCGACGGACTGCTCGGCTTCGCCGCCACAATTCCGGCGATGCCGATTTCGGCGCTCGGCTCGTTATGCGCGAACAGGATTTCATGCAGCCGCTCGCCCGGCCGAACGCCGGTGAATTCGATCTCGATGTCGCGCCCCGGCTCGAGGCCGGAGAGCGCGATCATGCGCTCGGCGAGTTCGACGATGCGCACCTGCTGACCCATGTTGAGCACATAGACCGACACGTCCGGCCGCTCGGTCTGCAGCGCATGGCTCGCCGCCGTGACGACCAGGTCGCAAGCCTCGCGGATGGTCATGAAATAGCGCACCATGTCGGGGTGCGTGACGGTGACCGGTCCGCCCGCCTCGATCTGCGCCTTGAATTTCGGCACCACCGAGCCGTTCGAGGCGAGCACATTGCCGAAACGCACCGCGATCAGCCGCATCGCAGGCTTGCCCAGCGGCGCGGCGCGCGAAATCCGCATCGAGCGCCTGCGCGTACATTTCGGCGAGCCGCTTGGTCGCGCCGAGCACCGACACTGGCTCGATCGCCTTGTCGGTCGAGATCATCACCATCGCGGCCGCGCCCGCCGCGACCGCGGCGTCGGTCACGTTCACCGAGCCGAACACGTTGGTCTTGATCCCCTCGCCCCAGTCGCGCTCAAGCAGCGGCACGTGCTTGAGCGCGGCGGCGTGGAACACGATGTCGGGCTTGAAGTCCGCGAACACCGCCATGATGCGCTCGCGGTCGCGCACATCCGCGATGCGGCCGTCGATGCTCGGCGCCGTGCCCTTGCCGCGCAGCGCCTTCGACCACCGTATGCAGCGCGACCTCGGAATGCTCGACCACCAGCAGCCGCGCGGCGCCGAACGTCACCACGCGATCGCAGATCTCCGCGCCGATCGAGCCGCCGCCGCCGGTGACGAGGATCGACTTGCCGCGCACGACGCCTTCGAGCCGAGCGTAGTCGATCGTCACGCTCGGCGCGCAGCAGCAGATCCTCGACCGCGACCGGCGCAAGCTGCAGCGCCTCGCCGCCTTCGGTGAGCGCCGGCAAGCGGCTGGTCGGCATGCCCGAGACGGCGCGCACGCATCAGCGTCGATTCCGGCGCGACCTCCGGCACCAGCGCGGACGGCGTGAAGATCAGCCGCGCGATGTGCGTGCCGCGCGCTTCGCTGTCGCGCACCACCTGTTCGAGATCGTCGAGGCTGCCGACCACCGGAATGCCGCGCATCGACTGGCCGCGGTCGGCAATCGACGGCGAGAGAATGCCGACCGGCCGCACGCGGCTGACCGCGCCGCTCTCGATCGCGCGCAGCAGCACCTCGGCATCGGCGGCGCGCCCGAGCACCAGCGTCGGCGCTGCGCCTCCGCCGCGCGACGAGCTGCTGCGTGCGCACATAGCGGAACTGGCGATAGGCGATGCGCGAGCCCGCCAGGAACGCCATCTGCAGGAACCAGTAGAGCGACGATGGTCGATCTTGCCGAAGAAGTATGCGCCATAGACCTGCGGCGAGACCAGCACGTAATCGAGGACGAGCAGCGAGATCGCCAAGCACGGTCGACGCGCGCACGATGTTGAAGAGGTCCGGCAGCGAGGTGAACCGCCACTTCGAGGCGTGCAGGCCGAACAGGAAATAGATGAAGCCCGCATAGACGACGAATGCCGGGCAGGAAGCGCAGCAGCCCGTCGAGCGCGCTTGCCAGCCCCGTCTCCTCGAAGCGGATATAAGAAGCTCGCAACAATCGCGACCGCCGTCGCGATCAGATCATGCGCGACGATCAGGTATTGGCGCGGCGTGAGTGTCGGGACTTTCGAGCATTGTCGGCTTCGTTCGATCCCGTTCCAATAGCCGCGTTTAGGCCTGTGCGCCACCGTAGCGGCGGCTGGGCGCGCCGGCGGCGAGCGCCGCATCGACGGCGGAAAGCACTTGCGAGACAGCTCAGTTCATCGAGGCACTGGCTGTGGCTGTTGCGGTGGCGCTCGCAGCCCTCCTGCTGGCACGGCAAGATCGCATATGGGCAGGACGGCGGGTTCTGCACCAGCCAGACATTGTGGCGGTTCTGGATGGTTCCGGCAGCGTCCCAAGGCTGGTCGAGGCCACCTGCCGGCCACGGGCCACACAGGCGCGGATCGGTCGGGCCGAAGAGCGCGACCGTCGGCGCGCCGGTCGCGGCCGCGAGATGGGTCACCGACGTATCCGGGCCGACATAAATCTGCGCGCCCGCGATCAGCGCAGACAAGCTCCGGCCAGGCAGCGCGCCATCGACGCGACGAACCTCCGGCTGACCGGACCAGACCTCATCGAGATAGGGCCGGTCATCCGGTCCGCCGGTCGCGACGACCGCAAGCCCGCGCGCGCTCAGACCCGCCGCGAGCGACTTCGCGCCAACCCTCGCGCGGTCCATCGCTTGTAGCGGAACATCGGCGCCGCATGGATTACCGCATAAGGGCGATCCGGGCGCGATGCCGGGCCGCGACGCGCCCTGCGGCGCGACAAGCTCGGGCAGCGGAGAGACGCCGATCGCCTCGGCAAGGCGCAGCACCTCGTTCACGCGATGCAGTCCGCCGACGATGTCCACCGGATAGCCGAGAGCCAGCCGCTTGATCGCGCGCCATCAGTCCGCCGCGCCTCGACAAAACCCGCGCTCTGCGCTGGCCCGCCGCCCAGGCGAACAGCGTCGGCCGGTCGCCGCTCTGCGTGGAGATCGCGAGATCGTAGGCGCCGCCAGAGCCGCGCACAGAGCGCGAGGCTTTCGCCAGCGCTCGCCCGCTCCGGCAGCGTGACGACATCAGCGATATCGGGATTGCCTGCCAGAATGCCCTCGGTGCCGCGGAACACCAGCGCATCGATCGCCGCGTCCGGCCATGCGCGCTTCAGGCTGCGGATCAGCGGCGTGGTGAGCAGCACGTCGCCAAGCCGCCGCAGCGCGACGACGAGAATGCGCGGCTGTGCGGGCAGCACGATCATGGGCGGCCGCGCATGTCGCGCTCGCGCAACGCGATCCCGCCGAGCACGCCGAAGCCGAACGCATAGAGCCAGCCGTGGAAGGAATCGAACAGATGCGAATTGAACGGCGCGGAGGCGACATTCTGCACCACCATCACGATGCCGAACCAGGCGATCAGCCCGCCGCCGCGGAACAGCGCGAGATGCGCAGAGCCACATCGTCATCAGGACCGCGACGCCCAGCAGGCCGAGCTGGATTCGCAACCGCAAAAATCTGGTTGTGCGGATTGACCGAGGAGAGGCCGAACACCCCTCGCCGACCGCGAGGCGGCGGAATTGTTCCGGGATCGAGCCGGTGCCGTGGCCGATCACCGGCGCGTCCGCGATGATCGCGAACGATCTTCTTCCAGAGCTCAAGCCGGATCGCCGGTCGATGACGACGGCATTGTCGGCCTGGTAGGCGCGGACCTCCTCGAAGCTCGCAATCACGCGCGCGCGCAGCAACGGCGAAGCCGCCCATGCGGCCGCCGCGATCACGGCCGCGGCAACACAGCGCCGCGAGCACTCCTTTCCAGCCGAAATAACGGAAGCCGAAGATGACCAGCAGCAGCGGAAGGATCGCAAGCGCCGTGCGCCCTGGCGCGATGTAGAAAATGTTCGCCGAGGAAAATCAGCGCCAGCAGCACGGCGCCCACCGCGAGTCTCCGTTGCGCGTGCCAGCGCTCGCCGCGAACCCGAGCAGCGCGACAGCGCAGATCAGAAACTCCGTGCTCTGCGCGATGTAATCCTTCACCAGCAGCCCGGGAATTTTTCCCGGAACGTAGACCTGACCACAGCTTCCACAGCGCCATCAGGCCCCATGAGGCGAACAGCATCGCGGTGCAGGAGAAGAAGAAGCCGTACACCACATAGATGCCGCGCTCGGAACGGCGGAATTGCGCGAGCAGCAGCGGAATGACCAGCAGCTTGTGAAAGCCCTCGAGCCCCCAGAATCGCTCGCTCCATGGCACGTTCGCCCACAGACATGCCGATGAGCGCGAGCAGCCACAGCAGCACGGGCAGTGCCGCCGGCGGGCTCGCGCAGCTTGCGCCGGATCAGCGCGAGATCGAGTGTCGGCAGAAGCGCGACCAGCCAGAGGACGGTCAAAATCTGCGAGACCGATATCGACCACGGCAGCGCGACCGCGACGCCAACCGCGAGCCAGTCCGCGACGCGCGCGAGCAGCGCACGATCGAAGGCGCGGTCGAAGAATTTCGCGGTGCCAGTCGGCCATTCGATCAGCGTTTGTGCGCATGATCTGTCCGAAAACCGGTGCCCACTTTTCGGGATCATGCGCAAGCCTCAGCGCCACGTTCTGGCGGCTGCGCTCCTGCACAGTGTAGCCGCGCGCGGCGAGCAGCGCGAACAGATCGACACCCCAGAAGCCGCGCGTATCCTCGATCAGGACCAAGCGCGGCAGCAGCGACTGAGGCGCATCGCGCAGGAATGGCGCGAGCGCGATGTCCTCCGCGCCCTCGATATCGATTTTCAGCGCGTCGATCGGTGTCGATGCCGGCGTCCCTCAACACATCGAGCAGCGGCTTGCACGGCACGTTGATCCGCTCGCCCGCACTCTTTCGTCCGTCATGCTTGTCGAGATGCGTGCCGCCGCTGTCGCTGTCATTGATCACAAGCTCGGCCTCGCCGACGCGATCGGAGACTGCGATCGGCAGCAGGTCCACTTTCACGGAAGGATTTGCCGCGAGATGAAATCTCAAGCGTTCGAGAATGCCGGGCTGCGGCTCGATCGCGAGGATACGCGTTGCGCCGTGTGAGGCGAGAAACATCGAGTAAAGCCCGACATTCGCCCCGATATCGACGAAGGTGAATTTCGCGCCGCTCAGGCTAACCGCATCGGCAAGCACACGCCGCTCCATCGTGTCGAACATTTGCGGCGTGAACAGCGCGTTCTTCTCGCAGCCGTTGCGGCGCGGATAAAGCCGCAGCCGCATGCCCCACAGCGTGGTGTCGAGCGCAGCCCTCGCCGAGGCGGGACATCGTCAGCTTGCGGAACAGGATCGCGAGGCGCTGCCCAAGCCAGTTCGCCGGCATGCCGCGCGTCAGCGCCAGCACCGCGCGATCATAGCGCCCGGCAGATGCGCGCCCCACGGCGCCGGATCGAATGCCGCCGTCACTGGCGCCACCGCAGACGGCTGGTTCCGGCGCGAGTGCGGACAGCCCGCGCAATGCGCGGATGCGGTCGGACTTGATCAGCTCGTCGAGCCGCGCGCGATTGGCGGCAAGAGGCGCGCGATCGGCCTCCGGGTGCCACAGGTGCAGCACGCCGGTCGCGAAGCGCCCGTCCTTGCGCGCGACGCCGGCGCGGATCATGCGGATGACGATGTCGGAGTCTTCCAGCCCCCAGCCGGTGAACTGACGTTTCGAAGCCGTCCACGCGGTCGAGGTCGCGCGCGAAAAAATGCGAAGTTGCCGCCGCGCACGCCCTCCCATTCTGTGGCGTTGCGCTTGCGCACCGGCCCGAGCGGCAGGCTCATCAGCGGCAGGAGTCGGTTGACCTCGCCTCGTGCGCGCCGTACGCGCCCAGTCGGCAAGACCCCAGTTCTCCGGCTTCCAGATTTTCACTGAGTATTTTCTCGGTCAGCGCCTGCGACAGCAGCACGCGATTGCCGCCGACGAAACTGCCGGGCTGCGCGAGGCGCGCGATGCGCCGCGACGAAATCGGGCCGCGCGATGCAGTCGCCGTCGAGGAAGATCAGGATAGTCACCGCTGCTTGCCACAATCGCACGATTGCGAATTTCGGCGAGACGAAAGCCGCGATCCTGCTGCCAGACATGCTTGAGCGGTACGCCAGCCTTCGCAGCCCAACTCTTGATGAGGTCACACGTCTGCGGTCCCGAGCCGTCGTCCGCGACGACGATCTCGAAATTGCGGTCGGTCTGGCCGCGAAAGCGAGCGCAGACATCGCAGCCAGCGCATCGGGCCGATTGTAGGTCGAGACGATGAGCGAGATCAGCTCAGTCACGGCGCTGCCTCGCGAGCCACGCCTTCTGATAGCGATAATAGGCGCCTTCGGCGTTCGCGACCGCCAGCATGAAGCCCGCCGCGCCGTCGAGGAAAGCCGAGCTTCAGGAGATAGACGCGCAGGAACGTGCCGACGCCGTGCAGTCACGCCGCTGAGCGCCGTGATCTTGCGGTCGGAGGCCGCGAGCTTCTCGGCGCCGAGCGTCGAATACTGGTCGATGCGGCGGATCGCATCCTCAAGCCTTGCGCACCGGGTAATGCAGGATCGGCTCTGTCAGCCGCGCGACCTTGCCGTCGCAGATGACGCGCTCGTGCACCACATCGTCGGTGAAGCGCGCCTTGTCGCGCCGGAACAGCCGCAGCACGCGATCCGGAAACCAGCCCGAATGCCGCATCATGCGGCCGCAGAAGCTGGAGCGGCGCGAGATTTCGTAGCCGTCGGCCTTGCCGCTTCTCGATCGCGGCGCGGATCGCTTGGGCGAGCGCGGGCGTCACGCGTTCGTCGGCGTCGATCGACAGCACCCAGTCGCCCTGCGCCAGCGACAGCGCGTAATTCTTCTGCGGGCCGAACCCGTTCCAGCCATGCGTCGCGACGCGCGCGCCCTTCTGCTTGGCGATCATCAGCGTGCCGTCGCTGCTCGCGGCATCGACGACGATTCGCTCGTCGCAAAACGCGAGCGCTGTCGAGGCAGTCGCCGATGTTGGCCGCCTCGTTCCTTGGTGATGATGATCGCGCTCAAGCTGCGGCACGCGTGCCTCCGCCGCCGGAAAAATTCAGGTGCCGGTCTTGGCGGGACCGCCGCCGGAGCGCGCGACCATGCTGGTCGTGCTGTGGCCCGGCACGAGATCGACCAGCACCACCTCGCCGCCGTCCGGCCTCGACGATCTCGTGGCCGACGACTCCTTCTTGGCGTGTAGTCGCTGCCCTTGACCAGCACGGCCGGGACGCACCTGCCGGATCAGTTCGAGCGGCGTGTCCTCCTCGAACACCACGACCAGATCGACCGCTTCGAGCGCGGCGAGCACGTCGGCGCGCGAGGTCACGTCCTGGATCGGCCGCCCCTTGCCCTTCAGGCGCGTCACCGACGCATCGCTGTTGAGGCCGACCACCAGCCGGTCGCAGGAGGAACGCGCCGCCGCCATCAGCCGGATGTGCCCGCGATGCAGCAGATCGAAACAGCCGTTGGTGAACCCGATGCGCAGGCGCTGGCGTGCGCCAGTCGGCGAGGCGCGCATCGAGCACGGCAGCGGTCGAACACGATCTTGTCTTCCAGCGCGGTCGCGGCCGCGGGCAGCAGGCGGTGGCGCAATTCGTCGACGCTGACCGTCGCGGTGCCGGGCTTGCCGACCACGACCGCCGCGCCCGCATTGGCGGCGCGCATCGCGCTTTCGTAGTCGGCGCCGAGCGCGAGCATCACCGCGAGGATCGCGACCACGGTATCGCCGGGGCCCGACACGTCGCGCACCTTCACCGCATAGGCCGGCACGTGCACCGGGTCTTCGCCCTTGGCATAAAGGCTCATGCCCTCTTCGCTGCGCGTGACCACGACGGCCTCGCAGTCGACGATGCCGGCAAGCTCCGCGGCGGCCCGCAAGATCGCCGCATCGCCGACGGCTTCGCGCCGCGTCGCTGGCGCCGAGCTCGCGCCGGTTCGGCGTGATCACGGTCGCGCCGCGATAGACCGCATAGTCCGGCGCCTTCGGATCGACGATCACCGGCACGCGCGCGCGTTTCGGCGGCCGCGATCACTTCGCGCGATGACGCGCGGCGTCAGCACGCCCTTGGCGTAGTCGGAGAGCACCACCGCGCCGACGCGCGGCAGCGCCGCGAGCGCGCGCGCGATCAGTTCGCCCTCGAGGTCGGCATCGACCGGCCCGGCCTGCTCCCAGTCGGCGCGCAGGAGATGCGTGGAGAAATGTTCGGAGACGAAGCGCATTTTCCTGGTCGTCGGACGCGTACGATCGACGACCAATGAGGGTTCGATCGAGCGGCTCGGCTTGCAGCCGCGCAATGACATCGCGCCCCGCCTCATCGTCGCCCACCACGCCGACAAAGATGCAGCGCGCGCCAAGCGAGGCGATGTTGCGCGCCACATTGCCCGCGCCGCCGATCGCGACCTCGTTGCGCTTCACCGCCAGCACCGGCGCGGGCGCCTCCGGCGAGATGCGCCCGACCTCGCCATAGACGAAGTCGTCGAGCATCAGATCGCCGACGCAGAGGATGGTCTGCTGCGCGATGCTCGCGAGACGTTTCTCGAAATCCAGCATTCAGCGGTACCGGTCTTCGCGATCGAGGAACTGGGTGACGTAGCGGCGCACCGATTCTTCCAGCGGCGCGAAGCCCGCGTTGTAGCCCGCGCGCTGCAGGTTGGCGACCTCGGCTTGCGTAAAATACTGATACTGGTTCCGGATTTCGTCCGGCATGTCGACGTATTCGATGTTCGGCTTGCGCCGAGCGCGCGCATACATCGCGGTGATCAGATCCTTGAAGCTGCGCGCCTTGCCGGTTCCGACATTGAAGATGCCGGTGACCTGCGGCGTTTCCAGCATCCAGCGCACGACCGCCACGGCATCGTCCACGTAGATGAAATCGCGCTCTGCTCGCCGTCCGCCGATGCCGTCGCGATGCGACTTGAACAGCTGGATCGGCTTGCCGGCCTTGGCGTCGTCGAATTTCTTCGCGACGAGGCTCATCATCTCGCCCTTGTGGTACTCGTTCGGGCCGAACACGTTGAAGAACTTGCAGCCCGCCCATTGCGGCGGCATTTTTTCTTTGCGCGCGACGCGCTCGGCGAGCGCCAGATCGAACAGATGCTTGCTCCAGCCGTAGAGATTCATCGGCTTGAAGCTGCTTCAGCGCCGCGGTCGACCAGTCGTCGGAAAAGCCCTGCATCGCCATCGCCGTAGGTCGCGGCCGACGACGCATAGATGAACGGCGTGCGCGTCGTCGGTGCACCAGTCGAGCAAGCGCAGCGACAGGCGGAAATTGTTGTCCATCACGGCATCGCCGTCGGTCGCGGTGGTGTCGGAGATCGCGCCGAGGTGGATCACGCGCGTCGAGCTTGCGGCCCTCGAGCCAGCGGAACAGGTCGGCCGGGCCCACCATGTCGGCGACCTGGCGCTTCTGCAGATTGCGCCACTTGCCGTCCGAGCCGAGCCAGTCGTTGACGGCGATATCGGTGCGGCCGGCCTCGTTGAGGCTCGCGACCACGTTCGACCCGATAAATCCGGCCCCGCCGGTCACCAAAATCATCAACGCATCCAATGGCAGCCGCCTCGGCCCGGCCCTCCTTTGCCCCACCCGGCCGGGGGGCGCAATCGTTGGTTAAACAGCCGTGGTAAACTGCGCGGATGAGCGGTTTGCCGGGCTTAGCGGCACAGCGACGAGATGCTAGTCGTTCCGAAGCCTGCGGCAGCACATAAAGAAATGAATTCGATTCATTATCGCATAAAATGAGTACTCGATTCACCCTTCACTCGGACCGAGCCCGACCGCTACCGCGGCTTCGGACCGCCGTCCGATCCTCATCGTGCCCTACATGTGGATCGGCGACTTCGTGCGCTGCCACACCGTGGTGAAGCTGCTCAAGGCGCGCTTCCCTGGCCCGTCCGGTCGACATGCTCGTCGACCACGCTGTGCGCGCCGCTGGCCGACTACATGCCGGAGGTGCGGCAGGCGATCGTCGTCGACCTGCCGCGCAAGCGGCTCTCCTTCGGCGAGCACAAGGCGCTGGCCGAGCGCCTGAGGCGCGAGCAATACGGCACGGCGCTGATCATGCCGCGCACCTGGAAGGCGGCGCTGGCGCCGTTTCTTGCCGGCATTCCGGAGCGCGTCGGCTGGGTCGGCGAATGGCGCTTCGGCCTGATCAACGACCTGCGCTTCGGCGAGAAGCAAGCGCCCGCGCATGGTCGACCAATGCGCGGCGCTCGCGCTGCCCGCCGACGCGCCGCAGCCGGAGAGCTGGCCGCTGCCGGAGCTGCAGCGTGCCGGACGCCGAGATCGCGGGCTGGCGCGAGCGGATGGGCTGGCTGACACCGGCCGGCCGGTCGTCGCGCTCGCGCCGGGCGCGGTCGGGCCGTCGAAGCGCTGGCCCGGCGCGTCCGTACGCGCGACCTTGCGCGGCGGCTGATCGCTCAAGGCAGCGACGGTCTGGGTGCTCGGCGGTCCGGCGCGAGGCGCCGCTGGTGCGCATCATCGCGGATGCGCGCGCCCGAGGCGCGCGACCTCACCGGCACGGATCTGCGCAACGCCATCCTCGCGCTCGCGGCAGCCGAACGTCGCGTGTCGAACGACTCCGGTCTGATGCATGTCGCGGCCGCGATCGGCACGCCGACGATCGGCATCTTCGGGCCGACCAGCCCGTGGCACTGGGCGCCGCTCAATCCGATCGAGGCCGCGATCGTAGCAGACCATCGAGACACTCGATTGCCAGCCGTGCCATAAGCCGACCTGCCGCGTGCGGCATCATCGCTGCATGCGCAATATTTCGGCCGATCAGGTGCTCGAGGTGACGCAGCGCGCGCTGGCGAAGGCCCGGTCAGCTTAGGTGACGATCCGCTCCACGGCGGCGCGCACCTCGGCGACCGACGGCATGTCGCCGAGCGCGCCGACGATCTCGATCTTGCCCGATCCAAGCGGACCGTGCTGCCCCGGCTCGCGTGCCGACAAAGATCGCCACAAGCGGCACGCCGAGCGCGGCCGCGAGATGCAGCAGGCCGGTATCGACGCCGACGACGAATGCCGCCCGCGCGATCAGTCGCGCAACATCGTCGAGCGGCTGCAAGTCCGGCACCGTCGCGTTCGGCACGGCAGCGGCGATCTCGGCGCTGCGCCGCCGCTCCGTCTCATTGCCCCACGGCAGCACGACAGTATTTCCGCTTGCGGCGAGCGCCTGCCCAAGCGCGATCCAGTGCGCGACCGGCCATTCCTTTTCGGGCCGCGCGGTCGCGTGCAGCAGCACGGCTTCGCGCGTCGGTTCACCGCTCATCAGTGCGGCGCGATCAAGCCCGAAATCCGGCGGACCATCGGGCGCGTAGCCAAGCGCCTGCCCGGTGAGCATGCGATTGCGCGTGATCGCATGCAGCGAGCGATCGACGTGATGATGCTCATCGTAGAACCATGACGCGGCGCGCTCGCGCACGCTGTCGCGGTCGTAGCCGTGCTTGCGGCCGCGCGCGAGCCAGGTCACCAGCGCCGAGCGCAGCAGCCCCTGCGCATCGATCACGGTCTCATGCGGCTGTGCCGCGCATCGCTTGCCGGAATGCGCGCAAACTCGCGCCACGTCGCCGGGTTGAACGGCGCCGCGCGCCAGCGGCGCGACGCGACCGGAATGACGTTGTCCACCGCGCCGATGCAGCCGCACCAGCGGCGCAAACGCCTCCTCCACCACCCAGCCGATGCGCGCCTGCGGCCTGTGGCGGCGCGCATCGCTCACCGCCGGCATGTGATGGATCACATCGCCGAGCGAGGAGGTCTTGATGAACAGGATATCGGACATCAGGCGGGGGACCGAGGAACGCGACGAACAGCCTAATAACCGGTTCTTCATCGAAATGCGCGTAGGAACTGAGCCCGAATCCCGCTACGGACGAACCTCATGACGACCCTGGTCACCGGCGGCGCCGGCTACATCGGCAGCCACATGGTCTACGCGCTCGTCGCGGCGGGCGAGAAGGTCGTCGTGCTCGACAACCTCTCGACCGGCTTCGACTGGGCGATCGCCGAGGGCGTGCCGCTGGTGATGGGCGAGACCGGCGATCAGGCGCTGGTCGCGAAGCTCATCAAGGAGCACGGCGTCGAGGCGATCATCCATTTCGCCGCCTCGATCGTGGTGCCGGATTCGGTCGCCGATCCGCTCGGCTACTACAAGAACAACACCGTGAACTCGCGCGCGCTGATCGAGTGCGCCGTGAAGGGCGGCGTGAAGCATTTCATCTTCTCGTCCACCGCCGCGGTGTACGGCAACACCGAGCGCGTGCCGGTGACCGAGGATGATCCGCTCGTGCCGATGTCGCCTTACGGCTCGTCGAAGCTGATGACCGAGATCATGCTGCGCGACGCGAGCGCCGCGCATGGGCTGAAGCACGTGATCCTGCGCTACTTCAATGTCGCGGGCGCCGACCCGGAGCTGCGCACCGGGCAATCCACCAAGGGCGCGACGCATCTCATCAAGGTGGCGGTCGAGACCGCGCTCGGACGGCGCGAGAAGATGGATGTGTTCGGCACCGACTATCCGACGCCGGACGGCACCTGCATCCGCGACTACATCCATGTCAGCGATCTTGCGCAGGCGCATCTCGATGCGCTGCGCTATCTGCGCAAGGGCGGCGAGTCGGTCACGGCGAATTGCGGCTACGGCCGCGGCTACTCGGTGCGCGAGGTGATCGACACCGTGAAGAAGGTGTCGGGCATCGACTTCCGCGTCGATCTCGAGCCCGCGCCGCGCCGGCGATCCGGCGCAGATCGTCGCGTCCTCCGACCGCGCCCGCTCGGTGCTCGGCTGGAAGCCGATGCGCGACGACCTGCCGACCATCGTGAGCCATGCGCTCGGCTGGGAGCGCAAGCTGATGACGCGCAATCGCTGATCTATCGGTCCGGCATGAGCTAAGGCTGGCGCAACCCTAGCGCCACGTGGGGAAGAAGGAGAGAAACTCCCGCAGCCCCCACGCCTGAAGAAACTGCGCGCCGCTTTCACCTTGCGGCGCACCCGCCTCATGTTGCGCACCGGCCGTGAAACCGGCGGCTCTGGAATCCTCGCGGTCGCCGATCGAGACTCGGCACCGGCGCGTGCGTAATGAGAGGGCGGCCGCGTTTCCAGCACCTTCAAGCCCATGACGTGGCAGTCGTGATAGATCGCAAAATCAATCGGCGCAGAGATAAAGCGCATCGATGCGACGACTTTCTTGCGCGCCCCTTGCCGCGTGTAGATTTGGCCCGCACATCCCCAGCCCGGCCTCAACATGCGGACGACGACGCTCCCGGCAAGTGTCGCAATCGTCTTGCTCGGCTTATCCCACCGGTCGAAGTGCGCGAACAGGCGCAAGGCCTCGAACGCCGGCAGGGCTTTCAGAACGGTCTCGTCGAGGCATTCCGGAAAGCGCGGCGCCGGAATCACGTATCCTCAAGCATGCAAAAAAATTCAGTGCCCAGATTGAGCCCTTCCCGTACCGCTCCCATGTGGCTCAATCCGGTTGCGATCTCGTTGGGCAGGAGTTCGCGCCCGAACGCGAGTTCGCGTCCTTGGCGAATGACGCGCGATATCGTCCGGCGACAGATCCTTGCCGGCTGTCGCCTTGTGGATTTGATCACGGGACATTGAGTGCATCGAGGCGCGCTGTCAGCGCGTCCCGGCGTGTCACATCACGTTCGAGGTTGATGATCAGGACAGGAACCACACGGCAACCTAATGCAGCCCGGTTATTCCGCACAAGCACGGTTCCCAATGTGCGCCAGCCTGACGAATTCGGCTCACGGCCTTTCCTTCGCTGATTCTGCTTGAAAATCGGCCCTGAGGCGGGCATGCCTCCCCCGCAATGGCCAGCCGCTTCCAATCGATGTTCGCCGACCCCTACGGCGCGCCAGCCCTGATCCGCCGGCTGCTCGCCGACCACGCGGCGCGGCACCGCAAACTCTACATCATGGCGTTTCTCATGATGGGCGTCGCGGCCGCCTGCACGGCGCTGTCCGCCTATCTGCTCGGCGATCGTCGTCAACCAAGCCTACGTGCACAAGAATTTCCAGGCGTTGGTGCTGGTCGGGATCTGCGGCAGTCGGCTTGTTCGCGCTGAAGGGCGCGGCGACCTACGGCCAACAGGTCATCATGATGCGGATCGGCAACCGCATCGTCGCCGACAACCAGCGGCACATGTTCGACAAGCTGCTGACCGAGAACATCGGCTTTTTCTCCGATCGGCATTCTTCCGAGTTCATCGCGCGGCTGACCACCGGCGCCACGGCGACCAATTCGCGCTGTCGCTGCTGATCACCTCGATCGGCCGCGACTTGCTGACCTTGATCGGCTTGTTCGCCGTGATGGTGATCCAGGATCCGGTGATGTCGCTGGTCGGACTTGATCGTTGCGCCGCCGGCGATGATCGTGCTGCGCAAGCTGGTGCGCCGCGTGCGTGCCATCACCAAGACGGCGTTTACTGGCGGCACGCGCACCATCGAGACGTTGCAGGAAACGCTGCAAGGCATGCGCGTCGTCAAGGCCTTCACGCTCGAAGACGAGATGCGCCGCCGGCTCGATGCAAGCGTCAACGACGTGCAGCACGAAGCCGACAAGTGGGCGCGCGTCGCCAACCGCGCGAGCCCGCTGATGGAGACGCTTGGCGGCCTCGCGATCGCGCTTCTCCATCGTCTACAGCGGCTATCTGATCATCTACAAGGGCGCAGCGCCGGGCAGCTTCATCTCGTTCCTCGCGGCGTTCCTGCTTGCCTACGAGCCGGCCAAGCGGCTGGCGCGGCTCAATCTCGAACTCAACAACCATCTCGTCGGCGTGCGCATGCTGTTCGAGGTGATGGATTCGCCCGCGACCGAGCCGCCGGACGATGAGAAGCCCGCGCTGAAGCTTTCGACCGCGCGGGTAGAGTTTGCCGACGTGCGTTTCTTCTATCGCGCGAATGAGCCCGTGCTGCGCGGCATGTCGTTCGTCGCCGAGCCCGGCAAGGTGACGGCGCTGGTCGGCCCGTCCGGCGGCGGCAAGTCCACGGTGCTCAACCTGCTGCTTCGCTTCTACGAGGCAGGCGGCGGCGCGATCACCATCGACGGACAGAACATCGCCGACGTCTCGCGCAAATCGCTACGCCGGCAGATCGCCTATGTGGGGCAGACCGTGCACCTGTTCCGCGGCTCGGTGCGCGACAACATCCGCTACGGCAAGCTCGACGCGAGCGAAGCCGAGATCGTCGCCGCCGCCAAAGCCGCGCACGCGCATGATTTCATCATGGCGTTCCCGCAAGGCTACGATACGCCCGTCGGCGAGCACGGGCTGCAGCTCTCCGGCGGACAGCGCCAGCGCATCGAGATCGCGCGCGCGCTGATCAAGAATGCGCCGATCATCCTGCTCGACGAGGCGACCGCTGCGCTCGACTCCGAGTCCGAGCGCCATGTGCAGGATGCCATCGCCGAACTCTGCAAGGGCCGCACCACGCTGGTGATCGCGCATCGTCTGTCCACCATCATGCATTCCGACCGCATTCTGGTGATCGAGAACGGCGCGGTGGTCGAGACTGGACGGCACGACGAACTTCTGCGCAAGAGCGGCCGCTATGCCTCGTTCTATCGTCTGCAATTGCAGGAGCAGGCGCCCGCCGCGGCCGAATGAATTTTCCTTTGATCCACGCCAACAAACGGAAGTCCGATGAGCGCTGAATACGTCATCCCGCCCGCACCGCAGGCCGCCGTGAAGGTCGCCGGGTCAGCAACAAGATGTTTCCGGTGCGGCGCATCTGGTGCGTCGGGCGCAACTATCTCGAGCACATCAAGGAGATGGGGCAGGACGAGCGCGAGCCGCCGTTCTTCTTCGCCAAGCCCGCCGACGCGATCGTGCATGATGGCGGCACGGTGCCCTATCCGCCGCTCACCAGCGACCTGCATCACGAGGTCGAGATGGTGGTCGCGCTGAAGTCCGGCGGCCGCAACATCCCGAAAGACAAGGCGCTCGACTGCGTGTGGGGCTATGGCGTCGGCATCGACCTGACGCGCCGCGACCTGCAGATCGCCTCGCGCAACATCAAGCGGCCGTGGGAAATCGGCAAGGCGTTCGACGGCTCCGCGCCGTGCGGGCCGCTCAAGCCCGCATCCGAGATCGGCCATCCGAAGAAGGGCCGCATCTGGCTGAAGGTGAACGGCGAGGTGAAGCAGGACGGCGATCTCGAACAGATGATCTGGAACGTGCCGGAGATCATCTGGAAGCTTTCCGAGATGGTCGAGCTTGCGGCCGGCGACATCATCATGACCGGCACGCCCGCGGGCGTCAGCGCGCTACAGCCGGGGCACAAGCTCGAGTGCGAGGTCGAGGGTGTCGGCAAGGTGAGCGTGACGATCGGGCAGCCGGCACGCTAGTGCTTCGGTAATATGTTACCGAGAACTCGATGAACGCGCGTGCTGGAGCTAGGTTTCGCTGGAAATTTGCTGGACCCACGCGTTTAGTCGGTCAGAACTGCGCTGGTCGTGCCGCATCTGATCGACCAAGTTGCGGTCGATAGGCCGCTGCAAAATCCGCCGGTCGAGTTCCTCGCTGACGCGTGGGACCTTCACCGTGGACGAGCTTCTTTTCGAGCATTTGCAAGAATCCTTCCAAGTTGGCCTATTATCAAGGCGGTCCGAGAGGCTCTGTCAAGAGCGGAGGATCTAGGGTTTTCGCGATCTCCTGCGAAACGATGCAGCCAATCTCCAATGCATAACGCTCCAGGGTTTCCAAAAGGTCACTTTCCAAGATGAAGTTAACCAATTCGGAGTTTTCCTTTGCGGCAAGTGCCGCGCACCCGTCGATCAATAAGACACCGACAAAGGGGCCGGCGATCCCTGTGTCGATGACTGTTACGCAATCCTCGCAACCGGGCACTTCATGAACTAGCAACTCGCCGGTCTCATACGTCATGTTCTTGTGGTCGATGATCGGAATGATCACCGACAGGTTCAAATCGGCAGGCAAGCCCTGAGTTTCCTCCCACTTCAGACCGAGAAATTCGCGATTTTTATCAGCCGCACGCTTGCCTTGAAGAATATCGAGGCGGGAAATGACCGGACAACCGCTGCTCCGTGCAAGGCCGATCAGGCCGGAAAACTCCCTGGTGACCGGCGCGAACAGGTCCCGAAACTCATCGACAGAGCGTCCCCAGCAAACGACTGCCTTCTTGCTGTACAAGACAGCCTTGTCTCCTCCTTCCAGATACAAGTGAACACGAAGGTATTGGTCGTCGGACGGTTGAAACACTCTCACACACGACTTGATCACGCCATTCAGGTTTCGCTCGATCGACTTCTTTACATCCTCCGGATTGACATCGATTGTCGTCGACATTCGAATAGAGTTGATATGCGATATCGCGCGCTCGAAGCTCCGATCAATGAGCTTGGGCCGAACGCGGAAGAAGTTTAGAAGGTGCGGTTCGCCACGAACGTCGTGACGGATCAGACGGAAATAAGACGCCGTTCCCGCAAGCTGGTATTCGAGCCTTTCACGCGCCCCACCAAGAAGAATGGAGCGCACCTCACCAAGGTAGCTTTTCCGCAGCCGCTCGTCTGAAGCCGCCAGCCCCAGCGTGACGAATGGCACCGCGGCCATCGTATGAAACTCGCCGGGGAGTTTTGATGCCGCGTGCCGGTTAAACAACCGCCGCAATTCTTGGTTCACCGTAAAGGCGGGGAAATTCGCCAGCAACCCGCCGTCGGTGTATCGTTTCGGGGTGTCGAGCTTCAGAGTGACGGGGCGGAACACGACCGGGTGTCCGGCGGACGCACGTACAATCTGCGCAATCGGAATATCCCAGTATTTTTCCTCGATGTTGTTGAATATCACAGCATCATGATCGTCGACACACGATGTCGAAATGAAGATCGGCGCGAAGAATGGATCGCGCGCAGTGTCCCGTCCGTAAACGAGCCGCCAAATGTTGTTTCGAATCCGGGAGCCGATCTTTTCAAACGACAATTCGTTCAGCTTGTCGTTCAATGATGGATAGATCAGAAGCACCTGCTCAAGATCCCGATCCTCCTTCGACTGAATGCCTTCGACCAGTCTGATCCAATAGATCAGCCGCAAGATATCGCGGAAAGTCGGATAAAACTGCTTGGGGTCGGTGTGGAACAGATCGCCGATGAGCCCTCCGTGAATGCCTCTTTCTCTAAGGCCCGCCAGAATCATTTCGTTGATGAGCGCTTCGAATTTGATTCCCGCACATCCCGGAGTGACATTGATCCGCAGTGGATCGTCGCGCCAATAACCGACTAGAGAAAGGACCCGACAGACGAAACGCAAGAGCCAATTGACAGGCGCGAGCAGCGCCACGCCGAGCCAGCTCAGCGCAATCGCCGCAACATCTGAAGCCGAGAATATCGATCCGGCAAGCCCGAGCAGGCCGCACTTCAAACTCAGGAATCTCTTGAGTTCATGAGGCCGCAATCCGGACCAGATGCCCGTCGCAACGAGCGCGCCGGCCGAAGCGCCCGCGTAAACGAATATCTTCCCGATGCCCTTGCGATCGAGGCCCACGACATGGCCGGGGAAAAACAGGCCGCGAATTCCTCCGCCCTGGAAGACGGTCGCTGCCCGGACCTTTAGCCTGGTTTCGTGTTCCCACCGCATGCTGAGCAATATCTCAACGCTGGAGTACAGTGGTGGTACAAAATCATGATGTCAATCGTGACGTGCGGACCAAAACACTCGTGTGCGGGGAGTCCATGACGCATGATCACGGAGTGCCGAATTGCAGACGAAAAACTAGACCACCGCCGTCATGCCGCCGTCGACGAAAATGATGTGCCCATTGACGAACGACGACGCATCGCTGGCGAGGAAAATCGCCGCCCCCTGCAGCTCCTCGACCTTGCCCCAGCGGCCCGCGGGCGTCCGCGCGCAAACCCATGCCGAGAATTTCTCGTCGTTCATCAGCGCGGTGTTCAGCTCGGTGCCGAAGTAACCCGGCGAAATGCCGTTCGCCGTGATGCCGTGCCTGGCGAACTCCGAACACATCGCCTTGGTGAGCATCTTCACCGCGCCCTTGCTGGCCGTGTAGGCCGGGATCGTCGGGCGGGCGAGCTCGGACATCACCGAGCAGATATTGACGATCTTGCCGCGCTGGCGCTCGATCATGCGCCGCGCCACTGCCTGCGTGACGAAGAACACCGAGTCGAGATTGGTCGCCATCACCTGCCGCCAGTCGGCCTCGGAGAAATCCACGATCGGCGCTCGCTTCTGCATGCCGGCATTGTTCACCAGGATGTCGATCGGACCGATCTCCTTCTCGATCTTCTCGACCGCAGCCTCGATCGCAGCCTTGTCGGTCACGTCGAACGGCGCGCCGACCGCATTCTTGCCCATCGCCCGCACGGCCGCATCGACCACCGCGGCTCACGGCCGTTGACGATCACGCGCGCGCCCGCCTCAGCGTAGCCTTCCGCAATCGCGCGGCCGATGCCGCGGCTCGAGCCGGTGATCAGCGCAAGGCGGCCGGTGAGATCGAACATTTTCGCTCATGGACTTCCCTTCGATCGTAAGGCGGGCGGGAGGCGCGACCGACTATAGGCGTGTAAGCTGCCACAACGAAACCGGGAGAACGACATGCGCGCCGCCGTGCTTCATGCGCCAAAGGATCTTCGCATCGAAGAGGTGCCGACGCCCACCTTGGGGCCGCGCGATGTCGAGGTGCGGATCGAGGCCGGCGGCATCTGCGGCTCGGACCTGCACTACTATTACGACGGCGGCTTCGGCACCGTGCGGCTGAAAGAGCCGATGATCCTTGGCCACGAGATCGCCGGCACGGTCGACGCGCGTTGGCTCGAGGTCGCGAGCGTAAAGGCCGGGCAGCGCGTGGCCGTGAACCCGAGCCGCCCATGCGGCCGGTGCCGCTATTGCCAGGAGGGCAAGCAGCACCACTGCCTCGACATGCGCTTCTACGGCAGCGCGATGCGTTTTCCGCACGTGCAGGGCGGATTCCGCGAAATGCTGGTGTGCGACGAAACGCAGGCCGTGGCGGTCCCGGCCGCGATGTCGGCCGCGCAAGCCGCGTTCGCCGAGCCGTTCGCCGTTTGCCTGCATGCGGTAAACCGCGCCGGGCCGCTGCTCGGCAAGCGCGTGCTGGTTACCGGCGCCGGTCCGATCGGCGCGCTCACCGTGATCGCGGCGCGGCGCGCAGGCGCGCTGGAGATCGTCGCGACCGACGTCGCCGACGCGCCGCTCGACGCGTCGCACAAGGTCGGCGCCGACGCGCACGTCAACGTGAGCCGAGCCGGACGCGCTCGCGCGCTACGAGAGCCGACAAGGGCTATTTCGACGTGATGTTCGAGGCCTCCGGCAACGAGCAAGGCGCTGGCTGGCGGCCTTCGCGTGCCGTGCGGCCGACGGGTGTCGTGGTGCAGATCGGCATCGCGGGCGACGGGATGATCCTGCCGATGAACGTCGTCGTCGCCAAAGAAATCGAGCTGCGCGGCACGTTCCGCTTCCATGAGGAGTTCGCGCTTGCGGTCGCGCTGATCGGCGGCGGGCTGGTCGACGTGATGCCGCTGCTGACCGAAACGATCCCGCTCGCGAAGGCGAACGAGGCGTTCGCGCTGGCCGCCGACCGCTCGCGCGCCATGAAGGTTCAGCTTGCGTTTGGCTGATCGTTAAAATTGTCGCGGGTGCGAGAAGGACGACGAAACCATCCACGCGGATGTTTCTGCCGCATAAAGACTTCATCATTCCTGCGCTGATAGTCATGCCATGAGACGAGGCATGACATGAACGTGACCAACACAAGCGTTGCGACATTTGGTTCGGCGGCGATTGCATCGCCACCCACGAATGACGCCAATGTGAAGCGCGACGATCAGGCTGCGCCCTCGCCCGTGCAGCAGATCATTGAAGCTCGAAACCGGAAGGCACCGGGCAGCTCGTCGACAAGACGGTCTAGCGCGCCTACATCGTCGCGCCGATCTGCCACGGCACGAACTCGGCGTCGCCGTATCCCAAGTCTTCCGACTTGGTGGGCTCACCGGACGCCACCGACAAGACCTTCTTGAAAATCTCCTCACCCTTGTCGGCAACGGAAGTGCCGTCGAGGATGTCGCCGCAGTTGATGTCCATGTCGTCGATCATGCTCGCGTAGACCTGTGAGTTGGTCGCGAGCTTGACCGAGGGCGTCGGCTTGCAGCCGAAGGCCGAGCCGCGCCCGGTCGTGAAGCACATCACGTTCGCGCCGCCCGCCACCTGCCCCGTCGCGCCGACCGGGTCGTAGCCCGGCGTGTCCATGAACACGAAGCCCTTCTCCTTCACGGGCTCGGCATACTCGTAGACCGCGCGCATCGTGGTGGTGCCGCCCTTTGCGGCCGCGCCGAGCGATTTCTCAAGGATCGTCGTGAGCCCGCCCGCCTTGTTGCCCGGCGAAGGATTGTTGTTCATCTCGCCGCCGTTGCGCTCGCAGTACGCTTCCCACCACTTGATGCGCTCGACCAGCTTCTCGCCAACCGCGCGGTTGACGGCGCGGCGCGTCAGCAGATGCTCGGCGCCGTAGATCTCCGGCGTCTCGGAGAGGATCGCGGTGCCGCCGTGCTTCACGAGCTGATCGACCGCAGCACCGAGCGCCGGGTTCGCCGTGATGCCGGAATAACCGTCGGAGCCGCCGCATTGCAGCGCGAGCGTGACCTCGGAGGCCGGGCGCGTCTCGCGCTTGGCGCGCGCCGCGATCGGGATCATCGCCTTGATGCGTTCGACGCCCTCGGCGACGGTCTTCTTCGTGCCGCCGGTCGCCTGGATGGTCATGGTCTGGAAATGATCGCCCTCGACCAGCCCATACTCGTCCTTCATGCGGTCGATCTGGAACACCTCGCAGCCGAGCCCGACCATCAGCGCCGCGCCGAGATTGGCATGCGTCGCGTAGCCCCACTGGGTGCGGTTGAGCACGTCGTAGCCCTCGCCCCTCGCAGCGAGACCGCAGCCGGTGCCGTGCACGAACGCCACCACGCCGTCGATCTCGGGATGATCGGCCAGCACGCCGGAGCGCTCCACCTCGCGCGCGATGAAGCGCGCCGCGGATGCCGAGCAGTTCACCGAGGTGAGAATGCCGATGTAGTTGCGCGTGCCGGTCTTGCCGCCCGGCCGCACAAAACCCTCGAAGGTCTCGCGCAGTTCCGGCGGCAGCACCTCGTCGTTCTTCGCGCCTTCGGCGAAGCGATAGTCGCGCGCGAAATCGTGCATCTCGACGTTCTGCGTGTGCACCCATTCGCCCGGCGCGATCGGCTGCGTCGCAAAGCCGATGATCTGGTCGTACTTGCGCACCGGCTCGCCCTTGGCGATCGGCGCGACCGCCATCTTGTGCCCGCGCATCACGCGCGCCTTCGCAGTCACGCCCGCGGCCGACGCGCCTTCGGCGATCGGATCGACCGCCACCACGACATTGTCGTTCGGCGAGAGGCGGACGGTGCGCGGCGTGCTCATGGTGCTTCTCTCAAGTGCGGCTTGGTCCGAGCCCGGCCTGATGCGCGTAGCCGCGGTTCCAGGTCGGGCTGATGACGACCTCGTTCACGCAGATGCTCGGCGGCTGCTTCGCAACATAGACGATCAGGTCGGCCATGTGTTCGGGCTGGATCATGCGCGCGCGCTCCTCGGCCGAGACGGGCTTCGGACGCAGGTCGAGGATCGGGGTCGCGACCTCGTTCGGGCACAGCACGGTCGAGCGGATGCCGTGCTGAAATTCCTCCATGTTGATGGTGTAACTCATCGCCACCACCGCGTGCTTTGCCGCCACATAGGCCGGGCCCGGCACGATGCCGGCGAAACGGCCGGCCCATGATGAGGTGTGGATCAGCAGACCGTCCTTTTGCGGGCGCATCACGCCGAGGGCGGCGGAGGAACAATAGAACGCACTGTTGAGATTGGCATCGAGCACAAACTTGATGCGCTCGGGATTGAGCTTGGCCCAACTCCGCTCCACGAGGTTCGCGCCGGCATTGTTCACCAGAATGTCGAGCCGGCCGAACGTCTGATTGATCTTGCCGACGATGAGGTTTGCGGCGTCCTGCTCGCCGAGATCGGCAGGAAGCGCCACCGCCTTGCCGCCCGCCTTCGTGATCCTGTCGGCCACAGCCTGCAGCGGCTCGCGCCGCCGTCCACTCAGCGCAACGGCCGCACCTTCGCGCGCGAGCGCGAGCGCCGCCGCCTCGCCGATCCCGCTGCCCGCGCCGGTAACCCAGGCGACCTTTCCTGACAGATCAGGCACGGCGCGCTAAAGTACCTTGCCGGACGCGTTGTCGATCAGGTGCATGTGATCGAGATGCGCCGCCATCTTCATCGAGGCGCCGACCTTCGCGCTGGCGTTTGGATCAGTGCGGCAACACACTTCCGCACCGCTGATCGAGATGAACACCATGGTCTCGTGGCCCATCGGTTCGACGACTTCGACGGTCGCATCGAAGGTTGCGAGGTTCTTTGATCCGTTGGTCTTGGCTTCAGTCAGGTGCTCGGGCCGGATGCCGAAGGTGAGTTCCTTGCCGACGTTCGGCCGATAGCGCGACACCCGCTCGGAAGGCACCGCGAACGCGATCGTGTCGGAGAGCCGCACATTCAGCGCCTCGCCTGCCTGCTCCAGCTTGCAGGGGATGAAGTTCATCGCCGGCGAACCAATAAAGCCCGCGACGAAGCGCGTCGCCGGCGAGTGATAGAGGAAATTCGGCGCGCCGATCTGCTCGATCTTGCCGCGATTCATCACCACGACGCGATCGGCGAGTGTCATCGCCTCGACCTGGTCGTGCGTGACGTAGACCGTGGTGGTGCGCACCTTCTGGTGCACGCGCTTGATTTCGGTGCGCATCTGCACGCGCAGCTTGGCGTCGAGATTGGACAGCGGCTCGTCGAACAGGAAGACTTTCGGATTGCGCACGATCGCGCGCCCCATCGCGACGCGCTGGCGCTGGCCGCCGGAGAGCGCCTTCGGTTTGCGTTCGAGCAACTCCTTGATGTCGAGGATACGCGCGGCTTCCTGCACGCGCCTGGCGATCTCGTCCTTGGGATAGCGCTTGAGCCGCAGCCCGAACGACATGTTCTCGTGCACCGTCATATGCGGGTAGAGCGCATAATTCTGGAACACCATGGCCATGTCCCGATCCTTCGGCGGAACGTCGTTGACGACCTCCCCGTCGACCGCGATCTCGCCGTCCGTAATCTCCTCGAGCCCGGCGATCATGCGCAGCGTCGTCGACTTGCCGCAGCCCGAAGGGCCGACCAGCACCACGAATTCCTTGTCGGCGATGTCGAGGTCGATGCCGCTCACCGCCTCGACTTCATCATAGAGCTTTACGACCTTGCGAAGTGTGACCTGCGCCATGTTGCTTGCGTCCCCTCACTGACTCGTCGTTGGCGCGTTTTCTTGACGCGAACCGCTACCCACTTCGCTTGAAAACGCTTTAGCCCTTCGTCGCGCCCGCCGTGAGCCCGGCGATATAGTAGTCCATCAGGAACGCGTAGATGATCAGCGGCGGCGCCGCGCCGAGCAGCGCACCCGTCATGATCTGACCCCAGTTGAACACGTCGCCCTTGATCAGCGACGTGATGATGCCGACCGGCAGCACAAGCTGGTCCGCCGACGTCGTGAACGCCAGCGGATAGAGGAACTGTGCCCACGACACCGTGAAGGCGAAGATGGTCGCGGCGATGAGCCCGGGCAGCGCCACCGGGATGAACACCTTGGTGAGGATCTGACGGTAGTTCGCACCGTCCATCAGCGCCGCCTCGTCAAGTTCCTTCGGGATCGAGGCGAAATAGCCGATCATGATCCAGGTGCAGAACGGAACCGTCAGCGTCGGATAGAGCAGCAGCAAAACCCACCAGCGATTGATCAATTCGATGCCGGTCCATTCGTTGAACACCGCGAACATCTTGAACAACGGGAGGAACAGCAGCGTCTCGGGGACCAGGTAGGTCAGGAACACGCCGGTTGCGAGCGTGGCCGAACCCCAGAAACGCATGCGCGACAGGGCGAAAGCCGCTGGAACGCTGATCAGCATGGTGATGGTCACCGTGAAGATGCTGACGATCGCCGAATTGCGGAAGTAGGTCAGATAGCTCGGCGAGGTAAGCAGTTCGACGTAGTTGCTCAGCGTCGGATTGTAGACCCACCACGGGCTGGTCGCCGCCGAGATCTCGGCGCTCGTCTTGAGCGACGTGATGAACATGTAGATCGGCGGAGTGAGGAAGAAGATCGCGAACAGCACCAGGAAGAAATACGACCAGCGCAGCGCCCAGCGCCGGTCGCGGCTCATGCTGCCGTATTTCGGCCTGGTCGCCGGCACGTTGCCTGCTGTGGCCGACATCGTGCTCATGCTTCATTCCCCCGCTTGGTGATGTCGCGCAGGATGAAGATCGCCGCGATAGTCAGGATCGGCACCATGAAGAGCGATACGGTCGCGCCGAGCGGGATGTCGCCGCCCTCGATGCCGACCCGGAACGACCAGGTGGCAAACACGTGCGTCTTGTCGATCGGACCGCCGGCCGTGAGGATGCGTACGATGTCGAAGTTTGCGAACGTGACGATCAGCGAGAACAGCGCCGTGATCGCGATGATGTTGCGCATCATCGGCAGCGTCACGTACCACATGCGCTGCCAGAAATTCGCGCCGTCAATGGCGGCGGCTTCGTAAAGCTGTTCGGGCACCGATTTCAGCGCCGCCAGATACATGATCATGAAGAAAGGCGCACCGATCCAGACGTTGACCAGAATGACCGAGAAGCGCGCCCAGTAGGCGTCGCCTGTCCAGGGAATTGGGCCGATGCCGAACAGCGCAAAAATCCAGTTGAACGCGCTGTAGGACGGGTCGAACAGCCAGAGCCACGCGAGCGTGCTCATGGCTGGCGGAATCACCCACGGCACCAGCAGCATGCCGCGCCACTTGCGCTGTCCCTTGGACGGGATGTTGTGCACGAAGTGCGCGACGAAGAAGCCGATGATCGCTTTGAAGATGACCGCCGTGATGGCGAAAATGCAGGACTGCTGCACCACCATCCAGAATGTTTCGCGCTTGAACAGGAACAGGAAGTTCCCGAACCCGACGAAGCGCTCCATCGATTTGTTCAGCGTGGCGAGGTGAATCGAATAGAGCGCAGGATAGAGAACAAGCAGCACGATCAGCAGAATCAGCGGCAACGCCATCAGGAACGCAATGGTCGACTTGCGCTGCATTGCCTTGTGCAGGCCGGTGCGTTTGCGGACGCTTGCCCGCGGCACGGTTCTGGAGTCGCTCAGAACGGCGTCAACCATCGCTTCCCCTCATTCCATTGCCGGCGGGTTATGCGCTGGTCGCGCATCCCGCTCTGTCGCCCCGGCTTTTGTATTCGCGGGCGCGCATGGCTGCGCGCCCGCGGCATTGTGCCGTCCAGGCGGAGCTTACGTCCGCATGAAGCCTTCGACCTCGCTCTCGGCCCAGGCGAGCGTCTTTTCCATCGCCTCGCCCTGCATGTGGCGCACGGTCATCTTGGTCATGATGCCTTGCGTGTAGATCTGCACTGCGATCTTGGGCGGTGCCGGCGCCGCAGCAATCGACAGGATCTGGTGATTGTGCGGGTTCGGATAGTGGTAGAGCGTACCCTTGGGCGGCCCTTCCTCGGCCCAGGTCTTGAGCGTGGTGAGTTTCTCGAACGACGGCAGGTCGTAGCCGCCGCTCGCCGCCACCAGCTTTTCGACCGCGTCCGGCTGCGACAAGCGTGCCAGCACGCTCTTTGCCGCCGGCTTGTTCTTGCTGAAGTTCCAGATGCCCCAGAAGTACGGCAGGAACGGAGCGTAGCGTCCCTTCGGCCCCGCCGGCATGCCGTGCGTCCAGCACTGCTCGGCGACCTGCGGCGCGTCACGCTTGGCGACCGCCCAGGCGCTCGGCGGGTTCATGATCGACGCGCCGCGGCCGGAGACGAGCCACTTGTTGTTCGAAGCGTCATCCCAGGCCGGCGCATCCGGCGGGAAGAACTTCGAGAGCTTGGCATAATACTCGAGCGCCTGACGAACGCTGTCCGTCTTCACTCTGATATTGCCCTTGTCGTCGACGAGCTCTGCGCCGAACGACGAGAAGACCGCGCCCGCGGTGTCGACCGAGTCCGAAGTCGTGCCAAGGCCGACGCCGAAGGCGTGTCCGGCCTTCTGGCAAGCTTCAGCGGCCTTCAGATAGGTATCCATGTTCCAGCTGTCGGCCTTGGGCGGCGAGCCGGCAGGGTACAGCGCCTGCACGTCGATGCCGGCATGCTGCTTCATCAGGTCGATGCGCGAGCACGGACCCTTGATCTGGCTGCCAATGGTCGCCGGGACCGCGATCCACTTGCCGCCCGAGCGGCCCAAGTATTCGACGGTCTTGTTCACCGCGCCGTTCTTCTCGATCAACGGTTTCATCACGTCGTCGACCGGCTCCAGGCTCCGCGCGTGGTCGGCCGGCTGCCAGGTCGGCATCGCCATGATGTCGTGGCCGGAACGCGCCTGCGCTTCCGCCGCGATGGTGAGCAGGTTCTTGTTGCCCTGCGACGGGATGTAGTCGATCGTGACTTCGACCTTCTCCTTCTCGGCCCATTCCTTGACGATGGCTTCGGAAGTCTTGTTGGCGCCCGGGACCCAATGATCCCAGAAGCCGATGGAGAGCTTGCCGGCGGCATAAGCGCCGCGGACGTAAGGTGCCGCGACTAAAGCTGTGGTGGCCAGAGCGGCGGTCTTCAGAGCGGATCGCCGCGTCATTTTTGATTGCATCGAGTTTCTCTCCCTTCGATAAACCCGTTCCATACCGTCGGTGGATGGTTTTTCATTTTTTCGACGATGCGAAACCATACACCAACATGTTACGGCGGGGCTAGCCGCCCGCCCTTCCGGATTTGCGTTCCATCCCCGGCTTCCGGACGTTGGGCTACCGTCGTAAATCTGCCTGCTATTTCACTAGCCCGGCCACACGCGGAAGCCACAGCGTGAGTTCCGGAATGAGTGTAATGGCGATCAGCGAAAACAGGAGCGGGATCAGCCAGGGCAGGATCGCCATGGTGGTGCGTTCCAGCGATAGCTTGGCTATTCGCGCCAGCACGAACAGCACCATGCCAAGCGGAGGGTGAAGCAGCCCGATCATCAGGTTCAGCGTCATCACGAGGCCGAAGTGGATCGGATCGATCCCGACTTTGGGGATGACCGGCATCAGCACGGGGACCAGAATGCTGATTGCCGCGATGGTCTCCAGAAAGCAGCCGACGACCAGCAGCAGCGAGGTTGATCAGCAGCAGGATGACGTACTGATTGTCGGTGAACGACGAGCAGCGCCTCGGTTGCGTGCTCGGTGATGCGCGTCGTCGTGAGCACCCAGCCGAACAGTGATGCCGCGCCGACGATGAGCAGGATGGCGGCTGTCGTCTCGATGGTGTCGATCGTGACCTTGTACAATTGCTTGAGGCTGACAGCGAGCGGTAGAGGAAAAGCCCGAGCATCAGCGCCCACGCGCACGCGGCAATCGCGGCCTCGGTCGGGGTGAACCAGCCGAACACCATGCCGCCGATGATGATCGACTGGTGTCATCAAGGCCGGAAGCGCGGCGATGAACGTGACGCCAACCGTCCTCCAGCGAAACGCCTGATCGCTGCCGATGCCGTGGCGGCGCGCGCACTAAGTCGACGTACATCATCATGAAAATGCGTCATCACCAGCGCCGGGGATGACGCCGCCAAGGAACAGCGCGCCAATCGATACGTTCGCCATCATTCCGTAGATGACGAACGGCAACGACGGCGGGATGATCGGACCCAGCGTCGCCGAAGCCGCGGTCACGCCGACCGCGAATTCGGTGTCATAGCCGTGGTCCTTCATCGCCTTGATCTCGATCGTACCGAGGCCTGCTGCGTCCGCGATCGCAGTGCCCGACATCCCCGAGAAGATGACCGAGCCGATGATGTTCACGTGCGCGAGCCCGCCGCGCATCCAGCCTGCCGCGGCGACCGCGAAATCGTAGATCCGGTTGGTGATCCCGGCCGAGTTCATCAGGTTGCCGGCAAGGATGAAGAACGGCACGGCAAGCAGCGGGAACGAGTCGATGCCTCCGACCATGCGGTGCAGGATCACGAAGTCCGGAATATCCGCCGATGAAATGCGTGTAGATCAGCGACGACCCGGCAAGCGCGATGAACACCGGCACGCCGACGAGCAGCACCGCAATGAAGACGAAGAGCATGACGATCATCGGCGCGCCCTACTCGGCCCGGCCGTGATCGATGGGATGTGATCGGCAGACGCCAGCCCTCGCGCGCGTTGCGCCAGAAATTCTGGATCTGGCGCGCAAACATCACGAAGCAACCGAACACGACGCCCGCGTAGACCACGCTCATCGGCAGATCGAAGACCGTCATCCGCTGGATGTGCATGCGCTCCACGATGGTCAGCGAGAAATAGGCCATCAGGCCGATGAACAGGAGCTTGACGATATCGATGAAGCGCAAGAGCGCGGCGCGCGCCAAATTCGGCGGCAACAGGTTGGACAAGAGTTCGACCGCGATATGGGTATTGCGGCGTGTCACCATCGCGGCGCCGACGAATACGATCCAGATCAAGGCGTAACGCGCGATCTCCTCAGTCCACGACAGGCTGTCGTTCATCACATAGCGGGTGAAGAACTGCAGGAAGACGATGAAGGCGAGGCTCCAGAAGATCACGAACGCGAGCCAATCTTCCGGGTGGTACTCGACGATCACCTCTTCGTCTTCGACGTGAATGAGATGTTCCTCGCCCGGAGGCGGATTGGCTGCGCTCATCGATTTCTCCCGCCCCGAAGCACGCCCGTCATCGCCGCGGCGTGACGGGCGGCGGCGTCCGCGCCGATTACTTCAGCGCCTGCAATGCGTCGTATTCGGCCTTGCTCCACCCGGCGCCCGCGGAGGCGTCGTTGTGCAGTGACACCGCGGCCTGACGGAACGCCTCGCGATCCACCGTGACAACGGTCTTGCCGAGCTTGCGCAGCTCGTCAGCGATTTTCTGCTCCGCCTCGCGGATCGAGTTGCTGGCCTTGGCGGCGGCCTGCGCGAGCACCTCCTCGAAAACCTTCTTTTCGGCGTCGTTGAGCTTGGCCCAGATGTGGGTGCCGACGATTGTGAGCAGCGACTCGGTGATGTGGCCGGTCAGCATGACATGCGTCTGCACCTCATAGAACTTCTTCGCCATGATGGTCGGCAGCGGGTTCTCCTGCCCGTCCACGGTCTTCTGCTGAAGCGCGAGATAGACTTCGGCAAACGCGATCGGCGTCGCATTGGCGCCAACCGATTTCGTCAGCATCAGGTAGAGCGGCGCCGGCGGCACGCGCAGCTTCATGCCCTTCATGTCCTCGGGCTTCTTGATCTCCTTGTTCGCCGTCACCATGCGCTCGCCGTAGTAGGTGAGCGCGACCACCTTGTGCCGGGTTTTGTCCTCGTAACCCTTGGCGATGTCGCGGAACAGTTTGCCGTCGCGATAGGCCTTCCAGTGATTGAAGTCGCGCAGCATGAAAGGCGCGCCGGAGATCCCCAGCGGCTTGTGGATCGAACCGGCGAATGACGTGCCGGTGTAGATCATGTCGACTGTGCCGAGTCCGAGCCCTTCGTTGATCTGGTTCTCGTTGCCGAGCTGCGAGGCCGCGAAAACGTCGATCTCGATATTTCCCGTTGGTGCGCTTCTTGATCTCGTCTGCCGCCCAGAGCGCCTCGGTGTGATAGGGCTCGTTCGTTTCATAGACGTGCGCCCACTTGAGCTTGGTCTGTGCCAAGGCCGCGCCTGAGAGCATTGCGACAGCAAGTGTAAACGTAGCGCCGAGCACAATGCGGCGCGTCCAGTACGGCATGCGATCCTCCCGATGTGTCTGGCTAAGGCTCTTGCGGCCTTTTGCCGTCCCTTGTTTGATGATGGGCAGTCAGATAACTAACATGTTACTATGCCGGGCGTGACACGCAACAGTCCATACGCCTTTCTGCCAACACTTTCGCGCCAAGGGCGCGGCGGGACCGTGCAGCGCGTCGCGGAGGTCGTCCGCGATGCGATCGTGCGGCTCGAACTGCCGCCCGGCACCACCATCGACAAGGCGGCCCTGTGCACGCAGCTCGGCGTGTCGCGCTTTCCGGTCTCCGAGGCGCTCGGGCGGCTCGCCGCAGAGGGCTTTGTCGAGGTGTTGCCCCAACGCGGCACGCGGGTCGCACGGATCGACTTGGCCGACTGCCGACAGGCAATGTTCATCCGGCGCGCGCTGGAAACCGAGGCGATGCGCGAGATCGCACCGCGGGCCGACGCCGCGCTGCTCGCGATGCTCGATCAGAATCTACGCGAGCAGGAGGCGGTGTTCGCCAATGCGAACAGCGTCCGCTTTCATGAACTCGACCTGGAACTACACGACATGCTGCTCACCTTCCTTGGCTTCGACCGGGTGAAGAGCGCGTGCGAGACGGCGCGCGGGAGCCTCGACCGGGCGCGGCTGTTCATGTGCACGCCGGAGCGCAAGGTTTCGACCCTGTCGGAGCATCAGGCGATTGTCGCCGCCCTGAAGAAGCGCGATGCCGAGGCCACCGCCGACGCCATGGAGAGCCACCTCGACGCGGTGCTCGCCGAACTCGTTGACTTTGCCGGCCGCAATCCGGATGCGGTCGCTGTACCGTCCGGCGCTATCGCAGCCGCCTGACCGGCTTCTGCTCAGATTTTATCCAAATCCCGGAACCAAGCCTCGAAATCGTGGTTTACGGCTCATTAACGGCCCGCCGTCAGGATGGTCGTGGGCCGGGCGTGATTTCCAGGAGAGTTCAATGACGTTGCATCCGCTTTCCGCCGCCGATGCCCTTCCCTTCGGTGACATGCCGCTCGCACCGTTCGCCATGACCAAGCGGACTGAGGCAGATCTGGCGAGCGCCATGGCCGAGCATCTCCGGGACGCGGTGCCGTCGTCGGGCTCTGAAGCCCTGAGCGCGCTGCGCCGCGCGTTTCCGGATTCGCCGCTGACGCTCCGCGTGCTGGCGCTCGGCGCGCTGATGCGACGCTAGCGCGTGATCCCAAAAGTGGGTACCGGTTTTCGGACAAGATCATGCGCAAGCTGAAAGGTCACATCCCCAAGTAGGCCTTCCGCACCCGGTCGTCGGCGAGCAATTCCGCGCCCGACCCCGAGAGAGTGATCCGGCCGTTCTCCAGCACGTAGGCGCGGCTCGCGAGTCGCAACGACACCGCGACGTTCTGCTCGACAAGTACACAGGTCAGCCCTTGTGCGTTGAGGTCGCGGATCGCCGCCAGCACGTGCTGCACGATTGTCGGTGCAAGGCCGAGCGAGGGTTCATCGAACATTACAAGCTCCGGCGCGCCCATCAGGCAACGCCCGATCGCGAGCATCTGCTGCTCGCCGCCCGACAGCGTGCCGGCGGCCTGCTTCATACGCTCCTGCAGGCGCGGAAACATCGTGAGCACGCGCTCGCGGTTCTTGTCGCGGTCGGCCTTGGCGCGCGGCAGCATCGCGCCCATGTCGAGATTTTCCGCAACCGTCAGCGTCGGGAAGACCTGCCGCCCTTCCGCCACCTGCCCGATGCCGAGATTGCAAACTCTGTGGCTCGGCATCCCGGCGATATCGCTGCCGCGATAGCGGATCGCCCCACGCGCCGGCTTGTTCATGCCCGCAATGGTGCGGATCAGCGATGTTTTCCCGGCACCATTCGCGCCCACGATGGCAACGATGGCGCCCTGCTCCACCTCAAGCGACACGCCATCAAGCGCCTGCGCGTCGCCGTAGAACACATCGATGTTCTCGACGGAGAGCATCAGAGCGCCTCGACGCCGAGATAGGATTCAACGACCGCAGGTTCGCGCGTCACCGCCTCGGGCGTGCCGAGCGCGATCGCCGCGCCGTGATGCAGCACCAGCACGCGGCCTGCGAGCGCCATCACGGCTCGCATCACATGTTCGATCAGCAGGATGGTGAGGCCGCCCGCGTTCAGCTCGCGCAGGATCGCCACGATGCGATCCGTTTCGGTCGGGCGCAGGCCCGCCATCACTTCGTCGAGCAGAAGGAGCTGCGGCGATGTCGCGAGCGCGCGCGCGACTTCGAGTCGTTTGCGGTCCGGCAGCGTTAGCGATTTCGCCAACCGCGCGCGTTTGTCGAACAGGTCGAGCCGGCGCATCACGTCGTGTACACTTTGCGTCGCCTGTGCGGTGTCGGACGTGCGCAGTAGCGCACCGATCATCACATTGTCCTCAACGGAGAGCGCCGGGAAAGGCCGCACGATCTGGAAGGTGCGCGCAACGCCGCGGCGGCAGATTTCGTCGGGGCGCAGCCCGTCGACGCGCTCGCCCTGAAACGTGATTGCTCCTTCGTCCGGCTTGAGCGCACCCGCGATCATGTTGAACAGCGTCGTCTTGCCAGCACCGTTCGGGCCGATCACGGCGAAGATCTCGCCTTGCTGCACCTCGCAGGCGACGCGGTCGACCGCGACCAGCCCACGGAAGCGCTTCGACACACCAGCGATGGAGAGCAGCGCCGTCATGGCTGGCGCTCCAGCCCAAAGCGGCGCGCGACCCACGGCCAGATACCGTCAGGTACCGCCATCACCACCACGAGCAGGCAGACGCCGTAAAACACCTGCTTCGCGCCGGGCCAGTCGAAGCCGAACGCGTGCATCAGTTCGGTGACAAGCTCCGACAATCCCGTCAGCACGAACGCGCCGAGGATCGGTCCGAACAGCGTGCCTATCCCTCCGATGATCGGCGCGAGGATTAGCTCGATCGAGCGCGAGATGTGGAAGACCTGCTCGGGAAACAGGTTGTTGTAATAGAACGCGAAGAACACGCCCGCGACCGACGTCATGCCGGCAGAGATCACCACCGCATACATCTTGTAGCGGAACGTATCGATCCCGAGCGCGCGCGCCGCCTCTTCGTCCTCGCGGATCGCGAGCCAGAAGTAGCCCATGCGGCTGCGCAGCAGCAGGTGGCAGAGCAGGAATGCCACCACGGTGAGCGCGAGGATGACGTAGTAGAACATCACCGGCCGCCCGCGCAGATTCCACAGGTCGTTCTGCGTGTACTGCGCGACGGGCAGGAAGAATCCGGCCGAGCCGCCGGTGAAGCGGATGTGGTCGAAGCCGATGCGCGCGAATTCAGCGAACGCGATGGTGAGGATCGCGAAATAAACTCCCGCGACGCCGAAGCGGAACGCCAGAAAGCCGATGATCGCGCCGCACGCCATCGCGACGGGAATGGCGGCAAGCAATCCAATCCACGGGCCGACGCCGTAGTGCACGTAGAGCGCCGCGGCCACGTAGGCGCCGAGGCCGACATAGATCGCGTGGCCCAGCGAAAGCTGGCCCGCGAAGCCCATCATGATGTTCCATGCCTGGCCCGCGTACGCGAAATAGAGAATCAGGATGAGAATTGTCAGCAGGTAATCGTTCGCGAACAACGGCGCAACTAGCAGCGCAGCGAACAGCGCCAGGATCAGCACAATGCCCCGCGTCGGCGCGCCTGCGAGCAGCTTGCTCATGCGGCGCGCTTGCCCATGATACCTTGCGGCCGGAACAGCAGCACGAGCACGAGGATCGCAAACGCGAACATGCTTTTCGCGGACGGCGTGAACATCAGGCCCGCAAGCGCCTCGGTCATGCCGATCAGCACGCCGCCGAGCAGCGCGCCCGGCATCGAGCCGAGCCCGCCCACAATGACGATCACGAAGGCGAGCAGCGTGTATTGCGGCCCAAGCGGCGGCGTCACGTCGATGATCAGCACCAGCATCGAACCGGCCGCACCGACGCAGGCCGCACCGAGCCCGAAGGTCAGCGCATAAAGCTGCTTCACGTTCAGCCCGACCACCAGCGCGCCGGTGTAGTTGTCGGCGCAGGCGCGGATGGCCTTGCCGACATCGGAGAATTTGAAGAACGCAAATAGCGCGGCCGAGACAACAACCGCGGCACATGCGGCGTAGACCTTGGTGGCATCCACGATGATGCGGCCGAACGCGAACGAGTCATACGCGTAGGACGTCTGCACGCTGCGTGCGTCCGGCCCGAAGACCAGCAGCAGCACGTTGACCATGATGATCGCGACCGCGACCAGCAGCATGAACTGCGAATGCTCCGGCCGGTCGACGAACGGATTGATCAGGCCCGCCTGCATCAAATAGCCGAGACAGAACAGCACGCCCGCGATCGGCACCATCATCACCAGCGGATCGAGCTTGAAGGCCTGGAACAGCACGATCGCGAGATACATCGCGATGGTCATCATCTCGCCGTGCGCGAAATTGACCACGCGCACGACTCCGAAGATGACCGAGAGGCCGAGCGCCATCAGCCCATAGACGAGGCCGGTCAGCAGGCCGCTGACCGCGACGTTGAGATAGACGTCGAGCGGCACCGCGCGGTGCTAGCCGCGCTTGTCGTAGCCCGCCATCGGCCATTCGGCCTTGGCGTTCGTCGCGCCCTTCGGCGCCACCGTCACCAGCTTGCCACCGCGGTTCTGAATGCCGGAATTCTTCAGCTTCGAATTCTGGCCCTTCGCGTCGAACGAGATGCCGGGGCCGGTCGAGACGTTGTCCTTGATGTCGGTCGCGCGGATCGCGTCGGCGAGCGCCTTCGGATCGGCCGAACCGGCACGCTTGTAGGCGTCGGCGGCAACCAGCAGCGCCTCGAAGGTGTAGATGTGGTTGGTGTTGAGATTGATCTCCGGGTACTTCTTGGCAAGCGCGTCTTCCAGCGCCTTGGAGAGCTTCTTGTTCGGGTCGTACCACGGCACGAACGAGAGCGGTCCGTCGCCGAGCTTGCCGAGCGTCTTCAGGTACTGATCTTCGTACCAGCCCGGCCCCATGCTGAGGATGCCCATCGGGTTCCAGCGTTGCTTGACGAGTTCACGCGTCAGCAGGATTGCGTCGTTGAGGCGGCTGACCACCATCAGGGCTTCTGCGCCGGAGGCTTTGGCCTTCGCGACTTCGACCGAAAGGTCGCGCGCGGCCGGATCGTAGGAGATTGTCTCCTTGATGGTGTAGGGCATGTTGTGTTTCGGCAGTATGCCGCCGATGCCGCCCGCCATCGCGGTGCCGAACGTGTCGTTCACGTGCATGAACACGACCGTCTTCGGCGCGGTGCCTGACGCTTCGAAGATCTCCTTCTGGTTGGCGAAGGCATCGTTCAGGATCATCGGCGCGGTCGGGAAGTTGCGGAACACGAACTTGTAGCCCTGTTCGGTGATCGGCGGGGCAGCCGCGATGTTGATGACGTAAGGGATGCCTTTCTGCTCGGCCACTTGCGCAATCGCGGTGCTCTGGCCGGAGTCGAACGCACCGACGAGAAGCTGCGCGCCGTCCGTGATCAATTTCTCGGCCCGCGCGCGCGCCACCTCGACGTTGGTCTCGGTGTCAGCACTCATGATCTGCAATTCGGAAAGACCGATGTCCTTCAGGATCGGATTGGTCAGCTCGACGCCGCGAAAGCAGTCCTGGCCGATGCCCGCCTGCACGCCGGAGCGCGGCAGCAGCACACCCACTTTCAGCGCGCCGCCCTGCGCGCGAACGATCGCGGGCGCGGCAAGCGCCGCAGCGGTACCGGCAAGCAAGGTACGGCGGGTGAGACGGTTCATGAATTCCTCCCTGGCGTTTCGCGATTTATAGGCCCTGGCCCGTCCGGGGCCAAGCGAGATTGTTATGGTCCATAACATATTCGGCGGCAGCCGCTCATGCGGCAAGCAGCCGTTCGATTCCTGCCGCCATCTCGAAAAGGCGGCGGTCATGCCCGTTACGGGCGACCAGCATCAGCCCGACCGGCAGGCCGGAGCCCGGAATCGGGATCGAAATCGAACAGTTGTCGAAGAAATTCCAGGTCAGCGTATTGCGCAGCAGCAGCATGTTCTTGGTGTTGAACGTACTGGTGTTCTCCATCTCGGCAATCGTCGGCGCGACGATGGCCGTCGTCGGCATGATCCAGGCGTCTACGGAGGAGAGCTGAGCGTCCATGGCACTGACCATGCGAGCGCGCGCCTGCATCATGTCGACATAGTCAGCTGCGGTGACATTGCCGCCGCGCTCGATGCGCACGCGGACGTTCGGATCGAACTCGTTCGCCCGTCTGGCGAGCCGCTCGCGATGAACCGAAAAGGCTTCCGCCGGCGCGAAGCCGCCCTTGGCGTTGACCTGCAGCATCTCGTCCACGAGCGGCATCGGCTCGTCGATTACGCGCGCTCCCGCATCGGAAAGCTTTTTGCGCGCGGCCCCGAAGCGCGTGCCGACGGTGTTGTCCCATTCGGTCGTCAGGAAACCACGCGGCACGCCGAGCCGCAGGCCCGCGACGGAAGCGGGCTTCAGCGGGGCGTACTCTTCGCCCGCAACGATCGCATCGCCTTTCGCGCAAGCTTCAACTGAGCGCGCCAGCGGACCAATCGAGTCGAGGGTGTAGGAGAGCGGGAACGCACCTTCAGTCGGCACGCGCTGCTTGCTCGGTTTGTAGCCTACGACCCCGCACACCGCGGCCGGGATGCGGCATGAGCCGCCGGTGTCGGTGCCGATCGCGATCTCGCACATTCCATCGGCAGCCGAGACCGCCGCGCCCGACGACGAACCACCGGGCACGCACGCGCGGTCGGCCGGATTGCCGGGCGTGCCGTAGTGCGGGTTCATGCCGACGCCGGAAAATGCGAACTCGCTCATATTGGTCTTGGCGACGATCACCGCACCCGCGGCGCGCAGGCGGCGCACGACCGGCGCATCGGCTTTCGCCGGCGGCGCGTCGGCCAGAATCCTGGACCCGGCGCGGGTCGGCTCGCCCGTAACGTCGAACAAGTCCTTGATCGTGAGGATGGTACCATCGAGCGGCCCGAGCGAAATGCCCGACTTCGTGCGTGCGTCGGCGGCGGCGGCGGCCGCACGAGCAGAGTCCGTGTAAACCGTGAGGCAGGTGCGCGCGCCCTCGCCTTTCGGATCGGCGATTTTCACCAGCGCTTGTTCAAGTTTTTCGCGAACGCTCATGTCACCACCGGCAGATCGACAACGTCATAGCCATGCGTCATGCGCCGCTTCAGCACCGGATCGTCCAGTTCCATCTCGAAGCGCGCGGCCGGGCGGATGCCGCCTTTCGCGCCGAGCGTGCCGCACATCATGATGGTGTTTGGCGCAAGCGCTTTACCGTAGCGCGCAATCAGGTCGTCCGGGTGGCGCATCGCCGCGAGCGGGCCTTCCTGGTAGAGCGCGCGCTGCCCGCCAACCGTGGCGAACGAGCGGATCATGATCTGATCCCAGTGCCTCGTGATCTCATCGAAGCGCCACAGCGCCGAGGCCAGCACCTTGCCGCACAACTGCTTCGAGAGCGCGATGCCCATGGTCTCAGCCTTGCGGTCCGTGTGATCCGAGCCAAGCCCGACCCACAAGCTATCGCCAAGCGCGACAATCACCGGCTCGACCTCGCCCGACGTATCCGGTCCGAGCACCTCGAGCCGATTGGTCTGCACCACGTTGGTGGCAGCGTTACGATAGAACACCGGCACCGACGACGGGCGCGGCACGCCGATCGCGGCCAATTCCTCGATGTGATGATTGAGCGCGGCCTCGTCGCGGCCGGTCCAGCCGGCGACGATCAGTGTGTCCGGTTCGACAGTGACCTGGTCGGTCTTGCCGCCGAAGTGTCGTGTGAAGGTGAGTGTCACGCGCCGAGCCCGCCCTTGTCTTGAATAAAGTTCACAACAGTATCGACGCCGCTGCCGGTCTTGAGATTGGTGAACACGAACGGCCGCGCTCCGCGCATTTTCTTCGCGTCGCGCTCCATCACTTCGAGCGAGGCGCCGACATGCGGCGCGAGATCGACCTTGTTGATCACCAGCAGGTCCGAGCGCGTGATCCCCGGCCCGCCCTTGGAGGGAATCTTGTCGCCGGCCGCAACGTCGATGAC
The DNA here is from genome assembly GCA_963779545.1 of uncultured Alphaproteobacteria bacterium. Classification (GTDB taxonomy): domain Bacteria; phylum Pseudomonadota; class Alphaproteobacteria; order Rhizobiales; family Xanthobacteraceae; genus PALSA-894. The sequence continues at coordinate 16,143 of CAVZYQ010000022.1, read as the reverse complement.
GTAAACGGTGATGTCCGCTAGTTCGGGCGAGAAGGTTGCCGCCAGGTTGTCACCGCCGGACTCGATCAGCACCAGATCGAGATCGGGAAATTTCTGCCGCATCTCGGCGACCGCCGCGAGGTTGATCGATGCATCCTCGCGGATCGCCGTGTGCGGACAGCCGCCGGTTTCGACGCCCGCGATGCGCTCGGGCGCGAGCGCGCCGGAGCGCACGAGATATTCGGCGTCCCACTTGGTGTAGATGTCGTTGGTGATCGCGGCGATCTCATAACTGCCGCGGAGTTTCTTACACAGCGCATCCATCAGCGCGGTCTTGCCGGAGCCGACCGGGCCGCCGACGCCGACGCGCAACGGGCCATTCTTGTTCTTCATGGGCGCCTCATATCACGACCGGAACAGCCGCGTGTACTGCGTTTCGTGGCGCATGGAGGCGATGTCGGTGCGGAACGCCGCGCTGCCGACCTGATCGAGCGGCGTTGCGAGGGCGCGCGCGGCGGTTTGCGCGACGACGGATTCGAGCGCTGCGAGCAGGCGCTGCCCGTCGGTCTGCCCAAGCGGGATCAGTCGCACGCCGGCCGAGATCAGGTTCGCAGTGACCGCATGGAGATAGGCCAACAGCGCGGCTTCGAGCGCGATGTTGTGGCCGGCGGCTGTGACGCCGACTGCGACCGGATAAGCGACCGGCCCGTCCCACCCGGCGGCGAGCATCTCCAGCGCATCGCATGGCCACGCGGCGCGCGTCGCCTCGATGAACGCGCGGCCTTGAGCCGTCGTTTCCAAATGCCGCTCCCTCGACGGCGCGAAAGCTGCGGCCAATTCGGCAACCTCGCGCAACGCCTTCTCATCATTCGCTGTGATTGCGCGATGCGCGTGCACGAAGAACACCGCGTCGCAGAACCCACCGCCGTCAGCCAGCATCACGGTCAGCCAGCCCTGCAATGTCGCGGCATCCGTGATGTCGCCGCTCTCGACCGCCCACTCGATGCCGGTGGAATAAGAAAACGCGCCGACCGGATAGGCCGGCGACAGCCATGCCATCAGGCGATAGAGCGCGCTCTGCTCCCCTCCCCCCGCGACCCCCGACGTGATCGGGGGGGGTGGTGGGGAGGGGTCGGGGGTGGGGGGCTGCTCGCCCTTAGTCATGATGGTGATCGTGATGCGCGTGCGGCGCCGCCGGCTCCGGATCGAACGCCGCTTCGACCGGCGTCACACTCGCGCCAAGCCCGCGCAGCATCTCCTCCAGCACGTGGTCGCGCCGGATGCGGAAGGTTTTCTCCGCAAACTGGATATCGGTATGGCGGTTGCCGATGTGCCACGCGAGCCGCACGAAATCCGTCGGCGCCTTCGCGGTCACTTCGATCAACTCTTCGGCCTGCCCTGCCACGACGACGACCGAGCCGTCATCGAGCACCAACCCGTCGCCGTCGCGCAGCATCATCGGTTCGGGAAAGTCGAGCAGCAGCTTCGCACCCTTCTCGGTGGTGAGCACGATACGTCGCCGCAGCCGGTCATCGGCATCGAGCACGACGCGGTCAGCCGCCCGCGCACGATCCCACGTTCCGGCATCCGCGATTCCGGCGACATTCTGCATTGCAATCAATACATGAAATAGCGCTGCGCCATCGGCAGCACGTCGGCGGGCTCGCAGGTCAGCAGTTCGCCATCCGCTCGAACCTCGTAGGTCTCCGGATCGACGGCCAGGTCCGGTGTCGCGTCGTTGTGGATCATGCTCTTCTTGTTGATCTTGCGTGTGTTCGAAACGGCCACCAGTTCCTTCTGGATGCCGAGCTTTTTCCCAAGCCCAGCCTTCACCGCAGCCTTCGAGGCGAACACAACGGACGACGCCGTGAGCGCGCGGCCGAACGCGCCGAACATCGGACGGTAATGCACCGGCTGCGGTGTCGGGATCGAGGCATTCGGATCGCCCATCTGCGCCGCCACAATGGTGCCGCCCTTGATGATGCAGTCCGGCTTCACGCCGAAGAACGCCGGGCTCCACAGCACGAGATCCGCCATCTTGCCCTTCTCGATCGAGCCGATGATCTTCGAGACGCCGTGCGCGATCGCCGGGTTGATGGTGTATTTCGCGATGTAGCGTTTGGCGCGTGCGTTGTCGTTGTCGCCCTTCTCACCTTTGAGCGCGCCACGCTGCTTCTTCATCTTGTCGGCAGTCTGCCACGTGCGGATGATGACCTCGCCGAGCCGTCCCATCGCCTGACTGTCCGACGACATCATCGAGAGCGCGCCGATATCATGCAGGATGTCTTCGGCCGCGATGGTCTCTTTGCGAATGCGGCTTTCCGCGAATGCCAGATCTTCCGCAATCGACGGATCGAGGTGGTGGCACACCATCAGCATGTCGAGATGTTCATCGAGCGTGTTGCGGGTGAACGGCCGCGTCGGGTTGGTCGACGACGGCAGCACATTCTTCAACCCCGCGACCTTGATGATGTCCGGCGCGTGCCCGCCGCCCGCACCCTCGGTGTGGAAGGCATGAATGGTGCGCCCCTTGAACGCCGCGATCGTATCCTCGACGAAACCGGACTCGTTCAGCGTGTCGGTGTGGATCATCACCTGGATGTCGTAGTCGTCGGCGACGCTCAGGCAGCAGTCGATCGCGGCGGGAGTCGTGCCCCAGTCCTCGTGTAGCTTGAGCGCGCAGGCGCCGGCCTTGACCATTTCCTCGAGCGCGGCTGGGCGAGACGCGTTGCCCTTGCCGGCGAAACCGAGGTTCACCGGAAACGCATCCGCCGCCTGGATCATGCGCGCGATGTGCCATGGCCCCGGCGTGCAGGTGGTGGCGAACGTGCCGTGCGCCGGCCCCGTGCCGCCGCCGAGCAACGAGGTGACGCCCGACATCAGCGCGTCGTCCACCTGCTGCGGGCAGATGAAATGGATGTGCGTGTCGAAGCCGCCTGCGGTGAGGATTTTGCCCTCGCCTGCGATCACCTCGGTGCCGGGTCCGACGATGATCGTCACGCCGGGCTGGATATCCGGATTGCCGGCTTTGCCGATCGAATGGATTTTTCCTTCCTTCAATCCGACGTCGGCTTTCACAATCCCCCAGTGATCGAGGATCAGCGCATTGGTAATCACGGTGTCGACCGCACCTTGCTTGTTCGTCACCTGCGACTGGCCCATGCCATCGCGGATCACCTTGCCGCCGCCGAACTTCACCTCCTCGCCATAGGTGGTGAAATCCTTCTCGACCTCGATGATGAGATCGGTGTCGGCGAGCCGCACTTTGTCGCCGGTCGTCGGGCCGAACATGTCGGCGTAGATCGCGCGCTTCATCTTCACGGACATTATCGCCTCTCAATTCGTCCCCAGTCTTATCCACCGGGCCTGTGACTTACGCAGTTTCGATTGCGCGCGAACGCGCGTGAGTTATCCTGTGTCCCAGATGCTCATGTTCGGTTCGCCGGATGTGAGAATCGCCAAGACCGGATCGGTCTGGGTGCTGGCGCTGCTACCGGCGCCGTACCATGTGGCCGGTTTGATCCTGGTTCCCAGCGGCGGGTAGCCGCGCTGAGAGCGTGACGGGTGGGCGCAAGTCCGCCCGTCATCGCTTTTGGGGGTCATGAACGCGCGGCGCATGGGTCAGCTCTCCGCCGCGGCGAGTGCGGCCGCTGCCGGCTTGAGCCCAAGATCGGCGCGATCCTTGGCAATCGCTTCGCTCAACTTCTTCGCTGCACGCTCACAACCACGCTCGCGGCGCACCGTAATCGTGGCGAGCGAGAAATCGCGCAAGCCGGCTTCGTCGTCCAATCGCGATTGCTTTTCGCCCGGCGTCTGAAGATCGATCTGAACAGTATTCGCGATCTTGTACCGGCGCATGTCATTGACGCGCGCCAAGAGCCTGGGATCCAGCGTTATCTTTTCTTCGGCCACCGCCTTCTCAAGATCATCGATCAGCTTGAGCAGATCATTCATCCGCTTCGCGGCCGCGCTGTCCTGCCGCATGCGATTGCCATAACTTAATTCGTGGACCCGGTCGGCGACGCCGACCAAATTCTCCGGCTTCTTTCCGGTCAGCGGATAGAGATTCATCACGACGAGCAGCCGGTAGACCTCTGCGCTCTCGCTGAAGACCTCCATCGCGTCGCCAAGCGGCGTGTTGTCCACGATACCGCCATCCCAGTAGAGCCGCTTGTCGATCACGGTCCACGGAAACTGCGGCGCAAGGCTGCCGCTCGCCATGATGTGTTCGGCGGTAAACGGAACGACAACATCATCTTCCTCTGGACGCTGCGAGCGTTGCTGCCGCCCGGCCGCATTACGGAAACGCTTGAGCTCTCCGCGTTCGACATCGACAGCCGACACGATAAAGCCGGTCTCGCTGGAATCGATCTCCGGGAAGCCGATATGCTTGTTCAGCGTGCTGCTCAAAGGTGACGTGTCGTAGAGGCTCGTCCACTTCGGAAAACTCCAGATGTCGGCGCGTGGGATGTAAAAGCCTGGCAATCCGAGCAGCGAGACATCGCGCCCCGGCGCAAACGTCGGAAACCCGAACGGCAGTTCGTAGCGGCCGCCAAACGGTGTCTCGAGCTGCAAGTCTTTCCAAAGCGACTCCAATTGCGCCCGCCCGCGCGTGCGCCGCTCCTTTCCGTCCGCTCCCTTCACGCCGACAACACACGCGCCGTTGATCGCACCGATGGATACACCCGTCACAACCTTGAGCGTGATCGGGATGTCGTTCTCAAGTTCATCCATCAGCTTGAAGAGCGCTTCGATCGCGCCCCACTCATAGGCGCCGAGCGCACCGCCGCCCTGCAGCACGAGCCCGACTTCGATGCTGGTCCAGCGCGGCGCCATCGTTTGTCAGAAGCTCTTTCCGTCGATCTTCTTCACGGTCAGCGTGTTGACATCGACCCCATCGAGACAGCGCGCGTTGACGGCGACCATCTCGGCGCCGCCCGGCCCTTTGCCATGCGCGTATGACTGGATTCCGCAGGTCGTACAGAAGAGATGATGGATCGCGTGCTTGTTGAACTGATACTCGGTTGTCCCGCCCTCGCCTGAGAGCAGCTTGAAGTTCGATGCCGGCATGAAGGCGAGCAGCGAGCCGAGCCGGCCGCAGCGCGAGCAGTTGCAAGAAATGACCTCGCCGAGTTCGAATGAGGCCTCGTAGCGGACCTTTCCGCACTGGCAGCCGCCGGAATATGTCTGCATGATCTCTCCTGTCCGTTGACGCGCAGACAACGCGGCATGCGCTTAGAGTTTCCCCATCACGTCCTGCCGGAATCCGTAGACCGTCCGCTTGCCGGCGAGCGCCACCAGGGTCACCTCGCGCGACTGTCCCGGCTCGAAGCGCACCGCCGTGCCGGCCGCAATGTCGAGCCGCATGCCGCGCGCTTTCTTGCGGTCGAACTTCAGCGCCGGGTTGGTCTCGAAGAAATGATAGTGCGAGCCGACCTGGATCGGCCGGTCCCCGGTGTTGGTGACGGAGAGCGTGGCGGTCTTGCGGCCGGCATTCAGCTCGATCTCGCCATCCTGGATGAACATTTCGCCGGGGATCATGTTGTGCTCCTACCGGATCGGCTCGTGCACGGTCACGAGCTTCGTGCCGTCCGGAAACGTCGCCTCGACCTGCATGTCGTGAATCATTTCGGGGATGCCATCCATCACCTGCGCACGCGTGAGCACCGTCGCGCCGGTCTGCATCAGTTCGGCGACGGTCTTGCCATCACGCGCGCCTTCGAGGATGAAATCGGTGATCAGCGCGACCGCCTCCGGGTGATTGAGCTTGACGCCGCGCTCGAGCCTGCGCCGCGCCACCATGGCGGCGACCGAGATCAGCAGCTTGTCCTTTTCGCGCGGCGTCAGATTCATCGAAGCATCCCGTCAGTTCGTCCAGATGCGCGGCAGGCTTCCGCGCAGCGCCGTCATAACACGCACCAGATCGTGGCGTAACGCTGCGCCGTCCGTGCGCACAGGCGCACCACCGTGAGGCCGTTCCAGGCCGAGGCGCCGACCTCACCGACGAATTGGTCCTGCAGTGCGCGCACGGCTTCGACCATGCGTCTCGTCGCCCGGCACGCAGATGACAGTCGCGAAGCGCGATGCCGCCCTTGGCGACGGCAGGTGCCGACAAGCCTTGCGCCGCGATCGCATCGTCGAGCCGCACGGTCTCGGCATAGATGAGTTTGCCGCCGCGGCGGATGCGCCAGCGGTCGAACAGCGCGCCCTCATCCACCGCCTCGCCCATACCGGTGCGGCCGAACACTACTCCTCCAGCAGCAGCAGTTGGGCATCCGCGCGCAAGCTCCGACGTCGATCGAGCGGCGCAGCCGCGCGCGGTCGAACAGGATTGTCTCCTGCGGCAGCCAGGCAAGCGACGCGCCTGCCGCGACCTTGAGTTTCACGTCGATGACCGAGTTCGGGTCCGAGCGTGCGGTAGACTTTCTCGGCCGCCGCCGTGGTGACGACCAGTCGCGTTCCCTCACCGGCCGCGACGTCGAGCGTGAAGCGTCGCCGCCCGCGACGCCGCCTGCCGTGTTGATGAGAACGGCTTCGAGTTCTTCCGCCGGCGCGCCCGGACATCGCACGCGCAGCGATCCCGCCTCATGAACATGCGCGCGCCGCGTCTTGCCGGCAACAGACTTCACCGCGAACTGCGACCGCGCCAGAGCACGATTGGCGGCGAAGATCTCATCGCTCTTCGCCGCCAATGTGGCCACGTCCGCCCCCGAAAAACTAGATCGCCATCGCGCGCTTGAGCGCCGCCTCGTCGAGATCGGCGCGGCCCGACGCATAGATCACCTGCCCGCGATCCATCACGAGGAAATTGTCGCCGAGTTCCTGCGCGAAGTCGAGATACTGCTCGACCAGAATGATCGCGATCTGCCCGAGGTTGCGCAGATAAGAGATCGCGCGGCCGATGTCCTTGATGATCGAGGGCTGGATGCCTTCGGTCGGCTCGTCGAGCAGCAAGCAGGCGCGGCCGCATCACCAGCGCGCGGCCGATCGCGAGCTGCTGCTGCTGACCGCCGGAAAGATCGCCGCCGCGCCGCCGCAGCATGCTGTTGAGCACCGGAAACAGCGAAAACACGTCGTCCGGAATGGAGCGCTGGTCGCGCTTCAGCGGCGCATAGCCGGTCTGGAGATTTTCCTCGACCGTCAGCAGCGGGAAAATCTCGCGGCCCTGCGGCACATAGGCGATGCCGGGCGCGCACGATCGGCCGGCTTCAGCGCCGTGACGTCTTGCCTTCCCACACGATCGAGCCGCTCGAGACCGGATGTTGTCCCACAGCGCGTCGAGCAGGCTCGTCTTGCCGACCCCGTTGCGACCGAGCACGCAGGTCACCTTGCCGGGCTCGGCCTTCAGCGAGATGCCACGCAACGCCTGCGCGGCGCCGTAGTGCAGATTGATCGCGTTGATTTCGAGCATGACTATCGACCAAATAGACTTCAACAACACGCTCGTTCTGCGACACCTGATCGATTGTGCCCTCGGCCAGCACCGAGCCTTCGTGCAGGCACTGACCCTCACGCCCAGGTCGCGCACGAACGTCATGTCGTGCTCGACCACAGGTTACGTTTACTGGGCCTAGCCAGGGGGTCGGTTTGGTTTCCCAGATGGTGAGGGGATAGAACGGCTTGGTGGCCGGCGGATTTTTGAACGGGGCGATCATTTCTTGCTCGGCTTTTTTCGCGGTGGGCTTGGTTGTTTTGGTTGTGGACTTTTTCGGCTTCGGGCGATCGCCTGTGCCTTCGATTCTTCAAATTTGATGTTCGTGGGGGCGGCCGGGGCGGTTCTTGTTCAGCCATGGGGAGCTGGGCGAGTGCTTGTCTTCCGTAGACACCATCGCGCAAATCCTCCGCGAGTAGCTTTGCGGTTCTGGTCTAGCGCGATCTGCGAGAAATGCACGTGGCCGCCGATGCCCGGCACGAGTCGGCGTGATCACGATCTGCCCGAAGATCTCGTCGACCGGACCAGCTTTCGCTCGCTCCAATCGACCCGCTGGTGAACAGGCCGGGGTAGATGTTGCGGCCCTTGGGATTGTTGTCCGCCCACCACTGCATCAGCCCGAGGAATGGCTGGCCGGAGCCGATCTTCCAATAGCACTGCGGCACGAAGTAGTCGCACCAGCCGTTCTTCAGCCATTTGACGGCGTCGGCGTGAGAGCTTCTCGTACTGGTCGAACCCGGCCTTCATGTACTCGATGCCTTCGAGCCGGGGCGCGGCATGCCGAACGGGCTGATGCCGAACTTCACGTTGCTTCTTGCGCCTTGATGCCTTCGTAGATCGCGCTTGATCAGCGTGTCGATGTTCTGCCGCCGCCAGTCGTCGCGGTCGAGCTTCCCGCCGGCGTCGTGTACCGCTTGTAGCTCGTCGTCGGGGAACGGAGCATCGCGCTTGTCGTTGTCGTCGTCGGGGTTGAGCTTCTCGCGGGTACGGATAGAAGTAGTCGTCGATGTGAATGCCGTCGACGTCGTAGCGTTCACGACGTCCATGAAGACGTTGAACGACTGATCCTGCGCGGCTTGGCTCGCCCGGGTCCATCCAGCCCATCGTTGCCGTATTCTTCGCGAACTCGGGATGCGCGACGCTGACGTGGTTGGCGCGGCTCGGACCTTCGCGCCGCCGGACGCGCGTGCGGTACGGGTTGAACCACGCGTGCAGCTCGATGCCGCGCTTGTGGGATTCGTCGACCCAGATCTTGAGCGGGTCGTAGTACGGGATCGGCGCTTTGCCCTGCTTGCCGGTGAGGAAGTACGACCACGGCTCGAGCTTGGATTCGTACAACGCGTCGGCCGTCGTGCGGACCTGCAGCACGATCGCGTTGAGGTTGAGGTCCTTGCAGCGGTCGAGGATCTGCGATGGCTCTCGCTCCTGCTGCTCGGCGGTGCTGAGCCCCGGCTTGCTCGGCCAATCGATGTTGCCGACGGTCGCGACCCGACGTGCCGCGGAATTCGCGAGCGGCGGGCGGCGGCTCGTCGTTCGCGGTGCCGGGGCGCGTCGTCGGCATCGCCGGCGTGGCGCGACTGAAGCTGCGATCCTGCGGCATGAGACGGCAGCTGCTAAGGACGAAGAAGGAAGGTCAAACAGCCGAGGTGCGGAAATGGAGTGCATGAATTTCCGTCTGGCGTGCAAGGTGATGCGAGTCTCCCAAGTGGCGAGGTTAATCGGGGCGCGTAGGGGTTCAAGTCATGGACTTGATTCAAGATCGCTGATCTGGCATCGAGGCGCAGAAGGGCGAAGATGTTGCGCATGCCGGAATTGACGGTCGATCAGGCGGTGGGGTTGGCGACTGCGACGTGCCGCGCAAGGCGCTCGCCGCCGCCGCGAAACGACTTTGTCCACAAATCTCGCACGCGTTCCCAATCACCATCCGGCCGTGCATCTGCTGGGCGTGATTGCTCTGGAAGGCGACGATCCGCAGGCGTCTCGCAGCTGCTGAAGCGGGCGATTGCCGCGGCGCCGAGATCGCGGAATACATAACAATCTTGGCGTCCTGCTGTGCTAGATCGGGCAAGCTCGAGGAGGGAGCGCATCGATTCCGCACGGCCATTCGGCTCAGGCCGGACTATGCCGACGCGATGAGCAATCTGGCGCGGCTGCTGGGAACCAGGGCTCGCTGAGTGAGTCGATTGCGCTCAATGACGCGCCGCCGAGCTTAAGCCTGAGCGCGAATCGCTGAACAACTTCGCCAATTCTCTCATGCGGCAAGGGAAAGTGACCGAATCACTCGACGCCTACCGGAAGGCACTCGCATTCGTCGCCGGATCGACCCTGAGCCCGCGTCCAACTATCTCCTCGTCTGCAACTATGACCCGGATATCTGCAAGCGCATCGCTTCGATGAGCACGTGCGCTGGGGCGAGCGGCTGGCGGAGATGGTATTCACGCTATTCCGCGATCATTCCAACGATCGCGACCCGAGACCGCAAGCTGCGCATCGGTTATCGTGTCGGCCGGACTTTCGCGCACTCGGTCTCGTTTCTTCTTCACGCCGATCCTGGTGCAGCACGATCGCAAGTCAGGTCGAGGTTTTCTGTTATTCCAACGTCGCCACGGAGGACGACCTGACCGAGCGGGTGAAGATGCTCGTCGGCTCCGGCCAATTGGCGGGTCATTACGGGGCATGCCGGATCAGAAGGTCGGCGAGACGATCCGCCAGGATCAGATCGACATCCTGATCGACCTCGCCTCGCACACGGCGCAAAACCGCGTGCCGACTTTTGCGCACAAGCCCGCGCCGATTCAGGTCGCTACCTCGGCTATCCGCATTACGAGCGGGCTGTGGCCGATGGATTATCGGACTGACCGATTCGATCGCTGATCCCGCTGGGCGAATCGGACGGCTGAACACTGAGAAGCTCGTGCGGATCGATCCATGTGCGTGGTGCATTCGAAGCCGCACGCCGCAGACGCGGCGAGGTGCGGTCCGCCGGCGTTGAGCGCAATGGCTTCTTCACCTTTGGCTCGTTCAATGCGCATGTCGAAGGCGAACGCGAAGGTGATCGAGACATGGGCGAACATTCTGCACCGTGTGCCGAATTCGCAGTTTGCCATGAAGGCCGGCGCCTTTGCGGACCCGCCGACGAAGGAGCGGGTTCGTTCAGACCAGTTCGCCGGGCATGGCATCCCGCCGAGCGAGCTTGGTCTTCAGCGGGCACATCATCAGACGTGAAGCTGCATCTGCAGTCATACGCAGCGTCTCGATCTCGCCCTCGACACGTTTCCGTACAATGGGACGACAACGACCTGCGAGGCGATGTGGATGGGTGTGCCGGTGGTGACCGTTCAGGGCGATAACCACGCCGGCCGGGTGGGCGCGAGCCTGATGACGAACGTGGGCCTGACTGATTTGATCGCGCCGGACATCGAGGAATACATCGAACTAGCCGTTGAGACTATCTGGTGAGCGGCGGCAAGGTCAGATTGAGCTACGCCGCACGGCACTGCGATACGCATTGCGGCACGTTCGCCTCTAATGGACGGCATCGCCGATGGCGCGGCGACTTGAGGCGGCGTATCGGGGATGTGGGAGGAATGGTGCTCTCGGAGTCAAAATCGTCGCAGCCTGTACACAGTTAATGTCCGACAGTGTGCCGCCGTGGCGGTACATCAATACTTCAGTCGCTCCACAGGATGCGCTGAGATGCGTCGCGGGATCGTGTCATCGTCCTCTTCTCGGCGGCGTCGTCGGCTGGACTTGAAGATGCGCGGCGGCGCGGCGGTTGAAGCGGTTCGAGGTCCATGTTGAGCCGGACTCGCGGCAATCTCTCCGAAATCGTCAGCCGGCCGGGGCAGATCCAGCCCAAGACGAAGGTCACCATCAGCGCCAAGACCACGGCCCGCATCGTCGATCTGCCCTTTGAGGAAGGGGCGGTGGTCAAGAAGGGCGACTTGTCGTGCAGCTCGATTCGAAGGACCTCGAGTCGGCAGCTGCGGGCGGCACAGGCGCAGCACAGCGCCAGTAGCCGAGATCGAGGTGCACAGGCGCACGCCTGATCTCGCAGGCTGGCGCACATCAACTCGATCAAGGCGGAGTTCGCCGACGCGGAGCGCGATCTCAAGCGGCAGAAAGAGCTGCTGGCGAACCAGGACGTGTCGCAGGTATCGTCGATCAGGCGGCGATGAAGGTCGATCGTCTCAGGGCGCGGCCTCGAAGCCGGCGAGAGTGACCTCGTCGCGGGGAAGGCGAATCTCGACGGTCTCGAAGCACCGCATCGAAGTCGCCGAGGCCGAGATCGCGCGGGCCAAGGACAACCTCGCGCTACACGACCATCGCTTCGCCGATCGACGGCATCGTCACCCGCGTCAATGCGAAGGTCGGCGAGCTGGTCGTCACCGGCACGATGAACAACCCCGGCACGACGATCCTGGAAGTGTCCGACCTGTCGGAGATGCAGGTCGATGCGCAGGTCGACGAGAGCAACATCGCCTCGGTCAAGGAGGGACAGAAGGCGAAGTTCGCATCTCCGCGTATCCCGATGAAATTTTCGACGGCGTCGTGAAGCTCGTCGGGCTGGACATCGTCGGATCCGCGCATGCAGGGCGGCGGAAACTACGGCGGCGGCGGAGGCAGGATGTCGGGACGCTGGTATCGCGCCAAGATCGTCGTGGACACCAAGGGCAAACGCATCCCGGCGGGCTTGTCGGCGGATGTCGACATCGAAACCGAAGCGCACAAGAGGCGTGATCAAGGTGCCGACGCAGAGCGGTCATGGGCCGGCCGATCGACGATCTGCCAGCGGGCGTGAAGGACAAGCCGGAGGTCGACAAGAACAAGACGCTGGCGACGGTCGTGTTCGCGCTCGAAGGAGCGGCAAAGGCAAGGCGTCATCACGCCTGTCACCATCGGCGCCAGCGACATGACGCACACGGTGATCACGTCCGGCCTGAAAGACGGCGACCGCCTCATCACCGGCCCGTACAAGGTGCTGCCGGGATTGAATGACGGGCAAGAAGGTGAAAGAGTCGACGCGACCAGCACCACGAAGCCCCGACCGACGCAACAACCGCGACAACGAAATCCGTCGACGACATCGCGACCTGCAAGCTCGTCGAAATGACATGCTCATGCTCATCCGGCTCCGCAATCTCACCAAGCACTACACCGTCGGCGTGGAGCAGATCCGCGCTCGATGGCGTCGATCTGGACATCGGCCGGAACGAGTACGTCGCGATCATGGGCTCGTCGGGATCGGGCAAGTCACGATGATGAACATCCTCGGCTGCCTCGATCGGCCGACGCCGGGCACGTACGAGCTGGACGGCCAGCTCGTGTCCAGCATGGGCGGCGGCGAGCTTGGCGCGCGTGCGGAATGAGCGGATCGGCTTCGTCTTCCAGTCGTTCGAGCTTCTCGCTCGCGCGACGGCGGCGCGAAACGTCGAGCTGCCGCTGATTTATTCGCCGGCGGCTGGTGGTCGCGCCGGCGCGCGCGCGCGCGGCGCTGACGACCGTCGGCCTGGCCGATCGCATGACGCATCGCCCGAACCAGCTCTCCGGCGGACAGAAGCCAGCGCGTCGCCATCGCCCGGGCGCTGGTCAACCGTCCCGCGATCCTGCTGGCGGATGAGCCCACGGGTAATCTCGACTCCGCACCAGCGAAGAGATCCTTGCGCTCTTCGACAAGCTCCACGCCGACGGGCAGACCATCATCATGGTCACGCACGAGGCGGACGTCGCCCGGCACGCCCAGCGCGATCGTCCGCATGAAGGACGGCAGGTGCAGTCCGATCTGCCGGTGAGAAGGACGCGGTGCACGCATGACGCCGCGTCCTGCGATGCCGCATGCTCGGCCTGCGCGCTGCTGCTCTATCAGAGCATCGCGCTCGCGCTGTCGCAGATCTGGGCGAACAAGGTCCGCGGCATCCTGACGACGCTGGGCATCCTGATCGGCGTGGCGGCGGTGTCGGCGGTCATCGCGCTCGATCACCGGGATGAAGCAGCGCGTGCTCGAGCGAGTTCGAAGCGTTCGGGACGAACAAGATCTTCATCGAGCCGCACTGGCCGCGACGAGCGGACGGCAAGCGTGTCCTGGCGGCAGATCATGTTTCAAGTCGTCAGCGACTTCGACGAGATGCTCGAGCACTGCCCGTCCGTCGCGAGTTCACGCATGTCACATCGGGACGCGGCCGGCCGTCTGACGTTCGGCTCGCAAGCACCGAGGACGACGAACGTCAACATCATCGGCGTCGATCCGGACTGGCACGCGATCGAGCACCGCGACGTGACGTTCGGGCCGGCCGCTGACGCGTGCTCGACAACGAGCAGCGCCGCCCGGTCTGCCTGATCAACAAGACCGTGCGCGACAAGCTGCAGATGGATCGCGATCCGATCGGGCAATATCTCGACGTGGACGGCAACCGGCATGATGGTCGTCGGCCTGCTGGAGCCGCCGGCGGCGTCGATGGGAACGCAGGCGGAGACGCGCGAGGTGGTCGTGCCGTTCAGCTACTCGGTCAGCGCGCGATCGCTGGCCGTGGTATGTCGGTGATCGCCGCGAGCAAATCGCCGGAGCTGTCCGAAGACGCCAAGGCGGAGATCGAGTTCTACCTGCGGCAAAAGCGCCGGCTCAAGCCGGGCAAGGAGGACAACTTCGAAGTGCAGACCGCGCAGCGCGTGATCGAGCAGTTCAACGAGCGTCGCGGCGATGGTGACGATGATCGCCACCGGCATCGTCGGCATCTCGCTGCTGGTGGGCGGCGTGGGGATCATGAACATCATGCTGGTCGAGCGTCTCCGAGCGCACGCGCGAGATCGGCCTGCGCAAAGCCGTCGGTGCGCGGCCGGCGGCGATCCTGCTTCAGTTCCTCGTCGAAGCGGTGGTGCTCTGCCTGATCGGCGGGGCGATCGGGCTGGCGCTGGGGCAGGGCCTGACGACGTCGTCGGCGGCTTCGTTCCTTCCGATGAGAGGCGATGGAGACCGGGAAGCGGATGCCCTGCGCATGCTCCGGCGGGGTTCGGTCGATTCCGGCAGTCGGCGATCTGTGGCTTGCATTGTGGATTCTCGGCGAGCGTAGGCTGGATCTTCGGCAATGTTCCCCGCGATCAAAGCGGCGCGACTGGATCCGATCGAGGCGCTGCGACATGAATAAGCTCGGTGCCCTGTCGCGGTTGTCCGCGTTCGCTCGGTGTGTCGCGTTCGTCGCTGGCTGGTGCTGCGACATCGGTCGCGGCGGGACGGGCGAGCTGGTCGTGCCGAGCGAACAACTCGCGGCGAGAATCCATACCATCGAGCCCGCTGACTTTGCGTCGCAGCCGACCATCGCTGCCCCGTCGACGCTCCCCAGCACGCGCTCCTCGACCACGCAGCCGTCGCCGAGAGGTTCCGCTCACGATCGAAGACGTGCGCCGAGCTGGCGCTGCGCAAACAATCTCGAGCTCGCGGTCGAGCTGATCACGCCCGCGATGTCGCGGCGAGTGCTGAACAGGAAGAAGCGGCACGTTCGAAGCGCTGTTCACCAGCGAACGTCGACTACTCAGCAATGATCGCCGACCGCGACCAACCGCGCAGCAGCTCGAGGGGACGCAGGGGAAGATCTGCGGCTTCACGCCCGGCCTGCGAGTTCCGCTGCGCACCGGCGGCGAGATTCGGCTCGATGTGCCGTTGATCGCAGTTCGAAACCGACAACCAGTTTGCAACGCCTCAACCCGCTCTTACGCTCCGACTGCCGTCGACGCTGAGCCAGCCGCTGCTTCGCGGCGGCGGGATCGACGTCAACGCGCAGCGCATTCGCATCGCGTTCTACGGCTATCAGCAGGCGCAGGCGCGGACGAAGCTGGAGGTCATCCGCGTCCTCGCCGACGCGGATCGCATCTACTGGCGGCTGTACGCCGTGCGCGAGGAGCTGCGCGTCCGCCGGCAGGAATATGACCTGGCCGTCGCGCAGCTTCGAGCGTGCGCGGCGGACAGGTGCGAGCCGGGCGCGGCGGCGGAGGTCGAAATCATCCGCGCCGAGTCCGGCGTCGCCGACCGCGTCGAGGCGATCATCATCGCCGAGAACCTACTGCGCGACCGCGAGCGCGAGCTGAAGCGCATTCTGAATCACGCCGGATCTCGAAATGGAGTCGCCGACCGACGCATCATCCCCGCGACGCCGCCGCGGCCGGCTGTATTACCAGCTCGATCCGCACCGGCTGATCGACCAGGCGATGGACCAGCGGATGGAACTGCTCGACACCGAGCTTCAGATCGCGCTGGAGACGGCCGCGTCGCGCGTGCGCGCAACGAGACGCTGCCGCTGGTGTCGCTCCAGTACACCTACAACATCAACGGCCTGGGCGGCAGCTTCGACGACTCGTTCGACGATGGTGCGCGACAACGACTTCGCCGACCATCGCTTCGGCCTGCAGCGTCGAAGTCCCCATCGGCAACGAGGCCGCCCGCAGCCGTCTGCGGCGGGCGATGCTGCAACCGCCTGCAGCCGCTTGCGACGCGCGACAGCGCGAGTTCGCAGATCCGCCAGGAAGTTCTCAACGCGGTCGACCAGCTCGAAGCGAACTGGCAGCGCATCCTCGCTGCCCGCCAGCGCGTCGATCCTCGCGCAGCGGCTGCTGGACGTCGAAATTCGCCAGTTCGAGCAGGGCCTGCGGACGAGCACCGAAGTGCTGGAAGCGCAGACCCGGCTCGGCGAACGCCCAAGCTGTCCGAAGTCTCGGCCATCAGCGATTACCAGATCGCGCAT
>CAVZYQ010000021.1:0-13919 GCA_963779545.1 uncultured Alphaproteobacteria bacterium | reverse complement strand
CGGGGCCGACAAGATCTTCGCGGCGATCACCGACATGAAGTGAGCGCAGCTGTGCCGCTGAGATCGCGGCCGGAGCTCAGCCTCCGGCCGCGCGTTTTCTGGGAATGGGGGCTTGCATGAGCGATGTTTCGGCAGGCACGCCCGGTGCGCTCGGCGCGTGGCGCCGTCTGACGGCTGCTTATGCGGCGCTGCTGTCGTGCGCTCGTCGCCATCACGGTCGGGCTGCTCATCATCCCGGTCAGCCTGCAGATCTTCTCGCGCTACACCGAGCTGATCCCGTCCTACATCTGGACCGAGGAGATGGCGCGCTTCATGTTCATCTGGACGATCATCATCGGCGCGATGATCGGCGTGCGCGAGTCGACCCACTTCGAGGTCGATGTCTGGCCGCAGGTCAGCCCAAGAATTGAAGCGGTCGCGCGGCTTCTGGGGCGGCTCGGCGTACTCGCTGCTGCGGTGATTTTCGTCTATGCGGGCCTCGAATTCACGCGATTTGCGTGGAAGCGCACGTCCGAGCTCGCGGACCTGCCGCTGTGGTGGATTCACGTCGCATGGCCGGTTACCGGCGCGTCGTGGATCGCGTTCCTTGGCGAGCAAGTGATTGCCGATCTCAAGATTATTTCCGGGAGAAATTAAGTGACCGGTTCGGTGCTGACGCCGGGAATGGCGGCGCTCATTCTGTTCGGCTGTTTCTTTTTCTTCATGTTCCTGCGTGTGCCGGTCGCTTTCGCGCTCGCGCTCGCGTGCCTGCCGATTTTGGCGATCGAGCCGCGGCTCGACACCATGAACCTGATGCAGGAGACCTTCAACGCCTACAACTCGTTCATCCTGCTCGCGGTGCCGTTCTTTCTGCTCACCGCGAATTTGATGAATATCGGCGGCACGACTGACCGGCTTTTGAAACTGTCGCGCGCGATGGTCGGCCATTGGCCGGGTGGGCTTGCGCAGATCAATGTTGTGCTGTCGATCTTCTTCGCCGGCATCTCGGGCTCGTCCACGGCGGATGCGGCGAGCCAGTCGAAGATATTCATCGAGGCGCAAACCAAGGAAGGCTACGACCTCTCCTTCTCGGTCGCCATCACGGCGGTGTCGGCGGTGCTCGCCGTCATCATCCCGCCCTCGATCCTGATGATCGTGTGGGGCGGCATTCTTACCGTGTCGATCGGCGCGTTGTTCCTCGCGGGCATCATTCCGGGCCTGCTGATCGGTGTCGCCCAGATGGCGACCGTGCACGCCTACGCCAAGGCGCGGAACTACCCGACCTATCCGCGCGAGACGTGGCGCGCTCTTCTGTGCGCCACCTGGATCGCGGTCCCGGCGCTGCTGACGCCCGGCATCATCATCGGCGGCAAGATTTTCGGCTGGTTCACCGCCACCGAATCCGCCTGCATTGCGGTGCTCTACGCGGGCATCCTGTCGCTGTTCGTCTATCGCGAGATGGATCTAAAGGGCCTCTACGCGGCGCTGCTCGACACCGGAAAGCTCGCCGGCATTGCGCTGTTCTGCGTCGGAACGGCGAGCGCATTCGGCTGGCTGCTCGCCTACTACAAAATCCCTGAGGCGATCCTCACCGGCGTCAGCGCATGGGGCATGGGCTTTATGGCGACCGGCTTCTTCATCGCCTTCGTGTTTCTGGTCGTCGGCTGCTTCCTCGACGCGATCCCGGCGATCATCATCTGCGCGCCGATCCTCGAGCCGCTCTCCAAGGCGGTGCAGATGGACCCGGTGCACTTCGCGATGATCGGCATCGTGTCGCTGGCGTTCGGCCTTGTCACGCCGCCTTACGGACTGTGCCTGATGATCGCGTGTTCGGTCGCCGGAATGCGCATCCGCGACGCCATCAAGGATACCGGCATCATGCTGGTGCCGATGCTGATGGTGCTGGCGCTGGTGATCGTGTGGCCGCGCGTATCGCTGTTCCTGCCGCAGCTGATCTCGCCGGAATTCCTGAAATAGCTACTCGGCCTCGTCCTTCGTGGCCGGTGCGGGTGCGGGCTTCTTGCGCAGCGACGCGATCGTTGAGCGCACGCGCTGTGCCGCGTTCCACAAGGGCGCGGTCTGCTTGATGGCGCGCTTCATGCGCCGCCAGCCGAGCGAGAGCGCGGCCGACGGCCAGCCGCGCAACGTGACGGCGGCCGAATAATCGAAAGCTGCTGCTCGGTCTCGCACCAGTCGCGCTTGTAGGGCTCGTCGCCGATGGTGAAGTCGAAGCGCTTCATGCCGCGCTCGGTCGCGTAGCGCAGCAGCTCGCGCAGATGCGCGGCGCCCGGGCCGAAGCGCGAGACCTCGCCGTCGTCGTAGCTCGCGAGCACGTGGTAATAGCAGTCGCGGAACGTGAGCCCGAGATTGACCGCCGCCCACGTGTGCGCCGACATCGAGGCGGCTCAGATGTGCGAGGCTGCGCGTGGCGGCGAGTGCACGATAGAAGTCCGTGTGGCCGGGCCGCGCGAACATGTTCGGCACGCCCATGCGGGCGAACGACTTGCTCTTCTGCACCATCAGCACGTCGAGCGTCGCGTCGATCTCGCTCTGCGCGTCCGGATCGACGAATTTCACCGCGCCAAGGTCGCCGAGCTTCTTCAGCTTGGTGCGATCGCGGCGGCGCGTCGCCGATGAGCGCTTGCCGGTATAGAACTGCTCCCAGTTGGTGCCGAGCGCGGTCTCGTAGGCGCCGCTCGGATTGAGCCGCACGTCGAGGCCGAGCAACGGATTGTCCTGCGCGCCGACTTTCGCCGGCATCTTGGTGAGCACGATGATGTCATGACGCAGCGCGGGCGTTGCCTGCAGCAGCGCGCGGATATCGGCCCACAGCGCGCGCGAAATTCTCGCGCGTGACATGCGCGGAGAAGTCGGGCCGAGCAGCGGCGCGTTGTAGTCGCACAGGTCCTGCCCGAGGAACGTCAGCCGGCGCGCGAGCGTGCCGGGCTGTACGGCGAGCGGCAGGATGAACAGGATGTCGCCGCCGCGCGCGACCGATCACGATCGCAGGTGTGACGCCGGCAAGCGTGCCGATGTGGCGCTGCCAGATCGAGAGCCAGTCGAAGGTCTGGAACGGCGTGCAGTCGGCGCTCCGCTCGAACTGCCGCCACTCATGCTCGATGGCCGCGAGATCGGTGTGCACCGACAGCGCGATCCTGGCCGCGGGCCGCGGCTGCTCGGCGACAACCGCCGGGCGGGGCGGCGCGTTTGCGCGCTGCTCCACGAAGGCCGCGCGCGCATGAACGATGTCCGCTGCCTGTGCCAAGTTCGCCGCCAAGTCTTGTGATGAAGGGTGGCGCACTCTCGGCGATTTCCCTCAATAAACCGTTGTGGGAATTGGTTAAGCTCTCGGTTCCATCCAAGCCGTTGAATTACCATCCGAAATGCGCCTAGACTGACGCATCGTAAAAATCTCGATGACATGCGGGCGGGTGCTGCGTGATGAGAGATCCGGATTCGTGATTCGCCGCTGGTGCTGGCGCTGGTTGTGCCGGACCTCGCCCACGCCCGTTCGCCGGGCGAAGGCGCGTACCGCTCCGGCAACTTTCCGCGCGCGGTGAAGAATGTCGGGCCGGCGGCCGAGCGGGGCGACGCCGCGCGCGCAGGCCTATCTCGGCTTCATGTACCAATACGGGCGCGGCGTGCCGCAGAACTATGGCCTCGCGGCCTACTGGTACCGGCGCAGCGCCGAGCAGGGCAACGCGGTCGCGCAGCATCTGCTCGGCCTCATGTACGACAAGGGCTTCGGCCTCGCTGCCGATCATGTGCTCGCCTACATGTGGCTCAGCCTTGCGGCTGCGCCACCAAAGGCCCGGAGCACGAGGACAACGTCCGCCTGCGCGATGCGATCGCCGCCGAAGATGAGCCTCGGCCAACTCGCCGACGCGCAGTATCTCGCGCGCTCGTGGATCCCGAAGCCGGAACGCTGATTACAGCTCCGGCTCCTTCATGCCGGGCCTCAGGCCCCCTTCCGGCACACCGAAACGGGGGCACCGGGGCGGGGAGTCACTGGTAGGGCTGGGAGGCCGGGACGGGGGCGCTGGCAGGCATGGATTGCCACCCTGCCCGGCGCGGGCAGCGCGAGCGTCGCGATCTGCTGTCCTTTTGCAGCGTCGCCTCGCGCGCCTTCACGGATTTCAGCACCCAGCCGGAATGGTCCTGCCCGAGCTTGAGGCGGACGACGCGGTTGGTCGCCTGATCGAGGAAGATCGCGAAGCCTTCCGTTTCGCTCACCACCGCGCCGACGAACATCGAGCGGCGGCGGCTCGGCCTCCGCAGGCGGCGGAGGAGGCGGCGGCGCAGCGGCCACCGGCGTGCCGGCGACGGCGGGAGCAGGCGGGCGGCGCGAGGGCGTGAACAGCGGCCGGTCGCGCGTCGCGGTCAGCGCGGAGAGCGGGATCGCCCAGAGCGGATTGCCACTCGGATCGCTCGGCCGCGCGATGGCGCCGCCGTCCGGCGACATGTCGACCGGCGCCGGCATGATGTTGTTCGGCGGCAGGTCCATGGCGCTCGGCGGATTGGCGCCGCGCGCGTCCGCACCGATCAGCAGCATCGGCGGCAAGCGCGAGATATGGCGCGAGGCGCACGCTCATTTGTCGCCTCCCCAGCGGCCGGAGACCGACGAGCAGCAGCCGCATGCGGCCGCCGCTTCCGTCGCCGGTGGAGGTCGTCGCGGCCTGCGCGGCGAACTGCTCGATGAAGAGATACGGCATGCCGGCTTCGAGATCGTAGAGCAGGCGCTGCAGCGCGGCGAATTCGATCTCGCAGCTTGCCAACACGCTGACGAAGCCGTCCTTCGCCTGCACGCCCTGCACGTCGACCTGCGAGGAAAGCACACTGCCGCCCACTTTGGTCACGGCGTCCGCGACGCGTTGCAGCAGCGCCGCGCCCGCCACGGTGAGGGTCTGGCCTTCGAGGAACGGCGAGCCGGTCGGGATTTGTGTCGCGCTCGCGCCGGCCGTGGCGCCCGGCGAAAGGCTTGCGGCCTTCGAGCTGCGCCAGCAGATCGGATGCGGCCGCCACCGACTGGCGGCGCTCCAGGATGTCTGCGACGCCGGACCACGCCATCGCCAGCAGCACCGCGACGGCGACGCCATAGGCGATCACCGCGAGCGACGCGCGGGCGGAGAACGAGCGCAATGTTGCGGTCATGCTCATGAGCGGTACGCAAACACGGGTTCGATCTGCGCCTCGATGTGGAAGCGCTCGCCCGGATCGGACGCGCGCTTTCGTGGTCGGGGCGAAGAAGGTGGCGCGGGTGAAATTCGGCGACCGCTCGATCAGGCGGATCAGTTCGGGCGCGTCGCGCGTCACGCCGATGACGCGCAGCTTGTCGCCCTCGATGCGCAGTTCGGTGACGTAGGTGTGGTCGGGCAGGATCTGCGAGAGCACTTCGAGCACGATCACGCTCGACGGGCTCTGGTATTTGCGCCGCTCCAGCGCGCGCAACGGCGTCGCGGTCTGCGGCGAGTTCGCGGCCGGCACGGATCGCCATGCGGCGCTCCGCGATGCGGCGTGTCAGGTCTTCCTGTTGGCTCGCCATGTTCATGCTGACGACGGCGGCGGCGGAGAGCGACGCGCCGGCGAGCAAGCCCTGAGCCGAGCAGCAACGCGACCAGCACGCGCCGCACGCGCGCGAAGTCGACCGCGCCGCGCGCGTGATGATCGAGCACGGTGATCGGCGCGGCATCCGGCGGCGTCGCCGTCACGGTGACGGCTTCGGCGCCGGCCGCGGCGAGCGCCTCGACCAGCGGCTGCACCAGCGCGCGCGCGGTCGCGGCGACCGTCACCACCATGCGGTCAGCACCGGCAACGACCGGCGTGCTCCAGCCGAAGGCGGCATCGTTCGCGGTCCAGGGCGTCAGGCGGTCGATCTGCGCGCGCACCACGCCGTCGAGAAATTCGGTCGCGCGCTGCGGCAGTTCGAGCGGCTTGAACAGCACGCGCGCGGGCCGCAGCGCCAGCTCGGCGCGGCTGCCGCGCAGCATCGCGGCGACGCTTTCGGTGTGCGAGCCGACGAACTGGCCCTCGACCAGCCGCACGCGCTCGAACGGCAGTCCGGACGGCGCATTGCCGCCGCTGGAACGAGGAACGAGCCGCCGTCCTCCTCGATGACCTGCACGGCTCTTCGCACGCTAAGCCCGACAGCGCCGCGACGATCGCGCTCGCAGCGCGTCGAGCCAGCGCGACACATATGCGGTGATGTCGGACAGGCCGGTCATCGCGCTCCTCGCGTCGTCGATGTCGTCGCGCCAGGTCAGGACCCGATAGGGCTCGGTCCCGCTGTCGAGGACGAATACGACCGCTTCGGTGGTCATGCGCTGCCCGCTGTCGAACGCGATGCGGGTGGTCACCCGCAGCGCCTTGTTGCCTTGTATGGTCGCGAAATTTTGGGCGGGGCCGAGCATCGCCAAGAGGCCTTGGGCATTCTGCGGCGTCGCATCTGCGCCGGGCAAGTACCGCGTTGAGGCGTTCCGGGTCCATTCCGGGCAGCGCGGCGAGCACCTGCGGCGCGGCGTCGAGCACGTTGATCTGCGGCTGGCCGCTGTAGACGGTCAGGAACGGCAGCGCGCGCTCGACGAAAAGTTCCGGAATGCCGAACACGAGCCCAAGCTCGCTGGTGTGCGGGAACGGGGCGCCGCGCGGCGCGTAGGCGATGCCGGCCGCGCGATAGGTCGCGGCCTCGTTCCGGGTCGTCCGGCGCGGGCGGGGAGCGCCAGCCGATGATGCGGTCCGCATAGCTGTCCGCCGCGGGGCGCGGCGCACCCAGTCCGACGAACAGTCCGGCGAGCAGCTCCTTCGGCGCGCTGTTGAGATCGATGCGCGCGGCCTCGGAGCGAAATTCGGCGCCACCGGCGCATTGCCGAGGCGGAACACGGTGCTGCCGCGCGAGGGCGGCGCCTGCGGATTGACGAGGAACTGATAGACGTGAGCTCGATCGCGGCGCGGGAGAGGCCTTCGGCCTGCAGCCGCTCGTCATGCACCGTGAAGGCGATCGCGGTGTTGATCACATAAACCGAGAAGATGCGTCGCCAGTGTCGCGAGCGCCGTCAGGATCCACAGCACCGCGACGACGATGAAGCCATCGCGGCCGGATTGCGCGTGCAGCAATCGTGTGAGGTACGTGCGCATCGTCAGCCCGAACCCGGCGGTTGCGCCGGCTGCGACGGGGCGGTTGAGGCAGTCGGCGATCACTTCGGCCGCAATGCATTCGGCCGACATGTTGGCGCGCACCATCGTGGCGGTCGAAACCGAGAGCGTGCGGTCGGTGGTCGCGTCGCGCAATTGCACGCGGATCGCGGCTCGGCAACGCGCCTTCGTTGCGCCACACGTTGCGCCAGACACGATCCGGCCCCGCATAGGCGAACGTCACGCGATAGGGCGAGCGCACCAGCACGACAGGATCGGACGGCGGCGGCTGCACGTTGAAACCGTCAGGGCCGAGGGGATAAAGCGCGCGCGCGTGCGCACGGTCATCAGGCCTTTCTCGCCGCCCATTTCCATGATGCGCACGAGCTCGAGGCCGGGCCGCGTGTTCGGACCCGAGCGCGGTGCGCAGGAAGGTGACGGACAATTCGGTGCCGTCGAACAACGGCGCGCGAACGGTGCCGCCGCGCGGTGATGAATTCGGCGGACGCGAGATCGGCGACGATGCGCTCGAGCCCGACGGCAAGCGTTTCGGTCGCCTGCACGCGCGTGAAGCCGCGATTCCAGTTCGGCAGCCATTGCGCCGTCACGGTCGCGATCGCGGCGAGGATCGCGCCCATCAGCGCGGTCGCGAGCAGCGCCTCGACCAGCGTGAAGCCCGCGATGGTGACCGCCTACTCATTGACCTTCGACTTTCCGCCGCAGCCGCACGGTGTTGACCTGCAGGATCGGGCCGTTCGGCGATTGCACGCGCACCACGACCGTTTCGGGATCCAGTCGTCGCCTGCGGATCGATGAAATTGGCGAAGAACGGCAGCACGTCGACGCGCCAGCGGTGACCCGCGGCCTCGCCGGAAATATTGCCGGGGAGAAGCTGATCGCGATCCGGCAGGCCGGTGACGATCGCGCGTGTGGTCTCGACCAGCGCCAGATGTGCCGCCGATCGAGCGGATGCCGCGCGTCGTCACCGCGATGAGCGAGCCGATCGCCGACAGCGAAATCGCGACGACCGACAGCGCGACGAGGACTTCGATCAGGGTGAAGCCCGCGATCGCCTTGCGCCGCCTAGATGCGGTCGTGCGGAACAACCTCGACCCCTCCGGTGAGCCAGTTGACGCGGATCTCGTAGCCGACGCCGAGCCGCGTCAGCGCGATCGCGCCGCCGCAGGACATGCCGGACGCGAAGAAGCGGATCGTCGGCCCGGCGGCGCGCTGATTGCAGCGCGCCGCGAGCAGCGCGTCGAACGCGACATCGTCCGGCACCTTGATGATGCGCCCCGTCGCGCCGGAGCGGATGCGCCGCGCCGGTGCGTCGATTTCGGTGATGACCTGCACGCGGTTGCGGATCGCGGCGTTGCGGTCCGCCTTCAGCATGGCGGCCGCTTCAACGGCAAAGGATTCGAGCCGCGCCCGTGAGGTGCCGCGCGGAAACGCCGGGATCACGATCGCGGCAAGCATGGTCACGATGGCGATCACGCACACCATTTCGAGCAGCGTGAAGCCGTCGGTCCCGCCGGACCCGTCAGCGCTGCCAGCTCGTGATGTCTTGCGCAGCACCCGTGCCACCTTCTGTCCCATCCGCACCGAACGAGAGGATGTCGTAGGCGCCGTTCTGTCCCGGCGCCCGGTAGACGTAAGCGTTGCCCCACGGGTCCTGCGGCACCTGCCGCCCTTCAGGTAAGGCCCGTTCCACGAATTGATGTTGCCGGGGCGGCGCACCAGCGCCGTGAGGCCTTCGGAGCCCTGCGGGTATCGCCCGGTGTCGAGGAAGAACAGGTCGAGCGCGCTCGCGAAGCTTTCGATCTGGATCTTGGCGGCCTTGGCCTTCGACTCGGTCAGGTAATTGAGCACGCGCGGGCCGACGATGCCCATGATCAGCGCGATGATGGTGATGACGACGAGCAGCTCGACGAGGGTGAAGCCGCGCTGCGCGCGCGATTCCGGTTCCGCTTGAGGCGATTGGCAAGGATACGCATGCCGAACTCTTACCCGACGATCTGGCTGACGGACAGAAGCGACGTCATCACCGAGACGATCAGCCCGCCGACGATGATGGAGATGGTGACGATCGCCACGGGACCCGCGACGCCCACCACCCGGTCGAGGCTGCGCTGAAGCTTGGCTTCGTAGAATTCCGCCACACGCGAAGCGAGCATCGGCAACTGACCCGTCTCCTCGCCCAAACGTAGCATCCGCACCGCCATCACGGGAAGCGCCGCGGTGTCGGTGAGCGCGTCCGACAGTTTACCGCCGTGCCGCACGCGTTCGACCATCTGCGTCCAGATCGTCCGGTCGCTGGTCGTCGCCATCATGTCCACCAGGATGCGCAGGGTCGTGGTTAACGGCACTGCGCTGGCAAGGAGGACGCCGAGATTGCGGCAAAACAAAGTGGTGCGGTGGTAGGTGAGCATCGGCTTGATCAGTGGAAGCCGGGACGCCGCGTTGATCATGGCGGCGCGCGGTTTCGGGCGGCGCATCAGGATCCACGTGCCGATGACGACAACGGCGATTCCGATCGCCAGCACGTCGCCATGCGCGCGCAGGAATTCCGAGATGCTGATGAAGGTCAGCACGATCGGGTCGAGCTTGGCGTTGAAATCGCGCAACACCGCGGCGAACTGCGGCAGCACGAACAGCAAAAAGAAGATCAGCACCGCGACTGCGGCGAGCAGCACGAAGGCCGGATAGCGCAGCGCATCGCCGAGCCGGCGGCGCAGCGCTTCGGCGCGGGCGCGTTCGCTCGCCAGCACTTCGAGGATTTCGCCGAGCGTGCCGGAGGCTTCGCCGACGCGCACCAGCGCGACATACATCGGCGGAAACAAAGCAGGGTGGTGCGAAAGCGCTTCGCCGAAGCTCTCGCCCGACATGATGCTGGCGCGGATGCGCGCCACCGTGTGGCGCAGTCCGCCGACGTCGGTGTCGCTCGAGAGAAGCTCGAGCGCATCGTCGAGCCGCGCGCCGGCCTTCAGCAGCAGCGCGAGGTCGAGCGAGAATACCGTCACGTCCTCGGGCTTGGCGCGCTTGGTCAGCGTGATGAACGACCATGCGCTTTCGGCGCGCTCTTCGGTGACGGTATCGACCGGGACGAGGCCGAGATATTCGATGCGGCGCGCGACTTCCGCCGCGGTCGGCGCGGAAATCTGGCCGGTGACGATCTCGCCGGCCTGCGTCAGCGCCTTGTAACGGAAACTGGGCACGTCAGATTTCCTTTCGCGCATGATCCTGTCCGAGAACCGGTGCCGACTTTGTCGGGATCAGCCATCTGACCGTCGTCACGCGCAAGACTTCAGCCGCCGAGGTGACGCCCGCCCGGCACTTGGCAACCGCGTCCTCGATCATCGTGGTCATGCCCGCTTTCACAGCGGCCTCTTCCACCACGCCGGTGTCGGTGGTCGCGCCGATCAGCTTGCGCACCGGCTCGGTCATTTCGAGGCATTCGAACACGCCGGAGCGGCCGCGATAGCCGGTGCCGCCGCAACGCTCGCAACCTGCCGGCTCGCACACGGAGTCGCCTGCAACGAAGCCGAGCATGCCGTAGCGCGGATCGGCGGCGAGATCGCTCGCGCTGAGTTTCTTCTCGACGCGGCAGCGGTCGCAAAGGATGCGCACCAGGCGCTGCGCGATCACGGCACGGAGGGTCGACTTCAGCAGGAAGCTCTCGACGCCGAGGTCGAGCAGGCGCGGCACGGCGGCGGAGGCTGTCTCGGTGTGCAGCGTGGTGAGCACCAGATGGCCGGTGAGCGCCGCATGGATCGCGATGTTGGCGGTCTCGGCGTCGCGAATCTCGCCGACCATGATCACGTCGGGGTCGTGACGCAAGAAGGCGCGAAGCGCGTTGGAGAAGGTGAGGCCGATGCCCGGCTTCACCTGGCTCTGGTTCACGCCGTGGATTTCGTATTCGACCGGGTCCTCGATGGTGAGAATTTTGCGCGTCGACTCGTTCAGGATCGACATCATGGTGGCGAGCGTCGTGGTCTTGCCCGAGCCGGTCGGACCGGTGATCACGATCATGCCGTGCGGCAGCATCAACAGCTTGCGCAGCAGGACTTCGTCGTTGCGCGACAGGCCGAGCTTGCCGATTTCCAGCAGGCCGCGGTCGCGCGGCAGCAGGCGGACCACGGCGGATTCGCCGTGCTGCGTCGGCATGGTGGCGACGCGGATGTCGAACTCGGTGCGCGCCGCACGGATGCGCGCGGCGCCGTCCTGCGGCAGGCGGCGCTCGGCGATGTTCAGTCCGGCAAGAATCTTGATGCGCGAGATCAGCGCCGCCGGCAGCACGCCGGCCGGCGTCGGCACGGCGCGCAGCAGGCCGTCGACGCGCATGCGCACCACGAGGCCATTGCGGAACGGCTCGATGTGAATGTCGGTAGCGCGCAGCTCCATGGCGCGCTCGACCAGATCGTTGACGGCGCGCACCACCGGTGCGCCGCTCGCGAGGTCGCGCAAGCTCTCGACGTCGTCGTCGTCGCGCGTGAGCGCGGCTTCATCCGATTCGGGCGCGGCTTCGTCGTCTTCGCCGAGCCGCTTGGTCAGAACGGTCGCGAGGTCTTCGTACGAGGCGACGTCGACCGCGACCTGGGCGCCGAGCACGATCTCGGCGGCACGCACGGCCGCGATGTCGTTCGGATCGGCCACGACCAGGCGGGGGCTGCCGTCGGCACCCTGATAGGGGAAAACGAGGGTCTCGCGCAGGAATCGGCGCGAAAATTTCGGTGCAAGAGTTGGCGCCGCAATCAATTGTGGCAGGCTCGAGCCGCTGCAGCCGGTAGAAGCGCGCCACCTCGTCGGCAAAGTCATTTGCCGAAAGATCGCTCGCCTCCCAAAGGTCTCGAAGCGTTCTTTCGCCGTTTCGTCGCGCGGTTGAGTTGAGTTTTGCTAGTAAGCTGTCAGCATTTAAATGCCGATCACTCAAGTATTTCACAAACTCGTCTATAATATTTGTAGTCATGGACATACCAGTTCCACGAAAAGGTCCATGCTTTCGCAGTTATCCGAGAAGAATTCCGTGCTTGACAGTGATTGTGAATATTTATCATACAAGCCGAAGCAGTGTCAATTTGCTCGCGTTTGACTCTCCGTTATGCTGGAATGCGCTGGCTGAGTCATTTTGCGCAATTGTCGGGTGGGCGGTGCGTAACATCCAACGGGGCACTGTGGCGTCGGGTTACCGCTTCGCGCGGACGCGCGATCGTTTCCGTTTTCCTGCTCACCGTCGCGGCCTCCTGCAACATCCTGACCACCGAAGAGAACGCGCGGCGCGAGCCTGACGTGTTCGACAAGGTGCGCGCGATCGACCTCCTGCCGCGCTTCCCGCAGCCGACCGGGACGACCTCGACCGGACGTGCGGACGGGGTACGGCCGGCGACCTATGCGGGGACCGAGGGCGGCGCGCGCGGCAGCGATCTCTCCCGGGTGATCGGCGCGCAGCCGACGGCGAACGGCGAAGGCTATGAGCTGAATTTCGAGAACACGCCGGTGACCGGCGTCGCCAAGGTGGTGCTCGGCGACATTCTCGGCCTCGGCTATCTGATCGATCCGCGCGTGCAGGGCACCGTGACGCTGGCCTCGGCCGGCCGGTGCCGAAGGGCGACCTGCTGTTTGTGCTGGAAAGCGCCCTGCGCCTCTCCGGCTCCGCGCTGGTGCGCGACAAGCGCGGCTACATCATCGTGCCGGCAGCCGAGGCGGTCGGCAGCGGCAGTTCCGATGCGGCAGAGCGCGGCGAGGCGGGCTTCGGCGTCACGGTCATTCCGCTGCAATACGTCTCGGCGGCGACGCTCGCGCGGCTGCTCGACAGTTTCGCCGCGAAGCCCGGCACCATAAGGGTGGATAACGCGCGCAATCTCGTTCTGGTGCAGGGCAGCGGCCCGGAGCGGCGCAACGCCACCGAGACCGTGCTCAGCTTCGATACCGACTGGATGAAAGGCCAATCGGTCGGCATCTATCCGGTGCGCAATTCGACGCCGGAGCCGATCATTTCCGAGCTCGAGCGCATCATGGATGCGGGTGAGGGCGGCCTGTCGGCGAGCCTCGTCAAGCTCCAGCCGATCGCGCGCCTCAACGCCATCATGGTGGTGACATCCAAGCCGGCGCTGCTGAAGACCACCGCGACGTGGATCACGCGGCTCGACAAGTCGGACACCGCCTCGACCGGCGTGAAGGTCTACAATGTGCGCTACGGCGATGCGCGCCAGATGGCGACGCTGCTCAATGACATTTTCGGTGGCGGCCGCGCGGTGGCGGCGCGATCGACAGCGCGACCAATCAGATCGCGCCCGGCGCCGGCATCGCGGCCACGACCAGCGAGGCGATCCAGCAGGGCGGCGTGCGCATCTCGGGGCGCGCACGCAGCCAGGTGCGTCGTCGTCCGAATTCGCGCATCAGCGGCGGCACGAGCAGCCCCGCTATCGCGGCGCAGGCGGGCAGCCCGGCAGACATCGTTGCGAGCCGTAGCGGCGCTTCGTTCGGCCGCGGCGGCGGCGCTGGAGCAGCAGGCAGCTTCGGCGCCACGGCAGCACGCGGCATCGGCGGCGGCGGCGGCGCCGGCGGAGGCATCCTGCCGGGCGTGCGCATCACCGCGGACCCGGTCAACAATACGCTGCTGATCTACGCCAACCAGGAAAGCTACCGGCTGATCGAGCAGACCTTGAAGCAGCTCGACCGGCCGCAGCTCCAGGTCTCGATCGACGCGACCATCGCGGAGATCACGCTGAACGAGAACCTGAGCTACGGCGTGCAGTTCTTCCTGAAGAGCCAGGACATCGGCTACAAGGCCGATTACGGCTCGGCGGCACTGA
>CAVZYQ010000020.1:0-23520 GCA_963779545.1 uncultured Alphaproteobacteria bacterium | reverse complement strand
CGCACGCATCTCCAACTTATGATTTAGTTTTGATTTTGTCTCACCCATGGCTCTTGACCAGATATCCCATAAGATACTATCTTTACTACTTTAACCGGATGACCCGATATGCCTGTCCACCCGTCCATCCTCGGCAAGCCGAACCCACGCAGCGATTCCGCTGCACCGATCTTCATCGGCGGCCATTCGGCGTCGCTGTCCGCGCAAATCGTCGCCGACGTGCGCGACGCGCTGTTCGCAAAGAAACTTAAGCCCGGGCGACTTCATCGGCACCGAGAAGGATCTCGCGGCGCGCTTCGGCGTCAGCCGCATCGTGGCACGCGATGCGCTGCGCACCTTGCAGGCGCTCGGCATCGCCGACATCCGCATGGGCAAAGGCGGCGGCGCGCGCGTCTCGCGCGGCAATCCGCGCCTGTTCGCCGAGGCGCTCGCCGTGCAGCTCGACCTCACCGGCGTGAGCGCGGCCGAGATCATGGACGCGCAACGCGCGATCGAAACGCTTGCCGCAGAGCTTGCGGCCGAGAACGCGACGGCGGCCGATCACGCCAAGCTCAAGACGCTGCTCGACGAGGCCGCGGCGATCATCGACGACGCACCGGCCTATACGCGCTCGTGTCGCGATTTCCATCTCGCGGTCGCGGAAGCCTCGCACAATCGCGTGCTGGTGACGCAGCTGATCTCGCTGCAGCACGTCTCATGGCCATCCGAGAACCGCACGCTGACGCCGCAGGTCGCACGCCGCGTTCTCGACGTGCACCGCGAGCTCGCTGCGCTGATCGAGATGCGCGACGCCGCCGGTGCACGGCGGCTGATGGACGACCACGTGAAGATGATCCGCGCACGGCGCGTTGCCGAGCACGCGCATGACGATCACTGTTGCTGAACAACAAGTCAAGAGGACGCCATGGACATCATGCGCAATCAGAAGTTCATCATCATGCCGCACTTCCGGCTGCATGAATGGATCGCCGAGGAGAAGGGCTACTTCAAGGACGAAGGGCTCGACTACGAATTTCATGAGACGATCCAGTCGACCGACGGCAAGGCGCACGCGCAAGGCGACAAGGTCGGCGCGATGCAGACGATCGAGAAGGGGCGCACCTCCGACATCAGTTGCGCGTGCCATTGGACCGTCAACGTCGCAGCCGCGAAGGGTCACGGCAAGCTCTATGGAGATGCCTATTCGGTGTCGCCGTGCGGCGTGTTCGTACCGCAGGATTCAAAGATCAAGACGCCGGAGGATCTCGCCGGCGTGCCGATCTCGGTCGGTTACCAGTCGGGCAGCCATTACGCGACCATCCAGGCGCTCGAGCAGTACATGCCGCTCGACAGGATCAACCTATCCTACAAGGAAGGCATGCTGTTCAGCCGCATGGACCTGCTGTTCGACGGCAAGATCCCGGCCTGCACGCTGTTCTCGGGGCCGTATTACTTCGCCGAGCAGCTCGGCTTCCGCAAAGTGACCGACTGCACCTTCATGATGGCGACGATGATCACCGGCGCGCCCGACCCGGAAGACGTGCGCAAGTTCTTCCGCGCGCTCAAGCGTGCGCAGCGCGACATCGACCTGCGGCCGGAACTCTACACACGCTTCTACCGACAAGAGTTTCCCAAGCGCTATCACGACCGGATGGATACGCGCCGCTGGGGACCGGGCGAGCGCATCGTGTTCGAGCCGTATTCGAAGGAGGTGTTCGAGGAGTCCCGCGACTGGATTCGCGAGCGCGGCATTTTCGAGGGCAACGATCTGGGCGCGGGCGCTTACGACAACGCGGTGGTGCGGCTGGCGGGTTAGGCGCGTGTCTCGCACGCGATGCAGCGCTTCTTAGCGGTGCATCGCAGATGCGGGAATGCACCAAGCTCAACTCGTGGCGATCCGGGTCTGCACTGCATCACTTCGTGACGCAGTGCGC
This sequence comes from uncultured Alphaproteobacteria bacterium, assembly GCA_963779545.1. Lineage (GTDB taxonomy): Bacteria > Pseudomonadota > Alphaproteobacteria > Rhizobiales > Xanthobacteraceae > PALSA-894. The sequence continues at coordinate 21,607 of CAVZYQ010000020.1, read as the reverse complement.
CCGGGACACGGGCCTAAGATTCAATCCTCAACCCGATCAGCCGGTCGAGCGTTGCGGCATCGTTCAATAACTCGCGCGAGGGCGCACGGTGCACGATCACACCGCGCTCCATCACGATCGCGTCCTGTGTCAATGACAGCACCGTCTCGGCGTGCTGCTCGATCAGGATCACGGCCGTTCCCTCGTCCGCGATCATGCGGGCGATCGCGGCGGAGAGCTCCTCGACGATGATCGGCGCGAGGCCTTCGAGCGGCTCGTCGAGCAGCAGCAGCGCCGGGTTGGTCATCAGCGCGCGCGCGATCGCGAGCATCTGCTGCTCGCCGCCGGAGAGTTGATTGCCCATGTTGCGCCGTCGCTCATTGAGCCGCGGAAACAGGCCATACACGGCCTTCAAGTCCCATCGTCCGGACCGCGCCGCGACGGTGAGGTTTTCCTCCACGCTCAGCGAGGGAAAATCTCGCGCTCCTGCGCGACCCAGCCGAGCCCCGCGCCGGGCGCGGCGGTGCGGCGGCGCAGCGGTAATGTCCGCGCTTCCGCGCAGAACGATCGAGCCGCGGCGCACCTGGGTGTAGCCCATGATGGTCAGGAGCAGCGTCGACTTGCCGACGCCGTTGCGGCCGAGCACCGCGAGGCTGCCGTGCTCCGGCACCTCCAGCGAGATGCCGTCGAGCACGACCGCGTCGCCGTAGCCGGCGCGCACATCGTTCAGCGCGAGCAGCGGCTCAGCCATGACGCGCTCCATGCTGTTTGCCGAGGTACACTTCGCGCACGCGCGGATCGGCGGCGATCTCGTCCGGCGTGCCTTCGAGCAGGATGCGTCCGCCGACCATCACGATGATGCGGCTCGCGAAGCGGAACACGAAGTTCATGTCGTGCTCGATGAACAGCACCGTGATGTCGCTTCGAGAGCGTCGAGATGACCTCGAACAGCTCGGCGCTTTCCTCGCGCGGCACGCCGGCCGCCGGCTCGTCGAGCAGCAGCACCTTCGGCCGGGTGGCGAGCGCCAGCGCGATCTCGAGCAAGCGCTGGCGGCCGTAGGGCAATTCGCGCGTCGGGCGATAGCAGTCGCCGCCGAGCATCAGCGACGAGCAGGATCGCATGCGCCTCGTCGACCGCTTCCCGATAGGTCGACACCCGCCGCCACCAGGTGCGCGCCACGCCCTCGCGCTCGCACACCGCGAGCGTCACCGCTTCGAGCGCATTGAGATTGGGGAACAGCGTGTTGATCTGGAAGGTGCGCACCAGTCCGCGCGCGACGCGCTTGTCGGGCGGCAGCGCGGTGATCTGTTCGCCGCCGACGAAGATATCGCCCGCGTCGGGCCGCAGCATGCCGGTCATCAGGTTGATCAGCGTGGTCTTGCCGGCGCCGTTCGGCCCGATCAGCGCATAGCGCGCGCCCTGCGGCAGCTCGAAGGTGATGTCGCGCGCGACCACGAGCGAGCCGAAGCTCTTGTCGATCCCGCGGGTGGAGAGCGCCGCGCTCATGAGCGGCCTCGCCACGCGCCGCCCCACGACGCGGTCAGCTTCGCGAGCCCGCCCAGAATGCCGTTCGGCAGGAACATCACGACGCCGATGAGCAGCATGCCGATCCAGAAGTACCAGAACTGCGGCGTGTTGCCGGAGAACTGGTCGCGCGCCACCATGAAGATGATCGCGCCGATGAGCCCGCCGTAGAGCCGGCCGGCGCCGCCGAGGATCAGGATGATCAGCACGTCGGCGGAGCGCTGGAAGCCGAGCACTTCGAGCGAGACCGTCTCGGTGGTCTGCGCCAGCAGCGCGCCCGCGATGCCGGCCATGACGGCGGAGATGGTGTAGATCTTGCGCATATGCGCGCGGCTCGGCGCGCCGAGCGCCGGCATGCGCAGCGAATTCTCGCGGATGCCGCGCAGCGACAGGCCGAACGGCGAATTGATGATGCGCCGCGCCACCAGGAACGTGAGGAACAGCACGATCAGCGAATAGGCGTAGGCGGTCTTGCCGTAGAGATCGAAGCGGAAAGTGTTGAAGATCGGCCAGATCTTCACGCCCTGCAGGCCGTCCGCGCCGCCGGTGAGCCAGCTCGCGCTGTTCGCGGCTTCGTGCAGCAGCAGCCCCATGCCGAGCGTGATCATGATCAGCGCGAGATGGCGGAAGCGCGCCACGATGAAGCTCGCCGCGTAGCCGACGATGCCGGCCGCGACCGCGCCGAGGATGAGGCCGGTGAGCGGCTCGCCCCAGACGAACTTCGAGAACAGCCCGGCCGCGTATGCGCCGAGCCCGAAGAAGGCCGCGTGGCCGAGCGACACGATGCCCGCATAGCCGAGGATCAGGTCGAGCGAGAGCGCGAACAGCGCCGTGATGGCGATCTGGCTCGCCGAGCACGAGATAGTCCGGCGTCAGCCAGAACGGCAGCAGGCGTCGCGAGCCAGAACACGATCTCGACCGGCTGCCAGCGCGCCTGGCTCTGCAGATAGGCATGCGGCGAGGCGGCGGTGTCGATGCCCGACATCAGCGCCTCCCGAACAAGCCGGCCGGCCGCCACATCAGCAGCACGATCATGACCAGATAGATGAGAAACGCGCCGAGCTCCGGCACGTAGTATTTGCCGGCGACATCGCTGATGCCGATCAGGGTCGCGGCCGCGAACGACCCGCCGATCGAGCCAAGCCCGCCGACCGACACGACGATCAGCACGTAGATCAGGTAGGTGAAGGCGAAGGACGGATCGAGCCCGACGATCTCGATCGCCAGCGCGCCGCCGAGGCCCGCAAGCCCCGAGCCGAGCGCGAAGGTGATGGCGAACGCGCCATCGACATTGATGCCGAGCCCACGCGCCATGCGCTGATTGTCGACGGCGGCGCGCACCTGGGCGCCGAAGCGGGTGTATTCGAGCGCCGCGACCAGCAGCAGCGTGACGACGAGCGACGATGCCGACCAGAAACAGCCGGTAGGCGCCGAAGCTCAAGCCGAAGATCGTCACCGAGCCGCGCAGGTAGGGCGGCATCTGCACCGGCTGCTGGATGGTGCCGTAGAGATAGGCCGCGACCGCGACCGACACGAAGGCAAGCCCGATGGTGAGCAGCACCTGGTCGAGGTCGCTCGCGCGATAGAGCCGCCGGTAGAGCGTGCGCTCCAGCACGACGCTGACCAGCGCGGCGGCGAGAAACGCGAACGGCAGCGTCGCGAAGAACGGCCAGCCGAAGCGGTTCATCAGCGTGACGGTGACGTAGCCGCCGAGCATCGCGAAGGCGCAATGCGCGAGGTTGACGAAATTCATCATCCCGAGCGTGACGGAAAGGCCGACCGACAGCAGGAACAGCAGCATCCCGTAGGCGAAGCCGTCGAACAGGACGCCGATCACCGGGCCGATCATGAACGAATTTCCGCGCGTCCGCTGGCGCGAAGCGGCCGCTAGCGCCGCCCCGCTCTGTCCCCGTCCCCGCTCAAGCCGGAGATGCGACACGCGGGGATCAGACTATCCGATGCTGGATTCCCGCCTTCGCGGGAATGAGCGGAAGGCTTCAGACCGCGTCAATTCGTCTTCTTCATCGCGGCCTTCACCGGATCCTTGACGTTCTCGACCTTGTCGAACTCGACGTTCACGACCCTGCCGCCGACCTTCTCGACGCGCCGGATGTAGACGGTCTGGATGATGTCGCGGGTTTCCGGATCGATCGAGATCGGGCCGCGCGGGCTTTCCCACGCCATGCCCTTGACGGCCGCGATCAGCGTCTCGCCGTCGGTCTTGCCGCCGGTCTTCTTCAGCGCCTCGTAGATCGCGTGCATGCCGTCCCAGGCGCCGATCGAGAAGAAGTCCGGGTTGCGGCTTGTAAGTCGGCGTTATAGGCCTTCACGAAGTCCTTGTTCTTCTGCGATTTGTGCGCCGGGTCGTAGTGGAACGCCGTGATGATGCCGAGCGCGGCGTCGCCCATGCTCTTGAGCGCCGCGTCGTCGGTCATCTCGCCCTGGCCGAGCACCTTGATCTTCTGCGGATCGATGCCGCGTTCGGCCATCGCCTTGCCGAGCGCGGGCGGCTGCGCGCCGCCGGGCACCCAGATGTAGATCGATTCCGGATTGAGGTCCTTGGCGCGCTGCACGAAGGCCGAGAAGTCCGGATTGGCGACCGGCATCTTCACCGAGCCGACGATCTCGCCGCCCGCTTCCTTGAAGGCGCGCTGTGAACGCGCCTTCGGCGTCGAGGCCGGGGCCGAAGTCCGACACCATGGTGTAGACCTTGCGGATGCCGCTCTTGTACGCCCAGGTGCCGAGCGAGGCGTTGACCTGCGGCGTCGTGAGCGACGTGCGCACCATGTAGGGCGACTTCGTGGTGATGATCGACGTGGCGGCGTTCATCACGACCATGAACTTCTTCGCCTGCTCCGGATACGTCGCCGGCGGCGAGCGCATTCGGCGTCAGCGTGAAGCCGGCGAGGATGTCGACCTTGTCGCGCACGACCAGTTCCTGCGCGAGCCGCTTGGCGACATCCGGCGCAATGCCGCCGGTGTCCTTGCGGATGAATTCGAGCTTCTTGCCGGCGACCGTCTCGCCGTTCTGCTTCACGTACAGCTTGATGGCGTTGTCCATCTGCGTCGCGGCGTCGGCGAACTGGCCCGAGTAGGGCAGGATCACGCCGATCTTGATGGTGTCCTGCGCGGCGGCCGACACGGTCAGCAGCGCGGCCGCGCCAAGGATTGCAGACAGCAGCTTCATCGGTCATCCCTCCCCGAATTGCTTGATGTTGTTGCGGGAAATCTAGCGGCGAACGCCCGCGCGGTCGAATGAAATTCGCCGTCGGCGCGCCATCCGGCGATGGGCGGCGCCCCACCCGAAACGAAGAGGCGGGCGTCGCGCCCGCCTCCCGGCACGCGCAGCGGGCGCGCCTGCTACTTCTTCATCGCGGCCTTCACGGGATCCTTGACGTTGTCGACCTTATCGAACGCGACGTTGACGAATCTCGTTGCCGACCTTCTGGACCCGGCGGATATAGATCGTCTGGATGACGTCGCGCGTTTCCGGATCGATCGACATCGGCGCCGCGCGGGCTCTCCCATTTCATGCCCTTGGCGGCGGCGATCAGCGCTTCGCCATCGGTCTTGCCGCCGGCCTTCTTCAGCGCCTCGTAGATGAGGTGCATGCCGTCATAGCCGCCGACCGAGAAGAAGTCGGGGTTGCGCTTGTGCTCGGCATTGTGCGCGGCGACGAAGTCCTTGTTCATCTTGGAATCGAGTTGTAGTCGTAGTGCCACGCCGTGATGATACCGAGCGACGCATCGCCCATGCTCTTTACCGCCTGCTCATCGACCACCTCACCGGTGCCCATGATCTTGATCTTGCGGGATCGACGCCGCGCTCCGCGAACGCCTTGCCGAGGGCGGCCGGCTGCGCGCCGCCCGGCACAAAGACGAAGATCGATTCCGGATTGAGGTCCTTGGCACGCTGCACGAACGCCGAGAAATCCGGGTTTGCGACCGGCATACGCACCGAGCCGACGATCTCGCCGCCCGCCGCCTTGAACGCGCGATGGAACGCGCCTTCAGCGTCATGGCCGGGGCCGAAGTCCGAAACCATGGTGTAGGCCTTCTTGACGCCGCCCTTGGTGGCGGCCCAGGTGCCCATGGTCTCGCTAACCATCGGCAATGTCAGCGACGTGCGCGCCGAGTAAGGCGACTTGGTCGTGATGATCGAGGTCGCGGCGTTCATGATCACCATGAACTTCTTGGCCTCGGCCGACACGTCGGAGGCGGCGAGCGCGTTCGGCGTGAGCGCGAAGCCGGCCAGAATGTCGACGCTTGTCGCGCACGACCAATTCCTGCGCGAGACGCTTGGCGACATCCGGCGCGACGCCGCCCGTATCCTTGCGGATGATCTCGATCTTCTTGCCGGCGACGGTGTCGCCGTGCTGCTTCATGTAGAGCTTGATGCCGTTCTCGATCTGCGTCGCCGTGTCGGCGAACTGCCCCGAATACGGCAGGATGACGCCGACCTTCACTTGTGCGTGAGCCGAGCCGACGGCGAGCGCGGCGAAAACGGCCGCGGCGAATGCCTTTTTCATGTGATCCTCCCTGAAAGCGCTTTCGACTTTTCTTTTCACGGTAGCAGGCTGGGCGAAGCCGTCAATTTGACGTCAATGCCGCATCCGGCGGGCTCGCAAGCGCCCTGCCCACGGCCTTGCCCGGTTGCAGCAGACTTGCCGGTTGTGTGATCTGGTTCATTCAGAGTGACATGACGTTGGGTCTATTGACGTGCCACGCATCAACGAGGAGCACGTCATGTCCGCCATCCGCACCGCGACCTATGCCTCTCCGCTGTCGTCCTCATTGCCCTGACCGGCGTCGGCACCGCGCAGGTTTCGACCAGCCCGGAAACCGCGCTGTCCGAGAACGCCTACGACTTCAACAAACCGGACAGCATTCCGGGCTTCGGCACGCTGGCGCCTGACTACAACGCCGCAGCGGTGATGCCGCTGACGTCCGACGGCCAGTGACAGGTCACGCCGCGACCGGCCCGCAATTTGCGGGCCGGTCCAGGCTTCCCGGCGCCATGTCGACGTCGATCAATCCGGACCATCAGTGGGTCAAGGAGCAAGTCATGCTGTCCATTCGCCAGGCGCGCCTGAGCGCCGCCACGCCTGCGGACTTTCCCGTTGCCGACGCGCGGCCGCCGCAGCGCGCCGCGAACGACCAGCGCCGCGCCATCGATTCACGCCACGTGCTCGCCGGCTGCGCCATCCTGCTCAGCCTGATCGGGATCGGCTCGACCCTGAAGGCGCTGGAGCTGCGTCCGCAACCGGGGTGCATCGCCTCGCCAGTGCGTCTCATGCTCAACGGACAAACCCATGCGACGATCGAGACGCGCGGTGGCGCTGCCTGCACGATCGCAGTTCAGACCGGATCTGCGATCATCGACGACCTCACGGTGAGTTCACAGCCGCAGCATGGCACCATCGTGCCGCGCGGACGCACCGGCGTGGTCTATCGCGCGCATGGCAAATACCGCGGCGAAGACAGTTTCGAGCTCTCGCTGCACGGCCGCACCGGCACGCAGGAGGGCTTTGCGGTCGTGCGCGTGCAGGTGAACGTGCAATAGCTCTAGCGGGAGAAGCTGCACCGACAGCCGCGGCATCGGGTCGAGCGCGTAGGCGAACTCGGTCTCGTCCTTCTCGATCATCGGCGGCGGCACGATCGAGCCGGTGATGATGACATCGCCGGCGCGCAGCCTTTCGCCGTTCGCCGCGAGCGTTCCGGCGACGTGCGCCACGATGTCGACGATGTTGCCGATGTTCGCCTGCAGATCTTCCTGCCGCGCGATCTGCGCGCCGCGCCGGAACACGAGACCGGTGAGGCCATCGAGCTTCACGCCCGCGCGCGCCTTGTCGGACGGGCCGAGAATGACGGCGCGATGAAAGATGTTTCCGGCGAGCACCGCCTCGACGTCGCTCGGCGGTCCCGGCAGGTCGGCCAGTTCGATCGCGGGGCCGAGCGCGCCGACGGCTTTCGATGCGCGGCATCGCGCGTGGCGCCGCCGGCAAGTCGGTCGCCATATAGACGGCGATCTCCGGCTCCGCGACCGGCTGCGCCCAGCCTGCGACCGACACGGTGCCGCCGTCCGGCACGACCGACGTCTCCATCATGTAGCCGACAGCGGGCATCGTGATCTGGAGCCGCTCCATCGCGGCCTTCGCGCCGAGGCCGACCTTCCAGCCGATCGGCTTCTCGCCCGCCGCGATGCGTGCGCGGCGCTGCTCGAGCTGCTTCTGCATGCCGCGCGCGATGCGCGGATCGTCCCAGGCGTTTGCGTCACTTGTGTCCCTCCGGATCGACCTCGTAACCCGAGGCCTCGATCGAGCCCGCGCCCATCCAGCCCCATACCAGCACGACATCCTCGGTGCCGGTGTTGTTGAACCCATGCCAGCAGCCGCGCGGCGAATAGATCACGTCGCCCTCGCCCGACGGCGTCTGCCCCTCGTCGGTGTAGATGTGGCCGTGGCCCTTCAGCACGATGAAGAACTCGTCGCAGTTGTGATGGCGATGGTTCTCGTGGCGCGCGCCGGGCTTGAGCACGGTCCAGCCGACGACGTGATCCGCGCCGGCGGATTTCTTGTCGATCAGGAACTGCACCTGCATGTCGACCCAGCCGTCGTCGCGCGGCAGGCCCTCGACCTTGGGCACGTCCTTGAGATTGGTGCGGTACATCTTCGCGGGCGGCCGCTCCTCTTTCATCTTCTCGGCGGTCATTTTCACCGCCTTGCCGAGCGCGGCGCCGAACTTCTCGATGCCCGATGTCATGATTGCCCTCCAAGGCGGCGATAGACTTCATGTGCGGTGACGAAATCGCGGTGATCGATGCCGAGCCCGCGGCACGCATTCATCATCTCGTTCGCGGCGGCGGCGAGCGGCACCGGGCTGCCGAGCTTGCGCGCGAGATCGAGCGCAAGCAGCATGTCCTTCTGCTGCAAGGTGACGTCGGCGAGCGGAACGTCCGGCATTTGTCCCTCGAGGATGAACGGCCCGCGATAGCCGAGCACCGGCGAGGCGGCGACGCTTTTCAGCACGGCATCGACCGCGACCTCGCGCGCGACGCCGCCCTTTTCGGCGAGCGCGATCGCTTCGCCGAACGCGATCACCTCGACCATCAGCAGCAGGTTCACGGCGATCTTCATCTGGCAGGCCAAGCCATTGGCGCCGATGTGCGTCACCTTCGGGCCGATCGCGAGCATCACGGGCTTCGCGCGCTCGAACGCCGACGCGTCGCCGCCGACCATCACGGAGGCATTGCCGGCGACGACCGTGACCGGGCTGCCGGAGATCGGCGAGTCGAGCATGAACCGTCCGGCCTTGGCGAATTCGGCCGCGACGTCGCGGCTCACGTCCGGACTGATCGTGCTCATGTCGGCGTAGATGCCGCCTTGCTTGAGGCCCGCCAGCACGCCGTCGTCCCCCAGCGCGACCGCCCGCACCGCGGCGCCGTCGGTCACGATCGAGAACACGATCTCGGATTTTTCCGCGACCGCGCGCGGCGTATCGGCCCACGCCATCCCGCCGTCGATCAGGGCCGAGGCCTTGTCGCGCGAGCGATTCCAGCCGGTGACGCTGTGTCCCGCCGCCATCAGGCGCGGGACGATCAGCGCGCCCATGGCGCCGAGGCCGATGAAACCGACGTTCATGACTTATTCCTTGGTCGCGATGCCGGACGGAAAACCGGTACCCACTTTTCCTGGCATCGCTCCTATTTCCAGAATTCCTTGCTGGCGATCCTCGCACCTTCCGCCAGCGCCGCAAGCTTGGCGAACACCACGTCGGGATCGACCGCCGCCTGCCCGACCCAGGTGCCGTAACCGCAGTCGCTGCCGCCCATCACGTTCTCACGCCCGACCAGTTTCGCATAGCGGCCGATGCGCTGCGCGATCAACTCCGGGTGCTCGATAAAGTTTGCCTTGGACTCGATGACGCCGGGGATCAGCACCTTACCGTCGGGCAGCTTCACGGTCTCGAACAGTTTCCATTCATGCGCGTGGCGCGGGTTCGCGGCCTCGAACGAGATCGCGGCAGGCTTCGCCTTGAACACGATGTCGATCACGTCGGCGAGCGGCACGTCGTAGTGATGCGGGCCCTCGTAGTTGCCCCAGCACACATGCATGCGCAGCTGCTCGGCTGGAATATTGGCGACCGCATGGTTCAGCGCCTCGACATTCATCTCGGCGGCCTTGCGGAAGGTCTTCAGGTCCGCGTCGTGGTACTTGATGTGCCGGCCCATCGCGAGGTCCGGGCAATCGATCTGCAGCACGAAACCGGCCTTGGCGACCTTCTCGTATTCGTCGCGCATCGCCTCCGCGATGGCGTGCAGATACGCCTCCTCGCTCGGGTAGTGATCGTTGCGGAAGAACACCGCGACCACGCCGGGCGAGGCCGCGCTCATGAAGCCGCCGCGCGTGCTTCACGCCGGACAGCGCGGCTTTCAGGTTGTCGACGTCCGCGATGGCAGCCTGCGGGTCGCGCACCGAGATCGGCGCATTGCAGGCCGGTGTTTTACGGCGCGAACGGCCGGGATCGCCGAATACCTTCTGCTGCAGCTTTGGGAAGTCGGCGAGATCCTTGTAGACGAATGTGTTGCCGGTACCGCCGAAGCCTGCGAGGCGGTCCTTCACGTAGGTCGCGTAGCTCGGCTTGGAGAGTTCGCCGTCGTTGATCAGGTCGACGCCCGCGTCCGCCTGCTTCTTCACGATCTCCGCCACCGCCTCGCGCACGCGGGCGCAAGCGCACCCGGCTCGACCGGGACACCGCTCTCCTTGGCGTACATCATCTGAATGAGATCGTCCGGCCGCGGCAGGCTGCCGGTGTGGGTGGTGAGAAAGCGTTCGGTGCTGCGCATCATCCTTGTCGTCCCCCTCAGGCCGCGCCGAACATGTGGCGGCGCAGCCGCCGGTCGATCGCCAGCAAGATCGAACTCGCCGTCACGGCGATGATCACCAGCAGCAAGGTCAACGCCATGATGGTCCGCACATTATGCAGGCCGATCGCCTGGATCAGAAGATAGCCGAGCCCGCGCTGCGAGGCGAACATCTCGCCGAGCAGCGTGCCGATCAGCGTCAGCGAAAAACCGATGCGGATGCCGGTGAAGATCTCCGGGATCGCGGCAGGCAGCAGCACGCGTGCGGCGATGCGCGCGGGCGGCATGCGCATCACGCGCGCGGCTTTCATGTAAACCGGATTGAGATTGCGCACGGCACCGAGCGCGAAGATCGCAATCGGGATGATGCCGTGGATCGCGCCGAACGCGATCTTGGCCGGCATGCCGATGCCGAAGGCGAGCAGCACGATGGGATAGAGCGTGAGCTTGGGGATCGAGTAGAGCGCGACCAGCACCGGCTCGCCGACTTCGCCCGCGAAACGATAGAGCCCAAGCGTGAAGCCGATCAGGATGCCGCTCGAGATTGCGATGGCGAGCGCCGCCGCGAAAGCTTTCGCGGTCTCCGCGAGGTGCGGATAGAAGCGCGGAGACGAGAGCAGCTCGCCCAAGTAGGCAATGGTGTCCAGCGGCGAGGTGAGCGCGCTTGATCCGGCGTACCAGAACAAAAGCTGCCACGCGACCAGCATCGCGGCGATCAGCACGAGGGCGCGGACAGCGCGGATCATTTGCGCCGCCTCGCGAGCATTTTCTTCTCCCACATGAAGAACGTCATGTTCACGGTCGCGGCGACCGCGAGCACGAACACGATCAACGGATACATCGTGGCGTTGTCGAAATTGTTGTAGGCGTAGCCGATCTCGTAGCCGAGGCCGGTGCGCGACATGATCAGTTCGGCGCCGATCACGCCGATGAACGAATACGCGACCGCAAGCTTCACGCCGGTGAAGATGTAGGGCACCGCATAAGGCAGCGACACCTTCAGCGCGGTCGCGACCGGGCCGAGGCGATGGATGCGCGCGGTCTTGATCAGCACGCGCGGCACGCGGTCGAGGCCGTTCAATGTATTCACGATCACCGCGACCAGCCCGAGCATGAAGCCGATCAGGACCTGCGGCACGTCGCCGAGGCCGAAGATCACGATGAACAGCGGATAGAACGCGTAGACCGGGATCGCGTAATAGGCGGCAAACAGCGGGTCCAGCGTCTCGCGCAAGGCCAGCCAGCGGTGGATCAGCGTGCCGAGGATGACGCCGACGACGATCGACGAGATGCAGGCGGTCACCACATTGGTCAGCGTCTTGAGGATCGCGGGCCACAGCTCGCCGCCGGTGAGAATCTTCCCGAGGTGCCAGACAATCTCGCTCGGCGGGATCATGGCGAAGCGGTTGATCACGCCGAAGCGGCACAGCGCTTCGAGCAGCAGCACCAGCGCGACCGCGAGCAGCAACCTGACGCGGCCGGGCGTCATGGCGTGCCCGCCATCGCGCGCTGCGACTCATCGCGCAGCAACTGCCACAGCCGCGCGGTGATCTCGCCGAAGCGCGGCGTCGCGACCACGCGGCTGCCGCGCTCCTCGGCCCAGCCGGTCTCGATGATCTCCAGCATGCGGCCCGGGCGCGCCGACATCACGCCGATGCGGTCGGCGAGCATCGCGGCCTCGTCGAGCGAATGCGTGATCAGCATCACGGTCGCGCCGCTTTCGCGCCACAGCCGCAGCAGCTCGTCCCCCATCAGGAAGCGGGTCTGCTGGTCGAGCGCGCCGAACGGCTCGTCGAGCAGGATGACGCGTGGGCGCTGCACCAGTGTGCGGGCGAGGCAGACACGCTGCCGCATGCCGCCGGAGAGCTGCACCGGATAGGCGGAGGCAAACTCCGAAAGGCCCATCAGCCGCAGCGCGTGATCGACGCGGCGCGCGATCTCGGCCTTGTCGGTGTTCGTCTGCCGCAGGCCGAACGCGATGTTGTCGGTGACGGTAAGCCAGGGAAAGCTCGCGTCCTCCTGGAACACGACGCCGATGCCGTCCGGCACTTCGCCCGCGATCGATTTCCCCTCGAAGGTCACGACGCCGTCGGTCGGCGCGTTCAGCCCGGCAATGATCTCCAGCAATGTAGACTTGCCGCAGCCGGATGGCCCGACCACCACGAAGAACTCAGCCCGCCGCAGGTCCAGGTCGATCGGCCCGAGCGCCTTGACCTCGCGTTGCGCAGCGGTCGCCGGAAAGACGCGCGTGACGCCGCGCAACGCAACGTGGGCCGGCGCGGACACGTCTCAGCTTGGGTTTTGTTCTTCAGGTCGTCGGGCAGGAAGCTGGTGTCGATGATCTTGCTCCAGTCCGGATCGTCCTTCAGCGCGCCGACGATTTTCTGCGCGCGCATCATCTCGTTCAGCGCCTTCATGTTGATGTCGCCGCCGCTCCAGTATTTCACGCCGGACTTCTCGTGACTGCCGAGCAGGTTCTTCAACGCGCTTTTCGCGACTTCGGGCGTGAGGTTGTAGGCCTTGCCGATGATGTCGGCGGACTCGTCCGGGTTCGCGTACATGAAATCGACCGCCTGACGCCGCGCGCGGATGATTGCGCGGATGAAGTCCCCACGGTCCTTGGCGGCCTTGCCGGTGGTGACGCCGACCACGTTGTCGAGCGGCGGCAGCAGCTCGCTCGCGCGCACGACCGCGCGGTACTTTGCCTGATGCGTCGACCAGAGCGGCTCGGGGATCGGCGTGATGTCGACCGCACCGAGATCGAGCGCCACGACACCCTCGCCGAAGCCGCCTGTCCTGACGAGCTCCGCGTCGGTTGGCTTCATCCCGGCCTTCTCCAGCACGAGGATCGCGAGCGCCTGGCTGGTCGAGCGTGGATTGGTGTAGCCGATCTTCTTGCCCTTCAGGTCCGCGACGGTCTTGATGGCGAGTCCGGTTTCACCGCCCAGATGAATTCGGCGACGGTCTGCACGTTGTCACTGACAATCTTCAGGTCCGCACCCTGCTGGATCGCGATCACGGTCGCGGTCGGGTTGATCTCGCCATAGGCGAGGTTGCCGCCGAGCATGGTGCGCACGGTGGTGCCGCCGCCGTCGGACGACAGGATGCCGGTGACGTTCGCGCCCTGCTGCTTGAAGAAGCCCTTCGCCATCGCGACCGCGTAGGGCATGCCGTTGGTGGTGACGCCATAGTTGCTGACGACGATCTCTTCCGCATGCGCGGCGAGCGGCAACGCAAGCGCCAGCGCGAGCGTTGCGAGCCTGCAACCTTGGGTCATCTGCGTCTCCCCGAAATTTTTATGTCGCGCTTACGCCACCACGCTTTCGCACGGCTGGCAACTGGAGCGCCGCGCGCAGATTGCCGCGCGGGCGGCCGCCCACTCCCGCTACGGGGTGTGCGGGAAAACCCAGGACTGATCCGGCGGGATCACGACGCGGATCTGATCCTGCGGATTGAAGCGCGGCACGGTGCCGAGCTCGATCGCCTCGAGCCGATGGCCAAGCGTTTCGATCGCGTAGGTCGTTTGCGTGCCGTGGAAGTGGTTCTCGAGCACGCGCGCCGGAAAGCTGTTCACCGCATCCGTGGCATCGCCGTTGCCGCGCAGGAAAATGTTTTCCGGCCGCACCGCGACCAGCACGGCGTCACCCGCTTTGCCGGGCGTCGGCTGGCCGATGCGCAGGACTTCGCCGCTCGCGACCTTCACGGCTCCGGGCGCGGGCGCGATCTCGCCCTTGATGAGATTGGACACGCCGGTAAAGTTCGCGACGAAGAGGTTGGCGGGCTTGTTGTAGAGTTCGACCGGCGGGCTCATCTGCATCAGCTTGCCGTTTTCCATCACGCCGATCCGGTCGCCGAGCACCACGGCCTCGGCCTGATCGTGCGTCACATAAAGCGCAGTAACCTTCGCGGCCTTGATGATGCGGCGCAGTTCGTCGCGCAGCCGCAGGCGCAATTTGGCGTCGAGGTTCGAAAGCGGCTCGTCGAGCAGCAGGATGCGCGGCTCGTAGACCAGCGCGCGGGCGAGCGCGACGCGCTGCATCTGCCCGCCGGAAAGCTGCGTAACCGGGCGCTCGGAATATTCGGAGAGCCCCACGAGGCCGAGCACCTCGTCGACCTTGCGCGTCGCCTGATCGCGCGGGACCCTGCGGTGGCGCAGCGGGTAATTGACGTTCTGGCGCACCGTCATGTGCGGCCACACCGCATAGGACTGGAACACCATGCCGATGTTGCGCGAACGCGGCGGCACATGCACGCCGCGTTCCGGCGCTGCGACCTCGTCGCCGCCGATCGAGATCATGCCGCCGGTCGGCTGTTCGAGCCCGGCGATGCAGCGCAGCGTCGTGGTCTTGCCGCAGCCGGAAGGGCCAAGCAGCACGACGATCTCGCCGGCCGTGATGCGGAAGGTCACGTCGTCGACCGCCGGGCGGCCGACCAGGAATTGCTTGCGCAGATGCGAGACGATCAGTTCGGCGGACATTCACACTCCTTGCGTGTCCCGCACGCACTGCGACGCGAAGTGTCGCAGTGCGGATGCGGGACCCCGGTTACTTTACTCTTGCAAGAAACCGGGGTCCCGGGTCTGCAGCGCACCGTTTCACGCTGCACTGCGCCCGGGACACAAGCCGGTTTATCACTGCCTATACCCGTAAACCTTGTTCCACTCTTCGATCCACTTGCCGTAGAGCGCCTCGAATTCGGCGAACTTCGGCACCCAAAGCTTGGTGTCCTTGGTCATGCCGGCCGGCAGCAGCGGCGGCACCTTCAGCGAGGTGAGGTTGCCGTGCTGCTTGATCGAGTAGATCTGGCCTTCCTCGGACAGCTGCCATTCCAGATAGAGCCGCGCCGCATTCGGGTTCTGCGCGGTCTTCGGAATGCCCGACGCATAGGGCACGATCGGCACGCCTTCCGGCGGCATGAATGTCTTCACCGGCGCGCCGTCGCGTTCCTTCGGATAGATGATGTTGTAGACCAGCGGCGCGATCGAGACCTCGCCGCGCACCAGCGCGTCGGAGAGCGGGGCGCCGGAGGGATAGAGCTTCGGTTTGGTCGCCGCCTGCTTTGCCCAGTAGTCCTCGCCCAGCACCTGCCGCTCGAACATGATGCGGGTCCAGGTCGTGCCGCCGGACTGCGCGATCACCTGCGCGATCTGGCCGCCCGCGTATTCAGGTTTGGTCAGATCCATCCAGGTCTTCGGCGGATTTTTCACCAGCTCGGTGTGATAGGCGATGCACCAGCCCGGCGTGATGTTCGGCCAGAGCTTGGGCGAGGCGAGCGCGTCGGGCAGATAGTCCTTCGCGTTCGGCGGCTCATAGTCGGCAAACAGGTTCTCGATTCCGCGCATCAGGCCGCGATCGGAATGCAACACGAGGTCGGCGGCGAGTTTGTTCGCCGCGGCTTCGGTCTTCACGCGCTGGATCAGCTGACCGCCCGGCGCGCGGATCATCTCGATGCGGATGAAGGGAAACTTCTTGCGGAATTCGTTGATGACCTCCTGCTCCACCTCGGTGAAGGTCGCCGTGTAGAGCAGGAACTTGCCCTCCCGGCGCGCCGCATCGATCAGGCTGTCGGACGGCTTGTACGGCGTTGCGGCGCGCGGGCGTCCGACGATCGCAAAACTGCCGATACCGGCGGTCGCTGCGAGAAGCTTGCGCCGCGTCAGTCCTTTCCTGGTCATGCTCGCCTCCCTCAAGAGAGCGTCACTGCCGGTAGCCGTAGATCTTGTTCCACTCGTCGAGCCATCCACGCTGCAGCTTCACGAACTGCTCGTAGTTCGGAATCCACACCTTCACCTTGGCGGGATCGAAGCCCTCCGGATAAAGCGGCGCCTTTTTCAGCGACGTGAGGTATCCGAGTTCGCGGATCATCATCGTCTGCCCCTCTTCGGAGAGGCACCAGTTGAGGAACAGCTTCGCGGCGTTCGGATTTGCCGCCGTTTTGGTAACGCCCGCCGCGAACGGGGTCAGCGGCGCGCCCTCCGGCGCGAAGAAGATCTTCACCGGCGCGCCGTCACGCAGTTTCGGAAAGATCGCGTTGTAGAGCAGCGCCGCGACATGGATTTCGCCGCGCACCAGCGCGTCCGAGGTCGGCGCATTGGAGGGAAACAGCATCGGCTGGATCGCCGCCTGCTTCTTCCAGTAGTCGGGGTCGACGACCTGCCGCTCGAACATCGCGCGCGTCCAGGTCGTTCCGCCCGACGGCGCGATGACATTACCGGTCTGCTTGTTGCCGTACTCGGGCTTGGTGAGGTCCATCCACGACTTGGGCGGGTTCTTCACCAGTTCGGAATTGTAGGCGATCGACCACACCACGGTGGAGCGCGGCCACAATTTTTCCGACACGCGCGCTTCCGGGATGTAGTCGTCCGCATTCGGCGGCCTGTAGTCCTGGAACAGATTCTCGATCTCGAGCATCAGCGAGCGATCGGAATGATCGATCACATCGGCGAGCAGCTTGTTGGCGGCCGCTTCGGTCTTGACGCGCTGGATCAGCTGGCTGCCCGGCGCGCGCAGGAATTCGACTCTGATGAAGGGGAAGCGCTTGTTGAACGCGTTGATGACCGGCGTTTCGCTCTCTGCGACATTCGCGCTGTAGAAGACGAGCTTGCCTTCCTTGCGCGCCGCCTCGATCAGCTCCGGCGGGCCGAACTGCGCGGCCGCCGAGCCGATCGAGAATGCAAGCGCGAGCGTGGCGATGATGGATTTGATCATCGCGTTACTGCCTGTAGCCGTACGTCTTGTTCCACTCGTCGATCCAGCTGTCGCGCAGCTTGACGTACTGATCGAAGTTCGGCGACCACGTCTTGATCACCTTCGGATCGTAGCCGGGCGGATTGAACGGCGGATTCTTCAGCGCCGTCAGGTAGCCGAGCTCCTTGATGTGGTAGGCTTGGCCCTCGTCCGACATGTTCCAGTTGAGGAACAGCTTGGCGGCGTTCGGGTTGGCCGAGCTCTTGGTCACGCCGGCCGCGTAGTAGTTCAGCGGCACGCCGTCGGACGGGAAGATGATGTCGACCGGCGCACCGTCCTTCTTCTTGATGTAGGCGATGTTGTAGAGCAGCACCGCGATCGAGCATTCGCCGCGCACCAGCGAGTCGGATGCGGGTGCGCCGGACGGATAGAGGATCGGCTGCGTCGCGGCCTGCTTCTTCCAGTAGTCGTCGCCGAAGGTCTGCCGCTCGAACATGACGCGGGTCCAGGTCGTGCCGCCGGAGGGCGCGATCACGTGCCCGATCTTCTTCGGCCCATATTCGGGCTTGCACAAATCCATCCAGGTTTTCGGCGGGTTCTTCTCAAGCTCGGTGTTGTAGGCGATCGACCAGCCGAGCGTCGTTTTCGGCCAGAGCTGAGGCGCCACCTGCACGTCGTCGCGATAGTCCTTTGCATTCGGCGGCACGTAGTCCTGGAAGACGTCCTTGATGCCGAGCATCAGGCCGCGGTCGGAGTGATTGACGACGTCGGCGAGCAGCTTGCCGGCGCTGTTCTCAGTCCTGATGCGCGTGATGAGCTGGCCGCCAGGCGCGCGCACCATCTCGACCTTACAAACGGGAAGCGCCGGTTGAATTCCTTGATGAGGACCTGTTCCGGCTCGGTGAAATCGGCCGTGTAGTAGACGATCTTGCCTTCCTTTCGGGCAGCTTCGATCAGCTCGGTGCCGCCGAAGTTCTGCGCCTGCGCATTGGTCAGGCCGAACGGGGCCGCGACGGTTGCGGCAGCGCCTGCGGTGAACTGCCGGCGAGTGAGTTTCGTCATGAGCGTCTCCTTGTTCGTTTCTTTTGCATTAAAGTTTTCGGGACATCATTAACTCGTCCCGCCGACTCGACCGCTGGTTCCGCCGCGGGACAGCAGATGCGCGATGCCGATGAGAACTCCGATGAGAAGCGTCTGCACCAGACTGAATGCCGATGTGATGCCGACGTTGCCGCCCTCGTAGTAGTCGAGCAGCAGCACCGCCATCACCATGGTGTTCGAGGTGTAGAGGAACAGCGACGAGCCGAGCTCGCGGATCGCCAGGATGAACAGCAGCGTCATGCCGGCGATGACGCCGGGGCGCGCAAGCGGCAAGACGATCGCACGGATGGTGCCGAGCATGCCTTTGCCGCAAATCCACGAGGCTTCTTCAAGCTCCCTGTGGATCTGCAGAAGCGAGGTCGAGAGCGCCTTGACGGTGTCCGGCATGAAGCGCGCGATGAAGGCAAGCGCCAGAATCCAGATCGTGCCGTAAAGGCCGCCGGGCAGCCCGATCCACGCCCACAGATAAGCCACGCCGACCACCAGGCCGGGGATCGCGACCGGAAGCGTGGAGATCACGTCGATGCTCTTGCGGCCGACGACGTTCGAGCGGTTCACCGTATAGCCGATCGCGAACGCAAGCACGCCGCCGAACAACGCCGTGACGAGGCCAACCTCCATCGTGTTCCAGATCGAGCGCATCGCGAGCGGATTGTCGAACAACCGTTCGAAATGGATCAGCGAGTACTGCTTCGTGTCGAACAGGCTGGTGATGTCGCGGATGAACAGGAATTTGCGGAAGCCTGCCACGATCAGGGCAAGCGTCGGCAGCACGACGACGACAATGAGGTAGACGACCGCAAGCGCGAGCGTGAACCAGCGCCAGGGACCGAGTTTCATCACGCCGGGGCGGAACGCCTTGCCGGCGACCGTGATATAGCTGCGCCCGCTCACCACTTTCTGCTGCAAAAAGACGAGGAAGCCGGTGACGACCATCAGGATGATCGCGACCGATGCTGCGGTCGAGTAGAGCGGCGGCGACCAGTTGGTGAGCTTGAAGATGTAGGTGGTCAGCACCGGGATGTCCCCCGGCGTTCCGAGCACCGCCGGAATTCCGTAGATGCCAAGCATCACGATGAACGACAGCAGCATGCCGGAGATGATCGCCGGCATGATCAACGGGAACGTCACGGTGAGCAGGATGCGCAGCGGGGTGGCGCCTGAGACTTCCGCGGCCTCTTCCAGCGCCGGGTCCATGTTGCGCAGCGCTGAGGCGGTAAACATGTAGACGTAAGGCGCGTAGTAGATGCCGAAGATGACGATCATCCCGGACATCGTGTAGACATCGAAGCGGAAGTCGATGCCGGTCCACTTGATCAGCGTGTTCAGGAGGCCGGTCTTCGGGGACGCCAGGATCGACCACGCAACGGCTGCGACCAGCGGCGGCACGAACAGCGGGATCATGCTGACCGCCGAAATGAAGCCCTTGCACGGCGTGTCGGTGCGCACGACGACCCACGAGAATGTCAGCCCGATGATCACCGCAAGCGCGGTGCCTCCGCCGCAGGTGATCAGCGAATTGGCGAGCGCGAGGTGGACATTCGGATTGGCGAGGACGGTGATGAAGTTGTCGAGCGAAAGGTTGAACACGCCGAAGCCGTCCACCACCGGATTGGTGTTGGTCAGCGCGCCAAGCAGCAGCATCGCAACCGGATAGATCACCAGGAAGGTGAGGATCAGCAGCAGGCCGGCCGACCACAGCCCGGCGATCGGCATGCGCCAGCGCGCTTCACGCGGTACAGCCCATGCAGCGGTTTCTGCGGTCATTCCTCCCCTCAAGCCTGGCCGCGCTTGGATCGCGGCTCTTTATAGTGTCTGCCTACCACAGAACGTAGCGGCCCGGCACATTACCAAAGTGCAATGTTAGGGCCGATTGTCGCGTTGCCGCGCTGGTTGGACAGGTGAAATCCGCGCCATCTGGTGGAATTTTCGCCATCCGGGTTCCAGGCGGCCAACGTCACGTCACCAGCGCGATCTTGCCGAAATGCTGGTTCGCCCGCATGTGCGCCTGGGCGGCGACGCACTCGTCGAGCGGGAAAGTGCGGTCGATCGGCAGCTTCAGCTTGCCGGAAGTCACCGCGTCCCACAGGTCGGCACGCATCAGCCGCACGATCTCACGCACCTCCTCGATGCTGCGTGTGCGGAATGTGACGCCGATATAGTCGATGCGCTTCATCGCATGCAGGTCGAAGTCGAACTCCGCCTTCTGCCCGCCGAGCCGCCCGACATTGACGATGCGGCCGAGCACCGCGGTCGCCTTCATCAGCGGATTCACCAGCGCGCCCGACACCATGTCGACGGTGAGGTTCACGCCCTTGCCGCCGGTCGCTTCCAGTACCTGATCGGGCCACTTCTCGTCGCGCGTATCGATCGCCACGTCGGCGCCGAAATCCTTCAGCTGCGCGCGACGCGCATCGTTGGTGGCAGAGCCCATCACGGGCTTTGCGCCCTTCAGCTTGGCGATCTGCAGGCCCATCAGGCCAACGCCGGAGCTTGCGCCCTGAATGAGCACGCTTTCGCCCGCCTTGAGCCGCCCTTGCGTGATCAGCGCGTTGTGCAGGGTGTGCAGCGCGACCGGCAGCACGGCGGCCTGCTCGAAGGAAAAGCCCGAGGGGAGCGGAATGGTGCGGCCATAGTCCGACACCGCGAACTCGGCGTAGCCGCCGGAACCTGAGCACACCACGCGGTCGCCGACCTTGAACTCCTTCACGTCGCTGCCGACCGCCGCGACCTCGCCCGCCCATTCGAGCCCGAGCGCCGCGCCCATCACGCCATGCCCGTGCGAGGCCTTCGCTGCGGCAAGGTCCGCGCGATTGAGCCCGCAGGCCTTCACGCGGGTCAGCACTTCGTTCGGCTTCGGCACCGGCTGCGGAATGTCGCGCAGTACCAAGCCGTTCGCGACGATGACACGCCGGCTTTCATGGAATGACGGAGGATGTTAGCCCGCCTTCTGCTGTTTCATGCCGTCCCACCACGGGCAGGCGCCGGGCATCAGATTGTGGTTGCCATCGATCACCTGCACGGGCTGGCGCAATCCATCCTGCGCCGCCTTCATGCGCATCTCGCGCGCCTCGATACGCTTCTCTTCCGAAAGCCACGCACGGTCGTGGCCCCAGATGCTCGGACCGTACGGCCGCTCGAACGGCTTCCACGTCGTGTCGTCCACAACCTGCCCGCCCCAGCCGTATTCGGTCATGAAGCCGGACGGATTCCATGAATAGAACGACGTCATGTAGTCGCCGGAGTGGCGGCCCATTGTCACCGCGACCTGCCCCTCGTTGCCCTGCGCGATGTCGTAGCCCTGCCCGACGTCGTCGAACGAATAGAGCTCCATCATCAGGTGATGCGGCGCATCCTTGCCGGTCGCGATGAGCGCCAGCGAATGATGCCGCGGATTGCAGTGGAAGAAGCGCGCCGGATAAGGCCGGATGAAATAATCGCTCAGACGAAATCC
>CAVZYQ010000019.1:0-9129 GCA_963779545.1 uncultured Alphaproteobacteria bacterium | reverse complement strand
GACGAGGTGCTTGACCTTGACCAGCATGCCGCGCGTCGACGGCGTATCCGGCAATTCCTTCACGCGGCCGATCTTGTTCAGCCCGAGCCCGATCAGTGTCTCACGCTGGCTGTGGTGGCGCCGCTGCGGGCTGCCGGTCTGCTCGACCTTGATGCTCTTGGTGCTTGCCATGCTCGTCACTCTGATTCCGTCAGCCTCCCACAGGGGAAGCTCATGAACGTCAATCCGCCACAGCCTCGCTGTCAGCGCCAGGGCGCCGTGACTGCAAGGCCGACACCTTGATATTACGCCGCGACGCGACCGAGCGCGGCGAGTTCCTGATGACGCAGCGCGTCGAACGTCGCCCGCACCATGTTGTAGGGGTTGGACGAGCCGATCGACTTCGCGACGATGTCCTGCATGCCGAGCACGTCGAACACCGCGCGCATCGGACCGCCCGCGATGATGCCGGTGCCGGGAGGCGCCGAGCGCAGGAATACCTTGCCGGCGCCGTGGCGGCCGAACACATCGTGATGCAGCGTACGGCCTTCGCGCAGCGGCACGCGGATCAGGTTGCGCTTCGCGGCGTCCGTCGCCTTGCGGATCGCTTCCGGCACTTCGCGCGCCTTGCCGTGACCGTGGCCGACGCGACCCTTCTGGTCGCCGACCACGACGAGCGCCGCGAAGCCGAAGCGCCGGCCGCCCTTCACAACCTTCGCCACACGATTGATGTGGACGAGCTTGTCGATGAACTCGCTCGGCTCCTCGCGCTCACGGGAACGAGAGCGGGAACGGTCGCGGTCGCGCGGTTCATGTGCCATCTGTCATTGTCCTCAAAACTTGAGCCCGGCTTCGCGCGCCGCATCGGCCAGCGCCTTGACGCGGCCGTGGTAGAGATAGCGGCCGCGGTCGAACACCACATCGGTGACGCCCTTCTCGGCCGCGCGCTCCGCGACAAGCTTGCCGACCGCCTTGGCGGCTTCGATGTTGGCGCCGGTCTTGCCGCCGTCGCGCATCGTCTTTTCCATCGAAGACGCCGCGACCACGGTGCCGCCCTTCAGGTCGTCGATGACCTGCGCATAGATATGCTTGGACGAACGGAACACGGAGAGCCGCGGACGGCCGTTCGCACCCGCCTTGACGGCGCGGCGCACGCGCGCCTCGCGCCGTTCGCTCGTGCTGAGATACTTGCCCATCGTCGGCTCCGTTACTTCTTCTTGCCTTCCTTGCGGAAGATGTATTCGCCCGCGTACTTCACGCCCTTGCCCTTGTAGGGCTCGGGCGGACGGAACGCGCGGATCTCGGCGGCCACCTGGCCGACCTTCTGCTTGTCGATGCCGGTGATCACGACCTCGGTCGGCTTCGGCGTCGTGATCGCGATGCCTTCCGGCACCGGATAGATCACGTCGTGGCTGTAGCCGAGCGCGATCTGCAGGTTCTTGCCCTGCAGCGCCGCACGATAGCCGACGCCGGTGATCTCGAGCTTGCGCTCGAAACCCTTGGTGACGCCGGTGACGATGTTCGACACCAGCGTGCGCGAGGTGCCCCACATGGCGCGCGCGCGCTTGGTCTCGTTGCGCGGGTCGACCTTCACGGCGCCCGCGTCCATCTTCACCGTCACGTCGTCCGGCAGCACCACCTGCATGGCGCCCTTCGGGCCCTTCACCTTGACGGTCTGGCCCTCGATGTTCGCCGTAACGCCCGACGGGATCGGGACAGCTCTTTTTCCAATGCGAGACATGGCTTGTTCCTTCGTCCCCTGCCCTAGAATACCGTGCAGAGGATTTCGCCGCCGACATTCTGGTCGCGCGCCTCGTGATCGGCCATCACGCCCTTCGGCGTCGAAATGATCGCGATGCCGAGACCGTTATTGATGCGCGGAAGCGCCTTCACCGACGCGTAGACGCGCCGGCCGGGCTTCGACACCCGGTCGATCTCACGGATCACCGGCGCGCCGTCGAAATATTTCAGCTCGATCTCGAACTCCGAGCGGCCGTCCTTGTGTTCGACCGCCGCGTAGCCGCGGATGTAGCCTTCCGTCTTCAGCACGTCGAGCACACGCGCGCGCATCTTCGAGCCGGGGGTCGAGACCTTCGACTTGTTGCGCATCTGCGCGTTGCGGATGCGGGTGAAGAGATCGCCGAGCGGATCGTTCAATGACATGCGATCCTCCCCTTACCAGCTCGACTTGACGAGGCCCGGGATCAGGCCCTTGGAGCCGAGCTCCCGGAGCGCGATACGGCTCATCTTCAGCTTGCGGTAATAGGCGCGCGGGCGGCCCGTAATTTCGCAACGATTGCGCACGCGGACCTGCGCGGAGTTGCGCGGCAGCTCAGCGAGCTTGAGAGTTGCCGCGAAGCGCTCCTCCATCGACGCGTTCTTGTCGCGCGCGATCGCCTTCAGCCGCGAACGCCGGCCCGCATACTGCTTGGCCATCTTCGCCCGGCGCTTGTTCTTCTCGATCGAACTGGTCTTCGCCATCAACGTCTCCATGCCCTTCCGCGTTTGAGTGGGGTCAGCCCACTCACTGCCGGAACGGAAAATTGAATGCCGCGAGCAACGCGCGCGCTTCGTCGTCGTTCTTCGCCGTCGTGCAGACGACGATATCCATGCCAAGGACCGACTCCGCCTTGTCGTAGTCGATCTCCGGGAAAACGATGTGTTCCTTGATGCCGATCGAATAGTTGCCGCGGCCGTCGAAGCTCTTCGGGTTGAGGCCGCGGAAGTCGCGCATGCGCGGCAGCGCCACGTTCACGAGACGATCGAGGAACTCGTACATGCGGCGGCGGCGCAGCGTGACCTTGCAGCCGATCGGCTGGTTTTCACGCAGCTTGTAGGTCGCGATCGACTTGCGCGCATGGGTGATGACCGCCTTCTGGCCGGCGATCATCGAGAGATCGGCCGCCGCGGTATCGACCTTCTTGCGGTCGTTGACGGCATCGCCAACGCCCATGTTGAGCACGATCTTGTCGATGCGCGGCACCTGCATGCGGTTCTTGTAGCCGAACTGCTCGATCAGCTTGGCGCGGATCTCGGCATCGAAATGCTTGTGCAGGCGCGCCGGCTCCTTCGGCTCCGGCTCGCGCTCGCCCTTCGGGGCCGCGGCTTTCGCGGCAGCATCGGCTTTCGCTTTCGCGGCGCGCTCGGCCTTCGGGTTCGGCGCCTTGTCGGCCGCCGGAGCCTTTTCGGCCTTCGGAGCCTTCTTGTCTTCTTTTCAGCCATCGATCTCAACTCCCGACCGCTTGGCGAAGCGGACCTTCTTGTCGCCTACCATCTTGAATCCGACGCGGGTCGGCTTGCCGTCCTTCGGGTCCGCGACCGCGAGGTTCGACAGGTGCACCGAGGACTCCTTGGAGACGATGCCGCCTTCCTGGCTCGCGCTCTGCTTCTGGTGGCGCTTGACCATGTGGATGCCGCGCACCAGCGCGCGGCCTTCCGCGACGACGCATCTCGATCACCTCGCCGGAGCGGCCCTTGTCGCGCCCGGTGATCACGACGACCTTGTCGCCCTTGCGGATCTTCGCCGCCATCACAGCACCTCCGGCGCGAGCGAGATGATCTTCATGTGGTTCTTGGCGCGCAGCTCGCGCGGTACCGGCCCGAAGATGCGCGTGCCGATCGGCTCCATCTGCGGATTGATCAGCACCGCGGCGTTGCGGTCGAAGCGGATGACCGAGCCGTCCGGGCGCTTGATGTCCTTGCGGATGCGCACGACGACGGCCTTCATGACCTCGCCCTTCTTCACGCGGCCGCGCGGGATCGCCTCCTTGACGGAAACGACGATCACGTCGCCGATGGTCGCGTATTTCCGCTTAGACCCGCCCAGCACCTTGATGCACATGACGCGACGCGCGCCGGAATTATCCGCCACGTCGAGGTTGGTCTGCATCTGGATCATCGATGCACCTCTTCCTCTTTCCTATGCGCGTACGCGCTTTAAGCTCTTGCCCGCTTCTCGCCCCGGACGACGGTCCAGCGCTTAAGCTTCGAAATCGGCCGGTGTTCTTCCAGCCAAACGAGGTCGCCGATCGAGAACTCGTTCTTCTCGTCGTGCGCGTGATACTTCTTCGAACGCCGCACGGTCTTCTTCAGGACCGGGTGCGTGAAACGGCGCTCGACGCGGACAATGACGGTCTTGTCCTGCTTGTCGCTCACCACGGTGCCACTGAGCATCCGTTTCGGCATTCTTGTATCTCCTTACTTCTTCTCGGACGCGCGCTTCTGAGCGGCGATCGTCTTGATGCGCGCGATGTCGCGGCGCACTTCGCGCACGCGGCCGGTGTTCTCGAGCTGGCCTGTCGCCCTCTGGAAGCGCAGGTTGAACTGTTCCTTCTTGAGCTTCATCAGCTCATCGGAAAGCTGGTCGGGCGTCATCGCCCGTGCGTCTCCGGCTTTCATCTCACTCACTCCTGGATGCGCTGTACGAAGCGCGTCTTGATCGGCAGCTTGGCGGCGGCGAGCGCGAGCGCTTCCTTGGCGAGTTGCACCGGCACGCCATCGAGTTCGAACAGGATGCGGCCGGGCTTCACGCGGGTGACCCACAGCTCGATGCGCGCCCTTGCCCGAGCCCATGCGCACTTCGAGCGGCTTCTTGGTGACCGGCACGTCCGGAAACACGCGGATCCACACGCGGCCCGCACGCTTCATGTGACGGGTCAGCGCACGCCGCGCGGCTTCGATCTGGCGCGCGGTGACGCGTTCCGGCTCCATCGCCTTCAGGCCGTATTCGCCGAAGGCAAGCGACGCGCCGCAGGTCGCCTGGCCGTGGATGCGGCCCTTATGCGCCTTGCGGAACTTGGTCTTGATCGGTTGCAGCATGACGAACTGTCTTTTCTAGTTTCAGGCGGCGTCGCGGCGCGGCCGTCCCGGCTTCGCCCTCGGCCATCTTCTTGTCCTGCGCCATCGGGTCGTGCTCCATGATCTCGCCCTTGAAGATCCAGACCTTGACGCCGCAGGTGCCGTAGGTGGTGAACGCGGTCGAGACGCCGAAGTCGACGTCGGCGCGCAGGGTGTGCAGCGGCACGCGGCCTTCGCGATACCACTCCATGCGCGCGATCTCGGCGCCGCCGAGACGGCCCGAACAGTTGATGCGGATGCCTTCCGCGCCGAGCCGCATCGCCGACTGCACGGCGCGCTTCATGGCGCGGCGGAACGCGACGCGGCGTTCGAGCTGCTGCGAGATCGATTCGGCGACCAGCTGGCGCATCGAGCTCCGGCTTGCGGATTTCGACGATGTTGATGACCACGTCGCTGTCGGTCAGCTTCGCAACCATCTTGCGCAGCTTCTCGATGTCGGCGCCCTTCTTGCCGATCACGACGCCGGGGCGCGCCGAATGGATCGTCACGCGGCACTTCTTGTGCGGGCGCTCGATCACGATCTTGGAGACCGCAGCCTGCTTCAGCGCCTCGGACAGGTCCTCGCGGATCTTCATGTCCTCGTGCAGCAGCTTGCCGTAGTCGTTCTTGCCCGAATACCAGCGCGAATCCCAGGTTCGGTTGATCCCGAGACGCAGCCCGATCGGATTGACCTTTTGACCCATGGTCCTGTTCCTTAAGCCTCGGCCGACGCAGCTTCTTCGACTTCACGCACCACGATGGTGAGATTGGCGAAGGGCTTGCTGATGCGGCCCATGCGGCCTCGCCCGCGCGGCGAGAAACGCTTGAGCACAATGGCTTTGCCGACATGCGCCTCGGCAACGACGAGATCGTCGATGTCGAGTTCGTGGTTGTTCTCTGCGTTCGCGATCGCCGACTGGAGGCACTTGCGCACATCCTTGGCGATTTGCTTGCGCGAAAATTCCAGGTCCGCAAGCGCGCTCGCGACCTTCTTGCCGCGGATCAGCTGCGCGACAAGATTGAGCTTCTGCGGGCTCACCCGCAGCATCTTGGCCACCGCCTGCGCCTCGTTCTCGGCGAGGCTGCGCTCGTGCGCTTTTTTGCTCATCGCTTCGCTTCCTCGAACCTAGCTCGATGCCGCAGGAGCCGCCGCCGGCGCACTCGGACCCGACGAGCGCTTCGCCTTGCGATCCGAAGAGTGGCCGTAGAACGTGCGGGTCGGCGCGAACTCGCCGAACTTGTGGCCGACCATTTCCTCGGTCACCTGCACCGGAATGTGCTTGTGGCCGTTGTAGACGCCGAACAGCAGCCCGACGAACTGCGGCAGGATGGTGGAGCGGCGGCTCCAGATCCGGATCATCTCGTGGCGGCTCGATCCGCGCGCGGCCTCTGCCTTCTTCAGCAGGTAGCCGTCGACGAATGGACCCTTCCAAACGGAACGCGTCATGATCGTTCTCTCTACTTCTTCTTCCGCGCGTGGCGGCTCGCCACGATAAATTTCTGCGTCGACTTGTTGTTGCGCGTCTTCTTGCCTTTGGTCGGCTTGCCCCACGGCGTCACCGGATGGCGTCCGCCCGAGCTGCGTCCTTCGCCGCCACCGAGCGGATGATCGACCGGGTTCATCGAGACACCGCGGTTGTGCGGTTTACGGCCGAGCCAGCGGTTGCGACCGGCCTTGCCGATCGAGATGTTCATGTGATCGGGGTTCGACACCGCGCCGATCGTCGCCAGGCACTTGCCAAGCACGAGGCGCTGCTCGCCCGAATTCAGCCGCATGATGACGTATTCCTGGTCGCGCCCCACGATCTGCGCGTAGGTGCCGGCCGAGCGCGCGAGCTGCCCGCCCTTGCCGACCTTGAACTCGATGTTGTGCACGATGGTGCCGACCGGCATGTTCGCCATCGGCATCGCGTTGCCGGGCTTCACGTCGGCGTGCTCGCCCGCAATCACCGTGTCGCCGACCGCGAGGCGCTGCGGCGCGAGGATGTAGGACTGCTCGCCGTCCTCGTACTTCAACAGCGCGATGAAAGCCGTGCGGTTCGGATCGTATTCGAGCCGCTCGACCTTCGCCGGCACGTCGAACTTTCGCCGCTTGAAGTCGATCATGCGGTAGGTCTGCTTATGACCGCCGCCGCGGAAGCGCACCGTGATGCGGCCGTTATTATTACGCCCGCCGGTCGAGTGCAGTCCCTTCGGTCAACTCCTTCAAGGGCTTGCCCTTGTAGAGGCCCGAGCGATCGACCAGCACCAGCTGGCGCTGGCTTGGCGTCGTCGGATTATATTTTTTAAGCGCCATCTGCCTCTCCGCCTTACAGTCCGGTCGTCACGTCGATGCGATGACCCTCTTCGAGGGTAATGATCGCTTTCTTCACGTCCGACTGGATGCCGGGACGGCCGCGGAATGCCTTGCGCTTGCCCTTGCGGTTCAGCGTGTTGACCGATTTGACCTTGACGTCGAACAACTTCTCGACTGCTTCCTTGATCTGCGGTTTCGTGGCCGTCGGCGCTACCTTGAAGATCACCTGGTTGCGCTCGGACGAAATCGTCGCCTTCTCGGTGATCACCGGCGCGAGGATGACGTCATAGAGGCGCGGATCGGACGGGATACTCATTTGAACCGGGCCTCCAGCGCTTCCACGGCGGCCTTGGTCAGCACGAGCTTCCGGCGCCGCAGGATGTCGTAGACGTTGATGCCCTGCACCGGCAGCACGTCGATGTTCGGGATGTTGCGCGCCGCACGGCCGAAATTCTCGTCGATCGCATCGCCGCCGATCAGCAGCGCATTGGCGAACTCGAGCTTCTCGAACTGCGCCGCCAGCACCTTGGTCTTGGCGTCCTTCACGGCGAGCGCGTCGATCACGATCAGGTTGCCGTCCTTCGCCTTGGCGGAGAGCGCATGGCGCAGCGCGAGCGCCCGCACCTTCTTCGGCAGGTCGATCGCATGGCTGCGCACGACCGGGCCGAACGACCGGCCGCCTCCGCGGAACAGGTTCGCGCGCTGCGAGCCGTGACGGGCGCCGCCGGTGCCCTTCTGCTTGTACATCTTCTTGCCGGTGCGCCAGATGTCCGCGCGGTTCTTCACCGCGTGCGTGCCGGCGCGGCGCTTGGCGAGCTGCCACACGATACAGCGCTGGATCAGGTCCTGACGCGGCTCAAGGCCGAAGATGTCCTTGTTGAGCGACGACCGAGCCCGCTTCCTTGCCGTCGAGGGTGGTGACCTTGAGGTCCATCACGCGCCCCCTTCCTTGTTCTCGGCCGGAGCCGCGTTCTCAGCCGGCGCTGCCCCGTCGCCGGAGAGACGGAACTTGCCCGGCTTCGCGGCTTCCTTCGGCAGCGGCTTCTTCACGGCGTCGCGCACCGTGATCCAGCCACCCTTGCCGCCCGGTACCGCGCCCTCGATCAGGATCAGGCCGCGCTCGACGTCGGTCTGCACGACCTTGAGATTGAGCGTGGTCACGCGGTCGACACCGAGATGGCCCGGCATCTTCTTGTTCTTGAAGGTCTTGCCGGGGTCCTGCCGGCCGCCGGTCGAACCGATCGAGCGATGCGAGACCGACACGCCGTGCGAGGCGCGCAGGCCGCCGAAATTCCAGCGCTTCATGCCGCCCGCAAAGCCCTTGCCGGTCGAGGTGCCGGTCACGTCGACGAACTGGCCCGGCACGAAATGATCGGCCGTGATCTCAGCGCCGACCGGGATCAGCGCATCTTCGCTGACGCGGAATTCCGCGACCTTGCGCTTCGGCTCGACCTTCGCGATCGCGAAGTTGCCGCGCTCGGCCTTGGTGACGTTCTTCACCTTGCGGGTGCCCGAGCCGAGCTGCACCGCCACGTAGCCGTTCTTGTCCTTGGTGCGGTGCGCGACGACCTGGCAATTCGCCAGCCGCAGCACCGTCACCGGGACGTGTACGCCGGCGTCCGTGAAGACGCGCGTCATCCCGATCTTTTGTGCGATCACACCGGAACGCATGTTCAGTGTCCTCAATTTCCTTAAGCGGCCTAGAGCTTGATCTCGACGTCCACGCCAGCGGCGAGGTCGAGCTTCATCAGCGCGTCCACCGTTTGCGGCGTCGGATCGACGATATCGAGCAGACGCTTGTGCGTGCGCATCTCGAACTGTTCGCGGCTCTTCTTGTCGACGTGCGGCGAACGGTTGACGGTGAATTTCTCGATCTTGGTCGGCAACGGGATCGGTCCCCGCACCTGCGCACCGGTGCGCTTGGCCGTATTGACGATCTCGCGCGTCGACGTGTCGAGGATGCGGTGATCGAACGCCTTGAGCCGGATGCGGATGTTCTGGCCGTTCATCTTCAATCT
>CAVZYQ010000018.1:0-53531 GCA_963779545.1 uncultured Alphaproteobacteria bacterium | reverse complement strand
CGGGATCTGCAGCGCGCGGGCACGCTTCAAGAGCTTGCCGATCTCGTCGAGCGCCGGCTGGACGTTATGCAGCGGCAGCTTGCCGTCGGTGTATTCGCGCTGTGCGTCGATCACCACCACGGTCGATTCGGAGAGCGGCGGCGGTGCGTTGCTCGCACCGGCCATCTGCAACAAGGTCTTGGGTTCGTTCGCCATGAGGGTCTCATAAAACAACGAACACCGGGATGGCTATCCCGGTGTCCGGTCTAAACGTCGCGATTTCGCATTACGATTGGACGAAACTCGAACCTAAAACGCACCGATCAGGATGGCGCCGACAAGAGCAAACGCGGCGCACACCGCCAGCACATTCAGCCTCAAGGCAAGGTCCACGCGCGGCTCCTTCGCTGTTGAATGTACGAATTCTACCAAAGTCGAAGGCCGGACCGAAGCGCATAACGTGCTGCATCGCCGAAGCGATCCGCAAAAGCCTGCTGGGTCGGTGAATGAACGGCTGCCAAAAGCTTGAACAATCTCGCGAAACTTTCCACGAATTGGCCCCGATCACATTACCTTTCGGTCCACAGGCGCTCGCGTGAACGGTAGCGGGCGGTGGCCTATTGCCGCTTTGCGAGCGCCCGTTCGGCAAACAGCGCGGCTTCGAGCGCGGCACGGTCGCGGCCGAACCGGCCGACGATCTGCACCCCGAGCGGCATCCCGGCCGGGTCGGTGAGGCCCGGCACGTTGACGCAGGGCGTGCCCATCAGCGTCCAGAGCCAGTTGAAGTTCGCGACGCCGGTCGCGCCGATGCCGTGTGGCGCCGCGCCCGGCGCGGAGGGAGTCAGGATCACGTCGAATTCGCCCATCAGGTCGGCGAGCGCGAGGCGCGCACGTTTCGAGACGCGGCGCGCGTCGTCGTACGCATCGACGCTGACGGTTGCGGCCTCGTCGAGCATCGCGACGGTCTTCGGCCCGA
This sequence comes from uncultured Alphaproteobacteria bacterium, assembly GCA_963779545.1. Lineage (GTDB taxonomy): Bacteria > Pseudomonadota > Alphaproteobacteria > Rhizobiales > Xanthobacteraceae > PALSA-894. The sequence goes on along the minus strand of CAVZYQ010000018.1, from coordinate 52,576 downwards.
GCAGCTCGCGCTTGTTGTCGTACTCGTACGCATAAGAGCGCGCGGCCTCGTGCAGGATGATCACCTTATGCGCGCGCCACGCATCCTCGAGCAGCGGCGGCAGCGCGACGTCCTTCACGCTCGCGCCGGCGGCTTCCAGCGCACGTGCCGTCGCCTCGGTCGCGTTCTGCATGTCGGCGCTCGCCTCCGCCCAGATGTGCGTGCGCACCAGCGCGACGCGTGGGCTCGCGGGCGTTGCGCGATCGACGCGCAGGTCGCGGCCCGTCATGGCGGCGGTTGCGAACGCGACGTCCGCGACGCCCGCGCCGTAGAGCCCGATCGTGTCGAGCGACCACGCGTAGCATTTCACCCCGATGGTCGGGATCAGCTTGTAGGACGGCTTGAACGCCGCGACGCCGCAATAGGCGCCGGGCCGGATCACCGAGCCCGCGGTCTGCGAGCCGGTCGCGACCGGCACCATGCCGGCGGCGACGGCGGCGGCCGAGCCGGAAGACGAGCCGCCCGGCGTGTGCTCGAGATTGTGCGGGTTGCGCGTCTTGCCGGTCTGCTGGTGCGCGAACTCGGTCGTCACCGCCTTGCCGATCACGACCGCGCCGGCGCGCTCGAGCATCGTGACGGACGAAGCGTCGGCCGCCGGGCCGATGCCCCTTGTAGGCGGCCGAGCCGTATTGGGTCGGCATGTCGGCGGTGTCGTAGATGTCCTTCAGCGCGACTGGCATGCCGCGCAGCGGCAGCGCGCGCAGCTTGTCGGCGTTCTGCCGCGCGTTCGCGCGCGCGCCCTCGATGTCGAGATGCGTGAATGCGCCGACATCGTCCTCGCGCGCCGCAATCGCGGCGGCGCAGAGATCGACGATGCCCTCGGGCGTGAGTTCGCCGGCTTCGACGCGGCGCGCGAGATCGAGGGCGGAGAGCAGGCGGTCGGGACGGGAGAGCATTTCGATTTTTCCTGTTCGCCATTACCGTAGCGGGCCGCGGGCTCGGTGAAACCCTCCCCTGGAGGGGAAGGTCGACGCGAACGAAGTGAGTGTCGGGGTGGGGTGAATTTGTCGCGCGCAAGGTCACCCCACCCCGGTTCGCTTCGCTCACCGACCCTCCCCCTCCAGTCGAGTGGTTGCTCGTGTTTCGCATATTCTCCTTCTCGATTTTTCAGGCGCAGCCGCTCCCGTTCTCGCGGCGTGTTTTCGCCCGAGTTTTGAGGGTAGCTGCGCCGCTCCGAAAGTGAGGGCGGCGCGGGACGCCGGGGTCCTGACGGACCCACGGGCTCAGACCTCTCGCGAGACCTGAGCGGGACGATGCTTTTCGATGAAGCGCCGTCCGGATTGTCGTAACCGCAAGTCCGCCATTTCTCCGACGTCCCGCGCACGGTGTTTGAAGCCTGCTCCGCACGACCCCCGGTGGACTGACCTTTCAGGCGCCGTTCCCTTTGGCTTATCGGGCACAGTGCCTCTCCACCGCTGTTGGGGCCTCGGCTGTGCGCGGGCGACAAGGCAGTCGCAGGGGCACAGCCGCCCTGAGCCCCGGGTGACGCGCGGCTGGCGCGCCGGGACCGTACGGCTTCGGCTGCCCGCGCGTTGGGTGTGCGTGTTGCACCCGTGCGCAGCCACCGCCCCCGATCCGCACTTGATGACGCCTCATGAAGCGCCCCTCGTGGATCGAGGCGCGCGCATTATCCGGCCGGTTTTTGGAGCGGGCGTAACTTTTTTTTCGGGGATAGTTTTGAGCCGGTGGTACGACCATAGCCCGGGTTGAGCGCAGCGAAACCCGGGATCTTCGTACCTCACAACCTGCTGCCCCGGCTTCGCCGCGCTTAAGCGGGGTTAAGTGCCCGGCCGCCCGATCTCATAGCGCGTATCGCCGTGATCCGCCGGGCCGACTGCATGCCAGCCGCGGCGCTCGTAAAACCGAGCGGCCCTGGTCTCGAACCCGGTGGTCAGCCACACGCGTTCCGCGCCGTTCTCCCACAGCCAGTTCAGCGCAAGGTCGTGCAGGTGGCCGCCGATGCCGCGGCGCTCATGCGCGGGCAGCACGAACAGCGCGAAGATCGATCGGCTCGCGCGGTCGGCAATCGAGAAGCCGACGATCTCGCCGTCGATCGCAACCCAGCCCTTTGAGTCCGCGAGGAACGAGGCCGCGACGCTCTCTTCGGTAATACCGCGGGCGTCGAGTCGTTCGCGCGTCGTGGCGTTTTCGACTACGGAGAGGCGTACGCGGGTGATGCCCGGCATGTCGGCGGCGGTCGCCTCGCGGAAGACCACGTCCCTCATGGCGCAACCGCAATCGCCTCGATCTCGATGAAGAAATCCGCGCCGTAGAGCCGCGAGACCTCGACCAGTGTCACGGCGGGCGCGGCGGAATCACCCTCGCCGATCACGTGGCCGTCGGCGTCCACCGCGGTCTGGCCCGCGATGAAGACGAAGCGGCCGGCCGCCTCGACGACATGCGAATAGCCGGGCGGGCTCCCAAGCTCGGGCGGATTGATGCGGCGGATGGTCATACGCGAAAAGTAGCCCGAATGGAGCGACGCGCAATCCGGGAATCGGAAGGTCCCGGATTTCGCTGGCGCTTCATCCGGGCTACGGTAGCCCAACAACCCCGGGGGACCCATGAAAAAATTCGCCGTCGCCGCCGCGCTCGCGCTGTTTGCCTTCGCGGCGCATGCGCAGACTTTTCCGTCGCGTCCGATCACGCTGATCGTGCCGTTCCCGCCGGGCGGTTCGACCGACACGGCGGCGCGCATCATGGCGGAGCGGATGCGGCCGATCCTCGGCCAGCCGGTGGTGATCGAGAATGTCGGCGGTGCGGGCGGCTCGATCGGTGTCGGGCGCGTCGCGCGTGCGCCGGCCGATGGCTACACCATCGACATCGGCCAGTGGGACACGCATGTCGGCAGCATCATCTACAAGCTCAACTATGACCTTGAGAAAGACTTCGAGCCGATCGGGCTGATCTCGAACAATCCGCAACTCATGGTGGCGAAGAAAGGTCTCGCGGCGAACAACCTGAGCGAACTCGTTGCGCTGATGAAGAAAGAGCCCGGCAAGATCACGTTCGTGAACCAGAACGCAGCCGCGCAGGTCTCGGGCATCCTGATGCAGCAGCTCACCAAGACCGAGGTGACGTTCATCCCGTATCGCGGCGCGGGGCCGGCGATGACCGATCTCGTGTCGGGTCAGGTCGATCTTCTTGTCGTGCAAGGCGCGGTCGCACTGCCGCAGGTACGCGGCGGCACGATCAAGGCCATCGCGAACCTCTCGCCGCAGCGCTCGGCCTCGATGCCGGACATCCCGACGTCGGACGAGACCGGCGTGCCGGGACTCTATATGTCGGGCTGGTTCGGCTTCTGGGCGCCGAAGGGCACACCGAAAGATGTGATCGCGACGCTGAACAAGGCGATGCGCGAGGTACTGGCCGATCCGGCGCTGAAGGCGCGCTTCCAGGAACTCGGGCTCGACGTCGCCTCGGAAAAGGACCAGACGCCGGAGGGACTTGCCGCCTTCCAGAAGGCCGAGATCGAGAAGTGGTGGCCGATCATCAAGGGCTCGGGCATCAAGGCCGAGTGATAGGCTAAGGTCAAAGAAACGTCCGGGAGGATTGCCGTGAACTGGAAAACCGTCGCGCGCTCGCTTGCACTTGTCGCCGCGGTCGCGCTGCCGCGCGCCGCCGCCGCGCAGGAAACGCTCAACGTCTACTCGATCTGGCCGGAGAACTGGGCGCGGCCGATGCTGCAGGAGTTCGAGGCCGCGAGCGGCATCAAGGTGAACTTCCTGCGCTTCTCTTCCGGCGAGGCGCTCGCGCGTATCATGGCCGAGAAGAACAACCCGCGCGTCGACGTGCTGTTCGGTGGACCGGTCGAGACCTTCGCGGCCGGCATCAAGGAGAACGTGTTCGAGAACTACAAGCCGCCGGCGGCCGCCGTGTTGCCCGCGCGCTTCAAGCAGGCCGACGGGCAGTGGACCGCGATCGCGGACGATCCGCTGGTGTTCATGACCAATGCGAAGTTCCTCGCCGAGAACAAGCTGCAGCCGCCGGCCTCTTGGGACGATCTCACTCATCCGGCCTACAAGGGCATGCTGCAGATGGCCGACGCGCGCACCTCCGGCACGGCGGTGACGCGCATCTTCTCGGTGCTCGAGGTCAATGGGCGCGACGAGGAGAAGGCGTTCGCGTTCCTGAAGAAGATGCGGGCGAGCGTGCAGCTCTATACCAAGAGCGGCGGCGGCGGCACGCTGCCGGTGGGCCTCGGGCAGGCCGGCGGCGGCATCTTCTTCATCGTCGATGCGCTCGACACCAAGGCGAAGGGCTATGACGTGGTGATCTCGTTCCCGAAGGAAGGGATCGGCACCGCGGCGGAAGGCATCGCGCTGCTCAAAGGCGCGAAGAACCCGGCAGCGGGCAAGAAGCTGATCGACTGGGCGACGAGCCCGGCGATGCAGAACCTCTACGCCAAGCACAAGATCAACTTCGTGCCGGCGCACCCGGAGGTGCAGACCGAGGCCTCGCTCGCCGCGGTGCTGAAGGACGCGAAGATCTTCGCGATCGACGACGCCTACGCGGGCGCGAACCGCAAGCGCATCGTCGACCGCTGGGTCGCCGAGATCCTGCCTTAACGGTGCTGACGCCACGGCCATGACGGGCGCGCGCATCGCCCGCGATCCGGCGCTCGCCATCACGGTGGCGGCGCTGTGGGCGCTGCTTGCGCTGTTCGTGATCTATCCGCTGTTGATGCTGGCGGGCACGGCGTTCTTCGACGAGGGAAGGCCAGCGCTCGGGCCGCTGCTGAGCGTGATGCAAAAGCCGCAGACGCAGCGCGCGTTCATGAACTCGCTGCTGCTTGGGCGCCTGGTCGGCGTGATCGGCACTGCGCTCGGCTTCCTGTTCGCCTTCACGGTGAGCCGCGCGAACCTGTCGCGCGGCTGGGTGCGGGTCATCGACGCGATGACCTTGCTGCCGCTGATCTCGCCGCCGTTCACGACCTCGATCGCGTTCATCTTCTCGTTCGGGCCGCGCGGGCTGATCACCTACGAGCTGCTCGGGATGCGGGGCACGAATGTCTACGGCCTGTCGAGCACGCTTGCGGCCGAAGTGCTGACCTATTTCCCGATCGCCTATCTCACGCTGCGCCCGGTGCTCGCCGCGATCGGCGGCAATCTGGAGGAGATGGCGTTCAGCCTTGGCTCGTCGCGGCTCAACGTGTTCCGCACCGTGACGCTGCCGCTGGCGCTGCCGGGCTTGGCCAACGCATTCCTGCTGCTGTTCGCGGCCTCGCTCGCCGACTTCGCAACGCCGCTGATCCTCGCCGGCAATTCGTTCCCGGTGCTGCCGACAGAGGCTTACCTGCAGATCACCGGCTTGTTCGACCTGAAGGGCGGCGCCGCGATGTCGCTGCTGTTGCTGGTGCCCGCGGCGCTCGTCTATTTCGTGCAGCGCACCTGGGTCGAGCGCGGCTATTATGTGACGATCAGCGGCAAGGCCGGCCCGCAATCCGCGATCCGCAGCGTGACGCCGGCTGCGCGCGTCGCGCTGATCCTCATCTGCCTCGCGGTCGCGTTCTTCATCGCGTATCTCTATGCGCTGCTGCTGCATGCCTCGCTGGTGGTCGCCTTCGGCGCCAATCACACCTGGACGCTCGCGCACTACCACGTGATCTTCACCGATGGCCGCAAGACGATCGCCGATACGCATGACCATCGCGCTGATCGGCATGCCGATTCGGCGGACTTCTACGGCGTGCTGGTCGGCTATCTGGTGGCGCGCAAGGAATTCGCCGGGCGGCGCGCGATGGAGATCGTCTCGATGATCAACTACGCGCTGCCCGGCACTATCGTGGGCATCGCGTACCTCATTGCGTTCAACGATCCGCCGGTCGCGCTCGCCGGCACGGCGCTGATCATCATCGCATGCTATGTGTTCCGCTATTCGCCGACCGGCATCCGCACCACGGTCGCGTTGCTGCACCAGATCGACAAATCGCTGGAGGAAGCCTCGCGCAGCCTCGGCGCGCGCAGCTTCACGACGTTCCGCCGCATCACGCTGCCGCTGGTGATGCCGGCGTTCTTCGCCGGTGTCGGCGTGGTGTTTATCCGCTCGATGACGGCGATCAGCGCGACGATCTTCCTTGTGTCGATCGGCTGGACGCTGATTACCGTGCGCATCCTGGAAAACATGACTGAGCTCTCGCTCGGGCCCGCGGCGGCGTTTTCGGTGTTCGTCATCGTGATCGTCATGATCGTGACGGCGGCGGTGAACGCCCTGCTGCGGCGCCTGCCGGCCGCCGCCGCCGAGCAGGCGCAATGGGGCGTCGGGGGCGGCTGATGGACGGTATCCGGCTCAAGTCGATTTCGGCGCGCTTTCGCCATCAGGTAAAAGGCGAGGTCGCGGCGGTGCACGAGGTCAGCCTCGATGTCGCGCCGGGCGAACTCCTGACGCTGCTCGGGCCGTCCGGCTGCGGCAAGACCACGACCTTGCGCATGATCGCGGGCTTTCAGGAACCGAGCGCGGGCGAAATCTGGATCGACGAGCGCAACGTCACGGACGTTGAGGCGAACGCGCGCAACATTGGCTTCGTGTTCCAGAATTATGCGCTGTTTCCCCATCTCTCCGTGTTCGAGAATGTCGCCTATGGGCTGCGCGTACAACGGCTTGCCAGCGCGGACATTCGCAGCGCCGTCACCGATGTGCTCGCGCTTGTCGGGCTCGCCGGTTACGAGCGGCAGATGCCGCATCAGCTTTCCGGCGGCGAGCAGCAGCGCGTCGCGCTCGCGCGCGCCATCGTGATCAAGCCGCGCGTCCTGCTGTTCGACGAGCCGCTGTCGAACCTCGACGCCAAGCTGCGCACGTCGATGCGTGGTGAAATCCGCGACCTGCAGCGCCGGCTCGGCATTACGACGGTCTACGTGACGCACGATCAGGAAGAAGCGATGGCGATTTCGGATCGCATCGCGGTGATGAACAAGGGCGTGATTGAGCAACTCGGTACGGCGGAGGATCTCTATCGCGCACCGTCCTCGGTATTCGTCGCGCGTTTCATTGGGCGCTCGAACCTGATCGAGGCGGTCGTGACGGCGGCCAGCCCGGGCCGCGCGGAGCTTGACGATCGCCGGACAGCCGCATACCGTCGAAGGGTTCAAGGCCGAGGTGAAGCCGAGCGATACCGTGCTGGCGAACGTGCGGCCGGAGGCGATCGCGATTGGCGCGCCGGATGGCGGTCTTGCCGGCAAGGTCGTGACGCGCACGTATCTCGGCGAGAAGATGGAATACGAGGTCGAGATCGCGGGTCAGCGGGTGCAGATCGTGCGTTTCAATCCGCCGCCGTCGGAACGCTTCGCGCCGGGAGATGCGGTGAGCGTCCGGCTGCCGCATGAGGGCGTGCAATTGCTGGCGAAGGAGACGCCCTGATGCGCTGGCTTTGGACGATCGCGCTGCTGGCCGCGCTGCTTGGCCCTGCCTCTCGCGCAGGACTCCCGCGTGCATGGCGAAAATTCGACCTTTATTTCGCCGAGCGTCAAACTGAGCTGGGCGGTGAAGCGCGGCGCCAGCGAAACCGACACGCTGGTCATCGTGCGCATCGTCGCGGATGCGAGCCATCGCTTCATCCGCCTCGATGGCGTCGATCCGTTCACCAAGGACCACAAGGTGTTCGTCGCGGTGCGTCCGCTCGGCGCGCGAGACCGATCTGTCCATTCCGCGCGCCGCATTCTCCGATCACCCGAGCACCGAGTTTCATTTCTTCGCCAGTGCCGAAGACGCCGCCGCCAACAAGCCGAAGCTGACCGTGTTCTATCTCGGCATTCCCGATACGACGCCCGAGTTCGCCGAACAGCGTGATGTCGAGGCGTACTTGGTGAAGATGCTCGGGCGGAAATAGCCCGGACTTGCGCAAGGTTGAGATTATTTGATGCTATCCGCACTGGACGAGTGCGGAAAACCGCGCTCGATACGTTGCGGGGCATCATGAATTCGAATCTTCAATCCGCGGTGACCATCAATAGCGACATCCGGGCGATCTTTCTGTCTGCCCTCGACACCATTCCGTATCTGGGCTGGCTTATAAGTCCACTGGTCAGCTTCATCTGGCCGACCGGGCAGCAGGCGCTGTGGAATCAGATCATGCAGGATGCCGAGAACCAGCTTGCGGGGCTGAACCAAAAAATCGATCAGCAAGCACTTGCGCAGGCGCAAGCCGCGATCGAAGGCCTGCAAAACGTTCTGAACATTTACGTCAACGCCGTGGCCACCGGGGACCAGACCGCGTCAGTGCTGCAGGGCTACTACATCAGCGCGACCACCACGCTTCAGCAGCAACTGCCGCAACTCCAGTTGAACGGCTATCAAACGCTGCTGCTGCCGCTTTACGCGCAGGCGGTCAATCTCGGTGTTGCGCTGTATCGCGACGGAGCGACGCCGTCGACGGCCGCGGCGCTCGGTTCTCGCCGGGCGACATCACCGACCAGACCAATGCGCTGAACGCGCTGGTGAAGGGCGCAGTCACGTACGTGAACCAATGGATCACGCCGGGAGCCACGCAGGTCTATAATTACCAGGAAGGCCAGCTCAACACGAAAGACAACAACAAGAACGGCTTCTGGCCACCCGGCCCGGGCAATTACTCCGGCAACACGCTGTGGAACGCGGTCAATCAATACAATCGCTACATGACGCTGGCGGTGAGCGACTTCGCGTACATGTGGCCGTATTTGCAGGACCCGGCGCCGACCGGGCGATCCCGCCGAACACGCGTGAGATCTATTCCGACGCGATGGGTTGCCTTTACAGCTATCCGCCCGGCAGCAGCTATACGCGCCCGCCGAACGGGCCGCTGACGTCGGCCTCCAATCTCGCGCTGATCAGCAACATCAGCATCTGGGGCGAGGCCTACGTGGCCGCCGTGCAGCAGAACTTCGGCAGTACGTCGGGACCGAAGCGTGGCGAGAATGGCGGCAACAACACGCCGCCGGACGGCTACAACGGGCCGGTGAGCGCTACCAACCCGATCACCGGCGTCGCCGTTTACGCCGAAGGCTGGGTGTTCAACATGCAGCTTCAATTCCAGGACGGCACGATGTCGAATTTGTGCGGCGGGCCGAGCGGCGGGCCGACCTCGTGGAATTTTCAGGACGAGGTGATGTCGCAAATCTACATCGAGACGGTCGCGCAGGGGGCCTATGCGCAGCCTGAGGCGAACTGCGCGATCATCGGCTTCCGGTTCACCGACAGCTACACGTCATTGACGGCACCGCCGGTGTCGCCGGCAACGTGAGCGGCACGATGTGGCTTGCCCGATTGTCGCGCCTCGCCGGCCGCGGCGCGCCTTTGAAGAAATCTTAAACCAATCTCTCCCATTCTGCGCGGATGACGCGCGGAGTGGCCCGGTATCTCGTCGGCTCCCTTGTCGTCCTCGGTCTCGCTGCCTGCGGCAAGGTGATGTTCGCAGAGCGTGACGCGTGGCGGCATGAGGCTGAAGTCGCCTGCCTCAAATCGGGACAGGTCAAGGAAGGCGCGAACCTCGCGCGCATCCAGCCTATTTCCGGTCCCGGTGTTTGCGGCGCGGACTTTCCGCTGAAGGTCGCGGCCATCGGCGATGGCTCGGCGATGGGCTTCGCGGACGATCCGCGTCCACCCGGCGCGATCCCCAGTGCGCGCCAGCCGCTCGCAATGCCGCCGCAACCGAGCTACGCGCGGCCGGTGTCGGCGGAGCCTTATCCGCCGCAGTATCAGCGGCCGTATCCGCAGCAGGCTTACCCGCAGCAGGGCTATCCGGCCACGCAACAGAATGGTCCGATGTCGATCCGCGCGCCCGGCACCGCAGAACCTGCGGACGACGAGGACGATGTCGCGTACGAGAATGCGCAGCCGAATTCGCGTGTGCCCGCGCAGAACGATCCGCAGCGGCGCGGCCAGGACTATCGCGGACAAGGGGCATATCAGCCGGTGCCCTATGAGCCCGCGCCGGACCATCTTTCGCCGCGCATGTCTCAGCCATACCCCTCGCAACCCGAGCAGGTACCGCTCGGCCGCGAACGCGCACCCGTACTCACCGGCGCAACCGCGATCCAGCCGGCTGCGACGCTCGCCTGTCCGATCGTCTCGGCGCTCGACACCTGGTTCGCGAACGGCGTGCAGCCGGCCGCGATGCGCTGGTTCGGCCAGCCGGTGGCCGAAATCCGGCAGATTTCCGCTTACTCATGCCGCGGCATGAACGGGCAGCGCGGCGCACCGATTTCCGAGCATGCGTTCGGCAATGCGCTCGACATCGCGTCGTTCACGCTCGCCGATGGGCGCAAGGTGACGGTGAAGACCGGCTGGCGCGGCGCGCCGGAAGAGCAGGGTTTCCTGCGCGACGTGCATGCGTCGGCGTGCCAGAATTTCACAACGGTGCTGGCGCCGGGCTCGAATGTCTATCACTACGACCACATCCACGTGGATCTGTCGCGCCGGGCAAGCGGGCGGAGCGTCTGCAATCCGGCCCCGGTCCCGGGCGACCAGATCGCAGCTCGGGCCGGGTATCCCTATCCGCGCGGCGAGGTGACCGGCTCGGTGAAGAAGCGCACCGTCCCGACGTTCCGCACCATGCGCGGTCGCGACGAGGTGTACGACGGATTGCCGCGTGCCGTGGCGGGCGAGGATTAGGATACCGCCAAAATATATTTTACTGCTGAAATAAAAGGACTTTTCGGCCTGCGGGTCTGAGATTGCCGCAAGGTTTTGTGCACGGATTTCTGCTTACTTCCCAAGCGTCAACACCGGGATGTCCATGCGCGTCGTGCTCGTCGACCCGAGCCGTACCATGCGGATGTTCGTGACGCGCTTGCTCGAAGCAGGCGATCACGAGGTGAAGCCTTTTGCCGATGGACCCGAGGCGCTTGAATGCATACGCGCCGATCCCGAGGTTGGCGCGCTGATCACTTCTGGCGAGCTCGGCACGATGTCGGGGCTGGAGCTGTGCTGGGAAACGCGCGTGCTCGCCGGGCGCGACCGGCCGATCTACGTGATCCTGATGTCGTCGAGCATCGACAAGAGCAAGCTCGGCGAGGCGCTCGATTCCGGTGCGGACGATTTCATCTCGAAGCCGCCGGTGGCGGACGAGCTTTACGCGCGGCTGCGCGCCGCCGAACGGCTTGGCGCGATGCAGCGCGAACTGGTGCGGCTTGCCTCGGTCGATCCGCTCACCGGGCTGCACAACCGCCGCGTCTTCTTCGAGCTTGCCGAAGAGGCGCGGGTGCGATCCGAGAGAGGCGGCCCGCTCACCGCGATCATGCTCGACATCGATCACTTCAAGCGCATCAACGATCTCTATGGCCACGACGTCGGCGATCAGGCGATCACGGCGGTCGCCAAGGTCGCGATGATCGGTGGTGCGATCGTCGGCCGGCTCGGCGGCGAAGAATTCGGAATGCTGTTTGCGGGGCCGCTCGCCGACGGTATGGCGCTCGCCGAACTGTTGCGCGCGCGCATGGGCGCATTGCGGTTTCAGACCGATCATGGGGAGCTGACGCTTACCTGCAGTTTCGGCGTCAGCGAACGGCGCGCGGGCGAAAGCATCGACGACATGCTCAAGCGCGCTGACGTGGCGCTCTATGCGGCCAAGACCGGCGGGCGCAATCGCGTGATCGCGGCGGAGACGATCGTTTCTCCGCCGCTCATGCCGCACGGCAACGTGCACGTCCTAGCGCGCTGAGTGCGCTCTATGGTGACGCTAAACGCGCGCTACCACCAGGGCTTCAGCTCGCAGCGGCGCTGACCCCAGTCCCACCAGCAGTCGCGATAGTAACGCTGGCCGTTCACGATGATCGCTTGGTCCTGATAGACCGTACCGGGCTGAACGTAAGTCTGTCCCGGTGCGAGATAGACCTGGCTCTGCACCATCGGTGCGGCGGGCGCCACGTAGGTCGTGCCGGGCGTTACATACGTTGTGCCGGGTGCCACATATGTGGTGGCCGGCGGCGCGTAGACGTCAGCGGTCGAATAATATTGCGCCGATGCGGCGGTCGGCACAGCGAGCGCGCCGATGGCGCAGGCGGCAAGCAGAATCTTGCGCATCGATGTTCTCCTTTTCAGACCCACAGCCTTCCCGCGGTGCAACGCATTTCCGTGCGGCGCTGTTCCGGGAACTCGCGAGTTCCAGAAGTCAGGAAACCTGCACGGCCGACGTGGTCCGTTTTCAGGCGAAGGATTTAAGCGGAGTGGAGGGCGCGAACGCGCTACCAGCGGCCCCAGAGCACGCATTTGGGCTGACCCTGCTCCAAGAAGCAGTGGCGCGTGTAGCGCCGCGCATCGACCAGGAACGGCGCCTGAAAGTACTCGCTGCCGGGCTGATAGAGCGGCTGCGGCACGACATAGGCCGGGCCCTGCGGCACGACCATGATGCCGGGTGGCGCGAGATAGGCCGGCGGCGACCTCGACGTAGCGCGCGGGTGGCGGAGCGGATCGATAGGTACGCGGCGAGGCTGAGAGCTCGGCCGCTTCGGCCACGCCGAGCGAAGCAAGCGCGAGTAAACAAGTCAGCGTCACGGTCCGCATAGCGATCTCCTGTCCGGCTTGCCAGAACGCTCTGACCCGCGAAGCAGTTGCATCGCGATGGTGCGGGCGAAGCGGCGAATGATCAAGTCCGCCGCATCGCCATCCCCTGCCGCATCACGCCCATCAGCGTGTCGAGCCCGCGCCGCAGGCCTGCCTGTTCGCCGACGCGGCGGATCGCCAGCAGCGTGCCGGCGACATACGGCGCGGCGGACGAGCCGGCGTCATGGCGGATGACGAGCCGCTCGTTGTCGGCGCCGAACACCGCTTCGACCGAGAGCACGAACGAGGGCATGCGCAACGCATGCACGCGCACGCCGCCGTGCGGGCCTTCGCCGACCGCCGCGCCGCGCGTCGCGCGGATGCCGCCGAGCTGATCGACCGGTTTCGAGGTGGCGGCGCCACGCACCGCGGCGAGCGCTTCGGCAAGCTCGCGGCCGGTGCCGGACGGCGTGTCGGGCTTGGAGGCGCTGGCGTAGTCGATCAGTTCGACGTCCGGCACGTATTTCGCAGCTTCGAGCGCGAATTTCTTTAGCAGCGTGGCGGTGATCGAGAAGTTGCCCGCCGCGAGCACGCCGACATTCTTCTCGCGCGCCGCCTTGTCGATCCTGGCGTAGTCGTCCGCGCCGAGGCCGGACGTGCCGACCACGACATGACGGCCCGCCGCGATTGCTTCCAGCGTGTTGCGGCCGACGACGTTGGGCTTGGTGTAGTCGACCAGCACGTCGGAGGGGATGCTGAGCGCTTCGGCCATCGTGGCGACGACCGTCACGCCGAGCGGCGCCGCGCCCGCGGCTTCACCCGCATCCTTGCCGGCGGCTTTGCGCGACACCGCGGCGACGAGCTTGAGATCGCCCGACGCCACGATGGCGGGCAGCAGTGCGCGTCCGACCCAGCCGGATACGCCTGCGAGAATGACGCGGGTCATGTGTGCTCCCTGCCGGAGCACTGCGCCCCGCGGCGCGAACCTACCAGCCGCGGCGCGGTCCGCAACGGCGCTCGCCGAACTCCCACCAGCAGTGACGGTAATGGTCGCGCTGCGCATAGACCGGCGGACCGCGATAGATGCGCGGCGGCGGTGCGAACTCTTCCTCGTCTTCATCGTAAGCGACGACCGGCGGCGGGCCGTATGGTTGAGGCGGCCCGTAGGCTTGCGGCGGCGGAGCGTAGCCGGGCTGCGGCCCGTAGACTGGCGCAGGCGGGGGCGGCGCATAGCCGTAACGCGGCAGCGGCCGATAGGTCAGGGGCGGCGGCGGGCCGTAGTTCGGCGGCGGCGATTCGTAGGCGGGCGGCTGCCTGCGCCGTAGCCGGGCGCAGGCTCGTAGATGTCGGCGGCATGAACCGCCGACACGCCGGCGAGCGACACGATCGCCACACCGGCCAGCAACAAGGTACGCATGTAACGAGACTCCCTGTTAAGGAGCCTGCATTCGAGCGTCGGAAAATCGCAAAATGGTGTCCGACACCGCGACATCTTTTCGCGGCCGCCGTGATCCCGCCGGAATCCGATCAAGAAAAAGCCGGGCGCCAGTGGCACGCGCGCGAAGAAGCTGGAGATGCTGTCTCCCGGGCGCACTGCGGCGCGAAGTGCCGCGGTGCAGACCCGGGACCCCGGCTCTTTCTCACAAAGCAACCGGGGTCACGCATCTGCGGTGCAGCGCTGGCGCGCGGCACCGCGTGCGGGACACACCTGAGCTATGTTCCCGGCTTTCCGTATCCGCCCGCGGTCGGGGTCTGGATGATCAGCGCTTCGCCGGCGTCGATGGTGGTGGCGTCGCAGCCCTTCAGTTTCTCGACCGAGCCATCATTACGGCGCACCGAGTTCTGGCCGACCTGGCCGTTCTCGCCGCCCGCCAAGCCGAACGGCGGCACGACGCGATGGCCGGTGAGCAAGGTGCAGTCCATCTTCTCGAGGAAGCGGATGGTGCGGCGGATGCCGTCGCCCGCGTTCCACTTGCCGCGCCCGCCCGAGCCTTTGCGGATGTGGAAGTCCTCCAGCACCACCGGATAGCGGAATTCGAGAATCTCCGGATCGGTGAGGCGCGTGTTGGTCATGTGCGTGTGCACCGCGTCGGTGCCGGGGAAACCGGGACCGGCCGCGCGAGCCCGGAGCAGATCGTCTCGTAGTACTGATACTTCTTGTTGCCGAAGTTGACGTTGTTCATCGTGCTCTGCGCGCACGCGATCGCGCCGAGCGCGCCGAACAGGCAACTCGTCACCGCCTGCGAGACCTCGACGTTGCCGGCGACGACCGCGGCCGGATATTCCGGCGTCAGCATCGTGCGCTTCGGGATGACGATGTTGATCGGGCGCAGGCAGCCCGCGTTCATCGGGATGTCGTCGTCGACCATCACGCGGAACACGTAGAGCACGGCCGCGCGCGTCACCGGCTCGGGCGCGTTGAAATTGTTGCCCTGCTGCTCGCGAGGTGCCGGTGAAGTCGACGGTCGCCTCGCGCTTCTTCTTGTCGACGGAAATCTTCACCCGGATCGTGGTGCCGAGATCCATCGGATACTCGAACGATGAATCGTGCAGGCGGTCGATCACGCGGCGCACGCTCTCGGCCGCGTTGTCCTGCACGTGCTTCATGTAGGCCTTCACCACCGGCATGGTGAAGTGCACGACCATCTTGCGCAGCTCGCTGACGCCTTTCTCGTTGGCGGCGATCTGCGCCTTCAGGTCGTTGACGTTCTGCAGCGGATTGCGCGCCGGATATTTCGCGCCTTCGAGCGCGGCGTAGAGCTCCTTCTCGCGGAAGCGGCCGCGGTCGATCACCTTGAAATTGTCGAACAGCACGCCTTCTTCGTGGATGGTCGTGGCGTTCGGCGACATCGAGCCGGGCGAGATGCCGCCGACGTCCGCGTGATGGCCGCGCGAGGCGACCCAGAACAGGATGTTCTTCTTCCTGTCGTCGAACACCGGCGTGCAGACCGTGATGTCCGGCAGATGCGTGCCGCCGTTGTAGGGCGCGTTGATGACGTAGACGTCGCCGGGTTTGATGCGGCCCTTGTTGTCGCGAATGATCGTCTCGACCGAGCGATCCATGCACCCGAGATGCACCGGCATGTGCGGCGCGTTCGCCACCAGCGTGCCGTCGTGCGCGAACACCGCGCAGGAGAAATCGAGCCGCTCCTTGATGTTGACCGAGTAGGCGGTGTTCTGCAGCGCGACGCCCATCTGCTCGGCGATCGACATGAACAGGTTGTTGAACACCTCGAGCATGATCGGATCGGCCTTGGTGCCGATCGCGCATGGTGCGCTTGAGCTTCACGATGCGCGCTGAGCACGAGGTGGTTCTTCGCCGTGATGGCGGCCTGCCAGCCGGGCTCGACCACCACGGTCTGGTGCGGCTCGATGACGATGGCGGGGCCTTTCACCTTGTGGCCCGCCGCGAGCTGGTCGCGGGTGTAGACGGTGGCGTTGTGCCACTTGCCGTCGGAGAAGAACTTCGTGCGCCGCGCCGGCGAGGGGAGTTTCCCGCGCGTCGTCGTGCCCTTCTTCTCGCGGAATTTCGCGCCGCCGCCGACGGCTTCGACCGACACGGCTTCGATGACGAGGTCCTTCTTGCGGTCGATGAAGCCGAACTGCGCCTTGTGCGCCTTCTCGAAGGCGGACTTCATGAGGCCAAGCGATCCGGCCTTCACCACCAGCGCAGTGTCGGTGCCGGCGTAGCGGATGTGCGCGCGCACATGGACCTTCAGGTCTTTCTTCGGCACGCCCTGTCCGGCGACCTCGCCGCTCACGTCGCCTGAGAGGCGCTTGGCGATCTTGTTCAGCGTGGCGAGCGACTTGTTGCCGAACGCTTCCTCGATCGCCTGCTGGCGCGTCGCGCGGATGTCGGCGAGGCCCATGCCGTAGGCCGAGAGCAGCGACGAGAACGGATGGATCAGCACGGTGGTCATGCCGAGCGCGTCGGCGACGAGGCAGGCATGCTGGCCGCCCGCGCCGCCGAAGCAGTTGAGCGCGTAGCGCGTCACGTCGTAGCCGCGCTGCACGGAAATCTTCTTGATGGCGTTCGCCATGTTCTCGACGGCGATCTTGATGAAGCCGTCGGCGATTTCTTCCGGCGACTTGTCGCCGACTTCCTTCGCGAGTTCGGCGAACGCGGCCTTCACGGCGTCGGCGTCGAGCGGCTGGTCCTGATCGGGTCCGAAGATCTTCGGGAAGAAGTCCGGGATCAGCTTTGCCGGCCATCACATTGGCATCGGTGACGGCGAGAGGCCCGCCGCGGCGATAGCACTTCGGTCCCGGATTGGCGCCCGCCTAGTCCGGGCCGACGCGGAAGCGCGCGCCATCGAAATGCAGGATCGAGCCGCCGCCGGCCGCGACGGTGTGGATCAGCATCATCGGCGCGCGCATGCGCACGCCCGCGACCTCGGTCTCGAACGCGCGCTCGTATTCGCCGTCGTAGTGCGACACGTCGGTCGAGGTGCCGCCCATGTCGAAGCCGATCAGGCGATTGAACCCGGCCTCGCGGCCGGTCTCCGCCATGCCGACCACGCCGCCCGCCGGGCCGGAGAGGATCGCGTCCTTGCCCTGGAACAGCTCGGCGGCGGTGAGCCCGCCGGACGACATCATGAACATCAGGCGGATGTCTTCGGCAATGTCCCCGCGTGCTCCGGGCAGGTCGCCGCCCGCGAAGCGCGGCGGGTTGGGGTGGGTCTTTTTGCTGCGTGTCACCCCACCCCGGCTCGCTGCGCTCGCCGACCCTCCCCCTCCAGGGGAGGGTGAAGATGGAGTTCGCCGCGCCAACGCTCAACTCCTCCGCCACCTGCGCCACATAGCGGCGCAGGATCGGCGAGAGATAGGCGTCGACGACAGTCGTATCGCCGCGGCCGACCAGCTTGATCAGTGGCGAGACTTCGTGACTGACGGAAACCTGTGCAAATCCGATTTCGCGCGCGAGCGCGGCTACGGCCTTTTCGTGGTCCGCATAGCGGTAGGCGTGCATGAACACGATCGCGACCGCTTTGATGTCATCGCTCAGCGCTTCTTCAAGATCGTCGCGCACCGCCGCGAGATCCGGCTCGATCTCGACGGTGCCATCCGCGCGCACGCGCTCGTCCACCTCGACAACGCGCTCGAACAGCATCTCGGGCTTGATGATGTGCTTGGCGAAAATCTTCGGGCGGTTCTGGTAGCCGACGCGCAACGCGTCGCGGAAGCCTTTCGTGGTCACCAGCAGCGTGCGGTCGCCCTTGCGTTCCAGCAGCGCATTGGTGGCGACCGTGGTGCCCATCTTCACTGCGCCGACGCGGCCTTGCGGGATCGCTTCGCCTTTCTTCAAGTCCGAGCAGATCGCGGATGCCCTGCACGGCAGCGTCCCGATAGGCTTCGGGATTTTCCGAGAGCAGCTTGTGCGCGGTGAGCTTGCCGTCCGGCGCGCGGCCGACGACGTCGGTGAATGTGCCGCCGCGATCGATCCAGAAATCCCAGGTGCCGCTCATGCCGATCCGCTTTCTCTCGCCTTAAGCAACCTACCCAAACATCGCTCGGGATAAATCGTCAACAATTTGTTGACAAATTATCCACGTGGCATATCGTCCGTGCGTCAGGGGATGACTTTTGGCTGCTGCACGCAGGACTGCAAGACGCGCTGTGCCGCCACCGTCGAAGGGCGAGCTCGGGCCGATCGTCTCGTCGGCGCATCTTGCCGACGGGCTGATGCCTGCGCTCTCCGAACTCGAGTTCGGCCTCATCCTGCTCGGCCACGCCTTCAATCGCTGGATCGTGCGTTGCGCGGCCGCTGCGGGCGTCACCGATCTCTCGGCGCTCGAAGTGCTGGTGCTGCACACGGTCAATCATCGCGGCCGGCCGAAGCGGCTCGCCGACATCTGCCTCGTGCTCAATGTCGAGGACACGCACCTCGTCACCTACGCGGTGAAGAAGCTGCAAGCGCACGGGCTCGTCGCCTCCGGCCGCCACGGCAAGGAGAAAACTGTCACGATCACAGCCAAAGGGGAGGCGCTGAGCCGCCGCTATCGCGAAATCCGCGAGGCCTTGCTGGTAAAGCCCGTGCGCGGCGCAGGTGTGGACGAGCGCAATCTGTCGGAATTGGCTGGCACGATGCGTGCTTTGTCCGGGCACTATGACCAGGCCGCGCGATCGGCCGCCAGTCTGTAGTAGGGTTCAGCGGGGCACTGGAGGGGCAGGGGATGATCCGGAAATTTCTCGACGGCCTCTATCTCTTCGCCGGCTACATGGCCGGCGCGTTTCTCATCGCGATCTTCATCCTGATGATGATCCTCTCGGCCGGCCGTCCGCTCGGGATCAACCTGCCGGCGGGCGACGACTTCGCCGCGTGGTGCATGGCGGCGACCGCGTTTCTCGGCCTCGCGCATACCTTCCGCCACGGCGAAATGATCCGCGTCGGGCTGCTGATCGACCTCTTCGAGGGACGCACGCGCCACGTCATTGAAATTGTATGCCTGATCGTCGCCTGCGGCTTCGTCGGCTACTTCGCGTACCACGCGGTGGTGATGAACTATCAGACCTGGCAGTTCAACGACATGTCGACCGGCGTCATCGTGGTGCCGCTGTGGATTCCGCAGATCGGCTACTCGGGCGGACTGGTGATCCTGCTGATCGCGCTCGTCGACGAACTCGTGCACGTGCTGCGCGGCAACGATCCGCGCTACGAGAAGCCGAAGCCGCAGACGGCCGAAGAGGTCGTCGAGCGCGCCGTGCAGAGCGCGGTGTAGTTCATGGCGCTGCTCGACATTTCGATCCTGCTCACGGTTCTGCTGGTGGGGCTGCTCGCGGGCGGCGTGTGGATCGGCGTCGCGCTGCTGGCGACCGGCTGGGCCGGGATGCAGTTCGCGCCCGGCGGTATCCCGGCGGGCGCGGTGCTGGCGACGAAAATCTGGGGCAACAGCGCGTCGTGGGAGCTGGCCGCGCTGCCGCTGTTCATCTGGATGGGCGAAATCCTCTATCGCACGAGGCTTTCGGAGGAGATGTTCCGCGGGCTTGCGCCGTGGCTGAACTGGATCCCCGGCCGGCTGCTGCACGTCAACGTGCTGGCCTGCGGCATCTTTGGCTCGGTGTCCGGCTCGTCGGCCGCGACCTGCGCGACTGTCGCCAAGATCGCGCTGCCCGAGCTGAAGAAGCGCGGTTACGACGACATGGTGTCGCTCGGCTCGCTCGCGGGCGCCGGCACGCTCGGCATCCTCATTCCGCCGTCGATCACGATGGTGGTCTACGCGGTGCAGGCGAACGTCTCGATCATCCAGGTGTTCCTCGCGGGCTTCCTGCCGGGCCTGCTCGTGATGGGGCTCTACTCCGGCTACATCGCGATCTGGTCGCTGACGCATCCGGATCGCTCGCCGCCGGCCGACCCGCCGATGCCGTTCCGCCAGAAGCTCGCGAGTTCCGCCAAGCTCGGTCCGCTGATGGCGCTGATCGCGCTCGTGTTCCTCGCGCTGCTGATGGGCTGGGCGACCGCGACCGAATGCGCCGCATGGGGCGTGCTCGGCTCGCTCGCGCATCGCGTGGTGGCACGGCTCGCTCACGTTCCCGGCATTCTGGGCGAGCGTGATGGGCGCGATGCGCGTCAATTGCATGATCATGCTGATCCTCGCCGGCGCGTCCTACATGTCGACCTCGATGGGCTACACCGGCATCCCGAACGCGCTCGCCGCGTGGGTCGGAAGCCTGAACCTGTCGCCTTACGCGCTGATCGCCGCGCTGACCGTGATGTACGTCGTGCTCGGCACCGCGCTCGACGGCATCTCGATGATCGTGCTGACCACGGCGGTCGTCATCCCGATGGTCAAGCAGGCGGGCTTCGATCTCATCTGGTTCGGCATCTTCGTGGTGCTGATCGTCGAGATGGCCGAGGTATCGCCGCCGGTCGGGTTCAACCTGTTCGTGCTGCAGACCATGAGCGGAAAAGATTCCAATACGGTCGCGCGCGCCGCGCTGCCGTTCTTCTTTCTGCTCGTCGCCGCCGTTGCCATCATCACGGTATTTCCTGATATCGTGATGTTCCTGCCGAGGCTGGCCTTCGCGGATTAGCCTCCAAACCAAAGGGTGATACAGCCATGACGTATCGGCTTCTGACTTCATTTGCGCTTGCCGCGGGCGCTCGCTTTGGCGGGCGGCGCAGCGAATGCGCAAACCAAATGGAATCTCCCGGCCGCCTATCCGGCCGACAATCCGCACTAGCGAAAATCTCGTCGCCTTCGCCAATGACGTGAAGGCCGCGACCGGCGGCAAGCTGGAGATCACCGTCCATCCGGGCGCATCGCTGTTCAAGGCGCCGGAGATCAAGCGCGCGGTGCAGACCGGCCAGTCGCAGATGGGCGAGATCCTGCTCTCGATCCACGAGAACGAGGATGCGTTGTTCGGCATCGACGTGGTGCCGTTCCTCGCGGTGAGCTTCCCGGACTCGATGAAGCTCTACAAGGCGTCGAAGGCGGCGATCGAGAAGAAGCTCGCCAGCCAGGGCATCATGGTGCTGATGGCGGTGCCGTGGGCGCCGCAGGGCATCTACGCCAAGAAGGACCTCAACACGATCGAGGACATGAAGGGCCTGAAGTGGCGCGCCTATAACGTCGGCACCGCGCGCATCGCCGAAATCGTCGGCGCGCAGGGCGTGACGATCCAGGCGGCGGAATTGCCGCAGGCGCTCGCGACCGGCGTGGTCAATTCGTTCATGTCGTCGGGCGGCACCGGCTACGACAGCAAGGTGTGGGAGACGCTCACCCACTTCTACGACACGCAGGCCTGGATCCCGAAGAACTGGACGCTGGTGAACAAGGCCGCGTTCGACGGCGCTCGACAAGGCGACGCAGGACGCGGTGCTGAAGGCCGCGGCGACCGCCGAAGCGCGCGGCTGGAAGGCGTGGGAAGACAAGGCCAACTGGTATCTCGACCAGCTCAAGGCCAAGGGCATGAAGGTGCAGGCCCCGAGCCCGGCGCTGAAGACCGGTTTCCAGAAGGTCGGCGAGCAGCTGACGCAGGACTGGCTGAAGAAGGCCGGCGCCGACGGACAGGCGATCGTCGAGGCCTATAAGAAGATGTGAGCTGGTGTCCCGGGCGCATCGCGCACCATAGCGACGCAATGCGCCCTTCTTAGACGGCCGCGTAGCGGCCCATGGTGGTGCGATCGCAGATCCGGGACCCCGGTTGCTTCTGATCCTCGCAATCAAGAAACCGGGGTCCCGGGTCAGCAGCGCATCACTTCGTGCTGCGCTGCGCCCGGGACAAGAGAAACACATGCCCCTCGGCGTCCTGATGCTCGACACGCGTTTCACGCGCTTCGTCGGCGAGATCGGCAACCCGCAAAGCTACAGCGAGCCGGTGCTGTTCGAGGTCGTGCGCGGCGCGACCGTCGACAAGGTCGTGCCCGCGAAGGCGCCGCCGCTGCTCGACGACTTCATCGCGGCGGGCGAGCGGCTGATCGCGCGCGGCGCCACCGCGATCACCACCGGCTGCGGATTTCTGGTGCTGAACCAGACGGAGCTGGCGGCGCGGCTCAGCGTGCCGGTCGCAACGAGCTCATTGCTGCTGATCCCGTCGCTGCTCAAGCTGCTGCCGAAGGGCAAACGGCTTGGCGTTCTGACATTCTCTGCCGCCGATCTGACGCCCGCGCACTTCGCGGCGGCGGGCGCGCCGGCCGATACGCCATTCGAAGGCGTGGCGCCGGGCGGCGTGTTCCAGAGCGCGATCTACGAGAAGCCGTGCAACGACAGCGTCGAGGCGCGTGGCGAAGAAGTCGTCGCGGCGGCGCAGCGCCTGCTCGCGCGGCACAAGGACATCGGTGCGCTGCTGTTCGAGTGCACCAACTTCCCGCCGCACCGCGCCGCGGTCGAGCAGGCGACAGGCCTGCCGGTGTATGACGTGTTCACGCTGATCGGCGTGTTGAAGAGCGCGACGCGCTATAGCGGGTTCACCCCGCTCCCAAAAATGGAATTTGGAAGAGATGGATTGCGGTGCGGCAAGCCTCCGTTCGCACTCAAAAACTCATCCACCGCCTGATTGAACTCCGCGGGCCGCTCGAAATAGGCCGAGTGGCCGCAGCGCGCGATCTGCGTCACGCGCGCGTTGGGCATCATCTTCGCCAGGATGTCGGAGAGGAACGGCGGATAGACGATGTCCTCGTCGGCGGTGATCCACAGCGTCGGGACGTTCGAGCGTACGCAGCACATTCGGCGGGACGCTTCAGCCCGGACATCAGCTTTGCGCGCAGCGCCGCCTTGTCGATGCCGCTGAGCGCATCGATCTCCTGATAGAGAAAATGCGCCGCCGGTTGCTCGCGCGCCATGCGCTCGCCCGCCGCAACGTGGATGTTGTTGTTCTGATTGGCGGCGGCCGCCGCCGCAGCGTTATGCTCCCACGCAGGCAATTGGTCCGGACCGGCAAACAGCGACGGCGCACGCTCGATCGTGCCGGCCGTCGACGGCCAGCACCAGCGCGCTTCACGCGCGCGGGGCTCGCCAGCGCATACTCCAGCGCGCCCCAGCCGCCCATCGATTGCGCGACGAGACGCACATCGCTCCGCGCCGAGATGATCGATCAGCGCCGCAAGATCGCCGCCGTACTCGGCCGGATCGGGCCCGCCCGGCAGGCGCGCTCGACGGCGCAAAGCCGCGATGCGCGAAGGTCACGCAGGTGTAGCGGTCGCGGAAGTGCGGCACCTGCTGCCACCAGCTCAAGTGATTGCCGCCGAGCCCGTGTGCGAAAACCAGCATCGGGCCGCTGCCGCTGGCTTCATAGTAGATGCGGCATCCGGGCCGGTCGAGGTAGCCGCGTTGCATTGCGTCGTCCTGAAGGGAAGGGAGAGAGAGAAGGCGAGTGGCAATATTCGGACGCCGTGATGGCGGATGTCGAGATGGCCGATCCAGAAAATGGCGGGGGCCCGGCGGTGTTGCCGCCGAGCCCCCTCAACATATCAGCCGGCCTGTAAGCCGGGTTCTGTATGGCGCGGTATTGCAGAAGACGCGCGTGAACGCGCTTTTGCTCGCCGCGCGTGACGGCCATTCCTCTGGGACGTTGCTTGCGCAGCGCCTCCAGCAACCTACCCGGACGACAGGACCCAGACACAAGTCCCGGGCATCGCCGCTTGCGCGCTGATGCTCGCGCCGTCCCTATTCGGTCTTGCTCCCGGTGGGGTTTGCCGTGCCGCTTCCGTTGCCGGAAGCGCGGTGCGCTCTTACCGCACCGTTTCACCCTTGCCTTCCGCCGAAGCGGAGTGGCGGTCTCTTCTCTGTGGCACTTTCCCTGAGCTTCGGCATCGGCTTTCACCGACACTTCATCCCGCCGGACGTTATCCGGCACCGCATGTCCATGGAGCCCGGACTTTCCTCTCAGACCCGCCTTTCGGCATTGGGACCAAGCGGCCGTCCGGCCGACTGACCGTTTAGGTGTGGGATGGCGCGGCTGCGGCGTCAAGGGCGGACCGGCCTTGATATTAACGACTCCCGCTCATTCCCGCGAAAGCGGGAATCCAGTTCTTTCAGTTCTGGACCGCCGCTTTCGCGGGGGTGAGCGGCCTCTTTTCCCGAGCAGCTTTGCCAGCGTCTCGCGGGTCGACACGTCCGCGAGCCCGTCGACGCGCTCAGGGCGGAAATGGCGCTGGAATGCCGTAACGACAGCGCGGGTCTTGTCGTCGTAGAAGCGCGAAACCTCGATGCCGTAGCCGAAGCGAGCGAGCTGTTTCTGCAATTGCTCGACGTCCGGACCCTTGTCGTTCGCCGAGAGCGTCCGTCCAGGGCCGAGCGGCGCGGGCTCGACCCACAGTCCGATGCCGGCGGCGGCAAGGCGCGCCCAGGGAATTTCTCGCCCGGATCGTCCTTGCGGGTGGGCGCGACATCGGAGTGCGCGAGCACGCGCTCGCGGCGGATGTGGCGGCGCGCGACGATGTCGCGGCAGAGCGCGATCACGGCGTCGATCTGCACGTCGGGAAAATCGCGATAGCCATACTGATGGCCGGGATTGACGATCTCGATCCCGATCGAGCGCGAATTGATATCGACCGCGCCTTTCCACGAGGCTTCGCCCGCGTGCCAGGCGCGGCGCACCTCCGGCACGAGCTGGTCGATGCGGCCGTCCTCGTCGACGAAATAATGCGATGAGACTTTTGCTTGCCTGTCGGTGAGGCGGGCTAGCGCTTCCGCCGCGCTTGGCATGCCGGTGTAGTGCAGCAGCAGGATGTCAATGCGCGTGGTGCGCTCGTCGTGGTTCGACGAGGGCACGACGTTTTTGACGGTGGGTAAATCAGCGCGAAAGCTCATGGGTCTATGAGCACCCCGGGATTGAGCAGGCCTTGCGGATCGAGCGTTTTCTTGGCGGCGCGCAGCGCGTCCGCGAACAGCGGCGGACGCTGGCGGTCATACCACGGGCGATGGTCGCGCCCGACCGCATGATGATGCGTGACGGTGCCGCCGTTCTCGATCACGGCGTCGAGCGCGGCGCTCTTGATCGCGAGCCATTGCGCGCCGAGCTTGCCCGGCTCGCCCAGCGCATGGAACGTGAAGTACGGCGCGGGACCGTCGGGATAGACGTGCGTGAAGCGGCAGGTGACCTGACCTTTGCGGCCGGTCGCCTGCTGGATCGCATTCTCGGTCGCGGCCTTTACGCGATTGTGGAATTGCTCGAAGCGGTCCCACGTGATCGATGTCTCGAACGTGTCGTTGATGACACCGCGCAGGATCAGCCGCTCCATCGCGTAGGGCATGCGGATGAAGGCGTTGCGCCACACGCCGGCGGCGCCCGCAAGATGCGCCTCGGCGCCGCTCGCCTCCGGCGTGCCGCCATGATCCGCGCAGCACTCGCGCGCGCGCTTCATCCACGGCTCGACATCATGGTCGGCGGACTCGAACGCCAGCACCATGATGGCGACCGAGCCGTCCGCCGCGCCGGTGTTGTAGGCTTCCGTGGAATCGAGGATGCGGCAGTTCGACGGAAAAAGCCCCGCCTGCGAGATCGCGCGCACCGCGCGTGCCGCGGTGAAGAAGTCCCTGAACTGCACCGCGCCGCCGGCGCGGAATTTCGGACGATCCTGCAGCCGCATCCACGCCTGCGTGAT
This sequence comes from uncultured Alphaproteobacteria bacterium, assembly GCA_963779545.1. Classification (GTDB taxonomy): domain Bacteria; phylum Pseudomonadota; class Alphaproteobacteria; order Rhizobiales; family Xanthobacteraceae; genus PALSA-894. Next base: position 27,036 of record CAVZYQ010000018.1, on the reverse strand, counting down.
GATGCCGAGGATGCCTTCCGAGCCGATCATCATACGGTCCGGGCTTGGGCCCGCGCCGGAGCCGGGCAGGCGGCGGCTCTCCATCGTGCCCTTCGGCGTAACGGTGCGCAGCGACTCAACGAAGTCGTCGATGTGGGTGTAGAGCGTTGCGAAATGGCCGCCGCCGCGCGTCGCGATCCAGCCGCCGAGCGTCGAGTATTCGAAGCTCTGCGGGAAATGGCGCAGCGTGAGTCCGTGCGGCTTGAGCTGCGCTTCCAGCGCGGGACCGTAGGTGCCGCCCTCGATCAGCGCGGCGCGCGAGGTCTTGTCGACCTCTTTCACCTTGCCCATTTCGCGCAAATCGATCGTCACGGCGCCTTTGTGATTGAAGCGCTTCGGCTCGACGCCACCGCACACGCTCGAGCCGCCGCCGAACGGCGTCACGGTTGCGTCGGCACCCCCGGCCCAATCGAGCACGGCGGCGACTTCGCTCTCGTTGCGCGGATAGGCGACGACATCGGGCGCGCTCGCGTAGTCGCGCGCGATGCCGCGCGCGAGTTCGGGGTAGGACTTGCCGTAGGTGTGTGCGGCGCGGTCGTAGTGTTCGGACGTTGCGAAAGGAAGCGATGCAGGTGCGGTGACGCGTGGGGCGTCGAGCTTGATCTCGTCGAGCCTGGGTGCGCTTGCGCTTTCCTTCAGCGCGGTACCGAACCGCGCTTCGGCGCGCGACAGCACGAAGGCTTCCTCCTCGGCGCTGAGGCCTTCGCCCTCGCGGCCCCAGCCGAAGTGTTTCATGCGCGCAGTTGCGGACATCGGCGTTCTCCCGGCACTGATCTGCTGCGACAATAGGTCGGCGAAACCGCCGCGTCACCCCGGAGCCGCTTTATGGCGATCAAACACGTCCGCACATCCGTGCTCGACATCGCCTACGAGGAAAGCGGCCCGGCGGACGGCGTGCCCGTGCTTCTCATGCATGGCTTTCCGTATGACGTGCGCGCGTTCGATGGCGTCGTGCCGCTGCTCGCCGCGAAAGGCTGCCGCACTATCGTGCCGTATCTGCGCGGCTATGGGCCGACGCAATTTCTTTCACCCGACACGATGCGCTCGGGCGAGCAGGCTGCGCTCGGCAACGACCTGAAGGAACTGATGGACGCGCTCGACATCGAGCGCGCGGTGCTCGCCGGATATGACTGGGGCGGACGCGCGGCCTGCATCGTCGCGGCGCTGTGGCCGGAGCGTGCGGCCGGGCTCGTCACGTGCGGCGGCTACAACATGCATGACGTGAAGGGTTCGGCGAAGCCGGCGTCCGCCGAGCAGGAGCATCGCTACTGGTATCAGTATTATTTCTGCACGCCGCGCGGTGCCGCGGGACTGACGGAGAACCGGCGCGGCATCGCGAAGCTGTTATGGAAGCTCTGGTCGCCGCATTGGCCGTTCGACGACGCGACGTTCGAGGCGACCGCGCGCTCGTTCGACAATCCGGATTTCGTCGATGTGGTGATCCACTCGTATCGCGTGCGCTACGGCTACGTGCCGGGAGATCCGGCGCTGGCAGAGATCGAGCAGAGGCTTGCCGCGCAGCCGCAGATCGCGGTCCCGACCATCGTGCTGCAGGGCGAGGCGCCCGGCACGGTGCCGCCGGAGGCCTCGATCGCGCACGCACGCCACTTCACCGGTCCGTACCAGCGCCGCACGCTGCCCCGTGTGGGCCACAATGTGCCGCAGGAAGCGCCGCGGAACACGGCCGAGGCCATCCTGGAACTCGCGCGGAGATGAATTGCCGCAGTGTTGCGGCGCCGCACTTCACAAATCAGGCAGCCGCACTTACCTTTCGAATTGTCGTCAACCAACTGAAAGGAGGTGATCCAGTGTCTCATTGTCAATCGCCGGTCACGGCTAGCTGGATCGTCCCCCAGAGCGGAGCGCGTTGCTCCTAATTCGGTCAACGGTTTCAGTGTCTTAAGCCGATATCGGCTGGACAATGGAGGGGCCATCCGAGAGGGTGGCCCCTCGCTTTTTTAACGGACGCTCGAGGTCTTGCCGCGGTCCTGACAAACAGGACGAGCCGCTTCAGCATGGCTGTCATCTCATCGGCTCGCCTTCCGGGCGGGCGCTTCGCGATTGGTACTTTCCGGAATTTGTCCCGGCAGCATGACGGCTGACCTGCAACCGAGTTCCTTCTGTCTTCAATAGGACGCCTGGATGGCCCGACCTGCGGTGGAACAGCAGGGGGGCTCGCTGCGTTAGTCCATTTCAGTTTGGGTGAAACCGATCCGACTACCTCCTCCGCACATCTTCTGTGCCCGGAGTGACGACCACGGGATCGCGTTGACCGCTCAAAGTCGCCAGCGGCAACAGGTCGAGCGGATGCAATCCACACTACGACCGACGCTTCACGGCCTCACGTCACTCCGTTTTTTCTTGGCGATGATGGTTTTGGTCGGCCACCATGCGGGTCGCGACATGGCGCTGTATGGACCCGCAGCGTTGGTGATCAACGGGTTGGGCCCCTTCGCGGTCTCGTGGTTTTTCGTGCTGTCTGGTTTCGTTATTGCCTACAACTATCCAGCACTGCCGACCGTGCGATCGAAGCTGGAGTTTCTGGCGCTTCGTGTTGCGCGCCTTTGGCCGGTGCACGTCGCCGTTATCCTCATATCGGCCGGTCTGTTCCACTCCGCGTACGGCACCGTCATCCACAAACCTTATTACCTCGTGACATCGCTGCTGATGGTCCACTCTTGGTGGCCGATCGACGCCATGACCTCAGCGTTCAACGGTCCTGCCTGGAGTATTTCGGATGAATGGTTCTTCTACATTGCCTTTGTTGGACTTCTTTCTTCGACCTGGTCAGTCCGCCTCGCGGCATTCTTCGTTCCAGTCTTCATCGGACTTGCCGTCGCTTATTCCTACGGATGCTGGTCACCTGCCGGCGAGAACGTAGAATGGCCGAACGGATTCTCATGCAGCCTTACTCGCCATAGCTTCCCGCCTTTGCGGCTTATGGAGTTTGTCGCCGGCATCGCGTTGCTGCGCGTCTGGCTGCGCTATCGCGGCGTACTGGAGAATTTGCGTCCCGCCGCCGTGCTCGTTCTGCACCTCTCGTGCTGCGCTGTTTTCGTGCTCGCCCTCTACTGGCTGCACAACGGACCCTTTCCCACAACCTCTCCACTGGTGCATTTTGGACTGTCACGCATCGCCCTGATCGCTGCTGGAATCGCATTGATCGTACCGCTCGCGACCAATAGAGGCCTGGGATGGTGGCTTTCCTCTGCCTGGCTCGTGTTCGCCGGGGAGATCAGTTACTCAATTTACATGACGCATGTCGCCGTGACCGAAAAAACCATCGGCATGATCAAGGAATGGCCGCTTGTGGCGCAGCTCGCATGGATTTCAGCACTGACGATCGCGGTGTCCGCTGTGATGTTTCTTGTCGTCGAGCGGCCGGTACGCGACGGCGTGAAGCGCTGGTTGCGCTCCCGCACGGCGCGACATGTCCAGGGAAGACGCTACCGGGGAGAGAACCTTGCGTCCGGACCGTTGCGCGTGGCGCGCGCGATCCACGTTCGCAAATGATCGGCCCATCGTTCATCGGGGTACAGGTTCGGCGTGTCCGAACCGGCGCGATCGCGGCTATTGCCCAAACGCCAGCCGTGCGGCGAGCATCGCGGGCAGGCCCGCGGCGCGGATTTTCCTTGCCGCGGCGTCAATGTCGTAGGGCACGCGCCAATAGGTGAGCGTGCCGGGTCCGTCGTCGTAGATCGCGTAGCAGGCTCGCGGATCATGATCGCGCGGCTGGCCGACCGAGCCGATCACCGCAAGCGTGCGGTCTTCGTGGCAGGGGATCGGTGCGCCGGCATCCGGCTCGAACGCCGCCAGCCGCCCGTTTGCCGAGAGCCGGAACAGCAGCGGCACGTGCGTGTGACCGCACAACGTGACGCGCGCCTGGGTCGCCGCGAACGAACGTAACGCCGCCTCCTCGTCCGTGATGTAGTCCCATTCGTGCGGCTCGGCCGCACTGGCATGGACGCAGAGGCGGTCGGCCTCCAGATGGGTGAGCGGACGCTGGCGGAGAAATTCGATCTGCGCGTCCCTGAGCTGGGTGCGCGTCCACGCGATCGCACGCGCGGCCGTGGAGTTCATGCTCTCGGCCGTGCCGGCGACGGCGGAGTCATGGTTGCCCCGCAGGGCGACCGCGCCGCGCGCGACCAGATCCTGTACGGTGTCGACGACGAACCCAGGATCGGCGCCGTAGCCGACATAGTCGCCGAGGAAGACGTATTCTCGGGCGTCTTTTTGCCGCGCATGCGCGAGGCAGGCCTCGAACGCCTCGCGGTTGCCGTGGATGTCGGTGAAGATCGCGGTGAGCACGGTGTCCCCGGTGCAGAGGCCGCTGCTAGCCAAGGATGATGGCACTCACGTGACGCGGTGCGCCAGCGTCGAGTGGACAAAGAAAAGCGGCCCGATCCGGGGGATCGGGCCGCCAGTCTACGCAGGGACTTGGGACTTACTGCTTGGTGGTGGGCGGCGTTGCCGGAGCCGGCGCGCCCATCGGGCGGGTGGCCGGGGCCTGGCTGCTCACCGGACGCGGCGGAGCGTAGGGCTCGAATGCCGCGGCGTTCTTCAGTTCGTCCTTGGTCATCGACAGGCGGAGCTTCATGTCGCTCGCGTCCTTGCCGGGAACGGCCTGAAACGAAGCCGGCGCGATCGCAACGTCCTTCGAGCCGATGCCGAGGAAGCCGCCGACGCCGACAATGAACGCAAGCACCTTATGGTCCTTGTCGAACAGGATGTCGCTGACGTCGCCGATCTTCTCCTCGTTGGCGCCGATGACGTCGGTGCCCTTGAACTTCGAGGCGAGATGCTGATCGGCGGTCTGCTTGGTCACGAACTGAGCCGAGCCCGAACTGGTGCTCGGGGCCGCAGCCGTCGTGCTCGGGGCAGGTGCGGTTGCGGATGGTGCCGTGGGGGTGGAAGGCGACGTCGATTGCGCCATCGCGCTCGTCAACGCCAATCCACTCACGGCCGCAACGGCCATGATTTTCTTGAGCATGGGATGCCTCCTGTTGGGCGATTTGAAAAAAGAGATACACGGGTCGCCGGAGGGAGCGCCGGCGTCCTGTTGTGCCAACGCGGGAACCGCGTGCGTGTTCCCGGTTCCGGTCACATTGATGCCGCGATTCTTGAAGGGTGCGACAAGGCGAGTGACCGCTCGCTATGGATGAGCGCCTTAACCGCCGAAACAAATAAATCCGCTTGGTCGACGTATGCCGCGGCTTGTTCTTCGGTTGTCTGCGGCACCGCCTCATAATCGAGGTCGATCCTCACCGCGAGACCGCGCGACAATGTCGCGCCGAACCTTGCGTCAACAAGTCCCGGCCGGATTGCCACATCACAGAAGAGCTTCACCGTGCCGTTGTGTGTCTTGGGCGCAGTATTGCGCTCCTCAAAGATCAATGCACGGGCGGTGTGAAGAACGGCGTAATAGGCTTCCCGGGCGGCGGAAGTATCAAAGCCTGCGGCGTGCAAACTTTTCGCGGTGGCGAGCGCGCGGTCCGCTGCAGCAAGTAGCTTCTTGTTTCCGGTTTCACGGGTCCGTCCTCGGGAGCGATGGGGGGCGCCACGACGGGAGGCCAGTTCAGTCCGGGCAGCGGGACCCCTTCATTGCGGATGTTGAACATCAGTGTCGTGCGTTCGGCGAGGCCGTTAGGTGGCATCGGCCAGAACTGGAGCGTCCAGACCTCTTCGCCCAAGTCACGACGCACGCCGTCGAGGACGGGTCTGTCCGTTGCCGGATCGTAGCCTTCGAGAAACACTGCGATGTCGTAATCCGAGTCCGGCCGGTGATCGCCGCGGGCGCGCGAACCGAACAGCAGGGCGGATACAAGCCGCGCTCCAAAGGTACCGCGCAACGAGGCCGCGATGCGCGCAAGCTTCGGCTCGCTCTTAAGCGTTGGTGCGGTGGCGCGCATGGCGAAATCCTGCGGCACCATATCAGAATTCAGGCTCAGCCGTTCGCGAAACGCGAACCGGGCCGCCACCTTGGCAACCATTCCTTAAGTTTATCGACCGTTAATCACGCTGGTTGGCTTGCGCCGGAGATTTGCCGGCGCGCGCCTGCGCGGTTGATTGACGGCCATAAGGTCCCATGATATCCCAAAATATCCCAGTTGCGGGTGGGGAAGCCGGATTGCGCCGGTTTTCCAGCGGCTTGCCCCAAGCCGCGCCGTATCGGGACGGGCAGGGACCGGGCACGGGTGGACCGCTTCGTATCCAATTTTACGCTGCGCCTCGATGCGAAGGGACGGGTGTCGATCCCGGCGTCCTATCGTTCGGTGCTCGCGCGCGACGGTCACGATGGCCTCTATTGCTACCCGGCGTTGGATCAGCTGGCGGTGGACGCAGGCGGCAACGCGCTGCTCGGCGAGATCGAGACGCTGATCCAGACCTATCCGCCCTATTCGGACGAGCGCGACGCGTTCACGCTTGCGCTCTACGGCACGAGCGAGACGCTGAAGATCGACGGCGAGGGCCGGGTGATCTTGTCAGATGCGCTCAAGAGCCATGCCGGCATCACGGAGGCGATCGCCTTCGTCGGCCTCGGCCACAAGTTTCAGATCTGGGAGCCTGGACGTTTCCGCGCGCAGCTCGCGGAGGCCACCGGGACGGTGCGCGCGCTCAAGAAGCAACTGGGCTCCCGGGTGGCGGCGCACGACGCGCACAAAGCACGGGAATGATGGCGGGCCGCGGCGAAGACGTCGCTGGCGGACCGGTTCGTCACATTCCCGTGCTCGCCCGTCAGGTTCTGGAGCACTTAGACCCGCGCGAAGGCGGCATCTATATCGACGGCACGTTCGGCGCGGGCGGCCACACGCGCGGCATGCTGGAAACCGGTGCGAGCGTCATCGGCATCGATCGCGACCGCAGCGCGATTGCGGGCGGGTTTTCTCTGGTCGAACAAGCCGCCGGGCGGCTCACGCTGGTCGAAGACCACTTCTCCAATCTCGATCATGTTGCACACGGCCTCGGGCATGAGGCGGTCGACGGCATCCTGCTCGATATCGGCGTGTCCTCGATGCAGCTCGACGAAGCCGTACGCGGCTTCTCGTTCCGCAACGACGGCCCGCTGGACATGCGCATGGGCGGCGAGGGGCCGAGCGCGGCCGACCTGGTGAATGCCGCGCCGGAGCGTGACTTGAGCCTGATCATTCACACGCTGGGCGAGGAGCGCTTCGCGCGTCCAATCGCACGCGCGATCGTCAAGGCGCGCACGGATTCGCCGATTACGAATACCGAGGCGCTATCCGATATCATCGGCACGGTCCTGCATCAGCGTCCCGGTGAAATCCATCCCGCGACGCGCACGTTCCAGGCGTTGCGCATGTTCGTTAACGACGAACTGGGCGAGCTTGTCACCGCACTCGCCGCCGCCGAACGAATGCTCAAGCCGGGCGGCCGTCTTGCGGTGATCTCGTTCCATTCGCTGGAAGACCGCATCGTGAAGACGTTCCTCACCGAGCGCGGGCGGGTGCAGGCCGGCTCGCGCCACCAGCCCGAAATCATCCACGCGCCGCCGAGCTTCTCCATACTGACCAGGCGCCCGGCCGTTGCCGACGAAGCAGAAATCAGTGTCAACCCGCGGTCGTGCTCGGCCAAGTTGCGCGCCGCCGAACGCACCGGCGCGGCGCCGGTCGGCGGCCACCTCGCGCACCTGCTGCCGCGCCTGCCGTCGCTCGATGATGTGATGCGAGGCCGCTCATGATCCTGCGCCTCTTGCATATCGTTGTGCTCGCCGCGCTCGTGTTCGCGGCGGCCGACGTCTACAAGATCAAATATGAATCCACCCTGCAGGCCGAGCGCGTCGCGAAGCTGCGCGGCGAATTGCGCCGCGAGCAGGACGCGATCGCGAACCTCCGCGCCGAATGGGCGAAGCTCGACCGGCCGGATCGCATCCAGGATCTGGCGCAGCGCCATCTCGCGCTGAAGCCGCTCGAGACGCGCCAGTACGACCTGCTCGACCGTCTTCCCGAGCGCCCTGTCGAGTTGGTGCCGCCCGGCACTGCCGATCCGATCGGCGCGGTGATCGAGACGCTCGCTGACATCGACACGTTGACCGGCAGCACCGGCGAAGCGGGAGGCAAGCCGCAATGAGCGACGCCGCCCCGCCCATGGCCAATCTCGCGGCCGTCATTCCTGCGCCGCCGGTCGAGCCGTGGCGCCGCCGCCTGGTGCGCGCGCTGTTGTATGGAAAAGCCGATCGCAACGCGAAGGCGCGCGGGCGCATCGGGTTGGCGATCATTGCTTTCACGGCGATTTACGGCGTCATCGCGGGCCGGCTCATGCTCTACGCGATGGAGCCGGACAATCACGTGACGCGCCGGATCGGCGGCGACGCAATTGCGACCGCACGTCCCGACATTCAGGACCGCAACGGCGAAATCCTCGCGACCGACGTGCGCGTGCCGTCGCTGTTCGGCGAGCCGAAGCGGCTGATCGACGTGGACGAGGCGGTCGAACTGCTCACGGCCGTGATGCCGGACCTCGACGCGAAGGAAGTGCGCGAGCGTCTCGGCAACCGCAAGCGCGGCTTCGCCTGGCTCAAGCGCGAGATCAACGCCAAACAGCAGCAGGAAATCCACAAGCTCGGCCTTCCGGGCATCGGTTTCCTCAACGAGAACAAGCGCACTTACCCGAACGGCGCGGAGGTCGCGCATCTGATCGGGCTGGTGAACGTCGACAACCAGGGCATCGCCGGTATCGAGAAGTGGCTCGACGGCAACGGGCTCGCGGCGCTGCATGCGGCCGGGCTTGCGACCGACCGGCTGCAGGAGCCGGTTCAGCTCGCGGTCGACCTGCGGGTGCAGCATGCGGTGCGCGACGAACTGGTCGCGGCGCGCGACAAGTTCAAGGCGATCGCGGCGGCCGGCGTCGTGACCGACGTGCGCACCGGCGAAATTATCTCGATGGTGTCGGTGCCGGATTTCGATCCGAACAATCCGAAGGAGGCGAACGACCCGACGCGCATCAACCGGCTCACCACCGGCGTGTTCGAGATGGGTTCGACCTTCAAGGCGCTCACCATCGCGATGGGACTCGAACTCGGGCAAGTTCAATCTCAACTCGATGCTCGATGCGCGCGCCTCGCTGCGCTACGGCAAGTTCAACATCAACGATTATCACGCGCAGCGCCGCGTCCTCTCGCTGCTCGGAGGTGTTCACGTATTCGTCCAACATCGGCACCGCGAAGGTCGCGCTCGGCCTGGGTGTCGAGCACCACAAGTGGTTCCTGAAGAAGATGGGGCAGCTCGATCGGGTGACGACCGAATTGCCCGAGAGTGCGATGCCGCTGGTGCCGAAGCGCTGGGGCGAACTCAACACCATCACCATCGCGTTCGGCCACGGCCTTTCGGTCGCGCCGCTGCAGGCCACCATGGCGGTCGGTGCGCTGATGAACGGCGGCGCCATGATCCCGCCGACCTTCCTCAAGCGAACCGAGGAAGAGGCGAGGAAGCTCGCCGTGCAGGTGATCAAGCCGGAGACCTCGGCGATGATGCGCTACCTGATGCGGCTCAATGCCGAGAAAGGCTCGGCGCGGAAAGCCGACGTTGCGGGCTTCTATGTCGGCGGCAAGACCGGTACGGCCGAAAAGGTGGTCAACGGCCGCTATTCCAAGACCAAGCTGCTCACCACCTTCATGGCGGTGCTGCCCGCCGACAAGCCGCGCTACCTGATCACGCTGCTGCTCGACGAGCCGAAGGGGCTGCCCGAGACGCACGGCTTCGCGACCTCGGGCTGGAACGCGGCGCCGACCGCATCCAAGATCATCGCGCGCATCGCGCCGATGCTCGGCCTGGAACCGCGGCTCGACCTGCCGCCCGCCGATCAGTTGATCCTGGCGAATATGAAACAGGCGGCGCGGTAGCGCTGGTGCCCGCACGCGGTCCTGCAGCGCAGCATTGCATGCTGCGCTGCGCCCGGGACACGCGGGTACAGGCCGCGATGGACTGCTATAAAGGCTCCGAATCGACTTGACCATGAAACTCAGCGACCTCATCGGACAGGACGGCGCATTCGACGCGCGCTTTGCGGCGCGCGAGGTGACCGGCATTGCGTCCGACAGCCGCAAGGCGAAGCGCGGCGACCTGTTCGTCGCGGTTCCGGGCAACAAGGCGGACGGCTTGCAGTTCGCGGCCCAGGCGATCGCGGCGGGCGCGGCCGCGGTCATGGCCGAGCGTAAGCCGGAAAACCTGCGGTGCCGACGTCGCGTTCGTGCGTGCCGAGAATGTTCGGCGCACGCTGGCGCTGGCGGCGGCGCGGTTCTATCCGCGTCAGCCGAAAACCATTGCGGCGGTGACCGGCACCAGCGGCAAGACTTCGGTGGCGGCGTTCACGCGCCAGATCTGGGCGTCGTTGGGCTGCGAAGCAGCCAGCATCGGCACCATCGGCCTCGTGACGCCGAAGGAAGAGGTCTACGGCTCGCTCACCACGCCGGATCCGATCGAGCTTGCGCGCACGCTCGATCGCCTCGCCGAGGACGGCATCACGCATCTCGCGATGGAGGCCTCCTCGCATGGGCTCGACCAGCATCGCATCGACGGCGTGCGCGTCACGGTCGGCGGCTTCACCAACCTGTCGCGCGACCACATGGATTATCACGCGACCGAGGAGGCTTATCTCGCGGCCAAGCTCATCCTGTTCGAGCGCATCGTGGCGGCGGACGGCGCGGCGGTGGTGGCGGCGGATGGCGACCGCGCGGATCAGGTCATTGCGGCCGCGGCCACGCGCGGCTTGCGCGTGCTCGGCGTCGGCCGCAAGGGCGCGGGCATCCGGCTCGTCGATAGCGCCATCGACGGCTTCTCGCAGACGCTGCGCATCGAGCACGAGGGCAAGGCGTACCGCGTGCGCCTGCCGCTGGTCGGCGCGTTTCAGGTGGAGAACGCGCTGGTCGCGGCCGGCATGGCGATCGCAACGGGGAGCGATCCCGCCAAGGTGTTCGCGGCGCTCGAAGGACTTGAAGGCGCGAAGGGCCGGCTCGAACTGGTCGGCCAGCGCAACGGCGCGCCGATCTTCGTCGACTACGCGCACAAGCCGGATGCGCTGGCAAAGACGCTGGAGGCGCTGCGGCCTTATGCGAAGCGCAAGCTGGTCGTGGTGTTCGGCGCGGGCGGCGATCGCGACAAAGGCAAGCGTCCGATCATGGGTGCGATCGCGGCGGAGAACGCCGACGCGGTGATCGTCACCGACGACAACCCGCGCAGCGAAAATCCGGCCGCGATCCGGGCGGCGATTTTGGCCGCGGCGCCGGGCGCGACCGAGATCGGCGATCGTGGCGAGGCGATCCGCCGCGCAGTCGCCGCATTGCAGCCCGGAGACGTGCTGGTGGTGGCCGGAAAGGGCCATGAAAGCGGCCAGATTGTCGGCGACCGAACGTTGGACTTCAGCGACCACGACGCGGTCGCCGCCGCCTCAAGGAGAAGGTCGCGTGAAGCTTCAACGCGTTGCCGTCCGCTTCGGACGCGCCGGCTTGGCCGGCGGGCGCAACCGTGCCGCCTTGCGCAGGGCATCGTTGATCCTCCGCTGCCAGCCCGGACCCGTCGCGCGGAAGTGGTCGATGATGTCATTGTCGAGGCGGACCGAGAGAAGCGTCTTGCGTATCTCGGCTTTGGGACGGCCCCGCCGCACCGGCACGCCGTTGATGTGCAGCGTCGCGCGGGCGAACCATTCGTCCGTCGGTTCCGGAATATCTTCGTATTCCTCGGGTGCGATCAAGTGCGCATCGAGCTTACGCAAGTCGGTCCCAATAGCGCGCTTTCTCTCGGTCATTGGCTTTTCTCATCGATATCACGTGCCGCGCGTCGCCACGTGGCGTCCGCACGACGATCACCATGCGTCCGTCAAGCAGCCCCGCTGTGACGATGCGAACCTCGCCGTAGTCTTGCCGGTCGTCGGGCGCATCGAAAGTCGAACCCGCCAAGACTTTTGCGGCATCCACCAAGTCGAGTTGGCGTTTGGCCAGCGTCCACGCCCGTTTCGCAGGATCGAACGTGATCCGCATGCAATTAACGTAGCTACAAAAAATCACGCCGTCAATGACAATGAGGGCAAAGCGTGAGCGAGCCGCTCTGGACTCTCGACGACATGGCGGCCGCGATGGGCGCGACGCGCGCCGGCGCATTGCCGCGCACGGTGCCGGGGCTGTCGATCGACACCCGCACGGTCAAAGCCGGCGAGGCGTTCTTCGCCATTCAGGGCGAGAACCGCGACGGGCATGACTTCGTCGAAGCCGCGCTGAAAGCGGGCGCGGGACTGGCGGTCGTCGCGAGGGCGAAGCAGGCCGCGATGCCGAAGGACGCGCCGCTGCTGGTGGTGGACGATGTGCTCGGCGCGCTGAACGATCTGGCGAAAGCTTCTCGCGCGCGCTCAAGTGCGAAGATCGTCGCGGTGACCGGCTCGGTCGGCAAGACAGGGACAAAAGAGGCGCTGCGGCTCATGCTCGGCCGGCAGGGCGAAACCCATGCGTCGGCCGCCTCCTACAACAATCACTGGGGCGTGCCGCTCTCGCTCGCGCTGATGCCGCAGTCGACGAAGTTCGGCGTGTTCGAGATCGGCATGAACCATGCGGGCGAGATCACGCCGCTGACCGCGCTGGTGCGCCCGCATGTCGCGATCGTCACCACCATCGCGCCGGTGCACCTGGAATTCTTCGGCACGCTCGACGCGATCGCGGACGCGAAGGCGGAGATCTTCTCCGGGATCGAGAAGGGTGGCGCGGCGGTGATCAATCGCGATATCGCGCAGTACAAGCGGCTCGCGCAGGCGGCCTGCGGCGCGGGCGTGAAGCGCGTTGTCTCGTTCGGCGAGGACGAGCACGCCGATGCACGCGTGATCAAGCATTCGCTGCAGGCCGAAACTTCAACGGTCCAAGCGAGCATCCTCGGGGCGGATGTGACCTACAAGCTCGGTGCGCCCGGGCAAGCATGTCGTCGACAATTCGCTCGGCGTGCTCGCCGCCGCGCAACTGCTCGGCGCCGACCTCGCGCTCGCGGCGCTGTCGCTTGCCGATCTGCGCGCGCCAACGGGGCGCGGCGAACGTGCGATGCTTGATGTGCCGGGCGGGCAGGTCTCTGCTGATCGACGAGAGCTACAACGCCAACCCGACCTCGATGCGCGCCGCGCTCGCGCTGCTCGGGCAGGTGCCGATGCAGGGCATGGGGCGGCGCATTGCGGTGATCGGCGACATGCTGGAGCTGGGCCCGGACGGCGCGAAGCTGCATGCCGAGCTTGCGGATGCGGTCACCGCCAACGCGGTCGATCTCGTGTACTGCTGCGGCCCGCTGATGAAGTCGTTGTGGGATGCGCTGCCGTCCGAGCGGCGCGGCGGCTACGCGGAAACATCCGCGGCGCTCGAGCCGCACGTGCTCGGCGCGGTTGCGGCGGGCGACGCCGTCATGATCAAGGGCTCGCTCGGCTCGCGCATGGGGCCGATCGTCAAGGCGCTGAAACACCGCGCTCGTGGAGCGGATTTGACACTCGCTAACCAGCCAGCCGCGGGCGGGTGAAGCGAATGTCAAATCCAAAGCTCCACGAGAACGTAATATTTGCTAGTGGTCCTTTGATTCCAACAACAGAGCTCGCTGCACAGGGATGCGAATGTTGGAATCGGACCACTAGCCAAACCGAACACGCGCTGCAGGGTTGAACGATGCTGTATTGGCTGGCGGATTTTTCAGGCACGATCGGCGTGTTCAACGTGTTCCGCTATCTGACCGTGCGCACCGGCGGCGCGATGATGACGGCCGCCGTGTTCGTGTTCCTGTTCGGGCCCTGGATCATCGATCATCTGCGGCTGCGCCAGGGCAAGGGCCAGCCGATCCGCGAGGACGGGCCGGAGTTGCATCTGGTGTCGAAGCGCGGCACGCCGACGATGGGCGGGCTGATGATCCTGTCCGGAGTCACGGTCGCGACGGTGCTGTGGGCGAACCCGTCCAACCCCTATGTGTGGATCGTGCTCGGCGTCACGCTCGCCTTCGGACTGGTCGGATTTTACGACGACTACCTGAAGGTCACGCGCCAGAGCCACAGCGGCTTTGCAGGCCGCCTGCGGCTGCTGCTCGAAGCGTTCATCGCGGCGGCCGCATGTTTCGCCATCGCGAGCCTCGGACGGCCGCCGTTCGCGACCTCGCTCGCGTTCCCGTTCTTCAAGGAGCTGGTGTTCGACCTCGGCTGGTTCTTCATCATCTTCGGGGCCTTCATCATCGTCGGCGCCGGCAATGCCGTGAACCTGACTGACGGGCTCGATGGCCTCGCGATCGGTCCGGTGATGATCGCGGCGCTGTCATTCGCGCTGATCGCTTATCTGGCCGGCAATGCCGTGTATTCGGACTACCTGCAGATCCATTTTGTCCCCGGCACCGGCGAGCTTGTCGTGCTGTGCGGCGCGGTGCTCGGTGCGGGACTCGGCTTCCTCTGGTTCAACGCGCCGCCGGCCTCGATCTTCATGGGCGACACCGGCTCGCTTGCGCTCGGCGGTATGCTCGGCACCATCGCGGTCGCCACCAAACATGAGATCGCGCTTGCCGTGGTCGGCGGCTTGTTCGTGCTCGAAGCCGTATCGGTGATCGTGCAGGTGGTGTCGTTCAAGCTGACCGGCAAGCGCGTGTTCCGCATGGCGCCGCTGCATCATCACTTCGAGAAGAAGGGCTGGACCGAGCCGCAGATCGTGATCCGCTTCTGGATCATTTCGATCGTGCTCGCGCTGGTGGGGCTCTCGACCCTGAAGCTGCGATGACGATCGTGCAGCATACGCGGTGTGTTCCCCTCCGCACTACTCGCTCTGCTCGCGGGGGGAAGGGGAGAAGAGAGCTGCGATGATCCCCATCACCGCCTTCGCCGGCAAGAAGGTCGCGCTGTTCGGGCTCGGCGCGTCGGGCGTGGCGAGCGCGAGTGCGTTGCTCGCGGGCGGCGCCGATGTGATCGCGTTCGACGATACCGAGGCGAGCGTCGAGAAGGCACGGGCGGCAGGTATTCCGGTGGCCGATCTGCGTCGCATCGACTGGAGCAAGGTCGCGGCGCTGGTTCTCGCGCCAGGCGTTCCGCTCACCCATCCGGCGCCGCACTGGACCGTCGGGCTTGCGCGCAATGCCGCGGTGGAAGTGATCGGTGACATCGAGCTGTTCTGTCGCGAGCGGCGCAAGGTCGCGCCGGACGCCCCGTTCATCGCGATCACCGGCACCAACGGCAAGTCCACCACCACGGCGCTGGTCGCGCACCTGCTCGGCGTCGCGAACTATGACGTGCAGATGGGCGGCAATATCGGCACCGCGATCCTCTCGCTGCTGCCCCCCGCGCCCGGCCGTGTGCATGTGGTCGAGTGCTCGTCGTTCCAGATCGATCTTGCGCCCTCGCTCGATCCCTCGATCGGGATTCTGCTCAACGTCGCCGAGGATCACCTCGACCGGCACGGAACGCTGGATGAGTACGCGGCGATCAAGGAGCGGCTCGTGATGGGCGTACAGCGGCTGGGCACGGCGATCGTCGGTGTCGACGACAACTGGTGCCAGGCCGTCGCCGACCGTATCGATCGGGCAGGCAAGCGCGTGGAGCGCGTCTCGGTGCGGCGTCCGCTGTCGGACGGGATCTATGTCGAAGGCGATCAGGTGATGCGCTCCGCCGGCGGAACGGCGCGCGCGGTCGTGCAGATAGGCGGCATCGGTTCGCTGCGCGGCCTGCACAATGCGCAGAATGCCGCTGCCGCGAGCGCGGCGGCGCTCGCGCTCGGTGTTTCGCGGGAGACGATCCAGCGAGGCCTGATCTCGTTTCCCGGCCTCGCACATCGCATGGAGCAGGTCGGCGCCAAGGGCAACGTGCTGTTCGTCAACGACTCCAAGGCGACGAATGCGGACGCGGCGGCACGCGCGCTCGCGAGCTTTTCCGATATTTTCTGGATCGCAGGCGGAAAGGCGAAGAGCGGCGGCATCACCTCGCTCGAAGGATACTTCCCGCGCATCCGCAAGGCCTACCTGATCGGCGAGGCGGCGGGGCCGTTCGCCGGGACGCTGCAGGGCAAGGTCCCGCTCGTGGTCGCCGGCACGCTCGACCGCGCCATCGAACTGGCCGCCAAGGACGCGGAAACGTCCGGGCTGAAGGAGCCGGTGGTGTTGCTGTCGCCTGCCTGCGCCTCTTACGATCAGTATCGCAACTTCGAAATCCGCGGCGCCGCCTTCCGCGACGCCGTGCTGGCACTGCCCGGCGTCAGCCCGGTCGGACGTCGTTAATCAGCCGTTGCTTGTCCGCTTGCGGATTGCCGGTCCGGCGAAATCGCTCCTTAAAGCGCAGGCTTCATAATGCTCGCCGCAAAATGCGATGAGCCGATGAGCTTTGGACGCCGACATCTGCCGGAGCGCGCCGCGGGCCTTGTGTCCGCGCGCGCCGCCATTGCGGCGCCGCCGCTGCAGCCCGCCGGCCTGCCCGAGCCGGCGGACGATCAGCGGCATTGCGCCAATGCGGCGGGCGAAATCCTGACGCTGCTGCTTGGCGCCTTCACGCTGCGCAGCGGCCTGCAGCCGCCGTCCGCCATCGCCGCCGCCGCGGCCCTGACCGGCGAATTCGCGTTGCGCTCGACCGGCGTCCCGCTCCCCGAACGAGGCCTCGTGCCGGGCGACGCGACCAACGACGTTCTCTATCAGGGCGCGCTGGAAGGCCGCGCCACTGCATGGATGTTCCTGATGCACGGCGCGATCGAAGCCGGCGTCGCGACTTACGAACTGCCGAGGATCGAGGACATCGCGGCCCGCATTGCTCCACGCGCGGACGGATCGTTCCCGCTGTCGGTGCCCGAGCAGTACCATCCGCTCGAATGGCCGCTCAACGCCGGGCCGCGGCTGCGCCACCGCGTTATCGCAATTGCCGACATGCACGACCTGTCGCTGCGCGAGGCCACGATCGGCCTCGCGGCCGCGACGGCGCAAGTGATGATCCGTACGCGCAATGAGCTGCCGCCGCGGATCGGCGTGACGCTCGCCGCCGAGACGATGCTGTCGGTTGCCCGACTGGCCCCGCTGCCGGAGCCGGTGACAGTGTAGAGCACGGTGTCCCGCACGCGGTGCAGCGCGAAGCGGTGCACCGCAGATGCGCGACCCCGGCTGCTATCTCAAAGCAAGAAACCGGGGTCCCGGGTCTGCATCGCAGCATCATCAGGCCGCTACGCGGCCGTCTAAGAACGCCGACGCAGTCGCGTCGGCTATGGTGCTGCGATGCGCCCGGGACACAAGCCGTGCTTTCTTAATCATTCGTAAACCATGCCGAGTCAGGACTAGCCGTCTGAGGACGGGGACTGGCCATGATCTCGCGCGCCGAACGCACACAGTTTGCCAACTGGTGGTGGACGGTCGACAAGATGATCCTCGCCGCCGTCACGGTGCTGATGATGACCGGCATCGTGCTCTCGCTCGCGGCGAGCCCGGCGGTCGCCTCGCGCATCGGCCTCGATGCGTTCTACTTCGTCAACCGCCACGCCATGTATCTGGCGCCGACCTTTCTGGTGATGATCGCGGTGTCTTTCCTGAACCCGCGCCAGATCCGCCGCCTCGCGCTGGTCGTGTTCATCGTCGCGGTCGGATTGACCGCGGCCACGCTGGTGATCGGCGCCGAGGTGAAGGGCGCGCGCCGCTGGATCGTACTCGCAGGCGTCAACATCCAGCCGTCCGAATTCGTGAAGCCCGCTTTCGTGATCCTGATTTCGTGGCTGTTCGCAGAGTCGACGCGCAAGTCCGACGTGCCGGCCAACACGCTGGCGCTGGGTGTACTCGGCGTCGTTGTCGTGCCGCTCGTGCTTCAGCCCGACTTCGGCCAGACCATGCTGATCGTGATGGTGTGGGGCGCGCTGTTCTTCATGGCGGGCATGCGCATCATCTGGGTCGCGGGACTGGGCGGCGCAGGCGCAGCGGGATTGGCCGGCGCCTACTTCTTCGTTCCGCACGTCACCAAGCGCATCAACCGCTTCATGGACCCTTCGGCGGGCGACAACTATCAGGTCGACAACGCGGTCGAGTCGTTTCTGCGCGGCGGCTGGTTCGGCCGCGGGCCGGGCGAGGGGACCGTGAAGCGCATCCTCCCCGACAGTCACGCGGACTTCGTGTTCGCGGTCGCGGCGGAAGAATTCGGCGTCATCCTTTGCCTCGCGCTGGTTGCGTTGTTCTGCTTCATCGTGGTGCGCGCGCTGCAACACGCGTTCCGCGATCATGACCCATTCACGCGTTTTGCGGCGGCAGGGCTCGCAATGCTGTTCGGCACGCAGTCCGCGATCAACATGGCGGTCAACCTGCATCTCATCCCGGCGAAGGGCATGACCTTGCCGTTCATCTCCTACGGCGGCTCGTCGATGATCTCGATCGCCTACGGGATGGGTATGCTGTTGGCGCTCACGCGCGAGAAGCCGCGTGTCTCGGCTATGCCGTCGGCCGAGCGGCTGCCGCCCGAGTGGAAGGCCGCCTGATGGCCGAGCCGCTCGTTCTGCTGGCGGCGGGAGGCACCGGCGGACACCTCTTTCCAGCCGAGGCGCTGGCGGATGCGCTGAAGCGGCGCGGCGTTGTCGTCGATCTTGCAACCGACGAGCGCGCGACGCGTTACGGCCACGCCTTTCCGGCGCGCGAGACGCATGTGATATCGAGCGCGACGATCCGTGGCCGAGATCCGATCTCCATGGCGAAGACGGTCGGCACGCTTGGTATCGGCGCCATGACGGCGCTGCGGCTGATCGGGCGCATCCGCCCGAGGGCCGTGGTCGGCTTTGGCGGCTACCCGACCTTGCCGCCGGTGCTTGCGGCGACGCTGCGGCGCATTCCAACCGTGATCCATGACGCCAACGCCGTAATGGGCCGCGCCAACAAGATGCTGGCCTCGCGCGTCACCGCGATTGCGACCAGCTTTCCCGGGAATGACGCTCGGCGGCGCGCTCGAGGCCAAGGCGACATTTACTGGCAACCCGGTGCGTCCGATGGTGATCGGTGCCGCGCAATTGCCTTATCCGGCACTCGACGCGAATGGCCCGATCCGGCTGCTGGTGACCGGCGGCAGCCAGGGCGCGCGCGTAATGTCCGATATCGTCCCGCCGGCGGTCGAGAAGATGCCGCCGGAGCTGCGCGCGCGGCTGTCCGTCGTGCAGCAGGCGCGCGGCGAAGACGAGGCGCGCGTGCGCGAAACCTACGCGCGGCTCGGCGTGACGGCCGAGGTCGCGCCGTTCTTCGCGGACTTGCCGGCGCGTATCGCGGCCTCGCACCTGGTCATCGCACGCTCCGGCGCCTCGACGGTCGCCGAGCTTGCCGCCATCGGTCGGCCCGCGATCCTGGTGCCGCTGCCGCATGCGCTCGATCAGGATCAGCTCGCCAATGCCAATGTGCTGGCGGAGGCCGGCGGCGCGATCGTCATGCGCCAGCAGGACGAGTTCACGCCGGAAAGGCTTGCGGCCGAAATCGCAGTGCTTGCCAACAATCCGGCCAAGCTCGCCGCGATGGCCGCTGGTGCGAAATCTGCTGGGGTGCTCGACGCAGCTGATCGCTTGGCCGATCTGGTGTTGCGCGTGGCGCGAATATGATAGCTGCGCTGGCGGACCCCGCGTGTCTTGACGAGGTAGCCGGGGTCCCGCATCTTGCGATGCACCGCTACGCGTTGCATCGCGTGCGGGACGACGAGAAGGAAACTCCATGAAACTGCCGACGCGATATCGGCCCCATCCATTTCGTCGGCATCGGCGGCATCGGCATGAGCGGCATTGCCGAGGTGCTGATCAACCTCGGCTACACGGTGCAGGGCTCGGACGCCTCCGACTAGCGCCAACGTGAAGCGGCTGCGCGACAAGGGCGCGACGGTCGCGGTCGGCCACAAGGCGGAAAACCTCGGGTTCGCCGAGGTCGTGGTCGTGTCGACCGCGATCAAGCGCGACAATCCCGAGCTGGCGGCGGCGCGCGCGCGCCGCCTGCCGGTGGTGCGGCGCGCCGAGATGCTCGCCGAGCTGATGCGGCTGAAGCGCTGCGTCGCGATCGCCGGCACGCACGGCAAGACCACCACCACCTCGATGGTCGCGACCCTGCTCGATGCCGGCGGCTTCGATCCGACCGTGATCAACGGCGGCATCATCAACGCCTACGGCACCAATGCGCGGCTCGGCGCGGGCGACTGGATGGTGGTCGAGGCGGACGAGTCCGACGGCACGTTCCTCAAGCTCCCGGCCGACGTCGCGATCGTCACCAACATCGATCCCGAGCATCTCGATCACTTCAAGACCTTCGAGGCGATCGAGGAGGCGTTCGAGACCTTCGTCGAGAACCTGCCGTTCTACGGCTTCGCCGTGATGTGCACCGATCATCCGGTGGTGCAGACGCTGGTCGGGCGCATCGAGGACCGCCGCGTCATCACCTATGGCGAGAACCCGCAGGCCGACGTGCGGCTCGTCGATCTCGACGCATGCCGACGGCGGCTCGCAGTTCACCGTCGTGTTCCGCGACCGCGCGGGCGAGACGACGCACGAGATCGCGGGCCTCTCGCTGCCGATGCCGGGCCGGCACAACGCGCTCAACGCCACCGTCGGCGATCGCGGTCGCGCACGAGCTCGGCATTTCCGACGAGCAGATCCGCAAGGCGCTCGCGGGCTTCGGCGGCGTGAAGCGGCGCTTCACCCGCACCGGCGACTGGAACGGCGTCACGGTGTTCGACGATTACGGCCACCATCCGGTGGAGATCGCCGCGGTGCTCAAGGCCGCGCGCGAGTCGACCAAGGGCCAGGTGATCGCCGTGATGCAGCCGCACCGCTACACGCGGCTCGCCGTCGCTGTTCGAGCAGTTCTGCACCTGCTTCAACGACGCCGACGCCGTGATCGTCGCGCATGTCTATGCGGCGGGCGAAGCGCCGATCGCCGGCGCCGACCGCGACTCGCTGGTCGCGGGCCTGCGCGCGCGCGGCCATCGCCAGCGTCGTCGCCGCTCGACGGCGCCGAAGCAGCTTGCCGGCATGGTCGAAGGATCTGCGCGGCCGGGCGACTATCGTGGTGTGCCTCGGCGCCGGCAACATCACGCAATGGGCCTATGCGCTGCCGGGCGAGCTTGCAGGCGCTCGGGACGTTGCTTGACGCGTATGCAGCGTGCGCTGACTGTGCGCGGCGCGCGATTTAGCTGTCCGTGCGTGATGACCTTCCCCGACATCTGTCCCGCAGCTGAAAGCGCGTCTGCCGGAACTGCGCGGGCGCCTGTCGCGAACGAGCCGCTCGCGCCGCTCACCTGGTTTCGCGTCGGCGGGCCGGCGCAGGCGCTGTTCATGCCGGAGGACGAGGGCGACCTCGCCTATCTGCTGGCGCACCTGCCGCCCGAGATTCCCGTCACCGTCATCGGGCTCGGCTCGAACCTGATCGTGCGCGACGGCGGGGTCGCCGGCGTCGTCGATCCGGCTCGGCGCGCGGCTTCAACGAGATCAAGGTCGAGGACGACGCCGCGTGCGCGCGGGCACCGCGGTGCCCGACGTGCAAGCGTCGCGACGGCGGCGCAGGAGGCCGGCGATCGCCGGGCTCGCGTTCTTTCGCGGCATTCCCGGCGCGATCGGCGGCGCGCTGCGCATGAACGGCGGCGCCTATGGCGGCGAGACCAAGGACGTGCTGATCGAGGCGCGCGGCGTCGACCGCGCCGGCAACGTCCACGTCTTCGCCAACGCCGACATGGGCTTCACCTATCGCCACTGCGGCGTGCCGGACGACGTCATCTTCACCGCAGGCGCTGTTCCAGGGCGCGCCCGGCGATCCGGCGGCGATCGCGCGCCGAGATGGACGAGATCACGAAGGCGCGCGAGGCGACGCAGCCGATCAAGAGCCGCACCGGCGGCTCGACCTTCAAGAATCCGCCGGGCCACAAGGCCTGGCAGCTGATCGATGCCGCCGGCTGCCGCGGCTTGTCGTCGGCGACGCGCAGGTCTCGGAGCTGCACTGCAATTTCCTGATCAATCCCGGCGACGCGACCGCCGCCGACATCGAGACGCTGGGCGAGAGGTGCGCCGGCGCGTGAAGGAGAATTCCGGCGTCGAGCTCGAATGGGAGATCAAGCGGATCGGAGCGGCGATCTCTGCCGTATAGCAGCGCTCGCGTAACGGGAACAAACACGGAATCAATTGAGTCGCACGGAACGCCGATCCCAGAATGTCGTAGCGCCGCATCGCGCAAATCAGATTCCTTGCATGCGATGCTGATCTCGGCGCCAGTCGCGCGGCAAGTTCATCGAGCGGGCAGTCGGAGCGTATGCCATGGCAAGCATGTCGCCGTTCTGATGGGGGGCTGGTCGGCCGAGCGCGAGGTCAGCCTGAGTTCGGGCAGGGCCTGCGCCGAGCGCGCTGGAGAGCGACGGCTACCGCGTCACCCAGATCGATGTCGGCCGCGACATCGCGACGGTGCTGCAAACCGCTGCAAGCCCGACGTCGCGCTCAATGTGCTGCACGGCCGCCCGGGCGAGGACGGCACGCTGCAGGGCATGCTGGAAATCCTCGGCATCCCCTACACCCATTCGGGCGTGCTCGCTTCGGCGCTGGCCATGCAGAAGGACGTCGCCAAGGTCATGCTCCGCGCCGCCGGCGTGCCGGTGCCGGGCGGCATGGTGGCCTCGCGCTTCGAGGCCGCCAAGGAGCACGTGCTGCAGCCGCCCTATGTGATCAAGCCGGTCAGCGAGGGCTCGAGCGTCGGCGTGTTCATCGTCACCAAGGAGCACGAACATCCGCCGCAGGAGCTCACCCGCGCGGACTGGGCCTTCGGCGAGCTGGTCCTCGCCGAGCCGTTCATCCCGGGCAAGGAACTCACCTGCGCGGTCATGGGCGACAAGGCGCTCGGCGTGATCGAGATCGTGCCGACGGCGCGATTCTACGACTATGAGGCGAAATACGCGCCGGGCGGCTCCAACCACCTGCTGCCGGCCCCAATTTCACCAATTGTTTACCAAGAGGTCCGAAGACTATCGCTTGCGGCGCATCGCGCGCTCGGCTGCCGGGGCGTGAGCCGCGCGGACTTCCGCTACGACGACACGCGTCGAGGGGACCGGGGGGCTTGTCTGTCTCGAAGTCAATACGCAGCCCGGCATGACCGAAACGTCGCTGGTGCCCGAACTCGCGGCCCATGCGGGCATCTCTTTCGGTGAGCTGGTGCAATGGATGGTCGAGGACGCCTCGCTCAACCGCTAAGCGCGGCCTGCAAGCACCGCGTCGCCGGCCTGCGGCTGCCAGCCGCGGGCGTCGTTGAGCCGTTCGCTGCGCCAGCTTCGACGCTGCCGCTCGCGCATCGTGCGCGTGCCGCGCTACACCGGCACTCGCCGGCCTCGTCGCGTTTCTCTCGCGGCGCCGCCTACGGCGTCGTCAAGGGCGACCACGTCACGACGATCTCAGGCCGCCATCAAGGACGCGGCGCGACGCCGCCGCCAATGCCGCCGGCTTGCGCATCGCGTCGGTGTCGCTGCTCGGGCCAGCGTCAGATCAGCCGCGAGGAGATTTTCGCCGCCGCCGGCGTGACCGAACGATTCCTCGCTGCTGTTCCTCGATGTCGCGCGACGCGCGCACCAGGCTTGAGAGCGATCCCGTGGATCGCCGAAGCGACGGTGCGCAAGCTCTATCCGGACCGGCTGCAGATCACCATCAGCGAGCGCGAGGCATTCGCGCTCTGGCAGAAGGAGGGCAAGGTTCCGGTCATTGCCGCCGACGGCACCGTGCTCGAACCGCTATGGTCGCGCCGCGTCTCGCCGCGCTGCCGCTGGTGGTCGGCACGGCGCGGCGCCGAAGGCGCGCGATTTCCTCGCGGTGCTCGACCGCTATCCGGCGATCCGCGACTCGTGCGCGCCACGATCCTGGTCGGCGAGCGGCGCTGGAACCTGCGGCTGAAGAACGGCATCGACGTGCGGCTGCCCGAAACCGACGTCGAGCACGCGCTCGAACGCTGGCCGCGCTCGACAAGGAAAAGAACCTGCTGTCGCGCGACATCGTCGCGGTCGATCTGCGGCTTCCCGACCGCGTCACGGTGCGGCTGTCCGACGCGGCTCGCGCAGGCGCGCGACGACGCGCTCAAGGACAAGAAGACCAAGAAGAAAGGCGGCGACGCGTGAGCGACCTGTCGCATCGGCCTCGCTCCGAAGATGAAGCCGCTGTCGCGCCGGCGCTCGGCGCATCGTCTGCCGCGCTCGACGTCGGCACCAGCAAGATCGCCTGCCTGATCGCGCGGCTGAAGCCGCGTCCGCCGCAGGACGTGCTGCGCGCGCCGCACCCATTCGGTCGAAGTCATCGGCATCGGCCACACGCACGCGCGCGGCATGAAGGCCGGCACCGTGTCGATCTCGCGGCGGCGGAGGAGACGCTGCGCCACGCGGTCGACCAGGCCGAGCGCAGCGCGGCGTGCAGCTCGACTCGTGTCGTGCTGTCGGTCTCCGCCGGGCCGCACCGACGAGCGAACTGTTCGCCGCGACCGTGCACATGCAGGCGCCGACGGTCGGCGATGGCGACATCGAGCGCGTGCTCGCGGCCGGCAGCCACCATTCCGTGCGCGAAGGCCGCGCCGTGCTGCACTCGCTGCCGATCGGCTACGCGCTCGACGAGCAGCGCGGCATCCGCGATCCGCGCGGCATGCTCGGCACGCCGGTTCGGCGTCGACATGCACGTCGTGACCGCCGACGTCGCCGACCGCGCGCAATCTGATGCTGCGGTGGAGCGCTGCCATCATCGGTGTCGAGGCGATGGTTGCGGCGCCCTATGTGGCAGGCCTCTCGGTGCTGGCCGACGACGAGGCCGATCTCGGCGCGGCGTCATCGATCTTGGCGCCGGCACCACGACGATGTCGGTGTTCTCGGAGGCCGCTTCGTCCATGCCGACGGCTTCGCGCTCGGCGGCCAGCACGTCACGATGGACATCGCGCGCGGCCTCACTGCCACGATCGCGGACGCCGAGCGCTTCAAGACGCTGTTCGGCGCGGCCTGTCGGGCCCTCGGACGATCGCGACATGGTCTCGCTGTCGGCGGTCGACGCCGATCCGCGCGACCGCCGCGCATGTTTCCCGCGCGCGCAGCTCGTGCGCATCATCCGGCCGCGCGTCGAGGAGATCCTCGAAATGGTGCGCGACAAGCTCGCCGCCTCGCCGTTCGCGGCCGAGCCGCGCGGGCGCGTGGTCCTGACCGGCGGCGCGAGCCAGCTCACCGGGCTCGCCGATCTCGCGACGCACATTCTCGGCCGGCAGGTGCGCATCGGCCGCCCGCTCGGCATCGGCGGCCTGACCGACGCCACCGAAGGCCCGGCATTCGCCGTGGCGGCGGGACTGCTGGTCTACCCGCAGTTCGGCCATCTCGAACACTGTGAACCGCGAAAAACGCGGCAATTGATGACAGGGAGACGGTTACTTCACGCGGGTCGGACGATGGCTTCGGGAGAGCTTCTAGGGGCTGCTCGCGTGTTTCTCCGCCGGAAGCGCTAGCGTCACCTCGCGCGCAGCTGACCGATCGCGCTCAGCCAGTTCTCCATGTGAAATGTGCTAACGATTTTGCCGTCGCGGATCGTCTGGATGTCGATTGCCATGATGCGGAAGCTCTTGCCCGTATGCGGCACGCCGAAAAGCTCGCCCGCCGGCGTGCCCGTCACTTCACCCCGCACGACCACACGGTCGCCTGCGACCAGCACCTCCTTGATGTCGAACTTCATGTCGGGAATCGAGTTAGCGAAGTTTGACACGACCTTGATCGACGTGTCGCGGCCCCAGCATTCGCTCGGCAAATAGCCGGAGGACAGAACTCGTAGTCGGCGGTCAGCACCTGTTCCTGGGTAGCCTTCACGTCGCCGCGCGTCGCGACATTGAACAGGCTGTACCAGGGCGCGATGATCGCGCGCGCCTGCGTCGCGGTGAGCCCTTGCGCCGACGCGGCTGACGCTCCGATGATCGACGCAACGGTTGCAAGTACCGGCAGGATCAGCTTCGGCATGAGGGCTCCTTAGGCAGCGCGTTGCGCCGTGGTAACGGGCTTTGCCGCCGCGCGGATGACGTCGAGTACGCGCGCTGGCTGGGTGCCTGGCATCTGCGCCCGCTGTGGCGCTTGCGTAAAAGACTTTGTAGCTTGGAGGTCATGCTTGGAAGGTATGGAGCGTCGCCATGGGCTGCGGCATCTGCGCTACTTCATCGCCGTCGCCGAAGAAGGAAGCCTGACGCTGGCTGCCGACAAGCGGCTGCATACGGCGCAGCCTTCCCTAAGCCGCCAGATCCGCGCTCTTGAGGACGAGGTCGGTGCTTCGCTGATAACGCGCAGCGTTCATGGCATCGAATTGACTGCGGCAGGCCGAGTTTTTCTCGACCACGCGCGCCTTGCCTTAGCGCAGGCCGAGGCCGCAAAGGAAGCTGCGCGTCGCGCCGCTGAGCTGACCAAGCCAAGCCTGGCGCTCGGGTTCCTTTCCGGAACGGAGATGATTTGCTGCCTCCGGCGATGCGCATTCTGCAGGACGAATTGCCGAATATCGAGGTCAAGCTCACAAGCGATTATTCCCCAAGGCTCGCCGATGCCCTGATGAAGGGCAGGCTCGATGCCGCGTTTCTGCGGCCGGAGCCGCACGCGGGCAATCTGGTCTACATGCCCGTGCGCTCGGACCCGCTCATCGTGGTGCTGCCCAAGGATCATCGCCTTGCCAAGCGCAAAGCCATCCGGTTGCGTGATATTCGGGGTCAGCCATTCATCAAACCTTCGAAGACCGCTCCGACCCTTCGCGAGGTTATCGAAGACTTCCTGAAAAAGGCGGGATTGGACATTCGTGCCAGTCACGAAGTGCACAATCTTGCCCACGCGTTCTCGATGATCGCATCGACGGGCGCCGTGGCGCTGCTGCCCGCTTACGCAAAGAACTTTCTTCCTTCGTCCGTGACCAGCCGCCCGATCCAGGGCGACGCGCCAACCGTCGACCTTGTCGTCGGGTACAACAAGGCAAGCATGTCGCCCGTTCTGAAACGGTTTCTTGCCAAAGTAGACAAGCTCGCGCGCGCATGACTCTCATTTGCCGCTAAGGCGCGCCGCGCACAGAAATCG
>CAVZYQ010000017.1:0-145494 GCA_963779545.1 uncultured Alphaproteobacteria bacterium | reverse complement strand
GCACGCTGCAGGGCATCCTCGAAATCCTCGGCATTCCCTACACCCACTCGGGCGTGCTCGCGTCGTCGATGGCGATGGAGAAGGATGTCGCCAAGGTGATGCTCAACGCCAAGGGCATTCCGGTGCCGGGCGGGATGGTGGTCGAGCGGAGCCGGGCCGCCAGGGAGCACGCGCTGGAGCGCCCTTATGTGCTCAAGCCGATCAGCGAGGGTTCGAGCGTCGGCGTGTTCATCGTCACCCGGGAACACGAATATCCGCCGCAGGAGCTCAGCCGCGCGGACAGGGGAGTTCGGCGAGCTGATCCTCGCCGAACCGTTCATTCCGGGGAAGGAACTCACCTGCGCAGTGCTGGGAGACAAGGCGCTCGACGTGATCGAGGTGGTCACGACCGCGCGCTTTTACGACTACGAGGCCAAGTATGCGCCGGGCGGTTTCGAACACCTGCTGCCGGCCCCGATTTTACCAATTGTTTACCAAGAGGTCAGAAGACTAACGCTTGCGGCCCATCAGGCGCTGGGTTGCCGAGGCGTGAGCCGCGCGGATTTCCGCTGGGATGACTCTGTAGATGGCACCGGGGGACTTTTCTGTCTCGAGGTCAATACGCAACCCGGCATGACCGAAACGTCGCTGGTGCCGGAGCTTGCGGCATACGCGGGTATCTCTTTCGCTGAGCTGGTGCGATGGATGGTCGAGGACGCATCGCTCGATCGGTGAGGCTCGTCTACGGCTTGCTACGGCGTCCGTCTCACATCCCGCCGAACACATCCGCCACTGCAAGCTCCAGCCCCGGAGGATCGAGCGCGATCACGCCCTCGCGCACGATGCGCGTGAGAATGGTGTCGCTGGCGCGCGCGTGATGCAGGATCAGCGGCTGCGCGGCATCGATGATCAGATAGTGCGCAACGCTGGCAGCCGAAAATAGCCGGTCACTTTGGCCGATGTGTCGATGCGCCGGGTCGAGGGGGACAGAAATTCGACGATGATCACAGGGTTGGGAATTTCGAGCGCCGCCGGCGCGATTTTCGGCCCGCAATAGACCAGCGCGTCCGGTTCAAACGCCGTCGCTTTGTCGACCCGCACCATGCCGTCGGGAAGCGCGTAACAGGAAACGCGGCGGGCATGGATTGCCGATACCAAAGCTCCGTGAACGGACCCCTTCACCTCGGCATGGCGGGCGCCCTCGGGCGACATCGCGTGGACGGTGCCGTCGAGGAGCTCATAGCGCCCCGGCTGCCCCGCGGCCCAGGCCAGATACTCGTCCACCGTAATGCGGGTCTGCGGCAAGGCGCTCATGGCGCCGATCATAGTCGATTGGCGGGTGCAGGGAAAAGCGCGACGGCTTCGCCGCACCCACAAAGCTGTAGCGCGTAGGGCGGAATAGCGAAGCGTATTCCGCCATTCCGCACGACATCGGCGCAATACGCTGTGCGATTGTGGTAGTGGCTGGTTTGATTATGGCAGCGGTCCGAAGATCACCCCAAGCGCCCAATAAAACAATCGGCCACCGGCCCCTACCACAAGGACGAAGGCCCAGAACGGCAGAATGGCTACGACCCACGGGCGGCCGTGGGTTGGGATGAGACACACCAGAGAGCTTTCAGCATCAGGACTTAGCAGCGTTGCAATCTTCTCTGCTTCCCACGCTTCCAGCACGTCAACAACCTCCTTCATTCCCACAGGCGATCCGTAACGCTAGCCGCCATCGCGGGGGTTACCCGCGATTGCGCCTACGGCATGCTTCGACGGGACCGCGGTTCGCCGCGCGCGGGCGAAATTCACCATTTGTTTACCAAACGGCCCGAAGACTAGGCGCGGTCGCGCGTCCGCTTTCCGGCGCGGAGCCGCGCAGATTTTTTGCGGGGGACGGGAGCTTGCGACCCCTCTCTTTCGCCGAGTGATGCGATGAATGAAGGACGCCTCGCTCAATCGCTCACGCGGCTCAACGCCGCGTCGCCGGCCTGCGGCTGCCAGCCGCGGGTTCTTGAGCCGTACGCTGCGCCGCGTGACGCTGCCGCTCACCCATGTGCGCGTGCCGCGCTACACGGGACTGACGGCCTGCCTCGCGTTTCTCATCGGGGCGACCACCTACGGCGTGGTGAAGGGCGACCACGTCACGGCGATCCAGACCACTATCAAGGACGCCGGCGACGCCGCCGCGAACGCGGCCGGCATGCGCATCGCGGCGGTGTCGCTGTCGGGCCAGCGTCAGGTCAGCCGCGAGGAGATTTTCGCCGCGGCCGGCGTGACCGACAATTCCTCGCTGCTGTTCCTCGATGTCGCGACCGCGCGCACCAAGCTTGAGGCGATCCCGTGGATCGCCGAAGCGACCGTGCGCAAGCTCTATCCCGGACCGGCTGCAGATCACCGTCACCGAGCGCGAAGCCTTTGCGCTGTGGCAGCAGAAGGGCAAGGTCTCGGTCATCGCCGCCGACGGCACCGTGCTCGCCGAAAAGGTCGAGCCGCGTCTGGCCGCGCTGCCGTTCGTGGTCGGTAATGGCGCGGCGCCGAAGGCGCGCGATTTCCTCGCGGTGCTCGACCGTATCCGCGCGATCCGCGATTCTGTGCGCGCCTCGATCCTGGTCGGCGACCGGCGCTGGAACCTGCGGCTGAAGAACGGCATCGACGTGCGGCTGCCCGAAGCGATGTCGAGCGCGCGCTCGAAACGCTCGCCCGCTTCGACAAGGAGAAGAGCCTCTTGTCGCGCGACATCGTCGCGGTCGACCTGCGGCTTGCCGACCGGATCACGGTGCGCATGTCCGACGCGCTCGCGCAGGCGCGCGAGGACGCGCTCAAGGCGAAGAACCCAAGAAGAAAGGCAGCGACGCGTGAACGACCTGGCGCATGGCCTTGCTCCCAAGATGAAGCCGATCTCGCGCCGGCGCTCGGCCATCGTGTGCGCGCTCGACATCGGCACCAGCAAGGTCGTGTGCGTGATCGCGCGGCTGAAGCCGCGCCCGCCGCAGGACATGCTGCCGCGCCGCACCCATTCGATCGAGGTGCTCGGCATCGGGCACACGCAGGCGCAGGGCATGAAGGCCGGCAACGTCGTCGATCATCGCGGCGGCGGAAGAGATGCTGCGCCACGCGGTCGATCAGGCCGAGCGCGGCGCCGGCGTGCATGTCGACAGCGTCGTGCTGCCGATCACGGCGGGCCGCACGGCGAGCGAACTGTTCGCCGCGACCGTGCACATGAAGACGCCGACGGTCGGCGATGGCGACATCGAGCGCGTGCTCGCGGCCGGCAGCCATCATTCGGTGCGCGAAGGCCGCGCCGTGCTGCATTCGCTTCCCATCGGCTACGCGCTCGACGAGCAGCGCGCGATCCGCGATCCGCGCGGCATGGTCGGCAACGCGGCTCGGCGTCGACATGCATGTGGTGACCACCGACGTCGCGACCGCGCGCAATCTCACGCTTCTGGTCGAGCGCTGCCACATCGGTGTCGAGGCCATGGTCGCGGCGCCCTATGTGTCGGGCCTCTCGGTGCTGGCCGAGGATGAAGCCGATCTCGGCGCGGCGATCGTCGATCTCGGCGCCGGCACCACGACCATGTCGGTGTTCTCGGAAGGCCGTTTCGTCCATGTCGACGGGTTCACGCTCGGCGGCCAGCACGTCACGATGGACATCGCGCGCGGGCTTACCACCACGATCGCGGACGCGGAGCGGCTAAAGACGCTGTTCGGCGCGGCGCTGTCGGGCCCGTCCGACGACCGCGACATGGTCTCGCTGTCGGCGGCCGATGCCGATCCGCGCGATCCGCCGCGCATGATCCCGCGCGCGCAGCTCGTGCGCATCATCCGGCCGCGCGTCGAGGAAATCCTCGAAATGGTGCGCGACAAGCTCGCCGCTCGCCGTTCGCCGCCGATCCGCGCGGCCGCGTCATCCTCACCGGCGGCGCGAGCCAGCTCACCGGGCTCGCCGATCTCGCGATGCATATTCTCGGCCGGCCAGGTGCGCATCGGGCGCCCGCTCGGCATCGGCGGCCTGACCGACGCCACCAAAGGCCCGGCCTTCGCGGCGGCCGCGGGCCTGCTGGTCTATCCGCAATTCGCCTATCTCGAACACTGCGAACCGCGAAAAACGCGGCAATTGATGACAGGGACCGACGGGTATTTCACGCGGGTCGGACGGTGGCTGCGCGAGAGCTTCTGATGACCGAACCACCACGTTCGTCACGGCCGGCGAACCGGCCAACCCATGCGGCGAAAAGCGCGTCCGCTCTGACAAGAGGCCAGGCATGACCATCAATCTGAAGATGCCCGACATCCGGGAATTGAAGCCGAGGATCACCGTGTTCGGTGTCGGCGGCGCCGGCGGCAATGCCGTCAACAACATGATCACGGCTGGCCTGCTGGGCTGCGATTTCGTGGTCGCCAACACCGACGCGCAGGCGCTGACGCTGTCGAAGGCCGAACGCATCATCCAGATGGGCGTGCAGGTCACCGAGGGCCTCGGCGCGGGCTCGCAGCCCGATGTCGGCCGCGCGGCGGCTGAGGAAGTGATCGACGAGATCCGCGATCATCTCGCGGGCGCCCACATGGTGTTCGTCACCGCCGGCATGGGCGGCGGCACCGGCACCGGCGCCGCGCCGGTCGTCGCGCAGGCCGCGAAAGAGCTGGGCATCCTCACGGTCGGCGTCGTCACCAAGCCGTTCCAGTTCGAAGGCGCGCGGCGCATGAAGGTCGCCGAGAACGGCATCATCGAACTGCAGAAGCATGTCGACACGCTGCTGATCATCCCGAACCAGAACCTGTTCCGGGTCGCCAACGAGAAGACCACCTTCGCCGACGCGTTCGCGATGGCCGACCAGGTGCTCTACTCGGGCGTCGCCTGCATCACCGACCTGATGGTGAAGGAAGGCCTGATCAATCTCGACTTCGCCGACGTCCGCGCGGTGATGAAGGAGATGGGCAAGGCGATGATGGGAACCGGCGAGGCGTCGGGCGAGAAGCGCGCGCTGGCGGCTGCCGAGGCGGCGATCTCCAATCCGCTGATCGACGACTCCACCATGAAGGGCGCGCGCGGCCTGCTGATCTCGATCACGGGCGGCAAGGACCTCGGCCTCTACGAGGTGGACGAGGCCGCGACCCGCATCCGCGAGGAAGTCGACGGCGACGCCAACATCATCGTCGGCGCGACGTTCGACGAAAGCCTCGAAGGCATCGTGCGCGTGTCGGTCGTGGCGACCGGCATCGATGTCGCGATGTCGTCGCGTCAGCCGGCGCCCGTGCGCCAACCGATTGCGCCCGCGGTTGCCGCACCGACGCCTGCTCCGCAGGCGATCGCGGCCGCCTCGCGTCTCGCCGAACTGACGCAGACCTTGCGTGCTTCGACGCAGCGCATGGCCGAGCGCACCGGCACGGAGCGCACCGATCAGGCGCACCGCGCGGTCGCGCAGGCGCTCTCGGTTGCTCCGGCCACAGAGGCGAACGAGCAGCCGCAGGCCAGGATCGAAGCTCCGGCTCACGCGCCGGCGTCGATCACCGCGATGGACGATGTGACCATCCGGCCGATCGCGCCGAAGCCGACGCTGTTCCGCGAGCCGGTGGAGGAAACGCAAGACGCCGCGCCGCCGGCACCCGCGCTGGAAGAGCCGTTCATTCCGCCGCAGGCGGAGCGCCCGGCCGTGCGTGCGCCGCGCATGCCGCGCATCGATGAGCTGCCGATCCCGGCGCAGAACCAGATCCGCGCGCGGCAGGCCGAGACGGCGCAGGCGCCGGAAAAGCCGCGCGTGTCGCTGCTGCAGCGGCTTGCCTCGGTCGGCCTCGGCCGGCGCGAGGAGGAAGCTCAGCCGCAAGCCGCGCCGCGTCCGGCTCCGGCCGCCGCCGAGCGCATGGCGCCGCCGATGCCGAAGTCGCAGCCGATGCCGCCGCTGCCGCGTCAGGACACGCGGGCCGAGCCGGTGTCGGAATATGCCAAGCGTCCGGTGGTGCAGCGCCCCGCGCCGCAGGGCCTCGACCAGCATGGCCGTCAGGCGCCTGTGAATAACGCGATGGACGACGATCAACTCGAGATCCCGGCGTTCCTGCGCCGTCAGGCGAACTGACGGCTCATCGCAACCGCCGATCTTAAGAACAAGCCGGGCGGTCCTGCGGGGGCCGCCCGGTTCCATTTCGGCTGGGCGATTCGAAGGCAACTTATTGATTCGAAATCACTCTTGGACGCCAGCGGGGCCTTGTTGCGAAACGCTGCCGCGAAGGGAATTGTGGCAATGTTTTCCCCGTCTTAACTTGTTCTAAATCCTTAATTTTCGGGTCTCCGGCCTATTGTTACAGTCGGAGAAAAACCGTGAATTGGACGCATTTCGGGCTGTGTTAAGGTTTTTGCGAAGGGGCTCTCGGGGACAAGACGCTTCTGACGGGGACGACCGGGCAATTCGGTTTCGGACTTTCCCGCACAGCAGCAAAATAACCTGGGAGACTGTACCGGTGACTGATGGGGTCCCGCCACCCGGCGGGTCGGTCGCCGCGAGGTTGCGGACGGGGTCAATGAAAGCGGGCAAGCAAACCACGCTTGGGGCGCGCGCGACAGTTTCAGGTGTCGGCGTACATTCGGGACTTCCAGTCTCGCTCACGTTACATCCGGCGGATGCCGGCACGGGCATCGTGTTCGTGCGGCTCGATGCCCAAGGCCGGCCGGAGCGCGAAATCCGCGCGCACGCCCGCTATGTGACGGCCACCGAACTTGCAACCGTTCTCGGCGACGACAATTCCGGCCCGTGCGTGTCCACCATCGAGCACGTGATGGCGACGCTGTGCGGCCTGGGCGTGGACAACGCCATCATCGAAATCGACGGCGCCGAAGCGCCGATCATGGACGGCAGCGCTGCTGCTTTTGTTGCGGCGATCGATCAGGCCGGTATCGTGGCGCTGGCCGCGCCGCGCCGCTTCACCAAGGTGCTCAAGCCGATCCGCGTGCAGAAGGGCAACTCCTACGGCGAACTGACGCCGTACGATCGCGGCTTCCGCGTCGACGTCACGATCGACTTCCCGCATGCGCTGATCGGCCAGCAGTCGATCGCGCTCGACGTCGAGCCGACCACGTTCCGCCGCGAAGTCGCGCGCGCGCGCACCTTCGGCTTCATGAAGGATGTCTCGAAGCTGTGGAGCGCGGGCTACGCGCTCGGCGCTTCGCTCGAGAACACGCTGGTGATGGCCGACGACCGCCTGCTCAACCCGGAAGGCTTGCGCTACACGGACGAATTCGTGCGTCACAAGGCGCTCGACGCGATCGGCGATCTCGCGCTCGCGGGCGCGCCGCTGCTCGGCGCCTACAAGTCGGTCTGCGGCGGCCACAAGCTCAACCACGCGATCCTGTGCGCCCTGATCGCCGACCCGACCGCCTGGACGGTGGTCGAGGCGAACGGACACCCGCGTTCCGCGCCAGCGCGGCCACGCGGACGTTGCCGACGGTTGCGCCGGCCTACCGGGCCGACCTGTCGTAGTTCCGGCCGCTTCGCGTTAACCGAGACACGCCACATTCCGGGCCGATTGCCAGCCTAAAGCCATAATCGCGTGGCGAAACAGCCGCGTTTGGGGTAGATATCGCGTGGCGCGGTGGGGATTTTCCGCTCCGGGGGACTGCACGACTTGATACGCAAACATTCGACAGTTTCGGACCGGTCGCGGCCATGGTTGGTGGCTGCGCGCCTTGCCGCGCTCGCGCTGATCGTCGCGGCGCTGCCGGCCTGCAGCTTCTTCGGCAAGGAAGACATCATCCCGGATGATCCGGCCGACAAGTTGTACAATGAGGGCCTCTACCTCATGAACAGCAAGCGCGACTATCGCCAGGCCGCGAAGCGTTTCGAGGAAGTCGACCGCCAGCATCCCTATTCGGAATGGGCGCGCAAGGCGCTGATCATGTCGGCCTACGCGCATTATGAGGGCAGCCAGTACGAGGAGTCGGTGACGGCGGCGAAGCGCTACGTCACGCTGCACCCCGGCAGCCCGGATGCCGCCTACGCGCAGTTCCTGATCGGCTCGTCCTACTTCGACCAGATCCCGGACGTGACGCGCGACCAGCAGCGCACCGAGCGCGCGCTGCAGGCGCTCGACGAGGTGGTGCGGAAATATCCGAACACCGAGTATGCGGCCGGCGCCAAGAAGAAGATCGAGATCGCGCGCGACCAGCTCGCCGGCAAGGAAATGACCACCGCGCGCTTCTATCAGAAAAAGCGCGACTACATCGCGGCGATCAACCGCTTCAAGGTGGTGATCACGCAGTATCAGACCACGCGCCACGTCGAGGAGGCGCTGATGCGCCTGACCGAGACCTACATGTCGCTCGGCATCGTCAACGAGGCGCAGACCGCCGCGGCCGTGCTCGGGCACAATTTCCCGGACAGCCCCTGGTACAAGGACGCCTACGCGCTGGTGAAGGGCGGCGGGCTCGAGCCGTACGAGGACCAGGGGCTCCTGGATCAGCAGGGCGTTCAAGCGGGTGGGCTTGGGCTAACCGGCTCGTCCTTCCGTCGGAATTCGTCATGGCCGGGCTTGTCCCGGCCATTGGCTTGTTTGGGCAAATGAAGACGTGGACGCCCCGCACAAGGCCGGGCATGACGGCGGATATTTTGCTATTGCAGGGCCATGCTCTCCCGACTCTCGATCCGCGACATCGTCCTGATCGAACGGCTCGACATCGATTACGCCGGCGGCCTCTCGGTGCTGACCGGCGAGACCGGTGCCGGCAAGTCGATCCTGCTCGATGCGTTCGCGCTCGCGCTCGGCAGCCGCGGCGACGCGAGCCTGGTGCGCCAGGGCGCGGAGCAGGGGCAGGTGACGGCGGCGTTCGACGTTCGACGCCAAGCATCCCGCGCGTCGCCCTGCTCGCCGAGAACGGCATCGACAGCCGAAGACGGACTGATCCTGCGCCGCGTGCAGCTTGCCGACGGGCGCACGCGCGCCTTCGTCAACGACCAGCCGGTGAGCGTGCAGGTGCTGAAGGCGCTCGGCAGCGCGCTGGTCGAGATCCACGGCCAGCATGACGACCGCGCGATGGTCGATGTCGCGTCGCACCGGCAGCTGCTCGATGCCTATGCGGGCCTCGAGGACGATGCCGCCGCGGTCGCGCGCCTGTGGGCTGCGCGGCGCGACGCCGAGCAGGCCGTCGCGGCGCATCGCGCGCGGGTCGAGCAGGCGCAGCGCGAGGCGGACTATCTGCGCCACGCGGTCGAAGAGCTGAAGCGGCTGAAGCCCGAAGCCGGCGAGGAATCCGCGCTCGCCGAAAAGCGCGCCGCCATGATGGCGGTCGACAAGGTCGCCGAGGACCTGCGCGACGCGCACGACGCGGTCGCGGGCGAGCGCTCGCCGATCTCATCGCTCTCGGCGGCGCTGCGGCGGCTGGAGCGGCGGCGCGCGCAGGCGCCGGCGCTGATCGATCCGCCCGTGAAGGCGCTCGATGCGGCGCTGACCGCGCTCGACGAGGCGCGCACGCATCTCGATGCCGCGCTGACGCGCCGCAAACCACGATCCGAACGAACTCGACCGCATCGAGGAGCGGCTGTTCGCGCTGCGCGCGGCGGCGCGCAAATACAACGTGCCGGTCGACAATCTCGCGGCGCTGAACGCGCAGCATGCGGCCGATCTCGCGGCGCTCGATGCCGGCGCGGCGGACCTGAAGAAGCTGGAGGCCGCGGCGCGCGACGCGCGAGGCGAAGTACACGCAAGGCCGCCGCGGCGCTGTCGGCCGCGCGCAAGAAGGCGGCCGCGAAGCTCGACAAGGCGGTGACGGCGGAGCTGAAGCCGCTGAAGCTCGAGCGCGCGCGCTTCTCGACCGAATATCGAGACGGACGCGGGCGGGCCGGACGGCATCGACCGCATCGAGTTCTGGGTGCAGACCAATCCGGGCACGCGGCCGGGCCCGCTGATGAAGGTCGCGTCCGGCGGCGAGCTTGCGCGCTTCCTGCTGGCGCTGAAGGTCGTGCTGGCGGATCGCGGCTCGGCGCCGACGCTGGTGTTCGACGAGATCGACACCGGCGTCGGCGGCGCGGTCGCGGACGCGATCGGCGCAGCGGCTCGCGCGGCTCGCCGACAAGGTGCAGGTGGTCGCGGTGACGCATGCGCCGCAGGTCGCGGCGCGCGCCGACCAGCACTACCTGATCAGCAAGGATGCGCTGGCGCGCGGCAAGCGCGTCGCGACCAGCGTCAGCGAGCTTGCCGCCGACCGCCGCCGCGAGGAGATCGCCCGCATGCTGGCGGGCGCCGAGATCACCGACGAGGCGCGCAAGGCGCCGCGCGATCGAGCGGCTGATCAGAGCAGCGGCGAGCGGTGATGCGCAGTGTTGCGACGAGCCGGCGTGACGACAGTCTCCAGACGAACGATCGTCGCCGGTCGTATGCCAGACGACCTCGACTCGCCAGAAGCAGGCCAAGGCCGAGCATGCGCGGCTGCATGCCGAGCTGACCGAGCACGACAAGCGCTACTACCAGGACGACAAGCCGACCGTCACGGACGCCGAATACGACGCGCTGCGCAAGCGCTACGGCGCGATCGAAGAGCGCTTTCCGGACCTCAAGACGCTGGAAAGCCTGACGCTGAAGGTCGGCGCGGCGCCGACCGGGCGCTTCGCCAAGATCCGGCACGCGGTGCCGATGCTCTCGCTCGACAACGCGTTCTCGCGAGGAGGACGTGACGCGCTTCGTCGAGCGCATCCGCCGCTTCCTCAAGCTCGATGCGGACGAGCCGCTCGCCTTCACCGCCGAGCCGAAGATCGACGGCCTGTCGATGTCGCTGCGCTACGAGAAGGGCAAGCTCGTCAACGCGGCGACGCGCGGCGACGGCGCCGTGGGCGAGGACGTCACGGCGAACATCAAGACGCTGAAGGACGTGCCGCAGACGCTGAAGGGCAAGGACATTCCGGACGTCGCCGAGGTGCGCGGCGAGGTCTACATGACCAAGGCGGATTTCCTCGCGCTGAACGAGCGGCAGAAGGCGGCCGGCAAGGAGCTTTACGTCAATCCGCGCAACACCGCGGCCGGCTCGCTGCGGCAGAAGGATGCCAGCATCACGGCGTCGCGGCCGCTGCGCTTCTTCGCCTATGCGTGGGGGCAGATGAGCGAGATGCCGGCCGAGACGCAGTCCGGCATGGTGAAGTGGCTCGGCAAGTGCGGCTTCCACACCAATCCGATCTTCAAGGTGTGCAAGTCGGCCGAGGACCTGCTCAAGCGTGCCACGACGAGATCGGGCTCGCGCGCGGCAAGCTCGACTACGACATCGACGGCGTCGTCTACAAAGTCGACCGGCTCGACTGGCAGGAGCGGCTGGGCTTCGTGTCGCGCATCGCCGCGCTGGGCGGTCGCGCACAAGTTCCCGGCCGAGCAGGCGACGACGGTGGTGCGCGACATCGAGATCCAGGTCGGGCGCACCGGCGCGCTCACGCCGGTCGCGAAGCTCGAGCCGGTCGGCGTCGGCGGCGTGATCGTGCAGAACGCGACGCTGCACAATGCCGACGAGATCGCGCGGCTCGACGTGCGCATCGGCGACACCGTGATGATCCAGCGCGCCGGCGACGTGATCCCGCAGGTGCTCGGCATCGTGCCGGAGAAGCGGCCGAAGGGCACGAAGGAATACGAGTTTCCGAAGAAGTGCCCGTGCCCGCTGAAGACGCCGGTGGTGCGCGAGATCAATTCGGCGGGCGAGGAGGGCGTGCGCTTCCGCTGCTCGGGCGAATTCGCGTGCCCGTTCCAGAAGACCGAGCACCTGAAGCTGTTCGTCTCGCGCGGCGCGTTCGACATCGACGGGCTTGGCGCGAAGCAGATCGATTATTTCTTCGAGGAAGGCTGGATCAAGGAGCCGGCCGACATCTTCACGCTGGAAGCGCGCAACGGGAAGCAGTTCAAGCTGGAGGAGATCGAGGGCTACGGCGAGACCTCGGTGCGCAACCTGTTCGGCGCGATCCGCGGCCGGCGCGACATTTCGCTCGAGCGCTTCATCTTCTCGCTCGGCATCCGCCATGTCGGCGACACGACGGCGCGTGCGCTCGCGCGCGGCTACGGCACGTGGGAGGCGTTCCACGATGCGGCGCTGGCGGTCGCGAAGGGCGACGAGGAGGCGCGCACCGAGATGGATGCGCTCGACCAGATCGGCGACACGGTGATCGATGCGATCGCCGCCTATTTCAAGGAGACGCACAATCGCGGCATCGTCGAGCGGCTCACCAAAGAGGTGAAAATCCAGGAGGCCGAGAAGCCCGCGAGCAACACGGTGGTCGCCGGCAAGACGGTCGTGTTCACCGGCTCGCTGGAGAAGATGACGCGCGAGGAGGCGAAGGCGATGGCCGAGCGGCTCGGCGCGAAAGTCTCCGGCTCGGTGTCGAAGAAGACCGACTACGTGGTGGCGGGGCCGGGCGCGGGCTCCAAGCTCGACAAGGCGCGCGAGGCCGGTGTCACGGTGCTGACCGAGGACGAGTGGTTGGGGTTGATCAAGAAGTAAGCTCGTGTCCCGCACGCGATGCAGCGCAGATGCGGTGACCCGGGTTGCTCGGTTTCAAGTACTCGGGATTTCGGGTCTGCGACGCATCATTCCGCTTTCGCTTCATGCTGCGTCGCGCCCGGGACACGGGCTACTTCCGCGCCAGCGCGAAGAACGCCACCAGCCCGGCGGCGCACAGCACCAGCACGATCGCGGCGAGCGGCAGCGCGGTTTGCGCACCGTCCAGCAGAATGCCGATGAGCTGCGAGGTCGCGGCGCCGAGCCCCATCTGCATGAAGCCCATGATGCCGGCGGCGGCGCCCGCGGCCTGCGGGCGCGCGCTGACCGCGCCGGCGATCGAGTTCGGCAGCATGAAGCCCGACGCGAAGCCGATGATCATCTGCGGGACCATCACGACCGCAGGCCCGTGTCCGGGGTCGAGCAGCACCCAGACGATGCCGATCGCGGAGCCGAACGTCGTGACGGCGACACCGGCGCGCACCATGAAATCGACGCCGTATTTCGCCGACCAGCGTCCTGCCGTGAAATTGCCCACCATGTAGGTGAGCGAGATGAACACGAACCAGACGCCGTATTCGGCCGAGGAGCGATGCATCTGTGTGACGACCA
This sequence comes from uncultured Alphaproteobacteria bacterium, assembly GCA_963779545.1. Taxonomy (GTDB): domain Bacteria; phylum Pseudomonadota; class Alphaproteobacteria; order Rhizobiales; family Xanthobacteraceae; genus PALSA-894. The sequence goes on along the minus strand of CAVZYQ010000017.1, from coordinate 132,458 downwards.
CATGCGGTGCGCCGCCGATGAAGGTGAAGAACATCGCCGAGTTGGTCGCGGCGACCAGCGCGTAGCGCAGGAAGGCGCGGTCGCGGAGCAAGCTTCCGCTCGCCGCGAGGAAATGCCCGAAGCCCTCGCCGATCACGACCGTGCGCGTTTCGCGCAACTGGAAAGTCGCCCAGACGAGCATCGACGGCAGCGAACAGGCCCATGAATGCGAAAATCGCGTGCCAGCCGAACGCGGTGTCGAGCGCGCCGCCGAGTCAGCGGCGCGAGCATCGGCGCGATCACCATCGCCATGGTGACCCAGCCGATCATCGAGGCGGCGCGATCGCGATCGTAAAGGTCGCGGATCACTGCGCGGCAATCACGATACCGGCGGTCGCGCCGAACGCCTGGAACAGCCGCGCAACGATCAGTCCGGCGATGGACGTAGCGGCGAGCGCCGCGAAACTTGAGACCACCGTGATCACGAGGCCGGCAAGCATCACGGGGCGACGCCCGAACCGGTCGGACAGCGTGCCGAGTACGAGCTGCGAAACCGCCATGCCAAACAGGAACAGCGAAAGCGTGAGCTGTACGGTGCCGGTCCGGCGCCGAGCGTGGTCACCAGGCCCGGCATCGCGGGCGCGAGGATATTGAGAGCAAAGCGGACCGATCGGCCGTCAGGCCGATCAGCAGAGCGAGCAGGCGGTAGGGATGTCCGCGCGCTTCGTCGCGTTCCTTCGGCGTGGACGTCGGCTCAGTCACGAAGCGGCCTTGTGGCGGCTTCGAGCCACGCCTTCGTGTCGGCGGCGACAAGCGGCATCAGCTTTTCGGCGACACGCGCGTGATAGGCGTCGAGCCAGGCGATTTCCTCCGGCGCTCATCAGCGGCGGGCTCGATCAGACGCCGGTCGAATGGCGCGAAGGTCAGCGTCTCGAACGCGTTCATCGGCTTTTCGGCGCCTTCGATCGTTGTTTCGGTGACGAGCACAAGATTTTCGAGGCGAATGCCGTACGCGCCGGTTTTGTAATAGCCGGGCTCGTTCGACAGGATCATGCCGCGCTTCAGCGCCTGCGTGCCGAGCTTGGAGATGCGCGCGGGCCCTCGTGCACCGAGAGATAGCTGCCGACGCCGTGGCCGGTGCCGTGGTCGAAGTCGATGCCGGCGGCCCACAGATATTGCCGCGCCAAGCGTATCGAGTTGTGCGCCGGTCGCGCCGTCGGGAAACACCGCACGCGCGATCGCGATGTGGCCTTTCAGCACGCGGGTAAAGCGGTCGCGCATCTCCGGCGTGGGCGTGCCGACCGCGATGGTACGGGTGATATCGGTGGTGCCATCTTCATACTGTGCGCCGCTATCGAGCAGGAACAATTCGCCGGTGTTGATCTGGCCGGTTGGTCGCGCGGGTGACGCGATAGTGCACGATCGCGCCGTTCGGGCCTGCGCCCGGAAATCGTCGGGAACGACAACTCCTTGAGCAATCCGGTATCGCGGCGGAAGGTCTCCAGCGCCGCTACCGCGCCGATCTCGGTCAGTTCGCCCTTCGGCGCTTCGCGGTCGAACCAGGCGAGGAAATTCGCGACCGCGGCGCCGTCGCGCTGATGTGCCGAACGTGTGCCCGCGATCTCGGTTGCGTTCTTCTGCGCCTTGATGAGCGTGATCGGGTCGCTGGCGCGCGTCACCGTGCCGCCCGCATCCGAAATGATCCGAGAGAGCGCGTCAGCGGCGGTCGCGGAATCGAGCCGCACGGCGGCTTTCGCGGTGCCGAGCTTCTTCAGGTCGTACGCGAACGCGCCCGGTTCGCGCACGTCGGCGAGCGTTTCGAGATAATCGCGCACTTCGTTCGAGAGCTTGCGGCCGTCGATATAAACCGACGCGCGGCCTTCTTTCGGCACCGTGGCGAAGGCGAGCGGCAGCGGCGTATGCCCAACATCCGCGCCGCGGATGTTGAATGTCCAAGCTACGTTGTGCGGATCGGACACGATCGAGCGCGTCGGCCTTCAGCTTGCCGACCTCGGCTTGCACGCGCGCGAGCTTCTCGGCTGCGGCCTCGCCGGCGAATTTCAGGTCGTGCACGTTGACTTTGCCGAGCGGCGGAGCAGGGCGCTCGGTCCACACGGAATCGATCGGGTTGGACTTCTAGCGGCACCAGCATCGCGCCGGCCGCCTTCGCGGCCTTGGCCAGCTTCTCGGCGCTCTCGGCGGTGTGCAGCCACGGGTCATAGCCGATGCGGTCGCCCTGTCTGAGGTTCGCCTCCAGCCACTTGATCGGGCGGGTTGTCGATCAGGTGCTCGACCGCGAACTGCGCCGTGTCGATCTGGTCGCGCACCTGCAGCACGTAGCGTCCGTCGACGAAGATCGCGGCCTTGTCGGCGAGCACGATCGCGGCGCCGGCCGAGCCGGTGAAGCCCGTGAGCCAGGCGAGCCGCTCCTCGGAGGGCGGCACGTATTCGCCCTGATGACGGTCGGCGCGGGGGACGAGAAAGCCGTCGATGCCACGGCGCTTGAGTTCGGCGCGCAGGGCCGCGACGCGGCCGGCGCTTGCGCCGCGTTCGCCGGAGTCATCGAACGTCTGCAGGCGCGCTTCGAACATCGCGGCAATCTAGTGAGGGCGCTCTCAGCGCGGCAACCGCGCGGGCAGACATAGTTGCGTTGAAATCGCGCCTCGCGATTCATTTGTGTGCAGTGCAATATTGTCGCACCCTCGGTGCTGCCTATTCATGCACGGTGTTGATCGAAAACTTTCCAAATTATTACGTGTTCATGCGGATTTCGCAGCGCTCCCATGTGGTCTGAACCAATAGCGGATCAGTCTGCGACCTACTTATGTTGCAATGCAAGAACACAGGGCGCTTCTGAAGCGATCCATCCTGCGTTCCTTGAACAAAAGGAGCGACAACTATGACGACCGCGACACTGCGGATTTCCACCCCGCTTCCCGAGGCGAAGGCCGACGCCGAAGAAGAGCTTCTTCAAGCGCGTGCTGGACGCCATGATCGCCGCGCGCATGCGCCAGGCGCAGCGCGAAATCCTGATGCACCAGCACCTCGTGCCGGAAAACATCAGGAAGGACCTCGGCGCGCTGCCGTTCGTCCGCGGAGCGTAATGGTCGTCACGTTCCTGATCGCCCTCATCCCGAGGCGATGGCGTCAGCGTCACCGAAGCGCTGAGCGGCGGCGGGCCTTGCCAGGATCAGCGTCACCCACTCGCCCAACGGAATGCGCCGCACGAGCGTGAGCCCGTGCGGCCGGTAGGCGGCGAGCGCGGCATTCTCCTGATGCGCCAGCAGGCCTGACAGGACGACGCGCGCGTCCGGCGCGAGCAGCGGCCGCAACGGCTTTGCGAGCCGCGTCAGGGGGCCGAGCAGGATATTGGCGAACACCAGATCGAAGGCGCGCGCGCGACGAACGTCGTGCGCCGCCAACCCCTTGGCGCGGATACATCGCACGAACGGTGAGACGCCGTTCAGCCGCGCATTCTCGCGCGCGATGACGACCGACTCCGGATCGATGTCGCTCGCAAGCACGGCCTGGCGCAGTGCTTTCGCCGCCGCGATGGCGAGCACGCCGGTGCCGGTGCCGATGTCCAGAATGCGGCGCGGCCTGGCGGCTTTTCACAATCTCGTCCAGCGCCAGCAGGCACCCGCGCGTCGTGCCGTGATGGCCGGTGCCGAAGGCAAGCGCGGCCTCGATCTCGATCCCGATCCGGTTCGGCGCGACGCCGAGCGCGGTCATGCGCGCCGTGCACCGTGAAGCGCCCGGCCGGGACCGGCTTCAGGTCGGCGAGGCTTGCCGCCACCCAGTCCTTCGCGGCGATCTCCTCGAAGGTCGACGCGGGCGGCGCTTTCCGCTCCAGCAACTTCCGCAACGACACTCCGCAGCGCCGCTTCGTCCGGCGCGTCCTCGAAATGCACCTCCAGAGTCCAGTTTCCGCCGGTTCCCTCGAATGCCGCGATGGCGGCGGAGTCGAAATGCTCGGAAACGGCCTCGGCGAGGCGTTTGGCGGTCGCCTCGTCGCAAACGAGGCGCGCGAGAGTCGTATTTTGCATCGGGACTCGTGATGGTTCTTGCGCAATACGCTTAGGGCCGAATCAAGAGCCATGCTAGATTCGCCACGGTTCGCGAATCAGGGCTGAGCGCATGAACGTTATCGTCTTCGCCTCGCGCAAGGGCGGTTCCGGCAAGAGCACCCTTACGGCGCATCTGGCTGCGCATGCGAACCGGCCCTCGCGCCGCTGCATGCTGATCGACTGCGATCCGCAGGGCTCCATCTCGCTCTGGCACAAGCTGCGCGGCACGGCCGAGCCGCAGCTGCGCAACGGCACGCGCGGCGGCGTCAAGGAGATCGTCGAGCAGGCGCGCGCCGACGGCGTCGAGTGGGCGTTCGTCGATACGCCGCCGAACATGTCCGGCATGGCGACCGATGCGATCAGCGAGGCGACGCTGGTGGTCATTCCGGTGCGGCTCGCGGTGTTCGATCTCGCCGCCGTGAAAGAGACGATCGACTTCGCGCGGCAATCCAAGAAGCCGTTCGCGCTGGTGATCAACGCGGTTCCGCCGCGCCGCGACAACACCGAGTCGCCGTTCGTCACGCAGGTGCGCGAAGTGCTCGCCGGGCTGAACGTGCCGGTGTGGGCCGGGCAGATCACGCACCGCACGATGTATTCGATCTCGCTCGAATACGGCGAGGGCGCGAAGGAATACGACAGCGAGTCGCCGGCAGCGGCCGAGATCGCGAGCCTGTGGTCGGCGATCGACCGCTCCGTGAAGGCGATCCACGGCGCCTATGCGGGCACCGCGATGCACCGGGTCGCGGCCTAACCCACCGCGCGCTTCTTTTCCTTGGCGAAGGGGCTCAGGCCCAGCCACTGCTGCATCGAGTGCGCGACGGTCTTGTCGCCGATCAGCTCCATCTGGCCCGCCTCGGTCTCGCTTTGCACGGTGGAGAGGCCCATCCAGACGGACGTCATGCTGCGCAGCGAGCTCTTCACGTAGAGATCGACATCGAAACCCGGATTGGTCGAGCACAGGTCGACCTTGCCGTCGACAACCAGCCACCATGAGCGCTTCCCGGCCGGCACTTCGGGATAGATGAAAGTTGATGGTGCAGCGGCGCGGCGGCAACGGCGTCGGGTCGAGGCTGCGCCGCATGTCCCACATCAGCAGCGACGGATCGAGATTCCGCAGCGTGAGATTGGAATCGACCCAACGCTGTCCCCAGATGCCGAGCGACATCACGACCGGGCGCAGATCCTCGCCGGCTTCCGTCAGCTTGTAGTCGAATACGCCGGGCTGCCCGGTCGGTACGGCAGCAATGACGCCTGCGTGCTCAAGCTCTTTCAACCGCTTGGAGAGCAGTGTCGGGGACATCAGCGGGACACCGCGCCGCAGGTCGTTGAAGCGCGTCGAGCCGCACAGCATTTCGCGCACGATCAATGCGGTCCAGCGCGAGCACACGATCTCCGCCGCCATGGCGACAGGACAAAACTGGCCGTAGCTGCCCAATTCCTGCTGCTGGGGCACGTTGCCCTCCTGCCAAGGTTCGAAACGCCGGGGTCGGAGCCAGTACAGATACTATACTGATGCCACCTCCAAGCGTCATCGTCGGATCGGCGTATCCGGCAATCGGGCGGAGGCGTCTCGGCGACCCGGTCCATTTCTTGGACTAGAGCGGAACCGGCGATGGCGAGATCATCCGCGTGACTGGGGTGGGCTACTCACACCATCACTGGGAGATCACCATGAGCGCCAACCTTGCCATGAAAGCCGTCGAGACTGCCCGCAGCCCGGCCGAGATCGCCCGTGAGCTCGGTCCGGAACTCGCGCGCCGCGCCGATGCGCGGAATGACAGCGACGAATTCGTCGCGGATAATTTCGCCCTGTTGAAGGAGGCCGGTCTGGTCGAGGCCGGCGTGCCGCGCGAACTCGGCGGCGGCGGTGCCGATGTCGACGAGCTTGCCGCGATGTTGCGCGCGATCGCCTACCACTGCGGCTCGACCGGACTTGCGTTCTCGATGCACACGCACCAGGTCGCGATCCCGGCCTGGCGCTGGAAGCATCAGGCACCGGCCAAGGCCGCGGTCGAACCGCTGCTGAAGCGGATCGCCGCCGAGCGCATCATGCTGCTCTCGAGCGGCGGCTCGGACTGGATCGGCGGCTCCGGCAAGGCCGAGAAGGTCGACGGCGGCTACCGGATCACGGCGCGCAAGGTGTTCACCTCCGGCGCACCGACCGGCAACGTCTTCATGACCGGCGCGGTGCTCGAGACCGACGAAGGCCCGATGGTGCTGCACTTCGGGCTGCCGATGAATTCGCCGCACGTGAAGGTGCTCGACACCTGGCGCACGCTCGGCATGCGTGGCACGGGTTCGCATGACGTTTCGATCGAGGGATATGTGGTGCCGGACGCCGGCGTCGCGATGAAGCGCAAGGCCGGCGAATGGCACCCCGTCTTCCAGATCATCGCCACGATCGCGTTCCCGCTGATCTATCTCTGTTTATCTCGGCGTCGCCGAAAGCGCGCGTGATCTCGCGATCTCGCTCGCGAAGCGCAAGGCGCCGGGTCGTCATGCGGTCACGCTCGCCGGACAGATGGAGACCGAGCTTGCCGGCGGCGCGGATGGCGGTCGAGCACATGCTTGCGGCAGTGCGGCTGAATGCGCCGTCGGCCGCGACCATCAATCAGGTGATGATCGGGCGGCAGCTCGCAGCGCGGCACGCCATCGCGGCGGTCGAATACGCGATGGAGCTTGCCGGCGGCGCCGGCTTCTATCGCTCGGCCGGCCTTGAGCGGCGTTTCCGCGACATCCAGGCGGCGCGCTATCACCCGCTGCAGGCCGGACCGCAGGCCGAATACGCTGGCTCGATGGCGCTCGGCCTGCCGGTCGACAAGATTTTCTGAAGACGACGCGGCGCGCTTGTGCTCACATGAGCGCATGCGCGCCGCGTTTCGGCTCTGGTGTGCTTTTCGTCGTCGGGCTGGGTCTTGGCGGCCCGGCTTCGGCGCAACGCGACACCGGCCAGTATGTCGACCTTGCGCTGGTGCTTGCGGTCGATGCCTCGGGCAGCGTCGACCAGGTGCGCTTCGAGTTGCAGAAGCAGGGCTATGTGGCGGCGTTCCGCCATCCGCGCGTGATTGGCGCGATCCAGTCCGGCGCCGACGCAATCGATCGCCGTCATCATGATGCAGTGGACCGGGCCGTCGCTGCAGGTGACGGCCGTCCCGTGGACGAAGATTTCAGACGCGGCCTCGGCCAATGCCTTCGCGGATGCGATCGCGCGCGCGCCGCGTGCGCTGTTCGGCGGCGGCACGTCGATCTCGGGTGCGATCGATGCCTCGATGGGCCTGCTGTTCGACAACCCGTACAAGCCGACGCGGCGCGTGATCGACATTTCGGGCGACGGCTCGAACAATCGCGGGCGCTGGGTCGGTCAGGCGCGCGACGATGCGGTGCGCGCGGGCGTCGGCATCAACGGGCTGCCGATTCTGGCGCTCGAGCCTGACCTCGACCGCTATTTCAGGGAAAACGTGATCGGCGGGCCGGGCGCGTTCGTGGTCGCCGCCAAGGACTTCGAGACCTTCGGCGAGGCGATCCTGAAGAAGCTCATCGCGGAGATCGCGAACGTTCCGCCTGAGCCTTCCGCTCCGCACGCTTCTTTCGCCGCGCGTTAGCGGCGCGCTTCTCGGCGCGCTCGACGCGCCGCTTCTCGCGGCATTTGTCGCACAGGCAGCCGAGCGGCTTGATGTAGGCGTTGAAGTAGTCCTTGCCGTAGTCGTAGGTGATCTCTTCGCCCGCCGCGATGTTCTTGATCGTCTTGATGCGGATGCGCTTGTCGCGGATCATCGGATCGGCGTTCGGCCGGCAGGAATGGTTGAAGTAGCGCGCGATGTTCGAGCGCGCCTTGCCGTTGATGGTCCAGCGCGCGTTCACCTCGAACCAGTAGCGGTTCTCGCGCGTCTCATCGCACTCCTTGTTGGTCATCAGGGGACCAACATACTCGGCGATGTAGGTGTTTTTCTTGATCGGCTCGGTGGCGAAGATGCCGAGACCTGTGCGCGAGCGCGCGACACGAAACGGATGCTTGGCGTGGCCGTTGGCTTTGCGAATGGAACGAGAGGGCATGCCTGAACGAATTCGAATCTGCGTGAACCGTTCCCTAGCTCGCGCGCGCGACAAGCGTCAACACGCGCCGGCCAGTATGACGCCCGCCTCCACAGCTTGTGTCGTTGCCTATTGCTTCGGCACGTAGATGCCGGGCCGCGGCAGCGCCGGCCGTGTCGTTGCGGCGGCGGGCGTTGCGGGGGTGGTGTTGGGCCGCGTCGGGCGCTGCGGCCTGTACGGCGGCGGGAGCCGGCGCCGTTGCCGGGCCTGCGACCTTCACGTCGGCGCGCCGCGCGTCGATCTCGGCGAGCGCCGCGAGCGGATCGATCAGGCCCCAGCCGACCTTGTCGTCGCGCTTGTTTGTTCCGAGCCGCGTCGCGCTCGACGTCAGCACTTCAAGAATGAGCTGCGCGTCCGCATCCGGATGACGCTCCAGCAGCAGCGCCGCGACGCCGCTGACATGCGCGGCCGCGACCGACGTGCCGGTGCTGAGCTGATAGGCCTCGGATGGCGCCGGAACCATCACGTCCACGCCGGGCGCCGCGACCGCGACCTGCACGCCGACGACCGAGTTCTTGTAGGGCTTGTCGTTCTCGTCGACCGCCGCGACGCCGATGACGTGCTTGTCGGCGGCGGGATAGAGCGGCGGCGACTTCGGCCCGGCATTGCCGACCGCCGCGATCAGGATCGCGCCTTTCTCGTAGGCCTTCTTCAGTGCGAGCGCGAGGATCGGGTCCTGCGGGCCGGCGAAGCTCATGTTGATGATGCGGGCGCCCTTTGACATCGCCCAGTCGAGCCCGGCGACGATGCTCTGCGTGGTCGCCTGCGGCGACTGCTGCGTGCCGCCGGTGCTGAAAGCGTGGATCGCCAGCGTCCGCGCGCCGGGTGCGACGCCGATCAGACGGCCCTGCGACACGATCGCGCCGGCCATTCCGGTGCCATGCAGGTGCGGCTTGTCCGGCTTGCCCACCGCGTCGAACCGCTCCGCGATGCTCTTGGTGAGTTCGGGGTGCGCCTGATCGATCTCGCTGTCGATCACCGCGACGGTCACGCCCTTGCCGGTCGCGATCTTGTGCACGTCCGCGAGCTTCAGCTTGTTCGCGACGTATTGCTGGTCGCCGCCGCCGCTTTGCGAGTCCGCCGCGGCCGGCGTCTGCGCCTGCGTGCTCTGCCCAACGACGTAGATGTAGTTCGGTTGCGAGACGATGCGCTCGGCTTCCATCGCCTGCACGACGGCGCGGGCCGAGCGGCCGCCCTCGATGCGGAAATGCACGATCGTGGCGCCGGTCAGCGCGGAGCGCTGGACTGCGAGGATCGTGAGATTGTGCTGGCGCGCGATCTCCTCGATGCGCTGCGGCGTGATGTCCGGTCCCCACTGGCAGACCATTTCGGCCGCGATGTAACGCGTCTCGGCGACCGGCGGGATGCCGGAGAAGCCGCGCTCGCCCGGCAATGGGAAGACCGGCATGCGGTTGCGCACCGCGAACATCTCGTTGCGGTGGCTGAAGCGCTGCGTCATGCGCATCTGCGGCGTGCGCGCGTTGACGGCGCGGAACATCGGATTGCGATCGGTGAAGCCGCGCGGGCGGAACTGGTTGTTGCCGAAGGCGCGGTTGCCCTGATTGCCGAAGCCGCCGCGATTGCCGAACTGATTTCGGCCGCGATTGCCGAACTGATTGCCCGGACCACGGTTGCCGATTGATTGCCGGGCCGCGGTTGCCGAACTGCTGGCCCGGCTGATTGCCGAGGCGCGGGTTACCCGGGCCGGCGTTCGGTCCTCCGCGCAGGCCTTGTGCGTTCGGCCCGCCTGGTGTGCCCGGCGCGTTTGGACCACGCATGCCTTCTGGTCCGACGGTTGCTCCCTGCGGCCCGGCCATCGGTCCGCGCGGCTGCATGCCGAAGCGGTTCGGTCCCGCGCCCGGCGCCGCCATCGGGCCTTTGCGGAACGGCTGCTGCTGGACCGGCCCTTTGGCAGGCGGGCCCTTCTTCGCGCGCTGATCCTTCGGATTGTACTGCGCGTGCGAACTGCTGGCGCCAAGTCCGGCAGCCGCCATGACGATCAGCGCAGCCGCGACCGCGCCCGCACGTTGACCGGAAAATCGCCCGAACATCCCGTCCTCGCCGCAGCCTCCGCCCGAAGGCTAGGACTGTCTCGCGGGGAACTCCAGCAAAACCAAGGCAGAGTGCGTGGGCCAGGGACCGCGGCTTACGGGAAGACGGTGCCGCGGCGCGGCTGGTACGGCTCGGCGTATGGATCGCGGTACACGTAGCCACGCTGCTGGTAGTACGGGCCGTACTGCGGCTGCGCGTAGTAGGGCGCCGGCTCGCGGTACTGATACTGCGGCTGCGCGTAGTAGGGCTGGGGCTGCGGCTGACCGTAGATCTGCTGCTGACTGTAGTATCCCGGGCGCGGTAGCTGTTGTTGCTGCGACGGCTGGGTGTAGGCGTTGAGATCTTCCTGTCGCGGCATTTGGCGCCGCGCAACCGCAGGCGCACCCGACGGCGCGACGCCGGTCAGGATCACGGTGGTGTTGAGCACGCCGTCCTGCTGCACCAGCTCGAACAGCTTCTCGGCATTCGCGGGCAGCAGACGCACGCAACCATGCGAGGCGGGCGAGCCGAGGCGCTTGGTGTCGAAGGAGCCATGGATCGCGTGGCCCTTCTGGGTGAAGAAGATCGAGAACGGCATCGGCGCGTCGTCCCACTCCTTGGAGAAGTGATCGCGCTCCAGGCGGAAGGCTTTGAACTTGCCGTTCGGTGTGTCGTAGCCGGCTTTGCCTGTCGACACCGGCCACTGGTAGAGCGCGCGGCCGTCCTGCTCGACCGTCATGAGTTGCGCGGACTTGTCGATCGTCACCAGCACCGCGGCGTTGGCGCACGCAGGCAAAACACAGAAAGCGATCGCGGCGAGAAGCTTGATACGCATGACACCCGTTCCCGAAACCGGCCCTTGATCTACTTACGCTTTATGGCGGGATTTGTTTCGTGAAGGGAAGGGCGGCGAAAAATTAACCTTTCGTTAACCATAACGGCGCCACGTTCGCTCACCAGCCAGGAGCGGCTCATGGACGTCATCACGCTTGCATCCCGCAAGGGCGGTGCGGGGAAAAGCACGCTCACCGCGCAGCTTGCCGCGCAGGCCCACGTGGCGGGGCGGCGCGTCACCATCATCGATGCGGATTCGCAGGGCTCGCTCTCGCTCTGGCATTCGCGCCGTGCGCAACCTTTGCCCAAGCTCGTCACGCCGGAGCGCGGCTTCGACCGCGCGCTCGCGTTTGCGATGATCGAGGGCGCCGACACCGTGTTCATCGACACCGCGCCAACCATGTGGGTGGTGGTGCAGGAGGCCATTCGTGTCGCGAGCCTCGTGCTGATCCCGGCGCGGCCGGGCTTCTTCGATCTGGCGGCCGTGACCGAAACCGTGAAGGCCTCGCGCGAGCGCGACAAGCCGTATGCCGTCGTCATCAACGCCGCGCCGGTGCGGCGCGACGACAAGGAGGCGACGCTGGTCGCGCAGTCGCGCGCCTATTTCGACGGATTGCAGATCCCGGTATGGGCCGGGCAAATCAGCCAGCGCGCTGGTTTCCAGTCGACGCTCGCGGCCGGCGCGAGCGCCGCCGAGATCGGCCCCGCGACCGCGGCTGGGCTGGAGATCGCGGGGCTGTGGCGCGCGGTGGAGCGCTCGCTTGAAGCGATCAACGCGGCGCGGTTCGAGCCGGGTACGCCCGCGAACGAAGGCGGCGTGATGGGGGGCGGGGAGCGCGCGGCGTAGCGCGGGCGGGCAAGCGCCCGCCTACACCCACCGCGACGCTTCGTCGTCCGTCGGCTCGCGACCCTCCGGGGTGAGCTGATCGACGAATTGTGGCAGGTGCTGGCTCAAATCCGACAGGAGTTGCTCACGCGGCATGCCTGTCTGCTGCGCAACGGCCTCGATGTCGTCGAGGCCGACCGCCCGGCCAAGATCCTCAGGTGACATTTGCTGGTTCTGGCCGGTGCCGACCCACGAGCGCGCCGCATCACCGTGTCCGTTCTGCTCCATGTCGCCGAGAAGATTCTTCAGCCCGCCGTTGAGCACGCCGCCAGCCGCCGCGCCGCCGAGCAGGCCACCAAGGATGCCGCCCAGTCCGCCGCCGCCCGCGCCTGCGCGCGCGTTGCCGCCGCCGAGCATTCCACCCAGAACATCGCCAAGCCCGCCGCCCGGTGCCGCGCCGGGACGCGCGCCGCCTCCCAGCATGCCGCCGAGAATGTCACCGAGACCGCCGCCGGACGCCCCGGGATTTGGCACGGGCGCATTTGGCGAACCGCCGCCCATCATGTTGCCCAGTCCGCCGCCTTTGATCGCCTTGTAGGCAAGCAGGCCGAGCAGCGCCATCATCCAGGTCGGCATGCCGCCACCGCCGCCGGACGGCGCTTGCTGCTGCCCGCCACGCGGCCCGTTCTGCATGCCGTTGAGAATGTCCATCAGGCCCATTGTGGCCTCCTTTGATTGCGCTAGATGCGCGGATTGCCGGGATCGGAAATCGCGCCGCGCGCGACCAGCCGATTCCAGATGAAGAGTACGACGATGGCGCCGATGGTTGCGGTGATGAAGCCCGCGCCTTGATCCGGACGATACCAGCCGAGCGTCTGCCCGACGAAGGTGGCAAAAAACGAGCCCGCGATTCCGAGGACGACCGTCAGGATGAAGCCCGACGGTTTGTTCGGCCCGGGCGACAAAAAGCGCGCGATGATGCCGGCCACGAAACCGACCACGATGATCCAGAGAATACTCGACATGGGATTCCTTATCGGCAGATCGGTTACGCCCTGCTGTGGACGTCTCTAGCAGCTAGTTTGTCTGACGATTGTGTCAACTCAGCTGCGACCTAAAAGATCGGCCACACCTGAAAAATTCTTTGGTTGTTCGTGTCGACCCGCCAGCCCATGGTCGAACCTCGGGACGGGTGGCGTTACATCGCCGCAATCAGGCGCGGCAGGAGGCGATCGATGGGTATCTTCAGCAGTATCGTAAACGCGATTTTCGGATCGAAGGCAGCGGCCGAAGTTGCACCCGAGGCCGCATCGTCGGCGGCGCCGGGCACATCCTCGGCAGCAAGCGCCGCTTCCTCCTCCGCTCCGAAGCCGATCTCGAAGGCCGAGGTCGAGGCGATCATCGCCAAGATCGAGTCGGATCGCGGCCTCAAGTACAACTGGAAGCAATCGATCGTCGACCTGATGAAGCTGCTCGACCTTGATAGTTCGCTCGCGGCACGCAAGGAGCTTGCGGGGGAGCTCGGCTACAAGGGAGCGCTCGATGGATCGGCCGAGATGAACGTGTGGCTGCACAAGCAGGTGATGGACAAGCTTGCCGAAGGTGGCGGCAAGGTCCCGGCCAGCCTCAAGGACTAAGCCTCACGCACCTGGCGCGCCGGACCTCACAGCGTTCCGGCGCGCTTCAGCCGCACGATCTCGCGGTCGAGACTTTGCAGAAACAGCGAACGATCTTTCGGCGAGAACGGCTTCGGCCCGCCGGTGATCTCGCCCGCGGAGCGGAGCTGATCCATCAGGTTGCGCGTCGCGAGCGTCATGCCGATCGAGTCTTCGCTGAACGGCTTGCCGTTCGGCGCGAGCGCGACGGCGCCCGCCTTCACCGCGCGTGCTGCGAGCGGAATATCCTGCGTGACGACGATGGCGCCTTTGGTCGCGCGCTCCGCGATCCAGTCATCGGCCGCGTCCATGCCGGCTGCGACGACGACGCGTTCGATCCACGGCTCGCGCGGCACCGCGATCGGCGCGTTGCTCACCACGTAGACCTTGAGGCCGTGGCGCTCGGCGACGCGATAGACCTCCTGCTTCACCGGGCAGGCGTCGGCGTCGATGTAGATTGTGATGGCGGCGGCCGGCGGCATCGCGAGTCAATGCTGAAAGGGTGCCGGAAAAGCAAATGCGCGGGCTGTACGGCCCGCGCATCAAAGCTTGTAGACGAAACTGGTCAGCCGACCTTGAGATTCTCGGCTGAAGTCTTGCCGCGGTTGCTCACCAGTTCGTACTCGACGCGCTGGCCTTCATTGAGCGTGCTCAGTCCGGCGCGTTCCACGGCCGAAATGTGCACGAAGACATCCTTTCCGCCGTCCGACGGCTGAATGAAGCCGTAGCCTTTGGTAGGGTTGAACCACTTAACGTTTCCGCTCGCCATTAGTATCTCCAGTAGATCCTCGATCAGGGACGGCGTTTAGCCGGGCGCACACTGCGCTTTCGCGGGGATAATCGCAACCGCAATGTTTGCGCATTCTAGCGCTGCCGCCTTGGCGTGAAAAGCAACCGCTTTGTTGAAAAATGTTGGAAAATTACTCTCGCTTCCGCGCGGCGAAACCGATTGTAACGTGATGTGAAGACCGCGCCGCCGCCGTCACACCCGCTCGACGAAGCTGTCGACCACGCGTTTCTCGCCAGCCTTGTCGAACTGGATCGTGAGCTTGTTGCCCTCGATGTGCGTCACATTGCCGTTGCCGAACTTCAGATGAAACACACGGTCGCCGGCCGTGAACGGCGAGACGGTGCCGGTCGATTTCGCCACCAGCTCGCCCTCGATGGTGAGCGGCATGCGGCGCCTGCCCGGTTTCGCGCGCGCCTTCGCGGACGATGACGGCGCGTCTTCGATCGTTTCGGCCTGCGCGTAGTCGTCGGTATCTTCCTCGAATCCGCCGCGTGCTTTACGTGCCTGCGCGCGCTGCCAGCCGGGCGTCGTGTAGTTTGAGCCGAAGCTCTCCATCTGATCGAAGCGCGAGGCGCCATAGTTCTGGCCGAAGTTGCCGAAGCCTTTGGCCTCGGTCACCTCGACGTTCGCCTCGGGCAACTCATCGAGGAAGCGCGACGGAATGCTCGACGACCACGAGCCGTGAATGCGCCGGTTCGAGGTGAAATATATTTTTGCCCGGCGCCGTGCGCGCGTGATCCCGACATGTGCGAGCCGGCGCTCCTCCTCGAGGCCTGCGCGGCCCTGATCGTCGAGTGCGCGCTGGTTTGGCAGCACGCCTTCTTCCCATCCGGGCAGGAACACGGTGTCGAACTCGAGTCCCTTGGCCGAATGCATCGTCATGATCGAGACGGCTTCGGCGGCCTCGCCCTTGTCGGACGTGTCCATTACGAGCGAGATGTGTTCGAGGAAGCCCTGCAGGTTCTCGAACTCGTCCATCGAGCGCACGAGTTCTTTCAGGTTTTCGAGCCGTCCCGCAGCATCCGCCGAGCGATCCTTCTGCCACATCTCGGTGTAGCCGGATTCATCGAGAATGATTTCGGCGAGCTCCGTATGCGGCAGCGCGTCCTTCTGCGCGCGCCAGCGGTCGAATGCCGCGACGAGATCGCGCACCGCGCCGCGTGGCTTGGCCTTGAGTTCTTCGGATTGCGACAGCTCGCGTCCGGCTTCGAGCAACGGCACGTTGGCACGGCGCGCGTGAAGCTGGAGCTGTTGCAGCGTTGCGTCGCCAAGCCCGCGGCGCGGCGTGTTGATGATGCGCTCGAACGCGAGGTCGTCGGCGGGCTGATTGACGAGACGCAAATACGCAAGCGCATCGCGGATCTCGGCGCGCTCGTAGAAGCGCGGGCCGCCGATCACGCGATAGGGGAGGCCGAGCGTGACGAAGCGGTCTTCGAACTCGCGCATCTGGAACGAGGCGCGCACCAGGATGGCGATCTCGTCGAGCGAGTGGCCCTCGCGCTGGAGATTTTCGATCTCCTCGCCGACCGTGCGCGCTTCCTCTTCCGAATCCCACGCGCCGGTGACGGTGACCTTCTCGCCCGGCTCGTCTTCGGTGCGCAGCGTCTTGCCGAGGCGGCCTTCATTATGGGCGATCAGATGCGAAGCTGAGGCGAGGATATGGCCGGTCGAGCGATAGTTGCGTTCGAGGCGAATGACTTTCGCGCCGGGGAAGTCGTGCTCGAAGCGCAGGATGTTGTCGACCTCGGCGCCGCGCCAGCCGTAGATCGACTGGTCGTCGTCCCCGACGCAGCACAGATTCTTCGAACCCTGTCCGATCAGGCGCAGCCAGAGATACTGCGCGACGTTCGTGTCCTGATACTCGTCGACCAGCACGTAGCGGAAGCGCTGGTGATATTGCCGCAGCACTTCCTCGTGCTCGCGGAACAGGCGCAACATCTCGATCAGCAGGTCGCCGAAGTCGGCGGCATTGAGAGCCTTCAGCCGCGCCTGATACGACGCGTAGAGTTCGATGCCGCGCCCGTTCGCAAAGGTCGCGGCTTCGCCCGGCGGCACTTTATCGGGCGTAAGCCCGCGGTTCTTCCACCCGTCGATGATCGAGGCGAGCACGCGTCCCGGCCAGCGCTTCTCGTCGATGTTGGCGGCCGCGAGCTGCTGCTTCAGCAGCCGCACCTGATCGTCGACGTCGAGGATGGTGAAGTCGGGCTTCAGCCCGACCAGTTCGGCATGGCGGCGCAGGATCTTCACGCCGATCGAATGGAAGGTGCCGAGCCAAGGCATGCCCTCGACGATCTGTCCGACCATCGTGCCGACGCGGGTCTTCATCTCGCGCGCCGCCTTGTTGGTGAAGGTGACCGAGAGGATTTCCGAAGGGCGCGCTTTGCCGAGGCTGAGGATGTGCGCGATGCGTGTCGTCAGCACGCGGGTCTTGCCGGTTCCGGCGCCTGCCAGCACCAGCACCGGGCCGTCGAGCGTCTCGACCGCCTCGCGCTGTTCCGGATTGAGGCCGTTGAGGTACGGCGCTGCCACATTGGCACGCGCACGCGCCGCGATCCCGCCGGCGGCGGGCGCGGGCGCGGAAGTTCCCGTGATCTGTTGACGCGAAATCTCTGCCACTAAGAAGGGGCCCTGAATGATCGGTTTTCGGCGAATCCCAGTCCTGAAAATGGCATCGCACCCCCGCTTTGGCGAGGGGTAAGGCTTTGCGATTCTGCTGAAACTATCGCTTCTCCGGCATCGCGATGGCGCGGCCGGCGGCCTCGGGGCGCGGCAGGCGGGCGTGCGCGGCCTTCATGCGGGCGAGCGTGCGCGCGACCTTCTCGGGGAAGGGCGCGACCTTCTTTGCCGTCATGTCGACGTGCAGCGTCATGTTCTCCGAGGTGGCCGACACCCAGCCGTCGGTTGCGTGGAAGAGCTGCTGGAAATAGTGGATGCGCTTGGTGTCGTAGTCGAGCAACTGAAACGTCACGCGGACGGGATCGTTCTCGTGGACTTCGCGCAGGTAGCGCACATGCGCTTCGGCCGTGAAGGTCGAATGCTTCTCAGTGTTGAGATAGGTCTGCCCGATTCCCAGAAGCTCGTAGGCCTCGTCGACGCAACGGTCGAACAGCACGTTGTAGTAGGCCATGTTGAGATGGCCGTTGTAGTCGATCCACGCAGGCTCGACCTTCATCACCGAAGAAACGAACGGCGCAAAGAACAGCGGCTCGAGGTCAGTACGGTCCAGCATCCAGATCATCCCGGCGCATGAATAATGCCATATTCGCGGACGGTTGGAAGCGCGTCGTCAGGTCAGGTGCGAAGAAAATCGCGCATCTCGTCGAGGAGCCGTGTCCAGGCCGGTTCGCCCTTGAGGGGGACATGATTGCGTCCCTCAAGGGCGATGAAGCGGGCGCCCGGGATGCCGGCTGCGACGCGCCGGCCCTCGTCGAAGGGCTGCACGGCGTCATCGCGGCAATGGAGCACCAGCGTCGGCGTACGGACGCGCGGCAGAAGGTCAGTGATATCGAGCTCGTCGACCATCTGGCGCAGCCGCACGGCGTTGTCCGGCGATGTCGTGATGCGCTGCAAGTCGTTCCACCACTGCCACTGCTCTGGCGTTCCGCCCGGAATGAACAACGAGGTGAACATCTGGCGGAAGGCAGGATTTTCCTGTCCCCAGCCCTGACGCATCAGCGTTGCCATCGCTTGCGCGCTCGCGGCGTCCTGCGGCGAGCCGCGCTTTCCCCGCCCGCGCGCGAATGAGCCGAACAGCACGAGGTGGCTGACGCGCTCGGGATGGCGCACCGCGTAGCTGATCGCGATCGAGCATCCCTGCGACATTCCAAAGAGCGAGAAGCGCTTCAGGCCGGTTGCCTCGACCACGGTCTCAAGATCGCGGACGAAATCGTCGAGCGAGAGATTGGCAACGTCCCAATCAGAGAGGCCGTTGCCGCGCGCGTCATAGCGGATGAGCTGATGCTGGGCCGCGATCTCATGGAGGAAGGGGCTCCAGACCGGACTTTCCCAGTCGTATTCCAGGTGATTGAGCCAGTTCGCGGTCTTGATCAGCGGCGGTCCCTGGCCAACGGACGCGTAGGCGATGCGCGTGCCGTCTGGAGCGGTGCAGAAGTGCACGTCCTGGCGAAGGTCCTCCGGCCTAGCCGGTGAAACTGTTGAGGACTGAGCGGCTTCGGCGGCTTCGCTCACCTCGCCGACGAAACGGATTCCCTTGCGCGGGACGGTGCGGATCAGCGCCTGTTGCTCGCCGGAATCTCCGATTGCCTTGCGGGCGGCGGTGATGCGGCTGGTGAGGGTGGAGTCCGAGACGATCCGTCCGCCCCAAACCGACGCGATGAGGTCGTCCTTGCTGACGACGTGATCGCGGTTCTGGATCAGATAAACAAGCAGATCAAAGACTTGTGGTTCGATGTCGACAAGCGCCGAGCCCCGGCGCAGCTCCCGGCGGCCGATATCGAGCGCATACTCCGCAAACTGAATCCGCACCTGTGCCTCTCGGGAAATAATCAGGGTTATCTCAAGGACAAATCAAGCGCTCCGCAAAGTCTTCCGTGTCGCACGCGCGCATTCTCCACGCATGCCGGTCGCGATTGGCGCGGCCGAAACCGTGGGAGAAGACGATGACAAACGACGTCCGCCGCCGCCCCGATGGCTCGATCGACATCGAATTCTATCGCGACCAAGGTCTGGCCGAACGCCGCGCCGAAATGAAGGCAATGCTGAAGGGGATCGTGCGCTTCGTTCGCGCCGCCGTCGCCGCGACGGCGGACATGTGCACGCCGTTCCGGCGACCGCGCGCTGAGGGAGGACACCATGGGACGGTTCTCGCTCTTCTTTACGGAGTTGCCAGCTATCTGCTGTTCTTCGTCACGTTTCTCTACGCCATCGGCTTCGTCAACGGCCTGGTGGTGCCGAAGACCATCGACAGCGGCGCGGTCGGTGCCGCTCACCGAAGCGCTCATCGTCAATCTGCTGCTGATGTCGCTGTTCGCCATCCAGCACAGCGTGATGGCGCGCCAGGAATTCAAGCGCTGGTGGACGCAATTCGTGCCGAAATCGGTCGAGCGCAGCACCTATGTGCTGCTCGCCAGCCTCGCGCTGGTCCTGCTGTTCTGGCAGTGGCGGCCGATCCCGGCGGTGGTCTGGCAGGTCACCGACCCGCCGCCGCGATCGCGATCACCGGCGCTTTCGTTGGTCGGCTGGCTGATCGTGCTGACCAGCACGTTCCTGATCAACCACTTCGAGCTGTTCGGGCTGCATCAGGTCGTCAACAATCTCTCCGGCCGCGACATGCCGGCGCCGCGCTTCAAGACGCCGATGCTCTACAAGGTGGTGCGGCACCCGATCTATCTCGGCTTCATCATCGCGTTCTGGGCGGCGCCGACGATGACGGTCGGGCACCTGCTGTTCGCGGCGGTGACGACGGCCTACATCTTCGTCGGCATCTTGCTGGAGGAGCGCGACCTGGTCGCGCTGTTCGGCGACGAGTACCGCCGCTACCGCGAACGCGTCGGATGCTATTCCCGAAGTCCGGACGCGGCGCGGCGCCCGAACTCACGAAGCGGGAAACCATCGCCGCCTGACGGAAATGCGAAACAATGCGTGGCGCGCCGCGGCTTTGCCGGCGCCGCTTGCGTTGCTAACTTGCCGCCGGGCAGGAGAATCCGATGGCAGTGGCGGAAGTTATTTCCCGGCGCAACCCAAAGCGATGTCGATGCGGCGGTGAGCGCGCTCGCCGCGCAGCTTCGGCAACCGGCTCGTCACCTCGCAGGCGGTGCGCGAGCAGCACGGCAACACCGCTCACCTGGATCGAGAACCAGCCGCCGGACGCGGTGGTGTTTCCGCAATCGACCGAGGACGTGCAGGACGCCGTGCGCATCTGCGCGCAGCATCGCGTGCCGGTCATCCCGTTCGGCACCGGCACCTCGCTCGAAGGCCACGTCAACGCGCCGCACGGCGGCGTCTCGATCGACTTCCGCGACATGAACCGGGTGCTCGCGGTGCATGCCGAAGATCTCGACTGCGTGGTCGAGCCCGGCATCACGCGCAAGGCGCTCAACGAATATCTGCGCGACCAGGGCGTGTTCTTCCCGATCGATCCCGGCGCCGACGCCTCGCTCGGCGGCATGGCGGCGACGCGCGCTCCGGCACCAACGCGGTGCGCTACGGCACCATGAAGGACAACGTGCTGTCGCTCAAAGTGGTGCTGGCGAACGGCGAGATGATCACGACGGCGCGGCGCGCGAAGAAATCCTCCGCCGGCTACGACCTGACGCGGCTGATGGTCGGCTCGGAGGGCACGCTCGGCGTCATCACCGAGCTGACGCTGAAGCTGCACGGCATCCCGGAGGCGATTTCCGGCGGCATCTGTCCGTTCCCGTCGGTCGAGGCCGCCTGCAACGCCGCCATCGTGACGATCCAGTCCGGCATTCCGGTCGCGCGCATCGAGCTGCTCGACGCGCTGCAGGTCAAAGCCTGTCAACGTCTATTCCAAGCTCGACGCTGCCGGAGACGCCGATGCTGTTCCTGGAGTTCCACGGCACCGCGGCGGGCGTCGCCGAGCAGTCGGAGCGCTTCGGCGAGATCGCGGAGGAGCTCGGCGGCGGGCCGTTCAAGTGGACGACCAAGCCCGAGGAGCGCACCAAGCTCTGGCAGGCGCGCCACGACGCGCTATTGGGCCGTCATCGTCTGCGGCCCGGCGCCAAGGCGTTCGCGACCGACGTCTGCGTGCCGCTGTCGCGGCTCGCCGAATGCGTCACCGAGACCCAGCGCGACATCGCCGAACACAAGCTGATCGCGCCGATCGTCGGCCATGTCGGCGACGGCAATTTCCACCTGACGCTGCTGCTCGACATGGACGATCCGGCGGAGGTCGCGACCGCCAAGGCCTTCAACGAGCGGCTGGTCGAGCGGGCGCTCGCCATGGACGGAACCTGCACCGGCGAGCACGGCGTCGGGCAGGGCAAGATGAAATATCTCAAGGCCGAGCACGGCGAGGCGCTGTCCGTCGATGCGCGCGATCAAGCACGCGCTCGACCCGCAGGACATCATGAATCCCGGCAAAATCGTCGCAATTTGATCGACTTAAGCCCATCCGACATATAATCGCCGCGTTGAATCGGCTAGAATCCGGCATTATTCGGCATTGGGGCTGATACGGTCCGGCATTGCGGACCGAAGGGCTCGGAGCACGCGGTGCAGGCGACCCTGCTCGGAATAGCTGGAGCGATCATCCTGGCGCTGCTCGCGGCGCTGGTCGGTCCGCATTTCGTCGACTGGACC
The DNA here is from genome assembly GCA_963779545.1 of uncultured Alphaproteobacteria bacterium. Lineage (GTDB taxonomy): Bacteria > Pseudomonadota > Alphaproteobacteria > Rhizobiales > Xanthobacteraceae > PALSA-894. Next base: position 110,903 of record CAVZYQ010000017.1, on the reverse strand, counting down.
AAATACCGCGCCACCATCGAGAGCGAGGCGACGAAGCTTGCCGGCGTGCCGGTGCGCATCGGCGGGGCGATCGATGTGCGCCTGCTGCCCACGCCGACGCTGACGCTCGGGCGCGTCGAAATCGGCAGCGCCGCGCAGCCGCAGGCGAAGGCGCGCGAGCTTTATGCCGAGTTGGCGCTCGGCTCGCTGATGCGCGGCGAATTTCGCGCCGCCGAGTTGCGCGTCGTCGGACCCGCAGATGTCGCTCAGCGTCGCGGGGAATGGAAAGCTCGACTGGCCGGCAGCGCGCCTTGGATTCGATCCCGATCAGTTGCAGATCGAGAAGGTCGCGATCGAGGACGGCCGCATCGCGTTCAGCGACGGCGCGAGCGGCACGCAGACGCAACTCGAAGGCGTTCTGGTTCAAGGGCGACCTGCGCTCGCTGCTTGGGCCGGTGAAAGGCGAGGGCGGTTTCACGGTCGGGCGGCGAGCGCTACGGCTACCGCTTTCGCCGGCAGCCGCGTCGGCCGACGACGGCATGAAGATCAAGCTCGGCCTCGATCCCGCCGATCAGCCGCTCGCCATCGAGGCCGACGGCGCGGTGCGGTTCGAAGACAACGCTCCGCGCTTCGAGGGCACGCTGACGCTCGCGCGGCCGGTTGCGGTCGCGGGCGCGAGCGGGCGTGGCACCGTCGCGATGCCGTGGCGCGCGAGCGCGAAGGTGAAGGCCACTCCCGCGCAGGCGCTGTTCGAACAGCTCGAATACCAGTACGGGCCGGACGAGCGCGCCATCAAGCTGACCGGCACGGCCGAGTTGCGTTTCGGCAAGGAGCCGCGCTTCGACGGCGTGCTGTCGGCGCGGCAGGTCGACCTCGATCGCGCGCTGGCGCTGCCGGAGGCGTCGGCCGCTTGCCGCTCGCCGCGCTCAAAGCCTTCATCGAGCCGCTCGCCGTCGTCCTATCGCCCGCCATTCCCGGTGCGGCTCGGCATCGGCGTCGATGCGGTGACGCTCGCGTCCGGGACGCTGCAGAACCTGCGCGGCGACCTGACGCTCGACAGCGACGGCTGGGACATCGAGACGCTCGAATTCCGCGCGCCGGGTTTTGCGCAGCTTCGCCTCAGCGGACGCGTGGCGCGCCGGGCAGGCGGTGACGTTCAAAGGGCCGGCGCAGATCGAGGCGAGCGATCCGCAAGGCGTTCGTCGCGCTGGCTCGAAGGCCGCGCCGACGCGAGCCAGCGGCAGGCCGGCCTGCTGCGCGCCAGCGGCGATGTCACGGTCGGCGCGCAGGAGTTCGCGGTCGAGCGGCTTCAAGTTCGAGTTCGACCGCAAGACCGTCGAGGGCCGTTTCGCCTATGCGGGCGCGGACGGCGCGAAGGCGCCACGCCTCGACGCGGAACTCAAGGCCGGCGAACTCGATGTCGATGGCGTGCTGGCGTTCGCGCGCGCGGCGCTCGACGGCAGCGCGGTCGAACGCCCGCGCGATGTGTCGCTGGTGGTCGATATCGGGCGCGCCACGCTCGCCGGCGTCGATGTCAAGGGCGTGAGCGGAACGTTCAAGCTCGATCCCGCGGGCGTCACATTCGATCGCGTGCGCATCGCCGATCTCGCCGATGCGGCATTCAACCTGAACGGCCGGATGGAAGGCGCGCTCGACGCGCCGCGCGGCACGGTGACGTTCGACGTCGATGCGCGCGGGCTCGACGGCACGATCGCGATCCTCGTCGAAATATCTGCCGGCGGCAGCGGACCCGCTGCGCCAGGCCGCCTCGCGCATCGTTCCGCTCAAGACGCATGCGACGCTCGGCATCGAGCCGGTGATCTCGACCAATCCGGGCGGCCCGAGCGGGTCAAGCTCGCGCTCGACGGCACCGCCGGCGCGCTGCGCATGAAGATCGGCGCGGAGGCGGCGGGCGATCTTGCGGCGCTTGACGCTGCCGGAGTTCCGGCTCGACGGGCAGGTGAGCGCGACAGACGGCATGGCGCTGGTCGGACTGCTCGGGCTCGATCGTGCGCTCAAGGTCGACAAGCGCGCCGGCACGCTGAGCCTTGTGGTGCGCAGCGCCGCGGGCAGCGATGCGCGGGTCGATGCGAAGCTGAATGCAGGCGGACTGACGGCGAGCGCCAACGGCACCGCGCGGCTGTTCAGCGCGAGCGGATTGGCGGGCGCGCTCGATCTCACCCTGCAGGCCGCCGACATGAGCCCGTTGCGGCGCGGCGCCGCCGCGCAAGCGACCGCGCTGCTGCCGGTCGCGCTGCGCGCCAAGCTGAACGCAAATCCGAACGAGTTCGCGCTCGATTCGCATCACCGGCATCGTCGCCGGCGCGCCGGTGCGCGGCAAGCTCAAGCTCGATCTCGCGTCGGCGAAGAAAATCGAAGGCCAGATCGAGGCTGACGCGCTCGACGTCATGCCGCTGCTGGCGATGCTCGCCGGAATGCCGAAGGCGGCGCGCGGCGACACCGCGTTCTGGACCGGCGATCCGTTCGGCGAAGGCGCGCTCGCCGGTTACGAAGGGCGCATCGCAATCAGCGCAGGGCGCGCGACGCTGACGCCCGCGCTGGTCGGCCGGCAGATGCGGGCGACGCTGCGTCTCGGCGCGGGCGAGGTCGCGCTCGACGACGTCGAGGGCACGCTCGCGGGCGGCCGCGCAACAGGTCAACTGGTGCTGCGCCGGAATGCCGATGGCATCGCGGCGCGCGCGCGTATTTCGCTCGCCAACGCAGACGCGGCCGCGGTCCTGCCGAGTGAAGGCAAGCCGGTCGTCAATGGCCGCATCGGTCTCTCTGCCGATTTCGAGGGCAGCGGGCTCAGCGCCGCGTCGCTGATCGGTTCGCTCGAGCGGCAGCGGCATGATCACGCTGGAGGATGCGCAGATCTCCGGCCTCGATCCGAAGGCGTTCAACGCGGCGATCCGCGCGGCCGACCAGAGCACGGCGGTCGATGCCGCGCGAATTCGCGATGTCGTCGCCACCGTCCTCGACGGCGGCTATCTCGCCGTGCCGCGGCTCGATGCGCCGGTCACCGTGACCGCCGGCCAAGCGCGCGTCGGCAAGACGATGGTCTACGGGCAGGGCGCGGACCTGTCGCTTGTCGGCGGCGCCGACCTGTCCGATGGCATCGATGGATGCGCGGCTTGACGCTCTCCGGCCCGACGATCGCCGAAGGCTCGAACACGATACGGCCGGAAATTCTGGTCGCACTGAAGGGGCCGATTACAGCGCCGAAGCGCACGATCGATGTTTCGACGCTCGCCGGATTCCTGATGCTGCGTTCGGTCGAGCGCCAGGCGAAGACGCTCGATGTGATCGAGGCCGAACGCCGGACGCCGAGCGGCGCGAACGGAACGCGCGAAGCCGAACGGCGCGAGGCGGAGCGGCGGGATGCGGAGCGGCGCGAGCTTGAGGCAAGGGCCGCCGCGGCTGCTGCTGCGATGCCGCCCCCGTCGATCCTGGATGAAAGCGGGACCGCTGCGCCGCCGCCGCAGCGCGCCGTCGCGTCCGCCAAGCGCCCTGCCGCGTCCTGCGGCGCCCGCCGCCGAACGCGCGCCGGCGCTGCCGCCGCCTTTGAATATCGGACCCGCTCCGGGCGCCGCGAAATCGACGCGCACCGAGCGCCCGGCGCCGCGACGCAAGCGCCGCCGCGCTGCCGCCGCCGCGCTCGGCGCTTGAAACGCTATTCGGGATACAGCGCTGACATCGCCGGGCGTCCGCCGCCGGCTTCACGCGCCTCGGCAGACCGCGCGCCGGCGCTGCCGGCCAGCGTGCGATAGTGATCCAGCACGAACAGCCTGATCGCCGACGACAGGTTGCCTTGGCGGCGATCCGTGTCGATCGAAGCGACAAGCTCCGAGAGCGTCTGGTTGCGCGACACCGCGATATCCTTCAGGCCGCTCCAGAACGCATCCTCAAGGCTGACGCTGGTCTTGTGTCCCGCGATGACGATCGAGCGTTTGACAACCGGCGATTTCATCGAGTGTCTCCCGTGTCGATCTTGTGTGCATCGAGAATGCGGCGAACTTTTTCGGAGCGGGCTTCCTGCAGGGTCTTTTCCGCCTTCGTGCGGCCGTGAGCGATCCGATTGGCCGCGGCGCGCTCAGCGTCGTCGCGCCGCCTGGCTTCCTTGCGCGCCCTGCGCAGATTGACGATCTCGCCCATCGTGACCTTCACCGCTAGAGCCAGCGTCCGAGCGCTGTGACCGAACGCAAACGCTGTAGCGTGCTACCGTTGCTCGGCCCGTTTCGACCGGCGGACCTTCACCGCCCTCCGTTTGGGCGATGCAGAATATGGGTGAAAGCTGACGGTAAATCTTGCTTCTTTGCAAGAAAAAAGTCGGTGATCGGCCAGCGAAATCTTTTCGGCCAATAAATTTATAGGACATAACTTTCGCATACTTAACATGTTATGCGGCTGTATAGCTGAACGATGAAAGAGGTCAATACGAAACACTATTTGAGTCGTTATTTCGACTTTCACGTAGTTTTGTATAATGAAACAATGAATACTTTGCAGTGGTATATCTGTGAAAATGCTCTACTGCTCACGTTCGAACAATTCACAAGAACAGCTGCGTAATAAACGGACAGATGATCGTCGAGCTTCGCAGTAGTTCCCTTTCGGACACGCCTCGAGATGCTGGACACGCGGAGCAGTCAGCCCGGCCGAACCATCTTTTCCGGCCGCACCAGGCGGTCGAATTCGGCCGCCGTGACGTAGCCGCCGCCGACCGCTTCCTCGCGCAAGGTCGTTCCCTTGGCGTGTGCGGTCTTGGCGATCTTCGCCGCCTTGTCGTAGCCGATCTTCGGCGCGAGCGCCGTGACGAGCATCAGCGAGCGTTCGGTCAATTCGCGGATGCGCGTCTCGTTCGCCTCGATGCCGACGACGCAATTGTCGGTGAATGAGCGCGCCGCATCGGCGAGCAGGCGGATCGATTGCAGCATCGCGTAGGCGAGCACCGGCTTGTAGACGTTGAGCTCGAAATGTCCCTGCGAGCCGGCCACCGCGACTGGTCGTCTGGTTGCCGAACACGCGCGTGCACACCATCGTCAGCGCCTCGCTCTGCGTCGGGTTGACCTTGCCGGGCATGATCGATGAGCCGGGCTCGTTCTCCGGCAGGATCAGTTCGCCGAGCCCGGAGCGCGGGCCCGAGCCGAGGAAGCGGATGTCGTTCGCGATCTTGAACAGGCCGGCCGCGACCGAGTCGAGCGCGCCGTGCACGAACACGTAGGCGTCGTTCGAGGCGAGCGCCTCGAACTTGTTCGGCGCCGAGACGAACGGCAGCTTGGTGATCGCGGCGACGCGTTTGGCGAACAGCTTGGCGAATCGCGGCTTGGCATTGAGGCCGGTGCCGACCGCGGTGCCGCCCTGCGCCAGCGGATAGAGCTGCTTCAGCACAAGCCCCACGCGCGCGCGGCCGAGCCTGAGCTGCTCGGCGTAGCCGGAGAATTCCTGGCCGAGGGTGAGCGGCGTTGCGTCCTGCGTATGGGTGCGGCCGATCTTGACGATCCTGGCGAACGCCTTCGCCTTCTTGTTCAGCGCACCATGCAGATGCGCGAGCGCCGGATCGAGCCGATGCGCGATCTCGCTCGCCGCCGCGATATGCATCGCGGTCGGGAACGCATCGTTCGACGACTGGCTCATGTTGACGTGATCGTTCGGATGCACCGGCGATTTCTCGCCGCGCTTGCCGCCGAGCAGCTCGTTCGCGCGGTTCGCGATCACCTCGTTCAGGTTCATGTTGGTCTGCGTGCCGGAGCCGGTCTGCCACACGACCAGCGGGAAATGATCGTCGAGCGTGCCGTCGATCACCTCCTGTGCGGCCTGCACGATCGCGCGCGCGCGGCGCTTGTCGAGCGAGCCGAGCTCGACGTTCACCTCCGCGGAGGCGCGCTTGACGATGGCGAGCGCGTGGATCAGCGGCAGCGGCATGCGCTCCTCGCCGATGCGGAAGTTCTCCAGCGAGCGCTGCGTCTGCGCGCCCCAGAGCTTCTCCGCCGGCACCGCGATCGGGCCGAAGGTGTCGGTTTCGGTGCGGGTCTTCGCCATGATGCGTCCTTGATCGGCGCGCCATCGTCGGCGCGCGTCTCTCTATACAATAAGGTGTGCAGGCGGCAGGTTCGAGGGCATGACGATTGACACCGACGTGATGGCACGCGCGCGCCGGGCGGACTACCGGCCGCCCGCGCCGCAGCCGCCGGTCGGGCGGCTCGGGCCGCTCGCGCTTTATCGCGCGCTGCGGGCGAACGCGATCACGGCGTGGCGCGACCAGGCCTTCGAGGAGCCGCTGATCGCCGACCGCAACCGGCTCGGCGGCTACGTGCTGGTCAACGATCCCGACCTGATCCGCCGCGTGCTGATCGACAATGCGGCGAATTATCCGAAGGACGACCTGCAGCTCGAGAAGCTCACCCCCGCGATCGGGCGCGGGCTGCTGACCGCCGAGCCCGAAAGCTGGCGGCTGCAGCGCCGCACCGTCGCGCCGCTGTTCCAGCCGGCGGCGGTCGAGAGCTATCTCGCGCCGATGGCGGCTTCGGTCGACGAGATGCTGGCCGGTTGGGAGGCTCATGCGCAGTCGGGCGCGGTGGTCGACATCGCGCACGAGATGACGAACCTGACCTACGACATCATCTCGCGCACGGTGTTTTCCCACGAGATCGAGACGCCCGCCGCAGGTGATGGGCGAGGCGATCACGACCTATTTCGATGCGCTCGGGCGCATCGACCTGTGGGACGTGCTGCCGTTGCCGCGCTGGCTGCCGCGCCCGGCCTTCATCCGCGCGCGGCCGGCGCAGAAGATCTTTCGCGAGGAGGTGGGGCGGCTGCTGCAGCGCCGCCGCGCGCGCATCGCGGCGGGCAGCGGTGCCGAGCGATCTGGTGGCGCGGCTGATCGAGGCGCGCGACCCGGAAACCGGCGCGCCGCTGAGCGACGAGGTGATCCACGACAATCTCGTCACCTTCATCGGCGCCGGCCACGAGACCACCGCGAACGCGCTCGCCTGGACGCTGTTCCTGATGTCGGAATTTCCCGAGGCCGATGCGCAGGTGGCGGCGGAAGCGCGAAGCCGTTCGGCGCCGATGCGCCGCGCGTCGACGACGTCGACCGTCTGATCAACACGCGCATGATCCTCGAAGAGTCGATGCGGCTTTATCCGCCGATGCCGTTCCTGAGCCGGCAGGCGGTCGGGCGCGACCAGCTCGGCAACGCGATGGTCGTTCCGGGAACGCGCATCATCATCGCGCCGTGGGTGCTGCACCGGCATCGCAAGCTGTGGCCGGATGCCGACCGGTTCATTCCGGAGCGGTTTCTCACCCGAACGGCGCGGCGCGATCCCGCGCTTTGCCTATCTGCCGTTCGGTGCGGGCGCGCGCATCTGCGTCGGTGCGACGTTCGCCATGCAGGAGGCGCTGCTCGCGCTTGCGATGATCGCGCGGCGGTTCAGGCTGACATTGGTCGAGGGCACGGAGGTCATGCCGTTCGCGCGCATGACCTTGCGCCCGCTGAACGGGCTGCCGATGCGGATACATCGCTTGAGACGCGCGCCCCTCGGATGAGGAAGTCTATTTCTTGCGGAAGCGATCCAGCCGCACGACTTCGGCGCCGCCCTTTTCGGGCTCCGGCTTGTTTTCGACCACCGCGATCGCAGGCGGCGCGCCTTGGCGGGCGCGGGTTTCGCCGCCGCGGGCTTTGCCGGCTCCGCCGGACCGATCGCGGCCGGCGCTCATCATCCGCTTCGGCCACCGCAGGCTTGCGGCGCGGCCGCGCGGCTTTCTCCTCGGCGGCGGGCGCGAGCGCCGGCTTCTCGGCGTTGAGCGCCTCGGTCACGGTCTCGAACTGCAGGCCGAACTGCACCGACGGATCGAAGAAGCCCTTCACGGCGTCGAACGGCACATGAAGCTTTTCGGATACGCCGTTGAAGGAAAGCGCCACCTCGAAATGCGCCTCCGTCACCGCCATGTCCCAGAACTGGTACTGCAGCACGACGGTCATTTCTTCCGGATACTGCTCGCGCATCCGCGTGGACAGCTTCACGCCCGGCGCGCGCGTGTCGAACGTGATGTAGAAATGATGCTCGCCCGGCAGCGCGCCGGTCTTGGCGAATCGGACAGCACGCGGCGCACCACCGCGCGCAGCGCCTGCTGGGTCAACAGATCGTAGCGGATGTGGTCGACCGACATGCGAGCCCTGATCAGATTCGTGCCGATATTAGCGCTGCGGCGCGCGGGCCGCCCACTGCCTTGTTGGCGCGGCCTTGTCACAAAGCGAGAGAGAAGAGAAGTGGAGGCTTCTGTTGCCAGGTGCCTCCGAACCCCGCCTGACGGAGCTTATCCCGCCAGGACTTTAAGTATCGGTATTACAAACCGCTTACGCGGCCTGCGCTACCGGAGCATAGTTGTCGTTGGCAACTATGGATTGGCCCGTTACGTCGGAGCCATCTCGGGCAAAAGCACGTCCTTTACGCCCTCGTCGATCCTGTTTCGGCCCCGCCGATGCAGCCCTCAGGTCCATCCTTACGGAGAGGACCGATCCCACCGAGATGGGATTTGAGACGCAAGAGCTGCACGGGTGGAGCCGCCGGGTACTGCCCCCGGGTCCGAAAGGTTTATTACGACGCCCGTTTATCGCCATAGCCGGCCCTTGCGGGACGGCACGCCCAATATAGGGGGGCGCAGGTTAAGAAGAAAGGCTGCGATTGTTCCCGTCCGTTGCCAACGCTCCGCCGCCCGTTTTGACGAGGGCGCGGGTTGCCCGTTCCCGTTTTCCTTAGCCCTCCGAAGAGGGAATGGAGCGCCGGGAGGCGCCAGCGGCTTGCGAGGCCGCTCGTGCCCCTTGCGATCGGGACACTTCGCGCACCGCGGACCGGCTGGCTTTGCGAAGGCCAACGGCCCGATTGTCGGGATGGGTTTGCGAGGCCCATCCCGAGGCGCGCGCGCCCTGCAATGGCAGGTTTGCGAGGCCAGCCACCCGGACGCTGCGCCTCCCGGCGCTCCACCGGCCGATACGGCTTTCGCCGCATCCGCCCCAAAGGATTTGGGCCCGATCTCCGGCCCGTCCTTCGGCCTTTCCCGCGCAGCCCCTCGCGTCATGACGGCAAGGGGAGAGCGGGCAAGGGATGGAAATGTGTATATTCCTATGATAGGAAATAGTCAAGAGGCGTGCCTTGCCGCCAAGTCGCTCGCCGGCAGCGTCCGACGAGCGGCTGGCCGCGCAGGCGCTTAATGCAGCGATCGGTGGTAGGTCTTAAGCCCGCCCGCTCACCGCGGCCGCAGCGACAGGCTGATCCGCGTCGTGACCGGATCGAACGCGCGCTTCTCGGATTGTGGATAGCCGAGTTCGATGCAGTGGATGCGTTGCGCGAAGTTGCAGCGCGTGTAGACGATCCGCCCCTCGCGCCGCGCCGAGACCGCGAAGAAGTTGGCGTGACGCGATCATAGGCGAGCGTCGCGCGGTTGAAGGGGAATTGGCGGCGCAGGAAGCTGCGCGGTGTCTCGCCGCGTGCATTCGCGACCGTGAAGATGCGCAGCTGGGCGCGGCCGTCGGGCCGCGCAAGCGTCACGCCGTTCTCGCCTGAGGCGGGCGTTTCGGAGAACAGCGCCGCCGGATAGTCGACGCGGGTTCCGAGCCGGTCGCTGAATTGCCGCCAGTCGAGACCGGCCGGCTGTGCCGACGCGGTGCCGATGACGAGACCCATGATGAAGACCGACGCAAGAAGCCGTGCAGGTCGGGTGAGGCATTTGGAGGTCATCGGACTATCACCGCTGCGGCGCGACCGCGATGGTTCGCGAGAGCGCAACGTGCGAGCGGGTCTGCCGTTCCGCGGTTTTTCGCCGCCGCGAGTTCTAAGAGCCCTCTCCCTAACCCTCTTCCCGCAAGCGGGAGAGGGGACCAGACCGAGTTCGCGGGCAGGCGTCGCGTCATCTGTGCTGCGTATCTCCTAGCGGTGCCGCAGTGAGCATCTTTCCCACCTCCGCCCCTGTGCTATGAGCGTGGGCAACAACACGGAGCACTGCATGCGTGCGCTCGCCGCCCTGCTTTTCACCATCTTGACCGCCGCGCTGGCTTCGCCCGCCGCCGCCCAACCCTGGCCTACACGGCCCGTCACCTTCATCGTGTCGCAATCGGCGGGGGCGAGCCCGGACGTGATGGCGCGGATGATTGCCGCCAAGCTCTCCGTGACGCTCGGCCAAACCGTGATCGTCGAGAACAAGCCGGGCGCCGGCAACGTGATCGGCGCGCAGGCCGCGGCGCGCGCGGCGCCGGACGGCTACACCTTCTTCTTCGCGACCTCCGCGTCGCTCGTCACCAATCCCTACATGGTGAAGAACCTCAGCTACGACCCGGTGAAGGATTTCGTGCCGGTCGCGCTGGTGACGCGCAGCCATCAGGTGATCGTGGTGCATCCGGACGTGGCGGCGAAAACGCTCGCCGAGCTGATCGCGCTCGACAAAAAGGAGCCCGGCAAGATCTCGATGTCGGTCGACGGCCTGCGCAATCTCGCGGGCGTCACCGGCCAGGCGCTGAACAAGCGCGCCGGCACGCAGATGGTGCTGGTGCCCTCGGTGAACATCAACAACGGCCTGCAGGACACCATCACGGGCCGCACGCAGGCCGGCATCTTCTCGGCCTCGATCGTGGAGGCGCATGTGCGCAGCGGCGCGCTGCGCGCGCTCGCGACCGCCTCAACGCATCGCCTTGTCGCGGCGCCCGATGTGCCGGCCGCGGCCGAGACGCTGCCGGGCTTCGATTTCTCCGGCTGGTTCATGGTGATGGCGCCGACCGGAACGCCCGCCGACATCGTGAAGAAGCTCAACGCCGCGATCGGCGAGGCGGCGCGCGACGCGCAGGTGCGCGACCTTGCGCCCAAGCTCGGCTTCGAGCTCGATCCGAAGGGCGTCGGCTCGCCCGAGGATGCGGCGGAGTTTTTGAAAGTCCAGCTCGCGCTGTGGGCGAAGACCACGCAGGAGCTCGGCATCGAGCCGCAGTAAACCAGTCATGACGGTGCGTGTGCGGGGCATCCGCAGCGTCGCGATCGACGTCTGCGCGATGGATGAGGCGGCGGCGTTCTACGCGGATGTGTGGCGGCTGACGGAAGTGGTGGGCGCCGACGGCGTGCGCTATTTCGCCGGCACCAGCACGTATCATCATATCCTCAGCCTGCATGCGGCGGCGCAGCCGGCGATCCGCCGCGTGGTGTTCGATGCGGCGGACCGCGAGGCGGTCGCGGCGCTGCACGCGCGGGTGAAGGCGAGCGGCGTGGAGTGCGAAGCGCCGCATGAGTGGAGCGCGCCGGGCGGCGGCTTCGGTTTCGGGTTCCGGGACCCGGAAGGGCGCAACCTTGCGGTGGCGTGCGGCGGCGAGATGCGCAGCGAAGCGCCCGCGCCGGACCGGCCGCACAAGGTCACGCACATCAACCTGAATGCGGCCGACTACGACGCCTCGACGCGCTTCATGTGCGACGTGCTCGGCTTCCGCCTGATCGACGAGACGGTGCGGGCGCGCTTCCTGCACGCGGATTGCCCGGATCATTTTTCGCTGGCGCTGGTGAAGCACAGCAACGCCACGCTCAACCACATCGCGTTCGACATGATCGATCTCGACTCGGTGATGCGCGGGGCAGGGCGCATGCGCGACGCCGGCTATCCGATCGAGTGGGGCGTCGGGCGCCACGGGCCGGGCAACAACGTGTTCGCGTATTTCGCGGGGCCGGAGGAGATCCCGCTCGAATACACCAGCGAGGTGCTGCAGATCGACGACGCTTACGTGCCGCGCGGGCCGGATTTCTGGAAATTTCCGCCCGGGCGCAGCGACCAGTGGGGCGTGACCAATCCGCAAACGCCAAGGCTCGCGCGTATCCAGCAGCTGTTTGCCTTCAGCGCGGACGGCTTCCGCACATGAGCGATGCGGCGGTGGACTGCGAGGTCGCGATTATCGGATGCGGCCCGGTCGGCGCGATGGCGGCGAACCTGTTCGGACACGCGGGCCTGCGCACGCTGGTGATCGAGCGCGAGGCCGCGCCCTATCCGCTGCCGCGCGCCGTGCATATCGACCACGAGATGATGCGCATCTTCCAGTCGGTGGGCCTGGCGCAAACGGTGCTGCCGCTGATGCGCGAGGCGCACGGCCACATTCACATCGGCGCGGACGGCGGCGTGATCCGCTATCTCGGCTCGGCCGGGCTGCGCAAGCGCTTCGGCTGGGCGAACGACTATTTCTTCTTCCAGCCCGAACTCGAAGCCGCGATGCGCGAGGCGCTGGCGCGCTATCCGCATGTGGCGTTGCGCAGCGGCGTGGAACTCACGGCGATCGCGCAGGACGGCGACCGGGTTGTTCTCGGCACCAAGGATCGGGACGGCGCACGCGGGCAAATCACGGCGCGCTACGTGGTGGCGTGCGATGGCGCCAACAGCTTCACCCGCAAGGCGCTCGGCATCCGGCTCGCCGACCTTGTGTTCGACGAGCCGTGGCTTGTGGTCGATGCCGAGGTCGACGGGCCGATGACGTTCCCGGATTTCTCCGGCGTGCCCGCCGGCGCGGACCTGCAGCATCTCTCGGTGATGCTGTGCGATCCGAAGCGGCCCGCGACACTGGTTCCGGGCCGCCGCAATCACCGCCGCTGGGAGTTCATGCTGCTGCCCGGCGAGCGCGAGGACGAGATGATGGAGCCCGCGCGCGTGGAGGCGCTGGTCGCGCCCTATGTGCGCAATGTGAAGTCCCGCATCGTCCGCGCCGCGACCTACCGGTTTCACGGGCTCCTCGCCGAACAGTGGAAACAGGGCGCCATCTTCCTGGCGGGCGACGCCGCGCATCAGACGCCGCCGTTCTTCGGGCAGGGGATGTGCCACGGGTTCCGCGACGCCGCGAACCTCGCGTGGAAATTCAAGGCGGTGCTGCGCGGCGGCGCGGACGCGCGCCTGCTCGACACGTATCAACAAGAGCGCGAGCCGCATGTGCGCGCCGTGATCGAGGCCGCGATCGCGGCGGGGCGCTACATCTGCGAGCGCGATCCGGCCGCCGCGGCGAAACGCGACGCGACGCTGCGCGCCGCCATGGGCAAGCCCGCGCCCGCAAGCGCGAGCGATCTCATCCCGCCGATCCGCGCCGGGGTGGTCGACGCGGAGGGCGGCGCCGGGAACCGGCGCGCGTTTCATCCAGCCGCATGTCGGGCAGGGCGGCCGGCGCATGATGCTCGACGATGCAACCGGCGGCGGATTCGTTGTGCTGGCGGATTCGCAAGCGTTGCTTGGGGGCCTGAGCGCTGCGCAGCGCGCCGCGATGCGACGCGCTGGCGTCCGCGCCTTCGCGATTGGCGATGCGAACGACACGTCAACGCTGCGCGATGAGGATGGCGACCTGACGGCCTGGTTTTCGGCGCATCAGGCGGTTGCGGTTCTGCTACGCCCCGATTTCTATGTTTACGGAATCGCCCGTGACGCGGCCGGTCTCGCGCGGCTGATCGACAATCTCGGCAGTACCCTTGGCGCGGCCGGCTACTGGTTCCGGCGATTTGTGATCTCGACCTTGATGGCCGAGCCGTCCTTATAGATGCGGTAGTCGTACTCGAGCGTTCCGCCGGCGCGCAGTGCCAGATTCGCGACGCAGCGGATTTCGGTCTCGCTCTTCGCCGTCTCCTTGATGAAGTTGTAGGCCGAGGCGTTCACCTGGCTCGCCTTGTTGAGATCGGAGAGCGTGTCGCGCGTGCGCTTCGCATCGCAGGCCGGCAGCGCGTTGATGTTGACGATCTTGTCGATCGCGCCCGCGCCGACCGCCAGCGCCGTGATGGCGAGGCAGGCCAGCAGAAACCAGCGCAGCCAGCCCTTCGTGCCTTTCGCCGATTGCGCGATCGCGGCCGCGCCGAAAGCTGATGCGGCGTTGCCGCCGAAGTCCGGCGCGTTGAGATCTTTCTCCGATGCCATGTGTTTCCCCCGTGTAGACGCATCGTAGGGACCAGCGTCACGACCGCAAGGCTCACCTCATCGCGCAAGCCGAAGGGTGGAATGGTCCGGCGGAACTCCCGGTAATCTCTCGGCTTTGCCGCAACACTGCTGCCCGAAATTCAGGCAGCGCAAATCCCAGATTGACGGTGTGCGCTTTTGTCGCTTTTGTTTGGGCAGAGGCCGATTGAGTGTGCTAGGCAAGGATACGCGCACGAAGAATGCGCGGCGGTTTTTCGTACACAAAAACGGAGAGGGGACATGTCTGAGGGGTCCGGGGGGATCGCGCCGTCACGGCAGCGAGGATTGATCCGCAGTCCGCAGGATTTCTGGGGTGGCCTCGCCCTTATCGCGATGGGCTGCTTTGCGCTGTGGGCTGCTTCGGACCTGCCCGGCATGCGCGGCTTTGCGTTCGGCCCCGGCACCGCGCCGCGGCTCTTCACCTATTCGCTGATCGGACTTGGCGCCGCAGTCGCGCTGGTCGGCCTGCTGACCGATGGCCCGCCGAGCGAGCCGCACTCCGTCACCGGGCCGCTCGGCGGCGCAGTTATGGTCCTCGCGCTGATCCCGATGACGTATTACTCGAGCAAGCTCGGCCGCCAGACCGCCGGCATCCCGACCGAGATCATCGTCGCGACGCTGCAAATCCTCGTCTTGATCGGCCTTGCATTGATCCTGATGCGGTTCGCACCGCGCGGGCCGGTGTTCATCACCTGCGCGACGCTGATCTTCGCCATGTCGGTCCGTCCGCTCGGTCTGATCACCGCAAGCTTCCTGACCATCATGGTCTCGGCCGCCGCCACCCATGAGGTGCGCTGGATCGAGACCGCGATCTGGGGCGCGGTGCTCACCTTGTTCTGCGCGATCCTGTTCCCCTACGGGCTCAATCTGCCGCTGCAGCTTTGGCCACGGTTTTAAGGCGCGAGGGGACACACCATGGATCTCTTCGCAAACCTCATCTTCGGCTTTTCCGTCGCGGTCACGCCGACCAATATCGGCCTGTGCCTGGTCGGCGCGCTCGTCGGCACGCTGATCGGCGTGCTGCCCGGCATCGGCCCGCTCGCCACCATCGCGATGCTGCTGCCGATCACGTTCGGGCTTCCGCCGGTCGGCGCGCTGATCATGCTCGCCGGCATCTACTACGGCGCGCAGTACGGCGGCTCGACCACCGCGATCCTGATCAACATCCCGGGTGAATCGTCCGCGGTGGTGACGACGCTCGACGGCCACCAGATGGCCAAGCAGGGCAGGGCCGGAGCCGCCCTCGCCATCGCGGCCATCGGCTCGTTCATCGCGGGCTAGCGTCGCCACCGTGCTGGTCGCGGCGCTCGGCGCGCCGCTCACCTCGCTGGCGCTGCTGTTCGGCCCGGCGGAATACTTCTCGCTGATGGTGCTCGGCCTTGTGTTCGCGGTCGTGCTTGCCTCGGGCTCGGTGCTCAAGGCGATCGCCATGATCCTGATGGGCCTGCTGATGTCCTCGGTCGGATCCGACATCGAGACCGGGCAGTCGCGCCTGTCGTTCGACATTCCGGAACTCGCCGACGGCATCGGCTTCGTCACCGTCGCGATGGGTGTGTTCGGCTTTGCCGAAATCATGCGCAACCTCGAGCAAACGTCGAGTCGCGAGATCGTCAACGCAAAGATCACCGGCCTGATGCCGACGATGGCGGATTTCAGGGCGGCCGCGCCGGCCATTGGGCGCGGCACGGTCCTCGGTTCGATCCTCGGCATCCTGCCGGGCGGCGGCGCCGTCATCGCGGCCTTCGCGGCCTACACGCTGGAGAAGAAGGTCTCGAAGTATCCGCACCGGTTCGGCAAGGGCGTGATCGAAGGCGTGGCGGCGCCGGAAAGCGCCAACAATGCCGCGGCGCAGACCTCGTTCATCCCGCTGCTCACCCTCGGCATCCCGCCCAACGCCGTGATGGCGCTGATGGTCGGCGCGATGACCATCCACGGCATCGTGCCGGGGCCGCAGGTGATGACCAAGCAGCCGGACCTGTTCTGGGGCCTGATCGCCTCGATGTGGCTCGGCAACCTGATGCTGGTCGTCATCAATCTGCCGCTGGTCGGGCTGTGGGTGCGGCTGCTGCGCGTGCCCTACCGCATGCTGTTCCCGATGATCCTGATCTTCTGCTCCATCGGCGTCTACTCGATCAACAACGCCCCCGCCGACGTCATCATGGTGGCGAGCTTCGGGCTGCTCGGGTACTGGCTGATGAAGCACGGCTTCGAACCGGCACCGATGCTGCTCGGCTTCGTGCTCGGCCCGCTGATGGAAGAGAACCTGCGCCGCGCCATGCTGATCGCGCGCGGCGATCCGTCCACCTTCCTCACCCGACCGATCTCCGGCGTGCTGCTTGTGCTGGCGACCTTCCTGCTGGTCATCGCGCTCCTGCCGATGATCCGTAAGAAGCGCGACGAGGTGTTCGTGGAGGAAACGAACTGATCGCTTGAGCGACGCTGACGGCCGGTGGTTTTCAGCAAACCCGGCGTTCAGCCTGCTGGAACTCTCTAGGATCCGCGGCGGTAGCCGGACACGCTTGCGTGCCCGGCTCAGCGCGTTAAAACCACCGCGACGATCTGTCCTGCATATGCCCGGTCGGCCGCGGTGTTAGCTCCCATCGAGGCTCGTCGCGCAATAAAATCAAGGAGAAACGCCATGAGGTTGATGCCCCGATTGAGCGGCGCGCTCGCCGCGCTGATGCTCGCCGCGCTGCCTGCCGCCGCGCAGGACTACCCGACCAAGAACATCACGCTGATCGTGCCGTTCGCGGCCGGCGGTCCGACCGACGTCATCTCGCGTATCGTCGGCGAACACATGTCGCGCACACTCGGCCAGCAACTCGTGATCGAGAACGTGGTCGGCGCCGGCGGCACCACCGCCTCGACCCGCGCCAAGCGCGCCGCGCCGGACGGCTACACCATCATCACCGGCCACATGGGCACCCACGCGGCCTCGGTCGCGCTCTATCCCAAGCTGCAGTATGACCCGCGCACCGATTTCGAGCCGGTCGGCCTGATCGCCGGCACGCCGATCCTGATCCTTGCGAAGAAGGATTTTCCCGCAAAGGACCTGAAGGAATTCGTCGCCTACGTGAAGGCGAACGAGGCGAAGGTCAACGGTGCGCACGCGGGCGTTGGCTCGGTGTCGTTCACCACCTGTTTGCTGCTGAACTCAATCATGGCGGTGAAGCCGGTGTCGGTGCCGTTCAACGGCACGGGCCCGTCGATGAACGCGCTGGTCGGCGGACAGGTCGACTATATGTGCGACCAGATCGTCAACGCGGTGCCGCAGATCAAGGGCGGCACCATCAAGGCCTATGCGATCGCGACGCCGGACCGCAATCCGTCGCTCCCCGACGTGCCGACCACCAAGGAAGCGGGCCTGCCGGCTTTCGAGGCCTCGGCGTGGAACGCGCTGTTCGCCCCGAAGGGCACGCCGAAGGCGGCGGTCGACAAGCTCACCGACGCGCTCGCCAAGGCGCTCGACGACGAGGGCGTGCGCAAGCGGCTGCTCGAACTCGGCAGCGACATCCCCGACGGCCCGCGCCGCGGCCCGGCCGCGCTCTCCACGCTGGTGAAGAGCGAAGTCGACAAGTGGGGCAAGGTGATCAAGGAGGCGGGCGCGGAGGTGAATTAGTTCCGCGATGCTCTGAGAGAAATGCGACGCGGCCCGCCGGTTGGCGGGCCGTTTTGCTTCTGATGTGTGTTCACGCGCACTGACGCGATCTTGAACCGGCGTGATTGGACGCGGCCGCGCATGCGCCGCGATGCTGCGCGCAATCGCATTCCGGGGAGAATCCATGCGTCCCGGTCAAGCTGACACGCCGCGTGCTCGTCGCCGCCGCTCGTTGCGCGGCCCGCTCGGCCGCATCGGCGAAGTCGCCGCCGAGATCTACACCGGCTGGCTCAATTCATCCGCCGTCGGCGGATACGATCCGGTCGCGTATTTCACCGAAGGCAAGCCGGTCGAAGGCAAGAGCGCCATCACGCATCAATGGAAAGGCGTGACCTGGCGCTTTGCCTCGGAGAAGAACCGCGACGCTGTTCAAGGCGAGCCCGGAGAAATACGCGCCGCAATATGGCGGCTATTGCGCCTGGGCGGTGTCGCAGGGCTACACCGCGAAAGGCGATCCCAATCACTGGAAGATCGTCGACGGCAAGCTGTTCCTGAACTACGACGCGAAGGTGCAGAGCGACTGGGAGAAGGACATCCCGGGGCACATCACCAGCGCGAACAAGAACTGGCCGAAGGTGCTGGAGAAGTGATCTTCACTCCACCTTGATGTTCGCCTTCTTCGCCACCGCGCTCCACTTCGCGCCCTGCGCCGCCATGAAGGCACCGAACTCCGCGGCATTTCCGGTCGCAAGCGTGGAGCCGAGTTTCCCGATTGCGGCCCGCATCTCCTCCGCCGCGAAACCCTCGTTGATCGCCGTGTTCAGCTTCGCGACGATATCGCCCGGCGTCCCCGCGGGCGCGACCACGCCATAGAAGGTCGTCACCTCATAATC
Source organism: uncultured Alphaproteobacteria bacterium (assembly GCA_963779545.1). Classification (GTDB taxonomy): domain Bacteria; phylum Pseudomonadota; class Alphaproteobacteria; order Rhizobiales; family Xanthobacteraceae; genus PALSA-894. The sequence continues at coordinate 92,486 of CAVZYQ010000017.1, read as the reverse complement.
CGGCACGCCGGCCTCGATCATGGTCGGCAAGTCCGGCGCGAGCGGCGTGCGGTTGCGGCTGGTGATGGCGAGCGCGCGCACTTTGCCTTCGCGGATCAGCGGCAGCAGGATCGAGATCGCCTCGAAGGTGCAGTGCACCTGCTGGCCGAGCAGCGCGGTGACGGCTTCGCCGCCGCTCTTGTAAGGCACGCCGACGAGATCGGTGCCGGTGCTCGCCGTGAACAGCGCGCCGGTCAGATGCGGCAGGCCGCCCGCGCCGGTGTGCGCGAGGTTGAACTTGCCCGGATTGGCCTTCGCGTCGGCGACGAATTCCGCCACGCTCTTCCATGGCGCGGAGGGGTGCACCACGAGGATCTGGTAGCTCTCGGAAATCTTCGCGACCGGCGCGAACGCCTTGGCGGGATCGTAGCCCGCGCTGGCCGACACCGCCGGGATGACGGCGAGCACGGACGTGTTGCCGACCAGCAGCGTGTATCCGTCGGGCGCGGACGCCGCGACCGCACGCGCGCCGATCGCGCCGCCCGCGCCGGGGCGGTTCTCCACCACCACCGGCTGGCCGAGCTTGGGCAGGATTTGCGAGAGCAGCCGCGCCGGAATGTCGGTCGGGCCGCCGGGCGCAGAGGGGACGATCAGGCGGATCGGCTTGTCGGGAAATGCCTGAGCGAAGGCTGGTGTTGCCAGCGCGCAAGCCGCTGACACGCCAAGGAAATGTCTGCGCGTGAGCATGCCCGTTTCCCCCATGTGCCGCCGCTGACCGAACGGTTGCACGGGCCTTTGGCCGTCCACAAGTAGGGAGCGTGCGTGCTTCGCCGTCCCGCCCCCCGGCGCTAAAGTGACGCCTGAGTCGGAACACGCTGATGCGCCAATACCTCGACCTGATGGAACGGATTCTGCGCGAAGGCGTGGAGAAGCGCGACCGCACCGGCACCGGCACGCTGTCGGTGTTCGGCCACCAGATGCGCTTCGATCTCGCGGAGGGCTTTCCGCTCGTCACCACCAAGAAGCTGCACCTGAAGTCGATCGTGCATGAGCTGCTCTGGTTCCTCGCGGGCGACACCAACATCAAATACCTGAACGATCACGGCGTGCGCATCTGGGACGAGTGGGCCGACGAGCGCGGCGATCTCGGGCCGGTGTACGGATCGCAGTGGCGCTCATGGCCCGCGCAGGATGGCGAGACGATCGACCAGATCGCGAATGTTGTCGCGATGATCAAAAAGAACCCGGACTTCGCGGCGGCTGATCGTCACCGCGTGGAATCCCGCCGAGGTCGACCGCATGGCGCTGCCGCCGTGCCATTGCCTGTTCCAGTTCTATGTCGCGGAGGGGCGGCTCTCCTGCCAGCTCTATCAGCGCTCCGCCGACACGTTCCTCGGCGTGCCGTTCAATATCGCGTCCTATGCGCTGCTGACCCTGATGGTCGCGCAGGTGACGGGGCTGAAGCCCGGCGAGTTCGTTCACTCGTTCGGCGACGTGCACCTTTATCTCAATCATCTCGAGCAGGCGCATGAGCAGCTTTCGCGTGCGCCAAGGACGCTGCCGGTGATGAAGCTGAACCCGGCCGTGAAGGACCTCACCGGCTTCCGCTACGAGGATTTCGTGCTCGAAGGCTACGAGCCGCACCCGCACATCAAGGCCGCGGTGTCGGTGTGAGCGGGCCGCACGCACGATGAGCCTCTCCATCCGTTCCGCGCGCCGCGGCGAGGCGCCGCTCGTCCTCCAGTTCGTGCGCGAGCTCGCCGAATACGAGAAGCTGACGCACGAGTGCGTCGCGACCGACACGATGATCGACGCGGCGCTGTTCGGTGAAACGCCGCGCGTGTCCTGCGATGTCGCCGAATGGGATGGCGAGCCGGTTGGATTTGCCTTCTGGTTCCTGAATTTCTCGACCTTCAGCGGAAAGCACGGCCTCTATCTCGAAGACCTGTTCGTGCGGCCGCAGCATCGCGGCAAGGGCATCGGCAAAGCACTGATGGTTCATCTCGCAGCGAAGTGCGTCGCGAACGGGTGGGGCCACTTCCAGTGGGCGGTACTCGACTGGAACACGCCCTCGATCGACTTCTACAAATCGCTGGGTGCCGTGATGCTCGATGAATGGACCGGCGTGCGCGTCGTCGGCAGTGCGCTCACGCGGCTGGCGGCGCGATCGTGATGCAGATCGTTCTCATCGCGGGCGTGGCGGACAACGGCGTCATCGGGCAGGGCGGCACGATGCCGTGGCGGATCAAATCCGACATGCGCCACTTCCGCGGACTCACCCTCGGCAAGCCGGTGGTGATGGGGCGCAAGACGTATCAGTCGACCTCGATCAAGCCGCTGCCGGGGCGCACCAACATCGTGGTGACGCGCGACAAGGACTTCACCGCGCCGGGCGTCGCTGGTCGCGCCGAACCTCGAGGCCGCATTGGACGCCGCACGCGGCGACGCGATGCGACGCGGCATAAGCGACATCATGGTGATCGGTGGCGCCGAGATTTACGTGCAGGCGATGCCGTTCGCGCAGCGGCTGGAGATCACGCAGATCCATTTGAGCCCGGAAGGCGACACGCGCTTTCCGGAAATCGATCCCGCCGTGTGGCGCGAGGCGGCTCGCACGTCCCATCCGGCGGGCGAGGGGGATGATGCGGGGTACGATTTCGTGAGCTATCTCAAGGCAAACGCGCTAGACCCTAAACGTTAACTCAGACTCCGCGACCCCAAGCCGCAGCGCGCCGCCGCGTTGAAAGCCACAGGGGTGTCCCATATAACCCCCGCGAAGACACGCCCGAAGCTGGGAGTCGGGCAGGAGAGATTTCAATGCCATGGAGTAATCAAGGCGGCGGCCCCTGGGGCGGCGGGGGCGGCGGCTCCAAGGGGCCCTGGGGTTCGGGTCCGCAATCGAGCGGTCCGACACCGCCCGATCTGGAAGAATTGCTGCGCCGCAGCCAGGACAAGCTGAAAAGCGTCCTGCCGGGCGGCAGCCTCGGCGGCCGCGGCATCGCGCTGATCCTGCTGGCTGGCATCGTCGTGTGGGGCTTCTCGGGCTTCTTCCGGGTCGAGCCTGACGAATTGGGCGTGGTGCTGCGCTTCGGCAAATACACCCGCGACGCCAAGCCGGGCCTGAACTATCACCTGCCATATCCGGTCGAGACGGTGCTCACCCCGAAGGTCACGCGCGTCAATCGCATCGATATCGGCATGCGGCTGATCGAAGACCCGCGCCGCGGCGGTACGCAGATGCGCGACATCCCGGAAGAGAGCCTGATGCTCACCGGCGACGAGAATATCGTCGACGTCGACGTGTCGGTGTTCTGGCTGGTCAAGACCGGCGGCGCCGGCGACTACCTGTTCAACATCCAGAACCCGGAAGGCACCGTGAAGGCGGTCGCCGAAAGCGCGATGCGCGAGGTGGTTGGCCGGTCGGAAATCCAGGCCATCCTGACGGGCGCGCGGCAGGCGACCGAAACCGCCGTGCATGACCTGATGCAGAAGGTGCTCGACACCTATCAGGCCGGCATCCAGGTGACCCAGGTGCAGATGCAGAAGGTCGATCCGCCCGCGCAGGTGATCGACGCCTTCCGCGACGTGCAGGCGGCGCGCGCCGACCTCGAGCGCGCGCAGAACGAGGCGCAGACCTACGCGAATCGCGTCGTTCCCGAGGCACGCGGCAAGGCGGCGCAGATTCAGCAGTCGGCCGAAGCCTTTCGCGAGCAGACCGTCGCCGAAGCCAAGGGCCAGGCGGCGCGCTTCAGTCAGGTCTACGAGCAGTACAGGAAGGCGCCGCAGGTCACCCGCCAGCGCATCTATCTCGAGACGATGGAGCGCGTGTTCGGCGGCACCGACAAGATCCTGCTCGATTCCAACCAGGGGGGCGGCAACAGCGGCGGCAACGTCGTGCCCATCTTGCCGCTCAATGAAATGCTCCGGCGCCTGCCGGAAACCAGTACGACGGGAGGCACGCGATGAGGTTCGGTATTGCAGGCGGCGTGCTGATCGTTCTCGCCGTCATCGCGGCGATCGTCGGCTACTCGTCGCTGTTCACGGTCTATCAGACCCGGCTCGCACTCGTTGTCCGGCTCGGTCAGCCCGTCAAGGTCATCACCGAGCCAGGCCTGAACTGGAAGTATCCGCTGATCGACAGCGTCATCTATGTCGACAAGCGCATCCTCGACCTCGAAAACGCCGCGCAGGAAGTGATCGCCTCGGACCAGAAGCGGCTCGTGGTCGATGCCTTCGCGCGCTACAAGATCAAGGACGCGCTGTTGTTCTATCAATCGGTCGGTTCGATCGAAGGTGCGAATTCTCGGCTTTCGACCTTGCTGAACGCCGCGCTGCGCCGCGTGCTCGGCGAGTCGACGCTGACGCATGTCGTGAAGGACGAGCGCGCCGGCCTGATGGCCCGCGTGCGCGAACAACTCGACCGCGAGGCGGCGAACTTCGGCATCACCGTGGTGGACGTGCGTATCCGCCGCGCCGACTTGCCGGAGCAGAACAGCCAGGCGGTCTACCAGCGCATGCAGACCGAGCGTCAGCGCGAAGCGGCCGAGTTCCGCGCCAACGGCTCGCAGCGCAAGCAGGAGATCCAGGCCCGTGCCGACCGCGACGTGACGGTTCTCCTCGCCGACGCGCAGGCCCGCGGCGACACGATCCGCGGCGAGGGCGAGGCGGAACGCAACCGCATCTTCGCGGACGCCTACAACAAGGACCCGGATTTCTTCGCCTTCCACCGCTCGATGCAGGCGTATGAGGCCGGACTGGGGCATCGCGATACCCGCATGGTGCTGCGGCCCAACTCCGACTTCTTCCGCTATTTCGCCGACCCTTCCGGCAAGATGCGTGACAGCGGAGCGACGATCCGCGCCGGCCGCGCCGCGTCAATAAGGGCTTGCGCCGCGGTGTGATCCGCGGCGCAATGGCGGGGTATGTCGGATTTCATCGTCGCGATTGGTCTCGTGTTCGTCATTGAGGGGCTGATCTTCGCGGTCAGCCCTTCGGCCGCGAAGAACGCCATGGCGCATGTGCTGGAGACGGCAGACGGCCCGCTGCGTCTGGTCGGGGTCGGTTCGGCGGTGCTGGGCGTCATCCTCGTATGGTTCGTGCGCGGATAGCCTCGTCCCGCCGGAACTTTCGTGTCGGGTTCAGGGTTGCTTCCCTTGAAGGCATTGGCGAAGGCTGCTTTTCGCCCATCGACGCGAACCGCTCACGGGACAGGCGCTCATGGCTACGGACACAAAGCAGCGCCGCGTGTCCGCGCGCGCGGCCAAGAGCGGGACGGAAGCCGATAATCATCAACCTTTGCCGCTTCATCCCGGAGCAAGGCTGACGGCACGTGTCGGGCTTTCGATCGTGCTGCTCGGTGCCGCGCTCTGGATCGCGATGGATTTCCTCCCAGCGCTGATCTGGGCGACGATCCTGGCGATCACGGTCTGGCCGCTTCATCTGCGGGTCTCCGCGATTTTCACCGGCGGCGCTTCGAGCCTCAGCGCGTTTCTGATCACCGTGATCGTCGGGCTGACGGTCTTTCTGCCATTGGGGCTCGCGGCCTATCAGCTCGCCCAGCACAACGAAGCGCTCATCACCTGGATCACGCAGGCACGCGACAACGGCATCCCGGTGCCGGAATGGATTGCGCGTTCACCGATGGCGGCGGATGCGGTGCGCGAATGGTGGCAGAGCAATCTCACCGATCCGCGCGCGGCCGCTGCGTGGCTGCAAAGCCTGAATGCCGACAAGGCATCGGCGGTGATGACGACGCTCGGCGGGCAGTTGCTGCACCGGGCCTTTATGTTCGTTGTTGCGCTGCTCACGCTGTTCGTCCTGTTGCGCAACGGAAGAGAGCTGGCGCAGCGCGTGTTGCTCACGACCGATCGCATCTTCGGCGATCCCGGCGAGGGGCTTGCCGGCAAGATGGTCGAGGCGATTCGAGGAACCGTGAATGGCACGATCGTCGTCGCGGTCGCCGAGGGGCTATTGATCGGTGCCGGTTATGTTCTCGCAGGCGTGCCTAACGCGATCGTCTTCACCATCCTGACCATCGCGTTCGCGATGCTTCCCTTCGGCGCGTGGGCCGCGTTCACGGCCGCCGCAATAACGCTCGGCGTGAGCGGCGGTCCGGTGTGGGTTGCCTTCGCGGTGTTCGGGTGGGGTGCGGTGGTGATGCTGGCCGGGGATCATTTTGTGTGGCCTGCGCTGGTCGGAGGCGCGGCCAAGCTGCCGTTCCTGCTGGCCTTCGTCGGGATATTCGGCGGTCTCGCAAGTTTTGGACTGCTTGGCCTTTTCGTTGGGCCCGTGATCATGGCGGCACTGCTCACGATCTGGCGCGAATGGATCGTGATGGCGCCGCCGGCGGCGCGACAGGTCGCGCCGGACCGGACCGTGTAGGGGCGGCTCCGAGCCCCGTTTCCGCCCCATTTCCAACGGCTAGTGCGGCTCCGACAACCCTTGCGCGGAACCCGGCGCGGGGGCACTGTCGCGCGAATCTCATTCACTCTGGAGCACCGACGCCCATGGCCGGCACTTCCGCACTCCTCAACGTTCGCCGCTCCGCCCTCGGGCTTGTCGCGGCGGCGGCGCTCGCGCTCCCGCTTGCCTCGCAGGGTCACGCCCGCGGGCCAGACAACATCGCTGACGTCGCCGAAGCGGTGATCGATGCGGTGGTCAATATCTCGACCTCGCAGACGGTCAACTCCGGAGGACCTTCCGCGCGCCGCGAGCAGAACCCGGGAACAGGACCGGGCCCCGAAGCGCGCCCGAACATTCCGCCCGGCTCGCCGTTCGAGGAATTCTTCGAGGAGTTCTTCAAGAACCGCCGCGGACAGGGTGAAAACAAGGGCGGCACACCCAGCCCGCGCCGGGTCAATTCGCTCGGCTCCGGCTTTGTGATCGATGCCGAGGGCATCGTCGTCACCAACAATCACGTCATTGCGGACGCCGACGAAATCAACGTCGTGTTCAACGATGGCTCCAAGCTCAAGGCCGAGCTGATCGGCAAGGATCCCAAGACCGATCTCGCGGTGCTGCGCGTGAAGCCGGACAAGCCGCTGAAGGCGGTGAAGTTCGGCAACTCCGAGAAGCTGCGGCTCGGCGAATGGGTGATCGCGATCGGCAATCCGTTCAGCCTCGGCGGGTCGGTGACGGCGGGTATCGTTTCAGCGCGCAACCGCGACATCAATTCCGGGCCGTACGACAATTACATCCAGACCGACGCCGCGATTAACCGCGGCAACTCGGGCGGCCCGCTGTTCAATCTTAACGGCGAAGTCGTCGGCGTAAACACCGCGATCATCTCACCTTCCGGCGGTTCGATCGGCATCGGCTTTGCGGTGCCGGCCAACACCGCGATGGCGGTGATCGACCAGCTGCGCGAGTTCAAGGAAGTGCGGCGCGGCTGGCTCGGCGTGCGCATCCAGCAGGTGACCGACGACATCGCCGAAAGCCTCGGCATCAAGCCGGTGCGCGGGGCACTCGTCGCGGGTGTCGACGACAAGGGCCCGGCGAAGCCCGCCGGGATCGAGCCGGGCGACGTGATCGTCAAGTTCGACGGCAAGGACATCAAGGAGATGCGCGACCTGCCGAAGATCGTCGGCGATACGCCGATCGGCAAGGACGTGCCGGTGCTGGTGATCCGCAAGGGCAAGGAAGAGACCAAGACCGTGCGGCTCGGCCGGCTCGAGGACACGCCGCAGCAGGCGTCGGTGAAGACCGATGCGCCGCCCGAAGACAAGTCGGTCGTTCAAAAGGCGCTCGGCCTCAACCTCGCGGGCCTGACCGAGGACCTGCGCAAGAAGTATAAGATCAAGGATGCCGTGAAGGGTGTGGTGATCACCGGTGTTGACGCCAACTCGGCGGCTTCCGAGAAGCGGCTCAATGCCGGCGACGTCATCGTCAAGGTGACGGACGAGGAGGTCACAAACCCCGCCGACGTGCAGAAGCGCATCGACCAGCTCAAGAAGGACGGCAAGAAGACCGCTCTTCTGCTAGTGGCTAACACCGAGGGCGACGTGCGCTTCGTGGCCCTGACGCTGCAGTAAGCAGACTGTGATTGCTGTAGGGCGGGCATGGGCGTGAAACGCCGTGCCCGCCTTCTTATTTGAGGCTTGAGATTCGGCGGGCACGCTTCGCTTTGCCCGCCCTACGGAGCTTCATATGAAAGCCACGCTCAACGGCGCCGTGCTCGCCGACAGCAGCGACACCGTTTCGGTCGGCGGCTACCACTATTTCCCGCTCGCCGCTGCGCGCACGGAGTGGCTGGAGAAGTCGCCCAGGACACCGAAGGATCTCGAGTGTCCGCACGCCGTGCAGTTTTATGACGTCGTGATCGACGGCAGGCGCTATCCGCGCAACGCATGGGTCTACGAGCGCCCGCAGCCGCGCATCGCCCAGGTCGCGGACCGCGTCGGCTTCTGGAAAGACGTGACAGTCGGTTGAGTTTTCCCGCAATTTTCTCCAAGTTTCCCGGACACATCGCGCCTATCTCCTCAGCATCAGACGGAGCGACGCTTCGGCGTATGCCGTAGCTTCGCTTGCGTGCGCCCGGCAGATTGACCGGGGGAGAATGCGCGTGGCGAAATTCTATGGATGGCGGATCGTCGGCGCGGCCTTCGTGCTCGCGTTCTTCGGCTGGGGCCTCGGGTTCTACGGCCCCCCGGTCTACCTGCATGCGGTGCGCGAGGCGCGCGGCTTCTCGCTCGGCGTGATCTCGACCGCCGTGACGGTGCACTATCTCGCGGGCGCCATCGTCGTCGCCAGTGTGCCGGCGCTGTACCGGCGGTTCGGACTGCCGGCCGTCACCACGACGGCGGCCATTCTACTCGCGGCGGGTGTTTTCGGCTGGGCCGTTGCGGCAGAGCCCTGGGAGCTTTTCGCCGCCACGCTGGTGAGCGGCGCGGGCTGGGCCGCGATGGGTGGCGTTGCGGTCAACGCGGTCGTCTCGCCGTGGTTCGTGCGCACGCGGCCGGCCGCGCTTGGGGCCGCCTATAACGGCGCGAGTTTCGCCGGCCTGATCTTCTCGCCGCTGTGGGTCGTGGCGATCGGAGGCTGGGATTTCCACTCGCCGCGGCTCTGATCGGCGTCGCCACGATTGCGGCGACCGGTGTGCTTGCGCTGCGATTTTTCTCGAGCACGCCGCAGCAGATGGGGCTCGCTCCGGACGGCGACGATCCGGGCGTGCCCGCCGCGTCCGTCACCTCGCCGCATGCGAAGGCGCTGCCGGGGCGCTTGCTGTGGCGCGATGTCGCCTTCATCACGCTGGCGGCCGGCGCGGCGCTCTCGCTGTTCGCGCAGATCGGCCTGATCACGCACCTCTACTCGCTGCTGGTGCCGGCGCTCGGCAAGGGGTGGGCCGGCATCGTCATGGGCATCGGCACCGGCGCCGGAATGTTTGGCCGGATGATCGTCGGCTGGCTGATGCCGGCGCATGCCGACCGCCGCGTCGTCGCCTGCATCAGCTATGCGGTGCAGATCGCCGGGACGCTGCTGCTGGTCGTGGCCGCGGGTACCAATATTCCGTTGCTGCTTCTCGGCGTGATGCTGTTCGGCGTCGGCATCGGCAACGTGACCTCGATGCCGCCGCTGATCGCGCAGACCGATTTCGTCAAGGACGACGTGCCGCGTGTGGTCGCGCTGGTGGTTGCCATCGGGCAGGCGACCTACGCGTTCGCGCCCGCGGCCTTCGGCCTTATCCGTGAGGTCTCGGGCGGCGGCGCGGTGTTTGCGGTCGCCGCGCTGGTGTATGCGCTCGCGATCGGTACGCTGCTGATCGGGCGCTATTCCACGAACTCGGCACGCGCATAGCCCTGCGCATAGAGTAGCGCCGTGAGATCGCCGTGATCGATGCGCGCGTGCGCGGCTGCGGCGACCTTCGGCTTGGCGTGATAGGCGACGCCGAGGCCCGCCGCCTCGATCATCGCAAGGTCGTTCGCGCCGTCGCCGACGGCCATTGTTTCGCTGGCGGCGATGCCGAGGCGATCGCGCAGCTCGATCAGCGTCCCAAGCTTGGCCTCGCGGCCGAGGATCGGCTCCTGCACCGCGCCCGCGAAGGCGTCGCCGTCGACCAGCAGCGTGTTGCCGCGGTGTTCGTTGAACCCGATCGCTGCGCCGATGCGGCTGGTGAACAACGTGAACCCGCCGGAGACAAGGCACGTGTAGCCGCCGTTCCGGAGCATGGTCGCGACCAGCGTGCGGCCCCCTGGCGTCAAGGTGATACAATTTGCGATCACCTCCTCGACGGCCTTGACCGGCAGGCCCTTGAGCAACGCGACGCGCTCGCGCAGCGCGGGCTCGAACGCGATCTCGCCGCGCATCGCCCGCTCGGTGATCGCCGCGACGTGTGCCTTCAGCCCGACGTAGTCGGCGAGTTCGTCGATGCATTCCTGGCCAATCATGGTGGAATCCATGTCGGCGACGAACAGCTTCTTGCGGCGCGCGGCGGCCGGCTGCACGACCACATCGACGGGCAAGTCCTTCAGGGCGGTGCGCAACAGCTCGGCGACCGCTTTGTCGTTCGCGCCGCCCGGCGTAAAGGGAATATCGGCCGCGATGCCGGGGTCGAGCACGCGCACGTCCTGCGCAGTCGCCAGCACGCCCACGGCAAGCGCGATCGCGGGATTGTCGAGCGCGGCGTGGGCCGGATTGGAAATGAGAGTTGCGACGTGAGTCATTCGGAAACTGCCGGAAAGGCGGTGCTTATCGCAGGGCCGACCGCGAGCGGCAAGTCGGCGCTGGCGCTTGCGGTCGCGCGGGAGACCGGCGGCACGATCATCAATGCGGACTCGATGCAGGTCTATCGCGACCTGCGGGTCATCACGGCGCGGCCGACGCCGGATGAGGAAGCGCGCGTTCCACACCTGCTCTACGGGCACGTCGATGCGGCGGAGAATTATTCGGTCGGGCGATGGCTGGCGGATGTGCAGCCGGGGTTGGCGGATGTGCAGGCAGCAGGTCGCGTACCGATCCTCGTCGGCGGCACCGGGCTTTATTTCAAGGCGCTGACGCGGGGGTTGTCGAACGTACCGTGGGTCCCGGATGATATCCGGGCAAACGTGCGGGCGCGCATGGAAGCGGAAGGTCCCGTGACCTTGCACAGCGAACTCGCGCGGCGCGATCCATCGTCAGCCACGCTAAAGCCGAACGATCGCACGCGCATCGCACGCGCGCTTGAGGTGCTGGAGGCGACCGGACGTTCGTTGAGTGAGTGGCATCGCGACGGACTGCCGCCGCTTGTGGACGCCTCAAATGCCGTGAAGGTCTTCCTCGCGCCGGAGCGGCCCGAGCTGCGCCGCCGCATCGATGCGCGTTTCGACATAATGATGGCCGCCGGCGCGCTTGATGAAGTGCGTGCGCTTGGCGAGCGCAAGCTCGACCCGCTGCTCCCGGCGATGAAGGCGCATGGTGTGCCGTGGCTGATCCGCCATCTCAATGGCGAGATCACGCTGGCCGAAGCGGCCGAAGGCGGAAAGAACGACACCCGCCGCTACACCAAGCGGCAATTCACCTGGGTGCGCCATCAATTGACGGACTGGGCATGGATCGCGCCGGAGGGCGCTTTTGGCGAGGTCCTGCGCGCGCTCGGCCGCTGAGGACGCAGCGACCACAGGAACGACGCGAACGTGACGCCAAGGCCCGCGATCAGCACCCAATGCGCAGGGCGGAACATCAGGCTCCAGATGTCCCAATCGAGGTTGGCTGACAGTACACGCGTCCACATCACGCCGGTTGTTGCGCCGTACCATGCGGCTTCGGCGACGGCGGTGAGCGCCGACGCCATGAACGTGAGTGCGAGTGACCACATCAGCCTCACGGCGCCGACGTAGCGGTGCAGCAGCCGGTAGCCGAGCAGCCAGAGCACAAAGCCGACGACCATCACGGAGTCGGAGATGTCGAGCTTGGTCTGCATCAGGAAGTGGATGCCGCCGAGGATCGCGATCGCGTAAACGATTTTGTGCAGCCGGCTCCAGCGCGCGCCGCCGAGCCGCCTGATCATGCCGTCGGTCGAGGTTGCGGCCAGCGCGGTCAGGCCGATCAGCGCGAGGAAGCCGATGATGAGATAGACGCGCAGCACGATCTCGCTCGCGACCTTCAGGAGATCGTACTTCTCCTGAACGACGTAAAGCAGAAGATGCAGCACCGCGTAGCAGAACGCCGTGACGCCGAGCGTGCGGCGCATGTTGATCAGCTTCGGCGCGTTGAACAGGCGGCGCGCCGGCGTGACGGCGAGCGAGAAGACCACGAACAGCATCGCCCAGTAGCCGGTCGAGTGGATCGCTTCGTTCACCGGGCGCGCGGGGTTGAGCTCTCCGTTCCACGCGCGCCACGCCAGCCACAGCGCGGGCAGGCATGCGCCGACGAAGGCAACGATCCGCTCAGGGCTCCACTTGCCGGATTTTTCGCGCAGGAAGGGCATCAGGCTCCTCAGCTTTGCCCGAAAATATCCGAGCCGCGCAGGGACGCGATGCAATTCCGATGACGATCCGGTGAGACGCCTGTGATCATGCGCCAAGCTTGTCGGCAAGTTCCGTGAAGCTGCCGACCGCGATATCGACCGGTACGTCCGGCTTGGTCTCGCCCTTGCCGGGGCCGTGCTCGTTCGGCCGCGCGACGTGCGCGGTTTTCAGCCCGGCCGCGGCCGCCGCAGCGAGGTCGCCGGAATGCGCCGCCACCATCACGCATTCGCCGGGCGCGCAGTCGAAGGCTTCGGCGGCGCGCAGATAGACGCGGGGCTTCGGCTTGTAGTCGCCCGCGATCTCGGCGCCGAGGATCGCGTCCCACGGGAAGTCGTTGCGCCGCGCGATGCCGCACATCAGCGAGATGTTGCCGTTCGACACCGGCGCGATCAGGAATTTCCGGTGCAGCCGCCGCAGTCCTTCGGTCGCGTCGGGCCAGCCGTCGAGCCGGTGCCAGGCGCGGTTGAGGTGCGCCATCGTGGCTTCGTCGAGGCCGGACACCTTGAAGCGCGGCAGGATGCGCTCAAGATTGCGCCGGTGCAGCACGTCGAGCTTGGAGAACGGCATCACGCCCGTGCGCACCTCTTCCATGGCGGGCTGATACTCGTCGCGCCAGGCGTCCGCGAAGGCGAGCCAGTCGAGCGTGTGGCCTTTCGGCGCGAGCACGGCTTCGCTTTCACGTGCGATTGAGGTGCGCCAGTCGACCACGGTGCCGAACACGTCGAAGAACAGCGCTTTAACGGAAGCAGGGTCGAGCATGGGCGTTTCCTGATGGTTTTTCGGCGCGGCCTTCCTCTATCATAGCGGCTGTCTTCCTGCCCGCCAGACGAGTGCCCCATGAACATTGCGCAACTGCCGTTCGATGCCGACGCCATGCTGGCGGGCCTCAAGCCCTGGGTTGAGATCGAAAGCCCGACCTTCGATGCGGCGCGGGTGAATGCGATGATGGACCACGCGGCGCGGGAGTGCGCTGCAGTCCGGTGCGACGGTGGAGCGTATCGCGGGACGGATGGGCCTCGGCGATTGCGTGCGCGCGCGATTTTCCTTCGGGCACGAGGACAAGCCCGGCGTTCTGGTCATGGGCCACCTCGATACCGTGCATCCGGTCGGCACGCTTGCGTCCGGATTGCCGTGGCGGCGCGAGGGCGACAAGTGCTACGGCCCGGGCATTTTCGACATGAAGGGCGGCAACTTCATCGCACTCGAAGCGCTGCGCATGCTGCAGCGGCTGGGCGAGGGCCCCGCGCTGCCAGTGACGTTCCTGTTCACCAGCGATGAGGAAATCGGCAGTCCAAGCACGCGCGAACTGATCGAGGCAGAAGCCGCGCGGCACAAATATGTGCTGGTGCCCGAGCCGGGCCGGGCTGACGGCGGGATCGTCACCGGGCGCTATGCGATTGCGCGGTTCAATCTGAAAGCCATCGGCCGGCCGAGCCACGCGGGCGCGCGGCTGAAGGACGGGCGCTCCGCGATCCGCATCATGGCGGACATGATCCCGCAAATCGAAGGCATGACCACCGATGCCTGCACGTTCAGCGTCGGCGTGATCCACGGCGGGCAGTGGGTGAACTGCGTGGCGAGCGCGTGCGAGGGCGAGGCGCTGAGCATGGCCAAGCGTCAGAGCGATCTCGACGGCGGCGTCGAGCGCATGCTTGGCCTGACCAAGGGCGACGACGAGTCAGGCCGCTTCATCGTCACGCGCGGCGTCACGCGCCCGGTGTGGGAGCCGAACGCCAAGACTCTGGCGATGTACGACACCGCGAAGCGGATCGCTGCCGGCCTCGGGATCGACCTCGCGCACGAAAGCTCGGGCGGCGGTTCGGACGCCAACTTCACCGGCGCGCTGGGAATTGCCTCGCTGGACGGGCTGGGTGTCTGCGGCGCGGGCGCCCATACGCTGCAGGAACACATTCTGGTCGACAGCTTGGCCGTGCGGGCGAAGCTGCTGACCGGGCTGCTGATGGAGCTTTCGTAATGCCTTGCCGTCTTGCCGGAACGCCTTAATTCTGCTTGACGTAGCCCGCGCGAGAGCCTTATAAGCCCGCGCAAGGAAATGACGGACTAGGACGATGTCGCGCAATATTCTTATCGTAGGTATCGCACGCACTGCCGAGGGTGGCTGACAGCCATCCGCGAACAGGCGGTGCGTGCAGGGCCCTTCAGGGGCCTTTTTTGTTGCCTGAGTAAGAGTTTAACGACCGAGAGCTGACCGAGACTGGAGTGAGCCATGAGCAGACAAATGACCGGCGCCGAAATGGTGGTCCAGGCCATGCTGGACAATGGGGTCGAGCACATCTTCGGCTATCCGGGCGGGGCGGTCCTTCCGATCTATGACGCCATTTTCCAGCAACAGAAGCTCCAGCACATCCTGGTGCGGCACGAACAGGGCGCGACGCACGCCGCCGAGGGCTATGCGCGCTCGACCGGCAAGGTCGGCTGCGTGCTGGTGACCTCCGGCCCCGGCGCGACCAACGCCGTGACCGGACTGACCGACGCCCTGATGGATTCGATCCCGCTGGTCTGCATCACGGGACAGGTCCCGACGCATCTCATCGGCAACGATGCGTTCCAGGAGTGCGACACGGTCGGCATCACGCGCCCCTGCACCAAGCACAATTACCTCGTGAAGAGCGTGAACGACCTGTCGCGCGTCCTGCACGAGGCGTTCCACATCGCGAAGAGCGGCCGGCCGGGACCGGTGGTGGTCGACATCCCGAAGGACGTGCAGTTTGCGACCGGCACCTATCTGGAGCGCGAAGAGGTGCCGATGAAGAGCTATCAGCCGAGGGTGAAGGGCGATCAGGACCGCATCAAAGCTGCGATCGAGATGCTGGCGAATGCCAGGAAACCGATCATCTATTCGGGCGGCGGCATCATCAATTCGGGTCCGCAGGCGAGCCATCTGCTGCGCGAGTTCGCGCGGATGACCGGCTTTCCGGTGACCTCGACTTTGATGGGGCTCGGCGCATTCCCGGCCGCGAACCCGCAATGGCTCGGCATGCTCGGCATGCACGGCACCTACGAGGCGAACTGGACGATGCACGATTGCGACGTGATGTTGTGCATCGGTGCGCGCTTCGACGACCGCATCACCGGCCGTATCGACGCGTTCGCGCCGAACTCGCGCAAGATCCACGTCGACATCGACGCTTCGTCGATCAACAAGAACGTCAAGGTCGACATTCCGATCGTCGGCGATTGCGCCAACGTGCTGGAAGACATGATCCGCATCTGGAAAGAGGGCGGTAAGCAGGTCGACAAGGCCGCGTTGGCGTCATGGTGGAAGCAGATCGACAAGTGGCGGGCGCGCGATTGCCTCGCGTACCGCCCCTCGAACGAGACGATCAAGCCGCAATACGCGATCCAGCGCCTGTACGACCTGACCAGGGATCGCGACGTCTACATCACGACGGAAGTTGGGCAGCATCAGATGTGGGCGGCGCAGTTCTTCAAGTTCGAGGAGCCGAACCGCTGGATGACGAGCGGCGGGCTCGGCACCATGGGCTACGGCCTGCCGGCGTCGGTGGGCGTGCAGCTTGCGCATCCGAAGTCGCTCGTGATCGACATCGCGGGCGAGGCCTCGGTGCTGATGACCATGCAGGAGATGTCGACGGCGGCGCAGTACAATCTGCCGATCAAGATATTCATCCTGAACAACCAGTACATGGGCATGGTGCGGCAGTGGCAGGAGCTGCTGCATGGAGGGCGCTACTCGCACAGCTATTCCGAGGCGCTGCCGGATTTCGTGAAGCTCGCCGAGGCCTACCGCGGCGTCGGCATCCGCTGCGACAAGCCGGGCGACCTCGACCATGCCATCAAGGAGATGATCAACGTCGACAAGCCGGTGATCTTCGACTGCATGGTCGATCAGGCGGAAAACTGTTTCCCGATGATTCCGTCAGGCAAGGCGCATAACGAAATGCTGATGGGCGACGTCGAGCAGGACATCCGCAAGGCGATCGACGAAAAGGGCAAGGTGCTGGTGTAGCGATGCAGATCGAAGAGCGTATCGCAATACAGCTCGACCTCGCCGCTGCGGCGATCGCCTGCGTTGCGTTTGCATTTTCCGTTGTTGCCTATTTCAAGCAACGGAAACTGGCGATCGTTACGCTTCGCATTCAACGCGACAACGACATCATCGCGTGGACGAACAGCGCGATCGACACGATCATCCAGATCGAGTTTCTGCTCCGCGAGTGCGCGCGCAGTGCGACCGGCGAGCAGCTTGCGGGGAAGCGGGATGAGCTTCTCATTTCGCTGTCGGCGACGATCGACAAGGGCCGGCTGTATTTCCCGGTGTTCAGCCTCGATGTCGTCGCGTCGGAGCCTGCACCGCGTAAGGACGAACGTCCCGCGATCCTGAATCATCTTGTCGAGATTTATGACCTCGTGAGCGGCGTCAATCTGAAGGATGGGGCGATTGCAGAGCTCGCAAAAAGCGAGGTGCTGAAGAAGAAGCGGGCGTTTCTGAAGCACGCGCGCTCCGAAGTCGACATTCAACGCCGGGACACGCTCCTGAAAGCTCAATGACGAACGACCTGGGAAAAGTGACGTGAACACGAGCGCAACGACGACCCACTACCCCGCCGCGACCGTGCATGAGCGGCCGGAGCGCCACACGCTCTCGGTGCTGGTCGACAACGAGCCGGGCGTGCTCGCGCGCGTCATCGGCCTGTTCTCCGGACGCGGCTACAACATCGACTCGCTCACGGTCTCGGAAACCGAGCATGAGAAGCATCTCTCGCGCATCACCATCGTCACCACCGGCACGCCGATGGTGATCGAGCAGATCCGCCATCAGCTCGAACGGCTGGTGCAGGTGCAGCGCGTGGTGGATCTGACCGAGTCCGGTCCCGCGATCGAGCGCGAGCTTGCGATGGTGAAGGTGCGCGGCAAGGGCGAGAACCGGGTCGAGGCGCTGCGCCTCGCCGACGCGTTCCGCGCGCGCGTGATCGACGCCGGGACCGAGAGCTTCATCTTCGAGATCACCGGCGCGAGCGAGAAGATCGAAAGCTTCATCAACCTGATGCTGCCGCTCGGGCTGGTGGAGGTCTCCCGCACCGGCGTGGTAGCTATCTCCCGCGGGCCGGAGGGGATGTAGAATCATGCGGCGGAGGCGGTTGCTGGCGGTGCTCGAGAGCAAATGGTTCTCGAACGAGATTTCGGTGCGGCCGCTGTTCGACCTGCTTTGCGATGCGCGGCACGATCGCGGCGAATATCTCTATGAGCGCTTCGTCAGCAAGGCGTCGCTGGAAGAAGTGCTGAAATTCGTGATCAAGAAGCGGGTCTCCTACATCTACATCGGCTCGCACTGCGCCAGCAGCATGATCGAGTGCCCGAACGGCGAGAAGGTCCCGATGCGGCGCATCCGCGACGTCATTCTGAAGCAGAGCGAGGCGGTCGGGACGCGGGTCGCGGGGCTCTATTTCAGCGGCTGCTACATCCTGACTGACAAGAACGCGAAGACGATTTTCGGCAAGCCTGACCATCCGAAGACGCCGCGCTGGGTGTGCGGTTATGCGGGCTCCGCCGAGTGGTTTCCGAGCTCGGCGCTCGATGCGCTGTTCTTCTCCGAGTTCTTCGATGAGGACGGGCGCGACCGGGAGGCGATCGAGAGCGTCGCCAAGCGCTTGAAATGGAGCCAGAACGCCCTTTCGAAGAAGTACAAGTTCAACATGTTCGTGCCCGAGAAGGGCGGAAACGGCGGGATCGTCAATCTCGCCAAGGCGTAACGTCAACGGCCGTCCCGGGCTTGTCCGGGCGGCGCATTGAAACTAGAAGCACCGTCACAAAACGAAACGGCCTTTGGGGCCCAAGGAGCAAGGGGTAAGAGATCATGCGTGTTTACTACGACCGCGACGCCGACCTGAACCTGATCAAGGGCAAGAAGGTCGCGATCATCGGCTATGGCAGCCAGGGCCACGCGCACGCACTGAACCTACGTGACAGCGGCGTGAAGGATGTCGTTGTCGCGCTACGCAAGACCTCTGCGGGCGTGAAGAAGGCCGAGGCCGAGAAGCTCAAGGTGATGGAAGTCGCCGAGGCCGCGAAGTGGGCCGACGTGATGATGATGCTTACGCCGGACGAGCTGCAGGGCGAGATCTATCGCGACCACCTCGCCGCCAACATGAAGCAGGGCGCCGCGATCATGTTCGCGCACGGGCTGAACGTGCACTTCAACCTGATCGAACCGCGCACCGATCTTGATGTGCTGATGATCGCGCCGAAGGGCCCCGGCCATACGGTGCGCTCCGAATACCAGCGCGGCGGCGGTGTGCCTTGTCTCTTGGCGATCCACAAGGACGCGTCGGGCAACGCGCACGACCTCGGCCTCTCGTATGGCTCGGCAATCGGCGGCGGGCGCGCCGGCATCATCGAGACGAGCTTCAAGGAAGAGTGCGAAACCGACCTGTTCGGCGAGCAGGTGGTGCTCTGCGGCGGCCTCGTCGAGCTGATCAAGGCCGGCTACGAGACGCTGGTGGAGGCGGGCTATTCGCCCGAGATGGCCTATTTCGAGTGCCTGCACGAGGTGAAGCTGATCGTCGACCTCATCTTCGAGGGCGGCATCGCCACCATGAACTATTCGATCTCCAACACCGCCGAGTACGGCGAATACGTCTCCGGCCCGCGCATCATCAATGCGGATACGCGCGCCGAGATGAAGCGCGTGCTGCACGACATCCAGTCGGGCAAGTTCACCCGCGACTGGATGCTGGAGAATAAGGTCAACCAGACGTCGTTCAAGGCAACGCGTGCCAAGCTCGCCGAGCATCCGATCGAACAGGTCGGCGAGAAGCTGCGCGCCATGATGCCGTGGATCAAGGCGAAAGCGCTGGTCGACAAGGCGAGGAACTGACCGCTTACTCCGCTCATTCCCGCGAAAGCTGGACTCCAGTTCTTGGCTCTGGGTCCCCGCTCTCGCGGGACGAGCGGCATCCGTTTGCAACGGGCCCGCTTGCGGGCTCGTTTTGCGTTCGGTCTGCCCATGAGGCATGCTGCCCGCCTGAGTTGCAACGCCGAGGGAGCAGATCATGGATACCCGCGCTTCGATCGAAGCCATCCTCGACAAGGCCTATGCGGCGCGTCAGCGCCA
Source organism: uncultured Alphaproteobacteria bacterium (assembly GCA_963779545.1). GTDB lineage: Bacteria > Pseudomonadota > Alphaproteobacteria > Rhizobiales > Xanthobacteraceae > PALSA-894. Next base: position 72,974 of record CAVZYQ010000017.1, on the reverse strand, counting down.
GGACGTGGAGGGCGCCACGGCCTGTTTTGCCGACGACGGCTGCTTCCGCGTCAATGGAGGGCCGGAAACCAAATCCCGCGCCGAGCAGGCCTTGGCGCTGAAGGCCCAGTTCGATGCCTTCGAACTCTTGGGCATGACGATCCACTGCCGGATCATCGATCCGCCGCGCGCCGTTGTGCATTGGCGCGGCAGCTTCCGCGCCGGGAACGGCAAGCAGGCGGATACCGACATCCTCGACCTGATCGAGGTACGGGATGGCCGGATTTCCTCGCTGACAACGTTCTTCGACACCGCGCTGGCAGGCGCACTGCTCGCGCCGGGTTAACCGGTGGCGGCGAAAATTCGCGGCAAAATGCACCGACTCTTGCCATGACGCGTTGATTACAGTTTTATGACGCCGACCGCGGCCTGGGGATAAGTTGGGGACAATAATCCGGGCGCGGCCGTGTAGGTCATGCCGCCCGCCATTGCCGCTTTGAGTACCCGTTTCTTCGGCGCTTCGTTCGCCGATCGCGGGCGTGCTGCCGGCCTCATTGTGCTGGCGACCCTTCACGTCGCAGCGCTGATCGTCCTGCTCGCGACCGAAAGCCGGCTGGTGCCGCAGCTGGCGTTCCTGCTGTCGTGGGGATTTTTCAACTTCTGCTGGATGCTGCTGCTGCGCCGGCCGTCGGTCGCCGCCGCCATCTCGCTCGCCTGGCTTGCGCTCCTGATCCTGCTCTCGCAGTTCAAGCATGATGTGCTGCTGATGACGGTGAACTTCGTCGACCTCATGGTGGTCGACGCGGACACGTTCTCGTTCCTGATCAAGGTCTTCCCCAACCTGAGCATGAAGGTCGCGATTGCGCTCGCGCTTCTGCTCGTTGCGCTGGTCCTGATCTGGCACTTCGATCCGTTCCGCGTGCGCAGCCGCGTCGCCATCGCTCGGTGCGGCGGCGTGTCTTGTGTGTCTCGTCGGACTTGCGACCGCGGTCCCGAGCGACCCGTGGGAAGAGTTTTATGCGGAAAACTATTTCTCCAAATTCACGCGCTCGGGCGTGACCGCGGTCGGCGACCTCATCACGCGCGGCGTACTGGAGGCGGACGCCAAGACCGTCGACCGGCTCGCCGCCGCTCCGGCCGCGCCGTGCACGGTCACGAAGCTGCCGCACATCATCATGGTGTTCGACGAGTTCGAGCTTCGATGCGCGCGCAATTCCTGGCATCAAGCTTCCGGCCGGCTATGGCGCGCATTTTCAATCAAGCGACGGCACGCAGCGCTCGCTGATGGTCGAAGGTGCCGGGGGCCCGAGCTGGTACACGGAATATAATGTGCTCACCGGCCTTTCGGCGCGCTCCTACGGGCGCTTCGCCGAGTTCGTCACGCGTATCGCGGCGGGGCGCGTCGAACGCGGACTGCCGCACACGTTGCGCAACTGCGGCTACAAGACACACACGCTTTATCCGATGTACGGTGCGTTCCTCAGCGCGCGGAATTTCCAGACCACCGCCGGAATTCAGAACTTCCATGACTTCGAGTCGCTCGGCGCGAGCTTCCTCGATCCCGACTCGTTCTATTTCAACAAGGCGGCCGAAACGATTGCGAAGCGGCACGGAAAGGACCCGCTGTTTCTTCTGGTCTATACGGCGCAGAACCACTTTCCATGGACGTTCCGCTTCCGGCCCGATCTCGCGCCCGAATGGCGCGATCCCGGCAACCGCGCCGACGTCGACGAGTACCTGCGGCGCCAGCATTTGAGCGCGGTCGACTATCAGGCTTTCGTCGAGCGGCTGAAGAAGGACTTCCCCTCCGAGCAATTCCTGATCGTGCGCTTCGGCGATCACCAGCCGTACCTCGCGCGCAGCCTGATCGATCCCGGGCAGGACGACTCGATGATCGCGCGCCGCATCGCCGCTGCCGATCCGCGCTTCCTCACCACCTACTACGCGATCAACACGATCAACTTCACGCCGCGCGATCTCTCCTCCGCCGTGAATGCGCTCGATGCGCCGTACCTGCCGCTGGTCGTGCTGGAAGCCGCAGGCGTTCCGCTCGACCCTTCGTTCGCCGAGCAGAAGAAGATTTTGCAGCGCTGCAATGGGCTGTTCTACCGCTGCAACGGCGGCGCCGAGGCGCGGCGTTTCAACCGCCTGCTGATCGACGCAGGGCTGATCAAGGGGTTGTAGACCGCGCCCACGCGCCGCGTTGCCCATCGCTTGCATCTTCCTTTGATCCCGCTAGCTTGCCGCGGGGCGAGCACCAAGACCGCCGTAACGAGAGGGGATGCATGGCCGCAAGTTCGAATGCCGCAAGCGCGTTCGCGGCGGCCGTCTCGCTCAAGGATGTCGATGTGACGTTCCGCCTCGCCGACGGCGGGACCTACAAGGCCGTCGAACGCGCCTCGCTTGAGGTCGCAGACGGCGAATTCGTCGCGATCGTCGGCCCGACCGGCTGCGGCAAGTCGACGCTGCTCAACGTGGCGGCCGGACTGATTGCGCCATCGCATGGCGAAGCGACGGATTTTTGGCGCGGGACTGCCGGGCCTCAACCGGCAGGCCGGGTACCTGTTTCAGGCCGAGGCGCTGTTCCCCTGGAAGACCGCGATCGACAACGTCGCGATCGGTCTCGAAATTGCCGGGACCGCGAAGGCCGAGGCACGCGAGCGCGCCGCATCGTGGCTCGACTCGCGTCGGCATCGGCGGCTTCGGCGACCGCTATCCGCACATGCTCTCCGGCGGGCAGCGCAAGCGCGTCGGCCTCGTGCAGGTGCTGATCCGCGATCCGAAGATCCTGCTGATGGATGAGCCGTTCGGCCCGCTCGACGCGCAGACGCGCCAGATCATGGGCAATCTGCTGCTCGACCTGTGGAGCGCGGACCGCAAGGCGGTGCTGTTCGTCACGCACGATCTCGAAGAAGCGATCGCGCTCTCCGACCGGGTGGTGATCATGTCGGCCGGGCCGGCCGCGCGCATCATCGGCAACTGGACGGTGCCGCTGAGCCGCCCGCGCGACATCAGCGAGGTGAAGCTCGACCCCGCTTTCCACCAGCTGCATCGCGAAATCTGGGAAGCGCTGAAGGACGAAGTGATGAAGGGCTATCAGCAGACGGGGGGAGGGTGACCATGAGCCGCGCGACGCTCCTCACGCTCCAGATCCTTGTCGCGGTCGTGTCGATCGGACTTTGGCACGTGCTCACGAAGTACCCGATCTGCGGCCTGTCGTACCTTGGCCGCGAGAACGATTGCCTGACCGTGTTGCCGCCGTTCTTCTTCTCCACGCCGCTCGATGTCGCCTCGCGCGTCGTGAAATGGTTCTACGAGGGCACGATCTGGAAGCATCTGTGGATCACGCTGGTCGAGGCGATTCTGGCGTTCATCATCGGATCGCTCGCCGGCGTGCTGGTCGGCTTCTGGTTCGCCCGCAAGCCGATGATCAATGCGGTGTTCGACCCATACGTGAAGATGATCAACGCCCTGCCGCGCGTCGTGCTGGCGCCGATCTTCGCGCTGTGGTTCGGGCTCGGCATCGCGTCGAAGGTCGCGCTCGGTTTCACGCTGGTGTTCTTCATCGTGTTCTTCAACGTCTATCAGGGCGTCAAGGAAGTGAGCCCGACAGTGCTGGCGAACGCGCGCATGCTCGGCATGAGCGAGCGGCAGCTGATGCGCCACGTGTACTGGCCGTCGGCGCTGTCGTGGATGTTCTCCTCGCTGCACACGTCGGTGGGCTTCGCGGTGGTGGGCGCGGTGGTGGGCGAATATCTGGGATCGGCGGCGGGCCTTGGCTACATCATCCAGCAGGCCGAGGGCGTGTTCGACGTCGCGGGTGTGTTTGCCGGCATGTTCGTGCTCGCCGTGTTCGTGATCGTGATCGACATGGCGGTCACGGCGATCGAGAAGCGGCTGCTGGTTTGGCGGCCGGTCGCCTCGATGGACGTGCGATAGCGCGCGCGTCCATCGGCTGATACGCTTCCTCCCAACAACAGCACGGGGAGGATATGAATGCGCGCCATCACGCTCGCAGTTGCGTCGCTTTTGCGGCCGCCGCGCCCGCGGCCGCCGACTACATGGTCAAGGAAGTCGGCAGCTTCCATGTCGGCGGACGAAGCGAGACGCTCGTCGGCCTGCCGACCAAGGACGTCGTGTTCAGCCCCGGCATGCCGGCCATCAAGGTCGACCCGAACGGCGAGTTCGAGGTCGAACAGATGTACGTGCAATACGTGAAGCTCGCGCAGCCCAAAGGCAAAGTGCCGCTGCTGCTGTGGCACGGCGGCGGACTCTCCGGCGTCACGTGGGAAACCAAACCCGACGGCAAGCCCGGCTGGCAGCAGTTCTTCCTCAACGCGGGCTACGACGTGTACGTGTCGGACGCGGTCGAGCGCGGCCGCGCCTCGTGGGCGCGCTATCCGGAGATCTTCAAGAGCGAGCCGATCTTCCGCACCAAGAAGGAGGCGTGGGAGCTGTTCCGCATCGGTCCGACCTATGAGGTCGGGCGGCAAGCGCGTGGCCTACGAGGGCCAGCAGTTTCCGGTCGAGAACCTCGATCAGTTCATGAAGCAGGGCGTGCCGCGCTGGGCGACCAACGATGCCGCGACGCAGAAGGCTTATGACGCGCTGGTGCAGAAGGTGTGCCCGTGCATCATCGTGGTGCACAGCCAGGGCGGCAACTTCGGCTTCAATGCCGCGCTCAACGCGCCCGACAAGGTGAAAGCGCTGATCGCGGTCGAGCCGTCAGGCGCGCCCGATCCGGCGAAGGCCGACGCCGCGAAGGTCAAGGGCGTGCCGCTGCTGACCGTGTGGGGCGATTTCATCGACAAGCATCCGGTGTGGCCGAAGATCACCCCGAACCCGACGAGGTGGAGTGAGGCCATCAAGGCGGCGGGCGGCAAGATCTGACACTTTTGAGCTGGCCAAGATGGGCCTCACCGGCAACACGCACATGCTGATGATGGACAAGAACTCGGACGATGTCGCGAAGCTGGTCAATGAGTGGATCGTGAAGCAGGGGTTGGTGAACTGATGCTTGTCCCGGGCGCATCGCAGCACGCTCGTGGTGCGATGCAGACCCGGGACCCCGGTTTGTTAGCAGAAGAAAGTAACCAGGGTCCCGCATCTGCGGTGCGTCACTGCGTGCCGCACCGCGTGCGGGCACAGTTACGTCCCCAGCAAAAACTCCGTGATGAAATCGACCTGCGCGTTGAACATGTCGACGCCGGTCGACGTGCCGCAGCCCTTCTGTTTCGCCGCGGTGAGCAGCGGCGTCATGATCGGCATGGTGATGACGTCGGCGACGAAGGTGCTGCTCGCGATCTTCGACGGATCGACGGGCAGGGGATCGCCGTCTTTCATGCCGGCCGGTGTCGCATTGACCACGAGATCGAAGCCGGACGGGTCGGGCTTGTCGGTCGCCGCGACCTTGTGACCGTGCTTGCCGAGGCGCGCGATCAGCGCGTCGCGCTTGGCGGTATCGAGATCGCACAGCGTCACGCTCGCGCCTTCCATGGTGAGCGAGAGCGCGAGCGCCGAGCCCGCGCCGCCCGCGCCGATCTGCAGCGCGCGCTTGCCCTTCGGATCGAAACTGTTGCGCTTGAGCGCCGCGATGAAGCCGCCGCCGTCGGTCATGTCGCCGGTCCAGCGGCCGTCCGGCATGCGCCGCATCACGTTGCACACCTCCAGCACCTTGGCGCGCTCGGTCGTCGTGTCGCAATGACGGAACGCGACCGGCTTGTGCGGCACCGTGATGACGATGCCGTCGAGGTTCGGCAGCTTCTTGGCGAGCTTGAAGAAATCCTCGATGTCGGCGGGCTTCACCTGCAGCGGGATCATGATCGCGTCATGCCCGCGCGCCGCAGAACCCTTGCGTGATGCCGGCGGGCGATTTCACCTGCGCGATCGGATCGCCGATGGTGACGTGGATGCGGGTGGCGCCGTTCAGGGCTGCAAGCATGGTCTCTCCTTCTTCACCTCTCCCTACGCGCGGGGAGAGGTCGACCGCCGAAGGCGGTCGGGTGAGGGGCTATTCGTGATTTCTTAGATGCCCCTCACCCGGCTCGCAACGTGCGTTGCTCGCCACCCTCTCCCCGCAAGCGGGGAGAGGGAAAAGAGGAGCGTGCGGCTCAATACAGCGACTTGTACTTCGTCAGGCTGTCCTTGAGGTCCTTCATGATCTCGTCCGGATTGTAGCCGGCCTTCTTGGCGTTCTCGGCCCATTCGGCATAGAGCGGCTCGGCCGCCTTGCGCCACTCGGCGAGCTGCTCGGGCGTGAGCGCATTCAGCTCGTGCCCGGCCTGCGCCTTGATCTTCTCGCGGCCGCCGGCCTCGAAGGTCGCCCAAGGTTCGGCGATCTTGCCGGACCATTCCGGCGTGCAGTGATCGTCGATCACCTTCTTCTGCGCGGCGGAGAGCGCCGCGTACTTGCCCTTGTTGATCACCCAGCCCTGCTCGGTGACGTAGAACGCGCTGTCGACGTGATACTTCGTCACCTTGTCGATGCCGAACAGCACGATCGAGCCCCACGGGAAGGTGATCGCCTCGGCGACGCCCTTCTCGAGCACGTCGCGCGACTCCGGCGCGGAGGCTTGCACGTTGGTGCCGCCGAGAATCGAGACGAAGCGTGCGATCGTCGCGTTCGCGGGCCGCACCTTCATGCCTTTGATGTCCGCCGGGCTGGTGATCTTCTTTTTCGTGGAATGGAACGTGCCGGGATCGTGCGCGAAGGTGAGGCAGTAATGTACGTCCGCCATCTCCTTCGGCGCGTACTTGCGATACCACGCGTCGAGCGCCGCACTGCCTTCCTTGGCGTTGGCGAACAGGAACGGCAGCTCCATCGCGCCCATCACCGGAAAGCGCCCGGGCTCGTAGCCGGGGTTCACATGCGCCACGTCGGCGATGCCGTCGCGCGCCATGTTGTAATGGTCGAACGCCTTGCCGAGCTGCTGCGCGGGGAAAATCTTGATCTTGATCGTGCCGCCGGAAGCCTTGTCGATCGAGGCGGCCCAGGCTTCGGCCGCCGGATGCATCGGGTGCGCGGCCGGCACCCAGTGCGAGAAGCGCCACTCGACCGGCTTGTCCTGCGCGAAGGCAGAGCCGGCGCAGAGCAAGTGCGGCGGCAAACGTCAGTTTCCCGATGTGTTTCATTGCCGTTCCTCCCATAAGTTATTTTGTTATTGCTTATCACAATGGCGGCTCTTGCCGCCACGTCATTTGGCAGCCTTGTTATCGCGCTTTTCCCAGTAGGTGTAGGCGAGCGTGTGGTCTTTCTCGCTGCCCACTTTGTCGCGCGCCTCGCCGAGCAGGGCGGACGACGTGCCGATGAGTGGGCTGTCGACGCCGATGGCCTTCGCGAGGTCGGCGGCAATCCCGACGTCTTTTGCCAACAGCCCGAGCGCGAAGCCGGAGGCGAACTGGCGCGAGACGAGGTGCTGCTTGGCGACCATTTCGGTGTTGAAGCTCTTTCCCGTCGAGACGTTCATGATGTCGATCATTGTCGCCGGATCGAGCCCGAACTTCTCGCCCACCAGCAGCGCCTCGGACACGGCAATGAAGCTCGTGCCGGCCACGAAATTGTTCAGCGCCTTCATGGCGTGACCATTGCCGGGGCCTCCGACCTCGAACAGCCGCGCACCCATTTTTGACAGCAGCGGCTTGGCGGCCGCGACCGCGGCGGGATCGCCGCCGATCATGATCGCGAGCGAGCCGTCGGTTGCGCGCGGCACGCCGCCGGACACCGGGGCATCGACAAACGCGAGGCCGCGCTTGGCGAGATCGGCGTGGGTCTGGCGCGAGCCGACCGGATCGGCCGAACTCATGTCGATGACCAGCGCGCCTTTCGGGAGGTTCGCCGCGAGCGCACCGTTTTCAGTCTCGAGCAGGCAGGCGCGCACTTCCTTGCCGGTCGGCAGCATGGTGACGATGGCGTCGACACTCTTGCCAAGCTCCGCGAGCGTAGGTGGCGGCTGTCGCGCCGATGTCCTTTGCGGTCTGCTGCGCGCGCTTGCCGTCGAGGTCATAGACGACGACCTGATAGCCGCCCTTCACGAGGTTGGCCGCCATCGGCCGGCCCATGTTGCCGATGCCGATGAAACCGACGGTCTTGATGCTCATTCGAAGCCCATGTCCTTGAGCACGCCCTGCGCGGTGCGGAAACCTTCGACCGCCTTCGGAATGCCGCAGTAGATGATCGAGTGCATCATCAGTTCGGACAACTCTTCCTTGCTGACGCCGTTGTTGACCGCGCCGCGCACATGCACGGCGATCTCGTGCGGGCGGCCCTGCGCGACCAGCATCGCGAGCGTGATCAGGCTGCGGGTCTTGCGGTTGAGGTGCGGGCGCGTCCAGGTCTCGCCGAAGCATTTGCGCGTGACGTAGTCCTGCATCGGCCACATGAAGTCGGAGGTGTCGGCGATCTGGTTCTCGGCGCCGGCCGGCCCGAACATCGCGCGGCGGACGTCGAGGCCCTCGTCCCAGGCCTCTCGGCCTTCTTCCAGTCCTTGCGCCAGTGCGGACGAGGTTTCTTGCCGGAGATTTTTGCGGGGAGTTTTTTCTTTGCGGCTTTGGGCATTCGTCCTCCGATGGTTGTTTCCGTGTCCCGCACGCGATGCAGCGCGTCTTCGCGGTGCGTCGCAGATGCGGGACCCCGGTTGCCTACGTGTAAAAGAAACCGGGATCCCGGGTCAGCAGCGCATCATTGCATGCTGCGCTGCGCCCGGGACACGGGTCAGAGCGCCGTCGCGTCGACCAGCGGCCGGATGTCGCTGAGCGTCTCGACATCCCAAAGTTGCCGCACCAGCGCCTTCGCGCGCGCATCGCCCAGCACCGGCTCGACCAGCTCGATGAACTTCGCCTCCAGCCCGGCATCGTCGAGCGGCACGATGCGCGAGCCGAGCGCCTCGTCGGCCTGACGCACGAACTTGCCCTTCGGTGTCGTCACGGTGACGCGGGCCGGGCGGAGCTTGGGATAAAGCCCGTCGATCTCCGGCGGCGCCGTGACGGTGAGCTTTTCGGCGAACGTCGCCAAACGCCGGGTCGCTGCGGGTTGCCGCGTTGAAATGCTCCACCTTGATGCCGCGGAAGCGCGCCGCGAGGCCCATCAGGTAGGGGAACGAGAGCTGCGCGCTGGCGTAGTCGTCCCAGCCGGTGTGCGCGTGCTCGGCGGCGATGCGATAGGTCTCGACATCGACCTTGCTGATGTCCTTGGCGTCGATCTTCTCGTCGTTCATCAGGCCGAACAGCGCCTCGACGGCGGGCTGGATGTGGCGGCAGCACGCATATGGCTTGATGTAGCAATCCGTGATGCCGAACGGCGCGTCGGGCGGCAGCGCGATGGGCCGCGCCTTGTCGGAGCGGCCGAACGCGAAGGCCTGCATGAAGCCGTCGCGCGCCTCGACCACGTTGGGCGGGCCCTGCACGCCAAGCTCGGCGAGCAGCGCGGCCTGGATGCCTTCGCGCGAGGCGTGGCCCGCGTGCAGGCGCTTGATGTCGGCGCCGCCGTTGACGAAGGCGAACAGGCCGGCGGAGGCGCTGGCCGCGATGCCGAGCGCGTCGGCGATCTGCTGGGCGGTGAGGCCGCGCAGCTTCGCGACCGCGACCGCGGTGCCGAGCGGACCGACCGCGCTGGTCGGATGGAAGCCGCGCTGGCGCAGGTCCGGCGCGCAGGCGCGCGCGAGGCAGATCGCGACTTCGTATCCGGCGACGACCGCCTCGATGATCTGCGCGCCGCTCGCGCCGCGTTCGTAGCCGACGCTGAGCGCGGCAGGCACAACCGTGCAGCCGCAATGCGCCGAGCCGACGCGATAGCCGTCGTCGAGTTCGATGCCATGCGCCGCCGTGCCGCCGAGGAAGGCGGCGTCGAGCAGGTCGTGGCGCTTGGCGCGGCCGGGGACCGGGATTTTGCCGCCGCCGCTGCGCACGCCGGCAAGCATTGTCTCGGCATTTGTCGCGACATCGCCGGGCGCGCCCGCGATCATCACGCCGACGGTGTCGAGCAGATGCCGCCGCGCGTAGTAGCGCACCTCGTCCGAGAGATCGGCGTAGCGCAGACCGCTCGCAAAACTCACGATGGTCGCGGTCGCGCCCGCGGCGGGATGCAGCGTGTGGGCTTCGGAGGTCTTCATGCGGCGCTCGCCTTCTTGCCCGAACGGATCTCTTCCAGCACCGGCAGCAGATAGCCGATGAATTTCTCGGGGTTCTCGCTCATCGGGAAATGGCCGAGGTCCTTCATGATGGTCGCCTGCGCGCCGGTGCGCTTCGCGACTTCGAGCGTGCCCTCGGTGGTGCAGGAATAGTCGTACTCGCCGGTGAGCAGATAAAGCGGGCAGCGGCGCGCGTCGATGTGGTCGAGCTTGTCCGAGATGTCGCCGTCGATCATGTAGAAATAGAGGTCGCCCTTGAACACGCCGGGGCCGCTCTGCATGTAGTGCCACAGCGTTTCCCAGCGGCCTTCGTCGGGCGCGGTCGGTGCGACAAGCCCCGAGACGATGCCGGCGGAGACCTCGCCGCCGTGCACATCCGGCCGATGCAGCCAGCTTGTGTCGTAATACGGATCGACCTTGGGCGAGATCTCCAGCCCGACGATGGCGCGGAATTTCTCCGGATGCTCGTGCGCGAGATGCAGCACGATGCGCCCGCCGATCGAGCAGCCCATCACGACGGGCTTGTCGAGCTCCAGCGCGGCGGACACTTCGAGGATCATGCGCACATAGTCGCGCGAGGTGAGGCGGTATTCCTCGTTCTCCCAGCCGACGGGCGGGGACGATTTTCCGTGCCACGGCATGTCGAACACGATGACGCGATAGTTCTTGGTGATGCGCTCGTCGTTGAGCAGGCCGCGATACTGCCGCCCGTCGGAGCCTGCGGTGTGCAGGCAGAGCAGGGGAATGCCCTGGCCGGCCTCCTCGACATAAAGCCGATGCGGCTTGCCAAGCAGGTCGAGATGCAAATAGCGGCCGATGGCCGGTTCGAAGCGTGGGCTCATGTCGCGGCTCCCTCCGGGGCCGCGGCGCAGCGATCACGCCCTTGAAGTAGAGAAGATTGCTCATGAACGGATGCAGGTCGCCCTCGATGCGCAGCAGCTTCTTCTTCACCAGCGCGAAGATGTCGGTGAAGCCGGGGATCGGCTTCTCCGACCACAGTTTGTCCCAGCTCTCGCGGGAGGCACGCAGCGCGAAGGAATAGTTCGGCGTGATGAACGGGCCGGGCCTGATGCCGGTGATACTGCCCTCGGCGACGCTGACGAGATGGTCGGCGTTGTCGATCTGGATCAGGAAGGTCGTGGTGACGTGCTTGCCGCGCCGTACGAGATTGGCGTCGCCGTTCACGCGCGCGGCCAGTTGATCGAGCATCAGGGCCTCCCCGTCATAGTGTTCTTATCAGCGCGTCGACCGCCACAACGCCGTCAGTCCGGACGATCAGCGGATTGACCTCGGCCTCGGCGATGGCCGGGTCATTCTGCAACGCCAGTTGCGACAGCGCCACAATGGCGCGCGCTAGCGCGTCGAGATCGCCGGCCGGTCCGCCCCGGAACCCTGTCAGCGTGGCGAAGGCCTTCACCTCGGCGATCATCTCGTGGGCGGCCGGCAAATCGACCGGCGCGAGGCGCAGCGCCCGGTCGCGGTAGATTTCGGTGAACACGCCGCCGGCCGCAACCATGATCAGCGGCCCGGCCTCGCGGTCGACGCGATAGCCGACCAGTGCTTCGCCGATGCCGGAGACCATCGGGGCGACGAGCACGTGCTCCGGCGTGATGCCGGTGCGCTGTTTCACGGTCTCGCGCATGGACTTGATCGCGGTGAGCAATGCTTCACCGTTGTGCACATTCAGAGCGACGCCGCCCGCCTCGGTTTTGTGCGGGATGTCGGCAGACAGAACTTTCACAGCGACCGGGTAGGGGAAGGGGAGGGCGGGTGCTTTCGCAATCGTGGTCTCAAGCGCGACGGCAGGCGACCGCGGTACGCCGAGCCGGTCGAGCAGCGCGTAGGCCTCCAGTTCATCGAGCACGCGGCCTGCGCCAGCCTGCGGTGCCGCGACCGCCGTTTTTGGCTCGCGCCGTCCGAACGCCGCCGCGATGGCGTCCGCACAGGCCTCGGGCGTGTGAAACGCTGGCACGCCGGCCTCTCTCAATGTGGCGAGCGCCTGCGGGGCATCGGGCACCAGAAACGCCGCGATCGGTTTCGCCGCGTTCGCGCTATCGACGATCGGCTTCACGGCCTGTTCGGGATGGAAGCGCGCGGACGAGCCGACCACCGCCAGCACCGCGTCGAACTCGGGCGCAGTCGTGAGAATGTCGAGCGCGCCCTTGTAGATCTCGTACTTCGCCCCCGCGATGGTCAGGTCGATGATGCGCGCGGGCGAAACCTCGACGCCGAGCTGCACGATCCGCGCGAACGTCTCGTCGCTTGGCTGCGCGATTTCGACGCCGCGCATCGCGAGCGGATCCACCACCATGATGGCGCCGCCCGCGGTTGTGGTGAGCACCGCGACGCGCGGCTTGCGCGCGCCTGCCGGGCGGATCGGCGTGCGGCGCACCAGCGGAAGTGCTTCAAGCAGCCCTTCGAGAGTTTCCACGCGCGCGATGCCGCAATCGGCGAGGAATGCGCTCGCCACATCGTCCTCGCCCGCGAGCGCGCCGGTGTGCGTCACGGCAAGCTCGCGCGCGGCCGACGAGCGGCCGAGCTTGTAGGCGACCACAGGCTTGCCGCGCTCGGCCGCGCCCAGCGCGAACTCGCGCAGCGCGGCCGCGTTGCGGATGGTTTCGAGGAACAGCAGGTAGCCGTCGATGTCCGGATCGTCGAGCGTGCGAGAGGCAAATCTCGCCGACCGAGACGTCGATCTCGTTGCCGACCGAAACCAGCCCCGCGAAGCCGATGCCCTTGGCTTTGCCGCGCGACATCAGCGCGCCGATCATGGTGCCGGAGTGCGAGGCCACGAAGGTGCGGCCGACCGGAATGTCCGGTTCGGAAAACGCCGCGTTGGCGGTCAGCATCACGCCTTCGCGCATGTTGATCACGCCGAGGCAGGACGGCCCGACGATGCGGATGCCGGTCTCGGCCGCGACCTCGCGCAGCCGCTGTTCGCGCGCGACGCCGTCCGCGCCGGTTTCGGAGAAACCCGCTGCCAAAATGCTGGCGACCTTCACCCCGGCCCTGCCGCATTCGGCCACCGTGTCGATCACGGCTTCGGTCGGCACCACGAGGTAAGCGTGGTCGGGCACCTCCGGCAGCGCCGCGATCGAGCGGTAGGCGCGCTCGCCCATCACGGTGTCGCGCCGGGCATTCACCGGATAGACGGCGCCGCGATAGCCCATCTGCCGCAGGAAACGCAGCGGCCTGCCGGTGGTCTTTGCCGGGATCGTCGGACTGGCCGACGATCGCGACCGAGCGGGGCGAGAGAAGCGCCTGGCGCAGCGCCGCGCGGTCGGTTTTCAGGTCAGGGGGCATTTCGAATTCCGCGCGGCGAAACGGGAAGGGCGGTCAGCCGCCGCAATGTCGCAAAATTTCATCCCGGTCGAAACCTGTCCCTATCGGTGCTCGTAATTCGCGGCGTTCTCACAAGAACGTGCGAATTGGAGGAATTCCAATCCTGCGTGTGGGGTTTATTCTGGCAGCCGAGCCGCCCGGTTGGCGGCACTATCGAGGGGGAGACAATGCTGAAATCAAGCGTCCTGCCGGTTGCGACTGCTTTGGTTGGCCTCGGCGTGTTCGCGTTTGCCACGCACGTTCGGGCGGGCGGCGATCTGGTCAAGTTTCCGGAAGGATACGACAAGGGCGTGCTCTACACGACGGTCGATCGCGCCGACAACAAGCAGTACCGCGAGCTTTACACCAGCCAGGCGGCGGTCGATGCGGCCAAGAAGGGAGAGCCGATGCCGGACGGCACGGTGATCACGCTGGTGCAGTATCGCGCCAAGCTGGCCGCGGACGGCAACCCCGAGAAAGACGCGAACGGCCGCTTCATCAAGGGCGATCTGCTCGCCTACACCGTGATGGAGAAGCGCAAGGGCTGGGGCACCGAATACCCGGACAACATCCGCAACGGCGAATGGGAGTATCAGGCTTTCACGGCGGCCAAGGCGGTGAATGCAAACGCGAAGCTCACGGCATGCTTCGAGTGCCACAAGCCGCTGCCGCAGGCGAGCGACTTCCTGTTCCTGTATGGCAAGATGGCGGGGAAGTAATCTGGTGTCCCGCACGCGATGCAGCACCGCTTGGTGGTGCATCGCAGATGCGGGACCCCGGTTGCTTCTCTTTGAAATAAGAAACCGGGATCCCGGGTCTGCACAGCGGCACTTCGCGCCGCAGTGCGCCCGGGACACGGCGCATCACACCTCAAACTTCCCGAACTCGAAATTGCGCCCGGGTGCCGAGTCAAACAGCGCTCGGGTGTAATCGTGCTTCGGCGCCGCGAACACCGCGGCGGTGGCGCCTTCCTCCACGACCTCGCCCTTGTGCATCACGACGATGCGGTCGCACACCTGTGCGGCGACGCGCAGGTCGTGGGTGATGAACAGCACCGCGAGGTTGAAGCGCTTGCGTACGTCGTCGAGCAGTTCGAGCACCTGCGCCTGCACCGACACGTCGAGCGCCGAGACCGGCTCGTCGGCCACCAATATTTCCGGCTCCATCGCGAGCGCGCGCGCGATGCAGATGCGCTGGCGCTGCCCGCCGGAGAACTGATGCGGGAAACGTGACAGCGCGTCGGGATCGAGCCCGACGAGGCGCATCAGTTCGCGTGCGCGCGCTCGTCGCCTCCTGTCTCGGACATGCCGAAATTCATCGGCCCTTCGGTAATCGCCGCGCCGACGATACGGCGCGGATTGAGCGAGCGATACGGGTCCTGGAACACGATCTGCACGCGCTTGCGGTGCGGGCGCAACGCGCGCGCAGAAAGTTTCGCGACGTCCGCGCCTTCGATCAGGATCGCGCCGTCCGTCGGCTCGATCAGCCGCGCGATGCAGCGCGCAACGGTGGATTTTCCGGAGCCGGACTTGCCGACCACGCCGAGCGTCTCGCCTCGGCGGACCGAGAGATTTACGTTGATCGCCGCTTTTACCTCGCGGCGCTGCGCGAACAGGCCGCCCGATACGTAGGTTTTGTCGAGATCGCTGGTCTGCAGCACGATCGGCGTGCCGGTGATCGGCGCGCGCGCGGGCGGCGACAGGCTCGGCACCGAGCGGATCAGCATGCGGGTGTAGTCGTCGCGCGGCCGGCGCAGCACGTCCTCGGTGCGGCCCTGCTCGACCACGCGGCCGTGCTGCATCACCACCACGCGATGCGCGACCTCGGCGACCACGCCGAAGTCGTGCGTGATGAACAGCACGCCGGTGTTGCGCCGCTCGCGCAGCTCCTTGATCAGCTTCAGGATCTGCGCCTGAGTGGTGACGTCGAGCGCGGTGGTCGGCTCGTCGGCGATCAGCAGCACGGGGTCGAGCACCAGTGCCGCCGCGATCATGACGCGCTGGCGCTGCCCGCCGGAAATCTGGTGCGGGTAGACATCGATCATGCGCTCCGGATCGGGCAGATGCACGGATCGCATCACATCGAGCACCCGCGCGCGCTGTTCGCGCTCATTGAGCTTTGTATGGATGTCCAGCACTTCGGCGATCTGGTCGCCCAGCCGCATCACCGGATTGAGCGCGGTCATCGGCTCCTGGAAGATCATCGCAATGCGGTCGCCGCGGATGCGGCGCATCTCGGCGCGCGACTTCGTGAGCAGGTCGTCGCCCTCCAGCAGCACGCGGCCTGCGGTGGCGGTGAGTTGCCCGGGTGGCAGCAGGCCCATGATGGCGTGCGCGGTGACGGACTTGCCCGAACCGGATTCCCCGACGACGCAGACGATCTCGCCGGGCGCGACTGCGACCGAGACGTTCTCCACGGCGTTCAGGCGGTCCAGCGCCGTACGGCAGGCGGACGGTCAGCCCTTGAACATCGAGAACGGGCCTTGTGCGTGCGCGTAGCCATCACATCCGCCGCGCGAGTTTCGGATCGAGCCGGTCGCGCAAGCCGTCGCCGAGCACGTTGACGGCGAGCACGGTGAGCGCAAGGCAGATGCCGGGAAAGAAGATGTTGTGCGGATAGATGCGGAACAGGCCGCGTCCTTCCGCCATGATGTTGCCCCAGGTCGGCGTTTCGGGCGGGATGCCGATGCCGAGGAAGGACAGGATTGCTTCGAGCAGGATCGCGTTGGCGCAGATGAACGTGCCTTGCACGATCAGCGCGGGGACCGTGTTCGGCAGGATGTGGCGGAAGAGCAGGAGCGGCGTCGGCGTGCCGGCGACGATGGCGGCCTCGACGTAAGGCTCCTCACGTACCGAGAGCACGATCGAGCGCACGAGGCGCACCACGCGCGGAATCTCCGGCACGATGATCGCCACGATGACGGCGAACAGCCCTGCGCGGAAGATCGAGACGAGCGCGATGGCCAGCAAGATCGCCGGGATCGCCATCAGCCCATCCATCAGGCGCATCACCACGGCGTCGACCCAGCGGAGGTAGCCGGCGATCAGGCCGATGAAGAGGCCGATCGCGATCGAAATGACCGCGACCGTGATGCCGACGATCAGCGAAACGCGCGCGCCGTAGACCACGCGGCTGTAGATGTCGCGCCCCAAGCTGTCGGTGCCCATGCGATACTTGAAGACGCGGGTCGAGCCGTCATCGTTGCGGATGGTCTGCTCGATGCCGGGCACGCGATTGCGGAACGACGGATTGATCTCGGACGGGCTCTTGGTGCCGAGCCACGGCGCAGTCAGCCCGATGATCGCCATCAGCAGGATGATCGTGGCGCCGAAGACGATGCCGCCGTCGCGCGCGAGCCGGCCGGCAAGGCCGGGCTTGGGCGGCGGTGCGGCCTTCTCGCCGGCCAGAAGCGTGGGCTCGGCGCTCAATAGCGGATCCTCGGATCGAACAGCGTGTAGGCGAGGTCGACGATCAGGTTGATCAGCACGTAGACGAACGAGAAAAGCAGGATCACAGCCTGAATTGTCGGATAGTCGCGCGCCAGCACCGCGTCGACGGTGAGGCGGCCGAGGCCGGGAATCGTGAACACGCTCTCGGTCACCACCACGCCACCGATCAGCAAAGCCACGCCGAGGCCGATCACTGTGACGATCGGCACCGCGGCATTCTTCAGCGCGTGCTTGAACAGCACCTTGATCTCGACCTGGCCCTTGGCGCGTGCGGTGCGGATGTAATCCTCGCCCATCACATCGAGCACGCTGGTTCGGGTGATGCGCGCAATCAGCGCGATGTAGATGATCGACAGGGTGATGGATGGCAGGATCAGGCGTTGCAGGAAGCC
This sequence comes from uncultured Alphaproteobacteria bacterium, assembly GCA_963779545.1. Classification (GTDB taxonomy): domain Bacteria; phylum Pseudomonadota; class Alphaproteobacteria; order Rhizobiales; family Xanthobacteraceae; genus PALSA-894. The sequence goes on along the minus strand of CAVZYQ010000017.1, from coordinate 55,709 downwards.
GCCGAAGCCGTCGCCGATGCGCTGATAGCCCTGCACGGGCAGCCAGTTCAGCTGGATGGCGAACAGGTAGATCAGCGAGTAGCCGATCACGAACACCGGCACCGAAAAGCCGAGCACCGAAAAGCCCATCACGATCTTGTCGATGAGCTTCCCTTGTTTGTAGGCGGCGAGCACGCCGAGCGGCACCGCGATACAGACCGCGATGATGATGGTGGCGAGCGACAGCGCGAGCGTCGGCTCGATCCGGCCGACGATCAGGTCGAGCACGGTCTTCTTGAAGAAGAACGACTCGCCGAAATCGCCGCGCAGGATATTGGCGATCCAGATGAAGAACTGCGTGAAAATCGGCTCATCGAGGCCGAGCCGCGTGCGGATCGCCGCGATCTGATCCGCATTGGCGTTGTCGCCCGCGATGATGGCGGCCGGATCGCCCGGCGTCAGCCGCAGCATCAGGAACACGAACACCGCGACGATCAGCATCACCGGCACGGTGGCGGCAAGCCGGCGCAGGATATAGCCGAGCATGCTCTCTCCTCGTCCCGGCGAATGGAACGCCCGGACCGCGAACGCGCGGGTCCGGGCGCTTTACTATTTTACGAGCGGCCCTTTTTCTCGATGCTCCAGAATACCGGCGCGGGCGCGGTCAGGATTCCGTCGATCGTCTTTCGTGTGCCGATCGGCTGATAGTACTGGCCAAGATGGATGTGCGTGACCACCTCGCGCTCGCGTACCTGCACCGCCTCGGCAATCGCTTTCTGCTTTGCCGGATCGGTCTCGCGGGCGAAGTCGTCGCGCAGCTTTTCCATTTCGGCGTCGCAGGGCCAGCCGAACGAGGCCTTGTCGCAGCTGGCATTGGCGAAGCCGGTCATCACCGGATTGAGGATGTCGGCGGAGACCCACGCGGTCAGCATGCCGTGCCAGCCGCCGGCGTTCGCCGGATCCTTCTTGACGCGGCGCGCCACGACCGTCTGCCAGTCGCTCGACTGCATGTCGACCTTGAAGCCGCCTTTTTCCATCAGCGATTTCGCAACCGGCGCGAGGTTCGTGAGCGAAGCAAGGTCGGTCGAATGCAGGAGAACGATCGGCGCGCCGTCGTAACCCGCTTCCTTCAGCAGTTCTCTCGACTTCTGGAAGTTGGACTCGAGCAAGCCTTCCATGCCCTTTTCGGACGCCATCGGGCTGCCGCACGGGAACATCGACTTGCAGACCTTGTAGTAGTCCGGGTTGCCGATCGTGGCGTCGAGGAAGTCCTTCTGATTGAAGGCATAGAACAGCGCCTGACGGACTTTCGGGTTGTCGAACGGCTTCTGCAGGTGGTTGGGCCGGAACGTGTACTGCAGGCCGAGCGGATTGTAGTCGACCAGCTTGACGTTGGAGTCGCCCTTCAGCAGCGGCAGCAGGTCGATCGCCGGCTGCTCGACGTAATCGAGCTCGCCCGAGAGCAGGGCATTCACCGCCTGCTGCTGGTCGGAAATCGCGAGCCATTCGACGCGATCGAGTTTCACGACCTTGCCGCCGGACATTCCCGATGCCGGCTCGGAGCGCGGCTTGTACTTGTCGAACCGGACGTAGACGGCCTTGTCGCCGGGCTTCCACTCGTCGGTCTTGAACACGAAGGGGCCGGAGCCGATGAATTCCGAGATCTGCGTGTTCGGATCGGTGTCGGCGACGCGCTTCGGCATCATGAACGGCACGTTCGACGAGGGCTTGCCGAGCCCGAAGATCAGCAGCCCGGTCGGCGACTTCAGCTTCACCGTGAAGGTCTTGGCGTCGTTCGCCGTCATCGTGTCGACGAAGCTCATCAGCTTCTGGCCAAGTGCGTCGCGTGCGCCCCAGCGCTTGATCGACGCGATGCAGTCTTCGGATGTCACCGGCTTGCCGTCGTGCCAGAGCAGGCCGTCGCGCAAGGTGAACACATAGGTCAGCTTGTCGGCGCTTTCGTCGAACTTCTCGACCATCTGCGGCTTGATCGCGCCCTTCTCGTCCATCGCGAAGAGCGTGTCGTAGATCATGTAGCCGTGATTGCGCGTGATATAAGCGGTGGTCCAGATCGGATCGACAATCTTCAGATCCGAGTGCATCACGGCCTTGAGCGTGACCTGCGCGCTCGCCGGAGCGGGCAGGGCAAGCCAGGCGGACGCGACTGCGCTCGCCGCAAGGACCTTCCACGTTGTACGCATAGGGAATCTCCAGTCGATGGGAACACGTGCCGCGATGCTATCGGGCGGGGCTGCCATCGCCAAGCCGCTTTGACAGGCCCAAATGCGCGGCAAATGGCGCATGGGAAGTCACATCGCCCGGCAACCTTTCGTGAGCGGCGGGCGTTGCCGGGCCTCATGGGTTGCGAAGGCAGGTGAGGTGTTGGTGAGCCGGACGATCCTCGCGCTTGTGATGCTCGCCCTCGGCGCTGCACCCGCCATGGCGCAGCAGACAGAGACGATCGATCAGGCGCTGTGCCGCATGATCGAGGGTGCGGCGGCAACGCATGGCGTGCCGGTCGACTTCTTCACGCGGCTGATCTGGCAGGAGAGCAGTTTTCGCACCGGCGCGATGAGCCGGGCGGGTGCCCAGGGCGTGGCGCAGTTCATGCCGGGAACAGCCGCCGAGCGCGGGCTTGCCGATCCGTTCGATCCCGAGCAGGCAATCCCGAAGTCGGCGGAGTTGCTCGACGACTTGCGCAAGCGCTTTGGCAATCTCGGGCTGGCGGCGGCGGCCTATAACGGCGGGCCGGCGCGGGTCGAGGCATGGCTCGACGGGCGTGGCGGCTTGCCCGGCGAAACGCGCGCGTATGTCTCGGTCATCACCGGCCGGACGGCGGATGACTGGGCAGCGGCGCGCGGCGCCGCGCGTTCGGAGCTGGACGGCGCTCCGACGAAATGTCTCGTGCTGGTTGCGGGATTCCGGCGCGGCACCGACCGGCGCATGATCGAAGCCTATGGCGGGCCGATCGAGGAATCGCCAATCGCGTTGTCTCCGCTTGCTCCCTGGGGCGTGCAGCTCGCGGGCAATTTCTCCAAGACGATCGCGCTCGCCAGCTATGCACGGGCGCGTACACGCCACGGCGCGATCCTGAGCGACGTCGCGCCGATGGTGATTGGCACGCGAATGCGCTCGCGCGGCACGCGCGCGTTCTATCGCGTGCGCATTCCGGCGGCGACGCGCGAGGCCGCAGGCGAGATTTGCGGCCGCCTGCGCAAGGCAGGCGGCGCGTGTGTGGTGTTGAAGAGCTAGACCAGCTTCACGTTCTTCAGCGGCAGTTCACGCACCGGCTTTCCGGTCGCGGCGAAGATCGCATTCATCACGGCGGGCGCGACCACGCAGATGGTCGGCTCGCCGACGCCGCCCCAGAAGTCGTAGGTCGGCACGATCACGGTCTCGACCTTCGGCATCTCGGCGAGCTTGAGGATCTCGTAAGAGTCGAAGTTCGTGTTGGTGACACGGCCCTTGTCGATCACCATCTCGCCGTAGAGTGTCGCCGAAAGCCCGTAGGCGACGCCGCCCTCGACCTGCGCGGCGATCTGGTGTGGGTTGACGGCATGCCCGCAGTTGGTCGCCAGCACCATGCGGTGGACTTTCAGCTTGCCGTCCTTGCTGACCGAGACTTCCGCGGTTGCGGCCGAATAGCTGCCGTAACCCATGAACTGCGCGATGCCGCGATGGACACCGGCGGGCAGCGGCTTGCCCCAGTCGCCTTTCTCGGCGGCGGCATTGAGCACGGCGAGGTGCTTGGGATGCTTGCCCATCAGCGCTCGGCGGAATTCGAGCGAGTCCTTGCCGGCCGCGCGTGCGCATTCCTCGATGAAGCATTCCATATAGACGGCGTTCTGATTGGTGTTGACGCCGCGCCACGGTCCGACAGGGACGTGCGTGTTGCGCATCACGTATTCGATCAGCATGTTCGGCACGGTGTAGCCGAGCTGCGCGTCGCCCGCGGCCTCGTACCAGCCCTGAAGCTGGCGCATATCCTTGCCGCCGACGATGCCGACCGGATTGAGCCAGTGGTTGATCGACTGGCCCGACGAGCGCACATGCAACCCGACCAGCTCGCCCTTCTCGTCGAGGCCGGCTGACATCTTGCAGATCGAGATCGGGCGATAGAAATCGTGCGCCTGATCTTCCTCGCGGCTCCAGATCAGCTTGATCGGCGTGCCGGGGAATTCCTTCGCGATGACGGTCGCCTGCCGCGTGTAGTCCTGCAAGCCGCCACGCCGCCCGAAGCCGCCGCCGAGGTCGTGGCGGTGCACTTCGCATTTGGCGAGCGGCAGGCCGGATTCCTCCGACAGTGCCGCGAGCGACGCTTCGAGGCTCTGCGTCGGGACCCAGCACTCGGCCTTGTCGGCCGAAAGCCTGACGGTCGCGTTCATCATTTCCATGCAGGCATGCGAGAGGAACGGGGTCGAATACGTGGCCTCGATCTTCTTTGCCGCACCCGCGATGGCGGCGAGCGCATCGCCATTCCGGCGTTCGCCATTGTTGCCCTCGGCGGCGAGTCCGGCCTTGAGGTGGTCGGCGATCGTTGCGTTGGACACCTTGCCGTTCTCGGCCTCGTCCCACGTGATCGGGAGAGCATCGAGCGCGGTCTTGGCGTGCCACCAGGTGTCGGCCACCACCGCGACCGCGGTGTCCTTCACCTTCATGACCTTCTTGACGCCCGGCATCTTGGCGACCTTCGCGTCGTCGAAGCTCACCACCTTGGCGCCGAACACCGGCGCATCCTTGATGGCAGCGTTGAGCATGCCGGGCAGCCGCACGTCGATGGCGTAGACCTTCGAGCCATTCAGCTTGTCGGCCGTGTCGAGCCGCTTCAGCGGCTTGCCGGCGATGGTCCAGGTCTTCGGGTCCTTCAGCTTGATGTCCTTCGGATCGGGCGCGGTGAGCTTGGCGGCCGCCGCCGCGACCTTGCCGTAGCTCGTGGTCCGCTTCGAGGCCGCGTGCGTGATCACGCCGTTGGCGACGCTCACTTCACCAACCGGCACCTTCCATTGGTCGGCTGCTGCCTGCAGCAGCATGATGCGTGCGGCGGCGCCGGCCTTGCGCACATACTCCTGCGACGTGCGGATGCCGCGCGAACCGCCCGTACTCATGTCGCCCCAGGCGCGCTTGCTGGCGAGGTTGCGGCCGGGAGTGATGCCCTCGGTCGTCACCTTTTTCCAGTCGCACTCGAGTTCTTCGGCGACGAGCTGGGCGAGACCCGTGAGCGTCCCCTGGCCCATCTCGGAACGCGCGATGCGGATCACGCAGGTATCGTCCGGCTTGATGGCGACCCAGATGTTGACCTCTGCGGCGCCGTTCTGCGCGGCAGCCTCCGTGACGAACGGCGCCTTGAAGCCGAGTGCGAGCGTACCGGTGGCGGCAGCAGCGGCACCGACCACGAAGTTGCGGCGGGAGAGACGCTGGCCTTTTCCGAAAACCATTTTGTGCATGACTGCCTCCCCTACGACCGGCGCGTGGCGCGATCGGCGGAGCGTCCGCCGTTGTTGTTCTTGGCCGCACCGGCCGCCTGATGCACGGCCTCGCGGATGCGCTGATACGTACCGCACCGGCAGATGTTGGTCATCGCCTCGTCGATGTCGGCATCGGTCGGCTTGGGCTTCTTCTTGAGCAGCGCCGCCGCGGCCATGATCTGGCCGGACTGGCAATAGCCGCATTGCGGAACGTCGACCGATGCCCAAGCCTTCTGCACCGGGTGCGAGGAGTTCGGCGACAGTCCTTCGATGGTGATGATCTTGTCGCTCGCCTTCACGGACGAAAGTGGCACCGAGCAGGAACGCTGCACTTCGCCGTTGATGTGCACAGTGCACGCACCACACGCCGCGACGCCGCAGCCATATTTGGTGCCGGTGAGCCCGACCTGTTCGCGGATGACCCACAAGAGCGGCGTATCAGGCTCGGCCTGCACGTCGCGCACTTTGCCGTTGATGTTGAGCTTGGCCATGAGCGTCCCTCAAGGTTTCTCGGCGACCATTCATCAAGGGCCGCCGTTTGCCGATGAACCGAGGGGAGGTTGCAATGCGCCGTCGCCCCGGCTTGAGGTGGAGCCTACCGCACCACCTGCGGCATAGCTATGCCAGTTTGGAATGGGTCAAATTTGTCGCGGCGCATCCAGGCTCGCCCACGGACACGCACTCTCGAATGCGCGGGCAGCACGCAATACCAGATGATCCTGCCGCGCGGGCCCGACAATCTGCAGGCCGATCGGCAGGCCGTCGGACGAGAAACCGCACGGCACGGACGCGGCCGGCTGCTGCGTCAGGTTGAACGGGTAGGTGAAGGACGACCAGTTGATCCAGTTCTCGCCATAGGAACCATCGGCAGGGGTGACGCGTCCGGCTTCCAGCGCGGGGATCGGCATCTGCGGCGTCAGCAGCAAATCGTATTTCTCATGGAAGCGCGCCATCGCGTTGGCGATGTCGGCGCGCGCCGTAAAGGCCGCGAGATAGTCGGCGAGCGTGTATTTCTGTCCCCATTCGGCGATTTGAAGAAAGCCGGGGTCCATCTTGGCGCGGTCGCTTGGCGAAGCCGCGTTGACGAGCGAGGCCGAAACCGCGCCCCACAGCGTCATGATCATCTCGTAAGGGTCGGGGAAGCCGGGATCGGCGTCCTCGACGATGGCGCCAAGGTCGGCGAAGGCCTGCGCGGCTTTTTTCGTTGCTGCTTCCACATCGGGATGGACCTTCTTCACATAGCCGAGCCGCGGGCTCCATGCGACGCGCAGGCCGCGGATGCCATCGTCCAGGCCGACGCGATAGTCCGGCGTGGGCGTATTCCACGCCGCCATATCGCGTTCGTCCGGGTTTCCGATCACGCTCAGCATGAGCGCCGCGTCGCTGACGGTGCGCGTCAGCGGACCGACATGCGCCAGAATACTGAACGGCGAAGCCGGATAGGCCGCGACGCGGCCGAAGCTCGGCTTGATGCCGAACACGCCGGTGAACGCGGCGGGAATGCGGATCGAGCCCGCGCCGTCGGTGCCGATGTGGAGATGGCCGAGATTGAGCAATGCCGCCGCCGCCGCACCGCCGGAGGAGCCGCCGGTGGTGCGGTCGAGCTTCCATGGATTGCGTGTGATGCCGGTGAGCGGCGAGTGGCACGCGCCGATCCAGCCGAACTCCGGCAGCGTGGTCTTGCCGAGGATCACAGCTCCGGCCTCGCGCAGCCGCGCGACCGCAGGCGCGTCCTCCTTCATCGGCGCGTCAGTGCTGGTGAGCGAGCCGCGGCGCGAGGGATGGCCCTTCATCCAGATATTGTCCTTCACGGTGGCGCCGATGCCGTCGGCGAGGCCGACCGGCTCACCCTTTTGCCAGCGCGCTTCCGAGGCTTTCGCTGCCGCGAGCGCACCCTCGCCATCGACGATGACGAAGCCGTTGATGGCTGGCTCGAACGTCTCGATGCGATCGAGCTGGTCGCGCGTCACCTCGACGGGCGACAACTCGCGCTTGCGATAAAGGCGCAGCAGTTCGGCAGCGGTCAGCGACTTGATGTCCGGCATGGGCACTCCGCTCGTGTCCCGCACGCGGTGCAGCGCGGAACGATGCGTCGCAGATGCGGGACCCCGGTTTCTTCAAACAGTAAAGCAACCGGGGTCCCGGGTCTGCAATGCATCACTTCGCATGCTCGTGCTGCATTGCGCCCGGGACACGCACCTTGATCCCTTCGCTCCGCAATGCATGATGCACACCTCACCGAGAACCAAAAATGAACCTGCAAAGCAGCAAAGACATTCTTTCGGCCCTGGTCAGTTTCGACACCGTCAGCCGCAACTCCAATCTCGACTGCATCGCCTGGATCGAAGGCTATCTCGACAAGCACGGCGTCAAGCACGAGCGCGTCTACGACGAGACCGGCCAGAAATCGAACGTCTGGGCGACGATCGGGCCGAAGGACGTGCCGGGCTACATCCTCTCCGGGCACACCGACGTGGTGCCGGTGGATGACCAGAACTGGACCGACTCTCCCTTCAAGCTGACCGAGCGTGATGGCAAGCTTTACGGTCGCGGTTCAACCGACATGAAGGGTTATGTGGCGTGCTGCCTCGCGGCCGTGCCCGACATGCTGAAGGCGAAGCTGAAGAAGCCGCTGCATCTGGCATTTTCGTACGACGAGGAGGTTGGCTGCTGGGGTGTGCGGCGCATGATCCCGAAGATCATCGAAGGCGTCGCGATGCCGGCCGCGTGCTTTGTCGGCGAGCCGACCGAGATGGACGTGGTGATCGGCCACAAGGGCAAGCGATCGATCAAGGTGGTCGTGCGCGGGCGCACTTGTCACTCGTCGCTGGCGCCGCTTGGCGTCAATGCGGTGGAGTATGCGGCGCGCGTGATCGCGAAGATCCGCGACATCTCGGACCGCTTGTCGAGCAGCGGCGCACGTGACGAGCTCTACGACATTCCGTTCTCGACCGGCCACACCGGCTACCTGCACGGCGGCACCGCGCTCAACATCGTGCCGGACATCGCAACCTTCGAGTTTGAATTCCGCGTGCTCTCGGCCGACAAGTCCGACAAGCTGGCGCAGGAAGTGATCGACTACGCCAAGAACGTGCTCGAGCCGGAGATGAAGGCGGTCGCGCCGGAGTCGGGCTTTGAGTTTCAGGACCGCGGCGAGTTCGCAGGCCTGGATACCGCGCTCGACGCCGAAGTCACGTTGCTCGCGAAGCGCCTGTCGGGCCGCAACAACCATAGCAAGGTCGCCTATGGCACCGAGGGTGGGTTGTTCGCGCAGGCCGGCATCCCCACCGTGGTGTGCGGGCCGGGCAGCATCGATCAGGCGCACAAGGCCGATGAGTGGATCGCGATCACCGAACTGGAGAAATGTGGCCGGTTCATCGACAACCTGATCGGGCACTGTGAGCGATAGTGGCTGGTCATTCCGGGGCCGACCCCGGCCTTGAGCCGGGGAGGAGCCCGGAATCCATAGCCACGAAACAAGAGGTTCGAAGGTTCGAGCGTCACAGAGGGTGTTGGGGTTATGGATTCCGGGCTCCGGCCTGCGGCCGGCCCCGGAATGACGGGGAGAGTGAATGGCCTACGATCTCATCCTGAAGGGCGGGCGCGTTATCGACCCGTCGCAGAACATCGACCGCGTCACCGACGTGGCGTTCAGCGGCGGCAAGGTCGCCAAGGTCGGCGACAACCTCGGCGACGCGACGGAAACGCGCGATGTGAAGGGCTATATCGTATCGCCCGGCCTGATCGACCTGCATACGCATGTGTATTGGGGCGGCACCTCGCTCGGCATCGACGCGGAAGAATTCTGCCGCACCTCGGGCGTGACCACCGCGATCGACACCGGCAGCGCCGGGCCGGGCAACTTCGCAGGCTTTCGCAAGCACGTGATCGAGCCGTCAGCGGTGCGTATCCTCGCCTACCTGCACATTTCGTTCGCGGGCATCTACGCGTTCTCGAAGACGCACATGGTCGGCGAAAGCGAAGAAATGCGGCTGATGGCGCCGATCGAAGCCGTCGAGGTCGCGGACAAGAACCGCGACGTCATCGTCGGCATCAAGGTGCGCGTCGGGCGCGGCTCTTCCGGCATTCATGGCGCGGCTCCGCTCGACATCGCGCTGCAGGCCGCGAACGAAGTCGGCATGCCGCTGATGTGCCATATCGACTTCCCGCCGCCGAGCTATGAGGAAGTGGTGGAGAAGCTGCGTCCGGGCGACGTGCTGACGCACGCGTTCCGTCCGTTTCCAAATGCGCCGATCGATCATCAGGGCAAGGTGAAGCGCGTCGTCATCGACGCGCGGGCGCGCGGCGTGAAGTTCGATATCGGCCACGGCAAGGGTTCGTTCGCGTTCAAGACCGCGCGCGGGATGCTGGCGAACGGGTTCTATCCCGACACCATCTCGTCGGACGTGCATGTGCTGTGCATCGACGGTCCCGCCTATGATCAGGTGACGACAATGTCGAAGTTCCTGTGCATGGGGATGCCGCTGAACGACGTGATTGCGGCCAGCACCGTGAACGCCGGGTTGGCGTTGCAGCGGCCCGAACTCGGCAGCTTCAAGCCGGGTTGCGCGGGCGACGCGACGATCATGACCGTGCAGGACGGCCAGTTCGACTATATGGACGTGGTCGGCGAGAAGTTGGTCGGCGACAAGAAAATCGTATCGGAAGGCGTCGTGATCAACGGACGCTGGTGGCACCCGAACGACTCCGCGAAATTCAAGAAACTGGAGAAAGCCGCATGAGCGCCGAAGAGAACCTGAAAAAGCTCGGCCTGACGCTGCCGACCATCCCGACGCCGGTCGCGAACTACGTGTCGTGGAAGCGCGCCGGCGACATGATCTACCTGTCGGGGCAGGGGCCGCGCGACAAGGACGGCAAGCACATCACCGGTCTGGTGGGCAAGGACGTCACGGTCGAACAAGCCTACGAGCACGCCAAGCTGGTCGGCCTCGGGCTGCTGGCGGCCGCAAAGGCCGCCGCGGGCGGGAGCCTCGACAAGGTCGAGGTGATCAAGGTGCTCGGCATGGTGCGCGCCGTCGGCGACTTCGGCGACCAGCCGAAGGTGATCAACGGCTGCTCCGACCTGTTCGTCGCGGTGCTGGGCGAGCGCGGCAAGCATGCGCGCTCGGCGGTCGGCATGGGTTCGCTGCCGGTCGGGATTTCGGTCGAGATCGAAGCCGTGATGCGGGTGGTGGATTAATCCACCAGGTGGCATGCCACCTGCCGGCCGTCGGCGCTTGGTTTGAGCGGTGGCGTCTCGGCCTTGCAGCGATCGAATGCGAACGGGCAGCGCGTGTGGAACGTGCAGCCCGGCGGCGGATTGATCGGCGAGGGCACGTCGCCCTGCAGCACGATACGCTCGCGCTTCACATGCGGGTCGGGGATCGGCGCCGCCGCCATCAAGGCCTTCGAGTAAGGGTGCAGCGGGTTCTCGAACAGCGCCTCCTTTTCGGCGAGTTCGACGATGCGGCCGAGATACATCACGGCGACGCGGTGGCCGATGTGCTCGACCACGCCGAGGTCGTGCGACACGAACAGGTAGGCGAGGCCGAGTTCCTCCTGCAGGTCCATCATCAGGTTGAGCACCTGCGCCTGCACCGACACATCCAGCGCCGAGACCGGCTCGTCCGCGATGATTAGCGCGGGGTTCAGCGCGAGTGCGCGGGCAATACCGAGGCGCTGGCGCTGTCCGCCGGAAAATTCGAACGGATAGCGCTTCATCGCATCGGCGCGCAGGCCGACCTTCTCGAACAGCTCGGCGGTACGCGCCTCGCGCTCCTTGGCTGAGATGTCGGAGTAGTTTTCTAGCGGCTCACTGACGATGCGGCCCGCGGCGAGGCGTGGGTTCAAGGATGCGTAGGGGTCCTGAAACACCATCTGCATGCGCTTGCGGTGCGGGCGCATGTCTCCAATACCGAGATGCGTGATGTCCTCGCCGTCGAGCCGGATGGCGCCTTCGGTCGGCTCGATCAGGCGCAGCAGCAGCTTGCCGACGGTCGACTTGCCGCAGCCGGACTTGCCGACAAGGCACAGCGTCTCGCCGGGATTGATCGCGAAGCTGACGCCATCGACTGCCTTCACCAAGGTCGGGTTGCGCGTGAATAGTCCGCCCTTCAGCGCGAAGTATTTCTTCAGGCCATCGACCTCGACGATCGGCGTCATGCGGCGACCCGGTCGGAGGCCAGCACGCGCTCGGCCTCGTGGCACGCCACGATGTGGCCATCCCCGACCGGCCGCAGCGCGGGCGCCTCAACATGGCAGCGCGCCGCCGCATACGTGCAGCGCGGCGCGAACGCGCAGCCTTCGATCGGTTCGCGCAGCGAAGGCACGATGCCGGGGATTTCCGCAAGGCGGCGCTTGCGGTTCTTGCCGCGCAAGCGCGGGATCGAGGCCATCAGGCCGCGCGTGTAGGGATGCGCGGGGCGATCAAACAGTTCGGCGGTGGTGGCTTCCTCGATCTTGCGGCCGGCATACATCACGATCACGCGGCGGCAGGTTTCGGCGACGATGCCGAGATTGTGCGTGATCAGGATCACCGCCGCGCCGGTGCGCGCCTTCAGTTCAATCATCAGGTCGAGGATTTGCGCCTGGATGGTGACGTCGAGCGCGGTGGTCGGCTCGTCGGCGATCAGCAGGGTCGGATTGCAGGCCAAAGCCGTGGCGATCATCACGCGCTGGCGCATGCCGCCGGAAAACTGATGCGGGTAGTCATTGAGGCGGCGCTCGGCGTCGGAGATTTTCACCAGCCGTAGCATCTCGGCCGCGCGCGCATTCGCGGCGCTCGCGCTTGCGCCGGTGTGGATGCGCACCGATTCGGCGATCTGGTGGCCGACGGTCAGCACCGGATTGAGGCTGGTCATCGGCTCCTGAAAGATCATCGCGAGGCGGTTGCCGCGCAGCTTGCGCATCTCCGACTCCTCCAGCGTAACGAGATCACGGCCCTCGAATGTCACGCTGCCGCCGATCGTACGGGCAAGGTTTTGTGGCAACAGCCGCATCACCGAAAGCGCGGTCACGCTCTTGCCGCAGCCGGACTTGCCGACGATGCCGAGTGTCTCGCCGGGAAAGAGATCGAGAGACACGCCGTCGACCGCGCGCGTGATGCCGTCGACGGTGAAGAAATGAGTTTGGAGATCGCGGACGGAGAGGAGTGGGGTCACATCCGCCTCGCAAGACGGGGGTCGAGCCGGTCGCGCAGGCCGTCGCCCAGCAGGTTCACGGCGAGCACGACCAGCGCCAACGCGATGCCGGGGCAGAAGATCGTCCACGGTGCGCGCGAGAGGAACAACCGGCTCTGCGCGATCATGTTGCCCCAGGTGGGAATCTCGGGAGGCGTGCCGGCGCCAAGGAAGGAGAGCGCGGCCTCGATCAGGATCGCGGAGGCGCAGATGTAGGTCGCCTGCACGATCAGCGGCGCAATCGTATTCGGCAGGATGTGGCGCAGCAGGATTTTCCAGGTCGGCGTGCCGCCCGCGATCGCGGCTTCGACGTAGGGCGCCTCGCGCACGCTCAGCACCACGGCGCGGACGAGTCGCACCACGCGCGGGATTTCCGGAATGGTGATCGCCACGATGACGGCCGTGACGCTGGCTCGCGTCAAAGCGACGAGCGCGATGGCCAGCAGGATCGCTGGTATTGCCATCAAGCCGTCCATCAGCCGCATCACGACGGCATCGACCCGGCGGAAATAGCCGGACATGAGCCCGATGAAGAGCCCGCCGGTGATCGACATCGCGGCGACCGAAATGCCGACGAACAGCGACACGCGTGCGCCATAGACGGTACGGGCGAACACGTCGCGGCCGAGGTGGTCGGTGCCGAACCAGTTCGCGTCGGAAGGAGGACGAAGCCGTAGCGCCGGCTGCATGGTAATGGCGTCACCGGCGAACAGCGGTGCGACGATCGCCAGCAGCGCGATGGTCGCCAGAATGACCCCGCCCACGACCATCGTGGGATTGCGCCGCGCAAAGCGGCGGAACTGCGCGCCGCGCGAACGGCGCGGCACAGCCAACGCGGGCTCTGCGGTGATCGCGCTCAATAGCGAATCCTCGGATCGAGCAGCGTGTACGAAAGATCGACAAGCAGGTTCACCAGCACGTAGACGCCGGAGAAGATCAAGATCACGCCCTGGATGATCGGATAGTCACGCTTGGAGATCGCGTCGACCACCAGCCGCCCGACACCCGGAATATTGAACACCGTCTCGGTGATGACCACGCCGCCGATCAGCAGCGCGACGCCGATGCCGATGACGGTGACGATCGGCACGCCTGCGTTCTTGAGTGCGTGCTTGAGCAGCATCGAGCGGGTCGCGACGCCCTTGGCGCGGGCGGTGCGGATGTAATCTTCGGCGAGCACTTCGAGCATCGAGGTGCGGGTGATGCGCGCGATCAGCGCGACGTAAGCGAGGCCGAGCGCGATCGAGGGCAGGATCAGGCGCTCGATCCACGGCCCGAAGCCCTGATCGATCGGCGAATAGCCCTGCACGGGGAGCCAGCGCAGGTTGATCGAGAATACGTAGATCAGCATGTAGCCGACGACGAACACCGGCACCGAGAAGCCGAGCACCGACACGATCATCAGCAGCCGGTCGATCCAGCTTCCGACCTTCCAGGCGGCGAGCACGCCGAAGGTGACGGCGAGCGTGACGGCGATCAAGAGGGTCATCAGCGCAAGCGATAGCGTCGGCTCGATGCGCTGGCTGATCAGCTTGGCGACCGGCTCGTTGGAGAAGATCGAGATGCCGAGATCGCCCTGCAGCACGGCCGAGAGCCAGCGGTAGAACTGCACGGGCAGGGCGTCGTCGAGGCCGAGCTGCTTGCGGATGCCCTGGATCTGCTCGGCGGTCGCGTTGTCGCCCGCGATGATCGCCGCGGGATCGCCGGGCGAAAGATGCAGCAGCAGGAATACGAATACCGCGACGATGCCCATCACGAGCACCGTCGAGGCCAGCCGCCGGATGATGTAGCCGAGCATCTAGCCGGAGACGCCTTTTTCCATATTCCAGAACCCGACCACCTCCGGCATGCCGAGCACGCCGGTGATGTTCTTGCGCCACGCCGAGTTGCGGAAGAACTGGCCGAGGATCACGTGCGGCACGTAATCCCAGCCGTTCTGCTGCATGTCGCGCGCGACCGCCTTGCGGCCATCGAGCGTCGGCGCAGTCGCCCACTTGTTGCGGAGCTGCTCCTGCAGTTCGTTGGTCGGCCAGCCGAACCATGCTTTCTCGCCGTTTGCGGCCTGACCGGTGAACGAGATCGGATCGGAGAACGTGATGCCGGTGACCGTGGTGGAGAAGATGTTCCAGCCGCCTTCGGCCGGTGGCTTCTTCACGGCACGGCGCGAGAGCAGCGCCCCCCAGTCCATCGCGGCGAGATCGACGTTAATGCCGGCCTGACGCAGCCATTGCGCGGCGAACAACCCTGCCGGATTGGCGAGATAGTGGTCGGTCGCCTGCAGCACGACGACCGGCTTGCCGTCGTATCCGGCTTTGGCGAACAGCTCTTTCGCCTTGGCGATGTCTTGCCCTTTCTTGAACCAGTCGACATTCGCGTCGTTGGTCATTGGCGTGCCGCAGCCGAAATAGGATTCGCAGGCCTGCCACGACTTGGACTGCCCGAAGATCGCGCGCATCACGTCTTCCTGCTTGACGAGGTGAAGCATCGCCTTGCGTGCGTCGGGATTGTTGAACGGCGGATGCAGCGCGTTGAGCCGCATGAACGCGATGTGGCCGGTCTTGTTGAGCACCTGAACGGTGAGGTTCTTGTCCTTCTTCAGATCGTCCACGAGATCCTGCGGCGGCACCTCGTAGAAATCGATCTCGCCGGCCTGCAGCGCGCTGAGCGCGGTCTGCTCGTCGGCAATGTTCTCGAAGGTCACGCGGTCAAGCTTGACCACTTTGCCGCCTGACATCGCGGACGGCGGCTCCTTGCGCGGATTGTAGTTGGGGTTGCGGTCGTAGACGTGGCGATTGCCGGGGCGCGTCTCATCGCGATTGTAAAGGAACGGGCCGGAACCGATGGTCTCGCGCACCTGCTGGTTCGGATCGGTCTCGGCGTCCTTCTTGCGCATCATGTAGCAGAGCGACGTCGAGATCGTGGACAGGCCATCGATCACGAGGCCATACGGCTCGCTCAGCACGATACGGAAGGTTTTCTCGTCGACGACCGGCGTGTCCTTCACGCGCTGCATCATCGTCTGGCCCGCGCCGGAGCGGGCCGCCCAGCGCCGTACCGAAGCGACGCAGTCGGCTGCCGTCACGGCGCCGCCGTCGGAGAATTTCAGTCCGTCGCGCAGCGTGAACGTGTAGGTGAGCTTGTCGTCGGAGAGGCCCCACTTGTCGACCATCTGCGGCTGCGGCTGGAAATTTGCATCGAGCCCGAACAGCGTGTCGTAGATCATCGCGCCGTGGTAGGCGGTGATGTTCGCGGTGGTCCAGATCGGATCGAGCACGCGCAGGTCGGCGTGCATCACGGCCTTGACGGTGCGCGCAGCGGAGGGCTGGGCCTGCGTACGGATGATGGACGGTGCGCTGGTCAGCGCGGCGGCAGCGAGGCCGCCCTTCAAGATGCTTCGCCGTGTGGTCATCGCGATCCCCTTTTGGCTAGCGCCCGGCCTTGCACAAATTAGGCCACGCGCGCGGCGGCCGCGTCAAATGATGAGGCGCGGTTCCGTGACCTGATCGAGCGGCCAGATCGGCCGCTGTATCTTCTTCCACGGCAACTTGGCGTAATGCCGCGGCAGCGGGCCGTCACCTTCGGCGTAGAGCACCTGCGCGGCGATCTGTGAGAACGACGCATAGAAATGCTGGTTCGACTTCACGACCAGGATTTTCTGCTGCTTGGGGTCGATCCCGAGGTTCGAGAACAGGTCGATTCCCATGCCCTGCGAACGGGTCGAGATCAGTACGGCCGAGACGCCGCCCATGCGAATCGAGGCCGCATCGCCGAGCCCGACAGTGGCGCCGGAGAAAGACTGGTAGGCGTTGCGCACGCAGCGGATGATCTCGACTTCGGCATCGACCGGCGGACCGGACGACTTCGCCGTCTTGCCGCCGAAGCGGAACGGCAGCTTCGCGCCTTCGCCGGCGTCGAACGCGTTGCGCACCGCCATCGGGTCCCAGATCGGTGCGACCGCCGCACCCTGCACGCCGCGCGCAATCAGGCGATGGATGAAAGTGGTGTTGTCGGAGGGCGCGCCGCCACCCGCGTTGTCGGTTGTGTCGGCGATGACCGTCGGGCCGCCGGGATGCGCAAGCGCGGCGTCGATCGCGCCGTCGACGGTGTACTCCGGCGGCGCCGCCTGTTCGCGCAGCGCGATCAGCTCCTGGCCGATCTCTTCGGCGAGCTTGTCACCGTGCTGTTTCGCATCGTCGGTCAGCACGAGGATGCGCGCGCCGCACTCCGGCGCGTCGCCGTAATAGAAGCAGTGCGCAATCGAGACCGAGAGCACGCGGTTCTTGCCCTCCAGCGCCATGATCTTGTCGACGAGGCCGCGCATCGGCTGGATCGAGGTCGGGAAGCTCTGGATCACGCGGCAATCGTAGACGGATTTCACCGGTTTGATCTCGCCGCGGATGGCGCGCAGCGTGAGGTCGACCATCTCCTCGCCGCGCTCGGCGAAGTCCGTGTGCGGGTATTCCTTGAACAGCACGATCACGTCGGCGGCGGCGCAGCGCTTGCTCGTGAGGTGGCAGTGCGGGTCGAGTTCGACGCCGATCACGGCCTTCGGGCCGACGATGGCGCGCACGCGTTCGAGGAGGTCGCCCTCGCAGTCGTCGTAGCCGTAGGCGACCATCGCGCCATGCAGGTTGAACAGGCAGCCATCGACCGGCATCGCGGCCTTCAGTTGCCCAAGGATTTCGTCGCGCATGCGCTCGTAGGCTTCGCGCGAGGCCGCGCCGCCGGGCTGCGCCGCGTAGCAGGAGCCTTCGATCAGCTCGAAGCCGTGGCGCTTCGCCGCTGCGCGCGCGGCCGCGATCGCGCCGGTCTGGTGGCCGGATTTTTCCGGGTGCTTGCCGGGCGGGTAGTAAATCTTCTCGACGAAGGCCTGATACGAGGTCGGGATCGGCAGAAACGTGTTCGCTTCGAGCGCAAGCGCGGCGTAGAACAGGCGCATTCAGAGTACTCCGTCGTTCCGGCAAGCGTAGCAACTGTCCGGATGCGCGGACGAGTGGATGGAGAGAAGCGATGCGCATCGTAGACGTTTGCGAAGTCACCAAGCCGATCGCCTCGCCGATCCGCAACGCCTACATTGATTTCTCGAAAATGACCGCGAGCCTCGTGGCGGTCGTGACCGATGTGGTGCGCGACGGGCGGCGTGTCGTCGGTTACGGCTTCAACTCGAACGGCCGTTACGGGCAGGGCGGGCTGATCCGCGAGCGCTTCCGCGACCGCATTCTCGAGGCGAAGCCCGAGAGCCTGCTCAACGAGAGCGGCGACAACCTCGATCCGCACAAGATCTGGGCCGCCATGATGACCAACGAGAAGCCGGGCGGGCACGGCGAGCGCTCGGTCGCGGTCGGCACGCTCGACATGGCGGTCTGGGACGCGACCGCGAAGATCGCCGGCAAGCCGCTGTTCCGCCTGCTCGCCGAGCGCAAGGGACGTGAGGCGAACCCGACGAGTCTTCGTCTACGCGGCGGGCGGTTACTACTATCCCGGCAAGGATGACACCGCGCTGCGCGCCGAGATGCGCGGCTATCTCAAGCGCGGCTACAGCGTCGTGAAGATGAAGATCGGCGGCGCGCCGATCGAGGAGGATCGCCGCCGCATCGAGGCGGTGCTGGCCGAGATCGGCAAGGACGCGCAGCTCGCGGTCGACGCCAACGGGCGCTTCGATCTCGAAACCGCTATTCGCTACGCCAAGATGCTGCGCGACTACCCGCTGTTCTGGTACGAGGAGGCGGGCGACCCGCTCGACTATGCGCTGCAGTCCGCGCTCGCCGAATTTTATCCGGGGCCGATGGCGACCGGCGAGAACCTGTTCTCGCATCAGGATGCGCGCAACCTGCTGCGCTACGGCGGCATGCGGCCGGATCGCGACTGGCTGCAGTTCGACTGCGCGCTGTCGTACGGACTGGTCGAATACCTGCGCACGCTCGATGTGCTGGCGCAGTGCGGCTGGTCGCCGATCACGCTGCGTGCCGCACGGCGGGCACCAGATGTCGCTCAACATCGCGGCCGGCCTCGGGCTCGGCGGCAACGAGAGCTATCCGGACCTGTTCCAGCCCTACGGCGGCTTCCCCGACAGCGTGCAGGTCGAGAACAGCTTCATCACGATGCCGGACCTCCCCGGCATCGGGTTCGAAGGCAAGTCGGACTTGATCAAAGAGATGCGCGCGCTTGCAGAATAAGCGTATCGGCCGCTCGTTCCACGGATCGGGCATGCTGTTCTGGCAACAGTTGTGGTGTCCCGGGCTGTGCGCGGCGCCCCGGGATGACAAGGTTACGCCTTCTCGATATTCCAAAACGGAATGATCTCCGGGATCGACAGCACGCCGCGCAAATTCTTGCGGTAGGCGACAGGCGAGACCCACTGTCCGAGCCACACGTGCGGCACGAAATTCCAGGCATTCTTCTGGATGTCTCGCGCGATCGCCTTCTGCTCGTCGAGGCTGCCGGCGGCGGCCCATTTGTCGCGCAGCTTCTCGTGCTCCTCGTTGGTCGGCCAGCCGAACCAGCCCTTTTCGCCATTCGCCTGATGCCCGATGAACACGATCGGGCTGCCGACCGCGGCGGCGCCGGCCCAGGTGATGAAGATGTTCCAGCCACCCTGATCCGGCGGCGCCTTTACGGCGCGGCGCGTCACCACGCCGCCCCAGTCCGAGGTCGCAAGCTGCACATTGACGCCTGCCGCGCGCAGGCGCTGCGCCGCGATCTGCGCCGCGTTGTTCATGAAGTCCACATTGGTCGCGTGCAGCAGCGTGACGGGTCTGCCGTCGTAGCCCGCCTTCTGGAACAGCTCCTTCGCCTTCGCGATGTTCGGTGCGTCCTTGAACCACGCCGTGTTCTCGTCGTTCTCCATCGGCGTGCCGCAGGCGAAGTTCGAGGGGCACTTCTTGTAATATTTCGGATTGCCGAAGGTCGCTTTCATGAACTCTTCCTGGTCGATCAGGTAGAGCATCGCCTGCCGCGCCTCGGGCTTGTCGAACGGCGGATGCAGAAAGTTCAGCCGCATGATGCCGTAGTTGCCGGTCTTGTTCAGGACATCGATCTTGACGTTCGGATCGCTTTCCAGCGTGTCGAGGAGGTCGATCGGCGGGATTTCGAAGAAGTCGATCTCGCCGGCCTTCAGCGCCTGCAATGCGGTCTGCGAGTCCGGCATGTTCTCGTAGATGACGCGATCGACCTTGACGGTCTTGCCGCCCGCCATGCCGCTCGGGGCCTCCGAGCGCGGCACATAGTTCGGGTTGCGGTCGTAGATGTAGCGCTGACCCATCTGGGTTTCGTTGCGATTGTAGATGAATGGGCCGGAGCCGGTGTAATCGGTGATCTGCTGGTTCGGATCGGTCTCGGCCACTTTCTTCGGCATGATGTAGAGCAGTGGCGTGCCGGTCTTCGCCATGATCTCCAGCATCAGGCCGTAGGGCTCCTTCATGCGCGATCGTGAAGGTCTTGTCATCCTTCTTCGCGAGATCTCTTCACGCGGGCCATCATGTGCTGGCCGCCGCCGTCGCGCGCTGCCCAGCGGCGGATCGAGGCAACCACGTCGTCCGCGGTGACCGCCGCGCCGTCGGAAAATTTCAGCCCGTCGCGCAGCTCGAATGTATAGGTGAGCTTGTCGTCGGAGAGGCCCCACTTGCCGACCATCTGCGGCTGCGGGCGCATTTGTTCGTCGAGCGCGAACAGCGTGTCGTAGATCATCGCGCCGTGGTAGGCGGTGATGTTCGCGGTGGTCCAGATCGGATCGAGCGAGCGCAGGTCGCCCTGCATCACGGCGCGGATGGTGCGGGCGCGCGACGGCGCCTGAGCACGGACGATGCCGGGCGTGCCGGAGACTGCGGCGGCGGCGAGCGTGCCCTGAACGAAGCGGCGGCGGGTCGTGCGCATCGAAACCTCCCTTTAGGTTTTCCGTTTGGCCGATTAACTCATGGAACGGCGGGAGGGGACAAGTCCCGTGTCCCGGGCGCACTGCGGCGCCATAGCCGACGCGCATGCGTCGGCGTTCTAAGACGGCCGCTTAGCGGCCCTATGGTGCCGCTGTGCAGAACCGGGACCCCGGTTTCTTATTTCTTAGAAGATGAACCGGGGTCCCGCATCTGCAATGCACCGCAAAGACGCGCTGCATTGCGTGCGGACACCCGTCACACGATCAACTTGCCGTCCGGCAGCTCCGCGTGCGGCCAGATGGTGCGGCGCGCTTTCGTGAACGGATACTTGCGCGCATCGAGCGGCGAGGGGCCTTCGCCGTCGCAATAAATGACCTTGGCGGCGATCGGCCCGTAGGCGGCGTAGAAATGGTTGGTCGACTTCACGCCGATGTAGCGCTTCGACTTAAGGTCGATATTCACCGCATCGAAAATCTCGGTGCCGAGCGCCTGCGTGCGATGCGCGATCAATGAGACCTCGACGCCGCCGATGCGGATGCCCGCGGCGTCGCCGAACTTCACCTTGGCGCGGCCGAAGGACTGCATGCCGTCTTTCACAAGACCAAGCACAGTCACGTCGCCATCGATCGGCAGGCCGGACGCGGGTGAGGTCTTGCCGCCGAAGCGCAGCGGAATGGTCGCGCCGACACCGGCCGCGTGACAGAACTCGACCGCGACCGGATCCCACACCGGCCCCACCGCGGCGTCAGCGCAGCCGCGCTCCAGCAGGCGGCGGATGATATTGGTGTTGTCGGACGCCGCGCCGCCGCCCGCATTGTCGGATCGGGTCGGCGACGACGACCGGCCCTTTCGGCTCCGCGTAGGCGGCGGTGATCGCCTCGTCGTAGGAGAGATACGGCGGATACCAGGTGCCGCGCTTCTCGCGGATTTCCGCGCCGAGCTTCTGTGCGAGCGCGTCGCCGCTTTCCTTCGCGTTGTCGGTGACGACCAGCACGCGGGTGCCTTGCTCCGGCACATCGCCCTGCATGAAGCCGTGTCCGAGCGACACCGACAGAATGCCGTCGCGGCCTTCCAGCGCCGCCATGCGGTCGACGAAGCCGCGGCCGGGTTCGCGCGAGGTCGGAAAGATGTCGATCATGCCGCAGTCGTAGAGCGACATCGTCGGCTTGATGTCGCCGCGGATCGCCTTGACCACCAGCGTCACCAGTTCGTCGGCGCGTTCGGCGAAATCGGTGTGCGGGTATTCCTTGAACAGGATGGCGACATCCGCCCACGCACGCGCTTCTCGGTGAGATGGCAGTGCGGATCGAACTCGGCGCCGATGATCGCCTTCGGTCCGACGATCTCGCGTACGCGCGCGATCAGGTCGCCCTCGCAGTCGTCATAGCCGTAAGCCACCATCGCGCCATGCAGGCCGAGCAGCACGCCGTCGACCGGCATCGCGGCGCGAAGCTGGTCGAGGATCTCGTCGCGCATGCTTTCGTAAGCGTCCTGCATGGTCGGGCCGGACGGCTCGGCCCAGAAGCACGAGCCCTCGATCAATTCGAAGCCTTCCTGCTTGGCGCGGCGCCGCGCGACCCAGAGCGGCCCGGTGCAGAGCGTACCGCGGTCCGGATGCTCGCCGGGGCGGAAATAGATCGTCTGCTCGTAGGTTTGGCGGCTGGTCGGGATCGGCGAGAACGAATTGCTTTCCGTCGCGAGCGACGCGGCGAAAATACGCATGGGAAAGGCCTCACGGCGGGGACGTCAGGACGAACCTCCATGATGTCCGCGCAGGGCCGCGATGGGAAGGCTGTCAGGCGCGCAAAGCTCGAACCTTGCGTCCGGCGGCGATGGGTGATCGATCTGTCGGCATGCGCCGCATTCTGCTGATCAACCCGAACAGTTCGATTGCAACCACCGACATGATGGTCGGCATCGCGCAAGCGGCGGCCTCGGACGCGTGCGAGGTATCGGG
The DNA here is from genome assembly GCA_963779545.1 of uncultured Alphaproteobacteria bacterium. Lineage (GTDB taxonomy): Bacteria > Pseudomonadota > Alphaproteobacteria > Rhizobiales > Xanthobacteraceae > PALSA-894. Next base: position 33,259 of record CAVZYQ010000017.1, on the reverse strand, counting down.
CGCGACGGCGCGGCGCGCACCACCGATGATCGTCGTGCCCGAGGCGCTCGCAGCCGCTGCCGATGAGGTCGTCGATATCGCCGAGTCGCACGACGGCGGCTACGACGGATTTATCGTCGCGGCGTTCGGCGATCCGGGCCTTGGACAGATCCGGCAGCGATGCCGCACGCCGAGCGTCGGCATTGGGGAGTTGGCTATCCGAGAGGCGGCGGCCGGTGGCCGGCGCTTCGGGATTGCGACGACCACACCCGCATTGAAGGCGGTCATCGACCATCGCATCGCGTCACTGGGACTGTCAGCGCAATACGCGGGACTTCGCGTGACGTCCGGTGACCCCACCGATCTCGTGAAGGACAGGGACTGGCTGCGCGAGATGCTCGCAGATTCGGTGCGCCGCTGCATCGATCAGGACGACGCGCAGGCCGTCATCGTCGGGGGAGGACCGCTAGGCGAAGCCGCGCGCGATCTGCAGCCGATGTTTGCGATCCCGATCGTCGCGCCGATCCCGGCAGCGGTCCGCGCAATCCTCTGACAGTCCTACGCGGAAGGGATAGAAGAACAAGCGCGAAGGTCGTGCTTCTGCTTGTCACCACCTGGACGGTGTGGTGGGCGCACCAGGACTCGAACCTTGGACCCGCTGATTAAGAGTCCGCTGCTCTACCAACTGAGCTATGCGCCCGGAGCCAATAAGGCATCCGCACAAGCGGGGCGTGCTGTAGCAAAGCGACGCGGGGGTGTCTACCGGCCTTTGCACAGGGGAACACGCTGCTCTATGGTCCGCGCCAGTTTCGCGGGGCGACGCGATCCACGAAATCAAGAACGCGGAGGAACTCCCATGAAAGGCCTATTTCAACGCGCCATCGTGGCGCTCGGCGCGCTGGCGCTTTGCGTCGGCGTCGCGTCGGCGCAGCGCAAGGTTTCGGTCAAGATCGCGGTCGGCGGCGCGGGCTGCCTGTGCTATCTGCCGACCGTGTTGGCCAAGCAGCTTGGCGAATACGATAAAGCCGGCGTCGACGTCGAACTGATCGACTTCAAGGGCGGCTCGCAGGCGCTTCAGGCGGTCATCGGCGGTTCGGCCGACGTGGTTTCGGGCTACTACGACCATTGCGTCAACCTTGCCGCCAAAGGGCAGCATCTCCAGTCCTTCGTGGTCTATGACCGCTATCCCGGCATGGTGCTCGCGGTGTCGCCGGAGGCCAAGGACATCAAGTCGATCAAGGACCTTGCCGGCAAGGCGGTCGGCGTTTCGGCGCCAGGCTCATCGACAGACTTTTTCCTGAAGTATCTGCTTGCAAAGAACGGCATGGACCCCAATTCGGTGAGCGTCGTAGGCATCGGGCTTGCTGCCACCGCCGTGGCCGCCATGGAGCACGGCAAGGTTCAAGCCGCCGTGATGCTCGATCCGGCCGCGACGCTGATGCAGAACAAGTTCAAGGATAAGTTCGTCCTGCTGAGCGACACCCGCACGCAGAAGGACACGCTCGACGTGTTCGGCGGCGAATATCCGGGCGGCGCGCTCTACACCCGCGCAGAATGGATCCAGAAGAACGAGGCGACGGTCCAGAAGCTGACCAACGCCATCATGGCGACGCTGAAGTTCATCCACGCCAATACGCCCGAAGCCATCATGGCGAAGATGCCGGAGAGCCTCATTGGGCCGGACAAGGAGCTGTACCTCGCGGCGCTCAAGAACACGATCCCGATGTACTCGGTAAACGGCCTGATGGACCCTAAGGGCGCGCAGGCGGTGCTTGCGGTGTTCAGCCAGTCGGTGCCGGAGATCGCCAAGGCAAACATCGACCTGTCGAAGACCTACACCAATAAGTATGTCGAGGCAGCGAACAAAGGGATGTAAGGCTTAGTCGTTCGCGCATATCCTGATCGGAAAACCGGTCTCCACTTTCCGGGATATGCGCCGGCTTGATCGCCCGATCACGAAAAACGGTTGGAAATTGGAACGCGGCGGGACCATGCTCCCGCCGCGTTTGTTTTTGTGACCGGCATGAACATCCTCTCGATCCAGTCGCACGTCGCCTACGGCCATGTCGGCAACGCCGCCGCGACGTTTCCGCTGCAGCGGATCGGCGTCGAGGTGTGGCCGATCCACACCGTGCAATTCTCCAATCACACCGGTTACGGCGCCTGGACCGGGCGCGTATTCGAAGCCGCGATGATCGGCGAATTGATGCGCGGGATATCCGAGCGTGGCGTGCTCAGCCGATGCGACGGCGTACTCTCCGGTTACATGGGCTCGGCCGAGACCGGCGCCGCGATCCTCGATGCGGTCGCGCAGGTGAAGGCCGCGAACCCGAACGCGCGCTATTGCTGCGATCCGGTGATCGGCGATGTCGGGCGCGACATCTACGTGCGGCCGGGCATTCCGGAATTCATGCGCGAGCATGCGCTGCGCGTGGCCGATATCGCCACGCCGAACCAGTTCGAGCTCGATTGGCTTTCCGGCCGCACCAGCGCGACGTGCAAGGATGCACTTGCGGCGATCGATGCCGTGCATGCGCTCGGGCCGAAGAGCCATCATGGTGACGTCGCTGCACACCGACGAAACGCCGGCGCGACGCGATCGACCTCATCGCATCGGACGCGTCCGGTCGCGTCCGCGTGCGCACGCCGAGGCTGCCGATTTCCGTCAACGGCGCGGGCGATGCCATCGCGGCGCTGTTCTTTGCGCATTACTTGCGTGGCGGCTCGGCCCCAGAGGCGCTATCGCGTGCGGCATCGTCGGTGTTCGGCTGCTCCGGCGCACGGCCGATGCGGGCTCGCGCGAAATCCTGCTGGTCGACGCGCAGGACGAGTTCGTCAATCCATCGAAGATATTCCCGCCAGAGAAAATCTAGGAGCCACCATGCGCCGCCGTTTTGTCACGCTCGACGTGTTCACCGAGAAGCGCTTTGCAGGGAATCCGCTCGGGATAGTGCTAGAGCCTGACGGCCTGGACACGAAGGCGATGCAAACCATTGCGCGCGAGTTCAACCTGTCCGAAACGGTGTTCGTGTTTCCGCCGAAGGACAAATCGCATCGCGCGCGCATTCGCATCTTCACGCCCGTGTCCGAGTTGCCGTTCGCCGGACATCCCACGGTCGGGACTTCGGTGTTACTTGGATTGCGCGATGGCGGGTCGCAGGCGCGCGATTTCATCCTGGAGCTCAACATCGGCCCGGTGCCGTGCCGGGTGAAACCCGAGACGGACAATGGGCGCGCGGTGTTCCAGCTTCCGCGGCTGCCGGAAAATATCGGCGCGCCGGCCGACGACGCCACGATCGCGGCCGCGCTCGGCATCGAGGCGGCGGATATCGGTTTCGATGGACTTAAAGCCGCGCGCTGGTCCGCAGGTGCGCCGTACACGATGGTCCCGGTGCGCGGGCTCGATGTCATCAAGCGCTGCCACGTCGAGACCGGACATTGGAAAGCAGCCTTCGGATTCGACGCGCATGCGGCGGCCTACATGTTCTGCCGCGAGACCGCCGAGGGCGGCCATCACTTCCACACGCGCATGTTCGCGCCGCTTCAGGGCGTGTCCGAAGACCCCGCGACCGGTTCGGCGGCAGCGGCCTTCGCCGGGTATCTGGCGGCAGCACGGCGGCTATGAGGATGGCGAGCACGTCATCGGCATCGAGCAGGGCTACGAGATGGGCCGCGCGAGCCAGATCGAACTGACGCTCAAGATGGCTGGCGGCAAACTCACCGGCGCGTCGATCGGCGGCAGTGCTGTTGTCGTCATGGAAGGCACGATCGAGGCTTGACCTTCGCCCACGCGCCTGCGAGCACGCGCGCGTGGACGATATTCCGATCATCCCTCTCACGCGGCTCGACCTGCGCTTTGAACCCGCGCCGTGGCCTTTCGCCATCGAGCGGCGCGCCGAGATCGATGCGCATTTCGCGAAGCTGCGCGCCGAAAAGCCCGAGATATGGAATGGCCGCGTGCTGGTGCTGACGCGTGGCGATATCGCGGACGGTGTTTTCAGTGGCGCGTATCTCGAAACCGACTACGCGAGCTTCCTCACGGCGCGCGACTGGGATTTTCCCGACAAGTCGGTGCGCAACTGCTTCGCGATGGCGGCGCTGCGCGCGAGCGACGGTGCATTCCTGCTCGGCGTGATGGCTCCGTATACTGCGACAGCCGGCCAGATCTATTTTGCGGCAGGCACGCCCGATCCCGCCGATATCGTGGGCGATGCCGTCGATCTCGAGCGCGGTGTCATGCGCGAACTGCACGAAGAGACCGGGCTTGCGCCGCCCGACGCCGTGCCGGAGTCTGGATGGTTCGCGACGCCTTACGGCCAGCGCCTCGCGCTGATGAAGATCGTGCAGGCGCATGAGAACAGCCGACGCATTGCGCGAGCGCATCCGCCAGTTTCTCGCCAGTCAGCAGCAGCCCGAGCTCTCGGATATTCACATCGTGCGCGGCGAAAGCGATCTCAGTCCGCGCATGCCGCGCTACGTGGCGGCATTCCTGATGAGCCGCCTGCGCTAGGGCGGCCTTGCCAAGGCCTGCGGCTTCGCGTGGAGTGCCGCCCATGAAGCTCGAAAAGATCATCAAGCGCTTCCGCATCGACAAGCCGGACAAGTTTCGGCTCGCCGACTACGACCCCGCAGACACCTGCGACCTCGATATCGAGAAGGCCGAAGCCAAGGCGATGTTGGCGGACGGTGTCGAGCGTCTCGCCGCCTTGCAGGAGAAGCTCTACGCGCAGAACCGCTGGTCCGTGCTGGCGATCTTCCAGGCGATGGATGCGGCGGGAAAGGACGGTGCGGTCGAGCACGTGATGTCCGGCGTCAACCCGCAGGGCGTTCAGGTGCATTCCTTCAAGCAGCCGAGCCACGAGGAGCGCGACCACGATTTCCTCTGGCGCATCGCCAAGGCGCTGCCCGAGCGTGGGCGCATTGGCATTTTCAATCGCTCGCACTACGAGGAAGTGCTGGTCGTCCGGGTGCATCAGGAGTTCTTGACGGGGTCGCAACTCCCGCCCGCGTTGATCACCAAGGACATCTGGGATGAACGCTTCAAGAGCATCCGTGAGTTCGAGCGCCACCTCGCGCGCAATGGCACGCTGATCCTCAAGTTCTTCCTGCATGTGTCGAAGGAGGAGCAGCGCCAGCGTTTCCTCGCGCGCCTCGAAGAGCCCGGCAAGCGCTGGAAGTTCGCGATGGGCGATGTCGCGGAGCGCAAGCTCTGGGACAAGTACATGCACGCCTACGAGGACGCGATCCGACATACAAGCCGGCCGGGAGCGCCGTGGTACGTCGTGCCGGCAGACAACAAGTGGTTCGCACGGTTGATCATTGCGGAAGCGATCGTCGAGGCGATGGAAGGATTGAAGCTGGAGTTTCCGAAAGTTGAAGGCCCGGCGCTGAAGGAGCTTGAGAAAGTCCGCCGCGCATTGCTGGCCGAGAAGTCGAAGAAAAAATGACCGTCGCGATCCGTCGCTACACGGACGCCGACCATGCTGCTGTGCGCGACCTCTTCATCCGCATCAATCAGGAGCTTGCGCCGCCGGAGTTGCGCAAGGCGTTCGCGAGCTACGTCGAGGTGTCGCTGGCGAACGAGATCGGCCGTCTTGCCGAATACTACGGCGAGAAGGACGGCGCGTTCTTCGTCGCGTACGATGGCGGCAAGCTCGCCGGCATGTTCGGCATCGAAGGCATCGGCGCGGCGTCGGCGGAGCTGCGGCGCATGTATGTCGATCGATCATGGCGCGGCAGCGGGCTCGCGCAGGCGATGCTCGCCGAGGCCGAGAAAGTTTGCCGCGAGGCCGGTACGTCAGCGATGACGCTCAGCACATCAGAACTTCAACAAGCTGCGCTCGTGTTCTACCGCAAATCCGGCTACCGGCTTGTGCGTGAAGAAACCGGGGCCGCGCAGTCGAACAAGACGGTCGGCGGTGGCATCCGCCGCTATCACTTCGAGAAAAACCTGCGCGACTACGTCTAGCGGAAACGCATGCGCCGTTGCAGTGCAGCGCCTGCATGGCTTCCGCAGTGCGGCCCGAGCGGCACATCTGCTCGATGCGTGCGAGTTCAGTGAGGGCGGATGATTGTCGATCTTGGCTGACGTGGCCCATCTGGGTTTCGGTCCGGACAATCTCGCGGAATTCGCTGATCGCTGCGCCGCAACTTTGCGCCGCGGCGAGGCCGCAGCAAGCCAGCCAAAGCGCGAATGCCGGAAATGCTGCCTTCGACGACGACACGGCCGCGGCTCACCGATACCCGTGCCGCGATTTGACTGCGGCCAGACCGCGCGTTGCCTCGGCGTCCCGTCCTGCCGCGCACGTTGCCTTCACGGGGCCAAGTTCGCTGACCACGCGGGCGTGCACACGCTTGGCGACATTCCCGGTCTTGAGATCGCCGTCGATGATGCTCTCGAATTCGGTGATGGCGGGACCGCATGCGGCGGATGCCGACGCTCCCGAAACAAGCACCATCAAGGTCGCCAGAAACGTCACCCTTGCTGACATATTTCTCGCCTTGCGTCCGCGCATGACTTTCCGATAGAAGCTCTCCCGTCGGCTTAATCCAACGGTAACGCCCCATTTACCATTCGGCGCGACGCTGGGCAGCCAAAGACGAGGATGAGAATGTCGATTCGCCGCGATATCCGCGCGATCGCTCCGGGGGCCCAAGCGGCCCGGCCGGCTCTCGCCCTCATTCTGAACCTCCTTCTTATCCGCCCCTGAGGGCCGGTTGGGCGCATGCGCCTGGGCACTCAGGGGATTGAAAACCCCTAAGCGCTCGTGAGGGCGCATTCGTCAGACACCCGCGCCGCTGAGCGCATCGAATCCAAGAAGGATCACCGCAATGGCTACCACCCAATCCGAGAAGGATCGCGTCAAGATCTTCGACACGACCTTGCGCGACGGCGAGCAATGCCCGGGCGCGACCATGACGCACGAGGAAAAGATCGAGGTCGCCGAACTGCTCGATACGATGGGAGTCGACATCATCGAGGCGGGCTTCCCGATCGCCTCGGATGGCGATTTCTACGCCGTCAACGAGATCGCGAAGCGCGCGAAAAATTCCGTGATCTGCGGACTCTCGCGCGCCGCCTTCAATGACATCGACCGCTGCGCCGAGGCGATCAAGCCGGCGGAACGCAAGCGCATCCACACGTTCCTCTCCACCTCGCCGGTGCACATGAAGTGGAAGCTGCAGAAGGAGCCGCACCAGGTGCTGGACATGGTGATCGCGCAGGTGACGCGTGCGCGTAATCATGTTGAGGATGTCGAGTGGAGCGCCGAGGACGGCACCCGCACCGAGTTCGAATTCCTCTGCCGCTGCGTCGAAGCCGCCATCAAGGCAGGCGCGACCACGATCAATATCCCGGACACGGTCGGTTACACGACGCCGGAGGAATATTTCGACATGTTTGTGAAGGTGCGCGAGGCCGTGCCGAACTCCGACAAGGCGGTGTTCTCGGTGCATTGCCACAACGACCTCGGCATGGCGGTCGCAAACTCGCTCGCCGGCGTGAAGGCGGGCTGCCGCCAGATCGAATGCACCATCAACGGGATCGGCGAGCGCGCCGGCAATGCGGCGCTCGAAGAGGTCGTGATGGCGATGAAAGTGCGCAACGACGTGCTGCCGTTCTGGACCGGCATCGACGCCACGATGCTGACGCGCGCCTCGAAGCTCGTCGCAGCCGCCACCTCGTTCCCGGTGCAGTACAACAAGGCGATCGTCGGGCGGAACGCGTTCGCGCACGAGAGCGGCATCCACCAGGACGGCATGCTGAAGAATGCGCAGACCTACGAGATCATGATGCCGGAGTCGGTCGGCGTGAAACAGACCTCGCTGGTGATGGGCAAGCACTCCGGCCGCCACGCCTTCATCCACAAGCTGGAGGAGATGGGCTACCACTTGCAGAGCAACCAGCTCGAAGACGCTTTCGTGCGCTTCAAGACGCTGGCCGACCGCAAGAAGCACATCTACGACGAAGACATCGAGGCGCTGGTCGACGAGGAAATCGCGCACGCGCAGGACCGCATCAAGCTGGTCTCGCTCTCGGTAATCGCCGGCACGCGCGGGCCGCAACGCGCCACCATGAAGCTCGACATCGACGGCAAGCAGACGCTCGCGGAGTGCGAAGGCAACGGACCGGTCGACGCGGTGTTCAACTGCATCAAGGAGATCGTGCCGCACGAGGCGGTGCTCGAGCTCTATCAGGTGCATGCCGTGACCGCCGGCACCGACGCGCAGGCCGAGGTCTCGGTGCGGCTGGCGCACGACGGACGCGCCGTGACCGCGAAGGGCGCCGATCCCGATACGCTGGTCGCCTCGGCGAAGGCCTATCTCGGCGCGCTCAACAAGCTGCTGGTGCGCCGCCAGCGCGACGGCGAGGTCATGGTCGGGCAGAAGCGCATTCACTCGCAGGAAGTGGGCTAGCAGCACTTTCTCCAACACGCGTCATGGCCGGGCTTGACCCGGCCATCCACGTCTAGCTTCATGTCAGGCAAGTCGTGGATGCCGGGACTAGTCCGGGCCATGACGGAGTGCATTGATGTCCATCGAAATCTATCTCGCCTATCTCCTCGCCTGCATTCTCATCACCATCATCCCCGGCCCAACCGTGACGCTGATCATTGCGAACAGCCTGACGCACGGGATGCGCGCTGGCCTGCTCAATGTCGCGGGCACGCAGCTTGGCCTCGCGATCATGCTCGGCGTGCTGCTCGTTGGCCTGTCGTCCGTCATCGCCACGATGGGCGTGTGGTTCGACTGGGTGCGGATCGCGGGCGCGATCTATCTGGTGTGGCTCGGCTGGAAGCTGTTGCGCGCGAATGCCGGCTTCGGACAGATCGGGCAGACGCCCGCGCCGCGCGGCGGATTTTTCCTGCAAGGTTTTCTCGTGCTGATGAGCAATCCGAAGGCGCTGCTCTGGTTCGGTGCGTTCATTCCGCAGTTCGTCGATCCGAGCGGGAATTACGTTGGGCAAATCGTTCTGCTCGGGCTCACCGCGATGGCGACTGCGGCCATCACCGACGGCGCCTATGCGATTCTCGGCGGCCGCACCGGCAAATTCATGTCGCAACGGCGGATTCGCCTGGCGTCGCAACTGAGCGGATTATTCCTGATCGGCGGCGGCGTGTGGCTCGCATTCACGCGCGCGCGCTGAATATTGCGGTTTGCCTTAATTCATGACCGAGGATAATCGCGTCACATTATTGCGTCGGGTAATCTGTTTGCGCAGCGATGGAACCTAAATTGCTGCTGATTGTTTTCGATCCGAACTACTTGGAACTTTCGCTACGTGACTTGACTTAATGAGGAACGTTAACGCGCGGAGACGGATCACAGTTTGTCCGCATTTTCCTCTTGTTGAGGACGCGATTTTTCCGTATCGCCCGCGGCATCAACCCCACAACGCGGATTGGAGAGACTGCATGAGGAAGGCAGTGTTCGCGAGTGCTGTTGCGCTCGCGATGATGGGACCACTGTTGGTTTCGGAAAATGGATTTGGACCCGCGAGCGCCGCCGCACAGGATGTCGTCGTGACGGAGGGGAAGATCGCGCGGCTGCGCGGTGCGCTTCGCCTGACCGGCGAGCAACTCCAGCATTGGCGTCCGGTCGAGGCCGCTTTGCGCGCCGCGATCCGTGAGCAGCGTGAGGCTCAAGGCTTGGTGCAGAAGGTACGCGAGCGCGTCAGTACTTATGCGGGCAGCGCGATGGCGCTCCAGCGCGCGATGTCGGCGGCGGGCCCGCTGATCGCGAGCCTCGACGAGCGGCAGCGCGAGAGCGGCCGCAGTGCCCTTCGTTCGATGGGTGGCGCCTCGATGTTCTAAAGTCGGCCGACGCCGACCCGAGTTACCCGGCCTCCCGGCCACGCGCGGGGAGGCCGTTTGCTTTTCTGAGCCTCGCTCTTGGTTAGGTCAGCAACTCTTACGTTTCACAATCCAGCCGTGAATGGCCCGCTAGGCTCTCCCTTAACGCATCGATTAGGGAGGTCGCCTATGGCTCGCGTGCAGCTTCACCGCTTTATTGATTGTCCGACGCCGCGTAAGGAGCGCCCGGCGCTCGATCGCCGCGGTTTTCTTGCAGCAGCCGCTGCAGGCCTTGCGGCGACCACCGCGATGGCGCCGGAGGCGTTCGCGCGCAATTTCGGCCCCGGCGCCGAGCCGACACGCTATCCCGACCCGGACATCGTGGTGATCGACAAGCGCTTCAAATACCGGCTCGGCAATACGCCGATCCAGCGGCTCCACACCGGCACGCTGTGGGCGGAAGGCCCGGCGTGGAATGCCGTCGGCCGCTATCTGCTCTGGAGCGATATCCCTAACGACGAGAACCTGCGCTACCTCGAAGAGGACGATCACGTCTCACGCCGCTTCCGCTATCCGGCCGGCAACAGCAACGGCAACACGTTCGACTACGAAGGCCGGCAGATCGCCTGCCAGCACGGCACGCGCAAGGTCGTGCGCTACGAGCACAACGGCAAGACCACGGTGCTCGCCGACAAATTCGAAGGCCAGGAATTCAACGCGCCGAACGATGCCGTCGTGCACCCGAACGACGGCTCGATCTGGTTCACCGATCCGGGCTACGGCTCGCTGATGGAGTACGAGGGCAACCGCCTGCCAGGCAGCGCGACTTCGCCGCGTCCGCTGCGCAAGGAAGCGGTCTATCGCATCGACAAGAGCGGCACGATCACGAAGGTCGCCGAAGAGCCGTTCAAGCCGAACGGGCTGTGCTTCAGCCACGACTACCGCAAGCTCTACATCGCCGACACCGGCATCTCGCACTACCCCGAGGCGAAGAGCCAGATCTGGGTCTACGACGTCGACGGCCAGACGCTGAAGAATCCAAAGACGTTCGTCAGCATGGAGTGGAACGGCAAGACCGGCTTCGCGGACGGCATCCGCTGCGACGAAGACGGCAACATCTGGTCGAGCGCCGGCTGGGTCGGCGACGGCTATGACGGCGTGCACGTCTTCGCGCCGGACGGCACGCGCATCGGACAAATCCGGCTGCCCGAGATTTGCTCCAACGTCTGCTTCGGCGGAACCAAGCGCAACCGCCTGTTCATGACCGCGAGCCAGTCGCTCTACGCGGTGTATGTGGAGACCCGCGGCGCGCACATCACCTGACGCACTCCGGTCGCGCTCGACAGGACGCCCGCCGGATCGTAGTGAAACGGCGGATGTTTCTGGGCTTGCGCGATCGGAATGACCGAAGCCGTTTCAATCTCGGACTCAGCGCGCGACGACCTTGTCGCGCGCGCGGCGTCGCGCGTGGTGGCGGGGAGGGCGTGCGGAAGCTGCACGCTCTGCTGCAAGGTGATCGCGGTCAAGGACTTCAACAAGAAGCCGGGCGTGTGGTGTACGCACTGCATCAAAGGCAAAGGCTGCGGCATCTACGAGACGCGGCCGACCGACTGCCGCACCTTCTTCTGCGAATGGATGCTGGAGAAGGGCCTCGGCCCGGAGTGGAAGCCCGAGCGCTCCAAGTTCGCGCTGGTGATGGGCGAGGGCGGCCATCTCACCGCGTTCGTCGATCCGGGCGTGCCCTCGGCCTGGCGCAAGGAGCCGTATTTCACGGCATTCAAGCGCCTCGCTGCGCAAGGCCAGAGCGCATCACCGCAGCGCATCATCACGGCGCGGATCGGCGCGCGCGTGATCGTGATCCTGCCCGATCGCGAGATCGATGTCGGCGAGATCGGGCCGGACGAATCGTTGCATCTTGCGCCCGGACCGGACGGCACTATCGAGGCGCACAAAGATCCCGCGCGTGCAGGGCTGACCTGCGCCGCGTCATGCGGCCCTTGGCTCGCTTGTCCGCGCGGTCCTACACTGCTGCAAATCAGCGGGAGGAGCCGATGGGCTGCTGCATCATCAAAAACATGCTTGTGTTTGCGCTGCTGGCGATCGCAGCTTCCGATTGAAGGCTCACGCCGACGATTATCCGTCGCGCCCGATCACGCTGATCGTGCCGTATCCGCCGGGCGGCGGCGTCGACACCATCGCGCGTGTGATGTCGGCGAAGCTTTCGCCGGCGCTCGGCCAGCAGATCGTGATCGAGAACCGTCCCGGCGCGGGCGCGGTGATCGGTACGCGCGCCGCCGCGAAGGCGACGCCGGACGGCTACACGCTGGTGATGCTGGCGACCGGCTTCACGCTGCCGGCCAACACTGGCTACGAGGCGAAGGATTTCGCGCCGATCGGCACGATCTCGTCGACGCCGATCGTCGTGATGGCGCACCCTTCGCTGGCGGCGAACTCGCTCTCCGACCTGATCGCGCTTGCCAAGAAGGACCCCGGCAAGCTGTCCGCCGGAACGCCGCCGCCTCCGACGCTGAATTACTTCGCGATTGAGCTTTTGAAGGTGATGGCCGGCGTCGATCTCACCATCGTTACCTACAAAGGCACCGGGCCGCTCACCAACGACCTCGTCGGCGGACATGTGCCGCTCGCGTTCAATACGATTGCGCCGTCGCTCGGCAACATTCAGGGCGGCAAGATCAAACCGATCGCGGTCGCAGCCGCGAAGCGCTCCGCGGCGCTGCCCGATGTGCCGACTGCCGCAGAAGCAGGACTGCCCGGCTTCGAAGCCGTGCTCTACTACGGTATCGCGGCGCCGGCCGGTACGCCGAAGGCGATCGTCGACCGCATCAACAAGGAAATGCGTGCGATCATCGCCTCCGACGAAATCAGCAAGCGTATCGTGTCGGACGGCGGCGATCCGGCGCCCGCAACGCCGGAGGAGTACGCCGAGAGCATCGCGCGCGATGAGGCGAAGTGGGCGGGCCTGATCAAGAAAATCGGATTGGTCATAAATTGATGAAAGACATTGTTGGTACTTGGCGTTTGATCAAAACCACCGCACGCAACGATGCGGGCGAGGCGATGCATCCGCCCTATGGGCCGAAACCGCGCGGGCTGGTCGTGTTCTATCCCGACAAGCGCATGATGTCGGTGCTGTGCGACGGGCGCAGCGAATTGCCCGCCGGCGAGACCGTGCGCGAGTACAATTCCTACTGCGGCAACTATGAATACGATGGTGAAAATCTGGTGACGCGCGTCGATGCCTCAGCCAGCAAGGATCGCGTCGGCGGCGCGCAGAAGCGCTTCGTGCGTTTCGACGGCGAGCATATGGTGCTGACGCAGAAGCCGCGGCTGTGGCAGGGCGTGATGCAGCATCGCGAACTGCACTGGGAACGCATCGGCGACGCACCGGCGAACTAGAGGCGACATGCAGAACTCGGAAAAAATCTGGCAACTCGTCGATGCGCGCAAGGACGATTACGAGGCGCTGTCGGATCGCGTCTGGGGCATGCCGGAGCTTTGCTACGGCGAATACCGCTCGGTCGCCGAGCACAAACAGATGCTGGAGCGCGAGGGCTTCCGCATCACCGAGAATGTCGCGGGCATTCCGACTGCTGTGACCGGCGAAGCAGGCGACGGCGGTCCGGTCATCGCGATCCTCGGCGAATACGACGCGCTGCCCGGCCTATCGCAGGTCGCAGGGATCGCGGAGCCGAAGGAACTGGAACGCGGTGGCAATGGGCACGGCTTGCGGGCACAATCTGCTCGGCTCGGCGGCGCTGCTCGCCGCGACCGCGGTGAAGAATTATCTCGCAGAATCCGGGATCAAGGGTCGCGTGCGCTACTACGGCTGTCCGGCCGAGGAGGGCGGCGCGGCCAAGACCTTCATGGTGCGCGCCGGCTGTTTCGATGACGTGGACATCGCGATCACCTGGCATCCCGGTGCGATGAATCGCGTGGACGATGCGCTAAGCCTGGCGGGCGCGCGCATCGACTACACGTTCCGCGGCCGCGCCTCGCATGCGGCTGCCGCGCCGCATCTGGGGCGCAGCGCGCTTGACGCGGTCGAATTGATGAACGTCGGCGTCAACTACATGCGCGAGCATATGCCGTCCGACGCGCGTATCCACTACGCGATGATCGATTCAGGCGGAATCGCGCCGAACGTCGTGCAGGCCTACGCCAAGGTACGCTACTCGATCCGCGCGCGCGACGTGCACGGCATGAATGCGCTTGTTCAGCGCGTGCGCAAAGTGGCGGACGGCGCCGCGCTGATGACCGAGACGCAGGTCGAGGTGAAAATCCATAGCGGCGTGTCGAATCTGCTTGGCAACGTTCCGCTCGAAAAGGCGATGCAGAGCCAGCTTGAGCGGCTCGGTCCGCCCCCGTTCGATGAGGCGGACCGCAAATACGCCGCCGAGATTCAGGCGACGCTGTCAGCCGAGGATATCGCGTCGTCCTATGCGCGCATCGCGATGCCGGTGAAGAAGGACACGCCGCTGTGCAACTTCGTCGTGCCGTACGGCACCAAGGGCGCGCCGATGATCGGCTCGACCGACGTCGGCGACGTGAGCTGGGTGGTGCCGACCGTGCAGGCGCGCTGCGCGACGGTCGCGATCGGTACGCCCGGCCATTCGTGGCAGATCACCGCGCAGGGCAAGTCCGGCCACGCCAAGAAGGGCATGGTCAACGCCGCCAAGGTGATGGCGGGCTGCGCGGTCGAGGCGCTGACCGATGCGTCGCTGATCGCGAGCGCCAAGGCCGATCTCAAGGCGCGCACCGAGGCGATGCACCTGATGCGGACTGCCCGCCGATGCCCGCCGTGACGTAGCCGGATGACCCGAATCCGGATGCGAGTCCCGCGGCCGTCGAACTGTAATTTTGGTCAAGCCGGGCAAATGACCACGCATTCGCATGCCCGGCCCGATGCTGTTCGACCCGATCACGATCCGCGACGTCACCTTGAAGAACCGCGTCGTGGTCGCGCCGATGCACCAGTATTCGGCCGTGAAGGGTTTCGTGACCGACTGGCACCTGATGAACGTCGGGCGCTACGCGGCGGGCGGCGCGGGCCTCGTGTTCATGGAGTCGACCAAGGTCGAGCGGCGCGGCTGCGGCACCGTCGGCGATCTCGGCCTGTGGGACGATGCGTTCATTCCGGGCCTGAAGCGCTGCGTCGACTTCATCCGCCAGCACAACGCCGTGCCGGGCATCCAACTCGGGCATTCGGGGCGCAAGGCGCGGCGTTTCCGCCCGTGGGAAGGCGGCGCGCCGCTCAAGCCGTCGCCCGAGGTCGACGACTGGGATGCTTGGGAGCTTGTGTCATCGAGCGCGATCAATGCGCCGGACACCGACCCGACGCCGCGCATGCTGACGCGCGCGGAAATCCCGCAAGTGATCGAGAACTGGGGGCAGGCAGCGCGGCGCGCGCATGAGGCGGGCTTCGACGTGCTCGATATTCACGGGGCGCACGGCTACCTGATCCATCAGTTCCTCTCGCCGTTCTCGAACGTGCGCAACGACGAGTACGGCGGCAGCGAACTCAACCGCATGCGCTTCGCCGTCGAGGTCGTGGAAAGCGTTCGCGCGCATTGGCCTGCGGGCAAGCCGCTGTTCCTGCGCCTCTCGGTGCAGGACGACGCCGGCTGGGGGCCGGACCAGAGCGTCGCGCTCGCAAAGCTGGTGAAGCCGAAGGGCGTCGACGTGATCGACTGCTCGTCCGGCGGCATGCGCGGTCGCCGGTGGTGAGCGCCGGGCCGGTCACCTATGGCTATCAGGTGCCTTACGCCGAGCGGCTGCGGAAGGACGCAGACATCATGAGCATGGCGGTCGGGCTGATCGTGCATTGCGATCAGGCCGAGCAGATCCTGCAGGAAGGCCGCGCCGATCTCATCGCGCTGGCGCGTGAGCTTCTCTACAATCCGAACTGGCCGATGGATGCCGCACAGAAGCTCGGCGTCGATGCGAATTTCGCCAGCGTGCCGTCGCCGCAAGCCTACTGGCTCGCCAAGCGCCGTCAGCAGGTGAAGGAACTGCGGCCCTCGACGTTCATGAAGGGCATGAGCGACGCCTAGTTCGCCGGGCGCGTGCCGCACCAGTCCGCGATCAGATTCGCAATCGTGAGCGTGGCGTTGCGGATGCTGTCGAGCTCGACGTACTCGTCGAAGCCGTGGTTGCCGGAGCCGCTCGCCCCGTAACAAAGACTCGGGATGCCATAGTAGCGGCCATAGAAGCGGCAATCCGTCACCGCGGGCAGGATGCGCTCGTCGATCTCGCCGCCATGCACGCGCCGATGCGCGGCACGCACCGCATCCTCGAACGCGGAGCCCGGCTCCAGCACGTAGTCGTCGGCCTGGAAGCCGTTCCAGATCACCTCGGGCGGATTCTCGGCGAGGAACGGGTCCTGCCGCGCCGCCGCCATCACGACGCCGCGTCAGCTCCTCGCGGAACGCCGCGAGCGGCATGCCGGGCAGAACCGCGATGCGGCAATCGACCTCGCACCACGCAGGCGTCGAGCTCGCCCAGTCGCCGCCCGCGATCTTGCCCGGGTTGAATTTGATCGGATTGGGGATGCGGCTGAACCACGGATGGCTTTTCGCGCGCTCGTTCAATTCGCGCGTATGACCGCGCAGCGCCTCGACCAGGCCGAACGCCGAGAGGATCGCGTTGGTGCCGTGCTCGCTCTCCGAAACATGCACCGGTTTTCCCTGAATGCGCAGGCGGAACCACATCACGCCGACGGTGCCGCGCAGGATCATCGGGCCGGTCGGCTCGGGGATCAGGCAGGCGTCGGCGCGGTAGCCGCGCGCGAGCGTGGAGAGCGCGCCGTTGCCGGTGGACTCTTCCTCGGTCACGGTCTGCACGTAGAGGTCGGAGCCGGGCAGAAACCCAACCTCGCGCAGGGCGTCGAGTGCGAACACCATCGCGGCGACGCCGGACTTCATGTCGTTCGCGCCGCGGCCGTACATGCGGCCGTCCTTGATGGTGCCGACGAACGGCGGCGTCTGCCACATCTCGACCGGACCAGTCGGCACCACGTCGACATGGCCCTGTATGATGAGCGAACGTCCGGCGGGCTTGGGCGCGCGCAGGCTCGCCACCACCTGCACGGCGCGGCTGTAATCCGTGTCCATCACGGGCGAGAAACCGGGGAGGGTGTCCATCGTCACATCGGCGAGCGTGTAACGGTCGACCGCCCAGCCGCGCAACGCGAACTCGCGCGCGATCCAGTCCTGGCATGGGCCTTCCTCGCCGCGGATGCTCGGGAAGCCGACCAGCGTTTTCAACCATTCGGTCTGGCGCGCGAAATTCGCATCGACGGCCGTGGCAAGCTTCGCCTGAAGGTCAGACACGCGTTCTCCTTTGCGCCGCTCAGCACTTGTAGCCCGGCTTGAGCGCAGCGAAAGCCGGGGATTACTTGAGCCGAAACAGTTGTCCCGGCTTTCGCCATAGCGCGTCGCAGACGCGCGTAAACGCGCTGATGGCTCAAGCCGGGCTAAAAGCGTCACTTCACCTGATATTTTATCGCGCCGCCGTTGAGCACCGCGCGGCAGTTATCGAGCACGACGCCAATCTCTTCCAGCACGCCCTTGCGCGAGCCGCCCGCGATGTGCGGCGTAAGGATCACGTTCTTGAGCGTGGCGAGCTTGTCGGGCTGCGGGCGCGGTTCGAGCGTGTGCACGTCGAGGCCGGCACCTGCGATCGTGCCTTCGGTGAGCGCGTCGTAAAGCGCACCCTCGTCGACAATCGGCCCGCGCGCCGTGTTGATGAAAAATGCGGTCGACTTCATCGCGCCGAAGGTCTTGCCGTCGATCAGCCCCTTGTTGGCTGGAATGTTGGTGGCGTGCAGCGAGACGAAGTCCGACTCGGCGAGCAGCGTGCCGATCTCGGCGAACGCGGCGCCGGCCTTCTGCTCCTGCTCGGCGGGAAGGCGATTGCGGTTGCAGTAGAGCACGCGCATGCCGAAGGCGCGCGCCATGCCGGCCGCGAGCGAGCCGACCTCGCCCATGCCGATGATGCCCATCGTCTTGCCGAACAGGCCGACCAGCGGCGTGATATTGGCCCAGTTGTAGGCGACGCCATGATCCGGGCGAACGCGGTCACGCGCCCAGCGGTCCTTGCGCACGGCATCGTCGGCCTCGACCAGCTTCTTGCCGAGCGCAAGCATCATCAGGATGGCGTGCTCGGCGGTGAGCTGCAGCGTGGCGCGCGGCACGCATGACACCGCGATGCCGCGTTTCGCCGCCGCCGCCAGATCGATCGCGTCGGGACGCGCGCCGAGCCGCTGGATCAGTTTCAGCTTCGGGTTTGCATCCATCATCGCCGCATCGACCGCGCCGCGGCGGAAAATCAGAACCGACGCATCGCTGCCCTGGCGCAAGTCGACCTTCTGGGACATTGGGATCAACGTCACACCGTCCGCCGGATGCAACCCATCGCCGAGCGCAAACACGCGCGCCGGATCGACCTCCTCCGGCATGTAGAATTCGCGCGCCCAGTCCGTCGTGATCTCGCCCGGGCCGGAGATGGCGTAACGGGTCATGCGGATGACGTGATCGTCGTCGAGGATCGCAATGGTTGTCATGTGCTGATTTTCAGATGGCGGAAGGGCGGAAACCCTAGCACATCGTCGTCTTGAAGTTCGCAGGGGCTTCGGCTTTGCTGGCATGCGCAGGCGGCGCAGCAAGATGCCGTCACCCACAAGGAATCGCCTCGTGCCCACCAATCTGAAGGATCTGCGTCGCGATCTCGCGGCCGCCTACCGCATCGTCGCCAATGAGGGCATTCTCGACGCCTTCGGCCACATCAGCGTGCGCCATCCGGACAATCCGCAACGCTATTTCCTGTCGCGCTCGCGCGCGCCCGGCCTGGTGCAGCCGGAGGACATCCTCGAATACGATCTCGATTCCAACCCGATCGTTCCGCCGAAGGAGCGGCCCTATTCGGAGCGCGTGATCCACGGCGAGATCTTCAAGGCACGGCCGGACGTGAACGCGGTGTGCCATCACCACGCGCCATCGATCATGCCGTTCGCGATTTCGGGCACACCGCTCGTGCCGGTGTTTCACCTCGGCGCAGCGATGGGGCGGCACGCGCCGTTCTGGGATAGCCGCGACGAGTTCGGCGACACGAATCTCTTGGTGGTGAAGCCCGAGGAGGGCGCTTCGCTCGCGCGTGCGCTCGGCAAGCACAACATCGTGGTGATGCGCCGCCATGGCGCGACGGTCGTCGGCGGTGAGCTGCGCGAGCTGGTGTTCCGCACGCTCTATTCGGCCAAGAATGCCGAGCATCAATTGACCGCGCATCTGCTCGGCAATGTGTCGCCGCTGACCGACGGCGAGGCCGACATGGCGAGCCAGCTCAATCTTGCGCCGGGGCCGCTCGCGCGCGCCTATGAGTTCTGGGTGCGTCGATTGGCGGAGCGGGAAGGGCGTTCGAAATCTGATCCAATCCTGCGCGCGGCCGAGGCCGCGGCACGGCTTCCAAATCCGGTGAAGGCAGCGCCGAAGACAACAGCGGCGAAGAAGAAAAGCAGAGGGAGAAAATGATGAAGCGCTTCGGACTGACGGTTGCGGCGCTCGCGGCGGGCATCGCCTGCGCGCAGGCGCAGGACACGCTGAAAGTGGCGATGGGCCAGATCAACAACTGGGAGAACCAGGCGCCGACGCTCGGCGAGGACGCCGGCATCTTCAAGAAGCACAACCTGAAGATCGAAACGTTCGGCACGCAGGGCGCGGGCGAGACCATTCAGGCGGTGATCTCAGGGAGCGCCGATATCGGCGGCGGCGTCGGCGTCGCGGGAGCGATGCGCGCCTTCCAGCGCGGCGCGCCGGTGCGCATCCTGCTGCCGGCCTTCACGGGCACCGGCGACCTTTACTGGTATGTGCGCGCGGATTCCCCGATCAAGACGCTGGCCGACACGAGCGCCAGCAATACGATCGCGTATTCGAC
The DNA here is from genome assembly GCA_963779545.1 of uncultured Alphaproteobacteria bacterium. GTDB lineage: Bacteria > Pseudomonadota > Alphaproteobacteria > Rhizobiales > Xanthobacteraceae > PALSA-894. The sequence continues at coordinate 13,541 of CAVZYQ010000017.1, read as the reverse complement.
GTCAGGCTCGAGCTCGCACAACATCGTTGTGGCGTTCGGCCAGGAGATGGGTGCGAAAGCGAAGGCCACCGCGACCGGCGGCCCACCCGCAACCTTCACGCAGGTGATGACCGGGCAGATCGATATCGGCTGGTCGGCGCCGCCGTTCGGCCTCAAGGAAATCAAGGAAGGCAAGATCCGCATTATCGCGCGCGGCAGCGACATTCCCTCGCTGAAAGGCCAGACCGTGCGTGCAATCATCGTGAATGCCGATGCGCTCAAGACCAAGCGCGACGCGATCATGCGCTTCGCGAAGGGTTATCGCGAGGCGGTGGACTGGATGTATGCCGACCCGAAGGCGCTGGCGATGTATTCCGAGAAGGTGAAGCAGCCGGTCGACATTCTCGCGGAGTCGCTGAAGGAGTTTCACCCGAAGACGGCGATGCAGAGCGACCAGATGGCGGACCTCGACGGCGCCGTGAAGGATGCGGTCGCGCTCAAGTTCCTCGATGCGCCGCTGAGCAAGGAGCAGCTCACGGAGTTCTTGCAGATTCCACCGAAGTAGCCCGGCCGAAACGCGACGAGCCACCGCCGCGGCGGTGGCTCGTCGTTTGTGAGAACAGCGCTGCGGTTACTTGCAGGCGCCCGGCTTGATGTTCTTGGCGCCTTCGCGCTTCGCCCAGCATTCGTTGGAGAAGGTGGTGCGCTTGCCTTTGTACGTGCCGCACACCGGCTTGTACTGGAAGGTGCACCATTCGGCCTTGGACGGCGCCGCAGCCTTCTTCGCGGCAGCGGCCTCGCTGGCGCCGGTGGTGCCGAACATGAACGCGGCAGCAACCGCCGCCATCGCGAATTTCGTCAGAGTCATCAGGTCTTCCCCCGTGTATGGATCGCAACGGGTGGAACTAGAGCAACCGGCGTGGTCGATTTCAAGCTGTAGGGTGGGCAAAAGCGAAGCGTGCCCACCACCTTTATTTTTCAAGAAAGACGCGTGGGCACGGCGCGCGCCGCGCCTTAGCCCACCCTACGGCAATGCCTTGTTGATCGCATCGAGCATCGCGGCCCCGCCTTCGGCTTTCGCGGCGCGGACCGCATCGAGCTTGCCGAGTTCGCCCATCTGGCGCTGGCGTGTGACTGTCGCCTGCGTCATCAGTGGCGCGATGCCGAGTTCCGCCAAAGTGGCTGCGACCTGTTCCATCTCCTCGGCGCGGCGGATGCCGTGGCTCGCCATGCGTTCGAGGTTGTAGTCGACAATCTTCGCCCAATCGAGCGACGGATAATTGTTCTTCAGTGACGCCGCGACCTCCTCGGTGATCCCCGCGCGTTGCGCCGCGAGGAAGCACTCGGCGGTCAGTGCCTCGATCCCTTTGATCATCACACTGCGGATCATCTTCAGCGCTGCCGCCGCGCCGACCTCGCCCGACGCGATCATCCCGCGCATCTCCAGTTCGTCGATCAGGATCGGCAGAACGGACTGCGCGTGCTCGCCGGCGAGCAGCAGCGGAGTCTGGTGCTTCTTCGGGTGGATCGGGGCAAGGATCGCCACGTCGACGTAGCGCGCGGCGCCGCCGAGCACCTGCGCGGCTTCCTTCTTGCGGCCGGGCGACACGGAGTTGATGTCGAGGAAGTAAGGATTGCCGGAGATGTGCGGCGCGACCGATTTAGCCGCATCGAGGCTCGACCCGGCGGTGACGGCTGAGACGACGATGTCCGAGTTCGTCACCGCATCCGCAGCAGAAGCAGCAAGCCGCGCGCCGATTTTTTCACCCGCCCGCTTCAGCGGTGCGCCTTCGTCTTTCGGGAACAGGATGTCCCATGCGGCGATCTGTTCGATACCGGCCTCGCGCAAGCCCGAGGCGATCGCCTGACCGGCTTCGCCGAAGCCGATGAAACAGAGGCGGGGCGTGTTCTTGCGCGTCATGGCTGTGGTTCGTCGGTGGTTGGTGCGTTCGCTACAATTTTACGCATTCCCGGCAGAGAAGTTTAGAGCCGCGCCGTTATGTTGCTCCGATGTTCCAGCCGACGACGAACTGGTTCGCCGAGAATCCGTTTTGGTTGCTGCTGTATTTCGGCATCCTGGCGGTGAGCGCGTTCCTGTGGAGCACGGGCAGGATTCCGTTCGAGGACGAGCGGCCCGAGGACTGAATCGCGTACCGTCAGCCCAAGAGCTTGCGTTGCACGCGCTGATCGAAGCGCTCGACATTGACGACGACGCGGGTATGCGTGCCATCACCGACTCGCTCCCGGTCGTCGAACGCCTCGACGCGGAATTCGACGTTGCGCCCGTCGACCTTTGTCACGGTCGCGGTCGCGCGCAAACCCATACCGACCGGCGTCGCCGCATAATGTCCGACATTGAGCAGCGTTCCGAGGCTCTGGTGGCCCTCAGGCAGCCGGCGTTCGATCGCGTCGAGCGCCGCGGCTTCCATCAGGTTGATCATCACCGGCGTCGCCAGCACATGGACTCGCCCGCTGCCGACGCGTGGCGCGGTATGCTCCTCGCCCACGGTCAGGCTCGCGCTGCCGTTCAGGCCTTCTTTTAGAGCGGACAGGTCTGTCATGGGGTCGGTCCTAGCACGCAAGTCACTCATTTCGGGCTCCGCAGCCTCGAAATGAATCAGGTTTGAGCATCTGCCTAAAAATTAGCCATGCTGCAGCGCAAATAGCCTTACCAAAATTCCTGCTTAAAAGGCAGGCAGGAACCCATGACGGATTCCGCCGCTGATTCAATAAATTACACGGCGCCAAAGGGTTGGCACGTCCCTTGCGATTACTTCTGCGCGCGTTGACCCCTGCCGGGTCACGAACGCGCGCGTCAACGCAGAGGGATACTCAATGCGCTATCTGAACCCCATGACCCGCCGGAGCCTTTTGGCTGCGGCCGGGCTTTCGATGGGTCTCGCCGTCATGCCGGCGATGGCTCAGGACACCATCAAGGTCGGAATTCTCCACTCGCTCTCCGGCACCATGGCGATCAGCGAAACCACGCTGAAAGACACGATGCTGTTTCTGATCGATGAGCAGAACAAGAAGGGTGGCGTGCTCGGCAAGAAGCTTGAGGCGGTCGTCGTCGATCCGGCCTCGAACTGGCCGCTGTTCGCCGAAAAGGCGCGCGAACTGATCACCAAGGAAAAGGTTGCCGCAGTGTTCGGCTGCTGGACTTCGGTGTCGCGCAAGTCCGTGCTTCCGGTGTTCAAGGAGCTGAACAACATCCTGTTCTATCCGGTGCAGTACGAAGGCGAGGAGAGCGAGCGCAACGTGTTCTACACCGGCGCCGCCCCGAACCAGCAGGCGATTCCGGCGGTCGACTATCTCGCCAAGGAAGAGAAGGTGCAGCGCTGGGTTCTGGCGGGCACCGACTACGTCTATCCGCGCACGACCAACAAGATTCTTGAGGCGTATCTCAAGTCGAAGGGCGTGAAGCAGGAAGACATCATGATCAACTACACGCCGTTCGGTCATGCCGACTGGCAGACGATCGTGGCCGACATCAAGAAGTTCGGCTCGGCCGGCAAGAAGACCGCCGTCGTATCGACCATCAACGGCGACGCAAACGTTCCGTTCTACAAGGAGCTCGGCAACCAGGGCATCGCCGCGAAGGACATCCCGGTGGTGGCGTTCTCGGTCGGCGAAGAAGAGCTCGCCGGCATCGATACCAAGCCGCTGCTCGGCCATCTCGCCGCCTGGAACTACTTCGAGTCGATCAAGAGCCCGGCGAACGCCGAGTTCACTGCGAAGTGGAAGGCCTATACCAAGAACGCGAAGCGCGTGACCAACGATCCGATGGAAGCCCACGTCGTGGGCTTCGCCATGTGGGTCAAGGCTGTCGAGAAGGCCAAGACCACCGATCCAGACAAGGTGATCGAAGCGCTTCCCGGCACCGAGGCGCCGAATCTGACCGGCGGCATCTCCAAGATGCTTCCGAACCACCACATCACCAAGCCGGTGTTCATCGGCGAAGTGCGCGCGGACGGCCAGTTCGACGTGGTGTGGAAGACCGAAGGTCTTGTCCCCGGCGACGCATGGTCGAAGGAGCTCGACGGCTCCAAGGACCTGGTCGGCGACTGGGTGGACAAGAAGTGCGGCAACTGGAACACCAAGACCAACAAGTGCGGAAGCTGACGCGCGGTCTGTCGTTCTGATATCGTCGGAGGCGGCGGGCAGCCGCCGCCTCCTTCCTAATGCCGGGATTGGGAATCATCTGAAATGCTGTCGTACGAGCGCATCATCGCGGTCGTATTCGCCCTCGGCTTGCTCGTAGCCGGGGCGTTCGGCGCGAGCGCGCAGGGCAACGCCCAGGCCTACGAGGCCGCGCTCTCCGGGTTCACCAAGGACTCATTCAACGACACCGACAGCGCCATTGCCGCCGTTGCGGCCAGCGGCAACCCGCTGGCGATTGACGTAATTCAGGCGCTGCAGGAAGGGCGCCTGCTTTATGCGGGTGACAAGGTTTTCATCCGCGACAAGGCCGGCGCAATCCTCGATGCCGCGACCGGCAAGCCTGCTGCGGAAGCGCCAGCGAGCCCCACCACGGTTCGCCTCAACAATCGCCTCCGCCGCTCGGTCGAGGCGGCACTCGGCGGCTTGACCTTGCTCGCGGCCGATCCGGCCAAGCGCTATGAGGCCGCGCAGGCGGTGTTCAAGTCGCGCGACGCCAACGCGCTGCCGGCGCTCGATGCGGCGCTCGCCAAAGAAGCGGAATCGCGGGTGAAGAAGGCGCTGAACGAGGCGCGTGCCGCGGTCATTCTGTATCAGGCCGGCTCCTCCGAAAACGATAAGCTCAACGCCGTCACCGTGATCCGCGATCGCGCCGATCAGGACTCGCGCGGCCTGCTCGCCGGTCTGCCATCCGGGCAACCGCAGCTCGTGCAGAGGGCGGCGGCGGACGCAATCGCTTCCATCGACAATCGCCTCGCGTTGTGGGGCACGGTGCAGAACGCCTGGTACGGGCTCTCGCTCGGCTCGGTGCTGCTGCTCGCCGCTATCGGCCTTGCCATCACGTTCGGCGTGATGGGCGTCATCAATATGGCGCACGGTGAGATGGTGATGCTCGGCGCCTACACGACCTTCATGGTGCAGGACGTGATCCGGGCGCGCTATCCGGGGTTGTTCGACGCCTCGCTGTTCATCGCTGTGCCGCTCGCGTTTCTGGTCGCGGGGGGCGTCGGCATCATCATAGAGCGGACTGTGATCCGCTTCCTCTATGGACGCCCGCTTGAAACGCTACTCGCCACGTGGGGCATCTCGTTGATCCTGCAGCAGGCGGTGCGTACCGCATTCGGGCCGACTAACAAGGAGGTCGGCAACCCATCGTGGATGAGCGGGGCGTTCGAGCTTGGTGGCATCACCATCACTTATAACCGCATGTGGATCATCGTGTTCACGCTGGCGGTGTTTGTCGCGCTGCTCGGGCTGCTGCGCTTTACGCGTCTCGGCCTTGAAATGCGCGCCGTGACTCAGAACCGCCAGATGGCCGCCTCGATGGGCATCCGCACCGCGCGGATCGATGCACTTACTTTCGGGCTTGGCTCAGGCATCGCCGGAATCGCGGGTGTCGCACTCTCGCAGATCGATAACGTCAGCCCCAACCTCGGGCAGGGCTACATCATCGACTCGTTCCTGGTCGTGGTGTTCGGCGGCGTCGGCAATCTGTGGGGCACGCTGGTCGCCGCCCTCACGCTCGGAATCGCGAATAAGTTCCTCGAACCCTTCGCCGGTGCGGTGCTCGGCAAGATCGCCATTCTGGTGTTCATCATTCTCTTCATCCAGAAGCGTCCGCGCGGCCTGTTCGCGCTCAAGGGCCGGGCGGTGGAGGCATGACCTGCGCCGTGCGTTCGTCACGTGTCCCGCACGCGATGCAGCGCGTCTTAGCGGTGCATCGCAGATGCGGGACCTGCTGCGCCGCGCCCGGGACACGACTGGAGGTTTGCTGATGACCTCCTCACCGCTCATTCGTGCGTTGGATCGCGGCGCGGTCGCCTTCGTGCTGGTGTTGGTCGGCATCGGGATCGCTGTGCCGCTGCTCAACCTGTTCCTGCCGCCTTCATCACCGTGGCACGTGCCGACCTATCTTGTCGCGCTCTGGGGCAAGTATGTGTGCTACGCGCTGCTGGCGCTCTCGATCGACTTGATTTGGGGTTATTGCGGCATCCTTTCGCTCGGCCACGGCGCGTTCTTCGCGCTCGGCGGCTACGCGATGGGCATGTACCTGATGCGCCAGATCGGTACGCGCGGCGTCTACGCCGATCCGATCCGCCCGGACTTCATGGTGTTCCTGAACTGGCCCGAGCTGCCGGTCTACTGGTACGGCTTCAACTCCTTCGCCTACGCGGCATTGATGGTCGTTCTGGTGCCGGGCGCGCTCGCCTTCGTATTCGGTTGGTTCGCGTTCCGCTCGCGCGTCACTGGCGTCTATCTCTCGATTATCACGCAGGCGCTGACCTTCGCGCTGATGCTCGGCTTCTTCCGCAACAACTTCGGGTTCGGCGGCAACAACGGCCTGACCGACTTCAAGGACATCCTTGGCTTCAACGTTCAGGCGCAATCGACGCGCGCCGCGCTCTTTGCAGTTTCAGTCGCCGCGCTGATCCTCGGCTTCCTGATCTGCCGCACCATCGTGGCCTCGAAGCTCGGCATGGTGCTGGTGTCGATCCGTGATGCGGAGACCCGCACGCGTTTCCTCGGCTACCGGGTTGAGAACTACAAGCTGTTCGTGTTTGTCCTGTCGGCCTGCATGGCGGGCGTCGCGGGCGCCCTCTATGTGCCGCAGGTCGGCATCATCAATCCGAGCGAATTCGCGCCGGGCAATTCGATCGAGGCCGTGATCTGGGTTGCGGTCGGCGGGCGCGGCACGCTGATCGGTGCGGCGCTGGGCGCCGTTGTGGTGAACTGGGGCAAGACAACATTCACCTCCGGCGCGCTCGCGCCCTACTGGCTGTTCGTGCTCGGAAGCCTGTTCGTGCTGGTCACGCTGTTGCTCCCGCGCGGCATCGTCGGTACATGGCGCCATATGTGGCAGAAGCATCGCGAGCGTCAGGATGCACTCGCCGAAGGGCGGGCGGCGGCGGAAGCCGAAGCGGCACCCAAGCCGGCGGAGTGAGCGATGGAAACCCGCACCACCTCCGCGCTGCTCTACCTTGATGCCGTATCGGTGTCGTTCGACGGCTTCCGCGCCATCAACAACCTCTCGCTCACCATCGAGCCGGGCGAGATGCGCGCCATCATCGGCCCGAACGGTGCCGGTAAGACTACCATGATGGATATCATCACCGGCAAGACGCGCCCCGACAAAGGCGATGTCTATTTCGACGGCGGTTCGCACGACCTCACCAAGCTCGACGAAACGCAGATCGCGGAGCTTGGTATCGGCCGCAAGTTCCAGAAGCCGACGGTGTTCGAGATGCATACGGTCGAGGACAATTTGCGGCTTGCACTGAAAGGCGAGCGGCAGGCGCGCAAGACGCTGATGTGGCGCGAGACCTCGGCCGAGCAGACGCGCATCAACGAAATTCTCGCAATCATACGGCTCGGCGCGGTGCGCTCGCGCGTGGCGGGCAGCCTTTCGCACGGGCAGAAGCAGTGGCTCGAGATCGGCATGCTGCTGGCGCAGGATCCCAAGCTGCTGCTGGTCGATGAGCCTGTCGCCGGCATGACGGATGTCGAGACGCACCAGACCGCCGAACTGCTGAAGGCGATCAACCAGCACAAGACCGTTGTGGTGGTCGAGCACGACATGACGTTCGTGCGCGAGCTCGGCGTGAAGGTCACGTGCCTGCACGAAGGCTCGGTGCTGGCCGAAGGCACGATCGATCAGGTGTCGCAGAACGATCGTGTTGTTGAAGTTTATTTGGGGCGCTGACACATGCTCGAAGTGAACGCGATCAATCTGCACTACGGCGCCGCGCAGGCCTTGCGTGGCATCAGCATGAAGGCCGAGCCCGGCAAGGTGACCTGCGTGCTCGGGCGCAACGGTGTCGGCAAGACGAGCCTGCTCGATGCGCTGATGGGCCAGCATCCGGTGTCGAGCGGCTCGATCGTGTGGGAAGGGCAGGACGTCACGGCGCTGAAGCCGGCGGATCGTGCGCGCCGTGGTATCGCCTATGTGCCGCAGGGGCGCGAGATCTTTCCGCTGCTGACGGTGGAGGAAAATCTCCAGACCGGTTTTGCGCCGCTGAAGCGCGACCAGCGCTCCATTCCGGACGACGTGTTTTCGCTGTTTCCCGTGCTCAACAGCATGCTGCGGCGGCGCGGCGGCGATCTTTCCGGCGGGCAGCAGCAGCAGCTTGCGATCGGCCGGGCGCTGGTGATGCGCCCGCGCCTGTTGCTGCTCGACGAGCCGACCGAAGGCATCCAGCCCTCGATCATCAAGGATATCGGCCGCGCGATCTCGTATCTGCGCAATCTCGGGCAGATCGCGATCATTCTCGTGGAGCAGTATCTCGATTTCGCGCAGGAACTCGGCGACAATTTCCTCGTGATGGATCGCGGGCAGGTGATCTATGCGTCGGGCCGCGCCGATCTCGACGAGGCGGCGCTGAAGCGCGCGATGGCGATCTAGTTTTCGGGGGCGGACGCGTGACCACATTGGCGGCGAAGAGCGATGAGATCTTCGCCGCCAATCGTGCTCTTGGCGCGGTCCAGTTCGCGGTGAAGTCTGTTGCCGGCAAGACGCGGCGCGCGCATGTTCATGAGGCGGGATCGCTGCGCGTGAGATGTCCCGGCGCGCCGGCTGAAGACTCGAAGCCGTGCTGATCAACACGGCAGGCGGCGTCGCGGGCGGCGATCGCTTCACGCTCGACATTGCGGCCGGTGAGGGAACGCGACTGGTCGTCACCACGGCGGCGGCCGAGAAAGTCTACCGCACGCTCGGACCGCGATTCGCTCATCGACGTGAAGCTCGATGTCGCGGCAGGTGCGTCGCTTGCCTGGCTGCCACAGGAGACAATCCTGTTCGACCGCGCGCGGCTGCGCCGCTCGATCGACGCGGAGCTCGCTGCGGATGCGCAACTCTTGCTCGCTGAAGGCATCGTGTTCGGCCGCTCCGGCATGGGCGAGGCGGTGGAGGAGGGCGCGCTGTTCGACCGCTGGCGCATCCGCCGCGGCGGCAAGCTCGATCTACGCCGAGACCGTGCGCCTCGACGATGCGATTGCGGCGCGGCTCGCCGAACCGCCGTCGCGAAAGGCGGTATCGCGCTTGCGACTGTGATCTGCGTGCCGGGCAATGAAACGATGGTCGAGCCGTGCGCGCGCTGCAGGACGATTTGTTGGCGAGGTTGGCGCCTCGACCTGGAACGGCCTCACGGCGGTGCGCCTGTGCGCACGTGACGGCGCAGCGTTACGCCACGATCTGGTGCGTGTTATGACGGCGCTGCGCGGAAGCCTGCCGCGCATCTGGACGAACTGACGGGACCTGCTTCGATGAACCTCACGCCGCGCGAAAAGGACAAGCTGCTGATCTCGGTCGCCGCCATGGTGGCGCGGCGCAGGCTGGAGCGCGGCGTGAAGCTCAATCACCCCGAGTTGGTCGCGCTGATCACCGATTTCATCCTCGAAGGTGCGCGTGATGGCAAGACCGTCGCCGAACTGATGCAGACCGGTGCGGACTGTGCTCACGCGCGCGCAGGTGATGGACGGTATTCCGGAAATGATTTACGACGTGCAGGTCGAGGCGACGTTCCCGGACGGAACGAAGCTCGTGACCGTGCACGAGCCGATCCGGTAGGAGCACACATGATCCCCGGCGAGATGTTCATCCAGGACGGCGAGATCGAGCTGAACGTCGGCCGCAAGACCGTCACGCTCTCGGTCACCAATTCCGGGGACCGGCCGATTCAGGTCGGCTCGCACTATCATTTCTTCGAGACCAACCCGGCGCTGAAGTTCGACCGCAAGAAAGCGCGCGGCATGCGGCTCGACATTGCGGACCAGACGGAGGCCGCGGCCGAGGGCACCCGCGGACACGAGCTCGCCGCGGCCGGGGGCTACGACGCCCTCGTGCTCGACCTCGGCCTGCCGGTCCTCGACGGCCTCGACGGTCTGCCGGCGGCTCCGGGCCGCCGGGAACGCGCATGCCGATCCTGATGCTCACCGCGCGCGCACGGGTCTCCGACCGGGTCTCGGGCTCGACGCCGGCGCGGACGACTACCTGGTCAAGCCGTTCTCGCTCGACGAGCTGCTCGCGCGGCTCCGCGCGCTGCTGCGGCGCACGCAGCGTGTCGGGCGCGACGGACCTGCTGCCCGTCGCTGGCATCTGACCCTCGACCCGATGCGACGCCGGGCCGCGCGCGGCGGCCGCGGTCCTCGAGCTCACCAAGACCGAGTTCGACCTGCTCGAGCTGCTCATGCTCAACGCCGGGCATCGTGCTCGCGCGCGACACATCTACGACCGCATCTGGGGCTTCGACTTCGAGACCGGTTCCCGCTCGCTCGACGTGTACATCGGCTACCTGCGGCGCAAGACCGAGGCCGAGGGCGAGCCGCGCCTCCTGCACACCGTCCGCGGCGTCGGGTACGTGGTGAGCGAGCCATGAGCCTGCGCGCGGGCAACTCGGTCTGAGCTGATCGCCGCGCTCCCTGTGCGTCGCCGCCGCCGGCGCGTTCGCGACCATCGGCGCCAGCGTTCTGTACAGCAGCATGTCGACGACTCCCTGCGGGCTCGCCCGCGGCCGGGTCGCATCGGCGGAGTGGCACGGCGGCGCCCGCTCCCGGAGCGCCGTTCCCGCCAGGGGGCACGCCGCGGGCGCGGGGCGCCCGCAGCGGGCGCAGGTCATCGCCGTCGACGGCACGGTCATCCGCGTCGACGGCGACCGGCATCCCCGCGCTCGTGAAGCGGAGCTCGCCCGTCGCGAACCGCGCGGCAAGCGACGCTCCACCGTCGAGCTCGCACGGAACCGCGTGCGCGTCTCGCCGTGCCGTGGTGAACCGCAGGCGCTCATCCCGCGCGCTCCCTGGGCGAGACCGCGACCGTCCTCGTCACTCGCTCGAGCCTGCTCCGCTTCGCGCTCGTCGGCACGCGGCGGCCGCGATCCTCGGGTGGCGTCGCGCGCGCGGCGCTCGCGCCGGTCGAGCGGCTCCGCGACACCGCCGAGGAATCGCCCGCACCCAGGACCTCGAGGCGCGTGGCATCCACCGAGACCGGCGAGCTCGGGAGCCTGGCCACGAGCTTCTGACCATGGTCGACGCGCTCGCGGTCTCGAGCCCAGAGGCAGCTCGTCACCGACGCGAGCCACGAGCTGCGCACCCCGCTCACGAGCCTCCGCACGAACCCCGAGCTCCTCGCGCGCGGCCAGCCGGCCGACGAGGCCGAGCGGCGCAACGTGCTGAACGACCTCGTGAGCCAGATCGAGCGGCTGACGACGCTCGTCTCGGACCTCATCGACCTCGCGCGCGACGAGCAGGTCCCCCTCCCGGTCGAGGACGTCCCGCTCGATACCGTCGTCGCGACGGCGATCGACGACGTCGGCAGCCGCTACGGCGGGTTCCGCTTCCGCCTGCAGTCCGCGCCATCGACGGTGCGCGGCGTGCACTCGCGGATCGCGCGCGCGGTGACGAACCTCCTTGACAACGCCGCGAAGTGGAGCCCCGCGGGCGGCATCGTCGAGGTCACCGTGAACGGCGACGAGGGCCCGTGTCCGCGACCACGGACCCGGCATTGCGCCCGGCGACCGCGCGCACGTGTTCGACCGCTTCTGGCGGCGCCGCGAACGCTCGCCACCTGCCAGGCTCGGGCCTCGGCCTCGCGATCGTGCGCGACGTCGCCGAATCGCACGGAGGGTCGGTCAGCTTCGAGAGCCCGCCGGACGGCGGCACGCGCTTCCGCTTGCGTCTCGGGAGCGCCGGCTCCTAGGCCGCGCCGTCTGACACACTTGACGCGTTGACCTTCGACGGCGCCACTCCAGCCGCCACCCGTCCCTGAGCAGGAGCCCTCCATCGCGGAGGGCCGTGCTCAGATCGTGCAGGCCCTCGCGCTGGCGGTGGTCATCTCCGTCGTCCTGACGTCTTCGTCGTGCAGGTCACCGAGGTGCGACAGGAGTCTCGACGGAGCTGACGCTGCTGCAGAACGACCGCGTGCTGGTCAGCAAGGTCGACTACCACGAACCCAACAATCTGAAGGCCATCAACAGCCTGATCGCCTATCGGTCTTTGCGCTACGGCCGGCACCTCGATCTGATTCTGACCGACCAGCACAGCTTCTGTGGTGACGACCCGACCGATGCTGAGGGTGTTGGCAAGATTTACGATCCGGCGTTTAACGGGATGTTCTCTGAGCCGGCGATGATCGCGCTGGATGCCGGTCACACCTTCAACGGCGGCAAACCGCCCGCCGAACTCAGCTTTGGCAACGTCAGCATCCCTAACCCTCGAAAGAATTCACCCCCGCGCACGATTCTGGGGGCGCGTCAGAAGAAATGGTTCATGGACCAGCTCCGCCGCTCCGCGGCAACCTGGAAAATCTGGGGCAATTCGCAAGGCGCCCTTGATTTGCGGGCCGACCCGCAGAACCTTCCCGATGGACTGACTAAGCAGAAGTGGCCGGCCGACACCTTCGCGCAGATCGGCAGCGGCGATTATGGCAGCGCCTACCACGAGCGTGGCGAAATCTATGACCTCGTCCGCGATTCGAAGATCACCGGGTTTGCGATCGTGTCGGGTGACCGTCACAGCTTTTGGGCTGGCTATGCCGCCTCCCGATTGCCACCCGCCAAGTTCGAGCCGGTCGGTATCAGTTTCGTCGGCGCCTCGCTGGCCAGCCCTGGGCGATGGAGGCTTATGAGCACCGTCTTCCCAAGGATCATCCGCTCCGTTCGCTGTTCCTGGCCGACCGGCCAGCGGGTAAGCCCGAATGGACCTACAACATGCTCCTCAAGCACGGCGTCCGCTCGTGCCTCGAATACGCCAGGAGTTTCGACCTGAAGCGCGCTCACGCCGTTTCCAATCCGAAACTTTCCCCGCACCTTGAATTCGTGGATATGGGCGGTCACGGCTATGCGACGGTGCGGCTCACCGGCGATGAAATGCGGACCGAGTTCGTCTGCATTCCACGCCCGATCACGCGCAGCGATCGTCCCGATGGCGGTCCTCTTCGCTACCGGGTCGTCCACACGGCATCGCTCTGGAAACCGGGCGAGCGGCCTTTGCTGCGCCAGCAAGTCATTGAGGGCGATCCCGGCCTTTCGATCTGAGATGGCTCCAGGGCGATGATTGCGCCCGCCGCTATGCTTGCGGTGGGGACCGCGCTTGCTGTCCGAAGGGGAAGCGGAAGCTGCGGGAACCCGGTCAAGGTCGCATTACGGCATTCAGTCCACCTTCGCCCTCGTTGATGCTTCCTCTCCTTGTGTTTCCCGAATTCGCCTTTCGGCCAGTTCGACGGCCGATGACGAGTGTCCGGTCGGCCGCTCGTCAAACGTGGTTAACGACTAGCCGCGCAGTGTAGAGTGATCGAGCCGGGTAGTTCCGGGGGATCCTGCGACTCGGAGATTGTTTCATTGTCCAGCCTGGCAGGCACCGAGGTTGTGACGCCAATCACCTGACGCTTTTGATCTTGTCCTCCGTGTCCCGGTCAA
>CAVZYQ010000016.1:0-164859 GCA_963779545.1 uncultured Alphaproteobacteria bacterium | reverse complement strand
TCACGAGCTTCTCCCTCGACCCGGACGCGGCGCGGACGAGCTGGCGCGAGGGCTTCGCGTTCCCGGGGCTGATCCCGCTCGCGATCATCGTGTACGCACTCTGGCCGCCGCTCGTGGACGACCACCTGGCCTCGCTGCTCCGGGACATCGGGGTCGACCCGACCGCCGGCGTGCGCGACGCGGCGCTGCTGTTCACGTACGTGTGGCTGTCGGCGTCGATGCTCGCGGCATGGCTCGTGAAGCGCCTCGAGTCCGTGCGGGTCGTCGGGCGCCTGGCGCCGCCGCTCTGTACCTCGTCGGCTACGGGCCTCTGCTGTGCGCGATCACCGCGGCGGCGTACATCAAGGAGCTGCAGGGCACGGAGATGGTCTGGGAGAAGACGGAGAAGACCGGCGCATCGGAGACGTGGCATGAGCGAGGCCCGGCGCACCTTCGAGGAGGACCTCGAGGCCGACGTGCGTTTCGAGCGCGGCGTCCTCGTGCGCGGCACCCTGATCCTGGTGCTGGTCGTGGCGCTCGTGGTCGTGCGCCAGCTCCTGCTCGCCTAGCCTGGCCGTCGTCGAGGCGCACGACGGCGCCGGAGCGCGCGGGCAGCCACACGGCGCCCTCGCGCAGCTGCGCCGCGACCGTCGTCGCGACCGCGATCGTCCCCGTCCCCATGGGCAGAGAGCTGGCCGTCGGCGAAGTTCGCGGCGAGCACGCAGGGGCCGCGCCGCACGCGCAGCCACGGCCCTCCCATGCCGTCGTCGTACTCGACCGCGTCGACGTCGCCGGGCGGCATTCGCGAGCGCAGCGCGATGGCCCTGCGGTGCAGGTCGGCGATCTCCGGGTCCACCCGGCGCGTGAGCTTGGAGCGCTCGAACGTCTCCGGGGACTGCGGGTCGGGCACGTCCTGGCCCGCGAACGCGGCGAAGGAGGCGAACTCCTCGCGGCGGCCGTTGCGGGTCGCCTCGGCGATGTCCTCGTCGATGTGGTCGGTGAAGAACTGGAACGGCGCCGGCTCCCCGTACTCCTCGCCCTGGAAGATCATCGGGGTGAACGGCGCGAGAGCGTGCAGAAGGCCGCGAGCGGGCGCAGGTCGCGCGGGAGCCGGTCGCCGACGGCGCGGTTGCCGACCTGGTCGTGGTTTGCAGGAAGACGACGAACCTCGGGCGGCACGTCGTCGGCCGGCGCGCCGAAGCGGCGCTCGCGGAACGTCGAGAACGCCCCCGTGTGGACATGCGGCCTGCGGAACGCCTTGACGAGCTCGCGCGACATCGCCGAACTCCGCGGAGTAGCCTCGCGCTCGCCGGTTGCGCTTCCGCAACGCGTGGTGGAAGTCGTCGGCCCACTCGCGCGTCGAGGCCGAGCCCGCCCGGACTCGCGGGCGCATCAGCTTGGGTCGTTGAGCCCGCTCTCGGCGATCACGAGGGCGCCGGGCCGCGCGGCCGTCACCGCTGCGGCGATCTCGGCCAGGAGGGCGCGCGGGCTTCGTAGACCGGTGGATGGCGTCGAGGCGGAAGCCGTCGAGGTGGCACTCCTCCAGCCACGTCCGCGCGCTCCGATGAAGAAGGCGCGCGTCTCGTCGCTGCTCGCCGTCGTAGTTGATCGCGTCGCCCCAGGGCGTGCGGTAGCGATCGGTGAAATACGGGCCGAAGCCGCGCAGGTCGCTCCCCGCCGGCCCGAAGTGGTTCGTAGACGACGTCGAGCAGCGACGGCGATGCCCTCCCCGTGGGCGGCATCCACCAGGCGGCGCAACCCCTCCGGCCCGCCGTAGGTGTGCTGCGCCGCCCAGGGTAGGACGCCGTCGTACCCCCAGTTGCGCTCCCCAGGGAACTCCGCGATGGGCATGAGCTCGATGGCGGTCACGCCCAGCTCTTCGAGGTCGGCAGCTCGCGCGATGGTCGCCTCGAACGTGCCCTCCGGAGTAAACGTGCCGACGTGCAGCTCGTAGATCACCCACTCTCGTAACGGCGGCGCCCGCCAGACATCGACCTCCCAGGCAAACGCCGCCGGGTCAACGACCGCGGACGGCCCATGCACCCCCTCCGGCTGCCAGCGGGTCGCGGGGTCGGGGTGCGCGGTGCCGTCGGCGACGAGCAGGTATTCGTCGCCGTGGGCGGGCGTAGTGCGCCGCGCGCACGCCGAGGCCCTCGTCCTCGAGGTCGTGGTCGGCGCCGCGGACGCGTACGGCGACGCGCTCGGCGTTGGGCGCCCACACGCGGAACTCGACGAGGTCGTCGCCGACGGGTCGCGCCCCCAGCGGGCGCTCGAAGGGGAGGGGATCGGGCACGGCGGGCGGCTACCCGCGACGCCCGGTGGCTCAGCCCTGGAGGGCCTCCTGATGTCGGCCGTGGACCGCCCAGCGGTCGCGGCCGGCGCCCTTGGCCGAGTACATCGCCAGGTCCGCGTCGCGCATGACCTCCTCGCCGGACTCGTGGTTCGCGCCGAACGGCGCCACGCCGACGCTCGCCGTCACCGGATGATGCGGTCCTCCGAGGCGTCGCTCGCGGATGTGCGCGGTCACCTTGTCGGCGACGACCGTCGCCTCCTGGAGGGCGCACGCGCGGGAGGATGATCGCGAACTCGTCCCCGCCCAGACGGGCGACGACGTCGGTCTCGCGCAGGCAGGTAGCGCAGCTCGTCGGGAGACGTCGACGAGCAGCCGGTCGCCGGCCTCGTGGCCGTGCGCGTCGTTCACGGCCTTGAAGCCGTCGAGGTCGAGGATGAGCAGCGCACCGGCAGAGGCCGTAGCGGCGGATGTGCGCGACCTGGCTCTGCAGGGCCGCGGAGAACCACGCGGCGGTTCAGAGAGGCCGGTGAGCGGGTCGTGGTCGGCGAGGTGCTTCATGCGGCGCTCCGCGAGCCGCTGCTCGGTGACGTCGACGGCGTGCACGAGGATGGACGCCTTCGACCCGGGCGCCTGCTGCAGGAGCGACATGTGCACCGCGGCGCGGACCGTGTGGCCGTCGGCGGTGAGGAAGGTCGTGTCGCCCCAGAAGGATTGCCTGGGAGCCGCGGACGAGGGAGGCGACGAGGCTGCGCGAGGCGCCGAGCTCGCTCGCCGGCATGACCTCGTCGAGGGGCAGGCCCGTGAGGTCCTCCCGCGTGCGGAACTTCTTGAGCTTGAGGCAGCTGCCTAAGATACAGATAATCATTTCCGTTAGGAGCGGCAGCGCTTTATGAAGTACATCGTCCGGTCCAAGCGCCTGGTTGGCATTGCCCACGCCCGGCATGATCGTCGCGCCAGTATCGTTCACGAAGTTCATCGCTACATTCGTCCCCACTTTGCTATCGATTGCCAGCGCTGGCTTGATGCCAGCGTCTTGTAGCAGTTCCATCGCGAAACGACCCATAGCGTCATTACCGACCTTGCCGACAAAGGTCGTATGCAAGCCGAGCGCCACACACAGTCGGCCGAAGTTGACGCCCGATCCACCGGCGATCGTCTCATAGTCCTGACCGTCGAACTCAACCTCTGCCCGCAGACTGCCGTCGTGCGGGTAGTGATAACAGTTGATATCGACGTATATCCCGCCGATCGCCAGTACTCTCTTCTCTGTCTCACTCATCTGTCACATTATACAGAATAGGGGGCTTAGACTTCCACGCTGACCTGGGACAGGGCCCCTTCTTACATAATGTGAAAATCCCGTAGCCGGTCCGATCTGGAGGGGTGACGTAGCATACTTAAGGCTTTCGACAGCTCTTGTCCTATTCTTGCACCCGATATTCCGAGTATAAGGCCTTGCTCTTTCATAGACATTTCTTCACAGCCCCCGAGACCGAACGTCATACAAATAATCTGTGCTCGCCGAAGAGACAGTGAGCCTAAGGCCCCGAAAATCTGATCTTCCAGTACACTGGCCTCGGCCAGGCTGGCTGTTTCGGCCCGCGGGTCGATAGGCAATTCTGAAAGCTCATCTTCATCGAACTCGACACGAAAGGCGTACTCAGCTACTGCCCGCTGACGATGTCGGGCTTTTATATCCAGGTAGTCTGCGATCTGAGCTATGTCAGTTGGATGTTCACCGAACGCTTCCAAATAGCTATCACTCGCTTGTTTTACTTGGCGAATGAGTGACAACGGCAGTACGTCATTCTCTTGGAGATCAGCTGACAAGCCTTCTTTGGTTAGCGTTTTCTCCCACTCTTTGAAGAGCGGGTTTTCCGCTTCGCGTACCGTAATGTCAGATAGGAGCTTACCCTGGGAATTCAACAAGCGTCGATACACCTCTTCGCTCACATAGCCGAGTGGCTTGAGCGGTTTCGGTGTGTTCGTACCATTAGCCCCATGTCGACCGACGACCCGCATCATATCGATACGATCTAACCCAAGGGCATGCATTGCCGTATATTGTGACTTAGCAATTCCCTGTTTTCGATCGACGAAATCGACGTAGATGCTTTCCAAACCATCTGGTTTTTTGCCTAGAACACGCCCTAGGAGCTGTTTGGTTCGGACCTCCGAACCCGTCGGGCAAGCATTGATTGCGAAAGAAGTGCGGATGCTGTGCCAGCCTTCTTTTAGGCCGCCAGTTCCGGTGAACGTCAGGACATCGAGGCCACCCATGTTAAACAGCTGCGCCCGGTTATGGTTGTCGTTGGCCGATTGGTGTTGGCCGATCGATGCGGCCCGCATACCACTGCGCCGCAACATATCTGAGACGTAGCGCGCGTGGGCATTATTATTACCCGGTATACAAGCTACGACACCTTGGCGGCCGTCATCCACGAACGCTCGGCACAGTTCGAGCACGGTACCGTTCCGCTGCATACTGTGCATCAAAGGCGCCAGCTCACGTTCGGTGAATTCTTTGCGCTGGTCACTCAGGCGCAGCGTATCGTCGGTTTCATAAATCAACGCCCGTACCGGCGCGGTGCGCCCGTCTTCAATAGCTTTCGTCAGCGAAAACTCGAAGAGTTGCTTATCGAATACTTCTTTCGAGGTGCGATCGATTCCATAATCCGGTGTAGCCGAAAAACCGACTTTAAAAGCTCCGGGATAGACGGTCTTGATCGCGGATGATATGGTAGGCCCGAGGCTACGATGACACTCATCGGCAAGAACAACATCGAACTGACCAAGTACGTCGTTATCCTTTTTGTAATCAACTAGAAATCCCCTATAGGTCGTGATGACGACCTGGGCGTCTCTGCCGGTTCGTTGGTTGGCAAAATGTGCTCCGACCCGAGCGGTATGGTGCAGTGGGGTGAACTTGTCTAAGCCTGTCGGATCGTCAGCTAGTTCCTGAGGTACACCATGAAGTTGTCGGCAGATTGCCGTGCTCGGTGCCAGCATAAGCACTCTCTTGCCCGCCCTTACTGCTGCCTCGGTCAGCAGCGATGCAATGACTGTCTTGCCCGTGCTGGTAGCCATCTCCACATAGCCACTATCGACGCCGTCGAGTAGTGCTTCACCGATCGCTAAACACCCCTCCTCCTGCTGGACATCAAGTTCAAAGTCTCGATCTTTAACTTCAGCAAGCACCGTCTGCATCGCAGCGGCAATGTCGAACCGCGGATAGGTTTCGTTCCGAGGCATGTCAATAACGCTAGTGGTCATCTCTTGGGTCATTAAATATATTGTAACATATTTATCTACACCAGTCCACAAAAAAAGAGCCCTCTCGCAAGGGGCTCTTTTTCCGTTTAAAACTGAATAGTGCAATCAACGTCGCTTGAAAGGTTATCAAAACTGATATCTCGTCCAAATCCGAAGACTTGGAAGAATAAGTTGTCAGTACTGATGTTACAACTTACCGAGATCGACCTAGCTCTCGAAGGCTTACGCGCTTCGATGCTAGTATTCTCCCTAGAAAGGAGGTAATCCATCCGCACCTTCCGGTACGGATACCTTGTTACGACTTAACCCCAATCATCCCCCCTACCTTAGGCCTAGTCTAGCTAAGACGTCAGGTATTGGTGACTTTCATGGTTTGACGGGCGGTGTGTACAAGACCCGGGAACGTATTCACGGTAGTGTGCTGACCTACCGTTACTAGCGATTCCAGCTTCATGCAGGCGAGTTTCAGCCTGCAATCCGAACTGAGACCGGCTTTGATGGGATTTGCTCCAGCTTGCGCTTTGGCAGCCCTTTGTACCGGCCATTGTAGCGTGTTTGTAGCCCCAGGTGTAAGGGCAATACTGACCTGACATCATCCCCCCCTTCCTCCCTGTTGCCAGGGCAGTCTAGCCTGAAAAATACAACAGACTATAAGGGTTGCGCTCGTTGATGGACTTAACCAAACATCTCACGACACGAGCTGACGACGGCCATGCAGCACCTGTCACTCGGTTCCAAAAGGCACATTCTTCTTTCGAAGAAATTCCGAGGATGTCAAACCTGGGTAAGGTTCTTCGCTTACCATCGAATTAAACAACACGCTCCACCGCTTGTGCGGGTCCCCGTCAATTCCTTTATGTTTTAGTCTTGCGACCGTACTCCACAGGCGGGATACTTAACGCGTTAGCTTCGCTACTACAGGGGTCGATACCGATAACAGCTAGTATCCATCGTTTACGGCGTGGACTACCGGGGTATCTAATCCCGTTTGCTCCCCACGCTTTCGTGCCTTAGTGTCAGAAATGAGCCAGTCACCTGCCTACGCCATCGGTGTTCCTCCCTATATCTACGGATTTCACTCCTACACAGGGAATTCCAGTGACCTCTCTCATTCTCTAGCTTGGCAGTTTCAGTAATGGACACGAGGTTGAGCCTCGTCATTTCACTACTGACTTACCATGCCACCTACGCAACTCTTTACGCCCAGTAATTCCGGATAACGCTTGGACCCTACGTATGACCGCGGCTGCTGGCACGTAGTTAGCAGGTCCTTATTCCTCTGCTACCGTCATATTCGTCACAGAGAAAAGCAGTTTACAATCCGAAGACATTCATCCTGCACGCGGCGTTGCTCCATCAGACTTTCGTCCATTGTGGAAGATTCCCTACTGCTGCCTCCCGTAGGAGTCTGGGCCGTTCTCAGTCCCAGTCTGGCTGGTCATCCTCTCAGACCAGCTAAAGATCGTCGCCTTGGTGAGCTATTACCTCACCAACAAGCTAATCTTACGCAGGCCGTTCCCAAACCGCCGTAGCTTTACTCCGAAGAGCACATGCGGTATTAGACACCATTTCTGGTGCTTATCCCTCAGTTTGGGGTACGTTCCTACGTGTTACTCAGCCGTCCGCCGCTCGTGTACTCCAGCACATCATTCGATCGGAATCAGGAGCCTTCCCTGCTTCCGTATGTATCGAACAATCTGCAGGAGCCTTACCGCTCGACTTGCATGTATTAGGCACGCCGCCAGCGTTCATCCTGAGCCAGGATCAAACTCTCCAAAAAAGAATCTAATCTAACTTCAGTCGAACATAGCCCGAAGGCTAAATTTACTGACTTAAAAACAATTCAAAATCAATTGACGTTGATTGTCTGTATCCCCATCCGAAGACAAGTTTACAGACAGACGATAACCCCGAAGGATCATCGCCTTGCACTATTCAATTTTTAAAGGACTTTAAGACCTGACCGAAAGACACTCGAAGAGGGACCCTGTCAAATCTTCCCCACATCATAGCGAAGATATAGCGCTCACGTCAAGAGGTAAACGAACAATTCATGTAGTATTCCCTACATCACCCAGTTTTAGGCCAGACTGTCTTTGAAGCCACGAATCAGCTCGGCGATGTGATGGATATCAGGATAGGCGTGGCCGTCACGCTCGACCCTCACATATGTGGCATTTGGTAAGCCCAGGGATTCTACCCGCTCTACCAGTTCTTCATAGCCGATCGCTGGGTCATCTGCCGCCTGCACGAACAATGTCGGCGTCTCACCAAGTCCACGCAACGACGCATCTATCGGTATCCGGACCTTGTTCTCCGAATTCTTTTCATCGACCCATTTGTAGGGCGTACCGACCAGCACACATCCAGCAGGCCGTATGCCATGCTCCTGCATTGCACCGAGTGTCACTGCGACACCGATAGACTTGGCGAACACCATGTATCCATACTGTTCCTCTTTTGCCATCGAACCTAAACGATTTACTTCGTATGGTAAGTCGATATCAGGCACACCTCGTCCGTGATGGCTGTACTGTAGTAATCTGCTCTGGGTGAATTCATCTTTAAGCTCAGCCGCGATATCCCGCGCCCAGAATTCGCTGATAATACTTTCTCCAGAGGCTAGTAATAAGTTCATGCGGACAGTATAGCCGCATTGTAGCTCGCAAGCATGAGCGAAACGGCAGCTGTGGGTCTCTGGTAAGTTCTATAGTGCCTATCTAGAGTCAGATAGAGTCCCAGTCAATTTCGGTCCAGAACGGACTACGTACTGTCGCGTTCCTGGATGCGTCCGCGTTGTCCGGGAAATACGTCAGATATTCCCCGAGTGTGTCGAGCGGGATCCAGACCGACCAGTCGGCTTTTCGTGGATCAGGGTTGGCGAAGGGATGGCGGAACTGAGCTTCCCAACCGTGGTCCATGTAGTACTCTTTCCATTCCGGTCCGGCCCCTTTTCTCAGCGGTGCGACCTGGAGACAATAGCGCTTCCCTGCTTCATTGCCTCGGCCTTTCGGTACATTGATGTTCACCAGCCTCTTGATGATACCTTTGAAGTCGCTCGGTTGTCGGGGATGGCGCGGTGTAAAGTCACGGCTGTGCGCTGGCAGACTGAACCGGTAATAGGCGGAATCGGACATCGTCCCGACGACCGGGCGTCCAGCCACGGCATTGACCGCCAGCTTGGTCAGACAGTATTCCGGATTATTCTCATATTCGCTGACGTCTATCGGGCCCCGGTAGCCGTTCAGTATGTTGGCCAGTCCGAAGATCCGCTTTGTGGCGATTCGATCATTCGCAAATTCCGGTAGCAGTTCCATCGTATTCATAGCGGCTCAATTAAACCGCAACAGAGGTAGATATGCAAGCATGAGCGGCTTAAAATAATTGCGACATTGTCGCAATTATCCATTTCAAACTCAAGCCTTGGGCAGTCTCTGTACGAGAGTCTCGTAGGGAGCAGATGCACGTTCTAACTGAGCTTCAATGTAATCATCTAAACTGTTATTGAATCTTGGTAGCTCAATCTCATTCAACGCACTTTCAGCTACAGCTGGATCGGGTGCATCAATTCGCTGGGCAACCCACGCCCCGTACTCAGTCTGAGCATAGCTCGTCTTAGTAACTGCAACAGTAGGCTCAGGCTCACCTGATGACTGATGAAAGGTAAACTGCACACCCCTTTTGTTTATCCCCCACCCATAAACTCCATATGGGGTTACATCGGCAGTTGATGTCGTCCCATCACTATTATCAATGCTTGTACTCATCATTCGAGGACCAAGCTGCACCCTGAGAACTTTCGCCCCACATGCGGCCAGTTGATATCCGTAATAGTTGCGGTGATGGATACGCCCTGATGTTGTATGGCACCTTACGCTCTCTTAGAAAGCCTGCGATTTCTACTGGAATCTGAAGTATCGCCTGCTGAGCTGCGGCTAGTTTGCCGAGGTCTAGTGCGCGCCATCTTCTAAGGATCTCTGCTTCTTTAGCTGCTACCGCCGCCCTCTCGGCTTCGCCTGCAGCTAGAGCTTCATCGATGAATCGTCTTGCGTCTTGCCGATTTCTTTCGTAATCCATGGCTGCACGGTCTTCCTGTTTGAAACTGAAGCTTCAAGTTGCTTGCGTAGATTGTTTCGGAATCCTGCCATCTGAATTACCCCTCGTTACACTGTTAACAGTGTGTCAAAGAGTTTTTTCAAAGTAAATCGCTGCTTCTATGAAGCACGTCGGGTTATTCGACGGCCTGCTCGGGTTCGGCGACGATCAGTTCTTCTTCGCCATCTTCACCTTCGACCTTGTCGACCAGGGCCAGGGTGACGACTTCGTCGCCGTCGTTGAGGCGCATGATGCGCACGCCTTGGGTGGCGCGGCCGAGGGCTGGGATGTCTTTGATGCCAAGGCGGATGGTTTGGCCGTTCTTGGAGATGATGATGACTTCCTGGTCGTCGGCGTCGCCGAGCGTCTTGACGCCGACCAGTTCGCCGGTCTTGTCGTTGACGACGGCGCAGCGGATACCGACGCCGCCACGGGCGTGCGGCGTAAACTGGGCGACCTTGGTCCGCTTGCCGTAGCCGTATTTGCTGATGACAAAGATGCTGCAGCCCTCTTCGACGATGTCCATGCCGATGACGTGGTCGTCGGGGCGCAGGCGGATACCGCGGACACCGCGGCTGACGCGGCCCATCGGACGGGCGTCCTTTTCGTGGAAGCGGATGGCCTGGCCCTGGCGAGTGCTAGATGACGACTTCGTTGTCGCCGGTGGTCATGCGGATCCATTTCAGCTCGTCGCCTTCGTCGAGGTTGATGGCGATCAGACCGCTGGTGCGGACGTTCTGGTACTGCTCGAACGGCGTCTTCTTGACGACGCCGCGGACGGTACACATGATCAGGTTGGCGGCGTTGTCGGTCTTGCTGACGTTGATGACGCTGCTGACGGTCTCTTCGGGCTGCAGCTGCAACAGATTGACCATGGCGACGCCCTTGGCGTTCAGGCCGACGGCCGGGACTTCGTAGGTCTTCAGGCGGAAGACCCGGCCCTTGTTGGTGAAGAACAGCAGGAAGTCGTGCGTAGAAGCGTTGACGACGTGCTCGATGACGTCTTCTTCGCGGGTGGCCATGCCGCGGCGGCCCTTGCCGCCCCGGCCCTGCTTCTTGTATTCGGCGATCTGGCTGCGCTTGATGTAGTTGGCGGCTGTCAGCGTCACCACGACTTGCTCGTCGGCAATCAGGTCTTCGTCGCTCATCTTGCCGAGTTCGCTCGGCAATGACTTTGGTGCGGCGCTCGTCGCCGTACTGCTTCTTGAGCTCCAGCATTTCGTCGCGGATGATCTTCAGGATTTTCTTCTCGTCGGCCAGGATGCCTTCCAGTTTGGCGATCAGTCTTCAGCAGTTCGGCCAGTTCGTCTTCGATCTTCTGGCGCTCCAGGCCGGCCAGGGTGCGCAGCTGCATGGCCAGGATGGCCCGGGCCTGGATGTCGCTCAGCTTGAACTTGCTTGATCAGGTTGGCCTGCGGCTTCTTCGGTGGTCTGGCTGGCGCGGATGGTGGCGATGACTTCGTCGATGTGGTCGAGGGCGATCTTGAGGCCTTCTAAGATGTGGGCCCGTTCCTGGGCCTTGCGCAGCTCGTATTCGGTGCGGCGGCGGACGACGACCTGGCGGTGCTTGATGTGCTCCTGGATGATGTCCTGCAGGCCGAGCACGCGCGGCTGGATGCCGTCGATCAGCGCCATCATGTTGAAGTGGAAGCTCTGCTGCAGCGGCGTCAGCTTGTACAGCTGGTTCAGCAGCTTCTTGGGATAGGCGTCTTTCTTGAGGTCGATGACGATGCGGACGTTGCCGCGGGCGGTTTCGTCGCGCAGGTCGGTGATGCCGGTGATCTTCTTTGTCGTTCACCAGGTCGGCGATCTTGATCACCAGGCTTTCTTTGTTCAGGGCGTACGGGATTTCGGTGATGACGATCTGGTGGCGGCCCTTGTTGCCTTCGACGATTTCGGCGATACCGCGGGTGACGACGCCGCCGCGGCCGGTGGCGTAGGCCGTGCGGATCGATTCTTTGCCATAAATGACGCCGCCGGTTGGGAAATCCGGGCCTTTGACGTGCTCCAGCAGGTCGTCGAGGGTGGCATCCGGGTTGTCGATCATGGTCGACTGTCGGCATCGACCAGTTCGCTCAGGTTGTGCGGCGGGATGTTGGTGGCCATACCGACGGCGATACCGAGCTGGCCGTTCAGCAGCAAGTTGGGCAGTTTGGCCGGCAGGACGGTTGGTTCCTGCGTGGTACCGTCGTAGTTGTCGCGGAAATCGACGGTTTCTTTGTCGATGTCTGCCAGCAGTTCGTCGGCCAGGCGCTGCCATTTTGGCTTCGGTGTAACGCATAGGCAGCCGGCGGATCGCCGTCCATCTACCGAAGTTACCCTGGCCGTTGACCAGCATGTAGCGCATCGCCCAGGGCTGGGCCATGCGGACCATCGAGTCATAAATCGACGAGTCACCGTGCGGGTGGTACTTACCCATCACGGCACCGACGACGTTGGCGCTCTTGCGGTGGCGGGCGCTGCTGCGCAGGCCCGTCTCGTTCATGGTGTACAGAATGCGGCGGTGGACCGGCTTTAAGCCGTCACGGACGTCAGGCAGGGCGCGGTCGATAATGACGCTCATGGAATAGCGCAGATAGCTGTCTTCCATGACGTTCTCGACGGTGCGGTGCTCGACGCTGCGCGAGTGGCCGGAGTCATGATATCGTCGGCTACGACGTCGTCGGCGGCGCTCTTCCATCGACGCTTCGTGGCACACGTCGTTGTTCGGACGCTGCTCAGCGTGCGTTCGTCGATCTGCTTCGTCGGTTCGATGCTTCGTATCGGAGTGTTCGGTTCGTCGTGCCATCTTAAATATCCAAGTCCTTTACGAATTTGGCATTTGCTTGAATGAAGTTCTTGCGCAGTTCGACTTCTGTGCCCATCAGCTTGTTGAAGATGGCGTCGGCCTTTTCGGCGTCTTCGACTTTGACCTGCACCAGCACCCGCTTTTCGGGATTCATGGTCGTCTCAAACAGCTGCTCGGCGTCCATTTCACCCAGGCCCTTGTAGCGCTTCTGCTCGATGAAGCCGGCCTGCTTGTAGCGCTCGTCGTCGTTGTTGACCTTGAGGCCTTCTTTCTTGCGGTCGGTCGATGTCGGCATCGAGCACTGACTTCCAGTTCGTCTTCGTCGTAGATAAAGACGCTGGTTCTTGCGGCCTGGCTTGACCAGCTCAAACAGCGGTGGCTTGGCCAGATAGACGTGGCCGCCGTCGACGACCGGCTTGCATGTAGCGGAAGAAGAATGTCATCAGCAGCGTGCGAGATGTGGCTACCGTCGACATCGGCATCGGTCATGATGATGATGCGGTGGTAGCGCAGGCCGTCGATATCGAATGAATCTTCGATACCGACGCCCAGGGCCTTGATCAGGCTCAAGATTTCGTTGTTGGCCAGCATCTTGTCGAGGCGGGCGCGTTCGACGTTCAGCACCTTACCGCGCAGCGGCAGGATGGCCTGGGTCTTGCTGTCGCGGCCGGTCTTGGCCGAACCGCCGGCGCGAGTCACCCTCTACCAGATAGATTTCGGAGTGCTGCTGGGTCTTTGCTGGAACAGTCGGCCAGCTTGCCGGGCATGCTGGCGCCGTCCAGCACGCCTTTGCGGAGGATGTTGTCGCGGGCGGCGCGGGCGGCCTTGCGGGCGCGGGCGGCCAGCAGCGCTTTGCCGACGATCTTGCGGGCGACAGCCGGGTGTTCTTCGAGGTAATAATTGAGGTATTCGTCCATGACCTGCTCGACGTAGCCGCGGACCTCGGGGTTGCCGAGCTTGTTCTTGGTCTGGCCTTCAAACTGCGGGTCGGGCAGCTTGACCAAAATGATGCAGTCAGGCCTTCGCGGGTGTCTTCGCCGGTCAGGTTCTCTTCTTTCTCTTTGAGCAGGCCGTTCTTGCGGGCGTAGTCGTTGATGACACGGGTCAGCGCCGCTCGGAAACCGGTCAGGTGCGTACCGCCGTCGGGGTTCAGCACGTTGTTGGCAAAGGTTTTGATGGTTTCGGTGTAGGCGTCGGTGTACTGCAGCGCGATTTCGACCTGGGTGTCTTTGACCGGTCTTGTCGACGTAGAAGATATCGTCGTCGACGACTTCTTTGCCGACGTTCAGGTGCTTGACATAGCTCTGGATACCGCCTTCGAAGTAAAAGCCGTAGCGCTCGCCGGTGGTTTCGTCTTCAAGTGAGGTGCGGATCCTTTGGTCAGGTAGGCGGCGTGGCGCAAGCGGTCCAGGATGGTTTCGTAGTTGAATGTCGATCGTCCTTGAAAATAGTGTCGTCGGGGTAAAAGGTAATCTCGGTACCGGTGCTGTCGGTCTTGCCGATGACTTTCAGGTCGGCTTGCGGCACGCCGCGTTCGTATTCCTGGTGGTAGATTTTGCCATCGCGGTGGACGTCGACGATGCAGCTTGTCGACTAAGGCGTTCACCACGCTGGAACCGACACCGTGCAGACCACCGGAGACCTTGTAGCCGCCGTCGCCGAACTTACCGCCGGCGTGCAGCACGGTCAGCACCGTTTCGACGGTGCTCTTACCGGTTTTGGGGTGGATGTCAGTCGGGATACCGCGGCCGTTGTCGAACACCGTGACGCCGCCGTCGGCCAGCAATGTTCACCGACACTGCGGTGGCATGGCCAGCTAAGGCTTCGTCGATACCGTTGTCGACGATTTCCCACACCAAGTGGTGCAGGCCTTCGATGCCGGTGCCGCCGATGTACATACCGGGGCGCTTGCGGACTGGTTCCAAGCCTTCTAGTACCTGGATCTGGTCAGCTGAATATCCCTTTGTTTCGGAGTATATTTTGCCATGTATATAACCCTCTATTATTACCCTTCTTATCCCGTTAACTCACCTGTCTGATAACGCTATGAAACTGCGTACTCACCATATGTAGTAAACGATGTATCCCACGTACTATATACCTATCTACTATAGCGTAAAAGCCGCTCTGCCACAACTCAGGCTGCATTGTACCTCGTGCTAGACCGCTGGAATGGGCTTGGTCGTCTTTCTGCGATCAGATTGCCGTGTCGTCTCGATGGATGGTGTCTTCGGCGTAGCGCGGCTCTGCTGGGTCATCGACGCGTTGAGGCCGCGGTAGCTGCCTCAAGCGGAAGCATCGAGTTTCAGCAGCTCGGCTGGCGGCTGTGTTCCGCCGGTTCGTCGGCGACTAGCTCATCCGTGCCTAGAGTCCTGACGTAGCTCGTCGGCGATCATCGGCGAAGCTCAGTGCTCCAGCTCGGCGCTGAGATATTACGGACTGCTTGTCTGATCGCCAGCTTCGTCGGCACTGCTGAGCTGTGCTGACGCATCGATGGTGTCTGCATCGGACTGGCAGACTGGCCTGGTCACGCCGTTGGGCAGCGGTTGCATCGCCTTAGCGGCTCTGACGTGGTCGGCCGTCACAGCTGGTTGCCGCTGCCCGGAGCTAGCGCCGGCGCGTGATCGGTGACCGGCTAGCGGTGCTGAGGCGGCTAGCGCAGCTGGCTGGCGCCGAGGCGTACAGCTGGTGCGGCTCAGTGCCGGAGAACTCGGTGCTGGCCGGGGCGCCAGCCGGCCGCTTGGCGGATGCCACTCGTCCAGGAAATGCTGCCGGTTGCCGGGCTCGGGTCCGGCGCTTGCCACACGGCCGGCGCTAGCTGGCTGGCGACCAGGCCCGGGCCAGCCGGGCGCAGGCGCGCCGAAGCCGGCTTGGCGGCTCTGGCGTGGTTGCCATGCGCTCGAAAATTTCGGTTCTCGACTTCTGGCCCTCGGCTCGCCGTACTTGGCGGCCGACAGCTGCTTCAGGGCGTCGGCCAGTTTGGGATTCGGGTTGCCCAGCGGCGGCAACGTCGCCATGCTGAACGGCTGCGTCGGCACGCCACCGATCAGCGTACGGACGATGGCTGTTGTAGTTCGGTACGCGCAGCAAGTCGTCGGCATCGAAAGTCGGCTGGAAGTACCTGGTCAGCGATTCGACATCGTTCTGGCCGATGCGGAAAGCTGACGATGGTACCCATGTTACCGAAGACGGCGTCGCGGATTTCCTCGGTCAGCTGGGTCGTAAACTGGTTGGCCACGATCAGGTTCAGGTGGTACTTTCGGGCTTCGGACATGATGGTCGCGAACGAGTCGGTCGAGAAGTTCTGGAACTCATCGACGTACAGGCAGAAGTCCACGCGCTCGTCTTCCGGAATATTGGCCCGGCTCATGGCCGCCGCCTGGAACTTCATGACGAAGATCATACCCAGCAGCTTGGAGTTCAGCTCACCGGTGCGGCCCTTGCTCAGGTTCACCAGCAGGATTTTTTTGTTGTCCATGATTTCGCGCAGGTCAAAGGCGCTCTTGGTCTGGCCGATGATATTGCGCATCATTTCGTTGCTCAGAAACGCGCCGAACTTACTGACGAACCAGCTGACGACTTCACCGAATTCGTTGGAGCGTTGTGACTGCGGCATTTCCTTTTGCCAGAACTCCAGCACGTTCTGATCGTTGACGTGTTGTAATTTCTGCTTCACGTACTGTCGGATCGCGGAATAGCTTCGGGATATCGATGAAGGTACCGCCGGCCGGGTCGGCCATGACGGTCAGCGCGGCATTGCGGAACAAGTGCTCGTAGCGCGGGCCCATGATGCCCTGGTGTTGCGGATCATACAGCTTGTACAGCATGTTCAGCGCTTCCTGGATCAGGAAGTCTTTCTGGTCGGGCGTTGTCGAACTCGAACAAATTCAGGCCCATCGGATATTCCATGTCGGCCGGGCGAGAAGTAAATCACGTCTTCGGTGCGTTCTTTGGGCACCATCGCCAGCAGCTTCTCGGCCGTGTCACCGTGCGGATCGACAAAGGCAAAGCCATTGCCGTTCAGCATGTCCTGCAGGGCCAGGTTTTCTAGGAAGGTCGATTTACCGGTACCGGTCTGCCCGACGGCATACATATGCCGCTGGCGGTCATCGAGTGCCAGGCGGATCGGCTTCTTGGCGCCACGGAACATGTTGTAGCCCAGCAACATGCCCTCTTCGGGCATGTTGCGCGGGCCGTCGACCTGCTTGGAGTCCTGGCGGGTCAGCTGGGAGGTCGGGATGTTGCGTCTGGTCCGGGAAATGGAACAGCGTCGCCAGCTCCACTGAGTTCAAGATGTTCTTGTTCTTCTGCTGCGGGAAGAACCGCATGATATAGTCGGTTACAAACTTGTCGATGTCCTTGGCCGGGGTGTATTTAAAGCCGTTCTTGCCCGGCGCGTCAAACAGCGAAAAGCTGGCCACTATATTGCTCAGGATAGCCTGGGACCGCTGCGAGATATTCGATGAGACTACGACCCGGATCAGCACTTCGTAGCCGGGTGGCGGGTCTTCTCGTCGATGGCATCAAGGTTGATTGTTCCAGGTTGGACAGCTCTTTGGCTTGGCTTGTCGCCATCTTTGTCGTCCTCTGGCGGCTTCACGAAAGCCATGCACAAGTCTTTGCCCAGCAGCCGGCCTGAGCACCAGCCTTCTTATCCTTACGCCTTTGCGCTTCTTGCTGGCCAGAGCGGAGGCTGTCTTGCGCCAGCCGTGGTCGGCCGGGCGCATCAATATCTGGATACCGGCGCCGTCTTCCTTTTCCAAGCGTCGACAAGGAGTTCAGCAGCGACTGCATGGCGTCGCGCTTGAGGTCCTGGTAGGTCGCGATCGGATAAGCGAAGGACTCTTTCAGGTTCAACTCGCCGCCGACGTGCCGCTGATCTTTCCGACCTGGCTAAAAATATTGTGTTCAGCGACCTCTTCCAGCCGGGCCGCCGGGTAGGCACTGACGATCGCCTGCTTGACGACCTCTACCAGCGCCACCGGCACCGCCGCATAGAAGTATACGAAGCCCTGCGAGCCGACGATTTCGAAGGCAAAGTGCCGCTGGCCGTAGAACTTGGACTTGAAACCCTTCTGAATGTGCTAGCGATGATGTTGTAAATAATCTGGGCCTTGGAAATGGTTTCATCGGTGACATCACGGATGTCGCGGCCGCCGACCTATCCGTTGTCATCCTCTAGCGGTGGTGGCAAGTGGATCAGCAGCGGCACCATCTTGAGGCCACGCTCGAACTTCTTCTGCTCACGGAAGGCGACCCGCAGACGCATGAATATCAAGCCAGCCCGCACCACCGGCGATCGCCAGGAATATATCAATCCTATCAGATATACCCATCGTCTTCCCCTACTCGCCCAGCTTTATCTCTCTCGTAGCGCTTCAGCATATAATCTGCCCCTCAGCGCCGCCAACTGCCTTGGCCTGCTCATAGGGGTCGTCTCGTGTAGCCAGTAATATCTGCTTGGTCTTCATACCCACTCCTGTTCGATAAGGATGAAGATCGGCGGCAGCCTGTTAGATAAAGCACCAATATAAGATGGCGGCACAGACTGAACGCCGGCGGGCGCACCGATCGGCACGGCACCTCATGATCGTCGGCGCGGCCGTGGCCTGGGCCGCGACCACGTGGTCATCAAGGATCGACGCTGCCGCCCCGCTCCCCCCGAGAAGTCTTCGTCTACCAGATCGGCGCTCGATCCCGGTGCTGGCGCTCGGCGCGCTGCTGATGGGCGAGCGCATGACGGCCATGCCGTCCGCCTGGCGCTCGGCTGGCTCGCCTACAACACGTTCTGGGTGGTGACCGTCACCTTCGCGATCTGGTTCGTGATGATCCAGCGCTATTCGCCGAGCCGGCTGTCGGCGTTCACGTTCCTGACCCCGCTGTTCGGGGTCGCGTCGGGCATTTTGTGCTCGGGGAACCGATCACCGCGGCCTTCGGGCTGGCCGTGGTGCTGGTTTTGGCCGGTTTGATGCTGGTGAACCGGCCGAATTAACGGTTCCGAAGCCTCGCAACCGTCACAAAGGCCGCATTAAATTGACTGCAAACACACGGGTCTGGCACTCCTTCGCCGACCTCAGGAGCGACTCCAATGACCCAGTCCGCAGCCCCCAGCGAGCGGCGCCAGTCCGTTCCCGTTTTCGTCGGCAATGTGAAAGTCGGCGGCGGCGCACCCATCGTGGTGCAGTCGATGACCAACACCGACACGGCCGACGTCGACGGCACCGTCCGCCAGGTCGCCGCGCTCAACCGCGCGGGCTCCGAGATCGTGCGCATCACGGTCGACCGCGACGAAGCCGCCGCCGCCGTGCCGCACATCAAGGAAAAGCTTTTGAAGATGGGCATCGACGTGCCGCTGGTCGGCGACTTCCACTACATCGGCCACACGCTGCTCGCCGATCACCCGGCCTGCGCCGAGGCGCTCGACAAGTACCGCATCAATCCCGGCAACGTCGGCTTCGGCAAGAAGAAGGACACGCAGTTTTCCTCGATCGTCGAGATGGCGATCAAGCACAACAAGCCGGTGCGCATCGGCGCGAACTGGGGCTCGCTCGATCAGGAGCTTCTGACCAAGCTGATGGACGAGAACACCGCCTCGCCCAACCCGCAGGACGCGCGCGCGATCACGCGCGAGGCGATGGTGCAGTCCGCGCTGCATCTCCGGCGCGCGCGCCGAAGAGATCGGCCTGCCGCGCGACAAGATCATCCTGTCGGCGAAGGTTTCGGCCGTGCAGGACCTGATCGCGGTCTATCAGGAGCTCGGCCGCCGCTCGGACTACGCGATCCACCTCGGCCTCACCGAGGCCGGCATGGGGTCGAAGGGCATCGTCGCGTCATCCGCCGCGCTCGGCATCCTGATGCAGCAGGGCATCGGCGACACCATCCGCATTTCGCTCACGCCCGAGCCGGGCGGCGACCGCACGCTCGAGGTGAAGGTCGCGCAGGAAATCCTGCAGACGATGGGCTTCCGCGTGTTCGTGCCGCTGGTGGCGGCGTGCCCCGGCTGCGGCCGCACCACCTCGACCACGTTCCAGGAGCTCGCGCGCGACATCCAGAGCTTCATCCACACCTCGATGCCGGCGTGGAAGACGCAGTATCCGGGCGTGGAATTGCTCAACGTCGCCGTGATGGGCTGCATCGTGAACGGCCCGGGCGAGAGCAAGCACGCCGACATCGGCATCTCGCTCCCCGGCACCGGCGAAACGCCGGCCGCGCCCGTGTTCATCGACGGCAAGAAGGCCGTGACCTTGCGCGGCCCGACCGTGGCGGCGGATTTCAAGAAGATGGTGATCGATTATATCGAGAAGCGGTACGGCGCGGCGAGCGCCGGGCAGCGGACCGCGGCGGAGTAGGAAGGATTGTCAGTCGGTTGGCAACTGGGAATATCGACTGCGCAACTAGACGTGCCGGTTGATCGCGGTCCTTACGCAGGAACGAAGGCCGTCAACGAATTTACGAGCTTCATCGAGTGCCGGGTCGGTTTTCAGATCTCGTTTGAGCACTTCTGCGAGCCATTCGGGCTTTCGTCTTCTACCAATTTGCCGACATAATCCCTCAAGCTCTCCCTCGGGATTTATCAAAAGTCCCACCTCGCGACACGCCGAGGCAATACGCTCGAAGGCTTGAATGGCCTCGGCATCTACAAGCCCTCGGTACCCGTCCTCTTTTAGGCGTTGCCAATTCGAACTCTCTTTCGTCAAAGACGAGAGAGCCTCTCGAATGTCGTGCGGCACAGCCGCAGTTCCTCGGAGTTGCTCGGAAATCTTGTCCAGCTCAACTGAGAGTTCTTGTCCACTTAGTTGGCCTTTGCGCATGTTTGCACGATCAGTAACCAGTTTCACATCGGGCTCAATCTTCCCGAATACGCCTCCGAGACTCGTAAATAACGTAGAAAACATACTTCTTTCATTGAGCACATCTATATCGACTGCGACCACAACGGGAACTTTGATTGCGCGAAGACTCAGACTATGGAGGAAATTTTGCCCTTCCCACCAAAGTGATAGAATTGGACATCGGGCTGCTTTTCCTCGAAGCTCGTCGCTTCGATCATGGCTCGGAAAAAACGAGCGTCCGTCTCCCCTTCACAAATTATCGCGGCGTCGTGAAAGAGTGCTGATAGAACATTTGATGTTCTCAAGGCAGGGTCGACCCAAAGTTTTATCACCTCTTCTGTTTTCAGCACCGCGACCGAGTTGACATTTCCTATCCTTTCGATGCGGACCACCTGTACTCGATCACCGGCTGCGTCCAGCATCCCACGAACAAAGTCATCGCTATGTGTGGCGACGATCAATTGCGACTCAGAAGCCGCTGCCTCACCCGCGAGTCTGTATGCGTGCGGAGGATGCAGAAATGCTTCCGGTTCGTCGAGCAGTACAAGCGGTTTAGGATTGACAAGTAGCGCCATTATCGTCCCAGCGAAGCTCCGAACACCATCCCCTTGCTCGTCGAGCGGCTCCAGCTTCGCCAGCCAAGCTGCATGCTCGGGCGACAAAGCCGATTTGAATTGCGGTTTGAGCCCATCGTAAACGTGCAGCGACAGCTTCCGCCAAATCTGTTAAGGGCCAGCTTCTTGCCGAATGCTTTTTCGTATGCTTCCGAGAGACGAAGTTCCGCCTCTTCGTCAATTTCCATAATCCGGAAAGCAAATGAGTTTGCTGCTCGCATGTCTCGATCGCGCCGTTTTGGCTCAACCAAGCTAAGTCTATCATCGGCCCGGAGGTGTGAGAGCAAAAGTCGTGAAGCGCGAGAGCCTATAAATGACTTTTTATAGTCTTCGTGGATTTGATCTAGGCTGTACAGCTGCGATCCGATAACGAGGTCGCCTTCGTAGTAGGTTGCGCCGCTTTCGATAAGTTCCTTGAAAGCTTTTTCAGGCCCTGTCGCCTTTGCATTTAATGATCGCAATACAGGCCCGAGCTTTTTGCCGTCGTGTAAGTGGCTTGCAATCTCTGTCAAAGCGGAGCTTTTGCCAACGTTGTTCGGTCCGGTCAGTACAATGATGGAATTTGACGTAAGCTTAATCTCCGCACCGTCCGAAAACGTAATGCTGGATAAACAGAACCCGAGCTTTTCTTGCGTTGATCCAATATTTGCCACCGGGTCTGCAGCGATGCCCGAGGCTTTTCGTATCCATCTGTCTAATAGCTTCATGTTGGTACCGACTACATGGGCGCTCAGAAATAATATCGGATTTGATAGCTTTCGCCATGGCAGAGGTTCTTCCGCTATCCAAGTCTTGCTTTCTTTGCCCTGCTCAGCCTCCAGTGCACACCAAAGATCGATATGACGACGTTCGGCGATCTACAATTAGAACTTGACTAGCATTAAATTCCGTATATAGGATCAATCATCCTGCTCACCGAGGGGCGCCTTCCGGAGGCATCTTGAGGGTGGGGCAGGGGCGGTCCCCGCGGCCGGCAGGCATGCCGGACCCGGGCGGCCCGGGGCTCCACCTGGAGGTCACTACGGACGTCCCGCCAGGAGCTGGCTGATCGGCGCGCGAATGCGCCGGAAAGCGTGGCCCGGGTTGAACAAGAGCCGCCGTGGAGCGCCGAGAGGCGCGCCCTTCGGATCGCAACGAAGGGCAGGACGCGCAAGCGTCCACCGGGCGGCTGCGCCAGCCGCTCACGGGGCCTCGCAAGCCCCGGCGTTTCCCGGCGCTCCGCTCCCCTCACGGGGAATGGATGAGACGAGGCGCAAGCCCGCGCCGCCACAAGGGCGAGCGCAGCGTTGGCTAGCCGCGCGCCATGTCCGCCGTCTTGTGAGCCGCTTTGCGCGCATGCCAAACTTCCATTCGTCGAGCACAGCGGGGGATCATGAGCCGGAGCAGCCTTCTCAACATTTGCATGGTGGCGGCGGGTGCGCTCACCCTGCTGTGCGACAATGCGCTCGCGCAGAAATCCATGAAGGACCAGCTCGTCGGCACATGGCTGCTGACAGCCGTGAGCGCCGAGCGCGATGACGGAACCAAGAGCGAGCCATTCGGCGCGAGCCCGAAGGGTGTCATCATCTTCACGGCCGATGGCCACTTCTCGCTGCTCCAGCAGCGCGCCGAGATCCCGAAGATCGCCGCCAACGATCGCGCGAAGGCGACGCCGGAGGAGGCGAGGGCGATCGTCGACGGTGCGATCGCATATTACGGCACGTACACATTCAACGAGCCGGACAAGACCATTCTGGTGAAGCTCATCGGCGGCACCTACACCAACATCGTCGGCGGTCCCGAGCAAAAGCGCATTGTCACGGCGCTCACCGCTGACGAACTCAAGTTCACCAATCCGCGCACGCCCGCAGGCGTCACGCTCCTCACCGCGTGGAAACGCGCTCCCGCGCAGTAGATCGGCCATCACATGCAATTTTCCCGGCGACACTTTCTGACGGCGGCCACCAGCGCGACCGCGCTGTTCGCCACAGCGCGCGGCGCGCGGGCGCAAAGCTATCCGGATCGTCCGATCCGCCTGATCGTGCCGTTTCCACCCGGCGGCGCCTACGACAGCCTCGGCCGCCCGTGGGCGGACCGCATCAAGCCGCACCTCGGCACGGTGGTGATCGAAAACATCGGCGGTGGCGGCGCGTCGCTCGGCGCCGCGGCGGTCGCGCGCGCCAAGAACGACGGCTACACGCTGCTGTTCGGCGGCACGCTGCCGCACGTCAACGAGGCGCTGCTGAAGGCCAAGCCGCTCTACGATCCGGTGAAGGATCTCGAGCCGATCATGCGCGTCGCGGTCGGTTATCTGGCGCTCGCGGTGCATCCGTCCGTGCCGGCGAATTCGCTCCAGGAGCTTGTCGCGCACATCAAACAAAATCCCGGTAAGATGTCGTATGGCCATGTCGGCGTCGGTTCGACCAATCATCTGCTTGGAGAACTGTTCAAGTCGGTCGCGGGCGTACCCGACCTTGTGCAGATTCCCTATCGCGGCGCGGGTCCGGTGATCACGGACCTGATCGGCGGCCAAATCCCGATGGGTGTCGTGGCGCTGACCGGGCAAAGCCTCGGCGCGCATCGCGCCGGGCAGATCAGGATTCTCGCGGTGACGAGCACAAAGCCGATCACGGTCGCGCCCGATCTGCCGACCGCGGTGAGCGCGGGCTTCCCGGGCATCGCCAACCAGTCGTCGTACGGACTCGCCGCGCCGGCCGGGACGCCCAAGGCGATCATCGACCAGATCGCGAAGGCCTCGCGCACGCTGCTCGCGACCGACGAGTACCAGAAGCTGATGCTGAGCATCGGCTTCGACGCGACGCCGGAGTCGGACCCCGAAGATTTCCGCCGCGTCCTAGCGGCCGACGTCGCGCTGTGGACGCCGGTGGTGAAATCGCTCGGGCTCAAGATCGATTGAGGCGGCGGCGTTGAGGAGCGTGTCCGCGCTGAGACTGCTTCTTGCCTGCGCCGCGCTCTTCGCACTCGTCTCGGCGGGCGGCGCCGCGACCCTTCCCGAAGCCTTCCGCGGCGTGTGGGTCTCGGCTGACGCGCCCGCGCGCGACAAGTGCCGCAGGACAGCACCGGCTGGAGTGGACGACCGGCCGCATGAGGTGATGCTGACCGTCGAGCCCGGCGCGGTCACCTCGTTCGAGCAGCACTGTACCGTCACTTCAGTACGTTCGCTCTGGCCGCCAAAACCCGGCGACAGGGTCCAGCGTGATGTCGCGGTGCGCCTCGCCTGCACCGCCGAAGGGCGACGCTGGTCGGCGCGCGAGATCTGGCATTACGACGTGCTCGATGGGCGCACGCTGCTCGTCGTCACCGCGCTCGGGCAAAGCAATTTTCGCGATGCGCGCCGCCGCCGCGAGACGCTGCCGAGCATCAGCCGCACCGCGATCTATCATGCGTGCCAGGATTAGGATCACCGATCCATGAAATGGGTCTCGGCCGTCCTTCTGGTGATCGCCGCGCTGGTGGCCGGCGCCAGCCTCCTGGTGCTGAAGATCGGAAACATGATGACGCCGGGCGCGGGTCCGGACGGCGGCCTGATGTTTGCGGCGCTGGGCGCGATCGTTGTGTCGGCCGCCGCAGGCATTGTGCTGGCGTTCCGGCTTCGGCCCGCCGTATCCGCCGCCACCACGGCGGCCGCAATCGCCCTGATGGCAGGCGCGGCGTTCGTGCCGCATGCGGCCGACCGGAGCCGGAAGGCAGAGCGCGCGGCGAGCATCGCGGCCGATCAGCGCGCGCAGCAGGTGAAGTTCCTGGCCGATCTCGGCGCGCGCGAGCAGGACATCGAGGCGCGCATCGCGGCGCGGCGGCCCTATACGCCGGAGGACGCGCTGGCATTCCTCGCCTTCGTGCGCCGCAGCAACCTCTATTACATCAACGGCCCGGACCACATGCCGGTCGCGATGGCGCTGTTGCAGCGCGCGCTCGAGGCAAAAATCCTCGACCCGAATGTGCGGGTGCCGGACTTTGTGATGGCGCCGATCGGCCCGGTTCCGTTGTACCTGCGCCTGCACCGCGAGTTGCGGCAGCGGCCGGACGACTCGGTCCGCGCGCAGGACTGGAACATCCTGCTGCTGCTGATCGCCAACGGCGCCGACCTTTCGGTTCCGCGCGCCGAGCCGGTCGAGGCCGATCTGCGCAAAACCGCGGTGCCGGAGTTCAAGGGGCTGTATCTCCAACTGAAATAACTGCGGTTCGGGAGCGCCCGTGACGAAACAAAATGAGCCCCGCGCCGTTGAGCATTGGAACATTCGAAGCCGGAGAGGTGGGACCATGGACCGAGGCAAAGCGCAGGCATTCGTCATGAGCATTTTCGGCCGCGAGGATGACGCAGCGGTGCTTTCCCGCCGAGACGCGCTGGCCGGCCTTGGGCTCGCCGGACTTTTGGTGGCGGCGCCGACGCTTTTGTCTTCCACATCGGCGGAAGCAACGCCGCTCGCAAAGTCCGCTCAAGCCGCAGCCGCCGGGACCAAGGCCAGCGACAGCCAAGACGTGGAGCAAAAAACCAAGGACGCGACCGACCTGAACGCCGCGGATGGCAGTGACGCCACGGACGTGAGTTCGCAGTATTGGCGCCGACGCCGCCGTTACTGGCGGCCGCGCTACCGTTATTGGCGCCGCCGCCGCTACTGGCGTCGCCGCTATCGCTGGTAAGACCAGCCGAGCGTAGCTCCTCAGCGCGCTACAGCGCGGGTGCGAATCACGGACGGCGTCGGCATGCGCTGCACCGACGCCGTTGGAACCGTGTAGGTCGTCGGCAGGGTCTTGCGCCACGGTGACCCGGAGAGCCCCTGAGTGTAGCCGTACTGATAGAGCTGCTGCATGTAGGTGCGGTCGAAGCCCATCGCGGTCGTGGTCGGATAATCGGCGTCGATCGAGGCGAGGTTGAAGTCCCACTTGTTGCGGCGCGCGAAATCGTAGGTGGCGATCAGGGTGTTCTGGGTGTTCGCCTTCACGGCGGTCGTGAACGAGCGCGACACGATGGTTAGCGCCTTGCCTTCGACGATTTCGAAATCCTGTTCCAGTTTGTTGTTCATCACGATGTAGACACGCGGATGCACGCCCGAGGCGGGCGGGGGAACGCTGGACAGCAAAAGCGATTCCGGCACGACCAGAAGGTTGGCACGTACGCCGCCATCGACATGCATCTCCTCGAAGCGCCGGCCTTCGCCTTCCACATTGATCAGCACCGGCGAATAGACACCCGGCACACTCGCGGAGGCCACCAGCACATCGCGGAACAGATCGAGCGCGCCGGGCGCGCCGCTCGCCGCGATCGCGCCCATGTCCCATACGGCGGTGCGTTGCGCGTCGAGATTGGTGGTCACGACCAGCAGCCGGCGCCCCTTCTTGTACTCGCCGCCGATGCGCTCGAGCAGCGCGTCATCGACATAGCGCGCGATCAGGCGCTTGAGCGGCTCGGTCTTGAATACGCCTGCGCCGAAGATCGCCGAAAGTCCGTCGATCTGGAGCAATTCCTCGCCGATGCCTTCGGAGAACAGGTTCTTGAGCACGGGATCATATGACGGCCCGAGGAATGCGAACGGCGCGATCAGCGCGCCCGCGCTCGCGCCGGTCACGACCGCGAATTCGGGCCGGCCGCCGCGCTCGGTCCAGCCGGCGAGCAAACCCGCCCCGTAAGCGCCGTTGGAGCCGCCGCCGGAGATCGCCAGCACGTTTACGGTGCGGTTGCGGTCGGCAAGAATTTCGGAGCGCGCGCGCGCCAGCAATGTGTCGGCACGGTCGTCCGACCACACCCGCGCATTCGGAATGCCAGGTACGGTCGCGACTGCCTGCTGTTCCTTGCTGAACGGAACCCGCGTCACGGATGCGCAACCCGCGAGCATGAGCAACGCAGGAACAAGCAGCAGGTGTTTGCAAGGGGTCTGCCGCTGCGTCATGGAGCCGTCAATCGACGTGCCTGCCGCGGTTTGACCACATCATTCATCGGAAAAGGCCCGCCATTCGGTGCGCCTTGCAGGCGGAACCTCTTCTTCGCCGGTACATGAGCCGAGATTAAGGCGGCGACCTTGCATCCGGGTTACCCTGTGCGCCTTTATTTGCGCGTTACCCTGACACACTCTCCGCAATCGCCTTCGCCACCGCTGCGATTGCCGCGTTGCGCCGTTCCATCGAGGCGGTGCATTCGGTGAGATAGACCGACACGACGATGGGCGCGCGATTGAGCGGCCAGAAGATGCCGACATCGTTGTTCGTCCCGCGCCCGCCGGTGCCGGTCTTGTCGCCGACGATCCAGTCTGTCGGGACGCCCGCGCGCAGCCGCGTGTCGCCGGTCTTGCTCGCGACAAGCCAGTTCTTCAGTTGCGTGCGCGATCTCGGTGCGAGCGCATCGCCGAGCACGAGCTTGCGCAGGTTCTCCGTCATTGCGGCAGGCGTAGTCGTGTCACGCGGGTCGCCCGGCGTGGCTTCATTCAATTCGGTCTCGATGCGATCGAGGCGCGTGACCTGATCGCCAAGCGTGCGCAGATAAGACGTGAAGCCTTCCGGCCCCCCGATCGCGCCAAGCTGCAGGTTGCCGGCGGTGTTGTCGGACAGCGTGATGGCGGCTTCGCAGATTTCGGCGAGCGTCATGCCGGTCTCGACATGCTTCTCGGTGACCGGCGAATACGTCACGAGGTGCTTCGCGTCATAGCGCACGCGCCGGTCCAGTTGCTCCTTGCCGGCATCCACGCGCGCGAGCACGGCAGCGCCCGCGAGCGCCTTGAAGGTCGAGCACATCGCAAAGCGCTCGTCGGCGCGGTGGCCGGTCATGCTGCCGTCGCGCGTGTCGAGGACCGCGACGCCAAGCCGGCCGCCGATGTCCGTTTCGATGCGAGCGAATTCGGCGCCCAGGGCAGGCAGCGCCATCGCGGGTCGACCCATGGCCAGAGCCGCCGCGCACGCGCCAAAAGTAAACATGCGTCGCCTGATCATTCCACCTCTCCAATTGCGAGATGCAGATGGCCGCGCCTCAAGGCAAGCGTTGGGCAAAATTGTGAAGTTCTGGCGCAGCCACTTGATCGCGCGCAGCCAGCGCGTGGTCCCGCTAGCCGACCATTGCGCGCTGTTCGACAACCTGCGGAACGATACGCGCCTCCGCCTCGGCGATCATCTCGTCAAGGCGGCCCATGACGTAACGCGAGAACGGGCCGAGGTGCATGTAGAACGCCAGCATCGATGACGGCTTCGGCCTCGCCGAGAATCTGGAAATTGGCCTTGGCAAACGCAAAGGGCACCGAGGTGACGCCCGGCAAATCACATCGCGAGTGTTGCGCTGGCCGGCTCGAGTCGCGCGCGCGGTTCAACAACCGGCCCGAGTTCGGCAATCATATCTTCGATGCGCGCGCTCACGTCGCGCGCGAACGGGCCGACGTCCATATAGAGTGTCAGCAAGATCAGGATCCGGCGGGCCGCAGCCGGATTGCTCGCGGCGCACTGGGTCAGCGTGCGACTGAAGAGGTCGCGCGGCTCGGGCATGTTCGCCATGATCCGGTTCAGCATTTCGCGTTTGCCGACGTTGCGCCGCGAAGGCTGCCGGCGGCTGCAATTCGCCAGCAGCTTCGCCAGCCGCTGGAGACGGCCCGCATAGGCGACCGGATCATAGACGCGCTCGAGAATATGCACGTAGTCGGCGAGGATTTCCGCGCGCGGACGCTTTGTCTCGAAGTTGAGCCCCATCGTGCACTGGTCCGCGCCCTTCAGATTGTCGCGATCCTTGCGCTGGAGGAAAGGATGCATGCGCCCTTCCTTTTCGAGCCGGCGCGTGAGCTGCGTGTTCGGCAACGCGTAGAGAAGCCCCACCATGCAAACCGGAATAGCCGCTTCCTCGATCAGTTCGACCATCGCATCCGCCGCCGACTGCGTCTCGCTGTCGAAACCGATGATGAAGCCCGCGTGTACGAAAAGACCGGCCGCATAGATCCGGTGGACGCTCTCCGCGATATTGCGTCGGGTATTCTGCTTCTTGCGCATCGCAACGAGCGTCGCGGGGTCGGGGCTCTCGATGCCGACAAAAACTCCGACGAAGTTGGCGCGGTTCATCAGCATCAGGAGTTCTTCATCGTCGGCGAGGTTGAGCGAGGCCTCGGTCGTGAACTCGAACGGATAGTCGTGCGCTTCGAGCCACTTTGCGAGGTCGGGGAGGAAGGCCTTCACGGCCTTCTTGTTACCGATGAGGTTGTCGTCCACGAAATCGATGTGGCCGCGATAGCCGAGGCGATAGAGCTCGTCGAGCTCCGCCAGCATCTGGGCATTGGTCTTGGCACGCGGTACGCGCCCATAGAGTTCGATGATGTCGCAGAACTCGCAGGTGAATGGGCAGCCGCGGGAGAACTGCACGCCGACGTGGAGGTAGTCGTCGAATTTCAGAAGATCGAAGCGGGGAATCGGCGTCTTGGTCACGTCGACCGTAAACTTCTCGGCCTCGAACGTCCCTTCGCGTGCGCCCGCCTCCCAGGCTTCGACGAACTGATCGATGATTCCTTCGGCTTCACCGAGGACGCGGAAATTCGCCTCCGGGCAGGCATCGGGAGATGATGTGATGCTCGGCCCGCCAACGGCCACCGGCTTTCCGCGCGCGACGCAAAGGTCGACGATGTCAAGTGCAT
Source organism: uncultured Alphaproteobacteria bacterium (assembly GCA_963779545.1). Classification (GTDB taxonomy): domain Bacteria; phylum Pseudomonadota; class Alphaproteobacteria; order Rhizobiales; family Xanthobacteraceae; genus PALSA-894. The sequence goes on along the minus strand of CAVZYQ010000016.1, from coordinate 135,391 downwards.
CGCCCGCCTGCGGCAGCATCCCTCCGGTGAAGACCAGATCGGCCCAGTCGAGGTCGGCGTCGGTCAATTCCTCGGTGTTGCGGTCGACCAGCCGGACCGACCAGGAACGGGGCAGCAGCGCCGCGACGGTGATCAATCCCAGCGGCGGCGCCGTATGCTTTGCGCCGACGGCCGCGGTCGTTTTCTTGAAACTCCAGAATGTCTCCGCCTCGAAACGAGGACAAACCATCAGCACGTTGCAGGCTTGTGCATCCACCATACATTTTTCCTTGCCGAAGCATGCTATCCCGCCATGGCGCGCAAGTCGATGAGCACGGCCTCGATATCGCGAAGTTGGGCGCTGAGGACCGCGACACAGGCACGTGCGACCTTAGGCAACCTCATAAGGTGGATGTCGGGCACGGCCCCTCAGCGACATTGGCCAACAAGCGCATAATGACCGCTTAGAGGGCTAAAGCGGATATTTCGCGCCGAACAGCTCGCAGGCCGCCTGGAAATTCCAGAACGCGCCCGCCACAAACTGCGGGTATATCAAAAGCACGTTTGTCGGATGCGGCGACACGCCGAGGCCTCTCATGACAGTCAATGCTGGGGCTTTCTAGGCTTTTGCTCGGGGTCAAGTCCACAACGCGATTGTGCGCCCAGACGCCTCGCTGGTTCGCTGCCAAGCGTGCTCGCGCGCATGGCGGTTCCGCCTCAAGGGCGATTTAACTCGGAGCGGGTCCGCGCTACCCTGCGGCTCTCAGAACAATACGGGCGTCCGAGGAGCACCATGTCGACCTTCACCTACGACCACATCCACATCCGCAGCCGCGACCCGGAAAAGACCGCGGCGTTCTACGAGCGCATGTTCGGCGCCGAGATCATCCGCACGGTGCAGGAAGGCGCCACGCGCATCGACATGAAGATCGGCGGGCAGGACGTGTTCATCGCGCCGGTGCCGGAGAAGAGCAACGTGAACCCGCCTCCGGTCACGCCCTATCAGGGCCTCGATCATTTCGGGCTGCGCGTGAAGGATATCGACACGGTGGTGGCGGACCTCAAGGCCAAGGGCGCCGAGTTCACCATGGAGCTGAACTCGCCACGGCCCGGCATCAAGATCTGCTTCATCCGCGGGCCGGAAGGCGTGTCGATCGAGGTGCTGGAGCGCGGGATCAAATGATGCGCCGCTTTCTTGCGTTGGCGCTGCTGCTGGCGCTCGCGTCGCCGGCCGCCGCCGACTATCCCGACCGGCCGATCCGGCTGATCATTCCGTTCCCGGCAGGCGGCAGCAACGACGTGGTCGGACGGCTGGTGGCAAACCAGCTCTCCGAGAAACTCGGCACCAAGGTCTACGTCGACAACCGTGGCGGCGCTGGCGGCGTCATTGGCACCGAAGCCGCCGCGCAGTCGGCGCCCGACGGCTACACGCTGCTCGTTGTCTCGATCGCGCATGCCGTCAATCCGGCGCTCTACAAGCTGAAATACGATCCGATCAAATCCTTTACGCCGGTCTCCATCATGGCGACCGGACCGAATGTGCTCGCGGTCAATCCGCAGCTTCCGGTGAAGGACGTGAAGGAGCTGGTAGCGCTCGCCAAGGAGAAGCCCGGCCAGGTCGACTATGCGTCGGCGGGCGTCGGCAGCTTCCAGCATCTCGGCGGCGAACTGTTCAAGCTCGTCGCGGGCGTGAACCTGCAGCACGTGCCGTACAAGGGCGGCGGACCTGCGATGCAGGACGTGATCGCGGGCCACGTGAAGGTGATGTTCTCCTCGCTGGTACAGACGACGCCGTTCATCCAGTCAGGCCAGTTGCGCGCGCTCGGGGTCGGGGGCGCGAAGCGCAATCCGGTGTTGCCCGACGTGCCGACCATCGCGGAAGCGGGCATCGCCGGCTACGTGGCGGACAACTGGTGGGGCATCATCGGCCCGGCCGGATTGCCGAAGCCGATCGTGGACAAGCTCTACCGGGACATTCAGGACGTTCTGAAATCCAAGGAGCTGACCGAGGCGTTCGCGCGCGAGGGCGCTGAAGCCGTCACGATGAGCACCGACGAGTTTTCCAAGTACATGGAAAACGAAATCGTGAAGTGGGGACGCGTCGTGAAGGAAGGCAACGTCAGGGCGCAATAACCATATAGGCGGGCGAGAAGAGGAGAGCAGCGATGGACGTGAAGACCTACCCCGTCACCCGCACCGACGCCGAATGGCGCAAGATTCTCAGCCCTGAGCAATTCCATATCATGCGCGAGCACGGCACCGAGCGGCCAGGAAGCTGCGCGCTGAACTTCGAGAAGCGCCCCGGCACCTTCACCTGTGCGGGCTGTGAGCAGAAGCTGTTCGTGTCGAAGAAGAAGTTCGAGAGCGGCACCGGCTGGCCGAGCTTCAACGATCCGGAGCCAGGCTCGGTCGAGGAGACGCAGGACCGCTCCTACGGCATGGTGCGCACCGAGGTGCCATTGCAGCCGCTGCGGGAGCCACCTCGGCCACGTCTTTCCGGACGGCCCCCCGCCCACCCATTTGCGCTATTGCATCAATGGGGTGGCGATGAATTTCAAGCCGGATTGAACTGCTAGCCCGGAGCGGCACGCAACCCGGCCCATCCGAAAAAGCGTTTCAACCCGGATTTCGTCGCGCGCAATCCGGGTTAGAATGCCTGCAATTGGCAAATCGCGATTCTCAGGGAGGCGACGCATGCTGCAGGAAACCATCGACAAGGGCGTAGACCTCGAAACCGCGCGCTGGCAGGCCCGCGTCGATCTCGCGGCCGCGCATCGTCTCTGCGTGATGCATGACTTCCACGAAGGCATCTTCAATCATCTGACCTTCCGCGTGCCGGGCACGAACGACCGCTACTACCAAATACCGTTCGGCCTCCATTGGTCGGAGGTGACGGCGAGCAGCTTCATGGAAGTCGGCTACGACGGCTCATTGCTGTCCGGCAAAGGCGACATCGAGCGTTCCTGTTATTGCATCCACGCGCCCATTCACGAGATCGCGCAGCATGCCGGCGCGGTGTTCCACACCCATATGCCGTACGCGAGTGCGCTGTCGCGGCTGAAGGATCAGCGCATCATCCCGATCGGCCAGACCGAGATCGCGATCGGCATGCACACCGCCTACGACGACAGCTACGGCGGGCCGGCCTTCGATCCCGCGGAAGGCAGGAGGCTTGCCGGCATCCTCGGCGACAAGAAGATCCTGATGATGGCGAGCCACGGCATCGCGACCGTCACGCCGACCATCTCGGAAGCGTTCGATCTGCTCTATTACGCCGAGCGCGCCTGCCAGCAGATCATTCTGGCGATGCAGACCGGGCGCGAGCTGAATGTGCTGCCGCAGCACGTGATCGACGACTCGATCAAGGAATTCAGAACGGCGCCGGGATACGGCAACAAGAAGCCGCACGTCTGGCACTTCGAGGCGATGAAGCGGATTCTGGAAAAGAAAGAGCCGGACTACAAGAACTGACGCTCCTGTGTCCCGGGCGCATCGCAGCATGTAATGATGCGATGCAGACCCGGGACCCCGGTTTCTTAATGAGAGCAAGCAACCGGGGTCCCGCATCTGCGATGCACCGCTAAGATGCGCTGCATCGCGCGGGACACGGCATCAACACTTCGAACAACATCCATCAGCAGAATTCGTTGGATGTCGTGACGGTGACAGTTTCAAGCTCCGGCGTTGCCTGACGCGGGAGCTTTTTTGTGATCCTCATCGGCCAATACGACTCGCCTTTCGTGCGCCGCGTCGGCATCGCGCTGACGCTCTATGGCATTCGGTTCGAGCACAGGCCGTGGTCGACCTTCGGCGATGCCGACAAGATCAGGCCGTACAATCCGCTCACCCGCGTGCCGACATTGGTACTCGATGACGGCGATGTGCTGATCGATTCAACGCCGATCCTCGATTACCTCGACAGTCTCGTGCCGGCTGGGAAGCGGATGCTTCCGGTCGACAGAGCCCGCGCGGCATCGCGCGCTGAAGGTCACTACGATGGGCGTGCATACGGCCGAGAAAGCGGTCGCGTTGTTCTACGAGAAGGCGCTGCACAAGGGCACGACATCGGACTTCTGGGTCGATCGCTGCCGGCGGCAGATATCCGAGGCGCTGGACGTGCTGGAGACAGATCGTGCGGGTAGAAAGACGAATTACTGGTTCGGTGACGCCATTAGCCATGCCGACGTTGCGGTCGCGGCGGCGCAGCGCTTCATCGGCGATGCGCATCCCCGCGTGATCGACATGGCGAATTTCCCAGCGCTGAAGGCGCACGCGGCAAAATGCGAAGCGTTGCCGGTCTTTCAGACGATCAGTCAGGAATTCATCGCGCCGGCATAGTGTCAGAGGCGGTCAGCCATCCCAGGCCTGCACGACCACCTGGCGCGCGATCTTTCCGCCTTTCAGGTCGATCATCGCCGAGCAGAACACCTTCGTCCCGTCGGGGTAGGCACAGCTTTGCGTGAACGCCAGACGATTTCCGACCGCCACGCCGGCTTCGACCTTGTGAGTCATGTCGCGTCCGCAGACATCCTCGAAATAGGATGCGATGGCGCTCTTGCCTTGCAGGCTGTGCGGCTTGCTCGGCGGATTGTCGCGATCGATCACCTGAAGAACTGCGTCGTCGGCATACATGCCGGCAAACGCCGAGCCCTTGCGTCCTTCGATCGCGCGTTTGAGCGCGGCGACAGTGACGCCCTTCTGCTTCGGTTTGGCTTTCGCCTTGGACTTCGCCTTGGACTTCGCCTTGCGCTTCGCTTTCGCCATATCGCCCCTCCTGACGGCCGTTGATCGGCCTTCTCAAAACTTTCCGTACTTCAGATACGCTTCCTGCGGGTCCATGCCGCCCAGAATCGCGGTACGGATCTGGTTCTCGGTGCCCATCGCGGTTGCGGCGGCCGAGACGATCTCGGCGGCGCGGTCACGCGGCAGCACGATGACGCCGTCGCGATCGGCGAGCAGATAATCGTGCGGCGCGACGTTCACCGTGCCGATCTTCACGGGCACGTCCATCGCGTCGGCCATCCAGGTGCCGACGATATCGCGTGGCGTTCCGTAGCGCGCATAGACGGCGAAACCCATCTCGATCAGGAACTCGATGTCGCGGCAGCCGCCATCGATCACAACACCGGGGACACCCTTGCGCATCAGCGTCTCGGCCGAAAGTTCGCCCATATGCGCAACCTCGTCGTCGTTCGCCGCGATGACGATCACATGCCCCGACTTTGCCTTGGACAGAAACCCGGTCCAGGCGAGCAGCGTCTCGTGCGGATCGGCCTTCGGCGTGACCTTGCCGCGTAGCGTAAAGACCGGACCCGCGATCTTGCGTGCGACCGTCACCGGATGCAGCGTGTGCGGCAGGGTGAAGTCCTTCAGCCCCATCGCGCGCATCACGTCGTGCACCACGCCGGTGTAGAGCCTCGAGAGCCGTGGGGTGAGGTCCTCGGTCGCCTCATGCAACAGGTCGCCGGCGGCGCGGGCACTCGCATTGGCGGCGCGTGCCATCTCGAGCGGGGTTCGTTTGGCCATGACGCGCTGCTCCGCGTTTGCGGCGACAATCAGAACGCTTTGGTCGCCATGTTGACCGTCAACGCAATCACTGTCGTGTTGAACAGGAACGACACCACGCCATGCGCCGCCACCAGCCGGCGAATTCCCTTGTTGCTCACCTGCACGTCCGAGACCTGGAACGTCATCCCGATGACGAACGAGAAGTAGATGAAGTCCCAGTAGTCCGGCTTGTCGTCGTCGGGAAACTTCAACCCCTTGGCATGCTGGCCTTCGCCGTAGAAGGCGTAGGCATAGTGTAGCGCGAAGATCGTCTGTGTGAATGCCCACGACAGCAGGACCGTGCCGACCGCGAGTGCGACATGATAGCCGTAGGCCGGATCGTCGGACTTGACCTGCGCAAGCTCGGCGAAGATCGCACCGAGGCTCGCGGTCGCCGCGACCGTTGCCAGCAGGAGGATCGCGATCGCGCCTTCGTCTTCCTGCGTGTCGGCGCGCTGCTGCGGAGCATGGTCGGCGGCGCGCAGCATCATGGCGGCGACGGCGCCGAGATAGATCACCATCCCGACGTCCCATGCGGCGACCATGCGGGTGATCCAGGGCCAGCTTCCCGGGAGAACGAAAAAGGCGGCGACGCCAATCGCGATCGCGATGAACAGCCGGATATGGAAGTGCACAAACCGCACGACCCACGGATGGTGCTTTTTCGGTCCGGTAGACGATTTGCGCGGCTTTCTCGCCATCGCGCTAGTCGACGGTCATTCCGCCGCACCGTCAAGCGGACACGCGGCGGAATGCTGCGGCCAACGTCATGCCGTGATCGTGCTTAACTTGGCCGCATGAGCCAGCCGCGCCGCAGCCTCGTTCTTCGCCTGATCCGGGCGGTGCTGATCGTTGTCGTGCTGATCCTGCTGGTGCCGTACCTGCTGACGCCGCTCTATCATGTGGTCAACCCGGTCTCGACCCTGATGCTGTGGCGCAAGGTGACCGGCGCGCGGGTGGAGCGGACGTGGGTGCCGCTCGCGGCGATCTCGCCCGCGCTGCCGCGCACCGTGATCGCGTCGGAGGACGCAAAATTCTGTACCCATCGCGGCGTCGATTTCGGCGAGTTGCGCGCCGCGATCGAGGATGCGGACGATCTCTCCGACATGCGCGGCGGATCGACCATTGTGCAGCAGACCGCGAAGAACCTGTTTCTCTGGCCGGGCCGGTCGGTCGTGCGCAAGGCGCTGGAATTTCCGCTGGCTCTATGGATGGACCTGATCCTCGGCAAGCGGCGGGTGATGGAGATTTATCTCAACATCGCCGAATGGGGCCCAAGCGGTCAGTTTGGCGCGGAGGCCGCAAGCCGGCACGCGTTCAGCAAGTCCGCCCGTGACCTCAGCCCGCGGGACGCCGCGTTGCTCGCCTCGATCCTGCCAAACCCGTACCGCCGCAGTGCCGCGAGGCCGGGTCCCGGCGTGCGGCGGCTTGCCGGAACCTATGAGGGGCGCGCCCGCCAGGCCGAAACAGACTGCCTCGGCCGTTAGCGGAACGGGTCTAGCCTTGGCGGGCTCCTTCCTCTATAAGCGCGCCTTCCGAATCGAAAAGGGCGACCGGAACCGACGCGGGCGCCGATTTCTGGAGAGATTTCAATGGCCGTTCCGAAACGAAAAACCTCGCCGTCCCGCCGCGGCATGCGCCGCTCGGCCGATGCGCTGAAGCGTCCGGCCTATGTGGAGGACAAGGATTCGGGCGAGCTGCGCCGCCCGCACCATATCGACCTGAAGACCGGCATGTACCGCGGCCGGCAGGTGCTCAAGGTCAAGACCGAAGCCTAAAGCGCCGATTTCCGTTAAGTTTCACGCGCGCCGGTCCCAACCGGCGCGCGATATTTTTGCCTTAGTGGGCAGCTAGCCAATCCGGGGCAGAATTCGGGGAGGCATCCTTGATCGGGTTTCCGTTACTCATCATTCCGTTCGCGATCTACAACATGATCGCGTTCATCACGCCGATGGATTGGGCAACGCCGCTTTGGCAGACGCCGATTCCGTTGAGGTCGGGCAGCACCTGGACGCCGACGTTGAGCGAGGCATTCATTGTCTTCTCGCTCCTGATGCTGCTGTTCGAGTTCGCGAAGTCGACCAAGCACGGCAAATCGTTCATCGAGCATTTCCTCGCACTGTGCCTTGCCGGCGGTGCCACAGCAGAATTCGTAATGGTGCCGCAGGCGGCGACGTCGACGTTCCTGCTGTTCGTCGCGATCTGCTTCGTCGACCTGTTTGCCGGTTTTGCGGCAGCTTTCCGCCGCGCACGCCGCACCGTCGTGGTCGAACAGCCGGTCGTTGTTGCGCCCGTGCCTTCGCCCGCTCCGGTGGTTCGCCCTGAAGTGCGGGCTGAGCCGCCTGCGCGCGTCGAGCCAGTGCGCGTCGAACCGGTGCCGCAACCGGCGCCCGAGCCGTCGCCATTCACCACGCGCTCCGAGCCGGTGGTGAAGATCGAGCCTGTGCAAAAGACCGGGTCGTAGGCTATAGGGTCGCGCTCCCTCCTCTTGGCGTGACTCCGACATGACAATTCGTGACTTCCATCTGCCCGGCCGCTCGCCTGTTTACGCACGCGAAGGAATGGCCGCGACCTCGCATCCGCTCGCCTCGCTTGCGGCAATCGACACACTGAAAGCCGGCGGCACTGCTGCTGATGCTGCTGTTGCTGCTGTTGCTGTGCTGTGCGTGGTCGAGCCCGCGATGACCGGCATCGGCGGCGATTGCTTCTGCCTCGTGGCGAAGCCGGACAAGCCGGTGTGGGGCTACAACGGTTCGGGCCGTGCAGGCGCCGCGGTCACGACCGAGAAGCTGTTGGCGCAGAAGATGCCGCGCAAGATTCCCGCGACCTCACCGCACGCCGTCACGGTGCCGGGCGCAATCGACGCATGGGACGCGATCCTGAAAGCGCACGGGCGCTTCGGGTTCGATCGCGTGTTGCAGCATGCGATCGGACACGCGGAGAACGGCTATGTGATCGCGCCACGAGTCGGCTCAGATTGGGCGGAGTATGTCGCAAAGCTTTCGCCGCACGCCGGCTCTGCGAAATACTACCTGCCGGGCGGCGCTGCTCCGGCGATCGGCAGCACCGTCAAGCTGCCGGCGCTTGCCGCGACATTGAAAGCGATCGCGGCCGCCGGTGCGAAGGCGTTCTACGAAGGCGCCATCGCTGCCGACATCGCGGCGACCGTGCAGGCCAAGGGCGGACTGCTGGCCGAAGAGGATCTCGCGCGCCACAAAGGCGATGTCGTCGCGCCGATCTCGACCAATTACCGCGGGCTCGACGTGGTCGAACTTCCGCCGAACGGGCAGGGACTCACCGCACTGGTGCTACTCAACATTCTGGAGAACTTCGATCTCGCAAAACTCGACCCGTCAGGCCCGGAGCGGCTGCACCTTGCGCTTGAAGCAGCGCGGCTCGCGTTTGCGGTGCGCGACGCGCATATCTCCGATCCTGCCACGATGCGCGAATCGGTCGCCGGACTGCTGGACAAAGCCTTCGCGAAAAAGCTCGCTGCCAAGCTCGATCCGGCCAAGCGCATCGCGGTACCAAAGGCACCGTCACCCACCAGCGACACGATCTATCTCACGGTGGTCGACCGCGACCGCACCGCGGTGTCGCTCATCAACTCGCTCTACTCGGCCTTCGGCACCGGCATCTGCACCGAGAAGACTGGGGTGATGCTGCACAATCGCGGCACCGGTTTCGTGATCGAGCCGGGCCACCCGAACACCATCGAGGGCGGCAAGCGCCCGATGCACACCATCATTCCGGCGCTCGCGATGCGCAACGGCCGCTGCGAAATGCCGTTCGGCGTGATGGGTGCGGACTATCAACCGATGGGTCACACGCACCTGATCACCAACATGGTCGACTACGGGATGGACGTGCAGGCGGCGATCGATCACCCGCGCATGTTCTATGAAGGAGAGAAGACCGAGGTGGAGCGTGGCGTTCCGGCTGCGACGGTTGAGGGGCTCAAGGCGCGCGGGCATGACGTGGCGGTCCGTCCTGCGCCATGGGGCGGCGGACAGGCGATCGTCATTGACTGGAAAAACGGTACGCTGATCGGCGGCTCCGACGCGCGTAAGGACGGCTGCGCGCTTGGATACTAGGCGCTCTTGCCGAACGCCCGTCGCCGCCGCTGTACGACCGGCTTGGTCATCGAGCGGTAAATCGCGATCGCCTCTTCGGGTTCGGCACGTCGCCGGGCGCGGGTCTGCGGCGCGTGCATCTGGGTGGCAATCAGTTGCGCCACGAATGCGGCCGCGGGCCGCTGGCTCGTGAGGGGTGAGCGTTCGCTCGCCGCTATTGGGCCGACGGTAATCAGGGCGCGGGTTTCTGTTTCGGTCGCTTCCGGCTCGCCTGCATCGCTTGGCGTGTGCCGCGGTGCAAGCCTGATTGCCGTTCTGTCGGGGCCAACGATCCGCATGGCCGCCTCCTGTCTCGAAACGGGACAGTTTGCCCGCTTCCAGACATGAGGTCGCAACCCGCATGCCGAATTCTATGTTCCGCAATGGGGCCGAAATCGCACCGCTTGATTGCCGGAACTTTAAGATTTTGGAGACAGATTAGCGCGCTTCCTAAGACATCTTCCCAGAACAGGATTCTCCCGTGACGCGTGATGCCCGGTCTTCCGCTCCCGATCATCGCGCGGCCGCGCAGTCCAGCGACCCGGCCGCGATCCTCGCCTCGATCGGGCTGGTACCGTACGACTGGCGCATCGACACCGACACGCTGACCTGGGGCGCGAATGCCGCCGAGGTGTTGCAGGTGCCGGACGCTGCAAAGCTCGCAACCGGCCGCGGCTATGCGGGTCTGCTCGATCCGAAGAACGCCTCGACGCGCTACGATGCGGTGACGCAGGCGACTGGCCGCGATGGCGGTGCCGGAATTCCCTACCAGACCGAATACTGCCTGCTCGCCGGCCCGAACGGCGCGACACGGTTGTGGGTCGAGGACAACGGGCGCTGGTTCGCCGGCGCCGACGGCCGCCCGGCGCGCGCGCACGGCGTCGTACGTGTGATCAACGAACGCCACGATCACGTGCAGAAGCTCTCGTACCTCTCGCGCTTCGACAATCTCACCGGCGAAATGAACCGCAACGCGCTGACTGAAGCCCTCGGCATGGCGTTCGACGAAGCGATGAAGTTTCGCGGCTCCTGCGGCTTCATGCTGATCTCGGTCGACAATCTCGCGCGCATCAACGAGGCCTATGGGTTCGACGTCGCCGACGAGGTCATCGCCTCGGTCGGGCGGCGCATCCGCAGCCGCATGCGCGGTGGCGACATGCTCGGACGTTATGCGGGCAACAAGTTCGGTGTGGTGCTCTCTTCCTGCACGCCGGACGAACTGAACGCCGCGGCGGAGCGCTTCCTGAGCGCCGTGCGCGAGGACGTCGTGCAGACTGCGCACGGCCCTGTCGCCGCCACGGTGACCATCGGCGGTGTCGCGGCACCGCGTCACGCGCGCACCGTCAACGAGATGATCGCGCATGCGCAGGAGTCGCTCGACGGCGCGAAGGCCAAGCGGCACTCTTCGTTTACCGCCTACCGGCCGAACATCGAGCGTGAGGCGCTGCGCAAGGAGAACGTCCGCACGACCGACAAGATCGTGGCGGCCCTGAACGAGCGGCGTATCCTGCTCGCGTTCGAACAGGTAGCCGGGACCACGACACGGGAGCCGGCGTTCTACGAATGCCTGATGCGCATCCGCGATGCTGACGGCGTGATCGTGCCGGCAAGCGCCGTTATTCCGGTCGCCGAACAGCTTGGGCTGGTGCGGCTGATCGACCATCGCGTGATCGAACTCGTCGTGGCCGAACTTGCGGCCGCGCCCGGCCTCACGGCGGCGGTGAACGTGTCGCCGGATTCCATCACCGATCCGGACTGGTGGTCGGCGCTCGGCGCGCAACTGCGCGCGAAGCCCGGCGTTGCGCAGCGCATGATCATCGAGATTACCGAAACCGCCGCGATCCAGAACATCGACGAGACCGCGGGCTTCGTCACGCGCGCGAAGGATTTCGGCTGCCGCATCGCGATCGATGATTTTGGTGCGGGCTACACCTCGTTCCGCAATCTGCGCCGGCTCGGCGTCGATATCATCAAGATCGACGGTGCGTTCGTGCAGAACCTGCCGCGCTCCGAAGACGACCGTGCGTTCGTGCGCACGCTGATCGACCTCGGACGCTCGCTCGGGCTCAAGACGGTCGCCGAATGGGTGCAGAACGAGGAAGCCGCGGCAGTGCTGACCGAATGGGGTTGCGACTATCTGCAGGGCGACCTGATTGGCCGCGCGTCGCTCGAGAAGCCGTGGGCGCCGGACGCGTCGGTGACGGCAAGCGCGGCGCGCTAACTATTTCTCGTCGCTGCTGAGCCGGTCGACTTTCTTCTGCATCTCGGAAAGCTGGCGACGCAATTCATCGAGATCGCCGCCCGCTGCCGGTGCCGCTGGCCGCTCGATTTCGCCGCTGGCCGGCTCCTCGTCGCGCCGCGCGAACGGTGTGAACATCGAGAACGCGCGCTGGAACACTTCCATGTTGCGGCGGACCTGCTCGTCGAGAGGACCGAAGCCGCTGACACCGAACGCTTGCGACATCTGATCGCGGAATTTCTGCTGTTCGCGCGTGAGCGAGTCGATCGAGGTTTCGAGATAGCGCGGCACCAGCATCTGCATCGAGTCGCCGTAGAAGCGGATGAGCTGGCGCAGAAAGTTGATCGGCAGCAGATTCTGCGCGCCCTCCTTGTTCTCCTGCTCGAAGATGATCTGGGTGAGCACCGAGCGCGTGATGTCCTCGCCGGTCTTGGCATCCTCGACCGCGAAATCTTCGCCGCTCTTCACCATGGTGGCGAGGTCTTCGAGCGTCACATAGGTACTGGTGCCGGTATTGTAGAGCCGCCGGTTGGCGTACTTCTTGATCTTCACCGGACCTTCGGTTTTCGCCATTTGCGCTTGCCCGTGTCTTCGAGGGGAAGAACTCTTTTTGCGCGGTAAGATCGCCCAGCATAAGCACTTTTGGGTGAGGTGGGCTACCGTTTTGTGCAAGGCGGCATATCTGCCGAAAAAGGCCGGTGTGGCCACGTGCTAAGCGATGGTGCCCCGCAATAGGGCCATGCGTTGTTGGTCTTATTGACAGGCTGCCGGGGGCCTATCATGGATGGCCGCAATTAACGGCGGACCGGCTGCCATCGCGGCTTAAATCGGAGATTTCACATGTCAGAAGACATCGTCATCGTTGGCGCGGCGCGCACGGCGGTCGGGGCATTCAACGGCGCATTCGGCAGTTTGCCGGCCCATGAACTCGGCAAGGCGGCGATCGTCGAGGCGCTCAAGCGCGCGGGCGTCGAGGGTGGCCAGGTCTCCGAAGTCATCATGGGGCAGATTCTGACCGCCGGTCAGGGCCAGAACCCGGCGCGGCAAGCTTCGATCGGCGCCGGTATCCCGGTCGAGAGCCCGGCTTGGGGCGTCAACCAACTGTGCGGCTCCGGCCTGCGCGCGGTGGCGCTTGGCTATCAGGCGATCATGAATGGCGACTCGGACATCGTGGTCGCGGGCGGTCAGGAATCGATGAGCATGGCGCAGCATGCGCAGCACCTGCGTGCCGGCACCAAGATGGGCGCGCTTGAACTGGTCGACACGATGATCAAGGACGGGCTTTGGGACGCCTTCAACGGCTACCACATGGGCACGACCGCCGAGAACGTCGCGACCAAATACCAGATCACACGTTCGCAACAGGACGAGTTCGCGACCGCGTCGCAGAACAAGGCCGAGGCCGCGCAGAAGGCCGGCAAGTTCAAGGACGAGATCGTCCCAGTCGTCATCAAGGGCCGCAAGGGCGACATCGTGGTCGACACCGACGAGTATCCGAAGGCCGGCGTGACGGTCGAGGGTATTGCGAAACTGCGCCCGGCCTTCTCGAAGGACGGCACGGTCACGGCCGCGAACGCGTCGGGCATCAATGACGGCGCCGCCGCGCTCGTGTTGATGACCGCGAAGGCGGCGGCTGCCGCCGGCAAGAAGCCGCTCGCACGCATCGTGTCGTGGGCGCATGCCGGCGTCGATCCGGCGATCATGGGCACCGGGCCGATCCCGGCGTCGCGCGCAGCGCTGAAGAAGGCCGGCTGGAACATCGGCGATCTCGATCTGATCGAAGCCAATGAAGCGTTTGCCGCGCAGGCCTGCGCGGTGAACAAGGACCTCGGCTGGGATACCGGCAAGGTCAACGTGAACGGCGGCGCGATCGCGATCGGTCACCCGATCGGCGCATCAGGCGCGCGCGTGCTCACCACGCTGCTGTTCGAGATGCAGAAGCGCGATGCCAAGAAAGGCCTCGCAACGCTCTGCATCGGCGGCGGCATGGGCATCGCGATGTGCGTCGAGCGGTAAGCGCAACACCAAAAATCTGGAGCTAGTGCGTGATGCCCGGCCTTGTGCCGGGCATCAACGTCTCTAAGCTGTAGCAACAGAAACGATGGTGGCTGCGCACCGTCGCAGACCACGCAAAAGTGGGGAGTGACGACATGGCCCGAGTGGCAGTGGTGACCGGCGGAACGCGCGGAATCGGTGCATCGATCTCGAAAGCCCTGAAGGCGGCCGGCTACAAGGTCGCGGCGAACTACGGCGGCAACGATGAGGCTGCGAACAAATTCAAGGCCGAAACCGGCATCAACGTCTACAAGTGGGACGTCTCCTCCTTCGATGCCTGCACCGCGGGCCTGAAGCAGGTCGAGACCGACATCGGCCCGGTCGAGGTGCTGGTCAACAATGCCGGCATCACGCGCGACGCGCCGTTTCACCGCATGACGCCGACCACTGGAATCAGGTCATCAACACGAACCTGAATTCGCTGTTCAACATGAGCCGCCCGCTCTGGGAAGGGATGCGCACGCGCAAGTTCGGCCGCATCATCAACATCTCGTCGATCAACGGGCAGAAGGGGCAGTTCGGACAGGCGAACTATTCGGCCGCGAAGGCCGGCGACCTCGGCTTCACCAAGGCGCTGGCGCTGGAAGGCGCGCGCGCCGGCATCACGGTGAACGCGATCTGCCCGGGCTACATCGCGACCGAGATGGTGATGGCGGTGCCGAAGGACGTGCTGGAGAAGAACATCCTGCCGCTGATCCCGGCGGGCCGCCTCGGCGAGCCGGACGAGATCGCGCGCTGCGTGGTGTTCCTTGCCTCCGACGACGCGGGCTTCATCACCGGCTCGACGCTGTCCGCCAACGGCGGGCAGGTGATGATCTGACCGTCACGCCGCCGCGCGCCGCTCCGCCTCGGCTTTGATGTCGGCGAGGTCACTCTCGAGTTGGCGCCGCAACGCGCCCGCGAACAGGACACCAATTGCGCTGAGCAGCCGCGCCGTTATGGTGACCGGCGTTCCCTCGAACGCGACGGTCAGCCGCGCTCCGTCAGGTGCGGCTTGCACGGAATGGACTACGCGATAGCGCGTGCCGTGATTTTCGGCGGTGAAGACAAGGCGCTGCGGAGAGACAACCTCCGCCACTGTCATTTCCTCTGTGGCGGTGCGGCCGAACATGGTGCGCGTCTCGCGGAATCGAGCGCCCGCGCCGATCGGCCCCGCGGTCAACACCTCGATCCGCTCGATCCCGCGGATGATCTGCGGCCAGCGTGAAATATCCATCATCACGGCAAACACCGCGGCGGGCGGCGCTGCGATGTCAGTCGCGGCTTCGAGCTTCATGGGCCCTCCGGTCCGCTAGATTTCTAGTTCTAACCGCGTCAGCGCGTGCTTGGGCGAGCCGATCCGCCGTGCTAGCCGCGCCTTCGCGGCATGGACGACGCTCTGTTGCGGCAAGGCCGCCGTATCGACCTGCGTGCCGGTGAGCAGCGCCAGATAGGTCGCGAGATGGTGCTGATGCAGCGCCTGTGCGTACCAGTCCGTCGCATCCGTCGGGAAGAACGTGCCCGGCAAAATCTGTTGCCCGTTCGCGGGCTGCATGTAGCTCACACCGGTGATGTCGAGCGCGACCTCCATGCCGGCGATCCCGAGCCACACGATGTCCGGCGTATCGAGAAAGTTGTCGGCGTAGATGCTGTCGATGGCATCGAGATCGTAGAAGGCGAGCGGGATGACATCGAGCGTGTTCTGGAAGCGGCGCGCCTGCGGAAACAACTGGTCGTAGTACTTCACGAAATCCGCGTTGCCTGCGGTGGGCGCCGCGAACGTGATCGGCTGGATCGTGCCGCGATAGCTCGCCACAAGCGTGCGGATCCACATCGCGACCACGGTCGCGAGGCATCCCCCGAGGCTGTGCCCGGTGACGACCGTGGTGACGTTTGCGTTCGTGGGCCGCGAGAGGAACGCCGTCAGATAATCGCATAAGTGTTGCCCGCTGGAGTCGGTCAGCTCCTTGATGATCGTGAGGCCGTCGAGTGTTCCCTGCGCGATGCGGGCCGGATCGTTTTGCGCCCACGGCATCGGCTGAGGATCGGCGGCGTCGAGGTCCTCCCAGATCTGCTCGAGGATGCCCCAGATGTCGGAGACATCGACGTCGGTGCCGCGGATCGTGACGACGATGGACTGCGGAGCAAGGTTCGTATCGGGGAAGTAGCCCGCCACGAACACGAGGTTGGCTTCGTCGCTGTCCTGTGCCGGTCCCCACAGGCAACGCCAAGCGCCGCCGCTCGATGGCTGTTGCGTCTTTTCGATCAGCCCCGGCATCAGTGCGGGGTCCAGCCAGATACGCGACACCGCACAGATAGAGCGTCTGGAGCGTCAGCAGGTCGGGCGGTGTCTGGTTTGAAGCGCCATGAGTTTGTTTCCTCGTGCCTCCCAACCATAGCGCGAATCGCTGCGGAGGCGAATGCGCCGCGCAATTGCGCTTCGCTCGCGCCGCTCCGATAAGCGCATCTCGCCTGCCATGACCTCCTCCACCGCCACACTCATCGGCTTCACGGCGATCCTGATGTGGTCGCTGCTCTCGCTGCTCACCGTGGCGTCCGGCACGGTGCCGCCGTTTCAACTCGCCGCGATGACTTTCGCGGTCGGCGGCGGATTTGGCGCCGCGAGCTGGGCATTCCGGCCGGGCGCCGCGCAGGCGCTGAGGCAGCCGTGGCAGGTCTGGGCGCTCGGGGTCGGCGGGCTGTTCGGCTATCACGCGCTGTTCTTCTTCGCGCTGCGGCTCGCGCCGCCCGCGGAGGCGCAACTGGTCAACTACTTCTGGCCGCTGTTCATCGTGCTCGGCTCCGCGCTGCTTCCCGGCGAACGGCTGAAGGCCCATCACATCGTCGGCGCGTTGATCGCGCTTGCCGGGACCGGCGTGCTGTTCTTCGGCCGCGGCGGCATCACGTTCGCGGGCGCTTATCTGCCGGGCTTTGCCTGCGCATTCGGCGCAGCGATCGCGTGGGCGGTCTACTCGGTGTTGTCGCGCCGCTTCGCCGCTGTCCCGACCGACGCGGTCGCGGGCTTTTGCCTCGCCACCTCCGCGCTCGCGGCGATCTTCCACGTGGCGTTCGAGACGACGCAATGGCCGCAGACGACGGGCCAATGGCTCGCGGTCATCGGCATGGGCATCGGGCCGGTCGGCGCGGCGTTCTACGTGTGGGATATCGGCATGAAGCGCGGCGACATCCGCATCCTCGGTGTTGCGTCGTATCTCGCGCCGCTGCTGTCGACCGCGTATCTGGTGCTTGCGGGCTACGCCGCCGCGAGCGTGTCGCTGGCGATCGCCGCCGCGCTGATCGCGACCGGCGGGCTCATCGCCGCGAAAGACCTGATGATGCGAAAAGTCCTAGTCCTTCGGCTCCCAGCCGGGCGGCGCCATCTCGAAGTGCGCGAATTCAAATCCCGGCGCGACCGTGCAGCCGACCAGCGTCCAGTCGCCGAGGCTTTCCGCCGCCTGCCAGTGGCCCGCCGGCACGACGCCCTGCGGCCGCTCACCCATCGCGATGTCGGGCCCGAGCTTCATGCGCCGCACCGCGCTATCCTCGGCCTTCATCTCCAGCACCAGCGGTGCGCCCGCGTAATAGTGCCAGACCTCCGCGGCATCGACGCGATGCCAGTGCGAGCGCTCATCGCGCGCGAGCAGGAAATAGATCGCCGTCGAGGCGGCGCGTCCGGTCTCGGTGCGGCTGTCGCGAAACGTCTCGCGGAAATGCCCGCCTTCCGGATGCGGCTTGAGATCGAGCAGGCGGATGATCTCGGCGGCTGAGAGTGTGCGCATGATATTCTTTCCCGTGGGCGCGGCAAGGCACGCACAGATTGTGCGGGTACCGCACCCGGCATAGAGTTTAGTCCGCGGGCGGGTGAGGGCGTCAAACGAGGGAGGCACGCGATGCGTCTCGTTCTGTGGCTTGGCCTTTGGGCCGCGGCATTCATCGGCGTCGCGCAGGCGCAGGTCGATCCCGGCAACTAAGTCGCGATCGAAGTCGCTGCGCGCCGGCGGCCACGTCATCGTCTTCCGCCATGGCGCGACGCATCAGGACCAGGCCGACACCGACCCGCTCAACCTCGCCAACGTCGCAAAGCAGCGCCAGCTCAACGATCAGGGCCGCGCCCTGGCGCGTGAGATCGGCGAGGCGATGCGCAAGCTGAACATTCCGGTCGGGCAGATCGTCACCAGCCAGTTCTACCGCGCGGTCGAGACCGGCACGCTTCTCGGCTTCGGCAACGTGACGTCGACGCGCGGACATCAGCGAAGGCGGGCAGGTCGTCTCCCCGATCGAGAACAATCGCCGCGCCGCCGCGATGCGCAAGCTTGCCGCCACGGTGCCGCCCGCCGGAACCAACGTGGTGCTGGTCTCGCACAAGCCGAACATCATGGATGCGTTCGGCAAGGACTGGTTCGATGTTTCGGAGGGCGAGGCGTCGGTGTTCAAGCCGGACGGGACGGCGCATCGGCTTGTTGTGCGCGTGAAGGCCGCAGACTGGGCGAAGCTCGCACAATCGAATTGACCCCGGTTTCTTACTTTAGAAAGCAGTAACCGGGTCCGCATCTGCGGTGCATCGCTGATGCGCGGCACCGCGTGCGGGACACGACAGTGCTATGCTGCCCCGGGCGCATCGAACGAAGGGCGGTCAGACATGGATTTCACCGGCAAGGTCGCGCTGGTCACCGGCGGCGGAAACGGCATCGGCCGCGCGACATCGGCGGCGTTCGCCCGCCATGGCGCAAAGGTCGTGGTGGTGGACCGCGACGGCGCGGGCGCCGAAGCGACCGCCGGCATCATCCGCCAGAACGGCGGTGAGGCACTTGCGGTGACGGCCGATGTCACCAAGGCCGATGACGTGAAGGCCTACGTGAAGGCGGCGGTCGACACTTACGGCCGCATCGACTGCTTCTTCAACAACGCCGGCATCGAAGGCAAGGTCGCGCCGACCGCGGAGTACGACGAAGCAATGTTCGACGCCGTGATCGGCGTGAACGTGAAGGGCGTCTTCCTCGGGCTGCGCCACGTGCTGCCGGAGATGATCCGTCAAGGCAGCGGCGCAGTGGTCAACACCGCGTCAGTCGCCGGCCTCGTCGGCACGCCGGGCATGCCGGCCTATGTGGCGTCGAAGCACGCGGTGATCGGGATGACCAAGGCGGCGGCGGGCGAAGTCGCGCGTCAGGGCATTCGGATCAATGCCGTGTGCCCGGGACCGGTCGACACGCGCATGATCCATGCGCTCGAGGAGCAGCTTGCGCCCGGCAACCCCGCGTCGGTCGAGGCGCGCTATCAGGCCGCGATCCCGAGCGGGCGCTACACGACTGTGGACGAGATCGCCAACATGGTGCTGTTCCTGTGCTCGGACCTCGCCTCCAACACGACCGGCGGACAGTTCGTCGTCGACGGCGGGCGCACCGCGACCGGCGGTGCAGTGACCAATCTCGTGGGGCGGTGAGGCCGTCCCGCAGGCTCGCTGACGGTTCGAGCTGACCTCTCGCTTGGTGACCGATCACGGACGTGACCGGAGACTCCATTCTTCGCGGGGCCGCCCGTTCACGGGCGCGTCGTTTCTCGAACTGCAAGGATGGCCCCACATTTTCAAATTGAAAAATAGTCTGCGATATGATTTTCAAGCATCGATACTTGAGGTTGCAGAGCCGCTCTTGGAGTTTGATGATGTTCGAGAGGTTCCTGATCGCGATTGTGCTGCTGGTTTCCGTGGCTGGCCTGGCCGGACGGGCCGGGGCTCAGCCTATGGGAACGCGAGCCGATTGCATGGGAATAGATCACGCTCAACCTCTTCCCGTCCTTGCCTGCCTCCGGTCGTTTCCCAATCGGGAGCAAATGCTCGGGCCCGCCAACGGATGTGGGGCGGTTCAAGGGATCTGGAGGTTGATGGTGGAGCATTATGGAGTGAGGTCGGACCTCCACACACCACGCTCCATCCCGTGGTGCCCGGTCATTGCGCGAGCGATCGAAATCGCGCGGGGCACACCCCCTGTGTGGGCTGACTGCGTGGTCCTGGGGAAAGGGGCCGGCACACGGAAGCACATCCAGGACTGCCTCCTCCGGTTCGTGCCCGGTGCGTATCTCGGCAAGACGGCCGCAAGCATCCGCACCTGCAACGAGCTTTACGAGAAATACGAAATGGGCCTTGAATATGCGACGCCGCGCGCGATTATCAGACCGTCTACCCGAACCTCACGCGGAAACGTCGATCTCAGGGACAACCTTGTTGAGCGCTATGGCCCGAATCCTTTCGATGACCCGGCGGTCGCGTCTTCTTCCGGGAATCGAGACTATCCGGTGCTCCGCCAACGGGACTGCGGCATTGCCGAGCAGGTGATGGGCTCTTTGAAGGCCGGCCCAACTGGCCCGGCACAGGCCTCGCCGGCGCCGAATCCGGCCTTCCAGAGATCCGGGGCCAGCGATATTCCGACGCCGACATCGCCTCAAAACAGGGTGCCAGGTTCGCCCGTCACCGTTCCCATTCCGAGAATCCAGTAGTGGTGCTGCAGTCGGCTCGCAGGCGCGAACCATACGCGCGCCGCTACTATTCGCTGGCATTGCTCATCCTGACGCTCGCCTATCTCTCCCTCGAACTGGCGTTCAATGCGAGGCTGCTGGACGTCGCGAGCAATCCTGCCGATACCAGGGGCGTCGACGGCATCGAGTATTGGGGCCGCATCATCACCGGCCTCGCCGTCTCGCTGGCGTTGTGGGGAGCGGTCATCCCGCCGATGCGCCGCCGCGGCGCCTCGTTTGCCGTGGTGTCGATTGTCCTCGCGGCGGTCGCGATCGCCACGACCGCGGCGACATTTCATGGCCTGCGCGCCTTCTACGACTGGAAGGCGGAGACCAACTCGACAGCGGCCCAGAGGCAGGCGGCCGCGTGGGCCGCCATCGTTTCGAACCATGTCTACGATGGTGCGGCAATTCTGGACGGGCTGCGGCTTAGCCGAGCCGATCTCGATACGCCGGCGGGAAAGGCCTTCTTTGCCCTGCTCTCCCGGCTCTACATGCCGATTTCCAAAAGCGAGGGGACTCTGCAGGCCATCGTTCCCGCGATCGTGCGCCAGCTGGTGCAGAAGGAGGTCGGCACGCCGTCCGACACCTATCGATCGGGCTATCTGGAATGCCTCCGGCGCATGCAGACGATGTACAACGATCGCTATATTCCGGCCGCCAACAGCTATGCCAAGGGCGTATCAGAGCTGGCGGGCGTGCCGCAGGCCTATCGCGCGGAGTATACCCGGCGCCTCGAAGCGGATTGGAAGAACGGTAGCGCCGGCATCGTGGAGTCGGGCCAGACGCTGTCGCCGAACCTGAGACAGTTCGCTGCATTCATCGAGGCGCCGCCGGTGCAATCGCTCCTTCGCCGATGCGTCGGCGCTTTCGCGGGAACGCCGACGATCACCAATCGGTGGAACGAGAGCATGTGGAGCCAGTACGTTCACACGCCTCGGGTGGACGAGGAGGTGGCGGCACGCGTTCGCAGCCTGTATCGCGACCGGGAGTCGTTCGAGCCTGGCGGCAAGCACTACTGCCTCGGCATCAGCGCCATCCATAGCGTCACCGTGCCGGAAACGGCGCTGCTCCTGTCGTTGCTGGGCGCAACGTTTCATAGTTCAAAGTGCTTCTGGCTTCTGCTGTTCGCTGCGCCGTTGGCGCTCCGTCTCGGCATCATCGGCGCGCATCTCACGTGCCTGCTTTTTCTCACCATGGCGCAAGCCAACCCGATCGTGACGAACGAGCAGTTCAGGGTGTTGCTGGCGAACGTCACCTTCGACGAAAGGAACGGGATGCGGGGCGTTTACGCCGCACCGCTGGTCGATGGAATCATCCGAGCCCAGCAAGCCATCTATCCCGCCAGCGAAGTCATCCGCCGTTACATTTACAACGGCATCGAATTTCGCCACGCGCCGACAGAACCCCATTGCAAGGACAAGGCGTCATAGGCCGCCGTGCAGGTGCAAATGCTAGAATTTATCCTTCCGCGCCCTGATCGTCGCGAACACGCTCTCGGCGTTCGCGCCTTCCATCCCGATGCCCGCCGCGACTGAAGCAAGGTCGGCGCGCAGGAACGGGTTGTAGGATTTCTCCTGGCTGATCGTGGTCGGGACGGTCGGCTTCTTCTGCTCGGAGAGCTTCACGACCTCCTCGGCGCGCGCGCGCAGCGCGGAATTCTTCGGCTCGATGGTGAGCGCGAAGTGCACGTTGGCGGCGGTGTATTCGTGACCGCAGTAGACCTGCGTGTCGGCCGGCAGGTTGCGGATCTTGAGCAGCGAATTCCACATCATCTCAGGCGTGCCCTCGATGATGCGGCCGCAGCCGACTGAAAACAGGGTGTCGCCGACGAAGGCGAGCTTGTCGTTCTTGAACCAGTACGAGATGTGGCCGGCGGTGTGGCCCGGCGTCTCGATCACGCGGGCGGTGAGTGAGCCGACCTGCACCATGTCGCCTTCGCGCACCGTGATATCGATGCTGGGGATTTTCGGCGCTTCCTTGCGCGGCGCGACCACACGGCACAGGTGCTTCTTCTTCAGCACCTCGATGCCGGCGGTATGATCGGCGTGATGATGGGTGACCAGAATGTCGGTGAGACGCCACCCCTTTTCAGCCAGCGCGGCTTCAACTGGCGCGGCCTCCGGGCGCGTCGATCGCGGCCGTCGCGCCGGTCGCGGGATCGTGCAGCAGGACGCCGAAGTTGTCCTTCAGGCACATGAAAAGGTGGGTTTCAGCCGGCATGCTTGCGTGTCGCTCCATGGTGGCGGCAAGCTAGCATGGCTTTACCGTCGGTGAAGGCGGGATTTGGAACCGTGATCGAAGCTTGAACATGCTCGGTTGCGTCGGGTTCCATGAGTGGTATCGCGATGCCGAACGGTGACGGAGAATAGATGTCCCTCGACGTCGTCGACCTGCGCAACTTTTACGCTCAGCAACTGGGCTCGGTTGCGCGCCGCTTTGTCAGCCGCGGCATCCGCACGCGCTGGGCCGACACGCGCGGACAGCGCATCGCCGGGATCGGTTACGCGACGCCTTATCTCGGTCTCTTCCGCGAGGAGGCCGAGCGCTGTCTTGCCTTCATGCCGGCGCCGCAGGGGGTGGTGAAATGGCCTTCGGCGAGTCCAACGCTCACCGCGCTGGTCGAAGAGCTGGATCTGCCGCTCACCGATGCGGCGGTCGACCGGGTGCTGCTGGTGCATGCGCTGGAAACCACGTGGGACGCCGAGGCGATGCTGCGCGAGGTGTGGCGCGTGCTGGCGCCGGGCGGGCGGTTGCTCGCCGTGATTCCGAACCGGCGCGGCATCTGGGCGCGCACCGACACGACGCCGTTCGGCCACGGACGGCCCTATTCGCGCTCGCAGATCACCACGCTGTTGCGCGAGACCTGGTTCACGCCGACCGGATGGGGCGAGGCGCTTTACGTGCCGCCGATTTCACGCCGCTGGTTTCTGCGCTCGGCCGGTGCGTGGGAGCGAACCGGCGCGACATTGTCGGCGCCGTTCGCGGGCGTGCATATCGTGGAAGCGACCAAGCAGGTCTATCGCGCGATCCCGGCGCGGCGCGAGCGGCGCCGTCTCGTGCCGGCGCTGGAGCCGGTGCTGGCACCGTCCCCCTCCAATCTCGGGTGTTCACGAAATTGGAATGGTTGATGTGCAAGTCGGCAACAGCCGACTTGCGATGGCGCGGCGCTCAGCAACAGGCTCTACGCGTTGCCGTCGTCCGGACGGTCGCCGCCCTGCGGGTTCTGGATGTCGCGCGGTCCGCGATGGCGGCGGCGGCGCCGATGCAGCGGGAAGCGGTCCGGCTGGTTGTCGTGGCCGTTCTGCCCGTTCGCCTGCGGCGGCTGAGCTTGCGGAGCGCCGCCTGTGATGAAGGCGGGCAATCCGCCGTCGAGAGCCTGTTCGTTGTTTTGCGGCGGGCGGGGCTGGCGATCTCCCTGCTGACCGTCGCGCTGCTCGCGCGGCTGGTAGGGCTGCGCGTCGCGCTGGATGAACGGCTGCGCGTTCGGCGGAATGTAAGGCTGCGGGTCGCGCGTGCCGAAAGACGGCTGCTCGCCGGTGAACGGCTGATTGTCACCGTCCTCACCGTCCTCGAAATTGTCCTCGTTGCGCGGCTGGAATTGCTGGTCGTTGCCGCCACCGCCGCCCTCGGGGCGCTGCGGCTGGAAGTTCGGGTTCTGCTGGCGGAACTGTTCGTTCGCCGTCGCGATCAGGCGGAAATAATGCTCGGCATGCTGGAAATAATTTTCCGCCGAGACCGGGTCGCCCGAGGACTGCGCGTCGCGCGCAAGCTGAAGATATTTTTCCGCGACGTGGTTCGCCGTTCCGCGGATCTTCACATCAGGGCCGTTGGATTCGTAAACCCGTGTCAGGGGATTGTGGCTGCGCCTGTTGTTATTGTTGTTGTTGTTATTGTTGTTGCGCCCACGCATGCGCTTGTTGTGGTGATGCTGTTGACCGTTTCTCATGGCTTGCTGTTCAACGACTCCTGATTTGCCGCGGGTCCGACCCGTCGGCCTTGCCTTTCAACCAGCGTCTCGCCGGCACCAAAAATTCCAAGCTAGTCCCGCGCCCGATGGCACAGGCCGAACCCAAGCGTCGTGCGCCCGCACGGCGACGATCCAGGTCGCGTCTATCTGAACATCCTGCCCGCGGCCCGTGCCGCAGCCTGGCTCACCCTTCGTACACGCCGCAGGGCTTCAGCCCGCATGCGCTCAACCGGTGAAAGCGTTCGAATCCCGATGCAGCGAAGTGTCGTTTCCTCAATGAAGCGGAAATTTCCTCATTCGCCTTGTCCGCGCCGCCGCCTCGCGGAGCCTTGCTCCGGGCCTCATCCTAGGCAGCACGTCACCCAACTGGGATCGATTCCTGAAGCGACCCTAGTCGGTCTTTTGCGACATTCCAAGCGGTTTTTTGGCTGTTCCAGGGCCCGATCCGTAATGCCACCTATGCGCTTTTTCGGGCGGCAATCGCTCGGGCGATGCCCGACAGGTCGTGCTTCACGGCCACGATTGCAAGGCCATTTTTGGTGAACAGTTCCTCGACGTCGCGCTGCTGCCCGGCGCCGATTTCAACCACGAGATGGCCGTCGGGCGCGAGCAGGCGAGCGCCGTCGGCAGCGATCGCGCGATACGCATCAAGTCCATCCGCGCCGCCATCGAGCGCGAGGCGTGGATCGTACTCGCGCACCTCGCGGGCAAGCGACGCGATGTCGGCGCTCGCGATATAAGGCGGGTTCGAGACGACGAGATCAAACGGCCCGTCGAGCGAGGTGCTGTAATCCGCGGCAACGAATGACGCACGCTCGTGAAGGCTGAGTTGCTCCGCATTGTGTTGCGCGACTGCCAGTGCGTCGCGATCGATGTCGGTGCCGATGCCGATGGCATGCGTAAGCTCGGTCAGCAGCGCGAGCAGGATCGCACCGGAGCCGGTCGCGAGATCGGCGATGCGCAGCACGCGGTCGCGTGGCCCGCCGCGATCGGCAAGCGCGAGTGCAAGCTCGACCACGGTTTCGGTTTCCGGGCGTGGCACCAGCACGGCCGGCGTGACGGCAAGCGGCAAGCTCCAGAACTCGCGCGTGCCGATGATGCGCGCGACCGGCTCACCCGCGAGGCGCCGCGCGGCGAAGGCATCAATGCGTGCGGCATCGTCGACGGACAATGCCCGCGATGCAGAAGCAGCCAGCGCGGCGTGATCGAATCCGAGCACATGCCCGACGAGGACACGCGCATCGAGTTCTGGCGTTTCGAAACCCGCGGCGCGGAACTGATCGGCGAGAGCGCGACGGACCTGCGCCACGGTCGTCAGTGCAGCCGCGCTCACGCGTCTTCCGCGGCGAGCAATTCGGCCTGATGCTCCTGCACCAGTGCGTCGATGACCTCGCCGAGCGCCTCGCCTTCCATGATCTGCGGCAGCTTGTAGAGCGTGAGATTGATGCGGTGATCGCTCACCCGCGCCTGTGGAAAATTATAGGTGCGGATGCGCTCCGAACGATCGCCCGATCCGACCTGCCCGCGCCGTGCGGCCGCGCGCGCGCTGTCGAGTTTCTGGCGCTCGTGGTCGTAGAGCCGCGTGCGCAGCACGGCCATCGCCTTGGAGCGGTTGCGGTGCTGCGAGCGCTCCTCCTGCATCATCACGACGATACCGGTCGGCAGATGCGTCAGCCGGATCGCGGATTCGGTCTTGTTGACGTGCTGGCCGCCCGCGCCTTGCGCGCGTAGCGTGTCGACCTTGAGGTCATTCTCATTGATCGTGACGTCGACTTCCTCAGCCTCGGGCAGCACCGCAACGGTCGCCGCCGAGGTGTGGATACGCCCCGATCCTTCGGTATCGGGTACGCGTTGCACGCGATGCACGCCCGACTCGAACTTCATCTTGGCAAACGCGCCGCGCCCTCGGATTTCAGCGATGATTTCCTTGTAACCGCCCATCGAGCCTTCGCTCGCCGACATGACTTCGACTTTCCAGCCGTTCTTGGCAGCGAAGCGCTCGTACATGCGGAATAGATCGCCGGCGAACAGCGAGGCCTCGTCGCCGCCGGTGCCGGCGCGGATTTCCAGGATGACGTTGCGCTCATCCATCGCGTCCTTCGGGAGCAGCGCTTTGCGGATGTCCTGCGCGAGCGCATCGCGCCGCGCCTGCAGCGCCGGCTTCTCGGACTCTGCAAGCGCGCGCATGTCGCGATCCGTCTTGGGATCGTCGAGCATCGCGTCGAGATCGGCGATCTCGCTCTCGATCGCGCGAAAGGCCTTGATAGCTTCGACCGCCGGGGACAACTCGGCGAATTCGCGCGACAGCCGCACGAAAGTGTCGCGCTCCGGCCCGGAGGCGAGTTCGTCCTCGATGGCGCGATGACGCGCAAGGAGCGCATCGAGTTTTGGCGCGGGGAGCATCATCAGAGCTGCAGGCCCTCGGCCTGCGCGAAATCTTCCAGCGCTTTTCGCACGTTGCCCTTCGGCCCCGCGCCATCCAGCAGCGGTGCGACCAGCGCGGTCGCCTTCGCGGCATCGAGATCGAGCACCATCGCCTTCACGGGGCCGACGGCGGACGCCGAAAGCGAGAGCGAGCGATAGCCGATCGCGATCAACGCGAGCGCGCCGATTGGAGACGATGCAAGCTCGCCACATAAAGTCACTGGCTTCTTCGCGGCGCGTGCCTTGTCGACGATCTCCCGCAACGGACGCAGCAGCGGCGGCGAGATGGCATCGAAGCGATTGGCGAGATGCGTGTTGCTGCGGTCGACCGCAAACATGAACTGCATCAGGTCGTTCGAGCCGACCGAGAGGAAATCCACCCGCTTGAGCAATTCGTCGAGTTGATACAGCAGCGCCGGCACTTCGACCATCACACCGACATGCACGCGCTCGGGCAGCGTGTGGCCGTGGCGGCGCAGATGGGTCAGTTCCTTCTCGACCAGCGCCTTCGCCTGATCGAACTCGTCGACCGTGGTGACCATCGGAAACATGATGCGCAGCTCGCGCTCGGCGGCGGCATCGAGCAGCGCGCGGATCTGCGTGCGCAAGAGCCCGGGGCGGTCGAGGCCGAAGCGGATCGCGCGCCAGCCGAGTGCCGGGTTCTCTTCCTCTTCCTCTTGGCGCAGGTAGGGCAGGATCTTGTCGCCGCCGATATCGAGCGTTCGGAAGGTGACCGGACGATCTTCGGCAGCGTCGAGCACTTCACGGTAGAGCCGCAACTGCTCCGTATTGCGCGGCAGTTCCGTCGCCACCATGAACTGGAGCTCAGTGCGGAACAGGCCGATGCCGGTCGCGCCGGTTTCGGCAATATGCGGCAGATCGACGAGCAGACCGGCGTTCAGTTGGAGCGAAACTTTTTCGCCGTCCTTGGTGACGCAGGGCTTGTTGCGCAGCGCCGCGTATTGCTCCTGCCGGCGTGCGCGCAGGCGCACACGCTCGATATAGTTCTTCTCAACGTCCGGCGTCGGGCGCACGTAGACGTGGCCCATCGCGCCATCGACGATCATGGCATCGCCGGTTTCGATCACGCCTGTCGCATTGGCGATATGGCCCACCGCCGCGATGCCGAGCGCGCGCGCCACGATCGACACGTGCGAGGTCGGGCCGCCTTCTTCGAGCACGATCGCGCGCAGCTTCTTGCGGTCGTAGTCGAGCAGCGCCGCAGGGCCCATCGCGCGCGCCACCAGAATGGCGTTCTCGGGCAGTTCCTCGCGCGTCGGCGCGTGCCCGCGTCCGACGAGCTGACGCATCAGTCGGTTGGCGAGATCATCGAGATCGTGCAGCCGCTCGCGCAGATAGGGGTCGGTCTGGCGCAGCATGCGGGCGCGATTGTCGGACTGCACGCGCTCGACCGCTGCCTCGGCGGTGAGGCCGGTCATGATCGCTTCGTGCATCTTGTGCGTCCAGCCGCGGTCGTGCGCGAACATGCGGTAGGCTTCGAGCACCTCGCGATGTTCGCCGCAGTCCGCGACATCGCGGCGGTCGAGCATGACATCGAGGTCGGCGCGCAACGTGCTGAGCGCGGCGTCGATGCGCTGTAGTTCCTTCTTCGGGTCGTCGGCGATGAGTTGCTTCACCTCGACGCGCGGCTCGTGCATCACCGCGTGCCCGAGCCCGATGCCGTCGGAAATCGAAAGACCTTTAAGCTGTAGCGGACGATGCGCTGCCGGCTCGAAGCCCGGCTTGGCGAGCGCAGACAGTTCGCCGGACGCGATGGTCTCGGCGAGCACCATCGCGGTGGTCTGCAGGGCTTCTTCTTCGTCCTCCGAATAGGAGCGGGCGGCGCGGTTCTGCACCACCAGCACGCCGAGCGTATTGCCGGCCCGCAGGATCGGAACACCGAGGAACGAGTGGTAGATTTCTTCGCCGGTTTCCGGGCGGAACGCGAAGGCCGGGTGGTGTTGCGCGTCGGAGAG
This sequence comes from uncultured Alphaproteobacteria bacterium, assembly GCA_963779545.1. Taxonomy (GTDB): domain Bacteria; phylum Pseudomonadota; class Alphaproteobacteria; order Rhizobiales; family Xanthobacteraceae; genus PALSA-894. The sequence goes on along the minus strand of CAVZYQ010000016.1, from coordinate 106,600 downwards.
GTTGAGCGATTTCGCCTCGCTCGCCACGAGGCCGACGAGACCCTCGTCCTGGCGCAGCACAGTGACGTGCACGGACTCGGGGTTGAGGCCTTCCGATGCATACAGTTCGAGCGTGCCGTCGACCCGCAGAACGTAAAGCGAGCAGACTTCCGCCACCATGTTGGCGGCGATCAGCACGACGATCTTGTTAAGGCGTTCCTGCGCGCTGACCGGCTCCGCCATTACCTCGCGAAGCCGGCGCAACAGCACGCGTGGACCGCCGAGCGCGCCACGCATCGCTTCAATCCCTGTCGATCTGGGCCCGGCGGAACGTCCCCAAATCGGCGTCTTGTCGCGTTATCCGCGAGAGGTTCGCGGCTCTTTACGCCGTATAGCGAATGGCGTGTGTCGGGGCAAAGACAAACGCTCGGCTACCACGAATAGCTTGCCGCGATGCGGCCGCAGGCGGCGCGGAATGCGTCGGAATCGATGATTTTCCGGTAGGCCGCGCGAACGGATTCCGCCTCCGCGAGGGGATAAAGCTGCTGCGCTGCGGCAGAACCGCCGAACAGGCGCGCGTGGATCGCGGCGAGGTCGGCGGCGCTCGCGGGCTGGTCGAGGCCCGCGATGTCGGCAGTTAACAGTCCGAGCAGCGCGCCGCGATCCATCAGCGGCAGGCTCGCCATATCGGCGCCGGCGAGAAGCCGCGCGAGACGATGATCCGGGTGCGCCGGATCATCGGCCGCGGGCTTGTAGTTTCCGATCTGCGGGCCGTCCGCATACCACTTTGGCCCTTCGGCGAGGCGTGGCGCGATCTCGCGCGCCTCCTCGGCGACGTAATAGCGATTCAGTTCGTCATCCCAGACGTACGCGTAGCCGTGCCGGCCGAGGAGTGCTTCCCATTCATCCCATGCGGGTGCAAGCGTCAGCGGCTTGATCGCCTCGACGACGATCACTTTCGGGCGGAAGCGCGAAAAGTCCGCGCCGCGCAGCACGTCGGCCTCGGCACCTTCAACGTCGACCTTGAGGAATTCGAAAGTCGCAGGCGCGTGCTGCTCGCAGAGCGCCGCAAGCGTTGTCATCGGCAGAGTGACTGCTTCGGACTGACGGTTTACCTCTTTCTCGGCCGCAGATGCATGCTCGGCGACCGTGGTCGAAAGCCCGTGGAATTCGCGCTGAAGATAGAGCGTTGCTTCACCCGCCGCGGCGCCGCACAGGCCCTCGTAGATAATGTCGCGCGGCCGCACGGCGCGCGTCAGGTCCGCGAGCGCCGGATTCGGCTCGACCACGACGCCGCGCCAGCCGGAGAGATAGAACGCGAACGAGACGTTGTCGTAGACCGGATGCCCGCCGCCGACATCGACGTAGAAGCCGTTGGGCTGATCGCCGAGGCAGCGCCAGAGGTGAAAGTCCTCGAAGCGCTGTGCGTAGGAGAGGGGAGGGAGGGGCATGTCAGCTTTCTGTATCCCGCACGCGATGCAGCGCCTTCGCGGTGCATCGCAGATGCGGGACCCCGGTTACTTGCTTGAACTAGAAACCGAGGTCCCGAGTCTGCAGCGCATCACAAGCGTGCTGCGCTGCGCCCGGGACACATGCTTCATTTGTCCAACCCATACAGCGATGCAGCGTGCGCACCGCCTGATCCGTCCGCGCCGCATCGATCAGCAGCGAGAACTTGATCTCCGACGTGGTGATCGCGCGGATGTTGATCTTCTGCTCGGCGAGCGCCTTGAAGGCTTGTGCGGCGACGCCTGCGTGGCTGCGCATGCCGATGCCGATCACCGACACCTTCGCGACATCGGTCGAGCCGTCGAGATAAGCGTAGCCGATCAGGTCCTTCGACTTCTTCACCACCACGTTGGCGCGCTCGTAGTCCGCTGACGGCACCGTGAAGGTGAGGTCGGTGGTCGATCCATCGGCCGATACGTTCTGCACGATCATGTCGACGTTGATGTTGGCCTCGGCGAGCGGACCGAAGATGGCTGCCGCGACTCCCGGCTTGTCGGGCACATGGCGGATCGAGATCTGCGCCTCGTCCTTGGAGAAAGCGATGCCGGTGACGACCTGCTGTTCCATGATCTCACTCTCGTCGCAGATAAGCGTGCCGGGCGGATGGTTCGACATCGGATCGATGTCCTCCGGCCGGTCGAAACTGGAGCGCACGAAGATGCGCACATTGTGCACCATGCCGAGCTCGACCGAGCGAACCTGCAGCACCTTCGCGCCGAGGGACGCAAGCTCGAGCATTTCTTCGAACGCTATCTTCTCGAGCCGCTGCGCCTTCGGCACGACGCGCGGGTCGGTGGTGTAGACGCCATCGACGTCGGTGTAGATGTCGCAGCGATCGGCCTTGATCGCGGCTGCGACCGCCACCGCGGAGGTATCCGAGCCGCCGCGCCCGAGCGTCGTGATGCGGCCGGTCTCCTTGTGCAGGCCCTGGAAGCCCGCGATCACGGCAACCTGCTTGCGCTCGCGGAAGCGCTTGATCAGTTCGTCGCCGTTAATGTCCTCGATGCGCGCCGAAGTATGAGCGTTCGAGGTGAGGATCGGCAACTGCCAGCCCTGCCAGGAACGGGCGTTCATGCCCATTCCTTCGAGCACGATCGCGAGTAGTCCGGCGGTGACCTGTTCGCCGGACGCCACCACCGCATCGTACTCGCGTGCATCATGCAGCGGCGCTGCCTCTCGCGCCCAGGCGACCAGCTCGTTGGTCGTGCCCGCCATGGCGGAGACCACGACGGCGACCTCATGGCCGGCGTCGACCTCGCGCTTGACGTGGCGCGCCACGTTGCGGATGCGGTCGATGTCGGCGACGGAGGTGCCGCCGAACTTCATCACAAGGCGGGACATGGAATGCGGAGTTCCCGAGGAAAAGCGGGCTACTCCATAGCGGCGGCGATGCGGGCAGGCAACTGCGCTTACGCGGCTTTCCGTATGTCAGGTAAATGCTTGGCCACCAGCTTCAGGTCGGCGACGAACCTTTTATACTCCTGCGCCTTCGCGGCCTCGTCCGGCAGGCGCAGCAGGAACGAGGGGTGCACCGTGATGAAGCCTTCCAGCCCTTCGCGCAGGGCTATCAGCTTTCCGCGCGAGCGGGAGATGGTGGTGTTGCGGCCGGTAAGCGCGCGGGCTGCGGTCGCGCCGAGCGCCACGGTGAGCTTCGGCTTGATCAGTTCGAGTTCGTTATCGACCCACCAGCGGCAGGCATCGATCTCGTTGTTGTTCGGCTTCTGGTGGATGCGGCGCTTGCCGCGCGGCTCGAACTTGAAGTGCTTCACGGCATTCGTGACGTACACGCGGCTGCGGTCGATCCCGGCCTCGGCGAGCGCGCGGTCGAATATCTGTCCCGCCGGGCCGACGAACGGCTTGCCGGCCAGGTCCTCCTGGTCGCCCGGCTGCTCGCCGACGAACACGACGGCGGCATGCGCCGGGCCTTCACCGAACACGGTTTGCGTGGCGTGCTTGTAGAGCGGGCAGCGCTCACAATGCTCGGCCGCCTTGCGGGCGGCGGTGAGGCTGCGGAAGTCAGTTTCTTCAATTTCATGCTTTGGCATCTCAATGCCTTTCGCGGAACGCGGCGCGGTTGGCGGCGAGGCGACCATCTCGCGCGTTCGGCTCTCGGCCTCGGCGAGCAGGCCGGGGATGAGCTCCGTCTCGGGCATGTTGCGCCAGTATTTCTTCGGCATCTCGGACATCATCGCAGACAAGTTGGCGCGCGCCGGATTGAAGGTCGCGCGATAATAAGTGAGCCACCAGTCTTCCAGTGCATCGCCGGTCGGCGCGTCTTTTTTGGAAACGCCGGCCGAGAATGTCAGTTCCGTGCCGTCCCAATGCATAGCGCCCTGCGGCGTGAGGATCGACCAGCGCATCGCGGCAAAGCGGCTTACGAAAAAGTCCGCGATGCGGCGCAAGATGAAATGCTCCGGTTCGAACCACGCGATGAACTGCTCGCCTGTTTCGTCCGCGATCTGCCGAAAGCGCAGGAAGGCCGTCATCTTGTGCATGTCGCGCCGCACCACTTTTTCCATGCGGCCCAGCCGATGCACCAGCGGATCGGAAGCGACCGACATCAATTCGCGCTCGCCATGCGTGATGCGAAAGAGCAGGTCATAAAGCAGCGCGAAGCGTTCTGTATCGCGGTGGCAAATGACGGTTTCGGCGAGCCGCACATAGGCCGCCGGCACGCTGAACGTCGCGCCGTTCTCCGGCGGCGCCCGGCCGCCGAGAAGATCGCCCTCGCGCACGCTCCACGTCACGTCGCGCGGCCTGACATCGGCGCCGATCAGCGCGCGCGCGGCATCGCGAAAATCCTCGAATGCATCCTCGCGCGACAGCGCGACGCGATACTGCTTCTCATCGAGGAAGTGGCGGCTCATGCAGCTCATGCGAATAACGGCAGTTGTTCGGGCGGCGGCGCCAGCATCGCGCGCAGCCGCGATGAGGCGACTTCCGCGCCCGGCCGGTGGTCCGGCGTGATGATGAAGGGGCGCGCCCGACGCACCGAACCTGACAGGCGCGCAAGATCGTCGAGCCGCAGCGTGCGATGCCGCCGCGCCGTCACGATGCGGTCGACGGTGCGCTTGCCGAGGCCCGGTATTCGCAGCAATTCCTCGTGTGCGGCCGTATTCACGTCGAGCGGAAAGCGCGCGCGATTGCGCAGCGCCCACGCGAGTTTTGGATCGACGCCAAGATCAAGCATCCCGCCGTCCATGCTGTCGGCGATCTCGTCGGCGGTGAAACCATAGAAGCGATAGAGCCAGTCGGCCTGATAGAGCCGGTGTTCGCGCCGTAGCGGCGCAGCCTGAAGCGGCAGAAGGCGGCTTGAATCCGGGATCGGCGAGAACGCCGCGTAGTAGATGCGCTTGAGATTGTAGCTCGCGTACAGCGTCGATGCATTGCGCACGATCGTGGCGTCGGTCGCGCCATCAGCGCCGACGATCATCTGCGTGCCCTGTCCGGCGGGCGAGAACTTCGGCGCGCGCCGATCAGCCTTGGCCTCCGCGATGCGCAAGGCGCACGCTCGCCATCGTGGATTTGATCGAGGCCGTGCGCTTCTCCGGGGCGAAGGTCTTCAGTCCGGCCTCGGTCGGCAACTCGACATTGATCGAGATGCGGTCGGCGAGCCGACCAGCCTCCGCGATCAAGACGGGATCGGCGTCCGGAATGCTCTTGAGATGAATGTAGCCCTTGAAGCCGTGCTCCTCGCGCAGCTTGCGCGCGACGCGCACGATCAGCTCCATCGTGTAGTCAGATGACTTGATGATGCCCGACGAAAGGAACAGCCCTTCGATATAGTTGCGCTTGTAGAAATTGATCGTGAGGTCGACGACCTCCTGCACCGAGAACCGCGCGCGCCGTACATTGGAGGAGCGGCGATTGATGCAGTAAGCACAGTCGAACACGCAGGCGTTGGTCAGCAGCACTTTCAGCAGCGACACGCAGCGGCCATCCGGCGTGTAGGAATGGCAGATGCCGGCACCGGTGGTGGAGCCGAGCCCGCCGTTCTTCGAATCGCGCTTCTGCGCGCCGGACGACGCACACGACGCGTCGTATTTCGCGGCGTCGGCGAGAATTTCGAGCTTTTCCAGCGTCGAAAGCATGTTCTCTATTTGTTCTCATTAGCTTTCGGAGTCAAGCGCGCGCTACAAGCTCGGCCGGCACATTCTTAGAAGTTCCAGTCCATGCAGTATCGCAATCTCGGCCGCAGCGGCGTGAAGGTCTCGCGGCTTTGCCTCGGCACCATGATGTTCGGCGGGCCGACCGATGAGCCGACCGCGGGCCGCATCGTCGCCAAGGCCAAGGATCAGGGCGTCAATTTCATCGACACGGCTGACGGCTACACCGGCGGCAAGTCCGAGGAAGTCACCGGCCGCGCGATCGGCAACCAGCGGCATGACTGGGTGCTGGCGACCAAGCTCGGCAATGTCCGCGGCAAGTGGCCGAACCACGGCGGGCTGTCGCGCAAGTGGGTGATCCAGTGCGCGGAGGAAATCCCTGCGCCGGCTCGGCACCGACTACATCGACATTCTCTACCTGCACAAAGAAGACCACGAGACGCCGCTCGCCGAAACCGTGCGCGCGCTCGCCAGCCTGCAGCGCGACGGCAAGGTCCGCTACTTCGGCGTCTCGAACCATCGCTCCTGGCGCATCGCCGAGATCTGCAATCTGTGCGACCAGATGGGCATCGACCGGCCGGTGGTGAGCCAGCCCTACTATCACGCGCTCTATCGCGTCGCCGAAACCGAGCAGCTTCCGGTGTGCAAGAATTACGGCATCGGCGTCGTGAGCTATTCGCCGCTCGCGCGCGGTGTACTCACCGGCAAGTATGCGCCGGGCGCCGAGGCCGCGAAGGATTCGCGCGCCGGCCGCGCCGACAAGCGCATGCTGGAAACCGAGATGCGCCCCGAGACGCTGGAGGCGGCGCAGAAGTTCAAGCAGTACGCCGACAAGCGCGGTGTCGCGGCAAGCCATCTGGCGGTTGCGTGGGTGCTGAACAACGAGCTGATCAGCGGCATCGTGGCGGGCCCGCGCACCGAGACGCAGTGGGACGATTACGTGAAGGCGCTCGATGTCAACGTTCACCAAGGAGGACGAGGCGTTCGTGGACGATCTCGTCGCTCCGGGCCATCCCGCCGCGCTCGGCTACAACGATCCGCAGTATCCGATCGAGGGACGAATTTCACGCGTATGAGCGCACAAAGCACTATCGACGAAGCTGAAGTCGCGCGCTTCTCGGCGCTGGCCGCGGAGTGGTGGGATCCGCGCGGCAAGATGGCGGTGCTGCACAAGTTCAATCCGGTGCGTCTCGCCTACGTCCGCGATGCGGCGTGCAAGCGCTTCGAGCGCAGCCCGAAGGACCTTCGCTCGCTGCAGGGCCTGCGCATTCTCGACATCGGTTGCGGTGGCGGCATCCTGTGCGAGCCGCTGGCGCGCCTCGGCGCGAATGTCGTCGGCGCCGACCCAGCCGAGAAGAACATCGCGGCCGCCAAGGTGCACGCCGAGCAGGGCGGCCTTGAGATCGATTACCGAGCGACGACCGCCGAAGACCTCGCGGACGCGGGCGAGCGTTTCGATATCGTGCTGGCGATGGAGGTGGTCGAGCACGTCGCCGACATGCCACTGTTCGTGTCGCGCTGCGCCGAGATGGCAAAGCCGGGCGGCTTGATGGTCGCCGCCACCATCAATCGCACGCTGAAGAGTTTTGCATTGGCGATCGTCGGTGCCGAATACGTGCTGCGCTGGTTGCCGCGTGGAACGCACTCGTGGGACAAGTTCGTCACCCCGGACGAGCTCGAGATCGCGATGGAGCGCGCGGGCCTGCGCACGACCGACGAGCGCGGCGTGATCTACAACCTGCTCGCCGACCGCTGGGAGCTCTCCATGGATACCGACGTGAACTACATGGTGCTGGGGGAGAAGGGCTGAGCGTGTCCTGCACGCGATGCAGCGCATCGCTTCACGCTGCGCTGCGCCCGGGACACGCGGGTCATGCATCCAGGCTCATTGACCCCACGTCGCCGCCACGGCACTAACCATCCATGACCGAACTCCCTTGGCTCTGGATCGTCTTCACGCTGCTCGCCGCGGGAGGACAGACCGTGCGCAACGCGATGCAGCGCGAGCTGACCACGAGCCTCGGCACTGTCGGCGCGACGCATGTGCGCTTCCTGTTCGGATTTCCGTTCGCGCTTCTTTTTCTCCTCGGGGTGGCGCTGATCACCGGCGTCGCGCTGCCGCGGCCGAATCTGAGCTACTGGCCCTGGCTCCTCGTCGGCGCGCTTGCGCAGATCGGCGCGACCGCCACGATGCTCGCCGCGATGGGCCAGCGCTCGTTCGTCGTCGTGGTCGCCTACATCAAGACCGAGCCGATTCAAGTCGCGATCTTCGGCGCGATCTTCCTCGCCGATATCGTCAGCCTTCCGATGATGATTGCGATCATCATCGCGACCGCGGGCGTGATCGTAATGTCCTACAAGCCCGGCGGCATGACCGGCGGCATCAAACCCACCCTCGTCGGGCTAGCGTCCGGCGCGATGTTCGCGATCTCGGCTATCGGCTATCGCGGCGCGATCCTCAACGTCAGTGCCGGCCACTTCGTGATGGCGGCGACCTTCACGCTCGCCTGCGGTCTTGTGCTGCAGGCCGCATTGCTGACCGCCTATCTTGCGCTGCGCGACCGGCCGGTATTGGTCGCAATCGCGGCGCAGTGGCGCAGATCGCTGTTCGCCGGCTTTATGGGCGCGTTTGCATCGCAGTTCTGGTTCCTCGCGTTTGCGATTGCGACCGCCGCGAGCGTGCGCACGCTCGCGCTGGTCGAGGTGCTGTTCGCGCAGGCGATCTCGGCGTTCATCTTCAAGCAGAAGACAAGCCCGCGCGAAGCGATAGGCATGGTGATGATCGTGGTCGGCGTGATCGTGCTGATCTGGACTCACCCAACGTAAATTACGGTGCGATCCCGCCGCCGCGTTGACGAAAAATATACCGCGTTCCGGCCGTACAATTGCGTACGTAGCGGCAATGCGACGGTCGCTTAATATATGTCTGGCTTCATTGCGGCGGTCTCGACGAGTCCCGCATGGAAACCTCAGCCCAGCCCTCCCTGATCGCGGAACTTGAAGCCGCCATCCAGACCGGATCGAGCGAGCGGCGCACCGAAATGCTGCGCCGGGTGACCGATCTGTTCGTCACCACCGCGCCGCGCGCGAGCGACGAGCAGGTCGGCGTGTTCGACGACGTGTTCGAGGAACTGATCAAGGAAATCGAGTGGAAGGCCGTGGTCGAACTGAGCGACCGCGTCGCCGGCGTCGACAATGCGCCCGACCGCCTGATCCGCCGCCTCGCGCATGACGACGCGATCGAGATCTCCGGCCCCGTGCTTGAGCGTTCGGATCGCCTCGATGACGAGACGCTGGTCGCCATTGCGCGCACCAAGAGCCAGGCACATCTCGCGGCGATCGCGGGCCGCACGACCCTCGATGAATCGGTTACCGACGTGCTGGTCGAGCGTGGCGACATGACGGTTGCTCGCAAGGTCGCGGCGAACGACGGCGCGCGTTTCTCCGACATGTCGCTGCGCAATCTCGTCGAGCGCGCGGGCGATGACGGCGATCTTGCCAGCGCAATCGCAAGACGCCGGGAGTTGCCGAGCAAGATGTTCCGCCAGTTGCTGACGCGCGCGACCGATCAGGTGCGCAAGCGCATGATCGACACCGCACATCCCGCCGCCGCGAAGCGGATCAGCACGATCCTTGCCGAGATTGCAAAGACCGTCGAACAGGAGACCGCTCCGCAGCGCAACTACGATAGTGCGAAGCGGCTCGTCATGGAGATGAAACGGCAGGGCGGCGTTGCCGCGCCGCATCTCCTGCAATTCGCCAAGACGCAGAAGATCGAGGAAATGGTCGTTGCGCTCTCGCTGATGACCGGCGTCTCGGCCGAGATCATCGACCGGTTTCTGGACGAAACCGACGACGATCCGCTGCTGATCCTGTGCAAGGCGATCGATCTCGACTGGAATACGACCGCGATCGATCCTTGCGGCTCGTCTCGGCTATCCGAACTTGCGCGATGCGCATGCCGAAGAGGCGAACCGGAAATACCGCAAGCTCACGACCGGGTCGGCGCAGCGCGTGCTACGGTTCTGGCAGGCGCGCGAGAAGTTGGCGGCCGCGGGCTAATTTCGTTCGTCCGGAATCATTGGCAGCGGGTGAAATTCGATGCCTTCCTCGTGCAAATCCTTAGCGTCCTGCGGCGAGGCCTCGCCGTAGATCGAGCGATGTTCGGTCTCGCCGTAGTGCATCTTGCGCGCCTCTTCGGGGAATTTCTTGCCGACATTGTCGGCGTTCGACGTCAGGTGATCGCGCAGCTCTTTCAGCTTCGCGCGGAATTCGCGCTCTTGCGGAGAGATCATCGCGACTGGCGTCGGTGTTTCGGCAGGCACGGGCGTCGATGTGGCTTCCTCGAGGGGGGCGACAATCGACGTGCTCTTGTCCTTGCGTGCGATGTTCGGCGCCATGATGGCGCGCTCGACCTTGGTCGAGCCGCACAGCCGGGCACTCGATCAGCTTGCGCTTCTCCTGCTTTTCGTAAGCTGTCGAACTCGGAAACCAGCTTTCGAACGCGTGACGCTTGTCGCAGACGAGATTGTAACGGATCACGCGTCGCCTCCGACCACGTGCAGATGCGTCGGCTCCGCCATCGGTTCCAGAATCTCGAAACGGCGGCCGTGCTGCAGCGATGGAACGCGCCCGCGCGCGAGCGATACTTCGGCCGGATCGATGTCGGCGAAGATCACGCCCGGCTCCTTGCCGCCCTCGGCGATGATCTTGCCCCATGGGTCGACCACAACCGAATGGCCGAACGTTGAGCGGCCGTCTTCGTGGTCACCGCCTTGCGCGGCGGCCAGCACGAAGCAACCGTTCTCGATTGCGCGTGCGCGCATCAGCACGTGCCAGTGTGCTTCGCCGGTCTGGCGCGTGAACGAGGAAGGGATCGCAAGGAAGCTCGCACCCGCTTCGGCAAGCGCACGGTAAAGCGCCGGGAAGCGCAGGTCGTAGCAGATGGTGATGCCGAGCCGTCCCCACGGCAGGTCGGAAAGCACCGCGAGGTCGCCCGGACGATAGGCGCGCGACTCGCGATAGCTCTCGCCGCCTTTGAGGTCGACGTCAAACATGTGGATCTTGTCGTAGCGCGCCGCGATCTCGCCCTTGCGGTCGATCAGGAACGCGCGGTTCGCAGCCTTCTCGTGCGAGACCTTCACGGCGAGCGAGCCGACATGGATGAAGATGCCGAGCGCGCGCGCAAGCTCGCGAAAGGTCGCGAGCGTCGGGTCGTTCTCTTCCGGTACGATCTTTGAGAACAGGCTCTCGCGCGAGCGCTCCAGGATGTTGGTCATCTCCGGCGTCTGCACGTAATCCGCGCCGCCGGTCTTGGCCTCGCCAATCAGCTTCGCGGCCACATCCATGTTGGCCTGGCGGCTCGCGGCCCGATCGCATCTGGATCAGGCCGACGCGGAACGTGGAGCCCCCAGTCATACCGCTATCTCCCGTCAGGCCGCCAGCAACGCATCGAGCTCGCCGGCCTCTTCGAGACCGTAGAGATCATCGCACCCGCCGACGTGCTTGTCGCCGATGAAAACCTGCGGAAACGTGCTGCCGCCATTCGCGCGCTCGATCATTTCCTTGCGCAGCTCGGGTTTTCCGGTTGCATTGATTTCCCTGAACGAGACGCCCTTGCGCTCAAGAAGAGCCCGCGCGGCATCCGAATAGGAGCACCAATCGCGGGTATAAATCACTACTTCGGCCATGCGATGCCTGACGAGACCTTAACGGAACAAGGCCACTATATGGGCGTGTTTCCGCCGTCAACAACCCGCGCGAACACCAGGACGTCGACCTGAGCGGCGCCCGCGCGGAGCAGTGCGTGTGCGCAGGCGTCCGCGGTCGCGCCGGAGGTCAGCACGTCGTCGATCAGGATCAGGCGGCGACCCGCGACCTCGGCCTTGGCGGAGGACGCTACCTTGAAGGCGCCCTGCACGTTGGCAGCGCGATCCTTGCGCGAGAGGCCGACCTGTTGCGCGGTCGCCTTCACGCGCCGCAACGGCAGGTGCGCGACGGGAACGCCGCTCTCGCGCGAGATCGCTTGCGCCAAAGCGCCCGACTGGTTGAAGCGGCGGGTCCACAGCCGCCGCCAATGAAGCGGCACAGGAAGCAGCAGGTCCGCTTCGTGCAGGAGTTCCGCCCCGGCGCGCGTCATCCATGAGCCCATCAGCGGGCTAAGGTCGAGCCGGTCGCCGTATTTGAAGGCGTGCACGAGTTTTCGCGCGACATCGTCGTAGCGAACGGCTGCGCGGGCGCGCTGGTAGGCGGGCGGATTGGCGATCGCCTGCATCGACAGGATGCCGGGGCCGGGATCGTAGGCGAACGGAATGCCGAGCCGCGGACAATACGGCGGCGAAATGAACGAGAGCTTGCTCCAGCAGGAGGGGCACAGGCCGCTGCCGGCCACAAGATCGCGACAACCGGGACAAAGCGGCGGCAGCGCGACATCCAGCCCAAGCCGCAGGGTCGCGCGGAGCCCCCGTGCGAAGCGCGCGAGCCGAGAAACCTCCACTGTCGCGATGGTATCCATCAGACAAGGCTAGCTCATCCGCTCGTCCCCGCGAAAGCGGGGACCCAGTTTTGTGATATCGAGTTTGTCAGAAGTTCTGGACCCCCGCTTTCGCGGGGGTGAGCGGAGTATGTGTGCGCTATGGCGCAGAGCCCCATCGTCTTCGATCGCGCCTTGCTGCGCGCCCGCATGCGGCGCGCCGCTGCGTTTGGGGCCGAGACATTCCTGATCGAGCGTGTTGCCGCCGATCTTGCCGAGCGGCTCGGTGCCGTGCTGCGGCAATTCGTTGTGGCGGTCGATCTCGGTACGCCGAATGAAGCGGTGCGCGTGGCGCTCGCCGCGAATGCATCGATCCGCACGATGATTGCCGCGAGCGGATTGCCGCGGGGTGAGCCCGCCATCGTCGCCGACGAGGAAGCACTGCCGTTCCGCGACGGCTCGCTCGATCTGGCCGTCTCGGCGCTTGCGCTGCATTTCGTCAACGACCTGCCCGGCGTGCTAATTCAGGTACGCCGCGCGCTTAAACCAGACGGCCTGTTTCTCGCCGCGATGCTCGGCGGCGAAACGCTGACCGAATTGCGCCAGTCCTTCGCTGAAGCTGAGAGTGAGATCGAGGGTGGCGTCTCGCCGCGAGTCGCTCCGTTCGCCGATGTGCGCGAGATGGGTGCGCTGCTGCAGCGCGCGGGTTTCGCGCTGCCGGTGACGGACGTGGAGCGCATTACCGTGCGCTATTCGTCTCCATTCATCCTGATGTCCGAGCTGCGTCGCATGGGCGCGACCAACGCGCTCACCGAGCGCCGCCGCACTCCTCTGCGGCGCGCGACCCTCAATCGCATGGCCGAAATCTACGCACGGCGCTTCTCTGACGCCGACGGAAAAATCCGCGCGACCTTTGAAGTCATCTGGCTTTCCGGCTGGGCGCCGCACGAGAGTCAGCAGAAGCCATTGCGGCCCGGCTCCGCGCAGACGCGCCTCTCCGATGCGCTCGGCGTGCGCGAGATCGGCACCGGCGAGAAGGCCGGCCAATGAGCGAGATCGTCCATGTCTCCCGACCGAACGCGTTTCAGCACGAGACGACATGGCGCATCACCCCCGATGCACTGGAGCGAGAGGGCGGCGAACGCGCCAAGGCGCCGCTCGCCGCGCGCCTCGCACGCATGTTGTTGCGCATCATCATTCCGTGGGGCGCCGTGAAGATCGAACGGGGCGGGCCAGCGCGGTTCGCTCACGCGGACATCGCCGAACTGCGTCTCTCCTACGATCCGACGCGCTTCGACACCAAGCGCCATCGTTGCGAAGTCACGATGCGTGACCGCACACGCACGGCAATCTGGTCAACGCACTACGTCTCGGTCGCTGATTTCGAGGACCGCGGCGCGACCTATGCGCCGCTCATCCGTGCGCTGGTCGCGCACGTGGCGCAGGCGAATCCGGCCTGCCGCTTCCGTGCGGGCAAGCGTCCGCTGGTCTACTGGGCCGAGCATACCTTCCTGCTCGCGATGTCAACGCTTGCGGTGTTCGTGGTCGGGGTAGTCGGCGGCTCCGCGATCAGCGAACTTGTGTGGCTCAAGATCGCGATTGTTGCCGGGATGATCCCGCTCGCGCTCGCTTACGCGCGCAAGAACCGGCCTCGGCACTTCCAGCCAGCGACGATCCCGGACGACGTGCTGCCCGATCCCGCCTGATCACTATTGCGCCTCGATCCCGGCGTCCTTGATCAGCTTGCCCCAGTTCACCAGCTCCGCCTTGATGAACTCGGCGAGCGACTCCGGCGGCCCGGAGAATGCGTCGAAGCCCGTCACCGCGATGCGCGCCTTCGCTTCCGGATTGTCGATGATCTTGCGCACCTCGGCATTGAGCCTGTCGACGATCTCCTTCGGCGTGCCCGCGGGCGCGAACAGCGCCGCGTAGGACGTCACGTCGTAGCCCGGAATGCCGGCCTCGGCGAGCGAGGGAAGGTCGGGCAACAGCTTGCTGCGCTCCTTCGTCGTCACCGCGAGTGCGCGGAAATTTCCCGCGCGCACATGCTCGATCCCCGGCGCCATGTCGATCACGATCATCGAGATGCGGCCACCGAGCACGTCGTTGATCGCGGGCGGCGTGCTCTTGTAGGGCACGTGCAGGATGTCGACGCCGGCTTTGCTCTTGAACGTTTCGCCCGCCACGATGCCGGTGGTGTTGCCGCTCGCATAGGTGAGCTTGCCGGGATTGGCCTTCGCGTAGGCGACGAGTTCCGGCAGCGTCTTCGCCGGCACGTCCTTGTTCACGACCAGCATGAACACGTAGGAGCCGATGCGCGCGACCGGCGCGAAATCCTTCACGGGATCGTAGTCGAGCTTTTTGAACAGATGCGGGTTGGCGCTGTGCGTCGAGTTCGTCGCCATCAGCAGCGTGTAGCCGTCGGGCGCCGAGCGCGCGACGTGGGTCGCGGCGAGCACGCCGCTCGCACCGACCTTGTTCTCCACCACGACGCTCTGGCCGAGTGCGTTCTGGAGATACTGTGCGATGATGCGCGTGATCGAGTCCGTGCCGCTGCCGGCCGCGAACGGCACCACGATGGTGATCGGCTTCGAGGGGTAGGGCTGAGCGTTGGCGGTTGAAGCCGCGAGCGCGAGCCCAAGGGCCACAAGGCAGCGGACGAGACCGCGCATGAACATCCTCCCGTATTTTTCTTTCCGTGGGAGCGGATCACATCTAGGCCACGGATTGAAGCGGCTGCGCTCGAAATCCGCCGTCGCCTCGAAATTCTGCCTTGACTCTTTGCGGCTTCGGAGTCCGTCCGCGGTTAAGTTCTCGAGGCTGTCTCGCGCGGTTGTCGCCCGGCTCCGGCTACCTGATCTGGTAGCGAGCAGAGCAGCTTGGCCCGAGCGCTGGGGAACGAATTGCGGAGTCTGCGATTCGGCCGCGATTTGTTCCAGACTCGTTCCAGAAGTTACAGAGAAGTGCCGATTTGGCGGCATCTTCTGGCGCTGCGGCGTCACGTTTCGGCACGGTATGGGCATCGGCCATTTTTTCGCGGCGCGGTCCATCCCTGCGGCGAGCGACGCGCCGCGCAGTAGCGAAGAATTAGGCTTTGGCGTTCGCGAATCGCAGACTCCCGATTCGGGCATGCTTCGTTCAGGCCGCGTTCGCTTCATTGACCGGAACACGGCGGCGCGGCGCGCACCGTTGCATTTTGGCACGCCCCTGTGCCAAGCACCTGACGCGCCGCCGCTTTGGCCCCAGCAGCACAGGCCCTGAACCCTTAAAATCGATCCGCGGCGCCATCATCTGATTGCTGAAACGTTTCCGGATACTTGATGCCGATCTCATTCTCTTCCTTCTCGTCCCGCGACGCTCGCGCGCGCGGCGCGGGCGTGACTGCGGTTCTCGGGCCGACCAACACCGGCAAGACGCATCTGGCGATCGAGCGCATGCTGGCGCATTCGAGCGGGATGATCGGGCTGCCGCTGCGGCTGCTGGCACGCGAGGTCTACAACAAGTGCGTCGAACGCGTCGGGGCCGAGCAGGTCGCGCTCGTCACCGGCGAGGAGAAGATCAAGCCCGCCAGCCCGCGCTACTGGGTCTCGACTCTCGAAGCGATGCCGCGCGATCTCGATGTGTCGTTCGTGGCGATCGATGAGATCCAACTCGGCGCCGACCTCGAGCGCGGCCACGTGTTCACCGACCGCATGCTCAACCGGCGCGGCCGTGACGAAACGCTGGTGCTCGGCGCCGCCACCATGCGCAACATGGTGGAGAAGCTGCTTCCCGGCGCGAACATTCTGTCGCGCCCGCGTCTTTCGACCCTGCACTTCGCTGGCGAGAAAAAACTCACGCGCCTGCCGCGCCGCTCCGCCATCGTGGCGTTTTCAGCGGATGAAGTTTACGCGATCGCCGAACTGATCCGCCGCCAGCGCGGCGGCGCCGCGGTCGTGCTCGGCTCGCTGTGCCCGCGCACCCGCAACGCGCAGGTCGCGCTCTATCAGTCGGGCGATGTCGACTATCTGGTCGCGACCGACGCGATCGGCATGGGGCTCAATCTCGATGTCGATCATGTCGCGTTCGCCTCCGACCGCAAGTTTGACGGCTATCAGTTCCGCAAGCTCAATCCGTCCGAGCTCGGCCAGATCGCCGGCCGCGCCGGCCGCGCGATGCGCGACGGCACGTTCGGCACCACCGGGCGCTGTCCACCGTTCGAGCAGGATCTCGTGCAGGCGCTGGAGAGCCATACCTTCGATTCCGTGAAGGTGCTGCAATGGCGCAACAGTACGCTCGACTTCTCGTCGATCGGCGCACTCGCGGCGTCGCTCAGTGTCGTGCCCAACGAACAAGGGCTCACGCGCGCGCCGATCGCCGAAGATATTCAGGTATTGGAGCATGTTTCGCGCGACGAGGACGCGCGTGCTCTTGCGTCAACCCGCGCCGCGATCGAGCGTTTGTGGGAAGTTTGCCAGGTCCCGGACTATCGCAAGGTCTCGCCCGCCGCCCACGCCGAGATGGCAGTCACCCTCTATGGTTTCCTGATGCGGGAGGGTACAATCCCACCCGACTGGTTCTCCGCGCAGGTGGCGCAGGCGGACCGCACCGACGGCGATATCGATACGCTCGCGAACCGGATCGCCCACATCAGGACCTGGACCTTTGCGGCAAACCGTCCGGATTGGCTCGCCGATCCCGAACACTGGCAAGGCATCACCCGCGGCGTCGAGGACCGTTTGTCCGATGCGCTGCACGAGCGCCTTTCCGAGCGCTTCGTCGACCGCCGCACCAGCGTGTTGATGCGGCGGCTGCGCGAGAACACGATGCTCGAAACCGAAATAACAAAATCAGGCGAAGTCGTCGTAGAGGGCCACCCGATCGGGCGGCTCGCGGGCTTTCAGTTCGCCGCGGATTCCGCGTCCGCGGGCCCCGAGGGCAAGGCGCTGCGCGCGGCTGCGCAGAAGGCGCTCGCCGGCGAAATTGACGCGCGTGCCGCGAAGCTCGGTCACGCGCCCGACGATCAGTTCGTGCTCGCCTCCGATGGCGGCATCCGCTGGCTCGGCGAGCCGGTCGGCAAGCTCACGGCGGGCGACGAAGTGTTGCGTCCCCGCGTACGCATTCTGTCCGACGAGCAACTCACCGGCGCGTCGCGCGAGGCCGTGCAGACGCGGCTCGATCTCTGGCTCAAGGCGCACATCGAGAGACTGCTCGGTCCGCTGATCGCGCTCGGTTCGGCCGAAGACGTCACCGGCATGGCGCGCGGTGTCGCGTTCCAGCTCACCGAAGCGCTTGGCGTGCTGGAGCGAGGGCGTGTCGCCGAAGACGTGAAAGGCCTCGATCAGGAGGCGCGCGCGGCGTTGCGCAAATACGGTGTACGCTTCGGCGCGTATCATCTTTATCTGCCGAATTTGCTCAAGCCCGGCCCGCGCGCGCTCGCGGTGCAACTCTGGGCGCTGAAGGACGCGACGCCCGACACCAAGGGTCTCGACGAGGTGCCGCATCTGGCGAGTTCCGGCCGCACGTCGTTCCCGGCCGACAAGGATGTGCCGAAGGCGCTCTATCGCGTGGTCGGCTATCGCGTGTGCGGCGAACGCGCGGTGCGCGTCGATATTTTGGAGCGGCTCGCGGATCTGATCCGTCCGGCGCTCGCGTGGAGAAGCGGCTCGCCGGCGCAAAAGCCGCCTGGCGCATTCGAAGGCGGTGGTTTCACCGTCACGGTGAACATGACGTCGCTCACCGGCTCGTCGGGCGAGGACTTTGCGTCGGTGCTGCGCTCGCTCGGCTACCGGATGGAGAAGAAGCCGAAGCCCAAGGAGGCGCTGCCTGCTCCAGTGGCAGAAGCTGCGCCTGCCGAAACGGCGCCGGAACCGGCCACTGCTAGCGAGACTGCCGCTACCGCTGAGACCTCGTCGCCGGAAACGCCAGTCGAAACAATCGCTCCAACCACTGAAGCTTCTCCGGAAGCCACTGCTGCGCCAGCGGAGCCGAGCGCCACGATCGAGGCTGCGCCCGAAACGGCGGCCGCATCGGAAACTGCTGCGGCCGAGCCTGCATCAGCCGAGCCGACCGCGGAAGCAAAGCCGGAGGAAAAGCCTGCCGAACCCGAGATGGTCGAGGTATGGCGCCCCGGCCGTCCACCCGAGGAGCGGCGCCAGCGCGCGCCGCGGCCGCAAGGAGAACAACGGCGCGAACGTCGTCCGCGTCACGCGCCCGCGCAACCCGTCGCCGCGCAGGATGGCGCGCAAGCCGCTGCTCCCACGGGCGATGCAGCAGTGGCACCTGCCGAAGCGGCTAAGCCTCAACAGCAGGACCGCCGACCGCGCCATGGGCGCGATCGCAACGAACAACAAGGTGATCGGCCACCGCAACGCGAAGGCCGCCCGCCGCCGCGCGAGCGCCGCGGTGGCGACAAGCCGGATCGCGATCGTCAGGATCGCGGTCCGCGCCGCGAAGGCGGGCGCCGTGACTTCAAGGATCGCGGCAGCGAGCCGCGCGAGTGGCTCGACCCGAAGGAGCGGCGCGGGTCAGGCCGATCCGAATTCGCCGTTCGCCAAGCTTGCCGCGCTCAAGGAACAACTTGAGGCCGGCAAGGACGGGCGTTGACCCAGCGCATCGACAAGTGGCTTTGGCATGCGCGGGTCGTGCGCACGCGAACCGCCGCCGCAGCGCTCGTCACCGCAGGGAATGTTCGGCTCAATGGTGCGCGCGTACGTGCGCACGAGCCAGTTGGTGCGTCCGGGTGACGTCGTGACCGTCGCGCTCGACCGCACGGTGCGCATCCTGAAGGTCATTGGCTTTGCGGAACGGCGCGGCGATGCCGATGCGGCGCGCCTGATATGCGAAGATCTCACACCCGTGGCGCCGGTGGCCGCTCGCGGACGCCGGCGTTGCTCAGCGCGATCCGGGTTCCGGACGACCGACCAAGCAGGAGCGCCGCGCGATCGATCGCCTGCTCGGGCGCGAATAGGCGCCAGCCTTGCGTGACCCTATCTGTTGCGCTAGCAAACGCGGGCTTTTCGGCCGGAGTTCGAATGACCTACATCGTCAACGACAGTTGCATCCGTTGCAAGCTGATGGATTGCGTCTCGGTGTGCCCCGTCGACTGCTTTTACGAGGGCGAGAACATGCTCGTCATTCATCCGGACGAATGCATCGATTGCGGCGTGTGCGAGCCGGAATGCCCGGTCGAGGCGATCAAGCCGGACACCGAGCCGGGGCTTGAGGAATTCATCAAGCTGAACGCCGAATACTCGAAAACCTGGCCGAACATCACCATCAAGCGCGATCCGCCTTCCGATCATAAGGAATGGGAAGGAAAGCCCGGCAAAATGGAGCATTTTTCTCCGAATCCGGGTGAGGGCGACTAATTCGCGCAGAAGTTATCCGCATTAACGATTTCGGCAAAAATGCCCGCGAAACAGGCCTGTTTTGCCAGCCTGCATTGCTCCAAGGCATTGATTTTGGCGGAAATTGTGCTATATTAGCCCCACGTCGAGCAAAAACCCGAAGCGCTCCCCAAGGGGAGCTTATTTTTTCGGGGCATAATCGAGGAACGGGGTCAGGGAGCGTGAGTTCCACGCGAAAGCAGTGGCTGGAAAAACGCGTCAACGCTTGAAAAAGAGCGCTACCAAAAAGACGTCCACCGGCTCGGGCCGGAGGGTGTCGTCGTCTCGCAGCGCCGCCCGCGGCGCCAAACAGAAGCCGGTTCGCAAGACGAGCCGACAAGGAGCATCCCGTAGAATGACCTCTAAGAAGACTGCACCCCGTCCTGCTGCCGCCCAGCGTACCGAACGTCCGCAGATCGCGGTGGTAGAGCAGCGTCCGGCCGCGAAGTCGGCGACGCAGCGTCACGGGTTCAAGACCAACGAGTACATCGTGTATCCGGCTCATGGCGTCGGCCAGATCCTCGCCATCGAGGAGCAGGAGGTCGCAGGCTACAAGCTTGAGCTGTTCGTCATCAACTTCATCAAGGACAAGATGACGCTGCGGGTGCCCGTGTCGAAGATCGCCAGCGTCGGCATGCGCAAGCTTGCCGAGGGCGGGCTGGTCAAGCGCGCGATCGAGACGCTGAAGGGCCGCGCGCGCATCAAGCGCACGATGTGGTCGCGCCGCGCTCAGGAATACGAAGCCAAGATCAACTCGGGCGACATCGTGGCGATCGCCGAGGTCGTGCGCGACCTCTATCGCTCCGAGACGCAGCCGGAGCAGAGCTACTCCGAGCGCCAGCTTTACGAAGCCGCACTTGATCGGCTGTCGCGCGAGATCTCGGCCGTGCAGCGTTGCACCGAGACCGAAGCCGTGAAGGAAATCGAAGCGGCGCTCGCCAAGGGCCCGCGTCGCGGTCCGAAGCCTGCCGAAGAGGCGGCCGAGGAAGAGGTTGCGGACGAAGCGGCGTAACGCTTCCCGTCATTCAACGAATTTCGAAGGCCCGGTCGCGAGACCGGGCCTTTTGATTTTGTGCGATCAATGCGCGTCGAACTGTTGCGACGGCATCGCGCCGGCCTTCATCGTCAGGTCGAGGATGCTCATGCCTTGCGGCGCACCCGCGATCTTGTTGCGGGCGATCGCGTCCGTGTTGCTGAGCGTCCAGGTCGAAGCCGCGCCGGCGACAAAAGCCACGAAGGCGATCAGGATCGATTTCCGCATCTGTGAGCCTCCACATGTGAGGCCCCCCTGCCGTCCTGTTCGTCGGGTTTACGCTACGGCTGGTTCGGCAACGAACTTGCGAAAATGTATCGTCGGTATCGGAGGAACTTGCGAAGACCGGCCTGCTCGGTGCGGAGGAATGGCACTTCTAAAATACTATTCGGTGACGACCTTGACCTTGTCGCCGGGCTTCAACGGATCGCCGTGGTTCAGCCCATTGAGAATGAGGAAACGCTCCAGCGGACGATCGACCAGCGGCATGCGCGCGGCGAGCCGCTCCGCGGTGTCGCCGGGCGTGACCGTCACGATGTGCAGGCGCAACGGCCGCGCGGAATCGATCTCGCTCTGCGTCATGCGGCGGAACGTGCCGACGGAATAGCGGAACGCGCGGTCCGCGTCCGGGCGTCAGCTGCTTTGCCGCGAAGATGAAGCGATAGACCTCGCTGTTGAAGCGTATCGCATACAGCCTGAACGACCACTGATCGCCCTTGGCAAGCGCGGTTGCGGTCGAGCAGGCCGTTGATGTCGAACTCCTCGATCGATTTCTCGTCGACGTTCTCGATCCAGCCGGAGCCGAGATATTGCCCAAGTGTCTGCTCGGCCGGCACGCGCACGACGTCGAGACGCAGCGCGAGGTTGGCGCTGTCGCGCACGCCGAGCACCGCCTGCGCGGTGTTCTCCAGCGTAAAGCGGTCGGGCGCCGTGAACGTGAAGCCGAGCCGCGGATGCAGGAAGCGCCGGCCGCGCACGTAGCCTTCGCTCGGGTCTTCGCCGTAGGGCAGGCCGTCCATCGAGGCGAGATAGCTCTCCTTGTCGCGTGCGATATCGCCGGGCGCCGTGTACTGGCGTGCGTTCGTGCGGACGATCTTCAGCCGGTCCGGCGTGCCGGGATGCGACGACAGGAAGTCGAGGAAGCGCGCGTCCACGCCATTGTTGGCGGGCTGGCGCAATTCGGCATTGCGGCCCATCGCGGTGAGGAAGCGCACCGCGCCGTAAGGATCGAAGCCCGCGCGCGATGAAATCCCGACGCCGACGCCGTCGGCCTCCAGTTCCTGCGCGCGCGAGAAACTCGCAAGCGCGATTTTCGAGCGCGCCAGCGCCATCGCGCCCATCTGCGGATCGTTGAACACGTCCGATGAGACGCGGCTCATCAGCGCGGCGTGCCGCGCCTGGTCCTCGCGGATCGCCGCATGGCGCGCGATCACGTGCGCCATCTCGTGCGACAGCACGGAGGCAAGCTCGGACGTATCGTTGGCGAGCGCGAGCAGCCCGCGCGTCACGTAAAGCTGGCCGTTCGGCAGTGCGAACGCATTGATCGCCGGCGAATTCAGGATTGTGACTTTGTATTTCAGCGCCGGCCGCTCGGACGCCGCGACCAGTCTGGTCGACCGTCTGGGTGATCAGGCCTTCAAGCCGCGCGTCCTGATAGGCGCCGCCATAGGCCGCGAGAATGCGGTTGTGCTCGCGCTGCGCCGGCGGCGGCGCCTCGGAGCTCTTCGGCGGCTCCGGCAGGCTGACTTGCGTCGCGGTGAACCGGCCAAAGTCGGCACAGCCGGCAAGCAGCAGCGCGAGAAGCGCCGGCGCCAGCATGCGTCGTGCCAATGACCAGTCCCCGTTCACTCGTCCGCCCACCTAATGACTCAGTACCTCGATCTGCTCGGGCCGGGCCGCCTCCACCCAGGGGCCGCCCCGCTCCTCGATCCACCCGCGAATGCGTACGCGCCGGCCGGCAAGCGACTTCGGCTCAAGGCCGGCGGCGGAAAAGACGCGCTCGTTGCGCTTGGCGATGGTCACCGTGAAGTCCTCCGACCAGCGGCGACCGAAATTCACGTAAATCGTGCCGCCGCTGCTGCTTTCACGCACCGACAGGACCCGGCCCTCGACCAGTGCGAACCGGCCGCGGCTGCCCAGCACGCCTGCCGGATCCTCTGCCTTGCCAATGACATAAACCGGTTCGGCCCACAGGCCAAGCTTTGCGGCCCGCGCCGCCTGTTCCTTCGCCTGCAGCACGCGGGCGCAGGCGGGCTCGCCGAACCGGGCGGACACGCGCGCGAGGCCCTGGGCGACCAGATCAGCCTGCAACCAGCGCTCCCCGCCCTCTTTCGTCACGAAAACATGCGCATTCAGGCGGCCATAGCGATCCGTTTCGGGAACCGCGGCGAGCCGCCTCAATGTCAGCGCGGTTCCGGCCGGCATTGAGGGCGGACCGCCCGCCATCTCGATGCCCGCAAGCCGCACGATGCGGCCATCCTCGAGCGCAATTCCGGCCTCGGTGACGGCCCGGATCGTGCCGCTGCCCATGGTCACAAAGCGGCAAGCCTCGCTCTCGGCCCGTGCCGGAGCTCCCGAGCAGCGCACAGGCTGCCACCGCCAGGCCAAGGCCCTGCACGACAACACGGATTTGCCGGATCGCGGACACACCCGCCCCCAAAGAGTGACCCGCCATAAGCGAAGCGCCGCAATACGGCAGGACTGCGACCACCGCTGCCATCACCGTGCGGCGAAAGCGCTCCTGCTGCTTCCTCGGAGCGTCAACTTCGTGTGACCGCGAGGCCTTTCCGTTTGGGCAGGGGCGGCGCGAGGCCGCGCACCGCGTCACGCCCCGCACGCGCCAGCGCATAGCCGCGCTCTGCCAGCGCGGCGAGCGAGAAGCTCACCGAGCGCTGCGCGCCGATATCGGCCAGCATGTCGACCGTCATGCGGCGCCCGGTCCAGAGATTCTCCATGAAGCTGCCGGCAGGAGAGCAAGACTCGATCTCCGCAATGCCATCGGCGAAAAGCGCGTCGGTCAGCCGGTCGATCAGCAGCGCCCCCGGTGAGAACTTCGCGAACTCCGCATCGAACGCGGTCTTCCACGTGTAGGCGGTCGCGCCGCCGTAGAGCAGCACCTGCGCGGCGATCGCGCGCGCATCGACGCGCAACAGCGCGACCGACGCACGGCCGTGCGCGGCAAGATCGCCGATCAGGCGGCGCGTAAAAGCCGCATCCTCGTCGTGCGACAGCAGCGCGGTGCCGCCACGTCCCTTCCAGCCTTGGCTTTCCAACGTGAGAAAAATCTCGAACGCCGCGCGCACGTCCGCGGCCGCGCGCTCGTTTGCGATGTCGACCGCGCCGATCGCGCTCAAGCGATTCCAGTCCTGCCGCAACTTCTTCGCTGTCGAGCCGGAGCGCTTGCGTTCGGTTGAGTTTGCGAGGAACGGCCGTTGCTGTTCGCTCAGCGTGAGCATCTGCGCGCCGCGCGCCTTCAGCGCCGCCATCGCGGCGCGGAACGTGTCGGAGCCGCCATCGAGCAGCTTCAGCTGGATCACGTTCGGCAGCGCGCTGTCGTTCTCGATCGCGTCGAAGAACGCCGGCATCACGGCATGGTGGTGCGCCGGATCGATCAACGGGTTCGACACGAACGCATACTCATAAGGCGGCGCCGCGAGAGTGCGGCAGAACATCGTCACGCGCGGCTCGCGCAGCGCCCAGAACCCGACGAGTGCGCCGCTGTCCCACGCGAGCAGCGCATGGACCTTCGCGAAGCCGCTCGCATCCGCCGCGCACAACGCCGCCGGGTGCATGAACACGTTCGCGCCGGCGCGGTCGCTGAGCGCGTCCCATGGCGCGATCATGGACAGATCAGGGGAGCGGATTTCGACGGAGATCATTCGGGCCTTCGGCGCGGGCATGCCGCGGTGCGACATTCTGTGCATCGAGCCTTGCGGTCGGGTTAAGACGGCCGCGTAGCCGTGCCTAATTCATAAGCAAAATCAACGATCAAGCATCTGTGATCCGGTCGTAATCTCACCGTTTCATTAAATCTCCGTTCACTGCTCCGGACGCATGGATAGGCCATGCGGCAAACCGACATCCTGATCGCGGGCGGCGGGCTCGCGGGCTCCACCGCGGCGGCGATGCTCGGCCGCGCCGGCCACAACGTCGTGCTCGTCGATCCGCATGAGCCGTATCCGCCGGATTTCCGCGCCGAGAAAATCGACGGCACGCAGGCCGCGATCCTGCGCAAGACCGGACTTGGCGATGCGGTGCTGCGCGCCGCAACGCTGGACGGCGAAAGCTGGGTCGCGCGCTTCGGCCGCCTCGTCGAGAAGCGGCCGGGCGACCAGCACGGCATTCTCTACGACACGATGGTCAACGCGATGCGCGGCGAAATTCCGCCAAGCGTGACATTCATCCGCGGCAAGGTGAACGACATCGCGACCAGCGCCGAGCGCCAGCGCATCACGCTCTCGACCGGAGAAGACATCTCCGCGCGCCTCGTCGTGGTGGCGAACGGGTTGAACATCGGCCTGCGCCACAGACTCGGAATGGCGCGCCACGACATCTCGAAGTGCCACTCGATCATGCTCGGCTTCGATCTCGTGCCGATTGGCCGCGCGGCATTTCCGTTTCCGGCGCTGACGTACTACGGCGAGCGGCCCGCAGACCGCACCGCCTACATCACGCTCTTTCCGATTCGAGACCGCATGCGCGCGAACCTGTGCGTCTATCGCGGGATCGACGACCCGTGGCTGCGCGAATTCCGCGCGAACCCGCGCGCGATGCTGAACGCGCTGATGCCGGGGCTGATGACAATCGCCGGCGCCTATGACGTGGCGGGCGAGGTGAAGATCCGCCCCGCCGATCTTTATGTGACGCGGGATGTCGAACAGGCCGGCGTCGTGCTGATCGGCGACGCGTTCGCGACCTCGTGTCCGGCGGCCGGCACCGGCACCGGCAAGGTGTTCACCGATGTCGCGCAACTGTGCGGCGTCCACATTCCGCGCTGGCTCGCGACGCCCGGCATAGATGCCGAGAAGATCGCGGCGTTCTACGCCGATCCGGTCAAGCGCGCCTATGATGTGCATTCCGAGCACAAGGCGTTTCACCTGCGCGCGCTGACGATCGAGCCGGGGATAATGTGGGCATCGCGGAGACTGGCGCGGTTTTTCGTGCGCTATGCGAGTGGAATGATGCGGCGTGCGATCAAAGGTGCCGACACCGTAGGGCGGGCAAAGCGAAGCGTGCCCGCCATGGTCACTCGCCAAACGATCTCGTGATCTCTCGCATGTCGCCGCCCCAATCCTCGGGCAGGTCTCCGCGCGAAACGTATTGATGAAAGCTGCTGTGCGGCCAGTCGCGCACCTGCGGCAAATGGATGTAATCGATGTGGCGCGCGAGGTCGGTCTCGTCGCGGATCGCATGCTCCCAATAACGGCGTTGCCAGAGTCCGCGCTCGCGCTTTGCGACGTGCCTTGCTGAGTGTGGCGCGCTTGCATCGAGGCCACGCGAAAAGCCGCTCTTGATCAGGCTCCAGCGCAACGGAAAGTCGGCGTCATCCTCCGGCAGTGTCAGAGTACGTGCAGGTGATCGGGCAGGATGCAGATCGCGATCGTCTCGAACGGACGGCGCGACTGCACGGAGCTATAGATGCGCCGCAGCCGCTCGACTTCGCGCACCAAGAGATCGTCCGTGCGATCCGCGATCGCGACCGTGAAGAAAAACGTACCGCCCGCGATCTTCGTACGCCGGTATTGAGGCATGGCAAGACAAGATCACCGATTGGTTTGCGTAGGGCGGGCAAAGGAGCGCAGCGACGTGCCCGCGTGATCCCGGCAACATCTGGCGGGTGATTTGAAATCGGCAAGCCTGGTTTCGCTCGCGCGCCATGTACGATAATCTTGCCTGATCGGTTGGTCGGAGGTGACCCAACGATGTTCAGGAAAACCGTTCACCCGCTCGATCTGTTGCTCGCGGTGCTCGCCGCCATGGTGCCGGGCGCCGCGGTCTTCTACTGGCTGACGCTGACCCGGTGGCAGCCGGCCGACTTTCTGATGGGCCTTGCATATCTGCTGGTAGCCTCATCGACGATGCTGCTTGTCGTCGGCGGAATGATCGCATTTGCGGTGTGGTTTTTCAGTCCGCATCGGTAACCGGCGGTCCCGAAGGGCTGTGTGCGGCGCATTCGTCCTCTTTTGAGTTTGATTTGAAGAGCATTCCGTAGCGAACGAAAAGCCGTTCGCGCGCCGTCGCCCAATGTCAAAGGAAATGCGAGCAAAGCGGGAAAATAAAGAACTCGCACGTCAGGCGTTGCATCACCACCTGAGCTGTGTCGCCATCCAGCGACCTTAGGAAGGATCATTTTCATGACCAACCAACCGAACCAGGCTCAGCCCGATCAGAAGCAGCAGGGCGGCCAGAACGACAAGAGCGGTCAGCAGTCGCAGGCTCCGGGCACCGAAACGAAGCAGCCCGACGTGAAGACGCCCGACCAGAAGTAACGGCGACGATTAAACAGGGACCCGGCCCCTTGCCGGGTCTCTGGTGACGCGATCACGCGCAACGGGGAGGGCATCATGCAGGGTGTTTTCAGCAGCCAGAACCTCGACCGATACAAGAAGCTCGCGAGCGGTACGCTCACCATCGCGGAGCGCAAGATCATATTCGATTGTCTGGCCCAGGAGCGCGCTGACTTCCGCAACCACTGGAACGCCAGATTCGAAGGCGCGCACGTGCCTGCGGAAAAAGGGTATCTGGTCCAACTGCGCTGTAGCCCGCCGTAACCTGCGTCGAGCCAACGCGAAGGTATGCTGCTTCAGGCGGCTTCCTCGCGTGGCGGCCTGTTCATCAAGCTCCAGACGTCGACGCCACGCTGCGCAACAGTGACCGCGAACCGGTACCCGCCCCGGACGCGGCCCGTCCGTGCCGGACCTGTTGGCGGAGTGAAGGCCCACCGCCATTCGCCTTCCGCAACTTCCAGCAGCTCGTAAGGGATGCCCCGATGCGACGCGTGGGTCATGGCGGTTTTTTTCACTGTTCATTCCCCTATCGCGATCAACGTCACATGGTGACGACGCGTGTCGATAGCCAGCTCTGCGCACGTGTATTCGATGTCTTGATGTGCGTTTAATCATCGACATCAACCCGATAAAGGCGTACGCATTGTATAGCAGCGCTTTCGGCGCGCGCTCGCCCCTGCCATTTCGCGAATCCAACTCCGCTTCGCAGCGGGCGAGGACTGTATCGGCGGAACGTTGCAGTTCGCGCGCGGCGATGGAGCACGGCACGCAGCTCACGATGACGTTTGCGGCGTAACGAAGTGTCGGACTATCGCATTCAACGCGCGCGGGCCTGCGCTACATCGGTCCCCGCAACACGAAGGAATTTCCAATGGTAAATCATTCCTCGCGTCACGTTGACGCCATCGAAGCGGCCCGGCTCGGAGTTGAATCGGGCTGGTACGTGACGAAGGTGAGCGGGACGTTTGTGACCGGCCCGCACGCGACCGATGAGGATTGCCTCCGGCAGATCAAGACACTTGGTCCGGTGCCCGACACAAGAATCTAAACAGTCGAGCAATTCGCGCGACGCGTCGCGGCGGTCATCGCTTCTTCTTAGCGGTCGTCGTGTCGATGGCGGGGAGGAGGCGTCTGGTTTTCGGCGTGTGTTTGATGGAGAGTTGAAAGGCGCGGCCGCGGCCTTGCTTGTTCCGAATCTGAGTGCGCTCGACCAATTCTTCATCCAGTAACTTACGCAAATGCTTGTTGATCTGCGCATCACCTTGGGCAGTAATTTTGCTCAGCCGGGAAACCGTCACGGGCTCCTTCTCACCCTGCAACATGTAGATCAGCGTGAACAATCCGATCTGCTGCAACCGTGCGGCGCCACTCTCTTTCGGCAGCGCCTTCTGCAAAATACGCTCGACCAGCATACGTATCACTTTGCGAGAGAGATTGGGTTGCATCAACTTATTACCATGATATAATGGTTTCAAGATTCGTTTCGTTCCACCCGCCGTTGCGGCGACTCTCATCGCCGCAACGCTAGCATATTGCCGCGCTCCTTTGGGCGCGGGGGAGATGCCTTTGGTCGCGCGCAGGGCGGAGGCCGGCGATGCCGTGGTCGGCCGCAACATCCGCCTCCATCGCCTGTCGCGGGGCATGTCGCAGACCGCCCTCGCGGACGGGATCGGCATCACGTTCCAGCAGGTGCAAAAATACGAAAAGGGCGTGAATCGTGTCGGCGCGGCGCGGCTGATGCGCATCGCCAATACGCTCAACGTGCCGGTCGCGCGGCTGCTCGCCGGGATCGATGGGCCAACGCCGCAACCGCCGCGCTATTGCAGAAGCGCGAGCCGGTGCGGCTCTTGCAGGCTTATGACACCATCGCGGACAAGCGGGTGAAACGAAGTTTGCGAGAACTCACCGAGGCGATCGCCCGCGTAACGCGGCGAGGGTAGGGGCGCGCCTGAAGGCCGCCGGAGTTCGCCGACGCTCCATCCCGACACGCGAACTGGTTCCTTTTCTAACGCATAGGTCCCTTTTGATTTTGGCAGTGGTCATCGCGCTGTTCCAGCATTGTCCATGATGGGCGACGATGGCGAACCGATGGAACTCAGCCGGATGGGCTGGCCCAAATGCAGCCGGTGCGGGCGGTTGATGAAGCTTATCGGGATGGAGCCCGACGAAGCCAATGCGCGCGCCAGCATGCACACCTACGAGTGCGACTGCGGCGAACGCACCGTTGTTCAGGTGACCGCTTCGTAGCCTGGCCAACCGGTAGACGATGATCAGCGCGGGGCAGCCAGGAGCGCATCGTCGCAGCTAAAGTCGCTCGTCTCAGATACCCGGTGGTACGGACGCTCCCGGCGTAGCGTCATCGAAGTGCTCACCTGACTGGAGCGCAAGCCGCATCCAGATGCGCGCCAGCCCCACCATGTTCGAACGCATCAGCGGGTGAGCCGCGTCCTCGGCCTCGCGCATACAGTCCAGAGCAAGCTGGCGATATTCGGCGGGTGTGGTCATGGAGAAAATCCAATACGAGTCATCAGGCGCCGCCTTTCGGCCTCGTCCCGGAGAGCCAGCCAAGTTTTGTCGAGAACAGCGCGTTTTCGGTCTTCGCCGCGGCCCGCTGCTGATGCCGCCAATCATCCAACATACGACTCTTTGTACGGTTCCGTACAGAGCGCGGTATCTTTCACCCGATAATAGGCGTACGCCCCACCTCACCACTCGCCGCGATCCTGGGCGCGAGTGACTGGGAGACAGTCCGCTCTCGCCCGTGGCGAGAGAGCGACATGGCCTCCAAACCCCAACGCAATCTTTTGCTCGCGCGCCTTGCGCCGAAGGATCTCGAAGCCCTTCGTCCGCATCTCGTGGCGCTCGATCTCCCGCTCCGGTTCGCCTTGGAAAAACCCGGCCGCGCGATCGAAAACGTGTTCTTCCCGGAGACCGGCATCGCCTCGGTGGTCGCCATCCAGTCGAACGACACGCGCGTCGAGGTCGGGCTGATCGGCTGCGAGGGGATGAGCGGCGTCGCGGTGATACTGGGAAATCACCAGAGCCCGAACGAGACCTACATGCAGGTCGCCGGCGACGGGCAGCGCATCGCGACCGAGACGCTGCGCGCGATCGCGGCGAAAAATCCCGGCATGCAAAAGATTTTCCTGAAATACGTGCAGGCGTTCATGACCCAAACGACGCACACCGCGATCTGCAATGCGCGCAATCATCTCGACGAGCGGCTCGCGCGCTGGATCCTGATGGCGCATGACCGTGTCGCGCGCACCACGATTCCGCTGACGCATGAATTCCTCGCGCTGATGCTCGGCGTGCGCCGCGCCGGCGTGACGCAGACGCTGCGGCTCTGGTGACGCGGGGGCTCGTGAAATCGGCGCGTGGCGAAATCACCGTGCTCGACCGCAAGGGGCTGGAGCAGACCGCGGGCGATGCCTACGGCGTGCCGGAGGCCGAATATCGCCGCCTCTTTGGCAGATGATTTTGTACGGAAGCGTACTGAAATAAACGGAGCACGAGCGGCTCCGGTTTGTTGAGTGGCGTCGTGTCGTGCGGAACAATGCTTCCCGGGTGGTGATGTCAGTACGCTAGCGGGGCGTCATGCAGAGTTCTTCGGGGCCGGGGCAGATCAATCAATTGCAGACCTATCGGCCGGCCTGCACCAAGTGCGGCGGCGCGACCACGCTCGCGCGCATCGAGCCCGCAAACGAACTGGGTCACGACCTGCGCACGTTCGAGTGCACTGCATGCGGGCATACCGACATTGTGAAGATGAGATTTGGCTAGCGGCGCGGTTTCAATTGCTGCACAAAATGAAAGACCCCGGGTGCGACGGCTCCGGGGTCTTCGTCTGAAAGCAGGGCGCGGTCGCATCGCGGGGGGTATGCTTCCGGACGTAACGATAACGCGGGACATAACGGCGCGGGTTCCTGCCGCGCCGATCTTATTGCGGCGTGGTGAGCGGCACCGGCGGCGGAGTTTGTGGCGCGGGCGTGGTGATGGTTCCGCGCTCGTAGCTCGCCGTCGTCAGGTTCTTTTCGGCCGTGCCGAAAAGCAGCAGTCCGCCGGCGAAAACCACCAGCGCAATCAGCGCCGGAATGCCCCAGCCGGAGAAGCGGTCGTCGCTCAGGCGCGACCGCTCGTATTCGCTGTATTTCAGCGGACGTTTCGGATCGTGCGGGTCATGGAAGGTCATTGGTTCCTCCTGACGTTCCTCGGGACGTTAACGCCCCGGCCGCTGGCCTGTTTCATGTGGAACACGAGGGGCTCCGCGCTCGTTTTGGAATGACACAGATGCCCGGCATGGAGCGCGCCATGACGTTTAATGTTCCGTCATTTTTTGCGGGTGTTGGAACCGTGCTGGCCCTGCTGGTCATGGGGTTCGGTGGCGGTGTGCTGATGTCCGGCGTCGTGGTGGACAAGGGCCCGCGCGAGCCGAGCAAGATGGAACGGCGCGCCGCCGAAGCCGCGAGCCCGCCGCCGGTGATCGCCGCCAGTCCGGCTCCGGCGCCGGTCGTGCAGCCTGCGGCTCCGGAGACGAAACCGGCGGAGCCTCCGCCGAAAATGATTGTCGAACCGGCCGCGCCCCCCGTGCCGGTCGTGCCTCAACCCCAAGCCGCGCCGCCCGCCGCGCCTCCCACCGTCACGGCCGATAGCGCCGCGCCAAAGCTCGGGCCGCAGCAACCGGTCGCGCTGCAAAATCCCGTCGACGAGACAGTGCACGCGCAGCCGGACCGCAGGGAGACTCGGACGGATCGCGGCGGAGAAGCGGAAGGCGGAGCGGGAGAAACGGAAAGCGGAGCGGCGCAAACTCGCCGACGAGCGGCGCGAGCAGCGACAGCTTCGCGAGGCCGAGCGGAAAGCCGCCGAGGCGGTGCGGCGCGACGAGGTTGACGACGACGACGACGAACGCGACGAGCGCCCCTTCTTCATGCGGCGCGAGCGTGGCGGAATTCTTCGGTGGTCCAAGGTTCAGGCTGTTCGGCGACGACTGATCGCTCGCTTCCGCGAAGAACGCCTCGCGCACGCAAACGCAAATCGCTATGGTGACGCCGAAATTCCGGCCGCGCGCGGCCAGATTTCCGGTCCCGTAGCTCAGCCGGATAGAGCAGCGGTTTCCTAAACCGAAGGTCGGGGGTTCAACTCCCTCCGGGACCGCCAAAAACTTGTGTGCTAGGGTTTGGGCATCGCAGTTTTGACACTACACGTTCTGGTAGATGCAGTGACCACGAGTTCGCATATCCCGGTTGCCGACAAGGTCGCGCTGCTTGGCGGCAATCCGCTGTTCGCAAAGCTTGCGCCGGACGTGCTGGAGCACATCGCCACCTACGCGAAGATGCGCGAGGTCGCGCGCGGCAAGGTCATCTTCGCCAAGGGCGATCCCGGCAACGCGCTGTTTGCGGTGTGCGGCGGCGCCGTGCAGGTGGCCTCGCCCTCCGCGTCGGGCAAGAACGCAGTGCTCAACCTGATCGAGCACGGCCAGATTTTCGGCGAGATCGCGCTGCTCGACGGGCAGCCGCGCACCGCCGACGCGATCGCGCAGACCGACTGCAAACTGCTGGTGATCGAGCGGCGCGATTTCATTCCGCTGATGCGCGACTATCCCGGACATCGCGATCACGCTGATCGAGATCCTGTGCGGCCGGCTGCGGCGCACCACCGAGCATGTCGAAGACCTGATGTTCCTCGACTCGACCACGCGGCTCGCGAAGGTGCTGATGCGCCTGTCGAAGGGCGGCAAGCCGGAAGGGCAGGTCGACGCAACCCAGAGCGAGCTGAGTTCGATGGTCGGGCTGTCGCGCGAAATGATCAACAAGCAGCTCGGCATCTGGACGCGCGAAAACTGGATCAAGGTCGAGCGCGGCCACATCAGCATCCTGCGTCCCGACCTGTTGCTCAGCGTCGCGGCCGAAGGGCAGGACCGGTGAGGCGGCTGCGCGTGGTGCGCGGCGCATGACGGCCAGGCTTGCCGCGCTGTGCGCCGCCGCGCTGTGGATCGCGAGCGCACCCGCACAGGCGCAACTGCGCGGCCACGGTGGCCCGGTGCGCGCGGTCGCGGTTTCGCCCGACGGCACGATGGCGATCTCGGGCAGCTTCGATTCGTCCGCGATCCGCTGGTCGCTCGCGCGCAACGCCGCCGAGCAGGTGCTGCGCTTTCATGCCGATGCGGTGAACGCGGTCGCGATGCTGCGCGACGGACGCGCCGTCACGGCGGGTGCGGACGGGCGCATCGCGATCTGGAGCGACGGTAAACAGCAGCCCGACACGGTGCTCGAAGGGCATACGGCGCCGATTGTGGCGCTCGCGGTTTCGCCGGACGGCGCGACGCTTGCGTCAGCCGCATGGGATCACACGGTGCGGCTCTGGCCGCTCGGCGGCGGCAGCCCGCGCGTGCTCGAGGGCCACAATCAGAACGTCAACGGCGTTGCGTTCACGCCGGACGGCAAGGCGGTGGTGAGCGCCGCGTATGACCTGACGCTGCGCATCTGGCCGCTCGACGGCAGTGCGCCGACCATCGTGACATTGCCGGCACCGTTGAGCGCGGTCGCCGTTGCGCCGGACGGAGAGATCATCGCGGCGGGTGCGAACGGTGCGGTCTATTTCCTCGACGCGAACGGCCAGCAGAAAGGCGAGGTGCAGGCCTCGCCGACGCCGGTGATCGCGCTCAGCGTTTCGGGCGACGGCAGGCTCGTCGCCGCCGCGGGCATCCGCGGCTCGGTCGCGGTGATCGAGCGCGCGGCGCGCACACTCGCGCGCACGCTGGTCGGTCCCGGCCTGCCGGTGTGGTCGGTCGCGTTCCTGCCCGACAATCGCACGATGATCACCGGCGGCGCTGACCGCATGGTGCGCCGTTGGGACGCCGTGACCGGAGACCACATCGGCGCGGTGGCGCTTGCGCCGACGGAAGACCCGCTCGCGGCCTACGCGGGCGATCCGGGTGCGGAAGTGTACCGTGCCTGCATTGCGTGCCACACGCTCTCGCCGGACGAAGGCAATCGCGCGGGCCCGACGCTTGCGGGAATCTTCGGGCGCAGGATCGCGACGCTGCCGGGCTACAATTTCTCCGACGCGCTGAAGAAGCTCGACATCGTGTGGACGCCGGAGACGGTGGCGAAGCTGTTCGAGGTCGGGCCGATGGCCTACACGCCGGGCACGAAAATGCCGGAGCAGCGCATCGGCTCGGAAGCGGATCGCAAGGCGCTGACGGATTTTCTCCGCAAGGCGACGAAGTGAAAGCTGTCATTCCGGGGCGGCCCGTAGGGCCGAGCCCGGAATCCATAAACACGAAATGTGCGCAATAAGATCCGGCTGTGGTCATGGATCCCGCGCTCACGCCTTCGGCGTGCCCCGGAATGACGCTGTTTCGGACGCCTCCCGCTCGCGCAGATAATCTTCCGTCGTGCGCGGGTTGGGCCGCGCCGGCGCGCCGAACGGATCGAACTTCTCCTCCGACATCGCGATCACGCGGCAGTCCGCGCACATCTTGATGACGTCGAGACGCTTTGCCGAATTCTGGAACATCCAGTGCCTGCCTTCGAGCTTGGCGGCGACGCGCTCGACCGAGCTCTTCACGCCGAACGGCTTGGCGCAGCGGATGCAGCAGAACGGCTCTTCTTCCTTCAGCACGCGCGCAGCCGCCGTCGCGGCGCGGAAGTCGAGCTGCGGCCTCAGCGTGATGACTTTCTCCGGGCAGGTCGCCTTGCACAGCCCGCACTGCACGCAGGCATCCTCGGCAAAGCGCAGCACCGGGCGGTCCTGATCGTCCGACAGCGCCCCTGTCGGGCACGCGGACACGCACGAGAGGCAAAGCGTGCAGCCTTCGACATTGAGCTCGACCGTGCCGAACGGCGCGCCTTCGGGCAGCGCCACGATGTCGACCGGCGCGGGCGCCGCATGATGCAGTTCGCGCAGCGCAAGCCGCAGCACGTCGCGCTTGGCGCCGACCGCCAGGAATGCCGCGGGGCGCGCCGCGCCCGCGGCCGGTTCGATCGCGCGCAACGTGTCGCCGAGCGCGAACGGATCGTCGGTCTCGATCGTGGCGACGCGGCCCGCGCCGAAGCCGAGACCTGCCAGGATCGGGTCGGCCAGCGCGATGGTTTTGGCGAGGCCCGCCACATCGTGATGCGGCTTGGCGCGAAGCAGGAAACGCAATCCCGCCGCCCCATAGGCGAATGCTGCCGCGACCGCTTCGAGCCCGACCTGCGTCACCTCGTTGACCGACAGCGGCAGCACGTTCGCGGGCAGTCCGTCGCCGTGACGCGCGAGCGCGTCGATCAGCGGCGCGCCATGCGGCTCATCGTGCAGCAGAACGATTGCGCGCGCGCCGCCGGCTTCGCGATAGGTCGTGAGCATCGCGCGCAGCTTGCGCAGCAGCGCGTCGGCGGGCGGCAGCGCGTAGGCGGCGGCGCCGGTCGGGCACACGGCCGCGCACTGGCCGCAGCCCGCGCAGATGTTCGGATCGATCGCGACGTGATTGCCGGCGGGCGCGATCGCGCCGGTTGGGCAAAGATCGAGACAGCGCCGGCAGCCGACGATCTTCGAGCGCGAATGCGCGCAAAGCTCTTCGGTGAACGTGATGTAACGCGGCTTGTCGAAGCCGCCGACGAGATCGCGCGCCTTGAGCACGGCGGTGAGCACGGCCGCGGGATCGGCCGGATCGGCGCGCAGATAGCCGTCGCGCAGATCGTGTGCGGGAAACAGCGGCGCGCCGCCGGAGAGATCGATCACCAGATCGCAGCGCGAGACCGCGCCTTGCCGCGGCGGCCCGAAGGCCATCGCGCCGCGCGACGACGGGAGCGGCGTGGCGTAATCGTCGACGGTCAACTCGAATGCGCCGAAGTGCCCCTTGGCGGAGCGGATCGTTCCCTTGACGACCGGAAATTCGGTCGCGCGCGGCGGCGTCAGATCCTTCGGCCGGCTGATCAGCACCGTGACGTCGAGATGATCGGCGAGCAGTTTCGCGGCTTCGATCGCGCGCTCGTCGCGGCCGTAGACAAGAGTGACGCCGTCGCTCGACAGGCTCACCAGCGAAAAGTCCGGCACCGGCTCGGCCGCGGCCGCGATCAGCGCCGCCATCTTCGGTCCGGCGTCCGCAGCAGTCCTTCGACCAGCCGGCGGTCTCGCGGATGTTCACGAAGGTCAGCGGCGCGGGTCTGTCCTGTTCGGCGGCAATCTCGGCAAACAGCGGCGCTTCCTGCGTGCAGCCGACGATGATCGGCTCGCCCGGCGCGACAGCGGCGCGAAACCGGTCGGCTTCGGCGCGGCAGAGATGCCGCGCGGTCGTGACCTGCGCGCCACGGCAGCCGCGCCGCACCGCGTCGGCGTCGAGCGGCATCGTGTCTTCGCACGAGCAGATCAGGATCTTCGGGCGTTCCGCCATCAGTTTTGCACCCAGGTCGCCCATGTACTTATAATTAAACCAATGAAAAAGTAAGCACGGAGGCCTTTTGCCCCTCGAAACCCGACCTCGCTCGCGTTCGCCGTTTGCGGCGGAACTCGAGCCTGCCGCCGCCGTTCACCCTGGTGACGCTGCGGGAAGTCGGCGACGCGTTCGCGCATGCGGTCGAGATCGCGCCGCAGCAGGGCGCCGGCACGCTGGTCTATGTCGGGCGCTTCGATCTTGCCGAGTTCGCGGTGGTGCTGGAGCCGGACGAGCCGCTGCGCACTGCGCGGCGCACGCTCTATCTCGGCATGGTCGCGCTGCTCGACGCGCTGCTGGTCCACGCGCCGCCGGAAAAGCCGGTCGAGATCGACTGGCCGGACGCGGTCCGCGTCGACAGCGGGCTGGTCGGCGGCGGGCGGCTCGCGTGGCCGCAAGGCGCGAGCGAGGATGAAGCGCCGGACTGGATGGTGTTCGGCGCGATGATCCGCACGGTGTCGATGGGCGAGGGCGAGCCGGGACTGAATCCGCTGGCCGCCGCGCTGGAGGAAGAAGGCTTCACCGACCTCACCGCCGGCGCGCTGGTCGAAAGCTTCGCGCGCCACCTGATGGTGCACACCGACGCCTGGCAGGAGCAGGGTTTCGGCGCGGTCGCGAAGGAGTATATCCAGCGCATGCCGCGCGAGAGCGGCTTGCGCCGCGATATCGACGAGAACGGCGACCTTCTGCTGCGCCGGACCGGCAAGGTCGATGTCGAGCGCAAAAAACTTCTGCCGCTGCTGGCCGCGCCGTCCTGGCTCGATCCGAAAACGCGCGGGCCGCGCGCGTGAAGCTCATCCGCACCATCCAGCTCGATCCGTCCGACACCTTCGTGTTCGAGCGCGCCGCCGAGCCCGGCGAGTGGGCGGTGTCCGGCGCGTTCGCGTTCTGGAACACGGATGCCGGCAAGCTCGAAGGCAAGGCGCGCTCGGCATTCCGCGGCGCCTTCCTCGGCGTTGAATCGCTCGGCTGGTCGACGCTGGTGCAGATCGTCGAGGCGAGCGAGGCGGATCGCGCGGCGGTGGTCGAGAGGCTGGCGCAGCAACTGGTCGCGCATTTCGGCGCGCCGGATATCGCCGCGGCGCGCGCCGCCGCGGAGGAAGAGGTCGCGTTCGCGGCCTCATTGTGCAATCACCCGGCCGATACGCTGATCGCGGTGCACCGCACGTTCGAGGATGGCGAGGTGCGCGAGGCGTTCCGCACGCTGCATCCGCGCGGCGACAAGAAGCCGATGCGCGCGTTTTCGTTCCTCGAAGTCGAGGGCGAAGAGGAGCCGGGCGACGAGGTCGACCTCGTCGCGATGGCCGAGAGCAAGGACAAAAACCGTCGATGAAGGACTTCTGGCTCTCCTGCGGCCATCACCTGCTCGATCGCGATGCGGGCGGCGGGCTTGCTGGTGACCGACGAGTTCCTGAAAGTTTATGTCGCGCGCCCGGAGCTGCAGCCGCCGCCGGACGCCTGCGTGGTCGAGAAGACGCTGCATGCCGCGCTGATGGCCGATCCGCGGCGGGCAGTCACGAGCGACGAGATCGCGACCATCGCGGACGCGGATGCGCGCGAGAACTGGCAGGTGATGATCGCGTTTCGCGACCGGCTTACCGCGCACAAGACGCTGGAGGCCGCCTATCTCGACATCGTGCGCACGGGCGCGAAGGTCCCGCACATCTTCCTCAATCAGCTCGTGCACGTGATCCTGCGCAACGCGCTCGACGGCTGCGACGACCCGTTCGTGCTGCGCGCCGCCGAACTGTTCTTCCGCACCCAGCGCATGACATTGCACGAGGGCTCGCTGATCGCCGCCGACGAGGAGACGATCGGCGGCACGTCGAACACGCCGACGTCGCCGCTGGTCTCGATGCTCGGCATTCCGGCCGAAGCCGAGATCGACGTCATGTCGGACGAGAATGCCGAGAATTATTTCGAGCACAGCGACCTGTTTCATGTTGCGATCGACCTCACCGCGGGGCGGCGCGGGCTTGCGGCGCTGGCGCAAGCGATGACGCGCTGGATCGCGCATCTGCTCCATGTCGAGGTCGACATCGAACCGCTGACCGAACTGCGCGAAGCGAAATTCACCTGGTATGCGGGCCTCGACACCGACGGCAGCAGGATCGGCGACAAGCTGTGGAACGGCGATGAACTCGACGAGGCAACGGCCGCGCGGGTGGTCGGCCTGTTCAGCCTGACGTTCCGCGATCCGGATCTCGTGATGGAAAAAGTGCGCGGCGATCCGGTCTATCTGATCCTCGCGATGACCGACGACAAGCTGCTGCGCTTCAAGCCGCAGAACCTCGTCACCGGCCTGCCGATCCGCCATCTGGAGGCCGTCACATGAGCCCCGCCGCAACGCCGCTCGCGCGCATACCGGTCGGCGTCGTCGTGGCGCGGCACAAGGCGGCGTCGCAGTGGATCGATTTCACCTGGGCGCCGGTTGCGGTGCTGCATGGCGTGCCGGAGGCGGAAGCCTGGACGGTGCTGCGCGCCGAAGGCGAGGCGACGATGTTCTATGCGGGCGCAGCCGAGATCGGCCTCTATCGCTCGGAGACCGGCTACTATCGCGACAATCTTGGCAGCGGCGCGCCGTCGCTCTGGGTGGTCATGACGCCCACCGAAAGCGATCCGCCGTATCAACTGGTCACGGTGACGGCCGATCCCGCCGAAGGCGAGGGATTCAGCGAAAGCGCCGCCAATCTGGTCGAGCAGGTGCCGATGCTGCCGTCGATCCAGGAGATCGTTGCGGCGTTCGTTGCCGAGCACCATGTCGAGCGTCAGTTCTTCAAGCGCAAGCGCGACCGCCAGGACACCGAGTCGCTGGCGCGGCGCGGCTATGGAGATCATGACGAATGAGCGACGAAGATTTCCTCTCGCGCTGGTCGCGCCGCAAACGCGAAGCGGATGTTGCGAAGCCCGTTGAGCCCGCGGTCGAGACGGAGCCGAAAGCCGTTGCCGCGCCGACCGGCGACGAGAAAGCCGAAGAGCGAATTCGATCCCGCCACCTTGCCGCCGATCGAATCGATCACTGCCTTGTCCGACATCACGGCGTTCCTGCGCGCAGGGGTGCCGGCCGACCTCACTCGTGCGGCGCTTCGACGCGTGTGGACGGCCGATCCTGCGATCCGCGATTTCGTCGGGCTCGCCGAGAATGCCTGGGACTTCACCGACCCGGACGCGATGCCGGGGTTCGGTCCGCTGGAATCGACCGACGAGGTCCGGCGGATGATCGCGCAGGTCGTCGACCGGGTCGGCGAGACTTGCCAAGGAGGGCGCTTCGGAAGGCGCCTCCACAGACACGGCATCTTTAAATGATTCCAATGTGATAGAGGACAAAAACCAGCAGGTTGCCGGCGCTCCAGACACCAGAATTGGTGCCGCAAAATTCTGCCGAAACCTTGGGCGACGAAGTATTGCCGCATCGCAACAAAGAAGATGCTGCGGTGCAAGACGACCCTACGGAAGCATCACGAAAAGCCAAAACAATTGGCGCGCAGGAGTCACGGCGGCGCTTTGCCTGAATAACGAAAGTTATAGCCTCGAACTATTGCCCACCTGTTGACCGCCCCGGGCCTAAGATTTAGCCTTTGGAACGCTTCTCAAGTGGGTGGGGCGACACCTCTGAGCAACGTTCGACATGCGTGATCCGGGCTTGAACGAGGCGATCCAAGCTGTTGGCGGGGTTTCCGAACTCGCGCGGCGCGTTGGAATTTCGCAGCCATCCGTGTCGAACTGGGACAAAGTTCCCGCCGAGCGCGTGCTTGCTGTCGAAGCCGCGACAGGTGTTGCGCGCATGCGACTGCGGCCCGACCTCTATCGCGAGTCCGACCTCAGCCAAATTGATGAGATCGATGCTAGCGCGCGCGCAGGAATACACGCTGCTCTCCTCGCTGCTGGCGCGCGCACCCGATGCGCGACCTGCTCGCGCGGCTCTCGCGGCTGCGCGGCGATGCGAGCCCGCTCGGGCTCGCGCATGCGGCGCTCGGCGAAGCGGCCACGCGCGTCTCGCCGAGCGCGATCGAGCGCGAGTATTTCAATCTCTTCATCGGGCTCGGGCGCGGCGAACTGCTGCCCTACGCCTCCTACTACCTCACCGGCTTCCTCAACGAGCGCCCGCTCGCGCGCCTGCGCGACGATCTCGCGGCGTTCGGTGTCGAGCGGGTGGATGGAAACTACGAGCCGGAAGATCACGCCGCGACCCTGTGCGAGATCATGGCGGCATTCGCCGGCGGACGCTTCGCGGCGCCGGAAGGCGCCGAGCGCACGCCTGTTCGAAAAGCACATGGCGCCGTGGATGCGGCCGCTTCTTCGCCGATCTCGAGCGCGCGGAGGCTGCAGACTTCTATCGCCACGTCGGCACGCTCGGCCGCGTCTTCATCGACATCGAAACGGAAGCCTTTGCGCTGCCGGGTTAACCGGACGCGCGAGAAAGAGACCGAGGAGGACAATCGCGATGCAATCGAAATACAAGACGACGGTCGGCCGTCGTGAATTCCTTCGCGTGCTGGGCGCCGGCGCGACCGTCGCCGCGGCCGCGCCGCTCGCCACCGAGGCGAAGGCCGACACCGAGACGAACGATGAGAAGCGCAAGGCGCGTTACAAGGAAACCGATCACGTGAAGACGTTCTATCGCGTCAACCGCTATCCGAAGCTGAGGGAGGCACCTGTGCTGATCAAGAGAACCGAACGCCAGGCACGCCGCGGCTCGCTCAGCGCCGCGCTGGCCGAACAGCAACAGCGGCGGCCTCGACCGCCGCGCATTCCTGCGCCGCTCCGGCCTCGCCGCCGGCGGCCTCGCGGCGCTCGGCGCGCTGCCGCTCGGCAGCGTGCGCAAGGCGCAAGGCCGGTCCGCCGCCCGCCAAGGGCGCGGCGGTCACGCTGCGCAAGAACATGTGCACGCATTGCTCGGTCGGCTGCACCGTCATCGCCGAAGTGTCGAACGGCGTGTGGGTCGGCCAGGAGCCCGGCTGGGATTCGCCGATCAATCGCGGCTCGCATTGCGCCAAGGGCGCGGCGACGCGCGAACTGGTGCACAGCGACCGCCGCCTGCGCTACCCGATGAAGATGGTCAACGGCCAGTGGACGCAAGATCTCCTGGGACGCAGGCGATCAACGAGATCGGCGACAAGCTCGACGGCGATCCGCGAGAAGTCCGGACCGGATTCGGTCTACTGGCTCGGCTCGGCCAAGTTCACCAACGAAGGCGCCTATCTCAACCGCAAGCTCGCGGCGTACTGGGGCACGAACAATTCGGACCACCAGGCGCGCATCTGTCATTCGACCACCGTCGCGGGCGTAGCCAATACCTGGGGCTACGGCGCGATGACCAACAGCTACAACGACATCCGCAACGCCAAGACCATGATCATCATGGGCGGCAATCCGGCCGAGGCGCATCCGGTGTCGCTGCAGCACGTGCTGGAGGGCAAGGAGCTCAACCGCGCGAACATGATCGTGATCGATCCGCGCATGACCCGCACCGCCGCGCACGCCACCGAATATGTGCGCATCCGCTCCGGCACCGACATTCCGGTGATCTGGGGCATGCTGTGGCACATCTTCAAGAACGGCTGGGAGGACAAGGAGTTCATCCAGCAGCGCGTCTACGGCATGGACGACATCCGCAAGGAGGTCGAGAAGTGGACGCCGGATGAGGTCGAGCGCGTCTCCGGCGTGCCGGGCGCGCAGCTCGAACGCGTCGCCAAGACTGTTCGCGACCGAGAAGCCCGCAACGCTGATCTGGTGCATGGGCGCGACCCAGCACACGGTCGGCACCGCGAACGTGCGCGCGTTCTGCATCGCGCTGCTCGCGACCGGCAACGTCGGCAAGTTCGGCACCGGCGCCAACATCTTCCGCGGCCACACCAACGTGCAGGGCGCGACCGACCTCGGCCTCGATATCGTGACGCTGCCGCTCTACTACGGCCTCGTCGAAGGCGCGTGGCGGCATTGGTGCCGGGTCTGGGAGACCGACTACGCCTGGATGGAAGGCCGCTTCGACACCATCAACGGCGCCGGACGGCAAGCCGGTCAAGATGATGAACACGCCGGGCATCCCGTCGACGCGCTGGTTCGACGCGACGATGTACGACAAGGGTCAGGTGTCGCAGAAGGACAACCTGAAGGCCATGTTCATCATGGGCCACGGCGGCAACACCGTGACCCGCATGCCGGAAGCCGCCAAGGGCATCGAGAAGCTCGACCTGCTGGTCGTCGCCGATCCGGTGCCGACCACGTGGGCGGTGCTCTCCGAGCGCAAGGACAACACCTATCTGCTGCCGATCGCCACCAGCTACGAGGTGGACGGCTCGCGCACGGCGTCGAACCGCTCGCTGCAGTGGGGCGAGCAGATCGTCAAGCCGATCTTCGAAGTCAAGGACGACAACGAGGTCATGTACCTCCTGGCGAAGAAGCTCGGCTTCGCCGACACGGATGTTCAAGAACATCAAGGTCGAGAACAACGTTCCTGTCGCCGAGGACATCCTGCGCGAGATCAATCGCGGCGGATGGTCGACCGGCTATTGCGGCCAGTCGCCCGAGCGGCTCAAGGCGCACATGAAGAACCAGAACAAGTTCGATCTGGTCTCGCTGCGCGCGCCGAAGGATGCCCCGGCCGAGATCGGCGGCGACTATTACGGCCTGCCGTGGCCATGCTGGGGCACGCCGGAGCTGCGCCATCCCGGCACCCACACGCTCTACAATACCAATCTCCACGTCATGGACGGCGGCGGCACGTTCCGTGCGCGCTTCGGCGTCGAGCGCGTGGTCAAGACCAAGGTGATGGAGAACGGCGTCGAGGTCGAGAAGGAGGAGAAGCACAATCTTCTCGCCGAAGGCTCCTACTCCAAGGACTCGGAGATCAAGGACGGATATCCGGAGTTCACCTACGGCGTCCTGAAGAAGCTCGGCTGGGACAAGGACCTGACCGAAGCCGAACTGGCCGTCATCCAGCGCATCAATCCGACCACGCCGGACGCGGTGTCATGGTCGATCGACCTGTCGGGCGGCATCCAGCGCGTCGCGATGAAGCACGGCTGCATCCACTACGGCAACGGCAAGGCGCGCGCGAATGCGTTCGGCCTGCCGGACGCCATCCCGGTGCATCGCGAGCCGATCTATACGCCGCGGCCCGACCTGGTCGCGAAGTATCCGACGCTGCCGAATGCACGCCAGTTCCGCATGCCGAACGTCGGCTTCGACGTGCAGAAGGCCGCGGTGGAGAAGGGGATCGCGAAGCAATTCCCGATCATCCTCACCTCGGGCCGGCTGGTCGAATACGAGGGCGGCGGCGAAGAGACCCGCTCCAACAAGTGGCTCGCCGAGCTGCAGCAGGACATGTTCATCGAGATCAATCCTGCGGACGCCGGCGAGCGCGGCATCAAGGACGGCGGCTGGGTGTGGGTGACGGGCGCCGAGAACTCATCCAAGGCGCGGATGAAGGCGCTGGTGACCGAGCGCGTCGGCAAGGGCGTCGCCTGGTGTCCGTTCCACTTCGGCGGCTGGTTCCAGGGCGTCGATCAGCGCTCGAAATATCCCAAGGGTGCCGATCCGGTGGTGCTCGGCGAAAGCGTCAATGCGCTCACCACCTACGGCTACGACCCGGTGACCGGCATGCAAGAGCCGAAAGCCACCCTCTGTCAGATCCGCTCGGCCTAAGGAGCAACGACCATGGCACGTATGAAATTCCTCTGCGACGCCGATCGTTGCATCGAGTGCAACGCCTGCGTCACCGCCTGCAAGAACGAGCATGAGGTCCCGTGGGGCATCAATCGCCGCCGCGTCGTCACCATCAATGACGGCAAGCCGGGCGAGCGCTCGATCTCGATGGCCTGCATGCACTGCACCGACGCGCCGTGCGCGGCGGTGTGCCCGGTGAACTGCTTCTACACCACGGCGGACGCCGTGGTGCTGCACTCCAAGGACCTGTGCATCGGCTGCGGCTACTGCTTCTACGCCTGCCCGTTCGGCGCGCCGCAGTATCCGAAGGTCGGCAACTTCGGTTCGCGCGGCAAGATGGACAAGTGCACCTTCTGCGCCGGCGGCCCGGAAGCGGACGGCACCGCACGCGGAGTTCGAGAAGTACGGCACCAACCGGCTCGCGGCCGGCAAGCTGCCGCTCTGCGCCGAGATGTGCTCGACCAAGTCGTTGCTCGCGGGCGACGGCGACATCATCGCGCAGATCTACAAGGAACGCGTCACCAAGCGCGGCTACGGCTCCGGCGCGTGGGGCTGGCAGACCGCGTATCGCGAGACCATCGCAACCTAAAACGGGCGGTGCCGGGAACAGCGTGCGCCTTGCCGTCTGGCGGGCGCACAGGAAAGTCAGGGAGGGTTTGGCATGGCGAGGCTCCTCGCGCAGGCTCGTTTCATCATCGGCGCATTTGTCGTTGCGCTGCTCCTCGCGGTGGCGACGCCGGCGAGCGCGCAGCAGCCGAGTTCGGTCAATCCGGGCGCGGCCGCCGTGAAGGAGCAGCAGCTCCTTAACGCGCTGCAAGGGG
Source organism: uncultured Alphaproteobacteria bacterium (assembly GCA_963779545.1). Lineage (GTDB taxonomy): Bacteria > Pseudomonadota > Alphaproteobacteria > Rhizobiales > Xanthobacteraceae > PALSA-894. The sequence goes on along the minus strand of CAVZYQ010000016.1, from coordinate 61,724 downwards.
GCGGAACGGTCGGCGGGCGCGTCAGCATCCCCGACCAGAAGTCCGGCACGCTGATTCAGCCTGGCGGACGCGACTGGCGCCAATTCCATGAAGTGACGCTGCGCTGGATCGGCGCGATCGCGATCCTCGGCATGCTGATCCTGCTGGTGGTGTTCTATCTGGTGCGCGGTCAGGTGAAGCTGGAGAGCGGCTATTCGGGCCGGCGCATCGTGCGGTTCAACGGCTTCGAGCGCTTCGTCCACTGGCTGACGGCGACCTGCTTCATCATCCTCGCAATCAGCGGCCTCAACATCACGTTCGGCAAGCCGCTGCTGATGCCGATCGTCGGCGAGCCCGCCTTCGCGGCATGGGCGCAGTGGGCGAAATACGCGCACAACTATCTCAGCTTCCCGTTCACGATCGGCGTGTTCACCATTTTCCTGATCTGGATCGCCGGCAATATCCCGAACAAGGTTGACGTCGAGTGGGCGAAGCGCGGCGGCGGCATCGTCGGGCACGATCATCCGCCGGCCTATCGCTTCAACGGCGGCCAGAAGATGATCTACTGGATCGTCGTGATCGGCGGCACGGCCGTCGCGATCACCGGCTATCTGCTGATGTTCCCGTTCTATGCGGCTGGCATCCAGGGCATGCAGACGGCCCAGACCGTCCACGCCATCGTGGGCGTGCTGTTCGTCGCTGCGATGCTTGCGCACATCTACATCGGCACCATCGGCATGGAAGGCGCCTTCGAGGCGATGGGCGAGGGCACCGTCGACGAGAACTGGGCGAGGGAGCACCACCGGCTCTGGCTCGAGCAGGAGCGGGCGCGCACCGGCCCGAATGAGTCGCAGCGTCAGCCGATGGCAACGCCCGCCGAATAGACTGGGGGATTTGAGATGAAGAGTTTTCTCGCTGCCGTCGTCGCGGCGATTGCGATCGCCGCGGTCGCGGGATTTGCGCTGAACGCCGTACAGAAGCCGACCGAAGAGGCTTATTCGACCACGGGCGTTCGGCTCTAGCGCGCGGGCTGATACAGCACGGGCGTCCGCTCTTTCACAAAGGGCGGGATATTTTTCATCCGGCGGTCCGCCCGCCAAATCCGGGTTGTCACGCCGACTTCAATCCAAGGAATTCGCGCATCATCGCGACGGTGTCTTGCGCGCTCTTCTTGTCGTTCTCCGCGAGTGCCCAAGCATCGCCCGTTCGCATGACGAGTATCGCGTGGCAGACTTCGACGCCGGATGCGCGGTCCGTTGCCGTGTCGACTGTCATGTCGACGACATCGAAAAGAGGCTTTTCCGCCGGTTTACGCGACCAGAACAGCGTCTTGCGATGCAGCGTTGCGGTGTCCGCAGCTTTGTCGAGCACGAGCCGGGTTGATCCGAATTGCATCACCAGCCGCTGCGGCGTGCTTTCGATCGTTTGTGCCATCGCGTCTCTCCGATAACGATCCTTTCCAAACATGAGGCGGTGTGGATCGTATCGCGCCCCAAACGCCCGTCAGCGCGACCAATAGTCACCATTGCGGCATCCCCTCTGGTCAGCCGCGGCTTGACATGCAGTAAAATTACTGCATGTTTATTGGAGTGGACGACGACGAACTGGACAATGTCTTCAAGGCGCTCGGCGATCCGATCCGCCGCCGCATCCTTGATCGCTTAACGAAGCGGCCCGGGCAGTCCTTGTTTGAGATCTGCGTGTCGTCGGTCGCGGAGGATGGCAGAAGCCTGTCGCGGCAAACGATTTCGCAGCATCTCGACATGCTGGAGAGGGCTGGGCTTATCCAGACGCATTGGAACGGGCGCACCAAGATGCACACCTTCGACAATGCGCCTCTGCGGAAGGCAGCCGATGCCTGGCTCAACAAGCATCTGAAAAAAAGGAGTGCAACATGAGGATCTACGTCACGAGCGTTCTTGTTGATGATCAGGCCAAGGCCTTGAAGTTCTATACGGAGAAGCTGGGCTTCATCCTCAAGAACGATGTGCCGGTTGGCGAGCATCGCTGGTTGACTGTTGTGTCGAAGGAGGCACCCGACGGCACCGAACTCCTGCTTGAGCCAGGCGCTCACCCTGCCGTTGCGCCATACAAGTCTGCGCTCGTGAACGACGGGATTCCCGCAGCGTCCTTCAAAGTGGACGATCTTGAAAAGGAGTTCGCGAGATTGCGCGACCTTGGCGTCGAATTCACAACAGCGCCGGTTGATGCGGGCTCCGTCAAAATGGCTATCCTTGACGATACATGCGGCAACCTCATTCAGCTCATCGAGATGGTCGAAGGAAAGTGACAGCCGCAACGTCACCGCGTTGCCGCGCGGGCAATTTGCAAGGCAATTTGCCGACCGCGGCAGCGCTGAGGCCGGCTAAGCAGCACTTGCGGTTCTCGCGGCTTGCCCGGCCAGAAGACCTGCGATTTCCGAAGCGCGTTTTGGCCGGCTGAAGTAGTAGCCCTGCATTTCGGTGCACCGTTCCGCGCGCAAAATCTCGAGCTGCTCCTCAGTCTCAACGCCTTCCGCCGTTATCGTCTTTCCCAGACTGGCGGCAAACCGGACCACGGCGCGCGCGATCCGGCGCGACTCGTCTCTTGCGCACAGCAGCTCATTCACGAAGCTGCGATCGATCTTGACCCGGTCGAACGGGAATTTCTGCAAGAAGCTCAAAGACGAGTAGCCGGTGCCGAAGTCGTCCAGCGCGATCCGCACGCCCAATTTCTGCAACTGGCCAAGCGTCCTGAATGCGGCTTCGCTGTCCTGCATCATGACCGACTCGGTCACTTCAAGTTCGAGCCTGTGCGGCGCCATTCCCGAATCAGCGAGCGTGCGGACGACCACCGGGACCAACTCCTTGCTCCGGAGTTGAGCCGGTGACAGGTTGACGGCGATCCTCAATTCGGCAGACCAGTTCGCTGCCTCCCGGCACGCGGCTCGGAGCACCCATTCGCCAAGAGGAACGATCATGCCCGTCTCTTCTGCAAGTGGGATAAAATCCGCGGGCGAAATCAAGCCGCGCGTCGGATGATGCCAACGCAGCAACGCCTCACAGCCGCTGATTTCTCCGCTCGCGAGATTGACGAACGGCTGAAAGTAAAGCTCGAACTCGCCATTGACGAGCGCTTTGCGCATGTGCCTTTCGAGATCGCACCGCTCCTGCATCAGCTGGTCCATCTCGGGTTCAAAGAACCGGTGCGTCCCGCGTCCTTCGCCCTTGGCGCGGTAGAGCGCAAGATCCGCGTTCCGCAGGATATCGTCGCAATCATTGCCATCGCTCGGCGCGATGGCGATGCCGATGCTTGTTCCGATAATCACCTGATGGTCGCCGAGCGCGAAGGGCGCCGAAAGGATCTTCTGGATTCTCTCGGCGAGAGAGGTGGCTTCTACGCCAGGGTCGACGACATCCTCGATGATTGCGAACTCGTCACCGCCAAGGCGGGCGACCGTGGCGGCTTCTCGGGTGCAGGACCGCAGCCGCCCGGCAACAGCCTTCAGGAGTGCGTCACCCACCGGATGTCCGAGCGTATCGTTGACTTCCTTGAACCGGTCGAGGTCGAGTATCAGCACCGCGAGGCAACGGCCACGCTGCGTGCCGGCGAGAGCGTGCTCCAAACGCTCGCGCAGCACGACGCGATTTGGCAATTCGGTCAGCGCATCATGCTGCGCCATATAGGCGATCCTGGCTTCCGAGCGTTGCTGCTCGGTCACGTCGAGGTGCGTCGCGACCCAGCCGCCGCCCGCCATCGGCTGCCGGGTGACACAGATCAGCCGCCCATCCGCGAACTCGTCGATCCGCCGCGAGGTTGTGTCGGGCGGCAGCGCAGCCAGCGCCGCGATCTTCTGCTCCGCAGCGCCGTCGTTCTTTTCGCCTTTGAGAATGCCGTGCAAAACCCGGTGCCTGATGATCGCGGTGTGAGGCGTCCCGGTCTGCAATAACTCCTGCGGCAGACGGTACAGCTTGGCGTAGCGGCCATTGCAAACGACAAGCCGCTTCTCCGCATCGAACATGCACAGGCCCTCGCCCATGTGGTCCAAGGCCATGTCGAAGCGCTGGTTCTGGATGCGGAGTTCGTCCTCCCGCTGACGGCGTATCTGGTTTTCCATCAGCGCCATCGATGCAAGTGCGGAAAGAACAATCACCAATGCGGCGGCGGACACCGCAATCACCATCAAGGCGTCGCTGATCGGAGACGGTGGAACAAACGCGGTCGGGTCCGGCACAATGGTCACTGCGCCCATGCCGGTGAAATGCAGGCTGCAGATCGCCAGAGCGAACAAACTGGCCGCGATCCATTGTGCGCGCCGGCCTTGCAGCGCGTGGAAAGCCAGCATGGTTATCGAGGCCAGCACAGCGCCGGTGGTCAATGAAACGGCTACAAGCGAAGGGGCCCACTGCAGGCCGCCCGGAACGATGAGCGCCCACATGCCGACGTAGTGCATCATGCCGATGCCGGCGCCGATAACCGCACCGCCGATTGCTGCCTGCCAGCGGCGCGCGCCGGACGCGATGAGGAAACCGGATGTCGTCGCGATCATCGCAATGAGCAATGACCCTGCGGTCGCGACAGGTTCATAGGCGACCGGGAACCCGGTTTCGTAGGCAAGCATCGCAATGAAGTGGGTCGCCCAGATGCCCGACGCGCTACAGACGCCGGTGAGGAGCAACAAGCACGATCGCCGTAGGCCGCTGCTCGCCGCCACATGAGAATAGATATTGAACGAGGCCAATGCCGCCGCCGCGCAAATGAACGCCGCGAGCACGACCAGCCGATAGTCGTGCTGCTCAGTCAGGCAGGATAGAATGCGGTACAACTGCAGCCCTCCAGAACCAAGGGTTGCATGCTACCGAGACCCGCCGAATGCCGGCTTAATCCGCTCGCTGAAATTCGAGCAAAGCGGTTTGGGAGCAGATAGAATTACCGCTTCGTTGCAAAATTATCGACAACTGTCTGTCGGCGTCGGAACACCGCGCAGTTCTCACCCATCGATGACGCCTGAGGCAAGGCGCAGTGGCTGGTGCGCGATCGCGTCGGCGAATGCGTCGTCATGCGTGATGAAGATCACGCCATAGCCAAGCTTGGCGAGGTGGGTGACGGCTGCGGCGAATGCTTCGCGCGTGGCGCGATCCTGCCCGAGTGTCGGCTCATCGAGCATGAGCCACGGCATCGCGCCGGCGAGCGGCCAGAGCCAGCTCAGGCGCTTGCGGGCGGCCAGCGGCAGTTCATAGAGATGCTGGTCCATTGACGGCACGCCGAGGCGTGCGGCGAATGTCGCCAGCGCGTTGTCGTCCGGCAGCTTGAGTTCGGGAAAGCGGGCGAGCGCCTTGCGCCGTCGCGCGAGATCCTCGCCCAGGGTCGCGCCGCACCATTGATGGTCGGGGTTTTGCGCGGCGAGCGCAAAAACGCGGTTGCCGGTGCGCCATGGCGCGTAATCCGTGCCGTCGAGCCGGATGGTGCCGGCATCAGGCACAAGGACGCCCGCGAGCAGGTTCAACAGCGTGGTCTTGCCCGCGCCATTCGGCCCGATGAGGCGATAGGCCTGGCCCGGTTCGAGCGTGAGGTTGAAGTCGCGGAAGATGTCGCGGCTGCCTGGATAGTGGAACGTGAGTTGCGCAATTTCAATCCGCGTCGCGGTATGCGGCGACAGACCCCCCGTCGCGGCCTGAAGGTCCAGCGTTGGAGGCGCCGCAGGGACCGGCATCGCGTGGCAAGACCAGCCCTCAAGCCGATCCAGCCGGTTGTCGACCAGCACCGCATCGATGTCCTCGCGCGAGAGGTAGGACAGTGCGTCGTCGCGGTTCTCCGGATCAAGCTGCTCGAGCGCGGTGTCGATCCCGATGGTGCGGTTGCGCGACCGCGAGAAGCAGTAGAGCGCGAGCAGCACCTGTTCGCCGCCGGACAAAGTCGGCGGCTTGCGCGCCGCAGTGGCGGCAAAATCGATTTGCGCGAAGGCGGGGCGGTTTGCGTCCGGCACCTGATAGATCGCGATCTCGTCGGCGACCGTATTGGAGAGGCCGGACAGCGCCGCCTCCGCGTAGGGACCGATGAAGAACGCCGTGGGGGCGATGGTCTTGAGGCGCTCACGCAGCGCCGCGCTGCGGCCGGAAAAGTTCGAGCCTGCGATCAGTTCGCCCATTCAGCGCAGCCCGATCGCAACGGCAAGGCTCGTCACGCCAAGCGCGATCCAGCCAAGGTCGGCGCGCGCGAAATGCATCGCGGATGAAGCGGCGAGCACAGTGTCGAGGTGCGCGAGCGTATTCTCGATCGGCCATTTGTCGCGCATGCGCCCCATCGCGGTGGTGAGCACCGTGAGCCAGACGGTCTGCACCAGCAGCCAGCCGTTGCGCAGGTTCTGCAACGAAAACTGCCGCGTGATGATGCCCGCTGCGATCAGCGCGGTGCGGGCGCGATCGATGGCATGCAGGATGGTGTCGATCAGCGACAGCGTGAGTATGAGTAGCTTCTTCACGATCTGCGGCGCCGTGAGCGCAGCGACGAAACGCAGCGGCGTCCAGCCGGCGAAGTGCAGGAACGCGGCCTGAATCGCGAGGGCAAGAATGAACAGCCGTAGGCACAGGATCGCGACATGTTCGGCGGCCGCGGCGCGTGAACCTTCGACCCCGGCGGCGATCTCGGCTGGCGCGCGGCCGACGATCACGATCCAGACAAGCGCCATGAACAGCGCGAGCGGCAGCACGATGCCGGCTGACCACTTCAGCGCAGACAGGATGTTTTCCCGGCTCGCCAGGGCAAAACCGGTCACGACCGCGAGGATGAGACAGAGGCCGATCGGGCGACGCGCGACCAGCGATCCGGCAATCACCAAAAGAACGAAGATGACCGCGCCGTTCGGCGTCATGTCGCCGAGGCTTGCGCCGGCCGCAGCATCGCGATGAACTCCTGCGGCGTCGCGCGATAAAGCAGCGCGGCGAGCAGCACCTGCAGCGTCTTGTCGATCGGTTCGGTCGCGAAGCCGGACAGCAGCGCTGAGTTCATCAGCTGCTGGCCGGTCTTGAGGAAGAACGCGACCACGAAGGTCGAACCGCTGCCGGTAACGCCGCCGAACAGGTAGACAACCACCGGCGCCGACGCGATCGCCGCCGCGATGCCGGTGATCACACCATAAAGAATGACCTTTCCGGTGAACGCCGGCACGGGAAGCGGCCGGGCGCGAAACGTCGCCGTCGCGAGCCCGGTCAGCAGCGCGGAGACGAGCGCGATGGCGAGCACCGTCCCGGCGAACCACGGCAGGAACGGGTTGATCACAAGTCCGCTCAGGATGATGCCGATCAGGCCGGCGATGAAGGCGCAGGCAATGGCGGCGAGGCGGTCCGGGAAAATCAGCAGCGCGCAGAGGATCGTGCCGATCGAGTCGAGATAGATCGGCAGCTTGACCAGATAAACGACATTCCCGATGGCGAAGTTGAGCGCGGCGCAGAGCGCGATCGCGACCAGACGCGGCGTCGTGAACATGCCATTCCCCAGGACCCGGCGCAGAATTAGACCAACAAGTGACGGGCGGAACAAGCGAAATTGGTCTGCTTGACACGGTTCGGCGTGCGCGAAACAACGCGCGCGACCGCAACGGAAAGGCGCCATGTTCCGATTCGCGACCCTGGTTCGCATGCTCGCCACGCTCGCCCTGCTGTTCTGCGCGGCGAGCGCGGTTGCACAACAGGCGCCGCTGGTCGGCATCGAGCCGATCCGCGCCACGCTCGACCAGATCGAGACGCAGTCGCGACGCAGCACGCTCGGCGTCAACGCACTCACCGAACTTGCACAGCGCATCTCGCCGTTGCGCGATGACTTGCGCGACAAGCTTGCGGACCTCGAACCGCGCCTCGCTGACGTCGATGCGCGCCTGAAAGGGCTGGGCGCCCCGCCAGCCGCGGGGGCAACCGAAGACGCGACGATCGCGGCGGAGCGCACCCGGCTGACGCAGCAGCGCAACGAGCTCGACTCCGCGGTCAAGCAGGTCCAGCTGTTGCAAGCGCGCGCGACGCAACTCGCGACAACGCTCACCGACAGGCGCCGATCCGCTTACGCGGAGACCATGTTCCGCAAGTCGCCGAACGTGCTCGATCCGTATTTCTGGCGCGACGTGGCGATGGCGCTGCCGGAGTATGGCGAACGCCTTGCGAAGTTTGCGCAGGATTGGGTCGGTTACGCGCGCGTTCAGGGCGGCACGCCGCGGATCACCTCGGCTGCGATTGCGCTCGCGGGGCTGCTGATCTTCGCCATCGGGTTCATTCGCTGGTGGCGCCGGCAAGCCTTTATCGCGCGGATCGGCGACCGCTACGGCATGGCGCTCGCCTCGCTCGCGGTGTTCCTGCGCCGTGCGCTGACCGCTCCGATTGCGGTGTTTGTGGTGCTGCAACTGCTCGACCAGTTCCAGCTCATTCCCGACGACTACGAGCGGCTGATCTCGGGACTGATTTTCGGCACCGCGATGGCAGCGCTTGCACGCGCTTCTGCGACCAGCGTGCTCGCGCCCGACGACACGCGCCGGCGGCAGGTGAAGTTCGATGATGCGAGCGCGCAGTGGCTGTCCGCGCATCTGGTCTGGGGCGGGCGACTGTTCGGCACGTTCCTCATCCTGCGCGCGCTGCACCGCACGATCGGCGCGCCCGAAGCGGTCGACACCGCGCTGCGCATGTTGTTCGCGCTCGCGATTGCGGGTCTCCTTGTTCATCTTCTGGTGCGCGAACCGGAGAGCGAGGAAGAGCCGAAGCGTATTCCCGGCGTGCGGCTGCTCGCCTGGATCGTGGTTGCGGGAATCGTGGGTTCACTGCTGGCTGGTTTCGCGCGCTTCGCGTCGTTCGCGGCCGGCCGCGTCGTGTTCACGCTCTCGCTCGTCGCGACGCTCTATCTGCTGCTGATCGTCACCGATGCGGCGATCAACCGGACCATGTCGCCGGACTCCTCCGGCGGACGGAAGCTTGCGCGCCAGCTTGGAATCGACCCGCGCCGCCTCGGCCTGTTCGGCAAGCTCACCTCCGGCGTGGTGCGGGCGCTGTTTGTGCTGATCGTGATCGCGCTGGCGATCGGGCGTTGGGAGGTCGCGGCTGGCGATCTGCTTGACGCGATCAAGAATTTCTCGCTCGGCATCCGGGTTGGCGACTTCACGATTTCGTTCGGCGCTGTTTTCGGCGCGGTTGCACTGTTCCTGATCCTTCTCGGCCTGACGCGCCTGCTGCAGCGCTGGCTCGAAAGCGAGGTGATGCCGCACACCGCGATCGAGCCTGGCCTGCGGATGTCGATCGTCACCATCATCGGCTACGTTGGCTTCATCGTCGCGGTAGTCGTTGCGCTGGGCGAAATCGGCATCGACCCGCAGAAGATCGCAATCGTCGCCGGCGCGCTTTCGGTCGGCATCGGTTTCGGCCTGCAGTCGATCGTGTCGAACTTCGTCTCCGGCCTGATCCTGCTCGCCGAGCGGCCGATCCGCGTCGGCGATCAGATCGTCGTCAAGGGCGACGAAGGCTTCGTGCGCCGCATCAGCGTGCGCGCGACCGAGATAGAAACGTTCGACAGGGCGAGCGTCATCATTCCGAATTCCGAGCTGATCACCGGCGTGGTGAAGAACTGGACGCACGCGAACACGCTCGGGCGGCTCAACATCAAGGTCTCGGTGTCCTATGACTGTGATGCCGACAAGGTGATGGAGACGCTGAAAGCCTGCATTGCGGCGCATCCGGATGTGTTGAAGCAGCCGCCGCCCGCCGTCCAGCTCACCGAGTTCGGCTCGAGCGCGCTCATATTTGAGATCTTCTGCATCGTGCCGAACCTGGCCGAGCGCGGCCGGATCAAGAGCGAGATCCATGTCGCGATCCTGCGCGAGTTCCGCGCGGCCGGCATCGACATGACCCCGCCGCAGGACGTGCGGCTGGTCGGCCAAACCCTCGGCTGATTCGAAATTCTCCTGATTTTACGGGCCAATCTTCGCCGTATTCATCTTTCAGTTACCATTTCGCGGCGTTATCGCTGCTGGGTTTTCAAACGGGGATACGGATGACCGGCTCGCTGATCGCGGAGTGTGTGCTACGCATCGCGACTGCGCTGGCGCTGCTCGGGTTTTCCGGGTGCGCGAGCGACGCGCCGCCGCCGTCCTCCGGCCAGCCGAGCTTCTATCGCAATCTCGCCGAGGGTGGGCAGCTCGATCCCGCGGCCGCGCAATCGATGATCTCAGGCTACCGCGCCAACAACGGGCTCGGCGCGGTCACGCTCGATCCGGCGCTGATGGCGCTTGCCGAGGAGCACTCGCGCAACATGGCAGCGCGCGACAAGGTCGACCACAATGTCGGCAAGGCATCAGGCCAGCGTGCGCGTGGCAGTAAGGCTGACGCCAAGGTTTCGGTGGAGAATGTCTCGGCCGGTTATCACACGTTGGCTGAAGCTTTCTCCGGCTGGCGCGACTCGCCGCCGCACAAGGCGAATATGCTCAACAAGAGCGTGACCCGCATCGGCATCGCGGCAGTCTATTCGCCGAAGTCGAAATACAAGGTGTTCTGGACCTTGATCCTCGCCGCGCCGGACGACAAGCGCGGCTGATTTCCTCCGCTCATTCCCGCGCAAGCGGGAATCCAGTTCTTTCTTGTCTTGGCTCTGGGTCCCCGCTTTCGCGGGGACGAACGGAATTACTTCTGCACCATCCCGAACAGCTCTTTTCCGTATTTTCCTTGCGCGTCCGCCCACAGCGGCTGCACAGCCTTTGAGAACGCCGACAGCTCCTCGCGCGTGAGATCGGCGATCTCGCAGCCCTGATCGACGAGCGCCTGGCGCGAGGTCGACATCCTCTTCCTCCGCGAGCCCGCGTTGATATGCGACCGACGCCGTCACCGCCTCGCGCATCGCGTCCTGCAAATCCTTCGGCCATGCGTCGAACGTGTCGCGATGGAGGAAGATCGGCCGCGAGACGTAGAAGTGGTTTGTCACCGAGTGATAGTGGTGAAACTTGTGCACATGATACGTCACGGTGTTGGCGAACGGATTTTCCTGCGCGTCGATGGTGCCCTCTTTGATTGCCGCGATCGCCTCGGTGAGATCCCAACGCAGTGGTACCGCGCCCAATAGCTCAAAGGTGCGCGCCTGCACCTCGCTCGGCAGCACGCGGATGCGCATGCCTTTCATGTCGGCCGGCGAGCGGATGGTGCGGAGCTTGTTCGAGATCTGGCGGAAGCCGTTCTCGTACCAGCCGAGGATGCGGTAGCTCACGCGCTCCTCGATCTTCTTCGCGAGGAATTGCCCGAGCTTGCCGTCCATGCCGGCGCGCGCGGTCGCGTTGTCGGAGAACAGGAACGGCAGGTCGACGAAGCCGAGTTCGGGTACGCGGTCGGTCAGGTAGCTCGACGATTGGTAACCGAGCGTCAGCACACCGCTTTCGACCAGCCACAAAATGTCCTCGGCACGATAGCCGAAATCCATGACGTTCCAGACGTATTTCACGTCGATTCGGTCACCGAACTGCTTGGTGAGCCGGTCGCCAATGAATTTCAGCGATTTGGAAAAGCCCGTGGTCGCCGGGCCGTAGCCTGCCATGCGGATCTGAATCGCCTTCGCCATGCGCGTTTCGCCTCTCGTGTTGCGCGATGCTCATAGCCTCACTAGTTTCGCGGCGCCAGCTAGTGGAGCGGATTTGACATTCGCTACCAGTCCAGCCGCGCGCTTGAGAAGCGAATGTCAAATCCAAAGCTCCACTAGGATGTAATACTTGCTAGTGGTCCTTTGATTCTAACATTTGCATAAGAGCCTGCCGCACGGGGATGCGAATGTTAGAATCGGACCACTAGGACCTTTTCATGCTGCCGAACATCCGCGACTACGATCAGCTTTACCGTGACTTCCGCTGGCCGGAACTCGCCCGTTACAACGTCGGCGTCGATGTCTGCGACAAGTGGGCCGCGCAGGACCCACGCCGGCTCGCGATCCTGAACATCCGCGCCGACGGCAAGGCCGAAGAGATCACGTTCGGCTGGCTGCGCGAGACCTCCAACCGGCTCGCAAACACGCTGCGCGAGAAAGGCATCGCGCGCGGCGACCGCGTCGCGGTGCTGCTGCCGCAGACGCCGGAGGCGGCCGCCGGGCATATCGCGATCTACAAGCTCGGCGCGGTCGCGGTGCCGCTTGCGATCCTGTTCGGCGTCGATGCGCTGAGCTACCGGCTGCAGAACGCCGGTGTGAAAGCCGTCGTCACCAATGCACAAGGCCTCGCCAAGCTTGCCGAAATCCGCGGCGAGCTGCCGGGGCTTTCGCTCGTGCTCTCGATCGACGGGCCGGGCGACGGCGCGCTCGGCCTGCATGAGACGATCGCGCGCGCATCTTCGGATTTCACGCCGGTCGACTACGTCACCGGACGATCCCGCGCTGATGATCTATACCTCCGGCACGACCGGGCAAGCGAAGGGCGCGCTGCACGGCCATCGCGTCGTGCTCGGACATCTCCCGGGCGTGGAGATGCCGCACGAGTTTTTCCCTCAGGCGGGCGACCGGTTCTGGACGCCGGCCGATTGGGCCTGGGCGGGCGGGTTGCTCGACTGCCTGCTCCCGAGCCTGCACCACGGCGTCGCGGTCGTCGCGCGCAAGTTCGAGAAGTTCGATCCCGAAGAGGCCTTCGCGCTGCTCGCCCGCACCGGCGTGCGCAACGCTTTCATCCCGCCGACCGCGCTGCGCATGCTGCGCTCCGCGCCCTCGCCGAAGGGGCGGCATGACATCAAGCTGCGCACGCTCGGCTCGGGCGGCGAGTTGCTTGGCGCCGAGACCTACGAATGGGGCCGCGAGGCCTTCGGCCTCACCATCAACGAGTTCTACGGCCAGACCGAATGCAATCTGGTGCTCGCCTCCTGCGCGGCGATCGGCGTGTCGAAGCCAGGCGCGATCGGCAAGCCGGTGCCCGGCCACGATGTGGCGGTGATCCGCGAGGACGGCTCGCGCGCCGAAGCGGGTGAGCTTGGGCAGATCGCCGTGCGGCGGCCGGACCCGGTGATGTTCATCGAGTACTGGGGCCGGCCGGAAGCGACGGAGCAGAAGTTCATCGGCGAGTGGATGACAACCGGCGACCAGGGGACCGTGGATGAGGAGGGCTATATCACGTTCGTGGGGCGCGACGATGATGTCATCACGTCGAGCGGCTACCGCATCGGACCGGGGGAGATCGAGGACTGCCTGATCAAGCATCCGGCGGTCGCGCTGGCTGCCGTGATCGGAAAGCCGGATGCGGTGCGCACCGAGATCGTGAAGGCATTCATCGTGCTGAAACCCGACAGCAAGCCTTCGGATGCATTGGCGGGCGAAATCCGCGATTTCGTGAAGACCAAGCTGTCGGCGCACGAGTATCCGCGGGAGGTCTCGTTCATCACCGAAATGCCGATGACGACCACCGGCAAGATCATCCGGCGGATGCTGCGCGATCAGCCGTGACCTTTCACTTTATCTCGCACTAACTTCGCGCTTGATATGAGCACGCGCCGCAGCGACTCAAGCTGCCGCGCGATGTGAAACTGCGGCAGTGCGGCGGCGCCGGGTGCGATCAGCAGATCGCTCAGCACGAGGCGTTCCTGCCAGAGGTGATCGATCATCGGATGATCGGCGGTGGCGCATGAGTCGACGCGCGCGATCTTCCCGTCGCCAAGGAATTCGCGCGTCACGTCGAGCGTGAGCTGCACGCCGGGCGAAAAGCGCGCGGTATCCTCGTCATACGCGATCTTCCAGAACCAGCTCGTATCGCCCGCGCGCAGCGTGATCGATGCCGCGAGCGGGGTGTGGCCGCGGGTCAACCGGTCGATGCGCACGCGGCCGTCGGCGGCGAGCGCCGCGATGGCGCCCTGCACGAACAGCAGCACCTCGCCGTTCTGCCGCGCGGCGGTGCCGGCGCGGCCCTTCCAGCCGGAGGCTTCCAGCATCAGGTAATCCGCGAGCGCGGGCGCGATGGCGGCGGGATCGTGCGCGGAGGAAAACGTCACCGCGCCCTTCTCCTCCAGCCGCCGCCGCTGGCGGCGCAGCTCCTTCGTCTTCTTGTGCGCGATGTGACCGAGATAGTTTTCGCGTGCTCGTGCGGGCGCGAGCAGCGCGCGCGCATGCGCGCCGAACTCCGCCGCCTGCCCGCCGCGCCGCGCCAGCACCGGTGCCAGTGCCGCCACGAATGCCCCATCGCGCGCCACCAGCGGCAGCATCACGAGCTTGGGCAACGAAGACTCCGCCTCGACATGATCGAGCCACGCATCGATCGCGGCGTCGGCCTCCTCGCGGTCGACCAGCGGCACGCCGAACGGCGCGTACGGATGCGTCCAGCCGGTCAGCGCCGCCATCACGCCGTAGCGGCGTTCGAGATGCAGCGGAAACAGCCCGATCAGCCGGCCGGATTTGGACCACGCCAGCATTGCGCCGGCATCGGCGCAGAACACCGGCGCTGCCGCGAGCGCGAAGCCCGGATCGTAGAAGACATTCGGCTCCACCGCGCGTTCGCTCAGATCGCGCCACGCTTCGCGCACATCGCCGAGCGCCGCCAACGCGCGCCACTCGACACGTCCCGCGGCCGCACGGCGCGGCAACGCGCCGAGGCGCTCGCGCGCAAAACCGACCGGCGCGATGCGCGCGGTGGTCATTGCGGCGCGGCGGATTTCGGCCGCCAGATGAACCCGTGCAGGCCGAGGCGCTGCCTGGCGACACAGAAGAGCAGGGCGGCTTCGAGGATCATCGCGCCGGAGATCGCGATCGCCGCGCCCGCGACGCCGAACAGCGGAATGAGCAGGACGCAAAGCGCGATGTTGGTGGCGAAGGCCGACGCATAGACGATGGCGCAGGCGCGCTGCTCGCCGACCATGTTCAACAGCCGTTCGACCGGGCCGACGGTCGCGCGCGCGAGCGGGCCGACGGCGAGGATGAACATCAGGAAGTAGCCGTCGACGAACTGCGCACCGAACATCCACAGGATCGGCTTGCCGAGCGCGAGGATCACCACCGTGGCGGCGAGCGAGGGCCAGAACGTCCACTTGATCGAGTCGGCGAAGAACTCCGCGAGCTGGGTCTTGTTGCCGGCGACGTGATATTCGGAAAACTTGTGCGCGGTCGCGGCCGACACCGAGAACGACACGAACGCCACCAGCGCCAGCGTTTTCGCCGCCGCGTAATAAAGCGCGACCTCTTCGGGTCCGCGATACAGCCGCAGCAACAGCACGTCGGTGTGCGTGAGCAGGAGGTAGAAGCCCTCCACCATGAAGATCGGCAGCGAGGCGGCGAGCCACGCGCCGGCCGAATACGCCTTTGGGCCGGGCGCGACGCGCTTCTTCAGCCGCGCGTTCATGGCCAGCGTCTGGCCGAGCACCGTGACCCATGTTGTCACCACGGCGGCGAGCATCGCGGTCGAGGCGTCGGTCGGCAGGTTCAGCCACCAGGCCGCGCCCATCGCGCCGATCAGCAGCAGCGAGCGGATGACGTAAGGCGGCATCAGCGCGAGATTGATCCAGTCGAACGAGCGCGCCATGCCGTCCTGCAGGCGGCCGAGCGTGAACAGCGGCAGGCCGACGCACGCGATGTAGAGCGGCATGATTTCGTAGGAGGCGATGTGATCGCCGAACACGAACACGCCGAGCGCCGCCAGCGCTGCCCATGCGGTCGCCATGCCAAGCACCAGCCAGCGCGCGCCGGAGAGGAAGCCGCGCAGCATCTCGAGCTGCTTCTTGCCGGTGTATTCGGGAATGAAGCGCTGCGCGCCGGTCGCGATGCCGAGATCGATCAGGCCGCCGAGCAGCAGCACCCAGGTCCACACATAGACGTAGACGCCGAACTCGAACGAACCCATCCAGCGCGCGAACAAAACCTGAGAGACGAACAGCAGCGCCGCGCTCGCGACGCGAATGAGGAATGCGGCGCCGGCGGCGCGCTGCGCGCGCGAAGCGTCCGAATGATTGGAGAGCCAGAGGCGCGCATGTTCGATCGCACGCGCGACAAACGCCGGGCTGCGATCGCTGCTTTCCGTCAACGCCACCAGAACGCTCCGCTTCCCACCTAAGCGGGCAAAGTCCTAGCAGGCGCTGCTTAACGTTCGGTTCGGAGCGCGGGGTAAATCGGTGCGGTTTCAAGCGCGCAGAAAGATTCAGTGATATCAATATGTTAAGCATCGCGCGCAAGCCGGATCGGCTCCGCGCGGGAATCCCGCCGGAGGCTTGCCCAACCACCGGCACCGCCCGGCGAAAGCCGAGGGGGCGGAGCGCCGGAAAACGCGGGGACCTTGCGATCGGTCCCCGGGGACGGCCGGCGAAGCCATCCCGGCAGACCTTGCGGTCTGCGGCGCCCCCTTGCGATCAGGGGCGCGCGCCTCCCGGCGCTCCACCGCGGCATTTTCCGATCCGGGCCACGCTTTCCAGCGGCATTCGCGCCGTGATCAGCCAGCTCCTGGCGGGGGCGCCGTAGTACGCCCCAGGTGGAGCCCCGGGTCGCCCGAGTGCGAGCTGTGTGGCTCGCCCGCGGGGGCCGCCTCCATCCCATTCTCAAGACACCTCATGACAATGCCCCTCGATGGATGAAGTGAGGGGAATATAGGCTTGTCCTAGGATTATGTCAATAGTCCTAAATATCTCATGACGGCATGGAGAAAAATGCGAATCCGGCCGAGCTTTCAAGGCCGCTCAACTGATCCCGGATGTCGCTGCGCTCCATCCGGGCTACGAAGCTTCGTCATGCCCGCGCTTGTCGCGGGCATCCGCGGCTTGCCGCCCGGCCGTCCCGCGACCGGCCGCGATCCGCATGTGGCGTTTCGCATTCCCGAAGAGATGATCGCCGAGATAAATCAGTGGGCGAAAGAGCAGGGCCTCTCCCGGTCGGAAGCGATGCGCCGCCTGCTCGATGCGGGGTTGAAAGCGTTGCGCGGCAAGAAGCGATGATGCCGTAGCCCGGATAAGCCAAGCGCATCCGGGGCCGACCTTTCAAAACTTGAACCACCGATCCCGGATTTCGCTGCGCTCAATCCGGGCTACAAGTAAGTCGTGAATGACCGGGACAAGCCCGGCCATGACGAACTGATGGGTGTTGCGTGTGTCTCAATGCTTTGCAGGAAGGACGCGTGATCAACGGGGAACCCGGCACTCGCAACTGCGTTGTCAGCCGCCATGGACATGATCGCAATCAACGACCTCCGCGCCCGTTACACACAGGCCATCCGCGCGGCCGAAACGTATCGCGAGGCTGCCGAGAAAATTTCGCCGTTGCGGGAATTTTATCGCGCGCTCGCGTTCACCTACGAACGGATGGCGCGAGAAGCCAACCTCATGCTCGAAAAGGCTGACGGACTTTCACAGCCGACCGAGCAAGCCGCGTAGGGCGCCGAAAGCGTGTTCCGGCTCCGGCATGTGGCGCTCCCCGCTGTCATCGCCGTTAGCCCGATGGTTCACCCGTGAACAAAGTTGGTCCATCAGCGTTCTTCCGGACCTGAAGGAGGACACCATGGACAACCTGAAGAACCGCGGCCAACCCGATCGCAGCAAGATCAACATGAGCGAAGACTACGAGGTGAAATATTGGACCAAACACCTGGGCGTCTCGAAAGAGAAGCTTGCTCAGGTCGTCGCGAAAGTCGGTAACTCCGCGTCCGCCGTTCAAAAGGAACTCGCCGCCTAGATCGGCGTTGGAAGCGCAAGCTGGTCGCCGCGGATGTACCGGCGAACAGAAGGGCCCGCAGTCTTCTTGGCGCGGGCTCTTTTGTTATGGCAGGTCCGGTTCAAGCAAGCGCAGCCCGGATGGAGCGATGCGCAATCCGGGCCGGACTTTCAGTGTTGCGCGACTGATCCCGGGTTTCGCTACCCTCCATCCGGGCTACAAGCTCCGTCATGCCCGCGCTTGTCGCGGGGGTCCACGCCACGAGGCTGCGACCAGATCGCCTTCAGCCGCCGGTACAGCGGACGCACGCAGGAGAGAAAAGCCAGCGCAATCGTCAGCCACATACCGATGGTGAAGAGGAATGCTTTGGGCTGCGTATCCCAACGATAGTAGACCGGGTTGCCTTGCCGGTTCGACGAACGAAACAGAACCTCGCCGTCATAAATATCGACGGCGACGCCGAGCAGTGCGAGCGGTCCAAGCAGCGCGCATGCGATCAGGAAAATCGGGAGGGTGACGAGCGCCACGACCCGCCGCGCGGGCCCCATCTTCGGGACGTTCTCGTCCATCAACGTGTGACGGGCGCGGCCTTCAGCAGATAGACGGCCGTTGCCGACATCGGCACGCTGGATCGCGACTTCCCGGTGAGCGGCGGGTGGCCGACCGAAAGAGCGTTCAGGCGGCAATCCGACTTAAACGTTTCGGCGAGCGCCGCGCATTCGGTATTCGCCATGACGTAAAGCGCGCGCCGCGCGGCTTCGTACGCCTTCGCGTCCATGCTGCCCTCGTTGTCCGTGGCGACGGCCGTTCGCAGTGTGACGCTGACGCGCAGGGCGCCATCCACCGCGATCGCCTGGGGCGGCGAGGACATCATCACCTCGGCCATGTCCTGTCCCTGCACAGCCGTGGTGGACAGCATTATCGCAAGAACAACGGCGAAGCGGCGCATATCGGCCTCCGGCTCATTCACGGCGTTCGGTCGTGATTTGGCCGATGGACAACCCACGTCGCAAACGATGCCGCGGGATGTCGTTAAAATTCTCCGAAGCCTGGGCGCCTGGTTGTCCCACTCCTTACCGGAACCCGGATGTCGCTCGCGCTCATCCGGGCTACGAGCGACGAAGGAGAGCAAGCCCTCACTTCGGCGCGGGCGTCGAATGCACCGCGATGCATCTCCAGCCGCCGTCATCGACCCACACGGCGAGCGCGACCAACTCGACGATCTTCGGCACGCCGCCGACCGTCACGTCGATGCGCAGGCGGCAATGCACCACTGCGGCGCTGCCGTGGATCGACACCGTCGCGTCGCTTTGCCTGATGCTCTGATAGTCCCAGAGCTTGTCGCGGACGCGCGCGTGTAGCTCTCCTTGCTGTCGACCGCGCCGCTCGAATGCGTGTAGGTGAGATCGGCATGGAGCAGCGCGCCGAGCGCGTCGGCATCGCCGTCGCACATCGCCTTGAAGCGGCGCTGCTCGAGTTCGAGAATTCCGTCCTTGGTCACGTGCATGTCCCTGTCTGTTCTGCGGCAAGTGTACTGCCGACCCGTAGGGTGGGCAAAGCGAAGCGTGCCCACCGCCTTTCCATAAGAAAAGACGCGGGCACGCGCTACGCGCTTTGCCCGCCCTACAGTCTCCAGCGTACCATGCCGCGATGGACCAACCGCGCAGCACGTCGGACCTGATGAGCGAAGCGCACCGGCGTGCGTCGCGCTATGCGCCGCCGCCGCAATGGCGCCCCCGTGTACGGTGGGCTCGCCGGGGCCGCCGCGCTGTGCGTTCCGATGCTGTTCCATGCAACGAGCGTCGGCGTTTCGGTGTATGCGCTGATCCTCAACGCCGTCATCGGTTTCGCGCTGCCGTTCTACTATCTCACGCGCAAGCAGAACGCCTACGATCGCGCCTGTGAGCGCGAACTCACGGCGCTGAACGGCATGAGCGGTCCCGCGCGGCAAATCGTTAACGGACGCGGTCGCGGAACTCTCGGAACCTAACGTTGTGGCGACCGTTGGAGACACGGACGGGCACCGAGAGGGGCCCCAATGACCCGCTTCCTCATCAATCTGACCGCGGCGTTTCGGCCGATTCACGGTTAAACGCGCGCGACGTTCAAAGCCTGCTGGAGCAGGGCGAAATCCTTGAAGCGTTCGACGAAGCGATCAGACGCCGGTTTGGCAAAATGATCAGTGCTGCCGCGCGCAAGTCCGCCAGGCAATCCAGACATTAAGTGACGCGCGTTACTCCACCAGCCACACCCGCTCTTCCGGCAGCAGCGCCGCCGACCCAGTCAGCCCGCATAGGGCGGCGGGCGCTTTCACGGCCGGCGGCGTTATGGGGCCGGGGCGCGTGCGGCGGTAGACCTCCATGTCTGACGGCGGACGGATCATCTCTTCGAGCAACGCAGGCTCGACCGGCCGGTCGAACTGGACCGCGAAGCCTTCATTGAAGCGCCGCACCACGTGCCCGACCGCGCGCCCGACCGCGAGGCGCGTGCCGATCTCGGGCTCGGCGTCGGCCGACACCGCGACGCCCGACGGCGAGATGTCGATCACGAAGCAGGTGAGCGTGCTGCCGTCGGCGAAGATCAGGTTGGTGTGCGGGTTTTCCGGGATCAGCCGCCGCATCGCCCGCGCTTCGACCACGGCATTCTTCTGCTTCTTCTCCAGCCACGCGAGCTTGCCGGCGAGGCGCTCGCGCATCGCCCGCGTCGCGGCAATCTCGACCAGGAAGCCGGTGTCGGCGACATCGGTGATCCAGCCGTCGAGCTTTCCAAGCTCGCCGAAGAAGGTGATGACGCGGTCGCCGACCGGGCCCATGACGGGCGCCTGGACCAGCATCTGGTACGGCGAAATGCGCGATGTGCGGCAGGCGAACTCGCGCCGGTTGCCATGCTGGTCGTACCAGTTGGCGCAGCTGTAGCGGCCGCCGGTGCGAAGATCCACCGCGCGGCGGTCCATGAACTGATTGACGGACCGGTTCAGCATGCGGCCGTCAGTAAAAGCCCTGACGATCTGCAAAGTATTTAGGAAAAAAAGTTCCATAAATTGCTGTTAATGCGAAGCTTCCCGGCGTGCAGAATCTCGGCTCCATCTGACGCTTTGTGTGGGAGTTCCGCGCCATCCCGCCGGCAGTTTGACGGCGCGAAACAACGTGCGCGCGTGCGATAGGGCAGCCGTGATCGCACCGCGCGCATGACCGGTCAGCCTGCCGGGCCCGTAGACAACCGCGCCGGTTCGTCGGATCGTAAGCGCACCAAAAGAGATCGCGCGTGGGTTCAAGGCGCGCGGCATACGGGAGGATTTCTGGATGCTCAAGTCGCGGATTGCTGCGGCCGTTGCGGGCGCGCTGCTGTGGGTTGGCGGCGCAGCCGCTCAGGACACGATCAAGGTCGGCGCGAACCTGCCGATGAGCGGCCCGAACGCGGAGCTGGGCGAGATCTTCTCGCGCGCCGCCACCATCGCGGTGAACCACATCAACGCCGACAAGATGCTTTCGAAGAAGCTCGAACTCGCGATCGAGGACAGCCAGGCGACGCCGCAGGGCGGCGTCGTGGCGATGAACAAGCTCGTCAGCGTCACCAAGGTGCCGTACGTGCTCTCCGCCTACACGGCGGTGTCGAAGGCGATCGCGCCGATCGGCGACCGCGCCAAGGTCGTCAGCATCAACGGCGGCGCGGTGGGCCCGGACCTTGCCGAGCTCGGCGACTATTTCTGGAACGTGATCCCGCTCGTGAACTTCGAGGCCGAGGTGCTCATCCCCTTCGTCGTGAAGGAGAAGGGGCTGAAGAACATCGTGCTGATCTTCGTCGACGATCCGCTCGGCGAGTCGGTGCAGAAGGTGCTGCGCGCCGAAGTGCCGAAGGCGGGCGGAAAGCTGGTCGGCGAATTGCAGGTGCAGCGCGCCACGCAGCAGTTCGCCTCGATCGCCGCGAACGTGCGCCAGCTCAAGCCGGACGCGATCTACATCGCGTCGTTCGGCACGCAGGTGAACCAGATCATCAAGCAGCTGCGCGACAACGGCGTCACGCAGCAGCTGATGAGCTATTCGGCGATGTCGACGCCCTCGATCGCGGAGCTGCCCGAGGCGAAGGGCGCCTGGTACACGACGCAGTCCGCCGACTTTACGGCGAGCGCGCTCGGCCAGCGCGTCGCCAAGGAATACAAGGAGATGAGCGGCAAGGATGCGAACGCCTATGTGGCGAACTACTACAACGCCATCATGGTGTTCGGCCATCTGGCGCAGCAGCTTGAGAAGGCCGGCAAGCCGATCACCGGCACGACGCTGCTGGAGCAGCGCCGCGCCAGCCCGACCTTCGAGCTGGTCGGCGGCAAGATGACGTTCCAGCAGAACGGCACCGTCGCGGCGCCGGTCCAGATCCGCGAAATCGACGGCACCGGCCCGGGCAAGCTGCATCAAGTAGCCGCGGGCCGCGCTGTCTGCCGTCATGGTGTTTCTTCAGCTCTTCGTGAACGGGCTGCAGCTCGGCGCGATCTACGCGCTGACTGCAGTCGGTTTCTCGCTGATCTTCGGCTCGACGAAAATCTTTCACGTCGCGCACGGCTCGGCCTTCGCGATCAGCGGCTACATCTACTGGTGGCTCGCCTCCAAGCTTGGCGTGCCCTGGCCGATCGCGACGCTGGCGGCGGTGGTGGCGGCGGCGGTGTTCGGCCTGTTGATGGAGCGCTTCATCTACCGGCCGATCCAGCGCCATGAGGCGTCGTTCTTCACGGTGTTCATCGCGGCGTTCGGCGTGTCGCTGGTCATCCAGAACCTGATCGGTACGATCGCGGGCCGTGGCATGGAGACGGTGAACACACCGCTGTCCCGCAGCGTCGAGGTCATGGAAGGGCTTTTCATCGCGCCGATTGCGGCGATCTCGATCGTGGTCGCAATCGTTGTGTTCTGGGCGCTGAACTATGTTCTCACCCGCACGCATGTCGGCATCGCGATGCGTGCGCTCTCGGAAAATCCGGACCTCGTGCGCGTGTTCGGCCTCGATCCCGGGCGCGTCGCGCAGTGGGCGTTCGTGATCGGCTCCGCGGTCGTCGTACCGGGCGCGATCTTCACCGCCATGACGGCAGGGCTCAATCCGGCCATCGGCACGCATGTGATGCTGGTGAGCCTTGCGGCGACCATCGTCGGCGGGATCGGCAGCGTGCGCGGCGCGGCGGCCGGCGGCATGCTGCTCGGCCTTGCCGAGAACCTCGCGTACTGGAAGCTCGATCCGCAGTGGAGCGAGGCGGTCACCTTCATCGTGCTGTTCGCATTCATCATCTTCCGTCCATCGGGCTTCTTCGGCAGCCCGACGATCGCGAAGTGACGCGCCGATGACCACCTACATCATCAACCTGGCGATCCTGATCGGCATCAACGCCATCCTTGCGGTGACGCTCAACTTTATCCTTGGCTATGCGGGGATCTTTTCGCTTGCGCACGCGATCTTCTTCGGCATCGGCGCCTACACGGCGGCAGTTGCCGCGATGAAATTCGGCGCGGACTTCGCGGTCGCGACAGCTGCCGGCATGGTGCTGAGCGGCGTGATTTCGCTGGCGCTCGCGCTGCCGGCGCTGCGTGTGCGCGGCGAATATTTCGTCGCGGCCTCGCTCGGGCTGCAGATGCTCGCCCTCACGGTGTTCTCGGAGTGGAAGTCGGTCACCGGCGGCATCGGCGGGCTGATCGGCATCCCGCCGGCGCGGCTGTTCGGCGTCGATGTCAGCGATCCGGTGTGGTTCCTCTGCCTGACGCTTGCGTGTCTTGCCATCACGCTTCTGGTCATCCTGATGCTCGTGCGTTCGAGCTTCGGGCGCAACCTGAAGGCAATCCGCGACGACGAGACCGCGGCCTCCGCGCTCGGCAAGAACGTCGCGCTGCTGAAGACGCTCGCCGTGATGGTGTCGTCGTCTTTCGCGGCGGTCGCCGGCTCGCTGTTCGCGTTCTATCTGAGCTTCATCAATGTCGAGAGTTTCGTGCTCGAAGTCTCGGTGCAGATCATCGCGATGGTGATCATCGGCGGCACCGCCACGCTGATCGGCCCCGTGATCGGCGCCGTGATCGTGCTGCTGCTGCCCGCGATGCTCACCTACATCCCGTATCTGCCGCCGACCGAGATCGGCTCGATCCAGCAGATCATCTACGGGCTCGCGATGGTGCTGCTGATGATCTTCCGCCCCTCCGGTCTGTGGGGCTACGGCTCGGACACCCAGAAAAAGGGTGCGCCATGACGGATGGCGAGATCCTGTTTCAGGCCGACAACATTTCCAAGACCTTCGGCGGACTGAAGGCGGTGAACGACGTGTCGTTCGCGTTGCGCGCCGGCATTGTCACCACGCTGGTCGGGCCGAACGGCGCCGGAAAGACGACGCTGTTCAACGCGATGACCGGGCATCTGGTGCCGGATCAGGGCTCGGTGACGTTTCTCGGCCAGAACATCCTCGGACTGCCGCACTGGAAGGTCGCGCGGCTCGGCATCGGGCGCACGTTCCAGGACCTGAAGCTGTTCTCGCACATGACGGTGCTGGAAAACGTCACCACGGCGACCGAGTCCGGTTCGTGGCTGTGGCAGACCGGCGGACGCACTTCAAAGGCGGCGCGCGTCGAGCGTATCGAGCGCGCGCTCGACGCGACGCAGCTTCAGGGCAAGCGCGACACGCGCGCGGTCGATCTCTCCTATGCGGAGCGCAAGTTTCTCTCGATCGCGCGCATCATGGCGGCAGGCGCGCGGCTGTGGCTGCTCGACGAGCCCGCCTCCGGCCTCGACCGCAGCTCCTACGACCGCTTCCTCACCGTGCTGCGCAACGAGGTGAAGTCGGGTGTCACGATCTGCATCATCGAGCACAACCTCGACATCGTGCAGAGCATTTCCGACCGCATCGCCTTCCTCGATCAGGGCAAGCTGCTCGCCGAAGGCGACCCGAAGACCATCCTGTCCGATCCGGCACTGGCCGCGATCTATTTCGGCGAGCGCGCGTCATGAGTGCAGCGCCAGTCCTTCAGGCGCGCTCGCTCGTCGCCGGTTACGGCGGCCGGCCGGTGCTGAGCGACGTGTCGATCGAAGTGAAGGCGGGCGAAGTGTTGTGCATCATCGGCCACAACGGCGCCGGCAAGTCGACGCTAATGCGCTCGCTGTTCGGGTTGACGCGGCCGGTGTCGGGACAAATCCTCGTCGACGGCAAAGAGCTGCCCAATCACGTGCCACGCGTGCTCGCATCGCACGGCATTGCGCTGATGCCCGAGGGACGCGGCATCTTCCCCGGCCTCACGGTGCGGGAAATATTCGATCTCGCGCTGTGGTCCGGCAGCATTGCCGAAGCCGAGCGGCAAAAGCGGATCGACTGGGTGCTGAACTTGCTGCCGCCGATCAAGGGCTTTTACGACAAGCGCGCCGGCTTTCTCTCGGGCGGGCAGCAGCAGATGGTCTCGATCGGCCGCACGCTGCTGTCGCAGCCGCGCTGCCTGATGATGGACGAGCCCTCGATCGGGCTTGCGCCGAAGCTGTTCCAGGACATGCTGCAGCCGATCCGCGCGCTGCAGCGCGAAAACAACATGGCGGTGATCCTGGTCGAGCAGAACGTGCGCGAGGCGTTGAAGATTTCCGATCGCGTGGTCGTGATGAAGGCGGGCCAGGTGATCCTCGATACGGTGCCGGAGGAGCTTTCCGACAACACGCGGCTGATGGAGCTGTATTGAAGCAGCCTGTGTCCCGCACCGATGCAGCGCTCTTGCGGTGCATCGCAGATGCGGGACCCCGGTTGCTTCGCGATCAAAGTAACCGGGGTTCCGGGTCTGCATCGCATCACAAGCGTGCTGCGATGCGCCCGGGACACAGAGTGCTACAAGCGGCCGAACCGCTCCTACGAAGTAAACATAAGGGAGGATACCGAATGAAACTGCCACTTCTCGCGCTCGCGCTTTCGATCATGAGCGCGCCCGCGCTCGCCGCGACGTTCGTCTACGTCTCCAATGCCGAGGACGGCACCATCGGCATGTACACGCTGCAGGCCGACGGCAAGCTCGAGCCCGGCGCGCGCACCGAGGCCGCGAAGGTCGTGATGCCGATGGCGGTGAGCCCGGACAAGAAATTCCTTATCGCGGCCGTGCGCTCCAAGCCGTTCGAGGCTTACACCTATTCGATCGACAGCAAGACCGGCGCGCTGAAGCTGGTCGGCAAGGGGCCGCTCGCGGAAAGCTATCCCTACATCGCGGTCGATCCCAGCGGGCGCTACCTGCTCGGCGCGTCCTACGGCGGGCATCAGGTCGGCGTGAACCCGATCGGCAAGGACGGCAAGGTCGGCGCGCCGCAACAGGTGATCCCGACTGCGCGCAACGCGCACTCGATCATCACCGACACGACGGGCAAGTATGTGTTCGTGCCGCATCTCGGCACCGACCAGATCTTCCAGTTCGTGCTCGACAAGAAGAGCGGCAAGCTCGCCTCCAACACGCCCGCGACCGTGCAGATGAAGCAAGGCACCGGCCCGCGCCACATCATCGTGTCGAAGGACAACAAGTTCGTTTACCTGCTGAACGAGCTGACCGCGACCGTGACGGCGCTCGCGCTCGACGCGAAGACCGGCTTGCTGAAAGAGCTTGATTCCACCTCGATTCTGCCCGCGGACACCAAGCTCGGACCCGGCCAGCCGCGCGCCCCGGTCGCGCCGGGCGTCACGCCGCGCGATGTGGCGAACGATGTCTGGGCCTCCGACCTGCACCTGACGCCGAACGGCAAGTTCCTCTATGCGGCGGAGCGAACGTCGAGCTCGCTCGGCAGCTTCAAGGTGGACGCGGCGACCGGCAAGCTGACCTTCGTCGGCTCGACGCCGACCGAGAAGCAGCCGCGCGGCTTTGCGATCGATCCGAGCGGCAAGTTCCTCGTCGTGTCGGGCGAGAAGTCGGACACGATCACGTCGTACGCGATTGACGACGCGACCGGCGCGCTGAAGGAAGTCGGGAAATATCCAACCGGCAAGGGCGCGAACTGGGTGGAGATCGTGTCGTTCTGAGTGAGGTGCTTGTGTCCCGCACGCGATGCAGCGCTTCTT
Organism: uncultured Alphaproteobacteria bacterium; assembly: GCA_963779545.1. Taxonomy (GTDB): domain Bacteria; phylum Pseudomonadota; class Alphaproteobacteria; order Rhizobiales; family Xanthobacteraceae; genus PALSA-894. The sequence goes on along the minus strand of CAVZYQ010000016.1, from coordinate 35,131 downwards.
AGCGGTGCATCGCAGATGCGGGATCCCGGTTGTTACTCTATCCAAGAAACCGGGGTCCCGGGTCTGCGCAGCGGCACTGCGCGCCGCAGTGCGCCCGGGACACAGAGCTTATCGTTCCGCCAGCGCCAGCTTCGCGCCGAGTGCCACGAAGGCGGCCGCAAATGTGCGGCGCATCCAGGTGAGCACGCGCGGGCGCGAGATGATGTGGTTGCGGATACTCGCCGCGAACAGGCCGTAGCCGACGAACGCCACGAACGTCACCGCCATGAACACCGCGCTGAGCAGCAGCATCAGCGAGAGCGGATTCGCTTCGTTCGTCGGCACGAACTGCGGCAGGAAGGCGAGGAAGAAGATCGAGAGCTTCGGGTTGAGGATGTTCAGCAGGACCGCCTCGACGATGATCTGCATGTCAGTGCGGCCGCCGACGTCGCGGTTGATGCTGAGCGAACCGTGCTCCTTCAGCGCGCTCCACGCCATGTAGAGCAGATAGGCAACGCCGAGATATTTCAGCGTCTGGAAGGCCAGCGCCGACGTGTGCAGCAGCGCCGCAAGCCCCATGATGGCGGCCGCCATATGCGGCACGATGCCGAGTGTGCAGCCAAACGCCGCCACGATGCTGGCGCGCGAGCCGCGCGATAGCCCGGCCGCAAGTGTGTAGAGCACGCCGGTGCCGGGCGACACGACGACGATCAGCGTGGTGATGAGGAATTCGATGGTCATGTTTCCTCTTTCATTCAGCGCGTGGCGCAACAACAGGGCGTTCACGCCCGTCTGCAACGCAAGTTAGCGATCAACCCTTGAAGCCGCCTTCGTCGAGATATTTCTGCTCGTCCGGTGTGGTCTCGCGGCCGAGCACGGCGTTGCGATGCGGGAAGCGGCCGAAGCGGCGGATGATGTCGCGGTGCTGCTCGGCGTATTTCATGTTCTCGTGGCCGGCCGCGCGATAAAGCTCTACGCAGCGGAGCTGGTCGTTCAGGTCTTCCGAATGCATGAACGGCAGGAACAGGAAGCCGCGGTCCTCGGCGGGCACGTCTTGGTCATAGCCGCGCTTGAGCGCGCGGTTGGCGACCTCGCGTGCACGCGTGTCGGCCGCAAAGGTGCGCGCATCGCCGCGGAACATGTTGCGCGGGAACTGATCAAGCACGACGCAGAGCGCGAGTGCGCCCTCCGGCGTCGCCTCCCACTCGGAGAGCTTGCCGGCCGCGGCAGCCTCATAGGTGGCTAGGAATTTGTCGCGGATCTCGGCGTCGAACGCGTCGTCGCGCTTGAACCACTTGTCCGGCCCGGCATCGCGCCAGAAGGCGAGGACGTCGCTGGGGGTGGCGATCTTGGTCGAAGCCGGCTGCATCGTGACATTGTGCACCCGCGTGTATCGCCTTGTCACCCTTGCCGATGCCGGGAACAACGCGCGTGACTTCAGCGCAAATGATCCGCGCCGCCGAACGGCACCAGCGGATTGTCGGTGAGCGCAGCGCGGTCCGGCGTGTCGGGCTTGGCGAGACCGATGAAGGCGTTGAACAGGTCCTCGATGGCGCGCGCCGGAATGCCGTTCACGATGAACACGAGCCGCGTGCGCTGGTCCGCATCGGGCCAGCGCTCGAGCGTGACGGGCGGATGGAACACATGCTGCACGCCGTGGATGACAACCGGCCGGTCCGGCGTTTCGGCGAGTTTCACGATGCCCTTCACGCGCAGCAAATTCGGCCCGTGCATCGAGCGGATCAGGTCGAGGAACATCTCGAAGGCCGAGAACGGAATTGGCTTCTCGCTCGCGAGCGTGAAGGCGCGGATCTTGTCGTCGTGCCGGTTCACGTCGTGATGATGATGGTCATGGTCGTGCGCGGAGGCGTAGGCTTCATCGGCAAGCCAGCGCTTCACGTCGGGGATTTTGCGCTCGGCGTCGTAGAGACCGCAGTCGATCAGTTGCGGAACGCTCGCGTTCGCGGCCTCGATCACCGGCGCGGCCGGATTGAGCGCAGCGAGGCGCGTGCGCAGCGCGGCGAGCGCCTCGCGCCGCTGCGGCGTGTCGATCAAATCAGTCTTGGTGAGCACGATGCGGTCCGCGACCGCGGCCTGCTTCACGGCTTCCTGATGCGCGTCGAGCGTCGCGGCTCCGTTCACGGCATCGACCACCGTCACCACGCCGTCGAGGCGAAAGCGCAGCACCATGTAGGGATGCACCATCGCGGTGTGCAGCACCGGCGCGGGATCGGCCAACCCGGTCGTCTCGATGATCACGCGATTGAAATTCATGCGGCCATTGTCGAGGCCGCGCAGCAGCTTCTCCAATGTCTGCACGAGATCGCCGCGCATGGTGCAGCACAGGCACCCGGTCGAGAGCAGCATCACGCCGTCTTCGACATGTTCGACGAGCAGGTGGTCGAGGCCGATCTCGCCGAATTCGTTGATGATCACGGCGGCTTGCGACAGCGCCGGGTCCCGCAGCAGGCGATTGAGCAGCGTGGACTTGCCGGCGCCGAGGAAGCCGGTCAGCACCGTCATCGGGATCGGTGCGGGGGGCGTGCGGGGCCGCGGTGCGGCCGCGTCGGTCATTGCTTCTTGGATTTCTGGTCCGGCTGCGCCGCGGTCCTGGTATTTGCGGCCGGCTTTGCGGCCGCGGCGGGCTTCGCCTTCGGATCGGGCTTTTTCGCTGCAGGCTTCGCGGCAGTTTTCTTCTTCGCCTCAGTGGGCTTGGCCTCCGGTGCCGCCACCGGCTTCGATTCCGAAGAGGCCGGCGTGAAGCTCGAGTTGTTGAGCCTGTTGATCAGCGGCGTGAGGCTAAAGCCGGCCGATGCGTTCGCGGTCGCAGGCTTTGTTTCTTCGAGTTTTGGCGTGGGCGCGGTGGCGACCGCCGCCGTGGGCTGCTGCTGCCTCTTCTTGCCCTTCCCCGCGGGACGGATTGCGATCTGCAGGTCGGGCTCGGCGCCTTTGCGGCCGGTGCCGACGAACACCGGGATCGGCGGCGTCGTAATGGCGTAGTCCTGCAGGATCGGTCCGCGCGCCACACGGCCGCGCATGCTCTGCATGGTCACCGCATAGGCCGAACTCTGGTCGGTGTCGCTGCTGCTCGCGATCTCTTCGTCGTCCGCCTCTTCGGCGGCGGGGCGTTTGCGATGCCTGCCGCACATTTCTTCACGCAGGTTCGGCGGGGCGGCGGCGACCGCCTGCAGCGCGTCGACGGTGCCGAGCGATGGCATCAGCCACGACAGGCCGCCGGAGTTGAAGCCCCGCTCGAACAGCTGCGCGGCCTTTTCGGAGCGTACCGCGCCTGAGCGCGAGCCGAACACCACGACGATCAGCTTGCGCCCGCCGCGCGTCGCGGTCGCCACCACATTGAAGCCGGACGCGCAGATGAAGCCGGTCTTCATGCCGTCGGCTTCCGGATAGCGGCCGATCAGCCCGTTGGTGTTGCGCATGATACGGCGGCCGAACTTGATCGCCGGAATCTGCCAGTACATCTCATATTCGGGCAGCTCGCGCAGGATCGCGCGCGCCAGGATCGCCATGTCGCGCGCCGAGGTGATCTGCTCGTCGGCCGGCAGTCCGTTCGGGTTGACCCAGCTCGACTGCGTCATGCCGAGGCGCTTCGACGCCGCGTTCATGTCGTCGGCGAATTTTTCGATCGAGCCGGACACGCCCTCGGCGAGCACGACCGAGATGTCGTTCGCCGACTTCACCATCATCATCTTGAGTGCGTTATCGACGGTGACGAGTGTGCCGGTCTTGAAGCCCATCTTGGAGGGTGCCTGCGCGACCGCGTTCGGCGACACGGCGAGCGGCGTATCGAGTTCCAGACGCTTGTCCTTCACGGCCTTGAGCGTGAGGTACATCGTCATCAGCTTGGTAGTGGAAGCCGGATACCACGGATAGGTGGCTTGCTCGGCGTGCAGCACCTTGCCGGTGTCGGCCTCGACGATCAGGGTCGCCTCGGCTGCGGCCGGACGTACGGCGAGGCTTGATGCGAGGATTGCGACCCCGAGGGCCACGAGACGGAGGGTCGGGATCGGCAAATGGAACATCACGGTCCGGGGTTTGTTTCGACGGGCCTTTGACGTGTCGTCACGATTGCTGCGGTGCAGGTTCTATCTAAACCGAACAGGCTGCGTCCGCCAAGCAGATTGTCCGTCTGCCGCTAACGCCTTATTTGTGTTAGCAAGTCTGCACATTTGCTAATGAAAACGACCAAATTTCGGCAGGAGAATCCACCATGACCGGCTGCATCGTGGGATGGGCGCATACGCCGTTCGGACGGCTCGATACCGAGAGCGTGGAAAGCCTGATCGTGCGGGTCGCGACCGATGCGATTGCCGACGCCGGCATCGCGCCCTCCGACGTGGACGAGATCGTGCTCGGCCACTTCAACGCAGGCTTCTCGCAGCAGGATTTCACCGCCTCGCTGGTGCTCCAGGCCTCGCCCGACCTGCGCTTCAAGCGCGCGACGCGGGTCGAGAATGCCTGCGCGACCGGTTCCGCCGCCGTGCACGCGGGATTGCGCGCGCTGGAGGCGAAGGCGGCGCGCATCGTGCTGGTGGTCGGCGTGGAACAAATGACCACGACGCCGGGGCCCGAGATCGGCAAGAATCTGCTTAAGGCTTCTTATGTGAAGGACGAGGCCAACATCGAAGGCGGCTTCGCGGGAATTTTTGGCAAGATCGCGGGTGCTTACTTCCAGAAATACGGTGACCAGTCCGATGCGCTCGCGATGATCGCGGCGAAGAATCACAAGAACGGCGTCGGCAATCCGTACGCACAATTGCGCAAGGACCTGGGCTTCGACTTCTGCCGCACCGAAAGCGAGAAGAACCCATTCGTCGCGGGGCCGCTGAAGCGCACCGACTGCTCGCTGGTGTCGGACGGCGCGGCGGCGGTCGTGCTCGCCGACGTCGAGACGGCGCTGCAGATGAAAAAGGCGATCGCGTTCCGCGCCGCGCAGCATGTGTCGGACTTCCTGCCGATGGGCAAGCGCGACATCCTGAAGTTCGAGGGCTGCACGCAAGCCTGGCAGCGCGCGCTGGCGCAGGCCGGCATCGCGCTCACGGATTTGTCGTTCGTCGAGACGCATGACTGCTTCACGGTCGCGGAACTCATCGAGTACGAGGCGATGGGATTGGTGCCCGAAGGACAGGGCGCGCGCGCCATCAAGGAAGGCATGACGCAGAAGGATGGCAAGCTGCCGATCAACCCGTCCGGCGGGCTGAAGGCGAAAGGCCACCCGATCGGCGCCACCGGCGTCTCGATGCACGCGCTGGCCGCGATGCAGCTCACCGGCACGGCGGGCGAAATCCAGGTGCGCGACGCCAAACTCGGCGGCATCTTCAATATGGGCGGCGCAGCGGTCGCGAACTACGTGAGTGTGCTGGAAAGGATCAAATAACAGGCATTCGGCGCGGCTTTTTTTTAGTTCCCGCCTGAATCCACGCAGTTTAGCGGATAAGCGATTGCTCGACTCCTTAACCCCCGGCGCGGTATAACTAGCGTTGGGTAAGGGGATGTGGGCGCGTGAGAAAATCGATCTATCTGATCAATCCGGTTGCCGACATGCCGAGCTATTTCAGCTCGGAGGCGTTCGCGGCGCGTGGCTTGCCGGCCGCGATCGCGATCGCGGACCTGGCCATTGCGACCGTTGCAGGGTTAGCCCCTGAGGATTTCGGCCTCGAACTCTGCGACGAGAACGTCTCAGCGGTAAATTTCGATAGCGACGCGGATTTCATCGGCATCACCGGCAAGGTCAGCCAGTGGGGCGGGATGAAACGCATCGCCGGCGAATTCCGCCGGCGCGGCAAGACGGTCGTGATCGGCGGACCGTACGCGTCGCTCAGTCCCGACGTCGTGCGTCCGCATTGCGACATTCTCGTCCGCGGCGAGATGGAGGAGATCGCGCCGAAGTTTTTCTCCGATCTGCGCAGCGGGGACTGGGACGAAGAATATGTCGGCACGCGGCCGGATCTGCGCACCTCGCCGATGCCGCGCTGGGACCTTTATCCGAACGACCGCGCCATCATGGGTACCGTGCAGACCTCGCGCGGGTGCCCGTTCGAATGCGAATTCTGCGATGTGATCCAGTATCTCGGGCGCAAGCAGCGCCACAAGCCCGTCGATCAGGTGATCGCCGAACTCGATCAGCTTTACCGCCTCGGCTACCGTTCGGCATTTATCGCAGACGACAATTTCACGGTTTATCGTGCGCACGCCAAAACGCTGCTCGCCGCGATGCGCGACTGGAATAACGAGCGCGCGGGCGGACGCTTTCGCTTCAACACGCAGGTCTCGATCGATGCGGCGGGCGACGAGGAACTGCTGCGGATGTGCGCCGATGCCGGGTTGACGCACGTGTTCATCGGCATCGAGACGCCGAACGAGGAGAGCCTGCGCGGGGTCAAGAAACGGCAGAACCTGAAGAAGAACCTGGTCGAGGAAATCCAGCGCTTCGTCGATTTCGGAATTGCGGTCGACGCCGGCATGATCGTCGGGTTCGATGGCGACGATTCAAGTATCTTCGAGCGTCAGTACACGTTCGCGATGGCGTCACCGGTGCCGATCTTCAGTCTCGGGACACTGGTCGCGCCGGATGCTACGCCGCTCCATGCGCGGCTCGCGGCAGAAGGACGGCTGTTCGATAATTCGTCTGTCACGACGGCTGCGCCGTGGCATTCGAACATCGTTCCCAAGCAGATGACGCGGGAAGAGGTGGTCCAGGGCGTGAAGTGGCTGTGCAACTCGCTCTACCGGCCCGACGCGTTCGAGGAGCGCATCGCCAGGGTGATCGCTACGTTCGGAAGCAGGCACGAGCGGAAGCACCTCGAAAGCAGCGTGCATGACGTGCGAGCCGTCTATGCGGATTCTGGAGCGCTGGTCCGAAGCATCGCGCGGCTTGGTCTGGCCGAGAAGGCGATGCTCGCCAATGTCGTGAGAATGTTCCCGAAGAACCCGGCCGCGGCGCCTTACATCATGGGGGACCTGTATCAGTACGTGCAGGCCCGCTACATGTACGAGCGCGGCCAGTTCTGGGACCCGATGGTGGGCGCCGCCTCCGCCCCCGTGCTGCCGCAACGGCCGCCGGTAAGGGTTGCCGTCCCGGCCTGATGCCGATACCCGGATAGCGTTCGTCCGGGATTTCTTGGCCGCCCATGCTTTTCAATAGCTACGCCTTTCTGCTCGTCTTCCTTCCGGCGGCGCTCATCATCTATCGGCTGGCCGATCCGTATCCGCGCGCGCGCATGCCCGTGCTGATCGCGCTGTCGCTTGTCTTTTACGGCTACTGGGACGTGCGCTTCCTGCCGCTGCTTATCGTGTCCATCCTGGCGAACTGGCTGGCGGCGAAGTGGTACGTCGCGACGAGACGAGGCGGCATCGTCACGGCGGCGATCGTCTTGAACCTCGCAACGCTTGCCTTCTTCAAGTACATGAACTTTTTCGCCGAGACCGTCACGGCATTCGGCCTGCCGCTTGGGCCGTTCGCGCTCGCGCTGCCGCTCGGCATCTCGTTCTTTACCTTCCATCACATCATGTATCTGGTCGACCTGCGGCGCGGGAAGGCCGGCGAATACGAGCTCGATCGCTACGCGCTCTACATCGCGTTTTTTCCGCAGGCGATCGCCGGGCCGCTCGCGCGCTGGCACGAGGTGATGCACCAGTTCGGCCGGCAGGTGTACGCGCCCGGCTGGCAGCGCCAGTTCGCGTTCGGCGTCACGTTCATCGTGCTCGGCCTGATGCAAAAGACGCTGCTCGGCGATCCGATCGGCCGCCTGATCGATCCGATTTATGCGCAGGCGAAGCTCGGCCCCGTGCCGGACGGACAGTCGTGGCTCGCGATGGGCTTCATGTTCCAGATCCTGTTCGACTTCGCGGGTTACTCCGACATCGCGATCGGGCTCGGGCTGCTGTTCGGCGTGCAGCTTCCCTACAATTTCGCCGCGCCGTTCCGCTCCAACAACCTGCAGGACTTCTGGCAGCGCTGGCACATGACGCTGATGACGTTCCTGCGCGACTACCTGTTTCATCCGCTGGCGAATGCGCGGTTCGGACGCGGCCACCGGTTGTTGCAATATTTCGGCGCGATGATCGTCACCATGGCGCTGTGCGGATTGTGGCATGGACCGAGCTGGACGTACGTGCTGTGGGGTGTCTTGCACGGCTGCGGCGTCGTGACGGTGTCGCTGTGGCGGCGCTACGGGCGGCCGCTGCCGCATCTTGCCGGGTGGGCGCTGGTGCTGGCGTTCGCGATTGCGACCACGCCGATCTTCCGCGCGGGCTCGCTCGAAGCCGCGTGGAACGTGTATCGGGGGCTCGCGATGCTGCCTGACCTGGGCGCGGTCGGCCGCGCTTGGCCGATCATCGTGGCAGGCGCAATCGCGTTCACATTGCCGCCGAGCCAGGACATCGTCGCGTGGCTGAATGAAAGGCCGCGCAAAGTCGTAGCGGCTGTGCTTGCGCTCGTCGTCGTTGCGATCCTCATCGAACTGGGCGACCGGGAGGCGTATGAGTTCGTCTACTTCCAGTTCTGACATCGCGCTCGACGCCGCGCCAACGCCGGAGTGGGGGCGTTGGCTCGCGACGTTCCTCGGCACGCTCGGCGTCGCGGGCGGGCTGCTGCTCGCGGTCATCTTTGTGGTCGATCCGTATGACAGCGGCTTCGGCCTGCTCGGCATCAGGGGTGTGGACGACGCAAGCCCGCGCACCGCGAATGCGAGCCGCGCGCGCGACCCGCAGTTCGATGCCGCAGTGATCGGCAATTCGACCGGGCAACTGATCAAACCGAGTGAGCTGTCGCAACTGGCCGGCGCGAGGTTCGTGCAGCTCACTACGCCGGGCACCGGCCCGCGCGAGCAGCTCGCCATGATGGATTATTTCGCGCGGCATCATCCGAAGGTGGGCGCGCTGGTGATCACGGCTGATGCCGGCTGGTGCATGCGCGATCCCGCGCTGCCGCTGCAGCACCCGTTTCCGTTCTGGCTCTACGGTGAGAGCCGGTTCGACTATGTCTCGCACATGTTTTCCTCGCGCGCGCTGCGCCATTCCTGGCGGCGGCTGATGATCCTCGCCGGTCGGCGCCAGCCGGCTGCGGCGGACGGCTACTGGGACTACGAGAAGGAAGGCCCGGGCGAATTCCAGCCGGCGACCGTGCCGCCGCGGCGATGGCGGGCCGGCCCCGCAGAACGTGAGTGAGAATTTCCCCGGCGTCGCGCTGCTCGATGCGGCGGTCCGCAAGTTGCCGGCCGATGTACCGGTCGTGCTGTTCGTGCCGCCGGTCTATGCCGGCACGCTGCCGCGCGCCGGTTCACACGCGGCGGCCGAGCAGGCGGCGTGCAATGTGGCGCTGAAGAAGATCGTTGCGGGGCGGCCGCGCTCGAACTTCATCGACTATCGCGTCGACACTGCGCTGACGCGCGAGCGGGCGAACTTCATGGATGTCGGGCACTACCGCGCGGCGATCGCGCGGCGGATGGAGCAGGGTATCGCGGAGAGCATCAAGGTGGGTGATAAGGCACGGATTGAGTTTTGACGCGTCATTGCCGGGCTTGACCCGGCAATCCATCAAACTTCGCTAAGGCTTTTTTTGATGGATGCGGTCAAGCCAGCGCATGACGAAATCAAACAGATTCAGTCGTCAAATAGTCCAGCTTCCCCTCCAGCCACAGCTTGCGCGTCAGGCTGCGCTGCATCTTGCCGCTTGTCGTCTTCGGCAAAGTCTGCGGGCGGATCAGCACGATGTGGCGCGCGAACACCTCGTGCTGCTCGGCGACCGCCTCGCGGATGATGCCGGCGATTTCTTCCGGATCGATGCGGTTGCGCGCGGTCCGCTCGACCTCCTGCACGATGACCAGCGTTTCCTCGCCGCGGTCGTCCGGCACCGAGAACACCGCGCCGCCGTTCTGGGCCAGCGCCGGATGCGCGCGATGCACGGTCAGCTCGATGTCCTGCGGGTAATGGTTCGCGCCGCGAATGATGATGAGGTCCTTGATGCGGCCTGTGATGAACAACTGCCCTTGCGCGTCGAGGAAGCCGAGGTCGCCGCTGCGCAGCCAGTCGCCACGCTCGCCCTCGATGTGCGCATGCAGGCTCGCGGCGCTGGCATCCGGATTGTCCCAGTAGCTGCGCGCGACATGCGGGCCGTGGATCCAGAGCTCGCCGACCGTGTCGGCGGGGAGCCGCCGCAGCGTTTGCGGATCGACGATGGCGAGTTGCGAGTCCGGGATCGGATAGCCGCAGCCGACGATGACCTGAGCGTCGTCGTTGTCGGTCGCATCGCGGATGATATTCGCCTGCAAGGCGTTGCGGCTCAGCGGACGCTTGCGATAACCGGCGCCGACCGGGCTCATCGAGACGATCAGCGTCGCCTCGGCCATGCCGAAGCCCGAATTGAGCGCGGGTGGTGCAAGGCCGTAAGGCGCGAATGTCTCGGCGAACTTGTCGATCGTAGCGGCGCGGATCGGTTCGGCGCCGATCAGGATGATCTTCCAGGAGGAGAGGTCGACGCCCTCCATCTGATCGGCGCGCAGGCGCGCGATGCACAGGTCGTAGGCGAAATTGGGCGAGGCGGTGATCTCGGCGCGATAGTGGCTGATCGCGCGCAACCATGTGAGCGGACGCTGGATGAAGCCGGACGGCGCGAGCAGCACGCACAGCGCGCCGAGATACATCGAGCCGACGACGCTGAGGATCAGCCCCATGTCGTGATAGAGCGGCAGCCAATTGACGCACGTCGAATGCTTGCCCGTGCCGAGCGCGCGCTGGGCCATATCCATGTTGGCGAGCAGCATCGCATGCGTGACGACGACGCCCTTCGGATCGGAGGTCGAGCCGGAGGTGTACTGCAGGAATGCGACGTCGTCCGCCTTGGGACGTGGCAGCGTAATGTCGCTCCGCTCGCCCGGCGTCAGATCGACCGTCATCCATTGCAGGTCATGACCGGCAAAGCGTTCGACGAGGTCGCCGCGCGTGGCGAGCGCCGGGCTGGTGAGCGTGAGCACGGGCTTGCAGTTCGCCATGATGCTGGCGGAGGAATCGCGTGCGCTCTGGCGGCGCGGCACCATCATCGGCACCGCGATCACCTGCGCGATCAGGCAGCCGAAAAACGCGATGACGAATTCGAGGCCGGGGGGAAACACGAGCAGCGCGCGGTCGCCGGGCTTCGTGGTTTGCGCGAGCCGTTGCGCCAATGCGTTCGCGGCGTCGTGCAGCTCACGAAAGGTCAGCGCGGAATCTTCAGCGCCGCGGTCGGTGAGGAAAACCAGCGCGCGCTCATCGCCTTGCGTCGCAGCGCGATGCGCCAGGATATGGACGAGTGAGGCGAACTGCGCCATCGCGCGTCAGCGCGTGGCCGCGGGCTGTGCGGAGCGCGCCGCGACCTTCTCGGCCAGATGAGTGGACAGATCGTCGACCGTCGGATGGTCGTAGAACGTCTCCGGCGCGAGCTCGAGATCGAGCTTCTCTTCCAGTTCCATTAGCAGATAGACCGTCATCGCGGAGTTGAGGCCGAGGCGCGTGAACTTCGCGGTCACGTCCACCTTGTCCTTTGGAATCCGCAGGATCTCGGCGAGTTGATCGACGCAGAACGCGGAAATTTCTTGCTTTGTCATGAGCCCTTACCCGAAAGCCGCCGGGACAATAGGGGCGGGCGACCGATTGTCAAATCATTCGGCGGCGGCAGGGGTTTCCTGCTCCGGCGCGGGCAAGGCCGGGACTTCGGCGGTGAGGAACTGGGCGCTGGCAAGGTCCGCGAAGCGGCCGCCCTTCGTGACCAGTTCGTCGAAAGTGCCGGACTCGATGATGCGGCCTTGATCGAATACCAGGATGCGCGTCGCATTGCGTACGGTGGCAAGGCGGTGCGCGATCACGAAGGTGGTGCGGCCCTTCATCACCTCGTCGAGCGCGGCCTGCACCTTGCGTTCCGTGGTGGCGTCGAGCGACGAGGTCGCCTCGTCGAGGATCAGGATCGGCGGGTCCTTCAACATGGCGCGCGCGATCGAGAGGCGCTGCCTCTCGCCGCCCGAGAGCGAGCGGCCGCGCTCGCCGACCGAGCCTTCGAGCCCTTCGGGATGGCGATCGATCAGCTCGGTCGCCTGCGCGCGCTCGGCGGCCTCGCGCATCTGCGCCTCGGTGGCGTCCGGATTGCCGACGCGCAGGTTCTCGGCGATCGAGCGGTTGAACAGCAGCGCCTCCTGATAGACCACGCCGATGTTGTGGCGCAGCGCCGCGAGCTTCATGGCGCGGATGTCCATGCCGTCGATCTTGATCACGCCGGATTGCGGATCGAAGGCGCGGTGCAGCAGCGCGAGCGCGGTCGACTTGCCGGCGCCGGTGGTGCCGACGAACGCGATGGTCTCGCCCGGCAGGGCGGTGAAGTTGAGGTCGGCGACGGCGGCGCGCTTGCCGTCGTAAGAGAACGAAACGTCCTGGAATTCGATCAGGCCGCGCATGCGGCCGGGGTCGACCGCGTCGGCGCGGTCGCGCACCGCCGGCACGGTGTCGAGCACGTCGAAGAATTCGCGCAGCCGCGGCGCATCCATCAGCACCTTGTTGGAGAAGCCGACCACCTGCTCGAGCCGGATCACCAGCAGGCCGGCGAAGTTCATGAAGGTGACGATCTCGCCGATGGTCGCGAGGCCCTGGGCGTTGAGCCAGATGCCGAGCAGGAAGATCGCCAGCATCGATACGGTGGTGGCCGAGCGGGTGAGCACCGCGATGATCGCCCACCACGAGAGCACCGGCATCTGCGCGGCGAGCACTTTGCCCGCGACGCTGCGCAGGCTCATCACCTCGGCCTCGATGCGGGAAAATCCCTGCACCAGCGCGATATTGGAGAGCGCGTCGGAGGTGCGCTCGGCCAGCGCCGTGTAGTGGCTCTCGACCGCGCCCTGCAGTTTCTCGGTCTTGCGGATCACCAGTGCGGTAAGGCCGGTGAAGACCACGGTCAGCACGACGAGGACGGAGGCGAGCCGCCAGTTGACGAAGAGCGAGAGCGGCAGCAGCACGAACAGCGCCACGAAAGCCGCGAAGTGCTCGCGGAAGAACGAGAGCCACAGGCCCCACAGCGCATCGATGCCGGTGAGCATTACCTTCATCAGGCGGCCCGAGTGGGTGCCGCCGTGGAAGGAAATCGGAAGCTGCAGCACGTGCTCGAAGTAGTTGGTCAGCACCGCTGCCTTGCGGCGGTGGGACAGACGGTCGGAATGGAGCGCAACCAGCACCGAACAGGCGATGGTGAACAGGCCGAAGCCGACCCAGGCGGCGAGCAGCGGGGTGAGGGCGGCCGCGTCGGGCTGCGCGTTCGCGGCCTGCGTCTTTACCAGCGTGTCGATGATGCGGCCGAACAGCACCGGCTCGGCGAATTGTGCCGCCGCGAGCAGGATGTTGGCGATCGCCAGAATCCAGCCGAGCCGCGCCTCGGGCCCGAGCAGGCGGAGCACACGACCATAGAGTTTGAAGAAATTCATGCGGTGGATCGCTCGCGGGCGGGGCAACTCCGGTGGAACCTTCGGCTACGCCGATCCTAACGGCAAGGGCATGTGGACAGTTCCATCGCCGAAAGGCGCCAGTGGGGCGGCCCTAAAGCCTTGAAATCACGGACAAGCGTCAGGCCTGGGCGAAGCCGGAGCGTTGCGCCCAGCCGGTCATGCGCCCTTCCAGCCACGCCATCACGGCGTACATCGCGATGCCTTCGACGGCGAGCGCGAGTAGGCCGGCGAAGATCAGCGGCACCTGAAACTGCGCCTGTGCCTGCAGCATCAGATTGCCGATGCCGACGTTGGAGGCGACGCTTTCGGAGATCACGGCGCCGACGAACGCGAGCGTGATCGCGACCTTCAGCGAGCCGAAGAAGTAGGGCAGCGAGCGCGGGATGCCCACTTTTCGCATGATATCGAGCTTGGAGGCGCCGAGCGCTTTGAGCACGTCCTCAAGCTCGGGCTCGATGGTGGCGAGGCCGGTCGCGACGTTCACCACGATGGGGAAGAACGAGATCAGGAACGCAGTCAGCACCGCCGGGACGAAGCCGATGCCGAACCACAGCACCAGGATCGGCACCACCGCGACCTTGGGAATGGCGTTGAAGCCGATCATCAGCGGGTAGACGCCGGCGTAGATGGCACGCGACCAGCCGACCGCAAGACCAAGCAGCAGTCCGAAGCCGACCGCGAGGCCGAAGCCGACCAAGGTCGAGGAGAGCGTGAACAGCGAGTGCCTGTAGAGAGCCGGCCAGTAGTCATAGACCGCCTTGAACACCAGCGTCGGGGGCGGCAGGAAAAACACCGGAATATTGAAGATGCGGCACGCCGCTTCCCAGAACACGAACAGCGCGATGGTCGCGAGCCAAGGCGCAAGGCGGATGGCGATGTTCCCCTTCATTGGCGCGCGTGCACGATGTGTTCGCGCAGCTCGTGCACGATCCCACCGAACTCCGGCGAGAACGTCACTTCGAGGTCGCGCGGGCGCGGGATGTCGACGATGCGCTCGGCCAGCACGCGGCCGGGGCGAGCGGACATCACGAAGATGCGGTCGGCGAGGAACACTGCCTCGCGCAGGTCGTGCGTCACCAGCACGATGGTGATCTTGCGCGCCGCATGCAGATCGCGGATCACGCACCACAGCTCCTCGCGCGTGAACGCATCAAGCGCGCCGAACGGTTCGTCCAGCATCAGCAGATCTGGCTCGTGGATCAGTGCGCGGCAGAGCGATGTGCGCTGCTGCATGCCGCCGGAAAGCTGCCACGGAAACTTGTCGCCCTGTCCGGCAAGGCCGACCGAGGCGAGCAGCTTTTCGGCGCGCGCGACGTATTCGGCCTTGTGGCGGCGAATGCGGCTGCGGTGCGGCTCGACGATTTCGAGCGGCAGCAGCAGATTGTCCAGCGTGGTGCGCCACGGCAGCAAGGTGGGCGCCTGAAACGCCATGCCGGCGATCTTCACCGGCCGCGTCGACGCGCGCGCCCGCGACCTCCACTTTTCCCTTGAAGGGAAATTGCAGCCCGGTGGCGAGCTTCATTAGCGTGGACTTGCCGCAACCGGAGGGCCCAACCACCGCGGCGAACTCGCCTTTGTTCACCTTGATCGTAAGGCCGTCGACCGCGAGCGTACCGCCCGCGCCGCCGTAGGTGTGGCTGACGTCATCGAGGGCGACGAACGCGCTCACACCCTTGCTCCGCTCATTCCCGCGAACCGCCTACGCACGAGGCTTCGGCGTAAGCGCTGGGTCCGCCGCTTTAAGCTTTAGCGAAGGCGGAGAAGCGGAGAATCCAGAACTCGCTTCAAGCTTCTTGGTCCCCGACTTTCGCGGGGACGAGCGGAAGAAGTGGCGCTCAATCAGTCCGCCTTCCGTGCGGCCGCGTCGGGCAAGAACGAGCGGTCGAACACCTCCGCGCCTTTCGGCTTGGCATTTTTGAACGTGTAGGTCAGAGCGATCTGGTCGACCGACTTGTCGAGGCGCTCCATCTCAACGCCGCCGAAGCCGTTCTTTTTTACTTCCGGAGTGAGGATGTTGTCTTTCAGCGCGATCTGCAGGCGCTCTAGCTCGACCTCTTTCTTCGCCACATCGTTGCGCTTGATCACCGAGTCGACCGCGGTTGCCGGATTGGCGACCGTGTCCTTCAGGCCTTTCAGGAAGGCGCGGATGAAGCCTTTCACGGCCTCCGGCTTCTCGGTGGCGAACTTCGGGTTCACCATGATGGTGTTGCCATAGAGGTTCACGCCGTAATCGGCCATCAGCAACACGGTGATGTCGTTCGCCGGAACGCCGCGGTCCTTCAGGTTGATGTAGGACGAGAACGAGAAGCCCGTGATCGCGTCAACCTCGCCCGAGGCGAGCATCGGCTCGCGTACCGGGAACCCGACGGAAACAATCTGCACCTTCGCGGGGTCGATGCCGTTCGCCTGCGTGAAGATCGGCCACTGCGCGTAAGCGCCGTCCGGCGGCGGGGCGCCGAGCTTCTTGCCTTCGAGATCCTTCGGCGCCGAGACGCCGCGGCTCTTGCGCCCGACGATCGAGAATGCCGGCTTGTTGTAGAGCATGAACACGGCCTTGATCGGCGCGGCAGGGTTCGCGTCGCGGAACTTGATCAGCGAATTGATGTCGCCGAAGCCCATGTCATAGGTGCCGGACGCGACGCGGTTGATCGGCTCGAGCGAGCCGCCCGCGGTGTCGATGGTGACGTCGAGGCCTTCGGCCTTGAAGTAGCCCTTGTCGATCGCAACCAGGAACGGCGCAGACGGGCCTTCGAACCGGAAGTCGAGCGAGAATTTGATCGCCTGCTGCGCGGAAGCTGCTGTTGCGGCGAGTGCCGATGCGGCGGCGAGAAGTCCGATCCGGCCGAGCCGGAGGAAATCGACGGTCATGTCTTCGTCCTTTCGATTGGGCGTTGGCGCCGCCTGTCCGCACGCAGGGCCGCCATAGCGTTTTTTGCTCATTTCAGCCGTGTTTTAGCAAAGAACATGCCGCCCCAAAGTGCAAGCAGGGATGCCGCAAAGAGTGAATGCGTGCATAGAAGCGCGGCAGCGTGCCGCATCCGCAGGCGGCACCGCCGGACGCGAGCGGGAGCCGCGGCGCTCCGATAGAATGAGACACCCGAGTCGGCATGGACATGCGATGACCGCGAGCCCGATCCGCCAGCCTGCACCGACGAAAGCGCTGCCGGGGTTCACCGCTCCCTACGCGGCGCCGGACGAAGAACTTGCCGCCGGATTGCTCGCGCAAGCGCCGCGCACGGCGGCAGCGGAAGCGCGCATCGATCAGCGTGCGACGCGCCTTGTCGAGGCAATCCGGGCGGAGAGCGGCGGGCTCGGCGGGATCGAGGACTTCCTGCGCGAGTATTCGCTCTCCACCAGGGAGGGCCTCGCCCTGATGGTGCTGGCCGAGGCGCTGCTACGTGTGCCGGATTCGGCCACAGCGGACCGGCTGATCGAGGACAAGCTTTCGTCCGGCGACTGGACCCACCATGAAGTGAAGTCGACCGCGCTGCTCGTTTCGGCATCCGCATGGGCGCTCGGCATCTCGGCCCGCATCATCAACCCGGGCGAGACACCGGAGAACATCCTCGAAAGTTTGGGCAAGCGGCTCGGCCTTCCGGCTGTGCGCACCGCGACGCGCCAGGCGATGCGCTTGCTCGGCTCGCATTTCGTGCTCGGGCAAAGCATCGAGGAGGCGCTCGGCCGCGCCGCCGCGCATCGCGAGTTCCGCTACTCCTACGACATGCTCGGCGAGGGCGCGCGCACGGCCGCCGATGCGGAGCGCTATTTCCAGAGCTACGCGCGGGCGATCGAGGCGATCGGGCTGACGGCGGGCAATGCGCGGCTGCCGGACCGGCCGGGCATTTCGGTAAAACTCTCCGCGCTGCATCCGCGCTACGAGGCGATTTCGCGCGAACGCGTGTTGCGTGAACTCACGCCGCGCGTGCTGGAGCTTGCGCGAAAGGCGAAAGCGCACGATCTCAATTTCACCGTCGATGCCGAGGAGGCGGACCGGCTCGAACTCTCGCTTGACGTGATCGCAGCGTTGCTGGCCGACCCGTCGCTCGCGGACTGGGACGGTTTTGGGCTTGCGATCCAGGCCTATCAGAAGCGCGCACCGCAAGTGATCGACTGGGTTGCGAATGCGGCGCGCACGCTCGACCGGCGGCTGATGGTGCGGCTGGTCAAGGGCGCCTACTGGGACACCGAGGTGAAGCGCGCGCAGGAGCGCGGGCTCGCCGGACTATCCGGTGTTCACCCGCAAGGCGATGACCGACCTTTGTTACATGGCCTGCGTGCGGCAGCTGCTTGCCGCGCGGCCGTATCTCTATCCGCAGTTCGCGACCCACAATGCGCTCACCGTCGCGAGCGTGATCGAGGAGGCGGGCGGCGTCGAGGGGTATGAGTTTCAGCGCCTGCACGGCATGGGCGAAGCGCTCTACGAGGGACTGATTGCCGAGCAGCCGGGCGCGGCGTGTCGCGTCTATGCGCCGGTCGGCGGGCATCGCGACCTGCTCGCCTATCTGGTGCGGCGGCTGCTGGAGAACGGCGCGAACTCGTCGTTCGTGTCGGTCGCGGCCGATCCGAATGTGCCGGTGAGCGAGATCCTGAAGCGGCCGCAGCACTGGATCGCCGATGCGAGCCGCGCGCGCCATCCGCGCATTCCGCTGCCGCGCGATCTCTATGCGCCGGAGCGCACGAATTCGGCAGGCGTGGAATTTGGCGACAGGGCAAGTCTGGAGGCGCTGCTTGCGGGTGTGAGCAAGGCTGCGCCGCTCGCGCAGGCGAAGGGTGAAAGCGTCGCGGATGCGCTGGCGGGTGCAGCGAAAGGCTTTGCGGCGTGGAACGAAACGCCGGTCGCAGAGCGCGCCGCCGCGCTCGATCGCACGGCCGATCTGCTACGAGCAGAACCGCGACGCGCTGATCGCGCTCATGCAATCCGAGGGCGGCAAGACGCTCGACGACGCGCTCGCGGAAGTGCGCGAGGCGGTGGATTTCTGCCGCTACTACGCGGCCCAGGCGCGCGAGACGCTGATGCCCGAGCGCATGCCCGGCCCGACCGGCGAGACCAATGAGTTGCATCATCGCGGGCGCGGCGTGTTCGTCTGCATCAGCCCGTGGAATTTCCCGCTCGCGATCTTCACGGGGCAGGTCGTTGCGGCGCTGGCCGCCGGCAATTCGCGTCATCGCGAAACCCGCCGAACAAACGCCGCAGGTCGCCGCCGCCGCGGTGCGACTGATGCACCATTCGGGCGTGCCGGAATCGGCGCTGCATCTCGTGATCGGTGACGGCAAGGCAGGCGCTGCGCTGGTCGACGACGCGCGCGTGGCGGGCGTTGCGTTCACCGGTTCGACCGAGGTGGCGCGCCTCATCAACCGCGCGCTCGCCGCGAAAGACGGCCCGATCGTGCCGCTGATCGCCGAGACCGGCGGCATCAACGCGATGATCGTGGACGCGACCGCGCTGCCCGAGCAGGTGACCGATGATGTGGTGACATCGGCGTTCCGCTCCGCCGGGCAGCGCTGCTCGGCGCTGCGGCTGCTGTGCGTGCAGGAGGATGTCGCCGACCGCATGATCGAGATGATCGAGGGCGCGGCGCGCGCGCTGGTGGTCGGCGACCCGCGTAACGTCGACACGCATGTCGGCCCGGTGATCGACCCGGAGGCGAAGGAGAAGCTCGACGCGTGGGTCGAGGCGCACAAGAGCCGCGTGATCTTCCGCCACGACGGTGCGCCGGCATCCGGCACGTTCGTGCCGCCCGACCATCATCGCGCTCGACCGCGCGCGCGACCTCACCGAGGAGGTGTTCGGCCCGATCCTGCATGTGGTGCGCTGGCGCGCGAACCAATTCGATCGGTTGCTCGACGACATCGCCGCCAACGGCTATGGCCTGACGCTCGGTGTTCATTCGCGCATCGACGACACCGCCGAGCACATCGTGCGGCGGCTCGCGAACGGCAATGTCTACGTCAACCGCAACATGATCGGCGCCGTGGTCGGCACGCAGCCGTTCGGCGGGTCGGGACTTTCAGGCACGGGGCCGAAAGCGGGCGGGCCGAACTACCTGCGGCGTTTCGCCACCGAGCAAACCTTGACGGTGAACACCGCGGCGGCAGGCGGCAACGCGACCTTGCTGGCGGACGGTGAATAAATCGCGCTCTCTCGCAGCGGTCGTCGTGCGGACAGGCGATTTCCTCCGATAAACATTACGTTTTTGTCATTCATCAACGCAGCGCGCGCATTCAACCTGCGTTCAGTGGAACTTGCGCATTCTGCTGCACGTTATCAAGACGAGCGACTTCTCCGTCTCGCGGCATCGCTCATCGGCAAGCGCCGCGGACACTCTGAGGAGATACAGATGATCATGAAATCCGTGCTTGTCGGTGCGACGGCGATTGCGATCGCGCTGACGAGCTTCGATCTGCGCCCCGTCGCGGCGGCCCCGCTCGGCGGCGTGGCGACAATTCAGCCGCAGAGCGATGTGACCGACATCAGCGCGCAACGCAAGCGCAAGCGCGGCTATCGCGGTAACCCGGCCGTGCCGCTTGCGGCGTTCGGTGCGATCATCGGAACGATCGGCGCGGTCGCCGCAGCGAACAGCCGGCGCGATTACTACGAGCGGCCGTACTACGGTCCGCGCGCGTACGGCTACTACGACGCGCCGCCCGCCTATCACTACGCACCGCCTGCGTATCACTCAGCGCCGGTCTATCAGCATCGCGTCCATCCGGGGTATGGCCACCAGGGCCGCTGGAGCGGCCATCCGGCTATCACGGTGGACAGGCCGCGGGCTCTTCGGCGCCGCCGCCGTTAAATCCTGGACCGCCTAGTGGCGGCGCCCTCTAGCACGCACACAATGTGCAAACGGCGGCCTTCGGGCCGCCGTTTTGCATCGCCGCAAGAGTAGCCAGATATTGCGTCAAAAATTCACTCGTTAACAACTAATAGACTCACTTGCGCTATGGTCGGCGAATGACTGATTCGGTCGACCGCCTCTATGCTGGGATTTTGGCGGCGCGCGACGGCGATCCTGCGCGCTCGCGCACCGCACGGTTGTTGCGATCCGGGCGCGCCAAGATGGCGAAGAAGCTCGCCGAGGAAGCCGTCGAAGTCGTGATCGACGCGATGCACGGCAGCCGCGACGCGGTGATCAAGGAAAGCGCGGACCTCATCTACAATCTCGCCGTGGTCTGGGTCTCCTCAGGCATTCAGCCGAAGGATGTCTGGAAGGAAATGGACCGGCGCGAGCGGTTGTTCGGCATTGCCGAGAAGCTGCCAAAGGAGAACGGCGACGGCGATGCACGCCGCAAGGTCGTGACCCTGGAAAGCCGCCGGTTGCGCAAGCGGCGCTGACCGCGCGTCGCCGGTCCGCGCGCTGCGCGGCCGCATGGACTTTCCGGACTGTCGCCGCTAGATCGCTTCCGCCCCGGATAACATCCGGGGCGATGTTTTTTCGGGACCATCTTCCGGCATGCTGAAACGGCTTTACGACTGGGCGCTTTCGCTGGCGGCGCGCAAAAGCGCGGAGTGGTGGCTTGGCTTCATCGCGTTCGTCGAAAGCTCGGTATTCGTGATCCCGGCCGAAGTCCTGTTCGTGCCGATGGGACTGGCGAAGCCCGAGCGGGTCTGGCGATACGCCGTGATCGCGACCGTGACCTCGGTGCTCGGCGGCGTGTTCGGCTGGTGGCTCGGGCACTACGCCTACGAGTTCATCGCGCGGCCTGTGCTGGAATGGACGGGCGGCCTCGCCAAGTTCGAGGACCTGCGCGCTCAGGCGAGCGGCAATTTCGAATTCCTGGTGCTGATCCTCATCACGTCCAGCCTCGCGCATCTGCCGCCGATGAAGGTGGTGTCGATCGTCTCCGGCGCGCTGTCGGTGAACATCTGGCTGTTCATCGCATCGTGCGTGGTGGCGCGCGGCGCCCGCTTCGCGCTGATGGCTTGGCTGCTGCGGCGTTACGGCGAGCCGATCCGCCATTTCATCGAGAAGCGCCTCGGGTTGCTGGCAGCTATCGGTTGCGCGGCCCTCATGGCGCTGTTCTTCGCGGTTAAGTACCTCAGATCGTGAATATTTCGGCGCTGATGCGCGGCTCCTCATTTCTGCCACGCGGCAGGCGCACCACCTGCCTCGTTCAGCCATGATCGCAGCGATGCACGGACTTTTCTGTTGGGCGGGCGCGCTCGGCGCCGCAGCATGCCTGATGGCGACGGTTGCGTTCGCGCAGCCTGCGAATGCTCCGGCGATCCCTGCCGATCCGCCGCAGATCATCACTGCGCCACCGCCCGCGCCGCAAACGTCCGCTCCGCTGTTGCCGGAAAGACTTCCGACGCCGCAGGAGACGTTCGGTGCGATCGGCCGTGCCATCGATCAGTCCCTTCAGAGTCTGGGCGCTGGTGTAAGCGCCGGTGTGCGCGGCACCGCCGAGACGCTCGGCGCAACCACGGGCGCTGCAGGCGACCTCGCCAAGGGCGTCGGCGATGCGGCCGGAACGGTCGCGCGCCTGCCGGGAACGAACGCCGTGTCCGGCCGCGAGGTCTGCCCGATCGCACCGAATGGTGCGCCGGATTGCGCCAGCGCCGCACTGGCTCTCTGCCGCACGAAGGGCTTCGAGCGCGGCAACAGCCTCGACATCACGTCGTCCCACAAGTGTCCGCCGCAGATGTGGCGCGAGGGGCGCGCGCCGAACCCGCAGGAATGCACGGACGAGTCGTTCGTGTCGCGCGCTCTCTGCCAGTAGCTGTTCTCAGCCGCCGATCTGTGGTGTCATCCCCGCAATAAAAACGCGGAGGACGCCTCGTGAATTTGCATGCCCTGCTGCTCGAACGCGAAGCCGCCGGAAAGCCGGTCACCGTCGGGCTGATCGGCGCCGGCAAGTTCGGCACCATGTTCCTGGCGCAGGTGCTGCGCACGCGCGGCATGCATCTCGTCGGCATCGCGGACCTGTCGGTGGAGCGCGCCGCCAAGGCGCTCGCCTCCTGCGGCTGGGAGGAGCAGCAATATCGCGCGGCTTCGCTCGGCGATGCATTCAAGAGCGGGCGCACGCATCTTACGCAGGACTCGGACGCGCTGATCGCGTTCCCCGATGTTGAGGTGATCGTCGAGGCGACCGGCGATCCGAAGGCCGGTATCGCGCATGCGCTGAAGGCAATCGCACACGGCAAGCACATCGTCATGGTCAACGTCGAGGCAGACGTGGTGGCGGGTCCGCTGCTGGCCTCGAAAGCGCGCGCGGCCGGCGTCGTCTATAGCCTTGCGTGGGGCGATCAGCCGGCGCTGATCTGCGAGCATGTCGACTGGGCGCGCGCGGCAGGCTTCGAGGTGGTCTCGGCCGGCAAAGGCACGCGCTATCACCCGACCTTTCATCAATCGACGCCCGACACCGTGTGGGACAATTTCGGGCTGCCGCCGGAAGTCGTTGCGAAGGGCGGCATGAATCCGAAGATGTTCAACTCGTTTATCGACGGCACCAAGTCGGGGATCGAGATGACGGCGGTGTGCAACGCGACAGGTCTCACGCCGCAGCCGGACGGGCTGTCGTTCCCGCCCTCTTCGGTCTATGACCTCGCGAAGGTGTGCAAGCCGAAGGCCAACGGCGGCAAGCTCGCGATCGGCGGCACGACCGAAGTGGTCTCGTCGCTTCATCGCGACAAGTCGCCGGTCGAGAACCACTTGCAGGTCGGCACCTACGTGGTGATCAAGTGCGGACACGAATACGTGCGGCGCTGCGCGCAGGAATACAACATGCTGCCCGACGAGACCTTCGAACACATGGCGCTGTTCCGGCCGATCCACATGATCGGGCTGGAGCTCGGCATCTCGGTCGCGAGCGCGGCCTTGCGCAAGGAGCCGACCGGCGCACCGAACGGCTTCCGCTCCGACGTGGTGGCAACGGCGAAGCGCACGCTGAAGAAGGGCGAGATGCTCGACGGGGAGGGCGGCTATTGCGTGTGGGGCAAGCAGACGCCGGCCGACCGCTCGCTCGACGAGGGGCTGCTGCCGCTCGGCCTCGCGCACAACATCAAGCTCAAGCGCGATGTGGCGCTAGGCGAGCAGCTCAAGTGGGCGGATGTCGAGTTCGACCCGAATGATTCCGCCGTGAAGGTGCGGCGCGAGATGGAGGCGGCGTTCGGAAGACGGAATGTCTAGCGCCGTGTCCCGGGCGCAGCGCAGCATACATGATGCGCTGCAGACCCGGGATCCCGGTTGCTGGCAGACGAAGAAACCGGGGTCCCGCATCTGCGACGCACCGCCAAGAGCGCTGCATCGCGTGCGGGACACGGCAGAGAAAACATAGGAGGGCGACGATGCGCGCGATGTTCAAGGCCTTGCTGCTCGGTGCCGCATTGACGGCGCTGCTCACGCCAGCGAGAGCCGAGACCAAGCTCTCCGTGATCGTTTTCCCCGGCGTGCAGAACCTGCCGATGTTCGCCGCGCAGGCGAAAGGCTTCTTTGCCAAACGCGACCTTGCGGTCGACCTGAAATTCACGCCGAACTCGGGCGAATTGCGCAATGGATTGGCCGAAGGCCGCTATCACATCGCGCACTCGGCGATCGACAATGCCTTCGCGCTGAAGGACAAGGCGAACGTCGACATCGCGGTGGTGCTCGGCGGCGACGACAGCTTCAACCGCCTTGTGGTGCAGCCGGAGATCAACGCGCTCGCCGACCTCAAGGGCAAGACCGTCGCGGTGGATGCCGTGAATACGGCTTACGCGTTCCAGCTCTACGAGATGCTGCGCCAGAAGGGCCTCAACAAGGGAGACTACGAGGTGAAGCCGGTGGGCGGCACCGCGCTGCGGCTCGAAGCAATGACCAAGGACAAGACCTACGCGGCCGCGATGCTCAACCCGCCGTTCTCGATCCGCGCCGAGAAGGCCGGGCTCAAGGCGCTCGACACGGCCGTGAACGCGCTCGGCGCGTATCAAGGGTCGGCAGCTTTCGTGTTGCGCGCGTGGGGCACGGCGAATTCGGATGCGCTGGTGAAATATCTGCAGGGCTGCATCGAGGGACTGCGCTGGATGGTCGAGCCAAAGAACAAGGCCGAGGCGGTCGCGCTGTTGGTCGAGCGGCTGAAGCTCCCGGAGGATGTTGCGGGCCAGGCCTATGACGCGACTCTGAAGGGCTTCCAGAAGGACGCAGCTCTCGACATGGAGGGCGTGCGCAATGTGCTGAAGCTGCGCGCGCAGTTCGAGGGCGGCACGCCGGCCGATCCCGCGACGTACATCGACACGAGCTATTACCAGAAGGCGATGGCGGGCTTCTGAGCCACCGCAAGCCGGGGCCGCACATGCCGGAGATCAGTCATCCGGGCGTGTATGTCGAGGAGACGACGGGCGGCGCTCACAGCATCGAGCGTGTCCCGACCTCGACCGCGGCGTTCGTCGGACGTGCGTGGCGCGGCCCGGTTGACGTCGGAATACGGCTGGGAAGTTTCGCCGAGTACGAACGCGAGTACGGCGGCTTGTGGCGGGACTCAACGCTCAGCTACGCGGTAAAGCAATTTTTCGAGAACGGCGGCACGCAGGCAATCGTCGTGCGCGTTGCGACGCGCTCCGGCGCATCGGCTGCGAAGGCTGCGGCGATCAAGCTGAAGAACGGCGAAGTATTTCGTGCCGCAAGCCCCGGCAGCTGGGGCCTCAACCTGAGTGTCACGATCAATCGTGTTGGCCTGAAGCCGGGCGACAGGACGCTGTTCAATCTCGCGGTGACGGACGACGCGGCCAGCCGGATAGATTCGGCGAAACGCGGCGGAAGCGGCGTCACCGAGCGGTTTCTCGGCGTGTCGGTCGATCGGGTCAGTCCGCAATTTGTCGGCGCCGTGCTCGCCGCGAATTCGCGACTGTTACGGCTCGGTTCGGGACTGCGCGCTGCCGCGCCGGCGGATCAGGCGAATGTCACGCCGGCTGGGGGATCCGCAACAGACGGTTCGGCAATCAGCACCGCCGAGGTGACGGCGCCGGCAAAC
Organism: uncultured Alphaproteobacteria bacterium; assembly: GCA_963779545.1. Classification (GTDB taxonomy): domain Bacteria; phylum Pseudomonadota; class Alphaproteobacteria; order Rhizobiales; family Xanthobacteraceae; genus PALSA-894. The sequence goes on along the minus strand of CAVZYQ010000016.1, from coordinate 9,728 downwards.
CGCGCGAGACGCACCGGCCTTTATGCGCTCGACAACGTCGAGCAATTCAATCTGCTCTGCATCCCGCCGTTCGCCCGCGCGAAAGACAACGACATCGAGAAAGTTTGGGGGCCGGCCGCCGAATATTGCGCGCAAACGCGGCGCGATGCTGATCGTCGATGCGCCGGCATCCTGGACTGCCAGCGATGCGGTGAAGAACGCGGCTGCGTTCGATGCGATCGATCGCAAGAACGCCGCGCTGTATTTCCCGCGCGTGCTGGCGCCGGACCCGCTCGATGCCGGAAAGGTCGCGGCCTTCGCGCCATGCGGCATGGTTGCGGGCGTCATCAGCCGCACCGATGCGACACGCGGCGTGTGGAAGGCGCCGGCCGGCACCGAAGCGACGTTGCGCGGCGCGACCGGGCTGTCGATCAACGGCAAGCCGAGCAGTCTCAGCGATGCCGCGAGCGAACCGCTCAGCGCCGCCGGCATCAATTGCCTGCGCGGCTTTCCGAATGTCGGCCACGTCGTGTGGGGCGCCCGCACGCTAGCCGCTTCTGATCCCGACTGGAAGTATGTGCCGGTGCGGCGGCTGTTTCTGCACATCGAACAGAGCGTCTACAAAGGTACGCTCTGGGTCGTCTTCGAACCGAACAAGCCGCAAACCTGGCGGCGGGTCCGCCAATCGGTCGAGAACTTTCTCCAGTCGCTGTTTCGTCAGGGAGCGTTCGCGGGCAGGACAAGCCAAAGACGCTTATTTCGTGCGCTGTGACGCGACGACGATGACGCAGGACGATATCGATAGCGGTCGGCTGATCGCCGAGATTGGTATCGCCCCGCTCAAGCCGGCGGAGTTCGTCATTTTCCGGATTGGCCAGTGGACGGCGGACGTTCGCTGTTAGGCGCATCCTTGCCGCAGCAAGCCGCGCTCGGCCTCGGCGACCCCCAGAAACAGGTGATACAGCACGCGCGCCGGTGTAACCGGCGCCATCGGCGTGCCGTCGCGCGCGAGCTGATTGTGCCAGTTGGCGCCGTCGGGGCGCATGAAGTGCTTCGCGATCAGCGCGAGATGCGCGGTGATCGCGCCGCGCGCCGCATCGTCGTTGCGCCATTCGGCGCGCGCCACGCAGGCCTTGATGTATTCGGTCTGCGGCCAGAGCGCTTCGTGCCGGCAACCAGCGCGCCTGACGCGTCGACGCCGTCGAACACCGCGCCCGCCAGGCCGTCGCCGCGCTCGATGCCGAACTGTCGAGCCGAACGCGAACAGCCGCTCCGCATAAGGCGCAACGCTTTCGTCCTTCGTGTGAGCGATGAAATTCATGCAGCAGCCAGACCCATTCGAACTGATGGCCCGGCTCGCGCAACGCCCTTCGTCGCCCGGGCCACCGACCAGTCCTCGCCGAAAAATTCGATCAGCGCGCCGGTGTCGGGATCGACGAAACGACCCTTGAACAGTTCGACCAGAGCACCGGCGCGGCGCAGCCAGTTCTTCTCGTGCGTCGCCTCATGCAGCGCCAGCAGTGCCTCGAGCAAATGCATGTGCGGGTTCTGCCGCCGCGGCAACTTCATCTGCGCGCGGCCCGGCGCGAACTCCTCGAAAAACCCGCCATGGCGCAGGTCGGCCAGCCGATGCTTCATGAATTGCCATGTCGCATCGGCGAGCTGGATCGCGCTCGCGTCGCCGGTCGCGCGGAAATACCAGGCGAGCGCGAACAGCACGAAGGCGTGGTCGTAGGCGTCGCGCGTGTTGTCGAGCGTCGCACCGTCGACCGAGACCACGCGGAACCAGCCGCCGTCCGGCGCGCGCGAGGCACGCATCAGGAACGCGAGCCCGTGCCGCGCAGCCTCCCGGTAGGCCGGGTCGCCGCTCAAGCAGATACGCGTGGCTGAACACGTAAGTCAGCCGCGCCTGCACCAGCGTGGTGCGGCGCTGGACTTGCGACCGGCGATCCCAGCGCATCGAGATTTTCGAAAAACCCGCCGGCCGGATCGTGGACGCGCGCGAGCCAGAATCGGCAGACGTGATCGAGCAGCCAAGGCCGCAGCGTCCGCGGATCGTCAGGGTCGAACAGCACCATCTGCGCCGCCTTGCCACGCCGTGTACGCGCGCGCTAGCATGTTAGCCTGAAAAAATACGGCGGAGCTTCAATCCGCCGCGTCTTCGAGGGAGGAACTCTATGCGATTCGTGTCGCGAATCTTGGCGGTAACGGCATTCGGCGTCGCCGCGGCGATCTCAACACTTCAGCCGGCGCAGGCCCAACAGGTCATCACGCTCAACGGCGCGGTGCAGTTCAACGACGACCACGCCTTCAACAAGGCGCTGCTGAAGTTCGAGGAGCTGGTCAAGAAATACTACGGCAAGCCGATCAACTTCAATGCTGCACCGCAATTCGTCGCTCGGGCTGGAAAAGCAGTATTTCGAGTACATGGCGCAGGGGAAGGCGGTCGACTACGCGATCGTGTCGCCAGCGCATATGTCGACCTTCTCCAAAGCCGCGCCGTTCATCGACGCGCCGTTCCTGTTCCGCGACCTCGCGCACTGGAACAAGGTGCTCGACGCCGACCTGCTCAAGCCGGTCGCCGACGAGATCAACGAAAAAGCCGAGGTGATGCTGATCGGCTACGCGGGCGGCGGCACGCGCAACATCTTCGTCAACAAGCCGGTGAAGAACCTCGCCGAGATCAAGGCGCTGAAAGTGCGCGTGCAGGGCGCGCCGATCTGGAGCCGCACGTTCCAGGCGGCCGGCATGGCGCCGACCGTCATCGCCTATAACGAAGTCTACAACGCGATCCAGAACAACGTGATCGCGGCGGGCGAGAACGAGGCGGCGGGCGTCGAGTCGATGAAGTTCTACGAGGTCGCGCCGCACCTCGCGATGACCGAGCACGCGATCACGATCCGGCCGATCTGCTTCTCGACCAAGACGTTCAAGGGCCTGCCGAAGGACCTGCAGGACGCGATCATCAAGGCCGGCAAGGAAGCGGGCGCCTACGGCCGCGAAGTGGAGTCGTCGGAAGACACCGCCAAGCTCGACGCGCTGGAGAAGGCCGGCAAGCTCAAGCGCGTGCCGTTCGCGGACCGCGACGCGATGAAGAAGCTGGTCGATCCGGTGATGGCGGCCTACGCCAAGGAAATCGGCGCCGACAAGATCTTCGCGGCGATCACCGACATGAAGTGAGCGACGCTCAGCCTCAGTGCTGATCTGAGATCGCGGCCGGGAATCAGCTTCCGGCCGCGCGTTTCCTGGGAATGGGGGCTCGCATGAGCGATGTTTCGGCAGGCACGCCAGGCGCGCCCGGCGCGTGGCGCCGTCTGACCGGCTGCTTATGCGGCGCTGCTGTCCGCGGCTCGTCGCCATCACGGTCGGGCTGCTCGTCATCCCGGTCAGCCTGCAAATCTTCTCGCGCTATACCGAGCTGATCCCGTCCTACATCTGGACCGAGGAGATGGCGCGCTTCATGTTCATCTGGACGATCATGATCGGCGCCATGATCGGCGTGCGCGAGTCGACCCACTTCGAGGTCGACCTGTCTGGCCGCAGGTCCGCCGCAGCATCGAGGCGGTCGCGCGGCTGCTGGGGCGGCTCGGCGTCCTCGCGGCTGCGGTGCGTGTTCGTCTATGGCGGGCATCGAGTTCACGCGATTTGCCTGGAAGCGCACGTCCGAGCTCGCGGACCTGCCGCTGTGGTGCATCCACGTCGCATGGCCGGTCACCGGCGTGTCGTGGATCGTCTTTCCTCGGCGAGCAAGTGATCGCCGATCTCAAGATCATTTCCGGGAGAAATTAAGTGACGGGTTCCGTGCTGACGCCGGGAATGGCGGCGCTCATTCTGTTCGGCTGCTTCTTCTTCTTCATGTTCCTGCGGGTGCCGGTCGCTTTCGCGCTCGCGCTCGCGTGCCTGCCGATTCTGGCGATCGAGCCGCGGCTCGACACGATGAACCTGATGCAGGAGACCTTCAACGCCTACAACTCGTTCATCCTGCTCGCGGTGCCGTTCTTCCTGCTCACCGCGAACCTGATGAACATCGGCGGCACGACCGACCGGCTGTTGAAGCTGTCGCGCGCGATGGTCGGCCATTGGCCGGGCGGGCTTGCGCAGATCAACGTGGTGCTGTCGATCTTCTTTGCCGGCATCTCGGGCTCGTCCACCGCGGATGCGGCGAGCCAGTCGAAGATCTTCATCGAGGCGCAGACCAAGGAAGGCTACGACCTCTCCTTCTCGGTCGCCATCACGGCGGTGTCGGCGGTGCTCGCCGTCATCATCCCGCCCTCGATCCTGATGATCGTGTGGGGCGGCATCCTTACGGTGTCGATCGGCGCGCTGTTCCTCGCCGGGCATCATTCCGGGCCTGCTGATCGGGGTCGCCCAGATGGCGACCGTGCACGCCTACGCCAAGGCGCGGAACTATCCGACCTATCCGCGCGAGACGTGGCGCGCGCTTCTGTGCGCCACCTGGATCGCGGTCCCGGCGCTGCTGACGCCGGGCATCATCATCGGCGGCAAGATTTTCGGCTGGTTCACCGCCACCGAATCCGCCTGCATCGCGGTGCTCTACGCGGGCATCCTGTCGCTGTTCGTCTATCGCGAGATGGACCTGAAGGGCCTCTACGCGGCGCTGCTCGACACCGGCAAGCTCGCCGGCATCGCGCTGTTCTGCGTCGGCACGGCGAGCGCATTCGGCTGGCTGCTCGCCTACTACAAGATCCCTGAGGCGATCCTCACCGGCGTCAGCGCATGGGGCATGGGCTTTATGGCGACCGGCTTCTTCATCGCCTTCGTGTTCCTGGTCGTCGGCTGCTTCCTCGACGCGATCCCGGCGATCATCATCTGCGCGCCGATCCTCGAGCCGCTCTCCAAGGCGGTGCAGATGGACCCGGTGCACTTCGCGATGATCGGCATCGTGTCGCTGGCGTTCGGCCTTGTCACGCCGCCTTACGGGCTGTGCCTGATGATCGCGTGTTCGGTCGCCGGAATGCGCATCCGCGACGCCATCAAGGATACCGGCATCATGCTGGTGCCGATGCTGATGGTGCTGGCGCTGGTGATCGTGTGGCCGAAGGTATCGCTGTTCCTGCCGCAGCTGATCTCGCCGGAGTTCCTGAAGTAGCTATTCGGCCTCGTCCTTCGCGGTCCTTTCGCGGCTGCCGGCTTCTTGCGCATCGCCGCGATCGTTGTGCGCACGCTTCTCGACCGCGTTCCACAGCGGCGCGGTCTGCTTGATGGCGCGCTTCATGCGCCGCCAGCCGAGCGAGAGCGCGGCCGACGGCCAGCCGCGCAACGTGACGGCGGCCGAATAATCGAAGGCGCTGCTCGGTCTCGCACCAGTCGCGCTTGTAGGGCTCGTCGCCGATGGTGAAGTCGAAGCGCTTCATGCCGCGCTCGGTCGCGTAGCGCAGCAGCTCGCGCAGGTGCGCCGCGCCCGGGCCGAAGCGCGAGACCTCGCCGTCGTCGTAGCTCGCGAGCACGTGATAGTAGCAGTCGCGGAACGTGAGCCCGAGATTGACCGCCGCCCACGTGTGCGCCGACATCGAGGCGGCTCAGGTGTGCGAGGCTGCGCGTGGCGGCGAGCTGCACGATAGAAGTCCGTGTGGCCAGGCCGCGCGAACATGTTCGGCACGCCCATGCGGGCGAACGACTTGCTCTTCTGCACCATCAGCACGTCGAGCGTCGCGTCGATCTCGCTCTGCGCGTCCGGATCGACGAATTTCACCGCGCCAAGGTCGCCGAGCTTCTTCAGCTTGGTGCGATCGCGGCGGCGCGTCGCCGATGAGCGCTTGCCGGTATAGAACTGCTCCCAGTTGGTGCCGAGCGCGGTCTCGTAGGCGCCGCTCGGATTGAGCCGCACGTCGAGGCCGAGCAACGGATTGTCCTGCGCGCCGACCTTGCGCCGGCATCTTGGTGAGCACGATGATGTCATGACGCAGCGCGGGCGTTGCCTGCAGCAACGCGCGGATATTGGCCCAAACCCGCGCGAAATTCTCGCGCGTGATATGCGCGGAGAAGTCGACGCCAAGCAGCGGCGCGTTGTAGTCGCACAGGTCCTGCCCGAGGAAGGTCAGCCGGCGCGCGAGCGTGCCGGGCTGTACGGCGAGCGGCAGAATGAACTGGATGTCGCCGCCGCGCGCGACCGATCACGATCGCAGGCGTGACGCCGGCGAGCGTGCCGATGTGGCGCTGCCAGATCGAGAGCCAATCGAAGGTCTGGAACGGCGTGCAGCTCGGCGCTCTGCTCGAACTGCCGCCACTCATGCTCGATGGCCGCAAGGTCGGTGTGCACCGAGAGCGCGAACTTGCTCGCCGGCCGCGATTGCTCGGCTGCGATCGCGGGCCGGGCGGCGCGCTGGCGCGCGGCTCCGCGAAGGCCGTGCGCGCATGAACGAAGTCCGCTGCCTGTGCCAAAGTTCGCCGCCACGTTTGTGATTAAGGTGGCGCACTCTCGCGCGATTTCCCTCAATAAACCGTTGTAGGAATTGGTTAAGCTCTCGGTTCCATCCAAGCCGTTGAATTACCATCCGAAATGCGCCTAGACTGACACATCAAACAAGCTCGCGGGCGGTGCTGCGTGATGAGACCTCAGGATTCGTGTTCGCCGCGGCGCTGGCGCTGATCGTGCCGGACCTCGCTCACGCCCGTTCAGCCGGGCGAGGGGGCATACCGCTCCGGCAACTTTCCGCGCGCCGTCAAGAATGTTGGGCCCGCGGCCGAGCGGGGCGACCCGCGCGCGCAGGCCTATCTCGGCTTCATGTATCAATACGGGCGCGGCGTGCCGCAGAACTATGGCCTCGCGGCCTACTGGTACCGGCGCAGCGCCGAACAGGGCAATGCGGTCGCGCAGCATTTGCTCGGCCTGATGTACGATAAGGGCTTCGGCCTCGCTGCCGATCATGTGCTCGCCTACATGTGGCTGAGCCTGGCGGCTGCGGCACCAAAGGTCCGGAGCACGAGGACAACGTCCGCCTGCGCGACGCCATTGCCGCCGAAAATGAGTCTCGGCCAGCTTGCCGACGCGCAGTATCTCGCGCGCGCGTGGATCCCGAAGCCGGAGCGCTGATTACAGCTCAGGCTCCTTCATGCCCGGCTTCAGGCCCCCCTCCGGTACACCGTAAACAGGGGGACCGGGGAGGGGGAGTACACTGGGAGGGCGTGGGAGGCCGGGAACGGGGGCGCTGGCAGGAATGGGATTGCCACCCATGCCCTGCACCGGCAGCGCGAGCGTCGCGCTCTGGCTGTCCTTCTGCAGCATCGCCTCGCGCGCCTTCACGGATTTCAGTACCCAGCCGGAGTGGTCCTGTCCGAGCTTGAGGCGGACGACGCGGTTGGTCGCCTGATCGAGGAAAATCGCGAAGCCTTCCGTTTCGCTCACTACTGCGCCGACGAATATCAGCGGCGGCTGCTCGGCCTCCGCAGGTGGTGGCGGAGGCGGTGGCGCCGCGACAACCGGCGTCCCGGCGACCGCAGGTGCAGGCGGCCGGCGCGAGGGCGTGAACAGCGGCCGGTCGCGCGTCGCGGTCAGCGCGGAGAGCGGGATCGCCCAGAGCGGATTGCCAGTCGGATCGCTCTGCCGCACGACCGGCGCCGCCGCCGGCGACATATCGACCGGCGCCGGCATGACGTTGCTGGGCGGAAGGTCCATGGCGTTCGGCGGATTGGCGCCGCGCGCGTCCGCACCGATCAGCAGCGTTCGCGGCAAGCGCGAGATAGGGTGCGAGGCGCACTTTCATTTTTCGCCTCCCCAGCGGCCGGAGACCGACAGGAGGAGCCGCATCCGCCCGCCTGAGTCCGTCGTGGTGGAGGTCGTCGCGGCCTGCGCGGCGAACTGCTCGATGAAAAGATACGGCATGCCGGCTTCGAGGTCGTAGAGCAGGCGCTGCAGCGCGGTGAATTCGATCTCGCAGCTTGCCAATACGCTGACGAAGCCGTCCTTCGCCTGCACGCCCTGCACGTCGACCTGCGAGGAGAGGACACTGCCGCCAACCTTGGTCACGGCGTCCGCGACACGCTGCAGCAGCCCCGCACCCGCCACGGTGAGGGTCTGGCCTTCGAGGAACGGCGAACCGGTCGGGATTTGTGTCGCGCTCGCGCCGGCCGTGGCTCCCGGGAAAGGCTTACGGCCTTCGAGTTGCGCCAGCAGATCGGATGCGGCCGCCACCGACTGGCGGCGCTCCAGGATGTCGGCGACGCCGGACCACGCCATCGCCAGCAGCATCACCACGGCGACGCCGTAGGCGATCACCGCGAGTGACGCGCGGGCGGAGAACGAGCGCAATGTTGCGGTCATGCTCATGAACGGTACGCAAACACAGGTTCGATCTGCGCCTCGATGTGGAAGCGTTCGCCCGGATCGGACGCGCGCCTTCGTGGTCGGGGCGAAGAAGGTGGCGCGGGTGAAATTCGGCGAACGCTCCAGCAGGCGGATCAGTTCGGGCGCGTCGCGCGTCACGCCGATGACACGCAGCTTGTCGCCCTCGATGCGCAGTTCGGTGACATAGGTGTGGTCGGGCAGGATCTGCGAGAGCACTTCGAGCACGATCACGCTCGACGGGCTCTGGTACTTGCGCCGCTCCAGCGCGCGCAACGGCGTCGCGGTCTGCGGCGAGTTCGCGTCCGGCACGGATCGCCATGCGGCGTTCCGCGATGCGGCGTGTCAAATCTTCCTGTTTGCTTGCCATGTTCATGCTGACAACGGCGGCGGCGGAGAGCGACGCACCGGCGAGGAGCCCTGAGCCCAGCAGCAACGCGACCAGCACGCGACGCACGCGCGCGAAGTCGACCGCGCCGCGCGCGCTGGTGATCGAGCACGGTGATCGGCGCGGCATCCCCGGCGGCGTCGCCGTCACCGTGATGGCTTCAGCGCCGGCTGCGGCGAGCGCCTCGACCAGCGGCTGCACCAGCGCGCGCGCGGTCGCGGCGACCGTCACCACCATGCGGTCAGCACCGGCCTGCGCCGGTGCGCTCCAGCCGAAGGCGGCTTCGTTCGCGGTCCAGGGCGTCAGCCGATCGATCTGCGCGCGCACCACGCCGTCGAGAAATTCGGTGGCGCGCTGCGGCAATTCGAGCGGCTTGAACAGCACGCGCGCGGGCTTGCAAGCGTCAGCTCGGCGCGGCTGCCGCGCAGCATCGCGGCGACGCTTTCGGTGTGAGAGCCGCGAGCTGGCCCTCGACCAGCCGCACACGCTCGAAGGGAAGTCCCGACGGCGGCATTGCCGCGGTCTGGATCAGGAACGAACCGCCGTCCTCTTCAATGACCTGCACGGCTCCGGCGCGACGCTGAACAGCCCGACAACGCCGAACGATCGCGCTTGCAGCGGCCGATCGAGCCAGCGCGACACCTATCGCGGTGATGTCGGACAGGCCGGTCATCGCGCCTCCGCGCGCGTCTCGTCGATGTCGTCGCGCCAGGTCAGGATCCGATAGGGCTCGGTCCCGCTGTCCATGACGAAAATCGACCGCTTCGGTGGTCATGCGCTGCCCGCTGTCGAACGCGATGCGGGTGGTCACCCGCAGCGCCTTGTTGCCTTGGATCGTCGCGAAATCCTGGGCGGGACCAAGCGTCGCCAGCAGAACCTGGGCATTCTGCGGTGTTGCGCCTTGCGACGGGCAAGTATCACGGATGCAGCCGTTCCGGGTCCATTCCGGGAATGGCGGCGAGCACTTGCGGCTCGGCATCGAGCACGTTGACCTGCGGCTGGCCGCTGTAAACGGTCAGGAACGGTAGCGCGCGCTCGACGAAAAGTTCCGGAATGCCG
>CAVZYQ010000015.1:0-700880 GCA_963779545.1 uncultured Alphaproteobacteria bacterium | reverse complement strand
TCGAAGCGGCCCATGGGAGAGCTGCTCGTGCAGAGCGGCCTCGTCACCTCGACGCAGCTGGCCCAGGCGCTGGCCGAGCGCAACAGCCTCGACTTCGTGGACCTCAACCTGTTCAACGTCGATCCGGCCGCCACCAACCTGGTCACCTCCACCGACGCGCAGAGGTACCGGGCCGTTCCGATCGCCTTCCTCCCCGACGGCTCGCTGCTCGTGGCCACCGCGGACCCCTCGAACCTCATCGCCCTCGACGACATCGCCATGAGCACCGGCTACCCGGTGCGGCGCGCGATCGCCAGTCCCGAGGGGCTCGACGCCGTGATGAAGCAGCTCTCTGTGCTGAGCGATTCGGTCAGCCAGATCGAGGCGGCGGACCCCAGCGAGGAGGAGCAGGTTGAGCAGGTCCTGGATCTGCGTGCCGCGTCGGGAGACGCGCCGGTCGTCAAGCTCGCGCACTCGATCATCGCGGACGCCGTCAACCGCGGCGCCTCGGACATCCACTTCGACCCGCGCAACGGCGACATGCACGTGCGGATGCGCGTGGACGGCGTCGTCATGGACCCGACCATCGTCCCGGCCAAGCTCACGGCGGGGCTCGTCTCGCGGATCAAGATCATGGCCGAGCTCGACATCGCCGAGCGCCGCGTCCCCCAGGACGGCCGCATCGCGCTCACCGTGGACGGGCGCGGCATCGACATCCGCGTCTCCACGCTGCCCGTGATCCGGGGCGAGGCCGTGGTCATGCGCATCCTCGACAAGGACCGCGTGGTGCTCAACCTCGGGTCGCTGGGCATGCGCGATGGCGACCGCCGGCTGCTGACCAAGGCCGTCGGCAAGGTGCACGGCGCCATTCTCACCACAGGGCCGACCGGGGCCGGCAAGACGACCACGCTCTACGCCCTGCTGAACGAGGTCAACACCCCTGACCGCACGGTGATCTCGATCGAGGATCCCATCGAGTTCGAGGTCGACGGCATCAAGCAGATCCCCGTCAACCCCAAGGCCGGCCTGACCTTCGCCTCGGGCCTGCGCTCGATGGTGCGCTCTGACCCCGACACGCTGATGGTGGGAGAGATCCGCGACAGCGAGACCGCGCAGATCGCGATGGAGGCGGCCCTGACCGGCCACCTCGTGCTCTCCACCCTGCACACCAACGACGCCGCCGTCGCCGCCGCCCGCATGGTGGAGATGGGGATCGAGCCCTTCCTGGTCGCCTCCGGAATCGAGTGCATCGTCGCCCAGCGCCTGGCGCGGCGACTGTGCGAGGAATGCAAGCGCCCGGTGACCATCACCCCCGATGAGTTCTCCGAGGACATTGTGCAGGAGGCCTTCCAGGCCTTCGACGCGGTCGGCTGCGTGCAGTGCAACAACACCGGCTACCGCGGGCGCATGGGCCTGTACGAGGTGCTGTACATGACCGACGAGGTGCGCGAGCTGATCCTGCACAAGGCCTCGAGCGCCGAGATCACGAACGCGGCGGTGCGCGGCGGCATGCACCGCATCCGAGAGGACGGGCTCGAGAAGGCCCAGCAGGGCCTGACCTCGGTGCCCGAGGTCCTGCGCGTCCTCGGGACGTAGCTAGAGCTTCATCGAGTCGTAGGCGCGCTTCTTCTTCGCCTCGCCCTTGGGGGCGCCCCGGTCGCCGACGCCGGTGCCTTCGATGTCTATGTGGGGCAGGAAGCGGTCGGCGAACTTCGGCACCCACCAGGCTGACTTCCCCGCCATGGTCAGGATCGCCGGCGCCAGTATCAGCACGCTCAGGGCCGCGAGCGCGACCCCCACCGAGAGCCCGACCCCGAACTGCTTGACCGTCGGGTCGCCGTTGATGATGAAGCTGCCGAACACGGACATCATGATCAGGGCCGCCGCGCTGATCACTCGCCCGCCGGCCGCCAGGCCCCGGCGGACCGCGAGCGCCGGGTTCTTGGTCTCCGAGCGGGCGTGCTCGATCTGGCTCATCAGGAACACCTGGTAGTCCATCGAGAGCCCGAAGAGGACGGCGAACATGATCAGCGGGACGAAGCTGGCGATCGGGACGTCGCCCTGCTCGGTGTCGATCCCCACCAGGTCGATGCCCCAGCCGAACTGGAAGCAGGCCGTGACCACGCCGAACGCCGCGCAGACCGAGAGCATGATCGCGAAGACCGCCTGGGCCGAGACGACGAAGGACCGGAAGGCCATCAGCAGGACCAGGAAGCCGAGCGCGATGACGGCGAAGATGACCAGGAAGAGGTTCGCCGCGATCTCGGTGGCCAGGTCCAGGTTCCCGGCCGTCGAGCCGCCCACGTAGGCCTTCATGTCGTTGCCCTCGGTCGCCTGGGGCACGACGTATTCGCGGATCGTCGTCACCAGGTCGGTGGTGCGCTCGTCCGCCGGGTCGGAGTCCGGGATGACGGTGAACACCGCCGCGTCGCCCTTCTTGTTGATGTCGGGCGGTGACACGAGCTGCACCCCGATCGCGTCGGTCAGCCCCTCCTGCAGGGTGACCAGGCGGGTGTCGGTGCCGCGCTCGTCGCCGCCGGCCAGGGTCAGCTCGTCGGTCAGGGTCTGCTTCAGCTTCTCGGCCTGCTGCTGCTGGGTCTCAGCCTCTTCTTGGAGGGCCTCGAGCTGGACCTTCTGCGTGTTCAGGTTCGCGGCCTTGACCTTCAGGTTCGCCGCCTGCTGGATCAGCTTGTTCTTCTGCTTGATCAGCGTCACGGCCTCGGCTGCCGCCTGCGCCGCGTCCGAGGCGATGTCGAAGGCGCCCTTGCCGAGCTTGGTCGCCTGGGCCTTGACCTTGTCCAGCTGGCGCCCCAGCGCCTGGGCGTCCTGGCTCAGCTCCTTCTGCTGGTCCTTGAGCGCGTCGAGCTGCGCCTCGAGCTCGGCCTCGCGCGCCTGAAGCCTCGGCCTGGGCCGCCGGATTGGTGGTGGACTGCTCTGCCTTCTGGATCGCCTGGATCTTGTCCAGGGTCTGCGCCATCTGGACGGCGAGCTTCGCGCCCTGCTTCACGAGCGCGACGGCCTGGTTCACGAGCGGCTCGAGCTGCTTGAGGATGTCCTGTTGCTTCTGCAGCTTGGCGGCGTTCTTCTGCAGCCGGCCCTTCTCGGTCTTCAGGTCCCCGGCCTTGGTCTCCAGAGTCGCCTTCTCGGCCAGCAGCGTGTCCTCCTGGGCCTCCAGCTCGTCGGCCGAGTTCTGCAGGGACGCCGCGCCGGTCTCGCCCTGGGCCTGCTCGTTCTCCAGCTCGTTCTGCAGGCTCTGCGCCTTGGAGTACTGCTTCTCGAACTCCTCGCTCGGCTCGGCGGGCTCGTCGCCCAGGTCCACCCCCACGATCAGCGGCCCCGTGTAGCCCGGCCCGAAGCCCTCCGAGAGGTAGTCGTAGGCCTGGCGCTCGGTCGTGTCCTTGGGGGTTGCGCCGATGTCCTCCTGGCCGAGCTGGAGGGAGAAGAACGGGATCATCAGCGCGATCAGCACCGCGAGCATGAGCGCCACGGAACGGCCCGGGTGGCCGGTGACATAGGCCGCCCATTTGCCCCAGAACCCCTTGCCCGCCTTCTTCGGCTTCGGGTGCATGAACGCGGGCAGCGCGCAGGGAGTCGATCCTGCTCCCGACCAGCGCCAGCAGCGCCGGGAGCAGCGTGATCGCCGCCAGCACCGCGGTGACGACGGCCACGGCGGAGGCGTAGCCGAGAGACGTGACCAGCGGAATCCCCGCGACCAGCAGCGTCACCAGCGCGATCACGACCGTCGTGCCGGCGAAGACGATGGCCGTGCCGGTGGTGCCGACCGACTTCGCGATGGCGTCCTCCGTCCCCATCCCCTCGGCGCGGTGCACGCGGTAGCGGCTGACCAGGAAGAGCGCGTAGTCGATCCCCACCCCGAGGCCGATCATCGTCGCCAGGGTCGGAGCGATGGACGGCACCTCGGTGACGTGGCCCAGCAGCCCGATCAGCGACAGTCCGACCAGCAGCCCGAGGCAGGCCGGGACGATCGCCATCCCCATCGCCACCAGGGTCCCGAAGGTGAAGGCCAGGATCACCATCGCCGCGAACAGGCCGATGACGTCGCTGCTGTGGGTCTCGGGCTCGGACAGCTCCGATCCGATCTGGCCGCTGGCCGCCACCTTCATCCCGGCCTTGCGGCCCGGCTCGGCGGCGTCGAGGAACCTCTGGGCCAGCCCCTCCGTCACCTCCTCGTTGCTGATGTTGAGCAGCACCGTGATGAAGGCGGTGTGCTTGTCCTTGCTGATCTGCGCCTGCCCGTCCTGGCTGAACGGGCTGACGATGCTGTTGATGTGCGGGCAGCTCCTTGATCGCCTTGAAGGACTCCTGGATCGCCTGCTTGTTCTCCGAGTCGGTGACCTTCCCGTTCTCATCGGCGCTCTGGAAGACGATCGGGTTCTTGCCGTTCTGCTGCGGCGGGAACCGCTTGGCGAGCAGGTTGGTCGCGTCCTGGCTGTTGGTGCCCGGCAGCTCCAGGTTGTTGGAGGTGTTGGCGCCCACCGACTTGACCAGGCCGATCACGAGCGCCAGCAGCACCAGCCAGATCGCGAGCACGATCCACTTGTGATGCGCGGTGAAGCTTCCTAGTTGGTGAAGGCGTCGAGCCAAGTCGAGACGCGCGTCCCTTGCGCGCGTGAGCAGTCTATGGCCGCCCCCACCCGCCATAGACTGCGCCGACCATGCGTCTACCGGAACCGCTGAGGAGAGCGGTCCCGCGCATCAGAACGGTGGTGCCCGAGGACCTTCGCCGTGTCGTCCGCACCGCCCGGTCGCTCCGCGGTGGCGGTCCCGTGAAGCTCCTTCCCGACTTCCACCGGGCACTGGTGATCGCTCCCCACCCAGACGACGAGAGCCTCGGCTGCGGCGGCACGATGGCGCTGCTCGCCGATCGGGGCACGGAGGTGACGACGCTGACCGCCAGCGACGGCGAGGCGACGCAGGGGACCGACCTGCCACCGGATGAGATCGCGCGGCTTCGCCGGACCGAGGCCCAACGCGCCGCGGCGGTTTCGGATGCCGACACTCGCTTCCTCGGCCTGCCGGACGGCCGCCTGGACGAGCACCCGCATGAGCTGACCTCCGGGCTCCGCAAGGTTCTCTCGGAGCTGGAGCCCGACGCGGTCTTCGCTCCGTGGCTGCTCGACGGCGGCTCCGACCACCGGGCGGTGTCGTCCGCCCTCGCCGCTGCGCTCGACGGCGCCGGCGACGCCCCGGTGCCCGAGATCTGGGGCTACGAGGTGTGGACGCCGCTCGTTCCGAACCGCATGGTCGACGTCACCTCCGTGATCGATCGCAAGCGCGAGGCCGTCGCGGCCCACGAGACGGCGGCCAAGGCGCTCGATCTGACCGCGGGCGAGGCGCTGGCACGATGGCGCTCGCTCCAGGGGTTCGGCGGCCGCGGCTGGGTCGAGGCCTTTCTCGCCCTCAGCCCGGCGCAGTACCGCGAGCTCGCGGCCGAGCTTCAGTAGCCGAGCCGCTTCTCCGTCGGCTCGATCAGCGGCAGGATGCTCTCGATCTCGGCCTCGTTCTGCGTGCGCCACTTGTCGACGCGCGGCGGAGTCAGCGAGGTGGAGGCCGGCGTCGTGTTGAAGGCCTCCGCGCGCGCCCGGACCTCGGGCCCGAAGTCGATGCCGAGGAGGCCGCAGAGCCGCTCCGCCTGGCCCACGGGATCGGCGGTCAGCTCCTCGAGCGCCACCTCGTGCCAGCGGGCGGGATCCACGCCCGGCCGCGCGTCGAGCGCCGCCTCGTTGCAGGCGACGTACTGGGCGGCGCAAACCCGCTCCAGGGGCTGGTCCCGCAGCTCGCGCCAGCCGGGGACCAGGGCGAAGCTCCACCTGTCGCCGCTGAGCCCACCCAGCCCGTCGAGCGTCTCGGGCAGCCGGTACTTGACGAACCGCGGCCGCGCCTTCCACGCCTCCATCAGGGAGTTGACCGTGTCGGCGCCGCGCCGGCGGATGAAGACGAAGGTGGCGTCGGGAAAGAGCTCCTGCAGGTAGGGGATCCGCAGCACGTTCTCGGCGGTCTTGTCCACGAACCGCTTGTCCCTGACGAACATGCGGATCGCAAGGTTGATGTAGGCGCGCTCGCGGTCGCTGACGCCGTCCGCCCCGAGCGCGTCGGAGTCCCAGCCCCGGTCCCCGGGGTGGTGGTAGGGATCCCAGAGGATGTGCCCCTCGTTGTGGATCGAGCCCAGCTCGGGGCTCGCGACCAGCAGTTCCTGAAGCGCCGTCGTCCCAGATCGCGGGCAACCGAGGACCAGGATCGGCCGCTCCGGCGGATCCGCTTCGGGCAGCACCGCCGACAGCGGCTGCGCCACCCGCGGCACGTTCCGCCGCACCCGCCACAAGGCGCGCCGCAGCGAGTAGGGAACGAGGCGTCGGACGAGCGACTTCACGGCCACGCGACGATAGAGAGGCGGACCCCTCCCCCGCTTCCTATGATCTGCAGTCTCCCGGGCGCGTAGCTCAGTGGGAGAGCGCTCGCTTCACACGCGAGAGGTCGGTGGTTCGAAACCACCCGCGCCCATCCCGAAAAGCCCCGCTAACGCGGGGTTTTTCGTTGTCCATATGCTCCGTGGATCGCGCCGAAAGGCGCCGATGGAAGGATTCTGGAAAGGCCGGGCCTTCCAAGAGGTTGGGTGAGCCGGGTCTCTGTAGAAGCGTTTACCGTCCGGGTGGGAACTTGGACGAACCAGCTAGAGCGCGGAATCGTCGGACTACCCCTTTGCAT
Organism: uncultured Alphaproteobacteria bacterium; assembly: GCA_963779545.1. Classification (GTDB taxonomy): domain Bacteria; phylum Pseudomonadota; class Alphaproteobacteria; order Rhizobiales; family Xanthobacteraceae; genus PALSA-894. The sequence continues at coordinate 694,175 of CAVZYQ010000015.1, read as the reverse complement.
GGAAAGCGGCAGCTCGGCCAGCCAACTCATTGTGCAGTTAGGGCCCCTATAGGGGCCTCAAGTGCACAAAGTCTTCCTGGACCCCTTTCGGACGAGGAGCGGTAGTCCCAACGCGGGGGCCGGGATCGCGCTGGAGGGCCGAGCGGTTTCCACGCATACCCAGATTCGCTTGGAACCCCGGCGCGGGTCAGGAGATCGCCTATCCGCTCCGCGACGAGGAGTGGGGAGTCCGGCGCTTCATGCTTCGAGAGCCGAGCGGCACGCTGGTAAACGTCGTCTCGCACCGCCCGGACTGAGCGTTGCGCCCACCGATCATCGTCGGGCGTAGTGGCTCGAGATCGTCGCCTGGGAGAGGACGCTGTTGTAGAGGGCGACCTCGTCCAGGCTGCCGGCGTAGTACAGGCCGCCGGCGGCGCTGCTTGAGCCCGGCCTCAATCCAGCGGGATCGAACCCGGCGCGAGCAGCTCCGGGTCGTGCCCGGGGATGACCTCCGCGCCGTCCTCGTGCAGGGACGCCAGGCGCCCGACCGAGGCGGCCTGGGCATCGAAGTCGTCCGCAAAGGCCGGGAGGCGGCGGTCATCGAGGGTGCCGGCATAGTGGATGGCGTCCCCGGCGATGACCACGGCCCCGCCGACCTGAACCGACTGGTGGCCGGGCGTGTGGCCGGGCGTCGCCAGCAGCCTGATCGAGCCGTCGCCCAGCAGGTCGTGGTCCCCGTCCACGAGGACCACCTGATCCGCGATGCCCTCGTAGTCGGCAGCCATGAAGAAGTTCCGCTCGGCGGTCGCCCGGTCGTGGGCCCCCTCCCACTCGAGGCGCTGCATCACGACCGGCACCGAGACGGGCAGCAGCGGCAGCCCGCCGGCGTGGTCGAAGTGCAGATGGGTGATGACGACCCGGGTGACCGACTCCAGGTCGAGCTGGTCGGCGATGCTCTGGTCCTGCTCGAGCTCGAACAGGGGCAGGGAGCCTGCGCCGTAGTGGGCCTCGGCGTCCTCGGCAGCGCCCGGGTGCAGGCCCGTGTCCACCAGGATTCGCTCCTCCCCGGCCTCGATCACGTAGGCGGGGATCGGATAGCGCGCCCGGGCGTCCATGTCGTCGCCCTGGCGCCAGACGCCGGCGGGCGTCGTGAACCAGCCGACATTGAGCCTCTCGACATTCACGGCGCGCGAGCCTACTGCCCCCTGGACTCCGTGGAGCTCGTGGATTAGGGTCTGACCCATGTCGCTAGGGGACGGTGGCGTGGCCCTCGCTGGTTCGGAGCAGTCCGGCAAGCGGCTGCTGCTGGCGGCCGCGGTGGGTGGTGCGGTGGCGCTGGCGCTCGGGGTCTACGGGAACGTGCACGACCCGAGCCAGGAGCTCGTCTTCACGCTCTTCTTCGGCTCGACGATCGCGATGAAGGTCTACCTGGCGACCGCGGCGGTCGCGTTCGCGTTCGTCCAGATCATCTCCGCGACCTGGGTCTACGGCAAGCTGGGAGTTGAGCCGCCCGCCTGGGCTCCGGACCTGCATCGGATCAGCGGGCGGATCGCGTTCCTGCTGACGCTGCCGGTCGCCTACCACTGCCTCTGGTCGCTGGGGTTCCAGGACACCGACGGCAGGGTGCTGGCGCACTCGCTGCTCGGCTGCGCCTTCTACGGCGGGTTCGCCGCGAAAGTGGTGATCGTCCGCTCGAAGGACCTGCCCGGGATGGCGCTGCCGGTGATGGGCGGGCTGCTGTTCGCGATCCTGATCGCCGCCTGGTACAGCAGCGCGGTCTGGTTCATCGGCGAGGACGGGTGGCCGCCGCTGTGAACGGCGAGCCGAGAGGCCGGCTGAACGGCGTCGACCGGGTGCTCGGCGTGATCACCTGGATCGCCGCCGGTGCGCTCGTCGTGATGCTCTTCGTGGGACCGATCCTGATCGCCGAGGACGAGCCGGTCATCGTCGATCCCGAGCCCATCGCGGCCGAGGAGGAGGCGGGCGGGTCGGCCGCCGACGGCGAGGCCGTGTTCGCCGAAACCTGCGGCGGCTGCCACACGCTCGAGGCGGCCGGGACGACCGGGGCGATCGGGCCCAATCTGGACGACGCCGGCGTCGACGCGGAGCAGGTGGCCGAGATCGTCACGAATGGCAGCGGCGGCATGCCCTCCTTCGAGGGAGACCTCGATTCGGCCGAGATCGATGCCGTGGCCGAGTTCGTCGCCGCCTCGTCCGGCGGCTAGCCGCGGATCTCTCCCTCCGGTTGCTATAAGTCAATTCCGATAGGATTTAGGGTGTTTCCCGCGAATCAAGCCACGCGGCGCGACCGGCGCCCGACAAGGAGGACTAGATGACTCTGAGGATTGGCGATACCGCACCGGACTTCGAGGCGGAGAGCACCGAAGGCACGATCAAGTTCCACGACTGGATCGGCGACGGCTGGGCCGTGCTCTTCTCCCACCCCAAGGACTTCACGCCCGTCTGCACCACCGAGCTCGGCTACATGGCCAACGCCAAGCCCGAGTTCGACAAGCGCGGCGTCAAGATCATCGGCCTCTCCGCCGACCCGACCGACAAGCACACGGACTGGGCGAAGGACATCGAGGAGACCCAGGGCACCGCGCCGAACTACCCGCTGATCGGCGACTCCGACCTGGCGGTCGCCAAGGCCTACGACATGCTCCCGGCCGAGGCCGAGGCGCGCCGACGACCGCACGCCCGGCCGACAACCAGACCGTGCGCAACGTGGTCGTGGTCGGCCCGGACAAGAAGGTGAAGCTGATCCTGGCCTACCCGATGACCACCGGGCGCAACTTCGACGAGGTGATTCGCGTCATCGATTCCCTCCAGCTGACGGCCAACCACAAGGTTGCGACGCCGGTCAACTGGCAGCAGGGCGACGACGTGATCATCGCCGGCTCGGTCAGCGACGACGAGGCCAAGGAGAAGTACCCGGACGGCTGGGAGTCCCCCAAGCCCTACATCCGGATCGTGCCGCAGCCGAAGTAGCGACGTAGCAACCCCGGGGCGGGCGGACGGCAGAGTCCCCCGCCCCTTAGTGTTCCCGCCTCAATCGGTAGGGGAACAAGAGCAGGGAGGCGGGGAATGAGGCTTCGTGGCGCAGGGACGTGCTTGGCTACCTCCATCGCGATCGCGGGGGTGGCCCTGACGGCCGCGCCGGCGTTCGCCGGCAACATCACGGTGACCGTCCTGACCGACGGCGCTCCGGCCACGAACAGCAGCTGCACCCTGCGCGAGGCGATCCTCGAGGCAAACTCCAACAACGACGCGACCTCCCCGGACTGCGACTTCTCCCCCGACGCTTCCGGCACGGACACCATCACGCTGACGGCCGCAAACTACGCGGTGACCTCCGGCCTACTGCAGCCGACCGAGAGCCTGATCCTGACTAACCCCTCCGGCCTCGCGATGCTCGACGGGAACGGCACCGACCGCATCATCAACCAGGCCAGCGGCAACCTGACGATGAACCGGGTCGGCGTCAAGGAGGGCTTCACCAGCGGGAGCGGGGCAGGCATCGTCGCCAACGCAGGCCTGACCATCAGCAACGCCACGGTCGAGCTCAACGAGTCGAACAGCACCGGGGGCCCGTCGATCGGCGGCGGAGGGATCTTGATGGCGGGCGGCGGGAACCTCGTTGCCGACCGCGTCCTCTTTAGTCAGAACCGCGCGATCTCGACCAGCAGCACCGCGAGCGGCGGAGCTGTTCTCTTCTTGTCCGGTTCGGGCGGCTCCATCACCAACTCGGAGTTCGCGCAGAACACCGCCGCGACCACCACCACGACCGCCGCGGCCCGCGGCGGCGCGATCGCCGTTCCAGGGGCCAACGCGAGCGCGAACACGCTCGACGTCTCGGGGACCCTGTTCAGCGGCAACCAGGCGGGCCAGACCCTGGGGGCCGGCGGGACGAACTCCAACTTCGGCGGCGCCATCTTCTGGAACGACTCGAACACGGGGACCTCCGCCGAGCTGAGGGTCGACAACAGCACCTTCATCAGCAACATCGCCAACCTGTCCACGACCAACGGCGGCGGCGCCATCAACCTTCAGGATGGAACCGGGAAGCTCGCCCAGGTGACGTTCGCCAATAACGCCACCACGGGGGCGGCGAACGAGGGCGACGCCATCCGCTACCAGGGAGCCGCCGGCACCGGTTCGTTCGTCATCCGCGGGACGATCTTCGACGACTCCGACACCGACGAGTGCCGCGCCACCGGCGCGATCGGTTTCACGAGCGCCGGCGGCAACGTCGACCAGGGGACCACGTGCCCCTTCCTCGCGGGCCAGGACAAGCAGAACCAGGACCCGGCGACGCTTACCCAGACCAACAACGGCGGGCCGACGAATACGCGGGCGCTGCCCAGCACGAGCCCCGCGATCGACGCGAACGGCGGTTGCACGTCCACCTCGGGCGGCCTCGTGACCAACGACCAGCGCGGTTTCGCGAGGGGCGTCACGGGCCCCGAGGACGGGAGCGCCTGCGACTCCGGGGCCTACGAGCGGCTCAGGTGCAAGAACCTCGACGTGACCGTGTCGGGCACCGATCTGGGGAACTCCTCACTCAACGGGACGACCGGGAACGACGTGATCGCCGGGTTCGGTGGATCCGACTCGATCAACGGCGGTGACGGCGCGGACACGATCTGCGGCGGCGAGGGCGACGACTTGATGTCGGGGACGCCGGCGCCGACAACTTCGACGGCGGAACCGGCACCAACACCATCACCTACGGTGCCGCACCCTCGGGTGTGCAGGTGGACCTCGCCGCCGGCACCTCCAGCGGAGGCGACGGCTCCGACTCCGGCTTCGTCAACATCGACAACGCTTTTGGCTCGAGCCACGCGGACACCCTCGCCGGGGACGCAGGTCCAATCTCCTGAACGCGGCTTCGGTGACGACACCCTTGAGGGCCGCGACGATGACGACGTCCTCGACGGAGAGGTTGTTCACGGGGAACGACAGGGTCGTCTACGACGAGGCGCCGGGCGGCGTACGGGTGAACCTCGGCGCAGGGCTCCAGAACACCATTGCGGGCGGTTTCGACACGCTGGCCTCGATCGAGAACGTGACCGGCTCCGGCTTCGCCGACGAGCTCCTCGGCAACAGCGATCTCAACAACCTCAACGGCCTGGGCGGATCCGACACGGTCGACTACTCGGGTCTGGGCGGGAGCACGACGGTCAACCTGGCGGCCGGAACGTCATCCGGTGCGAGCGGCGCGAACGACACCTTCAACTCGATCGAGAACGCGATCGGCGGGTCGGGCAACGACACGCTGACCGGTGACGGCGCGGACAACACCCTGGTCGGCATCGGAGGCTCGGACACGATCACCGGCGGGCTCGGAACCGACACGCTGTTCGGCAACGCAGGAACCGACAGCATCTTCGCCCGCGACTCGGTCGCGGACACCGTGGACTGCGGCACCGAAGCCGACACGGCCGAGGTCGACGTGCAGGGGACAGACACCGTCAACGCTGACTGCGAGACGGTCTCGTTCGCGACCGTGCCCCAGAACCCGCCCTCCGGGACCACGCCCACGACCCCCACCAAGCCCAAATGCAAAAAGGGTCAGAAGCTGAAGAAGGTCAAGGGCAAGTTCAAGTGCGTGAAGAAGCGCAAGCCCAAGCGCAAGTAACCGCGGCTACCGGCTGAGCCGGACTACCCGCGCCTCTTCGGCCCCGGCGCCACGTAGGTCTGGCCCTTGCCGATGACGAGGGTGCGCTTGCGGACGAAGTCCCGCACCTCGACCTTGCCCTGAAACGCCTTGATCAGCGTCCGGCTGGTGCAGAGGTCGGTGACCTGCCAGATCGTGCCGCGGGTCGTCGCCGAGCCCTTGCCGCCGCGGGTCCGGAACCTGCCGCTGCCCGAGCCCCACAACGAGCGGCCGCCGCGGGCCGCCGGGAAGGCGACCGGTCCGCCGTCCGCGCCACGGGCGCGCCTGCGCTTGGACCCGCAGCCGAGCGGGCCCGTGAGCTTCAGGTCGGTCACGGCGTTCGCCCCCGCCGACTGGGTCACCCTGAAGCGGCCGAACTTGAATTCCGCCGTCTGGACCGCTTTCCCCGTCGCGCGCGAGCTGAGGCTGACCGTCCCCTTCGTGGTGTCGATCTCCGATCCCACGGGTATCGCCGTGAGGGTGGCGATCGGGACGAACACGCTCGAGCCCGGCACCTTGGCGGTGACCGTGCCCCGAACCGGCCGCACCACGATCAGCTGCCCGGGAACGGGCACTGGCTCGACAGGGTCGGCGGCAGCGGACAGCTGCTCGCGCGTGAGCAGCGCGACAGCGTTGTCGACGCGCGCGCCCGTGTAGAGCGAGCGGCCGTCGGAACTGAGCGCGAGCCCCCAGATCCCCCCGAGCCCGCTGGCGACCGGCGAGCAGCCCACCGGCCCGCTGTCGTCATCACCGACGCAGCCCGACGGAGTCAGCGCACCGGTCGCGGGGTCGCGGTCCAGGGTCGCAACGGCATCGGATTGGTTCGCGGAGGCGTACACCGAGCGATTGTCGGAGCTGACGAGCACTCGGACCGGCGAGTCCAGGCCGACCATCGACTGCGCGCACGCGGCGGTGCCGCTGTCGTCGACGCAGCCCTGCGGATCCAGCACGCCCGACGCCGTGCTGCGGTTGAAGCGCTTGATCGCGTGGTCGGAGTTGGCGGCCACGTAGACCGAGGCCCCGTCGGGGCTGACGGCGGCGGCGTAAGCGTTGGAGAGGCCGGGGGTCTGCGTGCAGGTCGGCTCCCCGCCGCCGCCGTCGTCCGCGAAGCAGCCCACGAAAGTCAGCGCCCCCGTACCGCTGTTGCGGCTGAAGTGGATGATGGCGTCGTCCCCCTCGCTGAGGGTGTAGACGGAGGCGCCGTCCGGGCTGATCGCGATACCGCGGACCGACTGGAGGCCCTCGGAGCTCGTCGCGCAACCCGACGCCCCGACGGTGGCGTCCTCGACGCAGTCGGCGTCGGAGATCGCCCCCGAGGCCGTGTTGCGGTCGAGGATCTGGATCGCGGAGTCGGCGAACCCGGCGGCGTACACGTGCTCCCCGTCCGGGCTCACGACCACGGACCTGACGTCGTTCATGGCATCGACCTGCTGTGCGCAGTTCGCGTCCGGGGCGGTGTCGTCCTCGGTGCAGATCTGCTGGTCCAGCGCTCCGGTCAGCGGATCGCGGTCGAAGTGGACGATCGCATCGTCGATCTCGGACCCCGTGTACACCGAGTTGCTGTCCGGGCTGATGGCGACCGTCGAGGCGCCGTTGAGGCCGATCGTGTTGCCGCAGGCCTCGGCGCTCGCCTGCGTGTCGGAGATGCAGGACTCCACGTATTCGAGCCCCCCGGTGGAGGTGTTCCGGTGCAGCGGGACGATCGCCTCGTCATCGAAGCCGACCGCGTAGACGTCCCCGCCGTCGGGGGCGACCAGCACATCGCGCGCCTGCTCCAGGCCGTCGGCCCCCAGCGCAACGGTGCAGCCGTCCGGGCCGACGTCGTTGTCCTCGATGCACCCGGCGGGGCTCAGGTCGCCCGGCGCCGCCCAAGCGGCTCCCGCAACCACCGCTGCGGCCACGATCGCCGCGACGACAGCCAGCTTACGCATCCTTGCGCCCCTCTCCTCGTTCCCCATTGCAGCAACCGGGCGGTCTCAGGGTACCGGTCTACGGCCACCACCCCGTGATGCCCAAGAAGCGGAAGCGGAAGCAGCTCACCCCACCTCGAGGCGCTTGGCGGCGGGGGTCGACGTCAGGCCGTGGAGCAGGATCGATGCGCCGGCGACGACGATCGTGGTCCAGTAGATCGTCTCGGCATCGGCGGCGCTGAGCACTCCGGCGTTGATCGCGACCGCCGCGTAGTAGAACGAGCCGATCCCGCGGATCCCGAACCAGGCGATGAACAGGCGCTCCCGCTGGGGGAGCGGCGAGCGCACGAAAGCGAGCATCGCCGCGGCCGGCCTGACGACGAACAGCAGCAGGGGGACCAGCAACCAGCCCGCGAGGCCGGGCTCGGCAAGGCCGGCGAGGGTCACCGTGCTCCCCAGGAGGAGGACGACAGCGAGCTCGCTCACCTTCTCCACCATCTCGGCTCCGGTGTGGACCCGGCCGTGGTGCTCGGCGTGATGCTCGTGGCGGCGAAAGGCCAGGCCGCCGGCGAACGCCGCCAGGAAGCCGTAGGCCCCGGCGACCTCGGTCAGCCCGTAGATCGCCAGCACGCCGGCGATGGCGATCCAGCCGTCGAAGTCCGAGAGCAGCCATTCCCGGCGGTGGCTGTACTGCACGAGCGCGCCGAGGCCACGGCCGGCGAGGGCGCCGATGGCGACGCCGCCCGCGATGGCGTAGAGCACGTCCGCCAGGAGCCACTCCCCGATCCAGCCGGTGCCGCCGGTTCCCGCGATGAAGACGCCCAGGAACACGAACGGAAAGGCGAGGCCGTCGTTGAGCCCCGCCTCGGAGGTCAGGGCGAACCGGGGCTCGTCCTCGTCCGTCTCCCCCGGCGGCCCGACCTGGACGTCCTCGGCCAGCACCGGGTCGGTGGGCGCCAGCACGGCTCCCAGGATGATGGCGGCGCCGAGGCCGAGCCCCATGGCCGTGCCGGCGAACAACGCTACGGCCCCGATCGTCAGAGGCATGACGATCCCGATCAGGCAGACCGTCGAGCGCCAGCGCCCCCAGCTGAGCTTGCGGTCCAGGCGCAGGCCGGCCGAGAAAAGCGCGACGATCACCGCGAACTCGGAAGCGCGCTCGATCAGGTCGGTGTCCTGAAGGGGGTCGATCAGGTCGACGTCCAGCAGCTGCAGGCCGAGCGACGCGAGCGCGCCGAACGCGAGATAGACCACGGCCGCCGTGAAGGCCCGCTCGTGCTGCTGGGAGAGCGCGATCACGGCGACCAGCAGCACCAAGCCGCCGAACATCAGGCCGACCGCGTAGTAGTCGCCCAGCTCGAGGCCGGTGGCCGCTGCGAGCATCATGCCGCTGGAGGAATCAGACGACCCGTTCGGGGTGCGCGTAGACGTTGACGCTCTCGCCCCGCGCGAATCCCGCGAGCGTCAGCCCGCGGTCCGCTGCCAGCTCGACCGCCAGCGAGGTCGGGGCGCCCACTCCAACCAGCACCGGCGCGCCGGCGACGACGGCCTTCTGGACCAGCTCGAAGGCCAGGCGGCCGCTGACGCAGAGCACGCGGTCGGCCAGCGGCAGTTCGCCGTCGAGCAGCGCCTGGCCGATCACCTTGTCCATCGCGTTGTGGCGGCCCACGTCCTCGCGGACCATCAGCAGCTCGCCGTCGGGCCTGAACAGGCCGGTCGCGTGCAGGCCGCCGCTGCGGGTGAAGGCGGGCTGGCGCAGAAGGTCGGGGAGGCGGGCCAGGAGCGAGCGCTCGATTCGCAGGTCCGACTCGATGGCGGGGGCGTTGACCGCCACCTCCTCCAGCGCCCCCTTTCCGCAGACCCCGCACGAGGAGCTGGTGTAGAAGCGGCGGCTGGAGGGCGGCTCCGCGTCGGGCGCCGTGACCTCGACCGTGTTGGCGGCCATGTCCTCGGTCAGCCCGACCTTGGGGGCCTCGGTCAGGATCCCCTCGCCGTAGAGGAAGCCCGCGGCCAGGGCCTCGTCGTCGCCCGGCGTCCGCATCGTCACCGCCACCGGCTCGCCGTTGAGGCGCATCTCCAGCGGCAGCTCGACCGCGACCTCATCCTGCTCCCCGTCCCGTTGGACCAGGGCCAGCATCGCCTCGGTGGAGGCGCCGGCCCGCTCGGGGGTCATCGCAGCGCCGGCTCGCGCTCCCGGTCGGCCGCGGCGTCGTGCTCGACGGCCACCGCGATCACCTTGTACTCGGGGCACGAGGTGTTGACGTCCGAGGACTGCCCGACCAGCAGGTTCGTGCGGACCTCGGGGAAGTGGAAGGTCGTGAACACGTGGCCGGGCTCGATGTTCTCGGTCACCTGGACCGGCAGCTTGATCTCGCCGACCCGGCTGGTGACCGTGGCGATGCCGCCGTCGTCCAGGCCGCGCGGGGCGGCGTCGTCGGGATGGATCTCCAGGACGTCGCCCGTCATCAGGTCGACGTTGCCGGTGCGGCGGGTCATCGTGCCCGCGTTGTAGTGCTCCAGGCGGCGCCCGGTGACCAGGATCAGCTGGAAGTCGTCGTCGACCGCGTCGCCCGGCTCCTTGTAGGGGAGCGCGGCGAAGTTGGCCTTGCCGCTCTCGGTCTCGAACTCCTCCTCGTAGAGGATCGGCGAGTCGGTGCCATCGGCGGCGACGGGCCACATCAGGCCCTTGCGGCCGATGCGCTCGTGGCTCAGGCCGGCGTAGCGCGGCGTCATCTCGGCGACCTCGTCCATCACGTCGCTCGGGGTCTCGTAGTCCATCTCGTGGCCGAGGGCCGCGGAGACGTTCATGATGATCTCGAAGTCGGTCTTGGCCTCGCCCGGCGGCTCCTTGGCGGCCTCGACGAGCTGCAACCGGCGCTCGGCGTTGGTGAACGTCCCGGTCTTCTCCAGGAAGGAGGAGGACGGCAGGATCACGTCGGCGTACTTGGTGGTCTCGTTTTCGAAGATCTCCTGGCAGACGAGGAAGTCCAGGGACTCGAGCGCCGCGGCGACGTGCGCGGTGTCCGGGTCGGTCTGCGCGACGTCCTCGCCGAAGATGTACATCGCCTTCAGGTCGCCGGCGACGGCGGCGTCGAACATCTCCGGGATCTTCATCCCCTTCTCGCGCTTCATCTTCACGCCCCAGCGCTCCTCGAACTGGCTGGTGATCGCGTCGTCCGAGACCGGGCGGTAGTCGGTGAAGGTGTCGGGCAGGGCGCCCATGTCGCTGAGAGCCCTGGACGTTGTTCTGGCCGCGGAGGGGCAGCAGCGCGGCGCCCGGGCGGCCGACGTTGCCGGTCATCAGGGCCAGGTTGCAGATCAGCTGCACTACCTCGGATCCGTACTTGTGCTCGGTCACTCCCAGCCCCCAGAGGATGCAGGCGCGGTCGGCCTCGGCGTACATGTGGGCCGCGGCCTCCAGATCGGCGGCGGGGACGCCTGTGATCTCCTCGACGGCCTCGGGCGTGTAGGCCTGGGCCATCTCCTCGACGGCCTCGTAGCCCTCGGTGCGCTCGGCGATGTAATCCGCGTCGGTCAGCCCGTCGCGGATGACGACGTGGATCAGGCCCCACATGAAGGCGGCGTTGGTGCCGGGCCGGTTGCCCACGTGGATCTGGCCATAGTCGGCGAGCTCGATGCGGCGGGGGTCGGCGGTGATCAGCTTCAGGCCGGCGATCGCCGCCTGCTTGATGCGAGCGCCCACGACCGGGTGCCCCTGGGTGGGGTTGACGCCGATCAGCAGCGCCACCTCGGCCTGCTCGATGTCGTCGAACGAGCCGGTCGCGCCGGAGAGGCCGAAGGACTTGCGCAGCGCGAAGGAGGTGGGCGAGTGGCAGACGCGCGAGCAGTTGTCGATGTTGTGCGTGCCGATCGCGGCGCGCATCATGCGCTGCATCACGTAGCAGTCCTCGTTGGTGGCGCGCGAGGAGGCGAGGCCGGCGATGGCGTCGGGCCCGTGCTGCTGCCTTGATCCTGTCCATCTCCTCGGTGATCCGGGCGATGGCCTCCTCCCAGGTGGCGAGGCGGAAGCCGCCGCCCTCGCGGATCAGCGGCGCCTGGAGCCGGTCGCGCGAGCGCGCGAACTGGTGGGCGAAGCGGCCCTTGAGGCAAGTGTGGCCCTTGTTGGCGGGGCCGTCCATCGCCGGGCTGATCGAGACGACGTTGCCGTTGGCGCGGTGCGCCTCCAGGCGGCAGCCGACTCCGCAGTAGCCGCAGGTGGTGGTCGTCGTCTGCTCGTATCGATCCGTCATTCGAGCCCTTTCTCCATCTCCAGTTGTAGCGCCTTCAGCAGCGAGGTCAAGCAACAGATGCTCCGTGATGGCGTCCGTCGGGCATGTGTCCGCGCAGGCGCCGCACGACACGCAAGTGGATGCCTCGAAGCCCTGATCCATGCCGGCGGTGATGTTCGAGTCGAAACCCCGGCCGGTGGCCGTGAGCGCGAACGCCCCCTGAACCTCGTCGCAGGCGCGAACGCAGCGGCCGCAGCTGATGCACATCTCGTGCTGGAGCACCAGATAGGGGTGGCGCTCGTCGTGGCGCTCGGGGTGAACGGCCCCCTGCCAGCGGGGCTCGCCCAGCTCGAAGAAGCGGGCGACCTCGGCCAGCTCGGTGTGCTCGGCGGGCGCTCTCGGCAGCTCCGACATGACCAGCTCGACGGTGTTCGAGGCGACGCGCCGCGCCGTCTCGTCCTCGGTCTGGATGACCATGCCCTCGCGGCACGGCGTGGTGCAGGCGGCGACCGGGGTCGCCGAGCCCTCGATCCCGACCATGCAGACGCGGCAGGCGCCGAACTGCTCCATGCGGTCGTCGAAGCAGAGCGTGGGCACGTACTTCTCCGCCAGGCGGGCCGCGTGCAGCACGGTCGAGCCCCTGTCGACCTCGACCTCCACGCCGTCCACGGTCACCTTGACCTGCTCAGGCTGTATCCCCTCGCCGCCCATCAGCTCACCCCCAGCTCATCGGGGAAATGGGCGATGAGGCTGCGGATCGGGGCGGGCATGCCGCCGCCGTGCGCGCAGAGCGAGCCCAGCTCCAGCGTCTCCAACAGCTCTTCGAGGTTGGCCCGGTCGACCGGGCCGTCGGCCTCGACCATCTCCAGCCCGCGCTGCAGCCCGATCCGGCAGGGGAAGCACTTGCCGCAGCTCTCGTGGGCGCCGAAGGCGAGCAGGTGGCGCGCCAGCGCCCGCATGTCGGTGCGCTCGTCGAAGGCGAGGATGCTGCCGTGGCCGACCATGCAGCCCTCGGCGGCGAGCTCGTCGAAGTCGAAGGGGGTGTGCAGCATGGCTCCCCGGCAGGATGCCGCCGAGCGGGCCGCCGATCTGGACCGCCTTGATCTGGTGCCCGTCGACCAGGCCGCCCGCCAGCTCGTTGCAGAGCTCGTCCATCGGGGTCCCGAACGAGACCTCGTACATGCCGGGGTTCTCGAACCTCTCGTTGAAGCAGACCAGCTTCGTCCCGGGCGTGGCGCCGGGGCTGAGCTGGGTGTAGGCCTCGGCCCCCCGGGCGGCGACGAAGGGGGCGTTGCACAGCGTCTCGACGTTGTTGACGACGGTGGGGTGTCCGTTCCAGCCCCGCTCGGCGGGGAACGGCGGCCGGGCGCTGACGGTTCCACGCAGCCCCATCAGCGAGTTCAGCAGTGCGGTCTCCTCGCCGACGACGTAGGAGCCCGCGCCCTCGTGCACCTCGACGTCGAACGAGAAGCCCGAGCCCAGAACGTCCTCCCCCAGGAAGCCCTGCTCCCGCGCCTTCGCGACCGCCTCGAACAGGATCGGCATCGAGCGCGGGTACTCGGAGCGCACGAAGACGAAGCCGCGCGAGGCCCCGACCGCGTAGGCCGCCAGCGCCATCCCCTCCAGCAGCAGCTCCGGGTTGCGCTCCATCAGCAGCTTGTCGATGTAGGAGCCGGGATCGCCCTCGTCGGCGTTGACGACGATCACCTTGTCGCCCTCGGCGCGGCTGGCGAACTCCCACTTCACGCCCGCGGGGAAGCCCGCGCCGCCGCGGCCGCGCACGTTCGCCTCCTTCATCTCCTCCAGCCATTTCTCGGGCCCGAGCTCGGCCACGGCGCGCTTCAGGCCCGACCAGTCGCCCTGTCGCAGCATCACCGGCTCGTCCAGCATGCTGCGGCTCTCGGGCTCGGGGGCCTGCAGCGACTCGCCTGCGCCCACCCGCTCGGTCGACCCCGGCGCCGGCGTCCACCAGATCGCCGTCGCGGACCGAGGCGCCCGTGTGGCAGAAGCCGAGGCAGACGGTCTCGCCGAGCGAGAGCTCGCCGTCGTCCGTGCGCTCGCCTGGACTGAGGCCGAGCTTGCGAGCCGACGGCGACCGACGTGCTCGCCGAAGTCCGCGGCCCAGCAGGCGGTGCCGGTGCAGACGCTGACGTGGCGCTTGCCGCGCGGCTGGGTGAAGTCGTCGTAGAAGCTCGAGATCCCGTAGACGGCCGCCTCGGGCAGGCCCGACGCCTCGGCGGCGGTCCGGCGGTCGTCGTCGCTGACCTCCCCGCGCTCGTCGACCGCCCGCTTGAGCACGTCGATCGCAGTCGGAGGCGACTCCGTCTCCTCCGCTGCCAGAATCTCGGTCAGGTTGCGCGACATTCTCCGGGCCTCGCCTGGGGGTCAGATCCCCTCGCAAGCCACACTAGACGAATTGGTACGAAGCCGCAACACGAGCCTGACAGCGAGCGCCGTGAGCTACGTGTTCGCCTCCGAGTGGGCGCCGCGCGACTCCGGCGCCTTCGCGCTGCGCGTGCCCGGCGCCGAGGTGAACGGGCCGGATACAGCCGGCAACCTTCTCAACGTCGCGATCTGGAGCCTGCTGGAGCAGAAGCTGATCGAAATCGAACAGCTCCGCCCGCTGGAGGACGAACGGGCCGGGGCGCCGCTTGGGGGCGCCTCGTTCGCGCGCCTGCGGGCGCTTGACGAGACCCGCCGAGCGGCCGGGGCTGGAGGGCGCGCTGCTGGGCGCCCTTCGCGACGCGCCCGAGCCCGGCGACGTCCGCGCGTGTCGTGCTCGCGCTCGACCTGGACGACCGAGGTCCCTGGAACACGGTGGGCGAACCACTGCTTCGCCGAGGCTCAGGCGGCCGGCCTGCTCGTGGCGGAGGGAAGCGCCTTCAGGCGGCCCGTGGTCGCCGACGAGGCCGCGGTCGAGAGCGCTGCGCGAGCGCGACGCCGAGATCGCGGCCGCCCGCCGCGCCTACCGCGAGCGCGAGGCGGAGCTGGACGGCGCGTGGTAGCCGACTGCATCATCGCCGTCCACTGGGCCAAGACCTAGCCGCCCGGCCTCCGCCCGACGCCGGGTCTAGCGTGCGAAGCCCAACTACCCGGAGGTGGCGACAGCATGAGCGACATGAACCAGGGCCAGCAGATCGCCGCGGCAGGCGGCGCACTGCTCATCCTCTCCCTGTTCCTGGCTTGGTTCGGCGACGTCAACGGCTGGGAAGGGCAGATCCTCCACCGACATCTACATGCTGATCACCGCAGGCGTGGCGATCGGCGCCGCGGTCACGGGCACGGGTGCGACGAGCATCCCGGGCGTGACCAAGACCGGAGCCACCGCCCTGCTCGGGACCGTCGGCCTGATCCTGGTGCTGTGGCTGGTGATCTTCGATTTCCCCGAAGGGGTCGACCGCGGCATCGGCATCCTGCTGGCGATTCCGGCCACGGCGCGATCGCCTACGGCGGCTACCGGGCGGGCGGCGGCTAGCCCGCCTGAGAGGCTCGCCGCGGCGCGACGAGTATCGTGCCGCGCCGCGGTGGGCTTCGACTCCGAGACCGAGCTTCAGCAGGGCGAGCGCGAGGGCGCCTGGACCGGCGCCTCGCCGAGGGCTGGGACACGCCGCGCGGCCCGCTGGGCGGCTACGTGATGGCGATCCTGATGCGGGGCCTGGAGCTGGCCGTCGCCGACGACGAGCGCCAGGCCCGCTCGGTGACGATGCACTTCCTGCGCGTCCCCGAGGCGGGGCCCGTCACCGTCAGCGCCGAGCTCGAGCGCGAGGGGCGCAGCCTCAGCACCGTCACCGGCCGCATGGAGCAGAACGGGAAGCTGGTCGGGCTCGCGCTCGGCGCCTACTCGAAGCCCTGGGAGGGCCCGCACCTGGACGACCTGCCGATGCCCGAGGTCCCCGGCCCCGGACGCCGACGCGGCGCCGACCGCTCCGCTGCGGGGCGACGACAGGCCGCCGCCCTTCATGGGGCGGCTGGTGATGCAGCACCGCTTCGGCGAACGCCGCGTTCTCGGGGTCCGAGCAGCGGCGAGACCGGGGGCTGGCTGGGCCTGCGGGAGGACCGGCCGGTGGACGCCCGCGCGGTCGCCGTGATCGCCGACGCCTGGTTCCCCGCCCCGTGGCCGCGCCTGTCCAAGTTCGCGCCCGCGCCGACCGTCGACCTGACGCTGCACTTCCGCTCGCCGCTGCCCGTCGAGGGCCCGCTGCTGCTGGGCCGCTTCCACAACCGCTACGTCGGGACGGCTTCTTCGAGGAGGACGGGGTCATGTGGGCGCCCGACGGGACGATGGTCGCCCAGTCGCGCCAGCTCGGGCTGCTGCTGGGCGCCGAGGCTTAACGCTGACTCGCGTCCGCGGACGGCTCTGCCCGGCGCTCAAGCCGGAGCCGACACCCGCCGAAGGGAAGGTATGGCTCAGGATCACACGCGCCGTGAACGGATCGCAGTGGAGACCGAGCGACAGAGCGTCGTCGGCGACGTGCTGCTGCCCGCCGAGGGCTACCGCACCCGCCTCTCGGACCTGCTGAACAACGAGGGCCTCAGGTTCATCGCCCTTGTCAACGCCGAGATCACCGACCACGTTTCGGGCGAGACGAAGTTCAATGGACTTCATCGCCGTAGCGCGCGACCACGTCCAGGTCGCCTACGAGGCCGACTAGCCCTGTCGCACCGACGCGATCAGCTCCGCGGCCCGCTCAGGCCGCTGGGCCATCAGCGCGTGGCCGCAGCCGGGAAACAGCTCCCGGCGCGCGCCTTCGATGCCCTCCGCCAGGAGACCGGAGTTCGACGGCGGGATGACCACATCCAGCTCTCCCGCGAGCACGACCGTCGCCGTGGAGATCGACGCGAGCCGCTCGGCGCCCGGCGAAGCGTGCCAGGCGTCCATCGCCGCCTCCTGGGCCGTGAGCGCCGCCGGGTCCAGGCCGGCACGCGCGTCCGCGACGACCTGACCGTACTGACCGAACATCTGGGCCGCGAACTCCGGCGGGAAGAGAAGGTTCAGCAGCCGTCCGGCCTGCTCGATCGGCTCGCCGCCGTGGTCGGTGAGCCGCCCCCAGACTTCGGGATCGGCCCGTTCGGCCTCGGCCCCGGGATCGGTCGACAGCAGCGCCAGCCCGCTGACCCGCTCGGGCGCCTCGGCGGCGAGCTGCTGGGCGACGAAGCCGCCCATCGACCAGCCGGCGACGGTCGCCCGGTCAACGCCGCGTGCGTCCAGCAGCTCGAGGGCGTCGGCGGCGAGCAGCTCGATCGTCATCTCCTGGCCCCCCAGCTTCGTACCGCCCATTCCCCGCGGGTCCGGGGCGATCACATCGAAGGCGTCGTCAAGCCGCGCGCGGAAGGTCGGGTCCCAGTCGGCGCTGGTGGCCGCGTAGCCGTTCAGGAGCAGGAGGGCCGGAGCCAAGGTCAGTTCATGGAGGGGTCGCTCGGCATCCGGGCGAGCAGCGCGAACTCGTCGCCCTTGCGCTCCAGGACGCGAGCCCACAGGTCGCCGTCGGCGAACGGGTCGTCGGGGTGAGCCGGGTCCGTCATCCAGGCCTCGGCCTCGAGCTCGTCGTCGAGCTGGCCGGCGCCCCATCCCGCGTAGCCGGCGAAGACCCGCACCCTCTGCAGCTCCGGAGGCGCGTCCAGGTCCACCATCCCGACCTGGCCCGACGATCAGCTTGTCGCCTCGCCGGGCTCGGCGTGCTCTCCGATCGCCGTGACCGCGCTCGGCTGCACCGGGCCACCGATGTGGAGGACGTGCTCGGACCCGATCAGCTCGGCAAGCTCAGGCGAGGCCTCCCCGACGGTGCTGTCCGACGGGCGGTTGAGGACCAGCCCGAAGGCCCCCTCGGAGTTGTGCTCGACGATCAGCACCACGGCCCTCCTGAAGGCGTCCTCCAGGGTGGGCGAGGCGATGAGGAGCTGTCCGGCTGGCTCTCCACAGGCCGCAGAGTAGGGTGCGGCCGGTGGAGGCGAAGATCTACGGGCTCCTCCCCTCGCACCCGACGCACACGGCCCGACTGATGGCGGAGCACAAGGGGATAGACCACGAGATGGTGTGGCTGCTGCCCGGCATACACCCGCTGCTGATCCGCACCCGCGGGTTCCGCGGCAGCACCGTCCCTGGCATGAAGCTCGACGGCGCGAAGGTCCAGGGCACCCGGGAGATCTCGCGGGCGCTGGAGGAGGCGAAGCCGGACCCCCCGCTGTTCCCGGCCGATCCCGCCAAGCGGCTGGAGGTCGAGGACGCCGAGCGCTGGGGCGACGAGACGCTGCAGAACGTCCCCCGCCGGATCTACCGCTGGATGGGGGTCAACCGGCCCGCGTTCCGCGAGGAACTCGCGGAGGAGACGTCGGCGCCCCGGCGCCCAAGGTGGCCGCCGCGCTGAACGCCCCGTGGCCCGCACTATCGCAAAGCGCGTGGGCGCCGACGACGCCGGCGTGAAGTCGACCCTCGGCCTGCTCCCGTCCCACCTGGACAAGGTCGAGCGGCTGCTGGACGCCGGGACGATCGGCGGCGATCAGCCGAACGCCGCCGACTTCCAGATCGTCACCTCGGTCCGCACCCTGCTCTGCCTCGAGGACCTGGCGCCGCTGATCGGCGACCGCGCCTCCGCGCGCTGGGCGATGGAGCTGATGCCCGAGTTCCCCGGCGAGTTCCCCGCGTACCTGCCGCCCGAGTGGCTCGAACCGCTGAGGTAGTCGATCTGACCCAGCCGCTCGGGCCGGAGACGGTCCTGTGGCCGGGGTCGAACCCGTTCGCGGCCGAGACCGTGATGGAGCTGGGCCGCGATGCGGCCTACTCGCGCGACCTGCATCTGCCCGAGCACTCGGGCACCCATATGGACGCCCCGGCCCACTTCGCCGAGGACGGCGAGCGCGTCCATGCGATTGCGGCCGACCGGCTGGTCGTGCCCGCGGCGGTGCTCGACGTCCGCGCCGAGTGCGAGGCCGACCCCGACTTCCACCTGACGTCCGGCGACCTGGCCCGCCTGGAGGCGCGTGACGGCGCGATCGAGCCCGGATCGGCGGTGCTGCTGAACACCGGCTGGGACCGCCACCTGGGCGATCCCGCCTACTTGGGGGGCACCGGCGATCAGGACCTGCACTTCCCGGGCTTCGGCGCAGACTCCGCGGAAGAGCTCGTCGAGCGCGGGGTCGTCGGTCTGGGCATCGACACCCTGGGCGTAGATCCAGGGGTCGAGACCGGCTACCCGGTCCACCTGATCACGCTGCCCGCCGGCCTTTGGCACCTCGAGGGGCTGGTCAACCTGGCCGAGCTGCCGCCGCGCGGGGCGACGCTGATCGCCGGGGTGATCAGGCTGGTCGAGGGCTCCGGCGCTCCGGCGCGCGCCTTGGCGCTGCTGCCCGATCCCGCCTAAGACGGGGCGCTAGGGCGAGAGGACGATCTTCAGCGCCTCGCGCTTGTCGTAGACCTCGTAGGCCTCCGAGGCGTCGTCGAGGCTCATGTGGTGGCTGACCAGCGGCGAGGGATCGAGCCGGCCGTCGCTCAGCATCTCGGTCACGACGTCCACGTGCTTGATCACGTTCGCGTGGCCGCTGACCAGGGTGAGGGCCTTGATCCAGACGATCCCCATGTGCACCTCGATCGGCTCGGCGTAGACCCCCGTCGCCGAGACGGTGCCCGCCTTGCGCGCCATGCGGCATGCCATGTCGAATGCGTCGGGATGGCCGACCGCATCGATCACGGCGTCGGCCCCCCGCTTCTCGGTGGCCTCCTTCACCGCCGCCCGCGGGTCCTGCTCGGTCAGGTGCACGGGCTCCGCGCCGAAGGACTCCGCCAGGGCCAGCCGGTCGGCGACGGTATCCACCGCGATCACCTGCTCCGCTCCCGCCGCCTTGCCGCCTGCACCGCGCAGAGCCCGACCGGGCCCAGCCCGAGCACGACGGCGACGTCACCGTCGCCGACCCCGTCGCGTCCACGGCGTGGTAGCCGGTTCCCATCACGTCGCCCGCGAACAGCGCGACGTCGTCCGAGAGCCCGTCCGGGACCTTGCGCAGCGTCAGCTCTGGGGTCGGGCACCAGCAGCTTCTCGGCCTGCGCGCCCTGGAGCGAGCCCGAGCAGCTCGCCGTGGCCGAAGACCCCTCCCTTGTCGCACTTGTGGAAGTCGCCCCGCTTGCAGAAGAAGCACTCCCCGCAGGCTGTGCAGTAGCACCCGAGCACACGGTCCCCCTCGGCCAGGCCCTTCACGTCGTCGCCGACCTGCTCGATCGTGCCGACGAACTCGTGGCCGATCGTGAACCCGGGCTCGATCTGGACGCGACCGTGGTAGATGTGGAGGTCCGACCCGCAGACGCCGCGTCGCCTCGACGCGAACGATCGCCGACCCAGGCCCGTCGAGCTCGGGCTCCGGCTTCTCGTCGACCCGGACCTCGCCGGGCGCCTGGAAGGTGACGGCGCGCATCGGCCACGCAGCCTATGAGACCATCGCGCGCGTGGGCCAGACCGAGCCCCTACTAGCCCGACACCGAGCTTCAGGACTCCCCCGAAACGGATCCCGTCGAAGAGGAGGACATCCCCAGCCAGGGGACGCCGGAGCAGACCCGGCTGGCCGCCTCGGCGATGCACCGCCGCGAGCAGCAGGCCTACGGCGGCACGATCCAGTGGGAGGCGCGTTCTTCGGATGGCTGGTCGCGACCGGGCTCGCGGCGATCCTGGTCGCGATGGCCGTCGGCGCCGGGGTCGCCCTGGGGCTGACCGAGATCGACGACCCCGCGCGCACTCAGGCCGAGCGGCTCACCTTCGGGGCGGCGCCGCTCTGGTCGGGATCCTCCTTGTCTCCTATCTGGCCGGCGGCTACGTCGCCGGCCGCATGGCCCGCTTCGACGGCTGGAGGCAGGGCCTCGGGGTCTGGATCGTGGCGTCGTGATGACCGCGGCGCTGGCCGCCACGGCGTGGCTCGCCGGTGGCGACGTCAACCCGCTCGAGTCCCTGGAGCTGCCGCGGATCCCGGTTGACGAGGAGGCGGGGCTGAGCGGCGGCGGGGCGATCGCCCTGGCGTGGCCGCGGTGGTGTCTCTGCTCGCCGCTGTCGTGGGCGGCCGAGGCGGCGAGCGCTTCCACCGCGCGGTGGACGAGGCCGGCGAGGAGCTTCCTGTCCCGATCCCGAGCCGCCGCCGCAAGAGACCCCATGAGCGGAGGCCCCGGTCCGGCACGGACGCCGGCCGAGCGAAGCGCCGCAGGCAAGGCCGAGCGCCGCACCACGCCCCGTACGAGCCACGGCGTCTGGGAGCCGCCGACGGACCGCCCCGACCCGCTGAGCACGCTCGCGGACGGGCGACGCGACCCGCGTTCCGGAGCTGGTTCCCGTCAAGTACGGGCGGATGCTCGACTCGCGCGTTCACCTTCTACCGCGGTGCGGCGGCGATCATGGCGGCCGATTTGGCGACCGGACCGCGCACCGGACTGGACGTGCAGCTCTGCGGCGACGCCCACCTGTCGAACTTCGGCGCCTTCAGGGCACCCAGCCGCGAGCTCGTCTTCGACATCAACGACTTCGACGAGACCCACCCCGGGCCGTTCGAGTGGGACCTGAAGCGGCTCGCCGCCAGCTTCGAGATCGGCGGACGCGACATCGGCTTCAAGCGGATCGAGCGCCGGTCGGTGGTCAGCGCGGCCGTCGGCGAGTACCGGGACGCGATGGCCGCCTTTGCGGGGATGCGAAGCATGGACGTCTGGTACTCGCGCCTGCAGATCGAAAAGGTCGTCGAGCGCCTCCAGGACAGCATCCCGCCCAAGGCTCGCAAGCGGTTCGAGAAGAACGCGCGAAAGCCCGCAACAAGGACAGCCTCCGGGCCCTGGAGAAGCTCACCGTCCGCGACGGCGACAGCGTGCGCATGGCCAGCCGCCCGCCGCTGCTGGTCCCGATCGAGGAGGTCGCCGCGGCGCGGCGGCCGAGGAGGTGCAGGGAAGGCACGCGAGTGCTGTCCTCGTACCGGCGCACCCTGGCGCCCGACTACCGCAGGCTGGTCGAGGGCTACCGCTACGCCGATGCCGCCTTCAAGATCGTCGGCGTCGGCAGCGTCGGCAACCGCGCCTGGGTCGCCCTGCTGCTGGGCCGCGACTCGACGACCCGCTCGTGCTGCAGTTCAAGGAGGCCCAGTCCTCGGTGCTGGAAGAGTTCACGTCGCGCAGCCCCTACTCCCAGCACGGCCGCCGGGTGGTCGAGGGCCAGCGGCTGACACAGGCCGCGGGGGACCCGCTGCTGGGCTGGTTCACGACCGAGGGACTCGACGGCGTGGCCGCGACTACTACGTTCGCCAGCTCTGGGACGGCAAGGGCTCCGCCGCAGGTCGAGCTGATGGGGCCGGACGACCTGGCCGTCTACGGCGGCTCTGCGGATGGACGCTGGCCAGGGCCCACGCCCGCACCGGCGACCGCATCGCGATCGCCGGCTACCTGGGAAGCGGCAAGCCCTTCGTCCGGGCCCTGGCCGACTTCGCCGAGGCCTACGCCGACCAGAACGAGCGCGACTTCGCCGCGGTCGAAGCCGCGGCGAAGTCAGGCGCCATTCAGGTCGAGGCAGGGGTCTAGCGGCTAGGCGTCGCTCGAGCCCGTCGCCGTGCGCGGCGGGATCGACGGCTCGACCCGGAGCAGCTTCGCCGGGCCGGGCGGCAGGACCCAGTTCCAGCGGCCCATCAGGGTGATCACCGCGGGCACGATCAGCGCCCGGATCACGGTCGCGTCGAGCAGGATCCCGACCGCGAGCCCGGTGGCCAGCATCTTCAGGTCCGTGCCCGGTCCCGAGGCCATCGCGACGAACGCGAGGAACAGGATCAGGGCGGCGGCGGTGACCAGGCGGCCGGTGCGGCCGATGCCCTGGATCACCGCCGTCTCGGTGGAGCCGGTGCGGTCGTACTCCTCCCGCATGCGGCTGAGGATGAACACCTCGTAGTCCATCGAGAGGCCGAACAGGAAGGCGAACAGCATCAGCGGGATCCACGACGGGATCGAGCCGGTCGCCTCGATGTCGAACAGGAACTCGGATCCGTAGCCGTGCTGGAAGACCAGCACCAGCACGCCCCAGGCCGCGGCGACGCTGAGGATGTTGAGCACGATCGCCTTCGCCGGCAACAGCAGCGAGCGGAACGCCCGCGCCAGCAGGATGAAGGTGGACATCGTGATCAGCACGATCATCAGCGGGAAGCTGCCGTAGACGGCGTCGATGAAGTCGTCGTTCGACGCCGGGCTGGCCGCCGACGGCGACGTCGCCCCCAGCGGAATGCGCGGCACCGCGCACGGCCTCCAGAGTTCGCCTCGCCCTCGCGCTGCCGCTGTCGGGAATCGGGATCGCCTCGACGATCGCCGTGCCGTTCGCGGCGCCAGTCGCTCGGCGTCAGGTGCGACGGCGCCGTGGATGCCCGGCGCCTGAGCCACGTCGCGCGCGACCGCCTCGGGATTGGTCCGCCGGTGACCAGGATCTCGTGCGGCAGCAGCGAGCCTTCGCCGATGCCGGTGGCCTGGAGGGCGTCCAGGCCCTCCTTGGCCTCGCCCGACTTGGCGACGGTGTTGGCGTCGGAGGCGCCGAGCTGCAGATCGGTGGCGGCGAGCGCGAGCGCCAGGATCACGGCCATGCCCGCTCCGGCCGCGAGCCAGCGACGCCGCGTGATCGCGGTCGCCCAGCGGGTCCAGGCGCGGCTCGCCTTGTCGTCGGTGCGGCGGTGGGGCCAGTCCAGCTTGGGGCCGACCTTCGCCAGCACGACCGGCAGCAGCGTGATCGCCGCGAGGGTCGAGACCAGGGGGATCAGCATGCCGCCGTATCCCATGGAGCGCAGGAACGGAAGCGGCAGCGCGATCAGGGCCAGCAGCCCGATCGCGACGGTGATGCCGCTGAAGACCACGGCGCGGCCGGCCGTCTCCATGGCCTTCTGCACCGCCTCCTCGTTGTCGGCCCCGTGCGTGTGCTCCTCGCGCCAGCGCGATACGACCAGCAGCGAGTAGTCGATCGCGACTCCGAGCCCGATCAGCGCGATCAGGAACTGCACGATCGGCGAGACCGTGGTGATCTCGGTCAGCCCGTAGAGCAACAGAAACGTGGTCATGATCGAGCAGAAGGCCATCAGCAGCGGCACGACCGCCAGGAACGATGCGAAGACGAAGATCAGGACCAGCAGGGCGCCGAAGCCGCCGACGAGCGCCTCGATCAGGACCCCGGAGTCTTCGTCGGCCTCGGCGCCGCTGTCCTCGAACAGGGCGTCGAAGCCGGTCAGCTTGACCGGCTCCCCCGCGACGGTCGAGCCGGCGACCACCTTGCTCGCCGCCTCTTCGGCCTTGGGGTTCTCGCCGAACTGCGAGTCCGGGTCCGGCGTCGGGTAGATGAGGGAGTAGGTCGTGGTCCCGTCATCCGAGACGAAGGTGTCGTCCCCTGTCGAGGCATAGGAGGCGATCCTGGAGCCGGGGAGCGCCTCCCGCAGGCTGGCGTCCAGCTCCTCCAGGTCGGCCTTGACGGCCGGGCGAGTCGACGCTCTCCCCCTCGGGCAGGGTGGTCACCGGCATCAGGGGCGACGTGTCGCCTCCGGTGCCCTGGTAGTTCTTCGCGATCAGCTGGTTGGTCTCCCAGCCCTCCTTGTCGGGGACCGAGAACTCGGCCTCCAGGTTCTCCGTCGCGGGCCCGGAGGCGGCGAGGCCGGCGAACGTGAGCAGGATCCAGGAGATTACGACCGATCTTCTTGTGGGCGAGCACCCAGCGGGTCAAGGCGGCCAAGGCTACCTCCGAGGTTGTGGGGGGGGACGCTTTTAAGACGTACGGGGGATACGACCGAGGACACCCTGCGAACTCATCGGTCGGCAAGGTCTCAGTGCAATTTAGGCATCTCGGGCCGGAAACAGCTCCTCGGGCGGAAACAGCGCCTCCTGCATGTCGACGCGGGCGCCGGAGAACGGGACGCCCTCGGCCACCAACAGCCGGCGCTGGTCCGAGCCCCGGCCAGGGACCCGTCCGCGCGCACGACCCGCTGCCAGGGGACGTCCGCATCGGTGTGCGCCAGCACGGCGCCGGCGAAGCGCGGCGATCCCGGCGACAGGTCGCCGTAGGTGGTGACGAACCCCTCGGGCACCGAGCGGAGCCGGGCGAGGACGAACTCGGCGCGACCCGAGGCCAAGGCGGGGCTCAGGCCGCGACCGGGACGCCGCGGTGCAGCTCGTACATGCGGTGGACCCACGCGCCCCCGGGGCGGGCCTCGAGCTCCTCGCGGACTCCCCGCAGCTCCGGGACCAGGGTCTTCGGCGCCCACGGGCGGCCCTCCGGGGCGAGCAGCGGCGTGAACAGGGACGCGGCCGCCAGGTCCGCGACCGAGAAGGCGTCGCCCACCAGGTAGTCCCCGCCGTCCAGCTCGGACTCGACGCGGTCCATCGCCGCGCGAATCCCGGCCAGCCCCTCGTCGGCGCTCGCCTGGCTGACCCCATAGTCACGCCGGACCAGGAACCTGCCGACCGGCGACGTCGCCCGCATGAACCCGCGCTTGAGCGAACCCGCGTTGGGCAGGATCGCGTCCACGGTCGCGTCGTCGTCAGGCAGCGTGTAGTGCCAGTACAGCCTGCGGACCTGCGGCGCCAGCTCCTCGTCGAAGTAGTCCTCCAGCTCGAGCGCGGCCTGCCCTCAGCCGGTCCGCCGGGTACAGCGGCGGGTCGGGCCTGTAGTCCTCGAGCGCGGCGATGATCGCGGTCGAGTCCCAGGTGCGCTCGCCGTCGATCTCGATCACCGGCAGCCGCTCGTGCTTGCCGCGGGTCAGTCGCAGGGCGGCCAGGCGGTGGGCGCCCGGCAGCGGCGCGCGCAGCTCGTAGGGGATCCCCTTGTAGTCGAGCGCCCAGCGAGCCTTCTCGCTGTACAGCGAAACCTCGATGTGCCAGAGCACGACCGACATCGGGGCCGAGCCTACTCCTGGGGCAGTAGCTCTTGGGCAGGCCCAGCGAGTGCTCGGCCACGTAGTTGAGGATCATCTCGCGCGAGACCGGCGCCGTTCGCGCCAGGCGCACTCCCCACCACATGTCCGAGAGCCCGTACTCGAGGGCGAAGCCGTTGCCCCCGTGGGCCTGGATCGCCCGGTCCACGCACTTGATCGCGGCCTCGGCAGACGCGAACTTCGCCATGTTGCTGGCCTCGCCGGCCTTGGCCCCCGCGTCGTTCAGCGCCGCCGCCTTCTGCGTCATCAGCCGCGCCAGCTCGAGCTCGATCTTGGCCTCGGCCAGCGGGTGCGCGATCCCCTGGTGGGCGCCGATCGGCTGCCCCCAGACGTTGCGCTCGCGGCGTAGGCGGCGCCCAGCTCGAGCGCACGGCGCCCGGCGCCGCAGGCGATCGAGGCGCCCATGATCCGCTCCGGGTTGAGGCCGTCGAAGAGGGCGCCGAGCCCGCCCGTCTCGCCGCCGATGACTCGGTCCTCGGGGACCTCGACGTCGTCGAAGAAGAGGGTCCACTGCTTGTCGGGAGCCTGCAGCGCCATCGGGATCTGCTGGCGCTCGAAGCCGGGCGCGTCGACGTCGACCAGCATGGGCAGCGGGGCACCGAGCTCGCCGTTGCACAGCCGGGCGCGGGCGACGACCAGCACCGCGTCCGGCCTCCTCGACCCCGGAGATGTAGGTCTTCTCGCCGCGCAGCCTGTAGCCGCCGTCGGTGCGCTCGGCGACGGTCGCGAGCTTGTGGGAGTTGGATCCGGCCCCGGGCTCGGTGATCGCGAAGCGCGACCTTGGTCGTGCCCGCCGCGATCCCCGGCAGCCAGCGCTCCCGCTGCTCCTCGTCGGCGTGCTTGGCGATCATGCTGCCGACGATCGCGGGCGAGACGACGATCAGGAGCAGCGAGGTTCCGGCGGCGGAGATCTCCTCGGCGACGACCGCGAGCCCGGTCATCCCCATACCGCCGCCTCCGTACTGCTCCGGCAGGTTGACGCCCAGGTAGCCGCGCGAGGCGAGCTCGTCCCACAGCTCCGGTGCAGGGCTCGCCGGCCTCGGTCTTCTTGCGGCTGTATTCGGGCCCGTAGGAGGCGCAGATCCCGGCGACGGTCTCGCGCATCAACGCGATCTCGTCGCTGTCGACGAGCGGCAGGAAGGGCGCGGCTACGGTCGCCATCGCCGCGGACGCTACAGAAGGCCGATCCTCTCGCCCGCGGCTGCGACACTTGGGGGACGTGAAACCGCTCATCGACGGCCACGGCCGCCGCATCAACGACCTGCGGGTCTCGGTCACCGACAAGTGCAACTTCCGGTGCCAGCACGCGACCGCGGCGCTGCTGGTACAGGTGCTCAAGCAGTGCGGCGACAACCTCACGCGCGAGAACGTGATGCGGCAGGCGGCAAACCTGAAAGACGTCGAACTCGAGATGCTGATGCCGGGCATCAAGGCGAATACCAGCCCGAAGGATTACTTCCCGCTGGAGGAACTGCAGATGCGGCGCTTCAACGGGGAGCGCTGGAGTTGTTCGGCCCGATCATGTCGGGAGAAATTGGAAGCTAAACTATATTCTAACTAACGCCGCGCGAGCGGCAAAGCTAAACGGAGGAAGAGAATGCAAATGAACAAACGCATGCTGCTCGCTTCGATCGCAGGTCTTGCGATCGCGGCCGCGAGCCCCGCGCTCGCGCAGAAGAAGTACGATACCGGCGCGACCGACACCGAGATCAAGATCGGCAACACCAATCCGTACAGCGGCCCGGCCTCGGCCTATGGGCTGATCGGCAAGACGATCGACGCCTACTTCAAGAAGGTGAACGCCGAGGGCGGCATCAACGGCCGCAAGGTCACCTTCATCACCTACGACGACGGCTATTCGCCGCCGAAGGCGGTGGAGCAGACGCGCAAGCTGGTCGAGAGCGACGAAGTGCTGCTCGTGTTCCAGCCGCTCGGCACGCCGTCCAACACCGCGATCCAGAAGTACATGAACGCCAAGAAGGTGCCGCAGCTGTTCGTCGCGACCGGCGCCACGAAATGGGGTGACCCGAAGGGCAATCCCTGGACGATGGGCTGGCAGCCGACTTACCAGGCCGAGGGCCAGATCTACGCCAAGTACATCATGAAGAACCACCCGAACGCCAAGATCGGAATCCTGTTCCAGAACGACGACTACGGTAAGGACTACGTGAAGGGCATCAAGGACGGTCTTGGCGACAAGGCCAAGACGATGATCGTCTCCGAACTGCCCTATGAGCCGGCCGATCCGACCGTCGACTCGCAGATCGTCAGCCTGAAGAACTCCGGCGCCGACGTGTTCTTCAACGTCACCACGCCGAAGTTCGCCGCGCAGGCGATCAAGAAGGCGCACGAGATCGGCTGGAAGCCGGTGCACCTGCTCAACAACGTGTCGAACTCGGTCGGCTCGGTGCTGAAGCCCGCGGGCCTCGAGGCCTCGAAGGACGTGCTTTCGACCGGTTACCTGAAGGATCCGACCGATCCGACATGGAACGACGACGCCGGCAAGAAGGAATGGCTTGCCTTCATGGACAAGTATTTCCCGGATGGCGACAAGACCTCGAGCTTCACGGTCTACGGCTACTCGGTGGCGCAGACGCTGCACCAGACCCTCAAGCAGGCGGGCGACAACCTCACGCGTGAGAACGTGATGAAGCAGGCCGCAAGCCTGAAGGGCGTGAAGCAGCCGATGCTGCTGCCCGGGATCGAGATCAACACCAGCGCGACCGATTTCTATCCGATCGAACAGATGCAGATGCAGAAGTTCACGGGCGATCGCTGGGAGCTGTTCGGCGAGATCATCAGCGGCGCGGGAAGCTGACGTCCGAAGGACGTCATCACCGGGCCGCCGCGCTAGCGGCGTGACCCGGTGATCCCGAGAGGCTACACGAGGTGCAATGGCCGGGCGAAAGCCCGGCCATTTTCTTCAGCTCCGGTGCGGGCTCATCCAGCGTGCCGCGGCGAGGATCGCGAGCGCGATAGCGGCCGGAAACAGCGCGAACCACGTCCCGCCGACCGCCAGCGCCGCGGTCGCGGCCCATGAGATCGACGAGAACGCCTCCGCGAAGGTCGCAAAGCGCGAGGCGGTCTGGCGATGGCGGAAGTAGCGCCGCGTCGCCTGCTTGCGGAAGAAGAACTGGATGCCGGTGGCGGCGGCGGCGGACGCCAGGATGCAAAGCGCAGCGATGCAGCGCGCCTTCGACCGAAAGAAACGTCAGCGCCGCGATGAGCGGCGCGAACGCGATCGCGATGCCGCCGAGCACGGCCTCGATCTTGGCGCGGACGATCTGTTGGGCCGAGCACCGGCGCGGTCGCGACGAGATCGGGCGCGTCTTCGCCGGAGATCGCCAGCCACGCGAGCCCGCCCGCAAGCTGCCCCGCCGCCATCACCAGCACGGGCACCAGCACGACCAGCGCGCCGGTGCCTTCGCCGTAGCTGCGCCACATCAGGAGCGCGGGCGGCAGCAGGTAGAGAAGCTGCATCAGCGTCTGCGAGATGAGCCAGGGGTCGCGCAGCAGCAGCGTCCATTCCTTCTGCCGCAGCACGCGCGCCGGCGAGCGCGGACGGAAGGCCGAGCGCGAGGCCTGCCGCGCGCCGCTTGCCGCCACGCCCGACGCCGCAATCGCGTGATCGCCGAAGCGCGCCGAGAACACGACAATCGCGCCGCCGAGGAGCGCCAAGCTGCCGCCCAGCACGACCGCCAGCGCCGCCAGATCGCCGAGCGCGGCGCGCGCCGGCAGCCAGAGGAGACTGCCGGTCTCTGGCACCAGCGCCACCAGCGTGTCGGATTCCAGAAACAGCAGCCGCGACATCGACCCGTGCGACAGGATCGCCGCAACCTGCAGCCCGATGATGAACACCGCCGCGATGACCGCAGCGACGATCTGCGCCGCGAGCCGCGTGCGCTTCGGCCCGATCGTGCGGAAGAGCGCAACGGTGAGCGCAACCGCGCTTGCCGCGCTCGTCGCGCCAATCGCGACCACCACGCCGTAGGCGCCGAGCCAGCGCATGCCGCCGCGCGCGACCAGCACGTTGATCAGCGGCGCGCCGAGCAGCGTCGCCATCACGATCACCGACAGCGCCATCGCGCCGATCCGCACCGCGAAAATCTTCCGCGCGGCCGCGGGCGAGGAGAGGATCAGGTCCAGGTCAGAGCGCGCATAGAAGGCGCGCGTCACCGACTCCATCGCCTGCGACATCAGCAGCGACCACGACAGCAGCACGGTGCCGGTGATCACCACCAGCGCGGGCTTGTCCGGCTCGGTCCCGGTGTGCACGTAACGGCCGACGAAATGCCACGCCAGCGCATGCGCGAACACAACGAAGATGACGATAGCAAGCGCGACGATGCGTTCGCGGCCGCGGCGCCCGGCCGTCATCATCGAGAGGAAGTCGCGCCAGGCGAGGCGCAGTTCGTGCTGCGCGAACCAGCGGCAGGGATACCGTGCCGCGCCAGAAGCCATCACGCGGCGGCCTGCTGCTCGGCGACCAGCGTGAGGAACGTGTCTTCGAGGCTCGACTGGGTTTGCCCTGTCTTCCCTTGGCCCGCCTGCGCGCGCAATTCGTCGAGCGTGCCTTCGGCGATCAGCCGCCCGCCCGCGATGATGCCGACGCGGTCGGCCATGCGCTCGGCGACTTCGAGGATGTGCGTCGTCATGATCACGGTGTCGCCGCTCGCGACCCGCTCGCGCAGAACACGCTTCACCTGCCGCGCCGAACCGGCGTCGAGGCCGGTGAGCGGCTCGTCGAGAATGATGACGCGCGGCCCGTGCACCAGCGCGCCCGCGAGCGCCACTTTCTGCCGCATGCCCTTGGAGAAGCCCTCGCAGCGCTCGTGCGCGTGCGGCATCAGGCCGAGCCAGTCCATCAGTTCGCGTGCGCGCTGCTCGGCAGTCGCCGGATCGAGGCTCCACAGGCCGGAGACGAATTCGAGATACTCGTACGGCGTCAGCTTGTCGTAGATCATCGGCTCGTCCGAGACCCACGCGACGATGCGCTTCGCCTCGACCGGATCGCGCCGCGCGTCGATGCCGCAGATGTGGATCGAGCCTGCGTCGGGCGGCAGCAGGCCCGCCACCATGCGCAAGGTCGTGGTCTTGCCGGCGCCGTTCGGCCCGAGCAGCGAATAGAACTCGCCGGCCCGCACGGTGAGGTCGAGCCCGGCGACGGCCGGCCGGTCGAAGGATTTGCAAAGGCCGCGGATATCGAGCGCCGGTGTCATCGAGCCAACATGGTTAAGGAAATGCTTGATGTTTCAGGCTCGAAGCTAGCGCCGAGAAGTTTCGGCGGCGTGAATCGCCGTACGGGGTTCGTTGACTTCCGCGCGCGCCGCCGCGATAAAGGCGCATGGCTCACGCGCGCCGCACGCTGAAATCCAAAAAATCCTCCACACGGGGGATGGGGTTTTCGCGCGCGCTGACCGCCTAACGCACCAGCAACCGCGAAGATCGCAAGGCCCCGCCGGGTTCGGACGGGGCTTTTTCATTTTGTTGACCCTGCTCCTCCGGCACACACAGAGGAGAAGGACGATGACTACCGTTCAGGGTTTGTGGCTGCCGCTCGTCACGCCGTTCCGCGACGGCGCGCTCGATGAGGTGTCTTTGCGGCGGATGGTCCGCCATTATCTCGGCCAGCCGGTCGATGGGTTCATTCTCGCGGCGACGACCGGTGAGGGGCTGACGATCGACGAGGAGGAGACCGAGCGGCTTGTCGCGGTCGTTGCCGAAGACGTCGGCCGCAAGATTCCCGTCTACCTCGGCATCTCGGGCAGCGACACCCGCAAGCTTTGCAAGACGCTCGTGCGACGCCGCGTCATGGCCGGTCGATGGTTATCCTGATCGCGTGCCCCTATTACACGCGGCCCTCGCAGGAGGGGCTGTACCAGCACTTCGCGTCGCTCGCCGCCGCGACCGCGCGGCCGATCCTCGTCTACAACATCCCGTATCGAACCGGGGTGAACATGGGCAACGATACGCTGCTGCGTCTCGCCGCGCTTCCGAACATCGCCGGCGTGAAGGATTGCTGCGCCGACGCGCAGCAGTCCTTCGACCTGATCCGCGCGAAGCCGCCGGCGTTCGCCGTCATGACCGGCGAGGACGCGCTGTTCTACGCGGCACTGACGCAAGGCGCGGAGGGCGGCATCCTGGCGTCCGCGCACATCGACACCGCGCGGTTCGCCTCGGTGCGAAACATCTTCGTGAGCGGCGATCAGCAGGGAGCGCTGCGTGCATGGCGTATCACTCGCCGACCTGCCGCGCCTGCTGTTCGCCGAGCCGAGCCCGGCGCCGATCAAGCATTGGCTCTGGCGCGCCGGGCTGATCGACTCGCCGGAGGTACGCCTGCCGATGACCGGTGTGAGCGATGTGCTGGCGGCGCGGATCGACCGCGAGGTGGAGCGCGCGCGCATGGCTGCGTGACATTTGGTAAGCGCCTCACCCTGAGGATACCCTCTCCCCTTGTTGCATGCCCTCTCTCGAAGGGGAGAGGGCGCTGCCGGAGCTCCGCGTCATCCTTCGAAGCCCGCTGCGCTACTCCTCAGGATGAGGGCCAGTGACGGCGACCTCATGGCGCTCGAAGTGACCAGCGGCTTTGCGGGTGGACAAACCGGGTTCATTTCGCCGATTGTCGCCCTCCAAACACCCTGCTTCCCGGAACCCCGCATGACCTTCCCGAAGGCCTCGACCGCGCTCAATCGCTTCACGGTGCTCGACCTCACGCGCGTGCGCGCAGGCCCCACCTGCGTGCGCCAGCTCGCCGACTGGGGCGCGAACTGCATCAAGATCGAGACTGCCGGAGCACATGGCGGATGCCGAGGGGATGGGCGGCCCGCGCGACGGTTCGGATTTCCAGAACCTGCACCGCAACAAGCGCTCGATCACACTGAACCTGAAGTCGCCGGAAGGCGTCGCGGTGCTCAAGAAGATGGCGGCGAAGGCCGACGTCGTGGTCGAGAACTATCGCCCCGACGTGAAGAAACGCCTCGGCATCGACTACGAGGCGCTCTCCGCCGTGAACCCGCGCCTGATCTACGCGAGCATCTCGGGCTTCGGGCAGGACGGGCCGTATGCCAACCGCCCCGGCTTCGACCAGATCGCGCAAGGCATGGGCGGGCTGATGTCGATCACCGGCCTGCCGGGGCAAGGCCCGGTGCGCGTCGGCATTCCGGTCGCGGACCTGACCGCGGGCCTGTTCGCCGCGATGGGCATCATGGTGGCGCTGCTGGAGCGCGAGCAGTCGGGCAAAGGGCAGGCGATCGACACCTCGCTGCTGCAGGCGCAGCTCTTCATGCTCGACTTCCAGGCGACGCGCTGGCTCACGGGCGGCGAAGTGCCGCCGCAGGCGGGCAACAACCACCCGACCTCGATCCCGACCGGCGTGTTCAAGACTTCCGACGGCTACATCAACATTGCGGCGGCCGGGCAGCACATGTGGGTGCGCACGTGCGAGACGCTCGGCGTCCCGGAGGTCGCCAAGCGGCCGGAGTTCGCGACCGGCAAGGACCGCTCGAAGAACCGCGACGAGATCAACGCGATGATCGAGAAGGAAACCGTCAAGAAACACCAGCGCGTACTGGGTCGACGCTTTCAACAAGACCGGCGTGCCGTGCGGGCCGATCTACTCGATCGACCAGGCATTCGCTGACGAGCAGGTGAAGCACCTCGGCATCGCCAAGGACGTGCGCACGCAGAGACCAGAAGACCATCCGCCTCGTCGGCCAGCCGGTGCGGCTGTCGCGTACGCCGAGCGATATCGTGGCGCCGCCGCCGATGCTTGGCGAGCATACCGACGAGATCCTCGTCCGAGTTCGGCTTCGGCAAGGACGAGATCGGAAAGCTGCGCGCCGAGAAAGTGCTATAAAATTCGCGAATAGAGAGCGAGATTCACATGAACGAGATGGCCAAGACCGACAAGGTGCTCTCCCGCACGGAAGGCGGCGTCGGCTACGTGGTGTTCAACAATCCGGCGCGCCACAACGCGATGTCGCTCGACATGTGGGCCGAGACCGGCCGCATCATGGACGAGTTCGCCAAGGACGACTCGCTGCGCTGCGTCGTGCTCACCGGCGCGGGCGACAAGGCTTTCGTGTCGGGCGCGGACATCTCGCGCTTCGGCGCGGAGCGCTCCAACGAGGAAGCGGTCGCGCACTACAACAAGACCGTCGACGCGGCGAGCGCGGCGCTGCACAACTATCCCAAGCCCACCATCGCGATGATCCGCGGCTATTGCATTGGCGGCGGCCTCGGGATCGCGATGTGCTGCGACCTGCGCATCGCAACGGAAAATTCCACATTCGCCGTGCCGGCCGCCAAGCTCGGCCTCGGCTACGGGCACACCGGCGTGAAGCGGCTGCTCGATGTGGTCGGCCCGTCCTTCACCAAGGAGATCTTCTACACGGCGCGCCAGTTCAGCGCCGAAGAGGCCAAGACCATGGGCCTCATCAACCGCGTCGTGCCGAACGCCGAACTTGAGGGCTACGTGAAGAAATATGCCGACACGATCGCCAACAACGCGCCGCTCACCATCAAGGCGCTGAAGACCGTCGTCGGCGAACTGGTGAAGGACGAGTCGAAGCGCAACGTCCAGCTCATGCAGGACGTCGTCAACACCTGCTTCCGCAGCAAGGACTACCTTGAGGGCCGCGACGCCTTCATGGAGAAGCGCAAGCCGGTGTTCAAAGGACTTTGATTGCTGAAACCGGATGAATTTCCGCTCGTCCCCGCGAAAGCGGGGACCCAGTTCTTGTTTCTAGTTCTGGATGCCCGCTTCGCGGGCATGAGCGGAGAGGGCGATGACCCGGCGCCGCGAGCTTCTGCTCAACCTGCTGCTGTCGCTCGCGAGCATCTCGTTCTGCCTGGCTCGCGGTCGAGGTCGCGCTGCGCTTCCTGCCCGTATCGACCGGCCTGCGCAGCCTGCCGGTCACCGCCGCCGAGCCGGTGCTGCGCTTTGCGCCAGACCGGCCGTTCGTGAATTCGCTCGGCTGGGATTTCTACAATGTCGTGCGCGGCCGCGTGAACAACGCGGGCTTCGTCAACGACCAGGACTACGCCAAGGACGGCCCGCCGCTGATCGCCGTGATCGGCGATAGCTTCATCGAAGCCCAGATGGTGCCGTATGCCGAGAGCCTGCAGGGACGGTTGGCGGCCGCACTCAAGGACAAGTTTCGCGTCTACAGCTTCGCGGCCTCTGGCGCGCCGCTCAGCCAGTACCTGATCTATGCCGGTTACGCGGTGCGGGAATACGGCGCCCGCGCCGTGGTTATCAATGTCGTGGGGAACGATTTCGACGAGAGCCTGTCGGCTTACCGGCTTGGGCCGGGCTTCTGGCAATACGCGCCGGACGCGCGCGGTGCACTGCAATTGCGGCTCAACCCGCATCAGGCCGGCTGGCTGATCTCGCTCGCCCGCCACTCGGCGCTTGCCCGCTATTTCATCATCAACCTCGGCATCCAGAACCACATTTTCTCGATCCGCTCGCTCGGCGAGCTGATCTTCGGCAAGCCCGCGCAGGCGCAGCCGCGCTACGCCGGAAACACCGATGCTTCGGTTGACGCCAGGCGCGTGCAGGACTCGCTCGCCGCGATCGATGCCTTTTTTCGCGATGTGCCAGAGCGCGTCGGTTTGCCGCCGGAGCGCGTGCTCTTCACCCTCGATGGCTTCCGCACCGCCGGCGCCGCGCAGGCCGGGCAGGGGACCTATTTCGACCTGATGCGCCGCGCATTCATCGAGCGCGCGGCCGCCAAGGGCTACGAGGTGATCGATCTCGACACCCGCTTCATTCCCCGCCACGCGCGGACGAACGAGAGCTTCGAGTTCACCGACGACAATCACTGGAACGGCGCGGGTCACGAGGTCGCGGCGCAGGCCGTGCTGGAGTCGAAGCTGCTTGCGCGGATGCGGCAATAAGGCGAGAAACGCGGGATAAGCCGGAGCACCAGATAACCGGCAGGAGGGGATGTGGCGTCCGTCGAGCTTCGTTCGCTGACCAAGCGCTATGGAAGTCAGGCCGTCGTGGACGATGTGTCGCTGCGCATCGAGCACGGCCTGCTCGTCTGCCTGCTCGGCCCGTCAGGCTGCGGCAAGACCACGACACTGCGGCTGATCGCCGGCTTCGTCGAGCCGTCGGCGGGCGAGATCGCGGTCGGTGACCGCGTGGTGTCGTCGCCTGCGCGCACGCTGCCGCCCGAGCAGCGCAACATGTCGATGATCTTCCAGAGCTATGCTCTGTGGCCGCATATGACGGTGACGGACAACGTCGCGTACGGCCTGACGTTGCGAAAGATCGACAAGGCGACCGTCGCGCAGAAGGTGAAGCGCATTCTCGACGTCACCAAGCTTGACGCGCTCGCCGAGCGCTATCCGGCCGAACTTTCGGGCGGACAGCAGCAGCGCGTCGCACTCGCACGCGCGCTGATCGTCGAGCCCGAGACCTTGCTGCTCGATGAGCCGCTCTCGAACCTCGACGCCAATCTGCGCGAGGAAATGCGCTTCGAGGTGCGGCGCCTGCATGACGAGTACCGCTACACCACCGTTTACGTGACGCACGACCAGTCCGAGGCGATGACCACCGCCGACCTGATCGCCGTGATGAACCTCGGCAAGATCGAGCAGGCCGGCTCGCCCGAGGAGATCTACGACCGTCCGCGCTCGGAGTTCGTCGCGCGCTTCATCGGCTCGAGCAACATCGTGAAAGGCACGGCGCGCGACCAGGATCATCTGGAGGTCGCGGGCGCGGTGCTCGCCTGCACCGGCGATCCCATGACGGCGGGCCAGAGCCGCCTGATCTCGATCCGCCAGCATGAAATCGCGCTGTCCGCCACGCAGCCGGCGTCGCCGGGCAACACGCTCCCCGCGACTGTCGTCCGCCATGTCTTCCTCGGCAACAGCCGCGACTATCTGGTGGCGCTGGCCGACGGCACCCAATTGCGGGTGGTGACGTCGCCGGAAAAAAGCATCGCCGAGGGCGAGAAGGTGTGGCTGCATCTGCCGCCGGGCCGCTGCCGTGTGCTAGTAAGTTAGCCAACAAACAATTCGCGGGGGCGCGAGAAGAAAAGCCGAGGGAGACTGAGCATGCCCAATCTGTCCCGCCGCAAGCTTCTGCAAGGCTCGACCGCGCTCGCTGCGGCCGCGCTGTCGACGCGCGTCGTATCCGCGGCGCCCGCCGCCGAACCGATCGCGCCTGCGCTGATCGAGGCCGCGAGGAAGGAAGGCAAGGTCGTCTGGTACACGTCGGTCGACCTGCCGCTCGCCGAGAAGGTCGGCAAGGCGTTCGAGACGAAGTATCCCGGCATTGCGGTGCGCGTCGAGCGCTCCGGCGCCGAGCGCGTGTTCCAGCGCATCGGGCAGGAATATTCGAGCCGCATCCATGCGGTGGACGTGGTCAATTCCTCCGACGCCGCACATCTCATCGTGTGGAAGCGCGACGGCTGGCTCGCGCCATACGTCCCGGAGGATGTCGCCAGGCACTACGCGGCCGATCACAAGGACGCGGACGGCACGTTCGCGAGCTTCCGCGTGACGCTCAGCGTGATCGCCTACAACACCAAGCTGGTGAAGCCGGAGGATGCGCCGAAAAGCTTCGCTGACCTGCTCGATCCGAAATGGGCCGGCAAGATCATGAAGGCGCATCCGGGTTACAGCGGCACCATCCTGACCGCGACCTATCAGATGTCGCGCGATCTCGGCTGGGAGTATTTCGAGAGACTTGCCAAGCAGCGCATCATGCAGCTGCAGTCCGCCTCCGATCCGCCCAAGAAACTCTCGCTCGGCGAGCGGCCGATCATGGCCGACGGCGTCGAATACATCGTGCTGCAGCAGAAGGAGTCCGGCAATCCGGTCGAGCCGGTCTACGCCACCGAAGGCACGCCGCTGATCATCGGACCGAACGCGATCTTCAAGAGTGCGCCGAACCCGAACGCCGCACGGCTGTTCCAGAGCTTCTCGTTCTCGCCCGAGTGCCAGCAGCTGATCATCGACACCGGCGGCATGCACTCGGCGCACGCGCAGACGAAGGAAAAGCCCGGCCGCAAGTCGCTCTCCGAGATCAAGCTGATGAAGGACGACGCTGCGGCGGTGGAAAAGATGAGCGAGGAGATCAAGGCGCGCTACACGAAGATTTTCAGGGTGTGATGAGCGGTCGAGCCGCATACTCTGAAACCCGCTCCCCTTGTGGGAGAGGGTGGCGAGCGAAGCGAGCCGGGTGAGGGATTTTCTTTGCTGATAGTGCGCGACCCCTCACCCCGCCGCTGCGCGGCGACCCTCTCCCACAAGGGGAGAGGGTACACCGAGCGCGGGAGAGAGCTATGACCACCGCTCTCGCCACCCCCCAGCGCCGCACCCGCCTCGATCTCTCCTGGCCGATCCTGATCGCGTTCGCCGCCATTCTGGTGGTGCTGATCGTGCTGCCGATGTCGTGGCTCGTTTATTACAGCCTGACCGACAAGGGCACCTTCACGCTTGAGAACTTCGTCAAGCTCGCGACCGACCCGACGTTCACCGATCCACTCTTCACCACCGTCATCATCGCCACATCGTCCGCAATCATCTGCTGCGTGATCGCGGCGCCGATGGGTTGGCTGGTCGCGCGCACCGACATGCCGCTGCGCCGTACGATCCGCGCGCTGGTCACCGCGTCGTTCGTGACGCCGCCGTTCCTCGGTGCAATCGCGTGGGAACTGCTCGCCGCGCCGAACTCCGGGATGCTGAACCAGCTCTACCGCGCTGTCATTCGCGATCCGGCGGCCGAACCACTGTTCAACATCTATTCGCTCGGCGGGCTGATCTTCGTCATCTCCTGTTACACGTTCCCTTACGTGTTCGTGCTGGTGGCCAACGCTTTGGATCGCATCCCCGGCGACCTCGAGGACGCATCCGCCATCCTCGGCGGCCGAATGTGGGTCACGGCGCGCCGCGTCACCATCCCGCTCGCGCTCCCTGCGCTGCTCGCCGGCGCGCTCGTCGCGTTCCTGCAGGCGATGACGCTGTTCGGCTCGCCGGCGATTCTCGCGCTGCCGGCCGGCTTCCACACCATGACCACGAAAATCTGGAGCCTGTTCCAGTATCCGCCCAAGCCCGAGCTTGCCGCGGCGGCCTCGCTGCCGCTGCTGGTGCTCACCGTCATGCTGCTGCGCGCCGAGCACATGATCCTCGGCCGCCGCTCCTACGCGGTGGTCGGCGGCAAGCAGAGCGAGCCGCGCCTTGTGAAGCTCGGCGTCTGGAAATGGGTTGCACTCGCCGCCGCAATGATCGTGCTGGCGAACCCGGTGTTCCTGCCCTATGGGGCGCTGCTCAACGCGGCGTTCTCCAAGGTCGCGACGCAACTCGTCACGTTCAGCACCATCACGCTGCACAACATCCACTTCGTATTCTTCGAGCTCTCCGCCACCAAGCTCGCGTTCAAGAACACTTTCATCCTCGGCTTCCTCTCGGCGACCATTGGCACCGTCATCGCGGTCGTGATCTCCTATCTCACCTCGCGTCAGGCGATCACCGGGTGGCGCGTCCTCGCGTTTCTCGCAACCGCGCCGGTTGCGGTGCCGGGCATCGTGCTCGGCGTCGGGCTGTTCCTCTCCTACACGCGCCCGCCCTTCGTGCTCTACGGCACGCTGTGGATCCTGCTCGTTGCATTCGTCACCATCGCGCTGCCGGCCGCTTATCAGCAGCTTCAGTCCGCATTCCGCACGGTGAGCGTCGATCTCGAAGAGGCGAGCCGCATCCTCGGCGCGACGCGGCTGCAGTCGCTCGGTCACATCACGGCGCCGCTGCTGCGCACGAGTGTGATCGCCACCTGGTGCTTTATCTTCGTCGGCGTGATCCGCGAGCTCTCCGCCGCCATCATCCTGTTCACCTCCGAAACCAAGGTGATCTCGGTGCTGATCTTCGATCTGAACGAGTCCGGCGATCTTGGCGCGATCGCGGTGCTCGGCATCATCATGCTGGTCATCACGTTTGCGGTGGTGATCGCCGTCAACCGCATTCCGGGCTTTAGCGGTGGCGTGAGGCTGCGCAACACATGAGCGCGCTTCCGGAAACCTCCGTCGCGGAGCATTTGGCCACGTACATCGCCGCGCTCGATGTGCCCGGGTCCGTGCGCGATAAATGCATCGACCTTGCCGTCGATGTGATCGGCCTCTGTGTCACGGCGCGCAACGAAGACTACGTGCGTGCAACGCTTGCGGCCTGCGATGACGATGGTCCGTGCACGGCGATTGGTCACGACCGCACCCTGAGCGCCGCGGGCGCCGCCTTGGTGAACGGCACGGCGGCACATGGCGAGGATT
Organism: uncultured Alphaproteobacteria bacterium; assembly: GCA_963779545.1. GTDB lineage: Bacteria > Pseudomonadota > Alphaproteobacteria > Rhizobiales > Xanthobacteraceae > PALSA-894. The sequence goes on along the minus strand of CAVZYQ010000015.1, from coordinate 654,226 downwards.
TCGACGACACCTTCGAGGGCGGGCCGGTGCACGCGGGCGCGGTCGTCGTTCCGGCGGTGCTTGCCGCGTGCGAACGGCACAATGGCGACGGCGCGGCGGCGCTCAAAGGCATCGCGGTCGGCGTCGAGGTGCTGTGCCGCCTCAGCCTCGTGGTGCCGAAGGCCGTGCACAAGGCGGGCTTCCACCCAACCGCGGTGTTCGGCGCGATGGGCGCGGCGGCCGGCGTTGCGGCGGCGCTTGGTCTCGACCGGAAGCAGACGGTCGATGCGCTCGGGATTGCGGGCAGCATGGCGAGTGGCATCATCGAGTATCTGGCGGAAGGATCGTGGACCAAGCGCATGCACGCCGGCTGGGCAGCGCAATCCGGCCTGCGCGCCGCCCTGATGGCGCGCGCAGGCTTCTCCGGCCCACGTACTGTGTTCGAGGGCACGCACGGGCTGTTCCACGGCTTCGCGCACCGCACCGACGGCAACTACGACGCGCTGCTCGGCGATTTCGGCACGCGCTGGGTCACCGAGACGCTCGCCTTCAAGCCCTATCCGTGCGGGACGATGACGCATCCCTACATCGATTGCGCGCGGCGGCTGCACGCACGTGGCATCAAGCCGGAGCAGATCAAGCACATTGTCTGCGACGTGGGCGAGGGCACGGTGCATCGCCTGTGGGAGCCGCTTGCCGCCAAGCAGAGGCCCGCGAACGGCTACGCCGGAAAATTCGCGCAACCGCATTGCATCGCGACCGGGCTAGTGCGAGGCAACGTGGGCTTCGGCGATTTCACCGATGCGGCGGTGAAAGACGCCGCCGTGCTCGCGGTCGCCGCGAAGGTGCGCTACCGCATCGATCCGCAGAACCCGTATCCGAACGAATTCACCGGCCACATTCGAGTGACATTGGCCGACGGCGGCGTGATCGAAGAGCGCCAGCCGCATTTCCGGGGGGGCGCCAAGGAACCGCTGACGCGCGCCGACATCGAGGACAAGTTCGCGCTCAACTGCCGCCATGGTGGATGGGACCACGCGAAAACGACCGCCGCGCTGAAGCTGGTTAAGTCATTGTATGATGGCCGCATCGATTTGAAGGGGTTGAGGTGAGCGAGGAAGAGCTTTCAGGCCGCGTCGCGCTGGTGACAGGCGCCGGGCGCAACATCGGGCGCGCGATGGCGAAAGCGCTCGCCGATGGCGGCGCCGCGGTCATCGTCAACGTGCGCTCAAACAAACAGGAAGCCGATGCGGTCGTGAATGAGATCGAGGCGGCCGGCGGCAAGGCCATCGCGGCGGTTGCCGATGTGGCCGACGAGAAGGCCATCCAGGCGATGGTCGAGAGCGTGGCGACGCACTTCGGCCGCATCGACTACCTCATCAACAACGCCGCGCTGCGGCAGGAGCGCGCGTTCGAGGAGCTGAGCTACACGGAATGGCGCGACGTGCTCGGCGTCACGCTCGACGGCGCGTTCCATTGCGCCAAGGCGTGCCTGCCGCATCTCAAGCAAAGCGGCGCGGGCGCAATCGTCAACATCGGCGGGCTTTCGGCGCATACCGGCTCGAAGCACCGCGCGCACGTGACGACCGCGAAGCTTGGCCTCGTCGGCTTCACACGCGGCTTGGCTCACGACCTCGCCGAGCATGGCGTGACGGTCAATCTTGTCGCGCCGGGCACCATCGACACGCCGCGCGATCCGAGCGCCGCGAAGCCCGCGCATCATTTGATCAACAACACGCTGACCGGCCGCCGCGGCGCACCGGACGAAGTCGCCGCGATGGTGCGCTTCCTGTGTGGTCCCGGCGCGCGCTACGTCACCGGGCAGACGATCCACGTGAATGGCGGGGCGTATTTCGCCTAAGCCATTGCGCGGACGGAGTCGAAGAGCGCGCGAACTGTCGGTGCTTCGATCCCGCGCGTGACGAATTCTATCCGGCTCGACTTCTCGTCCTCCGGCCACGCCTGCAACTCGACCGGCGGCAGCGAAAGGTGCTGCATGCAGTGCACGACCACCGGCCCGCGGCAGCCTTCGATATTGAGCAAGCCCTTCACCCGAGTCAGGTCGCGCCCGCGCATCGCGATCAAGTTCGCCATGAAGCGGCTGAACGCGTCCCATGAAAGCGGCGTCTGCTCGGTGAGCGTGAAGCTGTTGCCAACAAGCGGCGGCGCTTCTTCGAGATAGAGTTCTGCCCCGAGCGCGCGTTCGGTCGCGAACGTGCGCAGGATCGGTGCGATATCCTGACGCGTTTCGATAACGATCCGGCTCAAAGGCTTCCGCTCACGTTCGGACAGCCGCTGTCGCAGCGCCTCCTGCAATTTCACGCGCACCGTGCAGCACTGGCAGCCGATCTCCGGCAGCAAAGCCTCGTCCGTGCCGAAGTCGTCGACGATGATCGTTGTGTTTCGGTCGCTTGGTGCCGCGCCGGCATCCGCCGCGATGCGCACCGGCACGCGATGCCCACGCGCATGCCGCTGCCGTCGGCCGAACAGGCCGATGTCGGAGGAGGGGAAGAGCGAGCTCATCCTCTCGTGTCCCGCACGCGGTGCATCACGAAGTGGTGCACCGCAGATGCGGGACCCCGGTTGCTTGCTGTTAGAAGAACCGGGGCCCCGGGTCTGCGTCGCGTCATTTCATGCCGCGCCGCGCCCGGGACACAGAGACGCATCAAAAATCCATCTCCAGAATATACAGCCCGCCGACATGCCGGTCGACCGTGTAGACGATGCCGCGCTCGTCGACGAACACGTCGTTGAGCTGGATCGTGCCGCGCGGCGCGAGCGCTGGTGCTTTCGGTACGAACGTGCCGACTTCCTTCGGCTGATACGGGTTCGAGATGTCGTAGGCGCGCAGGCCACCGTTGAAGAACGTGCCGATGATGATCGTGTCGGAGTGCCACGAGGTCGGCAGCGGCACGTTCTCATGGATGTTGTGCGCGCCGAAGCGCCCCCCCGCGCGCGCGAACGCGTCGTAGGGGAGCGGACAGGTCGAGATCGGCACCGGATTGGTCTCGTCACGCGCGTCGAGAATCCAGATCAGCTTCGGCCAGTCGTCGGCGTCGTCCACCACCGATTCGTCCGTGACGACGAACAGGTTGCGGTCGAACAGCGGCAGCACCGTATGGGTGAAGCCGTGATAGGGCGGCGAGTTGTCCCAGCGGCACAGCGGTTTCGGGTTCGCCTTGTCGGAAATGTCGAGCACATACATGCCGGCATCGATGTAGCCGAGATAGCAGCGGTCCGGCCGTTGCGGATAGACGTTGGTGTTGTGCGCGCGCATGCCCATGTCGAGGATCGGCGCCTTGTGGCGCGGCGGCGGCGGTTCCTTGTCGCCGACGCGCGTGCCCGGCATCCACCAGCGCCCGACTTCCTTCGGCGCACTCGGATTGCGCACGTCGAAGATCTGATAGCACTGGTCGTCGAGCTGATTGTGCGTGACGAAATCCGCGGCGCCGGACGCCATGTGCACGTATTCGCCGTCGCAGAACCAGAGCTGGTGCACGCCGCGTGACTTCTCGCCCGAGCGGTCCACGAACGCGATCGACTTCGGCTTCTCCGGCACCGAAATGTCGAACAGCTCGAAGCCGGCCGGCTTCTGTCCGGGCTTCTGGCACTGATAGGCGACCGCCATGATGTCGCCGGTCACCTCCAGCGAATTCGAGCGCATGTAGGGCTGCGGCAGCTCGGTCTGCATCACGACCTTCGGCTTGCGCGGATCGGACACGTCGACCGCGGTGAAATTCTTCGGCGCGCTCTCGTGCGCCAGCCAGATGATGCGCCGCCCGTCCTTGGCGATCTGGATCGACATGCCCTCGCCCATGCCGCCGAAGCCGGCAAGCTCGTGATGGGCGAGCAGCTTGAAATTCCATTCGATCTGGTCGGGCATGTACTCTCATTTGCGTGTCCCGGGCGCTGCGCTCAAGCCGACGCGATGTCGTCCTAGACGGCCGCGAAGCGGCCTTATGTGGTGCGCTGCAGACCCGGGATCCCGGTCCTTCAGTCGTGGAACCGGGTCCCGCATCTGCGATGCACCGCGAAGCCGCGCTGCATCGCGTGCGGGACACGCGGCAGTTGCTACGCCCCCGCCCGCGCCTTCTCCATGAAGTCCGGCCGCAGTGCCTTGCTCCAATCCGGGATCGCGGCGATCTTCTTCTCCTTGAGCAGGATCTCGGCCTGCTCCTGCATGTAGGGCTGGAGATCGTTCGGGAAGCCGGGCTCGACGTCGACCGTCGCCATCGCCTTGCGGAACGTATCCTGCGACATCGTGTAGCCCTTGGAGGTGTAGAAGCCGTAGATCGCATCCGCGACCTTGGCCGGGTTCTCCTTGAAGTCCTTCGCGACTTCGAGCCAGGCCTTCAGGTAATTCACGACAGCGTCGGGACTCTTCTGGATGAAATCCGGCGTCGCCGCCATGAACACCGGCATCTTGTCGGTCTCGTAGTAGTTCATGATCTTCGTCGCGAGCCCGTCGGCCTCGGCGATCGTGTTGTAGGGCTCGACGTTGACCATGACGTCGACGGTCTTCGCCGACAGTGCCGTGATCATGTTGTCGACGTTCATGCGCACTTCCTGGTAATCGCCCTTCTTCAGGCCGTGCTTCGGGCCGATCTGATCGACGAAAATGTTGCCGACCGACGAGCCGGTCTGGTTGGCGATCTTCAGGCCCTTGAGCTGCTCGATCCTGGTCAGGTTCAGGTCCTTGCGCGCCATCACGCTCGCGGTCTTGCCGACGTGCTCGATCTGCGCGATCGCGACGAGGCCGCCTTTGTCGTGGCCGAGGATCAGCGAGGGGCCCGCATAGGTGCCCATGTCGACCTGGCGCGCCACCATCTGCTGCATGGTGAGGTTGCCGGACGGCACACCGAACTCCTCGAACTTGATGCCGCGTTTTTCGAGTAACCCAGAGCGGAGCAGATAGTAGGTCGGCATGCCCCAGAGGTTGGTCTGGTAGCCTTGGCGGATGACGGTCTGCGCCAAGGCGGCACGCGGTGCGAGCGCGGCGGCGGTCAGCGCAAGGCTCGCGGTGAGGTAGTGCCTGCGGGTCAGTCCGGCGGGATGCGCCATTGTTGTCCTCCCTCGGGTTTGTCTCTTGGCTGCAATTGAAAACCAAATCCGTGTGCGCGCCAAGGCGGTCTATTCCACGCCCGCCGCGGCAAGTTGAGCCTTTGCGGCCGGTGAGAAGAGAAAGCGGATGAATTCGACGGCGGCCTTCATGTTCGGCGCGCCTGTCATGGGGATCGCTGCGTAATGGAGGTACGCCTGCAGTTCTTTGGGTAGCGCGCCGATCAGCTTGAGCCGCTTGTCGGCGCGGATCTGCGTCAGCGTGCCGACCGCGAGATCGTTACCAGAACCGGAGAGGATGCGCTCGAAAGTATCGCGAATCTCGGTGCGCGTGATCTTGTTTTTCACGTCCTCAGCGATGCCGAGCCGCTCCAGCACCTTGGCGAACTGATTGCCCGAAGCAACATTGTTGAAAACGATCGAGTCGGCGCGCAGCAGCACCTGCTTCAGGGCGTCCGGCGTTTTGATGTCGCGCGAAGGTGCGTCAGCGCGCGCCGCGAGTCCCACGCCGACGCGGCCGAAGGCCGGGTGATCTCCGGGATCGACCTTGCCCTTGGTGGCGAGCTCAGCCAGGAAATTCGGTTGAACGATCACAACATCGGCGCTCTCGCCGTCGATGATCCGCTTGTGAATGACCGGCGACGGGGCAAACATGAGTTCGACCTGATGGCCGGTGCTCTTTTGGAATGCTTCAGCGACAGCGGGCAGCACAGGCGCGAGCGGTCCGTCGCAGAGCACCTTGATGGTTGCCGCTTGTGCGGTGGTGGCAAGCAGAACAACGAAGCAGGCGATCAGCGCGCGCCGCACGAAACCCTCCGTCATTGCGCCGGACGCTGCGCGTCCTGGCCGAGATGGCGCAGCAGGTCCTTCTGATAGTCCAGAAATTCCACGCTCAGCGGATCGCGCGGACGCGGCAGCGCGATCTCGACCTGCGCCTTCACGGTCCCGGGATGCGGGCTCATCACGATCACGCGGTCGGCGAGATAGACCGCCTCGGCGACATTGTGCGTAACGTAAATGATCGTCTTCTTCGTCTCCCGCCACACCTCTGCCAGCAGGCGCTGCATGTCGTCGCGCGTCAGCGCGTCGAGCGCCGCGAACGGCTCGTCCATCAGCAGCACGGACGGATTGTAGGCCAGCGCGCGTGCGATCGCGACGCGCTGCTGCATGCCGCCGGAGAGATGGTGCGGATAGGAGTTGGTGAACTTTTCCAGTTTCACCAGCTTCAGCTGGTTGCGCGCGATTTCGTCGCGCTCGGCCTTCGGCACGCCCTTCATTTCGAGCCCGAAGCTGACGTTGCCGAGCGCGGTGCGCCACGGAAACAGCTGCGCAAAATCCTGAAACACGACGCCGCGGTCGAGCCCGTGGCCGTTCACCTGTTTGCCGCCGATGCGGATCTCGCCGCCGGACGGCGTGAGGAATCCAGCGATCAGGTTGAGCAGGGTCGACTTGCCGCAGCCGGACGGCCCGACGATGCAGAGGAATTCGGATTGCGCGATGTCGAAGCTCGCCGCCTGCACGCCCGCGACACGCCCGGAGGGCGTATCGTAGGTCAGCGAAACATCGCGGACTTCGATGTGCGGCATTCGGCGTTTCCGTGGCGGTTTTCTTTTACCTTTACCACGGATCGCAGCCGCGTCAGCCGCCTCGGTGAACACTGTTGTAGCCCGGGTAGAGCGAAGCAAACCCGGGAACAGTCTTGCGGATGATTTTACTGTTCCTGCTTTCGCTGCGCTCAAGCCGGGCTACGGCGGCGTAGCCGTCTCAGCCTTTGCGCCAATTCCCCGCGCGCTTCTCGGCGAACGAGGCGAGCCCCTCGGCGGCCTCGGCGGACTGGCGCTTCTTCGCGTGGCTCTCGATCAGGGCGTCGAATGTCGCATCGTCGAGATCGCTCCACGCCGAGCGCAGGATCCACGCCTTGGTCTCGGCGATCGCCTCCGGCCCGTTCGCCAGCAGGTGCTCGACGATGCGCGCGCCTTCGTTCTCAAGCTGGTCAAGCGGAACCACTTTGTGAGCAAGCCCGAGGCGGCAGGCCTCTTGCGCGTCGAACCGTTCGCCGGTCAGCGCATAGCGGCGCAGCTGCCGCACGCCGATGGCGTCGGCGAGCTGCGGAATGATGATCGAGGCGTGCAGGCCCCAGCGCACCTCGGCGATCGAGAACACCGAATTGTCGGCCGCCAGCACGATATCGCAGGCGGCGATCATGCCGGTGCCGCCGCCGAAACATCCGCCGTGCACCAGCGCCACCGTTGGCACCGGCGCCATGTTCAGCCGCTGGACGGCCTCGGCGGTTGCGCGCGAGACGCGCAGGTTCTCTTGCGGCGAGGACACGCGGACAGCGTTGATGAACTTCAGGTCCGCGCCGGCCTGGAAATGCTTGCCGTTGCCCTTGAGCACGACGGCGCGCAGGCCCTTGGTGTTGCCAAGCGTATCGAGGCCGGCGAGCAGTCCGTCGATCATCGCGCCGTTGTAGGCGTTATTCACCTCGGGGCGATTGAGCGTCACGGTCGCGACGCCGCGCGGATCGACATCCCAAAGCACAGGACCGTGGGTATTGGCCGTCATACGTGGCTGCGGAATGTGGGGACGAGACTGAGCGTCAGCTCAGCGCGCGGCGCGGCATGACGACCGGTTGCCGGGCGGCACGCCACTGACGGCGAACCACGTCGCCCACGATGGTGGCGGCGACCGCAAAACCGGTGACGATCAGCAGCGACACCATGCTGAACAGCGCGAGGCCGACCACGACGATCAGCGGCAGAGCGACCACCGGCGCCAGCACGATGGCGTCGAACAGGCTGAGCCTGATGGCGCTGCGGTGAAAATCCGAAGTGGCGCGTCGGCGAAACATGCGGGCCAGCCTCCCGGATGACGGTGTCGGTTTCGTGGCAGCATCTTACAGTGCGCCTGCGGAAAATGATACGCGATTCGAGGCGTTCGCCAAGCCTGTGATTTGAGCTTGGTTGCCGATTTATGTCTTTGCCGAGTCAAGTCTTTGTCGCGCGCACCATGCCCCAGCGCAACACGGTTGCACGTTCGAGCGAGCCGAAGACCAGCCGCTCGAAGACAAAACCGATCGCGCCAATGACCGCCAGCGATGCGAGCATCAGGTCGGCGTTGAGGAACTCCTTGGCGTCGAAGATCACCCAGCCGAGCCCCCAGTCGGAGGCGGCGAGCATCTCCGCACCCACCACGGCGATCCAGGCGCGCAGGAATGCCTGCCGCAGGCCCGTGATGATGAAGGGCGAGGCGCCCGGGATGATCACCTTCCAGAACAGCGCGTTCTCGTCCGCGCCCATTGCGCCGGCGGCGCGCAGCCACAGCGGGTTGACGGCGCGCACGCCGGTCCAGGTGTTCAACAACATCGGAAACAAAGCCGCATAAAACACGATCAGGATCGCCACCGTGTTCCCGAGCCCGAACCAGAGGATGAACACCGGCACCCACGCGAGCGACGGGATCGGCATCAGCGCGCTTGCGAGCGGCAGCACGAAATTCTCCACCGCGCGGAACCTGGCCATCAGGATGCCGAGCGGAATACCGGCAACGACCGCAAGCCCAAGGCCGAACAGCACGCGATAGAGTGTGCTCGCCGCATGGGCGATCATCGTTCCGTCGGCAAGCGAACCGATGAGCGCGTTCCAAACCTTTGGCAAAGTCGGCATCAGGGCGGGCGCGAACCAGCCCGAGCGCGCGAGCGCCTCGTACAATGCAGCGGCGAGCGCGATCGTGATCGCGGCGCGCGTCCATGAGCGAAGCGTATCGCTCATGTCATCATCCCCCAGCGCACCACGGTGTAGTTTTCCAGCCGCTGGAACACGAGCTTCTCCAGCGCGAGCCCGATGATCGCGATCACGGCGACACCGCTAAGCATCACGTCCATGTTGAGGAACTCGCGCGCGCCGAAGATCATCCAGCCGAGTCCCCACGGCACGGCGGCGAGCATCTCGACGCCGACCAGGATGCGCCAAGCCTGCGCGAGGCCGAGCCTGAGCCCTGTGAGGATGTAGGGCAGGGCGCCGGGCAGGATCACGTAGCGGAACAGGCGGCGGTTGTCGGCGCCCATCGCCTGCGCGGAGCGCACCCAGATTTCCTTCACGGCTTTCACGCCGGTCCAGGTGTTGAAGATGATCGGAAACGCCGACACGAACCCAACCAGCAGCACGGCGGATTTGTTGCCGAGCCCGAACCACAGCAGGAACAGCGGCGCATAGGCGAGGCCGGGGATCGGCGCGCCGATGCTGACCAGCGGCAGCAGGATGTCCTCGGCACGGCGCGAGCGGCCCATCACGATGCCAAGCGCAACGCCGATGACGGCGGCAAACGTAAAGCCCACGCCGAGCCGGATCACGGTGTCGAGCGCGTGATGCGGCAGGATGCCGTTGACGGTCAGCCGCCAGAAGGCCGCCGCGATCGTCTCGATGGTCGGAAACAGCCGCGCCGGAAATACGCCGGCGAGCGCGACGGCTTCCCAGATCGCTCCCACGACCAGAAACGGAAACACGTTGCGCCACACCACGCGCCAGCGCGGCTCGCTCTGCGCGACGCCGGGGAGGTTGAGTGTGGTGTCGGTCATGTGCGGATCATGCGAGGGCGGGCGAAGGGGGACAAGTGTGCGCGGCGATCCTTCGAGACGCGCTCCCTTCGGTCGCGCTCCTCAGGATGAGGGCCGAGTTATTTCGTCGCGCCTTTCCGATCCTGAAAGATGTGAGCCGCATTGCCGGAGCGCGGCCCGCCCGATAGCATCGCGCGCAAAAGCCGGGGGCGGCACAAGAAAATTTGGAGGAACAGATGGACAGGCGAAGCTTTCTCGCCGGCACTGCGGCTGCCGCGCTCGCAACACCCTCATTCGCGCAGGATTACCCGTCCCGCCCGGTAACGCTGGTGAACCCGTTCCCGCCCGGCGGCGCGGTGGATGTGGTCGGCCGTCCATTCGCGGCGGCGCTGGAGCCGCTGCTGAAGCAGCCGGTCGTGGTCGAAACCAAGGCAGGCGCCGCAGGCGCCGTCGGCGCCCAGTTCGCCGCTGCCGCCAAGCCCGACGGCTATACGCTGCTGGCGCATCTGCCGTCGCTCTCCGGCTTTGCCGAAGTCGACAAGCTGTTCGGCCGCCAGCCGAAATTCACCCGCGCGGATTTCATCCCGATCGCGCGGCTGACCGAAGGCCCGATGGTGCTCGTGGTCAACGACCAGACGCCCTACAAAACCCTGAAAGAGTTCGTCGACGACGCGAAGGCCAACCCGAACAAGCTGCTTTTCTCCTCTTCGGGCCTTTACGGTGCGCTGCACCTGCCCGCCGCGCTGCTGATCAAGGCGGCCGGCATCCAGTTACGCCACCTGCCGACCGCGGGCGGCGGCCCGGCGCTCACCGCGCTGCTCGGCAACAACGCGCAGGCGCTCGTCTCGTCGGTCGGCGCCGCCAATGCGCAGATCAAGGCCGGCAAGCTGCGCGCGCTCGCCTGTTTCTCGGACAAGCGCACCGCCGCGCTCCCCGATGTGCCGACCTGCAAGGAGCAGGGCTTCGACGTCGAGTTCTCGATCTGGGTCGGGTTGTTCGCGCCCAAGGGTACGCCCGACGCGGCCATCACGAGGGTGCGTGACGAGACGAAGAAGGCCGTGGCGACCGAGCAGTTCAAGACCGCGATCAACAACATCGGCGATGTGGTCGGCTTTCTCGATCAGCCGGAGTTCAGGACATTCTGGGACGCGGATGCGAAACGCGTCGAGGCCGCCGTACAATCGATTGGCAAGGTGGAGGGCTAAATGGATCGCCGCCAGTTCGTCGTCGGCACCGCCGCTGCGGCTGCCGCCACCTTGTCGCGTGACGCGCTCGCGCAGGAGACGTTCCCGTCGCGTCCCGTCACCATCGTCAACGCGTTTCCGCCGGGCGGCGCGAACGACCTCGTGACGCGCCCAGCCGCGAGTGCGCTGGAAGGGGTATTCAAGCAACCGGTCGTGGTCGACACCAAGGCGGGCGCGGCCGGCGCCGTCGGCGCACAGGTGGCGGCAAGCGCGAAGCCCGACGGCTACACCATCCTCTCGCACAACAACGGGCTCGCCGGATACGCTGAGGTGGACGAGCTGTTTGGACGACAGCCAAAGACCACACGCGCCGATTTCATTCCGCTTGCACGCCTGTCCGCCGACCCGGTGCTGTTGCTGGTCAACGACCAGCAGCCCTGGAAGACGCTGGAAGAATTCCTCGACGCCGCAAAGAAGAACCCCGAGCAGATCATCTACTCGTCCGGCGGCCTTTACGGCGCCAGCCACCTGCCGGTCGCGCTGCTCGAAAAGGCCGCAGGCCTCTCCAAGATGCGCCACCTGCCGACCACCGGCGGCGGACCGGCGATCACCGCGATGCTCGGCAACAACGCGCAGATGAGCACGCAAACCGGACAGGCCTCGCTCCAGCATGTCAGGAGCGGCAAGCTGCGCGCGCTCGCCTCGTTCGGCGAGAAGCGGTCGAAATCGCTGCCCGACGTTCCGACGCTGAAGGAGAAGGGTCTCGACGTCGTCTATTACCTGTGGGTCGGCCTGTTCGCTCCGAAGGGAACGCCCGCGCCTATCCTGTCGACGCTTGCCGCGGCGCTCGACAAGGCGAGCGAGAATCCACAGTTCACCGCAGCGATCGCCAACCTCGGACTCGAGCCGACCTATCAGTCGGCCGCGGAATTCACGAAATTCTGGGAAGCGGACGCCAAGCGCTCGGACGACGCCGTGCAGCAGATCGGCAAGGTACAGGGCTAGTCGACGCCACCCGTGTCCTCTTTCAGTGTGATGCTGATGCCAGGAATTCAGGCCGTGCGAAGGCACTCCAACTCCCCTCCCCACGCGACCCCGGGCTTGACCCGGGCGAGCGGCGGGGAGGGGTCGGGGGTGGGGGGTGTTTCACGACCCGGAGAACGAAACACATGACCCTCCGCGCCGATCACGTCGCGGGCGCGTTTTTCATCGCCTTCGGCATTCTGGTGTTCGCAACCTCCGGCGACCTGCCGTTCGGCAGCCTGTCGATGCCGGGCTCCGGCATGATGCCGAAGCTCGTCACCGGCCTGATGATGGCATTCGGCCTCGCGTTGGTCCTCGGTGCGGCGCAGAGCCAGCCCTTCGCCGAGATCGACTGGAGCGACCGCAACCACGCGCTGCTGGTTCTCATTATCGCCGCGGTCGCGACCTCGCTTTATCAGAAGCTCGGCTTCATTCTCACGATGACACTGCTCGTCTTCACGCTGCTCACCGTCGTCGAGCGGCGCAACCCGCTGCGTGCCGCCGCCTACGCCATCGGACTGACGGTCGTCGCGTGGTGGGTGTTCGGCAAGGCGCTGAAGGCGCCGCTCGAACGCGGCATATTGGGGTTCTAGGGAGCGATGCCAGGAAAAGTTGACACCGGTTTTCCGTCCGGCATCGCGACAAGGGAATAAATGGGAGCGTTCGACTCTCTGCTGCTCGGCTTTTCGGTTGCGTTGCAGCCGGGCGTGCTCTGGTACGCATTCATCGGCTGCCTCGTCGGCACGCTGGTCGGCGTGCTACCCGGCATCGGCCCACTCGCCGGCATCTCGATCCTGCTGCCGATTACCTTCGGACTGAACGCCACCAACGCGATCGTGATGCTCGCCGGCATCTACTACGGCTCGCAGTACGGCGGCTCGACCACCTCGATCCTGCTGCGCATCCCGGGCGAAGCCGCTTCGGTGATGACCTGCATCGACGGCAACGCCATGGCGCGCAAGGGCCGCGCGGGCGCGGCGCTGTGCATCGCGGCGGTTGGCTCGTTCATCGCCGGCACCTTCGGCGTGATTGTGCTGACGCTGATCGCGCCGCCGCTCGCCAACATCGCGCTGAAGTTCGGTCCGCCCGAATATACCGCGCTGCTCGTGCTCGGCCTGATCTTCCTCGCCTATATGTCGACCTCGTCGCTGATCCGTACCCTGCTGATGGCCTGTTTCGGGCTGCTGCTCGGCACCATCGGTATCGATACGATGACCGGGCACTTCCGCTACTCGTTCGACCTTCCGGAGCTGGGCGACGGCATCGGCATCGTGCCGGTCGCGGTCGGCCTGTTCGGCCTGGGCGAAATTCTCGCGACGCCGAGCCGTCAGGTGACCACTGAGGTGATCCGCCCAAAATTTCGCGAGCTGTGGCCGAACCGCGAGGAGTGGCGGCAGTCCGCGATGCCGATCGTGCGCGGCACAGGGCTCGGCTTCCTGATCGGCATCATCCCCGGCTCGGCGCACATCATTTCGAGCTTTCTCTCCTACGCGGTGGAGAAGAAGATCTCGAAGCACCCCGAGGAATTCGGCAAAGGCGCGGTCGCGGGCGTGGCCGGACCGGAGTCGGCCAACAACGCCGCCTCGACCGGCGCTTTCGTGCCGATGCTTGCGCTCGGCATCCCGACCGGGCCGGTGACGGCCGTACTGATCGCCGCGCTGCTGATCCACGGCGTGCCGCCCGGGCCGACACTGGTGAACGACCACCCGCAGGTGTTCTGGGGCTTTGTCGCCTCGATGTATGTCGGCAACCTGATGCTGCTGCTGCTCAACCTGCCGCTGGTCGGGCTGTTCGTGCACCTGTTGCGCATCCCGTATGCGTATCTCTATCCGCTCATCATCATGTTCTGCGTCATCGGCGTGTACGAGGTCGCGCACTCGATCGTCGATGTATGGATCATGCTGATCATGGGCGTGATCGGTTATGGCTTGAAGAAATTCAATTTCGATCCGGCGCCTTTGGTGCTCGGACTGGTCATCGCGCCGCTGTTCGAGATGAGCCTGCGCCAGTCGCTGATCATGTCGAACGGCAACTGGTCCATCTTCATGCAGCGCCCGATCGCCGCGACGCTGATGGTGATATGCGCGGGACTGCTCGTGGCCTCGGCCTGGTCACTGGTGCGCGCGCGGCAGGACTGGCGCGCGAAGATGGCCGCAGAGGTGAAGGAATAGCGCTACGCGCTCTGCGGCAGCGCGATCCCGAAAATGCGCTGCGCAAACTGTGGATAGACCTCCGCCAATTGCGGCGCCACAATCTCGCGCATCAGCCGCAGTGTCTCCGCGGACGGCGCGGCCGTCTCCGGCACATCGTCCGGCCGGTCGAAATCGAAGCCGGTATTCTCGATCACCTCCTCGACCGTATGCCCCGGATGTACGCTCGCGAGCGTGAAGCGTTTGCGCGCGCGGTCGAACGAGAACAGGCAGCGGTTGGTGATCAGCCCGACCGGCCCGCCGGGCCGGTGCACGTTCTCGGCGTTGCCGCCGGGCGCGGAAACGAATGAAACCTTCGGCACCAGCGTGCGCTGCGAGTGTTCGATCCGGAACAGGATCACCTTCGGCACAACGTAATAGAGATAGCCCGAGCCGAACGAGCCGGGGAAACGCACATTCGGCTGCTCGTAATCGCCGATGCTGACCAGGTTGATGTTGCCTTCGCCGTCGATTTCGCCGCCGGAGAGGAAGAACACATCGATGCGGCCCTGGCCGGCGCAGTCGAACAGTTCGCGCCCGCCGTCGGTGAAGAACATGTGCTTGCGGCTGCCGAGCAGAGAGACATGGGGCTTGCCGTTGCCGCGCTCGCGCAAGGTCAGCGCCGCGAGCGCGGGAATAGGCGACGCATTTCCGATCGCGACATGCCGCACGTCGCCGATCAGCCGCATGATGGCGGCGGCGAGCAGTTCCTCGGGCTGGAAATCAGGCGGCGCGCTTGACGTAGACATGCTGTTCGCAATAGCGCGCGAAGCCTTCTGCCGTGGCGGCGGCCTTGGCGTATTCGGCGAGATGCGCGCCGTCCGCCGGATAGTGATCGAGCAGTTGCAGAGGCCATGCGCCGCGTGGTGCGACTGCGACCGTATCGACGTAAAAGCCGGGCACGGTGCCGGCCGAGAGCGCAGGATCGTCCATCAGATTGCCGTCGTAGATCTTCTCTACCGTCGCAATGGTGCGCGCCGCCGCATGCGCCATGGTCAGAAGTTCGCGGTCGCGCCCGATGAACACATTGCCGGCGCGATCAGCCATGCCGGCGTGGAACAGCGCGAAGTCTGGCTTGATCGCGGGCAGCAGCACGATCGGGTCGTTGTTGCCGAATGGATTGTCGATCACGCGCCAGTCGGGCCGGTGCGCCAGAATGTCCGAGCCGATCAACCCGCGCAACGGGATGAACGGCACCCCCTTCTCGGCCGCCTGAAACGACGCATAGAGCGCCGGGCAGGTCGCGTCCTTCATCTTGATCGTTTTACCGGTAATGGCGGCGGTGAAGCGCGGCGCGAGTCCGAACTCGCCGAGGCTCACCGCAGAAGTTTCGAGCGTCTCGACGCAGCCCGCGCCGATCAGCATGTCAGCCTGCAGCGTGGACGTCGGCAGCGCGACCAGATGCAGTCTCTTCACGCCGCGCCGGATCAGCGCGCGCGTCGCCTCCATCGGCACGCCGGAGGATTCGCGCGGCACGACGATCATCGCACCGTCCGGAATGGCGGCGACGGCGTCGTCGACTGAATTGGAGATCGTGGGCATTCCATCCTCCGGTCATCCCGGGGCGCGCCGAAGGCGCGAGCCCGGAATCCATAACCACGAAACACGATTTATCGAAAGGTCTGGGGTTATGGGTTCCGGGCTCCTCGCTGCGCTCGGCCCCGGAACGACAGCAAAGTCACATCTCCCCCTTGATGTCGTTCTCCTTCACCACCGGACCCCAGAGCTTGCCCTGCTCGGTCGAGAACTTGCGCAGGTCCTCCGGGTTCGACATCACCAGTGTCATCTGCTGGCTTTCGGTCAGCGTCTTGGTGACGCGCTCCTCCTTGATCGTCTCGGCCAACGCCGTGTTGAAGCGCTCGACGATCGGCTTCGGCGTTCCGGCCGGCGCGAACACGCCCCACCACGTATAGCCGGTCAGTCCCGGCACGCTTTCGGCGACCGTCGAAACGTCAGGCAGTGCCGCGACGCGCTTCTCTCCGGTCTGCACGATCGGGCGCAGCTTGCCGCTGCCGAGCTGCGGCGTCACCAGCGCGACGCTGCCGATGATGAAATCCACATGCCCGCCGAGCGCATCGTTCATCGCCGGCCCGCCGCCGCGATAGGGCACATGCGTCAGCTTGATGCCGATCTTCTTCTGTAAGAGCACCATGAACAGGTGCCCGATCGAGCCGGAGCCGACCGACGCGTAGGACAAGCCGTCCGGCTTCGCCTTCGCGGCCGCGATCACATCCGCAAGCGACTTGAACTCATGCTTGGTGTTGACCGCGAGCAGATACGGCGCGGTCGCGACCAGCATCACGGGATCGAGGTCCTTCTCGGTGTCGTACTGCAAGTTCATCAGGTACGGATTGACCGAGTGCGTATCGAACACGACCAGCCAGGTGTTGCCGTCCGGCGGCGACTTCGCGAACACCGCGGTGCCGGCCGCGCCGGAGGCACCCGGCTTGTTCTCGATGATGATGTTGACGCCGAGCCGCTGCTGCATGCCGGTCTGCACCAGGCGCGCGAGCGCATCGGTCGAGCCGCCGGGCGGGAAGGGGACGATGAGGCGGATCGGGCCGCTCGGCCAGCTTTGCGCGCGGCCTGTGTCGCGAGCGGCATCGCGGCGGCGCCGATCAGCACGCTTCGTCGGGTGATCTTGGACACGGTTCCTCCCCTGTGTTCTTCTCGTCGCAGCCTAGCGCCCCGGCGACGCTCGCGCCAAGAGGGTGAAGCGTGGAGGAGGAAACATGACCGTCGTCGACGTGCACACTCACATGCTCACCCTCGACTGGATCGAGCTGCTCAAGGATCACGGCGGCGTCTATGACGTGAAGCCCACCAAAGCGGGGCAGAACTCGATCTGGAAGGACGGCGCGCCGTTCATGACGCTGTTCCCCGGCATGTGGGACTACGACCTGCGCATCAAGGCGATGGACGAAGCCAAAGTTGACGTCGCGATCGTGTCGCTCACCTGCCCGAACTGCTTCTTCGGCGATCGCGCCACCAGCCTGAAGGCCGCGCAGATCGTCAACAACTCGATGGCCGAGCAGCAGCGTGCGCGCCCGGACCGCATCCGCTGGATGGCGTCGGTGCCGTGGCAGTATCCGGACGACGCCAAGGCCGAGCTTGCGCGCGCCGTTAAGGCCGGGGCGGTCGGCGTGATGCAGCTCGCCAATGTGGTCGGCGCTGAATTGACCGACGAGAAGTTCGCAGCCGTATGGGCCGAGATCGACCGGCTCGGGCTGCCGGTGCTGATTCATCCCGGCACGCCGCCCGGCATGAAGGACATGAACCTCGGCGAGTTCGGCATGGTGCCGCCGATCGGCTTCATGATCGACACCACGCTGGCGTTCTCGCGCATCATCTACTCGGGATTCCTCGACAGCTATCCGAACGTGAAGCTGATCGCCGCGCATGGCGGCGCGACCTTGCCGTATCTCGCCGGCCGTCTCGACCGCTGCCACGAGATGATCCCGGCGTGCTCATCTGTCATCAAGGAGAAGCCGAGCGAGTACCTGAAGCGCATCTGGTACGACACCGTGGTGTACGACCAGGGCGCGCTCGAGATGTGCATCGAGGTCGCGGGCTCAGCCGACCGCGTGCTCTACGGCTCGGACTACCCGCACAACATCGGCGACATGGCGGGTTGCCTTGCGCGCGTCGACGCGCTGCCCGCCGCACAGGCGAAGCGGGTGCGCGGCGCGGCGGCGCGGGAGTTGTTCAGGCTCTAACCCTTCTCCATCTCGGCGATCACTTCCTTCGCGGTCCGCACCGAGTCGAGCATCACCGGCGCGCCCGCATAAAGCCCGATGTGCAGGAAGATCTCGCGGATCTCTTCCTTGGTCACGCCGTTGGTGATCGCGCCGCGCACATGTCCGCGCAGCTCGTGCTGCCGGTTCAAAATCGAGAGCATCGCGAGGTTGAGCATGCTGCGCGTCTTGCGGTCGAGGCCGGGGCGGCTCCACACCGCGCCCCAGCCGTGCTCGGTGATGAAATCCTGGATCGGCTTGCCGATCTCGTCCTGATTCGCCGCGAGCGCGCGGTCGACGTAGGGCTTGCCCATCACGGCGACGCGGAGCTCCATCCCCTTGTCGTACATTTTCTGATCCACGGCGTTCTCCCTTTTCACAATCGATAAATGCGCACGGCGTTGTCGTGGAACAGCATGCGCCGTTCCTCGACCGGCCGGTTCGACACGGCGGCGCGGAAGCCGCCGTAGATCACCGGGAACGAGCCGGCCAGCCCGTCGACCGGGAAGTTGCTGGCAAACATGCAGCGTTCCGGCCCGAAGATGTTGATGGTGTCGCGGATGATCGGGCCGTTGGCGGTCAGCGTCCACGGCAGGCCGGGCCGCCCGAGGCCGGAAATCTTGATCGCGACATTCGGCTGCGCGGCGGCGACCTCAAGCGCGGCGCGCCAGCCGGCGAGTGCCTCTTCGCTGCGGTCATGCGGCAGCGCCGTATGCACGATCACGATCTGCGTGTTGGGAAAATCGCGCGCCAGTTCGGCCAGCGCATCCATGTGCCACCACGGCACCTGCACGTCGAACGAGAAGCCGTGCTTCTCCAGCAGCGCATAGCCGCGCCGCCATTTCGGATCGTCCATCGATCCGGCCTCGCCGCGCTTCGCCTCGGCGGGCTTCGCGGCGGAGTTGGGAAAATTGCGCACGCCGCGCGTCAGCTTGTACTTTGCATGCCCGGCGAGCACGCGGTCGATGTCGTCACGCGCAAGCAGCGCGGAGCCGACGCACGCGTGCGGATAGCCGTATTCCGCCGCGACCTGCTCAAGCCAGCGCGGCTCGCCCGCCGGATCGGTCGGGTCCCACAGCGCGTCCTCGTGCACGGTCTTGACGATGTTGAGACCGTGCGCATCGCGCAGGTAATCCGGCGGCAGGTAGTTGCGCTTCAGCGACGAATAGTCGCCGTAGCGGAAGTGCACGGGCTTGGGATCGCACAGCCATGGATAATAGTTGCGCCCGAGGTCCCAGAAATGCTGGTGCGGATCGACGATGGGGAAGTCGTCAGGTTTTTTTTGTTCTTCGGTCACGTGTCCTTCACCACTCTCCCTCATGGCCGGGCAGAGGGCGCGCGTTAAGCACGGGCGTCAACGCCCTTTTGCCCGGCCATCCACGTCTTACCTTGATGCGCACCGCAAGACGTCATGCCCGGCACAAGGCCGGGCATGACGGATGCTCTATTCCGCCGCCGCCCGCGCCGGGTTCGCCTCGGCGGCGAAATAGTCCATCGCGGCCTGCGTCCCGCCCTTCTTGTGCGGCACACCCGCCAGCGCCAGACCCATCTCGACGCCCGCAAGCGCGCCGATGATCGTCAGGTCGTTGGTGTCGCCGAGGTGCCCGATGCGGAACACCTTGCCGGCGACCTTCGACAGGCCGGTGCCGAGCGACACGTCGAAATGCTCCAGCGCCACCTTGCGGAAATTGTCCGCGTCGTGCCCCGACGGCATCATCAGCGCGGTGAGCGACGACGAATAATGCCGCGGCTCCTTGCAGAGAATTTCCAAACCCCACGCTTTCGTCGCGCGCCGCGTCGCCTCGGCGTGGCGGTCGTGCCGCGCGAACACGTTCTCCAGCCCTTCCTCGTGCAGCATGTCGATCGCTTCGCCGAGCGCGTAGAGCATGTTGGTCGCCGGGCGTGTAGGGGAAGAAGCCGGTCTTGTTGCTGGCGATCATCTCGTCCCAGCCCCAGAACGACTTCGGCAGCTTCGAGTTTTTCGCCGCCGCGAGCGCCTTTTCGCCGAGCGCGTTGAACGACAGCCCCGGCGGCAGCATCAGCCCCTTCTGCGAGCCGCCGACCGTAACATCCACGCCCCACTCGTCGTGGCGATAGTCGATCGAGCCGAGCGACGAGATCGTATCGACCATCAGCAGCGCCGGATGGCCCGCCGCATCGATCGCCTTGCGCACCTCGTTGATCAGCGTGATGCAGCCGGTCGAGGTTTCGTTATGCACCACGCACACGGCCTTGATCTCGCGCGCCTTGTCCTCGCGCAGCCGCGCCTCGATCTTCGCGGGGTCCGCGCCGGCACGCCAGTCCGATGCGATGAACTCCGGCTGCAGGCCGATCTTGGTCGCCATCGTCTTCCACAGCGAGGCGAAATGGCCGGTCTCGTACATCAGCACCTTGTCGCCGGGCGACATTGTGTTGAAGAGGGCGGCTTCCCACGCGCCGGTGCCTGACGCCGGATAGATGATCACCGGTCCGGCGCACTTGAAGATCGTCTTGATGCCGTCGAGCACGCGCTTGCCGAGCTTGCCGAACTCCGGCCCGCGGTGATCGATCACCGGCATGTCCATCGCGCGCAGGATGCGGTCCGGCACCGGTGTGGGCCCGGGGATCTGCAGGAAATGGCGGCCGGCGGTGCGGGCGGAGTTTTGGGGCATGGTTCCCTCGTTCGACTTTGGCGTCTTTTGACATATTCACGCTGCGGCGGGGAGTCTTTCCACGCGCTTGTCGCGATCAAAGCCGGATGCGAGAGTCTCCGCTTGTCCCGGGCGCAGCGCATGACGAAGTCGTGCGCTGCAGACCCGGGACCCCGGTTTCTTGGATAGAGAAGCAACCGGGGTCCCGCATCTGCGATGCATCGCTAAGAGGCGCTGCATCGCGCGCGGGACACACATCAGGTGTTGGGAGTTGGAAATCGGGATGGCCGCGCAACTGTTGCCGGGGCTGGAACGCAAGCTGAAGGCCGAGGTCACGGGCGACGTGATGTTCGACCGCTTCAGCCGCGGCCGCTATGCGACCGACGCCTCGCACTACCAGATGATGCCGCTCGGCGTGGTCGCGCCGCGCACCGTCGCGGAGGCGGAGCGCACGCTGGCAGCTGGCGCGCCAGGAGGGCGTGAGCGTCCTGCCGCGCGGCGGCGGTACGTCGCAATCCGGCCAGACCGTCAACGAGTCGCTGGTCATCGACTGCTCGAAGTATCTCACGCAGATCTATGAGCTGGACGTCGGCGAGCGGCGCTGCACCGTCGAGCCCGGCATCGTGCTCGACGACCTGAACCGCCGGCTGAAACCCTATGGCCTCTGGTTTCCGGTCGATGTCTCCACCGCGTCGCGCGCCACCATCGGCGGCATGACGGCGAACAACTCCTGCGGCGGGCGCTCGCTGCGCTATGGCACGATGCGGGACAATGTTCGCTCGATCGACGCCGTGCTGGCTGACGGCACGAACGCGCATTTCGGACCGGTGAATGCCGGCCTCTCGAATCTCCCTGCCGGCTCGCCGCTGCGCCCGCTCGCGCGCAGCCTGCTCGACATCGGGATGCGCGAGGCCGACGAGATCGAACGCGCATTTCCCGAAGGTGCAGCGCCGTGTCGGCGGCTACAATCTCGACGCGTTCGCGCCGAACGCCCCGCAGCACAATCTCGCGCACATTTTGCTCGGCTCCGAGGGCACGCTCGCGTTCTCCACGCGCATCGAATTGAAGCTCTCTCCGGTGCTCGGCAAGCGCGCGGTCGGCGCATGCCACTTCGGCTCGTTCTACGAGGCGATGAACGCCGCGCAGCATCTGGTGAAGCTCAAGCCGATCGCGGTCGAACTGGTCGATAAAACGATGTTGGAGCTCGCAGGCGAGATCGCGATGTTCCGTCCGACGCTGAAGGCCTTCGTGCACGGCGAGCCGGAGGCGATCCTGCTGGTCGAGTTCGGCGAGGACGACTTCGAGAACAAGCGGCGGCTGAAAGAACTCGCCGCCATGATGGGCGATCTCGGCTTCGGCTTCGACAAGACCGGCGCGAAGTGGGGCGGCGTGGTCGAGGTGCTCGATCCCGCGCTGCAGGCCGCGATTGCGGACGTGCGCACGTGCGGCCTCAACATCATGATGTCGATGAAGTCCGAAGGGAAGCCGATCTCCTTCGTCGAGGACTGCGCCGTCCCGCTGATGTGCCTTGCGGACTACACGTCGCGACTGACCGAGATTTTCGAGAAGCACGGCACGCGCGGCACCTGGTACGCGCACGCTTCGGTCGGCTGCCTGCATGTGCGCCCGGTGCTGAACCTGCGGCAGGAGAAGGACGTGAAGGCGATGCGCGCCATCGCCGAGGAAGCCTTCGCGATGGTGCGCGACTACAAGGGCTCGCATTCCGGCGAGCACGGCGACGGCATCGTGCGCTCCGAATTCCACGAGTTCATGTTCGGCAAGCGGCTCGTGACAGGCCTTCGAGGAGGTGAAGGACAAGTTCGACCCGAAGGGCCTGCTCAACCCCGGCAAGATCGTGCGCGCGCCGAAGTTCGATGACCGCAGCAAATTCCGCTACGGGCCGGAGTATCGCGCGCAGAACCGATGCAGGCCGCGCTCGACTGGTCCGCATATTCGGGCGCCGGCGGCGGTTTCCAGGGCGCTGTCGAGATGTGCAACAACAACGGCGCCTGCCGCAAGGAAGTCGGCGGCGTGATGTGCCCGTCCTATCGGGTGACGCACAACGAGCGCGACGTGACGCGCGGGCGCGCCAACTCGCTGCGGCTCGCGATCACCGGACAGCTCGGCCCGGACGCGCTCACCTCCGACGAAATGGCCGAGACGATGAAGCTTTGCGTCTCGTGCAAAGCCTGCCGCCACGAGTGCCCGACCGGCGTCGACATGGCGCGCATGAAGATCGAGGTGCAGGCCGCGCGTGCCGCCAAGCGCGGGCTTTCGTTGCGCGATCGGCTGATCGGCTGGATGCCGCGCTATGCGCCCTATGCGGCGAAGATGCCCGCGACTGTTCAACGCGCGCGACAAGTATCCGCAGACTGAAGGCGCTGGTCCGAAAGCCTCGCCGGCCTGAGCACGCGCCGCACGCTGCCGCAGTGGCGCAAGGATGTGTTCGACGACTCGCTGTCGTCACTGCCGCCGCTGCCGGGCCGTGTCGGCGAGGATGCAAACGACAATGCGCCGCGCGAGGTCGTGCTGCTCGCCGACACGTTCAATCGCTACTTCGAGCGCGAGAACCTCGATGCCGCCGCGGCCGTGTTGCATGCGGCCGGCTACAAAGTGCATGTCGCCAAGCCGGCGGACAGTTCGAAGCGGCCGCTCTGTTGCGGCCGCACGTTCCTTGCCGTCGGCAAGGTCGATCAGGCGAAGCGCGAGGCCGAGCGCGTCATCGCGGCGGTCGCGCCGTTCGTGAAGCGCGGCGTCCCGGTGATCGGGCTCGAGCCGAGCTGCATCCTCAGTTTCCGCGACGAAGTGCCGGCGATGATCAAATCCGAGGGCGCCGAACAACTCTCGCTGCATGCGCTGATGTTCGAGGAATTCCTCGTGCGCGAAGCCGCGGCCGGACGGCTCGACCTGCCGCTCAAGCCGATCGCCAAGCGCGCGCTGGTGCACGGCCACTGCCACCAGAAGGCGTTCGGCATGTTCGGCGCGGTGCCGCGCGTGCTCAAGCTCATTCCCGATCTCGCGGTCGAGACCGTGGAGTCGAGCTGCTGCGGCATGGCCGGCGCGTTCGGCTACGGCGCCGACACCATCGATGTCTCGATGGCGATGGGCGAGCTCTCGCTGCTGCCTGCGGTGCGCAAGGCCGATGCCGACACGCTCATCGTGGCGGACGGCACCTCATGCCGCCACCAGATCCACGACGGCGCGCAACGCGACGCGCTGCACGTCGCGCGCGTGCTGGCGATGAGTGTGGCGGCCGCGAGCGCGTACTAAAGTCCGTTCCGGTACACGATCTTCCCGCCCACCACCGTCATCTGCGCCTTGGTGTCCCGGATCGCGTCCGGCGGACCGTCAGAATATCCTGCGACAGCACCGCGAGGTCCGCGAGTTTGCCGGTCTCGATGCTGCCGCGGTCCTTCTCCACGCCCATGATGCGCGCGTTGTTGATGGTGTAGAGCGTCAGCGCCTCCTTCGCGGTGATCGCGTGCTCCTTGCCGAGCGCGTAGCCCTTCAGCACCTGCCGCGTCGTCATCCACCACATCGAGAGGAACGGATCGACCGGCACCACCGGCCCGTCGGTGCCGCCGCCGACCAGCACGCCGGCGTCGAGCGCCTTGCGGATCGGGATCGCGTAAGCGGCATGCTCGTCGCCCCACCAGCGGCGCTGGTTGTGCCCGAGCAGCACCGGATGATCCTGCATCGTCGCCGCGATGCCGAGGTCGGCCATCTTTTCAGCGCGGCATCGGACGGATGGAACAGGTGCATGATCGCCCAGTTGAGCGGGCCGATCGGCTTCTCCTTGTTGACGCTTCTCGTATGACCGCACGATCAGGTCGATCGTTTCGTCGCCGACCGCATGCGTCTGCGCCTGCAACCCCGCGTCCGCGATCAGCCGCAGGCCCTCGACATACTCGTCCTCGCCGCCCGGCGGCAGCAGCAGCACGCCGCGATAGGCCGCGTTGGTCTGCTCGCCCGGCACGATGCGATAAGGCCACGTCATGCGCCCGCCCTCGACGCCGCCGTCGAGCGGAAACTTGATGCCGACGAAGCGCAGCATGTCGGAGTTCTTCTCCGCCTTGAGCGCCGCGATGCCCTTGGCGACCTCTTCCTTGCGCATCGCGCGATAGAGCACGTCGGTGCGCACCGTCATGTCGCCGGCGTCGTGCACGCGCCGATAAAGCGCGATCTGCTGCTCGTTCACGCCCGGCTCGACCACGCCGACGATGCCGTAGGAATTGAGGTCCGCCATCGCGGCCTTCAGCAGCTCCGGCATGTTGGCGGGCGGCGGCGGCAACACCCTGCGAACGAGATTCGCAGCGTTCTGCAGCAGCATGCCGGTCGCTTCGCCCTTCTCGTCACGCACGATGATGCCGCCCTCGGGGTTCGGCGTATCCTTCGTGATGCCGGCAAGCTCCAGCGCCTTGGTGTTCACCGTGACGACATGGCCGCCGCGCGGGATGAACACCGGATTGTTCGGCGACACCGGATCGAGCTCGTGCCGCGTCGGCATGCGGCCTTCTTCCAGGATGCTTTCGTGCCAGCCCATCGAGGCTGTGACCCATTTGCCGGCCTCGGTGCGCGCGGCGCGCTCGGCGACCGCCTGTCTGCACGTCAGCGACTGACTTCGCGCCGAGCAACTGCACCTGCGGGCCGTTCAGCGCGTGGAACAGCTGGTGCAGATGCGTGTCGATCAGCCCCGGCACGACGGTCTTGCCGCCAAGCTCGATCACCTGCGTGTTCGGCCCGGTGTGCGCCGCCATCTGCGCATCGCTCCCGACCGCGACGAAGCGCCCGCCGCGGATCGCGACCGCGTGCGCAATGCTGCAGTCGTTATCGACGGTAATGATCTTGCCGCCGCGCAGGATCAGGTCTGCGGGTTGCGCGAGGGCAGGGGTGGCGAGCAGGAGAGAAGCGAGTGCGAGACGGAGACGCATGAGCGCTCCTTGTTGCGCCCTCTCCCTTGCAGGAGCGCCGCGCAGCGGGCCGGGGAGAGGGCGCTTGATCAGTTTGGCCATCCTCTCGGCCGCAACTGCTGGCGCGACCCTCTCCGGCGGGAGAGGAGCAAGTGCGCTACTTCACAAACACCTTCCCCGTGATCTTCTCGAGGTTCTTGTAATACACCTGCTCGCGCTCGGCCTTGGTCCAGTCCATCTTGTCGACCAGGCGGATCGTTTCGCGGATGTACATCGTGCCCTTCTCGGGATCGAACGGGCAGTCGCTGGCGAACACGATCTTGTCGAGCGGATAGAACATCTTGCCCGCGATGGTCGCGCCTTCGCCGCCGAACACCGCAGTGTCGGCATAGAAATCCTGCTGGAAGTAGTCGAGCGGGCGCTTCTTCATCGATTTCAGCAGCGCCTGATAATCCGCATCCGAGGTGCGCGCGCCGATCTGGTCCCAGCCGGGGCCGATGCGGCCTTCCAGCATCGGCACGATGCCGCCGAAGTGGTGCACGATGATCTTCAGGTCCGGATACTTGTCGAGCGTCTTGGAGAACACCATGCGCGCCATGAAGGTCGCGGTGTCGTAGGACCAGCCGAAGGTCCACCAGATCTCGTAGAGCGATTTCTCCTCGGTCGGATAGTCCGGCGTCTTCGCGGTGCGCGTCGGATGCACCCAGATCGGCATCTTCAGCTCGTTCATCTTGGCGAAGAACGGCTCGAACTCCGGGCGGTCGAGCGGCTTGCCGTTCACGTTGGTGACGATCTGCACGCCGCAGGCGCCGAGCTCCTTGATGGCGCGCACGCTCTCGCGCACGC
Source organism: uncultured Alphaproteobacteria bacterium (assembly GCA_963779545.1). Lineage (GTDB taxonomy): Bacteria > Pseudomonadota > Alphaproteobacteria > Rhizobiales > Xanthobacteraceae > PALSA-894. Next base: position 628,118 of record CAVZYQ010000015.1, on the reverse strand, counting down.
CCGCGTCCGGCGCGGTGAGCGGCACCTCGGCGACGAAGCCGGCGAACTGGTCCGGATACTTGTCGCACAACTCCTTCAGCCCGTCGTTCGCGAGCTTCGCGATCTCCTCGGCCTTCTCAGGGCGGCGCCCATGTGCCGATCGGCGGCAGCGCGACGGAGAGGATCTGCTTGTAGTCCGGGAACGACGACACCACCTTGCGGCGCACGTCGAGATCATGGATCGCCGGCACCTCGCGCACGCGCTTGCCGATGTCCGGCACCTTGCTGTCGACAAGGGCCTTGAAATACTTCGCCGGGAAGAAATGCGTGTACGCGTCGATCCGCATGAGACTGCTGCTCCGCTTGGCTGTCAGTTGGGAATGAGAACGTTGACGAGCGCCTGCTTGCCGCCGCGCACCGCGTCGCGCGCGCGGGCCAGCGCCAGTTGCAAGCTCCTCGAATTTTTCCACGCGCTCGCCGTGCCCGCCCTGCGACCGCACGAACTCCTCGAACGGCGGCGAAGGTGAAAGGTCGGCGAGGCCCATGCCGTCGTCCTCGCCGGCCACGCCGTCCTTGAACATCGAGAGCGTCGCGCGCCGCACCGCGCCGTAGCGCGCATTGTTGAACACGACTGTCAGTACCGGCAGCGCGAACTTGTCGGCGACCCAGTGCGCGACCGTCGGATTGGTGAACATGTAGGCGCCGTCGCCGACGGCGGCGACGACGAATTTCTCCGGCGCCGCAAGCTTCGCGCCCAGCGCGGCGCCAAGACCCCAGCCGAGGCCGCCTGCCGCCGAGAGGCCATAGAACGTGCCGGGTTTTTCGCGCGGGCAGTGTTCGAGGCTGAGGGGATATTCGTTGAAGATGATCGCGTCCTCGCCGACGCATTCGCCGATGCGCGGGAGAAGGTCGCGGTGTTGAGCTCCTTCGCGGCGGCGGCCTGGGCGGCCTTCTTGCGCCACGCGCCGTGACGTTCAATCAGTTTGCCGCGACGTGCCTCGACATTGAGCTTCTTGCTTCGCCAGCGCAGCATCGAGCGCCGCCAGCACGATAGAGGCGGGCGACGCGATCGACAGATCGCTCGGGAACGAGCGCATCGGATAGCGCGCGAAGGTCGGGTCCTCGCCGATATGCACGACGCGGCAGCCCGCGGCCGGCCCCTCGACGCGCGGATACCACGGTGCGTCGCTCTCGATCACGATGATCAGGTCCGCGTTCGCCACCAGCGGGCCGGAATCGTATCCGGCGTTCATCGGGTGCGAGAACGGAATCGCGACCGCGCGCGCGTTGTGCGACACGACCGGGATCGCGGCGCGCTCCGCCACCTTCGCCAGCGCCGCCACAGCTGCGTCGTCCGTGCCAGGCCCCGCCGTGATCACCAGCGGCCGCTCCGCCTTCGCGATCCACTCCGCGAGCTGCTCGATCGCCGCCGGATCGGGATGCGGCGGCGCGGGGGCAGGGCGCGGCGTGACCATAGGGGCTTCATCGAAAGAAGCCGACAAAGGCTCGCGCGGCAGCACCAGATAGACCGGCCCGCGTGGCGTCGTCATCGCCACTTCATGCGCGCGCGCCACCACATCGGCGACCTGTCCCGGCGTGCGCAACTCGTAATCCCATTTTACGATCTCGCGCACCATGCCGGCCTGGTCGAACATCTCCTGGCCCCAGTGGATCTGGCGCGAGCGTGAGCCGAACGAACCCTTCTCGGTCACCGGCGTGCGCCCGGCCGCGAGGATCAGCGGCACGCGGTCGCGCGAGAGATTGATCAGATTGTTGATCGTGTTTCCGGTGCCGACGTTCACGTGCACCATCACGGCCGCCGCCCGCCCGGTCATCGCGTAGACACCGTGCGCCATCGCAACCGCGAGATTTTCATGCGGTACCAGCACGGGTCGCGGCAGTTTCACATTGCTGTGGCGCGCGCGCGCAAAGCCTTCGACGATCGGCGGGAAGTCCGTGCCGGGATTGCAGAAGAAATACTCGACGCCGTGCTCGGCGAGCGCGCGCAGAAATACTTCGCCCGCAATTGGCTTGCGTTCCACGCTCCCTTGCACGCGCTTCCCTCGCTATAGTGGCGCGCGTGATCCCGAAAAGTGGAAACCGGTTTTTGGATTTAAGATCACGCGCCGCAAGGGTTCCTACGCGACCGCGCCGGACCTGACAACATCGCCCAACTGCCGGGAGGCATGAGAAAACGCATGGAGCTTTTGTCGCGCGAGCCGATCTTTTCCATCCGCTGCGAACTGGCGAACATTCTGGATGTCGGCATGGCGCCGTTCGGCCATCGCCGCGTGGTGAACATTCTGGGCGGACCGGTCACCGGCAAAAGGCTCAACGGCGCGTGCTGCCCGGTGGCGCCGACTGGCAGATCGTGGCGGCGAACGGATGCATCGACCTCCATGCGCGCTACACGCTGGAGGGCGACAACGGCGCCCTCGTTCAGGTCGAGTTCAAGGGCATGCGCTGCGCCCCGCCGGACATTCTGGAACGGCTTGGCCGCGGCGAGGATGTCGATCCCTCGCTCTACTATTTCCGCACCGTGATGCGCTTCGAGACGCGCGCACCCGAGCACGGATTGGCTGAACCGCATTCTGGGCTTGGCGCGCGGCGCGCGCGAGAAGAATGCCGTGAAGCTCGATGTGTATGAGGTGTTGTGAGCTTGCGGCAGTGCTCATTTGTGTCCTCGCGACGGCGGTGCTATGCGAAGCGTTGCACCGCAGATGCGGGACCCCGGTCTCTTCTTCTCTTCACGCAAGCAAGCCGGGCATCCGCGGGTCCTGCAGCGCATCACTGTGCGTGCTGCACTGCGCCCGGGACACAGTTGCCTGTTTCCCATGAAAATGTGATGTAACATAACAATCTCAAGAACACGGGCAGGAAACATGGCGCAGCGGCCGAAAAGCCAACCGCAAGGCAAGCTGCCGAAATCCCTGAAAGTGGAACGGCGCGGCACGGTCGCAATCCTGACCTTGGCGAGGCCCGAGAAGCGCAATGCGCTGAACGACACGACCGTCCTCGGCATCGAGACCTTCTTCGACACGCTGCCCGCGAGCGTGAAGGCCGTCGTGCTGCATGCCGAGGGCAAGCATTTCTCCGCCGGCCTCGATCTCTCCGAACTGAAAGTGCTGTCGACCGAGGAGGGCATCGCGCACTCTTCCGTCTGGCACCGCATCTTTGACAGGATCGAGTTCGGCCGCGTGCCGGTCGTCACCGTGATGCACGGCGCAGTGGTCGGCGGCGGGCTGGAGCTTGCCGCCGCGACGCACATCCGCGTCGCGGAAGCGTCGGCTTATTACGCGCTGCCCGAGGGCTCGCGCGGCATCTTCGTCGGCGGCGGCGGCTCGGTGCGCATTCCGCGCCTGATCGGCGTCTCGCGCATGATGGACCTGATGCTCACCGGCCGCACCTATGGCGCCGAGGAAGGCCAGACGTTCGGCCTCTCGCATTATCTCGTCGGCGAGGGCGAGGGGCTCGCGAAGGGCATCGAGTTGGCAAAGCGCATCGCGACCAATTCGCCGAGCACGAATTTCGCGATCCTCAACGTGCTGCCGCGCATCGCCGAGCAGGACCGCGCGAGCGGCTACGTGATGGAGTCGCTCACTGCGGCTATTGCTCAGGGTAACGAGGAAGCAAAGAAGCGCATCAAGGATTTCCTCGAGAAGCGTGCCGCGAAGGTGGTGAGGAAGTAGGGAAGCAATAGTGGCGAGCCCGCAGCCAGCCCGCACAGAGACGCGCCGCGTGCGCGCGGTGAAACTCTGCGCGCCGGAGGTGCAGGTCGATCGCCGCGCGGACGGCACGCTGTACCTGAAGTCCGGCCGTACGCTTCCCGAGTACCCCGAGACGGCTGACCGAGCGCCTCGTGCATTGGGCCAAGGCCGCGCCGGATCGCGTGTTCATGGCGGAGCGTCCTTCCTACCCTCCCCCGCTTGCGGGGGAGGGTAGGGAGGGGCCCTGGCGCACCATCACTTACGCGCAGATGCTCGACCGCGTCCGCCGCATCGGCGCGGCGCTGCTGACGCGCAATCTCTCCGCCGATCGCCCGATCGTCATTCTTTCCGGCAACGACCTCGAACACGCGCTGCTCGGTCTCGCGGCGAACTACGTCGGCATCCCTTACGCGCCGGTCTCGCCGGCCTATTCGCTGATCTCGTCCGACTTCGGCAAGCTCAAGCACATCGTCGATCTGCTGACGCCCGGCCTCGTCTATGCGTGCAACGCGCAATACGAGCGCGCTCTTCAATCGGCCGTGCCGCGCGAGACGGAAGTCATCATTGGCGCGCTCGACGCGCTCGACGCCGCGCCGCAAGCCGCCGACGCCGCGCACGCGCGCGTCACGCCGGACACCATCGCGAAATTTCTCTTCACCTCCGGCTCAACCGGCATGCCGAAGGGCGTGATCAACACGCAGCGCATGTGGTGCTCGAACCAGGCGATGATCGGTTCGGCGCTGCAGTTCTTCGCCGACGAGCCGCCGGTCATCGTCGACTGGGCGCCGTGGCATCACACCGCGGGCGGCAACCACGATGTCGGCCTCGTGCTGCACAACGGCGGCACACTGTACATCGACGGCGGCAAGCCGCTGCCCGGCGCGATCGACGAGACGGTGCGAAACCTGAAGGAGATCGCGCCCACCTGGTACTTCACGGTGCCGAAGGGCTACGAGGCGCTGCTGCCGTTCTTCCGCGCTGACGCGGCGTTGCGCGAAAAATTCTTCTCGCGCCTGAAGGTGCTGTGGTTCGCGGGCGCGGGCCTCGCGCAGCATGTGTTCGACGAGTGGAAGGAGATGGCGCAGCGCACCTGCGGCGAGCAGATCCTGTTCCTCACCGGCCTCGGCTCGACCGAGACCGCGCCCTACGCGTTCGGCCGCATGTGGGACACCGAGAACGCCACGAACATCGGCCTGCCGCCGCCCGGCCTCGACGTGAAGCTCGTGCCGCTGTCGGATGGAAAATACGAAGTGCGGCTGAAGGGGCCGAACATCACGCCCGGCTACTGGCGCGACGACAAGCTCACCGCGGACGCGTTCGACGAGGAAGACTTCTACAAACTCGGCGATGCGCTGCGCTTCGACGACCCGGCGCCGGCCGGAGAAGGGCCTGCTGTTCGAAGGCCGCATCGCCGAGGACTTCAAGCTCGCGACCGGCACGTGGGTGAGCGTCGGGCCGCTGCGCGTGTCGTTCATCGCGCACTGCGCGCCCTATGTGCGCGACGTCGTGATCGCGGGCGCGGACCGCGATCATCTCGCCGCGCTCATTTTCCCCGATCTCGACGCCTGCCGCCGCCTCGCGCCCGAGCTGAAAGACGCGCGCGCGGCCGCCATCGTGGCGCACGACAATGTGCGCGGCGAATTCCGCCGCCTGCTGGCAAGCTTCGCCCGCGCCGCGACCGGCTCGTCCAACCGCATCACCCGCGCCATCCTGGCTGACACGCCGCCCTCGCTCGACATCGGCGAGGCGACCGACAAGGGTTCCATCAACCAGCGCATGGTGCTGAAGAACCGCGCCGCGCTCGTCGCCGAGCTTTACGCAGATCAGCCAAGCTCGCGCGTGCTCGCGGACGAAGAAAGGTAATTCGATGAGCAAAGCCCTCACGGCGTCGTGGGACGATGTCTGGCTGCTCGACGGCGTGCGCACGCCGTTCGTCGACTACAACGGCGCGCTGGCGCAGATCTCGCCGATCGACCTCGGCATCAAGGCGGCGCGCGAGGTGTTCGCCCGCTCGGGCGTCGCGCCTGAAGATGTCGGCACCGTCATCACCGGCAACATGGCGCAGGCGAGCTTCGACGCCTACATGCTGCCGCGCCACATCGGGCTTTACTCGGGCGTGCCGATCGAAACGCCCGCCCACATGGTGCAGCGCGTGTGCGGCACCGGCATCGAAGTGCTGATGCAGGCTGCCGACACGATCACGCACCGCGGCGTCGATCTCGCACTTTGCGTCGGCGCGGAGTCGATGAGCCGTAATCCGGTCGCGTCCTACACCAGTCGCGGCGGCTTCCGCATGGGACAGGTCGAGTTCAAGGATTTCCTCTGGGAGGCGCTGCTCGATCCCGCTGCGAATGTCGGGATGGGCGACACCGCGGAAAACCTCGCGCGGCAGTACCAGATCACGCGCCCGGAGGTGGACGCCTACGCGGCGCGTTCGTTCGAGCGCGCCATGAAGGCAAAGGAGTCCGGGTTTCTCGCCGGAGAGATCGCGCCGGTGAAAACCGAGGAATTCACCCGCGACGGCTACAATCCGCGCGGCATCAAGCTGTCGAGCAAAGTGAACGAAGTCGATCACGACACGCATGTCCGTTCGTCGACGGTGGAGCAGCTTGCGAAAATCCGCCCGGCCTTCGGTGGCGTGCAGACCGGCGGCAATTCCTCGGCAATCGTCGATGGCGCCGCCGCAGCGCTCGCAGCCTCCGGCGACTACGCCAAAAGCCATGGCAAGACACCGCTCGCGCGCCTCGTCGCCGGTGCGGTCGCGGGCGTGCCGCCCGAGATCATGGGCATCGGCCCGGTCCCGGCCATTCAGGCGGTTGTCGCAAAAGCCGGCCTCAAGCTCGCCGACATCGATCGCTTCGAGATCAACGAAGCCTTCGGCGCACAGGTGATGGCCTGCGCGCGGGCGCTGTCGCTCGACGAGGACAAGCTCAACGTCAACGGCGGCGCGATCGCGATCGGCCACCCGCTCGGCGCGACCGGCGTGCGCCTCTCCGTCACCCTGGCGCGCGAGCTGAAGCGCTCCGGCCTGCGCTACGGCATCGCGTCCGCCTGCATTGGCGGCGGGCAGGGCATCGCGCTATTGATCGAGAATATGGAAGCAGGGAAACACTGAGATGGACATCAAGGGACACGCCGCGATCGTCACCGGCGGCGGCTCCGGCCTCGGCGCCGCGACCGCCGAAGCGCTGGCCAAGGCGGGCGCCAAGGTCGCGCTGCTCGACGTCAACATGGACGCCGCCAATGCGCATGCGGCCAAGCTCGGCGGGATCGCGGTGAAATGCGATGTCTCGGACTCGGCAAGCGCCGAAGCCGCCGTGAAGGAAGCGAATTCCAAAAATGGCGTCGCCCGCATCCTGATCAACTGCGCCGGCATCGGCACGCCCAAGCGCATCGTCGGGCGCGACGGCCCGATGCCGCTCGGCGACTACGAGCGCATCATCAAGGTCAACCTGATCGGCACGTTCAACGTGCTGCGCCTGTTCGCGGCGGATTGCAGCAAGACCGAGCCGCTCGCGGCGGGCGAACGCGGCGTCGTGGTCAATACCGCGTCGGTCGCCGCCTACGACGGGCAGATCGGGCAGGCGGCCTATTCGTCCTCGAAGGGCGGCGTGGTCGGGCTGACGCTCCCGGCGGCGCGCGAGCTTGCGCAGTTCGGCATTCGCGTCTGCACCATCGCGCCGGGCATCTTCATGACGCCGATGCTGATGGGGCTGAACGAGGAGGTGCGGCAGAGCCTCGCCAACTCGATTCCCTTCCCGCAACTGCTCGGCACGCCGGAGGAATACGCTTCGCTCGCCAGGCACATCGTCGAGAACCGCTATCTCAATGGCGAGACGATCCGCCTTGACGGCGCGCTGCGGATGGCGCCCAAATAATGCCCTTCCTCACCAACACCGTGTCCCGCCGCATCCAGTGGGGCGAATGCGATCCCGCCGGGATCGTGTTCTACCCGCGCTATTTCGAGATGTTCGACGGCTCGACCACGGCGATGTTCTCCGCCGCCACGGGGCTTACCAAGTACCAGATGTTCGAGACCTACAAGTTCGCCGGCTATCCGATGGTCGACACGCGCGCGCGGTTTCTCATCCCGTGCCGCTTCGGCGACGACATCATCATCGAAACCACGATGACCGAGGCGAAGCGCTCCAGCTTCAACATCACGCATCATCTGAAGAAGGATGGCGCGCTCGCGGTCGAAGCTTTCGAGACGCGCGTGTGGGTCGGGCGCGATCCGGCCGACCAAGCCAAAATCAAGTCGCAGCCGATCCCGGCCGAGGTGATCGAGAAGCTTTCTCAGCTCTTGAGCGAGACGCCGTTGCGCGCCTCGCGCGGGCCGTCCGCGATCTCGTGCAGCAGCGCGACCAGCCGGTCGCGGCCTTCCTCGCCGACCTTCTCGATCATGCGCGCCTCGTGCGCCTTCAGCACGGGCTTGAGCTTGCGCATCAGCGCCGCGCCCTCCGCCGTCAGGTACAGTGCATAGGAGCGCTTGTCGCGCGCGACCTGCCGCCGCTCGGTCAGCCCGCGCGCCTCCAGGGCGTCGAGCATGCCGACGAAGTTGGTGCGCTTGATGCCGAGCACCTCGGCGACCTGGCTCTGCGTCAGCCCCGGGTTGCGCTCGATCACGGTCAGCACAGAGAATTGCGCCGGGCGGATATCGAACGGCGCGAACGCCGCGAAGAAATCCTGGAACACGACAAGCTGCGCGCGGCGCAGCACATAGCCGATCAGTTCCGGCAGCGGCCCGAGGTCGAGCCTGGTCCCGTTCATGCGGCCGATCCTAGAACGTTTTCGGGAATGTCTGGCACAAGTTTTCACGTTGTCTCGCCCCGGCCGCGCCGCTAAGTTGCCCGCAACAATGTGGGCTGCGATGCGGCCAATCAGGGAGGTTTTCTCGATGAAAATTCGCGCAGCCGCGCTCGGTGCGGCGCTTGTGATGGTGGCCGGCGCCGCGATCGGCGCAGGACAAGACGCTTCGAGCTCAAGCTCGCGCACTGGGTGCCGCCGTCCCATCCGCTGCAGAAGGCGCTGGAGGACTGGGGCGCCTCGGTCGAGAAGGCCTCGGGCGGCACGCATCAAGTACAAGGTCTATCCCGTCGCAGCAGCTCGGCAAGGCGTTCGACCATTACGACATGGCGCGCGACGGCATCGCCGACCTGACCTACGTCAATCCGGGCTATCAGCCGGGCCGCTTCCCGATCATCGGCGCGGGCGAACTGCCGTTCCTTGTCGTCCAACGCGAAGGGCGGCTCGCAGGCGCTCGACGCCTGGTACCGCAAGTACGCCGAGCGCGAGATGAAGGACGTCAAGTTCTGCCTCGCCTTCGTGCACGATCCCGGCTCGTTCCACTCCAAGGCGAAGAAGATCACCGTGCCCGGCGACATCAAGGGCATGAAGATCCGCCCTGCGCACGCCACGATGGCGACGTTCGTCACGCAGCTCGGCGGCACCAACGTGCAGTCGTCCGCGCCGGAAGTGCGCGACATCCTGGAGAAGGGCGTCGCCGAAGCCGTGACCTTCCCGTGGGGCTCGGTGCCGCTGTTCGGCATCGACAAGGTCACCAAGTATCACATGGAGGTGCCGCTCTACGTCACCACCTTCGCGTTCGTGTTCAACAAGGCCATCTACGGCCAGATGTCGGCGGCGCAGAAGAAGGTGATCGACGACCACTGCACCAACGAGTGGGCCGGCCGGGTCGCCGGGCCGTGGGCCGACTTCGAGCACGCCGGCGTCAAGAAGCTGAAGGCCGACAGCGCGCACGAGGTCTACACCGATCACCGACGCGCAGGTCGCCGAATGGCGCAAGGCGGCCGAGCCGCTGCAGAAGTCCTGGGCCGACAACGTGAAGAAGGCCGGCGGCGATCCGGACGCGATCATGAAAGAGCTGAAGGATCGCGCTCGGCCAAGTACAAGGCGGCGTTCTGAGGCAAGCGTCATGCGCGGGCTTGACCCGCGCATCCATCAAAGACTCGATGCGAGCGATGATCGCTGCGCCGCGTCAAGCCCGGCCATGACGACTAGGGGCGGGAAAGGGCACGCGTGAAGTCCAGCGTCATGGACCGCTTCATCGACTCGATCGAGTGGATCGCGGCGATCTTCGTCGGCGTGGTCGCGCTGGACGTGTTCCTGACGATCTTCCTGCGCTACTTCTTCAACGTCCAGATTCCGGACAGCTACGACTTCGGCCAGCTCCTGCTCGGCATCCTGATCTTCTGGGGGATCGCAGCGACCTCCTATCGCGGCACGCACATCACCGTCGACCTGCTCTACGCCAACGTCCCGCCGCGCTGGCAGCGCGTGATGGACGTGTTCGCCACGCTGGTGCTGCTGTTCGTCGTCGTGGTGCAGACCTACACGCTGTTCGACAAGGTGGTGACGCACCCGCGCCGACAATGTGCAGACCTTCGACCTGCGCATGCCGGTGTGGCCGTTCTTCGCGGTCGCGTGGATCGGCGATGTCGCCGCCGTGCTGCTGATCGCGGTGCGCACCTATCGGCTGATCTTCCATCCCGAGCTGATCAAGAAGCCGGACGAGTTGGCGAGGCCGGTGGAATGAGCACCGACGCCGTCGCCATCATCGGCTTTGTCAGCCTGTTCATCCTGATGCTGCTGCGCGTGCCGGTCGGCATGGCGATGGGCCTCGTCGGCGTCACGGGCTTCGGCTACCTCACCTCCGGCGCGCCCGCGCTGAAAATCGTCGGCCACACGACGATGCGCACGGTGACGGACTTCAACTACGCGGTGGTGCCGCTGTTCCTGCTGATGGGCGCGTTCGCCACCACGTCCGGCATGAGCCGCGAGCTGTTCCGCGCCGCCAATGCCTTCCTCGGCCATCTGCGCGGCGGGCTCGGCATCGCGACCATCGCGGCCTGCGGCGGCTTCGCGGCGATCTGCGGCTCGTCGGTCGCCACCGCGGCGACCTTCTCCAAGGTCGCGTATCCGGAGATGCGCCGCTTCGGCTATCCGCAAAGCTTCGCGACCGGCGTGATCGCGGCCGGCGGCACGCTCGGCATCATGATCCCGCCGTCGACCGTGTTCGCGATCTACGGCCTGATCACCCAGCAGGACGTCGGCAAGCTGTTCATCGCCGGCATCATGCCGGGCCTGCTCGCCGTGTCGATGTACATGCTGACCATCACGATCATCGGCTACGCCAAGCCGGGCTTCCTGCCGCAGGGCCAGCGCGTGCCGTGGAGCGAGAAGTTCGCCGCCATCAAGGACATCTGGGCGACGCTGCTGCTGTTCGCGTTCGTGATCGGCGGGCTTTACGGCGGCCTGTTCACCGCAACCGAAGCCGCGGGCGCCGGCGCGGGCGGCGCGTTCATCATCGGCGTCCTGCGCCGCAAGCTCGACGGCCGCGGCATCCTCAATGCGCTGCTGGAGACCACGCGCACCACCGCGGCGGTGTTCACCATCCTGATCGGCGCGCTGCTGTTCGGCTACTTCCTCACCATCACGCAGACGCCGCAGAAGGTGACCGAGTTCCTGACCGGCCTCGGCATCGGGCCGTACGGCGTGCTGACGCTGATCATGCTGATGTATCTGGTGCTCGGATGCCTCATGGACGCGCTCGCCATGATCATCCTGACGGTGCCGATCATCTTCCCGGTGATCACGCAGCTCGGCTTCGACCCGATCTGGTTCGGCGTCATCATCGTGATGACGGTGGAGCTCGGGCTTGATCCACCCGCCGGTCGGCATGAACATCTTCGTCATCAAGAGTGTGATCGAAGATGTGAAGATATCGACGATATTCTACGGCGTGATGCCGTTCATCATCACCGACATCCTGCGGCTGATCATCCTGATCATCTTCCCGGTGCTGGCGACCTGGCTGCCGTCGCGGATGTGAGCGTGTCCCGAACGCGATGCAGCGCGTCCTCGCGGTGCATCGCAGATGCGGGATCCCGGTTGCTTATCTTCGCATTGCGAGTAACCGGGTCCCGGGTCTGCACAGCGGCACTTCGCGCCGCAGTGCGCGCGGGACACGCGCACTGTATTCGCTCTCGCGGTTGTGACCGAAATCCGGATTTCGCTGCGCTACAATCCGTCAAATCATCGGGGAGAAACGCCATGCGCCGTTTTGCACTTGCTGTCGCCGTAACCCTGGCTCTCGCGCCCGCCGCGCTCGCGCAGCAACCGCCAGCCGCGCCGCCGCCGCCGATGGTCGATTGGGAGAAGGTCGAGATCAAGACCACCGACCTCGGCAACAACACCTGGATGCTGCAAGGGCAGGGCGGGAACACGACCATCGCGGTCGGCACCGACGGCATCATCATGGTGGACGGGCAGTTCGCGCCGCTCTCCGACAAGATCAAGGCCGCCATCAAGGCGATCTCGCCGCTGCCGGTGAAATACCTGATCAACACGCACTATCACGGCGATCACACTGGCGGGAACGAGAACTTCGCCAGGGACGGCGTCGACCATCGTGGCGCACGACAATTTCGCGTGTGCGGCTCGCCGCCGGCACGACAAACGGGCTCACCGGCGCCAAGGTCGCGCCGCGCCCGGCCGAAGCGCTGCCGAAGCAGACCTATTTTGGCGGGTCGATCACGATCGAGGTCGGGGACGCAAGGCCGTGCTCACGCACATCTCCAATGCGCACACCGACGGCGACACCTGGGTCTATTTCCCGGACGCCAACGTGCTCGTGCACCGGCGACACCTCGAACAACCTGAAGCGATACCAGAACATCGACTTTGCCAACGGCGGCGACGTGCGCGGGATGATCCGCGCGCAGGACACCTATCTCAAAGCCGGTAACGACCAGACCAAGATCGTGGTCGGCCATGGGCCGCTCGCCAGCAAGGCCGACATCTCGGTGTTCCGCGATATGCTCGTCACCTCGCACGACCGCATCAAGAAGCTGGTCGACGAAGGCAAGACCGAGCAGGAGGTGATGGACGCGAAACCGCTTGCCGACCTCGACGCGACCTGGGGCAACAACGCGGGCCACGCGGCGGGCCACACGAAGAACGTCTACAACTCGTTCAAGCGGCTGTAATGACCACCAGTAGCCCGGGTTGAGCGCAGCGAAACCCGGGACAGATCGTGACGCGAAAGTGGCCCCGGATGTCGCTCCGCTCCATCCGGGCTACAAGCGGACAGCACCATGACCCGTGATCGAAGCCGGCGCCACTTGCTCTCCGCGCTCACACTCGCCCCCTTGGCGAGCCTCTGGCGCCCTGCGCCCTCTGCCGCCCAATCAAGCCTGCCGCCTCTCGTGCAGCCCGTCGAGCGAACCAAGGCCGCGTTTATCGCGCGGGCGCGCGAATTGCGCGATCAGGCGGTGCGCGAAGGCGATCAGGCCTACGGCGCCGTGATGGTGCGCGACGGGGTCATCGTCGGCGAAGGCCGCAACTACGTCGTGCTGAACAACGATCCGACCGCGCACGCCGAACTGCTCGCCGTGCGCGACGCCGCGCGGCGGCTTGGCACCCGCGATCTGTCGAACTGCGACGTCTATTCCACCGCGACGCCGTGCCCGATGTGTCAGGCCGCGCTTTACTGGGGCCGCGTGCGGCGGATCTTCACCGAGAACCTCGATGGCGTCGCGCCCAAGCTCGGGTGTTGAGCGGCGCCGTAGCCGCCGCTCACGCCGGCTTGAGCACGTGGATGACGCGGCCCGCCAGCATGTCCTTGGTTCTTCGCGCTGTAGGCTTTCATGTGCGGCGCGACGGCATGCGCCTTGAGGTGGTCCGGGCTCTCCCATTTCTCCACCACCACGAACGTATCCGGCCCGTAATGCGCCGTGCCCATGTCCTCCACATCGATCGTCGCGCCGTATTCGATGCAGCCGGCCTCAGCCAGCACGGCCGGCACATTCGCCTGGAACAGCTCGAGCACGGCGGCGCGCTGGCCAGGTTTCGCGGTGATGATGGCGACGACGTGGATCATGGGGGCTCCCGTTTTCTTGGTTTGAAGGGCGCACACTAGCCCATCGCGGCGGCGCTCGCATCGCCCCGCCGCTCTGCTATAACGGCGCCGAATAGCAGGATTTCACAATGGCGGAACGTTCCTTCGCGAAGGAAGTCGAGGCGCTCAAGCTCGGCGACGGCGAGACCTTTCGTGGCGAGGGCATCCTCGCGGTGACCAAGGCGCTGTTGCAGTCCGGCGTCGCCTATGTCGGCGGCTACCAGGGCGCGCCGGTGTCGCATCTGCTCGACGTGCTGGTCGACGCCGAGGACATGATGGCCGAGCTCGGCGTGCATCTGGAGACCTGCACCAACGAGGCTTCCGCCGCCGCGATGCTCGGCGCCTCGATCAACTATCCGCTGCGCGGCGCGGTGACGTGGAAATCCATCGTCGGCACCAACGTGGCGGCCGACGCGCTGTCGAACCTGTCGTCACCCGGCGTGATGGGCGGCGCGATGATCATCCTCGGCGAGGACTACGGCGAGGGCGCCAGCGTCATCCAGGAGCGCTCCTATGCGTACGCGATGAAGATCATCGATGTGGCTGCTCGATCCGCGGCCCGATCTGCCGACCATCGTGCGCATGGTCGAGAAAGGCTTCGAGCTCTCGGAAGCCAGCCACGCGCCCGTGATGCTGGAGCTGCGCGTGCGCGCCTGCCACGTCACCGGCGAGTTCACCGCGAAGACCAACCGCGCCTCGGCCGCCTCCGGCCTCAACCGCATCGACGATGCCGGCCAAGTTCAACTACGCGCGCCTCGCGCACCCGCCGCTGACCTTCGCGCACGAGAAGCTCAAGATCGACGAGCGCATGCCTGCCGCGCAAGCCTTCGCGCGCGAGCACAGGCTCAACGAGTTTCTCGACGGCGACCTGGAAGACCTCGGCATCGTCGCGCTCGGCGGGCTGACCAACGTGCTGCTGCGCGCGCTCGCGCGCCTCGGGCTTGCGGACAATTTCGGCAACTCGCGCATCCCGATCTATTGCCTCAACCTCGCCTATCCATTGGTCCCCGACGAACTGAAAGCCTTCTGCCTCGGCAAGAAGGACATCCTGATCGTCGAGGAAGGCTTCCCGGATTACGTCGAGCAGGCGGTGAACGCCGAGCTGCGCCGCGCCGACATCAACACGCGCATCCACGGCAAGGGCGCGCTGCCCAAGGCCGGCGAATACACCGGCGAGGTGATGCTGCGCGGGCTGGCGAACTTCCTCGCCGCCGCGAAGCCCGCCGGCATCGACACCGCGGACATCGCGGCGAAGGCCGACAGGCTGCTCGGCCACAAGCCCGCCGCCATCGCGGCCGTCGGCGACATCCCGCCGCGCCCGCCGAACTTCTGCACCGGCTGCCCGGAGCGCCCGGTGTTCGCCGCGATCAAGCTCGCGCAGCGCGAGATCGGCCCGACGCACATCTCGGCCGACATCGGCTGCCACTCGTTCGCGACCTTCGCGCCGTTCAGCATGGGCAACTCGATCCTCGGCTACGGCATGTCGCTTGCGAGCGCGGCCGCGGTCGCGCCGAACCTGAAAGCGCGCCCGATCTCCGTGATGGGCGACGGCGGCTTCTGGCACAACGGGTTGATCACCGGCGTTGCCTCGAACCTGTTCAACAAGAACGACGGCGTGCTGATCGTCATGCAGAACGGCTACACGTCGGCGACCGGCCAGCAGTACATGCCCTCGAGCGGCAACAGCCGGCAGGGCGGCGCGCCCGGCATGGATGTGGAGTCGACGCTGCGCTCGTTCGGCGTCAAATGGATGCGCAAGGTGCGCACCTACAACGTCTCCACCATGATGAAGACCCTGAAGGAGGCGATGCGCACGCCCGTTCAGGGCCTGAAAGTCATCATCGCGGACGGCGAGTGCCAGCTCGCGCGCCAGCGCCGCGTGCGCGTCGAGGATGCCGCCAAGCTGAAGGCCGGCGCGCGCGTCGTGCGCACGAAATTCGGCGTCGACGACGAGATCTGCACCGGCGACCACTCCTGCATCCGCCTCTCCGGCTGTCCCTCGCTCACCGTGAAGCCCTCACCCGATCCGCTGCGCACCGATCCGGTCGCCGCCGTGATCGAAAGCTGCGTCGGCTGCGGCCTGTGCGGCGAGGTCGCGCACGCCGCGGTGCTGTGCCCGTCGTTCTACCGTGCCGAAGTGATCCAGAACGCTTCTCGCGGGGACCGCATGATGCATCGCGTGCGGCAGACCGTGATCGGCTGGCTCGCGCCGAAAGAGGTCGCGGCGTGAGCTGGATATTGAACACATGTCCCGCATGCGGTGCAGCGCGTCAGCGCTGCTCCGCAGATGCGGGACCCCGGTTCCTTTCTTCTAGGCAAACAACCGGGGTCCCGGGTCTGCAATGCACCACGTCGTGCTGCATTGCGCCCGGGACACGGGAAGTGCGCACATGACCGACGCGCGCCCCTTCACCCTCCTCATCGCCGCGCTCGGCGGGGAAGGCGGCGGCGTGCTCACCGACTGGATCGTGTCGGCCGCAGAAGCGCGCGGTCTGCCGGTGCAGTCGACCTCGATCCCCGGCGTCGCGCAGCGCACCGGCGCGACCACCTACTACATCGAGATTTTTCCCACGCCGCTGAGCGAGCTTGGCGGCAGGCGCCCGGTACTGGCGCTCGCGCCCGGCGTCGGCGACCTCGACATGGTGGTGGCGAGCGAACTGCTCGAAGCCGGCCGCGCGATCTCATCCGGGTTCGTCACCGCCGACCGGACGCTGCTCGTCTCGTCGCTGAGCCGCGTCTATCTCACGGTCGAGAAGATGCAGATGGCGGACGGGCGGTACGACAGCGAGCGCCTGATCAAGGCCGTGGAGCAGAACGCGGCTGGGCATCTGCTGTTCGACATGGAGGCAGCGGCGAAAGCCGCCGGCGCCATCGTCAACTCGGTGATGCTCGGCGCGATCGCGGGCTCGGGCCGTCTGCCGATTCCCGTCGAGGCGTTCGAGGCGGCGATCCGGCACGACGGCAAGGCGGTCGAGAGCAATCTGCGCGGCTTCCGCGCCGGGCTCGCGGCCGCGCAGGCGAACACGCCGGCGGCGCTCGCGCGCCCCGGCAAGCGTCCCGCGAAGCAGACGCTAGCCGATCTGGAGACCGAAGTTTCCGCGCTGCCCGAGCCGGCGCGCGCCGTCGCGGTCGAAGGCGTGCGCCGCCTCGTCGCCTACCAGAATGCGGATTACGCGCGGCTTTATCTCGACCGGCTTAGAGCCATCACCGAGCCGAAGCTGCTCGCCGAGACCGCGCGTCATCTCGCGGTGCGGATGTCGTTCGAGGATGTGATCCGCGTCGCCGAGGCGAAGATCGCGCCCGCGCGCTTCCGCCGCATCGAAGGCGAGATCGGCGCGAAGGATCAGCCTTACGTCGTCACCGAATTTCTCAAGCCCGGCATCGAGGAGCTGTGCCAGGTGCTCCCGCCGCGGCTTGCGCGCGCGGTTGTCTCGTATGCGGACAAGCGCGGCTGGCTCGGCACGGTCTATTTCGGCATGGAGCTGAAGACCACGACAGTGTGGGGGTTCTCACGCTTCTGGGCGCTCGCGAAGCTGCGGCGCTTCCGCCCGAAGAGCTGGCGCTACGCCGAGGAGCAGATCATCATCGAGGCTTGGCTCGCGCGCGTCGTCGCGGCCGCGAAGCTCTCGGGCGAGCTCGCGCGCGAGATCGCCGAATGCGCGCGGCTGATCAAGGGCTATGGCGACACCTGGAAGCGCGGGATGTCGAACTACCTCACCATCGAGGCACGCGTCATCGTGCCCGCGCTCGAAGGCCGCATGGGTGTTGCGCAAGCCATCGACGCGATCGCGTCCGCCCGCACCGCCGCGCTGCTCGATCCCGAAGGCGAGAGCCTCGCCAAGGCGCTCACCGCGATCGACGCTCAGATCGAGATGCGTCTGGCGGCGGAGTAGGGGCGCAGCTCTCTCACTCGTCATGCGCGGGCTTGACCCGCGCATCCATCAAACCAAACAGTCTTTTAAATCGGATGGATTGCCGGGTCACGCTGCTGCGCAGCGGCCCGGCTCTAGCGCGCAATCTCGTCGTACAAATCGCGCCATTCCGGATTCATCGACACGATTAGGTCGATCTTCCATTCGCGCCGCCAGTGCTTGATGTTCTTTTCGCGCTGAATTGCGAGCGGTGCGGTAGCGTGCTCTTCAAAATAGACAAGGCTTTTGACGCCGTAGCGCTTCGTGAAGCCCGGTATGAGATCGTTGCGATGTTCGTAGACGCGGCGAACAAGGTTGTTGGTGATGCCGACGTAAAGCGTTCCGCCGGGGCCGCTCGCGAGGATGTAGACCCAACAGCTCATATCGTGCCGTGTCGTCATTGCCGGGCTTGACCCGGCAATCATCATTCTTCGCGAGAATTCTTTTCTTGATGGATGCGCAGGTCAAGCCCGCGCATGACGAGTGTGAGGGCTACCTCTTCTCGCTCACCTGCTTCAACTGCGCCAATCCGCGCTCGAAATCCGGGCCGAGCATCGTCTCCATGCTCATGAACAGGCAGATCGCCTTGCCGATGAAATTCTGCGTGCCGCTCATCGTCCAAGTAACTTGAGTCAAAGGAACTTGCGTCGACGCGTTCGGCTGATTGCCCTGCTGCCAGAAAATGAAGTCCGAGTTGCTCGTCCCCGCGAACGGTTTCAAGAAATCCGTGCGCGTCGCGATGCGCTCGTTCGGCTTGCTCTCCGTGATGGTCATCGTGCCGGCGCCGACTTTATCGTTGCCGTCCCACGAAAACGTCGCGCCCGGCCCGGACTGCGGCCCGGAGAACGTGATCTTGGCGTTCGGGTCGAGTTTCGCCCACGGCGACCAGTCGTCCCATTTGCGCAGGTCGTTGACGCGCGCGAACACGTCGGCGGCCGGCGCCGCGATCACGGTCGCGCGCGTCAGCCGATAGTCGTCGGGCTGAAACCACACGACGACGAGAAATGTTGCGATCAGCAGCACGATGCCGATGGCGAGTCGTTTCAGGAGGCGCATGCGCGAAAATCTCCTCGGTCGTCATGCGCGGGCCTCACCCGCACATCCATTCGAAACGAGTTGCTCAAGAAGTTGGATCGCCGGCATAAGGGCGTTTGCGTCCGTCTTCAACGGGACAGGGGTACAGGGAGATTCTGGTATCGCGCCATAATTTAGTCCTATTCAAGGAATAATTATTCTGTCATCCCTCCTCACATCAAGGGCATCTGCAGCGTCACAGGTGCGGGGAGGGTGGCGGTGGCCGCGCAGGGGTGATGAACGCACCACCCAACGCGCGGCAGCCGAAGCCGTACGGTCCCGGCGCGCCAGCCGCGCGTCACCCGGGGCTCAGGGCGGCTGTGCTCCCTGCGACTGCCTTGTCGCCCGCGCACAGCCGAGGCCCAACAGCGGTGGAGAGGCACTGTGCCCGATAAGCCAAAGGGAACGGCGTCTAAAAGGTCAGTCCACCGGGGGTCGTGCGGAGCAGGCTTCAAACATCGCGTGCGGGACGCCGGAGAGTTGGCGGACTTGCGGTTACGACAATCCGGACGGCGCTTCATCGAAAAGCATCGTCCCGCTCAGGTCTCGCGAGAGGCCTGAGTCCGCGGGTCCCGGCAGGCTTCGCCTGCATTCCGAGGACCCGGCGTCCCGCGCGTCCTTGATCTTTCGGGGATGCGTTCTTCCTCAAACCTCGGACGCAAACCGCGCCGCGAGAATGCGGGTGGCTGTCCATGCAAGATCGAACGACATGCACGTCTGTGTCCCGCACGCGGTGCGGCACGCAGCGACGCACCGCAGATGCGGGACCCCGGTTGCTTCTTCCCTGAATCAACAAACCGGGATCCCGGGTCTGCGCATCATTTCGCTGCGCTCATGCTGCGCCGCGCCCGGGACGCGGCGAACCCATGGAACCCGCCCTGTTCGGCCGCGTTGGTCCCCGTTCCCGCCCGCCAAGCGAGTAGACATGAACCAGCACGTGAAGCGGCCGGACCAACCCGAACGCCCGGATTTCGGCCTCAAGCTGACGGATACGCAGCCGCTGTCGGGCATTCCGGCCGTATGGCGGCTGGCCGCGCTCGTGTCGACGCTGCTGTTGGGGGCGCTCGCGCTGATCGGCGCGCTTTATCTCGGCCGTTCGATCCTGCTGCCGGTGGCGGCCGCGCTCATCGTCGGCATCACGCTCAGCCCGGCGGTCGAATTCGGCACGCGCTACAAAATACCGGCCGCCATTTCGGCGGTGCTCGTCGTGTTGCTGCTCACCGCCGTCATCGGCCTGGTGCTGACCTTCTTCGCCGCGCCGTTGACCGAATGGATCGCGCGCGCACCGGAAATCCGCGACGTCATGCAGGAGCGGCTGCGCGTTCTGGAATATCCCCTCGCGGTGCTGCGCGAGATCAAGGGCGCGGTTATCCCCGCGGCGTCGACGCCGACCGTGGCGGTCGAAGTCCAACACGGCCGAAATGGTCGGCACCGCTCTGATCGCCATCACGCCGGCGGTCAGCCAGTTCATCCTGTTCTTCGGTACGCTGATCTTCTTTCTGGTCAGTAACGTGAAGATCTGGCGCCGGCTGGTCGTATCGTTCGGGTCGCGCGATGCGCGGCTGCGCATGATGCGCATCTGGACCGACATCGAGCACAATCTGGTGAGCTATGTGGGACTGGTGACGCTGATCAATCTCGCGCTCGGCGCGGTCACCACGCTGAT
This sequence comes from uncultured Alphaproteobacteria bacterium, assembly GCA_963779545.1. GTDB lineage: Bacteria > Pseudomonadota > Alphaproteobacteria > Rhizobiales > Xanthobacteraceae > PALSA-894. The sequence goes on along the minus strand of CAVZYQ010000015.1, from coordinate 607,862 downwards.
GCTCTATCTCATCGGCTTTCCGAATCCGGTCACGTTCGGACTGCTGACGATGGTGCTCAATTACGTCCCCTATATCGGGCCGGCGGTGGTCTCGGTGGTGCTGCTCGCGGTCGGGCTCGTCGCGATGCCCTCGCTCGCGCAGGCGGTGCTCGCGCCCGCGCTGTTCGTCGCGATCGCGACAGTCGAGGGCCATTTCATCACGCCAAGCATCGTGGGCCGCCGGCTCACGATCAGCCCGTTCATCGTGTTCCTCGCGCTCGCATTCTGGACCTGGCTGTGGGGGCCGATCGGCGCGTTTCTGGCGATGCCGTTCCTGATCGTGACGTTCGTGATCCTGGGGCACCTGTGGCCGCGCGAAGAGATGAATTTGCCGGGATAATCAGGAGCGATGCTAGGAAAAGTGGGTACCGGTTTTCCGTCCGGCATCGCGACAAAAAGCCGAATTTCTCCCGAAACTTAACTGAATGGAACTTTTTGGCCAACCCGCGCGTTGGCCGCCGGACAAGGGAGCCTCCTCATGGCCACTGGCACAACCACGGCCCCCAAAGGGGCCACCAACGGCACGACGCCCGCGGACATCGAAAAACAGCTGGAAACCATCCGCGACGACATTTCCGAATTGACCCATCAGATGGCTGACCTGATCAGCCAGACAAAGGACGAAGCAATGTCTCAGGTAAAATCCCAAGTGCGTAGCGCGAAGCGGCAGGCCGACTCGCTGCTCTCCGACGCGAAAGATCAGGGCCGCGAGGCGGTGGACGCGTTCCGCGACGTCGCCGACACCTTCGGCGACGCGATCGACGATTCGCTCAAGCGCCGCCCGTACGCGACCCTCGCAGTCGTCGCCGGCATCGGTTTCCTGTTCGGCGCGGCCTGGCGGCGTTAGGCCGGCCGGAGGGGGCACCGATGTTCGCCAACCTCTTGGCCCCTCTGCGGGCCAAGCTGAGCCTCGTAGTGACGAGCGTGGCCTGCTATGCGGTCGCGGGCGTCGCGGGCGTGATTGCGATCGCGTTCGGCCTGGCGGCGCGTCTTCGTGGCTGGCCAGTCTCTATGGGACGGTCTGGGCCTGCCTCATTATCGCGGGCGGCTTCCTCGTGCTGGCGGTCGTTCCGCTGATCATCCTGGCGATGGCGAAAAAGCGCGAAGAACGGCGCGTGATGCTGGAAGCCGCCAAGGCGCGCCGCACCCAATGGGTCAGCCCGGCGACGCTCACGCTCGCGCTCCAGGCTTCACGCATGCTCGGGCGCAATCGCGGCATCGCCGTCGCAGGTGTCGGTGCGGTGCTCGCCGGCTGGCTGATCAGCCAGATGATGCCGGGCGAGGAGAGCGAAGAAGACGAAGCTGCGGCGGAGCCGGCTGAGTGAGCATGATTCCGAAAAGTAGGAACCGGTTTTCGGATAAGATCATGCTCAAAATAAAAGTTCAGCACACGGTATTGTAGCGTTCGATGCAGGTGCGGATGACCTCATCGCCCGGCCGTTTCCACCAATTCGCTTCGGAGAAGATCTCCACCTCCTGATAGCCGTTAAAGCCCGCGGCCTCGACCATGCGCCGGATGGCCGGCAGGTCGATCACGCCGTCGCCCATCATCCCGCGGTCGAACACGAGGTCCTTCGTCGGCACCAGCCAGTCGCAGATATGGTGCGCGAGGATACGCGACCCGGCGCGCGCGATGTCGCGCTCGAGGTTCGGATCCCACCACACATGATAGGCATCGACCGCAACGCCGACGCCGTCGCCGAGCGCATCGCAAAGGTCGAGCGCTTCCGACAGCAGCGAAATGCAGCCGCGGTCGGCCGCGGTCATCGGGTGCAGCGGCTCGATCGCGAGCGGCACCTTTACGGCGCGCGCATGCGGGGAGGATTTTCGCCATGCCGTCCGCAAACCGGCCGCGCGCCGCCTTGATGTCGCGCGAGCCGGGCGCCATGCCGCCGCCGATCATCACGATGCAGTCCGCGCCGATCGCGGCGGCCTCGTCGATCATGCGCAGATTATCATCGATGATCGCCTGCTGCCCCGAGGCCTCGGCCGCGCCGAACAGCCCGCCGCGGCAATAGCCGGTCACCGTCATGCCGTTGTCGCGCAGGATGCGCCCCGCCTCGTCCGGCCCCACCGCCTGCACGTGCTCGCGCCACGGCGAGATGCCGCGCACGCCGTGTTTCACGAATGCCTCGATGCCGTCCTTGAAGCCATACTGCTTGCGGACGGTCGCGAGATTGATCGACAGGCCTTCGGCTTTCATACGCGTTCTTTCACGGTCGAAACGGTCATCGCGGAAAAGTCAGGACAGCGGTCCAACGCCAAGTCCCGGCGTATCGAGCGAACCGATCGCAATGGCGCCATTGCGAATGGTCACGCGCACGCGGCCATTCCCGGCACGATGATAGATGTCGCCATGGTCGGTGAGGAACGCGTCTTCCTCCGCACGCGGCGCGCCGGTCATCCCGTCGACGTAATGATGCCCGTTACGCTCGATGTGCATGGCGCCGATCAGTGACGCCAGCGCCAAATCCTGCTGCACCGCGACGCCGGCCTGCGTAGTCAGATCCTCGGCCGACATGAAGTAGCGGCCCGGCTCTTCGGAATTCCAGTTCTCGATACGCGCGCGGTTGATCAGCGCGCGATAGAAGCCCTTGCAGGATTTCGACGAGATGCCGCGATAGCCGAGCGCGCGGGCGCGCGGGAACACGCCGACGTCGGCATCGGACTCGTCGATCTCGATCGGGATTTCGTCCGACAATGACTTCACCGAGGCCGACAGTGCGCGGTCGCGCGCGATCGGCTGCTCGATGAAGATGATCGAGGACTTGAGGCGCGCAAGTCGCGGATCCTCGCCGATGCGCCGCCACAGCGCGATCACTTCATCGATATCGTGATACTGCTCGTTGCCGTCGAGCGTCGCCTGATAGGTGGGTCCGCGATCGATCACCGCGGCGATGCCGCACAGGCGCTCGATATCGGAATCGATCTTGCCCGCAACCTTCAGCTTGAAATAGCGGTGGCCGTAGGCGGCAACGACCTCTTCGAGGCTTTCGGGTAATCCGTCGCCGACCCGCTTGCCATCGGTGTCGGCGCGCGTGAGCGCATCGACCAGGCCGACAGTGTGGCGCGCATGAATTGACGGTGCTGGTTTCAGGCTCGCGAGCAGTCGGCCAAAGTCGAAGCCCGCGAGATCGGTCGCGGTCGCGGCATCGAGCCCGAGCCCGTTCTCTTTCGCGAGCGCGAACGCCGAGACACCTTCGAGCCGCCCGAGCGCGTCGATGATCGCGCGGTCGATCAGCGCAAGACCGAAGGATGCGACCAATCCGTTCAAGCCAACCTTTGCGCACGCATCGTGATGCGGTCCATCGATAGAGGCCGACAAACCAAATGGCGTATTCGCACCCGCCGCAAGCAAAGCGCTGCGTGCTATCCAAAGCGATTGCCGCAATTGATCGAAATTCTGTTCATTCGACAGCTTCGGCGACTTGTCGAACCACTTCGGCGCCAGCAGTTCGGCCGACACGCCTTCGCCCTCGCGTCCATCGCTCAGTTTGATGCGCGTGCGCACGAATACCTGCGGCGCCTCGGTGAGCGTCACCACGCCAAACCGGAACGGCAGGCGCAGCTTCACCGGCCGCTCGAAGAAATCGGCCGCGATCAATGTGAGCTTCGGCACGCTCATGCGGGCAACATCTGCATGATGCCGCGAATATAGCCGATGCCGCGCGCCGCGCAGGTCGGTCCGTCGGGATGGTAGACGAACGGTTCGATCGAAGCGTTGCCTTGGTATCCGCCATCGCGGAGCGCCGTGAGGATCGGCCCGAATGCGAGATCGCCTTCGCCCGGGCCGCGCCGGTTCGGGTCGTTGAAATGCATGTGCGCGATCATGCCGGTCGGCAACCAGCGCCGCACCAGCGCATCGACTGGTTCGGCTTCGGCCTGTCCTGCCGCCGAACAGTCGATCATGGTGCGCAGCGCCGGACTGTTGACCTGACGCACGATCGCGGCGGCTTCCGCCACGGTATTGATGAACGCGGTCTGGTTACGCGCCAGCGGCTCGATGCAATAGGTCACATGCGCGGCCTGCGCGGCGTCTGCCACGGCCGCGAAGCACTCGATGCCATGCTGATGCCCGCTCACCTCGTCGCCGCGCACCAGGACGCGCTGGTCCGGCGAGCCGTGCACCAGGATCGTGCCGCCAAGCTCGGCGCACAGCCCGCACATCGCGCGCATCACATCGACGGTGCGCCGGCGCACCATGTCGTCGGCGCTGGTGATCGACAGGCCTTCCGGCGCGCGCAACAGATAATGCAGCCCCGTGATCGCGATACCGGCATCGCTCGCGGCGCGGCGCAGTTCCGCGATCTGCTTGCCCGAAAGCGTCGTCGGGTCGTCGCCGAATGTGAACGGTGCTGGCTCGAGCCCATCGTAACCAAGCGCAGCGGCAAGCTCGCACTGCCGCGCAAAAGGCAGATCGGCGATGACTTCGTTGCAAAGCGAAACCTGCATCAGGCGGCGCGCCCCAGTCCGCGTGAAATGCCGGCGAACAGCGCTTTCCGGCCGCGCAGCACGGCGGCGTGAACAGCCGGAACGTTGGTGACGAACGTGTATACCACAAGCAGCGCGAGGATCGCGCTCAGCGGCCGCGTGATGAACGGCAGGATGTCGCCATCGCTCAGCACCAGTCCGCGCCGCAAATTCTTGTCCAGAATGTCGCCAAGGACGATCCCGAGCACGAACGGGGCGGCGGGGTAGCCATAGCGCCGCATGACGAAGATCAGCGCGCCGAATCCGAGCATTGTGTAAACGTCGAACAGCCGCGACGACGAGGGCGTAGGACCCGATCACGCACAGCACGAAGATCAGCGGCATCATGATCGAGCGCGGGATCTGCGTGATCTTCAACAGCGGCTTGATGAAGAACAGGCCGAAGAACAGGATGCCGAGCGTCGAGAACAGCACCATCGCGACGACATCGAACACGAACTGCGGGTTCTCGACCATCAGCATCGGGCCGGCCTGCACGCCGTGGATGATCATCGCGGCGAGCAGCACCGCGCAGGGCGCGGAGCCGGGAATCGCAAGCGCAAGCGCCGGGATGATGCCACCGGGCACGGACGCGTTGTCGCCGGTTTCGGCCGCCATCAGGCCTTCGATCGAGCCCTTGCCGTATTCGTCGGGATTTTTCGAGAGCCGCTTCGCGGTCGCATAGGACGACCACGCCGCCATGTCTTCGCCGACGCCGGGCAGGATGCCGATCCACACGCCGATCACGCCGGAGCGGATGATCGTGCGCCAGTATTTCAGCACGTCCATGATGCGGGGGATCGCGGAGCCGAACTCCATGATCTTCGGCCGCGTGAAGCGCTCGCTCATCACGATCAGCACTTCGGAGAAGCCGAACGCGCCGACCAGCACCGGGATGAGACCGAAGCCGCCGGCAAGGTCGGCATTGCCGAACGCGAAGCGCTCGTAGGCGTACATGCCGTCCTGCCCGATGCCGGCGACGAGACAGGCCGAGGAAGCCCGCGAGCCAGCCCTTGATCGGGTCGGCCGCGACCACATTGCCGGAAAGCACGACGCCCAGCAGCGCAAGCCAGAAGAACTCGAACGCACCGAATTTCAGCGCGATCTCGCCGAGCAGCGGCGTGAACAACGCGAGGCAGACAAGGCCGAACAAGGTACCGACCACGGAGCCAGTGGTCGCGATGCCCATCGCGCGCCCGGCCTGTCCCTGCCGCGCGAGCTGATAGCCGTCGATGCAGGCGGCCGCATTGGCGGCGGTGCCCGGAATGTTGAGCAGGATCGCGGTGCGGCTGCCGCCATAGATCGCGCCGTTGTAGGCGCAGACCAGCACGAGGATCGCCTGGTTCGGCTGCATCTTCAGCGTCAGCGTCGTGAGCAGCGTGATGACCAGCGTTGCGCTGAAAGCCCGGCATGCAGCCGGCGAGAATGCCGAGCAGCGTCGAGCCGAAGGCGAGCGCCAGCGATGTCGGGGTGAGATACCCGACCACGCCGTTCACGAACATCACGAGGCCGTCGAACATCAGGGCAACCGCACAAGGAAGATGTACTGGAAGATCAGCGAGACGGAGATCGCGAACGCGGGCGCGAGAATTGCGGCGGTGACGATGCGGCGCAGGTTCGAGCGCGCCGGCACATCGGTGGTCTCGTCGAGCAGCACGATGTGCAGGAACAGGAACGCCGTGGTGAGCAGCCAGTACGGAATGCCGCTGCCCAGCAGCGCGCCGCCGTAAGTCAGGCAGAGAACGGCGCTCAGCGCCGAGCGCTTCCAGTGGAAATCGCTTTCGGCAGGAGCGGCTTCAACCGGCGCGGCGCCTTCGGCTGCTTCGAAAGCTGGAGTGCTGACGGCATCCCGCCGCAGCACGAGAACAAGGCCGAAGACGATAATGAAGGCGCCCAGCAGTCCAGGCACGACACCCGGCGCGGTCGAGGGCGGAATGCCCAGCGTCTCCAGCCGGTCCATCATCCACGAGCCGTAGATGACGGCCGCGCCGAACGCGATCCATATGAGGCCGCCGGTGCGGTCGGCCGTCAGCAGTTTCGCGTTCATGGCGCGGCGGTCGTCGTTTCGTTCGCGTTACGGTTTCGGAATACCGACCGTGTCGGGCGATACTTTCGCCTTGCCGCCTTCCTGCAGCGACCACGCGGTGCTTTGGATCGCCGGCATCGCGACCTTGAGCGCTTCGTCGCCATAAGCCGGCGCCGCGATCGCGCCGTTGGCGGTCGCATACTTCGTGAGCGCCTCCGACTTCATGATCACGTCCTTCCAGATCGCGTCGAGGGTCTGAAGCACGGGCGCGGGCACGTCCTTGCGCACGAAGATGCCGAAGTAGTTCGCATCCGGCTTGTAGCCCTTGATGGTCGAGGTGATCGGCTCGATCTTGCCGAAGCCTTCAAGCTCCAGCGGCCGGTCGGACAGGACGGCGAGGGGACGAAGCCGCTTGCCGCGGATCATCTGCGCCTGCTCGACAGCAAGCTGCGTGGTGACTTCGGTCTCGCCGGACACGGTCGAGATCACGGCCGGATTTCCGCCGTCATACGACACGTGCTTGTAGGTGAGGCCGAGCGCTTTGGTGAAGCCCTCGATCGCAGTGTGGCCGGAGGAATTCACGCCCGCGCTGCCGACCGAGACCTGTCCGGGCTTCGCCTTCATGGCATCGACCAGCTCCTGCGGGGTCTTGTACGGCGCATTGTTGGTGACGGAGAGCACCGACACGTTGATGACGCTCAGATAAAGCCGCCAGTCGGCGATCTTGGTGTCCAGCATGCCGCTGACCGCGTAAGTGCCGAGGTCCTTTGCGGCGCCTGCCGCCCAGGTGTAGCCGTCAGCCGGGGCCTGCAGCACGTTGCGTGTGCCAATCGAGCCGGACGCGCCGCCCTGATTGACCACAACGACCTTCTGGCCGAGGGCCTTTTCGATTTCCGCGGCAGCGACGCGGCTGACCTGATCGGTCGAGCCGCCGGCGGCCCACGGCACGATCAAGGTAATCGGCTTCTCGGGCTTCCACGGATAGTTCTGCGCGGATGCAGCGCCGGTGAGCGCGACGGCCGCAGCGGCCGCCAATGTCATGATACGGATCATCAGTTTCCTCCCTCTTATTTTGAAACGCAGCGGTGTCTTGTTCTTGTTTCGAAACGCAGTGACATGGTCTTGGGCAGCAGCGGAACGGCTCATGCCATCCCGTGAACGCTTAGCAGCTTGGTCATGCGCGCCGCCGCAAGATCGGGATCGTGCAGCACACGCGCCTTGTCGGCGAGACGGAACAGTTCGGCGAGATGCAGCAGCGAACGCGCGCTCTCCTGTCCGCCGATCATCATGAAATGATCCTGCAGGCCGTTGAGCCACGCCAGAAACACGACGCCGGTTTTGTAGAAGCGCGTCGGGCTCTTGAAGATGTGGCGCGAAAGCGGAACGGTCGGCTCGAGGATGCCGTGGAAGCCCTGGATGTCGTTATTGGCGAGCCGCGCGAGACCGGCTGATGCGGCCGGCGCGATGGCGTCGAAGATGCCGAGCAGCGCGTCGGAATAACCTTCCTCGTCGCCCGCGATCAGTTCGGCGTAGTTGAAATCGTCGCCGGTATACATGCGCACGCCTTCGGGAAGTCGGCGGCGCATCGAGATTTCCTTCTCCTTCGACAGCAGCGAAATCTTGATGCCATCGATCTTCGCCGCGTGGTCCTTCAGGATGCCCAGGCAGGTGTCCATCGCGGCCATGTGATCGGCGTTGCCCCAGTACCCGGCGAGCGCCGGATCGAACATCTCGCCGAGCCAGTGGATGATCACCGGCTGCTTCACCTGAGAGAGGATGCGGCCATAGACCTTGGCGTAGTCGTCCGGACTTTGCGCCACGCGCGCGAGCGCGCGGCTCGCCATCAGGATGATCTGCCCGCCCATGCCTTCGATGCTTTCGACCTGCATCTCATAGGCGCGGATGATGTCGTCGACGGTCACGCTTGCGCGTTAGCGTCGAGATGATCGGTGCCGGCGCCGCAGGCGATCTTCACGCCGGGGCGGGCTTTCGCGGCGTCGAGCGCGCGGCGGATCAATTCGTTGGCGCCGTTCCAGTCCAAACCCATTCCGCGCTGTGCGGTGTCCATCGCCTCGGCGACGCCGAGCCCGAGATCCCAAAGGTATTCGCGGAACGCGATCGTCTTGTCCCAGTTGACCGACGCATCGAGCCACGGATCGTTGTCGGCGAGCGGGTCGGCGACCACATGCGCGGCCGCGTAGGCGACGCGGTTGAACTTCGGCGCGGCGCCCTTCTTCGGCAGCACGATCGGCTCGCCGGTGGTGTAGGGGGCGAAGCTGCGGTCCGCTGTGTGTCGGCAAGCTGAAGATCGTCTGCCACGCGCAGCTCTCCTAAGATAATATATCTCAGCGCCGGAACATCGAGCCAGCGCCGCTCGGCCCAGCTCTTCAGCCCAAGCTCGGCAAGTTGCACGCCTTTGGCGCCTTCGACCAGATCGTACTTCCACGGCGTGTCGGCGCAAACGTGGCGGATGAAATCCTCCCACTGGATCTTGAAGCCGTTCTCGTAGGTGATGTTCTCCGGCACCTCTTCCCACTGATCGAGGAACTTCATCGTCTGCGGCACGTCCGGATTCCACACCGGGCGCGGCGTGTTCACGCGCGACTGCGTCACGCACTTGGTCAGCCCGGCGACCGCCGAGCCGTGCGTGCCGTCGACATGGAACGTCACGAGGTCCTCGCGCCGCAGCCGCGTCGCCCATGACGAATTGATCTGCGCGATCACGCCGCCCTCGAGCTGGAAGGTCGCGTAGGCGGCATCGTCGGTGTCGGCCGCGTAGGTCTTGCCGCTCTCGTCGACGCGGCTCGGGATATGCGTCGCGCCGAGGCAGCTCACCGCCTGCACGTTGCCGAACAGATTGTCGAGCACGTAGCGCCAGTGGCACAGCATATCGAGGATGATGCCGCCGCCTTCGGCCTTCTTGTAATTCCAGCTCGGGCGCTGCGCCGGCTGGCCCCAGTCGCCCTCGAACACCCAGTAGCCGAACTCGCCGCGCACGCTGAGCATGCGGCCGAAGAAACCCGCGTCGCGCAGCATCGCGATCTTGCGCAGGCCCGGCAGGAACAGCTTGTCCTGCACCACGCCGTTCTTGATGCCCTTCTGCTTCGCGAGCTTCGCGATCGCGACCGCCTTGTCGAGCGAGTCCGCGACCGGCTTTTCGCAATAGATGTGCTTGCCGGCTTCGATGGCTTGCGTGACGAGATCGGCGCGCATCTGCGTGGTCGCGGCATCGAAGAAGACGGTGTCGTTCGGGTTCTTCAGCGCGGCCGCGAGGTCCGTGGTGGTGCGCGAGACGTTGTATTGCTTGGCCAGCGCCGCGATCTTCTCGGCATTGCGGCCGACCAGGATCGGATCGGGCATCACGCGGTCGCCGTTCGGCAGCGAAACGCCGCCCTGATCGCGGATCGCGATGATCGAGCGCACGAGATGCTGGTTCAGCCCCATGCGTCCGGTAATGCCGTTCATGATGATGCCGAGCGTGCGCGTCGCCAATCTCGCCTCCCGCTGCCGGACTTGTGGCCGGCTAAGTAACCAAATGGTTACAAGCGCGCCGTCGAAAAATCAAGCGGCGGCAGCTTCACGCCGATGCGCGGCAGCCGGCTCGCCTTGTCGGTGTTCACCGCGCCCGGCGGCACGCGCCCGGCGACCAGTTCGGCCACCTGCCGCACGGTGTCGAACGCCTGATGCTCGATGGAATCCGGCGTCAGCCCGGCGGTGTGCGGCGTCGCGATCACATCCGGACGGCTTGCCAGATTGAGCGAGGGCTTCTGGTCGAACGCGCGGCCGACATCCATCGCGGCGCCCGCGATGACCTTGTTCTCCAGCGCCTGCAGCAGCGCGGCCTCGTCCACCAGATTGCCGCGCGACACGTTGACGAAATACGCGCTCTTTTTCATGCGGGCGAAGTTCGCCGCGTTCATCAGGTTCTCGGTCTGCTCGTTCGCCACCACGAGACAGACGACGTAATCGGATTCGGCCAGCAGCGTTTCGAGCGGCACCTGACGGATCCGCGAATCCTCGACCTTCGCGAACGGGTCCGACACCAGCACCTTCATGCCGAGCGCCGCGCAGATCGGCGCAAGATGCCGCGAAATTGCGCCGTACCCCATCAAGCCGACCGTCGCGCCGCTCAACTGACGTCCCATGCGCGGCTCGGCTTCCGCGCCCTTGCGGTACTGGATCGTCGCATCGGTGATTCCGCGCCCGAGGTCGATCATCATGCCGATGGTCATTTCGGAGACGGACGCCATGAAGCCCGGTGTCGCGCGCGTCACCAGCACGCCTTGCTTGCTTGCCGCCTCCACGTCGATGTTGCGGATATCGACCGCGACACGCAGGAACGCGCAGCAATCCGGCGCGAGAGGGAAAAACTCCGCAGGCCCCGGCGTCTGCCGGTCCGACACGATGATCTCGCAGCCCTTCGCGGCCTCTGCCAGCGCTTTCGCGTCAAGCACGCCGCCGCTCTCGTTCAGCCGCACCTCGCCGAGCTTGCGCATCTCGGCGAGCGCGCGCGGGCCGTAGTAATTTTCCAGCATGTCCGGAACGTGCGTGAGGAAAATGCGCATGGGTCACCGTTTGAGATAGCCGAGGACGACATCGACGATGTGCCGCTCGCGTGACGCAATGCTTTTTGCGTCCGAGAGGTCGCGCCCGAAGATGGTCGAGAGTGTGTGGCGGTTGGAGAGATAGAAGAATCCGAGTGCCGCGATGGTGATGTAAAGCTCGACCGGATCGACGCCCTCGCGAAACACGCGCTCGCGCGAGCCGCGTTCAAGCAGCGACGAGATCATGCCGACCAGCGGCGAGTGCAGTTCGCGGATGCGCTTGGAGCGCTTGAGGTATGCGGCGCGGTTCAGGTTCTCGGTGCCGAGCAGACTGAGGAATTCCGGATGCTTGAGGAAATAGGCCCAGGTGAACCGCACCAGTTCGCGCATGCCCTCGACGGGATCGCGGTCGTCAAGGTGCAGATCCTGCTCGGCGGCGCGGATCGACGCATAGGTCGCTTCCAGCACGGCGAGGTAAAGCCCGTCCTTGCCGCCGAAGTAGTGATAGATCATCCGCTTGTTGGCGCGCGCACGCTTGGCGATCGCGTCGACACGCGCGCCGGTCAGCCCGTTGGCGGTGATTTCCTGCGTCGCCGCAGCAAGGATCGCGGCGCGCGTACGGTCCGGGTCGCGCGTGACGGCGCGGCGCGCTGTTTTGCCGATCGCTCCGTGCACCGCAACCATTCCTCGAATGCATCCCCCGACTGCGGAGTTGTGCACGGAGTTGCTAAGGGCGGCAAGTCGGTGTTTGGTGCCCGCGACTTTGAACGAGCAAGCGGGGAAACGCGCATGAAGATCGTCGGATTTGAAGCGGAAGGCGGATTGCGGCTGGGTGTGGTCGAGGGCGATCAGGTCATCGACCTGCAGGCGGTCGACGCCAAAGTGCCAGCCAATCTCGGCGATGTGCTCGCCGCCAATAACGGCGACCTCAAACCGCTCGGCGATCTCGCCAAGCGCGCGAACGCGTCCGCGCGGCGCTCGCTGAAGGGCCTGAAGTTTGGTCTCCCGGTATCGCGGCCGCGGCAAGATCCTCTGCCTCGGGCTGAACTATCTGGAGCACGTCAAGGAAGGTTCGCAGCGCGACAACATTCCGAAATTTCCGACCATCTTCATGCGGGGGCTGACGTCCATGGTGCCGCACGAGCAACCGATCGTCCGCCCGAAGGTGTCGGAGCAGCTCGACTACGAAGCCGAGATGATGCTGATCGTCGGCAAGCGCGCGAAGCACCTCACGATGGCGAACGCGACCTCATGCATCGCGGGCTATTCCTGCTCGAACGAAGGGTCAGTGCGCGAATTCCAGCGCAAGACCACGCAGTGGGACATGGGCAAGAACTTCGACCGTACGGGTGGTTTCGGCCCCTGGATGGTGACGGCCGACGAGCTTCCCGATGCCGGCAAGGGGCTGAAAATCGAGTCCCGCCTCAACGGCACCGTCATGCAGTCGGACAACACCGACAACATGATGTTCCCGGTCGCCGAGATGCTGGTCTACGTGACGCAGGGCATGACGCTCGAGCCGGGCGACATCATCTTCACCGGCACGCCGTCGGGCGTCGGTCACGCACGCAAGCCGAATCCGATCTGGATGAAGAACGGCGATGTCTGCGAGATCGAGATCGAGGGGATCGGGACGCTGCGCAATGCGATCGTGGACGAGGCGTAGTCCCAGAAAAGGTACGACCCGCTCCAACGGGGACTGTCGGAGCGGGTCGATTCAACCGGCGCGGGGGTGGAAGGGGGGCGGACGCGCCGATCGAGCTGAACTCTTAGCCCCCGTTAACTCAGTAGAGGTCGCAGACCTTCACGGAACCGCGGTAGTTGCCCCAGGCGTCGTGCCGAGCAACCCAGCGGCACCCAACCGGGCCGCCAACGTAGTAGCCGGGGCCGTAGCCGTAGTATCCGGATCCCGCGTACGCCGCGCCGCCGATGACGCCCGCCGCAATTCCGAGGCCGATCGCCGGACCCCAGCCGCCCTTCCACTTCGCTTCCGCCTTGGTCGACGTCGCGAGCGAGGCAACAGTGAGCGTGAGCGCAGCGGCCGACACGGCGGCCAGTTTGGTGATCTTGGTCATTGGGTATTCCCTTCCGGTTCTGGTGGGGGCCGCGAGGCCCGTTCATGTCCATTAGTCGCGGGCCTTCGCGGGCCGGTTCACCAGTTTTCGAAAAGAATCGATTCAGATGATTTTTCAGAGAGTTAGACGTGAGAAATCAGGCCCAGAGGGGCCGAAAACCGCACGAAAAGCTGTGAAAACAGAGCGCCCGTCAGGGCAGCATCTGGGTGTCGCCGCACACCGAGATGGCTTGGCCTGAAATGGTACGGCCGCGGGTCGAGCAGATGAACACGATGGCGTCGGCGATCTGCTGCGGCGTCACGGTGGTGCGCATCGAGACCACCGAAAGCGCCTCCTTCAGCATCGCCTCCGGGGTGATCCCGCGGGCCTTCGCCTTGGTTGACATCACGCGGTCGATCCGCGGGCCTTCCACGATGCCGGGCTGGATCGCGTTCACCCGGATGCCTTCCGGTCCAAGCTCGGCCGCCAGCGCCTTGGTGAAGCCCACCACGCCCCATTTTGCCGCCGAGTACGGCGTGCGCAGCGGGAAGCCGAGCCGGCCCGCCGCTGACGACAGGTTCACGATCGATGGGTTCTTGCTCTTGCGTAAGAGCGGCACCGCGAGCCGCGTGCAGTTGAACTGCCCGGTGATGTCGACCGCGAGGCAGCGGTCCCAGTCCTCCGGCGCGATCTCATCGACCTTGCCGGTCGGCCCCGCGATGCCGGCATTGTTCACCAGCACGTCGAGACCCTTGAGCACGGCAAGCGCATCCTTGAACAGTTGCGCGACCTGCTTGCGGTCGGACACGTCGCAGGTCGAGCGCGTGATCTTGGGATCGCTCTTGGCGAGTGCGCGCAATGCCTTTTGATCCACGTCACAGACATGCACTCGTGCGCCTTCGGCGACGAATGAGCGCGCGATCTCAAGCCCGATGCCGCCCGCGCCGGCGGTGACGAGGACTTTCAGGTTCTTGATGCCGAGATTCATTTGTCTCCCCGGTTATCCTGTTCTTTCGGCCGCGCAGCTTGCTTCCTTCCTTTACTCTGCCGCGCCCGCCACGTGCCCTGCAATCAACGCAGCGAGATTGCCCGGATGCGTCGCCGGCAAAAAGTGGCTGCCGCCTTCGACTGTCGTTAGCCGCGCGTTCGGAATGTGCGTCGCGAGTAGTTGCGCGATCCGCATCATGGCCGGATGACCATTTCCGCCCCGGATCACCAGCGTGGGCGCCGTGATCGTCCCGTAGTCTGCCAGGGCCGGCGCGAACGACGTGGCCGACGACCAATCGCGGATGTTGCTCGATGTTGTGGCCATGATGTAGTCGCGAACCTTCTGCGGGAACGCATCGAAGGAGCCAGTGCCGCCATAAAAGTCGATGACGTGGCGCGCGGCATCAGGCCGGCCGGCATCGAATTCGGCAAAATAGGCCTGCGTCATCGGGTCGAACATGCCGTAGAGCGCATCTTCGCCGGCAGTTCGCAAGATAGCGAACGGGTTTGCCTCGATCAGCGTCAGCGTAGCCGCCTTGTGCCTGCCGTGCAGCGCATGCGCGAGCGCCGACAGCCCGCCAAAGGAATGCGCGACGACATGAACAGGTGCGTCGATCCGCTCGAACAACGCGTCGAGCACCTCGATCTGCTGCGCCATTGTGGCGTTGCAGAGCGGCCTGCGCTCCGCTGTTGCGCCGTAGCCGAGCAGGCTGGTCGTCACGAACCGGTAGGACTCTCCCAGTTTTTCAATAACGGGCTTCCATCCGGCGCCGGTGCCGAAGCTGCCCGGAACGAGAAGAAGCGCGGGCCCTTGTCCGCGCTGGGCGTATTCGACGTCGGATGGAAACGCAGCCATACGTTACCGCCGCGGGCGAACGGCCATATCAATCGGCCAGGTCGAACGCGTTGCACCAGCCGGTGATTGCCACGAAGCCCTCGACCACCTTGCACTCGGCCGGCGCGATGAACAACGTGCAGGTGCCACACATCAGGATGCCGGCCTTCGGCTCATCCTGGTATTCCGCCTGCTCTTTGGTCATTCTCGTCTGCGCACCCGCACACCGCGGCAACGCCAGCGCGGCGGCGCCCCCGAGGGCCGCCATCATCAGCCCGCGGCGCGGCATGCTGTCGGGCCGGTCTGCCATGCGCGTCCCCGTGGCGAAATTCCGGTTGCGTTTCTGAAGGCGCCGCGCGACCGTAATCGCCATCAACAAAGCCGGCAAGCGGGCCACCGCCGCCGAGAACAACCGGGAGGAATGCATGCTTCTCAAGCCAACACTGTCGCGCCGTGCGCTCGTCAGAGGCGCTGCCGGCTCGGCGCTGATCGCCGGCATCGGCATGCCGGCGATCTCGCGCGCGCAATCCGACGTGATCAAGATCGGTCACCTCACCCCGCGCACCGGCTTCCTTGGGCCGCTTGGCGACTATGCGGTGATGGGCATCCAGCTGGCCGCCGACGAGATCAACGGCGCGGGCGGCGTCAACGGCCGCAAGATCGAACTGGTGCTGGAGGATTCGGTCAATCCGCAGACGGCGTCTGCGAAGGCCGAGCGTCTGGTCGAGCGCGACAAGATCGCCATGATCATCGGCGAGATTTCGTCAGCCTCCGGCCTCGCCATCGGGCAGGTTGCGAAGCGCACCAAGACGGTGTTCATCAACACCGGCTGTAATTCCGACGCGCTGCGCGGCTCCGACTGCAATCAGTACATGTTCCACATCGAGGCGGCGAACTCGATGTATGTGCAGGCCGTCGGCACGCATCTGCTGAAAGAAAATCTGGTCAAGGGCAAGAAGTGGTATTCGCTGACGGCCGACTACGCTTTCGGCCACGATCTGCTGAAGGTCGCCAAGCTGTTCATGGAAAAGAACGGCGGTCAGTTTGCGGCCGACGAGCTGATCCCGACCGACATCTCAGACTTCTCGCCGTTCCTGTTGAAAATCCGCCAGGCCCGGCCCGACATCGTGATCTCCAACCTCGCCGGCAACCAGATCACCAACTTCCTCAAACAATATTCCGAATATGGGCTGCAATTCCCCGTCGTCGGCTTCGCCTTCGATACCGCGGTCGCGTGGGGCCTCGGCAAGGGCAATTTCTCGGGCGTGTGGCCGCTCGTGTGGCATCACCTCGTCGATACGCCGTCCTCAAAGAAGTACATCGAGGCGTTCAGCAAGAAGTACGGCAAGCCACCGGATAACCAGTCGTGGGGCGATTACCATTCGCTCAAGATCGTCGCGCAATCGATGGCCGAAATGAAGTCGACCGATCCGATCAAGCTCGCCGAGCATCTGCGCAAGGGTGCCAAGTTCGACGTCGGCAAGGCGCGCGAGGGCTACTTCCGCGCTTACGACAACCAGATGGTCATGGAAATGTACGCGGTGCGCGCCAAGAAGGCGGCCGACATGAAGGACCAGTGGGACATCTACGAGCCGCTCGGCACCGTGCCCGGCTCCGGCGAGGACATGGAGAGCATCGCGCCACCGAAGGGTGCATGTAACATCGGCTAGCTCCTTACACCTCACCCCGACCCTCTCCCTGCAAGCGGGGAGAGGGAGACCATCGAGGTCCGGGCTTGCAACTCATCTTCATCCTCGAGCAAGTCCTCAACGGCCTGCTCATCGGCGTCTACTACCTGCTGATCGCGCTTGGGCTGTCGCTGATCTTCTCGCTTGGCGGCATCGTCAATCTTGCGCACGGCGCATTCTACGCGATGGGCGCCTATCTTGCGTACCTGCTGACCGAGCGCATCGGCTTTGCGGGAAGCGTCATTGCGGCGCCGGTGCTGGTCGGCTTGCTTGGGATCGTGATCGAGCGGTTTCTGTTCCGCCGCTTCTACCGCTCCGATCCGATCCTCTCGCTGCTGCTCACCTTCGGTCTTGCGATGGTCGCCGAGCAGGCGCTGCGCATGACCTTCGGCGCATCGCCGTTGCCCTACTCGATGCCTTCGGTGCTGCGCGGCCAGCTTTTCGTCGGCGACTTCATCTATCCGTATTACCGGCTGATGATGCTCAGCGTCGCGGTCGTCGCCGTAACGCTCACCTGGTTCCTGATCTACCGCACACCGTTTGGCCGCGTGATACGCGCCGGGGTGCAGAACCCCGAGATGGTCGGCGCGCTCGGCATCTCACTCGAACCCTACATGATGGCGATCGCGGCGCTGGGTGTCGGCCTCGCGGCGCTGTGCGGGGTGCTGCTGGCGCCGATTGTCACGATCCACCCCGCGATGGGCGCCGAAATCCTCACCGCCGCGTTCGTCGTGGTGGTGATCGGCGGTCTCGGCTCGTTCTGGGGCGTGGTCGCGGCCGCGCTGCTGGTCGGCGTGGTGCGTGGGCTGACCAGCTATTTCCTGCCGCCCGCCAGCGAAGCCTCGATGTATCTGCTGATGGTGCTGGTGCTGCTGTTCCGGCCGCGGGGTCTGTTCGGCGAACGCATCCAGAAATTCGAGTGAGCGCGATGCAGAAAAAATATCTGCCGTTGCTCATTGCTGCCGTAGCGATGATCGCGCTTCCGTTCGTCCTGCTGTCGGTCGGACTGACGCTGACGACCGCGACCGATGTCGTGATATTCGCCATCGCCTGCATGGGCTTGAACATCCTGGTCGGCCACACCGGCCTCGTGTCGTTCGGCCACGGGGCGTTCTTCGGCCTTGCGGGCTATGCGGCAGCATTGTCGCAGCGCCACTGGTTTCCAGGCGACATCGTCATTCCGCTGTTGTTCGCGATCTTCGCCGTCGCGGTCTTCGCGTGGCTCGCGGGCTTCCTGATCCTGCGCCGTCGCGGCGTCTATTTCTCGCTGCTGACGCTTGCGCTCTCCGCGATGCTGTTCGCGATCGCGTTCCGCTGGACCGCGGTAACCGGCGGCGAAAGCGGTCTCGGCGGCGTCGTGCGCCCGGTCGTCGCAAGTATCGATCTCGCGCGGCCGTGGACTTATTACTGGGTCGTCGCCGGCTTCGGCGTTCTCACCGTCTATCTGCTCTGGCGCTTCCATCGCTCACCGGTCGGCCATGTGCTCGTCGCGATCCGCGAGAACGAGCAGCGCGCGCGCTTCATCGGCTACCCGACCGACCGCTACAAGCTGTTCGCCTTCACGATGTCTGCCGCCATCACGGCGCTTGCCGGGGCGCTCGCGGTATTCAACCATCGCTTCGCGTCCGCCGAGCCGATTTCGGTGCAGTTCTCCGGCGAACTCCTCGCGATGGTCGTCATCGGCGGCATGCGCTCGCTTCCTCGGGCCTGCGCTCGGCGCATTGTTCTTCATCCTGTTCCGCGAATTCCTTTCGATCTGGACCGCGAACTGGCTGTTGTTCTTCGGGCTATTGTTCGCAGGCTTCATTGTGTTCTCGCCGACCGGACTCGTCGGCGTTGCCGAGCGCGTACTCGCACCCTTCCGCAAGCGCGTGGTCGAATCTGCCGCGATGGCGGGGCGAGCGATCTCGCAGGATGCAGCACCGCCGGCCGCATTGACCCGCGAGGCGGCCGGAGAGCCGGTGCTGATCGCGCGCGAGCTTGCCAAAAGCTTCGGCGGCATCCGCGCCGTGCAGAACGTGGACATCGTCGTCGCCGATCGCACACTGCATGCGCTGATCGGCCCGAACGGCGCGGGCAAGACCACCGCGTTCAATCTCGTCTCGGGCATGTTTCCACCCGACGCTGGTTTCATCACCGTGGCGGGGAAGCCGGTCGTGGGCCTCAAGCCCGAGGACATCACGCGCGCCGGTGTCGGACGCTCGTTCCAGATCACCAACCTGTTCGGCGGCCTCTCGGTCGAAGAAAACATGCGCCTCGCCGTACAGGCGCGCAGCGCCGAGCGCTTCGCGTGGTGGTCATCCGCAGAAAGTCTCGCTGATGTGAACGCCGAAACGGCCACATTCACGAACTATCTCGGCTTGACCGGCATGGAGCGCGCGGAGGCTGCTTCGCTCTCCTATGGCGGGCAGCGCCTGCTCGACATGGGCCTCGCGCTCGCGACCGCGCCGCACATCCTGCTGCTCGACGAGCCGCTCGCCGGCCTTGCAGCCGCCGAGCGCACGCGCGTTGCCGCATTGGTGAAGTCGCTCTCGAAACAGCTTCCCGTGCTGCTGGTCGAGCACGACATCGACCGCGTGTTCCAGATCGCTGACGTCGTGACTGTAATGAACGAAGGCGCGGTGCTGGTGCACGGCAGCGTCGATGAGGCGCGCAACAACGCCAAGGTGCGCGAAATTTACATCGGCTCGGGCACGGCACATGTCGCCGCGCAGGCGCCGGAGTCTGCTGCGGGCGCAACCACGCTGCTCGCCGTCGACAAGGTGGACACGTTCTACGGCAAGAGCCACATCCTCAACGCCGTCTCACTCGACGTCGCGGAGCACGAGATCGTCGCACTGCTCGGCCGCAACGGTGCCGGCAAATCGACATTGCTGAAGACGCTGATCGGCATTGCGCCGCCCGAGAACGGATCGATCACGCTGGCCGGCGAGGAGATTGCGCGGCTTCCCTCCGCGCCGATCGCGCGCCGCGGCATCGGGTACGTGCCGCAGGGCAGGGGACTCTTCGCCGGGATGACGGTCGCCGACAACCTCGCGCTCGGCCGCCTCAAGCGCCAGACCGGCAAGGGCGTCCATTGGGACGATGAGCGCATCGTGTGGGTGTTCCCGCGCCTTGCGCAACGCTGGTACACGCCGGCCGACTATCTCTCCGGCGGTGAGCAGCAGATGGTGGCGGTCGCACGCGCGCTCGCGGGCGATGTCCGGCTGCTCTTGCTCGACGAGCCGTTCGAAGGCCTGTCGCCTGCGATCACCGAGGAACTGTTCGAGGCGTTCAACCGGCTGCGCTATGAGATCGCGATGGTGATCGTGGACCATCATCTCGATCTCGCGCTGGCGCTCTCGGACCGCACCGTAATTCTGGAGCGCGGCTCCGTGACGTGGACCGGGCAGTCGAAGCTGCTGCGCGACGATCTCGAACTGCGCCGGCAGAAACTGTGGATGTGAAGGAGTGCCAATGCCGCGCGTCGCCATCATCGGATCGGGCCTGATCGGCCGCGCCTGGGCCATGGTGTTCGCGCGCGCCGGCTGGGACGCCGCGATGTACGACGCGGCCGAGGGCGCAGCCGACAAGGCGCTTGGTCTCGTTGCCGAAGGCCTCGACGAGCTCGCCAGGCATGGGCTGGTCGAGGACCCGAAGGGGTCGGCGGTACGCGTGCGGGCGGCGAAAAGCGTCGCCGATGCGCTCGACGGCGCGAGCTACGTGCAGGAGAACGTGCCGGAGACGGTGGATGCCAAGCGTGCGATTTTCGCCGAGATGGATGCCCTTGCGACGCCTGACGCGATCCTCGCCTCATCGAGCTCTGCAATCGTGCCGTCGCTCTTTGCCGAGAACCTGAAAGGCCGGGCACGCTGCCTTGTGGCGCATCCGGTGAACCCGCCGCATCTGGTGCCGATCGTCGAACTGGTGGGCGCGCCGTGGACCGCGCCGGAGACGATCGCGCGCGCCAAGCAGGTTTACGAGTCGGTCAAGCAGGTGCCCATCGTCGTGCGCCGCGAGATCGAAGGCTTCATCCTCAATCGCCTGCAGGGCGCGCTTCTTGCCGAAGCGTTCCGTCTGGTCGGCGAAGGATATGTTTCGCCGCAGGATCTCGACAAGACGATCAAGGACGGACTCGGCCTGCGCTGGTCGTTCATGGGGCCGTTCGCCACCATCGAGCTGAATGCGCCCGGCGGCATCGCGGACTATTGCGCGCGCTACACTGGCTTCTACAAGCATCTCCAGTCAAAGCCTGCTGATGTCAGCGTGTACGAGAACGCGAACATCGAGAACATCCTGAAGGAGTGGGGCAAGCAGGCAACGCCCGAACAACTGGCTGAGTTGACCAAGTGGCGCGATCAGCGGCTTGCGGCGCTCGCCGCACATAAGAAAACGCAGAGCTGACTACAGGGCGCGTCCAGCAATCGGGACGCGCTTGTCGCCGACGTCCACACTGACAGCCTCGATGCCGAACAC
Organism: uncultured Alphaproteobacteria bacterium; assembly: GCA_963779545.1. Lineage (GTDB taxonomy): Bacteria > Pseudomonadota > Alphaproteobacteria > Rhizobiales > Xanthobacteraceae > PALSA-894. Next base: position 586,764 of record CAVZYQ010000015.1, on the reverse strand, counting down.
CGCCGCCAGCCGCTCGGGTGCCAGCGCCTCGGCCGGCGCCGCATCCGCAACGATGCGGCCGCGATCCATCACCAGCACGCGATCTGCGAAGCGTGCCGCCAGCGTGAGGTCATGCATGATGGCGAGCACGGCGTTCCCGTCGCGAGCCGCCGAACGCAGCAGCTCCATCACGGTCAACTGATGACGTGGATCGAGCGCGGCGGTCGGCTCGTCGGCGAGCAGTACAGGAGCATGGGTTGCGAGCGCGCGCGCAAGTGCGACACGGGCCTTCTCGCCGCCGGAGAGTGCCGTCACGGCACGGTCCGCGAACGATTGCGTTTCAGTTGTTGCCAGCGCGCGGGAGACCGCCGCGCGGTCGTCTGCCGTCGTTCCCGAAAACGCATCGGTATGCGGCGCGCGGCCAAGCATCACGATCGATTCGACAGACATCGGCCAATGAAAGACGTGGCCTTGCGGCAGATAGGCGAGGGCGCGCGCTCGTTCGCGCGGCTTCAATTTATTGAGCAATTTGCCGTTCAGCGTGACTAACCCTTCGGACGGCATCAGACCGGCAAGGGCGCGCATCAGCGTCGTCTTGCCGGCGCCGTTCGGGCCGACCATCGCGACGAACTCGCCGCCCTTCAGCGACAGGCTGGCATCCTCGACAATGGTGGTGACGCCGAACCGGACCGTGACGCCGCTTGCTGTCAGCAGTTCCGCGCTCACGACGGTGCTCCCTCGAGCAGCCGCCGTTCGCGGAAGATGATCGCCAGAAACACCGGCACGCCGATCAGTGCCGTGACAACGCCGAGCTTGATTTCGACCGCCGAAGGCCCGAGCCGGATCGCTATATCGGCAGCGAGCACCAATGCGGCGCCTGCGAGCGCGCTCGGCAGCATGACGCGCGCCGGATCGGAGCCGACGGCGCGGCGGATGAGATGAGGCGCGACAAGTCCAACAAAACCAACAGCACCAGCAACAGCAACAGCAGCACCGACACCGAGCGCGACGCCGATCACCACCAGCAGGCGCGTGCGCGATACATCGACGCCGAGCGAGGCCGCCGCATCCTCACCCAGCGTCAACGCGCGAAACGCACGCGCATTCACAGCGAGCAGCACCCAGCTTGCAATCATGAACGGCGACGCGATGACGAGGTGATCGCGCGAGCGGTCTTCCAGCGAGCCGAGCAGCCAGAACGCGATCTCAAGCGCGATGAACGGGTTCGGCGCGAGATTGAGGATCAGCGCCGTCATGGCGCCCGCGAAGCTTGCCAGCGCAAGGCCGGCGAGCAATGTGACGGTCAGGCTCGCACGGCGGCCCGCGATGGCGACGAGGCCGGCGATCGAAACCGTTGCGCCGAGAATGCCCGCGACCGGCACCGCGAACGACGTCACGGGCGCGAAGCCGAATGCGATCACGAGCGCTGCCGCCGCCGCTGCAGCCTGCGGCGCGCCGAACAGCGCCGGCTCGGCAAGCGGATTGCGCAGCAGGCCCTGCAGTGCGGCGCCGGAGAGCCCGAGCGTCGCGCCGATCAATCCCGCTAGCAGTGTGCGGGGCAGGCGGATGTCGCGCACGATGATGCCAGCCGGACCATCGCCAGAGAAAAGTCCCGCAATGGCCGCACGCGGTGACAGCCCCGCTGGACCGACCATGAGCGACAGCACCGCGAGCACCGCAACAAGTGCCGCCAGTCGCAAGTTCGATGCGGAGGCCGTTTCGTCCCACGCGCTCTTCCTAACAGGCTCCCGGCGCATGCTCCAATGGGATAACAAGGTCGGATGTGCCTGAGGTTTGTTCTTCCGCTGCTCGTAATAATGAGTGCCGCGCCAGCCTTGGCCGATGCGCCGCGCCGCGTCGTGTCGTTCAATCAGTGCGGCGATCAGCTTGTGCTGGCGCTTGCCGATCCGGCGCAGATCGCGGGCCTTTCTCCCTACGCTGCCGATCCTTCACTCTCCGCGGTCGCCGAAAAGGCAAAAGCGTTTCCCCGGCTCGACTGGCAGGCGGAATCGACAATCGCGCTCGGTCCCGACCTGGTGCTGATCGGGCAGAACGACCGGCCGGTGACGAAGCACATCCTGCGCGCGCAGGGGCTGCGGCTTTACGAAATCGCGCTGATCGCCGACCTCGATACGGCGCGGCGGCAGATCGTCGACGTTGCGGCGCTGCTCGGTCATCCGGAGCGTGGCGAAAAGCTGCTCGCCGAGCTCGATGCGGCACGCGCGCGCCTTCATGCAGCGCCAAAGCCGCCGCTCACGACCGCGCTGCTGGTCAGCCGCGGCGGATATACGGCAGGCGGTGCGAGCCTCGTGGCTGCGCTGCTGGCCGAGGCCGGCCTCAAGCCGCCGCGCGGCGCGCCGCGCGGCTACGGCGGCTATGTGCCGCTGGAACGGCTGCTGACACTGCGGCCCGATGTCATCGTGCTCAACAACCCACCGGCCGCGAAGGATCAGGGCAGCTACAATCTCAATCATCCGGCGCTGGATGCGCTCTATCCGCCGCAGCGGCGCATCGTGCTTCCGCCGCGCTACACGATCTGCGGCGGCGCCGCGCTGGTCGAGGCGTTCGATTATCTTGCTGGCGTGCTAACGCGGCTCGCCCAGTCGCCCACGATGCGCACCAACTGATCGAGCCCGTCGGTCAGCGCGGCCGGACCGGGCTGCAGGATCAGCGCCGACTTGATCTCGTGCAGCGCACCGTCACGTATCGCCGGGACTGCGGCAAAGCCGGGACGAGCGATGACTTTCGCGGGCACGAATTTCTTGCCGCACCATGAGCCGACGATGATGTCGGGTGCGGCTGCAATTACGGCATCGGTTGAAACGATGCGATCCTTCGCGCTCTTGTTCCCAGCAAGTGCGGGGAACGCCTCGATCCCGCCCGCGATCTCGATCAGCTCCGACACCCACTTGATCCCGGAAATCATCGGCTCGTCCCATTCCTCGAAATAGACGCGCGGCCGCCGCGGCAATTGCGCCGCTTGCTCGCGCACCGCATCGAGCCGATCTTCAAGCGACACCGCCAGCTCTTCGGCTTTCTCGACGGCACCCACCAGCGCGCCGAGGGTGCGGATCATGTCGAGAATGCCGACGACATCGCGTTGATTGAACGCATGCACCGCGATGCCGCGCCGGATCAGCTCGGCCACGATGTCGGCTTGCAGATCGGAAAACGTCAGCACCAGATCGGGCTTGAGCGCGATGATTTTCTCGAAGTCGGCCGAGATGAATGCCGAGACACGCGGCTTCTCGCGCCGCACCTGCGGCGGGCGCACCGCATAGCCCGACACGCCGACGACTCGGCGCTCTTCGCCGAGCAAATAGAGCGTCTCGACGGTCTCTTCAGTCAGGCAGACGATGCGTTGCGGCGGGAACATCGCGCGATATTAGTCGAACGCGTCGGCGTCCGCAGTATCCAGCAACTCGGCGCCGCCGACTCCCGTGACGCGCCCAGCCTCGATGCGCACGACCGTGGTCGCGATGTGCCGCACCTCCGCAGCGTGATGGCTGACATAGATCATCGGCACAGTCTCGTCGCGCAGCCGCAGAAGATACGGGAAAATCTCCCGCTTGCGCGCTGCATCGAGCGAGGCAAGCGGCTCGTCGAGCAGCAGCAGCCGTGGTTTCATCAGCAGCGCACGGCCGATCGCGATCCGCTGGCGTTCGCCGCCGGAAAGCTTGCCGGGACGCCGGTCGAGCAGGTGAGCGATATCGAGCATCTCGATCACGCGTGCGCGCTCGCTCGCGTCGACCGGCAAACGATACATCCGCCGCCCGTAGTCGAGATTCTGCGCGACCGTCATGTGTGGAAACAGCCGCCCGTCCTGGAAGACGTAGCCGATGCCGCGCCGGTGCGGCGGCTGGCTCACATGGCCGGTTGAATCGAACAGCAGCGCCCCATTGCACATGATGCGGCCGCGATCCGGCGTCACGAGGCCGGCGACCATGCTGACGATCGAGGTCTTGCCCGAGCCGGAAGGGCCGAACAGCGCGGTCACGCCATCCGGCGCTTCGAATTTCGCCGCGATGGTGAAATCCCCGAGCCGCTTCTCGACATCGACCGCGAGCATGTCAGCCCCCGTGCAGCCGCGTGCCGGCGCGGCGCGCAAGCCATTCGGAGGCAACAAGGGCTACGAGCGAGATCACGATCGCGACGACCACCAGCCGCGCGGCCGCCGCGTCCCCGTTGGGGACTTGCGTGTAAGTGTAGATCGCGGCCGAGATGGTCTGCGTTTCGCCCGGAATATTCGACACGAACGTGATCGTCGCGCCAAATTCGCCGAGCGCCTTGGCGAAGCACAGCACCATGCCGGCGATGATACCGGGCAGCGCGAGCGGCAGTGTCACGGTGGCGAACACCAGGAAGCGGCTGGCGCCAAGCGTCGAGGCCGCATCCTCCAGCTTCGCGTCGACGGCTTCGATCGAAAGCCGGATAGCACGCACCAGCAGCGGAAATCCCATCACGCCGCAGGCGAGCGCCGCCCCGGTCCAGCGGAACGAGAGCACGATGCCGAACGTATCGGCCAGAAACGAGCCAATCACGCCACGCCGCCCGAACCAGATCAGCAGCAGGTAGCCAGTGACGACCGGCGGCAGCACCAGCGGCAAATGCACGATTCCGTCGAGTAGCGCCTTGCCCCAGAAGTCCTTGCGCGCCAGCACCCACGCGATGGCAATGCCGAACGGCAGCGCCACCACGGTTGCGACCACCGCGATACGCAGCGAGAGGAGGACCGCGGTCCATTCGTCGGGGGTGAGCGAGAGCATCAGCCGTATGTCCCGCGCGCGGTGCAGCGCGCCAGCGATGCGCCGCAGATGCGGGACCCGGGTTGCTTTCTCTCAAGGAACCGGGGTCCCGGGTCTGCAACGCAACACCATAAGGCCGCTACGCGGCTGTCTAAGAACGCCGACGCATTCGCGTCGGCTGTGGTGTTGCATTGCGCCCGGGACACGAAGAGTGCTGGGTCATTCACGACGTCGGACGCACCAGGAACGTGAAACCATATTGTTCGAACACCGCCTTCGCGGTGCCGCCACGCAGGAAGTTGAGATAGGCGGCGGCTTCTGGTCTCGCATTCACCGTCGCGGCGACCGGATAGACGATCGCGGGGTGCGAGTCGGCAGGAAATGCGCCGACGATCTTCACGTTCGGATCGACCTTGGCGTCAGTCTCGTAAACGATGCCGAGCACGGCCTCGCCGCGCGACACCAGCGCCATCGCGGCGCGCACATTGTCGGCCATCGCAAACTTGTTCTGCACCGAGGCCCAGATGCCGAGCTTCTCCAGTGCGCCCTTGGCATACTTTCCGACCGGCACCGATGTGACCTCGCCGGTGGTGATGCGGCCGTCGCCGATCAGCTTCGCGAGGTCGAAGCCTTGTCCGATGTCCACCCGGTCGACCTTGGAATCCTTCGGCGCGATCAGCACCAGCTTGTTGCCGAGCAGGTTGAGGCGCGTATCGTCCTTGATGGTCTTCTTCTGGCTCGAATAGTCCATCCATTCGAGATCGGCGGAGGCGAAAATGTCGGCCGGCGCGCCCTGCTCAAGCTGGCGTGCGAGCGCGGAGCTGGCCGCATAGCTCGCCACCACCTTGGTACCGGTCGACTTGAGAAACGCGGCGTTCACATCGTCGAGCGCGTTCTTCATCGACGCGGCGGCGAACACCGTAAGGGTTTTCTCCTGTGCGGAGGCGGGCAATCCGATTGCCGCGCAGAGGCCGGCGGACAGCGCGATTGTGAGGAATTGGCGTCGCAGGTTCATTCGAGTTCTCCGTGGAAAATCTGTTGAGCCTTGTCAGTCGATCGCGATCATCACGTCGGACGCTTTCACGACCGCGATCACCGAAGCTCCGGCCTTCAACCCGAGGTCGGCGACGGCCTCGTTGGTGATGGCGGCAGTGACGATCGCACCGCCTGCGATCTCGACGCGGACGTGCGCGGTTGTCGCGCCGGTCTTCACATCGACGACCTTGCCTCTGATCTGATTGCGTGCGCTGATTTTCATGTCGCGTCTCCACGAGCGTTCGCGCGCGTGAAAGAGCCGCGCACGAATATGCGGGTTGGAACAGCGGCAGGTCCGGAAGCGCATTCCGGGACGGGCAGGGCGCGGTGACGCGCGCCGAGCGTCGCCACTCTATCCTAGTGATCTGTCGCGGCGCGTCAAACCGGACGCTGCGGCGCGCAACGCGCAGGTTGTCACGCCCGCCCGTTGGGCTTTAATGACGGCGGGTGCAGGGGGAGCGAATGCCCGAAGCGACACCGATCGGCGGCGAGTATGACTACATCATCGTGGGCGCGGGATCGGCCGGCTGCGTACTCGCCAATCGGCTGACCGCCGATCCGAAAAACCGCGTGCTGCTGCTCGAAGCCGGCGGCAAGGACAACTGGATCTGGTTTCACATTCCGGTGGGTTACCTGTTTGCGATCGGCAACCCGCGCTCCGACTGGATGTTCAAGACCGAGCCTGAGGCGGGCCTGAACGGCCGCGCGCTGAATTATCCGCGCGGCAAGGTGATCGGCGGCTCCTCGGCCATCAACGCCATGATCTACATGCGGGGACAGGCCGCCGACTACGATCACTGGCGCCAGCTCGGGCTGACCGGCTGGGGCTGGGACGACGTGCTGCCGCTGTTCCGCAAGCAGACCGATCATTTTCTGGGGCAAAGCGAGCATCATGGCGTCGGTGGCGAGTGGCGCATCGAGGCGCCGCGCGTGCAATGGGACTTGCTCGACGCCTTCCGCAAGGCCGCGGAGGAGTACGGCATCGCGGCGATCGACGATTTCAATCGCGGCGACAACGAGGGTTCCTGCTACTTCCACGTCAACCAGCGGCGGGGGCGGCGCTGGTCGTCGGCGCGCGGCTTCCTCAAGCCGGTCCTCAACCGTCCGAACCTTCGGGTCGAGACGGGCTGCCTCGTCGAGCGCGTCGAGCTCGATGGCTGGCGCGCGACGGGCGTCACCTGGAAGCAGAACGGCGAGACCAAAATCGCACATGCAAAAGGCGAGGTCATTCTGTCGGCCGGCTCGATCGGGTCGGCGCAACTCCTGCTGCTCTCCGGCATCGGGCCGGGACGCGATCTGCTCAATCTCGGCATTCCGGTGGCGTTGGATCGGCCCGGCGTCGGACAGAACCTGCAGGATCATTTGCAGATCCGCATGATCCACAAGGTCTCCGGCGTGAAGACGCTGAACGAGACCTATCACTCGCTGTTCGGCCGCGCCGCGATGGGCCTCGACTACGCCCTGCGCCGCCGCGGTCCGCTGACCATGGCGCCGTCGCAGCTCGGTCTGTTCACGCGCTCCGATCCATCACGCGAACGCGCCAACATCCAGTTTCACGTACAACCGCTCTCGCTCGACAAGTTCGGCGACCCGCTGCACACTTATCCGGCCTTCACCACCAGCGTGTGCAATCTCCAACCGCAGAGCCGCGGGCACGTGCGGCTGCGCTCGGCCGATCCTGCCGACAAGCCGATCATCGCGCCGCATTATCTCACCGCCGACGAAGACCGCCGCGTCGCCGCCGATTCCATCCGTGTGGCGCGAAAGATCGTGGCACAGCCCGCATTGCAGAAATTCAAGCCGGTCGAGACGCTGCCCGGCGAGCAGGTGAGCAGCGACGACGATGCGGCGCTGGCAAAAGCCGCGGGCGACATCGGTACGACGATCTTTCACCCTGTCGGCACAGCGAAGATGGGGCTGCCGAGCGATCCGAATGCCGTCACCGACGCGCGTCTGCGCGTGCTCGGCATCGAGGGCCTGCGCGTGATCGACGCCTCCGTGATGCCGACCATCACCTCCGGAAACACCAACTCGCCCACCATGATGATCGCCGAGAAGGGCGCCGCGATGGTGCTGGCCGATCAAAGCCGTTGATAGCGCGCTTTGCCCCCGTGACATCGGCGGCTGCGGACGGAACAATGTGCCCCGAACCGTGGAGGGGCGCCCATGGATCTCGTCAGCCGTGTGAAGGGCATTCTCACCGATCCGACCGCCGAGTGGCGGCGCATCGAGGCTGAGCCGGCCAGCACCGGCGCATTGCTGAAGAATTATGTCGCGATCCTTGCCGCCATTCCGGCGGTGTGCGGCTTCATCGGCGCGTCAATCATCGGGGTGGGGCCGATCCGCACGCCCTTCGTCCAAGGGCTTGTCAGCGCGGTCGGCGGTTATCTGCTGACCTTCGTCGGCGTGTTCATCGTGGCGTTCGTGATCGATGCGCTCGCCGACAAGTTCGGCGGGAAGAAGAACTTCATGAATGCCATCAAGATCGCGGTGTTCGCGCCGACCGCCGCATGGCTGGCGAGCGCATTCACGGCGATCCCGATCCTGTCGGTGCTCGCGGTGCTCGGGCTCTACACGTTCTATCTGTTCTACGTCGGCCTTCCGGTCCTGATGAAAGTGCCGGAGGAGAAATCGCTCGGTTATCTGCTCGCGGTAATCGTGTGCGCTATCATCGCGTGGGCGATCATATTGTTCGTGCCGGCGATGACGATGGGCGTGCGGCCGATTTAGAGCATGATCCCGAAAAGTGGGTACCGGTTTTTGGAAAAGATCATGCTCAAGAAAAACTACGGCAGCGCTTTCAGATAACGAATCGGCCGTCCGGGCGCGATTGCTTCGGCGCCGGCGACGATCGCGTTCGCATCGATGCCGTAGTGGCGGTAGAGATCCGCGATCGAGCCGGTCTGACCGAAATGCTCGACGCCGAGCGCGCGCGTGCGGTGGCCGTGGATCGCGCCGAGCCAGCCGAGCGTCGCCGGATGCGCGTCGCACACCGTCACGATGCCGCAATGTGGGGCCAAGTCCGCCATCAGCCGTTCGATGTGCGAGCGTGCATGCACCAGTCCGCGCTCGCGGGCGCGTTGTGCGGCGGTCCACCCCGCGTTGAGGCGATCCGCGGACGTGACCGCGAGCAACCCGACGTCGCGCCGGTCTTCGCCCATCAGCCCGACGGCTTCAATCGCCTCCGGCGCGACCGCGCCCGTGTAGGCGACGACCACCTGACAGTTCGGCCCCGGCTTTCGCATCCAGTACGCGCCGTCGATGATCGCCTGCCGCAACTCGTCGTCGATGGTGCGCTTGATCTGCTCGACCGGCCGCGTGGAGAGCCGCAGATAGACCGACCCGCCGGTCTCGTCGCGCAGCCAGTTTCGCTCGGACGGTTCGCCTTCACCGCCCTTCTGGATGTAGTCGAACGACCACGCGAGGATCGCGGCGAGTTCATCCACATACGCAGGCTCGAATGCCGCAAGCCCGTCCTGCGCCATGCCGATCAATGGCGTGCCAATCGATTGATGCGCGCCGCCTTCGCCCGCCAGCGTGATCCCGCTCGGCGTCGCGACCAGAATGAAGCGCGCCTCCTGGTAACATGCGTAGTTCAGCGCATCGAGCCCGCGCGCGATGAACGGATCGTACAGCGTGCCGATCGGGAACAGCCGCTCGCCGTTGATCGAATGCGACAGCCCGAGCGCGGAGAGTGCGATGAACAGGTTGTTCTCCGCGATGCCGAGTTCGATGTGCTGGCCGGTCGGCGCGAATTCCCAGTTGAAGGTCGAGGCGATGCGCTCGCTCTTGAACGTATCGGCCATCTTCTCGCGTGCGAACAGGTTGCGCCGGTTCACCCACGGACCGAGGTTGGTCGACACCGTGACGTCCGGCGACGTCGTGACGATGCGCTTCACGAAATCCGAATTGCCGCGTCCGAGTTCGTTCAGCAGCGCGCCGAACCCGAACTGCGTCGACATCGTCGGCTGGATCGAGATCGAAAGCTCTGCCGGTACCTCGACACGCGGCGCGACATGGCGGCGCGACTCTTTCGTGGCGAACGGCACGCGGTCGAGAAACGCTTGCAATTCGTTGGCGGAGGTCTTCAGCCCCTCGAACTTGTCCCACTCATGTCCGCCGCGGATGCTCATCGACTCGCGCAGCTGATCCATCTGCGCCGGCGTCATCATCCCGGCGTGGTTGTCCTTGTGGCCGGCGAGCGCCAGACCGGAGCCCTTGATCGTGTAGCAGATGAAACAGGTTGGCCGGTCGTTCTCGGCCGCCTTGTCGAACGCCTCGACCAGCGACGGCAGATCATGCCCGCCGAGATTGCCCATCAGCTTCGCAAGCTCTTCATCCGAGCGTTTGTCGAGCAGCTTCGACACCGGACCCTGATCGCCGAGGTCGTTCATCAGCCGCTTGCGCCATGCTGCGCCGCCCTGGAAGGTCAGCGCCGAGTAGAGCTGGTTCGGGCAACTGTTGATCCAGGTGCGCAGTGCCTCGCCGCCCGGCTCCTTAAACGCGGCTTCCTGCAGCGAGCCGTGCTTGACGATCACGACGTCCCAGCCGAACGCCTTGAACAGCGCCTCGTAGCGCGACCACAAGCCTTCGCGGATCACCGCATCGAGGCTCTGGCGATTGTAGTCGATCACCCACCAGCAATTGCGCAGGCCCTGCTTCCAGCCTTCGAGGATCGCCTCGAAGATATTGCCCTCATCCATCTCGGCGTCGCCAACCAGCGCCACCATACGGCCTTCCGGCCGGTCGGTCGGGAAGTGCGAGCGCACGTAGTCCTGCACCAGCGAGGAGAACAGCGTCTGCGCGACACCGAGGCCGACCGAGCCGGTGGAGAAGTCGACGTCGTCGGCATCCTTGGTGCGTGAGGGATAGCTCTGCGCACCCTTATAGCCGCGGAAGCCCTCCAGCTTTTCGCGCGTCTGTTTGCCGAGCAGATATTGGATCGCGTGGAAGTTCGGCGACGCGTGCGGCTTCACGGCCACACGGTCCTGCGGCCGCAGCGCGTGGAAATAGAGCGCCGTCATGATGGCTGCGAGCGAAGCCGACGAGGCCTGATGCCCGCCGACCTTCAGCCCGTCGGTGCTCTCGCGGATATGGTTGGCGTGATGGATCGTCCAGCTTGAAAGCCAGAGAACTTTCTTCTCAAGTTCCGCGAGAATTTTCAGGTCAGCGTTTGAAATTTTGCTCATCACGTGTCGGGTCCGGAAGGCCTCATCCTAGCACTGAAGTTCTCGCACGGAGGAAGTGGCAGGTGCTGCCGAAAACATTCCACAATGCGTTCAAATTTGGCATAATCGGCCAGAAATCACATTCAGATTGGTTGAACCATGCCCGCCAAGCTTGACTCTATAGATCGCAAGATTCTGGGCCTTTTGCAGGAGGATGGTCGCAAGACGATCGCGGAGTTGGCCGAACAGGTCGGCCTGTCTCCATCGCCGTGCCTGCGCCGCGTGCGTATGTTGGAGGAGGCGGGAGTTGTCGCGCGCTACGTGGCGGTGCTCGATCAGCAATCGGTTGGTCTTCCGGTCAGCGTGTTCATCTCGATCAAGCTCGAAAGTCAGCGCGAGGAGGCGCTCGACCGTTTTGCAAAGTCCATCCAGCGCTGGCCCGAGGTTCTGGAGTGCTACCTGATGACTGGCCCGCGCGACTACCTGCTGCGCGTGGTCGTCGCCGACCTTGCGGCCTATGAGCGCTTCCTGAAGCAGAAGCTCACGAGGCTGTCCGGTATCGGTTCCATCGAATCGAGCTTCGCGCTTGAACAGGTCAAGTACACCAACGTGCTTCCGTTGGCGTGACCGAACGTCACGGTTTATCGAACTGCATCGTTCCTAGTACGTTGAGGATTGATTTAGGGGCGACTCGATGATCTCCGACTACTTTGTGCTCGGCTTGATCGGTTTTGCGGCGCAATTGGTCGATGGCGCGCTCGGCATGGCGTTCGGTGTCATCTCGACGTCCGCAATGCTGTCATTCGGCATGGCTCCCGCGCAGGCAAGCGCCATCGTGCACACCGCGGAGATCTTCACCACCGGTGCGTCCGCGAGTTCGCACATCTGGCACCGCAACGTCGACTGGCGGCTGGTGAGACGCCTCGGCATCGCGGGTGTGCTCGGCGCGGTGCTTGGCGCCTGGGTGTTGTCGAATATCGACGCGAGCATCATGCGGCCGTTCGTGGCGGCCTATCTGGTGCTGCTCGGTATCTTCATCCTGCTCAAGGCCTGGCAGCTCGCGCCCGGGCGCGACGCGCCGGGCCCGTGGGTCGGGCCGATTGGATTTGTCGCGGGCTTCCTCGACGCGAGCGGCGGCGGCGGATGGGGGCCGCTCGCCACCTCAAGCCTCGTCGGCTCCGGTCATGCGCCGCGCACGGCGGTCGGCTCAGTCAACACGACAGAGTTCTTCGTCACGATTGCGGCGGCGACGACATTCTTCGTCGAGCTCGGCGCTTCACCATGGAGAGAGTTGCTCGCGCTGATCGCCGGCGGCATGCTCGCCGCTCCGCTCGGCGGCTGGATGGTCAAGCGCGTGCCCGCCCGCGGCCTGATGATCGCGGTCGGACTGCTCGTGATCGGCCTGTCGCTGTGGCAGATCGCAAGGTCGATGAAGTGGGTTTGAGCGCGCCGCGCCGTTCGGGTGTCAGTCCACGATCGCCTGATACACCAGCGCGTTGATCACTTGCCGGTAGTGCCAGCGGATCGGTCCCGGCGAGTGTGCCATGAATACTACCGCAAGCTCCTCCTTCGGATCCGCCCACCAGTTGGTGCCGCTTGCGCCGGGCCAGTTGAAGTCACCGGCCGAGCCAAGCATGCGCCCACGCGCCGCGTCGGTGCGCACCGCAAGTCCGAGGCCGAAACCGTAGTCGGCGCGCGACGGGTCGGTATTCGCGATCAGGTTCTTCACCTCCGGCCCGAGCTGGTTCATCAGCATGTATTCGGCGGTCTTGCGGCCGAGAATGCGCGTCTCGCCGTAGGCGCCTTTGTTCAGCAGCGCGATGGCGAACCGCATGTAGTCGCCCGCTGTCGAGGCGAGGCACCCGCCGCCGCATTCGAATTTCAGCGGCTGCGTCAGCACCGGCGCAATTGACTGCGCAAGCCCGGTGTCGGGATCCCGGGACAGTGCCCTGGCGTAACGCTCGGCCTTGTCGGGAGGAATCCTGAACCCGGTGTCGGTCATGCCGAGCGGCTTGAAGATGTTCTCCTGAAAGTACTGGCCGAGCGTCTGCCCGGACACTTTCTCGACCACGAGGCCGAGCACATCGAGACCGAAGCCGTAGTCCCACACGGCGCCCGGCTGGTACAGCAGCGGCGCCTTCGCAAGATCGTCCATGAAATCCGTGGCGTCCATCGTCGACCCGGCAATGCCGCTGCCACCCGGATAGAGCTTGTGCACGGCGGTGTTGCCACGCCCGCCGTAGACGAGGCCGGACGTGTGCATCATCAGATGCCGCAGCGTGATCGGCTGCTTCGCCGGCACTTTGGCGGTGATCGTATCGCCGCTCGCGTTCAGTTCGGCGACCTCCATCTGGGCGAACTTCGAAAAATACTTCGACAGCGGATCGTCGATCAGCAGCTTGCCGCGTTCCTGCAATTGCAGCGCCGCGAGCGCGACCATCGGCTTGGTCATCGACGCGATGTTGAAGATTGTGTCCTTGGTCATCGCGACACCGGCGGCCTTGTCGCGATGTCCAAACGTCTCGAAGTAGACGAGCTTGCCCTTGCGGGCGATCGCAATGACGGCGCCCGGAATGCGCCCGGCCGCGATGTCGGCATTGAGCCGGTTCGCAATTTCGCCGAGCCGCTCGGTTGACATGCCGACGTCTTCCGCCTTGCCGCGCGGCAGCGGATCGCCGTTTGCGTTCATGATTTTCGCAGGTCCCTGAGCTTGTGCGGAGAAACAGTACACCGCGGCCAACACCGCGAGAATTGCGCGGACGATCATCGTCGCCTCCCTGTCAGCGCTTATCTCGCGCCTGAGCAAATCCTACGATGTTGCCGGCCGTATTCATCGTGCGGGCTGCAATGAGCAGCCATGCCGATAGGATGGGATCACGGCGCCAGCAGCACCTGCCTACACTCCGGCGGCAGGTCCGCCATCGTGAGCGGCGGGCGCGACTTCGGCGGCTCCTTCGGCGGCGGCGGATTGAGGATGCCGGGCGAGAACCAGTAATCGAGATCCTTGCCGCAGCCTTCGGTATCGCCGGCTGGGTCCTGTGCCTTGCACTCGGGGCTGCCCGGCTGGCAGCCGATGCGCACGTGGAAATGATAGTTGTGCCCCCACCACGGGCGCACCTTGTGCAGGAACGCGCGATCGCGGCCGGCCTCGCGGCATAGCGCCTTCTTGATCGCCGCGTTGACGAAGATGCGTTCGACCTTGGGGTCTTCGGCGGCTGCCTTGATCACGGCGAAGTGGCCCGGCGTCCAGATCTTCGGATCGACGTCCTTCTTGTCCTCGGCCACCACGTTCGTCGCAGACATCTCCTCGCGCTCCTCGCGCGAGAGCGGCGTGCGCGGCATCGGCGTGAGCCAGATGTCGGCATCGAGCCCGACCTGATGGCTGGTGTGGCCTGTCAGCATGGGCCCCCCGCGCGCCTGCGCCAGATCACCAACCAGCAGGCCGGGCCAGTTGGAAACTTTCGGCACCTTGTTGGCGAGGCGCTCCATGAACTCGATCAACTCGGGGTGTCCGAAGTTGCGTTGGCGCGAGAGTCGCATCACCTGCCAGGTCTTGCCGTTGATTGGCAGCGCCATGCCGCCTGCGAGGCAACCGCGCGTGTAGAAGCCGATTGAGCGCGCCTGCATATTCGCCGGCGTCGGCTTGCGGGCAAACAAGTCCTTGGCAGCATTCTTCGGATCGTTCGGGTTGGCGAGCGGCGGCAGCGGCTTCGGGTTGACCGTGCCCTTGTCTTGCGCGCGCGCGGGGAGGGCAGCGAGGATTACCGCAAGCACGGCCGCGGACACTAAAGTTAATCGCGTCATCCTGTGGCCCATCTGAATGAGTCGCCGCCTGTCAGGTAGTCACTTTTTCGGGCCGATTTCCAGCGGGGAGAAGCGCTACCGGTTTGGCCTCTTTACCAAAATCAGGCAAGTTTGGTGCGGCGCGCTGCCGGGCAGGGCAGAACAGCTGTTCGCTGCCGAGAGAAAGTTCATGCGCCGCCTTGCCATCACGTTGTTCGCTGCCGCCGCGGTGCTCGCCACCGTTCAAGCGGCATCCGCCGCGCTGCTGGTGCAGATCGACAAGGCCTCGCAACGCATGCTGGTGCAGATCGACGGCCGGCCGACCTATCTCTGGCAGGTCTCGACCGGACGCGGAGGTTTCGGCACGCCGTCAGGGCGCTTCCGTCCGCAATGGACCGCGCGTAGCTGGTTCTCGACGAAATACTACGGCGCGCCGATGCCGCACTCGATCTTCTTCCACAAGGGCTACGCGATCCACGGCACGAACCACATCTCGCGCCTCGGCGGCGTCGCCTCGCATGGTTGCGTGCGGCTGCATCCCGGCGCTGCCGCCACGTTGTTCGCGCTGGTGCAGCGCCACGGCATGGCGAACACCGCAATCCTGATTCACTGATCGCTATTCGATTACGATCTCGCCGATCATGCCGAGTTGCGCGTGCGTCTTTCCATCCTTGACAATGCCGCAGCGCAGGTCGCTTGCGCGTCCGGCCGCGATCGGCACGAGCCACCACTCGGCGGCGTGCCCCGGATAGACCTCGATCTCGCGGATTGCGCCTTTGAATTCCGCGAGCGTGACGTTCTTGCCCTCGCGCTGCTGTGTTACCTGGACCTTGCGGGTGAACACCATCCCCGAGAACGCATCTGACGTGAAGTAGTGCGGATCGTTGCTCGGATTGCGCAGCACGAGCTTGTAGAGCTTGCCGGTCTCAAGCTTGATTTCGCGCGGCACGAACACGTGTTCGCCCGGCTTGCCGAGATCGACCGTGACCTCGATCGGGTTCTGCCGGGAAAGGTCTCCGGCGCTCCAAAGTGCCGTCGGTAGCCCGACCGCGGCACCGAGCGTCGCAGCTGCAAGAAGTGGATGTAATCGAATTTCCCTAAACATTCCCATGGCTTGCCTCCTGCGTCGGCGTTTCGTGATAGCAACTTTGCTGCCCTTTACCTGCTATTGCAAATTATTTGCAACTAAACTGGCTTTGAACATGAGCCGGATTGCCGCAGGCAGCGGCGGACCGGCGTTCGCTTGGAATGGGTCGCGGGGAATTAGCGCGGAGCGTCGGATCGGCCGCGTCGTGGTCAGCGCGCCCGGCGCCTGCGTGTCGCGGCTGCCTTTTTCGCCGAAGCCTTTCGCGCTGCCGCTGGACGGCGCGCCGCGGCGCGGCCGCCGAGCCGCCCGCCCTTGCGTGACGAGACCTTGGTGTCGGGCACGCCGCGGCCTGAGCCGCTCTTGTTGCCGCCGCCCTCTTCCTTGTTGACGGTCGCCCAGGCGCGCCGCTCGGCTTCCTTCTCGGGCACGCCGCGCTTCTCGTAACCTTCCTCGATGTGGCGCGCTTTACGCTTCTGGCGGTCGGTGTATTTCGACTTGTCTCCGCGCGGCATGACGGGGCTCCTGAAATCCGAGTGGAACGAAAACGTCGATCCGCCGCACGCAGTTCCTTGGCCAGGCGGAACATCAATGCGACGCGCCCGTTACTCACACAAGGGGAACAAGCGACAAGGAGAACCACAATGGCATCTGCCACCCTCGAACAGCGCGAAACCTCGGCCCTGATCGGCAGCGACAAGGTCGAAGGCACCAACGTCTATCGGTCCAACGGCGACAAGATCGGCTCGATCGAGCGCATCATGCTCGACAAGCACACCGGCAAGGTCGCCTACGCGGTGATGAGCTTCGGCGGCTTCCTCGGCATCGGGCACGAGCATTACCCGGTGCCGTGGTCCCTGCTGGACTACAACACCAAGCTCGGCGGCTACGAGGTCAACATCTCGGACCAGCAGCTGAAAGGTGCGCCGAACTACAGCAACGACAACGACTGGGACTGGGAAGACCGCAAGCGCGCCCAGCAGGTGTTCGACTATTACCGGGTGCCGCCGTACTGGATGTAGGCACGCATCCCGCAACGCTCCGATCTAATCGCCCCGTTCGGATTTCCGAGCGGGGCGATTTTCATGTTAGGCCTTCGCGGCAATCACGGGATGCCGCATGGCGCAATTCCTTTCGCTCGACCTCAATCAGATTCTCGACGGGCTGTTCTTCGGCCTCGGCGTCCTCGCCGTCTACATCGGTGCGGTGATCACCGGTTCGATCATCCGCTCGCTCGGCGGCGCCGGCGGCGCGGGCCTCCTGTTCCTCGGCAAGTATTTCACCGGCTGGTTCGACTACGTGCGCGGCGACAACCGCAATACGATCAACATCACGCTCAATATGGTGGTCGACAATCACCTGAAGTTCGACACCATCGTCGCCGATCGCCCGATTACGGATATCTGGCCTAACCCGTATCGCGTCAGCCTGATCCGCCGTGCCGCGCAGAACACAACACGCGACAATCCCGTGATCAGCTTTCCGGTGCAAATCCCGCGCCCGCGCGGGTTCGCGGATCGAGTCGCGGATTTCCTCACGCGCGCCACCGTGGTCGAGAATGGGCAACGCCGTCGTGTCAGGCTCATGCGCGACAACGACTATCATGCGACCTACTCGCCGCTGATCAGCCTGATGAGCGAGAAGTGCTCCAACGACGACTTCGATCGACCTTGCGATCGGACGGCCGATGCATGAATACCGTTTCGTGATGGCTCTCACCTACGAGTTGCTCGATGACCGCCGCGCCCGCCACCTGCGCGTGATGGTGATGTGGGAACAGGAACTGCTGAGCCTGTCCGAGACTATGCCGAACGTCTCGTTCGAGGCACACAAGACGCGCTACCGCACGCTGCTCGCCATTGCGCGGGAATATCGCGCGCACCCGGAGCGGTTTGGCGTTGTCAGCGTGTGGCGACCGCAGGAGCTTGCCGCGCCGCAGCGCATCTTCCTGACAAAGGCCGCGGCCGCGCCCGCATCGCGCGAACGCGCGTGATCAACGTCCACCTTCGAAAAGTTTGCGTGCAGCGTCAAACGTCTACCTTTAAAGCCGCGATGAACGCCTCCTGCGGGATGTCCACCTTCCCGTACTGGCGCATCTTCTTCTTGCCTTCCCGCTGCTTGTCGAGAAGCTTGCGCTTGCGCGAGATGTCGCCGCCGTAGCACTTCGCCGTCACATCCTTGCGCAGCGCGCGCACGGTCTCGCGCGCGATGATCTTGCCGCCGATGGCGGCCTGGATCGGCACCTGGAACATGTGCGGCGGGATCAGCTCCTTCAGCTTCTCCACCATGGCGCGGCCGCGGCTCTCCGCGCGCGTGCGGTGAACCAGCATCGCCAGCGCATCGACCGACTCGTCGTTGACGAGGATATGCATGCGCACGAGATCCGACGGCTTGAAGTCGGTCAGGTGATAGTCGAACGACGCGTAGCCCTTCGACACCGACTTCAGCCGGTCGTAGAAGTCGAACACCACCTCGTTGAGCGGCAGGTCGTATTTCACCATCGCGCGGTTGCCCACGTAGGTGAGCTCCTTCTGCGAGCCGCGCCGGTCCTGGCAGAGTTTCAGCACCGAACCGAGATATTCGTCGGGGGTGAGGATCGTCGCCTCGATCCATGGCTCCTCGATCTCGAGGATCTGCATCACGTCCGGCATGTCGACCGGATTGTGGATCTGGATTTCGGTGCCGTTGCGCAGCTTCATCTTGTAGATAACCGACGGCGCTGTCGCGATCAGCGCAAGATTGAACTCGCGCTCGAGGCGCTCCTGGATGATCTCCAGATGCAGCAATCCGAGGAAGCCGCAGCGGAAGCCAAAGCCGAGCGCGGCGCTCGTCTCCATCTCGAACGAGAAGCTCGCGTCGTTCAGGCGCAGCTTGCCCATCGCGGCGCGCAGGTCTTCGAAGTGCGCGGCATCGACCGGAAACAGTCCGCAGAACACCACAGGAATCGCGGGCTTGAAGCCCGGCAGCATCTCGGAGACCGGCTTGCGGTCGTCGGTGATGGTGTCGCCGACGCGCGTGTCCGCCACTTCCTTGATCGAGCCGGTCATGAAGCCGATCTCGCCGGGCCCGAGCTCTTCGGCCGCGATCAGTTTCGGCGTGAACACGCCGACGCGGTCGACGTCATAGGCGGCGTTGGTGCCCATCATGCGGATGCGCATGTTCTTCTTCATGACGCCGTCGACGATGCGCACCAGCACGACGACGCCGAGATAAAGGTCGTACCAGCTATCGACCAGCAGCGCCTTCAGGGTCGCGTTGCGGTCGCCCTTGGGCGGAGGGAGGCGCGTGACGATCGCCTCCAGCACCTCCGGCACGTTCAGGCCGGTTTTCGCCGAAATGCCGATCGCGTTGCTCGCATCGAGGCCGATCACGTCCTCGATCTGCTGCTTCACCTTCTCGGGCTCGGCGGCCGGGAGGTCGATCTTGTTCAGCACCGGCACGATCTCGTGGCCGGCGTCGAGCGCATGATAGACGTTGGCGAGCGTTTGCGCCTCGACGCCTTGCGAGGCGTCGACCACCAGCAGCGAGCCTTCGCAGGCGGCAAGCGAGCGGTTCACCTCGTAGGCGAAGTCGACGTGGCCGGGCGTGTCGATCAGGTTGAGGATGTAGTCCTTGCCGTCGCGCGCATGGTAAGCGAGCCGCACGGTCTGCGCCTTGATGGTGATGCCGCGCTCGCGCTCGATGTCCATCGAGTTCGAGCACCTGCTCCTTGCCGGCCATCTCGCGCGCGTCGAGCCCGCCGGTGAGCTGGATCAGCCGGTCCGCGAGGGTCGACTTGCCGTGGTCGATATGCGCAACGATCGAGAAATTGCGGATGTTGTTGATCGGTTGAGACGCCATGCGCGGCAGATAACACCCGCTTTGCAGTGCGGCAAGCGAAGGAGATTCCCCAGTCACCACAATCATTTCCGGCATGCATCATCGCCCGCTTGTCGTGGCGCGCGGGCTGCGCCTCATCCGCTGCGACGCGCTCCGAGGAAGATGGGGAGCAAAGCGCCGGGAAACGCGGGGCCTTGCGATCGGCCCCCGGGCCGGCTGACGCCGGCTCGCGCACCTGCGAAGTGCGCCGCCGTTCCTTGCGATCGGAACGGCGCGCCTCCCGGCGCCTCGCTTGCGGTTCTTGATCGACCCGGGCCACGCTTTCGGGGCATTCGCGCCGCCATCAGCCAGCTCCTGGCGGGAGAGCCGTAGTGCTCTCCAGGTGGAGCCCCGGACCGCCCGGGACCGGCATGCCTGCCGGGCGCGGGGACCGCGTAAGCGGATCGTCTTCGATCCGCCTCCGGAAGTATCAGAGGCGCATCTCCGCCCCGTTCCTCCGGCCCGCCCCACCCAAGCGATGCCTCGCGAGAGCGCCCCAGGAGGGCGGGATGGCAAATATTCACATAGATAGGAATTAAATGTCAAGAGGCGTAATGCTGAAGTTTTTTCTCCGTCATGGCCGGGCTTGTCCCGGCCATCCGCGTCTTGCTTTGCTGTCTTCATGAAAGCGGCTGGGTGTACTTCATGACCAACAGGCGCGACGGCATTCTCTATGTCGGCGTCACCAGCACGCGTCCGAAACGCGCGTACGAACACCGCGAAGGTCTCATCGAAGGCTTCACCAAGCAGCACGGGCTGAAACGGCTCGTCTACGTCGAGCACCACGACACGATTCAATCCGCGATCCAGCGCGAGAAGACCATCAAGCATTGGCCGCGCGCTTGGTAGGTGCGGCTTATTCATTCGACAAACCCGGAATGGGACGATCTGTACGATCAGGTTATTTAGGCAAGCAAGACGTGGATGGCCGGGACAAGCCCGGCCATGACGGAGCGCGCATGAAACAAAATGCGGCAACGCGCGTACTGTGCCATGCTGCGTTGACCCACACGGGCAGGAGACACGCATGACCTACGGCGACAAACCGGGCGGCTATCCGGCAAGTTCGAAGTGGCTGCACTGGCTGGTCGCGGGCTCCGTGCTGCTCACCGCGCCGGTCGCGATCGCGATGCATCGCGTGCCGCAAGGGCCGATGCAGGATACGCTCTACAACCTGCACAAGTCGCTCGGCATCCTGATCCTGATCCTGATGGTGATGCGGCTGATCAACCGCATCGTCGCCGGCGCGCCGGCGCCCGCGCCGGGGCTCGAGCCGCACGAGCGGATCATCTCGTCCGCAGTGCACGGCCTGCTCTATGTGCTGCTGATCGCGATGGCGATCGTCGGCTATGTGGCGAACTCCGCCTACGGCGCGACCACGCCGTTCTTCGGGCTGTTCACGCTGCCGAAGATCGTCGCCAACAACGAGGCGCTCGCGACGCAGCTGTTCACGGTCCACCGATGGACCGGCTGGCTCGTCATCCTGCTGGTCCTCGCGCACATCGGCGGCGCGATGATGCACTTCGTGGTCAAGCGCGACACCGTGCTGCAGCGGATGCTGCCGCGCGCGCTCGGCGGGATTTGAGTCACTCCCACATGGACGCGCCGGCGGGTTTGCCAGTTCCGGTTTGCTATGCGGCCAATGCGGTGCGCTCGGCCTCCAACTCGGACATACGCTGCCTCAACGCCTTCACCTCGGCCAGCAGCAAGGGGACGAACTGCGAATAGTCCACTTGCCATGCCCGATATTCCGTGTCGCCGGGAACGCCGTTGTCGCCGGGAGTCACCGCGTGGGGATAGATCTCGTAGGCCTCCTGCGCGACCACGCCGGCTCCGGACCGGCCGGGGTGATCCTTCCAGTCGAACGCATAGACATTCAACCGGTCGAGCGCCGTTCCGGACTCGAGCGGGCGCAGCCGCGTCTTCAGGCGTCCGTCCGATGTGGTGTTATAGCTGGTGCTCGTCGTCGTCAGGGTCACCGATCCGACGACGCTTGAGCCGTTGCGCGTGAAGTTGAGCACTGAGCCATCGTTGTCGAGCTTGCCCATCGTGCTGGTGACCGGCGAGTTCACGATCGAATCGAACGAGCCTGCCGCAGTCGCGTGGAAGCCTTTGGTCGCGACGCTCAGCGTGTTTGTGCCGACCAGCAAGTTGCCCGTGCCGGTAAGGTCGAGAACGGTGTTGTTCGATGTATCGAGGACCGTCAGATAGTGTGTCGGGATCGGGCCGACCATGTCCCCGCCGATAAGCACGCCATACTCGGCCGCGCCCTGGATCCACACAGCCTTGCGGAACGCATTGTCGGCTGGTTGGGAAGCCGAAACGAAAAGACCGGCGTGTGGGTGGCTGCCGCTGGCAGTCTCCGACGTCGCGCGGAGGGCATCGACCCCGTTGCCTGAATCGTTGGTCGTACCGCGCACCAAGCCCCAGACACCCACGCCGCTTGCTGTTGATACACTCTGATCGTTGTTGACGTAACCAAGAACACCGCCGCCGTCCGTCCCGAGCTTCTTGTTGAGGAATGCGCCGATGACGCCGAGAGATGCTCCACCGGACGGCGCATTGCTCTCCACCGTCACCGTGGCTGCAAGCGCGTGTCCTTTCTGCGATCCAGCAGCACCACTGTTATAGGTGACGTCGACCGACATGCCCTTGTATGACGAATTGGGAGGATCGCCGGGATTTGGAAATGCCGGATCGCCGGTGAGTAACGTCGGATTGGTCACAACCAGATTGATTCCGCCGTTCTGCACATCGACGGACGCGCCGGTCGTCAGGCTCGCGACACCAAAGCCCGCGCCGGTCATGTTGAGGAGACTGGCGGTCACGTTAAGCGTCGAACCGCCGATTGTCAGGTTGCCGCCGAGCGCTATCGCTCCGGTCACTCCGCCCAGTGAAGTCACAGTCATGGCACAGCCTCCAGGACATCATGAATGAGTGGTGTTGGCGAAGGCCTCAGCATCTTGAAAAAATACAACCAAAAGAAGGTCACGCGCGGGCGCGAGCAAGGCACCGCACGTACAATCAAGGCGATATTGGGAACCGTGCGGCAGATGCAGTTCGCGAGTGCCGTCAGAAAGCCACGCAGAAATTTCCGCGCGTGCGCAGCTTTGTCCCGGCAATTTTCGCCGTATTCAATCCATTAACCATCTAAGTCTCTGACCGCGCGTGCGCGCGATCTGGCCCCTTGCTTGCAATGCTTGTCGCGACAAACGCAACACCCTCCCTGGTGCGTTGTCGTTGACAGACCGGGACACCGTCTGAGCCCCGGTTGAAGCGGCCCCGGCGCAACGTGCCACACCCCTGCGGCCGGGGCCGTTTTCTTCTCACACCGAATACGGAAACGTCAGCCGCGTCATCGTGCCCTTCGGCGTCTCGGGCGTGGTGAGCCTGCCGCCGAGCTGGCGCGCGAGACTTTCGACCAGACGCAGGCCGAACGAGCCGGGCCGCACCGGGCCCATGCCGCGCCCGTTATCGCTGACGCACAACTCCGCCTCGCCGATCCCTTCATTGAGGTGGAACGAGACGCTGATGACGCCGCCGTCCTCGTCGAACGCGTACTTCACCGAGTTGGTCATCAGCTCATTCACGATCAGGCCGATCGGCACCGCGCGGTCGAGCGGGATGCTGGCCGAGTCGAAATGCGTGTCGATGGTGATGTGCGGGCGGCGCGGATCGAGGTTTGCGACCAGCGCCTTGAGATAATCGCGCATGTCGACGCTCGCGGCGCTGTCCTTGAACGAGAGCTGGTCGTGCGCGAGGCCGATGGCGAGCACGCGGTCCATCACGCGACCGAGCCGCTCGCGCGCCTCCTCGCCCTGCGCCTGCCGCCCCTGCAGCGAGAGGAAGCTGACGATGACCTGCAGTTGTTCTTCATGCGGTGCTGCAGCTCGCGCAGCAGCATCTCGGTCTGCGTCTTGCTGTTCGTGACCGCGCCGGTTGCTTCCACCACGGCAAGCTTGGCGTCATTCTTGGCGAGCGTCGCGCCGATGATGTTGGCGAAGATCGACAGCGAATGCGTGTCGTATTCGTCGAACAGCGTTTTCTCCTCGGTGTCGACCTCCAGCACGCCCCAGTGCGTGCCGTCGACGAAGATCGGCACGTTCAGCACCGACACGATGCCGTGCTCGCGCAGCACGTCGGCGTAGCGGAAGTCCGGGTCGTTCGCGATGTCCTCCGACATCACCGGCGCGCCGGTCTGCAACGAGCGGCCGGGCGCGGAGTGACGGTCCGCGCCGAAGCTGACATGGCCGACCACGCCGGGCTTCCAGCCGACGCCGGCCTCGATCAGCAGGTCGCCCTGGTCGGGGCGATAGCGCAGCACCTTCACGTGCTTGATGTGCGTGACGCGCGCGACCTGCGCGACGGCGTTCTGCAGCAGCCGCTGCACCGAGTCAGGCTCGTCGACGATGCGGGTGAAGCTCGCGAGCGCGCGCTGATAGGCCAGGGCTTTTTGGGGATCGGTCACGGGGAGGAGGCCTTGTTGTTGGAACATCAACGTCCGGCGGGGTTCGCAGTTCCGGTGAGTTCCACAGACGGCCCGCGGCACGGGTTGACGGAGGAGCGTGCCTTCTATATTAAACCTAGCAGTTAAATAACTGAACGGTTCAGCACGATGCAGCCCGACGCCCTCAGCAATACCTTCTCGGCGCTCGCCGATCCGACCCGGCGCGCGATCCTCGCGCGGCTCGCGCTCGGCGAAACGTCGGTGACGGAGCTGGCCGAACCGTTCGACATGTCGATGCCGGCGGTGTCGAAGCATCTCAAAGTTCTGGAACGCGCGGGCCTGATCACGCGCGGCCGCGAGGCGCAGTGGCGTCCGTGCCGCATCGAACCGCTGGCGCTGAAGGACGTTGACGACTGGCTCGAACGCTATCGTGCGTTCTGGGAAGCGCGCTTCGACCGCCTCGAGGAATACCTGCGCGAAGTGCAGGCGAAGGACGCCGAGAAGGCGAAGCCGAAGCGCAAACGCAAGACTTGAAGCCGCGCGCACGCCGCGCACCAACTCACGTTTCACATCAGGGAGTATCAGCCGTGATTTTGACGCATCAGATTACGCCGTGCCTGTGGTTCGACGACCGCATCGAGGAAGCGGTGAAGTTCTACATTTCGGTATTCGGCGGGAAGATCGACGACACGACCTATTACGGCGACGCCGTCCCGACGCAGAAGGGCAAGGTGCTGACCGTCTCGTTCACGCTGAAGGACCAGCCGTTCGTCGCGCTCAATGGCGGGCCGCAGTTCAAGTTCACCGAAGCGGTGTCGTTCTACGTGCGCTGCGAGTCGCAGGCCGAGGTCGACAATTACTGGAATACGCTGACCGCGGACGGCGGCGCGGAATCGCATGTGCGGCTGGCTCAAGGACAAGTACGGCGTCTCCTGGCAGATCGTACCGAGCCGCCATGCTGCGGTTGCTCGGCAGACAAAGACCCCGCGCGGACGAAGCGCGCCATGCAGGCGATGATGCAGATGCGCAAGCTCGACATCGCGGCGCTGGAACGAGCGGCCGCGGGTTGAGGGAGCGCGATCATGGCCAACGCAACAGATACGAAGGCAAACGACAGAGTGCTGACGATCACCCGCACGTTCGATGCGCCGGTTGAACTCGTATGGAAGTGCTGGACCGAGAAGAAGCATCTCGACCAGTGGTCCGCACCGAAGGACTTCACCATCCCGCGCTCGGAGGCGGATTTCCGCGTCGGCGGCAAGTATCACCTCGTGATGCGTGACCGCCGCGATGGCAACGAGCTCGGCCTCGGCGGCGAATATCGCGAGATCGTGCCGAACAAGAAGCTGGTGATGACGCACCTGTGGGACGGCGACGAAGACGGCGTCGAGTCGATCGTCACCGTCACGTTCGAGGCCGTCGGCAACAAGACCCGCATGACATTCACGCAGACCGGCTTTGCGTCGGATGAATCGCGCGACGGCCACGATGGCGGCTGGACCGAATGCTTCGAGCTGCTCAACGATCTGCTGGCTGAAATCCAATCGGAGGCGCGCGCATGACGATCGCAGACACGAAGGAATTCGTCTTCACGCGCACCTTCGATGCGCCGCGCGCGCTGGTGTGGAAGGCGTGGACCAGCGCGGAGGCGCTCGGCCAATGGTGGGGGCCGAAGGGCACGGACGTTCGCGTGATCGCGTTCGACCTGCGTCCCGGCGGGATGTTCCATTACGCGATAGCGTTCCAGCCGGGACACGACATGTTCGGCCGCTTCGTCTATCGCGAAGTCGTCGCGCCCGAGCGGCTGGTATACGTGAGTTCGTTCTCGGATGCGGCGGGCGGCATCACGCGCGCGCCATTCCCGCAGCTTGACGGCAAGTGGCCGCTGGAGATCCTCAACGTGGTGACGCTGACCGAGGAGGGCCGCCGCACCACGGTGTCGCTGCGCGGCGGGCCGGTCAACGCCACCGACGACGAACGCGCGATGTTCGAGTCGATGACAGCCTCGATGCTGCAAGGCTTCGGCGGCGCGTTCGACAAGCTCGACGAATACCTGCGGCGCTAATCCCCAGAAAATCCCCGGCGGCGTGTCGATCCGGCGCGCCGCCGTTCGTCGTACGCGTAAAGAGGAGACACACATGGCCACCGCAAAGCCCGTCGTCCAGCGCGACGTCACCATCACGCGCGTCTACGACGCGCCGCGGGAACTCGTGTTCAGCATGTGGACCGACCCGAAGCACCTCGCGAAGTGGTGGGGTCCGCACGGCTTCACCAATCCGCGCTGCGAGGCCGATCCACGGCCGGGCGGCAAACTCCTGATCCACATGCAGGCGCCGGACGGCGGCGTGCACCCGATGGGCGGCGAATTCCACGAGGTCGTGCCGCACGAGCGCATTGTGTTCACGTCATTCGTCGAGCTGCCGGACGGGGCGCGCGTCGTGGAGTCGCACAACACTGTCGTGTTCGAAACGGTCGGCAAGCGCACGAAAGTGACGCTGCACGCGCGCGCCGCCGGCTTCACCGACAGGGCCCGGTTCATGCTTGCCGGCATGGAGGCGGGCTGGGCGACGAGCCTCGACAAGCTCGCCGGCACCGTCGCGCAGCAGAACGGCAACGCCGATGCTGCCGACCAGATCGCGATCCGCGCGATCTTCGGCGACGAGATCAACGCCATGTTCGGCAAGGTCGCCGATCTGGCACTGAAACACCTCGCGCCCGATGCCGTGACCTACGATCTGGCGCCGCCGCTGCGCCAGATCGGCGCGGACAAGACCGCGATGGAAAGGTGGTTCGCCACCTGGGATGGCCCGATCGGCTGGGCGCTGGGCGATCTCGACGTGCAGATTGGCGGCGGCATCGCCTTTGCGCACGGTCTGGGCCACATGACCGGCACCAAGACCGACGGCGAGAAGCCGGATGTGTGGACGCGCGTGACGGTGGGTTTCCGCCGCATCGACGGGGCCTGGAAGGTCACGCACCGGCACAACTCGGTGCCGTTCCTGATGGACGGCAGCCTCAAGGCCGCGGTCGATCTCAAGCCGTAGCCGTCCGAACATCAGATGCCGCAGGCGGCGTTCTGTCTGCGGAAAAACGCGAGCTAAATCAAACCGCTCGGAAAAATCTCCGGCGTCATGAAATTTTTCGCGGCCGCATGTCGATCCGCCGCCGTCTCGTTCGTCGCTTCGTCGAGAACCTCGGCGCGGCGTCACGACGGCACCACTGTCGGCGGCCGGCAGCGCATGTGTCGAGAAGGAGGAAACGTCATGCAACCCCACAAGGTCGCGTCTTACGAGGACTGGCTCGTCGCACGCAAACGCCACCTGAAGAACGAGAAGGCGCTCACCCGCATGCGCGATTTGGTCGCGGCGGAACGCCGCGCGCTCCCTTGGGTGAAAGTCGAAAAGCGCTATGTATTCGACACCGAGCACGGCAAGCGCACGCTCGCCGACCTGTTCGGGACGAACAGCCAGCTGATCGTGCACCATTTCATGTGGCGGCACGATCTCGATTCAGGATGCCCGAGCTGCTCGCTCGAGGCCGACCACGCGGAGGGCGCTCTGGTTCATCTCGTCAATCACGATGTGAGCTATGTGCAGGTGTCGCGCGCGCCGTTGGAGAAGCTGCTCGCCTACAAGAAGCGCCTCGGCTGGAAGGTCGAGTGGGTGTCATCCGCCGAAAACGATTTCAATTTCGACTATCACGTCTCCTTCACGCAGGAGCAGCTCGAAGGCACGGTCTACTATAACTTCCAGGAAATGCCAGGCTCGGATGCGTTCGACGAGCTGCCGGGCTTAAGTGTGTTCGTGAAGGACGATGCCGGCACGGTGTATCACACCTACTCCAGCTACGCGCGCGGCAACGAGGAAGTGGTCGGCGCTTTCATCTATCTTGACATGACGCCGAAGGGCCGCAACGAGACCGAGATCATGGACTGGGTGAAGCGTAACGACGAGTACGGCACGCCCGCGGGCGCCTGCTGTCACACGGCGAAAAACGCCTGACACTGAAATCAACAGGAGGAAGCGAAATGGTTTACGTCGACGGATTTCATCGTGCCGGTGCCGAAGAAGAACGTGAAGGCCTATGTCAAGATTGCGAAACTGGCCGGCAAGGTTTGGCGCGAGCACGGCGCGCTCGACTACAAGGAATGCCTCGCCGACGACGTGAAGAAGGGCAAATGGACCTCGTTTCCGCGCAGCGTGAAACAGAAGACGAGCGAGACCGTGATCTTCTCCTACATCGTCTACAAGTCGCGGAAGGACCGTGACCGCATCCTGAAAGCCGTGATGGCGGACAAGCGTCTCGCCAAGATGATGCAAGACCCGAAGAAGATGCCGTTCGACGCCAAGCGCATGATCTACGGCGGGTTCAAGACGGTCGTCGATATCAGCTGACGGCCTGCTTCCGGCCGTTCGCCGCAAACACAAGCCCGCTCGATCGCTCCGTTCAAGCGCTCGCGGATGTGCTCTTTCACCGGGCTTTCATAGAGACCTCGGTGCGGCCCATATCGCCGCGCCTGGCGTCGCGCCAACCGCATGCTTCCGTAGAAAGGGCCGCCCCATGCCGAAACTGCGCGTCGAAAACTTTTCCATCTCGCTCGATGGCTATGGCGCCGGGCCGGACCAGAGTCTCGAAACTCCGCTGGGCATCGGCGGCGAGGAGCTGCACGGGTGGCTGATTCCCACGCGCACGTTCCAGAAGTTGTACGGGAAGGAGAGTGGCACGACCGGAGCCGATGACGATTTCGCGGCGCGCGGCTTCGCGAATGTCGGCGCCTGGATCATGGGCCGCAACATGTTCGGACCCGTGCGGGGGGACTGGCCGGACGAAAGCTGGAAAGGCTGGTGGGGCGAGAACCCGCCCTATCACTGCCCGGTGTTCGTGCTCTCCCACCACCCGCGCGCTTCGCTCGCGATGGCGGGTGGCACCGTCTTTCACTTCGTCACCGACGGCATCGAGGCGGCTCTGCAACGCGCGATCGAGGCGGCGAACGGTCGCGACGTCCGGCTCGGCGGCGGCACCGCCACGATCCGCCAATACCTGCAGGCCGGCCTGATCGACGAAATGCATTTTGCCGTCTCGCCGGTGCTGCTCGGCGCTGGCGAAAATCTTTTTGCCGGGCTCGATCTTTCAAAGCTCGGCTACGAAGTCAGCAAGCATGTCACGACACCGGCCGCCACGCATATCGTACTCACGAGGCGGAGCTGAACCATGTCGCTCACGCTCCACTTTCATCCGCTCTCCTCGTTCTGCCACAAGGTGCTGATCGCGCTGTACGAGAACGGCACGCCGTTCAAGCCGCAGCTCGTCGATCTCGGCAACGCCGAGCAGCGCGATGCATTCCGCAGGCTATGGCCGGTCGGCAAATTTCCGGTGCTGCAGGATCAAGCGCGCAACGAGGCCGTGCCCGAGTTGAGCGTCATCATCGAGTATCTGGATCAGCATTATCCGGGCAAGACGCGCTTCATTCCGGCGGATGCGGAGGCCGCGCGCGCGGCGCGGGCGGCGGACCGCTTCTTCGATCTGCACATCCACCTGCACATGCAGAAGATTGTCGGCGACCGCCTGCGGCCCGCCGACAGGAAGGACCCGCACGGCGTCGAGGATGCACGCGCCCGCATGGCGACGGCGCTCGGTATGGCCGAGAGCGACATGGCAGCCCGCGCCTGGGCGATCGGGGATACGTTCACGATCGCGGACTGTGCGGCGGCGCCTGCGCTGTTCTATGCCGACAAGGTCGCGCCGTTCGCGGGCACGTATCCGAATCTGATCGCCTACCTCGACCGGCTGAAGCAGCGGCCGTCCTATGGTCGCGCGCTGAAGGAGGCGGAGCCGTATTTCAAGTACTTCCCGAAGGAGTAGGGCGGGGCGCTGTCACACGCTCCAGTCCTCATCCTGAGGAGCCGAGCGTAGCGAGGCGTTTCGAAGGATGGCCACAAACACCGTCCTTGCCGCCATCCTTCGAGACGCGGCCTGCGGCCGCCCCTCAGGATGAGGTCCGTGCTGAGCGTAAACAATAAGTAATTTCAATCAGTTACAAGAATCTAGATTTCTCCTTTCCCCTGTCGATCTCGCACCTCTCCCGTTCGTCGTCTTGTCGAAGGGTGAGCGAAACTCAACGACGGGAGGCCGCCATGATCGAATTCAAGCCGCGCTACTTCGTTCTGCCAGCGATCGCCATCACGGTGCTGGCGATGCTGCATGCACCGGCCGACGGCGGGCGCACCGCCAGGACCGAATGCGGCCCGGCCGTGCAGATCGCCGATCCCGGCATCCGCGCAAGCTTCGCGGCGTTCCAGCGCCGTCAGTCGGCGACCGCCGACAAGGCCTGCGCGCTGCACGCCAACAATTCGGTGCGCTGACAAACGCACGCCACATCAATCTGCCAATCCGACACGAAGGAGAAGACCGATGCGTTTCATGGTGATCGTCAAGGCGACCAAGGATAGCGAAGCCGGCAAGATGCCGAGCGAGGAAATGCTCGCCGCGATGGCGAAGTTCAACGACGAGATGGTGAAGGCCGGCATCATGCTCGACGGCGCCGGTTTGCAGTCGAGCGCAGAAGGGTGCGCGCATCCGCTTCGAGGGCGGCAAGCGCAGCGTGGTCGACGGGCCGTTTGCGGAGACCAAGGAGCTGATCGCCGGCTACTGGATCATCCAGGTGAAGAACAAGGCCGAGGCGATCGAGTGGATGAAGCGCTGCCCGAACCCCTACAATGAGGACGGCGAGATCGAAATCCGCCAGTTCTTCGAGCTGGAGGATTTCGGCGAGAGCCCGGCGATCGACCACCACAAGGCGGTCGGCGAGCAGTTGGCGCAGCAGAAGGCTTGAGCCGTTCGCACATCGTTCCCAAGACACTATCCCGAGAGAGGAAATCGACATGCAAACGCAGATCTATCTGTTCTTCGACGGCCGCTGCCAGGAGGCGCTCGACTTCTACAAGGCCAAGCTCGGCATCGAGGTCGAGATGCTGATGCGCTTCAAGGACGCGCCGGCCGATCCGAACGCGGCCGCCGATCCCAACTGCGGCCCGCCTCCGGGCAACATGGACGCCGTGATGCATTCCTGCTTCAAGCTCGGCGGCCAGAGCATCATGGCCTCCGACGGCTATGCGCTGGGCAAGCCGGAGTTCAAGGGCTTCGCGCTCTCGCTCGCGGCCAAGACCGAGGACGAGGCTGAGAAGCTGTTCGCCGCGATGAGCAGCGAAGGCGGCAAGGTGACGCAGCCGCTGATCAAGACGTTCTTCTCGCCGAAGTTCGGCATGCTGGAGGACAAGTTCGGCGTGAACTGGATGGTGGTCGTCGAACAGAAGCAATAAGGCACGTCGCGCAAGCTCCGCATCGCCTGTCCCGGGCTTGATCCGGGACAGGCTTTGGTTTTGATGCACGGAGATCCCGGGAGGATTTTGCAATGCCGTACATGCTTTTGGTGATGGAGCCGGTCGGGGCAGCGCGAGGCGCGTCCCATTCCGGACGGGAAGGTGCTGTTCGACCGCATGGCGAAGTTCGGCGAGGACTTGACGCGCGCGCGGGATCGGCAAGGTCTTCGACTCGCTCGGGCCGACCTCAAAGGGCTTCCGCGTGCAGAAGCGCGACGGCAAGCACACGATGGTCGACGGCCCGTTCGCCGAGGCGAAGGAGATCGTCGGCGGCTTCTTCATGCTGGATTGCTCGAAGGAGGAGGCGATCGCGGCCGCGCGGGAATGCCCGGCCGCCGAATACGCCACCATCGAGGTGCGCGAAGTCGGCCCCTGCTGGATGCGGTGACGCCCGAAAAATTCTTCGCACCGCTGTCGATCCCGAAATCCCCGTTCGTCGTGACGTCAAGAGGCGGTTTGCGCATGATCCAGAAAACTTCAATCGGTCGTCATCTCTCAGTTCTCCATTCGTCGTGATGTCAGATGCGCCAGATAGTGTCCGCCGTTGGCACGAGGGAAAACACATGCGTTTCATGGCAATCGTCAAGGCCACCAAGGACTACGAAGCCGGCCAGCCGCCAAATCCGGAGCTGATGGCCGCGATGGCCGAGTTTTCCGAGGAGATGCAGAAGCTCGGTGTGTTCGAAATGGGCGGCGGCCTGCTTCCGAGCTCACAGGGCCACCGGCTGTCGATGTCCGGCGGGAAGATCCGCGTCACGGACGGGCCGTTCACCGAGGCGAAGGAAGTGATCGGCGGGTTCGCGATTGTGAATCATGACACACACGAAGAGGCGATCGCCGGCGCGCGGCGGGTCATGCAAATCCATGCCGACTGCGGCGTGACCGATCTGGAGATCGAGCTCCGTCCGATGTTCGAGATGGGAGCCGAACCATGCTCAAAGTGATCGGCATCATCGCGGCCGTTCTGGCGGTCGGCATTGTAAGCATCCTCGCCTATGCGACGACGCGGCCGGACGACTTCCGCGTGCAGCGCACGGCGGCGATCAAGGCGCCGCCGGAGAAGATCTTCCCCTTCATCAACGATTTCCGCCAATGGACCATCTGGTCGCCGTTCGAGAAGGTCGATCCGGGTATGAAGCGTACCTACGGCGAAAAGTCCGCTGGGCCCGGCGCGACCTATGCGTGGGATGGCAACAGCAATATCGGCGCGGGATCGATGACCATGGTGGATTCCTCGACCCAGAAATTCATCATCAAGCTCGACTTCGTGCGGCCGTTCCAGGCGAACAACATCGCCGAATTCACGCTGGTGCCGGCCGGTGACACCACGAATGTCACATGGTCGATGCACGGCCCGGTGCCGTATTTCGCCAAGATCATCCACATGTTCATGAATATGGACAAAATGGTCGGCGGCCAGTTCGACACGGGCCTCGCGGACCTCAAGGCTGCGGCCGAGAAGTAACGGGCTTGCCGTGGACTGCGGAGTTGCTCTAGTCGGGAGCCGTGGCTCCCGACCCCAATCAGGCGATCGAGGCGATCTGGCGCATCGAGCAGGCGAAGATCATCGCCTCGCTCGCGCGCATCACGCGCGACGTCGGCACCGCCGAGGAACTGGCGCAGGATGCGCTGGTCGACCGCACTGAAGCGCTGGCCCGAGCAGGGCATCCCGGACAATCCCGCCGCCTGGCTGATGACCGCCGCCAAGAACCGCGCGCTCGATGAGCGCCGCCGCGCCAAGCTGATCGAGCGCAAGCACGAGGAGATCGGCCGCGAGATGGACGAGGAGGACACGCCGGACCTCGACGCGGCGCTTGATGACGACATCGGCGACGACCTGTTGCGGCTGGTGTTCACCTCCTGCCATCCGGTGCTGTCGACCGAGGCGCGCGTCGCGCTGACCTTGCGGCTGATCGGCGGACTGACCACCGAAGAAATCGCGCGCGCCTTCCTGGTACCCGAGCCCACGGTCGCGCAGCGGATCGTGCGCGCCAAGCGCACGCTCTCCGATGCGAATGTGCCTTACGAGGTGCCGCGCGGGGAGCAACTCGCCGAGCGGCTCTCCTCGGTGCTGGAGGTGATCTATCTCATTTTCAACGAGGGCTATGCGGCCACCAAGGGAGACGACTGGGTGCGCCCCGCACTGTGCGAGGAGGCGCTGCGGCAGGGGCGCATCCTTGCCGAGTTGGCGCCGCGCGAACCGGACGTGCACGGGCTCGTCGCGCTGATGGAAATCCAGGCCTCGCGGCTGGGCGCGCGCACGAATGCGGCGGGCGAGCCGGTGCTGCTGCTCGACCAGAACCGCGCGCGCTGGGACCAGCTTCTGATCCGCCGCGGGCTGGCGGCGCTCGCGCGCGCCGACGCGCTCGGCGGCGAGCGCGGGCCTTACGCGCTGCAGGCTGCGATCGCGGCGTGCCACGCGCGCGCCCGCACCGCGGATGCGACCGACTGGGCGCGCATCGCGCAGATTTACGCCGAACTGGCCGCATTGATGCCGTCGCCGGTGGTGGAACTGAACCGCGCGGTCGCGGTCGCGATGGCGGACGGGCCGGCGGCGGGGCTCGAACTGGTCGATGCACTGACCGCAGAGCCGACGCTGCGGAATTATCATCTGCTGCCGAGCGTGCGCGGCGATTTCCTCAAGAAGCTCGGGCGTAACGACGAGGCGCGCGCCGAATTCGAGCGCGCGGCCGCGCTGACGCAGAACGCCCGCGAGCGAAAATTGCTGCTCGACCGCGCCGCCGCGCTCTCCTCATGAACCGCTGGCGCGCGCTGGAGGCGTGGTTCGCGGCGCGGCTCGACGAGCGCGACCCGCGCGCGGCGCTGACCGCGATCGCGCTGTTTTGTCTCGCCGGCGTGTTCTTCCTCACCGGCATGAAGGCCGCGATGGACGTCTTCATCGACGCGGCCGAAGCCTATGCGTGGGGACAGAGCTTCCTCGGCGGCTACGGCCGCCATCCGCCGATGACCGGCTGGATCGCCGGCGTCTGGTATTCGGTGTTTCCCGCTGCCGACTGGGCGTCCTACGCGCTCTCGCGCGTGATGACGTTCGTGACGCTGGCGGCGCTTTATTTCATCGCGCGGCGCGTCGTCGGGCCGCGGCGCGCGCTGTTCGTCGTGCTGGTGATGATGCTCTACCCGCTGTTTCACACCAAGGGCGAGCGCTTCAACAATTATCAGGTGCTGCTCGCGCTGATGCCGCTGCTCGTGCTGACGTTTCTCATCGCTTACGAGAAACGCAACGTGCTGTGGGGCATGCTGCTCGGGCTTGGCGGCCGCAGCCTGCACGATGACCATCTATTCCGGCCTGATCGGCGTCGGCGCGGTCGGGCTCGCGGCGCTGCTTCATCCGGACCGCATGCGCTTTCTGCGCTCACCCGCCCCGTGGGTTGCGGCCGCCGTCTATCTCGTTGCGCTGACGCCGCATGTGCTGTGGCTGATCAAGTGGAATTACCCGACCCTGCAATGGGCGAGTTCGCTCGCCGATCAGCCGGGCAGCGTGAGGCATACGCTCGGTTATCTCGGGCATCATTTCGCACTGGTTGCCATTCCGGTCGTGATCGGCGCGGCGCTGTTGTGGCCGTGGAGACGCACGCTCAGCGC
This sequence comes from uncultured Alphaproteobacteria bacterium, assembly GCA_963779545.1. GTDB lineage: Bacteria > Pseudomonadota > Alphaproteobacteria > Rhizobiales > Xanthobacteraceae > PALSA-894. The sequence goes on along the minus strand of CAVZYQ010000015.1, from coordinate 551,683 downwards.
GGCGCTGCACCGCGACGCCTTCCTCGTGCTGGTCATTTCGCACTGTGCTGGTCTTCCTCGCTCCCGCCGCCGCACTGGTACTGGGCAGCTACCTGCGGCTCGACTGGGGCAATCCGCTCTTCTTCCTCGTGCCGCTCACGCTGCTCGTGCTGATGCCGCTGCCTGTCAGGCGCCGCGCGGTCGCCCGCGCCGGGATCGTCGCAACCATCTTCACGCTGATCCTGCTGATCGCGTCGCCGATCTATCCATGGGTGAACTATCGCTTGCGCCCGGTCGGCGGCTCGCACGCGCCCTACCACGAGATCGCCGACGAACTGACGCGGCTCTGGCGCACGCGCTTCAATTCGCCGCTGCCGATCGTGGTCGGCGGCTACGAGGTCGCCGCCTACGTGGTGTTCTACAGCCCGGATCACCCGAAAATGTACGCGGACTTCGATCCCGCGCTGTCGCCGTGGATCGACTATCCCGGCGAACTGAAGCGCAAGGGATTCATCGGCGTGTGCGCGACCTTCGCGGCGGATTGCCTCGCGAAGCTGGACGCGCTCGATCCGAACGCCGAGAAGCTGGAAGCTGCGGTTACGCGCCAAATCGGCAACGTGAAGGGCGACACGATGATCTTCGCGCTGCGGATTTCGGCGCCGGCGCGATAGGTTCAGGGCACAGAATGACTGCCCGGGACCACTCTGCGATCCAGGGCATCATCTGATTACCGCGTTAGCCCGCAAGCCCGCCGGATGACGATCTGAACCGGCGAAGGCGGCAGCGCCGGATCGAACTCACCCTTCGGCAGTAATGGCGGCTGCGCCATGAAACGCGGCCATTTTCCCCGGTGGGGTTGCGCGGCATGAACCAGGAATGGGTGGCACAGATAGACGGTGCCTGCCGCACCGGTCGCCAGTTCAACCTCGCAATGCTCCGTCGAGGTGTAACCGCTGGCCGAGAGCTGCCTGAGCGTCGCGCCTGCCTCGCCATAGGGAAGCAACTCCCGCGCAATGGCGGCATGCGAGCCTTTCCGGATTCTCGTCGGCGCATCATCAGAGCCGACATCCGAGAACAGGAAGAGCATCAGCAATGCCCGTCCACTGCTTTTCACGTTGGCGCGCCACTCCATGAAATCCGGATGGGCGTCGCCAAAACTCACGTCCACATGCCAGCCATCGTCACCAGTGGATTCCGCCGAGGGAAAGCGGATCGGAAATGTTCCGAGGCCTTTGGGCGCAAGCCAGCGGCCCTCTCCGGCGAGTTGATCGTAGGCCGTGTGCAAACGAGGCGTGTTGGCTGCTTCAATGAAAGGGGGCGAGGCCTTGGACGCCACCCGAATGACTGGTCGAGTCCAGTTCTCGGGTTCGTCCGGCGACAGACCAATATCCGCCCACAGTTCTTCCCTGCATTGCTTTGCAAGGTCGGTGCTGAAGGCGTTTTCTACTTTGACGAAACCGTCGTCGATGAAGCTCTGGACCTGACGCGAGGTCAGGCCGATGTGCTCGGTCTTGGGCATTACACATTCTCCGCTCGGCCACCGCGTCGGCGGGGCCGTTTGATCTGATTGGCGCGGATGCGCCGGAACGACTTCAGTCGCTCAGATCAGCGGGAAGAATGTGGACATGAACATCATGGGCGAGGACGTATACCGCGACGGAGCGCGGAATCAAGATTTCAATGGAGATCGAGTTCGTCGCGTTGCTTGGCCGGGATGACGGCCGCCGTTACTCCGCAGCCACTCGCACTTCTTCAGGGAAAGGCATCAACTCCACCGGCCCGTGCGGGCGCGCCACGATCAGGTGCTTCTGCGGCACCAGCTTCCAGTGCGCGCGGTCGGTATCGAGCGGTTCGGACACCACCACGACATTGTTGGTCGCCTCGCGGTAATAGAGCGTGTTCGGCGTGTCGTTGTTGGAATAGCGGAATGCATAGAGGGTCTCGCCGTCCGACAGCGCCGAGGTGAAGCGCAGCGGCTCGGTCGTGCCGCTCGCCCGCACCATGTCGGTCAGGACATTGAGCGTGCGCATCGTGGCGGCGATCGGATCGGTCTCGGCGCCCGCGCCGAGGATCGCGAGGAACACCGCTTCCGAGTCGGTCGTGCCGACGCGGGACTTGTAGAGTTCGTCCGGGATCAGCGCTTCGACGCGGCGGCGGATCAGCGACCAGTCGCCGACCTGTCCGTTATGCATGAACAGCCATTTGCCGAACGCGAACGGGTGGCAGTTCGGCCGCGTCGTCGGCGTGCCGGTCGAGGCGCGCACATGCGCGAAGAACAGATGCGAGCGGATGTGACGGCACAGGTGCCGCAGGTTTTCGTCCGACCAGGCCGGACGCACTTCGCGATAAAGGCCCGGCTCCTTGTCATGCGCGTCGTACCAGCCGAGGCCGAACCCGTCGCCGTTGGTTGCGGCATTGCCCTCGAGCGCGCGCAGGCTCTGCACCACCAGCGAGTGCGAGGGGGCCGTGACGTAGCGCTCCAGCTTGATGGATTCTCCGCGGTAGGCGATCCAGCGACACATCGCGCGACTCCTTCAGACGTATGATAACGCCTGAAATCGGAAAAGTGTCAGCCCCTGCGCCTATCTAGCGGTAAAATTTGACGAATTTCGGGAAATTCTTTCTTTGGGGCATGAGCCTTGTCCGAAAACCGGCACCCACTTTTCGGGGTCATGCGCTATCGCTGCCGCCAGACGAAGGCCGCGCTGACCACGTAATTCCACACCGCGCCCATCAGCGCACCGCCGAGCCCGGCGATCCACCACTCCGGATCGTAGCCATAGATCACGCTTGCGATGCCGACGTTCGAGATCGCGCCCACCGCGCAGATCACCTGAAAACGGATCAGCCCGGTGAGGAACTGCCATCCCGTGAGCCGCTGGTCGCGGTAAGTGAACATGTTGTTGAGCACGAAATTCCAGGTGATCGCCGCGAAGGTCGCGACGGTCTGTGCCCAGCCGAAGGTAAGACCCGCGCTGAAGGCGAATTGAAGCACCGCCATGTGGATTGCGATGCCGGTGAGGCCGACCAGGCAAAAAAGCAGGAAGCGGAACGACACCGTGTCGTTGGTGAGCTTCGCCAGAATGAGCGCGGCGAAGTCGAGCGCAACGCGCGTATCGAGCTTGCTCTCGCCATGCTGGCGCTCGCCGAACACGAACGGCAGCTCGGCGATGCGCAGAGAGCCGCGCGCGGTCGCCACGATGTCGAGCAGGATCTTGAAGCCCTGAGAGGAGAGCTGCGGCGCAAGTTCCTCGAAGCGCTCGCGCCGCATCATGAAGAAACCGCTCATCGGGTCGGTGAGCGTGACGCCGAGCAGACGGCGCGCCATCGCGTTCGACACGCGGCTCGCCTTTTCGCGATTGGCGCTGGAAAGGCCGGAGGCCGAAGCGCCTTCGGCAAAGCGGCTCGCGACCGCAAGGTCGAAGCCGCCGCGCAGCTTTTCCAGCATCGCGGTGAGCAGCGTCTCATCGTGCTGCAGGTCGGCGTCCATCACGGCGACGTATCTGGCCTGACTCGCCAGCATGCCCTCGATGCAGGCGCCCGCAAGCCCGCGCCGGCCGATGCGGCGCACGCAGCGCACGCGTGCATCGGTCTCGCCGATCTTGCGCGCGGCCGCCGCCGTGCCGTCCGGTGAATTGTCGTCGACGAACACCACTTCCCAATCGACGCCGTTCAGCGTGTGCGCGAGCTTCTCCACCAGCAGCGGAACATTGTCGCGCTCCTTGAAGGTCGGAACCACCACGCTCAGTTCCGGCGCGGCGCGCGTTCCGGCATCGCGCGCCGGCGGAATGGGCGCGAGCGCTGGGGAAACGGTGTTCATTGTGGGTGGTGATAGGCGAGGCGGCCGTGCATTTCAATGCGGATGGACGCTGTTTGGGGCGCATGCCATAGACCTTCCGTCATTTGAAGGTCCGTAATTTGAAGCCGGTTTTCCTCATTCGCGATCATCTCAACGATGCGCTCGCGCGGCTCGTCGAAGGGCTTGCCGACCCCGCGCGGCGGCGGCACGCGGCGCTGGCGTTCGTGCTCGGCTACGGCGCGCTCTGGTTCATCTACGCGGTGATTGCGAAGTCCGCTCAGGACATGAACGCCGACATGGCCGAGATGATCGTGTGGACGCGCGAGCTTGCGCTCGGCTACCCGAAGCATCCGCCGCTGCTCGCTTACATATTGTGGGCGTGGTTCAAGATTTTCCCGCTCGCCGATTGGGCTTACTTCCTGCTCTCGGCCGTCACGTTGTCGGCGGGGATTTTCCTTGCGATCGAGCTCTGCGCCGAATGGCTCGCGCGCGAAAAACTCGCCGTCGTTCCTTTCCTGCTCGCCACGATTCCGTTCTACAATTTCCTCGGACTGAAGTGGGACCAGAACTCGGTGCTGATCCCGCTCTGGGCGCTCGCGATGTGGGCGATGCTGCGCGCGCTCGACACGCGCCTGCTCGGCTGGGCGGCGCTTGCTGCGCTTCGCGGCCGCGGCCGCGATGCTGACCAAATACTGGTCCGTGTTCCTCGTCGTCGGCGCTGGCGCTCGCGGCGCTGTTTCATCCGAAGCGGCGCGAGTATTTCCGCTCGCTCGCGCCGGTGGTGACGGCGGGAATTTTCCTCGTCGCCGTTGCGCCTCATGCGTATTGGCTTGTCCGCGAGAATTTCCCGCCGATCACCTGGGTGACGACGCGGCGCATTGCGGCATCGTTTGCCGACACGCTCGGCTCGATGTTCGAATTTCTGGCGGCCACGGTTGGCTATGCATCGGTCGCGATCCTGCTGGTTCTTTTCTTCATTCGTCCGAGTCTGCGTGCGCTCGCCGATGGGGCGCTGCCGCGTGACGACCGTCGCGCCGCCGCGATCCTGTTCTGGACGCCGCTGCTGCTGCCGCTTGTGGCCGCGCTGATCACCGGCGCAAGCCTGCTGTCGCTCTGGAATACACAGGCGCTCAACTTGCTGCCGGTCGATGCTGCTCGGCTCGCGCGCTGGTCGTCGTGCCGCGTGTCGCGGTGCTGCGCATCGCGAGCATTGTGACTGCGCTGACGCTCGTCATCGTTGCGGCGTCGCCGTTCGTGGCGTTCTCTCTGCTCAAGTCCGGTGTCGAGAACGACGCCGCTTATGCGCGTCTGCTGATGCAGGCCGCAGACCGCGAGTGGCGTCAGGTCACCGACAAGCCGCTCAAGATGATCGCAGGCCCGTTCGTCCTCGTAAGCACCGCAGCGTTCTACGGCGCCGACAACCCCTCGACTTTCGCACACTTCTCGAAATATCTCTCGCCGTGGGCCGACGATGCGCGCCTGCGCCGCGACGGCGTTGCGATCCTGTGCACCGACATCCCGCTTTGTATTCAGTACATGGATGAAACCGCAAAGCAGCTCGGCGGCGCGGCCCGCCGTGTCGACGTCACGCTGGAACGCCGCTGGCTCGGCTTCACCAGCGCGCCGAAGCGCTTCCTGATCGCGATCGTGCCGCCACGATGAACGCCTTGCTCAAACCTTTCGAGCGTATGGCGGACGCGCTGACCGATCCGGCGCGGCGCGAGGTCAGCGTCGTGCGGCTGCTGGTCGCGTATTGCCTGGCGTGGTCCCTGTACGGCGCGCTCGCCAAGGGCAGCCAGGATGTGCATTTCGACATGGGCGAGATGGTCGCGTGGGCGCGCGACGCCGGCATCGGCACGCCGAAGCATCCGCCGCTCTCGGCGTGGCTGGTGCGCGCATGGTTCACGGCGTTTCCGCTCGCCGACTGGGCCTACTACCTGTTCGCGATGGTGCTCACGACCTTTGCGCTATGGGTCGCGTGGCGCGTGTCGGAGCGCTACCTCGACGCCGAGAAGCGCATCGCCGGTTTGCTGCTGCTCACGTTCATTCCGTTCTTCAATTTCCATGCGCTCAAGTACAACGCCAACACGGTGCTGATCCCGCTCTGGGCGCTCGCCACGTGGTTCTTCCTGCGCTCGTTCGAGACGCGCAGCGCCATCTGGGGCGCGCTCGCGGGCGCCGCCGCAGCGGGCGCGATGCTGGGGAAATACTGGTCGGTGTTCCTGCTCGCGGGCCTCGGTGTTGCGGCGCTCGCCGATCCGCGCCGCGGCGCTTATTTCCGCTCGGCCGCGCCATGGATGACGATTGCGGTGGGCGCAATCCTGCTGGCGCCGCATGTCGCGTGGATCGTGGCGAACGATTTCGCGCCGCTCACCTATGCGGTGGCGTCGCACCCGGCGACGCTGGCCAGCGCGGCGAAGTCGGGGCTTGGTTTCCTGCTCGGCGTCGCGGGTTATATCGCGGCGCCGGCGCCGATCTCGGCGCTGGTGACTCGGCCGAGCTTCGCCGCGATCGCGGACACGCTGTGGCCGCGCACGGCGGAGCATCGCTTCGCGCTGATCGCGTTCCTCGCGCCGCTTCTCCTGCCGGTGCTTGGAGCCATCCTGTTCAAGGTCCAGATCGTCTCGCTCTGGGCGATGTGGCGCGATGACGTTGCTGCCGGTCGTGCTGTTGTCATCGCCGCTCGTGTCGGTCTCGCGCCGGGCGCTGACATGGCTACTCGCTGCCGCAATTATTTTCCCCGTGCTGATGGTGCTGGCCGCGCCTTTCATCGCGGTGTGGATCCATCGCGAAGGCGTGCCGAACTACGCGACGCATTACCGGCTTCTGGCGCAGGCAATCGAGCGGACGTGGCGCGCCAGCGTCGATCGCCCGCTGCGCTATGTCGGCAGCTACACCAATATCGTGAACGGCGTGCTGTTCTATCTGCCGCGCGATGTGTCGACGCTCGACATTGTCGGGCCATCCGCTACGCCGTGGGCCGACGAGGCGAGCGTCGCGCGCGCCGGTATCGCGCTGGTGTGCCCCGAGGCCGAGGCGATCTGCATGCATTTCCTCAATATGCGCGCGGGCGATCTGCCGCGGCACGCCGTGACGCTTTCGCGCGAACATTGGGGCGTGCGCGACAAGCCGGTGCGCTACATCATCGTGATCGTGCCGCCGAAATAATCAGGGCCAGCGGAACGGACTCGCGAGCAGCGTTCCGATGTTGCGCAGAAAGCCGCGCTCGGCTGCGACCGATTTCTCGAATACCGCCACCGCCTTGTCGAACTGCTTCAGCGCGGTCTCCTTCTCGTTCCCGCCGAGGAATGAGTATTCGATCGAATTGCGTGCGGTCCGCTTCAACTCGCGATAGCCGAGCGGATAGTCGCGCGCCGCGCGGAAGTACTCGTTCGACAGGTCGATGCGCGACACACCCATGTCGTCGGTCGAGAGCACGGTCGGCACGCGCGCGCCCCGGTAGGTCATCAGCGGATGGTCGTTGCCGCGCACGCCGAGGATCACGTCATTGCTGGTGAGATTGATCTCGACCGCCACCTTTTTCTCGCGCATCGTCTTGAGCAGCGCGTTGCTGTACTTCTCGTAGGCGAGCGCGACGCCGTGCCCGATGCGCCGCGCGCCGGCGACCTCGACCGCCTGAGTGATATGGAAGGTCAGGTCCTCGGGGGGCACGAAACCGATCCACAGCTCGCCCGCATGCAGCGCGACCGGCACGCCCTTCGCGAGGAAGCCGATCATGCCCATGTGGCGGCGATAGTCGGTGCGCGCGATCCGATAGTCCTCCGGCCCGACGAAATTCAGGCCTCCGACGCGCTTGTCGAAGCGCACCAATGCGGCCGCAAATGCGGTCTGCATGAACACGTCGGCCGGCTCCGCGTTGCGATTCACCTGCGCGATGAACTTGTAGCTGACGCCGCAGCCGGGCTCGGCGCGCTGCAGGCTACAACCGAGGATTTCGTCGATGTGCTGCGCCCAGCCGTCGATCATCTGGCTTGCGGCCGGCACCACGCGCCGAAGCTGCGGCTCCAGGATACGGAGCCATTCGCCGGGCGGCTCATCCTTGATCGAGGCGAGCATCGTCGGCCCGTATTCATACGGCAGCAGCGTGACCATCAGCTCGGTGTGCTGCACGTTGTCCGCCGCATAGTGCTTCAGCATCGCGGCGGTCATCTCGGCGGGGATCAGCCACGTCACCGCGCCGAAGCGGCCGAAGGCCGCGAAGAACTGGTCGTGCCCTGACGGAATCGATGGTTGCGGCAGGAAGAAGCGCATCGACAGCGCGTTGACCATGCGGTCATAGAAGGCCTGGGCGCCGCGATTTGTTGGAATCGAATGCATCCGCGATCGCCGGCGTATCGGCGGTGCCGCATTTGTCGGTCATCGCCTGCGCGGTGAGGTCGAAGCAGAGGTTCTTCTCCTTCGCCCACTCCATCAGTCGCTCGGCATAGACCGCGCCGGAGAGATGCACATGCAGGTCCGCACCCTTCGGCATCGCGCGCAGGAACGCGCGCAGCGCGGTGTGGTCGGAGCGGATCGCCGAGAAGCGGGCGGCGGCGATCAGCGTGTTGCCGCCGCAGTTGCAGCTCAGGAGGACGAACAGGCCCACGGCTGCGACGGCCGCGGCGATGCCCACGATCCACAGAACGCGTCGCATAAAAAATCCCCCCGGCGCTGAGCGCCGGAGGGACTGTAACGCGCCCGCCCGATTCAATCAAAGCGGGCAGGAAGCCTTCGGCCTAGTACCGGTAATGATCCGCCTTGAACGGGCCTTCCTTCTTCACGCCGATGTAGGAGGCCTGGTCGTCGCGCAGCTCGGTGAGCTTCACGCCGATCTTGGCGAGGTGCAGCCGCGCGACCTTCTCGTCGAGCGACTTCGGCAGCACGTAGACTTCCTTCTTGTACTTGCCGTCCTTGTTGTTCGCCCACAGCTCGATCTGCGCCAGCGTCTGGTTGGTGAACGAGGCCGACATCACGAAGCTCGGATGACCCATCGCGTTGCCGAGGTTCACCAGGCGGCCTTCCGACAGCATGATGATGCGGTGGCCGTCCGGGAACTCGATCTCGTCGACCTGCGGCTTGATGTTGTTCCACTTCATGTTCTTCAGCGAGGCGATCTGGATCTCGTTGTCGAAGTGGCCGATGTTGCAGACGATCGCGCGGTCCTTCATCGCGCGCATGTGGTCGAGCGTGATGATGTCCTTGTTGCCGGTCGCCGTGACGAAGATGTCGGCCATCGGCGCGGCGTCTTCCATCGTGACGACCTGATAGCCTTCCATCGCGGCCTGCAGCGCGCAGATCGGATCGACCTCCGACACCATCACGCGGCAGCCGGCCTGGCGCAGCGAGGCGGCCGAGCCCTTGCCGACGTCGCCGAAGCCCGCGACCATCGCGACCTTGCCGGACATCATCACGTCGGTGCCGCGGCGGATGCCGTCGACCAGCGACTCGCGGCAGCCGTAGAGGTTGTCGAACTTCGACTTGGTGACCGAGTCGTTGACGTTGATCGCGGGCCACAGCAGCGTGCCGGCCTTCTGCATGTCGTAGAGGCGATGCACGCCCGTGGTCGTCTCCTCCGAGACGCCCTTGATGCTCTTGGCGATCTCGCCGAAGTAGCCCTTCGGCTTCTCCTTCAGCTGCTTCTTGAGCAGCGCGAAGAACACTTCCTCTTCCTCGGAGCCCGGCTTGTCGAGGAACGCGGTGTCGCCGTTCTCGGCGCGCACGCCGAGGTGGACGTACATGGTGGCGTCGCCGCCGTCATCGAGGATCATGTTCGGATAGCCGCCGCCGTGCCAGTCGAACATCCTGGCGGTGTAGTCCCAGTAATCCTTCAGCGTCTCGCCCTTCACGGCGAACACCGGAACGCCGGCCGCCGCGATCGCGGCCGCGGCATGATCCTGCGTCGAATAGATGTTGCACGAGACCCAGCGCACGTCGGCGCCGAGCGCGGTCAGCGTCTCGATCAGCACGCCGGTCTGGATCGTCATGTGCAGCGAGCCGGCGATGCGCGCGCCCTTCAGCGGCTGCTTCGGGCCGAATTCCTCGCGCGTCGCCATCAGGCCGGGCATCTCGGTCTCGGCGAGCGAGAGCTCCTTGCGGCCGAATTCGGCGAGGCCAATGTCTTTGACGATGTATTCGGACGCGACGGGCATGACGGTTCCTGTTCTTGGCGGGGATGAAAGCGGAGCGCGCCTGTAGAGGCGGTCCATGGCGTGGGCGTGGCTATAGCAGGGGCCCGGGAAGGGGGCAAGAAGGATATAAGGATTTCTTTATATGGATTTCAGAGCGTGATGATAAATCGAATTAAATCAATATACTAGCTACCGCTTCGGCAGCCGCTCGAACGCCGGCAGGCCGTCCGGGATCTGGTGAAACGGCTGCTTGTCGACCGTGTAAATCGCCGCCTGCGGCGTGCCGAACAGCGTGGGATCGTCGAGCGTGCCGACCTTCAGGATCACGGCATTCAGTCCCGGCCGGCGGCTGACGAGATGCGTGCCGCACTCGGCGCAGAACTCGCGCGTCACCGGGCTTTCAAGATCGCTGCGCGCAAATTGCTTCGGCGCGCCCTCGGTGTAGCTGAAGCCTTCGGGCGGCATCAGCATGAACATGTTGGGCGAGCCGCCCGAGATGTACTGGCATTCGCGGCAGTGGCACTGCGCCTTGAACGTCGGCTCGCCTTCGGCGGTGTAGCGCACCTTGCCGCAATAGCATCCGCCTTCGAGTTTCATCGGCCGCCTCCCGGTGTTCGCCTGAGTTAGCGCGCCTCGGCCTGCTCGCGCAATTCCTCCAGCCGCAGCCATTCGTCTTCGGCCGCGGCGAGCCCGGATTGCGCGGCGCCGAGCGCCGCCGAGGCCTTGTCGAAGGCGGCGCGATCCTTCGCGTACAGGTTCGGGTCCGCGATGGTCTTCGACAGCGTCGCGATCTCGGCTTCCAGCGCGGCGATGCGCGCGGGCAATGTTTCGAGCGCGTGCTTGTCCTTGAAGGTGAGGCGGGCCTTCGGCGCGCTGCGGCGCGGCGCCTCGCTCTTCTCGCGCGGCGCCTTCGCTTCCTTCGTGACGCGTCTTCGCCGTCACGCCTTCGCCGCGCTGCGCCACCATGTCGGTGTAGCCGCCGGCATAGACGTTCCAGCGCCCGCCGCCGTCGCGACGATCACCGCATTCACGGTGCGGTCGAGGAAATCGCGGTCGTGCGACACCAGCAGCACGGTGCCGGGATAATCGTCGATCATCTCTTCCAGCAGATCGAGCGTTTCGAGGTCGAGATCGTTGGTCGGCTCGTCGAGCACCAGCAGGTTCGAGGGCTTGGCGAGCGCCAGCGCCAGCGTGAGGCGGCCGCGCTCGCCGCCGGACAGCCGCGATACCGCGGTGCCGGCCTGCTCCGGCGCGAACAGGAAGTCCCGCATGTAGCCGACGACGTGGCGCGTCTGGTTGCCGACGAACACCTGTCGCCGCGCCCGCCGGTCAGCGTGTCGCGCACCGATGTGTTCGGATCGAGCGTGTCGCGCCGCTGGTCGAGCGTCGCCATCTGGATATTCGCGCCGAGCTTCACGACGCCCTCGTCGGGCGCAAGTTCGCCGATCAGCATGTTCAGCAGCGTGGTCTTGCCCGCGCCGTTCGGGCCGACCAGCCCGATGCGGTCGCCGCGCTGGATGCGGATCGAGAAGTCGCGCACGATCGGCGTGTCGCCGAAGCTCTTCGATATGCCCTTCGCTTCGGCGACGAGCTTGCCGGACAGCTCGGCATCGTTCACGGCGATCTTCACGCTGCCGAGCGCGCCGCGATGCTCGCGGAAATCCTTGCGCAACTCCTGCAGCAAGCCGACGCGCCGCACGTTGCGCTTGCGCCGTCCCGAGACGCCGTAGCGCATCCAGTGCTCCTCGGCGACGATCTTGCGGCCGAGCTTGTGCTGCTCCTTCTCTTCTTCCTCGAGCACCTGGTCGCGCCATTCCTCGAACGACGCGAAGCCGCGCTCGATGCGCCGCGTCACGCCGCGATCGAGCCACACGGTCGCGCGCGACAGCCTTTCGAGAAAGCGCCGGTCATGGCTGATCAGCACCAGCGCGGAGCGCGACGATGCCAAGCTCGCTTTCGAGCCACTCGATCGCCGGCAGGTCGAGGTGATTGGTCGGCTCGTCGAGCAGCAGGATGTCCGGCGCGGGCGCGAGCACGCGCGCCAGCGCGGCACGGCGCGCTTCGCCGCCGGAGAGCCGCGCGGGGTCCTCCTCGCCGGTCAGGCCGAGCTGTTCGAGCAGATAGCGTGCGCGATGCGCGTCGTCGCCCGGCGCAAGCCCCGCCTCCACATAGGCGAGCGTTGTCGCGAAGCCCGAGAGGTCCGGCTCCTGCGGCAGATACCGGACGGTGGCCCCAGGCTGCGCAAAGCGCGTGCCGCGATCGGCCTCCACCATGCCGGCCGCGATCTTCAGCAGTGTCGATTTGCCCGAGCCGTTGCGGCCGACCAGGCACACGCGCTCGCGCTCGCCGATCGACAGTTCCGCGCCTTCCAGCAGCGGCGTGCCGCCGAAGGTGAGGTGGATGTCCTGCAAGGTGAGGAGGGGCGGCGCCATTGCGCGCCGTGTAAGGAGGCGGGAGCGGCAGGGCAAGGCCTTGGCACGCCGCTTGCGACACCTGTGGTTCGTACGACCGAAACTGCGGACCTGGACCCATGAAACGCGCAATTCTCGGCGCAACTGCCGCCATTTTCATCGCCGCGCGCCGGCGCACGCGCAGGGCACGCTGCGCATCGCGCATGACGGCCTCGGACATCCCGCTGACCACCGGCCAGACCGACCAGGGCGGCGAGGGCATGCGCTTCATGGGCTACACGGTCTATGACGCGCTGATCAATTGGGACCTCTCCAGCGCCACCAAGCCGTCCGGCCTCGTGCCGGGGCTTGCGACCAGCTGGAGCCTCGATGAAGCCGATGCGTCGAAGACCAAGTGGATCTTCAAGCTGCGCGAGGGCGTGAAATTCCATGACGGCTCGGACTTCACCGCCGACGCCGTGGTGTGGAACCTCGACAAGATCATCAAGAAGGATTCGCCGCAGTTCGATCCGCGCCAGTCGGGGCAGGGGCTGACCCGCATTCCGGCGGTCGCGGCCTACCGGGCGATCGACAAATACACGGTGGAGATCACCACCAAGGCGCCGGACGCGACGCTGCCCTACCAGATCGCCTGGATCATGATGTCGTCGCCGGCGCAGTGGGAGAAGGTCGGCAAGAGCTGGGACGCGTTCGCGCGCACGCCGTCCGGCACCGGGCCGTGGAAGCTCGACAAGTTCGTGCCGCGCGAGCGCGCCGAGACTGATGCCGAACAAGGACTACTGGGACAAGGCGCGCGTGCCGAAGCTCGACCGGCTGGTGCTGCTGCCGTTGCCGGAGGCGAATTCGCGCGTCGCGGCGCTGCGCTCGGGCCAGGTCGACTGGATCGAGGCGCCGCCGCCGGACGCGGTCCCGTCGCTGAAGGCCGCCGAAATTCGCAGATCGTCACCAACGCGTATCCGCATAACTGGACCTGGCATCTCTCGCGCGCCGAGGGCTCGCCGTGGAACGACGTGCGCGTGCGCAAGGCCGCGAACCTCGCGATCGACCGCGCAAGGCATGAAGGAAATGCTGTCCGGCCTGATGATCCCGGCGGAGGGCTTCTTCCCGCCCGGCCATCAGTGGTTCGGCAATCCGACCTTCAAGCTCAAGCACGACGTCGCGGCGGCCAAGAAGCTGATGGCGGAAGCGGGCTACGGGCCGGGCAAGCCGCTGAAGACCAAGATCCTGATCTCGGCGTCGGGCTCGGGCCAGATGCAGCCGCTGCCGATGAACGAGTTCGTGCAGCAGAGCCTCGGCGAGATCGGCATCCAGATCGAGTTCGAGGTGGTGGAGTGGAACACGCTGATCAACATGTGGCGCGCGGGCGCGAAGCACGAAAGCTCGCGCGGCGGCACGGGCATGAACTACACCTACTTCATCCAGGATCCGTTCACCGGCTTCATCCGCCATCTGCAGTGCAATCTCGCGCCTCCCGGCGGCACCAACTGGGGCTTCTACTGCGATCCCGAGATGGACAAGCTGTTCGATGCAGGTGCGCACCACGTTCGACCCGGCCGAGCAAACGAAGGTGCTGCAGAAGATCCACGAGAAGTATGTCGACGAGGCGCTGTTCCTGATGGTGACGCATGACGTCAACCCGCGTGCGATGAGCCCGAAGGTGAAGGGCTTCGTGCAGGCGCAGAACTGGTTTCAGGATTTCTCGCCGGTGAGGATGGAGAAGTAGCGCCGCTACTCGTCCTCGCCGAAGCGGCTCGACACCAGCTGATCGAGCGCAGCGATCGCCTGTTTCGCTTCGGGTCCGGTTGCCGTCACCGTGATCGAGGTGCCGATCCCGGCACCGAGCATCATCAGCCCCATGATGGAATTGCCCGAAACGGTCTCGTCGCCGCGCGTCACCTTGATGGCGGCGAGGTCCTTGAACTTCTCCACCACGCCGACGAACTTCGCCGACGCGCGCGCGTGCAATCCCTTCTCGTTGACGATCTTCATGACGCGCGTGACCGCGCCGGCGGAGGCGGAGGATGCGTTCATTTCCCGGCGAGGACGCGGCTTGCCACCGTGACGTATTTCTTGCCGGCCTCCTGGGCCGCCGCGACCGCCTTGTCGAGCGGATTGTCGGCACGCACCTTGGCGAGCTTCACCAGCATCGGCAGATTGATGCCGGCGAGCACTTCGACATTCGGCCGGTTCATCACCGAGATTGAGAGGTTGGAAGGCGTTCCGCCGAACATGTCGGTCAGGATCACGACGCCGTCGCCGGTGTCCGCCCGCTTCACCGCTTCGATGATGTCGCGGCGGCACTGCTCCACGTCGTCGTCCGGCCCGATCGTGATGGTCTCGATCTGCTCTTGCGGGCCAACCACATGTTCCAAAGCCGCGCGGAACTCGACGGCAAGCCGCCCGTGGGTGACGAGAACCAATCCAATCATTTGAAGATCGAGGACTCCGGCCGGCGCAGTGTCGCGCCCCACCGCACGAAAGGGCGCCATCATGACCATGTGCGAGGCAAGCGCAAGGGGGTGAACGGCCGCGCCCGGCATATTTTGCAATGCGGCAGGACAGGCCAAAAAGCGGGAATTACAGGCCGTAATTGGTCGTCCGCAGTGCAGCAAATACAAGGGGTAAGGGGTCCCTCCCGGGCGCGACCGCCAAGTCGCGGGAGAGCGATGCCGGCGACTTCCGTAGCGGCGGAATCAAGCGTCGGCAGGCGCTCGGTGTGGAGCGCATCGAGGTCGACAACGAGGCTCAACGCCGCGACCGGCTCGAACGCAAGGCGGCGGATGCCCAGCCCGCGGATCTCGATCAGACCGGCGAGGGTCTCAGCGGGACGGACAAGCACGCGGCCATGCGCGGCTTCGACATGCACGCGGTCATCCCCGACGAGCCGCGCGAACGGCAGCGCGCCGCTTTGCCCGGCCTGAATGAGCGCAAACGCAAGACTGGATTTTCCCGAACCGGCCGCGCCGCGGATCAGGATCGCGCGCGCGCCGACGAGAACCGCGGAGGCATGGATGGTCGGGGAGTGGTTCATGCCGCGCCGGACTCTCGCTTCGCTCCGCGGCGCTCCATCACATCGCCGGCAGGCGCACGACGAAGCGTGCGCCGAGCACCTTCGGTCCGCTCGGACCTTCCGACACCGCCATGCGGTTTTCGGCGCGGATGCGGCCGCCATGCGCCTCGACGATCTGGCGCGAGATCGAAAGGCCGAGGCCGGAATTCTGGCCGAAGCCCTGATGCGGCCGGTCGGTATAGAAGCGCTCGAAAATCCGCTCCATCGCCTCCGGCTGGATGCCCGGGCCGTCGTCGTCGACGGTGATCTCGATCGCATGACGCAAACGGCGCGCCGTGATGCGCACGGCGCCGCCCTTCGGCGAGAACGAACGGGCGTTTTCGATCAGGTTGTCGATCACCTGTCCAAGCCGCGAGTCATGGCCCGGAACAGTGAACGAGCGCGGCAAGCCGCCCTCGAAACTCAGTGTGATTGTTACGCCGTCGTCGCGGCGCACTTCGTTGGCAACCGTCACCACGGTGTTGAGCAGACGCGTCAGGTCGACCGGCGCCACGTCCTGCCGCTGAAGTTCTGCATCGAGGCGGCTCGCGTCGGACACGTCGGTGATGAGCCGGTCGAGACGCTTCACGTCATGCTCGATCACGGCGAGCAGGCGCGCGCGGCTTTCCGGCGTCTTGGCGAGCGGCATGGTCTCGACCGCGGAGCGCAGCGAGGTGAGCGGGTTCTTCAATTCATGCGACACGTCGGCCGCGAAGCTCTCGATCGCCTCGATCCTGCTATAGAGCGAATTGGTCATCTCGCGCAGCGCGCCGGAAAGTTCGCCGATCTCGTCGCGCCGGTGGGTGAAGTCCGGAATCTCGCCGCGCGACTTGATCCGGCGCCGCACGTTTTCGGCCGCATCCGCGAGACGACGCACAGGGCCCGCGATCGTGCGCGCCAGCAACATCGACAGCAGCACCATCACGGTGCCGAGCGCCAGGAACAGCAGCAGCACCTGCAACCGCTCCGACGCCACCGCAGTGTCGATCTCGCCGCCTTGCGTGGAAAGCAGCAGCGCGCCGCGCACCGAACGGAAGCGCTGGATCGGGGCGGCGACCATGACGATGATTTCGCCGCGCTCGTTGACGCGCACCGCGCTTGCCTTCTGTCCCGCCAGCGCCTGCACGACTTCCGGATATTCCTTGCCGTTACCCGGCCCGATATCGCGATAGAGCGGGTAGTTACTGCGCCCGAACCAACTCTTGATCGCGATCCAGGCGCGCTCCATCCGCGTCGGGCGGTCGTCGACCGGGATGATATCGAAGCGCAACACATCGCCGCGGCCGTAGAGGCTGCGTGTGTCGATCTGCAGCACGCCTTCGCGGTCGTAGATACGCGCTTGCGTGCGCGTCGGCTGGACCAGACGGCGCAGGACCGGCGTGATCCGTTCGAGGTTGATCGGAAACTCGAGCGCGGACATCTCGTCCGGGCCGTAGCTTTCTCCGGTCTGCAATTCGAGCAGCTTGTCGGGATCGAGCGTGACCGCGTCGGTGTCGCCGGTCGCAGCGGCCGCGATCGCGCTCCCGAGGATCTCGCCCTGCACCAGCAAGCTCTGCACGCGCGCGTCGACCAGCCCGGCGCGGTACTGCGACAGGGAGAGAATGCTGACGACGAGCGCGAGCAGTCCGGCGATGTTGAGGATGACGATGCGGCGCGTCAGGCTCGACGAGCTTTGCGCGACCAGAAAGCGCCACGCAGCGCGCCATGGATCGGTCCAGCGGCGCCGACGGCGTGTGCGGCGCGGGTCGGCATCGGCGGCACCGGCAGCCGGGGTCACAGTGGCGGTTCGATCCAGCACCTGCTGCTACATCCGCTGGAGGGCTCGGGCGCGAAAACGCGCGCCGACCGTTCTACCGCAATCCGGCTGAAAACGGGAGTTCAGCCTTCCTTGAAACGGTAGCCGACGCCGTAGAGCGTCTCGATCATGTCGAAATCGTCGTCGGCGACCTTGAATTTCTTGCGCAGCCGCTTGATGTGGCTGTCGATGGTGCGGTCGTCGACATAGACCTGATCGTCGTAGGCGGCGTCCATCAGCGCATTGCGGCTCTTCACCACGCCCGGACGGCTCGCGAGCGCCTGCAGGATCAGGAATTCGGTGACGGTGAGCGTCACCGGCTCGTCCTTCCAGGTGCAGGTGTGGCGTTCCGGGTCCATGCGCAGCAGGCCGCGCTCCAGAACCTTGCGGGTGTCGGTCTCCTTGACGACGATGCCGTCCTTCGGGCCGCCGCGGCGCAGGATCGCCTTGACGCGCTCCACCAGCAGGCGCTGCGAAAACGGTTTGCGGATGAAGTCGTCCGCGCCCATCTTCAGCCCGAACAGCTCGTCGATCTCCTCGTCCTTGGAGGTGAGGAAGATCACCGGCATGTCGGTCTTCTGGCGCAGGCGGCGCAGAAGCTCCATGCCGTCCATGCGCGGCATCTTGATGTCGAGAATGGCGAGGTCCGGCGGCGAGGTCTTGAAGCCCTCGAGCGCGGAGGCGCCGTCCGTATAGGTCATGATCCGGTAGCCTTCGGATTCGAGCGCGATCGAAACCGAGGTCAGGATGTTGCGGTCGTCGTCGACCAGAGCGATGGTTGGCATGGGCGGCCTTCTAGCATGAATCAGCCGCGCGAAAACCCGCCCGGCCCCGGTTCCAGACAAGACCCGTGAACAGGCGCAATTGTGGCAAAGGTGAGAAAAATCGTGGCGGATGAAGGATTTGGGAGGGGTCAGATGTCGCAACCGCTAACGCAACCTTTACCCGGCGCGATGCCCGGACGGCTGCCTGAAGGTGCGCGCGCACCGGCCGACTTCGACCCCAAGGCCTTGGCCAAGTCCCTGCTGCGGGCGACCCGGGCAGGAACTTTAGGGACCCTCGACCGCAATACCGGGCACCCGTTCGCCTCGCTGGTCAACGTCGCGACCGACGTCGACGGCGCGCCGGTGATCCTGACCTCGCGGCTCTCGACTCACACGGCGAACCTTGAGGCCGACGGCCGCGCCTCGATCCTGCTCGCCGACACCGGCAAGGGGGATCCACTGGCGCACCCGCGCCTCACGGTGCTCGGGACGTTCGCGGCGATTGCGCGCGACAGCACGGACGAGGCGCGCGTGCGCCGCCGTTTCCTCGCGCGGCATCCGAAGTCGGAGCTCTACGCCGGCTTCGGCGACTTTTCGTTCTGGCGCATGCGAGTCGCTTCCGCGCATCTCAATGGCGGCTTCGCGCGTGCCGCCGATCTCACCGCCGCCGATGTGCTGACCGATCTCTCCGGCGCGGACGAGATGGTTGCCGCCGAAGAGGGCGCGGTCGCGCACATGAACGAGGATCATCTCGAGGCGACGAAGCTCTACGCGACCAAGCTGCTCGGTGAGGACGACGGCCCGTGGCGCATCAGCGGGCTCGATCCCGACGGCGCCGACCTCACGGCGGGCGACCGCACCGCGCGGCTTGCGTTCAAGCAGCGCGTGACCTCGGGCGGTGGGTTGCGAGAAGCGCTGGTCGCGCTCGCGAAAGAAGCGCGGGCCAAGGTTTGAGCATGACAACATTTTTATTGGAGCAATGATTGGAGCTGTAGGCGGCGATGGTGAACCGCGCTTCAAGTTTGGATGAGATGGTTGTGGTGGGAATTACGCAATTGTTCCCGAATGCGAAGACTCCAGATGCGGATAATTATCTCACTAGCGGCTTGCAGCATAAGGCGCCGGATCATGAAGTGATGGGCGGAGCTCTGCTAGTTGAGCGGAAGACGCTGAACGCGGTGGACGACAGTCAGTTCTACGAGAAGCTTGTTAAAATTGCTGCACGGCAAGGAAAACCGTTTCGTGGTTACGGTCGTTTGAGTTCTGCATCCGTCATACGCGGCCTACCTGATCCCGATGCCGCGAGTAGAGGCATGACGGATTTCACATTGAACCAATTGAAAAAGAGTGTAGGCGAAGCACGAAAGCAGTTTGATTCTCATCTCGAACACGTCGGAGAAGCCAATCGTGCAAGGCTTGTGACGATTCTGGATCAGTCAGAGGTCCCAACTTTTACTGATTGGATCGAGTATTTTATTGGGAACCTCTTCGTCAAGCAAAGGAACCGTGGCTTTAACGCCGGACTTATCGACTCAATTGTCTATATCAAGCACCCAAGTTATGTGCTTTCGGGCGAGAACAGTTATTGGTTCAAGTGCCTTATCAAGAAGGAAGCGGCCGCAAGCGCGACTGAGCGGATTTTGATGTTCTCACAATGCCTCCATGACTATCTGAACTCCAACCACCTCGTTTCATTTGTGCCGAAATTTGAAGGCGGTCGATATCGAGCGCTGGTGGCGTAGTGGAGTGCACTTCGACAAGACGCGACGGAGGAGCAAGAAGGCTGGCAATGATGACTATTAGTTCGAAAGCAGCCGCGCTGCGCGCCAAATCAATGCTCCGAGTGCCTAGTTTCGGACGCGGAGTCTGGCGGTCGATAGCTCGTTTCCAAGCTATTGGTTTGTAATGAGATTGCAGTCGTTTATTTTTTCTTCAGGAATCTCGCGCTACTACCGAAATGCAAGCTCCATCAGTGCGACCGCATTGATGTGAGTGACGGCGGCAGGTTGCCGCGACATCGACCCGCTCCGGCGGGTCTTTTTATTGGTGAAGACCCCAGCCTATGAACGACCAGCCTTCGGGCTGGCTGCTTCAGGTTGTGCTCGGGGCCGTGACACGATTCCTTCTGTCCATCTTCAGTACGAAGCCAGCGCGCCGACGTCGTCGGCGTATTGTTAGGTATTCGCACTGGAAGGTTGGGCGGATTGAGCGCACGAGCTTCGAGTCGATCGACGACAGCCAGTCTTAAACCTCGTCCTCGCCGGCTATGGTGAGAAAACACAAGACGAGGCGGATTTCTCATGGTCAGTAATAGGAATATAAACACAAATTGAACGACTATACTGATGCGCATTGCAGAGCGAAGAAAGCGACAACGACATGCACGGACGTTACACGCCCGTCGGCTCCAATGCGATCGCGCCCGACACGACGGGGCTGAATTTCTTTTCGGCCGATCCGTCGCTGAGCGATCTGCTGCAGCTCTATCTCTCGGACAAGCTCTATGCGCACATCGTGCCGCACCTCGATCGCCTCGGCGCACTCGCAGGCGATCATCTCGATCAGTGCGCGCGGCTTGCCGACAAGCACACGCCGGTGCTGCATCATCGCGACCGCTTCGGCCGCGACGAGCAATGGATCGAATATCACCCGGCCTATCGCGAGCTGGAGCGCGTCGCCTATGGCGAGTTCGGCATCCACGCGATGTCGCACCGCAAGGGCATTCTCGGCTGGCCGGACACGTATCCGTCTGCCGCCAAGCATGCCTTCACGTATCTGTTCAATCAGGCGGAGTTCGGCCTCGGCTGCCCGATCAATGTCACCGACGGCGCCGCGATGCTGCTGTCGCGTTTCAGCGACGAGGCGCTGAAACGAAAATATCTCGACGGCCTGACGCAGACCGACATGGCGCGCCTGACGCAAGGCGCGCAATTCATGACCGAGAAGGAGGGCGGCTCCGACGTCGGCAAGCTGACAACGGTCGCGGCGCCGGAAGGCGATCACTGGCGCCTCACCGGCGAAAAGTGGTTCTGTTCGAATGCAGACGCGGCGGTGGTGATGCTGCTCGCGCGGCCCGAGGGCGCAGTCGCGGGAACGCGCGGCGTCGGCCTGTTCCTGATGCCGCGCAGGCTCGATGACGGTACGCCGAACCGCTACCGGATCGTGCGGCTGAAGGACAAGCTCGGCACGCGCTCGATGGCGTCGGGCGAGATCAAGCTCGAAGGCGCGCTTGGCCACGCGGTCGGCAAGCTTGATCGCGGCTTCGTGCAGATGGCCGAGATGGTAAATTGGTCGCGCCTCTCGAACGGCGTGAAGTCGACCGCGCTGATGCGCCGCGCGCTGCATGACGCGATGACCGTCGCACACGGCCGCATCGTGTTCGGCAAGCGCATCGTGGATCAGCCGCTGGCGCGGCGCCAGCTTTTGAAAATGATGCTGCCGGTCGAGCAGGCGCTGTCGCTGTGCTTCATGACGGCGGACGCGCTCGACCGCGCCGAGACGGGCAGCCAGGACGCGGCCGCGCTGGTGCGCATTCTCACGCCGGTGCTGAAATTCCGTTCGACACGCGATGCGCGCAAGGTGTGCGGCGATGCGCTCGAGATGCGCGGCGGCGTTGGCTACATCGAGGAATTCGCGCCGGCGCGGCTGTTGCGCGATGCGCATCTCGGTTCGATCTGGGAAGGCACCAGCAACATCGTGGCGCTCGATGCGATCACGCGCGCAGTCGGCCGCCATGGTGCGCAGAGCGCGCTTGGCGCGGATCTGCATGCGCGCTTGAGCGACACCTCAAATATTCCGCAAGCATGGCGTGACACGCTGCGCGCACTCGTTGATCGCGCGATTGCGTTCGCGCAGTCCATCGCGGCTGATCCGAGCAACGAAGCCGATGCGCGTCGTGCCACGACGACGCTCTATCATGTGACCAGCGCCGTAATGCTGGCGTGGGAAGGCGCGCGCATCCATGAGCGGCGCGGCGATGCGCGGCGCATGCTGCTGTCGCGGCTGGTGGCCGATCACAAAATCAATCGGCCGGATGCATTTGCCTCGGACGCGCGGCGCGATGCCGCCGCGATCGAGGACCTGTTGCTCGGCGACGCCGTAGTGCTGCTTTCGCAGGCAGCGGCGCATCTCCACTAGCCGCTGGTAAAATTTCCAAGGGCGAAAGCGGTCATCTGTTCATTGTTCTAATTTGAGTCGCCGCGTTGCGCGCGCGGGCGTAGGATGCCGCCCAACAAGAACGAAAAATTCTCAAGGGAGGCGACACATGACCATCAAAGATTACCGCATCAGCTTTGCGGCGATCGCCGCCGCGGCATTTCTGTTCGCGTCACCGGCGCTCGCGCAGGTGAGCGTCGGCGCGACCGAACTCGGCGGCACCGTCACCGGCCCAAGCGGACCTGAGGCCGGCGTGTGGGTGATCGCCGAGACGACCGACCTGCCGACCAAGTTCGCCAAGACCGTCGTGACCGACGATCAGGGCCGCTACCTGATCCCCGAACTGCCAAAGGCGAAGTACAAAGTGTGGGTGCGCGGCTATGGTCTCGTCGACTCCGCGAAGGTCGACAGTGAGCCGGGCCGCACGCTCGATCTGAAAGCCGTGCCTGCGCCGAGCGAGAAGGCCGCCGCCGAATATTACCCGGGCATGTATTGGTACGCGATGATCAACGTGCCGGGCACGAGCGAATTTCCCGGCACCGGCGACAAGGGCAACGGCATCCCGGAGGTGATGAAGCAGCAACACTACTGGCTCGATACGGTGAAGAATTCCTGCCAGTCGTGTCACGCGCTCGGTTCGAAGGGCATCCGCGAGGTGCCTGAGTTCTTCTCCAAGCAGATGAAGACATCCGCCGAAGCCTGGGCGCTGCGCACGCAGGCCGGGCAGGCGATGAACAATATGGCGCTGAGCCTCGGGCGCATCGGCGCTGACCGCGGCTTCAAGATTTTCGCCGACTGGACCGATCGTATCGCGAAGGGCGAGTTGCCGTCGTCGAAGCCGCAACGCCCGCAGGGCGTCGAGCGCAACGTGGTCATCACCAGTTGGGACTGGTCGACGCCGAAGCACTACATGCATGACGCGGTGTCGAGCGACAAACGCAACCCGACTGTCAATGCCAACGGCAGGATCTGGGGCGCGCCGGAAGAGAGCACCGACAATGTGCCGTGGCTCGATCCGGTCACGCATACGGCGGGCGTCGTGAAGCATCCCTATCGCGATCCGGATACGCCGTCTTCGACCGGGCTGGCGCGCGGGCCGTCGGCCTATTGGGGCGACGAGGCGATCTGGGACGGCCACACCTCGATCCACAACCCGATGATGGACGAGAAAGGCCGCGTCTGGTTTACCTCGCGCATCCGCAAGCATGCGAACCCCTCCTATTGCACCGAGGGCGGCGACCATCCGTCCGCGAAGGTCGCGCCGCTGAAGGAGTCGCCGCGCCACCTCGCGCTGTTCGATCCTAAGAGCGAAAAGTGGTCGCTGATCTCGACCTGCTTCTCAACGCATCATCTCTATTTCGGCTACGACAAGAGCAACACGCTGTGGACCAGCCAAGGCCAGCCGTGGAGCGGCGTGGTCGGCTGGCTCGACGTCGCGAAATACGAGGAGACCGGCGACGAGGCGAAGTCGCAGGGCTGGACGCCGCTGATCATCGACACCAACGGCAACGGCAAGCGCGACGCCTATGTCGGACCGAACGATCCGGTCGATCCGACCAAGGACAAGCGCGTGATGGCGGCGTTCTACGGCGTGCAGCCGGACCCCGCCGACGGTTCGATCTGGGGTCAGGCGATGGACGTCGGCTTCTCGCGCGTCGATCAGCCCGGCTACATCCTGCGTCTCGTGCCCGGCTCCGATCCGGCCAACACCGCGCTCACCGAAGTGTTCTTGCCGCCGGATGGCATCTGGGGCTCGCGCGGCCTCGACGTGACGGGTGAGGGCGTGGTGTGGACGCCGTTCGCGAGCGGCCACATCGGCAGCTTCGACCGCCGCAAGTGCAAGGGCCCGCTCAACGGCCCGGCATCGGCGACCGGCAAGCATTGTCCGGAAGGCTGGACGATCTACCGCATGCACGGCCCGCAGTTCAAAGGCGTGGACGAAAAGGGCAGCGCCAACCACGCGTATTATCTCTGGGTCGATCGCTTCAACACGCTCGGCCTCGGCAAGGATGTGCCGATCGCGCAGGCGAACGGCAGCGAGTCCCTGCTCGCGGTCGTCGATGGCAAGCTCGTCGATGTGCGCATCCCGTATCCGCTCGGCTTCTTCGCCAAGAACGTCGACGGCCGCATCGACGATCCGAACGCCGGCTGGAAAGGCCGCGCGCTGTGGACCACGTCGGGCACGCGCACCGTCTTCCACAACGAAGGCGGCACGGCGAACCGGCCGCAGGTGTACAAGGTGCAGGTGCGGCCCGACCCGCTCGCGCGCTGAGGGCTAAGGCTAAGGATTACTTGGGCTCGATGCCCTTGGACTTGAGAACCGGCGCTGCGGCGGGCGATGCAAGAAATTGCACCAGCTCGGCTGCGGCGCCGACTTCTTTCGCGGCGCTGCCGACGCCAGCCGCAAAACCGATCCAGGTCTGCAGCTCCTCGGGGAGCGGCCCGGCGATCTCGATGCCGGGCACGTTCGCCATGCGCGGCATCACCACGACCACCATGTCGGCCTCGCCGCGCGCGACGATCTCGACAGTGTCGCTCGCCGGCATCGGCTTGAGCTTGGCCTTCATCTCGTTGGCGATGCCGAGGCGGTCGAGCAGGCTGACGAAATAGCGTCCGCTCGCACCCTCGCCGGGAAACGCCACCGTGTTCGCGGCGAGCAGCGTGCGGCGGAATGCGTCGGCGGTCGAGACGTCCGGCTTGGCAGTGCCGGCGCGCACCGCAACGCCGACGCCGGCGCGCCCGATGCTCGTGCGCGATTGCGCCACGACCTTGCCGTGTCCGATCAGGTCGTCGATCGTTTCGGGGTTGCCCACGACCGCGTCGAAGCTTTCGCCGGCCTCGATCCTGCGCTTCACGTCGGCATTGACGGAGAACTGCACCACGACGGTGTGTCCGCTCTGGCGCTCGAACAGCGCAACGAGTTCGCGCACGGCCGCGCGCGGGCCTGTGCCGCTCAGGACCTTGATCTCGGTAGCATTTGCGAGAGTGGGGAGGAAGACCACCGTCGCAGCGACAAGCATCCATGCGGCGCGTTTCACCGGTGCCCCTCGATGGTGCGTTGAACCTGGATGCGCGAGAATAGCACAAAGGTCAGGGTACGGGGCTGCGGAGACAATCATTCGACTTGTTATCGTGTTGCTTGCGCTGCTTGGCTTGCCGCAAGGCGCCGCCGCGCAGGAGACGGTCGCGCTGGCGGTCGAAGGCTGGCGCGCCGAAACGCGCGAGGGCGTCACCTACTATCGCTGCGCCAGCCCGGCGTGCGCCGCGGGCTCGACGGTGAGCTACAAGGAGCAGCCGCACCGCACGACGATCTCGATGGCGGACTTCGAGAAGCACCACCGCGGAATGATCGAGCATAACAAGGGCAACAGCCGCATCCGTGATATGCGCCTCACCGAAATCAAGGAGCGCACCGTCGAGGGCGTGCGGGTGATGCAGGCCTTCCGCGAGGTCGACTGGGCCGACGGCAAGACGGTTTTCACTATCGAGGCGCGGCTGATCGGGCCGGACCGGAGCTTCAGCCTCGTCAGCGACTCGCCGAAGCGTGAATGGACCGCGAACAACTTCGAGGGCTTCCTGCGCCAGATGGTCGTCATCGCGGGGCTGCGGAAGCCGAAATAAACTCTTGGCCTTTGCCCACCGCGTGCCCACCGTGGCGCGCGCCGTCCGGATCGGCAACAATGCCTCCAACAAACGGGGGAGGATGCCGATGCGCCGTGCGCTGATCGCCACAGTCATGAGTCTCGCCGCGTTGCCTGCGCTCGCGCAGGACGACATCGTGCTGCGCGGCATGGGCTCGTTCCACATCGGCGGGCGCATCGCCGAGGTCACCGGCAAGGAAGTGCAGCATGATCCAGCGCCAGCCGGGCGGGCCCGATGACCAAGCTCGATCCGAACGGCCAGTACATGGTCGAGCAGATGTACGTGCAGTACTTCCTGCCGAAAAACCGCAAGGGCAAATATCCGCTGCTGATGTGGCATGGCGGCGGGCTCACCGGCGTGACCTACGAGTCGACGCCGGACGGCCGCGACGGCTGGCTCAACTATTTCGTCCGCAAGGGCTGGGACGTCTACAATTCCGATGCGGTCGAGCGCGGGCGCTCCGGCTTCGCGACCCCCGATGTGTGGACCGACTCGCCGATCTTCCTCACCTATCAGGACCCGTTACGAGCGCTTCCGCATCGGCGACGGCCCGGGTTCGTGGAATGCCGATCCGGCGAAGCGCAAGCTGCTGCCCGGCAGCGCATTCCCGGCCGAGGCTTACGAGAACTACATGCGCCAGGCGGTGCCGCGCTGGCTCGGCACCGACAAGGCGATCGTCGCGGCGTATCTCGCGCTGGTCGACAAGGTGTGCCCGTGCGTGATGCTGCTGCACAGCCAAGGCGGCACGTTCGGCTTTCAGGTCGCCGAGCAGCGCCCCGACAAGATCAAGGGCATCGTGGCGGTCGAGGCGGCCTCGCCCGGCAATGTCGCGAATGCGCCGAAGCTCAAGGACATTCCGGTGCTGCAGATGTTCGGCGACTATGTCGATCAGCACCCGCGCTGGTCGACGTTCAAGAAGATGGACATGGAGTACGGCGAGGCCATCAAGAAGGCAGGCGGCAGCGCCGACTGGATCAACCTCCCGGACATCGGCATCAAGGGCAACTCGCACATGCTGATGCAGGACAAGAACAGCGATCAGATCGCCGAGGTGATCAACAAGTGGCTGGTGAGCAAGGGGCTGTCGGATTGAGTTTGTGTCCCGCACGCGATGCAGCGCGCCTTCGCGGTGCATCGCAGATGCGGGACCCGGTGGCTTACTTTGCTGAGACAAGAAACCGGGGTCCCGGGTCTGCAGCGCATCATTGCATGCTGCGCTGCGCCCGGGACACGACAGGAGTACAAGCCAACCAATGAACACACGGGGAGGACTTCCATGCGCATGGTGCTCGCTCTGATGGCGGCGCTCACGGCTTCATCCGCGCTCGCGCAGAACAGGGAGCCGATGGCGCTGCGCGACATCGGCTCGTTCCACATCGGCGGAAAGCTGGTGAAGGTCGAAGGCCAGCCGATCAAGGAGGTGCTGTTCTCGCCCGGCGGCGTGCCGGCCAAGATGGACCCGAACGGCGTCTATCAGGTCGAGCAGATGTACGTGCAGTATTTCCTGCAGCAGAAGGCGCGCGGAAAAATGCCGCTGCTGATGTGGCACGGCGGCGGGCTCACCGGCGTCACCTACGAGACCAAGCCGGACGGCCAGCCCGGCTGGCTGAACTATTTCCTCCGCGCCGGCTGGGACACCTACATCTCCGACGCCGTGGAGCGCGGCCGCTCCGGCTGGACCGACAAGTTCAAGGGCGAGCCGGTGTTCCTGCCGCTCGGCGATCCGTGGGAGCGCTTCCGCGTCGGCCCGATCGGCTCGTGGAACGACGACAAGGCGAAGCGCGCGATCTATCCGGGCGTCCAATTTCCGACCGACGCCTACGAGCAGTTCATGAAGCAGGGCGTGCCGCGCTGGACCACCACCGACGAGCAGATCGTTGCCGCCTATATCGAACTGGTCGACAAGATCTGCCCGTGCGTCGTGCTGGTGCACAGCCAAGCCGGCAACTTCGGCTATCGCGTGGCGGAGGCGCGCCCCGACAAGGTGAAGGCGCTGGTCGCCGTCGAGCCGTCGGTGCCGGGGACCAAGGACAAGGCCGCGGCGCTGAAGAACATCCCGATCATGGTGATGTACGGCGACAACGCCAAGGATCACCCGCGCTGGGGCAGGATCCGCCAGAACATGGTCGACTATGTCGGCCTGATCAAAGGGGCGGGCGGCTCGGTCGACTTCATCGACTTGCCGGACATCGGCATCAAGGGAAATACCCACATGCTGATGATGGACAAGAACTCGGACGCGGTCGCCGAGGTGATCCAGAAATGGCTGGTCGGGAAAGGGCTTGCCGAATAGTGCGGCGCACAAGCCGCGCCAGCGCGCTAACCTTCCGGCTAACATTCTAGGGCGCTGCGGGTTTTGCCGCAGCGTCCTGCCTTGGCAGGGTCTAAGATCGCCAGTATAGGTCCCGGCCTTGGCCGGACCCCGACCGGCCCTGCGGGCGTTAACCATTGCGCCCGGGAGGCTCGCGAGGACGAGCCGGATGCGTTGAGGCGGAGGTTTGCGTGCAAGAGACGGGTCTGCGAAACGGCGCCCATGGCGCCGACAAATTCGGCTTGAAGGACCTCGCCGCGGTCCACTGGAATCTTCCCGCTGAGCAGCTTTACGAATTCGCACTCGCGGCGAACGAAGGCCATGTCGTCGAAGGCGGCGCGTTCTGCGCCGAGACCGGCATCCACACCGGCCGCTCGCCGAAGGACAAGTTCGTGGTCTGCGACGCGCAGACCGAGCAGACGATCTGGTGGGCGAAGAACGGCAAGCTGAGCCCCGAGCAGTTCGACGTGCTGCTCAACGATTTCCTCGAGCACGCCAAGGGGCAAGAAGCTTTTCGGACAGGACCTCTACGGCGGCGCCGATCCGAAATACCGCATCAAGGCGCGCGTCTTCACCGAGCTTGCCTGGCACTCGATGTTCATTCGCTCGCTGCTGATCCGTCCGGAGCGGCGCGAGCTTCCCGGCTACGTGCCGGACTTCACCATCCTCTGCCTGCCGACCTTCAAGGCCGACCCGAAGAAGCACGGCGTACGCTCCGAGACCGTGATCGCGCTCAACCTCACCAAGCGCATGATCCTGATCGGCGGCAGCTTCTATGCCGGCGAGATGAAGAAGTCGGTGTTCACGACGCTCAACTACTACCTGCCGGCCGAAAGCGTGATGCCGATGCACTGCTCGGCGAACGTCGGCAAGGACGGCGATGTCGCGCTGTTCTTCGGCCTCTCCGGCACCGGCAAGACCACGCTCTCGGCCGACCCGAACCGCATGCTGATCGGCGACGACGAGCATGGCTGGGGCCCGAGCGGCGTCTTCAATTTCGAAGGCGGCTGCTACGCCAAGACCATCAAGCTCTCGCGCGAAGCGGAGCCGGAAATCTACGACGCCACGCTGCGCTTCGGCTCGGTGCTGGAGAATGTCGGCTTCGATCCCGAGACGCGCATCGTCGATTTCGACGACCAGTCGAAGACCGAGAACACCCGCTCGGCCTATCCGCTCGAATTCATCGCCAATGCGTCGAAGACCGGCCGCGCCGGCATGCCGAAGAACCTCGTCATGCTCACCGCCGACGCCTATGGCGTGATGCCGCCGATCGCGAAACTCACGCCCGCGCAGGCGATGTATCACTTCCTCTCCGGTTACACCGCGAAGGTCGCCGGCACCGAGAAGGGCCTTGTCGGCGTCGAGCCGGAATTCTCCACCTGCTTCGGCGCGCCGTTCCTGCCGCGCCATCCGACCGTCTACGGCAACCTGCTGCGCGAACTGATCGCCGTGCACCACGTCGATTGCTGGCTGGTCAACACCGGCTGGACCGCGGGCAAATACGGCGTCGGCCGCCGCATGCCGATCAAAGTGACGCGCACGCTGCTCACCGCCGCGCTCGACGGCTCGCTGCGCAACGCCAAATTCCGCACCGATCCCTATTTCGGCTTCTCGGTGCCGACCTCGGTGCCGGGCATCGAGCCGCACCTGCTCTATCCGTTCAAGACCTGGGCGAACAAATCCGAGTTCGACAAGACCGCGCGCGAGCTGGTCGCGATGTTCCAGAAGAACTTCGTGCAGTTCGAGACCCACGTCGACGCCGACGTGCGCGACGCGCAGCCCGAGGTGCGCATCGCGGCGGAGTGAATCTCCGCTGCCGTAGCGTAGTCGCCGCCCCGGCTGCAAACCGGGGCGGTTTTGCTTTGAGCATGCTTGGCCTGCTCTCCGCTCATTCCCGCGCAAGCGGGAATCCAGTTCTTTCTTTTTCGCGACTTCTGGGTCCCCGCTTTCGCGGGGACGAGCGGCTGCATGGACTGTTAGTCTCGCCGACCAAGATCGGGAGGAGACTTGATGGCGCAGATCGACGAGCGCGGCCGAAGCCGCGAATTATCTTCACACGCGCCAGGACTGGCTCGACCGGGTGAAGGAGCCGATCCTCGAACCCGACCTGCCGATCATCGACCCGCACCATCATCTGTGGGACCGCGAGAACTGGCGCTACCTGCACGACGACCTGCTCGCCGATACGAGCAGCGGCCACAACATCATCGCGACCGTGTTCGTGCAGGCGCGCGCGATGCTTAAGGCCGACGGCCCGGACGAGATGAAGCCGGTCGGCGAGGTCGAGTTCGTCAACGGCGTCGCGGCGATGACCGCGAGCGGCATCTACGGAAAGTTCCGCGCCTGCGCCGGCATCGTCGGCCATGCCGACATGATGCTCGGGAGCCGCGTCGAGCCGGTGCTCGCCGCGCTCGATCGCGCGGGCGGCGGGCGCTTCCGCGGCATCCGCCACATCACGGCTTACGACGCCGACCCGCAAGTGATGAACCCGGGCAACCCGGCGTGGGCCGGCATGCTGGCCGATGCAAAATTCCGCGAAGGCGCGAAGACGCTCGCGCGCATGGGCTTCTCGTTCGACGCGTGGGTCTACTGTCCGCAACTCGATGATGTGACCGCGTTCGCCGATGCGGTGCCGGAGTGCCCGATCGTGCTCAATCACTGCGGCGGCATCGTCGGCATCAATGCCTACAAGAAGGACGAGGTCTTCCCGGTGTGGAAGAAATCGATCGAGGCGCTGGCGAAGCGGCCGAATGTCTACTGTGAAGCTCGGCGGCCTCGGCATGCGGCTGTGCGGCCACGAATTCCACACGCAGACGGATCCGCCGTCGTCGCAGCAACTCGCCGACACGTGGCGGCCCTATATGGAAACCTGCATCGCGGCGTTCGGCACCGAACCGCGCGATGTTCGAGAGCAATTTCCCGGTCGACAAGGGCTCGTACAGCTATCCGGTGTTCTGGAACGCATGCCAAGATTCTGGCGAAAGGCGCGAGCGCGAGCGAGAAGGCGGATTTGTTCGTCGGGGCGGCGAAGCGGTTTTATAAGCTGGACGTCTGAGCTCGAGTATTCGTCATGCCCGGCCTTGTGCCGGGCGAGTCGGCGACGAGCTTCGCTTCGCTTTGTAATCCACAGACGTGGATGGCCGGGACAAGCCTCGGCCATGACGGGGGAGGCAACGACGCCCTCACGCCACCTTCCGCGGCTCCACCTCCGTGCACGCAAAGCAAATCTGCTCCACATGCCGGTGATCGGTGCCGCAGCAGCCGCCGAGGATCGTGAGCTGCGGCATCCGCGCGCGCAGCGCGCGATACTGCCGTCCGAGCGCAACCGGATCGCCCGCGTCGAGGTCCGGCGCGGCATCGAGTTCGGCGTGGCTGCGCATCGAGGCATTCGCCCGCAGGCCGCGCAGCCGCTTCACCCACGGCTCCTTCGTGGCGAGCACGTCGGCGAAATGCGTCGGATGCGCGCAGTTGAGCATGTAGTAGGCCGGCGCGCGGTTCGTCTTCGAGGTCGGTCTCGACGATCGCGTCCTTCAGCGTCTGGCCGGTCGGCAGCTTGCCGTCGGTCTCGACCGTGAACGAGATCACCACCGGCATTTCGGCCGCCTTGGCGGCGCGCGCGACGCCGATCGCCTCCTCGACGTAGTTCAGCGTGAACGCGCTGACGAGATCGGCCTCGCTGCCGGCGAACACGTTGATCTGGTCGGCGTGATAGTCCTGCGCCTCGCTCGCGCTCATCAACTTGCCGGGCTGATAGCCGTCGCCGCGCGGGCCGATGTTGCCCGAGATCACGATCGGCGTTTCCGGCGTTTCGAATTCGTCGCGCATCGCCGCCATCAGCGCGATGGTGCGGCGGTTGATCTGCGCGAGCGACGCCTTGGTGTAGCCGAGCTTCTTGGCCCAGTCGGCATTCGCGCGCCATGTCGGCGCCTCGAACACGAAGCCAAGGCCGCGGTGCTTCGCCAGCGCGATGAAGCGCTCGTAGTAGCGGCGCACATGCGCCATGCCCTCGTCGTTCTTCATCAGGTCGAACGACGCGAAAAACGGCAGCTCCACGCCTTCGTTGAAGATGAGATGGGTTTCCATCCCGGCATCGGTCAGGAACATCTTGTCCGCCGCCAATTGCGGCAGGCGCGCGCGATACTTGGACATTCGGGGGCTCCAAAAATGCGGGGTCAAAGGGTGTTAGTCGCGCGTGGCGGCCAAAAGGTTCAGCCCAATCCATGCGGCGATTGGCGCCCAAGATACGGATTGCGCGCGCGCGCGGATAGCCGACTAATGGTCCACCGCCGCACGACGCAAACACGCAACGGCATCAATGCGTTGCTCGCGCGCAATGCGGCTCGCGAAAAGGTTCAAAAGGGAAACTGTACTCTTGGTACAGTGACGCCAGCATGCTCGACACCACTGCGAAGCCCGACACGCGCTCGCGCATTCTCGAAGTCGCCGAATCCGCCGTGCTGGCGAAAGGATTCGCCGCGACCTCGATCGACGAGATCGTCGCGGCGGTCGGCATCACCAAGAGCGGCTTCTTCTATCACTTCCGCGACAAGAGCGCGCTCGCGAAGGGCCTGATGCTGCGCTACATGGAGCACGACCATCAGGTGCTCGAGGAGATCTTCGCGCGCGGCGACGAATTGAACGACGATCCGCTGCACGGCTTCCTCGTCGGGCTGAAGCTGTTCGCCGAGATGATGGGCAACCTGCCCGAGGCGCATCCGGGCTGCCTCGCGGCCTCGTTCTGCTACCAGGACCAGCTCTTCAACCGCGAGATCCGCGACCTCAACGCGCAGAGCACGCTGGCATGGCGCAACCGCTTCCGCGCGCGCTTCGAGCTGATCGCGAAACGCTATCCGCCGCGCCAGCCGGTCGACTTCGAGGCGCTCGCCGACATGGCATCGACGCTGGTCGAGGGCGGGCTGATCCTCGGCCGCGTGCTGCAAGGACGTCACCATTTTGCCGCGGCAAATTCTGCTATACCGGGATTTCGTGAGGTCCATCTTCCTTCCCGGGTAGTCAATGCAGGTTCTGGTGATTGGGGCCGGTGTCGTCGGCCTCGCGCTTGCGCGGGCGGCCGCGCTCGCCGGCCATGAGGTGATCGTCGCGGAAGCGACCGGCGGCATCGGCAACGGCGTCTCCTCGCGCAACAGCGAAGTCATCCACGCCGGGCATGTACTACCCGACCGGCTCGCTGCGCGCGAAGCACTGCGTGCGCGGGCGGCGCATGCTCTACGACTTTCTCAACTCGCACGGCGTGCCGCACAAAAAGGTCGGCAAGCTGATCGTCGCGGTCGACGAGAAGCAGACCGCCAAGATCGAAGGCATCGCCAGGCAGGGCGAGATCAACGGCGTCGAGGGGCTGGAATTTCTCGGCGGCAACGCGGCGCGCGCGATGGAGCCCGCGCTCTACTGCACGGCGGCGCTGCTCTCGCATGAGACCGGCATCATCGACAGTCACGGCTTCATGCTCGCGCTGGAAGGCGACCTGGAAGACCGCGGCGGCATGATCGCGTTCAACACGCCGGTCGAGGGTCTGGAGAAAACCGCCGACGGCTGGGAGGTGCGCTTTGGCGGCGCCGAGGCCGGAACCATGACAGTCGATGCCGTGATCAACTCGGCCGGGCTCGGCGCGCAGAAGATCGCGCATGCGACGGAAGGTTATCCGGTGGCGCGCATCCCGCGGCTCGTGCTGGCCAAGGGCAACTACTTCGGCTTTGCCGGCAAGCCCGCGTTCTCGCACCTGATCTATCCGGCGCCGGTCGAAGGCGGGCTCGGCACGCACGTCACGCTCGACCTTGCGGGGCGCATGCGCTTCGGGCCGGACGTCGAGTGGCTGCAGGACGAGAGCTATACGGTCGATCCGAATCGCGCGGAGTCGTTCTACGCGAGCGTGCGCACCTATTGGCCGGGCCTGCCCGACAACTCGATGGTGCCGGACTATTGCGGCATCCGCCCCAAGCTGACCGGCAAGGGCGAGCCGGCCGCGGACTTCATGATCGAAGGCCCGGCCGAGCACGGCATGCCGCGGCTCGTGAACCTGTTCGGGATCGAGTCGCCGGGACTCACCTCGGCACTGTCGATTGCCGACGAGGTGGTCGCGAAGATTAAGTGAGAAGGCTTAGTCCCGCGGCTTCTCGTCGTCGTCCGCGGTCGCATCGCGCGATAGCGTCGGCTATCGTCGCAGGCGCGGCGGCAGGCTTGGCCGGCGCCTGCTTCGTGCCTTCAGCTTCTCCTGCTGATCGGCAAGCTTCGCCATTTTCGCCGCATTGGCGACCATCGCCGCCTTCACGTTGTCGCCGGTCGATACGATGTCGCCGGACTTCAGCGTCGGGTCGGAAGAGGCATCGAGCGTCATCAGGCCGAACGGGTTCTTGCCGTTGCAGGTGCAGTCCGACACGACCTTCTCGCGATAGACGAACGCGTTGGCGATGTCGGCGTAGCGCTGGCCGTTGGTGGAGACCGCGTGATCGATCTGGCTGCCGTTGAACACCTGCGTCTTCGCGGCCGGGCAGAACGCGTTGCAAAGCTGGATCGAGGTCGCGTTGTTATGGCGCTGCATCGGGAAATAGCGCCCGTCACACAGCCGCACGCAGTACGCGGCCGAGCGGCCGGTACCCATGCTCACCGACGGAGCCGAACTGGTCTGCTCCCGGGGTGCAGCATAGGGATCGCTGTAGGCGCTCGTCTGCGGGGGCAACTGGCGTTCATGACGCCCGAACCAGGAGTCCCGCCGCTCGCCGCCGCCGCCCCATGAATTCTGGCGCTGCTGCTGCTGCGGATACCGGTCATCCCGTTGCCCGCCGAACCAGCCGAAGAGGCCGCCCTGCGCCGATGCCGGGACGGCGTCCGCAACGATTGCGAACAGCGCGAATGCCAGAACTGGAATGAATGCGCGATGAGGTCGCACGGCCTTACTCCCTACACGACACCGCCCCGGCGGTGCGTGCTCACCTACTGACGCGCCGCGGGCCGAAAGGTTCCCGAACCAGCCGTCGCACCGCGCCCGCTAACGTTCAAGCAACCAATGGGATTAACCCTAGCGGGGAGAGGTAAACCGCTCGCTAACCATGCGGAGCGGGCGGAAACTCCGGCGGGCATCAATGCGACCGGATCAGCGGTGCGACAGGAAGCAGCGTGAGCAGGACGAACAGCGGTAGCAAAATGAGCCCGGCCCACATCAGATAGCCGAAAAAGCTCGGCATCCTGACGCCGCGCTCCTCGCGATCGCGTAGACCATGAAATTCGGCGCGTTGCCGATATAAGTCAGCGCGCCCATGTAGACCGCACCCATCGAGATCGCCGCGAGCGTGCCGGCCAGCGGCCCCATCAGCGTCGCGGGGTTGCCGCCCGCAAGCTCGAAGAACACCAGATAGGTCGGGGCGTTGTCGAGGAAGGCCGACAGAATCCCGGTCAGCCAGAAATATGACACTTCGTTCGGCGTGCCGTCCGGCTCCGTGACGGCGCGCAAGCAGCCACGCGAACGCCCCGTTGCGGCCGGCGTTGCAGCATCGCCAGCACCGGAATGATGGTGACGAAGATGCCGGCGAAGAGCTTGGCGACCTCGCGGATCGGCTCCCATGTGAAGCCGTTCGCCGCACGGTGCTCGTCCGGCGTGAGCCAGAGCGACAGCAGCGCGATCAGCGATCAGCGCGGCGTCGCGCGCCAGGTTCTCCAGCTGCGACCTTGGTGCCGTAGATGTCGAACGCGATGCCCGGGCTTCCACATCGCCGAGCCGAGAATGGCCGCGATGATGAGCGCGATCAGCGCGAGATTGATCTTGCCGCGGATCGCGGATGCGCACTCGGCTCGGTTGCGGCAGCCTTGCCGCCTTCGCGCCGGTGACAGCCACCAGTCGACCACGACGAACAGGGCAAGGATCGGTATCGCGACGATGGCGGTTTGCAGCCACAGATGTTTTGCGCGGTCCAGAAGAAATCGACGCCGCGCAGGAAGCCGACGAACAGCGGCGGGTCGCCGAGCGGCGTCAGCGCGCCGCCCACGTTCGCGACGAGGATGATGAAGAAGATAACGATGTGCACCTTGTGCACGCGCAACTCGTTCGCGCGCAGCAGCGGGCGGATCAGGATCATGGCGGCGCCCGTGGTGCCGACGAAGCTGGCGATCGCGGTACCGAGCGCCGAGCAGCGCCGCATTGACGGCAGGCGTGCCGCGCAGATTGCCGGTGACGAGAATGCCGCCCGCCACCGACATAGAGCGCAAACAGCAGCACGATGAAGCTGAGATACTCGGCCAGCATGGCGTGGACGAACGCCGCGGCCGCGGCCGGCAGGCCGTGCAACGCCGCCAGCGGCGACCAGCGCGAGCACCGCTCCACCCGAGCGGCGATCTTGCCGTAGTGGTGATGCCAGATCTTCGGAAACAGCAGCGGCCCGGTCGCGATCGACAGCAGCATCGCCGACGAACGGCAGCGCCCACGGCCAGCCCATGCCGGCGCCATCGAGTCCGGTGGCAGCAAGCGCGGGCTTCGGCACGAGCAAAAGAAAGGGCACCGCGAATGCCGCTGCAGATCCAGACAGGCGATTCATCGCCATGCCCTAGCAACGCATCGCATGCACGCAAACGCGGCCGATCAGCGCGGCGCGGCTGATCGCGCGCCGCGCTTTGGGGATGTGGTCGAGGACTACTTCTTCAGCTTCTTGCCTGTCGCGACGTCGGTCACCGCGCCGTTCTTGAGATCGATGCGATAGATCTCGCGCAGCACGTTGCCGGCGAAACCAAGCTCGACGATCGACACGGTCTTGAACGTGGTCGGGATGCCGTCGGGCAGGATCTGGTTGAACTCCTTGGAGGTTTGGTCGAACGCCGCCTGAATCTCCGGCGTGAACTTCGCCATCGAATAGACCAGCGTGTTGTGCGGATTGTGCGGCGTCAGCGTCTTGCCGTCCTTTACGGTGTTGAGGCCGCTTACGCCGACGGTCCGCACCAGTTCCTTGCCGGCATCGCCCATCACCGCATAGACCGGCCCGGTGACGCGCGGCAGCGGACCGTCGCGCAGCGCGGTCAACGGCGGCACGGCCGCGGTGTTGAACGCCATCATGGCCTCGTAGCCAGCACCTTCCTTCACGATTCCGAGGTCGAGCCACCACGGATGGCCCGCGCCCTTCGCGGCTTCCGTGGTGTAGAAGTTCTTGAGCACAAGCTTCAGTTCGCCCGGCAGTTTCGGCAATGCCTTGAGCATCTTTTCCGGCGTCGTCGGATCGGAGTTGTGGATGTGCAGCACGGTGACGTGCGGAATGTTGAGGCGCTGCGCCTCGTCGTAGAGTTTCGCGTTGAGCAGCTTCTCGCGCAGCAGGCCGTAGACGGTCTTGTCCAGCAGCTCGTTCACCTCTTTCGGCAGCGTGTAGACGAGGCCAAAGGTGCGCTTGTGCTCGCGGAATTCCTTCGACGACAGCGCGTTGTTGTCGATGGCGCCCTGAGCCGCCGCTCCCTGGATACCCAATGTTGCGGTCGCGGCAAGCGCGACCGCGGCAATGCCGGCAGTGAATTTCGTTTTCATCCGAAGACCCCCGTTATGCGCACTGTGCACCTGTCCGAAGACGGTCTCGACACTATGGTCTCAAGATGACGGAGGGAATACGCGAACGTTGTGCAATGGCCGCCGCGGAATGAGGCAAGCGCAACCGAAATCGCTTTCGCACAGGACAGAGATTGTCACCCGCGCGGCATTCAACAGGGGCGCGTGAGTTACTTCGACGCGGCCCCGCTGAGACTCGCGCCTAGTGCGCCTCGTCCCAGTTGTCCGCCGCGCGCGCATCGACCGCGAGCGGCACCTTCAGCGCAACGGCCGGATGCGGCGCGTCTTCCATCACGCGCTTGATCACCGGCAGCGTCTTCTCGACCTCGTTCTCCGGCACCTCGAACACCAGTTCGTCGTGCACCTGCAGCAGCATCTGCGCATTGAGCTTCTTCGCGGCGAGCGCGTCCTCCATGCGGATCATGGCGCGGCGGATGATGTCGGCGGCCGAGCCCTGCAGCCGCGCATTGATGGCGGCGCGCTCGTTGAAGGCGCGCAGCGAGGGGTTCGACGCCTTGATGTCCGGATAATGGCATTTGCGCCCGAACAGCGTGACCACATAGCCGTGCTGCTTCGCGTAATTCTTCGTCTCTTCCATGTAGTCGCGGATGCCGGGGAAGCGCTCGAAGTACTTCTTGATATAGGCGCCGGCCTCCTCGCGCGGGATCGCGAGCTGATTCGCAAGCCCGAACGCCGAGATGCCGTAGATGATGCCGAAGTTGATCGCCTTGGCGCGGCGGCGCACGTCGGCCGGCATGCCTTTCACCGGCACGCCGAACATCTCGGACGCCGTCATCGCGTGAATGTCGACGTTGTCCCGGAATGCCTGCCGCAGGGCCGGCACCTCGGCGATCTCGGCCAGCAGGCGCAACTCGATCTGCGAATAGTCGGCCGAGACGAGCTTGTTGCCGTCGGTCGCAATGAACGCGCGGCGGATCTTGCGGCCTTCCTCGGTGCGGATCGGGATGTTCTGCAGGTTCGGCTCGGACGACGACAGGCGACCCGTCGGGGTCGCGGCGAGTGCGTAGTTGGTGTGCACGCGCTTGGTCGTGGGGTTGATGTAGCCGGGCAGCGCGTCGGTGTAGGTCGACTTGAGCTTGGTGACCTGCCGCCATTCCAGGATTTTCGTGGGCAGCGCGTGGCCCTGCTCGGCGAGCTCGTCGAGCACGCGCGCGCCGGTGGACCATTGGCCGGTCTTGGTCTTCGTACCGCCCTCAAGCTGCATCTTGCCGAACAGGATATCGCCAAGCTGCTTCGGGCTGCCGGGATTGAAGTCGGGCTCGCCGGCAAGCTCGCGCACCTCGTGCTCCAGCGCAGCGCCGCGCTGCGCGAATTCACCGGAGAGCCGCGA
This sequence comes from uncultured Alphaproteobacteria bacterium, assembly GCA_963779545.1. Lineage (GTDB taxonomy): Bacteria > Pseudomonadota > Alphaproteobacteria > Rhizobiales > Xanthobacteraceae > PALSA-894. The sequence goes on along the minus strand of CAVZYQ010000015.1, from coordinate 512,767 downwards.
CAGCACCTGCCGGTCGACCGAAATGCCGCGCCGCTCCATGCGTTGCAGCACCGGCAGCAGCGGCCGCTCCAGCGTTTCGTATACGCCGGTGACATGCTCGGCCACCATGCGCGGACGCAGCACCTGCGTCAGCCGCAACGACACGTCGGCATCTTCCACGACGTAGGGCGCGGCCTTGTCGAACTCGACATTGTCGAACGTCACCTTGGCTTTGCCGGACCCGATCACGTCGTTGTAGTCGACCGCCGCATGATTGAAGTAGCGCGGCGAGAGCGCGTCGATGCCATGGCCGAAGCGGCCGGCGTCGAGCACGTAGGACATCAGCATGGTGTCCTCATGGGCGCGCAATTCGATTCCGCGCACCGCGAAGACCTGCATCTCGAACTTCAGGTTCTGCCCGACCTTCAGCACGCTCGCGTCTTCCAGCATGGGCTTCAGCGCGGCGAGTGCGTCGGTTTCTGAAATCTGGCCCGGTGCGAGTCCTCCGCCAAAGAGGCCATCGCCGTTGCCTCCGCCCTTGCGGTGCGCGAGCGGCACGTAACACGCCTCGTTCGGGCCGACCGCGAGCGCGATGCCGCACAGTGGCGCCTGCATCGGATCTTCGCCCAGCGTCTCGATGTTGATCGCCACGACGCCGCGATCGCGCGCTCGATCGATCCATTCGTTGAGGCGGCCGAGGTCTCTGCACGATCTCGTAGCGCGAGCGGTCGATCTCGACTTTGCGCGCCTGCTCCAGCCGCGCTGCGGACAGCGTTTGCGGCGTGAGCGGAACCGCGGGTTCAGCCGCACCCGGCCGCGGCTTGGCGGTCATGCCGCCGCCGGTGAGCGGCAGGCCAGGCGACATGGACGTGGAGGCGGCCGGCGCGGGTGAAGCGCGCTGCGGAGCCGCCGCAGACGGGGCGATCTCACCGGCGTTCATGCCGGAAAATTCCGCGACGCGCCGCGTCAAGGTGGAGAACTCCATCACCTTGAGGAACGCGATCAGGTGGGTGTAGTCCGGCTCGTGCACCGCGAGGTCTTCGAGCGGCACTTCGAGCTTCACGTTCTGATCGAGCGTGACCAGCTTGCGTGAGATCCGTGCCATCTCGGCGTGCTCTAACAGCGCCTGACGCCGCTTCTCCTGCTTGATCTCGCCCGCGCGCGACAGCAGCGTTTCGAGATCGCCGTACTCCTGCAGCAATTGCGCCGCGGTCTTCGGCCCGATGCCCGGCACGCCCGGCACGTTGTCGGTGGAATCGCCGATCAGCGCCTGCGCCTCGATCACCTTCTCGGGCGGCACACCGAACTTCTCGATCACCTCCGGAATGCCGATCTTCTTGTCCTTCATCGTGTCGTACATGATCACGCAGTCGTTCACGAGCTGCATCAGGTCCTTGTCGGACGACACGATGGTGACGTTGGCGCCGACCGTCGCACGCCTGCCGCGCATAGGTGGCGATCAGGTCGTCGGCCTCGAAGCCGAGCATTTCGAGACACGGAATGTCGAACGCACGCACCGCTTCGCGGATTAGCGGAAACTGCGGGCGCAGATCCTCCGGCGCATCCGGCCGGTGCGCCTTGTAGTCCTTGTAGAGCTCGTTGCGGAACGTCTTCTCGGATTTGTCGAAGATCACCGCGAGATGGGTCGGCTTGTCCTCCGGCTTCATATCGCGCAGCAGCTTCCACAGCATGTTGCAGAAGCCGAGGACCGCGTTGACCTGCAGCCCGTCGGACTTGCGGTTCAGCGGCGGCAGCGCGTGGTAGGCGCGGAAGATGTAGCCGGAGCCGTCGACCAGAAAGACGTGGTCGCCCTTTTTCACCGGGCGCGAGACGGGAGACGCCGCTGGCGCGGCGGACTTCGCGGATGCTTTGGCCATGCGGCCAATATAGGCCGTTGGGCTGCAAATTCACCCCGGCGGACGCGCTGTCCACCGATTCAATCTTATTGAAAGGATTGAGTTATTCGGCCGGCTGAAGGGCGTAGCGTGGCTTGTCCTTGAGCCGCGCCCACGCAGGACGCTCGAACAGGAAACGCAGCGGCGTGTTGCGAACGCTGAGGAACAGCGCGACCGCGCCTGCGATACCCGACGCAGTGACGAGCAGCGCAACGGTTCCGATGTCCGGGATGAGGTTGAGCTTCAGCAGCACGGAGCGCGACGCCGCCATGCCGATGAAGAACGCCAGATAGACCACGATCGAGTTCTTGCCGAGCCAGCGCAGCGCGGCGAACAGGTTGCTCTTCGCCATCAGCGCCGAGACCGACACGACCGCGGCCGCGCCGATCAGGCCGAGCGAGAGCGAGATGAAGGGCTTGCCGTCGAGGCCGGCAAACACGAAGGCGCCATTGACCAGTGCCCACGCTGCAAGGCCAAACGCAGCGAGCATGGCGCGCGCCTGCACGGAGGCGGCGATCTGGAAGATGTGCGTCGCAGGATGTAGCCGGTGTAGAAATAGACGAAGCGCGAGGCGAACTCGTCGATGACGGTCCAGCCGGTGTGGATGTGCGCGATCTCCAGCGCCGCGCCGACCAGCCAGATTGCCAGCACGCGGCACGCCGCGCGTCAGCTTGGTGACGACGAACATGATCGGCAGCAGGTAGATGAACCAGAGCGTGCCGAACGGCTCGATGAAGGCTTCGGCATAGAGCTTCGCGATGCCGAACAGGCCGTGCGTGAACATCAGCCCGGGCGCCTTGAAGGCGAACTGGATCGTGACCCACAGCACGTAGAAATAGACGAAGTGGACGACCTTGCGGTCGAGGTAGGTGCGCCAGTCGCGGTCGATCACGCGCGCGAGGAACAGCCCGGAGATCAGGAAGAAGTCCGGCATGCGGAACGGCTTGGCGAACGCGACCAGGTCGCCCATCCAGCTTTGCTGGCCGACGACCGCCTCGACGCCGAGCGTCGAATGCATCATCACCACCATGACGATGCAGAAGCCCTTGGCGTAATCGACCCAGTCGACGCGCGGCGCGGCCGCGGCCTGTCCCAATTCCGTTCCCATGCGTGCCATTATGCGACCGCCGCGTTGCATTCGCGTTGACGCGAGCAAGGAGCGGGCCGGGAGCAAATTAACGATGTGCTAACCATAACGAACCGATGAACTTCGACTCACCCCTTCCCATCGACGAAGCATTGCCCGCACTCACAGCGGCATTGCGCGCGTCGAACACCGCCGTCCTCGTCGCGCCGCCGGGCGCGGGCAAGACCACGCGCGTGCCGCTGGTGCTGGAGCGGGAGCCGTGGGCGAAGGGCGGAAAGATCCTCGTGCTCGAGCCGCGCCGCATCGCCGCGCGCGCCGCCGCCGACCGCATGGCGAAGACCTTGAGCGAGCGCACCGGCGACACGGTCGGCCTGCGCGTGCGCTTCGGCTCGAAGGTTTCCGCGAAGACTCACATCGAGGTCGTGACCGAAGGCGTGTTCACGCGGCTGATCCTCGACGACCCGGAACTGAAGGGCATCGCGGCGATGCTGTTCGACGAATTCCACGAGCGCTCGCTCGATGCCGACCTCGGCCTCGCGCTCGCACGCGACGCGCAGCAGGGCCTGCGCGAGGACCTGAAGATCCTCGTGATGTCGGCGACCATCGATGGCGCGCGCGTGGCGGCGCTGCTTGGCAATGCGCAGGTGATCGAGTTCGCAGGGCAGGGCGTATCCGGTCGAGACGCGCTACCTCGGCCGCGACGCCCGCGCGCGCATCGAGGACCAGATGGCCGACGCGGTGACGCGCGCGCTGCGCGCCGAGCCGGGTTCGGTGCTCGCCTTCCTGCCCGGCGCGGCCGAAATCCGCCGCACCGAGACGCTGCTGAAGGAGCGCGTGGACGCGAACACCGACGTGGTCGCGCTGTTCGGCGCGCTCGATGCCGAGACGCAGGATCGCGCGATCTCGCCTGCGCCTCCGGGCCGCCGCAAGGTCGTACTCGCGACCAGCATCGCCGAGACATCGCTCACGATCGAGGGCGTGCGCATCGTGGTCGATAGCGGCCTCGCGCGTGTGCCGCGCTACGAGCCGGATGTCGGGCCTCACAAGGCTTGAAACCGTGCGCGTCTCGCGCGCCGCCGCCGACCAGCGCCGTGGCCGCGCCGGACGCACCGAGCCGGGCGTCGCGTATCGGCTGTGGGACGAGCCGCAGACCGCTTCGCTCGAAGCCTATGCGCGGCCGGAAATCCTTTCCTCCGATCTGTCATCGTTCGTGCTCGATCTCGCGGCGTGGGGCGCGGCGCCGGAGTAACTCGCCTTCCTCGATCCGCCGCCGAAGGGCGCGCTCGCCGAGGCGCGGGCGCTGCTTACCGAACTCGGCGCGCTCGACGATGGCCGCATCACGGAAGAAGGCCGCGCGCTGCGCCGACTGCCATTGCCGCCGCGGCTCGCTCGGATGGTCGTCGATGCGGCGCGCGAAGGCGCGGGCGCGCTCGCCACCGACATCGCGGCGGTGCTGACCGAACGCGGGCTTGGCGGCGACGGCGTGGACCTGACACATCGCGTGGAGAATTTCCGGCGGGATCGCTCGACGCCGTGCGAGTGATGCGCAGACAGATGGCGAAGCGGTGGAGTGAGCTTGCCGGAGGCGGGCAGGGCGAGATGAGCATCGGCGCGATCCTCTCGCTCGCCTATCCGGATCGCATCGCGAAGAATCGTAGCAATGGCGCGTTCACGCTGGTGAACGGCCGCGGCGGCAATGTCGATCAGGCGTCGCCACTCGCACGCGAGCCGTTCATCGCGGTCGCTGAACTGACCGGCAGCGCCGGCAATGCACGCATCGTGCTGGCGGCGCCGATCACACTGGAAGAGATCGAGGCGCGCTTCGCCGACAAGATCGAGAACCGTGAAGACGTGACGTTCGACGAAAAATCGCTCAGCCTGCGCGGGCGTCGTGCGAAGAAGCTTGGCGCGATTGCGCTTGCCGAGCAGACCAGCAAGGTCGAGCCGAGTGACGACACGGCCCGCGCGCTGGCCGAAGGCATCGTGCGCGTCGGCATCGGCAAGCTGCCGTGGAGCAAGGCGCTGACCCAGTGGCGCGACCGCGTGATGTTCTTGCGCAAGGCCGAAGGCGACGAGTGGCCTGATCTTTCCGATACTGCGCTCGCCGCCAATGTCGATTGGCTGATCACCGCCAGCGCCGGGAAAACGGCTGTCTCTCAGTTTTCGCCCGACGATCTTCACTCCGCCCTGACCGAGCTTCTCGCTTGGCCGCTGCGCCGCCGTCTCGACACCGAAGCGCCGACGCATTTCACCGCACCAACGGGCACCAACGCGGCGATCGACTACGAGGCCGACGCCGGACCGACCATTTCGATCCGGCTGCAGGAATTGTTTGGTCTCGCACAGCATCCGAGCATCGCGGGCGGACGCATTCCGCTGGTGATCGAGTTGCTGTCACCGGGCCACAAGCCGGTGCAGATCACGCGCGACTTGCCGGGTTTTTGGCGCGGCTCCTATGCGGCGGTGCGGACCGAAATGCGCGGGCGCTATCCGCGCCACCCGTGGCCGGACGACCCGCTCGCCGCGCTGCCAACGCGGCGCGCCAAGCCGCGCGGGAGTTGATACATATCGATTATGAGCCAGCCGCAACTCATCGGCCTCGACTGGGGCACCACATCCTGCCGCGCCTATCTGATCGGCGCCGACGGCGCGGTGCTGGAGCGCGTCAGCGACGGGCCGGGCATTCTCAAAGTCGAGGGCGGCGCATTCGGCGCTGCGCTCGACGCGATGATCGGCAGATGGCCGCGCCTTCCGGTGATCCTCTCCGGCATGATCGGCTCGCGGCAAGGCTGGAAGGAAGCGCCGTATGCACGTTGCCCTGCAAGCGCGGACGACATCGTGACGGCGCTGGCGCGTATCGATCACGGCGGAACACGGATCGCTTTGGTGCCCGGCCTCTCGACCGAGAATGACGCGATGCCTGACGTGATACGGGGCGAGGAAACGCAGATCTTCGGTGCGCTCGCTCTGTCAAGCAATGACGAGGGCCTGTTCCTGCTGCCCGGCACGCATTCCAAATGGGCCGAGGTGCGCGACGGTCGCATCGCGTCGTTCCGCACCTTCATGACCGGCGAAGTATTCGGCGCGCTGAAGGACCATACGATCCTCGGGCGCTTGATGAACGGTAGCGCGACCGATGCGGAAGCCTTCGCGCGCGGCGTTCATGAAGGCGCTTCACTCGGCAGCGCCGGAGCGCTGCTCAATCGCGTGTTTGCAACACGCACCTATGGCCTGATGGACAAGCTGCCCGGCACCGCGTTGTCGGATTATCTCAGCGGCCTGCTGATCGGCGCCGAAGCCGCGGAAGCAACACGGCAGACCAACAACACCGTCACCATCATCGCGAGCGCGGCACTCGCGCAGCGCTACACCGATGCGCTGCGGCTGCTCGGGCGCAACAGCGCGCTCGCGCCACAGGATTGCGTCGCGGCCGGTCACTGGCGCATTGCGCGCGCCGCCACTCTGTGTTGAGACATCGCAATGCTCGACCTGCGCGCCGCACTCAAACAATGCCCGATCGTCGCGATCCTGCGCGGCGTGAAGCCCGACGAGATCGACGCCATTGGCGATGCGCTGGTCGAGGCCGGCGTCACGATCATCGAGGTGCCGCTCAATTCGCCGCAGCCGTTCGAGAGCATCGAGCGGCTCGCGGCACGGCATGGCGCACACGCCCTCGTCGGCGCAGGCACCGTGCTCGAAGCTGCGGACGTGGTGCGCGTGAAGGATGCAGGCGGCCGTCTCATCGTCGCACCGAATTTCGATGCGGAAGTCGTGCGTGCCGCCAAGGCCGCGGGTCTCGTCGCGCTGCCCGGCGTCATGACCCCCTCGGAGGGTTTCGCCGCGCTGAAAGCCGGTGCGGACGGGCTGAAGCTGTTTCCCGCCGAGATCATTCCGCCCGCCGTATTCAAAGCCTGGCGCGCGGTGTTTCCCGGCCGAGACGCCGATGCTCGCGGTCGGCGGCGTCGGCGTCGACAATCTCAGGAGCTATGCGGAGGCCGGCGCGTCGGGTTACGGCATCGGCTCGGCGCTCTACAAACCGGGCCGTCCGCCGCCGAAATCGGCAAACTCGCCCGGGCCTTAGTCGCGGCCGCAAAGGCTTGATTTTCCGGCCCTTCTGCCCCATATTCGATTCAACGAAGTAGGCCTCTCGTTCGGCAATTGTCGCGCGGGAGGTTTATTGCTTTTGGGGCGGTTCAAACCGCGAAAACGATGACGAAAAGCAACCGCACCGGACACATCCGGCTCACCTCCCATCCCGGCCGCGCAGGCGTCGCCACGCGCTTTCCGGTGAACTGGGGCGCGGCGTCGGCGCGCGAGCGCGGCCCGATCGTCGGCACTGTCAACTCGGGCGTCGACCGCAACGGCATCGGCGCGCATGGGGGCTCCTATGCGCTCTACCGTGCGCTTGCGGTATCGTCCGGCGCGCTCAGCCCGATCGCGCGGCCCGATCTCACCAACACATCGCCGGTGGTCGAGATCGGTCCATTCCCGCAATGGTCGGAGCCAGGGCGCATCGTCTCGCTCGATCCCGTGGGGCCATCGCGTCGCGTCCGACTTCGCGCAGGAGATCGGCGAGGGCGTCGATATCCGGCCGAGCATCGCGATCACCAAGGCGCGGCTTACGATGTCTGAATTGAACGATGCGGTCGTGAAAGGCCGCCTCAAGGTCGACGGCAAAATCCTGAAGGACACCGGCGAGGTCGCCGTCACCAAGGCGGCCGTCGAGCCGGTCTGGTATCTGCCCGGCATCGCGGACCGCTTCGGCGTGAAGGAAGACGCGCTGCGCCGCACGCTGTTCGAGCAGACCGGCGGCATGTATCCGGAACTCGTGACGCGGCCGGACCTCTCGGTGTTCCTGCCGCCGATCGGCGGCATCACGCTCTACATCTTCGGCGATCCGAGCGGCGTGTGGGACAAGCGCCGCACGCTCGCCTGCCGCGTGCATGACGAATGCAACGGCTCGGACGTGTTCGGCTCCGACATCTGCACCTGCCGGCCGTATCTCATTCACGGCATCGAGGAGGCTATCCGCGAAGCGCAGAACGGCGGCGCGGGCCTCATCGTCTACAATCGCAAAGAAGGCCGCGCGCTCGGCGAGGTCACCAAGTTCCTCGTCTACAACGCACGCAAGCGGCAGGAAGGCGGCGATCAGGCCGCGACCTATTTCGAGCGCACCGAATGCGTCGCGGGCGTGCAGGATGCGCGCTTCCAGCAACTGATGCCGGACGTGCTGCACTGGCTCGGCGTGACACGCATCGACCGCTTCGTCTCGATGTCGAACATGAAGCACGATGCGCTGACGGAATCCGGCATCGAGATCGGCGAACGCGTGCCGATCCCGGACGAGCTGATCCCCGACGACGCCAAGGTCGAGATGGAGGCGAAGAAGGCCGCCGGCTATTTCGCCGCGCACACGCCGACCGCCGACGAGCTGAAGGCGACCGTCGGCCGCAAGATCGAGGAATTCTAGTTGGGCGATGCTGAGGCCGCGCGTTCGCTGTTGTCGGCAAGTGCCGTCCGCGAGCGCGCGCATGAAATGCTCACAGCGGGCATGCGCGGCGATCTTAAGCACTTCACCGTCGACGGCGACGCGCTGGTGGCGACGGCCGAATTCGTCTCCGAACTGATCCGCGTCAACTATCCCGACATGAACGTGCCGTTTCATGCGCGCTGGCGGCATTTTTTCGTTGGCGAGCGCGACCTGTGGGCGGAGCGTGCGGCGCAAGCGACTTGGACGTCGCCGGCCGCGAAGGCGCGCGCCGAATTCGATCTCGCCATCACCTCGGTGCTGCTCGATGCGGGCGCCGGACCGTCGTGGAAATATCTCGACCCCGGGACCGAGCGCGTCATCACGCGCTCGGAAGGATTGGCGGTCGCGAGCCTGCGCATGTTCGAGACGGGTGTGTTCTCTGCCGATCCATCCGATCCGCTGCGCGCCGACGCGGAACGGCTCGCGCGGCTCAAGTCACGAGGAAATCGCCGACGGCATGCAGAGCATGGTCGGCAACCGGCTGGTCAGCGTCGAGGGGCGTGCGGACTTGCTGGCCGCGCTCGGCAAGGCGGTCGCCGCGAAGCCGGAGGTGTTTGCGCGTGAGGATCAGTGCGCGGCCCGGCGGGCTCTACGATTATCTGGTGGCGCAAAGGCCGACCATGGCCGCCTCGCGGCGCCGCGCATTCTGGAAGCGGTGCTCGAACATCTTGGGCCAATCTGGCCGAGCCGGCTGACGCTCGGCGGCGTGCCGCTCGGCGACACGTGGGCGCATCCGGCGATCAAGCGCGGCGACGCGACCAACGGCCTGATGCCGATCCACAAACTGTCGCAGTGGCTCTCTTACTCGCTGATCGAGCCGCTGCAGTGGTCCGGCATCACGGTGACCGACATCGACGGCCTCACGGGCCTTGCCGAATACCGCAATGGCGGGCTGTTCGTGGACTCCGGCGTACTGCGCCTGCGCAATCCCGAGGAGGCGATCCATCCCAATCCGGTCGGCTCCGAGCTGATCGTCGAATGGCGCGCGCTCACCGTTGCGCTGCTCGACCAGACCGCGGCGCTGATCCGCCAGCGCCGATCGCTGACGCCTGAGGAATTTCCGCTCGCGCGCGTGCTGGAAGGCGGCACCTGGGCGGCGGGGCGCCGCCTTGCGCGCGAGAAGCGTCCCGACGGCTCGCCGCCGATTGCGGTCGAGAGCGACGGGACGGTATTTTGATCTTTCTTTCTCGCGCGCTCGCGGTGAAGGGCTGGGGCTGAACATGCAAAACGTCACGATCGTCGATCACCCGCTGGTGCAGCACAAGCTGACCCTGATGCGCGACGTGAAGCGCTCGACCAAAGGCTTCCGCCAGCTCCTCAACGAAATCGGCATGCTGCTCTGCTACGAGGTGACGCGCGACCTGCCGCTCGAAGAGATCGACATCGAGACGCCGCTGGTGCCGATGAAGGCGAAGGTGCTGGAGGGCAAGAAGCTGGTGCTCGCTCCGATCCTGCGCGCGGGTGTCGGCTTTCTCGACGGGATGCTGAGCCTCGTGCCGTCCGCGCGCGTCGCGCACATCGGACTTTACCGCGATCCGAAGACGCTTGTGGCGGTCGAGTATTACTTCAAGGCGCCGGAGGATATCGCGGACCGCCTCGTGCTGGTGCTCGATCCGATGCTCGCGACCGCCAACTCCGCGATCGCGGCCGTGGACCGGCTGAAGGAGGCGGGCGCGAAGAACATCCGCATCGTTTGCCTGCTCGCCGCGCCCGAGGGGATCGAGCGCTTCCACGGCTCGCATCCCGAGGTGCACATCTGGACCGCGGCGGTCGACGAAAAGCTCGACGAGCACGGCTACATCGTGCCCGGCTTGGGTGACGCGGGCGACCGGATGTACGGGACGAAATAGACTTTCTTCTTCCCCTCTCCCGCAAGCGGGAGAGGGTCGCCCGCCGAAGCCTCGGCGAAGGCGGGCGGGAGAGGGCGGCGCTCTAGAAAGCGCATTCCCTCTCCCGGCTCACGCCTTCGGCGCTCGCCACCCTCTCCCGCAAGCGGGAGAGGGGAAAGCGGCACCGGCGATGACGCATTGAGAACTTTATCGATCCACTCAACCCTTCATTCACCACCCGTTCTGAAACCCACGGCTGCGGCTTCGCCGTTAGCCCGCCGGTTGCCTCTCCTGTGCTTTCCTGAGCCTCCAACGGTCGGGACTGCACATGCGTCAAATCCTGTTCTTCGCCATTGCGGCGATGGTGCTCGCCGGCCTCATGCCGCGCGTGATGAGCCACGTCGGCAGCGAGCCCGCGGTCCAGACTGCGGTTCAAACGAGGAAGGCTGTCGGAGCCGAAGCCGCAGCAATCGGCCGGCTACCGCACCGTGACGGTGCGCGGTGATTCACGCGGTCACTTCCAGGTCGAAGGCTCGGTCGACGGCCGCCGCCTCGATTTCCTGGTCGACACCGGCGCCTCGGTGGTGGCGCTGCGCGAGCGCGATGCCAACAAGCTCGGCATCTTCCCGGCGGCGCGCGACTACACCGCGGGCATCAGCACTGCGAATGGCGTGGTGAAAGCCGCGCCGGTCGATCTCCCGTCGCTTGAGGTGAGCGGCATTCGCGTGTTCGGCGTGCGCGCCGTCGTGCTGCCCGACACCGCGCTGTCGCAGAACCTGCTCGGCATGACGTTTCTGTCGCGCGTGCGCCGCTTCGAGATGGCGAACGGCCGTCTCGTGATGGAACAGTAGGCGACCTCAAACACTTTCAACTGTCTGGCGGCTGGGCTATGTGCTCGGCGCCCGCTTTCGCGCGCCTAGAGGACATGATGCTCCCCAAACCCAAACCGTCGCTGACGCCCAACACCTATGCCTATGAATCCGAGCCGATGGTGAAGCCGACCGGCTTCCGCGAATACGACGCGCGCTGGCTGTTCGGCAAGGAAATCAACCTGATGGGCGTTCAGGCGCTGGGCCTTGGGCTCGGCACGCTGATCCATGAGCTCGGCGCCAAGCCGGAGCTTGTGACGGCGCACGATTTCCGCGGTTATTCGGCTTCGATCAAGATGGCGCTCGTCACCGGCCTGATGACCGCCGGCATCAAGGTGAAGGACATCGGCCTCGCGGTGACGCCGATGGCCTATTTCGCGCAGTTCGATCTCGACGTGCCGTGCGTCGCCATGGTGACGGCCTCGCACAACGACAACGGCTGGACCGGCGTGAAGATGGGCGCGAACCGTCCGCTCACCTTCGGCCCCGACGAGATGACGCGGTTGAAGGAGATCGTGCTCAACGCGCAAGGCAAGGCGAAGGCAGGCGGCAGTTACGAATTCATCGAGAATTTCCCGGCGCGCTACATCGCGGACCTGACCAACCGGCCAAAGATCAAACGCAAGCTGAAGGTCGTCTGTGCTTGCGGTAACGGCACCGCCGGTGCGTTTTCGCCCAAGGTGCTGGAGGCGATCGGCTGCGAGGTGATCCAACTCGATTGCGAGCTCGATCATACGTTCCCGAACTACAATCCGAACACCGAAGACATGAAGATGCTGCACGCGATGCGTGACGCGGTGCTCAAGCACAAGGCGGACGTCGCGCTCGGCTTTGACGGCGACGGCGACCGCTGCGGCGTGGTCGACAACGACGGCGACGAGATCTTCTCCGACAAGGTCGGCGTGATGCTGGCGCGTGACATTTCGGCGAACATCCCGAATGCGAAGTTCGTCGCCGACGTGAAGTCCACCGGCCTGTTCGCGACCGACCCGGTACTGGCGAAGAATGGCGCCAAGACCGACTACTGGAAGACCGGCCACTCCTACATGAAGCGGCGCGTCAACGAGATCGGCGCGGTCGCGGGCTTCGAGAAGTCCGGTCATTTCTTCTTCAACAAGCCGATGGGCCGCGGATACGACGACGGGCTGATCTTTGCGCTCGCGGTCTGCGACATGCTCGATCGCAATCCGACAAAGTCGATGGCGGACCTGAAGAACGCACTGCCCAAGACATGGGGCTCGCCGACAATGTCGCCGCATTGCGACGACGAGAAGAAGTACGGCGTGGTCGACGACGTGGTGAAATACTTCGAGGCCGCGCAGAAGAAGGGCGAGAAGGTGATCGGTCAGCCGATCCGCGATCTCGTCACCGTCAACGGCGTGCGTGTCACCGTCGAGGACGGCACGTGGGGGCTGGTGCGCGCCTCATCGAACAAGCCGGAGTTGGTGGTGGTGGTGGAAAGCCCGGCGTCGGAGGCGAACATGCGCGCGATGTTCAAGGCGGTCGACGCCGTGCTGCGCACGCATCCCGAGGTCGGCGACGTACAATCAGACGATTTGAGTTTGCTTGCTGTCCCCTCTCCCGCTTGCGGGAGAGGGTGGCGAGCCGAAGGCGGGAGCCGGGAAGGGCCCTTTGCATTTCGAGAGGTATTCCCTCTCCCGCCCTCGCTGCGCTCGGGCACCCTCTTCCGCAAGCGGGAGAGGGCGAAAGCAAGAGCTACGGCTCCACGTCCTTGAACACGTCGATCTCGACGCCGCCGGGCAGCATCGTGCGCCACATCGTCAGATAGCCCTGCATGCGTGGGTCGCCGGCAATGCGCTGGCGGTTGGTCTCCATCTCCTCCGGCGCCTCGTATTCGATCACCTGAATGAACTTGCCGGGATCGTCGACGTTCTGCAGCAGCCGTATCTCGGTGCCGCCCATCATTTCGTAGAACGGCTTCGACGCATTCACCATCGCAAGCAGTTGCGAGGGATCGGCTGAGGTCAGCGTGAAGCGCAGGTGCAGCGTGCGCAGGACTTTGCGGGGCTTCTTCGCCATTGCGTTCTCCTCGGCTATGTCCCGCTTACGCGGCGCACGTCGTCCCAGATATACGAAATATCCTCGTAGGCGATATCGTTCCTGCGGTCGATCCGCGTATCGCCCGCGCGGCCGCCCATGGCCTCGTAGAACCGCCGCGCCGCAACGTTTGCGGTCAACGTCCACAGTCCGCAGGACGTGAAGCCGCGTTTCGCCAGCAGGGCCATGAATTGCCCGAACACTGCGCGGCCAATGCCGCGGCGCTTGAAGGCATCGAGCAGATAAAGCGATGAGACCTCACTGCTGGTCGAAAGCGCAGTCCATTTGACCGGGCCGCCCGATATGAATCCGATGACCGCGCCATCCATTTCGCAAACCAACGTGGAGCGATCCGGATCGGACAGCGCCGCGCGCCACTGCGGGATGCGTCGGTCGAGCGAACGCGCATCGAATGCTTCCGGCGGAATGAGGCCCGTGTAGCTTTCGTACCACGCCTGAACGTGCACCCGCGCGATACTCTCGACATCGGCGGGCGCGGCCGGGCGGATCATCGATCCGTCATCCCTTGGACGAACGATACTTCACGTTGCCCGGATACACGCCGAGAATCTTCAGCGAGTTCTTCTGCGAGAAGAATTCGAGCTCCTCCAGTGCCCGCGCCAGCGGCGGATCGTCCGGATGGCCCTCGACGTCGGCATAGAACATGGTGGCGAAGAAATTGCCCTCGATCATGTAGCTTTCGAGCTTGGTCATGTTCACGCCGTTGGTGGCGAATCCGCCCATCGCCTTGTAGAGCGCGGCCGGCAGGTTGCGCACCTGGAACACGAACGTCGTCACCACCAGGCCGTTGTTCGGCTTGGCGTGTTTTTCCTCGCGCGACAGCACGACGAACCGCGTCGTGTTGTGATCCTCGTCCTCGACGTTCTCGGCGAGCACCGTGAGACCGTAGATTTTCGCCGCGAGTTTGGGCGCGAGGGCCGCGCGGCTCACGTCGCTCGTCTCGGAGATATGGCGCGCCGCGCCCGCGGTGTCGGCCGCGATCACCGCCTTGTAGTTATGCTTGCGGATGAAGCGGCGGCACTGGCCGAGCGCGTGGATGTGGCTCTCGACCGACTTGATGGTCTTCAGCGTGGCGCCTTTCGGCGCCATCAGGTTGAAGTGGATCGGCAGGAAGTGCTCGCCGATGATGTGCAGCTTCGCGTGCGGCAGCAGGTGATGGATGTCGGCGACGCGGCCCGCGATCGAGTTCTCGATCGGGATCATGCCGAGGTCGGCCTTGCCGCTCTGAATTGCCGCGAGCGCATCCTCGAAGGTCGCGCACGGCATCGGCTCGCAGCCCGGATAGGCCTCGCGTGACGCGATATCGGAGTTCGCTCCGGGCTCGCCCTGGAACGCGATTTTCAATTTGCTCATGACGTGTTCCGTAGCTTGCGGGTTGTCTCGGGGTCAACGGCGCGGTGCGAGCAGCGCGCGCGCCTTTTCGAGATGCTCGGGCGTATCGACGCCGAAGATCGGGTTCTTGGTGAGCGCGACATCGATCCGCATGCCGGCTTCGAGCGCGCGCAGCTGTTCGAGCCGCTCGCGCTGTTCGAGCGGTGAGGGCGGCAGCGCGACGAAGCGCGTCAGCGCGGCGCGCCGGTACGCATAGAGGCCGATATGGTGATAGAGCGGCCCATCGCCGGAAGGCGCCGTCGTGCGTGTGAAATAGAGCGCGCGGAAGCGCCCCGGCGCGACGGGCGAACAGATCGCCTTCACGACATTGGGATCGTTGCGCTCGGCCTCCTCGGTAATTTCCAGCGCTAGCGTCGCGATGTCGACCGCCGGATCGGCCAGGGGCTCGAGCGCCGCCTTGATGTCGGCCGGCGCCAGCGTCGGGAAGTCGCCCTGCACGTTGACGACGATCTGCGCGCGCCGCTCCGGGTCGACGCGGCCCATTGCCTCGAAGATGCGGTCCGAGCCGGTCGTGTGATCGCTGCGGGTCATCACGGCGCGCCCGCCGGCTGCCGTGACGGCGCCTGAAATCTCCTCGCTATCGGTCGCGACCACGACGGGCCCGACCGCCGCCTGTTCGGCCTGGCGCAGCACGCGCACGATCATCGGCAGCCCGCCGATGTCGGCGAGCGGCTTGCCCGGCAGGCGGACCGAGGCCATGCGCGCCGGAATGAGGATCAGGACGTCGGAACCCATGGAAGAAATGCCGGTTTTCCCGGCCTCGAAAAGCTGCCCACAACGCTCGTTTCGCGCCGCTTATACGGGTTGCCAGCCTCCCGGCAAACCGGCTATGTGTCGACCCCGAAAGGCGCTTCTCCGGCGCCGATTCCGCCTGAATTTCCTGCCGTTTCGAGGGCCGAGCCGCGATGGACTCCTACGAGCTTAACAAGATCCTGGGCGCGTTGCTGTTCACCTGCCTGTGCCTGCTGTCGCTGAACATCGCCGCGGAGGCGGTTTTCCATCCCGTGAAGCCGGCCAAGCCCGGCATGGAAGTCGTCGTACAGGAGAAGGCCGCCCCGGGCGCCGCGCCGGCCGCCCAGGACGAGCCGATCGAGAAGCTGCTCGCGGCCGCAACCGTCGAGAAGGGCGAGGCCGCGGCCAAGAAGTGCGCCGCCTGCCACACCTTCGCCAAGGGCGAACCCAATCGCGTCGGTCCGAACCTTTACGGCGTGGTCGGCCGCGCCAAGGCGTCGATTGCCGGTTTCAACTATTCAGCCGCGATGAAGGGCAAAGGCGGCAACTGGACGGTCGAGGACCTCAACGTTTACCTGACCAATCCGAAGGCGATGGTGCCGGGCACCTCGATGAGCTTCGCCGGCGTGCCGCGCGGCAGCGAACGCGCCGACATCATCACCTTCCTGAATTCGAAGTCCGACAGCCCGACGCAGTTGCCGAAGGCCGCCGAGGCGCCGTCAGGCACCAGGACGCAGTAACCGCGTTGCCGACATCGCGGTGCGGCGCACGCCGCATTGCACCGCTGTAATGTTGCTCGTGCGACGATTTGCGCAGCGCCGGACGCGGTGAATCCTGACGCAATGAATAACGACACCGTGAGGTGTCTGTTGCGGTACCGGAAAACTGACATAATTGCGCTAAATCCGTGGCTGCAAGCCAGTTTGGGAGCCATTCCGTGAAGCTGTCCCGCCGGACTTTGCTACGCAGCGGCGCTGCCGCGCTCGCCGTCCCCGCAACCGCTGCCCTCGATCCGCTCGGCCAGTTTGGCGGCACGGCGCGCGCCGATGAGAAACAGTGGCGCCATGGCCTCTCGCTGTTCGGCGACCTGAAGTACCCCGCCGGCTTCAAACGCTTTGACTACGTCAATCCGAATGCCCCGAAGGGCGGCACCGTGCGCCTCGGCGGCCTGGGCACATTCGACAATTTCAATCTGGTGGTCTCCGGCGTGAAGGGCTCGATCGCGGCGGGCCTGAACGAGGTCTACGACACCCTGATGATACCGGCCTCGGACGAGGTCTCGGCCGAATATGGGCTCCTCGCCGAAGCCGTTGCCTATCCGCCGGATTTCTCCGCCGTGACGTATCGCCTGCGCGCGGAGGCGAAGTGGCATGACGGCAAGCCGGTGACGCCCGAGGATGTGATCTTCTCGCTCGAGGCGTTCCAGAAAAACCATCCGATGCTCTCGGCTTACTATCGCCATGTGGTGAAGGCCGAGAAGTCGGGCGAGCGCGACATCACCTTCACGTTCGACGGCCCGGGAAACCGCGAGCTGCCGCAGATCGTCGGCCAGCTCAACGTGCTGCCGAAGCATTGGTGGGAAGGCACGGACGCGTCGGGCAAGAAGCGCGACGTGGCCCTGACGACGCTCGAGCCGCCGCTCGGCAGCGGCGCCTACCGCATCAAGGACTTCGTCGCCGGCCGCACCATCGCGCTGGAGCGCGTGAAGGACTATTGGGGCAAGAACCTCAATGTGAACATCGGCCGCGATAACTTCGACGAGATTCGCTACGAATACTTCCGCGACTCCACCGTCGCGCTCGAAGCCTTCAAGGGCGACGCGCTCGACTGGCGCAGCGAGAACTCCGCGAAGAACTGGGCGACCGCCTACGACTTCCCGGCGGTGAAAGAGAAGCGCGTCGTGCTGGAGGAATTCCCCAACCGCGCCTCCGGACGCATGCAGGGATTCGTCCTCAACACGCGGCGCGAGAAATTCTCGCGATCCGCGCGTACGGCTTGCCTTCAACTACGCGTTCGACTTCGAGGAGATGAACAAGCAGCTCTTCTTCGGCCAGTATCAGCGCATCAACAGCTACTTCGAAGGCACCGAGCTTGCATCGTCCGGATTGCCGGAAGGCAAGGAACTCGAAATCCTCGAGACCGTGCGCGACAAGGTGCCGGCGGATGTCTTCACCAAGCCGTTCAAGAATCCGGTCGGCGGCAGCGCAGAGAACGTGCGCGCGAACCTGCGTGAGGCGACGCGGCTGTTGAAGGAGGCGGGCTACGAGGTCCGCAACCAGAAACTGACCAATGCCAAGACCGGCGAGCAATTCAGCGTCGAGTTTCTCACCTCCGATCCGAATTCGGAGCGCTTCGTGCTGTTCTACAAGCCTACGCTCGAACGGCTTGGTATCACGGTCACGGTGCGCACCGTGGACGAGGCGCAGTTCACCAATCGCGAGCGCAACTGGGACTACGACAGCATCACCAACGTGTGGGCGCAGTCGCTCTCGCCCGGCAACGAACAGCGTGATTTCTGGAGCACGACGTCGGCCGATCGCATCGGCTCGCGCAACTACGCCGGCATCAAGAACCCGGCGGTCGACGCACTGATCGAGCGCATCATCTTCGCCAAGGATCGCGCCGAGCTGGTCGCCGTCACCAAGGCGCTCGACCGCGTGCTGTTATGGAACCACTACGTCGTGCCGCAATTTACCTACAACAAGACGCGTGCGGCGCGTTGGGATCGCTTCGGCCGGCCGGAGAAACTGCCCGAATACGGCTCGTCGTCGTTCCCGACGATCTGGTGGTGGGACGCCGAGCGTGCCGCCAAGACAGGATCGCGCGGGTGACCGTTACACGCCGTGATGTGCTGATCATCGGAGCCGGAGCACTCGCAAGCGCGCGATTGTCCGGAGCGGCGCACGCCTCCACGGAAACCGAGACGCACGGCATCTCGGCTTTCGGCGACCTGAAATATCCGGCCGACTTCAAGCAGCTCGAATACGTCAATGTGAACGCCCCGAAGGGCGGGGTGTTCTCGCAGATCGGTCCGTCGCGGCAGTTCAACCAGAACTTCCTCACCTTCAATTCGCTCAATAGCTACATTCTCAAGGGCGACGCTGCGCAGGGCATGCAGCTCACGTTCGCGACCTTGATGCAGGCTGTCAGCCGACGAGCCGGACAGCCAGTACGGGCTTGCGGCGCGCGCAGTGCGGATTTCCGCCGACAAGGCTCACATACCGCTATCTGCTGCGGCCCGAGGCGCGTTTCCATGACGGCACCAGACTGACCGCGCATGACGTCGCGTTTTCGCTGAAGCTTCTCAAGGAGAAGGGGCATCCGATCATCGGCCAGATGACGCGCGACTTCGAGAGCGCAGAGGCCGAAGACGACACGACCGTCGTGCTGAAGTTCAAGCCGGGCCGCGCACGCGACGTTCCGCTCTTCGTCGCCAGTCTGCCGATCTTCTCGCGCGCTTATTATTCTGTGAAGAATTTCGACGAGACGACGCTGGAAGCGCCGCTCGGTTGCGGACCCTACAAGGTCGGCCGTTTCGAAGTCGGCCGCTACATCGAATATGAGCGCGTGAAGGACTGGTGGGGCGCGAACCTGCCGATTGCGCGCGGACTGCACAACTTCGATGCCGTGCGCTTTGAGTACTATCGCGATCGCGACGTTGCGTTCGAAGGTTTCACCGGCAAGAACTATCTGTTCCGCGAGGAGTTCACCGCACGCATCTGGGCGATGCGCTACGATTTTCCCGCGATCAAGGACGGCCGCGTCAAGCAGGCGATCCTTCCCGACGACACGCCGTCGGGCGGGCAGGGCTGGTTCATGAACACGCGGCGCGACAAGTTCAAGAACCGCACGCTGCGCGAAGCGATCATCCACGCGTTCGATTTCGAGTGGACCAACAAGACCATCATGTACGGCGCCTACAAGCGCACGTTCTCGGTGTTCCAGAATTCCAATATGACGGCCGAGGGCAAGCCGGAAGATGCCGAGCTCGCGCTGCTGGAGCCGTTCCGCGGCAAGGTGCCGGACGAGGTATTTGGCGAGCCGTTCATGCCGCCGGTATCGGACGGCTCGGGGCAGGACCGCCTCATGTTGCGCAAGGCATCGCAACTGCTGCAGCAGGCGGGCTACGCCATCAAGGACGGCAAGCGCGTCGACCCGAAGGGCGAGCCGGTGACGTTCGAGTTCCTGATCGACGAGCCGACCTTCCAGCCGCACCACATGCCGTTCATCAAGAATCTGGCGACCATCGGCATCGACGCGACGCTGCGCGTCGTGGACCCGGTGCAGTTCCGCAAGCGCGTCGATGAATTCGACTACGACGTGACGGTCGAACGCTTCAATTTCTCCTCGACGCCCGGCGACTCGCTGCGCAATTACTTCTCGTCGCATTCGGCCAAGATGCCGGGCTCATACAATCGCGCCGGCATCGCCGATCCCGTGATCGACACGCTGATCGAAAAGATCATCGCGGCCGAGACGCGCGGTGAATTGACCATCGCGTGCCGCGCGCTCGACCGCGTGATCCGCGCCGGCCGCTACTGGATTCCGCACTGGTATCTGGCGTCGCACCGGATCGCCTATTGGGATGTGTTCGGCTCTCCGCCGAAGAAGCCCGGATTTGCCCGCGGCATTCCGGAGACATGGTGGTACGATGCCGACAAGGCGGCGAAACTCGAGCGGGGGCGTTAGCGCGTGATCCCGAAAGGGAACCGGTTTTCGGATAAGATCACGCGCAATGAAAAGGTAAAGATGCCTCCAACCGACGAGCTTTGCTGACCCAATGGCTGCCTACATCATCCGCCGCATCCTGTTCATGATCCCGACGCTGTTCGGAATCATGCTGGTGTCGTTCGCTGTCGTGCAATTCGCGCCGGGCGGCCCCGTCGAGAAAGTCATCGCGCAGATTTCCGGCTCCGACACCGGCGCGACCTCGCGCATGTCCGGCTCGCAGGGTGGCGATTTCGGCGGACGCGGCCAGATGCAGGCGTCGGCCGGCGGTGAGGTTACGTCGAAATATCGCGGAGCGCAGGGCCTCGACCCGGAATTCATCAAGAGCCTGGAAAAACAGTTCGGCTTCGACAAGCCGGCCTACGAACGCTTCTACCTGATGCTGACGAACTTCATTACCTTCGACTTCGGCAAGAGCTATTTCCGCGATGTCAGCGTGCTGCAACTGATCAAGGAGAAGCTGCCGGTCTCGATGTCGCTCGGCATCTTCATGACGCTGCTGACGTACCTGATCTCGATCCCGCTCGGCATCCGCAAGGCGGTGGCGGACGGCACGCCGTTCGACACCTGGACGTCGAGCGTCATCATTGTCGGCTACGCGATCCCGGGATTTCTCTTTGCGATTCTGCTGATCATCCTGTTCGCCGGGGGCTCGTTCTGGAACTTCTTCCCGCTGCGTGGGCTGACCTCCGACAACTTCCTGGCGCTGCCGTGGTACGCGCAGATCCTCGATTTCATGTGGCATCTGGTGCTGCCACTTCTGTCGATGGTGCTCGCCGCCTTCGCCACCATGACGCTGCTGACGAAAAACTCCTTCCTCGATGAAATCCGCAAGCAATATGTGCTGACCGCGCACGCCAAGGGCTGCAGCAGCCGCCAGGTGCTCTACGGCCACATCTTCCGCAATGCGATGCTGATCGTGATCGCAGGCTTTCCCGGCGCGTTCGTGCATGCGTTCTTCACCGGTTCGCTGCTGATCGAGACGATCTTCTCGCTCGATGGGCTTGGCTTGCTCGGGTTCGAGAGCGTGCTCAATCGCGACTATCCGGTGGTGTTCGCCACGCTCTATATCTTCTCGTTGATCGGGCTTGCGGTGAACCTGATCGCCGACCTCACCTACACGTGGGTCGATCCGCGCATCGACTTCGAAACCCGCGAGGTCTGAGGTGGACGCTCGCACCACCGACCGCGCTCCCGACGCATCCGCCATCGGCGTGATGGGCCTTGAAGTGCCGCCGTCACGGCACGGCTTGAAGATGTCGCCGATCAATTTGCGGCGCTGGCAGAACTTCAAGGCGAACCGGCGCGGTTATGTGGCGTTCTGGGTTTTCATGGTGCTGTTTGTCGTCACGCTGTTCGCCGAGTTCCTGGCGAACGACAAGCCGTTCCTGGTGCGGCTCGAAGGCAAGATTTTCGTGCCGGTGCTGTTCACCTATCCGGAGACGGCGTTCGGCGGCGAGTTCGAGACGGCGGCGGATTATCGCGATCCCTATCTGCGCAAACTGATCGCCGAGAAGGGCGGCACAATGTATTTTCCGCCGATCCATTTCTCCTATTCGACACACAATCTCAATTTGCCGACACCGGCGCCGTCGCCGCCGACCTGGATGCTCACCGAGGAGCAGTGCAAGCCCGCTGTCGAAAAGATGGGCGGCAAAGGCTGCCGCGATCTCGAATACAACTGGCTCGGCACCGACGACCAGGGCCGCGACGTGGTGGCGCGGCTGATCTACGGGTTCCGCATCTCGGTGCTGTTCGGGCTCGCGCTGACGCTGATCTCGTCGTTCATCGGCGTAGCGGCTGGCGCCGTCCAAGGTTTCTTCGGCGGCTGGACCGATATGCTGTTCCAGCGCTTCATCGAGATCTGGACCTCGATCCCGTCGCTCTACCTGCTGCTGATCATTTCCTCTGTGCTGGTTCCGGGCTTTTTCGTGCTGCTCGGCATCCTGCTCCTGTTCTCATGGGTATCGCTCGTCGGCCTGGTGCGCGCTGAATTCCTGCGCGGACGCAATTTCGAGTACGTCCAGGCGGCGCGCGCGCTCGGCGTCTCCAACGCCAAGATCATGTTCCGCCATCTGCTGCCGAACGCCATGGTGGCGACCATGACGTTCCTGCCGTTCATCGTGTCGTCTTCGGTGATGACGCTGACCGCGCTCGACTTCCTCGGTTTCGGCCTGCCGCCCGGCTCGCCTTCGCTCGGCGAACTGCTGTCGCAGGGCAAGGCCAACATCCAGGCGCCGTGGCTCGGCTTGATGGGCTTCTTTACCGTGGCGTTCATGCTCTCGCTGCTGATCTTCATCGGCGAGGCGGTGCGCGATGCCTTCGACCCGCGCAAGACGTTCGGGTGAGTGCCGTGGACGCCACAACCCAGCCCTTGCTCTCCGTCCGCGACCTTTCCGTCGCGTTCCGTCAGGGTCCACGACAGCTCGTTGCGGTCGACCGCATTTCGTTCGAGCTCAAAAAGGGCGAGACCGTTGCGCTGGTCGGCGAATCCGGCTCCGGCAAATCCGTCACCGCGCTGTCGGTGATGAAGCTGTTGCCATATCCGGCGGCGAGCCACCCGTCCGGCACCGTCCACTTCAAAGGCCAGGAATTGCTGAGCCTGCCTGACCACGAAATCCGCAAGGTGCGCGGCAACGACATCACTATCATCTTTCAGGAGCCGATGACGTCGCTCAATCCGCTTCACACCATCGAGAAGCAGATCGGCGAAATCCTGCTGCTGCACAGCGGCATCACCGGCAAGGCGGCCCGCGATCGCACGATCGAACTGCTGGGTCTGTGCGGCATTCCCGACCCGCAAGGGCGGCTCGCGAGCTATCCGCATCAGCTTTCCGGCGGGCAGCGCCAGCGCGTCATGATCGCGATGGCGCTCGCGAACGAGCCCGACCTGCTGATCGCCGACGAGCCGACCACCGCACTCGACGTCACCGTGCAGGCGCAGGTGCTGAAGCTATTGAAGGAGCTGCAGACGCGGCTCGGCATGGCGATGCTGTTCATCACGCATGACCTCGGCATCGTGCGCAAGATCGCCGACACGGTCTGCATCATGAAGGACGGCAAGATCGTCGAAACAGGACCCGTCGAGGAGGTGTTCGCGCGACCGCAGCACCCTTACACACGCGCGCTGCTCGCCGCGGTGCCCAAGCCTGATCCCGCGCCGTTGCAGCCGCAGGCGCCCGTCGTGGTCGAGACGGACAATCTGAAAGTCTGGTTCCCGATCAAGCGCGGCGTGTTGCGCAAGGTAGTCGGCCACATCAAGGCGGTCGACGGCGTCAGCATCTCGGTGCGTCAGGGCGAGACGCTCGGCATCGTCGGCGAGTCCGGCTCGGGCAAGACCACGCTCGGCCTTGCGATCCTGCGCCTGATCTCCTCCGACGGCCCGATCGTGTTCATGGGCAAGCCGCTGCAAGGTCTGCGCTTCAAGGAGATGCGGCCGTTCCGCCGCGACATGCAGATCGTGTTTCAGGACCCATATGGTTCGCTGAGCCCGCGCATGTCGGTCTCCGACGTCATCGAGGAAGGGCTGTGGGTGCATCAGCCGCATCTCTCAGCCGAAGAGCGCGTGGCGCGCGTCATCGCGGCGCTGAAGGATGTCGGGCTCGATCCCGAGACGCGCTTCCGCTATCCGCACGAATTCTCCGGCGGGCAGCGCCAGCGCATTGCGGTCGCGCGCGCGATCGTGCTCGAGCCGACGTTCGTCGTGATGGACGAGCCGACCTCGGCGCTCGACATGCTGATCCAGTCGCAGATCGTCGATCTGCTGCGCGACCTGCAGAAGCGCCGCAACCTGACCTACCTTTTCATCTCGCACGACCTGCGCGTCGTCTCGGCGCTGGCGAGCCGCCTGATCGTCATGCGCGACGGCAAGATCGTCGAGGAGGGGCCCGCCGCGGAGCTGTTCCGCGCGCCGCGCAGCGACTACACGCGCGCGCTGTTCGCCGCGGCCTTCAATATCGAAGCTGCGCCCGAGGGTGTGCTGGCGGAGCCGGAAAATCCTGAGGACAAGGACGTAGACGCTCTGAAAGAGCGCTTGAGAAGCTGGGACGTACCTGAGTGACGACAAAAGGCGGGCTTGCGCTACTCATCACAGGCGGCACCGAGAACTGGGCTCCGGGGCGGTGGCGCGCAGCGCTTCCTGCGCGTATGCCCGGACCGGCCGGTAGCGCTGATTCCGGATGACGCAATCGATCCCGAGATGGTGCGCTATGCGGCGGTGTGGAAGCCTCAAGCAGGCGCGCTCGCAGGATTTCCCAAGCTCGCCGCAATCTTCAATCTTGGCGCGGGTGTCGACGCGGTGGTGGCCGACCTGACTTTGCCGCCGGTGCCGCTGGTGCGCGTCGCGGTCGACGATCTCACCAAGCGCATGACCGAATACGTCGTGATGCATGTGCTGATGCATCACCGCCGTCAGGGCTACTACACGCAAAGCCAGCGCGACAAAGTCTGGGTGCCGAAATTGCAATGGGCGGCGCGCGACCTGCGTGTCGGCATCATGGGGATGGGCGTGCTTGGGCGCGATGCCGCGGATGCGTTGGCAGCGCCTTGGCTTCGATGTCGCCGGCTGGAGCAGCAGCTGGAAGGCGCTGCCCGGCATCAAGTGCTTCGCGGGCGAGGGACAATTTGATGAATTCCTTGCGCGCACCGACGTGCTGGTTTGCCTTTTGCCACTGACCCCGCAGACGCGCGGCATTCTCAACCGGCGCACATTCTCCAAGCTCGCGCGGGACGGAAAGCTTGGCGGACCGGTGCTGGTCAATGCGGGGCGCGGCGGATTGCAGAACGAGGACGATCTGCTGGCTGCGCTTGATGACGGCACGTTGCTCGCCGCAACGCTGGACGTTTTCCACACTGAGCCGCTGCCGGCCGACAGCCCGTTCTGGACCCACCCGAACGTGACGTTGTCGCCGCACAACGCCGCCGACACTGATCCGGATGCGATTTCCGTTTACGTGGCCGATCAGATCGCGCGCTTCGAGCGCGGTGAACCGCTTGCGAATGTGGTCGACCGCAAGACCGGCTACTAGAGCCGCTTCACGCTCGTGACTTCGCTGCCCGCCGCGCGGATGCGGGCAATCGCTTCGGCGATCGGCTCCATCATCACCATCATGTGAAAGGCGTTGGCGTGAACGATCGTCGTCGCGTCGCACACGATCGCCACATGGCCCTTCCAGAACACGAGATCGCCGCGCCGCGCATCCTTCAATTCGATTGGCTTGCCGAGCGCGCTTTCCTGCATGTCGCTGTCGCGCGGGCAGGGGATACCGCAGGCATTCAGTGCAATCTGCACCAGCGCCGAGCAATCGAGACCATGGTTGGTCTTGCCGCCCCACAGATACGGTGTGCCAGTGAAACGCTCCGCCACCGTGACAAAATCCGTCTCGCGATAATCAAGCGGCGCCACATGGCTCGCGGGGAGAAACCCGACCGGCGATACCGCGAAGCGATCCCGCTCGCGTGTGACCGTCAGCCTTGCGCCAAGTGGCGGCATTGCCACCGGCGGCAGCTTGATCGACGGCCCGGGGAACGCGAGCGTGCGCAGTGCCGTCACCTTGTGGGTCAGCTTGTCTCGCGGTGCCAGCAGCGCATTCGCCGGCAGCCATCCCACATAGCCATCATCGGCAAGCTGGCCCCACGCCCAGCCTTCGTCGTTGAAATCGTAGATCGTGACGCGCTCGCCCATCAGCGCCTCGGTCACGAGCGGCGCATCCGGCGCGGGCGCCGCGCGCATCGGCGCTTGCGCGTCGATCACCTCGCGCTCTTCGCCGTCGGCAAAGCGCGCCGCCGTCACCAGGCCTTCCAGGCGCTTTGCGGCGAGGTCGCTTCGCGCCGGCGTGACACGCGGATCGAAATTCACCGCGGTAACTCCCTGGCCTTGCTGATCAGCACGTCGCCGAGCCGCTCGACCGCGAGCGCGCCTTTCGGGGTGCGCTGGATCACGACGTTGCGCCGGTCGGTCTCGTCGCGTCGCCGCGAAACCAATTCAAGCTTTCCCATGGTGTCGAGTGCGCGCGTGATCACCGGCTTGGTCACTTTCAGTCTGGCGGCGAGCCCGCGCACAGTGTGCGGCGGCGGCTCCAAATAAATCGTGAGCAGGATGGATAGCTGGCGCGCGGAAAGGTCGGCTTCGCCGCCGGTGACCAGCGTCAGATTGAAATCCTGCAGCAATTTCAAGGCCTGGGACGGCCGCAGATCGACGGCCATGTGTGCCCCGCTGGATCGTTACGGGGCCGAATTGTTTCAGGTATGGGCGGGAGCGGCAAGCTCATCCCCTCATCCTGAGGAGCGTGCGAAGCACGCGTCTCGAAGGATGGCCCCAAGGACGGCCATGGTTCGAGACGCCGCGCTATCGCGCGGGCTCCTCAGCATAAGGTCAGGAGTATTTCTCCTTGAGCAGCGCATAGAGCGCTCGCGCGACTTGGCACTCGCCGCCATCGGGCCGCCCGGGTTTGGCGCTCGGCGTCCACCCATAGATGTCAAAGTGCGCCCAGGCCTTCGCGGCGGACACGAAGCGATTGAGAAACAACGCGGCCGTGATCGAGCCCGCCTGCGGACCGCCGACATTGTTGATGTCAGCGGTTTTCGAGTCGAGCAGCGACTCGTAAGGCCGCCAAAGCGGCATGCGCCACATTGGGTCCCGCTCGGCGTCCGCATGTCGCGCAAGGTCGGCCGCGAGCGTGTCGTCGTGCGTGTAGAACGGCGGCAACTCCGGACCGAGTGCGACGCGCGCTGCCCCGGTCAAAGTCGCCATGTCGACGATCAATTCTGGCGCTTCCTCGTCGGCGAGCGCGAGCGCATCGGCGAGTACCAGCCGGCCTTCGGCGTCGGTGTTGCCGATCTCGACCGTGATGCCTTTGCGCGATCTGTAAACGTCGAGCGGGCGGAATGCGTCGCCTGCGATTGCGTTCTCGACCGCCGGAATCAGCACGCGCAGCCGCACCTTCAGCTTGCCGTCCATGATCATGTGCGCGGCCGCCAGCACGCTCGCGGCGCCGCCCATGTCCTTCTTCATGATCAACATCGCCGAGTCCGGCTTGATATCGAGCCCGCCGGTGTCGAAGCATACGCCCTTGCCGACCAGTGTGATCTTCGGCGCGGCTGGATCGCCCCACGTGACATCGATCAGCCGCGGAGTGCGCGGCGAGGCGCGTCCGACCGCATGAATGAGCGGAAAGTTCTGCGTCAGCAGGTCGTCGCCGACGATCGAACGGAAACTTGCCCCGTGCTTTGCCGCAAGCGCGCGCGCCGCGTCTTCCAGTTCTGCCGGCCCGAGGTCGTTCGCCGGCGTGTTGATCAGGTCGCGCGCGAGCGCGACGCCTTCGGCGATGCGCGAGAGATCATCGCCATCCACGCCCTCCGGAATTTCGAGCTGTGCTCCATTCGTTTCCGCTTTGCGGTAGCGCGTGAACCGGTAGGAGCCGAGCGCAAAGGCGAGTGCGGCCAGGCGTGTGTCGTGCGGCGCGTTCGCGAAACGGTATGTGCCGGCCGGCAGCAGGCCGGGCAGGCGGCCCGGCAGGAAGCGGTCTTTTTCGGGCCGATCCGCAGCTTCCAGCCCGAACAGCACGCCGGCGAGCGCGCCATCCGCGCCGGGCAGCAGTAGCGATTGCCCGGGCTTCGGCTCGAACCTTGCGGTCTCGGCAAAGCGCTGCGCCGCCGCACCCAATTGCTCGCGCACCTGCGCCCACGTGCCTGCGTGGACGAACCAGACCGGGATGGCCGCGCCGCCGCGCGCGACGAAAGCTGAATGCATGGAAATCCTCAAGAGTCGGCCCGAGCTAGCACGGCCGCCCAAGCTCGAAAAGCAGGGCGAGCCACCGGTTTAACCGGGTGTTAGGGTTAACGATCTATTGCTGGTTTGGCTGGCGGGCGGGGCTCTGCCGGCGGAGCAGCACCATGATTGTACGAGTGGCTTCCCGCGTCCGTTTGCTCACCACCGTGGCGTTGATGGCCGGCGCGCTCGCCGGCTGCAAGACGCTCGGTTCGCTTGGTTCAACCGAGACCACCGGCTCGATTTCATCCGGCGCGCCCCAGCGCAGCGAGAGCGATTGGCGGCGAGAAGCCGACGCGCTCGGCGAGAGGTTTCGCAACAATCCGCGCGACGCCGACAATGCGATCCGCTACGCCCAGGCGTTGCGCGCCACCGCCCAGCGCACCCAGGCCGCCGCGGTTCTCGAAACCGCCGCGATTCACAATCCCGCGAACATGGTGCTGCTCGGCGCCTATGGGCGCGCGCTCGCGGACGCCGGCAACTTCAAGCAGGCGCTCGACGTGCTGGAACGCTCGCATTCGCCCGACCAGCCCGATTGGCGTATCCTCTCGGTGCAAGGGGCAGTGCTCGACCAGATGGGCCGACATGATGAAGCGCAGCGCTATTACGCGAGCGCGCTCAAGATCATGCCGGATGAGCCATCGGTGCTCTCGAACCTCGGCCTCTCCTATGCGCTCGCAAAGGACCTGAAGCGCGCCGAGGCGACGCTGCGCCGCGCGTGGCCAAGGGCAGTGTCGACAAGCGCGTGCGGCAGAATCTGGCGCTGGTGGTCGGGCTGCAGGGCCGCTTCCCGGAGGCCGAAACCATCGCCCGCGCGGACCTGCCGTCGGGCGAGGCGGCCGCAAACGTCGCTTACTTGCGCCAGATGCTGGCGCAAAAGGGCGGCAGCGGCGCCGCGGCGAGCATGAAGAAGACGATCCGCTCACGCCCGGTCGAAGGCCTCGATCCGGTTGATGAGAGCGGGTCGTAAGCACGCGGTTGGTCGCGCCTATTGATAGCGCGAGAATAAATCGTACCGGTGGTCGCCGGCGCGCTATTTGGAGCAAGCCAAGGCGTCGTCCATTCCTAGGCCCCTGACGGGGCCTTGCCATTCGCACCGCTGCGGTATTTCACGAAAAGCGAAAGTGCCGCCAGATTGAGGACTCCGTGCCGCTACTGGATCGCCATCACGCGGATCGCGGCCGGTCCGAGAATGACGACGAACAGCACCGGCAGGAAGAACAGGATCATCGGCACGGTGAGCTTGGGCGGCAGCGCGGCGGCTTTCTTCTCGGCTTCCGACATGCGCATGTCGCGGTTTTCCTGCGCCATCACCCGCAGCGTCTGCCCGAGCGGCGTGCCGTAGCGCTCTGACTGCTGCAGCGCGACGCAGACGGCCTTTACGCCTTCGAGGTCGGTGCGCTTGGCGAGATTTTCGTACGCGACCTTTCGGTCCTGCAGGTAGGAAAGCTCGGCAGTGGTCAGCGTCAGTTCTTCGGCCAGCGGGATCGACTGCGAGCCGATCTCCTGGCTGACCTTCCGGAACGCGGACTCGATCGACATGCCGGACTCGACGCAGATCAGCAACAGGTCGAGCGCGTCCGGGAATGCGCGGCGGATCGAAAGCTGGCGCTTGGAGATCTTGTTCTTCAGGAACAGATACGGGAATCTGCATTCCGACGAACGCGGCGAACAGGCACATGCCGAGCTTGATCATCGGCGGACGGTCGACCTGCAGAATGAAGAAGATGTAGAACAGCGACACCAGGAACGCCACGATCGGCGACACCATGCGGAAGAACAGGTACGTCACGTAGGGCGCGTTGCCGCGATAGCCCGCCTGCACCAGCTTGTCGCGCGCCTGCTCCTGCCCGACCCACTTGGTCAGGTTGAACTGGTCGACAATGCTCTTCATGTACTGCTTGGGCGTTTGGCGCAGCTGCACCTTGTCGCCGCGCGCAAGCCGCTCGCGCTCGCGCTGACGCATTTTCTCGCGCTCGATCGACACGGCGTTCATGCGGCGGGTCAGATCGTTGCGCGCGAGCAGCGGCATCGCGAGGGTGATGACGGTCGCCATCGCGGCGATGAAGGCGAACACGCTCGCCATCATCTTCGGGTCGTGCATTTTCTCGATGATGAACTCGACCACGATGCTATCCTAGGAGTCGTGTCAGAATTTGTCCGCGCATGAGTCCGTTTGACCGGTGTTGAGGCACGCGCGCTAGAAGTCGAAGTTGATCATTTTCCTCATGACGAGGACGCCCATCGTCATCCAGGCCGCACTGCCGGCCATCAGCATGCGGCCGGTCGGGTGGGTCCAAAGGAGTTCGATGTAGTTCGGGCTCGAGATGTAGACGAGGATCATCACGGCAAACGGCAGCGCGGCGATGATGCAGGCGGAGGCCTTCGCTTCCATCGACATCGCCTGGATCTTGGCCTTCATCTTCTTGCGGTCGCGCAGCACGCGCGAGAGATTGCCGAGCGCTTCCGACAGGTTGCCGCCGGCGCGCTGCTGGATCGACACCACGATGCCGAAGAAGTTCGCCTCGGGCAGCGGCATGCGCTCGAACAGCTTGGCGCAGGCGTCGCCCATCGGAATGCCGACAGTCTGCGACTCCACGATCACCTTGAACTCGCCGCGCACCGGTTCCTGCGATTCGGTCGCGATGATGCGCAGGCAGTCGCCGAGCGGGAGGCCGGCCTTCACGCCGCGCACGATCACGTCGACCGCATCGGGAAAGTTATGCAGAAACTTGTTCTCGCGGCGCTTCTTCAGGAAGCCGAGCAGCCAGCGTGGCACGCCGAAGCCGCCGGCGAAGCCCGCGCCGAGCGCGGCAAGCGGACCACCGCCGACGATAAAGATCAGCACGAAAAGCGCGGCGCCGATGCCCACGCTGATGATGATGAACTGCCGCTTGGTCCAGTTCAGGCCGGCCTGCGAAATGCGCATGGTCAGCGGCAGGTTCTTCTGCTTCTGCTGCTTGACCTCCAGTTCCTTCAACGTCTCTTCGACCTGCTCGCGCCGCACTTTCGGGCCTGTGCGCGAAGCCGCCGCGGCGCGCGAGGCCGGCTCGGTGCGGACCACACTTTCCTGGCGCTGTTCGACCTTCCGCTCGCCGGAAATGATCGGATAGACGAACACCCAAATGAGTCCGCCGACCGCGAGCGCGACCAGGAAGAACATTGCAAGCGTTTGCGTGGCCATGGCGCCTGCCTCAGCCCTTGAACGGTTCGCCGGCGATTTCGGCGGCGTCGAGGGCGGCGCCGAGGCGCTGCTCGTCGCCGAAATAGCGGGCGCGCTCCCAGAATCTCGGGCGGCCGATGCCGGTCGAGCGGTGACGGCCGATCAGCTTGCCGTTGGCGTCTTCGCCCATCATCTCGTAGAGGAAAACGTCCTGCGTGATGATGACGTCGCCTTCCATGCCCATCACCTCGGTGATGTGCGTGATGCGGCGCGAGCCGTCGCGCAGGCGCGCCGCCTGGATCACCACGTCCACGGATGAGCAGATCATCTCGCGGATGGTCTTGGAGGGCAGCGTGTAGCCGCCCATCGTGATCATCGATTCGAGACGTGACAGCGCCTCGCGCGGCGTATTGGCATGCAGCGTGCCCATCGAGCCGTCGTGGCCGGTGTTCATCGCCTGCAACAGGTCGAACGCCTCGGGTCCGCGGACTTCGCCGACGATGATCCGCTCGGGGCGCATACGCAGGCAGTTCTTGACCAGATCGCGCATCGTGACCTGGCCTTCGCCTTCAAGGTTCGGCGGGCGGGTTTCCAGGCGCACCACATGCGGCTGCTGCAGCTGCAGTTCGGCGGCGTCCTCGCAGGTGATGATGCGCTCGTCTTCCTCGATGTAATAGGTCAGGCAGTTGAGCAGCGTGGTCTTGCCCGAGCCGGTACCGCCGGACACCAGAACGTTGGCGCGGCAATGGCCGATGATCTTCAGAATCTCGGCGCCCTCGGGCGAGATCGAGCCGAACTTGACGAGCTGGTCGAGCCGCAGCTTGTCCTTCTTGAATTTGCGGATGGTGAGCGAGGGCCCGTCGATCGCGAGCGGAGGCACGATCGCGTTGACGCGCGAGCCGTCCGGCAGGCGCGCGTCGCAGATCGGCGAGGCTTCATCGACGCGGCGGCCGATCTGGTTGACGATGCGCTGGGCGATGTTCAGCAGCTGCTGATTGTCGCGGAATCGGATGTTGGTCTGCTGAATCTTGCCGTTGACTTCGATGTATACGGTGTTTGCGCCGTTCACCATGATGTCGGCGATGTCGTCGCGCGCCAGCAGCGGCTCGAGCGGGCCGTAGCCGAGAACGTCGTTGCAGATGTCGTCGAGCAGCTCTTCCTGCTCGGCGATCGACATCACGATGCTCTTGATCGCGATGATCTCGTTGACGATGTCGCGGATTTCCTCGCGCGCGGACTCGGCATCGAGCCGCGCGAGTTGTGACAGGTCGATCGCCTCGATCAGGGCGGAGAAGATCGCGCCCTTGACCTCGTAATAGGACTCCGAGCGCCGGCTGTCGCGCGCGGTCGGAATGAGCGGCTTCGGACCGGAGCCCGGTGCAAGCGGCGGCGATGTGATCGGCGCACCGAGGCCGGACGACGGCATCGGTGCAAGTCCGACGTCGCTGCCGCCCATCGCGGCCGCGGGCGCGCGCGCAGGCTCAGGCGGCGGCGCCACCGGGGCCGCAGCGGCCGGACCGCGAGGGTCGGGACCTGAACTGGAACGCTTTCCGAACACGCCTGTCTCCGGACGTTACGCCTGACGGCGCTTGAGTTTTTCAAGAAGCGGGGTCAGCAGGTTCCCGCGCGAACGCTTCACCTCGGTGCGGCCGGTGAGCGTTTGGGCAAGCGAGCGGAACGTCTCCGCCGTGCGGTGCCCTGACGATACCTCGGCGATCATCTGCCCGTTGTTGGCCGCGGTGCCGAACACCGCGGGGTCGAACGGAATGCTCGCGATCGGATCGAACTCGAGCGCCTTGGCGAAGTCGGCGGCCTTGATCTCGGGGCGCTTCGGCACGCCGACCATGTTCAGGCAGTACTGCGGGCGCGAGTCGTTCGGCCGCGCCGCCTTGAGCAGGTCCACCAGGTTCTTGGTGTTGCGCAGGTTGGCGAGATCGGGCGACGCCACGATCAGGATATCGTCGGCGCCGATCAGCGTGCGCCGCGCCCAGCCGGTCCACACATGCGGCACGTCGAGCACGATGCACGGCACGGTAGCGCGCAGCACGTCGAAGATCGAATCGAACGACTCGGCGCCGAAATCATAGACCTTGTCGAGCGTCGCGGGCGCGGCGAGCAGGCTGAGGTGGTCGGTGCACTTCGACAGCAGGCGATCGACGAATGCGGTGTCGATGCGGTCGGGCGACATCACGGCGTCCGCGATACCCTGCGGCGGATCCTGGTTGAAGTCGAGACCGGCGGTGCCGAACGGCAGGTCGAGGTCGGCGACCACCGCATCGAGATGCACGTCACGTGCGATCGCCCAGGCGATGTTGTGCGCGATCGTCGAAGCGCCGACGCCGCCCTTGGCGCCGACGACCGCGAGCGAGCGCCCGACCGGCTTCGCATCGGCCGCATGGAACAGGCCGGAGATCGCGCGGATGAGATCGACCGGTCCGACCGGCGCGATCAGGTAGTCGCTGACGCCGCGCCGGACCATCTCGCGGTAGAGGATGATGTCGTTGAGATGGCCGATCGCGATCACGCGCGTCCCGGCGTCGCAAACTTCGGCCAGCACATCGAGGCCGCCAAGCAGTTCCTCGCCGCGGCCATCCGACTCGATGATGACGACGTTCGGCGTCGCCGAAGACCGGTAGGCCTCGGTTGCGGCCGCGATCCCGCCCATCTGGATCTTCAGATGCGCTTTGGTCATGCGCCGGTCTTCACTCGCTGCCTGCATGGCAGCCGCAGTGTCGGCCGAGGCGCAGAACGCCTGGATCGAAATGCGTGGCACCGGCGCGATGTGCTCTTCCTGCACGACCGGTTCGGCGGTTGCGGCGCTTGGATCGCCGCCCTTGAGTGCAAATTTGATCATTGGCCCAGGTCGCTAATCTTGCCTTTGTTGGCATCCGGGGAGACTGTCGCGGTGGGTTCGCCCTTGCGGTACTTGTCGAGCACGGTGGAGCGGCGCGCGGCGAGCGCCGGCGCTTCGGCGCGCGGCTGCACGAGGTCGGCCGGATTGTCGACTTGCGCGGCGAGATTGCGTTGCAGCGCGCAACCGTGATTCCAATACGGCTTGTTCTGCCAATGGAGCAGGTCGTAGGTCGGGCTGATGTCATGCGGCCACAGCCCGCATGGGCCGGTCTCGGCTGCCATCTTCGGATAGCTGACGCGGATCGTGCCGAGGGCGCACCGGATCCTGACTATGGTTCGGCTTCACCTGGATTGCGTGATGCGGCACGCCGTTCGCGGCGAGGATCGAACGGATCTCGCGCACCGCACTGGTGGCCGCCCGCTCGTTCGCGCCGCCGACCGGTACATCGATGATGAAGCCGCCGCTCGCCTCCGCGCGCCAGCCGGACGCGAGTGCGCCGACTTCGACGCGCTGCGCTGGAGTGAGGTTGCCGCGCCGGTCGCCGATGAACACCGTCATCGTCTGCGCCTTCTCGCGCACCACGATCGGGTGACGCTGGCGGATATCGTTCGGAATGCTCGCGGTCGTCTCTTCATATGACGCGGTCGTCTTGCAGCCGGCCATCAGGGCCGCGAGGCTGACAAGGACAGCGGCGCGCGCGAGGTGCGGAATTTTTTTCATGGGTTTGTCCTCGTCGCGTCCATCAATCCAGAATGAAGCCGTACTTGCCGTGATAGCCGGATGCCGCAGGACCCTTGCCGGGCGCGCCGTAAAGGCGGTTGAAGCGGCCGAGCAGCACAGCGGCGGGATCGGATGCGTCCTGGTAGCCGTCGTCCGGACGCGAGAGGTCCTTCTGGGCAACGGCGCGCGCGATGTACGGCGTCACGATCACCACCAGTTCGGTGGTCCGATTGACGTAGTCGCGGCTCTTGAACAGCGCACCGAGGACCGGAACCTGCATCAGGCCGGGCAAGCCGCTGATCGCCTGCTTGGTCTGCTCCTGGATCATGCCGGCCATCGCCATCGCGCCGCCCGACGGAATTTCAAGCGTGGTCTCGGCGCGCCGCGTCTTGATCGCCGGAATGGTCTGCGTACCGCCACCCGACACGATCTGGATCGCGTTTTCCTGGGACAGCTCGGACACTTCGGTCAGCACCTTCAGGCTGATGCGGCCTTCCGACAGCACCACCGGCGTGAAGTTGAGGCCGACGCCGAACTTCTTGAACTGGATCGAGAGCTGGCAGACCCGCGTCGCGGGATCGCACTGGTAGCCGGCCGGAACCGGGAATTCGCCGCCCGCGAGGAAGTTGGCGCTCTCGCCCGAGATCGCAGTGAGGTTCGGTTCGGCCAGCGTGCGGATCACGCCGGCGCGCTCCATCGCGCGCAGGGTCGCCTGCACGCTCTTGAACTGGCCAGAGAACCCGTTGCCTTCGACCAGCTGCTGGCCAAGCGCGGTGAACGGATTGGAGTTGTTGAAGTTGAGGACCGCGCTGCCGTAGCTGAAGCTTCCGTTCAGGTCGATGCCGAGCTGCTTGATGACGTCACGCTGCACTTCGGCAACGGTCACCTTCAGCATCACTTGATCGCGGCCGCGCACGGTCAGATTGTTCACGACCTTTTCGGTGCCGCCGACGAGGCGCGTCGCGACGTCGTAGGCCTGCTGCGATTCGGTCGCGTTCGCGACGCTGCCGGTCAGCACGACGCCGTCACCGACGCCGTCGACGCGCACGTCGGAACGCGGAAGCAGCTTCTGCAGCATCGCGCGGATGCCGTTGAGGTCGCGCGTCACCGCGACGTCGAAGCCGGCGATCTGTTTGCCTTCGGCGTCGAAGAAATAGATGTTGGTCTGGCCGACCGCGACGCCGATCAGGTAGGCGCGGCGCGTCGAACGCACGACGGCGTTGGCGAATTTCGGCTCTGCGACAAGCACATCCTTGATGTCGCGCGGCAGGTCGATCACCACCGACTTGCCAATGCCGAGTTGCACGAAGCGCGAGGAGGAATCCGAGCCGACGACCTGCAGCGGCGCCGAAGATGACGCAACGCCTGCCGGTTCGCTCGCATGCGCGCTGAGCGCCGTGCCGAAGCACGCCGCTGCGAGCATGGCAATGAACGCCGCCCGTGTGAATTTACGCATGACCATATCACTCGTCCCCTACAAGACTCATTTCGGCGTCGTCACGGTGCCGACACCGAAGCGCACCGTGTTGATGCCGACCCGCTTTGCATTCTTGTCGTCCTCAGGCAGCGTCATTTCGCCGGCGTCCGCGAGGCTGCGCAGCGCGAGCGAGAGCGTGCCGAGCTGTCGCGACAGCGCGAGTGTTTCGGCCTGGCGCGGCGCGAGCTCCAGCGTCGCGGTCTTGCCGACCACGACCTTTTGGCCGTCCTTCTCGCCGAGCGTCTGGTCGATCGCCAGAATGCGGATGTTGACCAGGATCGTTTCGCTCACCTGCGTCTCGGCCGCGCCGGCTTTTTCGGCCTCCTTGTCGCGGCGCGACAGGATCACGTCGACGCGGTCATTCGGCAGGATGAAGCCGCCTGCGCCGGTTTCCGGGGAAATTTCGGTCGAGATCGCGCGCATGCCCTTGTCGAGCACCGCGGCCATGTAGCCGGAGCCGTTCGCCTTGATCAGCTTTGCTTCGCGGATCGGCTCGCCGGCAACGAACGGCGCGCGCGCAATCGCGCCCGACAACTGCTCGATCGCCTCGGGCTTGTCGGATTTGCGCACGAAGGCGGGGCTTGCGGCTGCGGTCGGCCACAGCTGCCACTGCATATCCTGACTGGAAACCGCTTGGCCAAGCTGGATGTCGCCGCGCGCAACCAAGACATCGACCGTGTCGATCGGCGTCGCAGCGACGGGGACAGGAGGCGGTGGTTCGTCACCGGATCGTCCGGCGAGCAGCGCCGCAACGCCACCCGCACCGACCGCGACCACCAGGACGACAAGACGCGCGGCTTTCATACGCTTCACTTTCCACAATGACGCTGTTGGCCGAACCCGGCCGACGCAGTGGATTTCACCAGTGAAACGTCAATCCATGGTTAATGGCGCGTATCCAATTTGAGTTAACCGATTCTTGCGCGAGGTTTTGTGCGCATGCACGCGCCGGCGAGGCGCACGAATTTCACGAGCCGTTAAGAATGATTGCGAAGGTGAGAGCGTCGCGCGACGCTAGAGGCCGAACGACTTCATCCACGGCGTATCGGAATAGACGCACAGCGCCGCAAGCGCGAGCGCGATGCCGTAAGGCACGCCGGCATCCATGCGGTGCAGGCGCTTCGCCCATTCCTGGTCGGCAAGAAACTTGGGCAATGGCATCAGGCGGAAGCGCATGATGAGCAGCGTCAAAACGCCGCCGAACAACGAGGCAAAGATGAAATAGTTGAGGAGCTGGTCGAAGCCGAGCCACAGCGCGGTCGCCGCCGCGAGCTTCGCGTCGCCGCCGCCGATCCATCCGCGTGCGAAGCACACGAACGCGACGACCAGAACGGCAAAACCGGCGGCCACATGCATCCCGATTTCGGTGAGCGGCATGCCGATGGCGATCGCGAGGACGAGAAAGCCGCCCGCCAGAATCAGCGATACGCGGTTTGAGATCGTCATTGTCAGCAGGTCGCTTGAGGCCGCAAAAGCCATCAGAGCCGGAAACAAGAGCAACCTGATCGCGTCGGCTACCATGATCCACCTGCAACGGACATCGCACGCCATTTGCGCGCGTAAGACCTTAGACAGAGGCCCGTTGCCGATCCGTTAGCATCGGCGCCGGCCGCCGTCGCGACGCGCTACCCCTCGCGTCGAAACAGCCAGCCGGCGATCCGTAGCGCTGCAAGCAGCAGCGGCGAGCCTTACTTGATGGCGGCCGTGATGTTCGCGAACACGTTCTCGAGTTTCGTGCCGAGACCCTGCACGACCGTGATGATCGCGACCGCGATGCCGGCGGCGATGAGGCCATATTCGATGGCCGTTGCGCCGCTTTCGTCCTGAACGAAGGACTTGAAGATAGCCATACCACTGTTCTCCCTAAACCCGTGCCGTTGACAGCGTAAGACCGGCGTATGCCGGCCTTAAGTTCCGTTGTACGAGACAAGTTTGGAGAACTCGTTAGCATGAAGATTCAAATTTAATGGATGTTCCAGAAGTACCGGCCGCCGATCCGTGCGGCGGGATGATCCGCGCATTTGGCGGTCGCCTGACAATCGGGTGAGCTCGCCGAGTGTTGCGCAAAGCAAAAAGGCCCCGGCGCTTGCCGGAGCCCCCCTGCATTCGGTTTGCCGGTGCGTGATTACTTGATCGCGGCCGTGATGTTCGCGAACACGGTGTTCAGCTTGGTGCCGAGGCCCTGCACAACCGTGATGATTGCAACAGCGATGCCGGCGGCGATCAGGCCGTATTCGATGGCCGTCGCGCCCAACTCATCCTTGGCGAAGCGCGTAACGAGGGTCTTCATGGGGTAGCTCCTTTGGTCCACACGTGGCTGTCTGAGCGAAGTCCGCCCGGGCTTGTTGTGTGGCCCGATGCGATGGACGGGAAAATTACCAGTGAGCAATTGCGACAAAGTTAATCCGGCCAATGAAAAGGGGGCCTAATTCAGAGGTTAGTTACGTGGTTAACAGGCTATTTATATGATAACGCAATGTATTATTTGAGATGATTATTTGATATTATTGATTGATAGATTGTCAAAGACTACGGTAGAGCCAAGAATTGCTTGATACTTTCAATAGTCATACTGAGACGAGCCGTACAAGGGAACTCAAAAACAACATGGACAATCCCAGGAGAAGCGCCACGAACACGCTGCATTTGCACTTCATTCACCAATTTCCAGTCAAATGCGGCATCAGCCGGTTTGCGCGGTCTAATGACGTTGCGGCAGTTTTGAGTGTCCGGAGACGCTGTATGAAGGCGAAAACATTGCGCCGCGTCCTCGCGAAAGCGGGTTTGGCGTTGCTGACGGTCGGCTTCTCGTTGTGGTTGCGCCGCGCTGCACAGGCGGCGGACGCGCTCAACGTCGCGCTCGACCAGGCCACCATCATGAAGTTGCCGGAGAAAGTATCGACCATTGTGGTCGGCAACCCCTTGATCGCCGACGTGGCGGTGCAGTCCGGCGGGCTCGTGGTCGTCACCGGCAAGGGCTATGGCTCGACCAACCTCATCGCGCTCGACCGTGCCGGCGCGGTGTTGATGGAGCGTTCGATCGTCGTCAAAGGTACGACCGGCTCGAATGTGCAGGTCTATCGCGGAATACAGCGCGAGACCTACAGCTGCACGCCCGATTGCGAACGCCGCATCACGCTCGGGAACTCGGCGGAGTACTTCAACGCGACGCTCAGCCAATCCGGCGTGCGCGACAGTTCGGCGACCGGCGCCGCCGCCGGCGGAGGCCGCGCGCCCTCACGCTGAAGCGCGCGAGCCGATCTTGGTTAGCGAGAGATGAAGACGGCTGCTCGGCCTGTCTTCAATCGAAGCAACAATTCGACAATACGATTTTGCTAAGGATCAACCGGATCGAGCGTATCGCTTAGGTCGGTGCCGCCGGCACCGATCGAACACATCCGGAGCAGTGGCGTCATGATCCTCGCAATCCGGGCTGGGCTGGCCTTCGGAACCAGGAAGCTCTCGCACACGCGGCTCTCTCGCATCACGCGCCGGTTTGCGCGTCACGAGAAGGGCGCGACCGCAATCGAATTCGGCATCGTCGCCGCGCCGTTCCTCGGCCTGATGTTCGCCATCATGGAAACCGCGCTCGTCTTCTTCGCGAGCCAGACCCTGGAAACCGCGGTCGCGGACAGCGCGCGGTTGATCATGACCGGGCAGGCGCAACAGCAGAACTACACGGAGCAGAAATTCAAGGAACAAGTCTGCGCTCGCATCAAGGGTCTGTTCGATTGCGAGACCAAGATGAAGATCGACGTGAAGAAGTACGATACGTTCGGCGGGATCGACAATACGAAGCCGATCGGGCCTGACGGGAAGCTGAAGACGGACAACTTCGGATATCAGCCCGGCGGCCCCGGCCAGATCGTCGTCGTGCGCCTGATGTACGAATGGCCGGTGTTTGCGTCGGTGCTGAACTTCAATCTCGCCGACCTGTCGGGCAGCAAGCGCCTGCTGATCGCGACCGCCGCCTTCCGCAACGAGCCCTATCAATGAGAGGACGCGCCATGAATTCTGCCCGCCTTCTGGCGCGCATGCGCCGGCCGCTGCGCCGCCTCTTGCGCGATCAGCGCGGCGTATCGGCGGTGGAATTCGCGATGCTGCTGCCGCTGATGCTCACGCTTTACATCGGCGGTTCCGAGGTCTCGCGCGCGATCGCGATCGACCGCAAGGTGACGCTGGTGTCGCGCTCGCTCGGCGATCTCGTGGCGCAGTCGACCACCGTCACCACCGACGACGTAACCAAGATCCTTAGCGCCGCGACCGCGGTGATAGCGCCGTACAGCGACACGCCACTCAAGATTACGGTGTCGAGCGTGAAGATCGACAACGCCGGCGTCGCCAAGGTGTGCTGGAGCGACGCCAAGAACGGCGCGACAGCCAAGAGCGGCATCGTGACGCTGCCGGGAAACGGGGTGCTCAATGTCGCCAACACCTCGTTGATCTGGGCGGAAGCGACGTACGATTTCGTGCCGGTCGTCGGCTACGGCATCATCAGCAACATGACGCTGAAGGACCAGATCTACATGCGGCCGCGCCTGTCGGACAGCGTATCGCGCGAAGGCGTGTCGGGCTGCTAGGTTGCGCGCGCCGCCTAGGCGCCGCTTGGAATCGGCAACGACGTCGTCTGCTTGATCCGCTCCATCGCGAAGCGTGAGGTGACGTTCTTGAGCGGGATCGACGCGATCAGCTTCTTGTAGAACGCGTCATAGTCCTGGATGCTCGCGACCGCGACGCGCAGCATGTAATCGACGTCGCCGGCCATCCGGTAGAATTCCAGCACCTCCGGCATCGCACGCACCGCTTCGGCAAAACGCCCGAGCCATTCCTCCGAATGATCCCCGGTTTCGATCGCGACGAAAACCGTGACGCCAAGGCCGACTTTATCGGGGTCGACGACGGCGACGCGTTTCTGGATCACGCCCTCGGCTTCCAGCTTCTGGATGCGCTTCCAGCACGGGCGTAGATGACAGTCCCACGCGGCTGCCGACCTCCGCCACGGAGAGCGAGGCGTCCTGCTGCAGCACGCCGAGGATCTTCCGGTCGATGGCGTCCATGCCAAAATACCTCAAGAAATTAGGTTATTGTTCTATCCGCGGCATCATCAAAGAATATATTTCTTATTTGAAGCCGATATCTTCTCTTACAGAGAAGAATATTCTATTTCAAGAGGGAAATTGATCGAGGCCAGCCATGTCCGCCCTTGTCTCCGTTCTTCGCCGTCTTCGCCCGCTCGCCGTAGCGGCACTGGTGTCGTTTGCGCTCGCTGTGCCCGGCCACGCCGAGACCGTGACGCCGCTGGTCTCGACCGGCTGGCTGAAGCAGCATCTGAAGGATCCGGACGTGTTCGTGCTCGACGTGCGCTCCGCGATCGATGGCGGCGGCGCGGAAGCATTCGTGAAGGGCCATATCCCCGGCGCGGTTCACAGCGATTACGACAAGGCCGGCTGGCGCGTGACGCGCGGCGGCGTGCCGTTCATGCTGCCGACGCTGCCCGAACTGGAAAAACTGATCGGCGAGCTCGGCATCGACGAAGACACGCATGTGGTCGTGGTGCCGGCGGGCGTGCATTACACCGACTTCGGCTCTGCGGCGCGCACTTACTGGACCCTGAAGGTCGCGGGCGTCTCCAAAGTTTCGATCCTCGATGGCGGCTATGCGGCATGGGCCGCGGAGCAGAACGCAACCGAGACCGGCGCCGTGAAGCCGTCGCCGAAAATCTTCACCGCCACGCTGAACAAGGCGTTGCTCGCCGAAGCCGTCGACGTGCAGAAGATCGAGCAATCCGGCGGCGCGACCTTGATCGACTCGCGCCCGGCATCGTTCTTCGATGGCAAGCAGAAGGCGCCTGCCGCGAAGGCCTACGGGCGCATTCCCGGCGCCGTAAATGTCGACAGCGCGACGTTCTATGACGCGAAGACCAATCGCCTGAAGCCGCAGGCCGAGCTTGCGTCCATCGCGGGCGCGCTGCCGGGCGGGCCGGCGGTCGCCTACTGCAACACGGGTCACTGGGCCGCGACCGACTGGTTCGTGCTCTCCGAAGTCCTCGGCCGCAGCGACGTGCGCCTTTACTATGGTTCGATGGTCGAGTGGACCTCGGACGCGAGCCGTCCGCTTGCCTCGGCGCGCACCAAGTGGGATGACCTGAAAAAGACGCTCGGCTTCGGGTCGTAACGCAGCCGTCATCCCGGAAGCCGCGCAGCGGCTATCCGTGATCCATAACCACGAACGGTGCAATTCAGTGTATGGATCCCGGCCCTCGTTTCACTCGGCCGGGATGACAAGAAACAAATGACAACGACGACGCTTTCGACACCTGCCGAGTCTCAACTCCCCAAGCTCGACTGGCCGTTCCTGATCGCCGCCGTGCTCGGCGCGGCCGTGCTTGTGGCGCTGGTCTCGCTCGACGGGCAGCCGGCGTCCGCCGCGCTGATCCTCGGCGGACTTCGCGCTCGGCGTCGCGTTCCTGAAAACCGAATTCTCCTTCACGGCGGCGTGGCGGCGCTTTCTCGTCAACGGCGAGGCGGGCGGAATGCTCGGCGCGCTGCTGCTGATCGCGGTCGCGTCGCTCGTCATCGTTCCGGTCGCCGCGCTGGTGCCCGGTTTCGGCGGCGCGATCGCGCCGATCGGCCCTTCGCTCATCATCGGCGCGTT
The DNA here is from genome assembly GCA_963779545.1 of uncultured Alphaproteobacteria bacterium. Classification (GTDB taxonomy): domain Bacteria; phylum Pseudomonadota; class Alphaproteobacteria; order Rhizobiales; family Xanthobacteraceae; genus PALSA-894. Next base: position 470,011 of record CAVZYQ010000015.1, on the reverse strand, counting down.
CGTGTTCGGCATCGGCATGCAACTCGCGAACGGCTGCGGCTCTGGCACGCTCTACACCGCGGGCGGCGGCTCCGGCCGCATGCTGGTCACGCTCGCGCTGTTCATCGCCGGCAGCGTGATCGGCAGCCTGCATCTCCCAGCCTTTCTGCGGCTCGGCGGCGTCGATCCGATCCTCGCGTCGGCCTATTTCGGCCCGTGGGGCGGGCTTGCGGTGACGCTCGCCAGCATCGCGGCCGTTGCGTTCGTCATCGCCGCTGTCGCGCGCGCGCGCGGCGCGAATGTCAAGCCGCGCCCGCTGATCGTCATCGGCGCCATCGCCATCGGCCTTCTCTCCATCGCGGTGTTCGTCGCGGGCCATCACCCGTGGAGCGTGACCTTCGGCTTCACGGTGTGGGGCGCGAAACTCGCTGCGCTTGCGGGCTTCGATTTCTCCGCCGCCGAATTCTGGCAGTGGCCGGGCCCGAAGCGCGCGCTCGCCGAATCGATCCTCTCCGATACCTCGAGCCTCACGGATTTGGGCATGATCCTCGGCGCGATGGCGGCGGCTGCCGCCACCAAGCCGTTCGCCCGCACCGCCTGGCCTCCCGCGAAGTCGCTGCTCGCGGCCGCGATTGGCGGGCTGCTGATGGGCTGGGGTGCGCGCATCGGCTTCGGCTGCAACATCGGCGCGTTCGTCGGCGGCGTTGCGTCCGGCTCGCTGCATGGCTGGATCTGGTTCGCGGCGGCGCTCGGCGGCTGCATGATCGGCATCCGGCTGCGTCCGCTGTTCGGCCTCTCGCGCGAGTAGGCCGCCATGCGCATCGTCTACGCACTGGTGCTGGTTGCGGGTCTTGTCGCAGTGGTCGCCGATCACCTCACCAGCCCGTCGTCCGCGCGCGCCGTCTCGCCGGAGGATTTCGCAGGAGCCTGCGCGCCTTGCGGCGCGCCGTGTCCGTCGACGCAGAAGAAATAACGTCAGTTCTTCGCCAGAAACGCCTCGACCTCGGCGCGACTCGGCGCCCCGAGGATGCCGGACCGTTCGCGGTTCGCGCATTTGAGCGCGGCGGCGGCGGCCGAAAAGCGCATGGCCGTGCGGATATCGGCGCGCCTCGGCAAGCATCAGCGCGAAAGCGCCGTGAAAGGTGTCGCCCGCGCCGAGCGTGTCGACGACATCGACGCTGAATGCCGGGAATTGACGCAACTCGCCGCCTTCGAGCCACAACACATCGTTGCGCCCGTCCGTCACGGCGAGAAACGACGAGGTGCGCTTGGCGAGATCGATCAACCCGCGGCCAAGACTGTCGATGCCGGCCGTCGCGCGCAGGCCCTCGGCCGAAAACACGACATGCGATGCGATGCTGAGCAGATCGTCGCTGTCGTGACGCGGCTCGTCGGCGTCGAGCACGGTCGGCACGCCGCGCTTGCGCGCTGCGTTGCAGCACCTCACGCACGAACGCCGGGAAACGATTGTCTGCCAGAACCGCATCGGCGTCCGCCACAAGCGCGTCGGCATCGGCTGGCTTGGTTTCAGACAAGCGCTCGTCGCGGAAATTCGCGATCGCGCGTTCGCCGTGATCGTCGATGGTGATGGCCGAGATCGATGTCGGAACGCCGCTGACACGCGGGCACGCCGAACAGTCGATGCTTCTCTTTTGCCGCCAATCCCAGGAACGCATCGCCGACAGTGTCGACGCCCGCCGGTCCGCCGAGCGGTCCGGCGAAACTTGCGCGCGCACCGAGATGCGCGATCGCGACCGCCGCGTTCGCGCCGTTGCCGCCGTTGATCGTGCTGAACGCGGTTGCCTGCGTCTTCACATCCGGCCGCGGAAAGTGCGGCACACGGAATACCATGTCGAGCACCGCGATCCCGGTGCACAGGACGTGTTTGCGTGCGTCAGCGGAAGACACCGTCGCCCTCTTCCACCCAGGCGCGGATGATGTGATGCGCGATCGCTATCGGCGGCGGAATGCTGATCCCTTCCGGATGCTGGCCGAGGAACATCGACGCCGTCTCGTCGCGCGTAAACCAGCGCGCGTCTTCGAGTTCCTCGCGGTCGACCGTGATGCTCGAACTGGTCGCGCGCGCGTGGCAGCCGATCATCAGCGACATCGGGAACGGCCATGGCTGCGAGCGGAAATATTTCACCTCGCCGCACACGATGCCGGCCTCCTCCAGCGTCTCGCGCCGCACCGCGTCCTCGATGCTCTCGCCCGGCTCGATGAAGCCCGCAAGGCACGACCACATGTTGGCGACGAAGCGTCCCGCGCGGCCGAGCAGGCACTTGTCGCCGTCGACCGCCAGCATGATCGCGACCGGATCGGTGCGCGGAAAATGCTCGATCTTGCAGGATGGGCATTCGCGCTTCCAGCCGGCCTGCGAGACGTTGGTCGGTGCGCCGCAGTTCGCGCAGAAGCGATGCCGCGCATGCCAGGCGAGCAGGGCCTTTGCTTCGGCGAGCGGCGCGAGATGATCCGGCGCGACCAGCCCCTGCACCGCAATCGAGCGCAGGTCGGTGACGAAGAGGTCGGGCCGCTCCTTCAGCGCCTTGGTGGCCTCGGGATCGAGCGCGATGCCGAAGCGCCCGGCTTCGCCCACGAGCCCGAGAAACACGCTCTCGGCGGTTGGCGCGAGCGCGCGCGCTTCGTCCGGGCGGAACAGCGGGTCGGCGCCGTTGCGGCCCTTCTTCATCACGACGAGTTCGCCGCCGATCGCGAAGGCCGCCGCGCTCTTGTCGCCCTCGCACGCCGCCAGAAACGCCGCATCGCTGCGCCGTTCGGCGACGCGCGCCAGAATGCTGGCGGTATAGCCGAGCAGCGGCTTCGGCCCGAGATCAAGCGGCATGACGGAACTCCGGCAGGGCAGGGCGGGCAAATTCGCACGGCAGCGCCCGCGCCTCAAGGGAAGCGGCGTGACGTTTAGGTGAGCCAGATTTTCTTGCGCAGAGGCTGCACAAAATTGTTCAGGTGTTCGCGCTCGTAGTCGCGCGGCGGCACCACGCCCCACACCGGCTTCGGCCATGCCGCATCGTTGCGGAAGCGCGCGATCACATGCACGTGCAGTTGCGGCACCGCGTTGCCGAGCGCCGCAATATTGAGCTTGTGGCATTCGGTGACGGCCTTCAGCGCACGTGCGACGCGCGTCACTTCGGTCATCAGCTGCGCCTGCTCGACTTCATCGAGATCGATCACCTCGGTGATGTCCGGCCGACGCGGCACCAGCAGCAGCCACGGATAGTTCGCGTCGTTGATCACCAGCACGCGCGACAGCGGCAGATCGCCCAGGCTCGCGGTGTCGCGTTCGAGTTGCGGGTGCAGCGTCCAGCTTTCGGCCATGAATCGGGTTCCGGGGCGGCGTCAAATCGGCCGGGGAAAGCTAGCACGCGGCGCCAAAGCCGCGCTTGCATTCGTGCTTTGTTCGCCCGATATAGAAGGTGGGAGGTTGGCAGTGGACGAGCCACTCGCCAACCGGGTCAGGTCCGGAAGGAAGCAGCCCTAACGAGCTACGACTCGGGTCGCTCGTCAGCCTCCCACTTTATCCACTGTCATTCCGGGGCGCGCGGAGCGCGAGCCCGGAATCCATAAGCCCGAAGCCTTCCGTATCACTTGATTTCGGGGTTATGGATTCCGGACAGCCGGGCGCGGCTTGCCGCGAATGACGCCGGAGTTGCAATGAACGACGCCACAAGCCCCGGATTGGACCTCGGCCCGGCTTCATCCGGCGCGTCCTACCGCGTGCTCGCGCGCAAGTATCGCCCCGCCAGCTTCGCCGACCTGATCGGGCAGGAAGCGATGGTGCGCACCATCTCGAATGCGTTCGAGAGCGGGCGCATTCCGCAGGCCTGGATCCTCACTGGCGTGCGCGGCGTCGGCAAGACCACCACTGCACGCATCCTGGCCCGCGCGCTGAACTATGAATTGTCCGATGGCTCGGTGAAGGGCCCGACGATCAATATGACCGAGCCGGGCATCCACGATCAGTCGATCATGGAAAGCAGGCACGTCGACATCATCGAGATGGACGCCGCCTCGCACAACGGTGTCGACGACGTGCGTCAGATCAACGAGGCGGTGCGCTATTCGCCGGTATCGGCGCGCTACAAGGTCTACATCCTTGACGAAGTGCACATGCTGTCGACCGCGGCGTTCAACGCGCTGCTCAAGACTCTGGAAGAGCCGCCGCCGCATGTGAAGTTCGTCTTCGCCACGACCGAAATCCGCAAAGTCCCGATCACGATTTTGTCGCGCTGCCAGCGCTTCGATCTGCGCCGCGTCGATGCCACGGTGCTGGTGAAGCATCTCGAAGGCATCTGCGCGAAGGAGAATATCGCCGCCGAGCCGGAAGCGCTCGGGTTGATCGCGCGCGCCGCCGAAGGCTCGGTGCGCGACGCGCTCTCGCTGCTCGATCAGGCGATCGCGCATGCGGCGGGCTCGGTGCGCGCCGAGGACATCCGCCAGATGCTTGGCCTTGCAGACCGCACGCGCATCATCGACCTGTTCGAGGCGCTGATGCGCGGCGACATGCCAAGGGCGCTCGGCGAATTGCGCGATCAATACGATTCCGGCGCGGACCCGGCGGTGGTCCTGTCAGATCTCGCCGAGTTCACGCATTTCGTCACGCGCGTGAAGGTCGTTCCAGCGGTCGCCGACGATGTGTCATTGGCCGAAGCCGAGCGCACGCGCGGCCGCGATTTCGCCACCAAGCTTTCGATGCGTGTGCTCTCGCGCACCTGGCAGATGCTGTTCAAGGGCCTTGCCGAAGTGCAGGAGGCGGGTAAGCCGCTCGCCGCCGCCGAAATGGTGCTGGTGCGCATCGCCTATGCGGCGGACCTGCCGACGCCGGACGAGGTGGTACGCGACATTCAGCAGAACGGCGCCCCCGCGCCCGCGCCACAAAATGGCGGCGGCGGTTCGCCGCGCCCGAGCCTTGCGCCGCGCGGTGAATCGCCCCGCGGCGCTCCACGCGCCGCGCTCGCGCCCGCGCAGCTTGTCAGCGCGCAGGTGCCGGATATTTCCGCGCTGCGCGCCGAGGCGGTCCAGCCGCAGCCTCAGACGCTCGCCATTGCGACATTTCCGGCGCTGATCGCGCTTGCCAACGACAAGCGCGATATCTTGATGAAATCCGCGCTGGAGCGCGATGTGCGCCTCGTGCGCATCGAGGACGGCAAGCTCGAGATCGCGCTCGAGCCGAGCGCGCGCAAGACGCTGGTGAACGATCTCTCGCGCAAGATTTCCGAGTGGACCGGCCGCCGCTGGATGGTGGTGGTGTCGGCCGATGCAGGCCGCGCCGACGGTCACTTCGCAAAATCAGGCGCGGCAGAGCGAACTGGAGCAGGGCGTGCGCGGCGATCCGCTGGTGCAGGCGGTGCTGGCGCGCTTTCCCGGCGCAGAGATCGTCGGTGTGCGGCGCCGCGAGGACTTGATCGCGCCGGACAACGCAGCGCCTCCATCCGGTGACGACGACCCGCCGCCCAATCCCGACGACTACGGCGCCGATGACGAAGACAGGTGAGTGATGGCTGACTTTCTTGGCCTGATGAAGCAGGCGACCCAGCTCAAGGCGAAGATGGAGGAGATGCAGGCCGAGCTCGACCAGATCACGGTCGAGGGCGCTGCGGGCGGCGGCATGGTGACGGTGACGCTCACCGCCAAGGGCGACATGCGAGGCGTGCGCATCGACGGCTCGCTGATCAAGCCGGGCGACAAGGAAATCATCGAAGACCTGATCGTCACCGCGCATGCGGACGCGCGCCGGAAGGCCGAGGCGCTGATGCAGGAGAAGATGAAAGGCCTGACCGGCGGGCTGCCGTTGCCGCCCGGGATGAAGTTGTTTTAATGGCTGCTGTTGCCGGCCCCGAAATCGAGCGCCTGATCCAGCTGCTCGCCCGCCTGCCGGGGCTGGGGCCGCGTTCGGCGCGCCGCGCCGCGCTGCACCTGATCAAGAAGCGCGAGCAGCTGATGGCGCCGCTCGCGGGCGCGATCCAGACCGCGATCGAGAAGATCGTGGTGTGCGGCACCTGCGGCAATATCGATACCCAGAACCCTTGCACGGTTTGCGTCGACCCACGCCGCGACGTTTCCGTCATCGTGGTGGTGGCGGACGTCGCCGACCTGTGGGCGCTGGAGCGCGCGGGCGCGATCAATGCGCGCTATCACGTGCTCGGCGGCACGCTCTCGCCGCTCGACGGCATCGGCCCGGCCGAGCTGACCATCGACGCGCTGATCGCGCGCGCGCACGATCCCGGCGGTGAGCGAGGTGATCCTCGCGCTCAACGCCACGGTCGACGGCCAGACCACCGCGCACTACATCACCGATCTTGCTGCGCGACGCGAACGTGAAGGTGACGCGGCTTGCGCACGGCGTGCCGGTCGGCGGCGAACTCGATTATCTCGACGAAGGCACGCTTTCGGCCGCGATCCGGCAGCGCACGGCGTTTTAGGCTCCGCTCGTCCCCGCGAAATCGGGGACCCGGGCCAAGCAAGAAAGCACTGGATTCCAGCTTGCGCGGGAATGAGCGGAAATCCTAGTCGTCCGCGGAAACCACCGTCGGCTTCCCGATCCTCTCGAAATGCCCGCGCGCCTGCAGCCACAGCATCAGCGCGAAGCTCGGCATCGCGACCAGCGCGCTGATGGCGAAAAACATCGGCCATCCGGTCGACTGCGCGATGTAGCCCGCGCCTGACGACAGATAGGTGCGCCCGACCGCCGACAGCGCGGTGAGCAGCGCGAACTGCGTCGCCGTGTGCAGCGGGCTTTGGCACAGCGCCGAGAGATACGCGACGAAGATCACGGTGCCGATCGCGCCGGTGAAATTCTCCGCGATGATCGCGGCCGTCAGCGCCCAGTAGTTGGTGCCCATGTAGGCGAGCCACGCGAACACCAGGTTCGACGCCGCCTGCAGCAACCCGCCGATCCACAGGCATGTGGTCATCGGCAGCGCGCGCGCCACCAGGCCGCCGGCGAAGCCGCCGATCAGCGTGGCGGCCAGCCCGACGCCCTTCACGATCGCCGCGTAGTCGTTGCGCGAGAACCCGAGGTCGATCACGAACGGCGCCGTCATCGTGCCGGCGAAGGCGTCGCAGAATTTGTAGAGCACGACGAACAGCAGCACGACGACCGCCATCTCGCGCGTGAGGAATTCCGAGAACGCCCCGTTCGCGGCGCGCCATACGCGGCGAACCGGATCTTCGCCTTGGTGCGCGGCGTGATCTGCGGTAGCGGCGGCGGATTTGTCCGGCTCGGTCGCCGCAAGCGTCGTCACGATGCCGATCAGCACGCAGGCCGCCATCGCCAGATAGCCGGCGGTCCACGCGGCGTTCTTGGCGAGCCCGAAGTCTTCGAAGCCGGTCACAAGAAACAGCGCGCCGGCGGTCGAGATCAGCATCCCGATGCGATAGGCCGCGACGTAGGACGCCATGCCGGCGGCCTGCTCGTTCGGCCGCAGCGTCTCCACGCGGAACGCGTCGATCACGATATCCTGCGTGGCGGACGCGGTCGCGACGAGCAGCGCGCCGAACGCCACCAGCCACGGCGCTTTCGCCGGATCGGTCAGCGCGAGGAACACGGTCGCTGCCATCAACAGCAGTTGCGAGAACACGAGCCAGCCGCGCCGCCGCCCGAGCCGACGCTGAGAGCACCGGCACGTCGAGCGCATCGACCAGCGGCGCCCACAGGAACTTGATGGTGTAGGGCGTGCCGACCAGCGCGAACAACCCGATGGTGCCGAGGTCGACGCCGGCCTCGCGCATCCACACCAGCAGCGTCGAGCCGGAGAGCGCGAGCGGCAGTCCGGACGCGAGGCCGAGGAACATCACGATGAGCACGCGCGGGCCGCAGATAGACCGCGAGCGTCTCGGTCCATCCGGCCGTGTCGCGAGCTGTCTTCTGCGGCGGTCATCTCACTCTCCGCTGCGTCCCGCCGCGAAATCGGGGACCCAGAATGCCACGGCGAATCACTTACAAATTGCTGGATTCCCGCTTACGTGGGAATGAGCGGAGAGAGAACTGCGCTAGTGACTGACGGTCTGCGTCGGTGCGGCGGCGCGCAGCGTGTACATCGTGAGCGGCGGCGAGAATGTCCACTCGATGTCGCCGATCTCGGTTTTCTCGATGCCGTGCGCCGTCACCTGCACCTGATAGACCGAATAGGTGCTGCGGTTCGCCGCGAGGTTCTTCTCGAACCGCACGGTGCGGGCGCGCACGTCCGCTTTCGTTGTGTAGATGCAGGCGGTGTGTTGCAGGCGGGTGTTGATGTCGGCGACGACGCGGTTCGGATTAGCACCGCGCTCGGCCAATGCGGCGACGCGCTCGACGAGTTCGAGCGTCTCGCAGAACAGGCCTTTTTCGTAAGTCCCCGGGCTCGCTGGCGCCCCAAACACCAGCGCGGCGGGGAGCAGATAAGCCCCGACCCCGAAATCCACGTCTCTCAGCCCCTTCGCCCCGGCGAAGTCCCGAGGCGAAAAATAATAGGAACGGGATGGTTAACGCAACCTTGCCGGGGCTTTGTCTGGGACCGATTACTCGGCGGCTGTGGCTTTTCGGGCAAGCGGAACGGGCATCGCCATGCGGCCCTGCGCGGGCGCTTCTTCTTCGGCGAACTCCAGCGATTCGATGCGCCCGCCGCGGCGCGCGACTTTCTCGGCCGAGGTGAGGATTTGCGCGATATCGTCGTTCGCCTGCCCGAAATGCTTTTGCAGGTTAAGCACGCGCTCGTGCAGCCGCCCGAGGTCCTGCATCAGGTGGCCGACTTCGGTGCGGATCGCGTGCGCGGCCTCGCGCATGCGTGCGTCCTTCTGGATCTGCTGCATCACCTGGATCGCGAGCATCAGCAGTGACGGCGACACCAGAACGATCTGCACGCGGTAGGCCTTCTGGATCAGGTCGTCGAAGCCGTCGTGCAACTCGGCATAGACCGACTCGGACGGCACGAACATCAACGCGAGGTCCTGCGTCTCGCCCGGAATGAGATAGCGCTCCGCGATGTCGTGCACGTGTTTCAGCACGTCCTGGCGCAGGCGTTGCGAAGCATGTTTCTTCTGCTCGTCGTTGCGCGCCTCGCGCAACGCGCTGATCGCCTCGAGCGGAAACTTTGCATCGATGATCAGCGGGCGTTCGTCGTTCGGCAGGAAGACGGCGCAGTCCGGCCGTTTGCCGTTCTTGAGCGTGTACTGGAATTCGTAAGCGCCCTTCGGCAGGCCGTCCTGCACGATTGCTTCCATGCGGCCTTGGCCGAACGCGCCGCGCGCCTGCTTGTTGGAGAGCACCTGACGCAGCGACGTCACCTGCGAGGCGAGGTCGGTGATGTTCTTCTGCGCGCCATCGATCACCGCGAGCCGCTCGTTCAGCTTGGCGAGGTTCGCCACCGTGGTCTGGGTCTGCTGGTGCATCGACTGCCCGAGGCGGTGCGTCACCGAGTCGAGCCGCTCGGATACTGCGCGCGCCAGTTCCGCCTGCCGGCCGGAGAGCACCTCACCCATGGTGTGGACGCGCCCGGCGGTCTCGGCCTGGATGCGCGCGATCTCGGCCATGCGCTCTTCGAGTTCGCCGGTCTGTGCGGTTTGCTTGGCTGCTTCGTCGCCGCGTGAGCGCGAGGCCCGTGCGATCATGATCGTGATCGCGCCAAGCAAAGCCAGCACCACGCAGGCGAAGGCCGCAAGTGCCTCGCCGACGCTGACGGCGATCCCGCCGACGATCAGAAAAGTCTCGGTCATGCCCGCGTTATACGCGATTCGCGGCCGGTTTGAACAAAAAGAGAACATCCGGAGTGGAACTTGCCTAACGAAAAGTAAAGGAAAGTGTTCACATCCGGTTCAGCGGCCGGGGCGCTTGCTGTGCGCACGGGGGACACACCCAAGGAGAGAAGACGAAATGAAGAAGTACATCCTGATGGCTCTGGCCGGCATCGGTGATCGCACTCGCGGCGCCGCAGTTCGCCTCCGCCGCACCGCTGTCGCTGGGCGCCGGCCTCCAGACCGCCGCCGACGGAATTTCGACCACTGAGGAAGTGCGGCATCGCCGCTGGCATCGCCGGCATCATCATCGGCATCATCGCCATAACAGCCGCCGCTGGCGGTAACGGCCCTCTCGCACGGGTTACGCGGCCGGCGTCGGGAGACGCCGGCCGTTCGCATTTCCGCCAATTGACCCGGTACCGGCTGCCCCTTAAATCGCGCGCATGGCGTTGCGCGACATCATCATCCTTCCCGACAAGCGGCTGCGACAAGTCTCCGAACCGGTGAAAGCCGTCGACGCGGAGGTGCGCGCGCTGGTCGATGACATGTTCGAGACGATGTACAAGGCGCCGGGCGTCGGGCTCGCCGCGATCCAGATCGCGGTGCCCAAGCGCGTTGTCACGGTCGACACGGCGAAGAAGGACGAGCCGAAAAATCCGCAGGTGTTCATCAATCCCGAGATCGTCTGGAGTTCGGACGAGAAGGGCACCTACGAGGAAGGCTGCCTGTCGATCCCGGAATACTACGAGGAGGTCGAGCGGCCCGCGCAGGTGAAGGTCCGCTACATGGACCTCGACGGCAAGCAGCACGAGGTCGATGCCGACGGCATGCTGGCGACCGTGCTGCAGCACGAGATCGACCACATCAACGGCGTGCTGTTCATCGATCACATCTCCAAGCTCAAGCGCGACCGCGTGATCAAGAAGTTCACCAAGGCGGCGAAGCGGGAGACGGAGTAGACCGAAGACATCCAATATGATATCAGTGATATCATATTGGATGTTGAACGATGTCTGACCTTCTGATCCGCAATATCAAGCCAAAGCTCAAGCGGCAGCTTGCCGAGCGCGCCAAGAAGCATGGTCACAGTCTGTCGGTAGAGGCGCAGGAATTGATCCAGCGTGGGCTTTTGACATCACCCAGTCCGGAAAGGGATTTCGGAGGGTGGCTCTATTCGTTGGTTCCGGAAGAACATCGCGGTGATGATTTGGTTTTCGAGCTGCCGGACGATGGTGAACTCGAGCCGCCAAATTTCGAATGATCTTGCTCGACACTAACGTCGTGTCAGACTCGTCGCGCTTGCGTCCGCATCCACCTGTTCGAAACTGGTTGAGTGCGCAAAAGCAGACTGAGCTTTTTATCTGCACGCCCGTTCTCGCGGAGCTGAGGTACGGTACTGAACGTTTGCCCGCCGGTCCCCAGCGCTCGTTCCTCGAAGAATGGCTGCTCAGAATTGAGGAGGAAGGTTTCCCCGATCGGGTCCTGACGTTCGATCGGCGCGCGGCGCAAGAATTTGGCAAGATCTTTCATTTGCGGACGAGCAAGGGACGACCAATCAAGACGATGGACGCTATCATCGCTTCGATCGCGAGGTCGGAGGGCGCGACACTTGCCACGCGCGATGTTGCAGATTTCTCGGGCTTGGGACTCGACATCGTCAATCCCTTTGAGTTCGAGGGCTGACCATGTCCCTTCGCCTGATTTTCATGGGCACGCCCGACTTCGCGGTGCCGGCGCTGATCGAGATCGTCGGGCGCGGGCATGAGGTCGTGGCGGTCTATACGCGCGCGCCAAGCCCGCCGGGCGCGGGATGGACCTGCAGGTCACGCCGGTCGAGCGCGAGGCGCGGCGCTTTGGCATTCCGGTCCTGACGCCGAAGACGTTGCGTACAGACGAGGCGCTGGCGGAGTTTCGCGCGCATGGCGCGGAAGCGGCGGTGGTCGTCGCGTATGGGCTGATCCTGCCGAAGCCCGTGCTCGATGCCGTGCCGCTCGGCTGTTTCAACCTGCACGCCTCGCTGTTGCCGCGCTGGCGCGGCGCCGCGCCGATCAACCGCGCCATCATGGCGGGCGATGCCGAGAGCGGCGTTTGCGTGATGAAGATGGAGGAAGGGCTGGATACCGGTCCCGTCGCGCTGCGCGAGTCCGCTGCCCATCGGCGCCGACATGACGGCGGGGGAACTGCATGACGCGCTGGCATCGCTTGGCGCGCGCATGATGCCGGTCGCGCTCGGCGCGCTGGAGCGCGGCACGTTGCAGCTCACGCCGCAGCCGGCCGAGGGCGTCACCTACGCGACCAAGATCGACAAGGGCGAGACGCGCATCGACTGGGGCAAGTCCTGGAAGCAGGTGCATGACCATTGCCGCGGGCTGTCGCCGTTTCCCGGCGCATGGTTTGAGCTGCCCGGCGCGCAGCCGGCGCGCATCAAGGTGCTGCGCACCACGCGCGGCGAGGGCTCGGGCGCGCCCGGCACGGTGCTCGACGATCGCTTGACCATTGCGTGCGGCGACGGTTCGGTGCGGCTCATGGAAGTCCAGCGGGCCGGCAAGCAGCCGATGAAGGCGGAGGAATTCCTGCGCGGCGCGAAGATCGCGCCCTGGAACACGGCTGTCGTGAACATCAGGCCCGAGCGCGCCGAAGATGCCGCCGCGATCCGGGAGATTCTCGTTGCGGCGTTTCCGAGCGCCGCCGAGGCCGATCTGGTCGAGCGGCTGCGCCGTGACCGCGAACTCGCGCTGGCGCTCGTCGCCGAAGACGGCGGCAGGCTTGCACGGCTACGTGGCATTTGCGAAGCTGCTGGTCGACGACGGCGAGCGCATCCATCGCGCCGTCGGGCTCGCGCCGCTTGCCGTCACGCCGCTGCGCCAGCGGCTCGGCATCGGCGGCGCGCTGATCCGCGAGGCGCACGGCCTCCTCGCCGCGCGCGGCGTCCCGCTCGTCTTCGTGCTGGGCGACCCGAACTACTACACGCGGCAAGGCTACGATGCCGATCTGGCGCTGCCGTTCGATTGCGTCTACGCGGGCCCGTATTTCATGGCGCTGCGCCTGAACGAAAGCGCGCCGAAAAGCGGCAAGGTCCGCTATCCTGCGGCGTTCGACCAACTCGGCTGAAGGAATGCCCCGCTACAAGCTCATCATCGAATACGACGGCACGCCGTTCGCCGGCTGGCAGTGGCAGGACGATGCGCCGACGGTGCAGCGTGTGCTGACCGACGCGGTCACGGCGCTGTGCGGCCATGCCGTGAAGGTCGCGGGCGCGGGCCGCACCGACGCGGGCGTGCATGCGCTGGGACAGGTCGCGCATATCGATCTCGACAAGGACTGGCGCGTCGACAAGGTGCGCGACGCCGTCAACGCGCATCTGCGGCCGCATCCGGTCGCAGTGTTGTCGGCCGAGAAGGTCACCGATGCGATTCGACGCACGGTTCTCGGCGAAAAAGCGCCATTATCTTTATCGCATCATCAACCGCCGCCCCGATCTCGCGCTGGAGCGCACGCGCGCGTGGCGCGTGCCGCGCAAACTCGATGCCGAAGCCATGCATGACGCCGCACAGCGCCTGACCGGAAAGCATGATTTCACCACGTTCCGCTCGACCGAATGCCAGGCGAAGTCGCCCGTGAAAACGCTCGACCGGCTCGACGTGATCCGCGACGGCGACGAGGTGCGCATCGAGACGTCGGCGCGCTCGTTCCTGCACAATCAGGTACGCTCGATGGTCGGCTCGCTGGTGCTGGTCGGCGACGGCAAATGGAGCGCGGACGATCTTGGCCGCGTGCTCGCGGCGCGGGATCGTGCGGCGTGCGGGCCGGTCGCGCCGCCCGAGGGGCTGTATCTGGTGCGTGTGGACTACTGAGATGATTTCGCGCCGCGTCGTGTTGTCCGCCCTCGCCGCATCGATCGCGGCGTCCACGGCGCGCGCGCAGAGTTTCCCGAGCGGACAGGTGCGCATCATCGTGCCGTTTCCGGCAGGCGGCGCGACCGACGTGCTCGGCCGCGTGCTCACCGCCGGTCTGCAGACGCTGTGGGGCCAGACCGTCATGTCCGAATACCGGCCGGGCGCGGCGGGCCTGATCGGCACGCGCCAGGTCGTCGTCGCGCCGGCCGACGGCCACACGCTGCTGCTCGCCTCGACCGGCGCGATCCTGGCGCTGGCCGGCAGCAGCCGGGCGGCGCCGACCGCGGACATCGCGCGCGACCTCGCCCCGTCTCGCTGATCGCCGCGCCGCCCTACATCCTCGTGGTCAATCCGAAGGTGCCGGTGCGCACGACCGCCGAGCTGATCGCCTATGCGAAGGCGCGTCCCGGACAAGCTGTCGTTCGGCTCCTCCGGCGTCGGCTCGGCCTCGCATCTGTCGGGCGCGCTGTTCTCGCAGATGACCGGCATCGACATGCTGCACGTGCCCTATCGCGGCACGGGCCCGGCGGTCACCGACCTGCTCGGCGGCCGCATCGAGGTGATGTTCTCGCCCGCGCTGGTGGTGACGCCGCACATCGCGGCCGGCACGCTGCGCGTGATCGGCACGACCGGCGCGACGCGCTCCGCGCTGTTTCCGGATTTTCCGACCATCGCCGAAACCGGCCTGCCGGACTATCAGTCGCTCGGCTGGTTCGGCCTGTTCGCGCCGGCCGCAACGCCGCGCGACATCGTGGCGAAGATCAGCGCGGATGTCGGCCAGGTGCTCAAGACGCCCGAGGCGACGGCAGCGCCTCGCCGAGCAGGGCGCCGAGCCCGCGCCGAACACGCCGGAAGAATTCACCAAGTTCGTCAACGCGGACATCGCGAAATGGCTCGACGCTCGCCGCGAAGGCCGAACATCAGGCTCACGCCCTGAGCCGCGGTCAGGCGCCGAAATAACTTTCCAGGATATGCCGGTAGATCTTCGTCAGCGCGACGAGATCGGCGGTCGCGACATGCTCGTCGGTCTTGTGCATCTGCTGGCTGAGCAGGCCGAACTCGATCACCGGGCAATAATCCTTGATGAAGCGCGCGTCGGAGGTGCCGCCCGTCGTCGACAGCTCCGGCGTCAGCCCGGTCACCTCCGTGATCGCCGTGCTGACCATGTCGACGAACGGCCCGGCGCGGTGAGGAACACGTCGGCGTTCGAGGGCTCCCACTCGATGTGCCAGCGGATCTTGCCGGCGGCGTTCGCGGCGCGCGCTCTCGATCAGCGCGCGCAGCTCCTCGCGCGTGCGCGTGTCGTTGAAGCGGATGTTGAAGCGCGCGCGCGCCTCCGCCGGGATCAGGTTGACGGTCGTGTTGCCGACATCGATCGAGGTGAACTCGAGGTTCGACGGCGCCGAAATGCGCGGTGCCGTTGTCGATCGGCTCGGCGTTGATCGCGACCATCAGCGCGGCGATGTTGCGCACCGGATTGTCGGCGAGCTCCGGATAGGCGACGTGGCCCTGCGTGCCGGTCACGACCAGCGTGCCGTTCTGCGAGCCGCGCCGGCCGATCTTCATCATGTCGCCGAGCGTCTGCGGATTGGTCGGCTCGCCCAGAATGGCGTGATCGAATTTCTCGCCGCGCTCCGCCGCCCATTGCAACAGCTTCACCGTGCCGTTGACCGCGATGCCTTCCTCGTCGCCGGTGATCAGGAACGAGATCGAGCCCTTCGGCTTGCCGCCATGCGCCGCCAAGTAATCGAGCGCCGCCGCCATCTTGGCAGGCGATCGCGCCCTTCATGTCGACCGCGCCGCGGCCGTAGAGCACGCCGTCCGCGATCTCGCTCGCGAACGGCGGATGCGACCATTTCGCCTCGTCGCCCGGCGGCACGACGTCGGTGTGCCCGGTGAACATGAGATGCGGCGCTTCGGTGCCGATGCGGGCGTAGAGGTTCTCCACCGGGTCGGTGCCGGGCTCCTAGAACGTCATGCGATGCACCGTGAAGCCCGCGCCCTTCAGCACGTTCTCGATGTAGGCGAGCGCGCCGCCTTCCGCCGGCGTCACCGACGGGCAGCGCAGGAGATCGCGGGCAAGGGCAATGGGATCGGCGGGCATGGCAGCGTTTAGTGAGCGTCCGTGGGGGCGTCAATCGGGGGCTGCGCCGGCTCATCGAAAACGCTGCGCGGGCAGCAGCGGAATCGCCAGCAGCGTCATGGCCGAGAGCAGCGCGTAGAGGCCGGCGAGGCCATAGAAGCTGAGGATTCCATGCTGAACCATCCACGCGCCGGCATAGTCGCCGAGCGCGATGCCGAGATTCCATGCGCTCATCAGCAGTGCGAAACCCATCGCCGCGATGCTGACCGGCGTCGCGCGCACGGCCGCTTCCATCAGAGCGATCGAGCTCACCATGACGAACGTCCCGCGCACGAGCTCGATCGCGAGCGCTGCTTCCCATGACCGATAGAACACGAGGCTGCCGGCGGCGATCGCACCGAACAGCAGGCCCGCGACGACCAGCGTGCGCAGCGTGAAACGCGGGCGGACCGCGGCGTACGCCACCCCCGTCGCCACGGCGGCGAGCGCCTGAAGACTGTTCAGGTATCCGATGTCGATGTTGGCGATGCCGACGTGCTCGATCTGGTGGAAATAGAGCGACGCGTTGAAACTCTGCGGCGCGATGGCGAGCGTCAGGAACAGTGCGCCGCGCCAGAGGCCGATGGCGCCGAGCGCCTCGCGCAGCTTCGCGCCCGCCTCGCGCAAAAGCGGCTTATCGCTCGGCGCGGCGCGCGGTTCGCGCAGAACGAACAATGCGGCGGGCAGAATGGTTGCGGCAACGATCAGTGCGCCTGCGACGCCGGTCCAGCCGAAGGGCCGTGCGGCCAGATATCCGGCGATCGGACCGGCCACGACGAGGCAGGCGTTTTCCATGATGACGCGCACGGTGACGAGCCGGCCTTCGACGCCCAAGCGCTTGCCGGCTTCCACGATCAGCGCCGCCGTCACGGTGCTGACGATGACCAGCATCGCGTTCGCGGCCATCAGCGCGAACAGCAGCGGCCCGTAGGCGTGCGGCACCGTCCCCACCACGAGCCAGCATGCAACCGCGAGCGCGCTGCTGAAGATCAGGTAGTGCCTGCGATGCGTGCCGAAGATCGGGAAACTATCGGACAGGAGGCCGGCGAGGATCTTCAAGTACCAGGGCAGGGCCGAGAGGCTCAGGAACAACGAGACCTCGTCGCGTCCAAGTTTCAGTTCGGTTCGCAGCAGGTTCTTGAAGGGAAGATCCAGCAGGTCGGGGAGCGCGAGGTTGCTCGCGACGATCCCGGCCGCGACGATCGTGCTCCAGCGCAGCAGCGAGTCGCCTCCGGCGGCAGCGGGGATGGCTGACGCCGGAGCGGTCATGGGTGAATCCGGCTAGTCCCGCAGCAGGTCGTTGATGCTGGTCTTCGAGCGCGTCTGCGCGTCCACGCGCTTCACGATCACGGCGCAGTAGAGGCTCGGGCCGGGCTGGCCGTTTTTCATCGGCTTGCCGGGCATCGCGCCGGGCACGACGACCGAATAGGCCGGCACTTCGCCGATGAACACTTCGCCGGTGTCGCGATCGACGATCTTGGTCGAGGCGCTGATGAAGACGCCCATCGAGAGCACCGAGCCCTCGCGCACGATCACGCCTTCGACCACTTCCGAACGCGCGCCGACGAAACAGTTGTCCTCGATGATCACCGGGTTCGCCTGCAGCGGCTCCAGCACGCCGCCGATGCCGACACCGCCGGAGAGGTGCACGTGCTTGCCGATCTGCGCGCAGGAGCCGACCGTCGCCCACGTGTCCACCATCGTGCCTTCGCCGACGTATGCACCGAGGTTCACGAAGCTCGGCATCAGCACGACGTTCGGCGCGATGTAGGCGGAGCGGCGCACCACCGAACCCGGCACGGCGCGGAAGCCCGCCGCGCGGAAGCGGTTCTCGCCCCAGCCTTCGAATTTGGACGGTACCTTGTCCCACCAGTTGGCGCCGCCGGGACCGCCGGAAATCGGGGTCATGTCGTTCAGGCGGAACGAGAGCAGCACGGCCTTCTTGAGCCACTGGTTGACCTGCCACTTGCCGTCGCTCTGTTTCTCGGCGACGCGCGCCTCGCCCTTGTCCATGAGATCGAGCGCGGTATCGACCGCGTCGCGCACCGCGCCCTTGGTCGCGGGACTGACGTCGTTGCGGTTCTCGAAGGCGTCGTCGATGGTTTTGGCGAGGTCGGACATGGATTTTCCCGTGCGAAAGGCGTGAGGTTTGTCGGGGCGGGGCGGCCTTATGTCAAGGCCGCGCAATGCCTTGCAGAAACCCGACGAGATTGTCCGTCACATGATCCACGTGCGCGGCGTCGCGGCCTTCCATTTCCCAGTCCTCGCGCAATACTTCACGCGAACCTTCCGGCACGACCAGCACGGTGGTCATGCCGAGCGAATGCGGCACGGTCAGATTGCGCGAGAGATCCTCGAACATGGCGGCATGCTGCGGGTCGACGCCGTGCAGTTTCAAGAACTTGTCGTAGGTACCGGCCTGCGGCTTCGGCTCTAGGTCCGCCGCGATGATGTCGAAAACGTCCTCGAACTTCTCGTGGATCTCGAGCTTCCGCATCACGGCGTCGGCGTGCGCGCGCGTGCCGTTGGTCAGGATCAGCTTGCGGCCGGGAAGCTGCTCGATCGCGGCGCCGAGTGCGGGGTTGGGTTCAAGCGGCGAGTGGTCGATCGCGTGCACGAAGGCGAGGTAGTCGTCCGGGTTCATTCCGTGCTCGGTCATCATCCCGCGCATCGAGGTGCCGTAGCGCTTGTAATAATCCTTCTGCACCCGGAACGCTTCCTCCTTCTCGATCTTGAGGAAGTCCGCGATGTAGGTGCGGATGCGATCGTCCACCTGCTGCCAGAGATTGAGGTGATGCGGGTAGAGCGTGTTGTCGAGGTCGAACACCCAGGTTTCGACGTGGGTGAATTCGCGCGGTGCGCTGCGGGCAGGGGCGGGGGCATTCATGCGCGCGGTTCTAACGAAACGGCGTGGCGGAGGCGAGGGCGGTGCCGCCTTTTTCCCTCTCTCCTTGTGGTGAGTGGAAGATTGCCCCTCACCCGGCTCAGTGCTTCGCACTTTGCCACCCTCTCCCCGCACCGCGGGGAGAGGGAAAGAAAAAAATCATTCCCGGAACCGGATCGTCGCGCCCTGTTTTCCGGCAAGATCGATCAGCGCGAACCCGGTCGCCGTCAGCCCTTGCGCCGAACAATTCTTCTGCTCGGCGATCTCGAAGCGCACATCGCGGGTGCAAAGCTGCGTCGGCCCGCCCCATACCAGCAGTTTGTCGCCGCGCTTGAGCGCCTGCCCTTCCTTGTCCACGGCCTCGGCGAAGCTGTAGAGCCGCGCCGGCTTTGCGGGCAAGTCCGGCTTCACGCATTTGCCGGGCTCGACGCGATACCAGCCGCGCGTCACGACCACGCCCTTCTCGTCGATGCCGAGCGCCGCCATTACGGCATGCAGCGTCTCGTTGCACCACGAGAAGCCGACGCCATCAGCGGCTTTCACGGCATCGAGCATCGCCTGAAAAATCCCGTTGCCGCTCGCGGTTTCCGCAGGCAGGCGGCGGTCCTTCAGGAACGCATCGAGCGCGGCCGACGTCTTCTTGCCCTCGAGCCCGTCGATCGGGTTCGCGTCATAGCCCGCGATGACGAGCAGGCGCTGGATGCCGGCGAGCCGCGCCTGCGCGGGGTCGTAGTCTGCGTCTTCGCCCAGATAGGCGGTGAATCCCTGCTCGGTCTCCGACGGCTTGATTTGCGAGAAGCGCATGAGCCTCTGTCCGGAGCGCGTCTGGCATGTCTTGCCCGCGATGACGAAATTGCCGTCCGCGATGCAGAAGTCGGCATGTCCAGCCTGTGGCAGCGGCGAGGGGCCATAGGCCGAGAGCGCGCGGGCGTGGACGTAAACCTTGTCGGCCGTGATCGTGCCTTGCAGCACGCTCCGGCATGCGCCCGGATCGACCCGGAACCAGCCACGCGTGGCCGCGGCGTCCTTCTCCTCCAAAGCGAGCGCGAGATCGAGCACGTAGCTCGTCTTGTTGCAGAACTGGAGGTCGGCGCGCGCGGACGCAGTCAGGCCGAGAACAGCCAGCAGGCCTAGGACAAGCGCGCGCGATTGCATCGTGCCCCGCACAGGCGAATCGCCAATGCATCCATCGATGAATCGGAATGGCGGCGACGGCAAGGCGCTGCTTTCTTTCCCCTCGCCCCGCGAAGCGGGGAGAGGGTGCCGAGCGAAGCGAGGCGGGAGAGAGGCTGTTTGTTTTAAGAACCGTCTCCCGGCTCACGCCTTCGGCGTTCGCCACCCTCTCCCGCAAGCGGGAAAGGGGAAAGAAGAGAGAGAGCTAAGCGTGCGCCGCAACCGCCTCGCGGTAGGCGGAGATCTCGGCCGCGGTCGGCGGGGCAACTTCGTCCAGTTCGCGGATGCGCCGGTCTATCTCGCCGATCACGTGCTTCGAGAACGGCCCGAGATGCAGGTACATCGCCATCAGGGTCACGATCTGGCGCAGCGCGTCAGGATTGGTCTTGCTGATCTCGACGAAGGTCTTCCAGAACGGCGCGCGCACTTCGGGCAGCGTCTGCATGATCTTGTAGAGCACATTGATACCGTGGCCCTTGCGGATGTCGCCGTCGGCCAATTGCTTCGGCCGCCCGGAGCGATCCATCATGGCGGCCATGCGCTTGAGCCGTCCCGCATAGGCTTCCGGCGTGAACACGTTGCCGAGCACGGTCTTGTAGTCGGTGAGGATGTCGCGCAGCGGGCGCTTGGTGTCGAAGTTGCAGCCAAGCGTGCACTGGTCGCCGGCGCGCTCCACGCGCATGATGTCGTGGCCCTTGTGCAGCCGGCCTTCCTTTTCGAGGCGGCGCGTGAGCTGCGTGCCCGGCAGCGCATAGAGAAGGCCCACCATGCACACCGGCACGCAGGTCTCCTCGATGAACTCGGTCATCGAATGCGCGATCGACACCTTCTCGGAGTCGAACCCGAGGATGAAGCCCGCCGTCACGAACATGCCGTAGCTGTAGATCTTGTGGATGCTCTCGGCGATGTTGCGCTTGGTGTTCTGCTTCTTGCGCATCTGGATGAGAGTCTCGGGGTCCGGACTCTCGATGCCGACAAAGATGGCGAAGAAGTTCGCATCCCGCATCGACTGCAACATGTCGTCGTCGTCGGCGATGTTGATCGAGGCTTCGGTCGAGAACTCGAACGGGTAGTCGTGCTGCTGTAACCAATCCTTGAGCTTCGGCATCATCGGACGCACGTGCTTGCGGTTGCCGATGAAGTTGTCGTCGACGAAATCGACGTGACCGCGATAGCCGCGATCGTAGAGCGCCTGCAGTTCGGCGAAAATCTGGTCCTGCGTCTTGGTGCGCGGCACGCGCCCGTACAGCTCGATGATGTCGCAGAACTCGCAGGTGAAGGGGCATCCGCGCGAGAACTGGATGCCGATGTAGAGATACTGCTCGAGCTTCAAGAGGTCGTAACGCGGCAGCGGGCTTTGCGTCATGTCGATCTTGAATTTCTCGGCCGTGAACACGCCCTTGCGCTCGCCGCGTTCCCACGCGGCGATGAAGTCCTTCATGATGTGCTCGGCCTCGCCGATCACCTGGAAGTCCGCGGCCGCATAAAGGTGCGGGCTCGAGGACACGTCCGGCCCGCCGACGCACACCGGCTTGCCGTGCAGGTGCGCAAGCTCGATCAGGTAGAGGAAGTCCGGCTGCTGGTTGAGCATGCCGCCGATCATCACGAGCTCGGCCCAGTCGAGATCCGCGTCGGTCAGCTCTTCCGTGTTGCGGTTGATGAGGCGGAAATCCCATTCCTTCGGGCACAGCGCAGCGACCGTGATCAGCCCGAGGGGCGCTGCCGGATACTTCGCGCCGACCAGCTCGCACGCCTCGGCGTAATTCCAAAACGAGTTTGGAATGAACTTCGGATAGATCATCAAGACGCGCGTGGACATGCCTGCTCCGGCCCCGTGGCGGACCACGATCCCTGCTTCTGTTATGCGGTCAGACGCGCGGCGGCGCAACACCTAATTCGTGCGGTGCAGGATCAAGCCGTTGAAAATGAAACCGTTTTACGGGATTCTAAATCGCGCAAGGTTCCGCCCGGGTTACTTGTGCACCAGCGTTCCGGCACCCGCATCGGTGAGCAGTTCGATCAGCACCGCGTGCTCGACCTTGCCGTCGAGAATGACCACCGCCTCGACGCCGGCATCGAGCGCGTACATGCAGGTCTCGACCTTGGGAATCATGCCGCCCGAGATCGTGCCGTCGGCGATCAGCCGGCGCGCGTCGTCGACCGAGAGTTCCTTGATCAGCTGTTTCGACTTGTCGAGCACGCCCGGCACGTCGGTGAGCAGCAGCAGGCGCTTCGCGTTGAGTGCGCCCGCGATGGCTCCGGCAAATGTGTCGGCGTTGACGTTGTAGGTCTCGCCGTTGGCCGAGGTTGCGACCGGCGCCAGCACCGGGATCAGCTCGCGCCCGAGGATCTGGGTGAGCACGGTCGAGTCGACCTTGTCGGGTTCGCCGACGAACCCGAGATCGACCACCTTTTCGATGTTCGAGCCCGGATCGGGCACGGTGCGCGTCACCTTGCGCGCCCGTACCATGTTGCCGTCCTTGCCGCACAACCCGACCGCGCGGCCCCCGGCCGAATTGATGTAGCCGACAAGTTCCTTGTTGATCGCGCCGGCGAGCACCATCTCGACGACGTCCATCGTCGCCTTGTCGGTGATGCGCAGGCCCGCGGCGAACTCGGACTTGATGCCGAGGCGCTTGAGCATGTCGCCGATCTGCGGCCCGCCGCCGTGCACGACGACCGGATTGATCGCGGTCTGCTCCATCAGCACGATGTCGCGCGCGAAACTTTGCGCCATCGCCTCGTTGCCCATCGCGTGGCCGCCGTACTTCACCACGACGATTTCCTCGTCGTAGCGCTGCATGTGCGGCAGCGCTTCGATCAGGATGCGGGCCTGGTCCTGCGGAGCAACGGTCATGTCATCGTCCTTCTGCGCCGCCGCTTTTAGCGGGCGAGGATGACAGGCGAAAGCCCTTGCTTTCCCCTCGCCACGCGTAGCGGGGAGAGGGTGGCGCGTAGCGCGCCGGGCGAGGGGAAAGAAAGCGGTGCGCTTGGCTAAGAAAGGTGCGAGGCGATCAGCGCTTCACCCATCCGCACGAACCGCGAGGCGGGCCCTTGCGGGCCGCTGCTCTGCGCGCTGACGCGGGCGCCTTCGAGCAGCAGGAACAGTTCTTCCGCGAGCATCTCCGGCTCCGCGATGCCGATGGCGCCACACAGGCCGACCAGCCGGTTGCGCTGCTCGATCTTGAACTGCTCGATCACACACTTGGCCGGGTGATCCTTCTCAGGCAACTCGATCGCCGCGTTCGCGAGCGCGCAGCCGCGCTGATCGGCATCCGCCACATGCGCCTGCATGGCGGTCAGCCAGCCGCGCAGTTGCGTGCGCGGGTCGCCCGGATGCGCGGCAGCCAACTCGTCCCAGAATTTCCCGGCCTCGGCGGCGAGCCGCCGCAAATACTCGGCGACCAGCTCGTCCTTGGACGAGAAGTGCCGATAGAGGGTCATCTTGTTGGTGCCGGCGGCCTCGGCGATCGCCTCGACCCCGACGGCGCGGATGCCCAACCGGTAAAACAGGTCCCCGGAGGCCGCCAGAATGCGCTCGCGCGGCGGTGCTTGCATATTTGCAAGAGTAGAAACGGTATTTGCAGTCGTGGCCATCGAATTTGCCCTTGACAGGGGTGTTACCGGTCAGTAACGTGCATATATGTGACCGGTCAGTAACACGCCAGAGGCCGAAAGTCACGGACCAATTCGTAACGGCGGCCCGCAGCGGCCGCCGGACCAGAAGGAACAGAGCCATGAACATCCTCCATGTCACCTCCAGCACGCGCGGCAGCGCCTCGTACTCGAACCGCGTCGCCGAGCAGGTGCTCGCCGAGTTGCAGTCCCGTGGCCCGGGATCGACCGTCGTCACGCGCAATGTCGCCGCCGACCCGCTCCCGCATATCGACGACGATTTCGTCGCCGCGACGCGCAGCCCCGAAGGCCCGCAGACCGGCCGTCAGCGCGCGCTGCTCGCAAAGTCCGACGAACTGGTCGACGAATTGTTCGCCGCCGACGTGATCGTGATTGCTGCGCCGATGATCAACTTCACCATTCCGTCCAGCCTGAAGGCCTGGATCGACTACGTGGCGAGGGCCGGACGCACCTTCCGCTACAGCGAGAAGGGACCGGAAGGCCTCGTCACCGGTAAGCAGGTCATCGTCGTCGGCGCGCGCGGCGGTGTCTACGCAGACGGCAACGCGATGGACTTCCAGATTCCGTACCTCAAGAGCGTGCTCGGCTTCCTCGGCATGACCGACGTGGATGTGTTGGGAGTCGACGGCACCGCCTACGGGCCCGACGTCGCCGAGAAGGCGGTCGCAGCCGCGACCGCGAAGCTGCACACCCAGTGTGACGCGCGCGCCGCGGCGATCGCGGCTTGACGGGAGATACCGCATGATCATCTGGACACGCGAGCCGACCCTGAACGAGATGCTGTCCGATCCGCTGATCGAGACCCTGATGCAGGCGGACGGCGTCGACCTGAAGACGCTGCGGCCGATGCTGTGCGAGGTCGCACGGGGCTTGAGCAATACGCGCGGCTCAGGCGTGTCGCAGGATTGCGCCTGCGCCTGAGGCCGTCGCGTAGACAGACGGAGCGTATTCGGCGACAACGCCAGAATGGCTTTCCGGCTCAAGGCCGCGCTCGGAAACGCGGTGCTGTTGGTTGCTTCGCTCGCGGTGACTTATGTCGCCGCGAGCTTTGTCATTTTCCGCGTCGTCTATCCGGAGCTGTCGCTGAATTTGCGGCCGCACTTTCCGGACATTGCGGAAATCTTCGCGCAGAACAGCAAGGCCGGCACCGTGCCGCGCGACACCCTCGCGCTCCTCGGCGACTCCTATGCGGAAGGGCAAGGCGACGGCCTGTTCAATGCCAAAGGCGACCGAGCGAAGGCGTTTCATTCAGCTCATGCGCTGCAGCGTCTCGCCAAGCGTGACGTGATCAGCCTCGGCATGGGCGGCGCGGGCAGCGCGCAGGCGATGGTGCGGATGCCGACGCGCATCTTGCGCAGCGGCTGTTTCCTTTATCCCGCGCTCGAAGCGCCGCGGCAGATGCTCGTCTACTTCTACGAGGGCAATGACCTCGACGAGAACGGCTACGTGGCGAACGTCTCGGCCGCCGGCGGCGCGGTGACGCGCCAGAAGATCGAACGCTATCATCGAGCGGCGGTACGCGACGCCCAATCGCTGGCGGTGCTTCACCGACCTTGCCGAGACGATGTTCAAGATGGGGCACTTCCTCGCGACCAACGCCGAGAACTGGGAGACGTTGCGCAAACCCTCCGCGCACAACAAGGTGATGACGGGCGCAAGTGAGGTCGCCACTCCCGCGCTGCAGAAGCCGCCGGTCGAGAGCACGTCATGGATCGATGCGCCGCTCACCGTGTTCGATGTGTCGCTCGGCTGGCTGCGGCGTGCGTATCCGTCCACCGAGATCACGCTGGTCTATCTCGCCTCGCCGGCGACGCTCTACCGACATGCCGACGCGCTGGTCGATGTCTACACCCGCTGGCCGCTTAATGACGTGCGTCCCATTCCGGCGAAGGAAATTTACGAAACGAGCCAGCGCACCTGCGAACAGGTTCGGGCGCTGACTCTGGCGCACAACGTGCGCTTCATCGACGTGCGGCCGGAACTGCGCGCCGCAGCGAAGGCCGGTCCCATCCACGGCCCGCAGGACTGGAATCACTTCAACGATACGGGCTACCGCGTGCTTGGCGAGACGCTCGCGCGCACGATCGACGACAAGGCGAGCACGGCGTGCGTGGATTGGGACGCGCCGTAGCCCGGCTTGAGCAAAAGCGAAAGCCGGGACAGGTGTGTGTCTGTTGAAATCAGCGGCCCCGGATTTCGCTGCGCTCAATCCGGGCTACGACCGCCGCTCCTTCAGCACGCGCACGATCGCGGCGCGCAGTTCGGGCATGCCTTCGCCTTCGCGCGATGACGTCACCAGGATTTCCGGGAACGCCGCCGGACGCTTCGACAGCGCCGACGCGGTCGCCGCGATGCAGGCCTCAAGGTCCTTCGGCTTCACCTGGTCGGCTTTCGTGAGCACGACCTGATAGCTCACCGCGGATTCATCGAGCGTCTTGAGCACGGCGTTGTCGACATCCTTCAACCCGTGCCGCGCGTCGATCAGCACATAGACGCGCGCCAGGTTGGCGCGGCCCGCCAGATATGCGTGGATCAGATTGGTCCATTCGCGCACTTTGCTCTTCGGCGCTTCCGCGTAGCCGTAGCCCGGCATGTCGACCAGCCGCAGCGGCGTATCCGCCATCGTGAAGTAGATCAGCTCCTGCGTGCGGCCGGGCGTATTGGAGGTGCGCGCCAGCGCCTTGCGGCCGGTGAGCGCGTTGATCAGGCTCGACTTGCCGACGTTCGAGCGCCCCGCGAACGCGATCTCGACGCCCTTCATCGGCGGCAGGCGGTCGAGCGTGCCGGCCGCGAACGCGAAGTCCCACTCGGCGGCGAACAGTTTGCGGCCGGCTTCGATCTCGGAGGATGTGAAGGGCGATGCGGGCATGGCCCCCCTTAGCACCTCGCGTGGCGTCACGGATACCGATCAGATGGCCGCCGCAGCGGTGCTGCGGGCTCGCGCGCCCTGCGCGATGGTCGGCGGCGCGGTGTTCAGCTTCTCGATCGCAAAGCCCGCGGCGGCCTTGTAGCCCGCCATGAAGTCGGCGCGCTCCTGCGGCGGGATGACATCGTCGATGTTGTCGAACGTGCCGCCGCAGCGCTCATCGACGAGGTTGAGCAGCCCGAACGGCCCGGCGCCGCGATTGCGCAGCACGAGCTGCGAGATCGGGCCGCACAGCTTCTCGTCGAACGCCGCGAGCGCCTCCGGCGTCACGCCATGCTCGACCATTGCCGCGCCGAGAACGCGCGCATCGACGATCGCCTGGCTCCCGCCATTCGAGCCGGTCGGATACATCGCGTGCGCGGCGTCGCCGATCAGCGCGACCGCGCCGTCCCGCCAGGTCGGCACCGGATCGCGGTCGATCATCGGGTTCTCGAAGATCCTGTCCGCCGCGGGGATCAGGGCCGGCACGTCGAGCCAGTCCCAGATCCAGTCCGCGAAATGATGCGCGAAGTCGGACGCCGCACCTGCCGGAACCAGCCGCTCTGCTTCCAGCCCTCGGTGTTGTCCATCGTGACCTCGGCGATCCAGTTGATCATCGAGAGGCCGGTCCGCGGATCGGGATGCGAGATCGGATAGAACACCATGCGCTGGCGATGCGTGCCGAGGCCGACGAACGAGGAGCCGCTGCGGATCGGCTTTCGCCCACGTGGTGCCGCGCCACATGATCGCGCCGCCCCAGTGGATCGGCGGCTGGGCGGGATGCATCTGCGCGCGGATCGCCGAATGGATGCCGTCGGCGCCGATCAGCAGCGCGCCGTTGATCTCCGAGCTCGAGCCGTCGGCGTGCTCGACGACGCGCGGTCACGCCGCCGTCGGAATTGTTGCGGTAGCCGGTCACGCGGCTGCCGAGCCGGACCGCGTCCGGCCCCATCCGCTCCACCACCTTGTCGTGCAGCAGCATGTGGAAGCGGCCGCGATGCACCGCGTATTGCGGCCAGTTGTAGCCGGCGAGCGCGCCGCGCGGCTCGGAGTAGATGTCGTTGCCGTTGAGCCCGACCAGCGCCCATTCGCGCGCCGGCAGGCCGACGCGATCGAGATCGGCTTGCGGTGATGCCGAGATCGTAGAGCTCGCGCACGGCGTTGGGCTGCATGTTGATGCCGACGCCGAGCGGACGCATCTCGCGCGCCGCTTCGAACACCACGCAGGGCACGCCGATCTGGTGCAGCGTCAGGGCGGTCGCGAGCCCGCCGATGCCGCCGCCGGCGATGAGCACGGGGCTTTTCGTCATACGCTGTGTCCGGTGTGCAAGCGCATGACTGTCTCTAGCGTTCGGGTCGCGCGTTGGGCAAGCAATCCGGTCGCGGCCTCGCCGGAATGCCGCTACCCTGGCGGCATGAAAATCACCGATATCGCGATCCACGTCCTGAAAAGCCCGCTCGCCGAGCCGTTCGCGTTCTGCCAGGGCTGGGTGCGCCAGCGCTCCGCCACCTTGGTCGAGATCAGCACCGACGAGGGGATCACCGGCTGGGGCGAAGCGTTCGCGCAGGGGCTGGAGCCGCCCGAGATCGCCGCCACCGTGATCGACAAGGCGCTGCGGCCGCTGGTCACCGGCGCCGATCCGCTCGACACCGAAGTGCTGTGGCACCGCATGTACCACATGACGCGCGACTACGGCCGCAAGGGCTCGGTCGTCGCCGCGATCAGCGCGGTCGACATCGCGCTGTGGGACATCGCCGGCAAATTCTACGACACGCCGATCTACAAGCTGCTCGGCGGCGCGTTCCGCACCCGCGTGCAGCCGTATGCGACCGGCTTCTATCGCATCAAAGGGCAGGGCGAGGGCAAGCGCCTCGCCGAGGAAGCGCTGCGCCATTTCGAGGCCGGCTTCGCGCTGATGAAGGTGAAGCTCGGCTACGGCGTCGCCGACGACATCGCCTGCATGGCCGAGATCGGCCGCGCCATCCAGGGCAAGCCGATCACCCTGATGGTGGATACCAACCACGCCTACGGCCGCGCCGAGGCGCTCAAGCTCGGCCGCGCGCTCGACCAGTACGACCTGCGCTGGTACGAGGAGCCGGTCGCGCCGGAGGATCTTGGCGGCTACGCCGAGATGCGCGCGAAGCTCACGATGCCGATCGCGGGCGGCGAGAACGAGCACACGCTGTTCGGCTTCCGCGATCTGCTCGCCGCCGGCGCGGTCGACATCGCGCAGCCCGACATCGGCTCATGCGGCGGCATCACGGCGGCGCGCCACATCATGGCGCTGGCGCAAGCGCACGGCGTGCAGGTCAATCCGCATGTGTGGGGCTCGGCGTAGCGCAGGCCGCGTCGCTGCACGTGATCGCGGCGGTGCCGGTCGCGCACCATTCGCTCTATCCGCAGGAACCGGTGCTGGAATACGACCGCTCCGCGCATCCGTTCCGCCAGCAGCTCGTCCGTGAGCCGATCCAGCTTAACGATGGCATCGTCGATATCCCGTCGCGCCCGGGCCTCGGCGTCGAGGTCGACCGCGCAACGATCGACCGTTATCGCAGCTGAAGCGCCGGACGTTACGCCGCGCGAATTCTCGGCACCGCACCCTTGCCGCGCACTTCCGCTTCCTCGAACTCGGCGGCCGCGATGGCGCGGTCGAGCGCCGCGCGCAGCTCTTTGGCGGACTCCAAGGTCAACTCGACGCCCGCGCGCGCGCCCGGCTCCAAGTCCACGTTGATGAAGTCGAGCGTGATGACGTCGCCGAGGTTTGCGTGGCGCGCGTGGTCATAGGCGACCACCGCGGTCGACAGCGCGAACCACGCGTCGCCGCGCTTGGCCATGCCTTCGGCGCGCGCGATTTCGATGATCGATGTGCACATATCCAAATCTCCTGGAGCACCTTCCGATTGCCCGATCCTCGGCTCATTCCCGCGCAAGCGGGAATCCAGTTCTTGGCTCTGGGTCCCCGCTTTCGCGGGGACGAGCGGATGAATGCCTACTTCGCCAAATGCTTGCCGAAGAACGCGAACACCTTGCCCCACGCGTCCATCGCCTGCTCCGGCCGGTAGAGCGGGCGGTGCCAGTAATTGAAGCCGTGGCCGGCGCCGTCGTAGCGATGGAATTCGTAGGTCTTGCCGTGCTGCTTCAGCGCGGCCTCGTGCTCGTTCACCTGCTCGGGGCTCGGCGCGCGGTCGTCGTTGCCGAAAATGCCGAGCAGCGGGCACGACAGATCCTTCGTCATGTCGATCGGCGCGACCGGCGTCTTGGCGTTGAGCTCTTCCTTGCCCATCACGACGCGCCCGCCCCACATATCGACCGCGGCATCGACGTCCTTTTTCTGGCACGCATAGATGAAGGCGTGTCGCCCGCCCGAGCACGAGCCGTATACCGCGACCTTGCCGTTGTTCTCCTTCTGGGCGCGCATCCACGCCACGGCGGCCGCGGTGTCGCCGACCATCTGCGCATCCGGAATGCCGCCGCCGGCGCGCACCTTGGCGGCGACGTCGTCCGGATTGCCGTCGCCGTCGCGCTGATAAAGGTTCGCGCAGATCGCCAGATAGCCGTGATGCGCAAAGCGCCGCGTCGACTCGATGTACAGCTCGCTCCACCCCGGCAGATGGTGGATCAGCACGACGCCCGGAAACGGCCCCGGTCCTTCGGGCTTTGCCGTATAGGCGTCGATCGGCGTGCCGCCGTCGCCCTTGAGCGTCACGTTCGCGCACGTCATGCCTCGGTAAAATGACATCGGCTTCCTCCAATGCGCCGCGCATCTCTTCTGACGCGGCGTCTCATTGCTGTCGGGGTGATCGCGGCTGATTATTCGACAATCGCGCGGCGCGTGCAACGATGCCGGCGGGCGTCCCGCGCATCCGTTGCGCGACGGGCATTTATCCGATCAGACTGGAGAACCGAAATACGCAGGAGAGGGACCGAGCGCATGGCCGCAAAAATTCCCGTCGGCAGCGTTGTTGCGATTGCCGGCGACCTCGCGGATCCAGAACTTCAGTCCGCGGGCTGGCTGGTGTGCAAAGGCCAATCGCTCCCCATCCAGACCCACGAAGCGCTGTTCCAGGTGATCGGCTTTGCGCACGGGAACGCGGGCCCGGGCAGCTTCAACCTTCCCGATTATCGCGGCCGCTGGCTGCGCGGCGTGGACGGCGGCACGGGCCGCGACCCGGATGCCGCCACCCGCCTTGCGATGGCGCCGGGCGGCGCGACCGGCAACGCGGTCGGCACCATTCAGGGATTTGCCACCGCGCTGCCCAAGAAGCCGCTGATGGCCGGCGTGCCGAACCTGCCCGGCGATTATCATTATGCCTACGGCGGTCCGGGCGCCAAGAAGCTGTGGTGGTGGGACGGGACGGTCGACGTCGAGACCAAAACCGGCGGCGACGCCGAGACGCGGCCGGACAATGCCTCGGTGCGCTTTGTCATCGCGTCGCGCGAGGACACGCAACTCCCGACCGGCGCGGTGCTGCCGTTCGCGGGCGCGAACCGCGCCGGACTCGGCACGGCCTGGCTCTTCTGCGACGGCACCGAATATCCGAAGGCGCAGTATCCCGACCTCGTCGCGGCGATCGGCACGCATCACGGCGGAACGGCTGAGGCCTTCCACATTCCCGACTACCGCGGTTTCTTCATGCGCGGCCAGGACGAGGGCGCCGGGCGCGACCCGGACCGGGCGGCGCGCTATCCGGCCTTCCCGGGCGGTACCGGCGGCGACGCCACCGGCAGTGTGCAGGGCTGGACCACCGCGCTGCCGGCGAAACCGTTCGTGGTCAAGCTCGCCAATCTCGGCGGCAATCCGATCGCATGCGGCCGGTATCCGGGACACGACAATTCCGTATGGAATCCCGGCAGCGTCGAGATCGACCTCACCTATTCGGGCGGCGACCTCGAAACGCGGCCGGTCAATGCGAACGTCGACTTCTTCATCCGGACCGAGCCCGACGCCAAGGCGGGCGATCCCTTTCCGATCGGCGGCATCATCGCCTATCCGGGCGGCAAGCCGCCTGCGCCCGCGCAATGGATGCTGTGCGACGGCGCGGTGCTGCCGATCGCGTCGCATCAGGCGCTGTGGGACGTGATCGGCGCCGCGCACGGCGGCGACGGCAAGACGACCTTCCGCGTTCCCGATTATCGCGGGCGCTTCCTGCGCGGCGTGTGCCACGGCTACCGGCGCGATCCCGCACCGTGGGAGCGTGACGCGCCGGTGCCCGGCGTGAACGGCGGCCCGGCGGAAGGAAACGCCGGCGACCTGATCGGCAGCGTGCAGGGCTGGGCGACCGCCCGGTCCGACAACCGCTTCAAGGGGAGCGTTCCGCATCTGCCGGTTGGTCACGACATCGACCCCGCCGCGCTCTCGACCGCGCACAACGTCTGCGAATGGCGCGAAGGCATGGCGCAAGTCCCGGTGACGGACGGCGGCGATGCCGAAACGCGGCCGATCAACGCCTATACGTTCTGGTACATCAGATACGCCGAGTGAGGTTGGCCCACTACTTCATCTTGTCTTCGCGGCGCCATGCCCGCCGCGATAACGCAACGCATCGACCAGCAATGCAAATGCCAGCGTGGCTTGCCGGCGGCTCGGATAATAAAGGTGATAGCCCGAGAACGGCTGGCACCAGTCGTCGAGGACGCGGACCAGCCTGCCGTCCTTGAGATAAGGCTCCACCTGATCCTCCGGCAAGTACGCGAGGCCGAAACCGGCCAGCACGGCATCGCGTCGCAGCCCGATGTTATTGAACACCAGAGGCCCTTCGGTGCGAACGTTGAGTTCGCGTCCGCGCTGCTCGAATTCCACACGGAAAGGCCGCCGCGAGTCGGCAGGCGCATGTTGATGCAGATGTGGTCGGTCAAATCTTGCGGTGTTTTCGGTTTCGAACGCTTCGCAAAGTAGGAGGGCGCGCCGACGACGGCCATGCGCAAGTCCGGGCCGATGCGCAGGGCGATCATGTCCTTCGCCACTTGCTCGCCTAGCCGGACGCCCGCGTCGTAGCGCTCCGCGACGATGTCGGTCAGTCCGTAGTCGACGATGATCTCGACGTGGATGTCCGGGATAGTCGCGCAGCAGCTTCGCGACGGCGGGCCACAGGATCGCCTCAGCCGCATGCTCGCTGGTGGTGATGCGAATATTTCCGGCCGGCTTCTCGCGAAGTTCGCTCAATCCGGCGAGTTCGGCATCGATCTCGTCGAGGCGGGGTCCGATGGAATGAAGCAGCCGTTCGCCTGCCTGCGTCGGCGCTACGTTGCGGGTCGTGCGCGTCAGAAGCCTGATCCCCAGCCGCTCTTCCAGACCACGAATCGTGTGGCTGAGGGCCGACGTCGAAACGCCAAGCTTCGCTGCAGCGTTTGTGAAGCTGCGCTGGCGTGCCACCGCGACGAAAGCCTTGAGATCGTTGAGATTCTCTCGCGCCATTGGTGAATTGTGCTCAACACTTCATGCACAGATTGAACAGCTAATCGCAAGAATGCGCTGGGCTACATCATGGCTCATGACGACACTGCATGCAGAACCGCACGAACGGCCCATCGGCAGGCGCAGGCTGCTCGGAACGATGGCGTCGTTGGCGCTTGGCGTCGGCGCTGCCGCAGGCGACGGCCAGTCGCGCGTCATCGCGCAACCGACAGGCTCGCGATTTCTGGTCGCCTATTTCACGCGCACCGGAAACACACGGGTGATCGCGCATCAGATCCGGCGCGCGTTGCAAGCCGATCTGTTCGAGATCGAGCCGGCCGCCGCGTATCCGGAAGACTACGAGCAAACCGTGGCTCAGGCGGTGCGCGAACGCGACAGCGGCGACCGGCCGCCGCTCAAGGCGACGTGCCGGACATCCGCGCCTACGAGGCCGTGTTCCTTGGCTTTCCGATCTGGGGAGAGACGGCGCCGCCGGTCATCCGCTCCTTCCTGTCGCAGCACGACCTCTCGGGCAAGACGCTCGTGCCGTTCATCACGCATGGCGGCTATGGCCAGGGTCGCAGCATGGCGGTCGTGAAAGAGCACGCGCCGCGCGCGTCCATTCTCAATCCATTTGTCATGGAAGCCGATCAGGAACGGCGCACGCTCACGCAAGTCTCCCGATGGCTCAGCGGCGTCAATGTTCGCGCGTAACACGCAAATTCAATCGCATCGACGGAGAACCAGCATGTCACGCACACACCGGCCACTGGCGAGCGCTTTGCTGCTCGCGGCGGCCGTCATCGTCGTCGCAGCGCACGCCATGGCGAACGAACCGCGAAGCCCGCGCCGCTGGTCATCCAGGAGCAGGGCAGCTTCGCGGTCGGCGGCACGATGACGCAAGGCGCCCGGCACCTTCGATCCGCTACAAGCCGACCGCGCCCGCGGGCCAGACGTACCGCGGCGATCATGCCTATGCGTTCTACCAGGTGCCGGTAAACGCGCGGAAGCTCCCGCTCGTGCTGTGGCACGGCGCCGGGCAATTCTCGAAGACCTGGGAGACCACGGCGGACGGCCGCGAAGGCTACCAGACCATCTTTCTGCGCCGCGGCTTTCCCGTCTACGCGATCGACCAGCCGCGCCGCGGCAACGCCGGGCGCAGCATGGTCCAGAGCACGATCACGCCGACGCCGGACGAGCAATTGTGGTTCGGCATGTTCCGCATCGGCCTGTGGCCGAACTACTTCCCGGGCGTGCAGTTCGCAAAGGATCCCGAGACGCTCAATCAGTACTTCCGCTCGATGACGCCCAACACCGGGCCGTTCGATGTCCCGGTCATCACCGAACGCGGTCTCCGCGCTGTTCGACAAGATCGGGCCGGGCATTCTCGTCACGCATTCGCAGAGCGGCGGCCCGGGCTGGGTCACGGCGATGAAGAACCGCGAACGTGAAGGCGGTCGTCGCCTACGAGCCGGGCAGCGGCTTCGTCTTCCCGGAAGGCGAGGTGCCCGCGGCCATGCCGAGCGCGATGGGCACGCTTGAAGGCGTGCCGTGCCGCTCGCGGACTTCATGCAAGCTCACGAAGATCCCGATCGTCATCTACTACGGCGACAACATCCCCGAGCAGCCGACCACAAGTCCGACCGAAGACAATTGGCGGGTGCGGCTGGCGATGGCCCGGCTGTGGCGCGACGCAGTCAACCGGCATGGCGGCGACGTCACGCTCGTGCATCTGCCCGAGATCGGCATCCGCGGCAACACGCACTTTCCGTTCTCCGATCTGAACAATGTGCAGATCGCGGACCTGATGTCGGAGTTTCTGAAAAAGAAGAAGCTCGATTGACTCGGACAGACGAGGAAAAAACATGACCAAACGCTTGCTCATTGTGCTCGCCGCCATCGCGATGGTGGCCGCGGGCACTTCTACGGCCTGGCGCAAAGCTCGCCCAGCACCGGCAGCGCCTGCGGCGAGCGCGCAGCCCTCGCGCGCCCAGCAACTGATGGGCGACATCGCGCCGAAGCTGGCTGACCTCACCGACAACGTGCTCTTCGGCGACGTCTGGGCGCGCCCGCAGCTGTCGCAGGCGGGATCGCAGTCTGGTGACCGTCAGCGCGCTCATCGCGATGAACCGTCCCGACCAGCTTCGCTCGCATCTCGCGCTCGCACGCCAGAACGGCCTGACGGAAGAAGAACTGGTCGAGGCCATCACGCACCTGGCGTTCTACGCCGGCTGGCCGAATGCGGTCGCCGCCGTGGGCGTGGCGCGAGAAGTGTTCGCGAAGAAATGAAGCCCGCACGTTTCACGCGCCGCCACGTCCTCGCCGCTACCGGCGGCTTTGCGCTCGCTGGCGTCAAACCCGCGTCCGCGCAGGAAGCGACGGGCAGTAAGGACACGATGAAGATCACACGCAGCAACGCGCAGCCGTCCCGGAAAGGACCAGCCGAGAATTTCACCGGCTCGGTGCGCGTCGACACGCCGTTCAGGGCGGCCGAGCCTGCGCGTACTGGCGGCGCATTCGTCACGTTCGAGCCCGGCGCGCGCACCGCATGGCACACCCATCCGCTCGGCCAGACCCTCATCGTCACGATGGGCTGCGGCTGGGTGCAGGTCGAAGGCGGGCCGAAGGAAGAGATCCGGCCGGGCGACGTGGTTTGGTTTCCGCCCGGCGTCAAACATTGGCACGGCGCGACGGCGACCAGGCATGACGCATATCGCCATTTCCGAAGCACTCGACGGCAAGACCGTTGATTGGCTGGAGAAAGTGAGCGACGCGCAGTACCGGAGCTAATCTGAGGCTGCTAGCTGCCGCGCCGTAGAACGCCGTGACCGGCACGTCGAGCGCAGTCGCGATGCGTGCCAGCCGCCCGGCCGAAACGCGGTTCGTGCCCTTCTCGTACTTCTGCAGCTGCTGGAACGTGACACCGACCATGCCGCCCAGCTCGCTCTGCGACAGGCCGCGGTCGAGCCGCAGCGCGCGCAGCTTCTGCCCGATCACCACATCTTATGCCGGTGCCACGCCAGCGAACCGTCGACGGATGGAACTTCTCGAACCGCTTCCGGAATTGTACGTGACGCCCAAGTGGCTGAGCGATATCGTGTCCGGTGTACGGTTCTTACCGAAGGTCGCGGGGGCGGCTTGAGGTGTCGCGTGTCAGCTATCGTTCGCAACAACGTTCATGTCGCCGGCAGCGGCCCGACCGCGATGATTTTCGCGCACGGCTTTGGCTGCGACCAGAACATGTGGCGGCACGTGTCGCCCGCGTTCGAGGACAAGTTCCGGTCGTCCTTTTCGATCATGTCGGCGCGGGCGGCTCCGACCTGAAAGCCTACGATCCGCAAAAGTATTCCACGCTCGCGGGCTATGCGGACGATGTTGTCGAGATCGGCAACGAGCTTGGCCTGAAGGACGCGGTCTTCGTCGGCCATTCGGTGAGTGCGATGATCGGGCTGCTCGCGTCGCTCAAGGCGCCGGGGATGTTCAGGAGCCTCGTCATGGTCGGGCCGTCGCCGCGCTATATCGATGACGAGGCTATGTCGGCGGCTTCAAGGAACAGCAGATCACCGAACTGCTGGACTTCCTCGCCGACAATCACATGGGCTGGTCCACCGCGATGGCGCCCGTGATCATGGGCAATCCCGACCGGCCGGAGCTTGGCGAGGAACTCACCAACAGCTTCTGCCGCACCGACCCCGACATCGCGAAGGAATTTGCGCGCGTGACGTTCAATTCCGACAACCGCGCCGACCTCGCGAAGGTCACGATCCCGACGCTGATCCTCCAGTGCAGCGAGGACGTCATCGCCCCGCTTGCGGTCGGCGAGTACGTGCACAGGCAAATCCCGAACAGCGAGCTTGTGATCCTGAAAGCAACGGGCCATTGCCCGAACCTCAGTGCGCCCGAAGAAGTCATTTCGGCGATGCGCGGCTTTGTCTGAGCCCGACCATATCGAAGAGGATCTGCAAGACCTCTACGAGAACGCGCCCTGCGGGTACCTCTCGCTGCGGACGGACGGACGCATCGCCAAAGCCAACCAGACCTTCTGCCGCTGGACCGGCTATGCGCCGGACGAGCTGATCGGCAAGCGGCTGCACGACTTCCTCAACATCGCGGGCCGCATCTTTTACGAAACCCACTTTGCGCCGCTGCTGCGGATGCAGGGCTTCTTCAATGAAGTTGCGCTCGATCTCGTCAAGAAGGACGGAGAGCCCTTCCCGGTGCTCGTCAACGCGGCAGAACGAACGGATGCCGAGGGCAAGCCTCAGTTCATCCGGCTGACGGTTTTCAACGCGACGGACCGGCGCCGCTACGAGCGCGAACTGCTGAAAGCGCGCGACGAACTCAAGGCACTGGCCGCGACGCTGGAGCAGCGCGTCGCGGAGGAGACGGCGGAGCGATTGCAGCAGCGACACCGCACTGACCTCCCAGCGCGAGGAGGCCGAGCTGCGCGAACAGTTCATTGCCGTGCTCGGGCACGACCTGCGCAACCCGCTTGCCTCCATCTCCGCCGGGACGCGGCTGATCCAGAAATCAAAGCTCGACGAGCGGGCGCGAGGCGATCATCATCATGATGCAAAAGAGCGTCGTGCGGATGGCGAGCCTGATCGACAATGTCCTCGACTTCGCGCGGGGCCGGCTGGGCGGCGGCATTACGCTGACGCTGTCCGTCCAGCCGCTCGAGCCGATGCTGCAGCAGGTGGTCGACGAATTGCAGAGCACCCACCCGGAATCGATCATCAAGACGGACTTTGCATTGACCAAGCCTGTCCGGCCGACCCGGTCCGGATCGGGCAGCTTTTCTCCAATCTGCTGGGCAACGCGTTGACATACGGAGCCGAGGCGAGCCCGTGACCGTCACGGCGAAAACCGAAGACCAGTTCGAGCTTGCGGTTTGCAACGCGGGCAATCCGATCTCGCCGGCCGCGATGGAGCGGCTGTTCTATCCGTTCTCGCGCGGCGAGGTGCGGCCGAGCCAGCAGGGCTTGGGCCTCGGCCTCTATATCGCTTCCGAGATCGCCAAGGCGCACGGCGGCACGATCGACGTGACCTCCACGCCGGAGCTGACGTGCTTTACCTTGCGGATGCCGCTGTCGGGCTGATGTCTCAAGCCCAAATAGGCCTCGCGTCGCTAATCTTTACCTTCGATCATGCGAGCCTCCGCTTCGTAATTGCCGGCGATCCCACGCAACTTCTCGGCATCCGCAGGATCGGCTGCCGCGTAGACTTGCTCACGTGCCAATCGAGCAAGTTTCTGAAGTCTGGCCGGGCTTCTCTTGTGATCGCCCGTAAACATGACTCGCCCTCAGGAATGAGGGCCAACGAACTGGGAGCGCCTTTGTTCAAGTCGCGTCGCGAGCGCTGGCGCCGCTCACATCCCGCAATTCCACATCGGGCCGATCGGCGTGTTGGTCCAGCACGGGCCGAAGCCGCCGCCGTTCCAGCGGCCGCGATGGAATTGCGGGTAGCCCCAGCCGTAGCGCCATTCGTAGCCGGAGATGTAACGGCGGCGGTCGCGCGAGACATCGCCGCCGCCGTGGCGCGGGCTGCGGTCGCGCCATTCGGAGAGGGGCGGCGGCTGGCGATAGCCGGGCAGGAAGCCGTAGCGCGCGTTCTGTTTGGGCTTCGCAAAGACGATAATTCTAGTGCGCTTGTCGTCCTGCTTGGCGGCGGCCGGCGCGGGCAACAGCGACACCGCAAAGGCGAAGACCAGCAGCGCTTTGAAAAAAATCATGCGAACGCCAATGCCGCGCGAAGGTCGTCCTCGGTGAGTTGAGGGTGTGCTTCGAGCACCTGGGCAAACGAGCGGCCTGTGCCGAGCTTGCGCAGGATGTGCTCCACGGTGATGCGCGTGCCATTGATGCAAGGCTTGCTCATCATCACGGCGGGGTCGGTCGAGATGCGGGCGTGTGTCATGCCCGCATGATAGCCGAAAATAGGGCTGCGATAAACGCAGCAGACTTGATGGTGGGCACGCTCGCGCTGGCTTCGCCACGCAAGCTTTGCCCGCCCTACGTGAGGCAAGCGGCTATTTCGTCTTCTCGATCTTGGTGACTGTGAACTGGCCATTGATACGCTCCGGAATAAACTTGATCCGGTCCCCCGCCTTGACGGTTTTCAACATTGCGGGATCGCCGGCCCTGAAAACCATGGTCATGCCGTCATCCATGTCGAATTTCTTCAAGGGGCCGTGCTTGAT
Organism: uncultured Alphaproteobacteria bacterium; assembly: GCA_963779545.1. Lineage (GTDB taxonomy): Bacteria > Pseudomonadota > Alphaproteobacteria > Rhizobiales > Xanthobacteraceae > PALSA-894. The sequence continues at coordinate 431,096 of CAVZYQ010000015.1, read as the reverse complement.
GGTGATTTTGCTTGCCGATGCATCGATCTTGGTGACTTGGCCATCAATTAGATCGGGCTGTGCGCGCGCTGGCAGCGAAGGGCCGCCCAGCAGGACAGACAGAACGGCGGCGGCGAAGAGGTTGCGGAATTTCATGATCGATTTCCTTTCTTGTTTGAGCTATTTCACCACGACGGTGCCCGTCATCCCGGCTTCGCGGTGGCCCGGAATCAGGCATCCGAATTCGAAGGTGCCGCGCTTGGTGAAGCGCCAGAGGATTTCGGAGTTGGCTTTCGGCTGAAGCGTTTTGCCGTTCGGATCGTCGTGCTCCATGTCGGGATATTTCTGCATCAACTCCGCATGCTTGAGATTGTCCGCGGTGGTGGCGAGCACGAATTCGTGGGCAAGCTCGCCAGCATTCTTCAGAACGAAGCGAATTTGCTCATTGCGTTTCACTTCCACTCGGTTCGGCGCGTACTCCATTTTGCCGTCGCCTTCCTTCATGATGACTTCGACAACGCGCGCCGGTCTTTTTGGATTGCCGGGCGCGCCAGCCGAGAAATGCGTGTGACCGGCATCCGCAAGGACCGATTGCGGCCAGTCGAAGCTTAAGGCGCAGCCCAGAAGCGCAATGAGAATGAAGCGGTGCATGAGGCTTCTCCTTTTTCAGTGTTGGTGTTTGGCGGGGCGCTTGCCACCCGGCTTGACGACATTGAATTCGGCGGCAGGCGCGCGGCTCGGTTTGTCAGGTTTGCGCGTGACCGGTGCGGCCGCGACGCTCGCCACTTCATAGGCAACGGTGCCCTCCGGATTCTTGTAAGGACCAGGGTCGGTGTAATCGTCGCGCGCAATCCCCTCGCGCACTTTCACCACCGAGAACATGCCGCCCATTTCCATCGGTCCGAACTGACCGAAGCCGGTCATCATCGGCAGCGTGTTGTCGGGCATCGGCATTTCCATCTCACCCATCTCCGCCATGCCCGCAGCGCCCATCGGCATGTAGTCGGGCACGAGCTTGCGGATGGTGCGAGCCAGATCCTTTTTGTTCACGCCGATGAAGGTCTTCACCTCGTGCCCCATCGCATTCATCGTGTGGTGCGACTTGTGGCAATGGATCGCCCAATCGCCCGGTTCATCGGCAACAAACTCGTAAGCGCGCATCGCACCCACCGGCACATCGGTTGAGACTTCCGGAATGCGCGCGCTTTCCGGAACCCATCCGCCATCGGTGCCGGTGACATGGAAATGATAGCCGTGCATGTGAATCGGATGATTGGTCATTGTGAGATTGCCGATGCGCACGCGCACCCGATCGCCCTGCCGCACGACAAGTGGGTCGATGCCGGGAAAGACGCGGCTGTTCCATGCCCACAAATTGAAATCGAGCATGGTCATGACCTTCGGCATGTAGCTGCCGGGGTCGATGTCGTAACTCTGCATGAGAAAGACAAAATCGCGATCAACGCGCATGAAGCTCGGGTCGCGCGGATGCACGACGAAAAAGCCCATCATGCCCATCGCCATCTGCACCATCTCATCGGCGTGCGGGTGGTACATGAACGTGCCGCTTTTCCTCAGCACGAATTCATAGACGAAGGTTTTTCCGGGCTTGATGTGCGGCTGCGTTAAGCCGCCGACGCCATCCATGCCGTTCGGCAGCAACATGCCGTGCCAATGGACGGTCGTATGCTCGGGCAGCTTGTTGGTGACGAAGATGCGTACCTTGTCCCCTTCGACGGCTTCGATGGTTGGCCCCGGCGACGCGCCGTTGTAGCCCCACAGATGCGCCTTCATGCCCGGCGCCATCTCGCGCACCACCGGCTCAGCAACAAGATGAAATTCCTTCCATCCATCCTTCATGCGCCACGGCAGCGTCCATCCGTTCAGCGTCACCACGGGCTGATAGCTTTGCCCCTCTTGCGGTGAGAGAGGTGGCTGCATGGTCGTCGTGGTGCTCATTGGCGCTTCGGGAACGGCGGCGGCTTGCGCCCGTCCTGAAATTGCGGCTGCGCTAGCCAGCGTGGCGGCACCAACGAAATTTCTGCGTGAGATTGTCATATTGACTCCGTTCAGTGACCGCCGGGGCTTTCCGCCGCCGGTGTCGATGCATTGGTTTCAGGAGATGCGGCCGTTGTGCGGCCCAGCACCGCTGCACCAAGATTAGTTTCAGCCAGCCAGAAATCGCGCTCGGCTTCGATCGCCGCATTGGTAGCGGTGATGCGCTGACGGGCTTCGCTCAGGAGTGCGAACACATCGATTTGCATCGCGTTGTATCGAAGCAGTGTTTCGTCCGAGATGATCTTGCGTAGCGGCAGCACCTCGCGCCGATAGTGGCGCGCGATGTCGAAACTGGCGCGATACGCCTGATGGGCTTCGCGTGCCTCGGAACGAACATTGACCGCCTTCGCAGTGAGCTTGTTCACCGCCTGCAAATAGTTTTCTTCCGCCTGCCGGACTTTCACTTCGCCAAAATCGAATAGTGGCACCTGCAATTCGACTTCAAAACCGCGCTCGCGCGTGGTTTCGCCATCCTCGCGCTGCTTTTTGGCAATCCCCGCCACTTCGAAAAGATTGATGAAGCGGGTTGCATTCGTCAGGCCGTAGGATTTCGCCAGCACATCGGTTTCGATTCGCGCCATCTGTAAATCGACGCGCCGCCTCACTGCTTCCGTTTCGACGTGAGCCATCGCACGAGCGCGCGCGGGCAAGGGCGGCAACTGCTGCGGTAGCTGTAAATCAAGATCGCTGCCCCAGAGTCCGAGCGCCCGCACAAGCCTTTCGCGTTCGGAGGCGGCTCGCAGGCGCGCGGTGCCCAGTTGCGCGACCATCTCCGCGTAGAACGTTTGATTGCGTGCTTGATCGAGCTTGTTCATTGCGCCGGTTTCGCCAAGACGCTTGGCAAGTTCGGCCGCGGTTTCTCCCGTCTCGCGCGCCTGATTGAGTGAGGCGACAAGAGCGCGCGCCGCCACAGCACGAAAGAACGCGCGCCGGGCTTCGCTCGCAATGCGCAGCGTCTCTGATGCGGCTTGAAACTGCGCTTGGCGAAAACGCTCGGCGGCGATTTCGGCGCGCGCGGGTAGCGTGGCAAGCTGCAAGAGGCTTCCAGCGATGCGGGCTTCGATTTCAACCGCCCCCCGCCCCGCAATCCGTTCCAGCGAAAAGGTTGGATTTGGTGGAAGGCTTGCCTGCACCATCGCGGCTTCGGATAGCCCAAGCGCGTTATAGGCGGCTTGCAGGTCACGGTTATTCAGCAACGCGATGTGCACCGCCCGATCGGCGGTGAGCGGCTTGCGCAAGAGCGCCTTCACGCGAAGCGACACCGCTTCTGCCTGTTCCGGTGTGCGCACCGCGACTGTCTCTTGCCCAAGCGCGGACGCGGTGATCGCGTTCACAGAAACCAATCCGCCATCGGGTGAGAAACTGGCGCAGCCGCCAAGCACAAGCGCGGCAGTCAGGAGCACCGCAATGGGTGATGATGGACGATGCAGGAGCGCGCTCATGGCTTTTCCTGCGGTGCGACGCGCTCATTGTTTTCCCGCCAGCCGCCCGGATCGCGCGGACGCTGGCTCGCATAGGGACCGATCACCGGCCGGTAAGAGGCCGGGCGCGCGCTTGCTTCATAGTTGGCCGGATGCGCACTGCTGATTGGCGCGGATGGTGCGGTGACACATCCTGCGAGCAGTAGGCAAAGCCAAGCCGGTGAAAGCGAATTGACGTAGGATGCGCCGCCTTCGCGTTGCGGACGCGCGCAGACCATGATGCGCGAGCATAAAACCTCTCCAAAGCTGACAGGGGAACGCACGCGCGGCTTCCGCCGCGCCGAGCGCGCAAACCACTATCCGTCAGCGTATTGGAGGCCGGTGGAGAAGGCCGGGATCACGCCCCGTGAGCGCGGCGGCCATTGCGGGAAGGTCCGCCGCGAAGGACAATGGCACAAGCAACGTTGGGCCAAGTTCAGCCGGAATTGCCGAAAGGCAAAACAGCCCGCAGCAATTTTCGTTGCCGCTCTTGTCGTCAGTTTTAGATTGCTTGGGCGGCTGGGCGTCGTCGTGAGCAGCAGCTTTTCCGCCGTGATGGTGCACCGTTCCATCACCATGCGTATGCGTCGTCACGTCCGCCTTTGCCTTGTGAACGTGTGCCGCGGGCTGACTATCGGTGAGGCAATGCGCGGCGCTCCCGAGCGCGACCGCGGCGTTAGGCGCGAGCACGCAGAAAGCGTAAAGCGCGGCCGCAACAAGTGCCGCCCGCGAACGCAATCCTTTGCTCCATCGCGCAAACATCATCTGCCCGCTACCGCTCGATTCCAGCGGCCCGCTTAGCATAAGCCGCCGAATGTGCATTGCAAACGGCGCTGTACAGCGATGGAACCTTCATTGCTGACGGGGCGACATGCCGGGCATATCGTGATGCTGCTGTTGCATTCCACCGCCGCGCATCATCGCCATGTTTTTGCAGCAAGGGCACATGCCCGACTGCTGCTGCTTTTGCGCGGGCTTGTCGGCCATTGGATCGTCGGCGGCCTGGCTGCCCGTTCCGCACATCATGCCGCCGGACATTCCGCCAGAAGTTTGGGCCTGCTGGCTGGAGCTACACATCTGGGCGGTGGCGGGTTGAGCAAGGCCGAACAGAGCGAGTGCGCCAACTGCAAGGACGATTCGCATGGCGGGAAATCTCCAGTTTCGGTTGTCGCCCGTGATCACTATAGCCCAAAGACGGACAAGTCGCAGTCACAACCATGCGAGCTACGGCCGGGGACGACGCTAAGATTTCTTCTCGCCCGCCTTCTTCTTCATCCCGAACAACTCTTTCACATTATCCCACAGCTCGATCTTGGTGCCGTGCTTGTTCATGATGTAGGCCTGCTGCATCACCGAGAGCGTGTTGTTCCAGGCCCAGTAGATCACCAGCCCCGCCGAGAAGCCGGCCAGCATGAAGGTGAAGATCAGCGGCATCCAGTCGAAGATCATCTTCTGCGTCGGGTCGGGCGGCGCAGGGTTGAACTTCATCTGGAACCACATCGTGATGCCCATCACGATCGGCCAGAAGCCATAGCGCGTCGAAGACGCGCGTGAACGCGCTGATGATGCAGGAACGGCCCGACCACCGGGATCAAGGTCGGGTCGAACGGCAGCAGCCCGAACAGGTTGAACAGATTGGTCGGGTCGGGCGCCGAGAGGTCGCGGATCCAGCCGATGAACGGCGCGTGGCGCATCTCGATGGTGACGAACAGCACCGCGAGCATGATCCCGAAAAGTGGATACCGGTTTTCGGAAAAGATCATGCTCAAGCAAGAGCGCGAAGAACACCGGGATCTGCACCAGGATCGGAAGACAGCCCGCGAGCGGATTGATCTTCTCCTTCTTGGTACAGCTCCATCAGCGCCTGCTGCTGCTTCACCTTGTCGTCGCCACGGAGCGCAATCCGGCGAAGTGGAAACCGGTTCGCCGCAAGATTGCGCGACAAAGCAAAGAACCTGACGCTCGCGGATCGCCATCATCTCCGGCTGCACCGCCTTCATCTTCGCCATCGAGGCGTAGGACTTGTTGGGCGAGCGGGAAGAACAGGATCTTGATCAGGATGGTGACGATCAGGATCGCGAGGCCGAAGTTGCCGGGGCCGTGGTCACCAAGATCGATTGCCTGTGCTCAAAGCAATCATTCGATGCCGCTCGGGTTGGTGCTCCGTGCCGGACCGATCTGGACGCCCAGTCTCGATAGCGCCGTCCGGATGCGGTCGAGATCGAACGGCTTTTCAAGAATTTGGAGGTACTTGTCGTCAGACACTTGTTGACGAAGGACATCGCTGGCATAGCCCGTCGCGATAATAACCGGCAGTTCGGGGCGTGATTTCCTGATCTCCCTGACCAGTTCATCGCCGGCGTATCGGGCAAACCGAGATCGACGATGGCGGCCGCAAGTCCGTCACCCACTCCCTGAATTTGGCTCAAGCTTCGCGGAAACTGCCGGCTTCCTCCGTCTGGCATCCAGCCTCCATCAAGAGGTCGACCGACATATATGCGCACCAATTCTTCGTCCTCAACGATAAGAATTCGAACGCCTCCCGGTCCCTGCTCGCGAAGATCCAGAACCTCTCGTATCCGGGCGGCAAGTGCCCCGAACGAGAAGGGTTTGCTCAACAGGTCGACGCCAGCATCAAGGCGTCCGTCATGGATGAGCGCAGCCGCCGCATAGGCTGTCGTGATCAGAACCTTGAGGGTTGGATCGCGTTGGCGCGCGCGCTCGGCCAGCGTCTTTCCGTCGAGGCCGCCGGGCAGGCCGAGATCAGTAAACAAAAGTTTGATCCCGGATTCGCGATCGAGGATTTCTAGTGCTGCGGCGCCGTCGATCGCTTCGAAGACGCTGTAGCCCAATTCGCGCAAGCTGGTGGCGGCAAAGTTGCGAACGTCGTCGTCATCCTCGACAAGAAGAATCGTCTCGTCGGGCCGGCCATATGCAAGATGAGGCACGCTAGCTTCCGCGACCTGCGGCTGGCTACCCGGCTCCGTCTGCGCCTTGCAGAAACAGCTTGGCGGTCGTTCCGAGGCCGGGCTCGCTATACAGCCGCACATGCCCGCCGCTTTGTGCCACGAAGCCATAGACCTGGCTTAAGCCGAGACCGGTGCCCCGGCCGCCCTTGGTCGTGAAGAAGGGCTCAAACACCTGTTTGAGCACCTCGGGCGCCATCCCGATCCCGGAATCGGCGACCGAGATGACGACATGCTCACCGGCCTTCGCGTCGGCGTTTGCCAAGGCGTATGCCGCATCGAATTCGACATTGGTGGTTTCGATCATCAGGCTGCCGCCAGACGGCATCGCGTCGCGCGCGTTCACGGCGAGATTGAGGATCGCCGCCTCCAGTTCGGTCGGATCGACTTCCGATGGCCAGAGACTTGGAGCGAGTGCTGTCCTTACCTCGATCTCCTCGCCAAGCGTGCGTTGCAACAGGTCCGACATCCCCGAAACCAACGAGTTGATGTCGAGTACGCGCGGCTCCAACGGCTTGCGTCGTGCAAAGGCAAGCAACCGTCCGGTCAAGCGCGCGGCACGCTGGCCCGCGCGCTTCGCATTATCCAGCGCGCGATTCAATGAGGCGTCGCCGGAGGCTGATCGCCGCTGCGCGCTCTCGAGGTTGCCAAGCACCACGGTGAGGAGATTGTTGAAATCATGCGCAATGCCCGCCGTGAGCCGTCCCACAGCCTCCATCTTGGCTGAATGCCGCAGACGCTCCTCAATCGCCCGGCGCGCTGAGACGTCGCGCAAGCTGGCGAGCCGCGCGGGTCGGTGATTCCAAGTCGTGTCGACGACCCGGACTTCCGCCTCGACGGGGTCGCCGTCCGGCTGGTGAATCGTGATTTCGAGCGCCTCGCTGGCAAAGAGCGGGATGCCGATCGGCGAGCCGAGCAGCGTCTCCGCCGGTCTTCCAAAGATTTCCTCGGCGGCTGGATTGGCGAACACGACGAGTCCATCGGCATCGACCACGATTATGCCGTCGGCGTTCCGGTCGATCAGAAATCTGATCTCTCCGTGGTCGTTGCCGTTGCGTGAACCCGCCTGAGCCGCGTTCATCTCACCGGTCCCGCATGCGATTCTCCGCACGTCAAGGCGCATCACCGCAAGTATTCGCTGTCGGGGCCTGTGAAGACGTTGGGCGCATCCTTGAATGTCCCGCCCAGATGCATGCCCTCGCTGTCGATGGAGAACCGCCGGATTTCCTTGGCATGCTCGCTGCCGCGCATCTTCAGAACGATGAGGCCACGGTGCATCGTCTCCTGCTCTTGGATGTAGCGCAGCAGGATGATCGAGTTGGTCAGCGTCGAAATGTGCTGCTCGCTCACGCTTTCGCCTCCGATCAGCGATTTGCTCGTCGCCGTACAGAGGCCGGCGATTTCCCGTTTCTTGATGAACGACGTGAGGCTGATGAGGAACTCGCGAAATCCGGTGTCGGGCGCGATCCGCTCTAGCGCGGAGAGACTGTCGATCGCGATCCGGTTAGGCTGGAATTCGTCGACGAGGCTTTGGATCGTCAGTAGATGGTCCGGCAGTCCCTGCGCCTCGGGGTAGAGGCAGATGATCTTGAGCTTTCCCTCATCCTCCATCCGGGCGAAATCGACGCCCCAGCCGCTGGCGTTGCGGAAAAGCTGGCCCTTGCTCTCCTCATAGCCGAACAGGATCGCCTTCTCGCCCGCGGCCACGCCGCCCGCGAGGAAATTCGTTACCAGCAGTGTCTTGCCCGTTCCGGTCGCGCCGCTGACCAGCGTCACGCTGTCGCGAAAGAACCCGCCCCCGCACATTTCGTCGATCGCGGGATTCCCGCTCGTCACACGCACCATGCTGGATTGCTGCTCCAGGCGCAGCGACGAGAGCGGAATGGCCACCACGCCCTGATTCGCCAGCAGCGTGAAGGGGGCTTCACCTTCGGCGTGATGGCTGCCGCGCATTTTGAGCACCTCGATGGTGCGGCGGCGCTTTTCCCGGTGGAGCACGTTGCGCAGGATGACGACGTTATCGGCGACGAACTCTTCCAGCCGGTGCCGAGTGATTTCGCCGTACTCGCTGTTGCGCTCCGCCGTCATGAGCACGGTCAGGCCCATCTTCTTTAATGCGCTGCTGATGTGAAAAAGTTCGCGGCGCAGAATTTTCGGATCGCCGATGAAATGGTCGAACAGCTGTGTCAGCGAATCGAGGACGACGCGCTTGGCGCTGACCGTTTTCACGGCATGCTGAATGCGCGCGAGCAACCCCGCGAGATCGAAATCGCCGAGCACCAGTTCATCGCTCGCGGACGGGCTGGCATCGACAAAGGCGAGCGCGCCGTCCCTGCGCCATTTCGCGAGGTCCCAACCGAAGCCGCGCATGTTGGCCTCGATGTCGCGGGGCGGTTCCTCGAACGTGACGAGCACCCCATGCTCGTCATAGGTCGTGATCCCGTAGGCGAGAAACTGGGTCGCGAACACGGTCTTGCCGCAGCCCGGCGTACCGCCAACGACGGTCGTGCGGGCGCGGGGCAACCCGCCCATGACCAGATCATCGAATGCCTTGACCCCCGTCTTGACCCGTTCGAGTACATCGGTGGCGTCGAAATCCTGCGACGTCATACACCGCCTCCTTTCGGCTCGATCCCGAGGAATTCCAGGACTCTTTTTGTGTCGCTGAGATCGCCGATGATGCGCCGGGCACGTCCCGAATGTTCGTAACTGAGGGTCGGCGTGGCGAGGATCGACGCCTGCTCGGCGCGTTCGGGACTGGCCAGCACGTCGATAACCTCGACGGTCCAAGTGTCCGTTTTCAAGAGTGCGCGCAAGTTATCGAGATTTTGCTCGGCTCGACGCGAGCTTGTTGAATTGCCGGCGATGTAGAGTCTGAGCAGGGATCCGGTCACGGAGCTGCCGTCTTGTCAGCGTGGAGCATTCCATGCACCTGCGGGGCTATCCGGCTCGGCGCCGGCACCAGCCAGCAATCCGCGCAGGACATCAAGTGACGCAGCCAGCCACGGTAAGGAACAACGCTACGCTGCTTCGCGCAAGAGAATGAAAACTACTAAGCCACTAGTAGGCCGATCATTCAGCGGCGCGCGTGGTGATCCGGCGGGGCGCGCCGTTTGGGCGCGACGAGTTCGAGGCAATCGATACCACGCTCACGCGCCCAAATAATTGCAGCGCCGCGGCGGTTCACGCCAATCTTGCGATAGAGCGAGACGATATGGTTTCGCACCGTGTTGGGCGACAGGCTTAACAGTTCGCTCATCTCGGCATCGCCACGCCCCTCGCAGATGAGTCCAAGGACTTCGCGCTCGCGACGGGTGAGCATGTTCACGTCGCCCGAAGGCGTGCCGTCAGATTCCTTGGTTTGGCGCAGAGCTTTCAGCTTGTCGATGATGGTGCGCGTGAACCACGAGGTATCCGCCATCGTGGCCTGAATGGCTGCGATGAGATCACGTTCCGGGACTTTGACGCTCTCCGTTTCCTGGATCACGCACAGCGCGGTCGGCTTGCCGTGTATCATCACCTCAACCGGCGCCATGAAGCAGTCGAAGGCGCCCTCGCTTGGCCTGCGCAGCGGCAAGGCGAGAGTCTGCAACCCGCCGTTCACCCGGCGACGGGTCGTGTCATCAATCCAGATGACGTGACCATTTGAATCGACGACGATGACTCCGCGCCCGCAGGCAGCGGCAACGCGTTCCAATTCGTCCTCGTCGCGCACGTCCGCGCTCAGCGCATGGTCCATGGCTGTCCCCTATTTGAAGATGTGCTGGGAGGTTGTCGCTATAACGCGGCCGGGGTGACCCCGGTTCCTCGTAGCTAACCCGTTAGTAAATTTGTACTATTTGGGGCAGCGCGGGCCTGCGAGGCCGTTGCGCGCCGATTGTCGGGAGCTGTCAGGCATGACGCTCGCGCGGCGCCGATGAATGCCGACTGGGCTTTTGACGGCGTCCTGCACAATTAGTCCATGTGCGCTTTGCGCCGACAAACGCAACGTCGGATGACCGCGCCCATAGGTCCTCGGCTATTTCTTCTCGTCCGCCTTCTTCTTCATCCCGAACAACTCTTTGACATTATCCCACAGCTCGATCTTGGTGCCGTGCTTGTTCATGATGTAGGCCTGCTGCAGCACCGAGAGCGTGTTGTTCCAGGCCCAGTAGATCACCAGGCCCGCCGAGAAGCCGGCCAGCATGAAGGTGAAGATCAGCGGCATCCAGTCGAAGATCATCTTCTGCGTCGGGTCGGGCGGCGCAGGGTTGAGCTTCATCTGGAACCACATCGTGATGCCCATCACGATCGGCCAGAAGCCCAGATGCAGGAACGGCCCGACCACCGGGATCAGCGGTCGGGTCGAACGGGATCAGCCCGAACAGGTTGAACAAGTTGGTCGGGTCGGGCGCCGAGAGGTCGCGGATCCAGCCGATGAACGGCGCGTGGCGCATCTCGATGGTGACGAACAGCACCTTGTAGAGCGCGAAGAACACCGGGATCTGCACGAGGATCGGAAGACAGCCCGCGAGCGGATTGATCTTCTCCTTCTTGTACAGCTCCATCAGCGCCTGCTGCTGCTTCACCTTGTCGTCGCCGTAGCGCTCGCGGATCGCCATCATCTCCGGCTGCACCGCCTTCATCTTCGCCATCGAGGCGTAGGACTTGTTGGCGAGCGGGAAGAACAGGATCTTGATCAGGACGGTGACGATCAGGATCGCGAGGCCGAAATTGCCGGTCCAGCGGAAGAAGTAGTCGATCGCCTTGAACATCGGCTTGGTGATGAAATAGAACCAGCCCCAGTCGATCAGCAGCTCGAAGCGGTTCAGCCCGAGCGTCTTGTCGTAGGCGTCGACGGCGTCGACTTCCTTCGCGCCGGCGAACAGCCGCGCTGGTCGCCGTGCCGGTGCCGCCGGGCTGGATCGTCTGCGCGTCGAGCAGGTAGTCGGTCTGGTAGGTCTTCTGCGCGCCGGCGGTCCCTGAGGAAAAGCGCGGCTGCAGCGGCGCCGTGGCGTCGGGCAGCAGGGTCGCGGCCCAGTACTTGTCGGTGATGCCGAGCCAGCCGTTGGCGGTCTTGGGGAAGGTGATCGCCTTCTTGTCCTCGACGGTCTTGTAGCTCTCCTCCTTCAGGCCCTGGTCGCCCAGCACGCCGATGAAGCCTTCGTGCAGGATGTAATAGCCTTCGGTCTTCGGCATGCCGTGGCGCGAGATCAGCGCATAGGGAAACAGCGTGACCGGCTCGGTGCCCTTGTTGGTCACCTCGTCCTTGGCGGTGAAGAGATATTTGTCGTCGACCGCGATGGTGCGGCGGAAGAGAAGGCCCTCGCCGTTGTCCCAGGTGAGCGTGACCGGCTTGCCCGGGGTGAGCGGGCCGGTCCCCAACTGGGTCCAGACCGTGTCGGCGTCGGGGAGCTTCGCGGTCGACCCTTGCCCGCGCACCCAGCCGAACTCGGCGTAGAACGGGTTCGCGGTGCCGGAGGGCGAGAGCAGCAGGATCGGCGGCGATTTCGGGTCGACGGTCTCGCGGTACTGGATCAGCGCGAGGTCGTCGATGCGCGCGCCCTTCAGCGCGATCGAGCCCTTTATGCGCGGAGTCTCGACCGTTATGCGCGGATGAGCGGCGAGCACCGCCTCGCGGGTCTGCGCCTGCGCGGCCGGCGCGGTCGAGCCGGGTGCGGCCGGTGCGCTCGGTTGCCCGGGGGTCGGCGCGGTGCCGGAGGGGGCGGGTGCGCCGGGTGCGCCAGGCAGGGGCGCCGTGCCGGGAGTGCCGGGCGCGGTCGTCTGCTGTTGCTGCTGTTGCTGCTGTTTCTGCTGCGCCTCGATGCGCTGCTTTTCCATCTGCGGCATGCCGACGAAATACTGCCAGCCGATCAGCACGATCGCCGACAGCACGATGGCGATGATGGTGTTCTTGTTGTCGGTCATGGTGTGCTTTCAGCCGCGCCCCGCCGCCGTACGCGGCTCAGGGCGCGCGCAAATTCCGCGCTGATCTCGTCGAACCGCATTGTCAGTGCTGCGCGCCGCCCGATCAGCACATAGTCATGGCCGGGAGCGGCGATCAGCGCGGCATCGCGGCGCACGATCTCGCGCAGGCGGCGCCGCACGCGATTGCGCTCGACCGCGTTGCCGACCTTCTTCGAGACGGTAAACCCAAATCGGGACGGGGCGGTATCGCGCCGTTCACGCGCCTGCAGAACGAACGAACCAGCCGGCACCCGCGCGCCCTTGGCGGCGGCGAGGAAATCCGCCCGCTGCTTCAGACGCTCCATGGGTGGTCCCGGCGAGTGAGACGCGTCAGGCGCTGAGCCGCTTGCGTCCGCGTGAACGCCGCGCGGCCAGCACCTTGCGGCCGCCCGTGGTGGCCTTGCGGGCGCGAAAGCCGTGGCGGCGCTTGCGCACCAGTTTGCTCGGTTGATAGGTCCGTTTCACGGGAAAACTCCGCTCGGGTCGGCCTTTGGCCTTCAAGGTTTCGGATGAGCGGCGCCGGATGGGTCAAAACGCGCTGAAACCGGCATCTCCAAGGCTGCCGGCGCTCAAGTTGGCGGCATATAAAAGACCGCCGGATGCCAAGTCAATGCGAGCGGCGTTAATGCAGCCAACTCGTGCGCAAGCGAAAAAGCGAGCCAAATCAGCCATCACGCCACCGGCAACCCGTTGTGACGGGGCGTCAAATGACGGTGAGAACCCTTCTTACACTCCCGTCTGGTGTATAGCTGTCCGTCGACAGCGAGAAACCGGCGAAACGCCCAAACAATGGCCCTTCACCACCGATCCGCGGCTGGAACCGATGCCGGGTGCACTACGCGTGCCCGGCTGCGCCGGTTCGCGCCGGTCATCGTGATCGTGCTCGCGATGGTCGCGGTCTTCGCCACAGGGGCGCATCGCCACATTTCGCTTGAGACACTGGTCCGCCACCGGATGGCGATCGACGCCTTCATTTCCGAACATGCGGTCGCGGCGGTTGCGGTTTTCGTCGCTAGTCTACATCACGGTGGTCGCGCTTTCGATTCCCGGCGGGCTGATCCTCTCGATCACCGGCGGCATTCTGTTTGGGACGCTGATCGGTGGCATCGCAAACGCGGTCGCAGCGACCATCGGCGCGACGATCATATTCACGGTGGCGCGCAGTGCGTGCGGGGAGAGTCTCGTGCGCCGGGCAGGTCCGCTCGCTGCCAAAATCGCCGACGGATTTCGTGCCGACGCGTTCAGCTATCTGCTGTTCCTGCGGCTGGTGCCGGCGTTTCCGTTTTTCCTCGTCAATCTTGCGCCGGCGCTGGTTGGCGTGAAGCTTCCGGTTTTCTTCGCCGCGACCGCCATCGGTGTTCTGCCGGCGACCTTTGCGTTTGCGTTCTTCGGCTCAGGCCTCGACAGCGTGATCGCCGCGCAGGAGCGGATCTATCGCGCCTGCGTGGCAACCGGGCGCGCGGACTGCACGGTCCAGTTCGATCTCGGCATGGTCGCAACGCCGCAACTGCTTGCCTCGCTCGCATTGCTCGGCGCAATCGCGCTGATCCCGGTCATCGTCAAGCGGGTCCGCGCGCGCACCTCGCGCGCCGCGCTTCCGTAACGGCGCGCCAAGGGGGACGGGTGGCCGAAGTTCTGACACCGGACATCTGCGTGATTGGTGCTGGCTCCGGCGGCCTGTCGGTCGCGGCTGCGGCTGCGGCTTTCGGCGTGCCGGTGGTGCTGATCGAAAAAGGCAAGATGGGCGGCGATTGCCTCAACTACGGCTGCGTCCCCTCGAAGGCATTGCTCGCAGCCGCCAAGCACGCGGCAGCATCGCATCGCACGACACCCTTCGGCTTGAAGATGCCGCGCGTCGAGATCGATTTCGCCAAGGTGAACGCGCATGTGCGCGGCGTCATCGCGGCGATTGCGCCGAACGATTCGAAGGAGCGCTTCACCGGCCTCGGCGTGCAGGTGATCGAGGGCGCGGCGCGCTTCAAGGATGCCGCGACGATTGCGGTCGGCGACAAGTTCGAGATCAAGGCGCGGCGGTTCGTGATCGCGACAGGTTCGTCGCCTGCGGTGCCGCCCATCCCGGGCCTTGCCGAAACGCCGTATCTCACCAATGAGACCGTCTTCGATCTCAAGCGCTGTCCCGAGCATCTGATCATCATCGGCGGTGGCCCGATCGGCCTTGAACTCGCGCAGGCGCACCGCCGGCTCGGGGCGAAAGTCACCGTGCTGGAAGCCGCAACGCCGCTCGCCAAGGACGACCCCGAATGCGCCGCCATCGTGCTGGAGCATCTGGCGTCGCGAAGGGGTTTCGATCCGCTCGGGTACGAAGGTCGCGCGTGTGTCGCACGCCGACGGCAGGGTGCACGTCGTAATCGAAGGTCCGCAGGGCGAAGAACAGATCGACGGCAGCGACCTGCTGGTTGCGACCGGCCGCAAGCCGAATGTCGACGGGCTCGCTCTCGAAGCCGCGGGCATCGGATACGGTGCCGGCGGGATCGTGGTCACCAAGGGGCTGAGGACCACGAACAGGAAGGTGTATGCGATCGGCGATGCCGCGGGCGGCCACTTCACCCACGAGGCAAATCATCACGCCGGCATCGTGATCCGCAATGCGCTGTTCCGCCTGCCCGCGAAGGCCGACGAGAACGCGATTCCCTGGGTCACCTTCACCGACCCCGAACTCGCGCATGTCGGTCTGACCGAAGCGCAGGCGCGCGAGCAGCACAAGGTCATCCGTGTGCTGCGCTGGCCCTATCACGAGAACGACCGCGCGCAGACCGAGCGCCAGACGCACGGCCACATCAAGGTCATCACTGCAAAGAATGGCCGCATTCTCGGTGCAACCATCGTCGGCGCGCAGGCGGGTGAGTTGATCACCACGTGGACGCTTGGCGCTCTCGCGCGGGCTCAATATCCGCGCCATGACAGGCATTGTGGTGCCGTATCCGACATTGTCCGAAATCGGGAAGCGCGCGGCGATCGGATATTTTTCGTCAAGTTTGAACAGTCCGCGCGTGCAACGCGTGATCCGCTTCCTGCGCCGGTTCGGGTGAGATATACGAATCTGACAAATGACGGTTGAATCGACATCAGCAAACGAAAGCGCGCCGCAGACGCCGCGCTTCGGCCTGTCCGGCAAGCTTCTGCTTCTCACGATCCTGTTCGTGATGATCGCCGAAGTGCTGATCTATGTGCCGTCGATCGCGAATTTCCGTCTCACCTGGCTCGCCGACCGCGTCGCGGTCGCCGCGCACGGTGTCGATCGTGCTCAACGCGCATGCCGAGGACAGCAAGCCCGACGGGGACAAGATCAACCTGCCGGAAAAAGTCCGGCAGGAATTCTCCAAAGCCTCGGCGCCAAGACCGTCGCGATCAAGATGGGCAACCTGCGCAAGCTGCTCGCCGTCAACGACATGCCGCAGCAAATCCAACACGATGTCGATTTGCGCGATCCATCCAGAATTATGGCGGTATGGGAGGCCTTGCAGACCCTGTTTCTCTGCTCGGACGACCATCTCATGCGAGTCATCGGCACCGCTCCGATGGGCGGTGCGGACTTTATCGAGATCGTGATCGAGGAGGGTCCGCTGCGCCAGGCGATGCTGCGCTTCTCGCGCAACATTCTGCTGCTCTCGGTGGTCATCTCGGCGATCACGGCGTCGCTCGTGTATTTCGCGCTGCTCTACATGTTCGTCCGCCCGATGAACCGGCTGACCACCAACATGGTCACCTTCCGCGAGGACCCGGAAAATCCGGGGCGCATCGTCAGGCCGTCTGGCCGCAACGATGAGATCGGGACCGCCGAGCACGAGCTTGGCGCGATGCAGCGCGACCTCGCATCGATGCTGCAGCAGAAGAGCCATCTTGCGGCGCTCGGGCTCGCGGTCTCCAAGATCAATCACGACCTGCGCAATCTTCTCGCGTCGGCGCAGCTTTTCTCCGACCGTCTGTCGGGCTTGCCTGATCCGACCGTGCAGCGCTTCGCGCCGCAGCTGATGCGCTCGCTCGAGCGTGCGATCGCGTTCTGCCAGTCGACGCTGTCATATGGACAAGTCAGGGAGCCGCCGCCGGATCGGAAACCGGTGCCGCTGGAGACGCTGGTCGAGGAGGTGCGCGAAACGTTGGGGCTCTCGCCGGAGTCGCAGGTGCGCTGGATCGCCTCGGTCGAGCGCGGGCTGCAGGTCGACGCCGATCCGGATCAGCTGTTCCGTGTGATCCTCAATCTCGCGCGCAACGCCCTGCAGGCACTGGAAGGCCGCGCGCCGAACGAGCCGGGCCGCGATCACCTGCGCATCACCGGCCGCCGCGAGGGCGCGGTCGCCGTGATCGAAGTCTCAGACACCGGGCCGGGCGTGACGCCGCGCGCGCGCGCGCATCTGTTCGAGGCATTCCAGGGCTCGACGCGCCCCGGCGGTTCCGGCCTCGGCCTCGCGATCGCTGCCGAACTGGTGCGGGCTCATGGCGGCGAGATCCGGCTGGTGGACGGCACCATCGGCGCGACGTTCCGGCTGATCATTCCGGACCGGGCGGTTGATATCGGAACACGGCGCGCCCGGGCCTGATCCCCTGCGCCCACGCGGTTCCTGCGCGGCTTGCCATTCTGTTTCCGGCGCTATAGCTATGCGCCGCCCGCCCGGGGTTGCCCGGTGACGGCAACGCGCCCGTAGCTCAGCTGGATAGAGCACCAGACTACGAATCTGGGGGTCAGGAGTTCGAATCTCTTCGGGCGCGCCATTTGCTTCACCACCGCGGTCGCCCCGGCACATGGCTGAATCCGTAAAGCCCAACACTGACCTCATCTTTGTGCGCGACTTCGTGCTGCCGGTGCGCATCGGCGCGTTCGATCGCGAGCAGGACGCGCCGCAGCAGGTCCGTTTCAATGTCGATGCGCGCATCGCACGGCCGTCGCGCACGCCCGAGCGGCTTCACCAAGTGTTCTCCTACGATCTGATCACCGACGGCATCCGCGCGATCGTGGCGCAGGGGCATGTTCATCTGGTGGAGACGCTGGCGGAGCGGATTGCCGAGATGGTGCTATCGCACACTGCGATTTTGCAGGTGACGGTGCGTGTCGAGAAGCTCGATGTCGGGCCGTACAGCGTCGGCTGCGAGATCGTGCGGAAGCGCTAACGAACACTCTCTCGCTCATTGCCGGGCTTGACCCGGCGATCCATCAAGAAACAAATTTTTGCGAACAGGCTGGATGCGCGGATTCCAGCCCGCGCGGGATGACGGAGAACGACTAACGCCGATAATCGTACGCCGCGTCCTCGCGCACTTCGGCGAGTTCTCCCACCAGCGCATGGTTCGGCGAGAGATGGCACACCGGATCGGTCGCGCGCGCGTCCCCGGTGAGTGCGAAGGCTTGGCAGCGGCAGCCGCCGAAATCTTCCTTCGCCTTGGGACATGAGCGGCAGGGCTCCTGCATCCAGTCGGTGCCGCGAAACGCCATGAACGCCGGCGAATTGTCCCAGATGTCGGCGAGCGAATGCTCGCGCACGTTCCAGAAGGTCAATTCCGGAATGCTTTCGGCCGCGTGGCAGGGCAGCACCTTGCCGGACGGCGTGACATTGAGCGAGCGGCGGCCCCAGCCGCCGACGCAGGCTTTCGGGAAGCGCGCGTAATAGTCCGGCACGACCGCATCGATGACGATCTGGCCGTGGTGTTGCTTGCGCAGCGTCTCGACCGCTGTCACGGCGCGTTCGACCTGCTCGCGCGTCGGCATCAGCTGCCGGCGGTTCTTCAGCGCCCAGCCGTAGTACTGCACATGCGCGATCTCGACGCGCTTGGCGCCGAGCGTCAGTGCGAGCGCCACCATCTCTTCGACGTGGTCGATGTTGGCGCGATGCATCACGGCATTGACGGTGAGCGGAATGCCGAGCCGCGTCACCTCCGCGGCGAGCGCCTGCTTGCGCGCGTAAGCGCCCTTGTAACCCGCGATGTGGTCGGCGGTGCCCGGCTCGTTGTCCTGAATCGAAATCTGCACATGATCGAGGCCTGCGTCGGAGAGCTTCGCGAATGTCTCCTTGGTGATGCCGACCGCCGAGGTGATGAGGTTGGTATAGAGGCCAGCGTCGTGCGCCGCCTTGGTGAGTTCGGGCAGGTCGCGCCGAGCCGCCGGCTCGCCGCCGGAGAGATGCACCTGCAGCACGCCGAGCGCCGCGGCCTCGTTGAACACGCGGCGCCCAAGTGGCCGTATCGAGTTCGTCGGCGCGGCCTTCGAGCGCGATCGGGATTGGAGCAATACGGACAGCCGAGCGGACAGCGGTGCGTCAGCTCGGCGAGCAGGCCGAGCGGGCGGGGCGCGATGGTTTCGCTGCCGCGTCCACGCGTTGCTCTTTCCACCTTCGTCATGCCCGGGCTTGACCCGGGCATCCACGTCTTTGTTGCCGCGAAGCAAGTCGTGGATGGCCGGGACGAGCCCGGCCATGACGGAGCTAACTTCCAGCAGCTTCTTCTCGATCAACCCATCAAGCATCGTCGCTCACATCCGTCATGATGCGGTCGCGCGGCGCGTTGAAGGTCTTCGCCAGATCGTCGACGATCTCATTCACCGTCGTTTCGCCGCTGCAGCGCTTGATGATCTCATGCGCCGGCCCCTCGGCCTTGAACACGCGCTCCGGCGCGAGCAGCACCCAGCCGCCCTGCGCCTCGTTGTGCGTCAGCCGCACGCCCCGCGGCAGCTTCGGCTTGGCTTCGGGCGATACGCTCATCGCTCAATCCTTCGGCACGAAGGCGCCGGGCGGAATGTGCCCGGGCGCAACGTAAGCGAAATGCAGCGCGTCGAGCATCGACCACAGCACGCCGCATTTGAACTCAAGCGCCGCCAGCACGGCGTGCTGCTCGGCCGGCGTCTTCGCATGGCGCTTCACATAGTCGAGCGCGAAATCCGAATCCTTCTTGGCCTGCGGCGGGCGCTTGGCGAAATAGGCGAGTGTTTCGGGCGTGACGAACGAATAGCCCTTGAGCATCCCTTCGACGCGCTCGCCGATGATCACCGGCGAGAACAGCTCGGTCAGCGACGATGCGATGGCTTCGAGCAATGTCTTCTCGCGCACGAAATGCACATAGGCCTCGACGGCGAATTTCGTTCCCGGCAGCAGCCCGCGCAGCGAGGTCACGTATTCGCGGTCGAGCCCAAGCCCATCGGTCAGCTTGAGCCAGCGCGCAATCCCGCCGTCGCCTTCGCTCTCGCCGTCGTGATCGTGCAGCCGCGAGCGCCATTCGCGCCGGATCGCGGAATCGTCGCAGCGCGCGATCACGCTCGCATCCTTCAGCGGAATGCAGGCCTGATAATAGTAGCGGTTGAGTGCCCAGGCCTGCACCTGACTCTTGGTGCACTGGCCGCCGTGCAGCAGCCCATGAAACGGATGCAGGCGGTGATAACGCTTCGCGCCGATGTCGCGCAGCTCGGCTTCGAGTTCGTCAGGCGTCATCAGCTTCACAACAAGATCTCCAGCCCGTCGGCGGCGACCTCCCAGCCGGCGGCTTGCACACGGGCGCGCTCCGGCGAGCCGTCGATCAGGATCGGATTGGTGTTGTTGATGTGGATGTAAACGCGACGTTTGCCAAGGCCTGTACCAAGCCCCGCGAGCGCCGCGAGCGAGCCGTCGGCGCCGTCGATCGGCATGTGGCCCATGCGGCGTCCGGTTTTTTCGCCCGTGCCGGACACAATCATCTCGTTGTCGGTGAACAGCGTGCCGTCGAACAGCAGCACGTCGGCGCGTGCTATCCGCGCGAGCAGCGCGGGCGTGACCGCGGCGGCGCCGGGCACGAAAAGCAAGGTCGCGCCGTCGGCCTTGATCTCGACGCCAACGTTCGAGCCGCTTTCGACCGACGTCTCGGGCGTGCCTTTTTCCAGATAGAGCGGCACCTTGCCGGGCACCATGAACAGTTCGGCCGACAATCCGCCCGGCAGCATGAACGGCGTGCCGGGCGCGATCGCGCGCCGCGTCACGATGTCGGACGTGAGCGCGCCGAACATCGGGTTGTCGCCAAGCGCACTCAGCGTTTGCTGCGTTGCCATCAGACTGAACGGCTGCCGTTCCCGTAGATTCAGCAAGCCCGCGGTCTGGTCGATCTCCGCCCCGGTCAGCACCACGGCCTGGATCGGGCTGCTGCGCAGGCCGTCATGCGGATGCAGCGCAGGTGTTGCGGCGAGTTGCGCGCGCAAATCGGGAGAAGCGTTGAACAGTGTCCAAGCCATGCCGTCGGCAGAGACCGCGAGGCTTGCTTGCGTGCGTGGCGTGACGCGCGGATCGCCATCCCACGCGAGACGGCACACCGCACACCGGCAATTCCATTGCGGAAAGCCGCCACCGGCCGCTGCACCGAGCACGATGGCGGTGAAACGGCCCATACAACCCCTCAGGCGGGGCGCGGGCCCAGTACCAAGATGTCTAACGTCAGAATTCGGCGGGGAGATAGCCGTTGATCTCGAGGCCGATGCAGATTTCGACAAGAGTTGGGGTCGTCCAGGCCATGAGTTCCTCCGCGAGCGAAGAGTTTGTACTCCGGATAGTAAGCGATGGCTCCGCAGGCCGCAATCCCGGCAACGCGTGGCCCGGTGTCAGCGCTGCGCACGTTTGAGTGTTCGGCCCCTGCGATATTCTCTTTTTGTTCTAATAACCCAATCGAAAGGCTCGGGCGTCCATAGTGCCGGCGACACATCGGGCCGTTCATGTCGCTCGCACTCGACAATCCATCCCCCAAGGCCAGCCGCGACGTTCTGCGAGCGACCGCGTTGCTCGGCGTGCTCGCCTTTGTTGTCGTCGCGGTCGCCTATGTGGTCACGACGGCATGGGATGCTTCGATCCCGCGCGCCGCCCGCGGGGTCGTCGTCGGGCATGACTTCCTGAATTTCTGGATGTACGGGCGCGCGACCGCCTTGCCCGACCCGCAACGGTTTTACGATCCGGCCGTCTACATGCGGGAGCTGACCGCATTTCTGTGGCCCGACTATCCGGGACAGATGTTCTCCTATCCGCCGACCCTGATGCTGCTCGCCGCCCCGTTCGGCGCGCTGCCCTACATGCCCGCGCTGCTCGTCTGGACGGCGCTCGGAATGGCCGTACTTGCAGCCGTCGCGCGCCAGCACCTGAGCGATTGGCGCGTTATCGTTGCGCTTCTCGCCTCTCCGGCGGCGTTGTCCTGCCTCACCTCAGGCCAAAGTTCGTTGCTGACCGCCGCGATGCTGATCACGATTTTCGCCTGGCTTGAGCGGCGCCCGATCGCGGCCGGCGTGCTGATCGGTCTGCTCACCATCAAGCCCCAGCTCGGCCTCCTCTTTCCCGTGATGCTGATTGCGGGCGGATATTGGCGCACCTTTGCGTCGGCCGCCGTCACCGCGGTCGCGCTCGCGGCGCTCACCACCGCCCTCTTCGGCGCACAGGTCTGGATCGACTTCATCAAGATCGGAATGCCGGCACAAAATGATGTGCTCGCACATCCGGAGTGGGGACCGTTCGCTCCGACGATCTTCGTCAACGTTCACGCGCTGGGCCTGGGTTCCGCTGTCGCGACAGCAGCGCAAGCGGTGTGCGCCCTGATGGCCGCGGCGGCCGTCATCTGGATGTTCGGCTTCCGCCGATCTGCGCCGGCCGATGCGAAGGCCGCCCTGTTTCTGGCGTGCTCGCTGTGCGTCACGCCGTATTTCCTGGTCTACGACACCCTCGCGCTCTGTTTCGCAGGGCTGATCCTGCTCGATCGCGATCGCCTCGATACCCTCGGGCAACGGCTGGTGCAGCTCGTCTATTGGCTGCCGTTCATTCAGATCACCTTGGGCTTCCTGGGGCTTCCCGGGGCGGCACTGATCGCGCCGGCCTTCGCGATCTACCTGCTTCACGCCTGCGCCGCGTCCTCGACTCAGGTCCGCGCGAGCGGCTTTTCCAGCGCGCCCAGGTCCGGCTCGCCGGCGTGCTTCAGCATCGCGGCGCGGGCGGAATCGCGCAGCGACACCAGCGAGGCGAAATCGGTCCCGGCCGGCTGAATCGGTTCCTCGATCACGACACTGACCGGCGTGCGCCGCGGGAACCACTGGTCGCCGCGCAGCAGCGTGCGCACGCCGCGCAGGATCCCCGGCACGACGGGCAGATTGGCGTCGGCCGCCACCTTGAACGCACCCATGTAGAAGCCGAGCAGGCCGGCGCGGCGCGTGAACGTGCCTTCCGGGAAGAACACGAACAGGCGGCCTTCCCTGGCAAGCCCGGTGACGGCCTCGGCGTCGGCAAGGCTCGCGGCCGCATCGAATCGCTCGACGAACGACACGCCGAGCCGCCGCATGAAGGTTCCGGTGAACGGCCGGTCGGCGAATTCCTTCTTGGCGATGAACGCAGGCTCGCCCGGCAGCACCGATGCGATGATCACCGCATCCATGTAGCTCGTGTGATTGAACAGGATGACGGCGTTGCCCTTCGGCAGCCGCTCCGTGCCGGTCACCGTCACCTTGATGCCGGTAAGTGCGAGCGTCGTGTGCACGATGCCGCGCAGCGCAACCCAGCGCGCCGAAAGGGTCGGCAGGATCATCGTGGTGAGGAATACGAGAAGCAGCCCGACCGCCGTCACGAAATACCACCAGCTCGCATAAAGCGTATCGCCGACGCGGCGGAAGACGTTGGTCGTGGAGCGGCCTGCGCTCGACATCGCGAGCCGCGCGATCTGCAGCCACACGCCGTGTTGTTTCACGTCGGTGCGGCCGGTTTCGTACAGCTCTTTCGCCGACGAACGGCGCACCTTGCCGCTGGATGTCTTCGGCACGCCGCGCGGCGGCACCAGCACGATATCGTCTGCCGCCGAGCCCGCGATCGCGGTCACCACCTCATGCACGGCGGCAACCAGTTTGGCGCGGGCCTCCGCGTTCGTTTCCTTCGTTTCCGCGAGCACGATCAGCCGCTCGGTGCCGCTCTGCGGATCGGGCGATCCGAACGCCGCGACGCCGCCCTTGCGGATGCCGGGGATTGCCGAGATCTGCTCCTCGATCTCGTGCGGATGGGTGTTGCGCCCGGCGCGGATGATGAGGTCCTTCACGCGTCCGGTGACGTGGATATCGCCGTTCGCGATGTAAGCGCGGTCGCCCGACTTGATCCAGCCGTCGTGGAAGATCTCGCGCGTTTTCGCCTCGTTGCGGAAGTAGCCCTTGGTCATCGAGGGGCCGCAGAATTCCAGCATACCCTCGTGCCGCTCGCCGACCTCGTGACCCCCATCGTCGACGATGCGCACGTCGTTCTTCTCGATCGGATGGCCGCAGGCAACCACCTCGAACACGTCGTTGTCCTCCGGCCCGGCCGGCTCGGCGTAGCCGCGCTTCGCGAGCGACTCGCGCTTGACGCGGTCGATCTGCGGGCCGCGTCCGAACGGCGGGAAGCACAGGCCGACACAGTTTTCCGCAAGCCCATAGCTCGGAGACGGCACGCCGCGGTTCATGCCGTACTTCTCGAACCGGTCGGTGAACCTGCGCAACGTGTGCGGCGAGATCGGCTCCGCGCCGTTGACCACGAAGCGCAGCGCCGAGAGATCGAGCCCTTCGAGATCGGCGTCCGGGATGCGGCTCGCGCAAAGCTCGAACGCGAAGTTCGGCCCTCCGGAAAACGTCGCGCGGTATTTGTGCATCGCCCACAGCCACGTGGCCGGGCGCACCAGGAACGCGATCGGCGACATGACATAGAGCCGTGCGCCGAAATAGCAGCAGCCGAGCCAGGCGCCGATCAGGCCCATGTCGTGATAGAGCGGCAGCCAGCTCACGAAGACGTCGCGCGACGAGGCCTCCATCGCGTGACCCATGGACCGCACGTTTTCCAACAGGCTCCAGTGCGTCAACATCACGCCCTTGGGGTCGCCGGTCGAACCGGAGGTGTATTGCATCAGCCCGAGCGCTTCCGGATCGTTCAGCGGCGGCAGTGGCACTTCGTTGCGCTCCGCAGACAGCGTCGTGACGGTCTCGACCGACTTCAGCGTCCCGACTTGGCTGCGCAACAGCACCGCGAGCTTGCGGCCCTCCGGCACGGTAATCAGCGTCCGCGCGCCGGCATTGTTCAGGATTACGATCTGGCGGCGCATGTGCTCTTCGAGCTGCGCCATGCGGGCCGGCGGATAGATCGGCACCGGCACCGCACCGGCGTAAAGAACGCCGAAAAACGACGCGAAGAAATCCGTGCTCGTCGGCAGCATCATGGCGACGCGGTCGCCCGGCACGATGTCGCGGCTGATCAGCCCCTGCGCCACCGCCTTCGCGGCGGTCTGCAGGTCGCGGTAGCTCATGGTCCCGAGCGCCACGTTCTCGTCCTGCAGCACCGTGACGTGAATGTGGTCCGGGTGCTCCTGCACGTGCCAGTCGAGCATCTCGGTCAGCGTCTTGGCGTGATCCGGCTGCCCGATCAGCGGCGCTTCGGTTTGCGTCTGCGCCAGAATGGGGAGTTCGAGCCGGTAGGCCGCCGGGGTGCTGCTGGGCGGTGCGTGTTCGACCGCCTTGAGGAGATCGCCGACCGTCTCCATCTCGGCGACTTCGGTCACCTGCAGGCGCACGCGGAACGTGCGCTCGATGCGCAGCACAAGCTCGGTGCGTCCGAGCGAGTCGATGCCGAGATCGCGGTCGAGCCGGCTTGCGAGCGTGACATCGCCGCGTTTGAGGCGCTGCGGCGACAGCTCGCGCACGAGTTCGCGCACGACTGCGATCAGGTCCTGCTCACGCGAGCGCGTGTCGGCTTCCATTCGAATCCATTCCCCGGCACAAAAATCGGCGGCATTTACCCACAAACGGCGGGTAACGACTAGGCCGCCGCTATCAGGTCCAGAAGCCCTTGCGTCAAGGCGCCATCGGGCCGCGCCAGCTCACGCAGAATGGAAAAATGGTGATGGCCGGGAAGGAATGTGAGTGACGCCGGAAGGCCTTTCGCCCGCAGCGCCGCAAGGTAGTCCTGCGACTGACGCCGCAGTTCGGGAAGCTCGTCCGCGCCGGCGTAAAGCTTGAGCGGGACGGGGCGGGCGGGGAGATTGCGCAGCGGGCTCAGCGTCTCGATCTCCTCGCCACGAAGCGAGAGCTTGTCGTTGAGGACGCCGAGCGCGATTGGCTCCAGATCGAAAATGCCACTGATCGGCATTCCGCCCGCGACCGCCGGATGGCCGACCACCGCGGCCGTCAGGTGTCCACCCGCCGACCATCCGCCGACGAAGATTCTCGTGGCGTCGAAGCCGAGTTCGGCGGCGTATCCGGCGAGGTAGGTCAGCGCCTGCCGTATCTCATCCACGATCTCGGTCATGGTCGCGTCGGGGCCGAGCGTGTAGCCGGGCACCGCCACGTTGACGCCGTGCGCGCGCGGGCCTTGCGACACGAACGAGAAACGCTCCTTCTCGTTGCGCTGCCAGTAGCCGCCGTGGATGAACACGAACAGCGGTGCGCCGGCCTTTGCGGGGAAATAGTCGAGCGTCGCGCGCGGCCGCGCGCCGTAGCGCAGGTCGAGCCGCGCGCTCGGCTCCGCGCGGATCGCCGCGCTCTCGTCTAACCAGCGTGCGCGATAGTGCTGGCTGTCCGCGACCGCGCCGGTGTTGTCATAGGCGGCATCGAGCGCCGCGCGATCCATCCCGCGATAGATCGCGGTCATCAGTGCGCGGTTTCGAGCGTGCGGCCGGGCGCGATGTGGCTGGTGAGGCGGCGGGCAAGATCACGCCGCACCTCGTTGAACTCCGGCGAGGAGACCTCGCGCGGGCGCGGCAAATCGATCGGGACGTCGTTCGCGATGCGGCCGGGCCCGGCGCTCATCACCAGCACGCGATCCGCCAGCATCACGGCCTCCTCGACCGAATGGGTGATGAAGATCACCGTCACGCGCGTGCGCGCCCAGATCTGCAACAATTCCTTTTGTAGCTGCTCGCGGGTCAGCGCATCAAGCGCGCCGAACGGCTCGTCCATCAACAGGATGCTGGCGTTGTTCGCGAGCACGCGCGCGATCGCGACGCGCTGCTTCATGCCGCCGGACAATTGGCTCGGGTACCGGTCGGCGAATTTCTCCAGGCCCACCAGCCGCACGAACTCGGACGAAATTTCCTCGATCTCGCCACGTGCGAGACTGCGCTGGCGCGGCCCGAAGCCGATATTCTGCTTCACCGTCATCCAGGGAAACAGCGCATAATCCTGGAACACCATGCCGCGGTCGCGGCCGGGGCCGGTGATCGGCATGCCGTTCACCTGCACCTCGCCGGTGCTCGGCTCCTCGAAACCCGCGACGATGCGCAGCAGCGTGGACTTGCCGCAGCCCGATGCGCCGATGAGGCAGACGAACTCGCCTTCCTGGATCGTGAGGTCGACACGCGCCAGCGCCTCGATCTCTTCGTCCCCCGCCGCGAAGCGCTTGGTGACGCCGCGGACGGCCAGCCGGGTCGCGCGTTCGGCATCAGCCATGATGCTGCGGGCTCCAGCGCAACAGGCGGTTCGAGAGCGCCACGATGATGCGATCGGTGAGGAAGCCGAGCGCGCCGATCACGATCATGCCGGTCACGACGAGATCGGTGCGCGAGAGGGTGCGGCCGTCCATGATCACCGAGCCGAGGCCGGTCGGTACGCCGGTCATCTCGCCGACCACGATCAGAATCCAGGCAAAGCCGTGCGCGATGCGCAGGCCGTTGAAAATGGAGGGCAGGGCGGCGGGAAGCACCACCTGGCGGAACATCGCCGAGCCCGAGCAGCCGAGCATCGCGGCGGCCTCGAACAGGCGCACGTCGACCGAGCGCACGCCGAAGGTCGTGTTGAGCAGGATCGGATAGAACGCGCCGAGGAAGACGAGGAAGATCGCGGCATTCGGCCCGAGCCCGAAGAAGATCATCGAGAGCGGCAGCCATGCGGTGACCGGGATCGGCCGCAGCAGGCTGATGGTCGGATCGAGCAGGTCCTGCAGCACCTTGATGCGGCCGATCAGCAGTCCGAGCGGGATGCCGATCGCGGCGGCAAGCAGGAAGCCGCCGTACACGCGCTGCACCGATTTCAGGATGTGCGTGAGGATCGTGCCGGAGAACGCGTCGTCGTAGATGCCGCCAAACGCGAAGTCCCACATCATCACGGCGACCTGGCGCGGGCTCGGGACCAGCCGCGTGCCGGTGGCGATCACCGCGAGGTGCCAGAGGAAAATCAGCAGGATCGGAAAGCCCGCGCCCAGCACGATGGCGCGCGCGCGCTCGTAGGTGCGCCGCCGCCGGCGCGCCGCGACCAGCGGCGACTCCGCTGCGGCGGCGTCGAGAGCTATGGCTTGATCGGCCAAGAGGACGCCCGCGTTACTGGAACTGCGCCGCGACGAACTGCTTGATGTCGATCTCCTGCCGGATCTGCTTGTTCTCGTGCATCAGCTTCGCGTAGGCGGTCGCGCGCTGCATGAACGCGTCGTCGAGCTTCCAGACGAGTTCGACATTCGGCACCGCGAGTTCGACCGACTTCTTCTGCTGGCCGAGCTTGGCCACCGCCATGTCGACGATCTCCGGCGGATGCGCCATCGCGTAGTCGGTGGCCTTGCGGTGCATCTCGACGATCAGCTTGATCTTCTCGGGCGTCTCTTTCACGGCCTTCTGACTCGCCGACATGATCATGTTGAGCGGGCCGATCGGCGTCGAATACGGGTACTCGACCAGCTTGCCGGTGCCGTTCGCGAGGCTGATGCCGCCCGCCGGCTCCGCGCCGACATAAGCATCGACGTCGCCGCGCGCGAGCGCGCCGGCCATGTCGCCGAACTGCAGGCGGATCGGCTGGATGTCCTTGATGCTTAAGCCTTCCATGCGCAGGCGCTCGATGATGATGGCCTCCTGCGTGGAGCCCGGCCAGATCGCGACCTTCTTGCCCTTCAGGTCCTTGATCGTCTTGATGTCGGTGTTGATGCCCGCCATGACGGCCATGCCGCCATTGTTGGCCGTCGCGACGATCATGATCGGCTCGCCCGCCGCAGCGCCCAAAATGAAGGCGGCGATGCCGTGTACGGAGGCATCGACCGTGCCGGTGATCACGGCGTTCTTGCCGTCGGTCGGGCTATCGAACGGGATGATCTCGACCTTGTAACCGGGCGGCGTGAATTTCTCGTAGAAATGGGCCGAGATGCTGTGGATCAGCTTCAACGTCCCCACGCGGAGGACCTTGTCCTGCGCTTGCGCCTGACTGGCGAAAGCCATCGCCGCCACGGCGGTGAGAGCGCTCAGGAAACGGGCGAACAACCGGGATGTGGGCGGGGCAAGCATGACAACTCCTGAGGTTTCCGTCAGGCAGGGTCATGCAAGAAGGAGTCCAGACCGCCGGGGCGCGGCCCGGTGTCTGGTGTCGCAGTTGGCGCCTAGAACAGGCCGCTCGTCGCGCCTCCGTCGACCGCGATCGCGGCCCCCTGGATGTGGCGGGCCCTGTCGGAGCAGAGATAGAGAGCCAGTTCGGCCACGTCCTCCGGCTTGCCGATGCGGCGCAGGCCTTCCTTCTCCATCGTCTGCTTGCGGATCGCTTCCGGCGTGGTGCCGCCCGCGCTGGCGCGCTGTTCGAACAGCTGGATGATGCGGTCGGTCTCGGTCGTGCCTGGGTGGATGACGTTGACGTTGACGCCGTCCTTCTTGCCGAGCCCCGCGAGTCCCTTGGAAAAATTCGCGCATGCGGCGTTGACCGAACCGCCGACCAGGAACAGCGGATCGGGCGTGCGCGCCGCACCGCCGATGATGTTGACCACGCGGCCTTCCGCCTCTTTCAGCATCGGCCAGAACAGCTTGCACAGCCGCACGCAGGCGAAATACTTCAGCGCGAAGCCGTCGTGGAACGCCTCGTCCGGCATGTCGACGAAATTGCCGCTCTTCGTCGCGCCCGCGTTGTTCACCAGCACGTCGCAGCGCCCGGCTTTCTCTTTCACGAAGGCGTGCAGCGCTTCGCAGGCTTCCAATGCCTTCAGGTTGCCCGCGAAGGTGAGGGGACGCGGGCCGGCGTTGCCGATCTCTGTCGCGGCGGCATCGAGGTTGGCTTGCGAGGACGCCGCCAGCACGGTCTGCGCGCCCTCGCGCGCGAATGACGTGGCGATCGACTTGCCGATGCCGCGGCTGCCGCCGGTGATGACCACGACCTTGTTGGAAAATTCACCCGCCATGCGTCCCTCGGTTTTTCGTTCGCGATTGCTGATGTCTCGCAAAGTTTGTAGGCCAGTTCCCACGCAGTGCCTAGTGCGTGGCGGAAGGTGAAACATGAGCGATTTTTACGTCGCGATCGGCGACACGACCACGTTCTCCAAAACGGTCGGCGAGTACGATGTCTACGCCTTCGCCGGCATCTCGGGCGACTTCGCGCCGAACCATGTCAACAAGGACTACATGGAGAAGTCGGGCTACGGCGGGCTCATTGCGCATGGTGCATTGCTGGTCGGCTACATGTCGACCGCCTCGACCCAGATGGCGGCGAAATCGCGCGCCGACGCGAGCGTGGTGGGCGTGTCGCTCGGTTACGACCGCATGCGCTTTCTCGCCCCGGTGTACTTCGGCGACACGATCACGGTGAACTACACCGTTGCGTCGATCGACCGCGAGAAGCTGCGCGCAACCGCCGACATCAAGATCACCAAGCAGGACGGCACGCTGGTCGCGGTCGCGACGCATTTGCTGAAGTGGGTGAGGAATTAGAGTTCGCCGTGTCCCGGGCGCGGCGCAGCATGAAATGATGCGCCGCTGCGCAGCAACGCTGCGCGTTGCAGCGCGTGCGGGACACGAGGAACGTTTTACGTCCGCTTCACGTCTGCGACGGAAAATCCCGCGATGCGCTTGTAATTGTCCGAGAGCGCCCGCAACTCGTCCTGCGTGATGAAGTCGTCAAGATTGTCGAACGGCCTGTCGCCGGTCAGCTCTTCGACCTTGATGTTGATGAAATCCGGCGGGTGCTCGCGGTTGGTGCGCACGACCTTGGCCGTCGCCTCGCGCCGCGCGTCCTCGTAAGCCGCGAGCGCCGCGCGCGGATCCGCATTCGCCGCCAGGCACTCCGCCAGCACGCGTCCGTCGATCACCGCCTGCGCCGAGCCGTTCGAGCCGCGCGGATACATCGGGTGGGCGGCATCGCCCGCGAGCGTGACGCGCCCGAACGTCCAGCGCGGCAACGGGTCCTTGTCGACCATCGGATACTCGAAGATGAAATCCGACTTGCGGATCATCTCCGCGACATCGAGCCAGTCGAAGCGCCAGCTCTCGTACACCGAAATAAAATCGGAAAGATCGCCCGGCTTGTTCCAGTCGTTCATCTCCGTGGTGTCGCGCTTGAATTCGGTGGTCCAGTTGATCAGTTGCGTGCCGTCCTCGTAGTTCGCGATCGGATAGATCACGATCTTGCCGGTCAGGATCGAGCCGATGCGCATGTAGCTGCGCCCGGTAAGGATCGGCTTCATGCGCGTCACGCCGCGCCAGGTGTTGATGCCGGTGAACACCACGCTGTCGTCGACAAGCTGTTTGCGGATCGCCGAGTTCACGCCGTCGGCGGCGATGACGATGTCGGCCTCGACAGTCGGCAACGTGCGGCCGCTCGTCGTTTCCTTGAAGGCGATGCGCGCGCCGCGCTCGCCCTGCTCGACGCCTGCGCAGAGCCGGTTGGTAACCACGCAATCCGCCCCGATGCGCGCCTTCACGGCGTCGTAAAGAAAGCGATGCAGCGTCCCGCGATGAATGCCGACCTCCGGCGTCGCGTAGCCAGCCTTCTTCCCACGCGGCTCCTGGTAGATAAGCTGGCCGAAGCGGTTGAAGAAACAGCTCTCGGCATTCTCGATGCCAGCCGCGAGCAATGCGTCACCAAGCCCGAGCGCGGTCAGCTCGCGCATCGCATGCGGCAGCAGCGTGATGCCGACGCCGAGCTCCTTCAGCTCCGGCGCTGCCTCATAGACACGGCACGCGATGCCGCGCGCATGCAGGTTGAGCGCGAGCGACAGCCCGCAAATCCCAGCCCCGACGATTGCGATTTCCATCCGCCTAAACTCTGGCTGAACTAGCTGTGCACGACCTAGCGCGCCAACTTGACCCCCTCAAGCCCCGGGCGGACGCTTGGCCTTTGGACGGAGACTCGGGGGAGATCGCCATGGCGGACCGCTATTTCGTCGTCTGGACGGTGAAAACCGAAGGCGTGATCCTGCCCGAGGAGCGCCTGCCCACCGGCCCGACGATCCTGGTCGGATTGCAGCACGTCGTCGCGATGTTCGGCGCGACGGTGCTGGCGCCGATCCTGATGGGCTTCGACCCGAACGTCGCGATCTTCTTCTCCGGCATCGCGACCTTGATCTTCTTCGCCGTCACCGGCGGGCGCATCCCGAGCTATCTCGGCTCGAGCTTCGCCTTCATTGGTCCGGTGCTGGTCGTCACCGGCGCGGCGGTCGCCGCGGGACCGAACGCCAATCTCGGGCTTGCGCTCGGCGGCATCATCGCGGCGGGCGCGCTCTATTCGATCATCGGCCTCATCGTGATGGCGGCCGGCCATCAATGGGTCGAGCGCATCATGCCGCCGGTCGTCACCGGCGCGATCGTCGCCGCGATCGGCCTCGTGCTCGCGCCGATCGCGATCAACTCCGCCTCCGGCATCGGCCCCGGCAATGCGGACGGCTCGGCCTTCGCGCGCTGGATCGCGCTGATCACGGTCGTGGCGGTCGGCCTGTTCGCCGTCTACGCGCCGGGTCTCGCGCGGCGCATCCCGATCCTGCTCGGCGCCATCGCGGGCTACATCGTCTACTACATTGCCGCCAACGTGATGGGCTACGGCCCCGCGATCGACTTCTCGAAGATCGGCGCGGCGTCGTGGTTCGGCCTGCCGAATTTCACCGCGCCGGTGTTCGACGCGAAAGCGATGGTGCTGATCGCGCCCGTCGCGATCGTGCTGGTCGCCGAGAACCTCGGGCACATTAAGGCGATCGGCGCGATGACCGGGCGCAACCTCGATCCGTGGCTCGGCCGCGC
This sequence comes from uncultured Alphaproteobacteria bacterium, assembly GCA_963779545.1. Lineage (GTDB taxonomy): Bacteria > Pseudomonadota > Alphaproteobacteria > Rhizobiales > Xanthobacteraceae > PALSA-894. The sequence goes on along the minus strand of CAVZYQ010000015.1, from coordinate 398,779 downwards.
CTTCCTCGGCGACGGCATCGCCACCATGGTGTCGGGCGCGGGCGGCGGCACCGGCGTCACCACGTATGCCGAGAACATGGGCGTGATGGCGATCACGCGCATCTACTCGACCGCGCTGTTCGTCGCCGCGGCGATCATCGCGATCCTGCTCGGCTTCTCGCCGAAGTTCGGCGCGCTGATCCTCACCATTCCGGGGCCGGTGCTCGGCGGGCTGTCGATCGTGGTGTTCGGCCTCATCGCCGCGACCGCGGGGCGCATCTGGGTCGAGAACCGCGTCGACTTCTCCGACGCGCGCAACCTCATCACGGTCGCGGTCGCGCTGGTGCTCGGCGCCGGCAACTTCAAGCTCTCGATCGCGGGATTCACACTCGACGGCATCGGCACCGCGACGTTCGGGTGCATCATTCTGTATCATCTGCTCGGCATGCGAGAACGACGAGCGTAATCCCTGTGTCCCGGGCGCAGCGCAGCATGCAATGATGCGCTGCAGACCCGGGACCCCGGTTTTTTTAAAGGAAGCAACCGGGGCCCCGCATCTGCGATGCATCGCTAAGAGGCGGCGCATCGCGCGCGGGACACCGAAATCCAAGGGGACGACCATGAACTTCTTCTCGAACCGCGGCGGCGAACCGCGCCCGCTCATCCCGGCGCTCGCGCCGCTCTACGCGCACACGCCTGACATCGCGTGGCTGATCGTGCGCGTCACCGCCGGCTTGATGCTGCTGCCGCACGGCATCCCAAAAGTGTTCAACCAGGGTGTGGCCGCCTTCGCGGCCGCCGGCCTGCAGAAGCGCGGCATCGAGCCGGCGCTGCCGCTCGCCTTTGTGGTGGCGTTCCTTGAAACCATCGGCGGCGTCTGCATCGCGCTCGGCCTGTTCACGCGCTTCTTTGCCGCCGCGGTCGCGATCGAGATGCTGGTCATCCTGTCCGCGCATCTGCCGCAGGGCTTCGGCTGGGCCAACCGCGGCTACGAATACGCGCTGTTCTGGGGCCTGATCATGTTCGCGATCGCGCTGCGTGGCGGCGGGCCGTATTCGCTCGACCGCAAGATCGGACGGGAGTTGTAGGAGAAGCGGCGAGGGCAACGACAACGTGATGTCCTTGGGCCGTTATCGTGAGTTGTCCTTCATTGCACACTCAAATTCAGTGTCCGTGCACGGGGCCGTGCCCCAATCGCCGGGATAAGCCTGCTTAAGGAGGTCCCAATACATCGTGACTCCCATCTTCCAGATCTCTGCTACCACACCGCGGGCAACTACGTCCGGCCTTTCGGTTAGGAATTGCGCGTTCTTTTCCAAAACAGGCACGGACAACGCAATTACACGGTCACCTTCTTCTTTGCAGGCCTTGCTGAGCAAATCGGCAAACTCTCGTGGCGCTGTTTTCTTCACCACCTCCTTTTCCGCCAAGCGCGATCCGCATTCAAAGTATGGATTAAGGACGTCATTCAGGGAGGGCTCGTTGTTGGGACTTGCCGCACTAACAAGTAAAGAGAAAAGAAGCACGGAAAGGATCACTGTCATGCCCGCCTTTGAACCACCGACATCGCTGAGCTTACCGACAATCATCTGTCCCGCCGAATGTTCGCTCCGATCCGCCCCTTGATATTATTCCTTCTATCAGGCATATAGTCCATATCCTGTCCCCGCCAAGGGAAGTCTCGAGCGTCACGAGGCTGGGGACAGGGGGCGGTGGCCGCGCAGGGGTGATGAACGCACCACCCAACGCGCGGCAGCCGAAGCCGGACGGTCCCGGCGCGCCAGCCGCGCGTCACCCGGGGCTCAGGGCGGCTGTGCTCCCTGCGACTGCCTTGTCGCCCGCGCACAGCCGAGGCCCATCAGCGGTGGAGAGGCACTGTGCCCGATGAGCCAAAGGGAACGGCGCCTGAAAGGTCAGTCCACCGGGGGTCGTGCGGAATAAGGCTCAAACATCGCGTGCGGGACGCCGGAGAGTTGGCGGACTTGCGGTTACTTCGACACAGGACGGCGCTTCATCGAAAAGCATCGTCCCGCCTGATCGCCGCGAGGCGGTCAGGCCCGTGGGTCCCGGCAGGCTTCGCCTGCAATCCGAGGACCCGGCGTCCCGCGCGCCCATCTCATCTCAGGGTGCGCATCTTTTCAAACCTCGGACGCAAATCGCGCCGCGAGAATGCGGACGGCTGGGGTCTCCTTTCCCTCTCTGGCCAATGGAACAACGTCGAGTTCCACGGCTTGTTGGCCAGCACCGGATTTCATCCTGTCTTATTCTGCCGCCGTGCAATAACGTCCCGCAGCCATGCCGATCAGTAGCCGTTTTGTCGTCCGTTCCACGATTGGGCTGCTCGCGATCGGGTTCCTCGCGTTGTTCGGCATCGTCCTGACGACGATCTGGCTCGGCCACCGCTCGCAGGTCTATTTCAACGAGGTGTTCGAGGCGCGCGACATTCGCAGTGCGGCAGTGGAGTTGCGCGATACCGTGCGCAACGCCGAGTCCAGCCAGCGCGGCTACATCGTCACCGGCAACGAGATCTACCTCGCGCCCTACGACACCGCCCGGGCGCAGTCCTTGCGCCAGCTCGATGCCCTGACCAAGCGCATCAACGGCGACTCGCAATCCGCGCCGATGCTGGCCCGGTTGACCGCGGTCATCAACGAAAAGGTCGGCGAGATGGACCAAACCATCGCGCTCAAGCGCGAGGGAAAGGATGCCGAGAGCCTGACGCTGTTCCGCACCAATCGCGGCAAGGCGCTGATGGATGAGGCCAACGTCTTTCTCTATGGCATCATCCTCTCCGCCGACGAACGGCTGACCACGGGCGTCAGCGAGCAGCGCGCCAATGCCGCGATGCTGTGGTGGGTCTCGATCATCGGCGGCGGGATCATTGTTCTGGTGGTGGGCGGCGTGGTGGTGACGGCTGCGCGCTACACGCGCGAAATCGCACAGGCGCGCGACGAGGTGCGTCTGCTCAACACCAGCCTCGAAGACCGGGTTGCGCGGCGCACGGCCGATCTCGCGCAGGCGCGCGACCATGCCCAAATGCTGGTCACCGAGGTCAATCACCGCGTCGCGAACAGCCTCCAGCTCGTGGGCGCGCTGGTGAAGCTGCAATCCAACGCCGTCAGCGATCGCGCCGCCAAGGAGGCGCTGGCCGAGACGCAAGGCCGCATCAACGCGATCGCCTCGGTCCACAAGCGGCTCTACAGCTCGGGCGACGTGCGCTACGTCTCGCTCGACGAGTATCTTTCCGCGCTCCTTGAGCAACTCGAAACCTCGATGCGCGCCGAAGGCCACGGTGCATCGCTCAAGTACGAGCTCGATCCCGTGCAGATGCAGACCGACGCCAGCGTCAATCTCGGCGTGGTGGTGACCGAGTGGGTCACCAATGCGTTCAAGTATGCGTACCCGGAAAAGCCCGGCGAGGTGCGCGTCCGGCTGAAGCGCGCCGCCCAGGACAAGATTGAACTCACGGTGGAAGACGACGGTGTCGGCCGCCACGCCGATACATCGGCAAAGGGGTCGGGGCTCGGCACCCGCATCGTGAACGCGATGGCGACGACCATGCGGGCGGACATCGAGTATCTCACGCAAGGTCCGGGCACGACCGCGCGCCTGGTCTTTGCGGTGCCGTCGGCGGCGTGAGCGGGATGATGTCGAAGCATCGGCAACAACAAGTGAGGGCGGGAGGGTCAGCGCGTGCGCTTTGGCTCGCGATGGTGTCGGGCGCTTGCCTTGCGGCTCCGGCATTCGCGCAGGACGGTCCGTCTGGCATCACGGCGCCGACCGTTTTTCCGCCCTTCAACCGCAGCGCGCCGGCCTGCAAGGCCCCGCCCGGGCTGCAGAAGGTTCTCGCCTTCGCGCAGGACAACGAACGCGAGTTCATGCAGGGCGTGAGCCGCGGGCTCGCCGCCGCCGCCAAGGACCGCGGGCTCGATTATCGTGTGGCGCTCGCCAGCAACGACGGCGCCAGGATGATCGAGCAGGTGCAGGCACTCCGTGCCGCGAAAGCCGGCGCCGTGGTCGCCGCGCCGGTTGATCCGCTCGCGCTGTCACGCAGCCTGCAGCAGGTGATCTGGGACGGCGGCTATGTGGGGACCGTGGTCCCTCCGCCCGCGACATCGCTGTTGAACGCGCCGCAGTATCTCACCGGCAAGGTGCTGGGCGATGCTGCCGCCGCCTATATCCGCACGCGCCTCGGCGGCAAGGCGAAGGTCGTGCTGCTGACGCATGACAGCTTGCAATTTCTAGCGCCGCGCTTCACCGCCATGCGCGACGCGTTGAAGGACATGCCCGGCGTCACCATCGTTGCCGACATTTCCCCGACCACCGTGAACAAGGACGGCGGCACGGCGACGATGCGCACCATCCTGCTGGCGCAGCCGAATATCGACGTGGTGCTCGGCGCCGACACGGTGGTGCTCGGCGCGCTCGCGGCGCTACGCGAAGCCCGCAAGGCGCGGCCCGACCAGTTCCTCGGCGGCATCGACGGCGAGCCGGAGGCGGTCGCCGAGATCAAGCAAGGCGGCGGGCCCTACAAGGCGAGCGTCAGCCTGGCCTCGCCGGTGTTCGGCTATGCGATGGGGCAGCACGCCGCCGACTGGCTGGAGGGCAAGAGCATTCCGCAGGCGATGGACATCCTGCCGAGCGCGCTCAGCCTTGCGAACATCGCGCAGTACGAGGCCGATCTGGCGAATCCCGGCGCCGTCTATGCCGACCCGGCGCGGCGCGACGCGTATCTGAAGATGTACGGCAACATCTGCTACGATACGCGCGACCGCTACGTGAACTTCCCGTGGTCGTCCGAGCGCAAGTGACCTTCACTTCGCCGCGGTGATCTTGTCGAGCTCCGCCATGTCGTCCGCGCTCAGTGCCCACTCCGCCGCCTTCACGTTCGCCTCGATCTGCTCCGGCTTGGTCGCGCCCGCGATGATGCTGCTGACCGTCGGCCGTGCGGCGAGCCATGAGAACGCAAGCTCCAGCATTGTCTTGCCGCGCGCCTTCACGAAGGGTTCGAGCTTCTCGACCTTGTCGAAGTGCGCGTCGTTGATCCAGGTGGAGAACATCGGCATCGCGAGCCGCGTGCCGGCGGCCGTGCTGCCGCGCTTGTGCTTGCCGGTGAGCAGCCCGGAGGCGAGGGGATAGTACGGCAGCACGCCGAGGCCGTAGCGCTCGTAGACGCCGAGCGTTTCGCCTTCGATGCCGCGGTTGAGCAGGCTGTATTCGTCCTGCGCCGAGACGAACGTGTTGAGATTGAAATGCCGCGCCGCCCATTGCGCCTCGACGGTCTGCGCGGGCGTGAAATTCGAATGGCCGATGTAGCGCACCTTGCCGGCGCGCACGAGATCGTCGAGCGCGCGCAGGGTCTCCTCGATCGGCGTCTGCGGGTCCGGCCGGTGGATCTGGTAGAGGTCGATCCAGTCGGTCTTCAGCCGCCGCAGGCTCGCGTCGATCGCCGCCATGATGTAGCGGCGCGACGCGCCTTTCTTCTCGCCCTCATCCATCGCCATGCCGCATTTTGAGGCAAGCACGATGTCCTTGCGCCGGTCGCCCAGAACTTTGCCGAGCACCTCTTCGGAGCCGCCGCGCCCGCCATAGACGTCGGCGGTATCGAACAGCGTGATCCCGGCATCGAGCGCTTTGTGGATCACCTTGGTCGAGCTTTCGAGGTCCATCCGCTGGCCGAAATTGTTGCAGCCAAGCCCGACCAGCGAGACCCGCAAGCCCGACTTGCCCAAATTGCGCAGGATCATGTTCACTCCGTGTCGTTTTCCGGCGGGACGCTCGCATGGCGATCGGCGGGAAACAATCCGGGCCGCCATGCGTAGTGACGTTGCGGCCCATGCGGCTCTCGCAACCGGACTGACGTTCTGCTACTGGATTCAGGCCGGCCCGGGAGCGCTCCCGAAAACAAGAAAAGAAGGTCGCGCTCACCGATCCGAGGAAACGCAATGCTCCATCCACTCCGCGCGACCGCGCGGCTTATCGATCAGAAGATCGGTTGGAACAAGATCGGCCTCGCGCTCAGCCTCGTCATCATCATCTCTGCCGGGGTGGTGCTCTACCGCATGCTGCGCGGCATCAACTTTTCCGACGTCATGGTGGCGCTCAAGGCGACCGAGCGCAGGGATGTCATCCTCGCCGCCGCTTTCGTCGCGGCCGGATATTTCACGCTCACCTTCTATGACCTGTTCGCGGTGCGCACGATCGGCGCCAACCACATTCCTTATCGCGTCGCGGCGCTCGCCGGGTTCACCAGCTATTCGGTCGGCCATAACGTCGGCGCGAGCGTCTTCACCGGCGGCGCGGTGCGCTATCGCGTCTATTCGGCGTGGGGACTGACCGCGATCGATGTCGCGAAAATCTGCTTCATCGCCGGCCTGACCTTCTGGCTCGGCAATGTCGCGGTGCTCGGCCTCGGCATCGCCTACGAGCCGGAGGCCGCGAGCGCGATCGACCAGCTGCCGCCCTGGATCAACCGCATCATCGCGTTCGCGGCGCTCGGCGTGCTCGCCGGCTACGTCGCCTGGGTGTGGATCAAGCCGCGCGTGATCGGCCGCGCCGACTGGGTCGTGACGCTGCCGGGCGGGCCGCTGACGCTGCTGCAGATCGGGATCGGCATCGTCGATCTCTCCTTCTGCGCGCTCGCGATGTATGTGCTGCTCCCCGACGCCCCGCAGATCGACTTCATCAAGCTGGCGGTGATTTTCGTCTCGGCGACGCTTGCTCGGCTTTGCCAGCCATTCGCCCGGCGGGCTCGGCGTGTTCGATGCCGCGATGCTGGTCGCGCTGATCGAATTTCCCCGGGAAGAGCTGCTCGCGGGGCTGCTGCTGTTCCGGCTTCTCTATTATATCATTCCGTTCGCGCTCTCGCTTGTTATCCTCGGCGTGCGCGAATTGTGGCTCGGTGTCGCTGCAAAGACATGAAGCAGCGATAACGCTCGGCGGGCGAGATGGTATTCGGCTGGCTCACCGGAGGACGCGGCGGACAGGAAGCGGTTTCCGCTGACCGCGAGGCTGTCGCCGCGCGGCGCAGTTGCTTGATGCCCTGATCGCCAGCCTGCCCGATGCCGCGATCGTTCTGGATCGCGAGGCCCGCGTGATCGCATTCAATGCAGCGGCGCGCGTGATCGCGCCGGCGCTGGCGCGCGGCGCGGCGGCCTCGTTGGCGTTGCGCGTGCCGGAAATTGTCGAAGCGGTGCGCGATGTCGCGGCCGGCGGCGACGCGCGCAGTGCGCGAGTTTTACCAGCGCGTGCCGATCGACCGCTGGTTCATGGCGCACGTCCGTCCCGTGGGCACAACGCCCAGCATGATCATCCTGGTGTTTCAGGATCTGACGCCGCTGCGCCGCTCCGAGGAGATGCGCGTCGATTTCGTCGCCAATGCCAGCCACGAGCTGCGCACGCCGCTGGCCGCGCTCTCCGGCTTCATCGATACGCTGCAAGGCTCGGCGCGCGACGATGCCGAGGCGCGCAAACGCTTCCTCGCGATCATGAAGGCGCAGGCCAACCGCATGACGCGGCTGATCGGCGATCTGCTCTCGCTCTCGCGCGTCGAGCTGAACGAGCACATGCATCCCGAAACGCCGGTCGATGTCGTGCCGGTCGTGCGGCAGGTCATCGACGGCCTGCAGACGCTCGCGACCGACCGCGGTGTCGAGATCGCCATCGACGCTGCCGGGCGGGCCGATGATGGTGCCGGGCGATCGCGACGAACTCACGCGCGTTTTCGAGAACCTGATCGAGAACGCGCTGAAATATGGCGCGAGCGGCAAGCGTGTCGATGTCGGCTTCTCGGCCGCAGCGGCATCCAACGAAGCGCTGGTCACGATCCGCGACTACGGACCCGGCATCGCGGCCGAACACATCCCGCGGCTGACCGAGCGCTTCTATCGCGTCGATGTCACGCAAAGCCGCGCCGAAGGCGGCACCGGTCTTGGGCCTCGCGCTGGTCAAGCACATCCTCAACCGGCACCGCGGCAAGCTCGCCATCGACAGCGAGGCCGGGCAAGGGCGCGACGTTCACGGTGCGGCTTCCGCTCGTCCACAGCGAGTCGAAAGCGTAGCGTAGAATATCATTAATATTTCAATATCTTACACTGTCACATCGGCTTCGTCGATGCTTCATAGAACGATGACATGAGACCCCTAACGGACTGCGGCAAGGGCGAACAACAAAACACCGAGCCGTCGAGCGTCAACAGAAACTCGAAAACACCGAGCGAAGCGCAAAGTTCGGGGAAACGCCCCGGCTGGCGCGCGTTCGCTTGGACACGAAGGAGAGAAATCGTGAAACTCACCAATTCTCCTCACGGCGGGCTTGATGACCGCTGCGCTCAGCGTACCGGCCATGCGGCGGACATTTCCGGCGCGGGCGCGACGTTCCCGTATCCGGTCTACGCCAAGTGGGCGGATGCCTATAAGAAAGAGACCAAGGTCGGCCTGAACTACCAGTCGATCGGTTCGGGCGCCGGCATCAAGCAGATCCAGGCCAAGACGGTGACGTTCGGTGCGACCGACGCGCCGCTGACGGCCGAGCAGCTTGAGAAAGACGGTCTCGTGCAGTGGCCGATGGTGATGGGCGCCATCGTTCCCGTCCTCAACGTTGAGGGCGTGAAGCCGGGCGAACTGGTTCTGGACGGTCCGACGCTTGCCAACATCTATCTCGGCAAGATCACCAAGTGGGACGATCCGGCCATCAAGAAGCTGAATGCCAACCTGAAGCTCCCCGGCACGGCGATCGCCGTGGTTCGCCGCTCGGACGGCTCGGGCACCACCTTCAACTTCACCGACTATCTCTCGAAGGTCAGCGAAGAGTGGAAGACCAAGGTCGGCTCGAACACCGCCGTCGAATGGCCGGTTGGCGTTGGCGCGAAAGGCAATGAAGGTGTTGCCGGCAATGTCGCCCAGACCAAGAACTCGATCGGTTATGTTGAATACGCCTATGCCAAGCAGAACAAGCTGACGCATGCGGCGCTCATCAATGCTGCGGGCAAGACCGGTGCAGCCGGGCACGGCTTCGGTGCAGGCGGCTGCGGCGAATGCCGACTGGGCGAAAACCCCGGGCTACCGCGTCATCCTGACGAACCAGCCGGGCGATGGCTCGTGGCCGATCACCGCCGCGACCTTCATCCTGATGCACAAGCAGCCGACCGATAAGGCCGCCGCTGCGGAAGCCATCAAGTTCTTCTCCTGGGCGTTCGAAAAGGGCGACAAGGATGCCGAAGAACTCGACTACATCCCGATGCCCGACGCGGTCGTGACTCTGATCAAGAAGACCTGGGGCGCCGACATCAAGAGCTGATCGTTGCTGCAGTCTGTGGAGAAGGGGTTCGCCCCTTCTCCACACGCACTGCGTCAAGGCTTTATCGAGCACGCACGGCGATTGCGAGTAAAAGTGTTGGGGGATTGCGTGGCAGATATGGTTGTTCACGGGCGATCACTGGAAGCGGCCGGGCCATTCGATCGCGCGCGCGCGCTCGGCGCCTTTAAAGTCGGTGACAGCCTGTTCTACTGGGCGACCCGGCTTGCGGCGCTGTCGGTGCTCGGCATTCTCGGTGGGATCATCCTGTCGCTGATCGTCGGTGCATGGCCGGCGATGAAGGCCTTCGGTTTCGAGTTTATCTGGACGCAGCGCTGGGCGCCGATCCGCGCAGCCGCAGCCCGTACTGGGCGCGCTCGGACCGATCTACGGCACGCTCGTCACCTCTTTCATCGCCATGCTGATCGCGGTTCCGGTCGGCCTTGGCATTGCGATTTTCCTGACCGAGATTTGCCCGCAATGGCTGCGCCGTCCGATCGCTCTCGCGGTCGAACTGCTCGCCGGCATCCCGTCGATCATCTACGGCATGTGGGGCTTCTTCGTGCTGGGGCCGTTCCTCGCGAACACCTTCCAGCCTTTCATGATCGGCATTTTCGAAGGCGTGCCGGTGCTCGGCGCCATCTTCGCCGGTCCGCCCTCCTACCTCAGCCTGTTCAATGCGGCGCTGATCCTCGCGATCATGGTGCTGCCGTTCATCACCGCGGTCTCGAAAGACGTGTTCGACACGGTGCCGCCGGTGCTGAAGGAAGCGGCGTACGGCATCGGCTGTACGACCTGGGAGGTGGTTCGCAACGTCGTTATTCCCTACACGCGGGTCGGCGTGATCGGCGGCGTGATGCTGGCGCTTGGCCGCGCGCTCGGCGAAACCATGGCCGTCACCTTTATCATCGGCAACTCGTTCAGAATTTCCTCCTCGATCTTTTCGCCCGGCACGACGATCTCCGCGGCGATCGCCAGCGAGTTCGCCGAAAGCGACGGGCTGCATCAGTCGGCGCTGATCCTGCTCGGCCTGCTGCTGTTCATCCTGACGTTCTTCGTGCTGGCAGCCGCGCGCTTGATGCTGATGCGGCTTGAATTGAAGGCGGGGAAGTAACGCGATGAGCACCGTCACCTATAACGCGCCGGCCATCAACCCGATCTACGCGCGCCGCCGCCGCCGCGACATCATCGTGCGCGCTCTCTGCGTCGCTGCTGCCTTGTTCGGCGTGACCTGGCTCGCGCTGATCCTGTTCACCCTGTTCTGGAACGGCCTGACCGGACTCAACTTCCAGCTCTTTACCGAGATGACGCCGCCGCCGGGCGCCAACGCCGGCGGATTGCTGAATGCGATTGTCGGCTCGCTGATCATGACGAGCGTCGGCGTCGGCATCGGCGCGCCGCTCGGCCTGCTCGCCGGCACCTTCATGGCGGAATACGGCCGTCACGACCGGCTCACCTCGGTGGTGCGGTTCATCAACGACATCCTGCTGAGCGCGCCTTCGATCATCATCGGCCTGTTCATTTACGGCGCGGTGGTGGTTCCGATGGGCGCGTTTTCCGCGATCGCCGGTTCGCTGGCGCTTGCGGTGATCGTCATTCCGGTCGTCGTGCGCACGACCGAGGACATGCTGCTGCTGGTGCCGGGTCCGCTGCGGGAAGCCGCCTCGGCGCTTGGCCTGCCGCGTTCGCTGGTGATCCGCCGCATCGCCTATCGCGCGGCGCGCGCCGGCATCATTACCGGCGTGCTGCTGGCGACCGCACGTGTCGCCGGCGAAACCGCGCCGCTGCTGTTCACCGCGCTCAGCAACCAGTTCTGGAGTTTGGACCTGACGCAGACCGATGGCGAACCTGCCGGTCACCATCAACAATTTCGTGCAGTCGCCCTACGACTACTGGAAGCAGCTCGCCTGGGCCGGCGCCTTGCTGATCACGCTTGCAGTTCTGACCCTGAACATCGGTGCGCGCATTCTTGGCGCCGAGAGGACGAAGAAATGAGCAGTCTGAATGTAGCGGTCCATGCGCGCGGTTATGGCGATGCCGCAGATGCCGGATGCGGAGGCCAAGATCACGGTGCGCAACCTGAATTTCTTCTACGGCCAGAGCAGGGCGTTGAAGGACATCAACCTGACGCTCGGCGCCAATCGCGTCACCGCGTTCATCGGACCGTCGGGTTGCGGCAAGTCGACGCTGCTGCGGGTTTTCAACCGCATGTACGACCTCTATCCGGGGCAGCGCGCCGAAGGGCAGATCCTGCTGGACAAGACCAACATTCTCGATCCAAAGCTCGATCTCAATCTGCTGCGCGCGCGGGTCGGCATGGTGTTCCAGAAGCCGACGCCGTTCCCGATGACGATTTACGAGAACATCGCTTTCGGCATCCGCCTCTACGAGAAGCTTTCCAAGTCGGAAATGGACGGTCGCGTCGAAAAGGCGCTGCGCGGCGGCGCGCTGTGGGATGAGGTCAAGGACAAGCTCAACGCCAGCGGCCTCAGCCTGTCGGGCGGCCAGCAACAGCGCCTGTGCATCGCGCGCACGGTCGCGGTGCGGCCCGAGGTCATCCTGTTCGACGAGCCGTGCTCCGCGCTCGATCCGATCTCGACCGCGAAGATCGAAGAGCTGATCGACGAGCTGAAGGAAGACTACACGATCGCCATCGTCACGCACAACATGCAGCAGGCGGCGCGCGTCTCCGACAAGACCGCGTTCATGTATCTCGGCGAGCTGATCGAGTTCGACTCGACCACGCACATCTTCACCAATCCCAGCGACAAGCGCACGCAGGACTACATCACCGGACGCTTCGGCTGAGGCGCAGGACAGAGACCATGGCAGATCATCACACCGCGAAAGCCTTCGACGTCGACCTGCAGGACCTTGCCCGCATGGTCGCCGAGATGGGCGGGCTTGCCGAGAAGCAGATCGCCGAAGCGGTCGATGCGCTTGGCACGGCGCGACGCGCGCCTCGCGCAGCGCGTCGTCGACCGTCGACCCGACGATCGACGCGCTTGCAGCGCGAGATCGAGGAGCGCGCGATCCTCACCATCGCGCGGCGCCAGCCGATGGCGGTCGACCTGCGCGAGATCGTCGGCGCGCTGCGCGTGTCGAACGACCTGGAGCGCATCGGCGATCTCGCCAAGAACATCGCCAAGCGCGTGATCGCGCTCGGCGCCGCGTCCTATCCGACGCAAGGTCATCCGCGGCGTCGAGCACATGTCCGACCTCGTGCTGGCCCAGCTCAAGGACGTGCTCGACGCCTATGCGCGCCGCGACGTCGCCAAGGCGATGGAGGTGTGGCGCGGCGACGAGGAGATCGACGCCGTCAACAACTCGCTGTTCCGCGAGCTGCTCACCTACATGATGGAAGATCCGCGCAACATCACGTTCTGCACGCATCTGCTGTTCTGCGCCAAGAACATCGAGCGCATGGGCGACCACGCGACCAACATCGCCGAGACCGTCTATTACATCGCGGAGGGGCGCGCGCTCACCGACGAGCGGCCGAAGGGCGACAGCACATCGTCGACCACCGTCCCGTTCCCGGCAGCATCATGAAGGTCGACACCATGACCGCCCGCATCCTGATCATCGAGGACGAGGAGCCGCTGACGCTGCTCCTGCGCTACAATCTCGAAGCCGAGGGCTACGAGGTCGAGACGTCGGCGCGCGGCGACGAGGGCGAAACCAAGCTGAAGGAAGCGCCGCCCGACCTCCTCGTGCTCGACTGGATGCTGCCCGGCATGTCCGGCATCGAGCTGTGCCGCCGTCTGCGCGCGCGGCCCGATACCGAGCGCCTGCCGATCATCATGCTGACGGCGCGCGGCGAGGAGAGCGAGCGCGTGCGCGGGCTTGCGACCGGCGCGGACGACTACATCGTCAAGCCGTTCTCGGTGCCGGAGTTGCTCGCGCGCATCCGCTCGCTGCTGCGCCGGGCGAAGCCCGAGCGCGTCGCGAGCGTGCTCGACGCCGGCGACTTGCAGCTCGACCGCGAGAAGAAGCGCGTGTCGCGTTCGGGCCGCGAGATTCATCTCGGGCCGACCGAGTTCCGCCTGCTCGAATTCCTGATGGAGAACCCGGGCCGCGTCTACACCCGCGAGCAGTTGCTCAACGGCGTGTGGGGCCGCGACATCTACATCGACGAGCGCACCGTCGACGTGCACGTCGGCCGGCTGCGCCGCGCGCTCAACCGCGGCCGCGCGTCGGACCCGATCCGCACCGTGCGTGGCGCCGGCTATTCGTTCGACGAGCGGTTCGGCAAGTCCGCCTAGGCTCTTGTGTCCCGCGCGCGGCGCAGCGCGTAGCGGTGCGACGCAGAACCGGGACCCCGCGTTACTTGTTTTGAAGCAACCGAAATCCCGCATCTCGGTGCATCGTTTCACGCTGCACCGCATGCGGGAATCAAAAAAGGCGGCATTTGCGCCGCCCAGTTTGTTACGCTTGGGAGGACACTCTCCGGCGCACGATCCGCACTGCAGCCGTATTCGCGGCTGCGGGATCATGCGCGATCGCTAGCGTGACGGCCGCCGGTCGCGCCGCGCTGCCGGCGGCTGATAGGCGACGCGCCCGTGATAGCCGCAGTAGGGCGTGCTGGCGTTGGTCTTGCCGCCGCAGAAATAGAAGTCCGGCTGGCCCGGATCGCCGATCGGCCAGTGGCATTTTTCGGTGTCGAGTTCGAGCAGTCGTGCAGCGCTGCCCGATCGGGATGATGTTCTCGATCGTACTGGGGCTCCGGCTCGGCGTCGTAGTCGTAGTTCGGCTGTGCGGCGAGCGCGGTGTTGCCGCGCATCATCGGGCGCGGCGCGCGGAACATCGTGGGCGCGCGCGGCTTGCGCTGGCGCGGCACCGACGAGGAGGGAGCCTTGGCGCGCCCGGACAGGCCGAGCCGGTGCACCTTGCCGATCACGGCGTTGCGGGTGATCCCGCCAAGCTCGCCGGCGATCTGGCTGGCCGAAAGCCCGTCAGCCCACAATTTCTTCAAAAGCTCGACCCGTTCATCGGTCCAAGTCTGCATGTCGGGCCGCTTTTGGTCCAAAAACGTCATTGGGCTTGGCTCCACTCTCTTTGTGGCCGGTCGCCCCGTGCGGAATCCCGCTCCTTCGCCCGGCGACCCGTGGTCGCCGTACGCACGCTACAGCTTGTAGGAACGAACTCAGGAGACAGTCTGCCGCACGAGATGTCGTACCTGACTGTCATGAAACTACAATATGCCGTGACTCCTGCGCAAGAGTCGGGGTTTCCCGGATGTGCATCGATCCTCCGTTTTCCCCAGCAATGTCCGCAATAGCGAAAAGAGGCGGCAAGGGTGTGGCAATCCGGTTCGGTTGACCGGATTACCGCGACGCTCATAGAATGTTTCGAAGTGCCGCCCGGCGAGGCGGCACATTTCATTTCCGGGTCCGCCACAAAGAGACGTGCCATGAGCACCGCTCATCTTCTTCCGGCTTTTGCGCGTATCGATCTTGCGTTCGAGAAGGGGGAGGGCGCGTGGCTCACCGCCACCAATGGCGAGCGCTATCTCGACTTCACGTCCGGCATTGCGGTGAATGCGCTCGGCCATGCGCACCCGAAGGTTGCCGACGCGATCGCCGCGCAAGCCCACAAGGCGATCCACGTCTCGAACCTGTTCCGCGTCCCGGAGCAGGAGAAGCTCGGCGACCGGCTGTGCGCATCAGCTTTGCCGACTACGTGTTCTTCGCCAATTCGGGCGCCGAGGCGATGGAAGGCGCGATCAAGACCGCGCGCAAGTATCACGCGGTCGGCGGCAAGCCGGACCGCTACCGCATCATCACGTTCGAAGGCGCGTTTCACGGCCGCACGCTCGCGACGCTCGCGGCCGGCGGACAGAAGAAATATCTCGAAGGCTTCGGTCCCGTCGTCGAGGGCTTCGATCAGGTACCGTTCGGCGATCTCGAAGCCGTAAAGAAGGCGATCAAGCCCGAGACCGCCGCGATCCTGGTCGAGCCGATCCAGGGCGAAGGCGGCGTGCGCGTGCCGGCCAACCAGTTCCTGAAAGGCCTGCGTGCGCTGTGCGACCAGCACGGCATGCTGCTGATCTTCGACGAGGTGCAGACCGGCATGGGCCGCACCGGCGAGATGTTCGCGTATCAGCGCACCGGCGTTGAACCCGACATCATGGCGGTCGCCAAGGCGCTCGGCGGCGGCTTCCCGGTCGGCGCGTTCCTCACCACTAAGGAATCCGGCAAGGGCATTACGCCGGGCACGCACGGCTCGACCTTCGGCGGCAATCCGCTCGCGATGGCGGCCGGCAACGCAATGCTCGACGTGATGCTGGAGCCCGGCTTCCTCGATCACGTCAAGCGCATCGGCCTTCTGTTCAAGCAGCGCCTTGCCGAAATCAAGGATCGCTTCCCGACGATCATCGCGGAAGTGCGCGGCGAGGGCTTGCTGCTCGGCCTGCGCTGCCTCGTGCCGAACAGCCAGCTCGTCGACGCGCTGCGCGAGGAGCGCATGCTGAGCGTCGGTGCCGGCGACAACGTGGTGCGCCTGTTTCCGCCGCTGATCGTCACCGAGGCCGAAGTCGGCGAGGCGATGGGCATGCTGGAGCGGGCCTGCACGCGTCTTGCAAAATCCGCCAAGCAGGGGACGGCTGCGTGAGCGCAGCGGCGCCACGTCATTTTCTCGATCTGACCGAGGTTCCCGTCGTGGAATTGCGGGGCATGATCGAGCAAAGCCGCGCCATGAAGGAGCGGCTCAAGCGTGACCGCGCCAACGCCGACCGGCCGCTCGCCGGCAAGACGCTCGCAATGATCTTCGACAAGCCCTCGACGCGCACGCGTGTCTCGTTCGATGTCGCGATGCGCCAGCTCGGCGGCGACGTCGTGATGCTGACGGGCCAGGAGATGCAGCTCGGACGTGGCGAGACCATCGCCGACACGGCGCGTGTGCTCTCGCGCTATGTCGACGCGATCATGATCCGCATTCTCAATCACGAGGCGCTGATCGAACTCGCGCGTCACGCGACCGTGCCGGTGATCAACGGCCTGACGCGGCTATCGCATCCCTGCCAGGTGATGGCCGACGTGATGACCTTCGAGGAGCACAAGGGAAAGATCAGCGGCCACACCGTTGCGTGGACCGGCGACGCTAACAACGTGCTGTCCTCGTGGATGCACGCGGCGAAAAGCTTCGACTTCCGCCTCAAGGTCGCGACGCCGCCGGAACTCAAGCTCGACCGCACCATCGCGGGGTGGGTGAAGCAGTCCGGCGCCGCAATCGATGTCGGGCACGACCCGGAAGAAGCGGTTGCCGACGCGGACTGTGTGGTCACCGACACCTGGGTTTCGATGGGCGACAAGGATGGCGAGCGCCGCCACAACCTGCTGAAGCCCTATCAGGTCAACGGACGGCTGATGGCGCGCGCCAAGCCGGACGCGATCTTCATGCATTGCCTGCCGGCGCATCGCGGCGACGAGGTCACCGACGAGGTGATCGACGGCCCGCAGTCGGTCGTGTTCGACGAGGCGGAGAACCGCCTGCATGCCCAGAAAGGCATTCTGGCATGGTGCCTCGCCGGGCGGTGATTCGTAGCCCGCGCCCGTAGCCCGGATTGAGCGCAGCGAAATCCGCGATCTTTCTTCTTGTGCCAAGCACCGGCTTTCGCTCTGCTCAAGCCGGGCTACAGCCACAAATCAGTCTCGCAATTTCGTTCCGAGCCTCTAAATATCGTCGGACATGCCAACACCTGACATCGCAATTCCGAGCCGCGCTCCGGCGGAAGTCTCGGCCGACGATACGATCCTGCCGTTCGAGGTGGCGCCGCTCGATGTGCGCGGCCGCGTGATCCGGCTTGGCCCGGCGGTCGACAAGATTCTGAGCGGGCACGACTACCCGCAGCCCGTCGCCAAGCTGCTCGGGCGAGGCGATCGTGCTCGGCGTGCTGCTTGGCACCGCGCTGAAATTCGAAGGCCGCTTCATCCTGCAGACCAAAACCGACGGACCGGTGCGCATGCTGGTCGTCGATTTCATGACGCCCGACAAGGTTCGCGCCTGCGCGCGCTTCGACAAGCAGGCCGTCGCGGATGCAATCGCTGACAGGCAAGGTCGATGCCGGCGCGATGCTCGGCCGCGGCCACCTCGCGATGACCATCGATCAGGGCGGCGACATGAGCCGCTATCAGGGTCTGGTCGCGCTTGAAGGTGGCACGCTGGAAGATGCGGCGCATGAATATTTCCTGCGCTCCGAGCAGATCCCGACGCGCGTGCGGCTCGCGGTGGCGGAGGAATTCCGCGCAGGCCAGGGTGGGACGAGCCACCGCTGGCGTGCGGGCGGCATCCTGCTGCAATTCGTGCCGCGCGCGCCGGAGCGGGCGCGCGTTCCCGATCTCGATCCGGGCGATGCGCCCGAGGGCACCAAGCCGCATGTCGTTGCCGAGGATGACGCGTGGGTCGAGGGCCGTTCGCTGATCGAGACCGTCGAGGACCTCGAACTGATCGATCCGGACGTCTCGTCCGAGCGCCTGCTCTATCGCCTCTTCCACGAGCGCGGCGTGCGCGTCTTCAACAGCACCGAGTTGCGCGCGCAATGCTCCTGCTCGCGCGAGGGAGTCGAGGCGATGCTGCGCTCGTTCCCGCAGACCGACCGTGACGACATGGTCGAGAATGGCGTCATTTCGGTGACCTGCGAATTCTGCAGCGAGACCTATGTGTTCGATCCGGCCGACGTCGCGGACCGGCCGCAGTGATCAATTGATCGTCCGCTTCTGCTCCGGCCCGTCGAGCGAGAACGTCGGGATCGCGATGTCGAACGCCTCGCCGCTGTCCGGGACGACCATCCCGTAACTTCCGGTCATGAAGCCGGACGGCGTCGGCAGTGGGACACCGCTGGTATATTCGAACGACTCGCCCGGTTTGAGCACCGGCTGCTTGCCCACCACGCCTGCCCCGCGCACTTCCTGACGCCTCCCGTTCGCGTCGGTGATGCGCCAGTGACGCGTGCGCAACTGCACGGTCTCAGGCCCGCGGTTGGTGATCTCGATGGTGTAGGCCCAGAAATATTCGCCGGTCGTGGGCGACGACCGGTCGGTCAGGTATTGCGGTGTGACCGTGACCTCGATACTGCGCGTGACGGACTGGTACATGGCTTCGTCGCTTGTGACGGTCGGCATGCGGGCCGGCGCGGCAGGCCAGTAAATCCGGTTCTGCGGCGCGGCGCAATGCCCACATCGTCGAGCATTCTCAAATCGCACGCGTCCCCCTAGTATCGGCGGAATCGCACAACAAGAGCCGCGTATGCCGCCGACCGTTCCAACCGAACGCGATCTACGACTTGATCTGTTCCGCGGCCTCGCGCTGTGGCTGATTTTTCTCGACCACATTCCGCAGAACATCGTCAACTGGGTGACGATCCGCAACTACGGCTTCTCGGACGCGGCCGAGATCTTCGTCTTCATCTCCGGCTACACCGCGGCGTTCGTCTACGGCCGCGCCATGCAGCAGCGCGGGTTCGTGGTCGCCAGCGCGCGCATCCTCAAGCGCGTCTGGACCGTCTACGTGGCGCACGTGTTCATCTTCGTCATCTTCATGGCGCAGATCGCCTATGTGACCGCCAGCCAGGATAACCCGCTCTATTCGGAAGAAATGCGCGCCTTCGACTTCCTGCAGCAGCCGGGCGTCGCGCTCCTGCAGGCGCTGATGCTCCGGTTCCAGCCGAACTTCATGGACGTGCTGCCGCTCTACATCGTGCTGCTGCTGGCGCTGCCGCTGGTGCTGTGGCTGATGTTGCGGCAGCCGACGCTGACATTGTTGCTGTCGGTCGGGCTCTATTCCCTCGCGCAGGCCTTCTACTGGAACCTGCCCGCCTATCCGACCGGGACGTGGTTCTTCAATCCGCTCGCGTGGCAACTTATCTTCGTGACCGGAGCGTGGTGTGCGGTCGGCGGCGGCGAGCAGGTGAGCAGGGTGGTGCGCTCGCGCTGGGCAGCCGGCCTTGCGATCGGCTTCCTCGTGCTCGCGTTCCTCATCGTGATGACCTGGTACTTCCCGCGCTACGTCTTCCTGATCCCCAAGCGCGTGCAGGACTGGATGTATCCGATCGACAAGAACAACCTCGATCTGCTGCGCTTCATGCATTTCATGGCGCTGGCGATCGTGACGGTGCACTTCATTCCGATCGATTGGCCGGGGCTGAAATCAAGATGGTTAAGGCCGGCGATTCTGTGCGGTCAGCACTCGCTTGAGATCTTCTGCCTCGGGATTTTGCTGTCGTTTGTCGGTCATTTCGTCACCTCGGAGGTGTCGCGGGCGATAGGAATCCAGATATTGATCAGCGTGTTAGGGATAATTGTCATGGTAGCGGTCGCGTGGCTGATTACGTGGTACAACACCATCGAGGGGCGCGGTTCCGGGAATCGCCCGAAATCGCAGAACGTCGACCTCGCGGGAGGCGAGGCATGAGGCTGTTCGCCGGGGCACTGATAGGTATTCTTGCGTATGCGAGCGCAGCTCTCGCCGGACCGGGCGACGGCTGCGGCGTCGCGGCGCATTTGGTGCAGGCCGACGCGGCAATGCCGCGCGTTGCTGCTGCAATTAAAGCGAAATCCCTGACGATCGTCGTCGCCGGAACCGGATCGTCGACGCTTGCCGGGCCGAATGGCCCTGCCTCCGCCTACCCGGCACGTCTCGAACAGGCGCTGCAGAAGAAGTTGCCGGGCGTGACCATCAAGCTTATATCGCTCGTGAAGTCGCGACAGACAGCGGCGGACATGGCGGCGGCCTTTCCGAAGGTCCTGAAGGATGACAAGCCTCAGCTCGTCATTTGGCAGACAGGTACTTCAGACGCGATGCAGGGCATTGCGGCTGAGGAATTCCAGCAGACGCTGGACCAGACGATCGGCAAGCTGCGTGAGGGCGGCGCGGACGTGATCTTGATGAATCCCGCAATATAATCCGCGCTCCGATGCCGTGATTCAGACCGCGCCCTTCACCGAAGCAATCCGCTGGGTCGCTGCCGGAAACGGCGTGAACCTGTTCGACCGCCAGGCCGTCATGCGGCACTGGGGCGAACTCGGCATCTTCGACCTGCTTGCCGCGACAAAGTCTCTGGACACGGCCGCCAATGTTCATGAATGTATTGGTCGTCTGCTCGCCAACCTTGTCGTCCATGCGGCGACAATGAACGGCGAAGACCAAAAGGAAAAAGCGACGAAATGAGCCGGGGGGTTGGGGTTAGATTTGCCGGCGCCATCGCGGCGCTCGCGCTGGGGGGACTTGCGCTGTGCGGAACCGCGCAGGCGCAGAACGCCGCGTCATGCACCGCGCCGCTTGAAGCGAAGGACCTCGAACACGCGCCGGCCCATTTCCGCGAGCGCATCGCACAAGGCAAGCCGCTCAAGATCGTCGCGATCGGATCGTCCTCGACCTCCGGTGCGGGCGCATCGTCCTCGGCCGCGACCTATCCGAGCCAGCTTGAGGCCGAACTGAAGAAGCGGCTTCCGGGTCTGCCGATCACGGTCCTGAACAAGGGCATTGGCGGCGAAGAGGCGCCGCAAATGGTCGCGCGCTTCGATGCTGACGTGATCGACGAGGCGCCCGATCTGGTGCTGTGGCAGGTCGGCAGCAACTCGGTGCTGCGCGATCATCGCAACGCCCGGCGAGATCATCCGCCAGGGCGTCGAGCGCCTGAAGGACAGCGGCGCCGAAGTCGTGCTGATCAACCCGCAATACGCGCCGAAGATTCTGGTGAAGCCCGGGATCGATCAGTCCGTCGACGCCATCACGGCGGCGGCGCGCGATGCGGAAGTCGGCCTGTTCAACCGCTTCGTCGCGATGCGCTACTGGCACGAGACCGAGAAGCTGCCGTTCGAGCACTTCATTACGCCAGACGGCCTGCACATGAACGACTGGGGCTATGCCTGCGTCGCCAAGCTGCTCGCGGCCGCGCTCACCGATGACATCAAGCCGCCGGCCGCGACTGCGATCGTCGGCGCCGGCTGTCCGCCGCTAAACTTTCTCCAGCGCGCCCAACACGTCCTCCAGCAGATCGTCTGCATGCTCGAGCCCGCATGACAGCCGCACCATGCTGTCGGTGATGCCGAGTTCGGCGCGCGCGGCCGCGCCGATACGCTGGTGCGTGGTCGTCGCCGGATGCGTGATCAGGCTCTTCGCGTCGCCGAGATTGTTCGAGATGCGCACCAGCTTGAGCGCATCCTGAAAGCGGAACGCGCCGTCTTTGCCGCCCGCGACTTCGAACGCGACGAGCGTCGAGCCGCCGCGCATCTGTTTCTTCACGACCGCGGCCTGCGGATGGTCCGGCCGCCCCGGATAGATCGTGCGCGTGACCTTCGGGTGTCTGGCGAGCGTGTCCGCGACCTTCGTGGCCGTTTCGGTTTGTCGCTCGACGCGCACGGCCAGCGTCTCCAGTCCCTTCAGCAGCACCCAAGCGTTGAACGGTGAAATCGACGGCCCGGTCTGCCGGATCAGGTTGTGCACATTGTCCTGGATGAATTTTTCCGAGCCCAGCACCACGCCGCCGAGGCAGCGGCCCTGCCCGTCGATGTGCTTGGTCGCCGAATAGATGACGCAATCCGCGCCGAGTGCGAGCGGCGACTGAAACATCGGCGTCGCGAACACATTGTCGACCGCAAGTGTGGCGCCAGCCGCATGCGCGATCTTCGCGATCTCGCGCGATGTCCAGCACGTCGAGGTTCGGATTGGTCGGGCTTTCGAGAAAGAACGCCTTGGTGTTCGGCCGCACCGCGTCACGCCATTGCGCGAGGTCCGTCCCGTCCACCAATGTCGAGGCGACGCCATAGCGCGGCAGGAAATCCTCCACCACGTAGCGGCACGAGCCGAACAGCGCCTTCGCGGCGACCACATGATCGCCCGCCTTCACTTGCCCGAGCAGCGCGACGGTGACCGCCGCCATTCCGGTCGCGGTCGCGCGCGCGGCCTCGGCGCCTTCGAACGCCGCCATGCGCGCCTCGAACATCGCGACCGTCGGATTGGCGAAGCGCGAATACTGGTAGCCCGGCTCCTCGTTCTTGAAGCGCCGCTCGGCCTGCGCGGAGGATTCGTAGACGTAGCCCTGCGTCAGGAACAGCGCCTCGGAGGTCTCGCCGAATTCGGAACGCAGGATGCCTGCTTGGACGAGACGCGTCTCGGGCCGATAGTGCGACGCAGGCATGTGTGCCTCCTTGGCGACCAACAAAAAACCCGGCCTGGGAAAATCCCAAATGCCGGGTCGCGGGTCGCGCGTCCCCGGCCTTTTAGCACCTTTGTTTAACGTGGCGGCAAGCCGGCCGGCTCAAATGACCACGGGATAACGGGGCTCTTAGCGCGCGGCTCGCCTTTTCGTCAAGAGAGCCATCCGGTAGCAATTCGCTCATGGCCGAGAGGGGCATCCTGCCGGATCGCATGATCGCCGCGCTGGCGAAAGCGGGTGGGATTCTGCCCGCCGTCGAATTCGCGCCCGACCAGATCCAGCCCGCAAGCCTTGACCTGCGCCTCGGCGACATCGCGTATCGCGTGCGCGCGAGCTTCCTGCCCGGCCACACCACGGTCGCGGAGCGCATCGAGCACCTGAAGCTGCACGAGATCGCGCTGACCGACGGCGCGGTGCTGGAGACCGGCGCGGTCTATATCGTGCCGCTGCTCGAAAGCCTCGCGCTGCCGAAGGATATCGCAGCATCCGCCAATCCGAAAAGCTCGACCGGCCGGCTCGACGTGTTCACGCGCGTCATCACCGACCACGCGCGCGGCTTCGACCGCATCGAGGCGGGCTATCACGGGCCGCTTTATGCCGAGATTTCGCCGAAGACATTTCCGGTGCTGGTGCGCGAAGGCTCGCGGCTCTCGCAGCTTCGGCTGCGGCGCGGACATTCGGCGCTCTCCACGGACGAACTTGACGCGCTGCATCAGCGCGAGCGTCTGGTCAATTCCGAGGACTGCCGATTTCGAGGGCGGCATTTCGGTCAGCGTCGATCTCGCGGGCCGCGGCGCGAACGCGCTGATCGGCTACCGCGGCAAGCGCCACACCGGCGTTATCGATGTCGAGCGCCGCGCCGGTTACGACGTCGCCGAGTTCTGGGAGCCGATCGCGGCGCGCGGCGACGGCACGCTGGTGCTCGATCCGGACGAGTTCTACATCCTCGCCTCGAAGGAAGCCGTGCAGGTGCCGCCCGACTACGCCGCCGAGATGGTGCCGTTCGATCCGCTGGTCGGCGAATTCCGCGTGCACTATGCGGGCTTCTTCGATCCGGGCTTCGGCCACGCCGGCGCGGGCGGGAAGGGGAGCCGCGCGGTGCTCGAAGTGCGCTCGCGCGAGGTGCCGTTCATCCTCGAACACGGGCAGATCGTCGGCCGCCTCGTCTACGAGAAGATGATCGCGCGCCCCGACACGCTCTACGGCCAGGGCATCGGCTCGAACTACCAGGCGCAGGGCCTGAAGCTCTCCAAGCACTTCAAGGTCTGAGCTATCCCGAACCCCGCACATTCCTGATCTCCGCATGCAGCGCCGTGACCTCGTCGCGCAGGCGTTTGACCTCCGCGAGCACCGGCGCGGTTTCCTCGTGCATGATCTCCCGCTCGGCGGCGCGCTCGGCTTCGAACGCCTTCTCGGCTTCGGCCTGCATGGCGTTCACCACCACGCCGATGAACAGGTTGAGCACCATGAAGGTCGTGAACACGATGAAGATGATGAAGAAGATCCACGCGTAGCGGATGCTTCTCCATGATCGGCTTGACCACGCCGTCGACCCAGCCTTCGAGCGTCATCACGGTGAACAGCGTGAACAGCGAGTCGCCGAGCGAGCCGAACAGCGCCGGAAAATCCTGCCCGTACATCTTCGTCGCCATCACGGCGAACACGTAATAGATCAGCCCGATCAGCAGCGCGATCGAGCCCATGCCGGGGAGGGCGGCGAGCAGGCCTTCCACGACACGGCGCAGCGCCGGCACCGCCGTGATCAGCCGCAGCACGCGCAGGACGCGCAGCGCGCGCAGCACCGAAAAGGTCTCGCTCGCCGGCACCAGCGCGATCACCACGACGACGAAGTCGAACAGGCTCCAGGGGTCGCGG
Organism: uncultured Alphaproteobacteria bacterium; assembly: GCA_963779545.1. GTDB lineage: Bacteria > Pseudomonadota > Alphaproteobacteria > Rhizobiales > Xanthobacteraceae > PALSA-894. Next base: position 374,474 of record CAVZYQ010000015.1, on the reverse strand, counting down.
AAGAACGCGAGGCGATGCACGAAAATGCGCGCCGTAAGCTCGACCACGAACACGCCGAGAATGATGTGGTCGATCAGTTCAAGCGCCGGGCCGAAACGCGCCATCACGGCCGGGCTGGTTTCCAGCCCGAGGATGATCGCGTTGATGATGATCAGAATCATGACCACGCGCTCGGTGCGCGGGTCCGCGATGACGGTGCGAATGAAATTGCCCACGGAAAGCCCCCAGGCCGGGCACGACAGACGGCGCCGGTCCGGAGCATTTTACTTGAATTGCGGCCGTCTCACATCGGCACAGAAGGGCCGTCACATGTGACGGAACGTTTCGCGCGGCGCGCCCGTTTTCCTCGGGACAGATCAACGGAGACGCATCATGGTCCCGCGTATCGCACTTGCCGCCTTGCTGCTCGCGGCCGCTTCATCGCCGGCGCTTGCCCAGAGCGCCAGCGGCACCAATTTCACGACCGCACCGGCGAAGTCAGCGCCGGCGATCGGAACCGCGAAACCAGTCGGCGAGCCGAAGGTGAAGATTCCGAATGCGGCGCAGTCCAGCCCCGACACCGGATTGCGCACTGGTGAAGGCGCGGCGACGGGTGCGCCGGTCGAGGTGAAGCGGGTCAAGTAGGCGCGGTCGCGTTTTCAAGTATTGTTAGCGTCTGATAGGTCTGGTTTGCGGCGGACATTCTCGTCCGCTAGTCTCGCGCGCAACGCGGGCGTAGTTCAGTGGTAGAACGTCAGCTTCCCAAGCTGAATGTCGTCGGTTCGATCCCGATCGCCCGCTCCAACATTTCAAAGGCTTAGCGCTGGATTCCGTTCGCGTCTGTTCTTTAGGTACCAATTAGGTACGCCCCTCAAAACCGACGACTACATTTGCGTGACGACGATGGTCGCGCCTTCCTTGCAGGCGTCGCACTCAAAGGTGTGCAGGCTCGCGCGGGGTTCGTCCCGTGGGGCTCTAGGCCGACAAGACGCATAGTGCTCTCGCACTTCTCACACGTCGGATTGCCGCGATGTTCCAAGGAAGTGTTGTCTTTGTCCGACATGGACGCTCCTCAGCCATGAAGGCGGGAGCACTGGCGGGTCTCTCAGTCACCGACGCCTAAGGGGCGAGCCGAAGCCGGTGATAAGGGACAACGCGCGACTAAGCGAAAGGAACCATATTAAATTCTAGTTGGGCCCACCGCTAAGCCCCATCCTTCCAGCTACTCGTCTTTCGGCTCCGTCTTTGCCTGCTGTTGCTGCATCGGCTGCTGCTGCATCGGGACCGTAACGAACGGGGGCCTGTAGCCTGATTTGGATTCCAGCGCCTCAGCTAGCTGCTCATACTCGCTTGCGATCTGGAGCCAACGCTCTCTAGCCTCCCGATCCGCGGCCGCAGCCGCGAGCTTGCGACATTTTGCAGCTTCGGCCCGATAATAGGGCGCTTCAGCCATTTCATTTCCTGACGCTTGGGTGAGCCGGCGTTCTACACTTTTGCGTCCTCACAATCCACTTGGAATCACAGTTCCATTGGAACCGTACGCAGTGTTCATGCGCCGTTCAGTCCGGCCGTTGAAAAAGAGCACCGGGAGCGCGGTGAAAGGACGCTTGCATGGTCGCCAAACCCGAGGTGAGCGTCACAGCGGAGGAACCGCGCGCGGACTCGCTTAAGCAGTTTTGGAGCCCGGCAAAGGTGACGATGACATGGCCCCCGACAAAGGACCTACCGGGGCCATCTGTACAGGTGTCGATCATCGCACCCATACGCGGCGAGATGACCGTGGACCAACTGCGCGCCGCTCATATCCGAGCCGCGCACGATGTTCTGACGGCAGCGCTTCTCAGTATCGAAAACACTCCGACGGTAAAGCGCGCGAAACAGAAGCAGCGCTAAGAACGCGCGCGCCTGATCGGCACGATAACGTGCGCGGGGTCGACACCCTCGTTCGCGCACAGCTCCGAGCAATAGTAGTGACCGTCGTCGCCGTGGAAACACGAGCCATCAAACGGCTTCCCGCAACTCGGAAGAAAGCAGCTCTTCGGTGAGCCTGCCGCGATGTAGGGGGACAGCTCTTCCGGCTCTTCGGACTTCTGCTCTTTCGGCATCTTGTCATTTCCAATGACTGGCATTTTGAAACTCACGGCTACACCTCACTTACTCGACTTCACAGGCTCGTATCTGTCGACGACGATACTTCCCCACTGCAAAATCATGCGCTTGCTCGGGTAGCACTTGCACGCTGCCTCGAACGCGGCACGTGCGAGCGTGATGCTGCAATTTAGGGAAAGTGCTCGAAGCATCTCGGGCCAAGCTTCCGGGTCGCCCTTCTCGTCGAGCTGCATTATTCGATAGCCCATCTCCTTATCGAGACCGTGGACGTTGGGGCTCTGCACCTGACGCAAGAGGTCGTGCAGCTCCGACGCCATGCGGTGGTGCTCGTCCCCCATTCTTCGACAGAGATTGCGAAGGTCCACGAGGAGCCCGAGGGTGTGTGCATCGCCGGGCTCGTCCATCCGCCGCTCCATCTGCGGTCGGGAATGTTCTGCTTTTGTTCTCGAAGAGTCAAGTCGCCAACAAATCGCGAACGAGGACAACGAAAAGCCCGCCACCGGTGAGCATCGGAAGCGGGCTTTCTGTCGCCGCTGGTACATCCGCAGCGGCGAACTTGTCGCCCTAACGCGGAATGCGGGTGTCCGTTCCCACCGCTTCTATGCCTGCCGCGGCTGGCGTGGTGGACCGCGGAACGGTTAACGGGGTGTCAACTTTCCGGCCCTATTTTTGATACGTTGCCCTCCACTACCCCACAACGTGCGGGGCGACGATTGCGACGGCCGTGACCTTCAGTTCTCCCGAGGCGCGGCCGTTTCGTCTCATCGGTCTCGGTATGGATCGATCTCTGCAATGAGAGTCCGCCAGCCTAGGGCGCTTCCGGCGGTTTCGCTTCAATGCGTTTAACGATCTCGTCTGCGGCGTTTCGGGCTTCAAATTCGGTCGCCGCCGAACCCGAGCCGACGGTCTGGCCGTCCACGACCACGCGCCAACGAAAGCCGCCTTGCGGTGACGAGCGAACAATTACTGAGGGGGCAGACATCCGCGGAACAACCTGCGCGGAGCGATAGAGTTCCGCCGCACCTTATTCGTCTTAGGCTCGATCTTGCTTTGCTGTTTCATCGGCCTCACGAATGCGGGTCAAGCGCGATTGAGGGGAAAGCGCCGCGAGACGACGGGACCGCCTGATCGCAACAAGCCAACCCTCAACAGGTCGCGGATGACGCGAGAACGCTCGCGACTCGAACCGCCTGCGGTCTCGTCGATCCTTTGCAGCAAGTCCGGTGGAATCCGAACCGATAATCTTGGTCCAAGGCCCATCGGCTTGGGACCGGTCTTTTTCTGAGCTCTCAGCATCACAGCTTCCTATTTCGATATGCGCAGGGAAGCCAAGCTGTCGGCAATCTTCTTGAACGCGGCATTGAGCTGCGACGCCTGCGCCACTTCGAAATACATGCTCGGAGAGCTTGCGCAGTTTTTCAGCAGCGTTGCATTGCCTTGGACAACGCGCACCGTATAGAGCTTGATGCCTTCGGCCTTGATGTTGGCGCAAGCCGCCTCTGTGCGCTTGTCGATGGCCGAGCTGTTCGCGCCCCATCGGTTCTCGGTGTTGTCTCCGTCAGTGAGAAGAACAAGCACCTTGTCCAGATCGGATGCGGGCGCTGCGCCGCCCTTCAATGGCTGGCCCGACGTAAGTGAGTGCCATGCCCACACTAGCCCGATGGTGACGTTGGTCGTGCCGTCACCCTTCATCTCATCGACCTTCTTATGCAGCTTGTTCCAGTTGCTTGTCAGCTCAATGAGCGGCACCGGGTTCACGCACTCGGCCGCAGGAAAGAGCTGGTCCGCATTGGTCGGCGCGGTGTCCTGAGTGTCATAAGGCTGGTTGCGGTCCATCACGCAGCCGGACCATTTCTTCCCGCTCTTTGGATTGACCCAATCGGATGAGAGGCCAGCTTCGGTGCCGATGCTGGCGACCTCGGTCCAACCTCCGAAATCGATCCACTTCGCCTTCTTGTTCTTCGGATCGACGTTCACGAACGTGGTGAATGGGATGATCGAGACCTTGACGTCGTCCTTTTTCTTCGACGCCTTTTCCAAGGTGTCGAGCAAGGAGTTCGTGGCGGTCTTCAGCGCATCGAGCTTGCCGCTATCGAGCATCGAGCCTGTGTTGTCGAGCGCGAGTGCCAGCTCAAGGCGGCGCATTCCCCACGAAACTTCGGAATTTGCGCGGATGTCGATGCCGCTACGGCCGAATAAATTGAAGATGCTCGTGTTCAGTGAACCGGTACCCTCGACACTCACCTTGTTCACGCCGCCGTCCCTCGTCACTTTGGGAACGACGATGATGTTCTTTGCCTCGGGGCTTTTGAAGCTGGCGAGGAAGTACTGCTGCGCCTTTTCCTTGAGCTGGGCGTCGGAAAGATTATCGGCTTCCTTCGCAAGCATGAGGGCCGCTGAATCGAGCGCCCCCTGCATCGAGGTACGTGCCGATGCCGCGCGCGAATAGTCGACGGCAAGACCGACTGCGCCCAAGATGGCGAGGCTGCTGATTGCGAAAAGCGGAATGATGCTTCCGCGCTCGTCGCGCAGAAAATGATGAAACATAGCTGGCACCCCTGCTTGCTGCCGCAAGAATGGGCAATATTTCTCAATGTCCCGCTAAACGGGCTTGCTAACTGTCTGAATGTGCAATGGAACCCATGTCATGATTACTGAGCAGTTAAGCCGTCCGACAATATACATTGTGCGACGTTACGGCCGCATCTCAATGAAGGCGTGTACAACGGTTGCCTTGGGCAGCTTCGCTGCACGTTCGACGATACAGCCCGCGCAAAGCAGTCCAGCGTCTCCCTCGGGATGAATAAGAAGCCACTGGGAACGAGGCAGAACTACATCTAGCGGGAAGTCGTCGTAAGGCTTGCCGCAGTCACGGCATCGCGCTTCCTGTTGTTCGAGGTTCATAGAGATTTGCAAAACCTGATAATGGCAACGCACTGCCCACAGGTCACTTTTCCTTTCCGCGCTTCGAATGGAAGGTCGTGATCTAGGCTCATGCCGCAGAGCGTGTAGTCGTTTCCCGTGGGGCTACTACCGACATGCAATCCAGTCGATGCTTCGGGCTCCTTCGTAAATTTGACGACGTTCATATATTCATGTCGCACAACACAGATTCTCCGACGCTCACAATGCGAGCGTCAGGGGCTTCGGTGCTGGCTTGCTGATAAGTCGGTACACGTAGTCCCCGCCCACCTGCTTCGTCTCGAAGACGTAGCCCTCCGCCTCAAGATCGTTGATCCTAGCCGAGAGTCGCGTGATGGCAGGCTTCTGAGAGAGGCATTGATTGCGGCTGATGTAGCCGTCGCGGTGGACTTTGAAGCGGACGCGCTCAAGCTGCGTCTTGTGGACGGTCATACGCTAGAAGGGGATGTCGTCGGGATTGATGTCGTCAGTGGGAATTTCCACAGGCCCCTCTTCCGGCGCCGCCGTATAGGCGGCAGCGAAGTTCGGCAGCGCCGATGTCTTGCCGTGCACTTCCTTGATCATGCCGACCACCTTCTCCTTCTCGGTGTCGGTCAGCACGCGACCAAGCTTGAACGTCATCGCGTGGTAGCTCTTGCGCTTGTTCTTCGCGTCTTCGCGGTACGCGCCGCCAAAGTGTGTGATGTACTCATGCAAGAGCGTCTTGGCGTCATTGTGCTCGTCGACGTACTCGAACAGGCCAAGCTCTCCGCCCGGGTTCTTGTCTCCCGTGAGCGCGGACGCCTTCACAATGACGCGCACGATCTCCTTGTGCTTGGGTGAGTAGACGTAGAGGACGCGCTGCGTACCCAGGTCGTGCTTCGCCTTCATCTCGGCGGCGATGCCCTTCTCGTTCGTGCCGAAGACAACAACCTTATCGGTGTGCTTGTTGTCGTATTCGCTCGTCATCGTGGTCTTGCCGCTTCCGTCAGGAAGCTCGTCGTAGCGGCTGAGCCTCCATCGCATCTTGAGGATAACCGCATCGAAGCCGTCACCGAGCTGCTGTACGGGGTACTTGCCGTCCTCGCCCTTAGGGCTGAGCACTTCCTTGAGCGAGAACGTGCCATCGTCGCCGCTCATCTTCACTTCGTTCAGTTTGTAAGCTGCGATCTTCTCTCCGCCGGCTTGGCCGGTCATCTTTGCAATGTCGTTGTCCATAGAATTTGATTGTTAGTTGCTATTGGTACCTTTCGTCTGGGTGTGAGTCGGAGTGCATATAGCGCTCGTCCCAGTCCTCTACGCTGCCTCCGATCAGGCGGACGATTGCCGTGAAGTTGCCGTGATCCAGGAAACTTCCGACAAGCTCCTCAAGGCGCTGCTGCCGTCCCTCAGCTGTTGATGTGTTTTTCATATCGGGTGTTTGTCTGATCGCGGCCCGAAGAGTGAGCCTCGGAAGCGCGGGCGGAAGTCTATGCCGGTAATGATGCGGAGCCAGTCGGTCGTTTTGCGAGGGCGGAAGTCCTGCACTCGCTCGTGGATTTGATCGTCGCTCATACGAGAGTTTGTGATGCTGATAAGAGGGAGACGCCAACGGCCAAGAGCACCGTTCTCCATTTCGTGTAACGAGACAGGAAGCGGGTGATGCTCGCTCCGAGGCTGAGGATTGAACGGCGCAAGTGATCGCGGCGGCGCTCGTTGTCGTCGAAGCGGTAGCGGCGGAGCTCGTCGGCATAGAGCGTGCCGGCTTGCATGTAGGGGCTCATACGATGCCGTTCACCGCCTTGATAACTGTCTGAATGTCGAGGTCGTCGATGACCTGCTCGTAAACCTCTCGGACTTTGTAGTCTGCCTCCGGCTCGATCTGAGTAACGGTGATTTTGTATTTCATAAGTGATTGTTGTTTTCCCTCTGTGCCGCTCGCCGGCGTTCCGGAGCCACCATCCCCTTACGAGTGATGATGGCAATAACGACGAACGGCACGGAAGGCGTAAGGATTGATAATGCTGATAGTGACGATGGATGAGCGGGGCGCAGAAGTAGGTGTATGCGATGTCATATCCCCCGCACGCATTTACACGACCTTGGGGACATTCTGGCTTCTACTCCTGCACTCCACTCACCATCGTTTGCGTCATGTGCTGGGAGGGAGAATGCAGGAGTTGCACCTGCTGCTACCCGATTTTCTCCGCAGTGGGTGGGGCTACTTCTCGCGGCGCGCTCTAGAACAGTCCGCGATTTTGGCACGTCCGCCTCGGGCACCTTTTTAAGTGCGGTGGAACACTGGCTAACGCCTTCCCCCTCCAAACACACGACTGATTGTCAAAGAGCTAGATGGATGAAGCGGGCGAAGCCTGTACAAGCTCAATAGGGATTTCCGCTTCGAGTGTCCCGACGTTGATGCTGCGAGTTGGGTCGCAACAGCGCCGGTCTTTGCTCGAACATCCGAGGCCCGATACCCGTTCCCCCCTCGTTTCTCCCGCATGGGTAACTTTGCTGTCGTCTAGCGACGCACCCGCTTCGTTTCCATCTCTCTAATCTTCTCATGCCCGCGCAATCGCGCAAGGGCACACAGCGGGCACATGGGGATAACTGCTAGACCCCCGAAATCGCGTGGTAGAATCTGAACATGTCAAAACAACTCGTAGAGTTTGCAACAGCCCGAGCTCGTCTCTATCCGAGCACTTACAAGAAGATCGCAGCGAAGGCGCGCAAGCGTAGGACGAGCATTGCGCAAGTGATCGCCGAACGCTTCACACGATAGTCACTCAAACGGTGAGCAACGCAGCTTCTCGCCCAAACGCTTCTCAATGAAGCGGAGCTGATCGGCGTTGGTGCTGTAGACGAATTTGCGGGCCTGCCTCACAATCCGGTCGTTCAATCGCTGCGCAAGTTTGTGTGACAGAAAAAGCGCTTTGATTTTCGCTGCCTCTTCATCCGTATTCGTCGCGATGAAGATGTGACGCGGTGAGAGCGGCATGACGATATGAGAGTCCTTGTATGCTATGCCGCCCGTTGTCATGACGATCGGGCGATCTGACGTTAGCAGCGGATATCTCATTCGCTCGATGCGTCCGAGATGCCACTGCATCCCCATGATTTTCTCGCGCACTCGCTCGCTCTCAATGATGTCCATCAGGTGCTCAATGAGCGTGCGGCCCGTCATCAATCCCGCATGGCGCTGAACGTACTCCTCCGGCGTCGCAGGGTCCTCGGGTCGCTTCAACTCGGTGTAGACCTCTCTCAGTTTTTCAAGTTGATTTTCCTCATAGTATTTTCGGACCATCTCATAACTGCGCGCGATACCTTCGGGCGTGCGATACCAGAGCGACATCATGAAACGGGTCCATCCCGCCTTTTCAAGGCCGGTCGGGACGACATTCTCCTTGAGCATGATCCGCAAGGATTCTGCTGCAATGCCGTCTGCGACACTTAAGAACTTATCCTCAAGCACGTCTTTGACGTGTGGCGGCGCTCCCGGAATTGAGTAGAGGCCGCGGACGTAGCCTGTGCCTCCGGGAAACGTCGAGCGTGCAACAACTCTGTTGAAGCGTCGCCGGCAGAACTCGACGAGGCGGTGATCCGGTCCGACCCACTGCTTCAGGAAGAACTCCGGAATATAATGGTGCTTCTGTTCGGCCATCGTGTCGATAGTCTGCGGCGAATCAGGCGTGTTCAAGCGTACACTTCCCCCAGCCGCCAATGCGTTAGAATTCTAGATAGGCAGTTCTCGTTTACGGCGGGCGGCCTGCACGCAGATCCTGTCACGGTGCGGGATAAATACGTGCCGTCGACTGCCCGCCAATATGAACAAATTGTACGTCGGATTCACACGGAAGATCGAGCTGCCCAAAGGGTCGTTTCTTTTCATAGATGACGAGGTGCCAAAGCACCCGAAGGCGAAGGTTTTCGACCCGCTGAAGCACAGTTTCAATCCGCTCAAGGACATCGATCGCAAGACAGCGCGGGAGCTTGCCGACGTTCTGTACACGGTGTCGCCGCAGGGCGAGGCCACGCTGACGGTGCGGAACGGGCGGCGCGCGCTCGCCCAGGCACTGGCGAAGGCAAGGCGGCTCGATGCCCTTCAGGTGCGGAGCGACATCAAAGGGGTCAAAGAGGAAGTGCAGGGGATGGTCGACGACATCCTGTTTACTGATGTTGTCCGCCGCGTGCTCTGCTCAGGCAGCGACTTCGGATTTGCGGGACGCAATACAAAGGTCTTTGCGCGACTGAACCGGGCGGAGCTCGGCGAATTCGACGCGCTCGTGCTCGGCCTCTTCCTGATGGCGCACTTCAAGGGCCAGGTGATCGTTCCTGACCTCGGCTTCTACGGCCGCGAGGCACACGTGAGCCTGATACGGGAAGGGCGCCTGATCGCCGGCGTGAACACGCTAGGCGAGCTGCCGCCGACGCTGCGGCGGAACGTGCTGCTGATACCGGAGAAGGTCGCAAGCGGCACGACGCTGGAGGATGCGGAAACCCTCGCCGCATACGCAAGGCTTGCGAGAGCCACGAACGGCTATAACGATTTCGTGCAGGATGCGATGGCGTAGCCGCAAGCTCCGATAGGATCGGTCTGGGGCTGGGAACAGTAAGAGAAATGCTAGCCGCGAGTGAGGGATGCTCTATCCCGGTGTGAATTTCTTCGCGAGGCCTTTGATAACGTCCGCAACAGGCTTCCCGCCGACCAAAGCGGCGGAAATGGCGACCGACATATTCCCCCCAGCCCCTGCCAAAGAGCAGACACCCACCGCAGAAGCGAACATGCTCATGTCGAAAGCCGTTTTGCAGATCGTGTGATGGCTCTTGTTCCACCACGAGCGGACACCATCGGCGAAGGTGGTGACGGTCTTAACAACTTCCGCTTCCTTTTCTGAGCCGTTGTTGAACTCCTTGATCGACGTTGGGATCGCGGTGAGCTCTTTCCTCAGCTTTAGATACTGTTGGAGAGAGGCGTCTTTCTGAGCGATCGAGTCCGGATCATTCGGGATGTAGGCTTTCAGGGCGGCGATCTTCTCATCCAAGAGAAGCGTGAGGGCTGCGACTGCTATTTGGAGCTGCTCTTCATTGGCGAAGACGGCTTTCGCAATTTTAGTTCGCCCCTTCTGTCGCTTTTGAGGTGGTGGGACGAGACGTTCAAGCGTCCTCTCCAATTCTTTCAAGGTGAAAGATCGAATCCGATCGAAATCATATGGCCGCTTTGAGTCCTCGGGAACGGAGAGGTTGGAGACCAACCAGATTTCATCAAACTCGCTTCGTCGTTTCCGATGGATCGCGTAGTTTTCAAGCCGATCCATGCGCGGGCTGAGGTCCACAGCCTCTTTTACGAGTACCACTTCGATCGCATAGCGCCTGACGATGCCAAGATGCTCGCGGCTGGCGATGAGATCAGGGAATGAAGCCTTCTCGCCAAGATCGAGCTGCGGTTGAACCTCGAATTTGGCCGCCCTGAGGAGATCGGAGATGTATTGGACTGTTCGGCTATGCCCGACGTCATATCCCCCCTCGCGCCGAGCAGCGCGTCGCGCAGGCCGTATAGGCAGTCGTACAGGTGGGCGTGATGACGCCGAGCGCAACGGTAGGCGTATCGGTGGCCGCGTCATTCCATCCCCCAGGACAGCAAATTCACACGCGATAACGGCATGAAGCAACGTGAATCTACGCCTATCGGACGGCCAATCGTGACGCGCCCTTGGGCGTGTCCGATTGCTGTACGACTAGGCGGATGGATCTGAGCGAGCCTGTGGCGAGCGCCGCATACGGCCGCGTCCATTAGCGTCCTTTTCGGTAGCGCAGCCGCCCAACGTGCGAGTTAGAGGCTCTTCGCGGGGCAGGGTGTTGTTGACAGGTGCAGCCGGGGCGCGTGCAGTTTCCCAGTCGCATCTGCCGCTCCAGTGGCTCGCCGGAAGGGACGTATTTGCGGCAGGGGCATACGACGCAGAAGCCACGCGTCCGTGACGCCTTCCACTCGTGATCCTCGCCTCGGTGCGAGCAGTCGCGGCAGCAAGGCATAGGGCTAGTCGGTGATGCTGCGACGCCGCTCTAGCAGCTAGGGGTTCTCGTAGATGTTGCCGATGACTTCGCAGCCTGAAGGTTTCCAACTGTAGTAGTAGTTTGTGTGCCCTGTTCGCCCCGTACCTTTCAGCGCCCAAGCGCCCCGTTCGTACCAATAGACTTCGTAGGAAAATTCACCGCTTCTCAGGATGTCTCCCTCATAAATCTCCTTCCCGTTCTTGTCGTGGAGGCCGGTGAATTGGAGCAATTCCAAGTCTTCCGCGTTTTCCCGCACATCGACATTCAAACCATCCCAAAGGGCAACCCTGTAGCCACCTTCCCAGAATTCAACGTAGCGAATGTCGCGCCATTCGCCGCTTCTCAGGTCCCACGCCCTGAACTTGATAACGCGCCCCGTACCTTCCTTCTTCATATGTAGTCTCGCCGTACGCCGTCCCCGCTTTGTGAGTAGGGAGGGCACACGACGCACAAAGCTTCTAATGCCTGAATTGTATCACGCTGCTGCGGAACCGCACTGTGGACAGGTGGCACGTGAAACGAGGTGTGGAACCGTCCGCCTCACTGCCGTCGAAGCGGGAAGCGCGACTTCCCACCTGACCCTGAACGGGCCGTCTATCGGACGGAATCAAGGACGGTCAGGCCCGAGACAGCGACGGACTATCGTGACGGCGCTTTAGCGACGTTCGATAGCCCGGACGATGATTGGGCCTGAACAGCGGGCGCGGTAGCGTCCCGGTGCGGGGCATCAGGAAAATAGGTAACACCAGGTGGGAAGTCGCGCTTCATGCGCGCGGACATGTGATGGCGGAAATGTAGGAATAGAGCGGTGGAAAGCGGAGTGTATGTGCCTTGTGGCCTACACAGACAGGGAGTGTACGGGACGGTGTAGGGTAATGTGTACCCTAGAAGGGGAATTGGGATGACCGGATCGCCGGACGATAAGAAGAAAGCGCATGATGCCATGCTGGATCTGGTCCAGCGGCACGGCATGCGCATTGCCGGTCTGCCACCGGCGGAACATGAGGCTCACTTTGAGCTTGTCAGGATCAGTCTTGAGGAAGCAGTCGGCGTCCTCGCTCTACCCGCGGCGGAGAGCAAGAAATTCGTCGACCTCATGATGGAAACGATGCGCGCGTTGGTGCGGGAAATCGGGAGCCAGAAGGGAACGGCTTGATCGCTATCCCCACCCCTCTAAACGGCTCACAAAATCCACATGCTAGTCTAGGGAAATGCCAAAGAAAGGGTACAATGAAGTGACGAAGGCCTTGGGCAAGTACCAAGCGATCTTCGCACCTTTTCAGGTGGCATCCACATAAGACCCTGCTCGCAAGAGCGGGGTCTGCGTGGTTTTGGAGGTTGGCTTGGAGGGGAGCGGGTAATCACGTCAAACGATGTTCGAAATTCGTGTCTACCGAAGGTACGGTAAAGACAAGGTCCGCATAGCGACGTTGAAAAACCCCATCGGGTTCTTCGCTTGGGTCCGGTTGTGGTTCACGCTCAAGAAGTACACGGTCGCCGCTTAGCAGCAAGACACCGCTTCCCTCCCAGCCAATCTCTCACACTCGCTCCCGCGACTTCGGTTGATCCGGCCGTAAACGAAGTAAAAAACCGACCGCCAAAAAAATCAAACTCAAGCCCTTCGTACAGGTGCAGGTGCGAAAGCAGGGGAAAGACTTACGACCTGTCTCCCTGCCGTCTGACTTGCATCGGTGCTAAGGGAGCTGCGTTCAGGACTGGCTACAGAGGACTTTGCCTGAGATGCAGCAAGCGGGGAGAGACCATATGTTTTCTGCTCAGCTCTCAGGAATTAGAGGGTAGAGCGTCGTTTGGAGGCTTAGATGGCGAGCCGCAAGCTGAATGATAGTCCAGAGGGTTTGATCGAGATGTTCACGCGCCATCTCCCCTATGAGATGGATATGCTGCGGGTCACCTATCTGATGCTTTCGACACCCGGTGCGAAGCTGTGGTTCACCGAATATGTGTTGAATGCGCTGATCGAAGCCTTTTGCGTACATGCGCGTAACCTGTTCGAGTTCTACAGCGCGACAAATTCTCTCAAAGAGGAGACGGTAGCTGCGCAGCATTTCACGACAAACTACCAAGCTTTTCCCGACGGTCTGCCCGGCCGCATCATAGGGAAACTGAATGCCCAGATAACGCATCTCTCGTACAATCGAGAGGATGACGCTGATCGGAAGATTGGGTCAGATGATCGTAAAAGGATCTTCGGACTATTGGAATTGGAAATGGAGAGATTTGCGGCGCATCTGCGAGAGCCGTACAAGTCGCAGTGGCGTGAGGATTTGAAGACCGGCATTAAGTTGGACGGGTCGCCTCTGTTGGTGAGCGCGGCTGGGGCTACGAATGCGGTTCAAAGTGTGATTCTCGACGTGGCAGCGTCCCGTCCCGGTGAATCCGCTAGCCCGACGCTGAGAATAGTGTTTCCTACACATGGTCCAACAGGACCAAACCGGTAGCAGTCCGAATGGGGTCTCTACTACACTTCGATATTGAGCAACTCGACAACCTTCAGAGCCTTCACGAGCAAGAAGAGGACTTGCGGCGTCAGAGCTTAGAGCTGTTGGGCAGTGATCAACATCATGCGGAAATGATGTTTCTCGTTACGAACGCCATGAACGTTCTATTCGGCTACACGCATGACCACGTTGCGGCCAACGATGACGAACTGACTTTGCAATATTTCGGCCTGCGCCTGTTCAACGATGCAGCATGTTCTATCAAACTCGCCTTATCGGGCTACGCACAGCAGGCTCTTGGGCAGACCCGCGACATAATGGAGGTCGGTTTCCTACTCGACTACTTTCGGACGTTCCCTGCTGAGGTGAGCGCATGGAAGAATGCCAGCCCTAAGGCGAGGAGGAACAAGTTTGGACCGGTGCATATTCGGAAAGCCTTGGACACGCGGGATGGCAATCGAGAGATGAAGCGTGCGCAGGTGTATGCGATGCTCTCCGAAAATGCGTCGCACGCGACTTATCCAGGCTTTCGTTTGATGATGAAAGATGGACATGGCCAAGTAGGGCCGTTTGTGGATGAAGTGAAGTTGCGAGCGTGGCTTCAGGAGTTGACGCTCCGGCTCCTTCCAGCCGCTGAATTGTTAGGAGGACATTTCCCGAAAGCACCCGAGGCAGTGAGAGCTGGCTATCAGTTTTATAGGAGCCAGATACTGGAATGGTGGAAGCGGCAGCAGGAGGCTCGCTCGTACAAAGAAGCGCAGGGCAGGCCTACGGAGGGCGTGTAGATGGTAGAATGTTCGTAGTGTCATCGTTACTGTAGGGGCTGGACTCCGCTTCTCGACCAGCGGCTCTCCTGCGCGGCCAACTTTCACAGCATACGGCACAAGCCGGCCTCCATACCTTCCCGCGCGCCGTCTGGCTCCTACAGTTTCGGTGAATACGAAAAGGCTCCATGTCGGGAGCCTTCGTCGTTAGGTGATTTTATTTGCGGAGGCCGGCAACGTTGATGTCGCCCTGCTTGCTGCGGCGATACATAACCCAGGCGCCTGCTATAAGCGAGACGATGGTTGTCGCGGCGATGGTCAGCTCCTCGTTGCCGATTTCGAGACCAAAGAAGTTGACGAGCTGGGCGAGGACGATGACGAGACCGGAGACGTAAATTTGAGACATAGTGAATTGGTTGGTGAGTAAGTTCGACCTTTAGACGAGAATGAAGTTTACAATCGGAAGGCCGCGCTTCTTGGCTGCCGCGTTCCATTCTTTGTGCGTGTAGTTCGGCTCCCATTTGCCGGTCTTCGACGTGTTACTCATGACGTGGGTGAGGCCGACAACTCCGCAGTGCCCGACCGATTTGCCTTTCGTTGCGAATATCGAAACGGCTCCCATCGTCGGGCCGGCGATCTGCTTGAAGTGCGGATGCTTCCGCAGGGCCGCTTGGAGTGTGATTGTCGAGAGGTGCAGGGGAAAGCCAGGCAGTACGTCGGCAATGACGCGAGAAAGCGACTGAGCGCAACCGCGCTCGTTCGGAGCGCTCTTCGAGAGGTCTTGGCCTATACGGGCCTTTGCTGCGTCGTATAGGGAAAGCTGCGGGCTGACAGGGGGCGGGCTGTTCGGTGGCTCTACGGGCGTCACAGGCGGCGTAGGAGCCTTCTGTGCCTCAAGCTGCTTCTGTAGGCCCAGCACCTGCAAGAGCAGGTTCACGATCTGTTGGAGGCGACTGATCTCCTGCTTAGGATCGCGCTTCGCGATCGCGTAGCGTTTCACAAGTTCGGGCTTGAAGCCGCCCCATCGAACCTTCTTGTGGGTCTCATCGTAACTGTCAAAAATCTTCCAGTACTTGCCCTCGACGTAACCGTAGCAGGTGGCCCAATGACCATCGCGGCCTTCTCCTAGGCGATACCAGAAGCCGTTTTCATCAAGGCCGTTGTACCCAACCGACAATCCGAGCGGAGAGTACTTCAGCGCCTCCATCATCGCGGCCGGATTGCTCGGCACGGTGTCGTGTTTGAAGTCGTACTGGTCGAGCCACTTGCGGGCGATGTCGAACAGCTTTGCGGGCAGGGGCTTGTAGTAGTCTTCGAACGTTTTGATGTCTTCGGAGAAGGGCCACTCGCTCTCCGAAACGAGGCCAACCTTGCGGATGTACTCGGCGACGACGTGAGGGTCATTGCCAGCCATGGTCGTACCGCTCACCTTCGCGGTGAAGCGCTCCGAATAGTTTTCCTGAACCTTAAAGAGTGCGTAGAGGATGATCTCAATTGGATTGATTGTGTGAAAGGTCGCACACGCCATCGAGTCCACGGCGCCTCGATATTGATATTCGTCGGCCGGGAGGAATGCGTCCCACTGGCCGTCCGGCCTGAGAACGGGAGCGGCGATCGGGCTAGAGCCGAATACATACGCGCGGGGATCAGCGTTCGGGTCATGGAAGAAGCCTCGAAGCGGTGAGCGGCGCGCCATACGTCAAGCGAGCGCAGGTTGCTCCTGCGGATTGGGCTGTTGGCCGGATGCCATGTCCGTCGGCATCATCGACGGCGGTTCTGCCGGTGGATTGTATTCGTCAGGGTGCTTGCCAAAGAGGGCGAGCGCGTCAGCGAGGTACTTGTCCTTGTTGGCCACAAAGAACTCCGGGAACAGCGTCGTGACAAGGCTGATCTCTTCCTTGAAGTCGGCTTCCTTGGCGGTCTTATCCTGATTGTGGAAACTCTCGGGTACGATTGAGAAGTCCAAGTAGTAGTCGTCGAGATAGCTCACCGGCATCGAAACGATCTTATACGCCTCGCCCTGTTCTTCGGCCGCCTGCTCGCGCGCTTCGATCTCAACGGCTGAGAGGAGCTTGTCCTTGCTCTTGGCGACATGAATGTCGAGCGTCCCGCGCTCTCCTGTGCCGAAGCCGTAATCCTTGATCGAGATGATGTTGTCTTTCTTGTCTGTGCGTGCGGCCACATCCTTGATGAAGTGAGTGAGGATGATGCGAGTACGCAGGCGGGTCTTCTGAAGCCACAGGTCCTCTTGGAAGGTGTAGAGCATGGTCTTCAGCTGCTGCGCGTTCCGGTCTGCGATGACGGACTCACGCGCGGTCTTCTGGCCGCCGGTCGTGATGCCCATCTGATTGCGGTCAACCGAAAGGGAGTTGAGGCCGCGGTCAATCACCTGCAACATGGCGAACTCGCCCTGAGCGGGGCCCGCGATGGGCAGCGGCTTCACTTGGGTCACGTCGGGGACGTAGTAGCGATTGTCCTGCGAGATGAACTCACTTTCGAAATCGAGCAGGTCCTTGTTCTGCAAGCCGACGAGCAGTCCGGCAGTCGCGGAGCGGTAGAGCTTGTCGATCATTGTGTTGATGATCGTGTTTTTGGCGTCCTGATACGCCTCAAGGATGCCCGGCAGCGACATACCGACAAAGAAGTTGGTGTTGGCGAATGGCTCCGCGATGGACTTGGCGAACGGATAGAACTTCTCCTCATCGCCCCAGAGCAACGGCGCGAGGAGCACCGGTACGCCATTGACCCACACCTCGTAGCAGTCCTCTTCCTTCGAGTAGAAGCGGAACACCTCGAAGTCGTCTTCCTTCTCGACGCGTTTGCTCCAATCGCCAAAGTAGAGGGTGTTGTTTGGGAGCGAGCTGCTCGTCTTCTTGTCCTTCACAAATTTATAGTTCGGAAATTTCGAGAACTCAGTCTCAAGCTGCTTCTTCGTGAAATGCTGGACCCACGCGACGGCCGGCTGCTCTTGCAGGTCCCGAACGAACATATCGTGCCAATAGAATTCTTGCGGGTTTAGAATGACGGAATAGGGCTTCGAACATCCCTCAACGTACTTGCTCTTCTCCTTGATCTCCCCGGTGCGTGAGTTGAAGCTGTCAACGACGCGCACGTTTGCACCGCCGGTCTTGTAACCCTCGTATTCGAAGATCACGCCGTGGCTCATCGTGGTCCACGTCTCAAGGAAGTTGTGCATGATCGGGTTGCCGTCGAGATAGCTCTGCTTGACGATGTGTTTGAACAGTTCGGCGCGGACAGGCGAGCGTACGCCGTCTCCGTTGACCGCCTGAAACTGCATTTCCGGGACTTTGAGGCCGACGCTCGACACGATGCCGCGCAGCTTCGCGCGCGTGATGTTGTCGAGCATGTTGGACTGCCACTTCTCTTTCTCCTGCTCTTCGCGGGAGAGCGTGTAGCCGTTCAAGATGCGTTCCGAGTTGTCGATGTATTCAAGGAAAGAGCGCTGCCCGTTCGGGCCTGCGAAGTGCGGAAACTTTTGCTCCTTCAGCTCGCGCATCTGTTGGAGCTGTTTGTAGCGCTTTGATCGCTTCTGCTCTTCTTCTTTCGTCGGAAGGTAGGTCGCCATACAATATCAACAGTATAGCCTTGCGCGGCTGAATCCGGCATCGGACAATGTGCATATGAAATGGACGGAAGGATCGATCGCTTTCGTTATCATCGCGTTTGTAAGCACGTTCGCCCACATGTACGGATGGAAAGAGACGGCGGGATTTTTGGTATCGGTGAGCTTTTCGTTTTTCATATGGCGTTACGCTACTTGGCGTCTTTCTTCTTCGGGGACTTAGCATCCGCTCGCATGGTCTCGCTCAGCTCATGGAGCAGGGCTGTGAGCTGTTTCGCGATCTTCTGGCGGGTGGCTTTGTCGGGGTGATATTTCAGCTGCTTCCGTAGCTCTTCAACCGCAGCATTGAGAGCGTCCGACTTGCGGACCGGGCTCTTCTTCATCGAAAGGCCCGGCTGCGCCTCTTTGAGATAGTTCTGCACGCCAGTGGGAAGCCGGAAATTATTGATGTCGCCGCCGGCCGATTTCAACGCATCGATGATGGGGCGTGCTGTGCGCTTCGTGTAGCCAATGCCCTTCAGCAGCGGGATCGCGATTTCAGGCTGAGAGATGATTGCGCCGAGGATGAGCGGGACGTTTCCGGTGAGAAGGCCGCCGCCTGCCACGGCAGAGCGGGTGTACGTGCCGATCTTATTTCCCTTGGTGTTCTCAATGTCCTCGACCGCGCGTAGCAGCTTGATCTGTTTGGTGATGCCCGGCTGAATGGTCTCAAGCCGTTCAAGGATCTTGTCGCGGCCCGCGTTAGTGGCGTTTGCGATCCGGGTATAGGCCGTGTCTTTCAATTCACCGGTCTTGCTGTCGATCCATTCGTTTTTGACCTGCCGGAGGTCTGCCACTTCCGGGGCGTATTGATCGTCCAGCTCCTTCAAGCCGTCCACCTGATTGCGGAACCGGTTGAGTTCGGCGCGCGCATCACGCGCGATGGCCTGTAGATTGCCGGTTTTTGCAGCATCGTACTTGGCGAGTTGGGTCAACGCCTCGCGGGTATTGAGGAAGGAATTCGGCGAGTGCAGCGGGTCTCGCCCATAGAGGTCATGGAACGACTGCAATGCCGCCTTGTCGGTGGGCGAGAGGACAAGGCTTTCCTTCGAGGCGACGATCTGCCCGTCTTGCACTTGGAGCTTGTGCTTTTTGAGGATGCTCGAGAACCAATCTTCCGGCAGCTTCACCTCAACGGGCAGCTCCCGGATGGTCTGATAGCCTTCCCCCAGGTCGGACAGTGACGAGATGCGCTTGTCGATCGTACTTTGAAGGTCCTGCGCCAGCGTGGCTCTGTTGAGCCCTGATTTCTGTGCTGCTGATAGCTCGGCGGGACGTGCCACGGCTGCTGAGATTGTTTCCGGCGCGAGGCCCGTTGCCTGTGAAGTAGCAAAGCGCGCTGTCTGTCCGGTCTTTTCCGCTACCGTCGAAGCGACGGCGCTAGCCGACTTGGTGATGGGACTGGCTGTCGATGAAATGAGCTTGCTGGTTGTAGCGCCTTTGCCCGCCGCCGCAGCCCCGCCGCCCGCAAGGGCGAGAAAATCGGTGACAACGCCTACAGGGTCGTTCGTAAGCGAACGTTGAAGGTTCTCGGGCGATCCGTAACGCTCCTTCATGGCGGCAGACAGAGCTTCGAAGGTATCGACCGAGCGTTGATCCTGCGGAAGGCCAAGCTTCGGGGCGACGAACTTATCTAGCGCTCCTGTAACGGAGTTTCCGACGGCTTCAGCGGTGCGTAGTGGATGCGCAACAGCGTCTACGACCGTCTTTCCAAGGTTGATTGCTGAAGATGGGAGGTTACCTGCGGTCTTGAGGCCGGCCGCCACCGGGCTGTCGCCGGTTCGTGCCGGAAAGCTTGGCCGATACAGCTCGGCTGAACGCTCATCGAGTGGATTGGTCTGCGGGGCCTTTGGCGCGGCCTTATTGAAACCGAGAGACGCGGCGACTTCCTCAATGTCGCGCTGCGTTGGCGTTCCTTGGAAGTCTACACGCGCGCCGTTCTCAAAGGTGATGGTCGCCATAGATCATTGGGTGACGGTGTACTGAAGGCCGCTGGACGTTTTGCCAGTGAACGACGCAGGCGCATGAGTGCTTGGATTGGGCGAATTGACTGCGCCGAGAGTTGATTGGAAAATTGAAATCGCCTGATCGATCGAGGCGAGCGACCCGGCTTTGCCGCCACGCGCCGCGATCCCGCTTGCCCCTCTGAGCGATGTAGGATCAGGGAGCAGGTCTTGCACTACGGCGCGATCCGCTGCTTGCAGCGCTCCCGTTCCGACCGCCGCAGCGATTGCGAATTCGAGGGCCGATTTTGCGGTTCTCAGTTCGGCCGCTTCCGAGCCTGTCAGTTGTGCACCGGTGAAGCCAACATAGCTGTCATAGAGAGACCGATAGTTCTGCATTTGAGCGATGACGGCATTTATCGAATCTGTCTTCGTCTTTTGGCCGGCGGTCAACGCGTCGGTGCTCGCATCCTTCGGAGTAATGTTTCGGGTCGCCGCCTGTTGCTTGGTCGTGCCGTAGGGCAGTCCAAGTGCCTGCGCTTCCGTCACAGACAGAAGCTCCTCGTTCTGCTCGGCGAGTTTCGCAAGCGGCCTGCGGATAGTATCTTCGACGAACGTGTTGCTCGCCTGATCGAGGCCACTGAGAATGCCATTGAAGTCGGACGCGGCGACTGTCCCGCGATATGGACCCATTAAGTCGAGCGACGCCTTGTTGCGGTTCTGGCGGGCGAGATTGACCGCCTCGTCTAGCGAGCGCGAGAAATCAACGAGATTGCCGCCGGATAATCCGCTCATGGAGGGCAGCTCGCCCGACAGTGCGTTACGTTGGGCGGGTGCATTGCCGCCGAAGAGAGAAGAGAAGCGATCGGCATACTGCTGAACGGACGTGCCAAGCACATCCTTCGCGTCGGCATTCTTCAGCGCCCCGGGGCCGCCAAACCACACCTTGGCGGCGCTCCCGTAGTCGCCGTACTTGCTGACATAGCCGCTGAAGATCGTTTCGAATACGCGCTCCTGTGCGGTCGGATCGGAAAGGAATTGCTGCGGAGTGAGCGTCTTTCCGAGGGCCTGTTTGGTCCATGACGGGATATTCGTTTCGAGAACCTGATACTTGCCGTATGCGCGCCCGTACTTTGTCGAGGGGCCGATGGCGCCGTAGTTTCCGCTGCTCTCTATGCCAGCGATGGCTTGCTTTGCTCTCTCCAGTTCTGTGGGTGTGACGGTTGCCATACATCAGAAGACGAACCCGCTAGCGAATGATAATGCGTCCTGCGCCTGTGCTCGCGGGAGGGCTCCACCGACGCCTCCGAGCAAATTGCCGTAGCCAAGCGATGAAAGGGCGTTGCTGCCGACCGACTCTTCCGCGGTGCGGAGCTTGTCGAGCTTGCCGGATCTTGCCAGCTCCTGAAGGCGTGCGATCTCGGCGACGGTCGATGTCTGCGCGCGCGTTCCCTGATTGGTCAGCGCTGTAGTCTTCTCGGTGAGCGATCGTTGGGCGCTCTGCCGTAGGTCGCCGTACGTGTCGTTGACAAGCTGCTCTTTGCGCGCCCGGACGCTTGAAGTCGTGAAGCCGCGGGCGGCGAGGTCATCTCGCGTCGCTTCCATGTCTGTCTGCAACTGACGGGTAAGTGTTCGGAGTTGCTGCTGCTCATCGAGGGAGAGAGAGTCCTTGGATGCTTCAATGTCCTGAAGGAGGGCTTTCAAGGTGTTGCGCTTCTGCTCCTCGTTGAACGCAAGGTCGTCATCCTCGGCCTTCAGGCCGCGTTCGAGCGCATCAGTGACAAGGCGTGTCTGCGCTTTGAAGAAGGGATCGGAGTACTGCGTTGCGGCTCCTATCGCGGCCTTCAACCGGCCTGCGTAGTCCAGGTCGTTCGTTGTGATCGCGGTGTAGATCGATTGGAGCGCCGCTCGCTGGTCCGGCGTGAGGTTTGGATTGCTAAGCAGCGCCTGAAGCTGCGCGTTTGCCTCCGGATTGATCTGGGGCTGAGGAGGTGAGGTTTGCGCTGGCGTCGTCGTGGCGGGGGCGGGACCTTGAATTGTAGGTGCGCCGGTTTGGACGACCTGACTGGTGCGGGTGTCGATGATCGAGCCGTTCGGCAGGCGTGCATAGTTGCCTGAGACCGCGACGCTCGGATTGGACATCAGAACTTGAATGTCTGCGTCTGTGCCGGCGGACGGGCCAGCTACGGTAGCCTGCTGCGGTTGGGTGGGCTGCTGTTGGGGTACAAGAGTGGCCGCAGTCTGACCGGTCGTGTCGTTGATTACACGGGAAGGATCGGTCTCTGAGAAGGGCTTGGGCTGCTCGACGGTCTGATTGAAGGTGTTTGCGTCCTTGCCGTATTGCTCGGCCTTTGTAGGATCAAAGGCTACTTGCTTGCCCTCGGCTGCTGCCTGTTGTGCGAGCGCTGACGGTGCTTCGGCTGCTTTCAGCGTGCCGGAAATACTTGATTCGATCACGCTCTCATGCTGATTTTTCGGCGAAATAGACCGAGTGATGACCTCGCCAGTTGTTTTCGGTGTGGATTTGAAAACGGCGGCGTCCGATGCGCTTGAAACGCTGCCACCGAAACTCGTGAAGGCTTGATTCACATCGCCGGGATTGTAGTATTTGAAATTCCGCATCGCTTCGTTGAGGTTGGCGCCGACGTTGATGCCTTGGTCACGGAGCGCCTTAAGCGAAAGAGTGAGATAGTCGCCCGTTGGATTGTCGGTCGTCGATATGTTTCCGTCCACATTGAATGTGAATTTGCCTTTGTTTCGGTCTACCGACTGTAGGTACTTGCTGTTGAGGGCGTTCTTATCAGCAAGGTCGATGGTCAGAATTTGGCTGCCTTTTCGGACGCCTAGGCGATAACCGCGATCATCCAGAAAGAAGACTTCGTCGTCGTCCGGGATGTCGTATTCAAGGTTCTGATAGGGGACTTTGTATTTGCTGCCCATACGTTAATTGTCGAGACGCACGATAATCGTCCGGCGTGACGTCTCAGTGATCGAAGTTGGTGTGATTGTCGTGGGGGGAGTGCCCGCAGTGATCGTCACCGTGCCCTCCATGAGAGGTTCGGAAGATATGTCGCTAGCCATACTGCCGTTGCCGCCGTCGAAGGGTTCGGATGCGGTTTCCCAAACTGTGAGCTGAAGGTTTGTTGTACTGTTGGTGTTCATGGCGATGTAATAGACGCCCGGAGTTAGGGCGACGGAGCCGACAGCGGTGGTGACATTGTTTTCGGTGGAAGTTATCGATGCTGTGGTGACGGAGAAGAGGCGTGTCTGCCCGTCTTCCGAGTAGAGGCTTATGTCGACTGTTCCGTTGACGGTATTCGTGTTGCCGGTGTGAATAGTGACTTTGTTAACGGTGATGCCGAACGGCACGATGACCTGACCTACCCACATCGTAGTGTTTGAGTTAGCGGTGATATCGATCTGCGGCGCGTCTCCGCCTCCGGCGATAGCGCTGTGGGGGATCAGGGTCACGGCCGTCGGAGATGAGCCGGTGATCGTGAGAGTCGTCCCCGATATTGAACCGCCCGAGATTGTTGAGATGCCGGTGATAGCGCCTGCCGAGTCATCCCAGAACATGAGACGGTCCGCATTTGGGTCGGTGAACGCAACTCCAAGTCCGGCATTGGCTATGCCAAGAGCGCCAGTTATTGCGGCGGACTGCGCGAGATTGATTGCGCCGAAGGCAATCGCCGTACCGCTTCTTCTCAGAACCTGATGATCTGAACCGGCTGCTAGAGCGGCAAAGTCGGCTGTGCCGTTCGTCGCGTTCGCAAGCACGGTCAGGGCCGCTCCCTGCGTCAAGTTTGCAAATGGGAGGTCGCCCGTGATGCCGTTGGCGAGATTTATCTGCGCCCAAGCGGGGTCGTTCGATGATCCTGTATTGGACAGATAGCGCGTGGCGGTCGTATTTTTTGCAAGGCGAGAGAGGACGTTGAACCCCGTGCCATAGAGCAAATCTCCCTGCGCTGCGGTCGTGAGACCAGTTCCTCCCTGAGAGACAGGAACGGTCCCCGTGAAGGAAGAGAGCGAGAGACACGTACTGGAGACTGCAAAACATCCCGTGCCAATGCTGATGCCACCCGGGAAGGTCGAAGTGCCTACAGTCGAGAGCTTGAGAGCTGCGCCGAATATGGGCTGTGGCGCGGGTGTGGCGAAGCCAGTAAGGGCGATAAGGGCCGCGATGAATCCAGCAATGGTAGCGATCATACTCCGGGGTTTGAGCTGATAACGGAATTTGTGCCGAGGTCGTTGAGGTTGCCTGAGGAGTTGGTACTCATAGGGTTGTTAGAGACAAGTGTATTATCGCACGACGCAGCGGCGATATTGACGCCGTACCCTGCGTTGTCGTGGATATTGTTGTTACTGATTATCGTGTCATCGGATGTGGCGGTGATCTTGATGCCGTCCGATCCATTGCCGGACACGTCTCCGCCACCGTGGAATTTGATGCCGGAGTTACCAGATACGAGTTCGATGCCTTTAGCGCCATTGCCCGAGGCGTCAAAGTCGCTGAAGCCGATGTTGGTGCAGTCCGTCAGCGAAGCGCCGTTCGTGGCGTTGTCTGACATGGCAGTGTCAACGAGCGTAGCTCCGATGCAGTTGATGAATACGATGCCCGCGCCCGACAACGAATTGCTGAATTCACAATAGTCGATCTTGAAGCCGCTTACGAAATTCAAATTTGCGTTCACATCGTTCTCTTGAGAAGAGACATAGAGCCGAGGGAATTGCACAAAGTCGTAATCGAGACCGAGCCCGCAGCCATAGATGTAGAGGTCGTCTAGAGTCGGTTCGAGTGCGTAACGGATGATGACACCTGAGCCGGTTGCACCTGTGACGGTGAGCTGGCCGAGCGTCGCCTGATTGTTGACGTTAGCGATCGCGTAGGCCGAGCCTGAGAGGTTGTCTCCGCTATAGGCAGAAGCAATCGTGATGTGTGTGTTGTCAGTTCGCGCTGTGATCTCGTACCACGCGCCGCCAAGATAAATGCTGCGGCCGATCATTGCGGCCGTCCATGTCGTTCCGCTTCCGACGACCTGGGTGTCTCCGTCATTGATCGTGACTGTCCCAGTAAGGTAGGCGTCTTCTCCGCTGATGTAGACGCCGTATGTCCCGTCGCAGTCGATGATAGCGCCGTCGCGAGATACGCCACGAAGAGCCACGCCTGCGGGCACAAAGATGTCAGCGGTGAGAACGTACGTCCCGTTCTGAAGGAAGACCGTGCCTCCTCCGGCAGTCTCCACTTCGTCCAACGCATGCTGAATTTCAGAAACGTCGTCAATCGTCTTGAGAGTGCCCCCGATCTCGAAGTCGCCCCGGAAAACGCCGTCGTTGAACTCGGCATTGCCCTCAGCGTCGATCTTCCAACCTCGGACGTCGGCCGCGTAGTTGCCGCTCTTGAGGTAGCCCGCTTGGACCTTCGTGTTGCCTTGCAGCTCTCCGGACCCTAGCGAGGCAGGGTTCACGCCATCGGCAAAGGTGCTGTCAGAAGCAGGCGTGGGCTCGCTGAAGTATGAAGGGAGGGTCGCGAAGATGTCATCGATAGTCTGCGTCATACGTAGGTGGGCAGGACATTGACCTGCGGCAATTCGATCTCCTGAAGGCACGCGCGCGCGTTTGTCGTCTCGCCGCTCACTTCTATGCTGATCGTCGTGCCCTTGAGGGTGCTGCCGATGTTCAACAAGCCAAGCAATCGGCGGAAGACCGAGCCGGTGCCGAGCGATACTGCCTTGGTGGCATCTTCGTCCGGGATGCCGCCGACAGATACGCTTTCAAGATTGCGGCCGCGCACAATGATCTTGTCGCCGACCTCTTTGAGCGTGTTGCTTTCGTACTGAGAGTGCCGTGTGCGGACCTTCCAACGGATAGCGGTGCCGTTGTCCGAATAGGTGGCGGCCTTGTCCACGCGGTAAACGGTGCCATTATCGTCTCCACCAGCGATCGCGTTCACGCCGCTCACAACATACGGGCAAAAGACCTTGAACTCGGAAGGATAGGACCGGACGCTCCACTGATTGAGGATGCGGTTGTAGTAGAGGACGACGTTCGGATAGCTCTCGCCGTCTACAGTCAGATCCCCGACGCTCCACGCAAAGCCTCGATTGGTAGGCCAGCCTGCGATGTTCGCCTCATTCGCTGCTGGAATGGCATCCACCCACTTTTTGATGGGACGCGTGTTGTCATGAGAGATGGGCTGCGGCCGACCGCCGTTCGTCACGAAGAAGCCCCGGTCATTTTCACTCGAAGCAGAGAAGAAGGCGCACAGACCTCCTGCTATGACGATGCTCTCCTGCGAAGACGTGCCGATGTTGACCAGCTCCTCAGGGAAGGCGGATGAGAAATTCCAGCGGTGGAGCGAGCGTTCCTTGAAAAGGAGCACGTAGCCGGGGACCTTACCGACGCCGGTAGCGGCTCCGCCGTTGTCCTCGGGCTCAATCTCTACAGTTCCTCCTCCCGCCCATGACACGGCGCCACTGGTAAGGATGCCGGAGTAGGCGAGGCGATAAGGATTGGTCGCGTTGCCCCACAGGTACACCCGCGAGAGAACACGGCGGCGTACTTGTAGCCGGTTGGCATGTTTCCAAGGTCGAAGACGCCTCCGGTCGTGATCCATGTGGTTGAGTTGTACGCCTTCGGAGCGTCCGTGCCGTTCAGGCGCAACGTGTCGCCGTTGTAGTTCAAGAAGCGGCATTTGAGCCCTTGCGTGTCGTCCTGCAGAGACTTAGTGCCTGCTGCCACGTCGAAGATATCGCTGTTCGTATTCGACGCGTCGTTCACTGAAGCGAAGAGCTTGTTCTTAGTTGTGTCGCTCTGATCGACGTGCTGCGCGATACCGAGGATCGCCTTGCCTGAAACGAGCTGCGCTCCAACGATGGCTGTACCAAGCCGTGAAACGGCGCTTCCGATCTCTTCGTCAAAGACGACGTTGAGGCCGAGGTCTACGCAGCTCTCCGGTGTGATCGACTGATTGAGATTGTCGGCCTGCCCGCCCGAGAAATCCGAGAAGGAGTAGTTCGCCATATCATCGTTTGCGCATGGTGTTGATGCGTGGCTGGGGTCTCTGCCTGATCTGCGACGGTGGAGAGGTCCTGATCGCGTCGTTCAGCTTTTCTTTGTATTTCAGATAGTGCCCGTCCTGCATGTCGAGCTTGCCCGTGTTGCGGGCCTTCATGTCCATGCGCCAGGTCAGACAGTTCTGGACCATGTCGTAACGCTGAAGATCGATCGTATCGCCGTCGCTGTCGACTGACGTGACGACCATTGCATAGTCGAGATAGATCGTCTTGCCGTGCTGCTGTGCGCCGGGAATGCAAGAAAGATCAAGCGAGCCTTCGCGGACAGTGAAGTGTGTAGGCGCGCCAAAGGTTGCGCTCTGATACATCGCATCGCCTGATGTGATGGCCTGCGTGATTGATCCGGTTCCGGAAGCGGGAATGCCGGTGAGCGTGTTCGACGATTTGCCCGTGTAAGTGAATGAGTACTGCGTGCCGCTAACGTAGTAGTAAACCGTACCGCTCGTGGCGAAGTCGGCGGCATTCGTGAGGTCGAGCGCAGTTTCTCCCACGTCGCCCGCTTCTGCGGCAGTCGTCTCAACAAGCCTGTTCTGCTTCTCCTCAAACTCAATGGGGTCGAGATAGGTGAGGGGCGTACCACTTGCGCCAATCCGCACAGCGAGAATGGAGCGGTTGCTTTCGTTGTCGTAAATATCGGCGGGAAGGGCGTACTGGTAGTCGCCCGCTGTGAGCGCGGTCAGCGCATAATTGAAATTATAGTGCTCAGGCCAGCGGATCAGCTTGCCCGCGATCTCGCGCAAGCACTCGTTGATCCACTGATAGCATCCGGTGCGGGTGATCTTCTCCGAGAGGGTCAGGCCAAGCTCCTTCAGCCCATATTCGATCATGTAGCCGACTGTGCTCTCGTCCCAGCCGCCGAAGGCCAAGGCGTCGCTGTAGCCTGAGAAGTCGGATGTGATCGAGTTCTTGTACCGAGCGAAGTAGAAGCCTGAGGTGTGTTCGTCGGACCAATGCGCCTGCACGCGCAGCGTGGCGTCCACGGCCACTAGTCCCGTGCCGAGACCGGAGGGCGGGTTGAATGTCGATGAAGGCGTGACGGTGAGGACCGTCTTCGAGCCTGCGGCTGTCGATGCCTGGGAGAGCTCGAAACGGTCAAAGGCGATGACGCGCACCTTCGAGCCCACCGGGTGCGTCTTCACGAGGTTGGAAGCCAGCGTGACGGTCGTACCACTCGGGACTGTCGATCCGTGGGTCAAGATGATCTCGGCGTTCTCTCCACCCAAGTCTTCGATGAGAAGGATCTGATTGACTGCGAAGCCCACGATGTTTTTGAGCGTGATCGTGCCGTTGCCTGAGGTCCCTTCTGCTGTCAGGTAGCTCTCAGCAAGCGCTCCCTCCTGAAGCGGCGTGTTGTCGATGAAGAAGGTGCCGTTTCTGTGTTGGAGGGATGGAAGCATATTAGAAAAAGATGGAGACGACGTAACCGCCGATGATTCCTATAGCGCTTGCGGCGCCTGCGAGAAGCCATCGCTGCGTCTCTAGCTGTCGGATGCGCGTCTCGTGATCGCCAAACTCGACCTGATTGACGGCGTTCGATTCAAGATTGAGGAGGCGTGCGGTGTAGTTGCCGCTCATATCCGAAAGCTTCGTTTCAATCCCGGTCAGCTTCGTCCTCAGCTCAACGAGCAAATCGCGATCTTCCCTGTTCCACGTAGCGGACTGTGGGTTGATCCGAGCCATAACGTTAGTACTGCGTGAAGGTACTCACGGTGACGGTTGTTGATGAGAACGCGTAACCGCTGATCGCGCCGCAGCCGAAGTTGCCATTCTCATAGTTCATGGTCGAACTCGCGCCTTGCGCGTGTCCGACCGTTGCGCTCGGTGTGAGGTCTGCGCTGAAGGACAGCATGACGGGGACGCTGAGCGTCGAGATCGTTCGTGAGACGCAGCCTGTCTTTGCGGCCGATATGGTGAGGGCAGTAGGGCCGATCGAAGAAGTAGCGGCCGAGTAGAGTTTTGGTGCGACGCCAAAGGAAGTCGTCGAGCCAAGGTTCGTTTCGCGAGACAGAGACGGTGCGCCAAAGAGGACGGCTAGTGCAATCACGAGTCCTGCGATGAGTAAGAGATACTTCATAAGGTGGATTGATTTTGTAATGAGGTCGTCGCCTCGGCCCTGCCCCTTCTCTCTCGGGTGGGGGGCAGAGGGAGGCTTCGACTAGTCGGAAGCCAGGATTTCGGTCACGACGCACGCTACGTCCGTCGTTTCCTTCCTCCAGCACGTGATTTGCGAGATTTCACCGCCATCGATCACGTCGTCGTTGGTGGTGTAGGCGCGAAGGTCAACTCCGGTCCCTGCCACGAATGTCGTGGTGGTCGCCGCGGCGGCCTGATTGTCCCAAATCCATGACCGGAATTGCCCGGCCGTAGGGAGAAGGGTTGTCAGGGTCGAGGTCGCGGGAAGCGTTACGCTAAGTACGCTCTGTCCGTCGCCCATGGCCGTCTGCTCAAACACGCTGGTCGTAAGCATCTCTGCCTGCGTCAGCGTGTAGGTAGCCGAGGTCGTGGCGATGTTGGTGATACCGCCGCCCTGCGTCAGCTCCTCAAAGGTAGAAGCGCCTGTCGCTGCGAGTGTGCCGGTGAACGTCGTGGCTCCGGATAGCGTGTTGGCGCCGGCAAGGGTGACTGCCCCGGTGAAGCGCCACGGATTGGATACCGTGGTGCGCGCGTTCGATGCGCCAAGGGTCAGGTCGCCAGTGAATTTCTCGACAACGAGGAAGCCGGTGTAGGCGCCAATAAGTCCAGCGAGAAGAAGCGCAGCCAGAAAGATGAACTTCTTCATACGCCTTTCTTCTTAGCCTTCGCCTTGGCGCTCTTAGCCTTCGGAGCTGCGAGAAGCTGGGCGAGCGTCGCGTCCGGAGTATCCGGCGTGAAGTCGATGCCTGCCTCCTGCGCGAGCTTTACCAGCTCGTTGCGGGGCAAGCGTTCCAGCGGCACGCCGTTCTTCTTGTCGGCGGCCTTCGCCTTTTCGTAGTCCTCAAGTGAGAGGACGCCGGAGCGGACGAACTCAGCGGGAATGCCGAGTGCGCGCGCCTGTGACTCCTCATCGGACCACGGCACTCCAGGTGCTTTGGCTCTGCCCTGTTGGACAAGATTGCCCCAATTAGGTGTGCTCATAACGAAGATGAGTTAGCTGGTAATCAAGCAGTACCGCGCGAGCCGCGGATGTAAGCCGGGAAGCCGAGACCGACCGTGTAGTAGTAGTCAATCGAGTACTCCCACGTCTTGTTCTCGTAAATTTCCTCAGGCGCATCGAGCGACGGGCGCTCTGCGAACTTCGACTTGAGGGTTTCTCCGACCTTCTTGGAATCGCACATGAACCAGTACTGGTCCGCGTCCGTTCCACCGGTGCGCACGTCGATGCGCGGCCAGACAATGATCTTGCTGATCTTGCCCTTGAGCGGGTTGCCATCGACGTTCGGTGTGCCCTGCACGCCCGAGGAGAAGATGATGCGTTCTGCAAGGTCTTCATTCGTTGCCGATACGATAAGCGTATCGAGATTGACGGGGCGGACAACGCCGACTGCGTCGGTGTAGCGGAGCGCGCGTGCGCGGCTCTCTACGATCGGGTCGCGGTCAAGCGCAGGGTCAGCCGTACCGCTCGAATTGAGCAGGCGGTTGTCGAACGTCGAAGCGTTGATGTTGTTGGTATGTGCGGTGTGGAAGAGCGCGAGGCCATCAGGGCCAACGCTCGAAACACTCCTGCCGTATACGTCCACATAGGACGTTGACCAGCCGTTCGTGAGAACGTCGGCATAGCTCTGGTCGATCTTCTGGAAGCCGTCATCCGTGATTGAGCGGACGATAGATTCGATCTGGTCATGCAAGTCGAACTTGCGCATGTCCTTTGTCACAGGGACGATGGCTGCGAAATGACGCTGCGTGTAGGTGATCGAGTCACCTTCAACGGAAGTCACGGACGGGAAATCTTCGCCGTCGCCGACTTCTTGAATGCCATTCACGCCGTGCAAGATGAGATGGTCGAAAGTTCTTCGGTCGGTGTCTCGCACCTCGAAGATCTTGGGACCCTGCATCTCAGCGACTGCATTTGCGGCTGTCTCCTTGAAGAAGCCCTGCATGTCATCGGTCAGTGATGGAAAGTCTGTTCTCTTAATCATAGGTTAGAAGTAACTGAATAATGCTCCTGAGTTAGGAGTTTGGTACGCCACGCGTGAAGTGGCCGATGACCTTGGTGCCTACGCCGGTCGCTCCGACGCCTCTCTCGATGTAGAAAATGTCATCGGTTGAAGCATCCGGGTCTACTTGGCCTGCCGCGGCAAGATCAGCTTCGGTTCCTACGTCGGTAGTTGCCCACGTAGTGTCAACGTCCGCCTCAAAGGTGACGCCGTCCACTCTGACCACCTCAACGAGCTGGCCGGCTGAAGTAGTTACGACTGATTCCATCGCGACGTAGTGGATGTCCACGTTGCCTCCTGCGGAAGCGGTTGTCGCAAGTCCAGAGCCGTTATCAACGAGAGCATCGCCCTTTGCGATTGTGGTGCTTGTCGCCGCAGGAATGCGTGTCAATTGGTGCTGGAAGTTCGCTATTGGTCTAAACATAGCTCTTACTTAATTTGGTAAGAGCGACGTGGCTTATGAAATGAGGACTACTCCTGAGGCTTGTACCAGCTGTCCATTCCTTCGCGTTTGCGAATGAGGCGTTCGGTCTTACGTTCGCCGGTGGGAGCTGAAGCCGTGCTCGGGCGCTGTGCCTGCGTATCTCTCTGAAGCTCTGCGCCGGCATCGGTGGACCTTGGAGCGGGTTGTGTCCGCTTCCATGCCGCGAAGCCGTCGCGCATTGATTCAAGGATGTCGCTTTCGGTGTCCTGACCCCGGAAGCTCGGAGCGAATGGAACGATGTCGTCCCAGTGCTCAAAAAGCTCGGCGTCAGAAGCCTTGGCAAGCTCCTTTGCTTTCTTCGTATTGATACGGTGCAGGTCGCGCTTCGTCAGAGTGTCCGAAGGCTGAGCGGGAGCTTGTGGCTCTGGCTTCGGCTTCTCCGGCGCTTTATGACGCTTTGCGATGGAGCGAAATTTCTTCGCCTCACCCCGCAAGGTGTCTACGTCCTCGATCTCATCAAGCGGATCAACGTCGCTTGAAGCATCGGTGTCCTGTAAAGAGCTATCCGATCCTTCTTCGAGTTCTTCCACCTGCTCGACAGGGCTTGGGCCGTTGGCCTCGTCATTTGTCATAGCTGACGCTAGCTAGTTGATAACAAGCTCATCGCTTGGGGGAGGAGGCAGGGGTCGAAGTACCTCCTTTCCCAAGAGACTCTTGCTGCTTCTCCGCTGCTCGCTTGGCCTTGAGCCACAGCAGGCTGTTCTCTGCCCGCTGGCCCTTCGCTGTGTCGGACCATTCGCGCGCGAGCGAGTGAACGAAGCGCGTCTCACGATCTACGCTGTAGGCTTGGAAGCCCGGCATGAAAAAGAGTGTGGCGTAGAACTGAAGCTGCTTCTTTTCGTCGAGCGGCTTGACCGGCGTGTTGTACAGGTCGCGCTCGGCGATGCGGATCAGAATGTCGATGATCTTTCTCTGAAGATAAGTGTACAGGCTGCGAAACATACGGCCTAAGTTTGAGGTGTTGATAACTTGTAGGCGAGCACCTGATTGGCGAAGACGCGGAAAAATGTCTCGCCCTCGTGCTCAAACTCATCGGCGTCATGTCGATTGAAGTAGACGTACGTGCCGATCGGCGTTTCGTACCCGGTGTCGCCATCGATCAGTTCGCCCAGGCGGATGATGTCCTTCTCCAAGTCCATCACGTCATAGCCGCCCGCCTTCTCCTTGAGGCGGGCACGCTGCATCTCGCGGCGGCGCTGCAGGACAGGAAGAAGAAAAGTGCCGTCAGACTGCCAGTTCACCGGTTTGTCCCAGCGGACGAGGACTTGGCCGGGCATGGCGGCGAGGGACATGCCTAGATTCTAGCATCCCGTCTGTGGCTTGAGGGCAGTGTCCACATTTCCGCCACGAATCGAGCTTGGAATATAGTTTCACGTGTGCGGGGTTTCAGGATTCTGTCCGATGGAGGCCAGAATTTCGTTAGGGTGAAGCTCGCAGCACACAAGGTCCTCTGATACTGCAAGCTGCTTCTAAAATCTCGATAAGACACGGTAAACCGTTTCCCTAAGCGGGTTAACCGGAAGGTCAATCGAGGATTTCCACTCGGCTTAGCCGAGGGAGTCCTCATTGACGGGGCTCTCTCAGCAGCCAAAGGTGCGAGAGAGCAAATGAGCGACCCAGAGTTCTCCTTCGGCAAGGGCCGAAGTCAAATCAACCTCAAAGGCAAGGACGCTATCCGCGAAGGCGGGTGGTCAATTCGCGCGCTCCTCTTGGCGCGCGCGCTGGCGATCCTACTGCCTGCCATAGCAATCAGCTTGGCGCTGGTGCTGTGGCGCACGTGGTAGGCAGCGAATTAGTCACTGGTCATTAGGAGCCAGGCGCCGCCGGAGGGGGATGGTCGTGGTCGTAGCGGGCTCGGATGATGTCTAGGTGATAGTCCAACAATTTAAACTCGACATCGTGTCTCATGCCAGAGTACTTGGTGTATTCGGCCCCGTACTTAGATTCCGCCCCCCAAACGATAAACAGGTTCATGGCCATGAATGCCAACGGCGGCGCAAAGCCGATCAGCACGGCCGGATAGAAAAGCCAGAGCGACAATTGATCTTCAAACTTAACCGTTGAGAAGATTAGAAGCAGAGTAGCAAGAACTGCTACGATCATAGCCGGCACGCCCAACAGATTCTCGAACTTACGCGTGGAAGTGAGTTCAATTATCATATTGACGTTGCCGCGAAGATCCATGACCGGTTGCCAGATATTCAGCAACTCGCGATGGATGTCCGTCCACTTGGGTATGACGTGGCTCGCGATTCGTACATCGTCCATGCGTCGGCTGACGTCTTCGTAAAGCTTGTCGATTCGACGTTGCAATGACGAGAGGTGCGGCATCCGCATCTCTTTAAATGCGTAATAGGCAACGTTCAAACCAATGATGACACTGAGTATGTTTTGCGTCTCGCCCCATTTCATCGTACGCCCCCATTCATCAGAATGTAACATTGTGCAACCTTAACGCAAGAACAAGTATTTTCCGGGCGACCGTGTGGATTGCTTCTTCCGCTTCATCGCGGCGGCGAAGGTACGGTCTGCGATCTGCTCTGGCGTGGATGAGGGTTTCGGCCTGCTCATGAGGCCATAGCGCAAGCTGTCGAGCGCATGGTCCTCACCATCGCTATCGATGTCCTCGGGATTGCGCTCGTCGTGGATGGCGAGAGGGAAGGTGCGGATGAGGTTCGGGCAGGTGTCGAAGATTTGCAGCTTGGCGGTCGTTTTGTCGTCGTGGGCGTAGGGGCGCAGATACTCGCGTGTTACCGCCCAGCCGTTGACACGATCGTTGTTGCCACGTTCAAGACGTATGCCCTTGTACTGACTGTTCTTCGTTAACTCGCGAACGCGTGCTTCAAAGATTTCAGCACCTGAGAGCCCGGTATCGGCCTCACCCTTAACACTCCAAATGGAAGGATCAGCCACAAGGTATTCGACCTTCTCTCCAGATGGGCTGGATGCGACAAA
The DNA here is from genome assembly GCA_963779545.1 of uncultured Alphaproteobacteria bacterium. Lineage (GTDB taxonomy): Bacteria > Pseudomonadota > Alphaproteobacteria > Rhizobiales > Xanthobacteraceae > PALSA-894. The sequence goes on along the minus strand of CAVZYQ010000015.1, from coordinate 340,022 downwards.
TTCCTCTGCCAGCTTTGAGAACGTAAGTCCCGAGCGGTACAGCTCACGGAAAATAACAACTTTCGAGTCGGGAGTAACTGCCGCCCAGTAGAGTGCTGAGGCCGCTTCATGCCCATAGTCTAGCATGCAGAAGCGCCGCCACTCCGCAGGGAGCGTGTACGGCTCTACGACATGGATGCCCTCTTTGAACTCCGTGAAGTACGTGCCGGCGAGAATGTCAAAGTCGCCTTCACGCCATGCCTGCCCAAGCTGCCCTGAGAGTCCTTCGAGGTAGTCGGTGTACTCGACGTTGAGAACCGGGTTGTCCTTGTAGGTGGCCGGGATGAAGCGCGTCTGCTTCTCAATCCCCGCCTTCCACGGCTCAACGAACGTCGCTTTGACGAAGCCGTGTCCGATGCCGCCGGGGTTGAAAGAGGAGTACAGTCTTGGACGCCAGTTCTCCTTCGATGTACGCAGCGAGCCGCGCAACATTTCGATCTTCTGCTCTGAAAGCTGATTCAGCTCCTCGCCGCCAATCACGTCGTACTCGATGCCGACGTACTTCTCGATATCCTTCTCGTCCTTGAAGCCTCCGAGGATTGCTTTCGAACCGTTGGGAAAGCGGAGCGTGCTTGAGGCCCAGTCGTACTTGACCTTGTTAGCCAGGACGCGCCCGACAAGATCCTCCAGGCTCTCCTTCGCGGCCTTGCCAGTCTTGCGGAGAAAGAGCGCCTTGAGATTCGGGATGCGCTGACAGTCGTCCAGTGTGATCTGGGCGAAGATCGCATGTGACTTGCCGGGGCCGCGCGAGCCTCCGGCGCCGATCATCACAGGGCCATTGGGCCTGTCCGCCTCTCGTGCTGCTGCGTGGAAGCGCCACTGCCACGGCAGCGGGACGTAGCCGTGCTCAAGAAAGGTTTTGGCTTGATCTTTCGGTGAGCCCGCTTGCTTTGCGGTACTCAGGCAACGCTCAAGAAGCGCCGCCTCCATAAATCTTCTTAAGCTGCGATGTGATGTTCACTTGGATGGGGCCGCCATCATCGCCGACAACAGGCTGCGGCGCCTTGCCGAAGAACTGATCGCCAAGCCAGAGGGCGAGGCGCATGTCACCCATGTAGCTGTCTAGGATGAACTCGACGAACTTCTTGCGCTCTTCGTCAGAGATGTATGAGCGGAACTGAGGGACAGTCTTGCTGCCTGCTGGTCGTCCTGCTCCGGGTCTAGCTCCGCCTTTGCTCATAGAAAAGATTGAAAAACAATCAACAGTCGTATTATATCAGATTAAAGCCCGGGGGCCTTCATGGCAGCGAATATCGCGTTACTACCCGTTCTTGCCGCCATCATCGTCGGCATTTTCGCGCCCACGCTCTCTCGGGCGCTCTTATATTCAGGTGGCCTGTCTCTGCTGGTGTCGATCGGAATCGTCATTTGGTATGGCGGTTTCTTTCCCCATGAGGGTACTGCGGCGCAGATGTTTCAGGCCTTATCGGCGCCGAAAGAGGACCTGATCGCGTTGTGGCTTATGCGGGCGGCATTAAGAGCAGCTCTGACCATGGCGGCTGGTGCGGCATGCTACGGTGTTAAGCGAATATTCAAGAAGAAGCCCGCAGCGTGAATCACTGCTCCTCCCACCTCTCCTCTTTAGTTTTCCGCAGCTCCTGCTTGAGCGCGGCAATCGTAAGCCGCCAGTCGTAGGCGCCCGTCCGCCTCGGTCGCCAGCTCTCCTGTTCGCATCGATCCCAGAGGGCTACGCGGTCAGGGCTTAGCAACTCGCGCACGACTGTCTCGTACTCTTTCTGATGCCACTTCTTCCAGCCGTGGTGCCCTTGGCAGACACAGACGATGAGCCGGGTGTCGGCGTAAGTCGCGCTATTCGAGCGCGTGATGAGATGGTCGGCTTGGAGGATCAGGCGGCGCGGCTCGGTTTTGGTGAAGCCGTTGCATCCGGATACATCGGTTGAGTGACGGAGGATGCAGCCGCCGTCGCGCGCGATGACGAGTTCTCGGACGAGCGATTGGATCTCGTTCTTGAGCTTGGCTGTGTCTGATTTGCCTTTGGAGGCGAGGGGCGTGCGGCGCTTCAAAAAGCCTGAGCGCTTCATTGGTCAAATTATAACATTGCAATCAGCGGCTTACGCATCTGCCCCTGTGAGTAGGTAATCGTTCAGTTTTGTGCTATGTACTGCGCGTGTCGGCATGGTGCCGATGAGGAGTGTCAATCACCGATGCCTCACTTTGAGAGGCGCTGGTGGCAACAAGACGAACTAGTGAAGAGCTGCACGCTGGTCGTTCGCTTGATTGCCGCTATCGTGTCCCTGTTCAAGTAACAGACTGAGACAAGACTGCTGAACTGATTGGGCGCTGCCGGATGGTAGGCGCTATTTTTTATTCCGCTTGCGGATACTCGGCGCGTTCGCGATCAGTGATGATGCTGTTGAGCGCCATGAAGGCGGCGTCGAAGCCAGCGTTCCAGTGCTTGCCCTTCTTTGACGGGCGGGCCGCAAGAAAGCCGTCGAGGATCGCTTGCCGTTCTTCGGCCCTCGCCTTCATCACCGCTTCCTGAAAGCAGAGGACGACAGGCTCGAAGGAGAAGCCAGGCACAGGCGGCACTCCAAACAGCGCTTCGTACAGCACCTCTTCGATAGGCTTCTCAGCCATCCGCAACCTCACTAAGAAGTTGCAGCGTTATTCAAAATTCTTGATTTCTGACAGGCGCGAGAAATGCCTGATAAATATGAACTTCTGCTAAACTACCGGAATGATCGGCGACGCTTACATACAACCCATTCCGTCGCGTAACCCCGCGCTTTTTCAGCAGTCACCACAACCGAAAGAGAAGACGCTTGCAGAAATCAAGAATTTTGCAGGCCTATGAGCTTCTACGGTTACGCGCGTGTCAGCACGAACGGTCAGACATTGGATGCACAGGTGGCGCAGCTTGGCACGGCCGGCTGCGCTCGCATCTTTCAGGAGAAGGTCAGCGGTGCGAAGAGCAACCGCACTGAGCTATGCAAGCTGCTCCGAGCCTTACGAGAAGGCGATATCGTGCTTGTCACGCGACTTGACCGGCTTGCACGGTCCACGCGCGATCTCCTCAACACACTCGCGCTCGTCAGCGACAAGCGGGCGGGCTTCCGTTCTCTCGGTGATGTGTGGGCCGACACGACAACGCCGCACGGTCGGTTGATGCTTACCGTGCTCGGCGGTCTGGCTGAGTTTGAGCGAGAGCTGATCTTAGCCAGAACGGCTGAGGGGAGGGCGCGCGCCGTTGCGATGGGCGTCCGATTGGGACGACCGCCCAAGCTCACGCCGGATGAACGGCGCGAAGCTTACGACCGCAAGAGCGCGCGCGAGAATGTCGCCTCGATTGCGAGGGCCTATCAGGTCAGCGAGGCGACGATCCGTCGGCTACGCTGCTAGGGGCGTTCCGCCCTCTCCTATGCCGCCGCGCCACCGACGCTTGAGGCGTATCGCCAACCCGCCGGGACGAGGCCGCGTAGGATCATCGTCGAGGGCCTTCAGCGCGTCGATTATATCGTCGAAGCTGACAGGCGTTTTGGCGTCGGGGAGCACGCGCATGCCAGGCAGGCATTGGACAGCGCAGGCGTCTGATGCCCAGGCCGAAAGAATGGCGCGCTTCTCCTGTCTGGACAGGTCGGGATCGCTGAGGACATCCCGGGGATGGTCGAAAACGGCGGCGGGGTTAAGTACTTGGTCGAGTTCGAATTCCATGCCTCGCATCAGTCCCTCCTTGGCTCCTTTCATGATCAGGACGAGAAACGAATTAGATCGGGGCTCTGTCCTTTCAAGAGGGGCAGCAAAAAAAATTATATCTCGAATGTGTTGGTGCTCGTCACCTTGCCTTGTCGCGGATTGCCGCCGTCCGGTGCTTCACCGAGTGAGGCGGCGACCTTGCGACGGAGTGCTTCGGCCGGGTCGACTTTTGGCGGGGAAGGCGGCGGCGAAGGCTGCGGTGGAGGAGCATGGCCGTCGATCTGCGCGGCACGACGTTCGCGATCAAGCTCCGACAATCCGCGGGCAACCCGCACCTTCTTACGCTGCCGGAACAGCATAAAAAGAAGTATCGCAACGGAGGCCGCGAGTAGGGGGAGGACGATGAAGATTGCATACCAATAAAAGTTGGCCCACCAAAACACGTCGCCGGGTATCCAGCCGTTACCGGGATTGGATGGCGTCGAAAGTCCAACCCATCCGCGGAGCAATTCAACGATGTTGTCCCAAACCAATCCAATCGAAATTTGCCGGAATGGATGAATGAACGTCGTACATTCGACGCTACCGCCTGATCCGTTTACGACTAGCTTGAATGTTTGATACGAGGGCACCGAAACTGATTTCGTGCCGATGCGGTCAACCAATTGACCATCAAGCGTAGCCGTCTCCCCGTAGCTCGATGTCCAGTTAAGGTCCCAGAATCTACGATTAAGCTGGGCGCTGGCAGTCAGGGCACAGCTTGGTGGAGTCGGTGTCTGCTTGTACTCAACAACCCGCTGAGGCAATTGAATGGGCGGCGCAGTAGACCCATCACAGTCGTGCGCAATGACAACGCATCGCTGAGCGGGATGATCCTTCTCTAGCTGTTCACAGCCCCCCAGTGCTGAAAGTTGAGCCTTTGTAGGCGTTGAGCCGAATCCAACTCGCCATGAGATAGGACGGCCATCAACATGGGCCACTGCGGCGCAAGTGTCTTGGAAATTTCCGGCAATAAAACAGAGCGTCCCCGCGCGAGTTCTGCAAGATAGTACCGCTCGAAAGTCGGCATCCCTTTGATTTGGCTGACCGCTGGAAATTCCAACGAAAAGGCGGGCATTGTTTATGCCATACGCAATAGCGCCGTCTGCGCGTGCGTAAGGCGAAAGGCAGAATACAAAGAGAAGAACATAGAAAACGCGCACCGGCTTGCCTCCCCATTACAATCCTATCCATAAAAGCGCCTCCCGGTGAAGGGAGGCGTTGATCGCACTGTTAGGAGGCATCGGCTGAATACGCTGCCACACACAGGCTCCTAAGGAGACCATGCGCCGCTCCGCGCCTGCTCGCGGATCACACTGGCGAAAGGTTGCAACGGTCTGGCGATCAGTCTCGAAGAATGGCTTTCAGCCAAGCCCATTCTGGGCGGTCCAGCATTGTGCTGGCCTTCGTTTTGGGAAGGGCATCGATCCGCTCCGCCGTCTCGTCCATCGCTTTGAGATGGCGGGCGGCTTCACTGTGGGATTTGGCGGGGCGCATCATGCCTTCTGGCCTCCTTCACGAACTCGCGGGCGATCATGAGACACGCGCTCATGACCGTCCTGTACGGCCCCTTCTCGATGGCGGGCTCCGTAAAGAACTGCGGCTTGACGATGTGCCAGTACTTGCCCCGCCGCTCCAAGCTCCAGACTGAAAGCGTGATGATTTGCTTCGGGCGGGCCAGCATGGCTAGTACTCGCTCGCAAGCATGATCGTCATGACGCGGGTCGTGTGCTCCGGATCTGACGGATCATCACAGCCGAAACGGATATCGCGGTCGTAATACTCGATCTTGGCGAAGATGCTGTTGCCGTCGATCTCGACCGACACGAAGTCGTGCTCATTGTACGGATCATTGCCGTTGTCGAAGGCGGTGAACGATTTGATCGCGGCGAATATCTTCACCTTCACTGGGTCGGGCAGCGCGCCCACTCCGTTCGTCATCATGACGCGCCCGCCAAGAAAGGTTGTGCGGAATGCGTCGTTAAGTTCGCGGATGCGCCTGGCCTTCTCCGACTTCGGAAGCAGCTTTTCCTTGACTTGCATATCGTCCTCCGATGCAAAAGCGGCGCGCCTCAGTGGTGCGACGCGGCTTGCAGCGGAGGTCTGCTTGGAATTATACGCGATGATCGCGCAGGACCGCTTTGAGTACAGAAAATGGCTGAACGGGAAGACCGGGTTTACACACTCACAATCGGGGATAAGGCGATCCTTACTTTCCCCGCGCAGAGCTTCAGCGAAGCGCGGGGCCTCGTCCGGGAGAACTGGCTGCTTGAGGACTTGCGAGCCTTGAAATCGGGTGGCGTGGCGGTGTGGGACGGCAAAGCCAATCCGGCGGTGCGCAATGCGACCGATGCGGAGCAAATGCGTTTCGTGAGAGAGGTGAAAAGCCTTCCGGACAATGACGGTGATTTGCAGATCGTCTACCTCATAGAAATTTACTAGATTGAAATCCCCAGGTCGGGGAATGCGTGCGTGGGTTCGTCAATCAATCGGCCGCACTCTTCGCACTCCGACATAGCGAGTTCATCGTCGCTCTTCTCTTCCCACGAGCGCCGACAATGAAGACACTCGAAGTAGAGGGTGTATTTGGGCGGCTGATACATGGCGGCTCAGAGAAAAGCCCCTCCGAAGAGGGGCAGGCGCGTGAGCGCCTAGAACAACTCGATCGTCTCGACCTTCTTCTCGTCGCAGAGCGACGCGAGCATTTCGAGACTCTGCGGAGTGATCGGCGATAGGAACGAAACGACGTTCTCCACGCCGCTCTCATAAGCCGTGAGGACTTGAAGCGGGTCGCGCACAAGGTACAACTCCCCTGCTTGGATGCGTTCTGCGCCGAAGATGACGCTCTCGGGATGGAAGCCATTCGGGAAGTGAAGGCGGGGGGACTGCTCCTCGCTCACTGCGATGCCGACGTAGGCGAGCAAAACGCCATCGCGGTCATGGATCGGGACGGCGAACCGCCCGCGCATGATCCCCTTGCCGGCGTAACCTGCCCCCCATGCACCGGCCGTTCCTGCCGACACGCCAAGCGCCTGAACCGCTTCATGGGTCGCTTCGAGGTAGGAAAGCGGCTGTAGGCCCGTTTTGGCCGTCACAGCGGGCTTTACGCGCTCTGCCGTTGCGGCGGGCTTAGCTGGCGCTGATCCGCCTCCGAAGTACTTATCGATCTGCTCCGCTGCTTCGCGTGGGGCGCACTCGCGGACATGGGCGACAAGCTGGATCTGATCGCCGCCCTTGCTCGATGCGAAGCAATAGAAGCCCTTGCCCGGCGTCACGACCAACGTGCGGTCGCCTCCGCCGTGGACAGGACACGCGCCGCGGAACTGACTGCTGTGCTGCCTGAGCTGAAGGCCGAGCATCTGCATGCACTGATGGATACTCACGCGGTCTTTAAGAGCTTTGAAATCAACGAACGTGACTGTGTTCATGTGGACACCTCCATTTGCGGTCCACGGCTAATGGTAACATTCGCTCAGAGTGTTCGAGTGTGAGTGGGGGCATTCGTGCCCAATGGGGACATTGGCTCCATAAGCGGAGCTACTTACGCGCGTTTGCCGTACGTACGTCCCCACCCGCACTCGAACATTGCGGGAGAAAGCGAGTTTGAAATGGACGCGCTCACACGCCCGCAAGGGCAACAGCGTCGTAGTCAGCAGCCGGACAACGGTCGGCCGATTGCATTCTTCGTCCGGGCAAAGACTGGCCCAGGCACGCGCGATTGGTCTCCAGTCGGCGTTGCCTTCGCCCGGAAGAACAATGAGCCGGGCTTCACCGTGAAGCTCAATACCCTCCCGATCCCGGGCAGCGGTTGGAACGGAGCACTTGTTCTCGTCCCGCCGCTCGCGGATGATGACGCACCGATCGAGGAGTAACCGACCTCCAGAACTTTCAGGACGTGACCGCACTGGTCGCGTCCTTTTCTTTTGGAGGTTCCTGCTCCTTTGGAGGACGGCCGCGCCTTGCTTTCGGCTCTACGCCGAGGAGCTGTGCTAGCTCCACGTCGATCTCGTCACGCTTCGCGAGAAGCGCTTTTGTTTGGCGATGCGTTCCTCAAGCACCTATGCCTCCTACGGTTTGTCGAGAAACAGATCAGGGAAGCCGCACGCCCGCTTCCACGGCTCGGTCAGAATAAATCCGCCTGGCTCGCGTGGCTGATCAAGGCTGTCAAAGTTAGGCGTCCAACGCACCGCAATGCGTTTGGCGTAGTGCGTCGGATAGCCTTTAGCGTTCACGACAGCTTGAATACGGCTCTTGATCACATTCGCTCTGCCCTCATTGGTCGTGAGGAAGAGGACAAAAAAAGTGTTTGCGCCGAAGTGTGAGTGATAGATCCGATTGTGAATGATCCACAGATAGTGACTCGATTTTGAAACGGATGCTGTTGTGCGCATCCGAGTCGATCCGACTCTGAATCGCAATCGATTTCCTTGACGCAAAAACGAAACACACTGCCGTCATACGCGAGGACGAATGGGAAGCCGTCAGATCGCAATGAAACATCGTTTCCGAGGCTGACCGCGACTGGATCGGCAAGCTTCTTCGTGCTGCTCGGAAACTGGTCGCTCGCGACAATCGTGGGCCAGTCGATACGGGCCGTATTCGGACGCTCGCTTGTGCCGAGTTCAACGGAAGCGTCGAAGATGCATTCAAGCACTTTGTGCGGAAACTGCTTATAGACCTTTAAGTTGGGGCTCCGATGACCGGTGCCTACAATCTCGTGTGCGGCCTTCTCCGTCAGCTCGTAGATGTCAGGACGATAGAGCGCTTTGTGACTTCGAGTCTGTTGGAACGGGCGATTGAGGTAGCCGTTCAAGAACAGCCGAGTGAGGTGTTTTTGAACGATTGATAGTCGCCCCCCATGAAGGCATGAATCCACTTTGTATTCAGGTAGCGATACTTCGCGAGCAGGGGAAAGATGGTGTCAATGTCCCGCTTGGTGAGGTCGACACCGGGCAGTTCTGGCTTCGCCTTGGACGGCTTCCGAGAGTACCGATTCCGCTTCTTAAGTTCGGTCTTGCGGTCTGACGGATGGCGTTCTGCGGTGGCTTTCATACATGAGGTTAAGCCTCAAAAATAAATTCGTGTCTAAGGTTGCTATGGGATCAGTGGCGCGGTGCGATGAACAATGATCGCACGGCGCGAACACTGAAATTCTACCACTTTTTTTGTGCTCGATCGGAGTCGTCGGACTTCTCTTCGGGAGGAGGCGGTTGCGGTGCGGGCGGAGCCTCCGCAATGACCGTGACCTCAGGCTCGGGCGGGGTGCTTCCTCATGACCTTCTGAACCCGAGGTGATCCGACGCGCTGACGGTTGCGCTCCATCATCTTCGCGAATGCCTCATCACTCATCTTCGCCTGATTTTCGAGGGCGTAGAACGGGATGGTCACGCTTAAGAGCGTGCTCGGTGTAATTCCGAACGAATGTCGCGAACTGCGCCCACTTCGGTGGCTCTGAGGCATCCTTCTTCTGGGCTTGGATCATCACCTCTGTCGTTCGCATCTCTCGCGCAAGGTGTCGTGCATCGGCGAACGTCACGCCGCCCACGTACTTGATCGTTGTGTTTCCGAGCACCGACGCCCTGAGCTTCTGGTCGAGCTGATCGGCGTATTGGAAGGCAATGCAGATGCCGAGTTTGAACTTGGCCACCTGCGTCAGGAGCGTGTCCATCGATTGCATCGAAGTACTCCTGCGCCTCATCTACGAACATGAGGCAGGGCCGACGCTGCTCCATCGGTATGACAACGCGCTCGAACGCACCGGAGAGCACGCGGGCGATGATATAGCGGCCGAACAGGGCGCTTGCGTCAGGCTTCAGAGCGGCCTTGCTCGTGTTCACAAGGATTATCTTGCCGGCCTGCATGGCTTCGAAGAAATCCACCTTGTTGACGCCGCTGAACATTCGCTCGAACGCGGGGACCCGTACGATGTCGAAGAGCCGAGAAGCGATCTGACGGCGGGTGGCCTGCGTAGCCTTGGTGAAGAACTGATGCTTGAAGAAGTCCTGTGTCGTTTGATCGAGCCCTTCAATCGCTCCACGTACCTCAACCGGTACTTTCGCGTATGAGTCCGCGTCACTCTGCAAGAGCTGACGAAGCGACGTGATGTTGGAGCCAGGTATTGAGATGAGCAGCCGGCACAGGAACGAGAAGCCAGTGGACTGCCGAGCTGTCATCCCGGCGCCAAGCGTCTCGAACACATAGTCGAAAAGGTCGATGATATCGGCCTCGACCTGCTCAAGCTGCTGCGGTGTGTAGTTCTTCTTCCGCAGCGCTGAGACGTCGAACATGTTGAGGGCAGGCGGGTCCTTGTCCTCCGGGTCGATGATGACAAGCCGGTCCTTGAGGGGGCCGGTGTCGGGATCGAAAAGAGCGAGCCTTTGGATCTTCTGCTGAAAATCGCCCGTGGAGTCGATCAGGATGATGCTCGGCGGTTTCTCAGACTTGAGGTGCTGATTGACGATTGACCCGATGAGCTGCGACTTGCCCCAGCGGGTGCCGCCCACGATCATCGTGTGTTCAAGCTGCTTCCCGATGCTGACTGAGAATGGGATCGGCAGATCAAACAGCTTTTCAAAGAACGTGTTCTGGAGATAGGCCGAGACGACTTCGCGCGGAGTGCCTTTGAATTTCTCAGGGAAGACCTGCCCGCAGTTGTCGAAGTTCTCCGAGAGCTGCTTCCGCATTGCGGAGAACAAATTCAGCTCGTTCACCTCGTCGCTGTGGAAGACAAGCAATATTGCCTTCACCAGTGGCCGCACGTCGGCGAGTGCATCGACAAGCGGCACAGTGGCGAACGGAGCCGGGCGGTCATCCGCGGTGAACTGCTCCCTACTTTCGACTGCCATGGGCGGCAGATGAGCGATGATGTCCCGGCCTAACCTTCCCAACGTATCGCTGACAGCGCGAAGAGTACGTGGCGCATCCGCCGTCTTCGTCATGTGGGCAAGCAGACGGTCGCGATAGCGGCCTTCCTCAATCGTGTCGCGTGGCGGGATGGGCTCAACAAGGTTGTCCAAACCTTCGCCGTCGTAGAGCACGCGAATAGCCTCGATCAGAAACATGTAAACGCTGTTCGTCGGGTAGCGCCCGTCCGCGCTCTCCAGCACGCGCTCAATCAGGTTGAGCATGAATTGCTTGGTCTCGGGGAAGTTCGCAGTGATAGCCCGCTGCTGCGTTTGCGTCGCTAAGACATCGGTCGGCACGGGGCGATTCATGTACCACTGCACTACCTTCCAAATCAGAAAGGCGGCGAGAGCGACGGCTGCGATGGTGCCGAATACAATGATGGCCAGCAGCCCAAGAACTGTCACAACGACAATGACGACGAAATTGACGCCTGCGTCAGGTGAGCGAGTTGGCCATTGCAAGTTCATAGGGTGTAGCTCTGTTTCTCCTTGATCTCTGCGCTTCCCATGATCCGCTGTTTGAGATTCGTAAGCTGCTCTCGAATGTCATGCTCGACCACCTCGGAATACGCTGGGTCTGGCGAGTAGACCGAAAACTTAGAAGTTTGCAGTGTGCGAACTGCGATACGATCCTTACTCTTTTTCAGCAGGAAATTGATGCGTCTATCCATCAAATAGCCAATCGACCACAAGCATGGCGCAGCGACGAATAGAAAAATGCCAAATTGCAGCGACCGAAGACCCATGAAGATGCTGCCGAATATCAGTGCCATTCCAATCACTGTCACCAGAGGCCCGCATATCATCAGGACACCGGCTGTCATGTATTCAAAAAGATCTGGAGGCCGCGTCGGCGGATCGACAAAGATGAAATGGGTTTGCATCCCGCGCGCTCGGATTATCGCCTTCTCTTCCTCCGAAAACTGAACGGTGCAGTCGACGTAGTAGCTTCGGCCGTCGCCGACCAATCCTCCACGCTCTTCCCGATGCTCGATGGTCACGCGCATGCGTCCCCCGACGCAATTCAGGCGTGAGCCAAGCAGTGAGTCAAGGAAAAGGCGGCGGTGTGGAAGCCGCCGCCCGCCCCCGTTTCCGGGGAGTGTCAGTGTGCTTTATCGCGGTCAGCGACCCGCTTTTCCATCCACTCCAAGACTTCAGTCTCGACATAGCCGACTCGGGCATAGCGGCCGGCGCCTAGGCGCACGCGCTTCGGAAACTGGCCCGCTTTCTCAAGCCGCGCTCTGTGAGCATCGCTATAGAGCGTTAGGCGCTTAGTCTCCTTCTTCGATAAAAACCTCATCGCGAACTCCCATGGTAGGGAGGCTCGCGAGCCTCACGGTTGACGGCCGTGTGGACCGCAACAATGCTACGCCCGCCTACATAGGTCCCGCAAGATCGCCAAAGCTGCTCATAGTGCCGCATGAAGAGAAAAGGCCCGCTATAGACGGGCCTAAGCTGCTGCCGCTTTTAAGGCGAACAGTGATGCGAGTTTTGCTTCCCATTTTGCGAGCGCTTCCCGCTTTTCTTCTAGGTACTCGTAACGGTCATAGATTTCGTCCAACTCGTTTCGCGTACCGCTGACGTGATTGAGAAGCCTCTCTGCGATGTCTCGCGGGACCTGAAGCCTCGGCATGTTGGACCGGAAGGTGCGGCGAATATCCCGCATCTGCCAATCTCGCACGCCTGAGCGCTTGTCGATCTCCCGTTTGAGCTTTGTCCACGACCCGTCTTGGAAGTGCGTCTCAGTGTCCCAGTGGCCGGGGAAATAGAAGTCTCCCGTATCGGGCTGCGCCTCCAAGATTGCGAGGGCCATCGGCAGAAGCGGTATCGCATGGTCCCGGTGGTTCTTCGTGAACTCTCCGGGGATGACGAGCACGCCATTCTCGATCCAGCTTCGGCGGATGCGGGCTACCTCACCGTTGCGTGCGCCCCAGAGGATGAGAAGCCGCACCATCGCCTCGTACAGTCCGTCCGATGCGTGCCACACCTTGGCAAGCTCGGGCTCGGAAAGTGTGCGTTTGCCCTTCCGGTCCTTGGATGGGGCCTCGTAGCCGGCAAGGGGACTGTAGGGCAGGTAACGACGCGGCGGCCGAATGCACCAGTTCAAGAACGTACGTACGGCCCTGAACGCGTGCAGTTGCTCGCTCGGACGATCCGATAGCCTCGCAAGCTGTTTGCCGATCTCCGCGTCGGTCAGGTCGGTCAGCACCTTCTTTCCCAGAGCGGGGGAGAAGTGCTTTTCAAGATGCCGTTTCACCTCCGCCTTCACGCGCGCCCGCTTGTCCGCGTAGTGCTGCTCCAAGAACTCGTTCTTGGCGTCGTCGAACTTCGCACTGGCCGAACGGGGACGCGGCGCGTCCTCCGCGAAGATGCGGCGTGCTTCCTTCTTGGCGTCGGCAAGGGAGAGGTCTGGAAACCGTCCGATGTTGATGCGGCGGTTATCCTTCTTCACCATGAACGTCTTGGCACGCTTGCCTACTCGAAGGCCGAAGCCCGGCGTCTTCGTGTCCCAGTAATCAATTTGCGCGTCTGACTTCAGCGCGCGGATCGAGAGGTCCGTGAACTGAATTGACGGCATTTCCGGCTCCTGATTAGGTACGAACTAGGTACCAAAATCGTTCGCGTTGCTGTGATTTCCTATGAGCCAGTATATGCGAGAAGTGCCTGAGACAGAAGGATTTCTAAGGGATTGATGGGAGCTATGGGGAGCTATGAAAGCGGTGCGACACTGCTTCCCAAGCTGAATGTCGTCGGTTCGATCCCGATCGCCCGCTCCAGTCTCGCTCCTCCGGAGCTTCGACTGGCAAGCCATGTTGTAACGAAGACTGTCCGCCGTAGCCTTGGCGAAGGCGGACGCCCGGGGGAACGCCGTGGGTCTGAAAGTCAGTGTCGATCGCGACAAGTGCCAGGGCCATGCGCGCTGCGCGGCGCTCGCGCCCGAACTGTTCGTGCTCGACGAACTCGGCAATGCGCAGGAAGCCGGCGACGGCCGCGTGCCGGACGCGCTCACCGAAAAAGCCTATCTGGCAAAATCCAATTGCCCGGAACTCGCCATCGAGATCATCGAGGATAAGCGCATGAGCGCGCGCCCGCCGGTCGCCGACTGGAGCACCGATTTCGATCATCTCGATCCGCGCTGGGTCGAGGACCCGTATCCGATCTGGGACGAGCTGCGCGCGAAATGCCCGGTCGCCCACACCGAGCGTTTCCGCGGAGTCTATTTCCCCTCGCGCTACGAGGACGTGCGCGCGGTCGCCTACGACACCGAGAACTTCTCCTCGCGCCGCATCATCGTGCGCGATACCCCGCCGCCGCGTATTCCGGCGCCGCCGATCACCTCCGATCCGCCCGAGCACCGGCCGGCGAAGAACCTGCTGCTGCCCGCTTTCACGCCCGACGCGATCAAGAGCCACGAGCCGCGCACGCGCGACATCTGCCGCACGCTGGTCGATGGCTTCGCCGACAAGGGTGGCTGCGACGCGGCGGTCGACTACGCGCAGGAAATCCCGGTGCGCGTGATCGTGCACATGCTCGGGCTGCCGGAGGAAGATGGGGAGCGCTTCCGCACCTGGATTCACGAAATCCTCGAGGTCGGCATTACCGATCCCGCAGTGCTCGATGAAGGCGATGGGCGAGACATCCAAATATTTCGCCGCCGAGGTCGAGAAGCGGCGCAGTGCGCCGGGCGACGATCTCATCACCTACCTGATGAACGCCAAGATCGACGGCCAGCCGATCACCGAGGATCATCTGCTCGGCGCGATCCGCCTGATCCTGATCGCCGGCATCGACACGACCTGGAGCGCGATCGGCTCGTGCTTCTGGCATCTCGCGCAGCACCCGGAGGATCGCAAGCGGCTCGCCGCCGATCCGGCCCTGATCCCGGGCGCGGTCGAGGAATTCCTGCGCGCCTATGCGCCGGTCACGATGGCGCGCGAGGTGGTGAAGGAAACGCACCATCGGCGGCTGCCCGATGAAGCCGGGCGAAATGGTGCTGCTCTCGTTCCCGGCGGCGAACCGCGATCCGGCGGTGTTCAAGGATGCGGACCGCGTGGTGATCGACCGCAAGGAAAACCGCCACGCCGCGTTCGGCCTCGGCATCCACCGCTGCATCGGCTCGAACCTCGCCCGCATGGAGATCGCGGTCGCGCTGCAGGAGTGGCTCAAGCGCATCCCGGAATTCCGGCTCGATCCCTCCACCAAGGTCACGTGGTCCGAGGGCACGGTGCGCGGCCCGCGCCGGCTGCCGGTGCTGTTTAGCTGATACTGTTCCCCGGACGCGATGCAGCATGTAGCGCTGCGGAATGATGCATCGCTGATCCGGGTCCCGGTTCTGGACGGACAAAGTAAAACCGGGCTCCCGGGTCTGCAGCGCATCATTGCATGCTGCGCTGCGCCCGGGACACGAGGTTGCCGAGCGCCGCGATCAGGCCTATCTGAAGGCCTTAACGCGGAATGCCTCAATGCCCGAAGCCGCGCTGAACACGTCCAGCTCGTCATCTTGGCCGCTCGTCCTGGCCGGCGGGGTCGCGGCTGCGCTCATCGCCGCCACGCTGGTGCTGTGGGCACATTACGGCACGGCGGTATTCTTCGAGATCATCGCGGCGGGCATCGCGGCCTGTTTCTGAGAGTGAGCGTCACGGAATGAATCCCCGCACCATCCGGCTCACGCTCGTGCTGTCCGCGTTCCTCGCGGGGCTGATCCTGTGTTTCGCCGTGGTGCTGCTGGTCACCGGCCGCGGCAACTCGCCAATTGCAATGACGCAAGCGGCCATCGGCGGCCCATTCCGGCTCACCGATCAGAACGGCAAGACCATCACCGATCAGGACCTGAAGGGCCGGCCGTTCCTGGTGTTCTTCGGCTTCACGCATTGTCCGGAAGTGTGTCCCACCGCGCTGTTCGACATTTCCGAAATCATGACCAAGCTCGGTCCCGACGCCGAGAAGATGAATGCGCTGTTCGTCACCGTCGATCCCGAGCGCGACACGCCGGCGGCGCTGAAGGAATATCTCTCGAGCTTCAATCCGCGCCTGATCGGCGTCGGCGGCGATGCCGAGGCGCTTGCCGCCGTCGCGAAGGCCTACCGGGTCTATTACAAGAAGATCCCGACTGAAAGACGGCGACTACACGATGGACCACACCGCCATCGTCTACCTGATGGACAAGAACGGGCAGTTCGTTGCGCCGTTCAGCCTCAAGCGGCGTCCGGAGGACGCGGCCGCCGATCTTCGCCAGTATCTCTAATCGGTGGGCCGCAGCGACCGGCCCGATTGCGCATCCAGCCGCGATGTGCGGGCGAATCCGTGCGCGGTCTTCTCCCAGCGGTATGGGTCGCGTGATCAACTGGATCACCGCGCGCCAGGCGGCGACCGACAACAGCAGCCAATGCAGCGGCATCAGCAGCAGCACCCAGCCGTGCCGCAACAAGCCCGCGCCGCCTCAGCCCGATCAGTCCGAGCATGGCCGACGTCAGATAGCCGGCGATGAGCGCGCCGATCCATGACGTGGCGAGCAGGATATCCGTGACATCGCCCCCGGCCGGAAGCAGCCCGCCGGTCAGCGCCGAATACAGACAGCCACGCGAGCAAACACCGGATGCACCAGCGCGGACAGCACCGTGCCGCCGACCACAAGCTGGAACGTGAGGAAGCCGCCGGCGCGAAGCTCGCGCGCCAGCCGCACCGGATGGCGCATATGCACGAGCCACGTCTGCATCCAGCCTTTGAACCAGCGGGTGCGCTGGCGGATCCAGGGGCGCAAGGCGCGCGGGCGCTTCCTCGTAAGTGGTGGAGTCGATCACGGCGGCGCGACAGCCGAGGCGCGCGAGCCGCATCCCGAGATCGGCGTCTTCGGTCACGTTGTACGGGTCCCACCCGCCGGCGATCTCGCGCAAAACCGCGGTGTCGAAATGGTTCGACGACCCTCCAAGCGGCAGCGGCAGGTGGCGCGCGGAAAGTCCCGGCAGCAGCACGTCGAAGAGGCCGGCATATTCGGCGGTGAAAATTGCGGCCAGCCAGCGAGTCACTCGTATTGTCGATGGTCAGCCGGGCCTGCACGCAGGCGATCTCCGGGCCGTTGCCCAAGAACGCGTCGAGCGCGCGGTGAAGCTGGTCCGGCGCCGGGCGATCTTCGGCGTCGAACACGGCCGTGAAGCTGCCGCGCGCAAGCGCGAGCGCGGCGTTGAGCGCCTTCGGCTTGGTGCGCGGGCCGCGATCCGGCGCGATCAGCACTTCAAAGGGAGGGCCGAGCTCAAGCTTTGCCAGCGCGCTTTGCGTCGCGACATCGTCCGGCTCAAGAACCAGAATGATCTGCAGTTTTTCTGCGGGATAATCGAGACATCGCAACGCGGCGATCAGGCCCGGCACGGCCGTTGCCTCGTCGTAGAGCGCGACGATGATCGTATAGATCGGCAGGTCGCGGGCTTGCATGCGAAGCGGACGCCATGCACGCCAAGCCGTGGCGGCGCCCATCAGACGCAGTCCGGTCCACGCCAGGAAGGTCAAAGCGAGCGCCGCACTGATGAAGACGGCGGCCGTGGCGTGAAATGCGATCGCCGCGCCGGCGGCGGCCGTTATGCCGGCAACCCACGCGGCGCGCACCCGTGGCGGGCACTCGGCTGCGGACAGTTCGGGCCGTGCGATCCGCAAGGCTTCCGCGGCGCGCGTCCCCTGAGCCTGAGCTCCATGATCCAGGACGAACTTTCGTAAGCCGCTGCGGCGACGTCAGCCGGAAGCGATCCTTCGGCAGCGGGTGTGCGCCGGTGACGAGATGGCGCGCGGTGAGAACCTGCGGCGCGACCACGTAGATGAATGCACCGCCGACGATGATCGGCAGCAGTCCGAACTTCTCCGCATCGAGGAATTGCTCGTCGCGCAGCGGGCAAATCGCGCGCGGCAGGTCGAGCCGCTCGAACGGGACGCGCAGCCCGGCGGCGAGCGCACGAATGTACGTCATCCTCGGCGATGATGCCCGCGGCGATCAGCACGCGGTCGGCGCCGATCCCGAGCGCAACGGCGCGTTGCTCCGCAGCCGCCAGCGTGCCGGGCGGCAGGCGGCCGCGCAGGCAATCGAGTTCGGGACAATGCGACCGCGCCCGGCTGTGCGGGCCCGGGCTGATGCGGCTTGGCTCCGGCACCGAGGGCCGGGCGACCGCCCGGCGTCGCCGGTCATTAGGCCTGTCGAAATCAACGCTACTCAAGCCGCTGCCCCGTCACGGCAATTGGTCTATAAAGCGAGCCGCCACCGGCCGTTCGCAACCAGCAAGTTCTAACGGTAATGAAGCAACCTGAAGAATATCAAAGCCAAAATCTTGCGCGCAGAGCAAGCGTGTTAGTGCGCTAGTTTCTGGTTGTCCTTCTTATCTGCTTCCTTGTTTTGGTTGCCGAACGCGGCGCAAGCGCAACCGTCGGCCACGCAGCCGACGGTCCAGCCGCCGGTCGCCGTGCCGGGATTCTGGGACCCGCGCCGCCGGCCGGAGCGGCCGGACACGCTGCGCATCACGCAGATCCGCTTCCTCACCGAGTTCGACTACCCGCCGTTCAACTACGCGGGGCCGGACGGAAATCCCGCCGGCTTCAATGTCGAGGTCGCGCGGCTGATCTGCGAAGAGCTGAAAATCCAGTGCACCATCCAGCTGCGCCGTTTCGACACGCTGCTTCAGGCGCTGGGCGAGAACCGCGCCGATGCGGTGATCGCCTCGCTCGCGGTGACGCCCGAGACGCGCCAGCGCGTCGACTTCAGCGAGCCGTATTACCGCGCGCCGGCCCGGTTCGTTGCGCGGCGTGACACGACGCTGCGCGACGTCGTGCCGGAGGGCGTGGAAGGAAAGAAGATCGCGGTGGTCGGCGGCACCGCGCATGAGGCCTACCTGAAAGCCTTCTTCACCGAGGCCGAGCTGAAGACCTATCGCAACATGGAGGCGGCGCGCGAGGGCCTGCGCAAGAGCGAAGCCGACCTCTTGTTCGGCGACGGCGTTGCGCTCGCCTTCTGGCTCAACGGCACCGACTCGGCCAACTGCTGTGTCTTCGTCGGCGGCCCGTTCACCGAGAGCCGCTATTTCGGCGAGGGCGTCGGCATCGCGATCAGGCGCGGCAACGACACGCTGCGGCTTGCTTTCAATTGGGCGCTGTTCCGGCTGTGGGAGAAGGGCCGCTTCACCGATCTGTGGCTGCGGTATTTTCCGATCAGCCCGTTTTGATATTTGACCGCGCGGCGCGCGGTTTCTAGTGTCCCGCGCGCCGGAGAATCCGATGTCTGTTGCCGAAACCACCGCCGCTTCGTTGCGCGAACTCGCCGAAACCTCGAACGCATGGCCGTTCGAGGAGGCGAAGAAGATCGTCGCGCGGCTGAAGAAGAAGCCGAAGGACGAGGTGATCTTCGAGACCGGCTATGGCCCGTCGGGCCTGCCGCATATCGGCACGTTCGGCGAGGTCGCGCGCACCACGATGGTGCGTCACGCGTTCCGCGTGCTCACCGACGACAAGGTGAAGACGCGGCTGATCGCGTTCTCCGACGACATGGACGGGCTGCGCAAGGTGCCGGACAACGTGCCGAACAAGGACATGCTGGCGCAGGATCTCGGCAAGCCGCTGACGGTCGTGCGCGATCCGTTCGGCACGCATCCGAGCTTCGGCCAGCACAACAATGCGCGGCTGCGCGCCTTCCTCGATCAGTTCGGTTTCGACTACGAATTCCTGTCGTCGACCGATTGCTACAAGTCCGGCCGCTTCGACGCGACGCTGATGCTGTTCCTCCAGCGCTACGACGCCGTGATGAAGATCATGCTGCCGTCGCTGCGCGAGGAGCGCGCGCAATCCTATTCGCCATTCCTGCCCATCCATCCGAAGACCGGCATCGTGATGCAGGTGCCGGCCGAACCGGACGCCGCGAAGGGCACGATCGCGTGGAGCGATCCGGAGACGGGCGAGCGTTTCGAGACGCCGGTCACCGGCGGGCATTGCAAGCTGCAATGGAAGCCGGACTGGGCGATGCGCTGGGTCGCGCTCGGCATCGACTACGAGATGGCCGGCAAGGACCTGATCGAACTCGGTGAAGCTGTCGAGCGAGATCGCGCGGCGCTCGGGCGCGCAGCCGCCCGAAGGCTTCAACTACGAGCTCTTCCTCGACGACAAGGGCAGAAGATTTCCAAGTCGAAGGGCAATGGCCTCACTATCGAGGAATGGCTGCGCTATGCGAGCCCGGAGTCGCTGTCGCTGTTCATGTACCGCGAGCCGAAGGCGGCCAAGCGCCTCTACTTCGATGTGATCCCGCGCAACGTCGACGATTATCAGCAATTCCTCGAAGGCTATCAGCGCCAGGACGAAAAGCAGCGGCTGGCGAACCCGGTGTGGCACATTCATTCGGGCCATCCGCCGAAGGCCGACATGCCGGTGACGTTCCAGCTTCTGCTCACGCTGGTGTCGTCATCGAATGCCGAGAACGCCGAGACGCTGTGGGGCTTCATCGGCCGCTACCGGCCGGGTGTGACGCCGCAGACGCATCCAAAGCTCGACGCGCTGGTCGGCTACGCGATCAACTACTATCGTGACTTCGTCGCGCCGACGAAGACGTTCCGCGAGCCGACCGACACGGAGCGCAAGGCGCTGAGCGATCTGCGCGATGCGCTCTCGAATCTCGCCGGCGGTGCGACCGCCGAGGAGATTCAGAACGTCGTCTACGAGATCGGCCGCCGCGAGCCGTTCCTCGATACGAAGAAGCCCGCGAAGGACGGCCGCCCCGGCGTCTCGCTCGAGTGGTTCAACATGCTCTACCAGGTGCTGCTCGGCCAGGAGAAGGGCCCGCGCTTCGGCTCGTTCGTCGCGGTGTATGGCGTCGACAATGCGGTCGGCATGATCGACGGCGCGCTGGCGCGCAGCGCGTGAGCGCAGGCATGTCCCGGGCGCAGCGCAGCATGGAATGATGCGCTGCTGACCCGGGACCCCGGTTGCTGCTATCAAACCGGGGTCCCGCATCTGCGGCGCATCGTTTCACGCTGCACCGCGTGCGGGACACGGATCCCAGATGACCCCCATCTCCCTCACCCTCATCGGCCTCACGATCATCTCGACCTCGTTCATTTCCGGCCTGTTCGGGATGGCGGGCGGGATGATCCTGGTCGGCGTGCTGCTGATCTATTTCGATGTCGCGACCGGCATGGTGATCTTCTCGATCATCCAGTTCGTCGCGAACGGCTGGCGCGCGGTGCTGTGGTGGCGCTTCGTGCTCTGGCGCATTTTTTTCGTCTACGTGGCGGGCGCGGTCATTTCGTTCGCCATCATGCGCTATGTGGCGATCATTCCGAGCAAGGCGATGGTCTATCTCGGGCTCGGCATCCTGCCCTTCGCGATCGAGTTGTTGCCCGCGCGGGCGCATCCGAACATCGAATGGCGCGGCGTGCCGTTCATTACCGGCGTGCTGACAACCGTCATCCAGCTGCTCACCGGTGTCGGCGGCCTGTTCCTCGATATCTTTTTCCAGAAGAGCCAGCTCGACCGCAAAACGATCATCGCCACCAAGGCGGTGACGCAGACGTTCAGCCACGTCGTGCGCGCGGTCTATTTCGGATCGTTCGTCGGGATGGGCGACGCCGTCGAGCTTTGGCTGTTCGCGCCGGCGATCGTTCTCTCGATCGCCGGAACGACGCTCGCCGCGCAAGTGCTCGAACGCATGACCGACGTCGGCTTCAGGCAATGGACGCGCCGCGTGATCTTCGCAGTGAGCGCGATCTATCTCGTACGCGGCGTGATGCTGGTCTGGACCGGCGAATATTGAGGCGGTGCAAAATGATGAAACTTTACGTGACATACACATCGCCGTACTCCCGGCTTGCGCGCATCGTCGTCGCCGAGAAGAAACTTGAGGATCGCGTCGAGATCGTCGAGGCACGCACGCGCACGGCCGACAGCCCGTATTACAGCATCAATCCGTCCGGTCGCGTGCCTTATCTGGTCGACGATGTCGGTGCCGGGATGGAGGACAGCCAGCTCATCTGCGCCTATCTGGATGGCCTCGACGGCAAGCCTTGGCTGCACGCGCCGGAACGCATCTCCGATTTATCGTACCGCCGCCTGGAGGCGACCGCGCGCAGCATGTGTGACGGCATCGCGGTCTTTGTGCGCGAGATGCGCCGGCCCGAGAACGAGCGGTCGCCGACGACCCTCGCGCACGAGGCTGCGCGCGCGCAACGCCTGGCGGATTTCTTCGAGACCGAGGTGCAGGATGCCCTGTTACAGGGGCCGCTGACGATGGCGCACCTGATCCTCGTCGCGGCGCTTGAGGAATCGCGCAACAGAGGCCCCGGCGACCTCACACGCGATCGTCCACAGCTCGCAGCTTGGCTGCACGGCGTCGCCAGCCGTCCGTCCATTCGGGCCACGGCCCCGCGCTAGCTGAGTAGCCGCGATGCCCCGCGAGGTGGGCGCCTACTGACTCGCCCACATGATGCGGGCGATCCAGATCACATCTTCGACCGACAGCGTACGCTCCTTGTGTTCCGGATTGAGCGAGCGCAACTCGATCGATTTGGCGGTGCGGCGCTTCAACTCCTTCGCCATCACCTCACCGTTCTTCGTCTTCACCACGACGCGGTCGCCGCGCCGGATCGGCGCTGCGGGCGAGACCACGATGGTGGTGCCGTCGCGATAGGCCGGCTCCATCGAGTTGCCGGAGACTTCCAGTGCGTAGGCGTGCTCGTCCTGCACCGACGGAAACGCGATCTCGTCCCAGCCCTTGCCGACCGGAAAGCCGCCGTCGTCGAAGTAGCCGCCGGCGCCCGCCTCGGCGAGGCCGATCAGCGGAATCGCCTGCGTGGAGGCGCCGCCGCGGTCGGCGATGAGCGACACGAAGGTGTCGACGGTGAAACCGGTCGCCTGCAAGGATTTTGCGATCGATTCGGTCGACGGCCAGCGCGGCCGGCCTTCCGGCGTGATCCGCTTCGACTTGTTGAAGGTGGTGGGGTCGAGCCCGGCCTTCTTGGCGAGGCCTGACGCCGAAAGATTGGCGCGCTCCGCGAGCCGGTCGACGGCGTTCCAGATATCCGAATGCGACAACATAGTCCGTGGTGCCACGGCGATTCTCCCGCTGCGGTTTCCGAATCTCGAATCTTGTCAGATGTATAGGAATAAAAACGGGAAATGTCCAGTTCGGTGCGGCGAATCCTTGAAGCTGCGGAAACCCGCCGATAGGGTCCGCCCGCCAGCAGCGAGGCCCGCTTGTCCATCATCTACAAGATCTGCCCAAGCGCCTTGTGGCGGGAGGCCGAGCGAGCGGGGCAATTCACCGGTGCGCCGGTCGATCTGGCGGACGGCTACATCCATTTTTCCACCGCCGAACAGGTGCGGGAGACCGCCGCGCGCCATTTTGCCGAGGCGGCCGATCTCGTGCTGGCGGGGATCGACGCGGAGGCGCTGGGCGGTGCGTTGCGTTACGAGCCCTCCCGCGGCGGCGCATTGTTTCCACATCTCTACGGCAGGCTGCCGATGTCCGCCGTTCGCTGGGTCAAGCCGCTGCCGCTCGGAGCGGACGGGCGGCACGTTTTCCCGGAGCTTGAGCGATGATCGGGTTGTTCGATCATTTCGCGCGGCCGCTGTTGCGCTTGATCGACCCGGAGGCCGCGCATGCGATGGCCGCTCAACGCGCTAAAGCTCGCGCCGCTGCCGCGTCCTGCGCCGGACGATGAGAAACTACACGTGCCGGCGTTCGGGCTGACGTTTCCCAATCCGGTCGGCCTCGCGGCCGGCTTCGACAAGCACGCCGAGGTGCCGGATGCGCTGCTGCGGCTTGGCTTCGGCTTCGTCGAATTGGGCGCCGTCACGCCAAAGCCGCAGCCGGGCAATCCGAAACCACGCCTGTTCCGGCTCGATGCCGATCAGGCGGTAATCAACCGCTTCGGCTTCAACAGCGACGGCCTCGACGCCGTCGCGTCGCGGCTTGCGGCGCGGGAGAAGACAGGCATCGTCGGCATCAACCTCGGCGCCAACAAGGATGCGGCCGATCGCACCGGCGACTATGTGGCGGGCATCGAGGCGCTGGCGCCGCACGTCTCGTTCCTCACCGTGAACATCTCGTCGCCGAACACGCCGGGCCTGCGCAACCTGCAGCAGGCGGCCGTGCTCGATGAATTGCTCGCGCGCGTTGTCGACGCACGTGAGCGCGCAGCCGCAAGAGCGCCGCGCCGCCCGCTGCTGCTCAAGATCGCGCCCGACCTGACGCTGGCCGATCTCGACGATGTGGTCGGTATCGCGCGCCGCCAGCGCATCGATGGCATGATTGTCGGCAACACCACGGTCGGACGGCAGAACTTGCGCGAAACCGAAAAAGCCAAGGAAACTGGCGGTCTTTCCGGCCGCCCGTTGTTCGCACTGTCGACGCGCATGCTCGCCGAGACCTACGTGCGTGCCGAGGGCGCATTCCCGCTGATCGGTGTCGGCGGCATCGACTCCGGCGCGGCAGCGTTCGCCAAGATCAAGGCGGGCGCGAGCCTGGTGCAGCTTTATACTGGGTTGATCTTCCGCGGCGTCGGCCTTGTCGCGTCGATCAAGAGGGATCTGCTGGACTTCATGCGCGTCGGCCGGCTCGACTCGCTCGGCGACGCGGTCGGGCGCGATGCCGCCGCCGTTACGGCGGAACCGTGGCCTAGCTGAACGTCGCGCGCGCGAGCGCCGGATAGCGCGCGGCCTGCAGCGCGCCGCGTGAGCCGAAGAACATCAGGATCGCGATCCAGAGCCCGGTATTGCCGAGCGGCAGCGTCAGCCACCACGTCGCGAGGTAGAGCGCGAGCGCCACGATCATCAGGTTGCGCATGTCGCGCGTCCAGGTCGCGCCGATGTAGATGCCGTCATAGGCGAAGGCGAACACGCCGATGACCGAGGCGAACGCCGCGTAGACGAGATAGTCGCGCGCCGCGAGGCGCACGTCCGGGCTTGCGGTCATCAGGTCGATCAGCGCCGGACCCGCGGCGAGCATCAGCAGCGTCGTCGCGATGCCAAACGCAAAGCCGTACAGCAGCGCGAGTTTGACCGAGCGCGAGAACGCACGGCCGTCGCGCGCGCCGATCGCGCGGCCGCACAGTTGCTCGGCGGCGGACGCAAATCCGTCGAGGAAAAACGCGCCGACAAGCACGAGATTGTGCAGCACCGAATTCGCGGCGAGCAGCACGTCGCCCGAGCGCGCGCCCTGCGCGGCGAAAAAGCCCCACGCGAAGATCAGCAGCGCGGTGCGGATGAAGATGTCGCGGTTGACGACGAACAGCCGCACCAGCCGTTCGCGGTCGCAGATGCGCGCCATGCTCGGCATTTGCGCGCCGACGATGCGCATCGCAAGCACGAGCCCCGCGGCCGTGCCGAAAGCCTCCGCCATCACCGCGCCGAACGCCGCGCCCGCCACGCCGAAGTCGAACCAGAGCACCAGCAGGCACGTCACGCCGAGATTGACGACATTGATCGCCACCTGCAGTGCCAGCGCCGTCGAGGCGCGCGCGAGCCCAACGAACCATCCGAGCAGCACGAGGTTTGCCATCACGAACGGCGCAGACCAGATGCGCACGAAGAAGTACGTCTGGGCGGCGGCCGTCACTTCCGCGCTTGCGCCCATCAGCCGGTAGATGATCGCGCCGAGCGGCACCTGCAGCACGATCAGCGCAAGCCCGATCGCGGCCGCGACGAGCAGCGCGCGCATCAGCGTCGCGCGCTCTTCCGCGACATCGCCCGCCCCAAGCGCCTGCGCGGTGAGCGCGACCGTTCCCATGCGCAGGAACGCGAACAGCCAGAACAGGCAGTCGAACACGACCGACGACATCGCGACCGCGCCGAGCAGATGCGCCTCTCCGAGCCGCCCGATCACCGCCGTCGCCACCACGCCGAGCAGCGGCGTCGTTGCGTTCGACAGCGTCATCGGCACCGCGATCGCCAGCACGCGGGCGTGCGTGACGGTGATAGGGCCGCGTGCGGGTCGAGCGCGTTCATGCGCACGACCTAGCAGCGCGCGGCGTCATCACGCCAATCGATTTGCCGAATGGCAGTTACGCGTTCTGTTGATGAGCTTACCGCGCGCGCGCGAAGCGCACGATCAGCCAGATCGGAACCACGATGATCGCGCCGAGCAGGAAATAGCGCCACACCCAGCGCACCGCATCGAAGCCCATGTCCCAGATCGCCTGCACCATGCGGCGAAGGCTCTCGATGATGTTGCCGGGATCGAAGCCGAGCGCATGCAGGATCACGCCGACCAGCACGCACAGCAGGATCAGCCGGAACGCGACCGACAGCGGCGGCCCGCCGAGAAAGCGGCTGGCTGGCGTAACGCCTGTTGTCTTCGATGCGATCGCTCATGATCCCGTTCTCCCGAGCGTACCCTATCACGAATTGGCAGCCGCTGAAGCGGCCCGCGCGAGCGGCCGCACGGAGGTGGCGGCGTCCTCGGTGCGCAGCATGTTCTGCAAGGTCTCCAGCCGGTCCGCCTCGCGCGGCGGCTTGTCCCAGCGCAGCCGGCTGATGCGCGGAAAGCGCATCGCGACGCCGGACTTGTGCCGCGTCGAGCGCTGCAGTCCTTCGAACGCGACCTCCATCACCAGCCCCTTGTCGGCATCGTGCGTCACTTCGCGTACCGGCCCGAAGCGATTCACCGTGTTGTTGCGGACGTACTTGTCGATCTGGTTCAGCTCCTCGTCGGTGAAGCCGAAATAGGCTTTGCCGACCGGGATCAACTCGTCGCCCGCTTCGCCGGCGGTCCACACGCCGAACGTATAATCCGAATAGAACGACGAGCGCTTGCCGTGCCCGCGTTGCGCATACATCAGCACGGCGTCGACCACGTGCGGATCGCGCTTCCATTTCCACCACGGGCCTTTCGGGCGGCCGGGCAGGTAAGCTGCGTCGCGGCGCTTGAGCATCACGCCTTCGACCGCTTCGGCATCCTCGCCCGCGCCGGCTGCGGCCGGATCGGCGCGCGCGGCGGTGAGGTCTTTCCATGTCGCGAAAGGAATGAGCGGCGAGAGGTCGATATGCGAGGTCTTCAGGCCGCCGACCAGCGCCTCGAGCCGCGCGCGCCGCTCGGCGAACGGCTTCTCGCGAATGTCCTCGCCGTTCTCGACCAGCAGATCGTAAACGCGCAGGTGCGCCGGAAACTCCGCGATCAGCTTCGCGTTCACGGTTTTGCGGTTGAGCCGCTGCTGCAGCACGTTGAACGACTGCACGCGTCCGTGGCGCACGATCAGAAGCTCGCCGTCGATCGCGCCGTTGAAATCCATCGCGTGGATGAGGTCGGGAAACGCGCCGGAGATGTCCTCACCGGTGCGCGAATAAAGCCGCGCGACGCGCTTGCCGTCGGCTTCGCCCGCGACCGCCTGCACGCGGATGCCGTCCCATTTCCATTCCGCCGCGAACTCCGCCGGATCGAGCGCCGCGAAGTCCGGCTCCTCGATGGCGTGGCTCAGCATCACGGGCCGGAACGGCACTGGATCGATGTTCACCGGCTTCTCGGCGCGGCCTTCGATCCAGGCGAACAATTCCGTGTAAGGCGGCGCGAGGCCCGGCCACACCAGTTCGACCTCGTCGGGCGCCTTGTCGCCGAGCGCCGCGACCGCGGTCTTGGCGAGCCGCGCCGACACGCCGATGCGCAGACTGCCGGTGACCAGCTTCAGCAGCGCCCAGCGCCCGGTCTCGTCGAGCGCATCGAGCCAGGCGGCAAGCTGCGCCGGCAGCTCGGACTTGCCGAGCGAGGCGAGGGTGGTGACGACGTGGGTCAAGGATGGGGCGTTGCTTGCGCCCTTGTGCGGCCGGCACGCTGGGCGCAGGCCACATCAGCGCGACCGTCTCCGACAAATCGCCCACATAATCGTACGACAATTCGAACAGCACCGGCTCGGTGCGCTCGGCGATCAGCGCGCGGATGATGCCGGCCTTGGCGTGCCGGAACGACAGCGCGCCGGTCATCGCGGCGAGCGCATAGCCGCGGTCCGGATCGGGCGTGGTACGGAAATAGTCCGTCATCAGCCGCAGCTTGGCGTTGCGGCTTGGCTCATAGACGATGCGATCGAGCAGGGCGGCGAAGCGGTTCATGCTTCGGCCTCTGCCGGCGCAGCGGCCTCGCCTTCATCCTCATCCCCGTAACCCACCATTCCGAGCGGCCGCGCCTCGAGCCCGCGCAAGGTGCACCAGTGCACCAGCGCCTCCTCGGCGCCGTGCGTCACCCAGATCTGCGACGCGCCGGTCGCCGCGATGGTGGCGCACAGCCCGTCCCAGTCGGCGTGATCGGAAATCACCAGCGGCAGCTCGACGCCTTTCTGCCGCGCGCGCGCCCGCACGCGCATCCAGCCCGACGCGAACGCGGTGAGCGGATCGGGAAAGCGCCGCGTCCAGCGATCCTGCAGCGAGGAGGGCGGGCATAGCGCGATGACGCCCGCAAGCTCCGCCTTCTTGGCGTCGCGCACGAGCCGCAGCTCGCCCATGTCGATCCCGCGCGAGGCGTAATAGCGCGTGATGCTCTCCATCGCGCCATGCAGCCAGATCGGCTTGTCGTAACCGGCCGCGCGAATGAGCGCGATGACGCGCTGCGCCTTGCCGAGCGAATACGCGCCGACCAGATGCCCGCGCTCGGGAAACAGCTCGACCGAACGCAACAGCTTCGCCACCTCGGCGCTGGCATCGGGATGACGGAACACCGGCAGGCCGAACGTCGCCTCGGTGATGAACGCATCGCACTGGATCAGCTCGAACGGCGCGCAGGTCGGGTCGGCCACATCCTTGTAGTCGCCGGACGCGACCACGCGCGTGCCGTTCGCAGCGACGCAAATCTGCGCCGAGCCGAGCACATGGCCGGCTGGGTGAAACGACACCTGCGTCTTGCCGAGTTTTAGGCTCTCGCCGTACGCGATCGCCTGCGTCGTCCCGGCGAAATTCTCGCCGTAGCGCAGCCGCATCATGTCGAGCGTTTCCTGCGTCGCGAGCACCGCGCCGTGGCCCGGGCGCGCATGATCCGAATGGCCGTGGGTGATCAGCGCCTTCTCGACCGGCCGCACCGGATCGATGTGGAAGCCGCCGATCGCGCTGCACAGGCCGGCCGGCGTCGGCTTCAGGATGTCTTCCGGGCGCATGAACCCTAGATATGCCATACCGAAGCCGTTGCGAG
Source organism: uncultured Alphaproteobacteria bacterium (assembly GCA_963779545.1). Taxonomy (GTDB): domain Bacteria; phylum Pseudomonadota; class Alphaproteobacteria; order Rhizobiales; family Xanthobacteraceae; genus PALSA-894. The sequence goes on along the minus strand of CAVZYQ010000015.1, from coordinate 311,261 downwards.
TGCCCGATGCCCGAACTGCCGCCTTTGTTCATGACCTCCGGCGACCTGATCGCCGACCGGCGCGTGGAACTTGCGCGCCAGTATCAGGCCGCGGGCGATCTCGGCGCGGCCGCGGACCTGTTCGCGCAGGCCGTGGAGCTTGGCGCCGCAGTTCGCGTGGGCGTGGTTCATGCTGGGCGAGGCGCGCGAGAAGCTCGGCGATTGGCCGGGCGCGATCGCGGCATTCCGGGAGGCGCGCGAGCACGACGGCCTCGACCGGCTTGGCGCGGGGCTGCGCCTCGCGCGCTATGGCGCTTCCGATCCGACGCTCGCGATGTCGGACGGCTATGTGCGCACGCTGTTCGACCAGTATGCGCCGACTTTCGAGAAAGCGCTCGCGGCGCTCGGCTACAACGCGCCGCAGCAGCTGTTCGATGCCGTGATGGCGGCCTGCGCCGCGACAGGGCGCGAGCCGCATTTCGACAAGGCGCTCGACCTCGGCTGCGGCACGGGGCTCGCGGCGCGCGCATGTTCGCACAGCGCGTCGACGCGATGCACGGCGTCGACCTCTCGCCGAAAATGATCGAGATGGCGGAGCGCAGCGGGCCTATAGCTGGCTCAATGTCGACGACATGCTCGGCTACCTGCGGCGGCAAGGCGACAACAGCGCGGACCTGATCGTGGCGGCGGACGCGCTGGTTTACCTGTCCGATCTCGCGCCATTGTTCGGCGAGGCATGCCGCGTGCTGGAGCAGGGCGGGCTATTTGCCTTTACAGTCGAGACTCACGACGGCGACGGCGCAGTGCTCGGCGAGAAGCTGCGCTACGCGCATGGCACGGACTATGTGCATGCGGCGTTACGTGAAGCCGGACTGCATGAGGTCTCGTTCGCGCAAGTCTCGACGCGTCGAGAGGCAGGCAAGCCGGTTCCGGGGCTTCTTGTCGTCGCCGAGCAGCGCGACCGCCCACTGCCGCCGCCAGAATGACGGACCTGCCCGACATTTCACGCGCTGGTTCGCGTCGCGCGGCTGGGCGCCGCGCGCGCATCAGCTCGACTTGCTGGAGAAGGCGCGGGCAGGGCGCTCGGCGCTGCTGATCGCGCCGACCGGCGCGGGCAAGACGCTGGCGGGATTTCTGCCGAGCTTGGTTGAGTTGAGTGAGCGGACAGGCAGCGAGCGCGGTGTACCCTCTCCCCTATGGGAGAGGATCGCCGACGAAGTCGGCGGGGAGAGGGGGTCTCTTCGCAAGAGTCTAACGAAGAAACCCCCTCTCCCGGCTCGCTCCGCTCGCCACCCTCCCCCACAAGGGGGGAGGGGAAACCGAGCCTGCCGCTCGTGCACAGCACTACGCGCCTCATCTCCACCGGCCGCGGCATCCGCCGCACCGGCGGGCTGCACACGCTCTACATCTCGCCGCTGAAAGCCCTCGCGGTCGACATCGCGCGCAACCTCGAGCGCCCGGTCGCCGAAATGCAGCTTCCCATCCGCATCGAGACGCGCACCGGCGACACGCCCGCCTCCAAACGCCAGCGCCAGCGGCGCGATCCGCCCGACATCCTGCTCACCACGCCCGAGCAGCTTGCGCTGCTGCTCGCCTCCGACGATGCGCCGTTCCTGTTCGGCTCGCTCCGCCGTGTGATCCTCGACGAGTTGCATTCGCTGGTGATGTCGAAGCGCGGCGATCTCCTGTCGCTCGGCCTCGCGCGGCTGTTCAAGATGGCGCCCGCGCTATCGACCATCGGCCTTTCGGCGACCGTCGCCGAACCGGACGACCTGCGCCGCTATCTCGTGCCGCAGACCGGCGGCGACGCGCGCGCCGACCTTGTGCTCGCCGATCCCGGCGCCGCGCCGCACATCACCATGCTCGACTAGCGTCGAGCGCGTGCCGTGGGCCGGTCACTCGGCGCGCCATTCGCTCCCGGAAATCTACGCGCTGATCAAGCGCCACAAGACCACGCTGGTGTTCGTCAACACGCGCAGCCAGGCCGAGGCGATCTTCCAGCAGCTCTGGGGCATCAACGACGACAATCTCGCGATCGCGCTGCATCACGGCTCGCTCGATGTCGGACAGCGCCGCAAGGTTGAGGATGCGATGGCGGCCGGCCGCCTGCGCGCGGTGGTGTGTACCTCATCGCTCGATCTCGGCATCGACTGGGGCGACGTTGATCTCGTGGTGAATGTCGGCGCACCGAAAGGCGCATCGCGTCTGTTGCAGCGCATCGGCCGCGCCAATCACCGTATGGACGAGCCCTCGCGCGGCGTGCTGGTGCCGGCGAACCGCTTCGAGGTGCTGGAATGCACCGCCGCCATCCAGGCCGTTGCGGTCAACGCGCAGGACACGCCGCCGCTGCGCATCGGTGCGCTCGACGTGCTGGCGCAGCATGTGCTCGGCTGCGCCTGTGGCGTGCCGTTCGATGCGGACGAACTCTACGCAGAGGTGATCACCGCCGCGCCCTACGCTGCGCTCACCCGCGCCGATTTCGACGCGACCATCGATTTCGTCGCGACCGGCGGCTATGCGCTGAAATCCTACGAGCGCTTCGCCAAGATCAAGCAGACCAAGGACGGCAAGTGGCGCATCGCGCATCCGCGCGTCGCGCAGATGTACCGCATGAACGTCGGCACCATCGTGGAAGCCGACATGCTGAAGGTACGGCTGGTGCGTTCGCGCGTCTCGAAAGCGATCCCGCGCGGCGGGCGGCTGCTTGGCCAGATCGAGGAATACTTCGTCGAGACGATGACGCCGGGCGATACCTTCGTTTTCGCGGGTGAAATTCTTGACATATGAGGCGATCGTCGAGGACGAGGTCTACGTCTCGCGTTCGAACGATCCCGATCCGAAGGTGCCGTCTTACGAGGGCGGCAAGTTTCCGCTCTCGACTTATCTCGCCGACCGCGTGCGCGGCATCCTCGCCGATCACGACACGTGGCGCGCGCTGCCCGATCAGGTGCGCGAGTGGCTCGAGGTGCAGGAGTATCGCTCGCAGCTTCCGGGCAAGCGCGAGCTGCTGGTCGAGACGTTTCCGCGCGCCGCGAAATATTACCTCGTCTGCTACCCGTTCGAAGGGCGCCTCGCGCATCAGACGCTCGGCATGCTGCTGACGCGCCGGCTTGAGCGCGCGCGCATGCGTCCGCTCGGATTCGTGGCGAACGAGTACGCGCTCGCCGTGTGGGGCCTGCGCGACGTGGCGTTCGCGGTTCAGCGCGGCGAACTCTCGCTCGATGCGCTGTTCGATCAGGACATGCTCGGCGACGATCTCGAAGCCTGGCTCGCCGAATCCGCGCTGATGAAGCGCACCTTCCGCAACTGCGCGATCATCGCCGGGCTGATCGAGCGGCGTTACCCGGGCGAGGAGAAAAGCCGCCGCCAGATGACGATCTCGACCGACCTCGTCTACGACGTGCTGCGCAAGCATCAGCCGGATCACCTGCTGCTGCGCGCCGCGCACGCCGACGCTGCGTCCGGCCTGCTCGACATCCGCCGTGTGAGCGAAATGCTCGCGCGGGTGAAGGGGCGCATCACGCACAACCCGCTCGATCACGTCTCGCCGCTCGCGGTGCCGGTGATGCTCGAGATCGGCCGCGAGATGGTCTACGGCGAGGCATCCGACGCGCTGCTGGCGGAAGCCGAGGCGGAGTTGATCAAGGAAGCGATGAACTGACGCGTTTGTGGGTCGAACCGGTTCCATGCCGCCTGCGACTAACAACGTATGTACCTCGCGTTCCCCCGGTCGAGGGGGACTGCCGATGACGTATTTGCGCATCTTTGGCGCGCTTTTCGCGCTGTTCGCGGTATTCCTGCTCGGGCTGTCCCTGACGTGGCGCGACTTCCCCGGCAATCCGACCGGCTTTCCTCTCAATCGGACGTTCGTCGCAGTCTCGCTCAATGACGGGCGGTTCGACTACGAGCGCATGCCGCAATTGCCGCTATTCGAAGTCAGGCGCACGCCCATGATGCGCTACCGCGCCTCCGGGAATGGCGGATGCAATGCCTGGAACAGCGACATCGCGCTGGCGCCGGACCAATCGGTCGTCTGGAAAGATATTTCGGTCACGGCGCGCACCTGCCGTGCGCGCGACATCGAGGAGCCGTATCTGAAGACTTTGCTTCAGACCACGCGCTGGCGTACGGAGAGTGGCACACTGATTCTCGAAAATGACAGCGACACACTCCGCTTCCAGCTTGCCCCGGGCCGACGTTTCTTCGGCTGGTAACGTATCGCTGGGTCACGTCACGCTCGCCGCCGATTGCGCGGGCGCGCTGTACTGGCCCGACGAGGGCCTGCTCGTCGTCGCGGACCTGCATCTGGAAAAAGGCTCGAGCTTTGCGCGCGCGCGGCCAATTGCTGCCGCCCTACGACACGACCGAGACGCTCTCGCGGCTTGCGCGGCTGATCGCGCATTACGCGCCGCGCGTGGTCATCGCGCTCGGCGACAATTTCCATGACGGCGGCGGACCGGCGCGGCTGTCGGCTCCGCGACCGCGAGTCGCTGACCGCGCTCCAGCGCGGGCGCGACTGGATCTGGATCGCCGGCAACCACGACCCCGATCCCGCGGACGGCATCGGCGGCACGTTCGCCGACACGATCTCCATCGGCACGCTCGTCTTCCGCCACAAGCCCTCGCGCGACGCGCCGGACGGCGAAATCGCCGGTCACCTGCATCCCGTCGCGCGCGTGGCGCAACGCGGCCGCGCGGTCAGCCGCCGCTGCTTTGCGACCGACGGCAAGGCGCTGGTGATGCCGGCCTTCGGCGCCTACACGGGCGGGCTCAACATCCGCGACCGCGCCTTCGCGGCCGTGTTCGGCGCGCGCAAGTTCACCGCGCACATGCTGGGCGACGGCCGGCTCTACGCCTTCGCGGCGTCGCGCTGTCTGTCTGATTATTCAGCGCGCTGATCTTGTCCGAAAACCGGTTCCCACTTTCGGGATCACGTGCCCTAATCCTTCCGGAACACCACGCTGGCGAACCAGCCGGTGAGCAGCGCCATCATCGCGGTCAGAATGCCGTAGAGCAGGCCGTAATCGCGCGCCGCGTTGGCGAGGAATTGCTCGAACCCGACCTTGACCACTTCCAGCGCGGTCTGGGTGCGTGTGAGCAGCACGCCATCGACGAACAGTTTGACGTCGACATCGTAGTTCCCGGTCGGCGCGTTGTCGGGAATCGCGATCGAGGCACGGAATAGGGCAGGCGTCAGAAACGTCACGCCGTTCTGCAGTTCACGATAGAGTCCCTGGTCGACCTTCAGGCGCAGAAACGCCTGGCGGAACGGATCCTCGCGCGTCGAGTCCGCGATGTCGCCGGAAATTTCCTGCGGCAGGATCGTGCGCTGCAGGCCGGTCTGCGTGCGGCGCAGCGTGTTGATGTCCGCAATGTCACTGATGGTCCGATTGGCGAGCACCGTGAGATAGGACGGCACCTTCACGAACGTGCGCGAGTCCGCGTTGACCCAGATTCCCGCCACGCGCTCCTTGCGAAACGTCACGATCGTGTCGCGCGGGCCCGTCACCGTGACCACGATATCGTAGCCGCCGCGCCGCGGAACCGTCTGCGCATCGCGCTCGATCGAACCGAACAGGACCACATCCGCACCGGTAAAGTTCGACGAGATCAGCACGCGCGAGGTCGACAGTGTGGTGATCAGCCGTTCGGCCGCGGCCGGCGAGGCGAGCGTGAGCATCGCCGCGATCCCAAGCGCAATGGCGCGAAGCGCGCTCATTGCTTCGTCTCCATGGTGCGCACCGTGTAGAGCTCGGCCGGCTGTACAACGAGGTCGTAGGCGAAGCGCAGTCCCACCGCGAGCACGAGCACGCCGAGCAGCAGCCGCAACTGTTCGCCGGAAAAGCGCGCGCCGGTGCGCGCGCCGAATTGCGCACCGATCACGCCGCCGGTCATCAGGATCAGCGCGAGCAGCGCATCGACCAGATGGTTGGTGGCCGCGTGGATGACGGTCGCATACGCCATGGTGACGAGCGTCAGCACCATCGAGGTGCCGATCACCACGCCGGTCGGCACGCGGATGAGATAGATCAGCGCCGGCACGAGCAGAAAGCCGCCGCCGATGCCCATGATCGCGCCGATGAAGCCGATGAGGAAGCCGATGGTCCAGATCGGAATCACCGACACATAGATCTTCGAAACCTTGAACCGCATCTTCAGCGGCAGGCCGTGAATCCAGAGATGGCTGCCGGGGCGGCGGATTTCGGCCGGGCGGCCGCCGCGCGCGCGCAGAATCGCGCGTACGCTCTCGGTGATCATCATGCCGCCGACGATCGAGAGCAGGAGCAGGTAGGAGACCGCGATGGTCAGGTCGAGCTGGCCGAGCGCGCGCAACCACGTGAACAGCCAGACCCCGAACGTCGTTCCTATCAGGCCACCGATCAAAAGCATTGCGGCGAGCGCCGGATCGAGCGCACGCCGGCGCCAGTAATTGATCGCACCCGAGAAGGACGACGCCGCCACGTGGCTCGCAACGCTCGCGACCGCCACTGCGGGATTGATGCCGATGAAAATGAGCAGCGGCGTCATCAGAAACCCGCCGCCGATCCCGAACATGCCCGAGATGAAACCGACCGCCAGTCCCATGAACAGGACGAGCAGCACGTTCACGGGCAGTTCGGCGATCGGAAGGTAGATTTGCACGAGACAAGGATCCGCCGATACGAGGACGCTGACGTCTTGCGTAAGCGGCCGTGCGGAGAAGCACGAAGCTTAATCGGTTTCCCCGGCGGTCGCGCACACAGATACGTGTAGCGCGGCTGAAGGTTCTGTGAATGGACCGACCACGTTGCGGCCGCAAGCGTGAATCTCGCCGTGGCGCCGACGCATTCCTGCCATGATAGAGCCGGGCCTTCCGGCTCGGGTCTAGATCGAGGTCGGCTTGCGGCGGGTGGTCGCAGCCGGCTTCGCGGGCGCGGCCGAGGTGGCGCGCTCCCAACCGCCGGGCGGCGTCTTGGCGTTCATCGCGTCATCCGGCGGCGTATCGGCCGCAAAGGTCTGCACCGCGAGCTTGGCGGCGACGAGCGACTGCTGGTCGAGACGCCCTGCCACATCCTCGCGCTTCTTGGCGGCGTCCTGATCGCCCTGCTGGGCGGCGAGCGCGAACCATTTGTAGGATTCGGCGAGGTTCTGATCGACGCCAATCCCGCGCGCGTAAAGGATGCCGAGATTGTACTGGCTGTCGGCGACGCCGCGATCGGCCGCCTTGCGGAACCATTGCGAGGCCGTGCGGTAGTCCGGCTTGCCGTCGATCCCCTCGGCATAAAGCACCGCGAGATTGTGGATTGCCTTGGCGTTGCCCCTGTCGGCGGCCTGCAGATAGAGCTGGCGGGCCTTGTCGAGGTCCTTCTTGACCCCCTGACCCTTCTCGTAATGGCTGCCGAGCCGGTAGAGCGCGGGTGCGAGGCCCTGCTTGGCGGAGCGCTCGAGCCACTGGATCGCGACTTCCATGTTGGCCTGCACGCCGCGGCCTTCGGCGAAACGCACGCCGACCTCGTATTCGGCCGATGCGTCGCCATTCGCCGCGGCGGTGCGCAGCGCCGGACTTCCAAGCGATGCCGGAATGGTCTTGTCGCCGTGAGCCGCCGATGCGGCGGACGCGATGTTCATCGGCGGCTTGATCGAGCCGGTGACATCGGCGGCGGGAGCCGGCACTGGCTGATTGGCGAGCGGTGCAGGCGCGGTGGCAGGGATCGGTGTCGGCGCCATCAGGTTCGCGGTCGGCGTCGGGAGCGACCAGCGGTTCGGCGGATGACTGTTTGCTCGGGGCAGGCGCTGGCGCGTTCGGAACCGGCGCCGCCACTGCGGCAGCCGGGTGCCGGTGCGGGAGCGGCCACCTTGCGCGGCTCGGCGGGCTGCGCCTGGCCGGAGGTCGGGCGCGGCGTTTCCGCATGGTCCGAGCCGCCGAACATGCCGACGACCTGGATCGTGCCGTAGATCACCAGCAACGCGCTGACGCCGACCATCAGGGCGCGGCGCCGGTTGGCGAGGAAACGGCCGATCAGGCTGGTCGGTGTTTCGTTGCCGCTCTGCTCCTCGGCGCGCGGTGCATCGATCACGCCGCCTTCGTTCGCGGCGGCCTGCGCGGCGCGCCGCGCGGCCGCAATGAAATTCGCCTTGCCGGTGACTTCCGGCGCGGGCTCCCGCTTGATCGGCGCGAGCGCGGCTTCAGACGCCGCGATGCGTTCGGCCGCTGTGCGCCCGCGTCCGGCGCTGCCGGGCTCGAGCGGGGTGTCGGCCGGCAAATCCGGATCGATCGGCGCACGCTCGCCGCGCTGCAGGTTCATGAACGGGGTCGCGGCGCGCACCGCCGGGACTTGTGGCTCCGGCTCCTCCGCCGGCGCAGCAGCGGCCGGCTCCAGCGCGCGCATCTCGGGCATCGCCGGCATCACCGGTTCGTGCCGCTCAGGCTGCGGCGCATAGGCCGGCTGCGGCACATGAGCCGTCTGCGGCGCGCTGCGGACGCCGGTTTCGACTGTGGCGAGGCGCTCGACCAGGCGCTCCAGCGTATCGTGCACGGCTTCGAGCGTCTCGTGCGTGCGCTGTTCGCTCTCGGATTGATTGACGTGCAGCGATTCGATATCGCGCTTCAGCGCGGTGACTTCCATGCCGCCCTGCGGCGCAATGTCGGCGGCAACCTGACGTGCAACGCGCTCGGCGGTGACGACCGCTTCCTCGCGCGCCTCGCGAACCTGCAGGGTCAGTTGCTGAATGCCGCGCTCGATCGCGCTGAGATCGCCGTTTCGCTGGTCCGCGGCGTCGAGCTTCTCGGCGATCCCGCTGATCTGCCGCTCGATCTGCGCGAACGCGGCCTGCTCGCGTCCGGACCGGTCCGAACCGTTGAGCTTGTCGGTGAGCGACTGGACCAGCGCCTCCAGATTGCTCGGCATGGGGCCCATCTGCTCGACGCGGGTGTCGAGCGCGTGGGTCAGTTCGTGAACGCGCGTGGCGAGCGAGTCGAGGCCGTTCGAGCCGGTGCGTTCCGCGATGTGGTCGATGCGTGCGCTCAGCGCCTGCACGTCGCCCGCCAGCGAGGCGACGCCTTCGGCGGATGCAACGCCGGCGGAGAGTTCGCGCAGTTCGTTGATGGCGGCTTCGAGGTAGCGCAGCATGTCGGGGTCGGCCGAGCTGCCGCCTGACAGGCTGTCCATCTTTTGCGACAGCTCGGCAATGCGCGCCTCGAAGGCGGTAAGACCTTCGGCCGGCGTCATCGCGTTGAGCGAATTGTGCACCTCGTTGAGCCGGCGCTCGATGCTCTCAAGCGCGGACGGATCGGCGCCGCGGCCATAGCCGCGGTCGATCCGCTCGGCGAGCACGTGCATCTCGCTCTGCAGTGTTTCGAGTTCGCGGCGCGGCAGCGCCTCATGGATCGAGCGTGCGACCTCGGCGAGGTCGCCGCGCAAGGCCGACACCATGTCCTCGATGCCGGAGGGACGGCGCAGCGTCTCGATCTGCGCCGCGATGTTATGGAGCTGACGCTCGAGGCCGGAGAAATCCGGATGGGCCGCGGCGGCCTGCGCCGGCGTGGCGGCATACGCTGCGGGAGCATGCGGTGCGGGCGCTTGCGGCGCGGGCGCCTGCGGCGCTTCGTCGAGCGCGCGCTGGCGCGCGGCGATTTCCGCAATGGCCTGATCGATCCCGAGGTCGAACGATTCCGGCGCAATCGACGGTGCCCGTTCCTCGGTGTGAGCGGGCCGCGGTTCCGCAGGCGCCGGTCGGCCGGAGGTCAACTGCTCAAGCCGCGCATTCAGTTTGGCCACCGTGTCGGTAAGGCGTGCGCCGCGCACTGAGGTCGAGTGCGGGCTCGTCATGGCCGCGGCGGCCATCCGGCCGCGCACCCGCCGCGTTTGAATCGCCGAAGGTCGAGGTAAGCCATTCGTCGACGGACATGCCGGCGCGCCGGGCGGCTTCGCGAGCCGCCTGGTAAAGTTCCGGGCTTAGTCCGCGTTCATTCCAAGAGGCGCCTGAATTCATTGCTCAACCCGCAGCCTGTGCACGCTCGGAGGAGCAGGGTCGCTCTCCCGTCAGAACTCGCGGCGCTTAACGAACGATTGATCGCGCGCGCGGTCCTGGGTCTGACGGGTGACTTTTCCGCGTTACGGTAAATAAGCCGTTAACCCTGGGGGAAGCGGCGGATCGGACAGCAAGATCGGCGTCTGCGCCGCGGGGCCGGTCAGCGACAATTTGCCCGCGATGGTTGAATTTTGATGAAAACTTTTGATGAGGGGTCTAAGGTCGCAACAGATTACCGTTATCTTGGGCTCTTCTAACGTCAACTGCCTCGCTTTTATACGCTTCGCGCATTATCTGGCTGTCAAATGCCTGTCATGCGGGCTTATGATCTCGAGACAAAGTAAGGCTACGGAAATGGATGATACTCGCGACCGGGACGGTTCGGTTGCTCCTGTCTGGGCTGCCGAGCATTCCGGCGATGGCGGCGCGTCGGACAAGACTGCCTATTCGATCGGTGAGTTGTCGCGTGAGTTTGGCGTGACGCTGCGCGCGCTGCGCTTTTACGAGAACAAGGGCCTGATCTCGCCGCAACGCGAAGGGCTTAGCCGGTTGTATTCGCACGGTGACCGGACCCGGCTCGCGCTGATCCTAAAGGGCAAGAAGCTCGGATTCACGCTCGGAGAGATTCGGCAGATGATCGCCGCCGAGGAGGGCGCTGCCGACAGTGCGGCGCTGGGTTTGAGCCGCGAGAAATGCCTCGAGCAGATCGAGTTGCTCAAGCGGCAGAAAGCCGAGATCGAGGAAGGGCTTAGCGAGCTTTCCCGGATCTACGCGTCGCTTTCGAGCAAGGTTCCGGAAAAGGACCGCCGCGTCGGCTGATGTGGCCCCGCTGCGGTTTAGGAGTCAGCGATCTCAATAGGATAAGCGTACAGGTGCGACCCAAGGCTGCGCCTGTGGATTTTTCTCGATTTCCATCTTTACGTTTACGTAAACTAGATGTATGAGTGACCGGTTCCCGCCGGGAGACTTGGACACGTGACTGCGTTCGAAAATTCCGATCACGGCCATCGTGTTCTTGCCGAGCTTGCCGCGGGCTTCGAGGCCGCGCCGCCGCCCGGCCGCGACGTCTTCACGATCCGCGACCTCGCCAAGGAATTCGCCGTCTCGGCGCGCACGTTGCGCTTCTACGAAGAGAAGGGTCTGCTCGACCCGGCGCGGCGCGGCGAGCAGCGGCTCTACACGCGGCGCGATCGCGCGCGCCTGGCTTACGTGATCGCCGGAAAGACCGTCGGCTTCTCGCTCGAGGAAGTGCGCGAGATGCTCGACCTCTATGATCTCGGTGACGGCCAGGTGACCCAGCTCAAGGTCGCGGTCGGAAAATTCGCCGAGCGCATCGAGCGGCTTGAACAGCAGAAGAACGATATCGACCGCGTCGTCGCCGAATTGACGCGTGCGCGTGATGCCATGCGAGCCAAACTCGCGGCGCGCGGTGTGCGTTCGGACTGAACCAACGACAAGAGACTTCACACGGCGCAGGTCATGCGCCGAAGAGACAGATGCGAGGAGGATGCGATGCCGACCTACAAGGCGCCCGTGGAAGACGTGCAGTTTCTCTTGAACGACGTGTTTCACATGGAGCGCTACGGCAACATGCCGGGCTTTGCGGACGCGACGCCCGACACGCTTGCGGCGGTCCTGGAAGAAGCGGCGAAGCTCGCCGAGGAAGTGGTGCAGCCGCTCAATCGCGTCGGCGACCTCGAAGGCTGCAAGCGCCACGATGACGGCAGCGTCACCACGCCCACCGGCTTCAAGGAGGCCTACAAGCTTTACGCCGAAGGCGGCTGGATGGGCGTCTCGGTGCCGGCCGAATACGGCGGGCAGGGCCTCCCCGGCACCTACACGGTGATGATCAACGAATTGCTCGGCGGCGCCAACATCGCATTCTCGATGTACCCCGGCCTGACGCAGGGCGCGATCGCGGCGATGCTGCATCACGCGTCGGACGAGATCAAAACGAAATACCTGCCGAACATGACGTCGGGCAAATGGACCGGCACCATGAACCTGACCGAGCCGCATTGCGGCACAGACCTCGGGCTCTGCCGCTCCAAAGCGGTGAAGCAGGCCGACGGCAGCTACAAGATTTCCGGCACCAAGATCTTCATCTCGTCGGGCGAGCACGACCTCACCGAGAACATCATCCATCTGGTGCTCGCGCGCACCGAAGGCGCGCCGGCCGGCATCAAGGGCCTCACGCTCTTCATCGTGCCGAAGTTCATGGTCGAAGCGACGACGGCTCGCTCGGCGCGCGCAACGGCGTGATGTGCGGCTCGATCGAGCACAAGATGGGCATCCACGGCAACTCGACCGCGGTGCTCAATTACGACGACGCGATCGGCTGGATCGTCGGCGAGGAAAACCGCGGCATCAACGCGATGTTCACGATGATGAACGAGGCGCGGCTCGGCGTCGCCGTGCAGGGCCTCGCGATCTCCGAGGTCGCCTACCAGAACGCCGTCGACCTACGCGAAGGACCGCCTGCAGGGCCGCTCGATCTCCGGCGTGAAGGCGCCGGACAAGCCGGCCGATCCGATCATCGTGCATCCGGACGTGCGGCGCATGCTGATGACGATCCGCGCGCTGAACGAAGCCTCGCGCGCGCTCGTGCTGTGGACCGCGCTGAAGGCCGACATCGCGCGCCGCTCCGACGACGAGAAGGCGCGCCAGGCGGCGGACGACCACATGGGCCTGCTGACGCCGGTGCTCAAGGGCGTGCTGACCGACAATGGCCTCTCCAACACCGTGATGGCGCAGCAGATCTACGGCGGCCACGGCTACATCGCCGAGCACGGCATGGAGCAGTTCGTGCGCGATGCGCGCATCATGATGATCTACGAAGGCGCGAACGGCATTCAGGCGCTCGATCTCGTCGGCCGCAAGCTCGGCCGCGACGGCGGCCGCGCGATCACGGCATTCTTCGGCGAGGTCTCGGCGTTCGTGAAGGAGCATTCCGCCGACGAGGCGATGAAGCCCTATGTCGCGCCGCTCGGCGAGGCGCTGGCGACCTGCAGCAGGCCACGATGTGGTTCATGCAGAACGCCATGAAGAAGCCCGACAACGCCGGCGCCGGCTCGACCGACTACATGCACCTCTTCGGCCTCGTCGCGCTCGGCTACATGTGGGCGCAGATGGCGAAGGCCGCGAACGAGAAGCTGAAGGCCGGCGCGAACGGTTCGGAAGAGCGCATGAAGGCGAAGCTTGTCACCGGCAAGTTCTTCATGGAGCGCATGCTGCCCGAGACCGCCGCGCACTTCAAGCGCATCCAGACCGGCGCCGACACCATGATGGCGCTGCCGGCCGAAGCGTTCTAGATCCATGGCCGAACCTGACCGGCGGCTGCCAGTGCGGCGCGGTGCGCTACGAGTGGGTCGAGAAAGCCGGCCTACTCGAGCGTCTGCTATTGCCGCATGTGCCAGAAGGCCTCGGGCCAGCCGTTCATGGGCCTGACCGGCGGCAAGATCGAGAACCTTGAAGTGGACGCGCGGCACGCCGTCGTTCTTCCGCTCGTCGAACATGGCGCAGCGCGGGTTCTGCAAGGATTGCGGCACGCCGCTGACCTACAGTTTCGACGGCAACGGCCGCATCAGCGTGACGATTAACTCGCTCGACGACCCGGAAGCGATGCCGCCGACCAAGCAGTACGGCAACGAAGGCGAAGTGTCGTGGCTCAAGGGCATCCATGACCTCCCGGCGCCAGCGCACCGAGGAGTGGATGAAGAAAGACATCGCCGAGAAATTGGTCAACAATCAGCGCAGCTCTTAAAGAAGCGCGCCGGAGGAAACGCGATGGAATCCCTGCAAGTTCCGCGTCCCGCCTGGATGACCGAAGACCTCGTGCTGCTCGAGGAGCAGGCGCAGCGCTTCCTCGCGACCGAGCTCGTGCCGCACATCGAGAAGTGGACCGAGGACGGCATCATGGAGCGCTCGGCCTGGGACAAGCTCGGGCAGGCGGGACTGCTCTGCGCCTCGATGCCGGAAGAATACGGCGGCGCGGGCGGCAGCTTCGCGCATGAGACCGTGATCAACCGCGCCATCGCGCATGCGGGCCTCGACTGCATCGGCGCGCCGCTGCATTCCGGCATCGTCGCGCCGTACATTCTCAATTACGGCACCGAAGAGCAGAAGAAGAACTGGCTGCCCAAGCTCGCGACCGGCGAGATGATCGGCGCCATCGCGATGAGCGAGCCCGGCACCGGCTCCGACCTGCAGGGCGTGAAGACCACGGCGAAGAAATCCGGCAACGGCTATGTGCTGAACGGCTCGAAGACCTTCATCACCAACGGCCAGCACGCCAACCTGATCATCGTGGTCGCCAAGACCGATCCGGCGCGGGCGCGAAGGGCACCTCGCTGATGGTGGTCGAGACCGACGACGCGCAGGGTTTCCGCCGCGGCCGCAAGCTCAACAAGCTCGGGCTCGACTGGGCCGACACATCCGAACTGTTCTTCGAGGACGTGAAGCTGCCGGCCGAAGGCCTGCTCGGCACCGAAGAAGGGCAGGGCTTCTACCAGCTCATGAAGGACCTGCCGCAGGAGCGGCTGATCGTCTGCACGGCCGCCATCGGCATGATCGAGCGCGCGCTGCGCCTCACCATCGATTACGTCAAGGAGCGCAAGGCGTTCGGCAAGGCGATCATCGACTTCCAGAACACGCAGTTCGAGCTGGCCGAATGCAAGAGCGAGGCGACCATCGGGCGCGTTTTCCACGACCATTGCGTCGAGCGGCATCTGCGCAAGGAGCTCGATACCGTCACGGCCTCGATGGCGAAATACTGGCTGACCGACCTGCAGAACAAAATCGTCGACCGCTGCCTGCAATTGTTTGGCGGCTATGGCTATATGGACGAATATCCGATCTCGCGGATGTACCGCGACGCGCGCGTCCAGCGCATCTACGCCGGCACCAACGAGATCATGAAGCTGCTGATCGCGAGGAGTTTGTAGTTCACTGTCATCCCGGGCAAGCCGCGTAGCGGCGCGACCCGGGACCCATAACCACAGGCGGTGATTATGGATCCCGGCTCTCGGCGGACTTCGTCCGCTCCGGCCGGGATGACCAGAGAGATGATGGAGAAATACAATGACCGACGCATTCGTTTACGACGCCGTCCGCACGCCGCGCGGCAAGGGCAAAGTCCGACGGCTCGCTGCATGAGGTGACTGCGCTCGCGCTCGCCACGCAGGCGCTCGGCGCGATCAAGTCCCGCAACCTGCCCGACCGAGCATCGTCGACGACGTGGTGCTCGGCTGCGTCGATCCGGTCGGCGAGGCGGGCGGCGACATCGCGCGCGCCGCGGCGCTCACCGCCGGTCTTGGCAAGTCGGTCGCCGGCGTGCAGATCAACCGCTTCTGCGCCTCCGGCCTCGATGCGATCAATTTCGCCTCCGCGCAGGTGATGTCCGGCCAGCACGACATGACGATCGGCGGCGGCGTCGAGTCGATGAGCCGCGTCGGCATGGGCGCATCCGGCGGCGCGTGGCCGATGGATCCGGCCATCGCGGTGCCGACCTACTTCCTGCCGCAGGGCATCTCGGCCGACGTGATCGCCAGCAAATATGGTTTCTCGCGCGACGATGTCGACGCCTACGCGGTCGAGAGCCAGAAGCGCTCCAAGGCCTCGTGGGATGCCGGCAACTTCAAGAACTCCGTGATCGCCGTGAAGGACATCAACGGCATCACCATCCTCGACAAGGACGAGCACATGCGCCCGACGACGACGATGCAGTCGCTTGGACAGCTGCAGCCGTCGTTCGTTCAGATGGGCGAGATGTACGGCTTCGACTCGGTCGCGATCCAGCGCTACCCGGAGCTGGAAACCGTCACCCACGTGCATCACGCCGGCAATTCGTCGGGCATCGTCGATGGCGCCGCCGCGGTGCTGATCGGCAACAAGGAGGCCGGCGCCAAGATCGGCAAGAAGCCGCGCGCACGCATCCGTGCGTTCGCCAATATCGGCTCCGAGCCCGCGATCATGCTCACCGGCCCGATCGATGTGACGCACAAGGTGCTCAAGAAGGCCGGCATGAAGGTCGAGGACATCGATCTGTTCGAACTGAACGAGGCCTTCGCCTCGGTCGTGCTGCGCTACATGCAGGCACTGAACATTCCGCACGACAAGATCAACGTCGCGGGCGGCGCGATTGCGATGGGCCATCCGCTCGGCGCGACCGGCGCGATGATCTTCGGCACCGTGCTCGACGAGCTGGAGCGGCGCAACCTCAACACCGCGCTGGTGACGCTGTGCATCGGCGCCGGCATGGGGACGGCGACAATTATCGAAAGGGTGTAGCCGCGTGTCCCGCACGCGGTGCAGCGTGAAACGCTGCTCCGCAGATGCGGGACCCCGGTTGTTTGCTTCAGAAAGAAATCGGGGTCCCGGGTCTGCATCGCATCACTTCGTGCTGCGACGCGCCCGGGACACGAGGAGAGATCATCGAGGCAAAATGCCCAAGATCGACATTGCTTCACAGCAAACCCGCGTCGGCTCGCCGAACTATCCGCCGGCGTTCAAGCCGGCCTGCGCGGGCCGTCACAAGACCGCGCTCGGCAATGCGGTCGGGCTCTACGCAATTTGGCGTGAACCTCACGAAGCTTGAGCCGGGTGCCGCCACCTCGATCAAGCACTGGCACGAGCAGGAGGACGAGTTCGTCTACATCCTCCAGGGCGAGTGCGTGCTGATCGAGGACGAGGGCGAAATCATCCTGAAGGCCGGCGACTGCGCCGGCTGGAAGGCGAACGTGCCGAACGGGCATTGCATCGTGAACCGCTCGAACGCCGACGTGCTGCTGCTTGAAGTCGGCACACGCGCGCCCGCCGAGCGCGCGCACTATCCGGGCTCGGACCTGAAATTCGAACGCGACGGGACGACGATCCGCGTCCTGCACCTCAACGGCGAGCCCTACTAGGCCGCCTCATTTCTTTTTCTTGGGAGCACCCTCAATGGCCAATTTCAAACTCGACGTCGATGCCGACGGCATTGCGCTGATCACCTGGGACATGCCGGGCAAGTCGATGAACGTCATCGACACTTCGGTGATGGATGAACTCGACCAGCTCGTCACCAAGGTCGCCGGCGATGCCGCGATCAAGGGCGCGGTGATCGCGTCCGGCAAGGACACGTTCGGCGGCGGCGCTGACCTGACGATGCTGGAGAAGCAGCGCAACGACTACATCGGCGTGCTGAAGTCCAAGGGCGAGGAAGCCGCGAACCAGATGGTGTTCGACTTCTCGCGCAAGCTCTCGCAGACCTATCGCAAGCTCGAGACGAGCGGAAAGCCGTGGGTTGCGGCGCTCAACGGCACCGCGATGGGCGGCTGCTTCGAACTCGCGCTCTCCTGCCATCACCGCGTCGCCGCCGACAATCCGAAGACGCGGCTCGGCCTGCCCGAGATCAAGGTCGGGCTGTTCCCCGGCGCGGGCGGCACGCAGCGCATTCCACGCATGATGGCGACCGCCGATGCGCTGCAGTTCCTGCTCAAGGGCGACCAGATCCGTCTCGACCGCGCCAAGACGATGAAGCTCGTCGACAACATCGTGCCGCCCGCCGGCCTGATCGACGCGGCGAAGAACTGGATCAAGACCTCGCCGAAGTCGAAGCAGCCGTGGGACGTCGACGGCTTCAAGCTGCCCGGCGGCCCGGTGTGGTCGAAGATGGGCATGATGACGTTCCCGGCCGCGAACGCGCTCTACCGCAAGGAGACGATGGACAACTACCCGGCCGCGCGCGCGATCATGAGTTGCGTGTTCGAGGGCCTGCAGGTGCCGTTCGACACCGCGCTGCGCATCGAGTCGCGCTACTTCGCGAAAATCGTGCGCTCGCCGGAAGCTGCCGCGATGATCCGCTCGCTGTTCGTCTCGATGCAGGAGCTGAACAAGGGCGCACGCCGCCCCGAAGCCGCGCCGGCGACGACCTTGAAGAAGGTCGGCGTGCTCGGCGCGGGCCTGATGGGCGCGGGCATCGCCTACGTGTCGGCGCAGGCCGGACTTGAAGTCGTGCTGATCGACCGCGACCAGGAGGCGGCCGACAAGGGCAAGGCCTATTCGGCGAACATTCTGGCGGGACAGATCAAGCGCGGCCGCGCCAAGCAGGAAGACGCCGACAAGCTGCTCGCGCGCATCACGCCGACGCCGGACTACGAGAAGCTGAAAGGCGTCGACCTCGTCATCGAGGCCGTGTTCGAGGATCGCAAGGTGAAGGCCGAGGCGACCGCGAAGGCGCAGGCGGTGGTCGGCGACAAGGTCGTGTTCGGCTCCAACACCTCGACCTTGCCGATCACGTCGCTGGCCGAGGGCTCGAAGGACCCGAAGAACTTCATCGGCGTGCACTTCTTCTCGCCGGTCGACAAGATGATGCTGGTCGAGATCATCATGGGCGAGAAGACCGCCGATCCGGCGCTCGCGGTTGCGCTCGACTACGTGCGCGCGATCCGCAAGACGCCGATCGTGGTGAACGACAGCCGAGGCTTCTACACCTCGCGCGTGGTCGGCACTTACATCCGCGAAGGCCACCTGATGCTGACCGAGGGCGTGCCGGCCGCGATGATCGAGAATGTCGGCCGCATGGCCGGCATGCCGGTCGGCCCGCTGTCGCTCAACGACGAGGTCGCGGTCGATCTCGCGTGGAAGATCCTGAAAGCCACCGAAGCCGATCTCGGCGCGAAGGCGATCGACGCGCGGCAGAAGGACCTGCTCACCGAGATGGTCGAGAAGCGCGGGCGCTTCGGGCGCAAGAACGCCAAGGGCTTCTACGATTATCCGGCGACCGGCCCGAAGCGGCTGTGGCCGGGCCTCGCGGAGCTGCAGGGAACGAAGCTCGATCCCGACACCATCGACGTGGCTGAGCTCAAGCACCGCCTGCTCGCGATCCAGGCGCTGGAAACCGCGCGCTGCTTCGAGGAGAACGTGCTCACCGACGTGCGCGAGGCGGACGTCGGCTCGATCCTCGGCTTCGGCTATGCGCCGTACTCCGGCGGCACGCTGAGCTACATCGACATGATGGGCGTGAAGAAGTTCGTCGAGCTGTGCGAGCGCCTCGCGCAGAAATACGGCGAACGCTTCAAGCCGAACAAGCTGCTCGTCGAGATGGCCGCCAAGGGCGAGAGCTTCTACACGCGCTTTGCGCCGAAGCGGCAGAAGCAGGCGGCGTAAATCGCGCACGACACTCTCTTTTCCCCTCTCCCGCTTGCGGGAGAGGGTCGCCGCGCAGCGGCGGGGAGAGGGTTGCTTCGACGAACAAGGACCCTCTCCCGGCTCCGCTTCGCTCGCCACCCTCTCCCGCAAGCGGGAGAGGGGAAGCGGAGCGCGTGGCCCGCATGCGCGCTGGCGCACTTGTTGCCCCGCACCGCCGCTCTGTATCCTCCCCTCAACGAACGAAAATCCTGAGGGGACGGAATGATCACGCTCACGGCCGACTACGTCATCATCGGTGCAGGCTCGGCCGGCGCCGCACTTGCCAACCGTCTGAGCGAAAGCGGCCGCCACGAGGTGCTGCTGCTCGAAGCCGGCGGCGAGACGCATCCGCTCTCGCGCGTGCCGGTGAGCTTCGCGCGCTTCATCAACCGGCCCGGCGTGAACTGGCTCTACGAATCCGAGCCCGAGTCGTACTCCGGCGGGCGCAAGATTCCCGTCCCGCGTGGAAAGATGCTCGGCGGGTCGAGCGCCATCAACGGCATGGTGTGGGTGCGCGGCCAGCGGCAGGACTATGACCACTGGGCGCAGCTCGGCAATCGCGGCTGGAGCTGGCAGGACGTGCTGCCGGTGTTCCGCGGCATCGAGAGCTACAAGCGCGGCGCGGACGACCTGCGCGGGCGCGACGGCCCGCTGAAGGTCACCGACATCGACGAGAGCGGCCCGCTCTACGACAGCATGATCGAGGCCGCGGCCAGCATCGGCATCCCGCACAACCCGGACTACAACGGCGAGGATCAGGAAGGCATTGCGATGACGCAGTGCTCGATCAGCGGCGGTTTCCGCATGAGCACCGCGAAGGTCTATCTCGATCCGGCGCGCGCGCGGCGCAATTTCCGCGTCGAGACCGGCGCGCTCGCGCAGGCGCTGCTGTTCGACGGCACACGCTGCGTCGGCGTGCGCTACACCATGCAGGGCCAGACCTTCGAGGCGCACGCCGCGCGCGAGGTGATCGTGTCGGCCGGCTCGATCGCCTCGCCGCAACTGCTGGAGCTGTCCGGCATCGGACAGGCGGATCGCCTCAAGGGCCTCGGCATCGCGGTGAAACACGATCTCCCCGGCGTCGGCGAAAACCTGCGCGATCACTGGTCGCCGCGCATGAAGTGGCGCGTCGGCCGTCACGGCGTGACGTTCAACGAGCGCGCGCGCGGCTTGCGCGGACTGGGGCAGGGGCTGCTCTACATCACGCAACGCAAAGGTTTCCTCAGCCATCCGGCCTCGCCGATGCGCGCCTTCATCAAGAGCCGCGAGGGCCTCGACTCGCCCGACTCGATGCTGGCGATCCAGCCCATGCTGGTGACGCCGGACGTGAAGATCGCGAAGGAGCCCGGCATCACGATCATCGCGCATCAGATGCGGCCCGAGAGCAAAGGCTCGATCCACATCAAGACCGCGGAGGCAAGCCAGCCGCCCGCGATCCGCTTCAATTTCCTGAGCGAGAGCATCGACCGCGAGTGCCTGCTCTCGACCATGCGCATCGTGCGCCGCCTGATGGAAGCGCCCGCGCTCGCGTGGATCGAGCCGGAGGAATTCGGCCCCGGACCCAAAGCGCAAACCGACGACGAGTTGCTCGACTACGTGTCACGCACCGCCGAGACGACCTATCACCCGGTCGGCACGTGCCGGATGGGCAGCGACCCGATGGCGGTGGTCGACGACCAGTTGCGCGTGCGCGGGATCACGGGCCTGCGCGTCGCCGACGCCTCGATCATGCCGACGCTCACCTCGGGCAACACGAATGCGCCGAGCATCATGATCGGCGAGAAGTGCGCCCGCATGGTGCTCAAGGACGCCGAGCAGGCGGCGGCGGCGTAGGCGTTAGCTGACCACAAACTCCCGGATCACCCGCATCGCCGCCTCACCGGCGTCCGGCACCACGCCGTGCCCGCAACCCGCGAACCGCTCGAACCGCACCAGATGCGCCGGCAGCGCCGCCGCGATGTCGGCCTGCAACTCGACCGGATGCATCGGGTCGTCCTCGCCGCCCATCACCAGCGTCGGGCAGGCGATGCGGCTCAAGTCCGCCATCATGTCGAAGCGGCGGCTCTCGCCGTTGCCGGGCCGCGTCCACCATTGCAGCACGTCGGGGCGGATGATCGCGCGGCGCATCATGTCCGGGTCGAGCGGCTTGCGCACATAAAGCGGCATCGCGAGGCGGCGCCATTCGGCGATCCCGGCCTCGTCGAGCATGCCGTCGCTTTCGAGGAACCGGCGCCGCGCCAGCGCGCCGACTTCCGGCCCGCCGAGCTGTTCGAACAGTTCGGCCCGCCGCTTCATGTACGAGCCGCCGATGCCTCGGTGCTGACCAGAACGAGTTTCGCGGGGTGCGCCGGATGGCGCGTCGCGTAGGCCATCGCCACCATGCCGCCGAACGACACGCCGAGCACGATCGGCTTTTCGATTCCGAGCACGTCGCAGAACGCGCGCACGTCATCGCCCCATTGCGCCAGCGTCCAGCTCTCCTTCGGCCCGGCGTCGCTGCGCCCGTTGCCGCGATGGTCGAGAAAGATCACTTGCGCGATATCGCTTAACGCCGAATAGGCGGGCTTGTAGATCGTGTGATCGAAGCCCGGTCCGCCGTGCAGCAGCAGCAGCGTCGGCTTCTCGCGCATCACGGCGCCGTCGGGCACGAGCTTTTCGCCCGCCACATCGAAGAACAGCCGCACGCCGTTCACCAGGACATGCATGGTGTGATTCTCCGCCGCGTGTGCACGGAGGTTAAGCCGCTTCGGCCGGCGGGCGAAATGGCTCTTGCGGAACTATTCCGCGCGCCACAACTTCCCCAGTCATGAGCCGCGCATTCGTCAAGGAACCGGACGGCGCAGACACCTTCGAGGAACTGCCCGACCGCCCGATCTCGGAGCACCCCAATCTCGTGACGGCCGCAGGCCTCGCGCGGATCGAGGAGACGCTCGTGCGTCTGCATCAGTCGCACGCACGCGCGCAACGCGAGGGAGACCGCGCGGCACTCGCGAGTGTCGGCCGCGACCTGCGTTACTGGACGGCGCGCCGCTCGACCGCGCAGCCGATGGCGGCGCCCGAGCAAACCGACACGGTGCAGTTCGGCTCGACCGTCACGATCGAGCGCGACGACGGCCGCAAGCAGACCTGGCGCATTGTCGGCGAGGACGAGGCCGAGCCGAACGAGGGCACGCTCTCGTATGTGTCACCGGTCGCCCGCGCGCTGATGGGCAAGTCGGTCGGCGATGTGGTGCAGGCGGGAGCCGGCGAGGCGGAGATTGTTGAGATACGCTAGTCCGCATCCTCATCCTGAGGAGCGCCGACAGGCGCGTCTCGAAGGATGGCCACGAGGAACTCCGAGCATGCCGCCATCCTTCGAGACGCTGGCTTCGCTTGCTCCTCAGAGTTTTGTGGATCGCGGACGCGTCGTCATCATTCGTGTGGTGGAAAGCAAATAGTCCTTGACTAGGATCAGTCTATAGTCCTATCATTCGTCCCGTCCTGCTCACCGAAGGGCGCCTTCCGGAGGCATCTTGAAAGCGGAGCGGGATGCGGCCCCGCGGGCGGAAGGCATTCCGCACTCGGGCGGCCCGGGGCTCCACCTGGAGGTCACTACGGACCTCCCGCCAGGAGCTGGCTGATCGGCGCGCGAATGCGCCGGAAAGCGTGGCCCGGGTTGACCAAGAGCCGCACGTGGAGCGCCGTGAGGCGCGCGCTCTCGATCGCAAGAGAGCGCAGGACACGCAAGCGTCCCGGGCGGCTTCGCCGGCCGCTCACGGGGCTTCGCACGCCCCGGCGTTTCCCGGCGCTCCGCTCCCTTCTTCGAGCGAGAGACTGCGCAAGGCTCGGGCGCACGCGCGCTGCGAGAACGAACCGCGTGTTTGAAATGTCACAGGCGAGCACATAGATGCCGCACGGCCTAGATTGCCCTCGCGCGCGGCCCATGTTTAAGGTCGCGACCTTTTCTGCCGGAATCTCCTGAATGGCGCGTGACGTAGTGGACCTGACGCCGATCGAATCGCGCGACGAACTCGTCGCGTGGTTCGCTGAAGGCGCGAAGCCGAAGACGCAGTGGCGCATCGGGACCGAGCACGAGAAGTTCGCGTTCACCACCGACACGCATGAGCCGGTGCCCTACGAAGGCCGCCGCTCGATCCGCTCGCTGCTGGTCGGCATGCAGCATCTGCTCGGCTGGGAGCCGATCATGGACGGGCCGAACATCATCGGCCTCGCGGACGTGACCGGCGGCGGCGCGATCTCGCTCGAGCCCGGGCGGACAATTCGAACTCTCCGGCGCGCCGCTCGAAACCGTGCATCAGACCTGCAGCGAACTGATGGCGCATCTCGCGCAGGTGAAGGAGATCGCGCGCCCGCTCGGCATCGGCTTCCTCGGCCTGGGCATGTCCCCGAAATGGACGCGCGCGCAGACGCCGCAGATGCCGAAGAGCCGCTACAAGATCATGACGGCGTACATGCCGAAGGTCGGCACGCTCGGCCTCGACATGATGTATCGCACCTGCACGGTGCAGACGAACCTCGACTTCTCGTCCGAAGCCGACATGGTGAAGAAGCTGCGCGTGTCGCTCGCACTGCAGCCGGTCGCGACCGCGCTGTTCGCGAATTCGCCATTCACCGAAGGTAAGCCGAACGGCTTCCTCTCGTTCCGCTCGGAGGTGTGGCGCGACACCGACAACCAGCGCGCCGGCATGCTGCCGTTCGCGTTCGAGGACGGCATGGGGTTTGAGCGCTATGTCGATTACGCGCTCGACGTGCCGCTGTATTTCGTCAAGCGCGAGGATGAATATATCGACGTGTCCGGCATGTCGTTCCGCGATCTGCTCAAGGGCAAGCTGCCCGGCCACGGAAACCTGCGCGCCACGCAGTCGGACTGGGCCAATCACATTTCTTCGATTTTCCCCGAGGTGCGGCTGAAGCGCTACATGGAGATGCGCGGCTCGGACGGTGGCCCGTGGCGCCGATTGCCCGCGCTGCCGGCGTTCTGGGTCGGCATCCTCTATGACGACGCGAGCCTCGATGCCGCGTGGGATCTGGTGAAGGGCTGGAGCGCGCGAGCAGCGTCAGAAGCTGCGCGACGATGTCCCGCGCGAGGGCTTCAAGGCAACGATCGGCGGCCGCACGATGCTCGACCTTGCGAAGGAATGCCTGGCGCTCGCGGAGGCCGGACTGAAGCGGCGCAATTATCGCGACAGCGAAGGCCGCGACGAAACGCGCTACCTCGCGCCGCTGCAGGAGTTCGTCGCGCGCGGTATCACGCCGGCCGAGGAGCTGCTCGAAAAGTACCATGGCCCGTGGGGCAAGTCGGTCGAGCCGGTGTTCACCGAGTATGCGTATTGAGGCGCCGCACCTGACGCGTTCTCCTCTTCGTGCGCGCGAGGAGAGATGACGGCCAGCACCACGACCGAGAAGCCCCGGCGCCTGATTGCACTCGCTTTCATCGTCGGGATGCTGGTCTGGTCTCTCGGGCTGTTCGGCCCGGCCGCGATCCTGCCCTACCTGCAAAGTGAACGCGGCTGGTCCGTCGCGCTGATCTCCACGGCGATCACGGCGCACTTTCTCGTCAGCGCGCTCGTCGTTGCGGCGATGCCGGAGATCCACCGGGCGATCACCTTGCGCGGCACCGTGCTCGCCGGCGCGATCGCGATCTATGCGGGCTTCGTCGCATGGGTCCTCGTTCCGTCGCCGTATCTCCTGTTCGCCGCCGCGCTGCTCAGCGGGTTCGGTCTTGCGTGCGGGAGCTCCGCAACCATCAATGCCATCATCGGTGCGGGGTTTTCGACCGGCCGCGCCAAGGCGCTCGGTATCGCGTTGAACGGGACCGCGCTTGGCGGCGTCTTTTTCCTGCAAGTGCTGACGCTCGGAGGGCGTGCGATCGGCTGGGAATGGACTATCGCGTCATTGGGCGCCGCGGCCGTCGTCATCCTGCTGTGGATGCTGCCCGCGCTGAACAGCGCACCCGCGAAGACCGGTGCTGCGCCCAGCATCGGCCCGGCCGCTGCCCCGATGAATCGGTGGACGCTCCTGCGCTCGCCACGCTTCCTGTCCCTCACGCTTGGGTTCGCGATCGCGGTGTTCGTGCAGATCGGCATCTACTCGCAGCTCATCAATCACCTGCGGCCGATGCTGGGCCTCGATGGCGCCACGTGGGCGATGACCGGATGCGTGGTGCTTGCGATCACAGGGCGTTCCGCGGTCGCCTGGAATATCGGTGAGGCGAACCGGCGCGTCGTGGCGGCGCTCAGCTTCATCATGCAGGCGGTTGGCGTGATTGCGCTCGCGCTTGCACCCGGACCGGCGGTCGCGCTGCTCGGCTGCGTGCTGTTCGGATTGGGGCTGGGTAATCTGCCGCTGCTCCCGCCGCTGATCATTCAGCAGGAGTTCGACGAACAGAGTTTTACGCTGGTGATCTCAACCGTATCCGCCGTCAACCAGATCATTCTGGCGTTCGGGCCGATGACGTTCGGCCTGCTCTATGCGGCGAGTGGCGCCTACACGCTGCCCTTCGCGATCGGATCGCTGCTCTATGTCGTGGCCGCCCTCACCGTCATGCTTCACGCGCGCGCCGCGCCATGATGTGCCGCGCGCAGGCTTCGGAGCGACGGTCCGCGGGTTGCCGGACTCGACGCCTGCTGCCACCTCCGGTAGCGTAAGGCGGCTGTTGGAGAGCACCATGCGCCGCCGCGACTTCCTTGCTGGTACGCTTGCGGCCGCGGGCGTTTCGCAAGCTCCATTGACAGGGGCGATTGCCCAGACCGCCCAAGGGCCGTTCACGCCGATCCAGCAGAATCGCATCATCGACGCGCACTGCCATCTGTTCAATGTCCTGGACGTCCCGGCCGAGAGCTTCATCAAGAAGGTTGTGTTGCCCGAGGTCACGCGGTCCATGCGCTCGGGCAGTCGCGACTACGCCGCGCTGTTTGAGAAGCACAAGGATGCGATCGCGGTGATGCTGCACATGTTGGCGGTGGCTGTCAGCAAGAAGGCCTGTCCGCCGAATGATGAAATCTGGGTCATCGACGAAATGGAGCGCGGCGGTGCGCGGCCGCGCGCGAGCGAGGCGGTCGAACTGGAATTGTTGAACGATATCCTCAACGAAGTCTGGTGGCCGACGCAGGTCCAAAAAGGCCTTCGGGTGGGGCAGGTATTTGTGTCGTTCGCGGCGCTCGAAGAAATAAAGTTTCTGTTGCGCAAGGAGGCTTATCCGCTCCGGCCTCCGCAGGAGCTGCGCGGCCAGCAGGCCGACGAACAGAACGACTGCCGCGCTGTTGCCGAGATACTTTACAAGCACACCGACGGTCCGTTCAGCAATTATATCCGGTGGGGACTGCTGTTCACGCGATACCGGTTCCAGCTTGCCGACGAGCTGCACCGGCTTCACGGCGGTCGCAGCAAACTGCTCACGCCGGCGCTCGTCGACTTCGCGGCGTGGCTCGGCCCCGCGGGAGAATCTTCTTTCGGCAACCGGTCGGCGCCGATGCGCGAGCAGGTCGAAGCCATGGCGCGAATCTCGCGCCGCAAGACCGGACCGCGGGTGCACGGCTTCGTCGCCTTCGATCCGCTGCGGCAGGCGCTTTTCCGGCTGCGCGGTGGTCCCCCGGCCGATGAGCCGATGGCGGTGGCCAAACGGGCCATCGAGGAGTTGGGCTTCATCGGGGTAAAACTCTATCCGCCGATGGGCTTCCGCCCGACCGGCAATGCCGAATTGGGTAACGGTCTTCCTGCGCATGTGATCAGCGCGAGCGAGGGACTTGGGTCAAATGCTGGCCGCCTGCTCGACGCCGCACTCGACGAGCTTTACGGCTGGTGCGCGCAAAACAGCGTTCCGGTCATGGCACATGCCTCGAATTCCTACGGCTCGCTGCCCGGCTACGGCGTTCGTGCCAATCCGGCCGGCTGGGTCAAGGTGCTTGAGAAGTACCCGGCGCTGCGGCTCAACATGGCGCATTTCGGCGGGTTCAATCGTGGCGGCAATCGCGAGCAACCCGAGCAATCCTGGGGCTGGACGATAGGCAAGATGCTGGGCGCAGCATCTACGCCGCATGTTTACGTCGACATCAGCTCTTTCGGCGAGGTCTTGCAGCGCACTCCCGAGCAGCGGCGCTATATCGCGTGGCTGTTCAAGAAGTTTCTTGAGCAGTTTCCGACCGCGCCGCGGCGCCTGGTGTATGGAAGCGACTGGACGATGGCGGGCTATGCGGACGGCTTTCCGAGCCGGGCCACACCCAGCCACCGCAACGACCGCCTCTATCCGGATATCGTCACGGACTTCCTGCGTCGCGATCTTGGATTCGGATTCGAGCAGGTCGACGCGATCATGTTCGGCAATGCCGTCCGCTTTATGGGCTTGGGCCAGGATCAG
The DNA here is from genome assembly GCA_963779545.1 of uncultured Alphaproteobacteria bacterium. Classification (GTDB taxonomy): domain Bacteria; phylum Pseudomonadota; class Alphaproteobacteria; order Rhizobiales; family Xanthobacteraceae; genus PALSA-894. The sequence goes on along the minus strand of CAVZYQ010000015.1, from coordinate 283,747 downwards.
CGTGCGCAAGGCACGCGCGGGCGGCTGGAGCAGTTCTACCTGCGTGCGAGCCTCAGCTCTGCGTGGATGCAGGAGTTCGATCAGGCTTGATTTGAGGCCATGGCCAAAGGCACACCCGCGACCGTCGCGCTGACCAAAGCCGGCATTGCGTTCACGCTGCACGAATACGACTACGATCCGAATGCCGCGCGCATCGGCATGCAGGCCGCGGAGGCGCTCGGCGTTTCTCCGGCGCGTCTCCTGAAGACTTTGATGGCGAAGGCGGGCGGCGCGGTGGTGTGCGTGCTGGTGCCGTCGGATGCCGAAGTTTCCTTGAAGAAACTTGCGGCAGCCGCTGGTGCGAAAGATGCCGCGATGCTTCCGCCCGCCGAGGCCGAGCGCCACACCGGCTATCACGTCGGCGGCATCTCGCCGTTCGGCCAGAAGAAGCGCGTGCGCGTGTTCGTCGCGCAATCCGCGCTCGCGCATCAGACGATTATCGTGAACGGCGGCCGGCGCGGGCTGCAGATCGAGATTGCGCCGGCGGATCTGGTGAAGGTGCTCGATGCGGCGTTGGTGGAGCTATCGACTACTCCGCCGCCTTCGCGGCCTCCGACAGGTTATCGAGCGAGGACACCACATGCTCGGCCAATGCGTCGGCCATCGGGTTGCGCTCATGCGGATTGCGCACCAGACCGATGCGGCAGGGCGGCAACTCCGGAAAACCGTCGGCGGCGGACAGCACGCGCATGCCGGGCCGGAGGCCCGATTCGGGAAACACCGACACCGCCAGGCCGGACAACACCGCGGCGCAGATCGCCGCCGCGTTGCCGCTCGAATAGAGCACGCGATAGGGCCGCCCAACCGACTCGAGGCTTTCGGTCGCGGCGCGCCGCCATGCGCAGGTCGGCCGGCCGAGCGCGAGCGGCACCCGCTCCTCGGTGTGCACCGAGTGTCGGTTCGAAGTCGCCCACAGCAATCGCTCCTGGCGGAAATTTTCCGCCGTCATCGAGCCGGAGCAATTGGTGATGATCGCAAGATCGATCTCGTTGCCTTTGATGCGCTCGAGCAGGCAGATCGTCTCCTCGCAGATCACGGTCAGCTCGACCGCCGGATACGCGCGCGAGAAGCGCGCCATGATCTCCGGCAGGTAGCGGTCGGCGTAATCGTCCGGCACGCCGAGCCGCACGCGCCCGGTGAGTTCATCGGAGAATGCCGCGATCGTCTCGACGTTGAGCTTCACGATGCGGCGCGCGTAATCGAGCAAGCGCTCACCGTCCTCGGTAAGCTTCGAGGCGCGCCCGTCGCGCGCGAAGATCGCGCGGTCGAGCCGCTCCTCCAGCCGCTTCATCTGCATCGACACGGCGGACTGCGTCTTGTGCACGATGTCGGCGGCGCGCGTGAAGCTGCCGGTCTCGGCAATAGCAATGAAGGTGCGAAGCTGATCGACGTCGAGCAGAGCGGTCATGACAGGTGCCCTTCGAAAAACCGCTGCGGACCCAATGGCGTCCGGGGCGGGATTATCCATCACTACGACTGATGCATGAGATTAAAAACATTCGTTTCACTTATCAATAGGGAAGGCGCATATTTCGATGGTCAGGGCAAATCAGAGCTTTTCGGGCCGCTCCGCGAAATATCGGGGTGCGCCAAAGGGCCCTCCTGCGCCCACGAACCATTGGAGGATGCCATGTCGATCTATGCCGATACCCAGACCCCCTCGCACGCTGCGTGGCTGGTCAACGCCGTTTTCGGGTTCGTGGCGGATCGCGCGCGTCACCGTTCTCCAGACCCTCAAAAACCGCCGCGATGCGGCTTCGCTTGCCGGCCTCGACGACCGCATGCTCGCCGACATCGGCCTTACCCGAGGCGATCTTCGCGATGCGATTTCCGAGCCGGTCTGGCGCGATCCGACCGCGATCCTGGTGAGCCGCGCGCACGAGCGGCGCATCAACCGCCGCCGCTCGTCGATCGGGCTTGCGCAAAAGAGCTTCGACGCGCCCTCGATCGTACCGTCCGTGAAGGCGCCGGCTCTGCAGCCTGCGTGGCGTGCCTACTGAACTTGGCCAGGCCGATCCTCCCCCGTCGGCCTCCCGAACCGGACCTCCTCGTTCCCTCCGAGGTTCGGACTTTGCGCCCGCCGGCCCCTCCCGGCGGGCGCTTTTCTTTGGGCGCCCGCGTGGTGAAATCCGATCTTGTCAGCTCGGTACGTCCGTCTTTTCCATCAGCTCGATCAGCCGCCCGAGCTTTTTGTCGATCTGCCCGAGCTGAAAGGCCGCGAACTCCGCCGCATAGGCGACGCGCTCCTCGGCGCCTTGCGTCTGTTCGTGGCGGATCAGCGGCATGAAATCGGTGCCGAAGAACGCATCGTAGCGCGTGCGTATTGGGTCATGGGCGGCCATGGGTGTCTCCTCTGGAACGCACCCTGCGCCATCTATCATTAACAAACCGGCCGACCGCGCCGTCAGTGAGGGGCCGCGGCATCCCGGTCCTGCGCGGCCTGCAAATCCTCCGGGTCGATGCTCAGCATCTCCAGCGACGCGCGATTACGTCCCGGTGCAAAGATCATCGTGGCGACACGCCGGTATACCGGGAACGACAGGCCTTCGATCAACGCTTCGTCGGTCGCAACGCGATAGCTCCCGGCGGGCAACTCGTGGCCGATGCCCTTGAGCGTGAAGGGCCTGCTGAAAGTCCACGTCTTCTCGCGCGTGCGCGTGGGCATCGTCACAGGTCCCCGGCGCCAAGCTCGTAGGAACCTTTGCGCCCGCGCGCATAGAGTTTCGCGGCGGCAGCGCAAATCCGGTCGCGGTTGGAATCGAATACGCCGAGCATACCGGCCTCGTCCGTCGCCATCGTGGGCTGCACGCGTTGCAGCGCATCGGCGGTCACGAAGAACGACCACTCCATCGCGGTGTCGTAGCCCCAGAAGCGCACCGCACGACGCGTTGCATCGTAGGAGCGGCTGCTGTTCGGAAATTCCAGGCTCATGGACTCGCCAGACTATGCCACGCCGGTTCGGTACGAACGCGGCGTGGCGCCTTCATCAAATCACTTCAGGCTGCTGAGCATCTCGGCGCATGCGCGTGCGACGGCGGAATTGGCGCTGTCGTTGCCGGGCAACGTCGCCCAGCCGCCCTTCTCGATGAACGAGCTCTGCTGATAGCTGCTGACCTTCTTCAACTCGACCATGTTGGCTGCGGCACCCGCGCTTTGCTGAAACTTGTCGACGCAGATCGGCGAGAGCGCCGTCACGACGGCCGAACTGCTGCTGCGCTGGACCATATCTTTCGCGGTCCCGCCGGTGACCCAGCCGCCCCAGTTGAAGCCGACGATCAAGGTTACGGCCGCACCGACCGCCGCGCCCTGTAGAAGACGTGTGAGTAAATCGCCGCGAAGAATTGCTGGCATTTCCATATGGTTTCCCCTTCGTCCGACATGTTTCGGAGCGAGTGCAACGGATGCCCGAATGGGCTCCGGTCGATGCCGTCGAGTTGGAGTGAAGGGCCGGCCGCTTTGCGCTGGCGTTTCGGTCGCCCGCACCATGCGCCTAATGCGCGGCGAAGTCGATGATAATCGCAAACACTCAGTCTTTGCCGCTGGTTAGGGCGACGCGCTCCACCCATTCGGCGAACGCATCCAGCACCTCGTTGCGGACGGCTGCATCCTTGCGGCCGGTACGCGCCGGCACATGGAACGAATGATCTGCGTCATCGAACAGTCTCAGCGTTGCGCGGCTGCCGAGCGCTTTGCACGCGGGCTCAAGCTCGCCGAGTTCGGCGAGCGCATCGCGCGTGCCTTGCAGGAACAGCATCGGAATCGTCACGTCGGCGAGATGCGTTGCGCGCTCGCGCGATGGACGCTTCGCCGGATGCAGCGGGAAACCGAGAAAGGCGAGTCCCGCCACGCCGAGCGGCGCTTTGGCCTGCGCCTGCGAGGTCATCCGCCCGCCGAACGACTTTCCGCCGGCGATCAGCGGCAAACCGGGCAATTGCCGGCGCGCTTCCGCGACGGCGGCGCGCACCGCCGCGTGCGCAACCTGCGGCGGGTCGGGGCGCTTGCCGCCTTTCTCCATGTAGGGAAACTGGTAGCGCAAGCTCGCAATGCCGCGCTCCGCCAGCCCGGCCGCCACCGACGCCATGAACGGGTGCGCCATTCCGGCGCCCGCGCCATGCGCGAAGACAAAGCAGGCCGACGCGTTCGTCGGCGCCTGCAGCAGGGCGGACACATTCTGCGTTTCACCAACCGTGAACGTGATCGGCTTCGCGGACGGCTGCGGCATTATTGCTCCCCTTCATCGTCGCCCGTATCGTGTAGATCGCTTGACCCCATTCTCCCGGCTCACCCACAATGCCGGACAGCCCACGGTCACAGGGCACACCAAGCACGCCGCAAGCGGTAGCCGCCGTGCGTCAAGAACAATAGAGCCGCAAACGGGGAGGTCGCCATGTTGAATCGGTCGATTCATATCCTGGCTGCGTGCGTGACTCTTTCACTGGCTCTACCCGCTGCCGCGCAGGAAATGACCATGGGCAACGTCAACCCGCCGAAGCAGGGTACGTCGCTGGCGGCGCAGCAGTTCATCGACAAGGTCGCCGAACTCTCGGGCGGCAAGATCAAGATCGCGCATCACCATTCGGGCGCGCTTGGCGGCGAGCGCGAGGTGGCGCAGCAGATCCAACTCGGCGCGGTCGACTTCGGTCCGATCACCACCGCTCCGCTCTCGACGCTGATTCCTGAAATGTCGGCATTCCAGCTTCCGTATATTTTCCGCGACTACGATCACGTCTTCAAGGCGCTCGATGGAAACGACACCATCACCAAGTATTACGAGGGCGTTCTCGACAAGAAGGGCCTCAAGCTGATCGGCTTCATCGCGGCGGGCTATCGCGGCATCTACGGCCACGGGGCGATCAACTCGCTTGCCGACGTAAAGGGAAAGAAGGTGCGCGTGCAGGAGGATCGCATCCTCGTCGCCACCTTCAAGGCGCTCGGCATGATTTCGACCCCGATCGCGTTCCCGGAAGTCGCGACCGCGCTACAGACGAAGGTGATCGATTACGCAGAGGGTGGCGTCAACACGTTCTACCACAACAAGTTCTACGACATCGTCAAATACGTCGCCGATGTGCGTCACACTCATCAGGCGGTCGCGCTGATCATGTCGAAGGCCTCGTGGGCCAAGCTCGATGCGGCAGGTCAGAAGGCCGTAACCGACGCGTGGGCGCACGCGCGCGACTTCAATCGCAAATTCATCCTCGATGAGGACAAGCAGATCCAGGACCAAGTGCGCGAGAAGGGCGTGACCATCACCAAGCCGGACGCGACGCCGTTCCGGCAGGCGACGGAAAGTGTCTACAACGATTTCTACGCGACGCCCGCCGGCAAGGACGCGCGCAAGATCGTCGACCAGATCCTCGCCACCAAGTAATCCCGTGTCGCACGGGCAGGGGGGAGACAGCGCGGACGCGGACCGAAAGTCCGCCTTTGCGCTTTTCTATGACGGACTCGGGCATCTCGGCGGGCTGATTCTCGCGGTGATGACCGCGGCGGTGTTCCTGCAAGTGGTGCTGCGCTACGCGGGCTCGGCGGGCTTCGACGGACTCGAGGAGGTGCCTCGCTTCCTGTTCATCTGGCTGGTGATGATCGGTTCGGCATCCGCGATGCAACGCGGCCAGCACACCGTGCTCGACTATTTCGTCAACCACCTCTCGCCGCGCGGCCGCGCGCTGACCCTGATCGCCATGAACGCCGCGAGCATCGCGCTGTTCGCCTACCTGATCAAACTGAGCCTCGTGCTGGTGCCGAACGCGCAATTGCAGACTAGCGCGGGCCTCGGCCTGCCGCTCGGCTGGGTGTTCGCCGCGATCCCGGTCGGCTCGGCGCTGATCATCCTGCCGATGGCCGTTCAAATCTACAGAACACTGGGGAGCGTATGGCCGAAACGCTCCTGATCGTCTTCATCATCTGCATCCTCGCCGGGATGCCGATCTCGATCGCGCTCGGAGCGGGCGCTTTCGGCGCCGCCATGCTCTATCCGACGCTCAACCCGATCATTGTCCCGACGCGCTTCGTCGGCTTGCTATCGGATTCCTACCTACTGCTCTCGGCGCCGCTGTTCATCCTCGCCGGCAATGTCGCGGCCCGCGGCGGGGTGGCGCGCGTTCTGATCGACCTCGCGACCGTGCTGGTCGGGCGCTTCCGTGGCGGCCTCGCCTACGTCAACGTACTCGACAGCATGTTCTTCGGTGGCATTTCTGGCTCCGCGGTGGCCGACGTCTCCGCGCTCGGCACGTTTCTCATCCCGCAGATGGTGCGCAAGGGCTACGACCTTGATTTCGCGACCGCGCTCACGGTGAGCACTGCCGTGTTGGCGCCGATCATCCCGCCCTCGATCATCGCGGTGATTTACGCCTGGATGGCGGACGAGTCGGTCGCCGCGATGTTCGCCGCCGGCGTGATCCCGGGCATACTCGTCGGCATGGGAATGGCGGTGCCGATCTTCGTGATCGCAAAGAAGCGCAACTACCCCAAGGAAGCCCCGCCGACGCTGCAGCAGTTCACCGCCGCGCTGGTCGCCGCGCTGCCGGCGCTCGCGATCCCGGTGATCATCATGGGCGGCATCCTGTTTGGCCTGTTCACGCCGACCGAGGCTGCCGCCGTCGCGGTCGTGTATGCGCTTGCCGTACCGCCGATCTTCTATCGTGAGCCGGCGCTGCGCGACCTCCCGGCGATCTTCGCCGACTCGGCGCGGCTTTCCGGCGTGATCGGCCTGATCATCGGCTTCGTCGGCGCCTTCGGTTGGGTGCTGACCTATTCCAAATTCCCATTCGTGGTCGCGAGCGCGATCGCCATCATCGCGCCCGAGTGGTGGATGTTCATCGTGCTGGTGATCTTCCTCTACATCATCCTCGGCACGTTCCTGACGCCGTCGGAGATCATTCTCGTCACGGTGCCGGTTTTGCTTCCCGTTGCGCAGGCGGTCGGCGTGCACCCGATCCATTTCGGCATGGTGTGCGTGATCGCTTCCGCGATCGGCCACATCACGCCGCCGGTCGGCCTTTGCCTGTTCGTCGGCATGGCGATCAGCGGCCTGCCGATGGAGAAGCTGCTCAAGCCGCTGCTTCCGTTTATCGCTGCCATCGTCGTGGTGCTGCTGATCCTCGCCTTCATCCCGGAGGTCGTGCTGTTCCTGCCGCGGCTGCTGGGATTCACGCAGTAGCCAATCAATTCGGCTCCACCTTCTCCTCCTTGATGATCACCTCGGCCTGTTCGTTCAGCGGCTTCGCTTCGTGCACCGGCTCGCTGAATGGCGCCATCGTCGGGCGCTTACGCAGCAGGTCGATCCCGGCGTAGATGCCCTCCGCCTGCTGGATCGCGATACGGTCGCGGTCGCGCGTGCGGATGAAATCCTCGACCAGCGCCGCGCGCTCGGGCTCGATGCCGATTGCCTCCAGCGTCTTGCGGCCGAACTTGTTGGCGGATTCGAACGTCTCGCGCACCTCGTAATCCACGTTCTTCGCCAGAAGCTGCAAGGTGTGGCCGCGGTCGTAGGAGCGGGCGAAAATCTTCGTGCCGGGAAACTCCATCTGGGTAAGTTCGACGATACGGTTGCAATCCTCCTGCTTGTCTACACAGATCGCAATCAGCCGCGCTTTGTCGAGGCCGGCAGCCCGCAGCACGTCGAGCCGTGTGCCGTCGCCATAATAGACCTTGAAGCCGAACCGTGCGGCGACCGGAATCATTTCGGAATCGAGATCGATCGCGGTCACGTCGACCTCCTCGGCGAGCAGGTATTGCGACACGATCTGTCCAAATCGGCCGAAGCCGATCACCAGCACCGAAGGTTTGGTGCCGTCGAAATCGCCGGTTTCCGATACCTGCGCCCGTTCGAAGCGGCGCAGGAGCCGCTCGGTCACTTCCGCGAACGGTGGCCCGATCAGCAGCGTGACGGCCGCGATCGCCGACAGGAGGCTGCCCTGCGTGGCACTGAAAACTCCGAGCGTGGTTCCGAGCGGCAGCAGCACGAAAGCGAATTCGCCTGCGCCGGTCAGCACGGAGCCTGCCTGCAGCGCTTCGCCACGCCGTGCGCAGGTGACCCGGAACAGCGCCCATACGATGCCGGCTTTCAGTAGCGTGATGACGACGGCGGCGGCGATAACGAGCCACAGGTTCGCCATGACGATCCGCATGTCGATCGTCATGCCGACGCCCATGAAGAACAGCGCGAGCAGGAGGCCGCGGAACGGCTCGATGTCGGCTTCCAGCTCGTGGCGATAGCTTGATTCAGCGAGCAGCACGCCGGCGAGAAACGCCCCGAGCGCCATCGACATGCCGACCGCATGCATCAGTAGTGCGGCGCCGAGCACGACAAGGAGCGCCGCCGCGGTCATCACCTCGCGCGCATCGGTCCAGGCGAGCAGGCGGAAGAACGGATTGAGCAGGTAGCGGCCGGCGAGCACCAGCGCCGCGATGGCGAGACCGGCGAGTCCGACGGAGCTCGCGGTTTCGGCGAGCGTGACCTGCTCCTTCACGGCATCGCCCGGGGCCAGCAGCGGCACCAGCGCGAGCAGCGGCACGACCGCCATGTCCTGGAACAGGAGGATCGCAAAGGCGCGCTGCCCATAGGGCTGCTGCAGATGTCCGCGTTCCTCCAGGATGCGCAGCGCAATCGAGGTCGCCGACAGCGCCAGCGCCAACCCCGCAACGAGCGCACCGCGCCAGCCGAACAGGCCGGTCGCAAGCGCAAGACCCGCGATCGCCGCAGCGGTCAGCACGAGTTGGGCGACGCCAAGTCCGAAGATGTCACGGCGCATCGCGAGCAGGCGCGAGAGCTCGAGCTCAAGCCCGATCAGGAAGAGCAGCATCACGACGCCAAGCTCTGCCACCGTGATGATGGTCTCGGGCCGCGTGAACATGCCGAGCCCATAGGGCCCGATCACCACGCCCGCCACCAGATAGGCGACGATCGCCGAGAGCCTGCCAAAGCGCGCGATCGGCACGCTGATGACGACCGCGGCCAGCAGGACGAGGGGGAGGGCGAGCAGGCTCATTTCGGCGGAATGGGCATTCATGGGCGTGGTCCGTGGGGTCGTTTGCGCGTTGCTACACGATCGGCGCGTGCGGACCTAGCGGGCGACCCGCAGGGCCGGATTGCGCCGACCGGCGCAGCGTTTGGTCGAAGCGGCGAGGGAAATTCAGGCACCGCGTGCTTGATGGCTTGCGCAACCGATGCCAAAATATTCCCGCAAGGGTAGAGGGCCGGGACATGCGTAAATCACGCTTCGGGATGGTCGTTCCGTTCTTCGCGGTGATGGTGGCGACGCCGGCGCTCGCGGCGGAGTTCAGGCATGAAGGCTGGATCGGGCAGGCCATCATGCAAGACGGCAAATTCCGCCAGTGCCACATGTGGTCGCAAGCTATCAACAACTACGATGTCGGGCTTTCGCTCGAACCGAACGGCGAACTGAGGCTCGGGCTGCGCAGCCATCAGGTCGATATGTTCTGGAGCATGCTGTTCAACCAGAAAACCGCGATGCGGATCCAGCTCGATCGAGGCCCGGTTCTCACGAAAGCATTCACTGCAGTCACGCCGACGCTTCTGTCCACGTCGCTGAGCGGCACCGATTGGGAAAACCGATTGAAGGGCGCCGAACTATTGCGAGTCAACACGGGAGGCCGGGTGCGACTGTTTCATCTCACCGGCATCAAGGAGGCGATGGGCAAGCTGCGCGCCTGCGCCGCCAAGCATCGCGCCGCTTGAACCCTCTCGCATCCGCGCACGCGGTTGACTAACATGACCTTGGGGCGGACGCGGCCGATTCCGGCCGAGAAACATGCGGCAGCAGAATGCGTTACCTGCGCATTGTCTTTTTTTTCGTCATCGCCGCCCTCCTCGTGGCGCCGCCGGCGCATGCGCAGGTCGGCTATGACCGCCCCGGCGGCGACTATCTCAATGTCCCGGTGCGATCGGGCGATCCGGCGGCGTGCGCGGCGCGATGCGAGCGCGAAGGCCGCTGCCGCGCGTGGAGCTTCTCTTATCCGGGTACGGTTCAGCCAGGCGCGGTGTGCTGGCTCAAGTCGCAGGTCACGGCGCGCAACGAGGACAGTTGCTGCGTCTCCGGCGTGAAGGGCGCGGGCGTGCTGGAACGCCAGGGCGGGCAGATGGAGTTCTCGATCGACCGCACCGGGGGGGATTACAAGAATATCGAGGTGAAGACCGACCCGAACGGCGCGGTATGCGCACAGGCCTGCGAGTCCGAGCAGAAATGCCGCGCCTGGACCTACGTGCGGCCAGGCTATCTCGGCACCTCGGCGCGCTGCTTCCTGAAAGAGCGGATCACCCGGCCGCGCCACAAGCCCTGCTGCGTCTCCGGCGTGGTGCGGTAATCAGCCCGTCCCGCCGACCGTGATCTTGTCCATCCGCAGCGTCGGCTGGCCGACCCCGACCGGCACGCCCTGGCCGTTCTTGCCGCAGGTGCCGATGCCGGTGTCGAGTTCGAGATCGTTGCCGACCATGCTGACGCGATGCAGGTCGCTTGGCCCGTTGCCGATCAACATTGCGCCCTTGATCGGCGTACCGATCTTGCCGTTCTCGAGCTTGTAGGCTTCCGTGCACTGGAACACGTATTTGCCCGACGTGATGTCAACCTGTCCGCCGCCGAACGACACCGCGTAGATGCCGTTCTTTACCGAGGCGAGAATTTCCTTCGGATCGCGGCCGCCGGCCAGCATGTAGGTGTTGGTCATGCGCGGCATCGGCACGTGGCCGTAGCTCTCGCGCCGCCCGTTGCCGGTCGGCTTCATGCCCATCAGGCGCGCGTTCTGCCGATCCTGCATGTAGCCGACCAAAATGCCGTCCTCGATCAGCACCGTGCGGCTGGTCGGCGTGCCTTCGTCGTCGATGGTGAGCGAGCCGCGCCTGTCGTTCAGCGTGCCGTCGTCCACCACGGTCACGCCCTTGGCGGCGACCTGCTGGCCCATCAGCCCGGCGAAGGCGGACGTCTTCTTGCGATTGAAGTCGCCCTCAAGTCCGTGACCGACGGCTTCATGCAGCATCACGCCGGGCCAGCCGGGACCGAGCACGACATCGAACTCGCCGGCCGGAGCGGGGACCGCTTCGAGATTGACCAGCGCCTGACGCACCGCGTCGTCGACCGCGCCCTTCCATTTTCCCGTCTCGATGAAACGCTGATAGCCCTCGCGCCCGCCATAGCCGTGGCTGCCCGACTCCTGCCGGTCACCTTCACCGGCGACGACTGACACGTTGACGCGCACCAGCGGGCGAATATCGCGATAGGTCTCGCCGTCGGCGCGCAGGATTTCCACCACCTGCCACGTCGCGCCGAACGACACCGAGACCTGCCGCACGCGCGGGTCCTTGGCGCGCGCAAACGCGTCGATCTCTTCCAGGAGCTTCACCTTGGTCTCGAACGACGGCGCGCCAAGCGGATTGTCGTCGCCATAAAGCCGCACGTTCGTCCGCGCCGGCGCCTGCGAATAGCTGCCCGAGTATCCGCCCTGCACGGCGCGCACCGCATCGACCGCGCGCGAAATCGCTTCCTCGGACACATCAGAGGCATGCGCGTAGCCGACCGCCTCGCCCTTCACGGCGCGCAGGCCAAAACCTTGCGCGGTGTCGTAGGTCGCCTGCTTCAGCCGTCCGTTGTCGAACACCAGTGCCTCGGCTTGCCGGTATTCGAGGAAGAGTTCGCCGTCGTCCGCGCCCTCGAGGCCGCGGCCCAGCAGCTTGGTGACGCGGGAGCGATCGAGTTGTGCGCGGTCGAGCAGAGAGGACATCGGGTCGGTCATTGGGCAAATCCGGACATGAGTGGATCAAGGCGAAGATAGGGGACGCAACCCTGATCCGCGAGGGGGCCGATGGTGCCAATATGGCCGCTCCGTTACCATGTGGGCCAAGGTCAAAGGTCTCAAAACGGGGAAGAAGTCATGAAGGCAGTCCGTCTTGCCGTTCTGGCATGCGCGCTCGTCGCGTCTCTTGCGGCGCAGGCTCAGGACGACGCAAAACGGCAGATCGCAGCGCGCACCGAGCTGCATGCAATTCCCTCATTGACGCTCACCGATCAGCAGTTCCTTGCCGGCGATACGAACGGCCCTGCCGTCACGATCACCGGCGAATTCCGCGTCGCACAGGGGACCGGCAGGCTTCCAGTTGTTGTGCTCGTCCACGGTTCAGGCGGCATGGGACCGAACATCGAGATGTGGGCGCGCGAACTCAACGCGATGGGCATCTCGACCTTCGCGCTCGACGGTTTCACCGGGCGTAGCCTCGTCTCGGTCAACATGGATCAGGCGCGGCTCGGCCGGCTCGCGTTCACGCTCGACTCCTACCGCATTCTCGAAGTCCTGGCGAAACATCCGCGCGTCGACCCCTCGCGCATCGCGTTGATGGGCTTTTCACGTGGTGGACAGGGCGCGCTGTTCGCGAGCCTGAAGCGCTTTCACCAGGCGTGGAACAAGTCCGGCATCGAATTCGCCGCCTACCTTCCGTTCTATCCGGATTGTTCGACGACCTATCAGTCCGACACCGACGTGGCGGACAAGCCGATCCGGATCTTCCATGGCACACCTGACGACTACAATCCGGTCGCCGCCTGCAAGAAGTACATCGAGCGGCTGCGTGCGGCCGGTCGCGACGTGCAGCTCACCGAATATCCGAATGCCCAGCATGGCTTCGACAATCCGCTCGGCAGCACGAAGCCGTTTATGGTGAAAGGCGCGCAGACCGTGCGCGCCTGCCAGATCGCCGAGGAGCCGAAGGGTGTGCTGATCAATGCCGTCTCGAAGGAGCCGTTCACCTACAAGGACCCGTGCGTGCAGAGCGATCCGCACGTCAATCATGACGCGGAAGCGACCGCAGCCGTGAAAGTGGCGGTGAAGGATTTCCTGAGGACGACGTTCAAGCTCGCGACAAACTAAGCGCGTGTGATCCCGAAAAGTGGGTATCGATTTTCGGAGCAGGATCACGCGCAAACAAATCAAGGCAGCTTGTCGTAGCCTTCGCCGAAGCCTTTCAGGCCCATCGGAATACCGATGCCTTCTTCCGGTGTCTGGAAGATGATGAAGGTCGCGGCCTGCCCGGTGCGCAGCTGCTTCACCAGATTGTCGTCCATCACCACTTCGGCGACGCAGCCGTTCGGCAGGCAGCGCACGAAACCGGCACGGCCTACATCGGTCTTGTCGATCTTCAACCCGAGGCCGGACGGCAGCAGCACGCCGAGCGGCGCAAGCACGCGCATCAGCCGGCTCTTTGCGTCGGCGGTCTTGAGTACGATAACGGTGAGCCCGACGTTCGGCCGGTCCTCGGCCGTCACGCTCTGGATCAGGGCGCACTGCTCACCTTGCGCGCCGGGCGGGGTGTCGCAGCGAATCTGCCAGTCGGCGTGAACCGACTTGACGGTGCCCTGCGCCGACGCTGTCGCGCCAAGCGACAGGATGGCCAGCGTCGCCGCCATGATGCGCGGAACCCAGGTCGTAAGATCCATAGCCTTGCCCTTGCGGCTGCGCCGACCAAGGGTCAGCGCAAAGCCCGAATCGCCGCAATTCTGCGGTCCATTACGCCCGTCTGCGTACATGCTGCTTCAACCATGTCAATAACGGGGCGATATCAAACGACCGCCCCGCGAAAAGGCCGCAAAATCTGGGCTTTCAGCAGGCCGCTGCCTGCTGGTGCACACCCCACTTTGGAACGGCACAAGCCGCATTGCGAGTAGGGCTGAATTGTGGTTTGAGAACGCCCAAGGCTTCGTCGGGCGCTATCCCAAAGCGCCGGAGTCTTGCCGGCAATGTTGCCGCGCAGACGCGAGCTAAAGGGTGCTCGCGGCAAAGAATTTCGGCTTGCATGCCGTCGGCCACGGTCGAACAAGGAGCGGACACGTCAATGCTCATGCGATTAATCCGGTCAGCGGTCCCGGCACTCGCTTTCGCGGCGGCCTTCGTGGCGGCGGGTTCGGCGTTCGCCGGTCTCGGCCAGCCTTCGCCGTGGCAGATGGGTTTTCAGCAGTCGGCCGCGCCGACGATGGACGACATCGCCTGGTTCCACAATTTCGTCCTCTGGATCGTTATCGCGATCACGATCTTTGTGCTGGCGCTGCTCTTGATCTGCATCGTCAAGTTCAACGCTAAGGCCAATCCGACGCCGTCGCGCACCACTCACAACACGCTGCTGGAAGTGGCCTGGACCATCATCCCGGTCGTGATCCTTGTGGTGATCGCGGTGCCGTCGTTCCGCATCCTGTTCGTGCAGTTGAACATTCCACCTGCCGATCTCACCATCAAGGCGACGGGCAATCAGTGGAACTGGACCTACACCTATCCCGACGACAAGATCGAATTCACCTCGATCATGTTGCAGGACGCCGAGCGCGCGAAGATCACTCCGCAGCCGCCCCGGCTCCTCGCGGTCGACAACCCGGTTGTCGTCCCGCTGAACAAGGTCGTGCGCGTGCAGGTGATCGGCTCGGATGTGATCCACGCCTTTGCGGTGCCTTCGTTCGGCATCAAGATCGACGCGATCCCCGGCCGGCTGAACGAGACCTGGTTCAAGGCGACGCGTGAGGGCGTCTACTACGGGCAATGCTCCGAACTGTGCGGCAAGGACCACGCCTTCATGCCGATCGAAGTGCGTGTGGTCAGCGAGCAGGCTTACGCAACGTGGCTCGCGGAGGCGAAGAAGAAGTTCGCGATCGACGGCAGCCGGCCCGCGACCAATGTCGCGGCGGCGGATGGCTCCAGGACCGAGTAGCGGCGGAAGAAGTAGCGGGCGGCAAACGATAACGTTGAGGAAGTTGGACATGGCTACTGCGGCAACGGCTCACGAGGCGCATGACGACCATCACACGCCGACCGGATGGCGCCGCTTCGTCTATTCGACGAACCATAAGGACATCGGCACGATGTACCTTATCTTCGCGATTGTCGGCGGATTGGTCGGAGGCGTGCTTTCGATCGGCATGCGCCTGGAGTTGCAAAATCCGGGCATGCAGATCTTTACCGGCGAGCACGGCTCGCATTTGTTCAATGTGTTCACGACCGCGCACGGCCTGATCATGATCTTCTTCATGGTCATGCCGGCGATGATCGGCGGCTTCGGCAACTGGATCGTGCCGCTGATGATCGGGGCGCCCGACATGGCGTTCCCGCGCATGAACAACATCTCGTTCTGGCTGCTGCCGGCCTCCTTCATCCTGCTGCTCTCCTCGATGTTTTTCGAGGGCGAACCGGGCGCGAACGGCGTCGGCGCGGGTTGGACCATCTACGCGCCGCTGTCGACATCGGGCCATCCCGGCCCGGCGGTCGACTTCGCGATTCTGTCGCTGCACATCGCGGGCGCGTCCTCAATCCTTGGCGCGATCAACTTCATCACCACGATCTTCAACATGCGCGCGCCCGGCATGACGCTGCACAAGATGCCGCTGTTCGTGTGGTCGATCCTGGTGACGGTGTTCCTGCTGCTGCTCTCGCTGCCCGTGCTCGCGGGCGCGATCACCATGCTGCTCACCGACCGCAACTTCGGCACGACCTTCTTCACCGCCAGCGGCGGCGGCGACCCGATCCTGTTCCAGCATTTGTTCTGGTTCTTCGGTCACCCGGAGGTTTACATCCTGATCCTTCCGGGCTTCGGCATGGTCAGCCAGATCATCTCGACCTTCTCGCGCAAGCCGGTGTTCGGCTATCTCGGCATGGCCTATGCCATGGTTGCGATCGGCGGGATCGGCTTCATCGTGTGGGCGCACCACATGTACACGGTCGGGATGTCGGCTGCGGTGCAGGCCTATTTCGTCGCGGCCACGATGGTGATCGCGGTGCCGACGGGCGTGAAGATCTTCTCCTGGATCGCCACGATGTGGGGCGGCTCGATCGAGTTCAAGACGCCAATGCTGTGGGCGGTCGGATTCATCTTCCTGTTCACCGTGGGCGGCGTCACCGGCGTGGTGCTGGCGAATGCCGGCATCGATCGCGCGCTGCAGGAGACCTATTACGTGGTGGCACACTTCCACTACGTGCTGTCGCTCGGTGCGGTCTTCACGATCTTCGCGGGTTGGTACTACTGGTTCCCGAAGATGTTCGGCTACATGTACAACGAGACCATCGGCAAGCTGCACTTCTGGGTGACGTTCATCGGCGTCAACCTGGTGTTCTTCCCGCAGCACTTCCTCGGCCTCGCCGGCATGCCGCGCCGCTACGTCGATTATCCCGACGCGTTTGCGGGCTGGAACAACATCTCGTCGATCGGCTCCTACATCTCGGGTGTCGGTGCGCTGATCTTCCTCTACGGCGTATTCGACGCGTTCTTCCTGCGCAAGGAGCGTGCGGCGGGCAATCCGTGGGGACCGGGCGCGACGACGCTGGAGTGGACGCTGTCCTCGCCCCCGCCGTTCCATCAGTTCAACACGCTGCCGCGGATCAAGTAAGTCGGAGTAACCTTTCGATAATGTCGCTCGTCAGCGAAGGCGCTCATCTCACCAAGCCGCTCGACCTTGCGGAGCCTTCGCTCGCGGGCGTTGAGGACTATCTCGCGTTGCTGAAGCCGCGCGTGATGTCGCTTGTGGTGTTCACCGCGCTGGTCGGACTGCTGGTCGCGCCGGGACACGTCCACCCGGTGATCGGCTTTACGGCGTTGCTCTGCATCGCGATCGGCGCAGGCGCCTCCGGCGCGCTGAACATGTGGTACGACGCCGACATCGACGCCGTGATGACGCGCACCGCGAAGCGTCCGATCCCGGCAGGCCGGGTTCATCCACGTGAAGCGCTCGCATTCGGAGCGACGCTGGCAGTGTTCTCCGTTGTAGCGCTCGGTACCCTGGTGAACTGGTTTGCCGCCGCGCTGCTTGCCTTCACCATCGCGTTCTATGTGTTCGTCTACACGATGTGGCTGAAGCGCTCGACGCCGCAGAACATCGTGATCGGCGGCGCGGCTGGCGCATTCCCGCCGGTGGTTGGCTGGACTGCGGTGACCGGCGACGTCAGCCTCGCGCCGGTGCTGATGTTCCTCATCATCTTTTTCTGGACGCCGCCGCACTTCTGGGCGCTGTCCCTCCTCAAGTCGGACGACTACGCGCGCGCCGGCGTTCCGATGCTGCCGGTCGTCGCCGGCCTCGATGAGACGCGCCGGCAAATTCTGATCTATTCGATCGTGCTCGCACCGATCGGCCTGTCGCCCACGCTGTTCGGTTTTGCGGGCCTGGTCTATGGCGCGGTCGCGCTTGTCTGCGGCGGCATGATGATCGCGCTCTCGTGGCATGTTTGGCGCGAGCGGTCCGGCCCAGCTTCGCCCTCCGCGGCACGCAAGCTGTTCGCGTTCTCGCTGCTCTACGTGTTTGTGCTGTTCGCCGCGTTGCTCATCGACTACGAGCTCATGAAATTTGGGCTGCTGCGATGAACGAAAAGGCGGACGAGAACAGGATCGTGCTGACCACTGAACAGCAGCGCCGCCGGCGCGGGCGCTCGATTGCGATCGCGGTCTCGCTCGGCCTGTTTGTGGTGCTGATCTACGCCGTCACGGTCGTGAAGCTTGGGCCTGCCGTGATGGTCCGGCCGCTATGATGAACGAGACAGCGCACCCGCCAACGACGCACCGCCGCGACATGATCGTGGCTGCGGCCTGCGGCGTGTTCGTCGCCCTGATGGTCGGCGCGGCGTATGCCTCGGTGCCGCTGTACGACTGGTTCTGCCGCGCGACCGGCTTCGGCGGCCGTACGCAGGTCGCGACCTCCGCGCCGCACGGCGCGCTGGGCCGAACCATTTCGGTGCGCTTCGATGCGAATGTCGCCGGCGGATTGCCGTGGCGTTTCACCCCGGAGGTGAACGAGATTCAGGTCAGGATCGGTGAGGTCTTCACCGTGAACTACGTCGCGACGAACCTCGCTGCGCGCGAAACGGTCGGGCAGGCCTCCTACAATGTCGCTCCCGCGACCACCGGCATCTACTTCCAGAAGATCAACTGCTTCTGCTTCACCGAGCAGCGCCTTGCGCCCGGCGAGAAGCGCGAGATGCCCGTGGTGTTCTATGTCGATCCGGATCTCGCCAAGAACGCCGAGATGGACGACCTCAACACGATCACGCTTTCCTATTCGTTCTTTGCGGTGCGTGAGCCGGCGCGGCCGGTCGCGGATCGCGGGAGCGCGGCAAGGACAAACTAAACGGCGCCCAGCGCCGCTGAACGGAGATTGGACGATGGCCGACGCGCACGCCAAGCACCACGACTATCATCTCGTGAACCCGTCACCGTGGCCGATCGTCGGCTCGGTCGCGGCGCTCGTGCTCGCGGTCGGCCTGATCTCGTGGATGCACAAGCTTTACGCCGCGGCGCCGCTGGTGTTCGCGGCCGGTGCGCTCGGCGTCCTCTACACGATGCTCGCCTGGTGGCGCGACGTTATCAATGAGGCGCAGTTCAAAGGCGACCACACCCGCGTGGTGCAGATCTCGCACCGTTACGGAATGATCTTGTTCATCGCCTCCGAGGTGATGTTCTTCGTCGCGTGGTTCTGGGCCTACTTCTCGACCGCGCTGTTCCCGGCCGATGCGGTACACGTCGCGCGCACCGAACTGCTCGGCGGCGTGTGGCCGCCGAAAGGAATTGAGACCTTCGACCCGTGGCACCTGCCGCTGCTCAACACGCTGATCCTGCTCACCTCCGGCACCACCGTGACCTGGGCGCATCACGCGCTGCTGCACAACGATCGCAAGGGCCTGAAATGGGGCCTGATCTGTACGATCATCCTCGGCGCGCTGTTCACCTGCGTGCAGGCCTACGAGTACGGGCATGCAGCGTTCAACTTCAAGGGCCACATCTACGGCGCAACCTTCTTCATGGCGACCGGCTTCCACGGCGCGCATGTGCTGATCGGCACGATCTTCCTGATCGTCTGTCTGGCGCGCGCCCTCAAGGGCCACTTCACGCCGACGCACCATCTCGGCTTCGAGTTTGCCGCCTGGTACTGGCACTTCGTCGACGTGGTGTGGCTGTTTCTGTTCGTCTGCATCTACGTGTGGGGCCACGGCCCGGGCGTGCCGGGCGCCGGCGGGCATTAGCGCAGCGCCGCGCGTTCACTTCGGAAGGGCGGCCTGCGGGCCGCCCTTCTCATTTTCGCCTCCGCATGCGAACTGATCCGCGAATGGCAAGCATCCGTGACGACTTCTCGGTTCAGGCGCTGGGGCAGGGACTCCTCGTCGCGCTCGTCGGCTATGCGAGTTCGGTCGCGATCCTGATCCAGGGGCTGGTCGCGGTCGGCGCGAGCGTGCCGCAGATCGCCTCCGCACTGGTGATGATCGGCATCCTCAAGGGTGTTGTTGCGATTGCGCTGAGTTGGTGGCTACGAATGCCGATCTCGATCGCATGGAGCACGCCCGGCATGGCGCTGCTCGCCACCACCGGCGCGGTGATGGGCGGATTTCCCGCCGCGGTCGCGGCATTCATCGTGGTCGGCACGCTCATCATGCTCACCGGGCTGTGGACGCCGCTGGGCCGGCTAGTCGCGTCGATCCCGAAGGCGATCGCGAGTGCGATGCTTGCCGGCATCCTGCTCAAGCTTTGCCTCGCGCCGTTTCTGGCCCTCGGCAAGGCGCCGTGGATCGCGGGCGCGATCCTGCTCACGTGGCTCCTCTTCACGCGGTTCGCGCGTGCCTATGCGGTACCTGCTGCTGTTGCGGTCGCGCTCGTCGCGATGGCATTCGACGCTCCATTTGCCGGCATGGACACGACCGATTTCATTCCGCATCTTCAGTTCGTGGCGCCGGCCTTCACGTGGGAAGCGATGGTCAACATCGCGCTGCCGCTGTTCATCGTCACGATGGCGGGACAGAACCTCCCGGCCTCGCGGTGCTCTCCGTCTACAACTACCGCCCACCCGTCGCGCCACTGCTGATGTCGACCGGCGCGGCGTCCGCCGCCGGCGCCCTGTTCGGCATGCCGACCATCAATCTCGCGGCGATCACGGCCGCGCTGTGCGCCGGTCCCGACGCACATCCCGACCCGGCGCGCCGCTACGTCGCGGGCATCTTCGGCGGCATCGGCTACGTGGCGCTTGCTGCGCTTGCCGGCATCGCGGCGGTACTGGTCGCGCGTTCGCCCCCTGTGCTGATCGAGGCGGTCGCTGGCCTCGCGTTGATTGGAGCATTCAGCGGTGCGATGTTGAATGCCGTGCAGGACGAAGACGGCCGGCTGCCCGGCCTCGTCACGTTCCTGATGACTGCGTCGGGGCTGTCGCTGTTCGGCATCGGCTCGGCGTTCTGGGGGCTTGTGATCGGTCTTGGCGTGCACCACGTGCTCCGCGTTGGAGTTGCCAAATGACCGGACGGCCTTCGCTGCCGCAATCCATCATGACCGGCCTCGCGGGGCGCTGTCCGCATTGCCGCGAAGGCGCGTTGTTCTCCGGCTTCCTCGGCATCCGCAAGGACTGCGACAAGTGCGGCCTCGACTATTCATTCGCCGATGCCGGTGACGGCCCGGCGATCTTCGTCATTCTCATCTCGGGCTTCATCGTCGTCGGCGCCGCGCTGATCGTCGAGATCATCTATCAGCCGCCGTTCTGGCTGCACGCGCTGTTGTGGGGCCCGCTGATCCTCGCGGTGACGCTGCTGCCGCTGCGGCTGCTGAAAGGCCTGCTGATCGTGCTGCAGTATCATCACGCCGCCGCCGAAGGCCGGATTGAGCGCAAGGCCGAATGAGCGCGCCAACGCAAGAAGCGCCGCGCCGGCGCGGGTTGGTCCTTCCTGCGATCTTCCTGCTTACCGCGCTCGGCGTGCTGGTCGGACTCGGAACGTGGCAGCTTGAGCGCCGCGCCTGGAAAGAGGCGTTGATCGCCGAACTTGACCGCAAGCTCGCGATGCCCCCGGTCGCACTTCCGGCGCGCGAACGTTGGCCGCAGCTCAACGCCCCTCAGGACGAATTTCGCCGCGTGCGCTTGTCCGCCGAGTTTCTCCCCGGTGAGGAAGCGCTGGTCTACTCGAGCGGCTCGTCGCTGCGTCCCGACGCAACCGGTCCCGGCTACTGGGTGTTTTCGCCCGCGCGCCTCGTGGACGGAAGCATCGTGACCGTCAATCGCGGCTTCGTGCCGGAGGGAAAGCAGGACCCGAAGACCCGCGCGCAGGGAAATCCATCGGGCGTCATCGACATCACCGGTGCGATGCGGTGGCCGGAGGCGCGCGGCACCTTCACGCCGCAGGATGACGCCGCACGCGGACTCTGGTTCACGCGCGATCCAGCGGCCATGGCCGCCGCGAAGAACTGGGGCGCGGTCGCGCCGTTCTATATCGATCAGGAGGCGCCGGACGCGCCGGGCGGGCTGCCGAAGGCCGGCCCGATCAAGCCCGCATTGCCGAACAATCACCTGCAATATGCCGTCACCTGGTACGGGCTGGCGCTCGTGATGCTCATTGCGGCCGGATTCTTTGTACACGCCCGGCGCCGCGGTGCGGCTTGATAACCATCTGATTAATAAAGAGTATTCGGTTTCCTTGTGCGGCGCGGCTTGCCCCTCTAGTGTCGCCGCGAACCACCGGAACACTTGCATTGCGCTACATTTCCACCAGAGGCGAAGCCCCCGCGCTCGGCTTCATTGATGTCACGCTCGCCGGGCTCGCCCGCGATGGCGGCCTCTATGTGCCTGAATCCTGGCCGGTTTTTTCGAGCGCGCAGATCGCCGCGCTGGCCGGAAAGCCCTACGCCGAAGTCGCCTGCGAGGTGGTTCGCCCGTTTGTCGGCGGCGCCATTCCGGACGCGGAAATTTCCCGCATGGCGCACGACGCCTACGGCACGTTCCGCCATCCGGCGGTCGCGCCGCTTGCGCAGATTTCGCCCGGCACCTTCGTGCTCGAGCTGTTCCATGGTCCGACGCTCGCCTTCAAGGACCTCGCGATGCAGTTCCTGTCGCGGCTGATGGATCACGCGCTGATCCAGCGCGGCGAGCGTTCGACAATCGTGGTCGCGACCTCGGGCGACACCGGCGGCGCGGCGGTCGAGGCGTTCCGCGGCAGCAATCAGGTTGACCTGATCGCGCTTTATCCGCACGGCCGCATCTCGGACGTACAGCGTCGCATGATGACGACGCCGCAAGAGGCGAACGTGCATGCGATCGCGATCGAAGGCACGTTCGACGATTGCCAGGCGATCGTGAAGGGTCTGTTCAATCATCACGGCTTCCGCGATCGCGTGCGCCTCTCCGGCGTCAACTCGATCAATTGGGCGCGCATCGTCGCGCAGGTGGTCTACTACTTCACCGCCGCGGTCGCGCTCGGCGCCCCGCATCGCAAGGTCGCCTTCACGGTGCCGACCGGCAACTTCGGCGACGTGTTCGCCGGCTACGTGGCGATGCGCATGGGCCTGCCGGTTGAGCGCTTCGTGGTCGCCACCAACGTCAACGACATCCTCGTGCGCACGATCAAGACCGGCACCTACGAGGTACGCGGCGTGACCGCGACTGCCTCGCCCTCGATGGATATTCAGGTCTCGTCGAACTTTGAGCGGCTGCTGTTCGATGCTTGCGGCCGCGATCCTATGCCGGTCCGCGCGCTGATGGGCTCGCTCGCGCAGTCGCGCAGTTTCACCATCGCGCCGGACGCGCTGAACGCGATCCGTGCGAACTTCACCGCTGAACGCGCCGACGAGAACGAAACCGCCGCCACGATCCGTAC
Source organism: uncultured Alphaproteobacteria bacterium (assembly GCA_963779545.1). Lineage (GTDB taxonomy): Bacteria > Pseudomonadota > Alphaproteobacteria > Rhizobiales > Xanthobacteraceae > PALSA-894. The sequence continues at coordinate 261,115 of CAVZYQ010000015.1, read as the reverse complement.
CGTGCAGCGCGAAACCGGCTACCTCGTCGATCCGCACACCGCGGTGGCCCTTGCGGTCGCCGAAAAAGAGCAGCGCGACCCCACCGTTCCGATGGTAGTCCTCTCGACCGCGCACCCTGCGAAATTCCCCGACGCGGTGCGAATCCGCTTGCGGCACGCGCCCCGCGCTGCCGGACTGGCTTGGCGATCTCAACACGCGTTCCGAGCGCATCACAACGCTGCCGAACGAGCAGGCGGCGGTCGAAAAATTCATTCTGGCGGCGAGCCGTGCCGCGCACGAAGGAGCTGCCGCATGAGCATGGACGTTACGCGGCTGCCTTCCGGACTTGTCGTTGTCACCGACGCGATGCCCCATCTGCAGAGCGCCTCGCTCGGCGTGTGGGTCGGCTCGGGCAGCCGCGACGAGCGGCCGGACGAAAACGGCATCTCGCATTTCCTCGAACACATGGCCTTCAAGGGCACGAAGAACCGCACCGCGCGGCAGATCGCCGAGGAGATCGAGGCGGTCGGCGGCGACATCAACGCCTCGACCAGCGTGGAGAGCACCGCCTACTACTCGCGCGTGCTGCGCGCCGATGTGCCGCTCGCGCTCGATGTGCTCTCGGACGTGCTCACCAATTCGACCTACGAGCCGGAAGAACTCGCGCGCGAGAAAAACGTCATCGTGCAGGAGATCGGCGCCACCGAGGACACGCCGGACGACCTGATCTTCGAGTATCTCCAGAGCGTCACCTACCCGGACCAGCCGCTCGGCAAGTCGATCCTGGGCACGCCCGAGACGGTGCGTTCATTCGACAGCCGCAAGCTGCGCGCCTATCTCGCGCGAAACTACCGGGCACCCGAGATGGTGATCGCGGCCGCGGGCGCAGTCGACCACCAGACCATCGTTGCCGAAGTCGCGCGGCGCTTCTCGGCCTTCACCGGCCCGGAAGGCCCGGCCGCGGAGCCGGCGAAATTCGTCGGCGGCTCACGCATCGAGAGCCGCGACCTCGAACAAGTGCATGTCGCATTTGCGCTCGAAGGCGTGCCGCAGCGCGATCCATCGATCTATAGCCTGCAAGTCTTCACCAACATTCTGGGCGGCGGAATGTCCTCGCGACTGTTCCAGGAGGTGCGCGAGATCCGCGGGCTTTGCTACGCAGTCTATGCGTTCCACGCCGCCTACACCGACACCGGCATGCTCGGCGTCTACGCCGGTACCGATGCGTCGGATCTACCCGAGCTGATGCGCGTCGTCGTCGACGAAATCGGTAATGCAGCCGAGACCTTGAGCGAAGCCGAAATCAACCGTTCCAAGGCGCAGATGAAGGCGGGTCTTCTGATGGCGCTGGAAAGCTCCGGCGCGCGTGCCGAGCAGCTTGCGCGCCAGATGATGATCTATGGCCGTCCCATCCCGCTTGAGGAGATCGTCGGCAAGATCGAGGCGGTGAGCGTCGAGTCGGCGCGCGCCGCGGGCCGCGCCCTGATCGCGAGAAACCGGCCCTCGATCGCGGTGCTCGGGCCTGGACGCGGGCTTGAAAGCGCGGCGTTGATTGCCGAAAGTCTGGGCCGCCGCGCTGCCTGAATCGCCGAGCCGACCCATGGCCTTCTTCCGCACGGTCAGTTTTTCCGAACCGCTGCCGGCGATCGACGGCAGCGGCGTCTACCTGCGCGCCCCTCAGATGTCCGACTACAGCGAGTGGGCGACCTTGCGCGAGGCAAGCCGCGCATTCCTGACGCCGTGGGAGCCAACCTGGCCGACAGACGATCTCAGCCGAAGCGCATTCCGGCGGCGACTGCGCCGTTATGCGGAGGATCAGCGCTCGGACCAGTCCTATGCGTTTTTCCTGTTCCGCCGAAGCGACAATGCGCTCACCGGCGGGCTGACGCTCGCCAACGTCCGGCGCGGCGTCGCACAGGCCGGCAGCCTCGGGTACTGGGTCGGCGAGCCGTTCGCACGCCGCGGCCTGATGAGCGCCGCCGTGCAGGCGCTGGTGCCGTTTGCGTTTCAGTCGCTGCGGCTGCATCGGCTGGAGGCTGCGTGCATTCCTTCCAACGCGGGGTCGATCCGCCTGCTCGAAAAAGCCGGCTTCGTGCGCGAGGGCTACGCGCGCGAATATCTCTGCATCAACGGGCTGTGGCAGGATCATCTGCTGTTCGCGCGGCTGAACGGCGGCTGATGTAATGCCTTGGGAGGGCCAAGGTTGCTGCTATAACGGCTGTAGACTTCTGACGGGTGAGCGATGACGGGTAGCCTGAACTCGATGCGCGCGGCGCTGGCGCTTGGTCTTGTCGGCCTTTGCGCCGCGCCGGCCGCCGCGCAATCCATCACCGATAAGATGGGTAGCTGGTTGTTCGGCGGCTATTCGCAGCCCGCGCCCGATGCTCCCGCGAACACGCCAGCCGAGGTCGATTGTCCGGGCGTGGACGTACGCCAAGGCGCCTCCACGCTGGCAATCACTGCTCCGGGCGGCGAGTCCGGCCCGATGACGATGCGTTATCAGGTCGGTATCGGCCGGACCGCGCGCGAATGCGCAGCACTCGGCGGCGTGATGACCATGAAAGTCGGTGTGCAGGGCCGCATACTGCTGGGCCCGGCGGGTGGACCGGGTCAGGTCGATATCCCGTTGCGCATGGCAGTCGTGCGGGAAGGCCCAAGTCCGAAGACGATTGTCAGCAAGTTCTATCGTCTCGCAGTCGCGGTTTCGCCGGGGCAGGCGAGCGTACCGTTCGAGCACGTCGAGCAGGACCTCACATTTCCAATGCCTCGCGGCGCTGAACTCGATGCCTACGTGGTCTATGTCGGCTTCGATCCGCTGAGCCTGAACCAGAAGCCCGAGCGCAAGCCGGCCAAGCGGAAATAACGATGGCGAAGAAAGTCCGCCGTGCCGCGCCGAAGCGGCGTCCGGCCAGGAAAGCTCGTGCGGCCAAATCCCGTGCGACGCAACCCCGCAAAGTTTCGAGCGCCACCCGCCTGCCGCTGACCGGGATCCGCGTGGTCGAGTTCACCCACATGGTGATGGGCCCGACCTGCGGCATGATTCTGGGCGACCTCGGCGCCGAAGTGATCAAGGTCGAGCCGCCCGGCGGCGACAAGACGCGCCGTCTCATCGGCTCGGGCGCCGGCTTCTTCCCGCTGTTCAATCGCAACAAGAAAAGCATCATCGCCGATCTCGGCAGTCCGAAGGATCGCGCGCGCATCGAAAAGCTGATCGCCTCAGCCGACATCGTGAGCGAGAACTTTCGCGCCGGCGCGCTGACCAAGCACAAGCTCGACTACGCCTCGCTGAAGAAGAAGCACAAGCGGCTGATCTACGTCTCGCACAAGGGCTTCCTCCCCGGTCCCTACGATCATCGCGTGGCGCTCGACGAAGTCGTGCAGATGATGGCGGGACTTGCCTACATGACCGGCCCGCCCGGCCGCCCGTTGCGCGCGGGCTCGTCCGTCAACGACATCATGGGCGGCATGTTCGGCGCGATCGGCGCGATGGCGGCCCTGCGGGAGCGCGAGCATACCGGCAAGGGGCAGGAGGTGCAGGTCGGCCTGTTCGAGAACTGCGTCTTCCTCTCGGCGCAGCACATGCTGCAATACAAACTCACCGGCGTGGCGTCACCACCGATGCCGGACCGTATCAATGCATGGGGCGTGTTCGATCTGTTCGAGACGTCCGACGGTGAACAGGTGTTCCTCGGCGTTGTTACCGATACTCAATGGGCGGTGTTCGGCCGCGCCTTCGATCTCGGCAGCCTTGCCGCCGATCCACGGCTTGCCAGCAACACGCTGCGCGTCCAGTCGCGCTCCTGGATGCTTCCAGCGCTGCGCGACATCATCAAGCGGCACGCGTCGAAAGAAGTGCAGAATGTGTTCGAGCGCGAAGGGTTGCCCTATGCGCCGATCGTCAGGCCGGAGCAACTCTATGACGACCCGCATCTGAAACAGAGCGGCGGGCTCGCGGACATCACGCTGGACGACGGCGCGACGACGCCGGTTCCACTTCTTCCTTTGCTGCTGGGTGGCCGGCACCTGAAGCCGCGGATGCGGTTGCCGCGCCCGGGCGAGCACGACGCCGAAATCTGACGAAATCTGAGTCGTCCAAACCGAAAACGGCCCGGTCGAAACCGGGCCGCTTCCATAGCTTGAGAAGGCGCGACGTTACTTCTTCTTCGCGTCAGTCGCCGGAGCCTGCGACGGCGTGCTGCTGTCCTTTTGGGTGCCGGAGACCGGCGCGGTCTGCATGCCGCCCGAAGAGGTTCCAGTCTTCGCCGAACCCTTGGTATCCGCGTCGGTGCGGCCGGACTGCGGGTTCGTGCCCGGCGCCAGTCGGATTCTGGTCAGCGCCCTTGTTGATGCGGTCCGGGTTCACGTCGCTGCCTGCGCCGCCGCCGGAGCCCTGCGCCATCGCAACAGTCGCGCTGCCCGCGATGAACGCGGCCGCCAAAATCGTCTTGAACGTTTTCATGGGTTCCTCGCTGTTGATGCCCTTGCCTTGGGAAGACAACGAGGAACCGGAACACCAGTTCCGAAAAAGCCCGAAAAAGAAACTCTTGCGAGGATGGAACCTCGTGAGCAGAGGCGCCGCGAAGTTCCACTCTCGCAGCGCTAAATCGAATCCGCCAGCACCGCATCGAGCACGCCGATCATCTGGTCGATCTCCTCGCGCACAACGTTCAGCGCCGACATGAAGCGCAGCGAATCCGGGCGCGGTGAATTGATCAGCACGCCACGCGCGAACGCCGCCGCCGCAACCGCCGGTCCGATATCGCGCTGAAGGTTTAGCGCGAGCAGCAGCCCCCGGCCGCGCACGCCACCGAGCCCATGCTTGCGCGACAGCGCCTCGAGATGGCCGGTCAGATAGATGCCCATCTGCGTGACGTGCTGCAGGAAACCCGGCTTGCCGATTTCCTCCATCACGGCGCAGCCGACCGCGGTCGCAAACGCATTGCCGTTGAACGTGCCGCCCTGATCGCCATGCTCGAAGCAGCAGACATCCTCGTGCGCGACCAGCGCGCCGAGCGGAATGCCACCGCCGAGCCCTTTCGCCAGCACCATGATGTCGGGCGCAACACCCGCATGTTCGAAGCCAAAGAATTTGCCGGTGCGCCCGATGCCGGTCTGGATCTCGTCGAGGATCAGCAGGATCCCGGCGCGACTGCAGAGCGCGCGCAAGCCGCGCAGGAATTCATCCGTCGCGACGAACACGCCGGCCTCGCCCTGTATCGGCTCCAGCATGACGGCGACCGTGTTCGGCGTGATCGCTCGCTCGACCGCTGCGAGATCGTTGAGCGGCACTTTGGGAAATCCCGGCACCTTCGGCTCGAACAACTGCTCCCAGTGCGGCTTGCCGGAGGCCGCCATCGCGGCGAGCGTGCGCCCGTGGAAGCCGTGCTCCATCGTGATGATCTCGTACGCGCCGCCCTTGTGTTTCTCGCCCCATTTGCGTGCGAGCTTGATCGCGCCTTCGATCGCCTCCGCGCCTGAATTGGTGAAGAAGGTTTTGTGCAGCCCGCTATGGTGCGCAATCAGGTCCGCGAGCTGGATCATCGGCGCGTTGTAGTAGGACGGGCTGCAGTTCAGCAGCTTGCCCGACTGCGCGGCGATCGCCTTGGTGATCGCGTCCGGACAATGCCCGAGGCAGTTCACCGCCCAGCCCTGGATGAAGTCGAGATAGTCCTTGCCGTTCGCGTCGCGCAGCCACGAGCCGCGCCCCTCGACGAACATGATGTCGGGGCGGCTCGTGATCTCCATCAGCGAGTTGTAGGGCGAATGCGGCGGTACACTCAGGGCGGCTTGGGACATCTCGTCCTCCTGCGGTTATGCCGGACGACGGGCGCTCCTAAAAACACGAAAGCCCCCGGCGTTTGCGGCGGGGGCTTGGGGTCAGTCTGCGGGTGGGTGCGTTCAGCGCATCCGCAAATGCCGTGCCTCCGCCAAAAGGCGGCGCGAACGGCGGCGGCGGGTTGCTTGCGTGAACATGGCGCGCGAAATGCCGGATTTGCGCGCTGAAGTCAACGGCGGAATGGCCGAACGATACCGGCGATACACAATTCCTTGTTATGCGAACTAGTCGACCGGAATCATAAGCGAGCGGCGCGGCAGGCCGAGGGCCTGCGAGCGATGGCCTTTACTCCCCATATCCTCGACGAGATAGATCTCGCCTGTGCCGATGATGCGCGACTCGCCATCGCTCGCGGTCACGCGGTGAGGTGCATCGAGGTTGACCACATACTGCCGCCGCGTTGTCGCATGCCAGTCGAAGAACCAGTCAGCTGGCGTGGTACGGAAGATGATGCCGGTCGCGGGCATGATTTTCGAGATCGTGCCGTCCGGCCCGGTCACGTTCAGCTCGATTTCGATATCGCGGAAGTGCGTCTCGCCGTTTTCGTCTGCATAGAGATTGTGGATACGCATTGTGTTTCCCGTTTGAAGAGGGGCGGCAGTCGGCAGCCGGTTTGAAATGACCCTGTTATTCCACAACCTTGATGTCGGCCGCCCTGATGACAGGCCACCACTTTGCGATCTCCTCGGTCTGATAGCGCGCGAGCGCGTTCGCGGTCTGCCGTTCGAGCGGCGGTGTCTGTTGGCCGATGTCGGCGAGCCGCTTCAGGGTCGCGGGGTCAGCCAGTGCTTTGCGGACCGCGGCATTGAGTTTGACGATGATGTCGGCTGGCGTGCTGCGCGGCGCCCAGACCGCATGCCAGTTGAGAAAGTGGAAGCCCGCAAGTCCGGCTTCGTCCGCAGTTGGAACCTCGGGTACCGACGGAAGGCGGCTTGTGGACGTGACCGCGAGTCCCCTGATGCTGGCGGCTTTAACCTGTGGGACCGAGTTGGCCGCGAGGTCGAACAGAATATCGATATGGCCAGACATGAGGTCGCGCATTGTCGGACCGAGGCCCCGGTAAGGAACGAAGGAAAACTGCGTTCCGGTGATCTTCTGGAAATTTACGGCACTGATGTGCGAAGTGCTACCAACGCCCGCGGTGCCAGCGGTCGCTCTGTTCGGATTGGCTCGAAGCCAGGCGATGGCTCCGCCGAGGTCCGTCGCAGGGAAGTCTTTCTTGACCGCGATGATCTGCGGATCGAACGCGATCAGCGAGATCGGCTCAAAGTCTTTCGCTACGTCGTACTTGAGTGAATAGGCGGCGCCATTGAACACGTGTGTCGCGACAGTGCCGAGGATCAGCGTGTAGCCGTCTGCGTCCGCACGAGCGACTTTGCCGGCTCCAATACTGCCGGTTGCCCCCGGAATGTTCTCGATGATGACGGGCTGACCGAGCGAGCCCTGCAATCCCTCCGCCACGATACGGCCGATCGTGTCGGTCGGACCGCCTGCCGGAAACGGGACCACCAGCGTGATGGTTCGGGTGGGATAGCCCTGCGTGGCGGCGACGGGTCCAGCGAAAGCGGTAGCAGCAAGCGCGGTGGCGAGTACGAGGCGAAGCGGCATGGCGTCCTCCATCGGTTGCTTCGCCGTTGCAACTAGGCTCATGGAGGCATAAGAAGAATTCCCTATCTGGTTACACAGCCATAAGGTTTTTCATATGTTGCGGCGGATCGACTGGGAAAGTCAGATCGGCCGGCGGCTGCGCTTGCGCGACCTGCATGTCTTCCTGTCTGTCGTCCGGTCCCCGCAGCATGGCGAAGGCCGCGCACGAACTGGGCGTTTCGCAGCCTGCCGTATCCGAGGTGATCGCCGATCTGGAGCACGCGCTTGGAGTGCGACTCCTTGAGCGCGGGCCGCGAGGCGTGACCGCTACAGCCTACGGCGAGGCGCTCGAACGGCGCAGCATTGCTGCCTTCGACGAACTCAAACAGGGCATCAAGGACATCGAGTTTATTGCCGACCCCACTGTGGGCGAGGTGCGCATCGGGTGTCCGGAATTGGTATCGGCTGCAATTCTTCAGCCGGTTGTCGAGCGGTTCGCCCAGCAGTATCCGCGCGTTGTGCTCGACATTGATACGGTCAACACGCTGTCGTTTGCGCAAAAGCTCAGGGATCGCAATCTCGACGTTGTGCTTGCGCGCGGTGGCTGGCCACTGGAAGACCCGCAGCTTGTTGCTGATTTTGACATCGAAACGCTGTGCGACGATGAGATCGTTGTTGCGGTTGCCGAGCACAGTCCTTGGGTGCGGTGGCGTACTGTCGATATTGCGCAGCTACACGGCGAGCGCTGGATTTTGACGAGCGGCGACCGCTGGAATTATCAGGTGATCGCTCGCGCCTTCTCCGAACGGGGTCTCGATCTTCCGCCGATAAGCATCAGGACGATCTCGGTTCACCTGCGCGCAAACATGGTGGCGACCGGGCAATTCGTCGCGACATTTCCCCGCTCAGTGCTCGATTTGTATGGTGATCGGTTCGGGCTGAAGGCATTGAACGTCGGCCTGCCCCAAGCCGGCTGGCCGATCAAGATCGCGACCTTGCGCAACCGGACACTCAGCCCGGTCGTGCAGCGCTTCATCACCTGTGCTCAGGAGGTCGTCGCGCAGAGAGCCGGAAAGAAGAAGCAGCGTACAAGCAGGGCCGGCAACGGGGTCGAAGGGCGTGGCGGCCCGTTGACTTGGGCTGCCGCGCCTCTACCATCTGCACATCAGACGAACCCTGCGGGAGAGACCGGCCTCGCGTTGAGGCCGGCGCCGAAGGCGCAACCGCCCCGGAAACGCTCAGGCAAAAGGACCGCAGGGGGATGAGACTCTGGAAAGCAGCCGCGCCGCGAGGCAAGGGCTCACCGACGGAGTAGGCTGCTGGCGCCTTCGGCGCGTGCGGCGAAATCTCTCAGGTTCCGCGACAGAGGGGGCTCGGCCGGGCTAGGTTGCCCGGACGAGTCACTTATGCGGAACCGGTCATGACACAGGCGCCAGACACCACCGAAACGCAGGCTGCCGACGCGCAGCCCGCCGCGCCGCTGTCGCCGGATCATCCGGCGAGGCCGCCGCCATCGCAAGCGGCGATACCGCGCCGCCAGCCGCACCCGCGCCGCTGAAGCAAACCCCGCTGCATTCGCTGCACGTTTCGCGCGGCGCCCGCATGGTGCCGTTCGCCGGCTATGACATGCCGGTGCAGTACGCCGACGGCATCATCGCCGAGCACAACCATGTGCGCAGCGCCTGCGGCCTGTTCGATGTCTCGCATATGGGGCAGGCGTTCCTCGTCGGCGCCGATCACGAGACGGTCGCCCGCGCGCTCGAGACGCTGGTGCCGGCCGACATCGTCAACCTCGCGCCTGGCCGCCAGCGCTACACCCAATTCACCGACGAGACCGGCGGCATCCTCGACGACCTGATGGTGACGCGCCCGGCCGATCCGGAAGAGGACGGCGTGCTGTTTCTGGTCGTCAACGCCGCCACCAAGGACGCCGACTACGCGCATCTTGCCGCGAAGCTGCCCGCGGGCGTGCGGCTCATGCGCGCGGAGCATCGCGCGCTGATCGCCGTGCAAGGACCGATGGCGCGCCAGGCGGTCGGGCGGCATTGTCCCGGACGTGATCCCGATGCCGTTCATGAGCGCGATCACGACGCGCTTCGACGGCATCGATTGCCACATCAGCCGCTCCGGCTACACCGGCGAGGACGGGTTCGAGATTTCCTGCAAGGCGACGCGCGTGCGCGCGATCGCCGAGCGGCTGCTGTCCGAGCCGACGCGTGAAGCTGATCGGGCTCGGCGCGCGCGACTCGCTGCGGCTCGAAGCGGGCTTGTGCCTCTACGGGCACGACATCGACACGACCACGTCGCCGGTCGAGGCCGCGCTGACCTGGTCGATCCAGAAGCGCCGCCGCGCGGAAGGCGGATTTCCCGGCGCCGAGCGCATCCAGCGCGAGATCGCCGAAGGGCGCGGCGCGCGTTCGCGTCGGCATCAAGCCGGACGGCCGCGCGCCCGCGCGCGAGGGCACCGAGATCCAGTCGGCCGAGGCGCGCCGATCGGCAAGGTCACGTCCGGCGGCTTCGGCCCGAGCGTGAACGGGCCGATCGCGATGGGCTATGTGGCGAAGGAGTTCGCCGCGCCCGGTACGGCGGTGCAGCTGATCGTGCGCGGCAAGCCGCTGCCCGCGCAGATCGTCACGCTGCCGTTCGTGCCGCACAATTATGTTCGATCATGAGAGGGAGCGATCGATGACCACGAAGTACACCAAAGATCACGAATGGATCCGCCTCGACGGCGATGTCGCGACCGTCGGCATCACCGAGCATGCGCAGAATGCGCTCGGCGACATCGTGTTCGTCGAGCTGCCGGAGATCGGCCGCAAGGTCGAGCAGGGCGGCGACGCGGCGGTGGTCGAATCGGTCAAGGCCGCGAGCGACGTCTACGCGCCGGCGAGCGGCGAGGTGGTCGCCGTCAACGATGCGCTCGGCTCGGAGCCGGCCGCGATCAACGAGGAGGCCGAGGGCAAGGGCTGGTTCTTCCGGCTGAAGCTCACCGCGCCCGAGCAACTGAACGATCTGATGTCCGCCGAGCAGTACAAGGAATTCCTCGCCACGCTCGAATGACGAGGATGGGGCTTCTACGAGCATGAAGGAGCGGCCGGTGGCACACCTTTACCGCGCGAGCCTGAAGTGGAGCCGCGGCGGCGCGGCGTTCACCGACCAGCGCTACAGCCGCGGGCATACCTGGAGCTTCGACGGAGGAATCACCGTTCCGGCCTCCTCGTCGCCGCTCAGCGTGAAGCTTCCTTATTCGGTCGCCGAGGCGGTCGATCCCGAGGAAGCCTTCGTCGCGGCGGTGTCGAGCTGCCACCTGCTGACGTTTCTCTATGTCGCGGCGAAACAGGGCTTTGTCGTCGACGCATACGCCGACGAACCTGTCGGCGAGATGACCAAGAACGAACGCGGAAAAATGTGGGTGTCCAATGTGACGCTCGCGCCCGCGATCGCGTTCACCGGCGAAAAGCGCCCGACGCAACAGCAATACGACGACCTGCATCACCTCGCGCACGAGGAATGCTTCATCGCCAATTCGGTGAAGAGCGAAGTGGTCGTGCAGGGCACGATGTCGTTCGCTGTGAGGAGACCCGATGCGCTATCTGCCGCTAACGCCTGACGACCGCTCCGAAATGCTGGCGCGCATCGGCGTCGCCGATATCGACGCGCTGTTCGCCGACATTCCGGCCGACAAGCGGCTGAAGGCGCTGCCGGATCTGCCGCTGCACCAAATCCGAGATGGAGGTCGAGCGCGTGCTCGGCCGCATGGCGGGCAAGAACGTCGCGGCCGGTTCGGTGCCGTTCTTCGTCGGCTGCGGCGCCTACAAGCACCACATTCCGGCGAGCGTCGATCACCTGATCCAGCGCTCGGAATTCCTCACGTCGTACACGCCCTACCAGCCCGAGATCGCGCAGGGCACGCTGCACTACCTGTTCGAATTCCAGACCCAGGTCGCGATGCTGACCGGCATGGAGGTCGCGAACGCCTCGATGTACGACGGCTCGACCGCCACCGCCGAAGCCGTGCTGATGGCGCATCGCGTCACCAAGCGGAAGAAGGCGGTGCTCGCGCGGCAATCTGCATCCGCACTACCTCGAGACGATCGAGACGGTGTCGCGGCTCGCGGACGATGAGCTGGTCGTGCCGCGCGCCGCATGGCGCGGCCGAAGATCCTGATCGGCCAAGATCGACAACACCGTCTCGTGCGTGGTCGTGCAGAACCCGGATGTGTTCGGCCAGGTGCGCGACCTCCGGCCGCTCGCCGAGAAGGCTCATGCGGCCGGCGCGCTGCTGGTCGTCGGTCGTCACCGAAGCCGTGTCGCTCGGCCTCGTCACGCCGCCGGGCGAGATGGGCGCCGACATCGTGGTGGGCGAGGGGCAGTCGATCGGCAACGCGCTGAATTTCGGCGGGCCCTATGTCGGGCTGTTCGCGACGCGGCAGAAGTTCGTGCGGCAGATGCCGGGCCGGCTGGCCGGCGAGACCGTCGATGCCGAAGGCCAGCGCGGCTTCGTGCTGACGCTCTCGACGCGCGAGCAGCATATCCGGCGCGAGAAGGCGACCTCGAACATCTGCACCAATTCCGGGCTGTGCACGCTTGCCTTCACGATCCACATGACGCTGCTCGGCGAGGCCGGGCTGCGGCGCCTCGCGCGCATCAACCACGCGAACGCGGTCGCGCTCGCGGACGCGCTCGGCAAGGTGCCGGGCGTGACGGTGCTCAACGAGACGTTCTTCAACGAGTTCACGATCCGCGTGCCGGGCGACGGCGCGCGAGGTGATCGAGAAGCTCGCCGCGCAAGGGCGTGCTCGGCGGCGTGCCGTGCGCGCGCCTTGCGCCGGACAACCCGACCTGCGCGACCTCATCATCGTGGCCTCGACCGAGGTGAACACCGACGAGGACCGCGCCGCTTACGCGAAAGCCCTGAAGGAGGTGCTGGCATGAACCGTCAGGGCCGCCCGACCGAACCCGTCACCGCGGTCTCGACCGCGCCGAACACCTTCACGGGCAACCGCGCGCTGCGCATCGAGGAAGGGCTGATCTTCGAGATCGGCCGCCCCGAGGTGACCGGCGTCGATCTCGACGAGCCGAAGGATTTCAAGCCGCGCCTCGGCGATCTCGAGCGCAAGGCGCCGATCGGCCTGCCCGGGCTCGCCGAGCCGGAAGCCGTGCGGCACTACGTGCGCCTCTCGCGCATGAACTACGGCATCGATAGCGGCGTGTTTCCGCTCGGCTCGTGCACCATGAAGCACAATCCGCGCCTGAACGAGAAGATGGCGCGGCTGCCGGGCTTCGGCGACATCCATCCGCTGCAGCCGCAATCGACCGTGCCGGGCGCGCTCGACCTGATCGCGGAGCTGTCGCGCTGGCTGATCGAGCTCACCGGCATGCCGGCGGTCGCGATGACGCCGAAGGCCGGCGCGCATGGCGAACTGTGCGGCATGATGGCGATCAAGGCGGCGCTCGCCGCGCGCGGCGAGAAGCGCTCGGTCGTGCTGGTGCCGGAGTTCCGCGCACGGCACCAATCCCGGCGACCGCCGCGCTGCTCGGCTATCGCGTCGAAACCATGCCGGCGCGCGAGGACGGCACGGTCGATCCCGAGGATGTGAAGAAGCATCTGTCCAAGGACGTCGCCGCCATCATGCTGACCAATCCGAACACCTGCGGGCTGTTCGAGCGCGACGTCGTGGCGATCGCCGAGGCGGTGCATGCGGTCGGCGCCTACTTCTATGCCGACGGCGCGAACTTCAACGCCATCGTCGGCAAGGTGCGGCCGGGCGATCTCGGCGTCGACGCCATGCACATCAACCTGCACAAGACCTTCTCGACGCCGCACGGCGGCGGCGGGCCGGGCGCGGGGCCGGTGATGCTGTCCGCCGCGCTCGCGCCGTTCGCGCCGCTGCCTTACGTCGTCACCGGCAAGGACGGCGTGCGCCTGGTCGAGCACGCCGCCGAGGGCGAGCGCGAAGCCGTTCGGCCGCATGTGCGCGTTCCATGGCCAGATGGGCATGTTCGTGCGCGCGATGAGCTACATGCTGGCGCACGGCTCCGACGGCATGCGGCAGGCCTCCGAGGACGCGGTGCTCAACGCGAACTACGTGAAGGCCGGCCTGAAGGACCTGATGTCGCTGCCGTTCGGCGACCGCGCCTGCATGCACGAGGTGCTGTTCGACGACGCATGGCTCGACGGCACCGGCGTCTCCACGCTCGATTTCGCCAAGGCGATGATCGACGAGGGCTATCACCCGATGACGATGTATTTCCCGCTGGTCGTGCACGGCGCGATGCTGATCGAGCCGACCGAGTCGGAAAGCAAGGGCTCGCTCGACCTGTTCGTCGCGGCGCTGCGCGATCTGGCGATGGCGGCCAAGCGCGGCGACACCGCGCGGTTTACCGGCGCGCCGTACTACGCGCCGCGCCGCCGGCTCGACGAGACGCGCGCGGCGCGTCAGCCGGTGCTGCGCTGGGTAAAGCCTCAGCCGCAGAAGGAAGCCGCGGAGTAGTCTTGCTATCCCTCCCCCTGCGGGGGAGGGATGACGCGCCCGCGTCGCTCGCGAAGCTTACAACGCCATGTTCATCGGGCTCGGGTAATACCGGAACCCGTCGCCCTGTTTCGCCACATGGCCGTAACCCGGCCAGGCGAAGTGATAGGCGATGATCGGCGTCTTCTCGTCGGCGAAGCGCGTCAGCAGCCTGACGCGCGTCTGCGCCGACTGCTTCGGATCGGTATCGTAGGCGAATTCGGTCAGCGGCTTCTCCATCAGCAGTACCGGGTGGTGCGTCAGGTCGCCGATGTAGACCATCGACTTGCCGCTCGAGGAGATGTTGAAGACGGTGTGGCCGACGGTGTGGCCGGGCGCCGCGATCGCCGTGATGCCCGGCAGGAATTCCTGTCCGTCCTTGATGAAGACGATGCGGTCGCGCACCGGCAGCAGATTCTTCTTCGCCTGCGCGAGGAATGACTTCAGCGGCCCGCTCGCGAGCTTCTCGTCGGTCCAGAATTCGAGGTCGGATTGCTGGATGTAGAACTGCGCGTTCGGGAAGTTGCTCTTGCCGTCGTCGCCGACATTGCCGCCGAGATGGTCGATGTGCGCGTGGCTCATCACCACCGCGTCGATGTCCTTCGGATCGATGCCGGCCTGCTTGATGCTGCTGAGCAGCTTGCCGGTGGTCGGGCCGAAATCCTTCGCGCTGCCCATGCCGGTATCGAACAGCACGAGATGGCTGCCGGTGTTGACGATCAGCGCGTTCTGCTCCAGCACGGCGTTTTCAAGCGGCAGGAAATTGCTCGAAAGCTGGCGCGCGATCTCTTCCTTGGACAGCCCGAGGAACGCCTGGGTCGGATCGCCGAGCGGCAGCACGCCGTCGGACACGATCGTTGCTTCCGCGGTGCCGAGCTTGAATTCGATAGAAGTAGGGCGCCTGCGTGCCGAGTATCGGCGCCTTGGCGAATCGCGGGCGTGCCCGCCAGGCCCGCCGCCATGATGGCGGAGCCGCCTTGCAGCAAGCGGCGGCGTGACAGCGAAAGTGATTCTCATTGTCGCCTCCCCATGTCGGCCGGCTTCGTTTTGGAGCGGCCTTCAGGGTTGCAATCTCAGTGCGCAACCAAGGCGAATGCAAGGCTTGGCGCGGGCTGCACCGCGCCTGCAGGCCGGCCTGCGAACAGTCGCTGCGGCGGCATGGCTCCCATGCGAGGTCACGCAATGATCTCGCAGCCCAGCCGCCCAGCCGGTAACGGGCTGGCGAATCAGGGAAGACTGACACGGGGAACCCGGTTACGGCTGAGAAAGGTTTTGCCGGTAGCGTCCCAGCGTAACCGGGTTTCGCTCCATGAAGTCCAACCTCCGGAAATTCGTGCGGCGGCCGCTCGGCTATCCCGCCAAGATCGTCGCGCTCGACGGATCGTGGGGGCGCAACTGTCGCGTCGTCGATGTGTCGGAGGGCGGCGCAAAACTGGTGACGGAGCAACCGGTCGAGTTGCCGGGCGATTTCTTCCTCGCGTTCTCGATGCGCGGCAAGGCCACGCGCAAATGTCACGTGGTCTGGAGCGAGGACTGCGAGATCGGTGTGGAGTTCGCGCGCGAAGGAGCCGAGGCAGACGCCCGAAAGCGCCCTAGTTCAGCTTCGTCTTCACGTCGCCGATGCCACGCGCGAGCAAGTCGTCGGCGACCTTGCCCTTCACGGATTCAGTCAGGATCTTTTCGGCCGCCGTCACGGCGGCTTCCGCGGCGGCGGCGCGCACATCGGCGACTGCCTGTGCCTCGGCCTGCGCGATCTTGGTCTCGGCCATCTTGGTGCGGCGCGCGACGAACTCTTCCATCTTGGTCTTCGACTCGGCCGCGATGCGCTCGGCCTCGGCCTTTGCGCCTTCGATGATGCTCGCGGCTTCCTGCTCGGCCTGCTTCTGCTTGCCCTGATATTCGGCGAGCAGCCTCTCGGCCTCGTCCTTCAGGCGGCGTGCTTCGTCGAGATCGGCCTGCACGCGCTTGGCGCGGTCGTCGAGCGCCTTGGTGATCATCGCCGGCACGCCGATGTAGATCAGGATGCCGACGAAGATCAGGAAGCCGATCGCGACCCAGGTTTCGGCGTTATCGAGCAGTTGCCGCAGTGCCGTGACCATGATCCTAGCCCTTCAGCGCGCTATCGACCGCGGCTGTCCACCGCGGGTTTTGCCGGCGCCGTGCCGATCAGTCGCTCGACGATCGCTGACGCAGCATCGGTCGCGATGCCACGCACGTTCGACATCGCGGCGGTCTTCGTTGCCGCGATCTGCTTCTCGGCCTCGGCAAGCTGGGTGTTGAGCTTGCGCCTCAAGGCGCTTGCGATTTTCCTCCGCCTCGGCGTTGAGCTTGGCGTGGATTTCGGCTCCGATCGTCTGCGCGCGGCCGCGTGCGTCGGCGAGCGACTTTTCGTAGGCCGCAAGTGCGGCTTCCGAATCGGCCTTGAGCCGCTGCGCCTCTGCCAGGTCGCCCGCGATCTTGCCCTCGCGCGCCTCGATGATGCCGCCGATGCGCGGCACCGCGATGCGCGAGATCAGGAGATAGAGCGCGACAAAGCAGATCGCGAGCCAGACAAGCTGCGACGCAAAGGTCTCCTTCGCGAAGGGCGGGAAGCCGCCCTTGTGGGGAACCTCGGTGTGGCCGGTCTGCGGGTTGGTCGCCATCGCGCGCTCCAGATGCGTCCGTCACGCGGCGCAGGGCCGCGCAACACGCTTTTGCTCAGGCTTAGAGCGCGAACAGCAGCAGCAGCGCGATCAGCAGCGAGAAGATGCCGAGCGCTTCGGTCACGGCGAATCCGAAGATCAGGTTGCCGAACTGGCCCTGCGCGGCCGACGGATTGCGCAGCGCGGCAGCGAGATAGTGGCCGAAGATCAAGCCCACGCCGACGCCGGCGCCGCCCATGCCGATGCAGGCAATGCCCGCGCCAATGTACTTCGCGGCGACTGGATCCATAGTGAAGCTCCTTGTTGGATAGTTCAGGGTGAGTTGGCGGGCCTCAGTGGCCCGGGTGGATGGCGTCGTTCAGGTAGATGCAGGTGAGGATGGTGAACACGTAGGCCTGAAGGAACGCGACCAGCAATTCGAGCGCGGTCAGCGCGACCACCATGCCGAGCGGCAGAACGCCGCCGACCCAGCCGATGAAGCCGAGGCCCGCTGCGAGCAGCGGAATGAAGCTCGCGAACACCTTCAACGCGATATGCCCGGCCAGCATGTTGGCGAACAGACGCACCGAATGCGAGATCGGGCGCAGGAAGAACGAGAACACCTCGATGAACACGACCAGCGGCAGGATCGCGATCGGGATGCCGCTCGGCACGAACAGCTTGAAGAACTTCAGGCCGTTCTTCCAGAAGCCGTAGATCACCACGGTGAGGAACACGACCATCGCGAGCGAGATCGTGATGATGATGTGGCTGGTGACGGTGAACGTGTACGGGATCAGCCCGACCATGTTCGTCACGAGGATGAACATGAACAGCGTGAATACGAGCGGGAAGAACTTCATCCCCTCGCTGCCGGCCGTGCTTCGTATCGTGGTGGCGACAAATTCGTAGGACAGTTCCGCGACCGATTGCAGCCGTCCCGGAACGATTGCGCGCGAGGAGGTCATGCCGATCAGCAGCGTGCCGATGATGCCGACGGCGATCAGCATGAACAGCGACGAATTGGTGAAGGCGATCTCGTGACCGCCAAACGTGCCGACGGTGAAGAGCTTGTTGATCTGGAATTGATGGATCGGATCGGCGGCCATGTCCGGTCGGTCTCGTCTGCCTCGCGCCGCTAAGGGCGCTCATCTTTGCGGATGGTTGAGTCCGGAACGCCTCCGGGTACCACGCCCGCCTGTCGCATCACATTGAGCACGCCGGCGGTGAAGCCGAGCAGTGCGAACACGAACATCCCCCACGGCAAGGTCCCGAGACCCTTATCGATCAGCCAACCGAGCGCCGCACCGACCAGAACACCCGCGACAAGCTCGGAGGAGAGCCGGAAACCGCGTGCGAATCCCGAATGATCGGTCGCCGACCGGGACGCGGGGCCTGTTTCGGCGGCGCGGCTGGCCCCAACGTGATCCAGCCGTTGACCGAGACTCTTGAGCCTCGCGGAGAGGGCGGCTTCGTCGGGCGGCGGCTCGCTCTGCTTGTCCCGCCCGCGCTGGTCGTCGGTCATATCGACACCCGCGAAGTCGAGGAAACCTCAAGCGTTTCGCCGCCTTTAAAGCCGCGCGGACCATACTGAGCGAGGTATAGCGTGTCAAGAAAAGCCAAAATTGGCTTAAGTAACTTTGATCGGGCAAGAGAATAGCGGCTCGCGCCGCCATGCCGCAGGCCCATCCACAGGCGGTTCTGTGCAGTGCGGAATGACGCGCGAGAGGCGAGCTGCGCGACGCCATGGCGCTGCCGCAAAACATCACCAGATTCGGCAATAACCGGAATGGAGGCGCTCCATGCGCAAGATTGTTATCGCGACGGTGTCGGCGTTCGCGCTGCTCGGCTCCGCCGTGCAAGCGCAGACGCCGGACACCGAGAATGGCCGCTACAGCTTCTCGGCCATCACCGACGGCATGCTGCGGCTCGACACGCGCACGGGTCAGGTCTCGATCTGCGCCAGGAAGGACGCGAGCTGGGCCTGCAACGCAGTGCCGGACGAGCGCAGCGCGCTGGAAAACGAGATTGCGCGGCTGCAGCGCGAGAACGGCGCGCTCAAGAAAGACATGCTGGCGCGCGGCCTGCCGCTGCCGGGCGGCGTCGCAACGGTGCCGTCGGCCGACAAGCAGCGCGAACTGAACCTGAAGGTGCCGCTGCCGAGCGATGCCGAGATCGATCGCGTGATGAGCGCGTTCGAGAAGATGTGGCGCCGCATCGTCGACATGGTCCAGAAGTCGCCGGGCAGCGACAAGATCTAGGCCGCGTATTTTCCGATAAATGCGTTGATCCGGGCGACCGCTTGGTCGCGCTGGCGGAACGGCACGCTTACGAAGCCGTGGCACGCGCCGGGATAGATCGCGAGTTCCGCGACGTTTCCGGCGGCGAGCCAGCGCGGCGCCATGAACAGCGTATCGTCGAGCAGGAGATCGCGCGTGCCGACGGAAAACAGCGCCGGCGGCATGCCGCTCAAGTCTGCGTAGAGCGGCGAGATGTCGGGGTCCTGCCGTCTCGCTTTGTCGGGCACGAAGAAGCCGCAGAAGGCTTCCACGCCGGGCGTGTTCAGCACCAGCTTCTCGGTGCCCCAGCTCCGCACGCTTGGCGTCATGCCGAGATCGTAGCAGCCATAGTTCAGGATTGCGGCGTTGAACGGCGTCAGCTTGTGCCTGTCGCGCAGGCGAAGCAGCGTCACGGCCGAGAGGTGGGCCCCCGCCGACTCGCCACCGATCGACAGTTTCGAGTGCCGAAACGCCTTGCCCCTTCGCGCACGACCCACAGCGCCGCTGCCTCGCAATCGTCCGGGCCGGCCGGATACGGATGCTCCGGCGAAAGCCGATACTTCACCGACACGCAGGCGACGTCGGCGCCGTCCGCGATGCTTTCGAGCAGCGGATCGTTCAACTCGGGCGCGCCGATCGACCAGCCGCCGCCGTGGATGTGAAAGAAAATCCCGCGCGGCGACTTCGGCGCAATGATCCGCAGGCTGATCGGGCCAGCCGGACCGTCGATCGCGATCGTCTCGGCGCGCGGCGATTTCGGCGCCAACGGAAACGCGCCGATGCCCTGCAGTCGCCGCGCGCGCACCTCCTGGATGGTCAGGCCGACGGGCTCCGCCTCGAGCCGCGCGATGATGACGTCGTTGAGCTTCTTGGTTTCGGCTGGGATTGCGGCGGGATCGAGCAGCGCGGGGTCGAGGCTAAGCGGCGAGGTCATTCAGGCATTCCGGTTATGGACATGCGATCTTGGCCGTCATCCGCCCGCTACGCAAATCCGCCCGTCATACTCTTCTGCCGAACAGTGCAATCGCCGCGACCGGGAGGATGAAGGTGAGCGCCGTCGCAACGATCAGCAGCGCGCCGAGCTCGCCGTAGGCCCCGCGTTCGACCACATAGATCTGGTTCAGGTACTTGGTTTGCAGCTGGCCCGCGACCAGCGCGAGATTCATGAACGAAGCCATCAGCGCAAACCAGGTCGCGCGCTGGCCCGGCGGGGCGTAGTAGGCGATCAGCGTCAGCAGCGGCACCATGGAAAGCTGCACAAACGGCGAGGCGGCTGCGGCATCGACGACCGCGATGGTGCGCGCCCCGAAGCCGAAAGTTGCCTCGGTCCACTCGTGAAGACCGTAAAACAGGCCGATGTTCGGCAACGACAGCAACGTGCCCACCACCGCAAGCCAGAACAGCACCTTGGTGACCGAATATTCGGTGAGCTGCTTGCTGAACACCCAGAGCGCAACGATCGAGAGGATCGCGCCAGTCTGGCGCAGCACGCCATAAAACGACTCGTCGAACTTGAGGACATCGAGCGTCCACCAGAAATAGCCGTCACCGACGGAGGGTGTCGCGCGGAACGCGAAGATGATGATGCTGGTGAAAAGGATCGCGCGCCGCGCCGCGGCATCGAGTTCGCGCGTGACCAGCACCAGCATGGTGCAGATCACGATCATCGACAGCGTGAAGATCACTTCCTGCGCGAACGGCACGCCGCCGGTTCCGAGCGCGACCACCACGGCGCCGAACGCGATGCCGCCGCCGAGGATGCGCCAGTCGAGGGGACGCCGCTCGACGTCTTCGGTCCGGATCAGGAAGACTCCGACGACCGAGATCGCCGGCACCACGAGCCCCAGCAGAAAGACCGTCGGCCGGCCGAGGAAACCTGCAAGCCAGCCCGACGCACCGGCGACCGCCAGGACACCGAACGATAGCGCGAGCCGGCCGAGCACTTGCACCAGCCCGAGTTCGGCGCGGATGTCGTGTTCGGGCCGCGGATTTCCGGCAGCGTCAGTGCGCGGCACGACCTCGGTCGACATCGCGTCCGCGACCACGTCCTGAACCAGCGTTCCGACGACGATCAGCAGCGAGCCGAGAAGATAGGCTTGTTCGGGCTGTGCGAGACGCAGCATGCCGGCGGCCGCCGCCGCGAGGACAAGCATGCCGCAGGCGGTGAGCGCGGCGCCGATGAGGATGTAGGCGCGGCGCTGCGAGCCGAAGATCGGGACACTGTCGACGAGCTGGCCGAAGACCATCTTCACGGTCCACGGCAGGCTCAGCCACACGCCGATGCCGGCAAGCTCGGACGGGCTGAGCTTCAGGCTCTCCTTGATCCACATGTCGCGCGTGACGTCGATGAGGCCGAGCGCCCCGTACGCGAAATAGACCATGACCAGCGGCACGTACTGCCGCCGAAAGCCGAGGACCGGCCGCAGAATTGCGGCGAGCCACGGCGCGGGGTCCTTGTCGGCCTTGGGTGCCGGAGCAGTCGGGCTCTGTGGGCCGGTTGAGTCGGTCACGCGAAGATCATTGGTGGAGCATGAGCCTTTTCCGAAAACCGGTATCCACTTTTCGGGCTCATGCTCGTGCTAGCGCACCTTGCCGCGCGCCGCGACCGGATAGACCGCCTCGATCTTGCCTTTCCGCGCCGCGTAGACCTCGTCCATCATGTTGGTGACGACGCAGCAGTGGTTCGGGATGATGCTGACCACTTCGCCGATCTTTGGCTTCTTCGCCGACTTCGACAGATCGAGGATGCCGTGCTCCTCGGAGAAACCGGTGACCTCGGCGTCGGGATATTCGACGACGCGGCCGAAACCCTTGGCGTAATACTGCTCGTAGGTCATCACCTTGGAGCCCGCGTCGAGCACGGCGCGGTTCTCGGTCGGTCGGCTGACCACGGTGGCGCGCACCGTCATGGCGCAATCGTCCCACGTCGCCGCGCCCGCCGTCACCTGCATGACGTCGTTGTAGATGTAGGTGCCGGCGCGATATTCGGTCAGCATCGGGAAATCGCCGCAGCCCTGCAGCGCGGGCGAGCCGCCGCCCGACACCACCGGCACCGCGATGCCGGCGCCGTTGAGCAATTGCAGCGCGCGCTCGAGCCACAGCCGCTGCTCGGGCTTCTGGGTCGGGAATGTCATCAGACCTTCAAACTGCATGTTCGGCATGCGCATCGTCTCGCGTGCGAGATCGAGCGCGGCCTGCGGGTCCTGCACGCCGTTGCGGCCGAAACCAGTATCGCATTCGATCAGGTAGCGGATGTCGACGCCGTGGCACTTGCCGGCCTCCGAGAGCCCGCGCGCCACGACCTCGTTGTCGATCACAACCGCCATGCGCTTCAAACGCTTGATCAGCGCGGCGAGGCGCTCGGTCTTGGCGTCGCCGATGATGTTGTAGGTGAGCAGGATGTCGTCGGCGACGCCCGCGTCCGCCATCACCTCCACTTCGCCGATCTTCTGGCAGGTGATGCCGACCGCGCCGGCGTCGATCTGCATCTTTGCCAGCGCCGGTATCTTGTGCGTCTTGATGTGCGGCCGATTGTTCAGCCCGTGGCTCGCGAGCTTCTCCTGCGCGCGCCTGATATTTGCCTCGACGATATCGAGGTCGATCACGACGGCGGGCGTATCGAGATCGGTGACCAACGTCATGAGAGCCTCACAGCCATTGTGGAACGAGTAGTTTCGGCAGGATCAGAACAGTCCACGGCACGAATGAGCACAGGATGACGACGATCAATATCGGGATCATCATGATGTGCAAGAGCCCTTGAATCTTCGTCATCGACACGCCCGCGACCGCGCAGGATGTCATCGCGGCAAGCCCAAGCGGCGGCGTCAGCAGGCCGAACGCCTGGTTCATCACGACTACGACGCCGAGATGGACCGGATGAATACCGACACCGATCGCAATCGGGTGGATGATCGGCGCAAAGATCAGGATCGCTGGCAGCGCGTCGAGGAACGTACCGAGGAACAGGTTGACCAGCACGATCAGCCCCATCACGACGACCCAATCGTTGGTGTAAGCCGAGGATGATGTTCGTCACCATGTCGGGCACCTGGTAGAATGCCATCACCCAGCCGAACAGGGACGCGCCGCAGACGCAGAACAGCACCTGCGAATATTGCACCGCCGTCTCGCCGAACAGCTTTGGCAGGTCGCGCAACGGTACGCTGCGGAACACGACCAGCACGAGGAACAGTGCGTAGACCGCCGCGATCGACGCGGACTCCGTCGGCGTGAACACGCCGCCCGCCATGCCGACCACGATGATCGCCGGGACGCCGAGCGGCCACGCGGCTTCCTTGATGCCTCTGGCGATGGCGCGGAAACCGAGGAATTTCGGATGCTCGCGCGGGAAGTCGTATTTCACCGCAAAGATGTGCGACTGGACCATGAGGGCGAGCCCCATGATGACGCCGGGCAGAATGCCGCCGATCAGCAGCGCCCCGATGGAGACGCCGACCGTCGCGCCGTACACCACCATAAGAATCGATGGCGGGATGACCACACCCATGGTCGACGTGCATGCGGTCAGGCAGACCGAAAAGCGCTCGTCGTAGCCGCGCTTCACCATCGCTGGATGAAAGATGCTGCCGAGCGCCGCGGCATCGGCCGTGCTCGAGCCGGAGATGCCTGAGAGGAACATGCCGACCACGACATTGACGTGCGCGAGCCCGCCGCGCAGGTGACCGACCATCGCCATTGCGAGTGCCACCAGCCGCTCGGAAATCCCGCCGATCGTCATGACGCTTCCGGCGAGGAAGAAGAATGGCAGCGCCAGCAAAGTGAAACCGTTGATGCCGTGGAACATCTGCTGCACGGCGACGATCAGTGGCAGGTCGGCGTACCAGATGACAAGCAATGAGGAGAGCGTGAGGCCGAACGCGATTGGAATGCCGACAATCAAAGTGACGGTGAGGCTTCCGAACAGCAGCAGGAGCGGGTCCATCAGGCGCTCCGTCCGAAGAAAAGCTGCCGGACATCGCGTGCAAGATCGCGCAGTACGATGATGGTCATCAGTGCGCCGCTGATCGGAATCATCGAGCGTCGGCACGAACAGGCTGATGCCGAGCGCGGGCGACAGGCGCTGAATGCTCAGCACCGAGAAATTCCATCCCTCGATCAGCAGCAGCAGCCCTACGATGAGGATCGACAGGTTGATGACGATGCGTTGCGCGTCGGCCCAGTGTCCGGTGAGCAGATCGGGCAGGAAGTCGAAGCCGAGATGGATACGCCGGCGTACACCGACTGCTGCGCCGAGGAACACGCTCCAGATGAAGGCGAACAGCGACAGCTCTTCGCCCCACAGGAACGACATCGAGAACACGTAGCGCATCACCACCTGGATGAAGACCCCGATGGTGATGAAGGCGAGCAGAAAGGCGAGCAGCGGGATGATCACCCGCTGCTCGAATTCCTCAAAAATACGATCGAGACAGCACGTCGGTCCGGCTCACTTCGCGTGGCCGCGCACCAGGTCAGAACGTCAGTCACCTTCAGGTTTGTCGCGACCTCGTCCTGAATCGGCGCGATGAGCGCAAGGAAGCGGGACTTGTCAGGTGTGACGAACGTCGTGCCCTTCTGTTTCATGCGTTCCACCGCGTCGGCGTTCAGTTCGGTGTCGCGCTTGCGCTGGATGATCGAGGCTTCGGCGCCGGCGTCGAGCAACGCTTTCTGCTGGTCCGCCGGAAGGCCGTTGAACTTGCGTTCGTTGATGAACAGCAGCGAGAGCGAGCGCTGGTGTTCGGTCATGATGATGGTCTTGGCCGCCTCGTAATGGCGGTTCGACTCGATCACTGCGAGGCCGTTCTCGGCCGCATCGAGCACGCCTGTCTGCAGCGACTGATAGACTTCGCCGAAGTTCATTGGCGTCGGGATCGTACCGATGGTCGACCAGATCTTCGCCTCGATCGGGTTGTTCATCACGCGGATCTTGGTTCCCTTCAGATCCTCCGGCGTCGAGGCGGGACCCTTGCGCGTGTAGACGTTGCGCACGCCGGCCGAATAGTAGCCGATCACCTTATGCCGAGCTTCTTGTCCGCCACGAGCATTTCGATGCGCTGCTTGAATTTCGGATCGTTCACCACGGCCTCGAAATGATTGCCGTCCTTGAACAGGTACGAGACGCTGAACAGCGAAAGCTCGGGGATGACGGTCGAGGCGTTCGCGACGTGGATCACGGCGCCGTCGACCGAGCCGATGCGCACGCCTTCGATCATCGCCACTTCCGAGCCGAGCTGAGCGGCCGGGAAGATGTCGATCTGAATCTTGTTGCCGGTCTTGTCGGCGACCAGCTTTTTCAGCGCCTGATGGCCCTCGTCATACATGCTGCCGACCGGCTGATCGTGGCCGAAGCGCAGACGGGTCTGCGCGCTGGCGTCGGTTGCCGCGAGACCGATCGCGAGAGCGGTTGCGGCAAAAAGGGCGATACGAATGTGCGTCATTATTCCCCCCTTTCATTTATCATATTTAATGATCATATGACCCCAGCGGAACCTGTCAACGGCTACGGAATTCGCGCGCTTGCGAAATCGACATGACGAATCGTGATCTCTGGTCGCTTCATGCGGGCGAACCGCGCCGGCGCAACCTGCATGCCCAGGCTGTGGATCATCTCGGCAGCCGCATCGTGCGTGGGGACTTCAAGCCGGGCGAAACATTGCCCAATGAGGCCGAGCTCAGCGGCGAATTGAACGCGAGCCGATCCGTGGTGCGCGAGGCGGTCAAGTCGCTCGGGGCGAAAGGCCTGCTCGAGTCGCGAACCCGCATCGGGACGCGCGTCCTGCCGCCGGAGCGCTGGAATCTGCTCGATGTCGATGTGCTCGGATGGCGTTACGCATCGATGCCGCGAACGCAGTTTTTCCGCGAACTGTCCGAACTGCGCCGTATGATCGAGCCGCAAGCTTCAGCGCTCGCCGCCGAACGCGCGACCGCGGCGGACCTCGCACTATTGGCGCAGGCCTATCGCGACATGGAGGCTGCCACGCACGATAGCGATGAGGCCATCGACGCCGACGTCCGTTTCCATCGCGGCATTCTTGCCGCCGGACATAACGATCTTCTTGTTCAGATGGGCGCGCTGATCAGCGCCGGTCTCCTGGTCAGCTTCCGCATCTCCAGCCGTTCGTTTGACGTGGTGCTCCCGCAGCACGGTCGCGTGCTCGACGCCATTCGTGCGCGCGACCCGCGTGCAGCGCGGGCCGCGATGGAGCAACTGCTCGGCGACACAGGCGATTTTCTCGAACGCGAACTGGCGGACGCTGCGAAAAAGAAGGGGCGACGACGGTGCGCCCGCGCGGGCTGTCCGAGCGCAAGGTTGTGGGCGGACGCCGCTAGCGCGGAAATCCGTACAGCTTCGCCGGATTGTCAACGAGGATGCGCCTGCGCGTTTTCTCGTCCGGCGTCCATGCGTTGAACAGGTCGAGCAGATGCCCGGCGTCCGGCATCGCGTCTTCCATACGCGGATGCGGCCAGTCCGAGCCCCACACGAGTTGCTCGGCGTTCGCGGCAACCAATGCTTCGTGGAACGCGCGCGCATCCGGATAGTCCGGCGCGCGCTTGCTGACGCGATGTGCGCCCGAAAGCTTCACCCAGCAGCCGCCTTCGCCGAGCAGGCGCAACAGGCTCTGGAAGCCGGGCGCCGACGTTCCGAGGCTCGCGTCGGTTCGGCCCATATGGTCGATCACGACCGGCAGGCCGATCTCCTTCAAGATTGGAATCGTGTCGGGCAGATCCGTCACGTCGATCCAGAGCTGGATGTGCCAGCCGAGGTCCTTCAACGTGCCGCTGAGAATTTTCGCCTCGCTCAGCGGCACGCCGCCGCGGTAATGCAGTTGTCCGCCACGGAAGAAATGATTGAAGCGCAAGCCCGCGCACGCCGAGCGAATGCCATGCGCTTCGAGTTCGAGCGACCGGCGTGCTCGCTGTCGGCGACGCAGACACCACGCAGCCGCTGCGGCTCGCGTTCCAGCGCATCGAGCATCGCGGAGTTGTCGCGTCCGTGAGCCGATCCCTGCACCAGCACGCCACGTGTCATGCCGAGCGTGTCGAGCAGGTGCAGGTAATTCGCGAGCGGCTGATCCGGCGGCGTGTAGCTGCGGTCGGCCGCATAGGGAAATTGCGAGGCCGGGCCGAACACGTGGCAGTGCGTGTCGCATGCAGCCGGTGGCGTGGGTATCTTCGGTGCGCTCGGTTCGCGCGGCGGAGGGCAGGGCGCGTCGGTCATGAACTTGATCCTTCTCTCCGCTCATTCCTACGCAAGCGGGAATCCAGTTCTTTTCTTCGCTTGGCTCTGGGTCCCCGCTTTCGCGGGGACGAGCGGAGAGCCAGCTTGCGCCTCCTGCGCTGACATCATTCCTCCCCTGCGGAACGCGAGTGGCGCCCGGTCGGCGGGCAAGCTACACCGCTTGGAGAGAAGCGTCACAAGAATGTCGGGAGGATTGCGTTTATGGCGGACGGCACCAAGCGCGTGTTCAGTGTGAATGGGCCCGCCCACCCGATCTTCACCGACATCGTGCGCAAGCGCTCCGACGTGCGCTTCGACATTCTCAAGAACGACAGCGCGGATGACGAGGCGACGCCGATTCTGGCGGGCGCACACGCCTATCAGTCCGGCTCGGCGCGCGACGAACTCGCGAAGAAATATCACGCGGGCCCCGACCTTCTGCGCCGCACGCAGAGCCTGCTGATCGTGTCGACCAACGGCGCGGGCTACGACACCGTGAACCTGAAAGCCTGCACGGAAGCCGGCGTGCTGTGTCTCAACCAGGCGGGCGGCAACAAGGAAGCGGTCGCCGAGCATGTGCTCGGCATGATGCTAAGTCTGACCAAGCGCATCGTCGAAGCCGATCGCGCGATGCGCCGCGACGCCGATCTCAATCGCGTGCTCTACATAGGGCATGATCTCGTCGGCCAGACGGTCGGCATCGTCGGCCTCGGCAATGTCGGCAAGCGCGTCGCGGAACTGTGCCGCGGGCTCTTTTCGATGCGCGTCCTCTCCTACGACCCCTACGTCGCGAAGGAGGCGATGAGCAAACTCGGCGTCGAAAAGGTCGATCTCGCGACCCTGATGCGCAACTCCGATTTCGTCTCGATCAATTGCCCGCTCACCGACGAGAGCCGCGGCATGATCGGCGAGCCGCAATACGCGCTGATGAAGCCGGGCGCCTACTTTATCACCACGGCGCGCGGCAGCATTCATGACGAGAAGGCGCTCGAGGCGGCGCTGCGCGCGAAGAAGATCGCGGGCGCGGGACTTGATGTGTGGGAGAAGGAGCCGCCGCCGCTCGATCATCCGCTGCTCAAGTTCGACAACGTCATGGTGAGCCCGCACACGGCCGGCGTCACACACGAGGCGCGCGTCAACATGGGCCGCGTCGCGGCAGAGCAAATCCTCGCCGCGCTCGATGGAAAGCCGGTGTCGCGCGTGCTGAATCCGGAAGTCTGGCCGCGCTATGCGGCGCGTTACAAGGAAACGTTCGGCTTCGCGCCCGAGGGCGGCACTGCCGGGAACGGGTGAGCGGCATTGCCGGGATGACGCCCTCCATCGAATCCAGAGCCTCGTGGGTCGTCGCGAGCGTTTCGCTCGCGCTCCTGGCTGTCGCGTACGGCGGCCCTTGGATCGCGGTCGTCGCGCTGAAGACTATCGCGGCCGAAACCGGCGGCGCGCGGTCGGTGCCCGCTTTCGCATCATCGCTCGCCTGGTTCGGTTCAGGCGTCGGCGGCATTCTGATGGGCCAACTCGCGGACCGCTATGGCGTGCGCTGGACCGCGCTGTTCGGCACGGTGATGATCGCGGTCGGTCTTGCGATTTCGGCCTACGGCGCGCCGTGGCTCGGCCAGACCTGGGCGCTCTACATCGGCCACGGCCTGTTCATCGGCCTGATCGGCAACGCCGGCCTGAACGCGCCGCTCTATGTCTACGTCAGCCGCTGGTTCGACCGGCGGCGCGGCTCGGCGCTCGCGCTGATTTCCAGCGGGCAATACATCGCGGGCGCCGTCTGGCCGCCGATCTTCGACCGCCTGATCGAGGGCTACGGCTGGCGGCAGACGATGTTCGTGTTTGGGCTCTTGCAGGTTTCGATCATCGTCCCGCTTGCGCTTGTCTTCCTGAGGCGCCCGCCCGAAGTGATCCCGCCGCGCGCTCCCGCGAGCAGCGGCGCGGAAAAGCCGACCGTGCTCGGCTGGCCGCCCAACCTCGTGTTCGGCATGCTGATGGTTGCGGCCTATTGCTGCTGCGTGCCGATGTCGATGCCGCAGGGCCATCTCGTCGCGCTCTGCACCGATCTCGGGATAACGGCGTCGCACGGCGCCGCGATGCTCTCGGTGCTGCTCGGCGTCGCGTTCTTCAGCCGCCAGATGTGGGGCTGGATCTCCGATCGCATCGGCGGGCTGATGACGGTGCTGATCGGCTCGGTGTGGCAGTTCTTTGCCGTCGTGGCGTTCGCGGTGACGCAGGACGAGATCGGCCTGTTCACCGTCTCGGCGTTGTTCGGGCTCGGCTTTGCGGGCATCATTCCGGCCTATGCGCTGATCGCACGCGAACTGTTTCCGGCGCGCGATGCCGGCTGGCGTATTCCGGTGCTGTTGTTCTGCAGCGGCTTCGGCATGGCGTCCGGCGGCTGGTTCGCGGGCCTGCTCTACGATCACTTCGGCTATTATGCGCCGGCTTTCGTCGCGGGTCTGATCTTCAACGCGATCAATCTGCTGTTTATTGGCACGCTGGTCGCGCGCCGCTCGCGGCCGGGCGGACTGCGCCCCGCGGTCGCCTACGGATAGACGGGATGCCGACACGCCTCGACGATGTGCGCAGCGTCACGCCGCAAGTGATCGCCTCGGCGAGGCTGACGGTCGACACGCCCGGCGAAAGCTTCACCGAGATCACGCGCGACGTTGCGCAGTTTCTCGCGCAGGCCAACGCGCAGGACGGCGTGCTGCTCGCCTATATCCGCCACACCTCGGCATCGCTGGTGATTCAGGAGAATGCCGATCCGGATGTACGGATCGATCTCGTCACCGCGCTCGATCCGCCTCGCGCCCGCCAATGCCGGCTGGGTGCATGACACCGAAGGCCCGGACGACATGCCGGCGCACGTGAAGGCGATGCTGAACGGAATTTCGCTGCACGTGCCGGTCGCGGGCGGCAAGCTCGCGACTCGGCACCTGGCAGGGCATCTATCTCGCCGAACACCGCGCGCGGCCGCACCGCCGCGAAGTGCTGCTTCAGTTCATCGGCAGCAAGCGCGCCGAGCGATAGGCCGGAACGGACGCATCGGACTGCGTTTGGGTCAGAGCGGGTGCGCGGATCGCCTTCGCCGACGCGGATGCGCCGCCATTGTTGCTCGCATAGGCAAGTCCCGCACAGACGACCGCGACTGCCGCGGCGCCCTTCGCGAACGTGAGCAACATGTCATTCACGGTACGGTGCGCGACACGTGCGCCGGATTCGCCGCGCGGGCGCTCCCGAGACGGCAATGTCCGCCAGTACAGGCTGCGCGTGATGGTCTTCTCGGAAAGCCCTCCCGCTCGCGCCATCAGCACGACGGCGAACAGCAGAGCCACGTTGGCCGCCACGAGCAGGGCAATCGGGCCGTCGAGATCGTAGAGGGCGATACCCAAAACCGTGACAATCACGGTCAGGATCGCGTGCCAAAGGGTGAGGCAGAAGGCGGTACTGCGACAGACTTCCATGGCGTCCTCTCGACACCTTGGGGCAATCGTTTCCTCTGACGCGACAGAGGCTTGGATACGCAGTCTACGACTAAAGTAGAATAGAGGGGCCCGCGGTTCCGCCGCAAGCCCCTCGAACAAATGTCGCAGGTCAGTGCGTGTTGCGCGCGAGCCGGAAAAGCGTCACGGCGAACACGATCGCGGCGCCCTGGAAGGCCAGGAAGCTGCCGAGGGGGACTTCGACCACCGGCACGGCGATCTTGTTGAGCGAGTGAACGAACCAGTTCACCAGCAGGAAGTAGCTCAGCCAGAGCGCAGCCAGCACGAGCAGGAGTTTCTTGGCGCGCGCCCAGGCGGGCGAATTCTGCGCGTCGATCAGCGCCCGCGCGATGTCGTCATGGAGAAGCTGGTTCAGCATCGATCTCTCCTCGCGGCCAAAGCTTGGCCTGTTCGTCGCGTTCTGCGGCGAAGCGAGGGAGCGATGTCGGCGCACTCTCGCCGCCGACTCCCGTGAGGCAAAATCCCTGCCTAAACAGGAGCCACGGTGAAAAAGTGTGCGCTTGGTTCGTTAATGAGTCCTGAATGCAACAGTCCGTCGGACTACGGAGCCGAAGAGGCGGCCAAGTCAGAAGCCGATCAGCGAGAACAGCAGCGCCAGCACCCACATCGCGATCGCGATCGCCGAGGTCCACAGCGCGAAGGTGAGGTAGGTCTCGCGCATGGATCGTCGAGCTCGCCCATTGCGCGTAGGCCTCCGGCGGGCGGAAGTCCTTCTGCGAGGTAGAGCCACATCTCGGTCTTGCGGTAATCCTTGGTCAGCGCCTCGCGCGCCTTGTAGATCAGGATCAGGCCATCAGCGTGGTCAGCGTCCCGCCGGCCTGGAAGGCGAGGCGCGGCTCGAACGACATGCCGACCATGACGCAGAAGATGGCAAGCGAGCCGAAGCCGCAGGCACGCAGCACGGTCTCGTAGGCGATACGGCGCATGTGCTCCATGGCGCAGGTCCTCTGCGCAGATCCGCGGCCGGACAATCGCTGCAGCAAGTTAGCAGGCGTATTCGTGGCGGTCACAAAATGCGTGTGCGCCGCGTCAAAGGCCGATCTGGAAGAAATTGCCGATGGCCGGGAGCGTCAGGATCGCCGTCCCGGCGAGCCAGATCCACAGCGAGACCTCGGTAGAGTCGTCCTTCGCGCCGACAAATCGCTCGTAGATCGCCGCCGGGATGCCGCCGAGGATGATGGTCGCGGTCGAGACCATCAGCGACGGAAAACAGAAGGTCAGCCCGACGCTGCCGAACAGCAGCGCGGGCGCCAGAATCTGCGACGATGGATCAGCGCGAACAGCAGCAGCAGCTGGTTGAACAGGCCGTTGATCATCCCGAAGAAGGCGATGCCGATGATAGTACCAATTGCGGTCCATGTGCGCTCAGCTCGCCGCGGCGCGAGACGCGCCAGCGACGAGAAGAGATTGAGCAGACCGACGCGCAGCCAGAACAGCCACACCACGCCGAACAGCCAGATGATCGACCGGCGCGCGCCGCCTTCGGCGTGACCAGCGCGACCGCCGCGACCACCGGATCGGTGATGCGGCAGAAGAAGCGCCAGATGTAGTTCGGCGAATTCGGGTCGACGAACAGCCCGAGCAGCACGCGGCCGAGCAGCGTGTACATCAGCGCCGCCAGAATGAAGTTCGGCAGGTGGTAGTACCAGTGGGTGAGGAATGGATTGTCGTCCACGGCTCGACTCGCTGCTCGCGTGCCGACGATGAGCGGCACCGTCGCTTCAGGCACGACACGACGACGCTGCGACATGCGCCAAAAAAAAGCGGGGCCCCGAAGGGCCCCGCTTCCGATCAGTCGTTCGCGAGCGGTCAGGAGGTCTTTTCCTCCAGCACCGTCCTGCCGCGCGGCTTGCGGATCTCGTCGATGAAGGCCTGCATTTCCTTCGACGGCGCCTTGCGTCATCAGGCTGACGACGATAGATCACCAGGAAGCCGAGCGGCATCCCCAGCAATCCGCAGTTGATGTTGTTGAGGTCGAACCAGCCGACCCTGTTGGCCATCGGGTTCGCCGCGCTCGCGGGCACGTCCGCGAGCCATTTCGGATCGGCCATGACCTTGCGCGATGTCGACCAGGGCCTGCCCGTCTCCGGGTTGAGCAGCGACGACATGCCGAAGTAGGTCACGCCGGCCTGCGGGAAGTACCGCGAGGTCACCAGGTAGAACAGGCAGATGCCCCAGCCGGCGATGATGCCGGCAGATGGCGCCCGTGCGTTGTGGCGCGTTTCCACCAGATGCCGAGGGTGAGGGCCGGGAAGTTGCCGGCCATGGCGAGCGAGAACGCCCAGCCCACCATGGCCAGAATATCCGACGGTCTGGTCGCGGCCAGTCGCCGCCGACGCCACGGCCACGAAGAACAGCAGGACGCGTGCGACGGTGAGCCGCCGGATCGTCGGCGCGTTCGGTCGATCATCTTGTAGTAGACGTCGTGGCTGAGCGCGTTGGCGATGGCGAGCAGCAGGCCGTCGGCGGTGGAGAGCGCGGCGGCGAGGCCGCCGGCGGCCACCAGGCCCGAGATCACGTACGGAAGGCCCGCGATCTCCGGCGTCGAGAGCACGATCACGTCCGTGTTGATCACGAAGTCCTGGAACCGCAAGACGCCGGGATGGCCGGCGATCGCCTTGCAGGCGGCGATGACCGCATCGAGGCTGGCGGCATTCTTGCCGCAGATCTGGATCAGGCCGAGCTCACCCCAGGTGAACAGCCACGGCCGGATCGAGCTGAGGTCTCTGCCGATGATGTTGGTGTACACCTCCAGCTTCGAGAACGCCGCGTAGGCCGGCGCCGAGAAGTACAGCAGGAAGATGAACAGCAGCGACCACGCCGACCGACTCACGCGCTTCACTTCACCGACGGGGTGGTGAAGTAGCGCATCAGGATGTGCGGCAGCGACGCCGTGCCGACCATCATGCAGAAGATGATGCCGAAGAAGTTCAGCGGCGTGTAGTTCATGAACGGCTGGATGTGCGGCTTGAGCGTTTCGGCCGCAATCCGCCGCCGTGCACAGCACCGCGAGCCCGTCCTTCACCAGCTGCTGCTCGCGCGCCGTGATTTCCGCGATCGCCGCGCCGTAGGTCAGTTCCGGGATCGGAATGCCGTACTTCTTGGTCGACAGGATCATGATCGGCACCAGGTAGGCGACGATCAGCACGATGTACTGTGCGATCTGCGTCCAGGTCACCGCCCGCATGCCGCCCAGCATCGCGCAGAGCAGGATGCCGACGAGGCCGGCGAACACCGCGATCTCGAACTGCATGCCGAGGAAGCGCGAGGCGATGATGCCGGTGCCGTAGATCTGCGCCGTCACGTAGGTGAAGGAGCAGCACACCAGCACGATCACGCCGAGGAAGCGGGCGAAGTTGCCGCCGTAGCGGAACGCCAGGAAGTCCGGCACCGTGTAGGCGCCGAACTTGCGCAGGTACGGTCCGACCAGGATCGACACCAGCACGAAGCCGCCGGTCCAGCCGAGCACCCAGGCAAGGCCGTCATAGCCGAGCAGGAACAGCGAGCCGGCCATGCCGACGAACGAAGCCGCCGACATCCAGTCGGCGCCGGTCGCCATGCCGTTGTAGAAGGCCGGGACGCGCCGTCCCGCGACGTAGTATTCGGAGACCTGCGCGGTGCGCGTCATCGACGCCGATGATGGCGTAGACCGCGAGCGTGAAGAACACGAACAGATAGCCGAGGATCTTGTTCGGCACGCCGACCTGCTCGAGGATCGCGAGCAGGATGATGAAGCGCGACGAAGCCGCCCGTGTAGGTGCCGTACATCCGGCCGAGGTTTTTGATAGAAGTCGCGTCGTGCCGCTGGTGTTTGTGTAGCCATGATGTCGTTCCCCCTCAGTCTTCTTCGGCGTAGCCGTGATTCGCGGTCGATCTTGTCCTGCTGCTTCGCAAACATGAACAGCATGACGACGAACACGATCAGCGAGCCTTGCGCGGCCATGTAGAAGCCGAGCGGGAAGCCGAGGATCGGAATGATGATCTTGTTGAGCGGCACCACGAACATGTGGACGACGTAGCCGAAGAAGAACCAGACCCCGAGATGCGTGAGCATCAGCTTGGTCGTCTTGTCCCAGTGCGCTTCTTCGTTGGCCGTGGAATCCGTTACTCTAGCTTTGGTGTCCGCCATTGGTCCCAACCCTCCCTGACGATGCGGCGTGCCGCCGCGCGGCATGCCGCATCGTGAATTCGCTCGGAGAGATGGCAGAACCCCGCGCAGCCCCCCGGCTACGACGGCTCTTCACCGCGATTCTTTGGGCCGGTTTGAGAGTCGTTCGCGAAAACGCTACCATCGTGGTTTCGGCAGGCCTTATTAGACTTTCGGCTAGTAGTGGAGAAGTTCTGTCTTGAAATTATTGGGAAATCCGGTTTGACCACCTGCGACAAGCTGTACCGGGCAGGGCGAGCGGCGCCTGCGTGCGTGATCGGAGCAATTGATGGGTTTCTTCGATTTCTTCCGGCAGCGCCCGCCGATTCGGGACGCGGCCGCGCTTGCGGACTTCATCGACGGCAACGCCGCGTTCCTGATGCAGAAGGGACTCTATGAGTACTCCCGCGCGCGCGCCGGGCACTACGCCAAGGTGCTGTTTCGCGAGCCGGGCTTTCACGCGGCGGTCGAGATAGTCGCGCTGGCGCGCTTTCCCGCTCGGGCTCGCGATGGTGGCCGAGATGGTCGAAGGCGTGTTGCGCGCGACACGCGAGCGACCGGCACGCCAACCTCGAATCGGTCAGCTCGCTGACGCTCGGCGTGTTCGACCGCTATCCAAAGCCGGACGTGCTTGGCGCGGACGAATGGCGCGAGCAGCGCGCTCAACTCGCGCACCGCCTTCAACTCGTCGGGCTGCATCCGCCCAAGCGCGTCGATGGATATTCCCGAGCAATGGGCGCAGACCTATTTCGATCTGATGCCGATCCACGAGAAGCTGCGCACGCGCGATTTTCCGACCACGCGCAATTATCTGCGCGTGTCGCTCTGCAATATCCATGACGAGTTCATCGAGCGGCTGGACCCGCCCGCCGTCATGGCGTCGCTGGGTCGGTCCGCGGCGGCCTGACCACCGGGCAAACCATCAAAACGTGCCCCTCTGTACGACCTTTGCGACATTGGCCTATCCTGCCTGGGTAAGCTGCCCCGGCCGGGCAAAGCAGTGGTTTGAATTCGGGAAAGCAGTCTCTTGGAGTCCTCCTACCGCTTCGTGATCGCCGACGACCATCCGCTGTTTCGCGGTGCGTTGCGCGAAGCCGTGTCCGGCCTGTTCAAGAACGCCGACATCGCAGAGGCCGGTTCGTTCGACGATGCATCGGCGCTGCTCGAAAAGGACAGCGACGTCGACCTGATCCTGCTCGATCTCTCGATGCCCGGCGTGCGAGGCTTTTCCGGCCTGATGTATCTGCGCGCGCAGTATCCCAGCGTGCCGGTCATCGTCGTGTCGGCGAACGACGATCCCGCCGTGATCCGCCGCTGCATGGAGTTCGGTGCGTCCGGCTTCATTCCGAAGACGCTCGGCGTCGAGGCGATGCGCGACGCGATCGCGCGCGTGCTCGAAGGCGGCGTGTGGACGCCGGCTGACGTCGATCTCAAGGCCGGCAACGACGCCGAAACCGCCGACCTGATGGCGCGTCTTGCGACGCTCACGCCGCAGCAGGTGCGCGTGCTGATGATGCTGTCGGAGGGACTGCTCAACAAGCAGATCGCCTATAACCTCAGCGTCTCCGAGGCGACCGTGAAGGCGCACGTCTCGGCGATCCTGCAGAAGCTCAACGTCGAGAGCCGCACCCAGGCGGTGATCGCGGCGGCGAAGATCGAAGCCGGCCAGTGGCCGCAGGGCCCGGCGCCGAACTAACTATTCCGCCGCCGCCATCCGCTGCACGCGCCACTGCGCGATCAGCGCGCGCAACGCCGCCGGCTTGAGCGGCTTGTTCAGCACCTGAATGTCGCGTGCGCGGGCTTCCTCGCGCACCGCAGGCGAACGGTCGGCGGTGATCAGGATCGCCGGCAACTCGCTGCCGAAGCGCCAGCGCAGCGCGGCGATCGCCTCGATGCCGTTGCCTGTGTCGAGGTGATAGTCGACCAGCAATCCGTTCGGCGCCGCCTTGGCGTCGCTGACCGTTGCGAGTGCCGACTTGAGATCGGGTGCTTTCAGCACATCGCAGCCCCAGCCGCCGAGCAACGTCGCCATGCCGTCGAGAATCTTCGGTTCATTGTCGATGCAGAGCACCAGCATACCGGCGAGCTGGCTCGACGTCGACGCGCTGCGGCTGCGGGACCTTGGCATCGAGCGGCAGCGCGGGCGCGAGCGGCACCGTCACCGAGAAATGCGAGCCGCGCCCGGATTTCGAAACCAGACTCGATGCGGTGATCGAGCACGCGCGCGATGCGCTCCACGATCGAGAGGCCGAGCCCCAGGCCGCGCGCGATCTTGGCGCCCTGATCGAGCCGGTGAAATTCGCGGAAGATTTCGCGCTTCTTCGAATGCGGGATGCCAAGCCCGGTATCGTAAACGTCGATGCGCAGGCGGCCGTTGCCGATCCGGCAGCCGATCAGCACTCGGCCTTCCGGCGTGTACTTGATCGCGTTCGAGACCAGATTTTGCAGCAGCCGCCGCAGCAGCCTCCGGTCGGAGCGCACCGAGCGCGTGCTTGAAACGAAGGCGAGATCGAGTCCCTTTTCGCGCGCGAGCGGCACGAATTCGACCTCGAGCTGGCGCATCATGTCGTCCATGCGGAACGACGAAATCTCCGGCCGCATCGCGCCGGAATCGAGCCGCGAGATATCGAGCAGCGCGCCGAGGATTTCCTCGACCGCCTCGAGCGAAGCGTCGACGTTCGACACGAGCCGCGCGTCCTCGCCGCTGCCCTGCCGCTCCACGAGACTTGTCACGTAGAGGCGCGCAGCATTGAGCGGCTGCAAGATGTCGTGGCTTGCGGCCGCGAGGAAGCGCGTCTTCGAGACGTTCGCCTCGTCGGCCTCGCCCTTCGCGCGCGCGAGCGCGTCGTTCAGGCGCGTCAGTTCCTCGGTGCGCTCCTTGACGCGCCGCTCCAGATTTTCGTTCGCGCGCTCCAGCGCCTCGGCGGCCTCGACGCTCGGCGTGACGTCGGTCGCCGTGGTGACGAGGCCGCCGTCCGGCATGTGGTTGGCGCGAACCTCGATGACGAGGCCGCGTTCGGCGAAACGCTCGCGCACCGGCTCGCCACCTTCGAGGTAGCGCGTGATGCGGTCGCGCACGAGGTCTTCGACCCGTCCCGGCCCGAGCGCGCCCCGTTCGCCGTTGTGGCGCAGGATTTCGTCGAGCCCGATGCCCACGCGCGTGAGCGCCAGCGGCAGGTCGAGGATTTCGCCGAATTGCCGGTTCCAGCAGACCAGCTTGCAGGTCCTTGTCGAACACCGCGATGCCTTGGCGCACATGATCGAGCGCCGTCTGCAGGATTTCGCGGTTGTACTGGATCGCCGCATTGGCGTCGTCGAGCAGTTTTAGCGCGGCTTTCGTTGAAACCGTACGTTTGCGCAGCAACAGCGACAGCACGAGCCGCGACGATGCCGCGCCGATCGCCGACGCAAGGATGTGCTCGGCATAGCGCAGCAGCTGGAAGTCCGCCTCGTGCTTCGGATCGAGACTGATGCGGCGGCTTTCCGCGAAGCTCGCGAAGGAGGACTGCGTGCGCTCCTCGCCGAGATAGCGCGCGACAGTCGCCGTCAGTTCCTCGACGGTGACGGACGAGCGAAACAACCGGAAGCTCGGCGTCATCGGCGCGAGCTCGGACGGAACGAACAGGTTCGCCTGCAGCCGCTCGATCGCGCTTGGCCCACGCGCGAGTGAGGACGTGACGTAGGCGAAGATGTTGAGCGTCAGGCTCCACAGCACGCCGTGCACCAGCGGCGGCAGCTCGAGGCCGAGCAGGTGCTGCGGACGCAGCCATGAAATGCCGAGCGGCCCGAGCGTGACGATATCCTTGCCGAAGAGGCCTGCGTCCGCAAAGCTCGGCAGCAGCAGCGTATAGGCCCACGCCAGAATTCCGGCGGTCATTCCGGCAAGCGCACCGCGCGCGGTACCGTTGCGCCAGATCAGCCCGCCGAAGAATGCGGGCGCGAGCTGCGCGACCGCCGCAAACGACAGCAGTCCGATCGAGGCAAGCTGCGCGTCACCGGCAAAGCGATAGTAGAGATAGGCGAGAAACAGGATCAGGAAGATCGAAAACCGCCGCACCGTGAGCAGGATCGTGCCGACATCGCCGCGGCTCGACAGCAGCGCCTCGCGCCGCTTCAGCACGAACGGCACCACGATGTCGTTCGACGCCATGATGGCGAGCGCGACCGTCTCGACGATCACCATTGCGGTCGCGGCCGACAGTCCGCCGACGAAGGCGACGAGCGCGAGCATCTCGGAGCCCGCCGACAGCGGCAGCGCCAGCACGAACATGTCGCTGTCGACGCCGCGCGGGAACGTCATCAGGCCGGCGATCGCGATCGGGATGACGAACAGGTTGATCAGCACGAGATAGAGCGGAAACAGCCAGGCGGCGCGGCGGATCTCGGAGTCGCTGCGATTCTCCACCACCGTCACGTGGAACTGGCGCGGCAGCAGCACGATCGCCACGGTCGAGAGCAGCGTCATGGTGATCAGCGTGCTCCACACCGGCTCGCGCGTGAGCACCGCCGCGGTGTGCGGCGTCTCCATCGCCTTGGTGAACAGCGCCACCGGTCCGTCGAACAGGAAGAACGTGACGAACACGCCGACGGTGACGAACGCCACAAGCTTGATCAGCGATTCCGTCGCGATCGCGAGGATCAGCCCGTCCTGATGCTCGGTCGCATCGATGTGGCGCGTGCCGAACAGCACCGCGAACGCCGCCATCGCGAGCGCAACGAACAGCGCGATATCGCCGAGCACCGGCTGCGCCATGCCGGTCGTGATGTCGAGATGCGTCAGGATCGTGCCGAGCGACGCCGACACTGCTTTGAGCTGCAGCGCGATGTAGGGAATGCTGCCGATGATCGCGATCAGCGCGACGGTCGCGGCGACCGCCTGATGCTTGCCGTAGCGCGCCGCGATGAAGTCCGCGATCGAGGTGATGTTCTGCGTCTTCGCGAGCCGCACGACGCGCAGGATCAGCGGCGAGGCGAGCCCGACCATCAGGATCGGGCCGACATAGATCGCGAGGAAGTCGTAGCCGGTGCGCGAGGCGAGGCCGACCGAGCCGAAGAACGTCCACGACGTGCAGTAGATCGCGAGCGAGAGCGGATAGATCATCATCCGCGCGCCGGTGGCACGGCGCGCGCGCATGGTCTCCATAGCTCGCGATCACGAACAGGAGGCCGATGTAGCCGAGCGCTACGACGATGACGACCCAGCCTTGCAGCATGGGGCTGTGGGCACCTCCCTAGGGTGCTAGACGCGCCGGCACAGACCGGACGCATGCCTCACGTCACCATAGAAATTGCCGGTTTGTCCAATGAAACCAAGTATTTTGCTTTATGGGCCAGGGGCCGTCGCGTTCCACACAGAATTTGCGCTAGATTTCCACGTGGAATTGGCACGGGAGGGTGACGATGCTCGAAGAATTCAAGAAATTCGCGATGCGCGGCAACGTGGTCGATCTCGCGGTCGGCGTGATCATCGGCGCGGCATTCGGCGCGATCGTCAGTTCGATGGTTGCCGACATCATCATGCCGATCATCGGCGCGGTCACGGGCGGGCTCGACTTCTCGAACTATTATACCCAGATGACCGGCGCGAAAGCGCCTGCCGGCACGCCGCTGGTCGAAGCGAAGAAAGCAGGCGCGGTGCTCGCGTGGGGCAACTTCCTCACCATCGTGCTCAACTTCGTGATTATCGCGTGGGTGCTGTTCATGGTGGTGCGCGCGATCAACAAGCTGCAGCGCAAGGAAGCCGAGAAGCCCGCGAAGCCTCCCGAGGCACCACGGCAGGAAGTTCTGTTGCAGGAAATCCGCGATCTGCTGGCGAAAAAGCCCGCCTGACATCACGCAAGCAGATCGGTTCCGCACGTCTTTTGATGAGACGTGGGGGCGCGAAGCGCTAGAATATGCGCGCATGATTGCGTGTGTATGGAACCCGCAATGAACGACACGACACTGCAGCAGCCAACATCATTCGCCGCAGCGTTACGCCGCGAAGCGAAGGACGCGCCGGAAAGCGGCATCGTCGAGGTCGCAAACTACGGCCGCGGACGCGAGGGCCTGACGCCGCTCTACGTTGGGGAGGGCGATCTCCCGACACCCTCCTTCATCTGCGAGGCGGCGACGCGCGCGCTGGCGGCCGGCGAAACCTTCTATACATGGCAGCGCGGCATCCCGCCGTTGCGCGAGGCGCTCGCACGCTATCACACGGCACTCTTCGGGCGCACGTTCGCGCCGGAGGAGTTCTATGTCGTCGGCTCCGGGATGCAGGCGATCCAGATCGTGCTCGGGATGATCACGGGCGCTGGCGACGAGATGATCATCCCCACGCCGACGTGGCCGAATGCGTCCGCGGCGGCCGGAATCATCGGCGCGCGCCCGGTCGAAGTTCCGATGTCGTTCGGCAATGACGGCTGGTCGCTTGATGTCGACCGCCTCGCTGCCGCCGTGACGCCGAAGACGCGCGCGTTGTTTCTCGTATCGCCGTCGAACCCGACCGGGTGGACCGCGACGCGCGAAGACCTTCTCGCGCTGCTCGCGCTCGCGCGCCGCCACGGGCTCTGGATCGTCGCGGACGAGACCTACGCGCGCTTCTGGTACGGCGAAGGACCGCGCGCGCCATCGTTCTATGACGTGATGGATGCTGAAGACCGCATTCTGTTCGTGAACACGTTCTCGAAGAACTGGGCGATGACCGGCTGGCGTATCGGGTGGATCGCGGCGCACCCGTCGCTCGGGCAGGTGATCGAGAACATGATCCAGTATTCGACCTCCGGCGTCGCGCAGTTCATGCAGCGCGCTGCCGTCGCGGCGCTCGATCGCGGCGAGGATTTCGTTGCGCATCAGATCGAGCGTGCGCGGCGCGGCCGGGATATCTGTTGCGAGGCGCTTGCCGCGACCGGCCGCGTCCGCTTCGCGGCGCCGAACGGCGCGTTCTATCTTTTCTTCTCGGTGGACGGTGAGCCGGACTCGCGGCGTCTCGCGCTGCGGCTCATTGATGAAGCGAATGTCGGCCTCGCGCCAGGGAGTGCGTTCGGCGCGGGCGGGGAACGCTTTATGCGGCTCTGCTTTGCGCGCAACGCCGCGCAACTCGAAGATGCGATGCGCAGGGTCAGTGCGGTGCTGACGCAACGAAACCCATGACGGTTTCCTACTACCGCTCTCCCTTGAATATACTTGGCGTTGCAATCACGTTTGGCACAACGCACTTTGGTCTGGCGGCATCGTTCCGATTCGCATCGGTGCAATCGCCGTATCGGGGTGCCGGGGGCGGAAGTTTGGGCTATATCGATGGCGTTACCGGCACGGGAGGAAGCGGGGACGCGGTCAGGACCGGATTGCAAGCGAGAGCAGGCAGAACATGTCCATGAATGGTGTGTCCGACGGCGAGATCTTTATCGTCGATGACGATGCGCTGGTGCTCAACGGGTTGACGATCGTACTGTCGCGCGCCGGTTATCAGGTCACCGGCTTTGCGGAAGGTGCGTCGTTCCTCGCTGCCGCCAAATCGCGCACGCCGATCTGCGTGATCCTTGACGTGCACATGCCGGGACAGTCCGGCCTCGACATCCTCAAGGAACTCAACGCGCAGCAATATCCCGCGCCGATCTTCATCATCTCCGGCATCGGCGACATTCCGATGGCGGTCGACGCGATCAAGAACGGCGCGTTCGATTTCTTCGAGAAGCCGTTCGACGCCACCACCGTCGTGACGCGCGTACGCGAGGCGACGGAAGCCTGGGCACGCCGCGGGCAACATGGCGGGGCCGCCAGCGAGGTGCTGTCGAAGGCGTTCCCCGGCCACGATCTGCTCACCTCGCGCGAGCGCGACGTCCTTGGCCAGATCGCCGCCGGCTCATCGAACAAGCAGGCCGGACGCGAACTCGGCATCTCGCCGCGTACCATCGAGGTGCACCGCGCACGCATCATGGAAAAACTCGGTGCCAAGAACGCCGCCGACCTCGTGCGCATCGTGATGACCGAGGCGCGCCGCGCCTGACCGAGGCTGCATGGCTTCAATGCGGTGAGGCCGTTTGACCTCGCCGGACGCGGCGGGCATTGATCGGCCGATCCGATGTCGTTCTCCCGCGCCAAAACCCTCGTGCGGCTTCGCCGTTTCGCCGAGACCGTGCTCGCGGCGATCGTCGGCGGTGCGGCGCTCGGCCTCGCCGGCATTCCGGCCGGATGGATGTCGGGCGCGATCCTGGTGGTTGCCGGGCTCGGCATTCTCGGGCGGACTATGCATTTCCCCGACCCGCTCGCGCGAGTCCTGTTCGTGCTGATCGGCATCACGCTCGGCGGCGGCGTCACTCCCGAAACGTTGAATACGATGGCGGCGTGGCCGCTCAGCCTGCTCGCGCTCGCGATTTCGATGACGCTCGTCACAGTGGCGTCCGCGAGCTATCTGCAATTCGTGCACGGCTGGGACGGCGTGTCCGCGCTGCTCGGCGCGGCGCCGGGCGCACTCAGCCAGTCGCTGCTGCTCGCCACGGACTACCGCGTCAATGTACGGCCGATTGCAACCGTGCAGACGGTCCGGCTGTTCGTGCTGATCGTCGCATTGCCGGCCGCGTTCGGGTTGGCCGGCGTCGGCGGCTTGCCGCCGGTGCGCCCCGTGACCGAGTCGCTGCCCGAATACCTGATGCATCTCGGGGTGCTGATCGCGGTGTGTGCCTTCGCCGGGTGGCTCGCCCAGTACCTCCGGCTTCCCGGCGGCCTGATGGTCGGCTCCATGATCGCGTCCGGCATGCTGCATGGCGCCGGCGTCATCAACGTCATGCTCCCCTGGCCGGTGATCACGGCGTGTCTGGTCGCGACCGGCGCGCTGATCGGTGCGCGGCTCGGCACCGTGGACCGGGCGCAGCTTGTGCGCTTGAGCGTTGCGGGCTTCGGCACGCTGGTGGTCGCGACCTCGGTCGCCTGCCTGCTCGCGCTGACCGTCGCGAGCCTGCTCTCGCTGCGCGTTGCCGATGTAGTGATCGCCTATGCGCCCGGCGGAATGGAAGCGATGACCATCCTCGCCTTCATCCTGCACCTCGATCCGGCGTTCGTCGGCGTGCACCAGCTCGCGCGCTTCCTGTTCGTTGCGCTTGCGATGCCGTTCGCGGTCGCCGCGATCCGGGCATTCGAGCGCAAGAGCTAGAAGTCTATTCCGCCGCCATCGCGCGATTGCCGAACGGCAGTTCGAGCCGCTGCCACACGTCGACCAGCGCCTCGGCGAGCCGGTCGATCAGCGCGTCCTCGTGATACGGCGAGGGCGTGATGCGCAGCCGCTCGGTGCCGCGCGGCACGGTCGGATAGTTGATCGGCTGGATGTAGATGCCGTGATCGGCGAGCAGCATGTCGCTTGCCTGCTTGCACTTCTCCGGATCGCCGACGAACAGCGGTACGATGTGCGTCTCGCTCGCCATCACCGGCAGACCGATCGAATGCAGCACCGCCTTGGTGCGCGCCGCGCGGTCCTGGTGCTTTTCGCGTTCCCAATCGGACGTTTTCAGATGCCGGATCGCCGCCACCACCCCCGCGCACACCGCCGGGGGGAGGGCGGTGGTGAAGATGAAGCCCGGCGCGTAGGAGCGCACCGCGTCG
This sequence comes from uncultured Alphaproteobacteria bacterium, assembly GCA_963779545.1. Lineage (GTDB taxonomy): Bacteria > Pseudomonadota > Alphaproteobacteria > Rhizobiales > Xanthobacteraceae > PALSA-894. The sequence goes on along the minus strand of CAVZYQ010000015.1, from coordinate 216,853 downwards.
ATCAGCTTCGCGCTGCCCGCGATGTAGCCGCCGAGGCAGCCGAACGCTTTCGCGAGGGTGCCCTCGATCACGTCGACGCGCTCCATCTGTCCTTCGCGCGCGCAGATGCCGCCGCCGCGCGGGCCGTACATGCCGACTGCATGCACCTCGTCGCAATAGGTCATCGCGTTGTATTTTTCCGCGAGGTCGCAGATCGCCTTCACCTTGGCGATGTCGCCGTCCATCGAATAGAGCGCCTCGAACGCGATCAGCTTCGGCCGTTCGCGCGGCAGCGCGGCGAGCAGCTCTTCGAGATGCGCGACGTCGTTGTGCCGCCAGATCAGCTTCTCGCACCCGGCCTGGCGGATGCCCTCGATCATCGAGTTGTGGTTCCAGGCGTCGGACAGGATCACGCACTCGGGAAGCAGCTTCGCGATGGTCGGAATGCCGGTCTGGTTCGACACGTAGCCAGAGGTGAAAACGAGCGCGGCCTCCTTGCCGTGCAGGTCGGCCAGTTCGCCTTCCAGTTCGACCAGCGGATGGTTGGTGCCGGCGATGTTGCGCGTGCCGCCCGCGCCTGCGCCCATGCGCGTCGCGGTCTCGACCACCGCGCCGATCACCTTCGGGTGCTGGCTCATGCCGAGATAGTCGTTCGAGCACCAGATCACGACGTTCTTGCGCCCCTGCGGCGAATGCCAATAGGCGTGCGGAAACCGCCCCGCGATGCGCTCGAGGTCGGCGAACACGCGGTAGCGCCGCTCCAGGTGCAGTGTTTCCAATGCGTTGGCGAAATAGGCGTCGTAGGTCATTCCGGGCTCCGTCCGAGCCGACATTAGATTTGTTCTGATGAGAATGTCGAGGGGTTCTACGTGCTCGTGAACACGCGGGTTCTGAGCATTATCAACGGGGTAGACGAGCGCGCTGGACGATGGGCAAACGCCCGCACCCGCTTGTCGTGGCGCGCGGGCTGCGCCTTTGTCTTTGTCCCCACGCTTCGCAAAACGAGGGGGGATGGAGCGCCGATCGACGCATCCGTTAGTGAGTGTGCGCCTCTTACGAGGCGCCGCGCCTTCCGGCGCTCCATCGCGGCATTTTTCGGCTCCGGTCCGCGCTTCTGAAACGGCATTGGCGCCGTTCCTCTGCAGCGAGCTCCTCGCGCAGGGGCCGTAGTACCCCCAGGGCGGGTCCCGAAACCGCCCGAGTGCGGGGCTTGCGAAGCCCCGCCCGCAGGCGCCGCACCAGCCGAGGCCCGGAATCGCGAGGCACCGGCGCCGAAGGCGATGCTGGCGAATCTCCACCGGCATTCTCCGGCCTGCTCCACCATCAAGACGCCTCTAGATGGCGCCCCTCAGCGAGCAGGGTGCGGAGAAGATAAGTGTGGTTTTGGGGGCGGGCATAACTTTTTTTGGGAGGTATTTGGCGCCGTCAGCAACCCATCTTCGTCATGGCCGGGCTTGTCCCGGCCATCCACGTCTTGGGGGCTGCTAGTGGCCAGTGTTGAAGCTCAACCACTTGGGCACGTCGCGTGCGACGGCTCGGTTTCCATCCAAGGAAATCGATTTACCGACTTTATCAGTCCATTTTGCGTGGCGCAGGAAAATTGCAACCTCACCGGACTTTCCCGATGTCGCCACCTTGGCGGAGTCAGGAATACCCCGCCGTGAGGTTGGGTTCTGGAACGGGATACTGCTGCCCAGAGGCGCGTCCAAAGACCTTGTTCAGCAAACACACCGGCAGGTCGCCCAGATCATGTCGTTGCCGGACGTGAAGGCGAGACTGGCGGCGCTTGGATACTCACCAATCAACGGTTCGCCGGAGGAGTTTGCGGCGCACCTCAAGGCAGAGCTGGCGAGTTGGAGTGCCATCGCACGGGAGCAAAACATCAAGATTGATTGATGAGTGGTGAAGGGTCGGAGATCCCTCGCACGCGAAGGAGGAGCCCGATGATCGTTCTGGACAAAGTGTTCGCGGGATCAATGCCCGAGATTTACGATCGCTATCTGGTGCCGCTTATTTTTCAATCATATGCGCTTGATCTCGCACGGCGAGTCGTTACCGAGGCTCCGCGAAACCTACTGGAGACGGCGGCCGGAACCGGGGTCCTTAGCCGGGCAATCGCGTCGATGCTTCCCGCTGATGCGCGCTTGGTGGCAACCGATCTCAATCTTCCGATGCTGGATCGTGCGAGGGCGCGGCAATCTCAGGACCAGCGAGTCGAATGGAAAGAAGCCGATGCGCTGGCCCTTCCGTTTAGGGACCAAAGCTTCGATGTCGTAACCTGCCAGTTTGGCGTGATGTTCTTTTCCGACAAGCTGCAGGGGTACAACGAAGCGAGGCGCGTTCTGAAGCCCGGCGGGCAATTCATTTTCAATGTGTGGGATCGAATCTCGGAAAATGAGTTCGCCGATGCCGTAACTAACGGGCTGGCAGCCTTCTTTCCGCAGGACCCCACCACGCTTCATGGCGCGGGCCCCACATGTATACTGCGATACCGAAGGCATCCGCGCGGAGCTGAATGCTGCGGGATTTGCGGATGTTTCAATCGAGGTGGTGGATGATCGAAGCGAAGCCACCTCGCCAATCGAGGTGGCGATGGCATTCTGTCAAGGAACGCCCTTGAGGAATGAAATCGAAGAGCGCGGCGCCTCACGCCTCGAAGAGGCAACAGCCGCGGTTGCACTGGCATTGGAGCATCGCTTTGGAAGCGGCCCGTTCGAAGGCCGCATGCGAGCGTTTGTGGTCAAGGCCGGTCGGAAACGTGAAGGCAGCTCCGCCTGAGAAGCGGCGCGCTTCCCGCCCTCAGCTCCCGTTCCGGTCGTGAATGTTCGGGAAGCTGTAGTCCTTCCAGCTCGCCGGCTTCGTCTTGATCAGGCCGATGCGGTGCATGTACTCGGCCCACAGCATGCTCCGCTGCGGCGTCGAGGAGAAAATCGCGCCAGGCTGCTTGATCACCGCGACCAGCTCGTCGACCGTGATCTTTTCCTTGGTGACGGCGAGATAGATCTCCGCCGCCTGCTTGGTGTCGTTCGCCACCATGTCGCTCGCCTCGTCGAGCGCCGCGATGAACGCCTTGATCTTGATCGGGTTGGCTTCGACGAAGCGCTGCGTGCCCCAGGCATTGGTGATCGACGCCGGACCGCCGAGAATGTCGGTCGAGGTGACGACGTGATGCACCAGCGGCGATTTGAGCGCGATGTCCTGGAACGGCGGGATCGAGAAATGGCTGTTCACCTCGTGCTGCGGGTTGAGCAGCGCATTCATGGCGTCGGGATGGCCAAGCTGCACCTGGTTTGAGTCGAGCTTGCCGTGCTGGCCGATGCCGTAGGCCTTCTCCAGCGCGATGCCCATCATCATCGCCTGCATCGAGGCGCGGATGGTCGGCACCGCGATGCGGTCGTCCGGCCCGAAATCCTTGATCGATTTGACCTTGGCATTGCGCGTCAGCAGCTTGAACGGCACGCCCGCGACGCCGGTGAGCATCTTGATGTTGCCGGTCTTGCCCCACGCCAGCAGCATGTTTGACACGCCGGTGATCGCGAGGTCGATCGAGTTGGAGATGATCGCTTCGGTCATCACGCCGCCCGAGGTGATGATCGACCACCGCATCTTGATCTCTTTCAGGCCGAGCGCGGTGGCATGCTTCTCGATGAGCTTCTTGTCCTCCATGATGATGGCCTGGATGTAGACAAGGCCCGGCTGGCGCGCGACGTGGAAGTCGGGCCCTTCCTGCGCGGCCACCGGCGCGCTGAAGGCAAGCGCGCCCGCAAGCGCGGCGAAACGCAGAAGCGATTTCATGTCTCCCCCCATGTGAATTCGCAGGCTTCGAGTGTCGGCCCAGTTCATCGCCAGGCGCGATGGCGCATTATGTCACGTCCAGCACCGCCTCGCCGAGCCCGTCGACCGTGAACACGCAGCGGTCCCCGGGCGCAATCGAAAACGTCGGAATGAGGCTGCCGGTGATCACCACCATGCCGGCTTTCAGGTCGCGCTTGCGCTCGGCCAGCAGGTTGGCGAGCCAGGCGAGCGTCGCGAACGGGTTCTCGGATTTGCCTTCCCCGATAGGCTTGCCGTTCAGGGTCTGCCGGCCGGTGACGCCGATGATGTCGTCCGGCTTCACGGGCTTGGGCGCGCCGGTCACCACACCGCCGTTCCAGCAGTTCTCGACGATCATCGAGACGGCCTGCGTCTCGGTGTAGACCGCGTTGCGGTCCTCGATCAGCTCATAGGCCGGCATCGCGCCCGCGACGAACGGCACCACGTTCTCGGCCGTCCATGGTGCCTTGGCGGCGGGCATGTCGGCCCCGAGCTTGAGCGCGATCTCGCTCTCGATGCGCAGGTTGATGAAATCGCTTTTCGCGATGCGCGCAGGCGAGGCGTGGATTGTTTTGGAGAAAATCGCGCCGCCGCACGGGTGCGTGATGCCCATCAGGTCCTGCATCACCTTGGTGGTGGTCGCGACCTTCACGCCGGCGACCGTGCCGTAGGTCCCCTCGGCGAGCCGATGATAGACCTCCTGCGCCTGATAGGCCTCGGCGATCGAGCCGGGCTTGAGGTCGTCCGGCAGGTTGACGAATTTCGCCCACGCGCGGCGCGCGTCCCACATGTGCTGCGCCATTGCGTTCAGCCGATCCATCGCGCGTTCCTCCGTGTTCGTTGTTCTAGACTACAGAAGGCTAGTTTATTTTAGGCTACGCAAGACTAGATTCAAAGTTCCTCAATGGAACCTGTCAACCAAATAAACTAATCAAATAATATGACTGTTTTTCTACGTAGTTTACGTAGAGTTATACGCTGTGGCAGTGTTCCACCCGCCTGAATATCCAGGCCAATGAACCAGGGACTGGGACAGTGGCGAAGATTACAGGGAACAACACGAACGAGACGTTCACCGCACAGAATGGCGTGAGTTACAACGGACAAGGTGGGCTCGATACGCTGGTCTTCACCGGCACGTATGCAACATACGACATCGAGCTGAAGGACACCGGCAATATCAAGACGGACGTGACGTGGAGCGGCGGCGCGCTCGACACCAAATGGATCGAGCGCTTTGTTTTCTCCGACGGCGTCTTCGATGTCACGACGGGCCAGTTCACGGCGAACCCGCCGCCGGCCCCGACGATTTCGATTTCGAACGGCCAGGCAGTCGAAGGCCAAGCGGTGAATTTCACCATCTCGCTCTCGCATGCGACCGACCATGATGTGACCGTTACGTATTTCACGCAGGCCGGCACCGCGACCGGCATGGGCAACGACTACATCGGCACGGCGGGCACCACGGTCACCATCTTGGCGGGCCAGACGAGCGCGCAGGTCTCGATCCAGACCATCAACGATCCCAATGTCGAGCCGGACGAGCAGTTCACCGTCAACCTGACAAACCCGGTCGGCGGCACGATCGCGGACGGCCAGGGCGTCGGCACGATCCTGAACAACGACGTCGCGCCTCCGCACATCACGATGACGGCAGCGACCAGTGCGGTCGTGGAAGGCGGCACCATTCAGTACGTGTTCACGCGCACCGGCGGCGACCTGAGCAGCGCCTTCAGCTTCAACTGGGATTACAACCCGCCGCTGCCGCGCGGCGCCGCGACACCGGGCGTCGATTTCATCGAGCCCGCCACCAAGACGATCACGTTCGCGGCGGGCCAGACCGTTGCGACGCTCGACTTCGTCACCATCGCGGACGGCGTGTACGAAGGCCCGCTCGTCGGACCGTCAACCGAGGCATTTGCCATCACGTTCGTGCCGAGCCCCACCTACACCTTCACCGTGGTGTCGAACATCGCGACCATCGTCGACGGCGACCTGCCGCCCCCGCCGCCCCCGACCATCTCGATCTCCGACGGATCGGCGACCGAAGGCCAGGCGGTGAACTTCACCATCTCGCTGTCGCATGCGACGGATCATGACGTGACCGTCACGTATGCCACGCAAGGCGGCACCGCGGCCGGGATGGGCAACGACTTCTTCGGCACGGCCGGAACGGCGGTCACCATCGCTGGCGGGCCAGACCAGCGCGCAGATCTCGATCAATACGCGCCAGGACGCGGCCGTGGAGCCGAACGAGACCTTCTTCGTCAACCTGTCGAATCCTGTCGGCGGGTCGATCGCGGATGGCCAGGGCGTCGGCACGATCGTGAACGACGACTGTCGCGCCTCCGCACATCACCATGTTGGCGGCCACCAGTGCGGTCGTGGAAGGCGGCACGATCCAGTACCAGTTCACGCGGAGTGGCGGCGACCTCAGCAGCGCCTTCAGCTTCAACTGGGACTACAACCCGCCGCTACCTCTCGGCGCCGCGACACCGGGCGTCGACTTCATCGAGCCGGCCACCAAGACGATCACGTTCGCGGCGGGCCAGACGTCGCCACGCTCGACTTCGTCACCATCGCGGACGGCGTGTACGAGGGCCCGCTCTTCGGACCGTCAACCGAGGCGTTCGCCATCACGTTCGTGCCGAGCCCCACCTACACCTTCACCGTGGTGTCGAACATCGCGACCATCGTCGACGGTGATCTGCCGGCTCCGTTGCCGACGATCAGCGTGAGCCAAAACGACCCTGTTCCCGGAGCGTTCGGCAACGTCGTGTTCGAAGGTGACGACGTCACCTTCACCTTCGCGCGCACGGGCGACCTCACGAATGCGCTGACAGTCGAATTCCAGCTCGGCCACGCCCCCGTCGGTGGCGCCGAACTCGGGACCGACTTCAACTTCGCGGCCGGTTACAGCGGAGGTGTGAGGACGGAGGGAACGTCGCAGGTCGGCTCGGTCACTTTCGCGGCCGGATCGGCAACCGCGACATTGACGCTGGACACGGTGCTGGACAACCTGGATGAAGGTCTCCCCGGCGACACCGCCTTCGACTTCGAGACGTTTACCGTCGGGGTTTGGCCGAACAGCGCCTATCTGCTGAACTTGGGCCAATCGAGCGTCTCGGTTCAGCTCGAAGACGTCTTCGTGGTCTAGACCGGCCTCTGCCGGGCTTGGGAAGCGCCGCCCTCGGGCGGCGCTTTTTTTTGGCGGCAGGCATTGCCAGCGGATTGGGCACCCGGCCGCGCGCGCTTTCTGCTAATCCCTCGCGTATGTCCGCGCTGGTCAGCCTCCGCCACGTCACGCGCTACGCTACGACCGCCCCGTTGCGCTCGGGCCGCAGCTGATTCGCCTGCGCCCGGCGCCGCATGGGCGCACGCGGATCGCGCAGCTATGCGCTCAATGTCGTGCCGGCGCATCACGTGAACTGGCAGCACGACCCGCACGGCAACCAGGTCGCGCGCTTCACGTTTCCGGAGAAGACCACCGAGTTCGCGATCTCGGTCGATCTCGTCGCCGACCTTGACGCCGTTCAATCCGTTCGACTTCTTCATCGAGCCATGGGCGGCGAACTTTCCCGTTCGTGCTGCCGGAGGAGCAGGCGCGCGAGCTTTCCAGTCTATCTCGAAGCCGAGCCGGCGGGCCCACGGCTGAAAGCCTTCCTCGCCGATGTGCCGCGCAGCTGGATCGCGACGGTGCAGTTGCTCGGCGATCTCAACAATCGGGTGCAGCGCGCGGTGCGCTACATCACGCGCATGGAGGAGGGCACGTACGCGCCGGAGGAAACGTTTGCCGCCGGCGAAGGCTCGTGCCGCGACAGCGCGTGGCTGCTGGTGCAGGCGCTGCGCCACCTCAAGCTGCCGGCGCGCTTCGTGTCGGGCTACCTCATTCAGTTGAAGCCGGATGTGGCGCCGGCGGTCGGTCCCGCGCCGGAGAAGGATTCCGCCGACCTGCACGCCTGGGCGGAAGTGTACCTGCCGGGCGCGGGCTGGGTCGGGCTCGATCCGACGTCCGGGCTGTTCGCCGCCGAAGGCCACATCCCGCTCGCCGCGACGCCGCATTTCCGCTCCGCCGCGCCGATCACCGGCACGGTCGAGCCGGCCGAGACGAATTTCTCGTTCGAGATGAGCGTCGCGCGTGTTTCCGAGACGCCGAGCGTCACGCGGCCGTTTTCCGACGAGGCATGGGCCGCGCTCGATGCGCTCGGCGGCGAGGTCGATGCGGCTCTGGCGGCGAGCGACCTGCGGCTCACGATGGGCGGCGAGCCGACCTTCGTGTCGGCCGATGATCGCGAGTCGCCCGAGTGGACGATTGCGGCGCTCGGCGAGACCAAGCGCGTGCTGGCCGATGAACTGACGCGGCGCTTGCGCGAAAAATTCGCGCCGCAGGGTCTGCTGCATTACGGGCTCGGCAAATGGTACCCGGGCGAAGCGATGCCGCGCTGGGCGTTCTCGCTTTATTGGCGGCGCGACGGCAAGCCGGTCTGGCGCGACGCCGCGCTGATCGCGCGCGAAGACGACAAGCGCACTGTTACGGCAGACGACGCGAAGCGTTTCGCCGAGGCTATCGCGAAGCATCTCGGCATTGCGGCGGAGCGCGTGCAAGCGGCCTACGAAGACCCGACGCACTGGATGCTGGAAGAGGGCAAGCTTCCGGTGAATGTCGATGCGCTCGATCCGAAACTGTTCGATCCGATCGCACGCGCCCGCATGGTGCGCGCGTTTGAGCGCGGGCTTGGCAATCCCGCAGCCTACGTCGTGCCGCTGCGCCGCGCGGGCGAGGGCTGGGCGAGCGAAGCGTGGGACATGCGGCGGGAAAAGATCTTCCTGCTGCCGGGCGATCTGCCCGCCGGATCGCGTCTGCCGCTTGCTTCGTTGCCGCGCGTCGAGCCCGCCGAATACCCGATCGTCACGCAGGCCGATCCATTCGCCGAGGCCGCGCCGCTGCCCGATCCGGTACCGCCGTTGCCAGCCGGCCGACGATGCGATCACGCGCACCGCTCTCGCGGTCGAGCCGCGCGACGGGCGGCTGAACGTGTTCATGCCGTTCTCGGCACGCTGGAGGACTATCTCAGCGTTGTCGATGCGGTCGAGAATGCGGCCGCGCAATTGCAGCAGCCCGTCCATCTCGAAGGATACGCTCCGCCGACGGACATGCGCACCGACTTCATCAAGGTCACGCCCGATCCCGGCGTGATCGAGGTAAACCTGCAGGCGGCGGCAAGCTGGCGCGAGGCGATCGAAATCTCGCAACAGGTTTACGATTGCGCGCGGCAGACGAAGCTCGACACGTCGAAGTTCATGCGCGAGGGGCGCCGCACCGGCACCGGTGGCGGCAGCCACATCGTGGTCGGCGGCGCGACGCCGGCCGACAGCCCGTTCCTGCGCCGCCCCGACCTGCTCAAGAGCATCATCCTGTATTGGCAGCGCCACCCGTCACTCTCTTATCTCTTCTCCGGCACATTCATCGGGCCGACCAGCCAGTCGCCGCGCATCGACGAGGCGCGCCACGAGGCGCTGTACGAACTGGAAATCGCGCTCGCGCAAATCCCGAAGGCCGGCGAGGAGCCGCGCCCGTGGCTGATCGACCGCCTGCTGCGCAATCTGCTGGTCGACGTGACCGGCAACACGCATCGCGCCGAGATCTGCATCGACAAGCTGTTCTCGCCTGATTCACCGACCGGGCGGCTCGGGCTCGTCGAATTCCGCGCGTTTGAAATGCCGCCTGACGCCCGCATGGCGCTCGCGCAGCAACTGCTCATCCGCGCGCTGATTGCGTGGTTCGCGCGCGAGCCGCAGGAGGGCGCGTGCGTGCGCTGGGGTACGGTGCTGCACGACCGTTTCATGCTGGAGCATTTCGTTTGGGAGGATTTTTGCGGCGTGCTCGCCGATCTCGAACGCGTGGGCTTTCGTTTCGATCCCGGGTGGTTCGAGGCGCAGCGCGCGTTTCGTTTTCCGGTGATCGGAAGCGTCGAGCGCGAGGGCGTGCGGCTGGAACTGCGCCATGCGCTGGAGCCGTGGCATGTGCTCGGCGAGGAAACGGCGAGCGGCGCGACATCGCGGCCGGCGGATTCCTCGGTCGAGCGCGTCCAGGTGCGCGCCGAGGACCTCAATCCCGCGCGCCATGTCATCGCCTGCAACGGCCGCCGCGTGCCGCTGGCGGCGGCCGGTCCTGCGGGCGCGTTCGTCGCGGGCGTGCGCTTCAAGGCAACGATGCTGCCCGTGTCGCTGCACCCGAACCTGCCGGCGAACGCGCCGCTGACGTTCGCGATCATCGACACGTGGAGCAAGCGCGCGCTCGGCGGCTGCGTCTATCACGCGCAGGACCCAAGCGGAGCAATCCACGGCACATATCCGGCGAATGCCGAGGAAGCCGAAGCGCGACGCAGCGCGCGGTTCGTGAGTGTCGGCGAAACGGGCAGCTGTCATCGACGTGCCGCCGGAAGAACCAATTGCTGAATATCCGGCTACGCTCGATCTGCGGCGGCCGCGCGTCTAGCGCCGCTCATTCCCGCGCAAGCGGGAATCCAGTTCTTTCTTGGCTCTGGGTCCCACTTTCGCGGGGACGAACGGACTTATTCTTTGGGCGAGAACGGCGCGAAAATCCCCGAATAGTTTTTCGCAAGCGGCTGCGCATATCCGCCGCGCTTGGAGGTCTTCAGGCCGATCGCCGCGATCCCTTCGGCGAGCGTGACCGCCGCTGCAACGCCATCGACCACCGGCACGCCGAACTCGGCCGACAGTGATGCCGCGAGGTCCGCCATCCCGGCGCAGCCGAGCACGATCGCCTCGGCGTGATCCTCCTCAAGCGCGCGTCTGATTTCCTCGACGATTTTCGCGCGCGCATTCGAGGCCGGATTGTCGAGCTCCAGCACCGGCACATCACTGGCACGAACCCGCGCGCAGCGGCGCTCCAGCCCGTAGCGCAGCAGATTGTTCTCCAGCACCGGCACCGAGCGCGACAGCGTCGTCACCACGGCGAAGCGATGCGCCAGCATGCTGGCAAGATGAAATCCCGCCTCGCCGATGCCGATCACCGGCGCGTCGGCCAAAGCGCGCGCCGCATCGAGCCCGGTGTCGTCGAAGCATGCGATGATGTGCGCGTCCGCGCCGTCCTTCTCGCCTTCGGCGATACGCTGGAGCAATCCCGGCACTGCGAAGGCGTCGTCATACGCACCCTCGATCGAGGCCGGCCCGAACGCGGATTCCGTTGCGTGAATGACCGTGTCCGGGCGCGCAGCCTTCTTGGCCGCCGCCGCGATGGTCTTGGTCATCGCCGCGGTGGTGTTGGGGTTCACGATATTGAGGCGCATGTCGTCCCGCGTGTGTTGGTCGTCACGATAACATCAGGGGGGCGCTTCGGGGCAACGACCTCGCGCATTCATGTGCTATGAAGCTTCGGCGCGGCAGCAAGCTGCGCATTGGGGGCTGAAAATGGTTCGTTTGTCACTGTTTGTGCTGGGGATGGCGCTCGCCGGCAACGCCGCGTTTGCGCAGGGCAACACGCCCTATACGGCGGCCGAAATGCAGGTGCTGCTCGGCAAAGGCTTGCTGGTCAACTCCTCCGATCTCGAGGGCGGCAAGACCTTCACGGCGCGGATCACGCTTGGCCCCGACGGCAAGCTGTCCGGCTCGCTTACCCCGGCCGGCGACAAGGCGATTGCGGTATCGGGGGTGTGGAAGCTGAAAGGCGCGCAGGTCTGCCGCACGCTCGCGCCGATCCAGCCGGACGAAATCTGCGAAACCTGGGTGAAGTCCGGCGCCAAACAAGCGACGATTCAGGTCGACGGCAAGAACGCCAGCATCAACAAGTGGCAATAGCGGCGGCTGGTCACTTCTCGCTCTTCTCCGGAAACGCGTTCTTCAACAACCCGTCGATCCCGTCGCGCAGGCCATCGAGATAGGCGCGCGCCTCGGGCAGCGTGTTCGCGCTACGCTTGATCGTTTCGGTGGCGAAGATCGCGATCGCGCCCGCGACATGCGCGGGATCGTCGTCCGGCGCAACCTTCGCCAGTTTCTTGGCGATGACCTCGCTGCGCGAGACATCGCGCGCGGCGCGCGCTGCCTTGGTCTTTTTGACTTTGGTGACCGATACGCGCGCCATCACTCACGTCCCCGCCGTGTTGCGCGCGGGTTGTCGTTGGCGCCGATTGCGCGCGCGCTGCGCCGCAAGGCGTCCTTCAGATCGACCGGGCGGTTGTGCTTGGCGAGCAGGTCCGCGAAGGCCTCGTCGGCGAGTTCCTGAAAGCTCTTCATGCTGTCACGCGCATAGAGATCGAGCGCGATCCAGGTCGCGCGATTGAACGCGACGCGCTTGCCGACCTCGTCGCCGTCGCCTGATTTGGTCTTGGCCATGATGGGGCAATCATATTCGCTGCGCGTCCGGCAGTGCAAACGGCGACGAAGCGATGACGATGGTCCAATGGATGCTCATGTACGCCTCCTGTCGGGCGCACAACGGCGGCGTTGCGGCAAAGTTCCGATTGAGCGATTGCTGGTGCTGCCGGACAGGATTGAACTGTCGACCTCTCCATTACCAATGGAGTGCTCTACCACTGAGCTACGGCAGCGCACCGGCGCAAAACGATGCAAATCACGGCCGGAAACGGCGCGATCCTTGCCATACGGAGGCAGGCGGCGCAAGCGCGGCGGCTGTCATCCAAACCGCGCCAGATGCTCCTTTGCGCCCTCGCTCGGCGTTCTGCCGGGCGGCGAGCTTGATCAGCACCTTCTTGATCCGCTCGGCGGCGAAATCCTGCTGCGCCAGCGCCATGCCGCGGTCGAAGTTCTCCTCGTAGCGCGCGATCAGGCCGTCGCGGAACGTGAAGTGCGCGGTGCCCTCGAACACCACCGGCTTGCCCTTCGCCTCGGGCATGCCGGAGGCATAGCTGAAGCGGTAGCGCGCATAGGCGGTGCGGCCGTCGCTCAGGGGATCGAAGAAATCCCAGCGGTAGTTTGAGCCGGTGTCGTGGAAATGCTGCAGCATCTCGGCGATCGCCGTGCGGCCCTTGTATTCGCCGAAAAAGCCATCGTCGTAGACGCCGTCCTCGGTGAACAGCGCGGAAAAGCCCGCACCGTCGTTTGCCGCGACCGCGCTGGTAAAGCGCGACAGCATGTCGGTGAACTCGGTCACGGGCGTCCTCCATCGCCTTCCATGCCGAAGGCTCAAGCCCTAGCTTAGCGCTCATGGCGGACCGGCCGAAATCCGAAAAAGAGCGGCGCGAAGAGCGCCTGCAGGCGGCGTTGCGGGAAAACCTCAAGCGCCGCAAGCGCCAAGCCCGCAGCCGCGCCGAACCCTCCAAGGAAGGCGCAGACCCGCGGAACGCGGCAGAACCCCACGATTCCGCCGGATTTGCCGCCGACAAGGAGAACGGGTAGGCCCCTAGTGGAGCGGATTTGACATTCGCTACCTACCGAGCCGCAAGTCACAGAAGCGAATGTCAAATCCAAAGCTCCACTAGCACTTTGTCTTTGCTAGTGGTCCTTTGATTCCAACATTCGCAAAAGCGCCTCGCCGAACTGGGATGCGAATGTTGGAATTGGACCACTAGCCCACACGGGGATTTCCATGGACCGCATCCGCATTGTCGGCGGCAAGCCGCTGAACGGCACGATTCCGATTTCCGGCGCGAAGAACGCGACGCTGCCGCTGATGATCGCGGGCCTGCTCACCGACGATACGCTGGTGCTCGAGAACGTGCCGCGCCTCGCCGACGTGGGGTTGCTGCAGCACATCCTGAGCAATCACGGCGTCGACATCATGGTGAAAGGCAAGCGCCCGGGAGACGAGGATCATCAGGGGCAAACCCTGCACATCTCGGCGGCGCGCATCGTCGACACCACCGCGCCGTATGAGCTTGTTTCGAAAATGCGCGCGAGCTTCTGGGTGGTCGGGCCGCTGCTCGCCCGCATGGGCGAGGCGAAGGTGTCGCTGCCGGGCGGCTGCGCGATCGGCACGCGCCCAGTGGACCTGCTGATCATGGCGATGGAGCGCCTCGGCGCGACGATCGAGATCGACAGCGGCTATGTGATCGCGCGCACCAAGGACGGACTGAAGGGCGGCGAGATCAAATTCCCGAAGGTGACGGTCGGCGGCACGCACACGGCCCTGATGGCGGCCTCGCTCGCCAGCGGCGAGACCGTGATCGAGAACGCGGCGCGCGAACCCGAAGTGGTCGATGTCGCAGACTGCCTGATCAAGATGGGCGCTAAGATTTCCGGCCACGGCACCGAGCGCATCGTGGTGCAGGGCGTGTCGCGGCTGAACGGCGCGCGCCATTCCGTACTGCCCGACCGGATCGAGACCGGCACTTACGCGATGGCGGTCGCGATGACCGGCGGCGACGTGCTGCTCGAAGGCGCGCGGCCGGAACTGCTGCAGTCCGCGCTCGATACGCTCGCCCAGACCGGCGCGCAGATCACGACCAGTAACGCGGGCATTCGCGTGGCGCGCAACGGTGGCGGCATTCATGCCGTGGACGTGACGACCGAGCCATTCCCGGGTTTCCCGACCGACCTGCAGGCGCAACTCATGGGCCTGATGACGCGCGCCAAGGGTACCTCGCGCATCACCGAGACCATCTTCGAGAACCGCTTCATGCACGTGCAGGAACTGGCGCGGCTCGGCGCGCGCATCACGCTCAACGGCCAGGATGCCACCATCGAGGGCGTCGACAGGCTGAAGGGCGCGCCCGTGATGGCGACCGACCTGCGCGCCTCGGTGTCGCTGGTCATCGCCGCGCTCGCCGCCGAAGGCGAGACCATGGTGAGCCGCGTCTACCACCTCGACCGCGGCTTCGAGCGGCTGGAAGACAAGCTCGGCCGCTGCGGCGCGACGGTCGAGCGGATCAGCGGCTGACGTTGCGGCTTCCGGCGGCTTTTCCTACAATTTGACCGTTCAGTTGCCGGGAGTACCCGCGATGCCGGAAGCCGTGACCCTCGAACGCCCGAGTGCGCCCGCGAAACGCGCGCCCGCGCTGACGCCGGAACAGAAAGCAAGCTGGGACCGCGACGGCTACCTGATCCTGCCGCAGTTCTTCGGCCTCGATGTCGTCGATCCGGTCAACACCCTGATCGAGAATCTGAGCGATCCGACCAAGCGCCCGGGCGATCTCGCCAACCGCGTGGTGGTCGATCTGCTCTATGGCGAGGGCGAGAAGGCCGACCAGCGCGTGCTGCTCGCCGATGCGCCCGCCGCGGCGCTGAAGGAGCCGGTCAAGTTCAACGATCTGTTCCTCGAAAGCGACGTGATCCGCCGCTGCAATCTGCATCCGCGGCTCGTGCCGATCCTCGACGAATTGCTCGAGGGGCCGCCGGTCATCTGCAATTCGCTCAACTTCATTCAGGGCAGCGAGCAGACCGACCACATCGACTCATGGTTCATGCCGCCGCCGGGCGTCGACAAGATGGTCGTGACCTCGGTGTGCCTGGAGGACGTGCATCCGGATGCGGGGCCGCTGTTTTACTTTCCCGGCAGTCACAAGATTCCGCCATATCGTTTCTCCAACGGCCAGATCCGCGCGATCGATGCCGAGATGCCGCAGTGCTTCGAATACATCCACGGCGCCATCAAGGAGCGCGGGCTCAGGCGCGAGACCTTCATCGGCCGCAAGGGCGACGTGTTCATCTGGGCCTCGCAGCTCACCCACGGCGGCTCGCCGATCAATGATCAGAAGCGCACCCGCAAGAGCCTCGTGACGCACTACTGGCGCGCCAACGACATGCCGGCGCACAAGCTCGAAAGCGTCGGGGAGGGCTACTACTTCGCGCGCTACCACCAGCCGCTGCCGTCCGCCCCGCTGGTGAAGCGGCTCATGGACCGCGCCGGGCTGGAGCTGTGGTGGGCGGGACGGAAGCTGAAGCGCGCGGTGGGGGCATAGGCCCGGAGCGCTACGCGGGGCGATTTCCGGCTATAGTCCCGGCTCCTGTCTCCTCCAGGATGCCTTGGCGTGCCGAACGCGCAGCCCACGACGCTCGAACTGTTCACCCCGAAGCTCGTCACGGTTTTCCGCGAAGGCTACGGCCTTGCCGACTTGCGCGCGGATGCGCTCGCAGGCCTGACGGTTGCGATCGTCGCGCTGCCGCTCTCGATGGCGATTGCGATTGCGTCCGGCGTCGGCCCCGAGCGAGGGCTCTACACGGCGATCATCGGCGGCTTCATCGTGTCGCTGCTCGGCGGCAGCCGCGTGCAGATTGGCGGTCCGGCGGGTGCGTTCATCGTGCTGGTCGCCGCGATCGTGCAGCGTCACGGCTATGACGGGCTGGTGCTCGCAACCCTGATGGCCGGGCTGATCATGCTGGTGATCGGCCTGTTCCGGCTCGGCACCTACATCAAATACATCCCCTATCCGGTGACGGCGGGATTCACGGCCGGCATCGCGGTGATCATCCTGTCGAGCCAGCTCAAGGACCTGTTTGGTCTCGATGTGGCGCACGAGCCGGCCGAAATCCTGCCCAAGCTGGCGGCCCTCTGGGTCGCTGCGTCACCGCGAAGCCCGCAACGATCGCGATGGCGCTCGGGTCGCTGATCCTGATCGTCGGGCTGCGCCGTGTGCGTCCGCACTGGCCGGGCTTCCTGATCGCGGTCGTCGCGGCCGCGGCCGCGTGCGCGGCATTCAACCTCGATGTCGCCACGATCGGCTCGCGCTTCGGCGAAATCCCGGGTTCGCTTCCCTCACCCTCGCTGCCCGTCTTCACATGGGAGAAGGCGCACGCGGTGCTGCCGGATGCGTTGGCCATCGCGCTGCTCGGCTCGATCGAGTCGCTCTTGTCGGCGGTTGTGGCGGACGGGTTGACTGGACGGCGGCACCGTTCGAACTGCGAACTGGTCGCGCAGGGCGCGGCGAATATCGGCTCGGTGATCTTCGGCGGCATCTGCGTGACCGGCACCATCGCGCGCACCGCGACCAATATCCGCGCCGGCGCCCGCGGGCCGATCGCGGGCATGTTTCATTCGGTCTATCTCCTGCTGTTCATGGCGGTGGCGGCGCCGCTTGTTTCTTACGTGCCGCTCGCAGCACTCGGCGCAGTGCTGGCGGTCGTTGCCTGGAACATGGCGGAGAAAGACGAGTTCGTTGCGCTCCTGAAGTCTTCGCGCGGCGACGCCTTCGTGCTGCTCGCGACGTTTCTGCTCACGGTGTTCGTCGACCTGACAACCGCGATCGCCGTCGGCGTCGTCACCGGCTCATTCCTGTTCCTGCATCGCATGGCGGAGACCGTCGAGGTCGAGGGCGGCACGCTCGCGACGGAAGATCGGGCCGACAACGGCGACGATGGAAAGATCGCCGGCGGAAACGGCGATGTCTTCGTGTTCCGCATCGCAGGCGCGTTTTTCTTCGGCGCGACCGCGCGCGTCAGCACGATCCTCGACCGCATTGGTCAGCGCCCGCGTGTGTTCATCCTGGATTTCAGTGCCGTGCCGTTGATCGACTCAACCGCCGCCAAGGCACTGCACGGCTTCGTGCACAAGCTGCAGCGCTCGGGCACGCGTGTCTATTTCAGCGGAGCGCGCGAAAGCGTACGGCAGACATTGCAGGCCGCCGGGCTGATGGCGCCGGTTGTCACCTACAGCGCCAGCGTCGAAGCCGCGCAGGCGGAAGCCCGCGCGGCCTGATCAGGCCGGCGCGCCTAACCCCCGCACCACCAGCCGGTTGAGCCGAGCCGCGAATGCCGCCGGATCGTCCGGCACTTCGCCGTCGAGGATTTGCGCCTGCTCGAACAGCAACGAGGAGAGATCGTTCACATCCTCGGTGCGCTCGCCCTTCTGCGCGCTGCCGATCGCCTTCACCAGCGCGTGCTTCATGTTCAGTTCGAGGATCGGCTTGGCGCCGACGCCGCGGTTCTGGCGCGCCATCAGCCGCTCGATTTCGAGATCGGGTCCGGACTTCGACGCGACGAGACAGGCCGGGCTGTCGGCCAGCCGCGAGGAGGCCTTCACGTCGCTGACGCGCTCGCCGAGCGCGGCCTTCACCGCCGCGAGCACCGACGCTTCGTCGGTCTCGCCGGCTTCGTCCGGCTTCGCCTCGTCCTTCTTCTCGTCCTCGAGCGGCGGCACGAGGTTGAAGTCGACCTCGCCCTTGCTCAGCGACTTGAGCGGCTTGCCCTCGAAATCGCTCGGCATCATGGTCCAGAACGCATCGACCGGATCGGTCAGCAGCAGCACCTCGATGCCGCGCGCGCGCGCCGCTTCCAGCTTGGGATTGGACTTCAGCCGCTCGGCGCTGTCGCCGACGAGATAGTAAATCTCGGTCTGGTTCGGCTTCAGGTCCGCGACGTATTGCTTGAGCGTGCGCGCCTTGGCCGTCGTGGTGTCGAAGCGCGCGAGCTTGAGCAGCGCCTCGCGCCGCTCGTGGTCCTCGTAGATGCCTTCTTTCAGGACCGCGCCGAAGGCTTCCCAGATCTTGCCGAACTTCTCCACGTCCTTCTCGGCAAGGCTCTCCAGCTCCGAGATCACGCGGCCGGTGAGCGCGCGGCGGATCGCGGCGACCTGCGGATTGTTCTGCAGCATCTCGCGCGAGATGTTGAGCGGCAGGTCCTCGCTGTCGACCACGCCGCGGATGAAGCGCAGCCAGGACGGCAGCAGGTCGGCATCGTCGGTGATGTAGACGCGCCGCACGTAAAGCTTCACGCGGCCCTTGCGCGCCGGATCGAACAGGTCGAACGGCCGCTCCGACGGGCGCGAACAGCAGCACCGCGTAGGAGTAGCGGCCCTCGGCCTTGTAATGGATCGTCAGCGCGGGCTCGTCGAAGGCGTGCGCGATGGTCTGATAGGCCTGCGTGTAGTCCTCGGGCTTCAGTTCGGTCTTCGGGCGCTGCCACAGCGCGCTTGCGGAGTTGATCTTCTCCGGCTTCGCCTCGGCGGGTTCTTCGCCTTCTTTCTTTTCCGGAGCTTCGACCAGCTCGATCGGAAACAGGATGTGGTCCGAATAGGTCGAGACCACGCGGCGGATCTCGTGGCCTTCGAGATATTTCTTCGCGTCGTCCTTCAGGTGCAGCACGATCTCGGTGCCGCGCGGCACACGCTTCGCTTGGCTCTCGTTCGCCGGCGCGATGTCGAAGCCGGCGCCGCCGGTCGAGGTCCACACCCACGTCTCGGACGATCCCGCACGGCGGCTCGTCACCGCGATCCGGTCGGCCACCATGAAGGCCGAGTAGAACCCGACACCGAACTGGCCGATCAGGCCGGTGCCGTCCTTCGCCTCGGCGAGCTTATTCATGAAGGCGCGCGTGCCGGAGCGCGCGACCGTGCCGAGGTTGTCGATCAGTTCCTGCCGGTCCATGCCGATGCCGTTGTCGGCGATGGTCAGCGTGCCGGCCGCCTTGTCGGGCGTGATGCGGATCGCGAGGTCGCCGCCTTCGGCCGTCAGTTCGGGCTTGGCGATCGCCTCGTAGCGCAGCCGGTCGAGGGCATCGGAGGCGTTGGAGATCAGCTCGCGCAGAAAAATGTCGGTCTCGGAATAGACCGAGTGCACCATCATGCGCAGCAGTTCGGCCACCTCGGCCTGGAATTGGTGGGATTCGGCCGTCTCAGGTGTCTTCACGCCAGCGTCGCTCATCATGTTTGCCCGTATTTGGATCGAACCGCATCGGATATAGCCGCCGGGCCGCGTCCCGCAAGGGTTGCGATCACGGGTTGCGGCGGAAGACGACGCTCAGATTGTTGGCGGGCATGCCGATGCAGCGCTCCAGCGCCAGCCCGTGCCGGACGGCGAGGGCCGCGACGTCATCAAGGTCACGCAGGCCCCATGCGGGGTCTTGGGCCCTGAGACTCGCCGTCGAACGCGGCATTGCTCGGTGCGATGTCGCGTTCCCGTTCCCGGAACGGCCCATAGAGATAGAGCGGAGCACCGGGCGCGAGCAGCAGTCCTGCGCCGGCCATCAATCCCTCCGCCGCCGCCCACGGCGCGATGTGGATCATGTTGATCGAGACAATCGCGTCCGCGCGCGTCACCGGCCAGACCGCGCGCGAGGCGTCGAGTTCCAGCGGCGGCAGCAGGTTGGGCAGTTTGGCGGCAGCCGCATGCGCCGCGATGCTGCGCCGCGCCTCGGGGTTCGGGTCGGAGGGCTGCCAGAGCAGGTGAGGGAGCGCGCCCGCAAAGTAAACCACGTGCTCACCTGTCCCGCTGGCGATTTCCAGCACCGTTCCCTGCGCGGGCAGGATTTGGCGCAGGACCGCGAGGATCGGCTCGCGATTGCGGGCGGTGGCCGGCGCGTGCCGGGCATCCGTTAGATCACTCATGAGCAACTCGCGCCTTGCGCCTGCGTGCGTGGGACCCTAACTAGCATCTAGCCCAACAATAAGCCCTCGGCCCATGAACCCGCTCAAGCTCATCGCGCTCGATCAGGACGACATTTCCGTCGTCTCCACCCATCTGCAGGATGCGGTGGTGAAGGTTTCCGACATCGTCTGGCTTCCGGCCGAAAAGCGGCTGGTGCTGGGCGTCAACCGGTTCGACTGGGAAGCCTGCGGCGAGGTCACGCCGTGCTATCAGCGGCGCCGCACCGCGCTGCGCTTCGAGCGCGTGAATGCGTTCCGCTGCCGCAACGTGAATCCGGCCGCCAAGGATGCGGTGCTGAACCTGCTGGCGGTGGAATTTGACGAGACCGATGCGCCGGCCGGGACCGTGACCCTCATCTTCTCCGGCGGGGCGGCACTGCGCCTCGAGGTGGAGTGCCTCGAATGCGAACTGGCTGATCTTGGGCCAACCTGGACTGCGGCGGCGCGCCCCGCGCATGCGATCGATCAGGCCTGACTTGACGGCCTAGGTTCCCCCGCGCCATGCAGCGGTGACACGGGTCAGTCGCCCGTCAGGACCGCCGCAATGCCGATCCGCCTCGACGCCCGCACCGCCGATTTCCCCGCGCAATTTCGTGCGTTTCTCGACACCAAGCGCGAGGCCTCCGCCGACGTCGAGCAGGCGGTGCGCGCGATCATCGCGGATGTGGCCGCGCGCGGAGACGCGGCGCTGGTCGCGCTGACCAACAAATTCGATCGCGTGAATATCGGCGTGAACGGCCTTCGCGTCACACCCGCCGAACTCGACGCTGCCACGGCGGCCTGCGACGCGAAGGCGGTCGACGCGCTCAAGCTCGCGCGTGACCGCATCGAGGCCTACCACAAGCGCCAGCTCCCGAAGGACGACCGCTGGACCGATCCGCTCGGCGTCGAACTCGGTCATCGCTGGACCGCCATCGAGGCCGTCGGCCTCTACGTGCCGGGCGGCACCGCCGCCTATCCCTCGTCCGTGCTGATGAACGCTGTGCCGGCCAAAGTCGCCGGTTGCCCGCGCATCGTGATGGTGGTGCCGGCGCCGGACGGCAAGCTCAATCCGCTGGTACTCGCGGCCGCGAAGCTCGCCGGAATCGACGAGATCTATCGCGTCGGCGGCGCGCAGGCGGTCGCGGCGCTCGCCTACGGCACGCAGACGATCGCGCCGGTTGCGAAAATCGTCGGCCCCGGCAACGCCTATGTGGCGGCGGCAAAGCGCCTCGTGTTCGGCCGCGTCGGCATCGACATGATCGCCGGTCCGAGCGAAGTGCTGATCATCGCGGACCGCGACGCCAATCCCGAATGGGTCGCGGCCGACCTGCTGGCGCAGGCCGAGCACGACACCGCCGCGCAATCGATCCTGATCACTGACGACGCGGCACTCGCCGACAACGTGGCGCGCGCCGTCGAGGGCCAGCTGAAAACGCTGCCGCGCGGGGAGGTCGCCGCGGCATCGTGGCGCGATTTCGGCGCCATCATTCTGGTCGGCGAGCTCGACGACGCCGTCGTATTAACCGATGCCATCGCGCCGGAACATCTCGAAATCGAGACGCACGATGCCGAGCGCCTCGCGGCAAAAATCCGCAACGCTGGCGCGATCTTCCTCGGCAGCCACACACCGGAAGCCATCGGCGATTACGTCGCTGGCTCCAACCACGTGCTGCCGACCGCGCGCTCGGCGCGTTTCTCGTCGGGCCTCGGCGTGCTCGACTTCATGAAGCGCACCTCGATCCTGCGGCTCGATGCCGAGGCTCTGGCCAAGCTCGGACCCGCCGCGATCGCACTCGGCGAGGCCGAAGGGCTCGACGCGCACGCCCGCTCAGTCGCGATGCGGCTCAATCGCAGATGAGCGCGCCGGACCAGCCCGCGCCCGCAACCCAGCGTCTGTGCAAGATCACGCTGGACGAAAACTCCATCGGCCGCTCCGGTCCCGACATCGAGCATGAGCGTGCGGTCGCGATCTACGACCTGCTCGAGGACAATTCGTTCGCGCCGGTGGACCAGGACGCCGGTCCCTACATGCTGCATCTGTCGATCAGCGAAAGCCGGCTGGTGTTCGACATCCGGCGCGAGGATGGCTCGCCGCTGATGGCGCATCTGCTCTCGCTCACGCCGCTGCGCCGCATCGTGAAGGACTACTTCCTGATCTGCGACAGCTACTACAAGGCGATCCGCTCCGCGACGCCAAGCCAGATCGAAGCAATCGACATGGGCCGCCGCGGGCTGCACAACGAAGGCTCCGAGCTTTTGATGGAGCGGCTGAAGGAGAAGATCGCCGTCGACTTCGATACCGCGCGCCGCCTGTTCACGCTGATCTGCGTGCTGCACTGGAAGGGCTAGAGCATGAGCCCGAAAAGTGTGAAGCGGTTTTCGGACAAGCTCATGCTCAAGCGAAAAACCTAAAGATGGCGCGCATCGCCAAGCCCCAGGCCGTGCTGTTCGCCTGCGGGATGAATTCCGTGCGCTCGCCGATGGCGGCAGCGCTGTTCAAGCATTTCTTCGGTCGCACCTATGTGAGCTCGGCCGGCGTGCGCAAAGGCGAGCTCGACCCCTTCGCGGTCGCCGCCATGGAGGAACTCGGCCTCGATATCGCCAAGCACAAGCCGATGACGTTCGAGGAACTGGAGGAGTGGGACGGGTTGAACTTCGATCTGATCATCACGCTCTCGCCCGAGGCGCATCACAAGGCGCTGGACCTGACGCGCACCGTCGCAGCCGATGTCGAATACTGGCCGACGCCCGACCCAACGCCGACCGAAGGCTCGCGCGAGCAGCGGCTGGAGGCCTATCGGGCGGTACGCGATCAGTTGCAGAAGCGGATCAAGGACCGCTTCGCCGGGCAGCAGGCGGGCAATGAGTAGGCTCGGCTTGGGTCCGGTTGTGAACCGGCCTCGATTGGGCTAGTTCGGGCACAGTCTTTCCCACCTTCGGTATCCGATGATCGGCCGTCCCAAGCTCGTTCTCGCGTCCGGCTCGCCGCGCCGCCTCGCGCTGCTCAATCAGGCCGGAATCGAGCCGGATTCGCTGCAGCCGGCCGAGGTCGACGAGATCCCGATGAAGGGCGAGCTGCCGCGCGCGCTCGCCAATCGCCTCGCCCGTGCCAAGGCGCAAGCTGCACTGGCGAGCGTGAAAATCAGCGAGGATTTGCGCGGCTCCTACATCATCGCGGCCGACACCGTGGTGGCGGTCGGGCGGCGCATCATGCCCAAGGCCGAGATGCTGGAGGATGCGGCGGCCTGCCTGCGCATGCTCTCGGGCCGCAATCACCGAGTCTACACCGGCATCTGCCTCGTCACGCCGAAGGAAGCGTTCCGCCAGCGCCTGGTCGAAACGCGCGTGCGCTTCAAACGGCTGTCGACCGAGGACCTCGAAGCGTATCTGGCATCGGGCGAATGGCGCGGCAAAGCTGGCGGCTACGCGATCCAGGGGCTCGCGGGCACATTCGTCGTAAAGATGGTCGGCTCCTACACCAATGTGGTCGGCCTGCCGCTGTATGAGTCGCTCTCATTGCTCGGCGGCGAGGGCTATCCGGTGCATTTCGGCTGGCTCAACGCGGTGTAGACTGCGGCCATGAACATCGCGTCCTGGCTTTCGCGCGCGGGATTGAGCCATCCGGGTCTGCCGGCGGTCGGCCACGGACCGCGCGTCGCGCAGAATTACGGAAAGCTCGCCGAACGTGCGGCGCGGCTCGCCAGCGCACTGCAACGCATGGGGCTCAAGCCTGGCGACCGCGTCGCGATCATCGCGAAGAACTGCGTCGAGTATGTCGAGACCGTCTACGGCATCTGGCATGGCGGCTTCGCGGCGGTGCCGGCGAACGCCAAGCTGCACGGGCGCGAGCTTGGCTACATCCTCGAACATTCCGGCGCGCGCGTGTGCTTCGCGACGCCGGGGCTCGATGAGGAAGTCGCACCGCACACGCCAAAGAGCCTCGAACGGCTGATCGTCATCGGCAGCCGCGAGTACGAAGCGCTGTTCGCCGCCGACCCTGCGCCGGTCATGCCGCGCGACGGCAACGATCTCGCCTGGCTGTTCTACACCTCCGGCACCACTGGCCGCCCGAAGGGCGCGATGCTCACCCATCGCAATCTCGCGCAGGCAAGCTTCGCGTATCTCAGCGAAGTGGACGCGACCGCGCCCGAAGATTCGATCCTGCATGCCGCGCCGATGAGCCACGGCTCCGGCCTCTACGTCATCCCGCATGTGCAGCGGATGGCGGTGAATGTCGTGCCGGAGTCCGGCTCTTTCGAACCGGATGAAATCTATCGCCTGTTCGCCGCATGGCCGCGCATGTCGATGTTCGCCGCGCCCACGATGGTGAAGCGCCTCGTCGATTACGGCGGCGGCTCCGACCCGGTGAACCTTCGCACCATCGTGTGGGGCGGGGCGCCGATGTATGTCGAGGACGCGCTGAAGGCGCTCGATCGTTTCGGCCCGCGGCTTGCGCAAATCTACGGGCAGGGCGAAAGCCCGATGACCATCACGACGCTGTCGCGCGAAGACATCGCCGACCGCGAGCATCCGCGCTGGCTCGAACGGCTCGGCTCGGCGGGCAGGCCCTATGCCTGCCTCGACGTGATGGTGGCGGACGCAAACGATAAGGCGCTTCCCGCGGGCGAAGTCGGCGAAATCATCTGCCGCGGCGATGTCGTGATGCCGGGCTACTGGCGCAATCCGGATGCGACCGCGCAGACGCATGCGCGGCGGCTGGCTGCATACCGGCGATGTCGGCGTGTTCGATGCCGAGGGCTATCTCACGCTGAAGGACCGCTCCAAGGACATGATCATCTCGGGCGGCTCGAACATCTATCCGCGCGAGGTCGAGGAAGTGCTGCTCAAGCACAGCGGCGGTGCGCGAAGCCTCGGTGATCGGCCGGCCGCACCCCGAATGGGGTGAGGTCGTCGTCGCCTATGTGGTCGGCGACGTGCGCGGCAGGCGAACTCGACGAGCTCTGCCTTTCCGAGATCGCGCGCTTCAAGCGGCCGAAGGATTACGTGTTCGTCGATGCGCTGCCGAAGAACAATTACGGCAAGATCCTGAAGACCGAGCTGCGCGAGCTCGATTCAAAGCGGCAAGAAACGCGACAGGAGAAAGCCCGTGGCTGATCGTCTCAAGGACAAGGTCGCGCTGATCGTCGGCGCGGGCTCGATCGGCCCCGGCTGGGGCAACGGCAAGGCGACCGCGGTCGCGATGGCGCGCGAAGGCGCGAAGGTGTTCTGCGTCGACATCAATCTTCACGCCGCGGAGGAGACCGCCAACATCATCACCGGCGAAGGCGGGCTCGCGCTGCCTTACCGCGCCGACGTGACGAAGAATGACGATGTCGAGTCGATGGTGAAGGCCTGCATCTCGGACTTCGGCCGCATCGACGTGCTCGACAACAATGTCGGCATCGCGGATGTCGGCGGCGTGGTCGAACTTTCGGAGGAAAGCTGGGACAAGGTGCTCGCCGTCAACCTGAAGAGCGCGTTCCTCACCATGAAGCACGTGATCCCGATGATGGTGGTGCAGGGCGGCGGCTCGATCATCAACATCTCGTCGGTCGCGGCGCTGCGCTATACCGGCGTGCCGTATTCGTCCTATTACGCATCGAAAGCCGCGCTCAGCCATCTCTCGCGTACCACCGCGGTCGAATACGCAAGCAAGCGCGTGCGCGTGAACACGATCCTGCCCGGCCTGATGGAAACGCCGATGGTCGAGCACTCGGCCGGGCTCGCGAAATCCTATGCGGGCGGCGACGTGCAAGAGATGTGGAAGAAGCGCGCCGCGCAGGTGCCGATGGGCATCGGCGGTTCCGGCTGGGACGTCGCGTGGGCGGCGGTGTTTCTCGCGAGCGACGAGAGCCGCTATGTCACGGGCATTGATCTGGTGGTGGATGGCGGACTGACGCTGAAGGTGTCGTAGGTCGCCACACTCCGCTCATTCCCGCGTAATCGGGAATCCATTCTTGCTTGGAAAGAAGCTGGGTCCCCGCTTTCGCGGGGACGAGCGGAAATGCTCACGGGCACTGCGCACCGGTATCGATCCACGCCTTCGTCAGTTCGCCGAGCTGCTGCTGATTGCCCGGCGCGGGCTCACGCCCTTCACCCGGCGCCCAGCCCCACGCGACAAGGTCGTCGTGCGCGAGGTGCTCATGCAACAGCGCGAGCGTGCGCCCGCCATTGCGCGCCGGGTCCTTCAACTGCTCACAAATCTGGCCGATCGTCTTGCCTTGCCACGCCATTTCGACCGGCGCGAGCTGCCAGCGCGGATGGCCCGGAATGCTCTTGTAGCTCGCGCCGCCGCCGACCAGCGTGAAGTTCTTCTCGGTATGGCAGGCCGAGCAGGTCAGCCCTGCGATGCCGAGGCCGGCTTCGCCGCGGAACGCCGGCGGCAGATGCTCGTGCCGGTCGTCGCCCTGCATTGGGTGATCGCCGGCCGGATGGCAGTTCATGCAACGCGGATGCGTCACCACTTTGGCGATCTCGTTGAACAGCGCCTTCGAACGCTCGCTTTCATTGGCGATCGAGGAAAACGATGAGATCGGCCGCAAATCCTTCGGGTTGAGTGTTGTGGTGTTCTGGATTTGCGCGAATACCGCCGTGGCGGCGAGCGCCGCGCCGACCACGCCGAAAACAAGCGTCTTCATGACCTTCCTCCGTTTGCGGAACCAGAACGCGCGGAGGGGGAAAAAAGTTCGCGCCGCAATGCAGGGCTGGCATTTCTGCTTTGACGCCGTGCCGGCAAGCCTTATCTGGACGGCATGGCGGAACCGTCTTACCCTTCCAAAGCCTGCCCCAACTGCGGCAAGCCCGCGGCCGAGCGCTTCCGGCCGTTCTGTTCCGGGCGCTGCAAAGACGTCGACCTCCATCGCTGGTTCACGGGCGCATACGCGATTCCCGCGGCGGAGAGTGCCGACGACTCCGAGGAGCAGGAGCGCGTGCGGCCACGGGAGAACGATTAGGTGGAAAATCAGACGGGCTGGCCCGACCAGCTGTTCGATGTGCTGAAGGGCGCCGATGTGAAGCAGGTCGGCTATGTGCCGGACGCCGGCCATGCGCGGCTGATCGCGCGCTGCAAGGCCGACAACGACATCCGCGACGTGGTGCTCTCGACCGAGGAGGAGGGCATCGCACTCGCCGCCGGCGCGTGGCTGGGCGGGCAGCGTTCCGCGTTGCTGATGCAATCGAGCGGCGTCGGCAACTGCATCAACATGCTGTCGCTGATCAACACCTGCCGCTTCCCGTTCCTCACCTTCATCACGATGCGCGGCGAATGGGCCGAGTTCAATCCGTGGCAGGTGCCGATGTCGCAGGCGACCGAGCCGGTACTCACCGCGATGGGCGTGAAGGTCTATCGCGTGACCGACGCCGACGAGGTGGCCGAGACCGCGCAGGCGGCGGCCGACCTCGCATTCGGCGGCGACCTCGCGGTCGCGGTGCTGCTCTCGCAGAAGATGATCGGCCGCAAAGTGTGGGTGAAGTGATGCTCAAGCGCCGCGACGCGATCGCCACCCTGATGGCGAACCGCCCGAAGGATCTGTTCGTGGTGCCGGGGCTCGGCTCCTGCACCTACGACATGGCCTCGCTCGGCGAGAAGGATTCCGATTTCTATCTCTGGGGCGCGATGGGCGGTGCCGCGATGATCGGGCTTGGCCTCGCGCTCGCGAAGCCGAAGCTGAAGGTCGCGGTGATCACCGGCGACGGCGAGATGCTGATGGGCATGGGCTCGCTCGCGACCATCGGCGTGCAGCGGCCGGCGAACCTCGCCGTCATCGTGTTCGACAACCAGCGCTACGGCGAAACCGGCATGCAGGCGAGCCATACCGACACAGGCGTCGACCTCGTCGGCGTCGCGAAGTCGTGTGGCATCCGGCAGGTAAGTGAAGTGACAGACGAGGCCGGGCTGAAGAAACTCGCGGGCCAACTTGCCGGGCTGAAGGAAACGCTGTTCGCGCGCGTGCGCATCGCGGCCGACGACCCGCCGCGCGTGCTTCCTTCGAAGGACGGTGTGGAACTGAAGCTGCGATTCCGGCGCGCTGTGGCCGCGATAGGGTAGGGGCGCTCTCCCGGCCCGCTCATTCCCGCGAAAGCGGGAATCCAGAGCCCCCGGAACCGGTCCCCGCTTTCGCGGGGACAAGCGTAAAGGCTGTGCCATTCGCGGTCTTTCCGCTCGTCTGGACAGCCCGAAACCGAGCCTTTATAAGCGCGCCTCTCACCAACCCCGCCGTTCCGGCGGGTCCCGGCGCCCAGGTAGCTCAGTTGGTAGAGCACGTGACTGAAAATCACGGTGTCGGTGGTTCGATCCCGCCCCTGGGCACCATTTACTATCCATGAAACCCATTTCGTTCCGCTTTGCCGCCGAGGATCGCGCGTGCTGCGCCGGTGCGGGATCGCTGCAACTCTGAAGCGCATCGAGAGGACACCAAGGAGAATGCGTGGTCACGAACCACGGGGTGGCGCTACCAAAAACGTTCGCGTGCTTGTGTCCTGCGAACGTCGGCGTCAGAGTCCTCCTGACAAAAACGTCAGGAAGGGCATGCCATGCGCGGCAAGGCGGAGCGCATTCTCACCACCCATGTAGGCAGTCTGCCGCGTCCGGCCGACTTGCACGCCATGGGCGTCGCCCGCCAAAGCGGAGACACGGTCGATGAAACCGCCCACGCGGCGCGGCTGAAGTCCGCGGTCGCCGAAATCGTGAGGCGGCAGGTTTCGCTCGGCATCGACATCGTCGCTGATGGTGAAATGAGCAAGCCGAGCTTCATCACCTATATCAACGATCGGCTCGCCGGGTTCGAAACCGACACGACGTATGAAAATCGCAGCCCGTGGGCCGGTTCACGTGAGGTGCTGGACTTCTACGACTACTACAAGCCGCAGCTCGCCAATGTGTATACCAGGCACAAGCATTTTGTCTGTACGGGTCCGGTGACCTACCGGGGCGAGAAGCAACTCAAGGCCGATCTCGACAATCTGGCCGCGGCGCTCAAGGGCGTGAATGTCACCGGAGCCTTCGTGCCGTCCACGTCGGTGTCAAGCATCGAGGATTGGAACCGGAATCAATATTACAAATCCGAAGAGGATTATCTCGGCGCACTCGCGGACGCGATCAATGTCGAATACCGAGCGATCATCGATGCGGGCTTCACGCTGCAAGTCGATGATCCGCATCTTGTGACCTATTACGTCTGCCATCCGGACAAGACGATAGAAGGCTGTCGCAACTGGATCGCGCTGCGTGTCGAGGCGATCAATCGTGCCCTCAAGGGCATTCCGCGCGACCGCGTACGCTTTCATACCTGCTACGGCATCAATTTCGGTCCGCGCGTGCACGACATCGAGGTGAAGCATATCGTCGATATCCTGGCGCGGCTGAACGTGTCGGCGTTCTCATTCGAGGCCGCAAACCCGCGCCACGAGCACGAATGGACCTCGTGGCGTGACGCCAGGCTGCCGGACGATGTCATCATGATCCCCGGTATGGTCACGCAATCGAATGTGATGGTCGAGCATCCGGAGGTGATCGCGCAGCGTCTCGGCCGGTGGATCGATGTGTTCGGCCGCGAGCGGGTGATCGCCGGGACCGACTGCGGCTTCGCGAGCTTCGCCGGTAATGATGAGATCCATGAGAGCATTGTCTGGGCGAAGCTCAAGGCGCTGGTCGAAGGCGCGCGCATCGCGGATGGCAATATCCCGGCGCGCGGACACGATCTCAGCGAAGGCCGGCATTAGACATCATGGCCCGCATCGTCCGCGCCGACGTCAAGCGGCACGACTATCCGCTGGTCGGCGACTTCAAGTTTTTCAAGGGAGGCGTGCGCCCGACCGTGCTGCTGCGCCTCACCGACGAGAACGGCGTCGAGGGGTGGGGACAGTCCGTCCCCGTCGAGACGTGGACCTACGAAACGGTCGAGTCGGTCGAAACGACTTTGCGTCACTACCTTGGGCCTGCGATCCTCGGCGCCGATCCCAGCGACATTGCGGACATCCATGCACGGATGGAGCGCGCCATTCGGCCGTCGTTCTCGGTCGGTCAGCCCATCTGCAAGGCAGCGATCGATCTGGCCTGCTACGATCTCTGGGGAAAGCAGACGCGCCGTCCCGTCAGTGAACTTCTGGGTGGGGCTAAAAGAAGCGCGATCAAGCTCAGCTGGACGGTGAACACATCCACGATCGAAGGCGCCGAGCATCAGCTCGCGTTGGCGCACGCGCAGGGATATACCAATTTCAACATCAAAGTCGGCCATCCCCAGACGGTTGCTTACGATCTCGAACTCGTCCGGACAGTGACATCGTTTGCACCGGGCGGATTTCATTGGTGCGATGCCAATACGAGCTACGATCTGGATACAGCGCTCACGATCGCGCCGAAGCTCGCCGATCTCGGCCTGAAAGCGCTTGAGTCACCGCTGCCGCCCAACCGCATCCGCGACTATCAGAAGCTGAAGCAACAGGGCGCACTGCCGGTCCTGATGGATGAGGGCATCGTCTCGGCGGTTGAGACCGGTGAATTCATTGCGCTCGATATGTTCGATGGAATTGCCATGAAGGTCGCGCGATGTGGCGGCCTGTGGCACGCTTGGCAGATTGCAGAGCTGCTGCGTGAGAACGATCTGCTGCTGTTTGCGTCGGGCCTGACCGATCCGGAGCTCTCCATGGCGGCCTCCGCCCATTTCTTCGCAGCGGCGGGTCTCGAATTGCCCGCGGCCATGAATGGCCCGCAATATATTGATGATCGTGGCACCGCTGATCTTCGGTTGCGGCCCTTGGGCGACGTTTTGCGCGTGCCCACCGGGGCGGGTTTGGGCGTTGATTTTTCCCAAGACATGTGCGGGGCGATGACCCTGGCGGCACAATCTCGCGATGCTTTACCGCCCTGAGGGCTCTGTTACGCTGCGCGGAAAATCAAACAGTGAACCAGGGCAGGATCAGGTTAAAGGCATGGCGCTCGTGAGCGACACGGCCAAAGGTGCGGCCGACAAGGCGGCCTCCGATGGCGCCGGCTTTCTGCGAAGGCTCACGCCGCTCGTTGGGATTCTCGCGTTTCTGCTGGCGTGGCAGTTTGTTGTCTTCGCCTGGAAGATGCCGCCTTATCTGCTGCCGTCGCCCGTTGCCGTCGCCCAAACTTTCGTGAGCGAGCTTCCCGACCTGTTGCGCCACGGTTGGGTGACAACCTATGAAATGCTTGCCGGCTATGCGCTCGCCGTTGGAGTCGCCATCCCGCTTGCGATTGCGATCACCTCTTCGGCGCGCTTCAACCAGTTCGTCATGCCGACGATGCTGTTTTTCCAGATCGTGCCCAAGGTCGCGATTGCGCCGCTGTTCCTTGTATGGTTCGGCGTCGGCGCGACGCCGAAAATTCTCGTTGCCTTCTTGATCTCGTTCTTTCCGATCGTCATCGATGCCGCGGTCGGACTGCGCTCGATGTCGACCGAAATGGCGGACCTCGCCCGGTCGATGGGGGCGACCCGCCTGCAGGTCTTCGCCCGCTTTCGGCTGCCGACCAGCCTTCCGTATCTTTTCAGCGGCTTGAAGGTCGCCGCGACGCTGGCGATCGCCGGCACTGTGGTCGGCGAGTTCGTCGGCGCCGACAAGGGCCTCGGCTATCTGCTGCTGGTCACCAATTCCAACATGCAGACGTCGCTGATGTTCGCGACCATCGTCGCACTGACCATCATCGGGCTGGTCTTTTACTACTTGGTCGAGCTGCTGGAGGGACTTCTGATCCCCTGGCATGTGACCCACCGGGTGCGCGAAGAATCCGGGACGATGTGAACGACGAGACGTCACGAAGGACGGTATGAAACAGGGAGAGACCGAGATATGAAACGCAGAGTGATGTTGCTCACGCTCGCCGCGACCCTTGCCGCGGCCACGTTCACGGGCGCCGCAAACGCGCAGGACAAGTTTTCATTCCGGTTGAACTGGACGCTTTACGGCGAACACGCACCGTTTTTCGTCGCCTTGGACAAGGGCTTCTACAAAGAGGAGGGCCTCGACGTCGAAATCCTTGAAGGCAGCGGTTCCACGACGGTTGCCCAACTCGTCGCCAACCAGACAAATCCGGTCGCCTATGTGGATGCCGCGACGATGATGCGCGGCATCGGCGCTGGAATGCCGATCAGGGCGGTGGGCGTCACGCTTCAACAGAGCCCCATGTCGTTCATCTATCGCGCCGACAGCCCGAGGCCGACCAAGATCGAGGAAATCAAAGGCAGCCGGATCGCAATTACGGCCGGCGACGCCAGTCTTGCCATTTTCACGGCCTTCCTCGGCAAGCTGAACATGCAGATGAGCGACGTCCAGTTGATCACCGTCGCCAATCCGCAATCCAAGGAACAGGCGGTCCTGAACAAACAAGCCGATTCCCTGCTCGGCTACTTCATGGATCAAGGACCGCGCATGCAGCTTCAGACCGGCGTGAAAATGGGATGGACGCGGCTCTACGACATGGCCGGCATCACGACGCTCTCGAGTGCGATCATCGTCAACAACGAATGGCTCAAGGACGCCAAGAACCAGGACAGGCTGAGGCGCTTCCTGCGCGCATCGCAGCGCGGCTGGGACTATACCGACAAGAACCGCGAAGAAGCTTCCGCGATCTTCATCAAGCACGCCAAAGCATTCAACATGGAGATTGCGCTGCTCGAGGTGAACGGAACGATGACGATCATCCGCACCCAGCACACGCAAGGCAAGCCGCTGTTCTGGTCGGCGAAGGAAGACTGGCAGGAAAGCCAGGATCTCCTGGAGAAATTCGCCAAGATGCCGCCGCAGGCGGACCTGGCGAAATACTACACCAACGAGTATCTGGCCGAGCCGCCCTACGCGGCGAAGAAGTAACGATTGTCTGCCGGCCCTGTTCACCGTGATCGTGCAGGGCCGGCCCCGATTGTTCCAGCGGGGCAAGAAGCACCAATGAGCGAGCCCTTCATCCGACTGACCAATGTCGGCAAGGTCTATCAGACGAAGACCGGCTCCACGGAAGCCTGCCTCGACATCAATCTGGAAATCCGAAAGTCCGAATTTGTCGCGATCGTCGGCCCGAGCGGCTGCGGCAAGACCACCATCCTGAAAATGATCGCGGGGCTCGCTCCCTATACGTCGGGCAACATCACGGTTGGAGGCCAGCGCGTCGATCATCCCCAGATCGATGTCGGCATCGTCTTCCAGGAAGCCATCATGCTTGATTGGCGTGACGTGCTGGAAAACGTCATGCTGCAAATCGACATCCGCAAGATGGACCGGGCCAAATACGAACCGGTCGCACGCGAATTGCTCAAGGCTACGGGCCTTGAAGGCTTCGAGAAGAAGAAGCCCTACGAATTATCCGGCGGCATGCGCCAGCGCGTTTCGATATGCCGCGCGCTGGTGCACGGACCGAACATGCTGTTGATGGATGAGCCTTTTGGCGCGCTCGATGCGCTAACGCGCGAACAGATTTCCATGGATATCCAGCGCGTGTGGATGGAGAGCCGTAAGACTGCACTGCACATCACGCACAGTATTCCGGAAGCGGTCCTGCTTGCCGACCGGGTGGTCGTGATGGGACCGCGGCCGGGCCGGATCGTGGAGATCATTGACATCGACCTGCCGCGGCCCCGCCGCCTGGATCAGTTGCCGCAAAGGTTTCATGACTATTCGACGCGTATCCGGAATATCTTCAAGTCCAACGGCGTGCTGGCAATGGATTGAGCTGTCTAGTCGCAGGCTTGATCGCGTACCTGCGTCGCTGAACCGCTAGGAGATTTCCTATCCGTGCGCCGCGACCCCGAGATGGCTGTCCAGGATATCCTTGCGCGCTGAAAGCTCAGCGGGCGTCCCGTGGAACACGAAGCTGCCCGACGAGATAACGTAGATGCTGTCCGCGACCGACAGCGCGAGCTGGAGGTTCTGCTCGACCAGCAAGATCGAGAGGCTGCTGTCGCGCAGGCGCCGCATGATCTCCTCGACTCGTTGAACAAGCATGGGCGACAGCCCTTCGGACGGCTCGTCCATCAGAATCAGTTTAGGGTTCGCCATCAGGGCGCGCCCGATCGCGAGCATCTGCTGTTCGCCGCCGCTGAGCGAACCGCCCATGCTCGAGAGTCGCTCCTGAAGCTGCGGGAATTCCCGCAGAACTTCGTCCATGGTCCAATGCTTGCGCCCCGCAACCGGGGCCTCGCGCCCGCGCCCCGCGAGTGAGCTCGTCGGCAGCGCAAGGTTCTCGCGCACTGAGAGCGACTTGAAGATGCGCCGCCCCTGCGGGACGATCGCGACGCCCGCCTGCGCGATGGCGTAAGGCGGCTTGGCCTGGAATGCGCGGTCTTCGAAGATCACCTCGCCCCGGCGCGGCGACGTCAGGCCGGCAACGGTCCGGATCAGCGTGGTCTTGCCCATGCCGTTGCGGCCAAGAATGCAAACGATGCGGCTGCGCTGCAATTCGAGGCTCAGGCCGTGCAGCACATAGCTGTCGCCGTAGTACGTGTGGACGTCGCGCACGGAGAGAAGCGGTTCAGATGCGGCCAAGATAGACCTCCCGCACCTGGGCGTCGGTCTGCACCTCATCGGGCGTTCCGTCGAAGATGATGTTGCCGCGATGAAGCACGGTGACGCGGTCCGCCAGCGCCAGCGCGATATCGATATCGTGTTCGATCATCACCAGCGTGATGTCGCGCGGCAGCTCACGGATCAGACCCGAGAAGCGCTGCCTTTCGCTCGGTGAAAGTCCCGCACACGGCTCGTCGAGCAGCACGACCTTCGGATTGGACGCGAGGGCAAGCGCAAGTTCGAGCTGTCGCCGCTCACCATAGGAGAGAAATTTCACCGTCTCGTCCGCGCGCCCGTCGAGGCCGACCCGTGAAAGCTCCCGCGAACCGCGCTCGCGCAGATCCGCGAACAGGCGTGCGGATTTGTGCACGATCCACTTGCGGCGATCGGTGCCCAGCATCGCGAGCGTGAGATTCTCCATCGCGGTGAGGTCGGTGCAGACGTTGGAGATCTGGAACGTCCGTCCCATGCCGAGGCCCGTGCGGCGGTGTTCCGCGAGCTTCGTGATGTCGGTGCCGAACATCCGCACCGTGCCGTCGGAGGCTTGGAGCGTTCCGGCGACACAGTGAAACAACGTGGTCTTGCCCGCGCCGTTCGGGCCGATCAGCACGCGCCGCTCGCCCGCCTGCGACGGAAAGCGAAACATTGTCGACCGCGCGCAAGCCGCCGAACACCTTCGCGAGCCGTTCGACCGCGATGGCCGGAGCGCCGGTCATGCGCCCTCTCCACGGTCGCCGGACCGCCAGCGCGCAAACAGCCCCATGATGCCTTGCGGCGCCCACAGCACCGTGACGATGAACACGATGCCGAGCACGGCGGTGTAATAGTGGAAAGTAACCGCTGACCCAATTGCGCAGCACAAGGATGATCCCCGAGCCGAGGAATGGTCCGAAGATCGTGCCGGTACCGCCAACGATCGTCATCAGCACGGCTTCAACCGAGACCGGAAACGAGGCGGCGGTCGGGTTCACGAAGCGATTGAAATAAACGTAGAGCACGCCCGCGATGCTCGCGATCAATCCGGAGAGCACGAACGCCGACATAAAGATGCCGCCCGACATTGTAGCCCATGCTGCGCATGCGCGACTCGCTCGACTTGATGCCGCGTAGCGTCAAGCCGAAGGGGGACGTGACCAGCACGCGATAGGCGGCTGCGACGATCAGTACGACGCGAAAGCACGACGTAGTAGTAGCCGGTCGTGCTCGCGACGCGCAGCGGACCGAGTGATGGAAACGGAACCCCGGTGACGCCATTGTCACCGCCGGTGAACGAAGCCCAGCGATACGCGACACCCCATACGATATAGCCGAAGGCCAGCGTGATCAGGATGAAGTAGACGCCGCGCGTGCGTACCGCCGAGGCGAATACAAGTGAGAGTCCTGTTCCGGCGAGAATCCCCATGGGCGCGGCGGACGCAGTGCCGAAGCCATAGCGCACCTGAAGGATCGCAACCGTATAGGCCGAGACCGCAAAGAAGGCGGCGTGACAAAGCGAAAAAAGTCCCGCCTGGCCCAGCAGAAGGTCGGTCGAAAGCGCCAGCAGACCGAAGATCATGATCTGCATCAGCAGCGTGACCCAGAATTCGCTGGCGAAGAACGGTGCGCAGAACGCGACGGCGACAAGCAAGATGACAAGCGCGGCATCGGGAAGCCATCGCTCAGTGCTCCTTGCCAAAAATTCCGGTCGCCCGGAACAGGAGCAGGATCGCCATCGGTCCAAACAGGATGAAATAGGAGAGTTCGGGAAACAGCCAGCGCCCATAGGCGTCGAGCAGGCCGACGATGATGCTGCCGAGGATCGCGCCTTCGAGGCTGCCAAGGCCCCCGATGATCACGACGACAAGCGCGAGGACGAGGATGTCCCATTCGGCGCCGGGATTGAGCGTGAGGAACGCGCCTCCCGACGACACCGGCGGCGCCCGCGAGGAACGACGCGAGCGCCGAGACCAGCACGAACAGGCGGTCGACGTTGATGCCGGTCGCGTTCACCATCTCGCGGTCGTCGACGCCCGCGCGCACGACCGCGCCGATCTGGGTCTTGTGATAGAGCAGCCACAGCAGGACCGCGGTGAGCGTGCCGAACACGATCAGCGCGAAGCGGTATTTTGGATAGAACAGCCCGCCCGGCAGCTCCATGCCGCCGCGCAGCCAAGACGGCGTCTGGACACGCAGGTTGTCGCCGCCCCAGATCGCCAGGCACACTTCGCCGATGACGAACGCGACGCCGACGGTCAGCAGCACCTGCGCCAGATGATTGTGGCCGATCGGGCGGATGAGGAAGCGGTCGACGACGAAGCCGAGCACCACGATCGCGAGACCGCCGCAGAGGATCGCAAGCTCGAAGCTGCCGGTCGCGCGCACCACCGAATAGCCGACATAGCCGCCGAGCAGATAGTACGCGCCGTACGCCATGTTCACGACGCGCATCAGGCCGAACGTCAGCGTGAACCCGCTCGCGAGCAGGAACAGCAGCGCGGCAAGCGAGATGCCGTTGATCGCCTGAATGATGACGGCGGACATGGGGGCTACGCGATGCTGTCATTCCGGCGCGTGGGCCTTGCTCGCGAGCCCGGAATCCATAACCACGGCTTGCGATTATGGATTCCGGGCCCGCCGCTGTGCGGCGTCCCGGAATGACAAATCCAATTCAGCGCTTGTACGGCCCGCGCGCGAGGAATTCCTCGGGCTTCCAGGTCCAGAACTGCGACACCGCCTCGTAGGTCTTGATCGGCTTGGTGATCAGGACGTCGCCGAGGACCGGATGCTTTATTTTCTCGACCCTGCCGACATAGACGTTCTGGATCGGATTGTCGTAGGCGTCGAGCTTGAGCGGTCCGCGCGGCGCCTTGATCGAGACACGTGCGCATCGCCTTCAGGAATGCGTCGCGATCCTCGACATTGCCGTTGATCGAGTCGATCGCAGCCTTGGTCCACAGGCCGGCCGTGTAGGCGGACTCCGCGAACCATGACGGCAGACGCTTGTGCTTCGCCGCATAGGCGTCGACGAACGCCTTGTTCTCCGGCGTGTCGATGCCGGCCGCGTATTGCAGCGAGTTCGCGATCAGCCCGACCGCCCGATCGTCGACCTGCGGCAGCATGTCCTCCTGCAGCCAGTAGGTGCCGTAGATCTTGTACTTCTTGTCCATTCCGAAGTTGAACCAGTCCTCGAACAGGCGAATGCGGTCCGCGCCGACGATGGTCACCGCGACCCCATCGGTGCCGGCCGGAATGGAATTGATCGTGGTGCCGTAGTCCTTGGTACCGATCGGATTCCAGATCAGCCGCGCAACCTTGCCGCCGAGATCGGTGAACGTCTTGATCGCGCCGAGCGTCACCTCGTGGCCGAACGTGTAATCCTGCCCGATGAAGGTGACGTTGCGCAGGCCGAGCTCCTTGTAGAGATATTCACCGAACGGATGTCCGATCTGGCTCGACGAGATTGCGGTGCGCACGACCGTCGGCGTGCGATCCCATTTCGTCACGTTGTCGGCGCCGGCCGCGTCCATCACGAGTGGCACACCGGTTTCCTTGCTGACCTGCGCGACCGCCGGTCCTTCGTGCCCGCAAAGCGGGCCGACCATGAAATGCACCTTCTCCTGCAACACGAGACGGCGCGCCTGCGTCAGCGCCTGATCCGGGTTGCAGGTCGTGTCGCCGGTGACGATCTCGATCTTGCGGCCGCCTGCCGTCATGCCGGCCTGTTCCCAGAACAGGCGAAAGCCGTTGACCATTTCGGCGCCGGGCGACGCGAGCGGGCCGGTGATCGGCGGCAGGAAGCCGATGCGGATCGGCCCCTTGTCCTGTGCTTGCGCGACGCTGGCAAGACCGGCGAGCGAAGCGGCAGCGGCCAAAGCCGATACGGCACGCGTGAATTGTCCGAGCGAAAGCATGTGCCCTCCCTTGAGCTTCTCTGTTTGTTGTGGCATCCGGATGATCCGGATGTGGCGCGGCATCGCGGATGCTTGTTCGCCGCGTCGCCTTCCGCCATGATCGAAGATGTGATCCCCTGTGGCGATTTCATCGGCGCCCCTCGCCGGTGTCAAGCCGACCTGCGATTCCGCCGCATGCAGTCAGCGTTGCAATTCGCAGCACGGCAACCTTATCCGGGCTTATCTGATGGACAGCACACCCGCGCGCTTTGGCAGTGATCAGGGCACGTTGCGCAGCGAGGACGAGCCGCTGCTCACCGGCAAGGGACGCTTCACCGACGATCTCAACGCGCCAGGTCAGGCCTACGCGGTGTTCGTGCGGGCGTCGGTCAGTCATGCGGCGATCCGCAATGTAGATACCACGCAAGCGCGCGCGATGCCGGGCGTGCTCGGCGTCTTCAACGGCCGCGACCTTGCCAATGACGGGCTTGGCGCGATCCCTCCGGTCGCGGTCTTTCCCGGCCGCGACGGCAAGCCGATGTTCGCCGCCGCGATGCCGCCGCTCGCGGTCGACCGCATCCGCTATGTCGGAGAGGGTGTCGCGATCGTGGTGGCGCAGACACTGGCGCAAGCGCTTGATGCATCCGAGCACGTGACGATCGATCTCGAGGAGCTTGCGTGCCGCGCCGGATGTGCTGAGCGCGACCGCGAGCGGCGCTGTCGCGATTCACGAAGCGCGGCCCGGCAACATCGCGCTCGACTGGACCGACGGAAACGCTGTCACCACCGAAGCGGCTTTCGCAAACGCGGCCCACATCGAACGCGTGCGGCTCGACGACACCCGCCTCGCGCCGGTCTCGCTGGAGCCGCGCTCGGGCATCGGGATGTGGGACGAGGCGAAGCAGAAATACACACTGATCGCCTCGACGCAGGGCGTCGCGGTCGTGCGCAAGCTGCTGGCGGAAGGCGTGTTCAAGGTGCCGCTCACGTCGATCCGCGTGCTGACCCATGATGTCGGCGGCGGCTTCGGCATGAAGGCGCAGTGTTATCCGGAGTACGCCGCGATCCTCTACGCGGCGCGCAAGGTTGGGCGGCCGGTGAAGTGGTGCAACACCCGGATGGAGAGCTTCCTTTCCGATTCGGCGGGCCGCGACGGTATCCTCGAAGGCGAACTTGCGCTCGACGCCAAGGGCAAATTCCTCGGCCTGCGCATGCGCAGCCTCGTCGGACTTGGCGCCTACACGACGCAATACGCGGCGATCTTCTCGACGATGAACACCAAGAACTGCCTCTCCAGCGTCTATCGCATCCCGGCGATCTCGCTCGACGTGAAGATGGTGCTCACCAACACGGCGCCGCTCGGTCCCTATCGCGGCGCCGGGCGCCCCGAGGCGATCTACCTGATCGAGCGGCTGATCGATGGCGCGGCGCGCGCGATGAATATCGATCGCGTGTCCCTGCGGCGGCGCAACTTCATCCCGCCGAAAGCGATGCCCTACAAGACGCCGAACGGCCCGATCTACGACTCAGGCGAGTTCGAGGCCTCGATGGACAAGGCGCTCGCGCTCGCCGACTGGAAAGGCTTCGACAAACGCCGCGCGGCATCGCGCAGGAACGGCAAGCTGCGCGGCATCGGGATGTGCTGCTTCCTCGAAGTCGCGGGCGGCATCCTGAACGAGAAGGCGGACCTGCGGTTCGAGGCAGATGGCTCAGTTGCGATCCGGCTCGGCGTGCAGGCGATGGGGCAGGGGCACTTGTCCACACTGCCGGGCATCCTCGCGAAGCGCCTCGGCGTTCCCGTCACGGCGGTGAAGCTGATCGAGGGCGACAGCGACGAAGTGCCCGACGGCACGCCCTCGGTCGCATCGCGCTCGCTGATGATGGCGGGAAGCGCGACCGCCAGTCGCATGCGACAACGCCATCGAGAATGGGCGCCGCGTCGCGGGCCATCTATTCGAAGTCGCCGCCAGCGACGTGGAGTTCGCGAGACGGCACGTTCTCGGTCGCCGGCACCGACATCCGGTTGCCGATTATCGAACTCGCCAAGCGGGCGCGCGAAACCGCGAACTTGCCGAACGATCTGAAAGGCGGCCTCGACAATGTTGGCAGATTTCACTTCGCCGCAGATGTCGTTTCCGAATGGCTGCCACGTCTGCGAGGTGGAGATCGATCCTGCGACCGGCATCGTGTCGGTCGTCGGCTACGCGGCGGTAGACGATGTCGGCAACATCGTCCACGAGGTCGATCGTCGACGGACAGACCCACGGCGGCATCGCGCAGGGCTTGGGCCAAGTGCTCGGCGAGCACGTGCGCTACTCAAGCGAAGGTCAATTGCTCAACGCGACGTTCATGGACTATCGCATGCCGCGCGCCAGCGACGTTCCGTTGCTCAAGACCGGACACCACAGCGTGCCGTGCACCACCAATCCGCTCGGCGTGAAGGGCGCGGGCGAATCCGGCGTCGCAGGCTCGCTGCCGTCCGCCATGAATGCCGTGATCGACGCACTGGCTTCGCGCGGCATCGATCACTTTGACCTGCCGGCCTCGCCGGACCGCATCTGGGCAGCGCTCGCACAGGCCGGTGGTCGGAACTCTCGCTGAGGCGTTCTGCCATGCATGTTGTGATCTGTGGCGGCGGCGTCATTGGGGCATGCACCGCGTATTTTCTGGCGCGCCGCGGGGTCGACGTGACCGTCGTAGAGCGCACCGAAGTGGCTTCGTCGGCTTCGGGAAAGGCGGGGGGCTTTCTGGCACTC
Source organism: uncultured Alphaproteobacteria bacterium (assembly GCA_963779545.1). GTDB lineage: Bacteria > Pseudomonadota > Alphaproteobacteria > Rhizobiales > Xanthobacteraceae > PALSA-894. The sequence continues at coordinate 175,661 of CAVZYQ010000015.1, read as the reverse complement.
GACTGGTGCATGGGCAGTCCGCTTGATGCACTCGCACGACGAAGTTTTGCGCTTCACGCGAGCTTGCATGAGGAACTCCGCGGTGACTGGGGTTATCAGCGCATGACCGCGTACAGTGGGATGGTCGTCCCCGAACACGACAGGCGCCGACGTCGAGCCGCCGCCGAACTCGGTTGGTTATCCGATAGCGTGATGATCGGATCACAACTGAGCACGACAGAAACGACGGCGATTGTTCACCCGCGATCGTTCACGCTGGCGATCATGCGTGCCGCCGAGCAGCACGGCGCCAGATTGCGTCATGGGCAAGTTACCGGGGTAGCCCGCCGCGGGAACGCAATCGACGGGGTGGATGTCGATGGCGAGTTCGTTCGCGCAGATGCTGTCGTCATTGCGATGGGTCCGTGGTCTTTACGGGCTGCCGAATGGCTGCAGGTGCCGGCGGTCTTCGGACAGAGAAGTCCCAGCCTGGTGTATGACACCGGTGCGGATGTGCCTGCCGAGGCCCTCTTTCTTGAACATCACGGGGACAGCGGAAACATCGTCTCAGTCGAAGTGTTCCCGCGCGCCGACGGAAGCACGCATGTCACCGCCTTTTCAGGCGAAGCGCCGCTGCCGCTGGACCCGGCTGACGTCCTGCCGAACCCCGGTGAAATCGATCGGCTTCAGGCGATTTGCGGGCGCCTGTCACCGGCGTTCCGTGCCGAACGGATCATCGCTCGGCAAGCCTGCTTTCGTCCCGTGACGCAGGATGGATTGCCGCTGATCGGAAAGGTGCCCGGCAGCGACGGTGCCTATATGGCGACCGGCCATAACGTCTGGGGCATCCTCAACGCACCCGCAACAGGTGAGGCCTTGGCGGAGCTGGTTGCTACGGGCAGCACAGAGACGACGGATCTGTCGCCGTTCAACCTCGCCCGCCTTCGCCCGCTCGATCCGGCGTTCATCCGGATCGCGTAGGATTGCGAATTCAGTTCTTCATACGGTCTTGGTGGTTCGATCCCGCCTTTGGGGCACCTTCTCCTGCGCCCCGCTGAAACCCGCCGCGAAATCCCCTATGACTCGGATCAAGCGCCGCTCGGGCGCATGGAGGACACGCGATGCGGCAAAATCCGGTTCGGGCGAAACTGCGCAAGGGCGGCACCGCCTTCGGTCACATGGCGTTCGAGTTCTTCACGCCCGGCCTCTGCCAGATCATGGCCAACGCCGGCGCGGAGTTCTGCATCTTTGACACCGAGCACTCCGGCGTCGGCATCGAGACTCTCAAGCAGCAGGCCGCGTTCGCGCGCGGGACCGGCCTCGTGCCGATGGCGCGTGTGCCCGGCTCGCACTATCACCTGATTGCGCCGGTACTTGATGCCGGCATGATGGGCATCATGGTGCCGATGGTCGAGACGGCCGAGCAGGCCGCCGACATCGCGAAAGCGTGCCGCTACCGGCCGCAAGGCGTGCGCGGGCTCGCGTTCGGCATGGCGCACGACGACTACAAGGGCGGCGACCACATCAAGGCAATGAAGCAGGCGAACGAGCGCACGCTCGTCATCGCGCTGATCGAGACCGCGGCTGGGCTCGAGAATGTCGATGCCATCATGGCGACGCCCGGCATCGATGTCGGCTGGCTCGGCCATTTCGACCTCACCAATGCGCTCGGCATCGATGGACAGTTCGATCATCCGCGCTACAAGGCGGCAGCCAAGGCGATCGTGCGTGCGTGCGAGAACAACAGGAAGGCCGCAGGCTTCCTCTGCGGCGACGTGAAAACCGGCAAGCAGTATCTCGACTGGGGCTTCCGCGCGCTCGCCTATGCGGTCGATAGCGTCCTCTATCAGAACGCGCTCAAGGCGGGGATTGACGGCCTCAGGAAATAGCCGTCACGCCGAGCGGTAGCGTCCCTGCACCACCAAATTCGCCGCCAACGTCAGCACCAGCGTCGCGGTCATCAAAATGAATGCGATCGACGCGCCGAACGGCCAGTTGTTCTGCTGCACGAACTGATTGTAGACGAGCGGCCCCATCATCTGGAAACGCGGACCGCCGAGTAGCACCGGCGTTGCGTAGGCGTTCATCGCCAGGATGAAGGTGAGAATCGTGCCGGCGAGCAGACCCGGCATCGCGAGCGGCAGAAGCACGCGCCGCGCCATCTGCAGCGGCGTCGCGCCGAGATTGAACGCGGCTTCCTCGACCGAGCGGTCGATGCCCTCGATCACGCTTTGCAGTGTCAGCACCATGAACGGCAGGTTCACCGCCGTGATGCCGATAATCACCGCGGTTTCGCTGAACATGATTTCGAGCGGTAGGGAGAGCGCGCCGACGCCCATCAGGCTCGCGTTGATCAGCCCCTTGTTGCCGAACGCCACCATCCAGCCGGCCGCGCGCACCGCGTTGCCGACGAACAGCGGCAGCACCACCAGCATGATCAGCAGGTTCTTGTAGCGGCGTGCGCGTGCGCGCCAGCACGTAGGCGAGCGGGAATCCGAGCAGCAGGCAGATCGCGGTCGTGACGAAGGCGACACGCAACGTGCGGGTCAGCACGCCGGTGTAATAGAGGTCGGTGAAGAACTTGACGTAGTTCTCCACCGTCAGCGCATCCACCATGAATTTGCCGGGGACGAACTGGTTCAGGCTGTAGCGGAACAGGATCGCGAGCGGCAGCAGGATGCCGATGCCGACGTAAAGAGTCGCGGGGCCCGCGAGCGACGCGGCGGTCAAGGTGTTGTTGCGGGCGGGAGTCATGCGCTGCCGCAGCCGCGCGGACGCCGCGCTCCCTCTCCCCGCGTGCGGGGAGAGGGAGGGGGTGAGGCGGGCTCTCCGAGATCGCGCACTATCGAGAGTCCCCCTCACCCGCGCGCACTTTGTGCGCCGACCTCTCCCCGCAAGCGGGGAGAGGGGAAGCAGAGCGTGTTCATCAAGCCTTGAACACCTTGTCCCACCATTCCTTCAGCGCGGCATCGTTCTTCGCCAGATAAGCGTAGTCGAGATCGACGAGGCGCGACTCTTCCTCCTTGGTGAAGCCGATGCGCTGCTTCAGGTCGGGCGCGACGGTCGCGTTGGTGACGGTCGGGTTGTAGCCCATGTCGATCGCGAAGTTCTCCTGCGCGCTCTTCTCCAGCATCGCGTCCATGTAGGCGTAAGCGCCGTCCTTGTTCGGCGCGTTCTTCGGGATCATGAAGCCCGAGACATACATCGGGACGCCTTCGCTGGGCGCGGCCGACTGCACGCTGATGCCGGCATTCTGCCACTGGATCACGCGCGCCTTCCACATGATGCCGACACTGATCTCCTCGTTCTTGAGCGCCTGCGCGAATGCTTCGTTGGTCGGATAGATGCGAACGCCGGCCTTCTTGGCTTCGAGGAGCAGCGCCTTGCCGGGCTCGAAGTCGTTCATCTTGCCGCCGGCCGCGAGCGCGGCAGCCGCCATCACGTACTGATACTGGATGTCGATGATCCCCATCTTGTTGCCGTGCTTGGGGTCGAATGCATCCTTGAAGCTCTTCGGTGCGTCGGGGAGGAGCTTCGGATTGTAGACCGCGACCTTGCCCGAATAGATGTGCCCGACGCCGAACGGATATTTCATCGACGGGATGAGGTTTTTCGCATTCGGCAGCTTGGCGTAGTCGATGGTTTCGGAACTCCGGTCTCGTTCATCTCGAACATCTGCGCGGCCGAGAGACCCTGGATGTCGGTGGTGCCGCGCGGCAGGCGCCGCTCGGCGACGATCTTGGTGCGGCGCGGACCGTCGGCCGCCTGGTCCTGCGCCACCTCGAAGCCTTTCGGCTTGAGGATCGGATCTTCGACATTTTTCGCAAGGAGCCGCGCATAATCGCCGCCCCAGGTACCGACGACGACGCGGCCGGCAGCGCGCGCCTCGCTCGTGATGAGGGCAGGCATTGCGACGGCGCCAAGGCCCGCAAGGGCGTGGCGGCGTGTGATCTTCAGGGTCATGTTCGCTCCTCCAGTCAGGTTCGCTGTTCAAACACCATGCCGGCATCGCGCTGCCAGCCGATCTCGACATCCTCGCCCACGGCGGGCGCCGCCTCGCCTCGGTTCGGCAGTTGCACGACCACGCGGTCGGCGGGCGAAAGGCGCACGTGCAATTCCAGCACCGGGCCCAGATATGAGACGAATTCCACCTTGCCGGGCAGGCGATTGTCGAGGTTTGCGCCACCCAGATGCAAGCGCTCGGGGCGCAGCAACAGTGCCGTAGCGCCCGCCGCGCCGTCGCGGCATTTCAGCTTGAGGCCGCCTGCGGTCTCGAACTCGCCGGGCGCAGTGACGCGGCCGTCGAGGAACGTGCTGCGCCCGACGAAGCCCGCGACGAAACGGTCGGACGGGCGCTCGTAGAGGTCGCGCTGGCTGCCGATCTGGCGGATTTCGCCCTCCGCCATCACGACGAGGCGGTCCGCGACCGTCAGCGCTTCCTCCTGATCGTGCGTCACCATGATGGTGGTGAGCCCAAGCTGGCGCTGCAGTTCGCGGATCTCGATGCGCACTTCCTCGCGCAGCTTGGCGTCGAGATTGGACAGCGGCTCGTCGAGCAGCAGCACGTCGGGGCGGATCGCGAGCGCACGCGCAAGCGCGACGCGCTGCTGCTGCCCCCCGGACAGCTGGCGCGGCAGTCGCGCCGCATAGCCGTCGAGGCGGACAAGCCGCAGCGCCTCGCGCGCACGCGCCTCGACCTCGGATTTTGCGAGCTTGCGCATCTCCAGGCCGAACGCGACGTTCTCGATCACGCTCATATGCGGAAACAGCGCGTAGCTCTGGAACACCATGCCGGTGTTGCGCCGCCACGGCGGCAGATACGTCACGTCCGCGCCGCCGATGCGCGCCGCGCCGCCGCTCGGCTCGACCAAGCCCGGCGATCATCCGCAGCGTCGTGGTCTTGCCGCAGCCGGAGGGCCCGAGCAGCACGAGGAATTCGCCGTCCGGGACGTCCAGCGTCACGCCGGAGACCACGGTGTGTTCGCCGTAGCGCTTGGAGAGATCGATGAGCTCGAGTCGCGCCATCAGGGTTTTTCCCGGCGCATGATCTTATCCGACCTGCCTGCGCCCGCCGAAGCGTCCGACCAAGAGATCGGACAGCGCCAAGGCTTCGCGCAGGCGGGAAACCGGTGTCCACTTTTCGGGGTCATGCGTTACCGCCTGCGAGATCTTCACGTAGCGGTCGGTCACGATCATCGCGACGCCGATGAGCGCGATCTGCATCACCGAGACCGCCGCGACCGTCGGATCGATCTTCCATTCGAGGTACTGCAGGATCGCGATCGGCAGCGTGGTGCGCCCCGCGCCGACCAGAAACAGGCTCATTTCGAGATTGCCGAACGAGGTGACGAAGCCAAACAGCGCGCCCGCCACGATGCCGGGCCGGATGGCCGGCAGGGTCACGCGGCGGAACGTGGTCCACGGCGTCGCGCCGAGGTTTTTCGCCGCTTCCTCGACGGTCGGATCGAAGCCCGCAAGGCTCGCGGTGACAAGCCGCGCTGCCCACGGGATCACGATCAGCGCGTGCGCGGCGATCAGCCCGGCGGTGGTGCCGAGCAGCGGCAGGCCGGTCGCGATCTCGGTTTCGATCTGGAACACGTAGATCGACGCGCCGAGCACCACGCCCGGCACGATCAGCGGCATCAGCAGCAGCGTGTTGGCGAAGCCGCGGCCGCGAAAGCGCCGCCGCGCGATCGCGAGGCTCGCCGGCACAGCGAGCAGGAGGCCGATGACAGTCGCCGCGACGCCGACCTGAAAGCTCAGGATGAAGCCGGACGACGAAGCTCCGGTTGTTCAGCACCGCGCCGAACCATTGCAGCGAATAGCCCTCGGGCGGAAACGACGGGATTTCCTGACGGAAGAACGCAAGCCACGTGACGAGCAGCAGCGGCAGCAGGATGAAGAACAGTGCAAGCCCCGCCGCGCCGTTGAGCGCCCAGCGGCCGAGCGGCATGCGCCGCGCTCGCGCAGCGCCGCAGTCCGCTCCTGCGCGAGCGGACGTCATGATCAGTTCAGTCTGTTCTTGTGGAACTTGCCGCCCTTCATGATCGCGCTGAGATGCTTGCCCTGCTCCTGGAACAGGCCGAGGTTCTTTAAGGGATCGCCGTCGATGACGATCAGGTCCGCGAATGCGCCGGCCTTCAGCGTGCCGAGCTTGCCTTCCTGCCGCACGATCTTCGCGCCGACGGTGGTCGCCTGCCGGATGATCTCGATCGGCGAGAGCACCTCGGAGCGCAGCAGGAATTCGCGGCTCTCCTCGACCTGCAGCGCGCCGAGCAGGTCGGTGCCGTAACCGACCTCAACGCCCGCGCGCTTGCAGATTTCCAGCGACTTCAGCCCGCCGTCGATCACGAGATCGTTCTTCGCCAGCATGTCGGAGGTCATGCCGTATTCGGCGGCGCGCTCGCGCATCGCGTAATAGGCGACGAGGTTCGCCACCATGAACATGCCCTTCTCGGCCATCAGCTTGGCGGTCGGCTCGTCGATCAGGTTGCCGTGCTCGATCACGCGCACGCCGCCGTTCGCGGCGCGCTGCATCGCCTCCGGCGAGTAGGCGTGCGCGCACACATAGCGGCCGAACGCGTGCGCCTCCTGCACGGCGGCTGCGACCTCGGCCGGCGAGAACTGCAGGCTGTCGAGCGGATCGTACGGGGAGGCGACGCCGCCCGACATCATGATCTTGATGTGGTCGGCGCCCTGCCGCATCTGCTCGCGCACGGATTTCATCACCTCGGACACGCCGTCCGACTGCCGCATGCCGAAGCGCATCGCGTCGCAGCAGTGGCAGCGCACGCCGAAATCGGTGCGGCGGCGGGCATCGCTGTGGCCGCCGGTCGGGCCGATCGCCGCGCCGGCGATGAACAGGCGCGGGCCCGGAATGTCGGCCTGCTCGATCGCGGTCTTCAGGCCCCAGTCGGCGCCGCCGGTGTCGCGCACGCTGGTGAAACCGCGGTTGAGCATGCCGAGCATCAGCCGCGCGGCGCGCGCCGTCATCAGCGTCAGCGGAACGGCTTCGAGGAAGCGGATGTTCACTTCGCTCAGCGTGACATGCACGTGGCTGTCGATCAGGCCCGGCATCAGGGTGCGCGCCGCCGCAGTCGATCACGTCGGCGCCTTGCGCCTTGATCGGCTTGTCGGATACCTCGCGGACGGTCCCGCCCTCGATCAGCAGCTCGCAGCCGCCCTGCAGCTCGCCCGCTTCCGGCTCGAGCAACTGGAAATTCTTGAACAGAAGTTGCGCCATCATGTCTTCCCCGTGGTCCGTCCAATAGGACAACGGCGGGCGGATCGGCACAAGGGCAGTCAGTTGGACGGACACCCGTGCGCGGCAGAAACATGCGCAGGCGCGCTAGCGGACGTCCGTGACTTGCACGGGCTCGTCATCGGCCGGCTGGCGCCGCGTTTCCGGGCCAGCGCTCGTGGCTGAGAGGAACGACAAGATGCGTATCGAGACCCTTCGCGCCGAACGTGCGCTGCACCTCGCCGTTGAGCTGCCGCTCGATCAGCATGGTGATCAGGCGCGAGCCGAAGCCTTCGCCGGCGCGCGCGCTTGGGCGGCGGGCCGCCGCGCTCCTTCCAGTCGAACTCCAGCGTCAGGCCCTTCTCGGTGCCGCGACTGACCGCCCAGCTCAGCTCGACGGTCCCGCCCTCCTTGGAAAGGCTGCCGTACTTGCTGGCGTTGGTGGCAAGCTCGTGCACCGCCGAGCCGAGCGCGAACGACGGGTCGGGGTCGAGGAACACATCCGGACCGTCGAACGTGACGCGGTCGAGATAGGGAGCAAGCAGCAGCCGCAGCAGGTCTTGCAGCGCGGTCGAGTGCCACCCGCCCTCGGTGATCAGCCGGTGCGCATTGGCGAGCGCGAGCACGCGCGCTTCGTATTTGGTCGAGAGATCGGCGACGCTGCGCGAGGTGCGGGCGGTCTGGGAGAACAGCGCGAGCAGTTGCGCAAACAGATTGCCGGAGCGGTGGCGCAACTCGCGGATCATCAGTTCGTGGCGCTGGTCCGACTGGCGGCGCTGGATCGCGCCCGCGATCACGTTCGCGGTCGCGACGAGGAACGACACGTCGTTCTCGCCGAAACGCCGCCGCCGCGCCGTGTGCACGCCGAGCACGCCGTAGGCGCGCCCGTCGCGGCCCGTGATCGGCACGCTCACGCCGCTGTTCACGCCGTGGTCGCGCAGCAGGGCAGGGCTCTCGAAGCGTGTTTCCGATTTGAGATCGGTGACGATCACCGGCCCGCCGGAGGCGAGCGCGTAGCCGGCCTGCGAGTGGCGGCCGGTCGACTCATGCGCGCTTCCGATCGCGCCCTCGCGCCAGCCGATAGCCCGCGCGCAGCATCAGCTCGGCGTCGCCCGGCACGAGTTCGAGGATTTTCACGAACTCGACATCGAGCAGTTGCGCGATCGTCGCGGCGATCTCGTCGAACAGTTTTTGCAGGTCGCTCTCGGTCAGCGCCAGTTCGCCGATGCGCGCGACCGTTTCCTGCTGCTTGTTGCGCAGGCGGAGCTCGCGCAACAGCTTCTGCCGGTCGGTCACGTCGCGGCAGATGCCGACCATGCGCACCGCCACGCCATTCTCCTGAATGACGGACGCGACTGCCTCGACCCAGCGATCCTCCTGATCGTCGTGCGCGGGCGCGAGGCGATATTGCGCGCGATAGGGCTTTCCGGTGCGCAGGCTTTCCTGGATCGACGTGGTCACTTCCGGCTGGTCTTCTGGATGAATGCTCTTCTGGATGGACGAAAACTTTGCCGTCGAAAGCGCCATCCGCAAGTCCATGGATCTGCGTGAAGTTGCCGGACCATGTGACGGCGTTCGACTTGACGTCCCATGACCACACGCCGACCTGGCCGGCTTCGAGTGCGACGCCAACCGAATCCATGTCGAGGAAAGAGTGCGTCGCGGCTTCAGCCAATTCCGCCGCGGCGGCGTTTTCCCCGTCCTGCGCGTGCTTGCCCGGCACGGCTTCGTGCATTTCGCTGAACTTTCTTTATCCCGGCGCGGAAAAGCCGGGCACGAACTTACAAATTAGCTAGTCATCCGAGCGTGTTAACGAAAGTGCACTGGCGCAGTTTTGTTCCGCATATCAGCTGATCGATTTGATCGCCGCCTGAAGCTGGCTGATGTCGTATGGCTTGCTCAGGATGGCCGTCTTTGCGGCGTTCCGCACACGCTCGTCGAGATGCGCGCCATCGTAGCCCGTTGCGATGATGATCGGCATATCGGCGCGTACCTCGCGCATCTTCAGCGCCAGCGCATCGCCGCGGCCGTCGGGCAGGCCGACGTCGATCACCGCGAACATGAAATTCGCGTTGCCGGAGACAGCCTCCAGCGCGGCCTTGGACGTCGAGACCTCAACGGTTTGATAGCCGAGCTCTTCCAAGGCATCGACCGCCAAGGCGGCGACGAGCGCCTCGTCCTCGACCAGCAAGACATTACGATCCGAACCCAATGCCGCCTCCTCTGCGGATTGATCAGCAGTCGCATTTCGAAACTGGCTTAAGATCTGGCCGGGTCGCGAGTGCCCTCGTGGCGTGTGGCATATCGCAACCGCGACTGCGCGTCCAACAAGGCAGGATAAGCGTGGACACGCCGGCCGGCGAGCGCCGGCCTACAATACTCGCTCCGTCGATAGATCGACGCCACGAGCGTTGTGCCGTGATAACGCGAGCGCCACGGAACTTGTTCCCTTTCGCGAAATGTGCTTGGAAAACCTGCGCCATTTCAACGCGTGAGGTCCGCCAGCGAGGAACGATTTGCCGCATCGCGGTGTTGACCGCGCGATTTCCTCGCAAGAAGGAGCGCAACGATGAACTGGGATCGCGTGGAAGGTAACTGGAAGACGTTCAAGGGTCAGGTGCAGCAGAAGTGGGGCAAGCTCACTGACGATGACCTCGATGTGATCGAGGGCAAGCGCACCGAACTCGCCGGCCGTCTGCAGCAGCGTTACGGCTACGCCAAGGACGAAGCCGAGAAGAACATCGACACCTGGCTCAAGGACGTCAACTGACCAAGCGGAAGGCCGGCCGGAAATTCCCGACCGGCCTTTCTTTTTCGGGGAAGCGGATCGGCAATCAGGAAACAGTCCGATGGCATGGCATCACACCGAACGCGCACCCGATATCGACCGGATGGTGCACGATCTTGAGCGGCGGCTCACCCAATTGAACCGTCTCGTCAGCCGCACCTCGCGCGAAGCGCCCCGTGCCGCGGATCGGATGAGCGATATGGTGGCGAGCGCGCTCAATGACATCGCGGATCGCTTCGGCGGCCGCGCCCGTGCCGTCGGACACGGAGCCTCGGAATTCAGTGATGATGCGCTGAAGGTTGGCAACGAGGCCGTGCGCAAGCTCAGTCACGAGGTCGGGCAACGCCCGCTGGTGATGCTGGCGGTCGCATTCGGCGTCGGCGCACTCGCGGCGGGGCTATTCGCCCGCCGCTGAGCGCGTCCATTTTCGTTCGGCTGAAAAGATTAGGCCGCCGGCTGCTTCTTGCGGCTTCTGGCATTGCGCGAGAAGAACAGCGCCTGGCTCGCGATCGCCGACACCATCGCGGGCTGGAATGGCTTCGCGATCAGAAACGCCGGTTCGGGCCGCTCGCCGGTCAGGAAGCGCTCCGGATAAGCCGTGATGAAGATCACCGGCACTTCGATGGTCTTCAGCAACTCGTTGACGGCATCGAGGCCCGAGCTTCCGTCCGCTAGCTGGATGTCCGCAAGGATAAGGCCCGGCGTCTTCTTGCGTACGAGCGCGATAGCTTCCGTGTGCGTTCGCGCGACGCCGAGCACCCGGTGACCGAGGCTTTCGACCAGCGTCTCGAGGTCCATCGCAATGAAGGTCTCGTCCTCGATGATCAGCACGTCGGTTGCGATCTCGGCGGCGAGCTCGCGGCCGGATTCTTCGACCAGCGATCGCAAGGTCACCACGTCGGTATCGAGGATCCTGGCGGCGTCGTCCTCCGAGAAGCCTTCCAGCGCGACCAGCAGGAACGCCTGCCGCGGCTTCGGAGTCAGGCTCGCAAGCCGGGCGTCGGCCGGCAGATCCGGGTCGGCGGGCGATGTCTCGCTATTCACGCCGACCGAATTCCAGATTTTCGTGAAAAGCCGATAGAGCGCGACGCGTGGGCCGCCCGACTCATCGATCACGTTGGGATCGCCAATCAACGCCTCCAGCGTGGCGCTGACATAGGCATCGCCGGACGACTGATTTCCGGTCAGCGCACGCGCATAACGGCGCAGAAACGGCAGGTATTGGGCTACGGCTTGTGATTTCAGCAAGGAAAACCTCCCGTGGAGTGCCCCCGATATGGGTATCCGGGGCCTCAACGCGACCCCAAAAAAAAAGTTCCATCGCGATTGGAACAGGCTGATCAGGCTGGCGTTATACCCCACTGAGTGGCGGGGACACCACTTCACTCAAGCGGGCGGGGAAGAACGTGATGAAAGACGACGAAAAACCAGGCAGGCCCGACGCAATGCAGACAGAAATCAACCAACGAAAGCCCCGAGGCCGGCTTGGACGCGATGTCCAGGGCAAGATCGGGCAGCAACTGCGGGCCATGTACGACGACGTGGTGAGCGCGGGCGTTCCCGACCGCTTCAGCGAACTGCTCCAGCAGCTCGATGAAAAGGAAAAAGACAAGGGGGCCACCTGATGAGCCTCAACCCGCAATTGCGTGAAGCGATGCTGTCGGCAGTGCCGAGCCTGCGCGCGTTCGCGATTTCGCTCTCCGGCAATATCGACCGGGCGGACGATCTCGTGCAGGAAACGCTGTTGCGCGCCATCGCCAACATCGACTCGTTCCAACCCGGCACGAACATGTCCGCATGGATGTTCACCATCCTGCGTAACCTGTTCCGCTCGGAATACCGCAAGCGCCGCCGCGAGGTGGAAGACACCGACGGCTCGTACGCGGAAAGCCTGAAGTCGCATCCGGAGCAGAACAGCCGGCTCGAATTCCAGGAATTCCGCACTGCGCTGGCCAAGCTGCCGCCGGATCAACGCGAAGCCCTCATCCTCGTGGGTGCATCGGGCTTCTCATATGAGGAAGCCGCCGCGATCTGCGAGTGCGCGGTCGGTACGATCAAGAGCCGTGTGAACCGCGCACGCACGCGTCTGGCTGATCTGCTTGCGATCGAAAGCGCTGAAGACTTTGGCCCGGATCAATCGACCCGCGCCATCATGGCCGCTGGTGGCCGCGGCTGAGCCGCATTGTTTACGCGGCTTCGCCGCCCTTCCAAAAACAAAAAAGTCCGCCCGGCACGTGGCCGGGCGAACTATTGTGCACGGGTGATCCGGGAACGGTTCCCACCACTCCGCATTGAGCAGCAAGAAGCCGCACGCACTGTTGCGCATCGTTATAAGGAAGATCGGAGCATGGCACGGGCGCGGAGCAAATCGAAGGCACCGACCGCCGACGTGGTGCGAATGTCGGGCAAGCCGTCTGCCGCTAAAGCTGTTGCGGATAAGAAAAAGCACCGCGGATGGTCGGAGATGTTCTCGAACGCGGCGTGCGTCACAGCGCACTGGATGGGCAAGCCGATCGCGTTCCTGCTTGCATCCGCTGCGGTGATCCTCTGGGCTGCGACCGGCCCGCTGTTCGGTTACAGCGACACCTGGCAGCTTGTCATCAACACCTCGACGACGATTGTCACGTTTCTGATGGTGTTCCTGATCCAAAACACCCAGAACCGCGATACGATGGCGTTGCAGCTCAAGCTCTCCGAGCTGATCATCGCCATGAACGAGGCGGAGAACCGTTTCGCCGACGCCGAGAATTTGACCGACAAGGAGCTGGAAGAGCTCCACGAAGAACTGCGCAAACAGGCTGATACCACGCTCGGCCATCTGAACGAGCGCCGCGGGCAGACGAAGAAAGCCGGCTAGGCTTTCACGCGGTCGAGCCGGATCGTTGGCGCGAGCGCCATCAGCACGACCGCACAGACGGCAAGCGGCACGAAGGCCGATTGCGCAACGCCGGTCAGATCCCACGCGAGCCCGCTGAAGATTGGCGTGATCACGGCGCACGAATAGCTGATGGTGAACATCGCCGCCGACACGCGGTGAACATCGTCCGGCGGAGCAAGCAGCGGCGGCAGCGCGAGCATCAGGATCAGGATCGCGGCGGCAAAAAACCCGAGCACTGCCGCGGACGCGACGATCCACAGACCCGGCAGAAACATGATCCCGACGATGGCCGCAAGCGAACCCGCGCCGCACACGATGTGCGGCCAGATTTCGCGCTCCAGCCGGCCCGCAACGGCGAGCAGCAGAAACGACGCCGGGATTTGTCCGAGATTGAGCGCGGTGAGTGCTGCACTGACAAGGTCCGGGCGCCCGAGGTGGTGCAGATAGTCAGGCAGGAATGCATTCGACGAAAAGTACATCGCGTTGACGCTTCCGAGCGCGATGCCGAGCCGCCAGATCAGCGGATCGCTCCAGTCCGGCCACCAGCGCTGCAGCGCGCGGGTTTGCACGGGAGGGGCCGTTCGCGGGGCCAAGACAAGGATGACCAGCGCGATCAAGGCGACCGGCACGGCCCACACCACGAAGCTCGCCCGCCAGCTTCCCCGACACAAGCGGCAGCAGCACCGGAATGGTGAGCGCAACCGGGAGAATTTCACCGACCAGCAGCCCATTGGTGAACAGCGCGGTGCCGAAGCCGATGCGATGCGGCAGCCAGGTGCGCACCAGCGGTGGCAGCGAAGGATGCATGATCGCGACGCCGAAGCCGGTCACGATCGTCGCCCCATAGAGAAACCAGACATCCGGCGCGGCGCCGCGCAGGGCCGAGCCCGCTGCGGTCGCGAACAGCCCGACGATCAGCGTGGTCAGCGCGCCGAAGCGCGCGATCAGCAGCGACCCAAGCACGGCCGTGCAGGCGAACAGCACCGGCGGAAGGCCGGTGAGGATGCCGACCATCGTCTCCGACATGCCGAAATCGGTGCGGATCTGCGGGATGACCGGCGGCACCGCCAGAATGGTGATGCGCAGCCCGTTGCCGGCAAGCCAGAGCAGGAAGATCAGCAGCGCAACATTGGCCGCAGGACGTGGATTGGGTGCAAGCATGGAGTCAGACCGGCTCCATGCCCTTGGCCCGGATCAGGCCGGCGTGGGCGGGAGAGGCGAGATCGGCAACGAAGGCTTCCGCCAGCGCGCGTTGCGTCGATGCCGTGAACACGCCGGCCGAGAAAACCGTGATGCTCTGCAGTTCGTCCGGCAAGGGACCGACGATGTCGATGCCGTCGGCCTGCATCAGTTCGCTGATCTGCTGGACCGCAATCTCGGCCTCGCCGCGTCCCGCGATCCGGCCGACGATCCCGTCCTGCACGACCATCTTCGGCTTCATCGCGTCGGCAAGGCCGAGCCTGTCGATCAGGCTTGCGAAGTAAAGCCCGCTCGCGCCGGTCTCGGAGCGCGCGACGGACTTGGCCGAAAGCATCGCGGCCTTGAACTTCTCAGGCGTGGAAATGTCGGGCTTTGGCGCGCCGTGCTTCACGGCAATTCCGACGAACGAGCGTGTCAGGTCGGTGCGGGCGATGATCTTGCCTTGCCCGATCAGCTCATCGATCGCGCCGGCGGTGAAAACTGCCGCGTCCCCGCTTTCTCCGGTCGCGAGGCGCTTCATCAGAGCGACCGAGGAACCGTAGACGCGCTCCACCGTGCAATCCCGCGCGCGCTCGAAAGGTGGCGCCAGCGCTTCCAGCACGGTCCGCATGCCGATGGTCGACAAAACCCGGATATTGCTCATCTCAGACCTTCGCCATTCCCCTCGCGTTGCCGCCTCCCTAACACGGCCCATGGTGGATGCGCTGCCTGTGGGCAGGACGCTGCCCTGCGCGGCGCGCATCCATCCGGCTGCGCGGCCCGCGAAAGCTCTGCTATGCTGTGCCTACGGAACGCCGCCGGCGCCTCAACAAGAAACGTCCTCAAGCCGTCAGCCGGCTCACACCGCCACGCAACGCCGTGGCCAAGGGAGGACTGCATGACTGTCTCACGCCGGAGATTTGCTTTTCTTGCCGCCGCCGGAGGCGCGGCCGTCGCGTCGCCCGCGATCGCGCAATCGCAGCCGTCGATCAAGTGGCGGCTGACCTCGAGCTTTCCGAAAAACCTCGAAGGCTTGTTCGGCGCTTCGCCGACGGTTTCCAAGTTCGTCCACGAGATGACGGACGGCAAATTCCAACTCGATACCTTCGCGGCCGGCGAGATCGTGCCCGGCCTGCAGGTGCTCGACGCGGTGCAGAACGGCACGGTCGAGTGCGGCCACACCTATTCGGGCTACTACGTCGGCAAGAACCCCGCGCTGATCTTCGACGGCTCGCTGCCGTTCGGCCTGACGCCGCGCCAGCACAATGCCTGGTATCTGGTCGGCGACGGCAAGAAGCTGATCGACGAGCTTTATGATGGCTTCGGCGTTGTCAGCATCCCGATGGGCAACACCGGCGGCCAGACCTTCGGCTGGTTCCGCAAGGAGATCAAATCGCCCGCCGACTTCAACGGCGTGAAGATGCGCGTCGCGGGCTTCGGCGGCCGCGTGCTGTCGAAGCTCGGCGTCGTTCCGCAGCAGATCGCGGGCGGCGACATCTATGCGGCGCTGGAGAAGGGCACGATGGACGCGGCCGAATGGGTCGGGCCGCACGACGACGAGAAGCTCGGCTTCCACAAGGTCGCCAAGTACATGCACATCCCCGGCGTGCTGGAGATGGAGGCGAACTCCTCGCTTTACGTGAACAAGGCGAAATGGGCCGAACTGCCGGCGAGCTATCAGGCGATCGTGCGTGCGGCGTGCTCCTATGCGCTGATGGAAATGCTCGCCAAGTACGATGCGCTGAACGCCAAGGCGATCACGCGCGTGGTGGCGAACGGCGCGCAGATCGTTGTGCTGCACTCCCGAGACGCTGCGCGCGCTGCGCAACGCGCTCGAGCAGGTGCTCGACGAGGAGTCGGCCAAGAGCGAGCAGTTCAAGAAGGTCGCGGAAAACTGGCGCGCGTTCCGCGCCGAGCAGCACCGCTGGTTCTCGATCGCGGACGCGCGCACCGAGATGTCGGTCTACGCGCTGACGGCGGGGACGCAGTAGGGCTTGTGTCCCGAGCTGCAGCGCAGCATGAAATGATGCGCTGCTGACCCGGGACCCGCGGTTTCTTGACAATAGAAAACACAACCGAGGTCCCGCATCTGCGATGCACCGCGAAGCCGCGTTGCATCGCGTGCGGGACACAGGTCAATCCACCTCCGCCAGCCGCGGCTTCGGCGTCAGCACCACGCAGAAATAGCGCTCCCACTCCGAGCCGAGCACGAAGTGCTGCGCCTTGAACGTGTCCATCAGGTCCTGCTCGAACAGCGGCACAACGTCCTTGTGGCAGAGCATGAACTTCGCCGCCGCGACGATGTCCTCGCGGTCGATCACGCACAGCACGCGCCAGTCCGGGTGTCGCTCCAGCCATTCGTAGACCGCGACGACCAGCAGCGGGTAGCCGGGATGCAGCATGTCGTCGAGAACGATCATGCCCTGCGGGTGCAGTGTCGCGAGCGCGAGATCGAGATCGAGGGTGAGTTGCTCGCGTGAATGATCGCCGTCGAGGTGCCAGAAGCGAACCGGACCCCCAAGCTTCTTGCGAACGTCATCAGGCGAAAGCTCGCGCGCATTGCCCTTGAACGCGACGTAGCGGTCCTTCGCAAGCCCAAGCCGCGCGCAGTGCGCATGAAACAGATCGAGCAGCCCGTCGTTCGGCCAGTTGAACGTGTCGATGCCGAGCGCGCGCTCGCCCTCCGCCAACCCCAGCGCCATCGCGATGAAGAAGCGGCCTTCGAAGGTGCCGACCTCCGCGATGTGGCCCTTGATGCCGAGCTCGGTCTGCCGCCGGATCACATGGGCGCAGATCGTCGCGGCGAATGCCGACGACATGCCGCGCACCGTCTGCGTAGCCCTCGGCGATGTAGCGATCGACCGCGGGATTGCCGGACACGAAACTCATGAGACCTCATGGACAGGGCAGGGCGCAGGCGCGAAAATGACGGTTACGCTGAAATCTTTGCGCGAACACAAGGAAGTTTCCGGATGGCCGAAACGATTGGCGTCATTGCGATGGGCGAGATGGGCTCGGCGACCGCGCGCCGGCTGCATGAGCGCGGCGCGACCGTCATCACCCAGCTTGCCGGGCGCTCGGCCGCGAGCGCGGCGCGCGCCGAGAAGGCAGGCGCGATTCCGGTGGCGACCGACGACCAGTTCGCCGCGCAGGCTGACGTCATTCTCTCGATCGTGCCGCCGGGCGATGCGGTGGCGCTGGCGAGCGGCTCGCGCCCGCGATCAAGCGTGCCGGGCGCAAGACCCTCTATGTCGACTGCAATGCCGTCTCGCCGCAGACCGCCGAGCGCATCGGCGAGGCGCTGGAAGGACACCGGCTGCACCTATGTCGATGCCGGCATCATCGGTCCGCCGCCGGGGCCGAATTCGCGCACGATTTTCTACGCCTCGGGTCCGGGCGCGAAGCAGTTCGAGCGGCTCGGCGAGCGCGGCCTTTCGATCCGCGTGATGGACGGGCCGAACGGCGCCGCCTCCGCGATGAAGCTCTCCTACGCAGGCATCACCAAGGGCTGCACGGCGATCGGCTCCGCCATGATGCTCGGTGCGACGCGCGGCGGCACCGCGGACGCGCTGCTGCAGGAACTGACCGAGAGCCAGCCGATGCTGCTGAACTGGATGCGCGGCTTCGTCTCGCGCATGCCGCCGAAGGCCTATCGCTGGGTCGCCGAGATGGAGGAGATCGCGCAATTCCAGGAGGACGATCCGGCCGCGCGCGACATGTATCTCGGCATCGCGAAATTCTATCAGCAGATCGCCGCCGCGCTGGAAGCGCCGAAGCCGGGCGACGCGGTCGCGCAGCTCGAAGAGTTTGTCGCCGAGCGCGGTGAGGCGAAGCGCAAAAGCGCATGACGCTCGCTCTTCGACCTCACTGGCAAAAACCGCCATCGTCACCGGCGCGAGCGGCGGGATCGGGCGGGCGATCGCGGTCGCGCTGGCGCAAGCCGGCGCACGGGTTGCAGGCGTGGCGCGCTCGTCGCAGGACGAGACCGCGAAAGCCGTGAAGGCGGCGGGCGGCGACTATCTCGCCATCAAGGCTGATCTCGCCAGCACCGAGCCGGTCGAGCGCATTCTCGACGAAACGATCGCGCTGGGCCGGCCGCGCCGACATTCTGGTCAACAACGCCGGCATCATCCGCCGCGCCGATCCGCTGGAGTTTTCCGAGAAGGACTGGGACGACGTCATCAACGTCGATCTCAAGTCGGTGTTCTTCCTCGCGCAGGCTTTTGCGAAACGCGCGATCGCGCGGGGAGGCGGCGCGAAGATCATCAACGTGGCGTCGGTCCTCGCCTACACGGGCGGCATCCGCGTGCCGTCCTATACGGCCTCGAAACACGGCGTTGCGGGCCTGACCAAGCTGCTGGCCAACGAGTGGGCCGCGAAGGGCATCAACGTGAATGCCATCGCGCCGGGCTATGTGCGCACCGACGCCACGCAGGCGCTGCAGGACGATCCGGCTCGCAGCGAGAAGCTGCTGTCGCGCATCCCGGCCGCCCGCTGGGGCGAGCCCGAAGACATGGGCGGCGCGGCGGTGTTTCTCGCCTCGCGCGCCTCGGACTACTGCCACGGCACGATTCTGGTCGTGGATGGCGGGTGGCTGGCGGGACATCAGCGACGCGTCCGTCAAGGTGACCCCTACGGGCACTCGAAGGCGCTGCGCAAGAAAACAGGAACGCCGCGAAGATCACCAGATGCACGATGCCCTGCAGCACCGTGGTGCGGCCGGTGCCGAGCGTGATCACGCCGACAACCAGCGTCAGGGCAAGCAGCACTTGATCCCTCGTGTTGAGTCCCAACTCCAGCGGCTGTGCGAGCACGATCGAGACGATCGCGACCGCCGGGATGGTCAGCCCGATGCTCGCGAGCGCCGAGCCGAGCGCGAGATTGAGGCTCGTCTGCAGGCGGTTCAGGCGCGCCGCGCGCAGCGCCGCCAGACCTTCGGGCAACAGAACGAGCGCCGCGATGACGATGCCGACCACGGCCTTCGGCGCGCCGGCCTTGGCGATCCCGACCTCCAGCGTCGGCGTCAGCGCCTTCGCAAGGCCGACGACGGCGGCGAGCGCGACGAGCAGCAACCCCGCGCTGACCAGCGTGACGGTGTTCGGAAGGCGGCGGCGCGTGCGCTTCCTCGTTGCCGGCTGCTTCGACGGGCAAGAAATAGTCGCGGTGCCGCACCGTCTGCACGAACACGAACGAGCCGTAGAGCACCAGCGACACGACACCGGCGAATACAAGTTGCGACGTGCTGAAGAACGGCCCCGGCGCCGTCGTCGCGACATTCGGGAAGATCAGCGTGAGGCAAGTCAGCGCGGCCAGCACCGCAAGCGCCGCTTTCGCGCCGTCGAGGTGAAACTCCTGCTCATGGTGGCGCGCGCCGCCCGACAGCAGGCACAGTCCGACGATGCCGTTGCAGACGATCATCACGGCGGCAAACACCGTGTCGCGCGGCAGGCCCGCCTTGTCGGCGGGCGACGCCAGCATGATGGAGACGATCAGCGCCACCTCGATGATCGTCACCGCGACGGCGAGCACCAGCGTGCCGAACGGCTCACCGACGCGGTGCGCCACCACCTCGGCATGGTAGACGGCGGCGAACACGGTGCCGAACAGGATGACCGCCGCGGCGGCCGCAAGAAATCCGCTCGCAGGAGCGAATGCGACCACCAGCAGGATCGCGCACGCGAGCGCGGGCCATGCCCACGCCCACCACGGTGTGCGCCCGGCGGCCGTCAACTAGTACAAGCTCCCCGGCTTCTGCGCCGGCGCTGCCGCGCCTTCGCGCGTGGCCGCAATCGCCGCGCGCGCCGCGCCCATCATCAGCGAGTTGTCGTTGCCGAGCGTGACGAGCTGATAGCCGATCCCGATCATCTCGCGCGCCCAGGCGGGCGCGGCGCAATGGATGCCGGCCGGAATCTTCGCGGCCTTCGCGCGGTCGACGATGAACTTGATCGCTTCCGCGACCTTCGGCGTGGTCGGGTCCGGTCCCGGCTGGAAGCCGAGCGAAAGGCCGAGGTCGGAGGGGCCGACGTAGATCGAATCGAGGCCGGGTGTTTTCAAGAATCTCGTCGAGATTGTCGAGCGCCTGCTGCGTCTCGATCATCGCAATCGTCAGGATCGTTTCGTTGGCGAACTTCCAGTAGTCGGCGCCGCCGTACATGACGGCGCGGATCGGGCCGAACGAGCGGCGGCCGCGCGGCGCGTAGCGGCAGTTCTGGATGAACTCCTCGCACTCGGCCGGCGTGTTGATCATCGGGCAGACGATGCCGTAGGCGCCGGCATCGAGCGACTTCATGATGATGTCGGGCATGTTCCACGGCACGCGCACCATCGGGGTCGCGTCGGTCTGCGAGATCGCCTGCAGCATCGGCACCGCGTCGGTGTAATCGACGAGGCCGTGCTGCATGTCGACCACGACCGAGTCCCAGCCGCAGCGCGCCATGCTCTCCGCGGATGCCGAACTCGGAATGCCGAGCCAGCCGTTCACCGCGACGCCGCCGTTCTTCCAAAGGGTTTTGAGTTTGTTCTCGCGCAAGGCCGTTTCTCCCGCTTTTGCCGGGCGCACAATGGACATGCTCCCCGCGCGGGGTCAATGCGCTTGACCCCCTGCACGGATGCGCCCGATGATGAGCACCTATCCTTTGGCGTTTTGCTCGGCCGGGCAGCGCCGTTTCCTCAAAAGTGTGAGCCATGACGCCGAACAAGAAGAAGGTGATGCTTCCCGACACCATGGCGAAGGCCGGGTGGGACGTGCTGATCGGGCGCGACGACATCGATGTCGTCGGCTACGACCCTTACATCACGATGCCGGACCTGCAGGCCGCGCTGAAGGACACCGACGGTATCGCGCTCTCGCTGACGCCGCTGAAGGGGCCGGAAATCGCGGTCGCGCCGCGCCTGCGCGTCGCCGCGCGCATCGGCGTCGGCTACGACGCGGTCGACATTCCGGCGCTCACCGCGCGCAAGATTCCGCTGATGGTGGTCGGCACGGCGAATTCGGTGAGCGTCGCCGAGCACGCGATCTTCATGATGTACGCGCTCGCCAAGAAGGTGATGTTTCAGGACGCGGCGGTGCGCGACGACCGCTGGCAGGACCGCTGGAAGGACGTGCCGGTCGATCTTGCCGAGAAGACGCATCCTGATCGTCGGGTTCGGCCGCATCGGCACGCGCACCGCCAAGCGCTGCCTCGCGATGGACATGACGGTGCTGGTCTACGATCCGTACGTCCCGGCCGCGACCATCAAAGCGGCGGGCTATGAGCCGGCGAGCGATCTCGACGCCGCTGTCGCGCGCGCCGACATCGTCTGCATCCATTGCCCGAAGACGCCCGAGACCGTCGGCATGTTCAACGCGGCGCGCATCGCCAAGATGAAGCCGACCGCCTACATCGTGAACACGGCGCGCGGCGGCCTGATCGACGAGCCGGCGCTGCACGCCGCGCTCACCGCCGGCAAGCTCGCCGGCGCCGGCATCGACGTGTTCGACAAGGAGCCGACGCCCGCCGACAACCCGCTGCTCAAGCTTCCGAACACCATCGTGTCGGCGCACATGGCGGGCGTGACGGTCGAGTCGATGGACCGCATGGCGATCACGACGGTGAAGAACATTCTCAGCGTGCTCGACGGCACGCCGAACAAGGAGAATGCGGTCAATAGGGAGGTGTTTGGTTAGGACCGGCTTCGTTTCGTGCGATCAAAGAATAATGTCACGACCCGAAGCTGGTTGCGGGTATCAGTATAGGCAACGCGCAGGATTCGATTTTCTCGCTCAGGAATACGCCGAAATGCGCGTTTAACGTCGGGCCGGTGTAACATCGGCCTCCACGAAGTCTCGGATTTCGGATTGTCTCGAGCACCCAGTCGCGCTCAATCTTTCGTTCGACGATCATATCGTCGGCATGCCGACTGAACACGATACGCTTGTCGTCAGTCACTCCGCGGCCGTGGGAAATTTGGCGCCGGATGCGACATGCTTGCTGGCATCAAGCAGTTCGATTGCCACAATGCGGCCCTCCGCATCGTAGTCGAGCACAACGCCGGCTGACACGTCTTCGCTTTCAATAACAGGAGTGTCCGCAAAACGGACATAAAGTGCATCGGCCTCCGGGTCATATACGGTCTTCATGGACTAATTCCAATCTGAGCCAGCATATCACAATCGGGTGGACGTCGTCAGGTTTGAGCCTCCCCGATCTCCCGCAGCACCTCGTCCGTGTGCTCCCCCAGCACCGGCGGCGCGCGGTCGGCGCTCATCCGCACGCCGTTGATCGTGATCGGTGCGCGCACGCCGGGGATCGAGCCGCCTTTGGCGAACTTGCTCGGCAGGTCGATGCGCATCTTGCGCGCCAGCACCTGCGGATCGGCGAACACATCCTCCAGCGTGTTGATCGGCCCGCCCGGCACGCCCGCGGCTTCGAGCTTGGCGAGCAGGTCGGCGCGCGTGATCTTCGCCGTCATTTCCATCATCGGCGGAATCAGCGTGGCGCGGTTCACCACGCGGCCCGCATTGGTGCGGTAGCGCTCGTCCTGCGCCATCTCGGGCGCACCGAGCAGCGCGATCAGCCGCGCGAACTGCGTGTCGTTGCCGCATGCGATGATCGCGTGGCCGTCCGACACCGGAAACACCTGATAGGGCACGACGGCCGGATGCGCATTGCCCATGCGCTTGGGCGCCTTGCCGCTGACGAGATAGCTCGAGGCCTGGTTCGCCGAGCACCGCCACCTGCGTGTCGAGCAGCGCCATGTCGATGTAGCTGCCCTTGCCGGTGGTGTGGCGCTCGTTCAGCGCCGCGTTGATCGCGACCGCCGAATAGATGCCGGTCATCACGTCCGCGAAGGCGACGCCGCCGCGCATCGGCTCGCCGTCCGGCTGGCCGGTCAGGTCCATGATGCCGCCCATGCCCTGCACCAGCAGGTCGTAGCCGGCGCGGTGCGAGTAGGGGCCGTCCTGCCCGAAGCCGGTCACCGAGCAATAGACGAGGCGCGGGTTGTCCTTCGACAGGCTCTTGTAGTCGAGCCCGAACTTGGCGAGCCCGCCGGTCTTGAAGTTCTCGATCACCACGTCGGAGCGCGCCGCGAGCTTCTTCACGATGCGCTTGCCGTCCTCGGTCTCGAAATCGACCGCGACCGAACGCTTGCCGCGATTGCAGGAGTGATAGTAGGCGGCGGACATCTGCTCGCCGTCCGCGCCTTCGACGAACGGCGGCCCCCAGCCGCGCGTGTCGTCGCCCGCGCCGGTGCGCTCGATCTTCACCACGTCGGCGCCGAGGTCGGCCAGGATCTGCCCCGCCCACGGCCCGGCCAGGATGCGCGCAAGCTCAAGAACGCGGATACCGGCAAGCGGTCCCGGCATGACGAAACTCCTTGGGGTTATTGCACGCGAAACCGCGCGACGGCGGCCTCGTCTACCTCAACGCCCAGGCCCGGTCCATCGGGCAGGGCGACCGCGCCATCGACGATCCGCAGCGGCGCCTTCACGATGTCCTCGGCGAGATAGAAGTTCGTCAGGCTCACGCCCCAGTCGACGTTCGGCACCGCGCAGGCGAGATGCACGGCGGCCGCAGTTCCGATACTGGTCTCGGCGATCTTGGCCGCGACGTTGATCTTCAGGCCGAGCTTCTTGCACAGCTTGCCGGCCGCGAAGGCTTCGCGGAAGCCGCCGAGCTTGATCAGCTTCAGCGAAACGCCCTTGGCGCCGGCGCGCTTCACGGCTTCGATGTCGGCGAGCGAATGGATGCTTTCGTCCATGCCGATCGGCGTCCTGGTCGCGCGTGCGAGCGCTTTCAGCCCGGCGAGATCATGCGCGGGCAGAGGCTGTTCGATGAATGCGATATCGGCCTCGCGCGTGCGCTCCGCATAGCGCTTCGCCGCGGCCAGCGTCAGCCCGCAATTGGCGTCAGCGCACAGCGTCGCGTCGGGAAGCGCCTTGCGGATCGCATGCGCGGCCTTGATCTCGTCGGCAATCGGCTTCACGCCGATCTTCAGCTTGAAGAAATTGATGCCCTCGGCCTGCTTTGCCCGCGCTTCGGCGATGTCCTGCTCCACCGTCGCATTGCCGAGCAGCCACATCGGCGCGACGGTGCGGCGCAGCGGCTTCGCCACAATATCGATCAAGTCTCTTGCGCGACGTGCGCCCCACCATGTCGAGCAGCGCCATCTCGATCGCCGAATGCGCGCCGGTGTTGCCGACCAGCGCGCGCGTCAGCACCGCGCGGTGATCCGCGGTCGCATCCTTGCCGACGAGCAGCGGGCCAAGATGATCGCGCACCGCCGCCACGAGGCCGCCGATCGTGTCGCCGGTCATCGTCGGCGCCGACGGCGCCTCGCCCCAGCCGACGAGGCCATCGGCGGACTCGACCCGCACCAGCAGGTTTTCGGCCTTGGTGATTGTGATGCCGGCCATCTTCATCGGCGCCCTGAGCGGCACCGCAATCGGGATCGCATCGACGCGCTGCACGGTCAGCGGCGCGCCATCCGCTCGCGCCGCCGCCGATCGTTCGGTCTTGTCGAGCATCGCCCTGCGCCTTGGCGCTCAGCCTTCCGGCTTGATGTTCGCCGCCTTGATGATCGGCGTCCACTTCTCCATCTCGGCCTTGTGGAACGCGCCGAAGCCTTCCGGGGTCGTCTGCTCCTTGGTCGGAAGCTCTTGCCCGATCTCCGCGAGCCGCTTCTGCACCGCCGGGTCGGCGAGTGCGCCTGCGATCGCCGCATTGAGCTTCACGATCACGTCCTTCGGCGTGCCCTTCGGCGCCCATACCGCCTGCCAGATCGACACGTGGAATCCGGGCAATCCCGCCTCGTCGACGGTCGGGATATCCGGCGCGGAAGCGAGGCGCTGCTTCGCCGTCACCGCATAGGCGCGCACGTTGCCGGACTTCGCGACCGACAGCGCGGCCGAGGCCTGATCGATGATGATGTCGAGCTGGCCGCCGAGCACCTGCTGCAGCGCCGGCGCCGAGCCGCGGAACGGCACGAACTGGAATTTGTTGCCGGTGACGGTTTGCAGCGACAGTCCGCTGATGTGCGGCGGGCTCGCGAGGCCGCCGGTACCGAACGTCACGGTGTCGGGATTGGCCTTCAGCCATGTGATCAGCTCGGCGAGATTTTTCGCCGGGACCGAGTTGCGCGACATGATCAGCATCGGGCCGTTCGCCAGCAGCGAGATCGGCTCGAAATCCTTCAGCGTGTCGTAGTTGAGCGGATAGACCGAGGCATTGACCACATAGTGGTTCACGCCGCCGATGCCGATGGTGTAGCCGTCCGGATCGGCGCGCACCACGCGCCCGGTGCCGATGGTGCCGGAGGCGCCGCCGACGTTCTCGATGATGATGGTCTGCCCGAGGATCTGCTGCGCGCGGGTCATCACGATGCGGGCGATGGTGTCGGTCGGGCCGCCCGCGCTCGCCGGCACGATCGCGGTGACCGGCCGCGCGGGAAAGCCTTGTGCGCTTGCGTGCGCGATGCCGGCGAGCGTTACGAGCGCCGCGACAAACAATTTCCGCATATGAAACGCCTCCCTGAATTTACCGAGAGGCTAGCACGGAGCCGCTCAGGTCTTGAAGCGCGGGTCGAGATAGTCGCGCAATGAATCGCCGAACAGGTTGAAGGCGAACACAGCCAACGAAATCGCCGCGCCCGGGAACAGGATCATCCACGGCGCCTCGCGGTAGAAGTCGGCCGCGTTGCCGGAGAGCATCAGGCCCCACGCCGGCGTCGGCTCGGTCACGCCGAGGCCGAGGAACGAGAGCGAGGCCTCGAGCAGGATCGCCTGCGCGATGAACGCCGTGAACATGATGAGATACGGCGCGACCACATTCGGCGCCATGTGGCGGAAGATGATGCGGCTGTTCGAGTAGCCCGCCGCGCGTGCCGCGTCGACATAGGGCATCGTGCGGATCGAGAGCGCGGCGGCGCGCACGACGCGGGCGACGCGCGGCACGATCGGGATTGCGATTGCGTAGATCAGGTTCACGTCGATGCCCGCGATGACGAACTTGCGCAGCGCCGCAACCACCACCAGCGCCAGCACGATGATCGGGAACGCGAGCAGGATGTCGACGAAGCGCTGGATCCAGTCGTCGATCTTGCCGCCGAAGTAGGCGGATGCGACGCCGAGGATTGCCCCTAGCGTCGAGCCGAGGAACGAGGAGGTAAAGCCGATCACCAGCGCGGTGCGCGAGCCGTAGATGATGCGCGAGAAGATGTCGCGGCCGTAGGCGTCGGTGCCGGCCCAGTGATCCCATGACGGCGGGGAGAGAATTCCCGCGAAGTCGATGTCGAGCGGATTATAGGGCGACACGAACTCGGCGAAGATGCCGGCGAACATCATCGCGAAGATGACGACGAAGCTCGCGGCGCCGAGCGGCTGCTGCCGGACGAAATCGAGCGATCGCGCTGCGCCGTCGCGGCAGCACCGGAGCGGAGGGGAGGGCGGCGACGGTCATCAGTTGTACCGGATGCGCGGGTCGAACACCGCGTAGAGCAGGTCGACGATCAGATTGATGACCACGTAGGCGCCGGCAACCAGCATTACGAGCGCCTGGATCAGCGTGAAATCGTTGCGCGAGACGCTCTGCACGAACAGCATGCCGATGCCGTTGAGATTGAACACCTGTTCGGTGACGACGAGCCCGCCGATCAGGAACGCGAACTCGATGCCGATCACGGTGATGGCGGGCAGCAGCGCGTTGCGCAGCGCGTGGCGCGAGATCACCATTTTCTCGAATACGCCCTTGGCGCGCGCCGTGCGGATATAGTCCTCGTTCAGCACCTCAAGCAGCGATGAGCGGATCATGCGCGCCACCACCGCGCAGTAGCGATAGCCGACCGCCATCGCGGGCCAGATCAGCTGCGACAGGTTCGCGACCGGATCGACATAGATCGGCGTGAAGGTGATCGGCGGGAGCCAATTGAACAGGTACAGCAGCGTGATCATGATCAGCATGCCGAACCAGAACGACGGGATCGAGAGTCCTCCTATCGTGATGATGCGCACCGCGTAGTCGACCCACGTGCCTCTCATCAATGCGGCCGTGGTTCCCAAGGGTATCGCGAGCAGCACCGCGATGAAGCTCGCCATGATGGCGACCTGCAGCGACAGTTCGAGCCGCAGCGAGATTTCCTCGGTCACCGGCCGGTCGGTCCACATCGACTTGCCGAGGTCGAGCGTCGCGAGGCCGACCATCCAGTCCTTGAACTGGTAGAGCAGCGGCTTGTCGAGACCGAGCCGCTTGCGCTCCATCTCGATGGTTTCCTGGCTGACGTTGCCGCCGTCGCCGCGCAGCTTGACCTCGACGACGTCGCCCGGAATGACCCGCAGCATGAAGAACACGAGCACCGCAACCCCGATCAGTGTCGGGATCATCAGCAGCATGCGGTGCAGGGTGTAGCGGAGCATTCTGCTTTCTTTCCTGGCCCTCTCCCCCGTGAAACGGGGAGAGGGTGGCGAGCGGAGCGAGCCGGGTGAGGGGCTGCTGCTAGTTCAGAAGTTGCCCCTCATCCGCCTCACCGTCTTCGACGGCTGCGGCACCTTCTCCCCGCAAGGGCGGGGAGAAGGAAAGATCACGCGTTCAGCCACACGTCTTCGAGCTGGGCGCCGAGATTGTGGCTCGGCGACATCTTCCAGCCCATCACGGTCTTGTGGCTCGGCACGATGCGGTGCCACCACAGGATCGGCTCCTGATAGGCGTTCTCGAAGGCGCGCTTCTCGAACGCCCGGATCATCGCCTTGCGCTTCTCCGGATCGCGTTCGCGCAGGTGCTCGTCATAGATCTTGTCGAGCTCGGCGTCCTTGTGGCGCGAGCGGTTCTCCGGCGCGCGCGCGACGGAGAGATACTTGGCGAGCCCGAGGCTCGAGTCGTCCATGAACAGATTCGAGAAGTCGATCGCGACATCGTGGTTTCCGGCGTTCATGTGCGCGAGATACGGCGCGGTGTCGGACTGCTTGTGCTCGACCTCGATGCCGATCTGGCGCCACTGGTCGACCAGGAAGATGCCTGCCGGCGTGTAGGGCATCGCGAGATTGCGATTCCACAGCACGAACTTCAGGTTCTCCTGACCGGCTTCTTTCAGAAGCTTCTTGGCTTCCTCGCGCGAGGCCTTGATGTCTTTCGAGAAGCCCGGAAGCTTGACAAGCTCGGCCTCCGGCGTCGCGAACGGCGAGCCGGGCCGGATCACGCCGCCGACCGAGCGCAAGGTCGAGATGCGCGACAGTCCGTTGCTGCCACCCCAGCGGTCGATCGCCATGAGCAGGGCCTTGCGCACGCGCACGTCGTCGAACGGCTTCTTCTCGGTGTTGAAGCAGACGAGCAGGTTGAGCGTCCAGCTCGACTCCTCGATGCGGACCTTGTCGCCCATCGCCTGTACGAGGCGGTCGCGCTCGGCCGGCGAGATGCCGCGGTATTCGGCGAGCACCTGTCCGCCTTGCAGCGCGTTGAGCATCGCGGCGGCCTGCAGGGTGAAGATGCCCTTGAAGCCGTCGAGATGCGGCAGACCCTTCTTGAAGTAGTTGTCGTTCTTCTTGCCCGCGACGTACGAGCCCTTCACGTGCTCGACGAAGATGAACGGCCCGGTGCCGTTGACCTTGACCTTGGGCCCGTTCGGATCGGCGGCGAGATCCTTCGCCGAGTAGATCACGTTCCAGGGCGAGGCGAAGTGTTCGAGCATCGAGGCGTTCACCGCCTTCATCTTGAAGATGACGGTGGTGGCATCCGGCGTCTCGATCGTGCCGATGTCGTTGAAGGTCGCCTTGCGGGTCGAGACCACGCCGGCCGGCGGGTTGCGCAGCCGGTCGTAGGTCGCCTTCACGTCGGCCGAGGTCAGATCGGAGCCGTCGTGGAATTTGACGCCCGGCGTGAGCTTGAACGTGTAGGTCATCAGGTCGGGCGCGACCTCCCACTTCTCGGCGAGGTCGCCTTGCACGTCCGGGAACTTGTCGAGGTTGAAACGCAAGAGCGTCGAATAGAACGGCGCGGCGAAATGCAGCGTCGCGTAAGTGTCGCTGCCGTGGTTGTCGTAGTGCGGCGTCTCGGCGCTGATGGCGAACTGAAGCGTGCCGCCCTTCTTCACTTGCTGCGCATGCGCCTCCGGTATCGTGCCTGCGCTCAGGGCGAAGGCCGCCGCTCCGCTCATGAGAACGGAGCGCCTCGTCAGGTGTGAGTTCATTCCACTTCCTCCCTTCACGCTCATTTTCGCGTCGCCCCCGCGAAATGTGCTTAAACTTTATGACAGGCCACGAGATGGCCCGGACGCAACGCTCTTACGGCTGGAATTTCCCGCCGGCATTCATCCCCGGCGATCGGACAGCGTGTATGGAACACGCAGCCGGACGGCGGGGTCAAGGGTGAGGGTATTTCGCCGCGCAGCGCTCTCGGCGCGCGCCCCCGTTCGATCTTCGGATCCGGGATCGGGGCGGCGTCCAGCAGCGCCTTCGTATAAGGGTGCAACGGGTTGGCGTAGAGCTCGTCGCGGTCGGCGAGTTCCATCACGCGCCCGAGATACATCACAGCGACGCGGTCGGAGATGTGGCGCACCACGGCGAGGTCGTGCGCAATGAACAGGTAGGAGAGGCCGAGCCGCGCCTGCAGGTCTTCCAGCAGGTTGATGATCTGCCCCTGGATCGACACGTCGAGCGCCGAGACCGGCTCGTCGCAGACGATGAAGGTCGGCTCCAGCGCGAGCGCGCGCGCGATGCCGACGCGCTGGCGCTGCCCGCCGGAGAGTTCGTGCGGATAGCGCTCCGCCATGTAGGGGAACAGGCCGACCTGGCTGAGCAGCTCTTCGACCCGCTCGGTCTCGTGCTTGCGGTTCTTGACCAGTTTGTAGACGCCCATCGGCTCGCCGATGATCTGCCCGACCGTCATGCGCGGATTGAGCGACGAATAAGGGTCCTGGAAGATCACCTGGATCTTGCGCCGCACGCCGCGCATGTCGGCATGGCTCGCATGCGTGATGTCGGCGCCTGCGAAGCGGATGGTGCCGCCGGTTGCCTCGTCGAGCTTGAGCACCGCGCGCCCGACGGTGGTCTTGCCGCAGCCGGACTCGCCGACGAGGCCGAGCGTCTCGCCTGCCATGACGTGGATCGAGACGTCGTCGACCGCTTTTACGGTTGCGGTCTCGGACGAGAGGAAGCCCGCGCCGGCCGCTTTCACGTTGAAGTATTTCTTCAGGTGATCGACGATCAGCAGCGGCTCGCCGCCTTGCTGCGAGGTTTCCAGATCGGCCGCCGCGATGCGTTCGCGCGGCGACACCAAAGTGCCGGCGAGAATTTCCTGCGCGCGGATGCACGCCGCCGAATGCCCGGGCTGGACGTCCATCAGCCGCACGTCCTGCTGCACGCAGGCATCGAGGCGGTACGGGCAGCGCGGTGCGAAACGGCAGCCCGGCGGCGGATTGCGCAGATCGGGCGGCAGGCCCTCGATCGTCTCGAGCTTGACGCCGCGCGGCAGGTCGAGCCGCGGCACCGAACGCATCAGCCCGATCGCGTAAGGGTGCGCGGGCGAGAGGAAAATGTCGTCCGCCGTTCCCTGCTCGATGATGCGCGCCGCATACATCACGTTCACGCGGTCGGCGTAGCGCGCCACGATCCCGAGATTGTGCGTGATGACGACCAGCGCAATGCCGAGCCGGCGCGACAGGTCCTTCATCAGTTCCAGGATCTGCGCCTGGATGGTGACGTCGAGCGCGGTGGTCGGCTCGTCGGCAATGATGAGCTTGGGATTGCACGCAAGCCCGATCGCGATCATCACGCGCTGGCGCATGCCGCCGGACAAATGATGCGGGTATTGTTCGAGCCGCCGCGCGCCGTCCGTGATGCCGACAAGCTGGAGCAGCTCCAGCGCACGCGCCGTCGCCTGCTCGTCGGTCATCTTCAGGTGAATCTTCAGGGGCTCCATCACCTGCTCGCCGATCGACAGGACCGGGTTGAGCGAGGTCATCGGCTCCTGGAAGATCATCGAGATGTCGCGGCCGCGCTTCTCGCGCATCTGCTCTTCGGAAAGTTCGAGCAGGTTCTGCCCCTCGAACAGGATCTGGCCTTGGGTGACGCGCCCGGTCTTGGCGAGCAGGCGCATGATCGCGAGCGAGGAGACCGACTTGCCGCAGCCGGACTCGCCCACGATGGCGACGATCTCGCCCCGGTTGACGGTGTACGAAATGCCCTCGACCGCGCGAACGGTGCCGCGCGAGGTTTCGAAGTGGACGTGCAGATCCCGCACCTCGAGCAGAGGCGCGGTTTGCGAACTCAGGTCGGTCAGCGTTCCCACCCTGCGTTAGGCAATTTTCGCGTGTCTTCTTGTGCCCTTAGCAGGCAGCCTATACCTGATAGCGGGCCCGGCAGCCAATGGGAAAGGCAGCGGACGGCCTGCGACAATAGTAGGCGGTTAACGGGGCCGGGCATGGGCTTCGACATAGCGAAAGCGGCATGAACACCTCCTTCTTCGGCGAGATGCTGCAGACCATTTCGGAGCGCGGGCGCGCGCTGATGGATTTGGCGCGCGACCGGCGCGGTGACGCTGCGGCACGGTCCGCGAGCCTCGTCGACCTGTGCGACGAATTGCTCTCCGGGCGCGGCGAAGCCTCGGGCGTGGCGCTCGCGCGCGAGATTTTCGCCCGCTACGACGAACTGACCACCGGCCCGCGCATCGCGTTCTTCGAGGCGCTCAGCGTCCGCTTCGGGGTCGACCGCGAGCGCATCGATGCGGCGGTCGATGCCTGGGCGCGCGAGGGCACCGACGAGGCGGCCAATGAACTGCATCATTCCAGCGAGCCGCGCCGGCAGGAGCTGTTCCGCCGGCTCAACCTCGCGCCCGGCGGCACCGCCGCGCTCGTCTCGATGCGCGAAGACCTGATGGACGCGATGGTGCACCGCGACGACCTCGGCGCGGTCGATCAGGATTTCGTGCATCTTTTTTCATCGTGGTTCAATCGCGGCTTCCTGGTGCTGCGCCGCATCGACTGGTCGACGCCGGCGATCGTTCTGGAAAAGATCATCCGCTACGAGGCGGTGCACCAGATTCGCGACTGGGACGATCTGCGCCGCCGCATCGATCCGCCCGACCGGCGCTGCTACGCGTTCTTCCATCCGGCGCTGAACGACGAACCGCTGATCTTCGTCGAGGTGGCGTTCACCGACGGCATTCCGCGCGCGATCGCGCCGATCCTCGGCAAAGACGGCGCAACGCTCGCCCCCGACCGCGCCAACACGGCGGTGTTCTACTCGATCTCGAACTGCCAGCGCGGCCTTGGCGGTGTCAGCTTCGGCAGCTTCCTGATCAAGCAGGTGGTGGAGGAGGTCTCGCGCGAATTCCCGCGGCTCTCGACCTTCGTGACGCTCTCGCCGGTGCCGGGCTTTGCAAGCTGGCTCAAGCGCGAGCGTGAGAGCAACAATCCAATCCTGCTGCCCGAGGACCTCGCGGCCCTGAGCGATCTCGACAAACCGGATTGGTGGCGGGACGGCGCTGGCGAGCGGCTGAAGGAGCCGCTGCTGCACGCGGCCGCGACCTATTTCCTGATCGCGCGCGCCCGCAACGGCGGCGCGCTCGATCCCGTCGCACGCTTTCACTTGGGCAATGGCGCGCGGCTGGAGCAACTCAATCCGCTCGGCGACCTCTCTGAAAAAGGCCTCGCGCAGGCGCACGGCCTGATGGTGAACTATCAGTACGATCTCGACGACATCGAGAAGAACCACGAGGCCTATGCGGAAGGCCGAACCATCGTGGCGGCGAACGGGATCAGGAAGCGGGCGAGGGCGCCGAGGGAGATGGCTGAAGTCTAGCTCCGCTCATGCCCGCGAAGGCGGGCATCCAGTGCTTTGCAAGAAACTGGGTCCCCGCTTTCGCGGGGACGAACGGCCAGACACTATTCCTCGATCTCCTTCAAAATCTCCGCCGTATGCTGCCCGAGCCTTGGCGCCGGATTGGGCGATGCCATCGGTTCGCCATCGAGCATGATCGGCGTGCGCACGCCCGGGATCGATCCGGCTTTCGCCGCGTCGGTCTTCGGAAAAATCTTCATCCCGCGGTGTTTCACCTGCGGGTCCTCGAACACCTGATCGAGATCGTTGATTGGGCCGGCCGGCACGCCGACTGCTTCCAGTTTCTCCAGCAGGTCATCGCGCTTGAACTTGCGCGTGAGCCCGGAGAGATGATCGATCAGCTTGGCGCGGTTGCCGAGCCGATCCTTGTTGACGAGATAGTCCGGGTTCTTCGCGAGCTCCGGCTCGCCCAGCACAGCGACAAGCTTGCCGTACTGCGAGTCGTTACCCGTCGCGATGATGATGTGTCCGTCCGCGCACGGGAATACCTGATATGGCACGATGTTCGGATGCGCGTTGCCGATGCGTTTCGGCACGTCGCCTGAGGCCAGATAGTTCATCGCCTGATTGGCGAGCACGCCGACGGTTGAATCGACGAGCGCCGTGTCGACATAACCACCCTTGCCGGTGCGCTCGCGCCGCTGCAACGCCGCCAGTATGCCGATGACCGAATAGACGCCGGTGAAGATGTCCGACACCGGCACGCCGGCACGCGTCGGCTCGCCGTCCGCCGTACCGGTGAGCGCCATGAAGCCGCCGATCCCCTGCGCCATCAGGTCGTACCCCGCGCGCGGGGCATGCGGCCCGTCCTGACCGAAGCCCGTGACCGAGCAGTAGATCAGCCGTGGGCAGGAGGGCGCGAGGCTCGCGTAGTCGAGCCCGAATTTCTTCAGGCCGCCCACCTTGAAGTTCTCGATCAGGATGTCCGACTTCGCGGCGAGCTTGCGCACGATGCGCTTGCCGTCTTCGCTCTCGAAATCGCATTCGATCGAGCGCTTGCCGCGATTGGTCGCGTGGAAATAGGCCGCGCCGAGATTGCCGTCCTTGCCTTCGATGAACGGCGGGCCCCAGGCGCGCGTGTCGTCGCCGGTCTTCGAGCGCTCGACCTTGATGACGTCCGCGCCGAGATCGGCCAGCACCTGTCCTGCCCACGGGCCGGCCAGAATGCGGGCAAGCTCCAGCACGCGAACACCAGCCAACGGACCCGGCATGGGCAATGTCCCCTCTTAATTCGCGCGGCGAAATGGGCCGCAAAACGCGCGTTGTGTGGCCCGAGAACGCGGCTTTGTCTATACCTCTTGGCACTCAACGCACGAGGGCGATCATGGCGGGCGAAAAAATCTCCGATGCGGCGCTCGATACGCTGTTCCGCAAGGCGCGCAGCTACGGCGTGTTCGAGCCGGGCTCTGTGTCGGACGAACAGCTTCACGCGATCTACGAGATCATGAAGCACGGGCCGACGACGGCGAACTCGCAGCCGCAGCGCATCGTGTTTCTGAGAAGTGAGGCTGCGAAGCAGCGTCTCGGGCCCGCACTCTCGCCGATCAACCGTGACAAGACGCTGGCTGCGCCGGTGGTCGCGATCTTCGCCTACGACCTGAAATTCCCCGACCACCTGCCGCGCTTCTATCACAACAAGGATGCGCAGAAGTGGTACACGAAAACGCCGGAGCACACGGAAGAGACCGCGTTCCGCAATGCCTCGCTGCAGGCAGCCTACTTCATGCTGGCGGCGCGCGCGATCGGTCTCGACTGCGGGCCGATGTCGGGCTTCGACAACGCCAAGGTCGACGCGGAGTTTTTCCCCGACGGCCAGCTCAAGTCGAATTTCCTGTGCAATCTCGGCAAGGGCGACGCAAGCAAGCTGCCGCCGGTCAATCCGCGGTTTGGTTTCGAAGAGGTGTGCAGGATTATCTGACCCGTGTCCCGCACGCGATGCAGCGCGTAGCGTTGCATCGCAGATGCGGGCCCCGGTTGAACCGGGATCCCGGGTCTGCAGCGCATCACTTTGTGCTGCGTTGCGCCCGGGACACGATCAACATCGCCCGTACACCGGAACGATGGCGCTGCGCGTCACGGTGTTCTGCGGCGACGCCAGGAACAGGATCGTCGCTGCGACCTCTTCGACCTTCGGCCACGCGTCAAAATCCGCCTTCGGCATCGACTTGCGGTTCGCCGGCGTATCCATGGTCGAGGGCGCGACCGCATTCACCAGAATTCCGTGCTTGGCGACTTCTTCGCCGAGCGCCTGCGTCAGCGCGGCGACCCCGGCCTTCGCGGCGGTGTAGGCCGTCATGTTCGCGCCAGTGCGCGGCTCCAGCGCCGGACGCGCCGCGACGTTGACGATCCGTCCGCCTGAACCGCCGAAGGCTTTCACCGCCGCGCGGCAACACAGATAGGCCGAGACGAGGTTGCTCTCGATCTGTCCCATCAGCAGCGCCTTGTCGCTCTTCTCGATCGGCGCAAACGCAAATCCGCCCGCGATATGGATCGAGGCCCACAGCTTCGGCAGGCCGCCGTAGAACTTGTCGACCAGCGCCTCGTCCGACAAATCGCCGAGCGTCACCAGCGACAGGTTCCTGTGCGAGCGATGCGGAAAACGCTGCGCCTCGTCCTCGCTGCGATAGGGCACGTGGCACGTTGCGCCCGCTTCCAGCAGCGCACCGACGGTCGCGATGCCGAGCGCGCCGGTGCCGCCGGTCACGACCACATGGCGATCCTGAAAGCTCATGCTGAACTCCTATGCGCGCCCGCGCTTTGCCCGCGCAGGCAGCACCTCATGCGTCAGCCAGTTCGCGATCTCGGTGCTGCGCACGGCCGGATTGAGCACGCTCTCGTCGATGCCATAGCGCCACGCGAGCGGCTTGTTGTCGGGCTCGCGGTTCAGCGTTTCGAGGTCGGCGACGTAAGCATCGCGTGCTGCCTCGTCGGCGAAGAAGCCTTCCCGGATCAGGCTTCGCCCATAGCGCCGCACGATCGCCGCCATGTCGCCAAGCGAAAACTCCGGATGGTACTGCACCGCCCACGCGACCGCGCCATCGTGGCGGATTTCCGCCGCCTGCACCTGCGACTGCGCGTTGGCGGCTAGCACCGTAGAGCCCGGCGCGAGCGTCTCCACCTCATCGAGATGCACCGTCACGGCGTCGAACACGGGAGCCTTGCCGGTGAACATCGCGTGCGCGCGGCCAGCCTCGGTGAGCGCGATTCTTGCGACCGATGCTCAACTCGCGCCCTTTCGGGTTCGGCCGCACCACGCCGCCCATCGCGACGGTGACCACCTGAAGGCCCCAGCAGCTTCCGAACAGCGGCGTCTTCGCCTTCATGACTTCGCGGGCCAGTTCGATCTGCGGCGCGATCGCCGGCCCGCCGTCATAGACATTCAGCGCCGATCCAGTGATGGCGACGCCGTCGTAGCCTTCGAGTCCGCCGATCGGCGGATTGGAACCGGGGTCGGCCGGATAGCAGATGTCGACCACCGCCTCCGGCATCAGGCGATGCAACAGGTCGGCATAGCCTTCGCTCATCACCTGTCCGCCCGCCGCAGCCTGCTTGGCGCAGGTCCGCGGTGTTGCCTTCGACGACGAGGAGGCGAGGGGCTGCCATTCAGGTCTCCTGAGCTACGACTTTCTTATCGCCTCCGCGGCCCTACGCGAAGCTTGACCTTGGCGAGCGTGGTTGGCACCAGAAGCGCGGGTGGCGGGAGGAGACGGCACAGGAATCATGGCGGATTTCGACCTCGCCATCGTGGGCGGCGGCATCAACGGCGCCGGAATTGCGCGCGATGCGGCCGGACGGGGCCTCAGCGTGCTGCTCTTGGAGCAGAACGATCTCGCCTCGGGCACCTCCTCCAAGTCCACCAAGCTGATCCACGGCGGGCTTGCGCTATCTTGAGCTCTACGCGTTCCGGCTGGTGCGCGAGGCGCTGATCGAGCGCGAAGTGCTGATCCGCATGGCGCCGCACCTGACCAAGCCGCTGCGCTTCGTGCTGCCGCATCATTCCGGGCTGCGCCCGGCCTGGATGCTGCGGCTCGGCCTGTTCCTCTACGACCATCTTGGCGGCCGGGAAATCCTGCCCGGCACGGAGGTGGTGGACCTCACGCACCATACCGTCGGCGAACCGTTGCGCCGCGAATACCGGCAGGGCTTCGTCTATTCGGACGGCTGGGTCGACGACTCACGGCTCGTCGTGCTCAACGCGGTCGATGCCGCCGAGCGCGGCGCCAGCATCCGCACGCGCACGCGGCTCGTGCGCGCCGAACGCGCAGGCGGGGAGTGGCAACTCGTGCTCAGCGGCCGGGGCAACCGCGACACCGTGACGGCGCGCGCGCTCGTGAATGCGGCCGGCGCGTGGACGCCGGAAGTCTCCGAGAATCTGTTGCGGATGAAACTGAAGGGCCACGTACGGCTGGTGAAGGGCAGCCATATCGTGGTGCGGCGCCTGTTCGAGCACGACCACGCCTACATTTTCCAGAATGCCGACGGGCGGATCGTGTTCGCGATTCCCTACGAGAGCGATTTCACGCTGATCGGCAC
This sequence comes from uncultured Alphaproteobacteria bacterium, assembly GCA_963779545.1. Classification (GTDB taxonomy): domain Bacteria; phylum Pseudomonadota; class Alphaproteobacteria; order Rhizobiales; family Xanthobacteraceae; genus PALSA-894. The sequence goes on along the minus strand of CAVZYQ010000015.1, from coordinate 138,259 downwards.
CACCGACGAGGACTTCATCGGCGATCCGGCGGCGCCGGCCGCGAGCGCCGCAGAGATCACCTATCTTTGCCGCGCGGCGAGCGCTTATTTCCGCACCCCCGTCATGCCGGATCAGGTGGTGCATGCGTTCGCCGGCGTCCGCCAGCTTTACGACGACGGCGCGCGCAGCGCGAAGGACCTGACCCGCGAATACCTGCTCGATCTTGACGGCCGTGCGGGCCAGGCGCCGCTGCTCACCGTCTATGGCGGCAAGATCACCACCTACCGCACCCTTGCCGAGGCCGCGCTGAAGCGCCTCGCGCCGCACCTTCAAGCTCGGTGCGCCGTGGACCCACGACGCGCCGCTGCCCGGCGGCGATTTTCCCCATGACGGTCTGGGCGCGCTCGCCGCCCGCGCGCGCGGGCTTTGGCCGTTCCTGAGCGAAACCAATGCGCGCCGGCTGGTGCGTGCTTACGGGACTCGCACCGATCATGTGCTGGGTACCGCGCGCACCGTGGCCGACCTCGGCGAGAATTTCGGCGGCGAAATCACCGCCGCGGAGGTGCGCTACCTGATGCGCCACGAATTCGCCGAAACGGCCGACGACGTGCTATGGCGAAGATCCAAGCTCGGCTTGCGCATGGGGGCGGAGGCCGTGGCGTCACTGACCCGATTCATGGAGAACGGCGGCGGCCGCGCCGCTGCCGAATAATCCATTCCTCATCCTTCCCCGGAGGCCACGTTGCCGAGCCATCTGCTTGCGATCGATCAGGGGACGACCTCGACGCGTGCGTTTCTGTTCGACGCTTCGCTTGAGGCGCAGGGCTTCGCGCAGCTCGAATTTCCCCAGATCTATCCTTCGCCCGGCTGGGTCGAGCATGACCCGCAGGGCATCTGGACCACGTCGGTCGCGACCGCGCGCGCCGCGATGGCGAGCGCCGGTGTCGCGGCCGCAGATGTTGCGGCGATCGGCATCACCAACCAGCGCGAGACCACGATCATCTGGGACCGGGCGACCGGCAAGCCGATCCACAACGCCATCGTCTGGCAGGACCGGCGCACGCACGATGCCTGCGCGGCACTGGTGCGCGCCGGCCACGAGAAGCTCGTCACCGAGCGCACCGGCCTGCTGCTCGATCCTTATTTCTCGGCCACCAAAATCGCGTGGCTGCTCGACAATGTGAGCGGCGCGCGCGAGGCCGCGAAGGCCGGCAAGCTCGCGTTCGGGACGGTCGACACGTATCTCCTGTGGCACTTTACCGGCGGCAAGGTGCACGCGACCGACGCCACCAATGCGGCGCGCACCGCATTGCTCGATATCCGCACGGGCCAATGGGACGACGAACTGCTCGATCTGTTCGGCATTCCGAAATCGCTCTTGCCGGAGGTGCGCGACTCCGCGGCCGATTTCGGCATGACGCTGCCGCATCTGTTGGGCGGTCCGGTGCGCATCCTCGGCATCGCGGGCGACCAGCAATCCGCGACCGTCGGGCAGGGCTGCTTCAAGCCCGGCATGATGAAGTCGACGTACGGCACCGGCTGCTTCGCGCTGCTCAACACCGGCGACACGCCGGTCAATTCGCGTGCGCGGCTGCTCACCACGATTGCGTATCAGCTCGACGGCAAGCGCACCTATGCGCTCGAGGGCTCGATTTTCATCGCGGGCGCCGCCGTGCAGTGGCTGCGCGACGGGCTGAAGCTCGTCGCGACCGCGGCCGAGACCGGCACGCTTGCCGCTGCCGCCGATGCCGCCGATGCCGTCTATTTGGTTCCGGCGTTCGTCGGCCTCGGCGCGCCATGGTGGGATGCCGAGGCGCGTGCCGCGCTGTACGGGCTGAGCCGCAAGTCCGGGCCCGCCGAGATCAGTCGCGCGGCGCTCGAATCCGTTGGCTACCAGACCCGCGACCTTCTCGACGCAATGCGCGCCGACTGGCCGGAGGCCGAACGCGCCGGGATGGTGCTGCGCGTCGACGGCGGCATGACGGCGAGCGACTACACCATGCAGTTCCTCGCCGACATCACCGATGCGCCCGTCGATCGCCCGGCGTTCATGGAGACGACCGCGCTCGGCGCGGCGTATTTGGCGGGGCGGCAGGCCGGCGTCTGCCCCGACCTCGATGGCTTCGCGGCGACCTGGAAACTGGAGCGCCGCTTCGAACCGAAGATGGATGCAGCAATGCGCGACAAAAAATGGCACGGCTGGCAGGACGCGGTGCGCCGGACGTTGACGAGCCGTTAGGACTAATTTTTTCCTGCGCGCCCGCGCACCGAGATACCGACAATTTTCAATACCGGTTTTACGCGACTCTCATGCGCCGCGTGCTTTAACGCGAGCCGAGGATGAGTGCCGGGCGACCGGCCATCGGGGGCAGCGCGGACGATGAATTCGGTGAGCAACAACCGCATCGACAAGCTGGTGCAATCGATCGCGGTGCTGATTGTCGATGACAATCAATACATGCGCAAAGTCATCCGCAATATCCTCGTCAACATCGGCGTAAAGAACATCCATGAAGCCGCGGACGGCATCGCGGGACTTGAAGCGATCCGCATGTTCGCGCCCGACCTCGTGATTCTCGACTGGGAAATGCCGCTGCTCAACGGCGCCGAGCTGGTGCGGATCGTGCGCTCGCCGGGTGTGTTCCCGGTGCCGGACGTTCCGATCATCATGCTGACGGGCCACGTCGAGCGCTGGCGCGTGATCGAAGCTTCGCGGCTTGGCGTCAACGAGTTCCTGAAAAAGCCGGTTTCCGGCAAGGCATTGCTCGACCGCATCGTCGCGATCCTGGCACAACCGCGCGCGATGGTGCGGCTCGGCGATTACTACGGCCCGGAGCCGCGCAAACTGTTCTACGAGCCGGTGCAGAAGATGGTTGCCTCTCCGCCTGTTGCGCCTGCGGCGCCCCAGACGCCTGCGGCAAAGGCACCCGCCGCACCGCCGCCTCCCAAGGCAGCGGACCCGGCGACGACGAAACTCATGATCTAACCTCCATTGTCCTGACGGTTTCGCAGCACCGGCAAATATGATTTAGCGTGCCGTCATGGCGGCAACGCTTGTCACATTCGACCGGGTCACCAAGCGCTTCGGCGATTTCATCGCCGTCGACGACCTGACGCTCGACATCTTCGAGAACGAGTTCTTTGCGCTGCTCGGGCCGTCCGGCTGCGGCAAGACCACGCTGCTGCGGCTGCTTGCCGGCTTCGAGCAGCCGGACGCCGGCCGCGTCGTGCTTGCCGATGAGGATTTGACCGGCATTCCGTCCTATCGGCGGCCGGTCAACATGATGTTCCAGAGCTACGCGCTGTTCCCGCACATGACGGTCGCGGGCAACATCGCGTTTGGTCTGAAGCAGGACCAATTGCCGAAGGAGGAGATCGCCGCGCGCGTCGACGAGATGCTGGCGCTGGTGCAGCTCTCAGTCTTCGCGCAACGCATGCCCGATCAGCTGTCCGGCGGCCAGCGCCAACGCGTCGCGCTTGCGCGTGCGCTCGCCAAGCGCCCGAAGGTGCTGCTGCTCGACGAGCCGCTTGCTGCGCTCGACCGCAAGCTGCGCGAGGAGACGCGGCTGGAGCTGAAGCAGCTGCAGCAGAGGCTGCAGACCACGTTTGTCATCGTCACGCACGATCAGGACGAGGCGATGGCAGTCGCCGACCGCATCGCGGTGATGAACCGCGGCCGCGTCGTGCAAGTCGGCCCGCCATTCTCGGTCTACGAGCGGCCGAACTCGCGCTGGGTCGCCTCTTTCGTCGGCGACATCAACATGATCGAGGGCCGTGTCACCGAGGTGTATCCTTCCTTCGTGACGTTCGAGCGCGGTGCGACACGCTGGCGCCTGCCGCATGCCGATGTTGCGCCGGGCGAGGCCGCGCTCGCGCTACGGCCGGAGAAGATCCGCATCGCTCAAGCCGCCCCGGAAGGCGAAGCCGGAAGCGGCGCATCAGGAGTCATCACGGACATCAGCTATCTTGGCACGTACTCGCTCTATCAGGTGCGGCTCGATGACGGCCTGGTGCTCGAAACCGCCACGATGAACGAGTCGCGCGACGCCGCGCGCACATTTCACGTGAGCGACCGCGTGTGGCTCTCATGGGCGCTGGATGCCGGCGTGCTGCTGACGCAATGAGCAAATCCGCACACCGCCACTGGACCACCCGCGCCGCAATCTTCGCGCCCTACGCGTGGCTCGTCGCGTTCTTTCTGTTGCCGTTCCTGATCGTGCTGAAGATCAGCCTGTCGCAAACCGCGATCGCGCTGCCGCCTTACGAGCCGGTGCTCGACCTTGCGGCCGGTTGGGAGGGATTGCGGCAGTTCTTGACCGGCCTCTCGTTCGACAACTACATCGGCTTCGCGGCCGACCGGCTGTATCTTTCTTCCTACTGGAAGAGCATCGAGGTTGCCGCCGTCTCGACCGCGATCTTGCTGCTGATTGGCTACCCGGTCGCTTATGCGCTGGCGCGCGCGCCGCGCAACGCGCAGGGCGTGCTGGTGTTGCTCATCATCCTGCCGTTCTGGACGTCGTTCCTGATCCGCGTCTATGCGTGGATCAACATCCTGCAGCGCGACGGCCTGCTCAATCAGGTGCTGATGGCGCTTCGCTTCATCGACGAACCACTTACGTGGCTTGCGACCGACAGCGCCGTCTATCTCGGCGTCGTCTACTCGTATTTCCCGTTTATGGTGCTGCCGCTGTACGCGGCGCTGGAAAAGATGGACCGCTCGCTGCTCGAAGCCGCGGCCGATCTCGGCTGCCCGCCATGGCGCGCTTTCTTGACCATCACAATCCCGCTGTCGCGATCGGGCATCGTCGCCGGTTCGCTGCTTTGCTTCATCCCGATCATGGGCGAGTTCGTCATTCCGGATCTGCTCGGCTCGTCTTCGACCTCGATGATCGGGCAGGTTCTGTGGCTCGAATTCTTCGCCAACAAGGACTGGCCGGTCGCCTCCGCGCTGGCGGTCGTGCTGCTGGCGATCCTGGTGCCGCCGATCCTGATCTTCCGCAGGCGCGAAGCGCGTGCCTTGGAGAGAGCATGAAGCGCTTCGGCCTCGTCAATCTCACCGCGCTCGCGCTCGGTCTCGCTTTCCTTTACCTGCCGATCGCGATCCTGGTCATCAACTCGTTCAACGATTCGCGCCTCGTTACGATCTGGGGTGGCTGGTCGCTGCGCTGGTATCGCGAACTGATGAACAATGCCGCAATGCTCGATGCCGCATGGACATCCTTCACCGTTGCGTCACTGTCAGCGACCGCCGCCACCGTCCTCGGCACGCTCGCCGCACTCGCCCTCACGCGCGCGGGACGTTTCCGCGGCAAGCTCTTGTTCTCCGGCATGATCTACGCGCCGCTGGTGATGCCCGAGATCATCACCGGATTGTCATTGTTGCTGCTGTTCGTCGCGCTCGAAGTCGACCGCGGCTTCTGGACCATCGTGATCGCGCACACCACACTGACGCTGTGCTTTGTCGCCGTCATCGTGCAGTCGCGCCTCGTGACGTTCGACACCGGCCTCGAGGAGGCCGCGATGGACCTCGGTTGTCCGCCGTTCCGCACCTTCCTGACCGTGACGCTGCCGCTGATCTGGCCGGCAGTAGCCTCGGGATGGATACTGGCGTTTGCGCTCTCGCTTGACGATCTGGTGATCGCGAGTTTCGTCACCGGCCCTGGCGCAACGACGCTGCCGATCCGCATCTATTCGGAGGTGCGCCTCGGCGTGAAGCCGGAGATCAACGCGGTGTGCACGATCATGATTGCGGTCGTGGCCGTCGGGCTGGTCGCGGCCTCGCTGCTCACCAGGCGTCAGCAATCGCGCAAGGCGGCGGCGCTTGGCGCGCCGCTCTGACTACTCGCGTCGCGTCCCGGGCGGGCGGAACAGGAAGACCAGCAGCCACACCGGCACGATGATCAGCGAGCCGAGCAGCAGGTTCGGCAGCGCCCAGGCGAGGGCCTGGCGCGCCAGCTCCGCCATGCGTTCGGGCGTGATGCCGAAATCCTTCAGGATCTGGTCGGCCGTGATGCCGAAATGAGCGAGCACCGTGCCGACGATCAGCGAGGCCACCGCGACCTTCACCAGCGTCGAAAAGAGCCGCCCGACCATGGCCTCGCCGCCGGGCTGACCGGCGCCTGATTCGCCCAAAAACAGATGATAGCGAAATCCGCCGTCAGGGGCGCGCGGCAGGAAGCACAGCACCGTCGCGGCTGAGCTGATCGATCACCGAGCGAACCGCGTCACGGGTCTTGCGGTCGCGTACCGCATCGAGCAACGGCGCGGCCGCGCCGGAGCGGCGGATCAGGCTTTGCGCGTCGGGCAGCAGAATAGGATCGTCCCACGGCCCCTGCACGATGAACGGCAGCTCGAACAGGGGCGTGGCCTCGGCGGTCGCCGACACCAGCGAGGCGGTGCCCTTGAGGTCGAAGTCGCGCGCCGGGATCGACGCCAGGCCGCCGAGCGCGAGGCGGACCGCCCCGCCTTCGAGCTTGAGATCCTCGACGCTCGCGGTTCCCTCCGCGATCTTTACGGTGGCGTGGAGCTTGTCGAAAGGCGTGCGCCCGCGGCGGAAGTCCGCCGCCATCGAGAGCGGGCGCTGTTCCAGCCGCTTGAGCAATTGCTCAACGTTGAAGCCCGCGAGCGCGCCTTGGCGCGCCGTGAGATTTGCCGCGCCCGCGAGCGTGCGCGTCAACGCCAGCACGCTGTCACCGGTCGCCTCCACGGCGAGCGAGAGGTTGCCCCTGCCTTCGAGCTTGCGGATGCCGAACAGTTCACCGAGACAGGATTCCAGATCGACGTCGGTAAACTGAAGCTGCGACTTCACCTCCGTGCCGGCCGTGCTCTTCTGCAGCGAAAGCGCGCCCTTGATCACGCCTCCGTACGCTTGCGCTTCGCCGATCGCGAGCGTCAGCTTGCCGTCGCGCAGGTTCGCGGCGACGCCGGTACGGCCGAGCCGAGCGGTCGCAACCGTCACACGCGCGGCGGATAGCCGTAAGTCGAGATCGAGGTCGCTGAGCGCGCCGACCGAAATCGTGCCACGGCTCCAGCTGCGATCGTTCGCGCGCAGCACCTCGATCGTGGAGACGTAGGGTGTCAGATCGAGCGCATCGGCGGCGAGCGTGCCCTTTACGCCGACGCGCGGCTCGGTCGCGAGCGCCATCACGCCTTCGCCGACATTGCCGTCGAGCTCGATGTTGACACCGGAGAACACCGCGGTGCCGGAGACAAACGTCGTCTGCGACTTGAAGGCGAAAGGACCGAAACCGCCGCCGGGCGCCGGTTGATGACCGGTCCAGCGCAGTGCCTCGCGCAGCGACTTTCCGTCGACCGCGAGCGTGCCTTCAAGCTTGAGCGACGGCCGCCGGCTCATGTTGCCGTCGAACGCAAGCTTGAACGGTGCGCCCGCAAGTCGCAGCTTCAGCCCAGAACGGTCGCCCGAGAGTGCGGCGAGCAGATCGGCGGCGTTGGCGCTCGCGTCGAATAATTCGCCGCGCCAATTGAAACGGCCGGTCGCGCCGAAGCTGCGCGCAATCGCCGGCCACGCCAGCGACAGTTCGACGGCGGAGAGTTCCTCGAGAATTCCGCGCGCCGCATCCATCACCGTGATGGTGCCGTCGATCATGCGGATTTCGGAGAACGACAGCACCTGCTCGGTCTGCTGCGCGCGGGGCCTCAGCGTGCGGGTCAGTGTCGCCATCAGGCCGGACCAGTTGGAGCTTCCGTCCGGCTGCACCGCGACGGTCAGGCGCGGGCGCGTCAACGCCATGTCGGCCGGCTCTATTCTGCCCATCAGCAGCGGAATCAGCCGCAGATTGGAGGTCAGCCGGTCCGCCACGAGGGCCGGGGCCGCGCCCGGCTCGTCGAGCGCGACATCGGAGAAGCTCACGATCGGATTTGGGAACAGCGACACGGTCGCTGCGCCGCGGATGGTCGGTTCAAGCCCGGTGACGGCGCGGATTTCCGCGATGACGGACTGGCGTACCGTTTCGGCCGGGATCAGCGAAGCCGTGGCGATAAGCGCGGCGATACCGGCCGCAAAGACAGCCGCAATGACAAGGCTCAGTCGCATGAGGCCGGTGGCCGAGGTCACGAAGGGGTTTTCCAAGCTTCGATCGGCGCGGCCGACTATAACGGCCACCGACTCGCGCGCAACCTTGGGGGCGCTCTGTGACCCTTTCGTGGCCTTTCAGCGCGCCACAGAGCGCGCTTTAGCGGCCGGAGAAACGCTTACAGCGTGTTGGCGACCTTGTAAGTCGCCTCGGTCTTCGACTTGATCTCGTCGAGCGTGACGCCCGGAGCAAGCTCCTTCAGCGTCATGCCGCCCTCTTTCTTGTTGATGTCGAACACGCCGAGGTCCGTGATCACCATGTCGACCACGCCCGCGCCGGTAAGCGGCAGCGAGCACTTGTGCAGCAGCTTCGCCTCGACCGAGCCGTCCTTGGCCTTGGCCGAGTGCTCCATGATCACTACGACCTTCTTGACCCCCGCGACGAGATCCATTGCGCCGCCCATCCCCTTCACCATCTTGCCGGGGATCATCCAGTTGGCGAGGTCGCCGTTCTCCGCCACCTGCATGGCGCCGAGCAGCGCAATGTCGATGTGTCCGCCGCGGATCATCGCGAACGAATCCGCCGAGGAAAAAAAGCTGGTGGTCGGGAGTTCGGTGACAGTCTGCTTGCCGGCGTTGATCAGGTCGGGATCTTCATCCCCCTCATAGGGGAAGGGGCCAAAGCCAAGCATGCCGTTCTCGCTCTGCAGCTGCACGCTCATGCCGTCAGGAATGTAGTTCGACACCAGCGTGGGGATGCCGATGCCGAGATTGACGTAGAAGCCGTCGCGCAATTCCTTCGCGGCGCGTTCGGCCATCTGGTCGCGGGTCCAGGGCATGATTTGTCTCCTTACGCGGCGGCGCGCTTGCGCAGCGTGCGCTGCTCGATCCGCTTCTCGGCGGTGGTGTGAATGATGCGCTGGACGTAGACGCCCGGCGTGTGGATGTGGTCGCCATCGAGCTCGCCCGGCTGCACCAGATGCTCGACCTCCGCGACGGTGACGCGCGCGGCGGTCGCCATCATCGGGTTAAAGTTGCGCGCGGTCTTGCGGTAGACGAGGTTGCCTTCGGTGTCGCCCTTCCAGGCGTGCACCAGCGCGATGTCGGCGATCAGGCCGGTCTCCATGATGTAGCGCTCGCCGTTGAACTCGCGCTCTTCCTTGCCCTTGGCGATGTCGGTGCCGACGCCGGTCTTGGTGAAGAAGGCCGGGATGCCGGCGCCGCCTGCGCGCATGCGCTCCGCGAGCGTGCCCTGCGGGTTGAATTCGATCTCCAACTCGCCCGCGAGAAATTGCTGCGCGAACAGCTTGTTCTCGCCCACGTACGACGCGATCATCTTCTTGATCTGCCGCGTCTCCAGAAGGAGTCCCAAGCCTGCACCGTCGATACCGGCATTGTTCGACACGCACGTGAGATTTTTCACGCCAGTGTCGCGCAGCGCCTTGATCAGCGTCTCCGGCATGCCGCACAGGCCGAACCCGCCAGCCATGACCATCATGCCGTCCTTGACGATGCCATCGAGCGCCGACTTGGCGTCCGGATAGACCTTTTTCATGGGTAAAACCGCCTCTCCACAGCCCCGTTGCCCGTCTGAATAAAGACGGGGCCACAAAGGTCAAGCATTCCGGCGCATGAAGGCGCGTCGCTAGCGGGCCGGACCGGAGGCAATCAGGGGCCTCGTTCGGGAATCGGGTGTCGGTGCGGGCACGCAGGGCCCATCTGCCAGGGAGAGGAAATCCCATGACACCTGACCTTGGCCACGAGCCGGACGCGCTGCTCGCGAACATGTTCGACGTGGAAATGCGCGTGATGCGGTCAGAGGCCGAGAATCTGGACCTGCTCGTGCGCGCTTTTCATCCCGATGTCGTCATCCACGAACCGGCATCGCTGCCCTATCCGGGAGACTGGACTGGTGTGGCGGGCGTCCGCGCTCTGCTGCGCAAGATGAACGAAACCTGGAGCGACATGAGCGTGGACGGCATGCGGACTGCCGCGACGGGAGATACCGTGCTGTTGACGTGCACCTTGCGCCTGGTTGCGCGGGCGAGCGGCGCGATCGTCACGCAACCGTTCGCCGAGGCCTTGCGCTTCAAGGATGGCCGGTTGCTGGAAGGAACACCGTTCTATTTTGACACGCATGAACTCATTCGAATTCTCGCACCGGCCTGAGCCTGACCGACGCGCGAACCCCGTTTGCGAACAAAAGGCGAAACGTGATTGGTGGTGCGCGTAGCGCCGCAATCGTGATTCGCAATGAATTATCTCGACAAGCTCAATCCGGATCAGCGCGCGGCGGTCGAGCACGGCGTGGCCTCGGCCGATCCGCGTGCGCTGCTGATCATCGCGGGGGCGGGCTCGGGCAAGACCGACACCTTGGCGCATCGTGTCGCGCATCTGGTGATGAGTGGCGTAGACCGCATCGATTCCTGCTGCTAACGTTCTCGCGCCGGGCCGCCGCCGAGATGGAACGCCGGGCCGAACGCATCCTCAATCGGGCGAGCGGGACGAATGCGGCGCCAAGCCTCGCGTGGGCCGGCACCTTCCACGCCATCGGGGCGCGCTTCCTGCGCGAATATGCCGAGCGCATCGGGCTCGACCGTGCGTTCACCATCCATGACCGCGAGGACGCCGCCGACCTGATGAATTTGGTGCGGCATGAGCTCGATCTCTCGCGCAGCCACGAACGCTTCCCGACCAAAGGGACCTGCCTTTCGATCTACTCGCGTACCGTGAATGCGCAGGCGCCGCTCGAAGAGGTGCTGGGCAAGGCGTTTCCGTGGTGCGCCAACTGGGTGACCGAACTGAAGACGCTGTTCGCCGCCTATGTCGAGGCGAAGCAGCACCAGAACGTGCTCGATTACGACGACCTGCTGCTCTACTGGGCGCACATGTTGGGCGAAAAGGCATTCGCCACCGAGATCGGCGCGCGCTTCGACCACATCCTCGTCGACGAATATCAGGACACCAACCGCCTACAGGCCTCGATCCTGCTCGCGCTCAAGTGTGATGGGTGCGGCCTCACGGTGGTGGGCGACGACGCGCAGTCGATCTATTCTTTCCGCGCCGCGACGGTACGCAACATCCTCGACTTCCCGGGCCACTTCAGCCCCCAGGCGCGCATCGTCACGCTGGAACAGAACTACCGCTCGACCAAGCCGATCCTTGATGCATCGAACGCCGTCATCGCGCTCGCGGCCGAGCGCTACACCAAAAATCTCTGGTCGCGGCGCGAAGCCTCGCAGCGTCCACTGCTCGTCGCGGTGCGCGATGAATCCGATCAGGCACGTTATGTGGTGACGCGCGTGCTGGAGAACCGCGAGGCGGGCCTGCCGCTGAAACAGCAGGCGGTGTTGTTCCGCACCTCACACCACTCCGACACGCTCGAATTCGAACTGACCCGCCGTAACATTCCGTTCGTAAAGTTCGGCGGCCTGAAGTTTCTCGAAGCCGCGCACGTCAAAGACGTGCTCGCCGCGTTGCGTTTTGCCGAGAACCCGCGCGACCGTGTCGCGGGCTTTCGCGTCACGCAGCTCGTGCCGGGCATCGGGCCGACCACTGCGGCCAAGGTCCTTGATCGCCTCGCGTCCCCTGATCCGGCCGCGATGCTGGTCACCTACGCACCGCCCCGCGGGGGCGCCGAGTGGAAGGACTTCGCCGCGCTGTTCGACTCTCTGTTCCGCCGCGCGTCCACGTGGCCCGCCGAATTCGAGCAGGTGCGCCGCTGGTACGAACCGCATCTCCAACGGCTGCATGACGATGCGGCGGCGCGCATGGCCGACCTTGCGCAGCTTGAGCAAATCGCCGCGAGTTATCGCACACGCGAGCAATTTTTGACTGACCTCACGCTCGACCCGCCGTCGTCCACAAGTGACGAAGCTGGCGCGCCGCTGCTCGACGAGGATTTTCTCATTCTTTCCACCATCCATTCCGCCAAGGGACAGGAATGGATGTCCGTGTTCGTGCTCAACGCGGTCGACGGCTGCATTCCGTCCGATCTGGCGACCGGCAACGCGGACGAGATTGAGGAGGAGCGGCGCCTGCTCTACGTGGCGCTGACGCGCGCAAAGGATCAGCTCGACGTTATCGTGCCGCAGCGCTTCTACTCGCACAGCCAGTCGAACAAGGGCGACCGATACATGCACGCGCTGCGCACGCGGTTCATCTCGTCATCGGTGGCGCGGCATTTCGAGCAGCGGGTGTGGCCGAGCGCGAAGGCGAGCGCGGCGGCGGCGAAATCGCAGGCGCAGATCGACGTGACGGCAAGAATGCGGGCGATGTGGCGATGAGCCCTGTGTCCCGGGCGCGGTGCAGCACGAAGTGATGCGACGCAGACCCGGGACCCCGGTTACTTCATTCATTCAAAAGAAACCGGGGTCCCGCATCTGCGATGCACCGCTAAGAGGCGCTGCATCGCGTGCGGGACACATTCGGAAAGTCTACTGCTTCTTCTCCATCTGCTCCGCCGCCACAAATGGTGTGCTGGTCGCCGGGCCTTCGCCCCACACCAGAATGGTTGCAGGTTCGGTCTTCGCGCCGTCGTAGTGCACTCCCTTCGCCCAATGGATCACATGCGTGCCCGCCGGCATCGGGACGGTCGCTTCCGTGTCGAACTTGCCGCCGTTGCCGACCCACCAGGTGCCGGAGATCACCATGAAGAAGCGGTCATTCGGATGGAAATGCGGACGGCTCATGTTGCCGGGCAGCCAGGTGAGCAGCATCGCGTAGGGGCCGGGCTTGCTCGGATCTCCCTGCAGCACCGCGGTGCGATTGCCCGAACGCGTATTCTCGGTCCACTTGATCTGCTCCGGCAGCTTGAAGCCGACGATCTTCGGATCGAGCTCGATCGCATACGCGCTGCCCGCGATGAGCAGCGCCGGCAATGCGGCAATCCATTTCCGTGATGACATGCGCGCCTCCCGTTTGTCCGGCGATGCCGCCGTTTGTCGATGCGAAATGCTAGCCGATGGCCCGACGCGCGGCCACGCGCACGCCATGCCGCCAACGCAAACGTGATGTGCTCAATCCTGCAACTTGCCGAACTCGCAGCCCGATGCCGCGTAGACGTAGCGGCTGACACCGAGTGCATCTTCCTTCGCGATCGGACGGCAGCGTGCGAGCCACTTGCGTTCCCGTTCAGCCGCGGCCGCGGTTTCGCGCGGGTCGATCTGCCACGGATACGACGTGGCGGCTCCGAAGTGCCGCCATTGCGTGGTGCAGGTCGACGCCCCAGCTATACGCAAACAGGTCGTGTTGCGGATGCCGTCCGCGCACGCGGGTGCAAGGGATACGATGAGACAAAAAGCGGCGGGTAACGCGCGGCGCACCATTCTGGTTGCCATTCGTCGTCTCCATGAGACCGGCGAAGGGTTGCCGCAAAACCCCTAGCCGCAGTGCCCGTACATGGTACACATTTCTGTAAATGCAGGCCACTCCGACCGCGCCGTTTCTGAAACGCGCGGCTGGAGCGAACCCGGAGTTCCGAATGCCAGCTTTGCCCGATTACAAGGTATCGCCCTCGGTGCAGCCGAAGCCGGAAGACTACAGCTACGACCTCGACCGCGCGCTCGCCTCGGTGATGGGCCTGCACTCGATTATCCCCGGCGATGCCTTCACGGCCGAGACGCTCGGGACGGAGCGTGCCGGCAACGCCGTGCTGATCAACGATCGCGGGATGGTGCTGACCATCGGCTACCTGATCACAGAAGCCGAGACGATCTGGCTGCACCTGAACGACGGGCGCGTCGTGCAGGGCCATGTACTCGGCTACGACCAGGCGACCGGTTTCGGGCTGGTGCAGGCGCTTGCCAAGCTCGACCTCCCTCATTTCATGCTCGGGGACTCCACCATGATCCCGCTTGAGGAAAAAGTGGTGGTCGCGGGCGCGGGAGGGCGGCAAAAGTCGGTCGCGGCGCGCGTCGTCGGCAAGCAGGAGTTCGCCGGCTACTGGGAATACGTGCTCGACGAGGCGATCTTCACGGCGCCCGCGCACCCGAACTGGGGCGGCACCGCACTGATCGGCCCGGCCGGCGATCTCATCGGCATCGGCTCGCTGCAGCTCGAGCGGGCGCGCGACAAAGGGCCGAACGAGCACCTCAACATGATCGTGCCGATCGACGATCTGAAGCCGATCCTCGACGACCTGATGAAATTCGGCCGGCCGAATAAGCCGCCGCGTCCGTGGCTCGGCCTCTATGCAACCGAGATCGAGGACAAGATCGTCGTGGTGGGCTTGGCGACGCGCGGCCCTGCGCAGGCCGCCGAGATCCGCACCGGCGACATTATCCTCGCGGTTGCGGGCCGCCAGGTAACGGAACTCTCGACCGCATTCCGCAAGGTGTGGTCGCTCGGCGATGCCGGCGTCGAGGTGCCGCTGCTCATCTATCGTGACGGCCGCACCTTCGAGGTGACGGTAACGTCCGGCGACCGTGCGCGCTTCCTCAAGGGCCCGAGCCTTCACTAGGGTATGCCCCTCGATATCACCGACGCGATCGTCGATTTCCTGCGGCAATGGGGCGAGATGAGTCCCACTGCAGCGGTGGTGCTCACGCTGGTCTTCATCTTTGGCGGGCTCACGCCGATCCCGCGCACGATCCTCACGATCGCGGCCGGCATCGTGTATGGCGTCGCGGCCGTGCCGATCATCGTTCCGGCTACGACCGCGGGCTGCCTGCTGGTGTTCCTGCTGGTGCGCTACTTCTTCGGTGAGCGCGTGTGGCGATACGTCGAGCGCAAGCCGAAGGCGCTCGCCATCATGGATGCGGTGAATGCCGAAGGGTGGCGCATTGTCGGGCTGTGCCGGCTCGCGTCGCCGGTCCCCTCGATGGTCCAGAACGCGATCTTCGGCCTGACGCGGATCGGGGTGTGGCCATTCACTTGGGCGACCTTCGTGTTCATCGTCCCGCAGGTCATTCTTTACACCTACCTCGGCTCGATCGGGCGCGCGGCGCTGCTCGGCGAAAGCAGCGGCCTCAACCTTGGGATCATGGCGGCGGGCGGGGTCTGCTTCCTGATCGCGGTGCTGCTGATCGTGCGGCGCGTCCGCGCCAGCATGCGCATGATGGAGCGCCGCGCTACTGCGGCGTCGCCTCCGGCATCAGCGTGAGGTCGGCGTAGCGCGCCATGCGGATGACCGGAATGATCCCGGCCGCGACGATCAGCAACGCGGCAAGCGCACCTTCCTCGAAATTCCCGCGTGTCGCGAACTGGTAAATGTAGGTCGAGAGCGTCTCGGCATTGAGCGGGCGCAGCAGCAGCGTCGCGGGCAATTCCTTCAGGCAATCGACGAACACCAGCAGCGCCGCGCCGCCAAGCGCAGGGCGTGCCAGCGGAATGTGGATCAGGCGCATCAGCGCGCCGGGCTTTTGCCCCAGCGTGCGTGCCGCATCGTCGATGTGGGTTGAGACGCGCGACAATCCTGCCTGCGCCGAGCCGGTCGCGATGGTAAGGAAACGCACCACATAGGCGATGACGATCGCGGCGCCGGAGCCTGCGACCACGAGCCCGACGCCCACGCCCGCGAAGGCGCGCGAGACCGCGTTCAGCCCTTCGTCGATTGCGACCAGCGGTGAGAGCAGCGCCAGTGCCAGCACGGTGCCGGGCACCGCATAGCCGAGACCGGCGAGCATTAGCGCCGCGTTGGTCCAGGGGCGGCGGATCAGCCGCGCCGCCATCACGGCGCCAAAGCCGAGCACCAGCGCAACGACGGTTGCGGCGGCAGCGAACAGAATGGTGTTGAGCGCGGCGCTGAGAAGTTCGATGTCGAAGCGGCGATGCAGCGCTTCGTAGGCGAGGTGGATCGCCGGGACGAGAAAACCGAACAGCACCGGCACCGCGCAGACCGCGCCCATCGCGAAACCCGCCCAGCCGGTCAACACGATCGGGGCGGGCGGCTGCGCGCGGCGCAGCACGAGATGGAAGCGCTTGTCGCGCCGGCCGTAGCGTTCCAGCCAGATGAGCGCGGCGACCGCAATCAGCATCACGCAGGCGATCTGCGCGGCGCCGGGCAGGCTGGAGCGGTTGAGCCAGGTGGTGAAGATCGACAGCGTAAGCGTGCGCACGCCGAGATATTCCGACGCGCCGATGTCGTTCAGTGTCTCCATCAGCACAAGCGAGAGACCGACCGCGAGCGCCGGTCGCGCGAGCGGCAGCGCCACGTGGCGTGCCAGCATGAAACGCGTCGCGCCAAGCGTGCGCGCGACCTCGAACAGGCACGCGCTCTGCGTCTGGAACATCGCGCGGGCGGCGAGGAATACATAAGGATAGAGCACCAGCGAGAACACGAAGACCGCGCCCGGCAGCGAGCGGATGTTCGGGTACCAGGACGCGGGCGTGGGGTGCCAGCCGGTCAAGGCCTGCAACACGGACTGCACCGGACCGAACGAGTCGAAGAAATCGACGTAGATATACGCCACGATGTAGGTCGGAAACGCGAGCGGGAGCGCGAGCGCCCACGCGAGCGTGTCGCGGCCGGGAAAGCGATACGCGGTGACGAGCCACGCCGTGCCGGTGCCGGCGATCGCCGTGACGAACGCGACGCCTGCGAGCAGCAGCACGGTGACGCGCAGCGCCTCGGGAAGCACGTAGGCCGCAAGGTCGGCCCAGATATCGGTCTCGCCGGACAGCGCGATGCGAACGAGATTCGCGAGCGGAATGATGGTCAGCGCCGCGACCGCGATCAGGAACGCTCCGGCGACAAGATCGGACGACGTCCAGAAAAAACGGCGCCGGGCAGGGGAGCCCGGCGCCGGATTGGTTAGATCAGCAGCGGCCATCGGTTAGTTGTCGAACCCCACCTTGTCGACCAGGTTCGCCGCAGCCTTTTTGTGCTTCGCCACTTCGGCGAGCGGCAGCGTGTCCGGCTTGAGCGTGCCGTAGGCGGCGATGGTCGGATTGATCTTCACTTCGGAGAGCAGCGGATATTCGTAGTTCATGTCCGAGTACATGTGCTGCGCCTTCTCGCCGACCAGCCACTCCATCAGCTTCAGCGCGTTGGCCTTGTTCGGCGCGTGCTTCGCCAGAACAACGCCCGACAGGTTCACGTGCGTGCCGCCGCCCTGGAATGTCGGCAGGATCACTTTGGTGGCCTCGGCCCAAGGCTTACGCTCGGCTTCCTTGTCGTTCATCAGCGCCCAGTAATAGGTGTTGGCGATGCCGATATCGCACTTGCCGGCCGCGATGTCGCGCGCGGTCTCGCGGTCGCCGCCGGAGGGCTTCTGCGCAAGGTTTGCCTTGATGCCCTTGAGCCATTCCTCAGTCTTCGCCTCGCCGTGCTTGGCGTGATAGGCGGCGAACAGCGCGTTATTGTACATGTGCTGGCCGGAGCGGATGCAGATCTTGCCCTTCCACTTCGGATCGGCCAATTCCTCGTAGGTGATCGCCTCTTGCTTCACGCGCTCCTTCGAGACGTAGACAACGCGCGCGCGCATCGAGATGCCGTACCAGGCGCCGTCCGGGCCGTGATAGGCCTTCGGCACCGCCTTCTCGAGCACCGCGGACTGGATCGGCTGGGTGACGCCAGCGTCGATCGCATCCTGCATGCGCGCGACGTCGACGGTGAGCAGCATATCGGCGGGCGAGTTCGCACCTTCGGTCTTGATGCGCTGCTCGAGGCCGGAGCTTGCCGAGATCACGTTCACCTTGATGCCGGTGTCCTTGGTAAAGGCTTCGAACAGCGGCTGGATCAGCTTCTGCTCGCGGTAGGAGTAAACGTTGACTTCACTGGCGAACGCGGGCGCAGCGAACGCCGCAGCGCAGATGGCGGAAAGCAGGACACGCTTCATCGAGGACCTCCGGACGGGACGTACTGGTTCAACCGAGCGGCTCGAAGATGCCGCTTCGTTGTGTGCTGTAGGCTGGCAAACACGCCCGCACAACGAAAATTCCCGTTATAAATCAAATAATTAGAACTATTCTAAACTTCATCAGTCTGGAATAAATCAAAAGAGCGGGCGTTTGCTTTGATGGTCCGTACGGATTCCGTGTGATTGGGACGATGCAAGAGAACGCGAAGAAGCTGCGTCACACCGTCACGCGACCTGCGGCGTCGCTCCGCTGAGCACCGTCTGCATCCACGGTCGGTCGATGTTCTGCCCCGACAAGACGACCGCGACTCGCTTGCCGCGCATCTTGTCGCGCTCCTGCATCAACGCCGCGAATGCCGCAGCACCGGCGCCTTCGGCCAGCGTGTGCGTGTCGCTGTAGAGAATGCGGATCGCCTCAGCGACTTCGTCGTCGGTCACTTCGATCAGTCGCTCCATCCCGGCCTGCATGATGGCGAGCGCTTCGGCGTCCGGAATGCGCACCGCCATGCCGTCCGCGAACGTCAGTGCCGAGTTAGTCGGCACGCAGCGGCCCGCATCGAGCGAGAGCCGATAGGTGTTGGCCCGGTCCGACACGACGCCGATCACGCGCGCCTTGCACCCCAGCGCATCGCGCGCCGCGATTACGCCGCATATGCCGGAGCCAAGACCGATCGGCACATACACGGCATCGAGATCCGGCTCGGCGGTGAATAGCTCGTACGCATAGGTTGCGACGCCTTGCACCAGGTCGCGGTCGAACGACTTGCCGTATTCATAGCCGCGCTCGCTGGCGATTTCGACCGCACGCTCGCGCGCCTCATCGAAATCGCGCCCGTGCTCGATCAATTCCGCGCCGAAAGCCTTCATGGCGGCGTTCTTCTCGACCGAGTTGCCGATAGGCGCCACCACCGTGCAGGGCACACCGGCGCGCGCACACGCGAAGGCAAGCGACTGCCCGTGATTGCCGCGCGTCGCCGTGATCACGCCCTTCACATGCGGGCGCTCACGCTTGAGGCGGTCGGCGTAGACGAGCCCGCCGCGCACCTTGAACGCGCCGGTCGGCGTGTGGTTCTCGTGCTTGATCACGACGTCGGCGCCGGTGCGCGCTTTCAGCAGCGGCCACGCGTATTGCGGCGTCGGCGGCATCGTGGCGTGGACCATTTTGCAAGCGGATTCGAGGTCGGCAACGGTGAACACGAACAATCTCTACCGCAACACACCCTGCGGCGGCATCCACGCGATCTCGGCGATCATCTTTTTAGCGATCGCCTGGCCGAACGAGTTGTGGTTCTCCGCCACCATCACGAACGAGCCGGGGCCGCCGGTCACGTTGCGGCGAAAATATTCGTCGAGCCCGCCGGGCGGATTGGTGTGTTCCGGATTCCATGGCAGCGGTGTTTCGCTCAGGATCACCAGCCCGTTGATGGTGACGCCCTTCGCAATCGCCTCGTCGCGCGCCGTCACGATGTCGCGCCCGGAATTGTTGGTGCCGTCGCCCGCGACGTCGATGGTGCGGCGCGCCGCGCGATAGGGCGAGCGCTCGAATTGCGCCATCGAGAAGTCTATTCCGGCGCTGATCGAGGTGCGGTCCGCGAACGAGCGCGGTAGTTCGAGCATCTGGTCGCCGATCTTGCGCGCCGATGCCGCGTCGCTGACGACGGTCCAGTCGATCACCAGCTTGAGGGATGTCGCGCCTGACCATTCGACGAAGCAGATCGCGATCTTGCCGTGCGGGCCGGAACGGATCGCATCGATCACGCGCGGGTTGGACAGCGCCGCCGCGTAGCCCTCGCGCTGAAGCTGGAATTTGCGGGTATCGACGCTGCGCGAAACGTCGGAGGAAAGCACCAGGAGGAGGTCGACGTCCTCGGCCGCGCGGGCCGCGCCGGCAAGGACCAACGTGCTCGCAACAAGAGCAAGGACGGTGCGGACGAGAAATCGCATGAAGTCCTCCGTATTGCGCGTCGCGGCGGCGGGCCAGACTTTAAGGCTATACGAATTCGGGAGTTCCAGACATTCGCCTTGTGAATAGCCGCAATCCCGTGCCGCGCGGCGCCCATGGAGCCCGTCTTGACTTGGTCTACATCTCAGGGTACTTTGCATTGTAAAGTAAATGCGAGGGTGATGTTGAAGGACCTGGATCGCGCCTTGGCCGACATTACGGCGATCCGCAGCCAGCTTGCCCGCGGGACCCAGTTCCGTGGCTACGGCCCGGTTACGGTCGCGGCCACCGGCTTGCTCGCGCTGCTCGCCGCCGCCCTGCAGGCGCTTTATCTCCCGGATGCCGAAGCACGGCCGCTCGCGTGGCTTGTATTATGGACTGGCATGGCGGCCGTCGCCGTCATTCTCACCGCCGCCGAAATGGTAGCGCGCTCGCGCCGCGAGCACGGCGGGCTCGCCGACGAGATGCTCTACGGCGCGGTCGAGCAATACATCCCGGCCGGCGTCGCCGGCACGCTGCTCACCGTCGTGCTCTATCGCTACGCGCCGGACTCGCTGCCGCTGCTACCCGGTCTCTGGCAGATCGTCTTCAGCCTCGGCGTATTCGCCTCGTGCCGCTCGCTGCCGCGCGGCATGTTCGCGGTCGGCGTCTGGTATCTGGCGGCCGGACTTGCGGCGCTTGCGCTCGCCGAGGCGGCGCCGTTTTCAGCCCTCGCGATGGCGATCCCGTTCGGCATCGGTCAATTCATGATGGCCTTCGTGCTCTATCGCGCGACCGGAGGCGACGATGGCGAAGAATAAGTCCGAGGAAGGGCGCTTCGCCTACGAGGGGCTCGACCGCGTTATCCACGAGAAGGCGCGGCTCTCGGTGCTCACCTCGCTGGTCGCGCATCCGAAGGGTCTCGTGTTCGGCGACCTCAGGCAGATGTGCGGGCTGACCGACGGCAATCTCTCTCGTCACCTGCAGGTGCTGCAGGAAGCCGGGCTGGTCGCGATCGAGAAGGGCTACGACCACAATCGCCCGCAGACGATCGCGCGTATCACGCCGGACGGGCGCGCGCGCTATCTCGAATATCTCGAAGTGCTCGAACAGGTCGTGCGCGACGCGGCCAGCGCCGCGAAGGGAGCAGGGACTTCCACAAGCCTTCGAAAACTGAAGCCAGCCTGACATCCAAAATTTTTTTGCAAGGAAGCTTTACAATGCAAAGTACTCTCGAACGACAAGAAGATGACCGCCATGATGATGGCCTGCACGTCGCCATCATCATGGACGGCAACGGCCGCTGGGCCGAGCGCCGCGGCCTGCCGCGGTCGGCCGGCCATCGCGAGGGCATCGAGGCCGTGCGGCGCACCGTCGAGGCCGCGCGCGATTGCGGCATCGGTGCGCTCACACTGTTCGCCTTCTCGGCCGACAACTGGAAGCGCCCGCCGCTCGAGGTCGAGGTGCTGATGATCCTGTTGCGCAAGTACCTGCGGCGCGACGTGCGGCGCCTCATCGTGAACGGCGTGCGGCTGCGCGTCATCGGCCGGCGCGACCGCCTGCCGGATGGACTTGCCGACGAGATCGCCGCCGCCGAAGCCGCGACCGCGCACGGGACGCGCCTCGCGCTCACCGTCGCCCTCGATTACTCGGCGCGCGCCGCCATCGCCAACGCTGCCGCCACCTGGCTCGGCGATGATTCGCCTGAGCGCTCCGCGTTCGGCCGCCTGCTGGCGCATCAGGGGCACGGCCCCGGCCGCGATGTCGACCTGCTGATCCGCACCGGCGGCGAGAAGCGTCTCTCGGACTTCCTGCTCTGGGAGGCCGCCTACGCCGAACTGCACTTCACCGGGACGATGTGGCCCGACTTCGGCGCCGAGCATCTGCGCACAGCCGTTGTGGAGTTTCACAACCGCGAGCGGCGGTTCGGCGGCCTGCTCGCCGCGGCCGAATGATCTTTCAACAGAGGAAGCAGCATGACTGACACGACGACCGATCCCTTCGCCGCGCCGCCTGACGCGGGACCATCCCCGCCGCAGCCGCCGCAAGCCGCAGCCGACTACACCTCGCTCTCATTCTCCAAGGTCGCGCTGATCGCCGGCCTCGCGATCGCGACCATCCTGCCGAACATGTTCATCTCGAACCTGATCGAGGAGCGCGAGGCGCGCCAATCCGGTGTGCGGCAGGAGTTCACGCGCAACTGGGGACCGGAGCAGATCATCCTCGGGCCGGTGCTGGTCATTCCGTATCAGGCGGGCGAGCGCTCGCGCACCTACGTGCGCATCGCCGCCGCGAAGCTCGATCTCGCCGCAAATCTCACGCCGCAGGAGCGGCGGCGCGGGCTGTTCGCCGCGACCGTCTACGACGCGAAGCTCGACCTGCAGGGCACGTTCGCGGTGCTGAGCGAAGCGCGGCTGCGCGAACTTGTCAGCGACAAGGACGGCCGCTTCATCTGGAACGAGGCAGCAATCGTGCTCGGCACCAAGTCGCGCTTCACCGGCCTCAATTCGGCCGACAGCATTGCCATCGACGGCACGAAAACCGCGTGGGTGCCCTGCGTCGAAGCCGTCCGCCCCGAGACCGCTTGCCGGACGGGCGAGTTCATCTTGGCGAAGTTTCCGCTGACGCCGCCCCTCAACACCGAGGGCACGCGCGTCGCCTTCAAGGGAGGCGTGACGCTGCGCGGCACCAGCCAATTCGGTGTCATCCACGCCGCGAAGGATATGTCGGCCGTGTTCCGCTCGTCCTGGCATTCGCCGAGCTTCAACGGCGACGTGCTGCCGCTCGACTCCTCTGTCACCGCAAATGGCTTTGAGGCGAAGTGGCAGACGACCGAATTCGGCTCGCCGCGTATCAACACTGCGGGCGCGATTGGCGATCAAGCGATGTGGAGCGGGCCGTCGATCGGCGTCGACCTGATCGAGGCGACGCCGATCTACCGCATGATCAACCGCGTCGCGAAATACGGTCTCCTGTTCATTGTGCTCTCGTTCGCGACCTACTTCTTCTTCGAGGTGCTGTCGCGCTTGCGCATCCACGTCGTGCAGTACGGCCTGCTTGGGATCTCGCTCTCGCTGTTCTCGCTGCTGCTGCTCTCGTTCGCAGAGCCGATCGGCTACACCAACGCCTATCTGTTGAGCGCCAGCCTCGTGCTGGTGCAGGCGACGCTCTACACAGCGGCGGTCGCACGGCGCTTCATCCCGGCGTTCCTGTTCGCCCTGATACTCGCGAGCCTGTTCGCCTTCATTTACGTGCTGCTTGGACTGGAGACCTACTCGCTGCTGATCGGCGCGCTCGCGCTATTCGTGGTGGTCTCCGCGCTGATGGTGCTGACCCAGATGATCAATCTGCCGGGGCGCCTGAGCAGCGCGCCAGCGTGAGGCTTCCCCCACTCGACGCCGGTTGCGCTCGCCCTCTCCCCGTTCGCGGGGAGAGGGTTACTTTTTCCGCGGCTGCAAATTCGATAGAAAGCCAGAATGAGCAGCACACTCGATCCACTGGTGCGCGACCTGGTCGAATGGGTCGCCAAGGAACCCCGCACGCACGCCGAGGTCATCGATGCGTGGCGCACCTCGTGCCCGCGCCTCACTGTGTGGGAGGATGCGGTCGACCGCGGCCTCGTGATGCGTAAATCCGAAGGGCGCGGGATGGTGGTCGTGACCGAGGCGGGGCGCCGTTTCCTGCGCGACGCTAGCGGAGCCGCAGCTTCATCAGGCGCTCGGCATTCCCCGCCATGATTTTCTGACGCGCCCTTGCATCCAATCCCAGCCCGTCGACTGCCGCAATCGTCTTCGCAATCGGCCCGAGCGGCGCGTCAGTCGAGAACACCACACGGTCTGCGCCGAAGAAATCGAGACCGCAGGTCAGCCCGTTGCCGGCGCCGAACAGCGCGGTGTCGGCATAGAAGTGGCGGAAATAATCGAGATGCGGGCGCTTCAGCGATGTCAGCACCTGCGAGTAGTCCTCGTCCGAGGTGCGTGAGCCGAGCACCTCCATGCCGGCGCCGATGCGTCCGTCGAAGAACGGAATCATGCCACCGCCAAGGTGATGCGTGACGATCTTCAGGCCGGGATGGCGGTCGAACACACCGGAGAACACCAGCCGCGCCATCGCGACTGACGTTTCGTAAGGCCAGCCGAAGCACCACCACATCTCGAAGCGCGATTTTGTCTCCGCCGCGTAGTCCGGCATCGCGGCGTTGCGTGCCGGATGCAGCCAGATCGGTAGATCGTGTTCCGCCATGAGCGCGAACACCGGCCGAAAACGTTCTTCGTCGAGCGGATGACCGGCGATATTGGTGAAGATCTGGATGCCGCGCGCGCCGAGTTGGCGGATCGCGCGCTCGGCTTCCTTTAGCGCAGTGTCGATGTCGTCGAGCGATACTGCTGCGACGAACGCCAGAAATCTTTTCGGATGCTGCGCGACCAGTTCCGCCATCGCGTCGTTCGCGACGCGCGCCAAGCTGCGCGGCCGTCTCGCCTTGCGCGATCTCCTCCAGCGGCGGGTTCGGCAGCGAGATCACTTGGCGTAGTCGCCGATCTCATCCATCTCGGCAAAACGCAGCGGTAGGTCGAACAGTTTCTTTACGCCGCGCAGCCGCGCGCCGATGTTCTCAAGCTTCGGCGACACCCGCGACATCTCCCGGAAAAACAAGTCCGGGAGAATGTGCGTGTAGATGTCGAGGATCATGATCGAACTCTCTCCGCTCATTCCCGCGCAAGCGGGAATCCAGGGCCAAGAACTGGGTCCCCGCATTCGCGGGGACGAACGGAAGTAGTCAATTCTGCAGCATCCGCTTCACGCCGGCCGCGGCCGCAGCGTTGGAAACGACCTTGCTCTGCACTTCGATCTCGTTTGCGAACTCGTCCGCGCCGCCCGGCCGCACGATCTGCCCGGTGGCGGCGATCTTCCCCGCAACCTCGGGATCGGTCGCCGCTTCCTTCACATCCGCCGCGATGCGCTCGCGCAGCTCCTTCGGCATTTCCTTCGGGCCGAACAGACCGATCAGCCCGTCGATGCCGAGCCCCGGATGGCCCGCTTCCTTCGCGGTCGGCACGTCCTTGATGACCGGGGCACGTTCACTGTTGGTGATCGCGATCACCTTGACCTTTCCGGCCTGCACATGCGGCCGCATGATCGCGTAAGCCGCGACATAAAGCTGGATGCGCCCTTCGGCGAGATCGTTGATCGCCTGCACGGTGTCGCGATAGGGCACACGTGCGACATCGGCGCCTGATTGCTTCAGGAATCCGGTGGCGACGAAATCGTTCGCGCCGGTGGCCGACGCCATGTTGAGCTTGCCGGGCTCGGCCTTGGCGCGCGCGAGAAGTTCGTTGACCGAGTTGATGCCGAGCGAGGCCGGCACGCCGACCGCCACCACGGTGTTGCTGACGCGCGCGATCGGCACGAGGTCCTTCACGTCATAGGGCAGCTTCTCGTGCAGGAACGGATGCGCCGTGAAGGTCGAGGTCGGCGCCATCAGCAGCACGTGGTCGTCGTTCGCGCCGGTGAACGCCGAAATCGCCACGATCGCGTCACCGCCCGGCTTGTTCTCGACCACCACCGGCTTGCCCCACTTTTGCGACAGCTTGTCGGCGATCAGCCGCGCGCCGATGTCGACGCCCGAGCCCGGTCCGAGCGGCAGGATGAAGCGTA
This sequence comes from uncultured Alphaproteobacteria bacterium, assembly GCA_963779545.1. Lineage (GTDB taxonomy): Bacteria > Pseudomonadota > Alphaproteobacteria > Rhizobiales > Xanthobacteraceae > PALSA-894. The sequence continues at coordinate 112,871 of CAVZYQ010000015.1, read as the reverse complement.
CCGAGCGCTGCGGCCAACTTTGCGCCTGCGCGGATGCGAGTGCGGGAATGCAGCTTATCGCGATGGTGCCGAGCGCGAGCGCGATCAGGCTTCGCCGGTTCATGGAGTGTCCTCCGGAAGTTTCTTGTGTCGCCGTTATGGCGAATTTAGCCGGGCGGGGGGAGGCGGTCCATGCGGCAACCGCGCAAGTGAGACGAATGGTTGCGATCAACGCAATTCATGGCCGGTGGCGGCCCATGCCGTGGTAATCTGGCGGTGACTTCAAGGGGAGATGGTCGTGGCCACGGAACTCGCCAGCGTCTGCACGCTCGATTGCCCCGACACGTGCAGCCTGACCGTCACGGTCGATGACGGCCGTATTATCAAGGTGCGCGGCTCGGAGGCGTTGCCCTACACGGAGGGCGTGATCTGCAACAAGGTCGCGCACCACACGGCCGAGTTCGTCCACGGCGCGCAGCGCCTGCTTTATCCGATGCGCCGAGTGGGCGAACGCGGCGCGGGACGCTTCGAGCGCATTACGTGGGATCAGGCGCTCGACATGATCCATGCGCGCGTCTCGGAGGTGATCGCCAAGCACGGCCCGCAGGCCGTGATGCCGCTCAACTACGCGGGTCCGCACGGCATGCTGGCGATGGACAGCATGTCGCTGCGCTTCTTCCACAAGCTCGGCGCCTCGCTGCTCTATCGCCGCTCGATGTGCGGCGCGGTGCGCTCGGAAGCCTGGGCCGGGACCTATGGCGCGGTGCCGGGTATCAGCCCGGATGCGGCGGCCGACGCGCAGCTCAACATCGTGTGGGGCAATAACGCGACGGTCGCGAACCTGCATCTGGTGCGGCAGGTGCGCAACGCGAAGCGCAAGGGCGGCCGGCTCGTCGTTATCGATCCACTGCGCACCAAGATCGCCGAGCAGGCGGACCTGCATCTTGCGGTCCGCCCGAGCACGGACGTCGCGCTTGGCTTCGCGCTTGCGGCTGAACTGGAGCGGCTCGGTACGCACGACCGTGTTTTCGTCGACAAGCATGTGCTGGGCTACGACGAGTTCATGGCGCTGGCGCGCGAATGGCCGCTCGCGCGCGCGGCGGACATTTGCGGCGTACGCGCGGAAGACATCGCCACACTGGCGAAATGGATGGCGGAAGCCGATCCACTGGTGCTCGCGCCGGCGAACGGCCTCGAACGCGGCCGCAACGGCGGCAGCGGCGTCCGCGCCGCAGTGGCGCTGCCTGCCCTGATGGGCAAGCTGAATGCGCGCAGCGGCGTCGTGCTCGGCGCCGGCAATGCGGTGCCGAAGACGCCGGCAAAGCTGCAGCGTCCCGATTTCGTGCCGCCCGGCACGCGCACGCTCAACATCATGGACATCGGCCGGCATCTGACGCGCGACGACATCGATCCACCGCTGCGCGCACTCTTCATCTACAATCACAATCCGCTCGTGGTGCATGCGGACCAGAACCGCATGAAGCGCGGCCTCGCGCGCGAGGACGTGTTCATCGCCGGCATCGAGATCGCGATGACGGAGAGCATGCAATATTGCGATATCGTGCTGCCGGCTGCGACGCACTTCGAATGCGACGATCTCTATGGCGCCTATGGCCACCACTATCTCCAGCGCGCCGAGGCCGCGATCAAGCCGGTCGGCGAGGCGCTGCCGAACACCGAGATCTTCCGCCGCCTTGCGGCGCGCTTCGGCTTCGACGATCCCGCCTTCACGGCGAGCGACCGCGACCTGATGGACGACGCGGTGGATGCGACGCATCCGCGCATGCGCGGCACGCGGCCGAGCGAGATTTCGACGCGCGAAGCCTTGCGCATGACGGCGGGCGACGGCGCGCCGCTCGCGCTGATGCACAATGTCATGCCGGCAACGCCGTCGGGGAAGATCGAGCTCGCCTCCGACACGCTCGCGTTGCGCTGGGGCGCGTCGGCGCGGCTGCCATCCTATCGCGAGCGCGAGAGCAAGTTTCCGCTCGCGCTGATCTCTCCGGCGTCGGACAAGCGCATCTCGTCGACGCTGCTCGGTGCCGGCGGCGCGCCTGCGGAGGCCCCACCGCTGATGATGCACCCCGAGGACGCGAAGGCGCGCAAGCTCGTCAAGCGACACGCGTGCGCGTGTTCAACGATCTCGGCACCGTCATCCTGCCGCTCCGCATCACGGATGCGGTCGCGCCCGGTATCGTGGCGTCGGAGAAGGGCGCCTGGATCGCCACCAGCGAAACCGGGCAGACCATCAGCGCGCTGGTTTCGGCCGACGATCGCGCCGATCTCGCGGAGGGCGCCTGCTACAACGACACGCGCGTCGAGGTCGAAGCGGCTAGCTTTCGCGCACTCCGCTCATTCCCGAACAAGTGGGAATCCAGTTTTTGGCTCTGGGTCCCCGCTTTTGCGGGACGACGGAAGAGTTCCGCTAAAACTCCTTCCGATACACCACAAAGCCCGAGTGCTTCGCGACGTAGTCGTAAAGCCGCATTGCGGTCGTATTGGTTTCGTGCGTGTGCCAGTAGACGCGCGGCGAGCCAGCAAGGCGAGCGCGTTCGTACACGCCTTCGATTAGCGCCTTGCCGACGCCCTTGCCGCGCAGCGACGGGTCGGTGAACAGATCCTGCAGATAGCAGACCGGCGCGATCATGATGGTGTTGCGGTGGAACAGGTAGTGCGTCAGCCCGACCAGCCTGCCGCTCTCTTCGGCGACAAGCGCATGCACCGGCTCGTAGCCATCGAAGAAGCGCTGCCACGTCATGTTGGTGACCTCGATCGGCACCGCGGTCGGGCCCTTGCGCTCGTAGAACGCGTTGTAGCCCTCCCACAGCGGCAGCCATTGATCGTAGTCGGCGCGCGTGACGGGGCGAACGGTGAGGGGCATGGCGGCTCCGGCGGTTGAAGGCGCCGGAGCCTAGGAGTGCGGCGCGCGCCGCTCAAGTGCGCGAGATGGATCGCATTAATGACAGACCGTGATGGACGGTTCGGCTCAGGCGGCGCGCCGCCGGCGGGCGTGCATGCGCGCGAGCGCCTCCTCGATGTCATCGTGCTGACGGACCATGGGCCCCAGCGCCGGAAGCGGCTGGAACGTCGGCTCGTCTTCGGCCGACGCCGTTTCGGGTGAGGCCTCGTATGGAGTAGCGTCCGGACCTGCGTCATGCACCCGGTTCAGAACATCGGTGCGCCGCCGCAGCATCCCCATGACGAAAAAGATTCCGCCGGCGACCAACCCCGTGAGCGCGATCGCCGCGAGCAGCAGCTTCAGCGTCGGCATGGTTTCCGTGCTGGATGTGCCGGTCACCGTTTCAATCGCGGCTGCGGGTTGAATCGCTGGTTGCGCGGCGGGCGAAAGCGAGGGCGGCGGTGCCTGCTCTTTGCTGGGAGTTGGTTCCGCCGGTGCAGCCGCAGCGGAGACGTCGGTGTCGTTGGCACCCGTCGGCGATGTGGGCGCGGCCAGCGGCTGCGCGAGCTGGTCCGTGTTGCTCACATTGCGCGTGAACAGGTCGCGGACGATCGCTTGCGACGGTGGTGCAGCAGGCTCCGTGGCGCGCGCGGTCGGCACGACTGCGGCGGGCATTTTCGCGGCCGGCGCGCTTGCGGCAGGAGCGGGCGCGTCGTCTGCCTCGTCGTCGCCCTCCGGCTGCGGCGCCGTTCGCGCCGCCGTGCGGGGACCCTTTTGATCCTTCTGCACAAGCCGCCAGCATTTGCGCTGCGTCCCGCGCTCGAGCCGATAATACCAGTGGCTGCCCTGCGGCGCGGGCGCGTTCGGCGCCGTGAGGCAGTTATCGGCGGCGGGAGCAGCACTGCCCGTCGGCACGAACATGAATGACGAAACCGCAATTCCCGACGCCATGGCCGCTGAACGCAACGCGGACTTCAATCGTCCCTGCATGAAGCACTCCGTTACCCGCCGAGATGCGCGAAGCCCCTCTCAGCCGGCGCGGGTTATCTTCGCCAAATCGGGTCGCAGTGCGCCGCGAATGTGACGATTCATGCGCCACTCTGTGGCGCAGGCGGAGCGGAGTTCCGTCTGACGCTGGTCTCTACGTGTCCAGAAGCGCGACGTTCTGCACGATCCGCTTCACGCGTTCTTCCCCGCGTCGTTGCCACCACGAACGCGATCCACCATTGCGGGGTTTCTCACTCTTCGCATGCGCGCAAGCCAAGGAAAGATGCGCCGCGCCATCGGCTTGAGGACGCGTTTTGTTTCACGCATGCCTTCGATCGCGAACCGCGCCAGATGACCGCGTAAGGTCAGCGGTATATGCCATTCGTATAGTGGCGCAGGCTTCGCGCCGAACTGGTCCTTGTAAGGGTAGTCACCGATCGTAAAGTCGTAAGTCTTGTCGCCGGCTTCGAATGAGGCGCGCACCGTGTCCTCGATCGCCAGGAGCCCGACGGAATACTTCCTGTAACGCAGCAGGTCGAATCCCGACCAGTATCAGGTAAAACGTCTCTCGATGCGCGAGACCGAACATCACTGCTGCAGGTTCACCTGACACGGACAAGCAGTATGTACGCGCGGTGCCGACGCGCGCGCCCTCAATCGCGATCTGTTTATAAAACGAAAACACGGCCTCCTTATCGATGAGATCCGTCGCGCCGCGCTCTTGAAATCGATCAGACCGAAATCGCCGCAGGGCCGCGAAGGCCCGCTCGATCTCGGCTTCACTCTCCTGCAGCGCGAAGTGCGGAGTTCCGACCTTGGAGAAGCGGCGCCGTTTCAAGTCGAGCTCGCGCCGCAAGCTCCCATTCAAGATTTGCTGCCGCCATTCGATCCATGGGAGATCGGCCGTAACCGCGTGAGCGCAAGCGCGCATCGGCACGTGAGATGCGGCGGGAAACAGCTCCCTCAGAACGGGATCGTTCGTCCGAAGCTTTGTCAGCGAGATGAGATCGGCCTTGGGCAGCACGGCGCGCACGCGCTCGGCGAACGATGCGGTGGCCAAGAGTAGCGTATAGTTCGAATTCGTAGATTGCTTCGCAATAATCGCATAGCCCGAAGTCGGCAAAGGATAGGGTGCTAAGAGCGCCATGCCGAAGCCGCACCAATGGCAGCACGAACACAAGCGCGCCGGTGCTCCTGTCGCGCACCGTAACAGGTACGCTTTCGGCGCGGAAAGCGGGGGCCACTTTGCTGTAAAGCAATTCCAGCCAACGCGGACTTTGAAACGGCGTTGCTTGCGCGCGCACAAACAGCGATCGATAGGCATCCGAACCGAAGTCGAAATCCGGCTCCAGTGCCACGTCAAGCGTATCGGCGCGAATTGCGTCGGCCATCTTCAGTCTTGAATGAATTGACATGGCACGTTCGCTTGGTTGTCCAGATGATTTCTGGCGAATGAGGTCGTTAGCCGGTGCTGCTCGGCTTGCCCCACCCCCTTCGTCGAACCTCAGTCGGTGGTGCGGCAAGCTGTCCTCCACCTGATGGGGTTAAGCAATTGCGGGGCCAATTAACGATGAATCTGCGCGGCGGTGCAGGCCCGCATATCGCTGTGCTCATGCGGGCTGTGGCCCTGTCGCGCCGACCTGTGCCTCAAAGCGGCACATTGGCGCGTGAGTTTTGGTCCGCTTTTGACCAAAGCGGACATCCGTGCAGTCACGAACGGACAGAGGCGCCTGCCTCTAGTGTCCGCCGGCGACGCGGTAGACGAAGTGTGTCACGGGTTGGCTGAAACGGGCACCGTTCTGCTTCACGTCCCAAACGACGAACACGACGATGCCGAGGATTAAAAGCACGTAGTGCATGACTCCCAACGATATCGGCAAGCGGTGTGCGTTGTGTTGATCGGGGTTGCAAAGCTTTCGGAAAAATAGAGCGACGGCGCCACACGCTGAAACGCCGCCAGATATTGCGATTGCCGTCGTGGCAGCCCGTCAACGTTCCCCGGACGCGATGCAGCACGCAGCGCAGCGGAGTGATGCTTCGCTGATCCGGCGTCCCGGTGCTTCTTTGACAAAGCGAACCGGGGTCCCGGTTCTGCGGTGCATCGTTTCACGCTGCGCCGCGCCGGGACACAAGCGTGCTACTTTCTTTTCTTCCGCAGCCGCACGCCCGGCGCGTCGCCGTTGGTGAACTCGACGCCGGCTTCTTCGAGCACGCGCTGGATCGCCGCGAGATTATTGCGATTGGGCACGCGGCGGCCTTTCTCGAAATCGACGATCACGTTCTTGGAAATCGCCGCGCCTTTCGCGAGGTCGACCAGAGTCCTAAAGCGCGTTTACGCGCGTCTGCGACGCGCTATGGCGAAACCCGGGACCGTCCCGCCACAATATCGGCTGCGACTATTGAAGCAGCCGCCAGATTTCGCTGCGCTCAATCCGAGCTAAGCTCGCTCAGCGTGCCGTGATGATTGTCGTGTGGGTGCCTCGCCGAAGCAGCTGATTTTTTTCGTGCCGTCTACCGCTAGCCGTTGAGTATGTCTCGCAACGGTGAATTTTTTCCCAGGATCTCCCGGACGATCAATCACCCGAATGCCCGCTCTGCACGATCCTTCCAGCAGGAGAGAAGTTCCGACCAACATAACGGTCTTTCTCTACGCCATGAACGATGTGGAACGGTACAGTTGTATTCGGCAACACTAACATGGGATGAGTCTCTGTTCATACCCTTCGGCTTTTGTGGCTGGCCAAGATGTACCCACGCTATGACCATGAAATATGTATCGCCAAAAACGGTACGTCCATCATGCTAACGTCAATTTCAGCTATCGCGTGGTCGCCAAAATGTATCGGTAGTAGGTCGAGGATGCCTTTCCGCGCCTCTCTGGTTCAAGTTCGTAATAAGAACTATTGGTCTTAAAGGTGCCAGCCTCTATTTGCGGCGAGTTTCTATCGGCGTGTGTACTGTCTTCGGCACGTTTGGGTTGGGAAACCAAGTGAGCTTGTAGTCAATTCGAAGACTATGGTTTCTGAGAACCGACATCAGTCGTACTCCTGCCAACTCCGAAAAACGTTACACGTTTCAGCATGCCATTGCTATCACTGATTGAAATTTCTGGAGAGTCCGGGGGTATTACTAGGGCCAAGTGCCGGTGGAATCTGGAGAGCCGTCCTCTAAGCCGCGAGCGCGACCGGCTCGATCAGCTTCGGATCATCGCCCGGCACCCCCAAAATCCCTCATGTCGCTTTGCTCATGCGAGCTACGGCGTCTCGCCTACTCCGCCAGCACCCTCGTCCCCGGGAACGTGATCTCCACCAGCGTCCCCGCATCCACCGCGCTCTTGATCGCGAACGCCGCACGGTTCGCCTCCGCCAGCGCCTTCGTCAGCGGCAAGCCGAGCCCTGTGCCGCCGGAGCCATAGCGCGTCGACGTGGCGAGCTGGCGGAACGGCTCCATCGCCGTCTCGATTTCCTTGTCGGTCATGCCGATGCCGGTGTCGCGCACGCGCAGCACCGCTTCGGCGCGGTCGGTCAGCGCCGTTGAGACGATGACCTGCCCGCCGGCGCCGGTGAACTTGATCGAGTTTGAGAGAAGATTGAGCACGATCTGCCGCACCGAGCGCGCGTCCGCCACCACCGGCGGCAGCGTCGGCGAGAGCGACGAGCGGATGATGATGCGCTGCTGGTTTGCCTGCGGCTGCATCAGCGCGACGCACTGCTGCACCAGCTGATTGAGATTCACGCTCGCGAACACGAGGTCGAGCTTGCCGGCTTCGATCTTCGAGAGGTCGAGCAGGTCGTTGATCAGCGACACCAGATGCTCGCCCGACGAATGGATGTCGCGCATGTATTCGCGATAGCGATCCGATCCGAGCGGGCCGAACTGCTCGGTCATCATCACCTCGGAAAAGCCGATGATGGCGTTGAGCGGCGTGCGGATCTCGTGGGAAATCTTCGCGAGGAAATCCGACTTCGCCGATGACGCGCGCTCCGCGGTGCGCTTGGCGTTGAGCAGGTCCTCCTCGGCGCGCTTCCATTGCGTGATGTCGCGCAGCACCGCGCAGAACTTCGGCATGCCGACGCCGATCGGCCCCATCGTCATGAACAGCGGAATGAGCCCGCCCTGGCGCACGCGGCCGATCACCTCGCGCCCGTCGTTGAGCACGCTCGCGACGCCGTTCTTGGTCAGCCCGTCGAGATAGTCGCGCGCGGCGCGCTCGCTCTCCGGCGCGAACAGCTCGGTGAAGGGCCGGCGCGCCATCTCGTGATATTCGTAGCCGAACAGCGCCTCGGCCGAGCGGTTGAAGGTGAGGACCAGCCCGTCGCGGTCGACCACGATCACGCCGTCGGTCGCGGTGTCGAGGATCGAGCGCAGTTCGCGCGTCTCGGCTTCGGCCGCGCGCAGCGCGATCTCGGAATCGCGCAGGCGGTCCGCCGCGGCGGTGCGCACCAGCGCGAGCATCAGCGCGCTCTCGCCGTTCCACGGCACGGAGTAGAGGCGGCCCTCGCAGATCAGCGTGTCGCCGGTGCGCGTCGCGATGGTGAAGGTCTTCCCCGTTCCGTTGCGGTCGAGCGCGCCGGCCGTGGGATCGACCACGAGGTGCTCGAGGCCGCCCGCGGCCGCGACCGCCGCGAGGTCGGCGTAGCCGGTCCATTCGAGAAAGGCGCGGTTGGCATAAAGCAGGTTCTCGTTGCGATGGATCAGCACGCCGACCGGAAGGCGGTCGAGGACGGCGTGATCGGCGTCGCCATTCTTCAGCACGGGTTCTTCGACCGCGGGCGCGAACGCGCTCGGCAGCGTACCGGGGAGGGCGGGGGGCTCGGGTGCGCGCACGCGTTCGGGCGCGGGCGCCTCGGTGGGCTCGGGCGTGATCGGCGGCGCTTCGCCTTTGGTAAGCGCTTCGGCGATTTCGTTGAAGGCTGAACGTTCGACCGATGTCAGCGTCGGTCGCTTCTCGGCCGGCGCGGGCGCCGCGCTGCGGAACGGCACGACATTTTTTGCGGCCGGCACCACGGTGAGCAGCGGACGCGGTTCGAGTTCTTTCGGCGGCTCGGGCTCGGCGGTTGGCGTCGGCTCGGGCGGCGTAGCCTGTACCGGCGCGGGTGCGGCGCGCGCGACATCGCGACATACGCCGAAGCCGCGATAGCCCTGGAAGGTGCGGTCGCGATCGAAGATCGGCAGGCCGGAGAGTTCGACGTTGACGCGCTCGCCGCTTGTCTCGAGCGGCCACGCGATGGTGACGCCGCTCCAGGTGTCGCGCGACGCGATCGCGTTTGCGACCTTGTTCTCCGGATCGAGCGCGAGCGCCTGGGCGATCTCGCTCCATGGCTTGCCGAGCGCCTCGGCAGTGCGTGCACCCATCGCGGTGGCGAAAGCGGGCGTTGTCACGATGAAGCGCAGCGCGGCGTCCATGCTCCATACGAAGCGCAACGGCGCGCGCCTTTCGGCGGGGATGTCTGCGGATGCGGGAGCAGCAGAGGTATCGGCGGGCGGAGCAGGTGTGTCGGAAGGTGTGAATGCGGATTCCGCAGTCGCCGCAGTCGGCACATCCTCGGGCGGCGAGGATAGCGCTTGCTCCGCCGGAGCTTCGGCCTGATCGGTCTGCTCGACAGCCCGCTCGGCCCGAACATCCGCGCTTTCACGAGCGTCGGACAGCGTCGCGAGCAGCACCGTCGCGCTGCCCGATCCGATCTTCTCCAGCGTCGTATTGCCGAGCGCGCTTTCGCCGTTCGCGCGCCCGTTCGCGATCGCGTCCGCTTTCAGCGTATCCGCGCCGAGCGTCGTTAGCGTCGTGCCGGGCTCAAGTTCGCCGGTCGCATAGAGCAACGCACCGTCCGCGGTGAACACCGCCAGAGGTTCGCTGCTCGCCTGAAATAAGCGCGATGCGCGCTCGGCGAATGGCACGCTCGTGCGCGCCGGCTCCGATGCGATCACCAGAATGCCGTTGATGTCGCGCACCGTGACGCGCGCGCACGCGCACACGAGATTGGTGCCGACATCGCGCAATCGCTCGTATTTCTGCGCGGTCGGCGGCAGCGACTCGGCAAGCCGTGCGATATCGGCGCCGAGCGGTTCTTCGGTGGTGAAACGCCGCTGCGTCAATTCCGCGGGCGATGCCGCGCCGAGCGCGGCCGCACCGCTCGCATTCGCCCACAGCACGTGGCTGCCGTCCGCGGCCCAAAACCACGCCGGGATCGCGCTCATCGCATAGGGCGCGAGCCGCGCGTCGCGCGTGAGCGTCAGGATGTCGGTTCCGGCTGCGGTCATTCGGTTTGGCGGGCCTTCAGCGTAAACGAACCCTTAATAAATGGGGGTTTTTGCCCCGTCCACGCGGGGCGCGGTGTAACGTTAATGCGGCTGTTTCGCAGCCGCTCAAGCTTGGGATAGAATGGCCGCCGAAGGCGTTATCGGGGTAACCGCAGGAGAGCCCAGATGGCCGACAATCCGTGGAACTTCGATGTTCCGACCCAGATGCGGCAGTTCGCCGAACAGTCGCGTCGAGCAGGCGCGCAAGGCCGTCGACGGCTTCATGACGGCGGCCCAGAAGGCCGTCACCACGGCCGAGACGCAGGCCGCCACCGCCCAGTCGGGCGCCAAGGAAATGAGCCAGAAGGCGATGAGTTTCGCCGAGCAGAACATGGCGAACTCGTTCGAATTCGCCCAAAAGCTCGTCCGGGCCAAGGACGTCCAGGAGGTCGTCGCCCTGCAGCAGGAGTATCTGAAGGCGCAGATGCAGGCGATGCAATCGCAGGCGAAGGATCTTGGCGCTGCGGCAACCAAGGCCGCGATGGACAGCGCGAAGCCAAAAATAGTTCCATAGTTTCAATATCTTAATTATTTTGTTGCGATGCACAAATTTACCTTGCGTCGCACCATGTGATTTGCTATATCACGGTCATCAGGAATTCATGTGCGGCAGCTGGTGAGAGCCAGCCGCACGCTTACCAGAGCGAGAGGACTTCCATGACCGAAGCCACCATGAAGCCGAAGCCTGCCAAAGCCGCCACCGTCATTCCGATGTTCGAGATGCCGAAGTTCGACATCCCGTCCTTCGACATGCCGAAGATGGAAGTTCCGGCCGCGTTCCGCGAGTTCGCCGAGAAGGGCGTCGCTCAGAGCAAGGACGCGTACGAGAAGATGAAGGTCGTCGCGGAAGAGAACACCGAGATGCTCGAGACCGTCTACGCGACCGCCTCCAAGGGCGCGACCGACTACGGCCTCAAGATGATCGAGATTGCGCGCTTCAACACCAACGCGATGTTCTCCTTCACCGAGAGCCTGTTCGGCGTGAAGTCGCCGTCCGAGTTCATCGAGCTGTCGACCAAGCACGCGCGCTCGCAGTTCGAGACGCTGTCGGGTCAGAGCAAGGAGCTCGCAGGCCTCGCCCAGAAGGTCGCGACCGAGACCGCGGAGCCGATCAAGGCCGGCGTCAGCAAGGCGATGAAGAAGGTCGCCTAAGTCCCGACCAACGAGTTTTCAGTAGCGTAAGGCCCGGGCCGGTTGCCCGGGCCTTTTCTTTGAACGGCAGCGCGCAACAGCGTGAACCAACACCAGGCCTAAACCCTTGCCAACAAGGGGCCGGCGAGATCATGATTGATCTTGTCCGAGAACCGGCTTCCACTTTTCGGGATCATGCTCTAGTTTCCGCCCGCTCGCGCGCGGGCGTATGCAGCTGTAGCTCAGTTGGTTAGAGCGCCGGATTGTGGATCCGGAGGTCGGTGGTTCGAGCCCACCCAGCTGTACCAATAAAATCAATAAGTTATCCGCGTAATTTGGCGAGTCTATTCGACCCAGCGAACCTGGCTTTCCGTTTTCGGAGTGAGTCTATTTTTGGAACATCACAATTGTGATGCGCATTGATGGCATGACGTGCAGGCCGCCGCGACCTTTGGGGCGAGTTGAAACATCTGGCTCCGGAGGTTCCGTGTGAGCAGGCGCACAATCCTCCTTCTTTGCCTCGTTTGCATGCTGGCCATCGCCGCGGGTCTGTATCGCTTCTACGGCGCCGCCAATCCCGTAGCCGCGCAGACCTCGCCAGGCCGCAATTCCGCGACAGGAGCCGGTGCCGCCGCGCCCGTCACGACAGCGCCGGCACAGGTGGAAGACTTTGCCATCCGGCGGCGGACCATCGGCATTATCGAATCGCCGGCGACCGTCGTGGTGAAATCCCGCGCTCGAGAGCCAGGTGACGCGAGCAGCACGTCAAGGATGGCCAACTCGTCAAGAAGGGCGATCTGCTGTTCACTCTCGACGACCGCGAAATCAAGGCGATCATCGCGCGCGACGAGGCGCAACTCGCAAGGACCAGGCGACGGCCGTCCGGACCCACTGATCGAGAGCGCTACCAGCAATTGAGCGAAAGCAACGCCGGCTCGCGCCAGCAGCTCGACCAGGCGATGGCCGATCACAAGATCGCGCAGGCGAACGTCGAGGCCGACAAGGCTCAGTTGCGAGCCGACAATCTGCAGCTCGACTACACCAAGATCGAGGCGCCGATCGGCGGCCGCATCGGCGCCATCCGCGTGACGCCGGGCAATCTCGTCAGCGTCAACGATCCGACCGGTCTGGTGACGATCACGCAGATCCGGCCGATCCGCGTGACCTTCACGCTCGCCGAGCGCGACCTCGCCGCGCTTCGCAAGGCATCGCATCGCCAAGCCGCCGGCGGCGGTGCGCGTCTACACGCCGGGGGCCAGCGAGCCGCTCGCGACGGGCGTGCTCGATTTCGTCGACAGCGCTGTCGATACGGCTCCGGGCACCATCGCCGCCAAGGCGAAGTTCGCCAACGAGAACTTCGAGCTGTGGCCGGGCATGTATGTCGATGTCGAGATCGATCTCGATGTCCGGCCGAAGACCGTGATGATCCCGACGGTGGCGATCCAGAGCGGCCAGAAGGGCCGTTCGTCTTCGTCGCGAAGCCGGACCGGAAAGCCGAGATGCGCAAGGTCGAGCTCGTCGGCATCGAAGGCGATCGCGCGGCGCTCGTGTCGGGCGTGAACGACGGCGAGCGTGTCATCGTCGAAGGGCAGATGCGTCTGATCGACGGCACGCGCGTGGCCGAGGCGCCGCCGGCCAGCGGCGCGCCAGCGGGCCGGCGATGCGAGCCGGCGCGAGCCCGCCTCCGAGGCCAAGGCGCAGCGATGAACATTTCGGAATTCTGCATCCGGCATCCCGTCGCCACGACGCTGATGTCGGCGGCGCTCGTGGTCAGCGGCTGCCTTCGCCTACATGTTCCTGCCGGTGGCGGCGCTGCCGCGCACCGAATTTCCCGTCATCAACGTCTCGGCCTCGCTGCCCGGCGCTTCGCCCGACACGATGGCGAACGCGGTCGCGACGCCGCTGATCAAGCAGTTCTCGGCCATCGCCGGCATCGACACCATCAGCGCGACCAGCTCGCAGGGCTCGGTGTCGATCGCGCTCCAGTTCGAGCTCAACCGCGACATCGACAGCGCCGCCGCCGACGTGCAATCCGCGATCGCGCGGGTGCAGCGGCAACTGCCGACCGAGATGACCGAGCCGCCGAGCTACCGCAAGGTCAATCCGGCCGACGCGCCGATCCTGATCCTGACGCTGAGCAGCGATATCGCGCCGCTGCAGGACATGGACGCCTTCGCCCAGCAGGTGATCTCGCCGGCGCTGTCGACCATCGACGGCGTCGCGCAGGTGCAGGTGTTCGGCAGCCAGAAATATGCCGTGCGCGTGCAGTTGAATCCGGATGCGCTCGCCGCCCGCGGCATCGGCGTCGACGAGGTGCAGGCGGCGATCGCGGCCGCCAACGCCAACACGCCGATCGGCACGCTGAAGAACACGCAAGCAGTCCCTGACCATCCAGGCGCAGACCGAGCTGTCGAACGCCGACCAGTTCCGCAACATCATCGTCGCGACGCGCGGCGACCGGCCGGTGCGGCTCGGCGACCTCGCGGTGGTGACGGACTCGGTCGAGAACAATCAGACCGCGAGCTGGTACAACGGCACCCGCGCGATCATTCTCGGCGTCTACCGCCAGCCCGAAGCCAACACGGTCGAGGTGGTCGACCGCATCAAGGCGCTGCTGCCGAGCTTCGAAAGCCAGTTGCCGCGCGGCGCGCAGCCTGAACGTGCTCAACGACCGCTCCACCTCGATCCGCGATGCCGTGCACGACGTGCAGTTCACGCTCGGCCTGACCGATCGCGCTCGTCATCCTGGTGATCTTCCTGTTCCTGCGGCGCGTCACCGCCACCATCATCCCGGCGCTGGCGGTGCCGATCTCGCTGATCGCGACGCTCGGCGCGATGTACCTGTTCAACTTCAGCATCGACAACATTTCGCTGCTCGGCCTGACGCTCGCGGTCGGCCTCGTCGTCGACGACGCCATCGTGATGGTGGAGAACATCCACCGGCATATGGAGGAGGATGGCCTCGGCGCCGTTCGAGGCGGCGCTCAAGGGCAGCCGCGAGATCGGCTTCACCATCATCTCGATCACGGTCTCGCTGGTGGCGGTGTTCATCCCGGTGCTGCTGATGGGCGGCATCATCGGCCGCATCTTCAACGAATTCGCCGTCGTGGTGACGGTCGCGATCGTGGCTCGGCCTTCGTGTCGCTGACGCTGACGCCGATGCTGGCGGCCAAGATCCTGCAGCGGCCCGACGCCGGACGAGACGCCCGAGCCGGCTGGAGCGCCTATTTCGAGCGCGGCTTCGACGCGGTGCTGCGCGGCTACGACCGCACCCTGCAGATCAGCCTGCGCCACAAGCCGTGGATGCTCGCGGTGTTCTTCCTGACGCTCGCCGGCACCGCCTGGCTGCTCATCGTGACGCCCAAGGGGCTGTTCCCGCAGGAGGACATCGGCCAGCTCTCGGTCTCGACCGAGGCGCGCCAGGACGTCTCGTTCGAGGCGATGGTCGCGCTGCAGCAGCAGGTGGCAGACGGCGATCCGCGCGTCGCCGCACGTCGCCAACGTCGCGTCGATCGTCGGCGGCAACGCGCTCAACGCCGGCCGGATGTTCGTCGAGCTCAAGCCGCGCGGCGAGCGCCCGGCCGCTGCAAAAGGTGCTGGCGGACCTGCGCCGCGACACCGCGCGCATCGCCGGCATCCGCACGTTCGCGGTGCCGGTGCAGAACCTGCGCATCGGCGGGCGCTCGAGCCGGGCCGAATACCAGTTCGTGGTGCAGGGCCTCAATCGGCCGCAGCTCTACGAATGGTCGCAGAAGATGGCGGACGCGATGAGCCGCGATCGCGCGCTTCGCCGACGTCAACAGCGACCTGCAGATCAACGCCACGCAGGCGACGCTGGTCGTCGACAAGGACAAGGCCAGCTCGCTCGGCATCTCGGCGGCGCATACTGCGCTCGACGCTCTATTCCGGGCTTCGGCAGCCGGCAGGTCTCGACGATCTACGGCACCGGCGACAGCTTTGCCGTGGTGATGGAGTTCAACGAGAAGGCCAACTGGACCACGGCGGAGCTGCCCGACGTGCGCATCCGCAACAGCGACGGCAAGCTGGTGCCGATCGGCGCCTTCGCGCGGATCGAGCGCACGGCGGGGTCGCTGACCATCAACCAGCTCGGCCAGCTTCCCGCGGTGACGCTCTCGTTCAATCTGCCGGCCGGCGTTTCGCTCGGCGACGCGGTGGCGCGCATCGATCAGTTGAAGGCCGAGCAGAAGTTTCCCGCCGACGCTCACCACCGACGTTCGCCGGCAACGCCAAGACCTATCAGGATTCGGTCGCGAACCAGGGCATCCTGCTGCTCGCCGCGGTGGTGACGATCTACATCGTGCTCGGGATCCTGTACGAGAGCTACATCCATCCGTTCACGATCCTCACCGGCCTGCCGTCGGCGGTGATCGGCGCGCTGCTGGCGCTGCGCCTGTTCGGCATGGACCTGAGCCTGATCGCGGTCGTCGGCCTGCTGATGCTGATCGGCATCGTGAAGAAGAACGCCATCATGATGATCGACGTCGCGCTGGTGACGCAGCGCGAAGGCAAGGCCGCCGGCCGATGCGATCTACGAAGCCGCGCTGCTGCGCTTCCGGCCGATCATGATGACGACGCTGGCGGCGCTGCTCGGCGTGCTGCCGATCGCGGTCGGCATCGGCGCCGGCGCCGAACTGCGCCAGCCGCTGGGCGTCGCCTTGGTCGGCGGTCTGCTCGTCTCGCAGGTTCTGACGCTCTATATGACGCCGACGCTCTACATCTACATGGAGCAGCTGGCCGATATGACGCGCCGCCTGTTTGGGCGTGCCCGAGGCAAGGCCAGGGTACAGGAGACCTGATGTACGCCAAGGCACCTTACAGGCTGGGTTAGTTCATTAAAATCAAATGCTTAGCGCTATCGATGTTCGCAATACACACGAAACACTCGCAACATCCGCCGGAAACACGACTGCGCTACTCCTTGACCATCGAAGGGGACGCGCCATGACGAACAACCACTCTCTGATCGACGCCGACGGCAACACCCACGTCAAGATCGCTGCTGTCGCGCTCGTAGCCTCGGTCGTGTTCATGGTGGTGGTTTCGGTGAGCGGCCTCGCCCGCTGGGACAGTATGGTGGTGCATGGCCCGGTCGTGAAGGCGACCGCGACCACCACGATGGCGACCGCCGGCGCATCCGCGGTCCGCTAAGCGCAATTCTGACAATCTGACCTGAAGGACAGGCGCTCGTCAGAGCGCCTGCTGCCATATTTCGGGCACCAGCTCATAGCCGCCGTTCGGCCGGCGATTGAGATTGAGGAAACCCGGGAAATGCATGTGCATGCCGGCTGCCAGCGTGCGGTCGGTCGCCACCTGATCCATGATGCGCCTGCGCGTCGCGATCGCAGCCTGCGGATCGACGTCCGGCTCCATATAGACCTCCGGACGGCGCGTCTGAATGTCCGGGATGTGGTGGATGTCGCCCCAGATCAGCAGGCTCTCGCCTTTCGAGGCGACCAGATAGCCGGTGTGGCCGGGTGTGTGGCCGTAGAGCGGCACCGCGGTGACGCCGGGAAACACCTCGCCTTTCGGCTCGCGGCGCTGATTCTGGTACGGCGCGATCTGCTCGCGCGCCCAGCGGAAGAAGCGCATCTGCTGCCGCTCGGTCGCGCGCGACATCGCGGCATCGTCGTGCCAGTGCTTCACGTCGCTTTCGGCCACGACCAACTCGACATGCGGATAGATCGCCTTGCCGTTCGCGTCGGTCAGGCCGTTCGAATGGTCCGGGTGCATGTGGGTAAGCAGTATCGTGTCGATCTTCTTCGGATCGATTCCGGCGGCGGCGAAATGCTTCGGCATATGGCCGAGCGTCGGCCCCATGCTGTTCTGCGAGCCGGTGTCGACCAGCGCCATGCGGCCGGCCGAGTGGATCACGAAGGTATTCACCGAAATGCGCGGCGGGGCAGGGCGGAATGCGACTCTTTCAGGATATTCTCGGCGTCCTGCGGCGTGATATCGCGCATGAACTCGTAGACGCCGTCGAGATAGCCGTCGCTGATCGCCGTGACGACGATGTCGCCGATGCGGCGGTGATAGACGCCGGGGATTTGCGCGGTGAGCGCGGTGATTACCGTCATGCCTTGCGCTCCGCCACGAACCGCGCCGCCATCTTGAGAACATCCGCGTCGCGCCCGAACGGCGCGAGTGCGCTTTCGGATTCCGCAACGAGCTGCTTCAGCCGCGCCTTGGCGCCGTCGAGACCGAGCACGCTGACGAACGTGCCCTTGCCGAGCGCCGCATCCTTGCCGGTCGCCTTGCCGACGGTCGCGGCATCGCCTTCGACGTCGAGCAGGTCGTCGGCGATCTGGAACGCTTCGCCGAGCAGCGTGCCGTAGCGGTCGACCGCCTCGCGCTGCGCCGGCGTCGCCTCGCCGAGGATCGCGCCGGCGAGGCAGCCGAAGCGCAGCAGCGCGCCGGTCTTCATCGTCTGCAACAGCTTCACTTCGCTGGGCCCAAGCTTCTGCACCTTGCCGCCGTCGAAGCGGCCTTCCGCCGCAAGATCGAGCATCTGTCCGCCGACCATGCCGCCCAAGCCCCGAGCCGCGCGCGAGCGCCAGCACGAGATCGATCCGCACTGCAGGATTCGGATGCGTCTCCGGCCGCGCCAGAATGTCGAACGCGAGCGTCAGCAGCCCGTCGCCCGCCAGGATGGCGGTCGCCTCGTCGTATTTCTTGTGCGCGGTCGGCTTGCCGCGGCGCAGATCGTCATTGTCCATCGCGGGCAGGTCGTCATGCGCAAGCGAATAGCAGTGCACGAACTCCAGCGCTGCGCCGGCCATCAGGGCGCGCTCGCGCGGCGCCTTGAACAGCGCGGCGGTTTCGACCACGAGGAACGGCCGCAGCCGCTTGCCGCCCGCGAGGCTCACGTAGCGCATGGCCTCCATCAGCCGCGGCGGGCGCGCGCGCTCCTCGGCAAGCATCGTCCCATCGAGCAGGCGTTCGAGCAGGCTCTCGATATCGGCAGCGACACTGTCGAGGCGCTGTCGAAACACCGCCCCGGCATCCTTGGCGTCAGTCATCATTCGTGTCCGGCAGATTGGCTTTTTCGGTTTCAAAATCAGCAGGTTACCGGCGTGGCCGCAACCCGGAATGAGTTCGTCTGGTTAACTTGAGACCCGTCCTATCGCATCCGGCCGGAAGGCCCGCAACCCTGATGGAACTGCCATGTTCCGCTTTGCTGGACAGGGGCCGGATGCGCCGCTACGTCCTGCCGCAATGATTGCTGCTGTGATTGCCGGGCTGTCGCTCGCCATCTGGCTTTATCTGATCTTTGCACGCGGGCTGTTCTGGCTGTCGCGTGAGCGCGACGACGCGCGCCTTACGCCGCCGCAGGAGCGGCCGGCGGTCGCTATCGTGGTTCCGGCGCGCAACGAAGCCGAGAACATCGCGCAGAGCCTCGGTTCGCTGCTTGGCGCAGGACTATCCGGCATCGCTCGTGCTGGTGGACGACAACAGCGACGACGGCACGGCGGATGTTGCGCGCGAGACTGCAGCCGCGAAAGGCGCGCCGGACCGGCTCACGGTCGTCACCGGCGCGCCGCTTGCCGCCGAACTGGACCGGCAAGCTCTTCGCCGTGAAGCAGGGCATCGCGGCGGCGGAGGATAAGTTCGCGCCGAAATACCTGATGCTCACCGACGCCGACATCGTGCATGCGCCCGACACCCTAAGCTGGCTGGTCGCGCAGGCTGAGGCGAACATAACTCGTGCTCACCTCGCTGACGGCGCGCTGGCGTTGCGAGAACCTGGCCGAGCGTGTGCACATTCCGGCGTTCATCTATTACTTCGAGATGCTCTACCCGTTCGCCTGGGTGAACCGGCCGGATCACGCGATGGCGGGCGCGGCCGGCGGCTGCATGCTGGTGCGCACCGATGCGCTGCGCGCCGCGGGCGGCATCGATGTCATTCGCGATGCGCTGATCGACGACTGCGCGCTCGCGCGAGCGATGAAGAAGCAGGGGCCGATCTGGCTCGGCCTCACCGACCGCGTGCATGAGCATCCGCCCCTACGAGAGCTGGAACGAAATCCGCCGCATGGTGGCGCGCTCGGCCTATGCGCAGCTCAACTATTCGCCGCTGGTGCTCGCCGGCTGCATCGCCGGCATGGTGATGACCTATCTGGTTCCGCCGCTGATGGCGATTTTCGCCTCCGGCTGGGCGGCAGCGTTCGGCATTATCGCTTGGACGATGATGGCGATCTCGTTCCAGCCGACGTTAAGGTTCTATCGGCTCTCGCCCTTGTGGGGCGTGGCGCTGCCCGTTATCAGCTTCTTCTTCATGCTCTACACTCTGGATTCCGCGTACCAATACGCCGCCGGCAAGGGCGGCGCCTGGAAGGGCCGCGTACAGGCGAAGGCGTCATGAGTACCGCCGGTGAACTGCGTTCGGGCAAGGGCCATCGCGACGAGAACTTTCCCGTCGCGTCGTGGCTGATCGACGCGCGCCATCGCGGCATCATTCTGGCGTTCTACGAGTTCGTGCGCGTTGCCGACGACATCTCGGATCATGCGACGCTAAGCGCCGGACGAGAAGCTCGCGCAGCTCGATCGGCTGGAAGCGAATCTGCTCGGGCAAGGCGACGACAACGCGAAGCCGTGCGGCTGCGCACGCAACTTGCCGAGCGCGGCCTGCCGCCGCGCCACGCGCAGGACCTGCTCACCGCGTTCCGCATGGACGTGACCAAGCTGCGCTACACCGACTGGGACGATCTCATCCACTACTGCAGCTTCTCGGCGATGCCGGTCGGCCGCTTCGTGCTCGATGTGCATGGCGAGAGCCGTTCGACGTGGGTCGCGAACGACGCGCTTTGCGCCGCGCTGCAGATCAACAATCACCTGCAGGACTGCGGCAAGGATTTCCGCGATCTCAACCGCGTCTACATTCCGCTGGATGCCTTCGCGGCCGCTGGCGCGACGCCGGAAGAGCTCGGCGCGGCGAAATCCTCGCCCAATCTCCTGCGCTGCATTCACGATCTCGCGCGCCGCAACGAAGTGCTGCTCGCGCGAGGGCGCGGTGTTCTCCAGCCAGATCGAGAACACGCGACTCGCGCACGAGGTGGCGGTCATTCACCTTTACGCGGAAAAGATCGTCGCGCTGTTGCAGAAGCGCGATCCGCTGGCCGAGCGCGTGCATCTCTCCAAGGCGCAGTTCGCGTTCTACGGCCGTCGGTGCGATCCTGATCAACGCGCTGCGGCGTATCGGGCGCAGCCCCGCGCGCAAGCCGCAGGATGCGCGGCACAACGCATGAGCGCGAAAGCAGCCAGCGTGGCCGTCGCCGACCAGCAGGACTCGCCGCCCAGCGCGCCTCGGGCAGTTCGTTCTATACGGCGATGCGCATCATGCCGCGCGCGCAACGCGACGCGATGTTCGAGATCTATTCGTTCTGCCGCAAGGTGGACGACATCGCCGACGATGGCGGGCCGCGCGACCGGCGGCTGGAACAGCTTCGGCTTTGGCGCTCCGACATCGACGCGATCTACAAGGGAAGCGCGGTGACCCGTGCGAAAAGCCTCGCGGCGCCGATCAAGCAGTTCGGGCTCAAGCGCGAGGATTTCCAGGCCGTGATCGACGGCATGGAGATGGATGTCGTGGCCGATATCCGCGCGCCGGATTGGGCGAAGCTCGACGCCTATTGCGACCGCGTCGCGAGCGCGGTCGGGCGGCTGTCTGTGCGCATTTTTGGCACGGAGGAGAAGGCAGGCATTATCCTCGCCTATCATCTCGGCCGCGCGCTGCAGCTCACCAACATTCTGCGCGACGTCGATGAAGACGCGGCGATCGGGCGGCTCTATCTGCCGCGCGAGCCCCTGCAAGCGGCGGGCATTCCGGTGAACGACATCGCGGCGGCGCTCGCGCATCCGCGCATCGGTGACGTCTGCGCAGAAGTCGCCGCGCGCGCAAAAGAGCATTTTGCCGAGGCGGACCGGGTGATGGCGCGCTGTCCGCGACGCACGGTGCGCGCGCCGCGCATCATGTCGGCGGCCTATCAGGCGATCCTGCGCAAGCTGATCAAGCGCGGCTGGAACGCGCCGCGCGAGCCGGTGAAGGTCTCCAAGCCGCGCCTCATCCTGACCATTCTGCGCCACGCGATCTTCTGATGCCGCGCACGATTCATGTCATCGGCGCCGGGCTCTCCGGCCTTGCCGCCGCGATCCGCTTGAGCGGGCGCGGCGAGCGCGTCGTCGTGCACGAGGCGATGCAGCAGGCTGGCGGACGTGCGCGCTCGTATTACGACGCGAACACTGACCTTGTCATCGACAACGGCAATCACCTGGTGCTGTCGGGCAACCACGCCGCGATGGACTACGTGCGCGACGCTTGGCTCCGAGGCCGGACTTGTCGGGCCGCCGAAGGCCGATTTCGCGTTCATCGATCTTGCGAACGGCAAGCGCTGGACGCTGAAGATCGGCGACGGGCGCCTGCCGTGGTGGATTTTCGACGACAGCCGCCGCGTGCCCGGCTCGACGTTCATGGATTACGTGCGCCTCGCGCCCCTGTTGTGGGCAGGGAAGTCGAAAACGGTCGGTGAAACCATCGCCTGCAAGGGCCCCGTGTACGACCGGCTCGGCCAGCCGCTGCTGCTCGCGGCGCTCAACATCGACCCGCCGCTTGGCTCGGCCGCGCTCGCGGGCGCCATCATCCGCGAGACATTGCATGCGGGCGGGCAGGCGTGCCGCCCGCTGATCGCGCGGGGCCTCACCGAGGTGCTGATCGATCCGGCGCTAAGCTTGTTGAAGCAGCGCGGTGCGGACGTTCGCTTCGGACATCAACTCCGTGCGCTCGAACCTCCAGAGCGGCAAGGCCGCGGCGCTCGATTTCGGCAGCGACAAGATCGTGCTGGAAGATCAGTGACGCTGTCATTGTCGCCGTCCCGCCATGGACCGCGCCGTCGCTGATGCCTGGCTTGTCTGTGCCGAACGCAGTACCGCGCGATCGTCAATGCACATTTCCGCATCGTCCCGCCGGCGGATTTCCCGCCGATGATCGGCGTCATCAACGGCACCGTGGAATGGATCTTCTCTTTCCCGGACCGGCTGTCGGTGACGATCAGCGGCGCGGACCGGCTGCTCGACCAGTCGCGTGAGGAACTTGCGGCCCTGATCTGGAAAGAGGTGGCGGCGGTGGCAGGCATCACGGCCGATTTGCCGCCGTGGCAGGTCGTGCGCGAGCGCCGCGCGACTTTTGCGGCCACGCCGGAAGAAAACGCCAAGCGCCCTCCTGCTGCCACGAAGTTCGCCAATGTTTACCTTGCCGGCGATTGGACCGACACGGGGTTGCCCGCGACCATCGAAGGTGCCATTCGATCCGGCAACCGGGCAGCCGATCTGGCGCTGCACTCCTAAGAAACAAAACAAAGATAGATGGACGATACGACGACACTTTCGCCCGCCGTGGCGCTGAACAAGCTCGATCCCGCGCTGGAGCAAAAAATCCGCGCCGCGACCGATGCGATTCTGCGCCGACCAGCAATCGGACGGCCACTGGGTGTTCGAGCTCGAAGCCGACGCGACGATCCCGGCCGAATACGTGCTGATGACGCATTACTTCGCCGAGGAGCCGAACCTCGAACTCGAACGCAAGATCGGCGTCTATCTGCGCCGCATTCAAGGCAAGCACGACGGCTGGCCGCTGTTCCACGAGGGCGAGTTCGACATGAGCGCCAGCGTGAAGGCCTATTTCGCGCTGAAGATGATCGGCGACGACATCAATGCCGACCACATGCGCCGCGCGCGCGAGGCGATCCTAAGGCGCGGCGGCGCGGTGAAGTCCAACGTGTTCACCCGGGCGCTGCTGTCGCTGTTCGGTGTGATCCCGTGGAAGAGCGTGCCGGTGATGCCGGTCGAGATCATGCTGCTGCCGAAATGGTTCCCGTTCCATCTCGACAAGATCTCGTACTGGGCGCGCACCGTGATCGTGCCGCTGCTGGTGCTGCAGGCGCTGAAGCCGAGCGCGAAAAATCCGCGCGGCGTCACCATCGACGAGCTGTTTCACGAAGACCCGCAAGACCGTCGGCGCGCCGCACAAGGCGCCGCACCAGAAGTGGTCGTGGTTCATCACCTTCCGCGGCATCGACATCGTGTTGCGCGCGGCCTGAGCCGTACATGCCGAAAGGTTTGCGCAGGCGCGCGATCGACAAGTGCGTGGCGTGGGTGACCGAGCGGCTCAACGGCATCGACGGGCTCGGTGCGATTTATCCCGCGATGGAAAACTCCCTGAAGATGTACGCAGTGCTCGGCTATCCGCCGGATCATCCGGATCGCGCGATCGCGCGCGCCTCGCTCGACAAGCTGCTCGTCGTCAAGGAGGACGAAGCCTATTGCCAGCCCTGCGTCTCGCCGGTGTGGGACACCGCGCTGGTCGCGCACGCGCTGCTCGAGGCCGGCGGCGAGAAGGCGACTGTCGCGGCGAACCGGGGGCTCGATTGGCTGAAGCCCTTGCAGGTGCTCGACGTGAAGGGCGACTGGATCGAGCAACGCCCGAACGTGCGGCCCGGCGGCTGGGCGTTCCAGTACAACAACGCGCACTATCCCGATCTCGACGACACCGCCGTTGTCGTGATGGCGATGGATCGTGTGCGCGGCGAGCGCGGCGCGACATTCGATCAGGCGATCGATCGCGGCCGCGAATGGGTCGTCGGCCTGCAGAGCAAGGACGGCGGCTGGGGCGCGTTCGACGCCGACAACGCCTATCACTACCTCAACAACATTCCGTTCGCGGATCACGGCGCGCTGCTCGACCCGCCGACCGCCGACCTGACGGCACGCTGTCTCTCGATGCTGGCGCAGCTTGGCGAGCGTCCGGAAACATTCCGAGCCGATGCGCCGCGCGATCGCCTGGCTGGAGCGCGATCAGCATCCGGAGGGAAGCTGGTACGGCCGCTGGGGCATGAATTACCTCTACGGCACCTGGTCGGTTTTATGCGCTCTTAATGCGGCCGGCGTCGATCATGACGCGCCGATGTTCCGCAAGGCGGTCCAATGGCTCGTGGCGACCCAGAACGAAGACGGCGGCTGGGGCGAGGATGGATCGAGCTACAAGCTCGATTATCGTGGATACGAGAAAGCGCCGAGCACGGCCTCACAGACGGCGTGGGCCTTGCTTGCCTTGATGGCGGCAGGCGAGGTGGAACATGCGGCTGTTGGACGCGGCATTGCGTATCTTGCGCAGAATCAACGCGATGACGGGCTGTGGGAAGAGGAGCGCTACACCGCCACGGGCTTCCCGCGTGTGTTCTATTTGCGCTATCACGGGTACCGGAGATTCTTTCCGCTGTGGGCAATGGCGCGTTATCGCAATCTGAGGAGCGGAAATAGTCGGGCGGTGTCTTTCGGTATGTAAGGGCCCTCGGGGAGGGGCGACCGAATGATTGTTGTGGTGGGGATGGCGTTCGAGGCGCGCATCGCAGCGGGCCTTGGCGTACCGGTCATCTGCGGCGGCGATGGTCGCAACCTCGCAAGCTCGCTCGCCCGCGCTATGGCGGCCGGTTGCGGTGGCCTCCTCAGCTTCGGTGTTGCGGGCGGCCTGACGCCTGAACTCAAACCCGGTACCTGCGTGATCGGCTCCGCCATTCTCGGACGAAGACCGCGAGCGCGCGACCGACGCGCGCTGGGCGCACCGGCTGATGAAGATCATTCCCGATGCGGTTCATGGCCCGATCGTCGGCGTACCCGCGCCGATCGCGAGCGCCTCGGACAAGCACGATTTGCACCGGCAGACGGGCGCGATCGCGGTCGACATGGAATCGCAGGTCGTCGCGCGCGCGGCGGAACGGCATGGCGTGCCGCTCGCCGCAATCCGCGTCGTGGTCGATCCGGTCGAGCGCACCATTCCGCGCTCCGCACTTGCCGGGGCACGTTCCGACGGCACCATCGATCCGCTCGCCGTGATGCGCTCGCTGCTGCGCTATCCGCGTGATCTCGCTGGCCTGGTCCGCCTGTCGCTCGATACGCGTGCGGCCCGCGCCACGCTGGTGCGCGGCAGCGCGCTGCTCGGTCCCGGCCTCGGACTGCTCGATGTCACGCCGCGCCGTCCGGCCATCGCGCTGGCGATGGAGGCCGCGCAGGCGGACGCGTAACGCTTCACGGCCGTTGCCAAAATGAAAAAGCCCGGCGCAAGGCCGGGCTTTTTGTTTCTTGCCGTGAAAGCGCGGACTATTCCGCCGCCGTCAGATGCACCGGCTCGCGTTCGGCTGCGGCTTTCGCCGCCGCGTTCTGCGCGGCCTTTTCGGCCGCTTTTGCGGCCTTCTCGGCGTTGAGTTGGGTCAGCGTCTTCTCGACCTGCTCGGCGAAATTGTACTTCGCAGGCCGCTGGTTCGCGAGCGAGATTTCCGGCGCCATCGGGCCTTCGGTGCGCACGCCGAACAGTGCGATCTTGAGGGCCTTGAGCGGCTTCGTGATCGCAAGATTGGCAGCAGTCGGCTCGTAGCCGCAATGCGCCATGCAGTTCGCGCATTTTTCGTAAGCGCCGGTGCCGTAGGTCTCCCACGCGGTGGTTTCCATCAGCTCCTTGAAAGTCTTCGTGTAGCCTTCGCCGAGCAGGTAGCAGGGCTTCTGCCAACCGAACACGTTGCGCGTCGGCATGCCCCACGGCGTGCAGTGCGCTTCCTGATTGCCGGCGAGGAAGTCGAGGAACATGCCGGAGTGCATGAGCTGCCAGCCCTTGCCCTTGCCGAGCGCGAACACCTTGCGGAACAGTTCCTTGGTGTTCTTGCGCGCGAGGAAGTGCTGCTGGTCCGGCGCGCGCTCATAGGCGTAGCCGGGCGAAATCGAAACGCCGACGTTCATTTCCTTGGCGAGATCGAGAAACGCCGCGATGTCCTCGGCCGGATGGTTGTCGAAAATCGTCGCATTGACGTTGACGGCGAAGCCCTTGGCCTGCGCGGCCTTGATGCCCGCAATGGCGCGCTCGAAGCCGCCTTCCATGCAGACCGACTTGTCGTGATGCTTCTTGATGCCGTCGAGATGGACGGAGAAGAACAGGTACGGCGAGGGCTCGAACTCGCCGAGCTTCTTTTCCAGCAGCAGCGCGTTGGTGCAGAGCGACACGAACTTCTTGCGCGCCACGATGCCCTTGACGATCGCGCCGATGTCCTTGTGGATCAGCGGCTCGCCGCCCGGAATGGCGACCATCGGCGCGCCGCACTCGTCGACCGCGTCGAGGCATTCCTGCACCGAGAGCCGGCGATTGAGGATCGGATCCGGATAGTCGATCTTGCCGCAGCCCGCGCACGCGAGATTGCAGCGGAACAACGGCTCCAGCATCAGCACGAGCGGATAACGCTTACGCCCCATCAGCTTCTGCTTGACGAGGTACGCGCCAATCTTGATCTCTTTGAAAAACGGGATAGCCATCCTGTTACTTTCTGGATTTTCTTGCAGATTAACCGGTGATTTCAGACGGTTTGAGCCAAAAGGTCAACTCGCCCGGCTGACCGTGCGCTTCGCAAAGCCTTCGGTCAGTTCGGCGGGGAGCCGGAATTCCATGTGCTCCTCGCGGCCCGGCAGCGTGGAAACGTCCACCGGTCCGATGCGGCGCAGCGCGGCGATCACGTCCTCGACCAGCACTTCCGGCGCGGAAGCACCCGCCGTGAGACCGACGACTTCCGCGTCCTTCACCCATTCGGGCTGCAGCTCGTTGCCGTCCGCGATCAGATAGCTCGGAATGCCTTCCTCGGCGCCGATTTCGCGCAGCCGATTGGAATTGGAAGAATTCTTCGCGCCGACGACCAGGATCACGTCGACGAGCTTGGAGAGGTCGCGCACCGCCGACTGGCGATTCTGCGTCGCGTAGCAGATGTCGCGCGTCTCGGGCCCGACGATGTCGGGGAAGCGGCGCTGCAGCGCCGCGATGATGCCCTTGGTGTCGTCAACCGAAAGCGTGGTCTGCGTCACATACGCAACCGGCGTGTCGGGCGAGATGTCGAGTTCGTCGACTTCCTTCTCGTTCTGCACCAGCGTGACCGGCGCCGGAATCTGGCCCATCGTGCCTTCGACTTCCGGATGGCCGGCATGGCCGATCAGGATCAGCTTGCGGCCCTGGCCGACGTAGCGCTTGCCCTGATTGTGCACCTTGGTGACGAGCGGGCAGGTCGCGTTCAGCACCGGCAGGCCGCGGGTCGCTGCTTCCTGCTCGACGCTCTTGGCAACGCCGTGCGCGGAGAACACCGTCACGGCATTCGGCGGCACTTCGGAAACTTCCTCGACGAACACCGCGCCCTTGGCCTTCAGGCTTTCGACCACGTGCTTGTTGTGCACGATCTCGTGGCGCACGTAGACCGGCGGTCCGTATTTCACCAGTGCGCGCTCGACGATCTCGATCGCGCGCACGACGCCGGCGCAGAAACCGCGCGGCTGGGCGAGAATAACCTTCATGCCAAATCTCTACTCGTTTCGTGGGCGGACAACATTCAAGCTCCAGATAAACTTATGCGCGCGGAGACCGCGCGCAACGGCTGATTAGCACGCCATCAGGCGTGTTGCACTATGTCGATTCGAACGTCCTTACCGAGCGCTTCGAAGACTTTCGCGACGATCCCCTTCGCGTCGAGACCGGCCTTTGCATACATCGCATTCGGCGAATCCTGATCGATGAAGAGATCGGGCAGCACCATGCAGCGCACTTTCAGGCCCGCATCGAGCGCGCCGCTTGTCGGCGAGTGTTTGCAGAACTTGCGTGCCGAAGCCGCCGATCGAGCCTTCCTCGATCGTGATCAACACTTCGTGTTCTTTCGCAAGGCGAAGCATGAGATCGGTATCGAGCGGTTTCGCGAACCGCGCATCCGCGACTGTTGCAGACAAGCCCTGCGCAGCGAGCATGTCGGCCGCCTTGAGGCATTCCTGCAAACGCGTGCCATAGGACAGCAGCGCGATGGAAGAGCCTTCGCGCAAGATTCGACCTTTTCCAATCTCCAGCGGCACGCCGAACTCCGGCATGTCGACGCCGATGCCGTCGCCGCGCGGATAGCGCAGCGCGGACGGGCGATCGTCGATCGCGACCTGCGTTGCGACCATATGCACGAGCTCTGCCTCATCGGCAGCCGCCATCAGCACGAAGCCGGGCAGGCAGCCGAGATAGGCGACATCGAACGAGCCCGCATGCGTCGGACCGTCGGCGCCGACAAGGCCCGCGCGGTCGAGCACGAAACGTACCGGCAGTTTCTGGATGGCTACGTCATGCACGACCTGGTCGTAGGCGCGCTGCAGGAAAGTCGAGTAGATCGCCACGAAAGGCTTGTAACCTTCGGTCGCGAGTCCGGCCGCGAACGTCACGCCGTGCTGCTCGGCGATGCCAACATCGAACGTGCGTTCGGGGAATGACTTGCTGAAAATATCGACACCGGTGCCGCCCGGCATCGCGGCGGTGATCGCGACGATCTTGTCGTCCTTGCGCGCCTCTTTCACGAGGTTCTCGCCGAACACTTTGGTGTAGGACGGCGCGTTCGCCTGCGCCTTCGCCTGCTTGCCGGTCGCGACATCGAACTTCACGACGCCGTGGTAGCGGTCGCTCGACGCTTCGGCGGGCGCATAGCCCTTGCCCTTCTGCGTCACGACGTGAATCAGGATCGGACCGTTCTCGGCGTCGCGCACGTTCTTCAGCACAGGCACGAGATGGTCCATGTTGTGGCCGTCGATCGGGCCGACGTAGTAGAAGCCAAGTTCTTCGAACAGCGTGCCGCCGGTGAGGAAGCCGCGCGCGTATTCCTCGACGCGCAGCGCTTTCTGCTCGACCGATTTCGGCATGCGCTTGGCGATCTGTTTGCCGATCTCGCGCAGCGACATGTAGGTACGGCCCGAAATCAGCCGCGAGAGGTAAGCCGACAGCGCGCCGACCGGCGGCGCGATCGACATCTCGTTGTCGTTCAGGATCACGATCAGGCGCGAATTCAGCGCGCCCGCGTTGTTCATCGCCTCGTAGGCCATGCCGGCCGACATCGCGCCGTCGCCGATCACGGCGATCACGTTGCGCTTCTCGCCGGAAAGGTCGCGGGCGACCGCCATGCCGAGGCCGGCAGAAATCGAGGTGGAGGAGTGCGCGGCGCCGAAGCAGTCGTATTCGCTTTCGGCGCGCTTGGTGAAGCCGGAGAGGCCGCCGCCCTGGCGCAGGGTGCGGATGCGGTCACGCCGCCCGGTCAGGATCTTGTGCGGGTAAGCCTGATGGCCGACGTCCCAGATGATCCGGTCATTCGGGGTGTCGAACACATAGTGCAGTGCAACGGTGAGCTCGACCACGCCGAGCCCGGCACCGAGATGTCCACCGGTGACGGAGACGGCCGAAATCGTCTCGTTGCGCAAATCGTCGGCAACCTGCGGCAGGTCTTTTTCGTTAACGCCGCGCAGATCGGCCGGCGTCTTGATCGTATCCAACAGTGTGTTCTTTGAGGTCATGCTTGGGACAACATTTTCCATACGAGTTCCGCGGATCCCGAAGACCGGACCCTCAACAGTGCCCCCAGCCTTGCCGCAGCGCAATGAACTAATACATGCCGTCTCAATTCGCTAGCCAATCTGCTCAATCGACCCGGCCGGGAACTTGTGCTAGCGCCCCGTCGCCAACTTCCTATGTCAACGTTCTGAACCGGCCGATGGTTCAACCGGGACGGCTCAGCGGTCCGTGCCCGCCAGATCGAAAAAGCGAGATAATTCAACGGTATGCTCAAGTCGATTATCGGAGCAATCGTCACCCGCTGCACGCGTTACGCGTGGACGGTGATTGCCGTTACGACAATTATCTCCGTGTTTGCCGGCGTTTACGCTGCCAAAAACTTTGGCATCAACACCGACATCAATACCCTGATCTCGCCCGATCTGCCGTGGCGGCAGCGCGAAATCTCATTCGAACGGGCCTTCCCGCAGCACTTGGCATCGATTCTGGTGGTCGTGGAGGCGCCGACCCCGGAACTGACCAGCCAGGCCACCAACGCTCCTGGTCGAGCGCCTCTCGGCCAACAAGGAGGCGTTCAAGTCGATGACGCAGCCGGGCGGCGGCGAGTTCTTCCGCCGCAACGGGCTCATGTTCCTTCCCGCCGAGGAGACCGAAAAGGTCGCCGGGCAACTCACCCAGGCCGAGCCCCTGGTCGCACAGCTTGCGACCGACCCAAGCCTCAGGGGCCTGGTCGAAGTGCTGCAGATGGGGCTGACCGGCGTCGAACTGGAAAAGATCACGCTCGATGCCATGCTGCGCCCGCTGACCATGACTGCCGACACGGTCGAGGCGGTGCAGGCCGGCAAGCCGGTGAACTTCTCGTGGCACGAACTCCTCAATCCCTCGAAGCCCGACGATCCGGTCAACACCAAGCGCAAGTTCATCGATATCCAGCCGGTGCTGGATTTCACCTCGCTCGAGCCCGGCAAACGCTCGACCGACACGATCCGCCGGGCCGTGGCCGACCTGAAACTCGCCGAAAACTACGGCGCGCGTGTGCGTCTCACCGGGCCAGTCCCGATCGCGGACGAAGAGTTCGCGACCGTCCAGGAGGGCATGTTGATCAACAGCGTGGGCACGGTGCTGATCGTCCTCGGCATTCTGTATCTCGCGCTCAAGTCGAGCCGCATCATCTTTGCGGTATCTCTCACGCTCATTGCCGGTCTTGCGGTCACCGCCGCGCTCGGCTTCCTCGTGGTCGGCCCGCTCAATCTCATTTCGATTGCATTCGCGGTGCTCTTCGTCGGGCTCGGCGTCGACTTCGGCATCCAGTTCAGCGTGCGCTATCGCACCGACCGCTATGACGTGGACGATCTGAGACTCGCGCTCGCGCATGCGGCGCGGCATGCGGGCGCGCCGCTCACCCTTGCGGCTGCCGCCGTCGCTGCCGGTTTCCTGTCGTTCCTGCCGACGGACTATCGCGGCGTGTCCGAGCTTGGACAGATCGCCGGCATGGGCATGGTGATCGCCTATTTTGCCAGCATCACGGTGCTGCCCGCGCTGCTTACGGTGCTCAACCCGCCGGGCGAGAAAGAGCCGCTCGGCTTTCTGTTCCTCGCGCCGGTCGATGCCTTCATGGAGCGCCAGCGCATGGCGATCCTGATCGGCGTCGCTGTCGTGTCGATCGGCGGACTGCCGCTGCTCTATTATCTCAAGTTCGACTTCAACCCGATCAACTTGCGCAACCCGAACGTCGAGTCGATCGCGACCTTCCTCGACCTGCGCCGTGATCCGATGACAGGCGCCTTTGCGATCAGCGTGCTCACGCCGAACCTCGAAGCGACGCGCCCGATCGAGGAGAAGCTCGCCAAGGTTCCCGAGGTCTCGCAGGTGCGCACGCTCAACTTTTTCGTGCCGCCGGATCAGGACAAGAAGCTCGCCGCCATCAAGGGCGCGCGCGAAAAGCTGGCGCCCGCGTTCCAGCCCGACGCCGCGCAAAAGCCGCCGACCGATGCAGAAGATGTCGAGTCGCTCAACGAGGTCGTGAAGTCGCTGAACGAGACCGCCGACAAGCACCCGGGCGGGCAGGGGGCGGCCGCCGCTAAGCGCGTTTCGGTCGCGCTCGACAAGCTTGCCAAGGGTACGCCGCAGCTACGCGAACAGACCGCACAGGTGTTCCTGCGCCCGCTGAAAACGGCACTGGAAGACCTGAAGGATTTGATTGAAGCGCACCCGATCACGATCGCCGACGTGCCGCATGACATCGCCGAACTGTGGCGCACCGCCGACGGCCGTGCGCGCGTCGAGGTGCTGCCGAAGGGCGATCCGAACGACAACGAGACGCTGCGGAAATTCGCGCGCGCCGTACTGGCGGTTCAGCCGGATGCGATCGGCGGCCCGATCTCGATTCTGGAATCGGGCAACACCATCGTGCGCGCCTTCTTCGAGGCCGGGTTCTGGGCGCTGCTCTCGATCACGATCCTGTTGTGGATCGTGCTCAAGCGCTTCGGCGATGTGCTGCTGACGATCCTGCCGCTGCTGCTCGCGGGCGTGGTGACGCTGGAGCTGTGTGTCCTGTTCGGCATGGCACTCAACTTTGCGAACATCATCGCGCTGCCGCTGCTGCTCGGCATCGGCGTCGCGTTCAAGATCTATTACATCATGGCGTGGCGCGCCGGGCAGACCGGGCTCCTGCAATCGAGCCTGACGCGCGCGGTGTTCTACTCGGCGGCGACGACCGCGACCGCGTTCGGCAGCCTCTGGCTTTCAAGCCATCCCGGTACGTCGAGCATGGGCAAGCTGCTCGCGCTCTCGCTGATGACCACGCTCGCCGCAGCCGTGCTGTTCCAGCCGGTGCTGATGGGCAAGCCGCGCGAAATCGAAGACTAGCGCTATTTCTTCGCGCTGGCCTTCTCTTGCGCTGCGGCTTCGTCGGCGATCCGCAGGCAGGTGTCGCTCGGCGGGGGCGGACCGCCTTTCTTGGCTGCCGGCTGCTTGGTCGGCGGATTGGTCGCGCTCTTAAGCGGCGGCAGCGGCGTCGCGTTCGGCGGCGGACTTTTCACGCGCGTCCACTTCTGAGTGAGGCACGCGATCCAGAGGCAGCCCTCAAGGTCCAGCGTATTCTCGTCCGCCAGGCTGATGTTCGCGGTGTAATTCTTGCCGTTCTGTGAATTGTAGATTTC
Source organism: uncultured Alphaproteobacteria bacterium (assembly GCA_963779545.1). Classification (GTDB taxonomy): domain Bacteria; phylum Pseudomonadota; class Alphaproteobacteria; order Rhizobiales; family Xanthobacteraceae; genus PALSA-894. Next base: position 80,017 of record CAVZYQ010000015.1, on the reverse strand, counting down.
GCCTGACCACTTGCCCGGCTCCTTTGGATTGGGCGCCAAGCCGAGCAAAATCGGCATGCCGAGAGTTAGGCGACTCTTTTTTGCCGGATCCGGATTTTCCACGTCGAGGGCGCCGGGAGTCTTCTCCCATGCCACGACGCCCCACATCTTGCCGCCGCAGTTGTCGATGCGGATGTGCGCGTAGCCGTCTTTGACCAGCCAGTCGCCGATCACCGACGCGTCGGCGCCGACCGCGCTCGCAGTCGTGAGCGACAGGATTGCAGCGCTTGCGAATAAAAGTTTCATCGACCCTCGATCCGGATTTACTCGCGTGCCCAACACCGATGGCCTAGTGTTAGTTTCAGGCGGGATTTCGGCAAATATGCCGCATTGCTGCCCACCTGGGGTGAGCTAGGTTGCCGTTTGCGTGGCTCCGGGAACAGAACGCATGGATTTGGCTGCGAATATCGACATCGCCGCCCTTTTCGAATCCCACGAAGCTGAGCGTTTTAGCCTGCATACGCGCCGTCTCAATGAGCAGATGGTTCGTGTGCTGCGAACGATTGGCTATGATGTAGGATTTTGCAAGGGGCGGGGGCAATACCTCTACGGCCGCAAAGACGAGCGCTATCTCGATCTGCTGAGCGGCTTCGGCGTGTTTGCGCTTGGCCGCAACCATCCCACGATCCGCGCGGCGCTCAAGAATGCGCTCGACGCGGATTTGCCGAACCTCGTGCAGATGGATGTCTCGACGCTCGCCGGCATTCTGGCCGAACGGCTGCTTGCGCTCGTGCCGCATCTCGACAAGGTGTTTTTCGCCAATTCCGGCGCGGAGTCGGTTGAGGCCGCGATCAAGTTCGCGCGCGCCGCAACCGGCAGGTCGGGCATCGTCTATTGCAGCCATGCGTTTCATGGGCTGACCTACGGCGCGCTGTCGCTTAACGGTGATGACATATTCCGCGGCGGCTTCGAGCCGCTGTTGCCGGACTGCGTGCGTATTCCTTTCAACGACCTGGCCGCGCTGGAGCAGGCGCTCTCGAGCCGCAACGTTGCGGCTTTCGTGGTCGAGCCAATCCAGGGCAAGGGCGTGATCCTGCCGAACGAGGAGTATCTCAAGGGTGCGGAGCATCTGTGCCGCCGCTACGAGACGCTGTTCATCGCCGACGAAATCCAGACGGGACTCGGCCGTACCGGCAAATTCCTTGCGGGCGAACATTGGGGCATCGAACCCGACATGGTGCTGCTCGCGAAGGCGCTCTCCGGCGGGCACGTGCCGGTCGGCGCGGTGCTGATGCGGAAAGGCACCTTCGACAAGGTCTTCAACCGCATGGACCGTGCGGTCGTGCACGGCTCGACCTTCGCCAAGAACGATCTCGCGATGGCGGCCGGCATCGCGACGCTTGAAGTCTTGAAATCCGAGCGCGTGATCGAGAATGCGGCGCGGAAGGGCGCGCGGCTCCTCCGCGATCTCGGCGCACTCGCGCAGAACTACGAGCTTCTGAAAGAGGTGCGCGGCAAAGGCCTGATGATCGGGGTCGAGTTCGGCGCGCCAAGTTCGCTCAAGCTCAAAGCGTCCTGGAACATGCTGGAGACCGCGAGCAAGGGGCTGTTCTGCCAGCTCATCACGATTCCCTTGTTCAAGGAGCACAAGATCCTGACGCAGGTGGCCGGACACGCCAGCCACACCGTGAAGCTGCTCCCGCCGCTGATCATCAGCGACGAGGATTGCGACTGGATCGTGCGCGCCTTCGACGATGTGATCGCCGACAGTCACAAGGCTGGCGCGGTGTGGTCGCTTGGCAAGACGCTGGTCGGCCACGCGATGCGGACGCACGCGTAGCTCGCTCTTATGGTATGAACGTCGCAGGCCGGGTCTTGTCCCGGCCTTCACGTCTTTCAGCGAGGATCGATGCGCGCAGCCTGGTACGAAAAGAACGGCACCGCGAAGGACGTGCTGCATGTCGGCGAGATGGATACGCCGCAGCCCGGCCCGGGCGAGGTGCGCGTCGGGCTGAAGACCTCCGGCGTCAATCCTTCTGACGTGAAGACCCGCGCCGGCACTGCGCGCAAGATCGCATTCCCGCGCGTGATCCCGCACAGCGATGGCGCGGGCGTAATCGATGCGGTCGGAGAGGGCGTCGCCAAGTCGCGCGTCGGCGAACGCGTGTGGATTTGGAACGGCGCGTGGAAACGCCCATTCGGCACGGCGGCCGAAACCATCGTGCTGCCGGAGATTCAGGCCGTGCAGCTGCCCGATGCGATCAGTTTTGAGGCGGGCGCCTGCCTCGGCATTCCGGCGCTGACTGCATGGCATGCGATTGATATCGCCGGCACGCAGAAGGGCATGACCCTGCTGGTAGCCGGAGGCGCCGGCGCGGTCGCGCACTACGCCATCCAGTTCGCCAAGACGCGCGGCGCAACCGTCATCGCCACCGTGTCCTCGGCCGAGAAGGCGAAGATCGCGCGCGACGCGGGTGCCGACCACACCATCGACTACAAGACCGAGAATGTCGGCGAACGCGTCATGGCGCTGACCAAGGGCGGCGCCGACGCGGTGATCGAACTTGATCTCACGGCCAATGCCGCGCTGCTGCCGGGCGTGTTGCGTCCGCGTGGCACGTTGATTGTGTACGGAACGAGTCCGCAAGTTCAGTTTCCCGGCTCGTTCTGCCTCGTGAACAACATCACGGTGAAGTTCATGCTGGTCTATGAGTTGACCACTGACGAGCGCGCCCGCGCGGTCACCGATATCACGCGGATGCTTGAGGCAAACCGGCTCATTCACAACGTGGCGAAGACATTTCCGCTGGACGACATCATCGCCGCGCATGAGACCGTCGAGGCGGGCAAGACTGCGGGCAACGTCGTGATGCAGGTCGGCTGAAGGCGCCGACATCCGCATTTATGCGGGGATGACAGGTGGAACCGCCCTCGCCATAAGCTCCGCCGCCATGCCGAAGAAACGAGCCGGGAGCGCGAATCCGCGCAAGGGCGCCGCGCGCCCCGCCGACCCGCCCCCGTTCGGCCGTTCGCCCGCGATGCTGCTGCTGCTTGCGCGCGAAGCCGTGATGCAGCGATGGCGCCCCTTCCTGCATGCGCGTCAATTGACCGATCAGCAATGGCGCGTGATGCGCGCGCTGCGCGAGGTCGAGTCGCTGGAGATCATCGAACTGGGCAAGCGCTGCTGCATCCACCCCGCCAGCCTGTCGCGCATCGTGCCGAAGCTTGCCGCCGACGGCATCGTCTCGCGCTATCACAATCTGACCGACCAGCGCCGCGTCGTGGTATCGCTCACGCCGCGCGGGCGCGACATGGCCGAGGATGCGATTGCGGATGGCACGCGTGTCTATGAGCAGCTCGCGCGCGAGGTGGGCGCGGAGCGTCTCGAAAATGTTTGCCGCGTGCTGGAGGAATTGATCGAGCATCTTGCGGCGCCCGGCGGCAAGGCGCGGCCGCAGCCAACCCCTGCCGGCGAACCAGCCTGCTAGCGCGCTACCACCGGCCGTGCCGCCAGCACCGGATCGCGTACCGGCACACCGACGAACGGCGAGCCCTCCTCGAACCAGGATTTCGGCGCCGGGTGCCCCCACAGCGTCTGGCGCTGCGGATCGTCGAGCGTCCAGCGGATCGGCTCGTGATCGGTATCGACCGTCATGTAGTCCGAGGTGAATAGCTCGACGCGGTGATTGTCCGGATCGCGCACATAGAGGAAGAACGCGTTGGCGATGCCGTGGCGTCCGGGACCGCGCTCCATGTTGGCGAGATAGCCGGACGTCGCCATCACGTCGCAGGTGTGCAGGATGTCGAGCGCGTTCGAATTCCACACGCCGATGTGATGGAGGCGCGGGCCCTTGCCGTTCGTGAAGGCGAGATCGTGCGTGCTGCCGCGGCGCTGCATCCACACCGCCCAGAGTTTCGGGTCGGCGCCCTCCGTCTCGGTCGTCTCGGTGAGGCGGAAGCCGAGTTCGGTGTAGAAATCGTAGGATGCCTGCACGTCGGGCGTGAAGCAGTTGATGTGGTCGATGCGCTGGATGCGCGCGCCCTGGTAGGCCGCGTACTTCTGCAGCATCGGCTTGACGCGATCCATCTTGAAATAGAGATCGACCGGCATGCCGACCGGATCGGCGGTGCGCAACGTACGGCCCTGGAACGGCACGTTCGGCCACGCCACCGGCAGCTTGCGCTGTTCGAGCCAAGCGGCGGCCTTATCGAGGTCTTCGTCACTGCCGACCTTGAAGGCGATGGCCAGCGTGGCGATATCGGCAGATTTGCGCAGCACGACCGAGTGATGATTGCGCTCCTCGACGCCGCGCAGATAGAGCGCGTCCTTGTCCTCGTCGCTCACGATGTAGCCGAGGCAATCGACGTAGAACGCGCGCGACTTTGCGAGTTCGGAAACACCGAGCTCGACATGGCTCGCGCGCACGATGTTGAACGGCGGATTGAAGACGGGATCGCGCAGGGGCATCAGGTACCGATCTTCGGAATCTTGTGATTGTCGAGCGCGATCGCGACGTTCTTCGTCTCCATGTAGAAGTCGAAGGAATAATCGCCGCCGTCGCGGCCGACGCCGGACGATTTCGTACCGCCGAACGGCGTCGGCAGGTGGCGCACGTTCTCGGAATTCACCCACACCATCCCGGCCTCGACGGCTTGCGCGAAGCGATGTGCGCGGCCGACATCCTTGGTCCACAGGTACGCGGCGAGCCCATAACGCACGTCGTTCGCGATCGCGAGCGCCTCCTTCTCGTCGGCGAAAGGGATCATCGTCAGCACGGGCCCGAAGATTTCCTCCTGCGCGATCTTCATGGTGTTGCGCGCCTGCAGGTAGAGCGTTGGCGCGACGAAGTTTCCTCTATCGCTCGCGCGCCCGCCGCCGACCACGGTCGCACCTTCCTTCTCGGCCGCGCCGATATAGGAGAGCACCTTGTCGACGTGGCGTGGATGGATCAGCGGACCGATTTCGGTCGCGGGATCGAGCGGATGCCCGACCTTGATCTTCTTCATCCGCTCGGCGGCGCGCCTGGAGAACTCGTCATAGATCGAGGCTTCGACCAGCGCGCGGCTCGAAGATGTGCAGCGCTCGCCGTTGAGCGAGTAGATCATGAACAGCACCGCATCGAGCGCGCGGTCGAGGTCCGCATCAGCGAACACCACGACCGGGTTCTTGCCGCCGAGTTCGAAGTGCACGCGCTTCAAGGTGGCTGCGCCCTGCGCCATGATCGCCGAGCCTGTCGCGCTTTCGCCGACGAAGCCGAGAGCCTTGATGTCGGGATGCTCGGTCAGCGCGCGGCCCGCATCCTCGCCGAAGCCATGCACGGTGTTGAGCACGCCCGGCGGCAGGCCAGCGTCGAGGCAAATCTCGCTCAGGAGAGTCGCGGTGAGGGGGCTCCACTCGGCCGGCTTGTGCACCACCGTGCAGCCGGCCGCCAACGCCGGCGCAATCTTCCAGGTCGAAAGCATGAACGGCGTATTCCACGGCGTGATGACGCCCACGGGGCCGATCGGCTGGCGGATCGTGTAGTTGAGATGCGTGTCGGTCGGCAGCGACAGGCCGTCGTTCGCGCCCGGCGCGCGGTCCGCATAGAAGCGGAAGTTCTCCGCGCCGCGCACGGCCGCCTTCGACATGTAGCGGATCGGCTGGCCGGTATCGATTGACTCGACCAGCGCGATCTCGTCGGCGCGCGCCTCGATGGCGTCGGCGATCCTGTGCAAAAGCTTGCGGCGCGCGTCGCCGGTGGTTTGCGACCAGCCGGTGCGGAACGCCTTCATGGCGGCTTTCGCGGCCTTGTCGATTTCGGCGGCGCCCCCGCGCGCGACCTTGGCGATCACTTCATTGTCGATCGGCGAATGCGTCTCGAACGTCGCGCCGTTGCCGGCGTCCTGCTTGCCGTCGATCAGGTGCGTGACCGGCTTCTCGCGGAAGCGCTTTAGAAATTCTTCCGCCCGCGCGATGGTCTTGTCGAGCGGCGTGCTCATGCGGCGTTTGCCTTGCCGGCGGCTGCGCCGCGCTCGCGCATGCCGTTACGCAGCAGCCGCGTCTCCGGATCGATCTCGTGAATTTCGACGGTCAAAGCCAACGGCCGCGCCTTGAACACGGCATCCAGCGCCTTGTTGGCCTGATCGTAGATCGTCTGCACCGCGTGCTTTTTCTGCTCCAAGGTGCGGCCCTTGCGCGCACGGATGTCGATGTGGACAAACGCATTCTCCGGGCTGCCGTCGCCGACACGGAAATGCTCGCGCCGCTTCAGCCGCGTGCGCACCGCGACCGGCTCGGCGATACCGCTCGCAAGCGCGGCCTGATGGATTTCCTCGACGAGACGCTGTGGCGTGATCTCGGCTTCGATGTTGGCCGAATATTCGACGATCACATGCGGCATGGGGCTTCCTCCGCGCGTTGACGGCAGATACGAATTTTCCCATGTTCTGAGGGAGTAGCCGAGCGGAATCAACCCATTCCGCTCGTCCCCGCGAAAGCGGGGACCCAGATATGAGAAGGCTGGATTCCCGCCTTCGCGGGAATGAGCGGGAGAGAGACGTGAAGCTCGCGACATTCTCTGCGAATGATAAGATCAGCTATGGCGTCGTCGTCGGCGACGGCATTGTCGATCTCGGCAAGCGACTGAAGCACGCGAGCGTGCTCGACGTGCTGCGCGCAGGCGCGCTCGATGAAGCGCGCAAGGCCGCGGACGGCAAGTCCGACATCGCGCTGAAGGACGTCACGCTGCTGCGTCCGGTGCTGTTCCCGGAAAAGATCCTCTGCATCGGCGTGAACTACGCCAACCGCAACGAAGAATACAAAGACGGCTCGGAGCTGCCGAAATACCCCAGCATGTTCTTCCGCACGCCGGACTCCTTCGTCGGCTCGGGTGCGCCGCTGATCAAGCCGAGCGTCACCAAGCAATTCGACTATGAGGGCGAGATCGCGCTGGTGATCGGCAAGGAAGGCCGCCGCATCGCCAAGGAAAAAGCGCACGAGCACATCGCCGGCTACACGCTGTGCAATGAAGGCACCGCGCGCGAGTGGACGCGGCATTCCAAGTTCAACGTCACGCAGGGCAAGAACTTCGATTCAACCGGCAGCCTCGGCCCCTGGATGGTCACGGCCGACGAAATCGACCGCGACAAGCCGCTGCATCTCACCACCAAAGTGAATGGGGAGACGCGGCAGGACGACACGACCGCCAGTCTCATCTTCACGTTCGCGGACCTGCTCGCCTATGTGACGATCTTCACGACACTCAAGCCCGGCGACATCATTGTGACCGGCACGCCGACCGGCGCGGGCGCGCGGTTCGACCCGCCGAAGTGGCTGAACGCTGGCGATGTTGTGGACATCTCGGTTCCCGAGATCGGAACACTGAGCAATCGCGTCGCCGACGAGGCCTGAAAAGAGCGTCAGTATTGTCGACTTTAGCGTGCTGCGCAGCGCCAAACGGGCCGTGCCCGCCACTGCGAAAATCGCATTAACACAAGTCTTATCAATACCTTGGAATCGCTCAAAAGAGCGCTTTTCTTTTTGCATGCCGCGCTCGCATGCCTTAGATCAAAATCTAGTCCAACCGGGTCGCCTTTCAGTCCGCAATGATTGTCTGTTCCTGCAACGTGTTCAGCGACCGCGATGTGCGGTCCGCGCTCGATACTGCGCCCGCCCGGCCTTCGACGGCCAATCAGGTGTACGGCTGCCTCGGCTGTAGCCCGCAATGCGGCCGCTGCGCCCGCACCATTCGCCGCATCATGGATGAGGCGCTGAACGGCGCTGCCGCCTGCACGGCCGAATGCCCGGTCGCCTGCGCGCATCACGTCCTCGCCCCCGAACAGCAGTAAGCCGCCGGTCGGCCTTTTCGTATTGCATTGCCGTGGCGGCTTGAAGCACGCGGCCTTCTACATTAGAATTACTTGAAACTGGAATTGGGCCGCCCTCGCGGCCCCGAAATGCAGGAGCGCATGCCATGAAGGGCGACGCCAAGGTCATCGACTATCTCAACAAGGGCCTGCGCAGCGAACTGACCGCGATCAATCAGTACTGGCTGCATTACCGGCTGCTCGACAACTGGGGCTACAAGGACCTCGCCAAAAAGTGGCGCGCCGAATCGATCGAGGAGATGGAACACGCCGACAAATTCGTCGACCGCATCATCTTCCTCGAGGGCTTCCCTAACATGCAGGTGCTCGATCCGCTGCGCATCGGGCAGAACGTGAAGGAAATCCTCGACTGCGACCTGCAGGCCGAGATCGATGCGCGCGCGCTCTACCAGGAGGCCGCGACCCACTGCCAGACGGTCAAGGACTATGTTTCGCGCGACCTGTTCGAGGAACTGATGAAGGACGAGGAGCACCACATCGACTTCCTCGAATCGCAGCTCGATCTCGTGGCGCAGCTCGGTGTGCAGCTTTACGCCCAGCACCACATCGGCAAGCTCGACGACAAGTAATAGCGGGCAGCCGTCCGCTAGGCGCGCCGCGTACGGCCTTTCGTGCGCGGCGTTTTCTTTGCGCCGCTTTCGTTCAGATTCTCGTACATGCGGCGCAGCGCCGCCTTGGCGGCGCTCACCGCGCCGGGCTGAAGGCCCGCGGTCGCGGTCTCCTGCAGCTTGCGCGCGACCGGGACGAGCTGGCCGACCAGCGCATTCGCCTTCGCGGTCAGCGCAATGGTAACTTCGCGATTGCTTTCGGCCGAGCGCACCCGGCTCAGGAGGCCGCGGCGTGCCAGCCGCGTGACCAGCCGCGAAAGCGTCGAGACATCGATGCTGGTCAATGCCGAAAGATCGACCTGCCGCTGTGGCCCCATGTCGGCCAGCACCACCAGCACGCGCCACATCGCGATGCTCAGATCGTGCCGTGCGAGCGCCGTTTCGGTGAAGCGCGCGACCAGCGCGGACCCAAGCCGGTTCACCAGATACGGCATGTAGTCCGGAAGACCGAGTTTGCCCCGTGCCACCGCGTTCTCCCGTCGGGATTTGTCCAATTGATGCATTTACAACAGTTGCACTGTCAATCATCATGTTGCCAACGTGCGGGCAAAGACCCGACGGCAAGCACCGAGCACAGGAGGATAGGCCAATGGAATTCGGCTACTTCACGCTCAGCGACAACCACTACGAGAACAACACCGCGCTCGCCGAACCAGTTCGTCGCCGACATCACCGCCGAGGCGCTCTACGCCGACGAACTCGGCATGCACTCGGCCTGGATCGGCGAGCATCATTTCAACTCGCTCGGCGTCCTCTCGTGCCCCGACCTCGTGCTCGCCTACATCGCGGCACGCACCAAGCACATCCGCCTGGCGCCGGCCGTCACGGTGCTGCCGCTGCATCATCCGATCCGCGTCGCCGAGCAATGGGCGACGCTTGATCTGCTCAGCAACGGACGCGTCGATTTCGCCGCTGGCCGCGGCTACGACCGGCGCGAATATCTGCCGTTCCATGTTTCGTTCGAGGACAACCAGTCGATCTTCGACGAGGGGCTCGAGCTGGTGCGGCGGCTTTGGAGCGAGGAGGGGCGCATCGATCACAAGGGCAAGCACTACCAGTTTGAGGACGTGCGCATCACCCCCAAGCCGGTGCAGAAGCCGCTGCCGACTTACGTCGCATCGTTCTCCAAGCCCTCGATCGAACTGGCCGCGCGGCTCGGATGCGGGCTGATCGTCGCGCCGTTCGCCGCGGCGATGAGCTTCGGCGGGCTGAAGCAGGTCGCCGACCTCTATCATGAGAGCTGCGCCAAGTTCGGCACCAAGCCGGGCCGGCTGATGTGCAGCTACTTCACGCACTTCGCCGACAACAAGGAACAGGAAGACGCGCAGCGCGCCCGCCAGATCCGCTATTACAAGGAATGCGTGATCCCGGCGTTCCCGGGCGATCCCAAGACCGCGCCGCCGAGCTATCGCTATTTCATCGACATGGTCGAGCGGCTGCAGAAGGTGAAGCCCGAAGACCTGACCGAGAATTCGGTGCTGGTCGGCTCCGCCGGCGCGCATCGCCGAGACGCTGAAGAAGGTCGAGGCGGCAGGCTTCGAGGAGGTGATCCTCTATTTCAACGTTGGTTTGAAGCCGCACCAGCAAGTGAAGGACGAGATGGCGCGGTTCATGTCCGAGGTCGCGCCGCAGTTCGACGGCCAGCATCGGCGGCGGGCCGCCTAAAGTCGTACGGTCCGGGCGCCGAAGGGTCGCAGGCGGCGAGTTCCCTCTGTGGGCCGCCTGACTTATAGGATAAGACATATTCAAAGCCGCGCGCAGGCGGCACGACACCTTGGGAGGATCTCAATGACGGCCAAAATCATCCGCGCGTCGCGCCGAGACCTGATGAAGGGCGCTGCCGCGCTTTCGGTCGCCAGCGCATTCCCGATGCCGGCCATCGCGCAGGCGAAGCCGGTCAAGGTCGGCCTTATGCTGCCGTATTCCGGTACGTTCGCGCAGCTCGGTGAAAACATCACCCATGCAATCGAGATGCACCTCGCCGAGAAGGGCGGCAAGCTCGGCGGCCGCGACATCCAGATCGTCAGGCTCGACGACGAGTCGAAACCCGAGCTTGGCCTCCAGAACGCCGAACGCCTCATCAAGCGCGACAATGTCGACGTGCTGATCGGCACGGTCCACTCCGGCGTCCAGATGGCGATCCACAAGGCGGTGACCGAGTCCGGCACGCTTTGCATCGTGCCGAATGCCGGTGCTGTCGCGGTCACGCGCAACCTGTGCGCCAAGAACGTGTTTCGCACGTCGTTCTCGAACTGGCAGCCGGCCTATGGGATGGGCGTCGCCATGGGCAAGCGCGGCATCAAGAAGGCCGTCTGGGTCACGTGGGATTATGCGGCGGGCGCGGAATCCGGCGAGGGCTTCAAGCAGGGTCTCGAAGCGAACGGCGGACAGGTCGTGCAGACGCTGACGCTGAAATTCCCCGACACCAACTTCCAGCCGCTTGCTGGCGCAAATCCCGGGCCTCGGCGTCGACGCGGTCGGCGCATTCTTTGCCGGCGGCGGCGCGATCAACTTCGTGAAGGACTATGCGGCGGCGGGCCTGAAGGTGCCGCTCGTCGGATCGGGCTTCCTCACCGAGGGCGTGCTCGCCCCGCAGGGCGCCGCAGCCGAGGGTGTCGAGACCGCGCTGCACTACGGAGATGGTCTGGAAAATCCGAAGAACAACGCCTTCCGCGCCGCCTTCAAGGCGAAGGCCAACCGTGAGGCGGACGTCTATGCGGTGCAAGGCTATGACTCTGCGCAACTGCTCGGCATCGGCCTCGAAGCCGTGAAGGGCAATCTCGACAACGAAGCCGCCCTCTACAAGGCGATGCGCGAAGCGAAGATCGACAGCCCGCGTGGTCCGATCAGCTTCTCGAAGTCGCAGGAAGTCGTGCAGAACATCTACGTGCGCAAGGCGACCGGCGGCCTGAACAAGGTGACCGGCATCGCGGTCGAAAACCTCGCCGACCCCGGCACCGGCTGCAAGCTCTGACGACTGCATCCGGCCGCCGGGAGGTGCACCTTCCGACGGCCGGCCGCACAGCATAGGGCCGGGGCAGTGTCGGTTTTCGTCGCGCAGCTACTCAATGGCGTGCAATACGGGCTGCTGCTGTTCCTGATCGCGAGCGGCCTCACGCTCATCTTCGGCGTGCTGCGGGTCATCAATCTGGCGCACGGCAGCCTGTTCATGATGGGCGCCTACGCGGCGTTTCTGGTGGTGCGCTCCTCCGGCTCGCTGTGGCTGGCGCTGCCCGTCGCGATCCTCGCCGGCGTCGGGCTCGGCATGCTGCTCGAACGCTTTCTCTTTCGCCATTTCTATAACCGCGAGCATCTCGATCAGGTTCTTCTGACGTTTGCGCTGATCCTGCTGTTCGAGGAATTCCGCTCGCTGCTGGTCGGCAACGATTTCCATTCCGTGCCGATCCCGGACGCGCTCAACTTCTCGATCCCGGTCACGGCGGCGTTCAGCTACGCGGCCTATCGCTTCGTCGTCATCGGCGTGTGCCTCGTCCTCGCCGCGGCGCTGTTCTACTGGATCGAGCGCACCAGGATGGGCGCCGTCATCCGTGCGGCGGCCGAAAAGCCCGAGATGGTGGAGGTGCTCGGCATCGATGCGCGGCCGCGTGCACCTCACCGTGTTCGCGGTCGGCACCGCGCTCGCGATGGCGGCGGGTGCGCTGGCGGCGCCGCTCACCTCGGTCTATCCCAACATGGGCGATGGCCTGCTGATCATCTCGTTCGTCGTGGTGGTGATCGGCGGATTGGGCTCGATCTCGGGCGCGTTCTGGTCCGCGCTGCTGATCGGCCTCGTCGATACGCTCGGCAAAGCCTACGGCCCGGCCTTTGCGTCGCGCGGCGGCGCCGGCGCGGTCATTGCGGCCGCCGCCTCGATGTCGGTCTACATCCTGATGGTCGGCGTGCTGCTGTTTCGCCCGACCGGCCTCTTCGGAGGGAGGCCGTGACCGACGCGCATCGCATGCTGCCGCAATCGTGGCGCGGCTGGACCGCGCTTGCGCTCTGCACGGCGCTGCTCGCGGCGCTGCCGTATTTCGCCACACCCTACTATGTCGGCTTGCTCACCACGGCGATGATCGCCGCGATGCTCGCGCTCGGCGTCCACCTTCTGGTCGGCGCCACCGGCCTCGTGACGCTCGGCCACGGCGCGTTCTACGGTCTCGCGGCCTACACGGTGTATCTGATCTCTCCGGAAAACACGGCGCTGCCGATGTGGCAGACGCTTCCCGTCGCGATGGTCGTCGCCGGCGTTGCGGCGCTGCTCGTCGGCGCGCTCGCGCTGCGCACCCGCGGCTTCTTTTTCCTGATGGTGACGCTCGCGTTCGGGCAGATGATCTTCTTCGTCTTCCACGACACCAAGCTCGGCGGCGGAACGGACGGCGCGTATCTGGCAAAGCCCGCTGATCGCGGTGTTTGGTTTGGAGCTCAGCCCGCAAAGCTTTCCGCGCGCACGGCGCGCATGGCCGGCCTACTACGTGGCGCTGGTGCAACTCGCCGCCATTTACCTGATCCTTGCATTCCTGCTGCGCTCGATGTTCGGCCGCGTGCTGGAGGGCATCAAAGTGAACGAGCCGCGCATGCGCGCGATGGGCTTCAACACCTACCGCTACAAGCTCGCCGCATTCGCGATCGCCGGCATGCTGGCGGGTGCGGCCGGCCACATGTGGAGCCTGCACACCGGGTTCGTGAACCCCGAGCTGGTCGGCTGGACGAAATCCGCCGAAGCGCTGCTGATCATCCTGCTCGGCGGAATCGGCTCGCTCGCCGGCGCCGTCGTCGGCGCCTTCGCGTTCTATGGCCTCGCCGAAGTCTCGCAGCTCCTCACCGAACGCAAGCTGCTGGTCGAGGGCTTCGTGATCCTTGTGGTGGTGCTCCTGCTGCGCGACGGCCTCATGGGCATTCGCCTCCCGCGATTGCGGCGCAAGCCGGCTACACCGGACGCGCCGCCATCCGAGGTCCGCGCCCATGGCTGATGCGCGCGGCATTCTCGTTGCCGAAGGACTGTCGAAGTCGTTCGGCGGCCTGCGCGCCGTGCGCGATGTCACGCTGACGCTGAGCCGCGAGAGAGCTGCACGCCGTCATCGGCCCGAACGGCGCGGGCAAGTCGACGTTCGTGAACCTCCTGTCCGGCGAGCTCGCGCCGACCGGCGGCAGGCTTTACCTCGAAGGCCGCGACATCACCGGCACGCGTCCGTGGGACATGCCGCGGCTCGGCGTGTCGCGCTCGTTCCAGCGCACCAACATTTTCAAGACGCTGACCGTGCTGGAGAACGTGCGCCTCGGCGTGCAAGCCGTCCGGCTGCCGGCGCGCGCCGTGCTCGCCGCGCCGCATACCCAGACGGCGCTCATCGACATCGCGCGCCGCGCGCTCGACCGCGTCGGCCTTTCCGAACACGAGCGCACGATTGCCGGCGTGCTCAGTCACGGCGCGCAGCGCCAGCTCGAGATCGCGATGGCACTCGCGAGCGATCCGAAAGTCCTGCTGCTCGACGAGCCGCTCGCCGGGATGGGCCCCGAGGAATCCGAGCGCATGGTGGCGCTGCTGCAATCGCTCGCGCGCGAGCATGCGGTGCTGCTGATCGAGCACGACATGGATTTCGTCTTCAAGGTGGCGGACCACATGACGGTGCTGGTCGAAGGCGCGGTGCTCGCCTCCGGCAAGCCCGCGGAGGTGCGCGCCAACGCCGCGGTCCAGTCCGCCTATCTCGGGGGGCACGCGTGAACGCGAGCGAAGCACCCCTGATCGAGGCGCGGGGGCTGCACACCTTCTATGACCAGAGCCACATCCTGCGCGGCGTGTCGCTGTCGCTGGCGCGCGGCGAAGCGCTCGGCCTGATGGGCCGCAACGGCATGGGCAAGACGACGCTGATCCGCACCATCATGGGTCTGGTGCGCCCGCGGGCCGGGAACGTCCTGATCGCGGGCGAAGACATGACGCGCGCGCCCGCGTTCCGCGTCGCCCAGCGCGGCATCGCCTATGTGCCGGAAGGCCGCGGCATCTTCGGCTCGCTGTCGGTGCGCGAGAACCTGGAGATCGCCGAACGTGCGGCGCGAAGGCGCGCAGGACTGGACCATGGCGCGCGTGCTCGACCTGTTTCCGCGTCTCGCCCAGCGGCATCAACAATGGCGGCGACCAACTGTCCGGCGGCGAGCAGCAGATGCTGGCGATCGCGCGTGCGCTGCTGACCAATCCGCGCGTGCTGATCCTCGACGAGGCAACCGAAGGGCTTGCGCCGCTCATCCGCGACGAGATCTGGAAGACGGTCCGGCTCGTGCGCGAGCACGGCATTGCGACGCTGCTCGTCGACAAGAGCGTGGCCGATGTCGCTGCAATCGCCGACCGCGTGATCATTCTGGTCAAGGGCGAGATCGTTTTCGAGGGCACGCCCGCGGAGCTGAAAGCGCAGGGCGAGCTGCTGGAGCGGCACCTAGGCGTTTGAGCCTGCGAACAGGCCATTCGTGATCCGCGCCAACTCTGCGACGGCCTCGCCCACATCCTTCCCCGACGTATCCACCGCCGCATGACTGCGCCCATAGTCCGCAGCGCGCGCCTGCAGGATCGCCACGAGGTCCTTCATGGCGTCGCGATTGCGCGCCATCGGGCGGAAGTCGCCTTGCTCCATCACGCGGCGCATGTGCTCGGCGGGTGACGCCTGCAGCCAGACCACGTGGGTCTGGTTGAGAAGCTGCGCGAACGTGCGTGCGTCCGCCACGATGCCGCCCGCAGTCGCGATCACGGCGCTCTCGTGCGCGGCACGATGCCGCGCAGGCATTCGCGCTCGTAGCGGCGGAATGTGCCCTGACCATATACCTCGAACAGCGTCGAGACCGGCGCGCCGTGCTCGCGCTCGATCATCTTGTCGAGCTCGATGAACGGGCATCCGAGCTTTTCGGCGAGCGCCGCGCCCAACGTCGACTTGCCGGCGCCACGCAGCCCGATCAGCGCAATGCGCCGCGCGCGCTGCGGCGCGCTAGACGGAGGAGTGCGACGGCCGCGCAGCTCGCGGCCCGATGGCATCAGGTCGACCGGATCGAGATCGAGCGCGCGCGCGATCGCGTCGAGCACCAGCACGCTCGGATTGGCTTCGCCCAGTTCGATCTGCCCGAGATAGCGCTCCGAGGTCTGGCATTGACGCGCCAGCACCTTGCGCGTCACGCCGCGCTTGAGGCGCTCGGTGCGCACCAGTGCGCCGATCTCGGCCAGCAGGCCGGTGTTCTCGGCGCGCCCCGGCGTTCTCTTCGACCGACATCACGTCTCGATCTTCACGTATTCGAAATCGCCCGGCTTGTTGTCGATGCCGACCTTCGGCGGCGCGATCCAGCCGGCGAAATTGCCGGGCTCGGTCTCCGGCTTCATCAGGCTCGCGATGAAGTCGCCGTCCTCGGTCGACGGCATCCACTCGCCCTTGCCCTTATTCCACGTCGGCATCGTCGATCAGGATGCCGTCCGGCGTTGCATGCACGCTCTTGAACTCGCCGATCTGGCGATGGAACGCGATGTTCGGCAGCGTCAGCTTGAAGTCGTAGCCGGCGAGTCGAGATGATCTTGTTCCAGCGCAACAGGCCCTTCACGCAGTCCTGCGTGTAGTCGTCGCGCAGCCGCATGTTCAGCGCGGTGAGCGCCGGCTCGTCGACGCGCTTTGATCTCGCCGTTCACCAGCTTGAGCACCGGATAGGTGTCGTTCTCGAGCTGGTGATCGTCCTCGATCTGCGTCTCGCGGTAGCGGCCCTTGATGCCGGCGTTGAAGGCATTCGCCGCGTTGGTCGAGACCTCGTTGCCGAACAGGTCGAGCGACAGCGAGTAGTGCAGGTTCAGCTTCTTCTGGATCGTCGGCAGGTCGATCACGCCGAGCGCGCGCACTTTCGCGACGTCGTTCGGATCGGCGATGCCGGCCTCCTTCATCGCGTCGCAGGTGCGCTGCACGACGCGGCTGATGCCGGTCTCGCCGACGAACATGTGGTGCGCTTCCTCGGTGAGCATGAAGCGGCAGGTGCGCGAGAGCGGATCGAAGCCGGATTGCGCCAGCGAGTGCAGCTGCATCTTGCCGTCGCGGTCGGTGAAGTAGGTGAACATGAAGAACGACAGCCAGTCCGGCGTCGCCTCGTTGAACGCGCCGAGCATGCGCGGCGCATCGGCGCGAGCCGGAGCGGCGGCGCAGCAGGTCGTCGGCCTCCTCGCGGCCGTCGCGGCCGAAATATTTCTGCAGCAGGTACACCATCGCCCAGAGGTGACGGCCTTCCTCGACGTTGACCTGGAACAGGTTGCGCATGTCGTAGAGCGAGGGCGCGGTCTTGCCGAGGTGGCGCTGCTGCTCGACCGAGGCCGGCTCGGTGTCGCCCTGGATGACGATCAGGCGGCGCAGCATGGCGCGATGCTCGCCCGGCACGTCCTGCCACGCGGGCTCGCCGAAATGCTCGCCGAACGGCATCTTGCGGTTCTCTTCCTGCGGCGCGAGCAGGATGCCCCAGCGATATTCCGGCATGCGCACGTAGTCGAACTTGGCCCAGCCGCGCGGATCGACCGAGTAGGCGGTGCGCAGATAGACCAGCGACTGCTGGAAGCCCTCCGGCCCCATGTCCTGCCACCAGTCGATGTAGCCGGGGTGCCAGCCCTCCAGCGCCTTGAGCACGCGGCGGTCTTCGCCGAGGCCGACATTGTTCGGGATCGTGGTGGAGTAATCGACCTTGATGTCATGCATGTTCATGATCAAACCCTCTTCATATCGAAATTCGGCTTCTGCCCGCTGCCGTAGCGCGTGAGCGCGCCCTCGGGGCCGACGGCGTTCGGCCGCTGGAAGATCCAGTTCTGCCACGCGGTGAGGCGCGCGAAGATTTTCGTCTCCATCGTCTCCGGCCCGGCGAAGCGCAGATTCGCCTCCATGCCGGTGAGGGCGTCGGGCGAGAAGCTGGCGCGCTCCTCGAGGAACACGCGCACCTCGTCTCCCAGTCGATGTCGTCGATCGCGAAGGTGACGAGGCCGAGTTCTTCGGCCTCCTCGGCATCGAGCGCGCTTGCCGACCGCGGCCTGCGCGGCCTCGACCGCCTCCGGCTCGCCGAGGAAGCGCGTGCCGAGCCGCGTCAGCCCGTTGCTCATCGGATAGCGGCCGAAGTTCACCGGATGCAGCGTGAGCGTCGCGGGCGGGCGATTGTCGCCCGCATTCGCCGATCACCATGTAGGAGCGGTCGGCCGCGAAGGCGAGCTCGGCGAGCGTGCCGGCAAAGCAGGAGCCCGGCTCGATCAGCGCCACCAGCGAGCGCGACGTCACGTCGATGCGCTTGAGCACGCGCTTCCAGGCCGAGAATTTCGCGCGCCAGCCAGTGCTCGGCGTTCTTCGTCAGGAATTCGTCGTGCGCGAGCACGGCCTTCGCGTCGCCCGCGGTCCTGAACACGATCACGGCGATCTCGAGCTCGTTGAGCCGCAGGTGCAGGATCGCGTCGTCAAGTTCGCGCGCGCAGCGCAGCGGCCAGAAGTCGGCGCCGAGCTTCGTCAGCGCGTCGGCGTCGGCGGGCGGGGCCTGCTCCGGCCCGCGCATCGTGATGGTGGCGATGCGCTGCTCGCGCTCGATCTCGACGTCGACGCGTGGAATAGTCGCATGCTGTCGCCGGATATCTCGCGCTTGAGCGGCGTCAGCTTGATGCCCGCTCATGCCTTGCGCGCGCTTCGAGGCTTGCCGCGATCGCCTTCACCCGCGCGCCGACCGCATCGTCGAGCTTGGAGCGCGGCACGACCTCGTCGACCAGCCGCCAGTCGACCGCGCGCTTGCCCTTCACGCCCTCTTCGGTGGTGCAGAACACGTCGGCGTGGTCGCGCCGCACCTTGCGCTTGTCGGTGACGCGCGTGAGTCCGCCGGTGCCGGGCAGCACGGCGAGCAGCGGCAGCTCGGGCAGCGACACCGCCGCCGAGCCGTCGTCCACCAGCATGATGTGATCGCAGGCGAGCGCGAGCTCGTAGCCGCCGCCCGCCGCAGTGCCGTTCACCACGCAGAGATATTTCTGGTCCGCGGTCGCGCTCGCATCCTCGATGCCGTTGCGCGTCTCGTTGGTGAACTTGCAGAAGTTGACCTTGTGGGCGTGCGTCGCGCCCGCCAGCATGCGGATGTTCGCGCCGGCGCAGAACACGCGCTCCTTGCCCGAGCGCAGGATGACGACCTTCACCTCCGGATGCTCGAAGCGCAGCCGCTCCACCGCGTCGGCCAGCTCGATGTCGACGCCGAGGTCGTAGGAGTTGAGCTTCAGCTCGTAGCCGCCGAGCAGGCCGCCCTTCTCGTCGACGTCCATGGTCAGCGTTGCGACCTCGCCGTCGGTGGCGAGCTTCCAGTGCCGGTAGCGCGCCGGCTCGGTGCGGAAATCGATCACGCCATTGGGACGCGCCTCGGCTGCCTCGCCCATTGGCTTGCCTCCTGTCAAAATTATCTGTGTAATTTCAATGGTAGTAAAGGAATTATAGTTCCTATGCGGCTGCCGCCGCAAGTCCAAATCAGGCAGCGCTGCCGAGATCCTCGCGGACACCGAAAATCCGATCGGTGAACGCCGCGACCGCCTCCAGTGTTTCGTTCGGCTTTTCCCGGTGTGGCGCGTGGCCGCAGCCGGGCAGGATCAGCGGCTCGACCGGGCAGTAGCATTCGGCCTCGGCGGCGCGGACCTGCGCCATCGTGCCGTAGCGGTCGTCCGCGCCCTGGATGAGCAGGATCGGCACGCGGATATAGGCAAGCGCATCGGTGAGATCGAAACCGGTCTCGAACCCCGGATCGAGCCACGCGTCGTTCCAGCCGCGGAACGCGACATCGAGGATCGGCGTGGTGGCGCGCAAGCTTGCCGCGCAGATCGGTCGTTTCGTAGATCGCTTTGGTGTTGCGGATTTCGGCCTGGCCTTCCGGCTCGGTGAAGAAGTGCGGCGCCATCAGCACGAGGCCGTTCACGCGATGGTCCTGATGGCTGCCGGCGTAGTACGCGGCAATCGAGGCGCCGTCCGAGTGGCCGAGCAGAATGCCGCGCCGGAAGCCGATCGCGTCGAGCAGGGGCAGGCAGCACCTCGGTCGCCTCGCGCTGCATGTAGTCGAGCGGGCGCGGCAACGCGCACGGTGGATGACTTGCCGTAACCGGCGCGGGAGTAGACGAACACGCCTGCGCCGGTCCGCTCGCTGAGCTTTTGCGGAAACTCGCCCCATGTGCTGACCGAGCCAAGCCCTTCGTGCAGCATCACGATGGTCGGCGCCGCATCCGGCCGTGGGCCGATCATGCGGTATTCGAGCGAGGCGTCGCCGATGGTGATGTGGCCCGAGTCCTTGAGAGTGTCTGCGAGTGTCATGCGAAGAATGCGTTCCACAACATGGCGAGGCCGGAAAATAGCATCAAAGCGTCGAGCATGTAACGGAAGGAGTCCGCATCGAGTTTCATCACGAAGCGCTTCGACAGGAACGTACCGGCCATCAGCGAGCCGCCGGTGATGAGCCCTTTGACGAATGTATCCCACGGCATTGCGCCGAGCGTTCGGAACGTCAGCACCTTCGCGATGTACATTGATAACGAGCTGGCGGCCTCGGTGCCGAGGAATGCGCCTTTCACGAGCCCGTACATCAGGAAGATCGGCACGGTGACCGGACCTGTCGTCACCACGATGCCGGTGATGAAGCCGAGCACCGCGCCGATGATCGCCATATGCCACAGGTTCAGCTTGACGTTATGCGCGGTAAGCCAGCGCCGTCCCGGGATCATCGCGAGGAGAAACAGCGCGATCGCAAGATCGACCGCGCGGGGCGGGAGCGCGAGCAGCGTGCTTCGCGCCGAGCGCCGCCATCGGCACGGCGGGGATCGAATAGGCGGCGGTCGCGCGCCAGTCGACCTCGCGCCACCACGCGAGGATGCGCGAGAAATTCCCGATGATGGCGGCGACCGCCATGATCGGCACGGCTTCCTTCGGGCCGAACTGCCAGACCAGCACCGGCACCAGCATGATCGACGAGCCGGTGCCGATGATGCCGCTGACGGCACCCGCGAGCAGGCCGACGGTGAGGACGAAGATGAATTCCAAGATACAGCCGCTTGTTCGTGTCCCGGGTCTGCAGCGCATCATTGCATGCTGCGCCGCGCCCGGGACACAGCTATTCCCTCAACTTGAACCTCTGAATCTTCCCCGTCGCAGTCTTCGGCAGGCTGTCGACGATCTCGATCCAGCGCGGATATTTCCACATGCCAATCTGCTGCTTCACGTGCTCCTTCAGTGCTTCGCGCAGCGGCTCGGCGTCGGCAGCTTTCGCTCCATCCTTCAGCGTGATGTAGGCTTTCGGCCGCAACAGCCCGTCGGTGTCTTCCTTCGCGACCACCGCGGCCTCAAGCACCGCGCGCGTGCGTGATCAGCGACGACTCGACGTCGAACGGCGAGACCCACAGTCCTGATACCTTGAACATGTCGTCGTTGCGGCCGCAGTAGCGGTACATGCCATCGGCATCGCGCACGTAGATGTCGCCGGTGCGCGTCCATTCACCCTCGAAGGTGCGGCGCGTCTTCTCGCGCTGGTTCCAGTAGCCTTCGGCCGCGGTCGGCCCGCGCACCAGCAACTCGCCAAGCTCGCCGTCAGGCACATCCGCGCCTTTGTCATCTACGATGCGCAAGTCGTAACCCGGAACCGCAACGCCCGTCGTGCCGTAGCGCAGCTTGCCCGGCTGATTGGAGACGAAGATATGCAACATCTCGGTCGAGCCGATGCCGTCGAGGATGTCGACGCCGAAACGCTTCTTCCACTCGATGCCGACATGCTCGGGCAGCGCCTCCGCCGCCGACACGCACCAGCGCAACCGCTTCGAGCCGTTGTCCGGCGTGCAGGCCGGATCGGCGAGCATCATCGCGTAGAGCGTCGGCGCACCGAAGAACAGCGTCGGCTGCTCGCGCCGCAGCACCTCGAAGATCGCTCCCGGCGCCGGGCGATCGGGAAGCAGCGCGGTGGTCGCGCCGACCGACATCGGAAAGCTCATGCCGTTGCCCAGCCCGTAGGCGTGGTAGAGCTTGCCGGCCGAAAAGCACAGATCGTTTTCGGTGATCGACAGCACGCGATGTGCATAGAGCTTCGCGGTTTCCATTGGGCTGGAATGGACGTGGCGCACGCCCTTCGGCATGCCGGTCGAGCCGGACGAATAGAGCCAGAACGCGACCTCGTCGCCGCTTGTCTCGGCAGGCGCGGCCGGTCTCTCGGCATCAAGCAGCGCGGCGAACGCCGCATCGCGCGACGCGCCGTCTCCGACGACAATAAGGTGCTTCAGCGTATCGAGCCCGGCACCCGCGGCCTCGGCTGCCTTCAGGTACGGCGCCGATACGAACAATGCTTTGGCGCGCGAGTTTTCCAGGATGTAGCGAAACTGTTCGACCGGCAGCAGCGTGTTGAGCGGGATCGGAATGATGCCGGCGCGGATCGCACCCCAGAACAGCACCGGGAAATCGACCGTATCGAGCATGATGATCGCGACACGGTCTTCGCGCTGCAGCCCGAGCCGCGCCAGCATCGGGCCGACGCGTGCCACTTGGTCCGCAAGCTCGCCGTAAGTCAGTTTCCGCGCCGGATCGATGAATGCAACTTTGCTGCCGCGCCCCTGCGCGACATTGCGGTCGACCATGTCGACCGCTGCATTGTAGCTCTGCGCGCCCATTTCCTTGTCGTTCCCCGCTTTGGGCGGCAGTATAGGCGGCAACGCCCGCCGAACAACCGCGGGCGGCTCGGAAGGAGTCACGTGCGCAGCAATCGCTCGGCGACGTATCGTGACGTGAGGAGCACGCAATGAACGCACCCACCCAACAGCCCACCATCACGGTCGGCGGCTTCTCGATCGACATCCTGGTGCAGGGCTTTCCGGGCAAGACCGTGTGCCACGGCGGGCTTGGCTGGAGCACCGTCGCGCTGGTGCGTGGGCAGGGCCGGGTGGTGCTGATCGACGCGGGCAATTTCGGCATGCGCCGCGTGATCGCGGGGCGGCTCGAGGCGCATGGCCTGACGCCCGCCGACGTGACCGACGTGATCCTGACGCACGCGCACTACGACCACTCGATCAACTGGCCGATGTTTTCCTCCTCGCGCGTCCTGATCGGCAAGCAGGAGCTCGAATGGGCGGTGGCGCAGCCGCTCGGCCATCACACCATTCCGGAGTTCTATGTGCGCGAGCTGGCGAAGTCGCCGCAGCTTCACAACGTCGACATCGCCGAGGAGGTGCTCCCCGGGCTCACCGCCTATGCGGCGCCCGGCCACACGCCCGGCCATCTTGTCTATGTGCTGAACGGCGGTGAGCGCGACGTGATCTTCTCCGGCGATGCGGCGAAAAACCGCGCCGAAATGCTGTCGCGCGAAGCCGACATGACCATGAACGCAGGAGACAGCCGCCGCACCATGGATCGCATCTGGGATTTGTGGCGCAAGAAGCCCGGTTCGATCCTCGTGCCCGGCCACGACGTGCCGATGCGGCTCGACAACGACGAGCCGGTCTACATCGCCAAGCGCACCGCGGGCATCAATGCGTGGTTCGGACGAACGCTCGACAAGACAACGCTGATCGAGCTGAAGGTGTGATCGCCGACCGGCGCCGCCGACGTGGCGCCGGTCAGGCCTTGGCTTCAAATCCAGTCGCGCGGGCGCAACCGGTCACGCGGCCAGTCATGGACGAACGACTCGATGTCGCCACGATAGACGCCGATGTCCGCGAGCATGCGGTCATCGAGCCGGCGCAGCGCCGCCATTGTCGCCTGCCGCACCTTGTAGTCCCAGTAGCGGCGGAACGCCCTGCGGACTGCCAGGACGATCCGTGTGCGGGTACTGCGCGGCGGAATACGCCGCGCGGCGGCGTACACGTCGTGAAGACTGAGGACAGTATCGGTCATGGTGTTGCTCTTTCCTGGTTGTTGACCGCGGACGTCCCCGGTCCGCGGTCCTCGGCTCTTTACGGCCGCGCTTCGAGGATCATGTTGAATGGCGTCGCCACCGCCTTGCGGAAGCGCGAGAAGCCGCCTTGGGCAACAACCTCGCCGATCCGCTTTTCGCCGGCCTGCGCGCCGAGCCCGAGGGCGACCTCCTGATTGAGCGAGGTCGGCAGGCAGATGTGTGTCGAACCCGCGTAGTAGACGCGCCCGACCGGGTTGAGATTGTCCGCGAGGCTGTCGCCCGCCGCCGGTTCGACCAGCATCAGCGTGCCATCGCCCTTCATCGCCTTGCGGATATGCGCGATCGCGCCGACCGGGTCGCCCATGTCGTGCAACGCGTCGAACATGGTCACGACGTCGTAGCCGCTGCCTGCGAAATTCTGCGCCTTCGCGACCTCGTAGCGCAGGTTCTTCGCGCCATTCATTTCCGCCTTGGCGTGGCCGATCGAGCCTTCGTCGTAGTCGATGCCGACGAACTGCGAGTTCGGGAACGCCGCCGCCATCAGGCGCGTCGAATAGCCGTGGCCGCAACCGACGTCGGCGACCTTGGCGCCGCGTTGCAGCTTCTCCACCACGCCCTCGAGCGCCGGCAGCCACTCGGCGATCAGATGCGCGCGGTAGCCGGGCCGGAAGAAGCGGTCGACGCCGCACGACATGCAGTTGCAGTGGTCGGCCCAATGCAGGCCCTTGCCGGTCTTGAAGGCTTCGGCGAGCCGCGGCTCGTCGTGATAGACCGCCGACAGCAGGCTGAAGCCGCCGACCATCGCGACCGGGCTCTCGTCGTCGGCGAACACGGCCGCCTGCTCGGGTGTCATCGAGAACGTGTTCGTCTCCTTGTGGTAGGTGACGAAGCCGGAAGCCGCCTGCGCCGACAGCCATTCGCGCACGTAGCGCTCATGCGTGCCGGTCCGCTTGGCGAGTTCGGCGGACGTCATCATGCCTTCGCTCAGCGCGCGGAAAAGGCCCAGCTTGTCGCCGAGGATGACCAGCGCGGCGTTCGATGCCGCGCCGAGTTCGTTGACCACAGTGCCGAGCAATGGCTCGAGCTTGCTCATGTCTAGGTTCATGGCTCTTGTCCTTGTTGGGGAGGCGCGGGGGTGCGTCGTCAGGGCGCGACATAGCGGCGGCTGGACATTTTTCGTGAGAGGCAGAATGGTCGCCTGCGTGCGAAATGAGCCAAGGGCGGCGATACAATGTTTCGCGAACGGTATCGTGTGTGCATTCCGGTGTTTGCTGAATGCGATCCTTCGATCGTCTACGGCGTGTTCGACACGCTGTGGGCGGCGGGACGTATGTGGGACAACATGAAAGGCGGCACACCGGACGGCCTGTTCGAGCCGCGGATCGTCGCGGCCGAGGCCGGACCGCTGAAGCTCATCACCGGCGTCAGCATCCTCCCGCAGGACACGATCGATGAGGTCGAAAGCACCGATGTCGTGTTCGTCCCCAACGTGATGATCGGTGCGTCGAAGGGGCCGGACAAGCTCGACCGGCGGCTGATCGACTGGATCCGCCGCATGCATGAGGGCGGCGCGCATCTCTATGGGGCGTGCGGCGGCTCATTGGTGATCGCGCAGACCGGACTGCTCGACGGCGGCGAAGCGACAACGCACTGGGCTTACGCGCCGCTTTTCCGCAGTCACTTCCCAAACGTGACGCTGCATGTGGACCGCATCCTGGTGCAGTCCGGTCCCGGCCACAGTCTCGTCTGCTCGGGTGGAGCGTCTTCGTGGCAGGACCTCGCGCTGCTGCTCGTGTCGAAGCGCGGCGGTACCGAGGAGGCGATCCGCATGTCCAAGCTGTTCCTCTATCAGTGGCACCGCGAGGGCCAGCTGCCCTATGCGTCGCTGATCGAGAACGTGGACCACGGCGACGCCGTGGTGGTGAAGTGCCAGCAGTGGCTCGCGCAGAATTACGAGCGCGCCGAAATCGTGACGGAACTCGTGCGTCAATCCGGATTGCCGAAGCGGACCTTCGATCGCCGCTTCCGCGCCGCGACCGGCTATTCGCCGCTCGCCTATGTGCAGGCGATGCGCATCGAGGAAGCCAAGCAGATGCTGGAAACCGGAACGGATGCGGTCGAACAGATCGGGCGTGAGGTCGGTTACGAGGACGCGGCCTCGTTCCGCCGCCTGTTCCGGCGCATCACCGGGATGGGACCGGGCGACTATCGCCGCAAGTTTCAGCCGCCGAGCTTCGTCCCCGGCAAGGCTTCTACTCGCGCGTCCGCCCGTCCGCGCGAGTAGGCCAGAGCGACCCGTCTAGTGAAGCTGCCCGATCTCGGTCAGGAACTTGCGGCATGAGCCGGAGAGCCGCGGCTTGTTCTGCTGCAGGCAACCGAGGACCTGCATATCGTCGCCGAAGAACTTGCTGCACATCTTCCGGGAATCGCCGCCGCAGGCTTTGTCGCCGCGCTTGCGGATGTCGTCTTGCGCGGAAGCCGAGCCGATGCCCACGCAAAGCGCCAACATCACGGACGCGAGAAGCGTCAACCGCATAGCAATCCTCCTTGTGTTCGTTCTTTTGGTGGGAAGGAAATTCACGCCGGTCAGTTCAGCAGGCCGAGGCCGCCGAGGAAGTTGCGGCAGGGTGCGCTCAGCCGCGTCTTGTTCTTCTGAAAGCATTGCAGGATGACACTGTTGCCTTGTCCGAAGAACTTCTTGCAGAGGCGTGCGGAGTTGCCGGTACAGGCGTCGTTGCCGCGGCTGCGGTGATCCTGTGCGACGACAGGCGCCGCCGAAATCGTCAGCGCGAATGCGGCCGCGAGCAGTCCAAGATGGCGTATAGGCAAATGGCGCCTCCGGCTTGAGCGATTCCACACCGTCACGATAGCACGCTGGATCGCCACACGGCCTTGCGATGCCGCGCCAACCCTGTGATTGGCGGGAACCGTTGCGCCCGGGCATCAGGTTTCGCCATAATTCGCGGCGCTTGCGCCACAATCCGCAGGCTACAACATCGGGGCGATTTGCTCGTGGGTGAAGCGCCGACATGACACAATCGCACTCATGCGATGAGGATGGTTGGCCATTCGGCAATCTTCGGTGCCAAGTCCGCCGAGTGAAGCATCACGGCCCATTCGCCGGCAAGGCGAAGCGTACGGCGTGAAGGTCTGGCTGGTCGGCACCTACGGCTTGAAGGCCGCGCTGATGGTCTATTTCGGTCGCGTGGCGAAGGAAGGCAAGGCGGGCTTTCCGACGGGCTCCTATCACTTCCCGGTCGACGCTCCGACGAATACTTCCGCCATATTTCACAGATCGAACAATTCTCATCTGGCGGTTCAGCCCAAACACGGCAAATCCGGTTGACATTCTAAACGTCATCAAGTCGGGACGCGTTCTACTCCTTTTTCAGAAATCAATCTTTTAAACTGTCCAGTTCTTCGTGAGGGATTCCAAATCGTCCATTTTTCGGCTCCGGAATGACCTCTACGGCGGTCATATTGCGAGCCCTTGCGTGTCCTCGTGCGTGGCGAATGTCATCGAGCCTTGCGCGCTTGTAAGGAAGTTCTACATCGCAGTCGAAAGCGTGATCGACCGAGCGTTCTGGTTGTTCCGGTGCGAACTTTCCGCGGAATTGCACAACATCGGTCTTCTTGCTCGGTATCGCAACGAATGCTGCTGCTGTAGCTGGTGGCACGTAATAAGTTCGCACGGGCCCGAAGCTCCAGATCGTATTAACGTCGAGCCAACTAAGTGTAAGGTTCGGGCCTCGATCGATGATCAGTGGCTGGCTTGTGTTGTTGGTGATGACCGCGGCTAGTTCAATAGTGCCATCGTTCCACAAAAAGCAGACAGAATCGCTTTCGATGACGATGTCGGCGGACAGCGCGTGTTTTGCGAACTCGCTGACCACCTGCTTTGACGCAAACCCTGCGCTCACGAAAATCCAGAACGTCATGAGAGATAAGAAGGGATAGAGGCAAGCCGACCGCCATCCACGTGCCCCAAATCGATATTTGAAGGACCTCCAGACAACGAACGTGAAGGGATGGCACCCAACTAAGAACGCCGCAATATAAAGTGAAATAGGCACAATGGCGCGCTCGAACTCGCCGGTCTCCCGTTGGGCTACGATGTGACCCAAGATGCTGAAAACGGCCAGTGAAGCTCCAATTCCATATCGGAACATGATTGCCGATCTTTTTTGACGTCGCGGACGGTCGCCGAAGAACAGTGAGATGAGGCGAACGGCTAGATCGAGCAGGATGTAGAGCGCGACGATCTCGATGATAAGGCTGAGCGGTCGATCGCCCGCCGCGACTTCAAGGAGCTTGCGAAGACGGTCGCTCTGCCAAAACGCACCGCTCTGAAAAACAACGACTGAAACGAAGAGAATGATTTCGGATGAAAGATACAATTGGGATTGCCGCAGCCCACGAACGTATTGCCGTAGAGCCCCTCTGAAGGGGCGGGTAAAGAGTGTGAAATAAGTACGCGCGAGATTATAGGTGAAAGTGATTAGCCCCTCGAGGGCATCCTCGATGAGTTTCTGGGCTCCGGTCGAGCCCTTACTCTGTGGCCATCTTTGCAGTTGCAGTCCCCATGAGGAATCCAAGGGAGCATATCAGTAGTTGCTCCGAAGAACGCAAGCCGTCGTCGTCGTGTGCCAAGGAAGTAGGTGAGGTAAGCGCATGCAAATTATCGCACGCTTCGCCAATGAGCCTGTACTGACCGCGCTCCCCGCGACACGCGCGTCCGTGCCCGAGGTCAACACGGCGCACCATACGGCCTCCTACCTCGCGCGCGATATGGTTGCGTGAGAGCCGCCACGACTTTCGCCGGATGCAGCGCTGTTGAACGAGATCTATACCATCGTGGTGCGCGACGATGACCTCGCGCGCAACAACAGCGTCGGGGCCGGGGCCACAACTCACATCGTGTGCTGCGTCTTCGCGTCTTGGATCGCCTGCCACACGCGTTCCGGCGTCGCCGGCATCTCGACGTTCTTGATCCCGAGATCGGACAGCGCATCGGCGATCGCGTTCATCACCGAGGTTAGGGCACCGGCGCAGCCGGCCTCGCCGCAGCCTTTCACGCCGAGCGGATTGTTCTTCGCCGGAACCGGATGGCTCTCGAAGCCGACCTCGGGACAATCCTCGGCGCGCGGCATCGCGTAGTCCATGTAGGAGCCGGTCAGGAGCTGCCCGTCGGCGTCGTAGGCGGTCTTTTCCATGATCGCCTGCCCGATGCCCTGCACGACGCCGCCATGGATCTGGCCGGCGACCAGCAGCGGATTGATGATGGTGCCGAAATCGTTGACCGAGTTGTAGCTCACCACCTCGATGACGCCGGTGTCGGGGTCGATCTCAACCTCGGCGACGTGACAGCCGTTTGGGAACACCGACTGGATCGGTTCCGGAGTCACGTGCTTGACGCTGAGCGAGTTGGGTACGCCTTCCGGCACCTTCAGCCCGCCGTTCAGCTTCTCGGCAAGCTCGAGAATGCCGATCGAGCGGTCGGTGCCTGCGATGGTGAATTTTCCGCCGCTGAACTCGATGTCGCTCGCGGCCGCTTCCAGCACGAAACCCGCGGCCTGCTTGCCTTTCTCGATCACCTGATCGGCGCCTTCGAGAAGCGCGGTGCCGCTGGCATACATCGAGCGTGAGCCGCCGGTGCCGCCACCCGCGAGCAGCTCGTCGCTGTCGCCCTGCAGCAGCTTGAAGCGGTCGAACGGAATGCCGAGCTTCTCGGTCAGCACCTGCGCGAACGGCGCCGCGTGTCCCTGGCCATAATCCAGCGTGCCGGAGATCATCGTCACGTCGCCGTTCTTCTCGAAGCGGATGCCGCCCATTTCCTTGTTCGGCGGCGCGGTGACTTCCAGATAGCTGCCGAGCCCGAGGCCGCGCAGCTTGCCGCGCTTCTTCGACTCGCGCTTGCGCTGCTTGAAGCCCTTCACGTCGGCGATCTCGACCGCGCGCTCGAACACGGCGGGGAAGTCGCCTGAATCGTATTGCATGCCGGACGAGGCCTTGTAGGGGATCTCGCTCTTCCTGATCTGGTTGCGCTTGCGCAGCGCGAAGCGGTCGATCTTCATCTCTTCAGCCGCGCGGTCGATCAGCCGTTCCATGTAGTAGTTGCCTTCGGGGCGTCCGGCGCCGCGATAGGCCGACACCAAGACCGTGTTGGTGAAGGTCACTTTCGTCGACACCTCGATCAGCGGAATTTTGTAGACGCTGACCGCGTTCTTCACGATGTTCAAGCGTCGACATCAGCGGGGAGACCGGGCCGAGATAGGCGCCGGTGTTGCCGTAGCCCGTGAAGCGCGCCGCCAGGAACTTGCCCTTCTCGTCGAGCGCAAGCTCGCCGACGAATTCGTGGTCGCGGCCGTGGTGGTCCGACACGAAGCTTTCGAACCGGTCCGCGGTCCATTTCACCGGACGGCCGAGTTCCTTGGCGGCATGCAGGATCGGCACGTACTCCGGATAAACGGCCGCTTTCATGCCGAACGAGCCGCCGACATTGCCGGTCAGCACGTGCACCTTGTCGGGCGTGGTGCCGAGGATATCGACGAGTTGGCCTTTCATGCCGAACGCGCCCTGGCAGCCGATATTCATCGTGTAGCGGCCGCTCGCCTTGTCGAACGAAGCAATCGCCGAGCGCGGCTCCATCGCGCTGACCACGACGCGGCTGTTGACCAGATTGAGCTTGGCGACATGCGTGGCCTTGGAGAACGCCTCCGCGACCTTGGCGGGATCGCCGTAGAGATAGTCGAGCGCCACATTGTTCGGCACGTCGTCGTAAAGCTGCGGCGCGCCGGGCTTGGCGGCTTCGGCCGCGCTGGTGACCGCGGGGAGGGGATCGATGTCGACCACGACGGCTTCCGCTGCGTCCTTCGCCTGCGCCATCGTCTCGGCCACCACGACCGCGATCGGATCGCCGACGAACCGCACCTTGTCGGTGTGCAGCGAGTGGCGCGCCGGCTTCTTCATCTCGGAGCCGTCGCGGTTCTTGAATGGCACCGCGCACTTCATCGTGCCGTAGGCGGTGAGGTCGTGGCCGGTGTAGACCGCGAGCACGCCCGGCATGCCTTTCGCAGCGCTGGTATCGATATTCTTGATCTTTCCGTGCCCATTCCGGCTGCGCACGAACACGGCGTAAGCCTGCCCGGGCAAATCCACGTCATCGGTGTAGCGGCCCTGGCCCTGAACCAGCACCGGGTCCTCGGTACGCCGCACCGGCTGGCCGACGCCGTATTTGTTCAAATCAAACGCATTCGAGCGGTCTTGCACATTCATGTCGGGGAGCCTTCGAGGGAAATTGATGCCTGCGATTATCACGCGAGGGGCCGGGTTCGATAGGGGCCCCGCCGCCAATCGGGGCAGCCATGCGGGCGGCTCTGCCCACCGGGCGGTGGGCTGGTTTCAGCATGCGCGAAAGGCGGCCAATTGTCGCGATTTAGACCAATGGCCTCAAATCTACGCTTGGCGGGGGCGCGAAGGTCAGGCAAAAATGCGGCAAAAGCTTCATACGGGAGGAGAGCAGATGTTCTTGAAAACCCTTGCGCGTTTTGCTGCTGCTGCTGTTGCCGCTGCGGTGCTCGCGCTGACGCCGAACGTCGCCGCCGCGCAGAGCGGCAATCCGATCACGATCGGCTTCGCCATGTCGCTCACCGGCCCGCTCGCCGCAAACGGCAAGCAGGCGTTGCTTGGCATGCAGATCTGGGAAGAGGAGATCAACAGCAAGGGCGGCCTGCTCGGGCGGCCCGTGAAACTCGTCTTCTACGACGACCAGACCAACCCCTCGACGGTACCGGGCATCTACACCAAGCTGCTCGATGTCGACAAAGTCGATCTCGTGGTCGGTCCGTATGCGACCAACATGATCGCACCCGCGATGCCGGTGATCATTCAGAAGGGCAAGGTATTCATCGGCCTGTTCGGGCTCGCGGTGAACAGCGAGTTCAAATATCCGAAGTACTTCGCGATGATCCCCTCGGGTCCCGATCCGAAGCCCTCGTTCACGCTCGGCTTCTTCGAGACCGCGGCGGCGCAGAATCCGAAGCCGACGACCGTCGCGCTCGTTGCGGCCGACGCCGAGTTCGCCAACAACGCCTGTGAAGGCGCGCGCACCAACGCGGCGAAGTTCGGCTTCAAGGTCGTCTACGACCGCCGCTATCCGCCGGCGACCACCGATTTCGCGCCGATCGTGCGCGCGATCCAGGCTGCCAATCCAGACGTCGTGGCGATCTGCTCGTACCCGCTCGACTCGGTCGGCATGGTGCGCGCCGTCAACGAGCTGAACTTCAAGCCGAAGATGATCGGCGGCGCGATGGTCGGCCTGCAGGCGACCGTGTTCAAGAACCAGCTTGGTCCGCTGCTGAACGGCTGGGTCAACTACGAGACCTGGGTGCCGGCGAAGAGCATGACCTTCGAGGGCACCGACGACTTCTTCAAGAAGTACCAGGCCAAGGCCGGCGCCGCAGGTGTCGACCCGCTCGGCTACTATCTCGGCGGCTGGGGCCACGCCTACATCTCGGTGCTCGGCGACGCCATCAAGGCGACCAACGGCCTCGACGACAACAAGCTCGCCGAGCACATCGCCAAGACCGAGTTCAAGACCATTCACGGCAACATCAAGTTCGGTGCCGGCGGCGAGTGGGCCCAGTCCGGTATGCTGCAGGTGCAATATCACAGCATCAAACAGGGCGCGAACGTCGAGACCTGGCGCGGTATGGATGCCCAAACCGTCCTGACGCCGGACAAGTACAAGACCGGCACGGTGATCTATCCGTACGAAAAGGCGAGGTGAGCGGCGCAACGCTCACCATTCTTCCGGAGAAGACGACGCCGCGCGGATCACCGCGCGGCGTTTTTCTTTTTGATCCCTACCTGCTGCGCGGGGAGGGATTAAAGCCCCAGATAAAACTTTCGGATCAGATCGTTGTTGTTGAGCTCGTCCGCGGACTTGCCCTCGAACGCGATCTTGCCGTGGACAATGACATAGCCGCGATCGGCGATGCGGATCGCCTGATTGAAGTTCTGCTCGGCCATCAGCACGGTGAGATTATACTTCACCTGCAGCGTCTTGATGGTGTCGATGGTGCGGCTCACCAGAATCGGCGCGAGGCCGACCGAAGGCTCGTCCACCAAGAGGATGCGCGGGCCGCTCATCAGCGCGCGCGCGAGCGCCAGCATCTGCTGTTCGCCGCCGCTCATCGAGCCGGCGAGCTGGCTTCGCCGCTCCTT
Organism: uncultured Alphaproteobacteria bacterium; assembly: GCA_963779545.1. Classification (GTDB taxonomy): domain Bacteria; phylum Pseudomonadota; class Alphaproteobacteria; order Rhizobiales; family Xanthobacteraceae; genus PALSA-894. The sequence goes on along the minus strand of CAVZYQ010000015.1, from coordinate 47,480 downwards.
CAGCCGGTCGAACATGTCGTAGCAGAAGTCGAGATTGCGCCCGATCTCGGCGCGCGCACTCTTCCGGAATGCGCCGAGCAGCAGGTTCTCCTCCACGGTGAGCTTGGGAAACAGCCGCCGCCCTTCCGGCACCAGCGCGATGCCAAGATCGACGATCTCTTCCGTCGAGCGGCCGATCAGGTCGTGCTTCTGGCCGTCGATCTCTGCGACGATCGTGCCGGCGCTCGGCCGCACCATGCCCATGATGCATTTCATCAGCGTCGACTTGCCGTTGCCGTTGGTGCCGAGCAGCACCACGGTTTCGGCCGCGCGCACGTCGAGCGAGACGTCCTCGATCACCCGGACCGCGCCGTAGCCGGCGTGCACGCCGCTGATGGTGATGCTGTTAGCCAAGGTAGGCTTTCTCCACCTCGGGGTTGCGCACGACCTCATCGGGCTTGCCGTCCGCGATTTTCTTTCCCGACACCAGCACGGCGAGGCGCTGCGAGAAGCTCATCACGGCGCTCATGATGTGCTCGATCAGGATGATGGTGACGCCGCGTTCGTTCAGCTGCATGAGGAGCTTCAGAATGTCCTCGATCTCGGAATGCGAGAGGCCCGCCATCGACTCGTCGGCGATCAGCAGCTTCGGCTCGGCCGCCATCGCGCGCGCAAGCTCGAGCTTGCGCATCTCGACCTGCGTCAGGTCGCGCGGCTGTTTCTGAGCCTTGTGGTCGAGCCCGACAAGCCGGAGATATTCCACGCAATGCGCATCGAGCTCGGCCGACGAGATCGCGGGCCCGAGCCGCGCCTTCACGGCATAGAGCAGCGGAACGCGCAGATTGTCGGCGACCGACAGGCTGTGGAACGGGCGCGGAAGCTGGAACGAGCGCGCAAGGCCGTAGATCGTGCGCTGGTGCGCCGCCAATCCGTCCATCTTGCGGCTGTCGAACGTCACCGCGCCGGTTTCGTTCTGCAACGTGCCGCAAATGCAATTTACCAGTGTGGATTTTCCCGAGCCGTTCGGCCCGATCAGGCCGAGCCGTTCGCCGGCCGCGACATCGAGATTGATGCCGTCGAGCGCCACGAACCCGCCGAAGCGCTTGCCGACCTGATCGATGCGCAGCAAGGGCTCGGTCATGGCCGCCCCTTTCGCATCATGTTCTGCACCAGTCCCACGATGCCGTTCGGCGCAATGATCACGAAAGCAACCAGCAGCACGCCGACGATCAGCAGGTTGACCGCCGATGAGATCGTCACGGTTGCGACCTGCTGAATGGTGCCGAGCAGGAGCGCACCGACCAGCGGGCCGATCCACACGCCGGTGCCGCCGATCATCGGCATGGCGATCGAGTTGACCGCATAGGCGAGGCCGAACGCCGAGCTCGGCTCCAGGTAGCCGATGTAGTAGGGGAACGGCGCGCCGGCCATGCCCATCAGCGCGCCGGACACCGTCGTGGCGATCAGCTTGAGCCGCAGCGTCGGCACTCCGCAGGCTTCCGCGGCCAACTCGTCGTCGCGAATGGTCGCGAAGCCGAAGCCGAGGCGCGAGCGCTCGATTGTCCGCGCGGTCGCAATCGCCGCGACCGACAGCAGCAACATCAGCAGAAACAGATACTGGATGTAGGGAACCGCGAGGCCAAGCACCTCGATGGTGTTCGGGCGGATGACATAGGCGCCGCGTGAGCCCCCAACGAACTGCCAGTTGACGATCAGCGTCTGCAATACGACGGCGAGCGCGAGCGTTGCGATGGCGAAGAATGCGCCGCGCAGCCGCAGCGTCAGGTAGCCCATGCCGAACCCGACCAGTCCGGACACGACCCCGCCGATGAGGATCAGCAGGGGAATCGGCAGCGGGTACGTCTTGGTGAAGAACACCGTCGTGTAGGCGCCGAGCGCGAAGAAAGCGGCCGAGCCGAAATTCACGTAGCCGCAATAGCCGCCGAGGATGTTCCAGGCCGTTGCCAGCACGACGAATTGCAGCACGACGTAGCCGGCAAAGAAGAGGTAATTGTTGTCGATCAGGCGCGCGATCGCGAATACCAGCACCGCCACTGCAAGACAGACAGCGAGGAAGACCCGGGACCGCACGTTTCTCAAGCCCCTATCGTCCGAGGAGGCCGGCTGGCCGGAACGCCAGCGTGAGCAGCAGGAAGCCGAACGCGACCGCCGGCGCCCATGATGGCCCGTAGAACGTCGCCGTGATGCTCTCCACGACGCCGAGCAGCATCGCGCCGATGACGGTGCCGGGCAGGCTGCCGAGCCCGCCGAGCACGCAGATCGCGAACACCCGCCCGATATATTCGCGTCCGACCGACGGCTCGACCGGCTGGATGATGATCAGGAACGCGCCCGCGATCGCCGCGGTCGCGATCGAGATGCCGAAGGCAATGCGCTTGATCTTGATCGGATCGGCGGCCATCAGCGCGAGCGCGCCCTGGTCCTGCGATACCGCCTTGATGGCGCGTCCGACGAAGGTGTTCGACAGATAGAACTGCAGCACCACCAGCATGACGAGCGAAAGCACGCAAGGAACGAGCATGCGGTACGGCAGGTCGACGAAACCGAAGCGCAGAGTCGGACCGATGTAGCCAGCGTCGACGTAGCGGTAGTCGACGCCGAACACGAGGATCAGCCCGACCTCGGTGATGAACAGGATGCCGAAGAAGAACGCGAGGCCGCGCAGCGCATCCTGCCCGTGCTTCTCGAACGACGAATAGTAGACCTGATAGACTCCGGCCCCGAGCACATAGAACACCGGCAGCATCAGAATGCCGACCAGCACCGGGTCGAGGCCGAAATTCTGATTGATGATGTAGGCGAGATAGGAGCCGAGGATGATGAAGGCCGGGTGCGCGATGTTGACGATGTCCAGCATTCCGAACGCGATCGAGATGCCGACCGTCACCGCGATATAGAAGCCGCCGAGCAGCACGCCCGCGATGATGGCGTTGATCAGGAGTTGGACGGGAAAATCCATCGCGTCGGCCTGAGCCCAGGTTCTAGGCCTGCGGGCCGCGTGTGGCGCGCGCAATGTTCCGAATACGTCCGGTTCCCGGCATTAACTCCCCCCGCGGTGCGGTTCTTGGTTGGTTTCTTCTAGCACGGCCTCACGCGCATGCCAGTGCGCAATTTGGCTCGATCCTGAGGTCGGGAATGGGCGCGCCTGCGCGGTGTTTGCGCTAGCATCGAGACAACCCCGGAAAGGGAGGACACGATGAATTTCACCATGTGGCGGGCGGCTGCCGCAACGGCGATCACGCTGGCGCTGGTGGGCGGCGCGCTGGCGCAGCAGCCGGCACCGGTGCGCGTGCGTGGGCAGATCGAAAAGGTCGACGGAAACACGCTGACCGTGAAGGCGCGCGACGGCGCGAGCCTCACCATCGCGGTGCCGGACAATGTCCGGGTCATGAACTTCGTCAAGGCGACGCTCGCCGATATCAAGCCCAACTCCTACATCGGTGTCACCGCGATGCCGCAAGCCGACGGCAGCCAGAAGGCGATCGCGATCCACATTTTCACCGAGGCGCAACGCGGCACCGGCGAAGGCCATCGGCCGTGGGACCTGCGGCCCGGCTCGACCATGACCAATGCGGCGGTCGAGACGACGGCCGCGAGCGTGGATGGCCAGGTGCTGACGGTGAAGTACAAGTCCGCCGACAAGACCGACGAGAAGAAGGTGATTGTCGGCTCCGACGCCGCAATCGTCGCTTATGCAGCCGGCGAAAAGGGCGACCTCAAGCCCGGCGCGCAGGTCATCATCTTCGGCGCACAGAAGCAGGCGGACGGTACGCTGACCGCCGCCGCGGTGAATGTCGGCAAGGATGTGACGCCGCCGATGTGAGGTCCCGTTTCCCGCACGCGATCGCAGCGCCTTTTGGCGGTGCATCGCAGATGCGGGACCCCGGTTGGGTTCGTAAACCGGGGTCCCGGGCTCTGCACAGCGGCACTGCGCGACGCAGTGCGCCCCAGGACACACAGCCCGTTCGCTGAGCATCGCTGCCCAAATCTACGGCAGCGACTCCGCGCCGTCGCGGGCGCACGATCGAAGCATGCGAGAATTTTAGTTATCATATTGATCTAGCTCAATTTCCTCCCCATCGCCGCATCTCTCGCCGCTGGCACATCCATTGCAAACCTCTCTCTTGCGCCAAGCGTGCCGCGCGCAGGAGAGCCTCGATGACGATTTACGATCAGCCGTTCGATCCTAGCCGTCCGCTTGAGCGCTCGGGGTGCATCTGCGGCCGGCATCGCTCATCGGCTGAACACGAGTACGAGGCGAGCCGCACGATGATGTGCGAGCCGGTTGCCGCGCAGTCCGAAGAGAAAACCTACGAAGGCGTCGTCGCCAACGCCGTCATGCGCAAGATTTTCCCGAAAGACGCCGCACGCCGCGCGTTCCTGAAGTCGGTCGGTGCTTCGACCGCAATCGCGGCGCTCAGCCAGTTCTTTCCGCTGAAAACCGCCACTGAAGTTTTCGCGCAGAGCGGGCCGATCGAGAAGAAAGACCTCAAGGTCGGCTTCATCCCGATTACCTGCGCGACGCCGATCATCATGGCGCATCCGATGGGCTTCTACACGAAGCATGGGCTGAACGTTGAAGTGATCAAGACCGCCGGTTGGGCGGTGATCCGCGACAAGACCCTGAACAAGGAATACGACGCCGCGCACATGCTCTCGCCGATGCCGCTCGCGATCTCGCTCGGCGTCGGCTCGAACCCGGTGCCTTATGCGGTTCCGGCGATCGAGAACATCAACGGGCAGGCGATCACGCTCAGCGTGAAGCACAAGGACAAGCGCGATCCGAAGTCCTGGAAGGGCTTCAAGTTCGCGGTGCCGTTCGACTACTCGATGCACAACTATCTGCTGCGTTATTATCTGGCCGAGGCTGGCCTTGACCCGGATCAGGACGTGCAGATCCGCGCGGTGCCGCCGCCGGAAATGGTCGCGAACCTGCGCGCCGACAACATCGACGGCTTCCTCGGGCCCGATCCGATGAACCAGCGCGCCGTGTTCGACGGCGTCGGCTTCATTCACATGCTGTCGAAGGAGATGTGGGATGGCCACCCGTGCTGCGCCTTCGCGGCCTCGCGCGAGTTCATCACCGGCGCCCCGAATACCTATGCGGCGCTGCTCAAGGCGATCATCGACGCGACGGGTTTTGCGAGCAAAGCTGAGAACCGCAAGGCCATCGCCGAGGCCATCGCGCCTGCGAACTACATCAACCAGCCGGTGACTGTGCTGGAGCAGATTCTCACCGGCACCTTCGCGGACGGCCTCGGCAGCGTGAAAAAGGACGCAAACCGTGTCGACTTCGATCCGTTCCCGTATGAAAGCTTCGCGGTGTGGATTCTCACGCAGATGAAGCGCTGGGGCCAGATCAAGGGCGATGTCGACTACGCGGCCGTCGCCAAACAGGTCTTCCTCGCGACCGATACGACGAGGCTGATGAAGGAAGTCGGCCTCACGCCGCCCGCCGCGACGACGAAGACTTTCGTCGTGATGGGCAAGACCTTCGATCCCGCGAAGCCTGCTGAATACGTCAACAGCTTCGCGATCAAGCGCTCGTCATAGGCGACAATGCTGGCGAGTATGTCGCACAATTGTGTGTCCCGCACGCGGTGCAATGCAAAGCGTTGCACCGCAGATGTGGGACCCCGGTTGCCTTCTATGTTCAACAAACCGGGGTCCCGGGTCTGCATCGCATCACTTCGTGCTGCGACGCGCCCGGGACACGAGAGGGAGCAATGACCTCCTCCCTGACACTGCGCGCGGCGCTGCTCTCCATCCTGATCTTCGCCGCGTTCCTGCTCACATGGCATCTCGCCACGCGCGGCACCGGAGCCGTGCAGCAGATGGATCCCGAATACGCCAAGCTGATGGGGCAGACGGCGACGCAGGGCAAATCTGCGATGCCCGGGCCGCTCGATGTCGGCGCGACATCTATGGGGGCACATCCGCCGCCCGTTCTACGACAATGGCCCGAACGACAAAGGCCTCGGTATCCAGCTCGCCTATTCGATCGGACGTGTCGGCATCGGTTATCTGCTCGCGGTGCTGGTCGCGATTCCGATCGGCTTCCTGATCGGCATGTCGCCGCTGTTCTCCAAAGCGCTCGATCCGTTCATTCAGGTGCTCAAACCGATCTCGCCGCTCGCCTGGATGCCGCTCGCGCTCTACACCATCAAGGACTCAGGCCTCTCGGCGATCTTCGTCATCTTCATCTGCTCGCTCTGGCCGATGCTGATCAACACGGCGTTCGGCGTCGCGGCGGTGCGCAAAGAGTGGCTCAACGTGGCGCGCACGCTGGAAGTCGGCACCTTGCGCCGCGCCTTCACGATCATCCTGCCAGCGGCCGCGCCGACCATCCTCACCGGCATGCGCATCTCGATCGGCATTGCGTGGCTCGTCATCGTCGCGGCCGAGATGCTCGTGGGTGGAACTGGGATTGGTTATTTCGTCTGGAACGAATGGAATAATCTTTCGATCACGAATGTGATTAATGCGATTTTGCTGATCGGCGTGGTCGGCATGCTGCTCGACCTCATACTAGCACGCCTCACGCGCCTCGTCACATTCCCGGAGTGAGACGTGGCCGACAAGTTCATCTCCATCGAGGGCATCGCGAAGCGTTACGGCGCGACCACGATCTTCGAGGACCTGTGGCTCAGCGTTCCGCGCGGCGCGTTCACCTGCGTGATCGGCCACTCCGGCTGCGGCAAGACCACGGTGCTGAACGCGCTGGCCGGCCTCGACACGCCGTCCGAGGGCGTGCTGATCGTCGACGGGCAGGCGATCGACGGCCCTTCGCTGGACCGTGCAGTCATCTTCCAGGGTCACTCGCTGCTGCCGTGGCGCACCGTGATGGGCAACGTCGCCTACGCGGTCTCCTCGAAATACCGCAAATGGCCGCGCGCCAAAATCCACGCCCACGCGCAAATCTTCATCGACCGCGTCGGCCTCACCGGCGCCGAGCACAAGCGCCCGGCCGAACTCTCCGGCGGCATGAAGCAGCGTGTCGGCATCGCGCGCGCTCTCTCGATCGAGCCGAAGATCATGCTGATGGACGAGCCGTTCTCGGCGCTCGACGCGCTCACCCGCGGCACGCTTCAAGACGAAGTCAGACGCATCTGCCTCACCACCGGGCAGACCGCGTTCATGATCACGCACGACGTCGACGAGGCGATTTACCTCGCCGACCGCATCGTGCTGATGACCAACGGCCCCGGCGCCAAGCTCGCCGAGATCGTCGACAACCCGCTGCCGAAGGACCGCGCCCGCGCCGACATCCACCGCCACCCGCTCTATTACGCGGTGCGCAACCACATCATCGATTTCCTCGTCACGCGCTCGAAGAATTTCGCCGCCGAGACCGCGACCCGCGCGCACGACCCGCGCAACGTGCCGGTGGTGCGGCCGGGCGTGATCGAAAATGCAATCGAACCTCCGCAGCGCCTTGCGCAGGCAGGTGCGCGATGAATCTCCGGCGTGTCCCGGGCGCAGCGCAGCGTGGAACGGTGCGCTGCAGACCCGGGATCCCGGTTTCGGTCAACGTCAAAAGCAACCGGGGTCCCGCATCTGCGATGCATCACGAAAGGCGTGCTGCATCGCGCGCGGGACACAATAGAAGGAGACACCCATGAAACGCGAAGACCTCACCGAAAAGCTGCTCGACATCAAGCGCGAGAAGGGCTGGTCGTGGGCGCATATCTGCAAGGAGATCGGCGGCTTCTCCGACACGCTGATCGTCGGCGCGATCCTCGGCCAGATGAAGCTGACCAAACCGCAGGCCGCGAAGGCCGCCGAGCTGTTCGGCCTCTCGAAGACCGAAGAGGCGATGCTGAACGAAGTGCCGATGCGCGGCACCGGCACGCCGATGCCGCCGACCGATCCGCTGATCTATCGCTTCTACGAGATGGTGATGGTGAACGGGCCGGCGTGGAAGGCGCTGATCGAGGAGGAGTTCGGCGACGGCATCATGTCGGCGATCGACTTCGACTTCGTGATGGAGCGCGTCGCCAACCCGAAGGGCGACCGCGTGAAGTTCACGATGAGCGGCAAGTTCCTGCCGTACAAGTACTACGGCGCGAGCGGCAACGTGCCGGAGTATGGGTACAGGGAAGAGTAGGGGGCATCTGAAGTAGTGACGCCTCAGCTTTCAAATGTCCGCAGAAAGCAGGGTCGGGTAGAATCGGTAATAGTCCCTATAGCTTGCCAAGAACTCATCTATTTGGATATCCGCGGCGGCTTCGAAGCCGAGCTCAGAAACCAGATCATCAGAGGACTTGCTCATTATACCTCTCTCTAAGAAAAGACGCTCGCGGATTGTTAGAGCTGGCACAAGAAGATGATGTATGCTCGACCAATCATCCGAAGCAAACGGCCACGTTTTCAAATCCAGCCGATCTAGGAATACCTCCTTGTCTTTACGATCAATCACCGCGCCGGTTATCGACAGCATTTGCTCGCCGTCAGCATATCGAATGATCGAAAGCGGACAAAAAATATTCTCTCCTGTTACAGGCAGCGCTTTCAATGCCGCTGCGCCAAAAGATTTTGAGATCGCGAGAGGAAGACCCTCGCGCGTCATATCGTCGGACGATGTTTCGGAAGGAAGAAATTCACCAATTCGACTTTTTAAATTATGGAATTGCTTCTCCCGTTTTTCGTCTGCAAGCAAAGGGCTTGCCCCGAGCGCCTGAGCCTCAACAAGGGCGTTTGGGTGAGCGTTTACTGTCACGCGAATTAAGTCGCCGGCTCGAAGCTTGTCCAAGAGCGTCTCAAATTCTCTGACTTGGTGACCAAGTTGTCCCGGGCTTGTGTAGTCCAACCAAACTATGATGCCTTTCGGATCTAAGAATGAGCAATCGGTCAAGATGCCGTCTAGATTTGAGATGAGTTCGCCTGATTTCTTATGGAGGCAATGGCATGTTTCGATGGGTTTATTAAACCTTTGTCGAGCGACGATATTTTCTTCGAAATCGAACGCTATTAGGCGCGTTATGCCTAAGTGTCGGTGTACAAGTTTATGATCCTCGAGCGGGTAGGCTCCCATGCTTAGGTAGACGTAGTCTGCAAGAGGTCTCCAACGCTCGAAGCGGGTGAGTAGATCAAGAAATAATCTCCGATCAACGCTTTTATGTGGCCTAAGGTGATAAGGAATTGAGGCCCCGCTCATTTCTTCTTGGCCTTCGTTGTCTTGAGCGCTTGGTTGAATGCAGCCTCACCTACCGCTCCGGGCTTGACTTTAACGTCGTCGAAGAAATGTTTCGCAAGGGTTGTCACATCGGCCTTGAGTGCGACGAAACTAACGCGCGCGCTGGTTTTCTCCTGCTCAGGCTCTGGATATTTGGGTTCGTATTTCTTGACGCCGCCCATTTTGCGGGTAGTAGTCATAGGCAATGTGCTTTGAAGTGATCGTAGCGTCGACAGATCGACGTACTCGCTTGCTCGATATATCTCTTCCAGTTTTTGTGGGAATTTTTTCCATTTATTAGTGAAGGAGGTCAGGCTCTTCGTCGCATTGCGCATTAGATCTTTTGCTTCCGAGTAGACGTTCGATGCGGCATCGATCCCGCGCTTTGTTGTAGTTAAAGGAAGCTTCTTTGGGTCGTCGCACCGCAAAAGAACAATTCCTGTTATCGCAATGAATTGACCGTGATAATTTGGTACGGTTGCCTCGCCCCACCCGGTCAAACGTGACTTGTCTTTCCAAATTACAACTCGGTCATTGCATGCGACAGTCCAACCAGCGTCATCGCTTGTACCTCTCGTTTCCTCTTCCTCTTCTGCTTCGTCTTCCGTAAGAAGTTCCCTGTAGAGACCCGCGAAAATCTCCACCTCTACATCTCCGAGCTTCCCGGCATAGACGTAAGGTGCAATCCGAACATCGTTCGGTCCGCCGGATGCCGTTTGAATAAGTTTGAAACCCTCTGCGTCAATTGCCGATATATTGGCAGCAATTTCCTCTGTCGACCCGACGGTGACAGAAAAACCCTTTGCGATAATTAGCGAATAGTGTCGCGCTACAGTCCGTCTAAAATCATCAATCCATGCACTATCCGCAAACGACGATTGCACGTCAGTGTTTAGTTGATAAATTTCAATGCGCGTGCCTTTCTCTGTTAGTTTACCGTCTGCCAACTCATACATTGGAAGCTCGTCCCAACTGTCGTTGCGCATCCAAGCAGGGGTAAACTCCACAACGAAGCCGATGTCGTGGCGGGATTCGACCAAAGCCTCCGTCCCTAGTTTGAAGATAGCTCGCTTCATTCCGATCCCGTACATGCCAACGGTGGCACCTTGCCCAGTAGTTCCTGCGGCTGGCGGGCGCCCCATCGCGAAAGCGTACTTCTTGGCAACTTCAACCGGTATTCCGCCGCAGTTGTCTTCGATTATGAAGTGGTCCGGCGCCATTGTGAGGATGGCTTTGAAGCCACTGTAGGGCTTAGCGTCATCTGGCCTAGCTGTTCCGGCCCGGATGATCCCGTCGACGCAATTGTCCAACAGATCGAGAAGAGCGTCTTGAAGCTCGATGTCTCGTGTCAGCATCCGGACGAAGAAGTCTTTTGTCGGGGATGCGACCGCGGTGCCGATTTGTTCTGCGCCTTCAATCATGTTACGCTTACCTGACCTCAGGGTTCGATTCCCGTTCGACGGCTCTTAGCAAACGAGATATGAACCTCCGGTTCAGATAATCGGGGGAAAGGATTGCTTGTGCAAGAGGCACCCAGAATCGTTGATTTATTCTGCGGGTGTGGGGGGTTTTCGCTAGGAGCTTCCGCCGCCGGTCTGGTGCCGACACTCGCATTCGATATTGACCCTATCCTGACCTCATCGTTTTCTCGGAACCATCCTCATACGCTGTTTAGGCGGAGTGATCTGGCGAAGACGACGGGAGCGGACGTTCGGAGAGAACTCGGCTCGGAGGTCGATGGGATTTTCGGTGGACCGCCCTGCCAAGCATTCAGCGCGATCGGGCACCGCAACGTTGACGATCCGCGGCGAACGCTTCTCGGACATTTTTTTCGGCTGGTATCAGAACTCGATCCGGCGTTCTTCGTGATGGAAAACGTCAAGGGGCTTGGGTATGCCGACGCTAGGCCGGTTTTGGACGAGGCTCTGAACTTGATTCCGGGTAAGTATAATGTTCTCGGCCCGCTCATATTGGATGCCGCAGAGTTTGGTGCAGCCACGCGACGTCCGCGCTTGTTCGTTATGGGGTATGATCCAAGTCGTTGCGACAGCATCACCGAAGCCGACATTGAAGCGAAAAAGCTTAAGCCGACTACAGTTCGAGCTGCGATTGCCGATCTCGTTACGGCTGTCCAAATCGACAACGATGGTGAATACGATCTATGGAAAATCAAGCAAGCGGGACGACCGAGCCGCTATGCAGCTCGTCTTCGTAACAGGGACGGGACGTTTACCGGACACAAGCGGACTGGTCACACGTCGGATGTTGTTAAGAGATTTCGAAAGGTGAAGCAGGGCAGTGTAGATGTGGTTGGGCGGCATCCACGACTGGATTGGAACGGTCAATGCCCAACCTTGCGGGCGGGAACCGGCAACGACCTCGGATCCTTTCAATCAGTGCGCCCCATTCATCCCGATGAGCCGCGGGTAATAACGGTTCGCGAAGGAGCGCGGCTGCAGGGTTTTCCCGACGGGTTCAAGTTTCATCCGACCATCTGGCATAGCTTCCGTATGATCGGAAATAGTGTCTCGCCGATCGTGGCCGAGGCAATTTTCTCTGTCATTGCGGAGCGCATCGGTTCAGTGCAGACGTTCCAAGTTGCGGCGGAGTGAGTTTTGGTTGATCGCCTGACTCGGCAGAGACGATCTTGGTTGATGTCCAGGGTTGGGGGGAAGAACACGACCCCCGAAATTCGAGTTAGAAAGGCAGCTCACGGTCTCGGCCTTCGTTTTCGGCTGCATCGCAAAGACCTGCCGGGCACCCCTGACTTGGTTTTTCCGAAGCGCCGAACTGTTGTTTTCGTTCACGGCTGCTTCTGGCATCGTCATCCCGGTTGTCGGAAGGCGACCGCGCCAGCATCCGAGTTCTGGGCGAAGAAATTTGCAGCCAATGTTGCGAGAGACGTTCGGGTCGCTTCGGATTTGAAGAAACTCGGCTGGCGCGTCGTCACGATTTGGGAGTGCGAGACCAAGGATGCCGACAAGCTGTCGCGTTTCATCTCGCGACGCATACTAGCCAGGAAACCCGTGTCCAGACGCCGCTAAGCCTTCGTCTCCCTCGTCCATAGGCGATACGCCTCGCTCTCGAACCGTGACTTGCGCCGTTGCTGCCCCCTGCGCGGCATCGGCCGGCCGCGCGGCGGTTTCTCCGCCTCAGGCAGCGGCGCACGGTTGTCCAGGAAATCGTCCAGCGCCTCTTTCGGCGCGCGGTGCAGGTCCACGTTGGCGAGGCACAGCTCCATGATCGGGCGGATCGGCTCGGCCCACATCCCTTGCTCGGTCCGGCGCCGGCTGCGGCGCAGGCCGGCAAGCTTCGCCATCCGCACCAGCTCCAGCGCCTGGCCAAGCTTCTCAGCATCGACGCTCCCACTCGCCTCCAGCTCGGCGAGATGACGCTCGGCCAACGCAGTGAGGCGCGCCGCCAGGGTGCGGCGCCGCAACTGTGCGCTCGCACGATGGCGCGGCACGGTGTCGGTCGCGCGCGGCGCAAACGGCGGCCGCTGCCAGCCGCCGTCGCGCGTCCAGCGGCAGATGCTGGCGCGCCCGACGCCGGTGCGCGCCGCGATCTGGCCATAGGTCAGGGTGGTCTCCTCGATCAGCCGGCGCACGGCCGCGACCTTGCCGTCGGTGTGCGGGCGGCGCGAGCCGCGCGGGCGCGGCGGCATCGGCACAGGCTCGCCGGGCGCTCCGCGCAGGGCGGCGCGGAAGGGCGACAGGCTGGGGGGAGGGGCATACAGCGGAGAGCGCATGGAGAGGAATATAAACTGGCGATAGGATCAATTCAAGGTGGCTGCTTTCCCTCTCCCGGTGAAACGGGGAGAGGGTGGCGAGCCTCAAGCGCGTTGACGCGCGTCTCGGCGCACAATGGCGAGCCGGGAGAGGGGCGTTGCAGTCAAAAGAAAACCCTCTCCCCGCCGCTGCGCGGCGACCCGGAGAGGGGACAGGAGAGAGCTTCGCTCTGCACGCTCGCCCCGCTGACGCGGGGCGAGGGAAAAGAAGTGAAGCTAGTGCGACGTGCTCTGTGAGTGCTCGCCGCCCGGCTGCGAGATCGCCTTCAGCGCGTCGCCGGCGTGATCGTTGCCGTTCGATTTGCGCGCCATGTCGCCGAGCGACAGGATGCCGACGAGGCGCTTCTCGCGGTTCATCACCGGCAGGCGGCGCACTTTCTTGTCGCCGAGATTGTCGGCCACTTCTTCCAGCGTCTGGTCGTCGTAGCAGTAGAGCACCTCGGCGCTCATGATCTCCTTCACCAGCGTCTTCGGGCCCTTGCCGGCCGCGACCGCGCGCACCGTGATGTCGCGGTCGGTGATCATGCCGACGAGCGAATCCTTGTCCGCCACGGGGAGCGCGCCGCAGTCGGTCTTGCCCATCATCAGCGCGGCCTGGCGGATGGTGTGCGTCGGGCTCGCGAGTTCCACCTCCGTCGTCATCACGTCTTTCACTTGCATGGGGATTCCTCCGTGGTTCCAAAGCGGAACGCGCCGCAAACGCGGCGCTCGGGAAGGCAACGCGTGGCGGCGCGATGAGTTCAGTTGCGGGAACTTATTGCGGCGGCGGGGCGGGCACGGGCGTGCGTGGCGGTGCGCCGCGGCGGTGAACCTTCGCGCTCGGCTCCGGCAGCCAGCTTTTGTTCATCAGCTTTTTTGCGAGGCGCTGGTTGATGTGCGGCGCGAGCAAGGTCTCGAACGCAAAGGCCGCCTGCTTGTATTCGTCGTCGCAGTTTTCGGCGCGCTCCGGCGGCAGGTACCCCTTGGCGGTGAGGTCGCCGAACAGCTTCGGGTCGGCGCCGTAGGCGATGCACAGCAGGTTGAACAGGCGCTGCGCCGGCGTGCCGTGCACGTCGGCATACTGCTTGAGCGTGTTCGGCATCGCGGCGGCCTTCACCTCGGCGAGATACGCATTGGCGGTGCCGCCGATCAGCCGGCGCGCCTCGCCCTTGCCGAGCTGCAGCGTGATGTAGGCCGCCACCTGATCGGCCGCGTCCTCCTCGCGCCCGAACACCGGGAGCTTCAGGATCTCGAAAACGGCGTGGCCGAATTCATGCAGCACGGTGTCGAAGATCGGCCCCACCAGCGCGTCGATCGGCGCCACGCCCGCGTCGGTCATGTCCTCCGGAACGATTTTCCAGATCTCGTCGATGTATTCGTAGCAGAGCGTGATCGCGTGATCTTCGTACCAGGCGTCGGCCTGGCCGTCGCAGCCCTCCAGCTTGATCAGCAGCTTGCGCGGCAGTTCGAACGGGCGCAGCAGCTCCTGAAACCGCTCGAGGAAGCGGACCGCCTTCAACCGCTCGTAGATCGCCTGATGCGAGGGGTGCTTCGGCGGCACGTAATTGACGGCGATCCGGTTCGGCCGCGGCGCGGCCTGCGCGGTCGTGGCGGCCGCCGGAATGAGAAGGGCGGTCAGCGCGAGTGCGAATGCCGTGATCGTCTTCATGCGGATCAATTGCGCGCCGCGAACTCGCCGGGCAGTTCGCTCGCGATGGTGCGGTGATCGATCTTCTTCACGTCGTCGACGCCGGCGAGGATCATCGTGGTATCGAGCTCGCCCTTGAAGATGTTGATCGCGCGCGCGACCCCGGCCTCGCCCCCCGCGCCAAGCCCGTAGAGCGCCGCCCGCCCGATCATGCAGGCGTTGGCGCCGAGCGCGAGCGCGCGGAAGACGTCCATCCCGGTGCGGATGCCGCTATCGATCAGCACCTCCTTCTGTCCGCCGATCGCATCCGCGACCTTGGGCAGCGCCGCGATGGTGGAGGGCGCGCCGTCGAGCTGGCGTCCGCCGTGGTTCGACACCACCACGCCGTCCGCGCCGGTTTTCAGCGCCTCGCGCGCATCTTCCGGATCGAGGATGCCTTTCAGCACCAGCTTGTGCGGCCAGATCGAGCGGATCCACGCCACGTCCTTCCAGCTCACCGACACGTCGAACTGGGAATGCGTCCACTCGGCGAGCGTCTTGCCGCCAAAGCCGGGGCCGCCCGGCAGATGTCCGTCGACATTCGCGAAAGTGCGGCGCTTGCCATTCAGGATGCGCCACGCCCAGGCCGGGCGCCGCAGCACGTCGAACACCGTCTTGGGGGTGAGGCGAGGGGGCACCGAGAGCCCGTTGCGCATGTCGACATGCCGCTGACCATTCACCGGCAGGTCGACGGTCAGGAACAGCGCCGTGCAGCCGGCCACCTCGGCGCGCTTGATCAGATCCGCCACGAAGGCGCGGTCGCGCATCACGTAAAGCTGGAACCAGAATGGCTTCTTCACCGCCCCGGCCACATCCTCGATCGAGCAGATCGACATGGTGGAAAGCGTGTACTGGATGCCCGCGGCGTGCGCCGCCCGGCAGGCATGAATCTCGCCGTCGGCATACTGCATGCCGGAAAGGCCGGTCGGCGCGATCGCCAGCGGCAGCGCAAGCTCCTCGCCGAGCACGGTGGTCTTGAGATTGCGCTGGGACATATCGACCAGCACGCGCTGGCGCAGCTTGATCGCCTTCATGTCGTCGACGTTGGCGTCGCGCGTGTGCTCGGAATAGGAGCCGGCCTCCATGTAGTCGAAGAACACGCCCGGCACGTTGCGGCGCGCCATCCGCCGCAGGTCTTCGATGCACATCGCGCGATCCAGGCGCATTCCGTGACCCCATTGCTGTCTCGGGCGTTGGATAGCACGTTCGGCGCATGAATAAAGGCATGCCCGGTCAGGCGCAAAAGCCGCGCCAGCCTCTTTATGTGAGGCGTGCCATCCTGCGCTACGATGCCCGCCGGGCCTCTGTGGCCGCGCCGGGCGTCACCTTCTTCAGGATGTCGATGAAGCGGCGAATGGCCGGAGACAGGTAAGGCTCCTTCCGGTGCAATACGCCGAGAGATCGCACCCATCGAAGCTCTTCGATCGGCAGGACGGCAAGCCCGCCGAATTGCTGGGCGATCGCCTTCGAGGTGTAGAGAAGCAGATCCGAGCTCACCGCTGCCTGCAATCGCATCGACAGCAGGCGCGTCTGCAATGCGGCACGCGGCGGCTCCATGCCGTGATCCCGCAACACTTCGTTCAATATCTGCTGCGTCGGCAGGCCCGGTTCGCCCAGCGCCCAGCGCTCGTCGCTCAATTCGGTGAGCGCGACGCGGGTCCGTCCGGCCAATCGATGACCGAGACCGCAGCAAACGGCACACTCGTCTTCGCGCAACGGGATGTAGGCGAGGCCGGCCGGCGGCTTGGGATAGACAACGTTGACCACGACGTCGATTTCGCCGCGACGAAGCGCCGGAATGATCTCGTCCTGATCGGACACGATCACCTTCATGGTGACGCGGGGCTCGACCCGCAGCAGTTCGGTCACCGCGGCGAGCAGGAAATCGTCGTTCGCGTTCGGGCCGACCCCGACATTGATATGTCCGGCGTGACCCCGGCTCACGTCCGAAACCTCGCGCGCGACGTTGCGCAGCGAATCGCGCAGCTCTCTGGCGCGCGACAGCAACAGTGAACCTTCCGCCGTCAGCTCCATGCCGCTGGCGCTGCGGCGAAACAGCCTGACCTCCAGCGCGTCCTCCAGCCGTTTGAGACTTTTGCTCAGAGCCGGCTGGCTCAGCCGCAATTCGGCAGCCGCGCGGCCGAGGTTTCCCTGCTCCGCCACAACAACGAAGTATTCGAGGTCCCGTAGCTCCATGACATCACCGCCATTCATGACCCCTTGAATTGTGGATCATTGCGAATGCCAGAACAGGTCGTCAACTTCGGCGAATTCACGCGCGCACCCGGCAGGCCAAGCGGCGGCGATCACCAAAGGAGCAAGGCGATGACGGCTTCTTGTAGACCGGCGTCACGGCTTCAGAAGGCGGTCATCGCCCTGGCGCTGACGATGCTGCCCGTCTCGATTGAGAACGCGCGAGCTCAGGATTACCCGAGCCGCCCCATCACGATCATCGTCCCTCTCGTTCCCGGCGGCAGTGTCGATGTCGTCGCGCGCGCATTGGCCGACAGGATGAAGACGACGCTGGGCCAGCCCATCGTTGTCGAGAACATCCCGACCGCGGCCGGCACCCTGGGTGTCGCCCGCGTGGCCCAGTCGGCGCCGGATGGCTACACGATCGGCATGGGCGACCAGACCACCAATATCGTCAGCAGCCTCATCAACCCGGTTCGTTACGACGTCCTGAAGGATTTCGAGCCGATCGCCCTGTTGTCGACGAGCCCGGTTGCGCTGGTTGCGCGGAAAACACTGCCGGCCGCGGACGTGAAGCAACTGGTTGGCTGGTTGCGCGACCAGCCCGAAGGAGGCACCGCCGGAAGTTTTGGCCAGGGCAGCGGACCGCACATCATCGGCGCCGCGTTCCAGCACCTGACCGGCGCGAAACTGCGCATGATCGTCTACCGCGGTTCTCCGCTGGCTCTTCAGGACGTGGTCGGCGGGCAGATCGACATGCTGTTCATCGAACAATCCAACATGGTCAGCCATCACCGCGGCGGGACGATCAAGGCACACGCGGTGCTGGCCACGAAGAGGTCCGCCGCCGTCCCGGACGTGCCGACGATCGAAGAGGCGGGCGGTCCGCCGCTCCATGTCATGACCTGGCGCGGCATGTGGGTGCCGAAGGGCACGCCCGCGCACATTGTCGGCAAGCTGCACGCCGCCGTCATTGAGGCCCTGGGCGATCCAGCCGTGCAGAAACGGATCACGGAGGCCGGTCAGGAACTCGTTCCGCGCGAGCAGCAGACGGGCGAGGCGCTCGCCGCGCACCACAAGGCCGAAATGGACAAGTGGACGGCGATGATCAAGGCGGCGAACATCAAGACCGATTGACGCCGCTAAAGCGGACCTCGATTGCTCGCCCAGTCCGCCAGCACGTGGCGATCGATCTCCGAGACCTTGTTGACGCCGGTGAGCGCCATGGTGATGTCGAGCTCTTTCTGGATGTACCCGATCACCTGTTTAACGCCGTCCTCGCCGGCGGCGCCTAACCCGTAAACCATCGCCTTGCCGATCATCGCGCCTTTCGCGCCGAGCGCGAGCGCGCGCATCAGGTTCTGTCCCGATGTGATGCCGCCGTCGATCAGCACTTCGGTGCGCGTGCCGACGGTATCGGCGATGCGCGGCAGCACCGCAATCGACGAGGGCGCGCCATCAAGCTGCCGGCCGCCGTGGTTCGAGACCACGATCGCGTCGGCGCCGGCCTCGACAGCCTTCTCGGCATCGCCCGCATTCATGATGCCTTTCAGGATCAGCTTGCCCTTCCACCGGTCGCGGATCCATTTCACGTCGCCCCAGTTCAGCGTCGGATCGAATTGCGACGCCGTCCACGAGCCGAGCGAACTTGTGTCCGCGACGCCGCTCACGTGACCGACGATATTGCCGAACGAGCGCCGTTTGGTGGAGAGGATCGCCTTCACCCACTGCGGCTTGGTCGCGATGTTGAGGATATTGGCAAGCGTCATGCGCGGCGGAACCGAGAGGCCGTTCTTCACGTCCTTGTGGCGCTGGCCGAGCACCTGCAGGTCCACGGTGAGGACCAGCGCCGAACAGTTCGCGGCCGCCGCGCGCTCGATCAGCCTGGTGATGAACGCGCGGTCGCGCATCACATAGAGCTGAAACCAGAACGGCTTGCCGGTCTCCGCCGCGACGTCCTCGATCGACGCGACCGACATGGTGGAGAGGCAGAACGGTATGCCCATGGCGTTGGCGGCCCGCGCTGCGTGAATTTCGCCGTCGGCGTGCTGCATGCCGAGAAGCCCGACCGGCGCGATGGCGAGGGGAAGCGACACCGGTTGCCCGAGCAGCGTGGTCGCGGTCGAGCGCTGCGCGACGTCGACCAGGATGCGCTGCTCGAATTTGATCGCCTCGAAGTCACGCCGGTTCGCCTTGATCGTCTCCTCCTGGTAGGAGCCGTTCTCCGCGTAGTCGACGAACATGCGCGGCACGCGCCGCAGATAAAGCTGGCGCAAATCCTCGACGCAGGTCAGCGTGGCCATTCTAATCTCCCCGATGCTCTCTAGCATACGGGGATGAGGACGCCGCAAGGCCAGTTGTCATAGCCCGGCTTGAGCGAAGCGAAAGCCGGGACAGCTTTGCCCGGTTGAGCTACCGACCCCGGGTTTCGCTGCGCTCTACCCGGGCTACAAGCTCTACGCCACGCGCTTGAGCCTGACGACTTGCGGCGCGAACGCCTCGTCCGCGCAGCCGGTGGCGTAGCAATAGAGGCGGTCGTCGGGCGCGAGGATCGCTTCGGCGCGTCCGTCGCGGACGACGAACGGGTTGCCGCAGCCCCAGCAGGTCTTCGGGCATCCGTTGGCGAGGAAGGGGGTTACTTTTTTCATGTCACATCCCCGTGCGAACGATGAGAGCGAAGGCGGCGACGAGCAGCGTAATGCCGAGCGCCGGCGTCATGTCGATTTCCCGCGTCCTGTAATCGCCCAGGCGAAACGCGGCGTGCAGTTGCCACATGGTGTCCTCCTGAAGATCTGGAAGTGCAGCGAACAACTCTCGCCAGCATCCTTGCAGACCCGCGAAGGCCTCGGTGTGATCGTACTCACACCCGCGCGCGCGACACGGTATCGCCTGTATTGTGGAGCGTGGAATCGGGTATCGCGCGTTTCGCGCGGCTGGATCGCGCGGGCCTGCGCCTATTTTCTCGCCACGCGCGTCAACGCGTCACCTGCGAACGGCAGCGTCGTGAGCCGGTAGAGCGCGCACGGCAGATACCGCAGCCCCAGCATTCCCATCAGCGCGCTCGTCTGCGTCAGATCGAGGTTCACGAACGTCATCGTGATCTTGTCGACCTCGGGCGCGAGGCCCGGCAGCCGGTCGTGGGTGAAAACCGGGTTCTGCTGAAAAAACCCGATCGTGCGCGACAGCATGCCGAGGCCGGCCGGGTAGGTGCTGCCGCTGAAGTTCGCCAGAAACAGAACCGACGCATTGACGTAAAGCGCGGGCGATCCTGCCGCGCGGGACTCGGCCGGCGCCGCGTTCGGAAGGTTGTGCAGCGCCGGGTCACTGTGCAGCCCGGCCAACGTCATGACGATCTTGTCGCGCGCGCTCTCGACCGCGCGGCCGTCGGGATCGGCCGCGTTGCCGAGCGTCACCCATTCCTCGCTGCGCGGCTCGGCAACCTGCAGTGCGGCATCCAGCCGGGCCCGCAGCGCTTCGAGCGTGGATTGCAGTATCGTCATCTGGCCGTTGCACTGTGCGCGGCGCGGGCGGCACCGGCAAGCCCGCCGGACGGGCGGCGCTGGAGATACGGCGTGAACGTGTCCGGTGGCTTGGGTCCGCGGTTCGGACCTTGGCTGGCGCGGCGCCTGCGGGCGGGGCTTCGCAAGCCTCGCACTCGGGCGGCTTCGGGACCCGCGCTGGGGGTACTACGGCCCCTGCGGGGAGATCGCTGCAGAGGGACGGCGCCAATGCCGTTTCAGAAGCGCGGACCGGAGCCGAAAAATGCCGCCGTGGCGCACCGGAAGGCGCCGCGCGCTTCGCAAGGGGCGCGCGCACTTGAAAGACAGGACGCCCCGACCGGCGCGCCACCCCCTCACTTTTCCGAGGAGGCAAACGACGGCGCGGCCCGGCGCCTGACGTCACCACCGGGCCGTAGGCGTTGGCTGGAACACATCATTCGCTTGCGTGTGCGGGTCTGCTGATGAAAAGTCGGGACAAGCGAAGGGAGAAGCGATTCGCGCCATATTTCCGGCGCGTCCGTTTTCGAAGCTTCCCGTCTGGGGTCTGACATGGGGCGCCTCAGCGCCGTTTTCATCGCCTTCTGCATGATGCTGATCGCGGCGTCCGCGGGCATCGTCGCGTACCTGTCGTTCGGCTTCACCGGCATGGAGGCGACGGTGACCGCCATCGCCGCGATGACCGCGCTGGTGATGGCGAATTCTCTCACAAGCCGACAACGTGACCGCTACGACGTCGGCAGCCAGATCGCGGATCTGTCGCGCGGCACCGCGGACATCGGCCGCCAGGTCTCCGAACTCGACCGCCGCCTCGTCGCGATGGAAGGCGAGGTCGCGGCCGCGATGGACCGCACCCGCGCCGCAACCGAGCCGCTGTCGGCCGAAATCGGCGAGCTGGGCGAACTGGTGAAGGAACTGGCCGACGCCGTCGCGGCGCATGAGCAGATGCTGGAGAACGCGATCTCGAGCGCGACGCCCGCGCGCTATGCGTCCGCGCAAGCGCCCGCGTACTCCCCGGCGCTCGCGCCCGAGCCGGTCGAGCAGCCCGCCACGGCAGACCGCGCCGAACTTGGCGAGCCCGAAACGCCGATGCCGCGCGTCGCGCAGGGCCACTTCAAGGGGCTGGAGCACGCCGCGATCGTGGCGCAGATCGCGCGCTCGATCGAGGCCAATCGCATCGACCTGTTCCTCCAGCCCATCGTGACGCTGCCGCAGCGCAAGGTGCGCTACTACGAGGCGCTGGTGCGGCTGCGCGCGGACGACGGCGCGCTGCTCGCCCCCGACGATTTCCTCGGTTACGCCGAGAGCAGCGGGCTGATGCCGGCGATCGACAATCTGATGGTGTTCCGCTGCGTGCAGGTGGTGCGGCGGCTATCGTCGAAGAACCGCGAGGTCGGGCTGTTCTGCAACATCTCCGGCTCGACGCTGGTCAATGCCGGGGTGTTCCAGGAGATCGCGGATTTCCTCGAGGCGAACCGTGCGCTCGCGCCGTACATCGTGTTCGAGTTCTCGCAGTTCGCGATCCGCGCGATGGGGCCGATCGAGCAGGAATGCCTCGCGCGCATCGCCGATCTCGGCTTCCGCTTCTCGATGGATCATGTCGCGGATCTGCGCATCGAGCCGCGCGAGATCGCCGAGCGCGGCTTCCGCTTCGTCAAGGTGCCGGCCACGCTGCTGCTCAGCCGCGCCGCCGCGCCGACCGGCGACATCCATCCGGCGGACTTCTCGGACTTGCTCGGCCGCTTCGGCATCGACCTGGTCGCCGAGCGGATCGAGAGCGAGGGCACGGTGGTCGACCTGCTCGATTACGATGTGCGCTTCGGGCAGGGCTTCCTGTTCTCGCCGCCGCGCCCGGTGCGCGCCGAGGTGCTGCAGGGAATCGCGGACCGTGCGCCTGTTGGTGAGCGCGCCGCTCCGCCCGTGCGCACGAACGAACGGCCGGCGCCGGTGGACGGGGTTGCGCCTCCCGCACCGGCCGAGCGCCGCGCCGGCGTCGCGCAGCTCGCGCGCGGCATCGTGCGCCGCGCGCAGGGCTAGCAAACGAGGCTGGCGCGGCGGCGTTTGATCGCCTAAATCATGCGCCTCGCATCCGGGCCATCCATGACATCGCCGATCCTGACCGACCGCTTCTCCACGCTTGCGCCGCACTACGACGCGGTGCTCTCCGACGTCTGGGGCGTGGTGCACAACGGCGTCGCCGCAACTCCCCCGGCCTGCGAGGCGCTGACGAAATTCCGCGAGAAAGGCGGCAGCGTGGTGCTGATCTCCAACGCCCCCCGCCCCGGGGCGGGCGTCGTCAAGTTTCTCGATCAGCTGAAAGTCCCGCGCTCGGTTTACGATGGCATCGTCACGTCCGGCGACGTCACGCGCAGCGTGGTGGCGCAGCGCGCCGGGCAGAAGGTGTTCCTGATCGGGCCGGAGCGCGATCATTCGATCTTCGACGGCCTCGATGCGCCGTTCGTCTCCGTCGAACAGGCGGACTACGTGGTCTGCACCGGGCTGTTCGACGACGAGGTCGAAACACCGGAGAATTACCGCGACCTGCTCGCGCAGATCCGCAAGCGCAATCTGTTCATGCTGTGCGGCAATCCGGATCTCGTGGTCGAGCGCGGCCACAAGCTCATCTATTGCGCGGGCGCGCTCGCGGATGCCTATGCGGCGCTCGGCGGCGAAGTCTATTACGCCGGCAAGCCGCACAAGCCGCTCTACGATCTCGCGCTCGCCGAGACTGCCAAGATGCGTAAGGCGCGCGCTCTGAACGCCGACGTGCCGCTCAAGCGGGTGCTGGCGATCGGGGATTCGGTCCGCACCGATCTGAAGGGCGCGAACGATCTCGGCGTCGATTGCCTGTTCGTCACGGCGGGCATTCACGCCGAGGAACTGGGCCACCGCGATGCGCCGGATCTGACTGCGCTCGGCAGCATGTTCGCCGCGGCGGGGCATGCGCCCAAAGGCGGTGACGACGAAATTGGTGTGGTGATTCAATTTCGTCATGCCCGGCCTTGTGCCGGGCATCCACGTCTTTGGTTTTTCAGAGAAATAAGTCGTAGATGGCCGGGACACGCCCGGCCATGACGGTTAAGCGAACAACTTATCCACGTCGTTCTGGTCGACGCCACGCCCGGCAAGCTGCGGGCCGTTCAGCAGGTTCTTTTCTTTCCGCTCCGCGCGTGCGCGTTCGGCGTCATTGATGAAGCCGTCGATGTCTTTCGCCTTCATCACGTCGGCAAAGCGCGAGACGCGCTGCTCGATGTGCTCGAGCGTCTCGACCACCTTCGCGATGCGCTGGCCGGTGATGTCCTGGAACGAGCAGGCCTCGAAGATCACCATCATCTTCTCGTCGACCAGCGCCTTGTAGGCGGCCGGATCGCTTGCGTCCGCCGCCATCACGGCTTCGGCGCATTCCATGATGGAGTTGGTCGCGTTCTCGGTCGCCAGCACGATCGCGCCGAGCTCCTCGCCGGCGGACGGGATGTGCGTGTTCTTCAGGTCGTTGACCTGCAGCGCGCCGATCTCGTGGCGCATGGTCTCGATGTAGCCGGCGATCTCGCGCAGCTCGCCGTAGACCTTCGCGTCCATCGCCTGGAAGAAGCTTTGCAGCGACTGCGCGGACACTTCGGCGAGCGCGATGATGTCGTGGAAGGTGACGGTCTCGCGCTTCTCTTTCAGAAACTCGACGAGACGGTCGAAGTGGCTGGCGTCGGCCAAAGCCATGGCTAGCTCCTGTCCGCTTTCAACGCTTCCCCTGAGCCGTCCGCATGTTGGTCTTATCCGCGGACGGCGAGCGGCGTTCACTACTCGGCGAACACCGCCTCGATCTTGGTCTTGAGCGTCTGCGCGTTGAACGGCTTGACGATGTAGTTGTTCACGCCCGCCTTCTTCGCCGCGATGACGTTCTCGGTCTTGGACTCGGCCGTGACCATGATGAAGGGCGTCTTGTTCAGGCCGGGGTCGGCGCGCACTTCCTTCAGAAGCTCGTAGCCGGTCATCGGCTCCATGTTCCAGTCGGAGATCACGAGGCCGTATTTCTTCTCGCGCATCTTGCCGAGCGCGGCCGAGCCGTCGGACGCATCGTCGACGTCTTCGAAGCCGAGCTGCTTCAACAGATTGCGGATGATGCGGATCATGGTGTTGTAGTCGTCCACCACGAGGACCGGCATCGACATGTCGATCGCCATTGTTGCCTGCTCCCGTACGCCGTTGCGGGCGCGCCCGAGCGCCTCGCGTCTCACCGAAATCGATTGGAGGGCGTTCACCCCTGCTCCCCAAGCGTTTCGACGCTAGCAACGGGGGTTGAACATCCGGTTAATCTAAAGTGTTTCTCGGGGGTTAGGAGGCCTTGGGCGACGCTGCGTTAGCGGCGGTCAAAAGCCCGGTTGTTCAATCCGTTGGCGCCAGCCTTGCGAAAGTCCTATTGCGCGGAGCGCCGGAACGGCGCCTTGGTCGGCAGCGTTAACACTTGGGTTACGCTCCAATGTCCGCCCCGCAACCGATCGTCGATCCCCGCATGCTCCGCGTCCTCGGTTTCGAGGACCTGCATGTCGGCATGCGCGAAAGCCTGATGAAGGCCGTGATGGACAGCGACGTGGTCGGCTTCGCGCGCCTCTCCGGAGACGATAACCCGCTGCATCTGTGCGACGTCTATGCGGCCGAGACCCGCTTCGGGCAGCGCATCGCCCATGGGCTTTACACCGCAAGCCTCATTTCGGCGGTGCTGGGGACGCGGCTGCCGGGCCCCGGAGCGGTCTACCGCTCGCAGACCCTGAACTTCCACGGGCCGGTGAAAATCGGCGATGTGGTGGAAGTCACGGTCGAGGTGGTCGAACTGACGGAGAAGGGCCGCATCGTCCGGCTGCACTGCGACGCACGGGTCGACGGTAAGCTGATGCTGGATGGCGAGGCGATCGTATCGGTCCCGCCGCGGCGCAGCAACGCGACGAGTACGTAGTCATCCGGATACGCCTGCGGTTTCCCCTACCTGTCTGACGCCACAGATAGCCCCTAGCATCGACTCGTCCGGAAAGCGCATGTGCGTCCGCGCGCCGGCGGGAGCGTTACGTTGTTCGCCGAAATCTCGCTGCCACTGGGGTCCGTTGCGGCGGTCGCGTTGTCGATCGTTGTCGCACTCGGCATCTTGCTGGCGCTGCTCTGGCGGCAGAAGCGGCATCTGACCGACACCGCCACCAGGCACGCGCAAGTCGAAGCCGCCTTGCGCGCAAAGGAAGCGCAATTTCTGTCGATCATGGATCATGCGCCGATGATGGTGTCGCTGCGCGACCTGTCCGGGCGCTTCACCTTCATGAACCGGTCGTATGTGAAGTTCGCCGAGCAGAGCGAAGAAAGCATGATCGGCCACACGGTCGCGGAGCTTCGGCCGAAGGAATACGCCGATTTCATCGCCGCCCAGGACGAGGAGGTGATCCGCAATCGCCGCGTCCTCCAGTGGGAAATGACGCTGCAAAAATCGAACGGGCCGCGCAACGTGCTGGCGGTCAAGTTTCCGGTCTATGACGCGGTCGGGGAATGTCGCGTCGGTCGGCTCCATCGTAACCGATATCACCGAGCAGAAACGCGCCGAGGTGCAGGTCGCGCAGGCGCAGCGCATGGAGGCGGTCGGCCAGCTCACCGGCGGCATCGCGCACGACTTCAACAACCTGCTGACCTCGATCATTCTCAACGCCGACTTGCTCAGCAACGCGCTCGACGACAAGCTCCGCCCGCTCGCCGAGTCGGTGCGCGTCGGCGCCGAGCATGGCGCGGACCTGACGCGCCGCCTGCTTGCGTTCGGCCGCCGCCAGATGCTGGAGCCGCGTCCGACCGACGTGAAGGCTCTGCTCGACGGCATGGAGCCGATGCTGCACCGTACGCTCGGCGAGCACATCGAGATCCGGCCGCAGCCTGGAGCGGACCTTTGGCCGGCGACCGTGGATCCCGTCCAGCTCGAAAGCGCGGTGCTCAATCTCGCCGTCAATGCGCGCGACGCGATGCCGGCCGGCGGCCGCCTCACCATCGAGACCGCCAATATCGAGTTCGACGCCGAACAGGCGGCCGCCTATCCGGAGATCAAGCCCGGTCAGTTCGTCATGATCGCGGTCGGCGATACCGGCATCGGCATGCCGCCGGGCGTCGTTGCGCGCGCGTTCGAGCCGTTCTTCACCACCAAGGATGTCGGCAAGGGCACCGGGCTCGGGCTGAGCATGGTCTATGGCTTCGTGAAGCAATCGGGCGGCCACGCGCGCATCTATTCGGAGGTCGGGCACGGGACGGTGGTGCGGCTCTATCTGCCACGCTCGGTGGCGGCGGCCGAAACGGCGAGCATCACGCCGGCTGCAAACACCCAGTTGCCGACTGGCGCGGAGCGCGTCCTGTTTGTCGAGGACGACGCGATGGTGCGCCAGAACACGGGCCGGCAGCTCGCCGCACTCGGCTACGAGGTCGTGACCGCCGAGAACGCCATCGAGGCGCTTGCATTGGTCGATAAAGGTTGCGTACCGGACCTGCTGTTCACGGACGTCGTCATGCCCGGAGGCGTCAACGGGCGGCAGCTTGCGCTGCGGCTGCGCGAGCGCTGGCCCGATCTGCCGGTGCTCTATACCTCCGGCTATGCGCATGGCGCGCTGACGATCGACGGCGAGCAGGTCGCCGCGAAATACGTGCTGGGCAAACCGTACCGGCGGCGCGAGCTTGCCGCCAAGCTGCGCGAGGTGCTCGACGCGCCGGTCGGGGTTCACTGACCGCGCGGCTTGACTTCGCACCGCGGAGGGCGGCACGTTCGCGGCCCCGTGTCGAACCATCCACCCGCATGATCGCGCCGCCCAAGAACTTCGTCGTGGTCCGCGACGATGCGCCGAGAGTCGCCCAGTTCAACGGCGCCGTGGCGGCGATCGGCAATTTCGATGGCGTGCATCGCGGCCATCGCGCGGTGATCGATACCGCAATCGCGCGTGCGCAGGCGCTCGGCGGCCCGGCGATCGCGGTGACCTTCGAGCCGCATCCGCGCAAGGTTCTTCGGCCCGGGACGACCCGGTATTCCGGCTGACCAGCGAAGAGTCAAAGCTGCGCCTGCTCGCGGCGACCGGATTGGATGGCGCGCTGGTGCTGACCTTCGACCAGGCCTTCGCGGCGCTGAGCGCGGAGGAGTTCGTCACGCGCATTCTGGTCGGCCGGCTCGGCATTCGCGGCGCGACCATCGGCTTTGATTTTCACTTCGGCCATCAGCGGGGCGGCTCGCCGGAGTTCCTCAGCCAGCAGGGCGAGCGCTACGGCTTCACGGTCGAGACCGCGCCGCCGCTGGAGGACGAAGGCCGTCCGGTATCGTCGTCCTCGATCCGCGCCGCGCTCAGCGAAGGCCGCGTGGTCGAGGCCGCCGAGTTGCTCGGCTACCCATGGTTCGCGGCCGGGACGGTGGGGACGGGCGACCGGCGCGGCCGCGAGCTTGGTTTCCCCACCGCCAACATCGCGCTCGATCCCGATTGCGGGCTGAAGCACGGCATCTACGCGGTGCGCGTCGGCATCGGCGGCATGATGCGCGACGGCGTGGCGAGCTTCGGGACGCGCCCGACCTTCGACGACGGTGCGCCGCTGCTCGAAGTGCATGTGTTCGACTTTTCCGGCGACCTCTACGGCGCACCGGTCGACGTCGCCTTCATCGGCTGGATCAGGCCCGAGCTGAAGTTCGACTCGGTCGAGGCGCTCGTGCGGCGCATGGACGACGATGCGCGGCTCGCTCGTGCGGCGCTTGCGCGCAACGCCGGCGCTTTCCCGCCGTTCGGTAAGATCGGCTAGCGGCGCACCAGCAGAAAGCAGATCAGCGAAACGACTGAGAACGCTGCCGCGACGGCAAGCGCGACCGGATCGGACGCGCGCTCGGCGATGAACGCGATCACCACCGGCGCGACCGCGGTGACGATCAGCGACGGCCCCGCGATGCGCCCGACGATGCTGCCATAACCGGTCGCGCCGAACAGCGCGAGCGGCACGGCGCCGCGCGCAATGGTGATCAGGCCGTTCGCGACGCCGAACATGATCGCGAACACGACCGCAGCCGGCGTTGAAAATCCGAACATCCACAGGGTCGCAAACGACAGCGCCAGCAATGCGACGGCGAAGCGCGCGATGGTGAGCGGGTGCACATTGCGGGCGAAGATGAATTCGCACAGCCGCGCCGCGACCTGCGAGGGGCCGAACAGCGTGCCGATGATCACGACCGTTCCGGCATCGATCCCGGCGCGCTGGAAGATCGCCAGCAGATGGGCCGAGAGGCCGGAGGGAATGAAGGCGTAGGTCGAGAACGCCGCGACCACGAGCAGGAAGACCGTGCCGCTTGCTGGACGGGTCGGTGGCGGTGGCGGCGCGCCTTCGGTGTGGCGGATCGTCGTGTCGGCGCGCGTGCGCGGCAGCGCGAACGCGTGCAGCGGCGCAGCCACCAACGCGAGCAGTGCCGCGTAGACCAGATACGTGCCCTGCCAGCCGACCAATGTGAGCAGCACGTAGGTCGCGGGCCAGCTCACCGTCGAGGCAAAGCCGCCGGCGAGGGTCAGCACCGTGATCGGCTGGCGCGCATTCGCGCCGAAGATGCGTCCGAGGGTCGCGAATGCCGGGTCGTAGAGCGAGGCCGCCATCGCGGCGCCGAGCACGATCCACGCGGCGTAGTAGGTGACGGGATGGCTTGCGTAAGTCAGTGCGACCAGACCGACGGCGCCCGCCAGCGAGCCGAACGGCATCACGCGATGGCCGCCGTGCCGATCGATCAGCCCGCCGATGGTCGGCGAGATAAATCCGCCGGCCAGCAGACCGGCCGAAAGCCCGCCCATCGCAAAGGTGATGGAAAATCCGCGCTCCGCCGCGATCAGCGGCACGATCAGCACCGGCGTGTAGAAGATCGTGCCCCACGCCAGGATCTGCGTGACGCCGAGCACCGGCACCGCACGCCACGGCCCGAGAAAGAATTCGCGGACAGACGGCACTACGCGCCATTCCCGAGCGCGCGCTGCATCAGCACGGTGTCGAGCCAGCGGCCGAACTTGAGGCCGACCGACTGCAGCGTGCCGACGTGGCGAAAGCCGAGGCTTGCATGCAATCCGATCGACGGCGCCTGCGCACTGTCGCCGATGATGGCGATCATCTGCCGCCATTCGCCGCGCTCGCAACGCGCGATCAACTCGGTCAGCAGCGCGCGGCCGATGCCGGAGCGGTGCCGTGTGTGGTTGACGTAGACCGAGTTCTCGATGCTGAAGCGATAGGCCGACCGCGCGCGATACGGGGTGGCGTAGCTGTAGCCGGCGATACGGCCGTCGATCTCCGCCACGATATAGGGCAGCCCTTTCGCAAGCACGTCCGCGCGCCGCCGCGCCATCTCGGCGACCGTTGGCGGCTCCTCCTCGAACGAGGCCGTGCCGTGCAGCACATGGTGAGTGTAGATCGCCTGCACTTGCGCCATGTCATCGTCACGTGCGTCGCGCAGCAGCATCTTTACGCTCCGTCCTCGAATCCTGCTGCAGTTGGCGCGTAATCCAGCTATAAGTAAAGCTACATCGATTTATGCGTTGCATAAGGAAAGCGTTGTATTGCGCCCGATCAATCTCGAACACTTCCGCACCTTCACGGCGGTCATCGAGCGCAGCAGCTTCTCGGCCGCCGCCGCGGTGCTCGGCGTCAGCCAGCCGGCTGTGAGCCAGCAGATCAGGCAACTCGAAAGCCGCTTCGGCGTGAAGCTGATCGAGCGCGTCGGCCGCCGCGCGACGCCGACCGCGGCGGGTACGGAACTGCTCGCGCATGCGCGCGGAATTGCTGCCGCCGCTGCTGCTGCCGCCGACGCCATGGTGCCGCACGCGGCGGGAACCGCTGGGCGCGTGCGCATCGGCACGGGCGCGACCGCGTGCATTTATCTGCTGCCGCCGATGCTGCGCGACCTGCGCCAGCGCTTTCCCGCGCTCGAGATCGTAGTCTCGACCGGCAACACGCCGGAGATCGTGCGTGCGGTCGAAGAAAACCGCATCGATGTGGCGCTGGTCACGCTGCCCGTGGCGGGACGCATGTTCGACGTACGTCCTGTGTTGGATGATGAGTTCGTCGTGATCGGCGCCAAGGGCATGAAATTGCCGCGCGAGATCACGGCCGCCGAACTCGCGCGCCTGCCGCTGATGCTCTACGAGCCGGGCGCGACCACGCGGCGCCTGATCGACGAATGGTCGATGGCGGCGGGCGTCGCGTTCCAGCCGATCATGGAGCTCGGCAGCGTCGAGGCGATGAAGGAACTGATCGGCGCGGGTCTCGGCTGCGGCATTCTCCCACGCATGGCGCTGCGTCGGCAGGGGGCGTCCACGCCGTTCGCCGTTCGCTCGTTGCGGCCGAAGCTCAAGCGCACGCTCGGGCTTGTTCTGCGCCGCGACAAGCCGCTGACCAAGGGGTTGCGCGAAACGATCCGCGCCGTGATGGCGTTGCGGTAGCTCAGCCGAACATGCCGACCATCCAGTAGAACGCTGCGCCCACCAGCGCGGCGGCCGGCATCGTGATCACCCACGCGAACACGATGCTGGTGGTCACGTTCCAGCGCACCGCAGAGACCCGGCGCGCGGCACCGACGCCGACGATGCAGCCCGTAATGGTGTGGGTGGTGGAGACCGGTATGCCGAGCCAGGTCGCGCCGAACAGCGTGATTGCGCCGCCGGTCTCCGCGCAAAAGCCCTGCACCGGCGTCAGCCGCGTGATGCGCGAACCCATCGTCTTCACGATGCGCCATCCGCCGAACAGCGTTCCCAATCCCATTGCGGCCTGGCAGGTGATCACCACCCAGAACGGCACATGGAATTCGCTGCCGAGATGGCCCTGCGAGTAGAGCAGCACCGCGATGATGCCCATGGTCTTCTGCGCGTCGTTGCCGCCATGGCCGAGCGAATAGAGCGAGGCGGATACGAATTGCAGCCGGCGGAATGTTTCGTCGACGCCGTAGGGCGTCGCGCGCACGAACAGCCACGAGACGATGAGCGTCAACAGCAGCGCAAGCATAAAGCCGGTCAGCGGCGAGCCGACGATGGCGAGCGCCGTCTTGAGGACGCCTTGCCAGACGATCGCGCTGAAGCCGGCCTTCGCGAGGCCCGCACCGATCAGCCCGCCGATCAGCGCATGCGAGCTCGACGACGGGATGCCGTAATACCACGTGATCAGGTTCCACGAGATCGCACCCATTAGCGCGCCGAAGATCACCTGAGGGTCGGCGACCGTCGCCGACACGATCCCGCGGCCGACCGTGTCGGCGACATGCAGGCCAAAGAACAGGAATGCGATGAAGTTGAAGAAGGCAGCCCAGGCGACGGCATATTGCGGGCGCAGCACGCGCGTCGACACGATAGTGGCGATCGAATTCGCGGCGTCGTGCAGGCCGTTGAGAAAATCGAACGCCAGCGCAATGACGATCAGCGCGACCAGCAGCGGGAATGCGATGATGACGGTGTCCATCAGGCGTGGTCGATGACGACGCCGTGGATTCTGTTCGCGACGTCGTCGAAACGGTCGACCACTTTCTCCAGGTGATCGTAAACCTCATTGCCGGTGATGAAGGTCATCGCCGTGCCCTTCACGCTGGCGAGATAGAGGTCGCGCAGGCCCTGGTCGTGCAGGTCGTCGGCCTTGCCTTCGAGCGCGGAGATTTCCGCCGTGATGTCGCTCAGGCGCTGCGCCTCATCGTTGATCGATTTCAACAGCGGCATCGCCTCGCGCACGAGTTCGGCGCATTTCACCACCGCGTCGCCCATCTCGCGCATGCAGGGCGTGAAGTCGCGCTGATCGAACAGCATCACGCCCTTCGCGGTCTTCTGCATCTGGTCGATCGAGTTGTCCATCGAGGTGATGAGATCCTTGATGTCGCCGCGGTCGAACGGCGTGATGAACGTACGCCGCACCGCGATCAGCACCTCGCGCGTGATGTTGTCGGCGTCCTGCTCGCGATCCATGATGGTCTTGTAGTGGCGCGGAACGTCATCGCCGCCTTCGAGGAGCGACCGCAGCGCATGCGCGCCCGCGAGCACGATCTCGGAGTGCTGGGCGAACAGATCGAAGAATTTCTCTTCGCGCGGCAGCAGCTTGTGAAACCAGCCGAGCATGGAGCCTCCGGCGCTCGCCGCGAATCGGGCGTGCGCGGAGTATAAGCGCCGGATGCACGGCGCCGTTCCGCCGATGGCGGCGGACTCACAGGCTTGATGGCCGGTCAGCGCAGGCGGGGAGGGCGTCTTAGCCCTTCTTGGCGCCCTTGCGCGCAGGAGTCGTCTCGGCGCCGCAGCGGACGTAGACGCTGGTGCCGTAGCGGCCTGAGACTTCCGGATCGACGAACCGGGTGATCAGCACGCGCCCGTCGAAAGCGACGATCTCGCGGTCGCGCTGGCCGCCGGCCGGCTCGTCCGGCAGGCCGATGTAGTTCTTTCCGTCCGGCCCGCCTTTCAGGCTGAGTTCGGTCGGCTGCGCCTGGTCGGGCAGGTGCATCACCACGCCGCCGCTCGCGCCGCGTCCGATGTTATAGGGCTGGCGGCATTGGCCGCGCGCGGCTGCTTCGGTGCGGCCGCGATCCTCGTCCTTGTGATAGGCGGCAAGGCCCCAGCGGCCGACGAGGTCCTGCGCCGGAATGCTCGCCGGCAGCGCCGGACCAGAGACGGACACGGGTTGCGGCTCGACCGAGCCTCCGCCGAGCGAATATTGCTGCGAGGCGCAGCCGGACATCAGCAGGGCCGCGAAGATGGCCAGTGTCGCAGGGGGCGACATACGCAGGCGAACGGACATAGTGGCCTCCTCATCGTCGCGGCACAGAACAAGCTACGCGCGTCCCAGCCCGTAGTTCCAGCCCGATGCTGAAAGGCGCGGGCCGAATTGTGTCGCGGGCGTTAACCTAACCCCGGCGCAATAAAGAGACGTAAACGCGGCAGGACGCCCACCGAGGGCTCAGGGTTAACTGCGCCGGTTCCGCGCCTTGACAGAATAGGCCCAAGGCCATATCGAAAGACCTGTGGTTGGCACTCGCCATTGTGAGTGCTAACCGCCTTTCCGCAAACAGCTTTCAGTCCCGGCGCACTGGCCAAAACGTGCGCCCGTGCCGAAGAGGAAACACATGGCCAAGACCAAGTTCCGCCCGCTGCATGACCGCGTCGTTGTCCGCCGCATCGAGGCGGACGAGAAGACCAAGGGCGGCATCATCATTCCGGACACCGCCAAGGAGAAGCCCTCCGAAGGCGAGATCATCGCCGTCGGCCCGGGTGGCCGCGACGAGAGCGGCAAGCTGATCCCGATCGACCTGAAGCCCGGCAACCGCGTGCTGTTCGGCAAGTGGTCGGGCACCGAGGTGAAGATCGATGGCGAGGACCTCCTGATCATGAAGGAGTCCGACATCATGGGCGTGATCACTTAAGGCGATCGCCCGAAACCCCTCATCCGTCATGGCCGGGCATAGCCCGTCGAAGACGGGCGTAAACGCCTGCCGCCCGGCCATCCACGTCTTCTTCGCAAAGCAAGTCGTGGATGCCCGGCACAAGGCCGGGCATGACGAACCGCAAGAACGGAGTAACTCTCAATGGCTGCCAAGGACGTCAGTTTTTCCACCGACGCGCGCGACCGCATGCTGCGCGGCGTCGACATTCTCGCCAATGCCGTGAAGGTCACGCTCGGCCCCAAGGGCCGCAACGTCGTACTCGATAAATCGTTCGGCGCGCCGCGCATCACCAAGGACGGCGTGACGGTCGCCAAGGAAATCGAGCTTGAGGACAAGTTCGAGAACATGGGCGCGCAGATGGTGCGCGAAGTCGCCAGCAAGACCAACGATCTCGCCGGTGACGGCACCACCACCGCCACCGTGCTGGCGCAGGCGATCGTGCGCGAGGGCGCGAAGTCGGTCGCGGCCGGCATGAACCCGATGGACCTCAAGCGCGGCATCGACATCGCGGTGTCGGCGGTCGTGAAGGACATCGAGAAGCGCGCCAAGAAGGTCGGCTCGTCGGCCGAAGTCGCGCAGGTCGGCACCATCTCGTCGAACGGCGACGCCACCATCGGCAAGATGATCGCGCAGGCGATGCAGAAGGTCGGCAACGAGGGCGTGATCACGGTCGAGGAAGCCAAGTCCCTCGACACCGAAGTCGAGATCGTGGAGGGCATGCAGTTCGACCGCGGCTATATCTCGCCGTACTTCATCACCAATGCCGAGAAGATGATCGCCGAGCAGGAAGATGTTTTCATCCTGCTGCACGAGAAGAAGCTTTCAGGCCTCCAGTCGATGCTGCCGCTGCTCGAAGCGGTGGTGCAGGCCGGCAAGCCGCTGCTGATCATCTCGGAAGACGTCGAGGGCGAGGCAATCGCCACGCTCGTCGTCAACAAGCTGCGCGGCGGCCTGAAGGTTTCAGCCGTGAAGGCGCCAGGCTTCGGCGACCGCCGCAAGGCCATGCTGGAAGACATCGCGATCCTGACCGGCGGTCAGCTGATCTCGGAAGATCTCGGCATCAAGCTCGAAACCGTAACGCTCGCGATGCTCGGCCGCGCCAAGAAGGTCGTGATCGAGAAGGAGAAGACCACGATCGTCGGCGGTGCCGGCAAGCGCAAGGATATCGAGGCGCGCGTCGCCCAGATCAAGGCGCAGATCGAGGAGACCACGTCCGACTACGACCGCGAGAAGCTGCAGGAGCGTCTGGCCAAGCTCGCGGGCGGCGTCGCGGTGATCAAAGTCGGCGGTGCGACCGAGGTCGAGGTGAAGGAAAAGAAAGACCGCGTCGAGGACGCGCTCAACGCGACGCGCGCTGCGGTCGAGGAGGGCATCGTCCCGGGCGGCGGCGTCGCGCTGCTGCGCGCCAAGAAGGCGGTCGGCAAGCTCACCAACGACAACCCGGACGTTCAGGCCGGCATCAACATCGTGCTCAAGGCGATCGAAGCGCCGATCCGCCAGATCGCCGAGAACTCCGGCGTCGAGGGCTCGATCGTGGTCGGCAAGATCATGGAGAACAAGTCCGAGACCTACGGCTTCGATGCGCAGAACGAAGAGTATGTCGACATGATCGACAAGGGCATCGTCGATCCGGCCAAGGTGGTGCGCACGGCACTGCAGGATGCGGCATCGATCGCGGGCCTGCTCGTCACCACCGAGGCGATGGTCGCCGAAACGCCGAAGGACAAGCCGGCCGGCGGCGGCATGCCTCCGGGTGGCGGCGGCATGGGCGGGATGGATTTCTAAGTCCGAGCTTTCCAGCACGAAGAAACGAGGGGCGCGGCTTCGGCTGCGCCCTTTTCGTTACGTTCTACGTCGCGATCAGTGGACCGTAACGACCGGTCAATGCCGGCGGACTAATTCGACGCCACGCGGAATCGCAGCGGCTTCGAGCCGGTGAGCGTCACCACGTCGCCGCGAACGCTCCAGTTCGTCGCGCCCACAAGCGCCGCAAGCATGTCCTCGTCCGCCTGCGCGCGCTCCGGCGTGCACGGCTCGTCGGTCATCGCACCGATTGCGATCGTGATCGTGTCGCCTGCGAGCGTCGCCTGACCCTGACCGCGCTTGCACCACAGATCGATCTGCGCGCGGCCGTTCTGCTCGATGGAAAGAACCGGCACGCGCTTGCTGCCGCGCATCGGGCGCACCTCCAGCACGAGATCGCGGTCGAACGGGAATGACGATTGCGCTTCGGCCGTGTCCCGCAAGTGCGATCAGCAGCGCCGCGAGCGTGCAACAGAATGTCAGTCCGCGCATCGATGAAATTCCATGCCGATTGAACGGAGGGCCGCGGCGTGGGTGAATCGGGCTGACGCCGCGCCTGCGATAGCGGCTCAGCCGCCGTAGAGATAGTTCGGCAGCCAGAGCGTCAGGCCGGGCCATAGATACATGAAGATCATGCACACGATCACGATCAGCATGTAGGGCATCATGCCGGCGAAGATCTGGTTGAGCGTGACGTGCTTCGGCGCGACGCCCTTGAGATAGAACGCCGACATCGCGACCGGCGGAGAAAGGAACGCCGCCTGCAGGTTCACGAACACCAGCACGCCCCACAGCACGGGATCGATGCTGAAGTGCTTCAGCAGCGGCAGGAAGATCGGCACGAAGATGATGATGATCTCGGTCCATTCCAGCGGCCAGCCGAGCAGGAAGATGATCGCCTGGCTCAGAATCATGAACTGAATGGGAGACAAATTGAGCGCGAGCACCCATTTCTCGATCAGCGCCTGACCGCCGAGGATCGCGAACACCGCCGAGAAGATCGCCGAGCCGACGAACAGCCAGCACACCATCGCGGTGGTCTTGGCGGTGAGGAACACGGCCTCCTTGGTGCGCTTCCAGTCGAGCGTGCGCGCGTGAAACGCAAGAATGAAAGCGCCGGCGGCGCCGACCGCGGCCGACTCGGTCGCGGTCGTGATGCCGAACAGGATGACAGCGAGGACCAAAACGGTGAGGATGCCGAGCGGCGTGACCGACGACGTCAGCAGCTTGATCAATTCGAAGCGATCGCCGGTCATGCGGATGTAGGTGCGGGACATCCATGCCGCGCACAGCACCGCGATGAGGCCGAACCAAACATAGAACGCAGTCGACGGGCCTTTGTCGACGGGCGCGACCGGCTCACGCGCGGCGCCGCCGAGCGGCTGCAATCCCTCGATCACCTCTTCGGCGCCGGCCTGCTGATGAATGACGACATACCACCACACAAGCGCCAGCGTGCCAGCCGTCAGCATGAACGGCACGAGCGAGATGACGAAATTCTTGACGAGCGCCCAGTAGTTCGCCGGCTTGCCGTCGATCTCAAGACCCTTCGTCTTCGACGGCGAGACGAGAGACTTGAGCAGCCCAACGAACATGTTTCGCGAATAGAGTTCCGAGAACCGCGCGATCCAGGGCGGCACTGGAACGCGCGTCTGTTCTTCGGGCAGCTTCGGCGCGATCTTCGGACTGATCGTCGCCCAGCCGATGATGTAGACGAGGTAGAGGAACGCGAGGAAGAAGCCCGGGAACATCGCGGCGGCGTAGAGCTTCACGACCGACTGTCCGGCGACCGCCGCATAGACGATGATCATCACGGACGGCGGGATCAGGATGCCGAGCGTGCCGCCCGCGGTGATCACACCGGCGGCGAGCTTCACGTCGTAGCCGGCGCGCAGCATCGGGTTGAATGCGATGACGCCCATCAGCACCACCACGGCGCCGACAAGGCCCGAGGCGATGCCCCAGAAGGTGCACACGATCAGGGTTGCGACGGCGAGCGAAGCGGGCACGCGGCGGAACGCGAGCTGGATCGAATAGAACATCTTGTCGACCAGCGCGCCGCGCTCCATCACGTATCCCATCAGCACGAACAGCGGGATCGAGATGAGGACGTCGTTGGTCATCGCCCCGTAGGTGCGATGGACCATCAGGTCGAACACGCGGTTCTGCCACCAGTGTTCCGCGGGATTGAAGAACGCGATGTAGCCGAAGAAGATTCCCAGGCCCATCAGCGTGAACGCTGTGGCGAAGCCCATCATGATCACGACCACGATGAGCACGAGCATCAGCAGCCCGAGCATGGGTTCGCTGATGATCATGTCTGCAAGTCCCCGCCCATGCCGCGCTGGCGCGCCTCTTCGTCGATCTTCTTGGCGCGCTCGATGGCGGCCTTTCTTGTCTCGTCGTCGACGTGCTCGCTGTGCGCGAGCTGTTCTTCGACGACGTCGATTTCGGAAACGTCCTTCAGGCGGCTCGGCCACTCGCCGGTCTTGAGGCAGACGATGCAGCGCACGATCTCCGCAACGCCTTGAAGCAGCACCAGCGCGCCGGCGATCGGGATGACGGTCTTGAAGTGATAGACCGGCGGTCCGTCGGCGGTGACGTTCGAGTGTTCGGCGATGCGCCAGCTGTCGGCCGCGTAATCGATACCGGAGTAGACCAGCGCTGCAATGCCGGGAATGAAGAAAACGAAATAGAGGATCAGGTCGAGCGTCGCCTGCGTGCGCGGTCGCATCGACGAATAGAGGAAGTCGCCGCGCACGTGCGCGTTCTGCGCCAGCGTATAGGCGCCGCACATCATGAACAGCGTTCCGTAGAACATGTTGCTGGCGTCGAAAATCCATGCCGTCGGCATGTTCATGATGTAGCGCTTGAACACCTCGGCACAGACCAGGAGCATCAGCCCGATGATCAGCCAGGCGCAGGCCTTGCCGACCCAGGTACTGATGCCGTCGATGGTGTGGAGGAGTTTTTCGACTGTCATGGACTGCGGCCGTTGGATCAGACCGTTCTACCAAAGCAAAGCACCATTCGGAAAGGCTCCCGAATGGTGCTCTGTCAGTTCAGTGATGCCGGTCAGATCGGCTTCGGACGGTTCGGACCCCAGTAGTGGTCGAACGCCATCTTGCGGCTGACGACCGTGTCCTGCTCCCACTGCGTCGCGCGCTTGGCGAACGCGAGCTGGGATTCGACGATCTCCTTGAACAACGGATTTTCAGCCGCCTTCTTCTTCGCCACCTCATCGAAGATTTCGAGCTGTCGCTTCAGGATCGCGTCAGGCGTCTTGTAGAACTTGACGTTATCCTTGGTCTGCAACTCGACATAGTCCTTGGAATAGCGGTCGATCGCCTTCCACGACATGTCCTGCGAGGCCGCGTCCACGGCGTTGGCGATGATGGCCTTCATCTTGTCCGGCAGGGCGTTGTACTTGTCCTTGTTGAACATGATCTCGAACTGCTCGGCGTTCTGATGATAGCTCTGCAGCATGCAGACCTTCGAGACGTCGGCGAAGCCGAGGATGCGGTCGGACGTGGCGTTGTTGAACTCGGCCGCGTCGAGCAGGCCGCGGTCCATCGCGGCGACGATTTCGCCGCCGGGCAGCGCATTCACGGCGGCGCCCATGCCGGTGTACACGTCAATCGAGATACCGACGGTGCGGAACTTTACGCCCTTCATGTCCTCGAGCCTGGTCATCGGGCTTCTTGAACCAGCCGAACGGCTGCGTCGGCATCGGGCCGTACGGGAACGACACGACGTTGCCGCCGATCGACGCATAGAGCTTGTCGAGCAGTTCCTTGCCGCCGCCGTACTTGTGCCAGGAGAGCAGCATGTTGGCGTCCATCGCGTAGCCTGGGCCCGAACCCCAAAGCGCGAGCGCGGTCTGCTTGCCGTAGTGATAGACGAGCACGCCGTGACCGCCATCGAGCGTGCCCTTCGACACCGCGTCGAGCAGCTGGAATGCCGGCACGACTGCGCCGGCCGGCAGCACGTCGATCTTGAGGTCGCCGCCGGTCATGTCGTTGACCTTCTTGGCGTAGTCGAGTGCGAACTCGTGGAAGATGTCTTTTGACGGCCAAGTGCTCTGCCAGCGCATGGCTGATCGGGCCCTTGGGCGGATGACAACGCTCGGTGCAGCGACGGCCGCGGCGCTGGCGCCGGCGGCAAGCATGAAGCGACGACGAGTTGCAGTTTTGGACGTGTGCGATTTCTCGGTGGACATAAGGTAATCCCTCCCTCATTCGGGCGGCTTCGCGAACCGCTCTCGTGATAAACCGCTGTACCCCGGTTGGTATTCCAGCGGCAATGCCCTAGTTTGGCGGGGTCGGGGCCAATCCACAAGCCTCCAATTGCCGCATAACGCTCAGTAATTGGTTGAGGTTACCGCGCGGCAGGCTGCTCGCCGGAGAGGCCTGGCCTGCCCCGGCGCGCGAACCTTTAAAAGTTGGGCCGCCTGCGCTCCCCCAAAACAGGAGAGATCCGTTGACTGGCATGTTATCGACGCTCGCCACCATCTGGCGGCTCGCCATCCCGTATTTCCGCTCCGAGGACCGCTGGGCGGGCAGGGCGCTGCTCGGCGCCGTGCTGGCCATGGAACTGGCCGTGGTCGCCGTCACGGTGATGATCAATCAATGGAACGCGCGCTTCTATAACGCGCTGCAAGACCGCAACTGGGATACCTTCGTCAGCGAACTGATGTTTTTCTGCGTGCTGGCCGGATCGCTGGTCGTGCTGCGCGTCTACCAGCTCTATCTCAATCAGTGGCTCCAGATCCGCTGGCGTCGCTGGATGACCGGGCGATACGTCGGGAATTGGCTGGAGAACGCCAATCACTACCGCATGCAGATGCTTGGCGATGCCGCCGACAACCCGGACCAGCGCATCGCCGAAGACGTGAAGCAGTTCATCGAGCTCGGG
This sequence comes from uncultured Alphaproteobacteria bacterium, assembly GCA_963779545.1. Taxonomy (GTDB): domain Bacteria; phylum Pseudomonadota; class Alphaproteobacteria; order Rhizobiales; family Xanthobacteraceae; genus PALSA-894. Next base: position 7,031 of record CAVZYQ010000015.1, on the reverse strand, counting down.
CTGCTGATCGGCGTTGGCCTGCTCGGCGCTGTCGTGTCGCTTGGTTCGTTCGTCGTGATCCTGTGGGGGCTGTCGGCCGCTGCGCCGCTCACGATCTATGGCGTTGCCTGGAACATCCCGGGCTATCTGGTGTGGGCGGCGCTCGCCTATGCGGCGGCCGGCACGCTGCTGACCCATTTCATCGGCCGGCCGCTGATCCCGCTCAACTTCAACCAGCAGCGCTATGAAGCCGACTTCCGCTTCAATCTCGTCCGCGTGCGCGAGAACTCCGAGCAGATCGCGTTGCTGGGTGGCGAGCAGGCCGAGCGCGGCCGGCTGCTCGACCGCTTCCTGGCGGTGGTGAACAACTGGCTTGCCATCATGTCGCGCCAGAAGAAGCTGACGTTCTTTACCGCGGGCTACAATCAGGCGTCCGTTATCTTCCCGGTGATCGTCGTCAGCCCGGCCTATTTTGCGGGCCATATCCAGCTCGGTGCGCTGACGCAAACGGCGAGCGCCTTCAACAGCGTGCAATCCGCGCTATCGTTTTTCGTCGACAGCTATGTGCGCATTGCCGAATGGCGCGCGGTGATCGAACGGCTTGCCGGCTTCGAGGTATCGATCGAAAACGCGCAAACGCTCAGTGCGCGCACCGAGACCATCAAGGTCGATCCCGCGCGCACGAAAGAAATCAAGCTTGAGGACCTGAACGTGATGCTGCCGAACGGCAAGCCGCTTCTCGCCGCGGATGGCCTCAGCATCGCTCCGCGCGAACAGGTGCTGGTCACCGGACCGTCCGGCTCCGGCAAGTCGACGTTGTTCCGCGCCATTGCGGGCATCTGGCCGTTCGGCAAAGGCACAGTCTCGGTACCGCCCGACACGCGTGCGGTCGCGCTGCCGCAACGGCCTTATCTGCCGATCGGAACGCTGCACGCCGCGGTGAGCTATCCGGCGGAGGCGAGCGCGTTCGACGCGGTGCGCATCCGCGAATTGATGACGGCGGTCGGCCTGCCCGCGATGGCGGACCGGCTGGACGAAAGCGCGCACTGGAACCGGATGCTGTCGCTCGGCGAGCAGCAACGATTGGCGATCGCGCGCGCAATCCTGCACGAGCCGGACTTCCTGTTCCTCGATGAGGCCACCGCTTCCCTCGATGAACCGGCCGAGGCTGCGCTTTACAAGCTGCTGCATGAACGGCTGCCGAATGCGACGATCATCTCGATCGGCCACCGCTCGACACTCGCGGACTTCCACAAGCGGAGGCTGAACCTGGTACGCGCGGGCGAACGCTTCGAGGTGCAGGAGGCGGCGCTGAAGCCGGCGTGACGATCCACCGCAAGGCAGGAGCATCTTTGACGAAGTGAAATTCTGGCTATAATATAGCCAGAATGCGGTTCGAGATCATACTCGCGCCTGAGGCTGTCGACGACTTTCGGTGGCTTAAGGCTAGTAGTCGCGCCGCTGTGCGGATGGCGATTGAGACGCATTTGCGGCACGAGCCGACCAAAGTCAGCCGAAGTCGCATCAAAAAGCTCCGAGGTCTTCGGCGTCCGCAGTATCGGCTTCGCGTGGATGAGGTGCGCGTTTTCTACGACGTGTCGGACTCGGCCGTCGAAATCCTGGCAATAGTGACCAAATCAAAGGCGGACGCATGGCTGGCCCGGTACGGAAGTCCCCGATGAAGGAAATCCCCCTGTCGGAAGTGAAGGACGATCTCTCCCACTTTCTGCGCGAGGCGGAAAAGCAGGACATCGTCATCACGCGTCATGGCAAACCCGCTGGGGTTCTCATCGGGTTCAAATCCGAGGACGATTGGTTCGACTACCGGCTTGAAAACGATCCGCGCTTTCTCGATCGAGTCGAGAAGGCGCGTGAAAACCTTCGTCGCGGCCGAGGCGTTCGGCTGGAAGACGTTAAGTCCTAGTCGTCGAACACCGCCACGGCGCGGATCGGCGAGCCGGTGCCGCCGCGCCATTTCAGCGGCAGCCCGATGAACTTGAATTCGCCTTGGCCGAGCAATGTTTCGAGATTGCACAGGCTCTCGATGTGCGTGATGCCGAGCTCGAGGCAGGCCTTGTGCACCAGTGCGTTGACCTTTCCCTCAGGTCCCGGCCGCATCGAGTCGATGCCAAAGTGCACGATGCCCTGTTTCGCCAGCCATTCCGTGGCGGCAACGTTCACGCCTGGATTATCGTTGGTATAGGCGGCGGTCGGAAACGTTCGCGCATGATGCCCGGTGCAGAGGAGCACCGTGCCGCCCTTCGGGATCGCAAGGCCGCTCTTCTTCACCGCGGCCTCAAGATCGCCCGGCGTGATCTCGGCGCGCGCTGCGACATGCCGCAGGTCGATGCAGATGCCCGGAACGATGCAGTTCTCCAGCGGGTATTCGTCGATCGAGATGCCGGTCTTGCCGAAGTGGCGCGGCGCATCGATGTGCGTGCCACCGTGGTCCGGCATCGAGAAAAACATCACGCTGTTGCCGTGCACGTTGCCCGACTCGGCAAACGCCTCCTCGTGCGTCTTCCACACGCCGTGAATGACTGGCGGCTGCCCGGGATAGCTCGGCGTGCGGTGATAAAGCTCGCGGGAGAGATCGACGATGCGCATGGCGTTTCCTCTGTGTCGGGCGGGAGGATGGACAATCCGCCACACGCATGTCCACTCTGCGTTTCGATACCATCGGCCCGTCTCAAGGAAACCGGGAGGGCGCAATGACCACACGCGTGCGAAGCCTGCTGACGGCGCTTGGCGTGCTGGGACTATTAGGGAGTGCAGCTTTGGGAGCGGACATTCGCGTGATGAGCGGCGGCGCGCCGCAAGAAGTGCTTGCCGTATTGGCCCCGGAATTCGAGAAGAAGACCGGCCACAAGATCCACGTCACCTACATCGTGATCGCGCAGATCCAGCAGCGGCTCGCGGCGGGCGAAAAGCCTGACATGGTGCTGATGCCGGTGCCGGCCATCGAGGCGCGCGTGAAGGAGGGTGTGTTCCGCGGCGATGCGTGGGCGGCGCTCGGGATCGTCCGGATCGGCATGGTGGTGCGCGAGGGCGCCGCGAAGCCGGACATTTCATCTGTCGATGCATTCAAGAAGGCGATGCTCGACGCAAAGTCGATTGTCCACGCGAACCCCGCCGCAACGCCGAGCGGCGCACACTTTGCCAAAATGTGGGACCAGCTCGGCATCGCGGACGCGCTGAAGCCGAAACTCGTCTTCCGCAATGCGCTCGATGGCGGGGTCGCGGCCGTCACCAAGGGCGAAGCCGAGGTCGGCCTTTATCCTGTGAGCGAAGTCATTCACGAAAAGGGCGTGTCCGTCGTTGGACTGATCCCGGCGCAGGTGCAGCTCAACAATGTCTACGGCACCGCCGTGCTCGCCGCCAACGCATCACCCGAACCCGCAATGGCGTTCGTGAAATTCCTCGCCGATCCCGTCCAATGCGAAGCACTGGCGGGACGGCGGCTTCGAGCCGGCGAAGTAATCGCGCCCTCATCCTCAGGATGAGGGGTTGTGTATGCGCGTCTTCTAAAGATGAGGGCTGTGGCGAACTAAGCCGCCGCCTTCTTGCGGTTCGCCTCGATCCGCCGGTCGACCAGCGCGACCTGCGCGTCGATCGCCGGATGGGAAAGGCCCTTCTGCTTGGCGATGAGCTGCACCAGCTTGTCGGCCCGCTCGATGTTCGGCGCCCCGTTTTGCAGCGCGCGTGCCGCAGAGGCCGGCCGGACGAGCGATTGCGCGGCCGCCGCATATTTCTCGAACGGCACGAGGTCGCCCGGAGAGGCCCCGAGCTTGACGCAGAGGTCGAACACGAAGTTGTAGACCGACTTCGACGTCTCGATGTCGGAGTGCACGGCCTCCTGGGCGGTCCGCATGCCGTCCTCGGTCACGCAGCGGTAATTGCCGGCGAGCAGCATCGACCATTTGGCCAGCGGCACGAACAGCGAGTCGTGCAGACGCAGCTTCACCGGCAGCTCGACCTTGGTGCCGTCGCCCGCATCGTAGCGGATCGCGTCGATCTCTTGCTCAAGCTGGCGGATGATCTTGTTGCCGCGCTCGTCGTCGAACTTCGCGACCTTGAAATTGGTCGGCAGCGTGACGAGCAGCTCGTTGGCCTTGCCATCCGGCGGACGGATCGCTTGCGGGTCCGGGCTGCACAGCGTCAGGCAGGCCGGATCGAAATTGTCCCACACGCTCGCGTCGGTGTAGGCGGGCTTCAGCGCCTCGTAATCGAGGCCCGGAATGCGCTTCACATACGGCAGCGGCGGCATGTTCATGATCGACATCGTCGGCACGCGCGACTTCGCCACCGCATCGAGCAGCTCGCGCACGCCGGGCGAGCGGTATTGCGGCTCCTGCATCGCAAGGCCGATCATGTCGTAGTTTCGCGGGCTCACTTCCTTTGGGCCCGAAGCCGAAACCTTGCCGGGCAGGTTGCGCGTGTCGAGCAGCACCGGCTCTTTGCGGCCCTTGACCGGCAACTTGACGCGGAAGCCCTCCGCATTGATCAGGTCTGCTTCCGCAGGAAGGCAGACGTGGTGCACATGGTGCCCGCCGAACAGGATTTTGGAGCCAAGCAGCGAACCGTAGGCCGCGCCTAGAATAAGAATGTTGTACGGCATGCGACGCTCCGTTTCTTAAGGTGATGGTTGTGACGGGCCGGCACGCAGCCGTCCCTCCCCAGATGCGGCGAGATTATGGGGGAGGAGAGGGCGATGCAATCAGGTTCGGCGCGACGTCGGACTGCCCACTTCGGCGAGACGCCGTCGTGGTCAGACGATCAGCCGATACGCCGGTATCGTCAGGAAATCGACGAACTCCGGTGCGAGTGAAATATCCCGGAACAGCGCGATCGCCTCCGCGAAACGCCCGGCCGCATAAGCTTCGGCGCCGACCTCCTCCTTCACGCGCTCCGTCTCTTCCTCCAGCGCGCGCTCGAAGAATTTCGGCGTGACGACGATGCCACCCTCAAGCTCGGCCTCGTACCTGATCCACTGCCAGATCTGCGCGCGTGAAATCTCCGCGGTCGCGGCATCTTCCATCAGGTTGTAGATCGGCACCGCACCGCGCCCGCGCAGCCACGCCTCGATGTACTGCACGCCGACGCGGATGTTGAGACGGAAGCCTTCTTCGGTCTTGGTCCCGCCGTGAATTTTCAGCAGGTCGTCGCGCAACACGCGCACGTGCTGGCGCACGCGACCGAGCTGGTTCTTCTCGGGGAGCATGCGCTCGAACACCTCGCGCGCGACCGGCACGAGGTCCGGATGCGCGACCCACGTGCCGCGCGAGGTGCCGCTGCGGACGACGCTGGACCGCGAGGTGGCCGTGATCGGTGGGATCGATCGCCCCGTGCAGGTCGAGGGCAGGGTAGAGGCAGGCGTCCGATGACGAGCCGCCCGGAGTCCCTGCGCCAGCCGAGCGCGAGGTCGGCGTCATGATCCGGCGGATCAGGCGTGTCATCGGCGACCGCGCCCGCGCCGTCCACGACGACCTCCAGCCAGCGTCCTACCTCATGCTCTCCTGGCTCGCCGAGGAGGGACCCGTGCGCGCGTCGTCGATGGTCGACCACTTCGGCATCGACAAGGGCGCGGTGAGCCGCCAGTTCCAGCACCTCGTCAATCTCGGCCTGATCGAACGCACCCCGGACCCCGACGACGGCCGGGCGACCCTGGTCGCCGCGAGTGCGGACGCCGTCCGACGCCTCGAGGACGTCGCCGCGCACCGCCGCAAGTGGCTCGACGAGCGGCTCGGCGACTGGAGCGCGGAGGAGCTCGAGGACTTCGTGAAGGGCCTGGAGCGCTACAACCTCGCGCTCAACGCCTGACTCGAGCCGGCGCTCAGCCCGAGATCGTCATCCGGGCGACGCGGTCGCCGCTGACCTCGAACGCGAAGTCCGACGGGCCGTTGAAGCCGTTGCCGCCCACCTGCGCACTGACCACGGTCGTGGCTCCGTCGGTGCGGACCCCGGTCACCTCGAGGGTGACCTGCTTGCCGATGAACTCGCTGTCGCTCCAGCCACGGATCGCATCGCGGCCACGGAACACCCGGCCCCAGTCGTCGACCGAGCCATCGCCGTCGGCGAAGGCGTCGAGGAACGCCTCGGCGTCTCCTGCGTTGGCGGCGTCGAGGGCGGACTGCACGGGCGCGGGGATGTCAGCCATGCCGCCAGCCTACGAGCAGTAGACGAGCCAGACCGCACAGTCGGCCGGCAGCAGCCTGCCGGTGAGCTTCCCCCGCTCGCAAGGACAACGTCGCCCCGGGGAACTCGACCGAGTCCGGGCCCGCGTTGAGCACGACGGTCAGCTCGCCCCTCGGTGAAGGCGAGCACGTCGGCCCCCGCGTCGAGGAGCTCGACCTCCTCGGTGGTGTCGCTCGTGTGCTTGCGGCGGGCGGCCAGCGCGGCCTTGTAGAACGCCAGCGTCGAGTCGGGGTCCTGTTCCTGCGCGGCGACCGTGCGGTCGGCCCAGTCGAGCGGCTGGGGGAGCCACGGCTGGCCGGCGCCCGGGCCGAAGGCGTACGGCGGGGCGTCACCCGACCACGGGATCGGGACCCGGCAGCCGTCCAGCGCCAGTCGCGATCGGTGAGCAGCCAGGCCGGGTCCTGCCGCTGTCCCTCGGGGACCTCGACGTTCTCGAGGCCCAGCTCCTCTCCCTGGTAGAGGTAGGCCGAGCCGGGCAGCGCCAGCATCGCGAGTGTCGCCGCCCGGGCACAGGGCGATGCCCACCGGCCCGCCGCCGTACCTCGTCGCGTGCCGGACGACGTCGTGGTTGCTCAGCACCCACGTCGGGGCGGCGTCGACCCGGGCGAGTTCCTCGAGGGTGCGGCGGATGACGGATGCGAAGGCGCGCGCCGACCACGGCGCCCGCAACCAGGAGAAGTTGAAGGCCTGGCTCATCTCGTCCGCACGGACGTAGCGGGCCATGGACTCCGGGGTCTGGGTCCAGGCCTCGGCCACGCTCATCCGGTCGCCGGGGTAGTCCGCCAGGACGCGGTGCCAGCGTCGGTAGACGTCGTGCACCTCGGGCTGGTCCCACATCGGCTGGTCCCGGATCGGGC
>CAVZYQ010000014.1:0-43308 GCA_963779545.1 uncultured Alphaproteobacteria bacterium | reverse complement strand
GCACGATCTTCTCAGCGGTGGTCATCAGATGTCCTTGCCGTTTTTGCGCGAGACGCGGACCTTCTTGCCGTCCTCGCCAATGCGGTAGCCCACCCGGGTCGGCTTGCCGTCGGAGTCCACGACCATCACGTTCGACACGTGGATGGAGCTTCCTGGGTCACGATGCCGCCGGACTGCGCACCGCGCTGGGTCTGGCTGATACCGCGTGTGCTTCTTGATCCGGTTCACGCCCTCGACCAGCACCCGCGACCCCGCTCCGGGTAGGCCTGGATGACCTTGCCCTTGGTGCCCTTGTCCTTGCCGGCGATGACGACGACCGTGTCGCCCTTCTTCACCTTCACTTACAACACCTCCGGCGCGAGCGAGATGATCTTCATCAACTTCCCGATCGCGCAGCTCACGGCCGACCGGGCCGAAGATGCGGGTGCCCACGCGGCTCGTTGTCGTTCTTGATGAGCACCGCGGCGTTCTCGTCGAACCGGATGTAGGAGCCGTCCGGACGACGCTGCTCCTTCACCGTGCGGACGATGACGGCCTTGACCACGTCGCCCTTCTTCACCCCGGCAGCCGGCATGGCGCCTAACGGTGGCGACGATGATGTCGCCGATACCCGCGTAGCGCCGCCCCGAACCGCCGAGCACGCGGATACAGGTGATCTCCTTGGCACCCGTGTTGTCGGCGACTCGCAGTCGCGACTCCTGCTGGATCACGTCAACTCCTGTATGTCTCGCCGGTTCTCACCCCGTGGACCGGGGCGAGCCTGGCGGAACGGATAGGGAACCTTGAAAAGTCCCCCGGCTTACTTGGCCTTCTCGCGGATCTCGACGAGCCGCCAGCGCTTCGTGGCCGACAGCGGTCGGGTCTCCATGAGCAGAACGCGGTCGCCCTTGCTGGCGGTGTTCTCCTCGTCGTGCGCCTTCACCTTGGTGGTGGACCGCATGACCTTGCCGTAGAGGGCGTGCTTCTTGCGGTCTTCGAGCTCGACGACGATGGTCTTGTCCATCTTGTCGGAGACCACCAGGCCCTCACGGACCTTGCGGTAGTTGCGGCCGGACGCCTGGTCCTGCGCCGCGATCGGCTCGCTCATGCCGGCACCTTCTTCAGTTTCGGCGTCATCTGGGGAGACGGACACCGCCCGAGCTCGCGCTCGCGCATCACCGTGTAGATGCCGGGCGATGTCCCGAGCGGACGCGCCCGCAGCCTGCCGGTTGTTGTCCAGCTGCCCGGTGGCCATCTGGAAGCGGAGGTTGAACAGCTCCTCCTTGGCCTCCTTGAGGCGCAGCACGAGCTCCTCCGCAGTGAGTCCTCGCGCAGCTCCGATGCCTCGGCAGCTCCTGCCTTCGCCATCAGAACTCACCACCTTCACGGGTCACATGGCCTTGTGGATCGCGCGGCGGAGCGCTTCGCGAGCCGTGGCCTCGTTGGGGAAGCTCAGTTCGAACATCACCCGGCCCGGCTTGACGTTGGCGATCCACCACTCTGGCGAACCCTTACCGGAACCCTCTCCTCGATGAAGCCCATGCCGCCGTGCACCTGCACGCCGAGCGAGGCGACCTCCGTGCCGATATCGGTCGAGAACGCCTTCGCGAGCGGCGTCAGCAGCGAGGCGCGCGTATCGCCAGCCTTGCGCGCCGCGTCGTCCTTTCCGCGATGCGCCTGATCGAGCGCCGCACCCGTCGCGTAGCAGATTGCGCGCGCCGCATGCGTCAACGCCCGCATGGTGAGCAACATGCGCCGCACGTCGGGATGATTGATGATCGCGCCGTTGCCGCCCGCGCGGCCCTGACGGCGCTCGTTCGCATACGCATAAGCCTGTTGCGTCGCGCGCTCCGCGATCGCGACGCCCTGCAGGCCCACCGCGAGCCGCGCATTGTTCATCATCGTGAACATGCAGTTCAGCCCGCGGTTTTCTTCGCCGATCAGCCAGCCGACCGCGCCGCCTTTGTCGCCGTAGACCATCGTGCAGGTCGGCGAACCGTGGATGCCGAGCTTGTGCTCGACCGAATGACAGCGCGCATCGTTGCGTTCGCCGATCTTGCCGTCGTCGCCGACGAAATACTTCGGCACCAGGAACAGCGAGATGCCCTTCGTGCCCGCCGGCGCATCGGGCAGCCGCGCGAGCACGAAGTGGATGATGTTGTCGGTGAGGTCGTGCTCGCCGTAGGTGATGAAGATCTTGCTGCCGGTGATGCGATACGTGCCGTCGGGCGCCCGCTCAGCGCGGGCGCGGAGAGCACCGACGTCCGAGCCCGCCTGCGGCTCGGTCAGCTGCATCGTGCCCATCCATTCGCCGGTGGTGAGCTTCTCGAGATATTTCTGTCTTCAGCGCATCCGCACCGTGTTTCTCCAGCGCCTCGATCGCGCCCATGGTCAGTACCGGCCCGATGCCGAACGCCATCGAGGCCGAATTCCACATCTCGATGCACGCGGAGTTGAGCGCATGCGGGAGGCCCTGCCCGCCCCACTGTTCCGACGCCGCGAGCCCGTTCCAGCCGCCCTGCGCCCACGCCGTGTAGGCCTCCTTCCAGCCGGGCGGCATGATCACCTTGCCGTCCTTCAAGGGCGTGCCGTGTTTGTCGCCAACCGTGTTCAGCGGCGCAATTACCGTGGAGGCGAACTTGCCGGCCTCTTCCAGCACGGCGTCGACCACGTCCTCGGTGAGGTCGCCGTAAAGCCCCTCGTCCATCGCGCGCTTCAGGCCCGCGGAATGTTTCAGCGTGAAGGCGATATCGGCGACCGGCGCGCGGTAAGTCATGGATGAAGTCTCTTGACGGTTAGACGTGCCCGGCCAATGTAGCGGCGCGAAAGCTGAAAGTCATGCCAACCACAGTGGCGACACGCGTGATGCCCGCCGATCGCGACGCGATCGCGGCGGCCGCGCGCGTGCTGACCGGAGGCGGTCTCGCGGCGTTCCCGACCGAAACGGTCTATGGTCTTGGCGCCGACGCAACGAACGGCGAAGCGGTCGCGCGGCTCTACGCCGCGAAAGGCCGTCCGCGTTTCAATCCGCTGATTTCGCATGTGACCGACACCAACGCCGCGATGGCGCTGGCGCGGTTTTCCGCGATGCGAAGAAACTCGCGGAAGCATTCTGGCCGGGGCCCCTGACGCTGGTTCTGCCGAAAGCGAAAGGCTGCCCGGTATCGGACTTAGCGACGGCTGGACTCGACTCCATCGCGGTGCGCGTCCCTGCACATCCAGTCGCGCGCGATCTGCTCAAGGCGTTCGGCAAGCCGGTGGTGGCGCCATCGGCCAACCCATCCGGCCATGTGTCGCCGACGACCGCCGAACATGTGCGTGCCGACCTCGACGGCCGCGTCGATCTCATTCTCGATGGCGGCGCGACCAGCGTCGGCATCGAGTTCACCATCGTGTCGTGCCTCGAGATGCCGACGCTGCTGCGTCCTGGCGGCCTGCCGCGCGAGGCGATCGAGCGCGTGCTCGGTCATGCACTGCTCGAAGCCGAGCAGCCGCTGGCCGACGATGCGCCGCTCGCGCCCGGCATGCTGGCGTCGCACTACGCGCCGCGCGCCATGCTGCGGTTGAACGCGACCGATGTGCAGCCGGGCGAAGCGCTGCTGGCATTCGGCGGCGCCGCACTTCGCGCAGAAACGATGCTCAACCTCTCCAACAAAGCCGACCTCGTCGAAGCCGCCGCGAACTTGTTCTCGCATCTGCGCACGCTGGATGCCTCCGGCGCGCGCGGCATCGCCGTGATGCCAATCCCGAACGAGGGCCTCGGCGAGGCGATCAACGACCGGCTCGCCCGCGCAGCCGCGCCTCGACCCTGAGGCCGTGGCGCGCTAAAACCGCGTCCATGAACGAGCACGTCAAGCCTCCGGTTTCGTCCGACCTCCTGTCGAAGTTCGCCACCATTGTCGGCGAGCACTACGCCATCACCGATCCGGCGATGCAGGAGCCGTATCTCCAGGAGATGCGCGACCTCTATCACGGCAACACGCCGATGGTGCTGCGGCCCGGCTCGACCGCGGAAGTTTCGGCGATCCTGAGGCTCGCGAACGAGACCAAGACCGCGATCGTGCCGCAGGGCGGCAACACCGGCCTCGTCGGCGGCCAGCTTCCGTTCAACGGCGAAGTGCTGCTCTCGCTCAACCGCATGGACAAGATCCGCGAGGTCGACGCGACCTCGAACACGATCACCGCCGAGGCCGGCGTCCCGCTCGGGCGCGTGCGGCAGGCAGCGGCCGATGTCGACCGGCTCTACCCGCTGCTGCTGCCGAGCGAAGGCACCTGCACGGTCGGCGGCAATCTCTCCACCAACGCGGGCGGCACCACGGCGGTGTCGTGGGGCGTGGCGCGGGCGCAGGCGCTCGGGCTCGAAGTCGTGCTCGCGGATGGGCGCGTGCTGAACAACCTCAACAAGCTGAAGAAGGACAACACCGGCTACGACCTGAAGAACCTGTTCATCGGCGCGGAAGGCACGCTCGGCGTCATCACGGCGGCGAGCTTGCGCATGATCGCGCGGCCGCGTTCGGTCGAGACCGCGTATGTCGGTGTCGCCTCGCCGGAGGCCGCGCTGGAACTGCTCGGCATCGCGAGCGAGCGCACGCCGGCCGTCACGTCGTTCGAGCTGATGTTCCGGCTCGGCATCGATGCGGTGCTGAAATACGACTCCGGCGCGCGCGATCCGCTCGCCGAGCGTTACGAATGGTATGTGCTGATCGAATTTTCGTCGCAGCAGCGCGAAGGCCTGCGCGAGACGATGGAAGGCATTCTGGCCGAAGGCGTCGAGCGCGGCCTCGTGGCGGATGCCGCGATGGCGGACTTCGCTCGACCAAGCGAAGGCGTTCTGGCGCATCCGCGAGATGTTCGGCGAGGTGCAGCGCCAGGTCGGCGGCTCGATCAAGCACGACATCTCGGTGCCGGTCGCGCATGTGCCGGCCTTCATCCGCGAGGCGAACGAGGCGGTGATCAAGCTGATCCCCGGCGCGCGGCCGCTGCCGTTCGGCCATCTCGGCGACGGCAACATCCACTACAACATCGCGCAGCCGGTCGATGCCGACAAAGCGGCGTTCCTCGAGCGCTGGCACGACGTGAACACGGTGGTATTCGAGGTCGTGCTGAAATACGGCGGCTCGATCTCGGCCGAGCACGGCATCGGCATCATGAAGCGCGACCTGCTCCCCACCATCAAGGACCCGGTCGCGATGGAGCTGATGCGCGCGATCAAGCGCACGCTCGATCCGAACGGGATATTGAATCCGGGGAAGGTTCTTTAATTGTCATTCCGGGCCGTCCGAAGGACGGAGCCCGGAATCCATAACCACCACCCTCGCGATAAGGCTGATTTCGTGGTTATGGATTCCGGACAGCCGCTACGCGGCTTCCGGAATGACAACATGACCCTCTCCATCTCCCCCATCACCGACGCCGACATCCCCGCCGTCATCGCGCTGTGGCAGCGCTGCGGCCTGACTCGGCCATGGAACGATCCCGCCTCCGACGTCGCCTTCGCGCGCAAAGGCACCAACGCCACGATCCTCGTCGGCAGGCATGAAAACACCATCGCCGCCACTGCGATGGTCGGGCACGACGGCCACCGCGGCTGGGTCTATTACGTCGCGGTCGATCCCGACCGGCAGAAACAGGACTTGGGCCGCGCCATCATGGCCGCCGCCGAAGACTGGCTGCGCGCCCAAGGCGTCGAGAAAGTCATGTTGATGGTGCGGCCGGACAACACGAGCGTGCGCGCGTTCTACGACCGGCTCGGCTATGGCGTGCAGGAACGCGTCATCTACGCGAAATGGCTCGATGGCCGCCCGATGACGCCGTAGTCCCGCTTGTCATCCCGGCCAAGCGAGCCACGCGAGCGCGAGCCGGGATCCGTAACTACAGACCAATGATGATCGCGAGGTTCGTGGTTATGGATCCCGGGTCTCGCGGCGGACTGCGTCCGCGCTCGCTCGGGACGACCAGCGGAGTTTCAAAACAAACTCCCCTGCCGGTCGTCCTGCTTTTTGTCCTTCACGCGCTTGGGCGGCGCTTCTTCCTCCGGCTCCGGCTCGGTGAGCGGCTCGACCAGCATCGGCGTGTCGTTCTCGAATTTGTTCACCGCGCGCGACACCGGATAATGCTCGATCGCTTCATCGGGCGCCGGCTGAATCACGGCACTCGCGCTCTGCGCATCCACCTTCGGATCGAGCCAGAAATCGAACGCGTCCGGCGGGACGATTACGGGCATACGGTCATGGATATGCGCAATCGATCGGCTCGCCGTCGTCGTGACGATCGCGGCGGTTTCCTGCTCCTCGCCGTTCGGCCCCATCCAGCTTTCCCACAAACCCGCGAACGCGAGCGGCCCGCCGCCCTTGCGCCGCACGAAATAAGGCTGCTTGCGCGCCTCGTCGCGCTTCCATTCGAAGAAGCCGTCCGCCGGAAACAGGCAGCGGCGATATTTCATCGCGTTCTTGAACGCGGGCTTGTCGAGCACCGACTCGCCGCGCGCATTGATGATGCAGCGTGAAGCTGCGCGGGTCCTTCACCCAGGACGGGATCAGCCCCCAGCGTAGCAGCGCGAACTGCCGCTGGCCCTCGACCATCCGCACCACCGGCACAGGCTGGGTCGGGGCCACGTTGTAGCGCGGCGGAAAATTCGGCTGGTTGAGGTAGCGGAACAGCGCCCGCATCGCCTCGGGGACTGTGGTGATTGCGTACCGGCCGCACATGCGAACGCCCTGTTTCTTAATGAGGATTTAACCATGCCGGACAACACTGCCTAGACCAGCAGGGCAGCCCACGCACAGCCGATGTCAGCCGATCCGGTCCTCGCGTTTGCGGACAGCGCATCGGTCGCGCTCGACCCCGCGCGGCTGAAGGCCGCCAACATCAATCCCAAGACCGGGCTCGCGACCGACTATCTCAACCACTTCAACGAAGCGATCATGCTGCTCGACCTGCTGCCGGACACGCCGGAGTGCATCGTCGAGCTGATCGGCTGGGAACCCTTGAGCTACCAGGAGCATTTCGCTGCCTCGCACTTCAAGGACAAGGAACTGGCGATCGCCGCCTACGAAGCCGCCGAGCCGATCGCGCGCGTACGTCTCGACGAACTGGCCGACACCATGAACGCGCTACTGGTCGCGACCTGCGAGACCTTCCAGCGCCGCGCCTCGCTCGATGCCGCGAACGCGCTCGCGGCCGAGACCGCCGCGCGGCTCAAGCCCTTGGTCGCCCGCGCCGGTGCGATCATCAACGGCTTCGACATCGAGACCTCCGACGAGATGACGACAGCCGAGCAACAGGCGACCGTCGACGCGCTGTTTGAGACGTAATCCAATGAATGACCCGCGCATGTATCCGGACCGGCCGTATCTCGCCGTGTCGGCCGCGGTCATCCGCGACGGCCGCGTGCTGGTCGCGCGCCGCGCCAAGGGCGCAAGCACCGGCCTCTACACGCTGCCGGGCGGCGTGGTCGAAGCGGGCGAAACACTGCACCAGGCCGTCGTGCGCGAGATCGCCGAGGAAACCGGCATTACCATCGAACCGGTGGCGCTTGCGGGCCAGCGCGAATTCATTACCCGTGACGACGCCGGCAAGGTCTCGCGCCACTTCGTGATCCTGTGTTTCGCGTCGCGCTGGCTTGCAGGCGAAGGCAAGCCGGCACTGGAAGAACTCTCCGAGTTGGTCTGGCTGCGCCCGTCCGAAGTCACCGGCCTCAACACCACCGAAGGCCTGGCCGACATCATTGCGGCGGCGTTCGAGCGGATGGAGCAGGCCGGGTAAACCACGCGAGCGGACCATGCCTTGCCCTTGCCGCAAGCGGAGGGCATATCCCCTCGCAATGCTCGCCCGCGCCCTGCTTATTCTTCTTTTCGCCGCCACGACGGCTACCGCGCAGCCCGCTGCCGGCGGCCGCGCACCCTATGAAACGGACATGCAGCGGCTCGCCGAAATCATGGGCGCGCTGCACTATCTGCGTGACCTGTGCGGCGCGCGCGAGGGGATGGTCTGGCGCAACGAAATGCAGGCGCTGCTCGATGCCGAAGCGCCGAGCGGGGAACGGCGCGAGCGCCTGACCGCAAGCTTCAACCGCGGCTACCGCGGCTTCCAGCAGACCTACCGCACCTGCACGCCGGCCGCCGATTATGCAATCCGCCGCTACCTCGAAGAGGGCTCGAAAATCGCCCGCGATATCACCGCGCGGTATGCGAACTAAATTGTCCGATTCCGGGTAACCGGCATTGCTGAGCCGTCATTAACCTTTCCTAAAGTCTCGCCTATTTTTCGCAAAAGTGCATGCTAACGTCGCGCGGCTGGGACGGCGCCACTTGCCGCCGCATGGGTTGTGACAATGAGCATTGCGCCGCGCACGGATACGGCTCGCGAGCCGGTCTCCGACAACGAGCAGAAGCAGATCGCCCTCACCTATCTGCACGAGGCGTGGGGCGAGGCGAAGCTCGATGGTGTCGATGGCGATTGCCTGGCGCAGGCCTCGCTGTTTGCCGCACTGAGCGAGCTCGTGACCACCTACGGCGAGGACGCGACGGCGAAATACGCCGAGGGACTGTCCTCGCGCATCCGCAACGGTGAATTCTCGCTGCTGATGTCGCGCCAGTAACGCGCACTCCATACACGTTCTAATCCTCTGCCCTTGAGCCGACCCGATCCGACCCCTACGTTGCGGGTGACGGATAAGGATCACTCATGAAAGCTGCCCTGTTGCCCGATCGCGGCGTGGTCAAGGTCGCCGGCGAGGACGCGCGCAAATTCCTCAACGGGCTGCTCACCACCGACATCGACAAGGTGACGCCGGAGCGCGCGACATTCGCCGCGCTGCTCACCCCGCAGGGCAAGATCATGGTCGACATGATCGTGGCCGAGGCGCCGGCCGAGGACGGCGGCGGCTTCTTCATCGACTGCCCGCGCGCGCTCGCCGTCACGCTCGTCGACCGGCTCAACTTCTACAAGCTGCGCGCCAAGGTGATCTGCGAGGATCTCTCCGCCGTGCTCGGCGTGATGGCGGTATGGGACGGCTCGGCCGAGACCGAGTACGGCCTGTGCTACGCGGACCCGCGCCTGCCTGCACTCGGGCTGCGCTGCATGCTGCCGCCGCACCTTGCGGCTGAAGCCGCAACGGACCTCGGCGCCGCGCTCTTCGAGGATCAGGAATACGACGTGCATCGCATCGCGCTGCGGTGCGCCGCGCGGAGGCATCGACTTCCAGTACAACGACACCTTCCCGCACGAAGCCAACATGGATCAGCTCAACGGCATCGATTTCGCAAAAGGCTGCTACGTCGGCCAGGAGGTCGTGTCGCGCGTCGAGCATCGCGGCATCGCGCGCAAGCGCGTGGTGCCGGTGACGTTCGAGGCTTTCGGTCCCGAGGACGGCGTGCCCATAACGGTCGGCGAGATCGAGATCGGGTTCATGGGCTCGTCATCGAGCGGCATCCGCCGCGGGCTCGCGATGCTGCGGCTCGACCGCGCCGGCGACGCGATCGCCGCCGGAAAGCCGATCATGAGCGGCGGGATCGCGCTTCTTCCGGTCAAGCCGGACTGGGCGCAATTCGCCTGGCCGGGCGACACGAAGGCGGCCGGATAACCGATGTCCGCCATCCTCCATCCCGACGGCCTCTCCCGCTGCCCGTGGCCGGGGCAGGACCCGTTCTACGTCGCCTATCACGATGACGAGTGGGGCGTGCCGGAATACGACGACCGTGCGCTGTTCGAGAAGCTGATCCTCGACGGATTCCAGGCCGGGCTGTCGTGGATCACGATCCTGCGCAAGCGCGAGAATTTCCGCAAAGCCTTCGACGGCTTCGAGCCAGCCAAGATCGCGCGCTATTCGCCGAAGAAGGTCGAGCGGCTGATGCAGGATGCCGGCATCGTGCGCAACCGCATGAAGATCGAAGGCACCGTGAATTCCGCGCGCGCCTACCTCGACATCATGGAAAAAGGTCCGGGCTTTTCAAAGCTGTTGTGGAATTTCCTCGACGGAAAGCCGAAGGTGAACCACTTCAAGTCTCACAAGCAGATTCCCGTCGACAGCCCGGTTTCAAAAGCGATGTCGAAGGAATTGGCGGCGCGCGGCTTCAAATTCGTCGGCCCGACGATCGTGTATGCCTTCATGCAGGCGACCGGCATGGTCAACGACCATCTGGTCACCTGCCACCGGCACCAACCCCTCGCCGGGACGTTGCGCCACGGCGAGGACGGATCTTGCAGCGGCAAGACGGACCGGTAAATCCTGACGCGTCAGCCTCAGGCCTTCGCGATCAGGAAATCGTCCTTCTTGAGCTTGGTCCCCTTCATCTCCTCGCGCATCCACACCGGCGTGACGCCGCGTCCGGACCAGAGGATCTTCGGATTCTTGCGCGAGCGGTACTTCGGCTCTGCCTTGCGGCGCGTGCCCTTTTTCGCCGGACCACTCACGGCGCGGATCAGGCCGGAAGCCTTGGCCGAGGTATAGCCGGACAATTCCGACAACTTTGTCTCCAGATAGGAGCGCTGCTCGCTCACTTTTTTTCGCAGGGTGTTTTCCAGCCTGTCGATGTACTGACGCAGCTGGCTCACATCCATTTTATCGGGCGACCGGGCACCCGGTGGGCGGCCACGCCGCTTGGCTTTCTTTGCCATGATTTGACCTTTTGGGGTTTAGAGAGGCGATTTCACAAACGCGATTGGGCAAGATCGATGCGGCAACCCCTGCGGTCATACGCACCGCCAATCGACAATAAACTAATGGGTATTCGCCGCCCTTTCCTGAATCATGCTCATATCCCTTTGGCGCGCCGATTCAAAGCAACCCTGCATTGTTACAGTCACATTTTCGAGATTTGGGACGAGGTTTAGTATCGCAATCGATACTCGGATCGATAAATCCCGACGGACCGTTGCTCGCAATGTCTCGGCCGGTCCACCGCAATGAGGCGGTCGCCGTGAGGAGCGTTATCCTCTAGTTTCGGTTCGATGAATCGCCCTCTCCCCTAAATCCGGCAAAGGCAAGGTCGGCGCACGCGCCTGGCAGCGGATGCTGTCGGGCCGCCGGCTCGACCTGCTCGACCCCTCTCCGCTCGATGTCGAGATTGAAGACATCGCGCATGGGCTGGCGCGCGTTGCGCGCTGGAACGGGCAGACCTCCGGTGCACATATTTTTTCGGTCGCGCAGCATACCCTTTTCGTTGAAGCGATCGCGCGGCGGAAGGCCAGCCTCGACGCGCGTGCCCGGCTGGCCATCCTGCTGCACGATGCGCCCGAATACGTGGTCGGCGACATGATCACGCCATTCAAGGCCGTGATCGGCGACAGCTACAAGGCCGTGGAAAGCCGGCTGCTCGCCGCAATCCATATCCGGTTTGGCCTGCCGCCGGTGCTGCCGGCGGAACTCACGCGGCTGATCAAGGGCGCCGACCGTCACGCGGCCTATTTCGAAGCGACACGGCTCGCGGGTTTTTCCGAAGCAGAAGCCCGGCGCTTCTTCGGCACGCCGCTGGAGGTTTCGGCGTCGTTTGAAAAAGATTATCTAACACCATGGAACGCGAAGGACGCCGAAGCGCGCTATCTGAAGCGCTTCGCGGCACTGAAGAGTTTGAGGTCTTGATGATTCACGTTTGCTCCCTTGCCAAGCTGCACGACACGGTGCGCGACACTGGCGCGCGCCATGTCGTCACGCTGATCAAGGACATCACGCTGGTGCACCGGCCGGCCTCGATCCTTGCCGAGAATCACCTGCTGATCGATATGGACGACATCACCGACCACATTGAGGGTTACGTCGCGCCTGCCGAGGAGCACGTCAGCGACCTGCTGCGCTTCGTGCGTGCGTGGGATCGCGGCGCGCCGCTGGTGGTGCATTGCTACGCCGGCATCAGCCGGTCGACCGCCGGCGCGTTCGTCACCGCCTGCGCGCTCAATCCGCGGCGGGACGAAATGAAGATCGCGCGTGCGCTGCGCGACGCCTCCGCCACCGCGACGCCGAACGCGCGCATCGTCGCGCATGCCGACCGCCTGCTCGGCCGCGACGGCCGCATGGTCGCGGCGATCCGCGAGATCGGCCCCGGCATGGCGGCCTATGCCAGCGAGCCGTTCCGGCTCGATCTGGAATAAGCCCTCCCCTGCACGCGGGAGAGGAAGTAAACAAAACAGATGGCCGACACCGCCCTCACGCCGATCGAAATCGGGCTGACCGCCGCGATCGTGGCGGTGGAGGACGGCGAGCCGGCAATCCTGGTCGCAGGCGACGGCGGCAAGACCGAACCGCGCGCCGGCCTGCCGTTCGGCCCGTTCGATCCGCTCGCGCACCGCACCTTCGAGATCGGCCTGCGCGCATGGGTCGAACAACAGACCGGCCTGCGCGTCGGCTATGTCGAGCAGCTCTATACCTTCGGCGACCGCGGCCGCCATGCGCGTCCGGCCGACGTCGCGCACATGGTCTCGGTCGGCTATCTGGCGCTCACCCGCATGGACAGCGCCGCGTCGCTGAAATCCGGCGGCGCGGGATTCGAGCCGTGGTACCGCTTCTTTCCGTGGGAAGACTGGCGCAAGAAGCGCCCTGCAATCCTCGACGACACCATCATCCCGGTGTTGAGCGAATGGACGGACCCGCCGCACGGCGAGCTCGGCCGCGCGCTCGGCTGGCGCGAGCGGTTGCGGCTGTGCTTCGGCGTCGGCGGCTCTCCGTGGGACGAGGAGAAAGTGCTCGACCGCTACGAAATGCTCTACGAGGCGGGCTTGATCGAGGAGGCTAGGCGCGACGGGCGCGCCGCGGCGCTGGCGCGCGATGCGCTACCGGCGCTCGGCGAGCCGATGCGCTTCGATCACCGCCGCATTCTGGCGACCGCGATCGCGCGGCTGCGCGCCAAGCTGAAATACCGCCCCGTGGTGTTCGAGCTGATGCCCGCGGAGTTCACCCTCACCGAACTGCAGCGCACCGTGGAGGCGGTCTCGGGCCGCGTGCTGCACAAGCAGAATTTCCGCCGCCTCGTCGAAGGCACCGCGCTGGTCGAGCCGACCGGCGAAATGTCGACGGCGACCGGCGGACGCCCGGCCGCGCTGTTTCGCTACCGCCGCGAGGTGCTGTCCGAGCGCCCGGCGCCCGGCCTGCGCCTCGGCGGGCGCGGTTGAACCGGATGCCTGAGCGCCGCGACCAAGTGTTGCGCAGGTGACCGCCGGCGCGCTTGCGTTCGTGCGCGCCTGACGGCGGGCTGGGGGACCTCGATGTTTGAATTTATCGCGCTGCTGGTCGCGGTCATCGCGATCCTGATGGTGCGCAATCAGGGCAAGCGCATCCTGCGGGTCGAGCAGCAGCTCGCCGCGCTCGCCGGCGTGCGCCCGCCTGCCCCCGCCACGGATGCAGCGCCTGCACCCGGGCCGCAGACCTCGCCGCTCGAGGTTTTCGCGCCCAAGCCGGCCGATCCGACGGCGGCACCCGATCCCGCCGCGCCGCCGACCTTCGTGGGGCTTCGCCGGCTCTCTCCTGCGGAACGCATGATCGAGGCTACGCTGGGCACGACCGCGAGCAGCGACCCCGAGCCCGCACAATCCGTTCCGTCGTCGCTGCCAGCAGACGGCGTGCCTCGCCTCCCGCCGCGTGAAGAGCCGCCCACGAAAAGCTTCGAGGAGCGCTTCGGCGCAAGCTGGGTGGTGTGGATCGGCGGGCTGGCGCTCGCGCTCGGCGGCATTTTCCTCGTTCAGTACTCGATCGAGGCCGGACTGATCGGTCCCGGCGTGCGTGTCTTCCTCGGCGGGCTTCTTGCCACGGGCCTTGTGGCGGCCGGCGAATGGACGCGGCGGCGCGAGATCGCCAGCGGCGCCGTATTCGCCAGCAACGCGCACATCCCGAGCATCCTCACCGCCGCCGGCACCACGGTCGCCTTCGCCACGATCTACGCGGCGTACGCGCTCTTTGGCTTCCTCGTGCCCGGCACGGCCTTCGTGCTGCTCGGCATCGTCGCGCTGGCAACGCTCGCCGCCGCACTGCTGCACGGGCCGTGGCTCGCCGCCCTCGGACAGGTCGGCGCCTTCGTCGTGCCTGCGCTGGTCGCAGCCGAGACACCGAACTTCTGGGCGCTCTACATTTACCTCGCGTTCGTCACCGCGGCCTCGTTTGCTCTTGCACGCGCACGGCTGTGGCGCTGGCTCGTCATCACGGCGGTCGCGTTCGCGACGCTATGGATGTTCCCAGGCGTCAACGACGACAGCGCGCTCGGCGCGCCGGCGTTCCACGCTGTCGTGAGCTTCGCGCTGTGTGCGGCGCTGATCGTCTCCGGCCTGCTCTACGGGCCCGAGGCCGAAAGCGGCCGCATCGAACCTGTCTCGTCGGTCGCGCTTGCGGCTTTTGTGTTCTGCGCTGGATTGCTCGTGCTCGCCACCAACCACGACGCCGTCGCACTCGCGGCGTTCACTTTCCTCGTCGTTGCCACGGTCGCGATCGCGTGGCGCACCGACGCCGCCGTCGCGGCGGTGCCGTTTGCCGGAGCACTCGCGGCGCTCGTGGTCGCCGACTGGGCGCTCGAATTCCAGTGGGCCTCGCTGGTGGTCGGCGGCGGTCCGGCGGTCGCGCCCGATCCCTCGCGCGTCCTCTACGGCGGTCATCTCGCGCTCGGCGGCTTCTTCGCCGCGCTGTTCGCGGGCGCCGGCTTCCTCGCGCAGGGGCGCTCCTCGCGTCCGGAGGCCCCGATCCTGTGGGCCGCCACCGGCGTCATCGTGCCGCTCGCGATCATCGTCGCCCTCTACTACCGCATCTACGGCTTCGAACGCGCGCTTCCCTTCGCGGCGCTGGCGCTACTGATCGCTGCACTGTTCGCGGTCGCGACCGAAATGCTGACCAAGCGTGAGCCGCGCCCTGGCAGCGCGTCGGCCGCAGCGATCTTCGCCACCGGATCGATCGCGGCGCTCGCGCTTGCGCTGACGTTCGCGCTGGAGAAAGGCTGGCTCACCGTCGCGCTCGCCTTGATGGTGCCGGGCATCGCATGGATCGCCCAACAGCGTCCGCTGCCGTGGCTGCGCACGCTTGCCGCGATCATCGTCGGCCTTGTCGTGCTGCGCGTCGGCTACGAGCCGCGCATCGTGGCCGATGCCGGCACGACGCCGATCTTCAACTGGATCCTCTACGGCTACGGCATTCCGGCGATTTCGTTCTGGGTCGCGGGCTGGCTGCTGCGCCGGCGCGCCGACGACTATCCGGCGCGCGTCACGGATGCGGCCGCGATCCTGTTCTCGGCGCTCTGCTTCACGCTCGAAGTGCGCCATTACATCTACAGCGGCGACATCTACTGGCCGTCGGCCGGCCTCACCGAGCTTTCGCTCGACGTCATCGGCGGGCTTGCGGCCGCAATCGGGCTGGAGCACATCCGCGGTCGCACCAAGTCGATCGTGCACGACGCTGTCGCAATGATCGTTGCTTTCATCACGCTGCTCGCGATCGGGCTCGGGCTGTTGATCCTGCGCAATCCCTGGCTCAATGGCACCGACGTCGGCGGCGTGTTCTTCAATCTCAATTTGCTCGGCTATGCGATCCCGGCCGCGCTCGCCGCCATGCTCGGGCTGATGACCCGGCGCACGCGTCCGCAGGGCTACTCGATCGTCGCCGCCGTCACCGCGGTGGTGCTCGCGCTCGCCTACCTGTCGTTCCAGGTTGCGCGCATCTATCAGGGCCCGCACTTGAGCGCCGGGCCGGTCAGCGGCGCCGAGGGCTACACGTATTCCGCCGTGTGGCTCGCCTTCGGCGTGCGCTGCTCGTCGCCGGCATCTATCTGCGCTCGCAACCGGTGCGGCTGTGCTCCGCCGCCGTCGTGCTCGCGACCGTCATCAAGGTGTTCCTGCTCGACATGGCGCGGGCTGACCGGCGTGTGGCGCGCGTTCTCCTTCATCGGCCTCGGCCTGGTGCTGATGGGGATCGGCTATCTCTATCAGCGGCTGCTGTTCACCAGGAAGCCGCCTGCGCCAGCACCGCAGCCGGAGGCGACCGTCACGCCGGCGTAGCGGCGCCGGCGCGCGGATACAGCGTCACCACCGCGCCGGCATCCATCTCGCTGCGCCCGGACGCGACCAGCAGCCGGTAGAGCGTCAGCGCCTGCGCCGCCATCGGCATCGCGACATGCTCGTCGGCGGCCGCGGCCTGCAGCATTTCGAGGTCCTTCAGCACCTGGCGCGCATAGCCGCGCGGCGCGAAGTCCTCCGCCGCCATGCGCGGAAACGCGACCGGCAGCAAGTTCGAGCCCGCGTGCCCCGGCGCGAGCGCCTGCGGAATTTTGCTCGTGTCGACGCCATAGGCTTCGCCGAGCCGCAGCGCTTCGGCGAGCACGCAATAGTTGGTCAGCACGATGGTCTGGTTGACCAGCTTGGTCGCCTGCCCCGCGCCGCTCGCGCCCATGTGCGTCATGGGCCCGAGATGCGCCATCACCGGCGCGATGCGCGCGATCGCTGCGTCCGCGCCGCCCGCCATGATGGCGAGCGTGCCGGTCTCGGCCGCGCCGGGCCCGCCCGACACCGGCGCATCGACGAACGTCGCGCCCGCCGCGCCCAACTGCTCCGCGATGGAAAGCGTCGCCTTGATCTCGGTCGTCGAGTGATCGACCACGACCTTGCCGGCGACATCGCTCGCCGCGATGCCGCGCGGCCCCAGCGTCGCATCCTTCACCGCCGCGGTGTTGATCACGCACACGAGAATGATGTCGGCGGCTTTCGCGACCTCCGCGGCGCTCGCGGCGGCGCTGCACGCCGCGCTTCACCGCTTCGTCCATGCGCGCCGCATCGGGATCGTAGCCGGTGACCTCATGCCCGGCCGCGATCAGGCGCGTGGTGAAGCCTGCGCCCATCAGGCCGAGGCCGATGAATCCGATGCGCTCGCTCATGTTGTTGTCCTCACAACGCCGGCGTCGCGTAGAGCTGCCGGCCGTTCACGCGGATGTCGACGTCCTGCAGATATTTCCGCGCGCCCGCCGCCGAGACCGTGATGCCGAGGCCCGGCGCGTCCGGCGCGGCGATCTCGCCGTTCGCATCGGGCTTGAGATGATTGGCCGTCATCTCCAGCGCGAGCGGCTTCGGCATCGCCGGATATTCGCAGATGCGGTGATCCGCGAGCCCCGCGAAGGGCTGCATCGAGGCCGACAGCGCGAGATGCGACGTGAAGGTGTGATTGACGAAGGTGACGCCCTTCGCGACCGCGTAGTCGGCGACCTCCTTCGACGGCCCGATGCCGCCGATGCGGCCGCAATCGATCTGGATGAAGCCGACGCCGCCGTAGTCGATCAGGTGCTTCGCCATGTGCACGTTGTGCGCGCCCTCGCCGCCCGCGAGCTTCACGGTGCTGCAGCGCTTCGCGAGCGCGCCGTAGGCGTCCAGTGCACTCGCCGCGAACGGCTCCTCGAACCAGATCGCGCGCGCGGCTTCGAGCGCGGGCAGCCGCGCGGCCGCGCGCTCCACGTCGTCGATGAAGATCTGCCCGGTATCGACCAGCAGCACGCCATCCGGCCCAAGCCCTTCGCGCGCGGCGGCGAAATGATCCGCGTCGGTGCGTACATCGCCGCGTCCGATCGGCCCCCAGCCGAATTTCGCCGCGACGAAA
This sequence comes from uncultured Alphaproteobacteria bacterium, assembly GCA_963779545.1. Classification (GTDB taxonomy): domain Bacteria; phylum Pseudomonadota; class Alphaproteobacteria; order Rhizobiales; family Xanthobacteraceae; genus PALSA-894. Next base: position 25,781 of record CAVZYQ010000014.1, on the reverse strand, counting down.
TTGCGCGCGCGCATGTCCTTCGCGCGCGCCAGCGTCTCCTGCGGCGTGTCGCCGAACAGCACCGAGGCATAGGGCGTCTTCGGATGGCTGCGCGGATAGCCGAGCAGCCGCCACACCGGCTCGCCGCGCGCCTTCCCGAGCAGATCCCACAGCGCCATCTCGACGCCGGACAATGTGTGCGGCGCCTGCAACAGGTCCATCGAGTTGTAGGCGACCTCCGCCGAGATGCGCGCGATGTCGGCCGGATCGCTCGAGCGGCTTGCCGAGCACCGAGTCGGCGACCGGCCGGCACACGCCGTGCGACTTCGGGCAGACGAACGCCGCGATCGACGGCAGCGGCGCCGCCTCGCACTCGCCCCATCCGACATGCCCGCCCGCCGCGACACGCACCAGCAGCGCATCCTGGCTGCCGTCGGCCTCGTCGGTGACCTGCGGGCATCGCGAGATAGAAAAAGTCGACGGCTTCGATGTGCATAAGATGGTCCGGGATTGCGCGAAGACTTGGCAAAGCCTAGCCGAGCGGCGCGCCGGGCGTAACATGCGGCTTGAGCGCAGCGAAAGCCGTTACGCACGCCCCCAAGAGCCGCGCGGATACTCCGATCCGAGGGGCGCTTCTAGAGCGTCTTGGAGCGCGGATCGGGAGCTGGTTCTGGCCAGGTGCTGCACGCACTGCGCCGCGACGCGCGAAAGCCCGGGCGTTCTGCCGCACATCAAAAACAAGTCGATGTATGGCAAAGCTCACACTGCAACCTTGGATTAGGTTGAATAATTTGCCGAGGCTTGTCGTCAGCCGGCAATCCGGGCACGCACGGACATCACGCATTGCGCGGCTGACAGCTTCATCTCGTCGATGCCGTCCAGGGCAAGAGCAGCGGTCGCGACATGAAAAACGTCTTCAGGCCGGTATGGACGACCTGGACAGGTCGAACCGCGGTTTTTATTGCCGTCGGCATGCTCATTGTCTGGCCGTTGTGGCGGCACTTCACCGAACCCGACATCATCGGCGGGCAGGAACGCTGCGTCCCCAAAGACGGCGCTGCCGCCCCAATCCAGAAAGTCAGAACGGGCGCGTCGACGATCAAGACCATCCAGCTGACCGATGCCGGGGCGCTTGCGGACAGGTGTCAGTCCACCGACGCGCTGTTCGAAGTCGGATGGGACCGCGATCTGATCGATCTCCTCGATCTCAAACCGCCCGTCGCTTCCGGTGCAACGTCGCGGCCAAAGCTGATCGTGATCTATATTCACGGCTGGCAGAACGACGCGCGCGAGCATGACGGCGACTACAAGAACTTCAAGGAGCTCATTGATCGTCTGTCGGGGGGTGAACAAGAGAAAGAAAACAAGAAGCAGGTGATCGGAATTTACATAAGCTGGAATGCGCGCAGCGATATTCCGGTTTGGAACTACCTCACGTTCTGGAATCGGATGAATGCGGCGGACCGGATCGCGACGTCCGGGACGGTGTCAAACATCATTGGCGCAGTCGCGAACGTTGCCAGAAAGTCGAAAGACCCCGCCCAGTTGATCGCAATCGGTCACAGTTTCGGGGCGCGCATTCTGTTCTCGGCAACGCAACAGAATTTCATCTACTCGCTTGCGCGAGCGCACCCTGGCGGAACAGGCGGCTGGTATGAGCCGGTCGCCCCACTTGCGAATGGAGTCATCCTGGTAAATCCGGCGTTCGAAGCGTCGACGTATGTGCGGCTGCATGCACAAAATCGGCATGAAGAACGATTTCCCGCCGAACAGATGCCGCTCCTGCTGACCATTTCAAGTACGGCGGATTGGGCAACGCGGTTTGCATTTCCAGCCGGCCAATGGCTGGCAAGGTGGTCGGCTTCCCATGAGTCTGACGACGATCGGCAACACCGGACGCTTCATGACCCACGACCTCACGCTGCGTACCTCCTGTCCGGCCGGCGCGATGCCTTCTTTTCCTCAGGCGTTTGAGACGGACAAGCTTTGCCTTCGGCCGCGGGAGGTGAGGGATGCGGGCGGTTTGGCCAAGGATGGCGCGCGCACTCCGGCGCGGAATCCGAACTTTCCGTTTTGGGTTGCTCAAACGACGCGGAGACGTCATCCGCGGGCACTCGGATATCTGGAACAAGGATTTTTCGGATTTCCTTTTCAGGCTCGTCGAGGAGATCTCGCAGCGCTCGTCAGCACGACCTCCCGAAGCCAATCGCGAAGAAAAGCGCGACGAGAAAAAAGGTGCGTCTCCATAGCGCGTGTAGCGCAGGTCCGATGTTTGTCAAATTAATATTCCTATATGATGATAAAAATCATATTCCCAACACCTTTCGACCCACTCTCCGCCACATCGCCCGTCATACTGTCCGGTTGCCTCGATCCACGAGGGGCGCTTCATGAGGCGTCTTGGAGTGCGGATCGGGGGCGGTGGCCCGGTTGGGGTGCAACACGCACACCCTTAGCCGGGGCAGCCGAAGCCGTACGGTCCCGGCGCGCCAGCCGCGCGTCACCCGGGGCCAGGGTCGGCTGTGCCCCCACGCGGTTACCGTCCGCCAGGCGCAGCCGAGGGCCACCAGCGGTGGAGAGGCTCTGTGCCCGATAAGCCAAAGGAACGGCGCCTGAAAAGTAAGTCCACCGGGGGTCGTGCGGAGCAGGCTTCAAACACCGTGCGCGGGACGTCGGAGAAATGGCGGACTTGCGGTTACGACAATCCGGACGGCGCTTCATCGAAAAGCATCGTCCCGCTCAGGTCTCGCGAGAGGTCTGAGCCCGCGGGTCCGTCAGGACCCCGGCGTCCCGCGCCGCCCTCACTTTTGGAGCGGCGCATCTGCCTCACACCTCGGGCGAAAACGCGCCGCGAGAACGGGAGCGGCTGCGCCTGCTGCAAAGACCGGCAAGCTTGCCACCTCGAAATTTGCACCAATGCAAACATCCGGTATGTACATCTGATGCTCTCCTGGGACGATTTCCGCTACGTGAAGGCAATCGCCGACACGCGCTCGCTCGGCGGCGCTGCGAATGAACTGTCGGTCAATCATTCGACGGTCTTCCGCCGGCTCGCGCAGATCGAGAGCCAGCTCGGCTCACGCCTGTTCGAGCGCAGCCGCGGCGGCTATGCGCTGACGCCGTGCGGCGAAGAGATGGTCCGGCTCGCGGAACGCATGGGCGAGGACATCGTCACGTTCGAGCGGCAGGTGACGGGTCACGACCTGCGCCCTTCCGGCGAGTTGCGCGTCACCACCAACGACACGGTGCTGGTTCATCTGATGACCGGTGTGTTCGCGGAATTCCGCCGCGCCTATCCGGAGATCGTGCTTGATGTCGTGGTGTCGAACGCGGCGCTCAATCTGTCGAAGCGCGATGCGGACGTCGCGGTGCGCGCGACCGACCGGCCGCCCGAGGCGCTGATCGGGCGGCGGGCGGCGAGCATCGCGTGGGCGGTGTTCGCGGCGAGCGCAAAGGCGCCGGAAGCGTTCGACGTGTCCGAGGCGCGCGATGCCGACTGGATCGGCTTCGGCGACAACCTCACCAACCTGAAGGCCGCGAAGTGGCTGCGCGAACACGCCGCGCCCGGACGCACCGTCTACAAGATCAACACCGTGCTGGGACTTGCGGAGGCCGCGCAGGCAGGGATCGGATTTGCGATCCTGCCCTGCTTCATCGGCTCGGCGACGCCGGGCCTGACGCGCCTCACCGCGCCGATCGACGAGCTTGCCAACGGCATCTGGCTGCTGACCCACGCAGACTTGCGGTCGACCGCGCGCGTGCGCGCGTTCATGGACTTCGCCGCGGCCGAGATCGCCAAGCGGCGCAAGACCATCGAGGGAATGTCATGATTGCGAACACGAACGGACGGAGCGCGACGTGAACGAAAAGACCCGCACCATCGGCGTCACGCCGACCGAGCAGATCCTGACCTACGACGGCCTCGGGTTTCTGCAGGCGATCATGGACGGCACCCTGCCCGCGCCGCCGATCGCCGAGACGCTCGGCTTCGACCTCACGCGACGCCGAAAAGGGCAAGGCCGTGTTCGAGGGCTTGCCGGCATTCAAGCACTACAATCCGATCGGCGTCGTGCATGGCGGCTTCACCATGACGCTGATGGATCTCGTGCATGGCCTGCGCGATCCAGACCACGCTGGCCAAGGGCGAGATCTATACGACGCTCGAGGTGAAGGTGAATCTGGTGCGCGCGATCACCAAGGATACGGGCCTGATCCGCGCGACCGGACGGCTGATCCATCGCGGCCGCACCACCGGCACGTCAGAGGGCGACGTGCGCGACGCCGCCGGCAACCTGCTCGCGCACGGCACCACGACATGCATGATTTTTCCGGCGAAGAAGTGACAGCGTGTCCCGGGCGCGGCGCAGCGTGAAAGCGATGCGCTGCAGACCCGGGACCCCGGTTCTTGCGGATCCGGTTCGGCAAGCAAGCTCCGGGGAAAGCTACGGCGCGATCGACGGACGGATGCCGGCCTGCTCGACGGCGGGCAGCGGGGTGCTCGACACCGGTGTCGTCGGCGCTGCGGCGGGCTGCTCATGTGCCGGCTTCTTGCCGCGACGGATCGAGGCGCGCGGTGCTGCCGCGGCCGCTACCGAACCGGGCACGGACGGCGCCACCGACGCCTGGATGATCTCCCGCTTGCCGCCGCCGCGCACGAAATCGCAGTACGCGAAACCGAAGCCGGAGACCGCGCCGCGGAAGCTGTTCGCGCTGGTCCTGGTCAGGTTGAAGCACGGATTGAAGAACGCGCCTTTCACGTGCGAGCAGACCGCCTCGCCTTTCGGAAACAGCGTGCCGGCCGGCAGATGCATGTAGCGCGTATTGCCGGTGCCGCGCATGCGCACAACGCCCGCGACCGAACCGTCGTTGAAGATGCGTCCCGTACCGGTCGAGCCTTCGAAGCAATTGAACGCGAACAGCTTGCCGGCGACGAAGCGGCGCGCGGTATCGGCGTTCAGGGTCTCGGCGAGGCTGGGCCGGCCGCGGCCAACAGGCACGCCGCGACGGCAACGGAACGCACGAACATGCAGTTACTCCCTGTTAACCATACCCGAGCCGGTCGCATATGCCCGACGATCGTAGCCAAATCCTGAACGCGTTTACTGGATTTTGACTACGATTCGGCCGCGAATGCGGCCATCCAGGATCGCGGGCGCCGCAACAAGCACGCCGGGAAGCTGAATTTCGTTGGTCATGGTCTGCAATTTGCCCCGGTCGAGGTCCTTGGCGAGCGCTTCCAGGCCTCCCGGCGCACCGTCTGCGGGCACATCACGCGAGTCGATGCCCAACAGCGACACCGCGCGCAAAATGAATGGCGCGACGGTGGTCGGTACGTCCATGCCGCCCGCAAGGCCGCACGCCGCAACCGCGCCGCCGTAGCGGGTTCCGGCCAGCACGTTGGCGAGCGTGCGTCGAGCCCACGGCGTCGATGCCCGCCGCCCAGCGCTCCTTGGCGAGCGGCTTGCCCGGCGCGGACAGTTCCTTGCGGTCGAGAATTTCCGACGCGCCCAGCCCGCGCAGATAGGGCTCCTCCTGCAGGCGGCCGGTCGCGGCGATCACCTTGAAGCCGAGCTTGGAGAGGATCGCGATCGCAACCGAACCGACGCCGCCAGCCGCGCCGGTCACGACGATCGGCCCGCGCTCCGGCGTGATGCCGTGGCGCTCCAGCGCCATCACGGAAAGCATTGCGGTGTAGCCGGCGGTGCCGATCGCCATCGCCTCGCGGCCGGTCATGCCGGCCGGCACCGGCACCAGCCAGTCGCCGTTCACGCGCGCCTTCTCGCCGTACGCGCCGAGATGCGTCTCACCCACCCCCCAGCCGTTGAGGATGACGCGATCGCCGGGCTTCCAGTCCGGATGCGTGGAGGTCTCCACCATGCCGACGAAATCGATGCCGGGGATCATCGGGAAGCGGCGCACCACCGGCGCCTTGCCGCTCACCGCGAGACCGTCCTTGTAGTTCACGGTGGACCACTCGACGCGCACCGTCACGTCGCCGTCCATCAGTTCGTTTTCGTCGAAGTCGACAAGCTTTGCGGTCTGACCGGTCTCGGCCTTGTCGATACGGACCGCCCTGAATGTACCCACGCGGAAAACTCTCCCGGCCTCGCGGATACATGGCCGGATTAGTGGACCGGCCGGGGCAACAAAGCAAGGCGCAGATCAAGCGCTTGCGATTGGCGCCTCGATTTCCATGCCGCCCGCGGAGCGGCCGCGCTTTCCTTTCAGTCTAGGATAAAGCCGCGCCATTTCGGCGATGAGAAATTTCGCCGGCACATCGTGGAAGGCGCCGTGCAGCGTCTCGTATTTCATGAAGGTGCGCCCTTCCCCGTCATAGGCCTGCAGCAGCGCATCCGTCCCGCCGTCGAACTCGAGCGGCGCGACGCCGAAGCGGCTGCACAGCGTCGAATTGAAGGTCGGGCTCGCCTTCACCCATCGGTCATCGAGGAACACCTCGGTGAAGCCGTGCCAGGCGAAATAGTTGGTGCCCATCTTCTCGCGCAGCTTCTCGCTGGAGAGGTGATTGGTCACGTCCGCGAACGCGACGCGCGCCGGAATATCGCCGGCGCGGCAGAGCGCGGCAAACAGCGCCGCCTTGCCGACGCAATAGGCGTGGCCCGCCTCCAGCACGCTCGAAGCGCGGTAGATTTCCGGATCGGAGTAGTCGAGATCGGGGTCGTAGCGGATTTCGCGCGCCGCAAGATAGAAGCGCCGCGCCTTCTCGGCCGCCGGCATATCGGGCGTCACCGTCTTGGCGACGAATGCCCTGATCGCCGGATGATCGCTGTCGATGTACTCGGCGGGCGCGAGAAAGATCGCGTTCTCTGTCGGTGTGCAAATTCGGCTCCAATATCTTGTCCGAAAACCGGTCATGCCGGTCATGCCTGCAGCGCCGCCGCGCGACCGGCTGCTCGCGGATCGGCAGGTTCAACAATGCCGCAACGATGCCAAGCGCGGCGCCGAGCCACCACACGATATCATATGAACCGGTGCGCTCGTAAAGGATAACCACCGAGACACACGCCGAGGAACGAACCGACCTGATGGGAGAAGAACGCAAAGCCGAACAGCGTCGCCATGTAACGGGTGCCGAACATCAGCGCGACGAGACCCGACGTGAGCGGAACCGTGGATAGCCAGAACAGGCCCATCGCGCCGCCGAAGATCATCGCGCTCCACGGCGTCACCGGCATCAGCACGAACCATGTGATGGCGATCGTGCGCGAGAAATAAATGAAGGAGAGGAGGTAGCGCTTCGGCAGCCTGCCCGCCGAGGACGCCAGCGGCGAGCGACCCGACGATGTTGAACAGCCCGATGAACGCGACGACCCAGCCTCCCCACGAGGCATCGAGCCCCTTGTCGACAAGATAGGGCGGCAGGTGCGTGGTGATGAACGCGACATGGAATCCGCAGGTGAAGAAGCCGAGCACCAGAAGAACGTAGGAGCCGTGACCGAAAGCTTCGCTCAGCGCCTCGCGGAACGATTGCGGCACGACCGAGCTTGCGGTGCCCAGTCCTGTGCCGCGCGAGGCAAGCGCGAACGACGAGCGGCAGAACGAGCAGCACGATGCAGGCATAGATCAGCAGCGTCGCTTGCCAGCCGATCTGAGCCAATCAGAACGACGGCCAGCGGCGAGAACAGGAATTGGCCGAACGAGCCTGCGGCCGTACCGATGCCGAACGCGGTTGAGCGCCACTCCGGCGGCATCAGCTTGCCGAAGGCGGCGAGCACGATCGGCATGCTTGCGCCGGAGAGGCCGAAGCCGATGAGCACACCGGCTGAAAGAGTCAGCATGCCGGGCGTCGTCGAATAGGCCATCAGCACGAGACCGGCCGAATAAAGGATCGCGCCGGCGATCAGCGCGCGCAACGTCCCGAAGCGGTCCGCGACCGCGCCAGAGAATGGCTGGCCGATGCCGTTGACGATTTCTGGATTGCGACCGAAAGCGCGAACATGTCGCGGCCCCAAGCCAAGCTCCGTCTCATCGGCTGGAGGAAGAAGCCGAAGCTCGAGCGCGGGCCGTAGGTGAAGATCGAGATCAGGCAGCCGCAGAGCAGGATGAGGCAGGCGTGCGCCACCCCAGTAGGATCGGTGTGCTGCGGTCGGCGCCTGCAGTGCCGGTTGTCATTCGCCGCCTTCCGCCCGGAAGTGGAACCGGATTTGGCCGGCCGCAGCGATCAGGCGGCGGCGGGCTGCGGCCCGCAGCACGGGCTTCTCCTCGATCGGCAGATTGATCACCGCGGACAATAGGCCGAACGCGACCGCAAGCCACCACACAATATCGTAGGAGCCGGTCCGCTCGTAGAGCAGACCGCCCATCCACGCGCCGAGGAAGCCGCCGACCTGATGGCTGAAGAATGCAAAGCCGTAGAGCGTCGCGAGCCAGCGCGTACCGAACATCAGCGAGACGAGGCCGGACGTCGGCGGCACGGTCGAGAGCCACATCAGGCCCATGCCGGCGGCGAACAGCAGCGTGTTGACCGGCGTCGCGGGCAGCGAGCACGAAGGCCGCGATGAACACCGCACGCAGGAAATAGTTGATCGCGAGCAGATAGCGGCGCGGATACTTGGTCGCCAGCCAGCCGACCGAGATCGAGCCGATGATGTTGAACAGCCCGATGGTGGCGAGCGCCCAGCCGCCGACCTGTGCGGAGAGGCCGCGGTCGATCAGGTAGGACGGAAGGTGCAGCGTGATGAACGCAAGCTGGAAGCCGCAGGTGAAGAAGCCGAACACGAGCAGCACGTAGGAGCGATGGCCGAACGCCTCGGCGAGCGCGCTGGTGAGCGACTGCGCTGCGGCGCGCTGCCCCTCGGCAGACTGACTCGGTGTTCGGCTTCGTCGCGATCGCGATGGCCATCGGAACGATCAACAGCAGCATGCTCGCCGAAGACGAGCAGCGCATGCTGCCAGCCCATGTTGTCGATCAGCGCGACGCCGAATGGCGCGAACAGGAACTGGCCGAACGAGCCGGCGGCCGTGCCGGCGCCGATCGCGATGGCGCGGTAGCGTTCTCGGGCAATAGCTTCCCGAACGCCGCGATCACCAGATTGAACGAGCAGCCCGAGAGGCCGAAGCCGACCAGCACGCCGGCGGTGACCTGCAACGTGATCGGCGATGTCGTGTAGGCCATCAGCGCGAGGCCGGCCGCATAGAGGATCGCGCCGACGCTCATCACACGCAGCATGCCGAAGCGGTCCGCGACCGCGCCCGCGAAAGGCTGACCGATGCCCCACAGCAGATTCTGCAGCGCGAAGGCGAGCGCGAACACGTCGCGGCCCCAGCCGTTCGCCTGCGTCATCGGCGTGAGGAAGAAGCCGAAGGCGGAGCGCGGACCGAAGCCGAGCAGCGAGATCAGACAGCCGCACAGGATGATGACCGCAGGCGTCCGCCAGCCGAGGGAGCGCGCGGCTTGGGCGACCTGTGTCATGGGCAATTCCGTGCGGGAGCGGCTACGCCATACCTAGGTGCGCCGCACCATTCGCCCTAACGGAATTTGGTGATCCGACCGATCAGTTTTTTGCATGGCAGCCCCGCGCGCCGGGACTCGCAATTCCGGGGAACACATGCTATATCTGATTTGCTCGGAGTGAGAATAAGCGCTTCGGGAAGAGACGAGACTGCCGGCATCGCCGGTTGTTTTCGTCCCCTAATATGCTCACATTGAGCATATTATCAAGGAGGCAGCAATGCCAGTGCTTGCAGTCTCTCGGCCCCATCGCGCAGTCCGCCGTTCATGCCGTCGGCCTTCGCGCCCGGCGAGCTTTCGGCCGCCGCGCGCAAGTATGGCGTCAAGCCGATGCCGTCGCTCGAGTGGAACGCCCAGGTCGAGCGCGAGACCGCGCACCTCTATGCGCGCGTGAAGGATGTCGTGCCGTCGATCGAGTGGCCGTTCTTCGCGCCCTACGTGAAGGCGATCAACGAGCTGAAGAAAGAACGCAACGCCGTCATCCTGGCGCACAACTATCAGACGCCGGAGATCTACAATTGCGTTGCCGACTTCGTCGGCGACTCGCTGCAGCTCGCGATCGAGGCGACGCGCGTGAAGGCGCGACATCATCGTGCAGGGCGGCGTGCACTTCATGGCGGAGACCTCGAAGCTGCTGAACCCGTCGAAGACCGTGCTGATCCCGGACGTGCGCGCGGGCTGCTCGCTCGCGCAGTCGATCACCGGCGAGGACGTGCGGCTGCTGCGCGACAAATTCCCCGGCGTGCCGATCGTCGCCTACGTGAACACGTCGGCCGACGTGAAGGCCGAGGTCGACATCTGCTGCACCTCCGGCAATGCCGTGCAGGTGGTGGAGAGCCTCGGCTCGGACACCGTCATCTTCCTGCCGGATCAGTATCTGGCGAGTTATGTCGCCACGCAGACGAAGGTGAAGATCATCGCCTGGAAAGGCGCGTGCGAGGTGCACGAGCGCTTCACCGGCGACGAGCTCGCGAAGTATCGCGCCGACGATCCGTCGGTGCAGATCATCGCGCATCCCGAGTGCCCGCCGGACGTGCTGGCTGCGTCGGATTACACCGGCTCGACCAAAGGCATGATCGACTGGGTTCGCAAGAACAAGCCGAAGCGCGTCGTGATGGTCACCGAGTGCTCGATGGCCGACAACGTGAAGGCCGAGCTGCCCGGCGTCGAATTCGTCAAGCCGTGCAATCTCTGCCCGCACATGAAGCGCATCACGCTGCCGAAGATCCTCGACAGCCTCGTCTACATGAAAGAGGAAGTCACGATCGACCCGATGATCGCCGACAAGGCGCGGCGCTCGGTCGAGCGGATGATCCAGCTGAAGAACTGACCGCCGCGGGCGGTCATCCCGGAAGCGGCGCGCAGCGCCGCTATCCGGAATCTCGAGAGGCCGTGTAAATCAAATCGCACAACACGACATCGTCATCGTCGGCGGCGGGCTCGCGGGCCTGTTCTGCGCGCTGAAGCTCGCGCCCCGCCCTGTCACCATCGTCACCGCCGCGCCGCTCGGCGAAGGCGCGTCGAGCGCGTGGGCGCAAGGCGGCGTCGCGGCGGCGGTCGCCGAAGGCGATACACCGGAAGCGCATGCGCGCGACACCATCGTCGCGGGCGCCGGTCTGGTGGATGAAGCCGTCGCCTACGCGATGGCGCGCGAGGCGCCGGATCGCATCCGCGACCTGCTCGCCTATGGCGTGCCATTCGACAAGGACCTCGAAGGACAATTGCTGGTCGGACAGGAAGCCGCGCATTCGACGCGGCGCATCGTGCACGTGCGCGGCGATCAGGCCGGGCGCGCGATCATGGCAGCGCTGGTCGCGGCCGTGCGCAAGACGCCGAGTATCACGGTGCTCGAAGGCTATGTGGCCGAAGACCTGATCAAGAGGCGGCCAACGCGTCACCGGCGTCTCCGCGCGCGGCACGGACGGGCGGCTTGCCGAACATCGCGGCGCGCGCGGTCGTGCTCGCGTCCGGCGGCGCCGGCCATCTCTTCGCCGTCACCACCAATCCGAGCGAGGCGCGCGGGCACGGCCTCGCCATTGCGGCGCGCGCGGGCGCGGTGATCGCCGACCCGGAATTCGTGCAATTCCATCCGACCGCGATCGACATCGGCCGCGATCCGGCACCGCTCGCGACCGAAGCGATCCGCGGCGAAGGCGCGACGGCTCGTCAACACCGCGGGCGAGCGCTTCATGCTGAAAATCCATCCCGACGCCGAGCTTGCGCCGCGCGATATCGTGGCGCGCGGCGTGTTCGCCGAGCTTGCGGCCGGGCGTGGCGCGTTCCTCGATGCACGCAAGGCGATCGGCGATACTTCGCGCAGCGCTTTCCCGGCGTGTACGGGTATTGCCAGAGCGCCGGGATCGATCCGGCGCGCGACCTCATCCCGGTCGCGCCGGCTGCGCACTACCACATGGGCGGCGTCGCTGACCGACGCGCGCGGCCGCACGTCGCTGGATGGCCTGTGGGCGGCGGGCGAAGTCGCTTCGACCGGCGCGCATGGCGCCAACCGGCTCGCGTCGAACTCGCTGCTGGAAGCTGTCGTCTACGCGGCGCGCATTGCCGAGGACATCGGCAACGCGCCGTTGCCCGACGCGGCGCGGCCAGCCTCCCCGCCCCGCTCGATTTCGCGACCGCGCCTCCGATCCGGAGCGCGAGCGCAAGCTGCGCCAGATCATGTCGGCGCATGTCGGCGTCATCCGCGATCGCGCTGGGCTGCGCGGTGCGCTGACCGAGATCGCCCGCATCGAACGCGAGAGCGCGCACCTGCCGCAGACGCGCAACATGGCAACCGCCGCGCTGCTGGTGACGGCGGCTGCGCTGAAGCGCGAGGAAAGCCGCGGCGGACATTTCCGCGTCGGACTTCCCGAACGCGACCCCGCGCAAGCGAAGCGCACCTTCATCACGCTGGACGACGCGCGCGCGATTGCGGCATCGCCATTCACGCGCGAGAGCGAGCCGTCGCATGAGCATCCTCCTCTGTCCCGACGCCTTCCTGTCGCCGCTGGAAATCGACGACGCGGTGACGCGCGCGCTTGCCGAAGACCTCGGCCGCGCCGGCGACGTCACCTCGACGGCGACCATTCCGGAAGGGACGCGCGCGCGCGCCGTCCTCGTCGCGCGCAAGGCCGGGACGATCGCGGGACTGCCGCTGGTCGAGGAGACGCTCCGCACAGCTCGATCCCGAAGTCACGATCACGGCGCACAAGCGCGACGGCGCGGCGGTCGCCGCCAAGACCAAGCTGATGACCATCGAGGGCGATGCGCGCGCGTTGCTCGCGGCGGAGCGCACGGCGCTGAACTTCCTCGGCCATCTCTCAGGCATCGCGACCGAGGCGGCCGACTTCGTGAAGCTGATCGCGCACACCAAGGCGCGCGTCTGCTGCACGCGCAAGACGACGCCCGGCCTGCGCGCGCTGCAGAAATACGCGGTGCGCTGCGGCGGCGGCTTCAATCATCGCTTCGGCCTCGACGACGCGATCCTGATCAAGGACAACCACATCGCGGTCGCGGGCGGCATCGCGGCCGTGCTCCAGCGCGCGAAGGCCGTCGCCGGACATCTGGTGAAGATCGAGATCGAGGTCGATACGCTCGATCAGTTGCGCGAGGTGCTGGACGCGGGCGGCGCGGATGTGGCGCTGCTCGACAACATGAGCCCGGACGACATGCGCGCCGCGGTCGAGATGGTCGCCGGCAAGCTGGTGCTCGAAGCCTCGGGCGGGATCACGCTTGAAACCGCCGCGGCGGTCGCCGAGACCGGCGTCGATTATCTGTCGTCCGGCGCGATCACGCATTCAGCGCCGAATCTCGATGTGGCGCTGGATATCGAGATGGAGCGGCGTTCGTGCGAGCCGGATAGCCGCTTCGCGGCTTCCGGGACGACGCTTCGCGTCACATCTTCGCCGCGGCGTCCGCCGTATAGGTCGCGCTGCCCCATGACGGTGCCTCTTCGCCGGCGCCCCATTTGCGCGGGCGATAGAAGTGATGCAGCCCGATCTTGGCGTGCTTCTTCATCGCGCGCACCCAGTACGGGCTGCACGTAGGACGCATGATAGTGCGTCGACTTCGCGATCTCGGGCAGCCACAGCTTGCCGTCGAGCGTCTCGCGCGAGATGCGCTTGGCGCGCTCCCATGACTCCTGATCGTTCACCACGTCCGCGATGCCGTCGCACGCGAAGGTGAACTGGCAGGCGAGATGGCGGTGCGCGTTCTGGTAGACGACGCCGCAGACATCGTTCGGATAGAAGCCCGAGAACGCGCGGTTCATCACCACCTGCGCGACCGCGATCTGGCCGCGCACCGGTTCGCTGCGCGACTCGAAATATACCGCGTTGGCGAGGCACTTCTCGGCCTTCACGCGCTTCGGTCCGGTGAGATTGAGCCGCTCGGCCGGGCTCTTCGGGCGCCTGTCCTCGCCGGTCACTTCGCCTTTGCCGGCAATCGGTCACGCCCGGCGCTGTCAGCCGCAGGCCGGGCACGGCCTGCTTCATGTCGGGATCGGCCGAGATCGACGGCATCATCAGCACCGGCTCCTCGCCGGTCGACCACGGCTTGATGCCGCCGAGCGAAGTGCCGAACAGGTCGTTGCCGAAATACAGCCGCGTCTCTTTCACTTCCGCATTGAGGCCTTCGAGGCTCGGCGGCGCGTTCGGCGTGAATTCGGTCGGATCGAGATCGGCGAGCTCGGGACCATCCTCGAGCACGATCTTCGGGATTCATCTCGAGCGAAAGCGCGACGTCGTATTCGGGGAACGGCTCGACATGGATCGCGGCCGCAATCTCGTCGGGCTTTAAGGGCGCGTTCTTGCGGTATGCATCGCGCCCGATGTCAGCCATCACGACCGACTGCGCATCCGGCAGTTCGGTATCGGTGTGATCGTTCAGCTCGAGTCTCGGCCGCCTTCGGGCGGCTGGGCATGATGGTCTGCTCGGGCGTTCGGCCGGCGCCTGCGCGGGCTGCTGCTCTTCGGCGGCCGAAGGCTCGGGCTGGCGCACGCTCGGCACCAGCCGGTCGCCCTTGCCGGCGCGGTTGATCACCGGAAACACGATCTGCTGCATGTCGCGCCGCGCCGCATGCGGCGGCAGGCCGATCGAGCCGGTGACATCGCTCGCATTGCCAAGGCTTGCGAGACGCACCAGCGGCGCCTCGGGGATCGCGGTGCCGACCGGACGCGGCAGCGAGAAGGTCGCAGCGTGGATCGTGCCGAATGGAGAAGCAATGAGATGATCGCGCCAGCGCTGCGCCACGGCAGGCTGCTGCGCCATGAGCGCCGCCAGATCCTGATAGCCGACCTGCGTCGGCGTCAGGACGAAGATGAGGCTGGCGAGACCGAAGGAGGCGACTTCCGCCCCCTTCGGTCCGTTACGCGACGGAACCATACGCAACTCACGCAACGCTACGCGACACTCACTGAAGATCGATGATGACGCCGACTTGCTTAAGATTGACTCATCGGCGGTCGCCGATGATTAACCCTTCTGCGGCATTAACCTTGAGATCGCGTTAATCGCGCGCGCGTCACGCGTCGGATGAAGAAAATTTTCAGCGGTGAAAGTCGCGCGAGAAGTTCCGGCGAGATCGCGCGCTCGCGCGCGAACAGCGCGACGATCGCGCATCACACTCGTCAGCATAGGTCAAAACGCACGCGGATCGCCTGCTCGACCCATAAATTTTCTCTGCGCGACGCGGTGCGCGCGCGGCGTTTGTCTTCTGTTAACCATGTGCGTAATCGGCAAGCGATCTCGACGTTCCTTTCAGATGCCGCCACTCGAAGCAAAAACAAAACGCCCGGCGGAATCATCCGCCGGGCGCAACGATCGAGCCTTCAAGACTGTACGCGTCAGACCTTGACGCCCTTCTCGGTGAAATACTTCAGCGCGGCCGGATGCCACGGGATCGGTGAGTTCTTCTGGTTCTCGAGCGTGATGCTCGCGGCTTCGCCGTGGACCGCAACGAGTTCGTCGCGCTTTTCGATGAAGAGCTTCACGATGTCGTAGGCGACCTTGTCGGTCATCGACTCGTGCGCCGCCAGGATGTTCTGGATGACCGCCACCGGGTTGTCCTTCTCCTGCCCCGGATACATCTTCGTCGGGATCATGCCGGTGGCATAGAGATTGTTGTACTTCTCGTTCATCTTCGGAACGAGATCCGCCGTGTCGAGCAGCTTGATCTTGATGCCGGGGCTCGCGCCGAGATCCGTCACGGCTGCGGTCGGCAGACCGCCGACCCAGAAGTAGGCGTCGATCTTGCCGTCCTTGATGGCGTTGGTGGATTCGGCGACGCCAAGCCGCTCGCGGCGCATGTCCTTGTCCTTGTCGAGGCCCGCGGTCTCGATGCAACGAAATGCGAAAACCTCGGTGGCGCTGCCCGGCGAACCGGTGGACACGCGCTTGCCCTTCAGGTCGGTCATCTTCTCGATGCCCTTGCCTTCGACCGTCACGACATGCATGCGGTTCGGATAGAGCACCATCAGTTGGCGGATCGGGAGCGGCGTGCCCTTGAACTTGTCTTCGCCCTTGAGCGCGTCATAGGCCGCATCGACCTGCGTGAGCGCCATCTCGGCCTGCTTGGAGCCGACGAGCTTCATGTTGTCGACCGAGCCGCCGGTCACGCGCGCGGTCGCCGCGTAGCCGAGATGCTTGGTCAGGATGTTCCCCATGCCGCCGCCGAGCGGGTAGTAGACGCCGCCGGTGCCGCCGGTCGCGATCACGATGTTGGTCTGCTGCGCGAACGCGGTGCCGCCGAAAAGCGCGGTGCCGGCAACGAGCGAGGCGCCTGAGTTCAGGAATTCTCTGCGGTTCATCTGACTTTCCTCCGTTATTCATGCCGGCGCATTGGGCAGGGCCGGCTGCATGCGCTGTTTTAGCAAGACCGCGACCCCAATGACCACGCCAATTGTCGCGGTGTAGCTGATATCGCGACCGATGATGAGCTCGATCAGGGCCTCGAGGAGGCTTGGGAACACGAGAAACAGGCCTGCGATCACGAGCAGCACGCGCTCGGCCATCGTCGTCTTGCGCAAGGCCCAGCCCTGCGCCGCCGCGGCGAGTGCCGCGAGCCCGAGCGCCGCCTTGACGGAAATCTGCACGATATCGACCCACGACCCGCCCTTCGGGATCGTCAGCAGGAGCCCGACGCCCTGCGGATCGAGCACGAACACGAACGGCACCAGGAACGCGGGCAGCGTGTACTTCCACGCCTGCAGCGTCGTCTTGTAAGGATCCCCTCCGGTGATCGCAGCCGCCGCGAACGGCGAGAGCGCGGTCGGCGGCGAGACCTCGGAGAGCACCGAGTAGTAGAAGATGAACATGTGCGCCGCGACCGGCGGCACGCCGAGCTTCATCAACGCCGGTGCGGCGATCACCGCGCAGATGATGTAGCGCGCCGTCACCGGCACCGCGAGGCCGACGATCCACACGATCAGCGCCGTGTAGAGCGCGGTGAGCAGCAGGCTGCCGCCCGCGTAGTCGATCACGATCGCGGAGAACTTCAGCCCGAGGCCGGTGAGCGTCACGACGCCGACGATGATGCCGGCGGTCGCGCAGGTCGTGGCCGCGGTGAGCGCGCTGGTCGAGCCGTCGGACAGCGCCTTGGTGAGCTTCTTCGGCACGAGCGCGGTTTCGCGCGTGAGGAAGCTCAGCGCGAAGGTCAGCACCGTGGACCAGAACACCGACAGCGTCGGCGAGAAGCCCCACAGCATGAAAAAGATGATCGAGATGAGCGAGGCGAAGTGGAAGCCGTAGCGCCGCGTCATCTCCCACAAGCCCATCTCGGGCTTGACCGACACCATCTGTGCGCCGAAGCGCTTGGCGTCGAGTTCCACCATGAACAGCAGCGAGAGGTAGTAGAGGCAGGTCGGGATCAACGCCATCCAGATGACGTCGAGGTAGCTGATCTTGAGGAACTCGGCGATCAGGAACGCGGCGGCGCCGAGCACCGGCGGCGAGATGATCGCGCCGAGCCCGCCTGCCGCGAGCAGCCCGCCCGCGGCGTTCTTCTCGAAGCCGGCCTTCGCCATCATCGGATAGGCGACCGCGCCAATGGTCACCGTGGTGGCGACGCCCGAGCCGGACGGACCGCCGAGCAGGAACGACGACAGCACGACTGTGCGCCCCGCGGCGTTCGGCTTGTTGCCCATCAGCGCGAGCGAGAAATCGATGAAAAATTTTCCCGCGCCGGAGTGCTGCAGGAACGCGCCGTAGATGCAGAACAGCACGATCAGGCTCGACGAGACATCGACCGGTACGCCGAAGATGCCTTCCAGCGTGATGAAGAGCTGGCCGACGATCTGCCCGATATCGAAGCCGCGGTGCGTCCACGGCTGCGGCAGGTACGGACCGAAATACGCGTAGGCGAGAAATGCGAGCGCGACGACCGGCACGATCCAGCCGGTGGTGCGCCGCGTCGCCTCGAGCAGCAGCACCATGAAGATGATGCCGAGGATGACGTCGAGCTGGTTCGGCGACGTGGCGCGGTCGGTGAAATCCTCGCCGCCGTCGATCGCGTAGATCAGGATCGCGGCACCCGCCAATCCCATCACGACGTCGAACCAGTAGATGCGGTTGCGGAAACGCGCCGCCATCGGGAACAGCAGGAAGCTCAGCACCAGCACGAACGCCACGTGCGCGTAGCGCAGCGGCTGAGTCGAGATGATCGGGAAATCGGAGAACGGCCAGGCGCCCGCGACGGCGGCATAGAGATGGAATAGCGACATCACGACGGCGATCGTCGTCACCGCCTGCCCGGCGAGCCCCGTGAGCCGGTTGGTCGCGCCCTCGTCGGCCTCGATGAACTCTTCGGCCTTGCGCAGTGCGTCCTGCGAAATAGCGGAATCGTCCGCCTGCGCGGCCGGTTTCAGCGCCTCAGCCATGTCCCCTCTACCTTTTGACGCACGCTAGCACGCGGCGCGCGAGGGGAGCCAGCGATTACGCGTTGCTGGCGCCGCCTTTGCCGAGTGCGGCCTGCGCGGCGGCAAGGCGCGCGATCGGCACGCGGAACGGCGAGCACGACACATAGTCGAGCCCGATCTCGTGGCAGAACGCGACCGAGGCCGGATCGCCGCCATGCTCGCCGCAGATGCCGAGCTTCAAGTCCTTGCGGACCTTGCGGCCGCGCTCGGCGGCCATGCTGGATCAGTTCGCCGACGCCCTCGCGGTCGATCGAGACGAACGGATCGACCGCCAGGATGCCCTTCTGCTCGTAGGTGCCGAGGAAGCTCGCCGCATCGTCGCGCGAGATGCCGAATGTTGTCTGCGTGAGGTCGTTGGTGCCGAACGAGAAGAACTCCGCAGTCTCGGCGATCTCGCCGGCCTTCAGACAGGCGCGCGGCAGCTCGATCATGGTGCCGACCTGATAGTCGACCTTGGTGCCGCTCTCTTTCGCCACGGCTTCCGCCATCGCATCGATGCGCGCCTTGACCAGATCGAACTCCATCTTGGTCGCGATCAGCGGCACCATCACCTCCGGCACCACCGGCGCGCCGGTTTTCTTCGCGGCCGCGACCGCGGCTTCGAAGATCGCGCGCGCCTGCATCTCGGCGATCTCCGGATAGGCGATCGCGAGACGGCAGCCGCGGAAACCGAGCATCGGGTTGAATTCGGCGAGCTCGGCGGCACGCTCCTTCAGCTTGCGCGGCTCGGTGTTCATCGCCTCCGCGACCTCGCGGACTTCTTCTTCCGAGTGCGGCAGGAACTCGTGCAGCGGCGGATCGAGCAGCCGGATCGTGACCGGCAAGCCCTTCATGATGATCGAACAGCTCGGTGAAGTCGCCGCGCTGCATCGGCAGCAGCTTCGCAAGCGCCGCGCGGCGGCCCTTCTCGTCGTCGGCGAGGATCATCTCGCGCACGGCGAGGATGCGGTCGGCGTCGAAGAACATGTGTTCGGTGCGGCACAGCCCGATGCCCTCGGTGCCGAACTTCAGCGCGACGCGTGCGTCGTTCGGCGTGTCGGCGTTGGCGCGCACCTTCAGCGTGCGCACCTTATCGGCCCATTCCATCAGCGTGCCGAACTCGCCCGAGAGCGCCGGCTCCTGCATCGCGACCTTGCCGGCGAGCACCTGTCCGGTCGAGCCGTCGATGGTGATGATCTCGCCTTTCTTGAACGTCTTGCCGGCGGCGCTCATCGTCTGCGCCGCATAGTCGACGCGCAGCGAGCCCGCGCCGGAGACGCACGGCTTGCCCATGCCGCGCGCAACCACCGCCGCATGCGAGGTCATGCCGCCGCGCGTGGTCAGAATGCCCTCGGCGGCGTGCATGCCGTGAATGTCTTCTGGCGACGTCTCGGCGCGCACAAGAATGACCTTCTTGCCTTGCGCCTTCAGCGTCTCGGCTTCATCGGCCGAGAACACGATCTCGCCGGAGGCCGCGCCCGGCGAGGCCGGCAGGCCGGTCGCGATAACCTTGCGCTCGGCCTTCGGATCGATGGTCGGGTGCAGGAGCTGATCGAGCGCGGCCGGATCGACGCGGGTCACCGCTTCCTCTTTCGTGACAAGCCCCTCGTTCGCAAGCTCGACCGCGATGCGCAGCGCCGCCTTCGCGGTGCGCTTGCCGGAGCGCGTCTGCAGCATCCACAGCTTGCCCTTCTCGACCGTGAATTCGAGGTCCTGCATGTCGCGGTAATGCTTTTCGAGCGACTGGTAGATCTTCACCAGTTGCCCGTAAGCATCCGGCATCGCCTTCTCCATCGAAGGCTTGTCGGAACCTGCCACCTCGCGCGCGGCTTCGGTGATCTCCTGCGGGGTGCGGATGCCGGCGACGACATCCTCGCCCTGCGCGTTGATGAGGAATTCGCCGTAAAGCGACTTCTCGCCGGTCGAGGGATTGCGCGTGAACGCAACGCCCGTCGCCGAGGTATCGCCCATGTTGCCGAACACCATCGCCTGCACGTTGACCGCCGTGCCCCAGCTTTCCGGTATGTTGTGCAGGCGGCGGTAGGTGTTCGCGCGCGCGTTCATCCATGAACCGAACACCGCGCCGACCGCGCCCCACAATTGCTTGTTCGGATCCTGTGGGAAATCTTCGCCGTGCTCTTCCTTCACGCGCGCCTTGTAGCGCTTGATCAGCTCGGCCCAGTCGTCGGCGGTCAGCTCGGTGTCGAGCGTGTAGCCTTTCTGCTCCTTGTGACCTTCGAGGATTTCCTCGAAGTGATCGTGCCCGACGCCGAGCACCACGTCGGAATACATGGTGATGAAGCGGCGGTAGCTGTCATAGGCAAAGCGGCGCGTCGCCGGAGGATTTCGCCAGCGCCTCGACGGTGACGTCGTTGAGGCCGAGATTGAGCACCGTGTCCATCATGCCGGGCATCGAGGCGCGCGCGCCGGAGCGCACCGAGACGAGCAGCGGGTCCTTGGCGTCGCCGAACTTGCGGCCGGTGATGCGCTCGATGTGGCCGAGCGCACTCCTTCACCTGACCCTCAAGCTCTTTCGGGTAGGTCTGCTTGTTGGCGTAGATAGTAGGTGCAGACCTCGGTCGAGATGGTGAAGCCGGGCGGCACCGGCAGGCCGAGGTTGGCCATCTCGGCCAGGTTCGCGCCCTTGCCGCCGAGCAGATTCTTCATGTCGGCCCTGCCCTCGGCCGCGCCGTCGCCAAAGGTGTAGACCCACTTGGCCATGTCGGGAGCTTTCTGTTTTTCTGCTGCGCGAAGCGTCTGAAATGCGCTTCTGGATTTGTCTTTGGATTTGTCTTGGCCGCTTTTCGCCGTCAATTCAACTTGCATCGCAGAACCCCAAACGAGAAATCCCGCGCCGGACGAACCGGCGCAGGCAAATATCTGAAATCAAACGCGGAAAGACGATTTTTGTTCCCCGCCAAGCAGCGGAGCGCCTCGGTTACTTGATGATGCCAAGCCCGATGATACCGACCACGATCAGGTAGATCGCCACGATGTAGTTGAGCAGGCGCGGCATGATCAGGATGAGAATGCCCGCGATCAGCGCGACGACGGGCGCGAGGTGGCTGACGGTGATGCTCATGGTCCGAACTCCTTCGCCCGGGTCAGGCGAATCCAGTTCTCTTCATGATGCCGGATCAGAGGCGCGAATGCGACGTGCTTCTTCCCCCTCCCCGCCTCGCGGGGCGAGGGGAAGAAAGAAAAAGCTATCCCTCGATCCTGGAAAAATCCGCGACCGCGCGTGTCGCCTCGCGGATTTCGTTCAGCAGCTTGAGCCGGTTCTCGCGCCGGTCGGCGGCCGGCACGTTCACCGTCACCTTGTCGAAGAACGCATCGACATCGGGGCGCAGCTTGGCGATCACCGCCATCGCGCCTTCGAAGTCCTCGCGCGCGACAGCCTTCGCGGCCTCTTCCTTGACGGCGTTGATGGCAGTCGCGAGTTGGCGCTCCTCGGGCTGCAGATAGAGATGCGAGTCCGGCTTGCCGTGATAGGTCGTGCCGTCCTTTTTCTCTTCGATGCGCAGGATGTTGGTCGCGCGCTTGTAGCCGGCGAGCAGGCTCGCGCCGTCCTCGGTCGAGAGGAATTTTCCGAGCGCTTCGACGCGGCGGACGATGAGCAGGAAATCATCACTGGTATGCGAACGCGCCAATACCGCATCGACGAGATCGTGGGGTGCGCCTTGGTCGCGAAGTTGCACCTTGAGACGTTCATGAAAGAACGTCAGCAGGCTACTCAGGACAGCAACAGTCTTCGCCTCAGCGTTGCCCGTCGCCTTTACGAAAATATCGGCTAGTTGCATCCGGAGCGCGTTGTCGAGCACGATGCGAATGACACCTAGCGCCGCCCGTCGCAGCGCATAAGGGTCCTTGCTTCCCGTTGGCTTCTCATCGATCGCCCAAAAGCCCACCAGCGTGTCGATCTTGTCGGCCAACGCGACCGCGATCGACACCGGATCGCTCGGCACGCGATCGTTTGGCCCGACCGGCTTGTAGTGTTCCTCGATGGCGGCTGCGACGCTCGCGTCCTCGCCCTGCGCCAGCGCGTAGTATTTCCCCATCGTGCCCTGCACTTCGGGGAATTCGCCGACGACTTCGGTGAGGAGGTCGGTCTTGCACAGCAGCGCCGCCGTCTCGGCCTTCTTCGGCATCCGCACCGACCAGCGGCGCAAGTTCAATTGCCAATCTCGCAATCCGCTCAATGCGCTCAGCCTGCGTGCCGAGCTTCTCGTGGAAGATGATGTCCTTGAATTTCGGCAGGCGCTCTTCCAGCCTGATCTTCAGGTCGGTCTCATAGAAGAACTTCGCGTCCGAGAGCCGTGCGCGGATCACGCGCTCATTGCCGGCGATGATCGCCTTGCCGTCATCCGACGCTTCAGTGTTCGCCGTGAGGATGAAGCGGTTCGCGAGACGTCCGGTCTTCGGATCGCGCACCACGAAGCATTTCTGGTTGTTGCGGATGGTGGCGCGGATCACCTCGTCCGGGATCTTCAGGAACGACTCCTCAAACGCGCCCATCAGGACGACCGGCCATTCAACGAGGCCCGCGGCTTCGTTGAGCAGGTTCTCGTCTTCGACCAGCTCGAAGCCTTGCGCGAACGCAAGGTTCTTCGCGTCGTTCAGAATGATCTCGCGGCGCCGCGCCGGATCGAGCACCACCTTCGCCTTTTCCAGGCTCGCCACGTAGTCGTCGAAGTGGCGCACCTTGATCGCGCCGGGCGACAGGAAGCGATGGCCATAGGTCGTGTTGCCGGACGTGATGCCGTCGATCGACACCGGCACGGTCTCGGGCTCTTCGGTCTCGGGGCCGAACGTCGCCACGATGGCGTGCAGCGGCCGCACCCATTCGAGGCTCGTGCTCTTGGTCGACTGCGCACCCCAGCGCATCGACTTCGGCCACGGGAACGTGCGCAGCACGATCGTCAGAAATTCGCCGATCACCTCGATGGCTGGGCGGCCCGGCTTTTCGGTGAGCGCGATATAGAAGTCCCCCTTCTTCGGGTCCTTCTGGATCGTCGCCTCGCTGATCGATGCAAGCCCCGCCGCTTTCAGAAATCCCGCAATGGCGCCCTCGGGTGCGCCGACGCGCGGACCCTTGCGCTCTTCCTTCAGGTCCGGCTGGCGCGCCGGCACCCCCTGCACGAACAGCGAAAGCCTGCGTGGTGTCGCAAACGCGCGCGCACCTTCGTAGACGAGGCCCGCATCGACGAGCCGGTCGGTGACCATCTTCTTGAGGTCATCCGCGGCCTTGCCCTGCATCCGCGCCGGGATTTCCTCGGAGAACAATTCGAGCAGAAGATCGGGCATGCGTCACAATTTCAAATGCGAGTTGTCGCAGATCGGCGGGCGCGCGGTGCGCTTGCAGGTGCAGAAATTCATCAGCCCCGAGCGCTTTGCCACCCATTCCATCGGTTCGAAGTCCGAGCCCTCGTGCGAGCCGTCGCAGAACGGCTGCGACTTGGAGCGCCCGCAGCGGCACCACCAGTAGGTCTCGCCTTCCTCCACCTTGATGAGCAGCGGCGTGCGGCCGCCGATGTCCGGCTCGCTCATGCGGCGCCCCCGCCGTCGGTCTTCAGCCACGCATCGCCGCAGGCTTTCGCAAGCTCGCGCACGCGCAGAATGTAGCTCTGCCGCTCGGTGACCGAGATCACGCCGCGCGCATCGAGCAGGTTGAATACGTGGCTCGCCTTGATGCACTGGTCGTAGGCGGGCAGCGCCAGATAGTGACGGTTGGCGTTATGCCCGGCCTTCGCGCCATCATCGAGATACTTGCGGCACGCGCCTTCGGCCATCTTGAACTGCTCGAACAGCATCGCGGTGTCGGCGTATTCAAAATTGTGCCGCGAATACTCCTGCTCGGCCTGCAGGAAGATATCGCCGTAGGTGACCTTCTCGTCGCCCTCGCGGCCGTTGAAGTTCAGGTCGTAGACGTTCTCGACGCCCTGCACATACATCGCGAGCCGCTCAAGCCCGTAAGTGAGTTCGCCCGACACCGGCCGGCACTCGAAGCCCGCGACCTGCTGGAAGTAGGTGAACTGCGAGACCTCCATGCCGTCGCACCAGCACTCCCAGCCAAGCCCCCACGCGCCGAGCGTCGGGCTTTCCCAGTCGTCCTCGACGAAACGCAGATCGTGGATCGTCGGATCGATGCCGATCGCGTAGAGCGACTTGAGATAAAGCTCCTGCAGGTCGGGCGGCGAAGGCTTCAGGATCACCTGATACTGATAATAGTGCTGCAGCCGGTTCGGATTCTCGCCATAGCGGCCGTCCTTCGGCCGGCGTGAGGGCTGCACATAGGCGGCGCGCCACGGCTTCGGTCCCAGTGCGCGCAGCGTTGTTGCGGGATGAAAGGTCCCTGCCCCCATTTCCATGTCGTAGGGCTGCAGGATCACGCAGCCCTGGTCCGCCCAGTAACGCTGCAGCGTCAGGATCAGGCCCTGAAACGAGTTTTTCGGGCTCATATGGGCGGGCATGTCAGACATTCGGGGCCAACTCACGGGCTGCGGGCCAAGGCGGAAAGGCGGCGGACCCTATTCGTCGCATCGTCAAAGGGTCAAGCAGAGTGAGGCGCACGCAGCACGCGAAACTGCACGTCCGGCAACGTACCGGCTAGCGGGCAACAAGTTGAAAAAGCTCATTGTTTCGGCGGTTCCCGTGCGGCGCAAGAATTTGGCCGCAGCCGATGAACCTAACGGAATCTTGCCGCGACAGAAGAACATGGGCCCGGGGGCTTTGCAGGAGGGACACCATGGCGACACTCTTCTCAATCGGTTTCACCGGCCTCTTCATCGCTTTTGCTGCTGCTGCTGTTGTTGGGCACGCGCTTCTCGCGGAGGCACTGTTCCGCCCTTTTCGCGGCACGCTCAACCTGAACCCGCATCCCGCGACGAGCAACGCGCTGTTGGCGAACCGCTGATCGTCCGCAATCCCGAAAAGGCCGCCGGTCCGGCGACCTCGCTCAAGCGGCCCACGCCGTTGACCGCAACGCTCGTGGCCCAAGCACGTCTGGCCGAGCAACCACCCGCACGCTAAGAACCCGGGAGCCGCTCAGGCTCCTGGGAGACCCCAAGATGATGGTTCGCCGTCTCGCGCCGCTGTTCGCGGCGCTTGCATGTCTGGCACTCGCCGCATCGCCGGCCCGCGCGCAGGATTACCCAAACCGCACGGTGAAGATCGTCGTCGCCTTTCCGGCCGGCGGCCCGACCGATTTTGTCGCGCGCGTTCTGGCCGACAAGCTCAAGGGCATTCTCGGTCAGAGCGTCATTATCGAGAACAAGCCGGGCGCGAACGCCGCGATCGGCGCGGAGTCCGTCGCAAAGTCCGACCCCGACGGTTACACGGTGTTCTTCACCACCGCCGGTGCGGTCGTCATCAATCCGCACATGCGCGCGAACCTGCCCTACGATCCAGTGAAGGATTTCGCGCCGATCACGCTGGTCGTGAACACCATG
>CAVZYQ010000013.1:0-651823 GCA_963779545.1 uncultured Alphaproteobacteria bacterium | reverse complement strand
GAGAATGAGAGCGATGCACGAGCAACCATGATCCGCAATTTCACCCCCGCAGCATTCGCGCTACCGTGCAGCCATCACAAGGAACAAGAAATGCTCTCCCGTCCCGACCGCCTGCTCTCCGCCCTCGATCTCGCGCGCCGCGTCGAGGCGGGCGAACTCACGCCCGAGGGCGTGGTCGATCTCTGCGCCGCCGCGATCGCGGCGCGCGAGGACGATGTCGGCGCGTTCACTTATCTCGATATCGACGGCGCGCGCGGAAAGCGCGCGCAGAATGCGGACGCGCTTGCGCGCGCTGCCGCTGCGCGGCCTGCCGGTCGGCCTGAAGGACATCTACGACACCGCCGACATGCCGACCGAATACGGCTCGGCCGCCTACAAGGGACACCGGCCCGCGACCGACGCCTCGTCCGTCACGATGCTGCGGCGCGCCGGCGGCGTCATGCTCGGCAAGACGGTGACCACCGAGTTCGCGCACCAGCAGACCGGCAAGACGCGCAACCCGCACAATCTCGAGCACACGCCGGGCGGCTCGTCGTCCGGCTCGGCCGCCGCCGTCGCCGCCGGCATGGTGCCGATCGCGACCGGCTCGCAGACCGCCGGCTCGGTGATCCGGCCCGGCGCCTATTGCGGCGTCGCGGCGTTCAAGCCGTCCTACAAGCTGATCCCGACCATCGGGGTGAAGTGCTACGCGTGGTCGCTCGACACGGTCGGGCTCTACGGCGCGGGCGTCGCGGACGTCGCGTTCGCGACCGCCGCGATGTCCGGGCGCGACCTGCGCGTCGATCGCGCAACGCCCGCCGCGCCCGCGCGTCGCGCTGGTGCGCACGCACATCTGGGCCGAGGCGAGCGCCGACATGCAGAACGCGGTCGAACGACGGCGCGCGCGCTCGAAGCCGCCGGCGCGAGCGTGAAGGACGTCACGCTGCCGCCGCTGCTCGAGGACGCGTGGCGCGCCCACAAGGTCATCATCCTGCACGAGGCCGCGCGCTCCTATGCCTTCGAGTACGACAACAAGCGCGACCTGCTCGGACCGAAGACCGTCGCGATGCTCGACGAGGCCGCGACCGTCAGCGTCGATGCCTATGACGACGCGCGCCGCATCGCGAAGCGTGCGCGCCTCGCGCTCGCCGACCTGATGGGCGAGTTCGACGTGATCCTCACGCCCTCCGCGCCGGGCGCGGCGCCGCACGGCATCGGCGCGACCGGCGTCGCGAACTTCAACTGGCTCTGGACGCTGATGGGCACGCCCTGCGTCAACGTGCCGGGCCTGACCGACGCGGCCGGCCTGCCGCTCGGGGTGCAGATCGTCGGCCGGTTCGGCCGCGACCGCGCCGCGCTCGAGGCCGCGCTGTTTGCCGAACGGGCGCTCGCAAAGCGGCAATAGGCGCACCGCCCGCTACCGCCGCTACCGCCTGTGGATCGAAAGGCAATGTGTTCGGGGCGAATTCGCGGAAAGTTTCGCGAGATTGTTCAAGCTATTTGGCAGCCGTTGCATTCACTGACCCGCAGGCTTCGGCGGAACGCTTCGGCGATGCAGCATGTTATGCGCTTCGGTCCGGCCTTCGACTTTGGTAGAATTCGTACAGTTCAACAGCGAAGGAGGCCGCACGTGGACCTTGCCTTGAGGCTGAATGTGCTGGCGGTGTGCGCCGCGTTTGCTTTTGTCGGCGCCATCCTGCTCGGTGCGTTTTAGGTTCGAGTTTCAGTCCAATCGTAATGCGAAATCGCGACGTTTGACCGGACACCGGGATGGCCATCCCGGTGTTCGTTGTTTAAGAGACCACACATGGCAAACGAACCCAAGACCTTGTTGCAGATGGCCGGCGCGAGCAACGCGCCGCCGCCGCTGTCCGAATCGACCGTGGTGGTGATCGACGCGCAGCGCGAATACACCGACGGCAAGCTGCCGCTGCATAACGTGCAGCCGGCGCTCGACGAGATCGGCAAGCTGTTGAAGCGCGCCCGCGCGCTGCAGATCCCGGTGATCCACATCCAGCATCAGGGCAAGCCGGGCGGCGCGTTCGGGCCGGATACGCCGGGCTTTGCGATCGCCTCACCGGCAACGCCCGCGCCGGGCGAAGCCGTGGTGCACAAGTCGCTGCCGAATGCATTCGCCTCGACCGACCTCGCCAGCCGGCTCGCCGCGCTGAAGAAGCCGAACGTGCTGCTGGTCGGTTTCATGACGCACCTGTGCGTCGAGGCGACCGCGCGCGCGAGCATCGATCTCGGCTTCAAGGCCGCGGTGGTGGCGAGCGCGACCGCGACGCGTCCCCTGCCCGACCCGCTCGGCGGCGCCGCCTTGTCGGCCGACGAAGTGCAGCGCAATGCGCTCGCCGCGATCGTTCGCGATCGTCGAAGTGTGGTTCGCGACCGATCGGTGACCGGACGGTGGAACGTTCGCTGCCCGCGCACTGACGTGACTACTCCGCCGCTTCCCGCGCCAGCGCGAGCGGATCGTAGTTGAGCACCGGCGCGAGCCAGCGCTCGCACTCCCGCACGCTCCAGCCCTTGCGCGCCGCATAGTCCTCGACCTGATCGCGCTCGATCTTGCCGACGCCGAAATAGTGCGCCTCGGGGTGGCCGAAATAGAGCCCGCACACCGACGCGCCCGGCCACATCGCGAAGCTTTCGGTCAGCTTCACGCCGACGCGCTCGCCTTCGATCAGCTTGAACAGCGTCGCCTTCTCGGTGTGGTCCGGCTGCGCCGGATAACCCGGCGCCGGGCGGATGCCGCGATATTTTTCCTCGATCAGTTCGCGCGTCTCGAACGTTTCGTCGCCCGCATAGCCCCAGAACTCCTTGCGCACGCGCTGATGCATGCGCTCGGCAAAGGCTTCGGCGAGACGATCCGCCAGCGCCTTCACCATGATCGAGGAGTAGTCGTCGTTCGCGTGCTTGAAGCGGTCCGCGATCACGTCCTCGCCGATGCCGGCGGTGACGACGAACGCGCCGATGTAGTCCTCGACGCCCGAACTTTTCGGCGCGACGAAATCCGCCAGCGCGACGTTGGCGCGGCCCTCGCGCCGCGCAAGCTGCTGGCGCAAGGTGTGCAGCACCTCGCCGTCACCGAGCACGATATCGTCGCCGTTGGAGTTGCGCCGGCCAGAAGCCGACGATCGCCGCGGCCTTGAACCAGTTCTCGTCGACGATCTTCTTCAGCATCGCCTGCGCGTCGTCGTAGAGCGAACGCGCGGCCTCGCCGAATTTCTCGTCGTCGAGGATCGCCGGGAATTTGCCGGTCAGCTCCCAGGTGGAGAAGAACGGCGACCAGTCGATGTAGTCGATCAGCTCGGCAACGGAGTAATCCTCGAACACGCGCGTGCCGATGAAGCTCGGCTTCGTCGGCGTGTAGCCCGACCAGTCGAGCTTCAGCGCGTTCTTGCGCGCGTCGCGCAGCGAGAGCCGTCGCTTGTTCTCCTCGCCGCGCGCATGCGCGGCTGCGATCTTGGCGTACTCCTCGCGCACCTCGCCGACGAACGCGCCCTGCAGCTGCTTCGACATCAGTTGCGACACGACGCCGACCGCGCGGCTCGCGTCGGTGACATACACCGTCTGCCCGCGCCGATAGTTCGGATGAATCTTCACCGCGGTATGCACGCGGCTGGTGGTCGCGCCGCCGATCAGCAGCGGCAGCGCGAAGCCTTCGCGCTCCATCTCGGCCGCGACGTGACACATCTCGTCGAGCGACGGCGTGATCAGGCCCGACAGGCCGATGATGTCCGCGCCTTCCTTCTTGGCGGTTTCGAGGATCTTCGTCGCCGGCACCATCACGCCGAGATCGATCACCTCGTAATTGTTGCACTGGAGCACGACGCCGACGATGTTCTTGCCGATGTCGTGCACGTCGCCCTTCACGGTCGCCATCACGATCTTGCCGGCGGACTTTGCCTGGCTCGCGCCGCTCGCGGCCTTCTCCTGCTCCATGTAGGGCAACAGATACGCCACCGCCTGCTTCATCACCCGCGCGGACTTCACGACCTGCGGCAGGAACATCTTGCCCGAGCCGAACAGGTCGCCGACCACGTTCATGCCGGACATCAGCGGGCCTTCGATCACGTCGAGCGCGCGCGTCGAACGCTTGCGCGCTTCCTCGGTGTCGTCCGCAATGAAATCCGTGATGCCATGAACCAGCGCGTGGCGACAGCCGCTTGTCGACCGGCCATTCGCGCCACGCGAGATCGACTTCCTTCGCTTCCTTGCCTTTGCCCTGGAAGCGCTGCGCGACGCTGAGCATCCGCTCGGAGGCGTCCTCGCGCTTGTTGAGGACAACGTCCTCGCAGGCCTCGCGCAATTCCGGATTGAGATCGTCATACACCGCCATCTGGCCGGCGTTGACGATGCCCATGTCCATGCCGGCTTTGATCGCATGATAAAGGAACACCGAGTGCATCGCCTCGCGCACCGGCTCGTTGCCGCGGAACGAGAACGACAGGTTCGACACGCCGCCCGAGATATGCACGCCGGGCAGGTTCGCCCGGATCCAGCGCGTCGCTTCGATGAAGTCGACGCCGTAGTTGTTGTGCTCCTCGATGCCGGTCGCGATCGCGAAGATGTTCGGATCGAAGATGATGTCTTCCGGCGGGAAGCCGACCTGTTCGGTCAAAATCTTGTAGGCGCGCGCGCAAATCTCGGTCTTGCGCGCGAACGTATCGGCCTGGCCCTTCTCGTCGAACGCCATCACGACGACAGCGGCGCCGTGGCGGCGCACGACCTTGGCGTGCTTGATGAACTCCTCCTCGCCCTCCTTCATCGAGATCGAGTTCACGACCGCCTTGCCCTGCACGCATTTCAGGCCGGCCTCGATGATCCTGAACTTCGAGGAGTCGATCATCACCGGCACGCGCGCGATGTCCGGCTCGCTCGCGATCAGGTTCAGGAACGTGACCATCGCGGCTTCTGAATCGAGAAGCCCCTCGTCCATGTTGACGTCGATCACCTGCGCGCCGTTCTCGACCTGATCGCGCGCGATCGCGAGCGCGGCCGTGAAGTCGCCCGCGGTGATCAGCTTGCGGAATTTGGCCGAGCCGGTGACGTTGGTGCGCTCGCCGACATTCACGAACGGGATTTCGGCCGTGAGCGTGAACGGCTCCAGCCCCGAGAGCCGCAGCAGCGGCTCGATCTCCGGGATCTGCGCGCGGCGGCTTGTCCTTCACGGCCTCCGCGATGGCGCGGATATGCGCGGGCGTCGTGCCGCAGCAGCCGCCGACGATATTGACGAGGCCCGCGCTCGCGAACTCGCCGAGCAGCTCGGCCATGAATTCCGGGCTCTCGTCGTAGAGCCCGAACTCGTTCGGCAGGCCGGCGTTCGGATAGGCGCACACCAGCGTGTCGGCGATGCGCGAGAGCTCCGCGACATGCGCGCGCATTTCCTTCGCGCCGAGCGCGCAGTTGAGCCCGACCGAGAACGGCGCCGCATGGCGCACCGAATTCCAGAACGCCGCCGGCGTCTGGCCCGACAGCACGCGGCCGGACAGGTCCGTGATCGTGCCGGAGATCATCACCGGCACGCTGCATGCCGCGCGCCTCGGTCTCGTCGAAAATCGCGTGGATCGCCGCCTTGGCGTTGAGCGTGTCGAAGATCGTCTCGATCAGCAGCAGGTCCGCGCCGCCTTCGAGCAGGCCGCGCATCTGCTCGGCATAGGCTTCGCGCAACTGGTCGAACGTGATGGCGCGGAAGCCCGGATTGGAGACATCCGGCGAGATCGACGCGGTGCGGTTGGTCGGCCCGATCGCGCCCGCGACGAAGCGCTTGCGGCCGTCCTCGTTCTCGGCGGTGATCGCGGCGGCGCGCACCAGCCGCGCGCCCTCGAAGTTCAGCTCGTAGGCGATGTCCTGCATGCCGTAATCGGCCTGCGCGATCGACGTCGAGGAGAACGTGTTGGTCGAGACGATGTCGGCGCCGGCGCGGAAGTACGCCGAGATGAATGTCGCGCACCGCCTTCGGCTGGCTGAGATTGAGCAGATCGTTGTTGCCGCGCACCTCGCGGTTCCAGGCATCGAAGCGCGCGCCGCGATAGCCCGCCTCATCCAGCTTGTAGTCCTGGATCATGGTGCCCATCGCACCGTCCAGAATCGAGGATGCGCTTGGCGGCAGCTTCGACGCAGGGTCTTCTCGACACTCATTACGCGGCTTCCTTCACGGCGGGCCGCAGCCCCAGCAGATGGCAGATCGCGTAGACGAGATCGGCGCGGTTCATGGTGTAGAAGTGGAAATCGCAGACGCCGCGATCGACCAGATCGAGCACCTGCTCGGCGGCGATCGCGGCTGCGATCAGCTTGCGCGTCGCCGGATCGTCATCGAGCCCGTCGAAGCGCGCCGCGAGCCAGTCCGGCACCGACGCGCCGGTGCGATCCGCGAAGCTCTTCGCCTGCTTGAAGTTCTGCACCGGCAGGATGCCCGGCGTCACCGGCACATCGATGCCGCGCGCCCGCACGCGGTCGAGATAGCGGAAGTAGAGATCGTTCTCGAAGAAGAACTGCGTGATCGCGCGCGTCGCGCCCGCATCCACCTTGGCCTTCAGCATGTCGATGTCGGCCTCGACCGAGCCGGAGTCCGGATGCTTCTCCGGATAGGCCGACACCGACACCTCGGCGTCGGTCAGCCGCTTGATGCCGCGCACGAGGTCGGCGCCGTTCTCGTAGCCGCCCGGATGCGGCGCATATTTCTCGCCGACGCCGCCGACCGGATCGCCGCGCAGCGCCACGATGTGGCGCACGCCCGCGTCGTGTAGCCGCGGATCACGTCGTCGACCTCATCGCGCGTCGCGCTCACGCAGGTGAGATGCGCGGCCGGCGTCAGCGCGGTCTGGCTCAGGATGCGCTTCACCGTCGCGTGCGTGCGCTCGCGCGTCGAGCCGCCCGCGCCGTAAGTGACGGAGACGAAATTCGGCCGCAGCGGCGCGAGCCGCTCGATCGACTCCCACAGCGTGCGCTCCATCTCGTCGGTCTTCGGCGGGAAGAACTCGAACGAGACGCTGATGCGCGACGCCCGACGATGGCGGCTGGCACGGACGAAATCACCCACCATCACGCAACTCCTTGAGCGGAAGACACCACCGCGAGCCGCGGGTCGCGCGCGAGCCACAGCGACACGGCGATCTTTCCTTCCGAGCCCGGCTCCGGCGGCAGCAC
Source organism: uncultured Alphaproteobacteria bacterium (assembly GCA_963779545.1). Lineage (GTDB taxonomy): Bacteria > Pseudomonadota > Alphaproteobacteria > Rhizobiales > Xanthobacteraceae > PALSA-894. The sequence goes on along the minus strand of CAVZYQ010000013.1, from coordinate 644,692 downwards.
GCGATGCAGCGCCACGTCGAGCCCGGCGGCGCTCATCCATTGCGCGACGGTCTCGGGCGCGAAGCCGAGACGCAGATGCGCGTGCTCCTCGCGCAGAAATTCAAGATCGTGCGGCGCGAAGTCGACCACCAGCAGCCGCCCCTGCGGGCGCAGCGTGCGCGCCGCCTCGGCGATCGCGCGCGCGCCGTCGTCGAGGAAGTGCAGCACCTGATGGATCACCACGACATCGAACGAATCCTTCGGCACCGGCAGCTCGTAGATGTCGCCCTGCCGCACGCTGCAATGCTTCAGGCCCGGCGCGCTCCAGCCGCGCGCGCGCAAGCGCGAGCATGTCGAGCGTCATGTCGATGCCGAGCCCGCGCTCGATCTCCGGCCCGAACAGTTCGAGCATGCGGCCCGTGCCGGTGCCGAGATCGAGGAACGAGCGGATCGGCCGGTCGGCGAGCGCCGCCTGGATCGCGCCCTCGACCGCGGCGTCCGCGACATGCAGGCGGCGGATGCGATCCCATTCGGCGGCGTGCTGCGAGAAATAAGTCTGCGCGGCCTGCGCGCGCGCGGCACGCACCGCGGCGAGCCGTCCGCGGTCGCGCATCACCACCGGATCGGCCGGATCGAGCCTGCCGGTCAGCATCTGCGCGATCTCGGCGACGCCGCCGCGCTCGCCGAGGCGATAGAACGCCCAGCTCCCCTCGCGGAAACGATCCACCAGCCCGGCCTCGGCGAGCAGCTTGAGATGCCGCGAGATGCGCGGCTGCGACTGGCGCAGGATCTTGGTGAGGTCGGAGACGGTCAGTTCGGCCTCGGCGAGCAGCGCGAGGATGCGCAGGCGCGTGCCCTCACCGGCGGCCCGCAGGGCCGCATGCAGGGTGTCGAAATCAACCGGCGCCAGAGCGATCATGGTGGTGGGACAGGTCCCATTCGTTACGGATAAACATATAAGGATATCTTTATGTGCAAAGCGTGGCAGGCGCAAGGGCGCGCGGGTGGCCTACAGCTCGGCACCCGGATTTGACCGGTCCAGCACCACAACGCGGCAGTGGCCTGCGCAAAATCTTCCAATCAAATCAACGAGATCGTCAGCGCCAGCGGCGACATCACCGGCCCCATTCGCCTGCACGGTCACGACCGCCCGCGTCGTGCCCGCCGTAATGAGAGTGCGGGCGTCCTGCCGCCAATTCCAGCGCCGGCACAACACATGGACGGCATCGGCATAGACCACCTCGCCCGCCTTCGGCGCTTCCGGCTGCGTCGCCCTCCTCGGCCATGTCGACGAAGCTGTCGCCCTCGCGCGCATAGCGGAAGGCGAGCGGCGGCGTCACGCTTGTCGAGGTCGTCCGCACCCGAGCGGCAGCACAGCGTCAGCGACACCGCGTTGTAGAGATCGACGAACGCGTTGACGCGCGCGAGCGCGCGGCCCGCGAGCACATTCTTCACCAGCCGCTCGACCGACGAGCGATAGCGTGTCTGCTTGATGCCGAAGCCTTTGTAGGCCGCGCGCCACGCCGCGATGCCGGGAATTTGCGCGAGTTCTGTGCCGGCCCATTTCGCCCGCGCGGCTTCCTCGCGTTCGGCGATCAGCGCGTCGAGCGCCGCCGGTCGCTCCGGCGCGATGTTCAGCCCTTCGGCGACAACGACCGCGACCTTGTAGTCGGGAAATGTTTCGGCGATGTCGGCGATCGAAACGTGCATGCGTTACCCGTGGAAAGCGCGCGCAACTTCCCATAGCGTTGCGCGAAGTCAATGCAGGAACGCCGCATGAGTGACGACATTCGCGCAGGCGAGATCGCCGTCGCGCTTCCCGACACGTTCGATGCCGGCGTCTATTTCATCGGCCGCATCCGCACGCCCTGGACGAAGCGCGCGGAGTGCCCAAAAAACGCACGCGGCTCGGATGCCGAGTGCACGGTCGAGGTCGATCCGCGCTATGCGGCGGCGCTCGACGGCGTCGCGGGGTGCTCGCATCTCGTGCTGCTCTACTTCATGCATCAGGCGCGGCGCGACCTCATGGTGCAGGCGCCGCGGCATCACACGGTGCCGCGCGGCACCTTCTCGGTCCGCTCGCCCGTGCGCCCGAACCCGATCGCGATGAGCGTGGTGCGGCTCGTGCGCCTCGATGGGACGCGGCTCATCGTCGTCGGCCTCGATTGCCTCGACGGCACGCCGCTGATCGACATCAAGCCGTATTTCGCCGCGGTCGATTCCGTGCCCGACGCAACGGTCGCCCGCAAGGAATAGCCGTCAAGGGACAGATAACGGTAGCGCGGCCGCGGACCTCCGGCCTCACCGGCGCGTCTAGTGGTCTGCGCGCCAGGCCGGTCGCGCGGCAGGTTCGGCGGCCTCATTGAACCTGTCGCGCAGGTCGCCCGCGACCGTGTTCGCGGATCGCGCCAGGCGGGCGACGCTGCGCAGCGGCGCGGTCACGCGCCATGAGGTGCTCGCCTCGTAGGTTTCGACGACCGCTTCGAGATGCCGCACCTGCGCCCGCAACGCGCCGATCTCGTTCTGTTGCGCGCCGATCGCGCGCTGTTGCTCGGCGAGTCTGTGCAATCCGCTGATGCCGCCACCGAGCCGCTCGTAGGCCGCGCGGATCATCTGCGCCGACGCGGGGTTGGCCGATGCCTGGAACAGGCCGCGCACCGTCGCGGGAAGTTTCTCGCCGACGCCGAGGACGCCGAGGCCGTGTGCATGCCTGAATTCGAAAGACGGGAAGCGCGCGCGCAGCTCTTCCCACAGCCGATAGACGCCGAAGCCGTTCGCATACTCCGCGGTGTCGTGAAACAGGACGACGCCACGCTTCGACATCTTCGGCAGCCACGTTTCGAAATCGTGCCGCACCGCCTCGTAGCGGTGGCAGCCGTCGATGTGCAAGAGGTCGATCGAGCCATCGGCAAACTGACCGCAGGCGTCCGAAAATTCCGAGCGGACCAGCCGCGAGAAGGCATCGTAGCGGCGATTGTGCGAACGCACCGCGTCATACACCTCATCGCCATAGAAGCCTGCGTGCTCGTCACCGCGCCATGTGTCGATCCCGAAACAACGGGCCGGGAGGCTGAGGCGTTGCGCCGCCTGGCAAAACACCGAATACGAGAACCCGCGATGCACGCCGAGTTCGACGATCATGCGCGGCCGCAGCGCGTCGACGATCCAGAAGCCGAACGGCCCGTGCTCGAGCCAGGCTGAGGCGTTGACCAGCTCCGGAGTCCAGTACGATGCCGGCGAGACGAATGAATCCGGGCTGGCGAAAGAGAGGTCGCGCAGTTGCACGTTCATGGCCGCTCCGTTCGACTGGACTGAGCTACGCACGCCTCGCAACGCGTGCCGAGTGCACACCCCCATGGTTAACGATCGGTTAATGGTCTTATTGGGATCGCATTGGGACGCGAACGCGACGAAATCAGGCGGGACGTGTCGCCGAATCGCCCAAGTCAGGCAAGCTCCGGCACCACCCACAGTGGCGCTTCCCCACGCGCAACGCGCTGCACGTTGTCGAACGCATTGCGGAAGCGCGCGACGTGATTGTCCCACGTCGGCCCGGCGAAGTGCGCGGTCAGCACCACGTTGTCGAGATTGAACAGCGGGTTGTTCGAGGGCGGCGGCTCCTGGTCGAACACGTCGAGGCCCGCGCCGAAGATCTTGCCTGCCGCGAGGTGGGCGGTCAGCGCCTTCTCGTCGATCACCGGCCCGCGCGACGTGTTGATGATGATCGCGTTCGGCTTCATCAGCTCGAGCTCTTCCTTGCCGATCATGTGGCGCGTCGAGTCGTTCAGCGGCACATGCAGCGACACGACGTCGGAGGATTTCAGCAGTTCGCGCAGCAAGCGGAATTTGACGCCGTGCCGGTCCGCCTCGCCTTCGGAGAGGCGCGCGATGTCGAAATATTGAACGTGCATGCCGAACGGCTGCGCCAGCCGCGCGACCTTCTTGCCGATGGTGCCGAAGCCGATGATGCCGAGCGTCTTGTCGTGCAGCTCGTACATGCGCGGCGCCGGCCCGTTGCCGCGCCATCGCCCGCCCGACACGCTGCCGTGCTGCCAGCACCACTTTGCGCGCGACGGTGAGCATCAGCATGATCGCGTGCTCGGAGACCGATATCGCGTTCGCGCCGCCATTGTTCGAGAGCGGCACGTTCGCGCGCCGCGCGGCTTCGAGATCGACGTTGTCGTAGCCCGCGCGCAAAGCAGCTGCACGAGCCTGCAGCTTCGGCACGGCCTTGTAGAACTCGTCCCGCATCGGAATGTGCGGATAGGTGATCATGTATTCGATGCCGGACAGGTTCGGAACGACCTCGGCATCGTTATGGACCACTACGGTCTCGAAGCCTTTCGGCGCCATCTCGCGCGCGATGTTGGCGACCTCGGCGGAGGGACAGGACACAAGAATTTTGGGGGACATTTCTTGACCAGTGTTGTTGCTTGGCGCTTTCGGCCTCCCGAAGCGGGCGGATATTCGCCGCTCGGATGGCATGAGGCAAGACACCGGCGCGCATATCGGCGGCAACCGCGCCGCAGGCTTGACCGTACTGCAGCGCATGGCTGAAAAGACATCAAAGCGAGAGGTTTAGGGATGGCAGCACACATCGACGTCACGCATGTCGGGAGCCTGCCGCGCGGTGATGAACTGGTCCCGCTCCTGCTGGCGAAGGATCATGGCAAGCCGTACGACGCCGCGGAGTTCGAGCGCGTGGTTCAAGGCGCGATCGATGATGCCGTAAAGAAGCAGGTCGCCATCGGTGTCACGATCGTCAGCGACGGCGAACTCGGAAAGGTCGGTTACTCGACCTACGTCACCGAGCGGCTGGAAGGCTTCGGTGGACATGTCGACCGCAAGCCTGCGCTCGATCTCGCGGCGCATCCGGCGCTGGCGAAAAAGCTCGCCGCGATCATGGGCCGCCAGGAATTCGTCCGTGCCGCCTGCATCGGTCCCGTGTGTCTGAAGACGCTGGACCCGGCGCGCGACGACATCCGCCGCTTCCGTTCCGCGCTCGACCGGCATGGCAAGGGCGTACGCGCGTTCATGAACGCCGCCTCGCCGGGGCTCGTGACCGCGTTCCAGCCGAACAAGTTCTATCCCTCGCACGAGGCTTATCTCACGGCGCTGGTCGACGCGATGCGTCCCGAATACGAGGCAATCGCCGCGGCCGGCTTCGACCTGCAGCTCGATTGCCCCGACCTCGCGATGTCGCGCCACACCGGCTACCAGGACCTCGACGAGGCGAGCTTCCTGCGCGTGGTCGAGGCGAACGTTGCGGCACTCAACGCCGCGACCGCGAACATCCCGGCGGAGCGTCTGCGCCTGCATATCTGCTGGGGCAACTACGAGGGCCCGCACGACCACGACATCCCGCTCGAGCGAATTGTCGCGTCCGTGCTCAGGGCGCGGCCCGCGACAATCCTGTTCGAGGCCGCCAATCCGCGCCACGAGCACGAGTGGATCGTCTGGCGCGATGCCAAAATCCCGACCGACAAGAAGCTAGCGCCCGGCCTGATCGACACGTGTTCGAATTATGTCGAGCACCCCGAACTGATCGCGCAGCGCATCGAACGCTACGTCGCAATCGTCGGCGCCGACCGCGTCATCGCCGGCACGGATTGCGGCTTCGGCACCTTCGCCGGCTACGGCAAGATCGATCCGGACGTCACGTGGAAGAAGCTGGCGGCGCTGAGCGAAGGGGCAAGGATTGCGGCCGCGCGGGCTTAGGAGGCGAGCAACACCGCGACCTTCGCGAACGCCGTCGCGAACCGCCCGATCTCTGCCAAATTGACAACGTCCGGGCCCTTGTCATCCGGACTATGGAAAAGATCGTTCTTCCCGATGATGGAGATGAACCGCCCGCCGCCGCGGTGAACGTTGAGCGCTTCGCCGAGCGGCGCAACGCCACGCGGATGGCGGCGGTCGATCCGCAGTCCGGCCTTGGTCATCGCATCGGATATCAGGCTTTCCATCTCATCGTCGGAGGCCTGCAGGATATTGGCAGCGCCTTGTGCCGCCCCGATGTTGGCGCCGAGATGAATCCAGGCTTTCGCCGCAGCTACGAGCCCCGGCCGGCATTCGATGAAGGCATCGAGGCCGAGATGGCCGAGCTCGTGGCCGCTTGAGGCGACAAACAGAACGTCCCTTGCAGGCTCGGCGGCGCGCACCGCGCGCGTGATTTCCAGCCAGCAAGCGAGACCGCCGCCGCGCTCGCTCGCGCAGCTCCACCAGCCGCTGCGCGGCGTCATCACCACCAGCGGCGCCGCATCTTTGCTTGTTCCCGAAACGGATGCGACAACATTGAATGCCTTGGTTGGCGTGCGTTCGACATGCGCTGTTAGCACCGCCGCCGCACCCCGCCGCGCACAATCGGCAAGGAAAGCCGCCTCCTCGCTGGCAACCTGCAACACCGGGCGGCCAAAGGGATGCACAAAGCTGTCGGCATTGCTCGGGCAAAGGCCGGGACGCAGCCCGCGTGTAACGGCGACGATCGCCTGATGCCGGCCTTGCCGCCGCGCCTCACCCAATGCACCCGCCTCTGCGCCGTTTGGCGGAATCTCGGTGAGCCCAATCGGCGGATCGGCATCGAGGCTTCCAAGAGGACCTTCAATACCTGCCTGACCGGTAAAGCTGCCGTCGAAGAGCGGAAGCCCTTCGATCGTGCGACCATTGACCACAAGAGTTGTGCGAACAGGATCAACGCGGCTGAGTGAAAACTCCTCCAGCGTCGGCTCAAGGCCGGCTTGGCGCACCTCGTCGGCGAGCCACTCCCCGGATATGCGATCGACCTCTGTCCCGGTGCGGTGAAAGCCCTGGTTCTCGTACGCGCGGATCACCGTGCCGATGCGTTGCTGCACACTGCGCTCCAGTTCGCGTACCGCACCTTGATTATTCAACTTTGATGTTGGCGGCCCGGATCACCTTGGCCCATTTCTCGGTCTCGTCGCGGATCAGCTTGCCGAAATCGTCCGGCAAGCCCGGAAGCACCATCCCCCCGAGTTCGGCGAAACGTGCCTTCAATTTCGGATCGGCAAGCCCCGCGTTGATCTCGGCGTTCAGCTTTTCGATGATCGCCGATGGCGTGTCCTTCGGCGCAACGAGCCCGACCCACTGGCTCGCCTCAAAATCTGGAATGAACTCGCTGAGCGTGGGAACATCCGGCAGCACTTCGATGCGCGCGGCGGTCGTCACCGCGAGTGCGCGCAGGCTGCCGGACTTCACGTGTCCAAGCGATGTTGCCAGTTCAGTGAACGCGACCTGGATTTGGCCGCCGATCAGATCGGTCACCGCGGGTGCCGCGCCACGATAGGGCACATGCGTCAGATCGGTGCCGGTCATCAGCTTGAAGTATTCCCCAATGACATGCGCCGGCGAGCCATTGCCGCCGGAGCCCATCGCAACCTTGCCCGGATTGGCCTTCGCGTAGGCGACGAACTCGGGGACACTCTTGGCCGGGACCGAAGGATTCACCTGCATGAGCTGCGGCACACGGACGACGCTGCCGATTGGTGCGGTGTCGCGGATGAAATTGAAGTTGAGCGATTTGAACAGTGTTGGGTTGATCGCAGCGTTGCTGCCCGAAATGAGGAGCGTGTATCCGTCGGGGGCGGATCGAATGACGGCCTCGGTGCCGATATTGGTGCCAGCCCCCGGGCGGTTCTCGATGACGAATTGCTGGCCAAGGCGCTCCGTGAGCCATTGGCCGATCAGGCGCGCCGTGACGTCGTTTGCACCACCGGCCGCAACAGGAACGACGACGCGGACCGGCCGCGCCGGATAGGCCTGCGCCCATGCCTTCGTAGCCGGGAGTGCAAAGGCCCCTGCCGCCAGTTGCAGGAATGTCCGGCGCGGAAGTGCCATCGGCTCTCTTAACAGCGCTTGCGAAGAGACAGCCTAGAACGGCCGGTCCCCGTTGATCGTGCACCTGCGCATCACGCGCACATGGTTCGCTTCGTCGAAGCCGGTCGCGCGGTGCAAGGTGCAGCGGTTGTCCCACACGATGCACTGGTTCGGCGACCAGACGTGGGTGTAGACCGCCTCCTGCGGCGTGATCAGCACGTTCAGTTCCTCGATCAGCGCGCGGCCCTCGTCGTAGTCCATCCCCTCGATTTCCTGCGCGTGATCGCCGAGGAAGATCGCCTTGCGGCCGGTCTCGGGATGCGTGCGCACGATCGGATGCGCGATCGGCGGCACCTTGGCCTTCTGCTCGGCTGTCATCGGGTCTTCGCCGTGGCGGCGCGTGCGCGAGAAGTCGAGATTGTGGATCGCGCGCTTGCCCTCGATCTTCTTCTTCATCTCAGGCGAGAGATTGTCGTAGGCCGCATACATGTCGGCGAACTCGGTCTCGCCACCGACAGGCGGACAGATTTCTGAGTACATCATGGTCGCCTGGCCGGTGCGTTCGCGCCATGAGCCGTCGGTGTGCCAGTGCAGCGTGCCCTTGTCGGGGTGCTTGCCGGTCGGCTTGCCGTCCTTGTCGGCGTTGGTGAGCATGTAGATCTCGGGGAACTCCGGATACTTCTGGTACTGGTTCATCACATGGATCTGGATTTCGCCGAACGCGCGCGCGAACGCGACCTGCGTCGCCGGCGGCAGCTCGACATCGCGGAACAGGATCAGCTCGTGGTCGAGGAACGCCTCGTAGACCTTGTCGAACATCTTCGGCTCGACGGCTTGCGCAAGCGTGATGCCGCTGATTTCGACGCCGAGCGCGGGATGCAGCGGCTTCACCTCGAAAGGCCAGTCGCGGGCGGTCGTTTCCTTGCGTTGGGCTTGCGCCATGGCGTCCTCCGGTCGATTGTTTCTCGTTGCCACCAGCGTAGCGGCTTTGCCGCGGGCGCAAAAGCCGCGCAGTGGAACCTTTGCGCATGGCAGCACTGATTGAGTTTGCGCGCCAATCCCCGTAGCTTCGAATCGGCCGGACTTACGGGGCTCTTCTTCCGCGAATGAAGCGTTTCCTTGCCGATGTCATTGCGCCGTTGCGCGCGGGCGGAACCGGCCGTGCCGAGCGCGCCGCGCACTGGACCTTGGCTGCGGCGATCGTCTTTCCGCTGGCGGTGTGCGGCGGTTGCTGCGACCATTTCATACCGCCAGAGCGAAGCGGAGGCACGCGACCGGCTGCAGCGCAATCTCGGCACCGTTTACGAGCACGCGTTGAAGGTGCTCGAAACCATCGAACTCTCGTCGCGCTACGTCGACGAAATGCTCGACAACGTCTCGGATGAGGACATCCGGGTGAGCGAGCCCGGATTCAATCGGCGCCTGCGCGCGCTCACCGACACGCTCCCTCAGCTCGCCGACATCTGGGTGGTCAGCGCCGAAGGGCGGCCGCTCGTCTCCGGAACCGTGTTTCCGATCCCGCGCCAACTCGATCTGTCCGACCGGGAGTATTTCCGCGCGCACAAGTCCAACGCCTCGACAAGTCTTCTGGTCAGTGAAGTCGTCAGGTCGCGCGCGACCAACGAGCGTGGCCAGCCGCGATTTTTCTCGCTCAGCCGCAAGCGCGCCGGCCCGGACGGCGGTTTCGGCGGCGTGGTGGTCATCTCGGTTTCGCCCGACTACTACCGCGATTACTACGCCACGCTGACGCAGCCGGTGGTCGCCGCGCTGATCCGCACCGACGGGCTCGTGCTGGCGCGCTATCCCGAATTGCCGGATGTCACCGCGCGTCTGGCGCCGGGCGGTCCCCTGAAAACGATGTTCGAACGAGGCGACGAATACGGGATTGTGACGGCGATGTCGGCGTTCGACGGCCAGGAACGCATTTTCGCTTTTCGCAAACTTCCGCGCGTCGATGTCTACGTCACGGCCGGCGTCGACACCCGCGACATCAAGCAGGCCTGGATCAACGGGATGTCGCGCCATCTCATCTTCGGCCTGCCGGCGACCGCCGCCTTGATCATTCTCGCGATCGTGGCGCTCGCGCGCACGCGGCGCGAGGCGGCGATCAACCAGATGCTGCGCGACGAGATCGCGCGCCGCGAGGCGACCGAGGAAGCGCTGCGTCAGGCACAGAAGATGGAGGCGGTCGGCCGCCTGACCGGCGGCATCGCGCACGACTTCAACAATCTGCTCACCGCAATCATCGGCAATCTCGACCTCACGCTGCGCCGGCTCGAGGGCCAGGAGCGTATCCGCGGCTGGCTCGGCAATTGCCGTCAGGCGGCCGACCGCGCCGCGACTCTGGTGCAGCGGCTGCTCGCGTTCTCGCGCCAGCATCCGCTTGAAGTGAAATCGGTCGACATCAACCGGCTGGTGACGGGCATGTCCGAATTGCTCGGCCACTCCATCGGCGAGACCGTCACGATCGAGACCGTGCTGGCCGGCGGCTTGTGGAAGGCGGCGATCGATCCGAACCAGCTCGAGAACGCGATCGTCAATCTTGCCGTTAACGCGCGTGACGCGATGCTGGAGGGCGGGAGCCTCACCATTGAGACCGCCAATGCGCATCTCGACGAGCACTACGTGGAGCAGGTCAACGCCGAGATCCCGCCCGGCCAATACGTCATGGTGGCGGTGAGCGATTCCGGGACCGGCATGACCCCGGAGGTGCTGAACCGCGCGTTTGAGCCGTTCTTCACCACCAAGCCGACGGGCGTCGGCACCGGGCTTGGACTGAGCCAGGTGTACGGCTTCGCCAAGCAGTCCGGCGGCCACATCCGCATCTACAGCGAAATCGGCGAAGGCACGACCGTGAAGATGTACTTCCCGCGTCTCACCGGAACCGACATCCCGGTGTGGACGCCACGCGAACCGGTGAGTGCGCCCGCCGCGCCGGTAGGCGGCAACGAAACCGTGCTGGTGGTCGAAGACGACGTGCAGGTGAACACGCTCGCGGTCGAAGCGCTGCGCGAGCGTGGCTATCGTGTGCTGAATGCATCCGACGGCGCATCCGCGCTGGCGTTGCTCGCCGACGCGCCGCACATCGATCTGCTGCTGACCGATGTGGTGCTGCCCGGCGGCATGAACGGGCGACAGCTCAGCGACGCGGTGATCGAGAAACGGCCGGCCATCAAGGTCCTCTACATGACCGGCTACACCCGCAACGCCATCATCCATCACGGCCGGCTCGATCCCGACATCGATCTCTTGACCAAGCCGTTCACCGCCGATGCACTGACGCGCAAGATCCGCCGCATCCTCGACGGCAACGGCGCAAAGCAGAGCTAGCGATGCGGCTCCGCTCGCGCATCACCACCGACGGCCTCGACCGCACACCGCATCGCGCCTTCATGCGCGCGATGGGCCTCGACGATGAGGCCATCGCCAAGCCGATGATCGGCGTGGTGAGCCAGAAGGGCGAGACCACGCCCTGCAACATGACGCACGGCCCGCAGGTCGATGCCGCGAAGTCTGGCGTGGAGGCAGCCGGCGGCACGCCGCGCGAGTTCACCACCATCTCGGTATCCGACGGCATCGGCATGAACCACGAGGGCATGAAGTTCTCGCTGGTGAGCCGCGAGTTGATCGCCGACTCCATCGAAGCCGTGATGCAGGGCCACGCCTATGACGGGCTGGTGGCGTTCGGCGGCTGCGACAAGACGCTGCCCGGCGCCATGATGGGCCTCGTGCGCGTGAATGTGCCGTCCGTGTTTTTGTTCAGTGGCGCTGCCCTGCCCGGCCGTTTCCAGGGCCGCGACGTGACGGTGCTCGATGCCTACGAGGGCGTCGGCGCGGTGCAGACCGGCGCGATGAGCGAGGCCGATCTCGCCGTGCTGGAGCGCGCCTGCAAGCCGAGCGTCGGCGCCTGCGCCGGGCAGTTCACCGCCAACACCATGGCGATGGTGTCGGAGGCGCTCGGCCTCACCGTGCCGAATTCCGCGATGGTGCCGGGCGTCTATTCGCAGCGCCTCGCCATCGCGAAGCGTGCGGGCGAGATTGTGATGGAAATCCTCAAGCGCGGCGGCCCGCTGCCGCGCGACCTCGTCACCGCTAAGTCGCTCGAAAACGCGAGTGCCATTGTGGCGGCGACCGGCGGCTCCACCAATGCGGCACTGCATATTCCGGCGATCGCCAACGAGGCTGGCATCCGCTTCACCGTCGACGACGTCGCCGACGTGTTTGCGCGCACGCCGCTGATCGGCGATCTGCGGCCGGGCGGGAAATATCTCGCCAAGGATGTCCACGAGATCGGCGGCGTATCGGTGATCGTTCGCGTGATGCTCGATAGCGGCCATCTGCACGATGTGCCGACCGTCACGGGACGATTGTTGAGCGAAGAGCATGGTGCTGCGCCTTCGCCCGACGGCGCTGTCGTGCGCGCGAAGGAGGATGCGTTGCGGCCGGATGGCGGGCTCGTGGTGCTGAAGGGCAATCTCGCCCCCGGTGGCGCGCTGCTGAAGGTTGCCGGGCTGAAGGCGCGCAGCTTTGAAGGCACCGCGCGCGTGTTCGATTCAGAAGACGACTGCGCCGCCGCGGTGCGCCAGCGCGCGTACGAGGAAGGCGATGTACTGGTGATCCGCTACGAAGGCCCGCGCGGCGGACCCGGCATGCGCGAGATGCTTGGCGTCACCGCACTGATCTACGGCCAGCAGATGGGCGAGAAGGTCGCACTACTCACCGACGGCCGCTTCTCCGGCGCGACGCGCGGAATTTGCATCGGCCATATCGCGCCGGAAGCCGCGGTCGGCGGACCGCTGTGCTTATTGAAGGACGGCGACCGCATCCGCATCGACGCCGACGCGAAGCGGGTTGATGTGTTGATCGACGATGCCGAGCTCTCACGCCGCCGCGCCGCGTGGACCGCGCCGAAGCCGAGGCACACCGCGGGGCTGTTGGCGAAGTACGCGCAGTGCGTCGGGCAAGCAGACGCCGGCGCGGTGACGCACGCAGGTGGGGTCGTGTGGCCTGAGTAACTCTGTGTCCCGCACGCGATGCAGCGCGCGTTCGCGGTGCATCGCAGATGCGGGACCCCGGTTGCTTCCTTATTAAAATTAAAGAACCGGAGTCCCGGGTCAGCAGCGCATCATTTCATGCTGCGCTGCGCCCAGGACACAAGCGCTTCACTCGATCGGCGCGACGATCGTCGGATGCTTCAGCGCGTTCGCGTCGAGCTTCTTCTCGAGCATTTTTTCGTTCGTATAGACGTCGAACATCGCCTGGATGCCAGCGAAGTTCGGCGCCGCGCCCGGCTCGCGCGCGAAGTCGTTGCCCTTCAGCAAGTAAGTGTCGAGCACTGCGATCGGCGCCTTGGTGATCTCGCTCACGACCTTCATCGTCTCGTCGCGGTTCGCGAGCGCCATTCTCAATCCGGCGGTGATGTCCCTGACGTAGAGCTTCGCAAGCTCCGGATTCTTGTCGACGAAATCCTTCCGGCACGCTTCCACAATGTGCACGATGTTCGGCACCGCCTGATCGAGCGAGAACAGTTTGCGCACGCCGCCCTTCGCCTCGGCGCGCGCCGCGAATGGCTGGTTCATGTTGGTGGAGTCGACGCGGCCCGCGCGTAGCGCGTCCTCGGAGAGCGAGAACGATACCTCGACCAGCTTGATGTCCTTCTCGGGGTCGACGCCGTTGCGCTTGAGCATCAGCGCGAACGGCCCATGCGTGCCGCCGCCGATAATCGAGATGCCAACGGTCTTGCCCTTGAGGTCCGCCACTGTCTTGATCGGGCTCTCGTCCTTCACGGCCCAATAAACCGAGAAGCTGCCCGGCCGCTCGCCGACGTGCTGCGCCACCACGTAGGTCGAGAATGTGCCTTTATCCATGCCTTGCGCGATCGGCAGCACGCCCTGCGTCGCGCAATCGAGCGCGTTCGCGATCAGCGCCTGCGACATCGGCGAGGTGCCCTGGAATTGCGACCACTCGATCTTGTATTTCTTGCCGAGATCCGGGAAGCGGTCCGGCCGCCGCATCATCCAGTATTTCGCTTCCTCGGCCGGAATGGTCCAGCCGACGCGGATGGTCGGGATGTCCTGCGCCTTGGCGACGGAGACGAGTGCGCTCGCTGCGAGCAGTGACGCTATAATGATGCGGTTTTTCATGAGACCCCTCGTAGGCTTCTGCCGATTGTTGAGCCTATGGAACGCCAGCCACGCCGGGAACGCAAGCTGCGACAGGTTGTGCCATAGTGCCGGAATTCAAAAAGGGAGCGAACAATGCCCGCACTGGAAATCCTCGGCCTGCCGCAGTCGAACTATGTCTGGGCCGTGCGCATGGTGTGTGAAGAAAAGGGTGTGCGGTACGAACTGAAGGCCGAACGGCCGCACACGCCGGCGATCAACGCCATTCACCCGTTCGGCAAGATGCCGGCGATGCGCCACGGCGATGTCGAGCTGTGCGAGTCGAAGGCGATCGCGACCTACATCGACCGCGTGTTCGACGGACCAAAGGTGATCCCGGACGACGTGAAGCTCGGCGCGCAGGTCGAGCAGTGGGTGTCGCTCGGCAATGTCGAGTTCGACAAGGTGATGATCCGCCAATACGTCGTCGGCTACGTGTTTCCGAAGGAGCCCGGCAAGCCGAACATGGAGGCCATCAAGTCGGCGGCCGAGAAGATGAAGGGACAGGTCGAGGTGCTCGATAAGGCCGTGGCGAAGACCGGCCACCTGGTCGGCGACAGCCTGACGCTCGCCGACATCAACATTCTGCCGATGCTGTTTTATGTGAACCGCTTCGAGGAGGGCAAAGCGCTGCTGGGCAACGCGAAGAACCTGTCCGCCTACATGGAGCGGCACTTCGCCCGCCCGAGCTTTCAGAAGTCGAGGCCCCCGCCCCCGGCGAAGTAACGCGACGGTCGCAACCCTCTCCCCGCGCTCGGTGTGTCCCCTCCCGCCCCTTCGCGAAGCGAATGGTGGGGAGGGGTCGGGGGTGGGCGGACTTTCTTGCTTGCTCGCACGCCCCCACCCCTAACCCCCGCCGCTTCGCGGGGAGGGGAATGCACCGCGCTTGCGGCACGACCATCGCCTGACAGCATCGACTATCGTGTATCCCCTGTATCGCGGCGTATGTCGCCGCCCAGCCCTATCCTCTCAACTTATTGAAAATTCGTCGCTAATCGGAACCTGCGCGATACACGCGCGTTAACCGCCTCCCCCACCCTGCCCTGAACCGCTTCCCGCCGAAAAACGACAAATACGCAAGACGTCCGGGGAACCACATGAGGGCGTCAAGCGTAAGCAAGGCGGAACAGGGGTTAGGCACATGATCAAGACATTCCTCACCGGTGCACTCGTCGCAGCAGGCGTGATGGCCGCCGACTACGCCACCGCGGCTCCGCTCAGCCTCTCGCATCAGGCTTATTCGCGCGCCGACCAGATGGCGCCGGTCGAAGAGCAGACCGAGCAGGGCTACGAGACGCCCGCACAGTTCAAGCGCCAGCTCGTCGCCTACACCGGCAACGAAGCGCCCGGCACGATCATCATCGATACCCAGAACACCTTCCTCTATCTGGTGCAGCCCGGCGGCCGCGCGATCCGCTACGGCATTGGCGTCGGCCGCGACGGCTTCCGCTGGTCCGGCGTGCAGACCATCACCAAGAAGGCCGAGTGGCCGGATTGGCATCCGCCGGCGGAGATGATCGCCCGCCAGCCCTACCTACCGCGCTTCATGGCCGGTGGCGCCACCAACCCGCTCGGCGCGCGCGCCATGTACCTCGGCAACACGATCTATCGCATCCACGGCACCAACGCGCCGTCGACCATCGGCCAGCGCGTCTCCTCCGGCTGCATCCGCCTCACCAACGAAGACGTGACCGATCTCGCCAACCGCGTGAACGTCGGCACCAAGGTGATCGTGATCAACAGCGAGACTCCGCGCCGACCGGCCGATGATGTCCGCTCCGGTCAGCCTGAGTACGCGGTAACAGATTCGCCTCGCATCCCGCGAGGCTCACGAGAAGTAGTCGCCAAGGGCGGCACGCCGGTCCGGGTTTCCCGGGCCGGCGTTTTAATTTGAGTTCCAACGCAAACGTTCTTGAACGGCTTTCTTCGCGTGCGTAGAAGCACGCGCCTCATGGGGACCGTTCGATGCGATTCTTTTCTGGCTTGATGCTGACGGTTGCGATTGCGGCGGTCTTTGCGACGCCCGCGCTCGCGCAACCGCAGGGACCTTGCTTCTACGTGCTGCCGAATTTCGGGGGCCAGCCGTTCTGCATCCAGCCAAACCAGCGCGTACCCACGCTCGCCGCGCTGGACAATCGCCTGATGTCGGTGCGGATCCCACCCGGCATGCGCGTGACGATGTGCTCGGAGGCGAATTTCGGCGGGACGTGCGCGGTGTTCACCGAGTCGGTCCCGACCTTCGCGTCGATTGGCGCAGCCGGCCAGGTGAGCTCGGTGTTCTCCGACGCAGGCGGCCCCGCCGGACCGCGCCCCGGCCCGGCCGCAGGCGGATCGCCGCCACGCGGGGCGCAGCAGGGCATGATGCCGCCCGGATCGCCGCCGCGCGGCGGTCCCGGCATGGACCCGGAAATGCGCGGCCGCATGATGGCATTGCGCGAGCAATGCGAAGACGACGGCGACACACGCGCCTGCGTACGCCTCGGCATTATCATCGGCGAGAACCGCGAGCGCCGCGCCCAGTGGGCCCGCGAGAATCCGGAGCTGTTCTGGTGGGAGCGCTAGCGGCGCGTTTTCCGCCTCGTCTCTACCTGACGAACGCAAACGTTTTCCGGTTCGCGCTCCAGCGCAGCGTAGCGCCGTTGTCGCATTCCATGCAGTAGAGGATCACGACGTCCTTTTTGTCCGGCGCCAAGATCGCGAACTGGGTCTTCCCCGGCGTGGCATCGACGAAGCGGACCTTGGTGGTACCCTTGTCGATCACCAGCAGGAACGTGCCCTTCTGCCCCGCGCAGGTTTCGTAGACGCCAACCAGTGCGACCTGCCTGGTCTTCGAGCGATCGAAGTTGCCCTCGACGGAGAATGACAACCCGATCTCGTCCATCAGCTTGCCGGAGCCCTCCTCCGCCATTTCCTTGCTTGGCATCAGGGCGCGGGTGAACTCGGTCGCCTTGCACCAGTCCTTGTGGATCTGCGCCACCGGAATGCCGCGTACCTCGGCGTGCATCGGATTGAACGAAACGCGCAGCCACCACGCCCCCATCTTGTTGTCCGAGAGGATCGTAACGAACGGCAGCTGCGCGTGCGCTGCGGTGGCAAAAAGTGCGAGGACGATAGCCAGTACAACGTTCTTCATGGGACGCATTGTAGCCCGGATCGAGCGAAGCGAAACTCCGGGGCCGGTCATTCGCCAGACGCAGACCTCTCAATTTCGTCATTGCCGGGCTTGACCCGGCAATCCATCATCCTTGCGAAGAAGATGGACCCGCGGGTCAAGCCCGCGGGTGACGCATCCGGGAGGGATCATGAAAGTCTCCGACGCCATCGCCGACATCCTGCGCCGCGAGGGCGTGGAAACCGTCATCGGCTATCCGGTCAACCACATCCTCGAGCGCGGCGCGGCAGTCGGCATCCGCCCGATCATCGTGCGGCAAGAGCGCATCGGGCTGCACATGGCCGAAGCGATGTCGCGCGTCACCTCAGGCAGGAATTCTCGGCGTGTTCGTGATGCAGCACGGGCCCGGCACCGAGAACGCCTATGGCGGCGTTGCGCAGGCGTGGAGCGAGTCCGTGCCGGTCCTCGTGATGCCGGGCGGCTATGCGCGAAAGCTCGCGTGGGTCGAGCGCAACTACAACGCCAGCGTCCAGATGCGCGGCATCACCAAATCCGCCGAGCCCGTCACGTCGGGCAAGGAACTGTCCGCGATCATGCGGCGGGCGTTCACGCGGCTGCGCTCGGGGCGCGGCGGGCCGGTGCTGGTCGAGGTGCCGAACGACGTGTGGAACGAGGAAGCCGATCCGTCCGACTACGTGCTCTCGCGCCCGCTGCGCACCGGCCCCGACCCGGACGCGGTCCGCGAGGCCGCGAAGATGCTGCTCGCCGCCAAGCGCCCCGTGCTCTACGCCGGACAGGGCGTGCATTGGGCGGAAGCGTGGGGCGAGTTGAAGCAGCTCGCTGAACTGCTCGCCATTCCGGTCACCACCAGCCTGCAAGGCAAAAGCGCGTTCGACGAAACGCATCCGCTGTCGCTCGGCTCCGGCGGCCTCGCGATCCCGGCGCCGGTCAATCACTTCCTGAAAGAGAGCGACCTCATCCTCGGCATCGGGTGCTCGTTCACGCAGACGAACTTCGGCGTCATGATGCCGGCGGGCAAGACCATCATCCACGCGACGCTCGATCCGGCCGACGTGAACAAGGACACGCCATCAGCAATCGCGGTGCTGGGGGACGCGAAGCTCACGCTGCTGGCATTGCTGGAGGAAGTGTCGAAGACGCAGAAATCCCCGCGCGATCATTCCGCCGTCGCGAAGGAGATCAAGGCGAGTTACGACCCCTGGCTTGCGAAATGGATGCCGAAGCTCACCCACAACGAGGCGCCCTTCTCGCCCTATCGCGTGCTGTGGGACCTGCAGAACACCGTCGACATGCCGAACACCATCATCACGCACGATGCCGGTTCGCCGCGTGACCAGCTCTCTCCGTTCTGGCGCTGCACGGCGCCGCTCTCCTACATCGGCTGGGGCAAGACCACGCAGCTCGGCGCGGGCCTCGGCTACGCGATGGGCGCGAAGCTCGCCAAGCCCGACAAGCTGTGCATGAACGTGTGGGGCGATGCCGCGATCGGCTTCACCGGCATGGATTTCGAGACCGCGGTGCGCGAGCGCATCCCGATCCTCTCGATCCTGCTCAACAACTTCTCGATGGCAATCGAGCTGAAGGTAATGCCGGTCTCGACCGAGAAATACCGCTCGACCGACATCTCGGGTAATTACGCGCAGTTCGCGCAGGCGCTCGGCGGCTACGGCGAGCGGATCGAGAAGCCCGCCGACATCGTCCCGGCGATCAAGCGCGGCATCAAGGCGACGCAGGAGGGCAAGCCCGCGTTGCTCGAGTTCATCACCACGAAGGAAGTCGAGGTGTCGAAGTTTTGAGCCTTACTTTCTTCCCCTCTCCCGCTTGCGGGAGAGGGTGAACGCGAACGAAGTGAGCGGCCGGGAGAGGGCTCTTTCTCAGAGCAACGCCCTCTCCCGCCTCACTCGCTGCGCTCGCTCGGCACCCTCTCCCGCAAGCGGGAGAGGGGAAAGCAACCGCGGTCATCCAATTGACACCCTCCCGCATCGGCCTACATTAGCCCTGTTCCGAGGGGCGCCGGCGAGAGTCGGCTGAGATTGCGCTGTTCGCGCGAGCACCCTTTGAACCTGATCCGGGTCATGCCGGCGAAGGGACAGGACACGTGGCGACATCCGTATTCCTGGCAAAGCTCATCGGGCCGTTGGCACTCGTGCTCGGCTTCGGCGTGCTGTTCAACCGCGAGGCGGTTCGCGCCGTGCTCGACGAGTTCATCCGCAACCGCGCGATCCTGTTCCTGGCTGGGCTGATCACCTTTCCGGCCGGGCTCGCGATCGTGCTGACCCACAATGTCTGGGTCGCGGACTGGCCGGTCATCATCACGATCGTGGGCTGGCTCACCGCCTTCTCCGGCGCAATCCGCATCGTCGCACCGGAGGGCGCCATCCGCTACGGCCGCCGCGCGTACGAACGCCCGAATGGCCCGCTGTTCGGCGCCGCGATCTGGCTCGCGCTCGGCGCCGTCCTCACCTTCTTCGGCTATGTCCGCTAACGCCCCAACGGGAGCATACCCATGAACAAGCCCATCTCGCCTGCCGATCTGGTCACCCCGAAGGTCACGACCGGCCCGATCATCGGATCGCGCAAGGCCTACACGGTGCCGGAGGCCGCGCCCGACCTGCGCGTGCCGATCCGCGAGATCGTGCTCGACCCGTCCGCGAACGAGCCGCCGGTCGCGGTGTACGACTCCTCTGGCGTCTACACCGACAACAACGCCGCGGTGGACGTCGAGAAGGGCCTCAAGCGCGCGCGCGTCGAATGGGTGCGCGAGCGCGGCGGCATCGAGGAATACGACGGCCGGCCGATTCAGCCCGTCGACAACGGCAACGTCTCCGGCAAGCACCTCGCGCGCAACTTCCCGAACACGCCTAAGCCGATGCGCGGTGTCGGCGACGCGCCGGTCACGCAATACGAATTCGCCCGCAAAGGCATCATCACCAAGGAGATGATCTACATCGCTGAGCGCGAGAACCTCGGCCGCAAGACAATGCTGGAGAACGCGCAGGCCACGCTCGCCGACGGCGAGAGCTTCGGCGCAGCGCTCCCCGCCTTCGTGACGCCCGAGTTCGTGCGCGACGAGGTCGCGCGCGGCCGCGCGATCATTCCGTGCAATATCAACCACGGCGAACTCGAGCCGATGATCATCGGCCGCAACTTCCTGGTGAAGATCAACGCCAACATCGGCAACTCGGCGGTCACCTCCTCGGTGGAAGAGGAAGTGGAGAAAATGGTGTGGGCGATCCGCTGGGGCGCCGACACCGTGATGGACCTCTCCACCGGGCGCAACATCCACAACACGCGCGAATGGATCCTGCGCAATTCGCCGGTGCCGATCGGCACGGTGCCGATCTATCAGGCGCTGGAGAAGTGCGATGGCGATCCCGTGAAGCTCACCTGGGAGCTCTACAAGGACACGCTGATCGAGCAGGCCGAACAGGGCGTCGACTATTTCACCATCCACGCCGGCGTGCGGCTCGCCTACGTGCCGCTCACGGCGAACCGGGTGACGGGCATCGTGTCGCGCGGCGGCTCCATCATGGCGAAGTGGTGCCTCGCGCATCACAAGGAGAGCTTCCTCTACACGCACTTCGAGGAGATCTGCGACCTGATGCGCCGGTATGACGTGTCGTTCTCGCTCGGCGACGGCCTGCGCCCCGGCTCGATCGCGGACGCCAACGACCGCGCGCAATTCGCCGAACTCGAAACGCTCGGCGAGCTGACGCAGATTGCCTGGAAGAAAGGCTGCCAGGTGATGATCGAAGGCCCCGGCCACGTGCCGATGCACAAGATCAAGATCAACATGGACAAGCAGCTGAAAGAATGCGGCGAAGCGCCGTTCTACACGTTAGGCCCGCTCACGACCGACATCGCGCCCGGCTACGACCACATCACCTCCGGCATCGGCGCCGCGATGATCGGCTGGTTCGGCTGCGCGATGCTTTGTTACGTGACGCCGAAGGAGCACCTCGGCCTGCCCGACCGCGACGACGTGAAGGAAGGCGTCATCACCTACAAGATCGCCGCGCACGCCGCCGACCTCGCCAAGGGCCACCCGGGCGCGCAGCTGCGTGATGATGCGCTCTCACGCGCGCGCTTCGACTTCCGCTGGCAGGACCAGTTCAACTTGGGGCTAGACCCGGACCGCGCGCTGCAATTCCACGACGAGACGCTGCCCAAGGAAGCGCACAAGGTCGCGCACTTCTGCTCCATGTGCGGCCCGAAGTTCTGTTCGATGAAGATCACGCAGGATGTGCGGGATTATGCGAAGACGCTGAATGATCCGAACTCGGTCGGCATGTCGATGTCGGGCGTGATCGAGGACGGCATGGCGCAAATGAGCGAGAAGTTCAGGGCAATGGGCGAGAAGGTCTATGTGGATGCCACCGACGCCGTGAAGGAAAGCAACAAGGTATTCTGAATCGCCGGATGGGTTGAACTCGCGCCGCGTCGGCGGATGATGGCGTGAGCGACGCTTACTTTGCCGGTCCGTGAGCGGCGCTTACTTTTGCTAGTCAAAGGCGCGGGCCGGGTTGATCGGCCGTGCGTTCGACGACGTGAAACGTCTCCTCAAATTGTCCACTGTCTCCATTGGTACCTCTACTGAGGTTGTGAAGACGATCCACTCGATCCCTTCGGTGCAGGGTGGCGTCGTCAGCGAACCGGCATATCGGCGATAGGTCCGTTCTCCCGGTGGTGGAATCATCTGCGGACCGCTGAAGTAAATTTTCATAATTCGCCGACCAAGAAAAATGGTTGTAAATGAGTTTTCGAATTCCCGTCGCCGCCAAGAACACCGCGACGACGACCTTGTTGTTCCGATCTGCATCTTGATGGACCAGATGCACCTCCGCGGGGTATCGAATGCCGTCCATCGTATGCTCGGCCGGAGAATGGACGTGGGCCTCAACCAGTTTGTAAAATTTGCCATTCCGCGTGATGCCTATGTTTTGCGCGGTGAGATACCGGCTGCGTTTCTCCATTTCGGCTTTCCCGCGTGTTGCATACAGGTTGTTCGGCAGCGCCGGGATGGATCTGTATTGGTCGGGGTCGAGGAGCCACGCCAAGGAGTGGCCTGTGTCTGTAAAGAAGAAATACGGCTCGGGGGGATCAAAAGAATAGTTGAACTGAAGTTCAGGCAGCGGCGTTTTGGGGGGGATGCTGTTCAACGGAATGGGTGACTGCGACGAGCCGGTTTCGCACACTCCCTTGTCCTTGGCGTTCTTAAGCCTGTGCTCCCAATACTCCTTGTTGAGGTTATCCCAGGTCGTTCCTCGCGGGGCAGGCCAAGGAAACTGTTGCGCCGATGCTTCGGCGCAGACCGCAGCCAGCAACAATCCAAACACAACTTTCAATGGTTTCCGCATCGCGCAATCTTAAATTTGAAAGGAAGTAAGTTTCGCGTTACTCGAACATTGGCATCCCCCGGAGTTCAAGGCGTTCAAGAACGTGACCCGGCAAGCAAGCGTAGCCCGAATAAGCGAAGCGATATCCGGGACCTTGCTGCTCTTGCGTCACACCGAAGATCGCCGCGCATGCGGCCGACCGCGCGAAGGGCCGCCGGGCGCGCAGCTGCGCGACGACGCGTTCGACAAGTTCAACGCGATGGGCGGCGAGGTGTATCCGGATGCAGAGTAAGGTGAACAAGAGCAATAAGGGAGTCTAGACAATACGGTGCCACTTTAATCGCGCCAATCTGTCGATCTGTCTACAGTGAGCAAAAACCCTGCTGCACCGCGTACTCGCCTTATTTTTCTTCTCTTAGATTGAAGATAGTACTATTTCCACTACGCTGCATATTCACACGAAATGTCTTGCGAACCAAAATATTGACAACACCCGTACCTCCTGACGAGGTGCGATATCTACGATTATCCAATGAATTTATTTCAAATAGAACCCAACAATTACCGTCGTAATAATTGCGCTTGGTTGGAATAGGTATAAGTTTTCCATTTAGATGACCATCAAGAGCTCGTTCGTCGTCTGTATCTTCCGGAAAGCAATTTTTGACAATATCGTAATTTTCTTGCATAGCCAGATCTGCATTTACGGTATCCAAAAATATCAAACCGCCATCGTTTTTTCTCAATAGTGATATGACTCTGTCATTTCTGGAATCTAGATAAGTGGTATTAATTACCTCGATCCTCGAAATCGTAGCCTTCCGAGTTGAGGGTGGCTGTTGAGCTGTCACAGAACAGGTTGAAACGAAAATAAAGCTAAGGACGACTCCGCTCGCGGCGACCGCTCTACGACTTGGCATCTTTGACTCCCAATAGCGCCGATGTCGCTCCTACAAGCGCGGCGAGAACCATTTTGAAGCTCTCGACAGGGAAGCAGCGACGTTCGGAGGTGGACCGAGAAACTCCGAACTGACTATTAACACCATTCATAAAACAAGGAGGCTGATATACACCCCCAACGCCACCTTTTGCCGGTTACTCATTCCGCAAAGGCTCCCTTGCCGAGACCTTGGCGATGTCGGCCTACACAACCTCCAATACAGAATAGCGTGAGTTGGGTCGAGATTTCAATGCGCCCGTTCCATTCTGTGACCTACGAGCGCCTGCGCGCTCCCCGAAATACCGGGCCCGCGGCGCCGGCACGCAGACCTGGACCGGGCGCCGTGGCGGCGATCCGGATCTGCGCGGCTGAGGCCGGCGGAGCGGTTCTCCGTCTGGCTGGTGCGGCGCCTGCGGGCGTGCTGACGCAAAGCACGCACCCGCAGGCGGGCGGCGCAGCATTGGCTGTGCCTCTTGCACCCTCCTCGCGCTTTCGTATTGTTCGTCGCGGCGGGCAGCGGGTGGGCATCGGGAGGTCTGACCATGACGCCATTCCGCGCGTTCGCATCTGCCTGCGCCGCAGCCGTTCTCGCCGCCCCTCTCCTCGTCAACACAGCCGCTGCGCAGGGCTCGCCGCCCGCGCCCGCGACGCCGATGTCCGACCAGGGAAAGCCGGCCGCGCCGCCTTCCGCGCTCACCGAAAAACTCAACGCCTATGTGGGCTGCATCAACCGGCAATCGGCGCGGGCCTACGACTCGCGCCGCCGCTATTTCTCGTGGGTAAGTTCAGAAAGGCCCCACCGGCAAGGAGCGGATCATCTACGGCCTCTACACCATCTACGACACCTCCGACTGCAAGAAGAATGTCGAGAGGGCGAATACACTCGAGCCGCGCGATGCCGAGCTCGAAGCCGCGGCTTCGGCCTATGCGGACGCCGTAGGCAAGCTCGAGCCGCTGCTCAACGAGGCCGACGACTACTACCGCCAAGAGAACTACAAGGACGACCGCATGGCCAAGGGGCGCGAGATGCATCCGCGCCTGATCGCCGCGTGGGACGCGTTCGCGAACGCCGACAAGGCGCTGCGCACCGGCGTCGAAACGATCAACGACAGGCGCGCGCTGGAGCGCGTCGCCGCGCTCGAGAAAAGCGAAGGCCGCAAGGCGCGCTATCACGTCGAGGTGCTGATGATTCAGGCCAAGCGCGTGGCGCGCGCCAGCGATCAGGCCAAGCCCGACGTCGCAGCGATCACGGCGGCGCTCGCCGAATACGAGGCGACGGTGAAGGCGCTGGACGGCCTTGCCGGCGAGGCGAAGCTCGACTCGTTTTTCATCTCCGGCGCCAAGGCCTACCTCACCTCGGCGAAACAGTTCATGCGCCGCATCCGCGACAAGGTGCCGTTGAGCCAGGGCGACCGCATGATGATCAACGCCGGCGGCGGCGAAATGATCGAGGGCACGCCGCAGCGCCTGATGCGCGACTACAATTCGCTGATCGAGGCCTACAACAGCACTCTGAGAAGTTAAACCGCGCGTGGCCCGGATGAGCGAACGTGACATCCGGGATTGCCGCACAGAGAAAGTCCAGCATGCCGAAAACTGCCCTCGTCACCGGCGCTGCGCGCGGCATCGGGCTTGCCACCGCGAGGCGATTCCTCGCCGACGGCTACGCGGTCGCGCTGCTCGACATCGACGGCGAAGCGCTGGCGCGCGCCGTCGCCGCGCTGAACGAGCCGGAGCGGACGCTCGCATTGACCTGCGATGTCGCCGCGAGCGATCAGGTCGAGGCCGAGGTCGCTCAGGTGAAAGCGCGCTTCGGTTCGCTCGTTGCGCTCGTCAACAACGCCGGCCATGCGGTGTTCAAGCCCGCGCTCGACACGTCACTCGCCGAATTCCAGCGCACCATGGATGTGAATCTCGCCGGTCCGTTCCTGATGACCAAGGCCTGCGTACCGCTGATGGGCCAGGGCAGTGCGATCGTCAACATCACGTCGATCTCGGGGCTGCGCGCTTCGGCGCTGCGCATCGCCTACGGCACCAGCAAGGCCGCGCTCGATCACCTGACCAAGCAGCTTGCGCTCGAGCTTTCGGTGCTCGGCATTCGGGTGAATGCGGTCGCGCCCGGCCCGGTCGATACCGCGATGGCGAAGGCGGTGCATTCGGCGGCGATCCGCGCCGACTATCACGACGCCATCCCGCTCGGCCGCTACGGGCTGGAGGAGGAGCTCGCCGAGGCGATCTTCTTCCTCTGCTCCGAGCGCGCCGCCTACATCACCGGGCAGACGCTGGCGGTCGACGGCGGCTTCGATGCGATCGGCATCGGTCTGCCGACATTCCGCAAGGACCAGGGAGTGGACTGATGCGCGCCGCTCAAACAAAAGCGGCGGAGCGTTGCCGCTCCGCCGTCCCGCGCCCCGTTATCCCTGCACGAAAATCAGTTCACGTAGCCGGCCGCCGGCCTGCGCTGATAGTGACGCACGACCTTCTTCTTTCCGCGATAGGCCTTGCGCTGGCGATACGCACGCGGAGGCGGCGGCTCGGCGAAGTCCGAATACGAGGCGTGACGGTGGTTGATGCCGAACACGCCTTCGACGCCGCCGATCACGCCGCCGACCGCGGTTCCGACAACTGCGCCGACCGGCCCCGCGATGCGGGCACCTTCATGAAATCCATGCGCGGCTCCGCCCGGCACGCCACCCTGTGCGTGCGCGGCGAACGGCGCCGCTGCGAGTGCGAAAAGTACGCCCGCGAAAACTGTAGCCCGTTTCATCATCTATCCTTGCGTTGTTGGAGCGCGGACGCTTCGCCGCAAAACAAGGCCATTCGGTGACGGATTTACGGCCCTGTGCAGAGACACGGACGCCGTTGCGCGAGCGCCACGGTTCCGCGAAGCTGTAAAGGTTCCCGCTGCATCTAACGCAACGTCTCAAGGCCGCGCATGCGTCAATTCGATGGAAAGGTTCTCCTCGTCACCGGCGGCGCGCGCGGCATCGGTGAGGCGGTGGCGCGCGCCTTCGTTCAACGCGGCGGACGTGTTGTGCTCGCCGACATCGACGCGGAGCGCGGCCGCGCGATCGCACAGGAGATCGGCTACGCGGCCGTGTTTCAGCCGACCGACGTGCGCGACCCGGCCGCGTGCGAGACCGCGATCCAGCGCGCCGTGTCCGCGTTCGGCACGGTCGACTGTCTGGTCAACAGCGCAATCAAAATGGCGCCCGCACCGCTCGCTGATCTCAAGCTGGAAGACTGGCGCACCGTGATCGATACCGGCCTCACCGGCACGTTCCTGATGACGCAGGCGTTCGGCCGTTGGGTCATCGCGCATGCCCGCACCGGCTCGGTGGTCAACCTTTCGTCCATGTCGGGCGATCAGCCCTACAGTTCGTCCGGCGCCTATTCGACGGTGAAGTCCGCGGTGCGCATGCTCGGCGATCACTTCGCCATCGAGTGGGCGCGCAAGGGTATCCGCGTCAACACCGTCGCACCCGGCCACATCGAGACGCCGCTGACCGCTTACCTGAAGGATCCCGTTATCAAGGCGGGCCGCGAGTTAGTGACGCCGCTCGGGCGCGTGGGACAGGTCGATGACGTGGTCGGCGGTATCCTGTTTCTTTTGTCGGACGAGGCGCGCTACGTTACCGCAAGCACACTCACCATCGACGGCGGCGTGACGAAGAGTATCTTCAATCATTTTCCCGGGCGCACCTGGAATTGACACAGCCGACGGCGGCACGCCTTACGACACACAAACCGAAACGGGGTGGAAGAACATGCCGCTGCTCGAAAACCACATCGCCGCCGTCACAGGCGCGGGATCAGGGATCGGCCGCGCGATCGCGATCGGTTACGCGCGCGAAGGTGCGCAGGTCGTCGTGATCGATATGAACGGCGACGCCGCGGCCGACACCTCGCAACAGATCCTCAATGCGGGCGGCAAGGCGCAGGCCTTCACGCTCGATGTGACCGATCGCGAGGCTTGCCGCGTGACGGCGACGAAGGTCGCGGGAGAGGTCGGCAACATTTCGGTTCTGGTCAACAACGCCGGCATCAACCGCCGCAACGCCTTCACGGCCGAGCCAAGCGTCGTCACCAAGGACTGGGATGACATCATCGGGATCAACCTCAACGGCGTGTTCAACGTGACGCACGCCTTCGTCGAACAGCTGCGCGCCACCAAAGGGCGCGTCGTCAATATCGGCTCGATCCAGTCGTTCGTGCACGTGCGCACGCCGAACTCTCTTGCCTACACCACTTCGAAGCACGGGGTGCTCGGCTTCACCCGCGCGCTCGCAGCCGAACTCGGCAAGGACGGCGTGCGCGTCAACGCGATCGGGCCTGGCCTGATCGAGACACCGCTCAACGCGGCTGTGCGCGCCAACAGCCCGGAACTGATCAAGATCTTCATGGACCACACGCCGCTTGGCCGTGCCGGCAAGCCGGAAGATATCGTCGGTCCGGCGGTATTTCTCGCCTCCGATCTGTCGGCCTATGTCACCGGCACCATCGTGATGGCGGATGGCGGCTACCGGTCGATCTGAGCGGCAGGCCGCGAGAGCTGCCGAGTGGGCGCCTATCGATTGCCGATCTTCTGATTTTCTACTAGAACAAGTACTTGCTTCATCGGTGTTCTGGGAGGTTGCCGTGCGATTCAAATCGAAAAAGACCGGTGGTTATCAGGTGTTCGCTGTCACCGGCACGAATACGGTCTCGTTCGGCATCGACTTTGACGGTGCCGACACGAAAGGACTCCTGGGTTTCGGCGTTGAGCGCATCGATCCGGCGGAGAACCAGCGGTTCTTCACCTTCGGTTTCAAGGTATTCCCGTCCGTCATCAAGCACCCCGATGCAAAGACGGTCGTCAAGACCAACGATCATCCGATCCAGAGCTTCGTGACGGACGACTTCACCGCCAAACCCGATCGCGAGTACGAGTACATCTTCCACCCGCTGAAAGGCGCGCCGAAAAATCTCGATCGCAGCGCGACGCCGATCTCGATCAAGATTCGCACCGAGCCGCTGTTCTCCAAGCTCGAGCACGACGTGTTCTTCAACCGCGGCGTCGCGAGCAGCCAAGCCTACACACGTGAATTCGACAACAAGTCGCCAAAGAAGCTCGACGAAGAGGACCCCAAGGAGGCCGAGCGAGCGCGCGAATGGCTCAGCCGTTCGCTCGACGATGCGATACTGAAATTCATCGGCGATGCGAAGAAGGGCGACACGCTGCTGTGCTGCTTCTACGAATTTCGCTACGAGCCGGTGGTGAAGGCCCTGAAACAGGCACTGACCGACAAGGTCGACGTCAAGATCATCATCGACGCGAAGGTGAACGAGACGACCGACAAGAACGGCAAATTTAGCCCGAGCTTTCCGCGGGAAGACAATCTCGACCTCATCAAGAAGGTCGGCATTCCGGCAAAGAACGTCATCAAGCGCGAAGCCAAGCCGAACAACATCCAGCACAACAAGTTCATGGTGCTGCTCAAAGGCAAGACACAGGTGCCATCCGAGGTGTGGACCGGCTCGACCAATATTTCCGACGGCGGCATTCACGGACAGACCAATGTCGGGCACCGCGTGCGCAACAAGAATGTCGCCGCGCAATACAAGGCTTACTGGGAGTTGCTCAGCGAGGACCCGGGACCCAAGAAGGGTTCCGATACCGCAACAAGCAAGCGCCTCAACAAGGAGCTGCGCGATGCGGTCGAGGCTCTGCACCAGACACCGGAGTCATTCAACGATCTGCCCAAAGGCATCACGCCGATCTTCAGCCCGCGTAGCGGGCCCGGCGTCCTGGAGATGTACGCCAAGATGGTCGACGAAGCCGAAGGCGTGTCATGCATCACACTGGCATTCGGCATCAGCGAGGTTTTTAAGAAGCTGCTGAAGGACAACTCGACCGACAGCCACATCAGCTTCTTCCTGCTGGAGAAAGAGGACAAGCCGAACCCGCGCAGCAAAAAGGAATTCGTCGGACTCAACGCACAGAACAATGTCTACAAGGCCTGGGGATCATTCCTGCGCGAGCCGCTGTATCAATGGGCGAAGGAGACAAATGCCGGCGCGCTCGGCATCAATCACCATGTGAGCTACATTCATTCCAAATTTCTGCTGAAGGACCCCTTGTCCAAGGACCCGGTCGTCGTGACCGGCTCGGCAAACTTCAGCACGGCTTCGACCAACGACAACGACGAGAACATGATTGTGATACGCGGCGATCAGCGGGTGGCCGACATCTATTTCACCGAGTTCAATCGCATCTTCTACCACTACTACTTCCGCTCCGTGCAGGAGCGGACGAAGAAGATGCTGAGCAAGGAAGAGAAGAAGCGCAGCGATCAGCAGACGCTGTTCCTGTCCGAGAAGGACGAGTGGATCAAGGCGTACAAGCCCGGGAGCCTGAAGCGAAAACGCGTCGACATCTTCAAACAGATGGACGGGTTCAAGTGACGTTTGCCGGCTGATCGCTTTATCGCCTCAGCGCGGCCGAGATCTCGAAATCAACTTGCCGGCGTTCAGCCGGCGTCATGATGCAGTCGCGGCAACCTGGTGAACGAACTCGACTCTGGTCTACAACTAAAAGGATAAAATGTATCGAGCCTGCGATGATTATCCCGCAAATCGAAACATTTTGCCGCAAATCAAGGCTGTCTTTGAGTCAAGTTAGCCCTACGACATAGAAGTTTCTTGCCCACTGTCGTGGCCCACTTCCAAGCGATGGCCGCCGCCCGTCGCTCAACCCCAAAATGTACCTCCTGGCAAATCGATGGCACAATGCCGTCAGGGTCATCGCCAAAGATGACTCAAAACGAATGGGGAGGCTCAACGCATGTGCATTCTTTGCATTGGACGGCCGCAGAACCATTTCGCCTCGCGGCGCAATTTTCTGAAGGGCGCGGCGGCGACCGGCTTCGCGGCGACCGCAACCAATCTGTTCTCGGCACGCCCCGCAGCTGCGACCGACGATGACGGCCCGCCGCGTGACAGCGGCCGCAACGGGCGGCGTTACCTCATCCGCGGCGGCTCCGTCATGTCGATGGACCCGTCGGTTCCCGATCTCGTCCGCGGCGACGTGCTGGTCGACGGCAAGAAGATTCTGGCGATCGGGCCGAATCTTCACTCCGGCAATGTCGATGTGATCGATGCGCGCGGCCGCATCGTGATGCCCGGCTTCATCGACACGCATCACCATCAGGCATGGACCGCGATCAGAAGCTCCATTCCCGACAGCATCCTGATCGACGACGGCACGGGCACGCCGAGTGCGCAGCAGAACTATTTTGCAAACGTGCTGGCCGGACCGACGGGGACGACCGGCTTTGCCCGACATTATCGGCCGCAGGATGTCTACATCAGCGAATTGGTCGGCGGTCTCTCGCAACTCGACAACGGGGTCACCACCGCCCACGACATTTCACAGATCCATCACTCGCCACAGCATTCCGATGCCGCCGTAAGGGGGCTGATCGATGCCGGCCGCCGCGGCGTGCTCGGCTATTTCGAAAGCGCGGGCAACGTTGCCGGCAACCAGTATCCGACCGACGCGACCCGCATCAAACAGCGCTGGTTCTCGTCAAGCGATCAGCTCACCTCCATGACGATGGGCGGCGAGGTCTATCTCGGGCCGGCGACCTACACCCAGGCGTGGGGAATCGGCCGCCAGCTGGGACTTCAGATCGCCGCACATATCCTGTCGCCGTTCGGCATACGCAGCATCCTCGACGGCCTTGCGGCGCGGCCTGCCAACGATCCCCTCTCGATCAGGTCCGACAACTTGTTCATTCACATGACCGGGATGTCCGACCCTGCCTGGACCAAGGTCGCGCAGGTCGGCGCGAAGGTTTCGATCGCATTCCCGATCGAAATGAACATGCGCCACGGCATCCCGCCGATCCTCAAGATGCAGCAGCTCGGCATCGAGCCGTCGCTCAGCTCGGACGTCGAGACCAACATGACGGCGTGCTTCTTCACGCAGATGCGCTCGGCCATGACCATGCAGCGCATGGTCGTGAACCAGATGATCCTCGAACAGGGAGATTTCACGACCACCGTCTGGCCGGCGCCGGCACCGGGGACGCCGCCGCTGCTCAACGTGCGTGACGTGCTGCGCTTCGCAACCATCAACGGCGCGAAGCACCTGCGTCTCGACAGCAAGACCGGCTCGCTCAAGCCCGGCAAGGAGGCCGACATCATCATCCTCGACGGCACGCATCTCAATGTGACGCCGGTCAACCATGTGCCGGGGGCGGTGGTGCAGATGATGGACCGCAGCAACGTCGAAACCGTCATCGTCGCCGGCAAGGTGCGCAAATGGAAGGGGCGGCTGCTCGACGTCGACCTGCCGAAGCTGCGGCGCGATCTGGAAAGCTCGCGCGATGCTCTCTACCAAAGGGCGGGCGTGCCGCAGAACCTGTTCCGGTAAAACTGACGACCAACACCGTGGCGGGGCGGCTATGGCCGCCTCGTCTTGTCAGCCATAGCGGGCGCGCGAGCGTTCCTTCGCCTTCTCGGCTTCCACCGCGCGGTCACGCGCCGGGGCGCTGGTGTGCAGCGAGGTCAGGAGCCTGCGCGCGGCTGCGGATACTTCCTCGACGGCGAGATCGAACGCGGCCGCATTTGCCTGCGAGGGCCGGTTGAAGCCGGAGAGCTTGCGCACGAACTGAAGCGCGGAGGCTTGGATTTCGTCGTTGGTGGCGGGCGGTTCGAAATTGAACAGTGTCTTGATGTTGCGGCACATCGGATCGTTCCTGCTATGCAATGACGGCCGCGGGCAAATCGGCCTCCACGGCAATCCGTTCTGATATAGTGTACCGATACGGGAATGCACGCGCCGATTTTCAACGAGCGCGCCGTCAGGGAGAACGCCCATGAAACCGCTCCGCGTCGCCGCGACGCTCGCCTTCGCCCTCATTTCGTTCGCAGCCTTCGCCGCCGAGTATCCCGCCCCGCAGCAGCGCGAGTGGATCGCGCGCGACTTCAAGTTCCACACGGGCGAGACCATGGCGGAGCTGAAGATCGGCTACACCACCGTCGGGGCGCCGACCGGACAGCCGGTGCTGGTGCTGCACGGCACCACCGGCAACGCCGGCACCATGCTGACCCAGAACTTCGCCGGCGAACTGTTCGGCGCGGGCCAGCCGCTCGACGCGACAAAATACTTCATCATCATCCCGGACTCGCTCGGCCACGGCAAATCCACCAAGCCGTCCGACGGACTGCGCGCGAAATTCCCGAAATATAACTACGACGACATGTCGACGCGCAGGTCCGCCTCGTGAAGGAGGGCCTCGGGCTGAAGAACCTCCGGCTGATCATCGGCAACTCGATGGGCGGCATGCAGGCGTGGATGTGGGGCGTGAAGCATCCCGAGATGATGGATGCGCTGGTGCCGATGGCCTCGCAGCCGACCGAGATGGCGGCGCGCAACTGGATGATGCGCCGCCTGCTGGTCGAGACGATCCGCAACGACCCCGAGTACAACAACGGCGACTACACCAAGCAGCCACGGTCGATGAAGATCGCGAACACCATGTACGCCGTCGGCACCAACGGTGGCACGCTCGCCTTCCAGAAAGCCGCGCCAACCAGTGCTGCGGCCGACAAGTTCGTCGACGACCGCCTTGCCGCGCCGTTCAATCCGGATGCCAACGACTACCTCTACGCCTGGGAATCCTCGCGCGGCTACAATCCGGCGCCCGGGCTGGAGAAGATCCAGGCCGCCGTGCTGGCGATCAACTCGGCCGACGATGAGCGCAACCCGCCCGAGACCGGTGTCACCGAGGCCGCGATGAAGCGCATCAAGAATGCGCGCATGCTGCTGATCCCGGCGAGCGAGGAGACGCGCGGCCACGGCACCACGGCATTCGCCAAGTTCTATGCGAAGGAGTTGCGCGAGTTCCTCGACAAGGTGCCGCAGCGCGGAATGTGACGCGCGCTACTTCACCCGCTTGTAGAAATTCGACGCGCTGCCGCGCCCGCCCGCGACATTCGGGTTGGTGTTGACGAACTCGTCGGCCGTGAGCTTGTCGATGGTACGCGTCTGCGCCTCGCCTTCCCAGTTCGGGAACGTGCTCGACGTGATCCTGAACGTCACGGTCTTTTTCTCTTCGTCCACCGTGTAGCTGCCGAACACGGAGAGGCTGCGCCGGCTGATCGCGGCGTATTCCTCCGCCGTTCCGGTCAACCGATTTCCCGACGCGATCTTCGGCACGTCGCTCGCGACATGGATCTGCGAGAAGCGGCCCTCGGGCGTGAAGATCAGCACGCCCTTCGGCGTCTCGCCGAAGGGAAACGACTTCTTGCCGTCCGCGCCGGTGATTTCGGCAGTGACGAAGTCCCACGTGCCGACGATCTGAGCTTTGAGGCTTTGCGCCTGCGCGGCGCTCGCGAACATTGCGAACGCAAGCGCCGCCGCACCGATCGATCTCATGACGCCGCTCCGCGCCCCCGCTCAGTTCTGCTTGAGATTGATATTCACGTCCTTGACGATGCGCGCGTACTTCTCGGAGTTCCGCCTGCGCGAGCTTGGCGAGCTTGTCCGCCGCGCCGCCGACCGGCTCGGTCGCCGCCTTGAACAGCGAGTTGCGCACCGCCTTGTCGGCGAGCGCCTTGTCGCATTCGGCGTTGAGCCGCGCGATGATGGCGGGGGACGTGCCCTGGGGCGCGAACGCCGCGAACCAGGATTCGAGCGTGATGCCCTTGTAGCCGACCTCCTGCAGGGTCTGGATATCCGGCATCGAAGGCGAGCGCGCCTCGCCGGACTGCGCGAGGATCTTGATCGTGCCGGCAATGTGATGCGGCAGCGGCGCCGTCGGCCCAAGGAACGCGACCTTCACGTGGCCGGCGACGAGATCGTTGATCGCCTGGCCCGCTCCTCGATATGGCACATGCTCCAGCTTCACGTCGGCCACCTTGGAGAACCACTCCAGCAGCACATGCTGGTTCGAGCCGACGCCGGACGTCGCGCAACCCAAGGTCCCTGCCTTCTTCACAGCCGCGATCAGTTCGGGAACTGTGTTCACCCCAAGCGAAGGATGAACCACGAGCACCTGCGGCTGGCGGCCGAGCAGGCTCACCGGCATCACGTCCTTCAGGTACTCGATGCCGAGCTTCTGCACATGCGGCGCGCTGACGAGGTTATCGTTCGCGATAAGGAAATTGTAGCCGTCCGGCGAGGACTTGATCCCGGCGTCGATGCCGATGGTGCCGCCCGCACCGCCGGTGCGGTTCTCGATGAACACCTGCTGGCCGAGGTTGCGCGAGAGATGGTCGCCGACGAGGCGCGCGATGAAATCGAGCCCGCCGCCGGCCGCCAGATGCACGATGAAGCGCACCGGCTTGTTCGGCCAGTCCTGCGCGAGTGCGACGTGCGGGGCGAACAACGTGGCGCCGAGGGCTGCCGCGCCTTTGAGAACCGTGCGCCGCTTGATGGTCATGCTTTCCTCCAATGCGTTTTTTCTGTCTGTCTTGTAGCCCGGATGGAGCGAAGCGCAATCCGGGGCCGGTGCGGCTTCTTGTAGCCCGGCTGGAGCAAAGCGACATCCGGGAACAGTTGCGCCGCTGGCAAGACTTGCCCCGGGCTTCGCTTTGCTCAACCCGGGCTACGGGAGTTTGCCTAAGAAGGCGTCAGCCCCGCGAGCTTCGCGGCTTCTTTCGTGAGGTCGTATTCCTTCTGGATGTAGGCCGCAAAGCCCTTCGATGTCGCCAGTTCGTCCGGCACCAGCTCGGCGCCGCTGTTGAGCATCTTGGCCTGCAGGTCCTTGTGGCTCACCGCCTTGACCAGCGCGGCCTCGAGCGCCTTCACGATCTCGTCCGGCGTTTTCGCCGGGGCGAGGATGCCGACGTAGCTCGCGGCGGTGAAATCCTTCACGCCCTGCTCGATCATCGTCGGCACGTCGGGCAGTTGCGGCGAGCGCCTGTCCCACGCGACGCCGAGAATGCGGACCTTTCCGCCGCTCACCTGCGGCAGCACGGTGGAGATTTCCGTCATGGCGCCGGTGAGATTGCCCGAGAGGAGATCAGGAACGATCTGTCCACCGCCCCGATACGGAACATGCGCGATGTTCGCGCCGGTCGCGGCGTTGAAGCGCGCGAGCGTCATGTGCGAGGCGCTGCCCGCGCCGGAGGTGCCGACGTTGAACGCCTCCTTCTTTGACAGTGCGATCGCCTCCTGCAACGTCTTCGCCGGCACGGCCGCATTCACCGCGAGACAATGCGGCGCGAGGTTCGACAGTCCGATCGCGATAAAGTCCTTCAGCGGATCGTAACCGAGCTTCGCCTGCACGAACGGGTTCACGGTGAGCGGCCCGTTCGAGCCGGTGAACAGCGTGTAGCCGTCAGGCGCGGATTTCGCCGCCATGTCGGCGCCAAGGCTGCCGCCAGCGCCAGTGCGATATTCGACCACGATCGGCTGGCCGAGCGCCTGGCTCATGTATTCGCCGGTGAGGCGCGCGACGAAGTCCGCATTGCCGCCCGCCGCGAACGGCACGATCAGCCGGATCGGCTTGTCCGGATAGGCGGCGAACGCCGCGCGCGGCAGCGCGGAGGCGAGCGGCGCTGCCGCGATGGTGGTGAGCAGGTGGCGGCGGGAAATCATGCTGTGTCCTCGGCTGCGGATTTTCGCCGTTATAGCAAGCAGACGGGGCGTGAGGGCAACCGTCGAACGTGCGTCATCACGCCCGCGGCGCGTTGCGTCCGGATCGTTGCTCCCGCGCCCTGCGTTGCAGGACCACTTCGCGGGCGAAGCGCCCTCGCCGCACAAGCGAGGGGAATGGCGCGCCAGCGGGCGCAACCTTTGTTTCAGTGCACGCACCTTGCGGTGCGTGGCGCCTGCCGGCGCGCCATCAGCGGCATTTTTCGGCTCCGGTCCGCGCTTCTGAAACGGCATTCGCGCCATCCCTCTGCAGCGAGCTCCTCGCACAGGGGCCGTAGTACCCCCAGGGCGGGTCCCGAAACCGCCCGGGACTGAAGCTGGCGACGGGCGTTCATAGATTATATCGCAAAAACAGTATCTTAAGGTAAGTACGCTCTCCTGTTATGATCCTAGAGATCGAATAGGTAACAGCGCAGATTGTCCCACCGCGACGTCTTGCCTCGATCGGCCGCACCAAAGTCGGGCAAAACGCGGCCGCTCTGCCCGACTGCTTAGATGTCAACCTGTTCCGCGATGGCGAGGGCGTCATCGACCTCGACGCCTAGCTACCGCACCGTGCTCTCGAACTTGGCGTGGCCAAGCAGGAGTTGCACCGCTCGCACGTTACCGGTGCGCCGGTAGATCAAGGTTGCTTTGGTTCGCCGCAATGAATGCGTCCCGAACAGGTGCGGGTCCAGTCCAACGTTGGCAACCCACTCCGAGACAAGTCGCGCGTACTGCCTCGTCGTCATGCACTGGGTGGTGCCAAGTCGACCGTTGAATAGGAATTCGCCAGGTTTCTTGCGGTCGTCTTAACATAGTCGTCCGCCGCTCGGCGGGTCTGTTCTGTCGGCTCAAACTTTACCGGCTGGGCGGTCTTTTTCTTCCGCACCGTCGCGCGATCGACCGCATATCCGTTCGGTGGGACGTCCTCGACCTTGAGCGCAACAAGATCGCAAGCACGCAGCTTGCTATCTATAGCTAGATTAAACATCGCCAGGTCGCGGAGTCGTATCGCAACCTGAAGCTTGGTGCGGATCGACCAGACGTGCTTCGGCTGGAGCGGTGGTTTTGCCCCGATCAATTTGCCTTTGTTCCAAGGTCTGCGCAGCGGTGCTGGTGGAATGAGAATTTCATGGTCTTGCATAGCCTTACTCCTCAGTTACTGAGGAGGGGCAGCATGCATATGATCGCAAGGGGTCGCTTGGGATCACAGTAGGAGCGCTCGAATGCGCGTCCGCTTCTCCCTGCCAAGCGGACATTGAGGACCGCCGCTCGCGTGTCCGCTGAGGGCCAATTCCTGACTCTCGCCGCAAATGGCGTGCATCTCCACGTTGGGCCAATAGGACACAATACGCTGAGGTCTCGAAGTTCTCCTGTCAGGTTGGACAATGCCCGCTGACTGCAATGGCCCAGGCGGAATAACCAATACCGTCATCCAAAGGCCGCAGATTGCCTCGAACCGCCTCCATCAGCGTCAGCCTATCTCTCTGGGACATGGCATCGATTAACCGTGTGGTTGGCGCATAGTGCGTTGTTTGCGAGCGCCAAAAGTCTTCGAAATTTCGAAACGAGACGATGACCTCGAATGAGTTGCTGCTGAGCTCCGTCAGTCCCACGTTCCTGAATAAATCTGAAAGCACAGTGGTACGGGAAGTGTCCGTGCCTGGAACTGGGGGCGCCTCGACGCCGATGCACCGCATTGCGCGTCGCAGAGGGCCGCTCGGCGAGAGGTCCTCCGCAAAATTCCAGACGCATCCGGCGATAAGGCCGCCAGGGCGGGTGACGCGTCGCATCTCCGACATCGCGCGCGCTTGGTCAGCTACGAAATTCATGACTAGCGCAGATGCGACGACGTCAAAGGCCTTGTCAGCAAAAGGTAGCTCCTGCGCGTCAGCGAGGCGAAACTCTGTTTTGCTCAGGCCGACACGGTTGCGAGCGCGCGAGATTTGCGACTCGGAGGGGTCGACGCCTATCACTGATGCGGGAGCGCACGTGTCAGAGATGAGATCGGTGAATATTCCGGTGCCACAGCCAACGTCGAGCCAATCCGCTCCCTCGGGCGGTCGCATCCACGCCAGAACGATTTTGCCGAGCTCGCGGCTCCAGCGGCCCATGAATTGCTCATAGGCTTCGCCGTCCTCAAAACTATGTCCTGTCACAGATTGCTCCCCGCAGAGGTCGGCCGCTCGCATAGGGGCGGCCGACTTAGTTGATCGTGCTTGTGTAGGCGGTCAGCGTGCTTGAAGACCAGCCGCTTTCGCCAACTCCGCGTTGCTGGCAATTTCTCTTTGCACATGAGTTGCGAAATCTGCTGATGACATCGCCATTGGATCTATTCCAAGCGCAGCCAGCCTATCGCGGACCTTTGAAGAGTTGAGCGCTTTGAGGGTTTCCACATGCAGCGTCAAAACGATCTCGCGGGGCGTCTTGGCGGGCAGAAACAAACCAAACCAGATCGGATACTCGGCGTTCGCAACGCCTGCTTCCAGGGTAGTAGGGACATCCGGCAGTGCCGACGAGCGCTGAGCGCCGTTCACGACAAGCGCCCGTAACTTGCCATCCTTAATATTTGGAAGGACGAGCCCTACCGGTCCAAAAAAGAAGTCGATACGGCCTGCCATCACCTCGGTCATAGCTTCAGCGCCGCCCTTAAACGGCACGTGGACCGCATCCACGCCCGTGCTGCGTCTGAACCGCTCGGCGCTCAGATGGGTTGCGCTGCCAATGCCCACCGAAGAAAAGTTCAGCGCACCTGGTTTCGTCTTGGCAGCTGTGATCAGGTCGCCAACGGTTGTCCAACCTCGTTCCGGCGGAACAACCAGGACGCTAGGAGAGGTACCTAAAGGAATTACGGGCGCAAAATCACGCGCTGGATCGAAGCCTAAGTTGGAATGGAGCGCGGGGGAGATGGTGAGCGCCGAGCCATGGGCTAGGATCGTATAGCCGTCGGGCTCGGCGTTCGCGACAAAAGCGGAGCCGATCGTGCCGCCTGCACCCACGCGGTTCTCCACGACGATGGTCTGGCCAAGCTGTAACGACAGCTGCTCGAACACGACTCGTGGGATGATGTCCGTCGTACTGCCCGCCGCAACGGGAACGATCGCCCGCAGCGGCTTCGTCGGCCATGCCTCGGCACCGGCCTCGATCGCGGCCAATCCGAGCCCGACCACCGCCAGCAGCAGCGTCAAAGGGAGCGGCTTCATGACTTCCTCCTGTCACGTTTGCTTAGTGTCGGAGGTGTGATGCAAAGATGCTTACGCGTCCAATACCTTATCCATCTGGCTTTCTATAGCGGTCCGGCATAAGGGATGAGTATGGATTTGCGGCACGTTCGAACGTTCGTCACTGTCGCCGAACTGGGCACCGTCTCCAAGGCGGCTCTGCACTTGCACATTGCCCAGCCTGCTTTGTCCAGGCAGATCAGCGATCTCGAGAAGGAGCTGGATCTAAAGCTGTTCGATCGCATCGGACGTCGCCTGCTCCTTACTGGGGAAGGCGAGCAGTTGCTCAGTGATTGCCGAGGATTGTTGAATTACGCCGCTGGCGTTGGGGAGCGTGCGCAAGATCTCCGTCGCGGTGACGTGGGTGTGCTGAAGGTGGCGGCCACACCCCTCCACATCGAAGGGGTGTTTTCACAATTTCTGCATCTCTACGCGGAGCGGTATCCCAACGTGGAGGTAAGGGTCACGGAGGGAAGTGGCCTTGAGATTTTGGCAATGCTCGAGCGTGGCGAGATACATCTTGGTCAGATGCTCCCCCATGGCGTTCACCTGACCGACGGACAATTTGCGAGCCAAGCACTGGAAGCGGCGGAGCTCCTCGCCGCATGTCATCCTTCTGTGATGCCTGACGGTACTGCCCCAATCGAGGTCGCGCGCTTGGCAGCTTATCCCTTGCTCCTGCTGGACGGCGGCTACGGCCTTCGCCGAGCCTTTGACGCAGCCTGCAGGCTCGCGGGCATAACACCAAAGATTCGGCTCGAAACCCGCTCGCCACATACCCTTCTGGCTCTCGCCGAAGCTCGGCACGGGGTAGCCATTATTGCGTCCACCTTCCAAGCTCGCAGATACGATCTGAAGATTGCTCCCATCGTATATCGGGGTCGAAGGCTGCGTGAACCCTTAGCTATCTTATGGGATAAACGCCGTCCGCTCCCTCGCTATGCCATTGCATTTTGCCAGATGTGGGCTGCGCATGTGCGCGAGGTGTTTCCCATCACCCGGTCGACTGGACAAATAGCAGGCGCGGCACGAAAAAAAGCAAAGGGCCGAAGCGCCTAGGTTTCGCTTGCCGCGGGCACTGAAAAAATTGATCACTGTCAGGTGCCCGGTGGCGCAACGAGCCCCATGCCTCGTAGAGCACCTACCAAGTTTTCGGCTGTGTACGGTTTCGTAATGAATGCGACGCGTTGTTGACCCTTGAGTTTTTCGCGCAAGTCGCCGGCACTGTGGCCACTGGCAAATACGATCGGAAGCGAGGGAAAAATGGCTCGTATCTCGGAGACGAGCGCATCGCCGCTACGGTCCGGTAAACCCACGTCAATCACAACTGCATCAACACCGCCAGGCACCAACCTGAGCTTGTTCATAGCTTCCGACGCGGACCCGGCGGCGTCTACTTTAAAACCCGCATCTTCGAGATATTCCATTGCAAGCATTTGAATGAGCACCTCGTCCTCTACCAGCAGGATTCGACCAGGCACTCGCTTCGCATCAATGATGTCCCGCAATTTCTCTGCAAGAGCGGCTTGGGTGAAGGGTTTGGTGATCAAGTCGACGCCTGGATCAAGGCGCCCGTCATGCACGATGGCGTTCCGCGCATAACCTGTCGTGAAGAGAACCTTCAAGTCGGGCCTGCGCTTGCGGGCCTCATCGGATAGCTGGCGGCCGTTCATCCCGCCAGGGAGGCCAACGTCTGTGAAGAGTACTCGGATATGGGGATTGCTATCCAAAAGGCGTAAGCCCGAGGCTGCGTTTTCGGCAGCGATTACGGTGTATCCCAGCTCGGCAAGTGTTTCGCAGCTGTAGGTGCGCACATCGGGATCGTCTTCGACCACCAGCACTGTCTCATCCGACGAACCAGCAACGGGGCTGGCTTCATCGACATCCTCTTCCGTGGCAGCCGCGTGGGCGCGCGGAAGGTAAAGCTTGATCGTCGTGCCTTCGCCGACCTCGCTATAGATCTTCACGTGCCCTCGTGACTGCTTGACGAAGCCATAAACCTGGGAAAGTCCCAGTCCTGTCCCGTGGCCGACGTCCTTGGTCGTAAAAAATGGATCGAAAGCCTTATTTTTCACCTCCGGCGTCATTCCCGCGCCGCTATCCGTGACGGCTAGCATCACGTACTGACCCGGAACAACCTCGGCTTGGCTCGATGCGTATTTTTCGTCGAGGTGAACGTTCGCCGTCTCAAGTGTGAGCTTTCCGCCCGAGGGCATCGCGTCCCTGGCATTGACCGCCAGGTTGAGGATCGCGAGTTCGAGCTGGTTGGGATCGGCGAGGGCGCGCCATACGTTGCCACTCAACACCGTTTCGATTGTGACCTGCTCGCCCAACGTCCGCCGCAGCAGGTCCGACATTCCAGTAACGAGGCGCCCTAAGTCGATCGGCTTTGGATCGAGCGGCTGCTGCCGGGAGAAGGCCAGCAGGCGCTGCGTCAGGGATTCCGCGCGACGCGCGCCTCGCATGGCATTGCCAACGGATCTTTCGAGCCGGTCAATATTGAGATCGGGGCGGCGGATGTTTCGTTGCAGCGTTTCAAGATTACCGATGATAATCGTCAACAAATTGTTGAAATCGTGCGCTACACCACCTGTTAGCTGGCCAACCCCTTCCATCTTTTGAGCCTGTCGGGCGCGCTCGTCGGCCGCGCGTCTTTCCGTGAGGTCACGCGTGACCTTTGCAAATCCGATGATTTGTCCGTCTTGCCCCTTGATTGCATTGATGACGACGCTTGCCCAAAAGCGGCTCCCGTCCTTGCGCACCCGCCAGCCTTCCGCCTCGAACTTTCCAGTTTCCGTCGCAGCGCGCAAAGCCTTTTGTGGGATCTGGGCCATCTTGTCCTCAGGCGTGTAGAACGTTGAAAAATGATGACCGACAATCTCGTGAGGTGCATAGCCTTTAGCGCGTGCCGCACCCGGATTTCAGTTTACGATGTGACCGCCTGCATCAAGCATGTAGATTGCGTAGTCCGTTACGCTCTCGACTAAGAGGCGGAAGCGGCGCTCGGTATCTTCTAATTGAGTAAGGCTGGCTGCTAGTTCGTGCGCTCTCAGGTTTGCCCGCTCTTCAAGGTTCTGATTGAGCGTTTGCAGTTCCTGCTCCGCCAACGTGCGTGCAGCGATCTCGCTCTGGTTGCTTTGATATAGGCGTGCGTTGTCGATTGCGACCGCGGCTTGGGCGGCAAGGGCCGTAACAATCCGCTCGGCCCGCTCCGTAAAGACACGCGGCTGGGGATGACCAAAGAACAAGCCGCCCAGGACCTCTCCCGAACGGGATGTGACCGGCACCGCGAGATAGCTCCGCACCGGAAGGTGGTCTTTAGGCATCCCGTGATAGGGAGCAGTCTTCCCGTAACGGGGATCAATGAGAATATCGTCCGAGCGCAGGGGGCCGCGTCCGCGGAACGTGGGTTCGAATATGGCCGTATTCCGCGGCATCGGAAACTTTTCGAACGCCTCGCGCGGGACGCCCGAGAGCGTGTAAAGCGTATACGCCTCGCCGTCTTCTCGGATGACATTATAAAAAAACGCGCCGAACGATGCGTGGCTCAGTTCGACACCGGCATCCGTGACCATTTGAACCAGGCGCTCGAGGTTGTGTTCAGCTGCAACCGCAATGCCGGTTCGGTTGAGCACCTCAAGAGCGCGCGCTTCATCGCGCACTTCCGCAACCCGCGCTTCTAGCGTTTCATTTACCGCAAGCAACCTCGCTTCGAGCGCCTTGCGGTCGGAGATGTCGTAGAGACCACCTCGCAAGCGATCGGCGTGCGAGCCTTCGACAAGTTGACCTCTACCGGCCAGCCAGTGCACGGTCTTGTCTGGATGACGAACCCGAAATTCTGCATAGAAGGTCCCGTTGTTCGCGGCTATATCGACTGCCGCACGGATCTTCACCAGGTCATCCGGAAAGACCGAATTCTTCCAGTCGGCGAGCGCCTGTTGTTTAGCTTCAAGTCCGAGGAGCGCTGCTGCCTGCGAATTCCATGACCAGCTGTCCGATGCGATATCCAGTTCAAAGGCTGGCACCCCGGCGGCGTCGTCCATAGAGCGTGACTGTTCGGACATTGCGGGTTTAGACCGCCGTCGAGACTTATTAGGGCTGCCTGGTTTCATGAGGACGCTTTGGATTTACCAAGGAGGATAGCTTTGGCTTCGCTCATGGCGCGAAGCTTGCCGAGGGCAATGTGCCTCGGGAGGTGATTGAACCCGCAGGAACTCGTGATGACGGTTTGCTCCGCGTCTAACCAACGATGTTCGCGGATGCGCTCTGCCACCTGCTGGCCGGTTTCGACGTTAGGAGCCTGTACATCGACGGCTCCGATACCAAGCTGCTTATCGCCCAGATGATCTTCAAAGTGCGGCGTCATGTCATGCTCAATGAGATATCCGTCACATTCGATCTTGCAAATAAGGTCTGCCTTATAGCGACCCACGTCGAAATAGCGGTGCCCTATCTGGCCATCGTAATCCGGTCCGACCGCATAATTGCCTTGGCAAATGTGAACCATGATGTGGATATCTTCAGGTAACCCGTCGATCATCATGTTAATTATGTCGACGGCTGCGCTGACCTCCTCATCTGTAGAAGGCGTGAAATAAGGCTCATCTATTTGAATATGCTTGCAGCCGGCGTCAGCGAGTTTTTTGAAATTCTGACGAAGTAGCTTCCCGAAGTCGGCCATCATCCCGGCAACGTCATTGTAATATTCGTCATGGGCTACGACCGCGAGAAGGTGCGGCCCCGTCATAGTAATCTTCACAGGCTTGCGCGCGAAAGAAGACACCATCTTGAATTCATCGACCAAGCCAAGATCGATAGTATCAATCACAGGTCCACGACAGATCGCGGCGGGATGAAACACATTCGGATCATGCGGAGTGATAGGCTTGGGCTTTGTCTCGCCCTGAAATGCTGGAATTTTGTGCCAGAAGTGATTGAGCATTGCGTTAGGTGGAGCGTGGCGGTTATGCGTGCGTCGATGCATCTCCCCGCCCGTAATGATGTCAATACCTGCAACCTCCTGCTCAAGGATTGCTGCTTGGCTGGCACGCAACTGGGCGTCAGCAAAATCACCTGCTGGCATCTGCCCTGAGCCGACCAGACGATCCAG
The DNA here is from genome assembly GCA_963779545.1 of uncultured Alphaproteobacteria bacterium. Taxonomy (GTDB): domain Bacteria; phylum Pseudomonadota; class Alphaproteobacteria; order Rhizobiales; family Xanthobacteraceae; genus PALSA-894. The sequence goes on along the minus strand of CAVZYQ010000013.1, from coordinate 600,354 downwards.
CTGCTCATACCAACGCGGTACACTGTGAGCACCTATCACTGTCGTCGTATATTTCGGATAGCGTGGCATGTGCGCTTTCACCCCCCATGTGCGCTTCGGCCATTGCCGATGCAAAGCCGCGAGTTGTCTCGAAAGATGACCGGGAAAGATAACGCTGTGATTGGAGGGTTGTTCCGGTCCGCCGCGCTGGGGCTCGTATCATGACGACGGGCTGGGAACGTCTTCCCATTGGGACTTCGCGTCGGGAGTCGGCCGCTAACTACCTCCTTGCCAAGTACAACATTCGCGTGACGACTACCTAGCCGCGCACTATTTGAACACCGCACTTGTTGAAGGGCAATCGCGACGCTCCTTTTCAAGGAGCGCACGAAACGTGGTCGGTGTGGCAGCCTTCAAATCCTCATCTATTGCGGCAATGGACGTCTTCTTTTCTTGGGCTCCACTGCAAGCGGGATGGCATGAGAACATGGTCCTCTCCAACCGTGATAAGGCTCTACACTCCGGTGAGCGCGGCCTGGATAGTCGTCAGGTTCAAACAGAACAGTTTCAAGATCATGTCGGTGCCCGTCGTTCCTTTGATCCGCAGTCGGATAGGCAGCGAGGGCGGCTTGATCGCAGACAAAGGGGGGTCTGCACATGCCCGCAGCGACAGCTTGGCGAACGCCTGAGTTCAGGCCCCGGGTCGAGCGGCGATAGCCATGTTTCAGTCGAGCTTGGTCCGAAGGTCAGGGCTTACAAGGATGTCACCTCCGGCAATGCGCCGATCGATCGCCGAGGCGGTGTTCATCCATGTCTTGGCGACATTAAGCATGAGATCGCGATGACTGGCGTTGTCCGTGAGCTCGGCCCAACGCAGGCAATCGAGGGCGAACGTTCGCATTTCATCAGGCGTGACCACGGCTAGGCTGCCGTGCGTGCTTCCTGCAGCACGCGGTCGCGCAGGGCCGCGGCGTCTATGAGTCCATTCCCGGCAAGGTCGATGATGCGGGCGGCGATGATCTGCCTGCCGCGTTCGTCCCCCGCAAAAATTTGCAGGGCGTTACATGTTTCTTGAAGCGCTTGCGACATCACTTGCAAGGCCTCCGGCTCGAATACCTGTTGGTCTTTGAGATGGGAGTGAGAGTGATTGGTGGCCATGATTTCGTCCCTAACGTCCCAGCAGTGCCCAACGTCCCTTCTTTAGAACTATTTTGATCAGTTGTTCCGCGCGCGTCTGTTTGGAACCAGACATAAGACGTGAAATTCCACGCCTGTTTCGCCTCAAACAGAAAGCAGCCGGTCGTAGTGGCCTCTGACCGTTTCATAGCATTCGCAAGCACCGTTCTCAATCTGCGGGGTGTCCAATAAGCGAATGCGGCCGCGGCTGTACTTGATGAAGCCAGCCTTCTGAAGCGTGCCGGCGACCAGCGAAACTGCGCTACGGCGAACGCCGAGCATCTGCGCAAGAAACTCCTGCGTAAGCTCCATTTCATTCGACCCGGTCAGATCGCGGATGCGGAGCAGCCATCGGCACATCCGCGCTTCCACCGTGTGACTGGCGTTGCAACCCGCCGATTGCTGCGCTTGCGCCAGAAGCACCTGTTCATGCCGGATCAAGATGCCGCGCAACGGTCCGAATTCATCGGCCAGATTTCTTAGGGCGTCGGGACCAATGGCGATCGCTGAACCGGCGACTTGGACAATAGCCCGATGCAAGGCGATCTTCCCGTCCAGCGCTGACGTGCCATTAGCCACGCCATCGCGTCCTACCATCGCCGTCTCGATCATGTCGCCGACAGTCATTTCGACGACCAGTGATATGATGCCGGTTTCCGGGAAATAGACGCGATCGACCGGTTGGTCGGTCTCCGCGACCACCGCGCCAAAGGCCAAATCGACTTGTTTCAGATGAGGCTCGACCGCCGCGAAGATATTTTGCGGAAGTGAATTGAGAATGCGGTTTTTCGACTGTTCCATTGCGCTCTCCTGCCCTTGGCGGGAGCGCAATCGCGTCTCTCAGTCACCGACGCCCGTTACGCGTTGTCAGCGATGCATGAACATAGGCGTGGGCAGCCAAGAACACCACCCACCGCCCCGACATGGGAACCATATGCCCGGTACAGTGCTTAGCCCTTAAAGCGGCCCCACCACTCATACGAGAGGGACGCGATGAAACCTATCGATCAAAAGAAACAGGCGCGGATCGTTGTGTCCGAACGGCTCACGACGTTCTTTGATTATCTACGACAACAGCTTGCTACAAGTACCGACCAATTTTGCAAGCGGGTTGAAAGCAAGCTAAGCAGCGACAAGCAGGAAAAATAGACGCGCGAAACTCGCTTTCGTCCTCAAGGCGGTTCGACGCTCCCTCTCTGCCATGGCGGCACGAAGCGCCGATCCTCATAGTCATCGAGATAACCCAAATGGAGCGGCTGCGCGAGTTCGCGGCTCTTGACGTAGACGGGCCATGCAGTCTTCGCCGGTGGCCAAGCTTTCAATCTCAATCAGCGCGCGCTCGTTTCCCGGTTGACCAATGGATTCAAGCTCATCTAATCGCGCGAGCACCGATCATCGCCCTCGTAGAGTTCGCCACGCACGCACCCGGCCAACGCCCGGCTCATTGAACATCATGGGCGCAAACCAAGATCCGGCGATCACAAGCGGGTAAGGCACCGAGGTACGATAGGCACCGAGATAGACCGCGCCCGCCAAGTCGACCTCGTGAAGTACAAAGCCGCGCTTGAGCGTCCCGATTGCTGAAGACCCTTACCATCACGTTTCGCCGCGCGATCTACGGATCAGGACTTCCTCTTGGGCACCTTCTTCCCTTTCTTGCGAGCCTTCGACAAGCCGATCGCGATCGCCTGTTTGCGGCTCTTTACCTTGCCGCCATTACCACCCGGGCCACTCTTAGCCTTGCCCCGCTTGTAGCGGTGCATCTCGTTCTTCACGTCCTTCTGGCTGCCTCTTGGATATCTTCGCTTCTCGGCCTTCTTCGCCATTTCATACTCCTTGCGAGGAACGCGGGGTGGCAGCCGGACGTTTGAGCGGACATGCGCACGACCCACAGAAAGCCTCTCGATGCGGCCCAAAAGGTCCCGCCGGATCTGGCCCCGGGCGGAGGAACAAGACATTTACGACATCATCGATGGGCCGGGCGACGACAGAGATGCGAGCAGCTCTACCGCTCTGTCATCGTGAATTCGTCGGCCACCACAATGTTCCGCGCGCCTTCTAGCAGAGAGGCGTGCAGTTTTCTCGGCCGCCTAAGACTAAGCGCGTGCCGCCCTAAGCGCGGCTAGCGGCTTATCAGACGAGTTGGCCACGGCGTCAAAATCGCCCCGAAGCGCCTTGAGCGCTTGCCGCTCCTGCTCAATCTCGTGGGAAGTGCGAAATCCGAGCCGCCGAAGGATTGGGATAGGAGGGCACCAGCCTTGAATTGCATGCTGGAACAAAAAGCCCGTAACGGCGGCGGGAAGGGCTAACCAGCGCCGATTTCCAGTCGTCACGCCGAGCGCAATTCCCGTGAACGCAATCGCCGATGCGTTCGCTTCGATGGCCCGCTCAATGTCCCATTCCTCCTCAAGCTCTTTGAGGCGCGAATCTATCTCATCGGGATGCTTGTCGTAATACCGGACCCTCCGCTCCATCCTACGCTGAATGCGCCGGTTGAACTCTTCGTCCGTGTGCGCCGGGACACGTTCGCGCGTATTGGCCATCTCCACTCCACTCTCGCTGGCCCCGCCCCGCCAAAAAAGAACGCTTGGGGGTAAAAGGGAGTTCCGCGCATTTGCGATGACCTCGATGCATGCCTGCGGATAGAGCGCCCGGAAGCCGCCCGCGAGCGAGCAGACGTCACTCATTGCCACTACGATAAGGACTGATTTTTCTCGCGAGCCAATTCGCTACTCGCGTTGCGAACATTCCCTGCAAACGTTTGTCAAATTCCCTGTTCCGATTCATAGGGAATTCTGGCGTACGCCCTTGATTCGGCGGCGTTCAAAGACGCAGCGTCGTGCAGGATCGAAGAAATTCCCTGTAATTTCCCTGTTTGGCAAGGAAACGGTCGGCCGAGACAGGTTCGCAGCCGACTGCTTCCTCCGCCGATCGGCACTGCCGTGGCCAACTTCCATGCTGTGACATCCGATGTCCGCTTGTTGAAGCAATGCAGACTTGGTCCGCACGCCCGACTTCCGGGTTTTACCCTCTCCAGACATTGCAACCCATTTGGGCCGTCTGAGCGCGAGCCCATTATCTCTCCCAGACCTCGGCTTGGGCATGGGGTCGCTTGGGGCCGATCGGGCGGAAGGCGGTGGCGCTACCGAGCAGCGGCGTCAGCCATGCTGGGCAGTGTCCCAGGACACACCGGCAGGACAGATTAGTTGCGCCTTACGTTTGGATACGCTAGGAGGGTGATGCGGAGAATAGTTTTGCTCATAAATCGGAGACGTACCGAAGTCTCCAATACCAATAAGTAGCAACGCCGCTGCCACCGGTAGGCACAATCTCCTTCTGACAATCCGACCTAATGCGTGTCTCGCGGATGCCGATGTGCACCTGCCTGGGCACATCTGCATGCACGCTGCGGACTATTCGTTCCGCGCGCGCAAGGAAACTGTTGCCGCGCAAGCCGCGAAGAGGAACACCAAATGACCACCTACAGCATTCCCACAGACTTCCTCACCATCGCCGACGCGATGACCGTGGGATCCGGCGTGGCCGACGGCGACACCATCCAGCTTGAGGACGGCTACAGCGGCGAAACCGCGTCGATCACCATAGACGGCCTGTTCTTCGACGGCGACACGACCAACACCGGGATCCGTTTGCTGCTGGCGGGCGGTGTCGATATCACGCTCCAGGGCACGGCGCCGTTCGTGGTCGAGGACGGTGCCGGCGACAACACGATCACAGGAAATGACGGCAACAATTCGGTCAAGGTCACCGCCGGTACGGACACCGTCAATGCCGGGCTCGGCAACGACACGCTGGTGGTCGACTACTCGGCCCAGACCGCCGACATCCTCACCAGCGGATTCGTCGCCAACGTCGTGTCAGGTTTCGACGGCCAATATTATCGCTCTCCCGCTCCCTCCCTCGCGCAGGTGACTTTTACCGGGATCGAGAATTTCGACATCACCACCGGCAGCGGTAACGACATCCTCACCACCGGCAGCGGCAACGACATCTTTAATACAGGTCTCGGCAACGATGAGATCACTGCCGGCATCGGCAATCTCACGATCGACGGCGGCGGCGGCGACGACGGCCTGGCGGCGGACCTCTCGGCGTTCGGGGCGATCAATCTCAATCTTCAAGACAACACCTTCAGCGGTCCGGCCGGGCTCTCGATCACCAACATCGAATATCTGCAGAGCTTTTCGATGGGAGGAGGGAGCTTCACGACGGGAAACGGCGGCGACACGATTGTCACCCGGGCGGCCGTTTTTCATGAGGACATCCGCACCGGCGGGGGCGACGACAGGGTCACAGTCGCCGGCGGTGTGGACGTCGTCACCTTCGGCACCAGCGGCCAGACGCTGGGCGACACGCTGGTGCTCGACTACTCGGCCCAGACGGTCGGAATATTCTCCAGCGGAGTCGTCGACAATGGCGTGTCAGGATTCGACGGCCAGTACTACCACTCAGAAGTTCCCTCCCTCGCGCAGGTGACCTTTACCAGCGCCGAGCATTTCGACATCAGGACCGGTAGCGGCAACGACAAGATCATCACCGGCTACGGCCACGACATCTTTACGACGGGTTTCGGCAACGATGAAATTACGGCCGGCACCGGCAATCTCACGGTCGACGGCGGCGGCGGCGATGACGGCTTGGCGGCGGACCTCTCGGCGTTCGCGGCGATCAATCTCAATCTGCAAGACAACACCTTTACCGGCCCGATGGGGCTCTCGATCACCAACATCGAATATCTGCAGAGCTTTTCGATGGGAGGAGGGAGCTTCACGACGGGAAACGGCGGCGACACGATTGTCACCCGGGCGGCCGTTTTTCATGAGGACATCCGCACCGGCGGGGGCGACGACAGGGTCACAGTCGCCGGCGGTGTGGACGTCGTCACCTTCGGCACCAGCGGCCAGACGCTGGGCGACACGCTGGTGCTCGACTACTCGGCCCAGACGGTCGGAATATTCTCCAGCGGAGTCGCCGACAATGGCGTGTCAGGATTCGACGGCCAGTACTACCACTCAGAAGTTCCCTCCCTCGCGCAGGTGACCTTTACCAGCGCCGAGCATTTCGACATCAGGACCGGCAGCGGCAACGACAACATCACCACCGGTGACGGCGACGATATTTTTGATACCGGCGCGGGCGGCGACACGATCGACGGCAATGGCGGCATCGACACGGTAACCTATGCGGCTTCCGCCGCGGGCGTCATCGTCGACCTCGCCGCAGGCACGGCCTCGGGCGGAGACGCGGCGGGCGATACGCTTTTCGACATCGAGAACCTGATCGGCAGCGCGCAGGTGGACCGATTTACCGGCAGCACGGCGAACAACACGTTCACTGGCGGCGCTGCTCGCGACCACTTCAGCTTCCTTGCGGGACTCGGCGATGACGTTGTCACCGATTTCGATGCCGCGAATGAGGTTCTGCATTTCTCCAGCAGCGCATTCGCGAGCGCCGCCGCCGTGCTCGCCGCGAAATCGCAAAGCGGTGCCGACACGCTCATCGACGATGGTTTCGGCAACACGATCATCCTGCAGAACGTGACCGCCACCAGCGTCACGGCCAAGAACATCGACATCATCGGCGTCAACGACGAGCCTTTCGCGACCAATCTCACGCAGACGAAGGGCTACACCGAGGGCGGCGCCAGCGTCGCACTCGACGACATCGTGGTGGGCGACGTCGATGAGAGCCCGGCGCAGACCATCACGGCGACGTTGACGCTGTCGAGCGCGGCAGCCGGCGTGCTGACGACGACGGGCGGCGGCAGCTTCAACGCCGGCGCCTGGAGCATCACCGACACGATCGCCAACGTGAACACCGCGCTCGCGTCGGTATCGTTCACGCCCGCGACCGACAACGATGTCAACGTGACCATCACGACGCATATCGAGGACCAGGGCACCGCAACTCCGGCCAACGGCACGATCTCGCTCGACGTGACGCCGGTCAATGATGCCCCGGCCGCGAGCAATCTGACACAGACCAAGGCCTACACCGAGGGCGCGTCCGGTGTGGCGCTCGACGACATCGTGGTGAGCGAAGTCGATACGAGCCCGGCACAGAGCATCACGGCGACCTTGACGCTGTCGAACAACGCGGCCGGCCTCCTGACGACGTCGGGTACGGCGACCTACACCAGCGGCACAGGCGTCTGGACGATCACCGGAACCGCTGCGCAGGTGAACGCCGCGCTGGCCGCGGTCGCATTCACGCCGGCGACCAACAACGACGTCGACGCGACGATCACAACGCACATCGAAGACCAGAACGCCGCCGGACCGGCCAATGGCTCGATTACGCTCGACGTGACGCCGGTCAATGATGCCCCGGCCGCGAGCAATCTGACACAGACCAAGGCCTACACCGAGAGCGCGTCCGGTGTGGCGCTCGACGACATCGTGGTGAGCGAAGTCGACACCAGTCCGGCGCAGACCATCACGGCGACGCTGACATTGTCGAATACGGCTGCCGGTTTCCTGACAATCTCAGGCGGCGCGACGTACACCAGCGGCACCGGCGTTTGGAGCATCACCGACACGATCGCGAACGTGAATACCGCGCTGGCAGCGGTCGCGTTCGCGCCGGCGACCAACAACGACGTCGACGCGACGATCACAACGCACATCGAAGACCAGAACGCCGCCGGACCGGCCAATGGCTCGATTACGCTCGACGTGACGCCGGTCAATGATGCCCCGGCCGCGAGCAATCTGACACAGACCAAGGCCTACACCGAGGGCGCGTCCGGTGTGGCGCTCGACGACATCGTGGTGAGCGAAGTCGATACGAGCCCGGCACAGAGCATCACGGCGACCTTGACGCTGTCGAACAACGCGGCCGGCCTCCTGACGACGTCGGGTACGGCGACCTACACCAGCGGTACAGGCGTCTGGACGATCACCGGAACCGCTGCGCAGGTGAACGCCGCGCTGGCCGCGGTCGCATTCACGCCGGCGACCAACAACGACGTCGACGCGACGATCACAACGCACATCGAAGACCAGAACGCCGCCGGACCGGCCAATGGCTCGATTACGCTCGACGTGACGCCAGTGAACGGGACGGGAGCAGCGCCGTCCGACTTCAACGGCGATGCCATTAGCGACGTGCTCTGGCGGCACGCAAGCGGATCGGTTTCCGAATGGCTGATGAACGCCGGACAGATCGGCGGCAATCAGAGCGTCGCGACGCCAAGCCCGGCTTGGCATTTCCAGGACAGCGGCGACTTCAACGCCGATGGCCGCTCTGACGTGTTGTGGCGTCATGACAACGGTCAGGTCGTGCTCTGGCAGATGGATGGATCGACGATCCTGTTCAATCAGTCGCTCGCCACGATCGGCAATGATTGGCACAACGAGGGTGTTGGTGATTTCAACGGCGACGGGCGGGCCGATGCGCTCTGGCACAATGACAACGGCCAGGTCGCACTCTGGACGATGGATGGCGCGCAGATCACCAACAATCAGCTGGTGGCCTCGGTCGGCGGCAGCTGGCACTTCCAGGGATTGCTGGATGCCAATGGCGACGGCAAGAGCGACGTGCTGTTGCGCGACAACAGCGGCCAGGTCGTTCTCTGGACGATGGACGGGGCGCAGATCACCAACAACCAGTCGATCGCGAACCTGGGTCTTGATTGGAACATCGTCGGGACCGGCGACTTTGGGGGCGATGGCCGGGGTGATGTGTTGCTGCGCAATGACAGCGGCCAGGTCGTCATCTGGCAGATGAACGGGGCGCAGATCGAATCGAACCTGTCAGTCGCGACACCGGGGAACGAGTGGAAGGTCCAGGACGTCGGCGACTACAACAGCGACGGCCGCAGCGATGTGCTGTGGCGCCATGACAACGGCCAGGTCGTCATGTGGGAAATGAACGGCGCACAGATCGCATCCAACCATATGGTCACAAACCAGGGCGGCGCGCCCGCCCCGATCGGGCTCGACTGGACGGCTCTCAATCACCACTATGATTTGCTCTAACAGCAGTGAGCTGAGTCGCTCTTTCGGCAGACGGACGGCTAGGAAGAGAGCCGTCAGGATTATCCGCGCAATTTCGCACATGGCCCTTAGCGGACGTTCAACTTTGGGAGTCGGATGTCCGCTTTCAGGGTACTTGCGGACACGCAACAGCGCTGTGCTTGACTAGCTATTGTTTTCTGTAGGTCTCGGCGAGCGCCAGGTAGATCTTTCCGGCAGTCAGGCTGGAAGCGCGATTGTAGTGGTTTTGGGTAGTGACGACATCTCGATGATCGAGAATGGCGCTTGCGAGATGCGGAGTGGCTCCCGCATGGATCGCGGCGGTGGTCGCGGCGGACATTCTGAACAGATGCGGGCTGACGGCGATACCGGTTGTGGCCAACGCCGTTCGCGTCACGGATTCCTCGACGCCGAGATAGCTCATCGGTGCGCCGCATCTTGAGAGCCAGCAAGCTGTGTTCGGCTCCTCCGACTTTGCGAGCACCGCGCGATGCGCGGCGACGTATTGATCAACGTACGGGTTGAGGAAGTCTGGAATGCGCCGCTCATCCGGTCGTTTCTCCTTGGTCTGGTCTGCGGTGAGCACGATCCACCAGCAATCCTCAATCTGAACCAGGGTTTCTCCCAAGGAGAGTGCGGCGAAGTTCTTGAGCCGTATCGGGCAACACGCCAGCAGCGCGATCATCAGGCCGTTGCGATGTTGCGTTGCCCGCTGGAGTGCCTTGCGGTGCGCGGCTGCGTCGGCTTCGGTCATGAGGGTCAGCCCCGCCGTCACCAACACTTCCGCCAGAACCAGGCGATTCAATTTCGACTTTGGCTGCTTCATCAGATCGAGGTCTTTTTCCAATTCACCCAGCCATGACACATCGTGATCTGGCGCCAGGAGCTCGGTTGCCCGGCGCAGCTTGTAGATGGAGCCGTAAAGCGTGACCGAGCTCGACGCGTTGACGCAGCTCCGCGACATAGTCTTCGACGTTTTCCGGCGTGACATGCGCGCCCGCCGCAGCAGCCGTATCGAGGCGCCCGGATCGCGACAGGAAGTCCAGGAACAGGCCGTAGCGCTTCGCGAGATCATCGCGGGTGACCGGCCTGAGATGGCCCGCGCGCCCGCCGCGGCGTAACCGCTGTCCGGGTGCGCAAGCGCACTCCCATGCGGCGCGATCGGCTGCGGGCCAAAGCGCAAGCGGCAACGAGCCGGGTCTGGCCATTGGCTCAGACTTCTTCCGGCTCGAACTTCAGTGCACGACGAATGATGTCGCCGTACACCTTCGTCGCTTGCGTGGTTTCCAGGCCGCAATAGAAGCGGGTGGTGGTCACGATATTGCGGTGCCCGAGTAACCGTCGAACCGACTCGTACGCGCCCGGATGGTGCTTGAGATAGATCGCAGCCGCCGCATGGCGGAACTGATGCGCCGTTATCCGAACGCCGGTTTCCTCCGCAATCCGCTCGCTGATCTGAGTACCGAGAGTCTGCAGGCTCTTGTGGCCGCTGCCATCACCCGGGAATAGCCACGGCTCGTTCGATCCCCGTATCAGGGCAGGCCGGAAGTCATTGACGTATTCCTCGATCAGATCCGTGAGACGGCGATCGAGCTCAAACTCGAGCGGAACGTTGTTCTTGACGTCGTAATCCGGGAAGACGAGCCAGTAGGGCTCATCAAAGCCGGCCGGCCTGGTCAGGTTCTCGCCGAGCCGGATGCGCCCAAGATTGCCAAGGCGTACCGGCGCCGCCGTCAGGATCGCGATGGCGACCGCGACTTGCGCCGTGATGGCGGCTTTGACTGGTGCGTGTTCCTCTAACTGCCGCGCTTCCCGCATCATCGCGTCGGGCAGGTTGACGATGCTGCTCCAGACTTTGTCGTTGAGCACCCGGCGGATCAGCGCCTGGTTCTTCGACGTCAGGCCCTTCTGCCGGAACGTCTCAAGCCTGGCCCTGAACTCGTCCAGCTGCTCCAGCTCAGCCAGGTCGAGACCGATTTCTCTGCCGATCGAGAGAAGCTTCCAGGCGAGGTCGATGGTGAATATCCGGGTCGGTCACCCTGTTGCTCCCAAAGGCGGTGAGCACCTGCTCCACCAGAGCAGGACTGAGCAGCACCTTCAGACTGATGAGCGTCTCCAACGGCACGATGCGCGCCGCCCTCTTGATGACGACAATAAGCTCTTGGCGGCGCGTGTGGATCGTGGACGGCTTGCACGGCCTGATACGCTTTCCCGTGAGCCCCCGCCGTAGGCGACCCAATCCCGCCAGATAGCTCTCAATGTCCCGTCGCAGCCCCTCCGGGAAGTCATCCCAAGTCGGTCCCTCGGCCTTCTTGAGAGGGGGTTCAATGAGCCGGCGCGAGGGCCACTCCTCAATCGCATCGCCACGGGCGTTCCAGGCCCTGGCGATTTCGCGTCGCGCCGCGAGGCTGGTATCCAGCCGCGTTGTTGCGGCCCGATACGCCATGTAGCCATCGAGCGTTGCTTCGCCGACATCTTCAGGAGCAACGCCTTTGCCTGAGCAGTAGCGCATCAGGCCCGACAACCGCGCCCGTACACCGCGCACCTCAAGTCGGTCGCGCAGTCTGCTCCATTCGGGACTGAGCCGGATGCCGCGCGGGGCGACATCCTGCTCGCCGGCGAACCACCCCAAAGCGCGGCGCACATTGGCCCTGTGGTTTTGGAGGGTCTTTTCTCGTCGTCCCGCCATCGCGTGGTGAAGTGACGCAATCGGCATGTGCACTGCCGTCCAACGCGCCACAACGCTCTCCGGCGGACGCTCCAGCAACTTGGCGATCTGGCGCAATGAACAACACCATTGCTGCTTCTGCAATTTGGTGAGCGAGGGCGCGGCGTCGATCGCGCGGATCGCGTCATCAAACGACCGTTCAAGTAACTGCTTTGCGCCGCTTGGGACGGGGTCGTTTGGCATCGGATGTCCTTGGGATGTCCCTTGTGTCATTCTGGAGTAAATTAGGATGGTGTCAACAGTATATTGGCTACAAATACTGTGATGTTCATTCCTAATCTATGTGTACACTGATGTACGGCATGTCATCCTGATGTATTCAGATAGATGATTATTACAATAAATCATTGATCTTTTGGACAGAGGATTGGCTCAGCGCTCACTCGTCGAGGAACGCGTCCGCATCTTGATGTATTCGCGGAGGAAGCTCTCGGGATAACGGACTGAGCGGCCGATCTTAACGAACCGTGGTCCGTCGCCGCTGAGGCGTGCCTTGGCGAGCCACGACAAGCTAACCCGCAACAGCTTCGCGGTGTCAGGGGCGGTCAACAGGGCATCGATTGGGGAAACTTGGGCCTGGGCAGTCATCTGTACGTCTCCACTGTGATCAGCGTAGACGCAGGATGATCCAAGACCTTCCGCAAAATGGATGGCTAGTTGCCGCAAAAAGTCGAAGCGGCCTGAGACTAGCGCTGACGCTGCATGCGGGCATAGCGCCGGTCTTTATCCACTCGGTGCAGTTCGTCGAGTGCGCGACCAACAGTGTCTTCAGAAACCAGGCGAGGAACTAATCCGTGACGATTGACGAGCACTGTTAGTTGTTTGATGGACTGCGTTGCAGACCAAGAATTCCGGCGAACAATTTGCTCGATGGCTTGCTTGATTGGCGCGCGGAGCGATGGGCGACCGTGTCTTGTCGAGGCGTTCGGAATTCTCTTGCGGCGTCGGCCGCGCATCAACCGTTGCGCATGTGCTTCGACCTCGCTTGAGCGAAACGCCAGCGTTACACGTCCCAGATCTAATCCAAACCACGCCACGAACTCGCGATGCAAGGGATGGCTCGGACGCAAATAGGTCAAATCATCAGTCCTGCGCATGTGGGGGATGCAATGAGTGGTCTCTGCATCCAACGTGATAATGCGGCGCGGGCGGCCGCCAACCGCGACAAGGCGCAGTTTGCCCCGGTCAACAGCTTCCCAAATTGCCTTCTTTGCAGCTGCCAAAGCGACGCCGTCACCAATATTGGGGCCAAGCTTGCGGCGTAGTTCGAGAACTTCGGGCCGCTCCGGCTTGCCCGCGAATAGGGCGTGTTCGAAGGTCTCTCGCGCCTCGCGGAAGGATGCAAAGCCAATCGGCAAGAGCGGGGTCATTTTGGAAAATTTATGCCAAACGCCGTCCGATTACCTATGGCGAGGTTATCTGCAGCCGATGATCGTGGCAAAAGGCCGGGCCGTCTTTCGCCCGGCCCGGCGACCACGAATGGGTTGATGACGGTCACGAGCCCTTCTACACCGCTCCGTGAGGGGTCGGTTGTGCGATCGAAGGCACAGGATCTGCGTGAGAGATGACTTTACCTCCGCGACGAAATCAAACCTGGCCAAGCGCGCGGGCTTTCTTTGCTCGAATCCGCACTGCCGGCGGCCCACGATCGGAGCAGCGCAGGGCCACGAGGGCGTTCACAATGTGGGTGTCGCGGCGCACATCACGGCGGCGTCCCCCGGCGGCCCGCGCTACGACCAGCGTTGCTCAAGGGAGTAGCGGCGGCACGCCTCCAATGGCATTTGGCTCTGCCAGACACACGGCGACCTTGTCGACGGCGACGACAAGAACTTCACCATTGAGATGCTGCAGGGGTGGAAACGGGACGCCGAGCAGCCGTCCTTTGAAGCCCTGCTGGGTCTCGGCGAGGCATCCGGCGTGTCGCAAGGGGACGTGGCCGCCCAAGCTCTCGACAACCGGCTTGGCGGTGCGCCGAGCGATGTCGACACGGCGGTCGCGCGGGTGCTCGGCGCTGCCGTAGAAGATCTCGCGGCGTTCAAGCGCATGCCGGGCTGGCCGCAGCATCCGGTCGCGCTGAACCTACACATGAAGGAGGGCGGAAGCACCCGCGCGTTCCATGTCGCAGGATTGGCCGCGGCAGTGGAGGCGTTCAACGAGGTCACGATCATCGCGCCGCCTGGCACCGGCAAGACGACGACGCTGATGCAGGCCGCCGACGCGATCAATACGGCGCGGCGGTCGGCGGCGCTGTTTATTCCCCTTGGGGAATGGTCGTCGCAAAGCCAGGGTTTTTTGGCCTCGGTCTCAGCCCGTCCTGCTTTCCAGGGCGTGGGCGAACCGGCTCTAGCGCTTCTTGCGGAACATGGCCGCCTCGTTCTCATGCTGGACGGCTGGAACGAACTCGATGGCGAAGCGCGCAAACGCGCGAGAAGGAATTACGCGGATTGCAACGCGCCTACCCGCGCCTTGGCATCGTGATTAGTACGCGGCGCGAAGCGCTTGATCTTCCGATTGGTGGGCAGGCCGTCGAGATCGACCTTCTGAACGACGAGCAACAGCGCGACATCGCCCGTGCCTATCGCGGCGATGGAGGCGAGGCTCTTCTTGACGAGGCGTGGCGTACGCCGGGTATCCGCGAGCTGGTCGCGATCCCGCTCTATCTCACCGCGTTGCTTGCCTCGACGCCCGGGAACACGCTTCCAACGACAAAGGAAGAAATCTTGCGGCTTTTCGTGCGCCAACACGAAGGCGCGGCCGAAAAAGCGGAAGCGCTCCGCGCGGCACTCTTTGGGTTCCATCACGAATGCTGACGGCGCTGGCCGCCGAGGCGACGCATGCGGCGAACACCGCGATCTCCGACACCCGGGCGCGCACGGTCGTGAAGGCCGTGGAGGAAAGGCTTGCCGTGGACGGGCAGATCAGTTTCACGCCACAACCGACGCAAGTTCTCGATGTGCTGGTCAGCCAGCATGCGCTAGTGCGTTCTGGCGCGGGTGTCCTCTCCTTCCAGCACCAGCAGTTTCAGGAATGGTACGCTTCGTTCGAGGCCGAACAGGCGACGCGGGAGGCCGCCTCGGGCGATAGCGGCGCCGCGAAGCGGTTGCGGGCGAATTTCTCGATAACCGGGCGTGGGAGGAATCGATCCTTTTTGCCTGCGAGCGCCTCTCGCGGCAGGAAGGCGATGGCGCGCAAGTGGTCGCCGACGTGGCACTGTCAGCGCTCTCCATCGATCCGCTGCTCACCGCGGAAATCATCTACCGTTGTTCCGAAGAAGTCTGGCGGCTGATCGGCGAGCGCGTAACTTCGTTCGTGAGCCGCTGGCACGCGCCCGGCAAGATCGACCGCGCTGTTCGTTTCATGATCACCTCGGGCCGTTCGGAATTCGCGCCGACGATCTGGCCCTTGGTCGAGAGTCCGAACTCGCAAGTCTATCTCTCGGTCATGCGCGCGGCACGGCGTTTTCGCCCGTCGGTTCTCGGCATGGAGCCTGCCAAGCGTCTCGCGGCGATCTCCGATGCAACGCGCGGCCATGTACTCGCGGGAGCTGGCGATGCGCAGCGGCATCGACGGCATGGGCCTCGCCACGGCCATTGCCAAGGCCGATCCGAACGCGGACGTGCAATTCGAAGTGGTCCAGGCGCTGCACTTTCGGCGCGGCGACCGGCATGTGAACGAGCTGCTAAAGGCCGCGCCGGATGCCGTCTGGTTGCGCCTGGCGCAACGCGGCTATAGTGGCGATATCACGGAACGCTTCGCCGCCGAACGCTTGCGGATCGAGCGGGAAAAGCTCATCGCAAATTCGACCGATCCGTCGGCGCGCATCGGTCTGCTGCTGGATGGCCGCAAGACATCGGCCGAAAGTGAGGCGGCGATCGAGGAAGCCGTTGCCGCACAGGATTTCCCGGCGCGGGATCAGCACGCCAGATCGACCATCTATCGGGCCTGGGAGCGCTATCCCGAAGCGGTTGGGCGCGCGCTCCTGCGCCGCCTTAAGGCCGGGCTTGAGCTTCCATTCAGCGCCGATGACTACCTTGCTCGAGTCCCGCCGGTCGACGACGGGCCGGTTGCAGGCCTCGCGCTTGACCGAAGCGCGCCGGAGGCGGCTGGGATCACCGCTGCCCGCGTTGCGGGGCCAAAGACGGCGCGCTCGTTGATGGAAGCGATGGTCGACGCGGCCCATCGGCTCGCTGCCGCGCCTGAGAATGAAAAGAGAGGTCCGAGCGAAGAATTGCGCGCCTGGCAAGATCGTCTCGCGGTCACGCCGGTTGCCTCGTTCGTTACGGCGGTGCTGACACGGGACGCTGGCGATCCACCGCATGCGATCGGCGCGATTTCGTCATTGATCGGGCGGCATGGCTCGCACGACCATGACAAGGCGCCACTGGAACTCGGCGGCGAAGCCGAACGGGTGATCGGGCTCCTTCGGGCTTGGGCGTCCGCTCTTATCTCAGATCCCGAAAGCCGCCGGTATCAACTGTCAAACGTCGGCACCGCGATCGGCAGGCTTGCGCGGGCGGAGCTGCTGGATGCGCTTCAGGACTTGCGCGACGAGGACGCGCGCCGGCGGCAGGTCGCCCGGCAACAGACGCGCGCGGCAGGTGGGCGTGCCGCGATCGAGCTGCGTTCGGACGCGGCGATGGGATACAATCTTATCTACCGCGACGCTTTCGCGCGGATCGGCGAGCCGGCAGTGCCGCTGATGATCGGCTATCTCGAAGATGAAGAGTTCGGTTTCGATGCCGCCTGCGTGCTGAAGGCAATCTATGACCGCAAGCACGGTGCCGAGAAGCCAAGCCTTTTCAAGTCGTGGCCGCATTTGCCGGATGCTGCCGCGCGGCGCGCCGAGCGCGCGCGTGGCACGGGCGGCGATGGCGATACGTCGTATTCAGACGCGATCTTCGCTGCCGTTGAACGCCTGACTGCGCCCGGCTCCACGGACACGCAACAGGCGCTGGCGATCATGATCGCGCGCATGGCTTTGGCTATGCCGTACCGTGATAAGGGAGAACTCATCGCCAGGCTGCTCGCGCTGCCACAGCCGGTGCGCAGCAAGCGCGAGCTTGTCGCCGCGCTTGTGATGGCGGGCGAGCGTTTCAGCGCCGATCTCGCGCTTGGTGCCATCACCGACTGGATTGACGATGCGCGCAAGAATACCTGGCGCTTCCGCGATGGCTTGTGGGAGGTGACCGGCTGGCTTGAACTGTTGCCGTTCTCGGACCGGGCGGAGACGGTGCTTGAGGCTGTGCAAATGGTGGCCGGTGTTCTGCCTAGCCCTGAGCGCATGGAGCGACTTGTCATTGCAGCAGGCGCCGCACCGGAATTGTCCGAGGAGCAGCTCGCCGAAATGCTACGGCGTTTCCGCGGCCTTGCGAGCGAGCACGAATGGATGGAGGCTTTCCTCAGCCGAGGAACCATCACGGTCGTCAAGACGCTGATCGGCTTGGTGATGGAGGGTCAACTCGGAAGGGAACGCGGTTCGACCGAGCTTTGGTGGCTCGCGAGACAAATTGCGCCGTTGGCGAAAGGGAATCCCGAACTCAAAATTGAGATTCTGCGCGTATACGATGCTGCGTCATCAGGCCCGGCGCGGCGGTTGTTAGAGCAGACCGTAGAGGAAATCGGTGGTGCGGATAGCGTGCTCGCGCTCGTTCGCGGCTACGCGCGAGCCGGCAAGCGGTTCGATGGCTCGATGCATCAGGCCCTAGAGCACAGCGCCGTGAATCACCAACCGATTTCCGAGGGGGCCAACGTCTATAATCTTCACCCGGTGTCCGTCACGCCGTTGCGAAAGACCTTGTTCGGCATGCTGGATGATAGCGACGCGCGCGTGGCTGCGCTGGCCGAAGAGTGTCTGGCTAACATCGACTATCTCCGCGACTACATTGGTCCCGCGGAATTGGAACCGCGCCATCCCGACATCGCCTCTGGGCGCGCTTGGCCGCGCGCGGCTGAATCAGGCGACCTGACCCCGCAGGGTGCGGCGGCGGCGGGGTCGTAGCGAAGCCGCGGCGTCCTTCGGCGGCGTAGGGGCCGTGCGGTCAGCGTTTGCTTGCGCTGGTTGACGAAACTGGCCCGGGCCCGCTGCGGGTGTCATGATTGCCTTGCTGAGGTCACGTGTGAGGCAAGCGGTCGAACTTCAGATTGAGAGACTTGGCGCGCATGCCGCGGCCCACAACCAAGAAAACAAGACAGGCAAGACCAAGCCGCGCTGCCAAGAGAACCGGCACGTCGCGAAGAGCGGCGGGCGGCGCGGCGACGGCAGGCGGCCTCATCTTCCAAGCCGCGGTCACGGCTATTGCCTTGGTCAAGCTCGCCAGCGGGCGTCCACTGGGCTGGCTAGACGGGGTTGCTCAAGACGTGCCGGTATTGGTGCTCGCGGAAACCGGGGGTTCGGGCGACGATCTTCAGGCGCGGTTGCGGGACGGGGGCATCGCCGAGATTTAAATCAAGCAAGGTCTCGCGGCAGGCGAGCGGCTTTGGACACCTCTGTTACGGATGTCGGGCGCGATCCATGCCGGGGCGATTTAATATGGTGTTCTCGCCGTCTCGCCCGACAGTAGCCGATCCATTCAACGAGAGCTTCGTCGCGACATCAAACGCTTGGCGGATGGCAGGACGGACGGTCTGTCCGGACTTGCGCTTACGCTTGTTAACAAGCTGAATGACGCGGGGTTGCCCGTCGATCGCGTATGCCGCTATTTGCGCATTGTCACAGTGGACGCGGTCGATGACGGCAGCGCGTCGGTGCAGCTGGCGCAATCGGAGCTGACGCATCTTTGCAAACGCGCCGCTCAAGTAGTCGATGCCTGGAATCACTTCTACCGTGACGCTCTCGATGTGATCGCGCTGCGCGGCGCACGGACGGCATCCAGCGCGGTTCACGTGCTCCAGACGGCAGGCATCGAGATCGAGGACGGCGAGGACGTTCCTGGAGCATTCCTTGCAAAGCTAAACGCCTGGGTGTTCGCCTCCAACACGACCTTCTCGATCTTTGGCGCGGAACGGCCGCCTTCGCTTGATGAAGCATGGATTCCCTTGCGCGCGGCAGTGCGCGAAGGCGCGCGTACCGAAGCGGCGGATCTCTCCGAGTCACTCAAGCGATACCACAACTGGCATGCCAACTCTCCCTCATACGAGAGCACGGTGATTGATTGCGAGACGCTCGGCCGCTTCGTGCGGCACGTCGTGGTCGAAGCAGGCCCCGGCATGGGCAAGACCACACTGTTGAAAAAGCTGGCCCGCCTTTATTCAAAGGAAGGCGTCCCGGTGCTCCGGGTCAGCCTTTCGGCGATCGCCACACAGATGCGGCACCAGGGAAGCAGCTTTACCGAAGCACTGTTTCGCCTCGGCCTGGACGGGTCAGGTCTGAGCGTCGGCGCCGCGCAATTGATGAATGTCGTCGATTGGGTGCTGCTGTGTGATGGACTTGATGAGTGCGGCGGCGATCAGGACGCGGTGGCGCAAGGTCTTCTGAGTTTCGTTGCCGGGCATCCTGGTTGCCGCGCCATCGTCACGACGCGACCGATGGGCTATCGCTCTTCTCTTCTCCGGGCCTGGCGGCACTACGACCTCGTGCCGCCCAGCGAGAGCGCCGCCGATGTGAAATCTGGGAATCTCATTGCCAGCATCGTGCCGGAGTCCCACCCGCTGCATGACAATGCGTTTGACGTCGCGGGGAAGCAATTGAAAGCAAGCCATTCTGGCCGGCTCATTTCAAGAAATCCGTTTCTGATCGGAATTGCGGCTTCGCTGATCGTGCGGGAAGCGATCTTGGCCGCACCAAGATCCAGCTTTACGCCAAGATTTTTGAACTGATCGACGAAGCGCCCAGCGCGCGAATCCCTACTGCGCCGGCTTCTGCGGCGATCCTGCGCCGCATGCTCGACACGCTCGGATGGACTCTGATCGCGTACCCCTTGAGCCTGCTCGGCTCGCTTGCCGATCGGTGTGCGGAGAGTTCTGGCGCCGGAGATTGGAGGCACGTACCTGCAAGCGCGGGAGCTTGTCGATAAATGTCTCGTGTATTGGCAAGAGGTCGGCATGCTGGAGCGCGTCCACCATGCCGGGGAAGCGACGATAACCTTCATTCACAAGACGCTCGGCGAGTTTGCAGCGGCACGCTATCTCGCCGCCATGCCGCCAGAGGCGCAGAGCGCGACGATCGCCGCGACCGTCAACGCGGACGAGTGGTCGGAGGTGATCGGGTTTGCAAGTTCACTGGGACTGGCGACGCCGGCTTGCACTGCGCTGCTCGAAAACCACGCGCTTGGCAGCGTGGGTGCCCGCGCCGTTGCGAGCGCGCTCACTCTGGCGGTTGAATTTGATGTGCCGCCGGATGCTCCGGTCCGGCTTCGCATGATCGGCTATGCCTTCGATTATGTGCGCTCCGAGCGGAAAAGCTGGGCCTACAAGGTCGGCGAGCCGCTTGTGGCCGTTGCGCGGCGTTTCCCGGCAGAGGTCGGGTCCTTGGCCGCCTCGTTGCTGGATCATGGTAATGTGTGGACCCGCGTCGTCGCATGGAGCTGCGCGGTTGTGGCCGGGCGCGAGCACTACGAGCTGACGGAGTTACTCAAGCAGCTCGACGTGCTGCCAAGCGTGATTGAGCATGGCGCCTCCCCGTCATTGGGTGGGGGGTTGGTTTTGGGCGGGGGTAATTTCGGAATTGTGCAGGAGTTTCTCGTCCCCGCCGTGCGCGACGTGCTTGACCGCTGCCCGCCCGAAGTCGCCGACGACGTGGTGCCGCGCATCCTGAACGTGGAATTGGTGCAGTCGTTCAACACCTACTTCGAGGTCGATGCGCTCCTCAAAGCCAAGGGGAAAAATTACTCCATCAAAATGGCGTCGCTCTACAAGAACTGGGCAACGCAAATGCGCGGGCCGGAGGGCTATGCCGAAGCGCAACGGCGTTCATACCAGAAGATTTTTGGCGCCATCGCAGCGCTGGGACAACCGCCGCACGGACCGCCCGCCGCGAATTCCTTCCTGCACCTGAGTGCGTTTCTGCGGGTAACGGGGTTTATGAAACTTCCCGCGCCTGACGTTTGGGCGTGGCGCGTCCCTTCCGAAGACGATTCCGTTCTCGAAGTCATTCGCGGCGTCGTCGACATCGCGCCTATGGAACGGGATCAACTGATTGCCGACGCACACCGCGCTTTGAACCGCCTTGGCGCTCTTTCCGACGACGATTTGTATCAGTTGTACGGCGAGCTTCCGGATGTTGATGCGCCGGAGATCGACTGGGATAAGGCCGCGGCACTGAACCTTGACGTAGCGAAGCTAACACGCGCACTTCATCACCGGTCCTATTGGGTCGTGCATCTCGCGGCGAATCTTCTGGCCAACCATGCACGCGGGAATGCGCTGAGGGACCTTGCCGCGCGCACGCTCGGAAGCGGCACGCGCTGGGCATTATGGGCGGGCGCAGCGCTTGCGACCCTCCTTGAGAAGCCAACGGCGGTTGAGGTCATCTGCGCGCGCTTGCAAGAGCCGCTCGTAGCGGGATGCGAGCATGCCTTTCAGGTGCTGCACAAACTCGACCCCGCGGTGACGCCGGACGCTATGTCGGCTGCGCGAAACGGCCTCATGACCGGGACGGTCGAGATTGCGATGGCGGCGGCCGAACTTGCATCGTGCTGGGCCAAACCAGGTGCCGACGAATTGCAGACACTTCTTGAGGAGGCTTATCGGTATTGGGCGCAGCATGAAGAACCTTATCCCGCCAAGGGCGGCGTCGTGCCGCGCAGCCCGCGCGAGACCATTCTCCGTGCCTTGCTGACTATCCGAAACGCGACCGAAGACGAGCTGTTTGCCTACGCTGCGGATGCGCGGTCTGAGATTTGCGAGATCGGGCGGAAGGCTGTTCTTGAGCGTTTGCAGGTATCCGCCGAGGCGCGCGAAAGGATCGTTGAAGGTGCGATCGCTGGAACGGGATCGCTTCGGCTTCTGTCCGCGGCCCTGCATGCGAAAATGCCACTCATTGCAGGGCAGATAAGCCGCATACTGACCCTGCTGGAGTCCGACGATCCCAAGCACCGATGGGCGGGGCTCGACCTTCTTGACGAGACCTACCTCTCGCAAGAGGAGATTGAGCGCCTTGCAAAGGTAAGGACGGTCGATGCTGACCTGCGCTTGCGTGAGGAAGCGTTTCGAATTCTCGAAAAGCTAGCCGCCTCGAACAAAAGTTCATAGCGAACGCGGTCTGGCGGCAGATCCTTTGCGAGGGCGCGGAAATGGTCAGCTCGGCGAACACGAAAGTGCGTAGAAGCTATCGGCCGTTTTTTTAAAGAACAAATTGCATTTGGAGCGAGCGGCGCGCGCCTCGCACGATCCTCGATAACAAGTCCAAGCATCCCCTGTTGACGGCGGTCGATAGCGACCACTAGCGATCAGAACGCAAAGACTGACTCAACCAGCGCGGCGGATCAGCGATAGCCGAGGCTCGCCGCACAGGTGGGCAACATGAGTATCCCACCGCTCAAGTGCTTCCTTCCGTTCGGCCATAAAGTCGTGCCGCTGATAGACCGCTGCGACGCCAGAAATAGTGCCTGATTGGTGATTGAGGATCTTGTCAGCGATGTGCGGGGCGATGCCGAGCCGCGCCATGCCGGACACGCATGTTCGGCGTAGATCGTGAAGCACCCAGCTTTGGACCCCTGACAGTGCATCAAGCCCTCGCTTCGCGCGATTGAACCGCTGATAGGGCCTCGATGTGTTCGAGAAGATGTAGGTCTGCCCGCGATGTGTTTGCGTGAGAACCGCGATGGCTTGTTCGGACAGGTGGACTACATGGAGCCGCCCATTTTTGGTTCGCGCCGCTGGTAGCGTCCAAATCCGTCGGTCGAGATCAACCTCGTCCCAAGTCATCTGGTTGACCTCTTCGCGTCGCTGACCCGTCAGGGCAAGGAACTCGACAATGCCGCCAAATGGGCCGCCGATCTCGCGCGCTGCCTTAATGACTCGTGCGAGCTCCTCATCGCTGAGCACGCGATCACGAGAGACTTCGCGATAGCCTGACTGGATGCCAAGCGCTGGAGTGGATTCGAGGATAGCTCGACCGAGGCACCAGCTAAAGAAGCGTTTAATCCCCTTCAGCAGCCTGTGTGCCGAGTTCGGCGTGCGTTGAGCTGCAACCTGGAAGACTAGCGAGCTGATATCTCTGCGCGTGATGTCATGAATGCTTCGATGTCCCCACACCGGTATCACTTCGCGCCTCAACTGCCGCGCGGTTGCCCGGCCTGACCGAATTGTCGACAGGTGCTCCGCGGCGAACGCATCGATAAGGTCATCGACCCGATCGGCCACTTCGCGCCGACGCTGTTCGAGCTTCTCGGCGGCTGGATCGCGGCCTTCGAACCGTTCCGCGAACACGCGCTGCGCGGTAGCGCGCGCGTGATGCAGGGTGAGCTTCCCATATGGTCCAATCGTGTACTTGCGCAGCCGCGATTTGCCGCCGCGGACCCGATAGAGCGCGATGAACACCTTGCGTCCCTTCGGCGTGATCTTGACGCCGAAGCCCGGTAGGGCGGCATCCCAATAGACCTCGTCCTTCGAGGTCGGCTCGATTGCATCGATCACGCTTTTCGTCAGTTTGATTTTCGGCATCAGCTTTCCGTTACCTGTCGCCCAAATAGGTAGCGATCTGCGGGCGATTGCAGGAATGACGGTGATGCGAGGGCTACATCAAATCAAGCAATATCAGCACGTTATCCAACGCCAGGAACGAACTTCCATCGCAAGGAACGCCGGCCCCGAGACCGCCCGGGTGCAGGCTCTGCGTCGAGCCCGCCCGCAGGCGCCGCACCGAACCGGGACGGAAACCGTCCGCACCGGCCACCACAGGAGTATTCACGCCGTATCTCCGGCGCCTACTGCGGTTCGTCCCGCCATCACGACGCCTCATGAGAGCGCCCCTCAGCGGACGAGGTGAGCAACAAGATAGGTGATAGGATTTATTTGTCAATAGTAGGAATAAAATTTCCTTCGGAATGTCAAACCAGCCAGACTGGCTCCGTGCCGCGGTGCGCCACCAAAGCAGAGACGGACCAAAGAATTGAAGGTCGGCGGCTCGCTAGCTAAGCACAAAACAATAACTCCACAGAGTGGTTAACTAGCCTCCGCAGCTCTTCGCGAACTTTGCTCGGCTCTTGACACGCCTCTACCTCCGAAACTCTCTCGGTTATCCTCTCAAAAGTTGAAGCCATCGCCTTCCTTTCGTCTACGCAATAAATGCCTGTCGATGACATCGACAAACTATTTGTCGAGGCCATTGCAAGGCGACGCAAATGGTAATGGTCCTTGATATCACTCCACGACACTGGCCGCATAAATACATCAGCGCACTCTTTCTCAACACTTCGATCAACCCCAAACAATCCCGCTGGCCAAATGACGTTTTCCAAAGGAACTTGGACCTGCATTGCGAATAATATTCTTATCATATAAAATAATGGTCTATGAACATCGATTTGGATTGGCCGTTCAAACTCTGTATCGCCCAATATCAGTGCGTCACCAAATTGATATACACGAGCTCGCCCAACAGTGGCGATCGAGGCACCTGACACCCTCCTCAAATTTACACAAATCCCGCTTGCCTTCGAGCCACAGCCCTGCAGAAATCGATACAAACCATCGCTGGATTCGGCATCTTCGATTGAGCTAATGCTATAAGCTAACTTAACGTTCTCCTGACCAGCGCGGCTCTCACCTTCCAGATTTACGACCCCAGTCGCCGAAGGCGTTTCAATTTCTGCTGACGCTGATGGAAGGCCCTCCTCAGAGCAATCGAAATTGCCATGGTTATCGGCGCTGCGGTCTCGTACATTCTGAAATATCCGATCAAACTCAAGCGCCAGCGCTTGTCGCGAGCCAAAATTATTCTCAACCTCCAACATAATATCATCGGCAGAGGTGCTCAAAATATCTTCGCAAAGGGCGACGCAGAAACGTGCCACCTTATCGAACTCATCGGTGTCACTAGAGTTAGTGTTCATGATCTTTCCGCCAAAGGGACTTTATTCGACGACGGATTTTCTTACGCTTGCTTTCATAAGATTTCTGACATAACCCGCAAGCGTTGTACGCTTCTTTCCCTCTCAATCCTTTCATCATTCCTGAAATGACGAGCAGCGCGATGGGATCGTCGACAAACATCGCAACGATTTCTTCCGCATCTAACTTTGGTTCCGAGCTGAAATTAGGAGAATCCGAAATGTAAGAATTGGTCCATTGTTCCGGAGGACCCCTTCTTCGCCAATCCCAGGCTATGCTCCGTATTACACCACCAAGGAACACAACTAGGGACCGATTCTCGGCCAAGGCCTGCGCCCTTCCAGACTCGCGCAATACTCTCCTGAAGCAAATCCTGATAGCCATAAGATGTTGTTGCCGCATAACTCATTGAGATCTTTACCAAGATAGTCTTATCGCTGTCGCGCATAAGCTGAATTGCCTCGCCCACTTCGGCGCGCGACATGTATTTGCTAGCGGTTTCGGCACCCATCAGAAGCCGATCTCATTTGTCGACGGAACGAACTCACCCTAAATGCGGTGCAACTTTAGCCAACTGGACATCCACACCAAAAAAAGATCGAGATTTTGAAACGTCCAGCTTCAAGCTGCTCAACCGCTACTAAGGCGACAAGTCAGCTTGCAAGGGATCGGAACAACATGCAAAGGTTCCTTTCATTTGGCCTCTCAGTCCTTGCCCCGATCTTGGGTGCAATCGCCAGCGCGGTGCTCGTCAGCAGCGGCTATATGGACCTGATGGCTTCCTTCATCGTGACCTGGGTAACGCGGTAGCTAGCTAGCATGTCGTTCGTGGTCGCGGGCGTGAGCCGCCGCTGAATCCTCAAAACCTCAGCATCCTCACCCACCGCACGACATCGAGCAGCGCCGCGAGCGCGGCGGCGACGTAGGTATAGGCCGCGGCCTTCAGCACCTTCTGTGCGGCGGCCATGTCCCCTGCCCCGAGATAGCGCCCGCGCAGCAGCACGGGGAGCGCCTTGCCGAAGCTCGCGTCGAACTCCACGGGGAGCGTGACGAGATGCACCACGATGCGGATGCCGAGCAGCAGCACGCCGGCCAGAATCTGCAGCGCGAGCAGCGCCGGCGACTTCATCACGACGAACACGATCGGCGAGAACAGCAGGATGCCGCTCGCGAGCTTCTCGACCCAGCCGAGCTGCTTGATGAGATCGAGCCGCCGCATGAATGCGGTCTCGCCGCGCGCGTGCTGCACGGCGTGCGACACCTCGTGCGCCGCGACCGCAACCGCCGCGACCGAGCGGCCATCGTGATGCTGCGGCAGAAGGCGCACGGCCTGCGCCTCGGGGTCGTAGTGATCGCCGGTGTCGGTCTTCTCGACCATCACGGACGGCAGGTTCGCCTCGTCGAGCAGATGGCGCGCAAGCTCTGCGCCCGTGCCCGGCAGGTCGGGCCGGTCGGCGCCGTGCTGCGCCAGCACGCGGCGCACCCAGATGCGCGGGCCGAACACGAGGGCGAGAAAAGCGAGCGCCGCGATGGCGATGAGGATGGGCATGCTGCTCCGTCATGGCCGGGCATAGCACGTCGAAGACGGGCGTAGACGCCCTGGTGCCCGGCCATCCAGGTCTTTCTTCAACCCAAATAGATAAGAAGACGTGGATGGCCGGGACAAGCCCGGCCATGACGGCGGAGCTAATTCTCCAGCCTGATATTCGCCTGCTGCACGATCTTGCCGAACTTCTCCGCCTCCGCGGTCACGAATGCGCGATAGTCGGGAGCGCTCATCGGGCGCGGCACGATGCCCTGCTTCTCCAGCGTGTCGGCGATCTTCGCGTCGCGCAGGCCTGCGTTCACCACCTCGTTCAGCCGCGCGACCACACCCTCCGGCGTGCCCGCAGGGGCAAAAGACCGAACCAGTTGAGCAGCTCGTAGCCCTTCATCTCGGGCGCGCCGTCGGCGAGCGGCATCACGTCGGGAATTTGCGGCATGCGCTCGCGCGACGTGACGGCGACCGCACGGATGCGCCCGTCCTGCATCAGCGGCAGCGCCGCCGCGAGGCTGGCGAAGCTCATCGTCACGGCGCCGGTCGCCACATCGGTCACGGCGGGCGCGGAGCCGCGATACGGCACATGCAGCACCTTCGTGCCGGCCATGTGGTTCATCAGTTCGCCGGCGAGCTGTTGCGGGTTGCCGATGCCGGACGACGAGAACGAGAGCTTGTCGCTGTTCGCGCGCGCGTAGGCGATCAGCTCGGGCGCGGTCTTCACCGGCGTCGCGGCGGCGACCACCACGACGCACGGCACGATGCCGATCAGCGCGACGCCGGAAAGCTCGCGCAGCGGATCGTAGGTCATCTTGTCCTTGTGCAGATGCTGGTTGATCGCGACCTCACCGGAGGCCGCCATCAGCAGGGTCAAACCATCCGGCGGCGACTTCGCGACCGCGCTCGCGGCGATCATCGCGCTCGCACCCGGCCGGTTCTCGACGATCACGGTCTGGCCGAACGCCGCTTTCATCGGCTCGCCGAGCAGGCGCGCCACGATGTCGACGCCGCCGCCGGCCGGATAGCCGACCAGAATGCGGATCGGGCGCTCGGGCCAGGTTTGCGCATGCGCGGAGCCCGCCGTTGCCGCCAACGCGAGGCCCGCCGTGAATTGTCGCCGATCGAGCACTGCGATCCCTCCCGAAAATCCGCGCGACCCTAGCCCGGAATGCGAGCCCGCTCCAATCGCAACACGTCGCGCGAAATGATTTCGTCACGCTCCGTTAGCCAACTTGCGCGAGAAGCGCGGCGGATCGCACCAAACGCGCGGGAACACGGCTAAATCTGCATATTCGTTCATCTTTTCGCGCTGCGGCTCCCAATTTCGGCCAAAATGCGCGCGCTAATAATTGTCACCCGCGCTGCGGATGGACTATGTGCTTCACGGCGTTCGGCGCACGGCCGGCCGCCCTAACGAGGATCCTTAACTCCATGATGAAGACCCTCACCACGCTTACGGCCGCCGCGACGATCGCGGTCGCGCTGACGGCTGCGCCGTCGGACGCCTTCGCTCAGCGGCGTTGGGGCCCGGCGGTCGGCCTCGGCATCCTCGGCGGCGTTGCCGCCGGCGCAATCATCGGCGGCGCCATCGCGAACTCTCATGGCCCGGGCTATTACGGCCCCGGTTATGTGGTTCAGCCGGGCTACGTGCCGTACGGCGCCTACGCGGCTGGACCTCCGGTCGGCTGCCCCGGCGGCTACTGGGCGCGCGTGCCGGTGTATGACCCCTATGGCAACGTCGTGGGCTATCGCGGCCGTCCGCGCTACTTCTGCCCGTGATCTGATCGGACGCTTTTAGCGTTTGACGGAAGACCCGGCCCGCGCAAGCGCGGCCGGGTCTTTCATTTCATGTGATCCAGCACGGCCTGCGTCGGCCAGCAGTCGAGCTTCAGGCTGTTGGCTTTCTGGTATTTGCCGAGCGCTGAACGCGTCAGCATGCCGGCCTTGCCGTCGATCTTGTCATTGTAGAAGCCGCGCTGTGTCAGCGTGCGCTGCATTTTTTCCAGCGATGCGGTCGGAAGCTGCGAGACTTTTTGCCACGGCTGTTCGAACGCGGGGCGGTTCGCGATGCGGTCCGCCAGATGGCCGACGAACAGCACATAGAGGTCGGAGAAATTATAGTCCTTCAGCGCGAAGTAATTCGCCGTGACGAGGAACGAAGGGCCGTAGAGTCCGGCCGGCATCAGCAATGAGGCTTGCTGCGCGAGCTCCGCTGACGTCAGCGCACGGCCGCCTGCGATCACGTAGCCGCGCTTCATCCACTCACCGAGTGTCGCCTTCGCGTCGGGCTGCGCAATCGTGCAGTCGACATTGGCGGGCACGCGCACCTCGTAGGCCCAGCGCTGCCCGCGCTGCCAGCCGAGCTCGACCAGATGGTTCGCGATGGTGCCGAGCGCGTCCGGCACCGAGGTCCAGATGTCGCGCTTGCCGTCGCCGTCGAAGTCGATCGCGTATTTGTAGAAACCCGACGGCAGCAGCTGCGGATGCCCCATCGCGCCGGCCCACGAGGATTTCATTGCGGTGAGCGTGACGTGTCCCTCCTGCAGCATTTTCAGCGCGAGCAGGAATTCCTCGCGGAACTGCTCCTTGCGCCGCCCGAGATAAGCCTGCGTCGCGAGCGCGCGGATCGCGCTGTGCGGAATCTTCGCCGCGCCATAACCCGTCTCGCGCCCCCAGATCGCCAGCACGATCGAGCCCGGCACGCCGAAGCGCTGCTCCATCTTCTGCAACGTGGCGCGATGCTGCTCGGCGAGCTTGCGCCCCTGCCCCGCCATCGCGTTGAAGGCAGACTCGCGCAGATACTCGGCCGGCGTCTGCACGAACTCGGCCTGCGCGGGCTGGCGGTCGACGCGCCCCGGAATGACGAGATCGGGCAGCGCGAGGTCCGGTTCCAGCCCGGCCGTGGCGGCATCGAATGTCGCGCGCGACACGCCGAGCGTCTGCGCAGCGGGATAAAGCTGCTCAAGCCAGCGCGTGAACGCCGCGTCGGCGGCGAACGCCGGCGAGGACAGCAGCCAGAGACCGAGGATCAGTGCAACAACGCGCAAACTGCCGTTCTCCGACAAGTCAGTGGTGGCGGTGGTCCTTCTGTGCGTACACCGGCGCGCTCAGCCGTTCCACATAGGCGATGCCGACCGCGGAGAGGATGAACACGACGTGGATGATCGTTTGCCACAGCACGCCGGCTTCGGTCAGACCGCCTGCGGTATCCCGCCCGAGATTGCCCGCATAGATGAACGTCCGCAGCAGATGGATCGACGAGATGCCGATGATCGCCATAGCAAGCTTGATCTTGAGTACGCTCGCATTGACGTGGCTCAGCCACTCCGGCTGGTCGGGATGTTTCTCCAGCTCGAGCCGCGACACGAAGGTCTCGTAGCCGCCGACGATCACCATGATCAGCAGGTTCGAGATCATCACCACGTCGATCAGGCCGAGCACGACCAGCATGATCTCCTGCTCGGTGAACTTGAAGGCGCCGCCGATGAGGTGCCATAGCTCTTTAAGAAACAGGAACACGTAAACGCACTGCGCCAGGATCAGCCCCAGATAGAGCGGGACCTGCAGCCAGCGCGACGCGAAGATGATCTGCGGCAGCGGCCGCAGCTTCGCCCGCTCCGGAGCCGGAATGACAGGATCGTCCGCAGCCATCGACATGGAAACTCTCCGTGGCCGCCGAAAAGGCGCGGCTCAGCGCGTTATATTCGATTCGGCGGTGGCGGTTTGAAGGCTAGGTCAGGCACACGCGGGTGAGGCAGAAGGCCGCTCCGGCGGCTGATATCGGCATCATGTCGCGATAAGCTGCCCTCCAAACGCGGCAGCGGGGAGGAATGCATGAAGGGCGTGGTCTTCACGGGCGACCGCAAGCTGGAACTGCGCGAGTTCCCCGATCCGACGCCCGGCCCGCGCGACGTGGTGCTCGAAATCAAGGCATCCGGGATGTGCGGCAGCGACCTGCATGTCTATCGCGCGAGCTTCAAGCCCGGTGACACCACGTCCGGCTTCGCGCGCGGTGCCGAGCCGGTGATCGCGGGGCACGAGCCGTGCGGCGTTGTAGTCGCTGTCGGCTCGGGCGTGACCGAGAAGGAAACGCGCATCGGCGCGCGCGTGATGGATCACCACTACACCGGCTGCGAGACCTGCAAGCATTGCCGCTCCGGCTGGGCGCAGATGTGCCTCAAGGGCGCGACCGTGTTCGGCGCCAACGGCAACGGCGCGCACGCGCGTTACATGAAGGTGCCGGTGGCGACGCTGGTGCCTTTGCCCGATGCGCTCTCGTTCGAAACCGGCGCGGCGATCTCATGCGGCACGGGCACGGCCTATCAGGCGCTCAAGCGGCTCAACCTGCAGGGCGGCGAGACGATCGCGATTTTCGGCCAAGGGCCGGTCGGCTTGTCGGCGACGCAGCTTGCGGTCGCGATGGGTGCGCGCGTGATCGCGCTCGATGTCTCGACCGAGCGCTGCGCGCTTGCGCGCGACTTCGGCGCGCATGACGTGATCGAGTCGCGCCAGAATGATCCGGTCGCGGCGATCCGCGATCTCACGCATGGCGAAGGCGCGCACAAGACGCTCGACACCTCCGGCGCGGCGGAGGCGCGCGCCGCAGCGGTGCGCGCAGCGCGGACATGGGGCACGGCCTGTTATGTCGGCGAGCGCGGCCAGGTCACGCTCGACGTCAGCCCCGACCTGATCCGCCGGCAGATCACGCTGGTCGCGTCGTGGACCTTTTCGACGCAGGGACAGGCCGACTGCGCCGAGTTCGTCGCCGACCACAAAATCGCCGTCGACAAGCTGTTCACCCACCGCTGGCGGCTCGATCAGGCCGAAGAGGCCTACCGGGTGTTCGACACGCAACAGAGCGGCAAGGGCGTGATCGTGCCGTCGTGATAGTGGCACCACAAGTTCAGTCCTCATCCTGAGGAGCGATGCGCAGCATCGCGTCTCGAAGGATGGCGGCAGGCACCGCGCTCGTTGCCATCCCTTCGAGACGACCGCTGCGCGGCCTCCTCAGAATGAGCACCGAGTGGACTTCGGATCTACCGGCTGAACTTCTTATACTTGATCCGCTTCGGCATCACCGAGTCCTCGCCGAGCCGGCGGATCTTGTCGCTTCTCGTAGTCCTGGAAGTTTCCTTCGAACCACTCGACGTGGCTGTCGCCCTCGAAGGCGAGCATGTGGGTCGCGATGCGGTCGAGGAACCAGCGATCGTGGCTGATGATGACGGCGCAGCCGGCGAAATCCTCCAGCGCCTCTTCGAGCGCGCGCAGCGTGTCGACGTCGAGATCGTTGGTCGGCTCGTCGAGCAGCAGCACGTTCGCGCCTGACTTGAGCATCTTGGCGAGATGCACGCGGTTGCGCTCGCCGCCCGAGAGCTGGCCGACTTTCTTCTGCTGGTCGCCGCCCTTGAAGTTGAACGCCGAGACATAGCCGCGCGAATTCACCTCGCGCTTGCCGAGCATGAGCTGGTCGTTCCCGCCCGAGATTTCCTCCCAGACATTCTTGTTCGGATCGAGCGAGTCGCGTGACTGGTCGACATAACCAAGCTGCACCGACTCGCCGACCTTGATCGTGCCTTCGTCCGGCTCGTCCTGGCCGGTGATCATGCGGAACAGCGTCGTCTTGCCCGCGCCGTTCGGCCCGATGACGCCGACGATGCCGCCGGGCGGCAGCTTGAAGCTCAGGCCGTCGATCAGCAGGTTGTCGCCAAAACCCTTCTTCAGGCCCTCGAAATCGACCACATTCTGACCGAGGCGTTCGGCAACCGGGATGACGATCTGCGCGGTCGTCGTCTGCTTCTCGCTCGCCTGCTTGAGCAAGTCGTCATAGCGCTGGTAGCGCGCCTTGGACTTGGCCTGCCGCGCTTTCGGCGACGATGCGACCCATTCCTGCTCGCGCGCGAGCGTGCGCTGGCGCGCCTCGTCCTCGCGGCCTTCCTGCAACAGGCGCTTCTGCTTCTGCACCAGCCAGGACGAATAGTTGCCCTCGTAGGGAATGCCCTTGCCGCGATCGAGCTCGAGGATCCAGCCGGTCACGTTGTCGAGGAAGTAGCGGTCGTGGGTCACGATCAGGATCGCGCCCGGATAGTTGCGCAGGTGGCCTTCGAGCCACGCCACGCTCTCGGCATCGAGATGGTTGGTCGGCTCGTCGAGCAGCAGAAGCTCGGGCTGATCGAGCAGAAGCTTGCACAGCGCGACGCGGCGACGCTCGCCGCCCGAGAGCTTGGTCACATCGGCGTCGTCCGGCGGACAGCGCAGCGCGTCCATCGCGAGATCGACCTGGGAGTCGAGATCCCAGAGATTCTCGGAATCGATCTCGTCCTGCAGCCGCGACATCTCGTCAGCGGTCTCGTCGGAATAGTTCGCCGCGATCTCGTTGTAGCGGTCGACCAGCGCCTTCTTGACGGCGACGCCCTCCATGACGTTCTCGCGGACGGTCTTGGTCTCGTCGAGATGCGGCTCCTGCTCGAGGTAGCCGACGCGCGCACCTTCGGCGACCCAGCCCTCGCCGACATAATCCTTGTCGATGCCGGCCATGATGCGCAGCAGCGTCGACTTGCCCGAGCCGTTGACGCCGAGCACGCCGATCTTGGCGTCCGGATAGAACGACAGGTGGATGTTCTCCAGAACCTTGCGGTTGCCCGCATAGGTCTTGGAGAGGCCCTGCATGTGATAGATGAACTGACGGGCCATTCTGCCCTGCCCTCGCGATGAATGTGGGGGAAATTCGCCGCTGATGTAGCCATCGGGCGCGCGAAGAGCAAGCGGAAGGAAGGATCGAATGCTCGAACTCTTGGTTTCCGCAGCTTTGGCGATGGCCGCGGGCGCCAGCGCCGTGACGCAACAGGCGCTCAACGCCAATCTCAAGACCGCCCTGAATTCGGCCGCCTGGTCCGGCTTCATCAGCTATTCCGTCGGGCTCGCCTGCATGGCGGTGCTCGTCGTCGCCATGCGCGACCCGATGCCAACGCTGAGCATCGCGGGCCGCGTTCCCGTGTGGGCGTGGACCGGCGGGATATTCGGCGCGATCTTCATCATCGGCGGGATCGTGCTGATCCCGCTGCTGGGGGCCGCGACCTACATCGCCTTGCTGATCGCCGGACAGATGTTGACGTCGCTGGCATTCGACCACTTCGGCCTGTTTGGCCTGGAGCAGCGCTCCGCCGACCTGACGCGCCTCATTGGCGCGGCGCTGCTCATCACCGGTGTCGTGCTGATCCGGCGCTGAACCGCCTCTGGCGAACGCCAGGTGCGGATGCAATAACGAAACGAAAATCAGCGGAGGGTCGACGTGGCGGACAAGGATTTGCGCATCAAGGACGTAAAGGCCTTCGCCACGTCCTACCCCATCCCGCCCGGACAGAGCGTGACGCTCGGCATCGGCCGCGCCGTGAAGCGCGACGCCGTGGTGGTGAAAGTCACCACCGAAGGCGGGCTCGTCGGCTACGGTGAGTCGCACCACGGTCGCGCACACACCGCGATCGCGCAGCTCGTGAACACCACGCTGCGCCAGCTCATCCTCGGCATGAACGCCGCCGACGTGGTCGGCTGCTGGAACCGGATCTATTCACGCCAGCTTGCAAGCCACGGCATGGGCGCGGGCTGCGCGATGGCGATGAGCGGCATCGACATGGCGCTGTGGGACATCCGAGGCAAGGCCGTGGGCTGGCCGCTCTATCGTCTGCTCGGCGGCGCGCGGAAGGCGGTGCCCGCCTATGCTGGCGGCGTGTCGCTCGGCTATCAGGAGCCATCCGCGCTGGTCGATGAAGTGCAGCCGCATCTCGCCGCCGGCTACAAGGCGGTGAAGCTGCGCGTCGGCGATTCACCGGCGCGCGACCTCGCCCGCATCGCGGCGGTGCGCAAGGCGGTGGGCGACGGCATCGACATCCTGACCGACGCCAACACCGCCTATACGGTGAAGGATGCGCGCGCGGTCATGCCGGGCATGGACGAGCACAAGGTCGGCTGGCTGGAGGAGCCGTTCCCGCCGCACGACTACCGCAGCTATCAGCTCGCCAAGGCGTACGGCCGCGTGCCGCTCGCGACCGGCGAGAACCACTTCACGCGCTTCGAGTTCAGCCGCGTGATCGAGGAGGGCGCGGTGACGATCCTGCAGCCGGACCTATCCAAGACCGGCGGCATCACCGAGATCATGCGAATCGCCGCGATGGCGTCGGCCTACAAGCTCCCCGTTCATCCGCACACCTGCATGACCGGGCTGAACATGGCGGCGACGATCCATGTGCTCGGCGCGATCGACAACGGCGGCTACTTCGAAGGGGATGTGTCGAAGAACAACCTGTTCCGCGATGAGCTGACGTCGTTCGCCCTACACGGTCGACAGGGACGGCAATGTGCATCCCCTCGAAGCGCCGGGCATTGGCGTCGAGGTGAACGAGGATTTTCTCGCCAAGCATCCGCCGATCGAAGGGCCGGGATACGTATAGGTGGCGACGAAAAGCCCGCCATCTCGACGCGACCGGTACCGCGTCTTCCGCACCATCACGACGCGCTGGATGGACAACGACGTCTACGGCCACCTCAACAATGTGGTGCACTACTCGCTGTTCGATACCGCGGTGAGCGGCTGGCTGCTGGAGCAAGGTCTGATCCATCCGCACAAGGGCGAGCAGATCGGCCTCGTGGTCGAGACCGGCTGCCGGTACTTCGCCGAGATTTCGTTTCCCGACACGGTCATCGCCGGCATCCGCGTTGCGAAGCTCGGAACGTCGTCAGTCCGCTACGAGGTCGGCCTGTTCCGCAATGACGAGCAGGAGGCCGCCGCAGAGGGCTTCTTCGTGCATGTCTACGTCGACCGCGCGACACGGCGTCCGCAGCCTCTGCATGGGCGGCTGCGCACGATGCTGGAGCAGGAGCTGATGATCGCGGGTTCACAGGCGCCGCCGCCCGTGGCTTAATCGCGCGAGGCAATCGGGAGAAGAGAAAATGCGGACACTGCGGGCTCTTGGACTTCTCGTCGCGGCGTTGTGGCTCGCCTCCCCGGCCCTCGCCGATTACCCCGACAAGGCCAAGACCATCCGCATCGTTGTCCCCTACCCGCCCGGCGGCTTCAACGACACGCTCGGCCGCATCGTCGCGCAGAAATTCGCCGACGGCTGGGGCATTCCGGCCGTGGTGGAGAACCGGCCCGGCGGTGGCACGCTGATCGGCACCGAACTCGGTCGCGAAGGCGCCGGCCGACGGCTACACGCTGCTCGTCGTCGCGTTCCCGTTCGCAGTGAACCCGAGTCTTTATGCCAAGCTGCCTTACGACACCGTGAAGGACTTCGCGCCACTGGTTCTCGCTGGTCAGACGCCGAACCTGCTGGTGGTCAATCCGGAGGTCCCGATCAAGTCCGTCAAGGAACTGATCGATAGCGCGAAGGCAAAGCCCGGCTCGCTCAGTTACGGCTCAACCGGCAGCGGCTCCTCGAACCATCTCTCGATGGAGCTGTTCCGCCTGATGACCGGCACCCAGATCGTGCACGTACCCTACAAGGGCTCGGCGCCGATGGTGACCGACCTGCTCGGCGGCCACGTGCAGGTCGCGTTCGACAACGTTCCGAATGTCGTCCAGCAAGTGAAAGCCGGAAAGTTGCGCGCGCTCGGCATCACCAGCCCGCAGCGGGCGGCTTCGCTGCCGGACATTCCGACCGTCGCGGAGGCCGGCGTGCCCGGCTACGAGGTCGGCGTGTGGTTCGGGCTTGTGGCGCCTGCCGCAACACCGCCCGATGTGATCGCGAAGCTGAACGCGGAACTCAACAAGATCCTCGCAATGCCTGACGTGAAGCAGAAGTTCGCCGACCAGGGCGTCGACCCGGTCGGCGGTCCGCCCGATCGTTTCGCCGCGCATATCGCCGCCCAGATCGAGAAGTGGGGCAAGGTGGTGAAGGAGAGCGGCGCGAAGGTCGAATAGCACCGCACCTCGCGACGGCCGCTCGCGCGGCCGCTACAATGTATCACCGCGTGGAAAACGTTGTATCGCGCGTGCTCACGCGCGCTCACGACCGCGCGATCAGATTGTCCCGCCGAAACGTGTTTGCCGTCACAGCGTAGCTTGCGAGCACGCGCGAAAGTGCCTGCCGCGTCGGTAAAACTTCGGAAACCTTGTTCGCAGATCAGGGAGACTACGCAGGCGAAGTTGTAACAAATTTTAACCAATTCGCCCGCATCATGGCCGTGAACCAGGCAGACTTCCGTGCCGACCAATAAGCGGACCCGGCAGTCGGGCCCCGCCTGGAGGACGGGAATGTGTCATGGCCAAGAAAAACAAAACACCAAGCTTCGGCAAGGCCGTTGCTGACCTGTGGCGCACCGTCACGTCCGACCTGTTCAACAATTATCGCCCCGAACAGCACTATATGCGTGGCCCCGGCCCGAAGTGGCGCGCCAAGCATCTGCGCTCGGCCGTAACGTCGGAGCCGGATCTCGGCGGCATGGCCAACGTTTCGGCCTAGGCGGCTTCGTTCCCTCCTTGTTCCGTTTGCAGGATTGGGCCTGACCGGCCGCGGCCCTATATTGCGGCGGCATGACCGACCGCTTCGCCCCAACGCTTAACGTCGACGATTACCTGATCCGCCCGAATCCGGCCGACCCGCGGCTGACCGAGCGCGTGACCGGCGTGGACCAGACCGGCTCAGCCGTAACCACCTCGGTGACGGTCGAGCGCGCGTTGACGATCTACCTGAACCGG
Organism: uncultured Alphaproteobacteria bacterium; assembly: GCA_963779545.1. Classification (GTDB taxonomy): domain Bacteria; phylum Pseudomonadota; class Alphaproteobacteria; order Rhizobiales; family Xanthobacteraceae; genus PALSA-894. Next base: position 563,257 of record CAVZYQ010000013.1, on the reverse strand, counting down.
CAAGAGATCGTCACCGCGATGACGATCGGCGATTACCCGGACTATCTGGCGATCGGCTACCTGCTGAACCAGAACATGCTGCAGCCGGACGATGTCGTGACCGGCGTCGACTACGACGAGGATCTGGCTGTCGCAGTGGTGCGCACCGAGCGCGAGACCGACTACGAGGACAAGCTGCAGAAGCGCACGCAGACCTCAGGCTGCGCGCAGGGGACGATCTTCGGCGATCTCATGGAGGTGATCGAAGGCGCGAAGCTTCCGGCGGCAACTTTGCGCACCTCCTGGCTTTACGCGCTCACCCACAAGATCAACACCACGCCCTCGCTCTATCTCGAAGCGGGAGCGATCCACGGCTCGATCCTGGCGCAGGAAGACCGCCCGCTGGTCTACATGGAGGATGTCGGCCGCCATAACGCGGTCGACAAGATCGCCGGCTGGATGTTCCAGAACCGCGTGAGCGCGCACGACAAGATTTTCTACACCACCGGCCGCCTCACCTCCGAGATGGTGATCAAGACCGTGCGCATGGGAATCCCGATCCTCGTGTCACGTTCGGGCTTCACCGCATGGGGTGTCGAACTCGCGCGCAAGGCCGGCCTCACGCTGATCGGCCGCGCGCGCGGCAAGCGCTTCGTCGCGCTCGCGGGCGAGGACCGCATCGTGTTCGATCAGGATCTCGCCACCGTCGAGGACGAGGGTGGCAAGCACCGGCGCAAGGCTGCGGTGCATGACGATTGAGACCTTCGGTCTCGTCCTCGCGGGCGGGCTCGCCCGCCGCATGGGCGGCGGCGACAAGGCGCTGATCCGCATCGGCAACGAGACGATCCTGCAGCGCGCGCTGGCGCGGCTGACGCCGCAGGTGAGCGGCATCGTGCTGAATGCGAACGGTGATCCGGCGCGCTTCGCACCGTTCGGGTTGCCGGTGGTCGCCGACAGCGTGCCGGATTTTGCTGGACCACTTGCTGGCATCCTCGCGGGGCTCGACTGGGTCGCGGCGAACAAGCCCGGCACCGAATGGGTCGTCAGCGTGCCGGGCGATTGCCCGTTCCTGCCGCGCGATCTGGTGGCGAAGTTGCACGCCGCGCGCATCACCAACGGCAAGCTGCTCGCCTGTGCGCATTCGGGCGACTGGCGCCATCCCGTTGTCGGGCTGTGGCATGTCGGTCTGCGCGAAGACCTGCGCCACGCGATCACCGTGGAAGACCTGCGCAAGATCGAAGTGTGGACTTCGCGCCACGGCGTTGCGCTCGCGGACTGGCCGACCGAGCCGGTCGATCCGTTCTTCAACGTGAATACGCCGGAAGATGTGGAGAGGGCGACGAAGTTGGCTTCGTTCGCCTAAGCTGTGTCCCGCACGCGATGCAGCACGAAGTGATGCATCGCAGATGCGGGACCCCGATTGCTTGCTTTTGCCGCAAGGAATGAAGAAACCGGGGTCCCGGGTCTGCAGCGCAGCATCGCATGCTGCGCTGCGCCCGGGACACGTCAGCCCGCCAGCACCGAATACGGCAGGAAGCCGATCGTCTGGCCTTCGGCGATCTCGGTCACGTCGTCGGCCAACTCTGCGAGGCCGTCGGTCGCGGTGAGCGACGAGATCACGCCCGCGCCATCCTGCGGATGCTTGGTTGCAAGGTAGGAGCCATCCGCCTGCCGCGCCAATGACACGCGTACATATTCGCGGCGGCCTTTCTTCTTGCGATAGGCAAAACCCGCCTTCACCGGCAGCGCGATCAGCGGCTCCGGCATCGCGCCGCCGAGGCGCAGCAGCAGCGGCCGCACCACGCGCGCGAACGTCACGAAAACCGCGACCGGATTGCCCGGCAGCCCGACGAACGCCGTGCCCTTGAGCACGCCCATCGCGACCGGCCGGCCCGGCTTGATGGCGACGCGCCAGAACACCAGCGATCCCGCCGCACCGATCGCGTCCTTCACGTAATCGGCCTCGCCGGTCGACACGCCGCCTGACGTCAGCACGAGGTCATGCACCTGCGCCGCTTCGGCGAGCCGCGCGGACAGCTTCTCCGGATCGTCGCGCAGGATGCCGAGATCGCTCACCTGCGCACCAAGATTGGACAGCATCGCGGCGAGCAGTTGGCGGTTCGCGTCGTAAAGTCCTGCTGCGGTGAGCGGTGCGCCGGGTTCGACGATTTCGTCGCCGGTCGAAAAGATCGCGACGCGCACGCGCCGCCGCACCTGCAATTCCTGCAAGCCGAGCGCCGCCGCCATGCTCAGGTCCTGCGGCTGCAACCGCCGGCCCGCATGCAGTGCGACCGAGCCTTTCGGCACATCCTCGCCTGCGTCGCGCATGTTGGCTCCCCGCTTCAAGCCGGGCGGAACGACGACGGCGCCACCTTCGGTGCGGACGTCCTCCTGCATGAACACGGTGTCGGCACCGGCCGGCATCGGCGCGCCGGTGAAAATGCGGATCGCTTCGCCCTTGCCGACAGCGTGCGCGGCCGCCCGGCCCGCGGTCAGCCGGTCGACGATCACGAGCTTCGTCTCGTTTTTTCCCAGATCGGCGTGCCGAACCGCGTAACCGTCCACCGCCGAATTATCGAATGGCGGCAAGTCGATCGGCGCGACAACATCCGCGGCGAGCACGCGGCCACGCGCATCTTTCAGCGTGACTGTTTCACTCTCGGCAATGGGCGTGACACGCTCGACAATCAACCGTTCGACATCATCGATGGCGAGCAACGGACCGCCGAACGCGAAGCAGTCGTCGGTGAGCTGGGCCATCAGGCGCTCACGCGCGCGAGCACCGCGCCGAGCGGCTGTGCCTTCGCGACGAGAATGTCGGCAATCGCTTCGATGTCGTCGAGCGAAACCACAGGCACGCGCGCCGTCACCGGACCATCGCTCGCGACCGCCACGATGTTCGGATCGTCCGGATGCAGCATCGGCTTGCCGACGACGGCGCGAAACACTTCGAGCTTGGGATGCGTCTCGCGCTTGAAACCTTCGACCAACACGAGATCGACCGGCGACAATCGCGCGAGCAGCGCGCGCAAGGTCAGCTCCGGCGCGCCGCGCAGCTCATGCATCAGCGCGTATCGGTTGGCCGACGAGATCAGCACTTCGGTTGCACCGGCCTGACGATGGGTATGCGAATCCTTGCCGGGCGTGTCGATGTCGAAGGCGTGATGCGCATGCTTGACGGTCGACACGCGAAGCCCGCGCGCAGTCAGGCGCGGGATCACGTGCGTCAGCAGCGTGGTTTTTCCCGCGCCGCTCCAGCCCGCGATGCCGATGACGTTCATGTGCGCATTATATCAGGCCGGCACCATGCCGAGCGCGGCGATTTGCTTGCGCACGGCCGGATCGGCGAGCGCTTTCAGGAACGCCTTAACGGCAGGCCGCTCCCGCCGCGCCTCGACCAGCAGGAAGTCGTAGTTCTCCGGCGAGAGCTGCAGGAAGGCGAGACCGTACATCGCGGCCACCGACTGGATCGCGACACCCCAATCGGCGCGACCCTGCGCAACAGCAGCAGCAACAGCATTGTGCGAGCGCGGCTGGTTGCCGTAGCCGGGCGGCCGCGCCGCGCCGACCAGTTGGTCGATCAGAATGCGCGTGCCCGCGCCCGCGTTGCGGTTGACCATGATGCAGTCGGGATCGGCGAGCGCGGCCTTCAGCGCGTCCGGCGCGGACTTTCCCTCGAAGCGCGCATCGCCGTTGCGGAACACAAGGCCCTGCATGCGCTGCCAGCCGCGCACCAGCGCGAGGCCGTCCTTGGCGTATTGCTCATTGTAGATGCCGGTTGCCGGGTCCATCAGGTGGATCGGCGCGAGGTCGCATTCGCCGCGCCGCGCCGCCGCCACGCCGCCCATGCTGCCGATCGCGATGGTACGCGCCGAGATGCCCTGCGCCGAAAGGGCAGACAGCACCGCATCGAGCGCGACACAATGACTGCCCGCGATGGTGAGGTCCGGCGCGCGCGCCTGCCCGATCAGCGTGACTTTCGCAGGCGTGCCGGGGTCGACCGAGGTGCGCAGCGCGTCGACTTCGAGAAAGCCGTCGGCCTGCGAGAAGGTCGTGACCGAGCCCGAGCCTTTGCCGATGGGAAACGCGATCCTGCCGCCGTCGCGCTCGACCAGCGCGACCAGCACGAACTCCTTGCGGCCCATCTCGGAGGGGATGCGCACCGGCACGGTGGCGTCGACCTGCACGGCCGCTTCCGGCGGCAGGCCCGCCTTGGCGCGGATCACCGGCGCGACGAAAGCGTGGAAGGTGAAGATCGCCGACGTCGGGAAACCGGGCAACACGATGACCGGCTTGCCGACGACGACGCCGAGACAGAGCGGCTTGCCGGGCTTGAGCGCGACGCCGTGCACGATCACGCCGGGGCTACCCAGCCGCGACACGATGCGATGCGAGAGATCGCCCGCGCCCTTGGAAGTGCCACCCGAGAGCACGACCATGTCGCACTGCTTCAGCGCGGCGCGCACCGCGGCTTCGAGCGCGGCCTCATCATCCGGGAAAGCACCGAACGCGACCGGTTCGCCGCCCGCCTCGCGCACCGCCGCCGCGATGATCGCGCCGTTCGAGTTGTAGACGGCGCCCGGCCGCAGCGGCGATCCGAGCGCGGCGAGTTCGTCGCCGGTCGAGAGCACGGCGACTTTGGGGCGCCGCACGACATCGATTTGATCGAACCCGCACGCCGCCAGCATGCCGATCTCGCGCGAGGAAACCGTCGCGCCGCGGCGAAGCAGCGTTTCGCCGCGCGCGATGTCAGACCCTGCATAGGAGACGAACGTGCCCGGCGAGACCGCGCGGCGCAGGTCGATGGCCGGCGCGGCCGCATCGATCAGCTCGGTTTGCTCGATCATCACCACGGCGTCGGCGCCGCGCGGGATCATGCCGCCGGTCGCGATGGCCGTCGTCGTGCCCGGCGCGACGGTCAGCTTCGGCGCGTGGCCGCAGGCAAGCACCTCGGCATTCAGCGTCAGGCGGCGTGGTGTGGCGTCGGTCGCGCCGGTGGTGTCGGCGGCACGCACCGCGAAGCCGTCGACGTTGGAACGGTCGAACGGCGGCACGTCGATCGGCGCCGCCACGTCGTGCGCCAGCACGCGGCCGAGCGCGTCGGCAAGCGAGACCGTTTCCGCGCTAAGCGGCGCGAGATCGAGATGCTTCTCGAAACGCGCCTTCGCCTCTTCGGCGGACACGACTTCGAGGAACTGTTCCTGCCGCGCCGCCGCGCGCACCGCATCGAGCAGCGCGACCTCCGGCCTGGTGCGGCTGGCGTCGTTCATGGGAACGCCCGCATCTCAAGCGTTGCCCCGGCGGCGAAGCCTTCGCTCTCCGGCGGGACCAGCACCCAGCCGTCCGCGCGCGCGATCGCCTGCATCGGCCAATGACCCGACGCGAGCGGCTCGGCGCCTTGGCGCGAGACGCGCACCGGCACGACCTCGGCAAGGCCGACGGTCGAGACGATCTTGCGCGCGAGCGTCACCGGCATGGCTGGTTCGGATGTGGCAGCGCCAGCGAGACGCCGCAAGAGCGCAGTGCCGACCACCAGAAACGCCGCGAGCGCACCATCGAGCCGCCCCGGCAGCATCAGCACCGGATGTCCCTTGGCCGAGCCGAGCGCGGCGGTTTCGCCCGGCAAGAGGCCGAAACCGTAGACCGCGACCTCGCCCATGCGCGCCAGCATCGCGACGCTCGCGTCGTCCTGCGCCGCTCCGGTCCCGCCGACGGTGATGACGATATCGGTCTGCTCGTCAGCGAGTGCGCGCTCAAGCGCGCGCACGAAGATCACGTTGGCGCCCTCCGCGGCGACGCCGCGTGAAATCGCCAGCGCCACCGCATCGCAGCCGGGCATCGCGACGACGCGCACGCGCGGTTCGCGGATCGTGACGCGCGACATTCCGGCGGCCTGCAGCGCCGCCACATCGGCGGCGCGCAATCGCTCGCCGGCCCGGCGCAAGGGTTCGCCGGGCGCGGCATCGCTGCCGGCGGCCAGAACACTGTCGCCGACGGTCGCAGCGGCGTGCACTTGGGCTCCTGTGACGGCATCCGGCGGAAGCATCGCATCGGCATCGCGTGGCAGCGGCGCGCCGGCGTCGACCCACGCGGGCACCGTGCTCAGTACCACCGGCGCATACGGTCCTGCGTCCGCGACCTGTTCGGCGCGCACCGCCCACCCGTCGATCAGCGCGACGGGCATGGCGGGCGACAGCGCTACAGCGACGACATCCTCGGCGAGCACCCGCCCTTCCGCTTCGGTGAGCGCAGCCGCGCGCGGCACAACGGGACGGGCGAGCGCGTCGGCGCGTGCCAGCACCTCGCCGATCGGCGTCAGGCTTGAGATGCGCTGCGGGTTCATGCGGCATCTCTTGGGCAGCAGCATCGCAACGGTCAAGGCGCGCTCAGGCAATATAGTCAAGACCTATCGTCTGACGGGCCCTTCCGCGCTTCGCCCTTGACGCGCCGCGCCCGGCCAAGTCCATTGCGGCGATGTCCGAGACACTGCTCGATTTGCGCGGCCTGCGCTGCCCACTGCCCGCCCTGAAGACCCGCAAGGCGCTGACCCGTCTTGCGGCAGGCGACCGGCTCGTGGTCGAGTGCACCGATCCGCTGTCGACCCTCGATATCCCGAACCTGATCAATCAAACCGGCGACGTGCTGGAAGAGTCATACAACCAGCCAGGCCTGTTCGTATTTCGCATCAAGAAGGCCTGATCCCAGGCATGGCACACCGCTGCGCGATCCTCGATGACTACCAGAATGTCGCGACCAAGCTCGCCGACTGGTCGATCCCCGACGTCGAGGTGAAGGTGTTCAACGAGCCGTTCGCGGATCGCAAGGCAGCAGTCGCGGCGCTGAAGGGTTTCTCGATCATCTGCATGATGCGCGAGCGCACGCAGTTCCTCAAACCCACGCTGGAGCAGTTGCCGGACCTCAAGCTGCTGCTCACGTCGGGCATGCGCAATGCCTCGATCGATCTCGAATACGCCGCCGAGCGCGGCATCACGGTGTGCGGCACCGAGGCCGCCGGCCAGCCGACGGCTGAGCTGGCAGTCGGCATCATGCTCGAGCTTGCGCGCAGGATCGGTTACGAGAACGCGCGGATGAAACAGGGCGTGCCGTGGCAGTCGACGCTCGGCATCGAGCTCGCCGGCAAGACGCTCGGCCTGCTCGGCTTCGGCAAGCTCGGCAGCAAGGTCGGCGAGATCGGCAAGGCGCTCGGCATGAAGCTGATCGCGTGGAGCGAGAACCTCACCGAGGAGAAGGCCAAGGCCGGCGGCGCCACGTTGGTGTCGAAGCAGGACCTGTTCCGGCAGGCCGACTTCCTGTCGGTTCACCTCGTGCTGAGCGACCGCTCGCGCGGCCTCGTGTCGGGGCGCGATCTCGCGCTGATGAAGCCGACCGCGTTCATCATCAACACGTCGCGCGGGCCGATCATCGACGAGCCGTCGCTGATGGCCGCGCTCGGCAGCCGCAAGATCGCGGGCGCCGGTCTCGACACGTTCGACGTCGAGCCGCTGCCGGTGAACCACCCGCTGCGCAAGCTCGACAACGTCGTGCTCACACCGCACCTCGGCTATGTCAGCCAGGAGGGATACAAGATTTATTACACGCAGATGGTCGAGGCGATCAAAGCGTGGCTGGCGGGAAGCCCGGTGCGGGTGTTGAAGAAGTGATCTTCCGTGTCCGGTCACCCGATGCAGCGCGGAGCGATGCATCGCGCGATGCGGGACCCGCGGTTCTCTGGATCGAAAAGGAACCGCGGATCCCGGGTCTGCAGCGGCATCATTGCATGCTGCGCTGCGCCCGGGACACGGACTGATCACCCCTTATACGCCTTCGCCTGTTGCCTCGATCGCCTTGGCGTCGAACTTGTTCATGTCCTCGATCAGGTCATTGGTGACGAGATCGGCGCCGGCGGCCTTTTCCTTCAGCACGCCGTTCTTCACCAGAAAGTCCATATAGGCGTCGTAGTTCGGGACAAGGTTGTCGCCCCACTTCTTCGCGCCGACCGATTCAAGCTTCCACGATCGCGCACGCGCCTCCAGCGTCTTCACGTCGTCGCGCATGGCGTCGGCCTCGCTCTTTCCGGTCGGCTTGGTGAACGGATACACCTCCCACAGGATGCGGATCGCGGCTTCCGGATTGGCGATCGCGAACACCGTGCCCATCGCGTAGCCCTTGCCCAGCGCCACCGCCTCGGCGCGGTTGTTCTGCAGGCGCTCCTCCAGCGCGATGAAGCCGTTCGACGGGAAGTTCGCGATGTCCTTCGCGTCGAGCAGGCGCAGCTTGGCGCCGGCGTTCTCGGTCAGCGCATATTGCGTGTCGAACTGCGACAGCGCGTCGATCTGCTTGCCGCGCAGCAGCGCCGCGGTCTGCGCCGCCTCGCCTGCCACCACGATCGACACGTCCTTGTCCGGATCGAGACCGTTGTTCTTTGCGAGCGCGCGCGCCACGATCACGCCGGCCGACGCCATCGAGGTGACGCCGATCTTCTTGCCCTTCAGGTCCGCGAACGTCTTGATCGGCGAGTCCTCCGGCACCGCGATGCCGTAGATGTTGGCCTGATAGGCGGTGTAGAAGTTTTTGATCTTGATGCCCTGCTGGCGGATGATCGCGACCGGCTCGATCGACGGCAGGCCGTACTGCACGTCCTTCGTCGCGACGGCTTTGGTGCAGTCGGTTGAGCCCGGCATCGGCACGACCTCGACCTTGATGCCGTCCTTGGCGAACCAGCCCATCTTGGTGGCGATCGCATAAGGCGCGGCGGCCGACGACACCGTGCGCGCGCACCAGGCGACCCTGACGGTCGTCTGTGCCTGCGCCTCGCTTACGAAGCCCGCGATCAAGAGCGCGGAGAGAACAGCAATCCGCTTCATCGGAGTCTCCCTTGCGTTATGCCGCTTCCTTCTTGGCGGCTTCGTCGGTGAATTTCTGCGACGCATCCCAGAACAGTACGCGCGCGCGCACCGCCGTGACGATCCAGTTCAGGCCCAGGCCGATCATCGACAGCAGCAGCAGCACGGAAAACTGCCCGGCCACATCCATGGTGAAATTCATGCTCTGGATCAGCATGCCGAGGCCCGCCTGCGCGCCGACGAATTCGGCGACGATCGCGCCGATCAGCGCGAAGATCATCGCAATCTCCAGACCGGCGAAGATGTAGGGCATCGCGTTCGGCAATTGCAGCATCCAGAAGATCTGCGTGCGCGTCGCCGCGAGCGACTTCATCAGGTTGACCTTGTCCTCCTCGGCCGAGCGCAGGCCCACGATGGTATTGACCATCAGCGGGAAGAACGCGACCAGCGCGGCGTTCACCACCTTGGAGGTGAGCCCGAGCCCGAACCACACGATGATCAGCGGCGCGAGCGCGACCTTGGGCATCGCCTGGAACATCACGACGAACGGATAGAGGAAATATTCCACCGGCCGCGACAGCGCGATCACGGTGCCGAGCATGAACGCGAGCGCGGTGCCGAGCACGAAGCCCATCAGCGTCTCGGTGACCGTGATCCAGATGTGATCGATATAAAGCCCGCTCGCAAAGCCACGATAGAGCGCGATGAACACGTTCGACGGCGTCGGCAGGATGAACATCGGGATCGCGAACGCCAGCACGAACCCTTCCCACACCAGGAGAAACGCCGCGATCAGCAGCAGCCGCAGCACAAAGTTCTTCGGGCCGCCGATCATTCGAGCCCTCCCCCGGCATTGAGCGCCTTGCGGATGCGCCGCACATAGACGCCGAACTTCTCCGTGGTCATTACGTCGAGCGTGCGCGGGCGCGGCAGGTCCACTGCGAATAGATCGCCGATCTTGCCCGGGCGCGGCGTCATCACCAGCACGCGGTCGGCGAGAAACACCGCCTCGCTGGTCGAATGCGTGATGAACACCACGGTCTTGCGCCGCTCCATCCAGATGCGCTGCAGCTCGGCATTCATCGCCTCGCGCGTCATCGCGTCGAGCGCGCCGAACGGCTCGTCCATCAGCAGCAGCGCGGGATCGTGGATCAGCGCGCGCACCAGCGCGACGCGCTGCTGCATGCCGCCGGACAGCTCCCACGGATAGCGATGCTCGAAGCCGTCGAGACCAACGAGCTTGAGCAGGTCCATGGCGCTCTGGGTCATCTTTTCGCGGCCGAGCTTCTGAACGTCGACCGGCAGCAGCACGTTGCCGAGCACGGTACGCCAGGGAAACAGCACCGGCGACTGGAACACGACGCCGATGTCGTGGCGCGGCCCCTCGATCGGCGTGCCGTTGAGCAACGCCTGCCCGCTTGTCGCCGGCATCAGCCCGGCGAGGATTTTCAGCAATGTGGACTTGCCGCAGCCGGATGGCCCGACGATCGAGAGGAATTCGCCATCCGCGACCGCGCAGTCGATGTCGCTCAGCGCGGCGACGCCCCCGTCTCGCCCGCCATAGGTCTTCGACAGATGTTGGATCGCGATGACGTCGCGCGCCGACGGCGCGGTCTCGCGCGTGATGGCGTCCAGAGCCGTTTCCCCTCGTGCCGCCGTGCGGAATTCCGCCGGCGCGTTCTTGTCGCCCGAGAGGAAGGCTATTGTGGCGGGGCGCGCGGGGTCAACCCGGCGAAAGCCCGCAGCAAGCCAGTGCGGGTTTTGAAGATAGCTCTCCGTGTGTCCCGCACGCGATGCAGCGCCTCTTAGCGGTGCATCGCAGATGCGGGACCCCGGTCGCTCGCTTTCAAGAATCGAAACCGGGTCCCGGGTCTGCAGCGCATCATTGCATGCTGCGCTGCGCCCGGGACACAAGCTTAACCCTGCGCCACCGCCGCAGACCACGGCGAGGCCGCGTCGCTGATGCCGGTGCGGGTGCCGCCCGCCTGCACGATCAGGTTCGGGCAGGCGAAATTGAGCGGCAGCACGCCGTGCTCGACGATCTCGACCGGACCGTCGGCTTCGAGCGCCTTGATGATGTCCGGCGAAAGCTTGCGGTCCGCGGTCACCTTGTCGGGATCTGACACGTCGATGCGCGGCTGGTGCGCGGCCTCGCTCCGGCGTCATGCCGAAGTCGGCGACGAACGACACAAGCTGCAGCACCGCCGCCATGATGCGGCGTCCACCCGATGCGCCGGCCGCGATCAGCGGCGTTGCGCCGTCGCGCAGGATCAGCGGGAACATGTTGGTGAGCGGCCGCTTGCCTCCTCCGATGGAGTTCGGCTGGCCGGGGCGCGGATCGAACCACATCACGCCGTTGTTCATCAGGATGCCGGTGGTCGGCAGCACGGTGCGGCTGCCCATCGATGACAGCAGCGTCGTGGTCATCGCCACCATCGTGCCCTTCGCGTCGCAAGCCGTGATATGCGTGGTGCAGCTTTCCGCCGCCACGGGCTCGGCATCGCCGAGCGACGTGAGGCGCTGCGCATAGGCGGCCTTCAGCGCGCGCGCGAGCGCCACGTACCATTCGGCGTCGGGCGTGTTGCCAAGCCGCACGTCTTTCATCTGCCGCAGCACATCGGTTGCGGTCGGCGCGGCGGTGAGCGGGCCGGCGAACTGAACCGTACGGCCTCGCCACGGCACTTCGGTCGCGAGCGAGACGCGCGCCTTGCAGTTGCGCAGATCCTGCGCCGAAAGCACGCCGCCCATCTGTTTCACGTCGGCCACGATGTTCGCCGCGATCTCGCCCTCGTAGAAATCGCGCCATCCCGTGGCGGCGAGGCGCTCCAGCGTCTCGGGGAGATTGCCAAGCCGGAAATAGCTCAAGCCGCCCTGATACGGTGCAACCGGCGGCAACCCATCGCGCAAGTAGATACGCGCGCTCTCTGGATAGAGCTTCAGAATCGGAGCCGAGTTCGCAACCTTCAGCGTCGTGTACCAGTCCTGCGGCAGCCCGCGTCTGGCGAGCGCGATGGCAGGTTGCGCGATCTCGGCGAGCGGCAGCTTGCCCCAGCGCTGGTGCATCTCCGCATAGCCCGCGACCGCTGACGGAATGACGAACGACAACGGCCCATGGATATTGATATCGCCCTCGACCTCTGGCCAGCCGAACAGGTCGGCGGCGACGCTCCCCGTCAGCTTAAAGAGCGACGGATCGAGTGCGGCCGGCGCGGTCGGCCCGAAATCGATCGTCTCGGCGCGCGCTTCTCCGGCGCGATGCACGACCGCGTGGCCGATTCCGCCGAGGCCGGAATTCCACGGCTCGATTGCGGCAAGCGACAGCGCCGTCGCAACCGCCGCATCGATCGCATTGCCGCCGGCATCGAGCACTGCGACGCCCGCCTCGGCAGCGTTCTTGGCTTGCGACACCACCATGCCGCGCTTGCCGGAAGCGGTGGGCTTGGTGAGTTGCCAATGCTGGGTGGTGTGAGGCGACGGCGTGAATTGCATGGCGCGAATGATAGCTGTGCGCCACGATGCCACAAGGGCCGTTGGAACATGGCTGCCGGCGATGCTAATCAGCCCGCATGGACGATCAGACCAAGCCTTTCGATCCCGCCGCGCACGGCTGGGAGACCTATGCGGACGACGGCTTCATCGGCCATGTCGGCCCGTTCTGGATGAAGCGGGATGGCGAGAGCTACCGCTATGCCTTCCTCGCCGAGCCCAAGCACCATAACCGCCGCGGCGTCGTGCAGGGCGGGATGATCATGACCTTCGCCGACCGCTCGATGGGCATGACGGCGTGGTACGCGAACGAAAAGAAGCCCCAAGCAACCGTGCATCTCGACGTGCACTTCATCGACGCGATCCAAATCGGGGAGTTCGTCGAAGCGAAATGCCGCGTCGTGCGCCGCACCCGCTCGCTCATTTTCATGAGTAGCGAGCTTGTGGTCGGTGAACGCTTGGTCGCGACCGGAAACGGCGTGTGGAAGGCGCTGGGGAAGGGTTGAGCGGGCGGCCTCGCCGCCTCGCGGCACAGGTTGGTGGTGTGCGCAGTCGAGATCGAACCAGGCTCCGCGGTGAAATTCCCTGATAACAGGGAAAACTACAGGGAATGGCCCCGAATTCGGGGAAATCGAGAGACTTTGCCGCTCGGTTCGCCCGCAATGTCAGTCGGTTACGCGGCAATTCCCTGTTTCGCGAAACAGGGAATTTTGAGGCGACTATCAGGGAAGACGGCACAAGATTCAGCGCACGCTTTCGGCGGCTTGGCGCTATCGCCGCCCGGCGACTCGCGGGCACGCGGGTCTCTCCCGGTGCCCGCCTCGACCAGCAGCGGATGCCAAGCGGGGCCGTCTTGATACCCTATCAACGACGCCAACCCGTTGAATGACTCATGAAAGTATCGCCGAGCTGAGATTTCGCGTGCGCGCTCGTATGCGGCGAACGGGTTACGCGTCCTAGAGCGTATGGCTCTTATGAGGTGACGGTCGGAGCGATGTTCGGTGGGAAGATGCATCCGCACGTGGGATTGATCGTCCTTAGATGGGATCGATGTGCACAACTGTGGGACCGACGCTCAGAATAGGAATGACAGATGTGCGTGGTTGGGAACCACCGCCTGTCGTTTGGATCGGGGCTTGCTGTTGGCGATACCGTGACACGCGAACTCGACTCAGCACTTCCCACGAAATCCCGAATTGCAAATCCGCATAGCTCCTGCAGCAAATTTCTTGCGCTGTCGACGGGTTTGAAAAGGTCCACGCCTCGCGCTCCCCTGGCGGGTGCGCGATGGTAATGGCCCCGCATCTCGTCACGAAGGTTTTGGCCCCAAAAAAGTTTCCCCGCATCCCACAAAATCCCGTGTCATTCCTTTTCTGCATAGATGCAACCAGTTTTATTTCACTCGTGGTCCCGCCGCGAACTTGCAATGCCATGAATGCTTGGCACGTTCGTGTTGAGAGTCAAATCGCCGGGCGGCCTCTCATTGTGCAACGGAGTTTGAGAGAATGGCTGCCGCTACGCCCCAAATTGAAACCCGCAACATCCAATCGCTGCGACCCTACCCCGGCAACGCGCGGGTTCATTCCAAGAAGCAAATTCGCCAGATCGCGAACAGCATTCAGCGGTTTGGCTTCACCAACCCGATCCTGATCAGCGACGACGATGAGATCATCGCTGGCCACGGCCGCGTGATGGCCGCGAAGGAACTTGGCCTTGCGACCGTTCCGACCCTGAAGCTGTCGCACCTGTCGCCTGCGGAACGGCGCGCGTACGTACTGGCAGACAACAAGCTTGCGCTGAACGCTGGCTGGGACAACGAAACCTTGGCGATCGAGCTGCAAGCCTTGATCGACCTCGATTTCGACGTCTCGCTGACGGGCTTCTCGCTCGCCGAGGTCGATTTCGTTCTCGACCAAGCGGGCGAAAGTAGCCCCGAAGAAGTCGCGCCCACGGACGTCGTCCCGGAGCCGCCCGCCTCCCCTATCACGCGCCAGGGTGACTTGTGGCTGCTCGGCCGGCATCGCCTGCTGTGTGGCGACGCGCGCAATGCAGCCGACTACAAGCTGCTGCTCGGCGACGAGAAGGTCGATCTGATCTTCACCGACCCGCCTTACAACGTTCGGATCGACGGCAACGTGTGCGGCCTCGGCTCGGTCCGTCATCGCGAGTTTGCGATGGCATCCGGCGAGATGTCGCGCGAGCAGTTTACGGGCTTCTTGACGGAGACTTTGTCGAATGCCGCCTCAGTGTGCCGCGATGGAGCAATCGCCTTTGTGTGCATGGACTGGCGTCACATGGGTGAGTTGCTTGCGGCTGGCACAAGCGCCTTCACCGAGTTGAAGAACCTATGCGTCTGGAACAAGACGAACGGCGGCATGGGCACGTTCTATCGCTCAAAGCATGAGCTGATCTTCGTCTACAAAATCGGGACCGGATCGCACACCAACAGCTTCGGGCTTGGCGAGACCGGACGCTATAGGACGAATGTGTGGGATTACGCGGGCGTCAGCAGCATGACAGCTCAACGCGCAGAAGAACTTGAAATGCACCCAACCGTGAAGCCGACCGAGCTGGTGGCGGACGCGCTGCGCGATTGCACGAAACGCGGTGAAATCGTGCTCGACGCGTTCGGCGGCTCCGGCACGACACTGATCGCGGCAGAGACGTGTGGGCGCCGCGGTCGTGTCATCGAGTTTGATCCGCGCTACTGCGACACCATCATCGGCCGCTGGCAGCGGGTGACCGGCAAGCACGCCAAGCTCGCAGGAAGTGGCCAAACCTTCGAGGACGTTCAGGACGAGCGCAGTGAGGTTGAGGCCGGGAGTACCGCATAACGATGGACAAGAACCTGAAAGAAAGGCTGGCGCTACAAAGCTATGAGGTCGGTTACGGCAAGCCACCGCCGCAAGGACAATTCGTCAAGGGACGATCCGGCAATCCCAAGGGCCGGCCGAAGAAGAAAGAAGAGCCAAAACGATCACCCAAGCATTCAATCGTCGACGTAACGAGCAGAGATCTCGTGTTGCAAGTTGCGGCGCGCATGATTGGCGCTCGGGGCGGCGACGGTGACGTCAAGGTGACCGCCGAGGAAGCTGTTCTACACTCTCAGCTGTCAGCAGCTGTGAAAGGAAACTCGAACGCTCAGAAAAGCTTTTTAGACCGGGTAGAGCGTTGCCGGGCTGAGCTGAATGCTGAAATTGCGGAAGATCATGATTTTTGGCGCAACTACTGCGACTCATATCCGAAGGCCGTTGCATCCATGCAAAAGGCCGGTAAGGCAGTTCCGATGGACTGGCCACATCCGGAAGATCTTGTCTTTCAGGAAGGCAAGCACGTTATGGTGCGAGGCGGTGATCCGGTTGAAGCGGCTGCGGCAAGTGAAGCAGTTGCCCGCCTCCGCGACGCATACATGCTGCAGTCCATCAAGGACGAGCGGTCTATTAAAGGGCCTTTAAAGAGCAATCCAATCTTCTTGTCCGGCGTCCTCGCAATGTGCGCGAACGTATCTCTGCCAAAACGAATGCAGCTCGACGACACGCAGTACCTCCTGCGGTGCCTCACCTTTCGCAGATTTCGGCCCGCGGAGCTGAGGCGCAGGCTGAAAGAGACGTGGATTGCGCTTGGTTATCCGCAATATGCCGATGTCACGACACCGCGATTGCGAGATGATGCACTTGAGCGATTGCGCCGTCGGTAACGGCTGTCGCGGGACATACTATCCCGCGCGGTTACCCTTGCTTAGAGACTCCGCGAGTACCACGAGCGCATACTTAGTCGGACGCGGTCCGATCCCCTCGTACGCGCGCAAGAGTCGCATGGCGCCCTTGGTCTGAACCAGAGCGAGGCCACTGCTTCGCTGGTCCTTGTTTTTGGTCTTCGCGCCCATTCCGCCGTAGAAGAACGTCACCGGTGTATCGAGCAGATCGGCAATGCGCTGAAGTCGTCCGGCCGACACGCGATTTGTGCCCTTTTCGTATTTCTGCACCTGCTGGAAGGTCAGACCGATGCCGTCCCCCAGACCAGATTGAGACAGTCCGCGCTGCAGGCGAAGCGCGCAAATCTTCCGCCCGATCTCCACATCCTCGGCTCCGGCGCGGCGCTTTTTGGTCGTCTGAGACTGTTCAGTCATGGCGGCCTCTGGTTGAGACCTCCCTCAATACCTACTTTTTAGGTATCTTGTAAAGTCGCCTGATTGCGGCAGTCGCGTCGAAGCCGATCGCATCTGCGATATCCATGAATTCGACGATGTCGAGCCGGCGTTGCCCGGTTTCCAACAGGGTGACGTATGACTGATAGCGGCGGAGTTTCTTGGCGACCTGCACTTGCGTGAGGCCCGCAGCCCTGCGCTGTTCAATAACGAACTCGACCAGCGCGCGGTGTCGCGGTGATCCAAGGGTGCGGGACAACGAATCGCCTCCAGATTGGAGGCTTCTCATCTATACCGAAAAATCAGATACCTAAAAATCGAAGGTTGTAAGAAGGCGTGAAAATGACGTTGCGCGCCGCGATCTCGGTTGAAGGAGGACTTGTCTCCCGCCAGCGGTGGTAATGTTTTCGACTGCCGGTGTTTAGCCAGAATGCTATTGTCTCTATGCCGCGAGGAGCATCTAATTCAGGCAACAAGACGCACGGGCAACTCAGCCAGCGCGCGGATACCAAGGCGCTTGCGCCATGTGATCTTCTCTATCCCGGTTGCGAGGCGCATGTCCGGATAGCGTGCGAAGATGCGTTCAAATGCGGCGGCGGCCTCCGCCCTGGCGAGCTGAAAGCCCAGGCAGAAATGGACGCCTGTTCCGAACGACAGGTGCGGGTTGGGATGGCGCGTGATGTCGAAGCGGTCGGGCGTCTCGAATACCGCAGGATCGCAGTTTGCCGCCGCCAGAAACGCCGCGAACATGTCGCCGCGATGAAACTGCTGTCCCTGCCAGACCAGATCGCGAACCGCAAAGCGTGGCTTGGTCATCTGCACCGGTGATACGTATCGCAGGCATTCCTCGACGCAGGTCGGCATCACGCTCGGATCAGCCTGCAGCCGGCGCTGTTGGTCGTCGTGCGACAGAAGCGCAAAGAGCCCGCCGGAAATCAGATGCGTGGTGGTTTCCTGACCGGCTCCGAAGAGAAGAAAGACCATCGCGATCAGTTCGTCCTCGCTGAGTTTCTCCCCATCCGCTTCAGCATCACGCAACGCGGCGATGAGACCGTCAGGCAGCGCCTCGCCTCCCACGCGCGAAACGCGGCGGAGGTAGCGGACCACGCGGATCACGCCGGGGACGGCTCGGATCACCGCGCCGATATTGGCTGTGTCCTTCAGTCCGCCCAGCCAGTTCTTGAAGCGATCATGATCCTGTTCGGGGAGCCCCAGCATCGCACAAATGACCGAGAGCGGGAGATCCCGGCAATATTCGGACATGAGATCAACCTCAGTCCGCCCCTCCAATCTGTCGAGGAGGCGATCGGCGATTTCCTCGATCATCGGCTTTACGGCGTTGATCGCACGGCGTGCGAAAGCCTGGTCGACGAGGCCGCGCAATCGGCGGTGCTCGGGATCGTCGTGGCCAAGCATGTTCATTGCCAGGAGGCTGAGTGTCCTCGGCAGGACGCTCAGTATGCGGGCCTGTGCCCTGACGCCCGCATTGGCAGGATCGCGCGCGAAGTTCTCGTGGTCCTTCAGCAATGCCGCGCAGGCCTCATGTGTCACGGCGAACCACGTCCGGCCGACGATCGGCAGCTTCATCCGAACGACAGGGCCTTCGCCGAGCATGCGGGTTAGCGTGGGAAAGGGATTGGCATGAAACGTCGGCGAGAGGACGTCGAAATCACGCTTGCCAGCCATCACTTCTCCCCAGGCAGAGCTGGTTATTGCGACCCTTTCTTGCATTGATTGCAAGTCTCCTCTCGGTGCGCGAAAGGATCAGATAGGATCGGGGTCGGAAGTTTCGATGAGTTCTCGAACCGTCAGGGCTCGCCGTGAACCTTCGGGCAGCGACTCAAAAAGTCTTCCGAGTGGAAATCGTCTGTCTGACTTCTAAGCAGCTGCATCAGTCGCACCCAACAGACGCTCGACCTTGTCGAGCATAAGTTTCATCTCTCGTGCCGAGCGCTCATAGGTGATCGCGAGAGCGTGGTAGAAGTCCCGGTTCTCCGGATTTGTTTCCACTGCCTTGCGATAGCTTTCAGCCGAAGCGATCGCTTCGGCGTAGCGGGAGCCAAGCTACGCCATCGCAAGTTGGTCCATGCGTACCCCGTGTCGTACCGTCCATAACGCTTCCAAACGCGGTTCCGCAGCCGAACTGCCGGATTGCGACCGCCCCCGATTTGAAAACTGAGCATGATTGCTCAGCCCCTCCTCACGACAGATGGGGCTTGGCTTTTCGGCTCCCCGACCATCGCGCGGCGCTCGTACTCCAACGCCAATTCAAGCCAACGTCTTGCCGTGGCAATGTCGGACGACTTGCCAGCGAGGTCTCGACACCGCGCTGCTTCAGAGTGACAAAATTCCCACGTATCCATTTCCCAGAGATGGGAAATCTACGAGCGGCCAGTCTCGACCGTGGGGGCGTGTGCAAAGGCTGCCTTGCCCAGCGTGACACCCCCATACAAAAGGGATGCACACACCGCGACGCCGATCGCTAGCGTGATGACCGCTGGCGCAAAGCCGATGTGGCCCCGATTTTCGGTGAAAAAAACGTCGTAGACTTCCCTCGCCCTCATGCGTCTCTCCTCCGTTATTGACTCTTATGTTTGGACGACAACCGCTAGCATCGATCAGACGGTTCGAACCCTTACAATTCGTCCATGATGCGGTTACGTGATCTTATTCAGTGTTCGAGCGAGGAGCGCCCGCATCTACGCGTGATCCAAATCCCTCGCATCGACTAACGCCGGAAGTACGCCTCGCCGCATTTCGGGCGTGGTGCGGTGTTGCTTCGCCCGGCGAGCAAGGCCAAATTGCTCTCAGTCGTTCGGACACGGCACTCGGTCGATCTTGAGACGGCCGAAGTGCAACTGACTAGCACTGTGCGGCGAAATGGGGATTGAGGGGCTTTGCAATGCGATATCTGAGCCTAACCGCATTTCTGCTGGCGTTCTGGCTGGCGCTGTCCGGCCACTACACGCCGATGCTAGTCATCGCCGGTGTGGCGAGCGCGATCATTTGTCTCATGGCCGCGATACGAATGCGGACTGCAGATTCCGAAGGCCATCCGACTGAGTTCTTCCTTGGCGCGCTGACCTACTTTCCATGGCTGATCGTGGAGATCGCCAGGTCAGGCTGGTCTGTTACCAAGGTCGTCCTCCACCCGCGCCTGCCGATTTCGCCAACGATGACACGCGTCAAAGCGACCCAGCGAACAGCGATCGGCATCGCCAGCTACGCAAATTCAATCACTCTTACGCCCGGTACGATTACGGTTGGTGTCAACGGCAGCGATCTCACGGTGCACGCGCTCGTCACCGACGGCGCTCTCGATCTTGAGGGCGGCGGCATGGATCGCCGCGTCAGCCAGTTCGAAGGCGCCACATAATGTTTGCGGTTGCCGCCGTTGCGATCCTCGTTGCGCTTGCCCTCGCGATCGCGCGCGCCATCATGGGACCGACCGTCTTCGATCGCGTGCTCGCGGGCAATACGGTGGGCACACTCGCCATCATGCTGCTGGCCGTGTTCGGTTTCATGACGGGGCGGCCGGAATTCCTGGATATCGGCCTGACTTACGGTCTGCTCAATCTCATAGGCACGCTGGCCGTGCTGAAGTTCTTCCGCCATGGCGACCTTGCTCACGATGTCGAAACGGAGCGGCAGCCGTGAGCCTTGTTATCGATATTGCCAGTTGGGGGTGCATTCTCCTCGGATCGTTCTTCACGATCGTCGGAGCCTTCGGGCTCTTGCGCATGCCGGACGTGTTCACCCGTATGCACGCCGCGAGTGTGACTGACACGCTCGGCGTTGGTTTCCTGATTCTGGGTATGGGACTGCAAGCAGGCCTAAGCCTCGTCACCCTCAAGCTTCTTTTCCTGCTCGCATTGTTCTTTTTCACCGCCCCCGTGGTGACGCACGCGCTCGCGCAGGCTTGCCTGCATAAAGACATCCGGCCGATTCTGGCTGAAGACCGTACGTCTCGCGACGAATCTCCCAACGCAGGCAAAGGTGACGGGAGGCAGCCATAGAAATTTTCATCAACGCGGCGCTGCTGACCCTGCTCGCGGTCGTGACAGTCGCCATCGTGCGGCAGCGGAACCTATTCGGCGTTGTCATCCTCACAACGATCTACAGCTTCTTGATGGCGAGTGTTTTGATCGTGCTGGACGCGGTAGACGTTGCCATGACCGAGGCGTCAGTTGGCGCAGGCATCTCTACGGTCATCCTGCTCGCGACGCTGCATCTTGTTAGAACGACCGAAATGCGCTCGGCTCGGCCGCATCTGCTTGCGCTGTTCGTATCGATCGGGGTCGGGATCGTCCTTGTCTGGGGAACGCTTGCGCTGCCGCCCTTCGGAACCGCGGATGCCGTGATTCACAAGCACGTCGTCCCGCGCTACCTCGCCGACACGATCAGGGAAACCAACGTCCCGAACGTCGTGACCTCGGTGCTGGCCGACTACCGCGGCTACGACACGCTCGGCGAGACAACAGTGATTTTCACCGCCGGGATCGGCGTCATGCTGCTTCTGCGCGGTTCGCGACGGCGAGGGCGAAGAGAGGGAGAGGGCGAATGAGCCTCGATCTCATCCTTCGCATCGGCACCAAGCTCATTCTGCCGTTCATCCTGCTGTTCGCTCTCTATGTGCAATTCCACGGCGACTACGGGCCGGGCGGCGGCTTTCAGGCCGGTGTCATCACGGCCGGAATGGTCATCCTCCTTGCGATAACCTTCGGCCTCGATGCTGCGCAGCGGATCGCGCCACAGGCGCTGGTCCAGCGAATGATCCCGCTCGGCGTACTCATCTATGCGGGTACCGGCATCGCCGGCCTGCTGCTAGGCAAGAACTTTCTCGACTATTCGGTGCTCGCTCGCGACTCCGCGCACGGCCACGAACTCGGAATTTTCCTCGTGGAGGCAGGCGTATTGGTCACAGTGTCCGGCACCATGACGGCCGTCTTCTACGCCTTCGTGGAGCGGGGCCGCTGATGGCAACGCTGACCAACCTTGCGCAGCACTACAACTACGTTGTCACCATCTTTCTAATGATGGCTGGCCTCTACATCGTGATTGCGCGCGGCAACATGGTGAAGAAGCTGATCGGCCTCTCTATCTTCCAAACGTCGGTATATCTTCTCTATATCGAGCCCGGAAAGATCATCGGCGGCACTGCGCCGATCATCGATCCAACATTCTCAGTCTATTCGAATCCTCTGCCTCACGTTCTGATCCTCACCGCCATCGTGGTTGGCGTTGCGACGCTGGCGCTTGGGCTGGCTCTGGTGGTTCGGATCAACGAGGCCTATGGCACGATCGAGGAACAGGAAATTCTCGAAAAGGACCGCGACGCATGAGCGCGGTCTCGTCGCACCTTCCGGCCTTGCAAGTCCTCGTTCCGCTAATCGGCGCATTGCTCGCGGGGTTCCTGCAACGCGGCGGGACGGCGTTTGCGCTTGCCTTGGTGGTAAGCTGGATCACACCGGTCATCGCAATAGCGATGTTGTTACAGGTGCTGGCATCGGGGCCGATCTCATACCACCTCGGTGGCTGGGAGCCGCCATGGGGCATTGAGTACCATGTCGATTCCTTGAACGCTTTTTTTCTTGTTCTGGTGTCGGTTGTCGGCGCCGTGATCATGCCGTTCGCCCGCCGCTCCGTTGATTTTGAAATCGAAGATTGGCGGCAGGCGTGGTTCTACTGCATGTACCTGCTTTGCCTGACCGGATTGCTCGGCATCGCCATCACCGGAGATGCATTCAACGCTTTCGTATTTCTCGAAATCTCCTCTCTTGCGACCTATGTGCTGATTGCGCTCGGCCCGGATCGCCGCGCGCTGGTCGCGGCCTTCCAGTATCTCATCATGGGGACGATCGGCGCGACGTTCTACGTGATTGGCGTGGGCCTGCTCTACCTACTCACCGGCACGCTCAACATGGTTGATATGGCCACGCGCCTCGCGGTCGCCTGGCCGGGACAGTCGCAAACGGTGGTGGCAGCGCTGGCATTCGTGACGGTCGGCGTCAGTCTCAAGCTCGCCCTGTTTCCGCTGCACGCTTGGCTGCCGAATGCTTACGCGTACGCTCCATCGTGGGCAACCGCGTTCCTCGCGGCCACCGCAACCAAGGTTGCGATTTACTTGCTCGTCCGGTTTTTCTTTTCGATCTTCGGCGTGTCGATCGACATGCGTGCCTTGCCGGTCGGTGAAATCATTATCGCAGTTTCGCTCGCCGCAATGTTCATTGCGTCGCTGATCGCGGTGTTCGAATCCAACTTGAAACGGATGCTCGCCTATTCGTCGGTCGCGCAGATTGGTTACATCACGCTCGGGATCGGCCTTGCCAATCAAGCCGGGCTGACAGGAGGCCTCGTCCACGTCGTCAATCATGCCGTGATGAAGGCGGCGCTGTTCCTTGCCGTGGGAGCGATCTTCTATCGCGGCTGCATCGTCCGCCTCGAGGAGCTTGCAGGCATCGGGCGGAAGATGCCGCTCACGATGGCGGCATTCACGATCGCGGCGCTTGGTCTCGTCGGTACGCCGGGCACGTCTGGCTTCATATCCAAATGGTATCTGGCCGTCGGCGCGCTCGATAGAGGCTGGTGGATACTCGTCTTCCTGATTGTGGGAAGCTCGGTAATCGCTCTCGTCTATGTCGGCCGCGTCCTCGAAGTCGCTTGGCTGCGCGAACCCGCACCGCAAGTCATGGAAGCCAAGGACCCGCCGCTTTCCATGCTGCTTCCGCTCATGGTTCTGGCGCTCGCCACGGTCTATTTCGGTTTTGACACCGAATGGACGGCGGGGATTGCGGGTACGGCTGCGAAATCGCTGCTTGGTGGCTTGCGATGATGGCCGGCCTTTCACCCGACATGCTCGTTCTTGCGGCGGTTATCGTCCCGATGCTGGGCGCCCTCGTCATTCCCTTGTTCCATGCCCAGCCGAACATGCGTGAAACCGTAACTCTTGTGACGGCGGCACTCCTCTTCATCATCGCGATCGGCCTGCTCGGGCCGGTACTCGGCGGCGGGCGGCCCGAGGTCGATGTGATCCAAGTCGCGCAAGGCCTCGCGCTTGCGTTCAAGGTCGAGCCGCTTGGGATGCTGTTCGCGCTCGTCGCATCCGCGCTGTGGATCGTCAATTCGATCTACTCGATCGGCTACATGCGGGCGAACGAAGAGCCGCGCCAAACCACGTTCTATGTGTGCTTTGCCATCGCGCTTGGCAGCACGATGGGAATTGCCTTTGCCAAGAACCTGTTCACCCTGTTCCTGTTCTATGAGCTGCTGACAATTTCGACTTACCCCCTAGTCACGCACAAGCAAACCGAGGAAGCCGTTCGCGCAGGGCGCCTGTATCTCCTGCTTCTTCTCGGCACGTCGCTTGTGCTGTTCCTGCCCGCGATCATCGCGACCTATGCGCTTGCCGGTACGCTCGATTTCACGCCCGGCGGCATCCTCGGCGGCAAGGCTGGCGCTGGCGTGCTGGCTCTGCTGCTCGCGCTTTATGTATTCGGGATCGGCAAGGCGGCGGCTATGCCGCTGCACTTCTGGCTGCCGGCCGCGATGGTGGCGCCCACGCCGGTCAGCGCGCTGCTCCATGCGGTCGCCGTGGTGAAGGCGGGCGTGTTCGCGATCTTGAAAGTGATTGTTCTCATCTTCGGCGTCGAGGCGCTAAGCACGAGCGGACAATCAACGTGGTTGACGCTGGTTGCGGGCGTAACGATCGTCGTCGCCTCGCTGGTCGCGCTGCGGCAGGACAATCTCAAGCGACGCCTCGCTTATTCGACCGTCTCGCAGCTTTCTTATGTAATCCTGGGGGCGGCGATACTTGCGCCGATCTCCGTGGCGGGAGCCGCGCTACACATTGCGGCCCATGCGGTGAGCAAGATCACGCTGTTCTTCGCAGCCGGCTCAATCCACACCGCGTCACACCTGACAGAGGTTAGTCAGCTCGACGGCATCGGTCGGCGCATGCCGTGGACCATGGGCGCTTTTGCCATCGGTGCCATAAGCATGATCGGCCTTCCGCCGACCGCGGGCTTTCTCGGCAAATGGTTCATTCTGACGGGAGCGATGCAAACGGCCAATTGGATTGCCGTCGGCGTGATCGTGATCAGCACAGTTCTGAACGCAGGTTACTTTCTGCCGATTGTATTCCGCGCCTTCTTCCGTGAGGCACCTGCGGGTCATGAACATGGAGAAGCGCCATGGCCGATCGTACTCGCATTGACGATAACGGCAACCGCGACCGTACTGCTTTTTCTTGCACCCCAGATACCGTTTGCCCTGGCAAACCTGATGACCGCACGGTGATTTGATGGACGACCATTGGCTCACGCGCGAAAGCACCATCAGGATGCTGTGGATCGTATTCGCGATCGTCCTCGCATTGACCGTGCTGATGGATCTTCTCGTGAGCCATCACCCCTATTTCGGACTCGACGGCACGCTCGGCTTCGGCGCTTGGTTTGGCTTCACAAGCTGCATCGTGCTCATCGTGGTTGCGAAGGGGCTTGGTTGGATGCTCAAGCGTCCGGATACCCACTATGACAGGTAGTGTCGTTCCGCCCGCACTGGCGCTGATCGCTGCTGGCCTCTTGCTGCCGCTGTTGCGTGGATACTTGCGCTTGGCGGTTCTGCTTATTGCGCCGCTGCTCGCCTTGTATTTGGTTTGGCAGGTGCCGGACGGCATCGCGCTTCAGCGAAACTTTCTCGGCTATGACCTGATCCTTGTGAAGGGCGATGCCCTCTCGCGGCTCTTCGGAACCGTGTTCGCCATCATGGCATTCGCTGGCGGGCTGTTCGCACTCAACCAGAATCGCATCGTCGAACTTGCCGCAGCGCTCTGTTACGCGGGCACCGCGATCGGCGTCACTTTTGCGGGCGACCTGATTACCGTCTTTATATTCTGGGAGTTGATGGCGATCGCTTCGACGCTGATCATCTGGAGCGCAGGGCCGGCTGCCTCCGGAGCGGGCCTGCGCTACGCCGCGATCCATCTTCTCGGCGGCGTATTGCTCATGGCGGGAATCGCCGGAGAAATCGCAACGACCGGCTCCATTGCGTTCGGCAAGTTGGCGCTCGACAGCGTGCCGCGCGGGCTGATCCTTGCGGGCTTCCTGCTCAATGCCAGTGCATGGCCGCTTTCCGCCTGGCTGCCCGATGCCTATCCCGAAAGCTCGTGGAGCGGCATGGTTTTTCTGTCGGCGTTCACCACGAAGGTCGCCGTTTATGTCCTGCTCCGCGCGTTTCCCGGCACCGAGCTGCTGATCTACATCGGCCTCGTTCATGGTTTTCTATGGGATCATCTACGCAATCCTTGAAAACGACATGCGCCGCATCCTCGCCTACTCGATCGTCAACCAGGTCGGGTTCATGGTGGTCGGAATCGGCATCGGCACCGAAATGGCGCTCAACGGCGCGGCATCGCATGCCTTCACCCACATCATTTACAAGGCGCTGTTGCTGATGTCGGCCGGTTCAGTTCTGTACATGACCGGCAAGCGCAAATGCACCGACCTCGGTGGACTCTTCCGCACGATGCCGTTGACGGCGATCTGCGGTATCGTCGGGGCGCTTTCGATCTCTTCGTTTCCGCTCACGTCGGGCTTTGTGTCGAAGTCGATGATTTCCGAAGCCGCGGGAATGCAGCATCTCGCGGTGGTTTGGTATTTGCTGGCGGCAGCGTCGGCAGGCGTGTTCCTGCACGCAGGCATCAAGTTTCCTTGGTTCGTCTTTTTCCAGAAGGATTCAGGTCTGCGGCCGAGCGAGCCGCCGTGGAATATGCGGCTCGCAATGATCTTCTTCGCGGCGCTTTGCGTCGGCATCGGCGTGCTGCCGGGGCAGCTCTATGCGCTGCTGCCGTATCCGGTGGACTACGTTCCCTACACCGCCGGCCATGTCGTATTCTATCTCCAGCTTCTGCTGTTCTCCGGCCTTGCGTTCTTCCTAATGTTGGGCTGGCTCAAACGGACGCTGACGATCACGCTCGATGTGGACTGGCTGTATCGCAAGCTTGGTCCAGCCGTGGCGCTACACCTCGATCGCGCGGCTGACCTTGCGTGGAGCGCGATCATGACATTTGTGACCAGAAACGCGCGCGCCATCGCACGAGCTGCGCGACATTATCATGGTCCGGATAGTATCCTAGCCAGGACGTTGCCGACCGGCGCAATGGCGTTCTGGACAACCATCATGCTGGCCGCCTATCTGGTCCTGTCGTATCTTTGACCATGAACGAGCTGTTTCAAAAAATTGCGGAAAAGATTGAGAACCTGATCTATCCCGAATTGCGCTCTTACGGCCGCAGCGAACGTGCGCGGCTGTTGAAGCAGGCCTCGGAAACGCCGTTCGACTTGATCGAGTGGGCTGGGATTCTTTTCGGGCTGGTTGTCGCGGCTAGTCTTACCCGCTACGCCACTCCCGACTTTGGATTGGCCAATCGCATTGCTATGACACTGATCAATTTCTTGGTCGCCGTTCCGCTGCTCGCTATTACTGTGGGCCCGTTTCTACTTCGGCGCCAGAAACGTGGACTGCGCGCGCTGCTGGGCTAGGCGCGGCGCTCAACGCAGCGCAACGAGGATTTGCATTACGAATCTTGGCGCATCCTGGATGCCGATATCCTCACACGTCGTTGTCGAACAAATTCCGCCATCAGGCCGACGATGCCGACGACAAACGGCAAGGTCAACAAGAACGCAAAGGGCGGCTCAAGCGAGGCGATCCAATGCGCCGATTCTCTCACAACGTTTGCTATCTCGATAACCAAACCACACCTCCGATCGCTGGCGCAGCGATAGCACGACGCGGCGAGTTTCGCGTCAATGCGGACTGATAGCGGAACGTTTATTTGCGTGCGCCGCAACTCCCGTTAGATGGTCGGTAGATTAATTTTTGTTCCCGTGAGTTGATCACGAACCCGTGATACCGCCCCCCCATGGCCACGCCCGAACACTATCGGTCCGAAGCCGCGCGGTGCAGGGAGCTTGCCACGAAGTCGACCGATGCGGAGGCAACGAGGCGCTGGATGGAGATTGCTCTCGATTACGAGCAGTCGGCCAGATCCTTCACGGCCAATGACGGTTGGCGCTCCACTGACCACGTTTCAGGGAGTGACGGTCAGGATTTAAAATAGATGCGATTGATGGGTTTCGCTTCGTACATCGTGCGCTGCTTCAACAATCGAAATCTGGCTCGATAGTTGGTTTCCCGCCGAAGGGGCTCGCGCTAAAGGACGAAGCTCGAATTCAGACGGTCGTTCTGCCAGACATAGGCGTACTGGTTCCGTCCCCTAACTTTCCTCCGTTTTACTTTTCCTGCGGTGAGCAATCGCCCTAAAATCTTGTGGACGCCCTGCCGGGAGATTCCGGCTGCCTCGTGAAGCTCCCGCGGCAGTCGCGGTTGATGAAGGAGGTCAATGATCTTTCTCGCTCTTGGACCTTTGGGCAAGGCACTCATCGGCGCAATCTTTTTAGTGCCGCGGCCTCGCGTCTTCGCATCAATATAGACGCCGTATCGCAATCGTCTAATGACGCGGGTTTTGATCAACCTTCGGATCGCCGCGTCCATGGCTCTTTCTTCCTGAGGCGAGCGCGCCAGCGCAAAGAGATGCTTGCGACGCAAGGGCTTGGCTGAAGCAAGCGCGTCGAGGATTTTGCGCTCGATCTTCGATCGGATATCCACACGCCCCTACCTTGGTGGTCCGAAATCTGGAGGCGAGGGCAATTCTGGCATTTCGATTTCAATCTTCACTTTGGAAGGGTCAACGGTAGGGCCCGTGCCTTTATAGTGCATGACCAATGCCGGGAACGCGATGACCAGTGCGACCCCGATGCATTGAATGATGACGAAGGGCACGGCACCCCAGTAAATCTGGCCTGTGGTAATGCCATCGGTGAGTTTACCCGTGACGCGATCCTTATAGGGCTCGCGCGGTGCGACAGAGCGAAGATAGAACAACGCGAAGCCGAACGGCGGGTGCATGAACGATGTCTGCATGTTCACGCCGAGCATGACTCCGAACCAGATCAGGTCAATGCCAAGGCGATCAGCGGCCGGTCCCAAGAGCGGAATGACAATGAAGGCGATCTCGAAGAAGTCGAGAAAGAATGCGAGCACGAAAACGAAGATATTCACGAAGATCAGGAAGCCGAGTTGCCCGCCCGGCATCGATACCAGCAATTCCTCGACCCACTTGTGGCCGTCGACGCCGTAAAACGTGAGCGAAAACACACGCGCGCCGACAAGGATGAATACCACGAAGGCCGAAAGCTTGGCTGTCGATTCGACCGCTTGCCTCGTGAGGTTAAAGGTCAGTCGGCGCTTCACCAGCGCGAGCAGGATGGCGCCGGCCGCCCCCATGGCGCCGCCCTCGGTCGGTGTCGCGACGCCGATGAAGATGGTTCCGAGCACCAGAAAGATCAGAGCAAGCGGAGGCACCATGACGAAGGTGGTCTGCTCGGCCATGACCGAGACGAGACGAAACCCTGTCACAAGTTGAAGGAGGGCAGCGGCGAGCGCATAGACGGTGCCCGCAACCATCGCCGCGCATAGCAGCGCCCAGTTCTCATGATTGTGTGTGTTCAGATAGTACCACGAGGCTGCGAACAAGACGGTCAGGACGGCAGTCACGTAGAAGTACCGCGTTCCGAACACGCGATTGAATGCCGCGCATAGAAAGGAAATCAGAACGCCGATTGACATGGTGAGAACGACAAAATCAGCGCCCGCCCGCACGCCCGTCTTCCGCATCAGGTACACCGCAACAAGGCCTGAAAACGCCACGAGCACCCCGAGTTGCCACACCCCGCGTGAGCCATTGGGTTCGCGGAACCCGATGTCTTCGACTGGCAGGCCGGGAGCGGCGCTCGGATAAAAAACGCTGACCAAAAAAATGTAACCAGCGTACATCGCGCTTAGGACCAGGCCCGGAAGAAACGCGCCCTCATACATATCGCCGACCGAGCGGCCGAGCTGGTCGGCCATGACGATCAGCACGAGCGAAGGCGGAATGATCTGCGCAAGTGTGCCCGAGGCTGCTATGACGCCCGTCGCCACGCGCCGGTCATAGCCATAGCGCAGCATGATCGGCAACGAGATCAGGCCCATCGAGATCACGCTGGCGGCAACCACCCCGGTCGTCGCTGCCAGTAGAGCCCCGACGAAAACTACCGCATAGGCAAGACCGCCCCGAAGCGTGCCAAACAACTGTCCGATCGTGTCGAGGAGGTCTTCCGCCATGCCGGACCGTTCAAGAACAAGGCCCATAAACGTGAAGAATGGAATGGCCAGCAACACATCGTTGTTCATGATGCCGTAGATTCGTTCAGGCAGAGCCCCCATAAAGTCTGGGGTAAACAGACCAACCTCGATGCCGATCACCGCGAAGATTAGTCCGACTGCGCCGAGCGAGAACGCAACCGGATAGCCAAGCAAAAGGAAAACGACCAGCGCCAGGAACATAATGGGCGCCATGTAATGGATGAGTAGCCCCACCATGTCGGTTACCCCGTGGATATTGGATGTTCAGTGGGACTTGGCGTTGTCTTCGGCGAGTTTGGTTTCAGCCAGCAGGCGCGCCACCTCGGCTTCGGCAGCGGCACGCAACCCGCCATCCGTATGGTAGGGATCGGGAATGAGCCCCATCATCACGGCGATGCGTTTGATCAGTTCCGAAAGCCCTTGAAAAAAAAGCAAGGTGAAACCGATCAAGATCAACATCTTCGCGGGCCATACCAGTAAGCCTCCGGCATTCATGGATTGCTCATTGAGACGCAGCGATCTCATCACGAAGGGATAGCTCGTGAAAATCATGATCATCGTCAGTGGAAGCAAGAAAAAGGCATGCCCGATGACATCGATGATATTGCGAGTACGTTGCGAAAAGAGGGTACTATTCACGATGTCGATGCGAATGTGCTCATTGTCCAGCAATGTCCATGAAGCGCAAATGAGAAACACGGCTCCGAAAAGCACCCACTGCAATTCCAGCCATGCGTTGGATGACACGCCGAAGACTTTGCGGATGACGGCATTCACCGCCGAGACGATGACCGCCGCCAAAATCAACCATGCCACCGTCTTGCCCGTCCGGTAATTGATCGCATCGATGATGCGACTCATGGTCAAGAGCACTCTCACCTTGGCGTCTCCCAAAGCGGCTATTGTGTTTCTGCGCTGTCCCGTCTCCTGCCGGTCTTGCTGCCGGATTGTCGCAGCTTAGACTTAATCGGGCATCGGATGCCATGGCAAAGTTGGGGCTCCCAATTTGTCGAAGCGGCCCGTGGTAACAAAGCCATCAAAAGCTATGCGGTACTGACTGAAAGCGTTCCAAAGCCGCTGAGAATGCGTCGTACCGCTTCGTCATCAATTCTCTTACGCATGCGGCGTTTGGCCCCGAGCAAAAAGGTCTTTTCGGCTTGCAGCAGTGCTATTCAAGGGTTCGCCTTGGCGGGCTATTGTGGGTGACTATCCTGAAGGTTCTTGTCATTCTCGTTTTCTTTGCTGCTTTCTATGTCACGCTCCTGTGGCATAGCGCAGCAGAGCGCCGTCTCACGCTCCATCAGCGCAGTGCGGCAGGTCTGGCAGCGATCCTTGGGTGGATGCTTACGTTCGCGTTGGCCGCGATGGCGTGAGTTGCCTGCCTTAGGCAGGACGGCGGTGCTCGGGATCATCGTGGGGAGGCCGTGCCGATATTGTTCGGAGGCGATGACTCGGTCCCCATTCCTTTTTTCGAAGCCTTTGAAGGCACGACCCATCACGCGTATTCTCAATTCGCTTCCGCAAAGCATTTTCGGGGCCGTCGAGCCTCATCTCAAAGAAGTTGAATTGGTATTCGGGACGGTCGGCGCGGAGACTGAGCAACCGGTTGACCGCGTCTACTTTCCCAAAACCGGCGTCGTGTCTCTTGTCGTCGAAATGGCTGTCGGCGACATGATCGAGACCGCGATGGTAGGACACGATGGCGTGGTCAACGGCACGTCAGCGCTTGATTACCGCGGAATCTTTCACGTTGCCGGTTCGGCTATCGCTATTGCACCCGACATCTTGAGAAGTCTGGCCGATAAATTCACCCCTTTGCGCAGGATCCTGATCCGGCATGAACAGGTACTCTTCGCGCAAGCGCAGCAATCGGCGGGGTGCAATGCCAGCCACACGGTCGAAGCGCGAATGTGCCGTTGGCTTCTGAGGAGACCCCCATGAACAGCTTGCACTTGTCTGCGGCGTGGTGGCTGCGCTCACCTCGGCAGTTGCCGCCCAAACGCCTTCGTCGTCTACACCGTCCTCTCCGGCGACTATCGACACCATGCCAAAGCCGGGCGAGTGGCGCGCCTCCAAGATCATCGGGCTGAACGTCTACAATGACCAGAACGAGAAGCTTGGCGACATCAATGAAATGATGGTCGATGCCTCCGGTAAAGTACTCGGCTATGTCATCGGCGTCGGCGGCTTCTTGGCATCGGCGAACACTCCATCATCGTGGAACCGGCCAAGTTGAAATTCGTGACCGAGCCGCTTCGCACGACATCATCCGCGCCATCGGGTCCGGCGATGACCTCGCGTGATGCGTCCAACACCACGACGACAACGAGCAGCTCAAACAACGCTTATCCGGACCATGCCGTCCTCTCGGCAAGGAAGGATCAGCTTAAGGTACTGCCGCAGTTCAAGCCCTAGAGGCCTGTCTGTTTCAGCTGCTCTGATGAAGCCGCAAGCGGCGGCGAAGCTGGCCTTCTGGTTTGCGGCAGCGCTGCTCGCGGGCGTTCTCGGCCGGTTTTTGCCGCGATCGAAGGGGACGGCTGCGCGATGGCATGGATGGGAACTAAAGACGCGTCAGAAACGAAGTAGCCCCGGCCATGAGGCCGGGACTCTTTTGCAAACTCTCTCGCCACATTCGTAAGGCAAGATGGCCGCGCAATAATGCGCGCCGAAACTCAATCCTGCGCGTAGGTCGTACCAGCCTTATTGCGGGGCCGGAGACTGCGGCGGCGACGGCCGTAATAGATCCCGTATATCAATCCCGCAGCCAAGAGGAGCGGTCCAAGGATTGTCGCGATGCTCCAGATGCTTTCCATGCGTAGCTCCTCGTAGCTCCTTCAATCTCCGAACGTTCGCGGCCGAAAGCAGTTCCGGCGCGAGGATGGCGGCCGCGTTAATACAACGGCGTTCCGCTCGTATTATCGTCCGAACCTCTGCGGCGGCGCCATGGCCGGCGCAGCCCTATAGGCTTTCCTCCGGGTCGCCGAGGTGGATCGTCGTCCAAGCTTTTCAAGGCGTCGATGATGTCATCAAAAGATACCGGCATCCTGCACTCCGGGAGGTAACGCATCGCCGGCAGGGACTGCACTGCACACGCATCCGAAGCCCAAGCGGAAAGAATCGCCCGCTTCTCTTGTCTGGTAAGGTCGGGATCATTCAGCACGTCCCGAGGGTGGTCAAAGATACTTGCGGGATTAAGCAGTTGGTCGTTCGAATTCACCGCCTCGCATTGATGCCTCCACAGGCTCCTTTTGGTCAGGACGGAAAAACAGTTAGGAGCGCCTTGCGTTGATTCAAGAGTGCTGGGAGGGCACCTCCTCAGGGCGCATAACTAGCGCGCAACTTTTTGTTCGATAGACGTCTCTAATGGCGGCATCAAAGATCCACGGTACAGAACCCCGCACCGAGCTACGGTTAGGGGCTGGGTTCGTGAGATTGCCACGCAAAAAAACCGCCGGCGGCGAGAGCGTGCTAGCGGCGAGGTGAAAATGCCCTCCGCAGACCAATGAAAGGACTGCGGGACGCGCCTTCAACGCCGAGCGCCGCGTCTGGATACGCGAGGCTCAATACCGATAAGGATATGCCCCGACAGCGGGGGGAAGGCGCTGCCGGGCGGCTGGAGTTTGGAACAGGGGAGAAACTGCCTTGTGCCTGGCAACGAGCAGCCCGCAGAATTGTTCGCCAAAATGTCGGTACGGAAGCGTACCGCCTAATGCGTTGTCGCTGTGAACACTTGGCCGCATCCGCACTGAAACGTGAGCAGTTCAGCTCTCGCGACCAACGAGGCGGGTGGGCTGGTTACAGCCGGGGCATCTGTGCTGGGATAGTGAACCTTGCTGCTGCCGCTCCTGACGCGTGGGCGCCATTACCGCTCCTTGGCCAAGAAGGAGGGAGCGCGGTCGCGTCTCTCAGTCACCGACGCCTGAGATCCGTTGTCGGTGATGGACCGTCATAAATCAAATCGTGAACTGGGACCACTTCCGTTCTCAAAGGGGCCACTCGAATGACCTTCGGAATTCCAGGATTTCAAGAGGGCATTCGATAAGATTGCGCTCTCAAAGCAGAAGCAAAAGCGAGTCGACTAATTGGGGCGGCCTACCTAAACAACACAGTTTCTGTTTGCTCGTGGCCGCAAGCATCGCAGTAGAACGTGCGCAACTCATGTGCTGGTTTGGCGGCGGGCTCGATGCAGGTCAGTCGCGCGAATATATGACAAATCGTGCGCTGGCGTGATGACCTGCCGATACGCGCCTGCTCATCTACTGACAGCACCATTAGATCGACCGCATAGCTTTCGTCTCATCGATCACGCGTCCGCTAAGTGCCGCGGCATCTACCATGCCGCCGCGTGCCAGATCGATGATGCGCGTGGCGATGATTTCCCGGTCTTGAATCTGACCGTCGATGTGGAGGGCTTTGCAGGCTTCCTCCAGCGCCACTGACATTGCCGCGACAGTCTCAGGCTCGAATACAGCATGCTCGCTGAAATAGGCTCGTATCGGCATCGGTTGGCTCCGTCGCACCGCAAGGCGGGAGCGCCCGCCGTCCCGTCGCTGCCCTCCTCTCAGGGGTCAACGACGCCAAAATTGTAGTCATCGGGGTGCCGCGGCTCAACGAAGTTTTCGGTACGAAACCGTACCAAGACGGGTTTGGATCGCGCGAATGGGATGATGAGTATTGCGCTATGACGGCTGTCTCTTGGCTACTCTTTCATCAACCGGCGGTATTCTGCTTCCGGCGCGCCGTAGAAATTGCCCGCCAGCTTCTCAAGGCCTTTGCGGTTGAGAACAATGATTTCTCCGCGGATATAATCGATCAGTTTATTCTTCTGCAGTTCCTGAAGAGTCTCCGTCACCCCTGCGCGTCTCACGGACAGCATCAAAGATAGAAATTCGTGTGTGAGGTTCAAACGGTCGCCAGGCACGCGATCTTGCGCCATGAGGAGCCAGCGGGCCAACCGTTCGGGCAGCTTGGCTCGCGCGTTGGCGACGGCGGTGTGAGTCGCTTGGGACAAAAATGCTTGTACGTATTTCAGTAGCACGGCGTGCAGTGGCCGGCGTTCGCTTATCGCTTCCTGAAGCCGCCTTGTGGCGATGCGTTGCCCCTCACCCGCGGCCTGAACAAACGTCCTGTTGGCCGCTCGCTCGGCACCAAGCACGGTCGAAATGCCGGTCATCCCCTCGCAACCAATAATCCCGACTTCGACCTGCGTGCCGTTTGCCTGTTCGGCGACCACCGAAACAATGCCGACGTGTGGAAAGAAGACGTATTCAACTTGTTCGTTGGGCTTCTCGAATGAAGCGCGCACCTTCACGCTGACGGTTTCGAGATAAGGCTCCAGCAGGCCGAGGTCGCGCGCGGTAAGATTTTGCAGCAGGCGGTTGCCTCTGCCAGATCGTGTCGGCGTCGGATTTATCGCTCTTTTCCGCAGGGCAAGAGCGTTGACGGCCCTTAGCGTTCGCGACCCGGAAGACCTAGCGAACGGTCAGTCACCGTACCGATGTTCGAAGTTCTGAAAAGAAATTAGTTGGTACTAAACCGTACATTGGCCCCATTCATGAGGCGGCGGTATTCGGCCTCCGGCCGGCCGTAAAAAACACCGGCGACACCCTCCAGTCTTTTGCGATCAAGGATGGATATTTTCCGCCGGTTGGTCGTGATCACGCCACTGGCGATCAGTCGATGTAATGTCACGGTCACGCCCGCGCGGCGCACCCCGAGCATGGTGGACAAGAATTTCATGCGTCAGCATCAAATCGTTGCCCGGCACTCGATCGTGGGACATCAAGATCCAGCGGGCGAGCCGTTGCACGAGGTCAGCGCGCGCGTTGGCAACAGCGGTGTGTGCTGTTTGCGCCGCAAGCGCGTGAACGTAGCGAAGCAGCCATGGGCGCAGTGTTTGACTCCTCCTCATGCAGCTTTGGAAATTCTCTGTAGAGATACGTTGGCCAGCGCCGGCAACCTGGATGTATGTCGCATGAGACGAAGAGTCCGCCCCAAGGACGATGGCTGTACCGGTCATCCCCTCGCAACCCACGATGCCTACCTCGACTTCTTTCTCGCGGTACACGGCGACAATCGAGGCGATCGCATCCTCCATGAAATAGATTGCTTCGATCGGCTTTAGCGGGTGTTCGAGATGTTGTCTCAGGCTCAAGTACACTGGCAAAAGATACTGCCTCAGCGCGTCGCAATCGGCCCGCGGCATTGCTTGAAGGATGTGATTGCCTTTTAAAAAACGAGAAGCCGCAGCCATGGCTCTGCCTCCATTAGGGCAAGAGCACAGTCGGGTCTCTCAAACGTCCGCGCCCGAGTGATGGCCTCTCTTGGCGAACGGTACGGTACCGTACTCCCGATGAAAGATAAGGCCACCCCTGTCTGGATTGTACGGAACCGTACAATCCGTAGTAAGTTTGGATAGTTGAGGCTGGCACAGGCTGACCGTGTCACCCAAGCGCCGATCGGTAGATCGGCTGGTATCATGTCGCAGCCGACATACCCTCGTTCGAACTCGCAGGAGACCTGCGATCAATGTGGCCGCGCGCTCAATGCCGGCCGCGTCCTGGCGGGCGGGCCCGATGCCCGAAAGAACTTTTGCAGTTTCGTTTGCTATGACTTCTGGTGCGGAACGGATTCGGCCCCCAAGGATCGCGATTAATTTTGCAACAGCCCCCATCAGTCGTTTTATGAAGATGGTCGAAAGCGAGCGTACGCTCGCCGACGCACCGCAAGCGTGAGATGAATGGCCGTGTGTGCCCTGACAGCCGCATTGCATTCTTACGCGAAGTTACGTTGCTGTAACGGCGCACGAGGCAGAGTTGCCCGGTTAAAGTTCACCAGACGTACAAGGGCGCGATCCTCCTCACGAAATATGAAGGCCGGGAACGCCCGGCCAAAACAAACCACAGCGCGAGCGGAAGAGCTGACAACGGCACGATCAGGTCCCGCAGAAGGTCTGCTGAACTTCTTCCTCCGGCATTGGCGGGTTGGCGTAGTCCAAGAATTCCAGTTGGTCATCGTAGGGGTTCGCCAGCACGCTCACGAGCTCATGGAATTTTTCGAAATGCCCGGCTTCGGCATTAACAATCGCCGCCTCGATCCGGTGATTGCGCGGAATGAACATCGGGCTGACGTCCCTCATGCTGGCGCGACGCGCCTCGGGCGACCGATCTTCGCGTGACAGGCGCTCGCGCCAACGTCCGACCCATTCGTTGAAGTCAGCCGGGTTCCTGAAGAGGGCCCGCACGTCCCTGTCGCGAGTTGGATCTGCTGCCGCGTCGGCCAACGCTCGAAACGTCAATGTGAAATCCGCCTGATTCTCTGCCATCCGCGCCAACAGGTCGACGCCGAGTTCGAAATCGCCTTCCATCTCCAGCGCAAGCCCGAGCTTCTGGCGTAGGCCACTGAGATAGGCTTCGTTGTAAAGGTTATTGAAGCGCGCGATTGACGCATTTGCGGCTTCAATCGCCTTGTCGCGGCCATCGGCCATGAGGGGCAGCAAAGTCTCGGCGAACCGGGCCAGATTCCATTTGATGACAGCGGGCTGATTGGCGAAGGCATAGCGCCCAAACTGGTCGATCGAGCTGAACACTTTTTCGGGATCGTACGCGTCCATGAACGCGCATGGGCCGTAATCAATCGTTTCGCCCGCGATCGCGGTATTGTCGGTGTTCAGGACACCGTGGATGAATCCGACCAGCATCCACCGTGCGGTCAGCCGAGCCAACGCTGCGACCACCGCATCATAGAATGCTTGGTACGGATCCTCGGCCCCACGCGCTGCCGGGTAGTGTCGGGCGATGGCGTAGTCCGCCAGAGTACGCAGGCTGTCCACATCGCCGCGCGCCGCGAAATACTGAAACGTGCCGACCCGCAGATGGCTCGATGCAACACGCGTCAGGACGCCTCCAGGAAGAATGCGGTCGCGCATGACGCTGTCACCGGTCAGGACCGCCGCAAGAGAGCGGGTCGTCGGAATACCCAAGGCCGCCATCGCTTCGCTGACAATGTATTCGCGGATCACCGGGCCGACGGCGGCGCGGCCGTCGCCACGCCTCGAGAAGCGGGTACGACCGGATCCTTTAAGCTGCAGGTCATAGCGCTTGCCCTGCACGTCCACGACTTCACCAAGCAGGATCGCGCGCCCGTCACCGAGCTGCGGCACGAAGTTCCCGAACTGGTGACCCGCATAAGCCTGCGCGATCGGCTCCGAGCCGGGCGCGATGTCGTTGCCGGAAAGGATGCCGAGCCCCGCAGAGCTTTTCAGGAACTCGGGATCGATGCGCAGTTGGCGCGCGAGCGCGTCGTTAACGCGCAAGAGTTTGGGCGCAGCTGCCTTTGCCGGTTTCACTCGCTCATAGAAGGTCTCGGGCAGCCGCGCATAGGTATTGTCAAATGCGATGGGCGCCGCCGCCGGAGATACTGAATCGGCCAAGTTTGCTACGGAGGTCATACCTGTAAGGTCGTTCGTCGGTTACGAAAAGCAAGCCCGAATGACCAAGGAAGTTACGCTCAGCGAAAATACGCCACCTTGGCGCGGCCGGCGCCATGATGTTCTGGGCAGCACCGCCCAGACGCGGTTGAGTCGGCGCTTGCGGCTCAGCCTGCGACGTCAGCTAGGAGATCAGGAAATCATCCTTCTTGAGCTTGGTGCCCTTCATCTCTTCGCGCATCCAAACCGGTGTCATGCCGCGGCCCGACCACTTCACTGACTTATCTTTCTTGGATTGATACTTCGGTTTGGCCTTGGCGCGTTTGCCGGCCTTACCATTCGGAGCAACCGCTTTGTATGCTGCCGTGGCTTTCTTCGAGACGTAACCACCAAGCTCGGCAAGCTGGCGTTCAAAGAACGACCGCTGCTCGTTGACCTTCTTCGCGAGAACGCCCTGAAGGTCGTCGATATGCGCCCGGAGCTGAACGACATCCATCGTCGCAACGGACTTGCCGATCGACTTTTTGTTCTTTGAACCGGGCGGACGCCCGCGACGCTTCTTAGCCATCATGTGCCCTCAAAAATGAAGTCGGGCTTATAGGCCCTTTATTCGAGCTTTGTCACGGCGCTCGAATGCTCCAGCGAGCACGAGATGATCGGTCCTGGGCCAAATGAGCCATAAGATTGCTCACCTTCCGCTCGACTTCGTGCGCGGGCAGAGCGTGTGTGGTGGCGTCACGACGGGAGTACCGCCATGGACGCCGCCATCGCCGAGACCGCCATCAAAGTTTATCTCAAGGAAATTCACACTCGCCTTGAAGAGGCGGCCAGCATCGCGAAGGCAGCCGACGCCTGCGCGGAGGCTGGCAATGCCGACAAGGGTGTACACGTCTGCATGGACATCGAGCAGCTCTGCTACGAGGCAACGCGGCTGCTCGACGCCGCGACTCTGATCAACCGCCTGGCCAAGGAAGAATAGCGCCCGCGCCCGTTCCTTTCGTCCTCTCTACCGAACCTCGGCCTCCTCCCGCCAGCGCCATCGGCCTCCGCGGGCTTGCCCTCGTGGCAGCGCTTCCGCTGCCGCAACAGAAGGCAAGTCCGATGTCCAAGCTCACCGACACCCAACTCATTCTCCTGTCGAGCGCGTCGCGGCGCGACGATGGGCTCGTTGTTCTGCCAAAGAACCTGCAAGGCGGTGCCGCCGCCAAGGCCGTGAAGCCGCTCCTTGATCGCCAACACCTTGAGGAGATCAAGGCAGCGCCCGACATGCCCGTCTGGCGGCGCGACGAGGATGGCGCTTACGCAATCCGCATCACCAAGGCGGGTACCGCGGCGATCGGGGTTGTGGATGCTGGTGAAGCTGCGGTGGAAAAGGCAGGGCCGGCGAAGGCCAAGTCCACGGGGCGAGCCGCGCCGCGCGAGAGACAGAAGCGAGCGGACCGTCCCGCCGCAGGGGGTGGAAAGCAGCGCGCGTCCCAGTCGAACTCCAAGCAGGCTGATGTCATCGCGATGCTGCAGGACCCTAAGGGCACGACCATCGCGGCAATCATGAAGGCAACCGGCTGGCAGCAGCACTCGGTGCGCGGGTTCTTCGCCGGAGTGGTTCGCAAGAGGCTCGGGCTTGAATTGACGTCCGAGAAAGTCGGCGACGAGCGGATCTACCGCATCATGGCGGGTTCGAAGCAGACGGCAGCGGCTGCCTCAACGCGCGGGCGGGGCGGCAAGTCGCACAAGGCCGCGACCACTAAGCCGAAGAAGGCCCGCAAGGCGCGCCGAAAGGCCTGACCACCGTGACGGGCGCGAACGATTCAATGGAGGCCGAGATCGCGCATCTGCGCTCTCTCGGCCTCGACGAGATGCGGGCGCGGTGGCGGTCGGTGTTCGGCCGCAAGGCGCCCAGCCATCTGTCTCGGCATCTCCTGTTCAGGATCATCGCCTACCGAATTCAGGAAGACCGCTTCGGAGGTCTCAAACCAGAAACTCGCCGGCTCCTGGACCAGCTAGCCTCCGGCGCAAAAGCTGGCAGCGGTGGAGCGGCGGCGAGCGCGCTTCGGCAGCGCGACAACCTCCGTCCCGGCACGGTGCTGGTCCGCGAATGGAAGGGCAAACGCCAACACGTCATGGCGACCGCCACGGGGTTCTCGTGGAACGGCAAGGACTTCGCCAGCCTCTCCGAGGTCGCGAACGCCATCACGGGAACGCGCTGGTCCGGCCCCCGTTTCTTTGGCCTGCGGGATGGCGCGAGGAGCGACGCATGACCACGCATCCCAAGAAGCGCGTTCGATGCGTCATCTATACGCGCGTTTCGACCGAACACGGTCTTGAACAGGATTTTAACTCGCTCGACGCGCAGCGTGATGCCGCCGAAGCCTACATCCGCAGCCAAGCGCATGACGGCTGGACCTTGGTGCGGACCCGATATGACGATGGAGGCTTCTCGGGCGGGTCCACCGACCGCCCTGCCCTGCAGCAGCTTCTCGCGGACATCAGCGACGGGAAAGTCGACGTTATCGTCGTCTACAAGGTCGACCGGCTGACCCGATCGTTAGCCGACTTCGCGAAGCTCGTTGAGCTGTTTGATTCTCATGGCGTCTCGTTCGTGTCGGTAACGCAGCAGTTCAACACCACGACCTCCATGGGCCGGCTTACCCTGAACGTGCTGCTGTCGTTCGCGCAGTTCGAGCGGGAGGTCACCAGTGAGCGCATCCGGGACAAGATTGCGGCCTCCAAACGCAAGGGATTCTGGGTCGGCGGCATGGTGCCGCTGGGATACACCATTCGAGATCGGAAGCCGGTCATTGTCGCGGAGGAAGCGGACCGCGTCCGCCTCATCTTCAACCGTTACATGGCAGTTGGGCGGCATAGGCCCGCTCCTCACCGATCTTCGAAACCGGAAGGTTCATACCAAGGTCCGCGAACTCTCCACCGGCCGCACGATGGGCGGCGTCCCGTTCACCCGCGGATCTTTGGGTCACTTGCTGCGAAACCGGTTCTACATCGGCGAGGTGAGCTACAAAGGTGAAATCTGCGCCGGAGAGCAGCCGCCGATCCTTGACCGCGCTCTCTTCGATGCGGTGCAGGCGAAGCTCGCCGACCAGCGCAATTCAGAGCATGTAAAACGGGCAAGTTCGGAGGCCCTGCTGATTGGAAAGCTCTTCGACGATCGCGGCAACCGCATGTCGCCGAGCCACGCACGAAAAGGCGGCCGGAAATACCGGTACTACATCTCCTCCCCGCTCATTCAAGGCGCGCCCGACCGCCTCGGCGCGGTCACACGCGTCCCGGCTGCGGATCTAGAGAGCAAGGTCGTGAACGCGGTTCGGCAGCACCTCGGCGCTGAAATGACCAACAGCGCTGAACTCATCGCCGAGCACGTAGATCGAGTGACCATTGAATCTGGTCAAATCGCCGTGTGGCTCCGAACTGCGGTTGGTCCAGCAGGGCAGCAAGAGGGGGAGGCTCCGACTCGCGGCCACCGCGGCAAGCGGACCGCCGCAGCAGCAATCCGCCGCAAGCCTCCTTATGCAACTGCGCGCGCCTCAGATGTGGTGCGCGTCCCATGGACCAAGACAGCCATGAAAAGGCACCGCGCCGTGCTTGCGCCGAATAACCCTTCGGCGGACCGCCGCCCTATCCGAGCAGACTCGCGCACTAAACTGCTGCGATCGCTCGCTTACGGGAGGCGCTGGTTAGCTGAGCTTCAATCCGGCGCGCTCGATGCCGAAGCAATCGCTCGTCGGGAGGGTTGCAGCAAGCGCTACGTCAACATGACGATTTCGCTTGCGTTTCTTTCGCCTCAACTCGTCCAGGCAGCTGGCGATGGAGCGCTTCCGCGAGGCGTCGGGGTGGCGCGGCTCATTGATGCGCCCCCAGAATGGTCCCGACAATTCGTCATGCTGGGACTTAGCAACTAGTAGAGCGAAGTGAGTAAAGCCCGGTCCGCGTCTGCGGACGCCACAAACTCCCCGCTACACTACCAGAGATCGTCAGGACCAATGTAGTTGACCAGCAGCCCTGCAGGCTGTGCGAGAACGGTCGCTCGCAGTAGGCCTTTCCTTGCTGGGTTCGAGGCGCGCGCTTCGCGTCTAGAGCCCGTCCGCCCTTGCGGACGCGCTGGCCGCCTCAACTATAGGAATACTTATTTGGCGGCGGCTATGCGAGCGGCGTAGTCGTCGATGACCGCATCGATGCGCGACAGAAGCGGATCGAATCCTGCGAATTCGATAGTGCCAGCCTGTGGCCGGACGACTTGCTCGGCGAACATCACCTTACCGTACTCGTCGGGCGCTTCGTGTTCCTTGTCGGGATTGAAGCTCTTGCCGTTGAGTTTGGTGGCGAGCACCACTGGCTCGAAGAAGTGCTCCGGGCAGGATTTGTTGTCCGCCCCTTTGGCCGGGGTCTTTACCAAATAGAGCGGGCCATCGAGGTGATAGAACGGAAGATCGGTGGCGTGGTTGATGGTGATGTTGAACTTCTTGCCCCGTAACAGGGCGAAGATGTCGTTCGCGCCGTCATCATTGTCGATCAGCACGATCACTGGATGCTTCATCGGTCGGTACTTGTATTTGGCGACCTTGGTCTTCCATGCCTCCAGAAAGAACTTCAGATCGGACGAGCCGCCGCGAAGCTGAAGCAGATCCCTGGACTGCTTCGAATACTTGAAGAAGTTCACTTTGAGCGTCGGCTTGCGAGCTTCCGCCGCGATCAGCTTGGGGTGCCCTGCCGCGAGCCATCGAATAGCGCTCTTCAGATACACAGGATCGGACGGCCCCTCACAAATGATCAACGGCTGCTGCGGATCGATGAAGTGTTTGAAGAACACGAGCTGGAAATAGATGAGGCGGATACCGGGCGGGTATTCGTTCTTGAATTTCGTGCGATCGGCGTGAAGCTTGTGACGCTTCTCTTTGTTGGACTCGGCGTCGATCGCGACATCGATGAGGCGCTCTCTCACATGGTAGATGTGATTGAGAATGCCCTCGAGGCGCTGGACCGAAGTCTCGCTGACACCGTCGCGCGTGAAGGTGCCCGTCGTCACGAATGAGTGAGTCATCGCGCGAGCGAGCTTGTAGT
Source organism: uncultured Alphaproteobacteria bacterium (assembly GCA_963779545.1). Taxonomy (GTDB): domain Bacteria; phylum Pseudomonadota; class Alphaproteobacteria; order Rhizobiales; family Xanthobacteraceae; genus PALSA-894. The sequence continues at coordinate 520,056 of CAVZYQ010000013.1, read as the reverse complement.
AGGTCTGCGGGACATTGACCTTCTCATTGACCACCAGGCCGGTGACGACCTGACGGCTGCAACGAACCTGCATCCGAGTCTTCGCCTCATTGATCGCGAAGCCCGCATTCTCGATCCGCGACTTGAGCTCTTCAGCCAATAGCCAACCCTGGCCGGCCGGCACCGCCAAAGCCGTCGCGAACTCCTTCTGGTTCGTAGAAATCGTGATGTCGTCTGCGTAACGCGTATAGGAGCATCTATTTTTGCCGACGAACTTAACGAGGCGCATGTCGAGGATGTGCGTCAGCAACTCCGAAATGATCGGAGAGGATGGGCTTCCCTGCGGGAGAACGCCGTTGTTGCACGCAATCTGAGCGATTGTCGTCGCCACCGGCTCGGCGAGCTTGAAGTGGTTGTTGTTCAGGAAAAACCCGCGCACACGGCCGAAGTGCAGGGACGGAAAGAAGTCTTTCAGATCGAGGTTCAACACAAAGCGGCGTGCCTTGTGCACCCGTGCGTTCGTTATGATCGAGAAGTCCTTGCGAAACGCGTGCGACAGCTTGTTCTTTCGGCCTTCTGCCTCCTCAATTTCCCGCCCACATTCATAGAGAACATGAGCGAGGCTCTGCTGAAGGGCCTTCAGTTTTTCAACGGGCGCATCGATGCGCCGATGCCCACCGCCTTTCTTCGCGATCTCGAAGACCGTGTATTTCTCCGCAACCGGAATTTTGTAGACGATGAAGCTCAGCGCGCTCGGCTTGTAGCCCAGCAACGCCGCCAGATCATGTCGGGTCTTTGCTGCCCGAAGTGTCAGAAGGGTAGACAACGCGGATCACCAAGGAGAAAGGCTTACAGGCACTCATACGCGTCGCAACGGCGATCCGCCATATGCATCGACCGAGCAGCGTGCGGGGAGCAGCGTCCCTGACATTGGTTCATATATCGCGAAACACGATAACAAATCTGCCTGTAAGCTCGAGAGCCAGTCTAACGGCAACCGAGCTGCTTGCAAGCGCTTCGATTGTCGCGAATAGACGCTCGGTGATCAGCCAGCAGCTGCGGCAAATCCTCGTTTGATCGCACCAACTGCGTCCTCACTCTGGCCAATTCGCACCGTCGTCGGCTACATGGCCGCAAGCGCTGACGCCCCCAGCGACGGCCTCGATGCGCTCCAAAGCCGAGGCGGAAAAGCGGGACTGTCAAAAGCTGTCCGAAGAACACTTATGGCGCGGGGGCTGCACGAGGCCTCTTTGGCCGCTCAAGCGAGCGGCTTTGAGAGGCCCGCGCGCCAAGGCAGAATCCGGCACAAAGAGAGGACGCCTGGTGTGGATCGGGGAACGGACAGGAATTGGCGAACGAAAGCTACCACTCCCTACTGACATGAGCATCGCCGAAATGGGCGCGGATAAGGTCGGCGTGCGGATCGGGGTGCGGCACGAGCGTGCCGGCAAAGATAACTGCGCGAAGGCACCGCGCCACTATTACGCCGAGGTCGACGATCGGGTCCTCGCCGTACGATTCGTAATAACGGTGATACTTACTCAAATCATAGACGTCCGGCGCGCCGCCGTGGATCACCGAAGCGCGCAATCCGAGCAGCAATCTCAGACGCTCATAATCGAAACCAGCTTCGCCGTACTGTCCAACCGCGTCGATCACTGCCTGCGTCGCGGCGCTGGAGTCGCCGAAGATTGCGTCGAGTGACATGAACAGCCACGGAAATCTTTCCGAAGGGTCAAGCGGCCAAGCGCGGTAGTAGTACTCGAGAGCGCGTATCTGCTTGCGTGCGGCATCGCTCGCATCCAGTAACTTTGACGCCAGTAGCGCAAGCCACGCGTGATCCGTTTGGCGAATGACGATGTCCTGGGACATTCCAGGCGTGTGAGGCTCGCAATAGGAGGTCGCAGTCCCACCTATCGGGTCAACCGTCAGTACCCCGCCGAACATCTCTCGCATCGAAAACTGGTGCCTGTAACGGGACTGCGGCGTGAGGGCGAGCGCACCAAGGATTGCCGCTTTCATCTTGTTCGACGCTTGAACGATGGGTGAGCGGACCCCGAGCCAGGAGGCTGGCGTGTCCTTTCGGCCGGCCATGGTAATGTCCGGGGGAAACTGCTCGGGCGCGAAGCCGTGCAGATCGCGGCCGATCAAGCGATTGGTCAGCGCATTCGGGCTAGCGAAGAAGTAGGGCGACGACTCGAAGAAGTCTTCGACGCGGACCGGCACAAGCGGATAGAGCGTAAGCGAGTTCGTCGGAACGAAGATGTTCGAGACCGCGAGAAGTTCGGCGAGCTTCGCTTTCGGCCCGCTTGATACCCGTTCGGCATAGGACGTTTCGAAGCGCTGAAGATACGTCTCGTTTGCGAGATACTGGTAGTTCTCAGCGATGAAATCCGTAAGCAGTTTCCAAATGTCCGGCACGGGCATGCTCTTCAGGTAGAGCCGCCCGCTCTTTCGCACATACAGGGTTGCGTGAATAAGCAAAGAACGCCGGAAGAAAATGCTGGCGCAGAGATTGCGGTTCCAGAGCGGGGCACCCGGGGCCCCAAACAAGAACTGATGGTGCAGTCCATCGTCGCCTCGGGTCGAATACATTGACGCGAGCAGAAGCTCGATGGTTTGCGCGGATATCGACTCGGTCATGATGCCGGCAGCTTAAGGCCGATTTCAAAGGACAGGTCGATCAAGAAGGCCCGAAACAGGGAGCGATTCGAGCCCCGTAGGGGCTTAAAGTCGTGGACAGCCTTGGATTTCGGCTGAACACGGTGCGTCTAAATGCTAGAACAAAGCATGAATAGGTGAATGTTCGTGACAACCTTTGCGGGCAACCAACAGCAATTGGCAGTGTGCGAGCACTATATGGATGGCAAAACTTCTCCTCAACGTGGCCACGGTCGGCACATCGCCTGCCGTTAAAGTTCCGGTCGGAAAACAGCCGTTCGATGCAGAGTTGCTTCGGTCGTTGCGCGGGCAGCACGCCGGCCGATACATGTTTAAGCGCGGTGGCGAAAGCGGCGATTCGATCCTTTCGATCGCCCTCGCTGCCGGACTCGCTCCTATCGGCGACGCTGACGAAGACCAAGAGCTTTCGAGCGCGCACTGGCTTCTCGGCCCTCTCGTTGCCGAGGCGTTGGTTGCATTTTTCACCAGCCTCGAGCGTCCCATTCTGAAGTGGCGACCTCTGCGGGTTGTGTCGCAGCAGCCGGCCAACATTTTCCCGGCTGACGCGGGGCTGCCGGATTGGCTGCAGCGGCGTCTCATTCTCAACTTCGAAACACGAACCATTCATCGCAATGATGCCGACCCTGTCGTGGTCCTCGCGTGCGGCATCAACACCCGAAACGTTATCGACGCATCGTCCCGACAATTGCTTGAGGCAAAGATTCCATTGGTTGGCCGGTACGTCGCAACCAAGGCACCGAGTAACGACAGCAGGATTGAGGGCCACCTCAGATTGGCGGGACGCGTCACCGAGATCAGAGGCTCTAAACTGATCCTCGACGATTATGGCGACCGCCCCAGTACGATCGAACTCGACGACGCGTTTCTAGAACCGCGTCCGGAGAATATGGCGTGGTGTGTCGAGCACCTCGTGGGCGCCAGTGCCGAGCGGGTGCTCACGCGAACGGACGAGGTCGCCAGCCAGCTTCTTAGTGGACCGGAGCGGCTCGCCCTCGTCCGGAAGACATTCGACTATTTGCGGAAGCAAAACATTGAACTTGCTCCCGGTGCACCGCTGCTGCTCGGTCAGTTAGCCGGATCGACCCGGGAGAGCTGGATTTTTCGTACCGAAACGATACCAAAGCCGCTCTTAGTATTCGATCCGAGCGGAACGAAGACGGACCGGTGGAACGAACGCGGCATCGACCAGAACGGCCCGTACGACCAGCGCACCTTTGCGCCAAAGCAGCTCAACATCGCCGTTGTCTGCCAGTCCTCCCATGAAGGACAGGTCGATGCGTTCCTTGCAAAATTTCTGGACGGACTGCCCGACGTGAAAACGGGATCGGGGGATTGGATCAGGGCTCCCTACGCCAAGGGCTTTATTCGCCGCTATGCGCTGGAGAAGCCAAAGGTTCAGGTGTTCGTCGCGCGCGGAGCCTCGGCCGGCGCTTACACGGAAGCGTGCCGGGACGCCGTTGAAGCGGCGACGGATGGCGGCTTCGAATGGAATCTCGCGATCGTACAGATAGACCAGAATTTCAAAAATCTAGCGGAGAGGGACAACCCGTATTTCGCGTCGAAGGCGCTGTTTCTCAAGCAACGAGTCCCGGTTCAAGAAATCACACTCGAGACGATGCAATTCCCAAATCAACAACTCGTCTTTGCGATGAACAATATGAGCGTGGCGACGTATTCCAAGATCGGCGGCATACCATGGCTGCTTAGATCGCAGCCGACCGTCGCTCATGAGCTGGTCATTGGCATCGGGTCCCAGACAATCTCGGCCTCCCGTCTCGGCACACAAGAGCGCGTCGTCGGTATCACGACAGTGTTCAGCAGCGACGGAAAATATCTCCTCGATGATCGGACGGCGGCCGTGCCCTTCGATCAATACAAGGCCGAGCTGTCAAAGTCGTTGAAACGTTCGATTGAGAACGTTCGCAAGGTTGATAACTGGCGCAGCTCCGATGCCGTCAGGCTTATTTTTCACGTCTTCAACCAGATGGCGGATAGCGAGGCGGCCGCCGTCGCGGCGTTGGTGGAAGACCTTGGCCTTACGCAAGTCAAATACGCGTTCGTTCACCTTGTTGATACGCATCCCTTCACGCTTTTCGACGAAGCGGTTGCTGGCGTTCGGCAACGCGACGGACTGAAAGGTACGTACGTCCCTGATAGGGGCGTAAGCCTTTCGATCGGAAACTCCGAGACGCTGTTGTGCTTCACGGGTAGCCGCGACCTCAAGCAAGCGAAGCACGGCATGCCCCAGCCGACACTTCTACGTCTGCATCGGCAATCGACTTTTCGCGACATGACGTACCTGACGCGCCAGGCTTTCGACTTTTCCTGCCACTCCTGGCGCATGTTCACGCCGGCACCGCTTCCGATCACGATCCACTATTCCGAATTGATTGCGCGGCTCCTTGCGGGCCTCCGGCACGTTCCCAATTGGGATGCCGATACGATGCTTAGTCCGATGAGCCGGACGCGGTGGTTCCTGTGACTGGCCTTGGTCTCAAGGAGTTGCAGGATTCTCTCCGCGAGGCCGCGATTGATGACGACCGGCAGCCTCCGCATGCGCGCACCTTTGCTGCATGGATGTTTGGGACCGACGACCGCATCAAGATCTTGAACGAACTTGCGCGCGAAGCGGCGAGCGCTAGCGGAGCCGCGCACCAGACGGCGCATGTCGCGGTGCTGGGGTATGCGACAAACATTGATCCCGCCTATGGCGAAGCGTTCGCCGAAGGCCTGGAGTGGCTCCGGCAACGGCAGTATTTCGCTCCGGGGCGGCCTCTCATCTTTGAAATCGACGGCTTGGGGCTCTTGGGCACCGCTGTGGGAGTTGAATATCTTCGAAACGATGAAACGGCCATCTCGAGGGCGTGGCTGACCGACATGCTCAGGCGCTCTTTGCAGGCGCCGAGACCTGCGGACTGGAATGAGTCACTCATCCATGCTGCGTTTGAGCTTGTGACGAAAAGCCCGGCGCATCTGACGTCGACCAATTTGACACCCGATCTCAAGACCGCACTCGGGGCGAAGAAGCTGATGTCAGTGTCGGCGGCGGACCAGACTGCTGCATGGGACCTGATTTCTCAACCTACAACAGCGCGCGACATGACCCGCGCCGCTGCGCAGTTGGCGGCGATCACTTATTTGTTGCGCGAAACGGCGGTTATGCCGCGCGTTGCGGTTTCAGTTGAGGATGTAGGTCGATTGCTGCGCGGCGTTCAACGATCCATGCGGCGCTGGTCGTGGGAGATCGCGCCCCGCACACCTCGTTCTGGCGTGGCTCGATGGACCGTCGATAACGAGTATCACGTGCAAGACATGCTGTGGGCGATTTTGGCCCCACACTTTCCCGACCTAGACGATGAGGAATGGCTGAAGTCTCTGGGACAACATCACCCCAGGGCAGATCTTGCGATTCCATCCCTTGAGCTAATTGTAGAAGTGAAATTCATGCGATCGGGCAGAGCGCAGTTTCAGAGTGTGGTCAAGGAAGTCGCGGCCGACGCGAGCACCTATTTGCAGGAGGGAAGCGGATATCGGCATATTATTGCTTTCATCTGGGACGATGAAGCGCGGACCGAAGACCACGCCGAGCTGCAGCAAGGTCTTACGCGAATCCCAGGAGTTCGTGACGCGATCATTCTGCCGCGCCCGGCGAAGATGGTGCGAGTAATGGAAGGCGAATTTTAGGGCCGGACCGCAGCGGGGCAACAAGCTTGCCTAGCGGAAGCACCTCGACTGGAGCAGCCGCCATCGGGATAGCTGGTTCGGCAATGTCCTGCACTTCAAAGGCGCGCGGACTGGCTGCCGCAGCTGCACGCGGCCGTTACAGGAGCCACGTGAGCGGTTAGGCTCCAAGGTGAGTTGCGCGGGCCGCCCTTTTGACCCTCCGCCTCATAACATTCTTTGTGTTTGTCAGCCGAGCCGCGCGCCAGTTGAGGCCCCGGCGCGCCATCCTACACAACAGCTGCGACCATGCCTGATTTAACTTCCGTTTCATTTCCTCCCCCGAAGGACTGGCAGGCGTTTGAACGGCTCGCGCGGTTGCTGTTTGAGCAGTCGCTGAGCGACCCGGGCGTCCAGACCAATGGCCGATCGGGCCAGAGACAACATGGCGTCGATGTTTACGGACGCCGCGGCGGGGGCGACGGCCCTTTCGTTGGCGTTCAGTGCAAGGGCAAGGATAGCGACTATCACGGGACGGTCAGCGAACGCGAATTATCTGAGGAGGTTGAGAAAACGAAGCGATTCAAGCCCGAGCTTCGTGAGTTCATTCTTACGACGACGGCTCCGAACGATGCTAAACTTCAGGAAGCGGCCCGGCTTCTGGAACAGAAGGTGCGCCAGGAGGGACGAAATTTATCCATAAGCGTATGGAGCTGGGAACGCGTCCACCAGGAGATCATCCGTTACCCCGAGGTCATGCGGGTCTTTCACCCCGATGCCACTCCATTCTCGCAGGAGATTCTCGACGAACAGAGAGCGACAAAAAGTCTGGTGGAGACCCGGGCCGACAGTCATGACGCCAAGCTCGATCAGATTATCGCGATGGTCGCAGGTCGCTTGCCCGCGCCTGCTCAGATCGCAGTGGACACGCAGAGCGTATCCAGTCCCATCGATCCGCACCTCAACACGCAAATCGACACGTACCGGGACTTCATTCGCGATGGAAGGCCGAAGACGGCGCTCGGGCTGTTTGAGAAGCTAAAGGAACAGGTTTGGGAGACTGCATCGACTCGCATCCGCTACCGCATTCTTGCGAATATTGGCGCCGCCTACCACAATCTCGGTGAGTTCGAACGAGCTGCGGACTTCCTCCTCGAGGCCGCGCCATTCGATCCCGACCACCCAACCAGCATGGCCAACCGCATTGCGGCACTTCTTATCAAGGGTAGGAAAGAGGAAGCGCATGCATTCGCCAAGGAAGCGATAGCGCGACATCCCGACAACGCCGACATCGCCTTGCAGCGGATTCAGGCGCTCGGGCCTGCGGAAACAATTGAAACGGTATGGCCGTCGCTTAGCGATACGGCGCGTGACAACGCGACAGTCGTTATCTTTCGCACCATGGCTCTCCGCGACCAACACAAATCCTGGCAGGGCCTAATTGACGAAGCACGCACGAAATACCCCGAGGACGCGCGCCTCAGGATCATTCAGGCCGAGGGCGTCCTGGAGCGCATTCTGTCGAATGACCCGGGGGCAATCGGCCTTGCAGCGGAAAATGTTCCGACGACTGATGAACTGTTGAAAGCGGCAGACACAATTGAAGCCGGGTGGCGGGATTTGCGCAGCGCAGAAACACCGCCGGCCACTTCGCTCGCGCACAATGCCGCGCTGCTAAGGAATATCCTCGGTGATTACGGCAAGGCGGCGCAGCTGCTCGACGAGGCGCTCGCGTGCGGCGGCGATTTTGAGGAGAGCAAACGGCTTCGCGCTTCGCTTTATCGCCGCCAAGGGAAACCTGACGACGCGATCCGCATCGCCGACCAACTCCCTGCTTCGAACCTGAATGCCATCGTTAGGGCTGATCTGCGGATCGACAGGGAGCCCGAGGCCGTGCGCGCGATCCTTGCTGACCGGGACCAGTTCACGGAGCGCAAGGACATCGTTGCGGCTCGGCTTGCTGTCCTGGAGTCGTTCATTACCGAGAAGAGATACGGCGACGCTCTCGCCGAAGCTGAAAGAACTCGCGTCACAGCTACCCTACGATCCGCACGGACCGCTTGCGATTTACCGCATCAAGTCGTTACGCGGCGAATCCGATGCCGAAACCTCCCTCGATGCGGCGATGAGCCTCGTCACCGATGTGACGCCGTTCCCAACGCGCTACCTCGTTTGTGAAGAACTCGCCAAGGCCGATCGCTACGACGATGTGGTCACGCTTCTAAGCCGCGTCACTGCGACCAGCTACGATTCCCCATCCTTGCAGATGCTCACAAGTGCGATGGTGAATGCGGACAAGCGTGCTGGCCTCAAGCAGTTGTTGGCAGCCCTTCCGCGCGAGGTTGCGGACAAGGCATTCTACCGTCGCGCGCGCATCGGCCATGCCATCCGCACGGGCAACCCCGGGGCGGCGGAAAACGAAATCCGAGGCTATCTGAAGCTGCGGCCTCGGTCGCTGGAGATGCACCTTCAGCTCATGCATGTACTCTTCCGCCAGAACAAGACTGAGCAGCTGAAGAAAGAGGTTACACGTCTGGCGCTCGACTTCGACGGGTCACCCGAAGACTTCATGAACTATGCCCAGTTCAAGGACACGTTCGGGGATTGGAAGGAGGCGCACGACCTTGCATATCGTACGCTTCTGTCGCGCCAGAACGATTCTGGCGTGAACATGGGCTACGTCGCTCTTTTTCTTCGGCCAGGCCATTCCAAGCAGCTGGAAACGTCGCCGAAAACCGTTGCCGAAAATACAGCGGTCCGGCTTGTACGGGATGACAAAAGTCAGACGATCTACATCGTCGAACCGGAGAAACGTCTCCGGATAGCGCGGGAATATCTTGCACCCGACCATCGCATCGCGGAGCTTCTCCTTGGGGCGGAAGTCGGATGCGAGATCACGCTGCCCGATCATACCAAAGCTAAGATTACCTGGATCAAGCCCAAGGCGCTTCACGCGCTTCACATAATCCTTGAGACGTTTGAGAACACCTTCCCTGACACGGCTGGTTTCGAAAGTGTTCGCGTCGATCCCAAGAAGCCCGATTTTGAGCCGGTCTTCGCGCGGGTCCGTCAGCGGCACGACGCGATCGATCGCGTGATTAAGATTTACGAATCCGGGCATGTGCCACTCGCACTCGTAGCGCGTTCGCTTGGATCAGACCGGGTCGAGACCATGCTTGGGATGGCAAGAAGCGGTCACACGATCAAGGTGTGCGAGGGTACGCACGAAGAACGTGAAGCTGCGTTCGCGGCCATCGCGAAAAATGAAGCAAGGGGCTGCGTGGTCGACCCTGTCACATTGCACGTCATTCGACGACTGAATCTCGAAAGGGCGGTGGAGGCAGTGTGCGGCCCCATCGGCGTGACGGCTGGAACGCCCCTTCGTATCCAGCAGAAAATTCATGATGTGGAGGCGCGGATCGATGAGCCCGACATGTCTATCTCGTGGCGTGATGGCCACTATTTCCGGACGGAAGTGACACCTGACGAAAAGCGCGAGGCGCTCGAAATCTTTAAGGCAGACCGCGCCTTTCTTGAAGAGTCGGCCGCGATTCTTCCCGCTGAAGGAACGCAGGACCTTCAGCCCGACTGGAAAGCGATCACCGAACGTTTCGGACGGAGTTTCCTTGACGAGCCACGCGCCGCACAGAGCAGTGGACGGCTGTTGCTATGCGACGACCACATGCTTCGGGTTATGGCGCAAGTCGAATTTGGCGTCCCAGCCACGTGGCTCCAGCCCGTACTCATGCGAGTTCGCGACACCGGTGCCGTCACCAGCGAGGAGTACCGTCGCGCTTTGGTAGCCATTGCCGATACGCGGATGAGCTTCGTTTCCATCGATGGCAATATCCTTACGCAAACGCTTAAGGGGGTGATCGGCCACGCGCTGCCTTCGGATTTCGTCAAGCTCGCGCAACTCCTCGGCGGCGCCAAGGCCGACCTTGCTTCTCACACCAACGCCGCGCTGCGCTGCATCAAGCCAACCTGGCCCAATGAAAGTCTGTCATTCACGCTGCGACAGGCCGTTGTAGGCGAGTTGCTAAACAACCTCATCAAAGAGCGCCCGCTCGAACACGTCGCACTTATCCTCCGCACTTTCGAGGATTTTGGCAGTAGCGACCTACGAGATATGAGCTTCATCGGTTATCTGAAAGACTGGGTTCGCGGACACTTCATCCCGTTATGATTTGGACACGCAAAGTCGTCGCGATGCTTCCCTGAGCATACGATGCGCGGTTGGAGGCGGCTCAAAAATCTACCGTCGAACCAAGTCTGGTTATCGAACCCAGTCTCTGGCGTCGCCGATGTCTAATTCTGGGAAATGACTTTCCGACCCCAGAGACAGACCAGCCGAAAGCCCGCCGCCAGCTCGAGTGAGCCTCCACCAGAGACCCGCCCGCTGCCAAACAGTGCGCCAACACGGCACCTTTTCACCCTTCTCCGGGAAATCTCCGTTCGAGCGAGAGTGCGTGGTGGAGACAGGAGGACTCGAACTACGTGCCAGGCACCCAGTCGTATCGAACTGTCTCAACTCCGTGCCGAGCTGAGAGGACTCGAACCAGCCTCCGAATGAGTCCCGAGAGCGCGCCGGGAAACGGAATTTAAAAGGCAGAGACGCGCAGCCGTAAAAGGCATAACTGCCCGTTATCGAGCGCCAGAGACTTTCGTAACAGGACAATAAGTCACGGAATTATTTAAGGTTTTCGGGAGTATTCTCCGATAGTTACAACCATAACGAGAGGGTGGTGGAGACAGGAGGACTCGAACTACATGCCAGGCACGCAGTCGTATCGAACTGTCTCGAACTTCGTGCCGACTGAGAGAACTCGAACCAGTCTCCGAATGAGTCCCGAGAGCGCGCCGGGAAACGGAATTTAAAAGGCAGAGACGCGCAGCCGTAAACGGCATAACTGCCCGTTATCGAGCGCCAGAGACTTTCGTAACAGGACGATAAGTCACGGAATTATCTAAGGTTTCCGAGAGTATTCTGCGACAATTACAACCACCACGAGAGGGTGGTGGAGACAGGAGGACTCAAACTACATGCCAGGCACGCAGTCGTATCGAACTGTCTCGACTCCATGCCGAGCTGAGAGGACTCGAACCGGTCTCCGGATGAGTCCCAAGAGCGCGCCGGGAAACAGAATTTAAAAGGCAGAGACGCGTAGCCTTACAAGGCATAACTGCCCTTATTGAGCGTCAGAGACTGTCGTAACAGTCAGCTAAGTTACGGAAATATCAAGGGTTTTGGAGAGTATTCTCTATAAATTACAACCATCACGAGTAGGTGGTGGGCCCGGGAGGACTCGAACCTCCAACCAAGCGGTTATGAGCCGCCGGCTCTGACCATTGAGCTACGGGCCCGGCGCGAACCGGCACGGGAGAAGCACTAGCGCATCGCGCGAACGAGGGGAAAGCAGTTTTCGCTGCATTTTCTGGTGGTTCGCGGCATCGCCGGTACCCAACGCGGGCCGACAGAGCCGCGCCCAGCGCATGCCTGATGCAGCGCTGGTGACGGCCTGACGGCATTCCGGCAGGCGGTATGAAGGCTTATCTCTACGGCCAAGGGGTAGCGGATTTTGGGATCGCTACGGACGGACACCATGGCTCACACCAGCAGACTGCATCATGACGTCGAGGTGGCGCAGCGCGCCACGCTGGGCGTTGTCGTCGGCATCATATTCGCCGGCTTCCTGCTGCTTGCCGCCGCCGCCACGGTCTATGACGTCGGCAGCTGGGTCGACGCCTGGTAAGCGCGGCCGCGCTCGGCAATTCCTAGTTCCTGCCGACTCAGTTATCTCCCGTTCTCGGACCATCTGCCGAACGCCGGGGCAACGGCGGCCGCGATGCTCCTTTGAGGCTCGCACTGAGCCGGCAGGACGGTTGCCATGTTGCCGGATATCCGCGCGATCATTGCCGTCGTCATCGTGACGGCCGGACTGCTCGCCGTATCGTTCGGCGTGGTCGCGACGTTTCGCGTGGCGCAGGATAACCGTGTCGGCTCGCTGCAGGCCGATCTTGCGCAACGCGGCCGCGCGCTGGCGTCAAGTCCGGGCCTGATCGAAACACCCGCTCCGCTGCAGCCAGCACCCGTCGCCTCGGTTGAGACGCAGAACATATCGGAGCCGCCGCCGGCCGCGCTCGCAGCCGTTCCCGTCCTGATCCTTCCGCTTGATGAACTCGCCCCCGTGCTTATCGCCGCCGTCCCGCCCGAGGAGCCTGCGCCAGCCGTCGCGGCCGCATACCAGGAGTCAGTGCCGCCAGCCGAGCCGCCGATGGGCGGGCCGCTCGAGCCGGTCACACAGACCGCGGCGCTGCCGCCGCCATCGATGCCCTCGCCGCGCGCCGCAACGGTAAAATCAAGGATCGCGGAAAAAGCCGCCGCCGCCAGGAAGGCGCGCGCCGCGCGCCTCGCACGTGAGCGCAGAGCCGCGGCGGCTCGGCGTGCCGCGCAGGCGCGCCGTGTGCAGCAAAATGCCACTCAGCCGTCAGGTGGCTTCAACAACAATTCGTTCGGCAGCAGCTTCGGCAACAATTCGTTCGGCGGTTTTGGCAATACCACACCGCGGACACGGTAGCGCTCAGCGCCTGCCTGCAACCTGCTGCGCAAAACCCGGCGCGAACCCATCGATGAACTGCGCGCCGATCTCGGCGCCGAGCCGCCACGCCACGCGGCACTCGCGCCGTCCGCCGGCGCCCGGCAGCATCAGGATGAACTCGTCCGGCACCTCGAATTCGGCATGCAGCCGCACGCCGCCATCGGAGATGTCCGAGACCCAGCAATCGCGCGGCAGCGAGCCCGTTGCGAGGATGAGCTTCGCCATCCCGCGCATCGCGAGGCGCTCGCTGCGCCTGCGGTTTTCGGCCGCCATTTTCGGTTTGAGCTTCAGCATGGCGTTACAAATGTCCGGTTGTCCGGCCCGCTTGATCCGACTCGCCAAGCACTAGCAGAGCGCGATTGAGGCACCGCTAGCGGAGTCCGGAGAATTCGAGACAAAGTTCGCGGGAGTTTTGCAGCGGCTGTTAGCGCGCCGTTAGCCACTCACATCCTCAGCAGCCGCTTCGCGTTGCCGCTCGCGATCTTGGCCTTGTCGTCGTCGCACAGCGGCACGCGGGCGAGCCATGCAGGGCCCGGCGCATTGGCCTCGAACGGATAGTCGACCGCGAACAGGATGCGGTCGACACCCATTTCCTGCACGCACAGCAGCAGCGCCGGATCGGAGAAGAAGCCGCTCGTCGTAATGGAAAAATGCGCGCTGAACACATCGCGAAACTCGACCGGCTTCTGCCCCGGTCGCGCGAGAGCGCTATTGATGCGCCAGAGCAGGAACGGCAGCGCCTCGCCGAGATGGCCGAGCATGAATTGCAGCTTCGGATGCTTGTCGAACACGCCGGACAACACCAGCCGGATCGCCAGCGTCGCGGTTTCGACCGTGAAGCCCCAGGCGGCGCGCAGCAGCACCGGAAAATCCTTGGCATATTCCTTGTAGTAGGTGTCGATCACCGCCTCGTGCGGCATCGAGGGATGCAGGTAGATCGGCACATCGAGCGCCTCGGCGCGCGCGAAGATCGGCCAGTAGCGCGCATCGTCGATGAACTGCCCGTGCGCGAGGCCGTGGATCATCGCGCCTTTCATGCCGAGTTTCTCGACGCAGCGCGCGAGCTCGTCGGCCGCGGCCGATGGATCGCTGGTGGGGAGCGCCGCGAAGGCCGCATAGCGCGTCGGCGCGGTCTTCACGATGTCGGCGAGGCGATCGTTGACGCGGCGCGCAAGCTCGACCGCGCCGTCCGAGATTTTCTGCAGCGAGGGCGCGGTGTGCGACAGCACCTGGATGTCGATGCCGGCCGCATCCATGTCTTTGAGCCGCGCCTCGCCGGTGTCGTGCAGCGCCCTCATCACATGCGGCGGCGCGAACGCATCGCGCCCGGTGAACAGCGCGTAAAGCTCCGGGTCGGAATAATGTTCTTCGATCGCGATGACCGGAACGTTCGGCTTCTTCAGCATGCGGGCGCGGCTCCCTATTTGGTTGCCGCAGCTTTACGGCATCGCGCCGAGGCCCGCCAGCAGGGTCCGTACGTGTTCGATCTCGTCGGCATTCACCGTGTGGCCCATGCCGGGATAGATGCGCTCGGTGATGCTTGCGCCCATGCGGGTCAGCACATCGCGCGTCTCGTGCACGCGCGCGAGCGGCACGTGTCCGTCGACGTCCGAGCAGCCGAGGAACACCGGCGTGCCGCCGAGCGAGCCAGCATAGTCACGCGGCGTACCGGGCGGCCCGATCAACCCTGCGCTCAGGCCCGCGACCGCGCCATAGCGCTTGGCGTTGCGCGCGGCGTATTCGAGCGCGAGACAGCCGCCTTGGCTGAAGCCGATCAGCGCGATGCGCTCGGGTGAGAACCCTCGCGCCACAAGATCGGCGAACGCTTCGCCAACCGTAGCCAACGCCTCGCTCAGGTGCGGCTCGTTCTGCTCCAGCGGCGCGAGGAACGAATACGGATACCACGTGCGGCGCGCGGCTTCCGGCGCGAAATACGCGATGTCGGTCTGGCCGAACTCACCTGCGAGGCCGAGCATATCGGCGGCATCGCTGCCGCGGCCATGCACCAGCAGCGCAGCCGCACGCGCCTGCGCGAGCGGCGCGCCCGCAGCTAAGACCTGCGCCATCACGCCGCCTCAAGCGGCGGCAGCTTGGCCTCCAGCTCGGCGCGGCGCGGCTCGAGGGACGGCGGCAGCTTCAGCGATTGCCCAAGCTGGTCCGCCGACTCGTCGACCGCAAAGCCCGGCTGATCCGTGGCGATCTCGAACAGCACGCCGTTCGGTTCGCGGAAATAGATCGAGCGGAAGTAATTGCGGTCCTTCTGCTCGGTCGGATGCATGCCGTGGTCGGCGACGAGCTTCTGAGCCATCGCGGCCTGCGCGGCATCATCCGCGGCACGGAACGCGATGTGATGCACCGAGCCGCGGCCGAATTTGCCGCGCGGGAAATCACCCGCCTCGCGCAGGTCGACATACGTCCCCATCGGCGCGTCGCCGCGATAGCGCGCGAGCGCACCCTCGCGCGCCACTTCGCGAAAGCCGAGCACGTCGGTAAGGATGGCGGCGGTCGGCATGGCGTTGTTGAGCAGCAGCGTCACGCCATGAAAGCCACGGATCGCGTGCTCGGCCGGAATGCCGCCGCCGGACCAGCTGGGCTCGTTCTCCGCGCCCTGCACGCCGATCAGCGCAAGGGGCATGCCGTCCGGATCGCGGAAGGTCAGCACGCTCTCGCCGAAGCGCTTTTCCAGCGCGTGCTCGACGCCCTTTTCGAGCAGGCGGTGCGTCCAGAAGCCGAATGCTACCGCCGGGATGCGGAACGCGGTCTCCTGCGTCTCGCCGACGCCGAGTGCGCCCTGCGCGGCGTGCGCCCACGGGAAGAACGTCAGCACCGAACCGGGCCGGCCCTGCGCGTCGCCGTAATAGAGGTGATAGGTGCCGGGATCGTCGAAGTTGACGGTCTTCTTGACCAGCCGCAGGCCGAGCGTACGGGTGAAGAAGTCGAGATTGCGGTCCGCGCGCCCCGAAATGGCGGTGACGTGGTGGATGCCGGACATGCGCGTCTCCCTGGAACGATGAACCGCTATATCGGAGCCACAGGCTGCCAGCACAATCAGGTCCGTTGCAAACGAGCCTTGCGCCAAGGCAACGTAGGGACATGTCCGACATCGGCACCCTACCCCAGACCGTCCGCCGTGATTTCTCCTCGGTCAGCTACGACGAAGCAATGCGGCGCGCCCGCGAGGCCGTTCCTGTGCTGCGCGAGCGCGCGCAGGCCGCCGAGGATGCGCGCGGGCTGGTCCGCGAGAACGAGCAATTGCTGCACGAGACCGGACTATTCCGCTTCCATCAGCCGAAGGCGTTCGGCGGCATGGAGTTGCCGTTCGTCGCGATCGTCGACATCGTAGCGGAGGTCGCGCGCGGGTGCCCCTCAACCGCCTGGAACGTCGGCAATCTTGGCTGCCATCACTGGATCCTCGGCTACTACGCGCCTGAGACGCAGCACGAGGTGTGGGACGCAAACCCGGACGCACTGATCGCCTCCTCGATCGCGCTCGCGGCGGGCCGCGCCCGCAAGGTCGACGGCGGCTACATCGTCAGCGGCCGCTGGCCGTTTTCCTCGGGCGTCGACAATTCGGACTGGAACATGCTCGCCGCCACGATCTATGGCGACGACGGCAAGACGCCGGTCAACTCGCGGCTCTGCCTCGTGCCGAAATCCGACTACCAGATCATCGACACCTGGCACGCGATGGGCATGTCGGCGACGGGCAGCAAGGATGTCGCCGCCACCGACGTGTTCGTACCGGAGCGCCGCGCGCTGCCGCTCAGCCAGTGCCGCGGCGGCTTTGATCATCCGGGCGGCGCGATCAACCGGGACCCGCTCTACGGCATTCCGATTGTGGCAGCCTCAAGCCATCCGCTCGCGCCGGCCGCGGTCGGCGCGGCAGAAGGCGCATATGAGATGTTTCTTGCATCGATGGCGAAGCGCGCCAGCACCTACACCGGGCGCGAAAGTCTCGGACTTCCAAGCCGTGCAGATCAAGGTCGCACGCGCCCGCGTGCTGATCGATTCCGCGCGCAACCTGCTGCGCCAATCCGCCATCGCGCTGCAGGACCACGCAGCCCGCGGCGAAACGCCTGAGCTTTCCGAAAAGCTGCGCTTCCGCGCGCAGTCCGCGTTCGCGGTCGGTCAGGCGCGCGAGGCGGTCGAGACGCTATTCTCGTGCTACGGCGCGCAGGGGATCTACACGCGCGACCCGATCCAGCGCCATCTGCGCGACGTCATCGCCATCGCGCAGCACTTCTCGTTCAATTTCGATATCGCAGGCGCGGCGTTCGGCCTGCACGCGCTCGGCGGAAATTACGTGAACCCGGCGCTGTAACTACGCCCCTTCCATAATGCGGATGTCGCGATCCGCGCCGTCGCCGAGCGCATCGAGGGCGGCCTTGTAGCCCGCCGAGTCGTGCGCGGCGGTCGCGGCCGCGACGCTGTCGAACTCGATCACCACGCAGCGCTGGCTCAGGCCGTTCTCATAAGTCTTGGCCGGATTGCCGCGCGCCAGGAATTTTCCGCCTGCCGCCTGGATCGCCGGGCCTGCGAGCTTCGCGTAGGCCGCGAGCTTGTCCGGATCCTTCACCGCCCGATAGGTCGCGACCCAATACGCCTTCGCCATGTTCGTTTCTCCCTGTATGTAGCAATCGTAGCCCGGGTTGAGCGTCAGCGAAACCCGGGAGCACTGTCCGGGCTTTCGTTGCACTCAAGCCGGGCTACCGCGCCGTCGTTCCTAGCGCGCCTCGCCGAGAAACCCGGCCTGCAATTTCTTCAGCCGCGCGAGCGCGGCCTCCGGCAGTGGGCCTTTCTCGATCGCGGCGATTGCGGCTTCCAGTTCGTCGAGATTGCCGAGGCCGATTTCCGTCGTCGACAGCTTTTCGTTCGCGATGGCAAAGCGCATTGCCATTTCGGTCAGGCTCGCGGCGTGGCCCTCGCGCACCATCATCTCGAGCCGATTGGCGCGCGCGACGTCCGCCGCGTAGGTCGAGCCCGAACCGATCGGCTCGACGGTCTGCATCGCCAGCGGCCCGCGCTCCATGCGCCCGGAGAGCGCGCCGCCCGCCAGCACACGGATGCCGATCGTGCCGACGCCATGTTGCGCGGCAAGATCGAGAATGCGGCCGTAATCTTGCGCCGGATAGACCGCCGGGATGGTCTCGCCCGCGCTGGGGTTGAGCGCATTGAACGGCACCTGCGCGGTGTCGAACGCGCCGGACGTGATCAGCCGGTGCAGCGATGCGGTCTCGCCGATCGCCGTGAAACCGATATGGCGCGTCTTGCCCTGCTCCCGCGCCTTGTTCAGCGCCGGCACGACATCGCCGAGCACCTCCTCGACGCTCATTGTCTGCCCGTCGCTGCGCGCCGCGATCGTGTTGTGCAGTTGGAACACATCGACATGGTCCCGCTGCAGCCGCGTCAGGCTCGCTTCCAGCGAGGCCGCGATCGCAGCGCCGATGTTCGGCCGTTCGGCCGGCACGCGCACCTTGGTGGAGAGGATGATGTTCGGCTTCAGCGTCTTGAGTACGTGGCCGACGTTCGTCTCCGACGCTCCGTCGCCATAGGCCGCCGCCGTATCGAAGTGGTTGACGCCCGCCTCAAGCGCACGCGCGAAAGCGCGCTCCTGATCCGCCGGCGCGCCCTTGGTCATCAAGCCGCCGACCGCGCCGCAGCCGAAGGTGAGCACCGAAACGTTAAGCCCGGTGCGGCCGAGTTTTCGCGTTTGCATGCGACAACATTTAGCCGGAACGCCACGCGCGCGCCATGCAAACTGAAGGCTGTGCAACAAGGGAGCGCGTCATGATCATCATACGGCCTGAGGCTGCGTTCTCCGCGGTTCCGGCATCACGACATGACCTTCTGATGCGCACGGTGTCGCCTGATTCAGCCGTCACGAACGCACCGGGACGGAGGGCTTCCCGAAGTGGAGCACTCGATGCGCATGTTCGTTTTCGCCGTCGCGGCGGTTTGTATTGCTGAGCCAACGTTTGCCCGCGAGCCCACACACAAGCGCTCGCAGCCAATGGCGCCAGCAACATTCGCGCGCACCGATGCGGTTGATACACCGCTCGCGCGCGGCGATAACTGGCAGCCCGCACCGGCACAAAATTTCGCTGGTTTCTCCGATCCGTCCCAACCCCGTATGAGGCGCGCAGTTCCGACCCGCAACACCTCACTCGATTCCGCGATTGCGCGACATGCCTCCGCAAACGGCCTGCCGGTCGACCTCGTGCATCGCGTCGTGAAGCGCGAAAGCAACTACAATGCGCGCGCCAGCAGCAAGGGCAACATCGGCCTGATGCAGATTCGCTATCAGACCGCGCGTGGCATCGGCTACACCGGCTCCGCTGCAGGTCTGCTCGATGCCGAAACCAACCTCACTTATGCGGTGCGCTATCTCGCCGGCGCGTATCAGGCCGCCGGCGGCAACCACGAGCCGCGCGGTCTCGCTTTATGCGAGCGGCTATCACGGCCGCGGCGTGCGCGTCGCGCGGGCACCGCAAGTGATGGAGCCGCAGCAGCAGGCATGGGCCGGCCAGCCGCAATGGGGCGAGAACCAATCGTGGAGTGCGGGCGCGCAGCAGTCGTCAGACTGGCAGGGCGCGCAGGTTGCGATGCGCGGTGACGCGATGACCGAGGCTGCACCGCGCACTCGCATGCGTCATCGGCACAGCAGGTAGGCTCGCCCGGAGCGAGGCGGCGTCAGGGTAAATCAATCCTTGCCGCGGAACCCGGCGGAATGCTGCGCTTCCTTAACCACAGCCGCACGAAGCCCTGTCGAATCCCGCGCCAAACCACAACTTGCCGAAACTCCGAACACCCCGATTAACCCGATGGTGTCCCCTCGCCTGTTACCTCTGCGGCGAAAATCCGCGGGTAAACCGCACGAAAACACGCGGGGAGTTTGGCGTGGAGACTCAAGTTCGTGGCGCGCTCGGGCGCGTGCTCTCGGTCACCGGCGCGCAAGCGCTTATACGCCTTGCGGTTGCGGGCTCGGACGCGCGCGCGACCGTCGGCAAATTCCTCGGCATCCGCGCGGGCGCAGCGCTGGTCATCGGCGTCATCACCAAGATCGCGGTCGAGCCCGGCACGCGCGACGACACGGCGACCGGCGCGGTCGACATGCTCGGCGAGATCAAGACCAACGACCGCGGCGCGCTCTTCTTCCAGCGCGGCGTCACCGAATACCCGATGATCGGCGATGCGGCCGAGATGGTCACGCAGGCCGAACTTCGGCTGATCTTCGACATGTCCGGCCCGGGCACGATCGACATCGGCACGTTGCAGCAGGATCCCTCGATCCACGCCTACATCAATGTCGACGACATGGTGCGCAAGCACTTCGCGGTGTTCGGCACCACCGGCGTCGGCAAGTCGACCGGCGTTGCGCGTGCTGCTGCGCCAGATCCTCGACGCGCGGCCCGATCTGCGCGTGTTCCTGATCGATCCGCACAACGAATACGGCCATTCCTTCGACGACCGCGCACAGGCGCTCTCGCCGAAGAACCTGAAGCTGCCGTTCTGGCTGTTCAACTTCGAGGAAATCGTCGACGTGTTCTTCCGCGGCCGCCCGGGCGTGGATGAAGAGGTCGAAATCCTCTCCGAGCTGATCCCGATCGCGAAGGTGATCTTCCAGCCGAACAACGGCACCGCGGCGCGCCGCCTTGTGCGCAACGATCCGAAATCGTCCGGCGTCACCGTCGACACGCCGGTGCCCTACCGGCTCGAGGACCTGATCAAGCTGATCGACGAGCGCATGGGCAAGCTCGAGAACCGCGGGATGTGGACCAAGTATCACCGCCTCATCACGCGCATCGAGACCGCCCGCAACGATCCGCGTTACGGCTTCATGTTCGACAACGCGAACGTCGGCGGCGACACGATGGTGGAGACGCTGGCCACGCTGTTCCGCCTGCCGCCGAACGGCATGCCGATGACCATCATGCAACTCGCCGGCTTCCCGGCCGAGGTGGTGGACTCGGTGGTGTCCGTGCTGCTGCGCATGGCGTTTGAATTCGGGCTGTGGAGCGACGGCGCGTTTCCCCTGCTCTGCGTCTGCGAAGAGGCACACCGCTACGCACCGGCCGACCGCTCGATCGGCTTCGGCCCGACCCGCAAGGCGGTCGCCCGCATCGCAAAGGAAGGCCGCAAGTACGGCGTGTTCCTCGGCCTGATCACGCAGCGCCCGGCCGAGCTGGACGCAACCATCATCTCGCAGTGCTCGACGCTGTTTGCGATGCGCATGGCGAATGACCGCGACCAGGCGATCGTGCGCTCCGCGGTGTCGGACGCGGCGGGTTCGCTGATCGGGTTCGTGCCCTCGCTCGGCACGCGCGAGGTGTTCGCGTTCGGCGAGGGCGTCGCGCTGCCGACACGCTTGCGCTTCAAGCAACTGGACGCGGCGCATATCCCGCACAGCCAGGCCGTCACGCGCGCCCACATGGACGCCGCGAAGGGCGTCGATGTGGGCTTCCTGGTGTCGGTCATCGAACGCTGGCGTGGCGCCACCATGAGCGGTCAGACCCGCTCGCGGCCGGGCCTTGCCGGGCCGAACGGTGGGCCAGATGATTTCGCCGATCTCGATGACGTGGCGGGCTCGGAATTTTCCCGTATACGCGCGGACGCGCCCGCGCTCGCCCCGGCCGTAGCCGGGACGGCGGCCTCGATCCGCAAGAGCGCGACCAATCCGGAGTCGTTCTTCTTCCCCGTCGAAGAGGCAAAGCCCTCGCCGTTCTCGCGGCTGAAGAAGTAGTCAGACCACGACGGTCAGCCGCTTCGCGGCGCGCGTGATGCCGGTATAGAGCCAGCGGTCGCGGCTGTCGGGGAACGCGAAGGACTCGTCGAACAGCACGACGTCGTCCCACTGCGAGCCTTGCGCCTTGTGCACGGTCAGCACATAGCCGAAATCGAACTCGTCGTATTTCTTGCGGGCCGGCCATTCGAGCTTGTCGATCGCGCCGGTGAAGCATTCGGAGCGCACCGAGACCTTCACGCCCTTGCCGGCATAGCCTTCGTCCGGGGTCAGCCGCAGCTTCAGGATCTGCTTTCGTGTCGTCGGGCGTTCAGCGACGTTCCACAGCCCGCCGTTGAACAGGCCTTTCTTGCGGTTGTTGCGCAGGCACACCAGCTTGTCTCCCGAAAGCGGCATCGGATCGTCAAAACCCTTCCGCTCGCGCAGGCGACCGTTGTAGGCACGCCGCGTCGCGTTGCGCCCGACGAGGATCTGGTCGGTCTCCAGCGCACGCTGCGGATCGAAGTCTTCCTTCGTCACGACGCTCGTCTGTCCGTACTCGCCAGGCACAAGGCGATGGCCCTCGCGCACCTGCATCGAGAGCTGCACGATTGGATCGCCGCGCGCCTGCCGGTGCACCTCGGTGAGCATCGAGTCCGGCTCGGCCTCGGTGAAATATCCTCCGCCCTGAACGGGCGGAAGCTGCGCCGGATCGCCGAGCACCAGCACCGGCACGCCGAACGACATCAGGTCGCGCCCCAGTTCCGCATCGACCATCGAGCATTCGTCGATCACGATCAGCTTCGCGCGCGATACCGGGGCGTCGTCCCAGAGTTCGAAGGTCGGCGTTTCCTCACCGCTCTCGCGCGCGCGATAGATCAGGCTGTGAATCGTGGACGCGCCCGAACAACCCTTGCCGCGCATCACCAGCGCGGCCTTGCCGGTGAATGCGGCGAACTTCACCTCGCCGTCGATGCCGGCGGCGAGATGACGCGCGAGCGTGGTCTTTCCGGTGCCCGCATAGCCGAACAGGCGAAACAGCGGCGGCGTGCCGCTTTGGCCTGGCTTGTCTTTCATCCAAGCGGCAACCGCCTTGAGGGCCGCGTCCTGGTGGGGCGTGAATTCGGGCATAAAATCCGGAATGGGAGCTGCGAGGTACGGCTTGTAGCCACGCGAAGCATTTTGAAGCAAGCTTGATGCGCGACCACAAGAAATCATGGGTGGAAACGTGAAGCAGAAAGCCTGGTTCTGCGGCCCGCCGAAGCACGTCATCGATGGCATCAAGTCGATCGAGGCGAAGTATCCGGGCCTCGAACATTTCATGATCCATTGGGCGGAAGGCATCGGCCCGAAGGAATTCAAGGAACAGCTAAAGTGGTTCGCCAAGGACGTGATGCCGGCATTCAAGAACCGATGATGGATACGAGCACGCAGGTGAAGGCCATGCCGGCGGTCGACGCCGCGATCGGCCGCGCGCTGGAGGACCAGCGCCTCGTCGGCGCAGTCGTGCTGATCGCGCACGACGGCGAGATCATCTATCGACGCGCCGCGGGCCTCGCGGATCGCGAGCGCAGCACGCCGATGCGTGAGGATGCGGTGTTCCGCCTCGCCTCACTCACCAAGCCGCTCGTCACCGCTGCGGCATTGCGCATGGTTGAGCTTGGCAAGATCGCGCTGACTGACTCCGTCACGAAGTATCTGCCCGACTTTCGTCCAACGCTGCCGAACGGCGACACGCCGACGATCACCCTGCGAAACCTGCTGACGCACACGGCGGGAATGGCGTACGGCTTCATGCAGCCGTCGGACGGACCTTATCACCGCGCGGGCGTGTCCGATGGACTCGCCGAGCCCGGGCTCGCGATGGCGGAGGAACTCCAACGCATCGCGCGCGCAGGCCTTGCCTATCCGCCCGGCGAGGCTTGGGACTATTCGGTGGCCATGGATGTGCTTGGCGCTGCGCTGGAAGCCGCAGACGGCCAAAACCTTGACATGGTGGTCGCCGAGTATGTGACCGAACCGCTGCGGCTCTCGTCCATCCGCTTCGATCTGACATCCGATCAACGCGAGCTTCTCGTCACGCCATACGCGGACGGCAAGCCCACTCCCCTCCGCATTCCCGATGAGGGGTGTCGCGTGCAATTTCCAGACGGCGTTCCGGTCTATGCCGGGCTTGCCGGCATCGCGCTGTCGCCCGCCCGTGTATTCGACACCAATTCGTTCCGCTCCAGCGGCGCCGGGATGGTCGGCAACGCCGCCGACATGCTCGCCTTCATCGAGGCGATCCGCACCGGCGGCGGCCCGATTGTCTCGCGCGAGACCGCGACTGCCATGATGACGGTGCAGACCGGCGACATGCCGATCGTCAACCGCGGCCCGGGCTGGGCCTTCGGCTATGGCGGCTCGATCCTCGTCGATCCGAAAGCGGCGGCGAGCCCGCAATCGCCCGGCACCTATCGGCTGGGGCGGCGTGTGGGGCCACACGTGGTTCACCGACCCGGTGAAAAAGCTCAGCGTCGTGTCGCTGACCAACACGGCGCTCGAAGGCATGATGGGGCGTTACACCCGCGACCTGCGAAACGCGATCTATGACGACTTCGGCTGAACCCCGCGCATCGAACGGCCGCACGAGCGGCGCCGATGTCGACGTTATCGTCGTCGGCGCGGGCTTCGCCGGCCTCTACATGCTGCATCGCCTGCGCCAGATGGGTTTCTCCGTGCGCGTGCTGGAGGCGGGCCGCGGCGTTGGCGGCACGTGGTACTGGAACCGCTATCCGGGCGCGCGCTGCGATGTCGAGAGCGTCGAGTATTCGTATCAGTTCTCGCCCGAACTGCAGCAAGTGTGGGACTGGAGCGAGCGCTATGCCGCGCAGCCGGAAATCCTGCGCTACGCCGAGCATGTCGCCGACCGCTTCGACCTTAAGCGCGACATCGACTTCGATACGCGCGTGAGTGCGGCGACATTCGACAAAGCAACAAGCCGCTGGACCATCGAGACAGAGAATGGCAAGCGCTACACCGCAGCGTTCTGCGTCATGGCGACCGGCTGCCTGTCGGTGCCGAACAAGCCAAAGTTCAAGGGCACCGAAACATTCGCCGGCGCCACCTATCACACCGGCACCTGGCCGCACGAGGGCGTCGACTTCACCGGCCTTCGCGTCGGCATCATCGGCACCGGCTCGTCCGCCGTGCAGTCGATCCCGATCATCGCCGAGCAGGTGCAGCACCTTTACGTGCTCCAGCGCACGCCAAGCTTTGTCGTTCCTGCCCGCAACGCGCCGCTCGATCCGCGTGAGCGCGAGGCGGTCAAGTCCGAGTACCCGGCGCTGCGCGCGCTCGCCAAGACACGCCGCAACGGCCTGTTCTGCGCGACCACCGACATGTCGGCGCTGGCGGTCAGCGATGAGGATCGCGAGCGCGCGTTCCGCGAGCGCTACGATCGCGGCGGGCTCTGCTACACCGGCACGTTCAACGATCTTCTGATCAATAAGCGGGCCAACGAGGAAGCGGCGGACTTCTTGCGCGCGCGCATCCGCGAAGTGGTGAAGGACCCTGAGACCGCGGAGGCGCTCTGCCCGCGCACCGTCGTCGGCGGTAAGCGGCTCTGCATCGACACCGGCTATTACGAGGCGTTCAATCGCGACAACGTCACGCTGATTGACCTCAACAAGGCGCCGCTTGAGGAGATCACGAAAGACGGACTGATCGCGGGCGGCAAATCCTACCAGCTTGACGCCATCGTCTACGCGATCGGCTTCGACGCCATGACCGGCGCGCTGACGCGCATCGATATCCGCGGCAAGGGCGGCGAGACGCTCGCCGGCAAATGGGCCGAAGGCCCGCGCACCTATCTCGGCCTGTGCATTGCAGGCTTTCCCGAACCTCTTCACCATCACCGGCCCCGGCAGCCCGTCGGTGCTGACCAACATGCTGCCGACCATCGAGCAGCACGTCGATTGGATCGCCGACTGCATCGGCCACATGCGCGAGAAAGGCCTCAAGCAGATCGACGCGACGCCGCAGGCGCAGGCCGACTGGGTCGCGCATGTGAACGAGATCGCGGCAGGCACGCTCTTTCCGACCGCCAATTCCTGGTATCTCGGCGCCAACATCCCCGGAAAGCCGCGCGTGTTCATGCCCTACATCGGCTTTCCGCCTTACGTCGCGAAATGCAACGAAGTCGCGGCAAACGGCTACGCGGGCTTCGCGCTGAGCTAGTTCAAACGAACGTGCCTGAATCGCATCACCACCTGATCGTCATCACGGGCGGGCCCGGTTCGGGCAAGACCAGCCTGATCGACGCGCTGAAAGCGGCCGGATTCGAAACCACCGTCGAGGCCGGCCGCGCGATCATTCAGGATCAGGCCGTGATCGGCGGCGATGCCCTGCCTTGGCGCGACCGGTCCGCATTCGCCGAACAGATGCTGGCGTGGGAGATGCGCAGCTACCGTGCGGCGCAAGCGCTTGCGGGACCGGTGTTCTTCGATCGCGGTGTGCCGGACGTGATCGGATATCTGAACCTGATGCGCCTGCCGGTGCCTTCACACATCGAAAAGGCCGCTGAGCTCTTCCGTTATCGCCACCGCGTCTTCATCGCGCCGCCGTGGCGCGAAATCTTCTCGCAGGATGCCGAACGTCATCAGGATTTCGCAGAAGCCGAGCGCACATACGACGCGATGACCAAGACCTATACGCGGCTCGGCTACATGCTGGTCGAACTACCCCGTGCATCGGTGGCCGAGCGCGTACGGTTTGTGCTGGACGATATTGCGCGAGCTACGACTGCGCCTCACCCTTCCCGCTAAGCACCGTCAGGGCGCCCGGCAGCGCGCGATAGCGCAACGGGAGGCGCTCGCGCGCCAGCTCGCCGTCGGTCGATGCCGACGCATGCTTGCGGCGGCTGGTGATGGTCAAGTCCGACGCCTCGATGCTGCGGATGTCCTGCTCGGTGCGCCATGAGCCGGTCAACAGTGCAGTGCTCGCCTTCAGCTTGGTGAGCGTGCCTTGATCGTCGACGATGTGGACCTCAAGCACACCCTCATCGAGCCGCGCCCTGCGCCAATCCGCCCCGAACCGGTTATTGGTTACGAGCACCGACAGTGCGGTGACCCGCTCGCGCCGGCCGTCGAGCACGATGTCGATAGTGAACGGCGCGGTCCGGCGCAGCGCCCGAATGGATGCCAACGCCACGCCCGCAAATCGCCCGAGCGGATGCCCGCGCATTTCCTCGCGCGCTCGCGCCATCTGACTGAAGAAACCGAGACCCGACAGCGTGTGGAAAGGGCCGGCCGTTCATTTCGGCAAGATCGATGCGCCGCGGCGAGACGTTTGCCAGCATAGCCACCGCCTCGTGGAGATCGGGCGGCATCCCGAGATCGCGCGCGAACAGGTTCATCGTGCCGAAGGGCAGATACGCCGAGCAACTTCTCGCCGCCCGAGAAGGCCGCGACTGCTGCGCTCGCGCTGCCGTCGCCGCCACCGACGATCACGGTGTCATGCGGCCCGAGCGCCGCATCGGTGATCGCGCGCGTCAGGTCGCGCGGCTGCAGCAGGCGGACGTCGAGAGTTCTCGCAACGCGGTTTCAGCGTTGCGTCGATCTGCTTGACGATCTTGTCGGTCCCGGCATCGATCAGCGTGCCGGCGCGCGCGTTGAGCAGAACCAGAACGCGCTTCATGAGAACATGCGGTCGCCCTGCTGATCGACGATCTGTTTGGCCTTGGATAGCGAGAACTCCACCGCATCGTCATAGGAGGGATGACGGTCGGCGCGGATGAATTTGTGCTCCTTGGTCGTGCCGCCGACGTCCTTCGTGATCGTACCCGCGGTCTGGTATTGCCCCTCCGCCTTGTAGGGCGCGGCGCGGATCATGAAGCCATTGTACTCGACCGGCGCGCTCGCCTTCGCTTCGCTCTCGGAGCTGCCGCCGCCGAACAGGGATTTCCAGAAGGACATGGGACACCTTTTACGTGATTGCGCGAGTGTATCGCGGATGGCGGATCGAGCGAAATCCGGCAGCAGACCGCTCACACCAGCGCCTCGACCGCCGGTATGCGCGTCACCTGATGCGCCTGCAGCTTCGGCAGCACCTCGCGGCCGAAGCGGCGCACCTGCTCCATGAACAGGTCATTCGGCATCGCGCCGAAGTTGACGTTGATGAGCAGTTTGTTCGCGCCGACCGCCTCCGCCTGTTCGATCAGCCGCTCGGTGACCTCCTTGGCGTTGCCGAACGCCAACTCACCGCTCGCGACCTTCGCCTCTACGTCAGGCCGGTCGAGCGCGCGGCAAATCTCGCGATCGATCACCGCCTCGCGCGCATTCTCGGGCCGGATGTAATCGTAGGATGAGGACTTCACATATCCCGACGCCATCGGGTTCGCCTTCTGGCCCGGCGGATTGCCGCCGTGATGCCAGAGCACGTTGTTGAAATAGAGGAAGTAAGGCCCGTATTCGTCCACCGCCTGCGCGCCGCTCTCCGCCACCCAGGCTTCCGTCATCATGCAGATCTGGTCCGGCGAAATGCGGTGACCGCTCTCGCCGAGTTTCTTTCCGAAATACGCGATCATGTCTTGCACGACGCCGGGGTGCGGATGGTGGATCGCGGCGCCGAAATTGCCAGCCGCCGCGCACTCGATCGTCTCCTTCGAGCCGGTGAACGGAATCCACACCGGCGGATGCGGCTGCTGATACGGCCGCGGCCAGATCGCGATGTCCTTGTACTTCCAGTATTTGCCCTCGTGCGTGAATGTATTCTCCTGCCACGCGCGCAGGATCACCTCCAGCGCCTCGTCGAAACGCGCGCGCGATTCCGCCATCGGGACGTCGTAGACCTTGTATTCGCGCGGCACGCCGCGCGCGAAGCCCGCCATGATGCGGCCGCGCGAGATGCAATCCGCCATCGCGAGCTCTTCGGCAATGCGCAGCGGATTGTGCAGCGGCAGCAGGTTGCCGAGGATGAAGAACTTCAGCTTCTTCGTGCGCTGCGCGCCCGCCGCCGCCATCATGTTGGGCGAGTTCATCAGCCCGTGCGGCGTGGTGTGGTGCTCGTTCAAACCCACGCCGTCATAGCCGAGCCGGTCCATCTCCTCCCAGACCGCGAGGTGCTGTTCGTAGGAGCGCGCCGCCGTCTCCGGGCTCGAAATAGCTTCCGGCCAGCGGAAACGGCATGTGCCGCCCGGCCTTGAATTCGTCGAAATGGCGGTCGAACGGCAGGAGGTCGAACAGGAAGATTTGCATGGGGTTGCTTTTCTATTTCGGGATCGCCCGCGGACGCCCGTCGTCGCCGACATGGACGAAGGTGAAGTCCGCGTCCGTCACCTTGTCGCGATGCTGGGTCTGGAAGCGCTGCGCCCAGGCCTCGATGTGGATCTTCATCGAGGTGCGGCCGACGCTCTCGACTTCGGTATAACCTCCAGCACGTCGCCGACGCGCATGGCCTGGATGAAGGTCATCTTCTCGACCACGATCGTTACCACTCGCCCCTGCGCGCGCTCGACCCCCGCGATGCCCCCGGCCTGGTCCATGTGCGCCATCACCCAGCCGCCGAAAATATCGCCATTGGCGTTGGTGTCGGCCGGCATCGCGATGGTGCGCACGGTGAGCGCGCCGCGCGGTGTGCTGTTATCGGACATCGTGCCCCTCTTGCTCTGCCGCTTTGATGCCCCGCGGCGGCGCGGATGGCAATGTGGCGGGAACCGCTTGCAATCCGCGGTTTCGACGCTAGTTTGCGCCCGCGGGCACGCCTCACAGTCAAGGAACAACAACATGGCTCGGAAACCAGGAACCCGCGCAGGCGGCGAATTCGTGCTGTTCAACGTGATTTACGAGGACGATACGCAGCGCTCCAACCGCCGCGTACCGGCCGAACTCCTCGGCGGCCTCGACGGCGACGAACCCGCGCGCAACTTCATCGCGCAGCAGGACCGCGAAATCAGCGAAAAGTCGGGCCTCGCACCGATGAAGATCAAGCAGGTCATCCGCACCGACGATCACGCCAAGATGGAGCAGAAGGAACGCGAGCGGGGCGGGCGGCGCGCGAACGCACGGTAATCACCGCGCTTTCGCGCAGAACGCCGGAACTCCGCGATTCTCCGGAACCCCTGCCCCTCCCACACGTTGGGCGGTGAGGAAACACGGAGAAGCGCCATGAAACATTGGTTTTTGCTGGTCACGACGGCGGCCGCTTTCACGGCGTTCGCCCCGATGTCGTCGAATGCACAGATTGCGGTCGAAGTTCCGGGCGTCGGTGTGCGCATCGGCGAGCCGCCTCCCCCGCGCCGCGAGGAGCGCATCATCGAGCGTGAAGTGCGCGGCGGCCCGGAATGCCGCACCGTGACGGTGACCGAGGACACGCCGACCGGCACGCGGACGGTGACCCGCCAGAAGTGCGACTAACTGAACCTAAGTCGTAGATGCCCGGGTCAAGCCCGGGCATGACGATATGAGACATCGGCCGGTGTTCTGCCCGGCCGTTTTTCGTTGCGGCCTTAAGCCGGCACGCTCTTCGCCAGGAACTCCACCGCCGCCTGCGCGCCGCCCTTGCCGTGCGGGATGCCGAGCGCGGCGAGCGCCATCTCCACCACGCTCAACGTCCCGAAAATCATCGGCGCGTTCACGTGGCCCATGTGCGCAATGCGGAACGCCCTGCCTTCATGCGAGCCGAGCCCGCGCCCGAGCACCACGCCGCATTTCTCGCGCGCATAATCGGCGATCGCGTTCGACGACGCGCCGTTGCGCATCACCACGGTGGTCACCGTGTCGGAGCGCTCCTCCGGCTCGCTGACATTGAAGCCGATCGCCTGCCCTTCGCCCCACGCGCCGACGGCGCGGCGCGTCGCCTCGGCGAGCAGGCGGTGGCGCGTGAACACGGCCTCCACCCCCTCTTCGAAGATCATGTCGAGCGCGGCGCGCAGGCCGAACAGCAGGTGCTCCGGCGGCGTGCCGCAGTATTTGTGGTAATGCAGGTCGCCGTCGCGGAAGGTCCAGTCCCAGTAGGGCGAGCGCAGGTCCGCGGTCTTGTGCGCCTCGCGCGCGCGCGGACCCGCCGCGACGAAGCCGAGCCCCGGCGGCGTCATCAGGCCCTTCTGCGAGCCCGCCATCGCGACATCGACGCCCCACGCATCCATCTCGAACGGGATGCAGCCGAGCGAGGCGACCGTGTCGACCAGCAGCAGCGCATCGCTGCCTGCCGCGCGGATCGCCTTGGAGATCGCCGCGATGTCGTTGACGACGCCGGACGCGGTGTCGATCTGCGCGACCAGCACCGCCTTGTAGCCCTTGTGTCTGCGCAGATGCGCCTCGACCGCAGCCGGCTGCACGGCGCGGCGCTCGTCCCCGGTCAAAACCTCGACCGCGCAGCCGAGCATCTTCGCCGCCTCGCCCCACGCGATCGCGAAGCGCCCGCTTTCGAGCACCAGCACCTTGTCGCCGCGCGACAGCACATTGGTGAGCGCCGCGTCCCACGCGCCGTGGCCGTTCGCGGCGTAAATGTAAGTGCGCCCCTCGGTGCGGAAGATCCTCTTCATGTCGCCGAGCAGCGCGTCGGTGAGCGCGACCAGCGAGCCCGCATAGATATCGACCGCCGGCCGCTGCATCGCGGCGAGCACCCGGTCCGGAATGACGGTCGGGCCCGGGATCGAAAGGAATTCACGGCCGGAAGCAAGTGTCATGGAGAATCTGGACCCTCTCCGCTCATTCCCGCGCAAGCGGAATCCTTCGTTATCTGCTCAGGTCCCCGCTTTCGCGGGGACGGCGCAGCCCTAGCACGTTTCGGCGGGGTGTCGGATCAATGATATTGAAGGGGAGATCAGCGAAATTGACAGCGCATGATCCCGAAAAGTGGGTACCGGTTTTCGGAAAGATCATGCGCAAACAATAGGTCAGCGCGCGGCGATCTCCGCCTCGATCGCCTTCATGGCCTCCTCGCTCACCCGGCCGACGGTGCCGTGCGCGGGCCGGCCGCTTTGAGCGGCGCATCCCAGAACGTGCGCTCGATCGCGATGCCGGTCTTGAACGACGACGGCGCGACCCCCTCGTCCCAGCCGGCCGGCTTCAGCCGCGGGCTTCTCGCGAACTGCGCGGCGTTGCTCAGCGTGAGCTGGCGCGGCGCCTCCGCGACGATGCCGCGCGCCACGATCCCCTGATTGTCGACCGTGCAGAACACGTAGGCCGTGTCGCCCTCCTTGATCTCCTCCTGAAACCGCGGCGTCGACCAGTACACGTAGGCCGACGGGTCCGTGATGTAGGCCTTCAGCACGGCAAGGCTGTCCGTGAAGGGCGGGACGACCTTCCACATCAGGTGATTGGTGTTCCAGATGAAGGCGGGCATTTCGGCGCGCTACTCCGCCGCTTCGCGGGTTAGCTCGCCGGCATCCGCCATGCGGTCGTGAAGTGCGATCGGATCGAGATCGAAACCGTTCGGCCACGTGAGCGCCCCAAGCTCCACGAAAACACGCGCAAAAAAGGCCGGGTCCTTCAGCGGCTTTACCATCTCGCCATCGCGCGCGGTGGTCGACGAAAAATCATGCTCACCCACGGAGCCATCGGAAAAGCCGACCCGCAACCGGAAGCCGCCCAGCGGCTTCACCGAAACCACATCAATCATTGGGTCCGGCGATGCGGAAGCAGCGGCCGTCGGTTTGGGCATGATGCCAATTCTCCATCAGCTCGGCATGCCTGAGCTTCACCCAGTCTTTTACCAGCTTCGCCTGCTTCGGCGGAAGCGCGCCGCGGATTATTTCTCCGTCGCTGATCCTCACCAGCGCCTTCGCGCCCGAATAGATGGCGTGCACATGCGGCGGATTGTGATCTTCAAAGAACATCTGGATGATGATGCCGCTGAAGATCGCAATCGTCGGCATCGTCGAAACTGCGGTTGGCTGCCTGCCTTCAAGACGTGGATGCCCGGGACAAGCCCGGGCATGACGAAGTGATCAGTTATCGAGGAAGCTCCGCAGCTTCCTGCTCCGGCTCGGATGCTTCAGCTTGCGCAGCGCCTTCGCCTCGATCTGGCGAATGCGCTCGCGCGTCACCGAGAACTGCTGGCCGACTTCCTCCAGCGTGTGGTCGGTGTTCATGCCGATGCCGAAGCGCATGCGCAGCACGCGCTCCTCGCGCGGCGTGAGCGAGGCGAGCACGCGCGTCGTCGTCTCGCGCAGGTTCGACTGGATCGCGGCGTCGATCGGCAGGATCGCGTTCTTGTCCTCGATGAAATCGCCGAGGTGTGAATCCTCCTCGTCGCCGATCGGCGTTTCGAGGCTGATCGGCTCCTTGGCGATCTTGAGAACCTTGCGCACCTTCTCGAGCGGCATCGCGAGCTTTTCGGCCAGCTCCTCCGGCGTCGGCTCGCGGCCGATCTCGTGCAGCATCTGGCGCGAGGTGCGCACGATCTTGTTGATCGTCTCGATCATGTGCACCGGAATGCGGATGGTGCGCGCCTGGTCGGCGATCGAGCGCGTGATCGCCTGCCGGATCCACCACGTCGCGTAGGTCGAGAATTTGTAGCCGCGGCGGTATTCGAATTTGTCGACCGCCTTCATCAGGCCGATGTTGCCTTCCTGGATGAGGTCGAGGAACTGCAGGCCGCGGTTGGTGTATTTCTTGGCGATCGAGATCACGAGGCGCAGGTTCGCCTCGACCATTTCCTTCTTCGCCTGGCGCGCCTCGCGCTCGCCCTTCTGCACCATGTGGACGAGCTTGCGGTACTCGCCGATCTCAAGGCCGGTCTCGGTCGCGAGCGCCTGGATGTCGCCGCGGATCTGCTTGATGCGGTCCTTGTCGTGCGCGACGAAGTTCTTCCAGCCCTTGGCGGAAAGCTTCGAGACGCGGTTGAGCCATTGCGGGTTGAGCTCTTCGCCCTGGTGGTTCTTGAGGAAGTCCTCGCGCGCGACGCCATAGCTTTCGGCGAGCCGCATCAGGCGGCCCTCGAACGACACGAGGCGCTTGTTGATGTCGTAGAGCTGCTCCACCAGCGCGTCGATGCGCGCCTGGTTGAGGCGCAGCGACTTCACCTCGGCGATCAGGTCTTCCTTGATCTTCTTGTACTTGCGCTCCTGCGCGGGCGAGAGCGACTCGTTCTGCAGCTGGTTGGCGATGTCCTGGTCCTGCAGGCGGCGCAGCCGCTTGTATTCGCTGGCGATCTTGTCGAACGACTCCAGCACCTTCGGCTTCAGCTCGGCCTCGATGGCGGCAAGCGAGAGCGAATTCTCCATATCGTCGTCGTCGAGATCGCCTTCGGCCGGCTGGCGCGCCCTCCGCGCCTTCCTCGCCGGCGGCCTGGCCATTGCCGCCGTTGCGGAAGTTCTGCGGCTGCGGCGGGCGGTAGCCGGCGGGACGGAACGGCGTCGCGGCGGGCGGCGCCGACGGGGGCGCGGCCACGATCGCGGGACCGCCGGCAGCGGCGGCGACGCCTTCGGCGGCGCGACCGCGCCGGCTGGCCGGGAACGCCCGGCTGCCCGGCCGGCATGCCCTTCACGGCATCGGGGCCGGCATAGGTCGCCTCGAGGTCGATGATGTCGCGCAGGAACACCTTTCCTTCGTTCAGCTCGTCGCGCCAGATGATGATCGCCTGGAAGGTGAGCGGGCTTTCGCACAAGCCCGCGATCATCGCCTCGCGGCCGGCCTCGATGCGCTTGGCGATCGCGATTTCGCCCTCGCGCGACAGCAGCTCGACCGAGCCCATCTCGCGCAGATACATGCGCACCGGATCGTCGGTGCGCTCGCCCGGCTCGGATTTCTTGGTCTCGGCGACGGACTTGGTCGAGGTCTCGACGAGATCGCCGCCCTCATCCTCGTCGTCGTCGTCCTCTTTCTCCTCCTCGTCGCCGGCCTCCTCGGACTCGACGACGTTGATGCCCATGTCGTTGAGCATCGCGAGCACGTCCTCGATCTTCTCCGAGGTGACTTCCTCGGAGGGGAGCACGCCGTTGAGCTGCTCGTAGGTGACGTAGCCGCGCTTCTTGGCGTTCTTGATCATCTTGCGGACGGCGGCGTCCGAAAGGTCGAGCAGCGGGCTGTCGGAGGTCTCGGCGTCCTTGTCTGCTGCCTGCCCGGGAGCGGGCGTGGCAGCAGCACCGCGGGCTGCCGCCTTGATGGCAACGGCCTTGATCGCCTCGACATTGCTCACCGGCGCCTTGCCGGCGGCCGCTTTCGCGCCCGGCTTGAGCGCCGTTGCGCCTTTCGCGGCGGGCGCGGGCGCTGCGGGCTTCACGGGCTTGGCCGGCGCGGCCTTGGCGGCAGCGGGCTTGCGGGGCAGGCTTTGCGGCTGCTTTCGGCGCGGGCTTTTTCGCCGGAGCCGCCTTAGTCTTTGATTTTGCTGCAGTCTTCGATGCCATCACGGTCCTCTTCGCCGCACGCCAAGGTGCGGCGGGCAGTCAGAAAAGGCAGCGCGTTTGCGCCACCTGAAACGAATCGCGGCCGGCAGTGTGGATAGGGCTCATTAAGCCCCAATTAACCCTGCTTTCAACCGGCCAAAAGCGCCGAAACTTCCCTCCGCGTCAACGCGCTGCCGCGGTGAAAAAGTCCCCCTACCCTATGTGTGGAGTCTCGGTCCTTTCTGAGGAACTCTCCTTGCGCATGATCTTGCCCGAAAACCGGTACCCACTTTCGGGATCATGCGCCTAGAAAGTCCGTACCGGTCTCCCGGAAGAGGCGCCAAAGCCGTCAATCAGGGCCTCGGTCCCTTCCAGCGCCGCGAGCCGCTCCTGAATGTCGCGCAGCCAGGCGAGGTTTTCCTCGCTCGGCTCGCTTCCCAGCGCCAACTCGGCGTCTTTCAGCTCCTTATGTAACGTCCGCGACTTGCGATGCAAGCTGACGACGTGCGTCCACCAGCGGCTGACATCGTCCTCCGCGGTGCCCTCGCGGGCCGGCCAATCGGAGGTGTGGGTGATCGACTGCTCGACGCGCGCGAGCAGCACGCCCTGCCCTCGCGCCGTAATCGCAGCCCGCATGGCGGCGGGCGTCATCGGATGCTCGGTCGAGGCCGCATCGAGGATCGCGGCGCGCAACTGGTCGCCGCTCTGGTGGCGGAACTCGAGCTCGGCCAGTTCCTCCGCGTGGGCATCGAGCAGCCACGGGTGGTTGACCAGTGCCAGCAGCAGCAGCGCCTCGCGAGATGGCAGCGCGCTGCGCACCCCTCGCACGATCTGGCTGCCCGCAAGACGCGCGCTGGTCGGGCCGAGCACCTCGCGCGGGCCCGGCCGCCGGTCTCCCGCGCGGCCCTTGCCCTGCCAGCGTGAATTGTTGCCCGCCGAACCGGCCACGATCCCAGCGCTGCGCGCCGCGTATCGCGTGGCGCGGGCGCGAACAACGCCCGCACGCGCTCATCGAGTTCCTGCCGGTAATATTTCCGCACCGAGGGATCGCCGATCACGTTCGTCACCTCGGCGACACGCTGATCGAGCCCGGCGCGGCGCTCCGGCGTATCGAAGCCGCCGCTTTCCGTTTCGCGCTGCCACAGCATGTCGGCAAGCCCGAGCGCGCTGCGCCGATCACCTCGTCGATCGCCTCGCGCCCGCCGGAGCGCGCCAGATCGTCGGGGTCTTGCCCCTCGGGCAGCAGTGCGAATTTCACCGTCTTGCCCGGCTTGATGTGCGGCAGCGCGAGATCGACCGCGCGATACGCCGCGCGGCGGCCTGCGCCGTCGCCGTCGAAGCACAGCACCGGCTCGTCGCTCATCTTCCAGAGCAGCGCGAGTTGATCCTCGGTCAGCGCCGTGCCGAGCGGCGCGACCGTCGCCGGATAGCCGACGCTCACCATCGCGATGACGTCGACATAGCCTTCGACCACGATCAGCGGCTTGCCGTCGTGCGCGGCCTGCCGCGCCATCGCGCCGTTGTAGAGCGTCGCAGCCCTTGTGGAAGAGCGGCGTCTCGTTCGAATTCAGGTATTTCGCCGGAACGTCCTTTTCGAGCGCGCGACCGCCAAACGCGATCGTGCGCCCGCGCAGGTCGGTGATCGGAAACATCACCCGATCGCGGAAGCGATCGTACGGCACCGGGATGTCGTCGCCCGAGACGAGCAGCCCGGCCTCAACCATGTCGCCGACCGGAATGCCCTGCGCGCCGAGATGCTCTTTCAGCGCAAAGCGTTCGGGCGGCGCGTAGCCGACGCGAAACTTCAGCTGCGTGCTCGGCTCGATGCCGCGATCCGCCAGATAGCCGCGTGCCTTCGCACCCTCGCGCGCCGCGAGCGTTTGCTCGAAGAACTTCGCCGCAAGCTCGACCACCTCGTGCAGCGTCTTGCGACGTTGCTCGCGCTCTTCCGCCTCCGGTGTCGACTTCGGCAGCGGCACGCCCGCCATCGAGGCAAGGCGTTCCACGGCTTCGGGGAAGGTCACGCCTTCGGTCATCATCACGAAGTCGAAGATGCTGCCGTTCTTGCCCGACGAAAAATCAAACCACGCCGCCTTCTGGTCGTTCACAAAAAACGAGGCCGTCTTCTCCTTGTTGAACGGCGACAGCCCCTTCCACTCGCGCCCGGCCTTCTTCAACGCCACGCGACGGCCGACGACTTCCGAGACCGGAAGGCGGGTCTTCAATTCCTCAAGGAAATCAGCCGAAAAGCGCATGGGACTCGGGGCCTTCTGAGCCAATTCTAACCAATATCGCGGCGCGATTACGGGCGCCGGCAACCGGACCGCCTTGTCCCGGCTATTCACAGGGGAAAGATCATATCACAAGTTTGACACTTATGAGATACGTCTGTATATACATGTCACCGAGTACGGACGAAGAAGCGGACAGGACTTCGAGCCCGTCATAGCGAACCTCGGTGATACAGGACGTATCGCAACCCGCACTTCGGGGCGCTTCGCTATGGCGGAAGAGACGCGAGAATCGCTCGATGGCGTTCGAGCGATTGAATGGAACGAAGACAAGGCGGCGAGCAATCGCCGCAAACACGGCATCGACTTCGACGAGGCGGCCGGTGCTCTCTACGGGCCTGTTCTGCTCAGTCGTTCCGACCGCAACAATGAGGAGCGCTGGCTTGCGATAGGAGAGACGGACAGTCGCGCCATCGCTGTCGTGTTTACGTGGCGCGGCGATACGCTTCGGATCATCTCCGCCCGCCGCGCACGAAAGCATGAAGAACGAGCGTATCGTCACGCGGCGCTGGGGAGAGCGCCGAAAGGGTAAGACGGATTGGACCGCCGTCGATGCATTGACCGACAAGGAGATTGAGGCTGCGGTTACGCAACGATCCCGACGCCGTACCCCTTGATGTGGATTGGTCCGACGCTGTTCTCGTCATCCCTCCAAGCAAGAAGGCGATCTCAATCCGCGTTGACGAGGATGTGCTCGACTATTTCAAGAAACAAGGCGCGGGCTATCAGCGTCGTATGAACGCCGTGCTGCGCTCCTACATGGACCAGACCAGCAAGCCGAAGAAACTTAAGAAGCGGGCTTAAGCCTACCCCCCGCTCGAGCAGCTTCTTCACCGCGCCGCTCGCCTTGCCGAAATCGAGCTTGCCGGTATAGCGCTCCTTCAGCGACGCCATGACCTTGCCCATGTCCTTCATGGCGGTCGCGCCGGTTTCCTTGATCAGCGCACCGATGGTGTCGTGGATCTCCTGGTCGGTCATCTGCCGCGGCAGATAGCCCTCGATCACGGTGATCTCGGCACGCTCCTGCGCGGCGAGTTCCGGCCGCCCACCCTTCTCGTAAAGCTCGACCAATTCATGCCGCTGCTTGATCATCTTCTGTAAGACGCCGAGCGCGTCTTCGTCGGAGAGCGGCGGCTTGCCTTGCCCGCGCGCCTCGATGTCGGCGTTCTTCAGCGTCGAATTGACCATGCGCAGCGTCGAGACGCGCGGCGCGTCGCCCGCCTTCATGGCGTCCTTCAAGGCATTGTTGATGTTGTCGCGCAGCATCGCAAAAGTCCTCTAACCGATTGATTTTACGGAAACTGGCGGCGCAACCCAACATCCGCTTTGACCCTGCGCCAGCCCGTCGCTATCTAGGCCGCTTATGACCATCAAACAAGACGATTCCGGCTGGGCCGAGCCCAAGCCCACCGCCCTGCTGGTGCTGGCCGACGGCACCGTGCTCGAAGGCTTCGGCCTCGGCGCCACCGGCAGCGCGGCCGGCGAGGTGTGCTTCAACACCGCGATGACCGGCTACGAGGAGATCCTCACCGATCCCTCCTACGCGGGCCAGATCATCACCTTCACGTTCCCGCACATCGGCAATGTCGGCACCAACGAGGAGGACATCGAGTCCCTCAGCATGGCGGCGACGCCGGGCGCGCGCGGCGTGATCCTGCGCACCGCGATCACCGATCCGTCGAACTTCCGCGCCACGCGCCATCTCGACCAGTGGCTGAAGGCGCGCGGCATCATCGGCCTCGCCGGCATCGACACGCGCGCGCTCACCAGCCTGATCCGCGCCAAAGGGCATGCCGAATGCCGTGATCGCGCATGCGCCGGACGGCAAGTTCGATCTCGACGCGCTGAAAAAGGAAGCGCGCGAGTGGCCGGGCCTTGAGGGCATGGACCTCGTCCCGATGGTGACCAGCGGCCAGCGCTTCAACTGGGACGAGACCGAGTGGAAGCTCGGCGAAGGCTACGGCCGCCAGACCAACGGCGAATTCCATGTCGTGGCGATCGACTACGGCATCAAGCGCAACATCCTGCGCCTGCTCGCGGGCGCGGCCGGCAAGGTGACGGTGGTGCCGGCGACGACCTCGGCGGACGACATCCTCGCGATGAAGCCGGACGGCGTGTTCCTGTCGAACGGCCCGGGCGATCCGGCCGCGACCGGCGAATACGCGGTGCCGGTGATCAAACAGGTGATCGACTCCGGCACGCCCACCTTCGGCATCTGCCTCGGCCACCAGATGCTCGGCCTCGCGGTCGGCGGCAAGACCATGAAGATGCATCAGGGCCATCACGGCGCGAACCATCCGGTGAAGGACCTCACCACCGGCAAGGTCGAGATCACCTCGATGAACCACGGCTTCGCGGTCGACTCCGCGAGCCTGCCGGCGAGCGCCGAGCAGACGCATGTCTCGCTGTTCGACGGCTCGAATTGCGGCATCGCGCTGAAGGACCGGCCGGTGTTCTCGGTGCAGTATCACCCGGAAGCCTCGCCCGGCCCGCGCGACAGCCATTATCTGTTTCAGCGCTTTGTCGGACTGATGCGCGAACGCGCAAAGAAATAGGCCTGGTGGTGCGCACCGCGGCTGCGATCGAGCCGATCGTATTCCAGTTCGGCGACGACGGCGCAGTGCCGAACAACCGTCTGCCGATGCTGGTCTACAAGGGCGCGATCGACTCGGCGCGCGATATCGCGGGCGCGATCGAGAAGACGTTCGCCAGGAACGATTGGGGCCACGGCCTCTGGCACAACGGCATCTATCCGTTCGTGCACTATCACTCGCAAATCCATGAAGTGCTCGGCATCGCGGCGGGCAAAGCGCGGGTGCGCTTCGGCGGCGACAAGGGCGAAGAGCTGGAGGTCGAGGCGGGCGATGTCGCCGTGCTGCCCGCCGGCACCGGACATCAGCGCATCTCCTCGACACCCGACCTGCTGGTGATCGGCGCCTATCCGCCCGAGGGGCACTACGACCTTTGCCGCGGCACGCAGGCCGAGCACGCCCGCGCGCTCGCGACGATCCCGCGCGTGCCGCTGCCGCAGAGCGATCCGCTGTTCGGCGCGGATGGCCCGCTGACGAAGTTGTGGCGCTGAGCTACGACGCCGATACGGTGCGTTGAGACACTTCAGCTTCCGCCGGTGGCGCTGCCTGCAGGTCTAGCTTCACGAGCCGCCCGGCCTTCACGAACGGCAGCCAGATCACCTTGAGCACGCCGTCGTGCTCGCAGCTTTCCGCGCCGAGGCCGAACTCCAGCGCTTCGCGCTTGCTCGGAATGTAGAGCGTGCGGAACGCCGCATCCCAGATCGACAGGCCGAAGCCGAGGTTCTTGTCGAAGTGTTTCGGATCGGTCGAATGATGGATCTGATGATGCGCCGGGCTCTGGATGATATAGCCGAGGAAACCGGTCGCCGGCATCCACACCTGCGAGTGGCGCAGATGCGCAAGCGTCATGCTGTAGCCGAACAGCAGGACGTTGACCCAGAACAAGGACAACTGCCGGTCGACGCCGATCACATGCTCGGCCGCGCCGTAGAGGATGCCGATCAGCGTGCCGGTGCACAGCGGAAACAGGAACAGCTCGATCGGGTGCTGGCGGAATTCGGTCAGCGGCGTCAGCACCTCGGCCGAATGGTGCACCTTGTGGAATTCCCACAGCACCGGAACGCGGTGCATCAGCCAGTGCGCAAACCAGTAGCCGAGGTCGAAGATAATCCAATAGAGGACCGCGAGCGTGATCGTGATCGCCGGACCGGCCTGTGCGGCGAGCGGGGCCGGCGCCATCGCATGGCCAAGCAGCCACAAGGTCGCGGCGCTGGTGGCGTAGCTGATCGCAAAACCGCCGGAGATGCCCGCGGCGTTGAGGCAGGTCGAGACGAAAAACAGTTTGAGATCGAGCACCGTCGACCGGTGGCCCCACACGCGACGCCACAACATCGGGTGAAAGAACGCGCGCACGCGCCGGCGCGCGCTGCCGCGGCGACGCAGGAAGTACCACAGGAACGCCGTCACTCCCGCGCCGAGCATCGAGTAGATGTTGAACACCTCGCCGAGCGCGAACAGCGACGTGACCGGCGCGGTGACGACCGTGACGACGTAATCCCACATGGCCGGCAGTTTCGCGGGGCCTGCTTAAGGCAGCCTTAAATCGAATGGCGCAATACCCCGCCGAACTGCTGATTTTCTGGCGCAAAGCGCGATTTCCCTATAGTCCGGCGCCCGAACGGGAACTTGGGCACGAATGGTCACCTGGCGCGAATTCTGGGACAGCGCGCACTCCATCTACGTGAGCGAGCGGCACAAGGACGTGCACTATCGCGACGTCGCCGAGCAGTTCGCCGCGTTCGTGCCGCACCCCGGCGCACGCGTGCTCGACTACGGCAGCGGCGACGCGATCCATGCCGGCCTCGTGGCAGCACGGGCGCGCGAACTGCTGTTGTGCGATTCCGCCGCGAGCGTGCGCGCCTCGAACGCCACGCGCTTCTCCGACGATCCGAAGATCAAGGTGATCGCACCGGACAAGGTCGAGCGCCTGCCGGACGCCAGCCTCGATCTCGTGTTCGCGAACTCGCTGGTCCAGTACCTCACCCCCGCCGAACTCGACCGCCTGCTCGACGTCTGGCGCCGCCTGCTTGCGCCCGGCGGGACGCTCATCGTCGCCGACGTGATCCCGCCGCAGGTCGGCGCGCTGAGCGATGGCTTCGCGCTGTTGCGATACGCGGCCGCGAACGGATTTCTCCTCGCCACGCTCGTCGGTCTCATGCGCACCGCGTTGTCACGCTACCGCCGCCTGCGCAGCG
The DNA here is from genome assembly GCA_963779545.1 of uncultured Alphaproteobacteria bacterium. GTDB lineage: Bacteria > Pseudomonadota > Alphaproteobacteria > Rhizobiales > Xanthobacteraceae > PALSA-894. The sequence continues at coordinate 478,031 of CAVZYQ010000013.1, read as the reverse complement.
AGCTCGGCATCGCGCGTTACGCCGAAGCGGAGTTCCTGGGCAAGCTGCGCGCCGCGGGCTTCACGGCCGAGCGCCTGCCGAAGAACGTCGAGCACAATCCGGCGCGCATGACGTTCCGCGCCCGCAAGGCGTGACGTTCACCAATTAACCGTCACTTAACCTTCCTGATGCGCAAAGCCGCCGGGCTTGGAATATTGGGCGCGACCCGGTGGCGGAGTGTTCACGCAGAGGCGCCGCAACGCCTTGTCAGGCCTGGTTCAAATCCAGGCCCGGGTCTCCAACCTTTTCTCATCTAACCCTGCGCCGCGCCCACCGTATCCGCCATCACGGCCCCACGCGCGCCGATCGGCTTGCCCGCACCGACGGTCGAGTCCCGCGCGGTCTGGTGCTCGATTTCGGCATTGAGTTCGGCGCCGACCAGAATGACCGTGGTCGAAATCCAGATCCACATCATCAGGCCGATCACTGCGCCGAGCGACCCGTAGGTCGCGTTGTAGTCGGCGAACTTCGACAGGTACCACGAGAACAGCACCGACACGGCGAGCCACGCGAAGGCCGCGACCACACTGCCGACGCTGACCCAGCGCCATTTCGCGTTCCGGCGCGACGGGCCGAAGCGATACAGCATCGCGAGCCCAAGCATCACGACAACGAACAAAGCCGGCCAGCGCAACAACGGGAGAAATCCCGCCTGCTGTTCTGCAGCAAACCCCAGATACGCCAGCACCAGCGGCAACACGACGACCGAAGCGATCGCAAGCAGCAGCACCACGACGGCGCCGAAGGTAAAGCCGAGCGAGATCAGGTTCAGCTTGATGAAGCCGCGCTTTTCGTCCTCGTCATAGACGACGTTGAGCGCGTCGAAGATCGCCTTCATGCCGGCATTCGCACTCCACACCGCAATGCCGAGGCCGAGCGCAAAGGCGAACGTGAGCTTGCCATCGTTGTTGCCGGCGATGCGGACGATCTGATCGCTCACGAGCTCATACGCAGAGCCCGGCATCACGCCCGCAATGAACCCAAGATGCGTATTGATCGTGCTCGCCTTGGCGAACAGGCCATAGAGCGAAACCAGGGCCGTGATCGCGGGCACTACGGCAAGCATCGCGTAGAAAACGACGCCGGCGGCAATCAACATGAGTCGATCCGCCGAAATCTCCTCATAGGTCCGCCAGAGGATGTCCTTCCAGCCGGGCCACGGAATGCGGGTCGGTGTGTCGGCTTGACGGCCGCGGGCGGCCTGCGCCGCGCGCTGCAACTGCACGGCATGCGGCTCGTCCGAGGCGCGCTCCGCGCCAAGGGGAGCAGCGCTCGGCGGGCGCTTTTTCGTCCGCAAGCTGTCCTCGAGCCGGATCGCGCCCGCCGCAATCGCAAAGCCTGCGAGGGATGCCAGAACGGTCGAAAGGGTGCGTTGCACGGGCGGGCTCATATGGCGAAAAGGTCAATGGCCTGCACTAACGCGTGAGAGCCATCCGGTTTCCCCACGGACCACCTAATCTGCGCCCTATTCCCTTCCCTGCCCCCTGATTCTGGTCTAGACAACGCGCGCGCGGGGCCCGGCCCTGTCGCTTCGGGACGCGCTCAAGCGCGCCCTTTTTTTTGTGTCTATTCGCAGAGCAAGATGCCGAAACGCACTGATATTTCGACGATTTTGATCATCGGCGCCGGCCCCATCGTGATCGGGCAGGCGTGCGAGTTCGACTATTCCGGCACGCAAGCCTGCAAGGCGCTCAAAGCCGAGGGCTACCGGATCGTGCTGGTGAATTCCAATCCGGCCACGATCATGACCGACCCGGATCTGGCGGACGCGACCTACATCGAGCCGATCACCCCGGAGATCGTCACCAAGATCATCGAGAAGGAGCGCAACGTCCTTCCCGGCGGCTTCGCGCTGCTGCCAACCATGGGGGGGCAAACCGCCCTCAACTGCGCGCTGTCGCTGCGGCGCATGGGCACCTTGGACAAATTCAACGTCGAAATGATCGGTGCGACCGCCGACGCGATCGACAAGGCCGAGGACCGCGCGCTGTTCCGCGACGCGATGACCAAGATCGGGCTCGAAACCCCGCGCTCCAAGCTCGCCAACGCCTCCGAGCTGAAGCGGCAGGATCGCGAAAAATACAAGGCGCAGCGCGCATATATCGAAGGGCGCGATCTCTCCGACGCGCAGAAAAGCCAGGCGCTCGCCGACTTCGAGCTCGACTGGAAAAAACAGGAGCTTACGCGGCGCGAACGCTACCAGGACCAGGCGCTGATCGAAGCGCTGCAGGCGCTCGACCATGTCGGGCTGCCGGCAATCATCCGGCCGTCGTTCACGCTCGGCGGCACCGGCGGCGGCATTGCCTACAACAAGGCCGAGTTCCTGGAGATCGTGGAGCGCGGATTGGATGCGTCTCCCACCAACGAAGTGCTGATCGAAGAGTCGGTGCTCGGCTGGAAAGAGTTCGAGATGGAGGTGGTCCGCGACAAGGCGGACAACTGCATCATCATCTGCTCGATCGAGAACATCGATCCGATGGGCGTGCACACCGGCAACTCGATCACCATCGCGCCGGCGCTGACGCTGACCGACAAAGAATACCAGATCATGCGCGACGCCTCGATCGCGGTGCTGCGCGAGATCGGGGTCGAGACCGGCGGGTCGAACGTGCAGTTCGCCGTCAATCCGGCCGACGGCCGCCTCGTCATCATCGAGATGAACCCGCGCGTGTCGCGCTCGTCCGCGCTGGCCTCGAAGGCGACCGGCTTCCCGATCGCCAAGGTCGCCGCCAAGCTCGCGGTCGGCTACACGCTCGACGAGGTCGCAAACGACATCACCGGCGGCGCGACGCCCGCCTCGTTCGAGCCGACCATCGATTATGTGGTCACGAAAATCCCGCGCTTCGCGTTCGAGAAATTTCCCGGTGCCTCGCAGGTGCTCACCACTTCGATGAAGTCGGTCGGCGAGGCGATGGCGATCGGCCGCACCTTTCAGGAGAGCCTGCAGAAGGCGCTGCGTTCGCTCGAGACCGGCCTCACCGGTCTCGATGAAATCCAGATCGACGGCCTCGGCCAGGGCGACGACAAGAACGTCGTCCGCGCCGCACTCGGCACGCCGACGCCGGACCGTCTCCTCATTGTGGCGCAGGCGATGCGGCTCGGCTTCACCAACGAGGAGGTCTTCACCGCTTGCAAGATCGATCCGTGGTTCCTCGCGCAGATCCGCGGCATCGTCGAAATGGAAGACGAAATCCGCCGCAAGGGCCTGCCGAAGACGGCCGGCGCGTTGCGCCGCCTGAAGGCGATGGGCTTCTCCGACGCCCGGCTGTCGGTGCTGGTGAAGCGTGCCGAGGCCGACGTCACGGCGGAGCGGCGCGCACTCGGCGTGCGTCCGGTGTTCAAGCGCATCGACACCTGCGCGGCGGAGTTCGCCTCGCCCACCGCCTACATGTACTCGACCTACGAGACGCCGTTCGCTGGCAGCGTCGCAAACGAGGCGCAGCCCTCGAACAGGAAGAAGGTCGTGATCCTCGGCGGCGGTCCGAACCGCATCGGCCAGGGCATCGAGTTCGACTACTGCTGCTGCCATGCCTGCTTCGCGCTCGAAGAGGCGGGCTACGAGACCATCATGGTCAACTGCAATCCCGAGACCGTGTCAACCGACTACGACACCTCGGACCGGCTCTACTTCGAACCGCTGACGCCGGAAGACGTGCTCGAAATCATCGACACCGAGCAAAGCAACGGGACGCTGCATGGCGTGATCGTGCAGTTCGGCGGGCAGACACCGCTCAAGCTTGCCGAGTCGCTCGAGAAGGCCAACGTCCCGATCCTCGGCACCTCGCCCGACGCCATCGACCTTGCGGAGGACCGCAACCGCTTCAAGCTGCTGCTCGACCAGCTCAAGCTGAAGCAGCCCGAGAACGGCATCGCCTACTCGGTCGAACAGGCGCGCCTGATCGCCGCCGACCTCGGCTACCCGTTCGTGGTGCGGCCCTCATACGTGCTCGGCGGGCGCGCGATGCAGATCATCCGCGAGGAAAGCCAGCTCGGCGATTACCTGCTCGGCACGCTGCCCGAACTGGTGCCGCATGACGTGAAGGCGCGCTATCCGAACGACAAGACCGGGCAGATCAACACCGTGCTCGGCAAGAACCCGCTGCTGTTCGACCGCTATCTCTCGGATGCGACCGAGGTGGACGTCGATTGCCTCGCCGACGGCAAGGACACGTTCATCGCCGGCATCATGGAGCACATCGAGGAAGCCGGCATTCACTCCGGCGACTCGGCCTGCTCGCTGCCGCCGCACACCCTCGACGAAAAGACCATCGCGGAACTCGAGCGCCAGACCCGCGCGCTTGCGCTCGCGCTGAAAGTCGGCGGGCTGATGAACGTGCAGTACGCCATCAAGGATGGCGTCATCTACGTGCTGGAAGTGAACCCGCGCGCCTCGCGCACCGTGCCGTTCGTCGCCAAGGTGATCGGGTTGCCGGTAGCCAAGATCGCGGCGCGCATCATGGCGGGCGAGACGTCTCAAGAGCTTCAAGCTGAAGACGCCGAAGTTCGACCACATCGGCGTCAAGGAAGCGGTGTTCCCGTTCGCGCGCTTCCCCGGAGTCGATACCGTGCTCGGGCCGGAGATGAAGTCGACCGGCGAGGTCATGGGGCTCGACCGCTCCTTCGACATCGCCTTCGCCAAGAGCCAGCTCGGCGGCGGTTCCAGCGTGCCGCGCACCGGGACCGTCTTCGTGTCGATGCGCGACAGCGACAAGCCGCGCATCCTCGACACCATCCGGCTCCTCGAAAAGCTCAACTTCAAAGTGATCGCGACCGGTGGAACCCAGCGGTATCTCAGTCAGCAGGGCGTCGCCGCCGAGAAAATCAACAAAGTGCTGGAAGGCCGCCCGCATATCGTGGATCGGATCAAGAACGGCGGCGTTCAGCTTGTTTTCAACACCACGGACGGGATGGCGGCGTTAACCGACAGCCGTTCTCTGCGTCGGGCTGCCCTCTTGCACAAAGTCCCATACTACACCACTCTTTCCGGGGCCGTGGCCGCAGCGCAGGGGATCAGGGCCCACCTTGAGGGCGATCTTCAGGTTCGCGCGTTGCAGAGCTATTTCGGCGGCAAGGCCTGACGTCAGGCCGACACGAGTTTGGAACAAGTCTGCGGTCGCGTGGCCGATGAACATCGGTGCGCGATCGGAGTTTTTTGTGAGGTCTAGAGGCTTACGCGATGGAAAAGATCCCGATGACCGCCGCCGGCTACGCGGTGCTGGAAACTGAGTTGAAGCAACGCCAGCAGGTGGAGCGGCCGCGCATCATCCAGCAGATCACCGACGCACGCACGCACGGCGATCTGTCCGAGAACGCCGAATATCACGCCGCGAAGGAATCGCAGTCGCACAACGAAGGCCGCATCGCGGAACTAGAGGACAAGCTCGCGCGCGCCGAGGTGATCGACGTGTCGAAGCTGTCGGGCGACACCATCAAGTTCGGCGCGACCGTGACGCTGGTCGACGAGGACACCGACAAGAAGCAAACATGGCAGCTCGTCGGCGAGCCCGAAGCCGACGCCAAGGCCGGCCGCATCTCGATCACCTCTCCGCTCGCGCGCGCGCTGATCGGCAAGGCCAAGGGCGCGACCGTCGAGGTCGTGACGCCGGGCGGCGCCAAGGAGTACGAGGTGAAGAAGGTCGAGTGGCGGTAGGCGGTGGCCGAGACCGACACATTGTGCTTGAGCATCTCCGTCATATCCGAGGCGCGGTCGATGGCCTGCGCGACGACATGCGCGAGGTGAAACAACGTGTCGGTGCGCTCGAAATCGAAGTTGCTCAAGTCCATGTTCGGCTGGCCGAAGTCTCGAACCGAGTCGATCGGCTCGCTGACAGGATTGAGCGCGTCGAGCGCCGGCTCGATCTCGCCGACGCTTAGTGGCTAGCCTTCCTTCCGCAGTTCCAGCGGCACCATCGCGGCATCCTTGGAATTGCGTAAGACCAGCGACGTCTTGACGTTGCGCACGGCCGGCGCCGCTGTCAGTTCCGCAACGAAAGCCTGAAATGCCGTCAGCGTCGGCGCGACGCATTTCAGGATGAAGTCGATCTCGCCCGAGAGCATCCAGCATTCGCGCACGATCGGCTGGCCGCGCACGTAGTTCTCGAATGCCGCAAGGTCGGCCTCTGCCTGGCTCGACAGATGCACCATCGCGAACGCCGTAACCTCGAAGCCGAGCAGCTTCTCGTCGAGCAGGCCGCGATAGCCCTTGATGAAGCCGGCCTGCTCCAGCGTCCGGACACGCCGCAGGCAAGGCGGGGCCGAGATACCGACCCGGCGCGCCAACTCCACATTGGTCATGCGGCCGTCCTCCTGAAGCTCCTTCAGGATCTTCCAGTCGATGGCATCGAGGCGGGTCGGCACGGGGCAATCTCCGGTTGCGGGATCGGGGTGATTGGCGCCGGTGTAGCCCGAAAATGCCGTCTGCGCGAAAGAATATTGCGCGCGTGGTCGTTGCGTTGATAAGCCGCGTGCCCCAGCCGTACCCAGGAGTTGTGAGTTCAGGGTTGCGTATCTTGCATGGCTCGGCCGAAGCCTTACATTTGCGGGGCATACGACTCAGGGTTCCCGCGCACGGGGCGCGGCCGCCAAGACGGGCGAAAGGCCTGTCTCCGGGCGGGTAGGAGTTTCCAAATGTCCAAGATTACCCACGCCAAGCTGATCATCGTCGGCTCCGGTCCGGCCGGTTGCACCGCGGCGATCTATGCGGCGCGCGCGATGCTGGAGCCGATCATGATCCGCGGCGTGCAGGCCGGCGGCCAGCTCACCATCACGACCGACGTCGAGAACTACCCGGGTTTCGCGGAGACGATTCAGGGCCCGTGGCTGATGGAGCAGATGGAGAAGCAGGCCGAGCACGTCGGCACGCGGCTCGTTGGCGACCACGTCATCAAGCTCGACCTCAAGCAGCGCCCGTTCCGGCTCGAATGCGACAGCGGCGACGTCTATCTCGCGGACGCGGTGGTGATCGCGACCGGCGCACAGGCGCGCTGGCTCGACCTTCCCTCCGAGCAGAAATTCAAGGGCTATGGCGTTTCGGCCTGCGCGACCTGCGACGGCTTCTTCTATCGCGGCAAGGAAGTGATGGTGATCGGCGGCGGCAACACCGCGGTCGAGGAAGCGCTGTTCCTCACCAACTTCGCCACCAAGGTCACGGTCGTTCACCGGCGAGACCATTTCCGCGCCGAGAAGATCCTGCAGGACCGGCTGTTCAAGAATCCGAAGATCGAAGTCGTGTGGGACTCGGTGCTGCAGGACGTGCTCGGCGACGACAATCCGCTCAAGGTGAAGGGCGTGGCGCTGAAGAACGTCAAGAGCGGCGTGATCACGGAAAAGCGCGCCGACGGTGTGTTCATCGCGATCGGCCATTCGCCCGCGATCGAACTGGTGAAAGACCAGCTTGAGATGAAGCCGAACGGCTACGTGAAGGTCGCGCCCTGGTCCACCGCCACGTCGGTGCCGGGCGTGTTCGCGGCCGGCGACGTGACCGACGATGTCTACCGGCAGGCCGTCACCGCCGCCGGCATGGGCTGCATGGCGGCGCTCGAAGCCGAGAAGTATCTTGCCGCGCAAGAAGAACGCCGCGACGCGGCCGAATGAGAACTCCTCGACAAGGGGAGCAGAGGGGCAGGTCTAAGGGTATGGACTGGGACAAGCTGAAAGTTTTTCATGCCGCCGCGGAGGCCGGCAGCTTCACCCATGCGGGTGAGCAGCTCGGGCTGTCGCAGTCGGCGGTATCGCGCCAGGTCAGTGCGCTCGAACAGGAGTTGAGTGCGCCGCTGTTTCACCGCCATGCGCGCGGCCTGATCCTCACCGAACAGGGAGAATTACTGTATCGCACGGCGCACGAAGTCTTCATGAAGCTGGAGGCGGCGCGCACCAAGCTCACCGACAGCAGAGAAAAGCCGCACGGCGAACTGAAGGTGCAGACCACCGTGGGACTCGGCGTGCACTGGCTGATGCCGCGGCTCGGCGAATTCACCGAGCTCTATCCCGACATCCGCATCACACTGCTCACCACCGAGCAGGATCTCGACCTCGCGATGCGCGAAGCCGACGTTGCGATCCGGCTCCGGCTGCCGACGCAGCCCGACCTGATCCAGCGCAAGCTGTTCACGATGCATTTCCACGCCTACGCGTCACCCGATTACCTCAAGCGTTTCGGCACGCCGCGTAGCCACGAAGATCTCGATCACCATCGCCTGCTGGTACTCGGCGGCTCCACGGTGCCGACACACCTGCGCTCATCGGGCTGGCTGATCGATGCGGGACGCGACGGCAAAGGTCCGCGCACGCCGTGGCTGACGACCAACAATGTGCTCGGCATTTTGCGCGCATGTCAGGCCGGCACCGGCGTTGCGATGTTGCCCGACTATCTCGTCGAAGAAAGCGGCCTCGTGCAGCTCTTCGGCGATGCCGACGATTTCACCTTCGACGCGTTCTTCGTTTATCCGGAAGAACTCAAATCCGTTGCGCGCATTCAGGTCTTCCGCGACTTTCTGGTCGCGAAAGCGCAGCAGTGGAATTTCTGACAATTTGACGCATTCCGCTGCGTGATGAAACCTCACCGCATGGCTGACATGCGGCCATCCGCGTTGTTCGCGCGGAGAGAGCGTCCCATACTCTCATTGCGCTGTAGGCATACGATCGTTGTTCCTCCCAGGTGACGATCGCGATGCGGCCAGCTGTTCCCCTCTGGAAGGTGATTGCCAGCGTAAGTTGGCAAGACTGCAACCGGGCCCGCAAGGGCCCGGTTTTTTCTTTGCCGCGATCAGTCGAAGAAGAAAATTTCTTGGAGAGAACTCACACCCACAGGCGCTCTTTCTCCAGCCCCATGTAGAGACCCGCGACATATTCGGCGTAGCCGTTGAACAGCATGGTCGGCCGGCGCGTCTTGGTGGTGATGTCTTCCTCGGTCGCCTGGCTCCAGCGCGGATGCGCAACGTCCGGATTAACGTTGGCCCAGAAGCCGTACTCGGCCGCCTGCAAGCCTTCCCAGAATGTCTTCGGACGCTTGTCGGTGAACTCGAAGCGAACGATCGACTTGACCGACTTGAAGCCGTACTTCCACGGCACCGCGAGGCGCAGCGGCGCGCCCATCTGCTTCAGCGCAGGCTTGCCGTACATGCCGGTGACGAGGAACGCGAGTTCGTTGTTGGCTTCCTCGATCGTCAGCCCTTCCGTGTACGGCCACGGATACCAGCTCTGACGGAAGCCCGGCGCTTCCTTGTCCTGGAACGTCTGCATCACGACGTACTTCGCCGACGACGTCGGCTTCGCGAGCTTCACAAGCTCGCTCATCTGGAAGCCGCTCCACGGGATCGTCATCGACCACGCCTCGACACAGCGCATGCGATAGAGCCGCTCCTCCAGCGGCATCTTGCGGATGAGATCATCGATGCCGATCTCGAACGGCTTCTCCACCATGCCGTCGATCTTCACCATCCACGGCCGGATCTTGAGCTGCTGCGCCGCCTTGGTGACGTTTTTCGTGGATCCGAATTCGTAGAAATTGTTGTAGTTCGCGTTGATCTCTTCCGGCGTGATCGGGCGATCACCAAGCACGTACTTTTCATTACGCTTGGCCGGATAGAGATCCTTGGTCGGATCGGGAATGTCGGTGACGCGCTGCGCCGATGCGAGGCCGGGCATGAGGCTCGCCGCGGCAAGTCCCGCGCCTGCTCCCAGCAGCGCGCGCCGGTTCAGGAACACGCCCTCCGGCGTCGCCTGATGCTCGGGGATTTCCCATCCCCGGCGTCGAATGACATTCATTGAGGCATATCCTCTGGTGTTTCGTGTCGCAGAGCTACGCGCGCCGGTCATCACCGGCAAGTCACGGCTCTGCGAAGCCCGCGTGTCCGGCTTAGCTGCGCTAAGCTGCCGCCTGCGCGGCCTTCTTCGCCGCGATGATCTGGTCCGCGGTGCGGCCGGTCAGTTCGGCCATATGGTCGAACTTGGCCGTGAACGTGCCGACGCCGGCGGTCGCCGAACGCACCTCGATGATCAGGTCGCCGATCTCGGTCTCCGGGATCATGGCCTTCACCGAGTCCCAGCCGGACCAGCCGTCGCGCGTATCGAAGCCGAGGATCTGGCCGCGCCGGCCGGACAGGATCGCATTGATCTTCGCGGTCGCGTCGGTCGGGCACACAATTTCGACCAGATGGATCGGTTCGAGCAGCACAGGCTGCGCCTGCGGCAACCCGTCATGGACGCCGATGCGGCCGGCCTGGCGGAACGCCATGTCGGAGCTATCGACCGCGTGATACGAGCCGTCGGTCAGCGTCACCGCGATGTCGACGACGGGAAACCCAAGCGGCCCGTGCTTGAGCGCATCGATGACGCCCTCCTCCACGGACGGAATGTAATTTCGAGGCACTGCACCGCCGGTGATCACCTCGTTGAACTGGAAGCCTGAGCTGCGCGGCAGCGGCTTGATGTCGATCACCACGTCGCCGAATTGGCCGTGGCCGCCGGACTGCTTCTTGTGCCGGCCGCGTATATTGAGAACCGGCTTCTTGATCGTCTCGCGATAGCCGACGCTCGGCTTGCGCCGCTCGATCGGCACCGAGAAGCGGTCCGCGAGCCGCTCGGTGGCGACGCGCAGGTGCATCTCGCCCTGCCCCCAAATGACGATTTCGTGGGACTCGGGATTGTGGATGACACTCAATGACGGGTCCTCGTCGATCAGCTTGTTCAGCGCCTGCCCAAGCTTCACGTCGTCCTTGCGCTCCTTGGCGGAGATCGCGAGCGCGAGCACCGGCGCATACGGCGCCACGTGAGCGATCACCGCATGCGGCTGCTTGCCGGCGGTCAGGACATCGCCGGTCCTGGCATGATCGAGCTTGCCGAACGCAACCGTCTCGCCGGCGGCGGCCGCGCCGCGCTTCTCGGTGTTGTGGCCGAGCAGCTTGAACACGCCGGACACGCGTCCGGCTTCCGTCTCCGGAGTGATGAAGGTCGTGCCGTCACCGGCCTGGCCCGCCATCACGCGCGCAATCGACATCTTGCCGCCGTGCGCGGTGTGCATCGTCTTCAGCACGGTCGCGACCGCGTCGCCGGTCGGCTTGACGTTCAGCCGCTTCACCGTGTCGGCGATGCCGGGCGCCTCGTGGCGCAGTGCCTTCATCAGCCGCAGCACGCCATTGGTGCGCGTTGCCGAGCCGATCAGCACCGGGCAGATCAGGCCGTCGCGCAATTCCTTCGCCAGATCGTCGAACACCTTGTCGCGCGGCGGCGGAATATCCTCGAGCAGCTGCTCCATCAACTCGTCGTCGTGATCGGCGAGCGACTCCAGCATCGTGAAGCGCGCTTCCTTCTCGCGGTCGGCGTTCTCGCCTTCGAGCGGCACCACTTCGGACGGCGCATGCTCCTTGTAGATATGCGCGCGCTCGAGCGCGAGATCGACGAACCCGATCACGATGTCGTTCGTCCAGATCGGAATCTGCCGCAGCACCAGCGGCACGCGCGACGCCGGCTGCAACAGCTGCAGCGTTTCGCGCACGCGCTTGTCGGCCTTGTCGATCTTGTTGAGGAACAGGAAGCGCGGGATTTTCAGCTCTTCGAGCTCGCGCAGGATCAATTGCAGCTGCGGGACTTTCTTTTCGTCCGCCTCGCACACCACGACCGCCGCATCGACGGATGAGAGCGCCGCGCGCATATCATGAATGAATTCGACCGAGCCGGGGCAGTCGATGAAGGTGTAATTGTCGCCGAGGAAATTCGTGGTCGCGACCGAGAGCTCGACACTCATCGCGTGGTGGCGCGCCTCCTTCGAGGCATCGCCGACGGTGGAGCCCGCTTCGACAGTGCCCTGGCGCGGGATCGCGCCGGTGCGCGCGAGAATGGCTTCGAGAAGTGTGGTCTTGCCGCTCTGGAAGGGGCCCACCAATGCGATGCACCGGGGACCCACAGGACTCCTGCCGCCGTTTTCCGCCATTGTCCGCCTCCCTCCGGCCGGTTCCGGTCACTTGCCGCGGACGGCCGTGTGTCGTCTTGATGACGTTATCGTTTCAGGACGAGGCGCGCATGGCAAGAGGACGCGCACGCGCGAATTCCGCAGGTGTCCTTGAGTCACGGAAAACGAAAAAACGCGAGCGGCGCATGCCGCTCGCGTCAACGTGATCGGATGAAAGGCTGGCTCAGCGCACGAACTGCAGCGCGATCTCCGCGATGCCGGCCGCGACGTTGAGACCGACCTGACCCTGGATCGAGAGCGGCTGCAGCGCGACCGAACGATCGTTGCCGCCGACCAGCACGTTCGCGCCCAGGCCCGCAACGACGGTCGCCTCCGCGGACGCACCCGCATAGGAACCCGCCAGCACGCCGCGGCGGCGCGTCGTCGACTGATGCACGCCCCAAACGAGTTGGCCGCCGGTGGTGAAGCCGACATCGAGGCCTACTTTGGTGATGGTGCCGACATATTGCTCAGGCGGAGCCTGGTAGCTCGGCGTGAACAGGCAGTTCACCTGCCGCTGCGAGCCGACGATGAAGCCGATGCCGCCCGACACGTCGCAGTTCAGCGTGCCGACCTGTTCCCATACCGGGCGCTGCGCCTGTACCGGCGCGCACACCGCAAGCCCCGCCAGCGCCAAGCCCGCCAGCCCCAAAACGCGTCTCATGGAAGTCTCCCCTCGTGAACCCGCGCGCCAAGCCTGTGCCGCGCGCTCCGGCACGGTCGGGTTCGAGCGTTGATAAATCCCCCGACAGCCACTGGCATCCTAGAGCGATTTAGCGGCTGAATCGAGGCGTTTGGAACGCCTTACGTCAAATTCCCGCAGAACCGCTGGATGCGCCGGCAGGCTTCTTCCAGGTCCTCGGTCTTGGTCGCATAGGAAATGCGGAACGCCGGGCCGACGCCAAAGGCCGAGCCTTGCACCACTGCGACGCCTTCGGCTTCCAGCAGCTCGGTGACGAAGTCTTCGTCATTGGCAAGCTTCTTGCCGCTCGGTGCAGTCTTTCCGATTGCGCCGTCGCACGACGGATAGACGTAGAACGCACCCTCCGGGCGCGGGCACTGCAACCCCTTCGCCTGGTTGAGCATCGAGACGCAGAGATCGCGCCGCTCCTTGAAGATCTTGTTGTGCTTCGGGATGAAGTCCTGCGGCCCGTCGAGCGCCTCGACCGCGGCCCATTGCGACACCGCGGTCGGGTTCGAGGTCGACTGCGACTGCAGCATCGCCATCGCCTTGATCAGCTTCTCGTCGCCGCCCGCATAACCGATGCGCCAGCCGGTCATGCAGTAGGCCTTCGACGTGCCGTTGATGGTGAGCGTTCGCGGATAAAGCTCGGGCTCGACCTCGGCCGGCGAGAAGAACTCGAAGTCGTCGTAGACGAGGTGCTCATACATGTCGTCGGTCATCACCCACACCTGCGGATGCCGCTTCAGCACGTCGGTGACGGCCTTCAGCTCGGCTTTGGTGTAGGCGGCGCCGGTCGGGTTGGACGGCGAGTTGAAGATGATCCACTTGGTGCGCGGCGTGATCGCGCGCTCGAGCGCTTCGGGCTTGAGCTTGTAGCCGTCCGCCATCGAGGTGCGCACCTCGACCGGCGTGCCGCCCGCGAGCAACGTCATGTCGGGATAACTGACCCAGTACGGCGCCGGGATGATGACCTCGTCGCCGGGGTTCAGCGTCGCCATCAGGGCGTTGTAGAGCACCTGCTTGCCGCCGGTGCCGATGATGATCTGGCTCGGCTTGTAGTCGAGATTGTTCTCGCGCTTGAACTTGGCGCTGACCGCGGCCTTCAGCTCCGGGATGCCGTCGACGGCCGTGTACTTCGAGGCGCGCCCGCTTTTGATCGCCTTGATCGCCGCCTGCTTGATGTTGTCCGGCGTGTCGAAGTCCGGCTCGCCGGCCCCGAGCCCGATCACGTTGCGGCCTGCCTGTTTCAGCGCGCGCGCCTTGTCGGTCACCGCGATGGTGGGCGACGGCTTGATGCGCGTCAGGGTATCGGACAGGAAGGCCATCTGAGTCTCCGGATGCCCGCCAAAACCGGGCGCGTTTACGTACCGGGCGGGGCCGCACAGGGCAAGACGGAAACGATGATGCACACATCAGCAGCTTTGATGGACCCGGTCCGGAGCGCCCGCAAAATAAGGACGCCCGCCCGGGGGACCGGGCGGGCGCGCTGCAGTTCGGATCGGGGCGCCCGGAGGGCGGCCGAAAGCTATTTCATCGTCATGGTTGCGTTCGGATTGGTGACCGTCGTCGCCGCAACGATCCGGTTGTTGCCTGCACTCATGATCGTTCCGCCAGCCACGAAGGCGATCGGTGTCGTGTTGCCGAAGAACGCATTGTTCGCGATCGCGACGGTGTTGCCGGTCACCGCCGCATTCACCCCGATGGCGTTGTTCGCAACAACGCTCGTCTCGACGAAGGCGTAGGTGCCGGATGCCGACCCGGCCCGAACCGCGCTGAGGATGATGTTCTCGAACACCGAGTTGCTCACGCTGACGAAATGAAGGCCGGTCGTTGTGTTGATTCCGTTGCCGGTCAGCCCGTCGAATCGGACACGATCGATCGACGACACGCCGAACCCCGCCGTGGCGCTAAGCGAAATTGCCGTCAACCCCGACATGATCGTCGAGTTCGCGCAGGTAGAGAAAGTGCGTGGTGCTCGTTGCCACGTTGATCCCGGAGGTGGTGAAATTGAAGATCCGGGTATTCTCGATGTGCAAATGCCCTCCGGAGGTCCACGAGATGCCGTTCGAGGCCAAATTGGCGCCATTGATCGACAGACCCCGAATGATGACCTTGTCGTTGGTGCCGGCCGCGATGGTGAGCGCATTGCCGGCGCCAGTGGCGAGGATCGAGGCGTACGTGCCGGTGCAGTCGATCGTCAGCGCCTTGTTGATCACAAGCACGCCGTAGCCGGCGGCATCGACGCAGTTGATCTCGCCGCCCGCGGTCGTCTTGGACATCGCGCCGGAGAAAGTCTTGCATGGCGCGACGCGGCTGCATGTGGCCGAGATATCGTCGCCGAACGCCGCAACCCATGTGCGGGCGTTCTGCGCATTGGCCGCCGTCGTCGAAGCGGCGAGCGCAGCGCATGCCGCGGCGCCGAGAAGAGCAAGAACAGGCGTTTTCATGTGAGGCCCCATCAATTCGGATGTTCGGAAAGGTTGCGGCGGTTATTTCAGAATGATCGCGCCGCCGTTTGGCGTGTTGACCGTCGTGGCGGCAATGATCCTGTTGTTGGTCTGCGTCATGATGAGTCCGCCGCCCGAGAAAGAGATCGGGGTCGTGTTTCCGAAGAACGAATTATTGCTGATCGTGAGCGTGGAGGTACTGGTCTGAATGCTGACGCCCGTCGAGTTGTTGGCGATCACGTTGCCGTCGACATGCGCCCAGGTCGCTCCGGTGGCGACGTGGACGGCGGAGCCCGCGACGTTCTCGATGACCGAATTGGTCACGGAAATGCGCAGCGCACCGGCGAGGCCCAGGACGCCAGTGCTGGACATGCCGTCGATCCGAATCCGATCGGCGGACATGAAGCCCCACCCGCTGCCGTGCGCGACCGAGATCGCGATGTTGCCTCGCGCGATGACGCTGTCGCGAACGAAGACGTAGCCGGTGCCTGTCGTTCCTGAGAGCGAGATCGAATCGAAGATGAAGCCGGTGAGCTTGACCTTCTCGATGTGCAATTCGGCGCCGCCAGTGTAGCGAATGCCGTAGCCGCTCGTGGCGGGCCCGCTCAGGATGAGACCGCGCAGGAAGACCTTGTCGCTTGCGCCGGCGCTCACCGTCAGCGCGGTGGTGGTCGGCGCGGCGATCAACGCGTTCACGTTGGTGCAGTCGATCGTGAGAGCTTTCGAGATGGTGACGGCGCCGTAAGCGGCAGAGTCGACGCAGTTGACCTCGCCCCCGGCGTTCGTCTTCGACACTGCGCTGGCGAACGTCTTGCACGGCGCAGTGCGCCCGCAGGTGGCGGATAAGTCGTCGCCGTTGGATGCGACCCACGTGCGCGCGTTCTGCGCGTGAGCGCTGGACGTCGTGACCGCGATCGCAGCCGCGAACGCCAACATTCCAAGTGCTGGACGTGTCATGATCTCCCCCGCAAAAACTGGAAAAAAGTTCGCCTTCGGGCTGTATGCCGATAATTCCGTAGAGTCAATCAAGTACGGATAAGTAATCAAACGGATATAATAGCTCTATTACAAATAAAAATGGTGAAAAATACGAACGGCCAATTAGATGTAACTTACAGAACGGAACTTTTTACCTTCCCAGCACCACCTGATTCTATCGATAATCTACAGTCTGGTACGGTAGATGCGCGACCAGCATGCCGCGACTGAGCGGCCGAACGCCCGCCTGGATACCGTCCGTTAGCGTTGTGCCCCTAATGCTCTAGCCGCCGGCAAGGCGGAGCATGAATGGTCTATCTCCTGACGATGCTGCGCAGCGGCGACTGGCTCACCTTGAGCCGGGCGCGGCTATGGGCGCTCGCCGTGCTGGCCGCCTCGGCCGGCGGTCTCGCCTACCTCGTGGCGACCTCGGACGGCCTGATGGATTATCAAGGCCGCCCGCTCGGCACGGATTTCTCCAACGTCTATGCCGCCGGCACGCATGTGCGCGACGGCAATCCCGCCGCGCCGTTCGACCCGCGCCTGCAATATCCGCGTGAGCAGGCGATCTTCGGCGAAAAGACGCCGTTCTACGGCTGGCACTATCCGCCGTTCTTCCTCGGCGTGGCGGCGGCGCTCGCCACCATGCCGTATCAGCTTGCGCTGATCATGTGGCAGGCGGTGACGCTGGCGCTTTACCTGTGGGCGATCTGGGCGATTGTCGGAGCTTTGTCCCGACCAAAAGTCATGGATGCCCGGGACAAGCCCGGGCATGACCGGGCTTGGTTGCTGCTAGCGGTGGCCTTCCCCGCCGTGTTCGTGAACATCGGCCATGGCCACAACGGCTTCCTCACCGCGGCGCTGCTCGGCTTGGCGCTCGTTCATCTCGACGCGCGACCGATCCTCTCCGGCATCCTGTTCGGCCTGCTCGCCTACAAGCCGCAGTTCGGCCTGATGATCCCGCTGGTGCTCGTCGCCACGGCACGCTGGCGCACGGTGTTCGCCGCCGCCGCGACGGTTGCGGCGCTCGTGCTCATCGCAACGCTCGCGTTCGGCATGGAAGTCGTGGCGCGCGTTCTTCGTCTTCGCCGAATACACGCGCGTCACCGTGCTCGAAGCCGGTGAAACCGGCTGGCACAAGATCCAGAGCGTGTTCTCGTGGGCCCGCATGTGGGGCGCGCCGGTCTCGCTCGCCTATGCGATCCAGGGCGCCGTGACACTCACGATCGCGGCCGCGCTGGTGTGGCTGTGGCGCTCGCCGGCGTCGTTCGCACTGAAGGCTGCCGCGCTTTGCCTGGCGGCAATCCTCGCGACGCCCTACAGCCTCGACTACGACCTGATGGTGCTGGCGCCTGCGATCGCGTTCCTCGCGGTTGATGGCCTCGACCGCGGCTTCGCACCCTACGAGAAGACCGCGCTGGCGCTTCTGTGGATCGCGCCGTTGATCGCGCGCAGCTTTGCGCAGGCGACATTCATCCCGCTCGGCGTCATCGCGATGCTGGTGGTATTTGCGCTCGTGTTGCGCCGTGCCGGACTGGTGGTGCCCCACGGCGATCCGGTGACCGCAGGCTACCCGGCCGACCCGCCGAAACCCTGACTTGGCTCCCGATTTTTGCTAGGCTCGCGCCAACCCGAGCCGGCGCCGCGGCGCCGCGTCACAAGACCAGGGAGCACGCCCCATGAAGCTGAGCGCCGAGCAGGTCCGCCAGTTCGACGAACTGGGTTATCTGTTCTTCCCGAATTGTTTCTCCGACGACGAGATTGCGCTGATGCGCACCGAGGGCGACGCGATCCTCAAGCTCGATCGCCCGGAGGTGTGGCGCGAGAAATCCGGTGCGCCGCGCACCGCGTTCGCGGCGCACAAGTTCAACGATGTATTCCGGCTTCTTGCGCATCACCCAAGATTGGTCGAACCGCTCGAGCAGATCTTCGGCGAGAGCCTCTACGTCCACCAGTTCAAGCTCAACGCCAAGGCGGCGTTCGAGGGCGACGTGTGGCAATGGCACCAGGACTACGGCACCTGGGCGCGCGACGACGGGATGCCAGAGCCGCGCGCGATGAACATCGCGGTCTTCCTCGACGAGGTGCACCCGTTCAACGGTGCCCTGATGCTGATCCCCGGCAGCCACAAGGGCGGCACGCTGCAGGCGGGGCACGATCTTGCGACCACGTCCTATCCGCTCTGGACGCTCGATCAGGACACCGTCACGCGGCTCTGCCGCGAGGGCGAAAAGAACGGCGAGCCCGGCATCGTGGCGCCGACCGGCAAGCCCGGCTCGGTGCTGATGTTCCACGGCAACCTGGTGCACGCCTCGGCGCCGAACATCACGCCCTATCCGCGCAAGATCGTCTACCTGACGCTGTGCGCGGTCTCCAACCACATCACCAAATTCAATCGTCCCGAATTCATCGCGCATCGCGATTTCACGCCGATCCGGCAGGTCTCGGATGACGCGCTGATCGAGCACGCCCGCGCGCGCCGCGTCGCGGCGGAATGAGATTTCACGCGGACGCGGCGGCGGAGTTTGGAATAACTCCATCGTCACGTTTCCGCGAACCGGACTTTGTTTTGTCGCGTGAGAGTGCGGCGCGGACTTGCAATCGGCGTGCGCGCTCCTTTTATGCTCGCAAGGCACGCGGACGGGACTGAATGTACACGCTCCATTCGATGCAGCGGTCGGGGAATTGCTACAAGGCGCGGCTCGCGCTCGCGCAGCTTGGCGTTCCCTATGAGATCGTCGACGTCGACATCCTGAAGGGCGACACCCGCACGCCGGAATTCCTTGCGATGAATCCGGGCGGCCGCGTGCCGGTGCTGGAGGTCGCGCCCGGGCGCTACCTTGCGGAGTCGAACGCGATCCTCTGGTACATCGCGGGCGGCACGCAGCTCGCGCCCGAGGACCGCATCGACCGCACCACAGCGCTGCAATGGATGTTCTTCGAGCAGAACAGCCTCGAGCCGTATCTCGGCGCGGCGTTCTTCTGGCTCACGATGGTGAAGGGCGGGCGCGAACTGCAGTTGCACGCGCTCGAGGACTGGATGGAGAAGGGCTATCAGGCGTTCGGCGTGATGGAGCAGCACCTCGCCCAGCACGACTTCTTCGCCGCCGGCCATTACACCATCGCCGACATCGCGCTCTACGGCTACACGCACGTGGCGCACGAATGCGATTTCGCGCTCGATGAATTTCCCGCGATCCGCGCGTGGCTCAATCGCGTCGTCGATCAGCCCGGCCACGTGCCGATGGATTGGCATCCCGCCGCGCAGGCGGCCGAATAACTGCACGCCACACAGCTCATCCCGCAACGACGGTCACAAGACGCAACGACGCATCGACGCGAACTCGTCCTCAGCCAATCAATATTGACCTGATAATGATTCGCATTTGCATTCGCAGGTTCTACTGCGCGTAACCTTTTGCAGATGCGAGCGTCTCAATCCGCGAAACCTCACGTTGCGTTACGGCGCAGGCATCCAGACACAAATTTCGCTGCACAACCAAAGAGAGTCGGCACAATGCTGTACTTTTGGACGAACCATGCAACGTGGCAATTTACCGATGCAAATCGGCATTAAATCAGACATTGCATTCGCATCATTAGTCGTGTTCTACCTATGCCTGTTCAACCATACGAATGCGCAGTCAATGCGCGGCATTGGAAGCGGGAAGAACGGTGATCGGGGCTCGACAAGCGAAACCGAAATCATCCAACCGCACTCTCACTCTGCGCGACGCAGTTCGCGAGCGCTCGATCTCTGACATGACTGGCGGCTCTCTGTGTAACGCGCGCGTCACGCGCGTCCTCTCTCTTCGTGCGTATTCAATCCGGAACCACTTCGAACCTTAACCGCGGCGCGCCGCGCCGCATGGGCTGGGGAGCATCATGTACATTTCGAAAAACGCCTCACCCGCGCGTCAGCGCGAAGCTCAAAAAGCGCGCGACAACCGCGCCGAGATCATCAAGGCGCTGTCGACCGGCCAGATCAGCAAGCGCGACCTGTTCAAGTGGGGCATCTACACGGCGACCGGCGCGCTCGCGCTGAAGAACGGATTGAGCCCGTTCGCGCGCAGCGCTTACGCCGACATCCCCACCGGCACGCCGCGCAGCCCGCTCGGCACCGCGACCAAATTCAGCCAGCCGATGCCTCGCCTCGCGCTGCAGACGCCCTTCCCGCTCACGAAAAATCCCGCGAATGGAAACGCGGTGTGGCCGGCGGCGCTCGGCGAGCGAGATTCCAAGCGGCTCTCCTGGCACACCGACTTCACTGCGTTTAACGCAAGCAACCCCGGCTACCCGAACAACAACAATCCGTTCCGCAACCCGGTGACCGGGCGTGGTCCGCTCGAGGGACGTCCGCCGGGCGAGGTTTTCGCGCATCAGCGCTGGGACGAGTTCTTCCCCAAGGTCGGCTATGTCATGAGCTGGGGCCAGGTCGCAGCCGGAACCAAATTCCATCCCGGCATGACGGCACAAAATCCGAACGCGATCTGGACCTACGGCTCCGGGCGCTTCGTGCGCGGAACCTTGCCGCCGTTCCTGATCAAAGGCCGCTACGGCGAGCCGATCATGACGCGCATCTACAACAACACGCCGACGAACCGCGAAGAGAACGGCGGCTTCGGCCGCAACGAAACCCAGCTGCATCATCACAACGCGCACAACGGCGCGGAGAGCGATGGCGCCGCGAACGTGCACCACTTCCCCGGCACGTTCTACGATTACCGCTGGAGCACGACGCTCGCCCGCCGCGACAAGATCAACACGGGCGCGACCGAGAACCGCGCGTCAGGCCCGAATGGCAGCGGCGGACTCGTCCGCGTCCCCGGCGACTTCCGCGAGCTGCAGGGCACGCTGTGGGCGCACGACCACCGCTTCTTCTTCACCGCCGAGAACGTCTACAAAGGCAACGTCGGCATGGTGAACTATTACTCCGGGCCGGATCGCGGTAACGAGGAACTGATCGACAACGTGAACCTGCGGCTGCCGAGCGGCAAGCTGCTCGACTGGGGCAACACCGACTTCGACGTGAACCTAGTGATGTCCGACGCGGCGACGAGCCAGAACGGACAACTGTTCTTCGACACCTTTACCACCGACGGCTTCCTCGGCGACCTGCCGCTGGTGAACTTCGCCTACGCGCCGTACATGAATGTGCTGCCGCGCAAATATCGCTTCCGCATTCTCAACGCGTGCATGTCGCGCTTCTTCCAGTTCTGCATCGCGAGCCCGACCAACCAGAAGATCAATTTCAAGTTCATCGCGAACGACGGCAACTTCGTCGTCAGCCCGATCACGCTCAACACGCTCGACCATCAAGGCAGTGCGGAACGCTACGATATCGTGGTCGATTTCTCGACCTTCCCGATCGGGTCGAAGCTCAAGCTCGTCAACCTGCTCGAGATGCGAGAGGACGGCCGCGGTCCGGAAGACACCCTCTCGCTCGGCGAAGCGCTGCAGGGCAGCGATGACGATCCGGTGATCGGCCCGATGCTCGAATTCCGCGTCGTCGGTTCGGTCCCGAGCGTCGACGTGCCCGGCGTCACCCACTTCTCCACGACGCCGGACAACAGCCAGGTGCCGAACACCCTCACCGTGCAGATTCCGATCGTCCAGCCGGTGCGCACGCGGCTCGTCGAATTCGGCCGCTCCGGCACCGGCAACTCGCGCGGGCCAAACGGCCAGTGCACGCCGGACTGCCCGGAAGGCATGCCATTCCCGTGGACCATCAAGGTCAACGGGCAGGAAGCCCATTCGATGAATGCAAACCGAATTTCGCTGCTGGTCCCGAAGCCGGGCGAGGTCGAGCACTGGACCTACGTCAACGGTGGCGGCGGCTGGGATCACCCGATCCATCTCCATTTCGAGGAGGGGATCACGATGTATCGCGGACGCCAGACCTCGGGCTTCAACGGCCGCGACCCGATCCCGGCAACGGAAAAGCTCGTCCGCAAGGACGTCTGGCGGCTGCGCGACAATGGCGACCGGTCCGTCACGTTCCAGGTGCAGTTCGGCGAATACGGCGGCTCTTACGTGAACCACTGCCACAACACCGTGCACGAGGACTTCGCGATGCTGATGCGCATCCAGTTGCTCACCGGCGTGCCCGGCTCGCCGCAAACGGCCGTAACGCTGACGCCCAATCCGTCGCCGGACGGGGTCACCTTCACCAATCCGGAAATCCTTCCCGAAGGGGACCCGCGGTAGTCGTCGCGCGTTGCCAACGAATGGAGAGAACTATGACACGCACTTCCTGGCTCTCGATGCTCAGCGCGCTGACCGCCGCCGCGATCGTATCGGCCACCCTCACGGCTTCGGCGCAAACCTCAACGTCACAGGACGGCGTTTTGACGACGTCCTCGACGGCACCGACGTTCAGCAGGGCCACGACAACGACGTCAACCACGTCCACCATGTCGAGCGCCGGCACGACGACGGCACCGCCGCGCAAGCCGACGTCGGCGAGCTCCGACATGATCAACGAAGCGATCCAGCGCACCAATGAGCGCGCCGCCAAGGAGCTGGCGACGGGCCGGCCGCAGCAGTGGGGCAGCGAGGAGCCGTTCAGCTACAATCCGTCGCGGTAGCGCGCTGCGGCGAGACAAGCCGTGAAGAGTTGACGACAGCGGAGCGACGCCGGGCATACTAGTGGTCCGATTCCAACATTCGCATCTCTGTGCGGCTAGCTCTTTTTGCGAATGTTGGAATCAAAAAGACCACTAGCAACTATTAAGTTCTGTGGAGCTTTGGATTTGACATTCGCTTCGCGAGTTCGCGGCTGGCTGGGTAGCGAATGTCAAATCCGCTCATTAGCGTGACCGTACAAGCGCGGCTGGGGAATTCATGAAACGTATATTGGCAGCTGCGTTTGCGGCCGTTCTGGCTGTGCTGGCAGGCGATGCGGAGGCGCAACGCCGCGGGCCGGAGTTCTTCTCGAACCTGCCGGTGGTGAACCAGAACGGCGAGCAGCTCAAATTCTACGACGATCTGATCAAGGACAAGATCGTCATCGTGATGTTCATCTTCACGAGTTGCACCGACATCTGCCCCCTCACTACCGCACGCATGACTCAGATCGAGGACAGGCTCGGCGACTTGGTCGGGCGTGAGGTCTTCATCATCTCGCTGACGGTCGACCCCGAGAACGATACGCCCGAGCGGCTCAAGGCTTACTCGCAGGCCTTCGGCACCGGACCGGGCTGGACCTTCGTCACCGGAAAGCCCGCCGACATCCGCGCCATCAACTACAGGCTCGGCGAGCGCAGCAAGATCTTGAGCGAGCATCGCAACGAGATCGTGCTCGGCAACGATGTGACCGGGGAATGGCAGCGCGACAATGTGATGGGCGATCTCGATCGCGTTATCCTGACGATCCGCGCGATGGACCCGAAGTGGCGCGAGCAGGTACGCCAGCCGGCAGCGAATCCCGCCATGAACACCGGCATCGCCATGGGCACGCAGCCCGGCCAGTCGATGTACAGGAAGATGTGCACCGGCTGTCACACCATCGGGGTCGGCGACAAGGTCGGCCCCGACCTGCGCGGCGTCACCGAACGGCGCGACCGGGCATGGCTGGTGAGTTATCTGCGCGACCCCCTCGGCATGATAAAGCGCGATCCGATTGCACGCGCGCTCGCGGAAAAATACCCCACGGTCCGGATGCCGAACATGGGCCTGTCGGAAGAAGACGCCGCGGACCTGATGGATTTCCTGCAAAAAGAGACCGCCAAGATCGCGGACACACCGAGCGCGGCGTCGGCGGGCAGCCACCAGCACAAGCACTAGCGGGCCGTCGCCCCGAGGCGCACGCCCGCGCCATGAAGGGTGGAGGAAATCGCGTAACCGTGCCATTGGGTCGACGCGTCCGCAGGATGGCGCCGAACCCATGAGCATGGAATGAGCGTGTCGTCTCAGGTGACCGACGTTCCCGCCGGCAAGATCGCCGCGGTCGTGACGTCGCTCGAAATGCTGTCACGGCCCGCATTGCGGCCCGAACGGCCCGGCCTTTCTTTTTCTCTGCAGCGCGTGACACAGCCCGATCTCGCGTGGTTTCGCGATCTGTTTCGGCGCACCGGCGAGGACTGGCTGTGGTTCTCGCGGCTGGCGATGAGCGACGGCGCGCTCCGGGCAATCATTCACGATCCGCAGATCGAGGTTTATCCGCTGATCGCAAGCAACGAGTCCGCCGGCCTGCTCGAACTGGATTTCCGAACGGCTAGCGAATGCGAGTTGAGCTTCTTCGGCCTCACGCCGGAATTCGTCGGGTCGGGCGCCGGGCGCTGGCTGATGAACCGCGCGATCGAGAGGGCTTGGTCGCGCCCGATCCGGCGGTTCTGGGTGCATACCTGCACGCTCGACCACCCGGCCGCGCTGCCCTTTTACATTCGCTCCGGTTTTCGCCCCTTTCGGCGTGGGATCGAGATCGCCGACGATCCGCGCCTGAAGGGCGTGCTGCCGCGCAGCGCCGCGCCGGATATCCCGATCGTCGAATAGCTCACTCCGCCGGCTTAATCCCGGCGTCGCGGATCACCTTGGCCCATTGCGGCGTCTCGGCCGCGATCACGGCAGCGAACTCGGCCGGCGTATTGCCGATCGCCGTCATGCCGAGATCGTCGAAGCGCTTGCGGATCTCGGGACGCGCGAGCGCACGCACCGTCTCCTCATGCAGTTTCTCGATGATCGCCGCGGTCGTGCCGGCAGGCGCCATCAGGCCGAACCATGCGGAGGAGTCGAAATCCGCAAAGCCTTCCTCGATCATGGTCGGAAGGTCAGGCACCGACGGCCAGCGCTTCGGCGAGGTGATCGCAAGCGCGCGCACCTTGCCTTCGCGCACCAGCGGCAGCATGGCGGTGATGTTGCCGAACACGAGACCGAGCCTCCCGCCGAGCAGATCGGGCACCACGGCCGCAATGCCGCGATAGGGTACGTGCTGGATTTCGATCTTCGCCATGGTCTTGAACAGCTCGCCGGCAAGGTGCTGCGAGGTGCCCGTGCCGGCCGAGCCGAAGGTGAGCCCGGGATTGGCGCGCGCATGCGCAACGAGTTCGGCGACGCTTTTCGCCGGCAGATCGTTCGGCACCACAAGGATGTTCGGCGTGGTCGCGACCTGCGCGATCGGCGCGAAATCCTTCACGGGATCGAAGGTGAGCTTCTGATAGAGGTTGATGTTGGTGACGATGGTGGCGGACGCCGCCGCAAGCAGCGTGTAGCCGTCCGGCGCAGACTTCGCGACGCGATCGGCCGCGATGTTGCCGGCCGCGCCGGTGATGTTTTCCACGATTACCGGCTTCCCGAAACTCTCCGCCAGCCGCTCGCCGACCACGCGTGCCGCGACATCGGTCGGCCCGCCCGCCGCGAAACCGACGAGCAGGCGGATGGGCTTGTCGGGGTAGGTTTGGGCGGAAGCGGCGGATAACAGTGTGAGGCCTAGTAGCGCAGCAATCACGTGTCCCGCACGCGATGCAGCACGAAGTGATGCATCGCAGATGCGGGACCCCGGTTGCTTCTTTCCGAAGCACAGAAACCGGGGTCCCGGGTCTGCAGCGCACCGTTTCACGCTGCGCTGCGCCCGGGACACGGGACTAATCCGCCTTGATCCCCGCATCCTTGATCACCTTCGCCCACTTCGCCGTATCGTTCCGGATAATCACAGCGAACGCATCGGGCGCATCGCTCACCACATCGAGCCCGAGCTTCGCATAGTTGTCGCGCATGAACGGATGCTGCACGATCTTCACCGCCACGTCATGCAGCTTAGCGACGATCGGTGCGGGCGTCCCCGCAGGCGCCAGCAAACCGAACCAGGACGCGACCTCGAAACCCGTCACGCCCGATTCGATCATCGTCGGAAGGTCGGGGATCGCGGCAGAACGCTTCGCGGACGTGACCGCAAGGCCACGCAGCTTGCCGTCGCGCACCGTGGGCAGGATCGCGCCGGTGTTCTGGAACGTCATGGTGACGCGGCCGCCGATCACATCGGTGAAATTCGCACCGCGATACGGCACATGCACGATGTCGAGGCCGAGCTGCGCCTTGAACACCTCGCCCGCGATGTGCTGCGGCGTGCCGGAGCCGGGGCTCGCATACGAGAGCTTGCCGGGCTGCGCCTTCGCGAGCGCGATCAGTTCGGCGACGCTCTTCGCCGGCACGTCGGTGTTGACCGCCAGAATGGTCGGCGAGACCAGCAGGCGCGCAACAGGGTTGAGATCGCGCGCAGGATCGAACGTGGCATTGGGCAGCAGCGTCGGATTGATCGTCATCGCGCCGTTCGCGCCCCAGTACAGCGTGTATCCGTCGGGCGCCGACCTCGCAGCACGCTCGGCGCCGACGCTGCCGCCCGCCCCGGCAATGTTCTCGACCGTCACCGGCACGTTGAAGTCTTCGGAGAGTTTCTGCGCAAACATGCGCCCGCTGATGTCGGTCGCGCTGCCGGCCGTGAAGCCAACGATGATGCGGATGGGACGGTCGGGATAACTCGTCTGAGCGCTGGCGTCGCGTGCGATGAGCAGCACCAGCGCGATCAACGCGAAGCGAATGAAGTTCATAGTCGCTCCTCCCTCGTGTCCCGGGCGCAGCGCAGCACGCAGTGATGCGATGCAGACCCGGGACCCCGGTTTTTTTCAAACTCAGGCAACCGGGGTCTCGAATCTGCGGAGCAACGCTGCGCGTTGCACCGCGTGCGGGACACTCAATCGCTCGCCTTGATCCCCGCCTCCTTGATGACCTTCGCCCAATAGGGCGTCTCCTTCTTCATCACGGCGGTGAATTCGGCGGGCGTACCGCCGACCACCTCGAGGCCCTGGATTTCGAGCGACCTGCGCACCTCCGGAACGGACAGCGCCTTCACCGCTTCGGCGTGCAGCCGGTCGATGATCGGCTGCGGCGTGCCCGCGGGCGCCATCAGGCCGAACCACGGCACCGCCTCGTAACCGGGGAAGCCGAACTCCGCGATCGTCGGCAGCTCCGGCACCAGCGCCGAGCGATTGCGCGACGTCACCGCAATGGGGCGCAGCTTTCCGTCTTTCACCAGCGGCAGCATGTTCACGATGTTGGCGAAGCCGACCGAGATGCGGCCGGCCAGCAGATCGGGCACCAGCGCCGTCGTACCGCGGTACGGCACCGAGCGAATGTCGACCTTCGCCATCGCCTTGAACAGCTCGGCGGCAAGATGCTGCGACGTGCCGGTCCCGACATTGCCGTAGGTGAGCTCGCCCGGCTTCGCCTTTGCGAGCGCCACGAGCTCGGCCACGGTCTTCACCGGCACGTCAGGATGAACCACGACGATGTTCGACGCGATGAAGACCTGCGTGATCGGCGCCAGATCCTTGAGCGGATCGAACGGCAGCTTGTCATAGAGACTCGGCGCGGCCACCAGCGAGCCGTTGCCGCACATCACCAGCGTGTAGCCGTCGGGTGCAGACTTCGCGACCTTGTCGCAGGCAATGTTGCCGCCCGCACCCGAGATATTCTCGATCACCACCGGCTTGCCGAGACCCGCCGCCATCCGGTCGCTGATCGCGCGCGCCGTGACATCCGGCGCGGTGCCGGCGGGGAAACCGATCAGGATGCGCACGGTCTGTTCGGGGTAATTCGTCTGCGCCTGTGCGACGCTCGTGCACAGAACCAGCGCGGCTGCGACAACGCGTGCCCTCATCGACCCCTCCCGGCTTTTCACGCTTTATGCCGCGTAGCTTGGCGCAAGCAGGCTCCGGCCGCCATCGTTAACCATTCGTTAACCAAAAATCACGGATTCGCCCTTATTTTCCAACAGCTTCGTCAAAGTTCCCGACCATATGTGACGATGGGACAGCACGGTGGAAGGCAGGATGCCGAAAGCACGACGATGTTTACACGACCGACCAAATCCACCGGCTTCGCCGCGCCGGCTTACGCAGCGCTCCGCGACGACGCCCTGCCCGCGCTGATCGCGACCATCTCGCTTGGCCTCTCCATTGCGATCGTATTGACCGCCATCACGGTGAGCAACGCCCGCGCCGCGCATCTTTTCTGGTAGTTTCGCGTTGGCATGCGTTGCCAACCGAGGGTGCGCGATGAAATCATTTTGGCTTGCGACCGTGCTGGCGACGATGCCTGCGATAGCGTCCGCACAGACTCATTCTTCCAGTGCCGGAAACCTGAACGTCGAGACGATCGCGCAAGGGCTCGCCAATCCGTGGGGCCTCGCGTTCCTGCCTGACGGCAAGATGCTCGTCACCGAACGGCCTGGCCGCCTGCGCGTCGTCACGCGCGACGGTAAATTGTCGCCGCCGGTGACCGGCGTGCCGCAAGTCCGTGCATCCGGTCAGGGGGGATTGCACGATGTCGTGCTCGACCGTGAATTCGCATCGAACCGTACGATCTATTTCTGCTTCGCGGAACCGGCCTCCGGCGGCGGGCGCACCGCGATGGCGCGCGCCAAGTTCACGGACGGCGAAGCGCCGAAGCTCGACGACGTGAAGGTGATCTTCCGCCAGGAAGGCCCGCTCTCCAGCGGCAACCACTACGGCTGCCGCATCGTGCAGGCACGCGACGGCAATCTCTGGCTCACGATGGGCGATCACTTCACCTATCGCGACGATGCGCAGAACCTCGCCAACCACATCGGCAAGATCGTGCGCGTGACGCCGGACGGCGGCGTGCCGCGCGACAATCCGTTCGTCGGGCGCAACGACGCCAAGCCGGAAATCTGGAGCTACGGCCACCGCAATTCACAAGGTGCGACGCTGCATCCGCAGACCGGGAAGCTCTGGATGCACGAACACGGCCCGCGTGGCGGCGACGAGATCAACATTCCGCTTGCGGCCAAGAACTACGGCTGGCCGGTGATCGGCTACGGCGTCGATTATTCAGGCGCGAAAATCCACGAGGCGGCGGCAAAGCCCGGCATGGAGCAGCCGGTCAAATACTGGGTGCCGTCGATCGCGCCGTCCGGCATGGCGTTCTATACCGCGGACTTGTTCCCGGCGTGGAAGGGCAACCTGTTCGTCGGCGCGCTTGCCAGCCAGCTTCTCGTTCGTCTGGAACTCGATGGCGAAAAGGTCACTAGCGAAGAGCGCCTGCTCACCAGCCTGCGCGAACGCATCCGCGACGTGCGGCAGGGACCCGACGGCGCGATCTGGCTCCTCACCGACGGCGGTAACGGCAAGCTGCTGCGCGTCACGCCCGCGAAATGAAATGATCAGCAGAAGTGATATGACAGGGCGGCGCTGACCCGCTAAAAGGCCGCCGTCCAGACATGAGCGGTCGTGCCGCGAGTCGCGCCTGAGAAGGTGCGGCTGCTCGCGAACGCGACCCTTGTCGCGAGTTTGAAAATGTTCGCGCTGTTCGAACGGCTGCTGAAGCCGACCGCCAATCCCGAGCATCCGGAGCCCCCCGCGGGGCTCGTGGCGTTCTATTGGCATTACGCGCGCCAGGCCAGGGGCCTGTTCATCGCGCTGTTCGTCGCCGGCTTCATCGTGGCGATCCTCGACACGATGGTCCCGATCTTCATCGGGAAGCTCGTCACGCTCGTCACCAGCAGCAATCCTCAAACGCTGTTCGCCGAGCATGGAATGCTGCTGCTCGCGATGGCGCTGATGCTGCTGTTCCTGCGCCCGGCCGCCATCACGGCGCAGAACCTGCTCGCCAACCAGGCAATCGCTGCCAACGTGTCGAACCGCATCCGCTGGCAGAGCCACTGGCACGTGGTGCGCCAGTCGTGGGCGTTCTTCCAGAACGACTTCGCCGGGCGCATCGCCAACCGCGTGATGCAAACCGGACCGGCGATCCGCGAGACCGTCGTCGCGCTGATTACCAGCGTCTGGTACATTCTGGTCTACGGCACGAGCGCGGCACTGTTGCTCGGCAATGCCGACCCCTGGCTCGCGCTTCCGATCGCGGTGTGGTTCGTCGGCTACCTCGTGCTGCTGCGGGTGCTTGTGCCGCGCATGCGCGACCGCTCCAAAGAGATGTCCGAATCGCGTTCGATGCTCACGGGCCGCATCGTCGACAGCTACACAAATATCCTCACCGTCAAGCTGTTCGCCCGCGCGCGCGAGGAAGACGCGTATGTGCGTGAGGCGCTGGAGCAGCACACCGGCCGTTTCCATCTTTCGCTACGGCTCAACACGCTGTTCAGCTTCAGCTTGACGACGCTCAACGCCGCACTGGTGGCCGGGACCGGGGGACTCGCGATCCTGCTCTGGACGCAAGGCCGCGTCGAGGTCGGCACAGTCGCGATGGCGCTGCCGCTGACCTGGCAGATTGTCAGCGCCGCCGGCTGGGTCGCCTATCAGGTCACCTCGATCTTCGAAAACATCGGCGTCGTGCAGGAAGGCATGATGACGATCGCACGGCCGATCGGGCTAAGCGACGCGCCGGAAGCGGCTGCGCTCACTGTGCCGCACGGCGAGATCGCCTTCCAGGACGTGACGTTCGGCTACGGCCGCGAAGCCGTGGTGGACGAGGACGGCCACGTGCGCCCCTTCGCGGTGATCGACAAGCTGTCGCTGACGGTAAAGCCGGGTGAGAAGGTCGGGCTGGTCGGCCGTTCCGGCGCCGGCAAGTCCACGCTGGTCAACGTGCTGCTGCGCTTCTTCGACGTGGAGGGCGGCCGCATCCTGATCGACGGACAGGACGTCACGAACGTCACGCAGGAAAGCCTGCGTTCGCAGATCTCCGTGGTGACGCAGGACACTTCGCTGCTGCATCGCTCGATCCGCGACAACATCCGCTACGGCCGTCCGAGCGCAACCGACGCCGAGATCGAGCGGGCCGCGCGGCTCGCGCATGCGCACGAGTTCATCCTCGGCCTCGAGGACTGGAAGGGCCGGCGCGGCTACGAAGCGCAGGTCGGCGAGCGCGGCGTGAAGCTCTCGGGCGGGCAACGCCAGCGCATCGCGATCGCGCGTGTAATCCTGAAGGATGCACCGATCCTGGTGCTGGACGAGGCGACCTCGGCGCTCGACTCGGAGGTCGAGGCCGCGATCCAGCAAAGCCTCGGCACCTTGATCGCCGGCAAGACCGTGATCGCGATCGCGCACCGGCTCTCCACCATCGCCCGCATGGACCGGCTGGTGGTGATGGAGCACGGGCGCATCGTGGAACAAGGCTCGCACGCCGAGCTGCTGCGCCATAACGGCCATTACGCCGCGCTGTGGCAGCGCCAGTCCGGTGGCTTCATCGACGTCGAGACCGAGCAGCAGGCCGCGGAGTAACGCGCGCTCGTTCGCGACAGTGCGCGTGCAGCATATCGACGAAGGCGCGCGCAGCCGGCGTGAGCGAAGCATCGCGAATTCGGATGACGGATGTCATCCGCCGCACTTTCCACGGCATGAAGGGCACGACCACGAGCGTTCCGTCTTTAAGTTCATTGGCGACGACGAGCCGGCTGAATGCCGCGATGCCGTGCCCGCGGCGCACAGCCAGCTTGATCAATTCCCAGGCCGGCAACGCCAACCGGCGCGACGGAATGATGCCGAGTTCCGCAAGCGCACTGTCGGCCAAAGCGCGGGTCGCGGACCCCTCCTCCCGCGAAATCCATGTCAGCGCCTCCAGTTCGTCACGCGAAAGACGCCGACCCTTAAGCTGAGGCGGTCCCGCAATGACGATCTCGTCTTCCAACAACGGCTCGGCGTCGATCTCCGGGGCGGCGACAAGGCCTGCCGCAATGCCAATTTCCGCCTGATGGCTGCGCACGGCCTTGACCACCTCTGCTGAGGTCCCAAGCAGGAAGTTCACGCGGACCTGCGGATGCCGCTGTTGGAATGCGACGACCACATCCGGCAGCAGATAGGTGCCGGAAATTCCGCCCGCATAGACTGAAAAGCCGCCCTCCCCCGGCTCCCGCAAGGCCTCGATCCCGCGTGTCGTCTGCGCGAGAATCGCTTCCGCTCGCAGCGCATGGTTGGCAAGGAAGTCGCCCGCGGCGGTGAGCGTGCCCAGCCGGCGGTCGATCAGAACCGCGCGCAGGTCACGCTCGAGATCGGCGATGTGTCTCGAAACCGCCGGCTGACTGATGTCGAGCTCATGGGCAGCGCCGGAGAATGAGCGACGGCGCGCGAATGCGGTGAATGCACGGAGGCGGGCTTCCAGCTTCATAACAACAGATTATACACAACGCTCTATTTTTGTATTTTTATTCTACCCCTCTCCGCTGTATCGTCGTCGCCAATCGCTGCAGAATGAGTTTGGCCGCTTGAGGTGGCCCAACAAGGGAGAACCCTATGAGCATCTCGCTGCCCCGTCGCGACTTCCTGAAATCGTCGGCGGCACTGGCCGCGGCATCCGCCGCAGGCGGCTTCTCCTGCATCGAGCTCGCGAGCGCGCAGCCGATCAAGGCGCCGACTGTCGACAAGCTCGCGATCCGCGTGCTGGTGGATTCAAGTTACGACCTGTTCTTCCGCCCCGCCGAGGTCGCGGGCGTCAAGATCGCACCGCCGCCGCGCGCCGCCGATTTCCGCCGCAGCCTGCACAACGAATGGGGCCTGTCGCTCTGGCTTGAGTCGGAAAGCGGCGCCGACAAGCGCACCGTGATGCTCGATTTCGGCTACACGCCCGCGACGCTGCTCAACAACATGGAGCTGATCGGCGTCGATCCGAGCAAGATCGACGCGATGATCATGAGCCATGGCCACTACGATCACTTCGGCGGGCTACAAGGTTTCCTCGACAAATACCGCAACGTTCTGCCCGCCGACGTGAAGCTCTACGCAGGCGGCGAAGACAATTTCTGTCACCGGGTGCAGGGCAATCCGCAGCAGGGCTTCGCCGATTTCGGCAGGCTCGATCGCGGCGAACTCTCTGCCAAGAAAATCACGACCGTGCTCGCGGAAAATCCGGCGGTGGTCGCCGGACATGTGTTCACGACCGGCAAGATCGCGCGCAACTCGGTCGAGCGCGTGCTGCCGAACACGTCCGTCGACTACGTCAAGGAAACCGCGGGCTGCGACTACGGGCACTACACGGCCGCCGAACTGCAAGGAAAGATCGTGCCGGACCAGCACGTCCACGAGCACGCGACCTGCTTCAACATCAAGGACAAGGGCCTCGTGGTGATCTCCTCATGCGGCCACGCCGGGATCGTGAACTCGGTGCGGCAGGCGCAGCAGGTCTCGGGCATCCAGAAGGTGCACGCCATCGTCGGCGGCTTCCATCTCGGCCCCGCGCCGAAGGACTATCTCACGCAGGTCGTCGCCGAGGTGAAGAAGCTAGAGCCCGACGTGCTGATCCCGATGCATTGCAGCGGGCTCAACTTCGTTGCCGAAGCACGCGCCCAGATGGGCGACAAGGTGCTGGTGACGACGACCGGCAGCCGGATGACGTTCGGCGCGTGAGGCCCATGTTCCGGGCGCTGGTAGCGGCCGCTGCTCTCCTGATCTCCTGCCTCGCCGATGCCGTCGCCCAGCAGCTCTCCTCGCGTTCCGCCGCCGAGGCGATGGACACCCTGATGTGGGCGCGCGAGCCGGTCGGCGGCGCGTTCGCTCTCACCGATCACAACGGCAGGCCGCGCACCGACGCCGATTTCCGCGGCAAATTCCTGCTGGTCTATTTCGGCTTCACCTATTGCCCGGACATCTGCCCGACCGATCTGCAGAACATCGGGCTCGCGCTCGACAAGTTGGGCGCGGCCGCCGACGCCGTGCAGCCGCTGTTCGTCACGCTCGATCCCGAACGCGACACCGCCACTCATCTGAAAGACTACGTGCCGCTGTTTCACCCGCGGCTGATCGGATTGACCGGCGAGACCGCCGCGACCAAAAAGGCCGCCGACGCCTACAAGGTCTATTACGCCAGAGTGCCGAACCAGAAGGGCGACAACTACACCGTCGATCACTCCGCCTTCATCTATGTGATGGGAGCCGACGGCCGCTATCTCGGATTCCTGCCGCCCGGCACCAATGCGGATCGCATCGCGGCGGCGCTCCGGCCGCACCTGTCGAAGCGCTGAGCCGCTACACCAGCCCCGCCATCGCCTTCACGTCGGCGCTGCCCGGGAACACGTTCGCCGCAAGGGCCTGATCGGTGACGCGCAGGTGATCCCTCAGCAAGCCCTTCAGGACCGCGCGAAGATCCGTGGTCGCCGCGAGGTCGCGGCCTTCATAAAGATTCGCGGCCTTCACGCCCGGCCAGTCGGCGATCACGCGCCCGCCCTTCAGCGCGCCGCCCGCCAGCAGCGCGATCGTGCCGGTGCCGTGGTCGGTGCCGTTGGTGCCGTTGATGCGCGCGGTGCGCCCGAACTCGGTGACCACCGCCACCACGGTCTCGCGCCACGCCTCGCCCATGTTCTTCTCGACCGCCGCGAGCGCGCCGTCCAGCGCGCCGAGCAGCGTCGCGAGGCGGCCTGAGTCCGCGCCTTCGTCGATATGCGTGTCCCAGCCGTTGAAGGCGAGCGCGCCGACGCGCGGCCCGTCGGCGCGCGCAAGAAATTTCGCCGCGGTGCCGGCCGCGTCTGCGAAGAAGGCGCGCACTTGCGCGGCAAATCCCGCCGGCAGTTGCTGCCCCTCGGTCGGCGCCATCACGGTTGGATCGCTTGCGCGTGCGAGCGTCACGAGATCCATGCGGGCCTCGATCGCGCGCGCCAGTTCGGTATCGGTGTGGTGATAGAGATCGATCAGCCGCGCCATCGTGTCTTCGCTCGCCGGCTGGATGCGTGCCGGCGTCCACGACATCACCGGCGTCGGCCCGCGCACCACCAGCGGCGTCACCGGACCGACCGCGAAGGCGCGGCCGTCACGGCGCACCCGCGCTTCCGGCGCAATCGCGCCGAACGCGCGGTTGAGCCAGCCCGAGTCGGCGCGGCCCGGCTTCGCCAGCCCGCTTTCCAGCACATCCTGTCCGTCGAAGTGCGAGCGCTCGCGGTAGGGCGTCGCGCAGGCATGCACGATCGTCGCCTGCCCGGCACTGTAGAGCCGCAGCACGTTCGGCATCGCCGGATTGATCGCGAAGAACGAATCGAGCGGCAGCGCCGCCGTCTTGCCGTCGAGCACCAGCGCCTTGTCGCCGCGCAGCTTCACCCAATCGGGATCGCCGACCGGCGCAACCGCCGCGAGCCCGTCGAGCGCGCCGCGCAGAACGATGGTGAGCATGCGCGGATCGCGCCCTTCGGCGCGCGCAAGCTTCGGCAGGAACGGCCATGCGAACAGGACGCCGGCCCCGGCGAGCAGTTCGCGACGCGTTGCGGCATGAACGGTCATGGGATCACCGCCTTTGGAATTCGGGCGACATCATCGCCAGGGTCAGCCCCTGCACGCGGCTTTCGGCGCGCGCAATCGCCTGTCGTGTCTCTTTCGACGCGAGCGGCCCGAGCGAGATATCGACAAACGCATCCGGCTCGATGCGTTCCTGCACTAGTTCGGCGGCACGGTTCGCGATATCCAGCCGCTGCGCGAGCCCGTCGATCCACGCCGACTGCACATCCGGGAAGCCCTGCGGCGCGCCCGGCCGCCACATCCGCTCGCCGAGATAACCCATCGCCTGCAGGCCGCGCTGCGCATCCGGCACCACGCCGAACGCACGCCACGCCGACATCAGCCACTCGCTCGGCCGCTTCAGCTTGCGCCGCTGCTCGTCCCAGGTCTCGGGCGCTTCGATCAGCGCCCTGGCGATTTCCTTCAGGTCGCCGTCGGTGTCGAGGAAGCGCTTCGACAAGCCGCGCGACCAGCGAATCCGGCGGCTCGTCGGCGCCGAAATGACGCGCGAGCTTGCGCGCGACATGCGTGGCGGTCGCCGGATGGCGCGCGATATCGGCGAGCACCGCCCGGCCCTGCGTGACGTCCGCCTGTGCGTAAACCTTGCCGATCACGGTCTGCGGTCCCGGCTCGTGCATGCGCGCACTGAACAGGAATTCGCCGCCGTGTTCCGGATCGCTCGCCAGCGGACGAATGGTCCAGCCGGTCAGCACCTTGGCGAAGCTCGTCACGTCGTCCTGCGTGTAGACCGTGCGCACGCCGAGCGTATGCAGCTCGAGAATCTCGCGCGCGAGGTTCTCGTTCAGCCCGCGCGTGTTGACGAGGCCCGCGACCGACTTCGGCCCGATCGAGCGGGAGTTGTCGAGATAGAACAGCATCGCGGGATGACCCGCGGAGGCGAGCAGCATGTCGGAGAACTTGCCGAGCACATGCGGGCGGATCGCCTCGCGCTCGTAGGCGCCGGCCATGCTGATCGTGTTGTCCGCCGAGACGCAGAAGTGGTTCGACCAGAACCAGATCAGCCGCTCGACGAACCCGATCTCCGGCGCGAACGCCGCATCGAAGCGCGCCTTCACCTCGCGGAAGAAGATCTGCTGCGGCACCAGCTTCGGCCGCCGGGAGCGCCGCCGCATCCGGCCGCTCCATCCCTTCCATCATGGAATTGCCGGCGGCCTTGCGCTCTTCTTCCTCTTTGCGCTGCGCGATCAGCCGCGCCTGCCGCTCCTGCCGGAAGTTGAACGCCGCCATCGAAGACTGCGCCGCCGTCATCAGCTCGGAATTGACGATCTGCCCGATGCCCGGCTTGTCGAGTTCGGCGAGCAGCGCGCCGCGCGGGTCGGAGGCGATCGCCGCGATCGAGCCCGCGCGCGGGCCCATCCCGAAGCGATGCAAGGCCAGGGCAGACACACCCTTGGCGTCGAGCGACATGGTCGAAATCCTCAAAAGCGGCGCGGGTCGGCGGAATCGAAAAGCTCACGCGACGGCGACGAGCGGCAAATTAGCGCAACTTGCCGGTACGGAACAGGCGGCGATGCAATCAAATTTTTCGATCGGTGCTATGGTCGGGACACGAACCGTCCCGTTGTTTTTCCTCGACTTTTCTCGCTCCCCGCCGGTTTATCCTCGTCCCAACCCAAGGCTCCCCATGCCGGCATGGACGTCCAACCGCCTCGCGCTGTCGCTCCGCAAACGGATGCCCGAGCGCGTCCGCCATGTTGTCCGGCTCGGCCGGCACCTGTTCCGGCGCGGCCAGCACTCGGTGCAGATTCCCCCTGCGCTGCTGGCGGACTGCCGGTTCGCTTCGTCGCGCTTCGAGCTGGTGAAGAACCTGCCGCGTCAGGCGCGCGTTGCCGAGGTCGGCACCTATCGCGGCGAGTTCGCGCGGCACATCCTCGACCGCGTGCGATCCGGCCGAGCTGCATCTGATCGACATCGATTTCTCGCTCGTCGATCCAGCGGTCGCGAACGACAGCCGCGTCACGATGCATCTCGGCCTGTCGCACGACATGCTGGCGAAATTTCCCGGACGATCATTTTGACTGGATCTATATCGACGGCGATCACTCCTATGAGGGCGCAAGCCGCGATGCGCGTGCCGCCTCAGCGAAGGTGAAGCCCGGCGGCCATCTGGTGTTCAACGATTTCGCCCACGCCGACCCGTATCTCGGCGCCTACGGCGTGCACCGCGCCGTGACGGAATTCGCGGCGAACAGCGGCTGGAAATTCGTCGTGGTTCGCCTACGAGCCGAACGCGCTTTATGACGTGGCGCTGCAGCGGCCGGCAGGACGCAGGATGCAGACTTGCTGACACGCGGTCCCACCTGATCAACGCACACTTGATGGCCCCGGTATCGCGGGAATATCAACCCGTGTTCTTGGCTTTGCCTTGGTCTGAGTCCTTGTCTGGGGTCGACCGGCGCACTGTCCACTCTGCGTTGGTTTCACTCAGAATGCGTTTGAGAGTCTTGTAGAATCCCGCGATCTCTCTGTCGGTCAAGGCATGCCCGCCGGCCGATCTCATCGCAACGTCGTCCTTCAATTCATACAGTTCGCACAGCGTGCGACGATATCTGATCCATTTCCAGTCATGGCCGACAAACGCCTGCCAGGACGAAAGTATCGTGACCGACGCGCTCAACACCAGGGCGACTGACTGAAGCGATTGAAGAAAAAGATGGGCCAATGCTTGTTGCAAACAGCGTGCTCGAACCGAACCCTATCACAACCGTCGTCGCAGCCCCGATCAGGACGACCGTCATCTTGATATGAACGCCCATCGGCGATTTCAGTTTCGCTTCGCTGCGTATTCGTGAATCATCTTGTCGATGACCCACTTGAGGTATTTCTCCCGCGTTGCGTCGTCACATGCTCTAAATTTTTTTGATTGGCGACGCGCTCGGAGCCATGCAACGAAATTCATTTACCCCCCGCTCGCTCTGCGCGGGCGTAAATGGCCCCGACGCGGCGCACATTGTGGTCACAACCGGACGGTGTGTCGACAGGATTTGAACGGTCCGGCGGCGGCAGATGGCGAGGCTGTGTGATCCGCATGGAAATGCCGTCCCTGTCCCATTCACCACTTTGCGTCACACGCAGTCCAGGCGTAGCTTTCGCGGCGTATGAGGCCTGCCGCGGGAAGCATGGAGAATAGCCCTCGCGGGTTTGCCCTTCGTTGACCGGCTGTTACTATCGCCGCAACACGAAGCCTTTAAAGGCTCGGACCAAAGCGAGGGAGGAACTCAGGATGGCTACGAGATTTGCGAAAATTGCCGGTGCGGCCGCATTGGCCGGCATGCTGGCAGCGCTATCGGTGCCCGCGCAGGCGCAATATCCGGACCGTCCGGTCAAGATGATCGTGCCGTGGGCCGCCGGCGGCGACACCGACAACATCTTCCGCCCCTTCGCGGCCGAACTGCAGAAGCACATCGGCCAGCCGGTCGTGATCGCCAATGTCGGCGGCGCATCCGGCACGGTCGGCGCGCGCGAGGCCAAGAACGCCGCGGCCGACGGCTACACGCTCTACGCGGTGCACGACTACATCCACCTCACGTTCTATGCCGGCATCAGCGACGTCAAATTCAGCGACTTCGAGCCGATCTGCCTCGTCGCCGCGACCCCCTCGGTGCTGACCGCCAGCGCCAAGACGCCGTGGAAGAACTGGCAGGAGCTTGCCGACGACGCCAAGAAGCGCCCGGGCGAGATCTCGGTTGGCGCCACGCTCGGCTCCACCAGCCACATCTTCCCGGCGATGATCGAGAAGGCCGGCGGGGTGAAGTTCAAGTTCGTCTCCTATGACGGCCTCGCGCCGCGCATGAACGCGCTGCTCGGCGGCCACATCAACCTCACCGACTCCAACCTGACGCAGAAGGGCAAGGTCGAAGCCGGCCTGCTGCGCTTCATCGCGATCGCAAGCGAGAAGCGCGATCCGGAATCGCCCGACGTGCCGACGCTGAAAGAGCTCGGCATGAACATCGTCTACGAGGTGGTGCGCGGCATTCTGGTGCCGAAGGGAACGCCCGCTCCGGTGCGGGCGAAGCTCGAAGACGGCTGCAAGAAGGCCACCAGCGAGGCCAGCTTCGCGCAGTCGATGAAGGTGCAGGGCACGCGCGTCGCGTACTTAAGCGCCAGCGAATACGCGGCGTTCCTCGCCAAGATCGACGGCGAGAACAAGACAGATCATGACCGATCTCGGCCTCATCAAGAAATGAGCATCGGCCGCGACGGCATTGCCGGGCTGATCCTGCTTGCGGTCAGCCTGGTTCTCCTCGTTCAGTCGTTCCAGCTTCCCTCGCTCCCCATCGTTCCGGTCGGGCCGGGCTTCTATCCGGCCATCGTGCTGTCGTTCATGGCGGCCGCGAGCGCGCTGCTGGTCGCGCAGGATCTCCTGAAGCCCCGCGTGCCGGCCGATGCCGGCGACGGCTGCAGCGCCCAAGCGAAACTATCGCCTCGTCGTGATCGCGTTCGCGGTGGTCGCCGGCTATGTGATGCTGCTCCCGCTGATCGGATTTCGTCTCTCGACCGTGCTGTTCGTCGCCACGCTGCAGGCGGCGCTCGGCAAGCCGCGAACGCCACGCGACTGGGCGGTGCTCGTGGCGATCGCGGTCGGCACCGCGGCGGCGGCCTATGTGGTGTTCGAGCGCTATCTGCTGGTGCTGCTGCCGCGCGGCGCGTGGACAGGCTTCTAGATGCTCGATCTGCTCTGGAACGGTCTCGTCAACGTCGCCCAGTGGAAATATCTGGTCCCGCTGTTCGCCGGCACGTTCATCGGCGTGATCGGCGGCTCGCTGCCGGGCGTCACCATCACCATGACGGTGATCGTGGTGCTGCCCTTTACCTACGGGCTCGATCCGCTCGCCGGCCTCGCGGCGATGACCGGCGTCTATGTCGGCGGTTCGACCGGCGGCCTGATCGCCTGCTGCCTGCTCGGCATTCCGGGTTCTCCGGCCTCGATCGCCACGACGTTCGACGGCTTCCCGATGTCGCGCAACGGCGAGCCGGGCCGCGCCATCTGGCTCGGCGTCTGGGCCTCGGTCTGGGGCGGCCTGCTCGGCGCGCTGTTCCTCGTGTTCCTCACCGGGCCGCTCGCCGCGATCGCGCTTGAGTTCGGTCCGTGGGAGTATTTCTCGCTGTTCGTCGTCGCGATGGCGATGGTGGCTGGACTGACCGAGTCCTCGCTGCTCAAGGGCCTGATCTCGACCGCTATCGGATTGCTCATCACGGTCATCGGCCACGATCCGATCGGCAGCGTGCCGCGCTTCACCTTCGGCTCGGAGTTCATCGGCGGCGGCTTTCCGTTCCTCCCGGTACTGATCGGCATCTTCGCGTTCGCGCAGATCATGACCGACCTGGAGAAGCTCAACATGCCGCAGGGCGCGACGACATCGCTCGCCGGCATCAAGCTCGAGAAATTCTCGCACCTGAAGGTCAACTGGGAGATCTTCCGGCAGCCGTTCCAGCTTCTCTGGGCCACCATCGTCGGGCTGATCATCGGCATCCTGCCGGCGATCGGCGGCAGCGCATCGAGCGTGATGGCCTACGACCAGGCCAAGAAATTCTCCAAGACGCCGGAGAAATTCGGCAAGGGCCACCCCGAAGGCATCATCGCGTCGGAAGCCTCCAACAACGCCAATGTCAGCGGCTCGCTGATGACCATCATGGCGTTCGGCATTCCGGGCGATGCCGTCACCGCCGTGATGCTCGGCGCGATGACGATCCACGGCATCCAGTCGGGGCCGCTGTTCATCTCGCAGAACCCCGACATCGCTTACGGCATCTACGCGGCCTACATCCTGGCGCACCCCTGCATGCTGCTGATTTGCGTGGCGCTGATGCCGCTGATGCTGCGCGTGACCTCGGTGCGCATGGCGGTGCTGGCGCCGGTCGTGCTGGTGCTGTGCGTGGTCGGCGCCTATGCGCTCAACAACACGATGCAGAGCGTCTACGTGCTGCTGATCTTCGGCGTGTTCGGCTACGCGATGGTCAAGCTCGGCTTCCCGCTCGCGCCGCTGATCCTCGGCCTCATCCTCGGCGACCAGATCGAGATCAACCTCGTGCGCGCGATCATGACCGACGCCAATCCGTGGCTGTTCCTCACCCGGCCGATCTCCGGCGGACTGCTGCTGGTCGCCGTGGGCTCGATCGCGCTCGCGATCTGGCAGCACCTGCGCCACCAGAAGAAGGTGGTGGAGGAAGAGCCGGATTTTTGATCTGGCGCGAGGCAATCCACGAGCCGGCGCTGCGAAGCCGCGCGCTTGAGCCAGCCGTAACACCGTCGCGGCCCGGATATTCCTGAAGTTTCTTGCTTCCGGCCGGCCGGCGAAGCCGCTACGCTCGCGCTCAACGTTGAACCAAAAGGGAGGACTTGCACATGACCAGCGTAAGATTGCTCGCCATCTCGGCCGTCGCACTGCTCGCCGCGTCCGGCGCACAAGCGCAGCAGCAGGCCGCGCCGGCAGCACCGCCGCCCCTGCCGCAGGCACCGGCCATGACGTTCTTCGTCACCGGCGCCGGGCCCGGCAAGGGCGCCGACCTCGGCGGCATCGAAGGGGCGGACCGGCATTGCCAGACGCTGGCGGAGCGCCACGGCGCAGGCGGCAAAACCTGGCGCGCCTACCTCAGCACGCAGGCGGCCGACGGCAAGCCCGCCGTCAATGCACGCGACCGCGTCGGCAAGGGTCCATGGCAGAATTTCAAGGGCACCGTGGTCGCCACCAGCCTCGACGACCTGCACAGCGACAACAACAAGCTCAGCTTCGACAACTCGCTCAGCGAGCGCGGCCTGATCATCCCGGGTGCCGGCTTCGCGCCGAACCGGCATGACGTGCTGACCGGCTCGTCGCCGGAAGGCAACGCGTTCCCGGCCGGCGACGATCGCACCTGCCGCAACTGGTCGAGCAGCACGCAAGGCGCCGCGATGGTCGGCCACATCGACCGCAAGGGATTGCGCGACGACGCAGCCTCGCGCTCGTGGAATGCGTCGCACCCCTCGCGCGGTCCTGACGGCGGCTGCAGTGCGGCCGATCTGCGCGGCACCGGCGGCGATGGATTGTTCTACTGCTTCGCGGCGAACTGAGGCGGCTGTTCGACAATGAAAATGGCGGGGCCTGCGCGCCCCGCCATTTTTCGTCACGCCGCCAGCAGCTTCTTCGCCAGCATCACGTGGATGCCCTTGTTGCCGTTGACCACCTGCGTGACGCGCAGGTCGGCGGCGAGCGAGCACAGCGTGTAGGCCTGCTCGCGCGATAGATTGGTGCGGCGGCAGATCAGCTTGATCATGTCGCGCAGCGCGATGGTCACGCAGTCGTCGAGATCGGGATCGAACGCCATCGTCATGATGTGCGTCGGCGTCTCGGCGAGCGGCCATTCGAGGCTCATGTCGTCGCGCACGTGCAGTTCGAACGTGCCGATCAGCCCGGTCTCGATCGCCGTGACGCACACTTCGCCGTCGCCCTGCACGCCGTGGCCGTCGCCGCACGAGAACAGCGCGCCGTCGACATGGATCGGCAGATAGAGCGTCGTGCCCGCGACCAGTTCCTTGTTGTCGAGATTGCCGCCGTTCTTGCGCGGCGGCAGCGTCGAGACCATGCCCCAGCCGGGCGGCGGCGCGACCGCCATCACGCCGAAGAACGGCGCGAGCGGCAGCTCAAGCCCCCACGGCAGCGTGCCGGTGTTCTTCTCCTTGTCGAGCGGGATGTGGATCAGCGTCGGCGTGTCGAAATCGTCCGGCAGCGCGCCCGCGAGCGGGCGGATCATGTTGTAGCCCCAGTCGTAATGGAGCTGGATGTCCTTGATCCGCACTTCGAGCACCTGGCCCTTCTTGGCGCCCTTCACGGCGACCGGCCCGGTGCAGATGTGGCCCGGCAATTTCTGCGGCACGCTTTTGTGGATCGCCGCGAGCGCCGGCGGCACGGTCAGCGGCGCGGCCGGCATCTGGCTCGCCATGCCCGACACGGTCGAGATCGTCACCGTGTCGCCGCTCTCGACCGTCAGCAGCGGCTTCAGCGCCGCGTCGAAGAATCCCCAGTGCACCGTCTCCGGCGCGGCATCGAGCCGATGGTTCGCCATGTGTGTCCCCCGTTCCGTCGCGCTACCATTTCTGAAAAATGAAAAACGCGCCAGCCGAAATCAACGCGAAGCCGACGAGATGATTCCAGCCGAGCGGCTCCTTCAGATAGACCAGCGAGAAGCCGGCGAACACCAGGAGCGTGATCACCTCCTGGATGGTCTTGAGCTGCGCCGCCGAATAGACGGCGTTGCCGTAGCGGTTCGCCGGCACCGCGAAGCAATATTCGATGAACGCGATCGCCCACGCGATCGAGGATCACGCCCCAGAGCGGCATCTCCTTGAACCTCAGGTGGCCGTACCACGCGAAGGTCATGAACAGGTTGGAGCAGATCAGCAGGACGATCGGCAGCAGATAGGGCGACGAGGCATAGAACGGCATGGGGGGATTTGTTCGTGGTGAGTGAGGAGGCTGATCTAGCAGGGTCGCGGCGCGCGCGTCCGCATGCTTAACCGGAGGTGAACCATGCGCGCCTCGCAGGCGACACATAGAGCCAGCCGGTGCGCGCGAGTTCCGCGCAACCGGTCGCAATTCTGCGCCAATTTGGCTATCAGCTTGGCGGCGCATCGGGAGGCTGACACAATGCGATCGGACGACTTTTCTCGCGACGATTCTTGCCGCCGGGATGATTGTCGCTCCCCG
Source organism: uncultured Alphaproteobacteria bacterium (assembly GCA_963779545.1). Taxonomy (GTDB): domain Bacteria; phylum Pseudomonadota; class Alphaproteobacteria; order Rhizobiales; family Xanthobacteraceae; genus PALSA-894. Next base: position 434,064 of record CAVZYQ010000013.1, on the reverse strand, counting down.
CCGCCGCGCAGCAGACCTTGCCGCGGCCGCCGAGCCAGACGCCGCCACCCGGCGCGCAGCAGAAGGGCGCCGCCCGCAGCACCGCAGGGGCAGAAAGGCGCGCCGCAGCAGCAGCCGCAACAGCAGGCGCAGCCGCCGATGGCGCCGCCCGCGCCCTACACGGTGCTGAACGGTCGCGCCGCCCAAGCCCTACACCGATCCGGGCCTCGCGGCCTTCCGCAAGGAGCTCGTCGCGGTCGCGCAGAAGAAGGACCGCGCGGCGCTCGCCAGGCTGGTGCTGGTGCAGGGCTTCTTCTGGCTGAAGGAAACCGGCAACGCGGCCGGCAAGCGCACCGGCATCGATGCGCTCGCGACCGCGCTCAGCCTCGCCGCCAAGGACGGCTCGGGCTGGGAGTCGCTCGCCGAATTCGCCGCCGACGAAACCGCCGCGCCCTATCCGGACCGCCCCAACACGGTGTGCTCGCCGGCCGGCCCCGACTTCAACCCGCAGGATCTCGAAAAGCTCGCCGAGACCACCAAGACCGACATCGGCGACTGGGGCTTCACCGCGCAGGAGGGCGTCGAGGTGCACGCCGCCGGGCAGCAGAATTCGCCGGTGATCGAGAAGCTCGGCATGCAGTTCGTGCGCGTGATGCCCGACACGGCGCCGAACGCCAGCCAGGATTTCATGCGCATCGTGACGCCGAGCGGCAAGGTCGGGTTCGTGGCCGCCGAGGCGATCAACCCGCTCGGCTCGGACCAGCTTTGCTTCGGCAAGGACGCAGGCCGGAGCCTGGAAGATCGTCGGCATGATCGGCGGCGAGTAGCCCGCAACACCGCCCGGGCGCCTTATTCCGCAAGCCGCACAAGGATTTGTGCGGCAATCGGCCCCGTTCGCATCAAGCAAGCGTGACTTGAAAGCCACCGCGCCGCCCGCCGAGCATGGCGGCGCGTATCCGCATACCCATAAGGGGGAGACATCCATGAGAGTTCTGCTTGCCTGCGCCGCCGCGGCGGCCGCAGTCACGTTCGCCGTTCCGGCCGCCGCGCAAGCGCCGGCAGCGGCCGCAGATCGAGACCAAGAAGGTCGACGGCACCGAAGGCGTCTACATTTTCCGCAACGGCGGACCATCAGTCGATGTTCGTCGTCACCAAGGACGGCGTCATCGCGACCGATCCGGTGGCCTACGGCCGGCCGACCGGCGGCCAGCAATATGTCGACGAGATCAAGAAGGTCACCGACAAGCCGATCAAGTACCTGATCTACAGCCACGTCCACTTCGATCACATCGCGGGCGGCAAGGCGTTCAAGGACGCCGGCGCGAAGGTGATCGCGCACGAGAACGCCACCAAGCGGCTGAAGGTGCTGAAGGACCCGCACACCGTGATGCCGGACGAGTTGGTCGGCAACAAGAAGACGATCAAGCTCGGCGGCACCACGCTCGAGCTGCACTATCTCGGCCTCAACCACTCCGACTCGACGCTGGTGATGCGGCTGCCGAAGGAGAAGATCGTGTTCATCGTCGACACGATTCCGGTGGCGGCGTTCCCGGGCCGCGGCTTCATCGACATCTATCCGCTCGAGACCGAGGAGTTCATCAAGAAGGTCCTCGCGATGGATTGGGACCGCATGATCCCCGGCCATCCCGGCCCCGGCGACCGGCTCGGCACCAAGAAGGACGCGCAGGACGTCCTCACGCTGATGCAGGAAGCCTCCGCCGCAGATCAAGACGGACGCGCAGGCCGGCAAGTGCTGGGACGCGGTCGAGAAGGACTTCAAGATGGAGAAGTACGCGACGCTGCCGGGCTATGCAGAACGGCCTCGGCATGGTCGCGCGGCGCTACTGCGCGCTGTGGGGCCGCGGGGCCTAAGCCACCGACCCGATCGCATCAACGATTTACTGGCTGCGGCGTGAGCGGCCCGTTTTTTTTGACGCGCATCAGGCCGGTGCAAGAAGCGCACGCCGACGGGCCGCTTCCGAGCCGCCATCGCGTCCTTGGGAACCATCAAAATTTCAACTTCAAAATTGCCACCCAGAAATACCCGCTATAGGGGAGATAGTTGAGCGATGCCATCGAGCGACGCATAAGGAGCACCAGCATGATGCAGGCAATGCAGGTTTCTTGGATGTGTGACGCTCATCGTCGGCGGTTTGATCGCGACACCTTCGCAGGCCCAAACCGTGACTTTGCCAATCCCGGGGCAAATAAAGCTTGCCGGTATCGACGTGAGTTTTCCGATCGCTGCAACGCTGACTGTGACCGCCGCAAATGCCCCGGTCGCACTCGTGGCGCACGCCGATCTCGCCGACCTCACTCAGAAAATAGATAGTATTGTCCGGGCCGCGGGACTTCACGACCCTGCGCCTGGGGCATACCAGTCTTTCAATTACAACGGCACCAGTCTGCAGGTCGCCGGCAATCGGCTGTGGGCGAAGTATCATTTCCGGGTCGATCCGCGCAAAGCCAAACCGACGAACGGCAGCGTTGAATTGTTTTTCCGTCCGATCATCGAGGCGAATGCGCTGCGGCTCGTGGCGGAAAATCCGACACTGAACATTTCCAGGGACGTCGCGCGTGGCCTGGTCCGAGCGTTTAACATCGACACCAGACTAACAAATGAAGTGATCGGCCGGATCAACCAGTTTCTCGCAAGTCCCGACGCACGGCTTCAATTGCCGCCCGAGTTGGCTGCTGCCGCCAACGCAAGGCTGACGGCCGCGCAATTCGCCATCGTCAATGGACGCCAGGTTCTCGAAGTGAAGGGTACGCTGGAGGTACCGGCGGCGATGCTCAAGCGTCTGACCAACCGGTAGCGGGCTGCGGATTGAGAGGACGGAGGAGAAGACGGACAGGATGGGGGTCAGAAAACCGAACCGCTGCCTCCGATGAACTCGTCAAGAACTCGCTCTCTCCGCAAGCTGTGGCGATCCTTACCGTTATCTGCCTCGTCGTGAACATCAACGTATTCATGATCACACAGGCGGCGCGGTGAAGCTCAGTGTGAAGGCCGTACTCGGGCTCGATTTCGAAAAGACATGCCGGAAGCGTTGGCCGGTCTTTGGGGCGTGATCTACCTCACTGTCTTCGTTGTCCTGACCAGCGCCGTGATGCGCGCACATGCGGCCAAATCTCCCGGCAACTGGCAGAGCGATTTCCTCTGCGAATTTTCGAGCTGCCTGCGTGGCGAGGCGTTGGTCTCGCGGCACAAATCATCGGTCTTCTGATCCTCACGCTCTTGCCCGCGTACACGCTGGGTCACAGCTGGAAGACATTGCTGAAGCATGGCGTCCTTTGCGTGGAAGTCAGAAACGCCGACTGGCAACCACGCACGGTCGGAGCGACCGCATTCTTTACCAGCCCCGTCGGAACGGAAGCCGGCCCGACACGCCTGACAAGCAGCGAAACTGTCTTTCCTGAGACCGGCCAAAAAAACTCTACGTGCAAGAATGGCAAGATGACGAGCTATTGGGCGCCGGGTCAAAGCTGGCTGATAGCCGTATTCAGCACGCTCGCGCTCGGTATGCTGGGCTGGTCACTTTTGCCGTCTTTCGGCCCGCGAACGCGGGGAGAGGTAAAGAAGATCAAAAGGCTGTCGTGAAAATCTTGCGGCGGCCTTTGTTCCTTGCCCTTATCCAAACCGCAGCTTCAGCAGCAGGATCGTCACCGTCAGCGCGAACGTGACGATGTTGCCGAGGATCAGCGGCAGGTTGCCCAGCATGAAGCCGTACATCAGCCAGCAGAAGATGCCGGTGGTGAACGCCGCGTGCGCGGGCAGCGAGATCGCGTAGGTGTTGCGCGTGCGGATGATGCGGATCGCCTGCGGCAGCCAGCACAGCGTGGTGAGCACCGCGCCTGCGATGCCCACGAGTTCGACGAACGAAACCCACGTCAACGGATAGCGCCCCCTGCCCGCGTGACGGCAGCTACCGCGCCGCGGCGGCCGCCTTCGCGATCGACTCCGCGGTCTGCCCGAACAGGATCGCGCGCTCCTCGGCGGTGCGGATGCCGCCGGGGTTCGGATTGACCTCCTTCGCCTTGGCGTAGGCGCGCTCGACCGCCGGGCGTTTCGCGATGGCCTCGAGCCAGCGCTTGAGATGCGGGAAGTCCGCGATCTTCTGGTGCTGGCGCTCGTGCGGCACGATCCACGGATAGCTCGCCATGTCGGCGATCGAATACTCGCCCGCGAGATATTCGTTGTCGGCAAGCCGCCGGTCCATCACGCCGTAGAGCCGGTTCACCTCGTTGCGATAGCGGTCCATCGCGTACGGAATCTTGTCGACCGCGTAATTGCTGAAGTGATTGTTCTGCCCCGAGTTCGGCCCGAGGTTCGCCATCTGCCAGAACAGCCATTCGCTGACCGCCGTGCGGGCGCGCAGCTCCTTGCGGCAGAACTTGCCGGTCTTGTCGGCGAGATACATCAGCATCGCGCCCGACTCGAACACCGACACCGGCGCGCCGCCGCCCGGCGGCTCGTGATCGACCATCGCGGGGATGCGGTTGTTCGGCGAGATCTTCAGGAAGTCCTTGGCGAACTGTTCGCCTTTGCCGATATTGATCGGAAAAATCTTGTACGGCGTACCGGTCTCTTCGAGGAAAATCGTGATCTTGTGGCCGTTCGGCGTGGTCCAATAGTAAAGGTCGATCATCGGTGATGTCCTTGGAATGACCATAGTCGGTGGCGCTATATAGGCGCACCAGCGGGGGCTCGGCCATGGACCTGACGATCATTTTACCGGCGCGCATGGCGCGGTCTCGCGTTCGTGCATGCCGCATTTGCGCTGGCGTTGTGCGGGACGCTGCCCGCCGCCGCGCAATACGGCACGCCCGAGGAGCTGCGCCGCACCGCGCCGACCATTCAGGATCGCGATCCGGGCATCGTCTCCGCGACGCCGAGATGGACCCGGCCTATCGCCGCCAGCCGGTGTTCTACCGCACGCACGAGCCGCCCGGCACGATCATCGTCGATACCTCGGACCGCTTCCTCTACCTGATCCAGCCGAACAACGTGGCGCTGCGCTACGGCATCGGCGTCGGCCGCGACGGTTTCCAGTGGCAGGGGCTGCTGCGCGTCACGCGCAAGCAGGAATGGCCGGACTGGACCCCGCCGCCCGAAATGATCCAGCGCCAGCCCTATCTGCCGCGCTTCATGGCCGGCGGTCCCGGCAATCCGATGGGCGCGCGGGCTCTTTATCTGGGCAACACCGTCTACCGCATCCACGGCACCAACGCGCCGGAGACGATCGGCCATGCGGTGTCGTCCGGCTGCTTCCGGCTGGTGAATTCCGAGATCGAGGACCTGTTCGCGCGCGTTCCGGTCGGCACCAAGGTGATCGTGCAGCAGTAGCGCCTGCCCCAAGCTGCGCGGCATACTCCCGTCCATGAATTCAGATCGCCAAACCCCGCGCACTCACCTGTGCGCGCTGCGGTGTCGCATTCGAATGCGGCAGCACGGTTGGTAAATGCTGGTGCGCGGAGGAAGACTTCCGCCTGCCGATGCCCCCTGCGGGTTCGGCCGAAGACTGCCTCTGCCCCACCTGCCTGCGCGCCGCCGCGGCGGCTTTGAAGAAGGAGCGCGCGTGACCGGACCGGTCCTGCACAAATATCTCGACCTCGGTCCGCGCGCCTTCTCCACCCTCATGCTCCCCTCCGGCGAAAAGGTGTTCGTCTCGCTTGTCCCCAAGGGGCTCGCGGTCCACCGCCTGCATCTCGGCTGGATTTTGCCCGGACGCCGCCTGTTCGCCGCGAGCCCCGAGGAGCGCGACCGGATGGTCCGCGTGCTGCGGCGCGAGGAAGACCAGCTTCCGCCGCTGCCGCAGGCCGTGAAGGAGCATCGCGACGACGGCGCGCTGATGGAATTCATGGATGCGGCGATCCTCGACCTGAAGGCCGTGAGCCACGGCAAGGTGGCGCCGCTCGCCGTCGACGCGATCGATACGGAGAATCCGCCGACCCGGCCGCTGTCGCTTTTCACGCGCCTTGCGTTGAGTCTGCCGGACGCCGCGGCGTTGTCGGCGCGCTTCGAGCGCGTCCGCAACATTCCCGGGTAGCGTCGACAACTCCTGCCTGAAGCACAGCCAGCCTGCGCCAAACAGGGGATGCACTCGCCCCGTCTTGCTGACAACCTTACGCTGAGGTAAGAATTGGCAGCTTTCTGGCCGGGGGGCCGAATGCAAACTCGCCGCCAAGATCCTGGAGTACGGCCTGCTCGCCTGGTTCGGGCTGCTGACCCTGTTGATCGCGATGCGCATCCTGCGCCGCGAGATCGATGTCTCGGGACTGCTCACGCAATCGTCGGTCGACGGCAGGATCCTGCCGGAGCGCGCGCTCCACATGGCGGTCTTCCCGGCCGTTGTCGCCTTCTACGTCTCACGCCGCGCTGCATGTCGACGTGCACGCCGTCGCGGAAGGCGTGCGGCCCTCGCTGCCCGACGTCCCCGAATATCTGCTCACGCTGCTGATGGGAACGAACAGTCTTTTCCTTGCAGGCAAGATTGCCCGCAACGCCTAGGAGGATGGTTTCATGACTGCGTGCTCACGGCCCAGAACATCGCGTTCTGGGGCTTCATGGTGATCGCAATCATCCTGCTCGGATTTGGCGCGATCATCCTGTGGAAAATCTTCAGCAACGAGATTTCCGTCAACGGGCTGCTCGCCGAGCCGCTCGATCCCGGCAATCCCGCGGCCGGCGTCAAGGCGAGCCTGTCGCGCTTTCAGTTTCTGGTCTTCACCTTCGTGATCGCGGGGCTCTATCTCCTGCTCTCGATCGAAGCCGGCACCTTCGTCGACATTCCGGGCAACGCGCTGCTGCTGCTCGGCATCAGCAGCGGCAGCTATGTGGTGTCGAAGATGTCGAGCGGCCCGCCCAAGCCGCCCGCGCCGACGTCGTCGCACCGGTGGTGCAGCCCGTCGTCGTGCCTCCGGCCGGTCCGGTCGTCGTCACCCCGCCGCCAGCTCAACAGTGACGCCGCCAAGGAGATTGCCATGAGGCGCACCTCTCCGTTTGCGACGGCCTTCCGGTTCACTCTTGCGCTGGGGTGCGCGATGGCATTCGCGATCGCGCTGCCCGCGCAGGCCGACGTCTGCGACGGCGACACCGAGTTCAAGCCCGGCCCCGCCAACGACTTCAACACCTGCCGCAATCTGTGGGAGGCGATCGGCAAGCCGGAATATGCCAACGACGATACCGACGCGACGCCGGTATGCCATGAGGCCTATGTGCTGTCGCACAACAACGTCAACAAGACGCCCGACTGGGTGCTGGAGCGGCTGAACAAGGCGCAGTTCGCGGGCGGCAAGGACCGGCCGAAGACCAAATTCCAGCCCGAGGAGTTCGTCTGCAAGGCCGCGCGCGCACTCGACAATCAGTACACCAACAGCAAGCTCGACCGCGGCCATCAAGCCCCGTCGGCGGACTTCTCCAGCAATGTGCGAACTCATGAAGGAGAGCTTCACGCTGTCGAACGCCGTGCCGCAGCAGGGTGTCGGCTTCAACCGGCATATCTGGAAGGAGTTCGAGGACCTGGTGCGCAAGCTCGCCCGCGAGCGCGGCGAGATCTACGTCATCACCGGGCCGATCAACCGCGAAGAGGGCGACGACGAGATCACCATCAAGGCCGACGTCCAACCCGTGCAAGAACGAGATCAAGCTGGAAGGCCCGAAGGGCCGCTCAGCCATCTGCGGCAAGGGGAAGACATGCCCGGAGGACACCGGCGTCGCCATTCCGCTCGCGCTCTACAAGATCATCTACGATGCGAAGAACAAGCGGGCGAACGCCTACATCCTGCCCAACATCGACCACCGCAAGCTCGACGACACCAAGGACCCGCTCGAATACCTGAAGCGCTACCGGGTTGCGGTGCGCACCGTGGAGCAGTACACGGGACTGCAGTTCCTGCGCGGCATTCCAAAGCGCGAACGCAAGGCGCAGGTCGAGGAGTGCGTCGCCACGATGTGGCACTAGCGGCGTCGCGAGAGCGGAAATCAGGCCGCCACGGCCTCGCGCCTGAACCGCGCGATCAGGTCGGGCGACCTCGCAGGCCGGGCGCGGCGGGCTGACCAGATAGCCCTGCATCTCGGTGCAGCCGGCGCGGCGCACGATTTCAAGCTGCTCGGCGGTTTCGACGCCTTCGGCCGTGGTCTCGATGCCGAGGCTCGCGCCGAGGCTCGCGACCGCGCGGATGATCACCGCGCTGTCGCGGTTGCGCTCGATGTCCTTGATGAACGAGCGGTCGATCTTGATCTTGTCGAACGGGAACGAGCGCAGGTAGCTGAGCGACGAATAGCCGGTGCCGAAATCGTCCATCGCGATGCGCACGCCGAGCGCGCGCAACTGATGCAGCATGGTGACGATCGCCTCGTCGTCCTGCAGCAGCACCGCCTCGGTGATCTCCAGTTCGAGCCGGCTCGGCGCAAGGCGCGCGGCGGCGAGCGCCGACGTGACCGTCGTCACCAGCCCGCGATTGCGGAACTGCACCGGCGAGAGATTGACCGCGACCCGGATCGGATCGGGCCAGCGCGCCGCCTCGTTGCAGGCCTCGCGCAGCACCCATTCGCCGAGCGGCACGATCAGGCCCATTTCCTCGGCGACCGGAATGAACTCCGCCGGCGACACCGGCCCGCGCTCGGGGTGATTCCAGCGCAGCAGCGCTTCCATCGCGGCAAGGTCGTTGCTCAGCAGGTTGACCTGCGGCTGGTAGGCGAGCGTGAACTCGCCCGCCTGAAGCGCACGGCGCAGATCGACTTCGAGCGCGCGGCGCGCCTGGATGCGCGCATCCATGTCCGGCTCGAAGAAGCGGAACGTGCCGCGCCCTTCCGCCTTGGCGCGATAGAGCGCGAGGTCGGCGCATTTCATCAGGTGGTCGGCGGCGTTGCCGTCGTTCGGCGCGAGCGCGATGCCGATGCTGACGCCGGAATTGATCTCCTGCCCGTCGATCTCGATCGGCTCGGAGATGAGCGCAACCAGCCGCCGCGCCAGCGCGCCCGCGGCGTCCGGATTCGAATTGCCGTGCAGGATCGCGAACTCGTCGCCGCCGAGCCGCGCGACCGTATCGCCCTCGCCCGACCGCGCCGCGGATGCGCTCCGCGATGATCCCGAGCAGCTTGTCGCCGATCGGATGGCCGAGCGTGTCGTTGACGCCCTTGAAGTTGTCGAGGTCGAGATAGAACACCGCCATCGCCTCGGCGGCCTTCTCCACGCGCGCCAGCCCCTCGGCCATCTTCTCGCGCAGCAGCACGCGGTTGGGAAGCTGCGTCAGCGCGTCGTGGCGCGCCATGTGCGCGATGCTCTCTTCGGCGCGATGGCGCTCGGTGATGTCCTCGTAGATCGCGACCCAGCCGCCCTGCGGCATCGGCTCGTGCGTTGAGCTTGATGATGCGGCCGTCGGCGAGATGGCGGTGCACGACCAGGTTGCCGGCCTTCAGCGCACGCGACATAGTTGCCGTAGTGCTCCTCCAGCGTGACGTTGCGGTGGCGGTAGTTTCCGAGGGCGACGCTGTGCGCCGATGATGTCGCGGATCGTCGCATGCCGGGCCGGACGACCTCCGCCGACATGCTGAACATCTCGACATAGCGCTTGTTGCAGACGATCAGCCGCATGTTCGGCGTCGAATCATGCACAGGCCGTGCGGCATGTTGTTGAGCGCGACATCGAATCGGCCGGTGCTGCTCCTTCAGTTCTTCGGCGGCGCGCTCGCGCTCGGTGATGTCCTCGTAGGTGCCGACCCAGCCGCCGTTCTCGAGCGGCTCGTGGCGCACCGCGAGCAGCTTGCCGCTGGTGAGGCGCCGATGCACCACCGGCTGGCGGTCGACCGTCACGCGCCTGATGAACTCGGCGAAGAACTTCTCCGCGCTCGCCTTCGTCGTGTGCATCCCGCGATCGATGCTGCGGCGCATGAGCTCGATCAGCGGCGTCCCGGGGAGCGCATCGTCCGGCCCGAGCCCATAGAGCTCGAGATAGCGGCGGTTGCGGACGACGACGCGCCAGTCCTTGTCGAACACGCACAGGCCGTGCGCCATGTTTTCCAGCGCGGCATCGAACAGGATGTTCTGCTCGCGCAGCATCCTTCTCGTAGCCGACCCGCTCGGTGACGTCCTCGTGCGCCGTGACCCAGCCGCCGTCCGGCGTCGGACGCGTGGTCGCCTCGATCACGCGGCCGTCCTTGAGGTGCAGCCGCATGGTCGAGAGTTCGCCGCCGGCAGTCGCGCGCTTGCGCTTCTGGTAAAGCGCGTCGGCCGTCAAGCCAGGCTCGTCCAGGCTTTCGACCCAGAGTTCGATCAGGTCGCGTGAGGAAATCCCCGGCTTGGCGACGCGCAGGATCGAGCCCGTACATTTTGAGGTATTGCGCATTGCACACGATCAGCCGCTCGTCCGGGCCGAACATCGCGAGCCCGTGCGACATGTGATTGACCGCCTGGTCGAAGCGCTCGTACTGCAGCGCGCAGTTCGCGCTCCATGCGGAGGCGCTCGGTCACGTCCTCGCACAGCGTCACCCAGCCGCCGTCTTCCATCGGGTGATAGTGCAGGATGTATTCGTTGCCGTTGCGCAGGGTCATGTACTGCTGGAACGGCTTTCGCGGCGCCATCTTCTGCAGGCGGTACTGCCAGACTTTTTCCGGCGTCGCATTGCGGAAGTAGCCGCGCGCCGCCACGTGATCGATCACGTCGCGCATCGAGACGCCGACCTTGATGAAGTCGGGCGAGAGGTCGTACATCTCGAGGAAGAGCTGGTTGAACAGCACGATGCGGCTGTCGCGCGTCGGTCACGCACAGCCCGTGCGACATGTGCGTGATCGCCTGGTCGAAGCGCTCGAACTGGATGCGCATGCTCGTATTGCTCGCGCTGGCGCTCGGTGATGTCGTCCACCAGCGTGACCCAGCCGCCGTTCGGCAGCGGGCGATAGTCCATCGCGAAGGTGCGCCCGCGCGACATCTGGCGGATCAGGCGGAACGGCTTGCCGCGCGCCATGTTCTCGGCGCGGCGGCGGACGATCTCGGCGTGCTGCTCCACGGGATAGTTGCCGCGTTCGCCGGAATGGCGGATCAGGTCGGCCATCGGCATGCCGATGCGCGCGACCTCGGGCGACAGCTCGAACAGCTCGAGAAAGCGCTGGTTGAACAGCGTGAGGCGCTGCCGCGCATCGGTCATGCACAGGCCATGCGACATGCTCGCGAGCGCCGCCTCGTGCAGCGCAAGCAAATCCTTGAGCTGTCCTGCCTCGGCGCAGCCAGCCTGAACGTTTTGCGGCACGTTCATTGACGGTTCGCCTGCCCCCGCTTTCCCCACCAGTGCGGGAGATTACGGAGCAAGGCTCGAATTCCGGGTTAAACGACGTGGTTTAAATTGTATGAGAACGCAATTTCTCCGCGGTTCCATTGCCGTTAGGGTAGCGTTGAACCTTACCGCGCCGCGGCCCGACAAACCGGCGCGGACGCATCCGCGGCCGCGCGGGAATTTGCCATGACCTACAGCGAAACCGACCTGCGTGCCGCGTCGGCGGCGGGTGTGCTCGATGCCGCGCAACTTGCGCGGCTGATCGCCTTCCTGCACACGCGCGGCGCCGCTCGCGCCTGCCGCGAATGCCGTAGCGCCCCCGCGTTTCGATATGGCGCACGTGCTCTGGTACGCGGGCGCGCTCATCGTGATGACCGCGATGGGCCTGTTCTCCACCCTCGCCTTCTCGCAGATGGGCGGCGAGGCGCTCGCCGTCACGGCGGTGGTCTACGCGGCTGTTTTCGCGATCGCCGGCCACTATCTCTGGTACCGCAAGGGCCTGCACACGCCCGGCGGCCTGCTGATCGCGATCGCGGTCTCGATGGCGCCGCTCGCCGTCTACGGCATTCAGGACGCGCTCGACCTGTGGGGCCAGTTCGGCAAGCCCGGCACGGTTCAGGGCTTCTACGTCTGGATCAAGGGCTCGTGGATCTTCATGGAGATCGCCGCGATCGTGGCCGCCGCTGATCGCGCTGCGCTTCTATCCGTTCCCGTTCATCGTGGTGATCGTCGGCGTCGCGCTCTGGTTCATGTCGATGGACCTCGCGCCCTGGATCGCCGGCAAGGATCACGCCGACTGGGAGACGCGGCGGCATGTCTCGCTCTGGTTCGGCCTCGCGCACGATCATCCTCGCCTAGCTCGTCGACCTGCGGCGGCGCGGCGACTTTGCGTTCTGGCTGCACCTGTTCGGCGTGATCATGTTCTGGGGCGCGGTGAGCTTCACCTCGGGCGGCACCACGTTCGAGAAGGCGCTCTACTGCGCGATGAATGTCGGCTTCCTGTTCCTCGCGGTCTTCCTCGGCCGCAAGGTCTACGCGGTGTTCGGCGTGATCGGCATCGCGATGTATCTCGGCGACCTCGCCAACAAGGTGTTCAAGGACTCGCTGCTGTTCCCGTTCGCGCTGTCGCTGATCGGCGTCGCGGTGATCGCGGCCGGGCTGCTGTACTACCGCCATCAGGAGCGGATCGCGGCGTGGTTCGACGCGAACCTGCCGGACGCGGTGAAGCGGCTGCGGCCGGTGAATTAGACTCAATCGACGCCGGCTGCTTGATCTCGATCTCGACGAACGCCATCGGCTGGTCCGAGCCGTTCATCACGTCATGCTCGATGCCGGACGGCCGCTGATACGACTGCCCGGCCGACAGCCGCACTTCGCTCACCGCGCCGTCCTTGGCCTCGATCTTCATCACCGCGTCGGTCAGCATCACGACGAAATACGGCCAGCCGTGCGTGTGGTAGCCGGTCGCCGCGCCCGGCGCGAAATCCCAGCGCGTGATGCGCGCGACCGCATCGTCCTGCTGCACGGTCGGCACCGCGGGCTGATTGCATTTGAACGGCATGTTTACGCTCCCGTTTCCTACGGCGCCTTCGTCTTCCACGCCCGATACACCAGCACACAATAGATGATCAGCATGATCGGGCTGAGGATCACGGACAACACCGTAATGACGAGCAGGATGAAATAGGCGGCATCGTTCTGCGTCTGCTGCATGTTGCCGCCCATGATCTCGAACACCGCCTTTTCGAGATTGAGCGCGGCGAGCGCCGTGACGATGATGGTGAGCGGCAGCAGGCTCGCCACGACCACGCCGGTTGCCGTCAGTGCGGCCGCCCGCTTGAGAAAAACGATCAGCAGCGCCACGCGCCACGACGCGACGATCGCGAGGAAGATCACGTTCGCGGTCTGCGCGGCGCCAAGCGACATGAACTTCTCGACCGGGATCGCATAGAGCACCGCGGGCAATGACGTGAGCGTGACGAAAATCAGGACGGCGACGAAGCTCCAGTTGCGCGGCCGCAGCGGCGCGACAATCACCCAGAGAAAGGCCGACAGCACGAACACATAGGCGACCGAGCCGAGCCCCGCATATTGCCACCAGTTCGCGTTCGGATGATCCCAATAGCGGCCCATGCCGGCGAGCCAGGTGACGAACAGGCCCCACGCCAGATAGGCCGCCCAGTGCTCCTTGATGCTCGGCCTGAACGGGCGGAACAGCAGCAGGTCGCGCTGGTCCTGCAGGACCTTTTGGAGTGTCGGGCTCATGTGCGCCCCGGCCCCGCGTCGCGCCTCAGCTAGAGAATGCCGTACTTCGCGAACACGTCGCCAAGCTTCTCGCCCGCGCGCAGATCGTCGAGCGTGCGCTTCTCGCCCTTGATCTTCTCGAACGCCAGCGCCAGCACCTGCTCCTCGACCGCCTGCGGCACCACCACGACGCCGTCGGCGTCGCCGAAAATGAGATCGCCGCTCGCGACCTTCACGCCGCCGCAGCGCACCGGCACGTCGATCGCCATCACGCGCCCGCGCCCCTTGGTGTCGAGCGGCCCGATGCCGCCGTGAAACACCGGGAAAGTTCATCGCCCGGATCGCCTTGATGTCGCGCACCGCGCCGTCCATCAGCGCGCCGGCCGCGCCGCGCACCTGCGCGGCGGTCGAGAGCAGTTCGCCCCATGGCGCGATGCGCGCCGGGTTGGAGCAGGCGAACACCGGGATCTCGTCCTTGGCGAGGCTGTCGATCAGCGCGATCTCCAGCTCATACGGGTTGGTGCCCGGCCTCGTGCCCGTCCACCTCCATGAACTGCGCGGTGCGCGCGCGCCCGACCATCACGCTCGCCTCGTCGAGCGGGCGGATGCGCGCGGGGAGCGCCTGATCCATCACGCCGACGGAATTGAGGCAATCGGAGAGCACGGAGGCAAAGAGACGGGTGCGGATGTCGGAGAGTGCGAACGGCATTGCGGGTCCCGGGCTGGAATTCGTCACGGCAGCTTGCGATAAGTCTGCACGCGCCGTCAAAGCGAACACACCGGGATCAAGATGAAACGCCGCACCTTCCTGCTCGGCACGGCCGCCGCCCTCGCCGCCCGCCATCGCGCAGCCCGCATGGCCGCTCGGCCAGCCGATCCGCGTCATCATTCCGTATCCGGCCGGCGCCGCGAACGACGCGATGGGGCGGCTCGCCGCACAGCGCCTGCAGGACAAGCTCGGCGCGACCTGCGTGGTGGAGAACCGGGCGGGCGGCAGCGCCAGCATCGGCACGACGGCCGTGCTCAACGCCGCGCCGGACGGCTACACGCTGCTCGCCTCGGCGTTCAACCACATCATCCTCAATCACGCCGTGAAGGGCGTGACCTTCGATCCGCAGACCGACTTCGAAACCATCGGCCGCACCGCGCGCGCGCCGCTGCTGATGGTGATGGCGCCGAAGATGCCGCAGAAGACCGTCGCCGAGGTGATCGCGGCCGCGAAGGCCGCGCCGAACGAATGGACCTTCGCGATTCCCGCGCTCGGCGCGCCAAGCCATCTCGCGACCGTCGACTTCATGAGCCGCACCGGCCTCAAGGTCGCGACCACGCCCTATCGCGGCACCGCGCCCGCGCTCACAGACGTGATGGGCGGCCATGTGCAGCTTCTGATCGACGCCTCGTTCGCGCTGCTGCCCGCCGCGAAGGAAGGCCGCGTGAAAGCGCTCGGCATCACCACGAAAGACCGCTCGCCGCTCGCGCCGGACTTGCCGACGCTCGCCGAGCAGGGCCTCGCCGGCTACGACTTCCAGAGCTGGTACGGGCTGTGGGCGCCGAAGGGCACGCCGCGCGACATCTGCGAGCGCATCAATGCGCTGATGCGCGAGACGATGAAGGAGCCGGCCATCGTCGAGCGGCTGAACAAGTCGCTGCTCGAGCCCGTGGTCGAGACCATCGATGAGTTCAAGGCCTATATCGCGGCGGAAATCCCGAAGAACGTCGCGCTGCTGAAATCGGCGGGCTTCGAAGCACAGTAATGCAGACGCCGACTTTCACCTGGGAGGGCGTCGTCGACGGCCTCCGCAAGGGCATCCTGATTTCGCCCACGCTGATCGCCTTCGGCATCGCGGTCGGCGTGCTCGCCGCCTCGAAGGGCCTGACCGTGCTCGAGATCGGGCTGATGAGCGCGTGGGTCTATGCGGGCGGCGCGCAGATGGCCTCGCTGCAGGTCTGGGCGCAGCCGCTCCCGCTGTTCGCGCTGGTGCTGACCGTGCTGGCGATGAACGCGCGCTACGTGCTGCTCAGCGCCGCGTTGCGCCCGCCGTTCGGCACGCCTGCCGGCGTGGCAGATCTATCCCGGCCTCGCGATCTTCGGCGACGGCAACTGGGCGCTGCAGATGCGCGAGATCAACGAAGGCCGCCGCCCGGATGCGGGCTTCCTGCTCGGCAGCGGGCTTGTGATGTTCATCCCGTGGATCGGCTCCACGATGATCGGGCACCTGTTCGGGCAGGTGCTCGGCGATCCGCGCCGCCTCGGCGTCGATTTCATCCTCGCGGCGTTCTTCGCCATGATGGCGGTCGGATTTTTCCGCGTCGCGCGCAGCGTCGCGCCGCTGATCGTCGCGATCGTTGCGGCGGTCGTGGTCGAGAAGCTCATCCCCGGGCCGTATTACCTGTTCGCCGGCGCACTCGCCGGCAGCCTCGTCGGAGCATGGCAGCATGTCGATAAGACCTGACGTGCTGCAGGCGATCCTGCTGCTCGGCTTCGCGTCGCTCGCGTGCCGCCTGAGCGGATTCTTCCTGATGCGCTACGTCTCGATCACGCCGCGCGTCGACGCATGGCTGCGCGCGATCCCGATTTCGCTGATCGGCGCGATCCTCGGGCCCGTCGCGGTGAACGGCGGTCTGCCCGAATGGCTCGGCCTCGTGACCGCAATCGGCGTGATGTATTTCACCGAGAACGAATTCGTCGGCGCGATCGGCGCCTGCGCGGTGGTGGCGCTGACGCGGATGGCGCTCACTTGACGCTTTCGCGGGCATGAGCGGGATCGGTCACTCTTCCAGCAGCACCACGCGCGTCGGGTCGACCGTCATGAACGCCTCGCTCCCCTCCGCGAGCGGCGCCATCGCGGCCGCGCGAATGACGATGAGCTGATCGCCCCAGCGCACGTTGGTCTGCGTGAAGTCGCCCTGAAACACGGAGCGCTCCACCTTCACCGGCCAGACGTTCTGCAAATCCGCCGGACGCCGCGATGAAAGCTGCAGGTGCACGGTGCGCACCGAGAACGTCAGCTCCGCGCCCGCCGGCCGCCCATGCGCCATGCCGTAGACGACATGGCCGCCGGCCGTTTCCAGCGCGAGTGTATCGCCCATGCGCGAGATCGGTGCGGTTGCGCCCGCGGATCAGGTTGGCCGAGCCGACGAAGTCCGCCACGAAGGTGTTGCGCGGATGATTGTAGATGTCGCCGGGCGTGCCGATCTGCGAGATCAGGCCATCGCGCATCACCACGATGCGGTCCGACATCGCGAGCGCCTCTTCGAGGTCGTGCGTGACATACACCGACGTGATGCCGAGCCGGTGCTGCAGTTCGCGCAGTTCGATGCGCATGTCGGCGCGCAGCTTGGCGTCAAGGTTCGAGAGCGGCTCGTCGAACAGCAGCACCGAGGGCTGGAACACGAAGGCGCGCGCGAGCGCGACGCGCTGCTGCTGCCCGCCGGAGAGCTGCGAGGCGCCGCGGTCGCGGAACGCGCCCATCTGCACCATGTCGAGTGCGCGCTCGACCTTCTCGGCGATCTGATCCTTGCTCTCGCGCCGCACGCGCAACCCGTAGGCGACGTTCTCGAACACCGTCATGTGCGGCCAGATCGCGTAGGACTGGAACACCATCGACAGCCCGCGCTTCTCGGCCGGAATGTTCACGCGCTTGCGCCGAGATAGACCGGCGCGCCGCCGATGCGGATTTCGCCCTCGGTCGGCTGTTCGAGTCCCGCGATCGCGCGCAAGGTCGTGGTCTTGCCGCAGCCGGACGGACCGAGCAGCGTCAATTGCTCGCCCGGCTGCACAGCGAAGCTGACGCCGCGCACCGCCGGCACGTCGCCGTAGAAAATCTCGAGGTTCTCGACCTCGATATGGGCCTTGCGTGCTGCGTCCACCATGAAGCTAGTCCGTAATCCGTGTCGTCGCGCGCCGCGTGACCGCCATCAGGACGCTCACCGCGATTGCCACCACCGCGGTCTGGATCAGCGCCATCGCGGCGGTCAGCTCGGTCGAGCGAGGCGAACCAGCTCTCCACGATCGACGGCGTGATCACCTTGGAGTGCGGGCCCATCAGCAGGATCGAGGCGCCGAGCTCGCGGATGCTGGCGACGAACAGCAGCAGCCACGCCGCGATGAGCCCGGGCCAGAGCAACGGCACCGTCACGGTGCGCATGCGATAGCCCCACCCTGCCCCGCACATCTGCGCGCATTCCTCCAGGCTCTTGTCGATCTGCAGCATCACGCCCGAGATCGTGCGCACGCCGAGCGGCAGGAACACCGTGAGATAGGCGATCAGCAGCAGCCACAGCGTGCCGTAGATCGGGATCGGGAAGATCAGCCATGCCCACATCATGCCGAACGCGAAGATCAGCCGCGGCACGGACTGCGGGAACATCACGATGTATTCGATGATGCCCGAGCCCGGCAGCTTCGAGCGGTAGATGAGCCACGAGATCAGGCCCATCAGCGTGATGCCGAGCGTCGCGGTCCAGAACGCAAGCCACAGCGAGTTGCCGAGCGCCGTGGTCGCGGCGTTCATCGTGAAGGCCTTGTAGAAGTGCTCGGTGGTGAAATTGCTGGCGGCCGGAAACGCGGTCGAGATCTTCTGGATCGACGCATAGAACAAGGTGAACAGCGGCAGCACCACCGCGCAGAACAGGTAGAACACGCAGATCGCGCAGCAGCAGATACTTGAGCCGCCCGACGTCGTTGACGCGCGGCCGGAACGCCTTGCCGGTGATGGTCACATAGCTGCCGGCCGTGATGATCCGGCGATAGATGAACAGCGTGACGAACATCACGACGAACAGCGAGGTGCCCATCGCGGCCGCCAGCGGAATTTTCGGCGGATACTGCTGCACCAGCTGATAGATCGCGGTCGTCACCACGTAGTAGCGGTCGGGCAGGCCGAGCACGAGCGCCACCGCAAACGAGCCGAGCATTTCGGAGAACACGAACACCGCCGCGCCGAGCACGCCGGGCAGCACCAGCGGCAGCGTGATGCGCAGCATGGTGCGCCAGCGGCTCGCACCCATCACCTGTGAGGCTTCCTCCAGCGCCGGGTCCATCGACTTCATCACGGCGCCGATCATCACGAACGCGACCGAGCCCTCGAACAGCGCCATCACCCACGCGATGCCATACGGCGTGTTGATGTTGATGAGATACTGGCTGCCGCCCAGCGCGCGATAGACCTGATTGAGAAAGCCGCTCTCCTGCGTGCCGAGCAGGCTCCACGCCAGCGCGCCGAGCAGCGGCGTGAGATAATACGGCACCACCATCATCTGTTCGAAGAAGCGCCGCCCCGGCACGTTGGTGCGGGTGATGATCCACGCCATCAGGAAGCCGAGGATCAGCGCCATGATGGTGGCGGCGAACGACACCGTGAGCGTGTTGAGGATGATCTGCGGATAGGCGAGCAGCCCGGCGAAGTTGTCGAAGCCGTATTCGGTCGGCGGCCGCGCCTCCGGATCGCCGGTGTTGAGCGCGGCCTGCAGCAGGAACGCAACCGGATAGAGCACGAACAGGCCGGCCACGACCGCGACGAACAGGCCGGCAATGGCGGGAGCGGAGAGGCGGTTCATGTGGAGACGCTTAACGCGTGTCCCGGGCGCGGCGCAGCACGAAGTGATGCGCTGCAGACCCGGGGCCCCGGTTTCTTCGTCTCGAAAGCAACCGGGGTCCCGCATCTGCGGAGCAGCGTTTCACGCTGCGCCGCGTGCGGGACACATGCATAGGGCGCGTCACAGCCCCAGCATGCCGTTCCATTCCTTGTTGAACACGTCGCGCGTCTTGGCGTAGTCGTCCCAGTCCTTCGGGAAGATCAGCTTGTATGCGGAGAGCTTGTCTCCGGTCGGCATCGGAGGCGGATCGTTGCTCACCGAGCCGTAATACAGGTTCGGGTGATCCTGGTAATACTTCTGCCCGCGCGGCGACATCGCCCAGTCGATGAACAGTTTCGCGGCTTCCGGATGCGGCGCCTTCTGCACCGCGCCGAGCACGAGCGGCGTCGCGACCAGTCCTTCGGGCGGCGCCACGAACGTCACGTCCGCACCGCGACCCTTGTAGAGGACGTAAGCCGAATACTCGGCGAGCGCGGTCATCTCGTCGTCACCCTTGGCGAGGCGGTCGAACAGCTGCACACGTGAGTCGAACGCCTTCGGGCGCTGCTTGGCGAACTCCTTCCAGAAGTCGTTGCCGTGAATCTGGCGCAGCAGATACCACTGCACGTACTGGATGCCGGACGACGAAATCTTGCAGGAGATCTTGTTGCGCCAGCGCGGATCGTTGATGTCCTTGTAGGTCTTCGGCGCTTCCGCGGCGCGTCACCTTCTTGTTGTTGTAGGCGAGGCCCGCGAACGTCACGCCGGTCCAGAAGAAGGCGCCCGGCGTCTCCGAGAGATAGTCCTTCTTGTAGGCGTCCATGTACGGGCCGGTGTAGAGCTCGTAGCCCTTCTTCTTCTCGAAATCGACCGCCGGCGCGATGTCGGAGAGCTGCAGCACGTCGACGTCGAAGCGGCCGGCCGAGCGCTCGGACAAGATCTTGTTGTAGAGCGCGCCGGTCTGCGCGCGCACATAGCTGGTCTTGATCTTCGGGAAGTCCTTCTGGAAGCCTTCCATGATCGCCGCGGTGCCGGCCTCGTTCTCATGGCAGTAGAAGACGAACGAGCCTTCAGCTTCCGCCTTGGCGACGTCCGCGTAGGTCTCGAAATCGAGGACCTTGGTCGCCTTCCTGGCGCCCTGCGCCGAGACGTGCGGCGCCGCGAATGCCGTGGCGCCGAGCGCGGCGCCGGCCTTGAGCACGTGACGGCGCGTGATCCTGTTGGTCATGTGGCCTCCCCGATTGTGTAGTTTTGATTGCGCCCAGCTTATGTCCCGCAGGCCCGCGGCGGCAAGGCGTTTGGCGATCAGGCGGCGCTCAGTGTCGGAATTTTGGAAAGCTCGGCCCGCATGTCGCGCTCCGCGTGCCAGATGTCATATTCGTTCTGCATCCTGAGCCATACGGCTGCGCCGTCGCCAAAAAGCTTGCCGAGCCGCACCGCGATCTGAGGCGTCACCGGCTGCTTGGCACCCAGAATGTCATAGAGCGTCTGACGCGAAAGTTTGAGCAACCGGGCGATCTCAGTCTTGCTTCGGCCGGTCGCCGGAATCACCACTTCGCGCAGCAGTTCGCCGGGATGCGACGGCTCGATCTTACGGTGCCGCAGCGTCCTATTTGCCATGGTAGTCCTCCAAATCGACGTCGATGGCATCCTCGCCATCCCAACCGAATGCGATGCGCCAGTTCGGCGACACCGAGACCGCGAAGCGGCCTTTCAGGTTCCCGGTCAGGGCGTGGAAGCGCAAACCCGGCAGATTCATCTCGACAGGCACGCGGGCGGCGTCCAACCGAGACAAGATGACCCGGACCTTATTGCGGCAGTCAGGACGCAGCCCGCGCTCGTCTCCTTTTATCCAGTAGCGCGTCAGGGCTTTGCTACGGAACGACTTGATCATTCACGCGTAAGGTATCGCCTTACACAAGATTTTGTCAACCAGTACCTTACAGAGCCGCGGGGCCTCTATCCCAGTTTGATGTTCGCTTCCTTCACGATGCGGCCCCACCGCTCCATCTCGGCGGCGACGAACGCGCGGAATTCGTCCGGCGTGTTCTGGCGATAGCTGATGTTGAGCTTGTCGAGCCGGTCGGTCACCACCGGATCCTTCATCAGCGCGTTCATCCCGGTGTTGAGCTTCTGGATGATCTCGGCCGGCGTGCCGGTCGGCACGAACACGCCGTTCCACTCGTAGGCCTCGAAGCCTGGAATCGTGTCGGACACCGGCGGCAGGTCGGGCAGCGTGGCGAGCCGGCCCTTGCCGGTGTGCGCGATGCCCTTCACCGAGCCGGCCTGCACCAGCCCGACCGAGGCCGAGCCGTTGGAGAAGAAGAACTTCACCTGCCCGCCCATGATGTCGTTCAGCGCCGGGCCGCCGCCGCGATACGGGATGTGGTTGATCTTGGTGCCGGTCATGTGCCGGAACATCTCCAGCGACAGGTGCTGCACCGTGCCGTTGCCGGACGACGCGAAGTCGAGCCCGCCGGGCGCGGCCTTGGCGAGCGCGATCACGTCCGCGACCGTCTTCGCCGGCACGTCCTTGTTCAGCACCAGGATGTTCGGCACCAGCGTGGTGAGGATCACCGGCTGGAAGTCCTTGCCGTAGTCGAACGAGAGCTTGCTGTAGAGGAACGGATTGATCGAGAACGCCGTGGCGTCATAGAGAATGGTGTAACCGTCCGGATCCGCCTTCGCGGCGATCGCCTCGGCGATCGTGCCGCCCGCGCCGCCGCGGTTGTCGATCACGAACTGCTGGCCCCACACCTCGCCAAGCCGGCCGAAGAAGATGCGCGCGGTCGTGTCCGCGCCGCCGCCGGCCGGATACGGCACGATCACCTTCACGGGGCGCGCAGGCCAGGCCTGGGCGGAGGCGGAGCGGGCGAAGGAAGGGCGTGGCGAGTGCGGCGCTTCCACCCGTCAGCACGTTCCGACGTGTTGCCTTCATCAGTCCCCTCCCCGGTCGCGGCTTTCGCACATCATAACCGAGTAGGCGGGAAACGCGACTGCGCGATCAATCGTTGGGATGCGTCCAAGCGAAGCGCCAGCCTTGCGGCGTATTTTGGAAGCCGTAGATCGTGTCCCGGCAGAACGCGACATAGTTCGGCGGCTTCGCGCTGTCGTCGCGCTCCGGCTTCGCCTTGGCGAGACAGGCGAGCATCCGGGTCGGGAACATGTCCTTCCAGATGGTGTCGAAATTCTTCTCTTCGATCTCTGCGCTCGGATATTGCGTCAGCGCGCGGATCTTCTCTTTGTCCCTCTTCGCAGCGGCCGCCGAGAACTCCTTCCAGAACGCCGCAAAGCCGTCGCCCTGCCCGGCCGCCGGCAGCGCGAACAGAACCAGCATCGTCAGTGCGAGAACGGCACGCCGCATCTCTTTCTCCTACTGCTTCGGCAATCCGGTCAGCGCGATGATGCCGTCCCAGCGCTTCAGTTCCTGCTTCACGAAGTCGCCGAACTCGCTCGCGCTCATCTTGCCCGATCTCGCGCCAAGCGCATCGTAGAAGCGCTTGCCCTCCGGCGTGTTGATCGCATCGCGGATCGCCTTGTTCAGCGTCGCGACGATGTCGGCCGGCATGCCGGGCGGGCCGTGCACGCCGTTCCACGAATAGAGGACGAAGTCCGGATAGCCGAGCTCGATCATGGTCGGCGCGTCGGGAAAGGCCTCCATGCGCGTCTGGCCGGTCACCGCGAGCGTGCGCAGCTTGCCGACCTTGATGTGCTCCTGCGTCGTGGACACATCCATCACGCAGAATTCGATCTGTCCGCCGAGCAGGTCGGTCGTCACCTGCGGCGTGCCGCGATAGGACACCTGGCGTGGTCTTGATCGCCGGCATACGAATTCAGCATCGCGCCGCCCGCGAGGCTGCCGGTGTTGCCGAAGCCGAAATTGAGCTTGTCGGGATTGGCCTTGGCGAACGTCGAGGAAGTCCTTGAACGATCCGGATACGGCGCGTCGGCGCGCACCACCATCGCATGCGGCGCGCGCGAGAGCAGCGCGAGCGGCGTGAAGTCGGCGACCGGGTCGTAGCCGAGATTGTTGTAGAGATAGGCGTTCGCCGAATGCGTCGAGTTGGTGCTGAACATGATGGTGTAGCCGTCCGGCGCCGCCTTCGCGGTCGCGCGCGACGCGATGCGTCCCGGTCGCGCCCACCATGTTCTCGATGATCAGCCCGTGGCCGAACACTTTCGGAAATGCGCGCTGACGAGCCGCGCCATGCCGTCGGTCGCGCTGCCCGCCGGGAACGGCACGATCGTGCGGATCGGCTTGTTCGGATAGGGCTGCGCGTGAGCCGCCGTCGTCGCAACAAGACCGGCGGCGAGCACGAACGCAACCAGCCAGCCGATCCTGCGCATCTCCGTCCCTCACATTTGTTGTTGGCCGCAGCGTAAGGGCGCCGCCAAACCTGTGCAACGCGCGTAGAACGCGAACGCCGGTGCCCTTCCCTCACCGCTTTCGCCGTCCCATATTCGGCCCATGGCGAAATCCCCCGACTCGCGGAAAGGCAAGGATCCGGCGCGGCCGACGCGTGCCAAGGCGGCGCGTGAACATCTCGCGCCGATCGCGCCGCATCTGGAAAAGCTGCTCAATCCCGGCATCGCGAAGGGAACCGCGGGCGTCGGTTCGCAGACTGGATTGAGCGGACAGGAGAAGCCGAAGCCGCGCGGCGGGCGCCTGCCCGGCGATGGTGTGAAGGAGTCGGAACCGAAAACCGGGCTTCAGCCGCCCGCAACCAATTCATGGGACCGGCGCGAGGATTTTTCCGCCGCGCATCGGGCGCGGAAGTCGGTGGCAAGTCCCCTGCTCGGGCCGGAAGTGTCGGGGCGGGCTTCACCCTCCCCTGCGGGGAGCGTCGGCCACCGAAGGTGGCCGGGGTGGGGTGAACGATGTCGCTTATGAGTCCCCCACCGGATCGCTTCGCGACCGACCTCCCCCCTCAGGGGGAGGTAAAGGGCTTCTCCGAATCCCCCCAAGCGCAATACACCTCCGACGCCGAACTGATCGAAGCCTCGCCCGAACTTGCGCGTGCGCTCGGTCTCGACGGCGACGCAGTTTCGTTCCCCGAGCCGCAGTTCGAGAGGCCGAAGCGCGAGCGGCGATGGGTCGAGCGCGGCGACATCTCATCGATGGGCGTCGCCGCCACCGCGGAGTCGCTGGATGCACTGCTGCGCGAGGGCCGCGCCGAGTTCAAAGGCGCCATCGCATGGACGCCGCATCGTCCGGCGCGCCCGGAGAAATCCGAAGGCGGCCAGCGCCTCGTCATCAAGTCGGAGTTCGAACCGAAGGGCGACCAGCCGACCGCGATCAAGGAACTGGTCGAAGGCGTGAAGCGCCACGACCGCAATCAGGTGCTGCTCGGCGTCACCGGCTCGGGCAAGACCTTCACGATGGCGAAGGTGATCGAGGCGACGCAGCGCCCCGCCCTCATCCTCGCGCCGAACAAGACGCTCGCGGCGCAGCTCTATGGCGAGTTCAAGATCGTTCTTTCCCGACAACGCGGTGGAATATTTCGTCTCGTATTACGACTACTACCAGCCCGAGGCCTACGTCCCGCGCACCGACACCTACATCGAGAAGGAATCCTCGATCAACGAGCAGATCGACCGCATGCGCCACTCGGCGACGCGCGCGCTGCTCGAACGCGACGACGTGGTGATCGTCGCCTCGGTGTCGTGCATCTACGGTATCGGCTCGGTCGAAACTTACTCGGCGATGACTTTCGCGCTCAAGAAGGGCGAGCGCATCGACCAGCGCCAGTTGATCGCCGACCTCGTGGCGCTGCAATACAAGCGCACGCAGCACGATTTCTATCGCGGCTCGTTCCGCGTGCGCGGCGACACGCTCGACATTTTCCCGGCCCACTACGAGGACCGCGCGTGGCGCGTGAACCTGTTCGGCGACGAGGTGGAGAGCATCGAGGAGTTCGACCCGCTCACCGGGCAGAAGACCGACGAGCTGCAGTTCATCAAGGTCTATTCCAACTCGCACTATGTGACGCCGCGCCCGACGCTGATCCAGGCGATCGACGGCATCAAGAAAGAGCTGAAGTGGCGGCTCGACCAGCTCAACGCCGCGGGCCGCCTGCTCGAGGCGCAGCGGCTGGAGCAGCGCACCACGTTCGACCTTGAAATGCTCGACGCGACCGGGAGCTGCGCCGGCATCGAGAACTATTCGCGCTACCTCACCGGCCGCCAGCCGGGCGAGCCGCCGCCGACGCTGTTCGAATACGTGCCCGACAACGCGCTGGTGTTCTGCGACGAAAGCCACGTCACCGTTCCGCAGATCGGCGGCATGTATCGCGGCGACTTCCGCCGCAAGGCGACGCTCGCCGAATACGGTTTCCGCCTGCCCTCCTGCATGGACAACCGTCCGCTGCGCTTCGAGGAATGGGACGCGATGCGGCCGCAGACGGTTGCGGTGTCGGCGACGCCGAGCGAGTGGGAAATCACGCAGGCCGGCGGCGTGTTCGTCGAGCAGGTGATCCGCCCGACCGGCCTGATCGATCCCCCGGTCGACATCCGCCCCGCGCGCACGCAGGTCGACGATCTCGTCGGCGAACTGCGGCAGACCGCGCTCGCCGGCTACCGCGCGCTGGTCACCGTGCTGACCAAGCGCATGGCCGAGGATCTCACCGAATACCTGCATGAGCAGGGCGTGCGCGTGCGCTACATGCATTCGGACATCGACACCATCGAGCGCATCGAGATCATCCGCGATCTCGGCTCGGCGCGTTCGACTGCCTCGTCGGCATCAACCTGCTGCGCGAGGGCCTCGACATTCCGGAATGCGCGCTGGTCGCGATCCTCGATGCCGACAAGGAAGGCTTCCTGCGCTGCTGAGACCTCGCTGATCCAGACCATCGGCCGCGCGGCGCGCAACGTCGACGGCAAGGTGATCCTCTATGCGGATCAGGTCACCGGCTCGATGGAGCGCGCGATCGCCGAGACCAACCGCCGCCGCGAGAAGCAGGTCGAGTACAACACCGCCAACGGCATCACGCCGGAGAGCATCAAGCGCTCGATCCACGACATTCTCGACTCGGTGTACGAGCGCGACCACGTGCTGATCTCGACCGAAGGCGGCATCGCCGGCCTCGGCGAGGAAGGCGCCACCATCGGGCACAATTTCGAGGCGGTGATCTCCGATCTCGAAGGCCGCATGCGCGAGGCCGCCGCCGACCTCGACTTCGAGGAAGCCGCGCGGTTGCGCGACGAAATCAAGCGGCTGCGCACGATGGAGCTTGCGGTGGTGGACGACCCGACCGCCAAGCGCCCCAACCTGTCCGTCTCGCTGCCCAAGCGCAAAGGCCCGCGCAAGCCGACCCTCGACGAGATGGGGCCCGGCATCGAGTCGATCCCGGCGCGCGGCCGCTCGACGCTGGGCAAGCCCGGCATGCGCGGCGGGTTCAAGCGCAAGGGTCGGTAGCTTGCCTGAGCTACGGCAATGCCGTAGTATCCCAGTTGATGCAGACGGTCGTCGAGACGCCGGCCTATCTGGCTGACGCCGATCGGCTGCTCAGCGCTGACGAGCGTGCAACGGTTGTCGACACGGTCGCGGCCGATCCGCAGTGTGGCGTTGTCATTCCGGGTAGCGGCGGAATCAGAAAGGTTCGCGTCGGGTTTGGCGGACGCGGCAAGAGCGGCGGTGCGCGCGTTATCTACCTGTTTGGCGGCGACGACATTTTCCGGTCTTCCTGCTCGCGGTGTTCGCCAAAAACGAGAAGACGGATTTGACGCCGAAGGAGAGAACGGCGCTTGGCAAGACAGTTGCGGTCATGCTGGACGTTTATCGGAGACGCGGATGAGCAAGCGCACATTCGACAAGATCATGACGGGTCTCGACGAAGCGCGGGCCTATCTCGATGGTACGGCGGACAAGCGGCACTATCGCGTCCACGTGCCCGAAAAGATTGACGTAAAGAAAATCCGCACGCGCCTTGGCCTCTCGCAGGAAAGCTTCGCGGAGACTTATGGATTCGCCGTGTCCGCCGTGCGCGACTGGGAGCAAGGCCGCCGTCGGCCGGACCGGAGCGCACGCATCCTGCTGAAGATCGTGGAAAAAGAGCCGGAAGCGGTATCTCGCGCGCTGGCGCGTTGACGCACCCGCTACCCAAACCGCCGCGCGGCATCGAGCGCAAGGCCGGTCGCAACGCTCCCGAACGCATCGCCTGCGATGAGGCGCGCGGCCGGTACCGCGGCGGCGATAGACGCGCGCACCGACGGCATGCGGGTGACGCCGCCGGTGAGAAACACCGCCGATACCTGCTCCGGCGTCAGACCGGCCATCCGCAGCACGTCATCGATACGAGATCGAATGCGCCGAAGGCTGTCGGCGACGGCTGCCTCGAGTTCTGCCCGGTTGATTTCCAGCGCGAGGCCGGCGACGCTTTCGTCGAGATTGAGCGTGGCGTGATCGGCGCGCGACAATTCGATCTTGGCCGCTTCCACGCACGCCAATAGCTCGTGGCCCTTGCGCTGCTCGAGCACACGCAGCAGCCGCTTGATTTTTTCGGGCTCGGCTGAATCCCGCAAGACGCCACGGATCTCGGTCAGCACGCGCGGCTCGTAGAGAAAGTTGATTCTGTGCCACGTGGCGAGGTCGGAGAAATACCACGAAGGCGCTTCCAGTCCCTTGCGGCGAAGCGAGCTGCGCAAGCCCAATGCCGGCATCACACGCGCCAGTCCCAACTGTTTGTCGAAATCCGTACCGCCGATGTGCACACCGGTGAATCCGAGAATGTCCTCCCGCCGGTCGCTCGATCGCGCATGCTGCGGCGAGACCCGCACCACCGAGAAATCCGAGGTGCCGCCTCCGATATCGGCGACGAGCGCGATCTCTTCCGTCGCGACGCTCTGCTCATAGTCGAGCGCGGCCGCGATCGGCTCGAACTGGAAAGCGATCCGCTCGAAGCCGGCGGCCCGCGCCGCCGCTTCAAGCTGGCGCTCCGCCGCGGCGTCGGCCTCGGGATCGTCGTCGACAAAGAACGCCGGGCGGCCGAGCACGACACTCGTCGGCGGCGCACCGAGAGTTTCGCCTGCCCCCGTCCGCAGAAACCGGAGAAATGCAGCGATGATGTCGCCGAAGGTATGCTGCCTTTGCCTGACCTGCGTTGTCTCCTCAAAAAGCCCGGTGCCGAGCACGCTCTTGATGGCGCGCAGATAGCGGCCGGGCTCGCGCGCGAAATAGCGTTCGAGAGCTTCGTGACCGAACGTCGTCGAATCGTCCTCGAAGCTGAAGAAAAGCGCCGTCGGCACGGAGGTCGCACCGCGCTGGATGGGCAGCAGGCGAGGTCCCGCCGCATCGCAGACGCCGATAGAGGAATTCGACGTGCCAAAATCCAAACCGCACGCAAGTGTCACGCGTCATGCTCCGGAGGTCGTCTTATTTTGTTTGGCCTTGGCGAAGGAGCGCGACTATGGACGGAGTTAGTCCTTTGACAAGTCTGCAATTTCTCCTCATACTGTGGCGTATCCGGAAAACTGAGAGAGAACGGTGGACGCGCGAGCGCGGCAGACGTATGCGCTGAGGCGCGTGGCGTGTCGCGTAGGAATGCGATAGCCACGCCGCAATGAGCGCGCCGCTTCCTGCATCGCCCGCCACACCCGACCACGGCAACACCACGCCTCGCCTTCGTGGTGCTGGCCTCGTCTTCCTGCTGATGACGCTGGCGCGCGGCATGGTCGAGACCTTCACGGTCTTCCTGCTGCCGATCTCCACCGAGTTCAATTGGGACCGCGCGCAGACCGTCTCGGTCTATTCCATCGGCACGCTCTGCATCG
Source organism: uncultured Alphaproteobacteria bacterium (assembly GCA_963779545.1). Taxonomy (GTDB): domain Bacteria; phylum Pseudomonadota; class Alphaproteobacteria; order Rhizobiales; family Xanthobacteraceae; genus PALSA-894. Next base: position 405,218 of record CAVZYQ010000013.1, on the reverse strand, counting down.
GCGTTCGCGGCGCCGTTCGTCGGACGGCTCTACGATCACTCGGGACCGCGCGCCGTCTATGCGATCGGTGTGGCCCTGATCGGCGTGGGACTTTCGGCCGCCGCTTTTGCGCAACAGCTCTGGCAATTGCAGCTCAGCGCCGGGCTCGCGGTCGGCCTTGGTGGCGCGGGCCTCGGCCAGGTGACGGGATCGCTGCTGGTCAGCAAATGGTTTGGCGCGCGCTTACCGACGGCGCTCGCTGTCGTCGCATCATCGATGGGCGCCGGCGTGCTGCTGCTGGTCCCGCTCTCGCAAGTTCTTGTCGATCTACGCCGGCTGGCGCGGCGCGTATCACATCCTCGGCGCCGTAATGCTCATCAGCGTCGTGCCACTGCTGTTGCTGCCGTGGCGGCGCATCACCGCCGGCTCGGGACACATCGCAAAGTCGGCACAAATACTGGTTGCCGACGACACGACTCAGAACAAGGACTGGACCCTCGGCAGCGCGCTGCGCCATCACGCCTTCTGGTCGCTGTTCTTCATTTTCTTCTTCACCGGCACCGGCATGTTCTCGGTGTCGGTGCAGGTCGTCGCGTATCTCGTCGAAGTCGGCTTTTCGCCGCTTGCAGGCCGCGACCGCGTGGGGCTTTTCCGGCGCGCTGCTGATCGTCGGCATGCTGACCGTGAGCTGGCTCGACGGCCTGCTCGGCCGCCGCCGCGCCATCCTGCTGGCCTATGGCCTCACCCTTCTCGGCATTGCGCAATTGTGGCTGCTCAGCCGATACCCGAACATCCTGCTGCTCGCGGGCTTCCTGCTCTGCTTCGGCAGCACGATGGGATCGCGCGGCCCGCTGGTCGCGTCCTCCGCGATGTCGATCTTCCGCGGCAGGCGCGTCGGCACCATCATGGGCACGATTTCGATCGGCATGGGCCTCGGCTCGGCGCGTCGGCTCATGGGCCGGCGGCCTGATCCACGACTGGACGCAGAGCTACGATCTGGTGTTCGCCTTCGCGATGGCGAGCGTGGTGCTCGGCATGACGCCGTTTCTGGTGGCGCCGGCGCTGCGGCAGAGCGCCTAACGCCACAGCCGTTCGCTCGCGAGCCGCGCGCCCTCGACCAGCGCCGCAAGCTTCGCCCACGCGACTTCGGGATGCACCTCGTCGCCCGCGCCGGACGTGCCGAACCCGCAGTCCGTGCCGGCGATCACCCGCTCGCGCCCGACGACGCGCGCGTAGCGCTCGATGCGCTGCGCCACCAGCTCGGGATGCTCGACCAGCTGCACGCAATGCGACACCACGCCCGGCACCAGCACCTTGTCGTCCGGCAGCTTCACGTCCTCCCACACCTGCCACTCGTGCTCGTGGCGCGGGTTCGCGCCCTCGATCAGGTAGGCGCACGCGTTGATGCGCAGCATCAGGTCGGCGAAGTGGCGCAGCTCGAAATCGTGCACGCGCGGCGCGACGTTGACGCTGTAGCAGGTGTGGAAGCGCACGCGATCCGGCGGAATGCCGCGCAGCGCATGGTTCACCGCCTCGACGCGCAGCGCGATGAAGTTGCGGCACTCCTCGACCGAGGCGTCGGTCGCGCGATTGTAGTGCGTCGCCATGCGCGGATCGTCGATCTGCAGCAGCAGGCCTGCGTCGACGATCGCCTTGTATTCCACGTGCATCGCGTCGGCGAGCGCCGCGAGATATTCCTCCTGCGTCGGCGTAGTAGCGGTTCTCGTAATAGAGTTCCAGGTTCGACGGCGAGATCGCCGTCATGAAAGCCTCCTCCGCCTTCACGCCCGCCATCGCGTTCTTCAGGTTCGCGATGTCCTGCGCGAGCTCCGCCTGCCCGACATACCTGATCGGCCCGCTGCAAATCTGCGCGTGCGGCCGCACCTGGCGCTTCGCCACCAGCGCGCCCGAGCGCGCCGCCAGCATCACGCTCATGTCCTCGTAGGTGCCGGGAAATTCCAGCGAGTCGCGCGTCGCGCCGCGAAACGCCGGCGGGCTGTCGATCTCCTCAAGCCCGGACAGGCGCGCGCGGGCATACGCCATCCAGTTCACCTTGGAGTGCTCGCCGTCGTCGACCACGTCGAGGCCGGTCCCGGCCTGCCGCGCCACGATCTCGCTGATCGCGCGCGCGATCCGCGCGTCAAACGCGGCGCGGTCGTAATCCTCGCCCAGTTCCTTGGCGTTGAGCAGCGCGACAAGATCGGCCGGGCGCGGCAGGCTGCCGGTGTGCGTGGTGAGGATGCGCGTCTCGCTGGTCTTCATGCCCCGCCACCAATCACGCCCCACCGCGCCGCGACAAGCCAAAAGACGCGTAGATGGCGGCCCACCCCATGAACCCCACGCCGCCCACGCCCGACTAAACGGCAATGCGGGTCAGCCCCATGAGACGCGTGGACTTCATTGCCATCGACGAATGGTTCGACGCCATTGCGGCGCGCCATTGGCCGCTGTTGCGCCGGCTCGGATATGCGCTCGCACTCGTGCTGCTGTTCGCGGGCGTCGCGGCGCATGCGTATGAGTCCGGCCTCGCCGAAAGGCTCGCGGCCCGCGCCCCGCTGTCCGCCCTCGTCATCGCGATGCTGTCCGGCGTCGCCGCCGTCCTGTTCATGTTCCTCTACACGCGCTTCATCGCGGCGCTGCAGCGCGCGCTCGTCGAATCATGGAAGCACGTGCGCCCCGGCCCGCCGCCGGCACGCGTGCCGCGCTGGGCGGTCTGGCTGCATGTCCTGATCGGGCTCGTGCTGTTCTTCGCGATGGCGACGGCCCCGAAGGCCGGCGGCTATGAGGCGGACATCGGCCTCTACGGCGGGCTCGGCCTGATCCTCGGCTGGTGGATCGGCGGGCGCGCCTTGCTCGACCTGTTCTGGCCGAAACCTGCCGGGCGGTAACGCCGCGCGCTATGGTGCGGCGATTCGACAGGATCGCCGTGAACCGCAACAACGCCCTCCTCTGGATCGTCATCGTCGCGGTCATCCTGATCGTGGGGAAATGGTCCGGCCAGTTCGGCGCGCCGCGCGCGCCAGCGCCCGCCCCCGGCGCGCCGATCGAGGGCCGCGCGAAAATCGTCGACGGCGACTCGCTCGAGATTGCGGGCGAGCGCATCCGCCTGTTCGGCATCGATGCGCCGGAAGGTCGCCAGCAGTGCCGCGACGCCAAGGGCGCGGACTATGCGTGCGGGCGCGAGGCGGCGCGCGCGCTCACATCGCTGATCGGCGGGCGCACCGTGACGTGCCGGATGGTGACGCACGATCAGTACCAGCGCGACGTCGCGACCTGCGCGGTCGAGGGCCAGGACCTCGGCGACGCGATGGTGCGCTCGGGCCACGCACGCGACTACCCGCGCCACAGCCGCGGCCGCTACGCCGCCGCCGAACGCGACGCGCGCGAGGCGCGGCGCGGACTGTGGGCGGGAGAGTTCGAGAACCCGGGCGCGTGGCGCAAGCGGGAGATGAAGTGAGCGCGAAGGTACGCACTACGGAAACGAGAATTTTTCGCTTATGATAATCTAAAATTGTGGTATGGTCTCTCGATCTCTGGGGGACCTCGCCATGTTGAGAATGCTGCTTGCCGCCGGCCTTGTGATGGCCGCCAGCGCCGCAAGCGCCGCCGACCTCAAGTGTCCGCGCATCACGCTCACGTGCGGGAGCTTTGAGCCGAGCTGGCGCTTCACGATGTCCGGCAATGGCACGATCCGGCTGCTCGATCCGGAGAACCCGAACGATCCGGCGAACCCCGGCATCCCGAAGCCGCTGGTGGTCCCGGTCTGCGCAATCCCGTCGGCCGGCAACACAATCGGCATCACGACCGGCGCGCCGCTGTCGCTTACCGCCACCGTCACGCAGCAGACCTGCAACGACGCGAGCGGGCAGCCGAGGCCGCAAACGATCACCTACACGTACCGGCAGGGCGCGCTGGTGAACGCCTCGGGCCCGCTTCTCTCCGGCACCGCGTGCTGCTGGTGACACGCCGCGCCGGCGCGAGATGAATGAACGCATCAGGGAGGTTGGAATGACGATGTCGAAAGCGCTCCTCGCCGCCTTCGGTCTGGCCGTTGCGGCCGGGCTCGCGGCCCCGGCGATCGCCGCCGACCTCGGGTGCGATCGCGTGAAGTTGCGCTGCTCGGGATTCGAGCCGAACTGGGCGCTTCGCCTGAACGCGAACGGAACGCTCCGGTTCACCGATCCGGAGAACACCAACGGCGGCGTGCCGCCGATCGTCATCCAGGCGTGTGCGACGCGCTTGCCGGGCAACACGATCAGCCTCACGGCGGGCGCGCCGCTGAGCCTCACCGCGACGATCACCAACCAGACCTGCACGGACCCGAGCGGACAGACACGGCCGCGCTCGATCTCGATCAGCTACAAGCAGGGTGCTGCGGGCGGCAGCAACCCGATGCAGATCTCCGGCACCGGCTGCTGCAATTAGCGCGCGCCGCAGCCGCACGCGCTGAAGCGACGGGCCGGCGGAGAAAGCGATTTCTCCCGCGTCATGCCCGTGCCCGGACCTGATCCGGGATTGACCCGGGCATCCGCGTCTCTGAAGCTCGGCGCGCCAGGACCTTTTCGAAACGAATGCGCGCGCACGACGGAGACGGCACGATGGACATCCGATCGACGCTGATTGAATTGTGCGATGCCTTCAACGCGCACGACCTCGACCGCATCATGGCGTGTTTTGCCGACGACTGCGTGCTGGAGATGCCGCGCGGGCCTAAGCCCTGGGGCGCGCGTTTCGAGGGCAGACAGAACGTGCGCGCCGCGCTGGCAGGGCGCTTCGAAGGCCTGCCCGATGTCCACTACGGCAACGGCGAGCACTTTGTGGATGCGGCGGCCGAGACCGGCATGTCGAAATGGACGCTCACCGGCACCACGCCTGAGGGCACGAAACGGCACGTCCACGGTTGCGACTTCTACACGTTTCGCGACGGCAAGGTGACGCGGAAGGATTCGTACTGGAAGATTGTGGAGTGATCCGGTGTCGCTCATCGCGGCCGCACTTGCAGCGTCAGAATAATTCGTATATACAATAAAATATGCGGATCGTCTGGGACGAGCCGAAGCGCCAGTCGAATCTCGCGACGCACGGCTTCGATCTGGCCGACGCGGAGTTGCTCGATTGGGACGAGGTGGTGATCGTTTCGGGTCATCCAGCAAACGATGGGCGGCCGCGATTCCGCGCCATTGGTTATCTTGGCGATGAGCTTGTGACGGTCGTTTTCTCGCGCCTTGGGATGGAAGCGATCTCCGTCATCAGCATGCGGTCCGCGAGCACTGTGGAAAGGAAGCTCCATGAACAAGAAACGTAAGCCGCGCATGCTCTCGGATGAGGAAGAAGCCCGCGTTCAGCGCGGCATTGCGGCTGACCCGGACAATCCGGAGTGGACCGCAGAGGACTTCAAGCGCGCAAAGCCGTTTGCCGAGGTCTTCCCCGAACTCGCGGCGAGCCGACGCGGCCGTGGCCCGCAGAAAGAGCCCACGAAGGTCGCGGTGTCGCTGCGCCTCTCTCGCGACGTGGTCGAGCGCTTTAAGGCTGACGGCCCCGGCTGGCAGACACGCATGGACGAGGCGCTGAAGAAGGCGGCGGGGCTGTAGATTTAGAGCGTCGCGAGTTCGAGCCGCATAATTGCGGCGATGCAGGAAAGAGAAGTTGCTTTGTTTTCCCTCCGACATCCGTGTCTTTGAATCTTGCTCAAAGAAGCAACCTTTGAGCGACTATTTGAAATGAAGCTCGGCTTCGAAGAATCTCCAACCCCATATTTGAGCGGCTCGCAAAGTGCGCGCTTTTGGACAGAGCGTTGGGTCCGCGATTGGGTTTACTGCCCGAACTGCGGTGCAGACAACATCAAGGCATTTCCAAATAATCGCCCTCTCGCAGACCTTTTTTGCGCCTCTTGCGCGGAAGAATATGAACTGAAAAGTCAGAAAAGTGCATTCAAGGGAAAGATACTCGACGGCGCATTCCACACGAAGTGCGAAAGATTGGCTGCGAACAACAATCCGTCACTCTTTCTGTTGAACTACGACCTACGCAAGCTTCACATCTTAAATTTCTTTGTCGTGCCAAAGCACTTTTTCGTCCGCGAAATTATCGAAGAGCGAAAACCTCTCGCTCCTAACGCCCGACGTGCTGGATGGATTGGATCGAACATCTTGCTCGACCGCGTCCCGCTATCGGGAAAGATTTTCATCGTCCGCAACGGGGTGCTCGAACCTAAGAAAGCGGTACTTGAGAACTGGCGGCGCACTCTTTTTCTACGGGACGAAACGGGCGATGCTCGCGGGTGGCTTGTTGAAGTGATGACATGCGTTGAGTTCATGGGAAAGCGAGAATTCACTATCGAGGATGCTTACTCCTTCGAGGATCATCTCAGTCGCATCTATCCTGGCAATCGAAACGTGAAACCGAAAATCCGACAGCAACTCCAATATCTCAGACCAAGGCTATCTCGATTTCGTTTCGCCAGGATATTACCGGCTGCGCGGCTACTGAGAGTCAGCGATTGCAAGCGCCGGTTGCTTCCAGCAACCGAGCCAGCTGAACAATGTCCGCTTTACTTTGAACTTGAGTCCTTTTCGACGCGATCTGAAGCCGAGAACTACCTAGCTCGCCGCTTGGAGGCGTTTATCGGCCTACTCGACATCAGCAAGTTTTTGTGAATTTCATCCTTGACCTAGGACCGGCTTTCTGTCATAGGTTACCCACCTTGCTCATCGGGGGCGCCGTCCGGAGGCATCCAGTCGAGCGGAGCAAGGGCGGTCCCCGCGGCCGGCAGGCATGCCGGACCCGGGCGGCCCGGGGCTCCACCTGGAGGTCACTATGGACCTCCCGCCAGGAGCTGGCTGACGGCGGCGCAAATGCCCCGAAAGCGTGGCCCGGGTTGAAAAAAGCCGCAGCAGAGCGCCGGGAGGCGCGCCTCTCCGATCGCAAGGAGAGGCGGTGCGCCTCGCAAGCGCACCAGGGCGGCTTCGCCAGCCGCCCCGGGGCTCTCGCAAAGCCCCGCGTTTCCCGGCGCTCCGCTCCCCTCTTTTCGGGGAGCGTGAGGAAAAGCCCGGGCGCATCTGCGCCGCGGGGAACGATGAGGCATGCCCATGACATCGACACCGACATCACCACACACTGCCCTGTCCGCCACCCGCGACGTCGGCCGCCTGCTGGACGACACGGAGGTCCTGCTCGCCACCGCGATCAAGGACAGCGCCGCGCGCGTCTCCGCATTGACGCAACCCGCTGCGTCCGACGGAGACCTCGCGTTCGTCGAGCGCATCAAATGCGGACTGAAAGATGCGAAGATCGAATACGCCGCGCGCACGGCGGACGAGCGGCGCGAGGATATGCGCGTTGTCTGCAACACGCTGCTGCTCTTCCGCGCCTGCCCGCGCGCGACATGCCGCAAGGCGCGCACCTGCCGCGGCGATCCGGCGCAATGCCGCGCGCGTTTTGATGTGCCGCAGCCGGTGGAGGATTACGCCGCCGTGCGAATGCTCGGCAGGCTCATGCCGTGGCTGCCGATGCGCGGTTCACCGGCGGACCGACAGGCATATGAGTGCTGGATCGCGGGGCTGGAGGCGGGGGTCGGGGAGTCTTCAGTCTCGTCATGCGCGGGCTTGACCCGCGCATCCATCTTATTCGCAAAGGGATGGATCGCCGGGTCGAGCCCGGCGATGACGGCGGAGTATGCGGCTCGCTCAGCGCGTGCTCACCACCTGCGCCAGCCGTAACCCCAGCGCGGGCCATAGCCATAACCCCAGCGCGGCCCGTAGTAGCCGCCCCAGTACGGCCCCGGCCCATAGACCACCGGCGGGCCGACATAGACTCGCGGGCCGGCCACATAGCCGGGCGGATAGGGGCCGGCCGGCACGAAGTCGTCGTCATCGTCAGGCGCGTAGCCGGGCGGCGGCACGGGACGGCGCACCGCGGCGCGCGGCGGCGCGCGACCGGAGGTGACAAGCGCGGTCGCGATCGCAAAGCCGCTCTGGCCCTTGTAGGTCACCGCGCACCAGCCCTCGGTGCAGTCGCCGACCTCGATGCGCGCGCTGCCTGGGATTTTCGTGACGATGGCGCTCGTCGTGTTGGCCTCGGCGCGCAGGTTCACCGTGGTGACCGCAATGCCGGGTTTGGCGGCAGCGCTCGCGGTGAGCGCGAGAACGCATGCGATGGCGCAAGGAAGCTTCATGGCCCGCCTCGTCGGTTATTGGCGTGCCGCGATTTTAGGCCTGCGCGCAGATGTTGGCGAGTCAGCGCACGTCCCGGCTGTAGCTCGGGAATCCCTGCCGGCTCGGATCATTCCAGTAGGCGCGGCTCGGATCCTGCGGCGGTTGCGCCTGCCGCACCATCCTGTGCGCATGAGGCTTCTGCGCCTTCGCGCCTTTCTTTGCGGGTGTGGCATCCGCGATGGCGCTCGTCGTTACAACAAGCGCGGCGGCGCAGAGAAGCGATGCGACTTTCATCGGGAGTCCTCGCGGTTCGACTTCGCCCTGCCGACGATGTGGGGGCGCCCAGGGGCGCGCGCCAGAGCCCATGCGAAAGCGGCCCCGGTTTCCCGGGGCCGCCCGCGCTTCAGACCGAAAACGCGTTAGTTGATGACGGTCTTCCGCTTGATCACGGTGCGGCTGCGCATGCCGTCGCCGCCACCGCGCTTGATGACCACGGTCTTGTTCATGCCGGAGTTGCGATGACGCCAGCCGTTATGACGGCCGCGGTCGCCGTGATGCCGGATCACGACCTTCCGGCGCATGCCGTCGCCATCGCCGCGCTTGATCACGACCTTCTTCTTCACGACGGTCGTCTGCGCTTCCGCCGGCGACGCGGACAGGCCGGTGAACGACGGGGCGGTAAACATCAGCGCGGCCGCGGCGGCCGCCGCAAGGGCGAATTTCTTCATGGGGCTGTTCTCCTGTGGGCGAAGCGCGTTCTCGCGCTTCATCGCGACGACAACGCCGAAGGGGTGCGACCGTTCCGCCGCAGGTCGATTAAGTTATTGATTATGTTGATGAATATATGTTCAGAATTGCCCCAGGGTGGATTTCGCACGTTTTATCAATGGATCATTTGCAGCACATCGGCGTTGGAACCGCATGCGAAAGCTCGTGCTCGCAACGCTGATCCTGGCGGTCCTCGCGATCACCGCAACGGACGCGGACGCGCGGCGGCGACACTACCGCTATTACATCCGCCATGCGCCCGTGATGCTGGTCACGCCCGACGCCGCCGAGGCGATGCGCGGCGAAGGAACGCGCGGGCAACGCGGCCGCGGCGCGCAGGCGTCCATGATCCCGCGCGACTGGCAACTGCAGCCGCCCGACCCGAATTGGAACGGCCGCCGCTATGTGGCGCCGGACGGCGCCGCGTGGATCGCGCTTTACGCGAGCAGCGCCGCCAACGACACGGCGGCACGCTTCAAGGCGGTGGCGTTCGTCGATGGCGAAGAGGTGACCTATCTGCGCGGCGAGCGCGACCGGCTCACGGTGTCCGGGCTGAAGGGCGACCGCATCTTTTATCGCAAGGTGATGCTCGCCTGCGCCGGCACGAGCTGGCGCCACGTCGCGCTGGAATATCCGGCGGAGATGAAAGAGCGCTTCGACCGCTACGTCACCAACGTCTCACGCGCATTCGAGCGCGTCGCGGACGAAAGCTGCGGCGAGAATGTGTTCACCCACGGGGCGCAGCCGCCGGCACCTGCCACGGAGGCGAAGCCGGCCGACGCAAAGCCGCCGGAGGCAAAGCCTGCGGACGCGAAACCGAACTGATTATGTCTCGGCCGGCGCGACGGTCGCGTCGTGCTGTCCGCTCTTCTTCAGTTCGTTCGCGACGAAGCCGGTCGATTTCATCTCTTCGATGAAACTGCGGAGATAGGCGGCTCCCGCCGCCCTGCCTTTCGGGCAGCCCATCGCCTGGCGGATTTCCATGAAGCGCTCATCGATCAAGCGCAGCTCGGGATGCCCGGCAAGGAATTGCACCAGCGCCTGCTTCACCCCGCCCGCCGCTTCCAGCTTCTGCTCCACGAAGGTTTGCGCACCATCCTGGCTGCGCACCAGCGTGGCGTTCTTCAGCGAGCGGGTGAGGAACAGATCGTACGCCGAGTTGGCGTTCACGCCGATGCGAACGCCAGGCTTGTCGACGTCGGCGGGCGAATTGAGCTTCGACTCCTTCGGCACCGCATAGCAGCCCTCGATGATCACGTACGGCGCGGTGAACTCGATTTCGGCGGCGCGCACCGGCTCGATCGCCAGAAACACAATCTCAAGCTCGCCCCGCTTCATCGCCTCAAAGGCCTTGCCCGCACCATCGAAGCAGGTGAGCTTCGAAGGCACCCCAAGCCGCTTCGCCAGTTCGCGCGCAAGCGCCGGTGTTACGCCGCCCGGGTTATCCGCGGCGCCCTGCGCCAGCACGATGTTGCCGAGATTGATCGAAGCGCGCAGCGTGCCGGTCGGCGCGAGATCCTTCAAAACATCGGACGCTACACTCATCCTATCCTCCTGCCGGCGCGACCTGCGCGTCCGGCTGATTGCTGCGTTTCAGCGCGTCGGCGACGAAGCCGCTCGCCTTCATGTCCTCGATGAACGTGCGCAGGTACGCCGCGCCCGCAAGGCGGCCTTTCGGCGTGCCCATCGCCTGACGGATCTGCTGGAAGCTTTTCTCCATCACCCGCACGTCGGAATGCTGCTTCGCGTATTCGACCAGCGGCTGCTTCACGCCCGCGACCGCGTCCAGCTTCTCGGCGCGGAACAGGTCGATGTTCTTGCAGCAGCCGCCCGGCGTCCGCACGAGCTGCGCGTGCTTGAGCGTGCGCGTGAGGAAAAGATCGTAGGCAGAATTCTCGCCGACCGACACGCGCTTGCCGGGCTGATCCACATCGGCGGGCTCGCGCAACGGCGAATCCTTCAGCACCATGTAGGTGCCTTCAATCAGCACATAAGGCGGCGTGAATTCGACCTCCGCGGCCCGCACCGGCTCGATCGCAATGAACAGCACGTCGACCCTGCCGTCGCGCGCGGCCTCGAATGCCTTGCCGGCTGCCTGGAAGGTGACGAATTCCAGCGTCACGCCGAGGCGCTTCGCGAGTTCACGCGACAGGTCGGCCGAGACGCCTTGCGGTTCGCCGTCGGCGCGTTGCTGCGCCAGCACGCCGTTGCCGTAGTTGATCGCGGCACGCAGCGTGCCGGTCGGCGCAAGCTCCTTCAAAGCCTCGGGCGGCGCGGTTTGCGCGAACGCTGTGGCGGACGACATCAGCAGCGCGGCAGCCAGAATGACGCGGATCATGGGCGTTCCCCTCACCTGTTCGCTAGCGTGCCCGGCCCGGCATGCGCAAGCGGGGTTTGTTGAATGCACAACGCGTTGCGGCGGGCATCAAGCCCGCCGCAATCAAACTGAGGTCGTTGTAGAGTGCTTCAGCGAGCCTTCGGTCCCATCAGCGGCTCCTGGTCGAGCTTCGCGTTACGCTCCGAGAATTTCGACGGCACGGTCTGGCTGTCGGCCGCCGCGCCCGGCACCGCAAGCTTGCCATCGACCAGCACTTCGGTCGCGGCGGGGGCGGTGGCTGAATGCGAGCCCGGCTCCTCCTTGCCGCCTTGTTGCGACTTGAACGGGCCGTCGCCGATCGGATTGGTCGCCTGATTGGCGGGCGCGGTTTGTTGGGCAGCCGCGACGCTCAGACTGGCAAGCAACGCGAGAGCGGACAAAGTCCATCGATCGGGGCGCATGGCGTCCTCCTGGGGTTCCGTTGCAACAACGCCGCCGAAGGGTTTCAGTTGCACAATATCGTCACGATTGGCCGGGTGGCGCGGCGCGGCGCGCGGGTCTATGAAGCGCGCATGAGTAAATTGGGATTGCTTCCAGCCCTTTGCGCGCTCGTGCTCGCCGGCTGTGCACAAAGCAACACCTCGGCCGATTTGGCGCCCGCGGCGCAGCCCACAGCGGTGCAGCAGATCTCGCCTGCGCCACCTGTCGCCGCGCCGAAGGTCGCGCTCACGCCGGAAGAGGCCAAGGCGCAGTGCTGGATGAAGTACGAGAACGACAAGAAGGCGAAGAATATCGACGTGCGCCTGACGCTGGTCGAAAAATGCGTCGACGACACGCTGCGGGGCCAACTGGTGCAGGCCCCGCAACGCTGAGGGGTTACTCGGTCACATCGGCCACGATGGTGCCGGTCGGCGCATCGACCAGATAGGCGCGGCCGCCGAGGTAGGCGTAGCTGTAGGACTGCGTCGCCGGCACGCGCAGCGCGACGTTCTGCGGCATCGCGAAGAGCGGCGTGTTCTCCGGCAGTACCGAACCGACCGTGTAAACCGGCGCAGGCTGCTCAACGATCACGTCCTCCTGCGCGAGGATCGGCGGACGCACCGCCGGGACGGTCTGCACCACCGGCGGCGGCGCGGCCACGACCTGCTGCGGCACGACGCGCGGCTGCACCTCCTGCTCCACGATGGTCCGATAGACGATGTGACGCTCGCTTGGGCTGAGCGAAACGCGCGGCGGCTGACGGACCGTCCGCGTGCGCGTCGTCGTACGAGTCTCCCTCACGCGCGTGGTCTGCTTCACGCTGCGCTTCTGCGGCCGCGCCGCGACCTCTTGCGTGACCAGTTCGCGCATCGTTGTTTGCCCGCCGCGCTGCACGGCGGCGCGCGCCGTCACGGCGTCGACCGTATCGGTCTCGATCACAGCGGTGGCGGACGGTGCCGCCACGATGGCCTCGCCCGCGACCGGCGCATTCACCACCGGCCGGCGCGTCACCACGGTTCCGGTTGGCGTCTGCGTCACGACGGTCTCGACCGGTTCCGTGGTGATCGAGCGCGTTACCACCGATTGGGCGCTTGCCTGCGTCGCCAGCGCGACGCCGAGCGCCGCCAATCCGGGAACAATGAATTTCGCGCGCATGAAAGGCCTCCGAATTTGTTGGGATCAAAGGCTCAACGCGACGCGCAATTCGCCCGTTCCAACTGTGCGCCGTGATCATTTCGCGGCAGAAATGTGCAAGGAATGCGCGTGGTTCCGCGCGCGTAACAGCATGAACTCGTATGCAATTTGACGGAGCGTTTTCGCTCAAACTTTAGCGAAGTGATTGCCGAGACTTTCAAACAAATGCGTTAGCTTGGCGTCAGTTCGAATGACGCTTTGGTTTGGACCCCGCTTCGGCGGGGTCACCCTTCCCCCTCCCGCGGTTACGCGGCCTCCGCCTGCTCCGCCGTCATCGCTTCGCCGCGCACGGTCGTGCGGCGCATGTCGCGCGGCTTGCTCTCGTCGAAGCGGCGCACCCGGTGCATGGTCTGCCGGTTGTCCCACATCACGAGATCATGCAGCCGCCAGCGATGGACATAGACGAGCTCGGGCCGTGTCGCGTGCTCGTTGAGATCGCGCAGCAGGTCGCGCGCCTCCGGCATCTGCCAGCCGATGATCGTTCCGGCGTGCGATGAGAGATAGAGCGACTTGCGCCCAGTCACCGGATGCGTGCGCACGAGCCGCTGGCGCACCGGCTTGAACATCGCCAGTTCCTCTTCGGTCCAACCCGAAAAACCCATTGAGCCGCGCGAGTAGAGCTGCGTGTGCTCGCACACCAGATCCTCGACCAGGGCGCGTGTCTCGTCGTCGAGCAGATCGTAGGCGATGCGCATGTCGGCGAATTCGGTATTGCCGCCGCCGGTCGCGACCGAACGCGCCGAGAGGATCGAGTACTTCGCCGGGATCGCGCGGAAGGACGAATCCGAATGCCACAGCCGGTTGCCGAGGTTGAACATGCGGCGGCGATCGTCGCGCGGCAGGGGCTTGCCGTCCTTGTCGAGATTCGAGACGTCGATCATCCCGGTCTTCAGGCGCAGCTCTTGCGGTTTGGTGATGTTGCCGCCGTGCGCGCCCTCGATCTCGCCGAAGTTTTTGGTGAATTCGATCTGCTGGTCGTCGGTGATGTTCTGGTCGTGAAACACCAGCACCGCGTAACGGTCCATGCCGGCGTCGATCGCCCTGGCCTCCTCGCGCGTCAGCGGCTTCCGGAGATCAACCCCCGACACCTCGCCGGCGAACACCGGATGGATCTGGCGGATCGAGAGCATGGGCGGCCTCCGGGCGTCTCTTATCTGGGCTGGCCTGAATTCTATGGGTCTGCGGGCGGTCAGCAAGAGCGATAACGGCCGCGCACCCGTTGGGATTCCCGCGACGTGGCGGCAGCTTCTGTGGAAAAGCCGCCAATTTGGCGCGATTTTTAGCGTCTCAAACCTCCCGCAACGGATTGTATCGTGTGGCTTTTTTGCACTAGCCGCCGAAACGGACCTGGGCGCAAAATCCGCAAGTTCCGACGGGGGTACGACGATGCTGAGGAAGCTTTCGGTCTTAGCGGGCGCGGGGATGGTGGCATGGATGGCGGCGGTCGCCTCAGCAGGCGCTGCCGACATCCCTGCCGCTCCAGTCGTGAAGGCGCCGGTCATGGTACCGGCCAAACAGAGCTGGTACGGATTCTATATCGGCGTGCACGGCGGCTACGGTTGGGGCCGCAACGGCATTTCAGTTCACCCCGGACGCCGTTCTACGCACCGTTCTTCCTCGCGTCGGGCGCGCCGACGACACTCGCCGGCAATCCGCAGGGCTTCATCGGCGGTATCACCTACGGTTCGAACTATCAGTTCGACCGCATGGTGCTCGGCTTCGATTCCGATTTCTCCTACACCGACATCAAGGCGTCGCAGGCCTTCAACGGCACGATCCTCGGCATTCCGTTCACCGCGAACGCCAGCCAGAGATTGAACTGGTTCGGCACCTCGCGCGTGCGCGGCGGCGTGCTGCTCAGCGACAACATCCTGCTCTACGCGACCGGCGGTCTCGCCAGCGGACGCATCGAGGCGAGCAGCAGCAACATCGTGCCGATCGCGGGCGGCTGCCTGCTGGCAGGCGCCTGCCCGAGCGGCAGCATCAGCAAGAACCTGTGGGGCTGGGCGGTGGGCGGCGGCGTCGAAGTCGCCAGCGGACCGTGGCAGTTCCGCGCCGAATACCTGCACTACGACCTCGGCACCGTGAGCTATCTGGCGCGCGACTTCGTCGTGCCGCTTGCGTCGATCAACAACTCGG
Source organism: uncultured Alphaproteobacteria bacterium (assembly GCA_963779545.1). Taxonomy (GTDB): domain Bacteria; phylum Pseudomonadota; class Alphaproteobacteria; order Rhizobiales; family Xanthobacteraceae; genus PALSA-894. The sequence goes on along the minus strand of CAVZYQ010000013.1, from coordinate 390,188 downwards.
TGAAAGTGTCCGGCGACATGGTGCGCGGCGCCATCACCTACCGCTTCAACTGGACGCCGCTTGGCCTGATCTTCGGGACCGACCGCATCTAGTTCGGAAAATACGCGTCGCTAAAAGGAACAGCCGGCCCAATGGCCGGCTGTTCTGCTTTCGCGGATAGGCAATCGTCCAGATCAGCACTTCTGGCCGTTGGAGAGCCGGCACGCGCTGTTGCCCGGTTGGGTACGGCGGTCAGCCGCCGGCTGCGCCTGTGCCTCATCGCTCGACGGGATGAAAACCGGCGAGAACGTCGTCACGGCGAACGCAAACAAAGAGGCAGCGATCAAAGTCCGAATCATTCGTCTTTCCCCAAGGGTTGGTTGACGCATGGGAACAGAATCAATTCGCGGCAAACTGTCAAGAAGAGACGCGATTTTGCCGCGAACTCGGCCTCAAGCGGCCAGATTCGAACCCCGTAATCGTCACCGGTGGAAGGCCCTTTGTATCAACGCGTTGCACCGGCACTCTCGATAACGGGGACAATTCTCATGAACGCAACACCCTCTCGCACTCCCAAGCTCGACGAAACGCCGAGCGAGTTCGAAGGCGAGATCCGCGAATTCATCCGCCGCGACGTGGCGCACCTGCGCCGGCCGGCGGCAGAGGGCACGCCCAACGCCGCGAGCGAGCAGGCCGTCAACAACATCAACTCGCTGCTGGATCGCGTGTCCGGTTCGTCGGTGACCGAGATCGACAGCCTGATCTCCGACCTGCGCAACGTGCGCGACTTCCTGCAGACCGAAGGCGAGCGCGTGCAGCGCGAGATCGCGAGCTACGCACAGCTCAGCCAGGTCGCGATGACCTCGGTGAAGATCATCGCCGAGAGCATGCACCAGTGGAAGTCGCAGGTGAGCGACGCCCGCCTCGACCGCGCTTAAGGTCCGCTACCTGATCGGCAAGCCAGACGGCCGGGTCGTGAGCCCACGATCCGGCGGGAGCTTCGCCACGTCACGCTTCATCTCGAGGCAGGTCAGAAGCCCGACATAGCTCGCGGTGCCGCCCATCGTGGCTCGGGCTGAACAGAGCGTGCGGTCGGCCGCCGAATAATCGTTCCACTCTTTGGCAAGCTCGTCACGCGCTTCACGCTCGGCCCGGTAACAGCGGTCCTGGTCGATCGCTACATCGGCGGAGAGAGGCTTGCAGGTGCGGCTGACATCGAGGGTCGGGACTTCGGCGGCCCGAGCCGCCCCGGTCAGGGCGAGCATCGCCACGGCGATCAGGCTGGTTTTGGATGCAATGATCATGCGTGCGCACTCCCGTTGCCCAAAGGAAACGGCGTGCGCGGCGAATGGTTTCCGGCTGGCTGGTACGCGGTTCTAGCGGATCACGGTCTGGGAGGACGCGGCCATCACCGGCAGGCCCGCATCCATCGTGATGCGGCTCTCGACGTGGTTCTTCACGACAATGGCGGCGACCAGCATGACCGCGACGGTCACGCCACCGAACACAAAGCCAAGAATTCCGAGACTGCGACGGTCAGCCATGATCCCCTCCCCCAAACTCCCCTCAATCCCTTAGTCGCGCGACCGTTAACGCCGGTTCAAGCCGATGGGTTAACCTTCGCTTAATTCGCGCGTTCGGATCGTTCGACAAACCCGCAAGTGCCAATTAGGTTCAAAACCGAGGCCAATTTGGAGTGCGGCGGCTCCTCTACCGAGAGGGAGACCGCGATGGTGCGTAATTTTGTTGCGTTCGGGCTGCTGGCGGCGGCCCTGACGCTGCTGCCCGAACCGTCGTCAGCCGGCCCCGCGGGCTTCCGTGGCGGTGGCGGCGTGCGGATCGGCGGCTTCCGGCCGATTCCCCATTTCCGTCCCCAGTTCCGCGGCGCGCGGCATGGAGCGATCCGCGGACCGCACCTCGTGAGCCCGCGGCCCGGCACGAGCCCGCATCCCGGTCCAGTGCATCCCGTCTTCAAGCCGGTCAAGATTCCGCCGGTTGCGACCGGAGCCTTCACCTATCGCGGCTCGCGCTTCGTCCGGCTCGATCATGGCCGCCATCGCAAGGGGGGCCTGATCCTCCCGGTCACGGGTTACGGCGACATCAGCTATTTCGGCGCGCCCTACGATCCGAGCGAGGCGATTCCGGTCTACGCGCCACAGCCTCTGATCCAGCACGTCGACGACGATCCGCCGCCGCCCGCTCCCCGCCCGGTGCTCACCCGCGCGCGCGGCGAGAACCAGGACGCCTGCACCGCCGAGAAGGTCACGGTGCCGGCAACCGAGGGCGAGCGCGAGATCACGGTGGTGCGCTGCTAAGGCTGTTCACAGCCAGTCAATCCGTCATCACGAGTTCACAAGCCGGCGCAAGTCTGACGAAACTTGCCGCCGGCTTTTTCGTATCGACGGCATGAACCTGCGGACCGCGCAACCCGACTAAGCCAAGTACCCGGAGAATCCACGATGCCGCGTTCGCGACGCGCCGCATATGCGATTTGTCTTGCCGCGCTCTGTGCGGCTGCGCCGGTCTCTGTTCAGGCCGCCGGCGGTGCGCCGACCTGCGTGCGCGAACTCGCGCGCACCGAGAACAGCCTGGTGAAAACGCTGGTGCGCGTGCGTGGCTCGGTTCCGGCCGAGAGCAAGGAACGTTGCGCGCTCTATCAGGATCACGCCGCGATCGTCAGCAAGGCGCGCGACGTGTTCGCGCGTTGCAAGACCGGCGCCGAGCGCGATACGGAAGTCGGTCAGCTCGACGGGGCGCTCAGCGACGCCAACGCCGTGATCGCGAGGACCTGCACCAACTAGCGAGAAGACGCGGTCAATCGCGCGACGTTGCGCGGCCTGCTCGCGCGATTCCACGATACGCCGTTCCGGCATCGTGAAGAGATTTTTCGCGAGCCCGACCCGGGCGAGCAGCATGATCAGCCATTTGGTCGGATCGAACGCAGACCACGCGATGCCATGGCGGTAGTCGCGCGGAAACGCGTGATGATAGTTGTGATACTGCTCGCCGAGCACGAACGGAAACCACCACACATCGCGCGCCGAGACGTCCTTGGTGAACGGACGCGTGCCCCACATGTGGCATACCGAGTTCACCGCGAACACCGCGTGGCACATCAGGACAACCCGCAACACCGAGAGCAGCAGCCCGCCCCACCAGGGCGCACCGACCGCGAGGCTGAGCAGGATCGGAAGTGACGACATTCGTCAGCACGACCAGCAGCCAGTAATAGCGCTCCTGCCAGCGCACGACCGGATTGTCTTCGAGCCGGGCCGGCACTTCGATCGGCGGCACCGGCGCGAAGATGATCCACTCGAAGTGCGCCCACCAGAAGCCGCGCTGGATGTTGTAGGGATCGTCGTCGTGATCGGTGTGCTGATGGTGCTTGATGTGCGTCGAGATCCACTGCCGCGCCGGCATCTGCATCACGAACGTGGAACAGATCGCGAGCACATATTCGACCGGCCGCGCGAAATTGACGGCGTTGTGCGCCCACGCGCGATGATACAGCGCCGTGATGCCGAACCCGCCGGCAAACATGGCGAGGATGTGAAACACCGCCTCCCACGTGCCGACGCCGTACAGGTAGATGTAGACGAAGCTCGCGATCGCGATCAGATGAATGGCGGCAAGGAAGATCAGGGATGGATAGTGGATGAACGTGCGGCTCGTTTCGCTCGCCGTTCGATGCACGTCTGGTATCGGACTCGCGGTTTCGGTTTGCGCCAAGTCCGCACGCACATCAGTCATCGCCATGATCGATCGATTCTCCGTGGCCGTGCCCGGGGTCTCGCTAGCACGCCAGCGCCTTGTTTGTAATCAGCATTCGTTGACCATGCGGGTTTGCCCTGCCTTGAAAAGACCACGCGAACCTGCCATATGAGCCGCGTCGGTCCCGTTGTTGGGCCGCTGGCGGGGCCGCCTGTACGACAACCAAAACAATGGTTTCGGCCCGCCTTTCGAACCTCCAATCACATTGACAACCCAGATCAGGCGGGGTGTCTCAAGCCCCCCGCGTCATGCGGTCGCTGCACGATTTCGATCGTGCGGGCGCATTTCGCCACCATAGGACTGACCTTTTTGACTTCTTTTAACGATTTCGGCCTCGCAGAGCCGATCACCCGCGCACTCGCTCAAGAGCAGTACACGACCCCCACCCCGATCCAAGCCGACGCCATCCCGCTGGTCATGGCAGGCCGCGACCTCGTCGGCATTGCGCAGACCGGCACCGGCAAGACCGCCGCGTTCGCGCTGCCGATCCTTAACCGGCTGCACGCCAACCGGAAGCCGCTCGAGAAGAAGAGCCCGCGCGTGCTGGTGCTCTCGCCGACGCGCGAACTTTCGGGGCAAATCCTCGAAAGCTTCCGCACCTACGGCCGCCACATGCGCATCCAGTCGGCGCTCGTCATCGGCGGCGTTCCGATGGGACGCCAGGTGCGTGACCTGATGAACGGTCTCGACGTGCTGGTCGCGACACCGGGCCGCCTGCTCGACCTCGTGCGCTCGAACGCGGTGCGGCTCAATCATGTCGACGTGCTGGTGCTCGACGAAGCCGACCGCATGCTCGACATGGGCTTCATCCACGACATCCGCACGATCGTCGCGAAGCTGCCGAAGGAGCGCCAGACGCTCCTGTTCTCCGCCACCATGCCGCGCGAGATCGCGGACCTCGCGGCGCAGATGCTGCGCGATCCGGCGCGCGTCGCCGTCACGCCGGTTGCCTCCACGGTCGAACGCATCGCCCAGCGCGTCATCATGATCGACAAGCCGGCGAAGTCCGCGCTGCTGATCGAGGTGCTGCGCGGCGAAGTCACCGGCCAGACGCTCGTGTTCACCCGCACCAAGCACGGCGCCGACAAGGTGGTGAAGAGCCTGCATCAACGCCGGCCTCTCGGCCGAAGCGATCCACGGCAACAAGTCGCAGAACCAGCGCGAGCGCGTGCTCGGCGCGTTCCGCTCCGGCAAGCTGAAGGTGCTGGTCGCGACCGACATCGCGGCACGCGGCATCGACGTGGAGGGCATCAGCCACGTCATCAACTACGACCTGCCGAACATTCCGGAGAGCTACGTGCACCGCATCGGCCGCACCGCGCGCGCCGGCGCGGAGGGCATCGCGATCTCGTTCTGCGACAACGAAGAGACGCGCGTTCCTGCGCGACATCGAGCGGCTGATCCAGCTGAAGCTGCCGGCAACCGAGCGCCGCAGCGCGCCGCGCAACGACGTCCGGCCGGCGACAACAACGCCCGCAGCAGAACCGCAGCGGCCGCAACGGCAACCGCCGCAACGGTCAGCAGCAGCGGCGCAATGGTGGCAGCAACGGCCACGCAGGCCGCAACGAGCACGCCCATCAAGGTCGTGGCGAACAGGCCCACGGCAAGCCCCGTCGCAACGGCCGGCATCAAGGCCAGAAGCGGCACAACGGCGGAAACCGCCACGCGCGCGCGTCCGAGCATCGCGCGACAACATCGCGACCGTCGCCTTCATGCAGCGCCGTCCGCGTCCTGCCCAAGTGGCTGGTGACGAGCAGCGAAACACACGCTAAAAGATCGCCCAAAGGGATCACGGCATGGCGAAGGAAGAACTTCTCGAATTCGACGGCACGGTCACGGAAGTGCTGCCTGACGGCAACTTCCGTGTGAAGCTCGACAACGATCACGAGATCCTCGCCTACACGGCGGGCAAGATGCGCAAGTTCCGCATCCGCACCGGCGTGGGCGATCGGGTCGTGGTCGAGATGTCGCCTTACGATCTGCAGCGCGGACGCATCAGCTTCCGCCACAAGAGCGCTGCACCGCCGATGATCGGCTCCGGCCAGCGCCGGCCTCAATACCGGCGCTAGCTCGCAAACTCCACGCCGAGCCGGTCCTTGCCGCGCCAGATGACGCGGCAATCGTGCCGCGCGGATTCGAATCGAGCTTCAGACTGGAATCTCTCCGGAATTCCGGCGAGGCTCGACACTACGAGCAGCGCGCGCCTTTTCCGACAGATTGCGCACCGTGCAATCGACCAGTGACGTGTTGGCGTGCACGATGATCTTGCCGGATTTGAGCGTCCGGCTGCCGGGACCTTTCTCCGTTCTTCCATGTCGCACGTCCTTGTGCCATAACGCGCCAGCAGGCTGCCCTCACCTGCGCGCGCCGCAGCGTCTTGCAGATGGTATTACGCGAGGTTCGATAAATTCACAGCATTGTGCCGCCGACAACGACCGGTGCAATTTCAAACTTCGGAAACCAACCCGGCGGTAACGCTTTACGCTGCGCCGGGGCGCCGTTCGACAAACCCCGAGCCGATGAACGACAGCACCATCTCGCCGTTCTGGTTGACGCCGGTGTTGCGCGAGAAAACCAGTCCCCAGCCGGGCCGGGTTTTCGTGACACGCGTTTCGACGACCTCGGATGCGTAGGTGATCGTGTCACCCACGTAGACCGGCCGCAGCCATCGCAAATCGCGAAAGCCGGGCGACGGCCCGCCCTTCGCGATGATCTCGCCGCGCGCCGCGCGCTCGGCGTCTTCGCGCTTGCCGCGCTGAACGCGCAATTCATCCAGACCGCGACGGTGTGCCAGCCGGACGCGCAGAGCGCGCCGAAATGCGATGCCGCCGCCGCTGCCTCATCCATGTGGAACGCCTGCGGGTCGTATTGCGCGGCGAAGCGCTTGATGTCGTCCGCGCTGAACACATGGGTGCCGAGCTCCATCCGGTCGCCGACGGCGATGTCGTCGAAGTACCTCATGCGGCCGCTCCCGGATGGCGGCGGAGCAGCATCTGCGGACAGACGAGCGTCATCACCATCTCGTCGCGGCCGTTATAAACCTCCCACAGGAACGTGACGAAGCCGCGGTCCGGCTTGCTCTGCGACGCGCGCGAGCCTGTCACCTTGCCGCGCACCGTGAGCGCATCATCCGGCCGCACCGGCCGCAGCCACTTCACCTCTTCGATGCCCGGGCGCACCCATCGAGGCGGCGTCGAGCAGCAGCCCGTCCGCGATCATCTTCATCATGATGCAGCAGGTGTGCCAGCCGGACGCCGCGAGCCCGCCCAGCATGGTGTGGCGCGCCGCCTCCTCGTCGAGATGCATCGGCTGCGGATCGTATTGCGCGGCAAACGCGATGATTTCCTCGCGCGTGACACGGCGCGGCCCATATTCCGCCGTCCAGTCGCTGGAAAAATCCTCGAAGTAATACTTCGGCACCGCTCACCCCCACGCCCGGCAAATCCCTAGACGCGCGCGCTTGTGGGCGTCAACAGGCGCCAGATTGACATCGTTTCGCGCGCGTGCAGTCTCGCGCGGGCTGCTGCCGGACCCCGACTTGGCGACGGAGAACGTCATGTTCTATATCGGCGACCTGTTCCAATGGGAGCGGTTCATCACGCCGTCGATCATCAAGCTGTTTTACTGGCTTGTTGTGATCATCGTGATCTTGGCCGGGCTGTCGGGCCTCGTCGCCGCGCTTGGAACCATGACGATCAACCCGATCGCCGGCGCCATCACGGCGGTCGCGAGCTTTGCCGGCATGCTGGTGGGAATTTTGGGCGCCCGCATCGTCGCGGAATTCATCCTGATGGTGTTCCGCATCAACGAGCATCTGGCGGCGATCCGCAATCGCGGCGGGATGTGACCAGGGACGTCGAACGCAAACGAACGCTGCTGCGCTGGCTGCTCGCGGTTATCTATATCGTCGCCGGGATCGCTCACCTCTGGGCGCCGGACAAATTCCTCGCCATCACGCCGGAGTGGGTGCCCGCGCCGCGTGCGGTGATCATGATCACCGGGCTATTCGAGTGTGCCGGAGCCCTCGCGCTGTTGACCACCAACTTGCGCCGTATCGCGGGCATCATGCTGGCGATCTACGCGGTGTGCGTCTTCCCGGCGAACATCAAACACGCATTCGATCATGTCGAAGTGTGGCCGTTTCCCGACAGCTGGTGGTACCACGCGCCACGGCTCACATTTCAGCCGGTCTTCGTATGGTGGGCTTTGTTTTCCGGCAGTGTGATCGACTGGCCCGTGAAGCGCGCGCCACCTTAACTGCCCGCGCACGGCAGAATTCATCCTGATTGTGTTCCGTGCGCAAGAGCACCTCGCGGCGATACGCAATTCAGCGGGTCCGAAAATGCCGAAGCGGACACTTCACCCCAGGCAACGAGCGATTTCCCTTTACGCCAGTGGTTTGGAAACCTGGCGCGCGCAGTCGATGAAACGCTGCGCGACCGGCGGGACCATACGCTTCTTCACCGTCACAATACCGATGGGTCCTGGGCGGATCGGCAGGTCGACAGGCACCGCCTTTAGGCCGAGGCGCTTGCCGCTCAGTTGCAAGTGTTGCGGCTGAATATACGCTCAAGAAATTTCCCGTCGCGAGCAGCGCGTTGAACAGCTGGATCGAGGTCGACCCGACCCTGTGTTTCGGCAGTCCCAATCCCTTGGCGCGGAATGCTTCCTCAAGCCGCAACATCACCAGGCCCCCATAGCCTGGCAGGCACCAGGGCTCATCGATCAATTCGGCAGCGGCGACGCGACGGCGACGCGCCCATTTGTTGCTTAGTCCCGCCGCGACCAGCAGCGGGTCATTGAGCAAAATCTCCACGTTGAGATCGTCATCGACGGTCGGGCCGGGCAGCCGCCCGAGGACAAGGTCGACGGTGCGATCACGCAGGTCGCGGTACTGCAAGTCGAGGGTGCGCGCTTGCAGCACATTGAACGTGAGGCGCGGAAACTGCCGGGAGAGGCGACTGATCACGGCCGGAAATTCCTGCCGACATCATTTCGGTGGTACCGATGTTCACTTCACCAACGTTCGGGTCGGCAAGAAACGCGATCTCCCTGACGCCCTGCCGCAGGTCGTCGCGGAATGTATGGGCCCATTTGAGCAAGGCCTCGCCATAGATCGTCGGCTCCACGCCTTGGACTGAGCGATCCAGCAACGGGACGCCGAGCGTGTGCTCCAGCCCGGCGATCGCCTTCGAGACCGCCGGCTGGGAGACGGCAAGCTGCGCGGCGGCTTTCCCCATGCTGCCGGATTGCGCGCACCGTCATGAAGGCGCGCACATCGCGCAGCTTGAGCCGCTGCATGACGCGATCGTCCAGTTGCCGTTCGTCGGCCATTCCAAACCGTTATCTCCTCATCCAGCTTTAGAACTATATCGTTATGCACGGCAAGGGTAGTGTTCTGCCTGCGGCACACGCCGCGAACAAAGACCAGCCAGAGGAGGGAAGCACCATGACCGCCCAGCCAGCGTCCTTGTCGGCCATCGTCGCCACGACCGTCTGCGCGCTCCTCGCCGATCCCGTCGCGGGCCAGCCGAATCCCGGCCGGCAGGTCAAGATGGTGGTACCCGTCGCGGCAGGCGGTCCCTTCGACGTCCTCGGGCGCGCCCTAGCGGAGCAGATCGGCCGCGCGCAGGGCGCGACGATGCTGATCGAAAACCGCCCTGGCGGAGGCACCCTCATCGCGAGCGAAGCGGTGTCACGCGCGGCACCAGACGGCAGCACCATCCTGTTCATGGCGAACTCGTTCGTCATCAATCCTCATCTGAGGAAGCTGAGCTATGACCCGCTCACGAGCTTCGAGCCGATCTGCTATCTCGTGCGCTCACCGCACGTTCTGGTCGTGAGTCCCAACGCACCGTATCGCACGCTCGCCGATCTCGTCGGCGCGGCCCGCGCGAAGCCGGGCGAGTTGACGTTCGCCGCCAATGGCCCGGCGACCGCCCACCACGTCGCGTTCGAGATTTTCAAGCGCGCCGCCAGCTTCAACATGACGTTCGTGCCGTATGCGGGGAGCACGCCTGCGGTCACCGCACTGCTCGGCGGACATGTCACTGCTGCCTTGGCGGATTATTCGGCGGTGGCGGCCCACATCAAGACAGGCACGCTGCGCGCGCTTGCGGTCGGCACGCGGGAACGGATCGAGGCGCTGCCGGACGTGCCGGCGATCGCCGAATCGCATGCGGACGTGGAGGCGGAAGGCTGGCTCGGCATCGTCGCCCCCGCGAAGACACCGCCCGAAACGGTTTCCCAGCTCGCAAGCTGGTTCACGGCTGCGCTGCAGGCGCCCGAGGTCAGGGAACGGCTGGTGAATCAAGGACTCTTCCCGGTCGCGACATGCGGCGCGGATTTCAACGCCTTCATCCGCAAGCATCACGACGAGTACGGCCGCGTCATCCGCGAAGCCGGCATCAAGGCGCAGTGAGGCCAACATGCGACCCGCGACGATGACCGAAGCCGCATTCCCTGTTCCCGACCGGATCGTGCAACTCAGCCGCGCCTTCATGGGAGCGAAAACATTGCTCAGCGCAGTCGAGCTTGGCTTGTTCACGGCGCTCGCCAAGGGACCGCTCGACCGCGAAACGCTGCGCGAGCGAATCGGAATCGACCGCCGCGGCGCTTGCGATTTCTTCGACGCCCTCGTTGCCCTGGGACTACTGGAACGCAAGGACGGAAGCTACGCCAACACGCCCGAGACCGGCATCTACCTCGACCGCGGCAAGTCCACGTATATGGGCGGAGAGCTCGAATACCTCAACGCCCGCATCTATGAGCATTGGGGCTTGCTGACCGCTGCGCTGCGGACCGGACAATCGCAAAGCGCCACGGCGAACGGAAGATATCCGGCGCTCTACGCCACCCGCGACGCTCGAAGCATTCGTGAAGGGGATGGCCGGTGGCAGTCTTCCGGCCGCGACCGCGATGGCGGCGAAATTCCCATGGAAGAACTATACGACCGTCCTTGATATCGGGACCGCACAAGGTTGCCTGCCGGTCCAGATTGCGCAGGCGCACGACCATATCGGTGGCGCTGGCTTCGATCTGCCGCACGTCCGCGCTGCATTCGAGGCCTATGTCGGCGAGCATCGTCTGTCGGACCGACTGCGCTTCCATCGGGGCGATTTCTTCCACGACCCGTTTCCGCCGGCCGACGTGCTGGTGATGGGCCGGGTGCTTCACAATTGGGATCTTTCAACCAAGAAAATGTTGCTCGCGAAGGCCTATCAGGCGCTTCCGGCAGGCGGCTGTCTGATCGTCTATGAGCGGTTGATCGACGACGAGCGGCGCACGAACGCTGCCGGCTTGTTGGCGAGTTTGAACATGCTGGTGATGACGTCCGGCGGGTTCGACTTCACCGGTGCGGACTGCATCGGCTGGATGCGCGAAACCGGCTTCCGCGACATGCGCGTGGAAGCGCTCACGGACGATCAGTCGATGATCGTCGGGACGAAATGACATGCCGAAAGAACCCGACAACCGGAATTTGGAGGGCTCCGCAATGCAGGCGACATATCTGACAACGCAACTGCGTGAGTCCGCGCCTTATGTGAGCGAAGCCGGCTGGCATCAAACTGCGCAGCTTCTGCTCGCTGCCGCAGAGGAGATTGAACGCCTTCGAGCGCGCTCATCTGGAGCAAAGTCCGAGAACCATCAGTGCGTCCTCAATGAACCCGCCGCGCCTCCAAGTGTTGCGATATTTCCGAAATTGGACGCCGCGGGCGGCAACTAACAGCAACTCGGCCAAGGCGATCGAAGCGCTACTGCCTAACGCCGGCTGCAACAAGGTCTGCTGAACCATAGCCAAATGAGTGCGGCGCCCTACGTCGCAAACCGGAAATGCATCACGTCGCCGTCGGCGACCAGATACTCCTTGCCCTCCAACCGCAGCTTGCCGATGTCGCGCGCGCCGGCCTCGCCGCCGCCCTTGACGTAATCGTCGTAGGCAATCGTTTCGGCGCGGATGAAGCCCTTCTCGAAATCCGTGTGAATCACGCCCGCGGCCTGCGGCGCGCGCGAGCCGTGCGTGACGGTCCAGGCGCGCGTCTCCTTCGGCCCGGCGGTGAAGAACGTCACGAGATGCAACAGCCCGTAGCCGGCGCGGATCAGGCGATCCAAGCCCGGCTCCTTCAGGCCGATCTCCGCCAAGAACATCTCGCGCTCCTCGCGCGGCAGCACGGCGATCTCGGACTCGATCTTGGCCGAGATCACGACGGAGGCTGCACCTTCTTCGGCGGCACGCTTCTCCACCGCGCGCGCGTAGTCGTTGCCCGTCGCGGCTGCGGCCTCCTCGACATTGCACACATAGAGCACCGGCAGCGACGTCAGCAGGCCGAGCGAATGAAACAGCTTCTCTTCTTCCGCCTTGCGCTCGACGAACCGCGCCGGCCTACCATCACGCAACAGCTTGAGCGCGCGCTGCACGAGATCGAGCGTTTCCTTCGCTTCCTTGTCTTGGCCCCTGATCTTCTTTTCCAGCGCATCGACACGCCGCTCGAGGCTGTCGAGGTCGGCGAGCATCAGCTCGGTCTCGATCGTCTCGATGTCGGCGACCGGATCGATTGTGTTGGCGACGTGCGTCACCTCGCCGTCGTCGAAGCAGCGCACCACATGCGCGATCGCGTCGACCTCGCGGATGTTGCCGAGAAACTGGTTGCCGAGCCCCTCGCCCTGCGACGCGCCCTTCACCAGCCCGGCGATGTCCACGAAGGTGAGCCGCGTCGGCACGATCTCGGCGGACTTCGCGAGCTTCGCCAGCACGTCGAGCCGCGGGTCCGGCACCGCCACCTCGCCGACATTCGGCTCGATGGTACAGAACGGATAGTTCGCCGCCTGCGCCGCCGCGGTCTCTGTGAGAGCGTTGAACAATGTCGACTTGCCGACATTCGGCAGTCCGACGATGCCGCACTTGAAGCCCATCTAGTCCTCTGACTTTTCTTTTGTCTCGGCGTCGTTCGTGCCGCCGAAGCACTTCGCGCTCATCGCGAGGTGCACCTTGTTCTGGAAGCTTGCGTCCCTGGCCGTTGCAAGCAGGTCCGCGTTGTCGGCGATCACGTCACACAATGTCTCGACCCAAGGGCGCTCGCTCTTGGCGAAGTCGCCGAGCACATGCGGATGCACCAGTTCCTTCACGCCCGGATGGCCGACGCCGATCCGCACGCGCTTGTAGTCGTTGCCGACATGCCCGCTGATCGAGCGCAGGCCGTTGTGACCCGCGATTCCGCCGCCGACCTTCACGCGCACTTTCGCCGTCGGCAATTCGATCTCGTCGTGAAACACCGCGATGTCGGAGAGCGCCATCTTGTAGAAATGCATCGCTTCGCCGACCGCGCGTCCGGACTCGTTCATGTAGGTGCCCGGCAGCAGCAGCAGCACTTTCTCGCGGCCGAGCGTGCCCTCGGTCGCGACGCCCTGGAAGCGCCGCCGCCACGGCGGAAACGAATGCCGCTTGGCGATCGCGTCCACCACCATGAATCCGATGTTGTGGCGGTTGGCGGCGTGCTTGGCGCCCGGATTGCCGAGCCCGACGAACAGCAGCATGGATCAGGCCATCCGGCGGAAAGGTACCGGCCCCGGCGTTGAGCCGGGACCGGACAAGCAAGAGGCTTACTTCTTCTCGGCCGGCGCGGCGGCGGCAGGAGCCGCAGGCGCGGCGCCTGGCGCACCGGTCGGAGCGGCAGGAGCAGCGGCAGCAGCCTCGGCGGCAGCAGCAGCGGCGGCAGCGGCTTCGGCGGCGGCCTTCATTTCTTCGGCGTAGCCGGACGGCGGCACGATGGTGACCAGCGTGATGTCGCCGTGCTCCAGCACCTTCACGTTCGGCGGCAGCGTGATATCGCTGAGATGCCGCGAATAGTTGATCTCGAGGCCGGTGAGATCGACCTCGAACGCCTGCGGAATGTTGTCGGCCGGCACCAGCACGGAGATCGTGTGCGCGACGAGGTTGACGGTGCCGCCGCGCTTGATGCCCGGCGCCGCGTCGGCGTTGATCGCGCGGATCGGCACGCGCACGCGCACCTGCGCGCCTTCGCCGAGGCGCAGGAAATCCACGTGGAGCGGATTGTCCATCACGGGATCGAGCTGGAAGTCGCGCGGGATCACGCGATGCTTCGTGCCGTCCACGTCCAGATTGCAGACGGTGGTGAGGAAGTGACCCGCGTAGATCCTCTGCTTCAGTTCCTTGAAGTCGAGCGCGATCGTGATCGGCTCCTTGTTGTCGCCGTAGATCACGGCCGGGACACGGCCCTCGCGACGCACTGCCCGGGCGGCCCCCTTGCCGGCCTTCGGACGCGCCGTCGCGCTCAGTTCATTGACGGTCGCCATAATGTTCAAGTCCTTGCTTTGATGTGTGAATTGCCCGGCGGCGTGCCTCCAGGGGTGTCGGAGCCGCAAGACCGGCGGCTTATAGCCGCGCAAGGCTGAAAAGACAAGGAAATCGCGGATTTGGGAAATTACCCGTGTCCGCCCTCGTTGCCCGCGGCGAGCTTCGCCTCCAGCGCTGCAATCCGCGCCTTCAGCGCCTCGTTCTCCTCGCGGGCGAGCCGCGCCATCTCCTTGACGGCCTCGAACTCCTCGCGCTGCACCACTTCGAGGTCGCGCAAATACTTCTCGGCCTGGGTTCGCACCATGGTGTCGAATTCGCGCCGCACGCCGGTGGCGACGCCAGCCGCATCGTTCATCAGCCGTCCGACTTCGTCGAAGAAACGGTTGTTGGTCTGGGCCATGACAAATCTCCGGGGCGCGCTCCCAGAGAACAATGGAGATTGTACGCCCAACCGGCAAGAGCGCCGCGCCGTTCACCGCCGCGGCGGAAGGCGCCGCTTGTCTTGCGAAGGCCTTGGGCACTCTCCGATCAGCGGAATGAAGGCAATCATCGCGGCGAGCGCCAGAACCGGCATGATTTCGAGCGGGTTGACCATGTGACACCTCGCCTGACCCGCGCTTTCGCAAAGCGCGGCGTCCGATCCGCCAACCAGCCGCCGGATCAATGCGCCGCCCGCTTGCGGGTTCCGCCGATACGGCCTTTCGCCTTGACTTGGCGGGCATCGCGACCGCATCACCACGCAACACCCCGCGAGCCGGCATGCTCCTCGCCATTCCCTTCCCCAATTTCGATCCGATCCTGATCCAGATCGGGCCGTTCGCGATCCGCTGGTATGCGCTCGCCTATATCGTCGGCATCCTGCTCGGCTGGCTCTATGCGCGCGCCATCATCCGCGCGCGCGCGCCGTGGGGCGGGCCGGCGCCGATGACGGTCACGGATTGCGGACGACTTCATCGTGTGGGTGACGCTCGGCATCATCCTCGGCGGCCGCATCGGCTACGTGCTGTTCTACAATCCCGTCCTACTTCGCGGCGCATCCCTTCGAGGCGCTCGAGTGTGGAAGGGCGGCATGTCGTTCCACGGCGGCTTCACCGGCTGCGTGGTGGCGGTGATCCTGTTCGCCTGGAAGCGCGGCATTCCGGTCCTGTCGCTCGGCGACTTGACGTCTGCGCGGTCGGGCCGATCGGGCTCTTGCTCGGCCGGCTCGCGAATTTCATCAATGGCGAACTGTGGGGCCGCCCGTCCGACGTGCCGTGGGCGATGGTGTTTCCGACCGGCGGGCCGGTGCCGCGCCACCCAAGCCAGCTCTATGAGGCCGCGCTCGAAGGCCTGCTGCTGCTGCTCGTGCTGGGCCTGCTGGTCCGCCGCGGCGCGCTGCGGCGGCCCGGCTTCATCATCGGCGCGTTCGCGATCGGCTACGCGGTCGCGCGCTCGTTCTGCGAGCTGTTCCGCGAGCCGGACCCGCAGCTCGGCTTCCTGTGGGGCGGCCTCACGATGGGCATGGTGCTGTCGGTGCCGCTGTTCCTGTTCGGCGTCGTGCTGATCGTGATCTCGCGACTGCGCCCGCCGCTGCATCGCGCAGACCGTCATGACGCCGCTCGAAGCGGAGCTGCGCCGCATCATCGCGATCGACGGCCCGATTTCGGTCGACCGCTACATGGAGCTGTGCCTCGGCCATCCGCAGCACGGCTATTACGTGACGCGCGATCCGTTCGGCGCGGCCGGCGACTTCGTCACCGCGCCCGAAGTGAGCCAGATGTTCGGCGAACTGATCGGCGCGTGGGCCGCGGCGGTGTGGCGGCAGATGGGCGCGCCCGCGCGCGTCAACTTGATCGAGCTCGGTCCCGGCCGCGGCACGCTGATGGCCGACGCGCTGCGCGCCGCGAAAGCGCTGCCGGAATTTCATGCCGCGCTTTCGGTGCACCTCGTCGAGATCAGTCCGGTGCTGCGCGCGTGCCAGGAGAAGACGCTCGCGAACGCCGAAGTCCCGTTGGCCTGGCATCACGGATCGAGGAAATCCCCGAAGGGCCGGCGATTGCGATCGCGAACGAGTTCGTCGACGCGCTGCCGGTCAGCCAGTTCGTCAAGGACCGCGACGGCTGGCATGTGCGCATGGTCGGCATCGTGGACGACAGGCTCACGTTCGTGGCCGCGCCCGACGCCGCTGGTCGGGCCAGCACAGCGCGAGCGACGCAACGCCGCCCGGCACGATTCTGGAGCGCCGTTACGACCGGCCTGTCTCGTTGCTGGCACGCCGGACCGCGGAGCACGGCGGCGCCGCGCTGATCGTCGACTACGGCCATGTGGCCGTCCTCGTTCGGCGATACCCTGCAGGCGGTGCGCGGCCACAGTTCGCCAGCCCGCTGGAAAATCCCGGCGAAGCCGACCTCACCGCGCAGGTTGATTTCGCAGCGGTCGCGGTTTGGGCGCAGCGTCAGGGCGCGGCCGCACACGGCCCCGTCGGGCAAGGCGACTTCCTGCGCTTTCTCGGCATCGAGCAGCGCGCCGCGCGGCTGAAGAGCAAAGCCACGCCGCAGCAGGCCGCCGGCATCGATGCGGCGCTCGACGCGACTGACCGCGGCCGGATCAGATGGGCGAACTGTTCAAGGTGATGGCGATCGCCGATCCGAAGCTCGGCGTGCCGCCGGGATTTGACATGTAACGTCGCAAGCCGGTCATTCCGGCCGAGCATGATCCAAGCCCCTTCCCTCTCCGGTTTCCCGAACATCCGCCACGCGTTCTTCACCCGCGAGGGCGGCGTGTCGGAGGGAATCTACGCAAGCCTCAACGGCGGCATCGGCTCGCGCGACGCGCCCGAGCACGTGCGCGAGAACCGCGCCCGCATGGCCGCCGCGCTCGGCGTCGCGCCGACGCATCTCGTGAGCTGCTACCAGATCCATTCGCCGACGTGATCGTCGCCGAGACGCCATGGACGCGCGAGAACGCGCCGCGCGCCGACGCGATCGTGACGAAAGTCCCCGGCCTCGCGATCGGCGTGTCGACCGCCGACTGCGGGCCGATCCTGTTTGCCGATGGCGAGGCGCGGCGTGATCGGCGCCGCGCACGCGGGCTGGAAAGGCGCGCTCGCCGGCGTGCTCGAAGCGACCATCGCGGCGATGGAGAAGCTCGGCGCGCACGCGCGGCAACATCAGCGCCGCGATCGGACCGCTGATCCGCCAGCCGAACTACGAAGTCGGCGCCGAATTCGTCGCGCGCTTCACGGCAGCCGACGCCGCGAATGAAACATACTTCGCGCCCGCCGCGCGCACCGGATCACGCGATGTTCGATCTGCCCGGCTACATCGGGTGGCGGCTCGAACGCGCCGGCATCAAGAGCGTCGAGGACCTCAAGCTCTGCACCTACGCGGACCCGCAGCGCTTTTTCAGCTACCGCCGCACCACGCATCGTGGCGAGCCGGATTACGGCCGTCATGTCAATGCGATAGCGCTTCTGCCCTAGACCGTGGCTGGACCGCGCCCGATTTGGCGCTACGAAATTCACGAGGCGAAGGCGGACATAGAGCCGCCGCGCCGCACGGGGTCGGCGGATGGCGGAGTGGGTGCGCAAGCGCGCCGTTGGCGCGCGTCGCGTTGCGTGGGGCGGCATTGCGATGCTGCTGGCCGCACTCGCGTCCGGCTGCACCACATCCAACACATCGAACGCCGCGCTGACGACCTCCGGTGCCGGCGCGAGCGGCCCGACCATCGCATTCGAATCGATCGACGGCCCGCCACCCGGCGTGTTCAACCGGCTGGTCGACAACCTTTCCTCGAAGCGCAGTCGCGCAATCTCAGCATCGCGTCGCGCGCGGGCGCCGCGAACTATCGCGTGCGCGGCTACCTGGCGGCGCAGGTGGTGCGCGGCCGCACGCATATTTCCTGGGTGTGGGACGTCTACGACGACGACAGACTGCGCAGCTTGCGCATCATCGGCGAGGAGGCCGGCAGCCGCGGCGGCGACCCGTGGAGCGCCGCCGACGAGGCGATGCTGCGCCGGATCGCCCGCGCCAGCATGGACCGGCTCGCCGCATTTCTGGCGAATCCCGCCGCCCCGCTCCGCGCCGGACGCCGCAACCGCCATCGCGGCCTCGCCCGACGCGGAGCCCGCGCCCGCCGCCCGCAAACGCCGCGCCCGGCGCGCGCCGCCGCGGAGCCGACAGCGGCCGAAAAGCTCGCGCTGGCGGCGTCCCGCTAAAGCTATTCGAAAAATCCCGTTAACCGCCTGAAAAAGCTTCGGGACAACCGCCTGCGGCCATATTGCCGCACCTTCGGCGGCTTGTTATCACCCTGCCGCGCCAGGAGCATTTTCGGGCGAAGTGTGGCGCGGTTCGCCGTGGAAAATGCGACCAACGCAACAGTCCTCGGAGACTTGATCAATGGCGGCGAATAACGGGGCAATCAAGCTCGTCGCCGGCAATTCGAATCGCGCGCTCTCCGAAGCGGTCTGCGCCTATCTGGAGACCCCGCTGACCAAAGCGGAGGTCCGGCGCTTCGCCGACATGGAGATCTTCGTCGAGATCAAGGAGAACGTGCGCGGCGCCGACGTGTTCGTGCTGCAGTCGACTTCGTTCCCGGCGAACGATCACCTGATGGAACTGCTGATCATCATGGATGCGCTGCGCCGCTCCTCGGCGCGCCGCATCACGGCGGTCATTCCGTATTTCGGTTATGCGCGGCAGGACCGCCGCGCCTCGGGCCGCACGCCGATCTCGGCAAAGCTGGTCGCCAACCTGATCACCAATTCGGGCGCGGACCGCGTGCTCACCGTCGACCTGCATGCCGGACAGATCCAGGGCTTCTTCGACATCCCGACCGACAACCTGTTCGCCTCGCCCGTGATGACGCGCGACATCAAGGAGCGCTTCCGCGGGCAAGACGTCACGGTGGTCTCTCCCGACGTCGGCGGCGTCGTGCGCGCGCGCGGGCTCGCCAAGCGCATCAATGCGCCGCTCGCCATCATCGACAAGCGGCGCGAGCGCGCGGGCGAATCCGAAGTGATGAACGTGATCGGCGAGGTCGCCGGCACGACCTGCCTGCTGGTCGACGACATCGTCGACTCCGGCGGCACGCTGGTGAATGCCGCCGATGCGCTGCTCGCGCAGGGCGCGACCGATGTCTACGCCTACATCACCCACGGCGTGCTCTCGGGTGGCGCGGTCGCGCGCATCACCGCCTCGCGGCTGAAGGAACTCGTGATCACCAACTCGATCCAGCCGACCGAAGCGGTGCGCGTCGCGCGCAATATCCGCGTGCTCTCGATCGCAACGCTGATCGGCGAAGCGATCGGCCGCACCGCGACCGAAGAGTCGGTGTCGAGCCTGTTCGACTAAAACGGCGCTCGACGGCTCGCGCCTTTCCGCACCGGCCCCGTATAGGAATCGATGACTCGTGTGACGACTCGATGACTCGGCGCGAAGATTCCAACCCTGTGCGTTTTCGATTTCGTGCGTTGACTTGAGCGAATTTCCCGCTGCTGTGGACGAAGCAGTCGCATTTTTTGACCCGCGGACTCGCGCGGCTATATTCGATTCAGCCGGTGATTCGAGCGGTCCGACGCTGACTCTCGTCAGACTCAAAAATCGAATCCGTGATGCCGGTGCGTCGCGTTGCGCATCGAGACAAAAACAACTCGCACATCCGGAGCCGGCATGTCGCTAATGGAATTTCACGGAGAACGGCAGAACAACCCGGTCGACGTGGTCGAGCGGCTCGCCGCGATGCACGACTGGTCGTTCGACCGCGCCGGCACCGACGAGATCGCGATTTCGGTGCGCGGCCGCTGGACCGACTATCAGGTCTCGTTCACCTGGATGGACGATATCGAGGCGCTGCATCTCGCCTGCGCGTTCGACCTGAAGGTGCCGGAGCCGCGCCGCGCCGAAGTGCTCGCGCTGATCGCGCTGATCAACGAGCAGCTCTGGGTCGGCCACTTCGACATGTGGACCAAGGACGGCATCGTGATGTTCCGCCACGCGCTGCTGCTCGCCGGGCGGCGTCGAGGTCGCGGGCCGCCAGTGCGAGGCGCTGCTCGATGCGGCGCTCGACACCTCGGAGCGGCATTTCCAGGCCTTCCAGTTCGTGGTCTGGGCCGGAAAGAGCGCGCGCGAGTCGCTCGACGCCGCGATGTTCGAGACCGCCGGCGAGGCGTAAAGCCCGCTGTCATTCCGGGGCACGCCGAAGCTCTAAGAGCGAAGGCGCGAGCCCGGAATCCATAACCACGAAGCAAGCAATGTCGCTCCGCCAGAGCGTACCTGCTATGGCGGTGGTTATGGATTCCGGCCCTCGCTGCGCTCGGCCGGAATGACAGCGACGCGACGGCGAGGCACTTCATGTCTTCACTCAAAAACTTCTCCGGCACGCTGGTGCTGGTCGGCGCCGGCAAGATGGGCGGCGCCATGCTGGAAGGCTGGCTCGCGCTCGGGCTCGATCCGAAGAAGATCGCGATCCGCGAGCCGCAGCCCGCAGACGAGATCAAGGCGCTCGCGGCGCGCGGCGTGCGGATCAATCCCGATGCGATCGACGATGCGCGCGTGATCATCCTCGCCGTGAAGCCGCAGGTCGCCGCCGAGGTCGTGCCTGCGCTGAAGCCGCTGGTCCGCCCGCAGACCGTCGCGGTCTCGGTGATGGCGGGCAAGACCATTGCGTTTCTGAAAGACGCGCTCGGCGCGGACACCGCCATCGTGCGTTCGATCCCGAATACGCCGGCCGCGATCGGCCGCGGCATCACGGTCGCGGTGCCGAACGCGAACGTGAGCGAGGCGCAACGCACGCTGTCGCACACGCTGCTCTCCGGCGTCGGCGCGGTCGAATGGGTGGACGACGAGGGACTGATCGATGCCTCGACCGCCGTTTCGGGTTCGGGCCCGGCCTATGTGTTCCTGCTCTGCGAAAGCCTGGCACGCGCCGGCGCGGCGGCCGGCCTGCCGGCCGATCTCGCGGCGCGGCTTGCGCGCGCGACGGTCGCGGGCTCGGGCGAATTGCTGCATCGCTCGCCGCTCGATGCCGCGACACTTGCGCCAGAACGTCACCTCGCCGAACGGCACCACGGCTGCCGCGCTGTCCGTGCTGATGGCCTCCGACGGCCTTGATCCCATGATGGAAAAGGCCGTCGCCGCCGCGACGAAGCGCTCCACAGGAACTCGCGGGCTGATTGCCTTTGAATAGGCCCGATTGCGGGCCTATTCTATTCTCCAGTGACCGACAGGAGGCTGCCATGGCCCGCAAGACGCAACGCTCCGCGAAAGCCGCCGCACGCAAATCTGCGCCCGCCCTGCCGCAGCCGACCGGCACGGACCGCGAGAAAATCATCGCCGCCTTCATGGCGCTGCTTGCCGAGAAGCGTTTCGAGCAGGTCGGCTTCGACGACATCGCCGAGTATGCCGGCCTGTCGCTCGCGGCGTGCCGCACCGAATTCGCCTCGACGCTCGGCATCCTCGCCGCACACATGAAGGAGCTCGACCGCAAGGTGCTCGGCAGCGCCGAGGACGACATGAGCGATGAGTCGCCGCGCGAGCGCCTGTTCGACGTGCTGATGCGCCGCATCGAGGCGATGGCGCCGTACCGCGAAGCCATCCGCTCGCTGATGAAATCCGCCCAGTGCAATCCCGGCCTTGCGCTCGCGCTCAACGGCCTCGCGGTGCGCTCGCAGACCTGGATGCTGACGCGCCGCCGGCATCGACGCGGCGGGGCCGCGCGGCATGATCCGCGCGCAGGGCCTCGCGGCGTTGTTCGCCTCGGTGCTGTGCACCTGGGTCGATGACCACGACGACGGCCTCGCGCGCACGCTCGCCGCGCTCGACCGTGCACTCGCACGCGGCCAGCGCTGGTCCGGCATGCTGGACGATCTCTGCCGCTTCTCGACCGATCGCATGTTTCGCCGGCGGCGTGCTTTCGACGAAGAGCCGGTCGCGGCCTGATCCCGCACGTTAGACCGGCACGCGCACCGTCGCGCGCAATCCACCCATCGGGCTTTCGGTCAGCGTGATGTCGCCGCCATGCGCGCGTGCGATGTCGCGCGCGATCGCAAGCCCAAGCCCGGTATTGCCCTCGTCCTGATTGCGCGCGTCGTCGAGCCGCAGGAACGGGCGGAACACCTCCTCGCGCATCTCCGCCGGAATGCCCGGCCCGTCGTCATCGACGTTCACGGTCAGCCAGCGATGATCGCGGTGGCCGGTGATGGAAATCTCCTTGGCGAAGCGCGCCGCATTCGACACGAGGTTCGCGAGACAGCGGCGGAACGCCGCCGGCCGCACCGTGACGATCGGGTGGCCGTAGAACACGACGCTGGTCTTGTGGCCGTGCCGCTCGGCATCGGCCTTGAGTTCGTCGAGGAACGCGCCCATGTCGGTCGGCGCCGGCTGCTCGCCGAGGTCGCCGCGCGCGAAGGCGAGATAAGCCTCGAGCATGCGGCCCATCTCGTCGACGTCCTTCTTCATCGCCTCGGCTTCGGGGCCGCCGATCAGCGCGAGCTCCAGCTTGAAGCGCGTCAGGATGGTGCGCAGGTCATGCGACACGCCGGCCAGCATCGTGGTGCGCTGCTCCATGGTGCGCTCGACGCGCCGCTTCATCTCGATGAAGGCCTGCGCGGCGCGGCGCACCTCGCGCGCGCCGCGCGGCTTGAAGCCCGGCACCTCGCGCCCCTTGCCGAAGCTTTCCGCCGCATCGGCGAGCCGCAGGATCGGCTTGATCTGGTTGCGCAGGAACAGGATCGCGACGAACAGCAGCACCAGCGAGGTGCCGATCATCCACCACAGGAAGATTTCCGAGTTCGACGCATAAGCCGCGCTGCGCTGCGCGAACACGCGCATCACGGTGTCGTCGAGCCGGATGCGGATCTCGACCAGGTTCGAGCGCCCGACGGTATCGATCCAGAACGGCCGGCGGATCTGCTGGCTGATCTGCTGCGACAGCGCCTGATCGAGCAGCGAGAAGAACGGCTTCGGCCCCGGCGGCGGCATCTCGGAGACGGGCAGGAAATCGACCGACAGGCTCAACCGCTCCAGCGCGATGCGGCGGATGACCGTGCGGTCGGCATCCTGCGGATAGCTGCCATAGACGTCGATCAGCGCCGAGATGTCCTGCGTGACCGCCGCCGAGAGCCGCCGCGTCACCGTGTTCCAGTGCCGCTCCATGAACACGAACGCGACCACCGACTGCAGCACCACCATCGGCGTGATGATGATCAGCAGCGCCCGGCCGTAGAGGCCGGTCGGCATCATGCTTTTCAGCCAGCGGGTGAACCAGTCGTACGCCGACGACACATGCCCGGCCGCGGAACGCAGCGTGGCAAGGCCGGCGTCGATCGAGCTCATGGCGCGATGACCAGCCGGTAGCCGATGCCGCGCACCGTCTGCACGAACAGCGGGTTCGCGGGATCGCGTTCGATCTTGCGGCGCAGGCGGTTCACCTGCACGTCGACCGCGCGTTCGTTGACCCCGCCGCCATTTCCCGCGAGCGCCATGCGCGGCACGGTTTCGCCCGGCGTCGCGGACAGCACGCGCAGCATGTCGCGCTCGCGGTCGGTGAGGTGGATGATCTCCTCGCCGCGCTTCAACTCGCCGCGCGCCAGATGAAACGCAAAATCGCCGAAGCGCACGGACTCGATCGCGGGCGCCGGCGCCGGAATCGTGCGCTTGAGGATGTTGGCGATGCGCAACGAGAGTTCGCGCGGCTCGAACGGCTTCGGCACATAGTCGTCCGCGCCGATTTCGAGCCCCGTGATGCGGCTCTCGGTCTCGGCCTTCGCGGTCAGCATCAGGATCGGCACGGCCGAGGATTCACGCAGCGACTTCGCAAGCTGGAAGCCGGTCTCGCCCGGCATCATCACGTCGAGCACGAGCAGATCGAACGACAGGCTTTCGAGCTTGGCGCGCGCGTCAGCCGCGTTGTCGGCGGTGGTGACGCGATAGCCTTCGCCGAACAGGAAGCGCGACAGCAGATCGCGGATGCGCCGGTCGTCGTCGACCACGAGCAGGTGCGGAGCGTCGTCGGGAAGCGCGACCGCCGGTCCCATCATCTCTCCGTTCGGTTCACCGCGCCCGGCGCGCGTCGGCCCGGGCGATGAAGCGCACCACCTCGTCGCGGCTGTCGGTATCGACCATGGCGGCGAGGAAGGCGCGCGCCGCCTCATGCGCGTTCGGCCCGAGCCCGGACAGCGCGCGCGTGATGCGTTCGGTCTGCAGCCCGGCAAGCTTCATGGCGAGTTGCTCGCCTTTCGGCGTCACGTAGAGCAGGCGGTGGCGGCGGTCGTCCGGGCCTTCCTTCTGGATCACGTAGCCCTCGTCGACGAGCTGCTTCAGCACGCGGCCGAGCGACTGCTTGGTGATGCGCAGGATGTCGAGCAGGTCGGCGACCTTCATGCCGGGATTGCGGTTGACGAAATGCAGCACCCGATGATGCGCCCGGCCGAAGCCGAATTTCTCCAGCACGTGGTCGGGGTCGGACACGAAGTCCCTGTAGGCAAAGAACAAAAGCTCGATCACGTCCCAGATTGGCTCGGCGCTCGGCCGCGGCCGGCGTCGTCGTCTGCGACGGCGTCTGCCGCTTGGCCGCGCCTGAAAAAATTATGTCAGCCATGTTGACATATTTTGGTTTGATTGTTACTCAATAACCCACGCTCACGAAAGGATCGTGCGTCGGAATGCCATTCCGCGCACGCTCTAACCGGCCGGTCCGCGACGCGCAAATGCACCGAACCGGCTAAACAATACCCCAGAGTTGGCCGGCGACGCAAAAGCGCCGCGGCCTCCGGAGGAAAACAGGACCAGGCTGATGAACGCCCATCAGAAGATCGAGATCGCCTTTTCGCGCAAACCGACCAGCAAACCCGTCGCGGCCGATGCCCGCGCCGAGCTGCTGAAGGATCCGGGCTTCGGCAGCGTCTTCACCGATCACATGGTGACCATCCGCTGGACCAAGGACCGCGGCTGGCACGACGCGCAGGTGCGCGCCCGCGAGCCGATCTCGCTCGATCCCGCGGCCGCCGTGCTGCACTACGGGCAGGAAATCTTCGAGGGCCTCAAGGCCTATAACCTCAGCGACGGCAGCATCGCGTTGTTCCGGCCCGAGCAGAATGCGCGGCGCTTCCGCGCCTCCGCGGTGCGCATGGCGTTGCCGGAGCTGCCGGAAGCGCTGTTCATGCAGTCGATCGAGGAGCTGGTGAAGATCGACAGGGCCTGGATTCCGAGCGGCGAAGGCAGCCTCTACCTGCGGCCCTTCATGATCGCGACCGAGGCCTTCCTCGGCGTCCGCCCGTCGCACGAATGTCTCTACATGCTGATCGCCAGCTCGGTCGGCTCCTATTTCAAGGGCGGCGCCAAGGCCGTCACCGTCTGGCTCAGCGACCGCTATACGCGCGCGGCCGAGGGCGGCACCGGCGCGGCCAAATGCGGCGGCAACTACGCGGCGAGCCTGCTCGCCCAATCCGAGGCGATCGAGCAGGGCTGCGATCAGGTCGTGTTCCTCGACGCCGCGGAGCATCGCTGGGTCGAGGAGCTCGGCGGCATGAACGTGTTCTTCGTGTTCGACGACGGCTCGATGGTGACGCCGCCGCTCTGCGGCACGATCCTGCCCGGCATCACGCGCGATGCGATGATCACGCTCGCCCGCAAAGCCGGCCATACGGTGCGCGAGGAGCGCTACAGCATCGAGCAATGGCGCGCCGACGCGGCCAGCGGCAAGCTGCGCGAAGCTTTCGCGTGCGGCACGGCTGCGGTCATCTCGGCGATCGGCAAGATCAAAAGCACGAAGGGCGATATCGTCATCGGCAACGGCGATGGCGGCCTGATCACGGCCGACCTGAAGGCCAAGCTCGTCGGTATCCAGCGCGGCGACGTGGCCGACACGGAAGGCTGGATGCGCAAGATCGGGTGAAGTAATTCTCCGTTCGTCCCCGCGAAGGCGGGGACCCAGGGCGGCGAGCGGTGAGCTTCTACGTTTACATTCTGGCGAGCCAGCGAAACGGAACGCTCTACATCGGCATGACCGATAATTTGGTGCGCCGCGTGTGGCAGCATCGCGAAGGCGTAGTACCCGGCTTCACGAACGATTACGGCGTCAAGCTGCTGGTTTGGTACGAAGTACACGAGACACGGGCATCTGCCATTCAGCGCGAGAGGCAAATGAAAAAATGGAATCGTGCGTGGAAGCTGCGCACGATCGAAGAAACAAATCCAACATGGCGGGATCTCTGGGCTGAGATCACGGCTTAGAAACTATGGGTCCCCGCCTTCGCGGGGACGAACGGAGTTCATGATGGCACGCGCGCCGGGATAGTGCGCCAGCAGTTCGAGTTCCCCGCTCCTCGCCCATCACACAAATCGCCGTCGCGAGCGCATCCGCGATCATCGCGCGCGGCGCGATCACGGCAACTTCGCGCAGCCGACTCGCGCTCGCGCCGGTCGCCGGATCGAAGATGTGG
The DNA here is from genome assembly GCA_963779545.1 of uncultured Alphaproteobacteria bacterium. Taxonomy (GTDB): domain Bacteria; phylum Pseudomonadota; class Alphaproteobacteria; order Rhizobiales; family Xanthobacteraceae; genus PALSA-894. The sequence goes on along the minus strand of CAVZYQ010000013.1, from coordinate 363,705 downwards.
TGAAAGCGTCCGCTCGGCTCGAACACCGTGCCGTAGCCGCCCGAGACCGCCAGCGCGTTGTCGGAACAGCTCAATGTTCTGGCCGCTGCGGAGTGCCACGCGCCACGGGCGATTCTCCGGATGTGACCCAAGCGCACGAAATTCGCCGAGATCGACCATCGCCTGTTCGAAGCCTTCGTGGCGCAACAGGTCAGCGATACGGTCGGTGATGAAGCCCTGCGCGATGCCGTTGAGCGTGATCGCCATGCCGGGCGGCATGTCGATGCGACTTGCACCGGCCTGCACACGGCGGAAGTCGACCAGCCTGCGCGCAACATCCTGCGCGCGCGCCGCGATGTCATCGCTGACGTCGCGCCGCGACCAGAAATGCTCCTCATAGGCGCGCCACAGCGGCTGCACCGTGATGTCGAACGCGCCGCCGCTCAGCGTCCCGAGCTTCTGGCTCTCATCGATCACTGAAACGAGTTCGGTCGAAGGCCGCACCAGTATGCCATCGCGATTGAGGTGCGCGATCTCACTGTCGTCGCGATAGAGCGAGAAGATCCGCTCGTAGCGCTCGATCTCCTGCCGCACGCGCAGGATCGTGCGGCGCGCCAGCGCCTCGTCCCAATGCCACAGCGTCAATTCGGACGCCGCGCCGAGCACCTCGCCTTGCCAATGGAAGAACCGCGCGTTCGGCACTATCGCGCGCACGCCGGCCGCGAGCAGCGGCAGTCCCGCAGCGGCTGCGACAACCTGGAAAGCGCGGCGGCGGGTGAGCTTAAGCATTGGCCGCCACCCTGCCGTTCAGCCGCCGCGCCGCGACCAGCGGCGGACAGCGCTGGTCGTCGAAGTACTCGACCTGGCAGTCGAGGCACTGGAAGCATTCCGCGGTGACGATCTTGCCCGACTTCTCGATCGCCCTCACGGGACACGCGGCCTCGCACAGCCGGCATGGGCTGCCGCACTCCGCGCGGCGCCGCAGCCGGTCGAGCAGATGAAAGCGGTCGAGCGCGGCGAGCACGCCGCCGAGCGGACAGAGAAAGCGGCAGTAGGCGCGCTCGGTGGTGAGACCGATCGCCAGCAGCACGAGCGCATAGGCGACATAGGGCCAAGCGCGCGTGAACTTCGCCGTGATCGCGGTCTTGAACGGTTCGATCTCGGCGGCGCTTTCGGCGCTCTCGATGGAAACGAACGCAAGAAACAGCAGCGCCACCGCCGCAATGTACTTGCCGTAGCGCAGACGGCTTTCGAGCCGCATCGACGGCGTCCACTGCGGCAAACGCAACGCACGGGCGGCCTGCGCGAGCAACTCCTGCAATGCACCAAATGGGCAAAGCCAGCCGCAGAACACGCCGCGTCCGATCAGCACGAGTGAGACCGCGTGTAAGCCGCGATAATCAGGATCAATGGTTCGAGCAGCAGCGACGCATCGAAGCCGCGCAATGGCACCGTAACGTAGTGCATCACGTTGATGATCGAGAGCTGTCCGCCCGCGGCCCAGCCGAGCCACACCAGCACGAACAGCAGAAAGCCGGTGCGCACCAGACGGTGTGCCAGCCGCGAACGCGCAAGCCGATCCTGAAATACGAAGATCAGCGTGAGCGCTGTCAGCGCCACAACCAGGATCGCGATGTTCAGCCGGGCATCGCGCCACGCCTCGACCCACACCGGCATGGGTTTCGCGTCCGGCATCAGCACATAGGAAACGGGCAGCCGGTAGCGCAATGGAACCGCAGCGGTGCTGCCATCGACAGGCACCAGCAGCTCCAGCCGCCATTCCTTCATTGGGTCAAATGTCGGCGGCATTGCAAACAGCGCGGCGTACTGTTGCGAAAGAAATCCTTCGTGCTCGCGGGTATCGAGCCGCAGGAAATCCGCGTTGACAAAGTTATAGGTGCGGCCGTCCTGCACCACGCGGATGCGGTCGAAGCGATAGCCCTTCGCGGCGCGCACGTAGTCGTCGCCGAGGAAGTCGTAAGCGCCCGACGATGCGATCGCGATCACCTGTGCGCCTACCGGAAAACGGCGCATGTATTCGTTGTAGCGGTTGAGGCCGATCAGGCTGCCGCCGAGCGCGGCAGGCGTGAGCAGCGCGGTGTAAAGCTCGGTCTCGCCTTCGGGCGTGGCAACACGCCGATGCGCGACCGCGCCTTCGGCGAGCAACTCGCTCCATGTCTGGCGCCGGTATTGCTCGCGGTTGAGCGTCGGCTCGCTCACCTGCGGGGCCGGGACGCGCGCGCGCAGCACCAGCCGTGCCGCATCTGCCACGGCGCCGCGCATCGCGCGCGCCGAAATCGTCGCGCCCGCGACGAAATCCGGCGGCAGCGCCGGGGTGTTGGCGCCGTGGATCGTCGCGCCGGCTTCACGCGCGAGAAACGTGTCGAGCTGCGGCTGGCGGATCGCGTCGTTGAGCACGAACGGCTCGTTGTGAAACACCGCCTTCGCGCCGGTGATGCGTCCGAACAGATCGACGCCCGCGATCACATCGAACGGCACGCTCGAATAGCCCGAGGCGCGCACGACATCGAGCGTCGAGAACAGGTACGCGACGACCTCGTTACCTTTGTAAACGGGGATCGCGGGCGGCGAGCCTTCCTCGGCTCCCAACCGTTCGGCGTTCGGCATCACGACGGCAAGCACGTCAGGCGTGATGCGCTCGCGCAGGCCTGCCGCGTGAGCGGCGCCAGCGAACAGGATCAGCAGAGCGAGGAAAAGAACGCGGGGCACGTCATCATGTTAGCAGCCGTGCGGCCACGCTCAATCGGCCGTGAGGCCACCCGCCTTCATCACGGCGACCTGCCGCTCAAGTTCCGGCGGCAGACTCTTGAGATAGTACTCGCGCGTGCGCCGCTCCGGCGGCTCGACCGCGACGCCGAGCGTCGCGAAGCGCTCGCGGACCGAAGCGAGCTCGACCACCTTGTTGGTCGCCTCGGCGAGTTTGTTCACGATCGCGTCGGGCGTGCCTTTGGGAAATTCGAACGCGCTGAGCGACGCGCAATTGATATCGAAGCCTTCCTCGACTGCCGTCTTCAGGTCCGGCAGCACATCGGAACGGCTCAAGCCCATCGTGGCGATCGCCTTCACGGTGCCGCCCCTGATCTGCTGGATCGCGGTCGACACCTGTTCGCAGATATAATCGATCCGCCCGCCGAGCAGATCCTGCATCGCGGGACCGGAGCCGCGATACGGCACGTGCGTGATCTTCACGCCCATCGCCTGATCGAGCAGCAGCGCGCAGATGTGCGCGCCCGCGCCGGTGCCGGACGAGCCGTATTGCAGCTTGCCGGTGTTGGCCTTCGCGTAAGCCACGAACTCCTTCAGGGTGTTCGCTGGGAAATCCTTGCGCGTGATCAGGATGCGCGCCGAGTTCCGCGAACTGAATGACGTGCTCGAAGTCGGTGAGCGGATTGTAGAGATTCTTCTTGCCGTTGAGCGCCGGCACGCTCGTCATCGTGGCGCTGCCGCCGAGCAGGAAGGTGTATCCGTCGGGCGTGCCCTTCGCGACGCGATTGGCGCCGGTCATGCCGCCCGCACCGCCGATGTTCTCGATGATCACCTGCTGGCCGAGCACTTCGGACAGGCCCTGCGCCATGATGCGCCCGACGGTATCGACCGGCCCGCCCGCCGCGTAAGGCACGATCATGGTCACCGGCCGAGACGGCCATTCCTGCGCATGCGCGCTCGTCGCGAGGAGACCAATCAGCGCCGCAACCGCTATGCGCATGGCAAACCTCAATACCTGATCACGACCAGCCGGTCGGTGCCGGACTCAGCGCCCCAGGCTTCGCCCGGCCGGCCGAGCATCTGGCGCACCGAGGCGCGCTTCCGGCTACTCGGGAATGCGTCGAATTTCTCGGTGACGGGATCGAACCGCATGATGGCATTCGCCACGAAGTCGGTCACCCACACCTTGTCTTTCTCGTCGACGTAGACCGAGTAGCAGCCGCTTTTGCTTTTCGGCAGCGCGTAAGTCTTCCACGTTTTCGCCGCGGTATCGTACCGGCCGATCTCGCCCGAATGCCAGAAGCTGACCCAGAGGATTCCTTTCGAGTCCGACCAGATGCGGCGCGGACCGACGCCCGGCTTCGGCGGATCGACCACGCTCGCCGCGCCAGTCGCGGTGTCGATGCGCGCGATGTGATCGCCGGCAAGCGAGGCGTACCAGACCTCGCCCGTGGGCGTCGTTGCGATGCCGTAGGGGCCGTAGCCTTTCGGCGCTTTCCATGCGTCGACCGTGCCGCTCGCCGGATCGAGGCGGCCGTACACGCCCGCTTGGCCGGTGAACCAGAGCACGCCGTTCTTGTCGAAGGTCGCTGTATTGAGGTTGGCTTTCTCAAAGCCTTTCGGCAGCGGGAACAGTTTCACCGCCTTGCTCTGCGGATCGACGCGCGCGATCGCGTTCTGTCCGCTCTCGGTGATCCAGGCCGCACCGTCCGGCCCCGCGATGACGCCATGCGGCGATGCGCCCTTGCCGAGCGATACCTGCTCGGTCTTGCCGGTTTTGGGATCGAGGATGCCGAGCGCGCCCTGATGCTGCGCCGTATACCAGACCGTGCCGTCTGGCGCGGTGGCGACATCATGCGGATGCGCGCCTTTGGGGACCGCGAAATAGGCGACCTGCGTGTTGGCGAAAGCCACGGACGTCACAAGCAGCGCCGCAACACCGGCGGCGGCAAACCGGATCATCGTTCCTCCCTCGGACCGCCGGCTTCTGCCGGTCGGCTATTCGGCGGCATGCTTTCGATCGCTCCAGCGCTGCACGGCGGTATCGTCCGCCTGCCGCGCCTCGACCCAGCTGTCGCCTCCGGCGCGTTCTTCTTTTTTCCAGAACGGCGCGCGCGTCTTCAAATAGTCCATCAGAAATTCCGCCGCCGCGAAAGCGGCTTCGCGGTGGGAGGATGTGGCGATGACCAGCACGACGTTGTCACCGGGAACCAGGCGTCCGTAGCGGTGGACCACGGTTGCGCCGAGCAGTGGCCAGCGCGCGTTCGCTTCTTGGACGTGCCGTGCGATCTCGGCTTCCGCCATGCCGGGATAGTGTTCCAGGGTCATGGCGGCGACGCCCGCGCCCTCGTTGCTGTCGCGGCAGATGCCGGTGAAGGTCGCCACCGCGCCGATGTCGGTGCGGCCCTTGGTCAGAGCCAAGATTTCGGCCGCGATGTCGAAATCCTCGCGCTGCAGCCGGACGGTCAAATCAGCCCCCAGTCATCGGCGGGAAAAACGCGATTTCCCGCGCACCGGAAATCGCGGTGTCCGGTTTCACGTGCGTCTTGTCGATCGCGGCACGGATCACTTTCGCATTTTCGAACGCGTAGGCGTACTCCTCGCCGCGCCCGGACAGCCACGTCACCAGTTCGGAAACGGTGCGCACGCCCGGCGGCGGATCGATCTCCTCCTCAGGTCTGCCGATGCGCTCGCGCACCCAGGCGAAATAGACGAGCTTCAACTCAATCCTCGATCAGATGCCGCACGCCGGCACGGAAATAGTCCCACCCCGTATATAGAGTGAGCAACGCCGAGAGCCAGAGCAACGCGATCCCGATCAGGCTGGTGATCGGCAGGATCAGGTCGCCCGCCTCGCCCGCGATCAGGAACCCGACCGCGAGGAGTTGCAGAAACGTCTTCCACTTGGCGAGCCAGGTCACCGGCACGGTGACGCGCAGTTCCGCAAGGTACTCACGCAGGCCCGACACGAGGATTTCGCGGCACAGGATCACGATCGCGGCCCACAGCGCATAGCCGCGGATGGTTCCGTCGGCCGCCAGCATCAGCAGGCAGGACGAGACAAGCAGCTTGTCGGCGATCGGATCGAGCATGCGGCCGAAGGTCGATTGCTGGCCGTAGGCGCGCGCCACATAGCCGTCGAGGACATCGGTGAGCCCGGCGCCAATGAAGATGAACAGCGCGACCCAGCGCAGCCACAGCCCGTATTCCAGGATCGCCTGGAAATACATGCACGCGACCACGATCGGCACCGCGATGATGCGCGCGTAGGTGAGCAGGTTCGGCAGAGCAAACGCCCGCGCCGACGATGCGGGATTCGTCGTCGTGGTCATGCGCCAAAAGAGCATTTGCGGGGGTGTGGCGCAACGCCCGAATGCGGGTACGAGCCGCGCCATGCCCACATTCGGTGGGCTGTCCCCAGGTCAACGTCGAGGGGCGGATTCGTGAAAGAAATCATAGATCTTGCGCGCAGTTTCGGCGTTGATGCCGGGAACATGCTCGAGGTCTGCGGCCGAGGCGCGCTCGATCGCCTTCAGGGTGCCGAAGTGGTGCAGGAGGGCGCGCTTGCGAGTCGGCCCGATGCCCGGGATCTCCTGCAGCCCCGCCTCGCGGATGTCCTTCTTGCGCTTTTGCCGGTGCGAGCCGACAGCAAAGCGATGCGCCTCGTCGCGCAGGCGCTGCACGAAATAAAGCACCGGATCGCGCGGCTTGAGCTTCACCGGCTCGCGCCCGGGCAGGAAGAAGGTCTCGCGTCCGGCATCGCGCTCCGGACCCTTGGCGATGCCAACGAGCGGAACGTCGATGACTCCGAGCGCGGCCAGCGTCTCGCGCGCAGCATTGAGCTGGCCAAGCCCACCGTCGATCAGGAGGAGATCGGGCCAGGGGGAGTCGGCGGGTTCCTCTTGCTCATCCGCCTCTGGGTCCTCAACTGGTACCGCGAGTCCCCTCTCCCCTTGTGGGAGAGGGTGCCCGAGCGAAGCGAGTGCGGGAGAGGGGGTCTCTTCGAGCGACTCTTGCGAAGAGGCCCCCTCTCCCGCTTCGCCGCTCCGCGGCTCAGCACCCTCCCCCACAAGGGGGGAGGGTAATGGAGCCTGCGGCTTGGCTTCTGCTTCAACCCCACGCGGCGCTTCATTCAGCAATCGCTTGAACCGTCGCGTCAGCACCTCGCGCATCATGCCGAAGTCGTCGCCCGGCGTGAGATCGGCCGACCTGATGTTGAACTTGCGATACTGGTTCTTGCGAAAGCCTTCCGGCCCCGCGACGATCATGGCGCCGACGGCATTTGAACCCTGAATGTGCGAGTTGTCGTACACCTCGATGCGGCGCGGCGCTTTGCCCAAGCCGAACGTCTCGGCGAGTGCGCCGAGCAAATTCTGCTGCGACTGCGTCTCGGCGAGCTTGCGCCCGAGTGCCTCGCGCGCATTGGCGAGCGCGTGATCGACCAGTTCCTTGCGCTCGCCGCGCTGCGGCAGCGACACCTCGACCTTGCGGCTGCTTTTGACGGTCAGCGCTTCGGCGAGCAGCGGGCGATCCTCGATTTCGTGCGAGAGCAACACGCAACGCGGCGGCGGCTTGTCGTCGTAGAACTGTGTGAGGAACGCGCCGAGCACCTCGCCCGGCTCGAGCGAGCGGTCCGCGCGCGGGAAATACGCGCGGTTGCCCCAGTTCTGCCCGGTGCGGAAGAAGAACACCTCGACGCACGAATAGCCGCCCTGCTGATGCACGGCGAACACGTCCGCCTCTTCGACTGTGCGCGGATTGATGCCCTGGCGCGACTGCACCGCCGAGAGCGCGGCGAGCCGGTCGCGATAGACCGCGGCGCGCTCGAAATCGAGCGCGTGCGAGGCCTTCTCCATTTCGCCCGCGAGTTCTTCCTTCACGGCGCGGCTCTTGCCGGATAGGAACGACTTCGCCTCGCGCACCAGTTCGGCGTAGTCCGTATGCGAGATTTCGCCGGTGCACGGCGCCGAGCAGCGCTTGATCTGGTGCAAGCAGGCAGGGCCGTGTGCGGCTCTCGTACACGGCGTCGGAGCATGAGCGGATCAGGAACGCGCGCTCCAGCGCGGTGATCGTGCGATGCACCGCCTGCGCGGACGCGAACGGCCCGTAATATTCGCCCGGCCGCGTGCGCGCGCCGCGATGCTTCATGATCATCGGCGGCGTCTCGCCGGCCGTGATCAGGATGTAGGGGAACGACTTGTCGTCGCGCATCAGCACGTTGAAGCGCGGACGCAGCCGCTTGATCAGGTTCGCTTCGAGCAGCAGCGCCTCGGTCTCGGTGGTGGTCGAGACGAACTCGATCTGCGCGGTCGCGGCGATCATGCGCATGATGCGCGCGGTGTGCCCGGCCATGCGCGCATACGAGACGATGCGCTTGCGGATGCTCTTCGCCTTGCCGACGTAGAGCACCTCGCCTTTCGCATCGATCATGCGGTAGACGCCGGGCGCCGCCGGGGCATGCTTGGCGGCGCGCTGGATCGCCGCCGCCCCACCCGCAAGCGTACCGGCAGGCGCCTCGACGTCCTCGATCGACGGCAGGCTGACCTCGTCCTCGACTTCGTCGTCGAGGAGGTCGATGTCGGGCTCGATATTGGCCTTGGGGTCGTCCGGCAGCATGGGCGCAAAATAGGGATTCGGCGCCCGAGGGGCCAGCACTGTTCCTGGGCGCTGCGCAGCATGAGCGACGCGAAATGATGCGCTGCTGCCCCGGGCCCCGGTTCTAAGAAACAACCGGGTCCGCATCTGCGGAGTAGCGCTGGCACGCTGCACCGCGTGCGGGACACGATCACTTGGCATCGTGGAAAATCACGCCGAGCGTATGCCGCCTGCCCTCACGCAGGCGGCTCACGCCGTGGCGCATGTTCACCCGGTAGACGCCGCGCGTGCCCTGCACCGGGCGGTGGTGCACCGGGAAGATCACGCCCTCGCCCTGCCGCAGCGGCACGACTTCGGCGCGGGACTGCATGCGCGGGCGCTGCTCGGTCAGCACGAACTCGCCGCCGGAGAAATCCTCGCCCGGCCGCGACAGCAGGAACGCGACCTGCAACGGGAACACGAGGTCGCCGTACACGTCCTGATGCAGGCAATTGTAGTCGCCCGCGCCGTACCGAAGAAGCAACGGCGTCGGCCGTGTCTGGCCCGCCGCATGGCAGCGCTTGAGCCACGCCGCGTGCTCGACCGGAAAGCGTTGGTCGATCCCCATCTGCTCGTTCCAACGGTTCGCGACCTCGGCGAGCGAGGGATAGAGCGACGTGCGCAGCGCAGCGATCGTGTCCGGCAACGGATATGAGAAGTACTTGTATTCGCCACGGCCGAACCCGTGCCGCGCCATGATCACGCGCGAGCGATAGAGCGGATCTTCGCCATAGCGTGACGAGATCGCCGGCGCATTCATCCGCGGTCAGCAGCGCGCCGGTCGTGGCACAGCCATGGGCGTCGAGTTCGCCCGCGATACGTTGCCAGTCGAGCGTGGCGACGCGGTCGGCGATGTCGTTTGTTTCGATCTTTCGGGCGTGGCGGCGCGGCTCATGGCGATCCTCCGTTACGGAGGATATGGCGCGCCGCTCCTGTCGCAACCACCCGATTTCAGAGCTTGGCGGCCTGTGTTCCCGCGATGCGGCCGAACACCGTCGCGGTCAGCAAACCGTTCCCCGACAGATAGCCCGACGCCTGCGCACCTGACACGCCGACCGCCGCGCCGCCGGCCGCAAACAGGTTGGGAAACGGCTTGCCGTTCCGCCGCAGCACGCGCGCCTGCGTGTCGATCGCGAGCCCGCCCTGCGTGTGGAACAGCGCACCGGTCACCTTGATGGCGCAGTAAGGCGCCGCAAGCCGTTTGCCGTTCTCGAACACGCGGCCAAATCGGTCCGCCGTGCCGCGGCCCGCATCGATCTCTGCCAGTTCAGCCGCCAGCGCATCCCCCGGCACGCCGATGCGCGCCGCAAGCGCCTCAATCGTGTCCGCGACGATCAGCGCGCCGCCCTTCTCGGCATTCTTGAAATCCTCGAACTGCCGCGCCACGTCGGCGATGCGCGCGTCGAAAATATCGAATGCAATCCCGTCCGGCTGGCGCAGCACTTCGGCAGCGGCCTCCGAATAGCCGAGCGACTCGTTCCAGAACCGCTTGCCGTCGCGGTTGACCTGAAAGCCGCCCTCCATGATCGCCGCCCAGGTGATCAGGATGTTGTGCGGCATGGCGACTGACCCGTGGCCCTGGTACGCGGTGAGATGCTGCGCGCGCGCACCGAGCGCCTCGCCCCACAGCACCGCATCGCCCCGATTGCCGGGATGGCCGAAGTAGAGCGCGTTGCCCATCTCGGGAATGTGGCGGCGTACCAGTTCGGCGTTGCCGCCGTAGCCGTTGCAGGCAAGCACCAGCGCGCCGCAGCCGATCGTCTCGCGCGTGCCGTCGCCCGCGACGGCTTCGATGCCCTCGATGAAACCGTCTTCGTCGGCGAACAGCGTTTCGGCTACGCGGCCAGTCAGAACCGGAATGTCACGCGCCTCAACGGCGCTGCGCAGCCGGTCGATCAGCTCCGCGCCGCTGCGGCTCGGCAGCCCGTGCATGCGATGTGCAGAGTGGCCCGGATAGTTGAAGTCGGCGATGACCACGAACGGCATCGCGTAATTGTCGGCGAGCCACTCGACGGTCTTGCCGGCATTGTCCGCGGCGGCGCGCACGAGCTTCGCATCCGCCTCGCCATGCGCCTTGCGCGCAATGTCGTCGGCGAAAAGTTTTTCCGAGTCGTCGATGCCCTTCACGCGCTGGAAGCGCGTGCCCGCCGCCGGGATGAGCCCGGCCGAAAGCGCGGTGGACCCGCTCGGCACCGCATCGCGCTCGATCACCACCGGCTCGACACCGGCCTCGCTCGCCGCGAGCGCAGCACACAGGCCGGCCGCGCCGGCGCCGACGATCAGCATCGGCATTTCGGTTTCGAAATCGATGTCCTCGGAAGGTTGGACCGAATTCATTCGGCGACGCCCGTGTCCGGCGTCTGCCAGGCGAGATGCTGCCCCCCGTCGACCGCGAGCGTCACGCCGGTCACGCTGCGCGCGCCCGCGAGATAGAGAACGGCCGCAGCAATCTCCTCCGCACTTGGCCCACGTCCGAGCGGCACGGCTGCGGACTGGCGCGCGAAATCCTCCGCCTGCTGCCGCGCGCTCGCCATCGTCGGCCCCGGCGCTACCGCGTTGACCCGCACGCCGGGCGCGAGCGCCTGCGCCAGCAGGCGCGTCGCGGCATGCAGCGCGCTTTTCGCCAGCGTGTAGGACACGAAGTGCGGCGTCAGTTTGAGCACGCGCTGATCCAGGATGTTGACGATCGACGCATTCGCAGACGCCTGCGCGGCGAACGCCTCGCTGAGGAACAGCGGCGCGCGCAAGTTCACCGCGATCTGCTTGTCGAAGCGCGCGGCATCGAGCGCGCCGATCGCGTCCGGCTCGAAGGTCGCGGCGTTGTTCACCAGCAGTGTGAGCGGACCGATGGCGGCAACCGCATCGGGCACGAGCTTCGCCACTGCGGCGTGATCCGCGAGATCGGCCCGCACCACCGCGGCGCGCCCGCCCGAACGCACGATCTGGTCACGCAGCTGTTCGGCTTCGCTCGCCGAGCGGTTCGCCTGGATGGCGACCGCGTATCCGGCCTGATGCAGCGCGAGGGCGATGGCGCGGCCGATGCGGCGCGCGGCGCCGGTGACAAGCGACGGCGCGGGTGCCGGTCATGTCCCGTACGCCAAGGCACGCGGGTACGCCGCCATGGTGAATCGAATTCGGCGCGGCCGGCGCGCGGTACACGAAGCCTTAGGCATGTCCCAAACAGTCCTGCGCATTTTAGGAAAGTTTAACTCAAAGGCCGCGAGAGTGGACCCTGTCATCACGGGGCGGGGATGACCCAAGCGGGCGGCGGACCTCACGGAACGCCGCCCGGACCTCTTTCGGGACGTGAGCAGGGAACCATGACATCAGTATTCCGCGCCATCGCGATTGCGGCAGCGCTTATCGCCACTCCGGCCGCAGCCGCGGACATGATGTACCGCAAGGCGCCGGCCTACGCGGCTGCGCCCTTCAGCAGCTATAACTGGAACGGCGTCTATATCGGCGCGAACATCGGCTACCAGTGGGGCAAGGTCACCAACTGGGCCGGCGGCAGCCCGGACGGCATCACCGGCGGCGGCCAGGTCGGCTACAACTGGCAGATCCATCCGAACTGGGTGCTCGGCCTCGAGGCCGATCTGCAGGGTTCGGCCGCCGAAGACACCTTCGCGCCCTACAAGTTCGCAAACCCCTGGTTCGGCACCGTGCGCGGCCGTGCCGGTTACGCGATGAACAACGTGCTCGCCTATGTCACCGGCGGCCTCGCTTATGGCGGCGGCCGGATCGAGCTCGGCGGCGCGAGCGAAACGCAGACCCATCTCGGCTGGACGATCGGCGGCGGCGTCGAGGTCGGTCTCACGCCGAACTGGTCGGCCAAAGCCGAATATCTTTACGTCAGGCTCGACGACCGCAGCTATGTGCTGACCGGCGTGCAGAACGGTTTCTCGTCGAGCGTGTTCCGCTTGGGCGTGAACTATCGCTTCTGATCGCCGCTGACACCGCAAAACAAAAACGCCCGCATCGTGCGGGCGTTTTTTTGTGCGCTATGACTTTAGACGAAGAACCAGTCGTCGCCGCCAAAGTCCGCCATCAGAAGCCACGGCGTCTCGCTGGACGCGAGATAGACCGGCACGTCCTCCCACGATCCGTCGCTCATGAACGGAAGCGCGCTCAGTTGAGGACCGTCCGGCGAACCGGAACCGGATTCGGACGAAAAGACGGACCCGAACAGGAGGCTCGCGCCGGCGCTGAGTCCGACCTGACTCGCCGCCTGCACGATGCTCGATGCAACAGGCTCCGGCGCGACCGCGCTCGACAGCGCGAAGCTCGGAATGTCAGCCGCCGGCACCCCGACATGCGACGGCGCGGCCAGTGTCACTGACGCGGCGGACGCGGTCACCGTGGAATTCGCCGATGCGTTTTGCGAAGCGGCCGGCGCCGCTGAATTCGCAGCCGGGCCTGCGCTGGTGCTGCCCGTGGCCCATCCCGGCATCGGCATCGCAGCCGGTGTATTGACGACATAGGACATCGGATAAGCCCCTTCGCTGCGCGCCACTGTAACGCGCGACTCTGTCGCGTTCAACATGCCCGGCGGGCCCGACCGGCCTGTAAACCGTTTTACCGCCAACACCCGGGCACCGTCTCCGAAGTTCCCGGCGAGGCCGTGGCTATAACACTGGTTATATTAATGGAATTCGCACTTCAGACTGTTGCCCACTGTGGCTTTTTTACACTAGACGCTTGACGGCCCCAGGGGCGACATTCGCCACACGTTCCGGCGGACTCTGAAGGGGTGGACCATGAAGCGGATTATTCTCAGTGCAGTTTTGATCGGTGTGGCTGGCGCGCCGGCTTTTGCCGCAGACCTTCCGCGCAAGGCCCCGATGGTGGCGCCTGTGATGGCGCCGGTCATGAGCTGGACCGGCTTTTATATCGGCGTCCAAGGTGGTGGCACCTGGGGTAAGGCTGACATCGCGCATTCTCCTGTGTTCGCGCCCGCCGGCCTGGCATTCCCGATCGATGCCGCGGCCGTGACGGCAGCGTCCTCACCCGATCTGACGCTCAACGGCTTCACGGTCGGCGGCCATGTCGGCTACAATTGGCAATTCTCGCAGAACTGGCTCTTTGGCCTTGAGGCGGACTTCAGCTACTTCCGCCTGCGCGGCAGCCAGAATGGCACATTCCCGTTCCCGAGCACGCTTCCTGGCGGCCCCCTGGGTCCGCCCACGCTGACGTTCACGGCGAACACGACCTTTGAGACCGACTGGCTGTTCACCTTCCGCCCGCGCGCCGGCGTGATCATCGGCGACAGCCTGCTCGCCTACGTCACCGGCGGTCTCGCGGTGACCAACGAGAAGCCGACACAGACCACGGGTATTCTGAACGCCTCGACATTCAATTCGTCGATCGACGAGACCCGCCTCGGCTGGGTGTTCGGCGGCGGTCTCGAATACGCGCTCGGCCGCAACTGGACCATCCGCGCCGAATACCTGCATCTGGATTTCGGCACGGCCAACGGATCGGGCAACCTCGTAGTGCCGACCGGCGTTTTCGCGAACGTCCTCTGCTCGCCTGGCCAAACGCCGTTCACCGGTCCCGGCACCGTCGGCGGATGCTCGATCTCTTCGCGCCTGACCGCGGAAGTCGTCCGCGCCGGCATCACCTACAGGTTCGATGGCGGCCCGGTCGTCGCGCGCTACTGAGCTTCGCGACAAGAGCGAATAACAAAAGCCCCGGGTTCGCCCGGGGCTTTTTTGCTTTGCGGGGCTTGCCGAAACTTACGCGGTCACGCGCGTCTTGCCGAATGCCGGCACCTGCGCCTCGAACGCGTCGTGCCACTTCACCAGCTTCGGATAATCGCTGCGCCATTTGCCGCCGAAGCGCAGGTCCTGATAGCCGAGCGCGCAGGCGAGCGTGATCTGCCCGACATCCGGAACAGGATCGAGCGCCGGCGGCGCGGCTTCCAGCACGTCGAATGCGCGCTTCACTTTATCGGCCTGATAGTCGGTCCACTTCTGCACCGCCATCTCGGCCGGCCGCCAGCGGCCCTCATAGACCAGCAGGATGCAGGCATCGAGGATGCCATCGCACATCGCCTGCAAGGTCAGCGCGGCGAAGCGCGCATCGGCGTTCTTGGGGATGATCTTGTCCCCGCCGGCGCGGTGATCGAGATATTCGAGGATCACCGGCGAGTCGTAGAGCACCGTGCCGTTCTCGATGATCAATGCGGGAATCTTGCCGACCGGATTCTGCTGGCGGATCGTGTCGGTCGGATCGGTCGGATCCGCCTTCTCGATCGTGACGTCATTTTCGAGGCCGAGAATGCCGAGCGCGAGTTTCACCTTGCGGCCGAACGGCGACGGCGGCGAGGAACGCAGGATCATCATTTGTCAGATAGCTCCGGAAATGGCGCCGCGCCGGCGCGGAATGGACAAGCATAGCATCGCGCGCAGCGAACCGGATTCCAATCCGGAAAGCGCGAAGGCAGGCTTCGCGGGAGAATTCCTCAAGAGCAGAAGAAAAGCGTGAGCCGCAGGTCAGCCCGTGATCACGAGGTTCACGGCCTTCGGCCCCTTGCCCTTCTTGTCCGGCTCGACATCGAAGTTGATGCGCTGGCCTTCGTTGAGCGACTTCATGCCGGCCCGCTCGACCGCCGTGATGTGAACGAACACGTCGCGCCCGCCGTCATCGGGCTTGATGAAGCCGTAGCCACGCTCACTGTTGAAGAACTTGACGGTACCACCCTGCGCCATCGGGAAGCTCCTTTTCCCCAATGTTGCCCCACCGCCGGCCCCCACGGACGGCAGTTCGGCCGGACATTCACTCGAACGAGAAAAGCGTCGGCACCCCGAAGTCATTTCCGCCGGCCCCCGATGGAGGCGGAACGTCAAAGCCAGCGCCCATAAGTAGACATCAACGTCAAGGCGCTGGAAAGAGGCGCACCGCCGCACCACCGGTCACTTTTCGCCCGTCAGCCAGGAGGTCCGGGAGCGCCCGGCCACGCCCGCAACGGTCGCGGCGAGTGCGGGCAGCAGGGTTTTGAGCTCGCCCTCCAGCGTCCAAGGCGGGTTGACGATCACGAGCCCGCTGCCGCCAAGCCGCTGCGGGTCGCGGTCGCCCAGCTCAAGCTCGGCCAGCATGATGCGCGGGATGCCGAGACGGCCGACGCCGCGCACGAAGGCCTGCGCGCGCGCATCCTTGATCGGATACCAGACCAGATAGATGCCGGTCGGCCATTTGCGGTGCGCGTTCGCCAGCGCCTCGGCGAGGCGGTCGAATTCGTCCGGCTGTTCGTAGGGCGGGTCGACCAGCACGACGCCGCGCCGCTCCTTCGGCGGCACATAGGCATTGAGCGCCGTGTAGCCGTCGATCGCGACCGTCTTGATGCGGTTGTCGCCGCGCATCTGTTCGGAAAGCGCCTGCGCGGCGCTGGGCTCGCGCTCGCAGGCGGTGAGCCTGTCGTCCGGCCGCAGCCATGCCTGCACCAGCGCGGGCGATCCCGGATAAGTCTTCAGCCCGTCGGGATTGAACGCCGCGACCGTGTCGAGATACGGCGCCAGCAACTCGCGCGCGGCCGGCGCAAGTTGCGCCTCCATCAGCCGGCCGATGCCGGCGCGCCATTCGCCGGTGCGGCTCGCCTCGGGTCCGGCAAGATCGTAGCGCCCCGCGCCCGCATGGGTATCGATCGCACGGAACGCTGTTGGCTTTTCCTTCAGATACGCGACAATGCGCGCGAGCGTGGCGTGCTTGACGACGTCGGCGAAATTCCCGGCGTGGAAGGCGTGACGATAATTCACGCCGTCCTTCTATCACCCGCCGCGCACCGGCGGCATGTTGAGCTTGTCGCGTTTGCAGGCGCGCCGGTCGATCTCGGGGCACTCACGGAATTGCAGTTCGCGCGACATGCAGATGCGCACTTCGGAGAGGCGCGGGCCGCCGCAGGTCACCGCGATGCCGGCCCGGCTCATGCCGGGATTGGCCTTCACGAAAGCCTCCTCGACCTCGTCGGGCGAGACCGTCATGCCGGACTTCGGCTCGAGATAATCCGGCGGGATTTTCACCGTGGCGCGCGCCTTGCGGATGGTCTCGAAATAGCCGCGCGCCGGAAGTCCCGTACACACCCCGTGCTTGTCCCACTCATGGAAGATCAGCCGCGTCGCCGGCATCAAGTCGAGCATCGAGGAGACGATGTTGCGGTCGAGCCGCGGCGCCGGGTTCTGGCAGAATTCCGGGAAGCCGCGCTCGTATTGCGGCCACAGCCCGTGCACCACGAAGGCAAACGGCCGCTCGCCGCATTGCGTCCGCGCAGCGCGCTCGCCCGCCTGTTCGCAGTAGGAGGGCGACCACGAGAGCGCCAGGACATAATAGTCGAACTTGCCGGGTGCATTCTGGCGCGGGTCCTGCGCGGCGGCGCTGCCCAGCGTCAGCGCGAGCCCAAACAGTGAACCCGTAATCCCAATCCACAAGCGGCGCATTGGAGAACTCCCGTACTTCCGCGTTGCACCGCGTGGAAGCCTATCTCACGGTTGAGAACATTACAAGAACAATCGTGAACAAAGAACGGACATCCACAGCCCGGCCCGTAGCCTGTGGATACGTTGTCCCGGCGTTATGGCTTTGCCATCCGGCAGGCCGGGTTGAAGGCCCAGTTGCGGTCGAGCCCGACCACGCACCATTCGACGCCCCAGCCGGCCCCGAGCCAGCCGCCGGTTTCAGTGATGGAATAGTGCACGGCGTGCCGCGTTCCGTCGGAGACGCGCGCCACCCCGTTGCAGAACCGGCGCGGGATCGCCTGCGCGGCCCACGGGCGGAATGCCGCCTCGCGCACGCGCTCGATCCCGACGATCTCGAGATTCGAGTTCCAGAACTCGCCTTCCTTGTGGCCAAAGCGGGAGCTGATCTTGCTCAGCACGCCGGGGTTATCGCACAGCGGCACCAGCGCATCGTAGCGCGGACCGGAGAGACCGAAATTCAACTCGAACCAGCTTGCCGCTGCAGCCGGCGCGGCGGACAGCAGGAGCCCCACAAAGGCAATAACGATGCGGCTTTTTGCGGTCATGCGCGCGCTCCCGATCCTTAGCGGAACGGTGCAGCGCAGCGCCGCGCGGGTCAAGAGGCGCAGCGACAAATGCCTGGGACTGTGGCTTGCTCGCCGCTTACGACGAAACGATCAGAAGCCGGCGTTGCGATAGGAGGCGCAGATCTTCGTGGCGGTCGCAGACTGCTGCGCCTCGAACTTGGCGAAGCTCGCGCGCAGGCCGGGGTCCTTGATCTGCACGATGGGGCCGCAGGTGGCGGTCGCGTCAGAGCCGGCCGGACCGGTCGCGTAGGCGATCCCGAAGGCGGCGACGGCTGACAGAGCGATGATGCGGAGCTTGGTCATGGCAGGGTCCCCTTCTGGCCAAGACGGTATGGTTAACAATTGGTCGCCACGGGCCCGGGAAAGGTTCAAAGGTGAATCCTCGGCGAACGGGCGACACAAGGCTTGCGGGGACAAGTCTCTGTTTTGCAAAGACTTCTGGTTCGAAACCCCAACCCTCACCGCCTCGCGATGTGGGGAGCGATCAAGGGCGCAAGAGTACTCCCCTCGCCCACCGTGCTAACCGCGCAGGCCGCGGGAATGAAAAACCCCGGCCGCGAGGCCGGGGTTCTTGTTTGCAGCACGACGGCGCCAGCCGTACATCAGTCGATGTCGTCACGCAGCCGACCGCCTTCCACCGCCGCCAGTCCGGCCGAGAACGCACCGGCGAGCAGCGCAGCCGCGAACCAGAACGCCAGTTTCGCGGCGGCCTTGCGGGCTTCGTCGGCCGCGGTCTTGGCCTGAGTGATCGCGTTGTTGATGCGCTGCTCGGCTTCGGCTTGCGGCAGGCCGGTGCGCGCGGACACAAGCTGCGCGAGGCGCGTCCGGTCCGCCGGCGAGAGATCGAAACCGCGCGCCAGGATGCGCGAGGCTTCACCGCTCGCGGCCTGCGCCGCTGGCTGATCAGCTGCGCTGACCGGCCGGTCGCTGCGGAACAACGTATCGACGAGGTAGCCGTTGCGGTCGGTCGCGAGCGCGGGGTTGCTGCTCGCGCCCTGCACGACGCTGGTGGCGAAGCCTCCGGCCGCCGCGGCAAGGACCGTCGCGGTGAGTACGGTGGCGAAGGCCCACGCGATTACGCCATGCGCGGAATTGCGGAAATACACTTCATCGGTATGCAGGCCGACCCACCGGGTGCGCAGGCGCGCGGCGAGATAGCCCGCAAGCGCCGACGCCATCACGGCAGTCAGGATCAGCGCGATACCGCCCGCAATATGCATGGTGCTGCCCGAGGCACCCGAACCGGACCACGGGCTGACGCTGACCAGGCCGAGACCGGTCACGAGATGCAGCAGGAACAGCGTGAATGCCGCCGACACGACCGCGCCGGCCGCTATCGCAGGCCATGACACAGCGGAGATGGCCGACTCTTCAGGGATGATCACGGCTCCGGTTTCAACGGTCGACATTGCGTGCAGTCTCCATTCGGCGTGTCCCAGCGACACGTTCGATAAGGAAAAGCGGCGGTACCGCCGCTTGTTCCTCAAAACGCCAAGGCTCGACAAATAAAGACACTCCGCGGACCTCGCGGCCCGCGGAGCGATGAAACGTCTTGGCGAGTTTACGCCGCTTCGGCGTGCTGGTTGACCGAGCCCTCGGCAAGCTGCGTGAGCGCGCTGTCGGTCTTCTTTTCCTCCGCAAGCGTCGCGTCGAGCAGCTTCACGGCCTGCGCATGCCCGAGTTCCTCGGCCCATGTGCGCAGCGTGCCGTAGCGGGAAATCTCGTAGTGCTCGACCGCCTGCGCGGCCGCCAGCAAGCCTGCGTCGAGCGCGGGCATGCCCTTGTACTCCTTCATGATCTCCTGACCCTCTTCGAGGATCCCGAGGATCGCCGCGCAGGTCTTGCCCTTCGGGGTCTCGCCGATGATCTTGAACACCTGCTCGAGCCGCTCGACCTGACCTTCCGTCTCGCCTTCGTGCTTTTCGAACGCCGCGCGCAGCTCGTCGGAGTTCGCGGCCTTGGCCATCTTCGGCAGCGCGGTCAGGATTTTCTTTTCCGCGAAGTAGATGTCCTTGAGCGTGTCGTGAAACAGATCCTGCAGCGTCTTCTCTTTTGCCATGGATGGTCCTCCGGCGTGTGTGGATACGGAGGGGAACACACGCCGCGATGCTTCGTTCCTTGCCGCAAGAAATCCGTGCGCGAACGGCGCCGGTCAAAACGCAAAAAGGTCGGCATCCTCATCCTGGCCGCCGAGAAAGGACGTGCGCAATATCTCGGCGGCGATGCGGCTATAGGTGATGCCATTTCCGCCGTACCCGAGCGTGGCCCAGCAATTCGGGTAACCCGGTATCTCGCCGATGGTTGGAATACCCGTGCTGCTTTCGCCGAAGGACGACGCCCAGACAAACTCGGCCGTCACGTCCAGTTGGGGAAACAGCTTGCCGAGCTTGCGTTGCAGCGTGGCGATCTTGCGGGGAATGAGTGCATCCCGCTGCTCGGCGGTGGCGAACTCCTCGTCTTCTCCCCCGCAGATGACACGGCCGTCGTCGGTCGTCCGCATATAAAGATAGGGGTCTGACGCTTCCCAGATCAGGCATTCTTCCGGCCATAGACGCCGGCGTTGCGGCGCAGTTGCCAGCGCCCAGGTCGAACCGATTTTATGCCCTTTTACCGGAATGATCTTCGGCAGCTCATAGCCCGTGGCCAGCACCAACCGGCGGCAACGGATACGGCGGCCATCCCGCGTTGTGGCAATCACGCGCGTCCTGGTCGCGTCGATGTCGACAATATCCACCGGTGCAAAGATTTTCAGGCCGGATTTGCATGCTCGCCGCAGGAGTGCGGCCGTCATGTATCGCGGGTTGACCGTGAGGTTGTCGAAGCCCAGCAGAGCCGCCGATCGTGCGATGCCAAAACGCTGCTTCAACATCGCGCGGCTAAGCACGACCGTTTCAAGACCGGCCGCATTGCGGGCTCCCGCTTCGCGGATCAGCCCGGCGCGGTTGAGCTTATTCCCCGCGAGATAGAGCGTGCTGCGGCGAACCGACGGAATCTCCGCTTCGTCGAGGTGAGCCTTGAGAGCGACAACCGCGAGGCGCGACCGCCGCCATGCGCGCACTGCGTCACGGTGTCCGATCTTTCGGGCAAGCTCGCGCAGCGGGGTGTCGATTTCATACTGCACAAGCGCCGTGCTTGCCGACGTCGCGCCGTGCGTGACGCGACGCCGTTCGACCACCGTCGTCTCGAAGCCTGCCTCGCACAGGACATCCGCGATCATCGCGCCCGTGACACCGGCGCCGACGACGAGAATGTCGGTGTCGATATCGCGCGTGAGCCGCCGCTGCGGCACACCGGGCGCACGCAAGTGCTCCCACAGCGAATGGCCGGAATGAATATTCTTGCGTTTGGTGATCATGCAGGCCGGAGAAGTTCGATAACAACGATGTGATCAACGTCGATTGAGTATCGCCGCTGTTCTGCTCGAAGCAAGCATCGCAGGTTGGAGCATCGCTGCCCACAGCTTGGCTGGCTTGGCGATGCTGCCTATCAGCTTCGATCAATGCGCCTCGACTCGACGACGAAGTTTGTTTTTGCCGCAGTCAAAGAGAGGAACCGAAGCGCACCGGCAGGGTTAGGTTGTGGACGAAACAAGTGTTGAACCCTCCAAGGAGAACTCACATGAAATTGTATTCGACGATGCTGGCCGCGGCGCTTGTGGCCGGAAGCTGCACGGTGGCGATGGCGCAGGGCAGCGGCGGCGGTGCCGCGGGCGGCGACAGACCCAGCAGGGCACGATGAAGGATGCCGACAAGAATCCGACCGGCGCCGGCGCAAACCCGACCGCTGGAAATACCGGAACCGCGCCGACGGCGGCCCAGGGCGGCCAGAGCGGAATGACCGCCGCGCCGCAGGGCGGCATGACGACAGCGCCGGCCTCGAACACCCGCAGTGACAGCGCGAACAAGCCGGGCGGCACGAACGACGCAACCGGCGGTTCCACCGGAGGCGGCGCGTCGAAGTAACTTGCGCTAAGTTAAACGACGACGGCCCGGCGCTTGCGCCGGGCCGTTTTGTTTTGATGAAGCCGCGCAAACAAAAGAAGGGCCCGGCCGAAGCCGGGCCCTTCTCAGTTCGTCGTCCCGTTACTGATACAGGCTGCGCTCCTTGCGAACCTGATCCGCCGAGTATGGCTTTGCCGCCGGATCGAACGTCTTCCAGCCGCCCTTGGTGTACGAGCTGCGCAGGTCGCCGACCCGCAATGCCGAGCGGTCGAGGACGGTTTCAAACTTCGAAGCCGACGCATCGTCGACGCGCGCGGTCACGAGCGTGCCGCCGCGGCGCACGCCTTCGGCATAGACATGGGCATCTTCGTCACTCACGCCCGCCTGGGTGAGCGCACCGACGATGCCGCCCGTGAGCCCACCGGCTGCGGCGCCTGCCGCAGTCGCGACGAGCCATCCGGCGGCGACCACCGGGCCGACGCCCGGAATGGCGAGAAGGCCGAGACCTGTCAGAAGGCCCGCAGCGCCGCCGACGGCAGCACCGATGCCTGCGCCCTTGCCGGCGCCTTCGGCACGATCGTCGACACCATCACCATCACGGTCGACGCGCTTGGCGGTTCCGCCATTGCCGTTGCCGTTCGAGTACCAGCCGTCGGAGTTGTTCGACACGATGCTGATCTCGCTGTGCGGCACGCCGGCTGCTTCCAGATCACGAACCGCCTGCTGGGCATGATCGTAGCTGTTGTAGAGTTGCGAAATAACCTTGGTCATTTTTCGAGTCCTTGTTAGCGGGTTACGACGTTGCCCTGAAAGTCGAGGCGCACGTTGACTTTCTGGCCGTCTTTGGTGGCGGTTCCGGTCCAGATGCCGCTGTCGTCTTTCTTCAAGTCGGACACGCTGGTGTAGCCGTTCGACTCGATGCGGGACTTGGCCTGGCCTTCGGTGAAGCTGTTCGCGCCGGCAACCGGAGCGGCAGGATTGTTCGCGCTCGGCGATTTCACCGCCGGGGTCTGGGCGAGAGCGGTGGTGGTCGAGATGGCCAAAGCGGCCACGAGCGTCAGTAGACGCATGAGCTGTTCTCCTTTTTGTGGAAGGTGCGTGTGGGTAGGTGCGGTCCAACTCACGCTGTTTGGAAACGTTCCGAACGGAACAATCGCGCACGCTTCGTCGATGCGATCTCGTCGCGCCTCACATCTGAGTCACTTGAATCACACTGCGTTCGCCGCAATCGCATTCGTAAGTGTGCAGGCTCGCGTGCGGGCTGACGTCGTCTTGTTCCATGCCCACAAGCCGCATGGTGCGCTGGCACTTCCGGCACGTGGGTGCGCCGAGATTTTCGAGATCGTTGTTGTTGTCCGCCACGAGGGCCAACGCGCCGATGCGGGAAACGAAGCATTGCTAAAATTGAAACGATGCCGCCGCTGCTTGAGCGCGTTACTCAATGACAGCGCGTCACTCACACGCGCACAAGTATTTCGCGCAGGCAGGAACGTTTGTTCGTCGCGACCTGTTGGACCTGCATCGTCCAACCGGAGAACATGATGTTCCAGCGCGTCAACAGATTGCAGATTCCGCTACCCGAGCCGAAGGAGCCGATGCCGAACGCCGGCGCAGCCTTGCAGGAACTTCTCGGCGGCAAATACGGCGAGATGTCCACTCTCGGCAATTACCTGTTTCAGAGTTTCAATTTCCGCAGCAAGTCGAAGCTCAAGCCGTTCTACAGCCTCGTCGCCGCGATCACCGCCGAAGAGCTCGGCCACGTGGAACTCGTCAGCAACGGCGTCGCCATGCTCAACAACGGCCCGGGCGATCCGGCACGAGGACTACGACATCAGCGAAGCGCCATTCGCCGACATGCAGGACATCCGGCTTGCCGCATCGTTCTTCTCGAATGCCGGCGGCGCGATGCCGGTGAACAGCAACGGCGCTTCATGGAACATGGATTTCGTCACCACGACGGGGAACGTGATCTTCGACCTGCTGCACAACTTCCATCTCGAATGCGGCGCGCGCCTGCACAAGCTGCGCGTCTACGAGACGCTGACCGATCCGACCGGCCGTGAAGTCTGCGGCTACCTGCTGGTGCGCGGCGGCGTTCATGCGCACGCCTATGCGCTGGCCTTGAAGAATCTCACCGGCGTCGAAATCGAGAAGATGCTGCCGACCCCGAACATCAATCTCGCCGAGATTCCCGAATGCCAGAAGTATCTCGACGAGGGCTCGCATCGCCGCCTCTACACGCTTCAGCCCGGAGGACTACGCGGAGATCGCGGGCATCTGGGGCAATGGCGAAATGGCGCTTCCCGGCGATCCGCCGGGCGAGCTGGAAGTCGTCGAAGGCATGCCGGACGGCGGCAAGATTCCCGAACTGGAGGGCACGCCCTCGGCCTTCACGCCGGATTATCCGCCCGAAGAAATGTACGAGATCGCCGCGAAGCTCTACAAGAAGTCGCGCTAGTAACGCACGAAGGCGAGCGCGCCGAGCCGTCTCGGCGCGCTCTCCCGAAGGCCGCCCAGGCTGCGCGGTTCTTTTTGTGAGCCGCTCTAGTGCGCCTTGTGCGGCCGCTCCTCGCCCGCCTGTGTATCCAGGAAAGTGGCACCGAGCGTTGCCAATGCATCGGCCATCAGCTTTGCTTGTTCGTGCTGGGGAGCCTGAAGAATAAACTCGGCCAAACTCTGCGCTATCATAGAGGCCATTTGAGGCAAGTCCGGCTGCTCGTTCTTAAGGTGTTCGTCTATGAGTTCGCCAATGTCACAGTGCAGGCAATCAGACATCACATCACTCCATGCAGGCTGCGCCGACTTCCCATCTCATGCAGGGTCCTTGTCAATCTGCTTTTTTTGAGCTGCGCCGGCTATGAAATCCGCCACACGTTTCTGCACCTGAGAATCAAAAAATGGGTCGTCCAGGTCGTGGGGACGCGACGCCGCGGGATCGTGAAGGAAAACGCCGGACGGTGGTAAAGTCGCCTTGCCCGAGCGCCAACCCCGCAAGCGATGCAGCGTTCTTCGACATCAATTGGAGAACCACCTTCACAATTAGAGCCCTCCTTGAGACGCGCCTGTACGTTGACTTGGTGTGCCTTGCGACCCGTTACCTATTTCACCGTCAGTGAACTGATTGGCACATCCAATTTGTACACGAACCCGCTCGGCTGATAGGCGAGGTCGACCTGCCCGTTTAACTGCTGTCCGAGTGACCCCATCATGCGGGTGCCGAAGCTTTGCCGCGTTGGCGGCACAACAGCGGGGCCCCCAGTCTCGTTCCACATCAGCCGCAGCCGCTGTGTTTCCGCTTCGATGGTCCATGCGATTTCGACCCGCCCCGCCGGCACCGAGAGTGCACCGAACTTCGTCGTATTCGTGCATAGTTCATTGAGCGTCATCGCCAGCGCGATGACGGCGCCGGAGGTGATTCCGACATCCGGGCCTTCGATGGATATCCGCCCGGCACCCTGGTCATAAGGTTCGGTCGCGCCACGAATGGTGTCGGCGAGACTGGCATTGGCCCAGCTGACTTGCATCAGCAGATCGTGCGCGCGCCCGAGTGCAGCCAACCTGCCTTCGATGGCCTGCTGCCCGTGCTTGAGGCTCGTCGCCGTTCGCAAGCTCTGGGACGCGATGGCGCCGACCGTCGCGAGCGTATTCTTGATACGGTGATGCAGTTCGTCGAGAATGAGCTTCTGCAGTTTGTCCGCGGCTTCCCGCTCTTTGGCGTCGATGCCGGCTTGGGCGAGCAAGGCGTCGGCGTCGATGACAGCCTGCTCCAGTAACAAACGGAGACTGTCGTTTTCGGCCGACAGAGATTCCTGCGTCGCCGATCGAACCGGTGCGTTGGGCGTTCTTCTGGTAGCCGATAGTGCTTCGACGGCGAGGGGAATTGCAGCGTCTGGAATGATCTTCAGTGCGCCGGCGCCGACCATGTCTTGCAGCTCGGCGATCATCTGCTGCATCTCCAGCGGCTTGCCAAAGAAGCGGCTGTTGGCCGGCTTATCGCCCTCCGACAATTTAACTTGGCCGGACACCAAGATGATTTTGATTGAAGGCCAGCGGTCGTGCACAGCGTGAGCGAGTCTCAACCCGTCTATGCTTCCAGGCATCTGGATATCCGAAAACAACAGTGAGATATCCGAGCGCGATTCAAGGATGGAAAGCGCTTCGTCGGCATTGACAGCCTGAACAGCCGTGAAGCCAGCATCCTCGACGATATCGACCGCGCGCATGCGGAGCACCATCTCGTCTTCAACAACGAGAACGTTCGCTGAAGATGCAACCTGATTTTCTGGCATAAACTTGGCGCTTTCGTTCGGGAGCGGGAAATCCGGCCCCTCTGCTGTTGAGAGCTCGCTACGCAGCGAGGCGTTGTTTGTTCATGCGGACGGTGACGATTGCTCCGTCGGCCGACCAGTCGCGGTGAGCTTGCCATGACCACAGGGCCACGCCGGCAGCTTCGATGGGGAGGCGGAGGTTATCACGCCCCATACCGCTGGTTTGTTTTCAATTGTGACAAGATGGGTCCCTGACCCCAACAGTGGGGATGCCGACAAAGTTCCGTTGTTGAACGGCACAGGTTCGCCGCAGGCCGCAGCGCGCTCCGAGGAGCACGGCGCGGGATAACCTCGCGAAAAAAAGTTACGCCCGCCCCACAAAACCTGCCGGATAATGCCCGCGCCTCGATCCACGAGGGGCGCTTCATGAGGCGTCTTGGAGTGCGGATCGGGGGCGGTGGTCCTGGAAGGGTGCAACACGCACACCCGCGCCAAGACAGCCGAAGCCGTACGGTCCCGGCGCGCCAGCCGCGTGTCACCCGGGGCTCAGGGCGGCTGTGCTCCGCTGCGACTGCCTTGTCGCCCGCGCACAGCCGAGGCCCAACAGCGGTGGAGAGGCACTGTGCCCGATAAGCCAAAGGGAACGGCGCCTGAAAGGTCAGTCCACCGGGGGTCGTGCGGAGCAGGCTTCAAACACCGTGCGCGGGACGTCGGAGAAGAGACGGACTTGCGGTTCTAACTTCCGGACGGCGCTTCATCGAAAAGCATCGTCCCGCCTGATCGCCGCGAGGCCGTCAGGCCCGTGGGTCCGTCAGGACCCCGGCGTCCCGCGCCGCCCTCACTTCTGGACGGCGCAGCTACCCTCAAACCTCGGGCGCAAATCGCGCCGCGAGAACGGGAGCGGCTGCCTTCAGGACATCAGGAGCATGCGAAAGGACGCTAATGCCCCTCGAACGCGATCAGCGTGCGCACCGGCACGTCCATCTTGCGCAGCTTGTCGGCGCCGCCCAGCTCGGGAAGGTCGATGATGAAGCACGCGGCGAGCACTTCGGCGCCGACCTGGCGCAGCAGCTTCACGGCGCCTTCGGCGGTGCCGCCGGTCGCGATCAGGTCGTCGACCAGCACCACGCGGTCGCCCTTCTGCACGGCATCGACGTGCATCTCCATCTCGTCGGTGCCGTATTCGAGCGCGTAGGCCATGCGCACGGTCTGATGCGGCAGCTTGCCCTTCTTGCGGATCGGCACGAAGCCGGCCGAGACCTGATGCGCGACCGCGCCGCCGAGGATGAAGCCGCGCGCCTCGATGCCGGCCACCTTGTCGATCTTCGATCCGGCCCACGGCTGCACCAGTTCGTCGACCGCGCGGCGGAACGCGCGCGCATTGCCGAGCAGCGTGGTGATGTCGCGGAAGATGATGCCGGGCTTGGGATAGTCGGGAATCGAGCGGATCGCGGCGGCAAGGTCGTTTTCGGGCACGGCGGCCATCAGGGTCTCGCGAGTCAAAGAGCGGAACGCACGAATAGGCGAAAATCAGCCCGGCAGCCAGCGCCGCGGCGTCTCGCGCTTGTCGTCGTAGGCCGCCTCGAACACCGGCGCGGCGAGCGTCGACTGGATGTGCAGCTTCGCTCGTGCCGCAATTGGAGAAGCCGTGCTTCACGCCGGCCGGGATGACGGCCAGTTGCCCGGGCTTGAGCATGACGTGCTCCTCGTTCACCCACACGTCGGCCTCGCCTTCGAGCACGTGCAGCACCTCCTCGACCGCGTGCAGATGGCTCGGCGCGCCGT
This sequence comes from uncultured Alphaproteobacteria bacterium, assembly GCA_963779545.1. Lineage (GTDB taxonomy): Bacteria > Pseudomonadota > Alphaproteobacteria > Rhizobiales > Xanthobacteraceae > PALSA-894. The sequence goes on along the minus strand of CAVZYQ010000013.1, from coordinate 336,334 downwards.
GGCCCGGCTCGCACCACTGCTCGAACAGGCAGAGCTGCGTGCCGCCGTTCGCCGCCGACACGCGCATGCGCGTCAGCACGCCCGCGCGCCACTCCTCGCGCGGCGCAGAATTCAGATCGACGATGCGCATGCGTCACCCCCATTGCGGATCACGTCACTTTGGCCAACGATGGCGGCGGGCACAACCGGGAGGGCAACCCATGTCCGTTCAACCGCCGACCGCGCCGCATCGCGTCTCGATCGCGGACGTGGAGATTCCGTTCTGGCGCATGGTCGTGATCATCATCAAGTGGACGCTCGCCGCGATCCCGGCTTTGATCATCATGTCGATCATTTTCGGCAATCATCGGCGCAATTCTTGGCGGCGGCCTGATGGCGTTGCTTGGGGCTGAATATTCCGGGCGTGAAGCTGTAGCGATGGCGGAAACCGCAGAGGCGGCGCAGGCGCGCAAGATCGGGATTCGGCGGGACTGGCGGTGATCGCCTTCGGCCTCGTCACCGCGATCCTGCTTTATGTCGTCGAGAGCCGCTCGACCCGTTTCATGCGCCAGGAGAATGCGGCGGAGTTTGCGATCATGTACGGCCTGTTTTGCGCGGTCGTCGCCCTGATGGTTTTTCGCTGGTTCACCCGCAACGCGCCCGATTACACGACCGCGCTGGAACCGGGACAAACCGCGCCCACCAAAGAGCAGACATGGACGCGCCGGAAAGGCACGCTCGGCGGGCTTTTGGCGATCGCGCTCGGCCTCGGCACCGCAATGATCATGTATCTTGTGAACAGGAACTCGTTCAGTTTCTTCGAAAACATGTACGCAATGGATCTCGCGATCGTGCATGCGGTGTTGTGGAGCATCTTCGGCGGGATCCTGATCCTCTATCACAACCGCCAGCCGCCGGATCATGCAACGCATAACAGCTACGACCCGAACGATCCGTATCGTTAGGCCGCCCCCAGCACCCGTCCCGCCACGGCATCGAGCTTCTTCAGCAACTCCGGATCGCGCGCCTCCGGCGCCGTGATCAGCGCCGTGTCGAGCGCGCGGTCCGAGCCGATCGGGCACGGCTCGTGCTCGCGCGGGAAATCCTTCGCAAGCCGCGCGACCAGCGTCTTCGCCTTGTCGGCGTTCGTGGTGAGCACCTTGATGATGTCCTGCACGGTGACGGCGTCGTGGTCCGGATGCCAGCAGTCGAAGTCGGTCACCATCGCGACGGTCGCGTAGCAAATCTCCGCTTCGCGCGCGAGCTTCGCCTCCGGCATGTTGGTCATGCCGATCACCGAATAGCCGAGCTGCTTGTAGGTCATGCTCTCCGCGTACGAGGAGAACTGCGGGCCTTCCATGCACACGTAAGTGCCGTCGCGGTGCACCGCGATGCCTTCGGCCATCGCGGCATTGGCGATGTGGATGCGCAGCCGTGGGCTGACCGGATGCGCCATCGAGACGTGCGCGACGCAGCCGCGACCGAAAAACGAGACTCTCGCGCTTGTGCGTGCGGTCGACGAACTGGTCGACCAGCACGAACGTGCCGGGCGGCAGTTCTTCCCTGAACGAGCCGCAGGCTGAGAGCGAGACGAGGAGGTCACGCCCGCGCGTTTGAGCACATCGATGTTGGCGCGGTAGTTGATGTCGGAGGGCGACAGCCGGTGGCCCTTGTCGTGGCGCGACAGGAACACGACCGGCAGGCCCGCGATCTCGCCGATGCGTAAGGTGCGGACGGCTCGCCCCACGGGCTTTTGATGTGCTCCTCGCGCACGTTCTCAAGTCCCGGCAGATCGTAGATGCCCGATCCGCCGATGATGCCGAGGACTGATTTGGTCATTGAGTCTCCCCGTGTCCCGCACGCAATGCAGCGCCATAAGCGCGTTCACGCGCGTCTGCGACGCGCTATGGCGATGCATTGCAGATGCGGGACCCCGGTTGCTTATTTTCAGGAAACCGGGATCCGGGTCTGCAGCGCGTCATTTCATGCCGCGCCGCGCCCGGACTAAAGACGCGCCAGGCGCGAACCTCAATGCACCGCAGACCACACCTTCTTCTTGGTGAAGTACATGAGGCCCGCGAAGATCACGAGAAAGATCATCACCTGGAAGCCGATGCGCTTGCGTGCCTCGAGGTGCGGCTCGGCCGTCCACATCATGAAGGCGGCGACGTCCTTGGCCTGCTGGTCGAGCGTGTTCGGCGTGCCATCGGTGTATTCGACGCGCCCGTCGGTCAGCGGCGGCGGCATCGCGATCGAGTGGCCGGGGAAATATTCGTTGTAGTTGCCGCCGGCCGGAAGTGTGAAGCCCTGCGGCGGCTTGTCCTTGTAGCCCTTCAGCAGCGCCACGACGTAGTCGACGCCGTGCTCCTGATAGGAGAAGCCGGGCAGCGCATCGACCAGGAACCAGGGAAAGCCGCGCTCGTAGGTGCGCGCCTTGCCGAGCACCGACATGTCGGGCGGCACCGTGCCGTTGTAAAGCGAGCGCGCTTGCGCCTCATTCTTCCATGTCGAGGGCTGCGGGAAGCGGTCGGCAAGCCGGCCGTCGCGCTCGAACATTTCGCCCTGATCGTTCGGCCCGTCCTGAACCTTGTACTCCGCAGCGATCGCCTGCGCCTGCGCCACGCTGAAGCCCGGGCCGCCCGGATCGGCAAGATTGCGGAACGACAAGAGGTTCAGACCGTGGCAGGTCTGGCAGACTTCCTTGTAGACCTTGAAGCCGCGCTGCAGCTGGCCCTGATCGAACTTGCCCATCCCACCCGCGAACGACCACTTGTTACGCGGCGGATGCGGCGCATCGGTCGCCGCAAGTGCGGGTGACATCGTGAGGAATGCCGCGGCGCCGATACCGATCGCGAGCAGCACCGCGGACGCCTTCTTCATCGTATCGGAGATCGACGCCGGCAGAGGCCTCGGCGTTTCGATCAGCCCGAGCAGCGGCAGGATGATGAGGAAGTGGATGAAGTAATAGGCGGTGAGCACCCGAGCCGCGATCACGTAGCCGCCTTCCGCAGGCTTCGAACCAAGCCAGCCGAGGCCGAGACACACGATCACGAACACCCAGAAGAACTGCCGGTAGAGCGGCCGGTAGTTGGCCGACTTCACCCGCGAGGTGTCGAGCCATGGCAGGAACGCGAGGAGCACGATCGAGCCGAACATCGCGACCACGCCAGCGAGCTTGTTCGGGATCGAGCGCAGGATCGCGTAGAACGGCAGATAGTACCACTCAGGGACAATGTGCGCGGGGGTCACGCCCGGATTGGCCGGGATATAGTTGTCGGCGTGGCCGAGATAGTTCGGCACGTAGAACACGAACCACGCGAAGAACAGGCAGAACAGCACCACCATGAAGCTGTCCTTCAGGGTGGCGTACGGCGTGAACGGCACCGTGTCTTTCTCGGGCTTCGGCTCGATGCCGGCCGGATTGTTCTGACCCACGACGTGCAGCGCCCAGACGTGCAGCACGACGACGCCGACGATCACGAACGGCAGAAGATAATGCAGCGAGAAGAAGCGCTGCAGCGTCGGATTGCCCACCGCGTAGCCGCCCCACAGCCATGTCACCACGGTCTCGCCGACGATCGGGATCGCCGAGAAGAAGTTGGTGATGACGGTCGCACCCCAGAAGCTCATCTGGCCCCACGGCAGCGTGTAGCCGAGGAACCCGGTCGCCATCATCAGCAGGTAGATGATGACGCCGAGGATCCAGAGCACCTCGCGCGGCTCCTTGTATGAGCCGTAGTAGAGGCCGCGGAACATGTGGATGTAGACCGCGATGAAGAACATCGAGGCGCCGTTGGAGTGCAGATAACGGATCAGCCAGCCATAATTCACGTCGCGCATGATGTGCTCGACGGAATTGAACGCCATGTCGACATGCGGGGTGTAGTGCATCACCAGCACGATGCCGGTGATGATCTGCACGCCGAGCATAAACGACAGGATCGCCCCGAACGTCCACATGTAGTTCAGGTTCTTCGGCGTCGGATACGCCACGAAGGACGAGTGGATCAGCCCGCCAATCGGGAGACGCGCCTCGAACCATTTCAGGAATGCGTTTTTCGGCTGATAGGTCGAAGGCCCGCTCATTCTGGTCAGTCCCGAAAGAGGATTACGTTGGATCAGCCGATGCGAATCTTGGTGTCGGACAGGAACTCATACGGCGGCACCGGAAGATTGGTCGGCGCCGGCCCTTGCCGGATGCGGCCGGAGGTGTCGTAGACCGAGCCGTGGCAGGGGCAGAAGAAGCCGTCGTACTGGCCCTGATGCGAGAGCGGGATGCAGCCGAGGTGGGTGCAGATGCCGACCAGCACCAGCCATTGCTCCTTGCCCGCCTTGACGCGCTTGTCGTCCGGCTGGGGATCGGGAAGCGTCTTGACGTCGACCTTCTGGGCTTCCTCGATCTCTTTCTTGCTGCGATGGCTGATGAAGATCGGCTTGGAGCGCCAGAACACCTTGATCACCTGACCCTCGGTGATCGGTGCGAGGTCGACCTCGATCGGCGCGCCCGCAGCGATGGTCGAGGCGTCCGGATTCATCTGGCTGACCATCGGCCAGGCAACGGCGGCGGCGCCGACCGCTCCAACCGTACCCGTGGCGATGTAAAGGAAGTCGCGGCGTGTCGGCTCGGCCGCTGCAGTGGTGGTCACGATCAAAGGTCCCTTCCGCTTGCCGGCCCGCCCGCGCGGCGGACCGAAGGACTTCGGACGACGGCGCCTCGGCGGCGACGGCACGCTGCGTAAAGGCCTTGGGAAGGCCCAAGCGGCGCACTCCGGCGGGCGTTTATTGGCACCCTTGCAGGCCCTAGGCAAGCCCGCACTCGCGGTGCTTCCCCAACGGGGATAAACTGCTCAGGGAACACGATGTTTTCGCACTTTTCCGCAGCTTTCCCGGATATCAGCGAGACCCCATGCACCTTGCGCTGTTCGAGCCTGACATCGCGCAGAATACCGGAACGATTCTGCGGCTGTGCGCCTGCCTCGGTGTCGCGGCGCACATCATCGAGCCGGCCGGCTTTCCGGTGTCCGACCGCACCTTCCGCCGCGCCGGAATGGACTACCTCGATCAGGTGACGCTGAGGCGGCATGCGTCATGGGCTGCGTTCGAGGAGTGGCGGCGGAGCGAACGGCGCAAGCTCGTCCTGTTCACCACCGCGCGCCGCAGTCTCGTATCTCGACCACCGCTTCGGCCAGGACGAGGTGCTGCTGTTCGGCCGCGAAGTCGGCCGGCGTGCCCGACGAGGTTCACGCCGCCGCCGATGCCCGGCTCACGATTCCGATGCGACCGGGCCTGCGCTCGCTCAATGTCGCGATGGCCTGCGCCATGGTTGCGGGCGAAGCACTGCGCCAGACAGGCGGCAGGCCTGCCTGAGCGGCCGGTGCAACGTCTTCATTCACCATGACGCCGGGGAAGCAGCCGGTTTCGATCGGACCAGTTAAGCCGCCCGCAATCGCATTTGGCCCTAGCTTCGCGCGGCAGATCGTCGCAGGGACGGTTCGAGTGCGCGAAACCGACATCGCCATTGTGGGCGCGGGCCTCGCCGGCTCGCTTGCCGCCGCCATGCTCGGCCGCGCCGGCCATTCGGTCACGCTGATCGATCCGTTCGACAAATGCCGTCCCGACTTCCGCGCCGAAAAGCTTGAGGAGCCTCACGTCGAGGCGCTGCGCCGCGCCGGCGTGCTCGACGAGGTGCTGCCCATTGCGCACCGCTATCAGGACATCTGGGTCGCGCGGCTTGGCCGGCTTGCCGAGATCAAGCCGATCGAAGAATACGGGGTCGATTACAGTGCGCTGGTGAACCGGCTGCGGGAACTGGTCCCCGGCAACGTCGCCTTCCTTCAGAGCAAGGTCACCCATACGGCGCTCAGTGACGAGCGCCAGATCCTGACCGTCGCCAACGGCGAGCAGGTCTCCGCGCGCCTTGTGATCGGCGCGAGCGGCGTCGATGGGCGACCTGCTCGGGACGCGCCGCGAGATCAGCCGCTGCCATTCGGTCTCGGTCGGCTTCGACGTCGAGCACGGCGGCTGGGCGTTCAACGCGCTGACCTATTTCGGCGAAGACCCTGCCCAGCGCGTCGCCTACATCACGCTGTTTCCGCTGCCGTCCGGGCTGGCGCGTCAACCTCTTCGTCTATCGCGAACTGAACGATCCGTGGTTCAGGCGCCTGCGCGACAACCCCGCGGCGACGATCGCCGAGACGCTGCCGCAGCTGGCGCGATTCACCGGCATGCTGCGCATCAAGGGCCCGCTGAAAATCCGCCCGGTCGATCTCGTCGCCGCAGACGATCTGGTCCGGCCCGGCATCGCGCTTGTCGGCGACGCGTTCTCGACCGCCTGCCCGGTCAGCGGCACCGGCGCCGCAAAGGCGCTGCTCGATGCCGAGCGGCTGTGCAACGTCTACATCCCGCATGGCTCGCGACGCCCGGCATGGGCGCGCAGAAGATCGCGCAGTACTATCAACGATCCGGACAAACGGCAGTCCGATGCGCATTCGTCACTGCGCACCTCGCTGTTCGCGAAACGTGCCGCGCTCGGGAAGGCCTGCTCTGGACCGCGTTCCGCTGGAGCTATTTCGCGGGCGCACAGGCACGGAATTTCCTCGAACATGGCGAACTCGCGGCGGCGCGTTGACGCTCGCGAATTCGTGCTAGAAGCCGCCGCATGATCGCGGAACGGCAGGCGCAGGCGCGCGCGTGGTTCGAGCATCTGCGCGACGACATCTGCGCGGCGTTCGAGGCGCTGGAAGATGCGCTGCCCGCGGACGCGCCATTTGCGGATCGCGCAGCCGGGCCGCTTCGTGCGCACGCCGTGGGAACGCAGCCGATCATTCCGGCAAACCGGGCGGCGGCGGCGTGATGTCGATGATGAACGGCCGCGTGTTCGAGAAGGTCGGCGTGCATGTCTCGACCGTGCACGGCGAGTTCGCGCCGGAATTCCGCGGGCAAATTCCCGGCGCCGCCGACGATCCGCGCTTCTGGGCCTCGGGCATTTCGCTGATCGCGCATCTGCACAATCCGCATGTGCCGGCGGTGCACATGAACACGCGCTTCGTCGTCACGACGAAAGCATGGTTCGGCGGCGGCGCGGATTTGACGCCTGTTCTCGACGCGCGCCGCACGCAGGACGATCCCGATACGCTTGCGTTTCATGCCGCGATGAAGGCCGCCTGCGACGCGCATGCGGCGGTCGCGCCGTACGAGAAATTCAAGACGTGGTGCGACGAGTACTTCTATCTGAAGCACCGCAAGGAGATGCGCGGCGTCGGCGGCATCTTCTATGACTATCTGGAGGACGACTGGGAGGCGGCCTTCGCCTTCACGCAGGATGTCGGACGCGCATTCCTGAAGATTTATCCCGAGCTGGTGCGGCGCAATTTCGCAAAGCCGTGGACCGAGGCCGAGCGCGAGGAGCAACTTGTGCGCCGCGGCCGCTATGTCGAGTTCAACCTGCTCTACGACCGCGGCACGATCTTCGGCCTGCGCACCGGCGGCAATGTCGACTCGATCCTCTCCTCGATGCCGCCTGTGGTGAAGTGGCCTTGATTTGAACTCAGCGCATCAGCGCCCGATCACCATCAGCAGGCCGCCGCCGATCACCACCGCGTCGAGGATCGCGGTGTGCACGTGCACCGGCAGCCGCTCGACCAGCGCCTTGGCGAGAAACGCGCCGGGGAACGCCACCACGCCGATCAGCAGCGCGACCGCGACCACCTTCGGCGTGACCGCGCCGAACACGCCGAACACGCCGATCTTCATGATGCCGATGATCACCGAGATCGCCGCGTCGGTGGCGATCACGGCGGCGCCCGAGAGGCCGACCGCCATCAGCAGCGAGAGCAGGATGATGCCGGCCCCGCTGGTGCCGCCGACCACGAAGCCCCACAGCACGGAGGCGACCGCAAGTCCCGGCTCGGTCAAGACCAATCCGTGCTTCCGTGAGAGCCGCCGCAGCGGCACGCTCAGCACCATCATGCGTGCCGATCACGATCATCGCGCCGCGGCCGGTCAGCATGGTGTAGCCCCACGCGCCGAGCATCGTGGTCGGCAGCGCGGTGACGATGATGATGACCGCGCGCCGCCAGTCGATCACGTCGCGGAACGCGAACGAGCGGCTCGAGTTGGTGAACAGCGCCGAGATCGCGATGATCGGCACCACCGGCTCGGCGCCCCACGATCGGCACCAGCACCAGCGGCATCAGCGCGCCGGTGCCGTAGCCGGCGACGCCGCCGATGATCGAGGCGACGATCGCCATTCCGGCGATCAGCAGCAGTTCGATGACGGAGAGATCGGCGAGGGCGGCGAGCACGCCCCTCCTTACGCCGACTCGCGCGGAATCACTTCACCATCAAATCCGCCGGCGAGATCAGCACGCTGAACTGCCGGCACCAGATGATCACGCTCTGATAATTCTTCAGGTCGACGCCCGCCGGGATGGCGTAGCGCTGGCTGCCCTTGAAGGCGCGCAGGCCGCCGAGGTCGACGAACATCGCATCGCCCAGATCGGAGTTCTTCCGCAGGCCGGCCTTCGGCACGAGATAGACATGGAACGCCGGGTCCCGGGCCGACCTCGAAATCCGGTTCGAGAAAAACCGCGCGCTCGTACACGCTGACCTTGCCCTTCCCCAGTGGATCGGGTCGGACGGATTGGCGTGGATGAATGTGCCGGTCGCGACCAGCTTCGTCTTGTCCGCCTCGCTCAGCTGATCCATCGCGGCCGGCGGCGGAAACACGAACGGATAGACGAAAAACCCGACCGCGACGCCGAACGCGGTGCCGAAAATGCCGCCGATGAGAAAGATGAGAAGTCCGCGCCAGAACCGTCGCATGGATCCTCCGGTTGTCCATCTCGTGTCCCGGCGCAGCGCAGCACGAAGTGATGCGCTGCAGACCCGGGATCCCGGTTTCTTTTCTTAAAAACAAGCAACCGGGGTCCCGCATCTGCGATACGCACGCGCTTCATCGCGCGCGGGCTGCATTGCGTCCGGGACATCAGCCTTAATCCGCCGTCGGCAGCCGCCGCATCGTGAACTCGATGCGCCCGTCGGGCAGTTCGCGCCAGCTTTCGATCTCGGTCATGTAGGCGGGCTTGGGGAAGCGGCGGAACACCTCGCGCGCTTTCTCGCGGGCCTGCTCGCGCGGCAGCGCGAAGGTCTCGCGCCGGAACGCATCGCTCTTGCGCTCGCGCAGCGCTTTCGCGGCCCGTTCGGCGATCTCCCGAGGGGTTCTACGTACGCTCATTAACGATAACTCACGCGCCGAGATACCAACGATACGAAGCATAACACGGCCAATACACCTTCGTGCGAACCGCGCGCCCACATTCCTGTACAAATAGGCTCAACACCGATTTGACGAGGACTGCCGTGACGCCGTTGCCGAATACCGCACCGACCAAAACCGACATCATGCTGGTGCGGCAAACCTTCCAGTCTCGTGGCGCCGTTCGCGGCGCTCGCCGCCGACATGTTCTACGAGCGCCTGTTCTACATGGCGCCGAGCCTGCGCCACCTGTTCGCCGACGACATGGCGGTGCAGAAGCGCAGCCTGATGGCGATGCTGGCCGCGGCCGTGAACGGCCTCACCGATCTCGACACGCTGGTCCCGCAACTGATGGAGCTTGGCGCGCGCCATGCCGGCTACGGCGTGAAGGACTCGCACTACAAGGCGGCCGGCGATGCGCTGATCTGGACGCTCGAGCGCGTGCTGGCGAACGAGTTCACCGCCCGAGGTCGAGCGCGCCTGGGTGCGCGTCTATCTGCTGATCGCCGCCACGATGCAGGCCGGCGCCGACGAAGTCGCCACCATGCAGGCGGCGGAATAAGCCTCTTGGGCGCGCGAAGCAGCGGCCGGAAACCACGCGCAGCTTCGCTCCGTGAATCCGATCCGCCCAGCGCTTCATTGATAATCCCATCGAGCGCGCGCCGCTCCATCGGAAATCCCGCCGCGACCCAGGCCTTCTCGGCGCGCTCCAGCGCCGCGCCGAGCAAGGGGCCTTTCTCGACACCGCGCGCGATGAAGTCCGCGGCCTTGAGCGGAAACGCCGGCGCGCTCCAGCGCTGCGGCAATGTCGCGAGCGCACGCCACGCGTCGTCATGCGCGCTCGCCTGCGAACGCGACCACGCCAGCAGCGCGCGCTCGGTGAAATGTTCCGGCCCGATCCGGTAGATCAGTTCGCGCGCCGCCGCCTCGCCCATCTGCGGCGACACGCGCCACCAGCGTCGGCCATCGCGGCGAGCCGTTCGTGCTCGGCGTTCGACAGTCGCAGGCGCTGCCACAGCCGCTCGGCATCTTCGGTGAGCCACACGGCGAGCGCGCCGAGCCGCCGGGTTGCGTCCGGCGGCGATCCGCGCCGCAGCTTCCGCCTTCACCATGTTGGAAAAGCTTGCGAGCAGCGGCACGCCGCCGAGCACGGAGCCGAGCAGTCCCGCCTCCGCCATCACGGCGAGCGCGCCCACCGCATGCGGCGCGAGCATCAGCTTCATCAGCTCCATGCGCACGCGCTCGCGCGAAAGCTGTTCGAGTCCGCCGCGCGACACGATCGCGGCGGAGAGGCCGTCCGCATCCGGCATGGCCTTCGCCGTAATACGCATGGAAGCGGAAGAAGCGCAGGATGCGCAGGTAGTCCTCGGCGATGCGCGTTGCGGCCTCGCCGATGAAGCGCACGCGGCGCGCCTTCAGGTCGGCGAGCCCGCCGACATGATCGTGCACCGTGCCGTCGGCCGACAGCGACAATCCGTTCATGGTGAAATCGCGCCGCTGCGCATCGCGCTTCCAGTCGCGCCCGAACTTCACCGTGGCGTGGCGGCCGAAGGTTTCGACGTCCTCGCGCAACGTCGTGACTTCGAACGGGCGGCCCTCGATCACCACCGTCACGGTGCCGTGGTCGACGCCGGTCGGCACCGGCTTGAAGCCCGCGGCTTGCGCGCGGCGCGTCACCTCGGCCGGCACGGCCGTGGTCGCGATGTCGATGTCGCCATGCGGCAGACCCAGCAGCGTGTTGCGCACCGCGCCGCCGACCACGCGCGCCTCCTCGCCGTCGCGGTTCAGCGCGGCGAGCAGGTCGCGCGAGCGGCTTTTCGGCCAAGCCACGGCGCGTCGATTTTCACTCGGTCGTCCCCGGCACGAGCTTGCCGTTCTCGATGTGCGCCGGAACGTATTTCGAGCCCGCCGGCTCGCCGCCCCACTGCGCCAGCACGATGAAGCTGCCGGCCACCAGCAGCAGCGCCACGATGGTGAGCCACATCAGCGTGGAGAGCGGCCAGGATTCCGGATGCACCACGCCGGCGCGCGTCGCCCACAGATAGATCGCGTAGATCAGGAAGGGCGCGAGGAACAGCGCAAGCTCGGTGAGGACGGGGCGGATCATGCCGATGTGTACCGCGTCGACGGAGGGTGAGGAAGCGCAAGCCAACCGCTCCCGTTCTCGCGGCGCGATTTTGCGCCCGAGGTGTGAGGCAGATGCGCCGTCCAGAAGTGAGGGCGGCGCGGGACGCCGGGGTCCTGACGGACCCACGGGCTCAGGCCTCTCGCGAGACCTGAGCGGGACGATGCTTTTCGATGAAGCGCCGTCCGGATTGTCGTAACCGCAAGTCCGCCATTTCTCCGACGTCCCGCGCACGGTGTTTGAAGCCTGCTCCGCACGACCCCCGGTGGACTGACCTTTCAGGCGCCGTTCCCTTGGCTCATCGGGCACAGTGCCTCTCCACCGCTGTTGGGGCCTCGGCTGTGCGCGGGCGACAAGGCAGTCGCAGGGAGCACAGCCGCCCTGAGCCCCCGGTGACGCGCGGCTGGCGCGCCGGGACCGTACGGCTTCGGCTGTCTTGGCGCGGGTGTGCGTGTTGCACCCTTCCAGGACCACCGCCCCCGATCCGCACTCCAAGACGCCTCATGAAGCGCCCCTCGTGGATCGAGGCGCGGGCATTATCCGGCAGGTTTTTGGAGCGGGCGTAACTTCTCACGCGAATGTGAACATGATCCTCAGATAGGATGGAGACGCGTACAGGCTGCAGCAGCGGCTTTTCTGCCGACCGCGGAGCACACTCTGCTTTCCCCTCTCCCGCTTGCGGGAGAGGGCCGCCGCGAAGCGGCGGGAGAGGGCCTTTCCTATTGCGAGGCCCCTCTCCCGCCCTCGCTACGCTCGGGCACCCTCTCCCCGCTTCGCGGGGCGAGGGGAAAGCCAAGAACGCGGCGCGGCGATGGCTGACACCTCCCGTGTCCCGGGCGCAGCACAGCACTCTTGTGATGCGCTGCAGAACCGGGACCCCGGTTTCTAGTCGAAGGAAAGCAACCGGGGTCCCGCATCTGCGGTGCAGCGCTTGCGCGCTGCACCGCGTGCGGGACGCACCGTCAATCTTTCTTCACCGTCAGATCGCGCAGCACGCGCGCGAAGCTCTTTTGATATTCATCGTGCTCCTTCCAGCGGGTGAAGTCTCCGATGTGGCGCGCGCGTAATTTCGAGGCCCACGCTTCGTTGGTGTCATCACGGCCTCGTCGAGTCGAATTGGAAATAACATCGCCTGATCGCGCCTACGCTCTTCCTCAAACGCCCTTGTCACCTCGTCCTCGACCCAGCCGCTTTTGATTGAGGATTCAGACAAGAATGAGCAGCACTTTGTCTCTTAGTCGAATTGCAGCATCGATCTCATCGAGAATTTTCGCGCCGATCGGCAAGTCATGCGGCGCGAACCAACAACGAACGCCGCTACTTTGCAAAAATGCATAAATGTAGTCAGCGAATTCCTGATCTTTCGTTGAGTAGCTAATGAAGCAGGAATAATGTTGAATTGGCCGATTGAGAAGAGAAGGAAGATATTCGATTAATGCATCCGGCAATCCTACGCCTTGCAAGAAAGTCAATGGTAGACTGACCAGATTTTTGTAAAGTGCGAAAATCAATAGTGCTTGGAGCGCGGTGTGTGCAGGTATCCAATCCAATGATATCTGAGAGGTCTACATCAGATATTATAGTTTCTGCGAACAGAGCATCTGTCAGATTCGCACCCCTTAAGCGGGCGCCTAAGAAGTGCGCCCGAACAAATCTGTTCCTGATAGATCTGCATTCTGAAAATTTGTATTCCTCATATAGGCGAGATCTAACAGAGCGCCGCATAGCTTTGCGCCGCGAAGATCGGCATCTTCTAGCCTAGCCCTCCCCAAACTTGTGGCTATTAGGGTCGCGTCGATGAGATTAGAGCGGTCTAGAATCGTGTCATCTAAATTAGCCCTCGCCAATTTGGCACCTGCCAGCTTTGCCCCTGTCAAATTTGCTCCTTCAAGATCTGCATATGTAAGATTCGCGTGATTCAAATTCGCATTCCAGAGCTCGGCCTTCGCCAATACGGTCCCGCGAAGGTCAGCATTTTCGAGGTCTGGTACTATTCGAATAGCTAAGCGCCGCCATTCGTTCCAAGCATCAGTACCCTGCTTGAGCAAGCTAACATGCATTGGATTTGCCATTCGTGCCCCCGCAGCCACTCACCCATAAATCTTCTCATACAAATTCCGCAAAATCCCCGCCGTCACGCCCCAGATATAGCGCTCGCCGAACGGCATCTCGTAATAGTGGCGCGTGACGCCCTTCCAGTCGCGGCTTTTGCGCGCGTGGTTCGCCTCGTCCATCACGAACGCCAGCGGCACCTCGAAGGCGTCGGCGACTTCGCTCGCGTTGATGCGCAGCTCGTAGCTCGGGATCACGCGCGCCACGACGGGCAGAATGCGGAAGCCCGTGAAGGTCAAGTAAAGATCGAGATAGCCGATCGGCTCGATCAGCGCGGCATCAAGGCCGATCTCCTCGTCGGCCTCGCGCAAGGCGGCGGCGAGCGGCGAGGCGTCGCCCTTGTCGATCTTGCCGCCGGGAAACGCGATCTGGTTCGGCGTGGCTCGGCAGGTCGGAGGTGCGCATGGTGAGCAGCACGCCGGGCTCGGCGTGATCGACCACCGGCACCAGCACGGCGGCAGGGCGGAGTCGCCTTCACGCCGGCCTCGTCCCAGGCGGCCGGATCGCGGTCGAGATCGCCGCGCGGGAAATCGGTCAGCGTGAGGTCGGTGAGCGCGGGCGGCACGTCGAGCGTGAGCTTCTTCCTCGCGCGGTCGAAGAAATCGCGGCCGACGATCAGCGGCGGCTTCGGCGGAGCATCCATCAGCGCGACTCCGCCTGTCATCTCCGGAAGCCGCGCACGCGGCTATCCGGGGATCCAGCTAAGTCCGATTCGACGAGATCATGACTTGATGCTTCATGCGATGCCGCGCGCTGTTACTCCGCCTGCAGGCTGCGGCCGGCGCAGCCGGTGATCGCGCTCACCGAAGTCCCTTCAGAGCATCGCCGGCGCCATCGCGTAAAATTCTCCGCCCGACGTCACGCCGAACATCCGCTTGCCATCGACGTCGCGCTCCTCGCCCAACTCGACCAGATCGTAGAACAGCGCGCGCGTCACCAGCGCCCACAGCTCGCGCCGCACATGCAGGTAGGGCTTGAGCCCGCCGGTCTCTTCCTCGGGCTCGAAGCGCAGCGCGTGGCCTGCCCCACACGCGACCCAGTCGTCCACATTGGTGCGAAACGAAAGCACGCGCGCCGCGCCCTCGCCTTCGGCCTTCATCTCCACCGCGGTGAACGGCGCGTCGTCGACCGTGATGCCGATCTTCTCGACCGGCGTCTTGAGGAAATACTTGTCGCCCTCGCGCCAGAGCACCGAGGCGAACAGCTTCACCAGCGCGGGCCGGCCGATCGGGGTCTTCAGGTAGAACCAGGTGCCGTCGGCCGCGATGCGCATGTCGAGATCGCCGCAGAACGGCGGATTCCACAGGTGCAGCGGCGGCGGGCCTTTCCCGGCCGCGCTTTTTGCCGCACCCGCAATCGCATCGAGCCCTGTCTTTGCGTCAGCCATGCGGCGGAACTTTCGCCCATCATTTGGCCATTGTCCGTAGCCTACGGTACCAGAGTCCGGCGAGGACACTCGCGTGAACGTGATGTGTGGATCGGGAATCGCACGGAGCCAAAAATAGCGTAGACTCAAAGAGAACGAGAGAATCGGCACGGGGTTGCGCCACCTTGATGGCGCGATGCTTGCATAATCCGCGAGCCAGGACTCGCAAAGGCCGCTGCGGCGGATACGTAGAGACAAACGGGAGATGCCGGACATGGCGGTGACGAGCGAAGGCCTCGAGAAATTC
The DNA here is from genome assembly GCA_963779545.1 of uncultured Alphaproteobacteria bacterium. Lineage (GTDB taxonomy): Bacteria > Pseudomonadota > Alphaproteobacteria > Rhizobiales > Xanthobacteraceae > PALSA-894. The sequence continues at coordinate 321,189 of CAVZYQ010000013.1, read as the reverse complement.
GAGGACATGGTGGTGCGTGCCGCCGAGACGACCGCCACGCATGCGCGCGCCGCCAAGGCCGCGATCGGCGCCGTCATTTTCGGGCAGGAGCGCGTGGTCGACCGCGCGCTGATCACGATCCTGTCCGGCGGTCACGGGCTGCTGGTCGGCGTGCCGGGCCTCGCCAAGACCAAGCTGGTCGAAACGATGGGCATGGTGCTCGGGCTCGACGCGCGGCGCATCCAGTTCACGCCGGACCTGATGCCCTCCGACATTCTCGGCTCCGAAGTGCTGGAAGAGACGCCGGGCGGAAAGCGCAATTTCCGCTTCCTGCCCGGACCGATCTTCGCGCAGCTCCTGATGGCCGACGAAATCAACCGCGCTTCGCCGCGCACGCAGTCCGCGCTGCTGCAGGCGATGCAGGAGCATCACGTCACGGTCGCGGGCGCGCGGCATGACCTGCCCGCGCCGTTCCATGTGCTCGCGACGCAGAACCCGCTGGAGCAGGAAGGCACCTATCCGCTCCCCGAAGCGCAGCTCGACCGCTTCCTGATGGAGATCGACGTCGATTATCCGGACCGCGAGGCGGAGCGGAAAATCCTGTTCGACACCACCGGCGCGGAAGAGACCAAGGCCAAGGCCGCGATGACGGCCGAAGACCTGATGGCGGCGCAGCGCCTCGTGCGGCGGCTGCCGGTCGGCGAGTCCGTGGTCGATGCGATCCTCGCGCTGGTGCGCTCCGCGCGTCCGGGTCCGGAAGGCGGCGACGCCGCGAAGTCGATCGCATGGGGCCCGGGTCCGCGCGCCTCGCAGGCGCTGATGCTCGCGGTGCGCGCCCGCGCGCTGCTCGACGGGCGCTATGCGCCGTCGGTCGACGACGTGATGGAGCTCGCCGAGCCCGTGCTGAAGCACCGCATGGCGTTGACGTTTGCGGCGCGCGCCGATGGCGAAACGATCCCGGGCGTGATCGGCAAGCTGAAGGCACGCATCGGATAACGATGGCCGACGCCGAGCATCTCACCTTCGAGGCTGACGCGACGCGGCGGGCGACCGGCGCCGGGCGCCAGCTTTCGACGCAGATGCCGCGGCTGATCCTCGAAGCGCGCCGCGTCGCCGCGACCGTGATCCACGGCCTGCACGGCCGCCGCCGCGCCGGCACCGGCGAAAATTTCTGGCAGTTCCGCCGCTTCATGTCGGGCGAGCCCGCCGCGCGCGTCGACTGGCGCCGCTCGGCGCGCGACGACCATCTTTATGTGCGCGAGCGCGAATGGGAAGCCGCGCACACGGTGTGGATCTGGCCGGACCGCTCGCCCTCGATGGTGTTCGCCTCGCCGCTGGTGTGGGAGACCAAGCTCGACCGCGCGCTGGTGGTCGCGTTCGCGCTGGCCGAAGTGCTGGTCGAAGGCGGCGAGCGCGTCGGCATTCCCGGCATGATGCGCCCGACCGCGATCCGCAACATCATCGAGAAGATGGCCGAGACCATCGTGCACGACCCGACCGAGCGCGCGAGCCTGCCGCCGTCGTTCGCGCCTTCGCCGCAGTCCGAGGTCGTGGTGCTGTCCGACCTGTGGAGCCCGATCGCCGAGGTGCGCAACACGATCGCGCAATTGTCCGCGAACGGCGCGCACGGCCATGTGGTGCAGGTCGTCGATCCCGCCGAGGAGACGTTCCCGTTCTCCGGCCGCGTCGAGTTCTTCGATCCGGAGGACGGCCACACCATCACGGTCGGCCGCGCCGAGGCGTGGCGCGAGGATTACCAGAAGCGGCTGGAGCAGCATCGCGCCGAAATCCGCGCCGAGACCGACCGGCTCGGCTGGAGCTTCATCATCCATCGCACCGACCGCCCGGCGAGCGATCTCCTGCTCAAGCTGCATGCGCAGATGGGCGCCGGTCCCGATGAGACCGGCATCAACCTGCGCCACGCCGTGCAGAGCGGGAGCGCCGCATGATCGGTGGCCTGCCGCTCGGGTTCGCGCAGCCGCTGGTGCTGCTGGGGCTGCTCAGCCTGCCGGTGCTGTGGTGGCTGCTGCGGCTCGTGCCGCCGCGCCCGCGCCGCCAGAAGCTCGGGCCGGAAAAGCTGCTGCTCGACATCCTGCCGAAGGAAGAGACGCCGGCGCGCACGCCGTGGTGGCTGACGCTGCTGCGCCTCACGCTTGCGGCGCTGCTGATCATCGCGGCCGCAGGCCCGTTGTGGAATCCGCCGCTCGCGACCTCGCAGGCCTCCGCGCCGCTCGCGCTGCTGATCGACGACGGCTGGGCCGCGGCCGCGCACGTGGGACACGCGCGTGCGCACCGCCGAAGACCTCATCGCGCGCGCCGAGACCGACGGCCGCGGCGTCGCGATCATCCCGCTCTCCGAAGTCGGCCGCGACATCTCGCTCGAAACGCCGGGTGCCGCGCGCGTGCGGCTGCGCCAGATGAAGCCGAAGCCGCACACCGTCGATCGCATGGAGGCGCTGCCCGCGATCACGCGCTTCGTCGCCGCGACGCCGAACGTCGAGGCGCTCTGGCTCTCCGATGGCGTCGACGTCGCGCGCACGAACGAGTTCGTCACCGAGCTTGGCAAGGTGTTGCAGGGCAAGGCCGTCACCGTGGTGGACGGCGGCGTGCTGCCCGCGCATGCGCTTGCCGCCGCCGACAATGCGGCGAGCTCGCTCACCGTGAAGGTGCTGCGCGCAAGCCCGCGCGACAACGACATCGGCCTGGTGCGCGCGCTCGATCCCGAAGGGCCTGCCGCTCGGCGAAGCGCCGTTCGCCTTCAAGGGCAACGAGCGCGAGACCGAGGCGAGCTTCGACCTGCCGGTCGAGATCCGCAACGACATCGCGCGGCTGGAAGTCGCGGCCGAGCGCTCCTCCGGCGTGGTGCAACTGCTCGACAAGCGCTGGCGCCGCCGCACCATCGGCGTGATCACCGGCTCGACCGCCGACACCGCGCAGCCGCTGCTCGCCTCCACCTTCTATCTCTCCGCGCGCCTTGAACCCGTTCGCCGATGTGCGGCTCGCCGAGCGCGGCTCGCCCGCCGAGTCGGTGCGCCAGTTCCTGTCGCAGAACCTGCCGATGCTGATCCTCGCCGACGTCGGCAATGTCGCGGGCGACGCGCGCGAGCGGCTCGCCAAGTGGATCGACGATGGCGGCGTGCTGGTGCGCTTCGCGGGCCCGCGGCTTGCCGCGGCCGACGACGACCTCATCCCGGTGAAGCTGCGCCGCGGCGGACGCACGCTCGGCGGCTCGCTCTCGTGGGAGCAGCCGCAGCAGCTCGCGGCGTTCTCGCGCGACAGCCCGTTCAACGGCATGGCCGTGCCGACCGACGTGACGGTGACGCGGCAGGTGCTGGCGGAGCCGGACTCCGGCCTGACCGACCGCACCTGGGCGACGCTCGGCGACGGCACGCCGCTCGTCACCGCGGCGACGGCGCGGCAAGGGCGTGATCGTGCTGTTTCACGTCACCGCCGACACGCGCTGGTCCGACCTGCCGCTGTCGGGCGCGTTCGTCGACATGCTCAAGCGCATCGTCGCGCTCGCCGGCACGACCGCCACCGCCGAAAAGGTCGAGGGCACGCGCGAGACCGTTGCGCCGAGCCGCGTGCTCGACGGCTTCGGCGCGTTCGGCCCGGCGCCCTCGACGGCGCGGCCGGTCCCGGCGGGCTATAGTTTCCGCGCGACCGCGGATCATCCGCCCGGCTTCTATGGGCCACCGGAGGGCTTGCTCGCCGTGAACACGCTGATGCCGACGGATCGCCTCAGCCCGATCGACTACGCGCCGCTCTCCGCACGCCTCGAGGCCTATCGCCTCGGCGAGCCGAAGGATTTGCGCGGGCCGCTGTTCCTCGGCGCGCTCGCCCTGCTGGTGATCGACGCGCTGGTGGTGTTCTGGCTCGCGGGCGGTCTCTATCGGCTGATGCTGACGCGCCGCCGTGCGGCCGCGAGCATCGTGTTCCTCGCGGTGAGCCTCGCCGCGTTGCTTGTCGTCCCGCAGGCGTTTGCGCAAACCACGCCGCCTGCACCGTCCGCGCAGGCGCCGCGCGATCCCGTGGCGGAAGAATTCGCGCAGAAGGCCACGATCGAAACCCGGCTCGCCTACATCGCCACCGGCGATGCCGATGTCGACAGCATCAGCAAGGCCGGCCTGCAGGGGCTGAGCGTGTTTCTCGCGCAGCGCACCGCGCTGGAGGCGGGCGAACCGGTCGGGCCTCGACCCGGCGCGCGACGAGCTCGCGTTCTTCCCGCTGATCTACTGGCCGATCGTGCCGAACGCGCCGCGTCCGACGCAGGCCGCGCTCACCCGCATCGACAGCCTACATGAAACAGGGCGGCACCGTGCTGTTCGATACGCGCGACGCGCTGATGGCGCCGCCCGGACCCGGCGGCGAGTCGCGCGGGCCCGGCATGCTGGCGCTGCGCGATATTCTGGCGGTGCTCGACATCCCCGAGCTCGAGCCGGTGCCGCGCGACCACGTGCTGACCAAGACGTTCTTCCTGCTGAAGGACTTCCCCGGCCGCTTCTCATCCGGCGCGCTCTGGGTCGAGGCGATCGCGCCGCCGAACGACGACGAGGCCGAGCGCCCCGCGCGCGGCGGCGACGGCGTGTCGTCGATCCTGATCACGTCGAACGATCTCGCGGGCGCATGGGCGCAGCATTCCAACGGCCAGCCGATGCTGCCGATGGTGCCGGGCGAACCGCGCCAGCGCGAGTTCGCGTTCCGCGCCGGCGTCAACATCGTGATGTACACGCTCACCGGCAACTACAAGGCCGATCAGGTGCACGTCCCGGCGCTGCTGGAGAGGCTGGGGCAGTGATGGATGTGAACATGAGAGCCTGTGTCCCGAGCGGTGCAGCGCATAGCGCTGCTCCGCAGATGCGGGACCCCGGTTGCTTGGTGCAGAAAACCGGGGTCCCGGATCTGCAGCGCATCACTTCGTGCTGCGCTGCGCCCGGGACACGAGGTTCGTTGAATGGGATTCGGAATCACCTTCGCGCCGCTGGTGCCCAACGAAATCCTCTGGGCGTCGATTGCCGTCGCGGTGATCGTGGCCGCGCTGCTGCTCGTCATCAAAAGCCGCGGCGCATGGCTGCGCGCGATTGCGCTCGCCTTCGCGGCGATCGCGCTCGCCAACCCGTCGCTGACGCGCGAGGACCGCGAGGCACTGCCGTCCGTGGCGGTGGTCGTCATCGACAAGAGCCCGAGCCAGAATTTCGGAGACCGCGAGAAGCAGACCGAAGCGGTGCGCGCCGCGCTGAACCAGCGGCTCGGCCGCATCGCGGGCCTCGAGGTGCGCGTGGTCGAAGCCGGCCACGCCGACGGCGAAACCGACGGTACGCGCCTGTTCAGCGCGCTCGGCGCGGCGCTTGCCGACGTGCCGCCGGATCGCGTCGCCGGCGCCATCATGGTCACCGACGGGCGCGTGCACGACGTGCCGGCCGAAGCCGCGCAGCTCGGTTTCAACGCGCCGGTGCATGCTCTGGTGACGGGACGCCCCGGCGAGCGCGACCGCCGCATTCAACTGGTCACCGCGCCGCGCTTCGGCATCGTCGGTCAGCAGCAGACCGTGGTGCTGCGCGTCGAGGATCAGGGCGCGACGCCCGGCCCGGCGCAGCTCACCATCCGCCGCGACGGCGAACTGCTCGAAACCCGCAACGTGCGCGCGGGCGACCTCGTGCGCATTCCGGTGACGATCCCGCATGCAGGGCAGAACATCGTCGAGATCGAAGCCTCGCCGATCGAGAACGAACTCACCACCATCAACAATCGCGCGGTCGTGGCGATCGACGGCGTGCGCGACAAGCTGCGCGTGCTGCTCGTCTCCGGCGAGCCGCATGCGGGCGAGCGCACCTGGCGCAACCTGCTCAAGTCCGACGCCTCGGTCGATCTCGTGCACTTCACCATTCTGCGTCCGCCCGAGAAGCAGGACGGCACGCCGATCAACGAGCTGTCGCTGATCGCGTTTCCGACGCGCGAGCTGTTCCAGCAGAAGATCAACGAGTTTCACCTGATCATCTTCGACCGCTACGCCCGCCAGGGCGTGCTGCCGGTGATCTATTTCGACAACATCGCGCGCTATGTGCGCGACGGCGGCGCCGTGCTGGTCGCGGCCGGACCCGACTACGCGAGCCCGACCTCGATCTGGCGCACGCCGCTCGATGTCGTGCTGCCGGCCGAGCCGAGCGGCCGCACCACCGAAGGTGCGTTCCATGCCCGCCTTACCGACCTCGGCAAGCGTCACCCGGTGACGCGCGGGCTCGAAGGCGGCGAGAGCGATCCGCCGCACTGGAGCCGCTGGTTCCGCCTCGTCGACGCGCGCGCCGAGAAGGGCACGCCGGTGATGAAGGGGCCGGACGACAAGCCGCTGCTGCTGCTCTCGCGCGAGGGCGAGGGCCGCGTCGCGCTGCTGCTCTCCGATCACATCTGGCTGTGGGCGCGCGGCTACGAGGGCGGCGGGCCGCATCTCGATTTGCTGCGGCGCCTCTCGCACTGGCTGATGAAGCAGCCCGACCTCGAAGAGGAAGCACTGCGCCTCGGCATCCGCGGGCGCGATCTCGAAGTGCGCCGCCAGAGCATGGCGGACGAAGTCGCGCCGGTGACGGTGACGACGCCGAGCGGACAGACCCGCACGCTTGACGCTCGACAAGGCCGAGCCCGGCGTGTGGAAGGCGATCACGCAGGCGAACGAACTGGGCCTGTGGCGCGCCACCGACGGCAAGCTCACCGCGCTGGTGAATGTCGGCCCGGCGAACCCGCGCGAGTACGCGGAGGTGACGTCGGCGACGAACGTGCTCGCCCCGATCGCCACCGCGACCGGCGGCGACGCGCGGCGCATCGCGGACGCCTCCGGCAACCTCTCGATCCCGCGCATCCTCGGCGTGCGCTCGACCGACACCTACAAGGGCGACGACTGGCTCGGCCTGAAGATGCGCGACGCGAGCGTGGTGCGCGGCATCGGCGTGCTGCCGCTGTTTGCCGGCCTGCTCGGGCTGCTGCTGCTGATCGGCTCCCTCGCCGCGACGTGGATGCGCGAGGGGCGCTGACGCGGCCGGCAACAAAGTGCTGGCGATCGCTAGATAACATTACTTGATCGTAGTTGCGTCCGAGCCTGATTAACTTAGGCTGCCTTCAGGCCTGCTCCCGGCAGCTCCGCAATTGTACTCAATAGTTCAATATACCGGCGAATCTCGAAAATGGCGTTGTCAAAAACAACCTGAGTGGTGCCACCTATTTCGGGTATCACCGTTTCGGCATTTTTCTTGATCTCTTCTGTCAGCCGTCCCCGTTCGGAACCTTCGCTGAGGTGTATCGACAAAATAAGGTTCTCCTTACTCGTAAAGAGACGCTCTCGTTCTGCCCTTGCTTCGTCTTTTGTCGCCGCGAAAGACCGCGGTGCTCTCACTGGAATTTCAGCCAAGACCTTCTCAAATTCAGGGAGCCATAGAGCCAGCTGGCCGCACAAATGGCGAAGGTGCCTTATCTGCGCTTCGGCCGCATTGTCCGCTCCTGCCCGTTCCGCTCCTTCGATTCGTTCGACGGTTTGGCGAATTGCTAAAGTGAAATCATAAAAGCGAAGCGTTGAGAGCACGTCTTCGTATCCAAGTGCCGGTTGATAGGCCAACTCATCCTGTATCCGATCGTGGACGCTCTTCACTTCTGCGATAAGCAAATAATTATCATCCGGAGGATCATCCGCCAGTACTTGCGTTCCCACTGCCGCCAAGCCAAGAGCCGCGCCAGTGAAGGGTTCAAAGAATGCGCTAAACGCTGCGCCAGCCGCCAATGCTCTGGAGGACCACTTCGCTCCTCCCTTAAGGGTATCTTTCCAGTTCGACGAAATCGCAAACGTTCTGCCGTGCTCGCCAAGATTAACCGTGACAAAGCTCAGCAGATACTCTCCGACCGGCACTTTTCTGCCGAACTGGTCGAATTGATCCCATTCAAACAGCAAGACCCCTCCTCCTCCATTTAGGCGGAGGCGCCTACTTGGTACGCTTGGCTGATGAACAACATTGCCATTTCGGCTTATCGAATAAGGCTTCGCGTTGGGCAAAATAGCTGTGGCACCGCCTGGGTCAACGCTGGCGCTAAATTGCACGACCTCATCGCGAAGATATTTTTCTCTAACGCTGAGTCGCAACGACATTGCTTGATCTCTACAAGAGAGAATACCAAATCAAGACTACCTAAAATAACAAGTGGCCTGACCAAACACAATATTCAGCGCCCCTCGGCGTGCGCTCGACCGACACCTACAAGGGCGACGACTGGCTCGGCCTCAAGATGCGCGATGCGAGCGTGGTGCGCGGCATCGGCGTGCTGCCGCTGTTTGCCGGCTTGCTCGGGCTGTTGCTGCTGATCGGCAGCCTTGCGGCGACGTGGATGCGCGAGGGGCGCTGACGCGGCCGGTTAACGGCCGGTAAACCTCGGCCCGGCATCATCGCGGCCCGCGCCTTCGTGCGCGCCCGGTCCGCCGATGCGCCAGCCATTCACCCTGCCGGTGCTGAACGACGATGCGCTGCTGCGCAAGGTCGCGCATGTGTGGATCGCGCTCGCGGCGCGTTCTGCCTGTTCGACATCTACCGCAAGACCGGCGTCGGCTGGACCGACGGCGACGGCCGCCCGATCGGCGACGATTTCATCAATTACTGGTCCGGCCCGTTCCTCGCGCTGCACAGCCGCGCCGCCGACATCTATCACTGGCCGGCCTACCACGCGTTTCAGGAGCAGCTGGCGGGCGCGGCGATCAGCCCGAACTACAATTACAGCTATCCGCCGGTGCTGCTGGTGCTGACGCTGCCGTTCGCCGCGCTGCCGTATCTGCCGGCGCTTGGCCTCTGGCTCGTCGGCGGCTGGTACGCGTTCTACCGCGCGCTGCGGCTTGCGATGCCCGACAGGGCGCTGATCTTCGCGCTCGCGACGCCGGCCGTGTTCATCAACACCTATTGCGGACAGAACGGCGTGTGGACCGCCGCGTTCCTCGGCGGCGGGCTGATGCTGCTCGACCGGCGGCCGGTGATCGCGGGCGTGCTGTTCGGGCTGCAGGCCTACAAGCCGCACCTCGCGCTGATGATTCCAATCGCGCTGCTGGCAGGGCGGCAGTGGCGCGCGTTCGCGGCGGCGGGCGTGACGGTGGCGCTGCTGCTGCTCGCGAGCTTCGCACTGGTCGGCGCGGAGGGCTGGCGCGGCTTCCTCGATGTCGTGCCGATCCTGCGCAAGGTGACGCTCGAAGAGGCCGACGCGGTCTGGCATCGCAACGTGTCGGTGTTCATGGCGGCCTCGCGGCTCGGTGTTGGACTTGTCCGCCGCCTACGCCGCCCAGATGCTGGCCGCCGTGCTGGCCGCAGCGCTGATCGCGTGGGCGTGGTTCAAGGATGCGCCGGCGCCTGCGCGCAATGCCGCGGTGGTGCTCGGCGCGCTGCTCGCGACGCCCTACCTGCAGGACTACGACCTCGTGATCGGCGCGTTCATCGTGGCGTGGCTGGTGCGCGACTATGCGCGCCCGCTGACGCAAATCGCCTGCGCGTCGATCCTGCTGCTGCCGCTGTTCGCAAGCCCGCTCGCGAAGCTGACCGGGCTCGCGTTCGGCCCGCTGTTCGTCATCCCGGCGCTGATCGTGACGGCGCAGATGATTTTCGCGGCGGCGCCCCTGCCGGGCTTCCCGCGCGCCGCGGGTGTCACGCGCCTTTGAGGCGGCGCTGCAGCGCGCGCGTGATCGGCCGCTCGAACCACAGATAGCAGGCGACCGACGCAACGATCGCGGCGCCGAACAATGTCGCGGCGTAGAGCCACGGCACCGGTGAGAAGTCGACCCAGCGAACGATGGTCCAGCGCACCAGCGGAAACGCCAGCGGGTGCACGAGATAAAGCGAGTAGGACGCATCGCCGAGCACGCCGAAGAAGCGCCCGGCCGGTCCGGGCCGCCATGTCGATGACGACAACACGCAGGCCGCGACCAGCGCGGCGCTCGGCAGTCCCCAGAACAACACGCGCCACGCGCCCCAGGCGGCAGGCGGATCATGCATCGCGGCGAACCCCAGGCAGGCCGCCAGCCCGAGCGCCCATGCGGCGGCGGGCGGCAGCCGCACGCCCTCGCGATACGCGTGGCGATCAGCATGCCGAGGCAGAACTCCCAGATGATCGAGTTGGCCCAGAAGGCGAACGGCAGCGGCAAAGCGACGGCGCGGCCGAGCAGCACCAGCGCGACGAAGACGAGTGTCACCACCGGCACCGCGAACCGGCGCGGCAGCAGGATCGCGACCGCGAACACCGCGTAGAAGAACATCTCGTAGTTCAGCGTCCAGCCGAGCAGATGCAACGGGAAACGCCATGCCGTCGAGGCGCGGATACGGCCAGAACAGGAACGACGCGACGAGACTGGCGGGCGAATAAATCTCCCACAGCTTCGCGCCGTGCGCCGCATAGATGTAGGCGATGATCACAATCGTCACCGCCCAGTAGAGCGGTGCGATACGCGCGAGGCGGCGCAACAAGAAGATCTTCGGTGCATCGGCGCGGCCGAACAGGGATTCGGACGAATACACCATCACGAATCCCGAGATGACGAAGAAGAGATCGACGCCCGCCGCGCCGAGCAGGAAATTCTTGAACGGCCCCGGCTCGCCGGCGAACAGCATGACCTTTTCGTTCGCGGCATGCAGCGTCAGCACGCCGAGCGCCGCGACGGCGCGCAGAACCTGAATCGATTTCAGCTGCGTCGAGCGCGCTGCCTGTGGCGGGCGGTGCCTATTCAGGCAAGCATCACCTCGACCAGTGCTCCGTTGCGCGCTGATGATCGAATAAAGGATCAGGCGGATTTGGCGGTGGTAGCGTCAGGGTCCAACTTCGGCAAGCCTGCCGGTATAGAACTGCAGGACCTCTTGCCCAACCTTTTTTCTGCAGCCTGCGTGTGATGGGACGATCAAACGGGTTATGGATTGCGCCGTTGCGATCGGAGCAGCCGCTATGAGCGCGCCAGAGAAAGTCAAGCGGTCGATGGGGGCTCAAAATGCCGGCTGGCACGCGATCCCGCTTCTCCGTACCTCGTCACACGAATAACTCGCATACGGCAACAGCACCACGGGACTGCGCCGAACAAGACGGGCCAGATTGAGACGGCGTGCGCTCAATACAGGGTTTTGCAATCATGATGCGTATTTCGCACCTTCGCAGGGTGACGGCTCTCCTTCTATTGGCCTCCCTTTTCATTGGACTTGCTCATGTCGCGTTATTGCCTCCCTGGGAAGGGTATGACGAAACCGCGCACTACTCTTACATCCAGCAAGTCGCCGAAACTGGCCGCTGGCCCTGGTTCGGCGACAAGATGTCGAAGGACATTGATGACTATCTCGAGGTCGCGCCCATTACCGAGTTGATGGGTGGTCCAACGAGCTACTATCGCTTCTTCTCCGGTCCTGCGGATGTCATTGCTGCCGCAAGCGATCTCATTCAGTCGCGGCCCGCGAAAGCGCGCGCGTGGGTGCCCGGGAAAATAAACAATTGGCAAGCGCAGCACCCGCCTCTGTACTACTTCACGATGGCGCCGGCCTACCTCGCCACAAAAAGCTCGAGCCTTGCCACGCAGTTGTTCGTCCTGCGGGCGTTCTCCTATCTGCTCGGATGGGCCGCGTTGTGCCTCATCGCGGTTGCGGCTCTGAGCGGACATGCGGTCGAGGAACGCGCGGCGAAAGTGTTGCCCCTTGGGGTCGCGGCTTGGCCGTTCTTGTTTCCGATGTGGTTTCCGGAGATCGGAAGGCTCGGCAACGATAGCCTCATTGCCGCATTCGCCGCCTGTGTCATGCTCCTCGCATATCGGCTTTCATTTTTCAGCGAAATGCGCTGGTACGCCCTGCTTGGCATCATTCTCGGTTTGGGAATGCTGACAAAGGCGACGTTCTTGTCTGTCGTTATCGCGGTCTTTGCAATCCTGCTCATCCAGGCTGCGCTGGCGCGAAACATCGCCGATCAACTGTCCGCCAGATTGAAGGGGTTGTTTATCGCCGCTGCAATTCTGATTGGCATCTGCGGGTGGTGGTATGCGCTGAAATTTATCGAAACCGGAAGCATCATCGGCGCCGGCGACGCCGTTCAATTGCGCCTCGAAGGCGGCATGCTCGCCGGAATCATGAAGCATCTGCAGTCCGAAAACATTGTGCTGATAGTGTGGGGAATTGCAGTGTCGTTTCTCTGGAACGGAACCTGGTCCTTTGTGCTGCCGCCGCGCATCGCCATGGTGCCCCTCATCGCGATGACCGGACTTATCGCATACGGATGCTATCGGTTCTTGCGACGATCCCCGTTGCACGCGATCGACGGATTTGCACTCCTGGCCCTCGGATTGTTCACAGCCGTACTCGCCTATCATTCACTGATTCTATTCAGCATTGTCGGAAATGCTGCCGGCGCCTGGTATCTGCATTCTGTCGCACCTATTCTGGCGTTGCTTGCCGGCTACGGCTTGTTCGGAATGTTGTCCATTGCCCGGCTACGCGCGGTACTGGTCGCGCTGTTGCTCTACCCGATCTTATTTTTGCCTGCGGTGACTTTGCTCAATGCGCTGTATTTCGCTGGATGCGCTCCCAAGCTGCCGGGGCGCGCCTATTTCGCGTGGTCGAGTGCTGCCAAATGCCTCGCCGAATATCCAAAGATGTACGAAAACCTCAGCGTCCTTGCCTTTCCCGGTATTGCTATTGGAATGTTCGTCATCGGTGGACGCTGGCAATCCTTGGATGATCATGCGCTGATGCTTATGCGTGAGAACGTGGCAACCGACATGCGCCCGCAGTGCGCGGTGCCGAAGCGCAGTAGGCCGACTCAGGCAAGCATCACCTCGACCAGATACGGCCCCGGCGTCGCAAGCCCGCGCGCGACCGCGGTGTTGAAATCGTCCATCGTGTCGACCCGCTCGCCCGGCACGCCCATGCCGCGCGCAAGCGCCACGAAATCAAGATCGGGACGCGAGAGATCGAGCATGTCGAGCGCCTTGCGGCCGACATTCTGCGCGCCGACGTTCGCCAGCTCATGGCGCAGGATCGCGTAGGACTTGTTGTTGAGCAGCACCGTCGTGATGTCGAGGTTCTCGCGCGCCTGCGTCCACAGCGCCTGGATCGTGTACATCGCCGAGCCGTCAGCCTGAACGCTGAGCACTTTCCTGTCCGGGCACGCGATCGCGGCGCCCGTCGCCATCGGCATGCCGATGCCGATGGAGCCGCCCATGTTCTGCAGCCACGTGTGCGGATGCGCGTTGCGCGTCGAAGGAAAGAAGCCGCGTCCGGTGGAGACGCCCTCGTCGATCACGATGCCATTCTCGGGGATCAGGCGGCCGATCGACTGCGCGAGCGTCAGCGAGTCGATCTTGAGCCGGTCGCGAACTCCATCGGGCCGTATTTCGCGGGCTCGATCGGCTGCGCCTTCGCGCCGAGCTCGTCGGCGAGCCATTCCAATGCGTGGACCGAGTCCTCCTCGATGGTCGAGAGCGTGGTGAACTGCGTGTCCTTCGGCGCGAGCAGCGACGGCTTGTCCGGATAGGCGAAGAACGCCACCGGGATGCGGCTGCCGACCAGCACGATGTGCTTCACGCCTTCGAGGGTCTTGAGCGCCTGATCGACCGGATAGGGAATGCGGTCGACAGAAATGCGCCCTGCCCCGCGCTCCATGCGGCGGTTGAAGGTCTGCGCGTGCAGCCTGCATCCGGTCTTCGCCGCGATGCGCCCCGCAAGCTCCAGCCCCTTCTCGCGCAGCGCGAGCCCGGTGAGCAGCAGCACCGCGGGTTCGCCGGTGCGCAGCACGCGCGCGGCTTCCTTCACGGCGTCCTCGCTCACCTTCGCGCGCTCCGGGATCGGCGGCACCTTCGCGGGGCCGCTGCCCTCGTCCCACGCGGTGTCTCCCGGCAGGATCAGCGTCGCCACCTGCCCCGGCGGCTTCATCGCAGCCGCAATCGCGGCGGCGCCGTCCTCCGCGACCGTCTTCGCGGTCGGCGAGGTCTTCACCCAGGCGGAGAACGGCTTGGCGGCGGTCTCGATGTCGGAGGTGAGCGGCGAGTCGTAGTCGCGATGATAGGTCGCGTGATCGCCGACGATGTTCACCACCGGCGTCGAGGCCTTCATGGCGTTGTGCAGGTTGGCGAGGCCGTTCGCCAGACCGGGCCCGAGATGCAGCAGCGTCGCGGCCGGCTTCTCGGCCATGCGCGCATAGCCGTCGGCAGCGCCGGTCGCAACGCCCTCGAACAGCGCGAGCACGCAGCGCATGCCGTCGACGCGGTCGAGTGCGGCGACGAAATGCATTTCCGATGTGCCGGGATTGGAGAAGCACACATCGACGCCGCCGCCGACCAGCGTCCGCACCAGACTTTCCGCGCCGTTCATCGACTATCCTTTTTCTGCGCTGTCCCAGTCCGGCCGGATCACGCCGGTCACACCTTTGAACGCACCTTCAACCAGTTCGGCCACCAGCATGCGCGCCGGATCGACCGGGCCGGTCATCGTCACGGTGCCGCTCGGCGCGCGCTTGAAGCCGACGCGCGCGTAATACGGCTCGTCGCCGACCAGGACGACGAGCTTGTGGCCCTTTTCCTTGGCGTCCTTCAGCGCGCGCTCCATCATCGCCTTGCCGATCCCCTTGTCGCGGAACGGCGGCTCGATGGTGAGCGGCCCAAGCAGCAGCGCCGGCGTGTCGCCGACGCACACGGAGGTGAGCCGCACCGAGCCGACCAGCAGCGTGCCGATGCGCGCCGTGTAGGAGAGATCGAGGCGGTGCGCCATCTTCTCGCGGATGCGGAACGCGGTGCGCGCGTAGCGGCCGGGGCCGAAGGTGCGCTCGTGCAGCCGCTCGATCGCGTCCGCGTCCTCGGGCTTTTCGGTCAGGATGGTGAGGGAAAGGTCGGTCATGGGATGCCCGCGCGAATTAGCATTTGGGGGCTGCGAGGTCCATGTTCGAAATCGTCATGCGCGGGCTTGACCCGCGCATCCATCGGGCAAATGTCTTTTCAAGATGGATTGCCGGGTCAAGCCCGGCAATGACGGAAAGAGCGGAGCAATCATGGCCCACGGCGAAATGATCGACGGTGTCTGGCACACCCGGTTTCACGACACCAAGAAGACCGGGGGCCGCTTCCAGCGCGGACAGCCGAAATTCCGCAACTGGATCACGCCGGACGGCAGCGCGGGCCCGAGCGGCGGCGGCGGGTTCAAGGCGGAGCGCGGGCGCTATCATCTGTATGTTTCGCTCGCCTGCCCGTGGGCGCATCGCACCGTCGTGTTCCGCAAGCTCAAAGGCCTGGAGAACGTGATCTCCATGACCGAGGTCGAGCCGGTGATGGGCGACGAGGGCTGGCAGTTCGGCCCGGACGCCGACGACGACAGCGTGAACGGAAAGAAGCGCTTGCACGAAATCTACACACTGGCCGATCCGCAATACTCCGGCCGCGTCTCGGTGCCGATGCTGTGGGACAAGGAGAAGCGCACGATCGTCAACAACGAGTCGCCGGAAATCATCCGCATGCTCAATTCGGCGTTCGATGCGTTCACCGATGACCGCACCGACTATTACCCGGCGGAGCTGCGCGGCGAGATCGATGCGACCAACGAGCTCGTGTTCAAGAACATCAACAACGGCGTCTATCGCTGCGGCTTCGCCACCACGCAGGAGGCCTACGAGGAAGCGTTCCTCGACCTGTTCGGCACGCTCGACCAGCTTGAAGAGCGGCTGTCACGCCAGCGCTATCTCGCAGGTAGCCGGATCACCGAGGCGGACTGGCGGCTGTTCACCACGCTGCTGCGCTTCGATGCGGTCTATGTCGGGCTGTTCAAGTCCAACCTGCGCCGCATCGCGGACTATCCGAACCTGTCGAACTATCTGCGCGAGCTTTACCAGTGGCCGGGCGTCGCCGGCACGGTGAGCATCGATCACATCAAGCGGCACTATTACATGAGCATGCTGCACATCAATCCGACCGGCATCGTGCCGCTCGGACCGGCGCTGGATTTCGAGGCGGCGCATGAGCGGGGGAGATTTGAGTAGGCAGTCGCGGTGCTTCTTTCCCCTCTCCCGCTTGCGGGGAGAGGGTGGCGAGCAGCGAAGCTGCGAGCCGGGAGAGGGTCTTGAGCTCACGCATGCAAAGAATCTGAGAACCAACATGACCGATGCCGAGCGCCGGTTTGGTATCGGCTACGCGCTCATCGCTTCGGTGGGCACAAATTCAAGCGACAAGTCCCCATCGGCCCATACGTTGTCGACTTTGCTTGCCTCGGGCAAGAACTGGTCGGATCGAAGTTGATGGCGGCCAGCATGCGGAAATTCAGACGACTGTCGTGCGAGACGCCTATCTCAAGCGCGAGGGATTTCACGTCTTAAGATCCTGGAACAATGACGTTCTGCAGGAATACGAATGGCGTTCTGGAAGTGATCCTGACTGCACTTGCAAGCCGCCCCCTCTCCCGGCGCGCTACGCGCGCGCACCCTCTCCCCGTGGGGAGAGGGGAAAGAGGAGTGCGCTGCTCGACAGCTAGGCTTACTCCGCCTGGATCCCGAGCTTCTTCACCTCCGCGCCCCAGTAGCCGATGTCCTTCTCGATCTGCGCGCGGAAGGCTTTCGCGTCCTGCGGGTCGCGCACGCCGTTGGCGGAGATCTTGTCCCACACGGCCTGTGTTCTTCACCACGTCCATCATGGCGGCTTCGAGCTTCGCCACCACGTCCGGCGGCGTCGCGGCGGGAACGAGCGCGCCGTACCAGTTCTCCATGAAGATGCCCGGATGACCGAGCTTCGGCGGTGGCCGGCACGTCGGGCAGCAGCGGCGAGCGCGCTGAGCCGGCGAGCGCGAGCGCGCGGATCGTGCCCTGCTTCACCAGCGGATAGAGCACCGTGATGTCGCCGTTCAGGAAATCGATGTGCCCGCCCATGATGTCGTTGAGCGCGGGCGCGATGCCGCGGTAGGGCACGTGCGTGATCTTGGTCTTGGCGGACAAATTCAACTGCTCGGCCGCGATATGCATCGTGGTGCCGTTGCCGGCCGAACCGTAGGAGAGCTTCTGACCGCCCTTCGCCTTCGCGATCAGATCGTCGAACGACTTGATCGGCGAGTCCGCCTTGACGATGAACAGCGTCGGCGCCGCGCCGACGCGCGCGACCGGCGCGAAGGCTTTCAGCTGCTCGTAGCCGGGCTTGCGGCTTCAGGGCATTTGTAATGACGAATGCGCCGACGCTCGGAAACAAAATCGTGCGGCCGTCCGGCCGGCGCGCTCGCGGCGCGCTCGACCGCGAGCAGCCCGCCCGCGCCGCCGAGATTTTCCACCACGACATCGGTTTGCAGGCGCGGCCCAAGCTCGGCCGCCACGATGCGCGCGAGCGCATCGACCGGGCCGCCCGCCGCGAACGGCACGATCACCTTGATGGGATCGGCCGCGTGGGCCGAGGAAGCGGCAGCAGCGCCGCGACGAGCGCGCGAACAGGCGTTTCATGTGACCTCCCGAATTTTCTTGGGAGCCATGCTGCCATCAACGGGCGAAATCACCACCGCGGCGAGACGCTCGCGCCGTCGAGCACCTCTGCAAGCCGCGCACGCGTGCCGCGCGTCGTATCCTCCGGCAACGCGTCGGCGCGCGAAGAAGCCGTGGTCGATGATCTCGGCGCGCATGGCGCGGGCCGCCCTCCTGCCGGAAGGCGCGGATCACGTAGACGACGACATGGTCGCGCCGCGACACGCGGCAGTTGAAGAACACGCCGTGCAGCACCGGCGGCTCGGCGGCGTGATGCCGCCCTCCTCCAGCAGCTCGCGCTCGAGCGCCTCCAGCACGGTCTCGCCGGTCTCGACCCCGCCGCCCGGCAGGTGCCAGCCCGCGACGTAGCTGTGCTTGACCAGGAACACCCGCCCCTGCGGGTCGATCACCACGGCGCGCACCCCCATCGTCATCCCGCGGGCGAAGCGCCAATAGAAGTGCAGAACCCGCCGAATCGCGGGCTCCAAGGCGCGGCGAAAGGGACTCAGGTCCATTTGTTAAGCTTTTGTGAAAACTGGATCATTTGGCCCCGCGGTGACGCATGGCTGAGCACTGAACTTCGCCCTTCCTTGGCCACGCCATCGGAGTTATTTGTGCATTGCACAATCGAATCCCTCCGAGTAACCGACCATGCTGACCGTTCTTCATCTATCTCGCCCGCCGCAAGCGCGCCTATGTGTGGTCTGCCGGCCCTGGACCTGAGCGACCCGTATGTTGCGGCCGCGCTCGCGCCGGTGACGCACAACTGGAGCGCAGCTTTGTCAGCGGGGCGATCCCCCGGCTACACCAAGGGCGATGTTCACGCTCGCCCATCTCTCCGATCCGCATCTCGGACCGATCCCGACGCCGCGCCTGCGCGAGCTGATCAACAAGCGCGGGCTCGGTCTCATCAACTGGTATCGCAAGCGGCATCGCCATCATCACGCCGACGTGCTCGGCGCGATCGTCGCCGACATGAAGGCGCAGGCGCCGGACCACATCGCGGTGACCGGCGACCTCGTGAACGTCTCGCTCGATGCCGAATTCGCCGCCGCGGCGCGCTGGCTCGATACGCTCGGCACGCACGCAGGACGTGACGCTCGTTCCGGGCAATCACGACGCCTACATCCGCCGCGCCTCCGGCTGGGCCGCGCAGCACTGGGGCGAGTTCATGCGCGGCGACGACGGCGCGGCGTTTCCGTTTGTGCGGCGGCGCGGGCCGCTTGCGCTGATCGGGCTGACCACGTCGCTGCCGACCGGGCCGTTCATGGCGACCGGCCGGCTCGGCGGCGAGCAACTCGCGAAGCTCGCCGAAATCCTGATCGCGCTGTCGCGCGAGCCGGTGTTCCGCGTGGTGCTGATCCATCATCCGCCGATCCCGAACAAGCGCCACTACATGAAGCGGCTGATCGACGGGCCGATGTTCCGCGCGCTGCTCAAGGAGCACGGCGCGGAGCTGGTGCTGCACGGGCACAATCACGAACAGCAGCTGATGTGGCTCGACGGGCCGCAGGGCCGCATTCCGGCGGTCGGCGTGCCGTCGGCTTCCGCGATCGTGTCCACGCATGACGAGCCGGCGGCGTACAATCTCTATTCGATCGGCGGCGAGCCCGGCGCATGGAAATGCGAGATGACGGTGCGCGGCTTCACGTTCGGGCGCGACGGGATTTCGGAACTGAAGCGGCAAACATTGATCGGATGAGCGAATTGCCGGCGAGCGCACAGAAGGTGCAGGACGCGGCCGCGCGCTCGGGCTCGATATCGCGGTCGCGAGATGGCGGAGCCGACGCGCACCGCCGAGGAAGCCGCCGCCGCCTGCGGCGTCACGGTCGGGCAGATCGTCAAGTCGCTGGTGTTTGTGGGCGCGACGAGCGGCAAGCCGTATCTGCTGCTGGTGTCGGGCTCGAACCGCGTCAACGAGAAGCGGCGTCGCGACGCATCTCGGCGAGGAATTGAAGCGTCCCGACGGCCGACACGGTGCGCGATCTCACCGGCTACGCGATCGGCGGCATCCCGCCGTTCGGCCATGCGACGCCGCTTGCGACCTACATGGATCGCGACCTGCTGCAGTACGACGTGATCTGGGCCGCGGCGGGCACGCCGAAGGCGGTGTTTCGCACCGAGCCGGCGGCGCTGCGCGATGCGACGGGCGCGATGGTGATTGAGGTGAAGTAGACGGTGCCATTGCGCCGCTCATTCCCGCGAAAGCGGAATCCAGGGCCGCGGACATAGGTGTACGGAACTGGACCCCCGCTTTCGCGGGGTGAGCGGAATCAACTAGGTGCTACAACAACCCGCGCTTCGCCAGATTGCGCATCAGGTCGCCGACGCCGAACGTCCACTCCGGCGCCTTGTCGCTGGTCGTCACCACGTTCGTGAGCGCACCGAGCTTGTCCGCCGCGATCGTCACCACGTCGCCCGGGTGATGCGTGAAGCCCATGCCGGGCGCGTCGCGGTCCTTCACCGGCGCGAACATGGTGCCGAGGAACAGCACCGCGCCGTCCGGATACTGGTGATGGCGGCCGATCATCTGCCCGACGAGCTCCTCCGGATCGCGGCTGATCTTGCCGACATCGCTCGAGCCTTCGAGCACGAAGCCGTCGGTGCCCTTCACGGTGAGCGCGACTTGCGTGCGGCGCACGTCGTCGAGCGAGAAGGTCTTGTCGAACAGGCGGATGAACGGGCCGATCGCGGTCGAGGCGTTGTTGTCCTTCGCCTTGGAGAGCAGCAGCGCCGAGCGGCCCTCGACGTCGCGCAGGTTCACGTCGTTGCCGAGCGTCGCGCCGACGATCTTGCCCTTCGACGTGGCGACGACCACGACCTCGGGCTCCGGATTGTTCCAGGTCGACGACTTCAGCACGCCGATCGACATGCCGGTGCCGACCGAGGCGAGCACCTGGCACTTGGTGAAGATCTCGGCGTCCGGCCCGATGCCGACCTCGAGATACTGCGACCACAGGCCCTTCTCCTGCAGCACTTTCTTCAATTCCATCGCCTGCGGCGAGCCGGGCTTGATCTTCTCGACCGACGCCGCCGAGCGCGCTTTCCACGTCCTTGCGCGCCTGCGCGGCGCGCTCCGGCACGCCGCGCGCCTGCTCCTCGATCACGCGCTCGAGCAGCGAGATCGCGAAGGTGACGCCCGCCGCCTTCACGGCCTGCAGGTCGATCGGCGCGAGCAGCCACGGCTTGTTCGGGTCGCGCTTGTCTTCGGTCGGTGTTGGCGAGGATCGCGGCGAGATCGCCGATGCGGTCCGCGTGCGCGCCCGCGACCGACGCGGCGGGGTCGGGCGACTCGGCACAGATCGCGCATGGTCGCGAACGAGCGCGAGATGTCGAACACGCCGTCGGCGCGGACCGCGACCACCGAAGGGCCGCCGAGTTCGGGCCGCCACACGCGGCCGACCAGCGTGCCGGCGGTGGCGTCGGTGGGGAGGGTGGAGTTTGGGGTCGAGGAATTCATGTGCATGAAAGCTTTGTTAGCCCGTCACGGGCGCACTGCGGTGCGAGGCGCGCGCTTGCAGAGCGAGACCTCGGTAGCGGCGAGGGCAGTGACGCGGGGTCCCGCATCCTTCGAGACGCCGCGCTTCGCGCGGCTCGCGTCAGGATGACGCGTGTGTGCGGATCAGCTCCCCGCCACGCGCCTCGGGGAAGAACATGTCGCTTCCAGTCGGCCGGCGGATTCTTCAGCGTGCCGACCTTGGCCATGAAGTTGACGAACGAGCCCGATGCCGCCGACCTTGGTCTTGTACATGATCGCCGGGTCGGCCAGCACTTCCATGATGTCGTCCACCGTCGCCTTCTCGCCGGACACCTTCAGATAAATCTCGGTGCCCTTGCGCTTGTCGGCGTTGATGAAGTCGGTCGCCTCCTTCAGCGCCGCAAGGAACGCCGCATAGAGCTTCGGGTTCTCGGTGCGGAATTTCGAGGTCGCCGCGATCACGTTGAACGACAGCGGCTCGTCGAACAGCTCGGTCGCAGGTCAGGATGCGGCGGATGTTCGGGTTCTTCATCTGGCGGTACTGGAACGGCGCGGAGGAGAAGTTCGCCGTGATCTCGCTTTGCCCGCCGAGCATCGCGGCGGTCGCGTCCGGATGCGACATCGACACGGTCAGGTGATCGAGCGCGTTGTATTTCGCGTCGCCCCATTCCTTGGCGGCCGCCATCTGCAGCATGATCGCCTGCATGGCGACCTTCACGGCCGGCAGCGCGATGCGGTGGTTCTCCTTGAAATCCTTGATCGACTTGATGTTGGGATCGCGCACCATCAGCATCAGCGGCGACACGTTGAGGCCCGAGACGCCCTTCACTTCGCTCGCCGTGCCCTTGGTCTTCGACCAGATCGTGATGATGCCCGGGATGCCGAGCGAGACGAAATCGACCGAGCCGGAGATCAGCGCGTCGTTCATCACGTCGGAGGAGCGGAATGTCGCCCATTCGGTGGTGATGTCGAGACCGGCAGCCTTGGCGTGCTTCTCGATCAGCTTCAGCTCCTGCATCACCATGTACTGCATGTAGGCGACGCCGAACTGCTTGGCGACGCGCACCACGTTCGCCTCGGCGCGCGCGCCGCCCGATGAGGCGAGCCACGCGGCAATTGCAACAATGACGGTCAGGCGGCGCAGCATCGAAATCCTCCCTGAGTGTTGATTTCCGCCCGAAGCGGTTCCTTGATCAAACGATACACCACCGGCTAGGCACGGCGATAGCATCGGGCCATTATCCGGCTCAACGAAGGGGGATGCATGCCGGGAGAGAACACGGGGTCGCGCGCGCCGCTGCTCGCGGTCGACAATGTCACGCTGCAGTACAAGACCGAGCAGCATCTGGTCACCGCGACCTACCGCGTCGGCTTCGAGGTCTACGAGGGCGAGCGCTTCGTGCTGCTCGGGCCCTCCGGCTGCGGCAAGTCGACGCTGTTGAAGGCGGTCGCCGGTTTCATGCAGCCGGTCGAGGGGCAGATGCGGCTCGACGGCAAGCAGATCGACCGGCCGGGCTCCGACCGCATGATGGTGTTTCAGGAGTTCGACCAGCTGCTGCCGTGGAAGACGGTGCTCGGCAACGTGCTGTTCCCGCTGCTGAACAACCGGCGCATGCCCAAGGCCGAGGCGACCGAGCACGCGCGCTGCCGTCATCGCCAAGGTGAACCTCACGAAATTCGAGAATGTCTATCCGCACATGCTGTCGGGCGGCATGAAGCAGCGCGTCGCGATCGCGCGCGCGCTCGCGATGGAGCCGAAGGTGCTGCTGATGGACGAGCCGTTCGCCGCGCTCGACGCGCTGACGCGGCGCAAGATGCAGGAGGAACTGAAGGCGCTGTGGGACGATGTCGGCTTCACGGTGCTGTTCGTCACCCACTCGATCGAGGAGGCGCTGCTGGTCGGCAGCCGCATCCTCGTGATGTCGCCCCATCCCGGCCGCGTGAAGGCCGAGCTGAACGCCGATCATCTCGGCTTCGGCGACATCGGCACGCCCGCCTTCGAGAAGGTGCACCGCCGCATCCACGATCTCCTGTTCGCCGACAAGATCGAGACCGCGCTCGCTACGGAGACGCACAATGGTTGATACTGCCGCGCAACGCATCGTCCGCATGGAGCCGCCGCGGCGCCCCGAGCGCATGGTCGAGCTCGACACGATGGGCGCGGTCGGCGACGCGGCGCGGCCGCTCTCGACCGCCGAACGGCTTTTGCAGATCACCGGCGTGCGCCGCCTGATCGTGGTCGTGGTGCTGTGCCTCGCCTGGCAGCTCTACGCGATGTGGCTCCAGAACAACCTGTTGTTCCCGACGCTCGGCGAAACGCTGGAGGCGCTCTACGACGCGGTATTCAACGGGCCGCTGGTCCAGCGCACGCTGACATCGCTGCAAATCCTGCTGACCGGCTATGCGGCGGGTCTGGCGATCGCCGGCATCTTCACGACGCTGGCGATCACGACGCGCGTCGGCACGGATTTCCTCTCGACCCTGACCGCGATGTTCAATCCCCTGCCCGCGATCGCGCTGCTGCCGCTCGCGCTGCTGTGGTTTGGTCTCGGCGCAAAGAGCCTCGTGTTCGTCATCATCCATTCGGTGCTGTGGGCGGTCGCGCTCAACACGCACTCGGGCTTCACCTCGGTGTCAGTCCGACGTTGCGCATGGCGGGACAGAATTGCGGGCTGCGCGGAATTTCCTACGTGGCGTTCCTGCTGGTGCCGGCGGCGTTTCCCTCGATCCTCACCGGGCTGAAGATCGGCTGGGCCTTCGCGTGGCGCACGCTGATCGCCGCGGAACTGGTGTTCGGCGTGTCGTCGCGCTCGGGCGGGCTCGGCTGGTTCATCTTCGAGAACCGCAACCAGCTCGAAATCCCGTCGGTGTTCGCCGGCCTGCTCACCGTGATCGTGATCGGACTGCTGGTCGAGAGCGTGATCTTCCGCTCGATCGAGAACGTGACGATCCGGCGGTGGGGGATGCAATCCTGAAGCTCGTGTCCCGCACGCGATGCAGCGCGTCTCGCGGTGCATCGCAGATGCGGGACCCCGGTTGTTTCTTCGCCGCAATTAGGAAACCGGCGTTCCGGATCTGCACCGCATCACCATCAGGCCGCTACGCGGCCGTCTAAGAACGCCGACGTATTCGCGTTGGCTATGGTGCTGCAGTGCGCCCGGCACACGCGCACTATTTCATCCACAGCCAGCGATTCCAGCTCGGGCGCGGTGCCGCCAGGCGGCGCGACGACGGGCAGCCGCCGCGGCTTCGAGATCCACGTGCGCTGCGGCTCACGCCTGCTCGTCCGCCGGCGACATCGAGGCAAGCTGCACGCGCTTGCGCTTCACCGGCGCGAGCGATTTCCAGCGCCGCGCCAGTATCCGGAACAGCGGCACGCCCGATCCGTCATCGCCTTTGACTTTGATTCCGCCCAGCATGGGCTCCTCGCGCCGATTCGACAAGACCGGTCGCGAATGCTGCGCCCGTCGTTTGAAAGCGCCGCTAAGGCGAAGGGCGGCATTTGAAGCGCAATTGAATCGAATTGGAGCGATGTCGCGTGCAACTATGGCCAGCGCAGTGCGCTTCTTCGGCGCCTCGATCGGCTCGAACGTCATGTCGTTGAGATCGGCGACTAGCTTCGGTTCCGCGTCGATCTCCATGCCCTGCCGCGACGGGCCTGCAAGGCGGAACAGCTTTCCACCCGCGCTCCACAACACGTCACCCTTATGGTCGGCGTCGACCCACTCGACGCGGCCGAGGTCACGCTGCGCGCCGGTCTTCAGGTCGTGCACCTCGGCGCGAAGCGCGTCGAACGATAGACGCCAGCGCCGCAGCTCGAAGCGCGGCTGTTTCGGGTGGTCGAGCGGACGCACCATGATCTCGGGTTCGGCAAACTCGGATGCCCCCTGGTGCCACACGTAGCGCTGCACGAAGCGCCAGCCCGACAGCACCATGCGCGATTGCTCGACGTCGCAGGCCGGCACCGGCGAGTTGCCGAAAAAGGGCTGCACGCGGAAGCGCTTCGGCAGCGTGAAATCGTCCAACAGCTTGAATTGGTCGATGCCGTATTTCACCTCGGTGTCGTGCCAAAGGAAGAGGTGCGTGTCGCTGCCGAACAGCCCACCACCGCCCCAGCGTATCGCCCTTCGGCCACACCGCGAGCGCGGTGAAATAAGGCGGGCGCGAGATCGTGGTCCACGTCCAGGGCTTGCGGCGGTAGGAGGCGACGAACGCCGCGACCAGCTCGCCGTCCGGCGAAATGTCCGAGCGGTCGACGTGGATGCGCGCCTCGATCCATTGTCCGCCCTCGATGCGGTCGGTGCGCAGATTCCAGCGGAGCATGCGCACCAAGCGCGACGGCCCGCGGCGGAAGATCACCGCAACGGGCGCGTTGCGCGCGACGATCGCCTCGACGCGCGCGGCTGGCTTTTTGCCTTTGACAGTCATGCCGGATTGGTCGCCCGGCCGAGCGCGGCGGTTCAGCCGATCCCGTAGGGCTTGCCCCATCCGAGGCTGTCGAGCGTCGGACCGCCGGGGCCGTATTCGGCGCCGACCCAGCCTTTCCAGCCCATCGCGTCGACCGCGTCGAAGATCACCGGATAATTCAGTTCGCCGGTTTGCGGCGGCGTGCGCGACGGCGGGCCTGCGAACTGCACGTGCCCGATCAGCGGCAGGTGCGCTTCCATGCGCTTGAGCACGTCACCCTGCATGATCTGCACATGATAGAAATCGTACATGATCTTGAGGTTCGGCTTGCCGACCTTGGCGATGATGTCGGCGATGTGCTCGATGCGCGAGACGAAGTAGTCCGGCCGGTCGCGCTGGTTCAAAGGCTCCAGCATCAGGAAGATGTTTTTCGCGGCGGCCGCGTCGCAGGCGCGCGTGAGATTTGAAACGATCACCTTCTCGGCGGCGGGGCGTTCATTTGGCGGCGACGACACCCGAGAGGACGTGCAGCGAATTGCCGCCGATCGCCACGATGGTGTCGAGCGCCTTCGAGAACGTCGCCCAGAAGTCCGCCTCGCGTCCCGCGACCGCCGCGAGGCCCCCTTCGCCGTTCGGTCCCGGCGGCGTGTTGAGGTTGAGCATCGTGACGCCGTGCTTGCCGATCTCGGCCTTCACGGCGGACGGCGGCAGGTCGTAGGGGTTCTGCAGTTCGATCGCCTTGAAGCCGGCCTTGGCGGCAGCGCCGATGCGCTCGATCAGCGGGAGTTCGGGAAACAGGTGGCCCAGATTGGCCGAAAATCGCGGCATCGGCGGCTCTCGATCTTGTTTGCGGCGCGCGATCTTGCACGAATGGCGCACTGCTCGCCATCGAGCGGGCCGCCCACTTTTGCCCACCATCGATTGGGCCAGGGGCCCGATGTGGCATATCCGCCTGATATGGAGGCATTCAAAATACTATCTAATTGTAACGCCCACACCTCTGCCCACTAATCCAGTGGGAACTTTTGTGGTTGACCGGTCGCCGGGACAGGCGTTCGCTGTGCGAAAGGCCCCGCAAAGGAGGCCGCGCTGGAGGAAGCGCACATGAACGACGTCATCCTGCAGGAAATCTCCGATTTCTGCCGCCAGAGCGGCTTGGCCGAATCGACTTTCGGACGCCGCGCCGTCAACGACGGCAAGCTCGCAAGCCGCCTGCGCAACGGCGGCCGCATCACCACCGAGACGCTCGACCGTATCCGCGGCTTCATGGCGAGCCATCAGGGCAAGCCTGCGCTCGCGCGGCCGTTCGTGATCGAGCGTCAGCCGATGCTGCGCGCACCGCAGCCCTCCGAAGGGCCGATCGCGATCGCGCATCCGCCGCGCACCGAAGACCCGCAGCGCAATTTTCGCTTCTTCGACAACCGGCAAAAGTATCTGCTCTTTGTGAATACCTGCTCCGAGAAATGGGTGGTGGCGAGCCGCGTCGCGCTCGAACTCGGCAACATCCATCCGCGCCCGCCGGCGGTGCGCGTGTTCGATGCCGGTGTCGGCGACGGGTCGGTGCTGTCGCGCGTGATGCGCTCGATGCACGATCGCTTTCCCAACATGCCGTTCTACGTCGTCGGCAAGGAGATCAGCCTCGAGGACATCCGCCTCACGATGCAGAAGATGGCGGACCGGCTGCTTGAGCATCCGCAGTCGGTCATCGTGCTGACCAACCTCGCCTACGCGGACGCGCCGTGGCTTGCGGTGAAGTCGCTCAGCGCCGCGTCCAGCATGGTGTGGCACGAGGTGCCGCTGACCGGAAACACCGCGCACAAGTTCGAGTCCCAGATCATGGACCTCGAACCGTTCCTTGCCGAGAACTGGAAGGCGGGCGTCAGTCCGAAAACCGGCAATCCGGTGTACGAGCGTCCGGTCGTGCTGGTGATGTACCGCGAGGACCACAAATTCCTGCTCGATCCGATCATCCCGAAGCCGGGTGGCACGGTCGCCAACTACGATCTCGTCATCGCGTCGCAGCCCTACCGCGCGCGCGCCTCGGTCGACTTCAAGGCCAAGCGCGTGATCGCGCCGCTTGCGCGGGCGCTTGGGCCCGGCGGGCGGCTGCTCGCCATTCACTCCTACGGCCACGATCCCGGCATGGAAATCATTCAGAAGGTGTGGCCGGGCGACAATCCATTCACCACCGACCGGCACCAGATTCTGAAGGCCGTGAAGAACGAACTTGGGCCGACGGGACGCGATCTCAATTTCAACGCCTACGCGGATAACCGCTCGCTGTTCCGCTACGAGATGCACACGCTGCCGTCCGAGGTGTCCGAGTCGATCGGCACCTCGACCGCATTCGCGGCATGGAACGCGGCGATTTACGTGGCGCAGGTCGAGGACGACCGGCTCGGCAGCGTGGTGAGCGACGGCCGCTATCTCGAAGCCACACGCGAGGTGCTGCGCAAGCACGGCGGCTTGTGGTTCCACGACGAGTTCGTACGTGATCTCGCGCCGGCGGGATTAGAGCGATGCCAGGAAAAGCGGGTACCGGTCTTCCGTCCGGCATCGCGAGAGAAAGATGATGCTGGCCCCGCTGAAGACGCCGGACGAGGCCGCAGAAGCGGTTGCGGAGATCGCGACGTTCATGCGCGGCAGTTCGCTGGAAGCGACGCGGCCCGACGCGCGGGACATCGAGGCGCTGAAGACGGCGGCGGCGCCCGGCACGCAGATTTTCCTCAGCGCGGTGCTGACCCGGCCGCAAGAGGATGTCGTTGAGCAAGCCGCGCGCGTGCGCGCCGCCGGTCTTGAACCCGTGCCGCATCTGGCGGTCCGAAATTTTGCCTCAGCCGATGCGCTGCGGAACTTCCTCGACCGCTTGAACGGCGAGGCCGGCGTGCGGCGCCTGCTCGTCATTGCGGGCGACCGCGCCGAACCGGCCGGCCCGTTTCACGGCGCGCTGGAAGCGATCGACTCCGGCCTGATCACACGCAGCGGCATCGCCGAGATCGGCATTTCGGGTTATCCGGACGGCCATCCGCGCATTCCGGGTCACGAGCTGGACCGCCTGCTTACCGCCAAGCTCGAAGCCGCCGCGCAGACCGGCCTCACGGTCAGCGTCGTCACGCAGTTCTGTCTTGATGCCGGCCCGATCCTCGCCTGGGTGAAGCGACTGCGCGATCACGGCATCGACCACCCGGTGCGGGTCGGTCTTGCCGGACCGACCTCGCTCACGACGCTGATGCGCTTCGCCAAACGCTGCGGCGTGCGCGCCTCGGCGCTTGGGCTCGCACGCAATGCCGGACTGTTGAAGCACCTGCTGGGCGCGGCCGCGCCCGACGCCATCATCCGCGCATTGGTCGACGCCAACCGCGACGGCCAACTCGGCGACATCGCGCCGCATCTGTTTTCGTTCGGCGGCATCGGCGCGACGGCGCGGTGGGCGGCGGCAAGTGCGGCGGGGCGAGTAAGATTGGATCGCGACGGATTTGCGGTGGAAGCGGGCTGACTCTTTCTTTCCCCTCTCCCGCTTGCGGGAGAGGGTCGCCGCGAAGCGGCGGGGAGAGGGCCTTCGTCATAACAAAACCCCCCTCTCCCGCCCTCGCTTCGCTCGGGCACCCTCTCCCCGCTTCGCGGGGCGAGGGGAAAAGAGAGCTACGGCAGTCCCGCGATCTTCCTCGCATCTCCCGTCACTTCCAGAACGTGCAGCCCGGTGTTCGCGCGTCCACCACGTAGATGTAGCCGCGGTCATCCGTCTCGACGTTGTTGCTCTGGATCGCGATCTTGCAGCGGTCCTGGCCGTTGACCTTGATGCAGCGCCTGTCGGTCGCCTCGGTGATCGCCGGAATGAAGTAGCCGGCCTCCTTCGGCTGGTACGGATTGCGGACATCGATCGCGCGCACGCCGGCATTGAACCACGTCACGAAGGCGAGCTTGCCGTAGAACACCGGCGCCATGCTCTCGTTCGAGGAGTGCGCACCGAAGCGCCCGCCCCGCTCGCAGAAATCCTTTGTGTCCGGCATGTAGTTCGACACGACCATCGGGAATTTCTCGATCGTCGCGTCGACAAACCACACGATCTGCCGCGTCTCCGCCTGCTGGCACTCGTTCACCAGCGACTCGTCCACGATCATCACCATGTCGCGCACCGCACCGGCCTTGTCCCTGGCGAACTGCGGGATCGCGATCTTGCCGAGCGGAAACACCGTGTGCGCGCCGACCAGCGGCGACATCTGCAGTTCGCCGATCACAGGCGCGCGCAGATTGTCCGGCGTCGGCGCGTCCGGGCCGCTGATCAGCTTGTCGCGGTCGAGAATTTGCAGCACGCCGCTTTTGTTGGTGCCGTAACCGAAATAGACGCGGTTCGCCTGGGGCCCAAGCGAGATGCCGCCATGCAATTCTGTCGGGATCGCGGTGCCGGTCGCGCCTGGCTCCTGCCCGGCGATGCCGAAGTCGCGGATGTGCCTGGGGTTGGCGGGATCGGAGAGGTCGTAAACCTGCGTCATGCGGCGCACACGCCAGCCCGCGATCCCGGAGACGAGGTACGCGATGCCGGTGTCACACTCCCACCAGTTCTTGTGCGTGTCGCGCCCACTTTCCAACCGCGTGATGATCGACGGGTTTTCCGGGTTGGTGACGTCCCAGATCTCATGCTGTTTCCCGCCGAACACGCGCAGCATGTAGGTCTTGGACTTGTCCGCGCGCGGCAAGCTCGCGCCGTCGCACACGCGCACCATCTGGGCGCCGCCCTCCTCGTAGTTCCCTTCGAGGCCGGGGATGTGTTTCAGGTATTTCGGATTGGCCGGGTCGGTCACGTCGAGGATCGAGGTGCCGTTGAACTCGGCTTGGCCGGTCATCTTGTTGACCGGCTTCGGCACGTCCGGCGTGCCGCCGTGGTGGCCGATATAGGCGATGTAGCGCTCGCCCTGTTTATGAATGGTGGGCTGATACGCACTGCGCGCCTGCAGGTCGTTCATGCCGACGAGACGCATGTTGTGAGCTTCGGGCGGGTCGCCGACTTTTTGCTGCTGCGCAAGGACAGGCGAAACGAAAAGCGAAGTAACAGCAAACGTCACCGCATGACGAAGCATGGCCCTTCCTCCACAATTTTCTTTGTTGTGCCGAGTCTATTCTTCCGCTCATTCCCGCGAAAGCGGGAATCCAGCTTCTGGCCAAAGCACTGGGTCCCCGCTTTCGCGGGACGAGCGGAGCGAGACTTTCGGCCTGCGAAAATCAACTCACGTATTCACGTTCCCGCCATCGACTGCGATCATCTGCCCGGTGATGAAGTCGCTGTCGGCCGACGCAAGAAACACCAGCGTTCCGAGCAGGTCCTCCGGCAGCATGTCGCGCTTGAGCGCGCGCGATGCGATGGCGCGACCGCGCGCGGTTTCGACGTGCCCCGGATTCTGTTCGACGATCGAGTCGGAAAGCGTAAAGCCCGGCATCAGCGTGTTCACCCGGATGCCGTCGTCCCCGAGCTCACGCGACATCGAGCGCGTCATCGCGAGGATGCCGCCCTTGCTGGTGGCGTAGTGCATGATCCACGGGATGCCGCGCACCGCGGTGCCCGATCCGATATTGATGATCTTGCCGTATTTCCGCTTCGCCATCTCGGGCGCGACGTGCTTGGCCATCAGGAACGGCCCGCGCAGGTTCACTGCCATCACCTTGTCCCACAGCGCGACGTCGATCTCGGTGAACTTCTGCTCGTGCAGCGGCGCGTAGAGCGCGGCGTTGTTCACCAGCACGTCGATCTGGCCGAAGCGCGCGAGCGTCGCCGCGACAAGGCGCTTCACCGCGCTCTCATCGCTCACGTCGCATATTTCGCTCGAGACCGAGTTTGCGCCATGACTGGCGGCAATCTCGGCGGCAAGCTCCGCGCCGTCCACGATGTCGGCGATCATCACGCGGGCGCCTTCGGCGGCCAGCGCCTGCGAGTAGTGTCGCCCGATGCCCTTCGCACCGCCGGTGACGATCGCGACGCGGTTGTCGAGTTTGCCCATCGCAGTCTCTCGATTCGTCATCGCCGGGCTTGACCCGCACGGCGATCCATCACTAGAACAACAGCGATGCGTTGGATGGATGCGCGGGTCAAGCCCGCGCATGACGAGGGAGAGAGATGTGCCCATGACTGACGAACTGCTCGACCGCCTCACCATCCGCCAGCTTGTCGAGGACTGGGCGGTGCTGCGCGATGCCCGGCAGTGGGAGCGCTTCCGCGAGGTATGGCATGACGACGGCGTGATGCAGGCAACCTGGTTTCAGGGCACGCGCGACGAATTCATCAAGGTGAGCGAGGAAGGCTACCGGAAAGGCGTGCGCATCCTGCATTTCCTCGGCGGCTCGACCGTCGACGTGTCGGGCAACCGCGCGATCGCGCAAACCAAGATGACGATCTCGCAGCGCGCGAAGGTCGAAGACGTGCTTTGCGATGTGGTGTGCACCGGGCGGTTCTACGATTTCTTCGAGAAGCGCGGCGGACGCTGGGGCCTCGTGCTGCGCCAGCCGATCTACGAGAAGGACCGGCTCGATCCGCTAGATCCGTCGGCGAAGCTGATGCTCGACAAGGACTTGCTCGCGCGCTTTCCGGAGGGCTATCGCCACCTCGCCTATCTGCAGACGCGTATCGGCTACACCGTGAAGCCGGACATGCCGGGGCTGGATGGCGCGGAGGTGGAGAAGCTCTATGCGAGGGGCGCAAAGTGGCTGCGGGGAGAGAGCCTCTAGCCATATCCCGGTTCATTAAGCAACCGGGGTCCCGCATCTGCAATGCATCACTACGTGCTGCATCGCGTGCGGGACGCCTGAGGAATCACTTCCCACGCACCTTGCGGATGAACTTCTCAAATCCTGCGAGCTGCTGGGTGATGAACTTGATCCCCGGCTCGTCCTTGAACTCCAGCGTCTTCTCGTCGAACTTCTGCCCCGCCATGCCGACGAACACTTCGGGCTTGGTGAAGCAGATCGCGTCGAGAAACACCATGATCTGGCGCCATTGATACTGCACACGCCCGCCGCCGAGCGGCCCACCCGCGACCGACTGCAGCGCGACGGGCTTGCCGGCGAAGGGCTGGTCCTTCATGCGTGACACCCAGTCGATTGCGTTCTTCAGGCCGCCCGGGACGCCGTAGTTGTATTCCGGCGACACGATGATCACGCCGTCCGCCGCGCGCACCGCGTCCGCGAGCTTCGTGGCGGTCGCCGGAAAGCCGGATGCGTTCTGATCGTCCGCGTTGTAGATCGGCAGGTCCGCCCACGGCGGCGCGTCGGTGATGGCCATGCCCTCGGGCGCCCATTTCGGCAATTGACGCGCGAGCGCCGAATTGAACGAGCCCTTGCGCAGCGAGCCCGAGATGGTGACTACGTTCAACTTGTCGGCCATTTTCAAATCCTCAAACCGTTAGCCTTTGCCAGCCCGGCGCTGCCTAACACGACCACGTCGCGCTTGCGAGATGTCCGCCTGCAAGCACCATTTGCATGGAAAGCGAACGGCGTTGAAGCGCCGTGGCGCGCGTGTTACCGACCGCAAAAGTGCGGGAGGATGTTTGATGACGGACACCAAGCAACGCATCGGCTGGATCGGCATGGGCCGCATGGGTTTTCCCATGGCGGAGCGGCTGCTCAAGGCCGGGCACGATGTCTCGATCTGGAATCGCACCAAGTCGAAGGCCGAGCCGCTCGCAAAGTCCGGCGGCAAGATCGTCGACAAGCTGTCAGAGCTCGCAGGCTGCGACGTGGTGTTCTCGATCGTGTCGACCGGCAAGGATCTCGAGGAGGTCTATTTCGGCGACAACGGCGTCACGCATGGGCGCAACAGTGGCCTGCCGAAAGTGTTCGTCGACTGCTCGACCATCGCGCTGGAGGAGTCTGCGGAAATCCGCGGCAAGCTGAAAGCACTCGGCTCCGATTTC
Source organism: uncultured Alphaproteobacteria bacterium (assembly GCA_963779545.1). GTDB lineage: Bacteria > Pseudomonadota > Alphaproteobacteria > Rhizobiales > Xanthobacteraceae > PALSA-894. Next base: position 287,970 of record CAVZYQ010000013.1, on the reverse strand, counting down.
CTCGCCTGCCCGGTCAGCGGCAACGCCAAGGTGATCAAGGCCGGCAGGCTGTCGGCGGTCGCGTCCGGGCCGGAGACTTTATTCAAACAGGTCGAGCCGCTGATCAAGGTGTTCGCGCCGCAGGGCGTCTCATACGTGGGCGAAGGCGAGCTCGCGCGCGTCTGCAAGATCGCGCACAACGTGATGCTCGGCGTGGTGATCGAGAACCTGATCGAGATCATGCTGGTGGCCGAGAAAGCCGGCGTGCCGCGCCACGCGTTCCTCGCCTTCATGAACAACGGCGTGATGGGCTCGATGTTCACGCGCTACAAGTCGCCCGCGCTGGTCAACCTCGACTGGACCACGACGTTCACGCCCGAACTGCTGCGCAAGGACCTCGACCTCGGCCTCTCGCTCGGCACCGACCTGGGCGTGCCGATGCCGGTGACGGCCGCCGCGCGCGAGGTGCTGCAGCAGCATTTCGGCGCCGCGCAGATGAAGGCCGATCCGGAAAAATATCTCGCGCAGGACTTTCGCGGCGCTCTTGGAGACGATGGCGATCGGCGCCGGCGTGAAGCTCAAGAGCGAAGAGAAGCCGGTGCCGACCGGATTGGAGTAATGCGTGTCCCGCACGCGGTGCATCCACGAAGTGGTGCACCGCAGATGCGGGACCCCCGGTTGCTTGCTTTTGAGAGAACCGGGGTCCCGGTTCAGCAGCGCATCACTGCATGCTGCGCCGCGCCCGGGACAGCGGCGTTCACTTGTCGCAGCTCTCCCACCGCCCATACCCAAGGTCGGTCGCGCAGCCCGGCATGTTGCCGCGTACCGCGAAACCCGGATCCTGGAAGCCGCGCGAGGTCGCGTAATAATCGGGATAGCCGTATCCGTGGTTGTGCGGATAGACCACGATGCGCTGGCGCGGTTCCCGATAGACGCGATGCGGTCGGCCACGGTGGTAGACCTGCACGACATCGCCGGCGCCGGCATTGCTCAACGCGGCGAGTGGCATGGCGCGCGCCACGTCACCGCCAAATCCAAGCGCCATCACGGCGCCCAAGCCGGCCAGTGCGAGTATCTTCGTGTTCATGAAAGTTGCTCCGTCTGAACCCGGATAACGGCCGGACCGGCCTAGTGTTCCTGCGCCCTCTCCCACCGCACGTTACCCAGGTCCTCACGGAAGGCGAAGCGCTTGAGGTGGTCGATCACCACGCCCTGCATGCGTTCGACCGTCGCGTCGTCAGCCGCCTCGATGCGCAGCGCGAGCCGTTCGGGCGACGCTTCGAGCTTGCAGCGGCGCGTCTCGTCGAACGGGATGGTGCCGCGCTCGGGCGTGAACTCGACCGCGAACTTGTGGCTCCAGTGCTTGCAGAGCTGCTGGAGATAGCGGCTGGCGGAGGTCGTCGGGACCGTGGCTTGAGAGGCAGGCATGTCGGGCTCTCGTTAATCGTTACGCCTCATATAGATGCGAAAAGGCCGCGCGCATCCCTGCGCACGGCCTCATTCCATCAATTCAAAAGTAGCTTACCGCCGCCGGCTGCGCTTGCCGTGACGCTTGCCCTTCGCCTTGCGGCTCACCTTGGCCTTGCCGCCACCGATCTCGGCACGGCACGCGGAGGACAGTGCCGACTTGTTCTTGAACAGGCAGGACGCGACCTTCGCACGGTCCGGGATGGAGTCGCTGCAAAGCCTCTGCGCATCGCCGGCACACGGATGCCCGCCGCCACCCTGTCCGGTCTTCATCTCGTCCGAGCGCTGCGCCGCGGCGGGCGATGCCCACACGGCGAGACTCAGCGCTGCGGCCGCAAAGCCAAGTTTCCACGATCCCATCTTCATCACGAAGCCTTTTTCCTTGGTGGATTTGACGCCGGCCGATAGGCCCGGTTCGGGCGCCCTTCTAGCACCAATCCGGGCGCAATAAAGGTCGTCCGGCCATCAATACCGGTTGGCGATCGGGAGTTCCTCGGCCGGGAACAGCGTGATCACGCGGCAGCCCTTGTCGGTGACCACGACCTCCTCCTCGATGCGCGCGGCCGAATAGCCGTCCTTCGCCGGGCAGTATGTCTCCAGCGCGAACACCATGCCTTCCTTGATCTCGGTCGGGTGATCCATCGAGATCACGCGCGAGATGATCGGCCGCTCGTGGATGGCGCAGCCGATGCCGTGGCCGAACTGGAGGCCGAATGCACTGGTCTCGTCCGGGAAGCCGAACTCCTCGGCCTTCGGCCACACGCTCGCGACCTTGTCGGTGGAGACGCCGGGCTTGATCAGTTCGATCGCCTTGTCGAGCCAGTTGCGCGCCTTCTTGTAGGCGTCGTGCTGGCCCGGCGTCGCGCGCCCGACATTGAAGGTGCGGTAATAGCAGGTGCGGTAGCCCATGAAACTTTGCAGGATGTCGAAGAACGCTTGATCGCCGGGACGCAGCATGCGGTCGGTGAAATTGTGCGGGTGCGGATTACAGCGCTCGCCCGAGATCGCGTTGATCGCCTCGACGTCGTCGGAGCCGTGCGAATAGAGAAACTGGTTCACGTTTGCTACGATATCGTTCTCGCGCACGCCCGGCTTGAGCTGCTCGTAGACCAGGTGATAGGCGCCATCGACCATCGCGGCGGCGCGATTGAGCAGCGCGATCTCGTCCGCTGATTTGATCTCGCGCGCTTCCAGCATCACCTGCTGGCCGTCGGCTATTTTCAGTCCTGCCTTCTGCAGTTCGAACAGCATCGGCGGCTCGACGATGTCGAGGCCAACCGGCATGTCGATCACGCCGGCCTCGCGGATGATCGACGCGATCTCTCCGGCGTGCTTCGCCATCAGGCCGAACGACGGCGACACGGTACCGCGCAGGCCAAGCAATCCAGCGCGGCAGTTTTCCTGCTTGAGCCACGGCGCATAGAGCTTGTGGTGCACGGCGGCCGAGCCGAAGTCCCACAGGATCGGATCGGGCGAAGAGCGCGTGAGCAGCGCCCAGCGGCAGATCTTGTCGCGCTCCCATTCGCCGATCTTGGTCGAAGTGAGATAGCGGATGTTGTTGACGTCCATCACCAGCAGCGCGCCGAGATCGGACTTGTCGAGCGCCTGCCTGGCGCGCGCGAGACGATAATTATGCAGGCGGCGGTAATCCACCCGCTCCTCGAAATCGACACCCATGGCGCCGAACGCCGGCAGCGCGCGCCCCCAGTTGTAGCGCGGGTTGATGTCCTCGGCGGTGATCTTGCGGACGGTGTCGTCCATGGGTGTCTCCTTAAGCTGTTCGGGCGTTTTGGCGGACTATACCCGCGTCCCGGGCGCAGCGCAGCGTGAAACGGTGCGCTGCAGAACCGGGACCCCGGTGAGCTTTGATAGCAAGAACCGGGGTCCCGCATCTGCATTGCATCGCTGACGCGCTGCAATGCGTGCGGCACAAGCGGGTTACGCCACCTTCTTCCCCCACAGCCGCGCTGATGCAAGGTCCGCGCCCTCGCGCATGGTCTTGAGCTTCGGCCACACGATGCTCGCCGCGACCCACTCGCGCCCCGCGAAGGTGCCGAACCCGCAATCGGTCGACGCGATCACGCGTTCGCGGTCGCCGATCGCCGCGACCGCCTCCTCGATGCGCCGCGCGACCACTTCGGGATGCTCGACGAAGTTCGAAGTCGACTCGATCACGCCCGGGATCAGGATCTTGTCCTTCGGGAACGGATGCGCTTTGAACGCCGCGTATTCGTGCTGGTGGCGCGGATTGGCGAACTCGATCGAGAGCGCCTGAGCCTGTCGCCTGATAGAACACCGGCAGCACCTTCGCGAGCGCGATGTCGTAGACGTGCGGGCCTTCCCAGTTGCCCCAGCAGATGTGCAGCCGCCAGCGGTCGGCCGGAATGCCCTCGCAGGCCTTGTTGATCGCCGCGAGATGCATCTCGGCGATCTTGACGAAACCCTCGTCGGTCTCGTCCTGGAAATTCATCACGCGCTCCATCGCGAGATCGGGCGCGTCGACCTGCAGGATCAGTCCCGCCTCGTGGATCGCGCGATATTCCTTGGAAATCTCCGTCGCGAGCGCGTTCACGTACGCCTCGTGCGAGTCGTAGTGCGCATTCATCAGCGTAGTCGCCACGATGCCGGGCGACGGCGCGGTCATGAACTGCTCGGCGAAGGCGCCCGACGCATATTTCTTGAAGCGCGCGATCTCGTCCTTGATCGGGCCCATGTCGGTGTATTTCACGTCCGCGATTGCCTGCGGGGCATTGGAAATTTTCGCGCGATGGACAAAGCGCCGCCCGAAGCGTCGCGACGAGATCGGGATGCTCGACGAAATCCTTGCCGACGCGGCGCTTTGCTTCGCCGCCGTAGCCCGACATGCGCGCCGCCATGTAGGTCTGGAACGCGACGCGCTGCTGCTCGCCGTCATTGCCGATATCGATGCCGGCGTCTTTCTGCTTCTTCACCACATCGGCGACCGCGCGGTCGAGTTCGTCCGACATCTTTTGTCGGATCGACCTGACCGTCCGCCTCCCGCTTGATCAGCAGCTCGGTGATCGTCTCGTTGCGCGGCAGGCTGCCGACATGCGTGGTCAGGATGCGGTCGCGGCTGGTGAGCATGTTTCCTCGTTTTGTCTTGGCCGGGCGGCGTGTCAGCTCAGAAAGAACGTCCGCAGCTTTTCGCGCGCCGCGCGGCCCGGCCGCAAGGTCGAAACAATTCACGATCGCCAGACGGAAGCCGCCGGGCGGCATCGCATGCTGCTCCGGCGGTTTCTCTTCGTGAAACGTGATCTGCACGCTCGACACGGACGGGATGCCGCCCACTTCTTTCACGAGCGCCTGCGGCGGATGCCGATAGCGCCGCCCATGCGGTCCGAACAGCACGACGCTGTAGCCGTCGCGGCGGTCCGTGTCCGGATAGTCCCAGCGTTGATGCTCGTAGAGCCGCACCAGCGCCTCGACCCAGCCCTTGCCGTAGAGATCGGGCCATTGGTCGGCGAAGCGCAGATGCGCCTCGATGATGCGTCCGCCGATGGTTTCGAGATTGACCATGCCGGTGTAGCCGGCGAGATGCTGCGCGATCCACGCGCCTGCGTTTGTCTCGATGTCGGTGTCCGGCTCGGCGTGCACGGTCCAGTGGTCGAATGTGCCCTCCGGTCCCGGCTCGCCGGTCGCGTGCCGCCACCACACGGCTCGCCCGTTCAGCACCGCCACATCCGATGAAACGTGGCGGCCTTCGAGCAGCGCCATCCACATGTGGCCGGGCGCGTAGTGTGTCACGTAGTCGGCGGCCGAGCGCAGCACGCGGCTGCCGACACCCATGCCCTTGAGGTTGGTGATCGGCTTGGAGAAGACCGGATAGGATCTCGGCTCGACGCCGTGCGGCGCGGCGTCAAGGCCTTGACTGAGCGCGACCGCGACCTTGTCGTAGACCCAGCGATGTTTCGGGTACCAGTTCCAGGAATCCGCATCCTCGGTCGAGATCAGAACATCGGCCGGGCACGCGACATGCTCGAAATACTGCATGCGCCAAGGGTCGACTTCGCAGATGGGCATTGCGCGTCATTCCGGGCGCGGGCGACGCGAGCCTCGAATCGTGACCACAACGTTCAGCCATCGATAGGCTCGGGCTTGATCCCGGCATGCACGCTCGGCCGGAATGACATCACAGCTTCAGCGCATGCACCGCGAAATAATCCCGCGCGTCGGTCCACGTCGCGACCGGGCGCCAGCCGGCACTTTCGGCGAGCGCGCGGAAGGATTCCACCGTGTACTTGTAGGAATTCTCGGTGTGGATCGTCTCGCCCTTGGCGAACGAGAACGTATGGCCCGCGACCGTGACGGTCTGTGTTTTGAGGCTTTCGAGATGCATCTCGATGCGGTGCTGTTCGGCATTGTAGAACGCGCGATGGCGGAATGACGAAAGGTCGAAGTCGCCGCCGAGTTCGCGGTTCATGCGCGCCAGCACATTGAGATTGAACCGCGCCGTGACGCCCGCCGCGTCGTCATACGCGGCATCGAGCACGGCCTTGTCCTTGATGCGGTCGACGCCGATGATCATCGTCGGCGCCGGGCCCAAGAATGCGCGCCGCCTGCGCCAAGAACTCCGCCGCATCGCTCCGGCTCGAAATTGCCGATGGTCGAGCCGGGGAAAAACCCGACACGCGGGCGGCTGCGGATTTGCGCGGGCAAATCGAAGTCACGCGTGAAATCGGCCGCGACCGGCAGCACAGCAATCCATGGGATATCGCGCCGCACAGCCGCGGCCTCGCGTGCAAGGAATTCGCCCGAGATATCGACCGGCACATAGGCTGCAAGCTGAGGCGCTGCCTCGATCAGAATCCGCGCCTTCTTGGTCGAGCCGGTTCCGAATTCGACGAGTGCAGCAGAGAGCGGCACGTACCCCGCCATCTCGCCGGCGTACCGGTTCAGGATCGAAAGCTCGGTGCGGGTCGGGTAGTACTCGGGCAGTTCGGTGATCTGCTCGAACAAGTCGGAGCCTGCCGCATCATAAAAGTATTTCGCCGAGAGCCATTTCGGATTGTCACCGAGGCCGTGCACGACATGCTCGGCAAAACTCTCGGACGCTGCCGCTTCATGGCGCGCCGAATAACGCAAAACGGATCGTGCGAGGGCGGCCATGACCTGATTTCCTTATCGTTCAGGCGAGAGAAAAAAGCTCGGCGTAATCTGCAAGGCGCAAGCCGCTGAACTGCCAGCGCGCTCCGGGATAGAAGAAGTTGCGATACGTGACGCGCGAATGACCGTCCGGCGTCGCGAGCGACGAGCCGCGCAGCACCATCTGGTTGATCATGAATTTGCCGTTGTACTCGCCGAGCGCGCCGTCGCAGGCGACAAAGCCCGGATAGGGCGAATAGCTCGAACGCGTCCATTGCCACACGACGCCGAACGCGTCGGCGAGATGCCCGGTGCGCGCCGCGACCTCCCATTCTTGTTCGGTCGGCAGATGCTTGCCGGTCCAGCGCGCGAACGCGTCCGCCTCGTAGTAGCTCACATGCGTCACCGGCGCGGCGGGATCGATGGGCTTGAGGCCGCCGAGCGTGAGTTGATGCCACTCGCCGTCATGTTCCTGCCAGTGGCCCGGCGCCTGCCAGCCGTCGTTCTGCGCGGCGGCGTAGCCGTCTTGCAGCCAAAGCTCGGGCTTCGGTAGCCGCCGTCTTGCATGAACGCGAGCCACTCGCCGTTCGTCACCAGCGAGCGCGCGATCTTCACCGGTCCAACCAGCACGCGATGCGAGGGACCTTCATTATCGAAGCAGTAGCCATCGCCGTTATGGCCGATGGTGTGGATGCCCTCGGGCAGGTCGGCGTAACCGTCCTTTGGATTCGACTTCGGCGGCTGCCAGTTCGCGTCATAGGCCGGATTGGTCGGGTTCTGCGCGAAGGCATGCAGGATGTCGGTCAGCATCAGCTCCTGATGCTGCTCCTCGTGGTTCAGCCCGATTTCGAGAATGCGCGCGATCTCCGGCCACGCGGACGCATTCGCTTCGCCGATCAGCCTCTCCACCGCCGCATCGACATGCGCGCGATAGCCCGCGACCTCGTCGGCATTCGGCCGCGTGATCAGGCCGCGTTTGGGCCGCGCGTGACGCGGGCCGGCGGCGACGTAGTAGGAGTTGAACAGGAACGCGAAGCGCTCGTCGAACACCCTGTACGACGGCACGTTCGGTTGGACGAGGAACGTCTCGAAGAACCAGGTCGTATGCGCGCGATGCCACTTGATCGGGCTTGCGTCCGGCATCGACTGGATGACCTGATCTTCGGCTGAGAGGAACGCGGCGCGCCGTTCGGTCTCGCCACGCACGCGGCGGAAGGCTTCGGTCCAGCGCGCGCGGTCGGATTGCGGCTCGGTCTTGAGAACGGCAGTCGGCATTACGGCCCCCGCGGAGGTGCGGAGACGGCCCCCGCCCCGCATTTGTCGAACCGGATTGTGTCAGCGATGCGCCTTACGTGGGAATCGAAACTTCGTGATGGACGCCGAGGCGGTATCACGGTGGCGTGATGCGGGGATGACTTACGACTTTCGTCCATTGGGTATGCGCCTCAGCCCTTTCTCGTCTCGCATAACGCGCGAGCGGGCGGAGGGTTCACTACCGGAGCACATCCACCAGCCAATCCGCGCTCTGCACCCGCCAGCGGTAGGCGCGGTTGTTGGCGACGTGGTTGCCGTCCTCGATCAGCAGGAAGGTGCACGGTCCCTTCACCTCGTTGGCGAGGCGTTGCGCGTGCTGCCACGGGATCAGGCGGTCCTGCTTGCCGGTCATCACGAAAATCGGACAGGTGATGTTTTGCGCGACGCCCTTCAGCGACAGCGTGAGCGCATGGCGCTTGGCGTCGGCCTGCGTGGCGCAATGGCTGCGCACGCGAAAGGCTTCGCGCGTCAGCTCCGGCAGCTTGTCCCAGTTATCTTCCCAGTCGTACGGACCGCCGAGCGCAATGCAGGCCCTGATGCGCTTCTCGAAGGCCGCCGCGCGCGGCGCGTAGTATCCGCCGAGGCTGACGCCCCACAGCCCGATGCGCGACGTATCGAGATCGCGTCGGGTCTCGACGCAATCCACCACCGCCTTCACGGCCACCTCGTAGTCGCCGCGGATCGCCGAAATCGTATTCGCCTTCCCCCTGCCCCGGGCCGTCAAACACCAGCGTGGCGATGCCGCGATCGAGATACGGCCGCTCGTAGGCGTCGGTCTCCTCTTTGGCGGAGTCGAGTCCGACCGCCATGATCAGCACCGGCGGCTTCGCCACGCCGTTCGGCTTGCGCAGGATGCCGTAGAGCGCCCTGCCCTCGTACGGGATCGTGACGCGCTCGCCCGGCGGATTGAGATGCGGCAGCGCGAGATTGCGGCACGCGACCGCTTTCATGTGCGCGGCCTTCATCTGCGGCACGTCGTGGACGAACAGGAACTTGCCGAAGTGGTAGTAGACGCCGGCGCGCTGCAGGTGCTCGCCCGCGCTGATGAATTTCTTCGCCGCCAGCGCCTCGCGGCCCATCGCTTCGTGCACCGCGGCTTTCTCGCTCCACGCGCGGCACCAGTCGTTCCACGACGCGATGCCGGCGGTGACTTCCTCGAAATCGGTCAGCGCCACACCGTTCGCGACGAAGCGCGGCGCCCAATGCGCGATAGCGGATTTGACGAGGTCGTCCATGCTGAGGGGAGCGACTACTCCGCCGCCTCGGTCTGCGGCTGCGCAGGCTTCTTCGCCCAATAGTCGGCCTGCGCCTTGGAGGCCTTCAGTGCGTCCATTGTCTCGAAGCCCGGGCGCCATCGAGCCGTCCTGCCCGGCGAGCACCTGATGGTGCTCGATGTTCAGCGTGCGCAGCCAGCGCTGCTGGCCCATCGTGATCGCGATGAAATACCCGATCTCGACGAGCTCGGGCTCGCTGAAGTGCTTGTGCAGGCGCTCCCAGACCGCGTCGGTCGCCGGCAAGTCCCACGTGATCATTTCGGCATAGGCGAGCGCCGCCTTCTGCTTGTCGCTGTAGCGCGTCGAGGATTCGAAATTGATCAGGTCCATGTAGTCGTCCTCGACCGTGCCTGCCTTGGCGGCCTTGATCGAGCGCTGGTTGCCGCAGAATTCGCACAACACCGAGCGCGAGACGTAAACGCGGCACAGCTCCTTGGTCGCGTGGTCGGCGACACCGTTGCGGAACACCTCCTGCCGGTATTCGCGAAGCTCCAGAACGTGGCGGGCACATGCGCGCGGATGGCCTGGCTTTCCGGGCGCGGCGTGCCCTCGCGGGCGCAGCGGTCGAACTCGGCGAGCATCTTCTCGTCCGTCACGGTGGACGGCTGCACATAGCTGATGCGCGGGCTCATGATTCCTCCGGTATTTCCTCGATTTGGCGCGGACTATGCCGCAGCCGCCACACAGCCGCAAATCCGAATAGCCGATGCCCGCGAAAATCCGTTGTGCGGGATTTCCCCGCTCGCTATGCACTTTCCGGGGTCTGTGGGCAGCGCCCCGCGCGGGATAATCTCCCAAGAACAGCATCGGCCGCTGGGCCGCGACGAGGAAGCCAAGGATGGACGACGTACGCGAGCGTTTTCAGAACCTGCACGAATTTCTCAAAGTTGCCCGGTTCAAGCTCAACCGCAACAATTGGGACTACATCGTCGGCGGCACCGAGACCGAGACGACGCTCGCGCGGAACCGGCAGTCCCTCGACACGCTCGCCTTCAAGCCACGCGTGCTGCGCAATGTTCAGAACGTCGACTGCTCGACCGAGCTGTTCGGCCGCAAGATCCGCCTGCCTGTTCTGATCGCGCCGGTCGGTGGCTTGCAGAATTTTTGGGCCGGCGGCGCCGCGACAGTCGCGGCCGCGGCGGGCGAGTTTGGCATTCCGATGATGCTAAGTTCAGCAACCGAGCCGGGCCCCGAAGGCGTTGCGAAGGAAGCCCCCGACGCATTCAGGATCTTCCAGCTCTATGCGCGCGGCGACGACAAATATGTCGACGACTTCTACAACCGCTCGCAGGCCGCGGGCTTCGCGCCGCAGTTCTGCTTCACGGTCGACCTCGCGCATTACTCACGGCGCGAGCGTGATGTGGTGAAGCGGCATGACCGGATCGCCAACCGCAGCGTGGAGGAGCACCGCAATCTCGCCGGACTCGACTGGGGCACGCTCGAGCGTTTCCAGAAGCGCTTTCCGAAAGCGCAGATCATCATCAAGGGCATCCAGACCGCCGAGGATGCGCAACTCTGCCTCGATCACGGCATCGCCAGCATCTACATTACCAACCATGGTGGCCGCGCGCTCGATCATGCGCGCGGCGCGATGGACATCCTGCCGGAGGTCGTCGAGGTGGTGAAAGGCAAGGTGCCGATCATCATCGATGGCGGGTTCTATCGCGGCACCGACGTGATCAAGGCGATCGCGCTCGGCGCAACCGCGGTCGGCATCGGGCGGCTCTACTGTTACGCGCTCGCCGCCGCCGGACAGCCTGGCATCGTGCGCATGCTGGAGCTGCTGGAAGACGAGATGCGCCGCGACCTCGGCCTGATGGGCTGCGACAGCATCCGCAAGATCGACAAGTCGTATGTCTGCGCGGTGCCGCCGGTGCGGCAGTCCGACGTGTTCAGCGCGTATCACCTTGGCGACTACAAGCACGATCCGTATTGATCGCAGAGAGCAAGGTCCCTCCACTCGTCATCACCGGGCCGCGCCGAAGGCGCGAGACCCGGTGATCCCGATAGATTGCGGGTAGTCGTGCCCTTATAAGCGGGATGGCCGAGCATCAGGGCGTTTACGCCCGTTTTCGACGGGCTATGCCCGGCCATGACGGAGATGTAGATGCTGCGGCTACTTGTTGCGGGAGCGGTTTCGCTCCTTTGTCTCACCTCCCCCGCCCTCGCGCAGCGCGCCGCGTGCCACAAGGGCGCGAGCTTCGAGCAATGGCTTGATGCGTTCAAACGCGAGGCCGTCGCCGACGGCGTGTCGCAGCGCGCGATCGCATCGGCATCGCACCTGATGGTCTACGACCAGCAGGTGGTGAACAAGGATCGCGGCCAGAAGGTCTTCTCGCAAACCTTCCTCGAATTTTCCGACCGCATGGTGGCGAAGCACCGCATCGACGGCGGCATCCATCGCATCGGCCGAGAGCGTGCGCTGTTCCAGCGCGTCGAGCAGCAGTTCGGCGTGCCCGCGCCGGTGATCGCGGCGTTCTGGGCGCTGGAGACCGACTTCGGTGGCTTCATGGGCAATCTGCCGACGATCAAGTCGGTGACGTCGCTGGCCTACGACTGCCGCCGCCCTGACCTCTTCCGCAAGAGCCTCACCGCCGCGCTGAAGATCATCGACAAAGGTGACCTCTCGGCCGACCAGATGATCGGCCCGTTCGCCGGCGAACTCGGGCAATTCCAGTTCCTGCCCGCGCACTATCACGACTACGGCGTCGACTACGACGGCGACGGGCGTCGCGACCTCATCCGCTCCACGCCGGACGCGGTCGCGTCAGCGGCGAACTACATGTCCAAGATCGGCTGGAAGCGCGGCCAGCCCTGGCTCGAAGAGGTGCGCGCGCCGAGCCAAATGGACTGGGCGCAGGCGGACCTCTCGATCCAGCACCCGCGCCAGCAATGGGCGCGCTGGGGCGTCACGAAAGTGGACGGCTCGCCGATCGCCAGCGATGCGCAGGTGGCCTCGCTGCTGCTGCCGATGGGGCGGCACGGCCCGGCGTTCCTCGCCTATCCAAACTTTCAGGTCTTCCTCGAGTGGAACCAGTCGCTGGTCTATTCGACCTCGGCCGCGTACCTCGCGACGCGCATCGCGGGCGCGCCTCCTATGAAACGCGGTAGCGGACAGATCGCGCCGTTCGCGTCCGCGCAAATCCGCGACTTGCAGCAATTGCTCGCGCGGCGCGGCCACGATGTCGGCAAGATCGACGGCTTCCTCGGCGCGAAAAGCCGCGCGGCCGTGAAGGCGGAGCAGATCAAACTGGGTCTGCCGGCGGACAGCTATCCGACGCCGGAGTTGGTGGCACGGCTGCAGGGGCGGTGACGCCTAAGAGCCAAACACCGCTGTGATGTCGCACACGATCAGCTGACCGCCCTCAAGGTCCGCCTGTGACGTATGCCGCGCCGGGCGCGAGTGCGGATCGGGAAACATTTTCGTCCACTCGGCATTCAGCGCATCACGGTTCGAGCGGTCCTTCATCCACACGTTCATCTTGATGATGTCGTCGGTGCTGCCGCCCGCGGCCGTCATGATCGAGCGCACGTGATGGAAAATGTTCGCGGCCTGCGCCTCGACGGTGCCGGCGAGCTTGCCGGTCGCCGGATCGGTGCCGGTGATGATGCCCGTCATCAGTATGTTGCCGACGCGCGATGCGGCGGGAATCGGGTTCTTGTGTGCGAACCCGCCGATCTCGATGCTCTTGCGTTTGGCCATACACTCCCTCTCCTCCGCTCGTCCCCGCGAAAGCGGGGACCCAGGGCCAAGTAAGAAAGAACTGGATTCCCGCTTTCGCGGGAATGAGCGGACAGTGGCTTAGAGCTTCGTGAAATCGATCGGCTTGTTGCGGTCGAGCGTCGCCGTCACCTTCGGCATCGGATACTTCAGCCCGGTGGCGCAGTTGAACAGCACGCAGCGGTCGGCCTTCGTGATGCGGCCCTCGCGCAGCGACTTCTTGTACGCCGCGTAGGTCGCGCCGCCTTCGGGGCACATCAGGAAGCCTTCCTCGCGCGCCACTTCATTGACGGCGTCCAGGATCGCCTCGTCCGACACCGCGATGGCGAAACCGCCTGACTCGCGCACCGCACGGAGAATGAGAAAATCGCCGACCGCCTGCGGCACGCGGATGCCCGACGCGATGGTGTGGGCATTGTCGGCGCGCGTCGCATGTTCCAGACCCGCCTCGTAGGCGTTGACCATCGGAGCGCAGCCCTCGGCCTGCACCGCGATCATGCGCGGGCGCTTCGAGCCGATGAAGCCGATGGCTTCCAGCTCGGCAAACGCCTTCCACATGCCGATCAGGCCAGTGCCGCCGCCGGTGGGATAGAAGATAACGTCGGGCACGTCCCAGCCGAACTGCTCGGCGAGTTCGAGACCCATCGTCTTCTTGCCTTCGATCCGGTACGGCTCCTTCAGGGTCGAGGTGTCGAACCAGCCTGTCGTTTCCTTCCCCTGCCCCACCAGCTTGCCGCAGTCGTCGATCAGGCCGTTGACGCGATAGACGTTCGCGCCTTCGAGCGCGATCTCCGAAAGATTGATCTCGGGCGTGTCCTCGGGACAGAAGATCGTGGTCTTGATGCCGCAGCGGCTCGCATACGCGGCCATCGCGGCGCCGGCGTTGCCGTTGGTCGGCATCGCCATGTGCTTCACGCCAAGCGCCTTCGCCATCGAGACCGCCATCACGAGGCCGCGCGCCTTGAACGAGCCGGTCGGCAATCGGCCCTCGTCCTTCACGATGATCTCGCCGCCACCGAGCCTCGATGCGAGCTTCGGCAGCGAAATGAGCGGCGTCGCGTCCTCGCCGAGGCTGACGATATCCTTCGCGTTGCGCACCGGAAGTAGCTCGCGCCACTTCCACAGCCCGTCCGGGCGCTCCTTCAATGCCTCCTTGGTCAGCGCTTTCTTCACGCCGGCGAGGTCGTAGCGGACCAGCAGCGGCTTTCCGGCTTTGGAGAGATTGTGAAGTTGATCCGCCTCGTAGCGATCGCCGTGCATGGCGCATTCGAGGTGGGTGACGAAGGTCGGGCGTTCGGTGGTGAGGTTTTCGTTCATGGCGGCAATTGGCCCGCGCGGCGGGCCGTCGTCAACCGCCCAATTCCTTCCGCACGATGGCCGCACCCGCGACCATCGCCTGCATCTTTCCGAAGGCGACATCGCGCGGGAGATATTTGAGCCCGCAGTCCGGTGCCACGATGATGTCCTTCGCGGGATGATGCGGCAGCGCGCGGCGGATGCGCGCCGCGACGGTCTCCGGCGTTTCGATTGTCATGTCGGAGAGATCGAGCACGCCGAGCAGGATGGTCTTGCCCGGCAGCTTCTCCAGCACGGCGCAATCGAGCCCGGATTGCGCGGTCTCGATGGAGATATGTTTCACGGCTGAGTTTGCGAACTCGGGCAGGAACGAATAGCCCTCCGGCCGCACGTGGATGATCGCCGCGTAGCCGAAGCAGATGTGCACGGCGGTCGTGCCGGTCACGCCGTCGAGTGCGGCGTTGAGCGCCTTGAGGCCGAACTGCCGCGCCTTGTCGGGACGCGCCTGCATGTAGGGCTCGTCGACTTGCACGACGTCGGCGCCGGCCGCGAACAGGTCCTTGATCTCGGCGTTGACGGCGGCCGCGTAGTCGAGCGCCATTTCCTCGTCGCTCTTGTAAAAATCGTTCTGCGCCTGCTGCGACATCGTGAACGGGCCGGGCACGGTCATCTTGATCATGCGGTCGGTGTTGGCGCGCAGGAACTTCACGTCGCGCACTTCCACCGCGTGCTTGCGCCGCACCTTGCCGGTGACGCGCGGCACCGGGTTCGGATGTCCTGAGCGGTCGAGCGCCGTGCCGGGGTTGTCGATGTCGACGCCTTCGAGCGCGGTCGCGAAGCGGTTTGAATAGCTCTCGCGGCGCATCTCGCCGTCGGTGATGATGTCGAGCCCGGCCTGCTCCTGCGCGCGGATCGCCAGCAAGGTGGCGTCGTCCTGCGCGGCTTCGAGATGCTCCGGCGCGACACGCCACAGTTCCTTGGCGCGCACGCGCGGCGGAAAGCGGCCCGCAAGCTTCTCGCGGTCGATCAGCCAGTCGGGCTGGGCGTAGGAGCCGACCAGCGTCGTCGGCAGCAACTTGTTCATCGACGGTCTCCCGATTTTCGGTGGAGGTTAGCGCAATGCAAGCGCGCACGTCTTGCCCACAATCGCGATCCAACCGTCACAAGCGTGGGCAGCCGCATTCGCGCATGGATGCCGCGACGCCGCGCGCCTTTCGGCCCCGGCACCTCTCTGATAATCGAGGGAGAGAAGCGCCGGTCAGAGCGCCACGGAGGAAGAATGAAGCAACTTGGCTTCATCGGCGTCGGCATGATGGGCCATCACATGGCCGGGCGCCTGCTCGATGCCGGCTATGAACTGATCATCTACGATGTCAACGAAACCGCGATGCAGCGCCTGGAACAGCGCGGCGCCAAGCGCGCGACCTCGCCCGCCGATGTCGCGTCGCAGGTCGAGACGGTGCTGGTCAGCCTGCCGAATCCCGATGTCGTGAAGGCGGTCGCGGTCGGCAAGGACGGCGTGATCGCGGGCAGCAAGGCGAAGGTCTTCGTCGACCTCTCCACCACCGGCCCGAAGGCCGCCAAGGAAATCGCCGCCGCACTGGCCGCGAAAGGTATCGCGGCGGTCGACTGCCCGGTAAGCGGCGGACCCACCGGCGCAGAAGCCGGGACGCTCGCCATGATGATCTCGGCGCCGAAGCCGCTCGCCGACGCGCTGCGCCCGGTAATCGAGCGGCTCGGCAAGGTGTTCCATGTCGGCACCGAGCCGGGGCTCGGGCAGACCATGAAGGTCATCAACAACCTGATGTCGGCGGCCGCGCAGATGATCACCGCCGAGTCGCTGGTGATGGGCGTGAAGGCCGGGCTCGATCCGAACGCAATGATCGACGTGATCAACGCGGGCTCGGGGCGCAATACCGCCAGCGAGGACAAATTCCCGCGCTGCGTGTTGCCGCGCCGCTTCGATTTCGGCGGGTCCACCGCCATGATCTACAAGGACGTCAAGCTTTGCCTCGACGAGGCTGAGGCGCTCGGCGTTCCTATGATGGTCGGCAGCGCGGTGAAGCACGCGATGGGGATCGGCAAGGCCACGGTGGGGCCGTCCGCCGATCTCACCGAATTCGTGAAGACGATCGAGCAATGGGCCGGCGTCGAAGTTGGAAAGAAAACATGATGCTCAAACACGCAATTATTGCGGCGCTTCTTGTTACCTGCGGCGCGGCGCACGCCGAAGTCGACGTGGTGAAGATCCCGAAGGGCGCGGGTGGCGTCGGCTTCCTGCCGCTCGTCGTGATGGAAGAAAAGAAGCTGGTCGAGGCCGAGGCCCAGAAGATGGGACTGAAGCTCACCGCCGAATACGTCAAGCTCGGCGGACCGGCGGTCGTGAACGACATGTTGCTCGCAGGCGCGGCGCACTTCGCGCCGGCCGGACCGCCCGCCTTCATCACCATCTGGGACCGCACGCGCGCCAACATGAAGGTGAAGGGCGTCGCCGCGATGACCTCGATCCCGATGTATCTCAACACCAAGGCGCCGCACCTGAAGTCGCTGAAGGACCTGACGCCGAACGACAAGATCGCCGTGACCGCCGTGAAGGTGTCGATCCCGGCGATCATCATGCAGATGCAGGCGATCAAGGAGAGCGGCAAGGAGCAGTACGCCAAGTACGATCCCTACACGGTGTCGCTGCAGCATCCGGACGGTGTGATCGCGCTCTTGTCGGGCAAGTCCGAAATCACCGCGCACTTCACCTCGCCGCCGTTCCATCAGCGCGAGCGGCGCGACCCGACGGTGCGCACCATCACGACCTCGAACGAGATCATGGGCGGACCGAGCACGTTCACGATGCTCTATTCGCCGAGCAAGTTCGTGGAGGAGAATCCGAAGGCATACTCCGCGGTGTTGAAAGCTCTGCAGGCGGCGATCGACTTCATCAACAAGGACAAGAAGGCTGCCGCGGAGGTGTTCCTCGCCTCGGAGGAAGGCAAGGGCTGGAAGATCGACGACCTGATGGAAATCCTCAACGATCCGGACATCCGCTTCACCACATCGCCTGAGAGCGTGCTGAAGTACGCGCACTTCATGGCCGACGTCGGTTCGATCAAACAGCGGCCGGCCAACTGGCAGGAGATGTTCTTCCCGGACATCCACGGCGTGCCGGGAAACTGATCAATATCAAAAGCAAGGCAATAGGGAGAAAAGCATGACAACGCGCAGAGGGCTCCTCGCAACGCCAGCCTTGATCGCGGCGAGCATGATCGCCGCCATCCCGGCGATGGCGCAGTCGGAAATGAAAGTCGGCGTGATCGCACCGCTCACAGGCCCGTGGGCACGGCAGGGCGACCTGATGCTGAAGGGCGCCAATCTCGCGATCGAGCACATCAACGCCGCCGGCGGCGTCAAGGCGCTGAACGGCGCCAAGCTGAAGCTGCTCACCTTCGACGCCGGCGACAGCGTCGAGAAGGCGAAGAATGCCGCGCAGCGCATGGTCGCGCAGGAGCCCGATCTCGTGGGCGTCACCGGCGCCTGGCTGTCGAGCTTCACGCTCGGCGTCACCGAGGTCACCGAGCGCGCCGAGTTGCCGGTGCTCACCCTCTCCTACTCGGACGCGCTGACCGCGCGCGGCTTCAAGTACATCTTCCAGACTTCGCTCGGCGGCGGCGCGCAGGCGGTGCAAGCGATGCCGGCGATCCTCAAGCTCGCCGAAGCCTCGACCGGCAAGAAGCCGACAACGGTCGGCATCGTCATGGACAACACCGCGGCCTCGGTCGCATTTGCCAAGCCGATGCGCGAAGGCGGCCTCGACAAGCTCGGCCTCAAGCTTCTGGTCGACGAAACCTTCACACCCCCGCTGTCGGATTGCACGCCGCTCATTCAAAAAGTGCGTTCGACGCGGCCGGAGATCCTGCTGCTGCTGCCGACCGCGATCTCCGACGACAAGATGTGTGTCGAGAAGATGAGCGAGATGGGGCTCGGCAAGGGCCGTATTCCGGTGATCTCAAACGGCGCGCATATCGGCGGGCCGGACATGCTGAAGAACTCCACCAAGGAGATCGTCGAAGGCCTGATGACGGTGGTCGGCAACTGGCCCGCGAAGGGTCACGAGCAGATCGCCGCGGAGTTCGTGAAGAAGACCGGCGAGCCGTGGATCACGCAGGACTCGCTCTCGACCTACGGCGATATGTGGATCCTGAAGGAGGCGCTGGAGAAGGCGGGCGTCGCCGACAAGAAGAAGGTGGCGGAAGCGATCCGCACGATGGATTCACGCGAAGGCTCGGCGAAGTTCTTCCCCGGCGGACGCATGAAGTTCGACGAGCAGGGACGTCGCGTGGACGCGGATCTCATCATCGTGCAGTGGCAGAACGGCGTGCCGGTGACGGTGTACCCGGACGCCTCCGCGGTCGCGAAGCCTATATGGCCGAAGCAGTAGGCTCGTGTCCCGGATGCAGCGCAGCATGCAATGATGCGCTGCTGATCCGGGACCCCGGTTTCGTTCTAAAGACATGAGAAAGTAACCAGGGTCCCGCATCTGCGATGCACCGCCAAGTGGCGCCGCATCGCGTGCGGGACACAGATAACATCACCCCACGTGCCGCAGCGCCTCCAGCAGATACGGCCTGAACCCGGCGTAATTCTCCACCATGGGAAAATGCCCCATGCCCTTCATGATGGTCATGCGCGATCCCGGAATGCTGGCTGCAACCTTCTCGGTCATCTCGGGCGTGCAAGAGTAGTCGTACTCGCCGGTGAGCAGTGCGACCTTGCAGCGGTTGGTGTCGATGCGCTTGATGTCTTCGCGCCCGTCCCAGTCGTTCGAGTAGAAGTGCACATCCCCCTGATACACGCCGGGCCCGGACTGCGAGTAGTACCACCAGTTCTCGCGCCGGCTTTCCTCCGGCGAAGATGGCGCGTTGAGGCCATAAGTGTAGCTCGCCGCCAGCTCGCCGCCGTGGATCGCCGGGTGATGCAGCAGTTCGTTGTAGCGCCCCGGCGCATAGGCCGAGCTTTCCAGCCCGACGATGCCCGACAGTTCGTCCTGATACTCGGCCGCGACCTTGAGCACGATCGCGCCGCCCATCGAGCAGCCCATCACGACCGGCCGCTCCAGCCCGAGCTTGAGCCACACGGCGCGGATCATCGCGAGATAACTCTGTGTGGTGAGGCGGTATTTCTTCAGCCACCAGCCGTCCGCCGGTGTGGAGCGGCCGTGATACGGCAGGTCGAATGCGATGACGCGAAAGCGGTTCGTGATCTCGGGGTCGTTCAGCACATGGCGATATTGGCGCGAGTCCGCGCCCGCGGTGTGCAGGCAGAGCAACGGCACACCCTGCCCGGCTTCTTCCACGTTGATGCGATACGGCGCGCCCTCGATGTCCACCGTCAGGTAGCGGCCCGACGATCGGTTCGAAGTCAGACATTGGGCGCTCCCGTCTCGCGCATGATGTTCATCATCCGGTGCAGCGCACGCGCGTTCTGCATGGCGACAAGGCTGTCGCCCTCGAGAACGAATTCCGGCACGCGCATCAGCATGGCGAAAAAGTCGTGAAACAGCGGCGGCGGATCGGGCGAGAGGAACTTGCGCCACACCGCAACCGGCGCGCGGAAGCCGAACGGCGTGCGCGTGTCGAGCTTCGGCGTCACGATATCGGTGATCTGCCCCTTCTCGACTTTCACCGCATAGCGGGTATCGCCGAAGGTGAGCCCGAACGTGGTTGTGAACCAGTCGCCGATGACCTTTAATTCGGTGTCGCCATTCACCCGTTCGCGGTAGCGCGCGAGCCACGCGCCTCCCGGATACTCGCTCATCCACCTTCCTCCCGCTTCTTATAACAAGCCCAAGGAGAGCCTAGCATGGACAAAGAGACATTGGAGACCGGCCTGCGCATCCGCGCCGAAGTGCTCGGCAAGGAGTACGTCGAGAACTCGATGAAGAACGCGGACGACTTCAACCGTCCGTTTCAGGAGTTCGTCAGCGAGTACTGCTGGGGTGCGGGCTGG
Source organism: uncultured Alphaproteobacteria bacterium (assembly GCA_963779545.1). GTDB lineage: Bacteria > Pseudomonadota > Alphaproteobacteria > Rhizobiales > Xanthobacteraceae > PALSA-894. The sequence goes on along the minus strand of CAVZYQ010000013.1, from coordinate 267,819 downwards.
GGCCGGCCGGGCCTCACCAAGAAAGAGCGCTCGATGCTCAACCTCGCCATGATCGCCATTCTCAATCGCCCGCACGAACTGAAGCTGCATGTGCGCGGCGCGCTCACCAACGGCCTCACCAAGGATCAGATCCGCGAGATCTTCATCCACATGTCGATCTATGCCGGCATCCCGGCGGGCGTCGATGCGTTCCGTCAGGCGCGCGAGGTGTTCGCCGAGCAGGCGAAGAAGTAATCCTATCTCCGCTCGTCCCCGTGAAGCGGGGACCCAGAACATCAAGATAATGCCGCTGGATTCCCGCTTTCGCGGGAATGAGCGGCAACAAGCTCCGAGGAAACGTCATGGAAATCGGCTTCATCGGTCTCGGCAACATGGGCTATCCGATGGCCCGCCGCCTCGTCGAGGCGGGCCATAAGCTCATCGTCTACGACACCAACGGGCAGATGGTGTCGCGCCTGACCAACCTTGGCGCGGTCGCGGCGAAGTCCCCGAAGGACGTCGCCGACCAGGTCGAGACCGTGATGGCGAGCCTGCCGACACCGGACATCGTCAACGCGGTCGCGACCGGCAAGGATGGCGTGATCGAGGGAAAGAAGGTCAAGCGCTTCCTCGATATGTCGACGACCGGGGCGCGGATGGCGATCAAGGTCGCCGAGGCACTAGGCGCGAAGAACATCACCGGCATCGACCTGCCGGTGAGTGGCGGCGTCGGCGGTGCCGAAAAGGGTACTGTGGCGGTGATGTTCGCGGGTCCGCGCAAGGACTTCGACGAACTGAAGGACGTGCTGTCGGTGGTCGGCAAGCCGTTCTACATCGGCGAGAAGCCCGGCATGGGGCAGACCATGAAGCTTTGCAACAACCTGCTCTCCGCCGCCAACATGGCGCTCGCCTCCGAGATGATGGTGATGGGCGCGAAGGCGGGGCTCGACCCGCAGGTCATGGTCGACGTGATCAACGTCTCATCGGGCGCGAACACCGCAGTGCGCGACAAGTTTCCGAAGTCGGTGATGACCGGCAACTTCGACTACGGCTTCTACACCGGCCTCATGTACAAGGACGTGCGGCTTTGCTGCGAAGAAGGCGAAGCGATGGGCGTGCCGCTGCCGCTCGCCGGCGCGGTGCACCAGATGTGGGTGATGGCGAACGCCGTGAACGGCCCGGGCTCGGACTTTACGGAGATCACCAAGATCATCGAGAAGTGGGCGGGCGTGGAAGTGCGGGCGAAGAAGAAATAGCGGGGCGCAACATGTCGAGCGAAATCCACGAAATCTATGCCATCAAGTATGGCACTCACGACCGGCCCAAAGCCGACAACTACATCGCGGGCAACGATCCGCACGATGTGCGCGAACCGATCGACTATTTCGTGTGGGCGATCACCGGGCCATCCGGCCCGTTCGTAGTTGACACCGGCTTCGATCAAGCGATGGCGAAGAAGCGCGGGCGCGTCATCTCGAAGCCGATCGCCGAAGGGCTGAAGGCGATCGACATCCCGCCGGACAGCATCAAGAACGTCATCATCTCGCACCTACACTACGACCACTGCGGCAACTACGACACCTTCCCGAACGCGAAATTCCACGTGCAGGATACCGAGATGGCCTACGCCACCGGCCGTTGCATGTGCCACCAGCACCTGCGCGTTCCATTCGAGGAAGAGGACGTGGTGGCGATGGTAAGGAAAGTGTTCGCCGGCCGCGTCCATTTCCATGATGGTGTGAATCAGCTCGCGCCCGGCATCGCGGTGCACAAGATCGGCGGCCACTCGAAGGGCCTGCAATGCGTCAGCGTGAAGACCAAGCGCGGCACCGTCGTGCTTGGCTCGGATACCGCCCACCTCTACTCGCATTTCAACGAGGGCCGCGTGTTCCCCATCACCTACAACGTAGGCGAAGTGCTCGACGGCTACGACACGATGCTCCGTCTGGCGGGCGGCTCCCGCAATCACTTCGTGCCGGGCCACGACCCGCTGGTGCTGAAATATTACCCGGCGGCGCGCGCCGGGCTCGAGGGGTGGGTCGCGCGGCTCGATGTCGATCCGAAAGTGGGCTGAACGCGGCAGCGTGAAGCAGCCCAAGCCCTTTTGCGCGGGCGTGGCGATGTGCTGAGATAGCGGCAGACGCGGGATCAACGCCGCGCTGAACAATAACAACGACAAACGGGGAAACGCGGAGGGAACTCATGAGGATCATCACGCATTCGCGCCGGCGCGTGCTCGGCTACGGGGCAGCGGGCATCGCTACGCTCGGCATGCCGTCGATCGCGCGCGCGCAGACGCCGCTCGTGCGCATCGGCCTGCCGACCAAGACCTATTACCCGACCATCATCGCCGAAACGGCGCTGCGCCAGAAACTGTTCGACAAGGAAGGCGTCAAGGCCGAGCTGACGATCTACCGCGGTGGCGCCGAAGGCTATGAGGCGATGGCCGCAGGCGCGGCGGACGTGATTCTGAACTCGGCCTCCTCGGTCGCGGCCGGCATCAAGAAGGGCGTGATGGCGAAGAACGTCGCAGGCGCGGCGCTCGGCTATTACGGCTGGCATCTCGTGGTAAAGCCGGACTCGCCGATCAAGGATGCGAAGGACCTCGCCGGCAAGAAAGTCGGCATCACGTCGGCAGGCTCCGGCACCGACATTCTGGCGCGCTGGACGATGGCCGACCGCAAGATCGAATTCACCCGCGTGCCGCTCGGCGGCGGGGGGCTGGTGCCGAACCTGCTCTCCGGCAACATCGACGCCAGCGTGATGTACTCGCCGCTGTCCTACAAGCTGTTCATCGAGAAGACGGCGCGCAGCCTGGTCGACTACGGCGCAGCCGTGCCACCGAACATGACCGGCGCCTGGATGGCGACCGACAAGTTCATCAAGGAGAAGCCGCAGGTGCTGCAAAAGACGCTGAACGCGCTCTACGGCGGGCTCGCCTTCCTGCAGGATCCGAAGAACCGCCCGGCCGCGATCAAGCTGATCGCCGAGATCGACGAAATCCCGGAGAACATCGCCGAGGCCGAACTCGACGGCAACATCCTGAAGCTGTCGAAGAACGGCGAGATGCAGAAGGACTGGATGGTGCTTGCGCTCGACCTCGCGCGGCTGATCGGCATGACCGACCTCGCGCCGGTTGAGGACATTTACACGACGCAGTTCAGACCCACGCCGACGATGGTGTGATCTTGCTTCCCCTCTCCCGCAAACGGGAGAGGGGAAAGAAAGAAAAATGACCCGCTTCCAGCTCATCGCCATTCGCCTGCTGCTCCTCGCGGTATTTCTCGCCGCATGGGAAATGCTGCCGCGCAATGGTGTGATCAACCCAATGTTGCTACCGCCGCTGACCGACGTGCTGGCAATGCTGGTGCAACTGCTCGGCCGTCCGCAGGTCCACGAAGCGATCGCCGTCACGGCCGCCGAAGTGATCGTCGCGTTCATCATCGCGGTGCCGCTCGGTGCAGCGATCGGCGTGCTGATCGCGGAGTACGATTATGCCGGACAGATCTTCAAACCGCTGCTGTTCTATGTGTTCAGCGTGCCGAAATCGATCTTTCTGCCGATGTTCATCCTGATCATGGGCATCGGTTTCCAGCAGAAGGTCGCCTATGCGGCGTTCTCCACGCTGTTCGTCGTGATCATGAGCGCGACCGCGGCGGTGGAGTCCGTCAAGGCCGACCATGTGCTGGTGGCGCGATCCTACGGGGCGACGCGCATGCAGATCCTCACCCGCATCTACGTGCCGAGCATGCTGCCGATCCTGCTCGAGACACTGCGCATCTCGATGATCTTCAACTTCACCGGTGTGATGATCGCCGAGATGTACGCCTCGCGCACCGGCATCGGCCACCTGATCGCGAACTGGGGCGAGAACTTCCAGCTTCCGCAACTGTTCGCCGGCGTGATCCTGCTCGCGGCCGTGGCGATCGCGTTCAACGAAACCGTGCGTTTCTTCGAGAACCGGGTCAGCGCATGGCGAACATGAGCGCGAACCTGAGTATCGTGCGCGACGCGCCGGCGAGCGCGGCAATCCGCGTTGATGGCCTAGGCCACATTTATGGCGGCCGCGAAGGCGCGGTGCCGGCATTGACCGACATCGACATGACCGTCGGCGCCGGCCGCTTTGTCGTGATCGTGGGACCCAGCGGTTGCGGCAAGACCTCACTCTTGATGATGATGGCAGGCCTTCGCCACCAGACCTCCGGCACGATCGATATTCAGGGCCGCGCGATCGACAAGCCGGACCCGGATCGCGTCGGCGTCGTGTTTCAGGAAGCGAGCCTGTTTCCGTGGCTCTCCGCGCTGGACAACATCGAGTTTCCGCTCGCGCTGCGCAACGCACCGAAGGAGGAGCGGGCGAAGCGCTCAAACGACATGCTCAACCTTGTCGGCCTGCAGGGGTTCGGCGCGCGCTATCCGCACGAGCTATCCGGCGGCATGAAGCAGCGCGTGTCGATCGCGCGCGGGCTGGTGCAGGACCCGCCGGTGCTGCTGATGGACGAGCCGTTCGCGGCGCTCGACGAACAGACGCGCATGACCATGGGCCACGAGTTGCTGCGCATCTGGTCGCAGACCGCCAAGACCGTAGTGTTTGTCACCCATAGCCTCACCGAGGCGGTCTATCTCGCCGACGAGGTGCTGGTGATGTCGGCGCGCCCCGGCCGCATCATCGACCGCATCACCGTCGGGCTGCCGCGCCCGCGCACCTACGACATGATGGGCACCGAGACGTTCGCCAAGCTGCGCGACCGCATCTGGCAGCAGATCCGGAAGGGCGAGTGATGAAGCGCCCTGCCCCACCTACGGTGCGCTGGCTGATCCTCATCGCGCTGCTCGTGTTCTGGGAGCTGTTCCCGCGCACCGGCATTGTTCCGGAACTGTTTCTGCCGGCACTGACCAAGGTGGTCTCGGTGCTCGTGCAAGACTGGCGGATGTACTTCTCGCACCTTGCCGTGACGCTTTATGAGGTGGCGTTTGCGATGCTGATCGCCTGCGGCTTCGGCATCCTCGCGGGCGCGCTGGTCGGCGGCATCGCGCTTCTGCGCAATCTGCTGCTGCCGGTGTTCTCCTCGCTCTACGCCGTGCCGATCGTGATCCTCTATCCGATCTTCACGGCGTGGTTCGGCATCGGTTCGGAATCGAAGATCATCTTCGCGGGCGTCTACGGCTTCTTTCCCGTCATGCTTTCGACCGCAGCGGGCATCCGTACCATCGACGAACAGCTCCTGCTCGCGGCGCGCAGCATGGGCGCAACGCTGCCGCAGCAGATCACCCGCGTGATCATCCCCGCCTCGATCCCGACGGTGCTCACCGGCCTGCGGCTCGGCGGCGCGCTCACCATCATCGGCGTGGTGGTGTCGGAAATGCTCACGTCTGCGGCCGGCATCGGTTATGTCGTAACCTTCTATCGCACCATTCTGGATAGCCCGCGCGTGTTCGGCGCGATCATCATGATCCTGCTGCTATCGACCCTGTTCGACACGTTCGCACGCGCGATCGAGCGCCGCACGATGGTGTGGCAGATGGCGGGGCGGCGGCAGAAGGAAGGCGAGGAACTCGATGTCGCGGTGAAACCCGCCGCGGCTGTGGCGTAGCGCTTCGCGTATCCTCTCGCCTGCGGTATACGCCGCCCATGTTTGACCTCACGCTCTCGTTCGACAACGGCCCGACCCCGGACGTCACGCCGTTCGTGCTCGATGTGCTGGCGCGGCGCGGCGTCCAATCGACATTCTTCGTGATCGGCGAGAAGTTGGCAAAGCCGGGCCATCGCGCGCTCGCGGAGCGTGCGCATGCCGAAGGACACTGGATCGGCAATCACACCTGGAGTCATTCGCTGCCGTTCGGCTTGATGACGCCGGATGCCGCGAATGCGGAGTTCGACCGAACGCAATATGAAATCGGCGCGCTTATCCATCCCCTGCGCCTGTTCCGGCCTTACGGGCAAGGCGGAAATCTCGACCGCCGCCTGCTGTCACGACCCGTGCTTGATCATGTGGCGCAGCGACAGGCGACAATCGTGTTGTGGAGCGCGCTGCCGCGCGACTGGCAGGACGCGGACGGATGGGTCGACCGCGCACTGATGCAGATTGAAGCATCGCCATGGAGTCTGATGGTGTTGCACGACATTGCGGGCGGCGCGATGCAGCACCTCGACCGGTTTCTCGGATTGGTCGCCGAGCGCGGCGGGCGCGTGCGGCAGGAATTTCCGCCGGACTGCATGCCGATGGTGGACGGGGAGATGAGATTCTCGATCGAGCAGTATCTCGCGGCGTAGCGCCCTCTCCCCGCCGCTACGCGGCGACCCTCTCCCGCAAGCGGGATAGGGGAATGGAAAGAGCGGCGCTTAAATCTTCACCAGCGGCAGTTCGCGCAGGTTCGCCACGTCCTCGAGATTGTTCAGCTTCTCGAACAGCGCCTCGGCTTGGCTGCGGCCCAATCGCGAGTCCGTGCAATCGAGAAACTTCTCGCGCAGTTCAGCGTCGCTCATCGGCTTCTTCCAGTGGCCCTTCGGGCGCACCACCGGCTCGTGCTCGATCTTCTCGCCGTTCTTCAGCCTGATGCTGACGCGATCGTCCGGGGCAAACGGCGGCATATCGGCGATCCGCTCGTTGGTGGTCGAGCGCTTCACCTTGCGCATCATCGTCGACGATGTCGCCGCGACGTACGAAACCGTCATCCAATTCCTTCAGGCCGACTTTGCGGGCGACGAGCGCGGAGGCCACCGCGAATTCCATCGAGAACTTCGCCTCCAGCGCGGTCGTCGGCTCGCTTGTTGCGCAGCATCAGGTCCTGCGCATCGCCGATTCGCACATGAATTTCCTCGATCGTGTCGGGTCGAAAGATTGTGCTGCTCCGCAAGGTCGAGCACCGCGTCGATCGCGCGGTGCGTCCGTAGCACATCGGATAGCGCTTGATGTTGATGCCCATCTTCTGGCAGCCGCCAGTTCTCGCCGAGGCCCCAGTCGCCGCGCGTCACCGCCGGATTACCGCTATCGGAATGCGCATGCATGAAGCCCGCCTTATGCTCCAGCACGTCGGGCGAGGCCGTGAAGCCGGACTTCGCGAGCCGCGCCGCCAGCACGCCCGACTGCGCCGTGCGGCCTGCGTGCAGCGACTTGGTCATGGTGCCGAAATTCGCCACCGTGCCGGCCGCGAGCGAGGCCGCGATCGCGATCGCATTCGTGGTATCGTCGGCGTTGAGATGATTGAGCCGCGCGCAGGCCGCCGCCGCGCTCAGCGTTCCCCAGATCGCTGTCGGGTGGAAGCCGCGCTCGTGTAGCGCGCCGGGCTCCAGCTCCTGCAACAGCGCCCACACCTCGTAGCCCGCGACGTACGCCGCAACCGCCTCCTCGCCGCTCGAACCCAGCGTCCAACCTTCCGCCAGGATCGCCGGCGTCAGCGCGGCGCTCGGGTGCCCATCCATGCCCACGTCGTCATAGTCGAGCACGTGCGCGGCCACGCCGTTCACCAGCGCGGCATCGCTGGCAGAAAGATTGCGTCCGCCGGGAATTTCCGGCGCGCCGTCGTTGCCGGTGTAGGTTGGCACGAGCTGCGCGACCAGCTTCACCGCCTCCTCATCCACGCCCGCGATCATCGTGCCGACGCAATCGAGCATGCCGATGCGCGCGCCGAAATTGCAGCGCTCCGGCATTGCGGCTGGATCGACCGCGGCAACGAATTTCGCGATATCGGTGGTGAGTGCGGGCATGTCCGGCTCCTTTGCGGCGCAACGCCGCACACTATGCGACATCCAGCGCCCCAAGCACCAGAGCGATACGCGCAGGTGGGAAGCGCGAGTAGACGCAGGAGTGGGCAGCGCAACCAGAAGCGCAAAGCACAATTTCGCGCCAGCAATCCGCGACCGCGTACATTTTAGCTATCTGAACCGCCGCGCTTGCGCTTACACTTGGCGTGACTTCGACAAGCATCCCGCCTGAAGTCATTGTCGCCCTTTGCCGAAGCGGCCCCGAAAAGAGGTCCGCGCGGCGCCCAAGGAAAAGGACGAATGGACGACCTCTATTGGCGTGTCGTGGATTTCCTGCAGGCGCTCGCCGCGGGGCTTCTCGTCGGCGGCACCTACGGCCTGATGTGCGTCGGCCTCGGCATCATCTTCGGCGTGATGCGCGTCGTGAACTTCGCGCACGGCGATTTCCTGATGCTCGGCATGTACGCGGCGTTCTATCTCGTGACCGGCTTCGGCGTGCTCGGCTTCCTCGGGCCGTATGTCGGGCCGGTGGCCGGCGCGCTGCTCGCGGGCCCGATCGTGTTCATCATCGGCTGGTTCCTGCACAAATATCTGATCGCGCAGGTCACTGGCGCGCGCGTGATGGCGGCCGAAGCCGAAGGTCATTACGCGCAGATCATCCTCACGCTCGGCATCGCGCTGGTGCTGGCGAACGGCGGCTTGATCCTGTTCGGCTCGACGCCGGTATCGGTGCCGACGCCGCTTTCCCGAGAATCCTGGGAGATCGGGCCGGTCTTCTTCAATCAGGCGCGCACGGTCGGCTTCGTCATCGCGGTGCTGTGCGCGATCGCCCTCTATTTCTTCCTCGCGCGCACGAGCCTCGGCAAGGCGCTGCGTGCCGCCGCCGACAACCCCATCGCGGCGGCTTATGTCGGCGTTGACGTCGACCGCGCGCACCGCATTGCGTTCGCGCTCGGCGTCGGCATCACGGGTATTGCCGGCGGGCTGTTCGCGATGTCGCAGTCGTTCCAGCCCTACATCGGATTCGACTTCGTCATCGTGATGTATGCCGGCGTGGTGCTCGGCGGCATGGGCTCGATCCTCGGTGCCTTCTGGGGCGGGCTCACGATCGGCCTCGTGCAGCAGATGTCGACGCTGATCCTGCCGTATCAATTGCAGAATACCGCTGTCTTCGTCGTCTTTCTCATCGTCGTGTTCTTCCGGCCGCAGGGAATGTTCGGCCGCGTCTGGGAGCGCACGTGATGAAGCGCGGTTCGCTCGCCCGGCAATACGCCGCCATTGCGATCTTCGCGGTCGTCTATCTGGCGATCGGCTTCGCGGTCCGCAATTCCTACTACCAGCTGATGATGACGCTGGTGCTGATCTGGGCGATCATGGGACTGGGCTGGAACATGCTGTCCGGCTACTCGGGCATGATCTCGTTCGGCCATGCGGCATTCTTCGGCCTCGGCGCCTACACGGTCACCATCGCGTTCGTGAAGTTCGGCATCACGCCGTGGCTCGGCATTCCGCTCGGCGGGGTGGTCGGCGTCATCGCGGGCGTCCTGATCGGCATCCCGACGTTCCGCCTGCGCGGCCACTACTTCGCGCTCGCGATGCTCGCCTATCCGCTGGCGATGCTCTACGTGTTCGAGTGGCTCGGCTATCAGGAGGTCTCGCTGCCGATGATGCGCGAGAACCCCGCCGCCTACATGCAGTTCAACGACCAGCGCATCTACATGATCATCGCCATGGCGGTGACGGTCGCCTGCATGATCATTTCGCTGCATGTCGAGCGCTCGCGCTTCGGCCGCGCGCTGCTCGCGATCAAGCAGAACCTGGCGGCGGCGGAGGCCGCGGGCATCAACGCGGCGCGCTGGCGCATGTACGCCATGATGCTCTCCGCCGCGATGGCGGCGGTCGCCGGCGGCATCTACGCGGTGATCCTGCTGGTGGTGACGCCGCTATCGGTGTTCGGCGCGCTTACGTCCGCGCAGGCTTTGATCGTCACGCTATTCGGCGGCGTCGGCACGTTCTGGGGGCCGGTCATCGGTTCGGCGATCCTGATCCCGCTTGCCGAAACGCTGCACGCCGAACTTGGCAACTATCTGCCGGGCATTCAGGGCGTCGTGTACGGCGTCGCCATCATCGTGATCATTCTGGCGGCGCCGGACGGCATTTTCTGGAAGGTGCGTGACAAGTTCGCAGAACGGCGCAGACGTGCAACTGCTTCGCCGGGTACATCCTTGCCGACACCGATCGAGCCGGCCGCCGAGCATGGTTAGCTGCGGTTGCGACCCCAACCCAGCCCCCCGCCCCGCCTTCGGCGCACCGCTGCTGGTGCTCGACAACGTCTCGCGCGCCTTCGGCGGCCTCAAGGCGGTGGACGAGGTCACACTTTCGGTGCCGGAAGGCATGATCTACGGCATCATCGGACCGAACGGCGCCGGCAAGACCACGCTGTTCAACGTCATCAACGGCTTCCATTCCACCGCGCCCGACAGCATCAAGTTCAACGGGTCGCCGATCGGCGGGCTTTTGCCTTACCAGGTCTGCGCGCGCGGGATCGGCCGCACCTTTCAGGTGGTGCGCTCCTTCCCGCGCATGACCGTGCTCGAGAACGTCGTGGTCGGCGCGTTCGTCGGCGCGAAGACCGACGACGAAGCCGAGCAGCTCGCGATGGATGCGCTCAAGCGCGTCGGCATGGCGGATGCGCAGGCGCACATGCTGGCGGGCGGCCTCACCACCAAGCAGCTTCGCCTGATGGAGCTTGCGCGTGCGTTGGCGCCAAAGCCGAAGCTGCTGCTGCTTGACGAGACGCTCGCCGGGCTCGGTCAGAACGAGCTCGCCGACGTGCTGCCGATCATCCGGCAGGTGAACCGCGAGGGCGTCACCATCGTGATCATCGAGCACACCATGCATGCAATGGTGCAGCTCGCGGACCATTTCAGCGTGCTCGACCACGGCCGCCTGATTGCGAGCGGCGCGCCGGCCGACGTGACGAAAGACCCGAAGGTGATCGAAGCCTATCTCGGCAAGAAGTGGATGGACCGTGTTAAAGATCAGGTCGCTTGACGTCGCCTACGGCGGCTTGCACGCGCTATCGCGGCGTGTCGCTCGACGTCGAGCGCGGCCAGTTCGTGGCCGTCGTGGGGCCGAACGGTGCCGGCAAAACCACGCTGTTCAAGTCGATCTCGGGTGTGGTGACACCCTCGGCTGGTGAAATTACCTACAACGGGCAGAACCTGCTCGCCGTACCGGCAGCCGAACGCGCGCAACTCGGCATCGCGCATGTGCCCGAGGGCCGGCAGGTGTTCGCCTCCATGACGGTGATGGAAAATCTCGAAATGGGGGCCTACACCCGCAAAGGTCAGCAGCGTTGGAGCGAGACGCTGCCGATGATCTTGCAGCTCTTTCCGATTCTCTCCGAGCGGCGCGACCAGCTCGCCGGCACGCTTTCGGGCGGACAGCAGCAGATGCTGGCGATCGGGCGCGGGCTTGCCTCCGCGCCGGAACTGCTGATGCTCGATGAGCCCTCGATGGGGCTTGCGCCGACGATCATCGATGCGATCTTCGAGCGCATCAACCAGATCCACAAGACCGGGCTGACGATTCTGCTGGTCGAGCAGCGCGTCGCCGAGGCGCTGGAGACTTGCGATCACGGCTATGTGCTGGAAACCGGCCGTGTCGCGATGGAAGGCACTCACAAGACACTGATGTCGGATGAACGCATACGGCGCGCCTATCTTGGAATGTAACGCTCAGAAACTCGGACAAGGGAGAAAGCCATGACGACAAGACGCACAGTCCTCAAAACCGGCGCGCTCGGCGCCGCCACGATCGCGACCACGATGATGCCGTGGAAGAAGCTGCGCGCGCAGCCCAAGCCCGTGAAGGTCGCCGTGATTGCGCCGCTGAGCGGCCCTTGGGCACGCCAGGGCACGCTCGTGAAATGGGGCTGCGAGACGGCGGTTGCCGAGATCAACGCGGCCGGCGGCATCAAGTCCATGAACGGCGCGAAGCTCGAACTGGTGCAGATCGACGCCGGTGACAGCGCCGAGAAGGCGAAGAACGCCGCACAGCGCCTCGTCGCACAGGAGACGGACGTCGTCGGCGGCTGCGGCGCTTGGCTTTCGACCTTCACGCTCGCGGTGACCGAAGTCACCGAGCGCGCGCAGATCCCGTGGCTCACCCTCTCCTACGCGGATTCGATCACCGGCCGCGGCTTCAAATACGTCTATCAGAGCTCGATGCCGGCAGGCCTCCAGCCGGAAGCTTCGCTGCCGACCATCATCGAACTCGCCAAGGCCGCAACCGGGAAGGCCCCGGCCACCGCGGGCATCATCGGCGACAACACGGCTTCGCCGGTCGCGTTCCTCAAGCCGATGCGCGAAGGCGGCCTGGAAAAGCTCGGCATCAAGCTCTTGATGAACGAGACCTTCACGCCGCCTCTATCCGACGCGACACCGCTGATGCAGAAGGTGCGCTCGACGCGGCCCGAGTTCCTCGTCTACGTCACGACGACGATTTCGGACGTGAAGCTCGGCCTCGAAAAGCTCAACGAGTTCCGCCTTGGCAAGGGCGCGATCCCGATCATCGCGAACGGCGCGCACATGGGTGCGCCCGAAGTGCTGAAGAACGTGTCCGCCGACTTGATCGAAGGCCTGATGTTCATCGTCGCCAACTGGGGCATGAAAGGCCACGAGGAGATCGAGGCGCTGTTCAAGAAGCAATCCGGCGAGCCGTGGATCACGCAAGACGGCCTTGCGGGCTATGGCCACACCTGGATTCTCAAGGAGGCGCTGGAGAAGGCCGGCGTCGCCGACAAGGTCAAGGTCAACGACGAGATCAAGAAGCTCGACCTGAAGACCGGCCGCGCGGCCGACACCTTCCCGGGCGGCGTGAAGTTCGACGAGGCCGGCCGCCGCGTCGGCGCACCGGTCTGCATCGTGCAGTGGCAGGACGGCAAGCCGATGACGGTGTTCCCGACCGACCGCGCAACCGCGAAGGCAAGGTGGCCGAAGTCGGCTTAGCCTTTCGCTGTCCCCCTGCTGTCGCGGGAGAGGTGGCGAGCGCAGCGAGCCGCGAGAGGGTGCTAATCGCAGGACACCCCTCTCCCGCCTCACGCGCTAAGCGCGTTCGGCACCCTCTCTCCGCTTCGCGGGGCGAGGGCGAAAGGAAGAACCATGCCCCGCCTTCAGAACAAAGTCGCCATCGTCGCGGGCGCAGGCTCGATCGCCGAAGGCTGGAGCAACGGCAAGGCGACCTCGGTGCTGTTTGCGCGCGAGGGCGCGAAGGTCTTCGCGGTCGACCGCGACATCAAGGCCGCGGAAGACACCTGCGCGATCATCAAGTCCGAAGGCTTTCGAGGCAACGCCGCATCAATGCGACGTGTCGGTCGCCGCCGAGATCGACGCGATGGTCGCGGCATGCATCGCGAAATACGGCCGCGTCGACGTGCTGTTCAATAATGTCGGCATGCAAGTGGTCGGCGGGCCGCTGGAGGTGAAGGAGGAGGACTGGGACCGGCTCATGGCGGTGAATGTCAAGAGCATGTACCTCGCCTGCCGCGCCGTGATCCCGCACATGCTCCGCCAAGGCGGCGGTTCGATCATCAATAACTCGTCCACCGCGGCACTGCGCTTCACCTACGCGAACGTCGCCTATGCGGCCTCGAAAGGCGCGGTGAGCCAGCTTACGCAGAACATCGGCGTGCAGTACGCCTCAAAGGGTATCCGCTGCAACGCCGTGTGCCCCGGCTACATCGCGACGCCGCGCATCACGGATCGCCTGCGCAAGAGCAATCCCGCGGACTACGACGCGAAGATCGCCGAACGCGCGCGCGGCGTGCCGAGCGGCAAGCTCGGCACCGGCTGGGACGTCGCCTACGGCGTGCTCTATCTCGCGAGCGATAAATCGCAATTCGTCAATGCGACGGAGCTAGTGATCGACGGCGGGCAGACGGCGTCGGTGACCGGCAAGGTGTGGGAGTGAGCGCTGCTGTCATCCCGGGGCACGCCGAAGGCGTGAGCCCGGGATCCATAACCACGAGACAAGCGGTGGCACGTAGAGCAGCGGATACGGACAGAGCTGTGGTTATGATTCCGGGCTCGGCCCTTCGGGCCGCCCCGGAATGACAGATCACCGCGTCCGCTCGCTCAGTCCCACATACACATTGCGCCTGAAGTTCCTGAACTTCGGCTGCAACCGCCGCGTCCATGCCGACGTGCCGGCGCCGGTGATGTTCAGGTACGGCGGCGACTGCAGCACCTCCGGCGACTCCAGGTCGTACAGCGCGAGATATTTCGGACCGCCTTCGATCGCCGTGAAGCGCCGCGCATTGATGAAGCCCGGGATCGCCATCCGCTCGGCGAGATGCTCTTCCTCGTACCAGCGATTGAAGTCGGCCTCGTCGGCGGGATCGATGTCGGTCGTCATCAGAAGCAGGCCCTTCGGCATCGCGCATCTCCCTGGAGTTTGTCATGACGGTCGAGCTCAATCATCGCATCGCCGGCAGCGGCCCGCATGTGCTTTTGCTGCATGCGGTGGGCATGGATTCGACATTCCTCGAACCGCTCGCCGCGATCCTGTCGAAGGATTTCACCGTGCTCACCGTCGACCTGCGCGGGCATGGCAAGTCGCCTTACGAGCCTGCCACGAACTTGTCGGACTACGCGGACGACGTGCACGCGCTGCTGACGAAGCTGAAGTTCGCGCCCTGCGGCGTCGCGGGCTTCGCCATGGGCGGCCTCGTGACGCAGGCGCTGGCCGTGAAATATCCGCAGGATGTGCAGGCCGCCGTCATCGCCAACGTCAATCACCAGCAGACGAAGGAAAGCTACGCGGCGCTGATGGGGCGCGCCGAGGACGCGCGGCGCGACGGCATGGCGCCGATCCTCGATGTGACGATGGAGCGCTGGTTCAACGCGCCGTTCCGCGCGCAAGGGCGGCGACAAGCCGGTGCGCGCGCGCCTGCTCTCCAACGACATCCGCTGCTGGTGCGATGCTTTCACCGCGATGGCGAATGTCGATACCGCGGAGAAGCTGAAGTCGCTCAAGATGCCGGTGATGTGCCTTGCGGGCGGCGACGACCGCTCGACGCCGCCGCCGGTCGTCAAGGCGATGGCCGACGCGATCCCCGGCTCACGCTACGCGGAGCTGGCGAACGGGCCGCACATGATGTTCTACGAGATGCCGCAGGAGGTCGCGGCGATCGTCGGGCCGTTCTTCAAGGAAACGCTGAAGTAGCCTCGCCGATTTATTTCCCTTTGAACACCGGCTTGCGCTTCTCGACGAAGGCGCGCTGCGCTTCCTTCGCGTCCTCGGTCTTTGACAGCGCCACCGTCACGGTCTGCTCGAAGCGGTAGCCGTCGCGCGTCGGCATTTCCTCGACCACGTTGAACGCGCGCTTCACCTCGCGCACCGCGACCGGGCTTTTCGCCGCGATCTCGCGCGCGATCTGCATCGCCTCGTCCATCAGTTTTTCGCGCGGCACGCAGGCCGAGATCACGCCGAGGCGATGAAGCTCCGCGGCCGGGATGCGCCGCCCGGTGAAATAGATGTAGCGCGCCATCGACTTCCCGAAGTGATCCATCAGGAAGCGCGCGCCGCCCGCGAGCCCGACATCCAGCTCGGAGATGACGAAGTACGCATCCTCGCTGGCGATCATGATGTCGCACGCGAGCATCAGCGCGAACCCCGCGCCGAACGCGCCGCCGTTCACCGCGCAGATCACCGGCTTGGTGCAGTCCGACACCGAGTAGAAGAACTCGCGCACCAGCCGGTTGTTGCGGATGTAGTCGGCGGGCTCCTGCGCGATGCCGACGCGCTCCTTCACGTCCGCGCCGGCCGAGAACACCTTGCCGGCCGCGGTGAGGATCGCGACGCGCACGTCGTCGCGCGCGCTGATCTCGTCGAACACGCGGATCAGTTCCTCGCGCGCCTTCTGGTTCTGCGCGTTGACCGGCGGACGGTCGATGGTGACGGTCGCGATGTGATCGGCGACCTCGAGGCGGACGGTTTCGAGATTCATGTGCCGTCTCCGCCGGTCAGGATCAGCGCATCGACCGCGACGCCGCCTTCGGGCAGCGCGATGAACGGATTGATCTCGGCGCTGGCGACTTCCGGATGCGCGGCCGCAAAGCGCGACATCGCGACCAGCGCATCGGCGAGCGCATCGAGGTCGGCGGGCGGACGGCCGCGCGCGCCGTCGAGCAGCGCAAAGCCCTTGATGCCGCGGATCATCTGTTTCGCGGCTTCCTTGTCGATCGGCGCGAGCCGCAAGCGTCACGTCCTTCAGCACCTCGACGTAGACGCCGCCGAGCCCGAACATCACCACCGGCCCGAAGATCGGATCGCGCTTGGTGCCGATCACCATCTTCGGTGCCGCCCTCGATCATGCGCGCGACCAGCGCGCCGTCGATGCGGGCCTTCGGTTCGCGTTCGCGCACGCGCGCCATCATCGCGTCGTAGCCAGCCGCAACATCGTCGGCATTCTGCAGGCCGAGCACCACCCCGCCCGCCTCCGACTTGTGCGCGATGTCCGGCGACAGCACCTTCAGCACGACCGGGAAGCCGACCTCTTTCGCCGCCGCCACGGCCTCCTCGCGCGTGCGCGCGGTCTTCTCCGGCGCGAACGAAACACCGGCCGCGCCGAGCAGTCGCTTCGCGTCGGCCTCGTTGATCGGCCCGGCGGGCAGCGGCGCCGCCGCCTCGACCTTCGCCATAGCTGCCTGCGGCTTCGCAAATCCCTTCGCCAGCCGCGACAGCGCCGCCACTCGCCGCCATCGCGCGCGTCGGGTCCTCGAACGTCAGGAAGCCGATATCCTTGAACTCGTCCGCCATGTCGCGCGGCAGGCGCGCGCACAGCATGAACACGCGGTCCGGGAAGCGCTCGCGAACCTTCTGCAGTTCCGGCTTCAGCTTCGCCATCACGCCCGGCGACGTGCCGGTGTGCGCGAGGAAGCTGATCACGCTGTCGACATTGCCCTCGTCCGCCACGAGGCCGAGGATGGTGTTGAACATCGACCAGTCGTTGATCACCTGCGCGGTGGCGTCGACCGGATTGGCGGGGCCGGCGAACGGGATCATCTGCAGAGATCTTCTGCTGCACGTCGTCCGGCATGCGCGGCAGTTCGAGACCGAGCTCGGCCGCCGCATCCGCCATCTGGATGCCGACGCCGCCCGAGATCGTCACCACGCCGACGCGCGGCGTTTTGGGAAACACGCCGCCCGAGCACGCATAGGCGACATCGACCAGCTCATCGACCGTGCGTGCGCGATGCACGTTGTTTTCGCGGAACACGGCGTCGAACACGGCATCCGAACCCGACGAGCGAACCGGTGTGCGAGGCGACCGCGGCGACGCCCTGCTCCGACACGCCGACCTTCATGGCGACGACCGGCTTGCGGTTCGCCGCGGCGCTTCGCAAGCGCGGCGCGCAGCCGAGCGCCGTCGCGGCAGCCTTCGAGGTAGATCATGATCACGCCGGTGTCGGGATCGTCGGCGAGCCAGTCGACGCACTCGGCGACATCGACGTCCGCTTCGTTGCCGGTTGCGACGCAATGGCTAAAGCCAAGCCCGCGCTCCGCCGCGATGGCGAGGAAATACGTGCCGAACGCGCCGCTCTGGCTGACGATGCCGACCGGCCCGGTGCGTGGCCACAGCGGATCGAAGTAGGACGAGAAGGTCGAATAGAGGCCCGCGCGCACGTTGAACATGCCCAGGCTATTGGGCCCGACCAGCTTCATGCCGCCCGCCGCGCAGCGCCGCGCCAGCTCGGTCTGCATCGCGCGGCCTTCCGCGCCGGTCTCGGCAAAGCCGGACGAGAACATCACGGCGGCTTTCACGCCCTTGGCGATGCACTCGTCCACCGCCTGCATCGCGGCCTTGGCGGGCACCGCGATGATCGCCTGATCGATCTCGCCCGGCGCGTCCTTGATCGACGCGTAGGCGGTCAGCCCCTGGATTTCCTTCTGCGTTCGGATTGACCGGGATGATCGCGCCCTTGAAGGCGCGCTTGGAATACGCGACCGGGCGCCCGCCGATGCGGCTCGCATCGCTCGACGCGCCGATGATCGCGACGCTGCGCGGGCGGAACAGGGCATCGAGCGGATGGGACAAGCGCCAACTCCTAACGCGTCACAACGTCGTAGCCGAACTCGGCCGCCGACGCCGTGAGCCACGACCAGAAACTGCCCGCCATGCTGCGCGGCGCGGTGAGCTGATAGGTCGGCGCATCGTCGAGCATGTCGAGTTGCACCGCCATGTGGGCGACCAGCGTGCCGGCGACATCGCCTACCTTGAAGACCTTCGGATGCAGGTCGAGCGGCACGCCTTTCGCCAGCACGTCGCGCACGCGCGGGCCGGACAGGCGTACGACGAGGCGCGAGTCGGACTGGTCCGACACCGCGGCGAACAGCCCGACGCGCGAGCGCACGCGCGCCGCAAAGCCCGGCGCTTCCGCGCCTTCGGCGCTGGCGAGCCACTGCTCCGGGCCGACGCCCGCGAATGTGACGGCGCCGCGCGACACGCGGCGCGCGCCGTCCGGCAGCACGACGCCGAAAGTGGTGTTCACCGCATTGATCAGCGCGAACCGCTTGTCGCGCTTGGCAATCACGGTGGCGAAGGCCATGTCGGTGCGCTCCTCGATCACGAGGCCGGTGACGCCGGCGCGGCCGTAGTGGCCCGGCACGGCGAGGCCATGCAGCGCGGAGCGTTCGTGCAGCACGATGCTAGCCATGGAGCCGCGCTCCTTCCGCATCGAAGAAACACGGATCGCAGATCTCGACCTCGACGTCGCCGTTGCGCACCGGGTCGTAGGCGCGCACGCGCTGGCCGATGCGCTCCGGCCCGCGCGCGATCACGCCAAGTCCGATCCAGTGGCCGAGCATCGGCGAGAACGCCACCGAGGTCATGTGGCCTTCGTCATTCGCGGCGCTCGCCGTGGCGCCGACCGGCACGAAGTGCGCGCCCGCGCGCAGCCGCGCCTTGCGGTCGACCGGCTGGAAACCGACATAGCGCGGCCGCTCCGGATCGAGCAGCGCGGGGCGATCCGCCAGCACGCGGCCGATGTAGTCCTTCTTCTTCGACATCATGCGGCCGAGGCCGAGATCCGGCGCGGTGAGCTGGCCGTTCATCTCGTTGCCCGACACATGCCCCTTCTCGATGCGCATCACGCCGAGTGCCTCGATGCCGTAAGGCGCGATGCCGAACTCCGCGCCCGCCTCCATGATGGCGCGGATCATCGCGTCGCCATAGCGCGCGGGCAGCGCCAGCTCGAAGGCAAGTTCGCCCGAGAACGAGACACGGAACAGCCGCGCCGCGATGCCGCCGCCGACCGTGATTTCCTTCGCGGCGAGATGCGGCAATGCCTTGTCGCCGACATCGTGTTTGTCATCGACCAGCTTGCGCAGCACGTCGCGCGCGCGCGGCCCCGCGATGGCGAACTGCGCCCACTGCTCCGAGACCGAGGCAAGCTGCACGTCGAGCTTCGGCCACAGCGCCTGCCGGCAGAATTCCAGATGCTGCATGGTGCGCACGGCATTCGCGGTCGTGCTCATCATCAGGTAGCGCTCGGGATTGAGCCGCGCGACGGTGCCGTCGTCGAACACGAAGCCGTCCTCGCGCAGCATCAGCACGTAGCGCGCCTTGCCGACCGGCAGCGTCGAGAGCGTGTTGGCGCAGACGCGATCGAGGAACACGCCGGCGTCCGCGCCTTCGATCTCGATCTTGCCGAAGGTCGAGACATCGCACACGCCGACGCTGTTGCGCGTCGTGGTCACCTCGCGGTTGACGGTTTCGAGCCAGTCCGTTCTCGCCGCCTTGCGGGTAATACTGCGCGCGCATCCACGCGCCGCTTTCGATGAACACCGCGCCCTGCTCCGCCGCCCACGCGTGCGAGGGCGTGAGGCGCATCGGGCGAAAATCCTTGTGGCGATGATGGCCCGCCAGCGCGCCGATGCTCACCGGCACGTAAGGCGGGCGATAGGTCGTGGTGCCGACTTGCGGGATCGTGCGGCCGGATGCTTCGGCAAGGATCGCAAGGCCGGTGACGTTCGCGATCTTGCCCTGATCGGTCGCCATGCCCAGCGTCGTGTAGCGCTTGAGGTGCTCGACCGAGGAGAAGCCCTCCTGATGGGCGAGCGCGATGTCGGACGCCGTGACGTCGTTCTGGAAATCCACGAACGCCTTTGCGCGGCTCTGCTTTCACGTGCCAGAGCGGCGTGATCGCGGCGGGCTCGTCCTCGGCGTTCGGCACGTGCATCGAGGCGACCGGAAAACCGCACTGCACCGCCGCCATCGCGCCCGCCGCGACGCCGTTCGGAAAGGCAATCGGCGAGCTTCATCGTGCCGTTTGCGGCGCCCGCGACGTGCATGCCCTCCGGCACCGCGCCGGGGACGAAGGCGGCAAGCGCCTCGTTCCACACCGGCTTGCCGTTGAGATGGCAGGTCAGATGCACGGCGGGATTCCAGCCGCCCGAGACCGCGAGCGCATCGCAGGCGATCTTCGTGCTGCGGCCACTGCCATCGACAACGTCGATCGCCGCGACGCCGCCGTCGCCCGTGCACATGCGATACCTGCGCGCCGGTCAGCGCCTTGATGCCGAGCGCAGCGAACTCGCCCGGCGGCTCGGCGCGCGAATCGACCACGGCCGCGATCTCGATCCCGGCGGCGCGCGCATCGGCGGCGGTGCGCCAGCCATCGTCGTTGTTGGTGAAGATCGCGAGCCGCTTGCCCGGCGCCGCCGCGTAGCGATTGATGTACGTGCGCGCCGCGCCCGCCAGCATCACGCCGGGGCGGTCGTTGTTGCCGAACGCGATCATGCGCTCCAGCGCGCCCGCGGCGAGCACCGCGCGTTTGGTGATGAACTTCCACGCGCGCTGGCGCGGCTCATGCTCCGGCGGCACCGCCACATGATCGTTCACGCGCTCGATCGCGCCGTACTGCCCGTGGTCGTACACGCTGGTCACGGTCGTGCGGCGCATGATCCGCACCTCGGGCATCGCGGCGAGTTCGGCCTCGACGTCCGCGGCCCATTCGACGCCTGGCTTGGCGTTGATCTCGGAGCGCTCGGACGAGCAGCCGCCCGCCGAGCCGAAAATCCTCGTCGCACAGGATGACGCGCGCGCCCGCGCGGCCGGCCGCGAGCGCCGCCATCAGGCCGGTGGGCCCGCCGCCGATCACCAGCACGTCGCAATGCGCGGTGGCCTTCTCGTAATGATCCGGATCTTCCGCATCCGCGGCGCGGCCAAGCCCGGCGGCGCGGCGGATCAGCGGCTCGTAGAGCGCCTCCCAGAACTTCGCCGGCCACATGAAGGTCTTGTAGTAGAAGCCCGCGACCAGAAAGCGCGAGAACAGATCGTTCACCGCGCCGATGTCGAACGCGAGCGAGGGCCAGCGGTTCTGGCTCGCGGCGACCAGACCCTCGTAAAGCTCGGCCGTGGTGGCGCGCGTGTTCGGCTCGCGCCGCGCGCCGGTGCGCAATTCGACCAGCGCGTTCGGCTCCTCCGAGCCGGCGGTGAGAATGCCGCGCGGGCGGTGATACTTGAACGAGCGGCCGACCAGCGTCACGCCGTTCGCCATCAGCGCCGACGCGAGCGTGTCGCCGGCGAAACCAGAATACGCCTGCCCGTCGAAAGAAAACGACAGCGGCTGCGCGCGGTCGATCAGCCCGCCGCTCGGCAAGACGATGCGCGCTCACGGCTTGGCCTCGCTCGGCGAGCTTCACGTCGCCGATCTCATGCGTGCGCGTGTTGCGCGTCACCACGAGCCATGAGCGGCAGCCCGCGCCGTGATACCAGTACTCCTGATGCAGGCCGGACGGGTTGTCGCGCAGATAGACGTAATCGAAGAACGCCTGGCGTGCGTTCGTGGCAGCCGGATCGGGGCGCCGCACCGTCGCGTCGCCGAGGTAGGTGAACTCCTCGTTGCCGCGCACACCGCAATAGGGACAGGGAATACGCAACGCAGCCTCAATGCAGGTTCGGCGTCGCGCCGACGCCGCGTTCGTCGATCAGCGCGCCGGACGCGAAGCGATCGAGCCGCAGCGCGGCGCCGGCCTCATAGGGTTCGTCGCGCGCGATCAGGTGCGCGAAGCACCAGCCGGACGCCGGCGTCGCCTTGAAGCCGCCGATGCACCAGCCGCAATTGAGATAGAGCCCGTCGACCGGCGTGCGGTCGATGATCGGCGAGCCGTCCATCGACATGTCCATCAGCCCGGCCCACTGGCGCAGCATGCGCACGCGCCCAAGGCCCGGCCAGATCGCCATGGCGCACTCCATCACCTCTTCCACCATCGGCAGGTTGCCGCGCCACGCATATGAATTGTAGCCGTCGATATCGCCGCCGAACACGAGCCCGCCCTTGTCGGACTGGCTGATGTAGAAGTGCCCCGCGCCGAAGGTGACGACCTGATCGATCGCCGGCTTGATGCCTTCCGACACGAACGCGGTCAGCACATGGCTTTCGATCGGCAGCCGCAGCCCCGCGAGCGAAGCGACGCGCGAGGTATTGCCCGCGACCGCGAGCGCGATCTTCTTCGCCTTGATCGGGCCGCGCGTGGTATCGAGGCCGGTGACGCGGCCGTCGCGGATGTCGATGCCGGTCACCTCGCAGTTCTCGATGATGTCGACGCCGCGCATGTCGGCGCCGCGCGCGTAGCCCCACACCACGGCGTCATGCCGCGCGGTGCCGCCGCGCCGCTGCATCAGCCCGCCGTGGATCGGGAAAGCGCGCGTTGTCGTAATCGAGATACGGCACCAGCGCCCGCACGGCGTCGCGATCCATCAGCTCGGCATCGACGCCATGCAGCCGCATCGCGTTGCCGCGCCGCGCGAAGGCATCGCGCTGCTGATCCGAGTGATAGAGGTTCAGCACGCCGCGCTGGCTCACCATGGCGTTGTAGTTGAAGTCCTGCTCCAGCCCTTCCCACAGCTTCATCGACCATTCGTAGAACGGCTCGTTGCCGGGCAGCAGGTAGTTGGAGCGGATGATGGTGGTGTTGCGGCCCGCATTGCCGGAGCCGATGTAGCCCTTCTCCAGCACGGCCACGTTGGTGATGCCGTGCTCCTTGGCGAGGTAGTACGCCGTCGCGAGGCCATGCCCGCCGCCGCCGACGATCACGACGTCGTACTCGGCCTTCGGCTCCGCCTTGCGCCAGGCGGGCTGCCAGCCGGTGTGGCCGCGAAAAGCTTCCTTCAGCAGCGAAAAGGCGGAGTATTTCATCGGGAATCCGGCACCGTCGGGAGACCGTAGCCGAGCGCGGCCTCGCGTTTCCACAATCGCAGATCGCGTGGCGGCATGGCTTCCCTGCGGTTGACGGATGCAGCCTGAGGCCACCATCCTCGGCCAACGCATGACCACCGATCCCGGCCCCGCAACATTGGCCGAGCTTGAGGCGCGCCTGCGCCGCGACCTCGAATTGCTGGTGATGCCACCCGCGAAGGACTGGCTCGAGCCGCGCACGCATCCCGAGCATGGGCCGGTGCTTGACGTTGCGGTCGTCGGCGCCGGGATGGCCGGGCTCGCGGCGTCGTTCGCGCTGAAATGCCTCGCGGTCCGCAGCCTGCGGGTGTTCGATCGCGCGCCGGAAGGCTTCGAGGGGCCGTGGGCGACCACCGCCCGCATGGAGACCTTGCGCTCGCCGCCGGAGCTGACCGGGCCGTCGTTCGATTTCGCCAACCTGACCTTCCGCGCCTGGTACGAGGCGCAGTTCGGCGCGGCGGCGTGGAAGAAGCTCTACCGCATCCCGCGCCTGCAATGGATGGACTACCTGCGCTGGTACCGGCGCATGATCGATGTGCCGATCGAGAACGACACCGAGCTGGTCGATCTCTCCGGCGACAGCGAATTCGTGATCCTCACGCTGCGCTCGCGCGGCGAGCACGCGAAAAGTCGCGGCGCGCCGCGTCGTGCTGGCGAACGGCCGCGAGGGATTGGGCGGGCCGTACACGCCGGAGATGTTTCGCGGGCTCGATCCGCGCTTCGTGTCGCATTCGATGGGACGCGATCGATTTCGCGGCGCTGCGCGGCAAGACGGTCGGCGTGCTCGGCGCGGGCGCGACCGCGGTCGACAGCGCGGCCGAAGCGCTCGAAGCCGGCGCCGCGCGCGTCGCCATGCTGGTGCGCCGCGCGGACGTGCCGCGCATCAACAAGGGCATGGGCATCGGCAGCGCCGGGTTCTGGACCGGGTTCTACAGCCTCACCGACGCGCAGAAATTCGCGATCATGAATTACATCGACGAGCAGGCGGTGCCGCCGCCGCGCGGCTCGATGCTGCGCTGTACCCGGCATACGAATTTCTCGATTGTGGCGCGCTGCGCGCCGTCGGCGATCGAGATCCGCGACGGCCGCGTGCTGCTCGACACCACGCGCGGCATGCTTGCGTTCGATCACCTGATCCTTGCGACCGGGCTCAGCGTCGACTGGAGCCAGCGGCCGGAGCTTGCCGCGCTCAAGCCGCACGTCCAGCTCTGGCGCGACCGCTTCTCGCCCGACGGCCGCGCCGACTACGCGCAGGCCGAGCACCCTTACGTCGGGCCGAACTTCGAATTCCTCGAACGCGACGCCCGGCACCGCGCCGTGGGTTTCGCGCATCCACTGTTTCAACTATGCGGCCACGATGAATCACGGGCCGATCTCAGGCGACATCCCGGCCATCAGCATCGGGGCGCAACGCGTCGCGAACGGCGTTGTCGGCGCGCTGTTTGCCGAGGACTATGCCGCACCTTGCGGCGGCTCACCGGATGGAGCAATCCGGAGCTGCAAGGCGACGAATACGCGCTGGACGAAGACGTCGAGCAAATTTCTCGCCCAACCGGCGGAGCCCGCATGACCCCTGTTGTTTTCCTGCACGGCATCGGCGGAGGCGCGAAAAGCTTTGCGCCGCAGATGGCGAGCTTTGCGGCGCGCGGCTATCAGCCGGTCGCGCTCGACATGATGGGATACGGCACGCGCGAGCCGATCGAGGCGATGAGCTTCGAGGCGCTGGCCGAGGATGTGGAATTCGCGATCGGCGAGTCGCGGGCTGGAGAAGCCGGTGCTGGTCGGCCATTCGATGGGCGGCATGGTGGTGCAGACGATGCTGCGGCGCGCGCAGCTTGAGTATTCGGCGGCCATGCTCTCCTGTACCTCGCCCGCGTTCGGCAACCCGGCCGGCGACTTCCAGAGGAAGTTCGTCGCTGCCCGCCTCGCACCGCTCGATGCCGGCCGCAGCATGGCCGACATGGCGCCGCAGTCCGCCGCCAACATGTTTGGGCCGAACGCCGATCCGGCCGGACGCGCGCTCTATATCGAGCAGTACGCCGCCGTGCCGGAAGCAACTTACCGCGCGGCGGTGCAGTGCCTCGTGACGTTCGACGAGCGCGCCAACCTCGCCGAGATCAAGGTGCCGACGCTGTGCCTTGCGGCGGAGCTCGACCGCAATGCGCCGCCGCCGGTGCTGGAGAAAATGGCGGGCAAAATTCCCGGCGCCTACTACTTCTGCCTGCCGGGCCTCGGCCACATGCCGAACCTCGAAGCGCCTGCGGCGTTTGACGCCGCGATCTTCAACTTCCTCGATCATGCATTGCGGCGCGACGCCTGATAGGTTCGGCGCATGAACCAGCCAGTCGACCGCGACGCCCCGATCTTTGCACCGGACGCTTTCAACCTCGACGACGAGGAGGCCGCGCTGATCGCGAAGGCGCGCGGCTTCGGCGCGCGCGTGCTTAGCTCCGCGCGCCGCCAAGCACGATCGCGAGGCGACATTTCCGATCGAGAATTTCCGCGACATGCACCCCGAAGGGCTGCTGTCGATCTGCGTGCCGAAGGATCACGGCGGACTCGGCGCCTCGTTCCGCACCTATTGTCTCGCCGCCGCCGAGCTGGGCCGCTACTGCGGCGCGACCGCGCTCTCGTGGAACATGCACGTGTGCTCCACGCTCTGGACCGGCGCGCTGGCCGACGATCTGGAGATGAACGCGAACGAGCGCGCCGAGCACAACGCGCGCCGGCCGACGCATTATCGGCGCATCGTCGAAGGCGGCGCGATCTATTCGCAGCCCTTCTCCGAAGGCGGCGCCGCGGCTGCGGGCGCGGCGGCGTTCGGCACCGAGGCGAAGCCGGTCGACGGCGGCTATCTCGTTAACGGCAAGAAGATCTTCGCCTCGCTCTCGGGCGCGGCGGACTATTACGGCATCCTCTGCACCGAGCGCGCCGAAGGGCAGGACGCGAGCCGCCGCAACACGCTGTATCTGGCAGTGCCGGCGAAAGCCGAAGGCGTCAGCGTCTACAGGCGACTGGGACCCGCTCGGCATGCGGGCGACCGTATCCCGCACGCTCCTGATGAAGGACGTATTCGTGCCGGAAAGCGAACTGCTGATGCCGCACGGCGTCTACTTCCGCGCCGCGACCTCGTGGCCGCACATGTTCCTCACCCTTTCGCCGACCTACATGGGCCTCGCGCAGGCGGCGTACGATTTCACCGTGGCGTATCTGCGCGGCGAAGCGCCCGGCACGCCGCCGGTGAAGCGGCGCATGTTCCCGACCAAGCAGATCGCGGTCGCCGAGATGCGCGTGATGCTGGAGCAGACCAAGGCGCTCTGGTTCCAGGCGGTGAGCGAGGCGCGCGCGAACCCCACCAAGGAGCAGGTGTTGCGCGCCTATGCGGCGCAGCACACCGTGATGGAGAACGCGAACGCGCTCGCGGCGAAAGCGATCCGCACCTGCGGCGGGCAGTCGATGCTCAAGTCGCTGCCGCTGGAGCGCATCTATCGCGACAGCCGCTGCGGCTCGCTGATGCTGCCGTGGACCGCCGAAATCTGCATCGACCGCCTCGGCAAGGAAACGCTGTACGAAGCGGGCGAGAAGGACGATTGAGGCCGTGGACCTCTCCGACCTGATCGACCGCAATGCCGCGTTCGCGCCGGACAAGCCGGCGATCCATTTCGGCGGCGCGACGCTGACGCTATGCGGCGTTCGCGGAGCGCATCGCGGCCGCAGCACGCGCGCTGAAATTCGAGCTTGGCGTCACGCGCGGCGATCGCGTCGCGATCCTCTCGCTCAATCATCCGGATTATCTGGTGCTGCTCTATGCCTGCGCGCGGCTCGGCGCGATGCTGGTGCCGCTCAACTGGCGGCTCGCGGTGCCGGAGCAGATGTTCATCCTCTCCGATGCAGGCGTGAAGGCGCTGGTGGTGGAGAAAGGCTTTGCGGCCGTTATCGAACCCCTGAAGAAAGCGCTGCCCGACGTGCGCGTCATCGGGCTCGACTTCGCACCATCGTTCGATGAGCTGCTCGCATCCGGCTCGGGCGACGGCACCAGCCCGCATGTCGATCTCGCGACGCCGCTGCTGATCGTCTACACCTCCGGCACCACCGGCCGCCCGAAAGGCGCGGTGTTGCGGCAGGAGGCGCTGCTCTGGAACGCCGTGATGAGCCAGCACATGCACGACATGACGGCGGCGGATCACATCCTCACCGTGCTGCCGCTGTTTCACGTCGGCGGGCTGAACATCCAGACCACGCCCGCGCTGCAGATCGGCGCCACTGTGACGCTGCACGCTCGCTTTGCACCTGACGCCGTGCTGAATGCGCTCACACAGGACATGCCGACGCTGACCGTCCTGGTGCCCGCCACCATGCAGGCCGTGATCGAGCATCCTTATTGGGAGATGACCGACATCGCCAGCCTGCGCGCGCTCACCACCGGCTCGACACAGGTGCCGCAAGGCCTGGTCGATGCGTTCACGACGCGCGATGTGCCGGTGCTGCAGGTCTACGGCTCGACCGAGACTTGTCCCGTCGCGGTGTACACGCGCGCGGGCGGCGATCAGCGCGCGGGCTCGACCGGCCTGCCCGGCCTCGTGTGCGAAGCACGCGTGGTGGACGACACCGGGAACGAGGTCACGCCGGGCACGGCAGGCGAAGTCGTTGTGCGCGGGCCGCAGGTCTTCTTCGAATACTGGGGCAATGCGGCAGCGACGCAGAGACGCTGCGCGACGGCTGGTATCATTCCGGCGACATCGGCACGCGCGATGCCGACGGGCACTTCTTCATCCATGACCGCAAGAAGAACATGATCATCTCGGGCGGCGAGAACATCTACCCGGCCGAGGTCGAGCGCGTGCTCGTCGCGCATCCCGAGGTCGCGGAAGGCGCCGTGATCGGCCGCCCTGATCCGAAATGGCAGGAGGTGCCGGTCGCCTATGTGGTGCGGCGCGCGAACGCCACATGCGACGCGAAGGTATTGGAAGCGCATCTGCTGGCGCAGCTCGCGCGCTTCAAGGTGCCGCGCGAATATGTGTTCGTCGATGCGCTGCCGCGCAACGCGATGGGCAAGGTGCAGCATTTTGTGCTGCGCGAACGGGATCGCCGAAATCATGAAGATCGCAGTCCTCGGCGGCGGCAACGGCTCGTTCGCGGCGGCGGGCGATTTCGCGCTTGTGGGTCACGACACGCGGCTGTGGCGGCGCGACGCGGAGGCCGTGAAAGCGCACAACGCTGCGGGCGGCGTCATCACCGTGAAGGATTTTCGCGGCCGGCATGAAGCAAAGCCGTCGCTGATAACGAACGAGATGGCGGTAGCAGTACGCGATGCCGAACTCATCGTGTGCCCGGCCCCCGCGACCGCGCAGCCCGATATCGCCCGCACGCTCGCGCCGCACCTGAAAGATAGACAGGTCGTTTTCCTGCCGCCCGGTACGTTCGGCTCGTACATTTTCGCCAAGGCCGCGTGCGACGAAGGCAACAAGGCCGACGCGGCGTTCGCCGAAACCGGCACGCTGCCGTGGCTGACGCGCAAGCACGGGCCGCATGAGGCCGCGATCACGATCCGCGCCAAGCGGCTGCCGACCGGCGTGCTGCCGCTGCGGCTGAAGGACCACGCGCTCAGCATCATCGGCAAGGCGTTTCCGGGCGTGATCGAGGACTGCGGCGACGCGCTTTCCGGCGCGCTGATGAATGCCGGCCCGATCATCCACCCGCCGCTCATCACCATGAACGCTGCGCCGCTCGAACATTTCGAGCGCTGGGACATCCACAAGGAAGGCACGCAAGCCTCCGTCCGCCGCGTCACCGACGCGCTCGATGCGGAGCGCATCGCGGTGCGCGAGGCGCTCGGCTACGGCGCGCCGCACTTCCCGCTCGCCGACCACTACGCAAAATCCGGCGACGAGTGGATGTACGGGCGCGGTTCGCACGACAAGCTGACCGACAGCGGCGACTGGCGCGAACACATCGTGCTGAGAGAGCATCGCTACATGGTCGAGGACGTACGGATCGGACTGTCGTTTCTCGTTTCCTGCGGCGAACTTGCCGGCGTGCCGACGCCGCTGGCGCGCGCGTTCCTGTCGATCGGCGGCGCGGTGTGCGGTGAGGATTTCATGCAGACGGGGCGCACGTTGACGTCGCTCGGGTTGCCGATGGACCGCAGCGCGATCCAGACAATGCTCTCTGAGGGCGTCCGATGAAAGAGCCCGTCGCCTGTCTCGGCGCCGGCCGCATGGGCCGTGGCATCGCGGTCGTGTTCGCCTATGCGGGGCATCAGGTTTCATTGGTGGATTTCAAGCCGCGGGACGACGCGGCGTTTGGAAAGCTCTCGGGCGAGGCCCTGGGCGAGGTGCGCAACACGCTCGGCACGCTGGCGAGCTTCGGGCTGTTCGACGCGGCTGCGGTCGAAACGCTGATGGCGCGCGTCTCGGTCTGCGCGCGAAGCCGACGCGCAGACTGTCCTCTCCTCTGCCTCGGTCATCTTCGAGGGCGTGCCGGAGGTCCTCGATCTCAAGCGCGAGGCGCTGGCGCGCTGCGCGAAGCTTGCCGGGCCAAAGCCGATCATCGCATCGACCACATCGACGATTCTCGTGGATGATTTGTCGAGCACGGTCGACCACCCCGAACGTTTCCTCAATGCGCATTGGCTCAATCCGGCTTTCCTCGTGCCGCTGGTCGAGGTCTCGCCCGGCAAGCACACCGATCCGGCGGTCACCGCGCGCATGAAGGCGCTGCTCGAATCCGTCGGCAAGGTGCCGGTCGTGTGCGCGGCGCGGCCGGGCTACATCGTGCCGCGCATCCAGGCGCTGGCGATGAACGAGGCCGCGCGCATGGTCGAGGAAGGCGTCGCGAGCGCCGAAGACCTCGACAAGGCGATCAAGTACGGCTTCGGCTTTCGCTTCGCGGTGCTGGGCCTGCTGGAGTTCATCGACTGGGGCGGCGGCGACATTCTGTTTTATGCGAGCCGCTACCTCACCGGCGCGCTCGGAAACGAGCGCTATGCCGCGCCGGAAATCGTCGAGCGCAACATGGCGGAGGGCCGCCGCGGCCTGCGCGATGGCGCGGGCTTCCTGAATTACGAAGGGCTCGATGTCGAGGCGTACCGGCGCGAGCGGCTGAAGGCGTTCGTCGATCTGCTCGGGCATTTCGGACTGAACCGCCCGCCGGTGTTGTGAGCGCGTGTCCCGCACGCAATGCAGCACGAAGTCGATGCATTGCAGATGCACCGCGAAGCCGCGCTGCATCGCGTGCGGGACACGCTAGAATACGTCCTGCACCACGCCATCCTTCACCACAACCGTCCCATCCACCGTGATCGTCGTGCGCATCACCGGCAGGTCGAAGTGCCCCGCCGTGTACCGGCCGGCGAACTCGTTCGCGCCGGTCGAGAACAGGAAGTTGCCCGACACCGCGCGGATCTCGGTGCCGTTGGTGTCGCGCTGGTCGTACATCGTCAGCGCCTCGTAGCGCGCCTTTGGGTTGAGCCCGAAGCCGACATGCGACACCGCATAGGCGTTCTTGTCACCCCACGCCGCCAGATATGAGCGGAACATCTCGGCGTCCGCGCCGTCGCCGTCGATCTTCGTCACGTAATCGCTCTCGATCGTGAGCCGCACCGGCGCCTCGAGATAGCGCTTGAAGGTGAGATTGATGTCGCCGCGGTCGAGCACCAAGCGTGCCGTTCACGCCGCCGGCCTTCGGGAAGCTCACCACGATGCCGCCCGGCCAGTGCGCGAGCGTGCCGGGCTTCTCGGTCCAGCCCCAGATTCCGACGGTCGGGGCGCCGGTCATGTCGACATCGAGATCGCTGCTGCCCGGCGACGTCACCGTCATGCGCTTCGAGGAACGCAGCAGCTTCGCGACCGCGCGCACGCGCGTCTCGAGTTCGCCGTCCGGCGCCATGCGTTCGAGCGCCTCGGGATGCTCGTTCGAGATCACCATGATGCGTGCGCCGGCTTTCAGGATCGCGGGCGTCTCGGGCGCGTGCATCAGGCCTTCGATGGTGCAGTCGACCACGAAGCCGGCCGCGCCCAGTGCCGAGACCACAGGCGCCAGCCCGCCGATCGCCTCGCTCGCGCCGGTCGAGCGCACCGGCACCGGATGCCGGTTGCGCGGCGTCGGCAGCACGATGTGGAACGGCCTTGCGCCGAGCCGCAGCAGCGCAAGCTCGGCGAGGTGCACGTTGAGCGGACGTGACTGTGTCTCCGAGAGAATCGCCGCGGTGTCGCCGCGCTTCACCGCGCAGCGCTCGAACACCTCCGTGAAGGCGTCGATCCATTTTCCCTCGATGCGGTCGGCAAGCATGTTGCGACTCCGTGGCGTCCGTGTGCGGTGTTGTACAGGGAAAAAGCCAAAGCTGCGCTGGCCCGGTTGGCAGGGGTGGGTGCCCCGTCGCGTGGTCCGCGCTCTCTCGTGTGAGGAGAGCGGAGCGCCGGAAAACGCCGGGGCGTGCGAGGCCCCGTGGGCGGCCGGCGGCCGCCCGGCACCGAAGTGCCGCGCCCCCTTGCGATCAGGGGCGCGCGCCTCCCGGCGCTCCACTGCGGCACTTTTCGGCTGCGGGCCGCGCTTCCGGGAACTGGCATTCGCGCCAACCCGTTCAGCGAGCACCTCGCGCAGGGGTCGTAATGCCCCCAGGGCGGGTCCCGCAGCCGCCCGAGTGCGTGGTTACGAGCCACGCCCGCAGGGGCCGCCCCTGCTCCATCCGCCAAACGTCTCCGGAAGACGCCCCTCGCGAGCAGGGTGGCGTCTTATGATATAAATCCAATCCTAGGTCAAGGATTATTTACACAAAGCTTGTAGCCCGGATGGGCGAAGCGAAATCCGGGACCGCTCTGTCGTTTAAGCACCGAACCCGCATGTCGCTGCGCTCATGCGCGCGACAATTGCCTTCACCCCTCCTCCGCAAATCCGCGCAACAACCATCGCCGCAGCGCGTTGAACGCCGCATTCAGCGTCAGGCCCAGAATCGAAATCGAGATCAGCGGCACGAACATGTCGACGGTCTCGAAGTTGCGCCCCGCACGCATCAAGCAGATAGCCGAGCCCGTCGGTCGAGGTGATCATCTCGGCGAGGAATACGACGATGCAGGAGATGATCGAGCCCGACGCGGCAGCCGGTCAGCACGGACGGCAGCGCCGCCATCAGCACCACGGTGAACAGCGCGCGGCGCTGCGAGCAGCCGGCGGCGCGCGCCGACCACACCAGCTTGGTGTCGACCGCCGACGTGCCCTGATAGGTCGCGAGCAAAATTGGAAACGCGGCATCGGCCACGACCAGGGCGATCTTGGACGCATCGTCAAAACCGAGAATGAGGACCATCGCCGGATAGAGCGCGACCTTGGGCAATGGTGCGAGCACGCGCACCAGCGGCCTGACGATCCCCTCGACGAATTTGCTCCCGGTCGCCGCGACGCCGAGCGTGACGCCGATCACCAGCGCAATCGAGAAGCCGACGAACAGACGATAGAGCGTGACGCCGGCATGGCTCGAGAAACTCGATGTTTCCGGCCTGCTGAATCAGCCGCGCAAACACCGCGCCAGGCGGGGGCAGCAGAACGGCAGGCACAGTCCCCGACACCGCAATGCCATGCCACAGCGCGATCACCGCCGCGATCGGCAGGACGCCGAGCGCAAACTCGCCGCTGCGGCGTGCGATCGTCATGTCGAGCCGACCGCGATCTCATGCGTCGGCGCCGCCCAGGAGACAAGGTGCGCGCGCAGGCGCTCGAAACCGACATCGATCACGAAGCCCATGATGCCGATGATGACGATGGTGGCGTAGACGGTTTCGTACTGCGCCATCGCGAGTGCGTTAAAGAGAATGTCGCCGACGCCCTGTTTGCGCGCGATCATCTCGCTCGTCACCATCGTGATCAGCGCCAGCACCAGCCCGGTGCGGATGCCGACCATGATCTCCGGCAGCGCGGCAGGAAACACGATGCGTAGCAGCCGCGCGCGTGTGTCCATGCCCATTGCGGCGGCGGACCAGAGCATCTTCTCCTCGACGGCGCGCGCGCCCTGATAGCTGTGATAAATGATGGGAATGCTCACGCCGAGGAAGATCACCAAGGTCTTCGACGCGTCGCTGACGCCGAGCCACAGCATGATGACCGGCATCAGCGCGGCCTTCGGCACCGGATAGATGATCATCAGCAGCGGATTGAAGAACGCCGCGACCCAGCGCGAGCGCCCCATCATCAGCCCGACCGGCATGGCGAACGAGAGCGCCAGTACGAAGCCGACCAGCATGCGGCGGATCGAGGCCAGGATGTTGAGCAGCGACTCCTTGTCGGTGAGGATCGCGGGGACTTCGCGCAGCGCCTCATACGCTGTCGGCAGGCTGCTGAGGCCGTACATGCGCGCGGCGACTTCCCACAGCGCGAGCAGGCCCGCGGCGGCGATCAGCGGCGGGAGGCCGGGGATGGCGGTGAGGCGGGGCATCAAGTTCGCGCCCCCACCTGCTCGTCCATCATCCGCTCGATATCGACCACGGTTTGCTGATAGCGCCGGTCGACCAGCAATTCGGCGCGCCGGCGCGGGCGCGGCAGGTCGATGCGGATGATCTCCTTGATCCGCCCCGGTGCGCGCGTCAGCACCACCACGCGGTCGGAGAGGAACACCGCCTCCTCGACCGAATGCGTGACGAACAGCACGGTCTTGCGGTCGCGCTCCCAGATCTCCAGCAATTCGTGCTGCATGCCGGTGCGGGTGTGCGCGTCGAGTGCGCCGAACGGCTCGTCCATCAGCAGGATGCTCGGCCCGTAGGCGAGCGTGCGCGCGATCGCGACACGCTGCTTCATGCCGCCGGACAATTCCTTCGGGTAGAAATTCTCGTAGCCCGTGAGATGCACCATTTCGATGAGAAGCCGCGCGCGCTTCTCGGCTTCGGCCTTCGGCGCGCCCTGCTCAAGCAGCCCGTACATCACGTTGCCGAGCACGGTCTTCCACGGAAACAGCGCGAACTCCTGGAACACCGGGCCGCGGTCCGGCCCCGGGCCGGTCACCGACGCACCCTTCACGCGCACCGTCCCGCCGCTCGGCGCAACGAAGCCGCCGACGATGTAGAGAAGCGTCGACTTGCCGCAGCCCGACGGCCCGAGGATCGAAACGAACTCGCCGTCGGCGACATCGAGCGAAATATCGCTCAGCGCAAGATGACTCGTGCCGCGCGACGTCTCGAAGGTTTTCGACAATCGCTCGATGGCGATCATGCTGGACAAGCGCAAGTCCCCTCGCGAAAAAGCTTAGCTGATCGCATAGACTAGCCCCGCCTCCCAAGCAAACGCCGGACCATCCATGACAATTCAGAAGATCACGCGCGTCACCGCCACCCCGCTCAACGTGCCGCTGCACATCACGCTGGCCGGCTTGGACCGCAGGACCTCGCTCGCCTGCTGCCATGTCGAAGTCGAGACCGACCAGGGCCTCGTCGGCCACGGCTTCACGGCGATCACCGAGGAGGACGTGATCGCGCAGATCGTCAATGGCGTGTGCGGCCCGAACATCATCGGCGAAGACGCGATGGCGCATGAGGCGATCTGGGAGAAGCTCTACTGGAAGACGATGCCGCGCGGTCAGACCGGCTACGCAGCGCATGCGGTTGCGGCGATCGACTTGGCGCTGTGGGACATCAAGGGGAAAGCGCTCGGCCAGCCGGTGTGGCGGCTGCTCGGCGGCGCGCGCAACAACGTGCCGGTGTACGCGACGTTCGGGTTCGGCTTTTTCGACCGCGAGCAACTCGCCGCCGCCGCGAAACACTGGGTGGCGCAAGGGTTCTCGCGGCTGAAGATGACCGTCGGCAACGAGGCGCTGCGCAACCGCGACAAGCGCTCGCTGCTTGACGTGATCCGCGAGGACACGCGGCGCGTCGCGGCGGTGCGCGACGCGGTCGGGCCGGACATCGAGCTGTTCGTCGACGCGAATTGCAATCTCGACCTCTATCACGCGCGCGAACTCGCCCACATGATCAAGCCGCTCGGCATCGGTTTCTTCGAGGAGCCGCTGACGCAGAACGACGCGCTGCAGATGGCGGAGCTGCGCCGCGACGGCGGCATCCCGCTCGCCTGCGGACAGAACGAGGGCCTGCTCTTTCGCTTTCGCGACTGGCTGCTGAACAAGTCGGCCGACATCCTGCAGCCGAACGTGTGCATCAGCGGCGGCATCACGCAGTGCCTCAAGGTTGCGGGCCTTGCGCAGGCGTTCAACACCACGATCGAGAACGGCGGCGCGTGGCCGTTCCACAACATGCACCTGCACGCCGGCTTGGCGCACGGCGGCATGGTCGAATACCATTATCTCGCGGTCGAGTTGTGCCGGCGGCTCTACAAGGATCTGCCCACGCCGCAAGCCGGCTGGCTCACGCTGCCCAACACACCGGGCCTCGGCTTCGAGCCGGACCGCGACGTGCTGCGCGAGATTGCGAAACTGCCGCTCTCCGGCGGCAATGCGAAGGGATAGCACCTGCCCGTAGCCCGGATTGAGCGCAGCGAAATCCGGGGCCGGCCGCGCGCATATGTCCCGGCTTTCGCTTCACTCAAGCCGGGCTACGATCCCTTCCATCGCGTGCTATAAGAAACCGAAGGGCGACAAAGAAGCCTTATTGGGGAGGAAGCCATGAACAGTCCATCGCGCCGCGATGTCCTGAAGACCGGCAGCGCGCTCGCGCTCGGCACGGCCCTCGGTACGCCCGCTCACGCACGCGACATGAGCGCGCGCGAGAAGGAGCTTTACGAACTCGCCAAGAAGGAAGGCGAGATCACCTGGTACACGGCGCACTCCAACGATACGACCGCGCAGGCGCTCGGCCGCGATTTCGAAGCGGCATTTCCCGGCATCAAGGCGAACGTGGTGCGCACCACCGCACAGGTCGCCTATCAGCGCCTCACGCAGGAGCAGCGCGCCAATGCGATGCAGGTCGACGTGTTCTCATCGACCGACATCGGCCACTACGTGACGCTGAAAGAGAAGAACCTGCTCGAAAAGTATGTGCCGGACGCGGCCAGCAAGGCGATCGATGTCTACAAGAACTACGATCCGGACGGTTTCTACACCGTCACGTCCGCGGGCCTGATCGCGATCAGCTACAACACATCGAAGCTGAAGGAGGCCGACGCGCCGAAGAACTGGACCGATCTCACCGATCCGAAATGGAAGGACAAGATCGCGCTCGGGCACCCCGGCTTCTCCGGTTATGTCGGCACCTGGGTCGTGAGTTTGAAGAAGCTCTACGGCTGGGGCTTCTTCGAGAAGCTCGCCAAGAACAATCCGCAGGTCGGCCGCTCGATCAACGACACCGTGACCATGCTCAACGCTGGCGAACGTATCGTGGCGGGCTCCGGCCCGAACGGCACCGCGATGGAAAGCGCCGGCAAGGGCAACCCGCTCGCGATGATCTATCCGCCCGACGGCTCGGTGCTGATCATCGCGCCCTCGGGCATTCCCAAGAACGTGAAGCACCCAAACGCCGCGAAGCTGTTCATGGAGTATCTGCTCAGCGTCGAGGCCTCGAAAATCTGGGTGACGCATTTCAACGAGTCGATGCGGCCCGAGGTGAAGGCAGTCGGCGGTGCGAAGTCTGCCGCGGACGTGAAGACGATCCGGCCGACGGTCGAGGAAATCACCACCGGCATTCCCGAGGTGATCAAGCAGTGGCGCGACACGTTCGGCGTCTGAGACCGGCGTATGACCGCCGCGCTCGACAATCTGGCGGCGCCGGCTGAACGGCGCCGCTTCCGGCTCGCCGATCCGAGCATGATCCTGTGGGTCGCGATGATCGCGATCCTGATCTTCCTCGTCGCGAGCCCGATGGTGCGGCTCGTCATCTCGAGCTTCCAGGAGCCCGAAACCCACCGCCTCACGCTCCAGAATTACGTCGAGGCCTACGGCCGTGCGCGGCACCTGCAGGCGTTGTGGAACACGCTGGTGTTCGGCGGCGGCGTCGCGGCGCTCGCGGTCATCTTCGGCGTGCCGCTCGCCTGGGCGATCTCGCGCACCGACATGCCGGCGAAAGGCTTCATCCGGATGATGGTGTTCGGCGCCTTCATCATCCCGCCCTATCTCGGCGCGATCGGCTGGATCCTGCTCGCCGGGCCGAACGCCGGATGGCTCAACAAGGTCTGGATGGCGCTCACGGGCGCGGAGAGCGGCCTGTTCAATGTCTATTCGATGACCGGCCTGATCGTCGTCGTTGCGGTTACGTCGTTCCCTTACGTGTTCGTATTCACCTCAGCGGCGCTCGATCTCGTGTCCTCCGAGATGGAGGATGCCGCGAACATCCTCGGCGCCGGCACGATGCGCACCACGTTCCGCGTCACGCTGCCGCTGGTGCTGCCCGCGATCGTCGGCGGGCTGATCATCTCGTTCCTCGAGGCCATTGCGCTGTTCGGCGCGCCCGGCGCTGATCGCCCTGCCCGCGCGATTCCAGGTCGTCTCCACCCAGCTTTGGCAGTTCTTCGAATATCCGGTGCGGGTCGAGCAGGCCGCCGCCTACGCGATGCCGCTGTTGCTGATCACGCTGCTGATGTTCTGGTTCCAGCGCTCCGTGCTCGGCCGCCGCGGCTACACCACCGTTAGCGGCAAGGGCGGCGAGCGGCGCACGATCCGG
The DNA here is from genome assembly GCA_963779545.1 of uncultured Alphaproteobacteria bacterium. GTDB lineage: Bacteria > Pseudomonadota > Alphaproteobacteria > Rhizobiales > Xanthobacteraceae > PALSA-894. Next base: position 230,302 of record CAVZYQ010000013.1, on the reverse strand, counting down.
CTCGGGCCCTGGCGCTTCGTGATGCTTGGCTACGCGCTGTTCGTCTGCGCGCTCGCCGTGTTCCTGCCGATGATCGTGCTGACGCAGGCGGCGTTCGCCAAGGCGTGGGGCCGCGGCTTCTCGCTGGATAATCTCTCGCTGCAGAACTTCCGCTACATCCTGTTCGAGCAGACGCAGGCGCAGAACGCCATCATCAACACCTTCGTGTACTCCGGCATCACGGCGTTCGTGGCGATCGGCCTGTCGCTCGCCATCGCCTACGTGGTGACGCGCAAGCTGGTGCCGTGGAGCAATGTGCTGGCGTTCCTGTGCATGGCGCCGTTCGTCATTCCCGGCGTCGTGCTGGCGATCGGCTTCTACGCCGCCTACGCGCCGCCGCCGCTCGCGCTTTACGGCACCGCCACGATCCTGATCCTCGGCTACACCACGCGCTTCCTGCCGATCGCCTATACGTCGAGCGCGGCCGGCATGCGCAGCATCAACCCCGAAATGGAGGAAGCCGTGCGCATCCTCGGCGGCGGGCGGCTGACGGCAATCCGCAAGGTGCTCGCGCCATTGCTGAAGGGCAACCTCGCAGGCGCATGGATTCTCGTGTTCATCCCGGCGACGCGCGAGCTGTCGTCCGCGATCTTCCTGGTCGGCCCGAACACGCGCGTGATCTCCGTGATGCTGTTCGACTTGTCCGAAGAGGGCAATTTCGAGGTGCTCTCGGCGCTCGGCATGATCCTGCTGGTGGCGACGCTCATCATCGCGGCGATCGGCTTCAAGGCGATCGGCCGCGACTTCATGGTGCGCCCGTCATGAGCAAGCTGGCGCTGCGCGGTCTCGAGAAGCGTTATGGCGATGTCGCCGCCGTGGCGGGCCTCGATCTCGACCTGCAGGAGGGCGAGTTTGTCTCGCTGCTCGGCCCTTCGGGCTGCGGCAAGACCACGACGCTCGCGCATGATCGCGGGTTTCATCGCGCCGAGCGCCGGCACCATCACGATGGACGGGCAGGTCCTCTCCTCCCCGGCGAAGTCGCTGCCGCCGGAAAAGCGGCGGCATGTCGATGATCTTCCAGTCCTACGCGGTGTGGCCGAACATGACGGTTGCGCAGAACGTCGCGTTCGGGCTGGAGTTGCGCAAGCTGCCGCGCGAGGAGGTGAAAAGCCGCGTCGGAAAGATGCTCGAGGTGGTGCAAATGGGTCATCTCGCGGCGCGTTACCCGGCCGAGCTTTCCGGCGGACAGCAGCAGCGTGTCGCGCTCGCACGCGCGATCGTGATCCAGCCGCAGGTGCTCCTCCTCGACGAACCGCTCTCCAACCTCGACGCCAACCTGCGCGAGGAAATGCGCTTCGAGATCCGCCGCCTGCATGACGAGTTCCGCATCACGACGGTCTACGTCACGCATGACCAGGCCGAGGCGATGGTGACCTCGGACCGGATCGCGGTGATGAATGCGGGGCGCATCGAGCAGGTCGCCGACCCGCACACCCTCTACAACAGGCCGAAGACGCGCTTCGTCGCGGGCTTCATCGGACGCACGAATTTCATCGAGGGCAAGCGCAACGGGGCGGATGTCGCATTCGGCCCGCTCGCAATGCCGGTCACAGCGTTCGAAGGCACGGTCGCGGACACGACGACATTCTCGGTGCGTCCACAAAGCATGCGGCTGGCGCGCGAGAAATTCGCCAACGGCGCACCGCAGGCTGCAGTGACGATCGCGGAGCGCGCGTATCTCGGTGAATTCTGGGACTATGTCGTGACCGCCGACAGCCTGCGCTTGCGCGTCACGGCGCCGCCGCTCGACATCTATCAGGTGGGTGAGTCAGCATGGCTCACCTTCGATCCAAAACAGATGACGCCGATATCATAAGGGATTCGACGATGAAGCCATCTCACCCTCCGCTCGTCCCCGCGAAAGCGGGGACCCAGAGACAAGAAAAAGAAAGAACTGGATTCCCGCTTTCGCGGGAAAGAGCGGAGTCGGGTGACTGTCCTTTCTGTGATCGCAGCCGCCTTGCTAGCGCTAGTGTTCGCCGTGCCCGCGCGCGCCGAGGTGAGCGAGATCAAGATCGGCAAGCAGTACGGCCTGCCATACATCCAGTTCGTCATCATGGAGGACCAGAAGCTGCTGGAGAAGCACGCCAGGCTTCAGGGGCTTGGCGACCTCAAGGTGACCTGGGCGACGCTCGGCGGACCCGCGCAGCTCAACGACGGCATCATCTCGGGCGCGATCGACGTCGCGGGCGTCGGCCTGCCGAACCTCGATCACCATGTGGGAGAAGACGCGCACCAACGTGAAGGTGCGCGCGATCGCCGGGCTCAACTTCATGCCGCTGATCCTGCTGACGCGCGACCAGCGCATCAAGGCGCTGAAGGATTACACCGAGACCGACCGCATCGCGGTGCCGTCGGTGAAAATCTCGATGCAGGCGATCCTGCTTGAAATGGCGGTTGCGAAGGAATTCGGCGACACGAATTACGAGAAGCTCGATCCGTTGACGGTCTCGATGGGACATCCCGACGCCGTCGCGGCGCTCACAGCGAACAAGGAGGTGACGAGCCACTTCTCGTCGGCGCCGTTCCAGTACCGCCAGCTCAAGCAGCCGGGCTACCACCAGATCGTCTCGTCCTACGACATCATCGGGCCGCACTCGGTGAGCGCGATCTCGCTGACGACCAAATTCCACGACGAGAATCCGAAGACGGTCGCGGCGCTGCTCGGCGCCATGAAGGAGGCGACCGCCTGGATCAAGGCGGACAAGAAGGCAGCGGCCGAAGCCTATCTGCGCGTCACCAAGGACCGCATGCCGGTCGAGGAACTGATGGCGATGCTGAACGACCCGAACATCGTCATCACCATCGTGCCGAAAGGCGCCGACAAGATCAGCGAATTCCTGCACAAGGTCGGGCGCGTGAAGGTGAAGCCGGATCGCTGGCAGGACTATTTCGGCGATGTGGACAAGCTGAAGGATTACTGCGGCGCCGATTCAGCGAGTGCTGCGCCCGCATCTCGTGCCCTCTCCCCTGAGGGAGAGGGCTACTCTTCAACGAAGATGAATGGGTGAGGGGTAACTTCGGACCCCTCACCCATTCGAGTTCGCTGATGCCTGGGAGATGCCCTCTCCCTCAAGGGGAGAGGGCACATCGACTGCCTTCGCGGCAACCGTAATCCTCATGCCCGCGTAAATTGTCGCGGTGTGCGGCCCTGCGCGCGCGCCGCATTGACGGCCATTTGCCGGCGGGTTCATCATCGGCGCGGCGGCACTCATAACAATAGCGCCGCAGGGAGAAACGATGGACGCTTCCGGCAAGCCGATGAGCTATGCGGGGCCGCTCGACCTCGCGCACGCGCACACCAAGCTCCATCATGTGACCGAGGCTGACGAAGGATTCACCCGCGACGGCCCGCGCGCCGACAACGAGTACCGCGACCTTGGGCTTGCGGCGGCGTCCGGCGGGCGCATCGGCGCGAAGCATATCCGCGCCATTCGCCCGTTCGAGCAGCCGACCGGCTGGCACTGGCACGACATGACCGGGCACTTCGTCGTAATTCTGAAAGGCTGGATCACCTTCCGCTTTGCCGGCGTCGATGGCGATGTCACCGTGAAGGCCGGCGCGTGTCTCTCGCAGCCGGCCGGCGTGGCGCATAACGTGATCGCACGCTCGGACGACCTTGAGCTGATCGAGATCAACCTGCCGGCGGAATTCGGCACGCAGGATCTCGGCGGCGCGAAGGATGCGGCGCAGCCATGAGCGTTGCGACGATCGATCGGCCGGCTGCCGCGCGCGGCGCAAGCTTTGGCGCGTGGCTGAAGCGCCGCGCTGCGCCGCTGATCGTGTTCGCGCTGCTGTTTCTGGCATGGGAGTTCGCCGTCCACCTCACCGGCGTGAAGGAGTATCTGCTGCCGCCGCCCTCGAAGGTGTGGACCGAGTTCCTGAAGCGCTACCCGATCGTCATGGACGGCGCGTGGGTGACCACGCAGGAGATCATCGCGGGCTATCTGTTGGCGATCGTGGTCAGCATTCCGCTGGCGCTCGCGGTCGCGTATTCGCGCTTTGTCGAGACCGCGATTTATCCGGTCGTCGTGTTCCTGCAGATCATCCCGAAGATCGCGATCGCGCCGCTGTTCATCATCTGGTTCGGCTTCGGCTTCACCCCGAAGCTGCTGCTGGTGTTTCTGCTCTCTTTCTTCCCCATCGTGGTCGCGAGCATCGCGGGCTTCAAATCCGCCGACCCGGACATCCTCGATTTCGCCCGCACCACCGGCGCATCGGGGTGGAAGATGTTCGCCAAGATCCGCCTGCCACAGGCGCTGCCGGATATTTTTACCGGCCTGAAAGTCGGCGCGGCGCTCTCCGCGACCGCGGCGGTCGTCGCCGAATTCGTCGCGTCGGACCGCGGCCTTGGCTACCTGCTGCTGCAATACAACGGCAATCTCGACACGCCGATGGTGTTCGCCATCATCGTGCTGCTGAGCCTGATCGGGCTTGCGGTCTATTACGTGGTCGAGATCATCGAACGCATCACCATCCCGTGGCATGTGTCGCAACAGCCGACGGACGTCACGATCACGTGAAGAATTAGAAAACGCTGGGAGGCACCACATGACATTCAAATCGATCGTAACGGCGCTCGCCGTGCTGGCGGCATCATCTGGCATCGCGACCGCGCAGGACGCGGTGAGCCTGCGCCTCAACTGGTACATGGGCGGGCTGCATGTGCCGTTCTATTTCGGCAAGGAAAAGGGCTTCTATAAAGAAGAAGGCATCGACCTCACCATCAACGAAGGCCGCGGCTCGGCCAACACCGTGCAGGTGGTCGCGGCCGGCTCCGACACATTCGGGCTCGCGGACTCATCCAGCCTGATCGCGACTGCCGCCAAGGGCGCGGAGGTCAAGTCGGTGATGACGGTGCTGAGCTCCACCGGCTTCTCGGTGGTGTCGCTCGCCTCGGCTGGGATCAAGACGCCGAAGGACCTCGAGGGCAAGAAGTTCGCGGTATCGCCGGGCGATCCGCTCGGGCAGCTGTTCCGCGCGATGGCTGCGGCCAACAAGCTCGACATGAACAAGATCACCTTCGTGCAGGTCGATCCGGCCGCGAAGGTCGTGTCGGTACTGGAGAAGCGCGTCGACGCACTGCTCGGCGGCGCCGACGATCAGTTCTTCCTCATCAAGTACAAGGGCGAGGAGCCGGCCGCGCTGCGCTACGCGGATCACGGCGCCAACATCGTCGGCATGACGATCATGACGCAGGAAGCGACCATCAAGAACAAGGCCGACCTCGTGCGCCGCTTCGTGAAGGCGACGGTGCGCTCGTGGGATGAGTCGAAGAAGAATCCCGAGGCTGCCGTCGACGCCACCATGAAGGTGAAGCCGGACCTCAACCGCAACTCGCAACTCGATCAGCTCAAGGTCGACATCGAGCTGATGGACTCCACGAACGTGAAGGGCCGCACCGGCTTCGGCGACCAGAAGGACTGGGAGCAGACGCTCGCGATGCTCAAGCAGTATCGCGATGTGGCGACCGACAAGCCCTGGACCGCGTTCCACACCAACGAATTCCTGCCCAAATAAGTCGAGACTTCAGTGGATCGCGCGTCACTCAGGCTCGTCTCGAACGCGCAGCCTGCGCGCGCGCAGGCCCGCCCCTATATCGAGGCGAAGGGCGTCAGCCAGGTGTTCCGCCGCGGCGCCGTGGAAACGCATGCGCTCGACCGTATCGACCTCACTGTCGCGCAAGGCGAGTTTGTCGCGATCGTCGGGCCGTCCGGCTGCGGCAAGAGCACGCTGCTGCGCATCATCGCGGGCTTGCTGAAGCACACGTCAGGCAGCGTACGGCTCGATGGCAAGGATGTGATCGGCGCGCAGACCGGCCTCGGCATCGTGTTCCAGAGCCCGGTGCTGCTCGAATGGCGCAACATTCTCGGCAACGTGATGCTGCAGCTTGAACTGCGTGGGCTCGATCCGAAGCCGTACGTCGCGCGTGCGCACGAATTGCTCGCGAAGGTCGGCCTGGCCGAATTCCACGACCGCCGCCCGCGCGAGCTCTCCGGCGGCATGCGCCAGCGCGCCGCGATCGTGCGTGCGCTGATCCACGATCCGCCGCTGCTGCTGATGGACGAACCCTTCGGCGCGCTCGATGCGCTGACGCGCGAGCAGATGCGCATCGACCTCGAAGAGCTGTGGATGCAGACCGGCCAAGACCGTGCTGTTCATCACCCACTCGATCGACGAGGCGGTGTTGCTTGCCGACCGCGTGATCGTGATGTCGCCGCGTCCGGGCCGCATCGAGCAGATCTATGAGATCGCGTTGCCGCGCCCGCGTGGGCTTGGCGCGCGCAGCCACCCGCTGTTCATCGAGGCGGCGGGGAAGATCACGGAGCTGTTCTTGTCGAAGGGGGTGTTGAGGGGAGACAGCAAGGGCAAGTGAGTCCGTGTCCCGGGCGCAACGCAGCATGCAATGATGCGCTGCAGACCCGGGACCCCGGTTATTATTCAGAAAGACAAAGCAACCGGGGTCCGCATCTGCGGTGCACCGCGTGCGGGACACGTGGGTTACGCCCACCCCGGCGTTTTCATCCGGCAGTATTGCAGCGAGTAGAGCCCGCGTTCCATCTCGGCCTTCGCGCCGTGCTTGGCGACATCGCCAGCGAGCAGTTTGTCACATGCCGCGTCCGCGGCCTCCGGTGTGCCCGCCTCGATCATGATAAGCCAGCTTGGGATGCCGTCGACCGGGCGGCCTTTCTTCTCGGCGGTTTCGATGCGGCTACCCGCATCGTCCGCGATGGCGAGATGCACGCCCACCACCTGCACGATGTCGGCGAGCGGCGGCAGCGCGGTGTGGCGCAGGTATTTCTCCAGCTCGTCCTCGCGTCCCTCGGCAGCGCCGAAACGTAGCGTCAGGATCCAGCCGCCCTGCCCGACGCCGAGCGAGAGCTTCACCCGGCAGATGCCGCGCGAGGTGTCGCGGAAGTAGGTCGGCGGAACGAGCCGCGTCCATGGCGTCGGGTTGTTCAGCCGGTTGAGGTAGTCCTGACCCACGAGCACTTCCGCCGAGTCCGCCTCGTACAGCGTGAAAAATTCCGGCTTGCCGTACTTCGCGCTGTAGCGGCGGCCGCGCCGGAAGCCCGGAATGCCGACGCGCTCCGGCATGTGCTCGCGATTGTGCCACTCGTAGAACTCGGTGCGCCCTTCCTCGGCGATCCCGTTCCAGATCGCGACGACCGCCTGACCCGCCAGACTCATGTCAGCTTTCCATCCACTTCGGTTTGCGTTTCTGCAGGAAGGCGTTGACGCCCTCCTGTCCCTTCGGCCCGCGCAGGCATTCGGCGAACGCGTCGGCGGATTGTTCGAGCAGTTCCTCGCGCGGCATCGTGCGGCTCGCAAGGATGAGCCGCTTGGTCACGGCGTTCGCATGCGGCGAGCAGCGCATGATCCCGCCCATCGCCTGCGCCAGCGCTGCCTCCAACGCGGCCGTGCCGTCGCAGGCCTGATCGACCAGCCCGATGCGCTCGGCCTCGCGCCCGTCGAAACGATGCGCCGTCAACGACAGCCGCCGCGTGCGCGCGACCCCGATGCGCTGCGCGACGAACGGCGCGATCTGCGCTGGCGGCACGCCGAGCGTGGTCTCGGAAATCGAGAATTTCGCATCCGCTGCGGCGAGCACGACATCGCCGCCGCACATCAGGCCGAGCCCACCGCCGTACGCTGCGCCCTCCACCACCATCACGATGGTCTGCGGCAGCGCCTCGAAGCGCGCCATGATCTGGCCGAAGCCGCGATTATGCAGCGCAACGCCGTCGCGCTCGCCCGCCGCAGGCAATGGCGTCGAGAACATGTCCCGGAAGCCGTTGATGTCGCCGCCGGAGCAGAACGTGCCGTTCGCGCCGCGCACGATGGCGGCGCGGATGTCCGGCGTCGCCGCCAGCATGTCGATGACCGCGGTGAGATCGCGCACCATCGGCTTGCCGAGCGCATTCTTCGTCTCGGGCCGGTTCAGCGTGACATGCAGCACGTTGCTGTCGCGCGCGAGCAGCAGCGTTTCGAAGGTTGGCAAGTCAGTCGGCATGGCAAGTCTCCTGTTCCCCGGACGCGATGCAGCACGTAGCGCAGCGGAGTGGTGCATCGCAGTCCGGGCGGTTTTCCATCAGCAAGCAACCGGGGTCCCGGTTGAGCGGCGCATCATTTCATGCTGCGCCGCGCCGGGGACACGCAACACCCCCGGCCCTAATGATTCCTTCTGCTGGCCCGGCAAGGTGCCCATGCCCTTCGAGATGATGCTGAGCATGACCTCGTCGGCGCCGCCGCCGATCGAGGAGAGGCGCGAGTCGCGGTACATGCGCGAGATCTCGCTTTCCGTCATGTAGCCCATGCCGCCCCAGTATTGCAGGCACGAGTCCGACACTTCACGCAGCAGGCGACCCGCCGTCAGCTTCGCCATCGAGGCAAGCTGCGTGACCTCCGCGCCGTTGATGTATTCCTCGACCGCGCGATAGACGAGCGAGCGCAGCAGCTCCACCTTCGTTTCAAGCTCGGCCAGGCGGAAGTGCACCACCTGATTGTCGAGGATGCTCTTGCCGAAGGCCTGGCGCTCCGCCGTGTATTCGATGGTCATGCGGATCATCCGCTCCATCTTCATCAGGCCGGCGCCCGCCGCCCACAGCCGCTCCTCCTGGAACTGGCGCATCTGATAGGTGAAGCCCATGCCCTCTTCGCCGATCAGGTAGCGCTGCGGCACGCGCACATTGTCGAAATGGATCTGCGCCGTGTCGGAGGCGCGCATGCCGAGCTTGTCGAGCTTGCGCATCACCTCGACGCCCTTGGTCTTCATCGGCAGGCAGATCAGCGACTTGTTGCGGTGGACCTGACCCTCGCCGGTATTGGCGAGCAGGCACATCCAGTCGGCCTGCGTGCCGTTGGTGGTCCACATCTTGCCGCCGTTGATGACGTAGTCGCCGCCGTCCTTCTTCGCGGTGGTCTTGATCGAGGCGACGTCCGAGCCGGAGCCGACCTCCGACACGCCGATGCAGGCGACGTACTCGCCCGGAGATACTCGGCTTCAGGAATTCCTCGCGCAACTCGTCCGAGCCGTAACGCGCCAGTGCGGGCGTCGCCATGTCGGTCTGCACGCCGATCGCCCATCACGGATGAGGCGGACTTCGACGCGCCGATCGCCTCGCAGAACGCCATCTCGTAGGAATAATCGAGCCCCAGCCCGCCGAACTTCTCCGGCTTGTGGATGCCGAGCAGGCCCTGCTGGCCCATTTTCCGGAACAGCTCGTGCGCCGGGAAGATTTCGGCTTTCTCCCATTCCTCGGCGTGCGGATTGATCTCCGTCTCGACGAATCGGGTGACCGAGCGCATGCAGTTCGCGGTGCTGTTCGGTGTAGAGCATGCGTTTCGTCCCGTGCGCTTTGCGTGAGCGTAAGATGGTGAGGCCAAAATCCATAACCCCAAATTCGGCGTTTACCAAGCATTTGCTTGGTAAAGTCCCCGGACCCTGCTAAAGCCTGTCTCGCAACCCTTTCTCGGATCGCAGGCCATGGCGGCAGCCTACCAATCGGTCTTTCGCGCGGGCCTGTTCGCCGGCCAGGCCGGCATCGTCACCGGCGCAGGCAGCGGCATCGGCCGCTGCACGGCGCATGAACTCGCCGCGCTCGGCGCGCATGTCGCGCTGGTCGGGCGCAAGATCGAGAAACTCGAAGCCGTCGCACGCGAGATCGCGGACGCAGGCGGCACGGCGCGCATCTACGCGGCCGACATCCGCGAGGAAGAGCGCGTGCAGGAGGTCGTGCGCGCTGTGCTCGCGGACTTCGGCCGCATCGATTTTCTCGTGAACAATGCGGGCGGGCAGTTCGCAGCGCCGCTGGAGAAGATTTCCGCGAAGGGCTTCGACGCCGTGGTGCGCACGAACCTCACCGGCGGCTTCCTGATGGCGCGCGAAGCCTACACACAGTGGATGAAGCAGAACGGCGGCGCGATCGTGAACATGCTCGCCGACATGTGGCACGGCATGCCGACGATGGGCCACTCCGGCGCGGCGCGCGCCGGCATGCTGAATTTCACCGAGACCGCCGCGTTCGAATGGGCGCCGGTGCGCGTGAATGCGGTGGCGCCGGGCTGGATCGCGTCGTCCGGCATGGACCAGTATCCGCCCGAGGCGACGCGAGCGCATCCGCTCGCTGCACACGAAGGTTCCCGCCGGCGCGTCTCGGCACCGAGTCGGAAGTCTCCGCCGCGATCGTGTTCCTGCTGTCGCCGGCCGCGGCGTTCGTGTCCGGCTCGTGCATCCGCATCGACGGCGCCGCGCCGAACGTGAAGGCGAGCCATCCGCTGGTGCAGAAGCGGCACGACGACGGCTTAGGCACGTTCGAAGCGGCTTTCATCTCGCCCGGCGAAGCCGAAAGGTGCTGCGGGCTAGACCGGTGCCCGCCATCGAATCCAAGATCGATGCCGAGCGGCGAAGCCTTCGCGCGCAACCGCGACGCACATGCTGGCGCTGATCGACACAGCTGCGCGCGCTGGAAGCCCGTGCGCGGGACAAGTCCGCGCAGGCCAAGCCGCTGTTCGACAAGCGCGGACAATTGCTGCCGCGCGAGCGCGTCGCGCGTCTGCTCGACATCGGCGCGCCGTGGCTGGAGCTGTCGTCGATCGCCGGTTACGGCCTCGATACGCCCGACCTCGAGAAGTCCGTGCCGGGCGGCGGGATGATCGCCGGCATCGGCTACGTGTCCGGCGTGCGCTGCATCGTGGTCGCGAGCGACAGCGGCATCGATGCGGGCGCGATCCAGCACATGGGGCGCGAGAAGCTGCTGCGCGCGCAGGAACTGTCGCTCAGGAACAAGCTGCCGTTCGTGCATCTGGTCGAGTCCGCGGGCGCGAACCTGCTGCGCTACCGCGTCGAGGGCTTCATCCACGGCGGCGCGATCTTCCACAATCTCGCGAAGCTCTCGGCCGCGGGCATTCCGGTGATCACCGTGGTGCACGGCTCGTCCACGGCGGGCGGCGCCTACATGCCGGGCCTCTCCGACTACGTGGTCATGGTGCGCGGGCGCGCCAAGGCGTTCCTCGCCGGACCGCCGCTGCTGAAAGCCGCGACCGGCGAGATCGCCACCGACGAGGAACTCGGCGGCGCCGTGATGCACACGCATGTGTCCGGGCTCGGCGAATATCTCGCCGAGGACGACGCCGACGGCGTGCGCTTCGCGCGCGAGGTGATCGCGCGGCTGAACTGGGGCGCGGCACCTGCGCCGCAGGGCAAGCCGCCGCGCTACGCGGCGGACGAACTGCTCGGCATCATGCCGCCGGACCGCAAGACGCCGGTCGACATGCGCGAGATCATCGCGCGCTTCGCCGACGACTCGCGATTTTCTCGACTTCAAGCCGGACTACGGCCCCGCGACGGTGTGCGGCCACGCCGCCGGTGCAGGGCTTCGCGGTCGGCATCGTCACCAACAACGGCCCGCTCGATCCGGCGGGCGCGACGAAGGCGACGCATTTCATCCAGTCGTGCTGCCAGGCCGGGCTGCCGATCCTCTATCTGCAGAACACCACCGGCTACATCGTCGGCAAGGCGTCGGAAGAAGCCGGCATGATCAAGCACGGCTCGAAGATGATCCAGGCGGTGTCGAACGCCAACGTGCCGCAGATCACGCTGATGTGCGGCGCCTCGTTCGGCGCCGGCAACTACGGCATGTGCGGGCGCGCCTACAATCCGCGCTTCCTGTTCTCGTGGCCGAACGCGCAGACCGCCGTGATGGGCGCCGAGCAGGCCGCGCTCACGATGGCGAACGTGATGGAGGCCGGCGCGCGGCGCAAAGGTCAGGAGCCGGACACCGCGCAGATCGATGAGCTGAAGAAGAAGATCGTCGACAACTTCGAGAGCCAGAGCAGCGCGTTCGTGACCAGTGCGCGCATGCTCGACGACGGCATCATCGATCCGCGCGACACCCGCAATGTGCTCGGCTTCACGCTCTCGATCTGCCGCGAGGCCGATGCGCGCACGCTGCGGCCGGTGCAGTTCGGCGTGGCGCGGCCATGAAGTCGCTGCTCATCGCCAATCGCGGCGAGATCGCGCGGCGCATCATGCGCACCGCGCAGCGCATGGGGATCCGCACCGTCGCGGTCTATTCGGACGCGGACCGCGATGCGCTGCATGTGCGCGAGGCCGACACGGCGGTGCGCATCGGCGGCGCCGCGCCGCGCGAGTCCTATCTCAACATCGCGGCGATCATCGAGGCGGCGAAGCGAAGCGGCGCGGATGCGGTCCATCCGGGCTACGGCTTCCTCGCCGAGAACGCGGATTTCGCGCAGGCCGTGATCGATGCCGGGCTGATGTGGATCGGCCCCTCGCCGAACGTCATCCGCCAGATGGGCGACAAGGCGGAGGCGAAGCGCATTGCGCGCGCAGGCCGGTGTGCCGACGATGCCGGGTCGGCGACGCGACGGCGGAGACTCGCCGGCAAGATCGGCTATCCGCTGATGATCAAGGCGGTCGCGGGCGGCGGCGGGCGCGGCATGCGGCGCGTCGCGCGCGCGGAAGATTTCGACGCCGCCGTCAACGCGGCGCGCTCCGAAGCCGAGCACGCCTTCGGCGACGGGCGGCTGATGCTGGAGCGCGCGATCGACGAACGCGCGCCACATCGAGGTGCAGGTGTTCGCGGACAAGCACGGCAATGTCCTGCATCTCGGCGAGCGCGATTGCTCGGTGCAGCGCCGGCACCAGAAGCTGATCGAGGAGTCGCCCTCCCCGGCGGTCGATGCGGCACTGCGCGAGAAGCTTGGCGCCGCCGCGGTCGCGCTGGCGCAGGCTGTGAACTACGTCGGCGCCGGCACGGTCGAGTTCCTGCTCGACGCCGACGGCCAGTTCTATTTCATGGAAATGAACACGCGGCTGCAGGTCGAGCATCCGGTGACCGAAGCGGTCATCGGCGCCGATCTGGTCGAATGGCAGCTTCGCGTCGCGATGGGCGAGCGGTTCACGCAGGCAGCAGTCCGATATCCGGTTTCGCGGCCACGCCATCGAGGCGCGGCTGTGCGCCGAGGATCCGCGGAATTTCCTGCCGCAGTCCGGACGGCTCGCGCTGTGGCGTCCAGCCGAGGGCGTGCGCACCGATCATGCGCTGGAGATCCGGCATCGAGATCGCGCCGCACTACGACTCGATGATCGCCAAGGTGATCGCGCACGGCCGCACGCGCGACGAGGCGCGCGAGAAGCTCGCGCGCGCGCTCGACGACACGGTGGTGCTCGGGCCGCCGACCAACAAGGCATTTCTGGCAGCCGTGCTGCGCGATGAAGAATTCGCCGCACGCGGAGCCACGACGGACTTCCTCACGCGGTTCTCCTATGCCGGACGCGAAGCCGGACAGCGCGGCGCTCGGCGCCGCCGCGGTGCAGCTTGCGCGCAACGCCGGCTACGGCGAATGGAATTCGTGGAGCAACAATCCGGCGCGCGCGATGCCGGTGCGCTTCGGCGAGGACGATGTTGCGCTCACCTACGAGCGTGGCGCATTCCGCGCGCGCGTGCGCGGCGAAGAGATCGCGCTCGATCCCGATGATCGCGCCGTCTGCGTCGGTCGAAGACGATGCGATCCACATCGCGCGCGGCGGCGACAGCTTCCGGCTCGACATCACGACGCACGCGCCGCCCGCCGCACGCGCCGCCGGGCCCGAGCGATGGCCGCCTCGTCGCGCCGATGAACGGCCGCGTGGTCGCGGTCCATGCGAAGGCTGGCGACACCGCGGAGGCAGGCCGCGCGCTGGTCGTGCTCGAAGCGATGAAGATGGAGCACGCGCTGAGCGTGCCCGCCGCGGCGCGCGTGAAAGCCGTGCACGTGGCGGCCGGGCGCGCAGGTGTCGCCCGGCCAGCTTCTGGTCGAACTGGAGCCAGCACCATGACGCAGGCACACGAGAAGATCGAAGCCCGCCTGCGCCATGTGTTCGAGCAGCTCGTGCCGTTCAATCGCGTGCTCGGCATCAAGGTCGAGTCGATCGATCCGGCCGCACCGAAGCTGCGCTTCGACATGCGGCCGGACCTGATCGGCAACCCGCGCCGCCAGATGCTGCACGGCGGCGTGATCTCGGCGGTGCTCGATGTCACGGCCGGCATCGCCATCCACCTCGCGGTCGCGCAGCAGAAATCCGATTCCACGCCCGAGGGTCAGTTCCCGAACATCGGCACCATCAACCTGCACGTCGATTACCTGCGGCCGGGGCGCGGCAACTATTTCATCGCCACGGGCGCGTGGTGCGGCTCGGCAATCGCGTCGCGGTCGCGCAGATGGAGCTGGAGAACGATTCAGGCGAGCTGATCGCGACCGGGAACGCCGCGTATATGGTTTCGCCGGGGTAGGCACGCCGTGTCCCGCACGCGGTGCAGCGCGTAGCGATGCGCTCGCTGATGCCGGGAGCCCGGTTGTTTATTTCAGAAACGAAGCAACCGGGATCCCGCATCTGCGATCGCATCGCTAGGTGCACGCTCGCACCGCGCGCGGGGAAACGCGAGGCTAGTTCGTCAGATACTCCGACACCGACTTCCACTTGCCGTCCTGGATCTGGCACAGCATCGCGCGGTCGGAGCCGAGGTGCTTGGTCGCCGAGAAGGTCTGCTCGTCGGCGCCGAAGAAGTCGCCGGGAACTTGGTCGACTCGATCGCCTTGTTGAGCGTGTCGGGCGTGAGGTTCTTGCCGGCGGCTTCCGCGGCGAGCCCGAACAGGTTGATGATCTCCCAGCCATAGGCCGAGAACACCGTCGGGTCTTCGTTGAACTTGCCCTTGTAGGTCGGCGAACCACTCCCGCACCTTCGGGTTCGGATCGTCCGCATAGGGGTTGTTCACCGTGCAGGTCGAGTAGAAGCCGTTCACCGCCGCGCCGCCGAGCTTGTGGATGATCTCCGAATAGCTCGCGGTCGTACCGACGAAAACCGGATTCCAGTCGAGCTTCCTCGCGGTCCCGATGGTGCCGATCGTCTCGCGGATGATGGTGCCCATCACGACGCCGTCGCAGCCCGCTTCCTTCATCCTGGCGACCTGCGAGGAGAAGTCCGTCGCGCCGCGCTTGTAGGTGGTGCGCTCGGCGTAGGTCATGTTGATGTCTTTCAGGCCGGCTTCGGCGCCGCGCATCACTTCGAGGCCGAAGTCGTCGTCCTGATAAAGCGTGCAGACCTTTTTCAGTCCCTTCTCCTTCACCAGCCGCTTGATGCCGGCGCGGATCTGGTCGAAATACGGCGCCGCGAACGAGAACTTCAGCGGGGCAATCGGCTCGAACATTTCGCGCGCGCCCGAGAGCGGGAACAGGTGCGCCACCTTGGCGTCGAGATAGATCGGCATCGCCGCCATCGCGGTCGGCGTTCCGATCGAGCCGAGCGCCGCGAAGATCTTGTCCTGCTGCACCATCTTCTGTGCGGCGAGCACGGCCTTCTTCGGATCGTAGCCGTGATCCTCGACGACGAGCCGCAGCTTGCGGCCATGAATGCCGCCCGCCGCGTTGATCTCGTCGACGCGCATGCGCATGCCGTTCACGGCGGCCTTGGAGAAATTGACGATCGGCCCGGACAGGTCCTGCGCGGTGCCGACGACGATTTCATTGGCGGACACGCCCTGCTGCGCCAGCGCCGGCGAGGCGGCGAGCAACGCA
This sequence comes from uncultured Alphaproteobacteria bacterium, assembly GCA_963779545.1. Lineage (GTDB taxonomy): Bacteria > Pseudomonadota > Alphaproteobacteria > Rhizobiales > Xanthobacteraceae > PALSA-894. The sequence continues at coordinate 214,683 of CAVZYQ010000013.1, read as the reverse complement.
AGCGTTGCGAATGCGATGGATTTCATGAGTGGTTCTCTCCCGAATTTATCCGTGGCGGCCCTTAACCCTTTGGCACACCACGATTTGACGTTGCAGACATCTTAATTGGGCGGCGGCCCGGGACAAGCCCGGGCATGACGGCGTGCGTGCGGCAACAGACCGCGCCGCTGGCCGATAGCCCCGCCTTACGCCGCTTCCCGGGCATACATGCTGTCGATCAGCGCGCGGTATTTCTCGTTCACCAGCTTGCGCTTGAGCTTCATGGTCGGGGTCAGTTCCTCGTCCTCGGCGGTGAGCTTCTGCTCGATCAGGCGGAACTTGCGCACCTGCTCGACGCGGGCGAATTTCGTGTTCACCCGCGTGATCTCGCCCTCGATCAGTTCGAGGATTTCCGGCCGGCGGCACAGGCTGGTGTAGTTGGAGAACGGGATCGAATTGTCCTGCGCGAATTTCTCCACGTTCTCGTGGTCGATCATGATCAGCGCCGTGAGGTAGGCGCGCCGGTCGCCGATCACCACCGCGTCGGTGATGTAGGGCGAGAACTTGAGCTGGTTTTCGATCTCCGACGGCGTGATGTTCTTGCCGCCCGCCGTGATGATGATGTCCTTCATCCGGTCGGTGATGTAGAAATAGCCTTCGTTGTCCATCCGCCCGACATCGCCGGTATGCAGCCAGCCGTCGCGCAGCGTTTCGGCGGTTTTCTCCGGCTGGTTCAGGTAGCCCATGAAGACGGACGGGCTGCGCACCAGCAGCTCGCCTTCCGGTGAAACCTTGACTTCCGTCTGCGGCAGCGGCTTGCCGATCGAGCCCGGCTTGTTGCGCCCGATCGGGTTTGCGGTCGAGATGCCGCCGGACTCGGTCTGGCCCCACACCTCCACCATTTCGAGCCCCAGCGCCGCGTACCAGCGGATCAGGTCCGGCGAGGTCGGCGCAGCGCCGGTGATCAGCAGGCGCGCGCGATGCACGCCGATCGCCTTGCGGATATTGTTGAGCACGAGCACGCGCGCCAGCCAGAACGCGGCGGAGAGATGCGGCGGCACGGGGTCAGCCTGCTCGCGCAGGGCCGCGACCTTGTAGCCCACGCCGATCGCGAGCTTGTAGGCAAGCTGTGCGAGCCCTGTCGCTTCGCGCACGCGGATGAGCACGACGGAATAGAATTTCTCCCAGACACGCGGCACCGCGCCGAAGATCGTCGGCGCGATTTCGCGCACGTTCTCCGGCACGGTCTCGGGATTCTCGACGAAGTTCAGCCGCGTGCCGGAGAGGAAACCCGTGTAGACGCCGACGATCCGCTCTGCCACGTGGCACAGCGGCAGGAAACACATGCGCTCGTCGTCGGAACGCTGCGCGAAGACCTCCGCATAGAGCTTCATCGACGTGAGGATGTTGGCGTGCGAAAGCATCGCGCCTTTCGGCCGGCCTGTCGTGCCCGATGTGTAGATCAGCACCGCGAGATCGTCCGCCTTGCGCGTCGCGACCCGCTTTTCCCACTCGCCCGGATGCGCGGCATCGTACTCGCGCCCGATGACGCGCAGCGCATCGAAGCTGATCACCTGGCTGTCGTTGAAGTCGCGCAGGCCGTCCATGTCGAACACGATGATCTTGCGCAAGCTTCGGCAGCCGCGCCCGCACCTCCAGGGCCTTGTCGAGTTGCTCGTCGTCCTCGACGAACAGATAGACCGTGCTCGAATCCGAACAGAGGTACTCGACCTGCACCGGCGCGTCGGTCGGATAGATGCCGTTCGACACGCCGCCCGCGCCGAGAATGCCCATGTCGGCGTAGAGCCACTCGCGGTTGGTGTTGGAGAGCACTGAGGCGCATTCGCCGGGCTCAAAGCCGAGCGCCACGAGGCCCATGCCGGCCTCACGCGCGATCGCGCCGAACTCGGTCCAGCTGACGCTCTGCCAGATGCCGAAGTGCTTCTGGCGCAGGCTGACCTGCGCGCCGCGCTCGGCGACCGCGCGGGCGAACATCGTCGGCACGGTTTCGGCTGTATCGACGGTCATCGCCACAGCTTTTTCTTTTTCCATCGCCGCGCTCCTCTCGCGCCCGCAGCCTTCATGCCGAGATAGAATTCGCTTGATGTCGTCCTTCTCGGCAAGCCGCGCGCCGGTATCCTCCATCACGATGCGCCCGACTTCGAGCACATAGCCGTAGTCCGCGATCTTCAGCGCCATGTGGGCGTTCTGCTCGACCAGCAGGATGGTGACGCCGCGCTCGCGATTGATCCGCACCACGATATCGAAGATTTCCTTGGTGAGCTTGGGGCTGAGGCCGAAACTCGGCTCATCCATCAGGATCAGCGACGGCCGCGCCAGCAGCGCGCGCGCGATCGCCAGCATCTGCTGCTGCCCGCCGGAAAGCTGGCCCGCCTCCTGCTCTGGCGCGCTCGCGCAGGATCGGGAAATAGCCGAACACGGCGGCCATATCCTGCGCGATGCCGTCGGAGTCGCGGCGCGTGTAGGCGCCCATGCGCAGGTTGTCCTCGACCGAGAGCAGCGGGAAGACTTCGCGCCCCTCCGGCACGTGCACCATGCCGGCGCGCACGATCGCGTCGGGCGAGTTGCCCTGGATGTCCTTGCCACGGAATTTCACCTGACCCTTACGTGGCTCGATGATGCCGGAGATGGTTTTCAGCGTCGTGGTCTTGCCCGCACCGTTCGCGCCGAGCACGGTGACGATCTTGCCTTCCGGCACCGACAGGCTCACCCCGCGCAGCGCCTGCACCGGGCCGTAGTTCGACTCGACATTGAGGAGCTGGAGAATGGGGGTGGCTCACTCGCCTCCCCCCAGATAGGCCTCGATCACCGCCGGATGCGACTGCACCTGCTCGGGCGTGCCTTCGGCAATCACCTTGCCTTCGTTCAGCGCCAGCACGCGGTCGGACACGCGCGACACCAGATTCATGTCGTGCTCGACCATCAGCACCGTGATGCCGAGCTCCTTCTGGATGTCCTCGATCCAGAACGCCATGTCGTCGGTCTCGTCCGGATTGAGGCCGGAGGACGGCTCGTCGAGCAGCACCATCTTCGGCTCGGTCGCAAGCGCGCGGCCAAGCTCGATGACCTTGCGCACGCCGTACGGCAGGCCGGCGACGAGGCTGTCGCGGTAATGCGCGAGATCGAGCAGGTCGATCACGCGCTCGACCGCTTCGCGTTGCGCGACCTCCGCACGGCGAACCTTCGGCAGGAACAGCAACTCGTCGAACAGGTTGGTCTGCCGGTGACGGTGCCGCCCGATCAGCAGGTTCTGCAGCACGGTCGCATGCTCGAACAGCTCGATGTTCTGGAACGTGCGCGCGATGCCGCGCTGCGCGACGTGATGCGGTGCGCCTGTCACCTGCTGGCCTTCGAACACGATGCGGCCCGAGGTCGGCGGATAGATCAGCCCGATCAGATTGAAGATCGTGGTCTTGCCGGCGCCGTTCGGCCCGATGATCGTGTAGACCTCGCCCTGATTGACGGAAAAACTCACGCCGTCGACCGCGACCACGCCGCCGAACCGCACGCCGAGATTTTCGACCGCGAAGAAGGTCATGGCGTTGCTCGTGTCCCGCACGCGATGCAGCGCTTCTTAGCGGTGCATCGCAGATGCGGGACCCCGGTTGCTTCCCTTGAAATAAAAAACCAGGGTCCCGGGTCTGCAGCGCATCGTTGCGCGCTGCGCTGCGCCCGGGACACACGGAGTGCAAAAACAATCCTCATCGCAGCCGCTCCGAGCGCAGATAGGAGCGCTGGCGGCGGAACGTTCCGCGCCGGTAGAACGGGAACACGTCGAAATAGGTGCGGATCTTCAGCCAGCGGCCGTAGAGCCCGTATGGCTCGAAGATGATGAACGCCACCAGAATGAACCCGAACACGACCGATTGCAGCCCGGCTTGCGGGATCGTATCCGGCAGCCAGCCTTTCGCGATCGAAATGCCCTGCGGCAGCATGATGATGAACGCAGCGCCCAGCACCGCGCCATGCAGCGAGCCGACGCCGCCGATGATCACGATGGTGACGAGCTCGATCGACTGGATCAGCGTGAACTGCTCCGGCGAAATGAAGCCGACCTTGTGCGCGTAGAGCGCGCCGCCGACGCCGGTCAGCGCGGCCGAGAGCGCGAACGACATCGTCTTGTAGTAGGCGAGGTTGATGCCCATGCAGCTCGCCGAGACTTCCGAGTCGCGGATCGCCACGAACGCGCGGCCGGTCGGCGAGCGCAGAATGTTGATCATTGCAAGACAGGACAGAACGGCAAGGCCGAGGCAGACATAATAGAAGCTCTCGCCGCTGCTCATCCGATAGCCGAAGATCTCGATCGCCTTGAGCAGCTTGCCGCTGTTGCCGCCGGTCAGCGACTCCCAGCGCGTGATGATTTCCTCGATGATGATGTTGAACGCGAAGGTCGCGATCGCGAGATAGATGCCCTTCAGCCGCAGCGCCGGCAGGCCGACGATGATGCCGACCGCAGCGGAGAACAGCGCCGCGCTGGTCAGCGACACGATGAACGGCATGCCGGCGGCCTGCAGCAGTGCCTCGGTATAGGCGCCGGTCGCCAGAAACGCCGCATGGCCGAGCGAGATCTGCCCGGTGTAGCCGACCAGCAGCATCAGGCCGAAGCCGACGATGGCGTAGATGCAGATGAAATGAAGCTGCGACAGCACGTAGCCGCTGACGAGATACGGCGCGGCGAGCAACACAAGGAGCAAGCAGCCCGTACCAGAAGACCTGCCCGCCATGCTGGAACAGGCGGATGTCCTGGACGTAATCGGTCTTGAAAATGAACCGCATCAGACTTTCTTCCGCGCGGTTTCGCCGAAAATGCCGGACGGCATTACGAACAGCACGATCAGCACCACCACATAAGCCGCGGTGTCCTTGAACCCTTCCGGCAAATAAAACCCCGCGACCGCCTCGACGACGCCGATGATCAGCCCGCCGACGATCGCGCCCGGCACGCTGCCGAAACCGCCGACCACGGCGGCCGGAAACGCCTTCAGCCCGATGAAGCCCATGTTGGAATGCACGAACGCGACTCGGCGCCAGGAGAATGCCGCCGAACGCCGCGACCGCCGCGGCGAGGCCCCAGATCAGCATGTTCACGCGCCGCACCGGGATGCCCATGTAGTAGGCGGCGAGCTGGTTCTGCGAGGTCGCCTGCATGGCGACGCCGAGCTTGGCGAAGCGGAAGAAGAGATAGAGCACCAGACACAGCAGCGCGGTGAGCACGATGGTGGCGACCTGCTCGGCGCCGATCACCGCGCCGCCGAAGCGGAACACGCCCTCGAACGGCGTCTTCAGCGTGTAGGTCTCGGTGCCCCAGCCCGGCACCATGGTGACGACGCCGCGCAGGATGTAGCCGACGCCGATGGTGATCATCACCACCGTGAAGGTCGGAAGCCCGAGCACCGGACGGATCACGATCCGCTCGATCGGCATGCCGACCGCCGCCATGACGATGATGGCGAACAGGATCGTCGCCCAGTACGGCCAGCCCAGGATGGTGCTTGCGGTCAGCCCGAAGAAGGCGCCGAGCATCATCAGGTCGCCCTGCGCGAAGTTGACCGTCTCGGTCGCCTTGTAGATCAGCACGAAGCCGAGCGCGACGAGCGCGTAGACGCAGCCCTGCGCGACGCCTGCAAGAGTGAGCTGCAGGAACTGGCTGAACACGCCCCCTCCCCGGTCGTATCGCCGACGACGTTAACCATGCGCTACGTGCATGTTTCCGGAAGACAGGGTACCAAGCGTTTGCTTTTTGAAAAGCGCACCCTTACCGTTTGTGCCCATGAAATCGGTCCGCATCGGCGCCGGGCTCGGCTTTTACGGCGACAGCTGGCGTCCGGTGCGCGCCTCGATCGAGAGCGGCGGCGTCCAGTACATCGCGTCCGATCACCTCGCCGAACTGACGCTCGCGATCCTGCAGAAGGACCGGCAGAAGGACCCGACCGCCGGCTACGCGCGCGACTGCGTGCCGATGCTGCTCGAACTGTGGCCGCTGGCCGCACCGCGCGGCGTGAAGTTCGTGATGAACGCCGGCGGGCTCAATCCGCACGGCGCGCGCGAGGCGGTGGCCCGCGCGTTCCGCGAGAAGGGCTTCAAGGCCAAGATCGCGGTCGTCACCGGCGACTCGATTTCGGATCGCATCGACGAATTGCAAGCGAGCGGCGAGCCGCTCGCCAACATGGACACCGGCGCGGACATCGAAGTCGGTGCGCGATCGCCTGCTGTTCGCCAATGCCTATCTCGGCGCCGCGCCGATCGCCGAGGCGCTCGCGCAAGGCGCCGACATCGTGATCACCGGGCGCGTCGCGGATGCGGCGCTGTCGCTCGGGCCGATCATGCACGAACTCGGCTGGCGCTGGGACGACTGGGAGAAGCTCGCGCAGGGCTTGACCGTTGGCCACCTGCTCGAATGCTCGGGGCAGGCGAGCGGCGGCAATTTCGGCTCGGCCGGCGAATGGGCCAAGGTGCAGAACTTCCTCGGGCTCGGCTATCCGATCGCCGAAGTGAACGAGGACGGCACCGCGCTGATGACCAAGGCGCCCGGCACCGGCGGGCGCGTCTCGTTCGACACGCTGCGCCAGCAATTGCTCTACGAGGTGCACAACCCGCACGCCTATTTCTCGCCCGACGTCGTGCTCGACATGGGCACCTTGAATTTCGACGACAAAGGCAACGACGAGGTCCGCATCACCGGCGCGGGCGGCGCGAAGCGCCCCGACACGCTGAAGGTCGTCGCCGGCTATCACGACGGCTGGATGGGCCTCGGCCAGATCGGCTTCTCGTGGCCGGACGCGTATCTCAAGTGCGAGACCTCGGCGAACATCATCAAGGGGCTGGTCGAGGAGCGCGGCTGGAAGCTCGACGAGATCAACACCGAATACATGGGCTACAACGCGCTGCTCGGCGCCAACGCCGATGCGTCGCAGCGCGACAATCTGAACGAATGCTTCCTGCGCATGACGGTGCGCACGAAAGACAAGCGCATCGCCGAAGGCTTCAGCCGCCTGTTTCCCTGGCTCGGCCTCTCCGGCCCGCCCTACGCGGGCGGCCTGCGCGGCTCGGAGCGCGCGCGCGAACTGCTCGGCATCTGGCCGACGCTGGTGCGCCGCGACGCGATCGAGCCGCGCGTCGCGATCGACGTCGAGACGGTCGCATGAAGGTCGGCCTGTGGAAGATCGCGCACGCGCGCTCCGGCGACAAAGCCGACCGCGCCGACATCGGGCTGTTCGCCTACGACGCGCCGACCTACGAGGTGCTCAAGCGCGAGGTGACGCGCGAGCGCATCGCGGCGCATTTCGCCGCGATCTGCACCGGCCCGGTCGAGATCTATCCGCTCGACAATCTGCTGGCGCTGAAGATCGTGCTCAACGCCGCGCTGCAGGGCGGCGCATCGCGCTCGCTGCGCATGGACAGCCTCGGCAAGTCCGTCGCGGCGCAATTGCTGCGCATGGAGATCGAGGCGCCCGCCGACTCTGCCGCGGCTCGCGCGCGCATGAGCGAAGTGCGCAAGGCGCGCACGCGCCGCAACAACGAAAGCAACCGGCGCGAGGAGTTGCTGCGCGTCTCGGCGAAGCTGTTCCGCGAGAAGGGATTCGACGGCACCACCATCCGCGACATTTCGAGCGCGGCGGGCATGCATTCGGGCAGCCCGTTCTATCACTTCAAGACCAAGCAGGACATTCTGGTCGCCGTGATGGAGCAAGGCCTCGCCGAAGGCCTGCGCAAGACCGAAGAGGTGATGGCGCTGAACCTGCCGCCCGAGCAGAAGCTGACGCGGCTGATCCGCGCGCAGCTCGGCACCATCTTCGAGGAAGACAACGACTTCATCCCGGTGCTGCTCTACGACTGGCGCTCGCTGTCGCCCGCCAACCGCCGCCGCATCGTCGCGCTGAAGGATCGTTATGACGCGGCGTGGCAGCAGGTGATCGACGATCTGCAGCGCGCCGGCCACATGCCGGGCGACGCACAGCTCGCGCGGCTGCTGATCCTCGGCGCGGTGAACTGGACCGGCACGTGGTATCGGCTCGGCGGCCGGCTCTCGCTCGATGAGGTCGCCGAGAATGCGGCGCGGCTGTTTCTGCAGGAGCCGCGATGAGCATGCCATCGCGTCTCGCGCGCCTGCCGATCTTCTATGGCTGGATCATCGTCGGCATCGCGTTCGTCACGATGGCGATCGGCGTGAACGCCCGCACGGCGTTCTCGCTGCTGGTGCCGCCGATCCTCGAGGAATACCGCTGGGATCGCGGCGTGGTCGCGGGAGCGTTCTCGTTCGGCTTCTTCATCTCCGCGCTGATCGGACCGTTCGCCGGGCGGCTGATGGACCAGAAAGGTCCGCGCGTCGTTATCGGCGGCGGTGTCGTGCTGCTCATCGCCGGCCTCGCGCTCGGTTCGCTGATGCGCGAGGTCTGGCACTTCTACCTGACGCTCGGCCTGCTGGTCGGCATCGGCGCCAACCTGCTCGGCTACGGCGTCCACTCGCAGTTCCTGCCGAACTGGTTCGTGCGCCGGCGCGGTCTCGCCATCGGCATCGCGTTCTCGGGTGTCGGCGTCGGCTCCATCATCCTGCTGCCGTGGATGCAGATCGTGATCGCGCGCGACGGCTGGCGCTCCGCGTGCCTTCTTTTCGCGCTCATCACCGCGGTGCTGCTGCTCCCGCTCATCTTTCTGCTGCGCAAGAAGCCGCAGGAGATCGGCCTCCTCCCCGACGGCGAAGCGGCACAGAGCGCGGCCTCGGCCGCCGCGCGTCCAAGCAACATCGTCGATGCAAAATGGGCCGCGACGGAGTGGACGCTGTCACGCGCGCTGCGCACTGCGCGCTTCTGGTGGATCGCGCTCGGCTACGCCGCCGGCCTTTACGCCTGGTACGCCGTGCAAGTGCACCAGACCAAATATCTCACCGAGATCGGCGTCGGACCGGCCGAGGCCGCATGGGCGCTCGGCCTCGTCGCGCTGTTCGGCGTTCCCGGGCCAGATCATCTTCGGCCATTTGTCGGACCGCATCGGGCGCGAATGGGTCTGGGCGATCGGCTGCCTCGGCTTTGCGATCTGCTACGCCGCCCTCATCGCGCTGCAGGCCGGCACCAGCCCGGTGCTGCTCTACACGATGGTGCTGGCGCAGGGCTTTCTCGGCTACGCCTACACGCCGGTGCTCGGGCCGATCGTGGCGGAGATTTACGAAGGGCCGCACTTCGGCGCGATCTTCGGCACCACGATGCTCGCGGCCGTGACCGGCGGCGCGATCGGCCCGTGGGTGAGCGGCCTGCTCTACGATCGCCTCGGCAACTACGATCTGGCGTTCTGGATCGCGCTGGCTTTGAGCCTGCTGTCGGCGGTCGCGATCTTCATGGCGGCGCCGCGCAAGGTGCGGCGCGTGGCGGGACAGATCGGGAAGTGACACACAATGCTGCGCTACCGAGTTTGGTAGCGGGGGAGGGACTTGAACCCCCGACCTACGGATTATGATTCCGCCGCTCTAACCAGCTGAGCTACCCCGCCATTCGCCTAACCGATTGAACGAGCGGGCATTCTGTGTTCGCCGGGCAGCCCGGCGTGGCGCGGATATAAGGAGTGCGCCGAAAGGGTGTCAAGGCACAGCGCGCCCTACCCGGTCTCGATCTCGCCCGTGACGTCGAACGTCAGGTTCACCCCGCCGATGGTGAATGTCGCCTTGGCGGGCATCGCGACGGACTTGAGCTTGCCGGCGCGCCTCCGCATCGCGCACCGCCTGCTCGATCTCGCGCTGCGCCGTCACGCCGACCTTCTTGAGGAACTTGCGCACGCTCATGTTGAAGGCGTCTTCGTTCATGATTGTCTCCGTGTGTAGGGTGGGCAAAGGCGCGCTTGCGCCGTGCCCACGCGTCTTGATCAAACTTCAAAGCGGTGGGCTCGCTTGCTTTGCAAGCTTAGCCCACCCTTCGAAATCATGCGCTCGCGGCCGCCACGCCACCGCCGCCCTTGCCGTAACGGATCAACGAAAAATGCCCGAGCGGCGGCATCGGCCTGCGCTCGATGAAGTGGATGCCGGGCGTGCGATCCATCCAGGTGGTGAGCCGCGCCCACGGAAACTCCGGCCGCCAGCCGAGCCGGCGCGCGACCGGCGCGAACGCAAGCTCGCAATGCCTTGCGCGGCCCCTCTCCGCGCCGATGTGATTCACCAGAACGATCTCGCCGCCGGGTTTGAGCACGCGCGCGAACTCGTCGAGCGTCGCCTCCGGATCCGGCACCGCCGTGATGACGTACTGCGCGACGATCACGTCGAACGCGTCGTCGGGAAACGCGAGATGCTTCGCATCCATCACGGCGAGCGCCTCGACATTGTGCAGGCCGTGTTCGGTGACGCGCTCCTGCGCCTTGCGCAGCATCGGCGCCGAAATGTCGATGCCGACGATGCGGTTGGTGCGCGCATAATCGGGAAGCGAGATGCCGGTGCCGACGCCGACTTCGAGAATGCGCCCGCCGACGCGCTCGGCCGCCGCGATCGAGGCCCTGCGCCCGCGCTCGAACACCTTGCCGAACACGATGTCGTAGACCGGCGCCCAGCGCGCATAGGCCTTTTCGACCGCATTCCGATCGAGCGTGTCAGTCATTGCCCCCTCGACGAACTAGGCGTGCGCCGCAACGCTTCCGCACGCTCGCCCGACGATACGGCTTCGGTCGCCTCGGATGAAACCGCCGCCGAGCACACGCGCTTCGCCGTCGGCCGAATCGTAGAACACGCAGGCCTGCCCGGGCGCGACGCCCTCCTCGCCGTCGGCGAGTTCGACCTCGATGCCGTCGCGGCCGCGCGACAGCCACGCAGCGCGCGGCGCACGCGTCGAGCGCACCTTCACGAAAACCTCGCGCCGCCGCGTCAACGCATCGTCGAGCGCGCCATCGCCGATCCAGTTCACGTCATGCAGGCGGATCGTGCGCGTCGCGAGCGCAGCGCGCGGACCGACCACGACCCGGCGCGTGTCGGCTTCGAGCCGCACGACGAAGAGCGGCTCGCGTGCGGCGATCCGCAGACCCTTCCGCTGCCCGACGGTGAAATGGATGATGCCATCGTGCCGCCCGAGCACCTTGCCGGACAGGTCCACGATATCGCCCGGCTCCGCCGCGCCCGGCCGCAGCCGCTCGATCACGTCCGCATAGCTGCCGGTCGGCACGAAGCAGATGTCCTGGCTGTCCTGCTTGTCGGCGATCGCAAGACCGAACTCGCGCGCAAGCTCGCGCACGCGCGCCTTCGGCAGGCCGCCGAGCGGAAAGCGCAGCACATCGAGTTGCGCCGGCGTGGTGGCGAACAGGAAATAGCTCTGGTCGCGATCCGGATCGTGCGCGCGATAGAGCGCGTGGCTGCCGTCCGCGAGGCGGCGGTTGACCACGTAGTGGCCGGTGGCGAGCACTTGCGCGCCAAGCTCGCGCGCCGTGCCGAGCAGGTCGGCGAACTTGATCGAGCGGTTGCACTCGACGCACGGCACCGGCGTCTCGCCCGCCGCATAGCTCTCGGCGAAGCGGTCGATCACGGCTTCCTTGAAGCGCGCCTCGTAGTCGAGCACGTAATGCGGAATGCCGATGCGCTCAGCGACCGCGCGCGCGTCATGGATGTCGCGTCCCGCGCAGCAGGCGCCCTTGCGGTGCGTCGCCGCGCCATGGTCGTAGAGCTGCAAGGTGACGCCGACGACATCGTAGCCCTCGGCCTTGAGCAGCGCGGCCGTCACCGAGGAATCGACGCCGCCCGACATGGCGACGACGACCCGCGTGTCCTGCGGACGGCCTTCGGTGTCGAGGCTGTTGAGCATGCCGGTATACCTATAAGCCGGGTCGGACCGGAGGCAATGACGACAGCGGCTCGATCCGGTGCGCCCCGGCAGTTCTTGCCGCATGTCGCGCAAGCGATGCCGGGAACAGCTCGCACAATCGCCGCGGCTCTCGCAGCTAAGACTATTGAATTATCTATGATATTTTTCTCGAGCGCGCATGGCCCGCGCGCTTGCAGACCTTTTGGCGCTCCCGTGCGCCTGAGAGGAAAGTGCCTTGCCCCACGTTGCGTCCGATCCGGTTGTTCAGCGGCCCCTGCGTCCTGAGCCGCTTCCGGCCGCACGGGAGCGGCCTCGGACAAATCCGGCGCGTTCGAAGGGCTGCTCGATTCAGCGCCCGCCGATACGCCGCGCCCGGCCCGCTCCGAACGCCCCGCCCGGGCTCGCGCGTCCGATCGCACCGACCAGGCAAAGGCAACCGACCGCGGCGCGCCGCGCGCCGAAACACGCCGCGCGCGCGAAGGCGCCCCCGCGAGTTCATCCGATCCGACAAAGCCCGCGCCCACCCCGGATACGCGGCAGGCCAAGAATGGCCAATCCTCCGAATCCAAGGAACCTGCCGCAGACGCCGCGATCGCGCCGGCCGCAGAAGCCGTGGCCGCGCCTGCCGAAGCTGCGCTGGCGCTCGAATTCGCCGCTGCCGCCGACGCCGTCGTGGCCGAGGCCGCCGGCGAAGCGGTGCCCGAAACCGCCGATCCCGACGCAAAGGCGCCGGACCAGATCGCGGAGGCCGGCGGCGACGCCGAGATCACCGCGGCGGCCGATGGAACCGCGACCGGAGTCACATTGGCCGTCGCTGTTGCGGTTGCGGCACCGCCCCCCGTCCCGGCGAACGCGTCCACCGCCACGCCCGTTGCCGATGAGCCGATCGCGCCGGTTGGGACGCAGGCCGCACCACCCGTGGAGGCGGCCCCCGATTCCAGCCGGCGGCAACACCGACGATCGCGGACGGCGAGCCCGCACCCGCGAAGCCTCAAGCCGCAATCGATGCTCCGGCGACCCCGGTCGTCGAAAAACCCACGGCAGCCCGAGACTCGCAGGCGAATCGCAAAAAGCGGCCGCGTTGAAGGCCGCGGCTTGGCGGAAGCACCCGAAGCCAAGTCCCCTGCTCCAGTGGAGCCGAAGGCCGAACTAGCTCGAGTCCAAAGCCGAACCCGGCAAGGCCAAATCCGAGGGCGCGAACGCCGCACGCGACAATCAAGCGCAGGCAGCAGCGGCCCCTGCGGCGAAGCTCTTGGCCGACGCGGCCGACGAGCAGCCGAAGGCCGCCGCATGAACAGCGCATCCAGCGACGCTCGAGCACAGCCAGCGCTCGCCCCGCCGCGGCCGACAGCGCGTCGCTGACCTTCCGGCAACGCCGGCCCCGTCGGCACAAATCAGCACCGCCGCCCCGCTCTTCCGTCTCACCTCGCGCAGGCCTTGCCGCATGCGATGTCGCCGCTCGCGGCGCTGCGCATCGACACCGCGGCCAACAGCGCGATCCCGGTCGCCGGCCTCGCGGTCGAAATCGTCGCGCGCGCGCATGAACGGCTCGAAGCGCTTCGAGATCCGCCTCGATCCGCCCGAGCTTGGCCGCATCGATGTGCGCCTCGATGTCGATACCAACGGCAAGGTCACGTCGCGCCTCATCGTCGAGCGCACCGAAACGCTCGACCTCCTGCGCCGCGACGCCCCGCAGCTCGAACGCGCGCTGCAGCACGCCGGCCTCAACACCGAGGGCGGGCTCGAATTCTCGCTGCGCGACCAGAACTTCGCCAACCGCGACCAGACGCCGCGCGAGGCGCCGGTCACGCGGCTTATCGTTCCGGACGACGAGGCCGCCGTCTGCCGAAGCAGCGCGCCGCAGCTACGGCCGGCTGATCGGGCTCGGCGGCGGCGTCGACATCAGGGTGTAACGCATGGCTGACACGCTCGCATCGCTTCTCAATCCCGTCGCCTCCGCGACCGGCACGTCGCCGAGCAACACCGTCGGTCGCTGACGTCCAAGTCCGCGTCGGACCCGACAACGCTTGCGAAAAACTTCGATCAGTTCCTGACGCTGCTCACGACGCAGCTGAAGAACCAGAACCCGCTCGAACCGCTCGACACCAACCAGTTCACCCAGCAGCTCGTCCAGTTCACCCAGGTCGAGCAGCAGATGAAGATGAACACCCAGATGGCGGCGCTGATCGCCATCGAGCAGTCGGCGCCAGTCGACCGCCGCGATGGCGTACCTCGGCTCAACCGCGACGGTGGACGGCGCGACCGCCAAGCTCGAGAGCGGCGCTGCGAAGTGGAGCTTCTCGTCGGACAAGCCCGCGGCCGGCGACGATCAACATCAAGAACTCGACCGGCGCACTGGTCTACACGGGCAGCTACGCGGTGAACGCCGGCCAGCAGGCGTTCCAGTGGGACGGCCGCGGCAACAACGGCGTGACAAATCCCGACGGCAACTACACCATGGTCGATCACCGCCAAGGACGCCAGCGGCAGCGCGGTCGCGATCTCGACGCAGGTGTCCGGCACGGTCGACAGCGTGGACCTGAACGCAGAGCCCGCCGACGCTGCAGATCGGCGGCCAGAGCTTCACGATGGACAAGATCAAGCAGGTTGTGCGCCCGGGCCTCTAAGTTGCCCGCTGGCACGGCATTTCCGGCCGCGCGGCGTTCATCTCTTGGTAGGAATTTGTTTCCTATTTACCGCCCGCGCTTAGCCAAATTTTAAATCCGGCCGCGGTACTCTCACGGCTGAGTAGTAGCAGTTTGTATGTGTGAGAGTACCAATGACCGAACCTCATCGCCCGAGGGTCAAGTATGTCATCGGGCCCGACGGCAGCCCCCTGACGATCGCCGATTTGCCGGCACCCGGCACCCGGCGTTGGGTCATCCGCCGCAAGGCTGAAGTGGTTGCGGCCGTTCGCGGCGGACTTCTGTCGCTCGAAGAGGCCTGCACCCGCTACACGCTGACGGTCGAAGAATTCCTCGCCTGGCAGTATTCGATCGACCGCCACGGCCTCGCCGGCCTGCGCACCACGCGCATCCAGCAGTACCGGCAGTAAGGCTCCATTCTTAACCAGTTGCTAACAGCGCCGGCCCTTGGCCGGCGCTGTTGCTTTTCGCGCCCCGCATCGGCGGGGTCGCGCGTTTCGCTCGCGTCCCTAACGGCCGTTAACCAGATCGAAACCATGAACCCGGCAAAACTTGCCGGGTCGGGCGTTCGCCCGCCGAAACGGCTGGGACAGCAATTCCGTGCAGGGGCTGGTCGAGTTCATCCGGACGCTGGGCGCCGCGCGCCTCGGGGCCATGGCGGCGGTCACCGCCGCGCTGGTCGGCGTCTTCGCCTTCATCATCCTGCGCGTCACCGCCCCGCAGATGTCGCCGGTCTTCACCGACCTGACGGCGGAAGACTCCGCCGCGATCGTGAAGGACCTCGAGCGGCAAGCCATCCCCTATGAACTGAAGAACGACGGCGCCATCGTGATGGTGCCGCGCGACCGGCATGACCCGCGTGCGCATGAAGCTCGCCGAAGGCGGCCTGCCCAAGGGCGGCGGCGTCGGCTACGAGATCTTCGACAAGTCCGACACGCTCGGCGCGACCTCGTTCGTCCAGAACATCAATCACCTGCGCGCGCTGGAAGGCGAACTTGCCCGCACCATCAAGGCGATCGACCGGGTGCAGGCCGCGCGCGTGCATCTCGTGCTGCCCGAGCGCCCGCTGTTCTCGCGCGACAAGGTCGAGCCGTCCGCCTCGATCGTGCTGCGGGTGCGCGGCGCGCTCGAAGCAAGCCAGGTCCGCGCGATCCGCCATCTGGTCGCGTCCGCGGTCAATGGCCTGAAGCCGCAGCGCGTCTCGGTCGTGGACGAGGCCGGCAATCTGCTGGCCGATGGCGCAGCGACCGGCGCGGACGTTGCGATGGGCGTCACCGGCCAGGAACGTCAGGCGGGCTTCGAGCGCCGGCTGAAGGACCAGATCGAATCGATCGTCTCCTCGGTTGTCGGCCCCGGCCGCGCCCGCGTGCAGCTTAACGCCGAGTTCGACTTCAACCGCATCACCGAGACCTTCGACAAGTTCGACCCGGAAGGCCGCGTGCTGCGCTCCAGCCAGACGCGCGAGGAATCCTCCGGCAGCGACAGCAAGGAAGGCCAGGTCACCGTCGGCAACGAGCTGCCGGGCGGCCAGCAAAACCACGCAGGGTCAGCCGGGACAACAAGCCCAGGCCGCGCGCGACTCAGCCAAGAAATCCGAGGAAATCGTCAATTACGAGATCTCCCGCTCGACCAAGACCGAAGTCACCGAAGGCGGCCGCATCAAGCGCGTCTCGGCCGCGGTGCTGGTCGACGGCAGCTATGTGAAGAACGAGAAGGGCGAGTCGGTCTACCAGCCGCGCGCCAAGGAAGAGCTCGACCGCATCGCCGCGCTGGTGCGCACCGCCATCGGCTTCGACCAGAAGCGCGGCGACCAGATCGAGGTCGTCAACCTGCGCTTTGCCGAAGCGCCCGCCGCGCCGATCCAGGAACCGACCGGCTGGATGCAGTTCGCTGCAGCCGACCAAGGACGACATCATGCGCGGCGATCGAGCTGGCCGTGATGGGCCTGCTCGCACTCATCGTGCGTGCTGTTCGTGGTGCGGCCGCTGGTGCGCCGCATCCTGACGCCCGAAGAGCGCGCGCCCCGCCCTCGCCGCGATCCCCGGCGCACCCGCGGTCACGGGCGGCGGCGGCAGCGCCCGGCCGTCGCCGGTGACGCGCCAATGCAGATCGCGCCGAGCCAGACCTCCCGCATGATCGACATGGCGCAGGTGCAGGGCCAGGTGCACGCCCAGTCGATCCAGAAGGTCGGCGAGCTCGCCGAACGCAATCCGCACGAAACCGTCGCCATTGTCCGTCAATGGCTGCAAGACGCCCCGGCTTGATCCGACACGCCATGGCCGCAGCCGCAAACCGCACCGCGCAACAACGAGATCGCCGATCTCGTCGCGACCCTTGCGGGACGCCAGTCCACCAACGGCCGCGGGCCGCGACCTGAAGGGCCCGGAACGCGCCGCGGTGCTGATGCTGGCGCTCGGCGAACAGCACGGCGAAAAGATCTGGAAGCTGCTCGACGACGACGAGCTGCGCCAGCTCTCGATCGTGATGTCGACGCTCGGCACCGTCGAGGCCGAATCGGTCGAGAGCCTGATGCTCGAATTCGTCGGGCGGCTGTCGGCCTCCGGCTCGCTGCTCGGCAACTTCGACGCGACCGAGCGCCTGCTCGTTCAATATCTCCCGCCCGATCGCGTCTCCAACATCATGGAAGAAATCCGCGGGCCCGCGGGACGCAACATGTGGGAGAAGCTCTCCAACGTGCAGGAGCAGGTGCTCGCGAACTACCTGAAGAACGAATACCCGCAGACCGTCGCGGTGGTGATCTCGAAGATCCGCCCCGAGCATGCCGCGCGCGTGCTCGCGATCCTGCCCGAGGAGCTCGCGCTCGACGTCGTGGCGCGCATGCTCAAGATGGAAGCGGTGCAGAAGGACGTGATCGAGCGGCTGGAAAACACGCTGCGCACCGAGTTCATGTCCAACCTCTCGCAGACGCGCCGCCGCGACGCGCATGAGGTGATGGCGGAAATTTTCAACAATTTCGACCGGCAAACGGAAACCCGCTTTATCACGTCGCTGGAAGAACAGAACCGCGAAGCCGCGGAGCGCATCAAGACGCTGATGTTCACCTTCGACGACCTGATCAAGCTCGACGCCGGCTCGGCCCAGACGCTGATGCGTCACGTCGACAAGGACAAGCTCGGGGTGGCGCTGAAGGGAGCCAACGACACGGTGCGCCAGTTCTTCCTCGGCAACATGTCGAGCAGAGCCGCCAAGATGCTGGTCGACGACATGCAGGCGCTCGGCCCCGTGCGCCTGCGCGATGTCGACGAGGCGCAAACCCTGCTGGTCAGCCTTGCCAAGGACCTCGCCGCCAAGGGCGAGATCATGATCGCCAAGAACGGCGCCGACGAAGAGCTGATCTACTGATGGGCGCGCCGGTCAAATTCCTGTTCGAAGACGACTTCGCGAACGGCCGCGGGCGCGCAAGCCGTCGGTCACGCGTGCGGCCCACGAGGCTGCGATTGCGCGGACCGAAGCCGAGGCCTACCGCAATGCGTTTGCTGCGGCCGACGCCAAGATCGAAGGCCGCGCCGCGGCGGCCTGCGAGCGCATCGCGCAAGGCGTTGCCGCTCTTGCGCAGGGCCTCGCCGCGATCGAGGCGCGGCTCGAAGCCGAATCCGTCGAGGTCGCGGTGGCGGTCGCCCGCAAGCTCGCACCGGAGCTGATCGCCGCCGAACCGCTCACCGAAATATCCGCACTCGCCGCGTCATGCTTCCGGCAGCTGATTTCCGCGCCGCATGTCGTCGTGCGTATCGCCGAGCCGATCTACGAGGCCGCCCACAAGCGGCTGGAAGAGAGCGCGCGGCTGCACGGCTTCGACGGCCGCCTGGTGGTGCTCGCCGAGCCGAGCCTCGCGGTCGGCGATTGCCGCATCGAATGGGCGGATGGCGGCATGGTGCGCGATCGCGCCGCCACCGAAACCGCAATCGGCGAAGCTGTTGGCCGGTATGTCGCCGCGCGCGTCGGCGGCGCAGGTGCGCAATGAGAAAGTCTGGAGGCTTCGGCGATGAGTGACGAGAAAAAGGTTCCCCTGCCCGATCTCGACCGCAATGCGGACGTGGTGCCGCACGAAAGCTCGCTCGTCCCCGATGTCGAGACCTCGCGCAATGCCGCCGATCTGGAGGCCGTGTTCGACGTGCCGGTACAGGTCTCGGCCGTGCTCGGCCGCGCCAAGATGGACATTGGCGACCTGTTGCGGCTTGGCCCCGGCGCCGTGCTCGAACTCGACCGCAAGGTCGGCGAGGCGATCGACATCTACATCAACAATCGCCTGGTCGCGCGCGGCGAAGTGGTGCTGGTCGAGGAAAAGCTCGGCGTCACCATGACGGAAATGATCAAGGCAGAGCGGACCTGACCGCCCGCCTGCTGAATTCGGATTGAAGGAACTTTGCCATGCGCCTCCTGATCGTTGGAACACTCCGCGGCCAGCTCACCCTCGCCACCAAGCTCGCCATGGACAAGGGCGCGAGCGTCACCCACGCGGACGGCGCCGACATGGCGCTGCGCGTACTGCGCTCCGGGCGCGGCGCCGACCTGCTGATGGTCGAGGTCGCGGTGGATATCCGCGATCTGATCACGCGGCTCGAGGCCGAGCACATCACCGTGCCGGTGGTGGCCTGCGGAACCTCGACCGACGCGCGTGCGGCCGTGGCCGCCATCCATGCCGGCGCGAAAGAATACATCCCGCTGCCGCCCGATCCGGAGCTGATCGCGGCCGTGCTCGCCGCCGTTGCCGACGATCATCGCGACTTCATCTATCGTGACGACTCGATGTCCGCTGTGGTCAAGCTGGCACAGCAGATCGCGCCGAGCGATGCCTCGGTGCTGATCACCGGCGAGTCCGGCACCGGCAAGGAAGTGCTCGCGCGCTACGTCCATGCGAAGTCGAACCGCGCCCGTGCGCCGTTCATCTCGGTCAATTGCGCCGCCATCCCCGAGCACCTGCTCGAATCCGAACTGTTCGGTCACGAGAAGGGCTCGTTCACCGGCGCGATTGCGCGCCGCATCGGCAAATTCGAGGAGGCGACCGGCGGCACGCTGCTGCTCGACGAGATTTCCGAGATGGACGTGCGGCTGCAGGCGAAGCTCCTGCGCGCCATCCAGGAACGCGTGATCGACCGCGTCGGCGGCACCAAGCCGGTGCCGGTCGACATCCGCATCATCGCGACGTCGAACCGCAATCTTGCCGAGGTCGTGAAGGCCGGCACATTCCGCGAAGATCTGCTCTATCGCCTCAACGTGGTGAACCTGAAAATACCGGCACTGCGCGAGCGGCCCGCCGACGTGATGGAGCTCGCCGACCATTTCGTGAAGATGTACGCCCGCGCCAACGGCATGACGCGCGTGCTCTCGACCGAGGCGCGCGCGCAGCTCATCGCCAACCGCTGGCCCGGCAACGTGCGCGAACTCGAAAACGCCATGCACCGCGCGGTGCTGATCTCATCCAGCGATGCCATCGGCCCCGAGGCGATCATCGCGCCGGATGGCGCGCGGCTCGAAGAACAACGCGCCGCACCCGCGGTCGCGCACGCGACGTTCGCGGCCGAGACGGTGACGCGCGCGTTGGTCGGCCGCACCGTGGCGGATGTCGAGCGCGACCTGATCCTCGAGACGCTGAAACATTGTCTCGGCAATCGCACCCACGCCGCCAACATCCTCGGCATTTCGATCCGCACGCTGCGCAACAAGCTCAACGAATACGCGGGCGACGGGATGCATATTCCGCCACCCGCCAATGGCGCGCCGGATTTCGCACGCGGCGCGGCTTAAGTTTCTCCGCTCATTCCCCGCGCAAGCGGGAATCCAGAGCTAAGGACTGGTTCCCGTCTTCGCGGGGACGACCGGCAGACATCACCGCCAGAACGGCTTCTCGCACTCGCGCGCCGCTTCGACGCGCGTGATGCCGATGTCGCGCAGCATGTGATCGTCGAGCGCGGCAAGGGCGTGGCGCTGGCGCGCCCGCTCGATCCAGCCCACAGCAAGCCGCCAGGCCGCAACGAGCGGATGGACAGTTTCCGGCAATGCCTTCGGACGCCAGGTCGCGAATGCGCGCGGCGGAAGATAAAGGTCGAACGTGGGCATGGCTTTCTCCTCGTGTGATGAGGAGAAGATGGTCTTCATCCGCCGTGGAGGTTTCGGCGTACACCGAAGTGGGCCACCAAACACTTCGGGCCGGACCGAAGCATTCTGGCGTGCCGGCCCGGTTCGTTCGCGCTATATCTCTCTCATGAGCGAAGTGCTCGACATTGCCGCCGTCGCCGCGCTGGTCGGCGATCCCGCACGCGCCAACATCCTGTGTGCGCTGCTCGACGGCCGCGCGCTGACCGCAGGCGAGCTTGCGTATGCGGCGCACGTGACGCCGCAAACCGCGAGCGGCCATCTCGGCAAGCTCTCGCGGGCAAACCTGATCGTGCCGGCACAGCAGGGCCGCCACCGTTACTTCAAGCTCGCCGGCAAGCATGTGGCAGCGATGATCGAGAGCATCTCGGCGGTCACGGCCGTCGCGCCGCCGCGCCTCAGGCCGATCCGCATCGACGACGCCATGCGCCAGGCGCGCATGTGTTACGACCACGTGGCCGGCCAGCTCGGCGTCACGCTGGCGGACGCGCTCTCCGAGCATCGCCACATCGAATTCGCCGACGACGGCGGCGTGGTGACGCCCTCGGGCGAAGCTTTCTTCGCGAAGTTCGGCATGGATTTGTCCGCATCACGCAAAAGCCATCGCGTGTTCTGCCGCCCCTGCCTCGACTGGAGCGAGCGGCGCGCCCATCTCGCCGGCGCGGTCGGCGCTGCGCTGGCAAGCCGGCTGATGGAGCTGCGCTGGATCGCGCGCAAGCGCGACAGCCGCGCGCTCACCATCACGCCGATCGGCTGGGGCAAGATCGAGCAGACCTTCGGCTGCTCGCTGCATGACCACACGGTGCATGCGCGGCCGAAACTGCGCGTGGTCGCCGGCTAAACAAAAACCCCGCCATCGCTGGCGGGGTTGAAGTTGGGGAGGAAGAGAGCCCGCACGGGGCTCGACGCACGTCCGAATTAAGCGGGGATACGCTCTTCGACCTCGGTCGGCTCGCGCAGCACATAGCCGCGGCCCCAGACCGTCTCGATGTAGTTCTTCCCCTGGCTGGCGTTCGCGAGCTTCTTGCGCAGCTTGCAGATGAACACGTCGATGATCTTGAGTTCGGGCTCGTCCATGCCGCCGTAGAGATGATTGAGGAACATCTCCTTGGTCAGCGTCGTGCCCTTGCGGAGCGAGAGGAGCTCCAGCATCTGGTATTCCTTGCCGGTCAGGTGGACCCGCGCGGCGTTCACCTCGACGGTCTTGGTGTCGAGATTGACGACCAGATCGCCGGTCTGGATGACCGACTGTGCATGACCCTTGGAGCGGCGCACGATCGCGTGGATGCGCGCGACCAGTTCGTCCTTGTGGAACGGCTTGGTCATGTAATCGTCGGCACCGAAACCGAGACCCTTCACCTTGTCCTCGATGCCGGCGAGGCCGGAGAGGATCAGGATCGGCGTCTTGATCTTGGAAACGCGCAACGTCCGCAGGACCTCGTAGCCCGACATGTCGGGCAGGTTCAGGTCGAGCAGGATGATGTCGTAGTCGTAGAGCTTTCCGAGATCGACGCCCTCTTCACCGAGATCCGTCGTGTAGACGTTGAAACTCTCGGATTTGAGCATCAATTCGATCGATTGCGCGGTCGCGCTATCGTCTTCAATCAGCAGAACGCGCATGCCAGTCCCCTTCCACGCCCCTTGGGCTCAGGTCGGCAGGCCACAAGGGCCCATTGGTACGCCTTGGGACAATCGATTCGGCACGCTACCGGCCAATGGTTAACAAAACCTGATTCTCCTGTGCAAGCATTTACTGGGCGTCAACGATAGAATCGCCGTAATATGCTGTACCTGAGTGGTTTTCTCGAACCTGACCTGCTCACGTTCCACATTAAGAGTTGGCGGTATCCGACTCTCGCGACTTGCCCCTCCGTCCTGGAAAGCGAGACGCCAATGTCCCAAGGACGGTGAGGCAATCATTAATGAGACGGGTAAATGCCCGGTTAAGGAAACCGCGGTAGTTGCACCAAGCCGAAGGGATTCGATGAAGGCGCTGGCCGAACAGATCGCCGAACTGGACGAGGTCGAGGTTTACGGCCGGGTCGTCGGCGTGCGCGGCCTGCTGGTCGAGGTCGCGGGGCCGATTCATGCGATGTCGGTCGGCGCGCGGGTCATTATCGAGGCGAGCGGATCGCGTGCAATCCCCTGCGAGGTCGTCGGCTTCACCGGACCCAACGCGCTGCTGATGCCGTTCGCCCCGCTCGAAGGGGTGCGGCGCGGCTGCCGCGCGGTGTGCACATCGGTCGCAGCCGCGGTGCGGCCTTCGGCCGGATGGCTTGGCCGCGTCGTCAACGCGATGGGCGAGCCGATCGACGGCAAAGGTCCGCTGCCGCCTGGCCCCTCCCCCTACCCGTTCCGCAATGCGCCGCCGCCCGCGCACGCGCGCCGCCGTGTCGGCGCGCCGCTCGATCTCGGCGTGCGCGCGCTCAATACATTCCTTACTTGCTGCCGCGGCCAGCGCATGGGCGTGTTCGCAGGGAGCGGCGTCGGCAAGTCGGTGCTGCTCTCGATGCTGGCGCGCAATGTCGCGGCCGACGTTTCGGTGATCGGGCTTGTCGGCGAGCGCGGGCGCGAGGTGCAGGAGTTCCTGCAGGACGATCTTGGCGAGGAAGGCCTCGCCCGCTCGGTCGTCGTCGTCTCCACCTCGGACGAACCCGCGCTGATGCGCCGCCAGGCCGCCTACCTCACGCTCGCCATCGCGGAGTATTTCCGCGACGAGTCGAAAGATGTGCTGGTGCTGATGGATTCGGTGACCCGCTTTGCGATGGCGCAGCGCGAGATCGGCCTCTCGGCCGGCGAGCCGCCGACTGCGAAAGGTTACACCCCGACCGTCTTCACCGAATTGCCGCGCCTGCTCGAACGCGCCGGCCCCGGCACGGACGCCGGCACGATCACAGGCATCTTCACGGTGCTGGTCGACGGCGACGACCACAATGAGCCGATCGCCGACGCGGTGCGCTCGATCCTCGACGGTCATATCGTGATGGAGCGCGCGATCGCGGAGCGCGGGCGGTACCCGGCGATCAATGTGCTGAAGTCCGTCTCGCGCACGATGCCGCGCGCAGCCGATCCGGCCTACCTGCCGCTGATCAACCGCGCGCGTCAGGTCATGGCGACCTACGCGGACATGGAGGAATTGATCCGGCTCGGCGCCTACCGCGCCGGATCAAGCCCGGAAGTGGACGAGGCGATTGGCCTGCATCAGCCGCTGGAGGCGTTTCTCGGCCAGCTCAAGGAAGAATCAACCTCTCTTAACGAAGCCTATATGCGGCTCGAGCAAATTCTCAGTGGACCGGAAACCGAAAACTAACGTTGTGCTGCCACATTCGAGCCTTGATGGGGCTGGGAGCGCACGCCGTGTATTGGCTTCGCTCGGTCCGACCGGACAATTTCCGGGGCTTCTGGGGAGTACGAGTTGATGAAGTCGCGTGAGACGCTCATTCGCCTGCGCAAGTTTCAAGTCGATGAGAAGCGCCGCCGCGTGGCGCAGATCGAGAGCATGGTGGCGGATTTCGACCGCATGGCCAATGACCTCGAACGGGAAATCACCACCGAGCAGGATCGCGCCGGCATCCACGATCCGACGCATTTCGCCTACCCGACCTATGCCAAGGCTGCGATCGGACGTCGCGACAATCTCAAGCGTTCGGCCGACGAACTCAAAGGCCAGCTCGAAGAGGCGCGCATGCACCTCGCCGAAGCGTTCGAGGAACTCAAGAAAGTCGAGTTGCTCGACGAGCGCGACCAGGCCCGCGAGCGCATCGCGGACAATGCCCGCGAGCAGGCGGAACTCGACCGTATCGGCACGATGCGTCCGGCCGCGATGCGGATCTGACCGCAACTTCTTTCGACTTCATCCGTAGCTGGACCAGCGAAACGCGCCTGACCGGGCGCGTTTCCGCGCGCGTGCGCCATCGACCCACCTGCGTCATCGCGGGCCGGTTGCATTCGCGTGCCGTCCCGGCCATCGTCGCACTGGAAACGCTGAGGAATGCCGTCCGCGATGCTCACGCCTGCGGAACTCGTATGGCTGATGGCCGCCGTCGCCAAGGGCGATCAGGCTGCGTTTGAGCGTTTGTACGCAGCCACGCGGGCGAAACTGTACGGCGTGGCTCTGCGTATCTTGCGCCGAAGCGACCTCGCCGACGAGGTCATCCAGGAAACCTACCTGAAGGTCTGGAACAATGCCGGCAGTTTCGATCCGAAATTGGCGACCCCGATCACCTGGATGGTGGCGATCGCCCGAAATCGGTCGCTCGACCTCATCCGCAAGAAGGGCGAGACCTCGATCGAGGACGAGCCTGCCGCAATGGAAGCAGCCGGAGAGGAACCCAACCCGCTGGCGCGCCGCGAGATGACCGAGGAACTCAAGCGCCTCCTCGCCTGCCTTGGCCATCTTGAGGAAGACCGCCGGCGCATGGTGCTGCTGGCCTACTACAGCGGCTGGAGCCGCGATCAACTGGCGGTGCAATTTGACGCACCGGCGAATACGATCAAGACGTGGCTGCGGCGCAGCCTTCTGGAGATCCGGGAGTGCCTCGGATCATGAGCATGGACGAAGACCGAGAAGGGTTGGCTGCGGAGTACGCGCTGGGCACGCTCGATGCCGACGAGCGCGCGCAGGCCGACGCCCTGATGCTGGTCGATCCGGGCTTTGCCGATGCGGTGCGCCAATGGGAGCGCAAGCTCGGCGAACTCAACGTGCTGGTCGCGCCGGTAGAGCCGCCCGCGCCCGTGTGGGAGCGCATCCAGTCCGGCCTCGCAAGCACCGGACAGATCGAGAAGCTGCACTTGCCCGAGGTGGCTGCACCGGCGCGGCGGCAGGACGCGCCCAGCGCCGAGATCATCCAGATGCGGCACCGGATGCAACGCTGGCGCGGCTTCAGCACCGTCACCGGCCTGATGGCGGCGTGCCTTGTCGGCATCGTTCTCGTGCGCGAATACCGGCCGGACATCCTGCCGCCTGAACTGCGGCCGAACCGCCCGGTCGTTGTGGTTGACAGGCCGGTCGCAGCGCCTGCACAGCCGGCGCAACTGGTCGCGGTGTTCCAGAAAGACGAGCAATCGCCCGCCTTCCTGATGTCCGTCGACCTTCAGCAACGCACGATCTCGGTGCGGCTGGTCGCGGCCGATCGCCTGACCGACAAGTCCTATCAGCTCTGGATCGCGCCGCAGCCGGGTGCGCCGCCGCAGCCGCTCGGCGTGCTGGCGAACGACGACTCTGGCGTGAGGGCGACGCTTGCCGCCTATGACCCGGCCGTCATCAACAACGCGACATTCGGCATTTCGCTGGAGCCGCTCGGCGGCTCGCCGACCGGCCAGCCGACCGGCCCGGTCATCCACGCCAAGCTGCTTGAAGTTCCGCGCCCTTAACGACCTCAGCCTGCGGCACAAAAAAAGCGAGCACCCAAAGGGTGCTCGGAGGGGGGCTTGCGGAGGTCACTCCGGTAGAAAACTTACTGAATGGTGATCCCGTCGCGGGCGGTGACGGCTGCGGGCTTGCCGGCCTTCAGCACGGGGCCGTTGGCCTCGTACTTGGCGGTAGCGCCAGTGTCGGAGATGCGGGCGGTGACGCCGACCAGAATAACGGCGATCGCTGCGACGAGCGATACGGCGACGATCTTCAGGTGGGTCGTGCGGTCTGCGGTAACGAGTGAATGGTTCATGGGATCTCTCCCCCGGTCTGATCATTGGTCGCGACGACCGGGCGGCTGGTTCAATCGAGAAACGCGCTTTCTTCCATAAAGTTTCGCTTGACTGTGGCAGGACGGCTTTTTCCGCCGCCCGGCCGGTCAGGCGCGGACTCTATCTTGTTGAGATATAGGCGCTTCCGGCGGATTTGACAGTTAACGCGGGGTCACAACACCGTGGCGCGGGATTCACGATTAATCGCGCCGGCGTGATCGGATGGGGTATCGGGGAACCATCTCGGCGGACGCGCGGCCGGAAAGAGGTGATGGAGCGAACACGATGGCGAAAAAGACATCCACGAAGCCGGCGAAGACCGCAAAGAAAACTGCCAAACGGACCGCCGCAAAGCCGGTCCTGCTCTCTGGCGGCAACCCGCAGATCGCCAAGGGCTACGGCAACGCCCCAGTGCAGGCCTACATCGCGGCGATGCCTGGCTGGAAACGCGCTGTCGGGCGCCACCTCGACGCGCTCATCACCCGAACCGTCCCCGGCGTGCGCAAGGCGGTGAAATGGAATTCACCCTTCTACGGCGTTGAGGGCGAGGAAAACGGCTGGTTCCTGAGCTACCATTGCTTCACGAACTACGTGAAGGTGGCTTTCTTCCGCGGCGCGTCGCTGCGCCCCGTACCGCCCGGCACATCCAAGCACAAGAACGTGCGCTACCTCGACATCCATGAGGATGATCGGATTGACGAAGCGCAGATGGCGAAGTGGGTGAAGCAGGCGAGCGAATTGCCCGGCGAACGGATGTAAGTACGCACCGTCCGGTCGGCCTTTCGGGAAAATCTAAGGGGAGGAATTCATGCCGAAGAAGCCCGCTTTCGAAATTCCCTACCTGAAGCCCCGCGCCATCACGGACGCCTTGAGAAAGCAGGTCAGCGAGGAATTGCCTGAGGTCGCTCAAATCCGCGACGCCGCGCTGCGGCAGAAGGTCGTCGAGGCTTGGGCGTTTGCGCTCGCCCATTCGAGCTTCAAGTCTATTCGCAAGATTCCACCGGCAGGAAACCCGGATACCAATGAGGCCAAGCGCGGCGATCAGACCGATCACCTCCGTGGGGTGACGCGACTTGCAGTCGGTATCGCCAACGAGATGGGCACCGCCTATCCCGCACTCGCCATCGACATGGACGTGATCGTGGCCGGTGGGCTGGTCCACGACGTCGGCAAGGCGTGGGAGTTCGATCCGGTCAATCGAAAGCGCTGGAAGCAGATGCAAAAGCAGACCGGGCGGCCGTCGATCCGGCATCCGGCGTTCGGCGCTCACATTTGCCTGACGGTCGGGCCTGCCCGAAGAGGTCGCGCACATCGCGATGGCGCATTCAGGCGAAGGCGAGCTGCTGGTCAGAAGCCTCGAATGCATGATCGTGCATCAGGCCGACTATACGTTCTGGAATACGCTGCTTGCCGGCGGTCAGTTGAAGCCCGAAACCGTTCCGCCCGCGACACGCAAGTACATCATCGACACGCCGTTCTAGGCGCGTTTCAGCGTCCAGAGCTTGGCGGTCCAATAGCCGTTCTGTTCCAGCAGGGGCAGCCTCCATGGGAAGATGAAGGATCAACGCGAACAGAAATGACTTGCTCGTTCCCCAAGCTATGCTGCGCTTCAAATCTGAACGCAACGAAGCCTCACTTGCGCGCTATAGGTATTTTTCCGGCCTGTGTGTCGATAGCATCGACAAGCTTTTTTGAGAGCGGCAGGTTTTTCTTCTCGGAGTTCCATGTTTGATGGAACAGCTCGACTGTCTCTCCGGCGGTGTCCAATGCCAGCTTTTCAGGAAGGCGGGCCTTGCCCGCGAGATACGCCAACTCATCGTTGGTAAATTCGTCGAACCGCTTTGTCCGGCCGAAGCTGAGGGCGGAATTGTTGTCAGCGATGTACGGTACTGTGGAAACGAAATCATAAGCGGGAGCTATCGCAGCCTGCCGCCGGTCGGGATAGATCAGCGACCAGTTCTTTGCGTGCATGTCGGCATTGCCGATCAGGTTGTTAAAGACAAGGCGGCGCACAAATTCCGCTACTCCCGGGGTTCCGGTTTCTGCGGCAATTACTTCGGCGATATTACGGTAGCTGGCTTTGCCGTATTTCTCGTTGGGCCAGAGCTCGAACACCTGTGCGAAGTCTTCGATATGTACTGGGCCTTTGTCTGTCCGGTCGAACCGTCTTACGGCAAGCGCCTTTCCTTTCAATGCCCCGATACCATCGGGCAATCGAGAAATTAAATCGGGGTCGATCAGTTGGATTTCAGGAACATCGATGCCGATTTTCCCGGCGAGCGTCATCATCGAGAATTCATTCTCTGGGACTTCGTCGAATTTCATGGACGGCAGTTTGATGATCCATGAACCGCCGACGCCTTCCGCCGGAATTGTTAGGCCGCCAGACGCGCTCTTGATTGCCGAGAATTTGAGTTGGACTCCCGCGAGCGAGAATCGAAGGGCGTTGGTTTTCCGTTCGTTTTTCTCTTCTTCTTTCTCTCCGCCGTTGGCTCCGGAGGCCATGCTTCTCCGTCGGCGGGCTCGATTGTGACCGCTCCCGGGAGGTCTTTTCCCAGTATCCAGAGAAGGAAGAACTCACGTTTGGGATTCACGCCTGCGCGCTTGGCGAGATACTCGAGCATTTCACCTTCAGGCAGCATGTTTGCGAAGAAGGTCGGTACGCGTTGCCGCGTTGGCTTCAAATCGGTAATGAGATTCCCTAGGCTGTCTTTGAAAGATAAATCAAGGTAGGGCGGTTTTCATTGTTGATGTACGTATCGTTGAACGCAAAAAGCGACCGCTCTCCCTGAAGGAAGGTGAGCGTGCCGATCCGCTCGCCATAAAGCAGTACGTTGAGAACTGAAACGTCAGGCATCATTATCCTCGTCCAATGTGTACGCAGGACGTATTGCCCGTGCTGGCTCGATCCCATTGTGCGCGAGACTGTTTCGCAGGTGACGCAACTCGTTCGCTGCACTTTGGATCAGATATTTCTCTTTTGGATCTTTGACCGCTTTCTGCACCAATTCGGAAATTGATTTTATCCGTGTCAGTTCGTTGGGACCTATCCGGAAATTCTCAAGCTCGCCCACGAGACGTTGCAGATTGATCAAATCTTTTCCGATTTCAGGAATGGATTTGAGATGATCCGCATTCTTCCGAATGCGTTTTAGATATTTTTGCGTCTGCTGAATGTTTCCACGATGACGGATGGTGTCGAGTCGTCGCTTCTTACGATGGCTCGAACAGCGGGCACTAGCTTCCGCGGAACAGTGAGAACCTCCAGGTCAAGCGCGCGCGCGATCGCGATCAGGCTTGAGAGTGCAGATCCACAGCGCCGGCCTCGATCTTGGAGATATGGCTTTGAGGAACGCCCGCTTCCTTGCTTAGCTCGCGCTGACTAAGTGCTTTGTTCGTGCGCGCGGCCTTGAGAGCAGCGAGAATGTGGTCTCCAGCGTAAGGCATGATCTATTCCACATATCAAGTGCAGCTTCTAATCTAGAATAATATATCAATATAGATAGAATGCAAGTTTGATATGCCAAAATATCAAACAATGATTGATCTATTATGATAGATCAATCTTGGTGCTGGGTTCAAGCGAACGCTTAAGGAGCGTCAGTCTGAATGTAGCCGCCTAAATCCCACCGACCGTCTTCAGCCGCACCCGCGGATGGATTTCCGACTGCGAGAGCACGCTCGTCTGGGTGCGGAAGCGCTCCACGATCGAGCGGACGAACGGCCGCGCGCCGGGTGACGTGACCAGCACCGGCGCCTCCCCCTCGCGCGCGGCGTCTTCGAAGCGTTCGCGCACCAGCGTGATGAATTCGGAGAGGCGCGAGGGCGCCATCGCGAGGCTCTTGTCCTCGCCCTGCCCGACGATCGACTCGGCGAACGCCTGCTCCCACTTGGACGAGAGCGCGATCAGCGGCAGGTAGCCGTTCGGCGAGGTGTGCTGCGCGCAGATCTGGCGCGCGAGCCGCGTGCGCACATGTTCGACGAGGTAAGTCGGGTTGCGCGTGAAGGCGAGCGCGTCGGCGATGCCTTCGAGGATGGTCGGCAGGTCGCGGATCGAGATGCGCTCGGCGAGCAGGAGCTGCAGCACGCGCTGGATGCCCGACACGGTGATCAGCGCAGGCACCATGTCCTTGACAAGTTCGGCCTGCTCCTTGGAGAGGTCCTTCAGCAGCTTCTGCACCTCCGCGTAGGAGAGCAGCTCCGACATGTTGGTCTTGAGCACTTCGGTCAGGTGCGTGGCGAGCACCGTCGCGGCGTCGACCACCGTGTAGCCCTTGATCGCGGCTTCTTCCTTGAGCGCCGCATCGACCCAGGTGGCCGGCAGTCCGAAGGTGGGCTCGGTGGTGTGCATGCCCGGCAGGTTCACCTGCGCCCCGGTCGGGTCCATCACCATGTGCTGGTTCGGCCAGATGCGGCCCTGGCCGGCATCGACCTCTTTCAGCTTGATCACATAGGCATTCGCCTCGAGCTGCACGTTGTCGAGGATGCGCACGGCCGGCATCACGAAGCCCATTTCACTGGCGAGCGAGCGGCGCAGCGCCTTGATCTGCTCGGTGAGACGGTCCGAGCCGTCCGGCGAATTGACCAGCGGGAGGAGCGCGTAGCCAAGCTCGATCTTGAGATCGTCGATCTTGAGCGAGGCGCTGATCGGCTCCTCGGCCGCTTCGGACTTCGCGGCGGCGGTCGCCGTCGCCTGTTGCGCATCGGCGGTCGCGGCGGCGGCGCTGGTGCGCTTCTGGATCACAAAGGCAAGCAAGCCGGCGCCGCCGCCAAGCGCGAGGAACGGCAGCATCGGAATACCCGGCAGCAGCGACATGACGATCATCACGCCGGCCGACATGCCGAGCGCGGTCGGGTAGCCGGACAGCTGCTTCAGCAGGGCCTTTTCGACCCCGCCGCCGACGCCCGCCTTGGAGACGAGCAGGCCCGCCGCGGTCGACACGATCAGCGCGGGAATTTGCGTGACGAGGCCGTCGCCGACGGTGAGCAGCGTGTAGGTGCGCGCGGCTTCGGCGAAGGGCATGCCCTGCTGCGCGATGCCGATGATCATGCCGCCGATCACGTTGATGAACACGACGAGCAAGCCCGCGATCGCATCGCCGCGCACGAATTTCGAGGCGCCGTCCATCGCGCCGAAGAACGAGCTTTCGTCCTCCAGCGCCTTGCGGCGCGTGCGCGCGTCGTTCTCGTTGATCAGCCCGGCCGAGAGATCGGCGTCGATCGCCATCTGCTTGCCGGGCATGGCGTCGAGGTTGAAGCGCGCCGCGACTTCGGCGATGCGGCCCGAGCCCTTCGTGATGACCACGAAGTTCACGATGACGAGGATCGTGAACACGATGATGCCGATCACGAAGTTGCCGCTCATCACGAAATTGCCGAACGCCTCGATGACATGGCCGGCGGCGGCGGTGCCCTCGTGGCCGTGCGCGAGGATCAGGCGCGTCGAGGCGAGGTTGAGCGCGAGCCGCAACATCGTCGCGATCAGCAGCACGGTCGGGAAGGAGGAGAATTCGAGCGGCGCATGGATGAACAGCGCCGTCATCAGGATCAGCACCGACAGGATGATCGAAAATCGCCAGAAACATGTCGAGCAGCACCGCCGGAAGCGGAAAGATCAGGACGACCAGGATGGTCATCACGCCGACGGCGAGCACGATGTCGCCGCGCTTCGACAGGTCGCCGAAGCTCCCGATCCCGGGAATCCGGAAGCCGCCGGTCGCTTGTCCTGCCGTGACGTCGGTCATGTTTTTGCCCACAGGCACGCGTCCCTGGGCGCGGGGCGTGCCTGTTAGGCAATTCTTGCCGAGTGTATGGTTATCAACTGGTTAACGCGGGTTCCTGCATGCAAATCGGTATCGTCGGTCTGGGGCGCATGGGCGCGAATATCGCCCGCCGCCTGATGCGGCATGGCCACGACTGCGTGGTGTTCGACGCCAATCTCGACGCCAGCCTCGCCTTGGGACGCGAGGGCGCGACCTCCTCGGTGGCGCTGCAGGACCTGGTGAAGCGGCTGAAGGCCCCGCGGGTGGTCTGGCTGATGCTCCCGGCGGGCGCCGTGACCCAGAAGGCGGTCGACGACCTCGCCGGCCTGATGGCGGAGGGCGACACCATCATCGACGGCGGCAACACCTTCTGGAAGGACGACATCGCGCGCGCCAAGGCGCTGAAGCCGCGCGGCATCCATTACCTCGACATCGGAACCAGCGGCGGCGTGTGGGGGCTGGAGCGCGGCTATTGCCTGATGATCGGCGGCGAGAAGCAGATCGTCGAGCGGCTCGACCCGATCTTCCGCGCACTCGCGCCCGGCGCGGGCGACATCCCGCTAACGCCGCATCGCGAGGGCAGCGATCCCCGCCCCGGGCAGGGCTACATCCATGCCGGGCCGAACGGCGCCGGGCATTTCGTCAAGATGATCCACAACGGCATCGAGTACGGGCTGATGCAGGCCTACGCGGAGGGCTTCGACATATTGAAGCACGCGGGCGATGAGCAGCTTCCCGCCGAGCATCGTCTCGATCTCAATCTCGCCGACATCGCCGAGACATGGCGGCGCGGCAGCGTGTCACCTCGTGGCTGCTCGACCTCACCGCGGCGGCGCTCGCCGAGGAAGGCGACCTCGCCTCCTACTCCGGCCATGTGGCGGACTCGGGCGAAGGCCGCTGGACCATTCAGGCCGCGATCGAGGAGGCGGTGCCGGCCGATGTGCTCTCGGCTGCGCTCTACACCCGCTTCCGCTCGCGGCAGGAGCACACCTTCGCGGAGAAAATTTCTCCGCGATGCGCAAAGGCTTCGGCGGCCATCAGGAGCCGAAGTAGCGCATGATCCCGAAAAGTGGGAACCGGTTTTCGGAATCAGATCATGCGCAGTGAAAATTATATCGCCGCCATCGTGGTGATGGGTGTTTCCGGCGCGGGCAAGTCCACCGTCGGCAAACTGATCGCTGTCGAACTCGGCTGTCCGTTTCGCGACGCCGACAGCTTTCACCCGCCCGCCAACATCGAGAAGATGAGCCGCGGTGCACCGCTGACTGACGATGATCGCTGGCCGTGGCTGCGCGCGATTGCCGCATGGATCGGCGAGCATCGCGCGGCGGGTACGACCTGCGTCGTCACCTGCTCGGCGCTCAAGCGCGTCTACCGCGACATTGTGACGAACCGGCAAAGCGCCGACGTGCGGCTCGTCTATCTCAAGGGCGATTTCGACCTGATCGACGCGCGGCTTGAAGGCGCGCAAGGGGCACTTCATGCCGCCCGCCCTGCTCCACAGCCAGTTCGACGCGCTGGAAGAGCCGCGCGACGATGAACATCCGGTCATCGTGTCGATCGACGCGACGCCCGAAGTGATCGCCGCCGAACGCCCTGAAGCAGCTGCAGACATAAGAAGACTGTTGGCGCCTTCATTTCGATCACGCGCCGCCACGAGTTTGCCTGAAACAGACTGCCTCTACGGCGGAACTCGCACCCCGACAGCACCGTT
This sequence comes from uncultured Alphaproteobacteria bacterium, assembly GCA_963779545.1. Lineage (GTDB taxonomy): Bacteria > Pseudomonadota > Alphaproteobacteria > Rhizobiales > Xanthobacteraceae > PALSA-894. The sequence goes on along the minus strand of CAVZYQ010000013.1, from coordinate 180,998 downwards.
ATGACCCTGTCCGGCCGAGCACCAGCAGGCCGGTCTTCCTTGGCGTCCAGCGCCACGGGGCAAAAACACACCAGGAGCAGCCGTTGCGTCGCCGCGATTTGATTGCAGGAAGCCTTGCGTTGCCGTTTGCCGGCCGCGGCCTCTACAATTCTCTCATTTCTCCCGCATCCGCGCAGGAGAAGGGCGCGCCGTTCGAGGCGCAGACCGTGCGCGCGCTCGCGCGCGACCTCGCCGCCAAGCCGTACCAGGCGCCCGACAACAAGCTTCCCGATGTCCTGAAGGACCTGACCTACGACCGCTACCGCATGATCCGCTTCAAGCCGGATCAGGCGCTGTGGAAGGCCGATGGGCTGCCGTTCCAGCTCCAGATGTTTCATCGCGGCTTCTATTACGCGAACCGGGTCGACCTGTACGAGGTCAAGGATGGCGTCGCGACACCGATCGTCTACGGGCCGGAGATGTTCAGTTCGGCGACCAACCTGCGCCCGACGTGCGCAATCTCGGCTTCGCGGGCTTCCGCATTCACGGGCCGATCAACCGGCCGGATTATTTCGACGAGATCGGCGTGTTCCTCGGCGCGAGCTATTTCCGCGCGGTGTCGAAAGGCACGCAGTACGGGCTTTCGGCGCGCGGCCTGTCGCTAAACACCGCCGACCCGAAGGGCGAAGAATTTCCGAACTTCCGCTCGTTCTGGATCGAGCGCCCGGGCAAGAACGCCACCTCGCTGGTGGTGCATGCGCTGCTCGACAGCGAAAGCGCGGCCGCGGCCTACCGCTTCACCATCCGGCCGGGCGAGACGTACCGTGTACGACATCGAGGCGACGCTGTTCCCGCGCGTGCAGATCGACCAGATCGGGCTCGCGACGCTCACCAGCATGTATTTCTTCGGATCGAACGACCGCAACGGCGTCGATGACTTCCGGCCCGAGGTGCACGACTCCGACGGCCTGCTGATCCAGAACGGCCGCGGCGAGGTGCTGTGGCGGCCGCTGAACAATCCAGCCGACCTTCAGGTCAGCGCTTTCGTCGACAACAATCCGCGCGGCTTCGGCCTGATGCAGCGCCAGCGCGGCTTTGCGGCGTACGAAGATCTGGAAGCGCGCTACGAGCGCCGCCCGAGCGCATGGATCGAGCCGATCGGCGACTGGGGCGAAGGCGCGGTGCACCTTGTGGAGATTCCGACCAACACGGAGATCAACGACAACATCGTGTCGTACTGGCGCCCGCGCGCGCCGACGCGCGCCAAGAGCGAATACATCTACACCTACCGCATTCATTGGGGCGCGCGTGCGCCGAAGCCGTTGCCGCTCGCGCACGTCGTCAGCGACCCGCGTCGGCGCCGGACCGGACGAGACGCGGCTGATCGTGATCGACTTCGCCGGCGAGAACCTCAAAACCATCCCGCCCGTGGAGATCAAGGCGACCGTCTCGTCCGACAAGGCGAAGATCCGCAACATCGTCTCGCACCAGAACCCCGAGACGGGCGGCATCCGTGTCAGCTTCCAGCTTCTGCCCGGCGGCGAAAAAACCGTCGAGCTGCGCGCGCAACTGATGCGCGGCGAGGAGCTGATCTCGGAAGCCTGGATGGACCGATGGACGCCTTGAGGCTAGTGCCGGCGGCGCCGGAAGCACCGCGCACACCCTACCTGCCGCCCGAAGCGCCGCTCGCAATGCCGGTGCAGTCGCTCAAAGGCGAGGCACGCGCGGCAAAGCTCACGCTCCAGCCTGAATCGATCTTGCCGCGCCGCCTGTTCGTGTTCGGCTTGGCTTTCGCGCTGAGCGCAGGGGCCGCGTGGCAAATGTATCTGGTGCTCGCGGTCGGCGGGCTGACGGTGCTGGAAGGCGTGATCCTTACGCTGTTCGTCATTCTGTTCGCGTGGATCGCGTTGTCGTTCGCGAGCCTGCTCGGCGGTGTCGTCGCGCTGGCGACCGGCCAAGTGCGTCGCTCGGGATCGATGCCGGGGCGCCGTTGCCTCGGATCGAGAAGCAAACCGCCCTGCTCTTTCCGACTTACAACGAAGACCCCGATCGCGTGCTCGCACGCGTGCAGGCGATCTACAAGTCGGTCGCAGCGACCGGCAACATCGCGCACTTCGATGTCTTCATTCTCAGCGACACCACCGACCCGGATACCTTCATCGCCGAGGAAGCCGCGTTCCTTGGGCTTCGCGCGCGGCTCGGCGGCGCGGCACGGCTGTTCTACCGGCACCGGCCAAAGAACGACGCCAAGAAGGCCGGCAACATCGCCGAATGGCTGCAGCGCTTCGGCGGACATTACGAGCACATGGTGGTGCTCGACGCGGACTCGCTGATGACCGGCGACACGCTGGTGCGGCTCGCCGGCGCGATGGAGCAAAATCCCGGCGCTGGGCTGATCCAAACATTTCCCGTGATGGTCAACGCCGTAACGCCGTTCGCGCGCGTGCAGCAATTCGCCGGCAGGCTCTACGGACCGCTGATCGCCTACGGCATCGCATGGTGGCATGGAACGGACAGCAATTACTGGGGCCACAACGCGATCATCCGCGCGCGCGCCTTTGCCGAAAGCGCCGGCCTGCCGGTGCTCTCCGGGCGGCGTCCGATCGGCGGGCATATCCTCAGCCACGATTTCGTCGAGGCCGCGCTGATGCGACGCGGCGGTTGGGCAATCTGCATGGCGCCGACGCTCGGCGGCTCCTACGAAAAGTCACCGCCCTCGCTCACCGAATACGCGGCACGCGACCGGCGCTGGTGCCAGGGCAACTTGCAGCACATGGGGGTGCTGCCCGCACGCGGGCTGCATTGGGCGAGCCGGCTCCATCTTGTTACCGGCATCGGCTCTTACATCGCGGCGCCGCTATGGCTGATGTTCCTTTTCACCGGCATCCTGATCTCACTGCAGGCGCAGTTCATCCGGCCGGAGTATTTCCCGAAGACGTTCACGCTCTATCCGCAGTGGCCCGCACAGGATCCGGTACGCGCCGCTTACGTCTTCGCCGGCGCGATGGCGATCCTCTTGTTGCCCAAGCTGATCGGCTATCTGGCGATGCTGCCCTATCGCGAGATGCGGCGCGGCTTTGGCGGCGGCATCGCCGCGTTCGTCGGCATGCTCGCCGAGACGGTGATATCCGGATTGATCGCGCCGGTCATGATGCTGATCCAGTGCGCCTCGGTGCTGGCAATTCTCAGCGGCCGCGACAGCGGCTGGCAGGCGCAGCGCCGCGACGACGGCACGTTGCCGCTACGCGCCACGATGCGCCGCTACGGCTGGTACACGGCCTTCGGCCTGCTGCTGGCCTTTGCCGCCTATGAGGTGTCTTTTTCATTGTTCGCTTGGATGACGCCGGTGATCGCCGGGCTGCTGCTTGCGATCCCGCTGGCACAATGGAGCGCCAGTCCGGCGGCGGGACGCAGGTTGCGGCGGATGCGCCTGCTGCTGACCCCCGAAGAGACCCGGCCGCCCGACATTCTGCAGCGCGCCAACGCGCTCGCCGAGGAATTCTCAAAGGTCGATCGGCGCAGCGGGATCGAGCGCCTGTTCGCAGAGCCCGCCTTGCTCGCCGCGCATCGCACGATGCTGCCGCGGTCGGCCGAGCGCAAGCGCGGGCAGATCGATACGATGCGCCTCGTCGCGCTCGCCAAGCTCGAGGATTGCGAGTCGCTGGCTGAGGCCAACGACATGCTGACCCGGCAGGAGAAGATCGCCGCCCTGTCCGATCTGGCCGCGCTCGAGCGGCTCGCCAAGCTCGCGCACACGCCTCAGCTGACGAACTGACGGATCAGCAGCGGACGCAGGGCAACCGATTCAGATCAGATCGTACTGGTGCGTGAGCGGCGAATAGTCGAATCCGATGCTGCCGATCGCGTGATTGGACGCGATGGTCGTGCCGTTCATCTCCCAGATCACGGTCTGGCCCGAGTTGTGGCGCCAGATCACGTCGGCGCGGCCCTCGCCGGTGTGGTCGCCGATGTCGACGAGATGCCAGTCCGAACCGATGACGGCAGCGCCTTGACTCGACGTCACGGCTTGGTTCGACACGATGGTCGAGCCGTCCATCTGCCATTCGACCACCTGGCCGGAGTTATGCCGCAGCAGCACGTCCGCATGGCCGTCGGCGTTGAAGTCGCCTACCCCGAGCACGTGCCAGTCGAGGCCGAGGTTCGTCACCGCGGAGTTGGCGGCGATGGTCGCGCCGTCCATCTGCCACATCACCACCTGGCCGGTGGTGTGGCGCCAGAGCACATCGCTGTGGCCGTCGGCATTGAAGTCGCCGAGGCCCTGGTTGTGCCAGTCGAAGCTGATGTTCGCGACCGTCTGGTTGTTGACGATGCTGGCACCGTTCATGGTCCAGAGCGCGACCTGACCGGAGTCGTGACGCCACAACACGTCGGCGCGTCCATCGTCGCCAAAGTCGCCGACTCCTTCGTTGTGCCAGTCGCTGCCGATTGTTGCGACCGACTGGTTCTGCCGGATGTTGAAGCCTTGCATGCTCCACAGCACGACCTGACCGGACTCATGACGCCAGAGCACGTCGGCGAAGGCATCGCCGTTCAGGTCGCCGGTGCCTTGCACCTGCCAGCTCGTCGCGACCACTGCGACGTTCTGATTCCCTCCGATGTTCCCGGCCTTCATTTGCCACTCGGCAACCTGTCCCTGCGTGTGGCGCCACAAGATGTCGTCCGTGCCGTCGCCATTGAAATCGCTGTGTGTCGGCACATCGAGCATCAGGAAACTCGTCCCGCGCACGCCGGACGGAGAACCGTCCGCCGTGCGTACGCCGCCGTCCTGCCACGCGAAGACGGCGTGGTCGGCATTCGTCGCGACGAACGAAAAGTCCTGCGATGCATCCGTAATGGTGCCGAGCGTCAGGGGCGCAAGGACAGGCTGCGCGCCGCCACCGGAGCCGCCGACGGGCTCCCCTGCCGCGGTGAACACCCGCGCAAGCACGTCGAGATCCGTCCCATTGGATTGAGTCCAGGAGACGATGAAACCGCCGTCCGGTGTCCGCACCAGGGAAGGGTTCGAACCACTGCTCGAGACAATTCGAATTTGCGATAAGGTGGCGGGGGGGCCTCCGAATGTATCGGGCGGTGCCGCGGGATCATAAATGGCTGAAAACACACCACCAAACTGGTGTTGAAAGACGACCGCATATTTATTGCCGTCCAATGCGATGACAGCGGGATTGAATAGGTGGTCACCACCAAGTGCCCCACTAATTCCAGCCAACCTGGGGCCCAATGTATTTGTCTGGCCGTCAAACAGACGCGTGTAGAGAATGCTGCCAATGCTGGGCTGATCGGGGTCTCCTTCTACGTATACGATCAGTGCGTTCTCGCCGTTTGCGGCGACGACAGGCTGCAGCTCGCCTATGTTTGTGTTCGCGACCGCGAGCGCCGCAGCCGCGCTGAACTCGGTCGCCGTGCCATCGGCATTCACGACGTTGAGAAACACGTCGCGGTTCGTGCCGGAGACGACGCGCTCGAAGACAACGACCTGCCGCCCGCTTGCCAGCGTCGTGATGGCAGGTGCCTGCAGGGCATCCTGTCCGGTGCCGCCGTTGAAATCCGCAATCGCGAGTGCCGTCGCGCCCAGCCCGCCCGCCGCGCTCACCGTGCGATAGGTGATGTTGGTTCCGTTCGGATCGACGGTGCCATCGGCGTGCCGTTCGTTCGTGAAGACGACGCCGAACCCGCCATCGGGCCGCGCCGCCAGCGCCGGCGTCGTCTGCTGGCCGCCGATCGCGAACACATCGAGATAATTCGGCGAAGACAAACTGCCGTCCGGATTGAGGATCGCCGCGATGATATTGTTGTCCGCAGCGTTTCCGGACAATGGCGATTGGTAGACGACCGCGAAACGGCCGTCCGCCAGCCTCGAAATCTGCGGGAACTGCTGCGCTCCGGTGACGCCGTTGCCACCGCCGTTATCGGTGTTGATCTGAAGGTCCGGTCCGCTCGGAATCAGGATCGTGGACATCTGGCAGGTCCTTCCGCTGCGTCACGGCTCTCCACCGCCTGCGCAACGGCTGCGCGGAGCCAACATTCGCTGCTTTCTCGGGCGTTTAACTCAGCACAGTTCTTCGAGGAAGCATAAGGTGCGAGACGCGAGGCAAAAAGCCGAAAGTTGATGTGCAGTGGTGGGCGGCCACCTTCGGGACAAGGAACTTTCATCTCGGACGCGACCACCGCGGCGCGACCTTCAACGTAGCGGTGTAAAATTGGCGTTGGACTATTCGGCGGCCGCCAACGCGACTGCCGATCTAAATCGACAAGTGGCCTCAGCGCGCGCCGACGATCGCCAGCGAACGGGGCGGAATAAAACTCGTGACGGTGGCGGGCCTGGCCTGCTTGTTCGGCGCGTAGAGGCCGCGCTGGTCGGCGACCGGCTTGAAAGCGTCGGTCAGCCCGACCACGGTCTCGGCGGCGCCCAGCACCAGGAAGCCGTCCGGCTCGACCTGCTTCGCGACGCGGTTGAGCACGCTGATCTTGGTTTCCTGATCGAAATAGATCAGCACGTTGCGGCAGAACACGACATCGAAATTCCCGAACCCGGAAAAATCCGACAGCAGATTGAACGGGCGGTACTGCACCATCGCGCGGATCTCCGGCGCGATCTGCCACGTGTCGCCGGTCTGGCTGAAATACTTCACCAGCATTGTGATCGGCAGGCCGCGCTGCACCTCGAACTGGCTGTAGATGCCGGCCTTCGCCTTCTCCAGCACTTCATTCGAAATGTCGGTCGCGAGAATCTCGACGCGCCAACCGCTCAGTTTCTCCTTCATTTCCTTCAGGCACATCGCGAGCGAATAGGGCTCCTGCCCGGTCGAAGCCGCCGCGCACCAGATGCGGATGCGCCGCGCCTTCGCGCGCGCGGCGAGCAGCGCCGGCACGATGGCGTCGCGGAAATGATCGAACGGGATCTTGTCGCGGAAGAAGAAGGACTCGTTGGTCGTCATCGCCTCGACGACGTCGACGACCAGCTTCTCGTTTGCGCCCCTGAGCTTCTGCACCAGTTCGCCGAGCGTCGCGATGCCGGCCTTGCGCGCGACCGGCATCAGGCGGCTTTCGACGAGATACTGCTTGTCGGCCGACAGCACGAGGCCGGAGCGCTCGCGCAGGAGCTTGCGGAGATAGTCGTAGTCGAGCGGCGTCACGACTTGTCTCCCACAAACAGCCGGACGATCTTCGGCCCGATCTGATCGAGCGGCAGCACCGCCGAGCACACGCCGGCATTCGCGGCCGCGCCCGGCATGCCCCACACCACGCTGCTCGCCTCGTCCTGCGCGATCACGCTGCCGCCCGCCGCCGCGATATCCTGCGCGCCGTGCGTGCCGTCCGAGCCCATGCCGGTAAGCACCACCGCCAGAACGCCGCCGCCCCACAGTTGCGCCGCGGACGAAAACAGCGGATCGACCGCCGGCTTGCAGAAATTGACCAGCGGACCGTCGTCGAAGCGCGATCGCCGGCTGGCCGTCGCGGCGCGTCACCGACATGTGGCGGCCGCCGGGCGCGAGATAGATCGTGCCCGCCACGACCGGCTCGCCGTCGATTGCCTCGTGCGCGCTGCGGCGGCTCGCGCGCGCCAGATGTTCGGCCAGAATGGTGGTGAAGGTGGGCGGCATGTGCTGCGTGATCAGCACCGGATAGCGGTCGAGTACCGGGCCAAGCTGGCCGACGAGGCCGGTCAGCGCCTGCGGCCCGCCGGTCGAAGAACCGATCAGCAGCACGCGCGGCGGGGTGAGCGCGAAGGGCCGCAGCTTGAACTCGCTTGAGTGACCGACATGCGAAAGGACGCCGCGCGGCTCGACGGCTAAGATCTTCGGCCGGCGGATAACGGCAGGAACAACCGGTTTGGCAGCCGGAATGGCAGCAGGAACACGCGGCCGCGCTTCTGCGCCGCGATGACGCCGTCCGCCGAGTTGGCGCACTTTATCGATCAGTTCGCGCCGGAACGCCGCCGAGGTGGTGACTTCGCGATTGGTCGCGGGCTTCGGGATGTAGTCGGCGGCGCCGAGCGACAGCGCGCGCAGGCTGATCTCGGCATTACGCCGCGTCAGCGTCGACGCCATGATGACGATCAGATCGCGCTTTTTTTCCAGCAGCAGCGGCAGCGCCTCGATGCCGTCCATGTCCGGCATCTCGATATCGAGCAGCACGACGTCGGGATTGGCGCGCAACACCTGATCGACCGCATCGCGGCCGGTGCGCACCGACGCAACGGTCTTCAGCCCCGGCTCTTCGTCGATCCAGCGCGAGACGAGGCCGCGCACCACGACCGCGTCATCGACGATCATGACGCGAATGGGGTCCTGCACGGTGGCGGGCGCGGCAGGCGCAAGGGTGGCGGCAACGCTCATACGCGGTACTCAGGTTACGCAAACGCAAGCGGCCCCGGACGCGGGGCCGCAGAACGAGATCAGATCAGCCCGACTTCCTGGAACTTGGCTTCGACGATCTCCTTGTCGAAGGGCTTCATGATGTACTCGTTCGCACCGGCGTGAGCGCGCGCGCGATATGCGCGACATCGTTCTCGGTGGTGCAGAACACGACCTTCGGCGCATCGCCGCCCGGCATCCGGCGCAGCGCCTTGAGGAAGTCGTAGCCGTCCATCTCCGGCATGTTCCAGTCGAGCAGGACTGCGTCGGGCATGCCGCCGCGGCATTGCTCGATCGCCTGCTGCCCGTCTTCGGCTTCGGTGATCTTGAAATCCAGCCCTTCGAGAATTCGCCGCGCCACCTTGCGGATGACGCTTGAATCATCGACCACCAAACAGGTCTTCATGGTCCACCACCTTCTTGAGCGCAGCGCCGTCCGCTGTCGCCAGTCCCGCGTTACTCTTATGCCGCCAACGGCGCCGCCGACGTGTTGAGCACATGGTCCACGTCGAGGATCACCATCAGTTGTCCGTCGAGGCGATGAACCCCGCCGGACACGCGCGCCAGTCTCGTGTCGAGATTGACCGGATTGGGTTCGCGCGTTTCTTCGCCGAGCTTCATCACCTCGCCGACCGTATCGATCAGCAGGCCGTAGGACTCGCCCTTCATCTCGATGCCGACCGCCATCGTCGGCTTGTCGTCGCTGCGCGGCGGCAGCCCGAGCCGCGCGGCGCATGTCGATCGCCGTGACGATGCGGCCGCGCAAATTCAGCACGCCGGCGATCTCGGGCGCCGCGAGCGGCACGCGCGTGATCCGGTCGGGCATGAACACGTCCTGCACGCGCGAGATCGGCAAGCCGAACAGCTGCCCGCCGATCATCACGGTGACGTATTCGATGATGTTGGTTTCGTCGTTGCTCATGATCGCTCCTCACGCCGCCTCGATCCAGTCGACGGTCTATTCCTTCAGCGCCGCGATCAGGCCCTGGCGGTCGAACTTGGCGACGAAATCGTGGAAGCCCGCCTGGCGGCCGCGTTCGATCGAGGCCGGCGAGGTGAGCGATGACAGAGCGATGATCGGCGTATGCGCGGTGCGCGCATCGGCGCGGATCGCCTCGGCGAGCTCGAAGCCGTCCATGCCGGGCATCTCGATGTCGGAGACGACGACGTCGAATTTGCGGCCGGCCTTGATCAGCGCCAGCGCTTCCTCGGCCGAGCCGACCGCCGACGACCGCGTAGCCGGCGGCCTTGAGCACCGGCACGAGCATGTTGCGGAAGAAGGCCGAGTCGTCGACGAACAGCAGCGAGCGCGTCAGCGCCTCGGCGCTCATCTCCTTGCGGCGGAACCAGTCCTCGAATGCGAGCGGCAGGAAATGGCCGATGTCGATGATCTCGGTCGCCTGTCCCTTGATGACCGCGGAGCCGAGGATGCCCGGCACGTCGCTGCCGACCTGGATATCGAGCCTGTCCTCGACGATGTCGACGATCTCGTCCACGACCAGGCCCATCGAGCGGCCCGCGTCGGAGAACACCAGCAGCGGCTGCGCGCCTTCCTGGCGCACGCGCACGTCCTCGCCGACGCGCACCAGCGGCATCAGCTGCCCGCGATACTGCACGAGATGACGGCCGTTCGAGAGTTCGATCTTCTTGCAGTCGATCTCTTCCAGCCGCGTGACCAGCGAGAGCGGCACGGCCTTCGGCTGCTGCGAGCCGGCGCGGAACACGAGCAGCGAAACCGGCTTTCTCGACCTGGCTCGGCCTGCTGCGGCCTCCTCGGCCGCGTTCGACGCTTGCGACGGCCGGCGGTGCCGACGGTCTGCGCGATGCCGTTCGGATCGATGATCATGATCACCGAGCCGTCGCCGAGGATCGTGTTGCCGGAGAACATCGCGATGTGGCGCAGCTTGGTCGACATCGGCTTCACGACGATTTCTTCGGTGTGGAACACGCCGTCGACCACGATGCCGAACGTCTAGCTGCCGACCTGCGTGACGACGATGAAGCCGTTCTCGGGCTGCAGGTCCGCGCCGTCGTCGATCTTCAAGAGCTTCTTGAGATGGATCAGCGGCAACAGCTTGTTGCGCAGCCGCAGCACCGGCGTGTCCTTGATGCGCTCGATGCGGTGATCCGAATTGGCCTGCGCGCGCACCAGTTCGACTACGGCAAGCTGCGGGATCGCGAAGCGATCGCCGCCGGCCTCGACGATCAGCGCGGACACGATCGCAAGCGTCAGCGGAATCTTGATGGTGAAGCTCGACCCTTCGCCCGGCACCGACTTGACGTCGATCGTGCCGCCGATCTGATCGATATTGTTGCGCACGACGTCCATGCCGACGCCGCGGCCGGATACGCTGGTCACCGCCGCGGCGGTCGAGAAGCCCGGCGGCGAAAATGAATTTGTGGATCTGCGCCTCCGTCATCTTCTCGAGCTCGGCCTCGGTCGCAAGACCGTTCTCGATCGCCTTCTGCTTGATGCGCGCGGTGTTCAGGCCGCGGCCATCGTCGGCGATCTCGATGATGATGTGGCCGCCCTCGTGATAGGCGGAGAGGCGGATGGTGCCCTTCTCGGGCTTGCCTGGCGGCGCGGCGCTGCTCGGTCGTCTCGAGCCCGTGATCCGCGGAGTTGCGCACCATGTGGGTGAGCGGATCCTTGATCAGATCGAGCACCTGCCGGTCGAGCTCGGTCTCGGCGCCGTGCATCTCCAGTTCGATCTGTTTGCCCAGTTCGCTCGCAAGGTCGCGGATGATGCGCGGCAGCTTCTGCCAGGCATTGCCGATCGGCTGCATGCGCGTCTTCATGACGCCTTCCTGCAGCTCCGCCGTGACGTTCGAGAGACGCTGCAGCGGAACCTTGAATTCGGAGTCCTCGTTGCGGCGCGCGATTTCGAGCAGCTGGTTGCGCGTCAGCACCAGCTCCGAAACCATCGTCATCAGCGATTTCGAGCGTGTCGACGTTCACGCGGATCGACTGGTTGGCGATCTTCGCTTCCTGCTTGTCGTCGTCCTCGTGCGCAGGCCGCGCGGTCTTGGCTTTCGGCTTGGCTTCGGCCTTGGTCGCTTCCGCCTTGACGTCGGCCTTGGGTGCGACCGGCGCAGCCTCGACCGCGGTCTCGCGGAAGGCGCGCTCAAGTTCGTCGAGCGACACCTCGCCCGGACGCAGCGGGCGCTCCAGCGTCTGTTCGATCAGCGTGCCGACTGCCTGCTTGGCGGCTTTCGGCTCTTCCTTCGGCGCAACGGTGCCTTCGGATCGCCATCCGCTCCAGTTCGTGGATCAGATCGCCGTCGTCGCCCTCGGGCTCGGCTTCGTTCTGCTCCAGCCGCCGAGCACTTCCTTCAGGCGGTCGATGGTCGAGAGAATGAGCGTGACGGCGTCGCCGGTCACCGGCATCCCGTCGCGGAATTTGCCCATCAGGGTTTCGGCGGCGTGCGCCAGCGCTTCGAGCCGGGGCAGCCCGAGGAACCCGCAGGTCCCTTTGATCGTGTGAACGAGGCGGAAGATGTTGTCGAGGATCTTCGCGTTGTTCGGCTCCTGCTCAAAACGAACGAGCTCCACGTCGACCGTGTCGAGGCTCTCGTTCGTCTCGGTCAGGAACTCGCGTAGCAGGTCGTCCATCGGGCAATGGCCTTCGTCGCCAGGCGCAGCCGGTCCGGCCGCTGCCTTTCGGGAGCCATGTCAGTGTGTTGCCAAAGCGCTTAAGGATTGGTTGCTTGGACGATGCCAGAAACCAAAAAATAACCGAACCGCGCGGCCCGGTGCATCAAGAAATTCCCTTGCTTTTGCAGCAAGTTGACTCAACGACGGCAGTTTCGCGGAACGCCCCGTCCGGCGTCCCCGAACGCCCTAGCGGGCCGTCAGCACGATCGTGTCGCCCTCGGGCGCAAGCGTCACCGCCATCCCGCACGCACGCGCGAGCACGCCCGTGAAGAACGGCTGGATCGCATGAGCATCGACGGCATTTCCGCCGGTTTCGCCCGCGACGCAGCCCGGGCACAGCCGGCGGAATGCGCGAATTCAACCCGGATGAGGTGACCTTGAAGCCCATCGTGTCGCCCTCGCCGACCGGCTCGATCGTTCAGGCTTCCGCCGCGCGGGATCGTCCCGGTCGCAAGCAGCAGCAGATTGAGCAAGAGCTTGACGCGGTTCTTGGGCAACAAGACCCGCGGCAAGCTCCAGGTGAGCTTGGTCTTTTCGTCCTCCAGCATGCCGCGCGCGACGCCCTCGGCATCGCCGAGTGTCGATCGAGGCACCGGCCGAACCCGCCGCGCCGAACGCGATGCGGCAAAACTGCAGCCGGGCGGAGGCCGTATTGGCGCTCTTCTTGATCAATTCGATCGCGAAAGCCTTGGTCTGCTCGTCGGCGTCGTCCTCCATCACCTCGATGCCGTTCACCACTGCCCCGACCGGACTGATCAGGTCGTGGCAGACGCGCGAGCACAGGAGCGCCGCAAGATCGAGGGCTTCGAGGGTAACGGGGCCCGACATGGGATGGTCTCCGGTGGGGACAAGCCGCGTCCCGCGACTCAGCGGGTTGAAACGGGTTGGCGGGGTGATACACCGCAGCCGAAGGGGCTGCCAATACGGCGTTCGGCACGGAAAGCGGAACCGGTGACCAAAGAAAAGACCGCGGATGTGCGGCTCGCCGAGGATCTGACCGGAATCGCTATCCGGGCATCCGCCGCGATCCTGACGGTCGACTTCCGCGATGCCGGAACGCGCCTCAAGGCGGACAATTCGGCGGTGACGCGGGCCGATGAGGCTGCTCACGCGGTCATCTGCAGTGACCTTGCGAGGCTTGTGCCCGGCATCCCGGTGATCTCCGAGGAAGCCGCGGCCGAATGGCAGGGCCGCGAGCCTCCGGCCGAGTTCCTGCTGGTCGATCCGCTCGACGGCACCGTCGAGTTCCTCGCCGGCCGCCTCGAATACACGGTAAACATCGCGCTGGTGCGCAGCGGCACCCCGGTCGTCGGGGTGGTGGCGGCACCCGCACTCGGACTGATCTGGCGCGGCGCGGCGGGTCATGGCGCGGACCGGCTCGGCTTCGCCGACGGCAAGGCGGCCACGCCGGAGACGATCCGCACCCGGCGTTGGCCGAAGGACGAGCGCGTCGCAGCGGTGTCACGCAGTCATTTCGATGCGATCAGCGCGGCATTTTTGCAGCGCATCGCGCCGGTGACGGAGGTGTCGTACGGCTCGGCGCTGAAATTCGCGCGTATCGCTGAAGGCGCGGTCGACGTTTACCCGCGTCTTGCGCCAACCTCCGAATGGGACATCGCAGCAGGCCACGCGCTGATCCTCTCCGCCGGCGGCGCGGTCGTCGCCCCTGGCGGCGGCTCGTTGCGTTACGGCCGCTGGCATGTCGGATTTCGTGTCGAGGGCTTCACCGCCTGGGGTGATGCCGAAGCGGCGAAAAAATTCGTCGCCTGACTATTCGGCGAGTTCGCTTTTCACCGTGGACCAGCGCGCCGAGGCGGATGCGATCACCGCGTGGGGACTCGCGATGAAGGCCGCGCGCGCGTCCGCCGTATAGAAGAGATAAAGGCGCTCGTCGAAAATGACCCACAGCGCCGGATATCCCGGCGTGGCGCGTCCGCGCCCGATGCCGACCGGGTCGTATCCTCCGTAGCGCGGCATATAGACGTCGGGGTCTCCCCTGAAAGCTGCACGGTTGCCTTCATTGTCGAAGCGCCAGACCGCACCCGAATGGCGGAACTCAAAATCCTGCCGGCCTTCGACCGGCTTGCGGTCGGTGAAGTAGGCCACGGGATCGACGCCGTAGATCGCCAGCCCGGTATGTTGGTCGGTCACGACACGTTCGGTGGTCGAAGCCGAAGGCGTCGGCGTATCGAAACTCACAAGGATAGCCGCCAGCGCGAGGCCGGCCGCGAAAAGGTACCGCTTCCTTGGCCGTCGCGCTGCCGTCATAGTTCCTGCCAAATGTCGCCCGATTCGGGGCTGGTTCCACCAGTATGCGGTCGCCACCGTATGTAACGGGTTAAGCCGCTTTTCTCGATTGGAGCTTTCATGCGCGCCGTCCGCTACCTGCTTCTCGCTCTGCTGATCTGCCTGCCGGGTGCACCGGCGTCCGCGCAATCGCCGGAGCGTTTCTCGTCGAACGAAATTCTCGATACCGGTCACCGTTTCTTCGGCGGTGTGTCGCGCGGATTGGCGCAGGTGGTCGAGCGCGCGTTCTCCACCTGGGGTCAGCCGAACGGTTACATCCTCGGTCAGGAAGGCGGCGGCGCGTTCATCGGCGGTCTGCGTTACGGCGAAGGAACGCTCTACACCAAGAACGCCGGCGACCTGCGCGCCTATTGGCAGGGTCCGACGCTCGGCTGGGACGTCGGTGGCGAAGGCGCCCGCACCATGATGCTGATCTACAACCTGCCATCCACGCGCGCGATCTATCAGCGCTTCGCCGGTGTCGACGGCTCGGCGTATCTGGTCGGCGGCGTCGGCATGACGGCGCTCACCGCGAACCGCATTGTCGTGGTTCCAATCCGATCGGGCGTCGGCCTGCGTTTGGGTGCGAACGTCGGCTACCTGAAGTTCACGCCGCAGGCGACGTGGAATCCGTTCTGATTTCCGTAGTTCGGTTCCGTCATCGTCCTGACCGGTTTGCCAATTTAGGTTAATGCGGTCGCGCGCTGGAGTTGGTCCGGGGTGCGTGGCATTGTGCATGCGAGACCCCACGCGGACGGGGTCGGAGGCATTTCATGATCGAACCGATCATGTTCTTCGGGCTCGGCTTTCTGGCCTCGAGCCTGCTGGGACTCATCATCGTGCCGTTCGTGCATGGCCGCGCGGTGCGCCTCACCGTGCGCCGGCTCGAAGCCGCGACGCCGCTCTCGATGGCGGAAATCCAGGCGGACAAGGACCAATTGCGCGCCGAGTTCGCGATGTCGACGCGCCGGCTCGAAATGAGCGTCGACACACTCAAGAACAAGAGCACCGGACAGCTCGCCGAACTCGGCAAGAAGAACGACGTCATCAACCGGCTCAAGATCGAACTCGGCGAAAAGGCTGCGACGATCTTCGCGCTGGAAGCGCGTGACCGCGGCATCAAGGATCAGCTGCGCGCGACCGAGGATGAGCTTGAGACCAAGACCACCGCGCTGCGCGAAACCGAACGCAATCTCGCCGACAAGGAAGCCGAGCTTGCCAAGGCAACTTCGTCATTGTCCGAAACATCGGCGACTTCGGACGGTCAGCGCGTCGAGATCGTCGCACTGAAAACGCAGGTCGACAATCTGAAGGATCAAGTTTCCGATCTTGGCCGTCAGGTGAAGGACACTGAGGACCGCTACGCGCGCGAGAAGGAAGCTGGCGAGAAGTCCAGCAAGGAGCTCACCGAAGAGCGCGGCAATGTGCAGAACCTCGGTACCCGCATCGGCCAACTGGAGCGCCAGCTTGCAACGCAGACCAGCGAAGCCGAGATCATGGGCCGGCGCATCGCCGACATGGAGATGCGGCTGACCGAACAGTCGCGGGTGCTCGCTGACCGCGAGCGCGAGCGCGACCAGTTGCGCATCGATGTCGACTCCGCACGACGCATCGAAGCTGACTTGCGGCAGGAACTCGGCACGATCGAGCGCCGTCACGGCACCGCGACCGAGGCGATCCGCGCCGAGAAGACACTCGCCGAAAGCCAGCTCGAACGCGCCCGCGAGGATCGCGCCAAGCTGCAGCGCGAAGTCACGCAGATGAAGCGCGAGGCGGAGGCGACGTGGGCCTCCGAGCGCGTCGAGAACGCGCTGCTGCGCGAGCGCATCAACGACGTCGCGGCCGAAGTCGCGCGCCTCACGTCCGTGCTGGAAGGCCCCGGCTCAACCATCGACACGATCCTTGCCGCTCCCGAGCACGCGCCGGGCACCAACGGATCGGGTAAGCCGATCGCGCAGCCGGCAAATACCAATACCGAAGACGGCAAGGGCAGCCTTGCGGATCGCATTCGTGCATTGCAGGCGCGCTCCTCGCGGCTCACATCCGCGACGTAATCTTGTGCGGCGCGCCGCGCGAATTTCCCTGCTGCTCATTGGGGTGATCGGCGCGTCCGGGCTTGCGGTCGCGCAGGCCGAAAATCCCGAGATTGCCAAGCGGCGGGCGGCCGAGCGCAGGACCTTTACCGACGCCGAGATCTTCGACGGCTTCTTCAAGGTCTCGTTCGGCGCCGAGATGCAGTTCGCCGGGCGCGTCGACCGCATCCGCAAATACGACGGCCCCGTGCGCGTCTATATCGAGAACCGCGCCAAGCCAGACCGCAGCGCCGAGATCGGGAGCGTCGTCGCCGACATCAAGACACGCGTGCAGCATCTCGACATCGCGGTCACATCCGACAGCAAGGCCGCCAATGTCGTCGTACGGCTTTTGAATCAACGCGACTTCGCGCCGGCGCTGCGCAACGCCTTCGGCAAGGAACGCGCAAGCAAGATCCAGAGGTCGATCGTTCCGCAATGCCTGTCGGGATTCAGCAAGGATGCGGCGTTTCGCATCCTGCGCTCCGACGTGTTCCTCATCGCGGACCGCGGCGATTTCGATTTTTACGATTGCGCCTATGAGGAACTGCTGCAGTCGCTTGGCCCGATCAACGACACCGACAAGGTTCCCTGGACCATGTTCAACGACGCGGTGCGGAAGGGCTTCTTCGGTGTCTACGATCAGTATCTGCTCAACATCCACTATCATCCGCGCGTGCGCCCGGGCATGACGCGCGATGAAGCGCGCACGCTGCTGCCGCAGATCATGCCTGAGGTGCGCGCATGGGTCGCGAAGGTGAACAATCTGCCGTAGCGGCGCCGCAATTCCCGCGTCCCTTGCCCTCCGCGCATCGCCATGTCATTGCGGGCGTGCAAATGCGGGACTGAATCATGCGAATTCTCACGATCGTTGCGGCGCTCTCGGCAGCGACCTTGCTCGGCGGCTGGACCTTCGGCTTCGACCGTCAAGGTCCCTTCTGCCTTTACGATCGCGACTTTACCAATTGCGGATACCCCTCCTTCCAGGCTTGCCTCGCAACCGCGAGCGGCGCCGGCGGCTATTGCGCCCAAAACCCGCGCTACGTTGCGGCGCCCGACGATCGCCCGCGAAAACGACGCCGCGACTACTAGCGCGACGAATCGCGCGCGGCGCGATGCACGTGAAAGCGTTGCCGGAACCTGACGGCTGGCGGAGAATGGCGGCACCCTCGGGAGGAACGCCATGACCGATCGCTTCAGGCGCGCGCTGATCCTCACGCTTCTCGCCGCGCCAATCGTTACCGTTTCGACCGCCGCCACCGCGCAAGACTGGCCCTCGCGCGGCATCACGGTGATCGTCCCGCTTGGTGCCGGCAGCGCGAGCGACATCGTCGCGCGCGCGATCATGGATCAGGTCGGCAGGCAGGTCGGACAGAGCATTGTCGTCGAGAACCGTCCCGGCGCGGGCGGCACCATCGGCGCCAAACATGGTCGCGAAGGCGGCGCCGGATGGTTACACGGTGTTGGTCTATGGCGCGCTCGCGAGCGCGCACGCGCTTTATTCGAAGCTGCCCTACGACTCGGTGAACGATCTGGTGCCGGTGATGTCGCTCGGCCAGCAGCCGCTGGTGATCGTCGGCGCGCCCGCCAAAGGATACAAGACGCTGGGCGAACTGATCGCGGCGGGCAAGGCCAAGCCGGGCTCGCTCAATTACTCCACCGCGGGCGTGGGATCGGCCTCGCATTTCGGCGCCGAGCGGCTGCGCGCGGCCGCGGGCTTCGAGGCGCAGCACATTCCGTTCAAGGGCGCCGCCGAAGCCGTGACCGACGTGATCGCAGGACGCTCCGACTTCAGCGTGCAGCTTACCTCGACCACAGTGCCGCAAATCCGCGAAGGCATCCTCGTTCCGCTCGCGGTCAGCGCGCACAAGCGCGTCGCGTTGCTGCCCGATGTGCCGACGACGATCGAGACCGGGCTGCCGGGGAAGTCCGTCTATGCGTTCTATACCGGCATGTACCTGCCGGCGAAAACGCCGCCCGAGATCGTGACGAAGCTGCAGCAGGAAACCGCGAAGGCGCTCGACACGCCCGCGGTGAAGGCGCGGCTTGCCACGCTCGGCGTCGAACCGATGCCGCTCAGCCAGCCGGAGTTCGCCAAGTTCATCCGGGACGATATCGAGGCGAACGTCGCGCTGGTGAAGGCCGCTAAAATTCCGACGCAATAGCGATCGGTCAGGCCGCGCTTTGCAGCTGCGTCTCGTCCGCGACCGCCTTGGCGACAGCGGGCCGCTCCGACATGCGCTTGAAATGGTCCGCGATCTTCGGCGTCTTGTCGATGTCGACGCCGTCGGCGCCGAGCCACTGCGACAGCGTGAACAGATACGGATCGCAGATCGTGTAGTTCGCACCCATCACCCATGGGCCTTCGAACATCTCGCGCTCGATCAGCGCGAAGCACTCGCCGACCGTCTGCGGCACCTTCTTCTTCATCGAGTCGATCGCCGCGGTGTCATCGGTCCAGCGAGTGCCGCGCATGCGGTGGGCGTGCGCGACATGCACGGTCGAGCACAGATAGCTGTTGAACGCCTGCACCCGGGCGAGTTCGAACGGATCGTCGAGCGGCGCAAGCTTTGCGGCGGGAAAAGATTGCGCGATGTAGAGCAGAAGTGCCGGTGTCTCGCTCAGCACGCCTTGGTCGGTGACGAGCGACGGCACGCGCGCCTTCGGATTGATCTTCAGATAGTCCGGCTTTTTCTGATCGTCGGTCTTGAAGTTCAGCCGCACGGTTTCGTATTTCGCTCCCGCCTCTTCGAGCGCGATGTGCGAGGCCAGCGCGCATGTGCCGGGCGCGTAATAGAGCTTGAGCATGGAAGCCTCCGACCGATGTCCTTTTTCGGCGAGGGTAGCGGCGTGACGCGGCGGCCGTCAGTCGTCCGGCCATGAATTGTTCTGATGCCTTGGGACACCGCCAGCTTTCTGCCGACGAGGTAGGTATTCCGGTAAGGCGAATATTCAAGAGGCGCGATTAGACGACGCCGAGAGGACCCCCACGCTCGACTGAGTCCCTCTCAAGCCCCCGCTTTGCGGCTCAAAATGGAACAGCGTTGCCTGCTTGCATCAGCATTTCGCGATTAAGAACCAAGGGCTTGCAACCTATTCCAATCGACGTAACGGCATGCCAGTCTCAGGCCGTCCCGGTGGAATGGGGTTTCGAGTGGGGGAGCTGCGGGCATGGTCCCCGGCAGGTACCGCCTGTTGGCGGTTCTGGCGTTTCTGTTCCTCCCGGTCGTTGCTGTTGCTCAGGTAATTCCGCCGAGCGAGCAACCGGGCCGGGCGCGGGAGCGATTCGTCGAACCGCAGGCACCGCGCGCACAGCCGGGCGGCGACACCATCTCCCTCCCCTCCACCGTCGCGCCGGCCGGCGCCGAAGGCATCCGGCTCACGATCAGCCGGGTCGTCATCACCGGCGCGACCGTCTACAGCGACGCCGACCTCGCCCCGCTCTACGCCGACCTGATCGGCGGCGAGATCACGCTCGCAGCGGTCTACGACCTCGCCCGCCGCATCACCGTGAAGTACGGCGCGGGCGGCTATGTGCTCTCCCGCGCCGTGGTGCCGCCGCAGAATTTCGGCCGGCATGGCGCGGTGGTGCGCATCCAGGTGGTCGAGGGCTATGTCGACCGCGTGGTGTGGCCGGAGAAGCTGACGCGCTACAGGGACTTCTTCACCGACTACGCCAACCGCATCGTCGCCGACCGCCCGGCCAACATCCGCACGCTGGAGCGCTATCTGCTGCTGGCGAACGACCTGCCGGGCCTGAAGTTCACCACCACGCTGAAGCCCTCGCCGACCAATCCGAACGCCTCGACGCTGATCGTCGAGGTCACCGAGAAGCCGCTCGATGGGCTCGCGCGCATCGACAACCGCGGCACCAAGGCGCGCGGACCCTGGCAATACGTCGGCTCGGCCACGCTGAACAACACGGTGGCGCGCGCGCATGAAGCCTTCACCGTCACCACGGCAGGCGCGTTCCAGGTCGAGGAACTCCAGTACATCCTGTTCGGCTACCGGCAGGTGCTCAACAGCGAAGGCCTGACCGTCTTCCTCAATGCGAGCCACGGCTTCGGCCGGCCCGGCACCCCGGAGCTGCGCCTGCTCGACTACCGGACGCGCAGCACGCTTTTCGAGGCCGGCGCCGCCTATCCCATCATCCGCTCGCGCGAGAAAAACCTAACCGTGACCGGGCTCGGCTTCGCGACCAACGACGATGGCTTCGCCAACGGCGATTTCCTGAGCCACGACCGGCTGCGCGGCTTCCGTCTCAAGGCCGACGCGGATTGGGCCGACAGCTTCCTCGGAATCAATCAGGTCAACGCAACATTCAGCCAGGGCGTGCGCGGCCTCGGCTCGACCGATAACGGCAACCCGCTCGCCTCGACCAACGCGGGCCGCGTCGATTTCTCAAAGATCGAGGCGACGTTCACCCGCCTGCAGCCGCTTTTCTGGAATTTCTCGGCCTTCGTCGCCGCCAACGGCCAATACGCCTTTACGCCGCTGCTGGTGTCCGAGCAGTGCGGTTACGGCGGACGCTTCTTCGGCCGCGCCTTCGATCCTTCGCAGATCCTCGGCGACCACTGCTGGTCGGTGCTTGGCGAGCTTCGCTACGACATCGCGACCGGCATCAAGCGCCTGACGCGCTCGCAGCTCTACGCCTACGCGGACCACGGTCAGGTCTACAACATCAATCCGGCTGCCGGCACGCCGGTGACGCAGCACGGCACCTCCGCGGGTATCGGCGGGCGCGCCGAATGGGATGGCATGTTCAGCGCGGACCTTTCGGTGGCGAAGGCCATCGAAGGCCCGCGCGACGACTGGCGTACGTTCCTCATTCTGGCTGCGAAGCTCTGACGGAGAGACGGGATGCAATCGCCTCCGCAATCTTCTCCTGGTCTCGACGGCGCTGATGCCGCTGACGCTCATGCCCGCGATGGCAGGCCCCGAAGGCGGCAGCGTGGTCGGCGGCTCGGCGACGATCCACAATCCCGGCACCGCGAACGTCACGGTCAACCAGTTTTCCGACAGGGCGATCATCAACTGGCGCTTGTTCGACATCGGCGTCGGCGAGCGGGTGACATTTTCCCAGCCGAATTCGAGTTCGGTCGCGCTCAACCGCGTCACCGGCGGGCTCGGACCTTCGCAGATCCTCGGCAGCCTCGACGCGAACGGCAGGGTCTTCGTCGTCAACAAGGACGGCATCATTTTCGGCGCCGGCGCGGTGATCAACACCGCCGGCTTCCTCGCGACGACGAGCGACATCACCAACGAAAACTTCATGGCCGGCCGCTTCAACTTCAACATTCCGGGCCGGCCGGACGCTTCGATCGTCAACATGGGCACGATCACGGCGCATAGCGGCGGCTTCGCGGCGCTGGTCGCGCCGGGCGTGCGCAACTCCGGCACCATCACGGCGAATCTCGGCAACGTGACGCTCGCGGCCGGCAACACGTTCACCGCCAATCTCGACTTCTACGGCGACAAGCTGATCACGCTTGGCGATCGGCGACCAGATCGCCAGCCAGGTGAAAGATGTCGCGACCGGGCAGACGCTGAAGTCGCTCGTCACCAACACGGCAAGCTCCAGGCCAATGGCGGCCGCGTCGAACTGACCGCCGCCGCCGCACGTCACGTGGTCGATAGCGTCATCAATACGTCGGGCGTGATCGAGGCCAACTCGGTCGGCCTGAAGAACGGCCAGATCGTGCTCAGTGCCGCGACGGCCGCGACGAAGAGGCAGGGCAACGGCGCAGCCCCGGGCGCGGTCGCGAGCCTGCCGCCGCAAAAGGTGAGGGTCTCCGGCAAGCTGTCGGCATCGGGCAACGAGGCCGGCACCAAGGGCGGCAGCATCGTCGTCACCGGCGAGCACATCGAGGTCGCGGGCGCGACCATCGACGCGTCGGGCCGCGACGGCGGCGGCAAGGTGCTGATCGGCGGCGACTGGGGCGGCGGCAATCCGGACAAGTCGCTGGTTTCCAATCAGAGCGCGACGCTTGAGAGCTTCGCGCTTCCGAACGCCACGACGGTGAGCGTCGACGCGGCCACGCGCATCGACGCGTCCGCGAAGGATCGCGGCGACGGCGGCAAGGTGGTCCTGTGGGCCGACGACAAAACGTCGTTTGCCGGAACCATTCTTGCGCTTGGCGGGCAGGAATTCGGCAATGGTGGATTTGTCGAGACGTCGGGCAAGGCGCAGTTAGACTATACCGGTGTTGTCGATACACGCGCTCCGAACGGTGCATGGGGAACGCTGCTCCTTGATCCCGCAGACTTTTATATCGACGTGGTAGGCGGTCCGACACGCCCGCCGGGCGCGTCGGTGATGACGAACGTCGCAGTTCAGAACCAGCTCGCGCTTGGAAATTTCGTTGTCGCAACAAATAACGCCTCGTTGGCGCCGGGGCAAAACGGCGACATTTTCGTCAATGCGGCCATCTCATGGAACGCCAACACAACGCTGACGCTGAACGCGTTCCGCGATGTCGTCTTCGCGTTCACCGGCGGCCCGACGGTTACCAATACTGGAGGCGGAAACCTGGTCGTTCGCGCCGACAGCACCGGAGCGAACAACACGGGGTCAGTGATTTTCAATGCTGGCACAAACCCGGAGCGCATCGACTGGTCGAACAGCACCGGCAAGGTGACGTTCTTCTACAATCCGGGCAGCTACACGACCCCGACGAACTTCTCGAGCGGCGTTCTGACGAACGTACCGAGCCAGTTCATCGCCTATATGCTGGTGCACAACGCCACCAATTTGCAAAACATCAGCACCAATCTCGCCGGCAACTACGCGCTTAGCAAAAACATCGACGCAAGTTCGATCTCGAATTTTGCGCCGCTCGGCGGCGCTGGCAGTCCCTACACGGGCCGGTTTGAAGGTCAGAACTTCACCATCAGCAACCTGAACATCGCGCCCGTGGGGCCGAGCGCCACCAGCGTCAGTATCGGCATGTTCGGCACGATCGGCGCCACCGGCCACGTGAACAACCTCAACATCACCAATGCGAGCGTAACCGCGAATCCGAACGTCACCGGCCCCGGCCAGTTCGTCGGCATTCTCGCCGGTTCGAACGGCGGAACGATCAGCAATGTGACAGTCAGCGGTGTCGTCTCAAGCGGGACCGCGCAGAACGGCGTCATCGCCGGCGGTCTCGTCGGCCAGAACGGCATCTTCGGCCCGGGCGCCAGCATGGGCGCGATTACGATGTCCCACGCAACGGGCGTGAGTGTCGCGGTCGGCAACGCATCGGGCGGCTCGTCAGGCAACAGCGCGGGCGGCCTCGTCGGCGGCAATCCCGGATCGATCACGTTGTCCACCGCAAGCGGTCTCGTGACCGGCGGCGCCAACAGCAGTGTCGGCGGACTCGTGGGGCGCAACGAGAACACCGCGACGATCGACTTTTCGACCGCGGCCGCCAACGTCAATGTTTCGAACGCGACCGGCAGCACGATCGGCGGACTGGTCGGATTTAACTTCGGCGCGATCACGATATCGGGGGCGAGCGGAAACGTCACCGGCGGCGCGAGCAACAACATCTTCACCGCGGGTGCGGTCGGCGGTCTCGTCGGCATTAACGATGCTGCGGGCACGATCACGTCGTCGGCCGCGACCGGTGCGGTTTCGGCCGGCGCGAACAGCACGGCGGGCGGTCTGGTCGGCTTCAACAACGGCACGATTTTGGGCGGCGGCGCCACCGGCGCAGTATCGGCCATCGACAACTTCGCGGGTGGCCTTGTCGGTTTCAATGCGACGACAGGCAACATCTTGGGTTCGGTTGCCGCCGGCAATGTCAGCGGCGGCGGGTTTTCGACCGGCGGCTTCGCCGGTGGTAATCTCGGGACGATCACCGGCGGGGTGGCGACCGGCAACGTCAACGACACGGCCTCGCACAAGGAAAATTCTGTCGGCGGCTTCGTCGGATCAAACAGCGGTTCGATCACTGGCGGCATCGCGTTCGGCAGCGTGTTCGGCAAGAACAATGCCGGCGGGTTTGCGGGAAGCAACGACAGCACTGGAACGATCGACGTCAGCAGCGCCTTCGGCAACGTCACTGTAACGGACAACGCCACGGGTGGCGGCTTCGTCGGCGGCAATTTCGGGACGATCACGAACTCCAGCGTCGGCCTTTCTATTTTCCTCACCACCAACGTCACCGGCGCCGGCAACACCGTGCTCGGCGGCTTCGCGGCCGGAAACTTCGGCACGATCTCGAACTCGACCGCTTCAAGCGCGGTCAGCAGCACCGGGCCGAACAGCATCGTGGGCGGTTTCGCCGGCGTCAACGCGGGCGATCTTATCCGCACGGCCGCGAGCGGCAACGTGAGCGGAACCTCGGAGAGCTATCTCGGCGGTTCGGTCGGCATCAACTTCGCGCTGGTCCAGGACTCGACCGCGAGCGGAACGGTCACCGGCAGCGGCTCGCATAACATCGCGGGCGGTCTCGTCGGCGTGAACTTCGGATTCATCGACCCGTCGATATCGACCGGCAACGTGTCCTCCGGCGCGGACAGCATCGTCGGCGGATTCGTCGGCGCGAATGCCGCCGTCCGCTTCCCCGACGGCTTCCAGACGATTGGCACGATCTCGTCCGAACTCCGGCGGCACCGGTACGGCGACCGGCGGCCCGGGGAGCACGGTCGGCCCGCAGGTCGGACAAAACTATCCAACGGTAGGCTTGCCCGATCTGCCGACCGATCCCTGCCAGGGCGTGGGCGGCGTGCTGTGCGGAGGCGTGCTGTTCAATCCGAACGGGATAGTGCAGCCGGATCATCATGACGTGCCTGACCGGACAATCGCGCAGCTCTCTCCGCTGCTCAATATTGCGGCGACGCTCCTGAACGACACTCTCACCGAGAAAAAGTCCGAGGAAGTCGTCAACACCACGAACAATGCGACCGGTGGAAGCAGCAGCGGTTCGCCGGGCGGGCAGAAGGGCAATCAGAAAGGCGGCGGCGCACAGGCGGGCGGACGCCCCGCACTCGGCTTAGCGTCGTTCGGCCTCGGGCCATTGCCGAGCGGCCTGCCGCCGCTCAACGAGACGCGCTTCCTCAGCAACGAGGTGGTGTTCCAGCTCGGCGGCGCGCTGTCGCAGGAACAGCTCGCGGCGCTCGCCCGCAAGCTCGGACTTGAGATCACCTACCGTGAACAGGTCGCACTGCTCGGCCGCACCGTCGTGCGCTTCCGCATCACCGGCGGCCTGTCGGTGCGCGAGGTGATCGCTGCCGCGGAGAAGGAGCTGGGCGCGAATTTCTCGATGCAGCCGAGCTACAAGTTCGATCTAGCGCAGGATCTCGCACAGAGCGCGCCGGCCGACACCAACCGCAAAGGCGATTCCGCGCAGTACATCGTCAGCAAGCTCAATCTCGCCGAAGCGCACCTGATTGCGACCGGCAAGAACATCAAGGTCGCGGTGATCGACTCGGAAATCGACTCCAAGCACCCGGATATCGAAGGCGCAATCGCGGGCAATTACGACGCCCTGCCCGATGACGACCAGACCGCGCATCCGCACGGCACCGGCATGGCGGGCGCGATCGCGTCGCACAAGCGCCTGCTCGGCGTCGCGCCGGGCGCGCAGCTCCTCGCCATCCGCGCCTTCGGCGTGAACAGCGCGGGTGCGGCAGGCACCAGCCTTGCGATCGTGAAGGGCCTGCAGTGGGCGGTCGACCAGGGCGCGAAGGTCATCAACATGAGCTTCGCGGGCCCGCGCGATCCGATCCTGCAGCAGGCGATCAAGCGGCTGACCGATCAGGGCATCATCCTGATTGCAGCAGCCGGCAACGCCGGACCGAAGTCGCCGCCGCTGTTCCCCGGCGCCGATCCGAACGTGATCGCGGTGTCGGCGACCGACGTCGACGACAAGACCTACAAGAACGCGAACCGCGGCAAGTATGTCGCGATCGCGGCGCCCGGCGTCGACATCCTCGTCCCGGCGCCGGAGGGCGGCTATCAGCTCACCACCGGCACCTCGGTTGCAGCAGCACACATTTCAGGCGTTGCAGCACTCCTGTTGGAGCGCGACGGCTCGCTGCGGCCGGAAGCGATCCGCGCGATCCTGTCGGGCACGGCGAAGAACGTCGGCGCGCCGCGCAATGATCTTGGCGCGGGCCTCGTCGATCCCGTCAAGGCGCTGTCGAAGGTCGGGCCGAAGTCGGCGCAGCTGCGGTAGGCGTAAAGCGGAAGCATCGCGACGCGCACCCGATGCTTGAGCCGCAAGTCTCCACGGATCAATAATCCGCTATTGAGTTCGATTGCCCATTTGCTGGGCGTTGCAGCCGCGGTTCCCGGTCGAATGTGACGGTCAACGAGGGGAACTTTTTCCGCGTTTCCGCCCTTTCCAAGGGTGACTCAGGCGGAATTTTCATCATCGATTGGACGTGCTGCGGGGGCGGAAAAACAAAGCGCTTCCAGCGGCTCCCTGTCTCTTTATTACCTGCATCCGCTGCTTGCCGGGGAACTTTCCGGCTGGGCGGGCCATGTCACGCGCGCAAAAAAAATGGGTTTTTCGCACCTGTGCGTCGGGCCGATCTTTGCGCCTGCGCCCAGTGGCGACATTTTTCTGATCGACGACTACGAAGCGACAAACCCCGCCATACAAAATGCTGCCCAAGCCGACCAGACCGCCCAAGATGTTGCGCGGCTCTGCGGCGAGCACGGGCTCCGTGCGATCCTCGACATCGTGCTGGACCGCGTCGCGGCCGAAGGCGCCATGGCGCGCTCGGCGCCACACTGGTTCTATCGCGGCGCGGAGACAAGTGTTGTCGATCCGCGGCAAACACTGCTCGGCGCCGAGGCGCTGCCGGCGAACTTCGACAACCCCGACCGCGAACACGAACTCACCGCATGGTGGATCGACCGGCTTGTCAGGTTGGGCCAAGCGGGTGTTTCAGGTTTCCGGCTGCTCGGGCTCGCAGACGTTCCGGCGCGCTTCCTGAAAGCCGTCATCGCAGGCGTGCGTCAGGAGTGCGGCACATGCCAGTTCTTCGGATGGACACCGGGCGTGTCGTGGTCGTGCCTGGCCGCACTCGAACCCGCCGGGTTCGACGCGGTATTCGCCTCAACCCACTGGTGGGACCGCCGCGCGACCTGGTTCGTCGACGAACACAATGCGCTGCGGCGGATCGCTTCGCAAATCATCGCGACCGCCGAAGCGCCATTCGAGGAGCGTCTTGCGGTCCATATTGCGCAAGATGAAGGAAGCATCCGCGAAGCCTACCGGCTGGCGTTGCGCACGGCCGCCGCCACCGCGCAGGGTCTCCTTGTTCCCATCGGCTTTGAATTCGCGAGCCGCCGCAAGATGGATGCGCGCGCCGCCCTCCCCGAGGATTTCGAACGCGATCGCGGCAATTCCCGGATCGACCTCACCGAAGACATTCAGGCAGCCAACCGCCTCGCGCAAACGCTCGCCGCAATGAACGCCACCGGCGACATGCGGACCCTCTCATCTCCGGCAGATCGCATCACGGCGCTGTTGCAGGCCGATGCCGCCGACCTACGTGACGCCGGCCGTGGCAAGCTGATCCTGATCAATACCGGAGATGAACTCGAGGCCGCGCCTCCGCTCGAGCCCTTATCTCCGGCCGCAGGCGCCGCGTTCGGCGATCCCGAGCCGATCGAAGACGTTGACCTCAGCGCAACCACTGGCAGCACGTGAGGTCCGCATCCTCGCGGTCAAGCGCAGCAAGCCGGTCATCGATCGCGGGCGACGCAGCGGCCGCCTTCCGGCCGCCGCCCTCAAGGCGCCGCGCATCGCCATCGAGAATGTGCGGCCCGCCGTCGACAACGGCGCCTTTCCGATCAAGCGCATTGTCGGCCAGCCGGTTACGGTGGCGGCGGACGTTTTCACGGACGGGCACGAGATTCTGGCGGCCCAGCTGCTCTGGCGGCCGGCCGACGAAAAGGATTGGGTTCGCGTCCCGCTGACGCCGCTCGGCAACGATCGCTGGCAGGCGACGTTCACGCCGTCGCGCATCGGCCGGCATGTCTACACCATCGAGGCATGGCGCGACGACTATGCGTCGCTGCTGCATGCGATCGAGGTCAAGCACAAGGCCGGCATCGATATCGCGCTCGAATTGATCGAGGCGCGCGAGTATCTCGAAGCCGTGAACGCGAAGGCTGTTCCCTGCAACACGACCGCGCTCGGAAAAGCAATCGGCGTACTGCAAGGAACGGATACCGAGGCAAGCGTCGAGGCGTTGCGCGCGCCCGCGACCGTCAAGGCCGTCGCGGCTTCGGCCGAGCGTGCGCACCTGGCGCAGCATCCGCCACTCGCGCTCGAAGTCGAGCGGCCGCAGGCGGAATTCGCGAGCTGGTATGAGCTGTTTCCGCGCTCGCAATCCGGCGATCCGGCGCGGCACGGCACATTCGATGATGTCATCGCACGCCTGCCGGACATCCGCCGGATGGGATTTGACGTTCTTTATTTTCCGCCGATCCATCCAATCGGCGCCAAGAACCGCAAAGGCCGTAACAACACGCTCACACCCACGCCTGACGATCCCGGCAGCCCCTACGCGATCGGCAGCGAGGACGGCGGGCATGAGGCGATCCACCCGCAGCTCGGTACGCTGCAGGATTTCCGCCGTCTCGTCGCGGCAGCGCGCGAGCAAGGCCTCGAGATCGCGCTCGACTTCGCGATCCAGTGCTCGCCGGATCATCCGTGGCTGCGCGACCACCCGGACTGGTTCAAATGGCGGCCGGACGGCACGATCAAGTACGCCGAGAACCCGCCGAAGAAATACCAGGACATCGTCAACGTAGAATTCTACGGGGCGGAGGCGACCGGCCTTTGGGAAGCGCTGCGCGACATCGTGCTCTATTGGGCCGGCGAAGGCGTGCGCATTTTCCGCGTCGACAATCCGCACACCAAGCCGCTGCCGTTCTGGCAATGGATGATCGCCGACGTGCGCGGACGTTACCCGGACGCGATTTTTCTCTCCGAAGCGTTCACGCGCCCGAGGATGATGTACCGGCTGGCGAAGGCTGGCTTCACGCAGTCGTATACCTACTTCACATGGCGCAACACCAAGCAGGAGCTGACCGAATATCTCGTCGAGTTGACCACGACCGACGTGACGGAATTCTTCCGGCCGCACTTCTTCGTCAACACGCCGGACATCAATCCCTATTTTCTGCAAACATCGGGGCGGCCGGGCTTCCTCATTCGAGCGGCACTCGCCGCCACGCTGTCGGGACTTTGGGGCGTCTATTCGGGATTTGAGCTGTGCGAAGGCGCGCCGCTTCCGGGCCGCGAGGAATACCTCGACTCGGAGAAATACGAGATCCGCGTCCGCGACCAGACCGCGCCCGGCAATATCGTTTCGGAGATTTCAGCGCTTAACCGCATCCGCCGATCGCATCCGGCGCTGCACAGCCACCTCGGCGTGACGTTCTACAATGCGTTCAACGACCAGATCCTGCTCTACGGCAAGATGTCGCCGTCCGGCACCGAGATGATCCTCGTCGCGGTCAGCCTCGATCCACACAGCGTGCAGGAGGCCGCGTTCGAGCTGCCGCTGTGGGAATGGAAGCTGCCGGATCACGGCTCGCTGCTGGTCGAAGACCTGATGCGTGGCAGCAGCTGGGTGTGGACCGGCAAGCTGCAACATGTGCGGCTCGACCCGGCGGACCTTCCGTTCGCGATTTGGCGCGTCGCGCTTCCGGGAGGCGCGCCATGAACGCGCCGCAAGCCAAAATCACCACTGCGACCGCGGACGATCCGCTCTGGTACAAGGACTCGATCATCTATCAGTGCCACGTGAAGTCGTTCTTCGACGCCAACAATGACGGCGTCGGCGATTTCGCCGGTCTGATGGCAAAGCTCGACTACATCGCCGAGTTGGGCGTCAACGCGATCTGGCTGTTGCCGTTCTATCCCTCTCCGCGGCTCGACGATGGGTACGACATCAGCGACTACCGCGCGGTGCATCCCGAATACGGGACGATGAACGACGTGAAGCGCTTCATCGCGGCGTCGCACGCGCGCGGCATTCGCGTCATCACCGAGCTGGTGATCAATCACACCTCCGACCAGCATCCGTGGTTTCAACGCGCGCGGCGCGCGAAGCCGGGCTCGGCGGCGCGCGATTTTTATGTGTGGTCGGACAGCGACAAGAAATACGCCGGCACGCGCATCATCTTCCTCGATACCGAGCGCTCGAACTGGACCTGGGATCCGGTCGCCAACGCGTATTTCTGGCACCGCTTCTATTCGCACCAGCCCGACCTCAACTTCGACAATCCGAAAGTGCTCGAAGCCGTGCTTTCAGTGATGCGGTTCTGGCTCGATCTCGGTGTCGACGGGCTGCGGCTCGATGCGGTGCCCTATCTGATCGAGCGCGAAGGCACCAACAACGAAAATCTCGCCGAGACGCACGCAGTGCTCAAGCGCATCCGCGCCGAGCTCGATGCGTCCTTTCCCGGCCGCATGCTGCTCGCGGAAGCCAATCAGTGGCCGGAGGACACCAAGGACTACTTCGGCCAGGGCGATGAATGCCACATGGCGTTCCACTTTCCACTGATGCCGCGGATGTACATGGCGCTCGCGCGCGAGGATCGTTTTCCGATCACCGATATCATGCGGCAGACCCCGCAGATTCCCGAGAACTGCCAGTGGGCGATCTTCCTGCGCAACCACGACGAGCTGACGCTCGAAATGGTGACGGACTCGGAGCGCGATTATCTGTGGGAGACCTACGCCGCAGACCGCCGCGCCCGGATCAATCTCGGCATTCGCCGGCGGCTGTCGCCGTTGCTCGAACGCGATCGCCGGCGTCTCGAGCTGATGAACTACCTGCTGCTCTCGATGCCGGGCGCGCCTGTCATCTATTACGGCGACGAAATCGGCATGGGCGACAATATCCATCTCGGCGACCGCGATGGCGTGCGCACGCCGATGCAGTGGTCGCCCGACCGCAATGGCGGGTTCTCGCGCGCCGATCCAGCGGCCCTCGTGCTGCCGACTTTGATGGACCCGCTCTACGGCTATGAGACTATCAACGTCGAGGCGCAACTGCGCGACGGCCATTCGCTATTGCACTGGATGCGCCGCACGTTAGCGGTGCGGCGACGCCACGATGCATTCGGCCGCGGCACGTTGCGGTTTCTCTATCCGGGTAACCGCAAGGTTCTGGCATTCCTGCGCGAGTACAAGGACGAAACGCTGCTGTGCGTGGCAAACGTCGCGCGCTCGCCGCAGGCCGTCGAACTCGATCTCTCGGAATTTTCCGGACGCGTGCCGGTCGAGCTGAACGGCGGCTCGCTGTTTCCGCCGATCGGTCAGCTCACCTACCTGCTGACGCTGCCGCCCTACGGCTTCTACTGGTTCGTCCTCGCCGCACAAAGCGATCCGCCCGCTTGGCACACGCCGGCACCGGAGCCAATGCCCGAGTACATCACGCTTGTGACGCGCAACAAGGTCGCCGACGCGATCACGACGCCCGACGGTGCGGCGTTCGTGCGCGACGTCATCCCGTCTTACCTGACCAAGCGCCGCTGGTTCTCGGCAAAAGATCAAGCAATCAAATCGACCAGGATCAAGTATCTCGCGCCGCTGCCCGATGGAGATCGCGAGGTTCTGCTGGCTGAAGTCGAGTCGCAGAGCGAGAAGGACACCAACCGGTGGTTTCTTCCGTTGTCCGTCGTATGGGACGACGAACCTGCCCTTGCGCTCCCCAGTCAGCTCGCACTGGCCCGCGTGCGGCGCGGACGGCGTACCGGCCTGTTGACCGATGCGTTCTCGTTGCCGGCCTTCGCGCATCAGATGCTGCGCGTGCTGGCCGAGGGCGGCCGGATCGAAACGGCGGAAGGCACGATCAACTTCGAGCCGGCGGAAAGCGCGCTGGATGTTCTGCGCCGGCCGGACAACGCAAACGTGTTGTGGCTCACGGCCGAGCAATCGAACAGCTCGCTCATCGTCGATGACGCCGTGATGCTGAAGATCTTCCGCAAGGTTTCGCCCGGCATTCACCCTGAGTCCGAGATGAGCCGCTATCTCACGACGCAGGGCTTCGCGAACGCGCCCGCGTTGCTCGGCGAGATCGCGCGGATTTCGAACTCCGGCGAACGCAACTCGCTTGCTGTCGCGCAGGCTTTCGTCCGCAATCAGGGCGACGGGTGGAGCTGGACGCTCGATCAGTTCAACCGCGCGCTCGACGATCTGTCGAGCCACGAAGAAGGCGCGGAGTCACGCGCCGACAAGGTCACGGACTACACTGCGGTCGCGGCCGCGATCGGCAAGCGGCTCGGCGAGATGCACGCCGTGCTCGCGAAGCCCTCCGACGATCCGGCTTTTGCTCCGGAAACTGCGAATGAAGGCGATATCGAGCGTTGGATCGAACAGGCCACATCGTGGCTGGATCGTGCCTTCGCGCTCGTGAAGGCACGCAAGAACTGGCAGGACGAGACGCTGGAAGCGCGCGCCACGCTGCTACTGTCGCAGCAGCAGGCATTGGCGAAGGCGCTGCATCAGCTCGGGCAAGCCGGGATCGGGTCGCC
Source organism: uncultured Alphaproteobacteria bacterium (assembly GCA_963779545.1). Lineage (GTDB taxonomy): Bacteria > Pseudomonadota > Alphaproteobacteria > Rhizobiales > Xanthobacteraceae > PALSA-894. The sequence goes on along the minus strand of CAVZYQ010000013.1, from coordinate 148,133 downwards.
GAAGACGCGCATCCATGGCGACTTCCACCTCGGTCAGGTTCTCGTCGCAAGCGGGGACGTCTACATCATCGATTTCGAGGGCGAGCCCGGACGTCCGCTGGATGAGCGGCGCGCCAAGGCGAGCCCGCTGCGCGATGTCGCCGGACTGATGCGGTCGTTCGACTATGCGGCCGCCACGACGCTCGACCCGAAGAATGTGACGGCGGCGCGTCTCTCGGCAGACGAACGCGAGACATTTCTCACGCGCTTGCGCGACAGCGCGCAGCAGGCATTCCTTGACGCCTACTACGACTCCATCGGCGCGGACCGGAACGCAAACCTGCTCGACTTCTTCCTGATCGAGAAAGCGGCCTACGAGCTCGCCTACGAGGCGGCGAACCGCCCCGCATGGCTTCCGATCCCGATCAACGGCCTCTCGATCCTGGCGGAGCGAATTTTGCGCAACACGAAGGCTGCGTCATGAATGTGCGCGCAAAGCCCCACGCCGCGCCGATCGATCCGCACGAAGCGCAGGCGCTTGTCCATGCGGCGCATGGCGATCCGTTCCGGCTGCTCGGACCGCACGACACGCCGGCCGGCCGGGTGATCCGCGCATTGCTTCCCGGCGCTGAGGGTGCGGAAGTGCTGCGGCGATCGGACAGCACACGGATTGGGCGGCTGGATCAGTCCGAGCCGGATGGGCTGTTTCAGGGACTGGTCAGTGACCCCTCCCCTTACCTGTTGCGTATCGCATGGCCCGGCGCGGTCCAGGAGACCGAAGACCCCTACGCGTTCGAACCGACGCTTGGCGAACTCGACCTGCATCTTTTCAGCGAAGGACGTCATTTCCAGCTCGCGAAGACACTCGGCGCCAACGTGATGACGATCGATGGCGTGCGCGGCACGCGCTTCGCCGTCTGGGCACCGAATGCAAGCCGCGTCGCGGTCGTCGGCGATTTCAACACCTGGGATGCGCGGCGTCATCCGATGCGGCTGCGGCACAGCGCGGGGGTGTGGGAGCTGTTCGTGCCGCGCGTGACCGACGGCGCACACTACAAGTTCGACATTGTGGGGGCGGGCGACGTCCGCGTTGCCGCTTAAAGCAGACCCTCTCGCGCAGCAAACCGAATTGCCGCCCGCGACGGCCTCAGTCGTCACCAGCCCGCAGCCCTTCCGCTGGCGCGACGACGAATGGATGGCGAAACGCGCCGCACGGCACGCCGCCGACGCGCCGCTCTCGATCTATGAGGTGCACCTGTCCTCGTGGATGCGCGCCGCGCATGACGCGAGCGCGTCCACGCTGTGGGACCTCGCGATCGACCGGCTCGTTCCGTACCTCGCCGACATGGGCTTCACCCACGTCGAGCTGTTGCCGATCACCGAACATCCGTTCGGCGGCTCATGGGGCTACCAGCCGCTCAGCCTGTTCGCGCCGAGCGCGCGCTACGGCGATCCTGCCGGTTTCGCGCGCTTTGTCGATGCGCTGCATGCGGCCGGCATCGGCGTCATCCTCGATTGGGTGCCGGCGCATTTCCCATCCGACGCACATGGCCTTGCGCGCTTCGACGGCACCGCGCTCTACGAGCACCAGGACCCGCGCGAGGGATTCCATCAGGACTGGAACACGCTGATCTACAATTTCGGCCGCCGCGAAGTGCAAGGCTTCCTGATCGCGAGCGCGCTGCATTGGCTCGAGCATTTCCACGTCGACGGGCTCCGCGTCGATGCGGTCGCCTCGATGCTCTATCGCGACTACAGCCGCAAGGCCGGCGAGTGGGTGCCGAATGTGCATGGCGGGCGCGAAAACCTTGAAGCCGTCGGCTTCCTGCGTCACCTCAACGCCGTCGTCGCGGAGCGCTGCCCCGGCGCGATGATGATCGCCGAGGAGTCGACCGCATGGCCGGGCGTGACCCAGCCTTCCGGCGAGCACGGCCTCGGCTTTTCCTACAAATGGAACATGGGATGGATGCACGACACGCTTCAGTACATTGAGCGCGATCCGATTCATCGCGCCTATCATCATGATGAACTGACATTCGGCCTGATCTACGCGTTCTCGGAAAAATTCATCCTGCCGCTCTCGCACGACGAGGTCGTGTACGGAAAGCACTCCCTGATCGGCAAGATGCCGGGCGACCGCTGGCAGAAGTTCGCCAACCTGCGCGCTTACTACGGCTTCATGTGGGGGCATCCCGGCAAGAAGCTGATGTTCATGGGCGGCGAGATCGCGCAAGAGCGTGAGTGGAATCACGACGCCGAGATCGAATGGCATTTGCTTGGCGATGCGGCGCATGCCGGCATCCAGCGGCTCGTCCGCGATCTCAACCGCGTCTACCGTGCCGAGCCCGCGTTGCACGGGCGCGACAGCGACAGCCACGGCTTCCGCTGGGTGATCGGGGACGACCGGGCGAACTCGGTGTTCGCCTTCCTGCGCTTCGGGCCGGACGGCAGCAAACCCGTCCTCGTCATCTGCAACATGACGCCCGCGCCGCGTCATCATTATCGCATCGGCGTGCCGCGCGCCGGACTGTGGCGCGAGATCGCCAACACCGACTCGCGTTTCTACGGCGGCAGCGATGTCGGGAACGAAGGCGCGGTCCACACCGTTGAGCGTCCTGCGCACGGGGAACCGCAATCGCTCGAACTGACGCTCCCGCCGCTCGCCACGGTGATGTTGCGGCCTGAGGACTAGGACAAATGGCAGGCTATCCGGACCGGCTCGCAGCGGGTTCCCCCTTCCCGCTCGGCGCGACATGGGACGGCTTGGGAACGAACTTCGCCGTCTTTTCCGCCCACGCCGAGCGCATCGACCTCTGCCTCTTCGACCCATCGGGAAAGCGGCAGGTTGCGACGTTCACGTTGCCGGAGTGCACCGACGAGGTGTGGCACGGCTATCTGCCGAACGCACAGGTCGGCTCGATCTACGGCTATCGTGCCCACGGCCCCTACGAGCCGCAGCGCGGCTTCCGCTTCAATCCGCACAAGCTGCTGCTCGACCCTTATGCGCGGCGCATCGCCGGTGAATTGAAGTGGTCCGATGCGCTGTTCGGCCATCGGGTGAATTCGCCGCGCGCCGACCTCTCCTTCGACCGCCGCGACAGCGCGCCCGGCATGGTGAAGGCCGTCGTGACCGACGAGAGCTTCAACTGGGCCGATGACCGGCCGCCCAATATCCCGTGGTCCGACACCGTCATCTATGAGACGCATCTGCGCGGCCTCAGCATGCTGCACGAGGACATCCAGCCGAACGAGCGCGGCACATTCGCGGCGCTCGCGGAGCCGAAGATCATCGATCACCTGCGCAGGCTCGGCGTCACCGCCGTTGAGCTGTTGCCGATCCACGCCTTCGTGCAGGACCGCTTTCTTCTCGAAAAAGGCCTGAAGAATTATTGGGGCTACAACACGCTCGGATTCTTTGCGATTCATCCGAGCTACCTCTCGGAAAATTCCGCGCATGAAATGCGCGTCGCGGTGCGTCGCCTCCACGCGGCCGGCATCGAAGTGATTCTCGACGTCGTCTACAATCACACCGCCGAAGGCAGCGAACTCGGGCCGACGCTGTCGTTCCGCGGGCTCGATAATTCCAGCTACTATCGGCTGCTGCCTGACAACCCACGCCATTGCATCAACGATACCGGCACCGGAAACACGCTCAACCTTTCCAACGCGCGCGTGCTGCAGATGGTCATGGACTCGCTGCGATACTGGGTGACGCAGTTTCACGTCGATGGATTTCGCTTCGACCTTGGCGTCACGCTCGGCCGCGAGCCGCACGGATTCGATCCCGGCGCGGGTTTTTTCGACGCTCTGCGGCAAGACCCCATCCTGTCACGCGTGAAGCTGATCTCCGAACCGTGGGACATCGGCCCCGGCGGCTATCAGCTCGGTCAGCATCCCCCGGGCTTCGCCGAATGGAACGACCGCTATCGCGACGGCATCCGCCGTTTCTGGCGCGGCGATGCGGCGCAGCGCGGCGAGACCGCGGCCCGCATCTCCGGCTCGAGCGACTTGTTCGACCGGCGCGCGCGACGCCCCTGGGCCTCGGTGAACTACGCCGCCTCGCACGACGGCTACACGCTCGCCGACGTCGTCAGCTATGTGGAACGGCACAACGAAGCCAATGGCGAGGACAACCGCGACGGTCACGGCGAGAATTATTCCGCCAATTGGGGCGTCGAGGGTCCGAGCGAAAATCCTGCGATCAACGAGACGCGCGCGCGCGTTCTGCGCGCGATGCTCGCCACCGTGTTCTTTTCGCATGGCACGCCGATGCTGCTCGCCGGCGACGAGTTCGGCCGCACGCAACGCGGCAACAACAATGCCTATTGCCAGGATAATGAGATCTCCTGGCTCGACTGGAAGCAAGCGAATTCACCGGACGGACAGGCGCTCTCCGAATATGTGGCGCGGCTCGTCCGGCTACGGCATGAAAACCCTGTGATGCGTTGCCGCCACTTCCTGCACGGCCAGGATGAACCGGCGCCGGGCATTCTCGACATCGCGTGGTTCGACACGCATGGCGAAATCATCTCGCCCGACTCCTGGAATAATCCGGAGAAGCGTCTGTTCGCGCTGCGCCGCGCCTCGAAGAACGATGACGGAACGGTCCCGATCCTGACGCTGTTTCTCAATCCGAGCGACACCGACCGCGTTTTCCGCCTGCCCACGCAGAACGTCCCGACGCGCCTGCTGATCGACAGTGCGGCGCCGGACAAGCCCGAGAGCGACGTCACCGGCGAGGAGATCACTGTCGTGGCGCGCAGCGCGGTTCTCACCAAGAGTGTGCTTCCAGCCGATCCGTCATGAGCGCGTTCGTCCAAGACCTCCCGTTCGGCGCCAGCGTGATCGCGAACAATCGTACGCGCTTCCGCTTTTGGGCGCCCAATCAGAAGCAAGTCAGGTTGCAGATCGAGGGCGGCAATCACGTTCCCATGGCGGTGCGCCAGGGTGGCTGGTTCGAAGCGGACGCTCCATGCGGCGCCGGCGCACAGTACCGGTTTCTGCTGGAAACCGGCGTAGCGGTGCCCGACCCTGCCTCCCGCGCACAGACGGACGACGTGCATGGCCCTTCTCTCGTGGTCGATCCGCACGCCTATCGTTGGCGCAACACCGCGTGGCGCGGGCGGCCGTGGGAAGAGACGGTGCTGTACGAACTGCATGCGGGGCTGCTCGGCGGCTTCGCAGGCGTGCAGCGCGAGCTTCCACGTCTTGCGGATCTCGGCATCACGGCCGTCGAGTTGATGCCGGTCAATGACTTTCCGGGCAAGCGCAACTGGGGTTACGACGGCGTGCTGCCGTTTGCGCCCGACCGCGCCTACGGCTCGCCGGATGAACTGAAGGCGCTGGTCGATGCCGCGCACGGGCACGGCCTGATGATGTTTCTCGATGTCGTTTACAATCACTTTGGACCGGACGGAAACTATCTCGCGGCTTACGCGCCGCAGTTTTTTCGCGACGACGTTTCGACGCCATGGGGGCCGGCGATCGACTTCCGGCGGCCGGAGGTGCGGCGCTTCTTCACTGAGAACGCGCTTTACTGGCTGATGGAGTATCGCTTCGACGGCCTGCGCTTCGACGCCGTTCACGCCATCACGGAGTCCGATTGGCTCGACGAGATGGCGGCGCAGGTGCGCGCCACTGTCGAAAAAGATCGCCATGTCCATCTCGTACTCGAACATGACGGCAACGTCGCCGATCATTTGCGGCGCGATTTCGACGCGCAGTGGAACGATGACGGCCACCACGTGCTCCATGTGATGCTCACCGGAGAAAGCGAAGGATACTACAGTGACTATGCCGGCGAGCCTGCGGAGCGGCTAGCACGCTGCCTTGCAGAGGGCTTTGTCTATCAGGGTGAAGCATCCGCGCACCGGAATGGCGAGAGGCGCGGGACGCCCAGCAAGGACCTGGCGCCGGCCAGCTTCGTGTTGTTTCTGCAAAACCACGATCAGATCGGAAATCGCGCGTTCGGCGACCGGTTGACCGCTTGCACGGCGCCGCAGGCGCTTGAGGCAGCGATTGCGCTGCAACTGCTCTCTCCGCAGATCCCGCTCATCTTCATGGGCGAAGAGGACGCAAGCGCTTCGCCGTTTCAGTTCTTCACCGATCACCACGGCGAGCTTGCCGACGCGGTGCGCGAAGGACGACGCAAGGAATTCGCAAGCTTCGCGGCTTTTTCCGACCCAAGACGGCGCGCAGACATTCCCGATCCGAACATGACGGAAACCTTCGAGCGGTCGCGGCCAAAAGGCGAGGCCGAAACCGGGAGCGCACGCAGGGCGCTTTATAAGAATTTTCTCGAGCTTGCGCCGCGAGCATTTGATCCCACACCTGCAGGGCGCCAAGCCACTTGATGCGCAGACGATCGGTCCATCGGCCGTGCTCGCACGATGGCGGTTGAACGGCGGGGCGATCTGGACACTTGCGGTCAACCTCGCTGTGGAGCCGTGTGCGCTCGTGCGGCCCGCGGGTGATCTGATTTTTGAAACGCCGCGCGCTGCCGCGTCGACAAAAGATCAACTCGGCGGCCACACGACCCTTGCGTTCCTGGAGCGGTCCCGTGGATGACGCGGTTCGCGAGCTTGCACGCGAGGCCGGCATTGCCATCGACTGGATCGATGCCGCGGACCGCCCGCAGCGCGTGTCGGTCGAGTCGCTGCGCAGCATTCTCGCCGCGCTCGGATTTCCCTGCGCCAGTAAGGCCGACATTGCAGACAGCCGCGCACGATTGCGCCGAACGACTGCGGCGCCGACGTTTCTGACCGCAACCGCGGAGGCACCGGTCCGGCTGACTGGCATCGAATTTGATCGGGATCTCCGCGGGCGAATTGACGCTCGAAGCTGGAGGGACGAGCAGCGTTACGCTGCGCGCCGCGGATGGAGCCGCCGTGCTCGCGCCAATCGCTCAGCCCGGCTATCACCGACTGCGCTTCGCGGAGCGCGACATCACGCTCGCGATTGCACCGCCGCGCTGCGTGACACTGGACGACATCGCGCCGGGCGAAAAACTGTATGGCCTTGCCGTACAGCTCTACGCATTGCGGCGCGAGGGCGATGGCGGATTCGGAGACACCACCGCGCTGTCCGATCTCGTGGCGAGCGCCGCCCGCGAAGGCGCGGACGCGATTGCACTCAGCCCGACGCACGGTCTGTTCGCGGCCGATCATTCGCACTATGCGCCATACTCGCCGTCGAGCCGCCTGTTTCTCAACCCGCTCTATGCCGATCCGGCACTGATCTTCGGCAAGGACCGCCTGGCGACGATCGCGGCGGCAGACGGAAGCTGCGAGAAGCCGGACGGGCTGATCGATTGGCCGAACGCCACACGCCAGAAGTATGCGCTGCTGCGCCGGCTCTACGACGACGTCGTGACACACGAGTTCGCCGACCCCGCGAATCCGCTCACGTCCGACTTTCGCTCATTCGTGCACGCCAGCGGCGATCGCCTGCATGAGCATGCGCTGTTCGAAGCGCTGCACGTGCACTGGTACGGCGCGCGGCAGAATTGGAACTGGAGCGAATGGCCCGACGGCTGGCGTACTCTCCAGGATGCGCATGTGCGTGGCTTTGCGCAGACCGAGGCTGCCGCAATCGAGTTTCACATGTTTCTGCAATGGATCGCGGACCGCAGTTTTGCGGCCGTTCAAAAGGCGGCGCGCAACGGCGGCATGCGCGTCGGCCTGATCTCCGATCTTGCAGTCGGGATGAGTCCGGGCGGCAGTCACGCATGGTCGCGACAGCGCGACCTGCTGCTGGACCTGAGCATCGGCGCGCCGCCCGACCTGCTCAGCCAAGCGCGGGCAGGACTGGGGACTGACGGCGTTCTCGCCGCAGGCTTTGAGTGCAAGCGGTTTCGAGCCCTTCATCGCGACGCTGCGTGCCGCGATGCGCAACGCCGGCGGCGTCCGCATCGATCACGTGATGGGACTCGCGCGCTTGTGGCTCGTGCCGAGGGGCGCACCGCCGAGCAGACGGCGCCTACCTTGCCTATCCGCTCGACGACTGCTGCGCCTGATTGCGCTGGAGTCGCATCGGCACAACGCGATCGTCGTCGGCGAGGATCTCGGCACTGTGCAGCCGGAATTCCGGGAGCGCCTGTCGGCCGCCGGCATCGCCGGAATGGATGTGCTTTGGTTCCAGCGCGACGGTCGATCCTTCCTTCCGCCGCGCAAGTGGCGGCCCGATGCCGTCGCGATGACAACCACGCATGACCTTCCGACCGTCGCCGGATGGTGGACCGGGGCCGACATCGCGATGCGCGCCGCTATCGGCCTTGCCGACAAGGCGAAAGAGACGATAGAGCGCGCGAAGGACCGCACGGCGATATGGCAAGCCTTCCAACACTCCGGTGTCGCGCACAAAGACGATCCACCGCCTGCGGCCGCTGATCCCGCCGTCGACGCCGCGATCGCGTTCACAGCGCAATCGCCGGCACCGCTCGCGCTCATTCCGATCGAAGACATTCTGGGATTGTCCGAGCAACCCAACCTGCCCGGTACGATCGACGAGCACCCGAACTGGCGGCGGCGGCTCGCCGAGCCCGCATCGACCATGCTCCACGCGCCGAAGGTACGCGCGCGCTTAAAAACGTTGCGCGAGCGCAAATGACACCGCGCGCCACGATGCGGCTGCAATTCCACAAGGGTTTCACCTTTGCGGATGCCGAGACGCTGGTTCCTTATTTCGCGCGGCTTGGCGTCAGCCACATCTATGCCTCGCCGGTCACCACCGCGCGGCCGGGTTCGATGCATGGCTATGACGTGATCGACCCAACATGCGTCAATCCCGAGCTTGGTGGCGAAGCTGCGCTGAGAAGCCTGGTCGCCGCGTTGCGCGCGGCCGAGTCTCGGGCTGATCGTCGACATCGTTCCGAACCACATGGCGGCCGCCTCCGAGAACGCCTGGTGGTTCGATGTTCTCAAGTACGGACAGGGCAGCCGCTACGCGCCGTATTTCGATATCGACTGGAATGCCGAGGATGATGCGCTGCGCGGAAAGATACTTCTGCCGGTGCTTGGAAAGTCTCTGCTCGAGACGTTGCGCGACGGCGAGATCACGGTTGCGCGCGAGCCGGACGGATACGTCGCGCGCTATTTCCACCATCGTTTTCCACTCACCACCGGCAGTGTCGAGAACACGGAGGATCTCACTACCATCCTGTTGCGCCAGCATTACCGCCTCGCGTGCTGGCGCGTGGCCAACGACGAGATCAACTGGCGGCGCTTCTTCGACATCAACGAGCTCGCGGGATTGCGCATGGAGCACTCCGGCCGCATTCGAGGATGTGCATGCCGTGATATTTCGGCTCTACGCCGAGGGCCTGATCGACGGGGTTCGCGTCGATCATGTCGACGGCCTTTCCGATCCAGCCGGGTACTGTCGGCTGTTGCGCGCCCGGCTCGATGCATTGAAGGAACAGCGGCCGCAGTCCGTTCCGCGCGGTCACCCTTACATCGTGGTCGAGAAAATCCTGCTGCGCGGTGAGACGCTGCCCGCCACATGGCGCTGCGACGGCACCAGCGGCTACGACTTCATGAACGAAGTCAACGCGGTGCAGCACGATGCTGACGGCGAGGCCACGCTGAACGCGTTGTGGGAGTCGGTCAGCGGACGCAGCGCGGACTTTGCTGTCGAGGAACAGGCGGCGCGGCGCGAGATCATCGCACGCAGCTTCTCGGCGCAGCTTGAAACGTGCGTCGCCAGCTTCCATCGGCTTGCGCGCGCGGAAAGTCGTGAGCTAAGCCGGGCAGCGTTGCGGCGCGCGCTCATTGAATTGCTCGCGCACTTTCCCGTCTATCGCACCTACGCGACGCCGGATGAACAGCCGGAGAGCGACACGCCTTTCCTTCTCGCTGCCGTGAGCGCCGCCAAAGAAACGTGCCTGCCGGCGGATCGTGGCGTCATCGACTGCGTTCACAATTGGATCACGGCGCGCGGCAGCAACCGAGACACAACCGCAATTCAGGATCGCGCCGTGACGCAGTTTCAGCAGCTCAGCGCACCGATCGCTGCGAAAGCGGTCGAGGACACTGCGTTCTACCGCTATGGCCGGCTGCTCTCGCGCAACGATGTCGGCTTTGACGTCAGGCGTTTCAGCGACAGCGCGGCGGATTTCCACGCCAACATGCTGCACCGCCATGCGACCTTTCCTCACGCGATGCTGGCGACCGCCACGCACGATCACAAGCGTGGCGAGGACGTGCGTGCGCGGCTCGCGGTGCTGAGCGAATATGCCGACGAGTGGGCCGACGCGGTGCCGCGCTGGATTGCGCAATGCGAACCGCTGCGGCGCGCGCTTGGCGGCGCCTTGATCCCGCATCGCGTCCGACATCGCGATGCTGCTGCAGATGATCGTCGGCGCATGGCCGCTTGATCTTGCAGCCGGCGACGACAAAGGACGCAATGAATTTGCCGGGCGGCTTGCCGGCTGGCAGCAGAAGGCGTTGCGCGAAGCGAAGCTCGCAACCGACTGGTCCGTGCCAAACGAGTGTTACGAGTCCGCTGGCCGCGATCTGCTGATGGGACTTGTAGCGCGCAACCAGTTGCCCGCCGTGTTGGAGGAGATCGTTGCGTTTGCAGACCGCATCGCGCCTGCAGGCGCTATGAACGGTCTCGCGCAAACGCTGCTCAAGCTCACCGCACCCGGCATTCCCGACCTCTATCAGGGAACGGAATTCTGGGATTTCAGCCTGGTCGATCCCGACAACCGCCGGCCCGTCGATTTTGCCGCGCGCATTGCCAGCCTGCGCGATACGCCATCAGACCAGCTCATGCAAAACTGGCGCGACGGTCATATCAAGCAAGCTTTGATAACGCGAACGCTTGCGTTGCGTCGCGCGCGGCCGCAGCTCTTCGCCGAGGGCAGTTACGAGCCAGTCGAAGTGCATGGCATGTTCGCGGACCGCATTGTTGCGTTCTCGCGCCGCAGCGGAAGCGACGTCGCCATCACCGTCGTCCCGCGCGCCGCATCGAAGCTTTTACAGGAAGGCACGATCGCGTTCGCTCCCGATGCCTGGGCGGATACCTCGATTGCTCTTCAGGGCATCACCGCACTGCACAACGTCTTGGACGGCCAAGCCGTGGCAACAAGCGAACAAAAGATAGAAACGCTGCTTGCAGGCTGGCCGATTGCGCTGCTCGTATCGCGCATCGACTGATGTCTTGCTGCGCCGCACATAATCTACGCGTGAATACCAATGCTGGCGCGCGAGGAATCGCTATAGGAAGAATTCATCGTGTTGTAGTCTAAGTGTGTGACTCGCGGCGGCGTGGAACGCAGACACGCAGCTCAACGCACGGGAGCCGGGGCAACCCTAACGGGGGGCAAAACCCAAAGCGGACATCCGACTGCAGCGGCCATGACCTCACGGTGCGTAGGTAGCAAAACATGGCCAGCCGGAGTGGCGACCGGCCCGCGAGTTGCGATCTTGGTGTGAGTTGAAGTGGCGCTCCCTAGGGGAATCGAACCCCTGTTTCAGCCTTGAGAGGGCCGCGTCCTAACCGCTAGACGAAGGGAGCGTTGAGGCTTCCAAATAACCCTGATCGGCGAAGCGCGCAAGACGACAGGCACGCAGCTCTAAGGTGTCGCGGAGAAGTTCAGCCGCGCCGCGGGCTGCAAGGTCTTCACGTCGAACGTACGCACTTCGATCTTGCCGTCGATCTCCAGCGTCATGATCAGCCGGTCGGCGCTCACCGCGCTTTGCACGACGCGCGCGCCGCGCGGCAGCGACAGCGTCACATCGGTCGGGATCGGCGAGGAAGGCGCGATCTTGTCGGCCGTTTTTGCCGACACGCCGTCGCCTTTGAACATCCGGTAGCCGATGAAGCCGAACACCGAGCCGACCGCGATCACCGTTATCGCCATCGAGACCAGCATCAGTCGGCGCACCTTGGCGATCACGCCTGCGGCGTCCGCATCCGGTTCGGGCGTGGTCTCCGAGCTTGCAGGCACAAGTGGCGGCGGAACGATGTCCGATTCATTCGGCTCGTTCGATGCGGCGTCGGCCTTCACGGCGTCGAGCGCGTCGCGGACATCCGCGAGCTCCGCCGGCGTCGGCGGCTCGTCGTCACCCGGCGGTTCGGCCGGATGGTCCGCAGGCGCATGTGCCTCCGGGGGCGCGTCGTTGTTCACCTGCTTCGCGGCGGCGAACAACTCGGCTTCCAGTTCGGCCAACGCCTTGTCGGCATCGAGCCGGGATTCCTCGGGGCTCGGCTCGGGCGCAGGCTCTCCGGCTGGCTGATCGGCGGGCGAGCCTTCCGCCGCAACCGCGCGCACCGGCTGCACGGCACCGGCAGGCCGCGGCGGGTCGAACGGCCGGGTCAGTTCCTCCAGCGACTGGGCCAAAAGCTCGGACAGGCGCGTTGCCGGATCGACCGGCTTGCTCGCGCCGAGCGTCCGATCCAAAGAAGAGCCGTATCTATCGTTTGCAGCAGCCATGACCGACGGGGTCCACACCTTGCTCATCACCGCGGCCGAAAAGGGCGAGCGGCTCGACCGCGTTTTGGCGCAGCGCCCCGAGGCGCTGTCGCGCTCGCGCCTGAAAAGCCTCATTCTGGCAGGCGCGGTGACGATCGATGGCCGCACGATCCTTGATCCCGGCCACCGCGTCAACGCCGGGAACGAGATTCGCCTGATTGTGCCACCGGATGAGCCCGCGGAGCCACAGGGCGAGAACATCCCGCTGAACATCCTCTACGAGGACGATGCGCTGATCGTGATCGACAAGCCGAAGGGGCTGGTGGTGCATCCGGCCGCCGGAAACCGCTCCGGCACACTGGTCAATGCACTGATCGCGCACTGTGGGGACAGCCTCTCGGGCATCGGCGGGGTGAAACGGCCGGGAATCGTGCACCGGCTCGACAAGGATACGACCGGCGTGATGGTGGTAGCGAAAACCGACCGTGCGCACCGCCGGTTGGCCGCCCAATTCGCCGATCATGGGCGCACCGGGCCGCTGGAGCGGGCCTATCTCGCCTTCGCGTGGGGCGCGCCGGACCGGCCGACGCGGCACCATCGATGCCCCGCTCGACCGCCATCCGAAGGCACGCGACAAGCAGGCGGTGCGCACGGGCGGCCGCGAAGCCATCACGCACTGGGAACTGCTTGGAGAAATACGCCGGAATGGACGGCAAACCGGTCGCAAGCCTGCTCTCCTGCCGGCTGGAAACCGGCCGGACTCATCAAATTCGGGTGCATCTCGCGCACATCGGCCATCCGCTGCTGGGCGACGAGACCTACAGCACCGGTTTCAAGACCAAGGCGGCCTTGCTGCCGGAAGCTGCGCGGCAAACCCTCGAGGCTCTTGGAAGACAGGCCCTGCATGCCCATATCCTAGGCTTCCAGCACCCCGAAACAGGCGCGCAAGTAAGTTTCAAAAGCCGCCTGCCGGACGATCTAAACCGGTTGCGACAATCCCTCGCGGAGCCTGCGACGGAGCGCCGCCAGCCGGTTCTTGGCGTGAAAAAAACCTGAGCAAATCCAGTCCCTTGGGACCTTATCTGTGGCCGAAATCACAACGCCATCAAGGCGTTGTGACGAACCCGTAACTTCCTAACGCCCCTCAAATCCGTGTATGGTTGCTGCAACTGCGATCGAGCTTCGCAGTTGCATATACGCGTCGCGGTCTCCGGCTCCGGGGGAGGGGTGACCAAGACAGCCCGCCGCAATGGGGGCAAACAGTGAAAGGGCGCTACCATGGCCCGTGCCACGGCCTTGCCGATCCTATCTGCCGAATCCGGTCTCTCGCGCTATCTCGAGGAAATCCGTCGGTTCCCGATGCTGGAACCGCAGGAAGAGTACATGCTCGCCAAGAGCTGGCGTGAGCATGGCGACCGGGATGCGGCGCACCGCTTAGTCACCAGCCATCTGCGGCTCGTCGCCAAAATCGCGATGGGCTATCGCGGCTATGGCCTGCCGATCTCCGAGGTGATCTCGGAGGGCAACGTCGGCCTGATGCAGGCGGTGAAACGGTTCGAGCCCGAGAAGGGCTTCCGTCTCGCCACCTACGCGATGTGGTGGATCAAAGCGTCGATCCAGGAATACATCCTGCGCTCGTGGTCGCTCGTGAAAATGGGCACGACCGCGAACCAGAAGAAGCTGTTCTTCAACCTGCGCAAGGCGAAGAGCAAGATTTCGGCGCTCGAGGAAGGCGACATGCGTCCCGATCAGGTCAAGCTGATCGCCAAGCGCCTCGGCGTGCCGGAGCAGGATGTGATCGAGATGAACCGCCGCCTCGGTGGCGACGCCTCGCTCAACGCGCCCATCCGCGAGGACGGCGACGCCGGCGAATGGCAGGACTGGTTGGTCGATAACGACACCGTCAGCCAGGAAACGCGCATCATTGCCGATGAGCAGGCCGATAACCGCCGCAAGGCGCTGGGCGACGCGCTCACGGTGCTGAACGAGCGCGAGCGCCGCATCTTCGAGGCGCGGCGATTGGCCGAGGATCCGATCACGCTGGAAGAACTCGCCGAGGAATTCGGCGTCTCGCGCGAGCGCGTGCGGCAGATCGAGGTGCGCGCCTTCGAAAAGGTGCAGAAGGCGGTGAAAAATCGTGTCGCCGCGATCGAATCGCCGCCGACGCAGCCGGCGCTTGCGATGCACTAGATCTAGCCAGTGCGCTGCTCGTATAATGATTGAAGCTCGGCGCAGAAACGCGCCGAGCTTTTTCTTCGTCCGCGGATCAGTGCAATGCTCGCCCGCTCCTCGGGCACCGAAAGCACATTTCGCCCAGCATTGAATAGCGATTCACTTCTTGGTTTCGCAGCCCCGATATTCGCTCGGAACAGCGATTGCCCTCGCCAGCGTCCTGCACAAGACTGCGCATCCCTTCCCGGAGGCCCCCATGGCACGCTTCAAAAGCATCCTCGACACCGTCGGCAACACCCCGGTCGTGAAGATCAACAACCTCGCGCCGGCGGGCGTGAACCTCTACGTCAAGATCGAGGCCTTCAACCCACTCGGATCGGTCAAGGATCGCCTCGCGCTCGGCGTGATCGAGGCGGCCGAGCAGGCAGGTGAACTAAAGCCCGGGCAGACCGTGATCGAGGCGACCAGCGGCAACACCGGCATCGGGCTCGCGATGGTGTGCGCGCAGAAAAAATATCCGCTGGTGGTGACGATGGCGGAGCAGTTCAGCGTCGAGCGGCGCAAGCTGATGCGCTTCCTCGGCGCGAAGGTCGTGCTCACGCCGGCCGCGGGCCGTGCGCTCGCGATGGTGACCAAGGCGGTCGAACTCGCCAAGACGCACGGCTGGTTTCTTACCCGCCAGTTCGAGAACGAAGCCAACCCGGACTATCACTCACGCACCACCGCGCGCGAGATCGTCGATGACTTCAAGGGCGAGAAGCTCGACTTCTGGGTCACCGGCTACGGCACCGGCGGAACGCTCAAAGGTGTGGCGCGCGTGCTCGCGAAGGAAATGCCCGACACGAAAATCATCGTGTGCGAGCCGGAGGATGCGCAGCTCCTGACCAGCGGCCTCGAACAGGCGCGCAATCCGGACGGCTCCGCGTCCTTGCCGCATCCGGCCTTCAAGCCGCATCCGATGCAGGGCTGGACGCCGGACTTCATCCCGAAGCTCACCGCCGATGCGGTCGCCGCAAAGACCATCAATCAGATCATCACGATCCCGGGACCGGAGGCGTTGCGCTGCGCGCAGGAACTCGCCGCCAAGGAAGGGATTTTCGTTGGCATCACCTCCGGCGCGACGTTCGCGGGGGCGCTGCGCATCGCCGCGCAGGCGCCGAAGGGCGCGAACATCCTCTGCATGCTCCCCGACACCGGCGAGCGCTATCTCTCGACGCCGCTGTTCGCCAACGTGTCGGCCGATATGACGCCGGAGGAGCTGGAAATCTCGCGCTCGACGCCGGCCTCGCAGTTTCCGGCGGAGTAACTACCGCCGCCACTCGCCGAGCGCCGAGCGCGACACACGCTCCATCAGTTCGCGCTCGATGCTGTCGGTGAGGCGGCCGCCCGAGCGCGCGATGTAATCCGCGATCTCGCGGTCGGCCTTGCGCTGGCGCCAATCGATCAGCGCATCAACGAGGCGTCGGAAAACGCCGCGATATCCGGCCTCCCGGGCCGCCGCGTCGTAATAACGGGTGAATTCCAGGTCGGTCGCGTAGGCCATGGCAGCCTCCTTGGGTATTGGCGGCATTTGAGAATTGCTCATCCGTCCGCGCTGGCTGCCATGACACTTGATCTATATCTGTTAATCAGACAAAGGATATTCTCTCGTCTAACGATTGAGGTTTTCTCGTGCATAGGCCGATGCCTCCGCTCAATGCGTTGCGCGCCTTCGAGGCTGCGGCGCGGCATTTGAGTCTCACCAAGGCGGCGCTGGAGTTGAACGTCACGGCCGGCGCGCTGAGCCACCAGATCCGCGGCCTGGAAGAGCTACTCGGGCTGAAGTTATTCGAGCGCGGCGTGCGCTCGATTTCGCTCACCGCGGCGGGGCGGCAGCTTTATCCCGGGCTGCAGACCGGCTTCGTGCATCTGCGCGACGCGGTTGCGGGGCTCGCGGCCTCGGGCGGCGAGCGCATGCTGGTGATCAGCACGCCGCCCGGTCTCACCTCGAAGTGGCTCGCGCCGCGGCTCTATCGTTTCGCGAGCGCACACCCCGAGATCGACACGCGCGTCACCTCCTCGATGACGAGCGCCAACTTCATGACCGACCGTGTCGACGTCGCGGTGCGCAATCTCGCACTGGATGCGCCGCAAGACCCAAACCTGGAGGTCGAGCAATTGCTTGAGCTGTGCCTCGTGCCGGTGTGCAGTCCGAAGTTTGTCGCGACACACGGGCCCTTCCGGACGCCGGATGCGCTGAAGCGCGTGCCGCTGATCCACGACGACACGCTCGCAAGCCGCGTCACGGTGCCGACCTGGGCGGACTGGTTCGCGGCCGCCGGCGTGAAGGACGCGAACGTGAGCCGCGGATTGCGTTTCAACGGCGCCGACCACGCGCTCGACGCAACGGTCGAAGGCGCGGGCGCGCTGCTCGCGCATGATGTGCTCGCCTACGACGACCTGCGCACCGGGCGGCTGGTGATCCCGTTCGCGCTGACCCTGCGCACCGGCCGCGGTTATTACTTCGTCTGCCCGAAGCAGGATCGCGAGCGTCCCGTGGTGCGCGCGTTCCGCGCCTGGGTGAAGGAAGAAGTCGCCGCGCTCAACTGGACCAAATGGCGCCGCGGGCTTGGCCCCCGCCTCAGGAAGCCGCGCGGATGACCGGCGCCAAGCCGAATTCTGAGTGCGGCATTCAACGCCGACCATCGGCAGTATCAATCTTGCAACCAGTACGGTAATCTTGCTGCACGCCGCGGCTTCAAGAGGGGCGTGACATGGAAAGCAAGTTCCTGAGTTCCCTGGGCAAAGTCGCAGGGCTTGGCGGGATCGCGTTTGGCGTCCTTCTCCTGGTCTTTCAAGGCGTGCTGCAAAAGCAGTTCCTCCCCCAGGCCGGCTTAGCATCGGAGCAGGCGTATGCGGTCATTCTCGCGCTGATCATCGTGACCTTCGGCATTGCGGCAATCGGCGTCATCGCCTGGCTCATGAGCCGCACGGCAGGTCCAAAGACGCCGGTCCCCGGACCGGCCATGGTCATGCTGGCGGCGCTGGTCGTGCTTGTCCTTGGCGCCGCCGTTTATGTGGCCGCACAGGCCACGCCTAGATCTCAGACAATTCCAAAGGTTGAGGCAAAGGACGGCGGTGTGGCCATAGGGGGAAACGTGAGCGGCTCGACCATCAGCACCGTTCCACCAACCGGCACCGATCGCGCGCCGAAATAGAAGCTGCGTCATGAAACCGTGCTTCTCAACGCTCGCAGCACTCGGCATCTGGTTCGCTGCATCGGCTTCGCCCGCTCACACCCAGCAGGTGCAGGCCGATCCAGGCGGAGTGGCGATTGGCGGCAGCGTCACGCACTCCACGATCAATATCGGCATCCCGCCGGAGCAACTGGCGGCTCTCGTCCGGCAGGCTGCCGACCTCTCGGAGGCGCAGAAGAAGCTCATCGCGAAGCTCGAAGGCGAGCTCGACCTCAACCAGCGTCAGGTCCATGCCGCGCTGGAGATTTTGGGTGAGGCGAACGTTCCGCCCGAGCGCCTCGCTACCACGCTCGTCGAATTCGCCGAGCGCTTCAAACTACTGCAGGCAACGGCAACCTCACGGCCCGGCGACGATCCCAAAATCGCAGCCCTGAAAACCGAAGCACAGAAGGCCATCGATGCCGGCGAACTGGCCAAGGCCGATGCTCTGCTTGCGGATGTCGGGGCCGAACAGAGGCGGGCGCTCGACCGGCTCGTTGTCGACGCGGCCGACACCCTGGGTCGGCGCGGACAAATCGCGCTCACCCGCTTGCGCTATGCCGAGGCCGCCGGGCACTTCGCCGATGCGGCTGGCATATTTGCCTCGGGAGGTGCCCATGAGAACACACGGATCGGCTATCTCGAAAGAGAGGCGGGAGCGCTTTTCCAGCAGGGATATGAATTCGGCGACAACAGCGCTCTGCTTGCAGCCATCGAGCGTCGCAAGCGCCTGATCGACCTGAAATCCCGCGAGCGCGCCCCGCTTGAATGGGCTTGGGCGCAAAACAGGCTGGGCCTTACGCTATGGCGCCTCGGGGAACGCGACAGCGGGTTCACCAACCTCGCAGATGCCATCATCGCCTATCGCGAGGCGCTCAAGGAATTGACCCGCGAGCGCACGCCGCTCGGCTGGGCGGGGGTACAGATGAATCTTGCTACCGCGCTTGCTGCCCTTGGATCGCGAGAGAGCGGAACGGCGAAGCTGGAGCAGGCCGTTGCCGCCTACCGTGAGGGACTGAAGGTAACAACCCGCGAGCGCATGCCACTCGATTGGGCCGTGACGCAAAACAATCTGGGCAACGCGCTGCAAGCCCTTGGGTCGCGAGAGAGCGGGACAGCGAAATTGGAAGAGGCCGCCGCCGCCTATCGTGAGGGACTGAAGGTAAGAACCCGCGAGCGCATGCCGCTCGACTGGGCCATGACGCAGATGAACCTCGGCAACGCGCTCCGGTCACTCGGAGAGCGCGAGAGCGGGACGGCGAAACTCGAAGAGGCCGTCACCGCCTATCGTGAGGCGCTAAAGGAGCGAACCCGCGAGCGCATCCCTCTCGAATGGGCGAGAGTCCAGAACGGTCTGGGCCTTGCGCTCTGGCGTCTCGGGGAGCGTGAAAGCGGGACGACGAAGCTCGAAGATGCCGTCATCGCGTTTCGCGAAGTGCTGAAGGAGTGGACCCGCGACCGCGTGCCGCTCCAATGGGCCGCGACCCATCACAACCTCGGCCTTGTGCTGCGTAATCTCGGGGAACGCGAGATCGGGACGGCGAAATTCGAGGAGGCCGTCGCCGCTTATCGCGAAGCGCTAAAGGAAAGGACCCGCCAACGCGTACCGCTCCAATGGGCCTCGACCCAGAATAGTCTGGGCAATGTACTGCGAACCTTCGGAGAGCGCGAGAGCGGAACGGCTAAACTCGACGAGGCGCTCGCCATCTATCGCGAGGCGCTGGAGGAAAGGACCCGCGAGCGCGTTCCGCTCGAATGGGCTACGACCCACTACAATCTGGGCGCCACGCTGCGGGCCCTCGGCGAGCGCGAGACCGGGACGGTGAAACTCGAAGAGGCCGTCGCCGCCTATCGCGAAGCGTTGAAGGAAAGGACCCGCGAGCGCGTCCCGCTCGACTGGGCGAGAGCCCTTGGCAATGAAGGCGTCGCGCTGCTACTCCTCGCCGAGCGGCGCGGGGACGCGGCCATGGCCGAGACCGCGCTCAGTCAGATCAATACCGCGTTCGAAACGATGCGCGACGGCGGTCATGAACCCAACGCGGCATATTTTGAAGGACTGTTGCCAAGGGCGCGCGCCGTTGCCGCGCGGCTGCGCGAGCGCTGACGTTCAGCTGGTCTCTTGCTGGCAAATTGATGCGACAGCAGCGCCTCGGCGGCGCTAGAACCTGATCACCGGCGCCGCGATGCTCTCGATCATCACATTGATGCAGGCGGGCTTGCCGCTGCCAAGCGAACGCTCGATCGCGGCCGGCAAGTCCTCCGCGCGCTCGACGTACTCGCCGTGGCCGCCGAGCGCCGCGACCGCAAGGTCGTAGCGCGCGGGTGTCAGGTCGCAGCCGTGCATGCGATCCTTGCCGTACTCGCGAAGCTGGATCTGGCTCTCGGCGTTCCATAGCGCGTCGTTGCCGAGCACCGCGACGAACGGCAGCTTGCGCCGCGCCGCGGTCTCGAACTCGGCGAGATGGAAGCCGATGGTGCCGTCGCCGAGCACGACAAACACCGGCGCTCTCGGCTCTGCGAGCCGCGCCGCGCAGGCGAAGGAGAGCGAGCCGCCGATCGAACCGGCGACGCCGTTGATCATGCGGCGGCGGACGGGAAGCATGCTTTGGCCCCACTGGGCGAACTCGCCGCCGTCGCAGATCAGCACCGTATCGGCATCGCGTTCGACGTAAGGCCGCAGCGCGCGGAACACCTGCGCGGGATGCAGGCGGCCCGGTGTCTGCGAGACGATGGTGGACCACGCGGCAGGGCGGTTGTCGAGCGCGGCGCGCGCTTCCTTGAGCCACGCGCCGTCGCGCGGCTTCATCTCGGCGGCGCGCGCGATCAGCGTTTCGGCCGCGCCGCGCGTGTCCGCAATCGCGCCGAGCACCAGCCGCGCGTCCATTTCCTTCGCGGCGCGCTCGACCAATGCGGCTTCGGGATCGATCGCGATCAGCCGCACGTTCGGGTCATAGCCCTGCCCGCTTGCCCATTTGACGGTGAAGTCCAGAGCCTTGCCGAGCAGCACGATCAGGTCCGCACGCGCAATGATATCGGTGAACGCGCCGAGCGTCGCATCGGCAAGTCCGCGCGGGCTTTCGATGATGGCGACCGGCGCCTTTGTTGCACCTTCAAGCTTGGCGAGCAGCGCCCGTCCGCTCAAATCGGACAACTGCGGCGGCGCGAGCACGACCGGCCGCGCGGCGCTTGCGATCTCGGCGAGGATCGCGTCGGCGACAGAGGACGGCAACTGGGGCGCTGAGCCGCCGCGTGCTTCGGGCCACACGATCGCGTTGCTCTCAACACGCTCCTCCAGCAAATCCGACGGCAGGCTGAGGTGCACCGGCCCTGGCCGCCCGGACGTCGCAATGCGGATCGCCTCGCCGATATCGCGCCCGAGCGTCGCCGCCGACGCCGCGGTGAACGATGCCTTGCTCACCGGCGCCGCCATGTCGGCCTGGCGGATTTCCTGAAAGCCGCCGCGCCCAAGCTCCCATGTCGCCGCATGGCCGGAGAGCAGCACCATCGGCGATTCCGCGCCGAGCGCCGTGTACAGCGCACCGACCGCGTTGGCGTGACCCGGCCCGCCGGTCACCATCGCGATGCCCACTTCGCCGGTCAGCCGTCCCCACGCATCCGCCATGTGCACGGCCGCCGCCTCGTGGCGCACATGCACGAGATCGAGCCTCGCCTCGATCGCGGCGTCGAAGATCGACATGATGTGATTGCCCGAGAGCGTGAACACGCGGTTTGCGCCGAGCCGCGCAAGCGATTGCGCAACAATGTCGGCGCCTCGCAGGCCTTGAGTCATTCACGCTTCCTCTTCTGATGAGCTCGTGCGCCGGTCAGACCTCGCTAACGCGACGATGTCCGGCACTTCAAGCACCTTCTTCGGCGCGCCCGAACGTGCCGCGTTGATCATCGCGTGCGCGACCTCCCGCAGGGTGCAGAAGTTTGCCGGCGACAGCGCCCGGCCGATGGGGAAAATCCAAGCGAGCAACTTGTAGATCAGTTTCAGGTTCCTCTGCCCCGGCACGGCCTGCATGGCCGCGGGGCGAAACATGACGGCGTTCGGAAACAGCCGCAGCAGCGCGTTCTCCGTGGCGCCCTTCACACGCGCCCATGCGAGGCTTCCCTGCTCGCTCGAGTCGGTGCCTTTGCCGGTGACATAGCAGAACGTCATGTCCGGACTGGTGCGCGCGAGCGTTTGCGCGAAGCCCAGCGTGAGATCGTAGGTCAGGCGCTTGTACAAATCCCTGTCCATCCCGACCGACGACACGCCGAGACAAAAGAAGCAGGTGTTGTAACCGGCAAGCTGTGGCGCGAGCGGCTCGATGTTGGAAAAATCCGCGTGGATGATCTCGCGCAGCTTGGGATGCGACACGCCACCAGGCTTGCGATTGATCACCAGCACCTGCTCGACATCCGGGTGGGTGAGGCATTCGAGCAGAACGCCCTCCCCGACCATGCCGGTCGCACCTGTGATGATTGTCCTGATCGCCATGCGGCCCCTTATCCGACTTTGGCAAATCCGTAGAGCGCTTCCGGATTGGTCACAAGGATGCGCTTGCGCGTTGCGGCGTCCGGCGCCCACGCGGTGAGCAGATCGAACAGCGCCGCGTCGTCCGGCTTGTCCTTTTCGGTCGGATGCGGCCAATCCGAACCCCACACCACCCGCTCCGGCGCGGCCGCGATATAGGCCTGCGCAACGGCAAGTTTGTCGGCATAGGCCGGCGAGCCGGCATTCGTGTCCATGTAGGCGCCCGAGAGCTTCACCCACGTGCGGCCCTCGTCGAGCATGCGGCGGATGACGGCGAACGCCGCATGCTCCAGCGGCGCGGGCTGCGGCAGGCGGCCGAGATGATCGAACACGACCGGCGTCGGCAGACCTTCGAGCAGCGCGGAATTCTCGGCGATCTGGTCGGCGCGCATGTGAATTTGGATGTGCCACCCCCAGTCAGCAACGCGCCTTGCGAGCGGCGCAATCATGTCGATCGACACCGCCGCGGAGCGCGGGTCGAACACCGTGAAACGGATGCCGCGAATGCCGCCATCGTCCAGCTCTTTCAGCTCGGCGCCGGTGACGCTTGGATGCACCACCGCAATGCCGCGCGTGTCCGCCCGCCCGAGTTGCGCGATGGCGTCGAGCGTCACGCGATTGTCGGTGACATAGGCGGCCGGCTGGACGATCACAGTGCGCGTCGTTCCAATGCGTTTTTGCAAGAGCCGATACTGCGCGACTGCTGCATCGTTCTGCATGCGCGACTGCGAGCCCGGCCGCATCGGCGGGAAGCGCACGGCGTCGTAGATATGCATGTGGCAATCGCAGGCGTTTGTGGGCGCCTTCAGCTTTGGCGCCTCGCTGCCGGACGAGTTTGGAACCTGATGCGTCGCCGCCTCCCCGTGCGGCTTGCCGCCGCTCGCACCAATTTACACGAAAGGCCGCGACATCAACGCGCGTCGCGCGGCGATCTGCTTGACCGCGAACGCATGGATCCGCAAAAGTAATTTGGGTTGAATCGGGGGTTGGGCTGATGCACGCACGTTTCGTTCTGGTCTGTCTCGCGGCGATGGCGCTCGCCTCACCCGCGCTCGCCGATAAGCGGCTCGACCCGGATCCGGCTTTTCTGCCGAAGGCGCGCACCGCCGCGACCGCCAAGGTCGAGCCGCACTACGACCTCATGAGCGAGAAGGTGCCTTTCTGGGCGCGGTTCCTGATTTGCGCCGGACAGTTGACCGCCGCACGCGACGAGGGCCGCGCGTTGCCGGTCCCGAAGGACGAGATCGAGAAGCTGATCGTGGACTATCGTGCGCGGGCGGCCGACCTGATCGCCTACCGGCAGAAGGCCGACGCCACCGCCAAGCCGCAAGACGTAGATGCCGAGATCGCGAAGGTGCGCTCCGGCGCGATGCAGTTCCTGCCCGCCGACACGACCAAGTTCGGCGTCGATCACATGAAGAAGCTGCACGGCAACCGCGTCACGTTCTGCCAGCTCACGCGCGACTGGTACGAGGTGCAGAACGGCATGAAGACCGCGACCCCGCTCGCGCTGCAGGAAAAGCTCGCCAAGGAGCACGAGGCGGCGATGCGCAAGATCGCCGCCGAGAGTGCCAAGCCGCCGCAGCCGCCGATCCTGTTTCCGGTGCGGACTGCGATGCCGACGACGACGCCGGCACAGCCGCCGATACCGACCGCAAAGGTGATCGTGCCGCCGGCCGGCACGCCGGTCGGCGGAGACAACGCGCGCGATCATCGCGTCGGGAGCGAGGTCGCGCATGCGGATGCACGGACGGAGTTCGCGGGGCGCGCGCTGTGGTCGGCGGGAGCGGAATGCGTCGCCCGCGTGGCGCTGATCCAGGCGCGTACCGGCGAAAACACCAAGGTGCAGCAGGACGGCTACGCGCGCCGTGCCGCCTACATCCTGGCGGGCAATCGCGGCGACACCACCGACGCCGGTCTCGCAGCTGCATTAATTCAGGTCTCCCAGGAACGCGCGAGGCTCGCACCGCGGGTCGCCGCGCTGTGGGATGAGCACCGCCAGCGCACCGGCACGATCCCGTATGACCATTGGCGGTTTCTCTGCGGCGGCCTCGAGACATATGCGTTCGCTTACGGGAACAAGATCTCGGCAGAGCGCCAGCGCATCTATGCGGAGAAGCTCAAGCAGTACCACCAGGACGTGGCGCGCCAGCGCGTGCAGTATCAGCAGTCCTATCAGCAGCCGTCAGGTGGCGGCAGCTATAGCGGCGGCGGCAGCAGCTATTCGGGCGGCAGTTCCTCGTCGAGCAGCAACAGCATCAATGCGTGGGCTGCATCCTCGCGCGCCGAACATCGGGCGACGATGCAGCAGTACGACCGCAACATTCAGCAGATCCGGCAGGAGATCAGGGCGATCGACCGGAAGTACGGGCGCTGATTGCCGCCCGGCGCGTGGCTGAGCATCCGCTTAAGTCAGCCCCGCCAACGCCACAGCATCCGCTCCTGCCGGAAAGCGCAGTTGTCCGGACGTATCGGCCACCGCACACCACACAGCCTCGGCGACATCGGCCTCGGTAGTCACGGCGGCCGGCCGCGCGAATGCCGCAAGGATCGGCTGCGCGAAAGGCATGTACGCCGCGGGGATCACATCTTCGATGCGCACGTTGGAGTTCTGCGTGAAGCGCGTGGTCGGGCCGTAGCCAGGCTCGACCAACTTCACGCGCACGCCGAATGCCGCAAGCTCGTGCGCGAGTGAACCGGTGAAGCCCTCGATCGCCATCTTGCTTGCCGTATAGACCGACACCAGGGGCATCGGCGCGAGTGCGACGCTCGACGTCACGTTCACCACCACGCCGGAGCGGCGCGCGCGAAACTGCGGCAGTACGGCTTGCGTCATCGCCATCACGCCGAAGGTGTTGGTCTCGAACACCTCGCGCGCCTTCGCCATCGGCGTCGCTTCGAGCGCGCCGATCAGCCCGATACCGGCATTGTTGACGAGCACATCGATCGGGCCGCTTGCGCCGAGCGCTGCCGCGATGCTGTCCGGACTGGTGACATCGAGCGCGAGCACGCGCAGCCGGTCCGAACGGGGCAGAACGTCTTCGCGCGGTGTCCGCATCGTGGCGATCACGTTCCAGCCCTGTTGGTGGAAGCGGCGCGCGGTCTCACGGCCATAGCCGGACGAACTTCCGGTCACGAGTACGGTCTTCATTGTGGTCTCCGCTGTTGAGGTCATGCGGAGACGATAGCCAACGAAAACAGGACTATCTACAATTGATAGTCCATAATTCATTTGCAATAGTCCGGAAATGGCCGATCCCCTCTCCGACGTCATCATGCTGCTCCGGCCCCGCACCGTGCTCACGAAGGGCATCAGCGGCGCTGGACGCTGGGGCGTGCGCTACTCGAACTTCGGTCACCCAAGCTTCTGCACCGTCGTCCAAGGCAGTTGCCGTCTCGCGGTCGATGGCGAGGATGCCGTCACGCTCGCGGCGGGCGACTTCGTTCTGCTGCCGGCGACGCCAGGCTTCGTCCTGTCGGGCTTCGAGCCAGTGCGGCCCAGGATGATGGATCCGAACGCTGCCGCGGGGCAGACGGATGATGTCCGCCACGGCAGACAAGACGGCGATCCCGATGTGCGCCTGCTCGGCGGCTACTTCATCTTCGACTCGGCCGATGCCGGATTGCTGGTGTCGCTGCTGCCCGCGCTCGTTCACGTGCGCGGGGCGGAACGGCTGACGACTCTGGTGCGGCTCGTCGGTGAGGAAGCAAGCGCGCAACGCGCTGGACGCGATCTCGTGCTCGCACGTCTGGTCGAAATTCTGCTGATCGAGGCGCTGCGCGCAACGCAGGACGAGAGTGCGCCCGCGGGATTGCTGCGTGGGCTCGGCGATGAGCGTCTCGCGGCGGCACTACGGCAGATGCACGGCGATCCGGCGCGGCCGTGGACCGTAGCCCAGCTTGCGAAAGCCGCGGCACTCTCCCGCTCGGCATTCTTCGATCAATTCATGCGCGCTATCGGGACGTCGCCGATGGACTATCTCCTCGCTTGGCGCATGGCGCTCGCCAAAGATTTGCTGCGCAATCACGGCATTGCCCTTGCAGAGGTTGCCGAGCGCGTCGGCTATGGTTCGGCGAGCACGTTCAGCACGGCGTTCAGCCGCCATGTCGGGCAGCCACCCGGCCGCTATGCGCGCGCACAAACAGCAGCAGTAAGTGCTACTGCGGCGTGATCCCGATGCTCTTGATGATGCGGCCCCAATTCTCGGCATCCCTGCGCATGCGCTCGCCGAGCTCCTCCGGCGTCGATGATGCGAGCTCAACCGCGATATCGTCCATGCGCTTTTTCACGTCGGGAATGGTAAGCGTGCGGGCGATTTCGGAGTTGAGCTTCGCCACGATCTCCTTCGGCATGCCGGGCGGGCCGAAAGCGCCGTACCACACCGTCATCTCGTAGCCCGGAACAGTCTCGGCGACCGTCGGCACATTTGGCAGGTAGGGCGAGCGCTTCGCCTCGGTGACGGCGAGTAGCTTGAGCTTGCCGGCCTGCACGTGCGGCAGGCTCTGCGTGCCCGCCGTGAAGAAGAGCTGCACCTGCCCGCTCACCGTGTCGGCGACCGCAGGGGCGCCGCCACGATATGGCACATGCAGCATCTCGATGCCGGCCATTTTCTCCAGCATCGCGGCGCACAGGTGGTTGGTCGAGCCGGGGCCGGACGACGCGTAAGCGATCTTGCCCGGGTTGGCTTTCGCGTAGGCGATGAACTCCGGCAGCGTATTGGCCGGCACCGACGGATGCACCGCCATCGTGTTGGTCACATAGGCGAGCAGCGTGATCGGCGAAAAATCCTTCACGCCGTCAAACGGCATGTTGGCCATGAGCGCGTGGTTCATCGTGTGCACGCTCATCGTGTTGAACAGGATGGTGTAGCCGTCCGGCGCCGCGCGCGCGACCGCGCCGGTGCCGATGTTGCCGGCGCCTCCGGTGCGGTTCTCGATGATGACCGGCTGGCCCATCGACTGGTGCAGATGCAGCGCAACGATGCGCGCCAGGATGTCGGTCGACCCGCCGGGCGCCCACGGCACCAGCAGGGAGATCGGGCGGTTCGGATAGGCCTGCGCAAAGGCCGGCGTGGCGGCGAGCGCGGCAAGCGACGCGAGGGCGGAGCGGCGTGTGATATCAGTCATGGCCCAACTGTAGCACGCGGCTACGGGCGCGGGAGAGCAGGCCCGCCCATTCCCGCGCAAGCGGGAATCCAGACGCCTAAACCATTGCAGTTGTAGTTATGGGTCCCCGCCTTCGCGGGGACGACAGCAGCGCTACAGCGCCTGCGCGACCTGGTGCAGGCCCATCACGTGCGCCATCTGCTTCACCTTCTGCTTCTGCTCGAAGGAGAGCCGGGTCAGCAGCGGAGCAGCGGCCCAATAGAGCCGCTGGATGGCCTCGTCATCGACGTTGATCTTGCCGTCACGGATCTTGTGCGCCTTCATGACCTTGCCGAGCGCCTGCAGCTCGGCGGCGATGGCGGGCCAGTATTCGGCCTGCTCGTCGGTCAGCGCGAGTGCCGTGCGCATGCGCTCGATGCCGGCGGCGCCGAGCACTTCGCCGTCATCCGGCGCACCCTTGCGCGTCGCGGCGGAGATCGCCAGCGACCCCGGCTGGCGCGCGATCGAGCCGCTCACGTCGGTTGCGGCCAGCGCCATCGCGCCGCCCGGAGCGGACGCCGGACGTGGACGCGGCAGCGGCACATTCACGGGGCGCTGCTCGTCGGCGAGTTCAGCGATCGCATCGCCGCGGAACGTCAGCGCGATGGTTTTTACCTTGATCGGGGCAATCTCGACCGGCGTCGAGGTGGTGGAGGCGAGCGCGTAGGCGACGGGCGCCTCAGTGGGCGCTGCGACAACCGGCGCGGCGTCGACCTTTGCGACGCTGCGGCCCGTGGCCGGAAAAACCAGGTCGAGGGCGGCATTCGCCGCAACCCCAAACGCCAACGCACCGCTCACGCACACAAGCGAAAGCACACCGAATTTGGTCAATTTCATTGTTGGTCCCACGCTCCCCCTCAAGTCCAAAGTGCGGGATCAGAGTGAATAGAGAGTTACCGGATCGCGCATCAATAAGGCGACTTGGTGGCAAATCGCCCTGATACCGGTGGACTACCTACTCTGGTTTCGCCTCCATCCCTCGAATTCGCTCGATTTTCGCTAATTTGGCCGATCCCAGAGCCGCAAGGCGGCCGAGGTCGCGACTCCACCCACCACACAAGGCACGCCGAATTCCACTTGCCCGGCGACCGCCGCCGCGATGCAACCGATGGCCAGCGCCCCCTCCCCGACCTGCGCCCACAGCGAGAGGTCGCGCCGCGAGCCAGGGCCCTTGCGCTTGAGGTCATCGATCGCGGCGAGCGCCTCGTTGCGCAATTTGCCGGTCTCGACCGTTTCGGCGGCTTCGACGATTTCGGCCAGTACCGGCTTGATTGTGTCCGGCTGCGGCTGCGCGGCGGCCCATTTCATGGTGACGAGCAGGTCCGGATTGCGCGCCGAATTGATGGCCAGCGTGTACTTCGCCATGCTGCCGAGGGTTAGTTTTTCGAGAACGTCGCGCTCCTTGGTCCAGCGCAGCATCAGCACGATGCGTGAGAGCGGCCGGTAGTCTCCGGTCGCATAGAAATAACCCCACAGCGTGTCGAGCAGGTCGGGGGTCAGCTGGATCGGCGCCTCGGTGGACTTGGAGAAGTATTTCGTCAGCATGATCTGGCTGCGGAATTTCTCGCCCCAAGTCTCGTCCTTCTCGATCGGAAACCGATCGAGCGTCGGCAGCTTGCCGGCGAGGAAGCGCTCGATCATCACGCGCCGCTGCGGCATGCGCTCGGCGTTGCGCTGCAGGATCGTGCGCCAAT
Source organism: uncultured Alphaproteobacteria bacterium (assembly GCA_963779545.1). Classification (GTDB taxonomy): domain Bacteria; phylum Pseudomonadota; class Alphaproteobacteria; order Rhizobiales; family Xanthobacteraceae; genus PALSA-894. Next base: position 118,994 of record CAVZYQ010000013.1, on the reverse strand, counting down.
CCGGCAGGCCCGAATATGCGATCGCACGCACGATCGCCCATTGGTGCTCGGGCGGGAGCGGAAAGATCTTGGCGAGCAGTGTATCCACGCGGTGCGGATTGCTCGCGAGGATACCGGCAAGAAAGCCGACATGAACGCCCGCGCCTTCGGTGTCGGTGAGCAGGCCGAGCCGGCTCATGCCACGTACCGCGAGCGGCACGCGGTCCAGCTGCGGGTTGTGACGGTACGCGTTGATCCAGCCAAGGATCACTTCCTTCGGCACGGCATCGAGCTGGATCGCCGGGGCCTGCCGCGCCGGCGTCGCGAAAGCCGGCGCGCAGGTCATGGCCGCAAGCAGCACGATGGCAAAACGCATGAACTCTCCCCGTGCCCAAACCGGGCCGTGAGGCGAAGGCTCGTCGAGGCTCGGGGCGAAATCGGGGCGCAAAGCGCGCGCGAACCGGCCAAAAACTTGATTTCTTGTCGGCGGTTATGTCTTTCTGCGGCGGATTTGTTGGCGTAGCTTTGCAAGAAATTCGGGGCGAAAAGCTCCTGCACCAGGCGGGGAAACGCGATGGCCTTGATCGTCAGGATCGCGGCGCTGTGCGCCGCATTGTTCGCCGCGAGTTCGGCATTCGCGCAGAATTATCCGAACAAGATCGTCCGCGTCATCGTGCCGTTTGCGGCGGGCGGCCCGACCGACGTGATGGCGCGCCTGATCGGACAGAAACTGTCCGAGCGGCTCGGCCAGCAGTTCATCGTTGAGAATCAGGCCGGCGCGGCCGGCAACATCGGCATGGGCGCCGCCGCAAAGGCGCCGGGTGATGGCTACACCATCCTGTTCGTGTCATCGAGCTACGTGGTCAACCCGAGCCTCTATCAGAAGGCGCCGTACGATCCCGACAAGGATTTCGTGCCGATCACCAAGGCGGCCGCCGCGACGCATGCGCTGATCGCGCACCCGTCCGTTCCCGCACGAACGATGAAAGAGCTGGTCGACCTCATCAGGGCCGAGCCCGCCAAATTCACCATCGCGTCGCCCGGCACCGGCACCACGCCATCGCTCTCAATCGAGTTATTCAAGCAATCGCTCGGCTTGAACGAGCTGCTGGTGGTGCCGTTCGCGGGCGGCAATCCGTCGATCCAGTCGGTGGTCGCCGGCCACACGCCACTCTCGTTCCAGGCGATCCCGCCTGCGACCGCGCTGATCAAGGACGGCAAGCTGCGCGCGTTCGCCGTAACGTCGCTGAAGCGCGCGGCCGCGCTGCCGGACGTGCCCACGCTCGACGAACTCGGCATCAAGGGGCAGGAAGCCGAGACCATGCAGGGCGTGCTCGCGCCCTCCGGTACGCCGAAGGAGATCGTCAACCTGCTTCAGCGTGAGATCGCCGCGATCCTCGAGTTGCCGGACGTGAAGGACAAGGTGCTGACGCTCGGCTTCGAGCCGTCCGGCATGACGTCCGCGGAGTTCGACACCTACATCAAGGCCGAGATCGCCAAGTGGCGAAAGGTGATCGAGGTGGGCAAGATTCCGAAAATCTAGCTCCGCTCTTCCGGCGGCTTCACGTGGCGGAACGTGTAGAGCAGCGCCACGTCGTAGACGATCTTCAGCACGCCGCAGAGGATGAATGGCAGGCCGGCAGCCGGCGTCGCCAGCAGCGCGCCGGTGAGCGCGGGGCTGATCGCCGAGGCGAGACTGCGCGGGACGGCCGTGACACTCGCAGCAGCCGTGCGCTCGGCGGGCGTGACGACCGCCATCACGTAAGACGTTCGCGTCGGGACATCCATCTGCGACAGCGCCGAGCGCATGAGCAGGAGTGCCAGTGCGGTGATCAGGTTCGGCGCAAATACTGCGAGTATCAGGAAGATGCTCGACGGGATGTGCGTGAACACCATCGTGTTGATCAACCCGATGCGCTTCGCGAGCCATGCGGCGACCGGATAGGAGAATGCGGCGAGCGTGCTCGACCAGAAGAAAAACACGCTCGCCGCCGACAGCGAGAGATCGAACCGCTCGAACAGCCACAGTGCCATCATCGACTGGACGGCAAAGCCGCCCGCGAATGAATTGAGGCTGAACAGCGCCGCGAGCTTGTAGACGGTGCGGCGCGATGGCCCGAGCGGCGTCGACGGCGCGGCCTCGCGCATCTCGACGTGCGGCAGGCGAAGGTACAGCGCGGCGCTCACCAGCCCGAGCACCGCATAGACGGCGAACATCAACTTGAATGCCGTCATCTGGCTGATGCCGGCGAACGCCAGGACGTCGGGCGCCGCGGCGGCGAGCGAACCGGCCGCACCCGCGAGCGCGCCGATCAGGCTGTAGCGGGCGAAGGCACGCGTGCGCTCGCGGTCGGCGACACCCTGCGCCAGCATGGCGTGTTCGAGCGGCACCAGCATGCCACTATCGCCGGTGGAGGGATTGATCGTTCCGAAGAACGCGACCGCCAGAACGACCGCGATGTGCTCGCTGACCGGAAACGCGAGGCCGGTCGCAACGATGAGCGCAGCGCCGAGCAGCAGCAGATTGTGCAGGTCGTGGCGCGGCGCGAAGAACCCGACCGCCAGTGTGAGCACCGACGAGCCGGCAAGTGCCGCGGTCGCCACGAGTCCGATTTGCAGCGGCGAATAGCCGATCGCCGAGAGATAGGCCGGCAGCAGGATGACGGCGAAGCCGTCGCCGAAACCGCGAAAGCCGCGCGCCGCGTAGAGCAGAAAAATATTGGAGGGGGCGAACATGCGCGCAAGCTCCTCGACGTGAGCCGAGTGTTTGCGCAGAGCTTGGACTTAACGTCTGACGGGGAGCCTGCGTTGTCCCCACGGCATGCCTAGCGCGCGGCGCCGCGCGCCGCAAGACGTGGCGCAACACCGGCTCTGGTGTAGGCTTTGCGCATGAGTTCGCGGAAAATTGTCATCTGCGGCGCAGGGATTGCGGGCATCGCTGCAGCGCACGCGCTGGCGGAGCACGGCCCCGAAGACGTAACCATCGTCGAGCCGGGCAATCCGCTCTCGGTCACGTCCGACAAGTCGACCGAGGCCTACCGCAACTGGTGGCCCGGGCCCGACCGCGCGATGACGGCGTTCATGAACCGCAGCATCGCGCTGATCGAAGACGTGGCGCGCCAAACTGGAAATCGCATCAATCTGAACCGGCGCGGCTATGTGTTCGCAACGTCCGACAAAGCCCAGATCGATTTCCTGCAGATGATGGCGCAGAGCGCCGAGACGCGCGGCGGCGGCAAGGCCCGCTTCCACGATACGACTGCGAGCACCTACACGCCCGCCGAAGCGCACGGCTTTGAGTCCGGAGTGGACGGCGCGGACGTCATCACCGACACAAGCCTGATCCGCAAGCATTTCCCGTATCTGTCGCCCGATACGATTGCGCTCGCGCATGCGCGCCGCGCCGGATGGCTGAGCGCGCAGCAACTCGGCACGGCGATGCTGGAGAAGGCGCGCGAACGGGGCACGAAGCTTTTGCGCGGCGCTGTGGTCGGGGTCGACACGGGCGGCGGTCGCGTGCGCGGCGTGAGCGTCGAGTGGAACGGCGAGCGCCGCACATTGGAAGCAACGCATCTCGTGCTTGCCGCCGGCCCGATGCAGAAGGAGATGGCGCAGAAACTTCTTGGAGTGGACCTGCCCATTTATACGGAGCGCCATCACAAGGTCAGCTTCGCCGACACCCGCAGCGCCGTGCCGCGCTCCGCCCCGATGATGATCTGGCTCGACGCGCAGCATCTGCCCTGGAGCGATGAGGAGCGCGCCGCGCTTGAAGACGACGCCGAGGCGCGCTGGCTGCTCGGCGAATTTCCCGGCGGCGTGCACGGGCGGCCAGACGGCGCGTCGGCCACCATCGTGCTGTTCAACCACCATGGCGAGCCGGTCGCGCCGGAATTTCCCTTGCCCGATCCCCCGCCGCACTATGCCGAGATCGCGCTGCGCGGCATGTCCACGATGGTGCCGGCGCTGCGACAGTACGAAGGCAAGCCGCAGCGGCCTTACGTCGACGGCGGCTACTATGTTCGCACGCGCGAGAACCGCCCGCTGATCGGCCCGGTTCCGGTCGAGGGGGCGTATGCCTCGTGCGGCTACTCGGGCTTCGGCGTGATGGCCTCGTGCGGCGGCGGCGAACTGATCGCGCTCCACATCATGGAGGGTGTGCTCCCAGATTACGCCCCGGCGTTCATGCTGTCGCGCTATCAGGACAAGGATTACGCCGCGCTGCTGGATAAGTGGGGTGACGGCGGGCAGCTCTAGCTATTCCGCCGCGAGCGCGTGCTTGCCCCATTCGTGGATGCGGTCCGGCATCGTGAGATACTCGTGCCAGGTGAGCTCCGCGCGGCGCATGCGCCCCGCAGAGTCGGTCTGACCGTGGATGCAGGTTGCGCCGAACTCGCGCGAGCGGTCGATGATCCAGTCGCCCGCGGCCTTGCGCGTCTTGCCGTGATAGGCGAGCGCAGCCTCGATGCTGTCGTGATCGCGCAACGCATCGGCGAGGCAATTCGCGTCGAGCGCCGCCTTGGTCACGCCCGCGCCGACATGCGGGCGCGCCACGAACGCCGCATCGCCCATGATGACGGCACGGCCGAACACAAGCTGCGGCGACGCGAGATCGTGGATCGCCTGGAAGTACGGCCGCGAACGGGTGAACAAATCCGCCAATGACGGCGCGATGCTGTCGCGCGCGACTTGTTTCACGGCCTCGATCACGTCGCGGCGGATCAGCGGCGGCGGGATCTGTTCGTGCCGCACGCCCTTCTCGTCGGTGTTGAGATCGGCGAGCGCCGTCTCGTCGGCCGACCGGTACCAGACGATGTTGTAATCGCGTTTGCCGGGCGTGATGTCGCCGTCGCGCGCCGGCACCGGATACGACACCCACAGTTCGCCGTCCGGAATGCAGAACGCGTTGCGCGCATAGAGCAGCTCACGCTGCGCCTCGGTGGCCTCCGCTTCCGGGATCAGTGCGCGCCACGCGATGTAGCCCGCGTATTCGGTCTTCGCCTCCGGCGCGAGCTGCGCACGCACCGCGGAGCGCGCACCGTCCGCACCGACGAGAATGTCGCCGGTCTCGCGCGTGCCGTCGGCGAAAATAGCCGTGACGCTGCGCGCGTCCTGTTCGACGCGCACCAGCGATTTGGCGGGGTGATAAAGCTCGCCCGGCAGCAGCTCCTTCAGCGGGCGATAGAGCCGCGACCACGCCGTCATCATGCGCGGGCGCGGAACGTCCGCGACCACGCCACCGTCCTTGTCGAGCCAGACATAGCGCGGGATCGCGACGCCTTGCGGCGCGCTGGTGTCGATGCCGATGCGCGCCATGATCGAGCGTAGCGCCTCGTGCGAACCGAGCCCCGCACCGCGTCCAGCGAGATCCTCGGTGCTGCGCTCGAACACGTCGACTCGCCAGCCGGCGAGACGCAACAAATGCGCGGCGAACATGCCGCCGAGCGAACCACCAATGATCAGTGCGCGCCGTGTCATGATGCGAGTTTAGCGGCTGGCACCGCTCACACCAGTTCCGGCCACGGCACGATGGTGGATTTGACGGTCTTCATCGCCATCGCGTCCGCTACGGCGTCGGCCACACCCTGCTCGGTAAACGGATAGATCGTCTGCATGTCGAGCCAAGGATATTTATCGCGGCAGCGGTAAAGCATGTCGACGCCGAGCGGCAGGTCGTTCGCGGTGAACGCCCATGAGCCGAGCACGTTGAGGTCCTTGGCGCAGATGCGATGCCATGAGGTCGCGATCGAGCCCGCGTCGGTGAACTGGCCCATCTCGACGTAAGTGCCGCCGTCGCGCAACATCTCGATGCCTTCAGGGCCGGCGCTCGGATGGCCGGAGCAATCCATCACGAGGTCTGCGCCGAAGCCGCCGATGATGTCGCGCACGGCTTTCGTGCGCGCTTCGGGCGTTTTCACCTCTTCAATGTTCACCGTCGTTTCCGCACCGAATTTACGCGCGAGCTTAAGTCTTGGTTCCTCCGGCGCGCCGACGCAGATCACGCGCCCCGCGCCCATCTCCTGCGCGGCCGCGACCGCGAGAATGCCGATCGGCCCGGAGCCCTGAATGACCACCGAGTTGCCCCACTTGAATCGCCCTGCCTCGATCGCGCGATTGAACGCGCGGATGCACGAGGTGAGCGGTTCGGAGAGCGCACCGAGGCGCAGGCTCATGTCGTCGTAGAGCTTGTAGACCTTGGTGCCCGGCAGCATGTCGAGATCGACGTAGACATATTCGGCCCAGCCGCCCCACAGATGCGGCGCCTTGTCGAAGCCGAGATAGCGCCCGTAATAGACCGGCGTCAGGCACTTGTTGGCGTTCTGCGGATAGTGGACGCAGTAGTAGCAGGAGCCGCACGGCATCAGCGGCGGGATCATCACCTTCGAGCCGACACGTCAGCGGCTTGCCCATGAAGTCTTCGGTGAACTCGTCGCCGCACTCGACGATCACGCCGCCGAGTTCGTGGCCGAGCGTGAACGGCCACGGCAACGGCTTCGGCCAATGGCCTTTGAGGATGTGCTGGTCGGTGCCGCACACGCCGCACGCGCCGATCTTGATCAGCGCGGCTTTCTTTGGAACGTCCGGCCACGGCACGGTGCGGATCACCGGCGGCGCGCCGGGTCCGTCGAAGGTCGCGACGCGGATTTGGTCCTTGGGCAAGGCGCGCTCCCGTTTCTTATCCCTCCCCGTGAAGCGGAGGGTGGACGCGAGCGTATGCGAGCCGGACGGGTGGGCGCAAGTGCGCGATGTGGAAAGAACCCTGCCCGGCTGCCTTCGGGCGACCGCCCTCCCCGCTTGCGGCGGAAGGATAGACGCAGCCTACTGACCCCAGGCCTTGAACACGTCCTCGAAGGCGCGCTCGCCCGGCGTGCCCTTCTCGATCGCCAGGATAGCGCGGCGGCCGTTGTTGTAGACGATCGGAATGTCGAACCAGGCGCGCTCCTTCAGGAGCTGAAGATTGCGCTGCATGTCGCTCTCGACCGCCGAGAGGCCGACGAGGAAGAAGCCTGACGTTACCTTGACGGCGAGGCCCGCGAGCGGCGCGCCGCGCGTCTGCTCGGCCTGCTTCATCAGGATGCCCGGCACGTTGGCAATGCCGCCGAACGGGAAATCGGCCGGCAGGTTGAACGTCACCTCGATGGTGTGGCTCGCCGGCAGCGCCTGATCGGTGTTGCGGCGGAGCGAGAACGTCATGGTGATGCGCCGCTCGGGGATCTCGAGGTCGGCGCGCACCGCAAGATCGGGCGGCGAACCCGGTCCCGGCGTCACGGTCTCGTTGCGCCAGATCGCCGAACCGACATAGCGCTTGCCCTGCGGCTCGGCGGGGTCTTCCTCGTAGAGCACGACGCGTTGCGCGACGGCCGCGACCGGCGCGGCGCTCGGCGTCGCGGGCGTTGCATCCTGTGACGGCTGGCCGACGCGATCGGTGATCTTCGGGCGCGTAGGACCCGCCTCCTTCGGCGCCTGGTTCACCGGCCCGCGGACGACATTCAGCCATCCCGCGATGCGGTCGCGCTGCAAATAGGCGCCCGCCGCGAGGCCGAGGATCAGCAGCACGGTGACGACTGCAGCGATCAGCCCGGCGCGCGAATGCTTCGGAATCTCGCCGAGATCGTCGGCGGACGGCTGGCGCATCGGACCCTGACGCTGCTGGCCGGGACGCGGCTGCGGCTCGAAGGGAGCGGCCGGCGCAGGTTCGGGCGGCCAGGTCGATGACGGGGCGCGCGGTTCGCCCGGGCGCGGCTCGGGCGCGCGCGGCTCGATCGGCGCGGGTTGTTCGGTACGCGTGGTCGGGCGGGCCGGTGTGCGCAAGCCTTCCGGCTCGACGCGCGGCTCGACCCGCTCGAAGGCATGCTGCCCGCTCGGCGGTGTCGCCGCGAAAGCTTCGCGCGCAGTCTTTGCGCCCTGCGCTGTCGCTTCGCCCAGCCCTTCGGCTTCGGCGATCACGTCGCGGAAGCCCTTCAGTCCTTCGTCGGTGACGGTGCGGCTCGATGTGCGCGGGGCACGCGGCGTGGGCGCCGGACGATCGGTAGCGGCGGGCGACGTGTCGGTGCGGGCGATGGTCTCGCGTCCGGAGGGGGGCTTCGCCGGCTGCAGCACGGCGTCGAGATCGCTCATCGGATCGGGTGGCTTTAACGGCTCGCTGCGCCCGCGCCGCGCGGCTTCCGCCTCGACCTTGCGGATCGCCTCTTCGAGCGCGAGCCGCTCACGGGTGATCTCGGCTTCGGTCAGCGGCGGATCGTTCATCCCGCGCAGTTGCGCGACGAGCGCGGAGCGCGCCCGCTCATAAAGCGCGCGCCGACCCTCGCCGGTATTCTTCTCGAGACCGGCGACGGCCTTTGCGACGAGCGGGTAATAATCGGCCATACGTCAGTTACGCTCGTTCTTCCCCCGGCGGTTCACGCCTCGAACGGATTTTGCACCAGTATTGTGTCTTCCCGCTCCGGACTGGTCGAGAGCAAAGCGACCGGACAATCAACCAGTTCTTCGATTCGCCGTACGTACTTTATCGCCTGCGCAGGCAATTGCGCCCATGAGCGTGCGCCGGCCGTCTCCCCGGGCCAACCTTCCACGGTTTCGTACACCGGCTCAAGCCGCGCCTGTGCACCGGAGCTTGCCGGCAGGTAATCGATCTGGCGGCCGTCGAGCTTGTAGCCGACGCAAACCTTGATTTGCTCGAAGCCGTCGAGCACGTCGAGCTTGGTCAGCGCCAGGCCATTGATGCCGCTGGTCTTCGCGGTCTGCCGCACCAGGACCGCAGTCGAACCAGCCGCAGCGCCGCGGCCGACCGGTGACGGTGCCGAATTCGTGGCCGCGCTCGCCCAGCCTGCGGCCAATGTCATTGAGTTGCTCGGTCGGGAACGGCCCCTCGCCTACGCGGGTCGTATAGGCCTTGCAGATGCCGAGCACATAGCCGATCGAACCCGGACCAAGCCCCGAACCGCTCGACGCCGTCCCGGCCACCGTGTTGGACGACGTCACGAACGGATAGGTCCCGTGGTCGACGTCGAGCAGCGTCCCCTGCGCACCCTCGAACAGGATGCGCTTGCCCTCGCGCCGCTTGACGTCGAGCAGCGACCAGACCGTGTCCATGAACGGCAGCACCTTCGGGCGCGATGTCGGCGAGGTACTGGTAGATCGCCTTGCCGTCGAACTCCTCAAGCCCGTTGCCGCGCCGCAGCGCATTGTGATGCGCCAGCAGGCCGTCGATCTTCTGCGGCAGCGTACCGAGGTCGGCGAGATCCATCAGGCGGATGGCGCGGCGCCCGACCTTGTCTTCGTAGGCGGGGCCGATGCCGCGCTTGGTGGTGCCGATCTTGACGCCCGAGTTGGAATTCTCGCGCAGCGCATCGAGTTCCTGATGCAGAGGAAGGATCAGCGGCACGTTTTCGGCGATACGCAGGTTCTCCGGCGTGATCGCGACGCCCTGACTGGCGAGCCGGCCGATTTCTTCCAGCAGCGCGCGCGGATCGAGCACCACGCCGTTGCCGATCACCGATAGCTTGCCGGGGCGCACCACGCCCGACGGCAACAAGCGAGAGCTTGTAGGTCTTGCCGTCGATGACGAGCGTGTGGCCGGCATTGTGGCCGCCCTGAAAGCGCACCACCACGTCGGCCTGCTCGGAGAGCCAGTCGACGATCTTGCCCTTGCCTTCGTCGCCCCACTGGGACCCGACCACGACCACGTTCGCCATGAGGACCCCTTGAGAGCACGGCGGCCCTGCACGGGACGCGAGAAGCGGCCCGGATGGCTGGAAACGCGGGCCGGGTCGTCGATAACGGATGGCGTCCGGGGTGGCAAGCCATTGGCACGGCTTGATTTACCCACCCCGGAGGCGTGTGGAGAACCTTATGGCCGCCGCGGCTCGTAGGCGACGATCTTGTCGCCGGGCCAGCGCAGCCGCCAGCCGAGCTTGATCTCCTTCGCCTCCCCCGGCGCCGCGTCGAAGCTCCAGCCGAGCACCCCGCGCCGGTCGCGCACATCCCGCTCGGTCGGCGGCGTGGTGAGCGGCAGCATCTCGACCTGGATGTCGGCGACCTCGCTTTGCGGCAGCTGGTCCTCGACCACCATCCGGATCGGCCGGTCATGACCGCTGCGTACCGTGATCTTGAACTCGCGCTCGTCGGTCCTGGCCGACGTGATGATCCCGGCGGAGCCTTCGATCTTGCGCACGACCGCGCGTGCGACCTTCACCTTGTCGTCCGCGCCGAAGCCAAGCCGCAACGTCTCGTCCTTCGGCGTGAGTGCGACCTGACCACGGCCGACGAAGATGCCGTCGCGGTAAAGCGCGACACGCCCGGGGAGCAGCGGCGCCTCCTCGGCATTCTTGAGTGCGGCTTCGAGATAGGCCGTTTCGTCGAGTGCCGGTACGGCGCGCACCAGAAGATCCGGCGCAATCGTGGCGGTCGAGATGCGCAGGCTCTTGGCGCCCTCGTTTCCGGCAACGGTCACTCGGCCGGGAATACGGAATACCGCCTGATAGCCGCCGGTCTCGACCGTGGCCTCCTGTTCGTCCGCGCGCACGCGTGCTGCTTGGACGACGGTGATGTTGTTCTGCTGTTCGCTGTAGGCGGACGCGGGGCCACTGACCTTTGCGGGCGAGCTGATGCGGTCCTGCAGCAGGGGGCGCGATTCCCGCACCGGCGCCGGCTCGCGATAGCGCACGATCAGCGGCTTCAGCTCCGGACCGTTGCCGCCCTTGGCGGTGCGCACGGTCGAGACCGAAAGCGCTACGTCATTCCAATCCTCGCCGGTCTGTTGCGTGATTTCGGCACGGCGGACCAGTTCCAGCGCGGGCTTGCGCTCACGTGTGCCGCTATCGAGCCGTGCGTCGTAGAGCGGTGCCCAGCGCGCACCGTGGATCGTGTAACTGACGCGGAACGTGGCGCGCGAGGCCGTGTTGGCGGCGAGATCGATGCGCACTTCCATCTTGCGAGACGGATTGGCCTGCATGGCCGAATGGACCCGCGCCAATTCCTCGTCGATCTCCCGCTGCTTCAGCTTGAGCGTGCGGATCGCATCGTTGGCCGCGCGGATTTCGTCCGCAATCGCGCCGAACGCCGCGCGCCAGTCCGAGAGCGGGCGCGCCTCACCCTTTTCGCCAATTCCGAACGGCGTCTCGGAGGCAAAGCGCTCCGCGAATTTCTTGCGCGCCGCTTCGGCAGCGATCTGATCGTCGATCGCGGCGCGTTCGTCCTTCAACGCTTGCCAGCGCTTCTCAAGCTCGGGCCATGTCGGCGGACGCTCGGCGCGCGGAGGGCGCGCATCGATCGCCCCGATGGTGACGCGCCCAATCGTCTCGCCCTCCACCCGCAGCGACGCGGGATCAAGGCCGGGCGGGAAGTCACGCGCGATCAGCGTGGTGTCGCCTTGCGGCAGATCGACGCTGACGGTGCGCGTGACGGTCGCGCCGTCCGGATAAACGGTGACGGTGTCGATTGCGGAACTGACATCCACTTCGGCGGCAAGCGCCGCAGACTTCAGGAAAATCAACACGCAAACGGCAGGCAAATGAGCAAAAGAACATCGCATGGCGAGCTCCCGGATAAGGAAGACGCCCCCGCGACATGGAACCCGCAGGATTCAGGTTTACGTTGGGCGAGGTTCCGGCGGCTTTCCGGCAAAGTCGCGCCGGACTAATGAACTCAGAAAGCCTTTGGAAGACCGGCGGTGATCTTGGACTTGAGTTTCTTGTCGACCGTGACGCGCGCGCCGGTATGCGAATTTCACCAGATCTCGTGGTCGCCACGACCCTGCCGTTTGAACTCGTAGCCGGCGTCTCGGAGGTAACGGACAACATCCCGATAGAAGTCGGCCATCCAAGCCGCCTATTCGGCAGCCGTGAGTGTGTCTCTTGCGCGCGCAACGATCTCGATCGACGCAGGCGGATCCGAGATGCCGTACTCTTCCAGCAGATCGTGGATCATGCTTGGGAGCTTTGCGCGCAACGCCTCGATGATCTCAGCTTCGGTGACCAGACCTTTCAGGTCGCGCGTGGTCGCGACCCAGACATTTGCGTCCGGGTCCCAGTCCGCATGCACGACGATCGCGAGCCATGATGTCTCCTATTCCGGGGAGTCTGACACGCTCAGACCAAACTTCAGCCATGCGTTTGTCGAGGCTTTACCCCGGCCGCATTTCGCTTCGTTCGAGCCGCGCCACCCTCTCCCCGCTGCGCGGCACTGGGGAAGACGGAGGAAGTGGGTCAAACTTCAGCGTCTTCGCGCTTTGCACTTGCGGCAAGGCCTGCACCTTCGCCAGCACATCGCCGGGCAGATCGCCATCGATCTCGATCAGCGCGATGGCGTCGCCGCCCGGCGCCTGACGGCCCACGTGGAACGTCGCGATGTTGATGCCCGCGTCGCCGAGCGTACCGGAAAACGTGCCGATGAAGCCCGGCTTGTCGAGGTTGGTGATGTAGATCATCGAGGGGCCGAACTCCGCGTCCATGCGGATGCCCTTGATGTTGACGATGCGTGGGCGGCCGTCGGCGAACACCGTGCCTGACACTTTGCGCGACTGCCGCTCGGTTTCGACGGTCACCGTAATCAGGCTCTCGTAGTCGCAATCGCCCTCGCGGGTGACCTCCTCCACCATGATGCCGCGCTCCTTGGCGACGCCCGGCGCGGACACCACGTTGATGTCCTGCAGCATCGGGCGCAGCAGGCCCGCGACCGCCGCCGATGTCAGCGCCTTCACCTTCATCTGCGCGACATGGCCCTCGTAGGCGATCTGCACCTTCTTTAGTCCCGTTTCGGTGAGCTGGCCCGCGAATGAGCCAAGCCTTTCGGCGAGCGCGATGAAGGGCCTCAGCTTCGGAGCTTCCTCGGCCGTGATCGAGGGGAAATTCACCGCGTTCGAGATCGCGCCCTGCAACAGGTAGTCCGACATCTGCTCGGCCACCTGTAGCGCGACGTTCTCCTGCGCTTCGGTCGTGGCGGCGCCGAGATGTGGCGTGCACACGACGTTGGGATGATTGAACAACGGATTTTCCGTCGCGGGTTCTTCGGTGAACACATCGAACGCCGCGCCCGCGACCTGTCCGGAATCGAGCGCTTCGCGCAGCGCAGCCTCGTCGACCAGCCCGCCCCGTGCGCAATTGACGATGCGCACACCCTTTTTCATTTTCGCGATCGCGGCCGCGTCGACGATATTCTTCGTCTTCTCGGTCAGCGGCGTATGCAGCGTGATGAAGTCGGCACGGCGGAATAGCTCGTCGAGCTCGACCTTGTGCACGCCCATGTCGGCCGCCCGCTCAGGCGACAGGAACGGGTCATAGGCGATCACGCGCATGCGCAAGCCCAGCGCGCGGTCGACTACGATCGAGCCGATATTGCCCGCGCCGATGACACCAAGAGTCTTCCCGGTGATCTCGACGCCCATGAAGCGGTTCTTCTCCCACTTGCCGGCCTGCGTGGAGGCATCCGCCTGAGGAATTTGGCGCGCGAGCGCGAGCATCAAGGTAATCGCATGCTCGGCGGTGGTGATCGAATTGCCGAAGGGCGTGTTCATCACGATGATGCCCTTCGCCGTCGCGGCGGGAATGTCCACATTGTCGACGCCGATGCCGGCACGGCCGATCACCTTCAGGTTCTTCGCGCGCTCCAGAATCTTCGGCGTCACTTTCGTCGCCGAGCGGATCGCGAGCCCGTCAAAGCTGCCGATCAGCTCGGCGAGTTTTTCCTTGTCGGCGCCGAGCTTCGGCTGGAAATCCACCTCGACGCCGCGGTCCTTGAAGATCTGCACGGCTGCGGGAGAGAGCGCATCGGAAATGAGAACGCGCGGGGCCATTTGGGTTTCTTTCTTCACCCTCCCCTGGAGGGGGAGGGTCGGCGCGCAGCGCCGGGGTGGGGTGAATTCGAATTGGCTTGTTCTGTCGCGGGAGGGGATCAAAGATCACCCCACCCCGCCGCCCCTTCGGGGCGTCGACCCTCCCCCTCCAGGGGAGGGTAAAGAAAGCAGCTACGCCGCCTTCGCGAGCGAGCTTTTCGCCTGCGCGAACGCCCAGTCGATCCAAGGCGTGAGCGCCGCGAGATCGGAGCGCTCGACCGTGCAACCGCACCAGATGCGCAGGCCCGGGGGCGCATCGCGGTGCGTCGCGATGTCGTAGGCCGCGCCCTCCTTCTCGATCAGCGCGACGAGGTCTTTCACGAACGCCCACTGCGCATCGAGCGAGAGCGACGCGATCGCCGGATCGACGATCTTCAGGCACACCGAGGTATTCGACGCCGTCGCCGGGTCTTCGGCGAGGTTCGCGATCCACGGGGTTTTCGCGACCCAGTCGTGGATCACCTTCGCGTTCGCGTCGGCGCGCGCCATCAGGCCTTTTAGACCGCCGGCCTGTTTCGCCCACGCCAGAGTATCGAGATAGTCCTCAGTCGCGAGCATCGAGGGCGTGTTGATGGTCTCGCCCTCGAAGATGCCCTTGTTGATCTTTCCACCCTTGGTCATGCGGAAGATCTTCGGCAGCGGCCAGGCCGGCGTGTAGCTTTCCAGCCGGGCGACCGCGCGCGGCGACAAGATCAGCATGCCGTGCGCCGCCTCGCCGCCAAGCGCCTTCTGCCACGAGAAGGTGACGACATCGAGCTTGGCCCAGTCGAGCGGCTGCGCGAAGGCGGCCGAAGTCGCGTCACAGATCGTAATCCCTTCGCGATCCGCCGCAATCCAGTCGGCGTTCTTCACGCGCACGCCCGAGGTGGTGCCGTTCCAGGTGAACACGATGTCGGACTTCGGATCGACCTTGGAGAAGTCGGGCAGCTTGCCGTAAGGCGCCGTGATGTTGGTGACATCTTTCAGCTTGAGCTGCTTGGCGACGTCGGTGATCCAGCCTTCGCCGAAGGATTCCCATGCGATCATGGTGACGGGGCGCGCGCCCAGCATCGACCACATCGCCATTTCGACCGCGCCGGTGTCGGACGCCGGCACGATGCCGATCAGGTAGTCGGTGGGCACGTCCAGCACCGCGCGCGTTTCCTCGATGGCGCGCTTGAGCTTCGCCTTGCCGCCTTTGGCGCGGTGCGAGCGGCCGAGAAATGCGTCTTTGAGATCTTGGAGAGTCCAGCCGGGGCGCTTGGCGCAGGGGCCGGAGGAAAAGTGCGGAACCGCCGGCCGCACGCCGGGCATGGTCATCGTCATGAATCTACCCTTCCAGATAGAAGCCTCTCGTTGGGGAGAGGTGTCCCGCCGGCGGACATATGGAAGAGGCGTGGCGGCGTCAAGAAAGACTTATGTGCAATCCAAAAAAAGCAAACGGCGCGGGCCGAAGCCCGCGCCGCCGGTATTCGAATCCCTGATGACTAGAACTTCAGAGCGGCGCCGATGCGCGCATTGTGCAGGTGCGCGTTCAGCCCCTGGAAGTCCATGAACTGCACGTATTCGTATTCGGCGCGCAGGAACAGGTTGGCCATCAGGCAAAGATCGACGCCGACACCGGCCGCGTAGCCATAACCGAGCTGGTTGTTGAGGTTCTCGGTCACCGTGTAGGCGGCGGGAACGACGACGCCCACCGGCGACCCCGATGTCGCGGACGGCGTGATAACCGCGGTGCGGTTGATATCCATCCGGCCGATGGCAAGGCCGAAGGTCGCATAAGGCATGATGAAACTGTTGGCCGCCCAGCCGCCGCGGATGCGCAACGTGCCGTAGTCGATGATGTGCGCGGTCACCGAACCGGCGGCCGAATACGTCATTGAATTGCTCGCGGCGCCGAAACCGCCGGTGATCGTATTGGTCGCGGTGAGCGACTTGTCGATCCAGTTATAGGTGCCCTCGAAGCCAAAGATCGCGCCTTCCCACTGCGTGTTGTAGCCGATGAAGCCGCCGAAATGGGTGTTGGTCGAGTCCGCATTGCCGAGCGGCGTCGCAGCGCGGCTGGTGATCGGTCCGTTCAGGACCGCCGTGAGATACGGGCCGTTGTTGGTGAAGTCGATACCCGGCACGCTCATGCCGACATGGCCGCCGACGTAGAACCCGTCCCAGCGCGTGCCCGCGCCCGGCATCGAGACGACTGGGGTGGAGCCACGCAGGAAATCCGGCATGTCGGCAGCGCCTGCCTCGACCGCCATTGCGATGACCGCAGCACCGCACATCAACAAACGCCGCATGACCAACCCCTCAACTGTTCAAATCCGCGGCGATCATCAGGCATTAACCTTAATGTTGGGTTAGCTGTGCCGCTCCGAACCTCATCCTGAGGAGCGCGAAGCGTGTCTCGAAGAATGGCCGCATGCCCCGTCTTCGTTCCGGGCCATCCTTCGAGACGCCTCGCTATGCTCGGCTCCGCAAGATGAGGCCTGCAAAAACGAAAACGGCGCGGGGGTTGCCCGCGCCGCCGTTCGTCCGTCTGACGGAAGTGTTAGCCTTTGCGCATCAGCGGCTGCTGGTAGACCGGAGCCGGCTGGTCGGGCTGAAGCATCCAGCGCACGCCGAGCTTCACGTCATGCGAGTCGAGCTCGCGCAGCGTGTAGTAGGCGCGCGGTCCGCCGCCGGTGGAACATCCGCCGTTGGCGCAGTCGATGATGGAGGTGTTGACGTTGCCGAAGTTGAGATAGCGGTACGCCAGTTCCATCTTGAAGTTGTTGTTGACGTTGTAGGCGACGCCGGCATGGACCGCCCAGGCGAATTTCCACTCGGCGAAGTCGCTGTTCGCCGCATAGCCGAAGCCGGTGGTGCCGTCGGAGATGTAGCCGGTATCGCTGAAGCCGCTGAAGGCATGACGCGCATAACCGGCGCCGGCGCCCACGAACGGGGTGAGGCACATCCAGGTGCCGAGGTCGACGTAGGCGTTCGCCATCAGCACGACCGCGGAGTGGTTGCCGTCGTAGACGTCGAAGCAGCGGCCGCCCGGGCAGAACTCGGTGTAGCTGCCGATCGCCTTGAACTTGGCCTTCATGCGGTACTCGGCGGTCGCGTCGAAGCGCAGCCAGGAATTCCACTGGAAGCCGAAGCCGCCGCCGACGAACGCGGCGTCGCCCATGTCGCGCTGATCGATGCGCCAGCTCGCCGGCCACGTGAAGGCCTGGTTGGTCTGGGTGAAATCGAATTCCTTGAACTTCTGCGAGCCGACACCGATGTCGCCGCGCAGGTACCAGCCGCCCATCTGCTCTTCGACTTGCGCCGGCTGGATCATCCGCGGCGCCATGATCGGCGGGAGATCGGCTGCTTGAGCCGACGAGAAGGCCGCCGCGATCGCCGCGCCGGCAAACAATGCAACTTTCAGACTGCGCATGACTCCATCCTCTGCAACGCGCGGGACCAACACAGGCCCGACCGACGAACGAACGATTGCGGGATTAAGCCAGCCAAACTTTAAGCGCCGCTTAACGTTAAAACTTAACCCTGATATTTCCTTGCTGGATTTTGCGGCAGCGTGTGGAGACGCGTGCGCTGTTGCGCGATTGTCACGGCAAGACACGCCAAGTGTTAACGCGAGGCGCGCGTGTGTTAACGCATGCGGCGGAGTTAAGGGTTCTTCACGTGATGTTAGGCGCGCGTTAACACATGCGGCGAGAGCGGCTGACAATTTTTCGGGCGCACCAAAGTTGAGGAAGAAGAAGAGGTAGCGCGTGTGTCCCGGGCGCAGCGCAGCGTGAAACGGTGCGCTGCAGAACCGGGACCCGGTTTCTTTTTTGCTCGACAAGCAAGCAACCGGGACCCCGGATCAGCGATGCATCACTCCGTGCTGCATCGCGTCCGGGGAACGCGATTGAACGGGCGCCGAGTGGCGCAATGCGCTTCGCTTATTGCGCCTTACTTCAGCGCCGTGAATCTCGTACACCCATCCCGCGCAATTCGCGGCAGCAAATCCGTCTCCCACGCGAGATAATCCGCCATCGCCTGTTTCACGCCGTCGGGCCGCTCGTACGGCTTCAGCCACGCATCGACAGGCTCATGCGCCATGCGCGGATTGTCGGCGGTGAGCGGCAAGCCGGCGGCGCGCCACGCGGCATTGCCGCCGTCGAGATAATGCACCGCGAGCGGCGTCCATGCGCGGACTTCGTTGACGGCGAGCGATGCGAGAACACCATCCTCCGACGTCAGCACGACGTTGCGACGCAGCGGCTCCCTTTGAATGTATTGCTCGAGCTTCGCGCGGATTACAAACCATGCGTCCGGAATATGCGCATCGAGATACGCGCGGCTGAGAGAGAGGTCGATCACGGTCGCTTCGTTGCGCGCTATCAGGCCCAGCAAATCCTGTCTCGTGATCGCAGCATCCTTCGCAGGCTCTCCAAGTATCTCGTTTGGCGGAAAGCCTTTCTCGTCGCCGGTCGCGACCAGCACGTACACCTCGTGCCAGCCCATCTGCCGCAGCCACGACGCCGTCATCACGGCACGCACCTGCTTGTCGTCGACGCACACGATGCGCGCGTTGAGCGTGCCGGCATATTGATCGGTCGCCTGTACGAGCTGCCCGCCCGGCGCGGAGATCGCGCCCGCCACGTGGCCGGCTTCGTATTCGCGTGGATCGCGCACATCAAATAGGTACGTCGTGCGATCCGTCTCGGCGCGCAGCCGTGCGAGCGTCGCCGCGTCGATGCTCTGGATATCGAGCTTGCGCGCGACGGCCTCCGCTGCGGATTTCGCCCACGCGAGCGCGCCGTGCGAGACGTCCGGCGCGCGCTGCGTCTTGCCCGAGTCCGGTTTGAAGCCGGCGAGATTCCAGCCCATCGTGCCGTTGCGCAGCGCCACGACCTTGTTCGGCACGCCCGCATTGATCAGCGACTGCGCGCCGATGATCGAGCGCGTGCGTCCCGCGCAGTTGACCACCACCAGCGTGTCGGGCTTGGGCGCCATGTCGTGCACGCGCAGCACCAGCTCGGCGCCCGGCACATTCACGCCGGTCGGGATCGAAACGCGGAAGAATTCGTCGAACGGGCGCGAGTCGAGCACCACCATGTCGGTGCCGGACCGCATCAGCGCGTTCAATTCCTCGGCCGAGATGCTCGGCGTACCGCTCTCGTGCTCGACGAACTCGCCGAACGCCTTGCTTGGCACGTTGACGCCGGAGAACAGCTCGTAGCCCGCGGCTTCCCACGCGGCGTTGCCGCCGTCGAGAATGCGCACGTCCGAATAGCCGGCGGCGCCCAGCACCTTCGCGGCGCGCTCCGCCAAGCCATCACCGTCATCGGTCAGCACGATGCGCGTCTCGCGGCGCGGCACGAGGCGCGCCATGCGCAGTTCCAGCCGGCTCAGCGGCACGCAGCGCGCGAACAGCAGATGGCTTTCGGAGAACGTGCGCTCCTCGCGCACGTCGATGAGCGCGAGCTCACCGCCGTCGAGCAGCATCGCGCGCAACGCAGCCGCGCCGACACTCCGCACCGCGCCGGCCATTCAGGTCGCCTGCTGCGGCGTCATCTGGTGCACTTCGCCGGTGTTCAGGTCGAAGCGCACGCGGTTGATCTTGTCGAGATTGGTGCCGGTGACGCGGATGAAACGCGCGCGGTCCGGATAGTCGATCGAGTGGATCTTGCCGTCCTGATAGATGCCGGCCTCGCCCGGGTTGAGCCGATAGCGCTTCACTTCCTTCAGCTCCGCGTGCTTGTCGTCGCCGCCCGCGCGCTCCCACTCGATCATGTCGGTGTGCTTCGTCGCCTGCCCGTAGATCGCCCACGAGGCGCCGTGATCGTGCGGCGGCGACTTGCGCGCCTTGTCGTTGACATGCGCGAGGACCTGAAAGCCGAGCTCCTTGTCCTCGTACAGCACCTTCAGGCCGGTTGGCACGTCGTCGCCGCAAGTGGCCGCGACGAACTCCTTATTGGTGAGGAGCCGCTCGAGGTTTTCCCGCACGCTCTCGCGCCCCGCTGGACCGGAATCGCGCTTCAATGTGGCGCGCGTGTCCGCGATGAACTGATCGAGCTCGTAGGCCATGGTGACCTCCCATTTTTCGGGAGTGTGGCAAATCGAGCGGGACCCGGAAAGAGCCCGCTCGTCCCCGCGAAAGCGGGGACTCATCTTGAGTTCTGGATGCCCGCTTTCGCGGGCATGAGCGGAATCAGGTCAAGCCGCAGCCTTGGTCAACGCGTCGACGATGCCGTCGACAACCTCCTCGACCAGGATCTTGTCCTCGCCCTCGCCCATCACGCGGATCACCGGCTCGGTGCCCGACGCGCGGATGATCAGCCGGCCGTGCCCGTCGAGGCGTTGCACCGCCTGCTCGATCGCGGACTTCACATGTGAGTCTTCCAGCGGCTTGCCGTTGCGGTAACGCACGTTCTTGAGCACCTGCGGCAGCGGATCGAAGCGGTGGCAGACCTCCGACACCGCTCTGCCGTGCTTCTTCACCACCGCGAGCACCTGCAGCGCCGCAACGAAGCCGTCGCCGGTCGTCGCATAGTCCGACATGATAATGTGGCCGGACTGCTCGCCGCCGAGATTGATTCCGCTCTCGCGCATGTGCTCGAGCACATAGCGGTCGCCGACCGGCGTGCGCGCGAGTGCAAGGCCGCGGCCCTTCAGGTGGCGCTCGAAGCCGAGGTTAGACATCACGGTGCCGACCACCGCCGGCTTCGAGAGACGATTATCTTCCTGCCAGCTTTCCGCCACCACGGCGAGGAACTGGTCGCCGTCGACCGCATGGCCCTTCTCGTCCACGATCACGACGCGGTCCGCGTCCCCGTCGAGCGCGATGCCGATATCGGCGCGCATCTCGCGCACCTTGGCGGAAAGCGCCGCGGGCGCGGTCGAGCCGCAATCCTTGTTGATGTTAAAGCCATCCGGTTCGACGCCGACCGTGAACACTTCCGCGCCGAGTTCCCACAGCGCCTCGGGCGCCACCCGATAGGCCGCGCCGTTGGCGCAGTCGATCACCACGCGCATGCCGTCGAACGACATGTTGCGCGGCAGCGTTCGCTTGGCGAATTCGATGTAGCGGTCCTGCACGCCGTCGATGCGTCGCGCCCGGCCGATGGTCTGCGAGGTCGCGAGCTTCTTGGCGAGGTCGGAGTCGATCAGGCTTTCGATCTCCTTCTCGGATTCGTCGGAGAGCTTGTAGCCGTCCGGACCGAACAGCTTGATGCCGTTGTCGTCGAACGGGTTGTGCGAAGCCGAGATCATCACGCCGAGGTCGGCGCGCATCGAGCGCGTCAGCATGGCGACGCCGGGGGTCGGGATCGGGCCGGTCAGCAGCACGTCCATGCCGACCGACGTGAAGCCTGCGGTCAGCGCATTCTCGATCATGTAGCCCGAGAGGCGGGTATCCTTGCCGATCAGCACACGGTGGCGGTGATCGCCCTTGTGGAAGGTCAGGCCAACCGCCTGCCCCACCTTGAGCGCGAGTTCCGGCGTAATCACGCCGTTGGCCCGGCCGCGGATGCCGTCGGTGCCGAAATACTTGCGAGTCATCAATCCCCTCAACGGTTGCGGGCCGTTCGGCCTTCGTCTTGCGCGACACAGCGGGCCGCGAAGCGGCGCGATAATAGGGCGATTGTCGCGCAAAAGCCTTCAAAAATTATGAGAGAACTTAACGCCCGTTGCCGCGGTCCGGAGGCAACCCTACCATGGTGCGCGGGCGATAACCGCACTGAGACTCGAAAGGAACCCGATGCGTCCCGCGATCCTTGCGCTATGGCTGCTGCCGCTGCTGCTTCCTGGGCTTGCCGCGACGCCGGCGCGCGCGGACGACTGGGCGGTCTGCAAGGACGAAAACTCCCCCGCCGACCCCTCGATCGAGGCGTGCAGCCGCATCATCAAGGCCGGCAAGACCCGGGGCGCCGACCTCGCGATCGCCTACTACAACCGCGCGATCTCCTACCGGCAGAAGAACGATAGCGACGCAGCCCTCGCCGACTACAACGAATCGATCCGTATCAACTCGAAGTATCCGAAGGCCTTCAACAACCGCGGCAACATCTGGAAGGACAAGGGCGATCTCGGGCGCGCCATCGCCGACTACAACGAGGCGATCAAGCTCGATGCGAAATTCGCGCTCGCCTACGCCAATCGCGGCGACGTGTGGGACGACAAGGGTGACCACAACCGCGCGATCGCCGACCTCGATCAGGCCGTCCGCATCGATCCGAAATACTCCCGCGCCTACAATGTGCGCGGCGTGGTGTGGAAGAAGAAGGGCGATCTCGACCGCGCCATCGCGGATTTCACCGACGCGATCCGCAACGATTCGAAGTCGGCCATCTACTATGCCAATCGCGGCGACGCCTGGGACGACAAGGGCGACCAGGACCGCGCCATTGCGGACCTCAGCGAGGCAATCAAGCTCAATCCGAACTATGCCCGTGCCTACAATATTCGCGGCGTGATCTACCGCAACCGCAACGACCTTGACCGCGCCATCGCGGACTATTCGGAGGCGGTGCGCGCTGATCCGGCCTTCTCGCTCGCCTATCTCAACCGCGGCAACGTCTACCGCGACCGCGGCGATCAGGATCGCGCGATCGCCGACTACGGCGAAGTGATCCGTATCAATCCGAAGTCGGACGTCGCCTATATGCGCCGTTCGGAGTTGTGGTTGAAAAAAGGCGAAAGGATTTCGGCGCTGAGCGACGCGGATCAAGCGGTGAACCTCGATCCGAACGACCCGGCGAACTATGCGAACCGCGCCGCTGTGATGCGCGCGCTGAACCGCAACGACGATGCGATTGCCGATCTGAAGAAGGGGCTTTCGCTCAATCCGGGCGAGAGCCGCAAGCGCCAGCTCGAGACGGCACTGCGCGAGCTTGGCGCCGCGCCGTAGCGACGGGGCCCACCCAAGGAGCCGTGGCTTGGCCGAGCAACTCCTCGCCTTCGCCAAAGGATGGGAGTCGCTTGGGCTTGCCGGGCTCGGCGCGCTCGCGCTGGTGTTCCTGCTCGGCACGCTCAGCTTCATGCCGCGCTTCACGTTCTATTCGATCGGCGGTGCGGTGTTCGGGCTGGCCGCAATACCGGCCGCAATCGCGGGCTCGGTGATCGGCGCCGCGGCCGCGTTCATGCTCGCGCGTTACGCATTTCGCGCCGCATTCCAGCAGCAGGTGGAGAAGCGGCCGAGCTGGCGCAGGTTTCTCGCCGCGGTCGATGCCGAGGGCTGGCGTCTGGTGGTGCTGACACGCTTCGTCTCGCCGCTTCCGGGCGGCGCGATCAACTACCTTTTCGGGCTGACCGGAATTGCGTTCGTCCCCTACGTGGCGGCGACCGCCGCGGGACTCTTTCCGCCTGTCGCGGCGTTCGTCGGGCTCGGCATGCTGGGACGCGTGGTGCTCTCGAATGCCGAGCCATCGCCGGGCGAAACCGCGATCTCGGCTGTGAGTCTGCTGGTGATTGCGCTCACCGCAACGCTGATTGTGCGGCGGATGCGGTCCGCGCCGAATTAGTTCGCCTTTCGTCTCACGCCCGTGCTCTGTGCTGAGTATCTACAGAACAGGACACGATATAAATACTTACAGGATTTTGCTTGCTGCCACGATGACGATGGGCTCTTCGGCTGCCATGGGGCAGGCCGCGTCAGAATGCTTGAGCTTGCCGCTTACGACGAATCGAAGTTAACCCGAAGCTCATCAAAATTTGGCCGAAGTGGCCCTTCATCAAATACTCGTAGTCGCAGTCATCGAATCGGGGGAAGCGGGGAATGAGTACGTACGAGCTACACGACTGGGCGCCCTTCTGGGGCACGACTGTTACCTGGCACTTTACCGGAGACGAAAGCTACCGCCGAAACATCCGCGAGGCGTTTAACCGCTGGGATGCCGCGCTCGGCCTCGATTTCGTCGAGGTCTCGACCGACGCCGCCGCAGCGATCGACGTTCGCCTGGGATCCATCGACGGGCCCGGCAACGCCGCCGGGCTCTGGAGCGGAACATTCGGATCGACAAATGAAGCGGTGATCACCTTCGACAGTGATGAGAACTGGAACTACAACCCCCTCACGCAGACGCATTTCATCGGCAGTACGACGCTTTATGCGATCGCATTGCACGAAATCGGCCACGCGATCGTCTTGAGCACCCCACTGATCCCAATGTGGTGATGTCTCCGGTCGTCACGGTTGCGGACCTGACCTACTGGGATATCTACGGAGGGCAGTTACTGTACGGCGCTGAAGCCAATATTCCTCCGGTCGCAACGATAGATGACCGCGGTTTGTCGCCCGATCAGTGGTCCCAGGTGTCGGGCTGGATCAGCTACTCTGATGCAAACTTCAATGCAGCCACGCGATACGAATTCTGGGACGATGGTACGGCCACGACGAGCGGATATTTCTGGACGCCCGGCAATGCCCACCATAACGCGAACACCGCGATCAGCGTCGCAGCGTCCGATCTTTCGAATGTCTGGGTAAGGGGTGGGTCGTCGGGAGGTTCCGAGACCATGTGGGTGCGCGCGTTCGACGGCACCGACTGGAGCGCGTGGGACAGCTTCACGCTTATCACGTTCGGCATCAACTCGGCGCCGGTAGCCACCATCGGCGACCATAGTTTGCAGACCGATCAGTGGTCCCAGGTGTCAAGCTGGATCGGTTACTCGGATGCGAACGGCACTCCAGCCACGCAATACGAGTTCTGGGACAGCGGTACGGCCGGGAATAGCGGTTACTTCTGGACCCCGGGAAACGCCCACCATGCAGCCAGCAGCGCAATCGCGGTTGCGGCGTCCGATCTCGCCAACGTGTGGGTTCGCGGCGGATCGACGGGAGGCTCCGAAACGATGTGGGTGCGCGCCTTCGACGGCACCGACTGGAGTGAGTGGGACCCGTTCGCTTTGACAACGGTCGGCAACACGCCTCCGATCGCGACGATCAACGACCACGCGCTGAACCGCGACGAATGGTCGACGGTCGGAAGCTGGATCTCGTATTCGGATGCGAACGGCAACCCGGCCACACAGTACGAATTCTGGGACAGCGGGGCGGCTTCCAACAGCGGCTACTTCTGGACCCCAAACAACGCCCACCATGCGGCCGGCGCCGCAATCAGCGTTGCGGCTGCCGATCTTGCCAGCACATGGGTACGCGGCGGGACCACAGGCGGCTCCGATACGATGTGGGTGCGCGCGTTCGACGGGACCGACTGGAGCGCGTGGGACTCGTTTGCACTCTTCACAGTGTAGAAAAGCAAAACACCTGCCTTTCTTGCGGCGCGTCCCGGTCGATCTCGCATCACTGAAAGCAAGACGCCCGCGGCGCGGGCTAATCCGTCCATACCAAATTATTCCGCGAGGAATTTCGTAGGTGAGGCCACACCGTCAAGGCACTACGCGACGGCCAGCGTTCACCTTCTTCGTATCCATCGCTTCACGCCATCGCGGGCCGGACGCTCAATAGCCAGGAACAAGATGGACGACACCGCGATGGTCAATGCGCTCACCCAAAGCATCTGAGCGATCAGCGGCCAACCCTTCATGCTGGTGCCTATCAATTCCAGGATTCCGGCATGGGTCATCGGAAGCCGAAGTACATGTACGCCTTGGCCCCATGATCAGCCATTGCGGGATCCCTTCATTTCACTTGCTATCGCGCCCCGGCGCGAACGTTGTAAGACTTTGCCTTCGCTTGCCACGCACGGCATACGTTTTTGGTTGGAGGGAAGAATACGAATGCTCAAGACACACGGCATCGCGTCGTCACCGCGGTCGATCCTCGAAGAGACGGTCGCCGCCGCCGTCCGCGACGTGGCAACCGTGACCCCGAACGGGGACAGACTGCAGCGCCTGACCGACGGCGTCTCGTTCCGCCCGGTGCCGACCCATGTCGACGTTCGCGGCAGCCTGGTCGAGATGTCCGACCCGCGCTGGCGCTGGCATCCCGACCCGTTCGACTTCTCCTATTGCGTCACGATCCGCCCGGGCGTCGCCAAGGGCTGGAACCTGCACAAGGAGCACGAAGATCGTTATTTCGTCCTGCAGGGTGAGATGGATCTCCTGCTTTACGATCCGCGCCCGGAATCATCGACCTACGGCACCGTGTGCCGGATCGCGCTGTCGGAGCACAATCGGGGCCTCATCAACGTGCCGAAGGAGGTTTGGCACGCGGACCACAACATCGGCGCGAAAGATGTGGTCATCATCAACTTCCCGACAACGGGCTATGACCATGCAAATCCGGACAAATACCGGCTGCCCCTCGACACGCCGCTGATCCCGCACGCGTTTCCGCCCGGCACAATCGGCTGGTAGGTCAAGGACGCTCCGGTCCCATCGCGCGGAGCCGCGCGATCTCCGCCTGCGCGGCTGCGTACCCATTGCGCAACTCCCGCAACATGGCCTCGTACTCATTTCGCATCGCGTGCACCTGCGCGACCTCCGCCTGCGCGGCTGCGTGCCCATTGCGCAACTCCTGCAGCATGGCGGCGTGCCCGTTCTTGAGTTCCTGCAGCATCGTCTCATAGGTGGCGAACGTCTCGCCGTGCTCCTGGAGGACGCGACGGTGCTCTACGTAGGCCCGCTCCAGCTCGGCGCGGCAGGAACATGAGTGCGGAATGGCGAAGAGCGGCGCCGCCGTCTCGCCGACGAGATGCAGGTGATAGCGCGGCTTCGCGGTCGTGCTGCGCGCGCTGACACCGTGCAGCGCGTGCGGTACGCCGAGTGGTAGGATCAGCAGGTTGTGGCGATACGGATAGCGCCGCACCAGCTCGACGTTTTCGAGGCTGGTGTCGTTGCGATTGTCGAACGTCACGCCGCTGCGCCGTGGCGCGTAAAGCTCGAGCTCGCCGCCGGTCGAGTCATCGTCGGATGCGCGCAGATAGAGCAGGGCTGAAATCAGCTTGTCCGGCATGTCGAGATGCGGCCCGCGCACGGACGTGCCGGCGGAGAGCGCCGGCGTGTTGATGACCATCTGGGCGTCGCAGCCGATCTCATGCGGCTTGCGGTCTTTCTGCACGCGCGGAATGGCGCGCAACTGATCGAGCGGAGCAAACCGCGAGGGAAAATCAGGGAACGCGCGCAGCAGGTGGTCGCGCATGCGATCCAGAACGTGCGCGAGCAGATTGCCCATGCTCGCGTTGCATTCCGCGATTGCTGCCCTCCAGGCGGCGGATGGCCGCGGATCGGCAAGCGCAATGTGCGAGGGCAACGGGAAGCGCTTGTTGCTCTCGGGCGGCGCGTCGCGCGTGAACACCTCGACGGGCGGCATCTCGTTTAGCAGGACCATGGCGAGATCCGCCGGCAGCGCATCCTCGATCACCAAGTGAGGGTAGGGCGTCTCGATCAGCACGCCCCGCTGCACCGATGCGAACACGTCGCGCCGAGCGTGCCCGGTGATGGAATGGATATCGGTCAGCGTCTGCAAGTTCCGCGTCCTCGTGGAGGGCCGCGACGATGCCAAGCATCGCGCGGAATGTCTACCCGGTGGCCGCGCAACGCGCGCGCTGCGCGGCATCTGACGAGCCAAACGCGTCTCACAACTTTCTCCGTCGCACGTCGCTCCCGCACGGGAGCGCGAAGGATCACCCATGCTCAGCACCCACGAACAGCTCAGCGCTAGCGGGGGGCTGGCTCGTGCGACTTCGCAAGCGCCAGGGCAGACACCGCGGCAAGCCGCTCCTGCAAGCCGGCGATCACGCCTTTCAATCAAACGACCGTCGCGGCGTTCGCTTCTCGCTGCAGCCCGGCGTCGGTCATGTACAGGTTTCGCGCGCGGATCTCCTCGCGCAACGCGTCGCGTCCGGCCCGGACCTGATCTATCGTTTCGACAGGTTGCTCGCCGCTCATCGGAGTTCCTTGTCCATTCCGTCCTGCTGCCGGCGCATCACGCGACCGTGGTAACGGCGGTCCACGTCGTGGTGCCGTTCGTGTTGACGTACATGCGATCGTTCGTCGTTGAACCGTCCGAGCGCAGATAGAGCGAGCTTTTCGCGGCGGAAACGCTGTTCAGGGTGCGACCATTGTAATATGTTGCTGCCGCTGCCGCGCTCGGCATGCGTTTTCCACTGCAAGGAAGAATTTACGGATGCGCAAGGCATACGTCGCGTCGTCACCGCGGTCGATCCTCGAAGAGACGGTCGCCGCCGCCGTGCGCGACGTCGCGACCGTGACTCCGAACGGGGACAGATTGCAGCGCCTGACCGACGGCGTCTCGTTCCGCCCGGTGCCGACCCATGTCGACGTTCGCGGCAGCCTGGTCGAGATGTCCGACCCGCGCTGGCGCTGGCATCCCGACCCGTTCGACTTCTCCTATTGCGTCACGATCCGCCCGGGCGTCGCCAAGGGCTGGAACCTGCACAAGGAGCACGAAGATCGTTATTTCGTCCTGCAGGGTGAGATGGATCTCCTGCTTTACGATCCGCGCCCGGAATCATCGACCTACGGCACCGTGTGCCGGATCGCGCTGTCGGAGCACAATCGGGGCCTCATCAACGTGCCGAAGGAGGTTTGGCACGCGGACCACAACATCGGCGCGAAAGATGTGGTCATCATCAACTTCCCGACCGTGGGCTATGACTATGCAAATCCGGACAAATACCGGCTGCCCCTCGACACCCCGCTGATCCCGCACGCGTTTCCGCCTGGCACAATCGGCTGGTAGGTCAAGGACGCTCCGGTCCCATCGCGCGGAGCCGCGCGATCTCCGCCTGCGCGGCTGCGTAGCCGTCGCGCAACTCCTGCAGCATGGCCTCGTACTTGGCTTGTATCGCGCGCAACCGCTCGGCCTCCGCCTGCGCGGATGCGTAACCGGCGCGCAACTCCTGCAGCATGGTCTCGTATCCATTTCGCATCGCGTGCAACTGCTCGACCTCCGCCTGCGCGGTTGCATGCCCGTCCTTGAGTTCGCGCAACATGGCCTCGTACTCATCCGGCATCGCGCGGAGCCGCTCGACCTCCGCTTGAGCGGCTGCATGACCGTTGCGCAAGGCCTGTAGCTCGGCGGCGTGCCCGTCCTTGAGTTCCCGCAACATGGCCTCGTACTCATCCGGCATCACACGAAGCCGCTCGACCTCCGCCTGCGCGGCTGCATGACCGTTGCGCAAGGCCTGCAGCTCTGCAGCGTGCCCGTCCTTGAGTTCCTGCAGCATGGTCTCATAGGTGGCGAACCTCTCGCCATGCTCCTGGACGACGCGACGGTGCTCTCCGTAGGCTCGCTCCAGCTCGGCGCGGCGCAGGAACAGCCATTCAAACGACATCCGGGACAGCTCGGCTTCCGCGCCGGGTGCTTGCGCGAAAGCCTCCCACCGCAAAAGCTCCGTCTGCCGCCGCTCGAAACTCCAGCCCCTGCGCAGCCCCTGGGCGAGACCGATGACTGAAGGGCGGCTCCCCGTTACGGCGCGGCAGGGTTCGATCGCGAGAAGCTGGCGCCACATATACCAATCGCTCGGAGTGCCGTCCGGGGCCGTACGCCATCCGTGCGGCGCGCGGCGGTAGAGCTCCATGGTATGGCCGGCGTTCGCGAGGCCGATGAAATTACGTCCCTCGAGGAGGTCGCCGCGGTGCCACGGAACGGCGAAATGCCCGTCGCCGATGAAGACCTTGTCCTCGTCTACGACGGTCACCCGGATGCCCTGCGCGAAATCCGCCTCGCGCAGGAGCTCGCACATGTGAGCGAGATGATGCGGCAGCCAGAGGTCGTCGTCGCCGAGGTAGCAGACGAGCTCGCCCCGGGCGTGGCGGGTCAGCACGTCGTTGCGATAGATCTCGCCGAAGCGAGGGCCCTTGGGGAAGTCGAAGAAGGACACGCGCGCATCGGCCTGGCAATATCCGGACACGATCGCCCGCGTCTCGTCCGGGACCCCGTCGCCGACTATGAGAAGTTCGAAGTCGCCGAACGACTGCGCAAGCGCACAATGGATCGCGCTGTGGATCAGCGCCGCATGGTCATGCGTCGGCATGAGGACGGTCACGAACGGGGAGGAACTGGTCAACTAAGGTCTACCTGCTGTGCGGTTCGCCTGCCTGAACAACCAGCCAACGGTATGCGACCGGAGCGTTTCCTCATCTTCGTCATGCCCGGCCGTGGCCTGTCGAAGACGGGCGTAAACGCCCTGGTGGCCGGGCATCCACGTCTTGGAGTTCTGATTGACGTCAAGTCGTGGATGGCCGGGACAAGCCCGGCCATGACGGCAGAGTTTACGCCTGCGGCGCGGGCTGCGGATCGAGCGGCGCGTCGGGACGCGGCGGGCGGCCCTTGCCTGCGGACGGGACCGCGGAGGACCGCGGCGTCGCGGGTTCGAGCACGGACTCGCGCACCGGGCGCTTGCCTTCGAGCAGATCCTTGATCTCGTCGCCCGAGAGCGTCTCGAACTCGAGCAGGC
Source organism: uncultured Alphaproteobacteria bacterium (assembly GCA_963779545.1). Classification (GTDB taxonomy): domain Bacteria; phylum Pseudomonadota; class Alphaproteobacteria; order Rhizobiales; family Xanthobacteraceae; genus PALSA-894. Next base: position 88,850 of record CAVZYQ010000013.1, on the reverse strand, counting down.
CCTTGGCGAGAATTTCGAGGTCACCGCGCTTCTCTTCGAGCATGCGGCGCGCTTCGGTATGCGCTTCCTCGACGAGCCGGCGGATCTCCTGATCGATCTTCTGCGCGGTCGCTTCGGACACGTTCTGCGTCCGCGCCACCGACATGCCGAGGAACACCTCGTCCTGGTTCTCACCATAGGACACGGCGCCGAGCTCCTTGGAGAAGCCCCAGCGGGTCACCATCATGCGCGCAAGCCGGGTCGCCTGCTCGATGTCGGACTGCGCGCCCGAGGTGACCCTTTCGGCACCGAAGGTCATCTCCTCGGCGACGCGGCCGCCCATCATGATGATGAGGCGTGAGGTCATCTGCTCGTAGCTCATCGACAGCTTGTCGCGCTCGGGCAACTGCATGACCATGCCGAGCGCGCGGCCGCGCGGGATGATGGTGGCCTTGTGCACCGGATCGGTGGCCTTCACGGTGAGCGCCAGGATGGCGTGCCCGCCCTCGTGATAGGCGGTCAGCATCTTCTCTTCTTCGGTCATGACGAGCGACTTGCGCTCGGCGCCCATCATCACCTTGTCCTTGGCATCCTCGAACTCGGCCTGCGTCACCATGCGCTTGTTGCGCCGCGCCGCCATCAGAGCCGCTTCGTTGATCAGGTTCGCGAGGTCCGCGCCGGAGAAGCCAGGCGTGCCGCGCGCGACGGTACGCAGGTTCACGTCGGGCGCCAGCGGCACCTTGCGCACATGGACTTTGAGGATCTGCTCGCGCCCGACCACGTCCGGGTTCGGCACCACGACCTGGCGGTCGAAGCGGCCGGGGCGCAGCAGCGCGGGATCGAGCACGTCCGGGCGGTTGGTCGCGGCGATCAGAATGATGCCTTCGTTTGCCTCGAAGCCGTCCATCTCGACGAGCAACTGGTTGAGCGTCTGCTCGCGCTCGTCATTGCCGCCGCCCAGGCCCGCGCCGCGATGGCGGCCGACCGCGTCGATCTCGTCGATGAAGATGATGCATGGTGCGTTCTTCTTCGCCTGCTCGAACATGTCGCGCACGCGGCTAGCGCCAACGCCGACGAACATCTCGACGAAGTCCGAGCCCGAGATCGTGAAGAACGGCACGTTCGCCTCGCCCGCGACCGCGCGCGCGATCAGCGTCTTGCCGGTGCCGGGCGGGCCGACCAGGAGAACGCCGCGCGGAATCTTGCCGCCGAGGCGCTGGAATTTTCCGGGATCGCGCAGGAATTCGACGATCTCCTGCAAATCCTGCTTCGCCTCATCCACGCCCGCGACATCCTCGAACGTCACGCGGCCGTGCGCCTCGGTCAGAAGCTTGGCGCGCGACTTGCCGAAGCCCATCGCCTTGCCGGCGCCGCCCTGCATCTGGCGCGACAGGAATATCCACACGCCGATCAGCGCGATGAAGGGCAGCCACGAGACCAGCAGCGACACGAACCACGGGACATTGTCGCCCTGCGGCCGCGCCGTGATCTGCACACCCTTGCCATAGAGACGCTGCACCAGCGAGGGGTCGTTCGGCGCATAGGTGTTGAAGGCGCCGCCGCTGGTATAGGTGCCATGAATCTCCGGCCCCTGGATGGTCACGTCACGGACGCGCCCATTGTCCACTTCGGTCAGAAGCTGGGAGAACGAGATATCCTGCGCGGAAGTGCGCGTGCTCGGATTCTGGAACAACGTGAAGAGGGCGAGCAGCAACAGGACGATAATCACCCAGAGGGCGAAGTTGCGCAGGTTCGCGTTCATCCCGAGTCCTTAAGCGACCTTGCCCGCGCGCCGCGGCGAGCGGGGGTCTGTTGGCGACATATTTTCTCGTGAATCGCGGCTTTGGCCGCGTCTCACCGTGGCACAAGATAGGTTCGGATACCCCTTCTGCCAAGGGAATTGGCCGAATATGCGTCATTCTAGCGGGGCTTGGTGAACGGGCCTTTGCGGGCGGATTTGCCCCCTTTCGCGCCATTGCGCCGGGCGGGTGCGCGTTCGACGATAAGTTTGGTCCCCGAAAGAGTCACCATGGCGCCCGCCAGGGTACGGCGGAAACGCGCATTGCGACCTTCGGCCATCGCGGCCGTGAGCGCTTCGTGCAGGGCTTCGAGCTTGCCGAGTTCGACGGGCCCTTCGTTTCCGGCGCGCGCAACCGCCCGGCCGAGCAGGCGAAGGCTGATTTCGGCGGGCAGGTCGGCATAGCCGGAGTTGAAGGCGATCGCTCCGCCAGTTCGGGGATCGGCACAAGCGACCTTCAGCCTCGTCCACTGCCCACTCGATTGCCGCATCGGCACGCGCCATCCGGCGCGCCAGCGCGGCAAGGCGCCGGGCGTCCAGCCCTTCGGCGGCAAGCGCGGGCACGAGTTCGCGCAGCCGCGGTCGGGTGAAGCGCGGATCGCGGTTGGAGGGATCGTCCGCGAAGGGGATTTTGACGGCCGCGAGCGTGGCGAGCAGCCGGGATTTGGGGACCGACAGCAAGGGACGCACGATCTTGGAGGCTGCGTCATGCGCGGGCATAGCCCGCGAAGACGGGCGTAAACGCCCTTTCGCCCGCGCATTCATCTTCTTTGCTGAAGTGATGGATTGCCGGGTCAAGCCCGGCAATGACGCCGTGCGTGTCATTCCCCGCAGCCCCGCAATCCCACTCCCCCTTGCCAATCGAAACAGCACCGTCTCGGCCTGATCGTCCTGCGTATGCGCTGTGACGACATGGCTCCCGCCAGCTCTCTTCGCCGCTGCGCCGAGCAGGCGATAGCGCGCCTCGCGCGCCGCCTCCTGAATGCCGGTCTTCGGTTTGCGTCCGGTCCAGCGCAACGTGCGATGTTCGACCTTCAGGCCCTTGCGCAAGTTTTGCGACCGCCCTCGCCTCGCGCGCGCTTTCCTTGCGCAGGCCGTGATCGACCGTGACGGCAATCGAGTTTCGGCGCTCTCTTCAATCCGTCACGCCAGCGCGCCGCGAGCCACAGCAGCGCCGTCGAGTCCGGCCCGCCCGATACGGCGAGGATCAGCGCAGGAGCTTTTGATAGATCAGCGAACAGCGCGGCCGCTTCTTCGGCCGAAACGGGAGCGTCAGCCGCAGCCGACACGTTTCAGCTCTCGCTCCGCGGCCTGCTTCACGCTCGCGGTCGCCTTCGGATATTTGCGCGGGATTTCGCCGAAGGTCGCGCACGCCGCCTGCTTCTCGTTCAGCGCCGCAAGCGATTGGCCGAGCCGCAGCAGTGAGTCCGGCGCCTTGCCGGAGGTCTCGTGCTTGGTCGACACGTTGAGGAAGGATTCGGCCGCCTCGCGATAGCGTTGGCGCTGGAACAGACTTTCGCCGAGCCAGTAGTTGGCGTCCGCCACCAGACGATCGGTCGGATGCTTCTTCACGAAGGTGCGCAGTCCCTCCTCGGCGAGCGCGTAATCCTTGCGCAGCACGTAGCCGTAGGCGAGGTCGTATTCGTCCTTCGGCGAATTGGTCGGCGCCATCACCATCTGCTGCTGCCCGGTGCCGCTGGTGTTGCGCGGCGGCGGCGCCGGCAGCGCGCCCGGAATCTGGCGCACTTCACGGCGCGGCGGCGGTGCGTTCACGGCCTCCTCGGCCATGATGCCGAGATCGAGCGGCGCACCGGCCTGCCGACCGCCGGGCGCGCCGACATAAGGCTCCTCGTCGGTCTGCGTGCCATCGAGCGGCGGCGCGGCCGCGATCGTGCCGGGCCGGCCGAGCGTGCGCGGCACGCCGGGCGCATTCGGGCTCTGGTACGGATCGAACGCGTCGCCGCGACGGCCGCCGCGCGGTTGCGGCGCGGGTTCGGGCTCTTGCTGCATCACGTTCGGCTGCTGCGGATAAGCTTGCTGTTGCTGCGGCGGGTAAGCCTGCTGTTGCTGCGGATACGCCTGCTGCTGCGGCGGCGTGTATTGTGGTTGCGGCGCGCGTTGCGGTGCCGCCTGTTGCGGCTGCGGACCGCGCGCGAGTTGCTGTTCGAGTTGGGCGTTGCGATGCTGCAACTGCTCCACCTGACCGGTGAGCTGCCGCACCATGTTCTCGAGGCGATTGAGGCGGGTGACGAGCTCGGTTTCGGTCATCTGCGCGAACGCAGGCACGATTGCGCCGAGGCTGACGGTTGCCAGCACGAGCGCACATTTCAGAATTTTGATCATGGGATGAGGCCGCCGCTTTTCGCTGCCGGAGAATACGAATCGCTGCGTCCAAATTGTGACTGAGGTGTTTACGTTCGATTAACGATACGGCCCGCCGTCATTCCGGACAGCGCGAAGCGCTGGGCCCGGAATCCATAAACACGACAAGAGGTATGACGCGCGGACGGCGCTCAATGCACCGTTCGGGGTTATGGATTCCGGGCTCGCCACTTCGCGGCGACCCGGAATGACAGCTACGCCGCCTTCTGCTTTGCCGGCTCGTCGCGCAGCATGCGCCGCAGGATCTTGCCGACCGGCGTCTTCGGCAACTCGTCGCGGAATTCGATGATCTTCGGCCGCTTGTAGTTGGTGAGCTCGCCGGCAAGGAATTTCGACAGCTCCGCCTCGGTGAGCGCCGGATCGCGCCGTACCACGAACGCCTTCACGGCTTCGCCCGACGCCGTATCGGGCACGCCGATCACCGCGCATTCGAGCACGCCCGGATGCATCGCGATCACGTCCTCGACTTCGTTCGGATAGACGTTGAAGCCCGAGACCAGCACCATGTCCTTCTTGCGGTCGACGATCTTGAAGCGCCCGAGCTCGTCCACCACGCCGATGTCGCCGGTGCGGAAGTAACCGTCCTTGGTCATCACCTGCGCGGTCTCTTCCGGACGCTGCCAGTAGCCCGCCATCACCTGCGGGCCCTTCGCGCAGATCTCGCCCGGCTCGCCCATCGGCACCTCGTTGCCGTCGTCGTCGCGGATCGAGACGTCGGTCGAGGGGACCGGCAGGCCGATCGTGCCGGTGAACTCGGTCGAGTCGCCCGGCGTGCAGGTCAGCGTCGGCGATGTTTCGGAAAGCCCATAGCCTTCGACCAGCGGCACGCCCGTCGCCTTCACCCAGCGCTCCGCGACGGCGCGTTGCAGCGCCATGCCGCCGCCGACCGCGATCTTGAGCTGCGAGAAATCGATCTTGCCGAAGTCCGGGTGATTCAGCAGCGCGTTGAACAGCGTATTCACCGCCGGGAACTTGTGCACCTTGTACTTCTGCAATTCCTTCACGAAGCCCGGAATGTCGCGCGGGTTCGGGATCAGCAGGCACACGCCGCCGGCGCGCATCGCGAGCAGGAAGCAGGCCGTGAGCGCGAAGATATGATAGAGCGGCAGCGCCGTGACGATCATCAGCTGATCGACCTTCGGCTCCTTCGACAGCGAGGGCTGCAGCCACGCATCGTTCTGCAGCACGTTCGCGACGATGTTCCGGTGCAGCAGCGTCGCGCCTTTCGACACGCCGGTGGTGCCGCCGGTGTATTGCAGGAACGCCACGTCGTCGGGCCCGAGCTTGCGCGTGTTGAGCGGCTTGCCCTTGCCGGCCGCAAGCGCGGCCTTGAACTGCACCGCCGTCGGCAGCGAATAGGCCGGCACCATCTTCTTCACCTTGCGCACCACAAGGTTGACGATCGCGCCCTTCGGGAAGCCGAGCATGTCGCCCATGTTGGCGAGGATGATGTGCTTCACCCGCGTGTTCTTGAGAACCTTCTCGAGCGTGGTGGCGAAGTTCTCCAGGATGACGATCGCCTCGGCGCCGCTATCGTTGAGCTGGTGCTCGAGCTCGCGCGGCGTATAGAGCGGATTGACGTTGACCACCGTCATGCCGGCACGCAGGACCCCGGCGGTCGTCACCGGATACTGCAGCACGTTCGGCATCATCACGGCGACGCGGTCGCCGAATTTCAGGCCGGTGCTCTGCAGGTAGGCGGCGAAGTCGCGCGACATGGCGTCGAGCTCGCCATAGGTGATCGCCTTGTCCATGCAGATGAAGGCTTTGCGGTCCTTGAACTTCGCGAAGCACTCCTCCAGCAGCGCGACCAGCGAGGCGTACTGCGTGGTGTCGATCTCCTTGGGCACGCCGGCCGGATAGTTCTTCAGCCAGATCTTGTCCATGCGTCTCCCCCGTGCGGCCGTGGCGGCCTGCTTGGGCGCTATTGTGCCGGGTTCCGCGCGATTTGTCACGCGTGCCGAGCGCGTCACTCCGCCGCCACGGCTTCGGCCGGCTGTTTCTTGCGCGCCTGCAGCCATTCCTCGAAGCGCTGGATCACCACGAACAGCGACGGGACGAACAGCACCGCGAGGCAGGTCGAGGCGATCATGCCGGTGAACACCGTGATGCCGATCGACTTGCGCGCGCTCGCGCCAGCGCCGGTCGCGATCACCAGCGGCACGACCGACAGGATGAACGCGATCGACGTCATCAGGATCGGGCGGAAGCGCGCCCGCGCCGCCTCGACCGCGGCCTGCACGATCGGATGCCCTTCCTTGATGCGGCGCTCGCGCGCGACCTCGACGATCAGGATGGCGTTCTTGGCCGAAAGCGCGATCAACAGGATCAGGCCGATCTGCACGTAGAGATTGGCGTCGACCTTGAGCCCGAGCAGCACCGACGCCGGCCCGACCAGCGCGAGCGGCACCGAGAGCACGATCGAGAGCGGCGCGTACCAGCTCTCATACTGCCCGGCGAGCACCAGATAGACGAGCAGGATGCCGAGCCCGAACACGAGATACATCTGATTGCCGACGAGCTTCTCCTGGTAGGAGAGCGCGGTCCACTCGAAGCCGGTTCCGGGCGGCAGGGTGCGGGCCGCCATCTGCTCCATCAGCTCCATCGCCTGACCCGACGAGACGCCCTGCACCGGAATGCCGATGACGGTCGCGGTCGGATAGAGATTGTAGAGGCTGATCAGCGGCGGGCCGGTGGTTTGCTCGACCGACGCCAGCGTGCCGATCGGAACCGTCTGGCCCTGGCTGTTGCGCACCGTCAGATCGGTGATGTCCTCCGGACGCAGGCGGAATTGCGCATCCGCCTGCACGTAGGCCTGGAACGTGCGTCCGAACTTGTTGAACTGCACCACATAGGTCGAACCGAGGAATGTCTGGATGGTCGAGAACACCTGATCGACGCTGACGTGCAGCGTCTGCGCCTTCACGCGGTCGACATTGATGCGGTACTGCGGCGCATCGGCGCGGAACGTCGTCATCATGCGCTGGAAGCTCGACTGGCTGCTTCCAACTTCGACGATCTGGTTCGCCATCGTCTGCAGCTTACGGAAATCGAAGCTGCCGTCGCGCAATTCAAGCTGCATGGTGGCGCCTGACGCGTTGCCGACGCCCTGGATCGGCGGCGGCGGCACGACCAGCACGCGCGCATCCATCACCTCTTCCATCGCCTTGTTCATGCCGATGAACAGCGAGAGCAGATCCTGTCCCTTGCCGCGCTCGCTCCACGGCTTGAGCGTCACATAGGCGACGCCGGCGCTGGAGAGCGACGCCGAGTTGTCGAGCGGCGAAATGCCGGCGACCGTGACAAACTGATCGACACCCGGCGTCTTCCTGGCGATCGCCCCGACCTGATCCATCACCTTCTGCGTACGCTCGAGCGATGCGCCGTCGGGCAACTGCACGGCGACCACGAGATAGCCCTGGTCCTCGATCGGGATGAAACCGGATGCAACGCGCGACAAGCCGTAGAGTCCGCCCGCGACGATCAGCAGCGAGACGATCACCGACACCACGCTCGCCGACACCATGCGGGTGATCAGGCGGGTATAGCCGCGCTCGAGCGCATCGTAGCCACGGTTGAAGACGCGATAGACGATATTGCGCTTCTCCGGCGGCACCGGCGTGCGCATCCAGAGCGCCGCCTGTGTGGGCTTCAGCGTCGCGGCGTTGACGGCGGAGAGGAGCGCCGTCGCGGCGATCACCAGCGCGAACTGCGCATACATCTTGCCGGTCAGCCCCGGCATGAACGCCGCCGGGATGAACACCGACATCAACACCAGCGTGATGCCGATGATCGGTCCGAACAATTCGTCCATCGCCTTGATCGAGGCGTCGTGCGGACTGGCACCGCGCTCGATGTGGTGCGCGACGCCTTCGACGATGACGATCGCATCGTCCACCACGATGCCGATCGCCAGCACGATGGCGAACAGTGTCGAGAGGTTGACCGAGAAGCCGAGCGCTGCCATCGCGGCGAAGGCGCCGATGATCGTGACCGGCACGGTCGTCGCCGGGATCAGCATCGCGCGCCAGTCCTGCAGGAAGATCAGGATGACGACCAGGACAAGGAACGCCGCCTCGATCAGGGTCTTGTAGACCTCCTTGATGGCCTCATCGACGAACTTGGTCGTGTTGAACGGTATCTCGAAGACGAGCCCCTGCGGAAATTCGCGCGCGAGCTCCTGCATGCGCTTTTCGACCGTGGACTGGACATTGAGCGCGTTCGCGCCCGGCGCCTGGAAGACCGCGATGCCCGCGGCCGGCCGGTCGTTCGCCTTGAAGGTCTGGCCATAGGTCTGCGCGCCAAGCTCGACGCGCCCGATATCCGAGACGCGCGTGACCGCCGCGCCATCGGTCTTCACGATGACGTTCGCGAACTGCTCCGGGTCGGCGAGCCGGCCCGCGACGGTGACGGTGTACTGGAACGGCTGGCCTGCTTCGGTCGGCGGCCCGCCGAGTTGCCCGGCCGCGACCTGCTGGCTCTGCTGCTGCAACGCCTGCGTCACGTCCGAGGCGGTGAGGTTGCGCGCCTTGAGCTTTTCCGGATCGAGCCAGACGCGGATCGAATACTGGCCCGCACCGAAGATCTGCACGTTGCCGACGCCCGGCAGGCGCGAAAGCTCGTCCTTCAGCCGGATCGTGGCGTAGTTCGCGAGGTACAGGCTGTCGAACGTCCCGTCCGGTGAGGTCAGCGACACAAAGGACAGAATCGCGGTCGACTGCTTCTGGACGTTGACGCCCTGCTTCTGCACCGGGTCGGGAAGCGAGGAGAGCGCCGCGGAGACGCGGTTCTGCACCAGCACCTGCGCGAAGTTCAGGTCCGTGCCGATCCGGAAGGTGACGATCAGCGTGTAGGTGCCGTCCGACGTGCTGGTCGACTGCATGTAGATCATGTTCTCGACGCCGTTCACCTGCTGCTCGATCGGCAACGCGACGGTGTCGATCAGCGTGCGCGCGCTTGCGCCCGGATAGCGGGTCTGCACCTGCACGGTCGGCGGCGTGACGTCGGGATATTGCGCGACGGGAAGCGAGAACAGCGCGACGCCGCCGATCACCATCATCAGGATGGCGAGGACGTTGGCGAGGACCGGCCGCTCGATGAAGTATTGGGAGATCATCGCTTGCGGCCGCTACTTCGCCGCCGTCTGCGTCTGCGGATCGACCTTTTGTCCGGGTATCGCGCGCAACAGTCCCGAGACGATCACACGATCATCCGGTTTGAGGCCGTTCTCGATCACCGTCAGTTCGCCGACGGAAGGCCCGGCCTTGACCTTGCGCTGCTCGACAACGTTCTCGGCGTTGACGGTCAGCACATAGCGGCCACCCTGATCGGCCGCGAGCGCGACCGACGGCACCAGCAGCGACTGAGCTTCCTCGAGCGGCACGCGCACGCGCACGAAGAAGCCAGGCAACAGCAGGCGATTCGGATTCGGCAGCTCGGCACGCGTCGCCAGCGTCCCGGTCCCGGCATTCACGGTCGGCGCGATGTAATCGAGCTTGCCCTTGTGCGGGTACCCCTGATCGGTCTGCACCCCGACGTCCACCTCGGTGCCGAGGAGGTCCACGGCCTTTTCGCCTCGCTTGAAGAGCATGTCGCGCACGCGCAGCACGTCGCGCTCGCTTGCGTTGAAATTCACATAGATGGGCTCGAGTTGCACGATGGTGGCGAGCACCTGCGCACTGCTGCTGCCACCGACCAGTTCGCCGATCGAAACCTGGCGTGCCGTCACGATCCCGTCGAACGGCGCGACGACCCTGGTGTAGTCCAGGTTGATCTGCGCCTGCTTGGTGTCGGCCTGCGTCTGCAGCACCTTCGCCTTGTCATTGTCGCGCTTGGCTTGCGCGGCATCGAACGCCGCCTTCGAAGCGGCCTGGCGCTGCACCAGTTCCTGCTGGCGCTCGAAGTCCGCGGTGGTCTGCGTCGCCGATGCTTGCGCGGCCTGCTCGGCCGCCTGCGCCTGCTGCATCTTGAGCTGATACGGCTCGGGCTCGATGGTGAAGAGGTGCTGGCCCTTCTTCACCGGCTGGCCGTCCGTGTACTTGATTTCGGTCAGGAAACCTTGCACCCGCGCGACCAGATTGGCCGAGTTGACCGCGGCGGTGTTGCCGGTCGCCTCGAAATACCGCGTGACCTTCTGCGCGACCGGCTTGGCGACCGTCACTTTCGGCGGCGGGGGCGCCTGATAGGTGTTGTTCTGCCCGCAGGCCGTAACCAGAACCGCCACCGCGACCGTCGCCAGACGTGAATCCAGAAGGCGCATGCGTATCTCCCGTCTCCCGCCGCTTCGTCCCTACAATCAAATGTTCCCGGTTCCATGACAAGGCGATCCGCGTTCAAATGTTCGCCACGCGACTACACCGCGGCCTTGCGGCAGCCGCAAAAACAAAACCGGCGCCCCGAAGGACGCCGGCTTGTAAATCCTGGCTTCGGTGGACGATCAGGAGCTCGCGTTGAGCACCGTCACCGAGCGGCGGTTCTGCGACCAGCACGAGATGTCGTTACACACCGCGACCGGGCGCTCCTTGCCGTAGGAGATCGTGCGCATGCGGTTAGACTTCGACCCCGCGCGAGGTCAGGTAGTCGCGCACCGCCTGCGCGCGACGGGCGCCGAGCGCGATGTTGTACTCGCGCGTGCCGCGCTCGTCGGCGTGACCTTCGACTGTGAAGGCGTACCGGTTGTAGCGGCCGAGCCACTGCGCCTGCTTGTCCAGCGTCGCGACCGACTGCGGGGTCAGCTCGGAGGAGTCCGACTCGAAGAACACGCGGTCTCCGACGTTCACGACGAAGTCCTGCGCGCTGCCCGGGGCGGCGTTTCCGGCCCCGCCGAGGCCGGCGTTCGCGTCGGTCATCTGGGGGGTGGTGCTGCAAGCAGCAACCGAAAGGCCAGCGACGATCATCGCGGCAAACTTCATTGCACGTATAAAACTCATGTCGATCATTCCCGTGCCTCCTTCATCACACGCCGGGGCATCCATGGTGTTAGGTCTACCGGCCGTTCGTTAAACGAACGTTCCATCAACCTTGATGAGCCCTTGCGCCGACCCCTTAAACGCGACCCCGTCGCGTAAACCGATTGGAATGGTTAATGCGGTATGAACGCGGCGGGAAATTGGCGGACAAGCTCCCATTTCCGCCCCTTTCCGCCCTACGAGAGGAGCGGCGACCACGCCGGATCGGACGCGAACGCCGGCGTTGGAATGCGCTGCTCGTTGCGGCCGGTGACGTCCACGGTAAACAGTTGCGGACCTGCGGCCTGGTCGCGGAAGAACATCACAACGCGGCCGTTCGGCGCGAAGGTCGGCCCCTCATTGTGAAAGCCCGAGGTGAGCAGCCGCTCGCCCGAGCCGTCCGGCTTCATGATGCCGATCGAGAACTGCCCGCCGCCCTGCTTGGTAAAGGCGATGAAGTCACCGCGCGGCGACCAGACCGGCGTCGAATATGAGCCTTCGCCGAAGCTGATGCGCTGCGCCGCCCCGCCCTGCGCGCCCATCACGTAAATCTGTTGCCGTCCGCCGCGGTCGGACTCGAAGCAGATGCGGGCACCGTCCGGCGCGTAGGACGGCGCGGTGTCGATCGCCGCCGTGTCGGTGAGGCGCGTCGTGCGCTTCGACTGCAGGTCCATCACGAAGATATTCGAGTTCGGGCCCTGCTGCAGGCTCATGATCACCTGCTGGCCGGTCGGCGAGAAACGCGGCGAGAATGACATGCCGGGGAAATTGCCGACGATCTCGCGCTGCCCGGTCTCGATATTGAGCAGGAAAACGCGCGGATCGCCCTGCCCATATGACATGTAGGTGATCTCTTGCGTCGAGGGCGAGAAGCGCGGCGTGAGCACGAGATCCTCACCGCGCGTCAGGTAGCGCACGTTCGCGCCGTCCTGATCCATGATGGCGAGGCGCTTGACCCGGCGCTCCTTGGCGCCGGTCTCGTCGATGAACACGATGCGGGTATCGAAATAGCCCTTCTCGCCGGTGAGGCGCTCGTACACCGAGTCGGAGACGATATGCGCGATGCGCCGCCAGTTGTCCGGCGTGGTGAAATATTGCTGGCCGGTGAGCTGCTGGCCCGAGGTCACATCCCACAGCCGGAATTCGACCTTCAGCCGTCCGTCGCCCTGGCGCGTGACGCGGCCGGTGATGAGCGCCTGCGCGTTGATCGCCTTCCAGTCGGGAAAGCGGGGCAGCACGTCGAAGCTCGCGATCTTCTCGATGTAAGCCGCGGGATCGATCGGCGCGAACAGGCCGGAGCGGCGCAGGTTCGCCGCGATGATCTGGGTGATGCCGCGCGCGACCTCGGTATCGCCCGGCGTGCCGCCGACGAAATCCGGGACCGCGATCGGTACGGGGGCAACATTGCCCTGCGTGACGTCGAGGCGGATTTGCGCCGCGGCCGGCCAAGCGAGCATGGCGCCCGCTGACGCGCCAACCATGAGCGCGCGCCGGCGCGTGAAAGCGAACGGAGCTTTGGTCATTGGATCGAACGTTTCACCGGTTGGAGTCTCGTTAGCCACGGAACATGTCACGCGGATCGAAATCGACGATGACATCCTTCCAGGCTTCGTATTTGGCAGCGGGAAGGAACGAGAAGGGCGCGCAGCTGCGCACCGCGCGCAACGCGCTTTCCGCTGCGACCTGGAACGCCGGATGGCCGCCGCTGTTCATCAACCGCGGATCGCTTTGCAGGCTTCCGTCCTGATTGAACTGGATCCTGACGGTCACGATCAGATCGCGCGCTTCTGCGACGCCGACCGGCACGTTCCAGCACTGGCGCAAGCGCGCGCGCAGCGCATCGAGCTCGTTCTGCGACAGCGTCGCGGCGCGCCCCGTGGCGCTGCCGAGCGAAGGCGTATTGCTGAGTGTATCGCCGGTTGCCGACTTGCGCTGCGGATCGCGCTTGTCGAGCAGCGCCGCGATGCGGCTCGCCTCGAACTTCGGCTGCGGCTTCGGCGGCTCGGCCTTTTTCTCAGGCTTCGGCGTATCGGTTTTCTGCTGCGTCTTGGTGTCGGGCTTCTTGGTGTCTTTCTTCAGCGCCTCGGCGATCGGATCGACTTTCGGCTCTGGTTCCTTGGCGAAGGCCTGCTTCGGCTCGGGCTTGGGTTGAGGCAGCGGCGGCGGCTTCACCTCGGCCTTCTTGGGCTCGGGCGGTTTCGGCGGCTGCACCTGATCGGCGGTCGCAACGAGCTCGGGCTTGTTGTCGACGACCTTCGCCTTCTGCTCTTCGACCGGCTTTGCCTCGGCGACCTTCTCAACCAGCGGCTTCGGCGTCTCGGCCTTGGGCGCGGTCTTGATGCCGTTCGTGATCTGCGAGAAATCGGCCGCCGAAATGATGTCCGTGGAGATGAACTCAGGCGGCGGTGCGCTCAGTGGCTTTGTCGCGAACGACACGAGTCCCCACGCGAGCACTGCTCCGTGCAACACAGCCGATATGGTCCACCCGGCTTTCATCGGTCAGGAGCCCTGCTCGACCTCCGTCACCAGCGCGACACGGCGGAAGCCCGCCGCGGACAGCCGCCCCATCACGCGCATCACTGTACCGTAATCGACCTTCCTGTCGCCACGCACATAAATGCGCTCGTCGTTGCCGCCGCGCGCCTGCGTGATCGCCTGCAGCTTCGGCACGAGGTCATCGATCTTGATCTCGGAGTTCTGCAGGTAGACCTCGCCCTTGGTGTTCACCGACACCGTGAGCGGTTCCTTGTCTTGGTCGAGTGACTTCGCCTGCGTTTGCGGCAAGTCGATCGGCACGCCGACGGTGAGCAGCGGCGCCGAGACCATGAAGATGATCAGCAGCACCAGCATCACGTCGACCATCGGCGTGACGTTGATCTCCGCCATCACCGGCTTGCGGCGATGGCGGCGCTTGCCGACCGCGACGCCTGCGCTTGTTCCGCCCGCTCCCACTAGCCCCTCACTGGCTTTCGTCGATCTGCCGCGACAGGATCGCGGCGAATTCGTCGGCGAAACCTTCCAGCCGCTGCGCCTGCTTGTTCACCTCGGACACGAACTTGTTATAGAAAATCGTCGCCGGGATGGCGGCAACAAGGCCGATCGCGGTCGCGAACAGGGCCTCGGCGATGCCGGGCGCCACAACCGCTAACGAAGTGTTCTTGGAGGCGGCGATCGACTGAAAGCTGGTCATGATGCCCCACACCGTGCCGAACAGGCCGATGAAGGGGCCGGCCGAGCCGACGGTCGCAAGCACCAGGAGGTGGCGCTCCAGCCGCTCGATTTCGCGCGCGATGGTGACGTCCATCACCTTCTCGATGCGCATCTGCAGCCCGCCGATGGCGCGGCTGGTCCCCTCGAACGAGCGCTTCCACTCGCGCATCGCGGCGACGAACAGCGCCGCCATCGAATGCGCCGGGCGCGCCGACTGGGTGCGGTAAAGCTCCTCCAGCGATTGCCCGGACCAGAAGGTCTGCTCGAACCGGTCCATGGCGCGCTTGGTGCGCGCGTACAGAAAAAATTTGTCGACTGCGATCGCCCACACCCAGATCGACGCGACCAGCAGCCCGATCATCACCGATTTGACGACGATATGCGCCGACCAGAACAGACCCCAGATCGACAGGTCGGCTGAGCTGAGCGCGGGCACCGCGCCGGGGGGCGGCGCAAGCTCGGCCGATTGCCCCAATGCTGACGCGAGCGGAGCGCCGACGAGCAACGCGACAAGGACCACCCTGTTCAGATGGCGAAGCACCGACGGCGCCTTGTCGGTTGAATTCATGAGTTCGTCCTTTCAGTCCACGTGCGTGCGTCGCCGGCAGGGCGCCGAAGTCCGGCAAGTGCGTAAAGTGGTACGGCCTGGCGATGGAGCGCCGCACAACATTCCAATGCTTTTGAAATCCGCGCCGTCCGCCACGGCGGAGTCACGAATTCTGCGCCAAATCTGTCCAAACTAGGGCACCTGACCGGTCTTATCCCGCTCTAACAGGCCCGATTATGGTTAAGGGTTCGTTACCCACTGCAGCGGAACCCGGACGTCAGCCAGCCTGAAGCGACATCACGGACGCCATTGATGCGAGCGGCGATTGACATACTGACATATCAATGGGTATGTCTTGACATATGATCAAGCGCACGACTGTCCGCCTGCCGGTCGAACTGCTGAAGAAAGCGCAGCGCAAGGCTGCCGCCGAGGGAAAGACGCTAACCGGACTCATGGAGGAGGGCTTGCGGTATGTCGTCGCCGACAAGCCTGCGGAGAAACGCGAGCGCGTGATGCCGCGCGTGAGCTCGGCGACCGGAGGCTATGCGCCCGGCATCAACAGCATCCGTGACATCGAGGAGATGGAGGATCTCGAGTACATCGAGAAGCTCAATCGAGGCTTTACGTGATCCTTCCGGACGTCAACGTCCTAATTTACGCGTTCAGGACAGACGATCCATCACACACCGTTGCCCGAAAGTGGCTCGATGAGCTCGTCGCCAGCGACTCGCAATTCGCCATCTCGAAGCTGTCGCTCAGCGCGGTCGTTCGGATCACCACCAATCCAAAAGGAGTTCGAAATCCAGCGTCTCTGGAAGAGGCCTTCGGTTTCTGCGCCGATCTGATCGACCAACCTCATTGCACCGTCATCGAGCCGGGCGAGCGGCATTGGGACATCTTCCAGCGGCTTTGCATCGAGACGAACACGCGCGGACGAAACGTGACTGACGCATGGTTTGCAGCCCTAACCATCGAGTGGGGCTGCGAGTGGGTGACGTTTGATCGCGATTTCGCTCGTTTCCCCGGCCTGAAGCACACGATCCTTCCCTCTCGCTCTTTGTGAAACGCATCGGGCCGCCTGCCCCGCACGGAGGCAAGCGGCCCGGAAGCAGTCGCGTCGCTGCGGGGGAGGTCAGCTCTGCGGCTGCGGAACCTGCGGCTCGGGGCGGTTGCGCCGTTCAGACATGAACTGGTCGAACTCGGACTTGTCCTTGGCGAAGCGCAGCCGGTCGAGGAAGTCCTTGAACTCGCGCTGCTCTTCTTCCAGCCGGCGCAATGTCTCGCGAGCGATACTCGTCGAAGGCGTGATTGCCGCTCGAGGGCGGGCTGCCCCAGCCGCCGCCGAAACCACCCTGCATGCGATCGCGCATGCGGCCCATTTTCTCTTCCATGCGCTGCATCTTGTGCTGCCAGCGCTCGCCCGAATGACAACCCATGTTCTTGCTCCAGAAAATGTAGGCGAGGATCGCAAGCCCGATCGGCCACCAGAAGATGAAGCCGAGGACCATCAGCACGATCCAGCCGGGATGCATGGATCGCCAGCCGTAGCCGTGGTGCCCGTTGGGCGAGCCGTAGCGATATCGGGGCTCGTCGTATCGTTCAGCGGTGGACATGGCCTCACCTGTGAATGTTAATAACATTTACATAGCTAGAAGAGGGAGAGCGATCTGTCAAGGAGGCCTTGGGAGGAAGCGTTCACGAACTCGTGGGTTGGCCACCTCCTGCGTCAGGAAGACCTAACCCACGCAGATAAATGAGCACTCCCGCTTCCAGCAGTTCCTCCGCCGTCATCGGCAGCTTCCGCCGTGCCTGGTCGCCGCGCGCGAACAGCGACGCAATGCCGTGCGACAGCGACCAGATATGCAGCGCCATCATCAGCACAGGGGGGCGTTTCGCCGCAGGCATCCGGGCGATCAGCGCTTCCGACGCAGTGCGGATCACCGCGAAGGCGCGGTCGCCGGCCGCAGACAATTCCGGGCTGATGCCGTGCGGAACGCCAGCCTCGAACATCGCCGAGTAATACGCAGGCTCGGTGCGGGCGAATTCGAGATAGGCCTTGCCGAGCCGGTCGAATGCCATGAGCGGCTCCGGCTTGCCGCTATCCCAGGCACGCTCCAGCACGGCGGTGAACTGTTCGAAGCCGCGCCGCGCGATATCGGCCAGCAACTCGTCGCGGTCGCGGAAATGCCGATACGGCGCCGCCGGGCTGACGCCGGCCCAGCGCGCGGCCTCGGCGAAGGTGAAGCCAGCCGCGCCTTTCTTGGCGATCAATTCGAGCGCCGCATTGATCAGCGCTTCCTTCAGATTGCCGTGGTGATAGCCGCGCGGCCCGCCTCTCCAGCTCATGTGAAGGGCATTAACATGACTCCCGCACGCCCGTCACGCTCGCGTTCGTGTTGATCGCGGCGCATCACCTCCTACACTTCGGCATGGACACGGCTTCGGTCACCGTCGCGGCGCCGACTGACATCGGCAAGCTAGGCATATACTGGATCAAGCGGCTGTGGTCGCGGCGGATGGCAAGCCGCGGCGGGCGCACAACGCCGGCCAGCCGCCAGGAAAAGCATCTCGACCGCCTGGTGCTTCACGCCATCGGTCTTGGCCTCGAACAAACCGCAGAATACTTCGGACGCTTCGCGTCCACCTTCGAGGCATTCGAGCGCTGGATTGAGGAGACAACCGGCGGCGTCGATCCGCTGCGGATCGCGCGCGTCAACGCGCTTGTGACCGGCGAAAATTATCCCGTCGAGATCGTGCAGTCGCTCGCCGACATTGATACGGCCGAACCGGTGCTGTCACCCGACGATCTCGCCCATTGGGATACGCACGGCTACGTCGTGCTGAACGACGCGGTGCCTGCCGAGAGCCGCGAGGCAGCCGCGCGAGCCGTGTTCGATCATGTCGGCGCCGATCCCGCCGATCCGGAGAGCTGTGTCACCGCAACCGCAGCATCATGTTGCAGTACTTCCAGCATCCGGCCTTCGAGGCGAACCGCCACGCGCGCCGCATTCACAAGGCGTTCGCACAGCTCTGGGGCACCGCCGACTTGTGGGTCACCACCGACCGCGTCGGCTTCAACGTTCCGGAGCGCGACGGTTGGCCGTTCCCAGGACCCGACCTTCATTGGGACGTGAGCCTGAAGACGCCGATCCCGTTCGGCACACAGGGCATCCTCTATCTCACCGACACATTGCCCGAGCAAGGCGCGCTGACGCTGGTGCCGGGCTTCCACCGCCGCGCGGACGATTGGCTCGCGAGCTTGCCGCACGGCGCCGCGCCGCGCCGGCAGGATCTTCATGCGCTCGGCGCACAGCCGATCGGCGGACGCGCCGGCGACCTCGTCATCTGGCATCACGCGTTGCCGCATGGGAGCCCGCCGAATCGCGCGACACGGCCGCGCGTCGTCCAGTACATCGCGATGTATCCGTCGCGGTCGATCGCGCACGATGGCTGGATCTATGACTTCGGGCAGATCGCGCGGATCGCTGCGTCGACCAGCTTGTCCAGTTCCTTGCGCGGAATTCCCGCGCGCGAGCGAACCGCCAGCGTATGCAGGGTCGCGGTCGCCAGATACGCCAGCGCCGTGGTGTCGGTATCGCGCGGGATCTCGCCGCGTTCCTTCGCCTTGTCGATCTGACCCCGCAAAAAGCTGTCGGTGCTGCGCATGCTCTCAGCGAGGAACGCACGCACATCGTCATCGACAACCGCGACCGTTGCGGCCGTGCCGATCGAGTAACAGCCGCGCGAGCCATCCGCGAGATAGAGATCCAACGCCTGGCCGTAAAAGCGCTTGAGAAACACAGGCAGCGGCGGATCGCCGACGAGCGCCTTAAGTGCGAGCGCGCGGCCCTCGCGCCGATAATACTCGAGCGTCTTGAGATAGAGATCGCGCTTGTCGCCGAACGCCGCATAGAGGCTCGGCCGGTTCATGCCGGTCGCTGCAACGAGATCGTCCAGCGACGTGCCGGCGTAGCCCGCCTTCCAGAACGTGTCGGCGGCGCGCGCGAGCGCGGTCTCCGGATCGTAGGCGCGCGGCCGGCCGCGCCGCTTCGGCTCGGCTTCGGCGCCTTCTGGCTTTTTTTGTACCATTCTGCAAATAATCCTTGACGCCGCTTATTTAATGCGGAACAGTACAAAAATCAAACAGGAGAGATGCTCATGGACCTCTATTTCGCACCGCTCGCCTGCTCGATGGCAACCCGCATCGCACTATACGAGGCCGGCGCGAACGCGCAGTACATTCAGCGCGATCGCAACAAGCGATCTGCCGGACGGCTCGGACTTCAATGCCATCAACCCGCTCGGCATGGTGCCGACGCTGCGCACCGACGATGGCGAAGTGCTCACAGAAAACGCCGCGATTCTCCAGTACGTGGCCGAGCAATTCCCGCAGGCGCAGCTTGCGCCGACGAGCGGCATCGAGCGCGCGCGGCTGCAGAAGTGGCTGAGCTTCGTCGGCACGGAACTGCACAAGGGCATCTACATGCCGCTGTTCTCCTCCGCGGCGCCCGCCGAGGCAAAGACCTACGCGCTCAGCCTCGCCGACGCGCGCTTTGCGATTGTCGAAAAGCACCTGACCGGCCGCGAATTCCTGCTCGACCGCTTCAGCGTGGCGGATGCGTATCTGTTCACGGTGCTCAACTGGACCGGCGCGACGCCGCTGAAACTCGACAGCTACCCGGCGATCCAGGCCTACATCGCACGCCTGCAGCAGCGCCCGAGCATCGCGAAGGCGCTCGGCGAAGAGATCGCGCTCTACAAGGCCGAGAAGCAGAAGGCGGCGTAGCGCCGCCGCTGCGTGTCATCATCCGCGTGGCGGCGCTGATATTGATTCGGCGCCGCCGCAACGGACGATGCGCATGAGCGAGACGAGAGTGATGCCCGGCGGCGCGCCTGCGGCGCCACGCCTGCTCTCGCCCGCAACGCTCATCCTCCTTGCCGCGAACCTGCTGCCGCTCACCGGCGTGTTGTTCTGGGGATGGGACGCATTCGTCATTCTCGTCCTCTACTGGTTCGAGACCGCGATCATCGGCTTCTGGACCTTGGTGCGCGTCGCGACCGCCTCGCGTGAAGCGCTCGGCGGCATCACCATGCAGGGCAGCACGCGTGCGCCCTCGCCGCTCGGCCTTGCGCTGTTCTTCGTGGCGCACGCCGGAATTTTCATGGGCGTGCACTTCGCGTTCCTGTGGGCGCTGTTCTCCGGCGACTGGGCAAGCCGCGTCCACGGGCCGCGCGAATTCGTCGAGAAGCTCATCATCGGCACGGATTTATGGCTGCCGCTGCTCGTGCTGTTCGTCGCGCGCGGCATCGTGTTCTTCTACCCGCTGATCCATGCGCAGCTACGGCGGTGGATCAACCCGCAGCGGCCGGTTCGCGCAGCCCTGAGCAAAACGACAGCATCGCAGGCGCGATGGTCGGCGGCTTCTACGCGCGCATCATCGTGATGCACGTGGCGATCTTGGCTGGCGGCTTCCTGTCGTTCTTCGGCTCGATCGCGCCGCTGATCGTCCTGATCGCGATCAAGACCGCGGTCGATCTCGGCATGCACTTCGCGTTCGACCTGCGCGATGCCGACAAGACGTTCCGCGCGCTGATGCGTCACGACGCGGAGCAGCGTCAGGGCGGCAACCTGTCCTGATCCGCCTTCATGGCGATGCGCAGCGGCTTCGGGATCGGCCGCGCGCGGCCCTGCGAGATGAACGCGACACGCACGTGCGCCTCGCACATCAGCTCGTCGCCGCGGCGGCATTGCTGCAGCAGCGTGATCGAAGCGCCTTTCACCTCTTCGGGACTGGTGACGATGTCGAGCACATCGTCCATGCGCGCGGGCTTCAGCCAATCGATCGTCATCGAGCGCACCACGAAGGCAAAGCCCGGCGCTTCCTTCTCGGTCGCCTCGAACAGCGCGCGATGATCCGCGCCGATCAGGCGCAGGTAGTTCGTGCGCCCGCGCTCCATGTAGCGCAGGTAGTTCGCGTGATAGACGATGCCGGTGAAATCGGTGTCTTCGTAATAGACCCGCACCGCCATCGTGTGGCGGCCGTCGAGGATGGAGCCGTCGAGGTGCAGCGTCGCCATCACCCGATCCTCGCCAGCGGCAGCACGTGATCGCGTGTCAGCGGCGCAAGATGGATGTCCGGCGGCGATGCGGGATCGATCCAGATGATCTCGTCGATCTCGGCTCGCGCAGCCACGGCGCCGGTGACATCGACGGCGTAGACGGCAGCATGCACCTGACGGTCCGTCTCGTTCGCAGCCTGGCACTCGAACACGCCAAGCGGCGCGACCGAGCCCGGCACCACGCGGCAACCTAGTTCCTCGTCGAGTTCGCGCGCGAGCGCCGTCACGTCGTCCTCGCCCGCATCGCGTTTGCCGCCCGGCTGCATGAAGGCCGCGTGCCGCGCTTGCGCACCAGCAGCACGCGGCCCGCGCCGTCGCGGATCAGCGCCGCCACGATGCGGATCGGCTCGCTCACGCCTCGCTCCTCGTTGTTGAACAACCCGAACTGCCCCGGATCGCGCTGCGGCTCCGTCAGCCCCAGATGCCGGAACGCATGCCCGGTGAGCAGCCGCCCGCGCGGGGTGCGCTGCAGGAAACCCTGCTGGATCAGAAACGGCTCGATGATCTCCTCGATCGCGTCGCGCGGCTCGGAGAGCGCCGCCGCGATGGTGTCGACGCCGACCGGCCCGCCGCCGTAGTTGAGCGCGATGGTGGTGAGATAGCGCCGGTCCATCGCGTCCATGCCGGCGGCATCCACTTCAAGTGCGAGCAGCGCCTTGTCGGCGACCTTGCGGTCGATCGCCTTCGCGCCGTCCACATGCGCGAAGTCGCGCACGCGCTTGAGCAGCCGGCCGGCGATGCGCGGCGTGCCGCGCGCGCGGCGCGCGATCTCGTCGGCGCCGTCGGCCGTGACCGCGATGCCGAGCACGCGCGCACCGCGCGTCACGATCAGCTCGAGTTCTTCCTTGGTGTAGAAATTCAGCCGCACCGGAATGCCGAAGCGGTCGCGCAGCGGCGTCGTCAGCAGGCCTGCGCGCGTGGTCGCGCCGACCAGAGTGAAGCGCGCAAGATCGATCTTCACCGAGCGCGCCGCCGGCCCCTCGCCGATGATCAGGTCGAGCTGGAAATCCTCCATCGCGGGATAGAGGATTTCCTCCACCGCCGGATTGAGCCGGTGGATCTCGTCGATGAACAGCACATCGCGGTCTTCGAGGTTGGTCAGCAGCGCCGCGAGGTCGCCGGCCTTGGCGATCACCGGACCGGATGTGGCGCGAAAGTTCACGCCGAGTTCGCGCGAGACGATCTGCGCCAGCGTGGTCTTGCCGAGGCCCGGCGGCCCGACGAACAGCACGTGGTCGAGCGCTTCTTTGCGCGCGCGCGCCGCCTCGATGAACACCGAGAGATTGGAGCGCGCCTGTTGCTGCCCGATGAACTCGCTCAGAGGCGCTGCGGACGCAGCGACGCTTCCGCGTCATCCTCGCGGCGCTCGGGCGTGACGAGGCGCGGGCTCGTGCTCACGTCATGC
This sequence comes from uncultured Alphaproteobacteria bacterium, assembly GCA_963779545.1. GTDB lineage: Bacteria > Pseudomonadota > Alphaproteobacteria > Rhizobiales > Xanthobacteraceae > PALSA-894. The sequence continues at coordinate 66,459 of CAVZYQ010000013.1, read as the reverse complement.
CCCGCCGGTATTTGTTCGGCAGCAACTCGCCGATGGTGACGATCTCGGCGCCGCCGTTGCCCGGCACGATGACGCGCGCCTTGGCGTCGTAGTCGTGAATGAGCTCGCGGCAGGCGCCGCATGGCGACACCACGGCGATCTCCCGGTTCGCTTCGCCCGGCTTCGGGTGACGGACCGCGACAATCGTGTCGATCCCCTGGTCGCCCTTCTCGGTGAGCGAACGCCCGATCGCGACCGCTTCGGCACACACGGCGCCGCGCCCCACATAGGCATCGAGATTGACGCCGGTCACGACACGGCCGTCGCGCGTGCGGATCGCCGCGCCGACCTCCTGCCAGTCGTTGCGATAGCGCGCCTTGATCGCCTGCATGGCGGCCGCGACCAGTTCCTTGTCCTTGTCGTTCAGCGTCTCACTCATTGCTACTTCGCCAGTTCCTTCAGCCCGAGGCGGATGAGCTGCGCAGTCTCCGCGCCCTCGCCCGCGCCGCGGCCGCGGCTGCGATCGCGGCAGCGGCCTGCGGCTGACCATAGCCGAGATTGACCAGCGCCGAGACCGCGTCGGCGACCGGACGCGGCGCCTTGCTCTCGTCGACCTGGCCCGCAAGGCGCACCACGGCCGGATCGAGGTCGGCGTATTTCGGCGCCTTGTCCTTCAGTTCGGTGACGACGCGCTCGGCGACCTTCGGGCCGACGCCTGGCGTGCGCGCCACGGTCGCCTTGTCGCGCATCGCGATCGCGGTCGCGAGTTCGGCGGGCTTGAGCGTCGAGAGAATGGAGAGCGCGACGCGCGTGCCGACGCCCTGCACGGTCTGCAGCAGTCGGAACCACTCGCGCTCGATGTCGCTGGTGAAGCCGAACAGGCGGATCTGGTCCTCGCGCACATGGGTCTCGATCGCGAGCGTCACCGGCTCACCGGTGCGGCGGCAGCGACTGAAGCGTGCGCGCCGAACAGTGCACCACGTAGCCGACGCCATTCACGTCGACGATGATGAAATCCTCGCCGTAGCTGTCGATGATGCCCTTGAGCTTGCCGATCATCGCATCGCCACCTCCTCAGGGGAGGCAGCAACGGGTGCTGCGCCCACCCCCCCGGGGGGGGTGACCGGTAGCCGACATGCATCGCCACCTCAGCGCGGAGCGATGATGCGCATGCGTCACCGCGATGGCGAGTCGGCGGCGTCCTCGGATTGCGGATCGGCCTTCGGCAACAGCACACCGATCATCACGCTGATCTGCGCCTTCTCGGCGTGGCCCGCGCCGACGATGGTCTTCTTCACCAGGTTCGGCGCGTATTCGGAAACCGCAACGCCCGCCTTCGCCGGCACCAGCAGTGCGATGCCGCGCGCCTGGCCCAACTTCAGCGTCGCGACCGCGTCGCGATTGACGAAAGTCGCCTCCACGGCCGCCTCGTCCGGGCGGAAGTCATCGACGATGCGCACCAGCCCGTCGTGGATCGTCACCAGCCGCTCGGCGAGCGAGAGCTTGTCGTTGGTCTCGACCGAGCCGCACGCCACGATACATCAGCCGGTTGCCCTCGCAGCGCGATCATGCCCCAGCCGGTGCGGCGGAGGCCTGGATCGATGCCGAGGATGCGAATCGCCTGTGCCATTTGACGCCTATTGATACCACCTCGCCCCGCCTCCGACGCGCCTGCTACACAGCCTTCCTGCCGGGTTCGCCTCCGTGATCGACCTCCCCACCGCCGCCACCTTTGCGGCCGTCATCGCCGACCCGCGCTTTCCGCTGGCGCTTGGCATTTCGATACTGTCCGGCGCGGTGCGCGGCTTTTCGGGTTTCGGCTCGGCGCTGATCTACGTGCCGATGATGAGCGCGCTCTACGGGCCGAAGATCGGCGCGGCGAGCTTCCTGCTCACCGACTTCGTCACCGGCATCGTGTTCTCGATCGGCGTGTGGCGGCAGGCGGTCTGGCGCGAGATCATTCCGCTGGCGGTCGCCGGAGCGGTCGCGGCGCAATTCGGCACGCTGATCCTGCAATACGCTGACGCCGGGCACCTGCGCTGGGCGATGGCCGCGCTGGTGCTGGTGATCGTCGTCGTGCTCTCGACCGGCTGGCGCTATCACGGCAAGCCGATGCTGATCGTGACGCTCCTGGTCGGGGCTGCGGCCGGGCTGATGGGCGGCGCGGTGCAGATCTTCGGTCCGCCGGTCGTGCTGTTCTGGCTCTCCTCGATGGCGGCAGCCAGCGTGGTGCGTGCGAATTTCGTGGTGTTCTTCGCCATCATGGCGGCGGCGCTGATCGCCACGTATCTGTGGTTCGGCCTGATCACCCCCGACGTGATCGCGCTCGCGGCGTTTGTCGCGCCGGTTCATATCCTCGCGATGTTTGCCGGCGCGAAGCTGTTCCACTTCGCATCCGAGCAGACCTATCGGCGCACGGCCTACGCGATCATCACGCTCGCGGCGCTGGTCAGCATGCCGCTGTGGGACAAGTGGCTACGCTGATCTTGTGTCCGCACGCGATGCAGCACGAAGTGATGCATCGCAGATGCGGACCCCGGTTGCTTGCTTAAGACAAGGAACCGGGTCCCGGGTCTGCAGTCATCATTGCATGCTGCGCTGCGCCCGGGACACGGGCTAAGCACTCATCTTCGCAACCAGCGCGTCCGACACCTCGAAATTCGCATAAACGTTCTGCACATCGTCCTGATCGTTGAGCGCATCGATCAGCTTGAGCACCTTCTCGCCCTGCTCGTCGTCGACCGGCACGGTGTTCTGCGGCTTCCAGACCATCGCGGCCTTGCGCGGTTCGCCGAACTTCGCCTCCAGCGCCTTCGCGACATCGCGCAGCGACCCGTCGGTCGTGAAGACCTCGTGGCCGTTCTCGCCCGACACCACATCCTCGGCGCCCGCTTCGATCGCGGCCTCGAGCATCGCGTCGGCGTCGGCCACCTTGGCGTCGAACTCCACCACGCCGAGGTGATCGAACATGAACGACACCGCGCCGGTCTCGGCGAGGTTGCCGCCCGCCTTGGTGAAACTCGCCCGCACTTCGCCGGCCGAGCGGTTCTTGTTGTCGGTCAGAACCTCGACGATCACCGCGACGCCGCCCGGCCCGTAACCCTCGTAGCGCATCTCGTCGTAGCTCTCGGCGTCGCCCCCGGTCGCCTTCTTGATCGCGCGATTGATGTTGTCGTTCGGCATGCTTTCGGCACGCGCCGCGATGATCGCGGCGCGCAGGCGCGGGTTCATGCCGGGATCGGGCAAGCCCATTTTCGCCGCAACGGTGATTTCGCGCGCGAGCTTGCCGAACAGCTTGGACTTGATCGCGTCCTGCCGCCCCTTGCGGTGCATGATGTTCTTGAATTGTGAGTGGCCGGCCAAGGCGTCCTCCGGAAATTCGTGTCCGCAAATTTCGGCGCGCGTTATAGGTCCGCCCGCGGCAGAAATAAAGCTAGTCCCAAAACGCCGGCCGCGCCTCTTCGAGACGGCCGCCGAGCCGCACCGGGGCGATCCGGCTCGCCAGGCCCGTCGCATCGTCGGTCTCGACCGCGACCGCGCAGAACGTCGCGGGCCCGCTGGCCGGCTCGAACTTGCCGGACGGGATGCGGCGCACGAAGCGCTGCAGCGGCTCGGCCTTCGCCATGCCGATCACCGAGTCGTGGTCGCCGGTCATGCCGACATCGGTGATGAACGCGGTGCCGCCGGGCAGCACGCGATGATCGGCGGTCTGCACGTGCGTGTGCGTGCCGGCCACGAGGCTCGCGCGGCCATCGCAGAAGTGGCCCATCGCCTGCTTCTCGCTGGTCGCCTCGCAATGCATGTCGACCACGATCGCGTCCGCCGCGCCTTTCAGCGGACAGGCGGCGAGCTCGCGTTCGGCCGCCGCGAACGGATCGTCGAGCGGGTCCATGAAGATGCGGCCCATCAGGTTGATCACCAGCACGCGCGCGCCGTTCTTCGCCTCGATCATCACCATGCCGCGACCCGGCGTGCCCGGCGGATAGTTGTGCGGACGAATGAGCTTGGGCGCGCGCTCGATGAACACCAGCGCCTCGCGCTGATCCCACGAATGATTGCCGCCGGAAATGACGTCGGCGCCTGCATCGATGAACTCGTTGTAGATCGGTTCGGTGATGCCGAAGCCGCCGGCCGCGTTCTCGCCGTTGACGATCACGCAGTCGAGCTTCCAGTCACGCCGCAGCGCGGGCAGCCGTTCGATGACGGCCGTGCGTCCCGACCGCCCGACGACATCGCCGACGAAAAGAAGCCTCATTCAGGTTCCGCGCAAGTCGATGATCTCGCGCTCCGTTAGCACGAGATCGAGGCGCGCGTCGCGCGGCGTGACCGGAACCTCGGCGATTTCCTGCGCCGCGTAGGCGATGCCGACCGCGATCACGGGCTTCATCGCGCGCAGTTTGGCGATGGTCATGTCGTAGTAACCCGCGCCGTAGCCGATCCGATGGCCCCGCCGGTCGAAGGCGAGCAGCGGCACGATGCAGGATGTCGGGCGCGACTTCGGGTGCTTTGGCGGTTGGCTCGCGGATGCCCCACTGGCCGGACGCCGAGGTCGTCGCCGAACGCGAAGGCGCGCATGATGAGCGGCTTGCCGCGCGCATCGATGACCGGCAGCGCAAGCTGCGCGCCCTGCGCCGCGAGCTTGCGCATCAGCGGGATCGGATTGATCTCGGTTTTGAGCGGAAAGAAGCCGGACACGATCGCGCCGGGCGCGATCTCGATCGGGAACGGCCGCGCCGCGATGGTCTCCGCCGCCTGCGCACGCACGTCGGCCGGCAGTGCGTCGCGCCGGATCATCGCGTCTTTGCGAACGACGGATTTCAGTTCGGAGAGGGCATCAGGCATCGCGGGCCCGTCATCGCCCGGGCAATGACGCGAAAATGGAAGGGAAAGTGCGGAGCCACATGAGCCGTCGGACGTCGACCCCGGGAACCTACATAAGTAGGTGGGCGCCATATAACCGGACCCACGGGTCCGGCCAGGGACAGCTCCCTTCAGAGTCGTAAGGCCCCGGGAGTATTTATCTAACGCACTCCGCAGCCCCGCACAGGCAATGTAGTGACTGTGGCGCGCTAAAGCTACCCAATACCGATTTCGGCGCCGATCGAGCCGTTCAGGCTGCGCGTGACACGCTCGATCCGCTCGGAGGCGGAATTCAGCGCCGCCGCGATCGCGGTCTGCGTCTGCTGGGCGCGGTCGGACGAGGCGACGCGCGCGTCCTGCATGGCGGTCAGTTCTTCCTCCAGCCGCCGGATGCGTTTGATCGCCTCGAACAGTTCGTCGCCCATCGTCAGCGCCGCCATCACGATCAGGCGCATGTCGCCGATCGCGCCAAAATTCTTCTTCAACTGCTCGACGCGCTTGTCGAGATCCTTCGCGAGCGTGTTGAGCTGATCCTCCTGGCCCTCTTCGCAGGCCATCCGGTACTGCTTGCCGTTGATCACGACGTTCACGTGCGTCATGCCTGCGCCTCGATCACCGAGCGGATACTGTCGATCGCAACGTCGAGCTTCTGCGCGATGTCGCGGTTGGTCGCCTCCAGCGAACGCGAGCGCGCCGTCACCGTGTCGAGTTCGGAGGCAAGCTTCGAGCGGTCGGTGCCGAGCGCCTGAACCTGCGCCGCGAGCGCGCCCTCGGAACGGTCGGCTTCGCGGCGCCGCTCAACCGCCCCTTCGAGTGCATCAAGGGCCGCTGCAAGCCGCTTGGTTGCGGCTTCGATCGCGCTCGCGTCAGTCATTGCCTCCCCATCGCGCGGGCCCACCGCCGCGGCGGCACGCGCGCCATGAAATCCGTGAAGCGCCAAGGATTTGTCGCAGAAACTTAACGGCCGCCCCACCGATCCGTCAACGCTCGCCGAGCAAGCGGGCAAAACAATGTCGTGTATTGGGCGGCCACGTGGTGGATAGCGGCGGTTGAGCGAGCCATCCCATGGTCCGCGGCATCGGACGCTTGCTAGGATCGGCGCTCCTGCCCGCAAGGAATCCCCGATGGATCAATTGCACTACAAGTCCGCGATCGAGCTTGCGGCGCTGGTCCGGAGAAAAAAGATCGGTGCGCTGGAACTGCTCGATCATTTCCTCGCGCGTGTGGAAAAATACAATCCCAAACTCAGCGCCATCGTGTGGATGGACAAGGACAAGGCGCGCAAGCGCGCCAAGGGGGCGGATGCGGCGCTGAAGAAGGGCAAGCGTCTCGGCCCGCTGCACGGCGTGCCGATGACCATCAAGGAGAGCTATCAGGTGGCGGGCTCGCCGACGACCTGGGGCGCACCGTCGATGAAGGAAAACGTTACCGACGAGACGGCGGTATCGGCGCAGCGCATGATCGATGCGGGCGTGACGCTGTTCGGCAAGTGCAACGTGCCGCTGATGCTCGCCGACTGGCAAAGCTACAACGCGGTCTACGGCGTCACGGGCAATCCGTGGGACACGAGCCGCACGCCCGGTGGCTCCTCGGGTGGATCGGCGGCAGCGCTCGCGGCCGGCCTCACCGGGATCGATGCCGGATCGGACATCGGCTCGTCGATCCGCAACCCGGCGCATTACTGCGGCGTGTTCGGCCACAAGCCCACCTATGGGCTCATCACGATGCGCGATCATGCGCTGCCGGGCGTGGTCGCGCCGACAGACATTTCAGTGGTCGGGCCGCTCGCGCGCTCGGCGGCCGATCTCGATATTGCGCTCGACGTGATGGCCGGGATGGATCCGGACGACGGCTGCTATCTGAAGGTCGCGCTGCCGAAATGCGAGAAGACCGCGCTGAAGCAGTTCCGCGTCGCCGTAAAGCTCACCGACCCGGCAAGCGACGTCGACACCGAATACGCCGACATGCTGCAGGGTCTGGTCGACAAGCTCGCCAAGGCCGGAGCCAAGGTGAAGGAGGCCGAACCCGACATCGACACCGCGAAGCTGCACGACACTTACATTCGCCTGCTGCGCGCCGCGACTTCGGCGCGGATGCCTGATGCCGACATCGAGGACTGGCAGCGGGAGCTGGCGCAAGCGCCGAACGACTATCTCGCACAATCGGTCGACGGCGTGACAATGACGCACCGCCGCTGGCTTCAGCTCAACAACGAGCGCCACCAGATGCGGCTCGCGTTCAACGCGTTCTTCGAGGACTACGACATCCTGCTTTGCCCGGTCGCGGCGGGCGCGGCGTTCCCGCACGATCACGAGCACGAAGGCAAGCGCTGGCGCCGCCGCATCACGGTGAACAACAAGCGCGTTTCGCCGACCGACCAGTTGTTCTGGGCGGGTTACTCCGGCGTGGTCTATCTGCCGTCGACAGTCGGCCCGGCCGGGATCACGCCATCGCGGCTCCCGGTCGGTTATCAGGCGATCGCCGCACAGGGCCGCGACAAGACCTCAATCGCTTTCGCAAAACTGGTCGAGAAGGCGTTCGGCGGCTTCACGCCGCCGAACGGATTTGACTAGACCGGCCGCGTTACGACTGTGGTGCGGCCGAAACGCAGTGGCGGCGCGAACTCGCCGTCGCGGTGTTTTCCGCCGATGCCCGCCGCGAACCATGCGGCCGCTGCTGCCGCGGCGAGCGCCGCCGCAGTGGCAAAGCCGAGGATGACCCCGGTCCGCCGCGCCTGCGAGGCGGAGTTGCGTACTTCGGTCAGTACCTGGATCACGCGGCGTTCGGCTTCAGGCGGAGCCAGACCGGTTGCACCCGCAACGAGACGATTGAGGTGCGCGCGATCCTCCGATGGCAGTTCCTGCCGCCCGACGCCCTTCATCAGGATACGGCTGGATTCGGCGCGAACATCCGACGCGACCGGATCGAGCCGCCGCTCTGAGCGGAACAGGCGGTCGAGTTCGTACGCCAGGAAAGCCGGCGCGCCCGCGGTCTCGCGCGGCGTCGAGGTCGCTGAATTGACCGCTGTCAGCGTGCTCGCGGTCGCCCACAGCAGCGCCGCGCCGAGAACCACGCCCAGCGCCCACACCAGCAGGCCATGCGCGCCGTCGCGGAATTCGACCTCATCTTCGGACGCCTTCCAGGTCGATCGCACCCGGCCGGCCAGATAGCCGCCAAGCGCGAAACTGCCGACCGTAACCACGATGATCCAGAAGCCCGACAGGATCGCAAGCCAGACCGAGGTGTCGCGCCAGGTCGGCGACGGCGACGCGATCATCAGGCCGACGGCCGACGCGAACGTCATCAGCACGAACGACACCGCAGCGGCGATGGCCGCGCCGGCGATGACCGGCCCCCAGTGGATGTAGGACAAGGGACCGCCCGGCGTCGGGACAGGCCCCGGCGCCGCCGGATAGGTTTGAACGTTGGACATGGGGGGTGCTCCTCAGCGCAGGCCGAGGAACGACAGGATAAACATGATGACCACGATCAAACCGACGATATAGATGATGCCGTTCATGAGGGGTGTCTCCTCTGGGGCCGGCCGCAAGGTCCGGCGTTTTTCACTGCCCAGTGAACCGGGGGCACCGCGAATAGTTCCGCGGGGTAACGCCGGCCTTGGCGTGGGCTGCGCAATCCACCGGAGTCTTTGGCGGCGTCTTTGACTCGAAGGTCGCAGGTGCTATCCCCGGCCCTGATCAAAGGGATTTTGCCAGCCATGACCCCGCCGGCCGCCGCCATGCGCGAAACCGAAGGCCTGCCGCAAAGCCGCGCCGAGCACGACCGCATGGCGAATGCCATCCGGGCGCTCGCGATGGATGCGGTCGAGCAGGCGAAATCAGGCCATCCCGGCCTGCCGATGGGCGCGGCCGACATCGCGACCGTGCTGTTCACGCAAGTTCTGAAGTTCGATCCAGCCGACCCGAAGTGGCCCGACCGCGACCGCTTCGTGCTCTCGGCCGGCCACGGCTCGATGCTGGTCTACGCACTGCTCTATCTCCTCGGCTACGAGGCGATGACGATCGATCAGCTCAAGCGCTTCCGCCAGCTCGGCTCGCTCACGCCGGGGCACCCGGAAAACTTCGAGACGCCCGGGGTCGAGACCACCACCGGCCCGCTCGGCCAGGGCCTCGGCAATGCGGTCGGCATGGCGATCGCCGAACGGCATCTCGCCGCCGAATTCGGCGACATCGTCGATCACCACACCTACGTGCTCGCCTCCGACGGCGACCTGATGGAAGGCATCAGCCACGAAGCCATCGCGCTCGCCGGGCATCTGAAACTGAACCGGCTGATCGTGCTGTTCGACGACAACGGCATTTCGATCGACGGCCCGCTCTCGCTCGCGGACTCGGTCGATCAGGTGAAGCGCTTCGAGGCCTGCGGTTGGAACGCGAGCCGCATCGACGGGCATGACCCGCAGGCGATTGCGGCCGCTCTCGCGGCGGCGAAGAAATCCGACAGGCCGACGATGATCGCCTGCCGGACGACGATCGGCTTCGGCGCGCCGACCAAGGCCGGCAAGGCGTCCTCGCATGGCTCGCCGCTCGGCGCCGACGAGATCAAGGGCGCGCGCGAGAAACTCGGCTGGACTTCCGCGCCGTTCGAAGTGCCGGCGGACATCCTCAACGGGTGGCGCGCCGCCGGCCAGCGCTCCAGGAGCGCGAACAAGTCCTGGAAGGAGCGCCTCGCATCGCTTCCCGTGGACAAGCGCGGCGAGTTCGCGCGGCGCATCAACGGCGACCTGCCGCTCGGACTTAACGATGCGGTTCGCGGCGCGAAGGAAAAGCTCGCCGCCGAGCCGAAGGAGATCGCGACCCGCATCGCGTCGCAGAATGCGCTCGATGTGCTGACAGCCGCCGTCCCTGAGATGGTCGGCGGCTCGGCCGACCTCACCGGCTCGAACAACACGCGGCCGAAAGACATGAAGGCGATGTCTGCCGCCGACTATGCGGGCCGCTTCATCCACTACGGCATCCGCGAGCACGGCATGGCGGCCGCCATGAACGGCATGGCGCTGCATGGCGGTATCATCCCCTACTCCGGCACGTTCCTGGTGTTCTCGGACTATTGCCGCCCCTCGATCCGCCTCGCCGCGCTGATGGGCGAGCGCGTCATCCACGTGATGACGCACGACTCGATCGGTCTCGGCGAAGACGGCCCGACCCATGAGCCGGTCGAGCACCTCGCGGCGCTGCGCGCGATCCCGAACCTGCTCGTGTTCCGCCCATGCGATACGGTCGAGACGCTGGAATGCTGGCAGCTTGCGCTTGCGAACAAGGACCGCCCGAGCGTGCTCGCGCTGACGCGGCAGAACCTGCCGCAGCTGCGCAAGGAATACGTCACGCGCAATCTCTGCGCCGCCGGCGCCTACGAGATCGCGCCGTCGATCGCGGGCCGCGCGGATGTGTCGATCTTCGCAACCGGCTCGGAGGTCGCGATCGCGGTGGAGGCGAAGAAGCTGCTTGACCTCAAGGGCGCACTGACCCGCGTGGTGTCGGTACCGAGCTTCGAGTTGCTGATGGCGCAGTCGCCCGAAGACCGCGCCACGATCATCGGTACTGCGCAGGTTAACGTCGCGGTCGAGGCTGCGGTGCGTCAGGGCTGGGATGCGATCATCGGCTCGGACGGCGTTTTCGTCGGCATGGCCGGTTTCGGCGCCAGCGCACCCTACAAGGACCTCTACCGGCACTTCGGCATCACGCCCGAGAAGGTTGCCGAGGCGGCGTTGAGCAAGCTCGGGAACTTGAGCTAACACACCGCCACAAACTCAGGCGTCATCGCCCGCGCATGCGGGCGATCCAGTACACACCATATTGGCTGTGGTTACTGGATGCCCGCGCATTCGCGAGGCATGACGAGACCGATATTTGGAGGTGAGAACAATGTCCGTCCGGGTCGCCATCAACGGGTTTGGCCGCATCGGCCGCAATATCCTGCGCGCCATCGCCGAATCCGGCCGCAAGGATATCGAGGTCGTCGCGTTGAACGATCTCGGCCCGGTCGAGACCAACGCGCATTTGCTGCGCTTCGACTCGGTGCATGGCCGCTTCCCCGGCACCGTGACGGTCGAGGGCGACTCGATCAGCCTCGGCAACGGCAAGATCAAGGTCTGCGCCGAGCGCGACCCCTCCAAGCTCCCGTGGAAGGATCTCGGCATCGACATCGCGATGGAGTGCACCGGCATCTTCACCGCGAAGGACAAGGCCTCCACGCACCTGACCGCCGGCGCGAAGCGCGTGCTGGTGTCAGCGCCCGCCGATGGCGCCGACCTCACGGTCGTCTTTGGCGTCAATCACGACAAGCTCACCAAGGACCATCTGGTCGTCTCGAACGCCTCGTGCACGACCAACTGCCTCGCGCCGGTGGCGAAGGTGCTCAACGACGCGGTCGGCATCGAACGCGGCTTCATGACCACGATCCACGCCTACACCGGCGACCAGCCGACGCTCGACACCATGCACAAGGATCTTTACCGCGGGCGCGCAGCGGGGCTCTCGATGATCCCGACCTCGACCGGCGCCGCGAAGGCGATCGGCCTCGTGCTGCCAGAACTCAAGGGCAAGCTCGACGGCTTTGCGATGCGTGTGCCGACGCCGAACGTCTCGGTGGTCGATCTCAAGATCGTCGCCAGGAAGGCAACCTCGGTCGAGGAGATCAACGGTGCCGTGAAGCGTGCCGCCGAGCAGCAGCTCAAGGGCATCCTCAACTACACCACGAGCCCGAACGTCTCGATCGATTTCAACCACGATCCGCACTCGTCCACGTTCCACATGGATCAGACCAAGGTGATGGACGGCACGCTGGTATCGGTGCTGTCCTGGTACGACAATGAGTGGGGCTTCTCCAACCGCATGGCGGACACTGCCGTCGCGATGGGGAAGCTGATCTAGCTCGACGCCCCGCAGGAGGGCTGACGCATGGAGATCACCGAGACCTGGGTTGTCGTCAGCCTCGTCATCATCGGTGTCGTGCTGTGTTCGCTGCTGTGGATCGGCAAACGGAACTTCGGCACCAAACCCGGCAGGCCTGGCGGACCCGGGGTCACCGATGTTGCCTTGGGAGCCGGCATCGTGGCCAGCATGCATCATGGACATGGCGCGCCTGTCGACGGCGGAAGCGCCGGCTCGGCAAGCGTTGGCGGTGACGGCGGCGGCGGCAGTCTGTGACGATCTTCGGCATCGCGTTGGGGTCGCCCTGACCGGCTCGCGCCACAGGAGCTCTTCGGTATGACAGTCGGGCAGTGGATGGGCACGATTGGATTGGTTTTCTTCACGGCCATGCTGATCTGGTCACTGGTGGTGTGGCACAGGTCGCCGCCGGAGCGGTGAGTTCGAACATGAGCAGCTTCCGCACCCTCGATTCCGCTGATGTCGCCGGCAAGCGCGTGCTGCTGCGGGTCGACCTCAACGTCCCGATGGAGAACGGCAAGATCACCGACGCGACGCGCATCGAGCGCGTCGTTCCGACCATCCGGGAAATCTCCGGCAAAGGCGGCAAGGTGATCCTGCTCGCGCATTTCGGCCGGCCGAAGGGCCGCGATCCGAAGGAGTCGCTCAAGCCGGTGGCGCACGAAGTTGCGCATATCCTCAAGAAGCACGTCGGCTTCGCGGACGATTGCGTCGGCGACGCAGCCGAGAAAGCCGTCGCCGCAATGAAAGACGGCGATGTGCTGCTTTTGGAGAACACCCGCTTCCACAAGGAAGAAGAAAAGAACGATCCGGCATTCGTCGAGAAGCTCAGCGTACTCGGCGACATCTACGTCAACGACGCTTTCTCGGCTGCGCACCGCGCGCATGCCTCGACCGAAGGCCTTGCGCGCAAGATTCCGGCCTACGCGGGCCGTACCATGCAGGCCGAGTTGGAAGCCCTCGGCAAGGCGCTCGACACGCCGCAGCGCCCGGTGATCGCGGTCGTCGGCGGTGCGAAAGTCTCGACCAAGCTCGAGCTTCTGGAAAACCTGATCTCGAAGGTGCAGGCGCTGGTGATCGGCGGCGCGATGGCGAACACGTTCCTGCATGCGCAAGGTGTGAAGGTCGGCAAGTCGCTCGCCGAGAAGGACATGGCCGACACTGCGCGCCGCGTCCTCGCCAAGGCCGAGAGCGCGGGCTGCGCCATCATCCTGCCGGTCGACGCGATCATCGCGTTTCATTTCCAGGCGGATGCGCCGTCCCATGCCTATGGCCTCGACGCGATTCCCGCCGACGGCATGATTCTCGACGTCGGCCCGCAATCGATCGAGCGCATCAAGGGCGCGGTCGACGACGCCGCAACGGTCGTCTGGAACGGGCCGCTCGGCGCGTTCGAGATGAACCCGTTCGACCAAGGCACCGTGACGATCGCCCGCTACGTCGCGGAGCGGACCGCTGCCGGCAGGCTCGTTTCGATCGCGGGCGGCGGCGATACCGTCGCGGCCCTCAACCATGCGCACGTCGCCGACAAGTTCACCTATGTGTCGACCGCGGGCGGCGCTTTCCTCGAATGGCTGGAAGGCCGTACGCTGCCGGGCGTCGAGGCGTTGAAGGGCTAGCCGCAAACTCCGCTCATCCCGCGAAGGCGGGAATCCAGTTCTGCTGCTCTGGGTCCTCGCTTTCGCGGGGACGAACGGAAGTGGGATTACGCCGGCGGTTTCATCAAACCGGCCTGGGTCAGCGCCTTGGTGATGATCGCCATGACGTCGATCGGGCCCGCACGCGCGGCATCGTCGAATTTCTGCTCATCGCTCTTGCCGTTCAGGATCTCGACGCGCGCGTCGGGAATGATTTCGACATCGTCCGGCACCAGCGGCGTGCGGTCCGGCGTCGTGGCCGCCGCAACCGGCTTATTCCCCGTCGCATGGGCGCGTGCCTCGCCGGTCAGGCCGAAGAACTTTGCGATGTGATAGGACGATGAAATTCCAACCTCGAGCAGGAACGGTCCGGCCGCGCCGCCGTGGGTGGCGCTCGCGAGCGGCGTGCCATGCGCCATGCCGATGATGGTGTAGGACTCGATCACATCGACACCGTCGCGGCGCCAGACTTTTCGCGGATAGCCGTCGACCTTGTCCAAAACCGGCGGCGCATCAATTCCGTGCACATTGGTCCACTGCGCGGCGAGCAAATCGGCGTTCATCGGCTTCACCGTCGCATCGACATCGCCCTGCCAGATCGAGACGCGCGGCCAGGGCCCCGCATGCGTCGACGCGCCGCGCACCAGGTCGCCCCAAACCTGCGGGATGTGTGAGCGCCCCTGAAACATGCTCTCGAACGCCTGCTGCACATTACCGGCGGTGCCGTACGGGAGCCCCGCGATGATCGCGCCCGCGGCGAACACCTCCGGATAGGTCGCCAGCATCGCGGCCGTCATCGCGCCGCCCGCCGAAAGCCCCGTGACAAAAACGCGGGAGCGATCGACGTTATGCGCACCGATCGTCTTCTCGATCATCTGCCGGATCGAGAGCGCTTCGCCGCGGTCGCGCGTGGTGTCGCCGGGCAGGAACCAGTTGAAGCAGGTCTTCGGATTGTTCGCCGGCGTCTGTTCGGCGAACAGCAGGACGAAGCCGTAGCGCTCGGCGAGCGTGGACCAGCCGGCACCGAGATCGTAGCCCGCCGCCGTCTGGGTACAGCCGTGCAGGACGACGACCAGCGCCGGCGCCGCCGCGACGTTTTTCGGCACGTACGTGAACATGCGCAGCGCGCCGGGATTCGACCCGAACCCGGTCAGTTCCGTGAGATGGCTCGGCGCCGAATGGTCATGGGCTGTGCCGCGCTTTGCTCCGGTCGACTGGAGCAGCGTCGACCAATGGCGGCGATACCGCGAGAGGGCCGAAATCGTTTGTCCAAGTTTGCGCACGCGTTGCTCCTCGTTGCCGCCGACAGGGCTTAACGCACGCCCGAACAATTGGTTGCTGCGTTGCAGTATTATTGTTGCGATGCAACATATAAGCCGCGCTGTGGAAATTGCCACATGGGATAGTCAGCGCCTTCGCGGCTGCGCTATGAGACACCTTCCAGCCGGAGCAAGAAGCAAGGAGGGGACGTCATGAACCTCGCTGAATTGAACAGAGTCGCCGAAGCCATGGTCGCGCCGGGGCGCGGGATTCTGGCGGCCGACGAGTCGTCGGGCACGATCAAGAAGCGTTTCGACAACATCGGTGTCGAAAACACCGAGGACAATCGCCGCGACTATCGCGAGATGATGTTCCGCACCAATGAGGCGATGTCGAAGTACGTGTCCGGCGTCATCCTCTACGACGAGACCATCCGCCAGAAGGCGAAGGACGGCACGCCGCTGGTGAAGCTCATCACGCAGGTCGGCGCGCTGCCGGGGATCAAGGTCGACAAGGGGACCAAGCCCCTGCCCTTCTGCCCCGGCGAAACCATCACCGAGGGCCTCGATGGCTTGCGCGAGCGGCTCGTCGAATATCGCAATCTCGGCGCCAAGTTCGCCAAGTGGCGCGCCGTGATCGACATCGGCGCCGGCATCCCGAGCTACACCGCCATCAAGGCGAACGCGCATGCGCTCGCGCGCTATGCGGCGCTCTGCCAGGAAGAAGAGATCGTCCCGATCGTCGAGCCGGAAGTGCTGATGGACGGCGAGCACGACGCCGACCGCTGCTACACGGTCAGCGAATGGGTGCTGAAGACGACCTTCGAGGAGCTGTACTACAGCCGCGTCGCGCTGGAAGGCATTGTGCTGAAGCCCAACATGGCGGTAGCCGGCAAGAAATGCGGCAAGCGCGCCGGCATCGAGGAAGTCGCCGACAAGACCGTGCGGCTGCTCAAGGCCTGCGTGCCGGGTGCGGTGCCCGGTATCGCGTTCCTCTCGGGCGGCCAGTCGGACGAGGAGGCAACCGCCCATCTCGACGCCATGAACAAGCTCGGCCCGCTGCCCTGGAAACTGACCTTCTCGTACGGCCGCGCCCTGCAGGCCGCGCCGCAGAAGGCCTGGAGCGGCAAATCCGAGAACGTCGCGGCGGCCCAGCGGGCCTTCACCCACCGCGCCAAAATGAATTCGCTCGCTGCGCTCGGCCAGTGGAAGCAGGACCTGGAAAAGAAGGCGGCTTAACCTTTTTCCCGCATTCTGCGCGGCGATGAACGATCGCCGCCGCCATTCCGCCGAAAAGGCGTCCCATGCGGGTACCATGGGTCCCGAGAAGGCCGCCGCACGCCTTTACCTCGTCACGCCGCCGCTCGGCGATCGCGGGCGCGATCGCGGACGATCTGGCGCGCGCGCTGAACGCGACCGAGATCGCGGCGGTCCTGCTGCGGCTTGCCGACGGCAATGAAACTCAGCTGATCAAGCGCGTCGAGGCGTTGCGGATATTGGTCCAGAGCAACGGCGCGGCGCTGCTTGCTCGACAGCCATGCCGAACTGGTCGCGCCGACGCAGGCGGATGGCGCGCACCTGAGCGGTGCCGATGCGTTCAAGGCTGCTGCGGGAGCGCTGAAGCCGAAATACATCGCGGGCTGCGGCGGGCTCACGACGCGCCACGATGCGATGATCGCGGGCGAATCGGGCGCCGACTATGTGATGTTCGGCGAGCCGGACCACGACGGACGGCGGCCGCGCTTCGAGGCGGTGCTGGAGCGCGTCGAATGGTGGGCCGAAGTCCTGACGATCCCGTGCGTCGGTTACGCGGGCACGCTAGACGAGGTCGGAAGCGCTGGCGCGCACTGGCGCCGATTTCGTCGCGATCGGCGCGGACCTTTGGCGCGACGCCGCGACGTTTAGCGCGGTGACGCAGCGCCTCGTCGTGCCGGAGCCGGTGCCATGATGCGCGGGCTTCTCCTCAGCAGCGTCGCGGTCGCCGCGTTCTGCGCGGCGAGCGCGGTCAGCGCGCAAGCGCCGATGCAGATCACGCCGCCGTCGATTCGGCCGCCGGCGAGCATTCCGGCGAAGCCCGCGCAAAAGCCGAAAGCCGCCAACCGGCCGGTGCTGAAGAAATCGATCGCCGCGCCGGCTGCGCCAAAATTAGCTCCAGCCGCGCCACAGCTCGCGCCCGCCTCTCCGCCACCGACCGCGTTCGCGCCGGAGAATCCCTCGCTCGCGCCATTCCCCGCACCGGACAAACCGGCCGCGCCGTCGAACATGAAAACCACAGCGCTGCAGCCGCAGGTGCCGGCACAGGGCGATGTCGCGTTCGGCGCCTATCAGCGCGGCCACTATCTCGAAGCATTCAAGGAAGCCCAGCGCCGCGCCAGCGAACAGGGCGATCCCGTCGCGATGACCTTGATGGGTGAGCTTTACGCCAACGGCTATGGCGTGCCGAAGGACGAGAAGAAGGCGCTCGCCTGGTTCTCGCTCGCAGCCGACCGCGGTGACCGGCAGGCGATCTTCGCGCTCGCGATGTTCCGCTTCGCCGGACGCGGCGGATCGCAGGACCAGGCGGAGGCTGCGGCCTTGCTCGACAAGGCCGCGAAAATGGGACACGTCGCGGCCGCCTACAATCTCGCGCTGCTCTATCTCGAAGGCCAGCAGGTGCGTCAGGATGTGCCGCGCTCCGCTCAGCTGTTGCGCAGCGCTGCCGATGCCGGAAGCCCGGAAGCGCAGTACGCGCTCGCGACGCTCTACAAGGAAGGCAACGGCGTTCGCGAAGGATCCCGTGGCAGCGACGAAGTTACTGAGTGCGGCGGCGCGCAGCGGCAATGTGGCGGCGGAAGTCGAGTACGCGATCGCGCTGTTCAACGGCACAGGCGTCACCAAGGACGAGAGCGGCGCCGCAGTGATCTTCCGCAAGGCTGCCACCAAGGGCAACGCCATAGCGCAGAACCGCCTTGCGCGCATTCTGGCGACGGGGCGCGGCATGCCGGCCGATCCGATCGCGGCGACCAAGTGGCACACCATCGCCAAGGCGGGCGGCGCCTCGGACATCTGGCTCGAAGAATTCATGCAGAAGATCAAGGACAGCGAACGCGCGGCTGGCGAGAACGCGGCGCGGCTCTGGCTCGCACACGCGACGCCGCGCAGTTGACAACCGGGCCGCAATAGCCGGTATCAGCCTCCAAATTCAGTTTCCCTGATCGGCGCACCCTGCGCCCGGAGTACCTCGTGCCTGCTCAATCTGCTTTGCTCAACGTCATGACCGCCGCCGCGCGCAAGGCGGCGCGCAGCCTGAAGCGCGACTTCGGCGAGGTTGCGAACCTGCAGGTCTCGCTCAAAGGCCCGGCCAATTTCGTTTCCGCCGCCGATCATCGCGCCGAAGAAATCCTGCGCACCGAACTGATGAAGGCCCGGCCGGGTTACGGATTTCTGGGCGAGGAAGGCGGCAACCATGAGGGCACCGACAAGACCCACACCTGGGTGGTCGATCCGCTCGACGGCACCACGAACTTCCTGCACGGCATTCCGCACTTCGCGATCTCGATCGCGCTGGTGCGCGAGGGCGTGCCGATCGCGGCGCTGATTCACAATCCGGCGAATGACGACTTCTTCTCCGCCGAGCGCGGCAAGGGCGCGTTCCTGAACGACCGCCGCATTCGCGTGGCGGCGCGCCGGCGCCTCGCCGAGGCGGTCGTGTGCTGCGCGCTGCCGCACCACGGGCGCGGCGACCTTGCGCTGTTCCGCCGCGAGATGGGCGCGATCCAGGACAAGGTCGCCGGGCTGCGGCGCTTCGGCGCGGCTGCGCTCGATCTTGCCTACATCGCGGCCGGCCGGTTCGATGCCTATTGGGAGCGCGGGCTTTCGGCGTGGGATATCGCCGCGGGCGTGCTGCTGGTGCGCGAGGCTGGCGGCTTTGTGACCGACCTTGAGGACAGGGAACGCACCATCGAGGCGGGCGACATCATCGCCGGCAACGAGTTCATGCACCGCGAGGTGCTGGAATTGCTGCGAAAAGCCTGAGGGCTGTCGAAAGCCACACACCGCTGTGTTATTGCCGCGTCTGTGCCATCATTGCGGGCGATTCACTAGTGGAGCGGATTTGACATTCGCTACCTACCCAACCGCGGGCTCGCGAAGCGAATGTCAAATCCAAAGCTCCACTAGCACCTTAATACTTGCTAGTGGTCCTTTGATTCTAACATTCGCAACAGAGCCAGCCGCAAAGGGATGCGAATGTTAGAATCGGACCACTAGGCGGCCCTAAAGGAAACGCGCGGCCATGGCGCGAGATCTCGATCCGTTCAAGCTGTCCTCACCCCGGATTTTTCTCGTCCGGATGATGGTGTTCCTGATCCTGTGCGGCCTGGTCGTGGTCGTGCTGCACAAGCAGATCATCGTCGCCTTCATGTCAAATCCCGGCCTGAACGCGCTGATCATCGCGGTGCTGGTGATCGGCATCCTGCTTTCGTTCCGGCAGGTGATCCGCCTGTTCGCCGAAGTCTCGTGGGTCAACTCTTTCCGGCTCGCCGATCCCGGCCTCGCGGTCGCGCGCCCGCCCGTCCTGCTCGCCCCGATGGCGACGATCCTCGGCGACCGCGCCGGACGCACCGCGATCTCGCCAACCACCATGCGCGGCCTGATGGACTCGATCGCGACCCGCCTCGACGAGGCGCGCGACATCTCGCGCTATATGACCAGCTTGCTGGTGTTCCTCGGCCTGCTCGGCACGTTCTGGGGCCTGATCGAAACGGTCGGTTCGGTCGGAGGCGTGATCCAGAACCTCAAGGTCGGAGGCGAAGCGGGCGCCGTGTTCGACACGCTGCGCGAGGGTCTTGCGGCGCCGTTGGCCGGCATGGGCATTTCGTTTTCGTCCTCGCTGTTCGGCCTCGCCGGCTCGCTTGCCCTTGGATTCCTCGACCTGCAGGCGGGGCAGGCGCAGAACCGCTTCTACATGGAGCTGGAAGACTGGCTCTCCACCATCGTGAGCGATCTCAGCGTCGACACCGGGACGCGCACCGTGACCGCCGCGCCATCCGGCGAAATGCGCAGCGCCATCGACAAGCTAAAGGAAGCGGTCGCCGAGACCGGCTCGAACAAGGCCGCGACCGCCGCGATGGCAAACCTTGCCGAGGCGATCCACGGCCTTGTGAGCCACATGCGCACCGAACAGCAGATGATCCGCGACTGGGCCGACGCGCAGGCGGCGCAGAGCCGCGAGATGAACCGGCTGCTCGAACGCATCGCCGGTGAAGAACCGCGCAAGGACGAACTGCGCAAGACCGTGAGATAGCATGGCGCTCGCCCGCAGAAGCCGCGAACGCGGCATCGACTATTGGCCGGGCTTCGTCGACGCGCTCTCGACGCTGATCCTCGGCATCGTGTTCCTGCTGTCGGTGTTCGTGATCGTGCAGTTCTTCCTCTCGCAGGAAGTCACCGGCAAGGACACGGCGCTGCAGCGGCTCAATGCGCAGCTCGCGCAGCTCACCGAGATGCTGTCGCTAGAGAAGGTCGGCAAGTCCAATCTGGAGGATACGCTGGCCTCGCTGCGCGCCAATCTTGCGCTCGCCGAAACCGAGCGCGACCGGCTCAAGGGCGTCAATGAAGGGCTTGCGAGCGGCGGCAGCCGGGCGAGCGAGCTTGCCGGCCAACTCGACACGCAGAAGAACCTCACATCGCGCGCGATGGCGCAGGTCGAGTTGCTGAACCAGCAGATCGCCGCGCTGCGCCGCCAGCTTGCCGCGATCGAAGCCTCGCTGGAATTGTCCGAAAGCAAGGATAAGGACTCGCAGGCGCGCATCGCCGATCTCGGCCAGCGGCTGAACCTCGCGCTGGCGCAGCGGGTGCAGGAACTGTCGCGCTTCCGTTCAGAATTCTTCGGCCGCCTGCGCGCGATCCTCGGCGACCGTCCCGACATCCGCGTGGTCGGCGACCGCTTCGTGTTCCAGTCGGAAGTTTTCTTCGATGCCGGTCAGGCCGTGATCCAGCCGGGCGGCCGCGCCGAGCTCGACAAGCTTGCGACGGCGCTTGCCGAACTTGATCGGCAGATTCCGAAGGACGTCGCCTGGGTGTTGCGCGTCGACGGTCATACCGACGTTCGCCCGATCGCGAGCGCGCAATTCCCCTCCAACTGGGAACTCTCCTCCGCGCGCGCGATCTCGGTGGTGCAATACCTGATCGGCAAAGGCATCTCGCCGCAGCGTCTCGTCGCCGCCGGCTTCGGCGAATTCCAGCCGCTTGATACCGCAACGTCGGACGACGCTTACCGCCGCAACCGCCGCATCGAGCTGAAGCTGACGGAGCGGTAAACTACCCCACCTGAAACTGCAGCTTCGCGAGCCGCGCATAGAGCCCGCCCGCGGCGGACAGCTGCGCGTGCGTCCCCTGCTCCACGATCCGCCCCTGGTCCAGCACCAGAATGCGGTCGCAGGACAGCACGGTCGCGAGCCGGTGCGCGATGACCAGCGTGGTGCGCGCCTGCATCAGCCGCGCGAGCGCAAGCGAGACCTGCGTTTCGCTCTCGGCATCGAGCGACGAGGTGGCCTCGTCGAGCAGCAGCAACGGCGCGTCGCGCAGGATCGCGCGCGCAATCGCGATGCGCTGACGCTGCCCGCCCGACAGAG
This sequence comes from uncultured Alphaproteobacteria bacterium, assembly GCA_963779545.1. Taxonomy (GTDB): domain Bacteria; phylum Pseudomonadota; class Alphaproteobacteria; order Rhizobiales; family Xanthobacteraceae; genus PALSA-894. The sequence continues at coordinate 45,199 of CAVZYQ010000013.1, read as the reverse complement.
TGACACCACGCTCGCCGATCGCCGTGTCATAGCGCTGCGGCAGGCGATTGATGAACTCGGTCGCGGCCGCGAGCTCGGCGGCGCGCTTGATGTCCTCGTCGGTCGCGTCCGGCTGGCCGAAGCGGATGTTGTCGGCGATCGACGCGCCGAAGATCGCAACATCCTGCGGCACCAGCGCGATGCGCCGGCGCAACTCGTGCGGATCGGTATCGCCGACGCGCACGCCATCGAATGAAATCGTGCCGGTATTCGGATCGTAGAAGCGCAATAGCAGGTGAAAAATCGTACTCTTGCCGGCGCCGGAAGGGCCGACGATCGCGACCTTCTCGCCCGGCCGCACATGAAACGACACGCCGTCGAGCACGAAGGCATCCGGCCGTGTCGGATAGGCAAAACGAACGGCTTCGAACGCGACCTCACCGCGCGCGGGCGACGGCAGCGCGACCGGGTTTGCCGGCGCCTTGATCTGCGGTTCGACCGCGAGCAACTCGGTCAGCCGCTCCGCCGCGCCCGAGGCCTGCGAGAGCTCGCCCCACACTTCGCTGAGCTGCCCCAATCCACTCGCCGCGAAGACCGCATAGAGGATGAACTGGCCGAGCGTGCCGGGCGTCGTGCGGCCGGCAAGCACGTCCTGCGCGCCGACCCAGAGCACGGCCACCACGCTGGCGAACACCAGAAAGATGATGATCGCGGTCAGCACCGCCCGGGCTCGCGTCGAATCCCGCGCCGCCGCGAACGCGCGTTCGACGGCGCCGGCGAAACGCGACTGTGCCAGTTTCTCGTCGGTGAAGGCCTGCACGGTGCGGATCGCGCCGATCAATTCCGACGCATAGGCCGAAGCATCGGCGAGCGTGTCCTGCGCGGTGCGCGAACGGCGGCGCACGAGCCGGCCGAATGCGACCAGCGGCAGCACGATCACCGGGATCGCGATGATCACGAAGAGCGAGAGGCGCGGGCTCGTCACCACCATCATGACAGACGAGCCGAAGAACAGCACGAGGTTGCGCAGCGCGACCGATACGGAGCTTCCCACCGCGCTTTTGATCTGCGTGGTGTCGGCGGTGAGCCGCGAGGTGATCTCGCCGGTCCTGGCGCTGTCGAAAAATCCGGGCGAGAGTTCGGTGAGGTGCGCGAATACGGCGGCGCGCAGATCGGCGACGACGCGCTCGCCGATGATCGTCACGAGGTAGTAGCGCGCGGCGCTTGCGAGCGCGAGAACGGCCGCGACCGCGATCATCACGGCGAAATACTGGTCGATCAGCCCGATGCGCTCGGCCGAGAAGCCGAAGTCGATCATCCGGCGCACCGCGAGTGGAACCACGAGCGTCGCAGTCGCGGCAATCAGCAGCGCGACCATCGCGGCCGCAACCTGGCCGCGGTAGCGCATCACGTAGGGCACGAGCGCGAGCAGCGGACGCACACGGATACGGCGCGACGGCTCGTCGGCGGCTGCGGCCGGAACAACCGGCACTGCCGCGTCAGCCTCCGGCATGCTGCGCGTATCGTTCATGCGGGCGAGATTGCATCGTTGTAAGCGCTTAGACAATCACGGGAATTCGCGGCTTGTTTCCTCAGGCTCCGTGGGCTATAGAGCCGCAACTTTTCCAACATTGGCGCCATTGCGGGCGCAGGACACCATGAAAGCAGACATCCATCCCGACTATCACACCGTGAAGGTCGTCATGACCGACGGCACCGAATTCACCACCCGCACCACATGGGGCAAGGCGGGCGACACGCTAAATCTCGACATCGATCCGAAGTCGCATCCGGCCTGGACCGGCGGCCAGCAGCATTTGATGGACCGCGGCGGGCGCCTCTCGCGCTTCCAGAAGAAGTTCGGCGGGCTCGGCAAGAAGTAAGCTTTCGCCGGCGAGACAAAAGCAAAACCCCCGCTTGCGCGGGGGTTTTCGTTTGCGGCGTGCCCGAAGCCCTAACGCGCCTCGCGCTCGAAAGCCGCCTTCAGCAGCCCAAGCTGGCGCTCCACCGCGTTGCTCTGCGGGCGGTCGGCGGGCGGAACGTGGATCGTGGCGTCGAGCCGGCGCACCCGGTCGAGCAGGCTGAGCGAACGATCGATCAGGTCGATAAGCTGTTCCGGCAGCAATCCCATGGTGTCGGCGTCCGCCCGGTCGCCGAGCGAAAGCTTCACCTTGGTCTTTTCCTTGTTGGCCTGGGCGAGCGACATCTCGCCTTCCTTTACGGCGCGGTGCAGCAAAAGCCAGGAGGCCAGCTGCATCAGCCGGGTGGTCAAACGCATGCTTTCGGTTGCGTAGGCGAGTGCGGCGGAGCGTTCGAGCTTCTTGGAGTCCTGCCGGCCGGCCCCGTCCAGATAGCTGGCGGTTTCCTCGACCAGCGCCATGCCTTCCTTGAAAAGGCCGGCAAATGCCTGCGAACTGGCGAGCTTTTCGCCAAAAGACACAGGCCCCGCACCGTGGACCGGCTTTTCCATCACTCTACGCCTCACACACGCTACGGTTTGATTATCGCGCGGCGGGCCGGCCTGTCTAGCGCCACGGGGCCACACTTGCCGACATAGTTTCCGCGGCCATCAGCCGATTACAGAAACACGGAAAGCCGCAACAAAATCAGGCACTCAGCGTCAAAACAAAAAAAGGAGCCGCCGTTGCCGGCGGCTCGAAGGTGATAACAGGGAGGCGTCAAACAGAGTGGACAGGAGCCACTCGACGTCCAAAGATTGGACAGTCGTAGTAATGACTGGGAAAGCTTAACAAGTGGTTAAGGTTTGACCGGCGGTTCGGCCGATTGCGCAGCCAGCCGCCATTCGATCATTGTCTGCTTCGCTTTCGTCTTCTTGATCTTCTTCGCCTTCTTGCCGTGATCGTGCCCCGCATGGGCGCTGGCCGCGGCCGGCGCGAGGGCGATCGCGCCAGCGACGCCGAGGGCGAGCAGCAGTTTACGCATCATCGTTCGTCTCCTTGCGGTCTGCGTTATTTCTTGACCGGCTCGAGGATCGAGGCTTCCTCGACCATCACTTCGACCTCCACCTTGCCGGCACGTTCGAACACCAAGGTCATCATGAAGCTGTCGTAGGGCGAAAGCTGCTTCGTGACGTTGGACAGCTGGATGTGCGGACCACCGCGCTTCAGGTCGACCGTACCGCGTGTGGCAACGCTGACGGACGCCACGGCCTTGTCGTCGCCGCCACCGCGCAATTCGGCTTTGCCGGCAATCGATGTCGACGCACGCAGCAGCCTGTCCGGTTTCGCCGACGCGTTCTTGATGGTCATGAACACCGCGACCGGGTTCGCGGTGTCACCCGTCTCCACGCACCACGGATGCACGATCTCCAGTTTCTTGTGCTTGTGCGAGTGCGCCTGCGCGGCCGTCGCGATCAAAATCGCGGCGGTCGCCATCGCGAACGTCTTGATCGTCATCGCCATCGCCCCCTCAGAACGCATAGGCGACGCCGGTCAGCAGCCGGTAGCTGGTCTTCGACTGCAGTCCGTTCATGTCGTTGACGATCGGGATGCCGAACGACGCGAAGCCGGAGAACGCCCCGCGCGCGATGCGCACGCCGGGCGACAGCAGGACCACGTGGCCGCCAGAGTTTGGCTCACGCACCCCCGACGTGCTCTCGAAGTCGTGCCACTCGCCATTGACTTCGAGGATCGCGTCGACCGTCCATTGCGGGCGGCGCCGGAATCCTGTCGAGCGGATGCGCGTGACGATGCGGCACCGGGCCGTGCGACATCACCGATGACGGCAGCGACACCGGCGCGGATTGCGCCGCGTAGCCCACGACCCGGTATGACAGCGCGGCATTATAGAGAAAGCGGTCGCCGAGCTTGGTGTCCTGCGCGCCGCGCCCGGCCAGTATGCCGAGCACGTTCGCGTCGAACGACCACGCACCGAACCGCTGCGTGAATGCCGCGCCCAGCATCGGATCCCACGATCCCGAGCCCGGCTGGAATTCGGTCTCGAACAGCGCGCCAAACCGGTCGAGGCGGTTCGTCGCGCCGGTCGGCGCCTTCACGCCGAACAGGAACGCGGCCTCGGTCTGCGTCGCCCGGCTATTGATGAAGCGGTACTGCCCCAGGAACGTGACGTCGCCGAGCCCTGAGGAGTTGCCGCGATAGTCGACCGTGTTGTTGACCACGCCGCCCGGACCGTGAGCGTGGTGCCCCTCGCGGATGTCGGTGCGAAGCACGTAGGGAATGCGCACCGACACCATGAAGTCGTCGGTGACGCCATAGGCGGCACTCGCCGATGCGCTCTGGATCGCGCCGATGCTGTGCGCGTGGATGTGCTTGCCGGCGGCATCGATCAACTGGGCATCACCGAGCCCGCCGAACTTCGTATACTCGTAGAGAAACGCGACGGCGCCGTGGCCCGCCTCAAGCGTCGACGCCGAGATGGTGTTGATTGGGCCCGCGCCGCCGGTGTTGGACGTGCTGCCCGGATGGTGCGCGTAAGCCGGAACAGCGAACAGCAGCGCGAATGCGCCGATCGATAGCGAGACCCTGCGGGTCATTGTTGTCTCCCTGCATGCCTGAAGGCGCTCGCGACGCGAGCAGCCGGTCAAAGTCGGTGATCGACGTCAGGCAGGCAGGGGCGGTGCGCGGCTTTGGCCGGCACGGCACAGGTACTCGGAGCGTGTCGGGGCAACAAATTGAACGAAGCGCGCGACGGCGCGCGGCGGGAAGAGCAGCAGCGTAAGGACGGCGAGCGCGAGCAGCGGAGCGCCGCTTGCGGCCGCGCCGCAATGGATCGCGCAGTTCTCGTGCTGGACTTGTGCGTGGCCGGGCAGCGCGCCGCCGTCGGGCCCGGTCAAACAAAGCTCAAACGCCGCAACCGCGGGATTGGCCGCCGCCATTTGCGTGGCGAGGATACCGGCGAACAATGCGTGCAAGACGAACGCGTAGGCGGCGACCCAGCCAACCAGCCGGTGTCCAAGACCGAATTGCCGTCGCGAACTTGTCACGCCCCGCATCCCACGCCGAATGGTTGTATTTTTTGACTTTCGGCGTTGAGCCACTGTAGCCGCCGCCGCGCGGCGCGCAAGTGCCGCCGCGCCTCAACGCTTGAAAAACTGGTCGGCCGCCGAGCGCGTCGCCTGCTTCTTCACCTTGTCGGCTTCGAGCCGCGCGATTTCTTCTTTCATCAGCGCAATGCGCTCGTCGAGCTCGCGCACCGACAACAGCGCGAGTTCCTGCCCGATCTCGTGCGCGATCTTTTTCTTCGGCCGGTCTTCGTCGTCCATCGCAGCCATGGGCAACCTCTTTAGCCGCAGATTAGCTTCGGCTCGGCTGGTTGTCACACCGGCGCGCGCCGACTAAGGGAGACGCCGACAACCGAAGGATCACGCCATGTCTGTTCCCGCCCGCATGACCGCCATCGCGATCCGCGAACCCGGCGAACCCGACGTGCTGGTGCCGCAGGAGCGCGACGTGCCGCGCCGAAGGCGGGCGAAGTGCTGGTGAAGGTCGCGCGCGGCCGGCGTGAACCGGCCGGACGTGATGCAGCGGCAGGGCAAATATCCGCCGCCGCCCGGCGCGCCCGACACGCCCGGCCTCGAACTGGCCGGCGAAGTCGTCGCGCTCGGCGACGGCGTGAAGCGCTGGAAGGTCGGCGACAAGATCACCGCGCTGGTGCCGGGCGGCGCCTACGCCGAATACGCGGTCGCGCACGAGACCAACGCACTGCCGGTGATTCCGCAGCTCTCGATGATCGAAGCCGGCGCGATCCCGGAGACCTTCTTCACGGTCTGGCACAACGTGTTCGAGCGCGGCGCGCTGAAGGCGGGCGAGACCATGCTTTGCCACGGCGGCTCGTCCGGCATCGGCACCACGGCGATCATGCTCGCCAAGGCGCGCGGCGCGCGCGTCATCGTCACGGTCGGCTCGGAGGAGAAGGCCGAGGCGTGCCGCAAGCTCGGCGCTGATGTGGCGATCAACTACAACACCGAAGACTTCGTCGCCGAGACCAAGAAGGCGACCGGCGGCAAAGGCGCCGAGCTGATCATCGACATGGTGGCGGGCGACTACATCCAGAAAAACTACGATGCTGCCGCTGTCGAAGGTCGTATCGTGCAGATCGCGTTCCAGCGCCCGCCGAAGGTAATGGTGGATTTCCGCCCGATCCTGATGAAGCGGCTGTGGCACACCGGCTCGGGCTTGCGCCCGCGCCCGGTCGAACGAAAAGGCCGCGATCGCGCGCGCGATCGAAGAGAATGTCTGGCCGCTGATCGCCGCCGGCAAGGTGAAGCCGGTGATCTTCAAGACGTTTCCGCTGCGCGAGGCCGCCGCCGCGCACGCGCTGATGGAAACGAGCCAGCACATCGGCAAGATCGTGCTGACGAACTGACGCACAAGCCGCCGCAATCGCGTCGCGTCCCGATCACAAATCCGCCGTCCCGCGGCAGCTTGTTCGCGCTGCAACCGAGTTTTTCTGTGGTGACCTATCTCAACGCCGCGTTCATCGTTGCGCGGATCGCGCTCATTGCAAGCATCCTGCCGTTCGCGATCGGCTGGCGTACGCCGCTATTCACGACATGGCGGACGATCGCACTGATCGCGCTGCTTGTGGTGCCGCTCGCGGTCATTGCCGCCGAAGTCTGGACCCTGCGACGGACGTGGGCCCGCTCGCGCGTTCTGCGGCTGATGAGCGGCGCATCTCTTGCGCTGGCGATCTTCGCATTCGGTACGACCGCGGCGATCGAGCTTCAATTCCAGTACATGCGTCGCGCGGTGCTCGCCGCCGACCTGCGACAGCTCGAGAAACTCGGCGCACATATCGTGATCGGCTACCGCAAATCATCCGACCTCCAGGCGTTGCTCGAACGCCGCGCCGTTGCCGGCGTGTTCCTCAGCGCGCTGAATGTCGAGCGCAAGACGGCGGACGAGATCCGCGAAAATATCGCCCGCTTGCAGGACACTCGGCGCGCGCAAAATCTCGCTCCGCTCTGGATCACGACCGATCAGGAAGGCGGACCGGTGTCGCGCATGTCGCCGCCCCTCGCCCGCATGCCTGCGCTTGCCGAGATCGTCGCAATCCACCGCGATCCCGCGGAGCGGCTGCTCGCGGTCCGCCAGTACGCGGGCCGGCAGGGGCGCGAGCTTGCAGCGCTCGGCGTCAATCTCAACTTCGCACCGGTGGTCGATCTCAATCACGGCGTGGTCAATCCGGACGACAAGACCTCGCGCATCTCCACACGCGCGATCTCGAATGATCCTGCGGTCGTCACGGAGGTGGCTGACCTCTATTGCGCGACACTGATGATGACCGGCGTGCATTGCACGCTGAAGCATTTCCCCGGCCTCGGCCGCGTCTACGAGGACACGCACAAGCTCACCGCCGACCTCGCCACATCGTCGCAGGAGCTGGAGGCAACGGACTGGCTTCCGTTTCGTCATTTGAAGGAGAACGGCTCGGCTTTCACGATGCTCGGCCACGCGCGCCTCACCGCGATCGACGCCGAGCGGCCCGCCTCGTTCTCGAACGCCGTCGTCAAAGGGCTTCTGCGCGACACCTGGGGACACCGCGGCATTCTGATCACCGACGATTTCAGCATGGGCGCGGTCACGCTGAGCCGCGAAGGCCCCGCTGGCGGCGCCATTGCGGCGCTCAATGCCGGTGTCGATCTCATTTTGATCAGTTATGACCCGGATCAGTATTTTCCCGTGATGTACGCGCTGCTTCGGGCCGACCGCGAGGGTCGTTTGCGCGCCGAAGCGCTCGAAGCCAGCAAAGCACGGCTGCGCAAGGCCGCCGGAGGCGCCACGGCCGCCCTTCCCTCGCCTTTTTCGCCGTTACAGTGAGCTTGGCGGGTTTGCCATAATCCTTAACAACCCACTGAAATCCTTGCCCTTCACCGGTGCCCCCTCTATTCATCGGTGACTTGGCTGGCGAGCGAGCCGGGAGGCTTTTCGTTTTGCGTCTGTTGCGCGCCGTGATCGCGGTGTCGGTTCTGCTCGGCGTCGCGTTCGGCGCGGATGTCGCGCGCGCCGTCGAGGCGATCAACGTACGCATCGACGCCGCCGCGATCGACCTGACCGATGCGCTCGAGCGCTCCAAATCCGAAGGCACCAACCTGCAGGTCTCGACCGCGCCCGGCCCAGACGGGATCGTGCGCCGCATGAGCGTGCCGGTGCGCGAGGCCGGCAACAACTGGGCCGTGTTCGCGCTCGCCAACAACAGCGACGAACAGATCGACCGGCTGATCGTCGCGCCGCATTACCGCATGGTCGACTCGGGTCTGTGGTGGCCCGACCTCGGACTCTCACGCATCGCGAACATCACGCCCTCGACCGGCGACCGGCCGGATCGGCAGGACTCCCCGAGCGCCGACATCTTCCGCGTGACGCTCGATCCCGGCGCGGTGATCACTTACGTGCTGGAGCTGCGGACCGACCGGCTGCCGCAGCTCTATCTGTGGGAGCCCGACGCCTACAAGGACAAGATCAACTCGTTCACGCTCTACCACGGCATCGTCATCGGCATCGCGGGACTGCTCGCGCTGTTCCTGACCATCCTGTTCGTCGTGAAGGGCAGCGTGATGTTTCCCGCCGCCGCCGCGCTCGGCTGGGCGGTGCTGGTCTACATCGGCACCGACTTCGGATTCTGGGGCAAGGTGTTCGACCTCTCGGCCGGCACCGAGCGGGTTTGGCGCGCCTCCGGCGAGGCGATCCTTGCGGCGACGCTGGTCGTGTTTCTCTTCGCCTATCTCAATCTCAATCGCTGGCACGTTCGCTATGCGCATATCACCGCCCTCTGGCTGGTGTTTCTCGGCGCGCTCACGGCGGTCGCGGTGTTCAATCCGGCGGTCGCATCCGGTGTCGCGCGCATCTCGCTTGCGACGGTCGCGGTCGCAGGGCTGGGACTTGTCGTTTACCTCGCCGCGCATGGTTTCGACCGCGCAGTGCTGCTGATTCCGACCTGGCTCCTGCTGGTCGTGTGGGTGTTCGCCGCGAGCCTCGCGGTCAACGGCATCGTGACCAACGACATCGTTGCGCCGGCGCTGCTCGGCGGCCTTGTGCTGATCGTGATGCTGATCGGCTTCACGGTGATGCAACACGCGTTTGCGGGCGGCGTCGCGATTTCGATCGTATCCGACATCGAGCGCCGCGCGCTCGCCCTCACCGGTTCGGGCGACATGATCTGGGACTGGGACGTCCCGAACGATCGCGTGTTCACGTCGCACGAAACGGAATCGCTGCTCGGCCTGAAGCGCGGCGCGCTCGGCGGACAGGCGGCCGAATGGCTCGAGCTGTTGCATCCGCTCGACCGCGACCGCTTCCGCGCCGCGCTCGACGGCGTGCTCGATCAGCGCCGCGGACGGCTGTTCCTTGAATTCCGCCTGCGCACGCTCGACGGCCATTACATGTGGTTCGCCCTGAAGGCGCGCCCGGTCGTGGCCTCTGACGGCGAGGTCGTGCGCCTCGTCGGCACCCTTACCGACGTCACCGAATTCAAGACCGCCGAAGAGCGCCTGCTGCACGATGCCGTGCACGACAATCTCACCGGCCTGCCGAACCGCGAACTGTTCCTCGACCGGCTCGAAGCCGCGCTCTCGTTCGCGCGCGCCGACTCCACCATCCGCCCGACCGTGATGCTGATCGATCTCGATCGCTTCAAGCAGGTGAACGACAGCGTCGGCATTGCGGTCGGCGACTCGATCCTGCTGACGCTCGCGCGCCGTCTCGGCCGCCTGCTAAAGCCGCAGGATACGCTCGCGCGCCTCGGCGGTGATCAGTTCGGGCTGCTGGTGCTGTCCGAGCGCGAGCCGCCGCGCATCACGGCGCTCGCCGACACCATCCGCAAATCGCTGCGTGCGCCGATCACCTTCAACGACCGCGAGATCCTGCTCACCGCATCGATCGGGCTCGCACTCGCCGACGGCACGCCGCAGCGCAAGGAAGACGTGCTGAAGGACGCCGAGCTTGGCGATGTATCACGGCAAGCGCATCGGCGGTGACCGCATCGAGGTGTTCAAGCCCGCGATGCGCACGCGCAAGAACGACCGGCTCACGATGGAAACCGACCTTCGCCGCGCGCTGGAACGCGACGAGATCACCATCCTGTATCAGCCGATCGTCTGGCTGGAGGACCGTTCCGTCGCGGGCTTCGAAGCGCTGCTGCGCTGGGACCATCCCAAGATGGGCCGGCTCTCCCCGGCCGACTTCATCCCGCTTGCCGAAGAAACCGGCCTGATCATCGATCTCGGCCTGTTCGTGCTCGACCGCGCGGCGCGCCAGCTTGCAAGCTGGCAGCGTGCGACGCGGTTGCGCTATCCGCTGTTCGTCAGCGTCAACATCTCGTCACGCCAGCTCTTGCGGCATGACCTGATCCAGGACCTGCGCACCGTGCTGTCGCGCTCGGCGGTCGCGCGCGGCACGCTCAAGCTCGAGCTGACCGAGTTGCTGGTGATGGAGAACCCCGAATACGCCGCGCAGATGCTGAGCCGCATGCGTGAGCTTGGCGTGGGCTTGTCACTCGACGACTTCGGCACCGGACATTCCTCGCTTGCGTATCTGCAGCGCTTCCCGTTCGACACCATCAAGATCGACCAGTCGTTCGTGCGGCAGAACGGCAAAGGCGCGCGGCCGGTGATCCTGCGTTCGATCATCGCGATGGCCCACGATCTTTCGATGGACGTGATTGCGGAAGGCGCCGAGCAAGATTCCGATGTCTCCGAGCTTTACCAGCTCGGCTGCGAGTACGCGCAGGGCTACGTGTTCGGCGAGCCGATGGGCCCGGATCAGGCGATCGCGATGGTCGGCCACACGCAGAGCGAAAGCCGGCAGGCGGCGGTACGCTAGACCATTGCCGCAACGTCAAGATCTTGAGGCGAATCCTCGACTGGTGCAGTCTTGACGTCCGCATCATAGGGGGCTCGCGATGACATTTCATAGCCGCTTCATTCTCGCCGCTGCATTTCTCTTTCTCCCCGGGATCGCCTTCGCGCAGCGCGACGCCATGAGCACCGCTCAGCAGATGCAGAACCAGGCGAATTTCTGCGAGGGCACCTACGCACTGTGCATCAAGGCGGCATGCTCCGGCATCCCGACGATGGACCGGCTCGGCAATTATGTGATCGATCGTGCGCTGTGCGCCTGCGATGTCGTGCAGGGTGTCTCGATGGGCCCGGGCTCGTGCGAGGACCGTGCGCCGACAACGCAACAGGGCCGCACCTACCTGATCTCCACTTATTCCAATCGGTTCAACGACACCAACCGCACGCTGACCTGAAGCAGTCCGCAGACCACGTGGGCATGGTGTTACGGCGCGCCGTGCGTCGTCGACGTGAACGATCCGAGCAAAGCGACCTGCACCTGCCCGGTGATGCAGAGCCCGATGAGCACGCTCGGCGGAAACTGCCGGCAGGACGCCTGCGATGGCATCTGGTCGGCGGCCGTGATCCCGGGCGACAAATTCGCCAACGAGCACTTCTATCGCTCAGTGCAGCGGCAATATCCGAACGTGCGCGTCAATCCGCCGGCGCCGGCGTGCCCGGCGCGCTAGACGGCTACGCGTGTCCCGCCTCGCTTGAGAGCTTGCCGAGGTCGATGCCGATCTTGCGCATCGCGGCTTCGTACTTGGTTTCGGTCTGGGTCCCGAAGATCAGGTCCGAGTTGGCGTCGCAGTTGAGCCAGCCGTTGTCGGTGATCTCGTTCTCCAGTTGCCCCGGCGCCCAGCCCGCATAGCCGAGCGCGAGCACCGCACTCTGCGGCCCCTCGCCGTGCGCGATCGCCTTGAGAATATCCAGCGTCGCGGTCAGGCAGATGCCGTTGTCGATCGGCAGCGTCGAGTTCTCGATGAAAAAGTCGTTCGAGTGCAGCACGAAGCCGCGACCGGTCTCGACCGGCCCACCCTTGAGCACCTTCACGGTGCCGGCCTTGCGCGGAAGCTGGATCAGGTCCTTGGCCGGAATGACATCAAGCTGCACCAGCAGGTCCGGGAATTTGATGTTCTGCGCCGGCTGATTGACCACGATGCCCATCGCGCCTTCTGAGGAATGCGCGCACACATAGATCAGGCTTCGCGCGAAGCGCTCGTCGCGCATTGCCGGCATGGCGATTAGCATCTGGCCGTCGAGAAAGCCACGCTTCGGTCCGCCACCCTTCTTGGTCGTCATCTTCATGGGCACAAAAATACTCCGTTCGGAAAGTCCTGGGAATCAAAACTTGGGGGTGCGCTCCCGGTTCCGATCACGACGAATTCAGTGGCGCGGCCTGCGTACCGCCTTTAAATCACGCAACATGGCGGCTAAATCTTACGCGCGTGCGCTGATGCTCGGCGCAAATCTTGTCATTGCGGTGACGCTTGCGCATGCGGCGCATGCCGCGGATGCATCGCCGTGGGATGGCGATCAACGCGCCGCCGTGCGGCTGATCGCAGGCGCGCAACGTGGCGCGGGTGCCGCGACAGTTCATCGCGCCGGCATCGAAATCAGGCTCGCACCGGGCTGGAAAACCTACTGGCGCTATCCGGGCGACTCCGGAATTCCGCCGCGCTTCGATCTTTCGGCCTCACGTAATGTCAAATCCGTGACGGTGCGCTATCCGGCGCCGCAACGGCTGACCGATGAAAGTGGCACGTCGATCGGCTACAAGCATGGCCTCGTATTTCCGCTCGACATCGTTGCGCAGGACGCCACGAAGCCGGTCGCTCTCGCACTCAAGGCCGATTACGCAATCTGCGAAAAGATCTGCATCCCGGCCGAAGGCAAGGCCGAGTTGATCGTGAGCGGCAAGCCCGGCGCGCAGGACGACTTGCTCAAGCAGAGTGAAGGCGCGGTGCCTGTGCCGGCGAAGGTCGGCGATGAGGCCGCACTCGGCGTTCGCGGCGTGACGCGCGAAGGCAAGAACATCGTGGTCGATGTCGCGGCACCCACGGGCACGGCGGTCGAGTTGTTCGCCGAGGGCCCGACCCCCGAGTGGGCACTGCCGGTTCCCTCGCCCATCGCGGGCGCACCCGCCGGACAGCAGCGTTTCTCATTTGAGCTTGACGGGCTGCCTCCCAATACCAAACCAGACGGCGCCACGTTGCTGCTGACGGCCGTCGCGGGCGGCAAGGCGATCGAGGTCCCCTACCGTCTCGACTCGGGCCATTAAGCCGCTACATTGCGCGCCGGATTTTCCTGGACACTCCCAAAACCGAAAGGATCTACTCATGGCCATCAAGGTCGGCGACAAGTTGCCCAACGCGACATTCATGACGATGACGGCTGACGGCCCGAAGCCGCAGACGACCGACGAGATTTTCAAGGGCAAGAAGGTCGTGCTGTTCGCGGTGCCTGGCGCGTTTACGCCGACCTGCGACCGCAATCACCTGCCGGGCTTTGTCACGAATGCGGACGCGATCAAGGCCAAGGGCATCGACACGATCGCGGTCACAGGCGTGAACGATGTGTTCGTGATGAACGCATGGAAGAAGTCGAGCGGCGCGGAAGGCAAGGTCGAATTCCTCGCCGATGGCGCTGCGAAGTTTGCGCAGGCGATCGGCCTGCATATCGATCTCGGCGAGCGCGGCATGGGCATGCGCTCGCAGCGCTACTCGATGGTGGTCGACGATGGTGTCGTGAAGTCGCTCAACGTCGAAGAGGCGCCGGGCAAGGCAGAGGCCTCGGGCGCGGAGAATTTGCTGAAAGGACTGTGATTCCTAAGCACGAACACAACTGACACTGCGTCATGGCCGGGGCATAGCCCGTCGAAGACGGGCGTAAACGCCCTGGTGTCCCGGCCATTCGTTTTCCGGGTCATGACGACGCTGCCACAGTTCCCCTGCCCCAATCTCGCCCGCGCTTAATCGGCATTTAACTAAAATTAGCCCTAATGGCGTCCCGCGGGCCTGCGACCTCATGTGTTCGGGGTCCGGCTTGGCGGACGTATTGCGTAGTGTTGCGTACCGAGTGGGTTGGGGATGGCGTACGGCATCGAGAATGATGACGGTTCGGCAGCGTGCGCCGATGAACCTCGAAGACACAGAACCGTTTCTCAACATCTCCTCGGCGGCTTGGCCCTCGCCGGCATCGCGCTCGGCTGCGGCTGGATGCTCTACGCCAATCTGGTCGAAACGCCGCCGACCGACCCGTTTGTGACGCCAAGCGTCACCATCGTGACCGAACCGGCTTCGTCGCCAATCGCGTCCGCGCGGTCCGCCGCATCGCCCGTCGCCGTCGCGCAGAAGCCGCCGGTTGCACCCAAGAAACGCAGTCTGTTCACGGCCCCGGTGTTCGACATTGCGCTGATCGACCCCAAGAAGGGCTTCGGCCTGCCGCCGACAACCTTCTCGCGCGGCGAACCCGCGAAGGTCACGCCGCAGACCGCAGCAGCGGCGCAGAGCACGCCGGTAGAGATCGTCGCAAGCGTGCCCTTGCCGACACCGCGTCCGGCCGGGTTGGGCGGAGCACCGCTGGCCAAACCCATTGCCGCGGCAGTGTCTGATCCGTTCGAAAAACTGCTTGGCAAACGCCAGATGGGACCCGAGCTCGCTTACGCGCCGGCGGACGGCGGCGTGTCGAACAGCGGCGCAAGCAAGCCATCGGGCAAGCTGCTGCTGAGTGACGGGTTCAGCGCGATCTATGACATCACCGGCCGCGTAGTTCATCTTCCCGATGGCACCAAGCTCGAAGCGCATTCAGGCCTCGGTCCGAAAATGGACGATCCGCGCCACGTCAATGTGCGGATGCATGGTGCCACGCCGCCGCACGTTTACGATCTCGCGCCGCGCGAAGCGCTGTTCCACGGCGTCGAGGCGCTGCGCCTTCATCCCGTCGGAGGCGCGGAGGCGATCCACGGCCGCACCGGGCTGCTGACGCACACCTATCTGCTTGGGCCGCGCGGCGACTCGAACGGATGCATCTCGTTCAAGGATTACGACGCGTTCCTTCGCGCCTATAAGGACGGCAAGGTCAAGCGCATGATCGTGGTGGCGAGCCTCGACGATCCGCAATTCGATCTCACACTGCTGGATCGTCCGATCACGAAGCGCGTCGCCGCCCGCACCTACAGCCTCGCCTCCGAGGCCGAGCTGACGCGGATCGAGGACGATCGCTACGCGCTCGTTCTCAATGCGGCCGCGCGCCTCGCGCACCAGTTCGTCGGCGCGCTCGTTTAGTTCGTCGCCCGAGTGACCTTTCACCCAGTGCCAGCGCACGGTATGAACATCGCGGGCGGCATCGAGCCGAACCCATAAGTCCTGATTTTTCACCGGCTCTTTTGCAGCGGTGCGCCAGCCGTTGCGTTTCCAGTTGGTGATGTACCTGGTGATGCCCTCGCGCACGTATTGGCTGTCGATATTCATATCCACGACACACGGCCGTTTCAGCGCTTCGAGCGCCGAGATCGCCGCCATCAGCTCCATGCGATTGTTCGTGGTGTGAGGCTCGGCGCCTTTCAACTCCTTGCGATGCTCGCCCGTGATGAGGATCGCCGCCCAGCCGCCCGGCCCGGGGTTGGTCGGTGCGCAGCCGCCATCGGTGTAGATGACGACGTTGTGCACTGCTTTCGCACTCATGCGTCGATGCCGTAGTCGCGCGCGCTACCGACCGCCTGATGGAAGCGCAGCTTGCGGAAATATTCGAGCGGGTCTTTCGGGCGCACCAGCGCGCCGGGTGGCACGTTGAGCCAGTCGACAAGCCGCGTCAGCAGGAAGCGCAGCGCAGCGCCGCGCGCGAGCAGCGGCAACACCGCGCGCTCCTCGGCGGAAAGTGGGCGCGTGCTGGTATAGCCCTGCAGCAGCGCGCGGCCCTTGGTGACGTTGTAGGAGTGGTCCGGCTCGAAGCACCAGCAGTTGAGGCAGATCGCGACGTCGTAGGCGAGCGTGTCGGTGCAGGCGAAATAGAAATCGATCAGGCCCGGACAGCTGATCGCCGAGAAAGAACACGTTGTCGGGAAACAGGTCCGCGTGGATCACGCCCTCCGGCAACCCGCTCGGCCACGATCCCTCGAGCAGTGCCAGTTCGCGTTCGATCGTGGCACGCAGTCCCGGCTGCACGCTGTCGGCGCCCGCGGCGGCCGCGACATAGAGCGGACGCCAGCCATCGACCGAAAGCGCATTGCGCCGCTTCATCGGAAAATCCGCGCCGGCCAGATGCAGCTTCGCGAGCGCTTGCCCCACCGCACCGCTGTGCGCCGCGCTCGGCCTGCGGATCCACATGCCGTCGAGAAACGTCACGATCGCGGCGGGCCGGCCCGCGACGAAACCCATCATCGCGCCGGACTTGTTTTTCACCGGCTGCGGGCAAGTCAGTCCGCGCGCCGCAAGATGCTCCATCAGCGCGAGGAAGAACGGCACGTCCTCGGGCGCGACGCGCTTTTCATAGAGGGTCAGGATGAAATAGCCGTGGTCGTGTGAACGAGGAAATTCGAATTCTCGACGCCTTCGGCGATGCCCTTGTAGGAAAGAGCTCGCCCAAATCATACTGGCTGAGGAAATCGGTCAGGTCCTCCGCCGAAACGTCGGTGTAGACGGCCATGACGCGACCTTTTCGGCGATTCCTGAGTGAATTCCGGCGGTTCCGCCGCGACATGGGCTGCGTCGCAGCCGCCCTGTCAAGCGCGAGAACAATGGACAGAACGCGACCGGACAACTATATTCCGGGCCATTCCCGTCATCCACGATGACAAACAGGCTTCGCCCGTAGGGCGGGCGGAGCGCAGAGGAGATTTGCCATGGCGACCACGCCGCTGATGCCGAAGGCGACCGCCGTCTGGCTCGTCGAGAACACCGCACTGTCGTTCGAGCAGATCGCCGATTTCTGCAAGCTCCACGTCCTGGAAGTGAAGGCGATCGCCGACGGCGACGCTGCGCAGGGCATCAAGGGGCTCGATCCGGTGCTGACCGGCCAGCTTTCGCGCGAGCAGATCACCAGCGCCGAGGCCGATCACAGCATCGTCCTGCACATGTCCGACCCCAAGGTGCGCCTGCCCGAGGCCAAGAAGAAAAAAGGCCCGCGCTACACCCCGGTGTCGCGCCGCCAGGACCGCCCGAACGCGATCCTGTGGCTGGTTCGCAATCACCCGAGTTGAAGGACGCGGCGATCATGCGCCTCGTCGGCACCACCAAGTCGACCATCGCGGGAATCCGAGACCGCACGCATTGGAACGCGCAGGCGCTGCAACCGCTCGACCCGGTGACGCTCGGCCTGTGCTCGCAGATCGACCTCGATTTCGAGGTACAGCGCGCCGCGAAGGAGAAGCCGGTGATCGAAGCGCGCGGCGCGACGCTGCTGCCTGCGTCCGTCACCACCGCGGCGGCGGAAGCCAAGGAAGCCGAGCAACAGGCTGCGAAGAAGCCTGCCGACGAACTCAACGTCGATGCGGTGTTCGCTAAGCTGAAGCAGCTTGGCGGCAAGCAGGACGAGAAGGACGATTAATCGCTCCACTGGCCATCAGCCATCGCGATTTGTTTCAACCGCGCGCCTCAACGGGCGCGCGGCTTATTTCGAAGACGTCTAATCGTTCCAGCAGGAACTCCACGGAACTCTCAGGAACGTCAGCTTTCTCCAAGCGTTGTCTAGGCAGGGCAAAATGGAGAAGAGCCATGAGAAAACTGATCATTGCAGCGGCCGGTATCGCCGCCATGGCGGCGTTCACCACTCCGTCATTCGCGCAGGGCATCGGCGTTGATCTGCCGGGTGTCGGTGTGCGCATCGGTGATCCATACCATCACCGTTATCATCGCGACTGGGACGGACCGCGGGTCTACCGCGAGCGCAACGTTTATCTGCGCGGTGAAAACTGTCGCACGGTGACCATCCAGAGCGATGACGGCTACACCAAGCGCATCCGTCGCTGCGATTAAGCGAACGTGAACCGACATGGACAGCCCGGCTTCGGCCGGGCTGTTTTTTATTCGGGCACCGGCACCGTGTAATTCAGCGCCAGCCGCCCGCCGTCCACGTAAATCGTCTCGCCGGTGATGTAGCTCGACTTCGTTCGAGGCGAGGAACGCCGCGACTGAGGCGATCTCGTCCGGATCGGCGATGCGGCTGAGCGGCGTACGCGACAGCAAGCGATTCTGCGCGGCTTTGTCGTTTGCCACACCCTTGAGAATATCCGTCATGATCGAGCCGGGCCCGATCGCATTCACGCGAATGCCGTGCGGCGCGAGCGCAAGCGCCATCACCTTGGTGAGCTGATCGACGCCGCCTTTTGAAACGCAGTAGGGTACCTGGTTCGGGATCGCGACGCGGGCATTGATCGAGCTCATATTGATGATCGCGCCCGGCGGCTTCCCGGCCTTCACCTGCGCGACCATCTGCTTGGCAGCGACCTGTCCCACCAGAAACATGCCTTTCAGGTTGATCCGCAACACCCGGTCGAAGTCAGCCTCGGCAATGTCGAGGAAATCCGCCGTGTGGATGATGCCGGCATTGTTCACCAGAATGTCGAGATCGCCCGCGACGCCGCAGGCCTCCGCCACCACATTGCGGGCATCTCCCGCCGCACCCACGTCGGTCCGCACGAAGCGTGCCGCCTCGCCGAGCGCCGCGACGGCGGCCTTGCCGTTGCTCTCGTCGATATCGGCGACCACGACACGCGCGCCCTCCGCCACGTAGCGCTTCGCGATCGCAAGCCCGATGCCGCGCGCGCCGCCCGTGACGATCGCGGTCTTGCCCTCCAGCATGCCCATCGTGTTCCTCCTGCCCACGGCTTGCGCGGGCGCTCAATTCCCGCCAAATCCTAGCCGCAACGCTGAAGCAGAACACGGGAAAAACAACGATGCGCGCCGTCGGCTACAGGAAGTCGCTGTCCATCGACCAGGCTGAGTCCTTGATCGACATCGAGGCGGATAAGCCTGCCCCTCAAGGCCGCGACCTGCTGGTGCAAGTGAAGGCCGTGTCGGTCAATCCGGTCGACACCAAGGTCCGCAGGCGGGCGGCGCCGAAGGACGGCGAACCCTCGAAGATTCTCGGGTACGACGCGACCGGCGTGGTCGCCGCCGTCGGGCAGGACGTGACGTTGTTCAAGGCGGGCGACGAGGTCTGGTACGCCGGCTCGATCATCCGGCAGGGCACCAATTCGGAATTTCATCTGGTTGACGAGCGCATCGTCGGGCGCAAACCAAAATCCGTCGGCTTCGCCGAAGCTGCGGCGCTTCCGCTCACCTCGATCACCGCATGGGAAATCCTGTTCGACCGCTTCGCGATCCCGCGCGAGGGCGGCGACGGCAAGTCGCTGCTGATCATCGGCGGCGCCGGCGGCGTCGGCTCGATTGCGATCCAGCTTGCCCGCACGCTCACCAAGCTCGCCGTGATCGCGACAGCGTCACGCCCCGAAACGCAGAGCTGGTGCAAGGAGCTTGGCGCGCATCACGTGATCGATCATTCCAAGCCGATGGCCGAGCAGCTAAAAGCGAAGGGTCACCGCTTCGCCGACTACATCTTCGGCATCACGCAGTCCGACCAGCACTTCGACACCATCGCCGACGTGATCGCGCCGCAAGGCAAGTTCGGCCTGATCGACGACCCGAAGCCGCTCGACACGTCCAAGTTCAAGGGCAAGAGCGCATCGGTGCATTGGGAGGCGATGTTCACACGCTCGACCTTCCAGACGGCGGACATGATCGAGCAGCACAGACTGCTCAACGAAGTCGCCGGAATGGTCGAGCGCGGTACGATCCGCACCACGGCCGCGGAAAACTACGGCACGATCAACGCCGTGAATCTGAAGCGCGCCCACGCCCAGATCGAGAGCGGGACCACGCGCGGCAAGATCGTGCTGGAAGGTTTCTAGTCCCGCTTCTGCGCTGCGGCCTGTTTGCACAGCATCAGGTGAATGCGGCGCAATTCGGTGAGCGCCTCGCTCGCTTCGCGCATCTGTTTCTCGAAATACGCGATCTGCGCGAGGCACTTCTCCGCGGTGAGATTCAGGTCGCGGCCGGACGCATGGCCGGATTGCGCCTCGACCATCTGCGAGATTTCCGCGAGCGTAAAGCCGAGCTTCTTGCCTTTGAGGATCAGCGCGAGACGGTCGCGGTCGGCGGCACTGAACAGACGCTTGCGGCCTTCACGGCGCGGCGACAGAAGCCCGCGGCCGTCATAGAAGCGCAGCGCGCGCAGCGTGATGCCGAACTCGTCGGCAAGTTCAGTGATGGTGTACTCGGACGGAGCGTTGCCGGCGACGCCGCCAGCCGGCGCGTCGGACGCGACCCAGATGACATCCTGAAGAGGGAGCGAGTCGGGGGAATTGCACGAATGCACGATGAAAACCTCTGCAAACAATTGGGGGCTGATGTTGATGTGCCGCAAGGGCGCTGGGAACCTTGTGCCCTGCGGTTGCGGAAAATTGGAGCAAATTGCTGTTAACTGTGGGTGATGCGCGCGATCGCGCAACCGTCAGTTTTACGGGCGGCTTCCCAGTCCGGCGGCGGCGAGATCGCGCGCCAGACGATCCGCAAGCTCGCGTCCGGTAATTAACTTGCCGATTTCGTGCCGCGTATTGTTTTTCCATTGCGGCTGAAGCGAGATAATTGTTGCAATCGCTCGCTGCGCCTCGTCGGCGTTACCGTCGCGATGCGCCATCAGTGCGCGGGAGATCTGGCCGGTGATGTGCCGCTCGTTGGTCATCTGCCCGGCATGAAACCGCGCCTCGGCGAGCTCCTCGCGGAGGTAATGTCCGAGAAACAGGTAGAAATGAGTCCACGAGGGTAGAATCGCGCCGAACACTGCCGAGCTGCGCAGGATGTCCATCCCGGCATCGACGTGTCCGGCGAAGATCAGCCGCCCGCCGTAATCGGACAGCATCTGCACGTCATACGGGTTGAGCGCGATCGCCCGTTCGGCGGCCGCGCAGGCGGCTTCGGTTTCACCGCGGAAGAACAGCACGACGAACAGCACATGATACGACAGGGCGCTCTGCGGCTTGAGCTCGACGCCGCGCCGCGCCGTCCGCAGCGCCCGGTCGAGCGCCGTGATGTCGTCGGGATACTCGCCGAAGCCGTGCACGTAGTCGCAGGCGTAGATGATCGCCAGATACGAGAATCCGGCCGCAAAGCCGGGATCGAGCGCGATCAGCCGTTCCAGCGTCGTTCGCGTGCGCGCGTAGGCTTCCGCATCGAAGGAGCGCACCGTCTCGCCCGCCTCGATCAGCGCACGGTAGCGGGGATCGAGCGCGTTTCCGGCAAACAGCCGCGCGCGATCGTGCGACCAGATGATGCCGAACCGCTGCGCAATCGCGCTGGTCAGCGCCAGGATCACGCTGCGCTCGACCTCCGCGGCGCTCTCGCTCGGGCCCCGCTCGAAGGCGCGCGACCAGATGACGGTTTCGTCGGACTTGTCGACCAGCCGGAAGCGCAGGCTGATGCCGACGTCGCGGTATTCCAGCGTGCCGTCGAGGCGATAGTCGTAGCGCCCGCCCGCGGGGGCCGCCCCCACGACATTGATCATGTCGAACAGCGCGAGCGCGTCGCACAGCTTGCCGCTGAGCGCATCGCCATCGATCGACAGGGCACCCGGCGTTCCGACCACGACGAACGGCGCAACCCGCAGAGTGGGCAGCCCGTTGCCGGGCGAGAGCGTGATGTCGTCCGTCGGTTCTGTGACGTCTGCCGTGGTCGCGCTCTCCGCGCAATCGCGCTGAACGATGCGCGGCACATAACCGCCGCGCGGCAGATCGATGACGATCGCGTCCTGCGCGCCGGCCCCCGCGTAATAGCGCTCGATGGCGCGGCGCAGCCGCGTCGCCTCCACGCGCACGATCGGATCGAGCTGCGGGTCGAAATTGATGTCGCGGCGCAGAACCTCGACGCCGATGGTGTAGCCCTTCAGCCGGTTGCCTTTGCCGCGCAGAACCGCCTCGACGATGAAAACCAGGAACGCCGACAGCTGCGGCGAATTCGCGAACACGTCGCTCGCGGTCATGCGCGCCACCTGGGCGCGGACCTCGGCCGGATCAAGCCGGGCGTTCTTTGTGTTCGGCGCCGCCATCATGGCGCGGGCTCCCGAGGGGCAAGCCTAGCGCAGATGCGAGGCTATTCACAGCGCATATTGTGTGATTGCGGCCTCCCCGCAACGGCGCGCCAGCGCAACGCCTTGATGCGCGGCGGCGCATTCACGCATGTGTGACGCGACATGCATGACACCGATGTCATCGTGATTGGAGCGGGCGCGGCCGGCGTTGCGGCGGCACGGGCGCTGCATGACGCTCGCGTGCCCGTGGTGCTGCTGGAGGCGCGCGACCGGATCGGCGGCCGCGCCTGGACGTTTCGGGCGAGCGATCTCCCGCTCGATCTCGGCTGCGGCTGGCTGCATTCGGCCGGCCGCAACGAATGGGCGGCGCACGCGCAAGCGCTCGGCCTCACCGTCGACCGCTCGACGCCGCCGTGGCAGCGCCGCGCCATCGCGGTGAATTTTTCGTCAGACGAACAACTGGACTACGCCGCGGCGCGCGAACGCTTCTACGACCGCGCCGAAGCCGAGCCGGACAGCGCGCGGCGGATGTCGGAGTTCCTCGAGCCGGGCTCCCGCTGGAATCCCCTGCTCAACGCGATGTCGACCTACATCAACGGCGTCACGTTCGATCATCTCGTCGCGCGCGAATACGCGCTCTATGAGGACGACGAGGTGAACTGGCGCGTCGTTGAGGGCTACGGCGCGCTGATCGAGGCTTACGCGCGGCCGCTCGATGTGCGGCTGAATTGCCCGGTCACGCTGATCGACCACTCGGGCGCGCGCGTGCGTGTCGTTACGCCGCGCGGCGAACTCTCCGCCCGCGCCGTGATCGTTGCGACGCCGCCCGGCGTGATGGCGAACGAGTTCCTGCGCTTTTCACCTGCCCTGCCCGACAAGCACGACGCGGCCACGCAGCTCCCGCTTGGCCTCGCCGACAAGGTGTTTTTGGCGCTCGACCGCGCGGACGATCTGCCGCGCGACACGCGCCTGTTCGGCGCGACCGACAGGACCGAGACCGGCAGTTATACGCTGCGCGCCTTCGGCCGCCCGGTCGTGGAAGGTTATTTCGGCGGCGATTTTGCGCGCACGCTCGAAGCCGAAGATGCGTTCGTACCGTTTGCGATCGAGCAGATCGCGTCGGCGCTCGGCAACGACATGCGCAAACGCCTGTCCGGCATCGCGGCCTCCGCCTGGGCGCACGACCCGTACGCGCTCGGCTCATACTCTTACGGGAAGGATGGCGCGCAAGGCTGCGCGCGCGGCTCTCCGCGCCGGTCGACGGGCGGCTGTTCTTCGCCGGCGAGCATTGTTCGGAGCGCGATTTCTCCACCGCGCATGGCGCGTACCGCACCGGCGTGCACGCGGCCGAAGCCGCCCTCAGGTCACTGCAAGCTCGGCCGGCGTGATGGCCGGAAGGCCGTAGCGCGCCCGCGCCAGCGCGCAGGACTCATCGCCCGGCAAACAGTCGCGGCACACCTCAGGCCGCACCGCATAGATCGTGCATGCGGTCGCAATACCGATCTCGCCGGACAGCGCCACGCAGCGGTCGCCCGTGCAGCGCATCGTCCCGCGCGCGTCATCGACCAGCGCTTGCGGGATCGCCTCGATTTGGGCTTCGCTTTCCAGCCCGAAGCGCGGCCAGTCGCGCGAATAGGCGCAACAGGCGCCGCATGTCTGACACGGCGAGTCGAGGCCCGGCATTATTTCTCGTCGAGCTCTTCCAGCATCGCGACGCCGCCGGCTTCGGTCTCGTCGGCCGTCTCGCCGTCCTCGATCTCGGCCACCTCGGCGTCGTCCTTCGCCTCGGCCTCATCTGCGACGCCGGGCGCGTCGGCTTCCTTCAGCGTGCCCATGTGGTTTGCGGACTGCGCGGCCGGGTCGTACGCGCTGCGCGGCGCATAAGCGCGCCCACCACGCGCCGGAGCCGGCGGCGCGATGACGTAGACCGTTTCGCAGGTCGGGCAGACGATCGGGTCCTTCCCGAGGTCGTAGAATTTCGCCGCACAGCCACTGCAGATGCGCTTGGTGCCAAGTGCTGATTTTGCCACTGATTGTCCTTTGCCGGCTCGTCCGGCGCGTGTGCCTTATCCCATTGCGGTGTGATTGGCTAATATGGGCATTCGCGGCGCGTGGTGCGAGGGCGGCAAGGCAAAGCTTCGCTCCCCGTTTCTAGCCAAGGGCGCGGGTTGCCCTGTCCCTGATTCCGTCTCCTCCGAAGAGGAAATGGAGCGCCGGGAGGCGCCAGCGGCTTGCGAGGCCGCTCAAGCCTCCCTTGCGATCGGGAGACTTCGCGCGCCGCGAACGACAGGCTTTGCGAAGGCCCGCCGCCCGGTTGTCAGGACGGGGTTGCGAATCCCGTCCCGAGGCGCGCGCGTCCCGCAGTGGCGGGTTTGCGAGGCCCACCGCCCGGACGCTGCGCCTCCCGGCGCTCCATCGCGATCTTGGGTCAAGCACGTCTGCTGGCCTGCGACCGCCGGGCCGCGTTGTCGGAGGCCCGCTCTTTGCCGAGGCAAAGAGATGGTGAATATGTACCTATACTAGGATCATGTCAAGTCAGACGAGTTGAAATCCAACTTCCCGCCGCAAAGCGTCCTGAAGCTACTTCAAGTCTGTAGATTTAAAGGCATCAGGTGCAAAACATCCTTGCTTCCTTCGACTTGGAAGCCGGATGCCCGCCCGAAGACGTAACACAACAAGATCAGCGTTGTGCAACTTCGCGCCTTGGCCCTTCAACTGCCCTTCCGGCGGGAACGTCGTGGATGCCCGGGTCAACTACGTCCCCACACCCTTTTCCTTCAGCGCGCCGCCGATCTCCTCGAGCACCTTCGGGTCCTCGATTGTTGCGGGCATCGTCCAGCTTTCGCCGTCGGCGATCTTCTTCATCGTGCCGCGCAGGATCTTGCCCGAGCGCGTCTTCGGCAGGCGCGGCACCGTGATGGCGAGCTTGAACGCCGCGACGGGCCCGATCTTCTCGCGCACCAGCGCGACGATTTCCTTCTCGATGTCCGCGGTGTCGCGCGTGACGCCGGCCTTGAGCACCACGAAGCCGCACGGCACTTCGCCCTTGAGCTGGTCCGCGATGCCGATCACCGCGCATTCGGCGACGTCCGGATGCGCGGCAAGCACCTCCTCCATGCCGCCGGTCGAGAGGCGATGGCCCGCGACATTGATGATGTCGTCGGTGCGGCCCATGATGAACAGGTAGCCGTCCTCGTCCTTGAATCCGGCGTCGGCGGTCTTGTAGTAGCCGGGAAATTCGGCGAGGTAGCTTTCGCGCATGCGCTCGTCGTTCTGCCACAGCGTCGGCAGGCATGACGGCGGCAGCGGCAGCTTGATCACGATCGAGCCCATCGTGTTCGCCGGCAATTCCTTGCAGGCTTCGTCCACGATGCGCACGTCGTAACCCGGCATCGCCACCGTGGGCGAGCCATGCTTCACCGGCAGCGCGCCCAGCCCCATCGGATTGCCGGCGATGCCCCAGCCGGTTTCGGTCTGCCACCAGTGATCGATCACCGGCTTCTTCAGGTGCTGCTCGGCCCATTGCACGGTCGGCGGATCGGCGCGCTCGCCGGCGAGGAACAGCGTGCGGAAGTTCGAGAGATCGTACTTCTTGATGAACTCGCCGTTCGGGTCTTCCTTCTTGATGGCGCGAAACGCGGTCGGCGCGGTGAACAGCGCCATCGCCTTGTGCTCGGAGATGATGCGCCAGAACGTGCCGGCGTCCGGCGTGCCGACCGGCTTGCCCTCGAACAGGATCGAGGTGCACCCGTGAAACAGCGGCGCGTAGACGATGTAGCTGTGGCCGACCACCCAGCCGATGTCGGAGGCGCACCACCACGTCTCGCCCGGGTTGACGCCGTAGAGCCCGTGCATCGACCAGGCGAGCGCGACCATGTGGCCGCCGTTGTCGCGCACCACGCCCTTCGGGATGCCGGTCGTGCCGGAGGTGTAGAGGATGTAGAGCGGATCGGTGGCAAGCACCGGCACGCAGTCGACGGATTTCTTCGCCGCAATCGCCTTTTCGCGCAGCTGGCCCAGTCGTGGTCGCGGCCCGCCACCATCGTGGCTTCCACTTGCGGGCGCTGCAGGATCAGGCCGGCGTCCGCCTTGTGTTTGGCGAGCTCGATCGCCGCATCGAGCAGCGGCTTGTACGGTACGACGCGCGCGGCCTCGATGCCGCAGGAGGCCGAGAGGATCAGCTTGGGCTTAGCGTCGTCGATGCGGGTCGCAAGCTCTTTCGCCGCGAAGCCGCCGAACACCACGCCGTGGATCGCGCCGATGCGCGCGCAGGCATACATCGCGAACAGCGCCTCAGGCACCATCGGCATGTAGAGGATGACGCGGTCGCCCTTCGTCACACCGAAATCCCGCAGCATCGCGGCAAGCGTCTTCACCTCGGCGAGCAGCTCCGCATAAGTGATGACGCGCTTGGTATTGGTGACCGGGGAGTTGTAGATGATCGCGGGCTGGTTGCCGCGGCCGCGCTCCACATGGCGGTCGATCGCGTTGTAGCAGGTGTTGCATGACGCGCCGGTGAACCAGCGGCCGTAGATGCCGGCGTCCTTGTCAAAGACTTGTCTGGCCGGCTCGTACCAGTCGATCGCTTGCGCTGCCTCGCCCCAGAAGCCTTCCGGGTCGCGCATCGAGCGCGCGTAGACCTCGTGGTAGCGGCTGGTGCGGACGTCCATTACGGCACTCCTTCCGCTGCCGACCCAGCGAACCATACCCACAGGCGGCACCACGATTCGAAGCTCCGACCAAGCGCCGCCGACACGATCGCGCGCATCGGATCCCGGTAGAACTCGCAACATGCGCAGCGCTGGAAGGCGGCGCGCATTCTGATCCACCCCGCCCGGTTTGAGAAGCCAACACACACCCGCCATGCGCGGCGCGGACTGGCCAATACGGGGGCGCTTTGGTCTAAGTCGCGCGCCCGCTCATGTTCTCCGACCCCGCATTCCTTGCCGCCGCCTTCGTCGCGGTCCTGCTCGTCGGCCTCGCCAAGGGCGGGTTCTCCGGCATCGGCATGGCGGCAACGCCGCTGCTCGCGCTGACCGTGCCGCCGCTGCAGGCGCTCGCGATCCTGCTACCGATCCTGCTGGTGCAGGACGTCGTTTCGCTGTGGTGGTACCGGCGCGACTGGGACGGCTGGAACCTGAAGGTGATGCTGCCGGGCGCGGTGGTCGGCGTCGGCGCCGCCTGGGCGCTCGGATCGATGGTGTCGGACGATGCGGTGCGGCTGATCATCGGCATCATCGGGCTCGGCTTCGTGCTCAACACCTGGTTCGGCCGGACGCCGCCGCAGGGCCGGCCGAGCGCGCTCAGCGGCGTGATCTGCGGCGCAGGCTCAGCGTTCACCTCGACGCTCGCCTCCGCCGGGATGCCGCCGTTCGCGGTCCATGTGCTGCCGCAGCGCATGGACAAGATGAAGCTGGTCGGCACCATCACGGTGTTCTTCGCGATCGTGAACCTGATGCGCGTCGCGCCCTATTTCGGGCTCGGCTACCTGACGCGCGAGACGTTGATGATCTCGCTCGCCCTGCTGCCGCTCGCGATCGCCACGAACTTCCTCGGCTTCTGGCTGGTGCTGCGGATGCCGACCGAATTGTTCTACCGCATCTTCTATGTGCTGATCTTCCTGATCTCGGCCGCCATCATGGTGCAGGGCGTTACCGGACTGTTGCGCGGCTGGGCTATCCTGCCCGCATGAGACGTCTCGCCCTCGCGCTGCTCGCCTGCCTCACCGCGCAGGCGCATGCGTTCGACCTGCAGGGTCATCGCGGAGCACGCGGGCTTGCGCCGGAGAACACGCTCGCGGCGTTCGAGACCGCACTCGCGATCGGCGTCACGACGCTCGAACTCGATCTGGCAATGACCAAAGACGACGTGCTGGTGGTCAGCCACGACCGGCGGCTCAACCCGGATCACACCCGCGGCCCGGATAAGAAATTTCTCGACAAGGACGGTCCGGCGATCCGCTCGCTCACACTCACCGAGTTGCAGCAGTACGACGTCGGCGCACTCAAGCCCGGCAGCAACTACGCCAAGAGCTTTCCAGAACAGAAGCCCGTCGACGGCGCACGCATCCCGCGGCTCACCGAGGTGTTCGATCTCGTGAAGCGGCTGGGCGCTGACCATGTGCGGTTCAATATTGAACGAAGATCACGCCGACCTCCGGCAGCGACACGCCGGATCCGGAGGTCTTCGCCACCGCGCTTGCAAAGGCGATCCGCGACGCCGGGCTGACCAGCCGCGCCACGATCCAATCCTTCGACTGGCGCACGCTGAAGGCGATGCAACGGATCGCGCCCGAGATCGAGCGCGTGTGCCTGACCGCCGAGGCGCTGAACTTCGACACCATCAAGCGCGGCGAGAAGGGCCCCTCGCCGTGGCTCGCCGGGCTGGATATCGACGACTTCGCCAGCTCGGTGCCACGGATGGTCCAGACGGCCGGATGTGCGGTGTGGTCACCGCTTCATCGCAACGCCAAGCCCGACGACGTGAAGGACGCCAAGGCACTCGGGTTGAAGGTGATCCCCTGGACCGTGAACGAGCGCGCCGACATGGAGCGGCTCATGGCATTGGGCGTCGACGGCATAATCACCGATTATCCGGATCGCCTGCGCGCCGTGATGGCGGAGAAAAACTTGGCCCTGCCGCCGCAGGTGAATGCACAATAATCTTGGCCTCGGCCATTTGCTCGACAGCCAGCCGATTGGCTACGCTGTTTGAAATTTTCAGGCAGGACGCATGGCCAATCCCTACGACATCGACCTCGACCGCAATCCGGCGAATTTCCAGCCGCTGACGCCGCTGATGTTCCTGGAGCGCGCCGCGGCGGTCTATCCGCAGCACAATGCGGTGATCCACGGGCCGCTGCGGCGAAATTACGCTGAACTCTATGCGCGTTGCCGCCGCCTCGGCTCGGCGCTGGCAAAGCGCGGCATCAAGCGCGGCGATACGGTATCGGTGATGCTCGCGAATACGCCCGCGATGCTGGAGGCGCACTACGGCGTGCCGATGACGCAGGGCGTGCTCAACACCCTGAACACTCGGCTGGACGCCGCGACCATCGCGTTCTCGCTCGATCATGCCGAAACGAAAATCCTGATCACCGACCGCGAATTTTCCAAGACTGCGAAGGAGGCGCTGGCGCTCGCCAAGGTGAAGCCGCTGGTGATCGACTACGACGATCCTGAATATTCGGGCGCCGGCGAGCGGCTGGGTGAGATCGAATACGAGGACTTCGTCGCGCAGGGCGATGCCGACTACGCCTGGCACATGCCGGACGACGAATGGGATGCGATTGCGCTCAACTATACGAGCGGTACCACCGGCGATCCGAAGGGCGTCGTCTATCATCATCGCGGCGCGCAGCTGCTCGCGCTCGGCAACATCGTCACATGCGGCATGGGCAAGCATCCGGTGTATCTGTGGACGCTGCCGATGTTCCACTGCAACGGCTGGTGCTTCCCGTGGTCGATCTCGGTGGTGGCAGGCACGCATGTGTGCCTGCGCGCGGTGCGCGCGCCCGCGATGTACGACGCGATCGCCAACCACAAGGTCACGCACCTGTGCGGCGCGCCGATCGTGATGGCGACACTGCTGAACGCACCCGACAACGAGAAGAAACCACTGCCGCATGTGGTGGAATTCTTCACCGCCGCCGCGCCGCCGCCCGCGTCCGTGCTGGCCGCGATGAAAGAGGCGGGCTTCAACGTTACGCATCTTTACGGGCTGACCGAATGCTACGGCCCGGCCGTGGTGAACGACTGGCATTCCGGGTGGGATGCGCTGCCTCTCGCCGAACAGGCAGAAAAAAAGTCGCGGCAAGGCGTGCGCTACGGCGCGCTCGAAGCGCTCGACGTCATGGACCCGGAGACCATGAAGCCCGTGCCGCGCGATGGTGAGACGATGGGCGAAGTGATGATGCGCGGCAACGTCGTGATGCGCGGCTATCTGAAGAACAAGAAATCGACCGACGCGGCCTTCGCGGGCGGCTGGTTCCACACCGGCGACCTCGGCGTGATGCATCCCGACGGCTACATCCAGCTCAAGGACCGCTCGAAGGACATCATCATCTCGGGCGGCGAGAACATTTCCTCGATCGAGGTGGAGGACGCCTTGTACAAGCACCCCGCCGTGCAGGCCGCCGCCGTGGTGGCGAAGCCCGACGACAAATGGGGCGAGACGCCGTGCGCGTTCGTTGAATTGAAGCCCGGCGCCAAGGTGACGGCTGACGACATCGTCGCGCACTGCAAGGCCAACCTCGCCGGCTACAAGGTGCCGCGCCATGTCGTGTTCGGCGAAGTGCCGAAGACAAGTACGGGCAAGATCCAGAAGTTCAGGCTAAGGGAGATGGCGAAGGGGGTGTGAGGGTCACCACAGCCCGCTCTTCTCCCACTTGTCCTCGGGGATCGGCTCGCCGATCTGGAACGAGAAGGCCTGCACCTTCATGTGGTCGGGCGTCGTCTCGCACGTGAACGAGAACTGATACCACTTGCCCTTGCTGCGGAAGGCACCGCCGGTGCCGGTCATCTTTGACGCCGTAACCTTCGGCGTCTCGAGCGCGCCGACGATCGAGCGCTCCGGCTTGTAGGTTCTGTCCTTGCTGATGTGCCGCATCGCTTCGAGGTCGCAGACCTGTTCGAAACGCGCGTCGGGGTCGAGCTGCTTCAGCATCTTCTCCGTGCGGGCATCATTGGCCTGCGCCACGGCGGCACATGGAAGCACGGCAGGCAGAATCAACAGCACGCGCAACAACGTCGCGATCTCCCGTCCCGAATTTGGATGCCCCGCGCGCCCATGTGCCCGAACAATGCCGAATTGGCAAGCGAACGAAGCACGACCAAACCATGGCGCGACTCCAGATTCGATCTTGCTGAATTGTCGCGCGCCAGTTGCGCGGGTTCCGGCCTTTGCGCGTGATCCTTAGCCGAAAACCGGTTCCCCTTTTCGCGGATCACGCGACCCGCGCGTCCTCCAGGATCATGTCCGCACCCTTTTCGGCGATCATGATCGTCGGCGCGTTGGTGTTACCGGAGACGAGATCTGGCATGATCGAGGCGTCGACAACGCGCAGGCCCTCGAAGCCGCGCAGCCTGAGGCGCGCGTCGACCACGGCGGCCGGATCGCTGCCCATGCGGCAGGTCGAGGTCGGGTGGTACACCGTCGAGCCGCGGCGGCGCACGTAATCGAGCAAATCCTCGTCGCTCGCGCAGGCCGGGCCCGGCTCATGCTCGGCCTCGATGAACGGCGTCATCGCGGGCGCCGCCATGATACGGCGGAGCACGCGAAGGCCCGCCACCATCGTGTCACGATCCTTCTGCGCCGAGAGATAGCGCGGCTGGATCGCCGGCGGCTGACGCGGGTCGGCGGACTTGATGCGAACTGTTCCGCGGCTTTCCGGACGCAGCACGATGACGGGGCATGTAATGCCGGAGAACGGATGCAGCGGCCCGCCGAACGTGTCGGCGGAAAACAGCATGATGTGGGTCTGGATGTCGGGCGTTGCGACCGCGTCGTTGGTGCGCAGGAAGCCGCCGACGTAGCCCGCGCCCATCGCGAGCAGGCCGCGCCGCGTGACCATGTAGCGCAGGCCCGCCGCAAGGCCGCGCACCCTGCTGGTGAAGAAGTCGTTCGCCGAAACCGGCTGCGTGCAGCGGAAGATCGTGCGGGCGTGGAAATGGTCCTGCAGGTCGGCGCCGATGCCCGGCACATCGGCGATCACGTCGATCCCGTGCTGGCGCAGCAGATCGGCGGGGCCGGCGCCGGAGAAGCTGCAGCAATTGCGGCGAATTGAACGCGCCGCCGGAGAGAAGCACTTCGGCATTGGCGCGCGCCGTGTGGATCGTGTCGCCCTGCCGGTACTCGATCCCGACCGCGCGCCTGCCCTCGAACAGCACGCGCGTCGCCAGAGCGTTCGAGACCACCGTCAGGTTCGCGCGCTTGCGCGCCGGCTTGAGGTAGCCGACCGCCGTCGAGCAACGCCGCCCGTTGCGCGTGGTGAACTGGTAGTAGCCAAAGCCCTCCTGTTGCGCGCCGTTGAAATCCGGGTTGCGCGGATAGCCGCACTGCTCGGCGGCCGCGATGAAGGCTTCGCCGATCGGCACATGTCCGAGGTCGGAGACGCTGAGCGGCCCGCCCTCGCCGTGCCATTCGTCGGCGCCGCGCTCCTGGTTCTCCGCCTTGCGGAAATACGGCAGCACGTCGGCATGGCTCCAGCCCGGATTGCCGAGCTGACGCCAGCGGTCGTAATCCTCGGCCTGCCCGCGCACGTACATCAGCCCGTTGATTGACGATGAGCCGCCCATCACTTTTCCACGCGGCGCGATGATCTGCCGCCCGTGGCATTCGGGCTCCGGCTCGGTCTGGTAGAGCCAGTTCACATTCGGGTTGGTGAAATTCTTGCCGTAGCCGAGCGGAATGTGCAGCCAGATATTGCGGTCTTCGCCGCCGGCCTCGAGCAGCAAAACTTTGTGCCTGCCGCTCGCGGTCAGCCGGTTGGCAAGCACGCAGCCCGCGCTGCCCGCACCGACAATGATGTAGTCGAACTCGCTCACGCGGCTCTGGCGGCGGGGTTCGCGCGCGCGTCCTGCAGAACCATGTCGGAGCACTTCTCGCCGATCATCACGCAGGCCGCGTTGGTGTTGCCGGACACGACGGTCGGCATGATCGAGGCATCCGCGACGCGCAAGCCCTCAAAGCCATGCACGCGCAGCCGCTCGTCCACCACGGCCGTCTTGTCCGAGCCCATGCGGCAGGTCGAGGTCGGGTGGAAGATGGTCGTGCCGGTGTCGCGCGCGTAAGCGAGCAGACCTTCATCGCTCGTGACGCCCGGGGCCGGCAGGCGCTCCTCGGCGACATACCGCTTGATCGCGCTCTGCCCCATGATTGTCCGCGTCAGATGCATCCCACGGATCATGCAGTCGCGGTCCGCCGCCGCCGTCATGTAGCGCGGCGAAATCGCGGGCGCTTGGCTCGGATCGGCGGATTTGATGTGCACCGTGCCGCGGCTCTCGGGGCGAAGCTGGCACACCGACACGATGAAGCCGGGGAACGGATGCAAGTTGCCGCCGATCTTGTCGGCCGAGAAGATGATGAAGTGGAATTGCACGTCCGGCGTCGCGACGTCCGGGCCCGTCTTGAGGAACGCGCCCGCATAGCCGGCCCCGATGGTGAGCATCCCCTTGCGGAACAGCATGTAGCGGATGCCCGCCGCGATCTTGAGCGGCAGCGAGTTCACCGTGTCGTTCATCGTGATCGCTTCGGTGCAGCGGTAGGCCATGCGCACCTGGAAGTGATCCTGCAGGTCGGCGCCGACGCCCGGCATGTCGGCGATCACGTTGATGCCGTGCTTCTGCAACAGGTCCGCTGGGCCGACGCCCGAGAGCTGCAACAGCTGCGGCGAGTTGAATGCGCCGCCGCAGACGATCACCTCGCCGTTCGCGCGCGCCGTGTGCGTCACGCCATCCTTGAGATACTCCGCACCGACCGCGCGGCGTCCCTCGAACAGAATGCGCGTGGTCAGCGCGTTCGAAACGATCGCGAGATTTCCCCGTCCGCGCGCGGCGCGCAGGAAGCCCCGCGCGGTCGAAACGCGCCGTCCGTTGCGTGTCGTCATCTGGAAATAACCCGCGCCCTCCTGCACCGGTCCGTTGAAGTCGTCGTTGCGCGGAGCGCCTGCCTGCTCGCACGCTTGAATGAATGCGTCGCACAGCGGATGCGGCTCACTCACATCGGAGACCGCGAGCGGCCCGCCGGTGCCATGCAGTTCGTCACCACCACGCTGCTGATCTTCGGAGCGGCGGAAGTACGGCAGCACATCCGCGAAGCTCCAGCCCCCGTTTCCAAGCTGGCGCCAGTGGTCGAAGTCCTCGGCCTGTCCGCGGATGTAAAGAAGCCCATTGATCGACGACGAGCCGCCCAGCACTTTTCCGCGTGGCTGGATGATCGAGCGGTTGTTGAGCTCGGGCTCGGGCTCGGAGGTGTAGAGCCAGTTGTGGCGCGCGTCGGTGAACAACTTGGCGTAGCCGATCGGAACATGGATCCAGACGTTGCGATCCTCCGGGCCGGCTTCCAGCAGCAGCACGCGATGGCGCCCGGATTTGCTTAAGCGGTTCGCAAGCACACATCCCGCGCTGCCTGCGCCGACGACGATGTAGTCGAACGAACCTTCCACGCGATCCTCCCGACGCCGGATTCAACCGGCTTGCGGGCGATGTTGAGGCCGGATTGCGCTGCGATTTAAGTGCCGTTACTCGACCTTCAGGTTGAGCTTCCGGATCAGCGCCGACCACTTCTTTTCTTCCTGGTCGATGTCGGCCGCGTATTCCTCCGGGCTCGATGTGAGCGTATCGCCGCCTTCGGCGTGGATGCGCTTCTTCACCTCGTCGGAATTCACCAGCGCGCGCAGCGCGGCGTTGAGCTTGTCGACGATCGGGCGCGGCGTACCTGCGGGTGCGAGCAGCCCGTAGTGCAGCACCGACTCGAAACCCGGCAGGCCAGATTCAGCCGAGGTCGGTACATCGGGAAGGCCGCTCCAGCGCCTGTCGCCAAGCACCGCGATGACGCGCAACGTCCCCGACTGGATGTTGCCCATCGCGGGCGGCAGCACACCGAATGCGACCGGCACGTGCCCGCCGAGCAGGTCGTTCATCACGCCGCTCGTGCCCTTGTAGGGAATGATCTGCGCATTGATGCCGGTGACAGACTTGAACAGCTCGGCCGACATGTAGCCGCCGGTTCCGACCGCCGACGTGCCTAGATTGTACTTGCCGGGATTGGCCTTCAGCAGCGCGACGACCTCGCCGATGGTCTTCGCCGGGAATGACGGATGCGCGATCAGCACGACCGGCATCGAGGCGATCAGGCCGATCGCGGTGAAGTCCTTGCGCGGATCGAAGCCGGAATTGGCGTAGAGGCTCGGATTGATCGAGATCGAGCCGGTATGGCCGAGGAACAGTGTGTAGCCGTCAGGCGCACTCTTGATCACGGCGCGCGTGCCGACGAGGCCCGAGCCGCCGCCGCGGTTGTCGACGATCACCTGCTGGCCGAGCGCCGCGGATAACTTGTCCGCCACGATGCGCGCCATCGCATCGACGCCGCCGCCCGGCGGATAGGGCACGACCAGCGTGACGGTGCGGGTGGGGTAGTCCTGCGCATGCGCGGGCGTCGTGAGTGCTATGACCGATAGCACAAGCGCGGCAAGTATCTTCACCATCCTTGCATCACTCCACCTTCGCGCCCGAACGCTTCACCACCTTCGACCACTTGATCTCCTCACGGTCGATATCGACAGCATACTCTTCCGGCGTCATCGACATCACCTCGGCGCCATCTTGCGCGATGCGCTCGCGCACGTCGGTCTCGTTCAGCGCCGCCTTCATCGCGGCGGCGAGCTTCTCGACGATCGGGCGCGGCGTACCCGCGGGCGCGACGATCCCGTAATGCAGCACGGCCTCATAGCCCGGCAGCGGCCCAGCCTCGGCGACCGTCGGCAAGTCGGGCAACAGCGGGGAGCGCTGCGCCCCCGTGACGGCGAGCGCACGCACCTTGCCCTCCTTGATCAGCGCGATCGCGGGCGGGAGCGAAGAGAAATAGATCGCCACATGCCCGCCGATGAGATCGGTCAGAGCAGGCGACGAGCCCTTGTAGGGAATGTGCGTGAGCTTGATGTCCGCCATGGTGGCGAACAGCTCCGCGCCGAGATGGATGCCGCTGCCGACGCCCGCGGAGGCGTAATTCAGTCTGCCGGGATCTTTTCTGGCAAGCGCGATCAGTTCCGCGATCGTCTTCGCCGCAACACCCGTGTTCACCAGCACGACCAGCGCACTGGTCGCGATCAGTCCGACCGGCGCGAAGTCCTTGCGCGGGTCGTAGCCGACATTGGGATAGAGCGTCGGATTGATCGCGAGCGTGCCGGTGCCGCCGAGACCGAGCGTGTAGCCATCCGGCGCCGCCTTCGCGACCTGGCGCGTTGCGATCGAGCCGCCTGCCCCGCCCTTGTTCTCGATCACGATCTGCTGGCCGAGCGACCTGCTCATCTTCTCGGCGACGATGCGCGCCATCACGTCGTTGCCGCCGCCCGCCGCATACGGCACCACCAGCGTGATCGGGCGCGCCGGATACTCCTGCGCGGCGGCCTGTGTCGCAGCCAGCGCGAGTGCGAACGCGACCAGTCTCATCGTCCTCATCGGTTGCATCGGCTCCAGTAAAGCAAAACCGCCGGACTCTTTGCCAGAGCCGGCGGTTTGAATGCATACGCGACGCCACATCCGCGGCGCACGCCGCGGTGGGAGATGATCGCCGCCCAGTTAGTGAACGCTCGCGGGATTTCAGGCGGGCGATTTCATCCTTCACTTGCAACTTGCGACGCTTCAATTCCGCGATCGTCGTGTCGTCGACCGAGGGGTGCGCCAGTGCGTCGGACAGCTCGTTTTCCAACGCCTGATGCTTCCGTTCCAGTTCCGCAAGATGCGCTTGGATGGACATCGATGAAGCCTCCATATCGGTTCGGTGGCACTTTGAAGTGTGCCAGAAGTGGTGCATCAAGTCGACGGTGCCAATGTTGTGCGGCGCGAAAATCCCCGCAATCCGCGCGACGTCAGGCTACCTCCTCGCCCTTGATGCTCTACCCTTAACGCGCGATACTCATTCGGGTTTCGGCGGCGCTTTGGCGCTAGCCGGGCAGTCCTTAACCATTGCGGCGCATGGACAAAGAGGAAGAACGCGAGCTCCGCGCGCAGCTGGCGCGCTTGCTTCAGGAGCACCGCGACCTCGATGCCGCGATCGAAGCCCTGCAGATTTCGCCGGGCTCCGATCTGCTTCAGGTTCAACGCCTGAAGAAGCGCAAGCTGTTCTTGCGGGACCGGATTACCTTCATCGAAGATGAGCTCACGCCCGATATCATTGCGTGAGACTTCGTTAGGCACGCGACGGTAGTGCGCCGCCCTTCCGCTCGGCCTTGCGGGCGTACATGGCGTGGTCGGCCTTGGCCATCACGTCGGCCATTTCGTCGGTCGCGCCGATCATCGCGAAGCCGATCGAGGCGCCGACCGCGAGCGACTGCCCGTCCCGTTCGATGCCGGCCTCGGTGATCGCGGACTCCAGCGCCCAGGCTTTTGTGGTCGCGTCGCCCTCGCTCAAATTCCACAGGATCAGCCCGAACTCATCGCCGCCAAGCCGGGCGACGGTATCGGAGGCGCGGATGCTGCGCGTCAGCAGCGCGGCGACCGCTTTCAGCACGGCATCACCGGCCGCATGGCCGTGCCGGTCGTTGACTGGCTTGAAGCCGTCGAGATCGATATAGAACAGCGCGGCGCGCGTACCGTAGCGCTTCACGTAGGCGAGCGTGCGTTTGAGTTCGCGGTCAAAGCCGCGGCGGTTGAAGATCTCGGTGACCGCGTCGACGTCGGCGGTCGCCTCCAGCTCCTTCACCTTGGCGCGGGTGGCGGCGAGTTCGCCTTCGAGGCGCTGCACCTCGGTGAGCAGCACCAGCAGTTCGGACGGGATGCTGCGGGCGGGCTTCGGGCCGACCTGCGGCTCGGCCTCGGGCACACGCTCGGCCCGGCGGTCCACCACGGGCAGCCGCGTGGGCACCGCCGCCCTCGCCTTGCCGGGTTCGCCTTCGCCATCGTGCCGCCGCTCCCGAATCGGTCAACGATGGGACGACAAGGTTAACGCGACGTATCGGCTTGCCTCCCAAGGGCAGATTCCGATAAATCCGCGCCTTCTTGGCCGCCGGGTGCCGTATAAAGGGGCGCATGACCAAGCCTGTCGCGATCATCATGGGCAGCCAGTCCGACTGGCCGACCATGCGGCACGCCGCCGAGACGCTCGACGCGCTCGGGGTGCCGTACGACAAGCGCATCGTTTCGGCGCACCGCACGCCCGACCGGCTGGTTTCCTTCGCCAAGGGCGCCAAGGCGGCGGGCGTGAAGGTGATCATCGCGGGCGCAGGCGGCGCCGCGCATTTGCCCGGCATGACCGCCTCGATGACGACGCTTCCCGTTTTCGGCGTGCCGGTCGAATTCGAAGGCGCTGTCCGGCATCGACTCGCTCTCTCCATCGTGCAGATGCCGCCGGCATCCGGTCGGCACGCTGGCGATCGGCAAAGCCGGCGCGATCAACGCGGCGTTGATGGCCGCGAGCGTGCTCGCGCTCTCCGATGCGGCGCTTGGCCACCGGCTGGAAGCCTGGCGCAAGCAGCAGACCGACCCGTCGCCGACACCCCGAAGGACGACGCGTGACCGCGCCCCGTCCCGGCCCGCTCGGGCCCGACGCCACCATCGGGATTCTCGGCGGCGGACAGTTTCGCCGCATGCTGGCGCTCGCCGCCGCGCGGCTCGGCTTCAAGTGCCATGTGCTGTGTCCTGACGCGCACTCGCCCGCGTTCGAGGTTGTGCGCCGCATCACCGAGGCCGACTACCTCGACATGGCAGCGCTCGACCGCTTCGCGAGCCGATGTCGATGTCGTCACCTACGAGTTCGAGAACGTGCCGGCGGAGACCGCAACGTTCCTCTCGGCGCGCAAGCCGGTACTACCCGACCCGAAGGTGCTGGCGATCACGCAGGACCGCCTCACCGAAAAGGAGTTTGTGCACGGGCCTTGGCATCGGTACCGCGACATTCGCGGCGGTCGATTCACCCGACGGCCTCACCGCCGCGCTGAAGTCCGTCGGCCAGCCGGCCGTGCTGAAGACGCGGCGCTTCGGCTACGACGGCAAAGGCCAACTGATGATCCGCAACAGCGGCGATCCAATTGCGATGTTCAACGATCTTGGCGGGCACCCCTTGGGGTCGCCGGACCCCAGGCCTTCGGCGACCGCCCGCAGCGCCGGGAGGGCAACCGCAGCACCATGCGCTCGCGGCCGCGCGGATCATCCCCTGCCGCTCCCAGGCGCTCAGCGTCCGGTCGATGGTGCTCAGTGTCGTCCCGGTCGAACTCGGCGATCTCCTGGCGGGTCAGGCGTACGTCGAGGTCCATGCCGGTCCGTCGTTTGAATCCCGGTGCGCTTGGCGAGGCGTAGCAAGGTCCGCGCCAGGCGCGGCTCGACTTGCTCCGTCTGTAGCTCGGTGATCCGCGTCTCCGCCTGGCGCAGCCGCGCGCCCAACTCGCGGATGACAGCCAGGGCGAAGTGGGGCTGCGACGTGATCAAATCGGTGAAGTCGCGCGCCGCCAGTTGCAGCACCAGACTGGGTTGCTGCGCCACCGCGCTGTCCGGATAGCGCGGAGGCGCGCCCCAGCCCGCGGCCGCGCCGAAGATCTCACCGGGACCGTTGAGCTGCAGGATAACGCCGTGCCCCTCTTCCGTTTCGTGGATCACTTTGATCTGCCCGGCCCACAGCAGGTTGAGGGCGCGCGCCGGCTCGCCTGCCAGGTAGACGAACGCGCCGCGCGCGACCTGCTTGGGGCGGAGCCGGGCTGCCATCGCCTCGAGCCGCCAGCGGGGGAAGCGCGCGAACAGCCGCACGGTGGCGAGGTAGTTGCGCGCGCCCGCACGTCGTCCGGGTCCCGCGAGCGGGTCCCGCGAAAGTACCGGCGGCACGACTTCGCCTGTCCGCGCTGCGCCTGGAGCATGCCTGTCCCCTTCCCCCGTGACTCGCGTTCCTCTCCATACTACTGTAGCCTGGCCCGTCTGTCGCCAGGCGGACGCCGAGGCCACCTGAGACAGGGGTCCGGATGGACGCCCCCTCCGCCGGCTCGCCGGCGCGGCAAGTTGCGCTAGCGCAAAGACGGATGCGGCCGCCTGTGCGATCCTAGCCATGGGGAGCCGCGACACGTGGACCACCCGGCGCGCCGGAGTCGCCTGGCCCCACAACTGTAAAGGAGAAATCGTATGGCGTACATTATCTGCGAGCCTTGCGTCGACACCAAAGATCAGTCCTGCGTCGAGGCCTGCCCGGTTGACTGCATCCATCCCGGTAGCGCCGAGGGCGGCTTCCAGGCCCAGGCGCAGTTGTACATCGACCCCGACACCTGCATCGACTGCGGCGCCTGCGAGCCGGTGTGTCCGGTGACGGCGATCTTCGCGGAGAGCGACGTGCCCGGGGAGTGGCAAGACTACATCCAGCGGAATGCGGACTACTTCAAGAAGTAGCCCCCTTCCCATCGCGTGATCGCGCCGCCGGCGTGGCCCGCCGCCCGCGGGCCACGCCGGCCCGACCTCCCTCGCCACCCCCAAGGCCCTTGGCCCCCGCTAGCGCGTCCCCGCGGCGGTGGGCGTGCCGACGTAGCGCTGCCAGTTCTCCTCGATGCGGGCCATCACCTCTTGCGGCACTTCGGCGAACCGATAATGGTCGGGCGAGGCGGTGAGTGGCTTGGTCGCGTCGATGATCATCTTGGTCACGGTCGCGCGGCCGGGCGTGTACTCGTCGGCGGCTGGGTCGAGCGGGTTCCCCTTCACCCGTGGGATGACGTAGATGTCGCGGTCGGCCTGGAAGCGGGTCGAGATGGCATACTCCACGTCGACCGGGTTGTAGACGTCGATGTCGTGGTCCACGACGAAGACATGCTTGATCAGGTCCTGGTGGGCGAAGGCGGCGAAGGCGGCCTTCTGCGGTTCGCCCTCCATGCTCTTCTTGAGCGCGATGACGGCGTGGAAGTTGGCGCCCGCGCCGATCGGCATGTGCACGGCGGTCACCGTCGGCACGGCGCCGCGGACCGCCTTGTATAGCGCCGGCTCACGGCCCACGGCGCCGATCACCGCGTTCTCGGGCATGGTCGCGGCGATCATGTTCCACCAGATCGCGTCGCGGCGGTGGGTGATGGCCGTGATGCGAATGATCGGCAGGTCGCGCACCGCCCCATACAGGCGGGCGAACTCGCCGAACGGCCCCTCACGGCGACGCGCGTGCGGCAGCACCTCGCCCTCGATGACGACCTCGCTCTGCGCCGGCACCTCTGAACGGGACGGTGCGGCAGCGCACCAGCTCGACTGGTGCGCCGACTAGCCCGCCGGCGGCGGCATCTCGTCCTCGTCGAAGGCGATCCGCATCTGCGAGGCCACGATCAGCGCGGGATGCGTGCCGACGGCAATCGCCACGGGCAGCGGCTCGTCCCGCGTTTCCATCTGCAGATAGTGCTGGAACATGTGAGTGGGCGCCATGTAGATGCCCAGCAGCGCCGGCTCCTGGTACATGTTGCGCTGCACGCCGACGTTGCGCACGCCGGTAGTCGGGTTGCGGGTGATGTGGAGCCCCGTATTGACGTAAGGACCGCCGTCTAGCTCCGAGTTGGTACAGAGCGGCAGTTGCCGCAAGTCGGGCGGGTCCAGCGTGACCTCCTGGCACGGGCCTGACTCGACGACGACCGGCGGGATCGGCTGCTCGACGGCGCCACCCCCCAGGAGCTCGCTTGGCTCGCAGCCGAGCGCGAAGGCGACCTTCTCGCGGGTGTCGCAGAGGTCGCCGACGACGGGCATGGTGTGACCCTGCACGTCTTCGAACAGGGCGACGTGCTGGCGCAGGGCGGGGTCGCGGCGAGGCCGTACACACGCCGGTAGCTCGAAGCGGGGATCGACGGGCGCGGTCACGCGTGAGCAGGCGCCCCGCTCGCTCGAAGCGCGCCCAACAACTCGTGCAAGTCTTCCATGCAGTGTGTCCTCTCCGGTCCCTCATCTTGGTCAGTCGCGGTAGGCGCGTCCGCGCGGTAGTACCCGTAAAACGATCAGGTTGTCGGCGGCGTGATTGTAGTCGAATCGCACCCG
This sequence comes from uncultured Alphaproteobacteria bacterium, assembly GCA_963779545.1. Classification (GTDB taxonomy): domain Bacteria; phylum Pseudomonadota; class Alphaproteobacteria; order Rhizobiales; family Xanthobacteraceae; genus PALSA-894. Next base: position 3,634 of record CAVZYQ010000013.1, on the reverse strand, counting down.
CCAAGCTCCGACGCGTAGCCGCAAGCCCTCGGCGTCTTCCAACCGAATGACGTCACCGTGGCCGGTAGTGCGAAGCGGCGCAAGCCTTCGCGGATGCGTTCGACGACCTGACGATCCAGTCGGCGTATGTCTTTCTGGGCGCGCGGGGTCTATTTGAGGCCCCACGGCGTCGACAGAAGCAACTCCGCGTCGTCAATCAGTTCGCCGCGAGCCGCTTCTGCGCGCGCCTCGGCTACACTCGCGCGTTCTTCTTCGGTTTCAGTCTCGTCGTCGTAGGGAGCGGTCAGGATCGCCGTCAGCACCGGATCGTCGCGGACTGACTCTAGGTAACGCTCTACTTCGGCTAGGGCTGCCTCGGGTAGCTCGTCGAAGAGCCGATAGAGTGCTTGCTAGCTCGTCACTTAGGGTACTCCACCGTGTACTTACACAGGCAAGGGCACGCGCGGGCAACACGCGCCATGTCATTGCCGGGAGGTAGCGCGGGCAGCGCGGCGGCGTCAACGGCTGTCGGGTGACGAAGGTTTGCCCGGCGGCGTCAGAGCGTGCGACACTGGTGGCGATCACACCCGCGACTACCCAACCGGGAGGTCCCTATGACGTGTTGCGTCTCATGCTGCTCGCGGCCACCGCGCTAGCCGTGGGCTGTAGCTCGACGGGTGGCGCGCGGCCCACACCGATGCCCACCGTCGCGGCCCGCACGGCGGTGCCCAGCCCTGGCCGCGGGCGGGGCCAGCGCGTCGGCCGCCGCGCTTCGACCAAGCAGTGGCCCACCCCGCCGACGATGGCGATTGTTCCGTCGAAGCAATACACTGCGGTCATTCATACGACCAAGGGCGACGTGACGGTGCAACTGTTCGCCGACGAGGTGCCGCAGACCGTGAACAACTTCGTCTTCCTCGCCAAGGAGGACTTCTACGACAATGCACCGTTCCATCGCATCATGAAGGACTTCATGATTCAGACGGGGGATGGCCAGCGGGGGAACGGCACCGGTGGTTCAGGCTACAAGTTCAGCGACGAGCCGTGAAGCGTGACTACGAGCGCGGCATCGTGGCGATGGCGAATGCCGGACCGAATACCAACGGCAGCCAGTTCTTCATCATGCACGGCAACCTGCCGCTGCCCAAGAACTACATTATCTTCGGCCGCGTCACGTCCGGCATCGACATGGTCGACGACATCGCTAACACCCCTGTGCGGCCAAGCCCCCAGGGCGAGCCGTCCGTCCCCACGGAAGACGTGCGCATCACCCACGTCGACATTCAGGATCGTAGCGCTCCAGAAGGTGGCGATCGGATGCGACTAGGCGTGATGCACGCTGCCGTCCGATTGCGCCGTGGCGTTTGGGAGCCCGCTGGGACGGCGAGAGAGACCGTCATGCCTAGTCCGCTGCTGTTCCTCGCAGTAACCTTGATGTACTTGCTTGCGGCAGTCGCCACTCTGTGGCGGTTGGCCGCGAGTGGCGCTCGCTACTGGACGCGCAGTGGACGGCGCGCGACCAGTCCGCTATGCTCATCGGGATGCTGTGGCTCACGCCGATCACGGTGTGGCTGCATGAGTGGGGACACGCCGCGACCATGCGGCTGTATGGGGTGGCGGACCCGCAAATCCATTTTTTCCTGTACTGGGGCTATGTGACCGGGCCGGAATTCCCCGTGTTTTCCCCCTGGCAGCAGTTGATGGTATCTCTGGCTGGGCCAGTCGTATCGTACGTACTTGGCGTGGTGCTATTGGCCGTGGCGCTACTGGTGCCGCTGCGGCCGGCGCTCGCGCTCGCGCTCGCGGCGTGTGCTTTGATGGAGCTCTCGCTGATCCTGCTCTGGTACCCGCTCTACTCGCTGATCTGGGGCTGGGGCGACTTCGAGGCCATCTACCACAGTGCTTACCCGGCGGCGGGGCTTGTGGTGGGCGCGGTCAACGTGGTGTCGCTCGTGGGGCTGGCGTGGCTGATGAAGCGCCCGTGGATGCAAGGCTTTCTGGGCTATCCGCACGTGCGGCCGTGGCGGCTGCAGTGGCATTGGCCGACTCCACCCGGCGATTCCGTAGCCTAGCCGAGTCCCGGGTGAGAGGCCACTGGATGCAGCCGAGCCGCGGTCAGCACGTCCCCTTACCCTACGGCCCGATGGACTGTAGGGTTCCAGTGGTTAACGAGTCGGAACAGAACGCCGTAGTCGCTGGGTCACCAGCCGCGGAAGACACGGCTAGTGTTGACGTACCGGCGGGCAGGACGCTTAGGCGATCGTCGGCGGTGGCGAGGGGCGAGATCGACGCCCTGATAGTTGGCGCGGGTAACCCAGGTCAGGCGGGGATAGTAGAGCGGCAGGCTGGGCACCTCGTCGGCCCACAGCCGCTGGAAGTCGGCGTAGGCCGCGCCGCGCGCTGCGGGATCGGTGAGGGCGGCGCCATGCAGCAGCAATTCGTCCGCCCGCGGGTTGCGCCAGCCGGCCAGGTTGGCCACCCCATCGCCGCCCCATAGGTCGCGCAGCCCATCCGGATCGACGGTCGGCGTCCACTGGCCGAGCAGCACGGCCTGGAACTCGCGCGGGGCCACTCGTCGCGGGCTAGTTCGGCCCACGGCTTCACCTCATCTCGACACGGAAGCCGACCGCCCGTAGGTCGCGCGCGATCGCGTCGGCAGCCGCGCGGCGTGCCGGTACTCGTTCGTCGTGAGCGTTACGCTCAACGGGGTGGCGCCGCGCAGACGCTCGCCACCGCCGGCCTGGCGCCACCCCGCGCCCTCGAGCAGGCTGTCGGCGCGCGTGCGCGCTCGCCGGGTAGGGCAGCTCGGCGTAGGCCCAGGACGTCGGCGGCAGCGGGCCGCGCGCTGGCTCCGCATTGCCGCCGAGCCCGGCCACCAGCCCGTCGCGGTTGATCGCCGCGGCGGCGGCGGCCCGCACGGCTTTGTCGTCGAACGGCGCGACGCTCGTGTTCAGCCAGAGCGTCACCCCGCGCGCGTAGTCAGGCCGCTGGAAGCCGGCGAACTGGGGGTTGCGCGCACGGTCGCCAGATCGCCGCCGCCCCGAAGCGTCAGGCCATCGGCTTCGTCACCAACACGGCTTGCTGGGCGGTGGGCAGCGTCTCGTAGAAACGGAACCGCACATCGGCGAGATGCGGACGCGGCCCGTAGTAGCGCTCGTTGGGGACTAGCGCGAGTTCTTGCGCGGTGAACTGCGCGACCCGGTACGGCCCGCGCCGATCGGCGCTAGATTTGAACGGGTGGGCGCGCCAGGCCCGGCCGCTGGTGCCGGCGAAGGGCGCGCGCGGCACGATGCCGAGGGTGGCGGCCTCCAGGAAGCCGGCCCAGGGCAGCGGGAGGTAACGCGCACCGTGCGCGCGTCGAGCGCCTCCGTGCGGACCGCGCGCCAGGGCGCCAGGAAGTCGGCGTCGGCGGGGAAGTCGGGCGCCGCCAGCGCGCCGTAGGTGAAGGCGACGTCGGCGGCCTCCAGCGGGCTGCCGTCCGACCAGCGCAAGTTGGGCCGCAGGGTGAACGTATACGTCCGACCGTCTGCGCTCACGTCCCAGCGTTCGGCGAGGTCGGGGAGCGCCTCACCGTCCGGGCCCAGGCGGGTGAGGCCGGCAAACAACAGCGGCAGGAACTCGCGATCGACGGGGTCCTGCTGACCCAGCAGGGGAT
>CAVZYQ010000012.1:0-9267 GCA_963779545.1 uncultured Alphaproteobacteria bacterium | reverse complement strand
GAGGCGGTGGATGCGGCCGGTCACACGCCCGGCCACACGGTGTTTGCGCTGCAATCGGCCAAGGACTCGCTGATGGTGCTGAGCGACACCACGCAGCACCCTGCGCTGTTCGCGCGCCACCCCGAATGGCAGCCGCAGTTCGACATCGACGGGCCGCTCGCGGTGACGACGCGCAAGCGGCTGCTCGACCGCGTCGCCGCCGACCGCACGCTGGTGACGGGCTATCACTTCCCCTTCCCGGCCTGCGGCCACATCGTGAAGACCGCCACCGGCTACGAGCACGTGCCGCTGTTGTGGAATATCGCGGTGTAACGCCCGTGTCCCGCACGCATGCGGCGCCATAGCCGACGCGGTGCATCGGCAGATCCAGGACCCCGCGTGCGCCTTATGTGCTCGATTTTGCAGACCCGGGATCCCGGGTCTGCACAGCGGCACTGCGCGCCGCAGTGCGCCGCGTGCACACGGGAACACTGCAGCATTTCGGCAACAGTCGGCCGGAATTGCATCCCGTCGCGCCCCCCCGCCGCGTTGACTCCTGTCTGCTTGCCTCCTTCACTCGATCCCGGTTCAGGTGTGCCGTCCCCGGTTGGGCCGGCCAAAAGGGAATCCGGTGCGATTTTCCGTGAGTTACGGCGAATCCATCCCGGAACTGCCCCCGCAACTGTGAGCGGCGAGCCTTTCTCCACGATGCCACTGGGTTTTCCCGGGAAGGCGGAGAACGGCAGCGACCCGCGAGTCAGGAGACCTGCCTGGACCGGTCACCCTTCCGATGCACGGGGCGTGCAATCGGGGCGGCTTCCGCAGCGGTGACGTGCTGAAACCGTCGCGGGGCATTCGGGTGGGGCGTTTCTCTCATATCCAGACCAAAGGCGCGCAACATCTGCGCCTCCGCGACATGTTCAACCCATTCGGGAGCATGTCATGTTCATCCGTCTTCACGCGACTGCACTAAGGTCCGGCCTCGCAGCCGGCGCACTCATCGCCGCGCTCGGCGCGGCGCACGCACAACCCACCACTCTTCTTCCCGAGCTGCTCGTCATCTCGCCGAGCCTCGTTCCGATCGAAGCTTCGAAGTCCGGCTCGTCGGTCACGGCGATCACCGGCGACGAAGCCCGCGCGACCGGCTTCTCGCAGCTCTCCGACGTCATGCGCACGTTTCCCGGCATGCACGTGAGCCAGTCCGGCTCGCGCGGCTCGCTCACGCAGTTTCGCGTGCGCGGAGCGGAGGCTAACCACTTGCTGGTGATGATCGACGGCGTCCCGGCCAATGCTGTCGGCGACGGCGAATACAATTTCGCCGACTTCGCGATGGACGACATCGAGCGCGTGGAGTTGCTGCGCGGCCCGCAGTCCGGCCTCTACGGCGCGAACGCACACTCCGGCGTGCTTACCATCACCACCAAATCCGGGCGCGGACTGACCAAGCCGGAATTCAACGCACGCTTCGAGGGCGGTACGCAACGGTCAGCCGAAGCTGCTGCGACGTTCCGCGGCGCGGTCGGCCCGGTCTACGGATCGATCACGGCGACCTCCGCGACCACCAACGGCTTTAACATCGCGCGCGACGGCAACGAACTGGACGGCGCCAAGCGCGGCGTCGTCACCGCCAAGGCCGGCGTCGACCTCACGCCCTACTTCAACGTCGAGGGCTTTGTGCGTCACACTCAGCGCAACTCTCAATACGACCCGCAGGACCCGTTCTTCGTCAACGACGGACTCGTCGTCGATGCGCCCGGCTACAGCACCCGGGTTGGCGAGACCCTCGCACGCGTGCAGGGCACGCTGAAACTCTTCGATGACCGATGGATCCAGTCGATGAAGTGGGCCGGCTCGCGCCTCGGTCTGGTCAACTTCGATGACTTCATGCAGACCTCGAGCTCCCTCGGCACGGCCGAAACGCTGACCTACAAAAGCACGCTCGTGCTCGACAGCAACGTGGCGGGTGGCGAAAAGCACACGATCACCGGCCTCTTGGAGAATCGGCGTGAACATTTCTCGTTCACCAGCGTTTTTCTTCAGTTCTTCCCTCAGGCGGATATCGACGCCGCACGCAACGGCTACGCCCGCACGACGAACAGTGTCGGCGGCGAATACGTGCTCGATCTGCTGCGCACCGGCACGACGATCTCGATCGCGCAGCGCCAGGACTTCAACGAGCCGTTCGAGGACCAGTACACCTGGCGCTATTCGCTCTCGCAGAAGGTCGCGCCGGTCGGCGGGCGGCTGCACGCAAGCGTCGGGCGCGGTGTGACCAATCCGAGCTTCATCGAGCAGTTCGGCTTTATCACCTCGACCTTCCAGCCGAATGCGAATCTCGTGCCGGAAAGCTCGATCGGCTGGGATGTCGGCTGGGAGCAGACATTCTGGAACGGCCGCGTCGTGGTGGACGTGACCTATTTCAACTCGCGGCTGGAGCACGAGATCGTGCCGTCGTCGGTGATGGTCAACGGACAGAACAAGCAAAGCGTGCGCAATCTCGATGGCACGTCGACGCGTCAGGGCGTGGAGACGACCGCCAAGTTCCGCCCCGTGGACTGGCTGATCCTGTCGGGCACCTACACCTATACCGACGCGCGCGACGATCAGGGGCGCGAGGAAATCCGCCGTCCGCCGCATGCGGCGTCGGGCTCCGCAACGGTGCTGTTCGACGAGGGGCGCGGCAAGGCGACCGTGAACGTCATCTATAACGGCCGGATGAAGGACACGATCTTCACTTTCCCGTCGTCGAGCACGACGCTCAATGCCTACACACTGGTCGGCGGGCAGATTTCCTACGACGTGACGCCGTGGTCGACCGTCTATGTCCGCGGCGAGAACGTGTTCGACCAGCGCTACGAGGAGGTCTACTCGTTCCGTTCGCCCGGCGCTGCGGTCTATGCCGGCATCAAGGTGCGCACGAACTGACGAATCGGGAGCGAGGCCGGGCGGCAAAGCCCGCCCTCTCTTTTCGTTCCAGGGGTGAAACCGGAGTCGCGTTTTGGCCGTATCATTGGGTTGCGGCTCCTGTGGAACCGCAGCGGCATGATCACGGCGAGTTGAAGTGGCATGCCGGAATGGCGCGCGGCGTGCGTGTGTTCCCGTCATATGATAGGATTTACGCGCATTCGCATCCAGGGAGGGAGCCTAATGACCCATCGTCTTGCCGCGCTAACTGCCGCAACCCTGTTCACGCTGTCGCTTGGCGTCGGCGCCGCATTCGCGGCCGGCGAGCCGGACCCGAAGCCGACCAATCCTTCGTCCGGTTCAAGCAGTCCGCCCAAGGCGAAACAGGGCTCAAGCAAGAAGAAGAAAGAGCAGAGGTCCGAGCAGCAATTCCATGACGGCTATCGCCTCGCCTATAACCTGGTACAGGCCGGGCAGTACGAGGCGGCCTTCGCGACGTTCAAGGATCTGGACTCCGACGATCATCCCGATGTCGCGAACTATCTCGGCTACACCGCCCGCAAGCTCGGCGACTATGAACTCTCGAAAGTCTGGTACGAGCGCGCGCTCGCGTCCGATCCCAAGCACGTCCGCACCTGGCAGTATTACGGCATGTGGCATGTCGAACAGGGCAACATGCTGAAAGCCGCCGACTTCCTGCAGAAGATCGAGGCGATCTGCGGCAACAAGGCCTGCAAGGAATATCAGGACCTGAAGGGCGGCATGGAAGGCACTGTCACGTACTGATCTGTCCGCCTCGCGCGGCGCGAACAAACTGGAGGAAGCAATGACCCATCGTCTCGGCGTTGTGACTGTCGCATCTTTGTTCGCGCTGTCGCTCGGCACCGGCGTCGCATTCGCGGCCGGCGGCGAGCCCGATACGCCGGCCCAACGCAATCCCGGCCCGGTGCAGCAGCAGCGCCCGGCCGTCGCAGCCGAAGGAGACCACGACCCAGCCGCAGAAGAAAAAGAAGGACCAGCGGTCCGAACAGCAATTCCGCGACGGCTATCGCCTCGCCTTCAACCTGGTGCAGGCGGGCGCGTACGAGACGGCGTTCGCGGCATTCAAGGACCTGGACTCCGACGATCATCCGGATGTCGCGAACTACCTGGGCTACACCGCCCGCAAGCTCGGCGACTACCAGCTCTCCAAAGTCTGGTACGAGCGCGCCCTGTCGTCCGACCCGAGCCACGTGCGCACCTGGCAGTATTACGGCATGTGGCACGTCGAGCAGGGCAACATGCTCAAGGCCGCCGACTTCCTGCAGAAGATCGAGGCGATCTGCGGCAACAAGGCCTGCAAGGAATATCAGGACCTGAAGGGCGGCATGGAAGGAACTGTGACGTATTGAGCCCGTGTCCCGCACGCGATGCAGCGCTTCTTAGCGGTGCATCGCAGATGCGGGACCCCGGTTGCTTGCTCTAATTAAGAAACCGGGCTCCCGGGTCTGCGTCGGATCATTTCATGCTACGACGCGCCCGGGACACGCGTTTCTAGGCCCGTGCCTCCGTCTCCCGCATCAGCCAATCGATATACCCGGCCTCCCCACCCTCGACCGGCAGCACCAGGATCGCGGGCGTGTCGTACGGATGCAGCTCCTTCACCGCCGCGCTGCACCGCAGTCGGCGAGCGAAGCACGCGTCTTGATGATCATCACCATCTCCTCGCCGCGCTCGATTTTGCCCTCCCACCAGTAGTGCGAGATCATTCCGGGCAGGATATTCACGCAGGCCGCGAGCCGGCGCTCCAGCACCGCCTTGCCGATCCGCTCCGCCTCGACAAGGGACGGATAGGTCGTATAGACGAACACCGCGCGCTCTGCGGTTCATAAGGGTTCTCCGCCGGTTCCGGCGCGACAGTTCTATAATATGAGTGCAAATCCCCGCCAGCCGAAGATCGCCTTCGTCGCGAGCACAAGCGCCGAAGCGCAAGAGGCGCATGCGCGCCTCGCCAAGCGCTATGGCAACGCTGTCCCGGATGAGGCCGACACCATCGTCGCGCTCGGCGGCGATGGCCTGATGCTGCAGACGCTGCATCGCTTCATGACCTCGGGCAAGCCGATCTACGGCATGCACCGCGGCACCGTTGGCTTCCTGATGAACGAATTTCACGAGGACGACCTGCCCAAGCGCCTCGCCGAGGCGCAGACGACGGCGATCCACCCGCTGCTGATGCGCGCGCAGGATGCCAAGGGCCGCCGCCACGAGGCGCACGCCATCAACGAAGTGTCGCTGTTCCGCCAGGCCTATCAGGCGGCACGGCTGCGCATCCTGATCGACGGCAAGGAGCGGCTTGCCGAACTCGTGGCCGATGGCGTGATGGTCGCCACGCCCGCGGGCTCCACCGCCTATAACCTGTCGGCGCAGGGTCCGATCATCCCGATCAATGCGCCCCTCCTCGCGCTGACCGCAATCAGCCCGTTCCGCCCGCGCCGCTGGCACGGTGCCTTGCTGCCCGACAAGGCGCGCGTCGAGATCGAAGTGCTGGAGGCCGAGAAGCGCCCGGTCGCCGCGGTCGCCGACCATGACGAGGTGCGCGACGTGCGCATGGTCGAAATCAGCATGGACCACATGATCTCGATCCCGATGCTGTTCGACCCCGGCCACAGCCTCGACGAGCGAATTTTGCGCGAGCAATTTGGCTATTCGTGAGGCTGCGCACCTGCCAGCGTCACATCCTAAACCGTTCGTTAACGGCGAAGGCCTAGCCTGCCGGTAACGTGCCGCGCATCCGTGCGGCGCGCCTTCGGCTGCGCTTATGGTCCGCATCGATTTCAACCGCCTGCGCTTCCTCATCATCGATGACAACGCGCATATGCGCCGCATCCTGCGGACGCTGCTGCACGGCTTCGGCACGCGCGAGGTGTACGAGGCGGAAGACGGCGCGGCGGGCCTTGAAGGTTTCACCCACTACTCGCCCGACATCGTCATCACCGACTGGGCGATGCCGATCTTCGACGGGCTCGAACTCACACAGATGATCCGCCAGCCGGGCGCAAACACAAACCCGTACGTGCCGATCATCATGCTGACCGGCCACTCGGAGAAGAAGCGCGTGATCGCGGCACGCGATGCTGGCGTCACCGAGTTTCTGGCGAAGCCGATCTCCGCGAAGGGGCTTTATCAGCGCGTGCTCAACGTGGTGGCAAACCCTCGCCCCTTCATCAAGACCAAGGCGTATTTTGGCCCGGACCGGCGGCGCAACGCCAATCCGAACTATGCAGGCCCCGAACGGCGCAAGGGCGGCAAGGCGGATGTGATCAAGCAACAGCCGCTGCTGGAAAAAGCAAAGACCCCGGCGTGAGTACAACAGGAAGTAAGTAATGAACGCGAAGAGGCCCCCGGCCGCCGTATCGACCTTTGCGGACCACGAGGTGATCGTGCCGCCAAACCGCCTGAAGAAGGCGGTCGAGAAGGTGAAGCCGGGCACGAAGATCGATTTCGATCCGGTGGCGCGCGCCGAAGCCGCGCTCGCCGAACTCGCGGACGACTTCGCGACGTGGATGGATCTCGAATGCCAGCGGCTCGACGATGCGCGCAACGCCATCCGGGCAACCGGCATCACGCCGGGCAACTGCGACGTGCTGTTCCGCGCCTCGCACGACATGAAGGGCCAGGCGGCGACCTTCGGATTTCCGCAGGTCGCGCCGGTCGCCGACAGCCTGTGCCGGCTGATCGAACACATCCCCGACATCAACCTGATGCCGCTCGCGCTGGTCGACCAGCACGTCGATGCGATCCGCGCGATTACCCACAAGAACACGCGCGGCGACGGGGCCGATATGCGGCGGCACTCGCCGAAAAGCTGCGTCAGGTGACGGACGAGTTTCTCATCCACCTGAACCGCGACCGGCCGGAGACGCTCGAGTCGATCCTCTCGCCGTCGCTCGCACCGCAGAGTTAGAGCATGATCCCGAAAAGCAGTCCTCGACCCCGCGATGGGAACCGGTTTTCGGATAAGATCATGCTCAAAGAAAAAGCTAGAGCGCGACTCCGCTCCTACCCAAGAACGATAGCGCTCTAGCGCTACGCCGCAACTGCGGCGCGCCCGACGTCATTCGCCGGAACGATGTTCGACATGTTGCCCATGTCGACAAGCTCGTCGCAGAACAGCCGCGCCTCTTCGCGCGCCGCCTCGGTCGCATAGCGGCGCAACAGCGTGATCAGCGGCTCGACCTCACCCGCCGGCATGCCGGCACAGCTTGTCAGCACGCGCTCGACCATGCGGCGGCGCAGGCGCGTGTTGCCGCCCACCTCGGCCTGCAGCCCGTCTTCGTGCATGGCCTCGATGGCGGCGCGGAACGCCGGATAGACCGAGGACGGCAGGCCTGCCCGGTCGAACACCGCCTTGAAGCCCGCGCCGCGGCGGTCATGCACCAGCGCGGAGACGCGCGCGGCCGGGAGGCCGGTGAGCTCAGCAAGCGCCTGCTCGAAGAACTCGAGATTGCCCGAGAGCAGCGAGCGCAGCACGAGACCGCTGGTGAGTTGGCCTGTCTGCCGCAGGTGAACGATCAGCGGCGATACCTCGCCGTTCTCGGAGGTCGCCGCCGCGAGGATCACGGTCGCCTTCTCGCAGGCTTCCTGCGTGATGCGCTGCGCCCTGCCCGCATCGAGCCAGTTGCGCGCGACCACAAAGCCGGCGAGCGTTTCGGAGAGCTTGATCACCAGCGCATGCCGCAACGCGGCCGGCAGATCGGGCCACGCGAGCAACGACTTGCGGATCGCCGCGAGATGCCCGAAGCGCTCCACGATGCGGTCGAGCGAGAATGCCGCAAGATCGGCGCCGGGGTTTTCGATCAGGATCAGACACGCTTCCGCGGTGCCGACTTCCGCCAGCGCCGCCGATACCGAGCGCGGCAGGACTGCGCGACGCGCGATCGCAGCCTGCATGTCGCGGCCGCCGACCGCCACCGAGTTGACCAGATCGGAGTTGAGCAGCAGCGGCGAGCGCTCCAGCACGATTTCGGCGATGTCGGGCTGATCGTTCACCAGTGCGTGCACGACCGCGGCGGGAGCTTCGCGGCTGGCGCCGAGCGTCTCGGCGAGCGCACGCCGCACCAGCGGCGAGGGATCGTCGAGCAGCATGATCATCGCGCCTTCGGCGGCGATGCGATCATCCGGGCTGAGGTCGGAATAAAGGTAGGCCCGTGCGAGGGCGGAGGTTGCTTCTGCGCGCTCCGCAGCCTCGGCGGTACGTACCCATTGCAGGAAGTGACGGACAATCATGACTGACGCTACGAACCCACAAAGCCGCGACACACAACGGCGACACGATGCATGCTAAGCCATGCGGCTTAACAAGTGGTTCACCATAACTCTTTGTGATTATTGCCGAATTATTAAGGGCCAAAAGCCCTTGTGGCAGCGCATGATCCGGCGAAGTGGGCACCGGTTCGCCGACAAGACCATGCGCCGAGGTTAAATGTTAGCCGTGCGACCGGACGCAAAACCGGTCCCCACTTTGCTGGTCGCGCGCTACGCCGGACGGCGCGCGGCAGGCCGCATGAACTGGAACAGATCGAGCGGCGCGTTAAGGGCCGGCTGCGGGCGGCGCTGTGCCGAAATGTCGGTCGGCGGCGCGACCGCAGCCGAGGTTTCGACCGCGGCGGCGTGGCGCGGGCCCCACAACTCGCGCACCACCGGCGCGACCGCTCCGCGGCCATCGGTTTGGAAGAGCGTCTGGAAGATCGGACCTTCCGGCGCTTTCGCCGGGGCCGTTTCTGCCGCGGCAAGCGGCGCGACACGATCCGCGAAGCTCGCCGGAGCCTCGGAAGTCACGGCCGCAACATTCGCGCTTGCGCGTGAGGGCTGCACCGCTGCCGTGGTGATCGTTTCGTTCGCCGGCGCAACGGCCGCGACGTTCAAGGCCGCGGGCGACGTGATCGAGATTGTCTTTACGCTCTTCGGCGTCAGCACCGAATTGCTCGCAGTCTGCGCCGTCAGCGCCGCCGAGACTGGCGCGGCCTGCGCAGCCGCGATCGCGATGCTCGATTTCGCGGCTTCGCTCGGCTTCACGACATCGGCCGGCTTCACGGCGGCGATCTGCGCCGCGCTACCGATCACGTTGTGCTTCGAGACCAGCCCCGCATAGACCTGCTTCAGGCTGCGCGCCGTGCCGGTCTTGTCGTAGAAGATCGAGCGGTTCGCGCTCGCGGCGCGCGGAAACAGGCCTGCGGCGGTGCCGTTCGGATTTGCTTCGGCCGCCTTGATGAAGCGCGAGGCGCCCGACGCACCGAGGAAATGCGCCATGTAGAGTTCGCCATCGGTCGGCTTGCGGCCGAGCCGGTCGGTCAGCACCTTGGCGTTCGCATTGGCAAACGCGCCCGCCATCACGGCATTCTCGTG
>CAVZYQ010000011.1:0-149235 GCA_963779545.1 uncultured Alphaproteobacteria bacterium | reverse complement strand
CGGGAGTGCGGGCGGCCGAGCGCGCAGCCGGACGGGCAGGTTTCCTCGCCATGTCGTTGAGACCTCTGAGGGCTTCTTGGGCCTTAAATTTGCAGCACGGGGAAGGGAAATCAATCAACCGGATTTGCGCGGTCCCACCATGCGCTCGCGGTAGAGCAGATAAAGGCCTGATGAGATCACGACGGCGACACCGGACAGCGTCCAGTTGTTCGGCTTGTCGCCGAACACCACGTAACCCAGCGCGATCATCCAGATGATCTCGGTATAGATGAACGGCGCCAGCACCGAGGCGGGCGCGAGGCGGTGGCCGATGATCAGCAGATAGTGGCCCATGCCGCTGAACAGGCCCATCGAGCACATCAGCAGGATGACTTTCCAGTCGCTCTGCGGCGTCCACAGGAACGGCACGATCATGGTGGCGAGGATCGCGCCCACCAGATTGGAATAGAAATTGGTCGTATCGGTGCTGTCGTGGCGCGCGAGGATGCGGGTCGAGATCGAGTAGATCGCGTAGCAGACCGCGCCGAGGGCCGAGAGGGACGCTGCCCAATGGATGCCGCCTGCGCCGGGCCGCGTCACCAGCAGCACGCCGCAGAAGCCGACGATGATGGCGGTCCAGCGCCGCCAGTGAATCCATTCGCCGAGGATCGGTCCGCCGAGCGCCGCCACCATGAACGGCGTCGAGAAGATGATCGCGATCGCCTGGTCGAGCTGGAGATAGCGCAGCGCGTAGAAATTCAGCGCCGTCGAGCCGAACAGCAGCGTGGAGCGGCCAAGTTGCAGCCACGGCCGCGAGGTACGCATGATGGACGGGTTGCGAAACGGATTTGCGATCACGATGGCAAGAACGAACGCTGCCATGTAGCGCGCCCATACGACCTGCATCGTGTGCATGAAGTCGTTGAGATATTTTGCGACCGCGTCGTTGAACGCGAACAGCAGCACGGCGACGCACATCAGCCCGATGCCGGTGAGCCTGTCGCGTTGAGTTCGCTCCGCGGGGGTCATGGCACGGCGGTCGCTTCCCCTCGCCCCATAGCCCGTCGAAGACGGGCGTGGACGCCCTGACGGCGGGGAGAGGGTGCCGAGCGGAGCGAGGCGGGAGAGGGGCGCTTGAACTTAGAAGAACCCTCTCCCGGCTCGGCGCTGTGCGCCTCGCCACCCTCTCCCGCAAGCGGGAGAGGGGAAAGTGCGCGCGTTGCCGATCGCGGCATCCTCAATACGTCGCCCGTCCGCCCGAAATGTCGAACACCGCGCCGGTGGTGAAGGAATTGTCGGCCGACGCGCACCATGCGGCGAGCGCCGCGATCTCCTCGACCTTGACGAAACGCGCGCGCGGAATTTTCGACAGCATGTAGTCGATGTGTTCCTGCTTCATCTGGTCGAAGATCGCGGTTTTCGCTGCGGCCGGCGTGATGCAGTTCACCGCGATGTCGTGCCCGGCGAGTTCCTTGCCGAGTGATTTTGTCAGCGCGATCACGCCCGCCTTCGAGACCGAATAGGCGGAGGCGTTCGGGTTGCCTTCCTTGCCGGCGATCGACGCGATGTTGACGATGCGGCCGTACTTGTTCGCGATCATGATGGGCACCACCGCGCGGCAGCAGTGAAACGGGCCGTCGAGGTTCACGCGCATCACCTGCTGCCACTCCTCGGAGGGGTAATCCCACGTTGTGGCGTTCTTGCCCGCGATGCCGGCGTTGTTGACCAGGATGTCGATGCGGCCGAAGGCCTTCACGGTGTCGTCGCGCGCGCGCTCGACGTCCGCGAGTTTCGTGACATCGACGGCGATGGCCACGACCTTGCCGCGATTGCCGAGTTCGTCCGCGGTCTTCTCGGCGAAGGCCTTGTCGCGGTCCCAGATCGCCACGCTCGCGCCGGAGTCGAGAAACCGCTCGGTGATCGCGCGGCCGATGCCTTGCGCGCCGCCGGTGACGGCGGCGAACTTTCCGGACAGATCGATGGTGTTGGGCATGGTGCTTTCCTTACACAGTCCTCATCCTGAGGAGCGGCCCATGGCGCGTCGAAGACGCGCGTAACCGCGCTTATGGGCCGCGTCTCGAAGGATGGCCCGCGCCCCGCCCTTCGAGACGCCGCGCTGCCGCGCGGCTCCTCAGGGTGAGGCGCTCCTACCTAGCCAACCATACTTTCCCGCGCGAGTGGCGAATTGTCAGGGGAGGCTTGTTCGCTGCGACCTTGAGGCACCCAGTGAATTCGGTTACCCGTTCGGGTTACCGGGGCTCGCGCGGCTTTCGCACCACAACAGCCATCCGGGCATGCGCGCTTGGGCGCGGGCACATGGACGGCACACTCCTTCAGCTCATCCTGTTCCTTGCCGCGACCTTCGTCGCCGCGGTGGTCACCGGCGTTGCGGGTTTCGCATTCGGGTTGGTAGCGAGCGGCGCCTGGCTGCATGTGCTCACCCCGCTGCAAACTGCGACACTGATCGTCTGCTACGGGCTGGTGGTGCAGGGCACCGCGGTTTGGAAATTGCGGCGCAATCTGGATTTCAGCCTGCTGTGGCCGTTCCTGGCCGGCGGTGCGCTCGGCGTTCCCGCGGGCGTGAGCATTCTCGGGCTCGCGCGCCCCGAGCACATGCGTGCGGGGGTCGGCGTCGTGCTGATCGCGTATTCGGTGTACAGCCTGCTGCGGCCGAACCTGCCGCCCGCGAAGTCCGCGCACGCGCTGGCCGACGGCACGGCGGGATTTCTCAACGGTGTACTCGGCGGCATGACCGGCCTCTCCGGCATCCTGGTGATCATCTGGTGCGGATTGCGCGGCTGGTCGCGCGACGTCCAGCGCAGCGTGTTTCAGCCGACCGCAGTGTTCGTCTTTCTCATGAGCGCCTCGTTGCTCGGCGTACGCGGCGACATCGCGCTCGATACCGTGAAGCTGTTCGTGCTCGGGCTGCCGCTGGTGCTGCTCGGCACATGGATCGGGCTGAAGCTCTATGGCCGGCTCGATGAGGCCGGCTTCCGCCGCGTGGTGCTGATCCTGCTGCTCGTCTCGGGCGTGGCGCTGGTCGGGCCGTGGGTCGTTGGAACGCTTCGCAGTTGATGTGGCACGCGCGATACGCTACACACCGGCTGCGGGGCCTGCGACGGTCGCCCCGTCAGGCTCGCGAGGCCCAAGTGCCGTCTCCTTCCTCACGGAGGAGACCCTATGGCTTCGACGAGCTTTTTTATTTCTCCCAAGAACAACCTGATCGGAATTGGGCTGCTCATCGGCAGCATCGGCCTTGGCATGACGCCAGCCGCTGCGGCGCCGGTGTGCAAGCCCGTTCTGGGCTTCAAGGAGGTGCGGTTTTCGCCGACGCAACCCGAAACAATGGAGCGGATATGGACGGCGGTGATGGCGGTCGATGCGTCGCGCTGCGCGACCGCGTCCGGACGTTTCGAGATCATGTTCACCCGGCAGAAGGAGAACGCGCCCGAACTCGAATTTGTCGAGCAGTTCACCTGGAAACCCGGCGTGATGGAGGTGTCGGTCACATTCTGGGCTGACGAAGCCGTGGAAGGCTACTGGCTCCGCGGCGTCGCGGCCTGTCCGTGCCAGGATTGAGGAGCACCACATCATGACCTCAACGAACTTCTTCATCACCCCGCAGGACCTTTGGTCTCAGATCGGCACGGCCGGTGCGCCCGTGATCCTCGATGTATGCCGCCGCGAAATCTATGAGGCAGGCCCAGGCATCATTCCGACCGCCCAGTGGCATAAACCGGAAACCTACCTTGAATGGGTACCTGGCCTGCCGACGGACCGGCCGATCGTGCTCGCCTGCCGCTATGGACACAATTTGAGCCAGATGATTGCAGGGGAGCTGCGCGGGCGCGGGGTGCCGGCGCAGGTGCTGGAAGGTGGCCGCCAAGCGTGGAGCGAGGCGGGCCTGCCCGTCGTCACGAAGGCCACGCTGGAGCGATTTGCACCGACGTTGCCGAGCCTTTGGGTTACACGGCGGCGGCCGAAGATCGATCGCGTTGCATGCCCTTGGCTGATCCGGCGCTTCATCGATCCGCACGCGCGGATTCTCTACGTGGATCCGCCGGAGGTTAAAAACATCGCGGCCGACATTGGTGCGATCCCGTTCGATATCGAAGGCATCGAGATCAGTCACGAGGGCGAGCGCTGCTCGTTCGACACGTTGCTCAAGCTGTTCGGACTGGAGGGCGAGCCCTCGCTCGCGCGCCTCGCCCTGATCGTGCGCGGCGCCGATACGGCGCGCTACGATCTCGCGCCGGAAGCGGCCGGGCTGCACGCCATATCGCTGGGCATCTCGGCGATGGCTGGCGACGACGACCATGGGATGATCGAGCGTGGCTTCATGGTCTACGATGCGCTGTTCGCATGGGCGCGGCATGCCGCGCAGGAGCGTCACAACTGGCCCGCGAAGGCGGCATGAGATGACGGTGCAAATCGAGACTGCACCTGTCGGCGCGAAAGCTTCGCCGACCTTCGGCGAAGCTTTCCGTGTCTGGCTGAAGATCGGCTGCATCAACTTCGGCGGGCCCGCGGGCCAGATCGCCATGATGCACCGCATGCTGGTCGACGAGAAAAAATGGATCGACGAGCCGCGTTTCCTGCATGCGCTGAACTTCTGCATGCTGCTGCCCGGGCCCGAGGCGCAGAAGCTCGCGACCTATATCGGCTGGGCGCTGCACGGCGTGCGCGGCGGACTTGTGGCGGGCATCCTGTTCGTGCTGCCGGGCGCGCTGGTGATGCTGGCCTTGAGCCTTGCCTACGCGCTCGGGCGCGGCGTCTCGTGGATCGACGGCGCGCTGTTCGGCATCAAGGCCGCGGTGCTGGTGATCGTGGTCGAGGCGCTGCTGCGCATCAGTAGGCGCGCGCTGAAGACGCGGCTCCTTTACGGGCTCGCGGGCGCGGCGTTCGTCGGCATCTTCTTTCTCAATGCGCCGTTTCCACTCATCGTCGCGGCGGCGGCACTGGTTGGCTGGTGGGTGGCGCGCACGTCGCCCGCGGAAGTCGGGTTGAAGGATGAGGCGATCGTCACCGCGCCCGCGGCGCCGGACCGCTGGCGGCAGTTTGCCCTCGCGGTGGTGATCGGCCTCGTGGTGTGGTGGGCGCCCGTGGCGCTTGCGGCGCTGGTGTTCAGCCCGCAGCACGTGCTGGTCACCATCGGCGTGTTCTTTTCGAAACTTGCCGTCGTGAGCTTCGGCGGTGCCTACGCGCTGCTCGCCTACATGGCGCAGCAAGCGGTCGAGACGCACCACTGGATGACGGCGCCCGAGATGGTCGACGGGCTGGGGCTCGCCGAAACGACCCCGGGGCCGCTCATTCTGGTGACGCAGTTCGTCGGCTTTCTCGCCGCGTTCCGTGACGCCGCGCCGTTTTCGCCGGTCGCGGCGGGCATCCTCGGCGCCGCCATGACGACGTGGGTCACGTTCACGCCCTCGATGCTGTGGATCTTCGCCGGGGCGCCGTTCGTCGAGCAGCTGCGCGCGAACCGCCGCCTCTCTGGCGCGCTCGCCGCGATTACGGCGGCGGTCGTGGGCGTGATCCTCAACCTCACGGTCTGGTTCGCGCTGCATGTGCTGTTCGGCGAAGTGACCGAAGTGCGCGCGGGATGGCTGCGCTACTTCGCGTTCGATCCGCTCGCGCTGGATTTGAAAGCAGCGGGGCTTGCGATTGTCGCCGCCGTTTTGGCTTTCAGGCTGCACCGCAGCCTGATCGAGGTGGTCGGCGTGATGGCGCTTCTTGGTGTCGTGGTGAAGTACGTGTTGGGCTAATTCTTCGGCCGCAGCTCCACGCCCACGCCCTTGTTCACGAACTGCAGCGTGTACGATTTGCGGAAATCGACGTTCGGCTTGACTACGCTGGCCTTCACCATCTTGTCGAAGAAGCTCGCCATGCGGGCGTCCGTCATTGCGCCGATGCCGAGCTTGAGCGAGTCGCCTGAGTCGACGATGCCGTATTCCTTCATCCTGGCGATCGAGTAGTCGATCAACTCCTGGCTCATTTCCGGATTGTGCTTGCGGATGAGGTCGTTCGCGGGCTTGTTGTCACCGTAGAGATAATTGTACCAGCCGATCGCCGAGGCATCGACGAAGCGCTGCACCAGGTCAGGCCGTTTCTCCACCACCTCCCGGCGCGTCTCGATCAGGGTCGAGTACGTGTTGAAACCCTGGTCGGCGAGCAGAAAGATCTTCGGCTTCACGCCGGCCTTCTCGACCGCGAACGGCTCGGATGTCACATAGCCCTGCATCGCGCTGGTCTTGTCGACCAGAAACGGCTGCGGATTGAACGTGTAGGGCTTCACCTTCTCAGGACTGAAGCCGAACTCCGCCTGCATCCATTTGAAGTAGCTCTGCTGGCCTTCGGACGAGATCAGTAGCGTCAGCTTCTTCAGGTCCTCGAATTTCTCCGCCGCGCCCGGATGCGTCAGCAGCACCTGTGGCTCTTTCTGAAAGCTCGCTGCCACCGCGATGGTCGGAATGTTCTGCGCCACCGCGTCGAACGCCTGCAGGGAGTTCGCGCTCATGAAGAAGTCGATCTTGCGAGGCGAGCAGCAGCAGGCGATTGTTCACCTGCGGGCCGCCCGGCACGATGGTGACGTCGAGGCCGTACTTCTTGTACGTGCCGTCCGCGACCGCCTGATAGAATCCGCCGTGCTCCGCTTCGGCGACCCAGTTGGTGCCGAACGAGACCTTGTCGAGCGGCTGCGCCTGCGCGGGCGCGGCGAGAAGCGTGAGGGCGAATAGCGCGCGGCGCGCAAACGATGCGGGCTTCATGGGTGGCTCCGAGGGATTGAATTTGCGCGGACACTATCCCGCCGTCACGATGTTGGCGAGGCACTCGCTGTCATTCCGGCCGAGCATAGCGAGGCCGGAATCCATAACCACAGGCCTTGCCTCTTTCGCTCCGCCGGTGGTTATGGATTCCGGGGTCGCCGCTACGCGGCGCCCCGGAATGACAGGGTGACATGTGACCGACTGGCTTTCACTGACGACCCAGGAGTTCGCCGCCGACCGCATTGCGGTGCTGCCGGTGGCCGCCGTCGAGCAGCACGGGCCGCACTTGCCGGTCGGTGTCGATACCTACATCGCGGAAGCCTATCTCGGACGCGTGCGCGCGCTGCTGCCGCACAATTCACCGGCGGTGTTTCTTCCCGTCCAGCAGGTCGGCGCGTCCGACGAACATCGCGCGTTCCGCGGCACGCTCACGCTCTCGCCCGAAACCACGCTGCGCGCCTTCATCGAGATCGGCGAAAGCGTCGCGCGCGCCGGCATCCGCAAGCTCGTCCTCATCAACAGCCACGGCGGCAACATCACGCTGATCGACCTCGCGGCCCGGCAGTTGCGTGTGAAGCACAACATGCTGGCAGTGCACACCTCATGGGGCCGCTTCGGCTATCCGGATGGCTTGTTCAGCGCCGCGGAGCGCACGCATGGCATCCATGGCGGGGAAATCGAAACATCGATCATGCTGGCCGCCTACCCCGACCTCGTGCGGCGCGACAGGATCGCGGACTTCGAGCCTGTCACCTACGCGATGGAGCGCGACTACAAGCATCTGCGCGCTGATTTTCCCGCCGGCTTCGGCTGGATGACGCAGGACCTGCAAGCGTCCGGCGCGGTCGGCGACGCATCGCTCGCCACCGCGGAAAAAGGCGAGGCGGCACTGGAGTACGGCGCGCGCGCGTTCGTCGGGTTGCTGCGCGATGTGGAAAAGTTCGACCTCAATTCCCTCGCGGCCGGCCCTCTGGGGTGAGATACAATGCCCTGGCGACTCAACAGCCACGGGGGTGACACATGAGCGCGGCCGATGTTGCAAGCGAGAAGCGCGAAAACAAGAAACTGAGTGATCTGGTCGCCGTCACCGTGGTGGTCCTCTCGGTGTTCATGGCGATCTCGAAGACCAAGGACGACAACATCAATCAGGCGATGCAGAAGGCGAAGGCCGACTCGGTCGACGCCTGGGCCGAATATCAGTTCTCCCGCGTGAAGCTGCACGTCGACGAGAACGGGCTGCACCAGTTGCGGCTGCTTGAGACCGCGGGCAGTTCGACAAGACGCTCGCCGCCAAGCAGGCCGCCGAATACGAGGCCGACATCAAGAAATACGAAGGCCGCTCGAAGGAGACGCGCGCCAAGGCCGAACGGCTCGAAGCCGAGTATGACCGGCTCAACTTCCGCGACGACCAGTTCGACATGTCGGACGTGTTCCTGTCGATCGCGATTGCGCTCGCCGCGGTTGCCTCGCTGGTCGATCTTTTCTGGCTGCTTTATGTCGCGTGGGGCAGCGGGGCGGTGGGTCTGAGCTTCGGGATCGCGGGCTTTGCGGGCTGGAATTTCCGCCCCGAGTGGCTGGCGAGCTTGCTGGGGACTTAGCGGGCTCCTCGTGCGTCATCGCCAGTCGAACTAGCGCATCCATTTGGAAGACAAGCTTTTTCAAATTGCCGCTGACCAGTCACGGCGGACGTGCAGCGCGGATCTGGACATCCTGTTGTTGTGATAATATAACATTTCATATGTCCGATCACGCCCATCACCACCATCCGGGTCATGCGCACCCGCCCGCGACCGTATCGCCGTCGATCCTGCGCCTGTCCGCGCTGGAGCGGCTTGCGGCAGTGGCGGTGCTGATCGTGGCGCTGTGGGGCGCGGTCGTTCTGGGCGATGGCGACATGAGCGCAGCGCTGGCCTTCCACAATCGTGACGCTCGGCTATGACCGGCATCCGGCGGTGCATCATCTCGCGGGCGAGGTGAAGGCGGGCGCGCTGGTGGCGGTGGTCGGGCCGAACGGCGCCGGCAAGTCGACGCTGTTCAAGGGCATCGTCGGCATGCTCAAGCCGCTCGCCGGCGGGATCGACCTGTGCGGCCTGCGCGCGCGCGACATCGCCTATCTGCCGCAGGTCGCCGACATCGACCGCAGTTTCCCGATCAGCGTCTACGACATGGTGGCGATGGGCCTGTGGCGCGATGCCGGTCTGTTCGGCGGCATCGGAAAACGCGAGCGCGAGAAGGTGCGCGCCGCGATGTCGGCGGTCGGCCTCTCGGGCTTCGAGGAGCGGCCGATCGGCACGCTGTCGGGCGGACAGATGCAGCGCACGCTGTTCGCGCGGCTGCTGCTGCAGGACGGCCGTGTGATCGTGCTCGACGAACCATTCAACGCGATCGATACCAAGACTGCGGCCGACCTGTGTGATCTCGTGATGCGCTGGCACGCCGAGAAGCGCACCGTGATCGCGGCGCTGCACGACCTCGATCTGGTCAAGTCGATGTTCCCCGAGGCGCTGCTGCTGGCGCGCGAGCCGGTCGCGTGGGGGAAGACTGCGGACGTGCTGACCGCGGAAAATCTGCTGAAGGCGCGGCGCATGTGCGAGGCCTTCGACGAGCACGCGCACGAGTGCGCGGCGTAGTTTCCACGAGCGCGGTGCAACCCTCTCCCCTTGTGGGAGAGGGTCGCCGCGCGGCGGCGGGGTGAGGGGTTTCTCACCTGCTGCACTGACCCCTCACCCGGCGCCTTCGGCGCCACCCTCTCCCACAAGGGGAGAGGGTATCGGAGCAAGCGGCGCTGCCTGTGTTCTACGATTATCTCATCGCCCCCTTTGCCGAGTTCGCCTTCATGCGCCGCGCGCTCGTCGGCGCGCTCGCGCTTGCGCTCGGGGCGGGACCGATCGGCGTGTTCCTGATGCTGCGGCGGATGAGCCTCGTCGGTGACGCGATGGCGCACGCGATCCTGCCCGGCGCCGCGATCGGCTTCCTCGTCTCCGGCCTCTCGCTGTTCGCGATGACAGCAGGCGGGCTGATTGCGGGCTTCGTCATCGCGGTTGGGGCGGGTGTCGTGGCGCGCGTGACAGAGTTGAAAGAGGACGCCTCGCTCGCGGCTTTCTTTCTCATCTCGCTCGCGGTCGGCGTCACCATCGTGTCGCTGAAGGGCACCAACATCGACCTGTTGCACTTCCTGTTCGGCTCGGTGCTGGCGCTCGACGACCAGACTCTGCTGCTGATCGCCGGCATCACCACGGTGTCGCTCGCCGCGCTCGCGCTGATCTACCGGCCGCTGGTGCTGGAATGCGTCGACCCCGGGTTCCTGCGCTCGGTCAGCCGCGCGGGCGGGCCGGCGCACATCGCCTTCCTGGCGCTGGTGGTGATGAATCTCGTCGGCGGCTTCCATGCGCTCGGCACGCTGCTCGCGGTCGGCATCATGATGCTGCCGGCTGTGATCGCGCGGTTCTGGGCGCGCGACATCACCGCGATGATCGCCATCGCGGTCGTTAGCGCCGCGATTTCGGGCTATGCGGGGCTGCTGATCTCGTTCCACGCGGGCGCGCCGTCCGGTCCCGCGATCATTCTCGTCGCTGGCGGGCTCTACGCGGTCTCGGTGCTGTTCGGCCGCGTCGGCGGCGTGCTGCGGCAGGTGTTTCCTGGCCGGCATCTGGAAGCGTGAGGAGCGGACGATGATGAAACGGATTGCGCTCACGGTGCTTCTTGCTGTGCTGGCGACGCCATCGCTCGCGCAGGACAAACTGAAGGTCGTCGCGACCTTCTCGATCCTCGCAGACTTCGTGAAGAATGTCGGCGGCGATCGAGTCGCGGTCACCGCGCTGGTCGGCCCGAACGGCGACGCGCATGTCTACCAGCCGACGCCGACCGACGCGAAAATGCTCAGCGAGGCCAGGGTGGTGTTCGCCAATGGGCTTGGTTTCGAGGGCTGGATCAACCGGCTGATCAAGGCGTCCGGCAGCAAGGCGCCGATGATCGTTGCCACCAAGGATATCAAGCCGCGCAAGTCCGAGGACGCTCATGGACATGGCCACGGCGATGCTGACCCACACGCCTGGCAGTCCGTTGCAAATGCGAGGCTCTATGTGACGAGCATCCGCGAAGGCCTGATTGCGGCCGATCCGGCCGGCAAGGCCGTGTATGACGCAAACGCCACGGCCTATCTGGCAAAGCTCGATGCGCTCGACACCGAAGTGAAGGCTGAGATCGCGAAAATTCCGGCCGACCGCCGCAAGATCATCACCACGCACGACGCGTTCGGCTATTTCGCCGCGGCCTACGGTGTTGCTTTCATCGCGCCGCAGGGCGTCTCGACCGAGTCCGAGGTGTCGGCCAAGGACGTCGCGCGGATCATCACCCAGATCAGGAAGCAGAAAATCCCGGCGGTGTTCCTGGAGAACATTTCGGACGACCGGCTGCTCAAGCGGATCGGCGCCGAAAGCGGCGCGCGCATCGGCGGTACGCTCTACTCGGACGCGCTGACCGACGAAAAGGGCGCGGCGCCGACCTACATCGACATGATGCGGCACAACGTGCGGCAGCTCGCCACCGCGCTGATGAGCTGAAATCGGCCCTTTTGCATCGCACGCGGGATTGCCATATCTGTGCCTCTACGGAGTGCACAGATGCCCGAAACAAACGAAAAAATTCCCGTCACGGTGCTGACCGGCTACCTCGGCGCCGGCAAGACCACGTTGCTGAACCGCATTCTGTCCGAGCCGCACGGCAAGAAATACGCCGTGATCGTCAACGAGTTCGGCGAGATCGGCATCGACAACGACCTGATCGTCGGCGCGGACGAGGAGGTGTTCGAGATGAACAACGGGTGCATTTGCTGCACCGTGCGCGGCGACCTGATCCGCATCATCGACGGGCTGATGCGGCGCAAGGGCAAGTTCGACGCGATCATCGTCGAGACGACGGGCCTCGCCGACCCGGCGCCGGTGGCGCAGACGTTCTTCGTCGACGAGAACGTGCAGAACAAGACCAAGCTCGATGCGGTGGTGACCGTCGCGGACGCCAAGTGGCTGCGCGACCGGCTCAAGGACGCGCCCGAGGCGAAGAATCAGATCGCCTTCGCCGACGTGATCCTGATCAACAAGACCGATCTCGTGACCGAAGCCGAGTTACGCGAAACCGAGGCGCGCATTCGCGGCATCAACCCTTATGCGAAGCTGCATCGCACGCAGCGCGCGGAGATTCCGCTGCATGAGGTGCTCGGGCGCAATGCGTTCGACCTCGAACGCATCCTCGACATCGAGCCTGAGTTCCTCCACGCGGAGGAGGACCATGATCATCATGGTCACGACCATGGCCACCATGATCATGGCCACGATCACGGGCATTCGCACGGCGGGTTGAAGCATTATCACGACGAAGAGATGCAATCGATTTCGATGTCGACCGATCAGCCGCTCGATCCCGACAAGTTCTTCCCGTTCATCCAGAACCTGACGCAGGCCGAGGGGCCGAACATCCTGCGCTGCAAGGGGATCGTTTCGCTGAAGGACGATCCGCAGCGTTTCGTGTTCCAGGGCGTGCACATGATGCTCGACGGCGATCACCAGCGCGAATGGCGCGCGGACGAAAAGCGCACCAGCCGCGTGGTGTTCATCGGGCGCAATCTGCCCGAGGAGAAGATCCGCAAGGGCTTCGAGAGCACGGTCGCGACGTACTGATTCTTATCCTCCGGAGTGGCCGCGTTAGCGGCGCTGGTGTTCTCACTCGACCCCCCACCCGCCTTTCCGCACCCTCCCCTCCGGGAGGGATGCGCTGGAGCCGCATGTCCGACACGCAAAACCATTCCGTCCGTCACCGATCGCGTGAAGCCCGTTGCGGCGGGCGCGCCGGTCGTTGCGGTGCATTTCCTCGGCAAGCAGGCGGTGTTCGCGCTCGGCGAGGAGGCGTTGCTGTTCGTCGCGGCGGATGGCGCCGAGCAGCGCGTCGCGGTGCATGGGGGCGGCATTCTGGCGGCGACGAGTCGATGGCGAGCGCATCCTCACCGGCGGCGATGACGGCAAGGTCGTCGCAACGAATGCGAAAGGCGAGACCGAAACGCTCGCCACCGACGCAAAACATCGCTGGATCGATCGCGTCGCGCTCGGGCCGGATGGCACGGTCGCATGGTCGGCCGGCAAGCAGGCGTTCGTGCGCAACGCCAAGGGCGAGGTGAAGTCGGTCGATGTGCCGTCGACCGTCGGGCGGGCTCGCGTTCTCGCCGAAAGGCCTGCGGCTCGCGGTCGCGCACTACGGCGGCGTGTCGCTCTGGTTTCCGAACGCGCAGGCGACGCCGGAGGTGTTCGCCTGGAAGGGCTCGCACCTCGACGTGATGTTCAGCCCGGACGGGCGCTTTCTGGTCACCGCCATGCAGGAGCCGACGCTGCACGGCTGGCGACTCGCCGACGCGAAGGACATGCGCATGTCGGGCTACTCGGCGAAGGTGCGCTCGTGCGCCTGGACGCCGGGCGGCAAGTGGCTCGCCACCTCAGGCTCCGAGCAACTGATCATGTGGCCGTTCCAGACCAAGGACGGCCCGATGGGCAAGCAGCCGCGCATGCTCGCGCCCTATGACAAGCGCGCGGTCGCGGTCGCGTGTCATCCGAAGCAGGAAATCGTCGCGGTCGGCTTCGAGGACGGGCTGATCATGCTCTGCCGCTTGGAAGACGGCGCGGAAATTCTCGCGCGGCGGCCGGGCAATGCCCCGGTCTCGGCGCTCGCCTGGAGCGGGGACGGGACGAAGCTCGCGTTCGGAACGGAAGACGGCGAGGCCGGAATCGCGGACCTCGCTTGACGCCCGGCGGGACTATTTCTTGGGTGCAGGAGCGCGCGGCAGCGGAGCAGGGCGGCGCGGGTTAGGGGCCATCGCGTTGTCGGGCAGCCGATTCCACATCTGGCTGCGGCCAGCCCACTCGAAACGGAGATAGCCGCGTACCTCAAGCTGCCTGCCGTCCGGGCTGAGTTGCATCAACGCGCGCCAGACATTGCCATCACGCGGATCCAAGATCGTCCCATCCTCGTACTTCAGGCCGTTCCGCTTCATTCCCTCGATTAAGGTGAGGCCAAGCACGGGGGCATTTTTCTTCGCGCCCTCGCACTTCGCACAACGCCACGACTCGGGCGGCGGGTCGCCGGGCTTCTGGAACATCTTCACGATCGTGCCGGTGTAGATGCCGTCCTTCTCGGCAATGCTGAACCAGCTTTCCGGCTTGCCGGTCTTCTCGTCGACCTGCTCCCACAAGCCAACGGCGCTGGGCTGGCCCGTCGCGGGCTGACTCATCGCGGGAGCCGACCAAGCGAGAGCGATTCAGGGAAACAAGGATGGCAACAAAGCCAGGAAATCTCATACGTACTCTCGTGAACGCTCGACGCCGTCTTGATCCCACCCGCTTTCTGCTGTCGTCAGACTGCGGTGGTCTCTCGAAAAGATCAATCATGTGACGCGGGCATGAAAAAGGCGAGCACGATGAACCGCGCCCGCCCTTTCTTTGCCTGCGTTGACGAAGCGCGCGGCGGTCACCCCACCAGCACGTTCCTGAACTGCCACGGGTCGCTCGTGTCGAGCTCCTCCGGGAAGAGCCCCGGGCGGCCGGCCAGCGGCGTCCAGTCGGTGTAGTAGCCCTTCACCGGGCCGAGATAGGGCCGCTGGATTTCCAGCAGCCGATGGAAGTCCATCTCGTCGGCTTCGACGATACCCTCATTCGGGTGCTCCAGCGCCCACACCATGCCGCCGAGCACCGCGGAGGTCACCTGCAGGCCGGTGGCGTTCTGGTAAGGCGCAAGCTCCCGCGTCTCCTCGATCGAGAGCTGCGAGCCGAACCAGTAGGCATTCTTGCCGTGGCCGTAGAGCAGCACGCCGAGCTCGTCGATGCCGTCGACGATCTCGTTCTCGTCGAGGATGTGGTGCTTCTCCTGCATCTTGCCGGCGCGCCCGAACAGCTCGTGCAGCGAGAGCACCGCGTCGTCCGCCGGATGGTAGGCATAGTGGCAGGTCGGCCGGTGGATCACCTTGCCGGAGGCGTCGCGCGCCGTGAAATAGTCGGCGATCGAGATCGAACTCGTTGTGGGTGACGAGGAAGCCGTACTGCGCGCCGCGCGTCGGGCACCACGTGCGCACGCGCGTATTGGCGCCGGGCTGCATCAGGTAGATCGCCGCACCGCAGCCGGTCTCGTGGGTGTGCGCGTTCGCCGGCATCCACTTCTCGTGAGTGCCCCAGCCGAGTTCGGCCGGCTGCATGCCTTCAGACAGGAAGCCCTCGACCGACCACGTGTTGACGAACACCTCCGGGGGCTTCGGGTTCTTCGAGCGCTGGGTATCCCGCTCGGCGATGTGGATGCCCTTCACGCCGGCCTGTCGCATCAGGTCCGCCCATTCGGCCTTTGTCTTCGGCTCGGGGACGTTGAGCTTCATGTCCGACGCCACATCGAGCAGCGCCTGCTTGACCATGAACGAGACCATGCCGGGGTTGGCGCCGCAGCAGGAGACCGCCGTCGTCGAGCCGGGTTTGCGCGCTTTCTTGGCGGCGAGCGTCGTCTCGCGCAGCGCGTAGTTCGAGCGCGCCGCCGCGCCCTTCGACTGGTCGAAATAGAAGCCGAGCCAGGGCTCGTTGACGGTGTCGATATAGAGCGCGCCGAGCTCGTTGCAGAGCTCCATGATGTCGACCGAGCCGGTGTCGACCGACAGGTTGACGCAGAAGCCCTGTCCGCCGCCTTCGGTCAGCAGCGGCGTCAGCAGCTCGCGATAGTTCTCCCGGGTCACGCCCTGCTGGATGAAGCGCAAGCCGTGCTTCTCGCAGAGCGCCTTGCGGCCCTCGTCCTTGGGGTCGAGCACCGTGATGCGCGACTTGTCGTAGTCGAGATGGCGCTCGATCATCGGCACCATGCCTTTGCCGATGGAGCCGAAGCCGACCATCACGATGGGCCCGCTGATATGGGCGTACACCGGCCACTGGGTCATTCTTCAAAAGCCTCCGATTTGCGGGGGTGATATCCGCGGCGTCGTGCAAACGGAAGAGGATGCCGCGCCGCCTAGTGGTCCGATTCTAACATTCGCATCCCTGTGCGGCGGACTCTCTTGCGAATGTTAAAATCAAAGGACCACTAGCAAGTTTTACGTCCTAGTGGAGCTTTGGATTTGACATTCGCTTCGCGAGCTCGCGGCTGGGGTAGGTAGCGAATGTCAAATCCGCTCCACTAGGCACGGCATCCACTGTCATGTCGGCTTCGCGGTCAGGCGGCGAGAGCGGCCGGCGCGTAGGTCGCGCCGGTGAGGAAGTCGGGCAGGCCCTTCGGCAGCCGGTCGCCGGCCGCGCGGATCAGGCCGCGCGCGCCGTCGAGCGCGCCGCGCTTGAGTTCAAGCCCGAGCAGGCGATGCTGCTCATATGGCCCCGGCAGCCGCAACGCGCCGGTCTTCTCGGCCGAGAAGCCGAAGCGGCCGTAGTACGGCGCGTCGCCGACCAGCAGCACGGCACGGTGGCTGAGCCGGCGTGCCTCGCGCAGCGCGCGCTGCATCAGGCTCGCGCCGATGCCGCGGTTGCGGGCGCCGGCTGCGACCGCAAGCGGGCCGAGCAGCAGGGCAGGGCGTCCAAGGCCAGCGTTGACGTTCCACAGCCGCACCGTGCCGACGATGCGGCCATTCTCGACCGCGACGAACGACAGTCCGTCGGCCGCGAAGCGGCCCTCGCGCACGCGCTCGGACGCCTTGTCCCATCGGGTCGCGCCGAAAGCCGCGTCGAGCAGGCGCTCGCGCGCCGGGATGTCGGTCGAACGTTCGTGGCGGATCGTCACCATAGCCAACTCCTTCCCAGCCCTCATCAGGCATTGCAGTCGCGAGCGTTCGTGCAGGGGGGTCCGGTACGTGTGTCGGAACCGGGGTCCCGGCTCTTCGCTCGCCCGCTCGCGCGGGGCGAGGTGGCGGTCAGATGTGGACCGTCTTCAGCGGCAGGAAGCCGTTGAAGGCCACGGATGAGTAGGTCGCCGTATAGGCGCCTGTCCCCTCGATCAGCACCTTGTCGCCGATCTCGAGGCTCACCGGCAGCTGGTAAGGCTGCTTCTCGTACATCACGTCGGCCGAGTCGCAGGTCGGGCCGGCGAGCACGCAGGGGGCGAGTTCGTCGCCGTCCCGCGTGGTCTTGATCGGGTAGCGGATCGACTCGTCCATCGTCTCGGCGAGGCCGCCGAACTTGCCGATGTCGAGATAGACCCAGCGCACCTCGTCCTCGTTGCTCTTCTTCGAGCACGAGCACGACCTCGGCCTCGATCACGCCGGCATTGCCGACCATGCCGCGGCCCGGCTCGATGATCGTCTCCGGGATCGCGTTGCCGAAGTGCTTGCGCAGCGCGCGGAAGATCGCCGCGCCGTAGGTTTTCACCGTCGGCACGTTCTTCAGGTACTTGGTCGGGAAGCCGCCGCCGAGGTTGACCATCGAGAGGTTGATGCCGCGATCGCCGCACTCGCGGAAGATCGCCGCCGCGGATGCGAGCGCACGGTCCCAGGCGTGCTGGTTCTTCTGCTGCGAACCGACGTGGAACGACACGCCGTGCGCCTCCAGCCCGAGCCGGTGCGCGTGCTCGAGCACGTCGACCGCCATGGAGGGCTCGCAGCCGAACTTGCGCGACAGCGGCCATTCGGCGCCGGCGCAGTCGAACAGGAAGCGGCAGAACACCTTGGAGCCGGGCGCCGCACGCGCGATCTTTTCCACCTCGGCCTGGCAGTCGACCGCGAAGAGGCGGATGCCGAGCGCGTAGGCGCGCGCGATATCACGCTCCTTCTTGATCGTGTTGCCGAAGCTGATGCGGTCCGGCGTGGCACCGGCCGCCAGCACCATCTCGATCTCGGCGACCGAGGCGGTGTCGAAGCAGGAGCCGAGGCTGGCCAGCAGCGACAGGACTTCCGGCGCCGGGTTTGCCTTCACGGCGTAGAACACGCGCGTGTCGGGCAGCGCCTTGGCGAAGGTCTGATAGTTGTCGCGGACCACGTCGAGGTCGACCACGAGGCAGGGCCCGTCGTCGGTGCGCTGGCGGAGGAAGTCACGAATGCGAGCTGTCATTCCGAACAATTCCCTATCCGGTATGCGCGGCGAACCGCGGCTTAAGGTGAACCTGGTGTAGGGATTCGCGCAGCCGCTGACTGAAGCGGACGCGCTCTCACCACACCGATTGCTGCCTTAGTCCGGATAAGGGAGTGACCCGTTCCGCACTGCTGGCAAAGAAGGACAAGCCTTTTCAGTCACGTCCGGCATTCACGCCGGTGTTGCCAAAAAAGCCCGCTCCGTCGTTGCTTTAAGCTGCGTCCCCCGTTGAGAGCGGGGTGCGCCGGTTTCGCCTCCGGCTGCCGGTTGCATGGTTGAGGAAGCTAGATCTCTTCCCCAGGCGGCTGTCCGGCCTCTTGTCCGGATGCCCACCAACCGACACGCGGCCACAGGCACGTGCGAAATTGGGCAATCGCGAAATAAGTAATTCGCGCGCGCGATGCAAGTATTTTTTTCGTCGCGCGCGAAAAAACCGTTAGCGAATTGTTGAGGAGCTCTTCGCGCTGAGTCGCTCAGGCGGACTCAGGTGCGAGTCGTGAACGGCTCGATGCGCATGCCGGCGCGGATGAACGCCGCCATCACGGCGATGCCGATCGCGAAGAACACGACCTGCAGGATGTAGGTGCCGTACTCGCCGAGCCCGAACAGGTTGCCGAACGCCCAGCCGCCGGCGAACGCCGCGCCGAACACTTCGGCGGCGATCAGGATCGCGGCCGAGATCACGGTCGAGACGTTGACCCAGTTGATGCGGCGGCGGCCGCGCGGCTGATTGGTGGCGTCGAGCATGGGCGGCAATCAATACGAAAGAGCGCCGCCCGATCAAGCCCGAGGTTCCGCTGGTTGCCGAGGCGGCATGACGCACCTACAGTGCGATGAACACTGGAGATTCTGCGCTGATGAACGCCATGACCTCCGACAATCCGCTGCTCGCCGACTGGACCGCGCCGTTCGGCGTGCCGCCGCTCGCGCGCGATCAAGCCGGAGCACTTCGCGCCGGCGTTCGAGCGGCGCTCAGCGAGCATCGGAGCGAGATCGCCGACATCGCGGACGACAAGGCGGCGGCGAACTTTGACAACACCGTGGCGGCGCTGGAGCGCTCCGGGCGGCTGCTCAGCCGAGTGAGCAATGTCTTCTACGTACTGGCCGGCGCGCACACGAGCGAGGCGATCCAGGCGATTGAGCGCGACATCGCGCCGAAGCTCGCCAGGCACTGGAACGAGATCCACCTGAACGAAAAGCTGTTCGCCCGGCTGGATGCGCTTCACAGACGCGGAGCGGCGCCTCGAACTGACGCCCGAGCAGGCGCGGGTGCTGGAGCGCTACCACGCACTGTTCCGCCGCGCGGGCGCCGGGCTCGATTCGGCGGCGAAGCAGCGGCTGAAGGAGATCGGCGACCGCCTTGCGACGCTCGGCACCAGCTTCAGCCAAAACCTGCTCGCCGATGAACAGTCCTATGTGATGCCGCTCGGTGAGGACGACCTCGCCGGTTTGCCGGATTTTGCCCGAGCCGCCGCGCGTGGGGCCGCTGAGGAGCGAAGCCTCAAGGGGCACGCGTTGACGCTCAGCCGCTCCAGCGTCGAGCCGTTCCTCCAGTTCTCCACCCGCCGCGACCTGCGCGAAAAGGCTTTCGGCGCCTGGATCGCGCGCGGCGACAACGGCAATAACACCGACAACAACAGCATCATCGCCGAACTGATCGCGCTGCGCGACGAGAAGGCGCGCCTCCTCGGCTACCCGAGTTTCGCGCACTACAAGCTCGACGACACCATGGCGAAGACGCCGGATGCCGTTACCGGATCTACTCCACGCCGTTTGGGCGCCGGCGCGCCGCCGCGTAGCAGAGGAGCGCGATGCCTTGCAGGAACTCGCGGCAACCGAGGGCGGGAACTTCCGCCTCGCGCCGTGGGACTGGCGCTATTACGCCGAGAAGCGGCGCAAGGCGCGCTTCGATCTCGATGAGAGCGAGATCAAGCCGTATCTGCCGCTCGACAGCATCATCGAGGCGGCCTTCTACACGGCAAGCCGTCTGTTCGGGTTGACCTTCGCGGAGCGCCGCGATGTGCCGGTCTATCATCCCGACGTGCGCGTCTGGGAGGCGCGCGGCCCGGACGGCCGGCACGTCGGCGTGTTCTTCGGCGACTATTTCGCGCGGCCCTCCAAGCGCGGCGGCGCCTGGATGACCGGCCTGCGCGACCAGGAGAAGCTCGACGGCGAGGTGCGCCCGCTGGTCCTGAACGTGATGAACTTCAACAAGGGCGCGGACGGCGAGCCGACGCTGCTCTCATTCGATGATGCCCGCACGCTGTTCCACGAGTTCGGCCACGGGCTGCATGGCCTGATGTCGGACGTGACCTATCCGCTGATCTCCGGGACCGGCGTGCTGCAGGACTTCGTGGAACTCCCCTCGCAGCTTTTCGAGCACTGGCTCGATCGGCCGGAAATCCTGACGCGCTTCGCGCGCCACTACAAAACCGGCGTGCCGATGCCGCAGGCCCTGATGGACCGGCTGATCGCCTCGCGCACCTTCAATCAGGGCTTCCACACCGCCGAATATCTCGGCTCGACCTACGCGGACCTCGATTTTCACTTAGGGAACGCGAAGGACGCGCACGCGGTCGAGGCGGGCACGCGAAAGCGCATGCAGATGCCGGACGAGGTCGTGCTGCGCCACCGTCCGCCGCACTTCCAGCATATCTTCGCGAGCGATCACTACGCGGCCGGCTACTACAGCTACCTTTGGTCCGAAGTGCTCGACGCGGATGCGTTCAATGCCTTCGAGGAGACCGGCGACGTGTTCGATCCGGCGGTCGCCAAGCGCCTGCGCGACCACGTTTATGCGGCGGGCGGCGCGCGCGATCCCTCGGAGGCCTACACGGCGTTCCGCGGCCGGATGCCGTCGGTCGATCCGCTGCTCAAGAAGCGCGGCCTGATCGGCGAAGCCGCATGAACCTGCACACAGCCGGCCATCGCCGCGGCGTGGTCGCGGCGCCACATCACGCGGCCGCCGAGACCGGCTGCCTGATGCTGGAGGAAGGCGGCAACGCGCTCGAAGCGATGGTCGCGATGGCGGCGACGATTGCGGCGGTCTATCCGCACATGAACCACATCGGCGGCGACGGCTTCTGGCTGGTGCGCGAGCCCTCCGGCCGGGTGCGCGCCGTGATGGGGGCCGGGCCCGCGGGTGAGAAGGCGACGCCGGCGCTCTATCGGGAGCACGGTTACGACGAGATTCCCCCGCGCGGGCCGCTTGCGGCCCTTACCGTGCCGGCCGCGATCTCGGGCTGGATACTCGCGCTGCAGGCCGCCGAGGCCTATGGCGGCAAGCTGCCGCTCGACGTGCTGCTCGGACCCGCGATGCGGCATGCGCGCGAGGGCTACACGGTGACGCGCAGCCAGGCGCGGCTCACGGCCGAGAAGCTCGCCGAGTGCAAGGACGCGCCGGGCTTTGCCGAGACATTCCTCGTCGACGGAAAACCGCCGGCCGAAGGCGCGACGATGAAGCAGACCGCACTCGGCGCCACGCTTGACCAACTCGCCAACGAGGGGCTCGACGATTTCTACCGTGGCGATGTCGGGCGCGAGATCGCCGCCGATCTGGAGCGGATCGGCTCGCCGGTGACCCGCGCCGATCTGGAGAAGTACACCGCAGTTGTGCGCGAGCCGCTGTCGGTCGTGCTGCAATCCGGCACGATCTACAACACGCCGCCGCCGACGCAGGGGCTGGCGTCGCTGATCATCCTGGCGCTGTTCGAGCGACTGCGCGTCAGTGACGCCGAGAGCTTCGATCACGTGCATGGCCTCATCGAGGCGACCAAGCGCGCCTTCCTTTTGCGCGACCGCGTCATCACCGACCCGAACCAGATCGCGCAGCCGCTCGCGCGCTATCTCGACAAAGCGTTTCTCGACGAGGAAGCCGAGAAGATCGACCGCCGCAAGGCGGCGCGCTGGCCGGCGCCGCCGGACAAGGGCGACACGATCTGGATGGGCGCGGCGGATTCCTCCGGCCTCGTCGTCTCATACATCCAGTCGCTCTATTGGGAGTTTGGCTCGGGCGTCGTGCTGCCGCGGACCGGCGTGCTGATGCAGAACCGCGGCGCGAGCTTTTCGCTGGAGCGCGGCGCCGTGAATCCGCTGCGGCCCGGCCGCCAGCCGTTCCACACGCTCAACCCGGCGCTGGCCGTTCTGCGCGACGGCCGCATCATGGCCTATGGCACGATGGGTGGAGATGGCCAGCCGCAATCGCAGGCCGCGCTGTTCACGCGCCATGTGCTCTACCGCCAGTCGCTGGAGCAGGCGGTCGACCGGCCGCGCTGGTTGCTCGGCCGCACCTGGGGCTCGGCGCACACCAACCTGCGGCTCGAATCGCGCTTCGACGAACGCCTGATCGACCGGCTGATGTCAGCCGGCCACGATGTCGAAGTTCTGAGCGACGCCTATTCCGACACCATGGGCCATGCTGGCGCCGTGGTGCTGCATTCGGACGGGTCGCTTGAGGGTGGGCACGACCCGCGCGCCGACGGCGGTGCTGCGGGCGTCTAGCTGTTCCAGCGGGTGTAGTCGCGCCAGCTTGGCTCCCGGTTGGTGCGCGAACTCGCAAACAGGAGGCCGAGCGCAAAGCCGATGCCGACGCCGAGTGCCACCATGGCCTTCGGGTGCCGGCCGACCTGCTCGCTCACCATGTCATCAAGATCGGCGGCGGTATCCTGCATGCGGGTGACGGCGTCGCCAGCCATCTCACTCGCATTGTCATAGGCGTCGGATGCGGCGCTTTTCGCCTGATCGTAGACGCCGCCCGCCTGCTGGCCGGTCTTTTCGGCGGCTTCATCGATCGCCTTGCCGCCCTGCTTGAATGTCTCGAAGCTGGAATTCGCCATGTTAGCCCTCCGGGAGCCTTGTTCAGGAGGAGAAACTCACGCGGGGCGAAAGAGTTGCATGCCACTGCGGCTCACGAGGAAGTGCCTCCATTCCGCCCCAGTCGGTGCTATTGTCGCGCCACTTTGGCCTTGGATCTCGACGATGACCCGATATCTCCGCTGCTTCGTTCTCGCCGCGTTGGCGCTGCTCTTTGCCGGTCAGGCGCAGGCGCATCCGCACGTGTGGGTGACGATGAAGAGCGAGGTCGTCTACGGCGCGGACGGCGCCGCGACCGGCGTGCGCCATGCCTGGGCCTTCGATGACATGTTCTCGACCTTCGCCACGCAGGGTCTCGCCGCCAAGGAGAAGGGGAAGTTCACTCGCGAGGAACTCGCCCCGCTCGCCGAGGTCAATATCACCTCGATGAAGGAATTCGATTACTTCACGATGGCGCGGCAAAACGGCAAGAAAACCGAGTTCGGTTCGCCGACCGATTATTTTCTCGAATTCAAGGACGGCCTGCTGACGTTGCACTTCACGCTGCCGTTCAAGACGCCCGCGAAGGCGCAGAGCATCGACCTCGAGATCTACGACAGCATGTACTTCGTCGACTTCTCGTTCTCCACCGACAAGGAGCCGGTGCGGCTCATCGGCGCCCCGGCCGAGTGCAAGCTCAATGTCGCGCGGCCGGGTGAGAGCGCGCCGAAGGGCAAGCCGGGCGAGGCGTTCTTCAACAATATGCAGCCCGGCACCAATTTCGGCGCGCAGTTCGCCAACAGAATTTCGGTGCAGTGCCCGTGAGCACTTCGCGCGGCGGGGGCAGGGCACTTGGCCTCGTCGTCCTGCTCGCGGCCGCTCTCCTGATCGCGCTCGGCCTCGCCGAGGCCGTTGCGCAAAATCCGTTCGGTGTGCCGCGTGCGCCCGCGCCGCCTCCTCCGCCTGAAGGACTCTCCGGCTGGCTCATCGCCAAGCAGGCCGAGTTCTATCGCCTGCTCTCCGGCACGATCCGCAGCGCCAAGACGGACGGCAGCGCGGTATGGCTGCTGATGGGCATTTCGTTTGCCTACGGGGTGTTCCATGCCGCGGGCCCCGGCCACGGCAAGGCGGTGATCTCGTCGTATCTGGTCGCCAACGAGGAAACCTGGAAGCGCGGCATCACGCTGTCGTTCGCGTCGGCGCTGCTGCAAGCGCTGGTCGCGGTGGCAGTCGTGGGGATCGCAGCGGCACTGCTGAATGCGACCGCCGGCACCATGAACCGCGCGGTGTGGTGGATCGAGATCATCAGTTACGCGCTGATCGCTGCAATGGGCGCGCGGCTCTTGTGGGTGAAGGGCGGTGCCTTCCTGCGCGAGTGGATGGCGATGCGCGCGCCGAAGAGCGTCGGCGCGGCCGCGGCGCACGACCATCACCATCATGCACATGATCATCATGACCACGGTCACGGACATCAGCATCACAGCCACGCGCACGATCATGGCCACGATCACCACCATGACCACGCGCACCACAATCCTGCGCACGGCGAGGCGGGCCATGTGCACGACGAGCATTGCGGCCATTCGCACGGGCCGACGCCGGATCAGCTCGCCGGGCCCGGCGGCTGGAAGCGCGGCCTGACCGCGATCGTCGCGGTGGGCCTGCGGCCGTGCTCGGGCGCGATCCTGGTACTCGTGTTCGCACTGGCGCAGGGCATCTTCTGGGCCGGGATCGCCGCGACGTTCATGATGGGGCTCGGTACCGCCATCACCGTCGCGGTGATCGCAACCCTGACCGTCACGGCGACCGCATTCGCCGCGCGTCTCGCCGCAACCCGCACCGGCTACGGCTCTCTTGCGTTGCGCGGGATCGAAGTCGCGGCCGCCGCCGTGGTGCTGCTGTTCGGCGTCGCGCTGCTCGCCGGCTACATGGCGAACGAGCGGCTGCTCACGCTCTGATGCCGCTGCGTCGCGCTGGTGTATGATCGCCCCAATAGGGGAGCGATCCAAATGCGAAAACTCATTCCAGTCATGGCTTGCGTCGCCGCTTTTGCGGCACCCCACAACGGGCACGCCGCGCGCGCCACCGAGTGCACCGCGCTGAACATCTGTTATTGCGTCGAGCAGGACCTGAAAGGCGCGATCGACACCAATGTCAGCAAGATCCGCCAGGCGATCGCCGAGCAGAAGTCCGGCGGCAAGGCGGTCGGTTACATGAGCCTGCCGATCTCCACGGTCGGCGGCAGCTACTTCGGCGTCAACCTCGATGTTGCGGAGAAGACCAAAGAGAGGGTCGAGAAACGCTTCGGTGCGAAATCGCTGTGGATTCTCAATCCGGGTGAAAAGAACTTCTCGCTGCCGCGCGAGGCGAACGGCGCCGACTACATGCTGATGTGGACGCGTGTGTTGGAAGGCCCGTCTGGCCTCGGCGAAGATTTCGACTTCTTCTATTTCGTCGGTCCTTCGGACTTCGCCGCTGCGCTCGGGCTGACCGGAGACGGCGACATGGAAAAGATCGAGGCGCTGTTCGATCAGCGTTTTGCGGAGGACGAAGGCTTGCGCCGCGACGTGGAACGCGGTCGCGTCAGCAAGCAGACGTTCCGCAATTACTACACGCTGCGCGCCTCAGTCGCGTTCAGTTACGGCTCGCACGACGAGTGGAACATCCTGCGCGCCCTGAACGACAAGCGGCGCGGTGCCGCGCAACTCGGTGTCGCCAACCAGATCGCGAGCTTCTATGACGGCCAGCCGACGCCGCCGTCGGCGGCCGAGCAGGGCGTTTCGACCGGCTACATGGGTCGTT
The DNA here is from genome assembly GCA_963779545.1 of uncultured Alphaproteobacteria bacterium. Classification (GTDB taxonomy): domain Bacteria; phylum Pseudomonadota; class Alphaproteobacteria; order Rhizobiales; family Xanthobacteraceae; genus PALSA-894. The sequence continues at coordinate 123,836 of CAVZYQ010000011.1, read as the reverse complement.
GCAACTGATCAACCGCAGACGAAGCGCGGCGTGAAGCCGTCACCCTTGGCGTCGATGTGACAGAGATGCGGCGCGCCGAAGTGCTGCGGGGCGAGCAGTGCGCCTGAGCCGCAACAGTTCTCCAGCACCCTGCGCCGCGACTTGCGGGCGTTGTCCTGATCGACACACGCGAAGCTGTTCCAGGCCGGCTGGTAGACCTGGACCGCGTGATGGATCACGTCGCCGCAAAAGTACGCGCTGTTGCTTTGTGATTCGAGCTTGATCACGTAGTGACCGGGCGAGTGGCCGGGCGAATGCTCGATCGAGATGCCCTCTTCGATTGTCTGCGGGCTGTCGTCGACCATCTGGCAAAGCCCCGCCTCGACGATCGGGAACACGCTGTCGCGCATCGCGCCGCCGATCGCTGGACCCTGCTTTGGGTCGCGGTCGATGGCCGAGAAGTGATCGAAATCCGTTTTGCTCCAGACGTATTTTGCGTTCGGGAATGTCGGCACCCAGCGTCCGTTGTCGAGCCGCGTGTTCCAGCCGACATGATCGACGTGCAGGTGCGTACACATCACCATGTCAATGTCCTCTGGCTTCACACCGGCGGCGGCGAGGCGTTCGAGATAGGGTGTATTGAGATCGTCCCAGAAAGGACGGTGCTTGCGCGATTTGTGATTTCCGACGCAGGTGTCGATCAGGATTTTCCGCCCGCCGATCTCAAGCAGCCATGAGTGGATGCTGAGCTTGAGGAAACCGGTCGCCGGATTGTAGTGGTTCGGCACCATCCAGCCCATGTGTTCGGCGACGATCTCGTCGCGCCAGTCGGCGAAGAATTTCTTCGCCTCGAAGAAGAAGTCGTAGGTTTCCTCGATGCGCGTAAGCTTTGCCGCGCCGACGGTTGCGGTGGTCATGGCTGCTAGGCCTTTTCTTTATGTGCGTGATCTTGATCCGAAAACCGGTGCCCACTTTTCGGGACCATACGCTAGTCGTGGTGGTGAAAGTCTTGCGGCTGGAGTTCAATCGGCTGGCCGTGTGGCGTGCGGTCGGCGGCGTTGTCCCAGGCGTGCTGATAGCGCGCGAGCGTTTTCGCGTCGGTCACGCCCTTGTCGGCGACGAGGCGCTCGAGCGCATTGAGCCAGTGGGTGTAATAGGTCTCGCCGGTGTCGGGGTCGCCCGCGTGTTGCGCGCGTTTGATTTCCTCGGCGAGCGTCGCAGCCCACTGCGGCCAGGTGAAAACGCCACGCTCATGCAGCGCCAGCGCCATCGCGAAGGCTTGCGCCTCCCACGGCTCGCGGAACACCGGCCCTTCGGCGTCGCGCGGGATGCTGGGCACTTCCTGCGCGGCGCGGCGGGCAGCGGCAACGTCCACGCTCCGCTGGTCATCCCGGCCGAGCGAGCTTTGCGAGCGAGAGCCGGGATCCATAACCACAAGCCTTTCAGATGAGCGAAGGATAGAGATCGTCCCAATTCGGGTTATCGCGCTCGATTAGTTCGATTTTCCAATCCCGCTTCCAGCGCTTGAGACGCTTCTCGCGCGTGATCGTGGACTCGGGATCGTCGAACATCTCATAATAGACGAGCTTATCGACGCCATAGTCCTTGGTGAAGCCTGCAACTAGCTTCTCCTTGTAGACGCGCCTGATCAAATCGTTCGTGACGCCAATGTAGATCGTTCCGTGCTTACGGCTCGCGAGGATGTAGACGAAGAAGTGCCGGTTCTTCATCAGCCGAGAGGTTCGTGGTTATGGGTCCCGGCTCTCGCGGCGGACTGCGTCCGCGCTCGGCCGGGATGACCAGCTAAATTGCCTCCAAATACGGCTCGAACGCGTCGATGGAGATTTTCACCGTCGGGTCGGCATCCGCACCCCACAGCTCTGCGCTCTCGAACACCACCGTATAGAGCCACTGCGGATCGTCGCCCGCGCCGATCGCTGCCGAATCCGGAAACACCTGGCAGCCGTGGTTGAGTTCGACCACGCCGACATGGCCGCGCACGTAGCGCGGCAGCCGCGTATGCGTCGCGGGATGGATGTTCCTGCAGCGCACGCGGTCGCCCGCCTTGAACTTCGCGGGCGCAGGCGCCGTGCGGCCGAACTTGCCACGCACCATGATGCGCTCGACGTCATCGAGCTTGAACGCGCCGCGCGGCGGCGCTTTGGTCTCCTTCAGTGCGCGGCCTTCCTTGACTTCATCCGGCGCGACGTAACCTTTGTCGACCAGCAGGTCTTCCAGCCCGAGCAGCCATTTCTTGTAGTACGAACTCGATAGATAAACATGCGGCGGCAGCGCCTCGCGATAGAAGCGCGACGTATCGATGTTGAAGGCGCCGGCCGCTCCCATCGCACGCACCAGCGCCATCGTGCGCGCTTCCCAACGGCTGTGAAACACCGGCTCGTTCGGCTCGATCTCGACCTTGCCGAAGCCGTCCATGCCGCCCATGTCGTGCACGCCATTCATGACGGCGCGCCCGGCGTCTTCGGGAAACCTGTGCCGATCATCGAGTCACGCGTGACAAGCTCGGCAAGCTGCTCCTCGCTCCAGCCTTCGGTGCCCTTCGGGCGCATCGGCAGCACGAGGAAGCGCATCTCGGCGGTCGAATCCCACACGCGGATTTCGGTGTCCTTGGGCAGCGCGATGCCGAGGTCGGCGAGCACGCCGCGCGGGTCCTTCACGGCGCGCGAGCGATAGGGCGCGGCCTTGTACCAGACTGGCGGTAACCCGAGCATTTCCCACGGGTAGCAGGAGCACAGCGTGCACACGACCATGTTGTGGCGCGTGTCCGTGTTCTCGACTGCGACCAGATGGTCGCCGGTGCGCGCCACATGGCCGAGCGTGCCGACCGCCTTGGTGGCGTCTTCCAGCAGGGCTTGCTTGAAGGCCGGATCGGTCCAGGCCTTGGCGACGACCTTGGCGCCGTTGTGCGGGCCGATCTTGGTCTCGTAAGCCTCGATGATGGCGTCGAGCGCGGCGGGCTCGACATAGCCCTTCTCGGTCAGGATCGATTCGAGCGCGCGCACGCGGATCTGCATCTCGGACAATTCCGAGCCGTGGTCGTGGTCATGATCGTGATGATGGTCGTCGTGGTCGTGCGAATGATCGTTGTCTTGCGCCATGCGGGACCTCGTTTTGCGCTAGACTATAGCAATGAACGCCGGGCAAATCATCCGGGTCGCGGGCCTGATCGACCGTTTCAACACGGCCGTGGGCCGCATGGCGTCGTGGTGCGCGCTCGCGATCGTGCTGATCGGCTTTGCGGTCGTGCTGCTGCGTTATGTGCTGGGGCTTGGCTCGATCTGGTTGCAGGAGTCGATCCTCTACGCGCATGCCGCGCTGTTCCTGCTTGCCGCCGCCTGGACCTTGAAGGAGGGCGGCCATGTGCGGGTCGATGTGTTCTACGCGAGCGCATCGCCGCGCGTGAAGGCATGGGTCGATCTGCTCGGGCGCGCTGTTGCTGCTGCTGCCGTTCTGCATCGCGATCATCTGGTTCTCGTGGCCCTACGTGGCGCGCTCGTGGGCCATCCTTGAACGCTCGCGCGAGACCAGCGGCCTGCCGCTCGTTTTCCTGCTGAAAACGCTGATCCCGCTGTTCGCCGCGATGCTGGCGCTGCAGGGCCTCTCGCAGGCGATCAAGTCGCTCGCGCTAGGAGGAGGAGCGTGGGCTGACAGTGCTGCGCATGAGCCGCCGCCGGGCCGCGAAGGCGGCGGGATGAGTGCTGCTTCCCGAAATCCTCGCGATCCTGATGGTCGTCGCAGTCTGCGTGCTGCTGTTCGCCGGCTATCCGGTTGCGCTCACGCTCGGCGGCGTGTCGTTCGCGTTTGCGGCGCTCGGCCATGTCACCGGCGTGATGGATATCGGCCTCCTTACGCGCTGCCGCAGCGCATGTTCGGCGTGATGACCAACACGGTGCTGCTCGCGATCCCGCTGTTCATTTTCATGGGCGTGATGCTGGAGCGTTCGCGATCGCCGAGGACCTGCTCGAGACGATGGGGCGGCTGTTCGGCGTCGCTACCGGGCGGACTTGGGATCTCGGTCGTGCTGGTGGGCGTACTGCTCGCCGCCGCCAAGGGCGTCGTCGGCGCAACGGTCGTCACCATCGCGCTGATCACGCTGCCGACGATGCTGCGCTACGGCTACGACAAGCGTCTCGCGGCCGGCACCGTGGCGGCGACCGCGACGCTCGCGCAAATCCTGCCGCCCGCCACCGTGCTGGTGTTGCTCGGCGACCAGCTCAACAACTCGTTTCAGGCGGCACAACTCGTCAAGGGCATCTTCGCGCCCGAGACGGTATCGGTCAGCGACCTGTTCGCGGGCGCGCTTCTGCCGGGCCTGACGCTGGTCGGCTCTATCTTCTGTTCCTTGTCGCGGTCGCGATCGTGCGGCCGGCCGCCATGCCGCCGATCCCGTCCGACGGTGCGGCACTGCGGGGCATCGCGCTCGCGCAACAGCTGGCGAAGGCCATGCTTGCGCCGGTGCTGCTGATCGTCGTGGTGCTCGGCTCGATCCTGATCGGGCTTGCGACGCCGACCGAAGCCGCGGCGGTCGGCGCGGTCGGCGCCGTGCTGCTTGCGGCGCTGCGGGTGGAGGGGGCGCAACGGGGGGTCGCGCTCTGCCTCGGTGCATTCGCCGTGCTGATGCTGTTGCGTGCTGCGCTCGATCTTTACGCCGGCATTGGCTTTGCGCTCGCCACCGTCGTCATGGCTGCTCGCGCTGGCCTGCGCTCGCGCTGCGCGCGCTATCGCGCCGGCTTCCTGAGGCCGACCGCCACCAAGACCACGCAGATGACGTCGATGATCTTCACGATCCTGATCGGCGCCACGCTGTTCAGCCTGGTGTTCCGCGGGCTCGGCGGCGACGACATGGTGCATCGTGCGCTGGCCGATCTGCCGGGCGGCGCCGCGGGCGCGATCCTCGCCGTGATGCTGGCGATGTTCCTGCTCGGCTTCGTGATGGACGCGTTCGAGATCATCTTCGTGGTCGTGCCGATCGTCGCGCCGCCACTGCTGGCGATGGAGGGCGTGAACCCGCTCTGGCTCGGCATCATGATGGCGGTGAACCTGCAGACCTCGTATATGCATCCGCCGCTCGGGCCGACGCTGTTCTTCCTGCGCGGCGTCGCGCCGCCGGAGATCACCACGCGGCACATCTATGTCGGCATCATCCCGTTTGTGCTGATCCAGCTGCTGCTGCTGCTGTTGCTGTGGTTCGCACCGGGACTTGCGACGTGGCTGCCGCGAATGCTGTATGGCTCGTGAGGGAGCACTCAATGAAACCCAACGAACTCTTCGATATCACGAGCCGCGTTGCGCTGGTGACCGGCGCATCGAGCGGACTCGGCGCGCATTTCGCGCGAGGTGCTGGCCGAGAACGGCGCGAAGGTCGTGCTGGTGGCGCGCCGCGCCGAGCGGCTCGCATCGCTGAAGCAGAAGATCGAAGCCGCCGGCGGACAGGCGATCGTCGCGGAAGCTGACGTGCTCGACCGCGCCGCGATGGAACGCGCGTTCGATGCCGCCGAGAAGGCGTTCGGCACCGTCACGATCCTCGTCAACAACGCCGGCATCACGCATGCCGACCGCGCGCACGAAATGCCCGAGGAGACATGGCGCAACGTGCTCGGCACCAATCTCGATGCGGTGCTCTATTGGGCGCAGGAAGCCGCCAAACGCATGATCGCCGCGAAGAAGCAGGGCGCGATCGTCAACATCGCGTCGATCCTCGGCTTCAATGTCGCCAAAGGCGTCGCGGCCTATTCGGTCGCGAAGGCCGGCGTCGTCCAGCTCACCAAGGCGCTGGCGATCGAGCTTGCGTATCGCGGCGTGCGCGTGAACGCGATCGCGCCGGGCTTCATCGTGACCGAGATCAACGACGAGTATCTCAAGAGCCGGCCCGAGATGACGCGCAACATTCCGGCCGGTCGCTTCGGCGAGACGAAGGACCTCGACGGCGCACTGCTGCTGCTATGCTCGCAGGCGGGAGCCTTCATGGCGGGCTCGACGGTGGTGGTCGACGGCGGCCAGGTGCTGACGATCACAGGGGCGTAGCGCATGATCCCGCAGGAAAACCAATGAAATTCTACGACTGCGCTACCGCCCCAAGCCCGCGCCGCGTGCGCATCTTCCTCGCCGAGAAAGGCGTGTCGCATCGACACCGTGCAGGTCGACCTGCGCAATGGCGAACAATTTTCGGATGCGTTCCGTGCCATCAATCCGGACTGCACCGTGCCGGCGCTGCAACTCGACGACGGCACGGTCATCGCCGACGCCATCGCGATCTGCGGCTACGTTGAGGAGCTTCATCCCGATCCGCCGCTGATCGGCGCGACGCCGCAGGAGCGGGCGGTGGTGACGGCGCTGAACCGGCAGATCGAGCGCGACGGCTTCTTCGCCGCCATGGATGCGTTCCGCAATGTTGCCAGAGGCCTCAAGGGCCGCGCGCTGCCCGGGCCGCACGACTACGAGCAGATCCCCGAACTGGCCGAACGCGGGCGCGCCCGTCTTGAGCATTTCTTTCAAGGCCACGGACGCGCGGCTTGCGACCCGCGAATTCGTCGTGGGCGAGCGCTACACCATTGCCGACATCTCCGCGATGGTGCTCACCGACATGGCCACCGGGATGGTCAAACTCGCTATTCCGGATGACTGTCTGCACATGCGCCGCTGGTACGCGGCGGTGTCGGCGCGGCCGAGCGCGAAGGCTTGATCTGCTGCGTTGCGCCAAATTTCTTCGCGCGCGGATGCATGCAACTTCCTGCTGGCATCCCAGCGCCAAACGAAATTGACCCTCCAGCGTCGAAATGTCAGCATTGCTGACGCTTTTATTCCGGCGAGTTGGTGCCTAGATTGGGCATTGGAAACGTTATGACCTTGGCGGCAGCGCAGCCGCCGCGTCAAACTCCCCTCGCGGAGGCCCGCGCAATGACGCTGAAGAACGTCACGCTCGACGACAAATATGACCTCGCCCAAAGCCGTGTGTTCGTCACCGGCTATCAGGCGCTGATCCGCGCGACCCTGATGCAGCAGGAGCGCGACCGGATCGCGGGGCTGAACACGGCTGGATACGTTTCGGGCTATCGCGGCTCGCCGCTCGGCGGGCTCGACCAGCAGTTCATGCGGGCAAAGCCCCATCTCGACAAGCACAACATCCTGTTCCAGTCCGGCCTGAACGAAGATCTCGCCGCGACCGCCATCTGGGGCACGCAGCAGGCCGAACTGCGCGGCGAGGGCAAGTACGACGGCGTGTTCGGCATGTGGTACGGCAAGGGCCCGGGCGTCGACCGTACCGGCGACGTGTTCCGCCACGCCAATTTCGCCGGCTCCTCGAAGAACGGCGGCGTGGTCGCCCTGATGGGCGACGATCACACGGCGGAATCCTCCACCACCGCGCACCAGTCCGAATTCCACTTCGTCGACGTGATGATCCCGATCCTGAACCCCGCGGGCGTGCAGGAATTCATCGACTACGCGCTCTACGGCTGGGCGATGTCGCGGTTCTGCGGCTCGTGGGTCGCGCTCAAGTGCATGCACGAGACCGTGGAGTCGACCGGCGTGGTCGAGGCCGGGCTCGACAGCCTGAAGATCGTCATTCCGGGCGACGACGAGTTCAAGATGCCGCCGGGCGGGCTGAACATCCGGCTCGTCGACGGCATCCTCGACATGGAAGCGCGCCTGCACGACTACAAGCGCGACGCGATGCTCGCCTTCGTGCAAGGCGAACAAGCTCAACAAGATCATCACGTCGGGCGGGCCCAACGCCAGGATCGGCATCATCACGGTCGGCAAAAGCTATCTCGACGTCCGCCAGGCGTTCGATCAGCTCGGCATCGACGAGGTGAAGTGCAACGACCTCGGCATCCGGCTGTTCAAGATCGGCTGCCCGTGGCCGATCTCGCGCGCGGAGTTGCGCGACTTCGCCAAGGGCCTCGAACTCATCATCGTGGTCGAGGAAAAGCGCTCGCTCATCGAAGTGCAGGTGCGCGAGGAGCTTTACGGCATCGCGAACCCGCCGGTCGTGATCGGCAAGCGCAACGAGAAGGAAGAATGGCTGTTCCCCGTGAAGGGCGCGCTCGATCCGCACGACATCGCGATCGCGGTCGGTGAGCGCGTTCTGCTGCGCGGACACAATGACGAATTGGCGAACCGCGTTTCGCGGATGAAGCAGGGCCAGAGCGCGGTCGCGGCGATGACCGATGTGTCGGCGCGCACGCCGTATTTCTGCTCCGGCTGCCCGCACAACTCGTCCACCGTCGTGCCGCAGGGCATGCGCGCCTACGCGGGCATCGGCTGCCACTTCATGTCGCAGTGGATGGACCGCAACACGCTCGGCTGGACCCACATGGGCGGCGAGGGCGCGAACTGGATCGGCGAGGCGCCGTTCACCAAGCGCAAGCACGTGTTCCAGAACCTGGGCGACGGCACCTACAATCACTCCGGCTATCTGGCGATCCGCGCGGCGGCCGCGTCCGGCGTCAACGTCACCTACAAGATCCTGTTCAACGACGCGGTCGCGATGACCGGCGGCCAGCGCAACGATGGCGGCCTCACCGTGCCGATCATCGCGCGGCAGGTCGCGGCCGAAGGTGCCAAGAAGATCGTCATCGTCACCGATGAGCCGAAAAAGTATCCGTCGGGTACGGATTGGCCGCCCGGCATCACGATCCATCATCGCGATGAGCTGATGGCGGTGCAGACCGGCCTCGCCGACGTGCCCGGGCTCACGGTGCTGATCTACGACCAGACCTGCGCGGCCGAAAAGCGCCGCCGCCGCAAGCGCGGCCAGTTCCCCGATCCGGACAAGCGCGTCGTCATCAACGAACTGGTTTGCGAGGGCTGCGGCGACTGCGGCGTGCAGTCGAACTGCGTGTCGGTGCAGCCGCTCGACACCGAATGGGGCCGCAAGCGCACCATCGACCAGTCGAGCTGCAACAAGGATTATCTCCTGCCTGAAGGGCTTCTGCCCGTCGTTCGTGACCGTCGAGGGCGCGAAGCTCAAGCGCGGCAAGGGCGTCGATGCGCCGACGGATCTGCCCGCGCTGCCGGAGCCGGTGCAGCCGGAAATCGCCAAGCCGTTCTCGATCATCGTCACCGGCGTCGGCGGCACCGGCATCGTCACCATCGGCGGCGTGCTCGGCATGGCGGCGCACCTTGAGGGCAAGGGCGTCGGCATCATCGATCAGGCCGGCCTCGCGCAGAAGGGCGGCGCGGTCTACAGCCACATCCGCATCGCCAAGAAACCTGAAGATATCCACGCCATCCGCGTCGCGGCGGGCGAGTGCGATCTCGTGCTCGGCGGCGACATGGTGGTGGTCGGCAACAAGAAGGTGCTGTCGACCGCGAAGCTCGGCGGCACCACGATGGTGATCAACACCGCCGAAATCCTGCCCGGCGATTTCACCCGCAATGCCGACTTCTCGCTGCCGACCGAGCGGCTGAAGCGCGCGATCCGCACGGCGGCGGGCGCGGAGAAGACACACTTTGTCGACGGGACCCGCCTGGCAACGGCGCTGCTCGGCAATTCGATCGGCGCCAACATCTTCATGGTCGGTTACGCGTATCAGCTCGGCGCGCTGCCGCTGTCGGCGGAATCGATCCAGAAGGCGATCGAACTGAACGGCGAGGCCGTGCCGATGAATCTGGCGGCGTTCGAGTTCGGCCGTCGCGCCGCGCACGACGCGGCGTCGGTCGAGGCGCTGGTGAAGCCCGCGCCGGAAGCCGCAAGCGATGCGCGGCGGCTGTCGCAGTCGTTCGACGAGACGGTGGCGCGGCGGGTCGAATTCCTTACCGCATACCAGAACGCCGACTATGCGGCGCGCTACAAGACGCTAGTCAGCAAAGTGCAGGCGGCTGAAGCCGCGAAGGCGCCGGGCAAGACCGGGCTTGCGGACGCGGTTGCGCGCTACCTGTTCAAACTGATGGCCTACAAGGACGAGTACGAGGTCGCGCGGCTCTACGCCGAGCCGTCGTTCCTCGCGCAGGTGAAGAACGAGGTCGCGGGCGACAATCTCACGCTCAAGTTCCACCTCGCGCCGCCGCTGCTCGCCCGCAAGGACAAGATGACGGGCGTGCCGAGCAAGATGACGTTCGGCCCGTGGATGCTGCCGGCGTTCCGGCTGCTGGCGAAGTTCAAGTTCCTGCGGGGCACCGCGCTCGACATCTTCGGCTACTCCGAGGAGCGCCGCACCGAGCGTAAGCTGATCGCCGACTACGAGGCGATGCTGGCTGAGATCATGGGCAAGCTGACCCCGGAAAACCACCATGTCGCGGTCGGACTCGCGGTGATCCCGGAAAAAATCCGCGGCTTCGGCCATGTGAAGGCGCGGCATCTGGTGGCGGCGAAGGCGGACGAAGCGGCGCTGCTCGATCAGTTCCGCTCCGGCCGGCCGCCGGTTCTGAAGGCTGCGGAATAGCGCAGCTACTTCCCGTGTTTCTCGATGAACGTTTCGATCACGGCGAGCGCTTCGCCGTCGAGTTTCTGCTCGACCGGCATCTCGCGCTTCTCCGGCGGCAAGCCGACCTGCGCGCGTAACGAATCGGGGCAGGCGGAATGTGCGCAGGGCGCGGTACGAAGCGCGATCCCTGCTCGGCCGAGGCGCCGTAGTAGAGGCGCCCAATGCCGGACAGCATCATGGCCGAGACGCAGAGTGAGCAGGGCTCGGATGACGCGTACATGTCGCAGCCCGACAGATCGAGCGTCTTGAGATTTCTGGCACGCGTTCCGGATCGCTTCGGTCTCGCCATGTGATGTCGGATCGAACTTGGCGGGTGCGTGATTCAGTCCTTCGCCGACGACCTTGCCATCCTTCACGACGACCGCGCCGTAGGGGCGCGTGCCGGGCTTGTCGATCGCCTGCGCCGAAATATCGATCGCGCGGCGCATGAATTTTTCGTCGTACATCTCGTCCTCAAACGCAGTTCAAGAGGATGGCGAAGCGTGGCATGCTGGCGGCAACAACGCAAAGGGAGGGCACGATGCGGCCGTTCGAAGGCATCCGGGTCATCGACGTCACGCATGTGCTGGCGGGCCCGTTCGCCGCCTATCAGCTCGCAGTGCTGGGCGCCGACGTCATCAAGGTCGACGATCCGAACGACCCGGACCAGAGCCGCTCGTCCGGCACCGACAAGCAACTCAACTATGCGCAGATGGGCACGGGATTCCTGACGCAGGCTTCGAACAAGCGCGCCATCACGCTGGACCTGAAGACCGAGCGCGGCCGCGAGATATTGAAGGCGCTGGTGAAGACCGCCGACGTGTTCGTCGAGAACTATCGGCCCGGTGCGTTCGAGGCGCTCGGGCTCGGCTACGAGGATTTGTCGAAGATCAATCCGCGGCTGATCTATGCGTCGTTCTCGGCGTTCGGCCAGCACGGCCCGCGCGGCCAGCAGACCGCGTACGACCACGTCATCCAGGCGACCTCCGGCATCATGGCGATGACCGGCACCAAGGATGTGCATCCGGTGAAGTTCGGCTCGCCCGCCGTCGACTACGCCACCGGCATGACCGGCGCGTTCGCGCTCTCGGCTGCGCTGTTCCAGCGCGAGAGAACCGGCAAAGGCCAGCGCATCGACATGGCGATGCTCGATGTTGCGATGATCCTGATGAGCTCGCACCTCACCGGCTATCTGCGCAACGGCGTGCATCCGCAAGCCGCACGGCAATCACCACAATCACGCGACCAACGGCGCGTTCGCCACCAAAGACGGCGCGCTGGTGATGCTCGGCGCCAGCAATGTGCGCCAGCAGAAGCGGCTGTGGGCCGCGCTCGGCCGGCCCGAGATGGCGAAAAAGAACAACGACGAGCGCGACGCGGATTTCGGCAACGAGATGAAGGTGCTCGCCGAGATCATGCTGACCCGCACGGCGGACGAATGGGAGGAATTCCTGCAGGCGCGCCATGTGCCGGCGTGCCGTGTGCGCACCATGGGCGAGGCTGTGGCCGATCCGCAGATCGCAACGCGCGGGATTATCCACAAGCACACAGGCGCGACCGGCGTTGACGGCGGCTTCGGCGTGCCGCTCGCGGCCTTCAAGTTCGGGCACGGCGGCCCGAGCATCGAGACGCCGCCGCCCGCGCTCGGAGAACACAACGAGGAGATTTTCGCCGAGCTTGGATTCGCTCCGGCGAAGACCGCGGCGGAATAGTCAGGCCGTCGCGCGCTTCTCCACGTTGGCGCTGCGCGCCGGCACGCCGAACTCGCGGCGGCACACCTCGGCGAGGATTGCGACACCCTCGCGGATTTGCTGATGCGTCGGGCTTGCGAAGCAAATCCGTAGTCGCGAGTGGCTATGCGCCTTGTCAGTCGACCACTCGTTGCCGGGGTTGATCGCGACACCTTCCTTCAGCGCCGCCTGATAGAGCTTCATCGTGTCGACATTGTCGGGCAGCTTCACCCAGAGGAAAATTCCGCCCTGCGGGTCCTCGAACTCGGCCGTGGTGCCGAACTGTTCGTTCAGCGTTTCCATCAGCGTCTCGGCTTTCTTGCGCAGGGCCTTGCGCAGCACCGGCAAGTGATCGGCGAAATGCGGCTCGCAGTATTCGGCGAGCATCATCTGCTCGACCGAGCCCGAGCCGGCATCGGTCTTGAGCGGCAGGATGCGCGACATGATCGGCCACGGCGCGACCAGGAAACCGACACGCAGCGCGGGCGCGATCGACTTCGAGAAAGTGCCGATGTGGATCACGTTCTGCGCCTTGCTCATGGCGTAGAGCGCGGGCGGGCGCTTGCCGTCCCAGGTGAGGTCCGAATAGCAGTCGTCCTCGAACACCGCGACGCCGTACTCTTCGGAAAGCCGCAGCAGTTCGGCGCGCCGCGCCTCCGGCATGATGGTCGCGGTCGGGTTCTGCACCGTCGGGATGGTGTAGATCATCTTCGGCTGCACGCCGCGCGTCTTGCAGTCCTCCAGCGCGGCGGCGAGCGCGTCCATGCGCATGCCCTCCTTGTCGAGCGGAATGCCGATGGCTTTTGCACCGATCTTCGTGAAACGCGTGAGCGTGCTCTGGTAGTTGTCCTTCTCGCAGATCACGGTGTCGCCGCGCGTCAGCAGTGCGCTATTGACGAGATCGAGCGCCTGCGACGAGCCGGACAGCAGCAGGATGTCGTCGGCGCTGCAGACGATGCCGGCATCGCGCTTGAGCTTCGTCACGAGGAACTCGCGCAGTGGCTGATAGCCGAGCGGTCCGTTCGCGACATTGTAGGTCGCCAGATTGCGCCCATCGCGCTTGAGGGATGTCGTCACGGCTGCGATCAGGTCGTCGACCGGCACTTCGTCCGCGTCGTTGTTTCCACCAACGAAATGGTACTTGGCGAAGCCGGTCCAGCGCACAGCCGGCGGCGGCGAGCCGGCCGGGATCAGGGATGCAAAGTCGAACGCCATGAAGTCCTCCGTGCGGAAGGCCATAGCATGGGCGAGGCGGCAGGACAGGGCCGCTCAGCGCAGACGAGGTCTGCGTCATGCCGGTTCCGACCAGCCTGCACCGAGGTTCTGTTAGGGTGCGGCCAACGAAAACATGGAAGGGGCGCGGCATGACGGCTTACCTGGATCTCCTGAGCACGGCTGGCTCGCTTACGGGGCTGATCTTCTGTGGCTGTGGCCTGCCGGCCGCCGCGCACACGCAGCCGGCACCCGCGCGCTTGCCCGTGAAGGTGAAGGGCAAGCGCATCAAGACCATCGACGTCCATGCGCACTGCTTCTTTCAGGAGGCGCTCGATATCGCGGGGCTGAAGGTCGAGCAGGTCGTCCCGCCGGTGAAAGGCATTCCGGAGCACTTCATCGCCGGCAATGCGATCGAGAAGCGCCTCGCCGACATGGACGCGATGGCGATCGACATGGAGATCCTGTCGATCAATCCGTTCTGGTATCGGATGGAGCGCGACAAGACCGAGGCGATCTGCCGGAGCAACAACGAAAAGCTTGCCGAGCTATGTGCGCGGAACCCGGACCGCTTCGGCGCCTTCGCGTCGATCCCGATGCAGTTTCCCGATCTCGCGGTGACGATGCTCGAGACAGCGATCAAGAAGCAGGGGCTCAAAGGCGCGGCGATCGGCGGGAGCGTTGCGGGCGACGATTTCGCGCGGGCGAAATATCATCCCGTGCTGCAGAAGGCCGAGGAGCTCGGCGTCGCGCTGTTCATCCATCCGCAGTCGACGCCGGAGCTGAACGAACGGTTCAAGGGCAACGGCTGGCTTGCGAACACGATCGGCAATCCGCTCGACACCACGATCGCGCTGCAGCACCTGATCTTCGAGGGAACACTCGACAAGTTTCCCGGGCTGAAAATCATCGCGGCGCATGGCGGCGGCTATCTACCGTCCTATGCGATGCGCGGCGACTACGCGTGCTTCGTTTCGCCGGCCGGCTGCGATCCCAATATCAAGCTCAAGAAGAAGCCGTCGGAATATCTCAACCAGATGTACTACGACGCGATGGTGTTTTCCGCAGAGGGGTTGCGCCATCTCGTAGCGCAGGTCGGCGCGAGCCAGCTGATGCTCGGGACCGATCATCCCATTCCATGGGAGCTGCACCCGGTCGATCACGTGATGGGTGCGCCGCTTTCCGACGATGAGAAAATTGCGATCCTCGGCACCAACGCCGCCACGCTGCTTGGACTGAAGGGCGGCTGATTGCTGGTTGACAATCGTGACGATGAGGAGAAGCCTCGGGCGTACGGCCAGTTTTTCAAGCGAGGGGCGCGCCATGAAACTCTCCCGCCGCAATTTTCTCCACGTCGGTGCGGGCCTTGCCGCTCTGCCAAGCTTGCCGTTCGCCGCGCGGGCGCAAGCCTACCCATCGCGGCCGGTGCGTTTCATGGTGGGATTTGCGGCCGGCCAGTCCATCGACATTCTGGCGCGGCTGGTCGGGCAGGCGCTGTCCGAACGCTTGGGGCAGCAGTTTATCGTCGATAATCGGCCGGGCGCCGGCGGCAACATCGCAACCGAGGCGGTCGTGCGCGCGGCTCCGGACGGATACACGTTCCTTGTCGTCGGAGCCAACAACGCGATCAACGCGACGCTCTACGACAACCTCAACTTCAACATGCTGCGTGACATCGTGCCGGTCGCCGGCATCTATCGGGTGCCGCAGGTCATGGTGGTCAATCCCTCATTCCCGGCCCGTACCCTTCAGGAGTTCATCGCTCACGCGAAGGCCAACCCGGGCAAGACCAACTTCGCCTCGGCCGGCAGCGGGTCGGTCGCGCACGTGACCGGCGAATATTTCAAGATGACGATCGGCATCGACATGCAGCACATCCCGTATCGCGGGGCGCCGCCCGCGCTGACCGACCTGATTGCCGGACAGGTGCATGTGATGTTCGACAATCTCCCGTCGTCGATCGAGCACATCAAGGCCGGCCGGCTGCGCCCGCTGGCCGTCTGCTCTCCGGCGCGGCTGCCGGCGCTGCCGGACGTTCCGACCGTCGCCGAGATCGCGCCCGGATTCGAGACGTCGGCTTTTGCCGGCCTCGGCGCTCCGCAGGGCACGCCCGCGGACATCATCGAGACCGTCAACAAGGGCGTGAACGCGGGCCTCGCTGATCCCAAGGTCGCGACGCGCATCGTCGAACTCGGCGGCACGCCGATGCCGCTGTCGGCCAGCGGGTTCGGAACGTTCCTCTCGGGAGAAACCGAGAAGTGGGCGAAGGTCGTCAAGGCTTCGGGCGCGAAGCCGGGCTGATCCGCATCTGCTTTATCCGCGCGCGCGAACAGGCGCCGCTTTGGGATGCGGCCGGATAGTGCTATCGCGACGGCATGATCCTTTATCCCACCGACCTTGCCTCGTTCCTCGACCTTATCCGCCAGCATGGCGATGCGGCCTACAGCTTCATGTTCGCGTTCGCGACCTCGCACAGCCTGCTGCTGACGCTGTTTGCCGGATACGCGGCGTCCTCCGGGGTGTTCGGGCTGGGCACGCTGATCGTGGTGTGCTGGACCGGCAGTTTCCTCGGCGATGTGGTGCGCTTCTGGATCGCGCGGAAATATGGATCGCGCTGGCTCAGCCGTGCGCCGCGGCTGGAGCGCATGGTGCAGGTCGCGGCGCGGCTCGCGGATCGCCATTATCTCTGGATGATCCTGTTTCATCGCTACCCGCATGGACTGCGCGGCGTCGCGGCCTTTGCCTATGGCCTGTCGCGGCTGCCTTGGTCGACGTTCCTCGCGCTCAATTTCGTCGCGGCCGGCCTGTGGGCCTGCGCCGTCGTGTCGGCGGGTTATGCGTTCGGCCAGCTCTCCGAAAAGATGATGAACGATGCATCCTCGGGCCTCGGCATCGTGATGCTGATCGTGTTCCTCGGCCTGTCGTGGATCCTGAGCCGGAAGCTCGAGCGGGTGGCCGAGCGCGCTGACGCGCGCTAGCCGGGCCCACGTTGCGCCGCGCAGGGCGCCATGCAATCAATGGCTGCGGCGCGCGGGAGGGTCTCGTGGCAAGCAGCTCGATCTTCAGTGTCAGTTCGGCCGGCGCGTCGGGCAATGGCGCGACCAACGATACCGCGGCGATCCAGACGGCGTTGAACAACGAAGCGGACGTCTATTTCCCGCCCGGCAAGTATCTGCTGACCGCGCCGCTTGCGATCCAGGCGGGCGGCATGGTGCGCGGCGCGGGGCGCGGGACAACGACGCTCGTGTTGCAGGCCGGGTCCGGCCCCGCAGTGTTCGAGATCACCGGCCGCGACTTCATCACCGTCGCGGACATGAGCCTCGACGCCAACAATGCGCCCGCCTGCATTCTGGCGCACAGCTGCCAGCATTTTTCGGCGCGTCATCTCAACTTGAGGAATTCGGCGGCGACCGCGCTCGGCCTCGATCAGGCGGGCGGCGGCGCCAGCCACTGGAGCGAGGTGATCGACTGCTACTTCGAGAATGTCGGAGATCATGCGGTTTACATCTCGGTGTCGGACAACTGCAATGTTCGCGGATGCCGGGGCGTCAACATCGGCGGCGGCGCCGCCCACGGCCGTCAGGGCGGGAGCGGCATCTGCCTTGCGGACGCGAACTACTGCTCGCTTGTCGACAACAATTTCATCGGAGCGGGGAACACCACCGGCTTCGGCGGACTGCGCCTCGCAGGCGGGCGCCATAACGTCATCACGGGCAACCGGATCCGGAAATTTTCCCGTGGCATCATGGTGATCGGCGATGCCAACTTCAATGTCATCTCATCCAATGTGCTTCAGGACATCCTGAGTCAGGGGATCTTCATCGGGACAAGCTCGACCACCCAGCACACCAGCGCGAGCTGGAACACCGTCAAGGGCAACACCCTCCTGAACTGCGGGGTGGGCTTCGCCGGGATCTCGCTCGACCTGGCGGCGAACAGCACATCGATCGTCGGCAACGTCATTCAGGGAAATATCATCGCCGACAATCGTCCGGCCGGGATGGCGCAGGCGATTGCGGACAACTCCGGCTCGCCCGGCGAGAACGTTTTCGCAAACAACCGGACGAACATTTCGCTCGGCGTGTAGGGGGCCGCGCGCCGCTTCACAGATTCAATTGTCAAACAGCCAACGCTTCGCCGCCCGCTTGTAGCGGCGCGCGGGCTGCGCCTCGTTCTCATTTCAGCGCTCCCGGAAAAGGGGAGCGGAGCGCCGGGAAACGCGGGAGCTTGCGAGGCTCCCGGAGCGGCTGGCGAAGCCGCCCGGCACATCTTTCGATGTGCAGCGCTCTCTTGCGATCGAGAGCGCGCGCCTCACGGCGCTCCACCTGCGGCTTTGTTCGGCCGGGCCACGCTTTCCAGCGCATTCGCGCGCCGATCAGCCAGCTCCTGGCGGGAGGCCCTGAGTAGCCTCCAGGTGGAGCCCCGGACCGCCCGGGTGCGGAATGCCTTCCGCCCGCGGGGACCGCGTATGCGAACCTTTTCAGGTTCGCCCCGGAAGTATCAGGGGCGCATCTCCGCCCCGTTCCTCCGGCCCGCCCCACCCAAGCGATGCCTCGCGAGAGCGCCCTCAGGAGGGCGGGTTGTGCGGAGGAAAGCAGATCGTGGGAATAATGTCAATAGATAGGATCAATAAGGCGAGCCTAGCTTCTCTGAAAGAGTTTCATTCCTGCCTTCTTTTCGAACTCGGCGCATACCAACTTCAGTCGTTGCCGTCGAAATTCTTTGAAGCCTCGAATAAGTCCTCTTTCCCAAATTCCGCTATCTTCGCTCACAGGAATCAAATGACTTTTCATGATCCGCCGAAACCGCTGGCGTCCCGCCTCCCGATAGCCGTTTAGGTAGCTACGAGGAATGCGTTTTCCGATCTTTGAGTTTTCGCGCGAGACAAGAAAGCAGATGTTACAGAGACTATTAGATGCTCGTGATGAGAGGTGACCTCTCAACTGCGCTTGAGGGAAGATGTGGTGTCGGTCTTTGCGGTTTGCATGGCTGACGACTCCATGCTCCAGAGAAATTGGCTCGCCGTTTTCCAAATAGAGAGGCTTGTTGGCCGCGAGCAGACAGAAGAAAGCGCGTGTACGTGCCGAACGCGAGACGTATTCAGAACCTTGATTGTCAAGTTCGGGGTCGAGAAGGTTACGAAACACAAATGACTTTTTCTTTCCTTCTGCCAAAGCTTTGAAAAATTGAGCGTCCGCGACAATGTTTCGATGGTAGCCCCTGCCGCTGTACCGTTGAGCTACGCCAGTAGCCCAAAACCATTTGCGAATTTGAGTTGCCTGATACCCGTTAGGTTGTCCCGAATGATGAAAGAAAAAAATCGATAGTGTGGCCAGCATATTGGCGGACGGGAGGTATGTTTCGTCATACACAGGAAAATTGGCTCGGAGGTGGTCGACGGCAGTTCGAAACGCGGCCTGGTACTTATGCCAGATTTTGCGAAACCGATCCTTTTCTGCCGAATCCCGCTCAATACGCTTTGACCATCGTCGCGCCATAGCCTCAAGTTTGGGTGGGTCGGCCTCGCTACGCTTTGCTTCTACGATCAAGTTAAAGCCCATAAGAATGGGATCGATTCCGGCAAGCGCGAACACTTCGTCGCGAACTTTTTGGCGTAACTCTTGTGCCATGGCTCGTACATCAAGCTCACCCATCAGGGCGATAGCGCGGTCGGCTGACGTGATCCGCGACCCTTGACTATTGACCCGAATGAATATCTCTCCGACTTCTTCGAGAGCAGCTGAGCGAATTGTTACGACGGGGATCGGGTATGCGAGGAAACGCCGTCTGAAATCTTCGATCTTTCTGAGAAAGGCCTTGGCATGTGTCGGCATTCTATTCTTCCATTCGGAAGACAAGATGTCGCGAATTGAAACAAATTGCCGATCAAGCGGCTTACGATAGATCACTCTCGGTGGGTTTTCCTGCTCTGCATCGGGAGTAGGAACAAAGCAAAGTCGCCCAAAATCAATTTGACGGCCGACGTCGTTTCGGCGAGTTTGCGCTTCAAATGCTTGGTAAATAACAGAAAGGCGCTGCTGCCCGTCAATTACAAACCAAATTACTTTGTTTTTGCTATTGAAAGACGGTATAATTTCGGCTGACTGACGAATTAAGTTTGCTGATTTACGATCCACTTCCCACAGAAACAACGAGCCAATTGGCATTTGTTGATAAATGCTATCGAGCAGCTTGGCCGCTCGTCCAGGATCCCAGACGAAATTGCGCTGCAGCTTAGGAATAGCAAATTGCCTTGCTTGGAGATGACGTTTAATTTTCCTAATTGTGATTGCTTGGAGCGATGGCGTTTTCATTGCTGAGCTTCTTTAAGGTCTGACGGCTGCTCTATCTTCAATAATTCAAAAGCAACTACAACTCTTATAGTTTCGCCGTAGACAAGTCTTAGAATCGGAACTCCCTCCTCACCTCCTCCCTGAACCTCAACCCATGCCCAGGCCGCTCGGGCGCCGTGATGAAGCCGCCGGCGATCTCCAGCGGGTCGACCCACAGGTCATCCAGCAGCCCCATGTTCTCCGCCCAGATGCCGTTCGGGATCGAGGCGAGCAGGTGCACGTTCAACTCGGGGAACAGATGCGGCGCGATGGTGATGCCCCACGTATCGGCGAGCGTCGCGATCTTGCGCAGGTCGGTCATGCCGCCGCGCATCGGGTCGGGCTGCAGGATCGGCAGGCACGGATTGATGAAGAACGGCCGCAGGTCGTAGCGCGTGAAGTGCGTCTCGCCGCCGACGACGCGCATGTCGAGCGCGGCCGCGATGCGCTGGTAGCCGGCGAAGTCGTCGGCCGGCACCGGCTCCTCGAGCCAGTAGATGTCGTATTGCTCGAACTTGCGCCCCATGGTGATCGCGGTCGCCGCATCCCAGCCCATGTTGACGTCGATCATGATGTCGATGTCCGGGCCGACCGCCTCGCGCATCGCGCGCACGTTCTCGACGTCCTGATTGAGTGTGTGCACGTGCGCGACCTGCATCTTGATCGCCTTGTAGCCTTGGCTCACGTACTGCAGCGCCTTCTCGATCATGCCGTCGCGGCCTGCGCCGCGGAAACAGCCTGAGCCGTAGATCGGAATCTTCGCGCGGTAGTGGCCCCACAGCCGGTGCAGCGGCAGATTGGCGCGCTTGCCGACCGCGTCCCACAGCGCGATGTCGAGCGCGGACATCGCCATGCAGGCGATGCCGCCGCGGCCGTAGGTCATCGTGAAATCCCAGAGGTCCTTCCAGATCGCCTCGACGGCGGTCGCATCCTTGCCCTTCACCCGCGGGACGATGACCTCCTCGATGAAGGTCGCGATGGTTTTCAGCCCGGGTCGGAAGTGAAACAGGTAGCCCATGCCGGTGATGCCGCCGGCGGTCTCGATGTCGACGATGAGCAGGCCGCGATCGGGTCCGAGCGCGTGGCCCTTGATCCACGCCGGGTCGGCCCAGGGCATGCGCAGGACGGTGACGCGCACGTCGCGGATGGTCATGTCGGATGAGTTGGGCACGGGCGTTTCCTTGTTCTTGATTGGCCGGGAAGGCCGAGGCGGGAAAGGGACTATAGCGGCTCGTTAACCCCATCGCCGAGATGGCTTGACATCTCGCCAGTCTCGCCTGATATTTCTGTTATGACAGAAATTACCGACAACAGGAAACCGCTGCCGATCGCGATCGAGCGCTTCGTGCTGCATTGGGGCGAGATGGGCGGGAACTGGGGCGTGAACCGCTCGGTGAGCCAGATCCACGCGCTGCTCTTCCTGTCCGAGACGCCGATGACGGCCGAGGACATCGCCGACACGCTCGGGCTCGCGCGCTCCAACGTCTCGAACTCGATCAAGGAGCTGATGGGCTGGAACCTGATCCGGCGCGTGCCGATCCGCGGCGACAGGCGGGATCACTTCGAGGCCGAGACCGACATCTGGGAGGTGTTCCTGCGCATCGCGGCCGGCCGTAAGGAGCGCGAGATCAATCCGGCGATCGCCGTGCTGAAAGCCTGCTCCGCCGACGCCGAGCGCGACGGCGCGGTGAGCGCCACGGCGCGCGCGCGCCTGAAGGACATGCTCGGCTTCATCGAGATGATGGAGCGCTTCTACACGCAGATGCTCTCGGTGCCGAAGCCGCAGATCGCGACCGCGATCCGGCTCGGCGCGAAGGTGCTGAATTTCCTTCCCGGCGGAAGGAAGAAACAGGCGTAAGCCGCATGATCCCGAAAAGTGGACACCGGTTTTCGGAAAAGATCATGCGCAAGGAAGGCTAGCCGTCATGCGACCGCTCGCGAGGCTGAAAGTCTTGGATCCCGCGCCGCCCATTGCGCGGCCCGCTCCGGCGACGAACGAACTGGGCGATCTTCGTTTCCGCGCGCTGCTTTCCGAAGCCGACTGGCTGGCGCTGCCGCTTTCGATCCGCCGCCGTTTTTCCAAGCGGCTCTCCGGCGGCAACACCACGGTTTACGTCGGCGAGGTGATCGAGACGCAGATGAGCCGCGCCGGGTGGCTGCTGGCGCAGGCCGCACGGCTGATCGGCGGCCCGCTGCCGGTCTCGCGCGACACCCATGTGCCGAGTGTCGTGACCGTCACCGAGGACGTGGCGACCAGCGGCCAGCACTGGACGCGGCTCTATGCGCGGCGGCACGGGTTTCCGCAGGTCGTGCATTCGTCGAAGCGCTTCGCCGGACCGACGGGCCTGGAAGAATACGTCGGCTATGGCGTCGGCATGGCGCTGACGATTCATGTCGAAGACTCTTCGTTAATCTTCCGCGCGGCGCACTACTTTCTCGCGCTCGGCCGCTTTCGTATTCGCCTGCCGCGCTTCCTCTCGCCGGGCGCCCTCACGGTGACCCACGCCGAGCTCGGCGACGGGCGGTTCCTGTTCAAGCTCGACATTGTTCACCCGCGGCTCGGCCGGCTCATCTTGCAGACCGCCGCCTTTGAGGAGGCGCACGCATGACCACGATGCTCTGGACGCTGATTGCCATCCAGATCGCGATGGCGTCGTTCGACACGATCTATCATCACGAACTGACCGAGCGGCTCGCGTGGCGGCCTTCGCAGCGGCATGAATTGAAGTTGCACGCGGCGCGCAGCCTCATCTATGCGGTGCTGTTCGTGGTGCTCGGTTTCTTCCAAGTGCATGGCATCGCCGCGATGGTGCTGATCGCGGCGCTCGTGGTCGAGGTGTTCATCACGCTGGCGGACTTCATCGAAGAGGACATGAGCCGCAAGCTTCCGGCAACCGAGCGGGTCAATCACACGCTGCTCGCGATCAACTACGGCGCGATCCTGGTGCTGGCGGCGCCGGTGCTGCTCGAATGGGCGGGGGAGCGCACCGCGATCGCGTTCGTGCCGCATGGATACTGGAGCGCGCTGATGGCGCTCGCCGCATTCGGCGCGGTGATCTTCGGCCTGCGCGATCTTCTCGCCTCGCTGCGGCCGGATGCGGTCGTGACGCCGCCGGAAGAACTGGTGAAGGCGCTGCCGCCACGGCAGACCGTACTGGTCACCGGTGCGACCGGGTTCATCGGCCGCAAGCTCGTCGATTCACTGACTGTCGCGGGCCATGACGTGATCGTGCTGGCGCGCGATCCTGCGCGCGCCGCCTCGCTCGCGCCGCCGTTCCGGCTGATCACCGGGCTGTGGCAGCTGCCCGACGACACGCACATCGACGCGATCGTCAACCTCGCCGGCGAGCCGGTCGCGAACGGACTTTGGACCGTCGCCAAGCGCCATCGCATCCTCGCCTCGCGCCTGCGAATGACCGGAAACATCGTGCGGCTGATCCGGCGGCTCGCGCACAAGCCCGCTGTGCTGGTCTCGGCATCGGCGATCGGCTGGTACGGCGCGCGCGGCGACGAGACTTCTGACCGAAACCGACAGCGGCCAGCCGTGCTTCGGCCACAGCGTCTGCGGCGACTGGGAGCGCGCCGCCGTGCAGGCCGAGCGGTTCGGTGTCCGTGTCGTGCGGCTGCGCATCGGCCTCGTGCTCGGCACCGAAGGCGGCATGCTCGCCAACATGCTGGCGCCGTTCGAGTACGGTTTTGGCGGCAAGCTCGGCTCGGGCCGGCAGTGGATGCCGTGGATCGCGCTCGACGACATGGTGCGACTGATCGCCTATGCGATTGCGACGCCTTCGCTCACCGGTCCGGTGAATGCGACCGCGCCCGAGCCGGTGCGCAACGCGACATTCACGCAGGAACTTGGCGCGCGCGCTGCATCGCCCGGCGTTCCTGTGGCTCCCGGCCGCGCCGTTGCGGTTGCTCGGCGGCGACATGGCGGAGGACCTCCTGCTCACCGGCCGCCGCGTCGTGCCCGACAAGGCGCTCAAGAGCGGCTTCGTGTTCCGCCATCCGCAGCTGCGCGGCGCACTCGCCGCGATCCTCGGCGCGCCTGCGACGGAGCAAGCAACGCCCGCCCCCGAAGCCAATTCCGCGCTGCGGCACGCTGGGATGTGACGAAAGGACAAGCCGCGGCGCGTGGCCGCGACTTGACCCTGCTGACCCGCTCATTTCATATGCCGCAAGGAATGACCGCCGGATAACGGCGGCGAGTGGGACAGCGGCGTGGGGCTTTTGCCCATGCGCCTTTTCGGAGGGAACGGCGTCGTGGCAGGTGACCGCGCCGAAGGGGATACTTTTCCCAAGCTTCTGATCCATAACGCGGATTCGCGCGGTAGCCGCATTGCGATGCGGCACAAGGATCTCGGCATCTGGCAGTCCTGGACGTGGGCCGAGATGCTCGAGGGGGTGCGCGCCTTCTCGGTCGGCCTCGAAGCGCTTGGGCTGAAGCGCGGCGACAAGTTCGCCGTCGTCGGGTCGAACCGTCCGCGGCTCTATTGGGCGATGTGCGCCGGGCAGGCGCTCGGTGCGGTGCCGGTGCCGGTCTACGCCGACTCGGTCGCCGAAGAGATGGCCTACGTGCTGGAGCACGCCGAAACCACAGTCGCTATCGTCGAGAACCAAGAACAGGTCGACAAGGTGCTGTCGATCTCCGATCGGCTGACCACGTTGCGCCATATCGTTTACGACGAACCGCGCGGCCTGCGCGACTACGACCGCACGAAGCTCTCCTGGATCGACGACGTGCAAAAAGTCGGCGCGAGAAGCTCGCCGATCCGGCGCGGCTCGATGCGTGGCACGCGTCGATCGCGCAGGGCCAAGGCGCAACCTCGCGGTGATCCTCTACACGTCGGGCACAACCGGCCGCCCGAAGGGCGTGATGCTGTCCTACGACAACATCATCGTGTCGGCGAAGAACGGCAACCTGTTCGACGCTCTCGACGAGAAGGAAGAAATCATCGCCTACCTGCCGCTCGCCTGGGTCGGCGACCACCTCTTCTCCTACGGCCAGCATTATGTCGCGGGCTTCTGCGTCAATTGTCCCGAGGCCGGCGAGACCGTGATCGATGACCGGCGCGAGGTCGGCACCACCTACGCGTTCGCGCCGCCGCGCGTGTTCGAGAATTTGCTGACGTTGACCATGGTGCGCATGGAAGATGCGGGCCGCTCAAGCGCAAGATGTTCCACTATTTCATCAATCATGCGCGCAAGTGGGGCGAGCAGATCCTGAACAAGGAGTCCGTGCCCTTGGTGGCACGGCTGATCTATTCGGTTGGTGAGGTGATGGTGTACGGCCCGTTGAAGAATCGCTTCGGGCTCGGCCACGCCGCCGGCACGCAGCGGGGGAGGGGGGGCCCGCAGGGCGCGGCGGGCGGTCGGCGGCCGCGCGCCGCCAGCCCGGCAGGCGAGGAGGTCGCGCCCGCCGCAGAAAGAAGAGAATGGCACCCTGGACATGGGCGTGGTGATGGACCTCTCCGACCGCGTGGTCGTGCTCGATTACGGCCGCAAGATCGCCGACGGCACGCCGGACGAGGTGAAGAGCGACCAGGGCGTGATCGACGCCTATCTCGGCGTGGCGCATTGAGGGCACTGATGGACCTCCTCTACAACATCTTCGTCGATCCGTTCGTGCAGATGGGCGCGGCGCCCGACCTGCTCGTGCAGACGCTGTGGGAAGGGCTCGTCTCCGGCGTGCTCTATGCGCTGATCGCGCTCGGCTTCGTGCTGATCTTCAAGGCCTCGGGCGTGTTCAATTTCGCGCAGGGCATCATGGTGGTGTTCGCGGCGCTCACGCTGGTCGGCTCTGCACGCTGCTGCGCGGCTGGGGCGTGCCCGGCGATCTCGCGGCGTTCCTGGCGCTGTCCTCACCATCGGCGTGATGTTCGTGCTCGCCGTCGGCGTCGAGCGGCTGGTGCTGCGCCCGCTGGTCAACCAGCCCGACATCATCCTGTTCATGGCGACGTTCGGGCTGACCTACTTCCTGATCGGGTTCGGCGAACTGGTGTTCGGCGGCGAGCCCAAGGTGATGATCGCCGAGCGAGCTCTATCTGCCGCAAGGGCTCGATCGATTTCAAGATGCTCGGCGGCCTCGTCTCGCTGCAGAAGATCGACATCGCGGCGGCCGTGATCGCCTCGATCATGGTGGCGGCGCTCGCGGTCTTCTTCCAGAAGACGCGCATCGGCCGCGCGCTGCGCGCCGTCGCCGACAGCCACAAGGCGGCGCTCTCGGTCGGCATCTCGCTCGAGCAGATCTGGGTGATCGTCTGGTTCGCCGCCGGCATCGTCGCGCTCGCCACCGGCATCATGTGGGGCGCGCGCTCGGATGTGTCGTTCGCGCTGCAGATCATCGCGCTCAAGGCGCTGCCGGTGCTGATCCTCGGCGGCTTCACGTCGATCCCGGGCGCCATCGTCGGCGGCCTCATCATCGGCGTCGGCGAGAAGCTCGGCGAGTTCTACTGGGGCCCGCTGCTCGGCGGCGGCATCGAGAGCTGGCTCGCCTATGTCATCGCGCTGGTCTTCCTGCTGTTCCGGCCGCAGGGCCTGTTCGGCGAACAGATCATCGAGCGGATCTGAGTGACGAGCACGATGTTCTTACCGCGAGAGCCGGCCAGTTCAAGACGAGCTACGCGCGCCGACCAGGCGGTCTTCCCGCTGCGGCAGGATCGCATCGGCATCGCGCGTCATCCTGTTCTGATCGCCTTCGTCGTCATCCCGCTGACCGGCGTCGAACTTCATGCTCGTCGCTCGGTGCATGATCCCGTTCCTGATCTTCTCGCTCGCGGCGATCGGGCTCAACATCCTCACCGGCTATACCGGCCTGCTCTCGCTCGGCACCGGCGGGCTTCATGGGCGTCGGCGCCTATGCCTGCTACAAGCTCACGACCGATCTTCCCGGACGTGAACATCATCGTGCTGGATCCTCGCTGTCGGGGTTCTTCGCCGCCGCGGTCGGCGTGGTGTTCGGCCTGCCGTCGCTGCGCATCAAGGGCTTCTATCTCGCGGTCGCGACGCTCGCGGCGCAGTTCTTCCTGGCATGGTGCTTCATCCGCATTCCGTGGCTCTACAACTACAACGTCTCCGGCGCGATCGAGGTGCCGACCCGCACGCTCTTCGGCGTCGCCGATCACCGGCCCGAACGCCACCCCGATGACGCGCTATTTTGTCGTGCTCGGCATCGTCGTGGTGATGACCTGGCTCGCGTCGAACCTCGTGCACGGCCGCATCGGCCGCATGTGGATGGCGGTGCGCGACATGGATATCGCGGCCGAGCTGATCGGCATCCGGCTGCTACCAGACCAAGCTGCTCGCCTTCGCGGTGTCGTCGTTCTACTGCGGCGTCGCCGGCGCGATGATGGTGTTCCTCTGGCTCGGCGCCGCCGAGGCCGACGGCTTCAACATCAACCAGTCGCTTCCTGATCCTGTTCATGGTGATCATCGGCGGGCTCGGCAGCCTGATCGGCTCGTTCTTCGGCGCGGCGCTTCATCTGGATCCTGCCGATCGTGCTGCGCGTCTGCTGCCGCCGGACTCGCTCGGGATCTCGGTATCAACTCCGCGACCGTCGAGCATCTGACCTTCATGATCGTCGGCGCGCTGATCATCTTCTTCCTGATCGTCGAGCCGCACGGCCTGGCGCGGCTGTGGCAGATCGGGAAGCAGAAACTAGGGTGTGGCCGTTTCCGTATTGATGGGGCACACTGTAGCGAATTCCCGCCGCGGGACTGGCCGCGGCGGGCGGAATGAAGCCCCGGCGGCATGCGCGTCCAGGACTGAGACAGCCGGCGCGGTTCGCCGCCGCGGCCGGCATGAACGAAGGGAGGAACGCGATGCAATTCAAGCACCTCGTTCTCGGCGCAGCCTGCTGCGGCCTGGTCGGCGCGTTCGGCGCTCGCTACCAGCGCGCAGGCGCAGGACACCATCTATGTGCCGCTGCTCACCTATCGCACCGGCCCGTTCGCCGGCTCCGGCATCCCGATCGCCAACGGCATGAACGACTACCTACCATGCTCAACGAGCGCGACGGCGGCATCGGCGGCGTCAAGATCGTCTTCGAGGAATGCGAGACCGGCTACGACACCAAGAAGGGCGTCGAGTGCTACGAGCACGGTCAAGGGCAAGAAGCCGGTCGTGGTCGAACCCGTATTCGACCGGCATCACGCTGCGCTCATCCCGAAGGCGGCGGTCGACAAGATCCCGGTCCTGTCGATGGCCTATGGCCTTTCGGCCTCGGCCGACGGCAACGACTTTCCCTGGGTCTTCAATCCGCCGGCCACCTATTGGGACGGCGCTGTCGATGATCATCAAATACATCGGCGAGCAAGGAAGGCGGGCTCGACAAGCTCAAGGGCAAGACGATCGGCTATATCTTCTTCGACGGCGGCTACGGCCGCGAGCCGATCCCGCTGCTCGAGCAGCTCGCCAAGGACTACGGCTTCACCGTGAAGCACTATCCGGTGCCGGCCGCCGAGATGCAGAACCAGTCGGCGCTGTGGCTCAACGTGCGCCGCGACCGGCCGGACTGGATGTCATGTGGGGCTGGGGCGCGATGAACCCGACCGCCGTCAAGGAAGCCGCCAAGATCAACTTCCCGATGGACAAGTTCGTCGGCGTCTGGTGGTCGGGCGGCGAGGACGACGCGCGGCCGGCGGCGCGGAGGCCAAGGGCTACTCGTCGCTGAACTTCAACGGGTCGGCGCCAACTTCCCGGCGATCCAGGACATCAAGAAGCATGTCGTCGACAAGGGCAAGAGCCAGGCGCCAGAAGGACAAGTTCGGCGAGAACCTCTACAACCGCGGCGTCTACAACTCGTGCTGATCGCCGAGGCGATCCGCAACGCGCAGAAGATCACCGGCAAGAAGGTCGTCACCGGCGAGGACGTGCGGCGCGGCCTCGAGACGCTCAACATCACCGAGGCGCGCTGGAAGGAGATCGGCCTGGATGGCTTCGCGGCGCCGTAAGGTCACCTGCGACGACCACAACGGCCACCACGCGGTCTACATGCAGCAGTGGGACGGCACCAAGTGGGTGAAGTCTCCGACTGGATCGAGCCGATGAAGGACAAGGTGCGTCCGCTGCTCGAGGCGGCCGCCAAGGACTACGTCGTCCAAGGACCCGGCCTGGCCGAAGCGCACCGAGGCCTGCGACAAGTCGTCGTAACGTCGGTGTCCCGGGCGCAGCGCAGCATGAAGTGATGCGCTGCGACCCGGGACGCCGGTGCTTGCTGCAAGTAACCGGGCCCCGCATCTGCGGTGCAGCGCTTGACGCGCTGCACCGCGTGCGGGGCACGGTTGAGCGAGCACGCGATGAGCGTTGCCGCATCGAACGTTGCCAAGGCGTCGCCGCGCCCGCCGACGCCATCCTCGCCGTCAACAATATCGAGGTGATCTACGATCACGTCATCCTGGTGCTGAAGGGCGTGTCGCTCGACGTGCCGACGGGCGGCATCGTGGCGCTGCTCGGCGCCAACGGCGCCGGCAAGACCACGACGCTGAAGGCGATCTCCAACCTGCTGCACGCCGAGCGCGGCGAGGTCACCAAGGGCTCGATCCTGTTCGACGGCGAGGAAGTGCAGGCGCTGCTCGCCGAACGAGCTGGTGCGGCGCGGCTGCATCCAGGTGATGGAGGGCCGCCACTGCTTCGGCCATCTCACCATCGAGGAAAACCTGCTCACCGGCGCGTTCACGCGGCGCGACGGCAAGCGCGGCGATCACGGCGCGACATCGAGCTGGTCTATGCCTATTTCCCGCGGCTGCAAGGAACGGCGCGACTCGATGGCCGGCTACACCTCCGGCGGCGAGCAGCAGATGTGCGCGATCGGCCGCGCGCTGATGTCGCGGCCGAAGATGATCCTGCTCGACGAGCCCTCGATGGGGCTTGCGCCGCAGATCGTCGAGGAGATTTTCGAGATCGTGCGCGACCTGAACGAGAAGGAAGGCGTGTCGTTCCTGCTCGCCGAGCAGAACACCATTCATGGCGCTGAAATACGCGCGCTACGGCTACATCCTGGAGAACGGCCGCGTCGTGATGGACGGCGAGGCGAAGGCGCTGCGCGAGAACGAGGACGTGAAGGAATTCTATCTCGGCATCGCCGAGGGCAAGCGCAAATCGTTCCGCGACGGCAAGCACTACAAGCGCCGGAAGCGCTGGCTGGCCTGAAGCCGTGACCGCCGATGAAAAACACTGGCGCGGTCATCAAGGCTTTCGGTTGGATCCTGACGGCCGGGCTGCCGGGGTCTCTCTTGTTGTTCGCCGGTTATGTCTACGTCACCAGCCCGGGGGACAGGGCCAGCCTGATTGCATACGCTGGACTGGTCGTGACTTTCATCGTCGCGTCCGGAGTGCCGGGATTGCTCGTGCTGCTGCTCGGCTACGCCGTCGCCGGCCCGAAGACGGAAGGCCGTCTCGGTGCGCCGGATCCTAGACAGAGAGTGCTCTGTGGCAGAGTTTTTCGACGATGCGCTCTACGACTTGCTGATCCCCGAGCGGCCGACGGCCGTCGTCGATATCGGGGCCAATCCGATCGATGGCGATCCGCCCTACAAGGCGTTGCTGCAGAAGCGTCTCTGCCGCGTCGTCGGTTTCGAGCCGCAGCAGGACGCGCTTGCCGTGCCTGAACGCGCGCAAGAGCGACCGCGAGACCTATCTGCCTTACGTCGTTGGCGACGGCAGTCCGCAGACGCTGCGCATTTGCGCGAGCGACGGAATGACCGGCCTGCTGCGTCCTAATGCCGGAGTGCTGCATCATCTTGGCGGATACGAATTCTGGGGACGTGTGACCGGCGAAATGCCGGTCACGACCCGGCGCCTCGACGATATTGCCGAGGTCGAGGCGCTCGATTTCCTCAAGATCGATGTGCAGGGCTCGGAGCTTTCGATCTTCCGCAACGCAACGCGGCTGCTGCGCACTGCGATTGCGATTCAGACCGAAGTTTCCTTCCTGCCGCTCTACGAGAACCAGCCGGTCCTTGGAACGGTCGATCTCGCGTTGCGCGAACTCGGATTCGTGCCTCACGCGTTCGCCGGCGTTCGGCGCGCGATGATCTCGCCGATGACCGGCGCCAAACCCGACGCTGCGCTGAACCAGCTGCTTGAGGCCGATCTCGTGTACGTCCGCGACTTCACCCAGGCCGACGCGATGACGTCCGAGCAGCTCAAGCACCTCGCGCTGGTTGCGCACCACTGTTATCGATCCTACGATCTCGCGATGAATTGCATCTATCGTTTGCAGGAACGGCGCGCGGTGAGCGCGGATGCCGTCACGCAATATCTCAACCTCATGCGCGTGCGGTCATGACGAACGACCATTTCGACTCGCTCGAAACCCGCGATCCCGCCGCGCGCGAGCAGGATCTGTTCGCGCGCCTGCCCGGGCAGGTCGCGCGCGCCATGACGGCGCCGGGCTGGGCGAAGCATCTTGCGGGAGTCGATCCGAAATCCGTCACCAGCCGCGCGGCGCTCGCGAAGCTGCCGCTGCTGCGCAAGTCCGCGCTGCTCGGCCTGCAGAAGGAAACGCCGCCCTTCGGCGGCTTCAACACGGTCGCGCCCGGCAAGGCGAAGCGCCTGTTCATGTCGCCGGGGCCGATCTTCGAGCCCGAGGGCCATGGCGAGGACTACAACGCCACGCGCGCGCTGTTCGCGGCCGGCTTCCGCGCGGGCGACATCGTGCACAACTGTTTCTCGTATCACCTCACGCCTGGCGCGTTCATTCTCGAAGCCGGCGCGCATGCGCTCGGCTGCGCGGCTATTCCGGGCGGCGTCGGCAACACCGAAGCGCAGCTCGATGCGATCGCGCAGCTCAAGCCCACCGCCTATGTGGGCACGCCGGATTTCCTGAAGATCCTGCTCGACGCCGCCGAGAAGGCCGGCAAGGACGCGTCCTCGTTCAAGCGCGGGCTCGTGTCCGGCGCGGCGCTGCCGCCGTCGCTGCGCAAGGAGCTTGGGCGAGCGCGGCGTCGCGGTGAAGCAGTGCTACGCGGTCGCCGAGGCCGGGGTCATTTCCTACGAGAGCGACGCGCTCGAAGGCATGATCGTCAACGAGGACATGATCCTGGAGATCGTGCGGCCCGGCACCGGCGATCCGGTCGCGGACGGCGAGGTCGGCGAGGTCGTCGTCACCACGTTCAATCCGGATTATCCGATGATCCGGCTTGCGACCGGCGACATGTCTGCGGTGCTGGCGGGACGGTCGCCGTGCGGGCGCACCAACACGCGCATCAAGGGCTGGATGGGCCGCGCCGACCAGACCACCAAAGTGAAGGGCATGTTCGTGCGCCCAGAGCAGGTCGCCGAGGTGGCGAAGCGCCATCCCGAGCTGACGCGCGTGCGCCTCGTCGTCACGCGCGAAGCCGAGCAGGACGCGATGACGCTGTCGGCGGAATGCGCCAACGCGGGTGCTGGCTTGAGCGACGCGGTCGCCGAGACTCTGCAGTCCGTGACCAAGCTGAAGGGCGCGGTGAAGCTCGTCGCGCCAGGCTCGTTGCCGAACGACGGCAAGGTGATCGCCGACGAACGGCCGGTGGGATGAAGCGCGCATCGCGATTCTTTGTGTTGTGGCGGCTGGTCCCGCGCTGGCGGCGAATGTGCCGGATGGACCGCACGACGTTCGTCGAGAAGGACACGAAGACGGAGTTCGTCGCAAACAAGGTTGCCGTCGCGTATCGCTACCTTTGTCCGGGCCGCGGAGCCGACAAGGTCTATGCGACGCCACAGAAGAGGCTGGAAGATCGCTGCCAAGGCCCGTACGGCGAGACTTACCTGTCGGGTACGCTCGCCGGAAAGCCGGTGATCGCCGTGTACACCGTCGAGAAGGCAGCACCTTGCTGCTATTGGCGCAGTCACGCCGCCGGCGACAAGGCGCTCGGCGAAAAAGCGCCTGCGCTGGCTCAAGGCTGGCGCGCCGACGCTCGAAATCGGGAGCGAGTGGCTGCACCATTGGGCCGGACAATCCGCCATGGCCCGCAGATGAAGGGCCGCTCAAGGGCGGGGTGTACCCGCCGTCGATCTGCCGTTCCGGCGAGCCGAAATAGTCAGCGCACCTCGATCCGCCCCTCGACGCCGGTGCGCACCGTCCCGATCCGGCGCAGATATTCCACCACCTCGTTCACCATCGTGCGGCGCGTCGTTGTCCGGCGTGATGCGCGTGGCGTCGCGGAACATCATGTAGTCGTCGCCGCCGCGCGCCAGATAGTCGAGCACCGCGACGCGATAGGTGCTCGCCTCATCGAGCGGCGCGCCCGCCACCTGCATGGTGGTGACCCGGTTGCCCGGCCGCGCGCGAAGCTCGAAGGCCGCCTTGATGCCGGACACCTGCGGAAAGCGTCCGCTCGCCTGCGGGAGCAGCGAGAGCCCATTTTCCATCGCGCGCTGCAGGTCGCGCCCGCTGACCTCGACCACGACGATGCGGTTGTTGAACGGAAGCTCCGCCAGGATATCGCCCTGCGTGATGCGTCCGCCCGGCTCGTAATTCTTGCCGGCCCGGATGCCGCCGCCGTTGAGGATCGCCGCGTCCGCGCGCATGCCCGAGCGCATCGCATCGGCGAACAGGTTGCCGATCGCGGCTTCGCGCGTGCGCACGGTTGAGGTCGAGGAGTCGAGCGCGACCGCGGTGGTGGCGATCGCCTCGGTCATCTTGTCGAGCAGGATCGCCTCGTAGCGCGCGACGGCCGCCGCCATCTCCGGATCGGGCGTCACGCTCGCGCTGTCGATCACGCGGAACTGCGGCCACCAGGTCGTGGTGCGCTTGCCGTTGTCCTCGCGCACCGAGATCGCGACATCGATGCAGGTCACGTCGTGCGCGTCGTAACCGGACTCGACGATAGCGCACTTGTCGTCGCTGTTGATGAACAGGTCATGCGTGTGGCCGGTGAGCAGCAGTTCGGCCGCGCGGGAAAATTGCAGCGCGAGCGCGTCGCCGCGATTGCAATGCAGGACCGCGCAGACGAAGTCCGCGCCCTCGGCGCGCAGCGCGTCGGCCTGCACCTTTGTCGTGTCGATGGTGGAGGCGAAGCGCAAATCCTCCGGCGAGGACATGCGCGGGGACTGCTCGTAGGCGAGGCCCGTCAGGCCGATGCGCACGCCATTCACGGTGAGCAGCGAACGGTCCTTGTATCCCGGCAGCGGCGCGCCCGTCGGCGTCGCGCAGATTCGCGCCGTAAAGCGGAAACGTCGCCTCGCGCATGCGCTCGAGGAACACCGCCTTGCCGAAGTCGAACTCGTGATTGCCGGGCACGAAGATATCCGGCGCGATCATGTTGGTGAGCGCCACGATGTGCGCGCCGCGGTCGAGACCGGACATGATAGAGGGCGAGAGCGTGTCGCCGCCATGCGCCACGATTACGCTGGCCGCCTGTGCTGCGCGCGCGTTCGCGCTCGGCCTTCACCACCGCGGCGAGCCGCGCGAAGCCGCCGCGCATCTTGCCGTCCGGAAACGGCTGCTCGCCCATCAGGTAGAAATCGTTGAACAGCACGAACGTGACGTTCGCGCTGTGCGTCGCCTGCGCCCACGCCGGGACGCCAGGCCGCGATCAGCGCGAGCGTGGAGGCGAGCGAGGCGAGAAAGGAGCGGCGGGTCAGCATGGTTCGGCGTTCTCACTTGCCGCCCCTTAACATGCGTGTCATGGCTGCCGCCACCTCGGAATGTCCATAGTTTTGAATGCGATGAACGTTTCGTTTTCCGGCGCCCCATCGGTCCTTCCCGCGGATCACCCGCCGGTGGCGTCGGGCCGCATCGGCGTGCTGCATCGTCAATCTCGGCACGCCGGACGCAACCGACTACTGGTCGATGCGCCGGTATCTGAAGGAGTTTCTCTCCGACCGCCGCGTGATCGAGACGAACCGGCTGATATGGTGGCTGATCCTCAACCTGATCATCCTGACGATCCGGCCGGGCCGGAAAGGCCGCGACTACGCCAAGATCTGGAATCGCGAGCGCGACGAATCGCCGCTGAAGACCATCACGCGCGCGCAGTCCGAAAAGCTCAGCGCGACGCTCGCGACGGTGGATGCGCGGCTCACCGTCGACTGGGCGATGCGCTACGGCAATCCCTCGATCGCCTCGCGGCTCGAGGCGCATGCAGCGCGCGGGCTGCGAGCGCATCCTGATCGTGCCGCTTTATCCGCAATATGCGGCGGCGACCACCGCGACGGTCTGCCGACAAGGCGTTCGACGTGCTCAAGACCATGCGCTGGCAGCCGGCGGTGCGCATCGCGCCGCCGTGGCACGACGATCCGGTCTACATCGACGCGCTCGCGGCGTCGCTCGAAGCGGAGCTGGCGAAGCTCACGTTCAAGCCGGAGATGATCCTCGCGTCGTTCCACGGCGTGCCGAAGGATTACCTGCTCAAGGGCGATCCCTATCACTGCCACTGCCAGAAGACCGCGCGGCTGCTGCGCGAGCGGCTCGGGCTTGAGCGAGAGCAGCTTCATGCTCACCTTCCAGTCGCGCTTCGGCGTCGCCGAATGGCTGCAGCCCTACACCGACATGACCGTGAAGGCGCTGGCCGAGCGCGGCGTGAAGAATCTCGCGATCGTGACGCCGGGTTTCTCGGCCGATTGCCTCGAAACGCTGGAGGAGATCGCCGGCGAGAACGCCGAGATCTTCCATCATCACGGCGGCGAGAATTTCGCCGCCATCCCCTGCCTGAACGACAGCGAGGCCGGCATGGCGGTGATCGAGCACGTCGTGCTGCGCGAGCTGAAGGGCTGGATTTGAGCGCGCGAGCCTTGCATGCTTAAAATTATCGCCAATAAGGGACTGAACCTTAAGGGCTTTTCCTCCTACTAACGGGCATCGAGGCCGCGGTCCGCGTGGCAGGCTTGCCGCAGGGTCGCCGGTCTCCCGCATTTGTCTCAAGCGGGAATCGGGCCCGCACGGGAGGAAATCGCCGTGTCTTCTTCGGCTTCGACATCTTCGTGCTCGTCATCGTCGTGCTTGCGGTGCTCACGCTGTTCGCGGGCGTCAAGACGGTGCCGCAGGGCTACAACTGGACCGTCGAGCGGTTCGGCAAATACACCAGCACGCTGCGCCCGGGCCTCAATCTCATCGTGCCGTTCATCGACCGCATCGGCCACAAGATGAACATGATGGAGCAGGCGATCGACATTCCGCAGCAGGATGTCATCACCAAGGACAACGCCACCGTCACGGTCGACGGGCTCGCGTTCTACCAGGTGATCGATGCCGCCAAGGCGTCGCTACGAAATCGCCAATCTGGATCAGGCGATCGTCAAGCTGACGATGACCAACATCCGCTCGGTGATGGGCGCGATGGACCTCGACCAGATGCTCTCGCATCGCGACGAGATCAACGAGCGGCTGCTGCGCGTGGTCGACGCCGCGGTCGGCCCGTGGGGCGTCAAGGTCAACCGCATCGAGATCAAGGACATCGTGCCGCCCGCGAACCTCGTGCAGTCGATGGGCCGGCAGATGCAGGCCGAGCGCGAGAAGCGCGCCGAAATCCTGCAGGCCGAAGGCCAGCGGCAGTCGGCGATCCTCAAGGCCGAAGGCGCAGAAGCAGTCGCAGATCCTCGAGGCCGAAGGCCGCCGCGAAGCCGCGTTCCGCGACGCCGAGGCGCGCGAGCGTCTGGCGCAGGCCGAGGCCAAGGCGACCGAGATGGTCAGCGAGGCGGTCGCGCGCGGCGACGTCGCGTCGCTCAACTACTTCGTGGCGCAGAAATACATCGAGGCGTTCGGCAAGCTCGCGACGTCGCCGAACCAGAAGGTGCTGATCGTGCCGATGGAGGCCACCAGCGTGCTCGGCTCGCTCGCCGGCATCGGCGAGATCGCCAAGGCGACCTTCGGAACGGATGGCCGGGTGGGAGCGGCGGAAGCGGTGGCGGCAAGACCGTGCCGCCGACGCCGCGCAAGCCGTCCGGCCCGTGCGGCTTCACCACGCCCGGCTATACGCCGCCGACAGGTTAAGCGAGGCGCGCCATGTGATGGAATTCTTCATCGCGCTCGGGCAAGTGGAACTGGCTCATCGCTTGCCGGGTCGTTCTTCGTCGCTCGAACTGGTGGCGCCGGGCGCGTTCATGCTGTGGCTCGGCCTGTCGGCGCTGCTGGTCGGCATCATCTCGCTGTTCGTGGTCTGGCCGTGGCAGTTTCAGCTCGTCGCCTTTGCGGTGTTCGCGCTCGGCTCGATCCCGCTGTGGCGGCGCGTCGCGCGCGGCATGTCGAGAAAGCCGGCCGATCAGCCGTTCCTCAACCGCCGCGCCGACGCTTTCGTCGGGCGCGAGTTCACGCTGGAAAAGCCGATCGTGGCCGGCAACGGCACGGTGAAGATCGACGACACGATCTGGCGGCTGTCCGGGCCGGACTGCCCGGCCGGCAGCCGCGTGAAGGTCGTGCGCGCGGACGCGGCGACGCTGGTGGTGGAGCCGGTAACGCTGATCCGAGCGGCCGGTGCGCAAGATTACGCTCGATCAGGCCACGCCCGCGCGCAGCAGATCGTGCAAATGCACGATGCCGACCGGCGCGCCGGCATCGACCACGAACACGGCGGTGATCTTCGATGAATTGAGCATCTCCAGCGCCTCGCTGACGAGCTGATCGCTCGCACGGTCTTCGGGCCGCGCGTCATCACGTCATCGACCTTCGCGCTCGAGCAGATCCGGGCCCATGTGGCGGCGCAGGTCGCCGTCGGTGATGATCCCGGCGAGCTTGCCGTCCGCGCCGGTGATGCCGACGCAGCCGAAGCCCTTCGCGGTCATCACCACGATCGCGTCCGGCATCGAGGCGCCGAGCGCGATCAGCGGCACGCGCTTCGCCGGTGTGCATGACGTCGCGGATGAATTTCAGCTTCGCGCCGAGCCGGCCGCCCGGATGGAGGTCGCGGAAATCGCAGCGCCGTGAAGCCGCGGCTTTCCAGCAGCGCGACCGCGAGCGCATCGCCGAGCGCAAGCTGCATCAGCGACGAGGTGGTCGGCGCGAGATTGTGCGGGCAGGCCTCGCGCGCCTGCGGCAGCAGCAGCACCACGTCGGCGGATTTCGCGAGCGTGCTGGTCGGCTCCGCCGTCACGGCGATCAGCCCGATGCGGAAGCGGCGCGAATAGTCGATCAGGTCTTTCAGTTCGGCGGTCTCGCCCGACCACGACAGCGCCATGATCACGTCGTCCTTGGTGATCATGCCGAGGTCGCCGTGGCTCGCCTCGCTCGGATGCACGAAATAGGCGGGCGTGCCGGTCGACGCGAAGGTCGCGGCGATCTTGCGCCCGACGTGGCCGGATTTGCCCATGCCGGTGACGATCAGCCGGCCGCGCGCCTTCGCGATCAGTTCCACCGCCGCGATGAAAGGCTGCGCCAGATCGCCGTGGATAGCGGACACGAGCGCCGCGATGCCGCCGGCCTCGGCGTCGAGCGTGCGCAACGCCGACTCGATCAGCGCGCGGCTGTCGGGCGATTTCGGTTCGGGCTTGGCGTTTGCCATTCGTTAACGTCTCGGAACTCTGAGCGCTTGAGTTAGCACGGAACGCGCCGCAAA
Source organism: uncultured Alphaproteobacteria bacterium (assembly GCA_963779545.1). Taxonomy (GTDB): domain Bacteria; phylum Pseudomonadota; class Alphaproteobacteria; order Rhizobiales; family Xanthobacteraceae; genus PALSA-894. Next base: position 85,688 of record CAVZYQ010000011.1, on the reverse strand, counting down.
GGCGACCTGCAACGCGGCGTTAACCATCCTCGTTTTACATCCGTTAACCATAAGCCGCGCCTGGCGCGGCTTGCCAAGGATGTTTGACGTGCGGCGTGTGGTGGCTTCACGTTTCCTTGCGTCGGCTGGTGCCGGCGCGATCGTGGCCGTGCTCGCGGCCGCGCACGCATACGCACAGCCGATGACACGGCCAGTTCTGCGGCCCGCGCTCGAAGACAACGACGAACCGCGCCGCGAGACGCCGCGCCGTCCCGCACGCCGAAGCGAGACGCGCCCCGCAGGCGCGCTGCCGAATTTCGACAACCCCGAGACGAGCCAGCTGCCGAGCTTCGGCAATCCGGCGGGTTCGGGTGCGAGCCGCACCGGCTTCAATTCGCTGAACACGAGGCGACGGCCCGCGACGACCGCGACACAAAAGAAGCCACAGTCCGGCTTGATCGCGGCGCCACTGCCGCTGACCGCGCCCGGCACAAGTCCGACATCGACTCTGCTGCGCAACACCGCGGCGGGCACGTCGGCAAGACCGGCGACGACATCGACGGGCTCAACCGGCTCGGCCACGTCCGCCGCAGTGCGACCGCCATCGGCCGCACCCGCGACCGCCGCGGTGCCGCGCAACACGCTGGTCCGCCTTCCCGACGGAACGCCGAACGGCGTTGCCGGCACGGTCAGCACGTCGCATCTGACGACAGGCTCGGCGACGTTGCTGCGCCGTCGCACCGCCGCGGAAGAAGATGCCTTCGCACAGCTCGGCGTACATGCCGGCGCATTTCTTGTCCTGCCCGCGGTCGAAGTCACCGGCGGCTTCGATACCAATCCGGCGCGCGTGCCGGGAGGCCGCAGCTCATCGCTGATCACGGTTTCGCCCGAGCTTCTCGCGCGCTCCGACTGGCAGCGCCACGAAGTGACCGCGACCTTGCGCGGCGGCTACACGGCCTATGCCAACACGCCCGAACTCGACCGGCCGAATTTCGACGGCAAGGTCACGGGCCGGCTCGACGTGACACGCGACACCGCGCTGATCGGCGAGGGCACGTTCCTCGTCGGGACGGACAATCCCGGCAGCCCGAACGTGCAGGCGGGCCTCTCGCGCTTCCCGATCTATACCACGCTGGGCGGCACGCTCGGCGTCACGCAGCGCTTCAATCGCGTCGAGGTCACCGCCAAGGGTACGGCCGAGCGCACCGAATTCCAGGATTCCGTCTTCACCGACGGCACCTCCGCGAGCAATAGCGACCGCGACTTCAACCGCTATGCCGGGTCGCTGCGCACCAGCTACGACCTGATGCCGGGGCTGAAGCCGTTCGTGGAAGTCAGCGCCGACACGCGCGAGCACGACCTGCAGGTCGACCGTTTCGGCCTGCAGCGCGACTCCACCGGCTGGACCGCGAAGGCCGGCACCACGTTCCAGTATTCGCGCAAGCTCACCGGCGAGATCGCGCTCGGCTGGATCGAGCGCGAGTACAAGGACCCCTCGCTGCAGAAGCTGCAGGGCTTCCTGTTCGACGCCTCGCTGATCTACTCGATGAGCGCGCTCACCAATGTGAAGCTCACCGCCGCGACCACCGCGGGCGAGACCACGGTGCCGGGCACGGCCGGCATCCTGACGCGCAACGCCGGCATCGAGGTCGAGCATTCGTTCCGGCGCTGGCTCGTCGGCGCGGCGAAATTCAACTACGGCTACGACGACTATGTCGGCTCGGCGCGCAAGGACGACCGCTATTCGATTTCAGGCGCGCTCACCTACAAGCTCAACCGCGTCGCGTCGGTGAAAGGCGAGATTCGGCAGGAGTGGCTGAATTCGACGATCCCGGGCGTCGATTACACGGCGTCGGTGTTCCTGCTTGGGATGCGACTGCAGAGATAGCGCTGTGTCCCGGGCGCACTGCGGCGCGAAGTGCCGCTGTGCAGACCCGGGACCCCGGTTTCTTACTTGAAGCAAAGTAATCGGGGTCCCGCATCTGCGATGCACCGCTAAGAAGCGCTGCATCGCGTGCGGGACACAGAAGCACTACCCCAACAGCCGCTTCAGCTCTTCCCGGAATGCCGGTGCGATGTCCTTGCGGTCGAGCGCGTAGGCGACATTCGCGGCGAGGAATCCGACCTTGGAGCCGCAGTCATAGGTGCGGCCATCGAATTTGTAGCTGTAGAACGGCGAGGATTTCATCAACGTGATCATGGCGTCGGTAAGCTGGATTTCGCCGCCTGCGCCCTTCGGCTGATTTTCCAGAATGGCGAAGATCTGCGGCTGGAGGATGTAGCGCCCGGTGATGATCAGGTTCGACGGTGCGGTGCCCTTCGGGGGCTTCTCCACCATCGCGGTGATCTCGTGGGTCTTTCCCTTCGGCTTGCCGATACCGACGATGCCGTACATATGCGTCTGATCTTCCGGCACTTCCTCCACGGCGATGACGTTCGCATTCGCGCCGAGGCCCTTATAGGCGTCGACCATCTGGGCGAGGCAGCTACGCTCGCCCTTGATCAGCATGTCGGGGAGCAGCACGGCGAACGGCTCGTCGCCAACGATGTCGCGTGCGCACCACACCGCATGACCGAGCCCGAGCGGCGCCTGCTGGCGCGTGAAGGAGGTCGCGCCCGCACCTGGCTGCGCTTCCTCGAGGATCGAAAGCTCCGCGTTCTTGCCGCGCTCCTTCAGCGTGCGCTCCATCTCGTAGGTGAGGTCGAAGTGGTCCTCGATCACGCCCTTGTTGCGCCCGGTGACGAAGATGAAGTGCTCGATCCCGGCCTCGCGCGCCTCGTCCACCACGTGCTGGATCAGCGGGCGGTCGACCACGGTCAGCATTTCCTTCGGCATCGCCTTGGTGGCGGGCAGGAAGCGGGTGCCGAGACCGGCGACCGGGAAAACGGCTTTGCGGATTTTGGTCATGCAGGCTTTTCGCTCGCAAACTGGGGCACTTCGCCGCGCGTAGCGGCTCTATACAGGATGCGTTAAGAACCGGGAAACCCTATGTGGCGCCCTTATGGCGGGCAACGAGGGCTGAGGTTCGATGCGGGTTGTTCGTCACATCGCGTGGGCGCTGCTGCCGCTCGTCGCCGTCTCGGCGACGGCGCTGGCGCAGGATGACCGCTTTCCGCAACTGCTGCCGCCGGCCGGCATCACGACGGGCTCGATCCCCGGCGGGAACAGCACGGCGTGGAGTGGCGAGCCGGGCGCGTCCGGCCACCCGCTGATGATGCCGGATGCCATCCTGGCGGCCGTCGCGGACTTCAAGAACTGCATCGAGCGGATGTGGCCGGAGGCCGCCAAGCGCGGCATCACGCGCGCGAGCTTCAACCGCTTCACCGGCGATCTCGAAGCCGACGTGAAGATCATGGACTTCGTCGACGCGCAGCCGGAGTTCACCAAGGCGTTCTGGGATTACCTCGACCTGCTGGTGACCGAGGAACGCATCGCCAAGGGCCGCGAGATGCTGAGCGTCCATGCGGCGGCCTTCGCGGCAGTCGAGAAGTCGTACGGCGTCGATCGCCATATCATTGCGGCGATCTGGGGCGTCGAGACCAAGTTTGGCGCGGTCGCGGGCGAGCGCCCGGTGATCCGTTCGGCCGCGACGCTGGCCTGCGTCGGGCGGCGGCAGGCCTATTTCAAGGACGAATTTCTCGCCGCGCTGGAGATCCTGCATCGCGGCGACATCCGCCCGGAACAACTGAAGGGCTCATGGGCGGGCGCGTTCGGCGCGACGCAATTCATGCCGACGGCCTTCAAGCGCTACGCGATCGACTTCGACGGCGATGGGCGGCGCGATGTGGTCGGCACGATCCCGGATGTCGTCGCGTCGACGGCAAATCATCTGGTCAAGGCGGGATGGGTCTCAGGGCAAACCTGGGGCTACGAGGTCGTGCTGCCGCGGGGCTTCAACTATCTCTACGCCGACACCTCGCGGCGGCTCAGCCTGCATGAATGGGAGCGGTTCGGCGTCACGCGCGCGAGCGGCGGGGCATTCCCGCGGGCCGGTGACAAGGCCTATCTGTTCGTGCCCGCGGGCGCGCGCGGACCCGCGTTCCTGATGCTCGATAATTTCCGCGTCATCATGAAGTACAACCCGGCCGAGGCCTATGCGCTGGCGATCGGGCACCTCTCCGACCGGCTGCGCGGCGGCGGGCCGATCGTGCAGGCCTGGCCGCGCGAGGAACGCGTGCTCTCGCGTGCGGAGCGGCTGGAACTGCAGCAGCAACTGACCCGTCACGGGTTCGATGTCGGCGAACCGAGCGGACGGCTCGGCATCAAGACGCGCGCCGCGGTACGCGATTTTCAGGCGCGCAGCGGGCTCATTCCGGATGGATTCGCCTCTGCGGCGATCCTGGAGCGGCTGCGCAGCCGGTAAAGCCTAAGCCGATCTTCAAGTTGACATTTTTGGGGCATTGATGGCCGATGGCGCTGTCCCGGAAGGCTTTCCGGGCGCCACGGAGCTGATGCCGGAATGCCGAACGGGCGTGCAGGCAAATTTGGACTGGTGGGCTTGGCGATCATCGGGCTCGCCGAAGTCGCCGCGCTCGCGGGCATGATCGCGTCGACCTACCCGGCTTCCGCTCAGATCGACGACCGGTTTCCGTTCATGGAGGACCGGCGGCGGCGCTACCAGCAGCAATATCAACAGCCGCAGCGGCAGGACTGGAACCAGCAGTTCTGGGATCAGCCGCGGCAGCAGCAGGCGCCGACCGAGTCCTCGCGTGCTCCCGCCCCGCGCCGGCCCGAGGTCGCGCCGGCCGTCAACATCATGGTATTCGGCGACTCGATGGCCGAATGGCTCGCCTACGGCCTCGAGGAAGCTTTCGCCGAGACGCCGGAGATCGGCGTCGCGCGCAAGCCGCGCGCGAACGTCGGGCTCATTCGTACGGAACAGCGCGGCGAGTCCTATGACTGGCCATCCTCGGCGCGCGACATGCTGAGCGCCGAGAAGCCCGACTTCGTCGTCATGATGCTCGGACTGGCCGACCGCCGCGGTATTCGCGAGCGCATCCAGCCGGCGCGCCCGCCCGCCGGGCAGAAGCAGGCAACGCCGCAGGCTGCCCAACCAGCGCAACCCGCACAGCAGGGCGCGGTGCAAACACCGTCCGCGCAACCCGCTCCGGCCGCAAAGCCCACGGATGCCGAAGCGCCGCCGCCGCAGGAGGCGGCGCGCGATTCCGCTCAGGACAACGAGCAGCCGAATATCATCGCGCCGGAGGGCGCGACCGCCGGAACGGTGGTGCACGAATTCCGCTCGGAGAAATGGGGCGAGCTCTACAGCCGGCGCGTCGATGAAATGATCGGCGTGCTCAAAGCGAGGAACGTGCCTGTGCTGTGGGTCGGCCTGCCGTCGGTGCGCGGGACGCGCGCGACATCCGAGGTGGTCTACCTCAACGACCTTTACCGCGGCCGTGCCGAGAAGGCGGGCATCGTCTACGTCGATATCTGGGACGGGTTCGTGGACGAGGCCGGCAACTACAACAATTATGGGCCGGACTTCGAAGGCCAGACGCGCCGCCTGCGCGCCGGCGACGGCGCGCATTTCACCCGCGCGGGTGCACGCAAGCTTGCGCACTACGTCGAGCGCGAGATCCGCCGCGTGATGCTGGCGCGCGCCGCTCCCGTCGCGACGCCGCTGCCGCAGGAGCCCGAGCCGGACGCGAAGGCGCCGCCGACCGCGGCCGCGCCCGGTTTGCCGCCGCGCCCGATCGCAAGTCCGGTGATGTCGCTCACCGCCCCGAAGGGTGCGGGCGACGCACTGCTCGGCGCGACCCCGGTGCGTGCGACCCCGGATTCGGTTGTGACGCGCGTGCTGGTGAAGGGCGAGCCGATCGAAGCGCCGGCCGGCCGCGCGGACGACTTTGCCTGGCCGCGGCGCGACATCGTGACGGCAACCGGCGTGCTGCCGCCCGATCCGGTTGAGCCGCCGACGCCGGCTGTTGCGACGTCAACCACGCCCGGTGCGACGCCGGCGGCGATCGCGTCCGCGCCTCGTCCGAGCGCACCGCGACCGCGCCGCGAACAGCAGCAGACAGCCGAGCAGCAGGGCGGCTGGGGCTGGTTCGGCGGGCGGCAGCAACCCTACGAGACGCGGCAGCCGCAGTATCAACAGCAACAGCGCGGCTTCTTCGGCGGATGGTTCGGCGGCAATAACCGCTGGTGACTACCGCGGCTCGCGTGACCTAGCGCGGCAGATTGGTCGAACCCATCAAAAACTTGTCGACCGAATGCGCGGCCTGACGGCCCTCGCGGATCGCCCACACCACCAGTGACTGGCCGCGGCGCATGTCGCCCGCTGTGAAGATCTTCGGGTTCGAGGTCTGGTATTTCTCGGTGTCGGCCTTTACGTTGCCGCGCGGATCGAGGTCGAGGCCGAGCGTCTTGACCATGCCTTCGTGTACCGGATGCACGAAGCCCATCGCGAGCAGCACGAGGTCGGCCTTGAGCGCGAACTCGGTGCCCGGCACCGGCTTGAACTTGTCGTCGCAGCGGATGCATTCGAGCTTTTGCACCTGACCGTGCTGGCCGGTGAAGCGTTGGGTCATCACCGAGAAATCGCGCTCGGCGCCCTCCTCATGGCTCGACGAGGTGCGCAGCTTGAGCGGCCACAATGGCCACGTCATCAGCTTGTCTTCCTTCTCGGGCGGCTTCGGCATGATCTCGAAATTGGTCACGCTGAGCGCGCCCTGACGGATCGCGGTGCCGATGCAGTCCGAACCGGTGTCGCCGCCGCCGATCACCACCACGTGCTTGCGCGCCGCCGAGATCGGCGGAAGGTCGGTCGCGGGCTCGCCCGCGACGCGGCGGTTCTGCTGCGGCAGGTAATCCATCGCGAAATGGATGCCGTCGAGTTCGCGGCCGGGGATCGGCAGGTCGCGCGAGGCTTCCGCGCCGCCGGTCAGCACCACCGCGTCGAAGCCCTCGGTGACGCGCTCGACCGGCATGCTGACGCCGACATGCGCGCCGTAATGGAAGATCACGCCTTCGGCTTCCATCTGCGCCACGCGTCTGGCGACGTGATGCTTCTCCATCTTGAAGTCCGGAATGCCGTAGGTGAGAAGCCCGCCGGCGCGGGCGAACTTCTCGAACAGATGCACTTCGTGGCCGGCGCGCGCGAGCTGCTGCGCGCAAGCCATGCCGGCCGGACCCGAGCCGATCACCGAAACTCTTCTGCCGGTCTTGTGCGACGGCGGCTCAGGCGTGACCCAGCCTTCGTCCCAGCCGCGATCGACGATCGTGCATTCGATTGTCTTGATGGTGACCGGCGTCTCGATGAGGTTGAGCGTGCAGGAGGCTTCGCACGGCGCCGGACACACGCGGCCGGTGAATTCCGGGAAATTGTTGGTCGAGTGCAGATTGTAGAGCGCGGCTTTCCAGTCGCCGCGATAGACAAGATCGTTCCAGTCCGGGATCTGATTGTTCACCGGGCAGCCCGGGGTGCCGGGAGCGAGCGAGCCGGTGCCCATGCAGTATGGGACGCCGCAATTCATGCAGCGCGCCGCCTGATCGCGCGTCGTCTCCTCGGAGAGCGGGATCACGAATTCCTTGTAATGGCGGATGCGATCGGAGGCCGGCTTGTAGCGCCGGTCCTGACGATCGATTTCGAGGAAGCCTGTGACCTTGCCCATTTTCTTCTTCTGACCGGGTTATGCGCCCGCGGCCGCCAGCGGGATAACGACTTCCGTCGCCTTCATCTCGGCGAGCGCGCGGCGGTACTCGACCGGCATCACCTTGCGGAATTTCGGCAGATACTCGTTCCACTTCGCCAGGATTTCCTTCGCGCGCGCCGAGCCGGTGTAGCGCGCGTGATTGGCGATGAGCTGGTGCAGCCGCTCGTTGTCGTAGCGGCTCATGTCGCTCATCACATCGACGCGGCCATGGTGATCGAGGTCGCCGGATGCATGATAGTGCTCCCAGCTCGCCTGCTCTTCGGCCAGCACCGGCTCCAGCTCGATCATCGACATGTTGCAGCGCTTCTCGAAGCTCTTGTCCTCGTCGAGCACGTAGGCGATGCCGCCCGACATGCCGGCCGCGAAGTTGCGGCCGGTGCGACCGAGCACGACCACCACGCCGCCGGTCATGTATTCGCAGCAGTGATCGCCCGCGCCCTCGACGACGGCGACAGCGCCGGAATTGCGCACCGCAAAGCGCTCGCCCGCGACGCCGCGGAAATAGCACTCGCCTTCGATCGCGCCGTACAGCACCGTATTGCCGATGATGATCGACTCTTCGGGAACGATGCTCGACTCGCGCGGCGGGTAGACGATGATGCGGCCGCCCGAGAGGCCCTTGCCGACATAGTCGTTCGCCTCGCCTTCGAGCTCGAAGGTGACGCCGCGCGTGAGCCACGCGCCGAAGCTCTGGCCCGCCGTGCCCTTGAGCTTCACATGCACGGTGTCGTCCGGCAGGCCAGCGTGGCCGTACTGCTTGGCAATCTCGCCGGAGAGCATCGCGCCGGCGGTGCGGTTCACGCTGGCAATCGCCGTTTCGATCTTCACCGGCGCCCCGCGATCGATCGCGGCACGCGCCTGCGCGATCAGCTTGCGGTCGAGCACATGCTCGAGGTGATGGTTCTGCAACTCGCTGTGGAACAGGCCGACGCTTGGCGGAACGTCCGGCTTGGTGAACAGCCGCGAGAAATCGAGACCCTTCTGCTTCCAGTGCTCGACCAGCTTGCGCTTGTCGAGCATCTGCATCTGGCCGACCATCTCGTCGAAGGTGCGATAGCCGAGCTCGGCCATCATCTCGCGCACTTCCTCGGCGACGAAGAAGAAGTAGTTGATGACATGCTCGGGCTGGCCGACGAAGCGCTTGCGCAGCACCGGGTCTTGCGTGGCGACGCCGACCGGGCAGGTGTTGAGATGGCACACGCGCATCATGATGCAGCCGGCGGCGATCAGCGGTGCGGTCGAGAAACCGAACTCATCCGCCCCAAGCATCGCGCCGATCACGACGTCGCGCCCGGTGCGCAGGCCGCCGTCGACCTGCACGGCGATGCGCGAGCGCAGGCGGTTCATCACCAGGGTCTGGTGCGTCTCGGCGAGGCCGATTTCCCATGGCGATCCTGCGTGCTTCAAAGAGGTGAGGGGCTCGCGCCCGTGCCGCCTTCGAAGCCCGAAATGGTCACGTGGTCGGCGCGTGCCTTGGAGACGCCGGCCGCGACGGTGCCGACGCCGACTTCCGACACGAGCTTCACCGACACGTCGGCTGCCGGGTTCGTGTTCTTCAGGTCGTAGATGAGCTGCGCCAGGTCCTCGATCGAATAGATGTCGTGGTGCGGCGGCGGCGAGATCAGGCCGACGCCCGGCGTCGAGTGGCGCACCTTGGCGATGGTCGCGTCCACCTTGTGGCCGGGCAACTGGCCGCCTTCGCCGGGCTTTGCACCCTGCGCCATCTTGATCTGCATCATGTCGGAGTTGACGAGATACTCCGTCGTCACGCCGAAGCGTCCGGATGCGACCTGCTTGATCGCCGAGCGCATCGAGTCGCCGTTCGGCATCGGCTTGAAGCGGTCGGACTCTTCGCCGCCTTCGCCGGTGTTCGACTTGCCGCCGATCCGGTTCATGGCGATCGCCAGCGTGGTATGCGCCTCGCGCGAGATCGAGCCGTAGCTCATCGCGCCGGTCGCGAAGCGCTTCACGATCTCCTTGGCGGGCTCGACTTCCTCGAGCGGCACGGGCGTGCGGCCGTCTTCCTCCGCGGTCTTGATGCGGAACAGGCCGCGCATGGTGAGCACGCGCTCGGCCTGCTCGTTCAGGATCCTGGCAAACGCGCGGTATTTGTCCTGCGAGTTGCCGCGCACCGCATGCTGCAAGGTCGCGACCGTCTCGGGCGACCAGGCGTGCGCCTCGCCGCGGATGCGGAACAGGTATTCGCCGCCCACTTCGAGGCTGTGCTTGAGCACCGGCCCGTCGCCGAACGCCTCGCGATGGCGCAGCGTGGTCTCTTCGGCGATCTGGTCGAGACCCACGCCCTCGATCCGCGTCGCCGTGCCGGAGAAGAATTCGCCGACGAAATCGGTCTTGAGGCCGACCGCGTCGAAAATCTGCGCGCCGCAATAGGACTGATACGTCGAGATGCCCATCTTGGACATCACCTTGAGGATGCCCTTGTCGACCGACTTGATGTAGCGCTTCACGATCTCCTTGTCGGAAAGCTTCTCCGGCAAGTCGTCCTTCATCGCGATCAGCGTCTCGAACGCGAGATATGGATTGATCGCCTCCGCGCCGTAGCCCGCGAGACAGCAGAAGTGGTGCACCTCGCGTGCGTCGCCGGTCTCGATCACGAGGCCGACCGCGGTGCGCAGTCCCTTGCGGATGAGGTGATGATGCACGGCCGCGGTTGCGAGCAGCGCCGGGATCGGGATGCGATCCGGGCCGGCGCGGCGGTCCGACAGGATGATGATGTTGTACCCGCCCTTCACGGCGGCCTCGGCGCGGTCGCATAGCGCCACGAGCGCGGGCTTCATGCCGTCCGCGCCCTGTTCGGCCGGATAGGTGACGTCGAGCGTCTTGGTGTCGAACTGCTCCTCGACATGCGCGATGGAGCGGATCTTCTCCAGGTCCTCGTTGGTGAGGATCGGCTGGCGCACTTCGAGCCGCTTCTTCTTCGCGAGGCCCTCCAGGTCGAGCAAGTTCGGCCGCGGCCCGATGAAGGACACGAGCGACATCACCAGCTCTTCGCGGATCGGATCGATCGGCGGGTTCGTCACCTGCGCGAAGTTCTGCTTGAAATAGGTGTAGAGCAGCTTCGACTTGTCGGAGAGCGCCGAGATCGGGGTGTCGGTGCCCATCGAGCCGACGGCTTCCTGGCCGGTCGTCGCCATCGGCTCCAGCAAGATGAGAAGGTCTTCCTGGCTGTAGCCGAAGCACTGCTGGCGATCGAGCAGCGAGATGTTGGTCGCGGGCTTGCGCGGCTGAAGCGCGGGCAAGTCCTCCAGCACGAGCTGCGTCTTCTTCAGCAGCTTCGCATACGGGTGCTTCTTCGCGATCTGCGACTTGATCTCCTCATCGGAGATGATGCGGCCTTCAACCAGATCGACCAGCAACATCTTGCCCGGCTGCAGGCGCCACTTCTGCACGATCTCCTCTTCGGGAATCGGCAGCACGCCGGCTTCCGACGCCATGATGACGCGGTCGTCCTTGGTGACGAGCCAGCGTGCCGGGCGCAGTCCGTTGCGGTCGAGCGTGCCGCCGATCTGGCGGCCGTCCGTGAACGCGATCGCGGCCGGGCCGTCCCACGGCTCCATCAGCGCGGCGTGATACTCATAGAATGCGCGCCGCTCGTCATCCATCAGCGGATTGCCGGCCCAGGCTTCCGGAATGAGCATCATCGCGGCGTGCGCGAGCGAGTAGCCGCCCTGCACAAGGAATTCGAGCGCGTTATCGAAGCACGCGGTGTCGGACTGGCCTTCGTACGAGATCGGCCAAAGCTTCGAGATGTCATCGCCATAAAGCTTGGACGACACCGAGGCCTGCCGCGCCGCCATCCAGTTGACGTTGCCGCGCAGTGTGTTGATCTCGCCGTTGTGCGCGACCATCCGGTAGGGGTGCGCGAGCGGCCAGCTCGGGAACGTGTTGGTCGAGAAGCGCTGGTGCACGAGGCACAGCGCGCTCTCGAAGTCCGGCTCACTCAGGTCGGGATAGTACTTGCCGAGCTGGTCGGCGAGGAACATGCCCTTGTAGATGATCGTGCGGCAGGACAGCGACACGATGTAGTAGCCGGACGCGCGCCAGCGCTTCTCGTTGTAGACGATGTTCGAGACGACCTTGCGCAGCACGTACAGAGCGCCGCTCGAACTCGTCCTCGGTCTTGATGTCCGCCGTGCGGCCGACGAACACTTGGCAGTGATGCGGCTCGGTCGGCTTCACGGTCTCGCCGAGCGAGGCGTTGTCGTTCGGCACGTCGCGCCAGCCGAGCAAGATCAGCCCTTCGCGCGGCACGACTTCCGAATAGATCGCCTTGATCTCCTCGCGCTGCTTTTCGTCGCGCGGCATGAACACGAAGCCGACCGCGTAGTGGCCCGGTTCGGGAAGCGCGATGCCGAGCTCCTTTGCCTTGCGGGCAAAGAACTTGTGCGGCAGCTGCACCAGCGCGCCCGCGCCGTCGCCTGCGCGCGGGTCGGCCCCGACGGCGCCGCGGTGTTCGAGGTTGCAGAGGATCGCGAGCGCGTCCTCGACGATCTTGTGCGACTTGCGGCCCTTGATGTCGGCAATGAAACCGACGCCGCAGGAATCCTTTTCGTGACGCGGATCGAACAGGCCGTGCGCGGCCGGCACGTGCGGCCCAAGCGGAAACTGCGGGGCGGAATCTTTAACGGTCCGCTCCGCAGGGGCGTTTGCTCCTACATCGAACCGTTGCGTGCCCATCGTCGTCTCCGCTGTCCGGCCTGCCGGCCTCCGGCGCACCTTCCTCGTGCGCGGCACATCCGCCGCGACGCAAACTTCAAGCCATCTCGTGAGGGCGGCATCCTTAGAAGGAGCCGCTTGCCGGCCCCTCACGGGACCGCTCAGTTTGGCGGCATTCTAAGGCAGTTGTCGCCCGCAGCCGCCCGTCGCCGTCAATTGGGACAGCAATGCTGTCCTAATATGCCCAAACCCTGTTCCAGACGCAAGAGCAAGTTGCCCAAATCCACCGCCTTCCTTGCCGTTTATTGCCCCTTGCGTCCCAGGGACGTAACAAGAGAACCACGCATTGCTCCCGCAGCGCAACAGAATTGCATTCTCGCCCGACGCGGCGAACGAGGAGAGGCATGTACTTCGCGAGCGACAACACGGCCGGGATGGCTCCGGAAATTCTCGATGCTTTGGTCAAGGCGAACACCGGTTATGCGCTTGGCTACGGCAATGACGCGTGGACCAAGCGGGTCGAGCAGTGCTTGGCGGAGATGTTCGAGAAGGAGATTGCGGTCTTTCTGATGCCAACAGGTACCGTTGCGAATGCGCTCGCGATCGCGCACCTGACGCCACCGTGGGGCGCGGTGCTGTGTCACGAAGGATCGCACATCGCGACCGACGAATGCGGCGCGCCGGAGTTCTTCGGCGGCGGGACGAAGCTTGTCGGCCTGCGTGGCGACGGAGCCAAGATTTCCGCCGCGACGCTGAGTGCGGCGCTGGAGCAGGGCGCGTGGGGCGGGCCGCATCACGTGAGCCCGAGCGTGCTGTCGCTCTCGCAGGCCACCGAATGCGGCACGATCTATCGTGTCGCCGAGATCAAGGAACTCGCCGATATCGCGCACAAGCATGAGGTCGCCGTGCATATGGATGGCGCACGGCTCGGCAATGCGCTCGCCCGCATGAATGTCTCGCTTGCGGAAGCGACCTGGAAAGCCGGCGTCGACGTGCTGTCGTTCGGCGCCACCAAGGGCGGCACGATGGGCGCAGAGGCCGTGATCTTCTTCGACGCCAAGCACGGCGCGAACATGCCGGGCCGCCGTAAGCGCGGCGGCGCGACCGCCTCGAAGCATCGTTTTATCGCGGCACAGTTCGAGGCATTTCTGAAAGACGATTTGTGGCTGCGGCTCGCGCGTCACGCCAACGATATGGCGGACGCGCTCGCGGGCGGGCTGACGGCGGCGGGCTGCAAACCGATATGGCCGGTCGAGGCGAACGAAGTGTTCGCGCCGATCGCGCTTGAGGCGGACAAGAAACTGAAAGCCGCAGGCGCGATGTATTACCCATGGCCAGACGCCGGCATGAACATCGGCGCGGATCGCATTCTCGTGCGTCTCGTCACGTCATTTCAAACCACACAGGCCGATGTCGACAAGTTCCTCGCCATCGTGCGCGCAAAGTGACGCCGCACCGCCGCCCAAGCTCCGCCTGATTCATTGATGAGGTTGCCGGTGCGGCCAGAACGGCCGTGCACGGAGGTTTCCATGAGACGCGTCGCGTTCGCGGCCGCTGGCCTCGTCATGCTCGCAGGACCGGCGTTCGCGCAGTATTACGGGCTGCGCCCATCCGTTCCGATCGGCCCGATGCCGGCGGACAGCGTGTTCGAGATGGTGCGGGGCATGGGCCTCGAGCCGATGGGCCCGCCGACGCGCTACGGTCCGTATTGGATGCAGCGCGCCGCCGACTATTACGGCAAGCCGCTGCGCGTGACCGTGGATGCGCATCGTGCGCAGGTCGTTTCAGTCGAGCACATCGCGGGCGCGCCGATGATCCACAGTGGCTCGTATGCGTCGACCGGCGCGCCGTATGGGCGCCGGCCGCACTACGGCGCGATGCCCGATGACGATCTCGTTCCGCCCGGCTCGGCGCTGTCGCCGTATGGTCAGCCGCCACAGCAGGGAATGCCGCAGCAATACGGCGTGCCGCCGCAGCAGCAGACGTTGCCTCCGGCGGCGCATCAGCCAAAGCCTGCCACGAAGTCCGCAGCATTGCCGCCGCCGCGCACGCCGGTACCGCGCAAGCGCCCCGCCGCGGCGCCGCAGGAAACCGCCGGCTCGGTCGAGCCGCTGCAGCCTGCTGCGCCGGCTCAAGCGCCCGCCGCTCAATCTGCAGCGCCTGCCGCGAAGCCTGATACGTCGGCCATTCCTCCTGTCGCTCCGCTCGAATAGTCAAAAAAGAAAGCGCCCCGGGCATCGGGGCGCTTCCACTTGGATCAGCGATGAAGAGGTCGCCTTAGGCGGCTTTCGCCTCAAGCACCTGGCCGTTTCCATTGGCGACGCCGTTGCCGATCTTGATCTGGCGTGGCTTTTTCGCTTCGGGAATCTCGCGCACGAGCTCGACGTGCAGGAGACCGTTCTCGAGCTTCGCGCCGGTCACCTGGACGTGGTCGGCAAGCTGGAAGCGGCGCTCGAATGCGCGGGCCGCGATGCCCTGATAGAGCACCTCACCCGGCTTCTCGCCGTCCGTGGCCTGCTTCTCGCCGCGAATGGTCAGCGCGTTTTCCTTGGTCTCGATCGAGAGATCGGACTCGCCGAAGCCCGCGACTGCTACCGAGATGCGGTAAGCGTCTTCGCCGGTGCGCTCGATGTTGTAGGGCGGGTAGCCGGGCGCGGCGTCAAAGCCGGTGGCATTGTCGAGCATCGAAAACAGACGATCGAAGCCGACAGTCGAACGATAGAGGGGAGCAAGGTCGAAAGTTCGCATGGCATATCCTCCTTGAGCGACATGCAGAAGTCCGCCCCGAAGGGCCGGACCGGGAAACGCAGCCGAATGGCCTGCGCAAGAATGATTTGGGGCGCGATTTTCGGTTTTCAAGGCCCGTTGCGAGCCCGAATCCCCTGCTATAAGGCGGCAATTCTCAAGGTTCCCATGCAACTCATTTCCATTCCCGCAAACCCGGTTCCTGACGGCGCAACGGTCGGAACCGTGAAGACGTCCGATGGGGTGGTGCTGCGTTTTGCGCGCTTCGAACCGCCCGCGGGCCGCAAGGGAACGCTGTGCGTGTTTCCGGGGCGCGGCGAATTCATCGAGAAATATTTCGAGGTGGTGCGCGATGCGCGCGCGCGTGGATTCGCTGTCGCGATCCTCGATTGGCGCGGGCAGGGGTTCTCGGAGCGCGGCCTTGCGAATGCCCGCAAGGGACACGTCTACGACTTCTCCGAATACGACCGCGATCTTGAAGCCTTTGTGAAGGATGTCGTGCTGCCCGATTGCCCGCCGCCGCTGTTCGCGCTCGGGCATTCGATGGGGGCTGCGGTGTTGATCCGCTCGACGCAACACGGACGGCGCTGGTTCGACCGCATCGTGCTGAGTGCGCCGATGATCGACCTTGCGGGCAGGTCCGGATCGAAAGTCGCGCGCACGACCACGCACGTGCTGCGCCTTTTGCGCTTGGGCACGCAGTACGTTCCGGGTGGCGGCGGCACCGCGATCAACACGCTGCCGTTTCCCGGCAACAACCTGACCTCCGACCCGGTGCGCTACGCGCGCACGGTGGCGATCCTTGAAGCAGAGCCCGCGCTCGGCATCGGCTCGCCGACGGTGTCGTGGGTCGATGCCGCGTTCAGGGTGATGCGCGAATTCGCCGAACCGGCCTATCCGAGCCGGCTGCGCCAGCCGCTGCTGCTGGTCGCGGCGGGCCAGGATCGCATCGTCTCGACGCCTGCGATCGGCGCATTCGCGGTGCGGCTGCGCGCTGGATCGCATCTGGTGATCCCGGGCGCGCGGCATGAACTTCTGATGGAGCAGGATCGCTATCGCGAGCAGTTCTGGGCGGCGTTCGACGCGTTCGTGCCCGGCACGCCGATGTTCTAACGCGCGCCGAGAACCTTCAGCGCGGCCGCATGCACGCGCCTGTCGCCTGCCGCGACGATGCGTCCGCCGCGCGCCGCGCTCTCGCCTTCCCAATTCGTGACGACACCGCCCGCACCCTCGATGATCGGGATGAGCGCGACGATGTCGTGCGCCTTCAAACCGGTCTCGATGACGAGATCGACGTGGCCGGCGGCGAGCATGCAATAGGGATAGCAGTCGCCGCCGTAGCGCGAGAGCTTCACCGCCTGCTCGACGCGGGCAAAATCGGCGCGGTCCGCGGGATTCATCAATTGCGGGCTGGTCGTGAACAGCAGCGCGTCGGCCAGCGCTGCGCACGGGCGCGCATGCAGTGCGCGTTCGCCCGCGGGCCCGCGGTAATGCGCCGCGCGGCCATCGCCGGTGAACCGCTCGCGCACGAACGGCTGATGCATCATGCCGTAGACCGCTGTCCCGTTGCGCATGAGGCCGATCAGCGAGCCCCAGATCGGCATGCCGGTGATGAAGGATTTGGTGCCGTCGATCGGGTCGAGCACCCAGACGTACTCGGCGTCGGGACGCTCGTTGCCCAGCTCCTCGCCGACGATCCCGTGCTCGGGGAAGTTCGTCGTGATCAGCGACCGCATCGCGGCTTCGGCGGCACGGTCCGCTGCCGTTACCGGGTCGAAGCCTGCTGCAGAGCCCTTGTCTTCCACCCCGAGCGAAGTGCGGAAGAACGGCAGGATCGCTTCGCCCGACACGGTCGCAAGCTTGTCGACGAAGGCAGCAAAATCGACGGCGGTCATGGAGGGTATGCGTTTCCGTGGGGCCGCTTGGCGTACCGGACACCAGGGCTGGCGGCAACCAGATGAATGACGCGTGAGCCGGAAATGGCTTGGAAACAGTGGACTTAGCGGAAAATCGACGGGATTCGAGCGGTTTCGAGCTGCGGAATGTTGCCGTAGGGTCACGATCAGCCGTTATTCACGTTTTCCCCGATCCGCCTCTTGATTTTTGTGCGTTGCGGTGTACGTTATTGCAGCGCGGTACGTGATTTGCGTCACCTACCGCCGCCCTCCTTGGGCGTTTCCTCCCTAGACTTGGGCCACTTGCTTGCAAGTGGCCCTTTTTCTTTGTGGCCTCGGCCGATGCCTATTTGTTGGCACTTCTCGCGCACCGCCCAAGCCCTGTGCAGCGGCTATTCGGCTGCGGCCCGGTAGGGCTTCAGTTCTTCGAGCGGGATGTCGGCCAGGCGGTCGGCGAGCACCACGATGTCCGCCGCAAGCCGGGCAAACGACGGGCTGCGCTCATAGCGCCGCTCGTCCATGTAGAGGGCGCGGTTGATCTCGATCTGGATCGAATGCAGCCCCGCGGCGGGGTTGCCGTAGTGCTCGGTAATGAAGCCGCCCGCATAGGGCTTGTTGCGGCTCACCGCGTAACCGAGCTCACGGAAGACCGCCTCGACCGTTTCGGCGACGATCGGCACGCAGCTCGTGCCATAGCGGTCGCCGAGTACGACATCGGCGCGCGGCCGGTCGTCCTTGGTGCCGGCGGTCGACGGCATCGAGTGGCAATCGACCAGCACGGCGGCTTCGAACTCCCGGTGCATGCCGGTGAGCAGGCGCCGCAGCGCGCGGTGATAGGGCTTGTAGAGCGCCTCGATGCGCCGGAGCGCATCGTCGATCGGAATGCGCTGGTGGTAGATTTCCTGCGCGTCGCCGACCACGCGCGCGACGGTGCCGAGCCCGCCCGCAACCCGCATGGAGCGCGTGTTCGCAAACGACGGCAGGCGGCCCTCGAACATGCGCGGATCGAGCTCGTAGGGCTCGCGATTCACGTCCACATAGCAGCGCGGGAAATGCACGCGCATCAAAGGATGGCCGCGCGGCACGACGCCTGCGATCAGCTCATCGACGAAGGAATCCTCCGAGCGGCGCAGCGTCGCGATATCGAGCTTGGCGGAGGAGAGAAACGCCCTCGGATAGATACTCCCGCTGTGCGGGGAGTTGAACACGACCGGCCCACGGCATTCCACGGGTTCAAGGATCTCGAACGGGGGGTCGAGTTCGGCCTCCAAAGGGTTGTCCATCGTCAGTCGCAGATCCTTCGGCATTTACCCTGCCGCCCGCCGGTACATTTCCATGGGGGCGCGCTTCTGCCAAGGTGAAAGCGCTGGTTCACCCCATATTTACCGCCCATGCGGCTTATGGGATTCTGCAATTCATCAAGGATGCCCGGCGTTCCCATGACTCAGACGATCCCGAAGATTCTGCTGGCCGAAGACGACAACGACATGCGCCGTTTTCTGGTCAAGGCGCTGGAGAACGCGGGCTACGAGGTGACGGACTACGACAACGGCATGTCGGCGTACCGCCGCCTGCGCGAAGAGCCGTTCGAGCTGCTGCTGACCGATATCGTGATGCCCGAGATGGACGGCATCGAACTCGCGCGCCGAGCCGCCGAGCTCGATCCCGACATCAAGATCATGTTCATCACCGGTTTTGCCGCCGTAGCGCTCAATCCCGACTCGCAGGCCCCCAAGGACGCCAAGGTGCTGTCCAAGCCGTTCCATCTGCGCGACCTCGTCAACGAAGTGCAGAAGATGCTGAAGGCGGCGTGACGGCGGGCTTTTACGACCAGCCGCCCTGCAAAAAAACAGCATCCCGGAAATAGCGCCCACGGACCTCGATCAGACGGCCACCCTTGTCTGATTTCCACATGATCGTGGAAACTTCGACGAACAGGAGGTTGATGGGACGTTTGAATTGGACGACCTGCCACGGAAGATCGTTCCGGCTAAGGTTGTCGGTAACGACCGGCCCCCAACCCTGTCGCCTCAACTCCGCCTCCAGGGCGGCCGACGGAGAACCGATGGGAAATTGTTGGAGCAGCCTTCTTGTCAGTTCGGCTTCGGCCGCAGTTTGATTTAATTGGCCGATGCCCACCGCTATGGCCGGTATCGGCCGCAAATACGGGACAAGGAAAGACAAGCCGACTGCGATCGTGACCAAGACGACAACGGCCAATATGATCTTCAGAACGCGCATCTGTTGCTGATCTCTAGGTCGCTGAAATTTGGGCGCTCCCAGACGCTTCGGCAACTTGCCGGTCCGGTTTTGAGCCGATATAGGGTTGCCACGCTTTATAAATTCGGGCGCGTAGCTCAGCGGGAGAGCACTTCCTTGACATGGAAGGGGTCACAGGTTCGATCCCTGTCGCGCCCACCATTTGACAGCACCTTGGGTGCCCCGTAGAAACCGCGCAACCCCGCATTTGGCGCGCACTGGAACTTGAGGCCATGAAAGTCCGTAACTCATTGAAATCCCTGCGCGGGCGCCATCGCGACAACCGGCTCGTGCGCCGCAAGGGCCGCGTCTACGTGATCAACAAGACGCAGAAGCGCTTCAAGGCGCGTCAGGGCTGAACCTTCCCCGTCTGCTGGCGTTTTCACGGTGCTTTGACCCGGAGCGCCGCAGCTCTGCTATTGCGCCGCAACGTGGAAGCCGTAGACTTTCGCCATGCGCCTGCGACTCGTATCCCTCGCGCTTCCGGCGGCCTTGGCCGCGGCAGTTCTGCTCGCTCCCCCAGGTCTCCGCCCAGCAGCCAGCGCCTGCGCCTCCGCAGGCCGCGCCTTTGCCCGAGGCGCCCGACAAGCTGCCGCGCGCGGCACGCGGCGACCGCATCAAGAATCTCGACTTCCTGTTCGAGGCGCTGAAGGTCGCGCCGGACGCCGATGCCGCCAAGCTGGTCGAGGGGCGCATCTGGGCGCTCTGGCTCGCGTCAGGCAGCGACACCGCCGACCTGATGATGAGCCGCGTGAAGACCGCGCAGGACGCGAAGGACAACAAGCTCGCGATCGAGCTGCTCGATGCGGTCGTCGACCTGAGGCCCGAATACATCGAGGGCTGGAACCGGCGCGCGACGCTGCATTTCGCCAACAAGGACTACGGCAAGTCGCTCGCGGACATCCGCCAGGTGCTGGCGCGCGAGCCGCGCCACTTCGGTGCGCTCACCGGCCTCGGCGTGATCATGCAGGAATTCGGCGAGGAGAAGTTCGCGCTCGAAGCCTTCCGCAAGGCACTCGCGGTCAACCCGCATCTGCAGAAAGTGCCGGACTTCGTGAAGACGCTGACCGAGAAGGTCGAAGGTCGCGATATCTGAAACTGCGTGCCGCCCCGGCGCGTACAGCGCGTGTGTTCGCCATCCATCGCATGATCCTCAAGATCCTGATCGCCATCCTGGCGATCGCCGTCGTGCTGGCGGCGATCACGGCTATTGGTGCGTACGCGATCGAGCGGGCTTATCCGCCGGTGGGGCGTTTCGTCGAAACGAGCGGCGGGCGGCTGCACGTTCTCGAAATGGGACCGGCTGACGGCGCGCCCATCGTGCTGCTGCACGGGGCGAGCGGCAACCTGTTGGACATGCGCCTCGCCCTCGGCGCGCTGCTCGCACAACGCCATCGTGTGATCCTGATCGATCGTCCGGGGCACGGGTGGAGCGAGCGTGCGAACGATGCGGATGCAGTGCCGGCGCGGCAGGCCGCGTTGATCGCCGAAGGGCTCGACCGGCTCGGGGTGCCGCGCTCGATCGTGGTCGGTCATTCCTTTGCCGGTGCAGTCGTGACGGCCTTCGCGCTTGCGTTTCCGGAGCGTGTTTCAGCGCTCGTGCTGCTCGCGCCCGCAACGCATCCCTGGACCACCGGCATCGCGTGGTTCTACAGCCTCACGGCGACGCCGGTTGTCGGCCCTCTGTTTGCACGCACGCTGGCGCTTCCTGCGTCGTTCCCCTTCCTCGATGTGTTCTGCCGGACGGTCTTCAGCCCGCAGCCGATGCCGGAGAATTATCCGAAACAAGCCGCGATCCCGCTGCTGCTGCGCCCCTCCGTCTTCACCGCGAACGCACGTGATGTTGCCGAACTCCTGGAAAGCGTGACGCGGCAGGCGCCGCGCTATGCCGAGATCAAGGCGCCGACCGTCATCATCTCGGGGGACCGCGACACGATCGTCTCGACCGACATTCACTCGCGCGCGCTGGCCGCAACGCTGCCGCACGCAAAGCTGATCGTGCTGGCCGGCGTTGGGCATGCGGTACAGCACGTCGCGGCGGATCTGGTGGTGGCGGAGATCGACATCTTGGCGGGTAGCGTACGCTAGTCCGCCGCTGCGTCCGAGCCGACGAATGCAATCCGCACCATGTTGGTCGCGCCGGGCGTTCCGAGCGGCACGCCGGCCACCACGATGATGCGCTGACCCGCCTTCGCGAACCCCTCGCGGAACGCAAGGCGGCAGGCGCGGTCCACCATGTCGTCGAGGTCGCGTGCATCCTCGGCGACCACGCAGTGCACGCCCCACGCCACCGACAATTTGCGGCCCGTGGCGATGTTGGGCGAGATCGCCACCACCGGTGAGAACGGCCGTTCGCGCGCGACGCGCAGGCCGGTCGAGCCCGAGAATGTCCAGCAGGCGATCGCCGCGAGATCGAGCGTTTCGGCGATCTGGCGCGCCGCATCCGCGATCGCGTCGGCGCCGGTTGCCTCCGGCTCGCTGCGTTGCGCCTGAATGATCGAGCGATAGGTCGCGTCGGTTTCGACCTCTTCGGCGATACGGTTCATGGTCGCGACCGCCTCGACCGGATACTGACCGGCGGCCGACTCTGCCGAGAGCATGATGGCGTCGGCGCCTTCGAAGATCGCGGTTGCGACGTCGGACACCTCGGCGCGCGTCGGCACCGGGTTGCTGATCATCGATTCCAGCATCTGCGTCGCGACCACGACTGGCTTGCCGGCGCGGCGCGCGGACCGCGTGATGTGCTTCTGGATGCCGGGCACTTTTTCGAGCGGCATCTCCACGCCGAGATCGCCGCGCGCGACCATCAGCGCGTCGGTGAAGTCCATGATTTCGGCGAGGCGCGTGACGGCCTGCGGCTTCTCGATCTTGGCCATCACGCTCGCGCGCCCGCGCGTGATCTTCTTCGCCTCCGCGATATCCTCCGGACGCTGGATGAACGACAGCCCGATCCAGTCGACGCCGGCGTCAAGGCAGGCTTCGAGATCGGAGCGGTCCTTGTCGGTCAGCGCCGAGAAACCGATCGTGGTGTCGGGCAGGCTGACGCCCTTGCGCGCCGAAAGCTTGCCGCCGACTTCGACCTTCGTCACCGCGCGCTTCGGCGAGGTCTCGACCGCCTTGAGCTTCACCTTGCCGTCGTCGAGCAACAGCGTGTGCCCCGGCTCGAGCGCGGCGAGTATTTCCGGATGCGGCAGATGCACGCGCGTCTCATCGCCCGGCGACTTGTCGTCGTCGAGCACGAACTGTGCGCCCTTCTTCAGCATTACACCGCTGTCGCTTTGAAACGCGCCGACACGCAGCTTCGGTCCCTGCAGGTCGGCGAGGATGCCGATCGGGCGGCCGTATTCCTTCTCGACTGCGCGGATCGCCGCATGCAGCTTGCGCATGCCGTCGTGCGGCGTGTGGCTCATGTTGATGCGGAACACATCCGCGCCGGCTTCGAACAGCCGCGCGATCATCGCCTGATCCGATGAGGACGGACCAAGCGTTGCGACGATCTTGGTGCGGCGGAGCCGTCTCATTTGGTCTGCTTCTGTGCCGGCGGCGTCGGGATCAGCGGCGTGTAGCCGGGCAGCGGCTGCGGCGCCGCCTGATCGGTCGCCTCGGTGAGCTGCACCGTCCACGAGCGCTGCTCGGTGGTGTCGACCTCGAAGAAGCCGGTGCGATCGTAGCCGCGCGCGAGGCAATCCTCGATGCCCTTGACGGTGAATTCCTTGTCGCGCGTGCACATGAAGGCCTTGCCCGACCATTCGCCGCCGCGGTCGTAGTCGACCGCATAGACGTAGTAGAAGCGCGCGACCAGCGCACCCTTCACCAGCGTCTCGCAGGAGCGCGCCGGCAGGTTCCACCAGCCTTCGGTGGTCCAGCCTTCCTGATCCTTGTAGCCGATCGCGACCCCGACGCGGCTGCCGGTGTTGTTGCAGAGGCGGAAGTCGGCGGCCGCTGAACCTGCGGCGAGCAGGCAGGCGAGCGCAATCGCCGCGGCGAGGCAATTCGCGTTGCGCTTGGTCAGAAAAGTTGAAGTCAGAAAATCAGGCCGCATCGTCTCAGCTTAGGCGGTTCGTGCCGCGAAGGCAGGGGGGTCAATGACGATGGCGCGGAAGTCATTGACGTTGGTGAAAGTAGGACCCGGACGAAGGAGATCGCCCAGGCGTTCGAAAAAACCGGTGGAATCGTTGTCGGCGAGAAACGCGGCGGCATCTAGGCCAAGTTCCCGTGCGCGGGCCGCGGTCGTGCCGTCGACGACGGCACCGGCGGGGTCGGCGGCGGCGCCAGCGCCGCCATCGGTGCCATCGGTGTCGGCAGCGAGGGCAGCAATTCCGGTGGTCCCGGCGAGCGCGATGGCCAGCGTCAGCGCGTACTCCTGATTGGGCCCGCCGCGCCCCTGGCCGCGGATCGTCACCGTCAGTTCACCCCCTGAAAGAATGACGGAGGGGCGGGCGGCGGCGTGGATTTCGCGCGCTTTTGCGGCGTGTGCGCGCGCGACATCGCGCGCCTCGCCCTCGACGCGCTCGCCGAGGAAGACCACCTCGTAACCGGCGGCGCGGACGGCTGCTTCCGCGGCGCGAAACGCATCGGCCGGCCGCGCGATGAGATGAAATTCGCCGTTCGCGAACGCCGGATCGCCGGGCTTGGGGCTTTCGTTCGCCGGGATCGTTCAGCGCGCGCGCCACCGCGTCGGGCAGATCGAGCCTGAATTTGGCGACGATCGCGCGCGCATCGGCGAGCGTGGAGGGATCCGGCACCGTCGGCCCCGAACCGATCACCGCCGGATCGTCGCCCGGCACGTCCGAGATCGCGAGCGTGACGACGCGCGCCGGGTGCGCGGCGCGCGCCAGCCGCCCGCCCTTGATGGCTGAGAGATGCTTGCGCACAGTGTTCATCTCGCCGATGTGCGCGCCGGAGCGCAGCAGCGCGCGCGTCACCGCCTGCTTCTCGGCGAACGTGATCCCGGCGGGCGCGATCCAGTTGGCGGACGCGCCCCCCGACATCAACACCAGCACCAGATCGTCCGCCCTCGCGCTCTCCGCCAAAGCCAAGGCCGTCGCGGCGCGACTCCAGCCCGGCCTGATCGGGCACCGGATGCCCGGCCTCGACCATCGGCACGACGCGCGTCGGGCGGCCGTAGCCGTGGCGCGCCACCGCGATGCCGGCGAGGCGCTCGGCGGGAAACCTCGCCGTATCGAGATAATGCCGCTCCGCCGCTTCGATCATCGAGCCCGCGGCCTTGCCGGCGGCGAGCAGGATCAACCGTCCGTCTTTCGGCGGCATCGGCAAATAACGGCGGCAGGCAGGTCGCCGGATGGGCGGCGGCGACCGCCGTGTTGAACAGCCCCTCGAGAAACGTGCGCGCGCTCACGGCAAACCTTTCGCAAGACTTGCCTCGCCCATGCGCGGCCGTGCGATGTAAATGCCGAACAGGATCAGCACGCCGCCGAGGGCCTGCACGAGGCCGAGCGGCTCGTTCAGCAGCAGCCAGCCGAACGAGGCCGCCGCGACCGCTTCGAGGAAAATCACCAGCGAGGAGAAGGTCGCCGGCAGGGTGCCGAGCGCGACCGCCACCAGTCCCTGTCCACCAACTTGCGAAATGATCGCGAGCGCGAGCAGCGCGCCGGCGCCCGGGATCGATTGCGGCAGGATGCGCGGCTCGAACGCGAACGCAATGACGAACAGGCACACGGAGGTGATGGCGGTCGAGACGAACATCACTTCCGCCGCGCCGTGGCGTGCGCGCGCGGCGCGCACCGCCAGCACATAGGCGCCGAAGAACACCGCGGTGGCGAGGCCGTAGAGATCGCCCATCAGCCGCTGCGGCGCGATGCCGTAGCTTTCGCCGAGCAGCGCAAAGCCGCCCAGCATGCAGAGCGCAAGCCCGATGAGGGTGCGTGAGCCGACCGCTTCGGACAGCACCAGCCACGCGCCGAGCGCGACCCAGATCGGCGCCGTGGTGGCGAGGAACGTCGCGTTCGCGACCGTCGTGCCGAGGATCGCGAGATGCCAGAAAAACAAGTCGCCGGTGAACAGGAGCCCGGCGAGCAGCACCGCGCGGTCGAGCCGCGGCCACGCGGCCGAGCCGTTTTCCAGCCGCATCCACACCCACAGGAACGGCAGCGCCAGGAACACGCGCCAGAACGCGCTCGCGTAAGGCCCGACATCGGCCCAGCGCACGAACAGCACCGAGGCGCCCATCGCGACCGCACCCATCACCAGCGCGGCGAATGCGGCCGCGAAGCGGCGTCTCTCCTCGATGGCGATCCCGGCGGCGGTCATCTGTCTGATGTGCCACGGATGCGGGGTGCTGTTCTAGGTCGTTGACCGCGCTCCCGGAATTGTCCCACGGGCATTGCGTTTGATGCGGGAAATGCGCGAGGGAATGCCTGAGAAAAACGCCGTCCGGGAGAGGAAATGCACACGCAGGTCGTCATCATCGGCGCGGGCCCCGCGGGCCTGTTCCTCGCGCATCTGCTCTATCGCGAGGGCATCGACTGCGTCGTGCTGGAAGCGCGCAGCCGCGCCTATGTGGAAGACCGCGTGCGCGCCGGCGTGCTGGAGCAGGGCACCGTCGATCTGATGCGCGAGCTCGGCTTGGACGAGCGGCTGCGGCGCGAATGCATGATCGACGAGGCGATCGACATCCGCTTCGGCAACGGCAAGCTGATCCATGTGTCGTTTCCCGAGCTGGTCGCCGGCAAGGTCGTGACCATCTACGGCCAGCAGGAGGTGGTGAAGGACCTGATCGCGGCGCGCCTCGCGGACGGCGCACCGATCGCGTTCGAAGCCGAGGTGACGGCGCTCGACGGCCTCGACACCGCCAGGCCCACCGTTCGCTACACGCCAAGGCGGCACCGAGCACACGCTGACCTGCGACATCGTCGCGGGCTGCGACGGCTTTCATGGCGTTTGCCGCCCGGCGATCCCCGAGCGCGTGCTCACCACCTACGACCACGTGTTTCCGTTCGGCTGGCTCGGCATCCTGTCGGAATCCCCCCCGATCAAGGAAATGACCTACGCCAACCACGACCACGGCTTTGCGCTGTGCAGCCGCCGCTCGCTGAAGATCTCGCGCCATTACGTGCAGGTCGCGGCCGACGAGGACGCGGCGAACTGGTCCGACGACCGGTTCTGGAACGAATTGCACCTGCGCATGGACGACGGCGACAACAGCGAGATCGTCGAGGGCCGCATCGTCCAGAAAGGCGTGACACCCGTGCGCGCGTTCGTGTCCGCGCCGATGCAATACGGGCGGCTTTATCTGGCGGGCGACGCCGCGCACATCGTGCCGCCGACCGGCGCGAAGGGGCTCAACCTCGCCGTCACCGATGTGCGCGTATTGGCGCGCGGGCTGATCCAGTTTTTCCGCGGCGACAGCATGGCGCGGCTGGAGCGCTATTCCGACACCTGCCTGCGCCGGGTGTGGAAAGTGGTGCGCTATTCCTGGTTCATGACCTCGCTGCTGCACCGCTTTCCCGCCCACTCGGCGTTCGAGCGCAACATCCAGCTCGGCGAGCTCGACTATCTTTTGAGCTCGCGCGCCGGGCGGCAGACCATCGCGGAGAATTATGTCGGCCTGCCGCTGGAAGACGATTGAGCGCGCCGCACGACCGCGGCGCGATCCATTGGGTTTAACGGCGTCGCGCGCGCCGCCGCGGGGGTGCTTCAAATTTGCAACGGGCCGCTGCAAATTTGAAGCACCAGCAACGACAGTAGAAAGGCAGCACGAAACGGACGCGGCGCTCGTCAAGCGAAAAAAATGCAATGGGGCGCTTCAGATTTGAAGCACGCGATAGCGACAGTGCAATGGCGATGCGCGGTGTGATGTAAGCCGCAGGAACGCACCGCGGACCCTTCAAGTGAAGTGACAGTTCCACTAGAATTTTCCCCAGACGGAACATGTGGAAAACTTAAACTTAAAGTTCGCGGTGCCACCGCGCAGCTTTACGGGCCGATAGCGGCACTCTACCGATACAACCGGGGCGAGGCGGAACGGCGCGTTGATGCAGGTGAAAACCTGGCAGCAGACGTGACCTGCGGTGGGACGGGGGCGTACATCACAATGAGAACGCAACCGGTGTGCGCGGCCGAACACTGGGATGGCGCTTCAGCAAGTCCTTCGCTTCATGTCCAGCCAACCAAGAGCTGTATGCGTCTATTTTTAGCGACGCTAATCATAACTGTGGTGATTTTGCTCTCGCCGGCGTCGCGCGCCGGCACGCCGTACGAAGCGCAAATCGGGGGATTCATTACCGCCTCCCTGTCGGCGCTGATAACCGGCGAGTTTGCCGGCCGCAGCCCGTCAAACGAATATGCCCTGCCAACCAGGCGGGCCTGCAAACCAAGCGACTATGACGATCTTCGCGCGGCGGCGAACGACCCCGCGGCATTCGATGCTTTCCGCAAGCGGTGCAAGCTGGTGGAAGGGCTTGTCGACGCTGTGCACGTCCATGGGACCGCATATCTTCCGCCCGGCTATTGCGAGACCTTGAAAGCCGCGTTCGACCGGATGCTCGTCGAACAGGTTTATTCCGTGCCACCTGAGGCCGGGCGGATGCTCATCTTCGAATACAAGGGCTCCCGTTACGGGGGATCGCGCCGCGATTTGGCGCGTGTCGCGAAGTTGCAATCAAGCTGCCGCGAGGATGGATCGTTGCGCGTCAGTGCGCCGCGCAAATGGAGATAACGCTGCAGTGGGGGAGAGCATGAGCTATTCATATAAAGTGCATTTAATCAAGAATAATACGTCGCCTGCGGGCCACGCGTTTATTGAGCTTAAGTCGTCAAGTGGGAGCACGTTTTATGAGCTCAGCACAAATCCGAATTTCGCAGGGCCAGCTACCTGGATGTTTGGTCCAAATGGAATACACCCGACAAACCATGCCTATGCAGATGGCCAAATCAACAAGGGGGACGGACGGCGTGCCGATGTTGGTCGTCGCATCCGGTTCGGTCAAAGAACGCGCCTCTTGGCCGTTCTGCTTCTGATTATCTATAGCGTATTCATATGGGGGCCACATAGGCCGTCGGTCCAAGCGCAAGCGCGGCTGGTAACAATCGACAGGCCGGCCTCACAAGAGGAACGGAAGGCACTCGAGCTGTATTTCACACCGCTGAAAGATCGCGATTCAAAAGTCTACTTTATAAATTTTGAAGGACTCAATATTTTTAGGATTGAAGAAGACTGGGCATGCATAAATACCAAATGTATCACCGCTGTCATTTTGCCGTGCGCTCAAGCACAGTGCCCACACGTTAAGCTGCTCGCAGAGCCGCAGGTATTTTCAAATCCTTTGTATATTGAAATGCTCGGGGGGGTGCGGGGCATTGTATTCGGTCAGCCTGATAAGCCGGGCGCCATGGTAATTTTTGGGCGAAACGAGCTAATTGTAACTACAATTCTCTAAAACAGGATCAAAGAGCAGCGATGGGGGCAAAATGCCGGTAACGAAGATCACGACCGAAGTCTCTAAACCTGACAGTAGATGTGACCGGGGTAGCGGGGCTACGTCACAATGAGAACGGAGTCGGCGCGCGCGGCCGAACAGTTGTCGGGGTTGGCCGAAAGGTTTCGCGGTGGCAACACGGCAACCGGCCTGCTTCGGCAGTTGATGGCGGCGGTTGCGCTGTTATTCGTGCTGATAAATCCTGCCAGCTTAACTCATGCATATGCTGCCCCTGACCAAAATTGCACCGACAAAGTCTATCGGTTTGTTTCTGCTCTCGATGAGATGCTTTCACTCAATCCAAATAACGTTCAAGTCGTTAATGCTCTCCTTCGCAGTTTTTTTCCTACAAAGAACTGCGATATAAAATATGTAATTGAAAGATCAAGGCAGTCACGTTTTTTCTTCGAAGTATTTGACGCCGGATGGGCGTACACAATCTCATTCCATAATCCTAGATTTATCGTCAGTTTTGGAATCGAAAAAGTGACCGGCAATATCATATTGCCGGCAGCCAGAATTCGCTTCGAACGAAGAATCGATCAAAAGACTTGAGGGCGGGCAAATGGCCGAGCGGGCGACGGCGAAACCTTCAGCCACATCGCGGTCTACACCGCCAACACCGTGAACGCGCTGGCGGAGTTCGCCGGCGTGCAGATGGATGCGGAGGTCGTCACCACCGGCTGGCTGCAGCCGCAGCAGGGCCTGCAGTTGCGCTACGCGCAGGACACGCGCGACTTCTGGGTCACAGAGCAGAATACCTTCGGCTTCGTGGCGCTGGCGCAGAACGTCGACAGCCAGGACGATCTCGCTTCGCTGACGACCAACGGGATCATGACGCTGACCGACCGCGTCACCGTCACCGGCGGCGACCCGCTGATGCGCCTCGCATGGGCCAATTCGACCGCCAACAGTCCCTCGGCCTTCGCGTTCGACCTGCAGGTGGCGAAGGACTACCGCACCTATCTCGACGACCGCGCGATGATCGACGCCATGATGGCGGCCGCGCCGGAAAGCGCGTTCACGGCGGGCTGGGTGCTGACGTTCCTGAAGGCGCGCGAGCTGGGCCTCGACGGCGGCTCGGCGGCGGAAGATTTTCGTGCCGGAAATGACAACTTCAACGGTACGGCCGCGGCCGATTTGCTCGTGGGTGGCCTCGGCAACGACACGCTGCTCGCCGCCGACGGCAACGACCGGCTGCGCGGCGATGCCGGCTACGACTCGCTCGACGGCGGGGCCGGCAACGACATCCTGATCGGCGGGGCGGGCGCCGACATGATGATCGGCGGCGTGGGCGACGATGTCTTCATGGTCGACGATGCGGGCGATGTGGTGTCGGAATTCGCGGGCGGCGGGTTCGACACGGTGAACGCGTCGGTCAGCGTCGCGCTGTCCGCCGAGGTCGAGGACCTCGTCCTGCTGGCGGGCGCAGGGTTCGCTTACGGCAACGCGCTCGCGAACCGCATCACCGGCAACGCGGACGGCAACCACCTGCTCGGCGGGGCGGGCGAGGACTGGCTCGACGGCGGCGCGGGCCACGACACGCTCGACGGCGGGGCCGGCGCCGACACCATGATCGGCGGGGCGGGCGACGACATCTATCTGGTCGACGACGCCGGCGACGCGGTGTTCGATCATGGCGGCCTCGGCCACGACACCGTGCAGGCGTCGGTGAGCTATACCCTCACCACCGAGGTCGAGGACTTGACCCTCACGGAGAGCGCCGGGTCGAGCCACGGGATCGGCAATGACTTCGCAAACCGCATCATCGGCAACGCCAGCGTCAACAACCTGGTGGGCGGGGCGGGCGACCTCCCAGCCTCGCGCTGCCGTCAAGCAAAAAAAATGCAACGGGGTGCTTTATACTTAAAGCGGGCGTCAATCGGAGGCGAATTGCACCTCGCGGCGTGACACCGCAGAGGTGTTTCAAAAATGCAGCAGGGCGTTTAATTCTTGAGGCGTCAAAAGCGGAGCGGCGGCGTGCAGCGTGAAAGCAGCCACTCCGCGATTTGCAAGTTCATAAACCTCCAGTAGTCGCTGAACTCACCGCAAACGCCTGTGGATAACCGAACCTAAAGTTGGAACATCGCCAAACACACGTTGCTGACTAAGCGCGGCCGTATATTGTAAAGCTCGGATGGGAATTCACCGAAAATGCCAAACTTCGTATTGATATTTACTGCCATAATTGTCGTCGTGCTCATTGTTAAATCTATTCTACTCACAATTTGGGCATCACGCTTACAACGACGTCACGGCAACAGATATTCATTCTGGTTTCTTCTTTCAATTCTAATCTATAGAAATCCGGCGTTGACAATAGATGATGATCTTGAGAATGACCTTAAGCCTGTTCAAAAAAGTAATGCCATATCCGGTATCGTCCTACTGATTGCAGCGCTCTTCTTCATAGCGGCAGCTTTGCTAATCAATCGATTATTCTAACCGAGGAGCTGACCCTGCTGGCGGGCGCCGGCTTCGCGGCCGGCAACGCGCTGGCGAACCGCATCGCCGGCAACGACAGCGCCACCGAGGTCGAGAACCTGACCCTGCTGGCGAGCGCGGGCGCGAGCAACGGGACCGGCAACGACCTTGCGAACTGGATCGTCGGCAATGCGAGCGCCAACGGCCTGACCGGCGGCGCCGCGCGCTTTCCAACCTCGGCCCGCCGTCAAGCGAAAAAATTGCAACGGGGTGCTACAAATTTGAAGCGGGCAACGACACGACCTCGCGCGGTGCGACTTCGGAGTCTTGCTTAAAGGAACCAAGCGGCGAGCGTTCGCTGCCGTTGCGTCATGGAACTTCACACGACGTGCTTGTGGATAACGCAATTGAGAGTTGGACCTCCGCAAAATCACGCATTGTGAAGCGGCCTGCACACGTTAGGGTCGAGATAATCAAGTCGGGGTGAATTTCTCAGCATGTTCGTGCTATGTGGATCGGCGCATGGATTTAGCCATTCGTGCAGGACGATATGCAGCGAACATGCAAAAATCTTTGGAGAGCTGATCGAAATATGAAGCCATTGGCTGACCGCTCACCATCAAGGCCTGTAGGATCGGTCGGCAATCACGAAAACAATGAGCCTCGGCTTGGCCGGAGGCCGGGGGGAGCGCCTCGGCGAATTCACGCTAATTCATCTCATAGTTACGTGCTTAATTGTTTTGTTCGCGAGCATAAGCAAATCTTTTTCTGAGGACGGTTGCGACTATCGAAGCGGCTCGCTCGGCTTGTCGCCTGGTAGAGAAGTCGTTGGCCAATACCGGATGATCCTTAGCCCGCCGAACCTCGATACTCCCAGCGAGGCGCAACGGCACCTGGCATATGCCATTCTCTGGGGAAGCGTCCTGCGCCCAGCCCTCATTTCCCGAACCGCAGGCATTTGCAGCGCGCTCTTCAGCCCGGAACCCTTCCCGACCTGAAGGTCCGCCTGATTCAGGGGTCGGTCACTCGCGACGCTTTGCGATTCACCTCGTGCGTAGATGCTCTCCGCGATTTACTAGCCAACTTCATTCCGCAGGCGGATGTGGTGCGATCGCATGCACTAAGTCGGTCCAGGCTCCATGAGCACTCGTCAATGAACGCCGATGGCGACGTGATTGATGCCGAGAATGTCCTTTCGCTGGCCCTTCGGCAGCTCTACAGCGAGAACTCACCGATTGGCGCTTTGGTGAGGGTTCCCGAAGCAGAGAGCTTCGCCTCGCTTGATACAGCCGCCTTTCTTGCATGGATTTCGAACGCAGCGTGCCGCGAGCGGTTTTAAGCTGCTGTGGCTCCCGATCTGTCAACAAGAGGAAAAGAAGCGCGAGGGGGTCTCCAGTCTTCCCTTAGAGCCAACAGCACCCAGCGTAGACACTCCGGTCCTGCGGACACTTTCAATTTCGAGAACCCGTCTGCCCCGAGGCCCCGCGCGGCCGCTCCGGCATGTTGTGATCGCGGCCGATCAACGCAGCGCCATTGGCGCGCCGTATACGACGCCAGCCATCGAGAAGCACTGCGACCAAATGCACTCTATTGCTGCAAGGGACGATTCTTCGAAGACGCTGCTCCAAGAAGTCTTGGTTCGATGTCTGAGAATGCGCTTCAACGAGCAGGACTCCTGGATCATTTTGTTTTGCGAAACGACGGTATGTACTGATCCGCGCATCGAAGAGGCGGTAGCTGCAGCGATAGCAGTCGACCCCTCGGTCATCGCTCATGCCCGTGACGGCAATGTCCGCACCGTCCCGCCGGGACCATACCTCGTCAACGTAAATTCAGTGGACAAATAAGCAGACAGCATCAAGCGTTTTGGGGAAGAGCAGATGGCGACTGGAAGCTTTGAAACGGGCAGCGGAGCGGCTGTAGTTTTCAATTTTGAATTTCGGCCATTTCCTGGCGAGGCGGGTCAGCCCGACGTTCTTAAGCCGGCAGTGGCATGGGCATCGATCGAGGATAAGCTTGCGGTATGTGAAATGTATCAACATCCTGTTGATCCGATTGGTATGGACAATTTAACGATAGAATTGGCGCGCCTCTACGGCGTCGAGCAAAATAGAAATCCACTCGCTGAGCGATTAAGTTTCGCTGAAAGATTAGACTGGGCTGAGGACGCGGTTTTGGACAGTATTAAGGCCGGTTGCTTGTGGAGCCAACAATTTGATCCAGACACACAGCTTACGACCAGGCTCGCTTTCCTGAGCGAAGGTGGCTCAAGCGAATCTCAGGTTACGAGTTCCAATGGGGCTTTTCTGGGCACATTGGCTACCCAAGCTAACGGTGTCCATACTGAGACCAGCTTTGCACCAAACGGCAACCGCTTTGTCACGACGACTGACACGGCCAATGTCGCCGCCTGGATGAAGGAGATCGAGACCTACACGGCCAACACCAACGAGCCGGTCAACAAGGTCACCGGGCGGCGACCCGCTGGTGCGCCTCGCCTGGGCAAACTCGACCGCCACCAACCCCTCCGCGTTCGCGCTCGACCTGCAGGCCGCGAAGGACTACCGCACCTATCTCGACGATCAGGCGATGATCAACGCCATGATGGCGGCGGCGCCGGAGAGCGCGTTCACGGCGGGGTGGATCGTCACCAGCCGCGAGCGCCGCCGCAGGGGTGCTTCAAAATTGCAACGGGGTGCTGCAAATTTGAAGCGGGTACATCGTAGGACAGGGAGCCGCATCGTGGCGAAAATGTCGCAAAGGCAAATCCCGTGATTGTTGCCGCGGAACTTCACGGCTATTCCTTGTGGATAACAAACTAAAAGTTGGAACTCATCATCATACACGTTGCTGCTAGGATGCGGCTGTGTATGGTTGCCGCGGGAAGGGGAATTCAAATTAATAAACAAGCGGACGAGCGCGGGGAAGGAAGCGACTGCGCGGCAAATCCAACGCACAGCCGAATTTATAGCAGGCTACTGTTAAGGTCTTGAGAACTAGGCATGTTTAGTCTTTCTTCACGAGCATTTGTACTGTTTTTCATGTTGCTGCTTGCGACGCAAGGAACCTGCGCTCAGGCAATTAAGCCCAGCGCGCAGAAGCCCGCAAATGCCAAACAATTTACTGTTAAATTGTTGGCGGAGAAAGATGTTCCCCGCGATATAGAACCTAAATGGTGCTACGGGAGTGCGCCCCAATTCGTTTTCTTGCAAAATAACTCCTTAATTAGGTCCGACCTTCAGTTCAATATGGAGACGCTAGCTAGTTTTGACCGGCCAGCAAATATCGCCAGCCTGCAATGCTCACGAGACGGCACGGTCATTTCATTTCTAAGTGCTCGGAATGACCGGTTCTATATCTATCAAAACGAAGAGTTTTCTATCTACCAGCTTAACGTACATCTTGGAAACATCAGGTTCGGCGCTCTGATGTCTCCTGATGGTTCGACCTTTTGCTGCCCCAGCAGATCCAGTTCACTTGGCTGGACCAAATATTCTTGGCGCGAAGCGAGTCGTGCGCGTAGAGACCTTCGACGTCTTTTGGACGACCGAATACATGATTGCTAGGTCGGCTGCTAATGCTTATTCTATAAAATCGTTCAAATCGCTGAAGCAATTGTCAATATGGGAGCCGCCCTTGAACACGCTACTCGATGGCGTTTTCGAATGCGGCGCTCGCGCCTTGTTTTTGCAGCAGCCGGACATTGAAGACAGGAAAAGTCTCGTAACCCTAAACATTAGCCCGCAGGGCGCTATAAAACCTGAGAAGGACCGGACAAAGATCGACGACGTAGGCGCTGTTGAAAGCGGCCAACGCCAATGTTTGGTTTCGACTGTCACGCTAAATGATTTAAATGTTAGCGTAGTTGACCGACTTATTTTACTGCGCGATCTTCCTCGTGCCAGCATAGCCTTGGCGCCACTTATGTTTGTCAGTTCTCGTTTTTCGCTTTCGAAGCAGGCGGAATACGCAATCAGCTTTCAGAGTAATGCCTTAAGGCAGCGCCCAGGCGGGCGGATCGTCATTCTCAGTATTGGCGGCTGAAACGAAAGTTATCTTTAGGGGCCTCGACACATCGACAATAGGGGGGAGACGTGGTGCAATACAATCCGGGGCCTTTGTTTCAGAAAGCATCATCCTTTGGTGTTCGGCCCAATCCATTTAATTCAAGCGAGAAGGAGTATCATCCGGGCATCGATTTCCGAGCACCTCTTGGAACCCCAGTCGCTGCGGCTAACGACGGCATCGTTGTTTATTCAAACTACAATTCAAGCGGATATGGCAATACGGTTATTCTGAAGTCATTTAGCCAAGACGGCACGCCCTATTACACACTGTATGCGCATATGACCGGTGATAATATGCCCACTTGGGGTGCGACCGTTATCGCTGGTCAGACTATCGGTCTCGTTGGAAGTACTGGGCGCTCCACAGGTCCCCATCTTCATTTCGAGGTATTGAAAGGCGGTTCGCCGGTAAACGAGACTGGAAATGGATCGGGTGTTGGCTTTAGGTCCTCTGAAATCCAATGGCGCGAGAACCCGGAGCAATTTGACGGCTGGGCAGGCGGCTCAGTGTATGGAGGTGGAGCGGCACCAAACATCGGGCCCGGCTACGAGCTTTACAATCCGCAAACTTGGTACTCGCTCAATCAACAGAGCCTATATGATACCGGGAAATTTCTGCTGAAGCCCAAAGGTGGCCCTAACGATGAGGTCAACGGGGACAGTCTTCAGGCGGTTGAATTTGTGACGTCGGATGGAAAAGTAATAGGAACTATTTATGGTCCAGACGGCGTGATCGCCGGATCATATACGTTGGACCAGAATGGGAAGCTTCTGGAGTATAGCGAAACGAAAAGTGCTGGTGGTACGGTTCAATACGACTTCGATGAGAATGGCGTTGCCAAATTCGCGATCTCGCTCGACTCCCAAAACTACCAAGATTCAGTTGAGGCGATCAATGGTGGCGTCCACGTCCTCACCAAAATGGATGTCTCCGACCAATTCGACTGGAATTCGCGAAATCACGACCTACACGGCCAACACCAACGAGCCGGTCAACAAGATCATCGAAGACGACAATTATGCGTTCTCCGGCTCCTGGAACGGCGCGGAGATTGCCGGCAACATCGGCGCGTTTTTCGGCTCCAAGCTCGGCACGTATCTCGGCGGCAATTCGCTAGTCGCGCAGCTTGGCGCCGGCACCGTGATGGGTGCGATCGGCAAGGAGGTCGGCAAGGCGCTCACCATGGGCGGCACCTTCTCGCTCGACACCTCGATCGACAACGCCTTCGGCAGCCTCGTGACGCCCGGCGGCGGCGTCGGCTCGCTGGCGAGCGGTGCGATCGCCACGATCTCGTCGCTGCTGATGTCTGAACTCGCCGACGAATTCAATCTTGGCGGGTTCGAAGGCGGGCTTTTCACCACAGCGGGCAGCACCATCACCAGCCAGCTGGTCACCAATGCCTACGGCATGATGACCGGCGCGACGTGGGGCAACGGCAACGCCTACACGATGTTCACCGGCTTCGACTCCGGCGCCATCGTGCTGCAGCTCGAAAGCGCGATCGCGGGCTATCTCGGCTCGACGCTCGCAGCGCACATCGTGATCCCGGATTACGCCGAGGGCGCGGTCGGCCAGCAGATCGGCTCGGCGGTCGGCGGCATGCTCGGCAGCTTCATCGCCGGTCCGATCGGCTCGTTCGTCGGCTCGTTCGTCGGCAGCATTGCGGGCTCGGTGCTGGGCGATCTCGCCGGCAACGACCCGGAGTTGCACGGGCGCGTGGTGTTCGGCCCCGACGGCCGCTTCCATCCCGACCCCACCTCGTTCTGGGGCGACCACGGCGGCAACGGCAACCTGTTCATGCACATGGCGACCTACACCGGCAATGTGGTCAACGCGCTCGCGGACCTCGCGGGCGTGACGATGAATGCCTTCCCGGTCGACGGCAACCCGATCAGCAACGAGCTCGGGCTGCAGCTGCGCTACACCCAGGACAACCACTACTTCATGATCAACGAGCCCTATCAGGGTCCGCTCTCGGTCGTCGCCTATCCGGACGGCGACGAGGACCTCGCGCCGCTGATCAACACCGGCATCATGACGCTGACGGATCGCGTCACGGTGTCGGGCGGCGACCCGCTGGTGCGCCTCGCCTGGGCGACCTCGACCGCCACCAACCCCTCCGCGTTCGCGCTCGACCTGCAGGCGGCGAAGGACTACCGCACCTATCTCGACGACCGCGCGATGATCGACGCCATGATGGCGGCGGCGCCGGAAAGCGCATTCACGGCCGGGTGGATCGTCACGCTGCTGAAGGCGCGCGAGCTCGGGCTCGACGGCGGCGCGGCGGCGGAAGACTTCCGCAGCGGGGACGACCAGGTCAACGGCACGGCGGGAACCGACCTGCTGGTCGGCGGCGCCGGCAACGACACGCTGCTCGCCGCCGACGGCAGCGACCGGCTGCGCGGCGATGCCGGCTCCGACTGGCTCGACGGCGGGGCGGGCAACGACATCCTGATCGGCGGGGCGGGCCCCGACATGATGATCGGCGGGGCGGGCGACGACACCTATGCGGTCGACGATGCGGGCGATGCGATCGTCGAACACGCGGGCGGCGGGTACGACACCGTGAACGCCTCGGTCAGCGTCGCGCTGTCCGCCGAGGTCGAGGAGCTGACGCTGCTGGCGGGCGCGGGGTTCGCGTATGGCAATGCGCTCGCGAACCGCATCACCGGCAACGCGGACGGCAACCACCTGCTCGGCGGCGCGGGCGGCGACTGGCTCGACGGCGGCGCGGGCCACGACCTGCTCGACGGCGCGGCCGGTGCGGACCAGATGGTCGGCGGCGCGGGCGACGACACCTACGTGGTCGACGATGCCGGCGATACGGTGTTCGACCACGGCGGCCTCGGCCACGACACCGTGCAGGCGTCGGTCAGCTATACGCTCACCACCGAGGTCGAGGACCTGCGGCTGGCGGCGGGGGCGGGCGCGATCTATGCGGTCGGCAACGACCTGGCGAACTGGATCGTCGGCAACGAAAGCGGCAACAACCTGACCGGCGGCGCGGGCGCCGACTGGCTCGACGGCGGCGCGGG
Source organism: uncultured Alphaproteobacteria bacterium (assembly GCA_963779545.1). Classification (GTDB taxonomy): domain Bacteria; phylum Pseudomonadota; class Alphaproteobacteria; order Rhizobiales; family Xanthobacteraceae; genus PALSA-894. The sequence goes on along the minus strand of CAVZYQ010000011.1, from coordinate 47,510 downwards.
CGCCGACACCATGACCGGCGGGGCCGGCGACGATACCTTCGTGGTCGACGATGCCGGCGATGCCGCGATCGATCATGGGGGCGAGGGCATCGATACGGTGAACGCGTCGGTCAGCTTCGCCCTCACCACCGAGGTCGAGAACCTGACCCTGCTGGCGAGCGCGGGCGCGAGCAACGGCGTCGGCAATCAATACGCCAACCGGATTACCGGCAACGCGAGCTACAACAGCCTGTTCGGCGGCGCCGGCAACGACACGCTCGACGGCGGTGCGGCGGGCGACGACCTCAACGGCGGCGCGGGCGCGGACATCCTGATTGGCGGCGACGGCTTCGACTACGCGCGCTACGACGGCGCCGCGGCCGGGCTCTATGCCAACCTGCTCGGCTCCTCGGTCAACAACGGCGAGGCCGCGGGCGACAGCTATTCGTCCATCGAAGCGCTGGTCGGCTCCGCGTTCGGCGACATTCTGGCCGGCGATAATAACGACAATGTGCTGGTCGGCCTGAACGGCAACGACAACCTCGTCGGCAATGGCGGCAACGATACGATGATCGGCGGGCTCGGCGACGACACCTATTATGTCGAACAGCCGGGCGATGCCGTCGTTGAGGCGGCCGGCGGGGGTCTGGATACCGTGCTCGCATGGACGGGCTACACGCTGTCCGCCGAGGTCGAGAATCTCACCCTGATGGCGGGTGCGGGCGCGGGCAACGCGGCCGGCAATGCCGGCGCCAACTGGATCGTCGGCAACGCGAGCGCCAACCATCTGCTCGGCCTTGCCGGCAACGACACGCTCGACGGCGGCGCGGGCGCGGACAATCTCGAGGGCGGCGCGGGCGCGGATGTCCTCATCGGCGGCGACGGCTTCGACTATGCGCGCTACGACGGCGCCGCGGCCGGGCTCTACGCCAACCTGGCGGGGTCTTCGGTCAACAACGGCGAGGCGGCGGGCGACAGCTATTCTTCCATCGAGGGGCTGGTCGGCTCCGCGTTCGGCGACATCCTGGCGGGCGACCATGCGGCGAACAATCTATGGGGGATCGGCGGCAACGATGCCCTGGTCGGCAACGGCGGCAACGATGCCCTCTACGGCGGCGACGGCGACGACATGCTCAGGGGTGGCACGGGCGCCGACACTCTCGACGGCGGCGACGGGGTGGACACGGCGCACTATGACGGCGCGGGTGGCATCTACGCCAACCTGCTCGATCCAACCGTCAACAACGGCGACGCGGCAGGCGACATTTACGTGTCGGTCGAGAACCTGTCCGGCTCGTCCGGCAGCGACATCCTGGCCGGCAACAATGCCGCCAACAGCCTGTACGGCCTGGCGGGCAACGACTCGCTGGTCGGCAACGGCGGCACGGACATCCTCGACGGCGGCGCCGGCGCGGACACGTTCGCGGGCGGGGCGGGTGACGATATTTTCGTGTTCAGAGCCGGCGAAGCGAACGGCGATTCCGTCACCGACTTTGCCGGCAATGGTGCTGCCGCCGGCGACCAGCTTCAGTTCGTCGGCTACGGCAGCGCCGCGGCGGGCGCGACGCTGACCCAGATCGACGCCACCCACTGGAGCATCAACTCCGCCAATGGATCGATCCACGACATCATCGCGCTCTCGAACGGCGCTGTCGTTCATCCGAGCGACTACGCGTTCGTGTGACGGCAGACCATCGCGGACCGGCGCGAAGCTCCGTCAGCCGAGCGGCCCCTGTGCGGTGCCCGGCGTCTTCACGCGAAGGCGATAGACCGAGGTCGAGGCGGTCACGTAGAGGCTGCGCAGATCGTCGTCGCCGAAGCAGAAGTTCGCGGTGTATTCCGGCATCCGGATCACGCCGAGGCAGGCGGCCTGCGGACCGAACACATGGATGCCGCCCGGCCCGCAGCAATAGATGTTGCCGGCGCTGTCGACCTTCATCCCGTCCGGCGCGCCTTGTCCGTCGCCCTTCGTCTCGGCCCAGATCCGCCCATTCGTGAGCGTACCGTTCGGCGTCACGTCGAACACGCGGATGTGCTGGCGGTCGGTGTCGTTGACGAACAGCTGCCGCTCGTCGCGTGAAAAACACAAGCCGTTCGGCTGGCCGAAATCTCCCGCCAGCAGTGTCAGCTTTCCGCCCTCCGGCTCGGCGCGGTAGACGCCGCGGAAATCGAGCTGCAGCTCGCGCGGGTTGCCGAAAACCGGCTTCCGCCCGTAGGTCGGATCGGTGAAGTAGATTCCGCCGTCGGATTTCACCACCACGTCGTTCGGGCTGTTCAACTCCTTGCCGTGGTGATGGCTGGCGATGAGCGTGCTGCGTCCGTCGGCCTCGGTGCGCGTGACCGTGCTGGTCGCATGCTCGCACACGATAAGGCGGCCCTGCCGGTCCCATGTCAGGCCGTTCGATTGCGCGCACGGCTGGCGGAACGTGGTCACGCCCTGCGCGGTCCATTTGCGCAGGTGATCGCCGGGCATGTCGCTGAACAGGAGATAATTGCCGGCCGCATGCCACAGCGGCCCCTCGGTGAACAGGAAGCCGGTGGCGAGCTGCTCGATCGTCACGTCGTCGCCGACGACCGCCCGGAATCCGGAATCGCGAATCTCGACGTTCGAACCCTGCGTGCGGACGTCGTTCATGTCTTGATTCATGTCTTGGCCTGCTTCTTCAGAATGTCGACGCGCGTGTTGCCGACATACCAGTCCTCCGCCGGCACCTCGTCGAACACGACCCACATCGCCTCTGGCGGAAGTAGCGCGAGTTCGCTGACCGCTGCCACGACGCGCCTCGCCATCTCGTCCTTGCGCTCCTGCGGATGGCCTTTCAGGATCTGGATATTCACGAACGGCATGTGCTTCCTCCCAGATTTTTCAGTTATTCGGCGGACGACAGCGCGAGCAGTTCGTCGCGCAGCTTGGTGTTGTCGCGCAGTTCGGCGGCCGCCCCCGAGAAGCGCACGGTGCCCTTCTCCAGCACGTAGACGCGATCGGCGAGCGCGAGCGAGAAGTCGACGCCCTGCTCGGCGAGCAGGATGGTGAGGCCCTCGCGCTTGAGGCGGCTGACCTGGTCGAGCAGGTTCTCCACCACCAGCGGCGCGAGCCCCTCGGAGGGCTCGTCGAGCAGCAGCAGTTCGGGATTGCCCATCAGGGTGCGGCCGATGGTCAGCATCTGCTGTTCGCCGCCGGAGAGATATCCGCCCTGCCGGTTGGCAAGCTCCGCGAGCTTCGGGAAAAGTGCGAACACGGCTTCGATATTCCAGCGCCCCGGCCGCCCTGCCGCTTGCCCGGCGACGTCGAGATTCTCCCGCACCGTGAGTTCCGCGAAGATGCGCCGGTCTTCCGGCACGAAGCCGATGCCGGCGCGCGCGATCCGGAACGGCGGCCAGCCCGCGATGTCCTGCCCCTTCCACACGACGCGTCCCGCGCTCGGCGGTGTCAGCCCCATGATGGCGCGCATGGTCGTCGTCTTGCCCATGCCGTTGCGGCCGAGCAGGCAGACGCACTCGCCCTGCGCGACGTCGAGCGAGATGCCGAACAGCACGCGCGACGAGCCGTAGGCGGCATGAATGTCGTGAACCGCGAGGAGGCTCATGGCCGGCCCCCGAGATAGACGCGCCGCACCTCGGCGTCGTTGCGCACCTGCGCGGGCGAGCCTTCGGCGATCAGCTTGCCCTGATGCAGCACCGCGATCTTCTGCGCGATGGAGAAGACCACATCCATGTCGTGCTCGGTGAAGAGCAGCGTCAGCTTGCGCTCCGCCACGATGCGCTCGAGCAGGCGGATCGCGTCGCGCGTTTCCGTGGCGGACATGCCGGCGGTCGGCTCGTCGAGCATCAGCAGCTTCGGATCGCTCGCGAGCGCGATGCCGAGCTCGAGCTGCTTCTGGTTGCCGTGCGACATCGCGTCGGCAACCGTATCGGCCTGATCGGCTGAGACCGAGCGAGGCGAGCAGCGCATGCGTCTCGTCGCGATAGAGCGTTTCGGCGCGGCCCCAGAAATTGCGCGCGTCGCCGCCATGCGCGATCAGCGCCGCGCGGATGTTCTCGAACACCGTCAGCTTGCGGAAGATGTTGGTGTGCTGGAACGAACGCCCGACGCCCATCCGGCAGATCGCATGCGGCGCCGCGCCGGTGATGTCGCGCCCCTCAAACGACACGCGTGCCGCCGTCGGGATGCAGATGCCCGGTCAGCAGGTTGAACAGTGTCGATTTGCCGGCGCCGTTCGGGCCGATCACCGCCGTGATGCCTTGCGCCGGCACGTCGAAGCTGACGCCGCCGACCGCCATGAAGCCGCTGAACGACTTGCGGATGTCGCGCACCTCAAGCATTGCGCCGCCTCCGCAGGCGCGCGAAGCCGGCCTGCAGCGCGCCGAGGATGCCGCCGGGAAACGCGAACAGCAGCACGATCAGGATCGTGCCGAGGATGAACGGCCAGTACTCCGTGTAGGCGGTGATCTGCTGATTGAGCAGGACCAGCACGGCCGCGCCCACGGCCGGGCCCCAGAAGCTGCCGAAGCCGCCGAGGATCACCATGATCAGGACCTCGGCCGACTTCGCCCAATAGGCAAAGTCCGGGAAGACGCCGCGATTGAAGATGCCGAACAGCGCGCCGGCAAAGCCCGCGAATGCGCCCGCGACCACGAACGAGGCGAGCTGATAGCGCCGCACGTTCACGCCGACGAACTCGGCGCGTTCGGGATTTTCCCGGATCGCGGTCAGGATCTGCCCGAACGGAGAACCGACGATGCGCTTCAGCAGGAAGAACGCGAGGCCGGTGAGCACAAGGACGACGAGATAGTATTTGTCGCCCGCGCGCAGGTTGCCGAGCAATGGCAGCGCGTCCATCCAGTCGAGATTGGGGTAGGGGACGTTGTTGAAGCCCTGCTCGCCGCCCGTGACGGAATTCCATTTGAAGCAGACCGCCCAGACGATCTGCGCGAACGCGAGCGTCAGCATCGAGAAATAGATCTTGTTGGAGCGCACGCAGAACGCGCCGAACAGCAGCGCCCAGAACGCGGCGTTCAGGCCGCCGGCGGCGAGGCCGAGCACGAACGGCACGCCGTAGGTCTTCATCAGGATCGCGCAGGTATAGGCGCCGATGCCGAAATAGGCGGCGTGCCCAAACGAGACGAGGCCGGTGGTGCCGAGCAGCAGGTTCAGGCTCGCGGCGAACAACGCGAGGATCGCGATGTCGGTGGCGAGGAACGTGTAGAAGCGCGAGCCGAGCCACGGCACGGACGCCGCCGCGACGAACACCAGAACGGCCCAAGGGACGCGGCAAGCAATGCGCTGAAGCGGCCGCATCGGCGTCACCCTTTCACCGGCCGGCCGAGCAGGCCGGAGGGGCGCACGACCAGCACCAGCGCCATCAGCACGAACACGGCGAAGAGCGAGAAGCCGGGCAGGATCAGGATGCCGAAGGCGAGCACCTGGCCGAATATGAGTGCGCCGAGGAACGTGCCCCAGAAGGAGCCGAGCCCGCCGATCACCACCACGATGAACGCCTCGACGATGATGTCGACGTCCATGCCGGGAACGATGCTGCGCACCGGCGTCACCAGCGCGCCGCCGAGGCCGGCAAGGAACGAGCCCGCCATGAACATCAGCGTGTAGAGCTTGCCGACGTCGGCGCCGAGCGCGCCGAGCATTTCGCGGTCGTAGGCGGCGGCGCGGATCATGCGGCCGGTGCCGGTGCGGCTGAGCAGCAGCCAGCAGCCGCAGGCGAGCGCCGGCCCAAGCAGGATGATGAAGAGATTGTAGTGCGGCACGATGGCGCCGAAGAGCTCAAACCCGCCGGCGAGGATCGGAGGCCGCTGCACGGTGAGCTGCTGCGTGCCCCACAGCACCTTCGCGGCGTCGCCGAGGATCAGCACCAGCGCGTAGGTGAAGAGCAGTTGATAGAGCTCCTCGCGTCCGTAGAGATGGCGCAGCAGCAGCCGCTCGACCACGCCGCCGAGGATCGCGACCGCGAGCGCGGAGCCAAGCACCGCGAGCCAGAAATTTCCCGTGAGGCCTCCCAGCCAGAACGTGATCTGCCACGCCATGTAGGCGCCGAGCATGTAGAAGCTGCCGTGCGCGAAATTCAGCACGCGCAGCACGCCGAAGATCAGCGAGAGCCCGGACGCCACGATGAACAGGAACATCGCGGCGGTGAGGCCGCTGATGAATTGCGCGAGCAGGAATGAGGGGGTGAGCACGGCTTATACCTGTTTGCGCATGATCTGAACCGAAAACCGGTGCCCACTTTTCGGGATCATGCTAATTCTCGATCAGGCCGAGCTGCTGCGTGATGAGGGTCGCCTTGTCCCGCATCAGGTCGCACCAGCTGCGGAACGAGCGTACGCCGGAACCGCATCTTGGGCATCGCGATGCTCATCGCGGCCATCGGCGCGCCGCCTTGACCCGTCACGGGAATCGCGACGCAGCACAAATTCGGCACGAACTCCTCGAGATCGAGCGCGAAGTCCGCTCTCGCGCACCTTGGCGATGTCCTTGCGCAGCGCCGTCTTGCTGCTCACCGTCTGCGGCGTGAAGGACTGCAGCGTGACGCCCTCGACGTATTTGTCGAACTCCTCTCCCGACAGACCCGAGAGCAGGACCTTGCCGGTCGCCGTGCAATAGGCCGGCTCGCGCACCATCGGGCGCACCATGGCGCTGACCAGCTGCTTGCCGTCGGCCTTGCACAACTGCACGATCTCACCCTGGCTGAAGATCACGAGGTACGCGGTTTCGCCCATCTCGTCGCGCAGCGCTTCGAGGTGCGGCCGCGCGATCGAGGCGAGATCGTTTCCCTGCAGGTACGTGCTTCCCATCTGGAAGACGCGGGGGCCGAGCTGGTAGCCGCGATTGCTGCGCTCCTGCTCGACATAGCCGCGTCCCATCAGGGTCTGCAGCAGGCGAAACGCGGTGCTGACGTTCAGCCCGGTCGAACGCGCGAGATCGGAGACGCTGACCGCGCGCTGCGAGGCGCCAAGGTGCTCGAGAATGTCGAGCACCTTGACCACGCTCTTGACCGACTCGGCCTGCGTGCTTCGCCCGAGGCCGTCCACCTGGCATGCGATTTCCATCAATCCATAAAGGGCAGTGGATCGATGTAGGTCGGCGGGGTCATCACGGCGAACCCCAGTTTCGGATCCTTGGTCATTTTTCCCCAGAATTGCGCCCGGTTCGCCTGTTGATCCTTGGCGCGGATCGTCTGCGTGCCGATCGGGGTCTCGACCTTGATGTCCTTCATCGCGGCCGACACCTTGTCGCTGTCGGTCGAGCCGGCCTTGGCGATGGCGGCGGTCAGGATCTGCAGCCCCATATAGCCGGTGATCGGCCACGAGGAGGGCGGGTCTTCCTTCATGAACGCCGTGAGCCGCTTGGTGTAGTCTCTGGTGCGCCTGCGGACCGTCGGCCCAGTTGAACGCGTCATATGCATTCGCCGTGATCCCGAGCGGATAGTCGTCGCCCGCCGCCTTCGCGGTTTCGATCGCGCCGGCTTCGCCGGCGCCGAGGAAGTTGTTGCCGAACGACTCGAAATACTTCAGCGGCTTTGCCTGCTTGGCGAACGTGACGAAGTGCCCGCCCCACAGGCTCGAGAACACCGCGTCCGGCTTCTTCGCCATCTGCGCGTTGATGAAGGGCGTGTAGTCCGCCTCACCGAGCTTCGGCCACTGCTGGTCCACGATCTCGATGTCGGGCCGCAGCTTCTTCAGGTGCGTCACGAACGCGCGCGTCACGTCCTGGCCGAACGCGTAGTCGGGGCTCATCGTGCCGACGCGCTTGATGTTCGGCCACTTCGCCAAGATCTCGGCGCCGGTGCGGCCCTCGATCGTCGTGTTGCTGGCGGTGCGGAAGATGTAGGGGTGCAGGTTTTCCTTCGCGACGAGCTGGTCGGTCTTCACCACCGGCACCACGAAGACGATCTTGTTCTCTTTCGCGATCGGCGAGATCGCCGGGCCTTCGGCCGAGGTGAGCGCGCCGAACAGGAAGTCGACGTTGTCGCGCAGGATCAGCTCGCGCGCGACGCGCACCGCCTCGTCGGCGTTGCCCTTGGTGTCGCGGATCACCAGCTCGATCTTGCGGCCGAGGACCCCGCCCTTGGCGTTGATCTCCTCGACGAACATCTGCGCGCCCTTCATCGAAGGCTCGCCGATCAGCGCACCCGGACCCGACAGGATCACCGGGTAGCCGATGCGGATGGGTTTCTGTGCTTCTGCGGATCCTGCGGCGAATGTGACACCAGCCGCGAGCATCACGGCCGCACGCTGTGACCAGTTCATGTTTGCGTCCTCCCGACGATTTGGTCGCTGTCTTTTAGTTTTTTATTATACGAAAAACCATTTCGTATCTTAGAAAACGCTAAATCCGCGCACGGAGCCTGTCAATGCGCGCGGCGCCGCGCCGACAGATTGCGCGCCTGCGACCGGCCACCGGCAAACTCGGCGACTGGCAAGGCGATCGGGTGTTGCCTATCTTGCGGTAACGCGATCGAGGGCACCGCCATGGACGACAAGACCCAGACCGAACTCGAAGCGGCGGTGTTCCGCCGGCTGGTCGAGCATCTGCGCGCGCGCACCGATGTCCAGAACATCGACATGATGAATCTCGCGGGCTTCTGCCGCAATTGCCTGTCGAACTGGATGAAGGATGCGGCCGACGCCAAGGGCGTGCCGCTCAGCAAGGACGAGAGCCGCGAGGCGGTCTACGGCATGCCGTTCGCCGAATGGAAGGCGAAGTACCAGAAGGACGCGTCGCCCGAGCAGCAGGCCGCGTTCGAGAAGAGCCACAAGCACTAGCTTGTCATTCGCGCTCATGCCGGAGCCTGTCATCGCGCCGCGCTTTGCGCGGACCCGTTGGGCGTGCCCCGGAATGACAGCGGGGCACTGTCAAGAAAGAACGACGTGGATGGCCCGGACAAGCCCGGCCATGACGGAGTTCTTGTGTACTGCTGTGGATGACGGCGCGCGCGCCTTGACCTGAGAGGCCGCTGCTCTGAAAGGTCGCGCTCAATCTCACCGCGTCAGGAGTGCCCGATGGCTACCGCCGCCGCCGTCAAGGACGAAGCCGCCGCCCACCGTTTCGCCAAGGATCACCTCAAGGCGTTCGTCGAGCGTGTCGAGCGGCTGGAGGAGGAGAAGAAGACGCTCTCGGATGACATCCGCGACGTCTACGCGGAAGCGAAGGCGAACGGTTTCGACGTCAAGGCGCTCCGCCAGGTGGTGCGCCTGCGCAAGCAGGACGTCGACGAGCGCAAGGAGCAGGAAGCGATCCTGGAGACGTACCTCCAGGCGCTGGGGATGCTGAACTAGCCGCTACTTTTTGGTCTTCTCATCGACGATGGTCTTTGACGAACCCTCGGGTGCGGCCTGCATGCCCGGCGGTGTCTGCCCCTGCGGGCTTTCTGCCGGTGCACCGCCGCTGCCCGTGTTGATCGGCCCCGTGGGGCCTTGCGGCTGCATCTCCCCTTGCTTCTCCGGAATGACTGTGCGGCCCGTCGAGTTCGGGATGGTCTTTGCTCTGCGCCGAGGGCGGCGTTTGAGAGAGCGACTGGCTGGCGGCGATGCAAGCGCACGCCATGACGATGAGAAACAAGCGCATAACGATCTCCGCAATGGACCGAGGTGAAGTCCCCGCCACGGCTGATTGTTCCGGCGCCGATTGCCGCACGAAAGCCCGCGACTTCAACGGCGGGGTGCTTGGGCTTCACGTCGTCCGGCGCGAGCCCGCCACCGACGATGCAACGGATTTCGATTTTGAAAGATGGGTCCGGATCGGCTTCGGGCCATCCGGGAGACAGCGCGGCCTCTACCGCAAGCTCGCCTGCTGGCGATTGCCGAACGTCACGGTCGGCAGGAACGCCACCGCGGCGCCGGAGAACTTCAGCGTCTGCATGCCGTCATAGGCATCGCCGCCAAACGCCATCGCAATGCTCGACACCGGCTTGATCATCATGGTGCGCACCTGGCGCACGTCGAGCTTGCCGTAGACCGTGATGTTCATCTCGTAGTGAACGCTGGTCGCGAGCGTGATGCCGCGCATCCACGGATCGTTGTAGTGCTGGCCGGCGCGCGGCGGAATACGGGCGACCTGCGTGCTCGCGCCCGGTGCCTGCGGCACCAGCCGCGCATTGCCCATCGGAGCCGCTTGCGCGGCGGATGCACGCGGGTTGTCCGGCATCGCGTTGGCCGCATAGGCGAGCGCGACATCCGGCGGCACGCGGTCGGTCTGGCCGAGCTTGGTATCGTTCAACCACGACGTGATGCTGGCGGTCGTGTCGGCGCGCGAGGCGCTGAGATCGGTCGCATCGCCGACCGGCGCGGGCGGACGCGGCACGGCGCGCGCGGGCAGGGTGATCGGCGTGGACGACGCGGAGGCGAGCGCGAAGCCGCCGCCTGCGGCAGGCTTGGCGTCGCGTGCCGCCACATTGATTGCGGGCCGCGCCTGCGGCATCGGCACTTTCGCGGCAGGGGCCTCGTCACGCACATTGCGCGACGCGACCGTTGTCCTGGCGGACGTGCTGTCGTCCTCTTCCTCTTCGTCGGTCGAGAAGCCGAACAGCTTCGAAAGGATGCCGCCCTTCTTCGGACGGGCCGCGGACGCGACGCGATCTTCGTCGCCGATGGCGCCGGAGCTGCGCGCGGCGGCCAGCGACATGCCGGAGGCGGACGAGCCGCGCTTCTCGATGTCGGCGAGTGCCAGCGCGTAGCCATGAAGCGGCTGGCCGTCAGACGGGACATGGACGGTGCGGCCGTTCGGGAACACGCGCGCGAGCTGGTCGTGCGTCATGCGCGGCCAGTGGCGCACCGAGCCGACGTCGACATGCACGAACGAACCCGGATAGTAGCCGACGCCGCCGCGCTGCAGGCGCAGGCCGGCGACACGCAACTCCTCGACCGAAACGCCCGGAATCTTGAAGTCGATCGCCTTGCCGACCATGTGCTGGCTGAACTGGGCGACTCCACGCGAGCGGCGGCGCAGCATCGCGTTGGTGTTGGGCGAGCGGTAGGACGAGACGATATGGATCGCCTCCTTGGCCTCCACCTCCCGCGAAACCTCCCACAGGATGTCGAACAGCTGCGGGTCCATCCGCGTCTGCTCGTCGTTGCGCCAGTCGCGCAGGAAGTAGTTGAGCTTCTTCAGGCCGTCTTCGTCGTAGCGCCCGTTGCGCTTGAAGATGACCGTGATGGCGTCGTCGCGATGGGTGTGCTGCAGCGAGATGGAGCGGGTGTCGCCGTTAGCGACCACGGTCTGCAACGTGTTGCAGCTCACCATCAGCGCGAGCGTCGCAAGCCCGACCGAAGAGGCGGCACGCAACGGAGAGATCAATGACAAAGCCTGGCGCGCAAAGCGTCTCGGCACGTACGGTCCCGCGATAACGTCTCGACAAAGATCGCGGCGTGTGTCCCCCGCCGCATGCGAATGGTGAACGCAGTCTTGTCGGGATGGGTTAACGCGAGATTAGCGCCGGCCCGTCCCCCCTTGGCGTTATGGCTAACGGGGGAGTGTGGCGAAAAATAGCCGTGTTCCGCCAGAGCCTTCCGGCATGGTTAACAACTGGCTAACCGACTACCGCGTCGTGGTGCGGCTCACCCGGCGCTGGTTGGTGGGCTGGGGCTCCGGCCGGATCGGATTACCGAACAGGCGGTCGAAGAAGGACTGGCCGCCGTTCCAGTCGCTGCCGCCGACGCCGTTCGGCAGGCGAACGGACGGGCGGCTGTAATTGGGTTGGCTGTGCGCGACCGGGATTTCGCCGCCCTTGCGGTCGGTTTTCAGCGCCGCGAGGGTCCGCGCGTCGCGGCCATAGACGTCCTCGCGGATCTCCAGATGGCCGTTTTCGTCAACAAAAGCAGTCTGATAAGTGATGTGCACCGGGATCGGGACAGTGAAGCGCAGGTCGATCTCGGAGTTGCCGTACATGCTCTGGAGCTTCTCGGCCGTGTAGTTCGAGCCGGGCATGCCCAGCCGGGTCATGATCTCCCCGTACTTCGCCGGGTCCTGCACCCGCATGCAGCCGTGGCTGTAGGCGCGCCGGGCGTGCGCGAACAGGTGCTTGTCCGGCGTATCGTGTTGATAAACCAGGAACTTGTTCGGGAAATTGAACCGGATGCGCCCCAGCGCGTTGCCGGCGCCCGGCGGCTGCGAGATGTGCACCGAGCCGTCCGGCCGCTGTTGCAGGTTCAGGCCCATGCGCTTGAGCACGGTCGGGTCCTGCTGCAGCGCGGGGAGGTACTCGTTGTAGACGATCGACGGCGGCACGTTCCAGGTCGGGTTGACGGTGACGTACTTCATCGTCTCGGACAGAAGCGGCGTCGCGTGGCCGCCGGGCTTGCCGACGACGACACGGGTTTTCCAGATCGACGCGCCCTTGTCGTAGACCTGCAGCGTGAAGTCCGGGACGTTCAGCACGACGTGCGACTTGCCGAGGTCGCGCGGAATCCAGCGCCAGCGCTCCATGTTGGCGATGATGATCTGGTCGTCCTTCTCGTGGCGCTTGCCGTTGAGCGCGTCCACGGTCTGGTTCGTCAGCTTGCCGTTCGCCGGCAGGCCCTTGTCCTTCTGGAACTGCGCCACCGCGTCGGCGAGCGGCTTGTCGTAGAAGGTGTCGCCCTTCACGGCCGCAAGGCCGAGCTTCTCGCGCAACTGCGGCACGCGCTCGTCCGACGTCAGGATGGTCTGCTTGGTCTTCTTGTCGGTCGCCAGTTCGAGCACCGGGCCGCGCGCGAACTGCGCCGCAGCCTCGCCGCCCTTGCGGCCGCGCACGTCGGCGAGCTTCTTGCGCAACGCCCGGTAGGCCGGCTGCGGCGGCTGATAGCTGTCGAGCACCTCGGCGGCGCTCTTGCCCGCAGCAAGCTTGCTCAGCACGTCGAGCGGTTGCGGCGGGTTCAGGTCGTAGGTGATGTCGCTGCCGACGCGCGAATAATGCACGCGGCCGATCTGGGCGTGGCGCGCGTAGTCGAGCACGGACTCGGTGAGACGGATTTCGGCCTCAGCCAGCGCGGCCGGATCGGCGGATGCCTGAATGGACGGGACCGGATAGTCGGCCGGGTCCATGCCGTCTGCGTCGGCGTTGCGCAGATGATTGATCGCCTGCCTGGCGCGCTCGGTCGCGCCATCCATGCCGACGAAGATCGGCGCGTAGTCGCGCGAGGCGTAGAAGGCCTCGACCGCGGTGCGGTCGGTCTTGCGGTCGACGATGCGGGACAGCTTGGTGCCGACGAAATCGCGCAGCGCATCGCGGATCGGCTGGTCGGGATTGGCGGCGACGACCGGGGCGGCCGGAGCTGGCGCCGGGGTCGGCGTTGCGACAGTTGCGGGCGCGGCGGCGGGAGCCGGAGCGGCGGGGGCCGCGACGTCCTTGAAGGTCGGCGGCGGAAGGTCGGGCGGGTCGGGCAGGCTGATGGCGGTCGAGCCGGTGGTTTCGACAGGTCCCACATCGGCCGCGGTCGGCGGCGGCACGTTCGCGGGCTCGGGCATCGGGACGCGGGCTTCGATCGCAGACTGGCTCTGCGCCGATACCGGGGTCGCGACCCCCAATCCCAGCACCAGCGCAATCGCGGTTCCGGTCAGAATTCGGTCAAAACGCCGGCCTTGCATGGAGGAATCCCTCGAATCCCCGTGGGAGGACGCAAAACAGACCCCAAAGTCAATGCGGCCGGGGAAGCCGCATCATCCCCACCCAACGTACGAAATGACTCGAAAGTTCTAACGAAATCAACCGCGGCGAACACCTAGGCGTCTTCACATGCGCGTAATTGGCCAAGGGTGTCACCCCGTGGCCACGCTTTCGTCGCTCTCGCTGCCTTTCGCCGCACCCAGTCCGATCTCGTCGAGCTTGCGGTAGAGCGTGGAGCGGCCGATGCGCAGCCGCCGTGCGACCTCGGACATCTGGCCGCGATAATGCGCGATCGCGAAGCGAATCACCTCGGTCTCCAGCTCTTCCAGCGGACGCATGTGTCCGGTGGCGTCGAGCAGTTGCAGGCCGGAACTGCCGCCGGCGGTCGCGGCGTGTGGAACCGGGGCCGGCGCCTCGTCGATCAGCATCGGCGCGCCGGTGATGGGCAGGCTCGGCTGCGGCATGTCGTCAGTGCTTGGCGCGATCGCGGGCGAGAGCAGGCGGGTATTGAGCGAAAGCTGCGGGAATTCGTCCGCGCAGATCGCGTCTCCCTCGGCAAGCACGACCGCGCGAAACACCGCGTTCTCGAGCTGGCGCACATTGCCGGGCCACGGGTGCGCGTTGAGCATCGCGAGCGCGTCGGCCGACACCGCGCGGATGCGCTTTCCTTCCTCGGCGGCGAAGCGCACGAGGAAGTGTCGCACCAGATCTGGAATATCCTCGGGGCGCTCGCGCAGCGGCGGCACCGTGATCGGAAACACATGCAGGCGGTAGAACAGGTCCTCGCGGAAGCGGCCGGATTTCACGTCGGCGATGAGATCGCGGTTGGTCGCCGAGACGATGCGCACGTCGACCTTCACGGGCTTCTTGGCCCCGACCGGATCGACCTGGCCTTCCTGAATGGCGCGCAGCAGTTTCACCTGCGCGGCGAGCGGCAGCTCGCCGATCTCGTCGAGAAACAGCGTGCCGCCTGACGCTTCGAGGAATTTGCCGGTGTGCTTCTCGGTCGCGCCGGTGAAGGCGCCCTTCTCGTGGCCGAAAAGTACCGATTCTACGAGGTTTTCCGGTAATGCGCCGCAGTTCACGGCGACGAACGGCCTGGCGCGCCGCTCGCCCGAGCCGTGGATGGCGCGCGCGATCAGCTCCTTGCCGACGCCGGACTCGCCCGCGATCAGCACGGGGATCAGCGACGCGGTAGCCTTCTCGGCGGTGCGCAGCACGGCCTGCATGCGCGCGTTGCGCGTTACGATGTCCTTGAAGGTGAGCGTGCCGGTGCGGCTGCGCTTGAGGCGCTGGAATTCGCTTTCGAGTGCGCTGGTGGAGAGCGCGTTGCGCAGCGAGACCTGCAGCCGCTCGACGCCGACCGGCTTCACGACGAAATCGACCGCGCCGGCGCGCATCGCCGACACCACGGTGTCGATGCCGCCATGCGCGGTCTGCACGATCACCGGGACGCCGAGGCCCATGTCGCGCATGCGCGCGAGCACGCCGTAGCCGTCGAGGTCGGGCATCACGAGGTCGAGCACCACGCAGTCGATCTGCGCGTTCTGCGCGGTGAGCGCGGTGATTGCGGCATCGCCGCCCTCCGCCGTCATCACCTCATAACCGAAGCGGGTCGCCATGCCTTCGAGCAGGCGGCGCTGCACGGGATCGTCGTCAACAATCAGAATGTGTTCGGCCATCGTGACTCCACGGCAGTTGTGCCGATTTGGGGCGCACCATGGCGGACGGCGCTTAATGCACTGTTAAGCGATGGGAAGAGGCGATCGCGTCGTAGCGCGGTTGATCCGGCCCACGCCCCGTCTATGTTCGGGCGGCCATTCGAGGATCCTCATGCCAGCCGCCGCCAAAGCCCGCACGAAAGCCGCTCCGAAACGCCCCCCGGTTCGAAAGCCAGCGAGGAAATCGCCCGCGAAGCCCGCGGGCCTCGGCGCGTTGCCCGAGTGGAACCTGGCCGACCTTTATCCGGCGCTCGATGCACCCGAGGTGAAGCGTGATCTCGACAAGGCCGACGCGGACAGCATCGCGTTCGAGGCCGATTACAAAGGCAAGCTTGCGGCGCTGACCGCGGACGGAAAGCTTGCCGAGGCAGTGAAGCGCTACGAGGCAATCGACGATCTGCTGGGGCGGCTGATTTCTTTCGCGGGCCTCGTCTATGCCGGCAACACCACCGATCCGGTGCGCGCGAAATTCTACGGCGACATGCAGGAGCGCATCACGGCGGCCTCGCTGCACCTGTTGTTCTTCACGCTCGAACTCAACCGGCTTGAAGATGCGGCACTCGACGCCGCTATGGCCGATCCGGCGCTGGGGCACTACCGGCCGTGGATCGAGGACGTGCGCAAGGAGAAGCCGTATCAGCTCGAGGATCGCGTCGAGGAGCTGTTCCACGAAAAGTCGGTGACCGGCGCGGGTGCGTGGAACCGGCTATTCGACGAAACGGTTGCGTCGCTGCGGTTCACGGTCGAGGGCAAGCCGCTCTCGCTCGAACAGACGCTCAGCCTGATGCAGGACTCAAGCGAGCGCAAACGCCGCGGCGCATCGGACGCGCTCGCGCGCACCTTCAAGGAAAACCTGCGCGTCTTCACGCTGATCACCAACACGCTGGCGAAGGACAAAGAGATTTCCGACCGCTGGCGCGGCTTCAAGGACATCGCGGATGCGCGCCATCTCGGCAACCGCGTCGAGCCGGAAGTGGTCGAGGCGCTGGTGTCGGCGGTGCGCGACGCGTACCCGCGCCTGTCGCATCGCTATTACCTGCTGAAGGCGAAATGGTTCGGCAAGAAGCGCCTGCCGCACTGGGACCGAAACGCGCCGCTGCCGAAGGTCGAGACGGCGAACATCGCGTGGAACGACGCGCGCGACACTGTCCTCGACGCCTACGGCGCGTTCTCGCCGCGCATGGCGAGTGTCGCGGAGCGCTTCTTCACCGGCAACTGGATTGATGCGCCGGCGCGGCCGGGCAAGCAGTCCGGCGCATTCTCGCACCCGACCGTGCCGTCGGCGCATCCCTATGTGCTGCTCAACTATCAGGGCAAGCCGCGCGACGTGATGACGCTGGCGCATGAGCTCGGTCACGGCGTGCATCAGGTGCTGGCCGGACCGAACGGCGCCCTGATGGCGCCGACGCCGCTGACGCTCGCCGAGACCGCGAGCGTGTTCGGCGAGATGCTGACCTTCAAGGCGCTGCTCGCGCAAACCACCGACGTGAAGCAGCGCCGCGCCATGCTCGCCGCCAAGGTCGAGGACATGATCAACACGGTGGTGCGGCAGATCGCGTTCTACACGTTCGAGCGCAAAGTTCATCTCGCGCGCCGCGAGGGCGAACTCACCGCAGACAAGCTTTGCGATATCTGGATGAGCGTGCAGGCCGAAAGTCTCGGGCCCGCGATCGAGCTCAAGCCCGGATACGAGACCTTCTGGGCCTACATCGGCCACTTCATCCATGCGCCGTTCTACGTCTATGCCTACGCGTTCGGCGACTGCATGGTGAACTCGCTCTACGCCGTCTACGAGAAGGCGAACGAAGGCTTTGCCGAGCGCTATCTCGCCATGCTCGCCGCCGGCGGCACCAAGCATCACTCCGAACTGCTCAAACCCTTCGGGCTCGATGCGACCGATCCGACATTCTGGCAGGGCGGGTTGAGCGTGATCGAGCGGCTGATCGGCGAACTGGAGGCGCTCGACGGCAAACGCTGAGCGCTTTCGCATCAATATCGCGAGATCGGCTTCACGCGGCGTTGGCGCTGCCGGGCTAGGTTGCTACCCTCGGTCGTTCGGCAAGGGGCCAGCATGGCGGGTTCGGCAAGTCGCGGAGAAATCCAGTTTGACGAGATTCTTCGCGCCGAGATCGGCGCGATCAATCAGCGCCGCGACAAGCTCAACCGTCCGGCGTTGAATGCGAGCGATTACCTCGGCCCGAACGGCAAAGTGCTCGATGCCGTCGGGCTCTCGCTCTCCGGCGGCGGCATCCGCTCGGCGGCTTTCGCGCTTGGTGTGCTGCAGGCTTTCAACCACAACAACGCGCTGCGCAAAATCGATTATCTCTCGACCGTGTCGGGCGGCGGCTATATGGGCACCGCGCTCACCGTCACGATGACTTGCCACGAAGGCAAGTTCGTGTTCGGCAATACCGCCGCCGCCGGTTCGGGGCAGCCGGCTCCCGAGATCGCCGATACGCCGGCGGTCGGGCACCTGCGCAACTATTCGAACTATCTCATTCCGGCCGGCGCGCGCGATGTTCTGACCGGTGCGGCCATCGTGGTGCGCGGCCTTGTGGCAAACGTCGCGTCCGTGCTTGCGCTCGTGCTGCTGCTGGCGGCCGCGACCGTCGCGACCAATCCGAAGCGAACGCTGCTCGGTTGCCCGGACGTCATCGGCTTCGACCTGTGCGATTTTTTCTGGGTGGATTTCTTTGCATTCACCCTCATTGCCCTGCTCGCGGGCCTCGTTCTCTATTTCCTGTGGGCGCTTTACCGTTCGATTTTCCTCAAGCCCGACAGGCTCGCCGAGTTTCGCACCAGGCTGCCGGCTTTCGCCGCGGCGTATCTTGTCTTCGTAGCGGTCATCTTTTTCCTCGATCTGCAAAGCTTCTTTCTGCGCGGCATGTTCGATCTCGCAGAGGTCGACGATAAGGACGACTACGTCACCTTTGAATGGTTGGCGAAAACGGTCCAAACGCTTGCGGCCATATTCGCCCCGATCGCGGCGGTCGTGATGTTCTTCCGTCAGCAGATGGGAGATATCGTCAAGGCGTCGGGCGACGATGCGAAGTCTTCCACGAAGGCGCTCGCGATCCTGAGCCGGATTGCATTCTGGGTTGCCGGAGCGGCGCTGCCATTCGCGATCTGGGTCGTCTACCTCTATTTTTCATATTGGGCGATCTACAACGACGGGCGCGAGCGCTACGAAGAGCCGGTGCAGCCGGTGGCTCAGGTGGTCTGCAGGACCAAGCCGCCAGCGGAAAATCCCGAGGCGGAATTCGCAAATTCGCATACGCCGTCATGGATGATGCGCAGCGCGACCTTCATCACCCACTCAGCCTTCTGTCCGCTGCTCAAGCGGCCGGCGATCTGGGCGGCGGAGCATCGCGGTTTCCAGTGGTTTGCCTGGTTCTATGTGCGCACCATCGAGCGCCCGATGGTGTTGCTCTACGCCTTCTCAGGTCTCCTGCTCATCGTGCTTGTGCTGCTGCTGCGGCCGAACGCGAATTCGCTGCATCGCCTTTATCGCGATCGGCTCAGCAAGGCGTTTCTGTTCGATCCGCATCCACCGGGCGTCGCGGACGTCAAGCGCAATGAGCCAAGCCTCGATCAGGGGCGCGACTTCGTACAGCTTGACGACATGCCGGTGAGCGGCATCTCGGTCGTGCACGCGCCCTATCACCTGATCAACGCCGCCTTGAATATCCAGGGCTCCGATTTTGCCAACCGGCGTGGGCGCAATGCGGACTTTTTCATGTTCTCTCCGCTCCATGTCGGAAGCGCCGCGACCGGCTATGCGTCGACGCGCGACTTCGAACAGAAAGCAAAGGGCATCGACGTCGCGACCGCGATGGCGATATCCGGCGCGGCTGCGTCCTCCAACATGGGATCGAAATCGATCCGGCCGTTGCGGCCGACGCTTGCGCTGCTCAATGTCCGCCTCGGTTACTGGCTGAAGAATCCGCGCTACGTGTTCGAGCGTGAGACGGCCTGGTGGAAATTTCGCCAACGGTTTGGACTTTTTCTCGTCAACGAGATTTTTGGCCGGCTCTACGAGAACAGCAGCAATGTGTACCTGACCGATGGCGGCCACATCGAGAATCTCGGCGTTTTCGAGCTGCTCAAGCGCCGCTGCGGGCTCATCGTCGTGGTGGACGCCGAGGCCGACATCGCGGTTCGCTTTCCGTCGTTTATCACGCTGCAGCGTTACGTGCGCATCGACCTCGGGGCCCGTATCGAGATGCCGTGGGACGATATCCGCAAGACCACCAGTGCGTGGATGGGTGGAGGAAGCGAGCCGCAGCCGACCGCGGGACCGCATGCGGCGATCGGCACGATCGACTACGGCGAGGGGCGTACCGGCACGATTCTCTATCTCAAGGCGTCGCTGAGCGGCGACGAAAACGACTACATCCGTGACTATGCGCGCCGCTACCCGCTGTTCCCGCACGAGACGACAGGCGACCAGTTTTTCAGCGAGGAGCAGTTCGAGGTCTATCGGGCGCTCGGTTTCCACATCGCGCATGGCGTGCTCTCCGGACGCGATGACATTTGCGCTGCCGGAGCGAAGTGCAAATTCAAGTCGGAGGGTAACGCCGTCGTCGCTTCGGTGCGCGAAGCGTTGCTCGGGGCCTCATCTGCGCCGGCCCAGTAGCATTTCGGCGCGGCCGCTCTCATATTGCCCGTCATGGACGACGCCGAGAAAAACCGCCTCTCCGCCCGTGCGGCGCGCTACGCGCGCGTCGGCACGAATATGGGCGGCGTTGCGGCCAAGTTCGCGGCGAGCCGGCTGTTCGGCTTCGGGCTCGACCGCGGCAAGAATGCGTCCGACCTCGCGGCGGCGCTCGGCGGGCTGAAGGGCCCGATCATGAAGGTCGCCCAGCTGATGGCGACCGTTCCGGATCTGCTGCCGCCCGAATACGTCGAGGAACTGCAAAAGCTGCAGAGCGAGGCGCCGCCGATGGGCTGGCCGTTCGTGAAGCGGCGCATGACGGCGGAGTTGGGCGCAGACTGGCAGGAGAAGTTCGCCGAATTCGAGCACAAGCCGGCTGCCGCCGCCTCATTGGGGCAGGTGCACCGCGCGCGCTCGCACGATGGCAAGACCGTCGCCTGCAAACTGCAGTATGCCGACATGCAGTCGGCGGTCGAAGCCGACCTGCAGCAGCTCGACTGGCTGTTCGCGATCCATCGCCGCATGGACCCGGTGATCGACACCACCGAGATCGCCAAGGAGATCGCGGCGCGCGTCCGCGAGGAACTCGACTACCGGCGCGAGGCGAAGCACGTCGCGCTGTATCGCGCCATGTTGAAGGACAGCGACCTGATCCGTGTGCCGGCGGTGTGGCCGAAGCTTTCGACCGGGCGCCTGCTCACGCTCGACTGGCTCGACGGCACCAAGTTGCTCACCCACAAGGGCGCGCCGATCGAACAGCGCAACGTCATCGGGCAGGCGATGTTCACCGCGTGGTGGTTTCCGTTCAGCCGCTTCGGCGTGATCCACGGCGATCCGCATCTCGGCAATTACACGGTGTTCGACGAAGGCGGCGCGCCTGGCGGCATCAACCTGCTCGATTACGGCTGCATCCGCATCTTCCCGCCGAAGTTCGTCGGCGGCGTGGTCGATCTCTACAACGGCCTGTTGCGCGACGACCGCGACTCTCGTGGTGCACGCCTACGAGACGTGGGGCTTCACGGGGCTGTCGCACGAGACGATCGACATCCTGAACATCTGGGCGCGGTTCATCTACGGCCCGCTGCTGGAGGACCGCGAGCGCACCATCGCGGACGGCGTGAAGCCTTCCGAATACGGCCGGCGCGAAGCCTTCCGGGTGCATCAGGGGCTGCGGCAGCAGGGCAGGGTGAAGATCCCGCGCGAATTCGTGTTCATGGACCGCGCCGCGATCGGGCTCGGCGCCGTGTTCCTGCATCTCGATGCGCGGCTCAATTTCCACCGCCTGTTCAATGAGGCGATCGAGAAGTTCTCCGTAGCCCAGGTCGCCAGACGGCAGGACGCGGCGCTGGCGAAAGTCGGCCTCACGCAGGCGGACGCGGCCTGAAATCGCGGAAAACCTTGGCGTTTTCCCGCCCCGGCGTTGCCCTCATTGCCCAATTGCGCTAATCCGGCCCGGAAACCGATTTGTTCCCGGAGGGATGCAATGGCCGACCACGCTGAGGTCGAATACGCGACCGCTGACGGCAACGATTACGCCGAGCACGAAGCCACCTATGAGATGTTCATCACGCTCACCAAGTGGCTGGTCGGCTTCTTGATTATCCTGCTCATCCTGATGGCCTATTTCCTCGTCTGACCACGCGCCGAGCGGCCGCCTGGAGGCATCATGAAGGTTGGGATTCCTGCCGAGGCTGAGATCGAGCCGCGCGTCGCCGCCACCCCCGATACCGTGAAGAAGCTGAAGGCGCTCGGCGCCGACGTCGTGGTGCAGACCGGCGCGGGCGTGCGCTCCGGCGTGCTCGACGCGGACTACGAGGCGGCCGGCGCGGAGATCGGCTCGACCGCGGCCTACGTCGTCAACAACGCCGATGTCGTGCTGAAGGTGCGCCGCCCGGCCGAGGCCGAACTGAAGGACTACAAGTCCGGCGCGCTCGTGTTCGCCATCATGGACCCTTACGGCAACGAAGACGCGCTCGCCGCGATGGCGAAAGCCGGCGTGACGGCGTTCGCCATGGAACTGATGCCGCGCATCACCCGCGCGCAGGTGATGGACGTGCTGTCGAGCCAGGCGAATCTCGCGGGCTATCGCGCCGTGATCGAGGCGTCCGCGGAATTCGGCCGTGCCTTCCCGATGATGATGACGGCGGCCGGCACCGTGCCGGCGACGCGCGTGTTCATCATGGGCGTCGGTGTCGCGGGCCTGCAGGCGATCGCGACCGCGCGGCGGCTCGGCGCCGTGGTGACGGCGACCGACGTGCGCCCGGCCACCAAGGAGCAGGTCGAGAGTCTTGGTGCGAAATTCCTGGCGGTCGAGGACGAGGAATTCAAGAACGCGCAAACCGCGGGCGGCTACGCGAAGGAAATGTCGAAAGAATATCAGGCAAAGCAGGCCGCGCTCGTCGCCGAGCACATCAAGAAGCAGGACGTGGTGATCACCACCGCGCTGATCCCCGGCCGCCCGGCGCCCAAACTCATCTCCGCCGACATGGTCAAGTCGATGAAGGCGGGATCGGTGATCGTCGATCTTGCGGTCGAGCGCGGCGGCAATGTCGAAGGCGCGAAGGCAGGCGAAGTCGCCGAGGTAAACGGCGTGAAGATCATCGGCCATACCAACGTGGCGGGGCGTCTCGCGGCGTCGGCATCCAGCCTTTATGCGAAGAACCTGCTCAATTTCCTCGATATCCTCGTCGACAAGAAAGAGAAGAAGCTTGCGGTCAACTGGGACGACGAGATCGTCAAGGCGACCGCGCTGACCAAAGACGGCGCGGTTGTGCATCCGAGCTTCCAGCCGAAGTCCGCGGCTTAAAGAACGCGAAGGGGAAACGGCATGGCGACCGCAAGCAATCCTCAGGAGGCCGCGCAGGCCGCGCAGTCGGCCGCCGAACTCGCGCGGCAGGCGGCGGACGTCGCGCAGCAGTATGCCGACCAGGCGGCCGCGCTCGCGGCTGCGAGCGTGCATGCGGCGACAGGCGCCGCCATCGACCCGTTCGTGTTCCGCTTCTCGATCTTCATCCTCGCGGTGTTCGTTGGCTATTACGTGGTGTGGTCGGTGACGCCCGCGCTGCATACGCCGCTGATGTCGGTCACCAACGCGATCTCCTCGGTGATCGTGGTCGGCGCACTGCTCGCCGTCAGCGTCGAGCTTGCGAAAAACGACAGCGGTCCGATCTGGGCGCGGCTGCTCGGTTTCTTTGCGCTGATTCTTGCGTCGGTGAACATTTTCGGCGGCTTCCTCGTCACGCAGCGCATGCTGGCGATGTACAAGAAGAAGCAATAGGGGCGCGGGCATGAGCCAAAATCTCGCCGCGCTGCTCTATCTCGTCGCGGGCGTTCTCTTCATCATGGCGCTGCGCGGGCTTTCGAGCCCCGCGACCAGCCGTCAGGGCAACCTGTTCGGCATGATCGGCATGGCGATCGCGATCGTCGTGACGCTCGCGTCGCATCCGCCGGCGAGCTGCTTTTCCTGGCTGCTGGTGATCATCGGCCTCGGCATCGGCGGCGGCGCGGGCGCGGTGATCGCCAAGCGCGTGCCGATGACCTCGATGCCCGAACTGGTCGCGGCATTCCACTCGCTGGTCGGCATGGCGGCCGTGCTGGTCGCGGCGGCCGCGCTCTATGCGCCGCGCGCCTTCGACATCGGTGTGCCGGGCGATATTCCGCGCGCGAGCCTTATCGAAATGTCGCTCGGCGTCGCGATCGGCGCCATCACGTTCACCGGCTCGATCATCGCGTTCCTGAAACTTTCCGCACGCATGAGCGGCGCACCGATCATGCTGCCGCTGCGCCACGTCATCAACATCGCGCTGTTCGCCGCGATCGTGCTGCTGACCATCTGGTTCGTGCGCACCGAGAGCTATGCGGCATTCTGGCTGCTGACGCTCGCGTCCTTCCTGTTCGGCGTGCTGATCATCATCCCGATCGGCGGCGCCGACATGCCGGTCGTGATCTCGATGCTCAACTCGTATTCGGGCTGGGCCGCGGCCGGCATCGGCTTCACGCTCGGCAACTCGGCGCTGATCATCACCGGCGCGCTG
Organism: uncultured Alphaproteobacteria bacterium; assembly: GCA_963779545.1. Classification (GTDB taxonomy): domain Bacteria; phylum Pseudomonadota; class Alphaproteobacteria; order Rhizobiales; family Xanthobacteraceae; genus PALSA-894. The sequence goes on along the minus strand of CAVZYQ010000011.1, from coordinate 23,527 downwards.
GTCGGCTCGTCGGGTGCGATCCTTTCCTACATCATGTGCAAGGGGATGAACCGCAACTTCATCTCGGTGATCCTCGGCGGCTTCGGCGGCGAGGTTGCGGGGCCCGCGGCGGGCGCCGAAGCCAGGCCAGTGAAGCTCGGCTCGGCCGACGATGCGGCCTTCATCATGAAGAACGCCAGCAAGGTCATCATCGTGCCGGGCTACGGCATGGCGGTCGCGCAGGCCCAGCACGCGCTGCGTGAGATGGCCGACCATCTCAAGGCGGCGGGGGTCGAGGTGAAGTACGCGATTCATCCCGTGGCGGGGCGCATGCCGGGCCACATGAACGTGCTGCTTGCCGAGGCGAACGTGCCCTACGACGAAGTGTTCGAGCTTGAGGACATCAACTCCGAGTTCGCGCAGTCCGACGTGGCGTTCGTGATCGGCGCGAACGACGTCACCAACCCGGCGGCGGAAGACGACAAGACCTCGCCCATCTACGGCATGCCGGTGCTGCAGGTGTGGAAGGCCGGCACCGTGATGTTCATCAAGCGCTCGCTCGCAAGCGGTTATGCCGGCATCGACAATCCGCTGTTCTACCGCGACAACACCATGATGCTGCTCGGCGACGCCAAGAAGATGACGGAAGAGATCGTCAAGGCGTCGTAGCGATCAGCCTGGGAGATTGCTGCCTGCCTGAACGCGCCGCAGACGCCACTGCTTGCGTGCATCGGGAGCGGTGCTAGCTTGCCGCCATGCGGGAACGCACAAAGCTTCTGGAAATTCAGGTCCTGCGCGCCGTCGCGGCACTTGCGGTCGTCTTTGTGCACATCGGAATCGATCTGCGCTACTGGGGCAGGGTCGATATCGGCTGGACCGATGCCGGCAACGCCGGAGTCGATCTGTTCTTCGTCATCTCCGGCTTCATCATGGTGTACATCGCCTGGGATCGGTTCGGCACGCCCGGCGCGCCGTCGGATTTTTTCGTCCGCCGTCTCATCCGGATCGTTCCGCTCTACTGGATTGTGACGACCGGCTACGTGTTGCTGAACAGTTATCCGGCGAGCCGGATCATCACGTCATATCTGTTCATACCCGATCTGACCGCGAACGCCGCCAAGTTGCCGGTGATCCTGCAGGGCTGGACATTGAACTTCGAGATGTTTTTCTACGCAACGTTGGCAGTCTCACTTTTCCTGCCCCGGCTTGCTGCCTTGTGCTGCGTCTCAGCGCTGATGGCTGGAATCGTGCTGCTGCAGCTGCCGTATTACGGCAACACGATCATCCTGGAGTTCGTGCTCGGACTGTGGATCGGGTTTGCTTACCGCAACCAGGTCTCTCTGCCGCCCGCGGTGCGGCTTGCGCTCGTCACCCTGGGCGCGCTTGCGATCGTCGCCACCATATTCCTGCCGCCGCAGGACCGGCTCATCGGATACGGTATTCCCGCCGCGCTGATCGTCGCGGGTTCGATTCTTGGCACGCCCATTCCGAGCACGCGCGTGGTGCGGGCTCTGGTGCTTGTCGGCGATGCCTCCTACGCGCTCTATCTGACGCATCCTTTGATGACGAGGCTGTGTGCCACCAGCCTGCGGCGTGCAGTCGGACTTGAGCAAGGCTGGCAGCAGGCACTGTACTTTCTGGCTGCGCTTGCAACTTCGATTGCGCTGGCGCTCGTGATCTATCTGGTGGTCGAGCGGCCAATCACCACGTGGCTGCAACGGCTGTGGACGCGCCGCGGCGCCGCAACCGCGTCCGCGCACCGCGTGTGAGTCCACAAGGGCTCGTTACGGATTCCATCCGCCGCTGCCGTAAGGCCGGGTTATGATCTCGAACAGGTGGCCGTTCGGATCCTCGAAGTAGAGCCCGCGTCCGCCGTCGTGGCGATTGATCTCGCCCGCCTGTGACTGGCCGGGGTCGGCCCAATACGAGAGCTTGCGATCCTTGATCCGGCCGAAGATCTGGTCGAACTCGGCTTCGTTCACCAAGAACGCGTAGTGCTGCGAGGCGATATCGCCTTCGGTGTCGAGATAGTCGAGGTTTGTACCGTTCGCGGTCGCGACCATCTCGAACGGCCCCCAGTGCACCGGTGCAGGCAGGCCGAGAATCTCGGCGAGGAACCTGGCCGATGCCTTGCTGTCGCGCGCGTACAGGATCGTGTGATTGAGCTGGACCGCCATGTCGCTCTCCACTGACAGAAACGTCCCGTGGATATGCGACTTGCCCCCGCGAGATTCCAGCTCTGGAACTCGCTTGCGCCCGAAGACGCTCAGCGCTCTTTAGGCAGCGTGAACAGCAGCGGCACGCCGAGCAACAGCACGACGACGCCGAGGATCGAGCCGATGCCGGCGTAGGCGAGGCTCGAATACATCATCCACGCGCAGGTCGCGCAGAACAGCGCAGGCGTTACCGGATAGAGCGGCACGCGGAACGGCACCTCGCGCTGCGGGTCGCGCCAGCGGAACACGAACAGCGACGCGCCGACCAGCATCAGGAAGAACCAGAACACCGGCGCCGTGTAGGCGATCATCGCCTCGAACCCGTCGCGCGCCAGCATTCCGAACAGAATGAGCACCAGCGAGATCGCCGACTGGATCAGGATGGCGTTGAACGGATTGCCGCCGCGCTCGGACCAGACGCCGAGCTTTCCGAGCACCGGCAGGTCGCGGCCGAGCGCGTAATAGGAGCGCGCGCCGGTGAAGATCGTGCCGTTCAGCGTGCTCAGCGCGGCGCCGCACACGATCAGCCCGAAAACGACCGCGCTCCAGCCGCCGAATACGCGGCGCATCATGTCTTCGCCGATCGCCTTGCTGGCACGCAGTCCGTCGAGGCCGAACACATTCAGGTACGCGATGTTCACGACCACATAGAGCGCCGTCACGGCGATGATGCCGATGACGAATACGCGCACCATGTTGCGGCGCGGATCCTTCATCTCGCCGGAGAGATAGGCGACCTCGTTCCAGCCGCCGTAGGTCAGCATGATGAACACCATCGCGAGGCCGAGCGATACGGGGGGGCCGCCAGCCACAGCGCTTGCCGCGGGCGCTGCGGACGGCGAGAGCAGGCCGCCGGCGATCACCGCCAGCATGCCGGTGATGGTGAGCGCCTCGCAGATCACCTGCGTCCTGCGGCTCTGGAACGTGCCGATCAGGTTGATCGCCGTGATGACGACGAGGCCGATCACCGCGTGGAGCGGTGACCCGTACTGGCCGAGTGGCAGCAGAGCATTGGCGTAGTCGCCGTAGACGAAGGCGACCGCCGCGATGGCACCGGTCTGGATCACGGTGCCGCGCGCCCATCCGAACAGCACGGCGACACGGCGGCCATACGCGCGGCGCAGGAAGTGATATTCGCCGCCCGCATCCGGATAGGTCGTGCACAGTTCGATGTAACAAAGCGCCCCGATGAACGCGATCACGCCGCCGAGCAGCCAGAGCGCAATGAACACCGTCTCGTTCGGCACGAACAACGCGACGAGCGAGGGGGCCTTGAAAATCCCGATGCCGAGCACAATGCCGATCAGCATCGCGAGGCCGTCGAGCAGCGTGAGACTGCGGGCAGGGGTCTGGGTTTGCGGCGACATGACGTCCGGGACAGTTGCGTCCCGGTGGCGGGCCGCGAGGAGAGGAATGCCGGGGCGCTTGCGCCCCGGCCTGACGTATCAGCTTGTCAGTTCAGACGGCTTGGCACCAGCGTCATGGCGAAGGCGTCGGCCGCGCCGCCGTCGGCATGGATCGCGGTGTCGCCGATCGCACCGGTGATGCGCGTGACGCCGCGCCCATCGAAGTCGGCGGAAAGTTCGATCCGCTCGCCATCGACGCGGCCCTGCACCGGCACGGTGCGCCCGTCGACGGTCGCGGTGCCGGTGAGCATCTGGTAGCGCTGCGTCAGGTCGACATGGAAGGTGCGACCGTTCTGCTCGATCAGCCAGCGTCCAGCTGTCTTCTTGGGAACGGTCCACATGAAGACCCTGCGGTTTTCGATCACTTCGGCGACATCGGGCGTCCAATCGTCCATGTCGAACGCGTGCGACACCACGCGCGAGCCCGGCTTCATCAGTTCGAGGATGCGCGGACGCAAACGCCGGTTGATGTCCTGCAGCAGGTACAGCGTCAGCACCTGCGCCTGGCTGATGTCGGTCTCGAACAGGTTCTGCTGTTCAAACTTCACGCGGTCTGCGACACCTTCCTTGTCGGCATTCGCACGCGCCTCCGCGATGCGCTTCGGGTCGAGATCGACGCCGAGCGCGCGCACGCCGTATTTCTTCGCGGCCGTGATCGGGATGCGGCCGTCGCCCGAGCCGAGGTCGATGACGAAGTCATCCTTCTGCACCTTGGCGAGCTCAAGCATGCGCTCGACGAGCGGCTGCGGCGTCGGCACGTAGTGAATGTCGAGATTTTGTGCGCGCGCGGCGCTGCTCGCGAACAGGGCTGCACCGGCCGCCATCGTGATCGCCGCTTTCCGAACTGACAGGAACATGAACCGACCTCGTTTGACACAAATAACGCCCAGCCAACGTGGTCGGGCGCGTCAAAAGAGCTTATGTGGTCGGGAGCTGGAAGGGCGCGAGCGATCACGCTGCCGTGATGCGACGCACTGCCGCACGCTGCGTGCTCCGTGCCCGCGAGGGGCACAGGAGCATCAGCTTTGAGGACTTCGATTATTGTTTGTTTTTCCGTTCACTTGAACAGTTAGTCGCGTACATTCCGCTTTGAGTTCAATGGCTTCCGATGTCTTCACTTAAATGGATATTCATCGTCGGGATGGGCGGCTATCTCGCGCTCGGCGCGCTGATGTTCTTTGCGCAGCGTGCGCTGATGTATTTCCCCGACCGCATGCGCACGCCGCCGGCCGCGGCCGGATTTCCGCAAGCGCAGGAGGTGTGGCTCAGCCCGTCCGACGGCGAGCGCGTGCTCGCGTGGCACGTGCCGCCGCAAGACGGAAAGCCGGTGGTGATCTACTTCCACGGCAACGGCGGCGCGCTGAACCTGCGCGTCGACCGCTTCAGGACAATCGTCGCGCAGGGCGTCGGGCTGCTTGCGCTCAGCTACCGCGGTTATGGGGGCTCGAGCGGCAAGCCGACCGAAGGCGGCCTGATCGAGGACGCGCACGCCGCCTACGCATTCGCGGCGGAACGCTACGCGGGCCGCATCGCCGTGTGGGGGGAGTCGCTCGGCACCGGTGTTGCGATCGCGCTCGCGAGCGAGAAGCCGGTCACGCACGTGATCCTGGATGCGCCGTTCACCTCGACGGCCGATGTTGCAGCCGATCTCTATTGGTTCCTGCCGGTGCGGCTGCTGATGAAGGATCAGTTCCGCTCCGATCTGCGCATCAAACAGGTGAAGGCGCCGGTGCTCATCCTGCATGGCGACGCCGACACGATCATTCCGATCAAGTACGGAGAGCGCCTGCTCGCGATGGTGCCCGGCGAGAAGCGCATGGTGCGCTTCAAGGACGGCTGGCACGTCGATCTCGATCGCCACGGCGCGGCCGACGAGGCGCTGAAGTTTTTGGGTGTGAAAGGCGACTAACCTTCGTGTCCCGGGCGCGGCGCAGCACGCAAGTGATGCGCTGCAGATCCGGGACCCCGGTTTCTTTCTTCTCGGCGCGGCAAAAAAGCAACCGGGATCCCGCATCTGCGATGCACCGCGAAGACGCGCTGCATTGCGTGCGAGACACGTGGAGCTCAGAACGTCGGATATGCGGTGCCGGTCTTGCCGCCGACCCGCGCGAACCCCTTCTTCGCCGGATCATGCTCTCTCTTCAGGTTGAGCGCTTTGGCGTAGGAGCCCGCCGCCTTGTCCTTGTCGCCGAGGCGCTCGTAAGCGAGGCCGCGACTGGTCCAGGCATTCAGGCTTTCCGGCTCGGCCTGCACGGCTTCGTCAAGGTCGGCCGCGGCGGCCTTCGCGTCGCCCAGCGCAAGCTGGCTCAGGCCCCGCGCCGTGTAGGGCTCGGCCTGCCCCTGGATCAATCCGATCGCGGTGGTGAAATCGTCGACCGCGAACTTGTGCTGCGTCTGCGCCTGATAGAGCAGGCCGCGATTGTAGTAAGCCTGCCCGTTGTTGGGCTGAATCTGGATCGCGCGATTGTAGTCGTTCAACGCATCGAGTGCGCGGCCCTGCTGGCGGTACACCTGCCCGCGCCCGAGATAGGCCGTCGCATAACCCTGATCGAGCGAGAGCGCCTTGTTGTAGTCGGCGAGCGCGAGATCGAGCTTGTTGGTCTGGCGATGCACCTGCCCGCGATTGGCGTAGGCCTGCGTGTAGTTCGCATCGATCCCGATCGCGCGGTCGAAATCCGCGAGTGCGTCCTGGCTGCGGCCGGCGCGGCCGAGCACGCTGCCGCGCATGTTGTAGGCCTGCGCGTCGTTCGGATTGCGCTGGATGACTTCCGTGAGCGAGGCGATGTTGGTCGGCGTCGCGGCCTGCGTCGTATCGGGATCTTCCGTCCCGCCGCCGCCGAGATTGCCGACGGTCATCGTGCAGCCGCAGAGCGCGGCAGCGAGGACCGCGGCACACAAGACCGGCGTACTCGTCGAAGGCTTACGCATCGGCGTCAGAATAGCGCAAAAAAGCGAACGGCGCGGAGAGGCCCGCGCCGTGAAAAAAGCCAAACCGGAAGCGACCGTTCAGCGCGGTCCGCGGCTGAAACCGCCGCCGCCACCGCCGCCACCACCACCGAAACCGCCCGGACGCGCGCCGCCGGGACCGCCCGGGCCGCGTGCGCCGCCGGGGCCGCCCATCACGGGCTTCGGCTTGCCGGGGAGCAGGCCTTCGCGCTGCATCTTCTTGCGCGCGAGCTTGCGCGCCCGGCGGATCGCCTCGGCGCGTTCACGGGCCTTTTTCTCGGAGGGCTTTTCGTAATGGCCGCGAAGCTTCATTTCGCGGAAAATGCCCTCGCGCTGCATCTTTTTCTTGAGCGCCTTGAGGGCCTGGTCGACGTTGTTATCGCGGACGAGAACCTGCAAACGAATGTTCCTTCTAGCTCGTGGTCGTTCGGGCCTGGAAATGGGGTACCGGCAACGGAGATGCCGCTCGGAGCGGACGAGTCCATGCCGGGCTGCGCGCGTTTAGCAGAACAAAGCTGGAAAGTCTACCGAAGGGGTGGCTCTATTTGGGCAGCGGAGAGGGCTCGTTGCGGCAGCCAAGCGGCGTGTCCCAGCCGGCAAAGCCCAGCCCGCATGGACCGCAGCCCGCGAGCATCAGGCCGAGGGCCGTCAGAACCAGCAGTACTCCCGCACGCCGCGCCATACGCCACTCCCGAAGCCCTCACACTATAGATGCAATCTGACCAAATCGCGAACATCGGCGTGGTCTCGGGAAGGAGAAGCGTCAGTTCGAGGCCGCGGCCGCCCGATCGAACAGCGTACCGAGCCAATCATTGACGTCGGCGTCGATCACCAGATGCACCCGGTCCGACGTCCCGCGGTTCGCTACGCTGTGCGGGTCGGTCAGCCGCAGGTACCAGCAACTGCCGGCTTCGAGCAGCACCCGCTCGCCGTTGAGCCGGAAGTCCACCTCGCTGTGTGTGAGGACCGGCACGTGCAGGCGCACCATGCCTTCCTCGAAACTGAGCGCGACGTCCTCGTGCTCCTTGATTGTCGAGCCGGGCGTCAACCGCATCAGCCGCACCAGGCGCAGCGGCGCGCCAATGCTGTCCATCACGGCGCGAAAATAGGGACACGCATCGAGCAGCGGCGTGTTCTCGAAATCCTTCCGGTCGGGGCCGGCCGAGATCATGCGCAGCGGGTGCCGCTCGCCGGCGGGCGCGCGGAGTGCGATCGCGGACCAGTCGCCGTCATAGTTTTGCCGGGCGACATGGCGGATCCAGCCCGACGAAAGGCCGCGCAAATCCTCAGCGAGCTTCTGCGGATCGAAGGATAACGGCAGGCGAAGCCGGTCCGGATACTTCGCCTCGAAATGCATCTTGATGACGTCGGCCATTGCGGCGCTACTCGTCGAACACCCGTGTGACGTGCCCCATCTTGCGGCCGGGGCGGACCGCGGTCTTGCCATAGAGGTGCACGGCGGCGTCCGGCGTGCGCAGCCAACAGTCCACGATCCTTCACGTCGTCGCCGAGCAGGTTGGTCATTTCGATGCGGCCGCGCCGGATCGGCTCGCCGAGCGGCAGCCCCGCGACCGCGCGGATGTGCTGCTCGAATTGCGACACCGACGCGCCGTCGATGGTCCAGTGGCCGGAGTTATGCACGCGCGGCGCGATTTCGTTGACCAGAACGGCGTTGCCGGCGCCGTCCTTCACGAGGAACATCTCGACCGCGAGCACGCCGACATAGTCGAAAGCTTCCGCGATCTTCTCCGCGATGCGCCTCGCCTCGGCGGCGACCGCGGGCGATCACCGCGGCCGGCACACGCGAGGTCTTCAGGATGTGATCCTGATGCTCGTTCTCGATCACGTCGAAGCTTACGACGCTGGCCGTCATGTCCGCGCGCCGCGACGACCGAAATCTCGCGCTCGAACGGCACGAAGGCTTCGAGGATCTGCGCCTGCCCGCCAAGATCGTTGAACATCGCAATTGGATCGCCGCCGTTGCGGATCATCAGCTGGCCTTTGCCGTCGTAGCCGAAGCGCCGCGTCTTCAGCACGGCCGGCTGGCCGACGGACTTCAGCGCGGCGGTGAGGCCGTCCGGTGAATCGACCGCCGCGAACTTCGCCGTGCCGATGCCGAGGCCCTGCACGAACTCCTTCTCGGTGAGGCGATCCTGCGTGATCGCCAGCACCTTCGGGTCGGGCAGCACCGGCTTGCGCGCTGAGAGGAACGTGGCGGTCTCGGCCGGCACGTTCTCGAATTCGTAGGTGACGACATCGACATCGGCGGCGAAGCGGTCGAGCGCCGCCATGTCGAGATAGTCGGCCTCGGTGATGCGGCGCACGACCTCGAACGCGGGCGAGTGCGCGTCAGGACACAGCACATGGCACTTGAAGCCGAGCCGCGCGGCGGCGAGCGCCAGCATGCGGCCGAGCTGTCCGCCGCCGAGAATGCCGATGGTGGCATCGGGCCCGAATGGCCCCGGTCGTGGCGCGGTCACGCGTCGTCCTTCGGGGTTTCGGCGACGGCGTCGGTCTGCTGCTTGCGCCAGGCTTCCAGCCGGTGGCCAAGCGCCGTATCGGAGAGCGCGAGCACGCTCGCGGCCATCAACGCCGCGTTGATCGCGCCGGCCTTGCCGATCGCGAGCGTGCCGACCGGCACGCCGGGCGGCATCTGCACGATGGAGTAGAGCGAGTCGATGCCCGACAGCGCCTTCGAATTCGATGGGCACGCCGAACACGGGCAGCGTCGTCATCGCGGCGGTCATGCCGGGCAAATGCGCGGCGCCGCCCGCGCCCGCGATGATCACCTTCACGCCCGCCGCCTTGGCGCCCTTGGCGAAGGAAACCAGCCGGTCCGGGGTGCGGTGCGCCGACACGATGCGCTTGTCGTACGGCACGCCGAGCGCGTCGAGCGTCTCGGCGGCGTGCCGCATGGTCGGCCAGTCGGACTGGCTCCCCATGATGATCGCGACAGGCTTGGTCATGCGCCCCTTTATACGGCACCCGGCGGCCAAGAAGGCGCGGATTTATAGGAATTCGCCCTTGCGAGGCAAGCCGATACGTCGCGTTAACCTTGTCGCCCCATCGTTGGCCGATTCGGGAGCGGCGGCACGATGGCGAAGGCGAACCCGGCGAAGGCGAGGGCGGCGGTGCCCGCACGGCTGCCCGTGGTCGACCGCCGGGCCGAGCGTGTGCCCGACGCCGAGCCGCAGGTCCGTGCCTCGAAGCCCGCCCGCAGCATCCCATCCGAACTGCTTGTGCTTCTGACCGAGGTGCAGCGCCTCGAAGGCGAGCTTTCCGCCACCCGCGCCAAGGTGAAGGAGCTGGAGGCGACCGCCGACATCGACGCGGTCACCGAGATCTTCAACCGGCGCGGCTTTGACCGCGAACTCAAGCGTACGCTCGCCTACGTGAAACGCTACGGAACGCGCGCAGCGCTGTTCTACATCGATCTCGACGGCTTCAAGCCGGTCAACGACCGGCACGGCCACTTAGCCGGTGACGCCGTGCTGAAGGCGGTCGCGGCGTTGCTGACGCGCAGCATCCGCGCGTCCGATACCGTCGCCCGGCTTGGCGGCGATGAGTTCGGGCTGATCCTGTGGAATCTGAGCGAGGGCGACGCGACCGCGAAAGCCTGGGCGCTCGAGTCCGCGATCACCGAGGCCGGCATCGAATGGGACGGGCAGTCGCTCGCGGTCGGCGCCTCGATCGGCTTCGCGATGATCGGGGCGTCCGACGAACTGGCCGAGGTGATGGCGAAGGCCGACCACGCCATGTACGCCCGCAAGGCCGAGCGGAAGGGCGGCGCACTACCGTCGCGTGCCTGACGCTAAGTCATCACGCAATGATATCGGGCGTGAGCTCATCTTCGATGAAGGTAATCCGATCCCGCAAGAACAGCTTGCGCTTCTTCAGGCGTTGCACCTGAAGCAGATCGGAGCCCGGCGAAATCTGCAGAGCTTCAATCGCGGCATCGAGGTCGCGGTGCTCCTGAAGCAGGCGCGCCAGCTGCGCGCGGAGCTCGCGTTCTTCCTCTTTGTCCATGCGCCGCAATGGTTAAGGACTGCCCGGCTAGCGCCAAAGCGCCGCCGAAACCCGAATGAGTATCGCGCGTTAAGGGGAGGGCATCAAGGGCGAGGAGGTCGCTTGAGGTCGCGCGGATTGCGGGGATTTTCGCGCCGCACAACATTGGCACCGTCGACTTGATGCACCACTTCTGGCACACTTCAAAGTGCCACCGAACCGATATGGAGGCTTCATCGATGTCCATCCAAGCGCATCTTGCGGAACTGGAACGGAAGCATCAGGCGTTGGAAAACGAGCTGTCCGACGCACTGGCGCACCCCTCGGTCGACGACACGACGATCGCGGAATTGAAGCGTCGCAAGTTGCAAGTGAAGGATGAAATCGCCCGCCTGAATCCCGCGAGCGTTCACTAACCGGGCGGCAATCATCTCCCACCGCGGCGTGCGCCGCGGATGTGGCGTCGCGTATGCATTCAAACCGCCGGCTCTGGCAAAGAGTCCGGCGGTTTTGCTTTACTGGAGCCGATGCAACCGATGAGGACGATGAGACTGGCCGCGTTCGCACTCGCGCTGGCCGCGACTCAGGCGGCCGCGCAGGAGTATCCGGCGCGCCTGATCACGCTGGTGGTGCCGTATGCGGCGGGCGGCGGCAACGACGTGATGGCGCGCATCGTCGCCGAGAAGATGAGCAGGTCGCTCGGCCAGCAGATCGTGATCGAGAACAAGGGCGGGGCAGGGGGCTCGATCGCAACACGCCAGGTCGCGAAGGCCGCGCCCGATGGCTACACGCTCGGTCTCGGCGGCACCGGCACGCTCGCGATCAATCCGACGCTCTATCCCAATGTCGGCTACGACCCGCGCAAGGATTTCGCGCCAGTCGGACTGATCGCGACCAGCGCGCTGGTCGTGCTGGTGAACACGGGCGTTGCGGCGAAGACGATCCCGGAGCTGATCGCGCTCGCCAGGAAGGATCCCGGTAAGCTGAATTACGCCTCCGCGGGCGTCGGCAGCGGCATCCATCTCGGCGCGGAGCTGTTCGCCGCCATGGCGGACATCAAGCTCACGCACATTCCCTACAAGGGCTCGTCGCCTGCCCTGACCGATCTCATCGGCGGGCATGTGGCGATCTATTTCTCCTCGCTGCCGCCCGCGATCGCGCTGATCAAGGAGGGCAAGGTTCGTGCGCTCGCGGTCACGGGCGCGAACCGTTCCCCGCTGTTGCCCGACTTGCCGACGGTCGCCGAGGCCGCGCCGTTGCCGGGCTACGAGGCCGTGCTGCATTACGGGATCGTCGCGCCCGCGGGCACGCCGCGGCCGATCGTCGACAAGCTCGCCGCCGCGATGAAAGCCGCGCTGAACGAGCCCGACGTGCGCGAGCGCATCGCGCAGGATGGCGCCGAGGTGATGTCGATGACGCCGGATGAGTATGCCGTCGATATCGACCGCGAGGAGATCAAGTGGTCGAAGGTGGTGAAGCGTTCGGGCGCGAAGGTGGAGTAACGCAACGATGGTGAGGATATTTGCCGCGCTTGTGCTATCGGTCATAGCACTCACGACGCCCGCGCATGCGCAGGACTACCCCACCCGCACCGTCACGCTGGTCGTGCCCTATCCGCCGGGCGGCGGCGTCGATGCGATGGCGCGCATCGTGGCGGACAAGCTGTCCGCGGCGCTCGGCCAGCAGGTGATTGTCGACAACCGCGGCGGCGGCTCCGGCCTCGTCGGCACGCGCGCGGTGATCAAGAGCGCGCCTGACGGCTACACGCTGTTCCTCGGCCACACCGGTTCGATCTCGATCAATCCGAGCCTCTATGCCAATTCCGGCTTCGATCCGCGCAAGGACTTCACCGCGATCGGCCTGATCGCCTCGATGCCGGTCGTATTGATCGCGCATCCGTCGTTCCCGGCAAAGACGATCGGCGAGACGGTCGCGCTGCTGAAGGCTAATCCCGGCAAATATAACCTTGGCACCTCGGCGGTCGGTACCGGCGGCTACATGTCGGCCGAGCTGTTCAAGTCTGTCACCGGCATCAATGCGCAGATCATTCCCTACAAGGGCACGAGCGGCGTGATGAACGACCTCCTCGGCGGACATGTGCCGGTCGCGTTCGGTGTGCTGCCCCCCGCGATGGGCAACATCCAATCCGGGACGCTGCGCGTCATCGCGGTGCTCGGCGACAGGCGCTACAGCGGCCTGCCCGATGTGCCGACCGCGACCGAGTCCGGCCTGCCGGGTTTCGAGTCGGTGCTGCACTACGGACTGCTCGCACCCGCAGGTACGCCGCGGCCGATCGTCGACAAGCTCAACGCCGCGTTGCGCGCGCTGGTGAATTCCGACGAGGTGAAGAAGCGAATTTATGCCGAAGGCGGCGATCCGCTCACCTCCAGCCCGGAGGAATACGCCGCCGACATCGATCAGGAAGAAAAGAAATGGTCGGCGCTGATCCGGAAGCTCAACCTGAAGGTCGAGTAACGGCACTTGAATCGCAGCGCAATCCGGCCTCAACATCGCCCGCAAGCCGGTTGAATCCGGCATCGGGAGGATCGCGTGGAAGGTTCGTTCGACTACATCGTTGTCGGCGCAGGCAGCGCGGGCTGCGTGCTTGCGAACCGCTTGAGCGAATCCGGGCGCCATCGCGTGCTGCTGCTGGAAGCCGGTCCGGAGGATCGCAACGTCTGGATCCATGTGCCGATCGGCTACGCCAAGCTGTTCACCGACGCGCGCCATAACTGGCTCTACACCTCCGAGCCCGAGCCGGAGCTGAACAACCGCTCGATCATCCAGCCGCGCGGAAAAGTGCTGGGCGGCTCGTCGTCGATCAACGGGCTTCTCTACATCCGCGGACAGGCCGAGGACTTCGACCACTGGCGCCAGCTCGGCAACGCGGGCTGGAGCTTTGCGGATGTGCTGCCGTACTTCCGCCGCTCCGAAGATCAGCAGCGTGGTGGTGACGAACTGCATGGCACCGGCGGGCCGCTCGCGGTCTCCGATGTGAGTGAGCCGCATCCGCTGTGCGATGCGTTCATCGGAGCGTGCGAGCAGGCGGGTTATCCGCGCAACAACGACTTCAACGGGCCGGTCCAAGAGGGTGCGGGCTATTTCCAGATGACGACGCGCAACGGACGGCGCGTTTCGACCGCGCGGGGCTTCCTGCGCGCCGCGCGCAAGCGGGGAAATCTCGCGATCGTGTCGAATGCGCTGACCACGCGCATCCTGTTCGAGGGACGCCGCGCAGTCGGTGTGGAGTATCTCAAGGATGGCGCGACGCACACGGCGCGTGCGAACGGCGAGGTGATCGTCTGCGGCGGCGCATTCAACTCGCCGCAGCTGTTGCAGCTCTCGGGCGTCGGCCCGGCGGACCTGTTGCAGAAGCACGGCATCAACGTGATCGCCGATATGCCGGGCGTCGGCGCCGACCTGCAGGATCACTTCCAGGTGCGCATGGCCTACCGCTGCACCGAAGCGATCACCATGAACGACACCGTGAACTCGCTGCCGCTCAAAATCGCGGCGGGCATACGCTACATGCTGTTCCGCAAGGGGATGCTGACCATCGGGGCGGGCTACGCGGGTGCGTTCCTCAAGACCAGCCCGGACGTCGCGACCCCGGATGTGCAATTCCACTTCATCATCTTCTCGGCCGACAAGATCGGCGGAAATCTGCATCCGTTCCCCGGCTTCATCGTGTCGGTGTGCCAGCTTCGCCCCGAAAGCCGCGGCTTCGTGCACATCAAGTCGGCCGATCCGAGCCAAGCGCCCGCGATTCAGCCGCGCTACATGACGGCTGCGGCCGACCGCGACTGCATGATCCGCGGCATGCATCTCACGCGCCGCATCATGGGACAGGCGGCGATCAAGCGATATGTCGCAGAGGAGCGCCTGCCGGGTCCGAATGTCGACGAGTGACGAGGGCCTGCTCGCCTACGCGCGCGACACCGGCACGACCATCTTCCACCCGACCTCGACCTGCCGCATGGGCTCGGACAAGAAGGCCGTGGTGGACGAGCGGCTGCGCGTGCACGGCTTCGACGGATTGCGCGTCGCCGACGCCTCGATCATGCCGACGGTCGTGTCGGGCAACACCAACGCGGCCTGCGTGATGATCGGCGAGAAGTGCTCCGACATGGTGATCGAGGACGCACGCGCCAAGCCGGCCGCCAGGGCCGCGTGAGCGATTTCGACTACATCATTGTCGGCGCGGGCAGCGCGGGCTGCGTGCTGGCCAATCGGCTGACCGCGGACGGCAGGCACAAGGTTCTGCTGCTCGAAGCGGGCGGCGAAGACCGCAATATCTGGCTGCACATTCCGCTCGGCTACGGCAAGAATTTCACCAACCCGGACGTGAACTGGCTCTACCAGACCGAGCCGGAGCCCGAATGCCACGGGCGGCAGATCATCGCGCCGCGCGGAAAGGTGATGGGCGGCTCCTCGTCGATCAACGGGCTGATGTACGTGCGCGGGCAGGCCGAGGACTACGACCGCTGGCGTCAGCTCGGCAATCCGGGCTGGAGCCATGCCGACGTGCTGCCGTATTTCCGCAAGGCGGAGGACCAGGAGCGCGGCGCCGACGAATGGCACGGCGAGGGCGGGCCGCTCAGCGTCTCCGATCTCGGACATGTGCCGATCGGCGAAGCCTTCATCGCGGCGGCCGAGCAGTGCGGCTATCCGCGCAACCCGGATTTCAACGGCGCCCAGCAGGAAGGCTTCGGCTACTACCAGTTCACCACGCGCAACGGGCGGCGCTGCTCGACGGCGGTCGGCTACCTCAAGCCGGCGCGCAAGCGCGCGAACCTGACGGTCGTCTCGAACGCGCTCGCGACGCGCGTGCTGTTCGAGGGAAAGCGCGCGACCGGGATCGAATACACGACAGGGCGATGAGACCCGCACCGCGCGCGCCAATGCCGAAGTGATCCTCTCCGGCGGCGCGTTCAACTCGCCGCAACTGCTTGCAGCTCTCCGGCGTCGGCCCCGCCGCGCTGCTTGCCGAGCACGGAATCGATGTGATCGCCGACATGCCGGGCGTCGGCGCCGATCTGCAGGACCACTTCCACGCCCGCACGATCTTCCGCTGCACGCAGCCGGTTTCGGCGAACGACTTCTTCACCAGCAGGGTGCGCGGCCTTGCGGCGGGCCTGCGCTACATGCTGACGCGGCGCGGCCTGCTCGCGATGGGCGCGGGCTACGTCGGCGGTTTCCTGCGCACCAACGACGCGGTCGCGACGCCCGACATCCAGACCCACATCATGCTGTTTTCCGCCGACAGCTTCGGCGGGCCGCTGCATCCCTTCTCCGGCATCACCTGCCCGGTGATCGTGCTGCGCCCGGAGAGCCGCGGACCGTTCGCATCAAGTCCGCCGATCCGCGCCACCCGCCCGCGATCCAGCCGCGCTATCTCTCGGCGCAGAAGGATCGCGACACGATGGTGGCGGGCCTGCGCGTGCTTCGCCGCATCATGGCGGCGCCCGCGATCGCGCCGTTCATCGAGGCCGAACATGAGCCGGGCCCGGCCTGTGCGAGCGACGACGATTTGATCGATTACGTGCGCCGCCGCGGCTCGACGGTGTATCACCCGACCTCGACCTGCCGCATGGGCAGCGATCCGGCCGCAGTGGTCGACGCGCGGCTCAAGCTGCGCGGCTTCGAGGCGCCTGCGCGTCGTCGATGCCTCGATCATGCCGGACCTCGTCTCCGGCAACACCAATGCGCCCACGATCATGATTGCCGAAAAGGGTGCGGACATGATTCTGGAGGACGCGCGGGTCGCGTGATCCGAAAGGTGGGAAACCGGTTTTCGGGCAAGGATCACGCGCAAAGGCCGGAACTCTCGCAACCGGCGCGCGACAATTCAGCAAGATCGAATTGGAGTCGCGCCATGGTTTGGTCGTGCTTCGTTCGCTTGCCGATTCGGCATTGTTCGGGCACATGGGCGCGCGGGGCATCCAAATTCTGGACGGGGAGATCGCGACGTTGTTGCGCGTGCTGTTGATTTTGCCTGCCGTGCTTCCGTGTGCCGCCGTGGCGCAGGCCAATGATGCACGCACGGAGAGGATGCTGAAGCAGCTCGACCCCGACGCGCGTTTCGAACAGGTCTGCGACCTCGAAGCGATGCGGCACATCAGCAAGGACAGAACCTACAAGCCGGAACGCTCGATCGTCGGCGCGCTCGAGACGCCGAAGGTTACGGCGTCAAAGATGACCGGCACCGGCGGCGCTTTCCGCAGCAAGGGCAAGTGGTATCAGTTCTCGTTCACCTGCGAGACCACGCCCGACCACATGAAGGTGCAGGCCTTCTCGTTCCAGATCGGCGAGCCGATCCCCGAGGACAAGTGGGAGAAGAGCGGGCTGTGGTGAGTTACTGCTACGGTCTCGCAATCTTCAGCCGCGGGTCGAATTCGAATTTACGTCGCGAGACGATCGACACGTCTTTCATGCGAGGATGAGCGGGGTTGAGCATGACGTTAGCGTCTTCGCGAACGATGATCGAAGGCGCGATGAGCGCAAGAGCGCCGGAACTGGACAGCCAGTCATCACCAATTTCGCGAAAGGCGGTCATCGGATCTTTGGCGGAGAGGAGACTTTCGTAGTCCTTGGTGTCGACACGCCTTTCGCCGGCATCGTCCGGGACTCTGATTTGAACCGCCTCAAAGTCAGGAATTTTCTCGCGCTGCTGCGGCGAGAAGTGCACATAGGTCTCGAGAACGCACAGCGATAGTGTTTCGCTAGTGTAGACGACGCCTCGTCCGGGCGAATTCCAGCGCGCACCGAACAGGCGATTGCCTTCGCCGTCGAGCGCCTCGGCAAAGGCCGGCGGGCACAATCGCCAGACCAGCGCCATCTAGACGTAGTCACCATAGGCGATATGCATGAGTGCGCCTTCGACCTCGCGCGCGCCGGAGTCCGTCTCGGCCAGTTCGATCGGAATGCGATTTTTCAGGCCCGGATTTGGCAGCATCATCCATTTTCCAGCAAAATCGCCGTCACCAAATATCCTTGTCGCCATTTCGATCAGGCGCAGGAAGCGCGCGATGTGTCCCTTCCGACATCTTCAGTGTCTCCCGGTTGGCGAGCCGCCGTTTGAATGTGCGCTCCGGAATTACGCGATAGACCTTTTTCTCGCCGAGCACGCCCGCATCGATCAGTTCCTGGACGCGCTTGGCTGGAATACCGCGGACGATCTCATCGTGCAGGAACGGCTGCGCCTCTTCGGCAAAGCCGACGCTCTTGGGAGTGCTTTTGATCTTGCGCGCGGCGCGGGCCATGGCAGGCACCTCTACCACTTAATATAACGTTCTTTGGCAAATGCCGCAAGAAGATCGGCAAATGCCGTTCACGCCCCCTTCGCCATCTCCCTCAATCTGAACTTCTGGATCTTCCCCGTGCTGGTCTTCGGCACTTCGCCGAACACGACATGGCGCGGCACCTTGTAGCCCGCGAGGTTCGCCTTGCAGTGCGCGATGATGTCTTCGGCGGTGACCTTCGCGCCGGGCTTCAGCTCGACGAACGCGCAGGGCGTCTCGCCCCACTTATCGTCCGGCTTCGCCACCACGGCGGCAGCCTGCACGGCGGGATGCTTGTACAAGCGCGTCCTCGACCTCGATCGATGAAATGTTCTCGCCGCCCGAAATGATGATGTCCTTCGAGCGGTCCTTGAGCTGGATATAGCCGTCGGGATGCATCACGCCGAGATCGCCGGTGTGGAACCAGCCGCCCGCGAACGCCGCGTCGGTCGATTTCTTGTTCTTCAGATAGCCGCGCATCACCACGTTGCCGCGCATCATCACTTCGCCCATCGTCTCGCCGTCGCGCGGCACCGGCGCCATCGTCTCCGGGTCCATCACGTCGAGCGCTTCGAGCGCGCCGTAGCGCACGCCCTGGCGCGATTTCTTCTCCGCCTGCTCGGCGAGCGGCAGCGCATCCCATTCGGCATGCCAGTCGTTCACCACCGCCGGGCCGTAGCATTCGGTCAGGCCGTAGAGATGCGTGACGTTGAAGCCCGCCTCCTTCATGGCGGCGAGCACGGCGGCGGGCGGCGGCGCGGCGGCGGTGAAGAACTCCACCACATGCGGCAGCGGCTTCTTCTCGGCCTCCGGCGCATTCAGCAGCGTCGCCATCACGATCGGCGCGCCGCACAGGTGCGTGACCTTGTGGTTGGCGATCGCGTCGTACATCGCGGGCGCGCGCACCGCGCGCAGGCACACATGCGTGCCGGCCACCACCGAGATCGACCACGGGAAACACCAGCCGTTGCAGTGGAACATCGGCAGCGTCCACAGATACACCGGATGCTTGCCCATCTGGCAGGTGACGATGTTGCCGAGCGCGAGCAGCTGCGCGCCGCGGTGATGATAGACCACGCCTTTCGGATCGCCGGTGGTGCCGCTCGTGTAGTTGAGCGCGATGGCGTCCCATTCGTCGTCGGGCATGTGCCACGCGTAGTCCGGGATCGCCTTGTGCGACGAAGTCCTCGTATTCGATCTTGCCGAGCCGCTCGCCGGCTCCCGAATACTCCGGATCGTCGTAGTCGATCACCAGCGGCTTCACCTTGGCGAGCGCCAGCGCTTCCTTCGCGGTCCTGGAAAATTCGCGGTCGGTGATCAGGATTTTCGTCTCGGCATGGTCGAGCGAAAACGCGATCGTCGCCGCATCGAGCCGCGTGTTGAGCGTGTTGAGCACGCCTTGCGTCATCGGCACGCCGTAATGCGCTTCCAGCATCGCGGGTGTGTTCGCCAGCATCACCGACACGGTGTCGCCGCGCTTGATGCCGTGCTTGTCCAGCGCCGAGGCGAGGCGGCGGGTGCGCGCGTACAACTCCGCGTAATTGCGCCGCAGCGGCCCGTGGATCACCGCGTTGTGCTGCGGATAGACCGCCGCGGCGCGCTCCAGGAACATCAGCGGCGTCAGCGGCTGAAATTCGCCGGGTTGCGGTCGAGATCGATGTCGTACGGGTTGGTCATGCGTCCTGCCTGAAAATGTCAGACAGCGTAGCCAATCGGATAGGTGTCGAGCAAATGGCTGGACGCGAGATTATTGTGCTTTCACCTGTGGCGGCAGAGCCAAGTTCTTCTCCGCCATCACGGCGCGCAGGCGGTCCGGATAGTCCGTGATGATGCCGTCGACGCCGAGCGCGATCAGCCGCTCCATGTCGGCGCGCTCGTTCACGGTCCAGGGGATGACCTTGAGGCCAAGCGCCTTGCGCATCCGTCACGTCGTCGGGCTTGGCATTGCGATGGAGCGGCGACCACACCGCACACCCAGCCGCCTGCACCATCCGCGGTACCGAGCCGGCGAAATGGTCGATATCGAGGCCCGCGAGCCAGGGCGAGGGACCCTTCTCGCCGCGCTTGATCGTGTCGAAATTCAGCGCCTCGACGGTGAGGCACACGCGTTCGATCTCCGGGTGCGATGCGCTGCATCGCCGTCAGCGTGCGCCAGTCGAAGGACTGGATCGTGGCGCGGCCGGTCAGGCCCGCGTCGCGGATCGCCTTGGCGAGTGCGGCGGCGAAAGCTTCCGGGTCGGGCGTCTCGGCGCCGGAAGTCGGCGTGATCTTGGTTTCGATGTTGAAGCGGACGTGATCCGCGCCGTGCGCGCTTCACCAGATCGAACACCTCGGTCAGCGCCGGGATGCGCGCGCCATCGACGGGCTGCTGTTCGGGAAAGTTCTTGGCGTAATCGCTGCCGGGCTTGAGGCGGCCGACGTCGTACTGCTGCAACTCCGCGAACGTGAGTGAGCGGATCGCCGGGCCTTTCGGCGTCCAGAAACTTGCCGTCCGGCCCGCGCGTGTGATCCGGATTGAGCCTGCGGTCGTGGCTGACCACCAGCACGTCGTCCTTGCGTCATCGCCAGATCGAGTTCGAGCGTCGTGACGCCGATCGACAGCGCAGCGCGAACGCCGCGAGCGTGTTCTCCGGCGCAAGCCCGCGTGCGCCGCGATGGCCCTGCAGGTCGAAGGCCTGCGCGGGCGCGGCGAGGCCGAGCAGCAGCGCGAACACGAAAAGCTCTCATCGGGCAGGATAGCCCATCCGCGCAACAGTCCGATAACGCCCTGCACCATGATGGCGGCCGAGATCAGGAACATCAGCACGTAGAAGATGCGGTAGAACAATTCGGTCGGCATCCGCAGCACCAGCCAGAAGCCGAGGAAATTGGTGGCGATCGCGAGCGGCAGCAGCGCGAGCGAGATCATCAGCGTCTCGCGTGTCAGGTAGCCGAGCCCGAAATAGGGCGCGACGCGCATCACGTTCACGATCGCGAAGAACACCGTGATGGTGCCGACCAGCTTCATCTTGTCCATGCGCTGCGGCAGCACGTGGATCGCGAACGGCGGCATGCCGGCGGACGCGAGTGTCGAGGTGAAGGCCGAGCCCGCGCCGCAGATCACGCCGCTGAGCGCGCTCGGCCGGCCCTCCGGCGGCGTCCGGCCGAACCAGGTGTTGAGCACGAAGCCGAGCCCGATGATGCCGATGATCAGCCGCACCGCGTCGTCCGACACCACCGATCCGAGCGCCCAGGCGGCGCCGACGCCCACCACCGCGCCCGGCAGCATCACCTTCAGGTTCCAGCCGTCCCAGTCGCGCCGGTACCACCACAGCGAAACCACGTCCTGCACCAGCAGGATCGGCAGCAGGATCGCGAGCGCCTGCAGCGGCGGCACGGTAGCGCGAGCAGCGGCGTCGCCGCCATGCCGATGCCGGAGAACCCGCCCTTGGCGAGGCCGACGAGCAGGACCGCGACGAACGCGGCGGCGAGGAATGCGGGATCGGAGAACATGGGCGGGAGCGCGACTTAGACCAAAGCGCCGCCGCGTTGGCCACCCTGCGCCGCGCATGGCGGCCGTGTCGGCTTCTCAAAGCGGGCAGGGTGGATCAGAATGGCGTAGCCCACGGTGGTCATCCCGGGGCCGAGCGAAGCGAGGAGCCCGGGATCCATAACCACGATCGTGTCGGCGGTGCTCGGTCGTTGTTTCAATCTCGCCGCTTGTGGTTATGGATTCCGGGCTCCTCGCCATAGCGCGTTAACGCGCTTAAGGCTCGGCCCCGGAATGACGGAGAGTGTGAATGGACGCCCGCACCAGCCGCTACCACGAGGTCTACGCGCGCTGCGCAGCGCGACCCGGAGGGCTTCTGGGGCGAGGCGGCGCAGGCGATCGACTGGTATCGAGCCGGCCGAAGAAGGTCTTCGACACCGACGCCGGCATCTACGGCCGCTGGTTCGCCGGCGCCGTCTGCAACACCTGCTGCAACGCGCTCGACCGCCATGTGGAGCGCGGCCGCGGCGACGCAGCCGGCGATCATCTACGACTCGCCGGTCACCGGCACGCAAGCGCACCCTCACCTACGCGCAGCTGCTCGACCGAGGTGCAGACGCTCGCCGCGATCCTGCAGGATTTCGGCGTCGAGCAAGGCGACCGCGTCATCCTCTACATGCCGATGGTGCCGGAGGCGGTGTTCGCCATGCTGGCCTGCGCGCGCATCGGCGCGGTCCATTCGGCGTGGTGTTCGGCGGCTTCGCGGCGAAGGAGCTCGCGACCCGCATCGACGACGCCAAGCCGAAGCTCATCCTGTCGGCGTCCTGCGGCATCGAGGCGCGCGCGCGTCGTGAAATACAAGCCGCTGCTCGACGACGGCGATCGAGCTCGCGACGCACAAGCCGCACGCCTGCCTGATCCTGCAGCGCCCGCAGGCGAAGGCCGACGCTGATCGCCGGCCGCGACCACGACTGGGCGACGCTGCGCGACAACGCCATCGCGGCGAAGCCAGACCGCGCGACTGCGTGCCGGTCGCCGCCACCGACCCGCTCTACATCCTCTACACCTCGGGCACGACCGGCATCCCGAAGGGCGTGGTGCGCGACAATGGCGGCCACATGGTCGCGCTCAACTGGTCGATGCAGAACCTCTACGGCATCAAGCCCGGGCGAGGTGTGGTGGTCCGCCTCCGACGTCGGCTGGGTGGTCGGCCACAGCTACATCGTCTACGCGCCGCTGTTCCACGGCTGCACCTCGATCCTCTACGAGGGCAAGCCGGTCGGCACGCCGGACGCCGGCGCGTTCTGGCGCGTGATCGCCGAGCACGGGTGCGTCGCGCTGTTCACCGCGCCGACCGCGTTCCGCGCCATCAAGAAGGAAGACCCGCAAGGGCGAGCTACATCGCGAAATACGACCTGTCGAAATTCCGCACGCTGTTCCTCGCCGGCGAGCGCGCCGATCCGCCGACCGTGACTGGGCCGAGCAGCTGCTCAAGGTGCCGGTGATCGATCACTGGTGGCAGACCGAGACCGGCTGGTGCATCGCCGGCAATCCGGTCGGGCCTCGGCGCGCTGCCGGTCAAGCACGGCTCGGCCGACGGTGCCGATGCCGGGCTACGACGTGCGACGTGGTCGACGAGGCGTGCAAGGCAGGTGCCGCGCGGCACGATCGGCTCGCTGGTGGTCAAGCTGCCGCTGCCGCCCGTCGTGCCTGCCGACGCTGTGGCAGCAGGACGAGCGCTTCATCGAAAGCTACCTCGCCGAATTCCCCGGCTACTACAAGACCGCCGACGCCGGCTACATGCGACGACGACGGCTATGTCTGCGTGATGGGCCGCACCGACGACATCATCAACGTCGCCGGCCATCGGCTGTCGACCGGCGGCATGGAGGAGGTGCTGGCCGTCGCACCAGGACGTCGCCGAATGCGCGGTGCTCGGCATCGCCGACGAGCTCAAGGGCGAGGTGCCGTGCGGCTTCGTCGTGCTCAAGGCCGGCGTCAACCGCGCCGCCGCCGAGATCGAGCAGGAGATCGTCGCGCTGGTGCGCGAGAAGATCGGCCCGGTGGCGGCGTTCAAGCTGGCGATCACGGTGCCGCGGCTGCCGAAGACGCGCTCGGGCAAGATCCTGCGCGGCACGATCAAGAAGATCGCCGACAAGCGAGCCCTGGACCATGCCGGCGACCATCGACGACCCGAAGGTCCTCGACGAGATCGGCGGCGCGCTG
>CAVZYQ010000010.1:0-20381 GCA_963779545.1 uncultured Alphaproteobacteria bacterium | reverse complement strand
GCGCTTGGACCGCGCGCGGCAGCTTCCGCGCTGGAGTTCACAGCCCCGCCGTCCGGCACGGACGCGAGCGTGACACGGAACGTAAACTTGCTGCCATGTCCGGCGCGGCTCTTCACCGTGAGCGTGCCGCCCATCGCCTGGCGAGCCGCCGCACGAAAACGAGCCCGAGGCCGGAGCCGCCGAAGCGGCGCGCGATGTCGGCGTTGGCCTGCCTGAAGGGCCGGAACAGTCGCGCGATTTCCTTCGCGATAGCCCGATGCCGCTGTCGGTCACCCTGAAGCTGAGCCGGTGGCGCCCGCGCGGCGCCGGCTTCGCCGCGACCGCCAATGCGACACGCCCGTGCTCGGTGAACTTCACGGCATTGTCGATCGAGGTTTTCGAGCGCCGCGCGCAGCCGCACCCGATCGCCGTCACATCTCCGGCAGATCGTCCGCGATCGACGACATCGGCGGCGAGCCCTTTGGTTTCGGCGCGCGCCGCCAGCGCCGCGCCGACGCTCCTGCGCAGCGCGCGCAGGCGGAACGCTCCTCGCGCAACACGAGCCCGCGCTTCTCCGCGCGCACGCCGTCGACCACCAGCGTCGCGAGCGCGCCAGATGTTCGGCCGCGCCTTTCACTAGGCCGCCCATTGCGCGTTCGCGCTCGCGGCAGATCGGCGGCGGCGATCAATTCGCTCAGCGCCAGAATGCCGTTCAGCGGCGTGCGGATTTCATGGGCCAGCATGGCGAGCGCGGTTTCGACCGCACCGTTTCGCGCGGGCGCGTGCGCGAACGCGCGCGCCTTGCGCCGCTGCTCTCGGCGGACTTCGCACTCTTGGCCTTACGCATGCACACGTCCCAGCCCGCCCACAGAATGCCACGCGCGGCGCCGACCGGCCAATCAGCGCAACCCCGATGTCGGATTGTGGACAGGACGGTGTCGCGGTAGGCGGCTATTCCAGCCCGACGATGCGGCGGATATCGGCCGGCGTTGCGCCCTGCTCGACGCAATTCGCGCAACGCTGTGGCGCGCGTCGATTTCGACGAGCTTCCTGCCCTTCGGCGTCGAGGATCAGCCGGTGATGGTGGTAGAGCGGCGCGCGGCAGGCCGAGCAGCGCCTGCAGCACGCGGTGGACGCTGGTCGCCTGGTAGAGGTCCTGCCCGCGCACCACGTGGGTCACGCCCTGCAGCGGCGTCGTCCACCACGACGGAGAGATGATAGCTCGTCGGCGTGTCCTTGCGGGCGAGCACGACGTCGCCCCATGCCTCCGGCTGCGCCATCAGCGTCTCGTGCTCCTCCTTCGGGATCGGCGCCGATCTCGACCCAGGTGAGCGCGCCGGTGCGCGCGACCGCGGCATTCATGTCGAGGCGCAGCGCATAGGGCTCGCCGGCGCCGATGCGGCGTTGTCGCGCTCCTCCGGCGACAGCTGCTTGGCAGTGCCCGGATAGAGCGGCGCGCCGTCCGGATCGCGCGGCCAAGGCGCCTGCGCATCGCGCTCGCGCGACAAGCCGCGCGATCTCGCCGCGGCTCTCGAAGCTCGGATAGACGAGGCCCTGCGCCTCCAGCTTCGCCAGCGCCGTCGCGGTAGGCATCGAGATGCTCGGACTGGCGCCGCACCGGCTCCTCCCACGCGATGCCGAGCCACGCGAGGTCCTCGTAGATCGCCGTCTCGAATTCCGGCCGGCAGCGCGCCGCATCGATGTCCTCGATGCGCAGCAGGAAGCGCCCGCCCATCGCGCGCGCCATCTCGAAGTCGATCAGCGCCGAGAGCGCGTGACCGAGATGCAGATAGCCGTTCGGGCTCGGCGCGAAGCGGAAGACGGGTGTGTCATGCATGGCTGTCACCATCGCGAGTCGGATACCAGTCCTCGGCTGATGCGATCAGGTCATCAGACTGGATGCCCGCCTCACGAATCCTGACAGCCGCATGACCACCCATATCCATACCGAAGCCGACCTCGAGCCGGCATCGCGGCGCTCGATCGCGCTCGATCCGCGCTGGGCGCCGGTGTCGAGCGCACCGGGCGGCCGCCGCTGCGGCGCCGCGAGGGCGGATTCGCGGGGCTGGCGCAGATCATCGTGGCGCAGCAGGTCTCGGTCGCGAGCGCCGCCGCGATCTACGGCCGCCTCGTCGCGATCGCGCGATCCGTTCGATCACGCGAGCGTGCTGCGCGCCCGCAAGGACAAGCTGCTGCGCGTCGGCCTGTCGAACGCGAAGGTGAAGACGCTGAAGGAGATCGCCAAGGCGATCGAGGCAAAGCACATCGACCTTGCACGCGCTCGCCGACATGCCGGCCGACGACGCGCATGCGGCGCTGGTCGCGCTGCACGGCATCGGCCCGTGGACCGCCGACATCTATCTGCTCGCCTGCATCGGCCATGCGGACGCGTGGCCGGCCGGCGATCTCGCGCTGCAGGAAGCCGCGCGCATCGCCTTCGATCTGCCGCAAGCGGCCGACCACCAAGGAGATGGGCCCGCTCGCCGAACGCTGGCGGCCCTATCGCGCGGTGGCGGCGCGGCTGCTGTGGACCTACTATCGCGTCGTGAAAGAGCCGCGAAGGCGTGCTGATCGAGCCAAGCGGCAACACCCGCCGCGCGAAGCAAGGCGGCAAGCAAAAGAAGCGAGGCAATGGCCGGCGATGCAGACTCGACGGTCCGCGCCTTGCGCCGAAAAGCGGCCCCGCGCGCCAGCTTGTCGTGTTCGTGCACGGCTATGGCGCCGACGGCAACGACCTGATCGAGATCGGCCGCGCCTGGCAGGCGTTCCTGCCGCACGCCGCATTCGTCTCGCCGCATGCGCCGCGCCCGTGCGGACAGGCGCCGATGGGGCGCGAGTGGTTTCCCCTCACCTTCCGCAATCCGACCGAACGCTGGGACGGCGTGCACATGGCGGCGCCCGGGCTCGAAGCGTTCCTCGATGCCGAGCTTGCGCGCCACAATCTTCCGCCGTCCGCGCTCGCGCTGGTCGGCTTTTCCCAGGGCACCATGATGTCGCTGCATGTCGGGCTGCGCCGCGCGGTCCCGCCGGCCGCGATCGTCGGCTATTCGGGCATGCTGATTCTCGAAGGCGACACCGACGTCGAAGGCTACGCGCCGCAGGTCCGCGCCCGCCCGCCGATGCTGCTGGTGCACGGCGATTCGGACGACCTCATCCCGATGCAGGCGCTGATGCATTCGGCGCAGGCGCTGGCCGCGCTGGAAGTGCCGGTCGAATGGCACATTTCGGCCGGCATCGGCCACGGAATCGACGACGAAGGCCTGCGCCACGGCGGCGAATTCCTCGCGCGGCGCTTCCGGGCGCGCCCGCAGCCGTCGAGTGACAGCCTAACCGCCTCACCCTGCTTCACAATCCCGTCACGCTCCCTGTAGACTATGCGGACGGCCGCACTGCGGCACGAAGGAGGACGGGGCAGGCCTTGAACGCGCATGTGCCGAACAGCGGATGGCCCGCGCTGGTGCTCAACGCGGACTTCCGCCCGCTGAGCTATTATCCGCTGTCGCTGTGGTCATGGCAGGACGCCATCAAGGCGGTGTTCCTCGAGCGCGTGAACATCGTCGCGCAATACGACAAGGCGGTGCATTCGCCGAGCCTCGAGATGAAGCTGCCGAGCGTGGTGTCGCTCAAGACCTATGTGAAGCCTTCGACCCACCCGGCCTTCACGCGCTTCAATGTGTTCCTGCGCGACAAGTTCTCCTGCCAGTTCTGCGGCTCGCGCGACGACCTCACCTTCGATCACCTGCTGCCGCGCTCGCGCGGCGGGCACACCGTGTGGGACAACGTCGTCGCGGCGTGCTCGCCGTGCAATCTGCGCAAGGGCTGCATGACGCCGGACGAGGCCGGCATGTATCCCTCGCAGATGCCGTTCCAGCCGAGCGTGCAGCACCTGCACCGCAACGGCCGGCTGTTCCCGCCGAACTATCTGCACGATAGCTGGCTCGACTATCTCTATTGGGATACCGAGCTGGAGCCGTGATCGGCCTTCGCCCCGCCACAGCGCGACCGCGGCGAGCGCGAGCGAGATCAGCGCGTTGTAGCCGGCGAGCGAAATCCCGAGAAAACGCCACGCGGCTTCGTCGCAGCGCGTGATGTTGATGGTCTGCAGCCGCTTCATGAAATCGCCCGGGCGGCCCGAGCTGCGGCGCGCCCGAACACTCCTGCGGCCCGACCCAGAACTTCCACTCGATGCCGGCGTGGAAGACGCCGAGTAGACGCCCCACAGCATCAGGCCGGCGAGCGCGAGCAATCCGCCGACCACGAGCACGCGCGGCGCGCCGCGCCATGCCGCGAACGCGACGGCAAGCGCGAGCGGAACGCCGATGTAATACGGCACGCGCTGTTCGAGGCAGAGCGGACATGGCTTGAGCTCAACGACCAGTTCGAAGAACCACGCGCCCGCGATCGTAGCGGCGCCGACGACCGCGACGATGAGCGCCGCCGCGGCGGCCGGATTGCCGCGCCACAGGCTTCCGGCGCCGGTGACGCCTGGGTCATGCGAAGGAGCCAGCATGGCGGCTCACATAGCGCCCGCCGTGTTCCGCTGTCAATTCGCGCCAGGCGGTGCGCGCCATCAACAATCGTTGACCCCCCGCGTTCGCCGCTATGATCCGCGCGCCATGCCCCTGTGGCGGAATTGGTAGACGCGCCTGACTCAAAATCAGGTGGTGGCAACATCGTGCTGGTTCGAGTCCGGCCAGGGGCACCAATTTCCGAAAAGATCGATTTGGCTGGGGATTGTGAGCCCCGCGCAAGAAAATCCGGAAACGATCGGCGAAAGCGCGCACTGCCCCGCGGCGGCGTCTGGTGCTGCGCGCCTTCGCATTCGATGTCGCGACCCTCGATGCCGAACGGCAGAGGACGGAGCGCCACCGCGGCCGGGCACAACAATTTGCCGAGCGCCTTGGCGCGCGCGCGACGCTGGAGATGGTGCAGATTCCCGGCGGCACGTTCACGATGGGTGCACCGCCGGATGAACCCGCCAGCCGCGATGCGGAACGGCCTCAACATCACGTAGCAGTGCCGTCGTTCTTTCTCGGCAAGCACGCGGTGACGATCGCGCAATGGCGCGCCGTCATGGGTCCGCTGCCCGCCGCGATGAAGATGCTAGGCAAGCCGTTCACCGCGAACACGCGGCAGCCGGTGGTTCGCGTGTCGTACGACGACGCGCAAGATTTCTGCGCGCGACTGTCGCGACGATCGCGCCGCGCCTATCGCCTGCCGACCGAAGCCGAGTGGGAGTATGCCTGCCGGGCCGGAACGACCACCGCATTTGCGTTCGGCAAAGCGATCACGCGCGCGTTGGTGAACCACGACGGCGAGATGGTCCGCCTCTCTGCCCCGAACGAGGAGCACACGACCACATTACCGGTCGGCCATCTCGGAGCCGCGAATGCGTTCGGCCTGTTCGACATGCACGGCAATGTCTGGGAGTGGTGCCAGGATTTCTGGCACGGCAACTATGACGGCGCACCGGCGGACGGCAGCGCATGGACCGCCGACGCCGATAAAAGATCGCGCGTGCTGCGCGGCGGCTCGTGGTTCAAGGCGGCGAAGGATTGCCGTTCGGCCTCGCGCAGCCTGAGCGGCGAGACCAGCGTGCGCAGCCGCGAGATCGGCTTTCGGGTGGCGCTGTCGGCAGGCGCCTGAACTACACGCCGCGCGACAGCAGCGTCTTGAGCAGGATGCGCAGGTCGAGCCAAGGCGACCAGTTGTCGATGTAATAGAGGTCGTGGTCGACGCGGCGGCGCATCTTCTCGTCGGTATCGGTCTCGCCGCGAAAGCCGTTCACCTGCGCCCAGCCGGTGATGCCGGGCAGCACGTTGTGCCGCCGCGCATAGAGCGCGATCTTCTGCTCGTATTCGCGATTGTGCGACAGCGCATGCGGGCGCGGGCCGACCAGCGACATGTCGCCCTTCAGCACGTTGATGAGCTGCGGCAGCTCGTCGATGTTCCACTTGCGCAGGAGCCGGCCGATGCGCGTCACGCGGCGGTCGTTGCGCGTCACCTGCCGCACCACGTCGCCGTCGTCCTGCGTCGTCATGGTGCGGAACTTGATGATGCGGAATTCCTGCTGGTTGAAGCCGTAGCGCCGCTGACGGAAGAAGATCGGCCGCCCGCTTTCGAGCAGCGATCGCAAGCGCCACCAGCGCCAGAGCAGCGGCGCCGACACGATCAGGACTCCCGCTGCGACCGACGAGATCGAACACACGCTTCTGCAGCCGCTCGGTCCAGTTGAGCGGCGCGCGCGTCAGTTGCAGGCTCGCCATCGGGCCGTGCTTGGCGATGCGCACATTGTCGAAGCGGTCGAGAATGCGCTCCGGTCCGAGATGGATCTCGACCGGGATTTTCAGGAATTCGTCGACGCAGCTTTCGATCGTGCCGGTCTGCGACCACGGCGTCACGACATAGACCGCATCGGGACGCAGTGCGCGCGCGCTGTCGACCGCCTGGCGCAGGTCGGCTTCAAGCGCCTGCCGCCGTTCGTCGAGCGAGGCAAACGAGTTCGAGCCGTGTCAGCGGCGCGGCGCCCACCATGTGAAGCCCGAAATTCCACGGCTGATAGCGCCGCACGAATCCGCGAGATGTCTTCGCCGCTGCCGATCAGGAATACGCGTTGCGCCGCGACGAGGCCGACCTTGCTGCCGAGCACCACCGTGGAGACGAGGCCGTAGCGCATCACCAGAACGGCGGGCAGGCCGGCGAAATAGAACAGCACCATCGAGCCGCGCGAGTAGTCTTCGGTGACGCGCGTGAGGAAGGCGAGCGCGAGGATCACCACGAACGTGACGTTCCAGTAGTTGAATGCGCGCCGCAGATGCGGGCGAAAGACGAGATAGTGCGTCAGGTCATATTCGCCGCGGAAAATCCCGGGCAGCACGAAGACGCCGGCCGCGATCGCGCCGATGCCGACGAAGCTACGCAGCGGCCCGAAACCGCCATACACCAGTTGATGATAGAGAGCGCCCATCATGACCGAGATGCCGATGATGACGACGGCGTCCGCGAGCACGCTGGCGATGCCGATGGTGTGGCGCGCGAATGCGGTCCACCAGCGCGCCGGGTCGCGCTGTGGCCTGCATCGGATGCGGCATGAACGTCATGGCACAGTCCTGTCCCGTTACGGAACAACGCTGAGTACCCCCGTGCTGGAAATGGCGAGAAGCGTGCCAACGCGTCGGCGGCACGCGACAGCGGCTGCGGACGGTTAACGCGGCTCAGAAGCGCCGCGCGGTGGCCGAGCCGTCGATGCATTCGAGCCGGCCGGCGCGATTGAGCGTGTGCAGCCTGCGCCCCGGCCACAGCGGGCCGGGCCTCAGCACCGTCGAGCACGCGCTGTTCGAAGTGCGCGTCATCGAGCCGCGTGATTTCGGCAAGGC
Organism: uncultured Alphaproteobacteria bacterium; assembly: GCA_963779545.1. Taxonomy (GTDB): domain Bacteria; phylum Pseudomonadota; class Alphaproteobacteria; order Rhizobiales; family Xanthobacteraceae; genus PALSA-894. Next base: position 13,026 of record CAVZYQ010000010.1, on the reverse strand, counting down.
CCAGCGCGGCTCCATAGCCGGCATCGCAATCCTGAAACGGGCGGATCAGCTTGCCGTCGCGCTGCACGACGCGTCCCGCGGGCCGCGCGGTCGCGATATCGACCAGCACGGGATTGCGGCGATGCGGCTCCCACGGCCCGCGCAGCGCGGGCGCGGACCAGATGTGCAGCGCGTCCGAATACGCGCCACCCTCGTCGCGACAGTCGCGAGCATCCACCAGCGCCCGGCATGCTCGAACAGCGTCGCGTCGCTCGCAACGATACCTGAGAGCAGCGTCGCGTCCTTCACCCAGCGGTCCGGAAACGTCTCGGCGCGATAGAGATCGACCGTTTTGGCGGCCCCGCTCTCCGGGACCATCCAGATCGTATCGTCGTGCTCGAACACGAACGGATAGGACAGATGCGAGCCGGTATCGAGCACCGGACGTGGCGTGCCCATGGGGCCGTTCGCATCGAACTCGACGGCGGAAATCACGCCATAGCCGGCCGCGTGCACGAAGTCCTCGACGAAGAGGAACATGCGTCCCCGATGCTCGACCGGAAACGGGTCCGCATAGAAGCGGCTGCGGTCGTCGGGCAGGTCGCGCCAGCCGCCCGGCGGATGCCCGAGCAGATCGATCACATCCGGCCCGTCGACGAAGCGCCAGCCGACACGCCAATGCGGCGCGTTGTAGCAAAGGTGATAGAGGCGGCCCGCGGCCGCCCGCGCCAGCGACTTCGCGGCGAACGCCGCTAATGCCGCGTTCGTCAGGGTGCGAGGCGGCGGCGGCACGGCCGCAAGTCTCGCCGCCGCGCCATCGAGCGCCGCAATGATCAGTGTCGCGGTGCGCGCCAGCACATCGCGCAGCGCGAGCGTGAAGATGCCCGCCGTCTCGGTTCCGGGATGTCCGCTGACGATCACGGCGCCGCTTGCCGCATCGGCGATGGCGACGACGGGCGTGCGGTGCGCAATCAACGCCGCGAGCGCCGCCGCTTCATCCGCCACGCCATCGAAAGTGATTCGCCAGGTCCGCGCCGCATCCGGCGCCGCATCGGTGAAATCCAATACGAGGTCCGGGTCCGCCACTGCGACAAAGCGCGCAAGGTCCGCGCATGACGCCGCCCCCGTCACGTCGTCCGCCGGCAAGCCGTAAACGACCCGCTCCAGCGTCATCAGCAGCCCGACCGCCGAGGGCAGCGGCGGCGCAGCCCGCGCCCCATGCCACACCGACCTGCGTATCCGGCCGCTTTGCCAGCCGTTCCGCGAGCCGCACGTGCCAGTGCCGCAGGCGGTTGGGATCGAGACGCAGTGTGAGTTTCATGCCCGTGACAGTTGCGTTGCGCGCACGTGCTTAACCGATTCCAGGGCGCGCTGCGCACGGGAACTCGCGGTAACCTTGCCACGGGGTTGGCGAGATGTCGCATTGTTCTGCCGCGCGCCCGCCGCGAAAAGCGGCGCATGAACTTCGCACCGCGCACTGCCAGCCTTCAGGCCGTCAACTCTGCCACGCTCGCCGTGGCGGTCGAACCTGAATTCGACTTCAGCGGAGCGGAGTATCGCACGCTGCACCAGTGTTCGCAGGCGAGCGCCTTCCAGGCGCCGCGCTGGATGAACGGGCTTTATCGCGATATCGCGCCCGCGTTCGCCGCAGAGGCCGCTGCCATCTCGGTGCGCGATGCGGACGGACGTCTGCTGCTGCTGCTTCCACTGGTACGCCGCAAGCAACGCGGCGTCACCGTTCTGGAGTTCGCCGACTTCGGGATCTGCGACTATCTCGGCGCGGTTTACGATCCTGAGGACACACCGCACTTGCTGGCGGATGAGAGCCTGCCGCAACGGATCGCGGACGCGCTGCCGCATCACGATCTGCTGGAATTTACCAAGCTCACGGGCGGCGATCCGTTGCTCGACCGCCTGTTTCCCCGTGTCCGCCGGGCGCACATGCGCTTTGCGGCCTATCCGGCGCAATTGCAAGCCGACTGGACAGCATGGCGCAAAGGAAAGCTCGACAACAGCTTCCGCCGCTACCTCGACATGAAACGCCGCCGCCTTGAGCGCACCGGCACGCCGGCATTCGCGTTGCTCGACGAGCCCACCCGTATCGGCGAAGCCTTCGCTGCCCTGCGCCGCTACCGCGTCGAGCGCTTCAAGGCGATCGGCGGGCAGGACGCCCTCGACAACGACGCCATCTACGATTTCTACCTGCGTATCGCGATCGAAGGCGCGCGCGATGGCTCCACGCGTACGCATTGTCTGTCCATTGAGGGCGAGCCGATCGCGGTGATCTTCGGTCTCGTGCAACGCGGCATCTATTCGCTGCTGCTCGTCGGATTCGATGCCCAGCGTCACGCCCGCCTTTCGCCTGGCCTGCTGGCGCTCGAGGATACGGTGCGCACCGCGATCGAGGCGGGCGATTCCGTCTACGACTTCACCATCGGCGACCACGGCTACAAGCTTCAGTTCGGCGCAGAACCGGTTCCGCTCCACGAATGGCACAAGGCGCGTACCATTCGTGGACATGCCGCGCTGCTCTTGATTTCGCTCGTCCGCGAGTCGAAGCGCACGCTCAAGCCTGCGGCCGCCCTGCTGCGGGAATCGTGGCGCAGTCTGCGCACGACACTCCGCAATGCGCTTAACCACGCCAACACAAAAGCGGTTAATACGCTCGCGTTAACGCTGCCAATCGTGGCTTGAGGTTTCTCCGGTCTCTATCTTGCGACGGCCAATTCGATCATGCGCGCGATGTTTCGCAATGAAGCATCGGCCGCGATGATCGCCGCAGGTTCGCGAGGTGAGACCGATGCTGCAAGAAAAAATCCAACGGTTCGACGCGGTCGCCGAAGTGCCCGTACGCGCGCGCCCAGCCGGCAGCGGCTCCAGCGGCCGACGATCCGCGCGTCGACCTGAAAGAACTCATCCGCGTGATCCAGCGGCGGCGCAAATCCATCCTGTGGACCGCCGCGGTCCCGGTCGTGCTCGCCCTGCTCTACGGATTGTTCGCGACGCCGCTCTATACCTCGTCGGTGCAGATCCTGATCGACCCGCGCGACAAGCGCATCATCAGCAACGAAGTCACGCCCGAGACGCTCGCGGCCGACGGCGGCGTTGCGGTGGTGGAAAGCCAGTTGCTGGTGATCACCTCCGACACGGTGCTGCGCCGCGCGATCAGGCGCGAGCAGCTTGCCGCCGATCCGGAGTTCGGCGGGCAGCCCGACGGCCTGCTCGGCGCGACCAATCGCGGCCTCGAAGCGCATCGGCATCGACCTCACGGCAGCCGATCGCCGCGATCCCGAACTGAAAGCTCTGCGGCAGTTGAAAAAGCGCATCGGCGTGAAGCGCTCCGACAAGGCCTTCGTGGTCGACGTGTTCGTCACGACCGAGACGCGCGAGAAATCCGTGCGCGTCGTGGACGCGATCGCGCAGTCCTATCTCGACGATCAGGCCGAAGCGCGCGCTGCCGCCTCCGGCCGCGCCTCCTCGGCGCTCGGTGGGCGGCTCGAAGCGCTGCGCGCCAAGGTGCAGGAAGCCGAAGACCGCGTCGTGCAGTATCGCGAGGAGCACAAGATTCTCGCCGCCGGCGGCATTCTGGTGAACGAGCAGCAGCTCAGCGAAATGAACGTGCAGCTCAACGCCTCGCGCGGAAAGACCGCCGAGGCGCGCGCCCGCTATGAGCAGATCACGCGCGCGCGGCGCGCCGGTGCCGAAGGCGGCGCCATCCCGGAAGCAGTGCTGTCGCAGACCATCGGGCAACTGCGCACGCAGTATGCCGAGGTCGCCCGCCAGCGTGCTGAGCTGGGCGCGCTCGTCGGCCCGCGCCATCCCTCGATCGTCAATCTGGACGCGCAGATCCTGGGCGTGCAGAAGCTGATCAACGAAGAGCTGGCCCGCATCGCCGCGGCCGCGCGCAGCGAGCTTGAACGCGCGCAGGCGAGCGAACAGGCGCTCGAAGCGGACCTCGAACGGCTGAAGCAGACCGCGGTCTCGACCAATCAGGCCTCGGTGCGGTTGCGCGAACTCGACCGCGAAGTCGAGGCGAGCCGCGCGGTCTACCAGGCCTTCCTCACCCGCGCGCGCGAAACCGGCGAACAGCGCTCGATCGACAACACCAATGCGCGCGTCATTTCCAGCGCGACGCCGCCGCGCGACAAGAGCTGGCCGCCGCGGCTGCTGCTGCTCGCGGTCGCGCTTGATGGGCGGGCTCGGCATCGGCACCGGTGTCGGGCTGATGCGCGAGTATTTTGACGAACGCGTCTATTCGCGTGGTCGTGCTGCAAGGTCTCGTTGGCGTGCCGGTTCTCGCCATGCTGCCCGCGCTGACGCAGCGCGTCAGCCGCTGGAGCATGCTGGCGGGTTCGGTGCGCGGACGGCGCCGCACGGCGGCAGACGATGGCGGCAGCCAGACGGAAATGCTGATCGCCGCGATGCGCCGCTTGCGCGACATGCTGTTCGACGGCGGCAAGCCGCCGCGTGGGCACAGCCTGCTGATCGCCTCCGCCACGCCGGGCGAAGGCCGTACCACGGTCGCACTCAACCTCGCGCTCACCGCGGCCGCCGAGGGCTGGCGCGTGCTGCTGGTTGACGCCGACATCAACCGGGCGATGCTGTCGAAGACGCTCGATGCCGCAGGCAATGCCGGCCTGCTCGACCTGATCGAGGGCCGCGCGACGCTCGCCTCCGTGCTGCTGAACGACACCGATACCGGGCTGAATTTCCTGCCGCTCGGCAATGCGACCCGCTCCGAAAGCCGGATGCCGGTCGCTCAGGAACTGGCACAGAAGCTTGCCGATCAGACCTTCGACCTGACGATCATCGACACCGGCGCGATGCTGACGGACGACTACACGCGCCCGTTCGCGGAATTTGCCGACGATCTTCTGCTGGTCGTGCGCGCAGGTGGTCCGAAAAAGGACGAGATCCAGGCCGCGCTCGGTGCGCTGCGGCTGAACGCCCGCAAGGTACGCGGCGCCGTGCTGACCTGCGCCGACGCGAGCGCGTGATCCACCGGTCATGAGCATGCTCGCGCACGCCGCCGGCTTCCAGCTTGGGGAAACGCGCGGCGCGCGGCGACGGCATCGCTCACGCGCTGATCGCCGCCCTGTTCCTCATCATCGTGGCCCTGCTGTTTGCCGTCTCGTCCGGCCTGCTCTGGATGTTCGGCATCAACTACAGCGGCATCACCGGCTCGATGGCATCGAAGATCCATCCGGCGACCTACCTGACGGTCGCGGCATTCGCGCTGTTCGTGCTCGCACGGCGCAATCCGGCCTCGTTCTTCGTCGGGCTGGTCACACGCCACCCGGGCACGCTCACCTTTCTGGTCACGACGCTGCTGCTTGCCGCCTACATCGTGCTCGACGATCGCCGCGGCATCGCGAACATCTTCGACACCTATCTGATCGCCATCATGGTCGCGCTGATTGCCGCCGAGCTCGAACCGCGCGAACTCGCCCGCGTGGAGAAGCTGATTCACGTGCTGCTCGCCGCAAATGCAGCGATCGCGCTGGTCGAATACGCGATCGATCACCGCTTCTTCCCCTACCGCTTCGAGGGTGCGGCGTTCGAATGGGACAAGCGTTCCGCCGGCCTGCTCGGGCATCCGCTCGAAAACGCGCAGATGACCGGCGTCTACATCATGGTGCTGCTCGGCGGCGGCGGCGCCAGCATGCCGAAGATGCTGCGCCCGGCTGCGATCCTGTTGCAGCTTGCCGCGATGGTGCCGTTCGGCGGGCGAACCGCGCTGCTGCTCACGCTGGCGATGACGACGCTCTGGCTGCTCCCGCGAATCCTCGATGTGCTGCGCGGCGCCCGGATGTCGCTGCCCGCCTTCGCCGCCGTGGCGATCCTCACGCCGCTGCTGGCGCTGGCGGTCGGGATGTTCGCGGTCGGCGGCTTCTTCGATATCGTGCTGGGCCGCTTTGCCAACGACGGCGGCAGCGCGCAAAGCCGCGTCGCGATGTTCGAGATCTTCAACCTGCTGTCGTGGCGCGACATCCTGGTCGGCCCGAATGCGGACGTGATCGAGTCGATCCGCACCACCATGGGCCTCGAATGGGGCATCGAGAACCCGGTCGTGCGGATGCTCGTCTATCAGGGCGCGATCTTCACGGCATTTCTCGTCGCCGGCTTCACGCTGTTCATGATCGAGATCGGACGGCGGCTGCGGCCCGGCTCCGCGCATGGCCTTCATCTTCTTCCTGATCGTCATCAACTCGTATGAAAGCATCGCGAACAAGTCGCTCGCGCTGGCGCAATTCGTCGTGCTGATGCTGGCGATGTTCCGGCCGGCCGAACCGGGCGTCTAACGCGCGACCGGCGCCTGCAGGCCAAGCGCGGCGGTGATCTGCGGGTCGAACGCGCGCGACTGATCGTCGGTCGTCAGCCCGAAGCCGTCGAAGAAATTCCAGTACGCCCACGGCATGCCGGCCGCTTCGCACACCTCGCGCACGTCGCGGATGTAGCGCGCGCGATCCGGGGCTGGCGCCGCCACGTAGCGCTCGTCGGTGCGCAGCGCGCCGAATTCGCCGAGCAGGATGCGGCTGCGGTCGATGCCGTGGCGCGCAGCCCATGCGGCGACACGCGCGAAATAACGCTCGATGAAGCGGCGGTCGGGCTGCGCATCGAAATACTGCGTCAGCACGCGCTCGATGGTCGCCTTGATGGCGCGCTTCTCGGCCTCGGGCGTCACGCGGTCCGCCGCCATGCGCGCCGCGACCGCGGCCAGCGTCTGCTCGCGCGAACCCGCCGGCCCGGCCACGGCACCGCATTGAGATAGCGGTACATCGGCTCGGACGTCATCCAGGGCGCGCCCTGATGGCTGAACACATAGGGCTCGTAGAAATGGAACGTGTAGATCAGGTTTGCGTCGCCAAGCCGCGCCGGATCGAGCGCCTCGAGCCCCGCGATCATGCTGCCGCAGGCGCCGCTCGCGACCAGCGTGAGCTGCGGCGCGGCCGCGCGCGCGGTGCGCAGCAATTCGACCTGCATCACGTCCCAATCTGCCGAGCCGCAGGCCTGCAGCGGCTCGTTCAGCGGCTCGAACGCGACGCGCGCGGGATCGAGGCGCGACGAGCCGCGCCGCGATGTCGCGCACGAGGCCGAGATAGCGGGTGAACAGCGGCGCCGTCGACATCGCCGACGAGGTTCTGCGTGTTCCAGTGATGCGTCGCGTTGTTGGGATGCAGATTGAGCAGCACCGAGAGGTCTTCGCTCAGCGCCAGTTCGACCGCCGCGAACACATCGTCCATCAGCCGCTTGCGCCGCTCGCCCGAGAACGCCAGCAGCGGGCCGGGGTCGACCGGCAGCCGCACGAAATCGATGCCGGCCTGCGCAATGCCGCCAGATCGCGCGCGCGTAGGAACCGCACGGTCCGGCTGATACGGCGGCCAGTCGTAGTCTGTGCTCGGAGCCGGAAACTCGCGCGTGAGCGAGAACCACGGCCACAGGTTCATGCCGCGCTTCAGCGTGATCGCCGGAGCGCGCGGCGTTGAACGACGAGAGAGCGGGCAGCGCCGAGCGCGCCCGCAGCGCCGAGGAGCGCGCGCCGGGTGAATGCGGCGCGCACCGGCATGTCAGGCCTGCCGCGCGGTTTCGATGATTTCGGCAGGCGCAGGCTGCACCGGCCGGATCTGATAGCCGCCGAGCGCCGCGAGTTCGCTCTCATATCGCAGCAGAATGTCGGCCCAGTTGAAATCCGCCGCGGCCCGCAGCCGCGCCGCGCGCCCCGCACGCGCGACCGCGATGTCGTCGGAGAGAATGCGCTCCATCATGCGCGCGCACTCGTCCGTGTCGGAGAAGAAGAACTGCTCCAGCCCGGCGGTCCACGCGTTGAAACGGTTGCGATGCGCCAGCACGGCATTGCCGCACCACAGCGACTCCACCAGCGACGGGTTGGTGCCGCCGACCGTGTGGCCGTGGCAATAGGCCCGCGCGTGAAAGCGCAGCGCCTGCACCACCGCCTTGTCGTAGATCGCGCCGGGAAACAGCACCTCGTCGCTCGCCGCCGCCTTGATCGCCGCATGATAGGGATTGCCGTCGTCGAAGCTTGCCCGAGCACGACGAGCTTCGCGCCGCGTTGGCGCGCGCGAGAACGCCTCGACCATCGGCAGGATGTTGTTGTCCGGCTCGATGCGCGCGATCGACACAAGATAGTTGCCCGGCTTCAGCCCCAGCGCCGTCACCGGCGCGACCGGCGCCGCCGTCACCTCATCGCCGCCGTAGGGGATCATCGCGATCGCGCCGCGCGGACGCCGCGTCGCCAGATGATCCGCGATCGCCGGATGGTCGGCGACGAGCCGATGCCCGAGCCACGCGCCGAGCCATTCGTTGAGATAGAACCAGGCGCGCACCGGCAGGCTCCATTTCGGGCGCTGCCACTCGATGCCGTCCATGTTGATCAGGATTTTCTTGGCCCTGCCTGCGCAGCAGCGCAAGGAAGCTCGCGGTGTTGTAGCCGAGCACGAGGCACACGCCGTCCTGCGTCGCCGCGTGGCGCACCGAATGCCAGTCGAACTCCATGGTGCCGAGCGCGCCCGCGCGCGCCACCTGCACCTTGACGCGCTCGACGCCGCGCCAGGTGTCGGTGGCGAAGCGTTGCGTCACTGCCGCACATCGTCCTGACAGTAAACCGTGACGCGCCAGCCGCGCCGACCAGAAACAGCGCCAGCTTCTCGGCGAAGCTCTCGAAGCCGCCATGCGCGGCCGGCACGCCGCGCGTTCCGAGCACCAGCACACGAGGTTGTTGCGTCATCGCGACGACCGAATTGGAACAGCCTCCGTCCCGCCGACGGGACGGCGCGCGTGTCCTGCAGCCGATGCGTCGCAAATACCGTGCGCCGCGCGCGTTAACCGTGCATGCGTTCCACATTAACGACGCCGCGACAATTGCATTGCCTGCACGCGGCGTTCGTGGACCTTCAGAAGCGGCGGAGCAGATGTGCGGGGGCATCTGTCTGCGTCGAGAAACGGCGGCCATGCGTATCGTTTGCGTCCATCAAGGCTTTGAGCTTTACGGCTCGGATCGGTGCTTCATCGATTCCGTCGCGGCGTTGCGCGAGGCGTGGCCGCAAGCCGACATCGAGGTCGTGCTGCGCGCAGGACGGTCCCATCGTCGCACCGCTGCGCGCCATCGCGACGCGCGTCGTCATCGAGCCGCTGTTCATCCTGCGCCGCCGCGATCTCGCGAAGCTCATCCTCACCGCGCCGTTGCGGCTGCCGCTCGCGCTTGGCGCGCGATCGCGGCGCATGCGCGGCGCGGACCTCGTTTATGTCAACACCGTCGTGGTGCTCGACTATCTGATCGCGGCGCGCTTCTTCGCCGCGAAAACGCTGGTGCACGTGCATGAGATTCCCGACGGCGCTGAAGCTGAAAGTGTTCCGCGCCCTGCTCGGCTGGACGCGCGCCGAGATCATCTTCAATTCCAAGGCCACGCGCGCCGCCTATGAACTGCCGCGCGAGCGCGCGCAGCACGTCGTCTACAACGGCATCGCGGCGCCGGACGCTGGCGACCGACAACTACGACGGCACGCGCCCGCTGCGCCTGCTGATGCTCGGCCGCATCAGCCGCATCAAGGGACAGGACCTGCTGATCGCGGCGCTCGCCGCGCTGCCGCCGCGCGTCACGCGCCGCCTCGAGGTGCGCATCGTCGGCGCGACATTCGGCGACGACACGGCGCGCGAGGACGCGCTTAGCGCCAGCGTGCAGGCCGCGGGCCTCGAGCGGCGTCGTCCGCTTCGAGCCGTTCCAGCCCGACCCCGCGGAGCTTTACCGTTGGGCCGATATCGTCGCCGTTCCCTCACGCCTGCCGGAATCGCTCGGCCGTGTCGCGATCGAGGCGATGGCGTATGGCCGCCCGCCGCTGGTCGCGCGCATCGGCGGCCTGCCCGAAATCGTGGAGGACGGTGTCACCGGCTGGATCGTACCGCCGAACGACGCGCAGGCGCTTGCCCGCGCGATCGCCGCGATCGTGACCATGCCGGACATGTGGCGCGGCTATGGTGCCGCCGCCCGTGCGCGGTTCGAGGCGATCTTCGCCGCGCCCGCCATTGCGCGTCAATTCCAGTCGATCGTCCGCGCCCGGCTGAACGCACGCGACGGCGAACGCGCGCCGCGCGGCCTCGCCGAGGTGCGCTGATGCGGCGCGACCTGATCCAGCTTGTCCGTAACTTCGTGCTTCTCCCTCGGCGGCGAGGGCCTGCAAAGCGCGTTTCATTTCGCACTCAGCCTGGTTCTGATCCGCATGCTCAGCGCGCACGACTTCGGCGTGTTCGCGATTGCGTTCGTGCTCGGCGGCATCGCCCTCACCTACGGCAACGCGTTGATCTCGGTCCCGGCCGCGGTGCGGCTCACGCCGCTCAGCGGGCGGCCGGCGGCCCACTATCTCGACGCCGCTTCGGTTCGATCGCGCTGCTGGCATCCACGGTCATCGGCGCGATCGCGTTCCTCATCCTCTGGTTCCTCGCCGGCGATATCTACGAAGCGCTCGCGGGCGCTGCGTTCACCGGATTGTGGACGCTGCGCAATCATCTGCGCACTGCGTTGTTTGCGCGGCGAATGATGGCGCGTGCCATCGCGTCGGATATCGCCTACGTCATCACCGGAATCGACTTGTCAGCTCCGCGCTGTGGCTGATCGATGGCTCGCGGTGACTGTCGTCCTCTCGGCGCTCGCCATCGCGAACATCGTCGCCATCGTTGTCGCGCTGCGCGGCGCCCGGCCGCGCCTCACCTTCCATCGCGCGGTATGGCAGCGCTATCGTGCGATCTGGCCGGATGTCGCATGGTCGCTCGTCAGCGCGACCACCTGGAACGTGCAGAGCCAGGCCCTGACGTTCCTTGTCGCCATCTTGCCGGACCTGCCGCCTACGCGCCGATTGCCGCCGCAATCGTGCTGTTCTCGCCGATGCGGCCCGCGATGTCGGCGGTGGTCAACGTGTTCCGTCCCGAGTTCGCCGCCGCGCTCGCCGCGAAACAATACCGGCGCGCGCGCCTGACGCTTTATGCGCTCTGCGGCATCATTGCCCTTTCGTGCACCGCGGCCGGCGCGATCATCTGGCTCGGCTGGCCGCTGTTGAGACATACCTCTTCGCCGGCAAATTCGCCGCCGACCCGATGCTGCTGATCGTCGCCCTCACCGGCCTCTCGGTGCTCGTCTACTCGACCTACAACGGCCCCATCGCGCTGGTTCAGGCCGCCGCGAACTTCAAGCCGGTCGCGCTCGCCAGCACCTTCGGCGGAATGGTCGGGCTTGCTTCGGTGTCGGTGCTTCTCGCATTCACGCTCGGTGGCGTGGTCGTTCGCCGGTGTCGTCGCGGGCGAACTCGCCTGCGGCATCTATCTCTGGATCGCGGCGCAGCGCATCCTGCGCGACGAGCACCACGCCGATGCCTGCCCGGCAGCGTCACCGAGGGCCACGGCATGACGGCGCAGAAAGCATTCCGGATCGCCGCCTGGCTCTGCCTCGCGGCGATTGCGGCGCTCTCGCTGGTGAGTCCGCGGCTGCGGCCCGTGACGATTCTCCCGCATGATATCGAACACGTCCTGATCTTTGCACTCGCCGGATTCGCGATGGCGCTCGGCTACCCGCATCGCGCCGCGCATCAGCTGATCGGGCTCGTCATCTTCGCCGCCGCGATCGAGCTGTCGCAGTTCTTCGTGCCGGGCCGTCACCCGCGGCTGATCGATTTCGTCATCGATGCGCTCGGCGCTTGCGCCGGCGTTGCGCTCGCGGCGCTGATCGCGCGGCTCGTCAGGCCGGCGGCGCGCTAGAACGGCGCGAGCAGCGTCACGTCGAGCATCCAGCCGATCCAGATGCTGGGGGCGAGAAACAGCCCGAACGGAAACTTCAGCGCCGCATCGAGCGGGCGGCCCGCCGCGTAGTGCCGCACGGCAAACACCGCAATGGCGGCGAGGGCCGCGATCTCGATCGCGATCGGGGCCGCGAGCACGCTGAGCCATGCGCCCGCCGCGCCCGCGAGCTTCACGTCGCCAAGGCCAATCCCCTCGCGGCCGCGCAGCCGCCGGTAGGCGCGCGCAGCAGATAGAACAGCAAGGCGAGCACCACGCCGCGCAGAACCGCAAGCGCAACGCCTTCCCACATCGCCAGCGGCGACGTGATGGCAGCATTGACCAGCGCGAGCGCGAGCACCGCCAATGTCAGTTCGTTCGGAATGATGAAATAGCGCGCGTCGATGACCGCAATCGCGATCGCCAGCAGCGCGAGCCCTGCGCCGAGATAGCCGGGCACTCCGGGCGCCGCCTGCATACTCGCGGCGCAAGCCGCAATCGCCAGCAGCCCAACCGCCACCGCAACAAGCGGCCGCTCGCGCCAGCCCGTCAGCCGGTCGGCGAGCGTGACGCGCGCCATGTCGTTATTGCCGGCGGAAGTTCGGATCGCTGGTTCCGATCCGCCCGCGCAGCTTGGTGCGCAACTCCTCGGCGACGCGCATCGCGTCGACGCCGTCGCGGATGATCTGCGGCCGGATGAACATGATCAGCTCGGTGCGCTGCGCGATCTTGTTGTTGCCGCCGAACAGCTTGCCGACCTCGCCGAGCTGGTCGATCAGCGGCAGGCCGGTGCGGCTGTTTTCCTGCCGCTCGCTGATCAGGCCCGCAAGCAGCACCGTCTGTCCGCTCGCGACCGCGATCGAGCTTTTCACCCGGCGCTGCGACACCGTGGGGGTGAGGCTGCCGGCACTGCCGGCCGCGACGTTGGAGATCTCCTGCTCGACGTCGAGCAGCACGTTGCCGTTGGCGTTGATGCGCGGCACGATCCGCAGGATCACGCCGGTGTTGCGATAGTCGATCGTGTTCACGACCGGCGCGCCGGCGCCGCTGATCACCGTCGCGCTCGCGGTCGCGACCGGCACCTGATCGCCGACCTGCAAGGTCGCGACCTGATTGTCGAGCACCACCACCGACGGCGTGGAGAGCACCTTCACGTCCGACACGCCGCGCAACGCGTCGAGCACGAGGCGCGGCTCGGATTCCGGGCCCGACAGGAAATTGAAGCCCGGGAGAGCACGGCTGAGGATGGCGCTGCCGGTACGGCT
>CAVZYQ010000009.1:0-124073 GCA_963779545.1 uncultured Alphaproteobacteria bacterium | reverse complement strand
CGGACGTGTCCCAACGGAACTTTGTCGCTGGAAGGGCGCTGGACGAGTCGAGAGCGACAAAGTTCAAGCCGGCGCTGCCGAAACCTAGGTCGGATTGAGATCCGCGATCAGTTCGTCGGGCTGCTCGACGGCAACTCGCAGCACTCGCAATCGGACGCGGAACAACGTCATCACTCGGGCCCGTGCCGCCGGCTGGATCTCGAATCGAACGATCTGGGACGACGATCCGTTCACCAACCACTCGCCACGCCAGCCGTGGACGCCCCACCCGATGACTCGGCCGTGGTCGCGCTCGACCCAAACGATCGACGAACGCTTGATGGTGGCGTCGAACGCCCACGACATGTGAACCCATACGCTCGCAGGAGTCACCTCGACAAAGCAGCGCTTTCGGGTCAGTCCCTGCAACGCCATTGCCCTGTTGAGACCGGTGAACCGGACTGCATAGCGCTTCAAGCGAGGCTCCTCCTCGTCGATCAGTGGCAGTTCAAACCGGTTGGTTCGTCTGGCCTTCCTGTGGCTCTCGCTCCTTGATCCGCAGCATCCAAGCGGTTGCGCCGAGCAAGAGGACGACGACCCCGAGCACGCCGATCTCCCACAGCTGATCCCTGAAGTTCGGTCCCTCGCCGATCGACTCGGCAGCCTTGACCGACAGCACCACGATCTCCTTGATCGAGGCGATGATCCCGACGAGCAGGAACGGCTCGGCGACGAGCTCGCGTTTGGCGATGGTGATCCGCACCGCGGAGAGCAGTTCGACGAGGATGAACAACAACAGCAGCGTGTCGAGCACCTCGACGACGGGGTTGGTGTCGAAGTCGTCGAACACGTCGGCGAGATCCTTCGCCGGCGACGCCCAGCAGAACGACAGACGCGACGAGCAGCAGCGCTGCGATGCCGAGGTACACGACCTTCTCGACGGCCTCGAGCGCTGCGTCGGCTCGTTTGGTGAATCCCGTTGCTTCGTCGTCAGGGTCGGGCACGGCCGCCATCATCGCAGACCGCGACCGACCTGAGACGCACGATGTCAGTTCTGCACGACGATGCCGGAGCGTTCCGCGTACGCCGCGGCGAGTCGCTGCAGCTGGGCACCGCCATCACCGCGGTAGGTCGAACCGTGCATCAGCGCCAACGTGGTGGGTTCCAACGCGGCGAGACGCTCGAGTGTCGGTACGAGGTCGGGGCCCATCGCCGTGGCGTGGAACACGTCCTCGGCGACCAGCGCCGGCTCGATGATGTTGTCGTCGTCGGTGAGCGCCGGCAGGTCGCCACCTGCGGTGAACAGGTCGCCCGCCAACAGCGTTCCCGTGGTCTCCTCGAACCACAGTCCGCTCTCCCAATTGTGGGGCACGTGGGGTGTCGGGAGGAAACGCATGCGCTTCGCCCCGATGTCGAGCGGTTCTGCATCGATGATGTGCGGCTGCCGATCGGCGAGATCGTTCAGCGACACCATGCAGGCAAGTGCTCCGTGGACCACCTCGGCCCGCGGACGACGCTGCCAGAAACTGGTTCATCGCGCCGCACTCGTCGGCCTCCACATGACTGAAGGAGATCCAGCGCAGATCGCTGAGGGGAATCAGCGTCGACACCGCCTCAGACACAAGCGGGAACAACTGGCGCATGCCCGTGTGGAACAGCATCGGTTCCGCATCCCTGATGAGGAACTGATTGAAGGCCAAGCCTGTCGGACCGACCTGCGGGATGTAGGTGGACAGCCGGAAGATGTCGGGGGCGATCTCGTCGACATTGGTGGTGAACATGGAATTCTCCTTGGTGTGGTCACGGCTCCGTTGCCGTCCGTGTACCCATGGTGCGCCCGACTGCCGCTGCGCCACATCGGGGGGTTCCCCCGACGTCACCCCTATTCGACCGAGCTCGGGCTCGCGGCTGCACGCGCTGCGGCAGCCAGGGCGGCTGCCTCGGTGCGGGTGCGAACGCCGAGTTTGGTGAGGACTCGACCGACGTGATGCTCGGCTGTCTTGGCCGCGATGAACAACTGCCGACCGATCTGGGCATTGGTGTGGCCCTGACGGATGAGATCCAACACCTCGGCCTCGCGAGTGGTGAGACCGGTAACTGCGGCAGTCGCGTCCGTCCGGCTGCGCACCCGCGCTCCCAGCGGCCGGAGGACCTGCAATGCCCGGTCCACCATCGGCGCTGCGCCGACACGCTCGAACACGGCCAGCGCGCCGCCGGCCTCGGCGGTGGCACTGGCTGTGATCGCCCTCGCCGGCGAAAACCTGTGCCAACTCCAGTCGCGAACACCTGCGTGCAGGAGCCGGGCCGACGAGTCGAAACCCCTGCACGGCGGCGGCGACTCGTCGACCGCGATCGCCGAGTCGCCGCGGGCCGCTGCGACTCGACCGCGGGCGCACGCGGCATCGGCGGAAGGGCGTCGGATTCCGCCCCGTCGGCGAGTAGGGTCAGGGCCTTGGCCGCTGCTCCGCTGCGGTCACATCACCGCGGAGCAACTCGGCCTGCACCACCACCTCGAGCAGCGGCGCACGACGCAACCGATCGGCGACCAGATCGCGAAGACCGAGTTCGGCGACCGCGACTGCGTCGGCCGCGTCCGCCGCGAATCAGATGGAGACGCGCCAGCGGTGCCTTCATCGTCACCGCGTCCTGGTGTGGCGCGACGAGCGACGCCGCCTCCTCCAACTGGCCGCGGTGCAGATGCAGTTCGGCAAGGCGAGCCATCGTCTCCACGCGGTGTGGCGCCGACGACGCCATTGCAGCGAGCACCGCGGTCAGCGACTCCTCCGCCTCCTCCCACCGTCCCGCGGCAGTCAGGATCCCGCTTTGCACCATCCGACAGTGCTCAGCGAGCACTGTCGGCCCACCACCCTCCGCCCGCAGCAAATCCTCCACGAGCCGGCTCCATTCGTCGGCCCGACGCAGATCCCCGGAGCGGTCGCACGACTCAGCAACGAGCACAGACTCTTCCCCGCCGTATCCGGACGACGGCAGTCGCCGCGCAGTCAGCCCCGCCAGCGCCTCATCGAGCCATGCGAATCCCTCGCGAAGCCGACCTTGACACACCATCGCCAGCCCGCCGTCCGCAAGAGCCCGGACCTCGAGATCGGCGTCACCGAAGCGCCGCGGAATTCCGAGCGCCCGTTCTGCGCTGGCACCAGGTCCAGCGACATCCGGCCGGTCGCACGCCATGATTGCCAACTCCAGATACCCCTGCTCGACGACGTCGCCGAGCGGCTCCAACAACCGTCTTGGCGCGGGCCAGCCAGCCGTTGGCGGCGGACGCGTTGCCGAACACGCTGCTGTGCATCTCGGCAAGCGCCATCGCCGTGTGCGCAGCATCCGTGGCGCGACCGGCGTCGCGGTGGGCACGGAAGGCCGCCTCGAGATGGGTTCGCGCCGACGCATAGTCCGCGGTGTAGTAGGCCAAGCCGGCGGCAAGTTCCGACAGGTTGGCATCGTCGGCGATCTCAGGAGCATCGTCCGTCACGCCACGAAATCGTAGAGGCCCGGCGTGAAGGGCGAAGACGTCTGGCGAAACGGGACGTTGTACCCGTCAAGGCTTGCTTCCCCGGGCCGATGGCATCGTGCCATGAATATTCACACGACCGATCCCAAGTTCCGTTTGTCGCTCTCGCGCTCCCGCTGGGCGGCCCTCGGCGCCGCTGTTGCCGTATCGCTGACCGGTGGCGGGCTCCTCGCCGCTTCGGCCGCCGGCCCGTCTGCGGCGTCGTCGACGGTGACGATCGACCCCTGCCGCCTGATCGACACCCGTGAAGGTGGCGAGCCGATCGGCGCGAACGAGACGGTCACCTTCTCGGCGCACGGTCACTGTGGTGTGCCGGCGTCGGCGACTGCTCTCGTCACCAACGTCACTGCGGTCGATCCGACGATCCGAGGTTTCCTGACTGCCTTCCCGGCCGATATGCCGCGGCCGGCAACGTCGACGTTGAACTGGGAGACGGGCACGACCCAGATCGCCAACCAGGCCACGATCAAGCTGTCGGCGGACGGGAAGTTCTCCGTGTTCAACCTCACCGGTGACACCGACCTCGTCGTCGATGTGTTCGGCTACCTCATGCCTGCGTCCGCAGGAGCGACGGGCGCGACGGGCGCACGGGCCTTCAGGGAGCACCTGGAACACCCGGCACATCCGGAGCGCCCGGCGCGCGAGGGCAGCACGAGGCGAACCCGGGCAGCAGGGCCCGGAGGGGCCGCAGGGCATTCCCGGTGCAGTCGGTGAAGCTGGCGAGACTGGCCCGGAGGGTCCCGTTGGCCTCCCCGGCGCTCACGGAGTTGCGAACGCTCACGCATATCACCTCTCCGCATCGAATGCGCCAACACTGATCGTCGACCTCGGCAGTACTCAATTCGTAGACAGCCGGTTCGTGATCGAGTGCGGCAACATAGACGGTTGGCTGACGACATCAGTCAGATACGAGAACGGCTTCGAGCAGAACGCAATCGTGCTGAGCGACAACGGATCACAAACGCAGCTCCAAGGTGGTGAAATGGCGTTCTTGCAGCCCGAGCAGACCGCCTCGGGGTCGACGTTGACCACGATCAAGACGCTGATCGCCAAAGGCACCGAAACTGTCGAGGTTTCCCTCTCGCTGTTCTCGAACGAGCAGTACCGCTGACTGCTGGGCATACGTGAACGTGATTGTGTTCCCGAACACAGACGTGCCACTCGTGCTGCAGCCCGTCTGAGCCGGCGTCACCCTCCGCCGACGTCCAGCTTGGAGAAGTCGGCCGTCCGCCACCGCGTCGGGCTCAAGCGGAACTCGAGGTCGTCGGCGTCGGGACTGCCGTCGACGTATGCGGTGCCGACCTCCGTTCCCAGGTATCGCCCAGCGATGTCGACGCGGGTCGCGGGTCGGTCGGCCCGATCTCGACCGGCCCATCCACCGTCACGTACGCGTACGGCAAGCTCCTCACGCTGCGCGGACAGCGAAGCATGACCCGCCTGCGCGAGCAGCTTGGCCTTTTCGCTGTCCGTCGAGGTGTTGAACTCCACGGCGCCGCCCGCCGTGTAGCGGTACCAGATCGGCGTGACCAGTGGCGGCCCGTCCGGCCGCTCGACTGCCAGGACACCGACGTGGAGTGCGGCGAGGAACTCCTCGCGTTCCTTCCGCGACATGGAGAGTTCGCTCATGCCGGCAATCCTCGTCGTCGACGTCCCTTCGGCAAGGTTGGTGGACCCGACGGCGGTCGGGCGCGATTTCGGTATTGACAATGCAGTTTTCGCTGTCCGAGCAGACCCATTGGGTTCGATTCCGGTACTGGCAGTTCCAGTTCCGCGCCCAACACCAACCACAATCCGCGACGGCCCCGCTGTCGGTCGCTACACCAGCTGGGTCATCCCGACGTTCGCTTGCGCGAGGTCTGCGTCGGCATTCGATCCATCGCTGAGTTCGGGAACGTCGGCTGGGTCCGTGGCTCCGTCGAAGAGCATGACGAACAAACCGTTACCGCGTTGAGCGGCGGGCCTGCGCCGAGTCGGATCAGCTGCAGCCGCTGGTGCTGCCGCAGCTGGGGCAGGCGTGGCACGAGCCGGCGCGGATCATCTGCACGCCGCACTGCATGCACATCGGCGCGTCGCTGTAGCTGACCGGATCGTCGCCGCTGCGGACGACTGCGCCACCCGGGTTGGTGAGGTCGTTGTTCGGTGCCTGTCGGCGCCAGCGCCGAGCTCGATCTGCGTCGGCGAGCTCGTCGGCCGACGGGACGCTCTTCGGGTCGGGCGCCGATCTCGGTGCCGTTCGACGTCTGCGATGACGCTCTCCTCGACACCCGGCAGCGTCGGCTGCAGCCGCTCGTCGATCGAGAAGATGCCCAGCTCGGCACGCTCGTCGTAGGTCATGTACTCGAGCGCCAGGCGGCGGAACAGGTAGTCCATGATCGACGAGGCGAAGCGGATGTCGGGATCGTCGGTCATGCCGGCCGGCTCGAAGCGCATGTTGGTGAACGCCTCGACGAACGCCCGCATCGGCACGCCGTACTGCAGGCCGTAGCTGATGCTCTTGGCGAACGCGTCCATGATGCCGCTGAGCGTCGAGCCCTGCTTCGACACGGTCAGGAAGATCTCGCCGGGCCGGCCGTCGGCGTACTCGCCGATGTTGGCGAAGCCCTTGCAGTCGGCGACCCGGAACTCGAACGTGCGGGCCCGCCGGGTGCGCGGCAGCTTCTGGCGGATCGGCTGGTGGACGATCTGCTCGACGATGCGCTCGACCACCTGCGCGCAGCCGCCCTGCGGCCGTCGGCGTGTCGACGCTCTGCGTCGCCCTTCTTGGCCGTCGACAGCGGCTGGCCGACCTTGCAGTTGTCGCGGTAGATGGCGACGGCCTTCAGGCCGAGCTCCCACGACAGCAGGTGCAGCGCCTCGATGTCTTCGATCGACGCCTCCTCGGGCATGTTGACCGTCTTGGAGATCGCGCCGGACAGGAACGGCTGCATGGCGCCCATCATGCGCACGTGGCCCTCGTAGTGGATCGTGTTGTCGCCCATGGAGCAGGCGAACACCGGCGACGTGCTCGGCGGCGAGGTGCGGTGCGCCGAGGATCGACTTCTCGCGGTCGATGTAGGCGATGATCTCGTCGATCTGCTGCGGGCGTGTAGCCGAGCTTGCGCAGCGCACGCGGGATCGTCTGGTTGACGATGCTCATGGTGCCGCCGCCGACGAGCTTCTTCATCTTGCACCAGACCGAGGTCGGGCTCGATGCCGGTGGTGTCGCAGTCCATCATCAGGCCGATGGTGCCGGTCGGTGCGAGCACGCTGGCCTGGCTGTTGCGCACGCCGTACTCCTCGCCGTCGCGGACGGCCGACTCCCACGCCTGCTGGCCGGCGGCGAGCAGCTCGGCCGGGCACGGCGTCGCTGCCTTCGATCTGCGTACGCCGCGTCGCGGTGCATGCGCAGCACGTTGAGCATGTAGCGCCTCGTTCTCGGCGAAGCCGGCGAACGGGCCCATGCGGCTGGCGGTGCGGGCGCTGGTGGCGTAGGCGTGGCCGGTCATCAGCGACGTGAGCGCCGCTGCCCAGGCACGACCCTCGACCGAGTCGTAGGGCAGGCCGAGCGCCATCAGCAGCGCGCCGAGGTTGGCGTAGCCGATGCCGAGCTGGCGGAACTTGCGGCTGGTCTCGGCGATCTGCTCGGTCGGGTAGTCGGCGCGGCCGACGAGGATCTCCTGCGCGGTGAAGATGACCTCGATCGTGTGCATGTACGCCTCGATGTCGAAGCTGTCGTCGCCGTCCGAGTCGAGATCGAGGTACTTCAGCAGGTTGATCGACGCCAGGTTGCACGCCGAGTTGTCGAGGTGCATGTACTCGCTGCACGGGTTGGAGCCGTTGATGCGGCCCGGTGGCGTGGGCGGTGTGCCACTTGTTGATCGTCGTGTCGAACTGCAGGCCCGGGTCGGCGCACTCCCACGACGCCGTGGCGATCTGGCGCCACAGGTCGCGGGCGCGAACGGTGCGCACGACGGAGCCGTCGATGACCGCCGTGTAGGTTCCAGTCGGCGTCGTCGATGACCGCCTGCATGAACTCGTCGCTGACGCGCACCGAGTTGTTGGCGTTCTGGTACTGGATGCTGAAGCTGTCGGAGCCGTCGAGGTCCATGTCGAAGCCGGCGTCGCGCAGCACGCCGCGCCTTGCGCTCCTCCTTGACCTTGCACCAGATGAACTCTTCGACGTCGGGGTGATCGACGTTGAGGATGACCATCTTGGCCGCGCGGCGGGTCTTGCCGCCGCTCTTGATCGTGCCGGCCGACGCGTCGGCGCCGCGCATGAAGCTGACCGGGCCGCTGGCCGTGCCGCCACCGTTGAGCAGCTCGTAGCTGGAGCGGATCTTCGACAGGTTGACGCCCGAGCCCGAGCCGCCCTTGAAGATGACGCCCTCTTCGCGGTACCAGTTGAGGATGCCGTCCATCGTGTCGTCGACCGACGAGGATGAAGCACGCGCTGGCCTGCTGCGGCACGCCCTTGACGCCGATGTTGAACCACACCGGGCTGTTGAACGCCGCCCGCTGGGTGACGAGGATGAACTTCAGCTCGTCGCGGAACGCCTCGGCCTCGTGCGGCGTCGACGAAGTAGCCGCCCTCGACCCCCCAGCGTGGTGATCGTGTCGGCGACGCGGTCGATGACCTGGCGCAGCGACGACTCGCGCTCGGGCGTGCCCAGCGTGCCGCGGAAGTACTTCTGGGCGACGATGTTGGTGGCGTTGAGCGACCAACCGACCGGGAACTCGACGCCGAGCTGCTCGAAGGCGACCGTGCCGTCTTTCCAGTTGGTGATCCGCGCGTCACGACGCTCCCACACCACCTGGTCGTACGGATGCGCGCCCGGCCGTCGTGAAGTGGCGAGTGATCCCGATGGAGAGACGTTCCGGCGCCAGTGACATGTGGAGCTCCTTTGGGAGTCGAGAGAGACGGTATCGATTGAGATGTAAGACCACAAGATGTGGTGGCGAGGGCCGCCCCTGACCCGCACCCACCACAAGCGGTTGTGAGATTACAGCACTGTAGTTACACCCGTGTCAATGCTATCGCTCACATTCAGCAAGAAAGTTCCTGACCAGCGATTCGTGGGCTGCTTTCGGCCAGCAGCGGTGTGAGGTCGCAGGTTTAGAGTCTCCCTACCCCGCAGTAATGCCCGAATCGATCAGACGATACCGCCCATCCGCGCCTCACACCGCAGCTAGCTACGGCCTCGCACCTTAAAGGCTCCTGCCTGTGGGGAGGAAGGGGTAAAACCACTGAATTTGAGCTGAATTCTCTGGGGACAGTTGGTGAATAGGCAGTGTTTATGCACAGATATCCACAGGCTCAGCCCATCTGGGCGACATGACACGTCCCGAGAGCGCCCAGATCTAGTGTTCACGGCGGAGGGGATCAGTGGCGAAACCGCAGGTGGCCGTCGACGACGAGTTCCGGCCCGACATCGAGGGCCTGAGAGCGGTGGCGGTGGTGGTCGTCGTGCTGTTTCACGCGAGGATCGCCCGCTTCTCTGGCGGCTACGTCGGCGTCGACGTGTTCTTCGTGCTGTCCGGTTTCCTGATCACCCGGCTGTTGTTGCGCGAGGTCGCAGCCACCGGCAGGATCTCGTTGCGGCACTTCTGGGCGCGGCGCGCCCGACGGCTGCTGCCGGCGTCGTGCGTGGTCGTGGTCGCCACGGTGCTGGCGTCTCAACTGCTGTTGGCGCCGATCGCGCCAGCGACCACTGGCAACCGACGCCGCTGCAGCCGGAGGCTTCGTCGTCAACTTCGTGTTCGCCGGCAGGCTCGGCGACTACTTCGCGTCGCAGCTCGGGCAGACGCCTTCACCGCTGCTGCACTTCTGGTCGCTGGCGGTCGAGGAGCAGTTCTATCTGTTCTGGCCACTGGCACTCGTTGCGCTACGTCGCCGTCCCCGCCGATACCTGCGGCTGGTGACGCACGATGATGATCTCGGTCGCAGTGCTGTCGTTCATCGTCTGCCGTCTGGATGACCCGTCACCCACCCGACCGGCGCGTTCTACTTGCTGCCTGCGCGCATGTGGGAGCTCGCCGTCGGCGGATTGCTGGCAGCCGGAGGCACGGCATGGGCGCTGGTCTCACCCACGGCGCGAGCCGTGGCCGGATGGATCGGCGTCGCTGGCGTTGCCGACTGCGGTGACGACCTTCGACGAGTCGATCGCCTTTCCCGGCTCGGCTGCGCTGCTCCCGGTGCTCGGCACCGCGTTGATCGTGGTCGCCGGGGGAACGACGCCGCGCCGTTTGCGCCGCTGACAGTCCTGCGCCACCAAACGCTGCAGTGGATCGGTCGCCGCTCGTACGCGATCTATCTGTGGCATTGGCCCGCGCTGGTCCTGGCCGAGGCGAAGTGGGGGCCGTTGTCTCTCGCCCAACGGTTCGTCGGATCGCGATCGCGTTGGCGCTCGCGGCCGCATCGCTGCGCCTCGTCGAAGATCCCGTTCGCCATTCTCGATGGGTGGCGTCGCGGCCGAGTCGCGGCCTGACGCTGGGCGCCGCGCTGTGCGCGACGGTGTTGATCGTCGGCGCCATCTCGCTGGCGTTGCCGCGTCAGCTCGACGGCGGCACGGCTGTTGCTGCGCCTGTCTTGGGAGGCGTGGCGCCGACAACGACGGCGGCGCCCGGCGCGGCGGTCGTTGCACAGTCGCCTCCTGCACCCGCGTCTGCGTTTGCCACCGGTCTGACCGGTACCGACCTCGAGAGCCTCGTCGCGGCAAACCAGGCAGTGCTGACGCAGGGATTGACGACCACCGCGGTCCCCAGCAACATGCGACCCTCGCTCGGCAAGGTGTACGACGACCGGCCGGCCGTCTACGGCGACGGATGCGTCGCGATCGGCGTCGACGACAAGTTGAACCCGTGCCGCTACGGCGACACCTCCTCGTCGATCAAGGTCGTGCTCCTCGGTGACTCGCATGCCGCGCAATGGTTTCCTCCGCTGCACACGATCGCCGAGCGCAACGGGCTGGAGCTGATCGTTCTCGCCAAAGGCGGATGCCCTGCTGCATCGGTTTCGATCCCGACGGCCACGTTGGCACGCACCTGCCCGATTTGGCGCGACAAGGCCGTCCAGTTCATCGCCGACGAGAACCCTGCACTGGTGATCGTGACCGGCTCGCGGCACTATCCCAACAGCGACGAGGAATGGCAGGTCGGCTTCGGCGCCACCCTCGATCGCCTGCAGGGACTGACACCGCGGCTGCTGGTGCTCGGCGACAATCCGGACACGCGCGCTGACCCAGCCACCTGCCTCTCGGCGCATCTCACCAACGTCGCCGCGTGCGTCAACCCCCGGTCGAAGGCGATCGAGACCGGCAAGCTCGAGGTCGAGCGCGCCGCGGCGCAGGACAAGGGAAGCCGGTTCGTCGACACGTCGGACTGGCTGTGCACGCAAACGGAGTGCCCGTTGATCCTCGGCAACATCTTGCTGTTCCGCGACATCAACCACCTCACCACGGTTGGCGCGGATTGGTTCACGCCGATGTTGGAGGCAATCGTCATGCCGTTCCTGCGGGGCGGTTGACTCCTTCGGCCTAACATCGCAGCGATGCGCCGACTGCTCGACGTCCCGCAGGATCGCATCACCGTCCGCGGGCGTACGACGTGCCGCGGCCCCGCCCCTCTGCTCGCCCGTGGCTGGGAGTGTGCATGGTCGCCAGCATCGACGGCTCGACCGTCATCGACAGCAACTCACGCGGGTTGTCGAGCAAGCGGGACCAAGAAGTGTTGTTGACCCTCCGTGATCTCGCCGACCTGTTGATCGTCGGCGCTGCCACGGTGCGCATCGAGGGATATCGTCCGCCGCGCAAGCACGGGCAGCGCGTGGGCGTGGTCAGTCGCCGCGGCGACGTCGATGTCACCACCCCGTTGTTCACCAGCGGCGCCGGCTTCCTGATCATCCCCGACGACGCGCCGCCCACGTCAGTCGATTCGATTCGGGCCGGAACCGGCGAAGTCGATCTGGCGGCCGCGTTGGCGCAACTCGACGTCGACTTCGTCCAGGCGGAAGGAGGGGCACGCTTGAACGGTGCGCTGTCGGCCGCAGATCTCATCGACGAGATGAACCTCACCATCTCGCCGCAACTCGCTGGGGGCGACGGGCCGCGCGTCACCAGCGGCTCGGTCCAGGTCTCGCGTCAGATGCGGCTCGCCCACCTGCTGGAAGAGGACGGCTTCCTGTTCACCAGGTACCTGCGCGAACGCTGACGGTCAGGCGAGACCGACCCAGCGCGGGTACGCCGGGTCGCCGTGCTGATACTCGATCCACACCTCGGTGCCGATCTCAGGCGAGTCGAAATACTGCACGTCGTCGGACGCCGCGGCCCACGCCGTCGACGAATCCACTTCGGGGACGGTGACCTCGAGTCGATGGAGCTGCATCGGATCGTCGTTGCCGACGACGAGACCGCGGTACTTGCCCACGTATCCCGCGGTGACGTTGCCGGTGCCCGCCGGGTCCGCGGCCGACTGCCAGATCGGATAGTCGGTGTCGCCGTTTTCGTTAAGGAGATCCACACGAGGTCTCCGACAGTCGGCATCGGGCCCGAGCCGGCTCGCAGCGCCACGGCCCATACCGAGACATCGTCGCCGTAGATCTCGGGGACGATGACGCCGAGTCGATACTGCTGCATCGGGTCGGCGTCGTCGACAACAGCTCCACGGTATGTGTCCCCGTATCCAGTCACCATCCGGTGATCATCGCGCCAGACGACTGGTGGATCTAGCTGCTCTCCAGCTTCTTCAACAGCACGAGCTCGCGCTGGAAGTCGGCGGCCGCGTCGAAGCCCTTGTAGACGCTGGCGAAGCGCAGGTAGGCGACCTCGTCGAGGGACGCGGAGCCGCTCGAGCACCTCCAGGCCGATCTCGGCCGTAGTGATCTCGTTGCCCTGCAGCCGCGACGTCGTCCTCGACGCTCGGCGAGCTGCTCGATCTGCTCGGCCGGTGACCGGCCGGCCCTTCGACGCTGCGGCGACGCCGGCGACGATCTTCGCGCGGTCGAACGGCTGGCGGCGCACCGTGGCTCTTGACGACGACCAGCGGCACCTCCTCGAGCCGCTCGTACGTCGTGAACCGGTGCTGGCACTGGCGCACAGCCGGCGCCGGCGGATCGACGCGCCTTCTTCGGACTCGCGCGAATCGATCACCTTGGTGTCGTCGGTCATGGCATCTCGGGCAGCGCATGCCGCCCGAGGCTAGTGGAGCGTCAGGGAAGTGTCGAGGCCTGGCGAGACCTGCAACTCGGTGCCGCCGTTGATCGGCGATCAGCGGATCGACGTAGTCCGCGAGCGACGTGTCGCCGTGGAACCGCTCGGCGATCGACCACAGGGTGTCGCCCGGCTGCGACGCATGTAGGCATCGGCTGGCCGACGGCGGAGGTAGCAGGGCGAATCATGGAGGCGGAGGCAGGATCGCCTCCACGATCCGCCACAACATGGCCGGCGCCGACGAGCAGCACCAGCACGATCGCTGCCAGAACGAGCATGACCATCATCCGCCGGCGGGCGTAGATCTGCGACGGCAGAGCTGAGACTCGCCGAACTGCCGGGGATGACGACTGCGATGGCCACGTGCTGCTCCGTTCCGAGATCTCGTCGTGATTGACATCTCGACCGATCGAACACACGTTGCTCGAACAGTCGTTCGTAGCATGCCACGAACATTCGTTCGACGTCAACCTCTCGGTCGAACATTTGTTTCACGAACGGATGTTTGACCTGCGGCACGAACGCGCGTACGCTATGCGCATGGCCGAAACAACTCACCGCCCGCCAACGAGGGCATCCTCGACATGATCGAGACCAGCATGCGCGAGCGCGGCTATCCACCCAGCGTGCGCGAGATCGGCGAGGCGGTCGGCCTCACCTCCCCGTCCACCGTGCACAGCCACCTGGCGTCACTGCAGAGGATGGGCTTCCTGAAGCGTGACCCGACCAAGCCGCGGGCGCTCGAGGTCCGCTTCGACCCGTCGTCGGGCGCGGCCATCGAGCGCCGCCCCGTCCGCCACGTCCCGCTGGTCGGCGATGTCGCCGCCGGCACCGACGTGCTGGCCCACGAGAACGTCGAGGAGCTGTTCCCGCTGCCCGAAGACTTCACCGGCACGGGCGACCTGTTCATGCTGCGAGTCCGCGGCGACTCGATGATCGGCGTCGGCATCATGGACGGCGACTTCGTGGTCTGCCGGGCCCAGCAGACCGCCGACAACGGCGAGATCGTCGTCGCCGGCATTCCCGGCGAAGAGGCGACGGTCAAGACGTTCCAGCGCAAGGGCTCCACGGTCACGTTGATGCCCGCCAACGCCCGGCTGCAGCCGATGGTCTTCGATGCCGACGAGGTGCAGATCTTCGGCCGTGTCGTCACCGTCATGCGCCGCCTCTAGACAACCTCAGTCGTCGGTCGTCCTGGCAGAGGTCGTCCAGCCACCACTCGGTGGCGTTGGCGGCAGGGTCGGCCGCGTGCTGCGGTTCAGGCGCGGCCGCGTCGGGCCCATCCGGCTCGCTCCCCGGCGTCACGTATCGGGGCGCAGTGGCCCAGGGCTCGGTCGGCGGGCGCGAGCCGGGCGCGACATCTGACGATGGTGGCGCCAACGTCGGCGGCGCAAAGCTGCCGCCGGGTGGGGTCTCGGGCAACCGGATCGGCGGCTGGCCGGGCACTTGAACCGGCTGAATCAACGGCGGTGTCTGCCGGGCGGAAGCCGGGATGTGACGGCAGGCCGGCGGCCGGTCGGGACTGCTCCCGTGTACGGCTCGGGAGGCCAGCTCGGCAGCGGCGCAGCCGTGACGAGCGCAGGATCCGGACGGCGACGACGCAGGCCGAGCAGGAAAACAGCAGGCCGAGCACGAGGCCGCCGAGGGCGACCGAGCCACCGATGACCAGCATCAGTCGTCGTCTTCCTTCGGGTTCTTGCCGATCGCGACCGCGAAGTCGGTGTCCTCGGACTCCACGGTGAGGCGTAGGTGCCCGCCTCGGGGATCCTGACTGTTCGAACAGCTGTGCCGTCGCAGCCGTCGGCGTCGTACGACGCCGTGGCCCACGCTGCAGGTCGACCTCGTCGCCGTTGCTGTCGACCAGCGTCATCGACGACTCTGGGCAGCTTGTCGCCGGGATGGGTGTACGTCGCCGCTGTTGGCTTCGCAGTCGCCACTGAGCTCGCCGAGCTCGCCCTTCGTCTCGACGTACACGGTGAAGGTCGCCGGCTTGTCGAACTCGAGCGTCGTCGTGCAACCGACGGGGCACGGGCCAGGCTTCACCGCCGTCCGTGTAGTTCGTCCCGCCCATCTGCGACGACCGCGCCGCCACCGACGACCGCGCCAGCAGGAGGACCAGCCCGAAGACGATCAATCCCTTGCGGCGCTCGCCTTTCGCCGGCGGACGCGAACGAGTGGAGGCGGTGGGCGGGGACGGGCGGCGGGGGCGGGCTGATCGATTGGCATTTGAGGTTGAAACGACATCACTGCACCCCCAGTCGCTGGGCGACCAGCTCGATTCGATCATCTGGTTGTACCACGGCGACACGAACGTTGTTTGCACCGCCGGCACCGTAGAAGTCGCCGGGACTGACCAGCGCACCGCCCTCGCGGGCCAGTCGCTCGGCGAACTCCCATCCGTCGCCCGCGTCGAACCACAGGTAGAAGCCGCCGGCCGGAAACGCGACGTCGACGCCCGACCACGCCGAGCAGCACCTTGCCAAGGCGCTCGAGCCGGCGGCGGTAGCGGTCGCGTTGCACGTCCACGTGCGCGTCGTCGGCCGAGCGCCACGGCTGCCGGCCGCCTGTGCCGGACCCGGCACCAGCATGCCGACGTGCTTGCGCACCTCTTTCAGGTACCCGACGATCTCGGCGTCACCGGCGTAGAAGCCGACGCGCAGCCCGGCGAGGTTCGATCGCTTCGACAGCGAGTGGACCGCGACGACGCCCTCGAGTCCGGGCTCGAGGATCGTGCTGCGCCGGACCGTCCCAGGTGAACTCGACGTAGCACTCGTCGCTGAACACCGGCACGCCGTGGCGGCGGCCCCACGCTGCCGCCGCGCCGAGATCGGTCGAGCGCGCCGGTGGGGTTCGACGGGCTGTTGACCCACAGCATCAACGCCCGCGCCGCGTCGGCCGGCGCTCGATCGACGTCGAGGTCGAGCGCCGCCGTCGGCGCGGCACGCGACGGGCACGCCGCGGCACCCGGCCAGGATGGCGCCCATCTCGTACGTCGGGTAGGCGACCGCCGGATACAGGACGGTGTCGCTCGACGGCGTGCGCAGCCGCAGGTACTGCGGCGTCGTGGCGACGAACTCCTTCGTGCCGATGCACGCGGCCATCTGCGCGAGCGGGACGTCGATGTCGAACCGGCGATCGATCCACGCGCGGATCGCGTGGCGCAAGCGGCGTCGGACCCGATGCTCGGTGGGTAGCCGCGCTCGGTGTTCGACGTCGACAGCGCGGCGATCACGCTGTCGATGCGGCGGGTCGCACGGCGTGCCGATCGACAGGTCGACGACGCCACCGTCGTGCGCTCGCGCGCACGGCTTGCAAGCCGATCGAGCCGATCGTACGGGTAGGGCGGCGGGACGAAGCCTGCGGCTCAGCCATGAACCGACCATCCTGCCCGATGGCCCTCCGCCGCCACCAGTAGCGGCATCAGGCAGGTGCGACGACGAACTCGGCCAGCCGGCCGGCCGACGCGTCGGCGAGCCGGGCGCGCACGCGCACACCGCCGCTCCTCGTGATGCGTCGACACCACCTCGCCCTCGCGATGCACCGAGGCCAGCACGTCGCCGCGCTCGTACGGGATCAGCAGCTCGACGACCTTGCTGAGCGCCCGCAAGCCGGTCGCCGAGCGCCTGCAGGAACACGTCGATGCCCTCGCCGGTGACCGCGCTGACCGCCACCGAGCCCTCGTGGTCGGCGCACGAGTTCGCTGGCCACGTCCGGCGCGGCGTCGGGCTTGTTGAACACCAGCAGCTCGGGCACGTGCAGCGCACCGATCTCGGCGAGCACCTGCGCACTGCTGCGATCTGGCCCTCCGGATCGGGCGCCGTGCAGTCGACGACGTGGACCAGGAAGTCGGCCGCGCCGGCGACCTCGAGCGTGCTCTTGAACGCCTCGACCAGCCCGTGCGGCAGGCGGCGGACGAAGCCGACCGTGTCGGTGAGCAGCACCGGCTCGCCGCCGGGCAGCGACAGGCGCCGCGTGGTCGGGTCGAGCGTGGCGAACAGCCGGTCCTCGACCAGCACGCCGGCATGGGTGAGGTGGTTGAGCAAGGTCGACTTGCCGGCGTTGGTGTAGCCGACGATCGTGACCGCGGCGAGGCCGCTGCGGCTGCGGCTCTTGCGCTGCAGGTGGCGCGTCGTGCGGCAGCTCCTTCAGCTCGGATTCGAGGTTGGTGATGCGCCGCATGATCGCGCCGGCGGTCGGTCTCGAGCTTGGTCTCGCCGGAACCGAACCGGGTCCCGACGCCGCCGCGCTGCTGCGACAAGCTTGGCGCTGATGCCCCGCGGCGCAGGCGCGGGCAGTCGGTACCGCAGCAACGCCAGCTCGACCTGCGCCTTGCCCTCGAGGGTGTGGGCGTTCTGGGCGAAGATGTCGAGGATCACCGCCGTGCGGTCGATCGCGGTACGGCCGAGCACCTTCTCCAGGTTGAACTGCTGCGCGGGGCCAGCTCGTTGTCGAACACCACCGTGTCGGCGTCGACCGCGAGGCAGATGTCGCTGCAGCTCGTCGACCTTGCCCTTGCCGATGAACCACGTGTGGTCGGGGTGGTCGCGGCGCTGCACCATCCGGCCCGCTTCGTCGGCGCCGGCGGTGTCGATCAACAACCGGCTCATCGCGGTCGAGCGTGAGCTTGAGCGCGGCCAAGGCGTCGACCTCGTGGACGAACTGCACCAGCGGATTGAAGCCGAGCAAGGTGGGCACCAGCGAGCCGGTCAGCCAGCGCGTCACGTAGCTCTCGACGGTGGGCCCGAGCAGCGGTGCGAAGCGCAGCACCGTGACGCAAGCGCCGCGATGTTCGCGCGCGTAGGCATCCACCTGGCGCTCGGCATCGATTCTGTCGGCCAAGAATGGTGTGCCGGGCAACCCCCGCAGCGGATGGCTCTCGGACAGAAAGTTTGGGTTGTCGAAATGCGGCCCGTAGAGCGCGGTCGTGGAGCCGAGCACCAGCTTTTGGACGCCGCGCTCGCGGCAGGCGTTGAGCACGTGTAAAGTACCCACGCTCTCGAGCTCATGCGCCCAGCCGAGGTTGCGGGTCGGGCTCTAGAAAGCCGAGGTGGACGAACGTGTCAATGGACTCCGCGGTCAGGATTCGGCCATCCGCGCGGGCGCTCGGCTGTGATGATTGACCACGTACGAACGCGACTTCGCACCGGCGCTCACGGGTGCGTCATGATCGATCACGACCAAGTGCCTGATGCGGTCGTCTTCTTCCAGCAGCTTCAACAAGCTCCTGCCCAGGAAAGTGCGCACGCCGTCAGCGCGACGTTACGCGCCGAACTCCCGCCGCAACGCTCAGCCTGGTGCTCGAACCCCGCCGACGGGGTCGCAAGTAGCGGAGAATAATTTTGATACGTGAGAATTTTGAGATTCGCACATGTCCTACAACAACATAACTTCCCGAAGGATGCTCAAAAAGCCCGTCCAGCAAGGCCGCAGGCGAGCCGAAACCGGAGGCGTACCCTTTGGGGTACGTTGAGGATTTCGATGAGCCGAGAACGAAGCTGGCGGACTTTATCAACAGCCTGCTAAGTAACACGTGCAACCTTCGCCCCCACTCACACGAGATACGATCAACAGCACGCTTGCCACCACGTGGTTGGGGCGCCGCCTCGAATTATTCGACTGCCTCACTTCAACCAATCGGGAAGCCGTTCAGCTTGCACAGGCAGATGTGGAGCATGGCACGGTCGTCGTCGCTGAGAGCCAAACCGCCGGGCGAGGGCGTCTTTCCAGAACGTGGTTTTCTCCTCCAGACGTCAATCTCTATTGTTCCATCATCCTCAAAACGGGGCGCCCACCTGAGCGCCTCACAGAATGGCTCTCCTGGCTCCCATTGGTCTCTGCACTGGCCACAGCAGAAGCGATCGAACAGGTCTCCTCCACCCACGTCTCCGTGAAATGGCCCAACGATCTCCTGATCTCAGAACGAAAGGTCGGCGGAATCCTCTGTGAAAGTGGAACAGGAACCGGATCAGACCCGTTCCAGATCATCGGAATC
Organism: uncultured Alphaproteobacteria bacterium; assembly: GCA_963779545.1. Lineage (GTDB taxonomy): Bacteria > Pseudomonadota > Alphaproteobacteria > Rhizobiales > Xanthobacteraceae > PALSA-894. Next base: position 105,394 of record CAVZYQ010000009.1, on the reverse strand, counting down.
GGCATCAACGTCAACGGCGACGAGGATGATTGGCCTATCGACCTTCGTAGCGCAGCAACGTCGATCTGGCAGGAACGGAAGATGGTTGTCGACCGCAACAGACTGCTCGCACAGCTGCTTCTCGAACTCGAACACTGTCTCGATGAATTAGCGATTCATGGAACGAGCCGACTCGCATTGGCCTATGGCCAGCGATGCTCAACCATCGGCACGACCGTACGAGCAACATTGGCTGGTGGAGAAGTCATCGTGGGGCTTGCCCAGCACATCGGCCAGGATGGATCGTTGCACATCCGGCCACAACCCGCGCTGCCCAATTCAGAGACGCCGGAAATCGTCACGTTGCGTGTGGCGGACATCATCCACGTGAGGACCTAAGCAGGATGCTGAAAAAGTCTCAGTTCTCACCCGCCCAACCCCGGCGCGCCAAGACGCGCCTTTCACCAAGCGGCGTTCTCGCATCGCTCAGAGGCTCAACGTACCCAATGAGATTCTTGGAGGTCGGAAACACTGGATGGGCTTTTCCGTTCGCCAAGCCCCATTGCAAGGGCGAACGGCCCACACGAAGTGCGGTATGTACCTCCTCGGCTCTTCACTCGCTGCGGCCTTGCTGGACGACCTTTTTGAGCATCCTGCGTCTAATTCCACTAGCGGCCTGAGATATACCCGCCATCGAACTCTCGGCTGCCACAGTATTTAGTCCCGCAGGCTATTAGCCAAATCATCCGGTAAAACGTACAATAGGTCTCATGCTCCTCGTCGTCGATATAGGCAATACCAACATTGTCTGGGGCGTCTATAACGACCGTACCCTCGCAGCCCATTGGCGATTGGCTACGGACGTCAAGAAAACATCGGACGAGTACGGCATCTTGTTTTCCAATCTTCTCACAGCCGCAGGGATTCCCGCTCAACATCTGTCCGGAGCCATTATCTCTAGTGTTGTGCCCGCACTGACCGAAACCGTCTCGAATATGCTCGACCATTATTTTCATCAGCATCCCCTGATTGTCACCTCAGACACAGACACGGGGCTCACACTTCGCTATGCGAATCCGAAAGAAATCGGCAGCGACCGGCTGGTGAATGCGGCTGCCGCGTACCATAAATATCGCCGCGATCTCATCGTCGTTGATTTTGGCACCGCCACAACCTTTTGTGCTATTACAGCTGCGGGCCACTATTTGGGAGGCGTCATCTCTCCTGGCCTCGCAATCTCAGCGGAGGCCCTGTTTACACGAGCCGCCAAACTGGCCAAAGTGGAATTGATCCGCCCTAAAACCGTGATCGGCATCGATACAGCCAGTAGCATTCAGGCCGGACTGCTATTTGGGTATGCAGGACTGGTCGATACCGTCGTCCGCCGAATGGAGCAAGAACTCGGTTGCTCCGCCTATGTCATCGGAACTGGAGGACTCAGTTCCATCCTGGCAGCCGAAACCACATCCATTCAACACATCGAACCGTTCCTGACGTTAGAAGGTCTTGAGCTTCTCTACCGGCGATCCCAAAATAGCCTCCCTCCCACTCTACAAGTCTAGTCCGCATCACTCGCCATTCCCTACGCAAGTAATTAATTTTTCTGGCCCGGTTGACTTTATGACCCCTGTGGCTATCTCCAGACGAACAAAGGAGTCTTTCATGGCAGAGGAATCGCAGAACGCGAATATATTCGAGAACTTGGGAACCCCATCACCCAATAATTGTTCCTCAACGGAGGAAACTGGCGATGCGAACCTGGTCGCCGAGCTTCAACTGGCTCTTGCCGCAAAGGCTGAAGAGGTGGCGGGCTTGAACGATAAATATCTTCGGCTGGCCGCAGAGTTTGATAATTACAAACGTCTCGCTCAACGGGACCAGCGCGACCAGATCCGATCGGCAATGAGCATTTGCTCAAGGAGCTGTTGCCGGTCGTCGACAACCTCGAGCGGGCCATCAAGTCTTCACGTGAGGGAGCTGGCAGCGACGTCCTTATTCAAGGCGTGGATCTCACCCTCAAGCAGTTGACGGGAGCCTTGACGAGGTTTTATGTCGTACCGGTGGAGACGATCGGCCGCCCGTTCGATCCTGCCACACATCAAGCCGTGACCTCCGTCGCCTCTGAGACGGTACCGAAGCAGCATGTGGTCGACGAGTTTCAGCGAGGCTATCTTCTGCACGATCGTATCTTGCGGGCGGCCATGGTGAGTGTATCGTCCGGGCGAGCCGACGGCACACCGGGAACAGACAACACGATCAGTTCATCGTAACAATTTCAAAGACAGACCAAGTGAGGAAGGAGTAGGCACATGGGCAAAGTAATCGGCATCGACCTTGGAACCACGAACTCCTGCGTTTCTATTATGAGCGGCGGCGAACCGGTTGTGATCGCCAATGCAGAAGGAGCCCGTACGACACCGTCCGTCGTCGCTATCACGGAGAAGGGCGAGCGCCTCGTCGGACAAATTGCAAAACGCCAGGCGATCACCAATCCGGAGAATACGATTTTTTCCGTGAAGCGCCTCATGGGCCGCAAGTTCCGCAGCCAGCAAGTGACTGACGCCGCGAAACGGTTGCCTTATAAGGTGTCCGAGGGGGATAACGGCGATGCGCACGTCGAATTGCGCGACAAGCGCTACAGCCCACCGGAAATCTCCGCCATGATTTTGCAAAAGATGCGGCAGACGGCTGAGGATTATCTCGGGGAGAAAGTCACAGAAGCCGTTGTCACCGTGCCGGCCTACTTCGACGACAGCCAGCGCCAAGCCACCAAGGACGCGGGCCAGATCGCAGGCCTGAACGTCCTCCGAATCATTAACGAGCCAACCGCCGCGGCTCTCGCGTACGGCCTGGATAAAAAGAAGGACGAGCGTGTTGCTGTCTATGATTTGGGCGGCGGAGCCGATCGAGATGATGCGTCCGCCTTCGCCCATGATCGACGCCGCCGCGCGTACGGCGGCTGCCACACCGCCGACGTTGATGGCGAACTGCCGAACAAACGCGGCGGGGTCGCTGGTCGGATCGCCGACCTCGCCGGCGACGAGCACGCCCGGCGTTGTTGACCAGGATGTCCAGACGCCCAAAGTGGCTGGCAACGGCCTTGACCAGTGCCTCTACCTGGGCAGGGTCGGCCTGATCCGCCTCGAACGCGGCGGCCCGGACGCCCATCGCTTCGATCTCTCGAACGACAGCCGCGGCCTTCGTAGCAGACGCGCCGTAGCTGATCGCGACATCTGCTCCGTCCGCAGCCAGGGCGCGCGCGATGGCCGCGCCAAGACCGCGTGCTCCACCGGTGACCAGCGCGACTTTACCTGTGAGGGTGCTGTTGCGTACGCGCATGTCTCTCCTTGTGCTGAATCTCTCGTACACCCGGGCGCAGATTCGTTGATAGTTGGAGCCAGGCTTTCGCACCCGAAGTCAACCTCACCCCCAGCCCCCTCTCCGGCGCGGAGAGGGGAGGACGATGATCGGTCTCCCCTCTCCGCGCGGAGAGGGGGCTGGGGGGTGAGGTCACCTGGGGCGTCCGCTGCAAACCATCAATCGACTTCCGCCACGCTGTACTGGTGACTCCGATCGTGAGCCCGATCAGACCCCGAGGATCTTGACCTCGCCAGTCGTGCCGTTGACCTCCAGCAACATCCCGTTCCGAATCGCCGTTGTGCCGACCGACGTGCCGACCACGCAGGGGATCCATACCCGAGCGACCGTTGCGGAGTGGAGCCAACCTTGCGCGCAAGCTGCCGATCGTGGGCGGCATGCTCCTCGCAGTCGACCGTGGTCAGGGGGCGAACTACGTGCCCGAGAGGGGAACGCACCACTCGTCATCCTCATCATGTCGATCGCTTTCTTCGGTCAGGGCATGACGAACCTGGGCTGGACAGTCATTTCGGACGTCGCGCCAAAGAAGCTGATCGGCTTGACCAGCGGCATCTTCAACTTCAGCGCCAATCTCGCCGGCATCATCACGCCACTCGTCATCGGCATCGCCTTCCAGATGACGGGATCGTTCGTCGGACCGCTCATCTACATCGGCGTCGTCGCGTTGATCGGCGCGTTCGCCTATAGCGTAATTCTCGGCGACATCCATCGCCTGGATCTGAACGTCGAGCGATAATCGGTCGACTTGTGCCAAAAGAAGAACCCATCCACGTTGCTGAGCCTCCCAGAAGCTGCCCTGAACGGCACACACAACAGCAGCTCGAGCGACATTCTCGGCAGCGCCGCGTTCCGACCGGTCGGGCGTCTCAAGCGCTTTCTCAGCTTCATCGTGACGGAAGCGCTCGAAGGGCGCGGCGATCAGCTGAAAGAGTACGTGATCGGCGTCCAGGTATTCGATCGAGAATCGTCCTTCGATCCACGGGCGGATCCGATCGTGCGGGTACAGGCACGCCGGCTGCGCGCACGACTGGTGCGCTACTACCGGGAAGAAGGTGGTGCCGACACGATCGTCATCGAGGTTGCCCAAGGGCGGAGGTATACACCGACGTTCAGGCAGCGCGATGCGGGGGGCATCGACGCTACGTTCCCATCGAACCGCCGCCTTCGCCGGCCAGAACACAATCGCGGTGCTTGCCCCATTGCAAGATCACACGGCAGGGGAGGAGCCTCGCTACTTCTGTCCACGGTCTGCAGCAGGAGCTGATTCACAAGCATGGCGCAGCTCGAAGGGGCTTGCGCGTGCTCGTCGGCACAGCCGCCGGCGCTTTCAGCTCAGAGAAAGCAGAGGGCTGGCCAGACGGTACCGCCGGGCAGCCTCTTTGTGGTGCTCACTGGAGGCGTCCGAAAGTCTGGCGCACGCGTGCGGGTGACGGTGCACTTGATTGACAGCGCCAGCGCGTCTTACGTGTGGTCGGAGTCCGTCGATGTTGACGATAGGAAGATGCGCTCGAGTGCTCAGGAGATAGGTCGCCAAGGCGGTCGTCGACAAGCTCGAGCCGCGGCTGCTGGACGGCAAGGAGCGCCGCGGTGGACGACGACCCAATCGAAAACCTCGCGGCGCGCAATCTTTATCTGCAGGGCCGCTACCATCTCAATCAGCGAACCGATCAACCGCTCGGCAAAGCGCACGGTCGCGGCGCACGCGGCCTCCGACCAGCGGCTGCCGCCGAGCACCACCAGCGGCTTTTCGGCCGCCCACAGCATCTTCTGCAGGTGCGACATGTCAGTGAGGCCCGGCCAGGTCTCGATCAGGTCGGCGGCGAGCGCATCGTCCACCGACACGCGCTCCATCAGCATATCTTCGGGCAGCGCGATCACCACCGGGCCGGGACGCCCGTTCATCGCGACATGGAACGCGCGCGAGACGATCTCCGGGATGCGCACCGGATCGTCGATCTCGGTTGCCCATTTCGCCATGGTGCCGAACACCGCGCGGTAATCGAGCTCCTGGAACGCCTCGCGGTCGCGCATCTCGCGTCCGACCTGGCCGACGAACATGATCATCGGCGTGGAATCCTGCTTGGCGATGTGAATGCCGGGCGAGCCGTTGGTGGCGCCCGGGCCGCGCGTCACGAATGCGATGCCGGGCCGGCCAGTGAGCTTGCCGTGCGCTTCCGCCATCATGACGGCGCCGCCTTCCTGACGGCAGATCGTCACCTCGATGTCGCGGTCGTGGAAGGCGTCGAGCGCCGCCAGGTAGCTTTCGCCCGGCACGCAGAAGACGTGACGCACGCCGTTGACCAGAAGCTGGTCGACGAGCACCTGCCCGCCGTTGCGCATGTTGTCCTTGCCACGCATCGCTTCACCTTCTCCCGCAGCGCCCGTCTCCCGGCGCGGCCGCACACTAGCATTGCGCTGCACGCCGGTGAACGTGCCGCCGGTGCTTCATTTCGACTGGTGAATGGAGGACTACGCGGCCGATGCCGCGGCGGTCTAGCTTCGCTGCGTCTTGATCTGCTCGACCAGATCGACGATCGCGCGCCGCAGGTTGCTGTCCTCGATGTCCGCGTAGGCGCGCAGCAGGCGGAAGGCGCCGGACACGGTCAGCAGCTTCAGCGGCGACGAAGCGTCGGCGTCTTTCGACTGTTCGCTCTCCAGCAACTCCTTGCCGGCGAAGAACGTACCGACCGGGACCCCGAGCACCTCGGCGATCTTGGTCAGCCGCCCGGCGCCGACTCGATTGACGCCCTTCTCGTACTTTTGCACCTGCTGGAAAGTCACCCCCAACTGGTTCGCCAAAGCCGTCTGTGACAGGCCGCGCGAGAGCCGCTCGATTCTGATCCGGTGGCCCACTTCGATATCCACCGGATCAGGCCTTTTCACCGACATTCCACTCTCCCGAGAACTTCAGTCACACTCGCGTGCATCAGGAACGCGGCAAAACTGTGCGCCAAGCATTTGCTTGGCGCAATGAGGCTAACAAGACCACTTCCGTTGCGGGAGCAATCGCCGCGCATGGCCGTTATGCCCGCGCGCCACTGTTAAGCAAAGCGGTGAATTGGCAGAAGTTTGATTTGGTTAACGCGCAGTCTAGTTGAGGACGCGAGGCAATTCATCCTCGGCGGCGCACTGCGCGAGCGCGACGGTTCTTGCGACATCCGACGAGGACAGCTGAAGCACGCCGCGCGCATCGAGAGTTGCGCTCACGGATTTCGGCTCGCTCGCCATCGCAACGAAGGACTCGAGGGCTGCGCGCGCCTGCTCCGGCATGGCGGCGATGCCGCGGATAATATCGAGCAGCCCCGGCTCCTTGCTCCAATAGTAGAGTTCGAGCACGAGCCGCCGCGCTGCTGCGATTGTGGATCAAGGAGTGGATCAAACATCTCGGTCGGCGATTGTGTCTTCGCTTGCAATGTTTTTCGCGATTGTCTCGCACGACGCATTCATGCCCCCACGGCGGCGATGTACTTGCGGGAGAAGCTGCGGCACATGTTTGCAGAACTCGCCGCAAGGTTTGTGAGCCCGCGGCAGATGCAGCAATGTCACCGTTGCGGAGAGCTTCCCTACGCAGAATTCACGTTTCACAATAAGGACAGGTGGTTCAGCGCTGCAAGGCTTACGGTCGATATTTTTTCGTGCTGCAACTATTCGCGGAACAGCAAAATCTATTTTTTCACGCGCCGCTGCTGATATCAGTGAGTTAGCAGCCTAGTCTCTATAAACCTCAGCAATCCGGCATTTTTATGCACCGAACTCAATCGCAGGAAAATGTCTTCGTACTGCTCGCCGATCCTGCGACGCACGGCGGCGTAGCGGTACAGCGCATCGATACACATGCAGCGGCAGTCTTTCTTGCGGGCGAGCGCGTCTACAAGGTAAAGCGTGCGGTCAAATTCCCGTTCCTCGACTATTCGACGCTCGCGAAACGCAAGGCGGCTTGCGAATCCGAAATGGACGTGAATGGTCCCTTCGCACCGGAAATTTATCGGCGCGTTGTCGCGATCACGCGCGAGAAAAATGGCCGCCTTGCGCTCGATGGCACAGGCGAGGCGGTCGAGTGGGCGGTCGAGATGCGCCGCTTCGACGAGAACGCGACGCTGGATCGTCTGGCTGACCAGGGAAAAATCGATATTTCGGTGGCCGATGCGCTCGGGCGCGCCGTCGCGGCGGCACATGACCGTGCGCCGGTCGTAGAAGCCGAGCCCTGGGTCGAAGCGCTCGGGCGTTTCATCTTACAGAATGACGAGGCGTTCCAAGACGCGCCCGAAATATTTCACCGCAGCCGACAGAACCGAACTGACGCAAGCGAGCCGTGTTGCGTTCGAGCGGCTACGTCCGCTGTTGCGTGAGCGGGGGAAGCAAGGCCTGATCCGGCGCGGGCATGGCGACTTGCATCTCGGCAACATCGCGATGATCGAAGAGACGGCCTGTCCTGTTCGACGCGATCGAGTTCGATCCGCTGATAGCGGCGGGCGATGTTCTTTATGATCTCGCGTTTCTATTGATGGATTTGACCGAGCGGGGGCTGAAAGACGCCGCGAACGTCGTGCTCAATCGCTATCTTGCCAATGCGCGCCGCGACACCGATCTCGATGCGCTCGCCGCGCTTCCGCTGTTCATGTCGGTGCGCGCCGCGATCCGCGCCAAGGTGACGGCGGCGCGGCTTGAAACTGCGAGCAAGGACGAACATCCGGCCATCGTCAAAAGCGCCGCGACCTACTTTCGCTTTGCCTGCACGCTGATCGCTCCGCCCAAGCCGACGCTGATCGCGGTCGGTGGTTTGTCCGGCACCGGAAAATCCGTGCTGGCGCGGATGCTGGCGCCGCATATCGCGCCTGCGCCCGGCGCCGTGCTGCTGCGCTCCGATGTGGAGCGGAAGATCATGTTCGGCGTCGGCGAGACGGACAAGCTTGATGCTGAAGCATACAGCCCCGACGTCACCCGGAAAGTTTACGCGATGCTGGCGTGCAAGGCGCGGCGCGTCGTCGCGGCAGGCCATTCGGTGGTTGTCGATGCGGTGTTCTCGACACCGCAGGAGCGCGTATCGATCGCGGACGCCGCAGCGGCAAGCAACATCTCGTTCCGTGGCCTGTTTCTCACCGCGGATCTCGCCACGCGGATCGCGCGCGTCGGAAGCCGGCGTGGCGACGCGTCCGATGCCGATGCGAAAATCGCGCAGCAGCAGGAGACTTACGATCTCGGCGGCATCGACTGGGAGCAAGTCGACGCATCGGGAAGGCCGGACACGACGCTCGCACATGCCCGGGCTGCGCTCGCGCGGTGATGCTTTCGGCGTCAAAGTCAGCGACAATGCCGCGGTGCAACCGCTGAACCGCGCCATCGCATGAATCAAAGTCTTCGCCGCGCCGCGGTCGGCATTCCGGGCTTCTGTGCGTTCTTCAATCTCTATGGGCCGCAATCGCTGCTGCCGTCGCTTGCTCAGGAATTCGTCGCAAGCCCCGCGCAGATCAGCCTGACCATGACGGCGACGACGTTTGCGATCGCGCTGTCCGCGCCGTTTGCAGGCGCCATCGCGGATGTGCTCGGACGCAAGCGCGTAATCGTGGCGGCGATGATCGTCTCCACATTGCCGCTGATCATGATCGCGTTCGCACCGAACCTGCCGCTGCTGATCTTCTGGCGTTTTCTGCTCGGCCTCGCGCTGCCGCCGATCTTTACCGTCGTGGTCGCCTATATCGGCGAGGAGTGGCCTGCCTCGCAGGCCATCGGTGCCACCGGCGCCTACATGGCGGCATCGAGTTTCGGCGGGTTCTGCGGCCGCTTTGTCTCCGGCTCGCTGGCCGATCTCGTCGGCTGGCGCAGCGGTTTCATGATCATGGCCGCGATCACGTTCGTCTGCGGCCTGGCGACCGCCGCGATCCTGCCGCGCGAGAAGAACTTCGTGCGGTCCGAGGGCCTCGCCACGTCCGCTCGGCAAATGGTCGGGCACCTCACCAACCCGCGCCTGCTCGCGATCTACGCGGTCGGCTTTGGCGTCCTCTTCAATTTCGTCGCGCTGTTCACTTATGTGGTCTTTCTGCTCGCCGCACCGCCTTACAATCTCTCGCCTACGTTGCTCGGCGCCATCTTCGTCACCTATCTCGTCGGCGGCGCCGCAGTCCTCGGGCTTGGACGCGCAGTTGCGCGCTTCGGCCGCCGTACGCTGATCCTCGGCACGATCGCGGTGTGGGCCTGCGGGGCGCTGATCATGCTCGTCCCATCGGTCGTGGCGATCATCGTGGGCCTCGCGATCGCGGCCGGCTGCGGCTTCGTCGTGCAAGCGACATCCACCGCGTCTGTTGCGCTTGCCGCCGAAAGCGGCCGCACCTCGGCGATCGGCCTCTATGCCACGTGCTTCTACATCGGCGGCAGCTTCGGTGCGATCCTGCCCGGTCTTACCTGGGATACGCTTGGCTGGACCGGTTGCGTCGTCATGGTTATCGCGATGCAGGCCTTGATGGCTGTGGTCATAGCCGTCTATTGGAAGAAGCTAACGGGGAGAGAAACGCCATGGCCGCGACGCTGACCAAGAAGCAGATGGAATTCCTGCAATCGATCGACACGCCGACGGTGTGCAACATCGTCGAGATGGTTGCGCCCGAGCGGCGCGGGCACGGTTACACTGTGAAGCACCTGATATGCCCGTTTCCCCATCTCCCGCCGATCGTCGGCTTTGCCAAGACCGTGACCGCGAAGGCGAAGGACAAGGTTTCGCGCCGGCGACTACATGGCCAAGCGCATGGACTATCTCGACTACGTCGCGTCGGAGCCGCGTCCGAGCATTTCGGTGATCGAGGACCTCGACGACGAGGTCGGCTATGGTGCGTTCTGGGGCGAGGTGCAGTCGAACATCCACAAGGCGCTCGGCTGCCTCGGCGTCATCACCAACGGATCGATCCGCGACATCCCGATGATCGCGCCGGGCTTTCAGATGCTCGCGGGCTCGCTCTCGCCCTCGCACGCCTGGACGCATGTCGAGGACTTCGGCGTCCCCGTCACGGTGCACGGCATGAAGGTGAACTCGGGCGATCTCATCCACGCCGACCAGCACGGCGCGATCGTCGTGCCGCTCGACATCATCGACAAGCTGCCGGCCGCGCTCGACGACATCAACGCGCGCGAGGCGCGCATCATCAAGGCCGCGAAGGAAGTCGGCACGGTGGAAGCCATCAAGGCCGCAATCAAGGGGTAAGCCATGCTCGCGCTGCGACCGAACTGCGAATGCTGCGACCGCGACCTGCCGCCGGACTTGCGCGACGCGATGATGTGCTCGTTCGAATGCACGTTCTGCAAGTCGTGCGCGGAGGGCGTACTGAAGGGCAAATGCCCGAACTGCGGCGGCGAACTGGTGCGCCGTCCGGTGCGTCCTGCGGACAAGCTTGCGAAGTTTCCGGCATCGACCGAGCGCAAGGTGAAGGCAGGCGGCTGCGTCGCGGCGTGACACTCTCCGCTCATTCCCGCGAAAGCGGGAATTCTGTTCTTGGCGCTGGGTCCCCGCCTGCGCGGGGACGAGCGGAAAATTCATTCTGCGCTCGGATGCCATTGCGGTTTGTAGCCCGCTGACAGCACAGCGACGATGCTCGGCGGCGTGAGCACGTTCGCCATCCCGCGCGGCCGCGCGATTTTCTCCGTGTAACCGGTTTCGCTCCAGCGCAGGAGATGCGAGCCGCGCACCGCGTAGGCATCATCATCGCGCGTCACAAAGGTACCGTCGGGCAAATTCTCGAACCGCATGTCGTGCGTTCGTTTCGCGCGGCCATCGAGCCGTTCGGCCTGCAGCACACGATCCATCTCATCGACGTAGGGGAAATCGCTGCCCTTGGTTTGCGCCCATTTTTCCGCGAAAGAATTCGCGTCGGCGCGGCGGCACTCGAAACAGGGGCGGTGGCCGGCGGCGAGCGCGGTCACCTCGTCGAGGAAAAACAGCCCGGTGTATCGTTCGCGCCAGACCGGGTGGCGGCGGTTCTTGAACGCCAGCACGCAGCAGATCCACTGCCGCGAGGCCCAGCGGCGCGCGCCGAGCGTTTGATCGTCGCGATGAAATTTGCCGCCGCGATTGCCATACATCGTGCCGCGCGCAGGCGTCGCGATCAGTTCACCGAACGGCGTGACCCGATTTTGCAGCGGCACGTCAGTCGTCGTGTTTTTCGTGCGGCTTGTGCACCGGCTGGGTGGCGGTGGGAGGCGTCGGACGCCGGGAAGGTCTGTTCCAGACCTTCCTCGAGCTCCTCGTCGAGTTTTTCCTTGCGGTCTTTTTTCTTGCCCGTCATGCGCGCCTCCATCCCTCAAAGAGATGGGCGCGCGGACGGCGAACATCAATCCGGCTTGCGCGGCTTCGGGGCAGGGGGCTCCTTGCCGACCGGCTGGGTGCTGGCGGGGGGATCGGAGGCCGGGAAACTGTCGTCGAGTTCGTCGCCGAGCAGCTTTTCCTTCTTGTCTTCGGTCTCTTCGTGCGGCGGCTTGCGCGGCCCGTCGGCGTCGCCGCCGCGCTTGAGTTGATGTCCCCGATCCATGGTCGTTCTCCTGGTTTATGCCCGGAAAACGCCCCGACTTCGTCCAAAGTTCCATCAGGCCCAGCAGCTTACCGGCTATCCAGATACGACACCGGCTTGAACGTGAGCGGCGTCTCGCTGCCCGACTGCAGCACGAAGCCCGATGCACGCGCCGCCGAGGCGACCCGCGCCGGGCGGTCCACCTGCACCATGAACTGGTTCGCGGGCTTGGGATCGAGGTTGTACACGTCGTTGCGGAAGTTGATCGTGCCGTCCGGGCTCGCCCAGCCGGTGAGGTAGATCCACGCCACCGGAATCGGCCGCGCGAGCCGCACCGTGGTGCGCTTGGCGGTCGCGACCTCGGCATCGATCTCCTTGCGGCTCCAGCCCTGCTTCTCCTCGAGAATCCACGCCGCGAGATCGAGCACGCCTTCGATGCGCGCGCATCCCGAGGACTGGAAGCGATAGTCGGCCGAGAAGAACTCCTTGTGGTTGGTGTCGTGCATGTAGACCGAATGCGAATTCGGCATGTCGATGCGCACCTTGCCGAGCGCATTGCCGTCGCCGGACTTCCTGCCGCACCGTGAAGTTCGGCGTGCGGTCCGCGGACCAGTCGACCGAGCGCGGATCGAGCTCGTTGCCGGCGCTGTCGAGCACGCGCATCTTCATGCGCGAGACATAGCTTGGGTCCTTGCGCATCTTCACCGCGATATCCTTCTTCAGGATCGACAGCGGCACCGTCCACGTCGGATTGAAATTCACCGCCGTGATGCTGGTGGTGAGCGTGGGCGAGGGGCGGTCGACCTTGCCGACCACCGCGACGTAGCGGCGCGTGACCTTGCCGTCTTCGATCGCCTCTGCGACCGCGGCCGGAATGTTCACCACCACGTAGCGCTGGCCGAAGGTGAAGCCCATGCCGTGCAGCCGGTCGAGCGAGGCCGCGAGCTGGCGGATGCGCGTCTTCACCGGAACGTTGAGCGCCTCGATGGTCTGCGGGCCGACCGTGCCAAGCTCAGGGAGTCCGTGGCGCGCCTGGAAGCGCTTCACGGCTTCGGTCAACATCGTGTCGTAGGCGTCGCCCTCCGCGACTTCAGCCGGCAGGTCGTCGGTGATCGCGAGACGCTGGCGCAGTTTCTCGACGTCGGGGCCGGACGCACCGGGCGCAAGGTTCACCTTCGCGACCGCGGGCCAGCCGCCGCGCACTTCGATCGCCGAATAGGAGAGCATCGCCTGATTGATGCGGTCGTAGGTGCCTTCGTCGAAGGTCGGTTCGGCCGAGGTCCAGAAACTCGCGACGCCGCGCTTGATGGGCTTTGGCTGCGGCAGAGGCGTGGTCTGCGCGAGCGCCGCGCTGGCGGAAAATCCGATGATGGTGGCGAGTGCAAGCGTGCGCAGCATTGGCGCCTTTCCCATGTCACTTCCCACCCGGGCGCACCTTGATGCGACCCGGATGGCGAATCCGTGGCGGCGCGGAGGCGCCCCTTCCCGGAGATGAGTCGCATGAGTCCGGTAAACGGTTCATGTGATTTGCGGATTTGGCCGCGCGGCTAGCGCCAATGTGACTCAGATTGGGACACCTGCGGCGCTCCGAAGTCTTGCGCTTGCTTCATGAGGGCATGCCATCGCGATCCCGCGGCGCGTCGCGCCCGGGTGTTGCTCAACAGGGCCCCTCACCACCACAGTGAGGGGAGCGGAGCGCCGCGAGGCGCTACCTTCGAGTCCACGCTTGCGAGGCGTGGGCATCCCTTGCGATCGGGATGCTCACCTCGCGGCGCTCCACTGGCGGCATTTTTCGGCTCCGGTCCGCGCTTCTGAAACGGCATTCGCGCCGTTCCTCTGCAGCGAGCTCCTCGCGCAGGGGTCATAGTGCCCCCAGGGCGGGTCCCGTAGCCGCCCGAGTGCGAGGCTTGCGAAGCCTCGCCCGCGGGCGCCGCACCGGCGAAGGCGGGGAATTGCCCCGCGCCCGCCATCGAAGGAGATCGCCTGTTCTCCGGCGCCTCCTTCAATTCGTCCCGCCCTCACGACGCCTCATGACAGCGCCCCTCGGTGGACGAGGTGAGGCATATAAGCACAATAATAGGATCAATGTCAAGTGGCAGAGCATCGTCGACCCGAAGCTGGGGGAGCGAGACGATCCATCATGCGGTTCGAGATTCTGGGCGACATTTCGGCCGTCGAGACGTTTGCAGTAGGGTCTGGAATTCGTCAGCGCGCACGCTTGCGAAAAGCATATGGCCGCGCCCGCTGGCGCAAACGAAAAGGTATCGCGCGGGTCCGGCTTCCGGATGGTTCTGTTCATGTCGCCGAACTACATTGGTAAGAAGCGGCCGCAATCGGATGCAAGGAATTGAAAATCAAACGCCTGCTTGAGATCGGTTGATGGCAAAGCCGCAGACAAAACAGCTCGTCGTGTGCATCGACAACGAAGGCCACCCGGTCTCGCTGGAGAAGCGGAAAATCTACGTCATGCTACGCGACGCCACGGCGGAAAAACATGGCCTGCTTCGGGTCGTCGACGAATCCGGCGAGGACTACCTCTATCCAAAAGAGTTCTTCCGCGAGATCGCGTTGCCCAAAGCGGTGAAGCGCGCCGTTCTGGCGGCGTAAGCTGGCCTGACGAACGATGAGCAAACTTGGCAGGCGGCTGACCGCTTCGGCGAAACAGGTGCGAGCGATCGAAGGCAAGGCCGATCCGGCCACCTATCGCGTCCGCTCCGTCGCCGAACTGACGACGCTCGATGATTTCCTGAAAGAGGAGGGAAAGCTCGAAGAGTTCGAGGCCGTTGCGATCAAGGAAGCGCTGGCCGGCAGATCGGAGAAGTGAGTGAGTTGCACTGAACGATGTTGCGCGAACGTAGGGTGGGCTAAGCGAAGCGAGCCCACCGACTTTTCGATCAGCGGCTCGGTCGAGCGGGCGATCCGCAACGCCACAGCTGCGCGGTTTTCGTAGGAGTTTGAACCGTCTGCCTCATGTTAACGACCAAGGGGAGCGCTATCGAAAAAGCCTATCGGGCAGAGACTATGGATTTCGGCGTTCTAATGACCCTCTCGATGGGTCTGCCTTTCGTCTTTCCCGCCGTGCCATGGCTTTTTGGTGCGCGATGGGGATTGAGAGGAGTTTGGCTCAGTACCGTTGCCGTCGTCATCCTGCTCTATTGTTCTCCATATTTGTTTTGGGTTGCATGCGATGACTGCGGGCAGGGCGCGATCGCCCTCTTTTTCCTGGTGCCGATGTGGATTGTTTCGGCATTGTTTACGGTCGCTTTCGCAGGGTTCGCTCACCAGAAATTCAAGCGCGACCGTGATGGCG
Source organism: uncultured Alphaproteobacteria bacterium (assembly GCA_963779545.1). Lineage (GTDB taxonomy): Bacteria > Pseudomonadota > Alphaproteobacteria > Rhizobiales > Xanthobacteraceae > PALSA-894. Next base: position 90,235 of record CAVZYQ010000009.1, on the reverse strand, counting down.
CTGGGGGTAATGATACCGCCCGCGCATCGCAGATGAAGTGAGCGCGTAGGGTGGGCTAAGCGAAGCGAGCCCACCGATTTTTCCGGTCAAAGCATTTCGTGGTGGGCACGGCGCTGCGCGCCTTTGCCCACCCTACGATTTCTGGTGTGATCGCGAAGCAGGGAGCCACATGAACGCGCCACACGGCCAGACCAGACTGGATCGGTCGATGGAAGCCCTCCTGGGGGACAGCCTGCCGAAACACTTTGGGTCCGGCTGGTTGTCCGGTGTGTTCGGAGTGCTCCTCGGCCTGGGAAGTTTTCTCACCGTGCTTGTGTTCCGCTATCCGCAGTGGCTGACCGCCTCGGAGACGGCGCCACGCTATCCCGTCGAGACCATGCGCGCGATCCTGGCGCTGGCGATCGTCGCAAGCTTTCTGCTCTCGGCCCTCAATATGCTGCTGCGGCCTTCCAAGCGGCTCGGGCTAACCGGGCTCTTCTTCTGCATGGCGGCGGTCCTTGCCGGCGGAAGCAGCGTCGACGTCGGCAGCGGCCCGGCGGCGTTCCGGGTTGGGCTCGACTGGTTCATCCTGAACGTCGTGCTGCTCGCCGTCGTTTTCATTCCCCTGGAGCGGCTGTTTCCGCTCAATGCCGAGCAGGGCACGTTTCGCCCCGGTTGGACCACGGACGGAATCTACTTCCTGATCAGCCACGTCGCGGTGGAGCTGATGACGTTCTTCACCTTACTGCCGGCGACGTATAGTCGCGCGGTCCTTCCACGCCCGGACCTCGGGGCTCGATCCGTCGATCCTGCCGCTCCCCGTCGAAGTCCTCGCCATCATGCTGGTTGCTGACCTGACGCAATACGCGGTGCACCGCACCTTCCACAGCGTCGGCTGGCTTTGGCCGTTCCACGCCATTCACCACTCCTCGCGCGACCTCGATTGGCTGGCCGGTTCGCGGCTGCATGTGGTCGACATCATCGTGACGCGGGCGCTGATCCTCGTGCCGCTGTTCGCACTCGGCTTTTCGCAAGCCGCGCTCTACATCTGGCTTGTCATCGTCGCGGTGCAGGCGACGCTCAATCACGTCAACATCCGGTTCGACGTGCCGGTGCTGAACCAGCTCGTGGTGTTCCCGCGCTTTCATCACTGGCACCATGCGATGAAGCCGGTGGACAGGAATTTCGCCGTGCACTTCCCCTGGATCGATCGGCTGTTCGGCACCTATCACATGCCCAAAGGGGCGTGGCCGCCGCAAACGGGCATCGAGGACGACCGTGTCCCGGCCGAGTTCTCGAAACAGTTCATCTGGCCGTTTCGACGCCGCACCCACTGACCGCAGCGGTCCGGGTTCCGCCCGCATCTTGACGCAGGCGGGTTCGACTCCAACCTAAGTCACGTCATTACATGAAGGGGCAGGGGAACACCGGCCCGCACGCGCGGGCGCAGGAGGACCACCATGCTGTTTCCGCTCCGCTTCATGGCGATCGTCTTCACCGGCCTCGCGCTGATCGCACCCGCCGCGCACCTCTACGAGTTCGCGCACAAGATCGTCATGTCGAAGGACGATTATTTCGTCGTGCAGCGCATCTACGCCGGCTGGTGGATGGCGGGGTTGTTCCTGCCAATGGCGTTCCTCGCCAACGCGGGCCTCGCCATCGTAACGCGCCATGACAGGCAGACCGCCGTGTTCGCGGCGCTCGCCGCCGCGCTGATCGTGCTCAATCTCGTGGTCTTCTTCATCTGGACGCAGCCCGCGAACGCCGCGACGCAGAACTGGACGGTTCAGCCGGAGAACTGGGCCGCGCTGCGCACGCAGTGGGAATATTCGCATGCGGTGAATGCCGGGGTCATCTTCGCGGCGTTTCTGTCCGCGACGTTTGCTGCGCTCAGCGCGAGGTCATGACTCGTCCCGCCGTGGAAGCTGAGGGTCGGCTTCGTGGCACCGGCGCACGACTCACGCTCACTGCTGGACCTTGATATTCAGCTCCTTCACCAGCCGCTCGTATTTCGCGAAGTCATCGCGCACGAGTTGCGCGAAGTCGCCGGGCGTGCCGCCGATCGGATCGAGCGCGGAGCTGGCAAAGCTTGTCTTGATGGCCGCATCGTTGAGCGCCTTGCCGATCTCGCCATTCAGGCGCGCGACGACCGGCGCGGGCGTGCCGGCGGGGACGAACACGCCGAGCCATTGATCGAGCACCAGACCCTTGATGCCGGCCTCCTGGAAGGTCGGAATTTCCGGCAGGCTTTGCGAGCGCTTTTCGGTCGTCTGCGCGAGCAGCAGCAGCTTGCCGGCCTTGTAGTGCGGGATCAGCGGCGTCGAGCCGAGCGAGCCGAGCTTCACGTGCCCGGCAATCAGGTCGTTGATTGCCTGACCGCCGCCGCGATACGGCACCTGTTCCAGCGTGATGCCGGCGATCTGCCCGAACCACATCCCGACCATGTGCTGCGAGGAGCCGACACCGCTGCCGGTCCCGAAGCGCAGGCCCGGCTCTTTTTTGGCGCGTGCGACAAGATCGGCGATCGACGTCACGCCGAGATCGGGATGCGCCGCGAACACGATCGGCTGGCTTGAAAGCTGCACGACCGGGACGAAGTCCTTCAGCGCGTCGTAGTTCACCTTGTAGACGTGCGGGTTGCTGACGATCGCGTCCGGCGCGACGAGCAGCGTGTAACCATCCGGATCGCTCTTGCCCGCGGCCTCGATGCCGATCACGCCGTTCGCGCCGGTGCGGTTCTCGACGTAGACCTGCTGGCCGAACGAGCGTGAGAGGAATTCCGCAACGAGGCGTGCCGCGACGTCGGTCGAGCCACCCGCCGCGAACGGCACGATCATGCGGACGGGCTTGTTCGGCCACTCCTGCGCGTGAGCCGGGATCGCGACCAGCGCCAGCAGCGCCGCCAGGATGCGAATGCTCATGTACTCCCCCATCGTGTGCCGCAACGCCGGCTCAGGCGTTCTCCTCGACGCTGCGAATATCGAAGAAATTGCCGGCGCGCCCGAGCTCGTGCGTCGCGCAGAACTCATAGGCGTCCGAGCAGAACCAGATGCGTCCTGCTTCCTTCACCTTGCCGTCGTATCCGTACGCGCGGCGGCGCAGCACCAGCACTGGAGCGCGCGCCGCGACCTTCAGAAGCCGCGCGGCGGTCGCGCCTGCAGCCTCGGCGCGGATCGAGATTTGCGTGGAGGCGATATCGATACCGGCGTCGCGCATCATGTCTTCGGTCGACAGGAGATCGGCTTTCGCGCGCGGCAGCGCCGCGACCTGTCGCACCAGCCAGTCCTGCGCATAGGCAACCGGGCGTCGGCCGATAAAATAGAGCCGCTCCAGCGCGAGCGCGCTTTCACCATCGAGAAGGCCGAGCAGGTCGGCGATATCGCGCGGCGCGGGGCACAATTCGTAGCGCAGGAGCTTCGCGCTCGCGGTTTCGGCCTGCGCGAACAGCGAGCCAAGCAGGCCATGCAGCCGTTTCAAGTCATGCCTGACGGCCGGCCGGCTCACGAACGTGCCCTTGCCCTGGCGGCGGACGATGATCTCCTTGCGCACCAGCGCATCCACGGCCTGCCGCAGCGTGATGCGGCTCACCGCATAGCGCCGTGTCAGCACGTCCTCGGAGTCGAGCCGGTCGCCGGGCTTGAGGTCGCCGGAGCGGATCGCGCCTTCAAGGTGCTGCGCGATCTGCCGATAAAGCGGTTCCGGCCCCGTGCGGTCGAGCAGGAGGTCTTTCGTCCGCGCATTGGTGGAGTTCCGCGCCATTGCGGCATGCTAAGTCGTCTTATAACGTCTTAACAAGAGGAATTTGGACACCGCAGGGACATTGCATGCCGTTCTCGACCTATCTGCCCGAGCACATGGGCACGGCGACGCTGTCCCCTGCAGGCCCGTTCATTGCGGGCACGCATGAATCCTTCACGCTGATCTACACCGCCGGGACCTTCGGCATCGACGACACCGGGATGCTGAAGATCGCGTGGCGCACGACGTCCGACATGGCGAAGCCGCAGTTCAGCGATCCGGCGGCTGCCAACTACACCACCGTCGAGGCGAGCAACGGCGCCAAGCTTGAATACTGGGTCGAGCGGCTGAACATCCGTCCATGGGTGAACACACTGCTGGTCCGCGTCGGCCGCGGCTATCTGCGGGCGGGCGATACGATCACGGTGTGCTTTGGCGATCGCCGCGGCGGTTCGCCCGGCCTGCGGCTGCAGACGAATTGCGAGGAGCATTTCGCGCTGAAGGTCTACGTCGACGCGTTCGCCACGTACGAGTTCACCGAGCTGCCGGAGTCGCCCGGATTTGAGTTGGTGCCGGGGAAAACCGCGCGTTTCAAGGCGATCTTGCCGACGGTGGCGGTGGCCGGAGAACACATTCGCCTCGCTTTGGTCGCCGAGGACATCTGGGGCAATCCGACCTCGTTTGGCGCGCAGCCGATCAGGCTCGCCTCGTCGGTGCCGCTGCGGAATCTGCCCGAGACGATCGCGGAGAAGCCGGGTGAGGGGCCACTCGTGTTCGACAATCTTGTGGTCGATGCGCCAGGCGATGTCGAGTTGCGTTTGCTTGATGAAGCCGGCTCGGAGCTTGCGCGCGCCAACCCGATGCGCGTCGTCACGCGTGCGCCGCTGCGGCGATACTGGGGTGACCTGCACGGACAAAGCGGCGAGACCGTCGGCACCAATCCGGCGCGCACTTATTTCTCCTACGCGCGCGACAAGGCTTTCGTCGATATCGTCGGCCATCAGGGTAACGATTTCCAGATCACGGATGCGTTCTGGAGCGAGTTGAACCAGCTCACCGCCGAGTTTGACGTGCCAGGGCGTTTCGTCTGCGTGCCGGGCTACGAGTGGTCCGGCAACACCGGCATGGGCGGCGATCGCAATATCTTTTATCGCCGCGAGGGCCGGCCGATCTTCCGCTCGTCGCGCATCCTCGTCGACGGGCAGGACCCGAGCAATGCGGATTGCTACACCGCGAAAGATCTGTTCGGTGCGCTGCAAGACGAGGATACCGTCGTCATCGCGCATGTCGGCGGGCGTTACGCGGACATCAGACAAGCGCACGACGGCAAGCTTGAACGCGCGGTCGAGGTGCATTCGACCTGGGGCACGTTCGAGTGGCTGCTGCACGATGCGTTCGACAAAGGCTTTCGAGTCGGGGTCGTCTGCCACAGCGACGATCACAAGGGGCGGCCTGGCGCGACGCGGCCTGGCGCATCGACCTTTGGCGCGATCGGCGGGCTCACCTGCTACCTGATGCCGGAGCTGACACGCGATGCATTGTTCGCAGCACTGCGCCAACGCCGTCACTACGGCACGACGGGGACGCGGCTCTGCCTCAGTCTCGCGGGCCGATTTGAAAAACCGGTGACGCGCTTCGCTGACGACCCGCAGCTTGGGGCCGCGCAGGAACGCTCCGTACAGGACGCGCTGATCGGCGACATCATCCGCCCCGGCTCAACGCCGATGCGGCTGACCGCCGAAGTGATCGGCACTGCGCCGGTCGAGCGCGTTGACGTGCTGCATGGTGCACGCGTCGTGCAGACGGTGCGGCCCTACGCGGCGGCGGACCTCGGCCGGCGCGTTCGCGTGTTGTGGCAGGGCGCGGAATACCGGGGCAGGGGACGTGAGACGATCTGGCAAGGCAGATTGACCGTGAATGGAAACCGCGTCGCGCGCCATGCGCCGGTGAACTTCCTCAATCCGGAACGCAAGGTGAAGGACAGCGGCAACACGCTCGAATGGACCTCGGTGACCACCGGCAACATGGCGGGTATCGACCTCTGGCTCGACGATGCGCGCGGCGGTAGCGTCGAAATCGAAACCAATATCGTGTCGGGCAAGGTGGACCTTGCGAAGCTCAATGACGATACCGTCGTATTCGACGGCGGCGGTCTTGGCCGCAAGCTCACTGTCTCTCGCCTGCCGGAGGACGACTGGAGCCGCCGCGTCGTGCTCCAGCACGACGTGACGTATCACGGCGGCGCCGACCTTCCGGTCTACCTGCGCGTCACGCAGGCCGACGGACATCAGGCCTGGTCCAGTCCGATCTACCTTGTTGCATGACCCTCTCCGAGCGCGGCAGCGTTCATTTGCCGGGCGCTATGAGCGATTGCTGTTCGCGAGCTCGGTCATGCCGGCTTCGAATTCGGCCTTTGGCATCCAATCCAGTTCCTCGCGAAGACGCGATGAATCCGCCGTGATGTGGCGCACATCGCCGAGCCGGTAACCGCCGGTCACGACCGGCTCCGGTCCGTTCAACGCCTTCGCGAGCGCGCGCGCCATGTCGCCGACGGTGCGTGGCGTGCCCGATCCGACATTGAACGCGCGCACGCCGGAGACAAGCTGCTCGCAGGCAGACACCGTCGCCGCCGCGACGTCGCGAACGTGCACGAAGTCGCGCCGCTGCTTGCCGTCCTCGAACACTTTCGGCGGCTCTCCACGTCGCAGAGCAGCCGTGAAAATCGCCGCCACGCCGGCGTAGGGCGTGTCGTGCGGCATGCCGGGGCCGTAGACGTTGTGATAGCGCAGGACCGCGACCGATCCGCCGGTCACGCGCGCCCAGTTCGACGCATAGAATTCCTGCGCCATCTTGCTGCTGGCATAGGCGTTGCGCGGGTCGGGCGCGACATCCTCGGTGACCAGCGCAGGCTCGAGCGGCGCGCCGCAAAGCCGGCAGGGCGGCTCGAACTTGCCGGCCTTCAGGTCCGCCTCGATGCGCGGTGCAGGCCGCATTGCGCCGTGCTGGCGGCAATGCCCGACGCCTTCTCCGTAAACCACCATCGAGCTTGCGAGCGTCAGCCGGGCCACGCCGGCCCGCGCCATGCCGGCGAGCAGCTCTGCGGTGCCGGCATCGTTCGACGATGCGTAGTCGGGCAGATCGCTCACCGCGACGCCGAGGCCGACTTTCGCCGCGAGATGCAGCACTGTTTCGACACCTGCAAGCGCGCGGTCGATCGCCGTCGCGTCGCGCACATCAGCCGTCTGAAATTCCACACCTGCGGGCGGCTTCCAGTCCTGCGCGGCATGCACATCCGGGCGCAGCGAATCCATCACGCGCACGTCATGACCGCGGGTGAGCAGTTCGCGCAGCACATGCTGGCCGATGAAGCCCGCGCCGCCAGTCAATAAAACTTTCATGCGTGCGAGACTTCAGTTCGACAGAGCGCGGAACAGATCGAACAGGAGATCGTCCGGATCCTCAAGTCCGGCCGAAAGGCGCAGCAGATCCTTGGGGCAAGGCGTGCCCATGCCTTCGATCGAGGCGCGGTGTTCGATCAGGCTTTCGGCTCCGCCGAGCGAGGTGGCGCGCTTCCAGACTTTCACGCGCGCGGCGGCTTGCACGGCCGCCACCTCGCCGCCCTTCAGGCGAATCGACAGCATGCCGCCAAAGCCGCCTGCCATCTGCCGTGCGGCAATGTCGTGGCCCGGGTGATCTTCCAGTCCGGGATAGAGCACCGCCGACAAAGCCGGATGATCTTTCAGCGCCTGCGCGAGCTTTGCGGCCGTGCACGCCTGCTCGCGCACGCGCAGATCCAGCGTGCGCATGCCGCGCATCAGGAGCCACGCCTCGAAAGGTCCAAGCACCGCGCCGATCTGCGCGCGCACCTTCTCGATGCGCTGCCAGAAATCGTCGGCTCTCGCCGTGACCAGCGCGCCTGCGACAACGTCGGAATGTCCATTGAGATATTTCGTCGCCGAATGGACCACGATGTCGGCGCCGAGCGTCAGCGGCCGCGTGAACACCGGCGTCGACACCGTCGAGTCGACGCACAGCAGCGCGCCGGCTTCTTGCGCGATTTCGGAGATCGCCGCGATGTCGGTGATGGTCCAGAGCGGATTGCTCGGCGTCTCGATCCAGATCAGGCCGGTGTCTGGCTGGATGGCGGCGCGTACCGCCTGCAGGTCGGACGTCTCGACGAATGTCACCGTATGGCCGAAGCCAATATCGCGCAGCCACGCGCGGAAGCCCCAGTACATCACCTTCGAGGCGACGATGTGCGTCGGCTTTTCGAGCGCGAGAAATATCGCGGTCGCGGCCGACATGCCCGAGGTGAACATCATCGCGGCTTCGGCGCACTCCAGCGCGGTCAGCAGCGCCTCAGCTTGTTGAACCGAAGGATTGTCGGTGCGGCCATAGACGTGGCCTGCCGGATAACCGTTGTCGGCATCGCGCAGGTAGGTCGCCGACATGTGGATGGGGGGAACCAGCGCCCGGGTGGAGGGGTCTCCTGCACCCAGCGCCTGCGCGAGAAGGGTGCGTGGCCGGACCGGGGGCTGGGTGAGATCGTCCATTCAGAGAGCCCAACAGGCAATCAGATTTTCAGTTCCAGAGGGTTTGGAGAATAAGGACATCAACGTCGCGTGATCGCGATGCGGATGGTGTCATCGGGCGAGACCGGCGTCGCCAGTGCGCCATCGAACGTCGGCGCGTCGGCGAAGTCCTGGCTAGACATGTCGAGTGCAGCGACCTGGCGGCCGAGGATCGCGACCATCTCGAGCGGCACGCCGACCGTGCGCTTGCCCCAGTCGAACGGCGTCCAGCCGAGCCACGCGCGATACGGAACCACCAGAACGATCCTGTCGGCGGGCGTGCGCACGACCTGCCGGATGAAGCCGAGTGTCGAATTGCGATGATCGAGGAGCGGCAATCCGACGAGATCGCCGACGCGGATTGGCTGCGGGAACCGCTTCGCCATCTTCTCTTCGGGCGAGAGACCTTTCAGCGCTGGATGGACCTCGGGTGTATCCTTTTGAACAGTCGCAGCAAGCATCATGCGTTGCGCAAGGAGCGGCGCGCTTGGCGTGGCAAGAGCACACGCCGCGACGGCGGCCCAGACTAAGGAAGATCGCAACATCGCGTTCGCCCCTTCAGATTTCGCACACGAGCTCGTGTGTTGTCAGTGATCCACATCACGCGGCGAGATGCGCTCGTCGAAATCGAGCATTCGTCATGGGCGACAACACGGTCAATTCAACAGATCGTCATCCGCGCAAACTGCATCCGCTGCCGCTGCGCATCATGCATTGGATCAACGCCATCGCGATGATCATCATGATCGGCAGCGGCTGGCAGATCTACAACGACGAGGTGCTGTTCGGCTGGCTGCATTTCTCCACGACGGATCACCATCGGCGGCGGGCCCGAAGGCGCACTGCAGTGGCACTTCTTCGCGATGTGGCTGCTGATGCTCAACGGGCTTTGCTATCTGGCCTATGGCTTTGCGACCGGCCGCTTCCGCCGCAAGCTGTTGCCGATCTGGCCGAGCGAAATCATCTCCAACGTTCGCGACGCGCTGCGCTTCCGGCTCGCGCATGACGACATCACGCACTACAACGCGGTGCAGAAGCTGCTCTATGTCGGCATCATCGCCGTCATCGTCGTGCAGGTGCTGTCGGGCTTCGCCATCTGGAAGCCGGTGCAGCTCTCGGAGCTCGTCACGCTGTTCTACGACTTCCAGGGCGCGCGGCTGGCGCACTTCATCGGCATGGCGGCGATCGTCGGGTTCCTTGTGATTCACGTCGCGCTGGCATTGCTGGTGCCGAAAACCATCGGCGCGATGATCACCGGCGGACCGCGTGTCGACGAGGCGCGCAAGACCGCGCTCGAGCCGGCGGAGTGAACCGATGAAAACCCCTTCGCCATCGATCTTCCGCCCGGACCGCGGCATCGATCAGAGCGTCCTGAAAGAGCACAAGAAGCTGATCGAGGAGATCGACCGCCGCAAGATCCTGCGCGGCGCGGTCAGCCTCGGCGCGCTGACGATGCTCACCGGCTGCAACGTGACGCATACCGATGCGGTGCAGTCGGTGCTGAAGACGGTGTCGGGCTTCAACGATCGCGTCCAGCAGTTCATGTTCCGGCCGAACCATCTGGCGCCGACCTACAGCGAGTCGCAGGTGGTGAAGCCGCCGCGCTTCAACGCCTATTACGACGTGGAGGATGTTGCGCCGGTCGACGCCGCGAGATGGAAGCTGGAGCTTGCCGGCCTCATCCAGGACAAACGCGCATGGACCGCGCGGCAGATCTACGAATTGCCCGAGCAGGAATGGATCATCCGCCACATCTGCGTCGAGGGCTGGGACTATATCGGGCAGTGGTCGGGCGTGAACCTGCGCCATTTTCTTGAGCGCATCGGCGCGGACCTGACGGCGAAGTATGTTTCGTTCAAATGCGCGGACGACTATTACGGCTCGATCGACATGGCGACGGCGCTGCACCCGCAGACCATTCTGGCAACGAAATACGCCAGGCAGGCGATCACCGATCCGTTCGGCTTTCCGCTGCGGCTGCGCACCGCCACCAAGCTCGGGTTCAAGAACCCGAAGTGGATCACCGCGATCGAGGTAACGAACACCTACACCGGCGGCTATTGGGAAGACCGCGGGTTTAACTGGTTCAGCGGGATCTAGTACGACGCAACGTCGCGGCGAGCCGCAGGAAAGTCGTCGTGATCTTCCATGCGGCACTGAGACCTGCCGTGATGTTTCCCGAGACCTTGGACACGCCGCCACGCCGGCAGCGATGATCGACCGGCACTTCGAGGATGCGCAGGCCAGCCGCCGCAACGCGCATCTGCATTTCGAGGTTCCAGCCGTAGGTTTCCTCGCGCATGCCAAGCCCGCGCAATTGCGCGACGCGCATTGCGCGGAACGGCGACATGTCGGTAAAGCGCACGCCGTAAACGAGCCGCATCAGCCCGCCCGCGAGGTGGCCGGCGACGAACTGCTGCGGTGTCATGCTGCCGGCCTCGCGGTTGCCGCGCAGGCGCGAGCCCATCACGAAGTCGGCTTCGTTGCGCGCCACCGGCCCGATGACCGCCGGCATGAACGACGGCACATCGCTGCCGTCGCCGTCGAGAAAGCACACGATGCCGGCATCCGCCCGCAAGGCGGCTACGCCCGCCGCGCAGGCACGGCCGTAGCCGCGGCGCGGCTCACTGACGACGCGCGCGCCGGCGCGTTCGGCATTCGCCGCTGTCGCGTCGGTCGAGCCATTATCGACAACGATCACCTCGTCGATGCCCTGCGCGAGGACTTCACGCACGACCCCCGGGATAGCGTCCTCCTCGTTGAGGCAGGGAATCACCACGCTGACGATCGCGCTCGCACCGGGAAGCTGCATCAGCGAAGCCCGGTCTTGCGCGCGCAGAAATGCCGGAACGCGATGACCGTCAGCACGGTCAGGAAAGGCAGGGTGGCGAGCGTTTTCCAGATGAGGTCGTTGTGCGGGAGAAAAATCGGGCGATAAAGCAGGAATGCGCCAAGCGTCAGCGCCCACCCGAGCGCGCCGGCGCCGAGCGGGATGAACGGGACGAGCGCCAGGAAGTACCACGCGTAGTTCGGCGACATCAGGACCAGCCCGGCGGTGAGCAGCAGGATGACGCTGCTGATGCTCTCGCGCGGGCTGCGGTCCGGCGTGAACGTGTTGCGCCAGCCGAGCCAGATCATGAGCGCGGCCGCCGCAACGGCATAGAGCACTGTGAACCACTGCGCCTTGCCGATGAACGCCTGCACCAGGGTCGGGAGCCAGAGGCCTTCGCCGGTGGTCAGCCCTTCTTCGGAGAGGTAGCCGCTGCTGAGGAAGCCCAGCACGCCTTTGCCCGCGCCAAGATAAGGCAGGTAGCAGACGGCGACCGTCGCAATGATGGCCACCGGGACGCGCCAGTCCCAGCGCCGCCAGAACGGCGGAAGGACAAACAACGCATAGGGCTTGACCAAAATGGCGAGCGCCACCGCGATCGCGCCGGCAACGCGCCGCATGCGCACCAGCAGCCAGACGCCGAGCATGATCAGCGCGACCATCGCGGCTTCGACATGGCCGCTGTTGGCGATCTCCCAGATCGCAAGCGGATGCCACGCGTAGGCGACGATCGCGGTCTTCGGCAGTTCGAGCCGGCGCAGCAGGTCGAGCACGACCACAACGATGACGATCTCGAAAGCCACCATCGCAAGCCGCATCGTGGTCGCGGTTTCGGCAATACGCGTGACGCCGAGGAAAATCGCCTGCGCCACCGGCGGATAGGCCGTCACCGCATAGTCGGCGCGGTTGATGCGCGGATAAATTGCGGCATCGCGCAGTGTCGTAAGAGCGCGCGTCCGCGGGCACGTGGATGTAGGGATTGATCCCGGCTGCCTGCACGCGGCCGTCCCAGATGTAGCGATAGAGATCGGTCGAGAGAAACGTGTCTTCGCCGACGAGCAGAAGGCGCATTGCGAGCCCCGCTGCCAAAACGATCAGCAACGCAACACGGCCGTCAACACGTGGTGCGATTGAAGCCGCCGCGATGGTCAGCAAGCCCGACGCTGCAACAGCCGGAATGAAGACGGCGTAGCCGTAGCTTCGGATGATCCACGGCCCGGCGGCGACGAACGCCAGCATCGCGGCACCGAGCGCGCAGAACGCCAGCAATGGGCCGTTGCTGCGCTCCATGCCGGAGGCCGCGGTTTGCGTCACTGCGCGGCCGACAGAATGGGTTCGCGATTGGCGAAATGCGCCCGCGTGGCCGGTGCGTGGGCACCTTTCAGCCCGCGTAGCGCGAACGCCGGAGCATCGCCTGCAAGCTCCGACGTGAGGATCGCCAGCGAGGCCGCATCGTCGACATCGTACCAGCCGGGCACGTTCGTTACAGGCACGCCGATCTCAGCGGCGCGTTCGACGGTCCTCGCGTGTACCTCCGACGTGCTCCACGGAATGTCGTCGAACAACCGTTCATACATCTGCGACAAGCCGATCAGCGTGTAACCGCCATCGCAGGCGGGACTGAGCACCACGTCGCCGCGCCGCGTCGCCGCAACGGCGTCGCGCAGAATGGAGATCGGCAGCGTCGGGCTGTCGGAATTCACCAGGATCGCCCCGGCGTGATCCTTCAGAAATTCGCGCATCGAGAACACGAGCCGCGTTCCGAAGTCACCCTCGCACTGAAGCTGGAGCCGGAAATCCGGCGGTAGCAGCGTGCGCAGCGCGGCCTCGCTTCCGGCCGGCGTGTAGACCGCGTAGCCAATCGCGCCGCCTTCCTTCGCAAGCTCGCCGATCGTCGCCGACAGATCGCGGATGAAGCACGCCGACAGCGCAGCGCACTCCTCGGGGCGCAGCGGCGGGGACAGGCGCGTCTTCGACTGGCCCGGCGTCGGCGTTTTGCAGAAAATTCCGACCGCAACATCTCGCACCCGCAACCCCGTCTTTCTCCGTCTGCCCGCGCCAATGTCCAACAGGGCCGCAGGTTCCGTCATGTCACAAATCCGCGCATCCATCACGCGCGCTACACAACTTTGTCAGGGCGCGCGGGCCGCGCATGACCATAGCACCCCCGCATCGACACGGTAGCCAAACCGCATTTCCGCCGAAGGCTTCCTGCCGCGAACCGTCAAGGCGCCGCGGACGCTTGTGCACGCCGGTCGAGAATCGCGCCGGGGCGTGCCGTCTGTCTTTACGGCATTGCCGGCCGGCATCGCTCGCGTCCCGCTACTTCTTTTCGTCGGGTTCTGTCTTGGCTTGCTGCTGCTGCATCGGCTGCTGCTGCATTGCCGTGCGCATGACCGGCGTCGCGCTGCCCTCAGGCTCCAGCGCACCGGCGAGCTTGTCGTAATCGGCCGCGAGAGTGCGCCAGCGCTTGGCCATATCGGAATCAGGTGACTGCGCCGCCAACTCGCGGCACCGCTCTGCTTCCCTTCGATAATGGTTCGGACTGACCATCGTGAAAGTAAGCCACCCTACGCCGGTTCCCGCAATAGGAACCATTGCTCAAGGCAACGGTAGACGGCACGAAATCTCAGTGAGCCCACTGTGCGGAGGATTGAACTGGAGGCACGATTGCGGCGAGCGTGAGCGGCGACATCGAGGGCGTGATGGCAACACACGGCCCAAACCTCCGGATCGCAATGCGCTACAGCTCACACCATTGCCGCAGCAGATTATGATAGAGCGAGGTCAGCGACACGAGCGACGAATGCCCCGGGTGGTCGGCATTCAGCCGCATGATGGATACGTCGAGATCGAACAGCAGGCGGCGATGGATCGTGTCGCGCACCATGCTCTGCGTCCAGAAGAACGAGGCGATGCGCGAGCCCCGCGTCACCGGCTTGACGTGGTGCACGCTGTCGCCCGGATAGACGATCATGTCGCCGGCCGGCAGCTTGACGGCGTGCGAGCCGTACGTGTCCTCCACGACCAGTTCGCCGCCGTCGTAGTCGTCAGGCGATGAGATGAACAGAGTTGAGGAGACATCGGTACGCACGTAGCCCGCGCTGCCCGGCAGCGCACGGATCGCGTTGTCGACGTGCGATCCGAAGCTCATCGCGTTTTCCGCGTCGTAGCGATTGAACAGCGGCGGAAAGACCTGCTTCGGCAGCACGGCGGTCACGAACATCGGATTGCGTGCGAGCGCCTCGCGCACCATCTTGCCGAGTTGCTCGGCCTCCGGCGAGCGCTCGGGAAGCTGCAGGTTGCGCTTGACCTGCGCCGACTGATGCCCCGCGGTGACGCGACCGTCGATCCAGTCCGCGCGGTCCATCACGGCGCGGCATTGCGCGACCTGCTCGGCGTTGAGCACCTGCGGGATGTGCACCATCATCGCGGAACGTAACTCCTTAAAAGCCGGCGGCCCGCACGCGCCGGAGGTCAGGCGAATGCGGGCCGCAGGGGCAGCTGGAAACCTGTTACCAGCGATGCCGCAGCGATAGCGAGGCCGAGCGGCCGGGCGCAGGGACGGCGTGGCCTTGGTAGTACTGCGCGTAGTAGAGTTCATCGGTGATGTTGTAGACGTTGAACTGCAGCAGCGTCTTCGGTCCGAGCTTGTAGCTCGTCATCGCGTCGAACCGCCAGAACCCCGGCACATACGACGTGTTCTCGGCATTCACGAACGTGTCGGACTGGAAGAGAGCGCCGCCACCGACAGTCCACAGCGGAGTGATCTCGTAGGTCGTCCAGAGCGTGAAGCTGTGCGGCGGCGCGCTCGGTAGCTCCCGTCCGAGACTGAGCGAGGTTGGTGGTCTTCACAAGCTCCGTCTGGAGATAGGAATACCCCGCCGTGATCATCCACTTGTCGGTGATGCGCCCGGCAGCACCGACCTCGAAGCCGTCGACCCGTCCGACGCCGTCAAGCACGAGCGCGGTGTTGAGGATCGGATCGATCGGAACGCGCATGTTCTCCTTTTCGATCCGGAACACCGCGGCGGTGAGGCTCAGCTTGTCGTTCAGGAGGTCAACTTTGCCGCCGACTTCAATCGTCGAGTTTTTCTCCGGCGGGAGACTGGCATTCGCGGCGTTGTTCGTCGCGCTCGACAGCGTGCCGAGCTCGGCGGACGGATTGTAGGACACGCCGTGCGCCACATAGATGCTGGAGTTCTTCGTCGGATGGAACACGGCGCCGACGCGATAGCTGGTCAGGTCGTCGGTCCGCTCGAGATGCCGGGCGGACGGCGTTGCGTTGCCGGGATCGTTGAACGACGTCGCGAAGTGATCGTGGCGGACCGCGCCCATGATCTCGAAGTAATCGTTGATCTTGATCTGGTCCGACACGTACGCGGCCGCCGTGGTTGCTTCGGTCACGAGCGGCGTGTTCCAGCCGTTGAAGGTCCCGCCGAAACCGGTGTCCATCGGAAAGGACAGACTGGTGCGGCAGGAGAGGAACGTGGGCGCGCAGAGGTTATTGGCATCGCCTGACGGCGCAAGTCCGCGTGCGCGCTGCTGGAAGCGGTTCTCCTGCGCAAATTCGAGACCCGCCGCGACGGTGTGACGAAGACCGAACGTGTTGAACTTCGCCGTCAGGTCGGTCTGGTTCACGAACAGGTCGTTGTTCGTTTCGGTCTGGAAGTGCTGGCGTCCGATCGTCATCAGGCCGACCGGATATCTGATGAACGCGGCGTTCGGGTTGAGCTGCACCGTCGTGCTTGCCGGGAACGGGTTGTTCGCCGCATCGCCGAGGCTGCGCGGCGCGGTCGGGCGGGCGAGGCGATCCACCGACACGTAGCGCGTCGTGTTGACGACCTTCACGTTCGGGGCAAACTCGTGCTCGATCTTGCCGGTGAGGATGTGCGTGTCGGTGAGCACGCGATCGGCGAGGGTGCCGTTTGCCACCCCGAACCAGTTGTTGCGCGCAATCGGCACCGGCGGAGTGGCCGCGCCGTTTCCGTAGTAACCGAGATTGCTGAGCACGCCGGTGCCCGCGTTGTAGGCCGGGGCCGGAAGGTAAGGATGGCCGTAATCCGGGACGCTGTCCTCGTGCTGATAAATGTAGGCGGCCGTCACCTTGGTCCTGTCGGTCACATCCACGGTGACGGACGGGGCGATGCCGTAGCGCTTCGTATCCACATGATCGCGCGCCGGCGTATCGAGATCCTGTCCCATGGCGGCGATGCGCGCCGAGACATTGCCCCACTTGGCGCCCGCATCGAGCTCGGTGCGCAAGCCGACAGGAGTCGCAACGGTCAGCAGCGTTTCCAGATAGGTCTGGCCGTTTGGAAGCTTCGAGACGGTGTTGATGCCGCCGCCGGTCGCGCCGCGGCCGAACGCAAATGCGGACGGGCCCTTGTAGACCTCGACGCGATCCGCCGAGAACAGGTCGCGGGTGTACCAGCCGGGATCGCGGATGCCGTCGCGGAAGATATCGCCGCGCGCCACGAAGCCGCGGATGATCGGGCTGTCGCCCTGCTGCCCGCCTTCGCCGGCGTTGAACGTGATGCCGGGAATGCCGCGCAGCGCATCTTCCATCGAGGTGATCGCGCGGTCGCGGATTTCCTGATTCGTGACGACGTTGACCGTCTGCGGCGTATCGATCAGCGGCGTCGGGATGCGCGAGACGCCGGGCTGGGCCGCCTGATAGCCGGTGCCGGGGCCTGTGGCTTCAGTCTGGCTCGGAGCGGCGGGCGCGGCAGGCGCCGGCGCTGGAGCCGCTCGAGCTGCGCGCTGCGGACGTGCCTGCTTTTGTTTCGCGCGCTGCGGAGGGTTGACCTGAATGGTTGGAAGCGCACCGGAGGATTGCTGCGCGTCCGCCGAATCCGTCAGAAGCATCAACGAGGCGAGACTAAGAGCAGTCGATCCCCACGCCAGCTTCGATGCTTCGCCAAGACTTGTTTGTTTCTGTTGCTGGCTAAGTGAGCTGGCTCTTTCGACTACCCCGTTACGCTCCATTTCTTCTCTCCTGTTTACTTTATCTTTCTGTTCTTGTTAAGAACAGTTCTGAATTTTCTTATTCTTTCCATGCTCTTGCCTAACATGGACTGTATTCGTCAAGCAATGAAGGAATCACAATACTGATCATTATTGAAATGTAGTAATTCTAAAGTACGGGAACCCTCTTTAGAATTGCTATTATCTGTCTTTCTCGCTCTTTTTTCTGTTTTTTCGCGACGCAATGCCACATATGAATACTTGCGTTCGCTCCAACGGCCGGTCCATCGCGCGCCTCGCAGGCGCGAGCCTTTGAAATCAGAAGAAAATGCAATGTGTGTAGCCGAACGCCGCCGTGTTTTGCTGAACTTCGCCCTGACATTCCTGCTCGCGTTTGGACTTGTTGGCGGACCTGGCGTTCTGCTCGCCGCGACGGCCGACCGTCCTGCGCTTGTGCAGAACGAAGATCAGACCGCATCGCGGGTGGCTCAATTGGCCACGCCCGGACAGCCGGCGCCGGCAACATCGGACGCGGCCGCACCCGGTTCTCCGCCCGCCGGGCCGCACGACATGCCTCAAGTCGACGGCGAAGCAACGCTGCCGCGCGATCTTTCTCCATGGGGCATGTTCATGGCGGCGGATCACGTCGTCAAAGCGGTGATGATCGGGCTCGCACTTGCTTCGGTGCTGAGCTGGACCGTGTGGCTCGCCAAAAGTCTCGAACTGCTCGGAGCGAAACGCCGCGCGAACAACGGCCTTCGGACGCTCGCGCAAGTCGCGCTCCCTGCATGAGGGCGTCGAACGGCTGCGCAAGAGCGGCGGGCCCGTCGCGGCCTTCGCCCGCGCGGCCGACGCCGAGATCAGGCTTTCGGTCGATGCGCCCGAAAAGGACGGCATCAAGGAGCGCGTGGCCTCGCGCCTTGAGCGCATCGAGTCGGCCGCCGGCCGCCGTATGAACCGCGGCACCGGCATCCTCGCTACCATCGGATCGACCGGACCGTTCGTCGGCCTGTTCGGCACCGTGTGGGGCATCATGAACAGCTTCATCGGCATCTCGAAGGCGCAGACCACCAACCTTGCGGTCGTCGCGCCGGGCATTGCGGAGGCGCTGCTCGCGACCGCGCTCGGCCTCGTCGCCGCCATCCCGGCGGTCGTGATCTTCAACGTGTTTTCGCGCTCGATCACCGGCTATCGGGGCCTGCTCGGCGACGGCGCCGCCGAAGTGATGCGCCTCGTCAGCCGCGATCTCGATCGTGCGCCGCGCCTATCCGGCCGCGCGCAGCGCACGGCCTGCCGAGCGCTGCGGAGTAGGCGCGATGGGCGTCAGCCTCAAAACAGGCGGCGACGACGATCTCATTCCGGTGTCGGAGATCAACGTCACGCCGTTCATCGACGTGATCCTCGTGCTGCTGATCATCTTCATGATCGCGGCGCCGCTTGCGACCGTCGATGTCGCGGTCGATCTGCCGGCCTCGAACGCGCCGCGCGAGCCGCGCCCGAAGAAGCCGATGTTCCTGACGATCAAGCAGGACCGCACGCTCGCGCTCGGCGAGGAGGGCGTTGCGCGCGAGACGCTCGCGTCCGCGATCGACCGCGCGACCAGCGGCGACAAGCAGCAGCGGCTGTTCCTGCGCGCCGACAAGGCGGTGTCCTACGGCGAGGTGATGGAGGTGATGAACCTCTTGCGCGCGGGCGGGTACCTGAAGATCGCGCTGGTCGGGCTGGAAACGCCGCGATGAGCGAAATCGCAGAATTCGCGGAAGCTCACGGCAGGCGCGAATTCGTGCGGTGGAGCGTGTGTTTCCTGGTCGTGATCGCGACCCACAGCGCCGCGGCGCTCGCGCTGTTCTACGAGCGCGAACGCGGCGAGGTCACAGACCAGTCACCCGCCGTCATCATGGATTTTGCCGCGCTGCCGACCGTCGAAGCGCCGCCACGCGACATCGCGCCCGGCCTGATCGAGCAGGTGCAGACCGAAGCCGCGCCGCCTCCAAGCGAGGCGAAGCCCGATCCGAACCGCGAGGCCGAGCCGGAGAAGCAGCCGCAGCCGGTCGAAGTCAGTGAGGTCAAGCCGCAAGAGACAACCGAGGTGAAGCCGGTGGTCGAGGAGCCGGTGCCGGTCAAGGAGCTGCCGCAGGTCGAGAACGCCGAGGTCACGATCGCGACCGCGGTGCCGCCGCCGCCAAAGCCGGTCGAGGAGGAGAAGGAAGAGTCGGAGAAGAAGTCCGAGAAGGTGGAGACGCCGCCGCTCGCGACCGCATCCGAAACGACGGCACCGACCGCCGCCGCCCTGCGCAGCGCGTCGCTGGTGAGCTGGAAGCTGCGCATCTCGACGCATCTTCAGCGCTACAAGCGCTATCCGTCCGCTGCCGCCGCGCGCGGCGAAAGGGGAACGGCGGAGTTGAGCTTCACGGTCGATCGCAGCGGCCACGTCAAGGTGGCGAAGCTGCAGCGTGGATCGGGTCACGCATTGCTCGACGAAGCCACCGTCGAACTGATTCAGCGCGCACAGCCCTTGCCGCCTCCACCGGGCGATGTGCCCGGCACCGAATTCAGTTTCACCGTGCCGGTGAAGTTCGGCGGCAAATGATCCGCACCCTCACCAGACTGTTCGGCTCTGCCAATGAGCGTCGGATCAAGGGATATCGGCCGCGTGTTGAGGAGATCAACGCGCTTGAGAGGGAGCTTGAGGCGCTGTCGGACGACGCGCTGCGGGCGCGCACGGATGAGTTCCGCAAGCAGCTGGCCGGCGGCAAGACGCTCGACGACATTTTGGTGCCGGCGTTTGCGACGGCCCGCGAGGCCGCCAAGCGCACCTTGAAGCAGCGCCACTTCGACGTGCAGTTGATCGGCGGCATGATCCTGCACGAGGGCAAGATCTCCGAGATGAAGACCGGCGAAGGCAAGACGCTGGTCGCGACCTTGCCGGTGTATCTCAATGCGCTCGCCGGCAAGGGCGTGCATGTCGTCACCGTGAACGACTACCTCGCCAAGCGCGACTCTGAGTGGATGGGCCAGATCTACGGCTTCCT
The DNA here is from genome assembly GCA_963779545.1 of uncultured Alphaproteobacteria bacterium. Classification (GTDB taxonomy): domain Bacteria; phylum Pseudomonadota; class Alphaproteobacteria; order Rhizobiales; family Xanthobacteraceae; genus PALSA-894. The sequence goes on along the minus strand of CAVZYQ010000009.1, from coordinate 70,118 downwards.
CGGGCTGACCACCGGCGTGATCGTGCACGGCATGGACGACGAGCAGCGCAAGGCGGCCTATGCGTGCGACGTCACCTACGGCACCAACAACGAACTCGGCTTCGACTATTTGCGCGACAACATGAAGTACCGGCTGGAGGACATGGTCCAGCGCGGGCATGTGTTCGCCATCGTCGACGAGGTCGACTCGATCCTGATCGACGAGGCACGCACGCCGCTGATCATCTCCGGGCCGCGATGCGGACGACCGCTCGGACTTCTACAACACGATCGACGCGTTCATCCCGCCTCGTGAAGGAAGACTTCGAGGTCGACGAGAAGCAGCGCACCGTCAACCTGACCGAAGTCGGCATGGAGAAGATGGAGAGCCGCCTGCGCGATGCGGGCCAGCTCAAGTCGGAGTCGCTCTACGACATCGAGAACGTCTCGGTGGTGCACCACGTCAACCAGGCGCTGCGCGCCCACAAGCTGTTTGCGCGCGACAAGGACTACATCGTGCGCAACGGCGAGGTCGTCATCATCGACGAGTTCACCGGCCGCATGATGCCGGGGCGGCGCTATTCGGAAGGGCTGCATCAGGCGCTGGAGGCCAAGGAGCACCAGCCGATCCAGCCCGAGAACCAGACGCTCGCCTCGATCACGTTCCAGAACTACTTCCGCATGTACGGCAAGCTCGCCGGCATGACCGGCACGGCGCTCACCGAGGCCGACGAGTTCCTCGACATCTACAATCTCGAGGTCCTCGAAGTCCCGACCAACATGCCGCTGGCGCGCGACGACCAGGACGACGAGGTCTACCGCACCAACGCCGAGAAGTACCGCGCCATCATCACGCTGCTCGACGAGTGCAAGATCAAGGGCCAGCCGGTGCTGGTCGGCACCACGTCGATCGAGAAGTCCGAGCAGCTGGCCGAGATGCTGCGCCAGAAGGGGTGGGAGCAGCACGACTTCTCCGACCCGAATGCCTTTGCGGCGCTCTACACCGGCGACGAAGGCGCCAAGAAGACCAAGGTCTTCGCGGTGCTCAACGCGCGCTACCACGAGCAGGAAGCCTACATCGTCAGTCAGGCGGGCGTTCCGGGCGCGATCACCATCGCCACCAACATGGCGGGCCGCGGCACCGACATCCAGCTTGGCGGCAACGCCGACATGCGCATCCGCCAGGAGCTGTCCGACATCGAGGACTACCAGGCCCGCATGCGCGATCCGCGTGCCGATGCGATCCGCGAGCAGGTCGCGCGGCTGAAGGAGACCGCGCTCGCGGCCGGCGGCATGTTCGTGCTCGGCACCGAGCGCCACGAGAGCCGGCGCATCGACAACCAGCTGCGCGGCCGCTCCGGGCGTCAGGGCGACCCGGGGCGCTCGAAGTTCTTCCTGTCGCTGGAAGACGACCTGATGCGCATCTTCGGGTCCGACAAGCTCGACGGGATGCTGACCAAGCTCGGGCTGAAGGAGGACGAGGCGATCGTCCATCCGTGGATCAACAAGGCGCTGGAGAAAGCGCAGCAGAAGGTCGAGGCGCGCAACTTCGACGCCCGCAAGAACATCCTCAAGTTCGACAACGTCATGAATGACCAGCGAAAGGTCATCTTCGAACAGCGCATCGATCTCATGAAGGACGAATCGATCGCGGATGTCGTGACTGACATGCGGCACGGTCTCATCGATGACCTCGTCACGCGCCATCTGCCGCGCGATGCCGACCGCGAGACCTGGAACTGGGTCGTTCTCGATCTCGAGGTGCGCGGTGTGCTCACCCTCGACGTGCCGATCCCGTTCTGGATGGACGAGGCGGACATCACGCCGCAATACGTCCGGGACACCATCGTCCGCGTTGCCAACGAATGGATGACCGCGAAGGCGCGCCGTTGGGGAGAACAGCAGCTTGTCACGGTGCAGCGCCGCATCGTCATGGCGTTGCTCGATGACTTGTGGCTACGCCATGTCCAGCGCATCGAACTCATGCGCCGCGCCGCGCCGTTGCGCGCGCACGCGCGCCGCGATCCGCTGACCGAGTTCAAGATCGAGGCGTTTCATCTGTTCGAGCTGATGCTGGGACAGCTCCGCCGCAACGTCACGGCTGCGACCATGCGTGTCGGCTTCGAAGAGCAAATTGCCGCCGGGACGGCCGACGACCATCGCGAGCTTGTGCTTCCCCGTCACCTCGTCAGCGCGCTGCACTGAACCGGATGGCAATGCGTGCTCAGCAGGACACCAACCACGAAATGGACGCTCGGCAGCCGCGCCTTCTGGCTGCGGCAGATGCGCCAATGGCACTGGATCAGCGCCGCTGTCAGCCTGATCGGCATGCTGCTGTTTGCCGTCACCGGCATTACGCTGAACCACGCATCACGGATCGAGTCGAAACCGAACGTCACGGCGCGCAGCGCGCAGCTTCCGGATGTGCTGCTCGCGCAGGTCAAGACCGAGAAGGGCGCGGCCAAGCGTCCGCTGCCGCCCGCGCTGCGCAGCTTCATTGCCGAAAAGCTCAATGTGCAGGTGGGCGAGCGGGACGGGGAATGGTCGCAGGAGATTTACGTCTCTCTGCCACGACCCGGCGGCGATGCCTGGCTGTCGATCGACCTCGACAGCGGCGAGGCGCGCTACGAGGTCACGGATCGCGGTTGGATTGCCTGGCTCAACGACCTGCACAAAGGCCGCCACACTGGCCTCGCGTGGTCGCTGTTCATCGATGTGTTCTCGATCGCGTGCGTGGTGTTCTGCATCACCGGGCTCGTGCTGCTGCAACTGCTCGCCGCACAGCGGCCCTCGACGTGGCCGCTGGTCGCGTTGGGGCTCGCGATCCCGCTGCTGCTCGCAATGTTCTTCATTCACTGAGGTGACGATGCGCATTCTGATGTCGATGACGTTGACGGGCGTGGTGGCGTGGCCGGCGCTCGCCACCGAGGTGAAGCTCTCGGTCGAAATTCCGCGTCTCACCGTTGCGGAGTATCACAGGCCATACGTTGCGGTGTGGCTCGAGCGCGCGGACAACAGCTTCGTCGGCAATGTCTCGGTCTGGTACGACCTCAACCTGAAGGACGGCGAAGGCACGAAGTGGCTCAAGGACATGCGGCAATGGTGGCGCCGCTCCGGCCGTGAACTGGCCATGCCGGTCGATGGCCTCTCCAGCGCGACGCGCCCGCCGGGCGAGCACCAGATCCGTGTCGCGCTCGACAAGGCGCCATTCGCGAAGCTTGCCGACGGCAGTTATCAGGTCGTCATCGAGGCTGCGCGCGAAGTCGGTGGCCGCGAGCTGCTGCGCATTCCGTTTCAGTGGCCGCCGAAAGAAGCGCAAACCCTGAAAACACCCGGACAACACGAGCTCGGCGCGGTCGCGCTCGACATCAAGCCTTGAAAGGACGGAGAACAGTCATGCGGAAGCCATTGAAGTGGTCGCTCCTTGCGTTGTGCGTCAGCCTGCCGTTCGCCGCGCAGGCGCACCGGGTGTGGATGCTGCCGTCCGCAACGGTCCTGTCGGGTGACGACCAGTGGATCACGATCGACGCCGCGGTCTCGAACGACCTGTTCTATTTCGAGCATTTCCCGCTGCAGATCGCGAGCATCGGCAAGCCCCCCGCCGGTGTTCCGGCTGGGCGCGGCGCGCGTCCCGCGCAGCTTTCGATCACGGCGCCGGACGGTTCCAAGGTCGACGCCCAGAACGGGAGCATGGGCCGCTATCGCTCCAGCTTCGACGTGCATGTGACGCAGAAGGGCACGTACAAGATCGCAGCGCTGAACGAAGGCGTGTTCGCGTACTGGAAGGAAGGCACGGAGACCAAGCGATGGCGCGGAAACGCGGATGCGTTCGCCAAGGAAGTGCCGGCGGGCGCGCAGGATCTTCGCGCGACGCTAACGCAAAGCCGTGTCGAGGTGTTCGTCACATCCGGCAAGCCGACGCGCGATACGCTGAAGGTGGGCGGCAGCGGGCTTGAGCTCGATCCCGTGACGCATCCGAACGACCTCGTCGCGGGTATCGCAGCCTCGTTCCGCCTGCTGCTCGATGGCAAGCCCGCGGGCGACCTGAAAGTCACCGTGATCCCCGGCGGCAACCGCTATCGCGACAAGCTCGGCGAGATGACGCTCACCACCGACAAGGATGGCAAGTTCAGCGTCACCTGGCCGGAGCCCGGCATGTACTGGATGGAGGCAGTCGCGCGCGACGGCAACACCGAGGTGCAGGGGGTGAAAGAGCGCCGCGCCGGCTATGTCGCAACGCTTGAGGTTCTGCCGCAGTAAGCCGCGGCGTCTCCGCGGATGCGTCAGGTCCTCGTTCCGCACGATCTCCCGCCGCTGATACTGCTGCGGGCGCCGGGCGCTTCCATCGTCTCGCTCGACGGCAAGACGATGGGGACGACCTGGTCGGTCAGGTTCGTCGAGTCGGCGCATGTCTCGCTGGAGTTGTTACGGCGGGTCATCGAGGGTATACTCGACGGCGTGGTCCGCGAAATGAGTCCGTGGATCCCCGATTCCGACATCAGCCGGTACAACAACGCTCCTGCCGGCACATGGTGCGTGCTGCCGCCCGACTTTCTCACGGTGTTGCGTTGCGCGCTCTCGGTCGCGGACCTGTCGGGTGGCGCCTACGATCCGGCCGTCGGCGCGCTGATCGATCTGTGGGGTTTCGGCCCGCATGGGTGTCCTCACGTGCCGGATGTCGCCGCCATCGCGGCGGCGCGCGAGCAGTGCGGGTGGAAGCGCATCAAACTCGACGGTGCGCACCTGCTTCAGCCCGGCGGTGTGAGACTCGATTTCTCCTCGATTGCGAAGGGCTTCACAGTCGACAAGATATCTACTCGTCTCGCCTCGCTCGGTGTTGCCGACCATCTGGTGGAAATCGGCGGTGAACTGACCGGCCATGGGACCAAGCCCGATGGAAGCCCATGGTGGGTCGCGCTGGAGAGGTGCGACGGTGATGTTGCGCAAGCGCGCGAGACGATCGTGGCACTCCATGGCTGGGCGATTGCCACATCGGGAGACAGCCAGCGGTTTTTCGAACACAACGGCGCCCGCGTTTCGCATACGATCGATCCACGCACCGGCTATCCGGCCTCCAATATCGTTGCATCTGTCGCGGTTCTTCACCGCAGCTGCATGTGCGCGGACGCATGGGCGACGGCATTTGCGGCGCTCGGGCCAGACGAAGGGCATGGGCTTGCGGTTGACTTGAACCTGGCGGCTCGCTTCGTCCTGCGCGAACGTTCAGGGATCGCAGAGAAACTCACACCCAGAATGTCGGCGATGCTCAACTGACGGTAACGAACCCAAAATATAAACAGCGTCACTCAACCTAACCCGCACATCGCACCGGTGCGCGCGGCGGACTGAGCCGGATTCAGCTTCGATCCCGATGGAACCGCCCTCGCATCCGCGCCGTTAACGCAGGTCAACCGGCGCGTTCGCGTATTCGCCGCGCCGTGGAGGAAGTTGAGGATCGACATCATGGCGCGAAAATATTCCAAGGGGGCGGCGAAGAAGGTCAAGCGCGCGCTGCACAAGCGCAAGCGCGGCACGCTCAAGAGCGGGGGCAGCGGCAGGACGGTGAAGAGCCGCAAGCAGGCGATCGCGATCGGGCTTTCGGAAGCGCGCCGCGAAGGCAAGAAGGTCCCGAAGAAAAAGACGCGCCGCAAGTCAAAGAAGAAGAGCTGAGGAGAAGACAATGGCAGCTACTTACCGCGTTGTGCCCCAAGAGGGTCAATGGGGCGTCGAGCATGATGGAGATGTCGCCGGGCCTTACGTGACGCGCGAGGCCGCTTTCGAGGCGGCGGCCGCCACGGCAAGCCTCGCACTCAAGCAAGGTCTCGCCGTCGAAGTGTCGGTGCCGCCGTACGAGCCGGGGAAGAACCCGACCTGAGCCTGCGAGCCGCTTCGATTTGTTTGCTACACTCCCGGGCATCGTCAGCCCGGGAGTTCTCCATGTCATCCATTCGCCGCAGCAATCCGCCCGCCGTACATCCGCCGCTCGGGCGCTATCATCACGCGACCGTGCATCCGCTCGGCAACGGGCTGAAGCGGCTGGTGATGGCGGGGCAGGTCGGCATCAAGCCGGACGGCACGCTGGCCGGCGGTCTTGGAAGCCAGATCGAACAGGCCTACGACAATCTGCTCGCGGTGCTGGCTGCGGAAGGGATGGGGCCGGGCGATCTCGTCAAGATCACCTACTTCACGACCGACGCGTCGGCCGAGGCGCTGAAGCTGTCGCGCGAGATTCGCGCCCGCAAGCTCGGCGATGCCAATCCGTCCTCGACCTATCTGGTGATCGCGGGGCTCGCCGGGCCCGATCTTAAAGTGGAGATCGAAGGTGAGGCCGTGGCGGCCGGCTAGCCGCCACGGAGTTCGTGACTCAGCGGAACGGGCGGCACATGCCGACCGAGTTGCGGCGCATTCCGGGAGGGCAGGGCCGCGTCGCGAATGCCGGGCGGCAGCGGCCTTGAGCGTTACGCGCCATGCCGGGGCCGCAGCCTTGCGCAATCTGAGTGACAGTCTCATCGGCCGGGAGCGGCGCGACCGGCATCGCCTGAGCGGCGCTGGTGAGGCCGATGAACAGGGCGGCGGCGATCAAAGTCTTCATTCGGGATTCTCCTTGGGTACGGTTGCGTTATCGCTCGCGTTCTCTTGCGAATCAGCCCCATGCGCGCGGTGGCGGGACGTTACCGGGTGGGCAGCGCCCCGCAAGGGCATCCATCGCGTGACAGCAAGGCGGAGGCGTGTCAGGGGCGCGGCGGCACGAAAGCGTAATGCACGCGCACGGGCCGCAGTTCCCGCTTGAGCAGCGTTCGGCGCGGCAGCGTGAGCGGTGTCTGCACCTCAAGGCCGGGATATGCGGTGCGCAGCCGCGCGAGCGCGGCGGCATCGACCTGCCCGTCCTCCCACACGATGACGGCGCCGCGGCGCGCAAGCTGCTCGCGATCGACCCAGGGACTAAGCGTCACATCGGCATGCACGATCACGCGCGGCCTGTCGGGCGAATGTACCGCGATATTGTTGGTGGCGAACTCGCCGCCGCCCACATAGGGGAGCGGCGTTGAGAATTTCGCACGCCACGCCTGCGTGACTTTTTCCGCGAGCGCGCGGCCGGGGAATTGCGTCGCCTTCGGGCGGTCGCGGATTGCGGGCTCGAGTCCTTCCACCGCCGCATAGGCGAGCGGCATTGCGATGAAGATCGCCAGAAATCCCGCGGCGAAGCGCCTGAGCCGTGCAGGCTCGTTCACTGGGCCGAGCCAGAGCAGCACCGCGAGCGGCGCGAACGACCAGAGCGGATAGCCCCACATCGCCACCGGCAGGCGGCCCGCGACCAGTGCGACCGCCGTGGTGATGGCGAAAGGCCCGAGCGCCAGCACCGTGACGTAGCGGCGTGCGAAGGCGGCGGTGTCGTCCGGTGCCGGCGGCGTGCGCTTGCCGGCGAGCGCAAGCGCCATCAGGCCGATCGCGGGCAGCAGGAAGAAGAGCTGGCTTGCGGTCCACTGCAGCGGGTAGCTGACCACGTGGTACCAGTGCGTCGCGAGCTTGGCGCGCGCATCGACATAGCGCATCGGCATGAAGCCGGTCTCGACCAGCCAGTTGAGATTGGGCGCGATCACCACAAGGAACGCGAGCGCCATCAGCCACGGGCCCGCCGTGCGCAAGGTGCGGCGCGCGACCGGATCGAACAGCATGAATAGACCGAGCGACCCCGCCAGCGCGAAGGCCGCATACTTCGACCAGAAGCAGAGCGCGAGCGCGGCGCCCGCGATCAGCCAGTCCGTCGCGCGTCCGCGCACGATGCCGCGATAGAGAAACAGGCCGGTCAGCGCCCAGAACGGAAGCTGCATCTGGTCGTGCGCGAACTTCGGCACCGAGAAATTGAAGAAATGGATGCCTTCCAGCGCCGCAACCGCAATCAGCGACTGGAAACCGCCGACGATGTCGCGTCCGAGCAGCCACACGACATACATGCAGGCGACAGCCGCGAGCGGCCCGAGGATGTACACCGCGTACTCGGTGCCGGTGATGCGATACACGAGATCGGCCGCCCACCACGGCAGTGGCGGATGCTTCCAGTAACCGAGCTGCCACTCGCGCCCGAGCGCGAGATCCTCCACCAGATCGAGCTGCAGGTTTTGCGACAGCAGTGCGGGGAGCAGCGTCCAGACGACGAGATGCAGCGCCAGCACGGCGGTGAGGCACTTGCCCGGTTCGCGGCGCGCGAACGCGACGAGTGCGGCCAGCCGCGACGGCGGGGCAGCGACGTCGGGCATGCCGGGCTTCTCCGTTGTACGCGGCAAGGGGATCAGCCTAAATTGCGTCGCCGTGGGCGATGAGAGCCCCGGCGGGCGGCTGCCGTCAACCGGCTTAGCATTACGAAAAGGCAATACATGGGGGCGGCGGGGCCCGAAATCTCGATCGTGCTGCCGGCCCACAACGAGGCCGGCAACATCGCGCCCATCGCCGCCGCCATCGCGCAGGTGATGGCGCTTTCGGGCCCGTACGAGATCGTGTTCGTCGACGACGGCTCGAGCGACGGCACGCTGGCTGCGATCCGCTCCGCGGCGCGCGATCCCGCCATCCGCTACGTCTCGTTCACGCGCAATTTCGGCCACCAGGCGGCGTTGCGCGCGGGGCTGCGCCACGCCAAAGGCCGCGGCGTCATCGTGATGGACGCGGACTTCGAGCATCCTCCCGAGCTGATCCCGAAGCTGATCGCGGCCTGGAACGGCGGCGCCAAGATCGCTGCGACGCGGCGCGATGACGAGGGCGTCGCGGCCGGCAAGCGGCTCTCCTCGCAGCTCTATTATAAAGTGCTCGACTCGATCGGCGATGTGCGCATCGAGCCGGGCAGCGCCGACTACATGCTGCTCGACCGCGCGGTGGTCGACGTGATCAACGGGCTGGAAGACCAGGACATTTTTTTGCGCGGCCTCGTCCGTTGGTTGGGCTTCCCGCTGGTTACGGTTCCCTACACGCGCGGAACGCGGCAATCCGGCGACAGCAAGTTCTCTCTGCGGCGGATGGTCGAGCTTGCACTTACAGGCATCGCGGCGCACTCGGTGCGGCCGCTACGCTTTGCGATCTGGCTCGCGCTCGCGTTTGCGCTGCTGAGCCTGCTCTTCATTCTTTATGCGATCGTGAGCTTCCTGTTCGTGCAGCACACGGTGGCGGGCTGGTCCTCGCTCGTCGCCATGATTGCGATCCTCGGCGCCGCGCAACTGCTCGTGCTCGGCATCATCGGCGATTACGTCGGCCGCATCCTGCGCGAGACGCGCAAGCGTCCGAGCTACATCGTCGCGGAGACGGAAAACGATCGCGCGAGCGGCGCCTCAAAGCCGGCCGAGCCCGCGGACGCCGTCACGCGGTAAGCGCGACTTCCGGCACTTCATCGGTAACCACCTTGAAGTTCGCCAGCGTGCAGGGGCCGAACGAGGTCACCATTGCGACGTCGGTTGCGTCGCGACCACGCGCCATCAGCACGCGGCCAAGACGCGGCACGTTATTGCGCGGATCGAAGATGTGCCAGCGCCCGCCGAGATAGGCCTCGAACCAAGCGGCGAAGTCCCCCGGCGCGTGCGGCAGGGGCGTGCCCATGTCGCCGAGATAGCCGGTGCAGTAGCGCGCCGGGATGTTCATGCAGCGGCACAGCGTGATGGCGAGATGCGCGTAGTCGCGGCACACGCCGCGCTTTTCATTGAAGGCATCGAACGCCGTCTTGCTCGAGCTCGCGTATTCGTAGCCAAACTTGATGCGCTCATGTGCGAAGTCGCAGATCGCCTGTACCATCGGCCAGCCCTTCGGCAGGTGGCCGAACGTGGACCACGCGAAATCCGACAGGCGGTCAGTTTCGCAGTAACGGCTGCCAAGCAAAAAGATCAGCGCGTCGACGGGTAGTTCCTCCAGAGGATGCGCCATCGCGTCCGGCACGACGGGATCGAGCTTGCCGCTGTCCTGCAACAGAAAATCGGTCGAGATCGTCAGCCGGCCGGCCGGCGCACGGATGACGTGGCAGAAGTTGCCGAAGGTGTCGTGATAGGTGTTTGTGGGGATCGGCGGATCGATCTTGATGCCGTCCCAAGTGATGAGGTCGGCCTGGCGCGATGGATGCACGCTGACCTGCAGGATCATCGGCGTCGGTTGCGGACAATCGTAGGCGATTTCGAAGCCCGCACGGATTTTCATGAAATACCTATCGGCCCGCACAAACGGGCCTCCCAGACATCAATCGCACGCGAGAGCGAAAGTTCCATTGTGACGTCACACGCCGGTGCTGGCCGTGCCGACTTTGACGGCGACTTTCATTGCCACATGGTCCGACGCGAAACCGACAAACGTCCCTTCCACCGGAATTGCCGCGCCCGGATCGTCGACGACCGCGACGCGCACGTGGTTTTCGTTTCCAATCGCGCCACTCGACGGGTCGAAATCAACCCAACCCGGGCCAGGCACGAACGCCTGCACCCAGGCGTGGGTATTGCCGCCGGTGATGCTGTCGTCGTCCGGGTCCGCAAGATTGAGGTAACCGGACACGAAGCGTGCCGCGATGCCGAGCGTGCGCAAGGCCGCGATCATCAGCACGGCGAGATCGCGACAGCTTCCGCTCTTGAACCTTAGTGTTTCGATTGGGTGATAGACGCCCTTCTGATGCCGCGCGCCATGCCGGAATGTGCTCCGGATGCGCTCCGTCATGCCGACGAGCAGCGCGTGGGTGTCGGCCGATCCATCATCGCTCAGGAAGCTGCGGGCCCAGCGGATGAGTTCGGGAGGCCGCGAAGGCTGCGTGATGTAGCGGGCAAGATCGCGCGCATCGTCTGCCGCATACGTGAATGGAAAAGACCGCGCGTCCTCGGCAATGTCGGCCGCACGGAACGGCACGGGAACGTGTTCGACGTCGATCGAGCTGTCGAAGCGAAGCTCCGTGGCACGCTCCGCGAAGCGGGCGGTCGCGATGTGATTGCCGAAATCGTCCAGCGTCCAGTCGATACCAGTCGGCTCGGGCGAAATCGCAATACCGGACCGCAGGACCCTCTGGTCGCCGTCATCGCGCGGCCGCAGCATCATGCGGTGCGCCCCGAATGCGACCGGCTGCCGATAGTGATAGGTCGTGACGTGCCTGATCGTGAGAATCGGCATTAGGGCTCCGCGGACGCAGGTTTCGTAGCATGCATATTCCGGACCAACGAATTGGGGCCTTGGCGGCGCATTATCTGGTTCTGCTGACGCTTTTTGCCTCATGGCAGCCCGCGCACGCACAACAGAAGAGCGGCTACGCGCTCTCGGCCGAGCGCTGCGGCCCGTTTCCGAAGCTTCGTATCACCATGCGGCCCGGATTCTGCGCCGGGCTGGTGGCCAGCAACGATGACGGGCTCATCTTCCCGCGCACGATCGTGCAGGTGCCGGACGCACGATTCTTTGTTGTCGCCGACATGGGCGGCTGGGAGGCGAAGAAGGGCCGCGTGCTACTGCTCGATCCGGACGCGCCGGAGGGCAAGCGTACGAAAGTGCTGCTGCGCGGGCTCGATTCTCCACATGGGCTTGCGGTCGGGCTCGACAAACGCATCTACGTCGGCGCGGTCGATAAAATCTTCCGCTTCGATCCGCTTGCATCAGATCTGGCACAAACCGTTGAGACGATCCTGCAAGGCCTCCCCGGTTTCCAGCCGGTCCTCTCCGACGGCACAAAGCTCAAGAGCAACAACCATCCGCTTAAGCACTTCGTGTTCGATCGCACTGGCCGCGTCTTCGTCAATCTCGGCGCGCCATCGGACAAATGCGCCACCAGCGCGAAAGAATCCAAGCCTTGCGCGGCCGGCGAGGGCGAGCTGGCGCTCGCGGCGGTGTGGATGTTCACGCCGCCGGCGGGCGGCATCTTTCCGGCGCTGAAGCTGGGTGAGAAAAATCCGCCGCACGAAGTCTACGCGCGCGGCCTGCGCAACTCGATGGCGCTTGTTGCGCATCCGCGCTTTCCCGACGAAGGATTCGCTCTCCTGCAGGGCGAGAATGCGCGCGATCTGCCCGATGCCGACAAGCCGAACGAGGAGCTGAACGCGCTGGAGCGCGGCAAGCATTACGGCTGGCCGTATTGCTACGACCTCGCGACGGCGAGCAGCGAATACGTGGCGTTCCTGAAGAAGAGCGGAGTCTACCAGAATCTCTGTGGCAACACCGCGCTCTACCGCCAGCCACACTCCGTGATGCCGCCGCACGGCGCGCCGCTTGGCATGCTCTACTACGCGGGCGGCAAGTTTCCCGAGCTGAAGGACCGGTTGATCGTCTCGCTGCACGGCTATCGCCCGACCGGCAGCCGTGTCATCGCTTATGACACGGACGAGCGCGGCTTCCTGAAAGTCGCGCCGCCGCCAGTGCGCTACAATGTGAGTTGCGCGGCGTCGCAAATCTTCCGCGCGGACAGCAAGCCCATCGCCGCCGCGGCTTACACCGAACTGATCTCGGGCTGGCATGAGGTAAAGGGCGTGCGCCCGCAGGGAACGCCGGTCGGCATGGCGGTGGCGCGCGACGGCGCGATCTGGATCATCGAGGACAAGAATAAGACCATCATCCGCATCGACACTGAGCCCGAAGCCGCCGCGGTTGGCGCGCTGCCGTGTGGCGGGCGCACCGCGGCGCAGATCGCGCAGCTTGTCGATGCGATGCTGAAAAATCCTGAGCAGCGCAAACGCTTCGGCCAGATACGCGAGCAACTGATCGAGCGGCAATGCGTGGGCTGCCATGCGGATTTCGACCTCAAGCCCGGCATGGGCAACACCGCGCGCGACACCGCCGCGCTGCGTTTCATCCTCGCGCAGGAAGGTTGGGTCTATCCGGGCAATCCGGAGGGCGGGCGGCTGCACAATCGCGTCTGGGGCATCGGTGCCGAGAAGGTCATGCCGGAGAACGGCAAGGAGCTGATCGCGAACGATCCGGGTTACAAGGCGTTGTTGTCCGCGCTGGACGAGTTCGTCGCCAAGCTCGGCAAGCGCTGAACCGGAATCCCCATGACCGCGATTGCCCGATGGCTGGCACTTTCGATTCTGCTGGCGGCGACGTCAGCGGTCGCGCAGCCCTTGTTCGAGAGCCGCCAGCTGACGCCCGCGGGCGAATACACCTTCGGCATCGAGGGGCCGGCGGTGGACGCGGCGGGCAATCTCTATGTGGTGAACCATCTGCGCGTCGGCACCATCGGGAAGGTCGCGGCGGGTGCAACGAGCTCGGAGTTGTTCGCCGAGCTTCCGCAGGGGAGCGCCGGCGTGTCGATCCGCTTCGCACCGGGCGGGCGCATGCTCGTGGCGGACTGGAAGGGCCACAACATCTTTGCGTTCGAGCCGGGTACAAACAGAGCCCGCGTCTATTACCGCACCGACAGTTTCAATCAGCCAAATGACATGACGATCGCGCGCGACGGCACGATCTACGCCAGCGACCCGAACTTCAAGCGCCGCTCAGGCCAGGTGTGGCGCATCGCTCCCGGCGCCGATGGAGCGGGGCGAGGTGAGATGATGATGCCGGGGCGCAGGCTCACGACCACCAACGGCATCGATCTGAGCCCTGATGAAAAGACGCTGTATGTCGCCGAGTCCGAGACGCGCGAGATCTGGGCCTATCGCGTCGATGGCGCGAAGCTCAACGCACCGCGGCTTGTGAAGAAGTTTCCCGACTTCAGCCTCGACGGCATACGCACCGACATCGACGGGCGGATTTATGTCGCGCGCATCCTGAAGGGGACGATCGAAGTGCTCGCGCCGGACGGCAAAACGGTGCGCGAGATCGTGCTGACGGCAGCCGAGCCGACCAATCTGGCGTTCGGCGGGCCGGACGGCAAAACCGTCTACGTCACGCAGCGCAAGGGTGGCTACATCGAGACGTTCCGCGTCGACCGGCCGGGACGCGAGTTCTGCCTGTTGCGCGAGGCGAATGACGCGGCGTGCCGGTAGCTATTTCTGCCGCGCCTCCTTCAACTCGGTGCCGGCCTCGGCCAAGCGTCCCTCTCGCTTCGCCGTTACGGCGTCCATCAGGGTCACTGCCGCGTTGCGCACCTCGGCTTGAAAATCCTCATCGCCGTCGAGCGCCTCATGGCTCGTCGCATAGGGCTCGTAATAGCCGATGAACGTATCGAGCGACGCCTTCTTGCCTGCCGGGATCAGGTGCATGTCGCTCGCCCAGTCGGTCAGGATGCGCCGCAAATTCTCCGCGCCCGCCGCGTCGGCGTGCACGACTGCCGAGAACAGTCGCCCGGCGAGATGTTTCGGGTAGTCCCAGCCGGCGAGTTCCAGCGCCTTTGCCTCTTCGACGGTTTTGCCGTGCGTCGTGGTCGGGTCCGGATTGCCGCCGTCGGCGCACACGAGGCGGTCCATCATCGCCTTCAGCGGCCCGGGCGCCTGATACCAGTTCACCGGCGTGACGATCATGATGCCGTGCGCCGCGACCCACATCGGATAGATGCCGTACATCCAGTCGTGCACCTGGCCGAGCGAGTAGTTCGGATAGCAGCTGCACGGCCAGTGGCAGAGCGGCATCGAGGTCGAGACGCATGATTTGCACGGATGGATGGTCCGGCCAAACTCCGACGTGGTGCGGCTGAGATCGAGAATCTCGGTCTCGAATCCGCCACGCTCGGCGATCGTGCGCTGCGCCAGCTCAACGAGCCGCCAGCTCTTCGACATTTCGCCGGGGCAGGTGTTCTCCGAGCGCGACGAGCCGTTGACGAGCAGGATGCGCGAGGGCGTAGCCGGATCATCGTGCTTGCGTTGCGCCTCATCGATGGCGTGGCGCGCCGCGATCCAGTCGACCGAAAGATCGTAGCCGGGATCGGCGAAGCCCGGACCGGCCTTGCGGGTATACGGCGCCTTGCGGCTGTCCGAATAGGTGTCCCACGCTGCAGCGGTGATCGCGTCCAATTCCCTGGCCAGCGATTTAAACGCGGGATCGACAAACCGCGACTTGAACCGCCGCTCGAACGTCTCGCGCGAAAGCTCACTCGAAGGCATCCCCTTTCGGACGTCCGGCGCTGGCATCGGCTGCTCCTGTTTCCGGCAGAAGGAAAGTCCCAGCATAGGCAATTGGTTGCGCGGTGGGGCTGTCATGCAGCCGCATGCGAAAAGCGCATGGGAGGCCGCCGAGCCAGTCACTTGCATGATGCAAGTCACTGGCATAGGTTCGCAGTCATGCGCCGGAAAAGCCTGCACAAGATGCCATGTCCCATCGCCCGCAGCCTCGAGCGCGTCGGCGATTGGTGGACCATGCTGATCCTGCGCGACGCGCTGCATGGCTACCGGCGCTTCGACGAATTCCGCGAGAGCCTCGGCGTCGCGCCGAATATCCTGACGGCGCGCCTCGCGCAGCTGGTGGAGGATGGCTTTCTCGAAAAGTGCCAGTACAGCGAACGCCCGCCGCGCTTCGAATACGTGCCGACACAGCGCGGGCGCGATTTCCGCCCGGTTCTGCTCAGCCTGATGGCCTTCGGCAACAAGCACTTCGCGCCGGAAGGCGCGATGGTCGAGGTGGTCAACACCAAAACCGGCAAGCCCGCCGACATCGGCGTCTACGACAAGGCGACCGGCCTGCCGATCGCGGCGCCGGATTTCAGGATGGTGCCTGGCCCGGCCGCGACCGCCCGCACCAAAGCCCGTTACGCGAAGCGTAGCGTGGAAGAGGGCGCCGCATGACCATCCAGCAGAAGCCGCCCGTTATCGCGGAGCCCGTCGCACCGCCTCCCGCGATGAGCCCGCGCACGCGCCTGCTGCTGCAAGCGCCGATCGTTCCGACGCTGCTGCGGATGGCGTGGCCGAACGTCATCATCATGTTCGCACTGGCCGCGTCCGGGCTGATCGAGACTTACTTTGTCGGCAAGCTGGGCACCGACGCGCTTGCCGGGATGGCGCTGGTGTTTCCCGGCGTGATGCTGATGCAGATGATTTCCGCGGGCGCGATGGGCGGCGGCATTTCGTCGGCGATCGCGCGTGCGCTCGGTGCGGGCAAGCGCGAGCAGGCCGATGCACTCGTGTTGCACGCAGTTGTCATCAACGTGGTACTTGGCTCCGCATTCGCCGTCGCAGTGCTGATCTGGGGCCGGCCGCTCTACACGCTGCTCGGCGGGCAGGGCGCATCACTCGAAGCCGCGCTGATCTATTCCAACGTCGTGTTCGGCGGAAACGTGCTGCTGTGGGTGATGAACGGGCTCGCCAACGTAATCCGCGGCACCGGCAACATGCTGTTTCCCGGGCTGGTTATCGTCGCGGGTGCGCTCGCGCTGGTGCCGCTGTCGCCTGTGCTAATTTTCGGCTGGGGGCCGATCCCTGCGTTCGGTATCGCCGGCGGTGGCTACGCGCTGGTGTCTTTCTATGTGTTCGGCGTGGCTGTGCTCGGCTGGTACATCCTCTCGGGCCGCAACATCGCGCGCTTCACGTGGGTCGCGCTGCGTTGGGACACTGCATTCGAGATTCTGCGCGTCGGGTTGGTCGCGGCGGTCTCGTCGATCCAGACCAACGTGACGATCGCGCTCACGACCGCGCTTGTCGGCCTTGCGGCCGGACCGGCGGCGGTCGCGGGCTTCGGCACGGCGGCGCGGCTGGAATATCTGCTGGTGCCGCTAGTATTTGGGATTGGCGCGCCGCTGGTCGCAATGGTCGGCACCAATGTCGGCGCGGGCAATCGCGAGCGCGCGCTGCGCATCGCCTGGATTGGCTCCGGCATCGCGGCGCTGCTGTGCGAGATCGTCGGTGTGGCCGCCGCGCTCTGGCCGACCGCGTGGCTCGGCTTGTTCGACAGCGATCCCGCGATGATTGAGGCCGGCAGCGCGTACCTGCGCGCAGTCGGGCCGTTCTATGGCTGCTTCGGCTTTGGACTCGCGCTCTACTTCGCGTCGCAAGGCGCGGGCAAGCTGTTGTGGCCGCTCCTCGTCGGCCTCGCCCGCATGCTGTTCGCGGTCGTCGGCGGCTACCTCGTGCTCAAGATGACGGGCTCGTTGACGGCGATGTTCTTTGTCGTCGGGCTCGCACTGTTTCTCTACGGTGCCGGCATCGCGGTGTCGGTCTGGGCCGGTGTGTGGTTTCGCGGCGCGAGAACCTAAGCTCCGCTCATTCCCGCGAAAGCGGGAATCCATTTCTTCCTTCGGTTCTTGGTCAAAAAGCTGGGTCCCCGCTTTCGCGGGACGAACGGAGCAAGATCGTCTACTTCCCCATGTGCTTGTCGAAGAACTGCGTGATCTCCTTGAATGTCGCCTTCGTCTCAGGCGCAGTGTCGTCGCGCAGATAGTGCGCGTGCGACTGGCCCTCGAACACCTGCAGGAACGACTCGACGCCGGCATCGCGCAGTTTGCGGTGTACTCGCACGGTGTTGCTGAGCAGCAGGTCGCGCGTGCCGGAGGTCAGGATCGTCGGCGCGAACCCCGCGTAGTCGCCGTAGACCGGCGAGATCAGCGGGTCCTTCATGTCGTGGCCGTTGGCATAGACCTTCGCGCCCGCGTCGCAGAAGCCGTCGCGCGAGACCAGCACGTTGTCGACCATCTCGTTGGTGTAGAAGGTGTCGCCGACTTTCGTGACATCCGACATCGGCGTCCCGGACGAGATCGCGCCGGGCATCGGCAGATTGAGCTGCCTTGCCTTCAAGCCCATCTCCAGCACGAGCGCGCCGCCGGCCGACGTGCCGATGAAGCCGACGTTTTTTGCCGGCATCGTCTTCAGTGCGTGCTTGTAGACCGTCATGCCGTCGTCGAGCGCAGCCGGAAAGTACGCCTCGGGCGGCATGCGGTACTCGACCGCGATCACCTTGAAGCCGCCGAAGCCTGCCAGCAGGATCGCCTCGGGCAGGCCAGCCTCGCGCGGATTGAGCACGTAGCAGCCGCCGTGCATGTGGATGACAACGCGGTTGGCGTTCTCCGGCGCGACGGTCGCGGGCGTCACCATGAAGACGCGTACGCCGTCGATGGTCGATTTCTCGATCTTGACGTTCATGCGCTCGAGCAGGCCGGGAATGTTCTTGATCGTCCCCTCGGCGCCGGCGTCGGCGATCGGTTTCCACTCCTCGCCGGTTTTCGGCAGCACGTTCCAGCCGTTGCGCAAGGGTGCTGCGATCAGCTTCTGCACCTGCGGGCTGACGTCGCCTTGCGGCACCTGAAGGATCCTCGCCGGGACATCGAGCCCCTGCGCAACCGCAGGCGCGGAGAGTGCGGCGGCGGCGAGTGCAATGAATGACGTGCGCGTGCGGCGCATGAAGGCCTCCCTGTTGTTCTTGGTCGCCCGTGGCGTTGACAGCCACGCAGGGAGGTTAGCGAGGATTGCGGCAACCGTCAGGGCGGCGGCGATCAAGCTGACGTGATCGCCGTTCGATGCATCGGCGTCAGTTCACCTGCCGGATCACCTTGCCGATCTTGTCGAAGATCTCGCCGATCTGGTCCTCGGTGATGATCAGCGGCGGCGAGAGCGCGATGGTGTCGCCGGTGATGCGGAACATCAGGCCGTGATCGTGATAGGCCTTTTCCATCGACTCGTAGGCGCGCTTGCCAAACGCGTCCGGGCGTGACGAAAGGTCGATCGCCGCCACGAGCCCGAGGGTGCGGATGTCGAGCACGCCCGGCGTACCCTTCAGCGACATCGCGGCATCGGCCCATTTGCCTTCAAGCTTTGCGGTGCGCTCGAACAGCTTCTCGTCGCGATAGACGTCGAGCGTCGCGATACCCGCAGCGCACGCCAACGGGTGGGCGGAGTACGTGTAGCCATGGAACAACTCGATGACGTGCTCGGGCCCGCGCATGAACGCGTCGTAGATGCCCTTGCGCACGATCACGCCCGCCATCGGCACCGTACCGGAGGTCACGCCTTTCGCGAAGGTGATCATGTCCGGGATGACGCCGTAGCGTTCGGCCGCGAAAGCGGTGCCGAGGCGCCCGAAGCCGGTGATCACCTCGTCGAAGATCAGCAGGATGCCGTGCTTGTCGCAGATCTGCCGCAGCCGCTGCAGGTAGCCTTTCGGCGGCGGCAGCACGCCTGTCGAGCCCGACATCGGCTCTACGATCACGGCGCAAATCGTCGACGCGTCGTGCAGCGCGACGAGCCGATCGAGATCGTCGGCGAGATGCGCGCCCCACTCGGGCTCGCCCTTAGTGAACGCCTGCTGCTCGCGATTGTAGGTGTGCGGCAGATGATCGACGCCATTAAGCGCGGTGCCGAACATCTTGCGGTTTGCCACGATGCCGCCCACTGAAATTCCGCCGAAGCCGACGCCGTGATAGCCGCGCTCGCGCCCGATCAGCCGCACGCGCGAGGCCTCGCCGCGCACGTTGTTGTAGGCGAGCGCGACCTTCAGCGCGGTGTCGACCGCCTCCGAGCCCGAATTGCAGAAGAACACGTGATCGAGATCGCCCGGCGCGAGCGCCGCGATGCGGCTGGCAAGCTCGAACGCCTTGGGATGCGAGAACTGAAACGCCGGCGGATAATCGAGTTCGGCCGCCTGGCTTTGGATCGCCGCGACGATCGGATCGCGGTTGTGGCCGGCGTTGCAGCACCACATGCCGGCCGAGCCGTCCATCACGGCTTTGCCGTCCACCGTGTAGTAGTGCATGTCCTTCGCGCGCGAGATCAGGCGCGGGTTTTTCTTGAACGCGCGGTTGGGTGTGAACGGCACCCAGAATGCCTCGAGATCGTTCGGAACAGACGCGACGGGGCGGGTGGCGAGCGCCATGGAGTGCTCCTAAAATCGCGCCGCGGCAGGGCCGCCGGGCGACGTCATATGGCCTATACCAGCCAATGCCGGTGTGCGGAACGGCGGCCGGCGATTCGTCAAAGTGATTGGCCGATGCTTGCGGCCGCAGATCATTCACAGATTGAAGTTCTTTGCTACGTTAAAAAATACATGAGCAAAATCAATCAGTAATAGACAACCGATAGAGGAGGAATTGGCATCTAGATTGTAAATTGTACGGAATACATTGCCTTTTATAAGGTTGCATATAGCGTATGGCTGCGTTGCGTCTCATCCAATTGAATGAGATCGCGAACCAGCAGAGAGTTCACATCCTGAAAGCGCGAAATCGGGGTTGAGGAAAGCGGCAGGGCAATGCCCGTGCTCGACGCGCACAGTGAACTGTGTCCCGGTGCGGATGAAATCCGCGCGGCGCTCGGCCGCATGGCAGCGAGTGAAGCCTTTCGCGGGTCGCCGCAGCTCATCGCATTTCTGCGCTACGTCATCGAAGCGACGCTGCGTGGCGAGCAGGATCGCATCAAAGGCTACACCATCGCGGTCGAAGCGCTCGGCCGCACCGACGATTTCGATCCGCAGAGCGACCCGATCGTGCGCGTCGAGGCAACGCGTCTGCGCCGCGCGATCAACCGCTACTACGACAACGGCGGCAAGCACGACCCGGTGCAAATCGAACTACCTCTCGGCAGCTATGTCCCGTCGTTTCGCCGCGTTGCGCCGACGGTTGTGCCGCTGCCGACATCGCCGCCGCGGCGCCGCCGCTTTGCCAAGTGGCGCTCCGCCGACTGGCGCAATCTCGCGGCTGGAGGCGTGCTGATCGCGTTCGGCGCGAGCCTGTACGGCGGCCTCGATCTCGCCTTCGACTTCAACACGCCGAACCCGCAAGCATCGGCGCTGTTCCTCCCCACACCTTCGCGGGCGGCGCCGAGCCCACCGCGCGGGCTCGCGTATCCGGTGGTATTCATCGGCTCGTTTCAGTTGACGGCCCGGAACGGCGCTGCACGCACTCCCTCGAATGCTTTGCGCGAAAAACTGCGCGATGCGCTCGCGCGCTTTGATGCGATCCACGTGCTGGCCGACGGTCCGCCCTCGCGCGGGCATTATCAGCTGACCGCGAGCGCCGAATATGATGACGCCGGCGTGACCACGCTGACGGCGCGGCTGATCGATACGCAGGACGGCAGCGTCGCCTACTCGAAGATGTTCAGCCGCGACAACCGCGATGGCCGCGACGACGATAGTGTTCGCGATCATGATGCGATCGTGCGCGAAGTTTCTGCGGCGCTGGCGCAACCCTACGGCATCATTCAGGCGCACGAGAGCGCGAAGGAGCCCGCCGGTGGTGAAACGCAATACCGCTGTCTGATCGAGGCCTATGACTATTGGCGCAGCTACGATCCGCAGCAGCATCGGCAGGCGCGCGAGTGCCTGGAGCGCGCAACGGAATCAACGCCCGGCTTCGCGCTCGGCTACGCGGCGCTCGCGCCTTTGATCGCGGAGGAATACCGCGCCGGCGTCAACGCGCGCCTAGGCGATCCGCCGGCCTTGCAGCGCGCGCTTGCCGCCGCGCGCCGCGCGGTTGAACTGAGGCCGGGCAGTGCGCGTGCGCATCAGGCGCTCGCAGATGTGCATTTTGCGCGTGGCGACTATCCGCTCGCCGTCGAAGCCGGCGAACGGGCCGTCGCGCTCAATCCATATGACCCGAATATTCTCGCCGATCAGGGTGCCATGCTGATGTCGTTGGGCGAGCAGGAGCGCGGCGTGCGGATGATCCGCGAGGCCGCGACCGCCATTCTGGTGCGGCCGGTGCGGCATGATTTCTTCCTGTTCCTGGCGGCGTACCTCGCCGGCGATTCAGCCGGCGCGGCGCGCTATGCCGCCATGATGACGGCTGAGACATATCCGCTCGGCGTCATGGCGCGCGCGCTCCTTGCCGCGCTGCGCGGCGAGGCCGATCTCGCGCGGCACCTGCTCGACCGGCTTGCGGTGATGCGTCCGGCCTGGCGCAACGACATGCGCGGCGAGCTGCAGAAATATTTCCCGGCCGAAGCGATCGTCGCCCGTCTGTCGGACGATCTCGGCCGGATCGGCTACGTCCCCGGGCAGTAGAGGGGGCGGCCCGCGCCTTAGGCTGCCGCCACGCGGTCGAGGAACTGGTCCACCGCCTGCTGCAAGGTGCCGGCCTGCGTGGTCAGCGCGCTCGAGGCGTCGAGCACTTGCGTCGCCGAACGGTTCGTCTCCTCGATCGCCTCGGTCACGGTCGCCATGTTGCCGGCGAGCTCGCGTGCACCGCTCGCCGCCTCATGCACGTTGCGGCCGATCTCCTGCGTCGAGGCGCTCTGCTCCTCGACCGACGCCGCGATTGTGGAGGTGAAGCGGCTGATGTCGCCCATCACGCCGGAGATCTGGCGGATCGCGTCGACCGCCTGCGCGGTCGAGTTCTGGATCGCGCCGATCTGCGTTGCGATCTCTTCGGTCGCCTTGGCGGTCTGGCTCGCGAGCGTCTTCACCTCGGAGGCCACGACCGCGAAGCCGCGGCCGGCTTCGCCCGCGCGCGCCGCCTCGATGGTGGCATTCAGCGCCAGCAGGTTGGTCTGCTCGGCGATCGCGCGGATCAGCTTCACCACGTCGCCGATGCGCGAGGCGCCGCTCGACAGTTGCCCGACGAGCTGGTCGGCGTTCTGCGCGATCTCGGCCGCGCGCTCGACCACGCCGTTCGCCTGGCTCGCCTGGTCGCTGATCTCGAGGATCGAAGCGCCGAGTTCTTCGGTCGCGCCCGCGACGCTGCGGACGTTCGACGAGGTCTGCTCGGACGAGGCTGACGCCGCGCGCGCCTGGTTGTCGGCTTCCGCCGCGATGCTGGAGAGCGTGCGCGCGGTCGTCTCCATGCGCGAGACGTTGTCGGACACGGCGGCGATCACGTTGGTGACGGTCGTGCGGAAGTCGCCGATCATGTGCTCGATCGCGGCGGCGCGGTTGCGCTGCGCGGCCTGCTCGGCCTCCTGACGCTCGGCCATCTGGCGGCGGTCGATCTCGCCCGCGCGGAACACTTCGAGCGAACGCGCCATCTCGCCGATCTCGTCGCGGTCGGCCGCGGCCGGCACCGCGAGGTCGGTCTCGCCCGAGGAGAGGCGGCGCATCGCGTCGCCCACCGAGGTGAGGCGGCGCACGAGGCGGCGCTGCACGTAGAACACGCCGATCGCGCCCGCCACGAGCAAGCTGATCGCCGCGACGATCAGCAGCAGCATGCGGTTGCGCGCGAGGTCCTCGACCAGCTTGACCGAGCCCGACTGCATCGACTTCTCGGCGTCGCCGACCAGCACCGCGACCGCGCGGTCGAGCGAGCGCTGGATCGTGACGTTCTCGTCGATGGTCTGGTCGGCGCGCGCGATCGCCGCAAGCTCGCGGTTGCGCAGGCCGAACAGGCTGTTGTCGCCCTGGCCGTAGACCATCAGTTCGTCGATAGCGCTCTTGATCTCCTCGTTGGTGAGGTTCTTCGCGGCCTTGGCGATCAGGTCGGTGGCGGCCTTGAAGCGGTCCTGCATCGGCGTGAGCGCGGCGGCGTCCTTGGCGACCACGGCTTCGCTGAGCAGGCTGGTGATGAGATGCGTCTGCGCGGCGACTTCGAGCGCGCTGCGCAGCCCGGTGATCTGCACCGCCACGAGGTCCTTCACCAGCTTGCTGGCGCGCTTCACGGCGTCTTCGCTCTGCATCACGACGTCGAAGTTGAGGTCGTCGATCAGGCTGATCAGCAGGTTGGTGAGCTGCTCGTGCGCGCGGAACACGCCGTTCAGGCGGTCCTTGTCGTCGCCGCTTGCGCGCGACTTGAAGTCCGCGAGCTTGACGAGCCCGCGCACGCGCTCCTTCAGCGGCTCGAACTTGGTGCCGGGCGGAAGCTTCGCGAGCTGCTTCTCGGCGCGGCGCGCGGAAGCCGTGAAGCGGTCTTCCAGCATCGACAGGATGCTGGGCGAGGAGGTGAGCGCCCCGGCGGTGAGCAGGCCGGTGACCAGATTGGTCTCCGCGCTCACCTCGATCATCGCCTGCATCACCTGCATGCCGCCCTGGATCAGCGTGCGCACCGTGATGTCGCCGCTCTGGCCGACGTCCTCGGCGGTGGTGACCACCTCGAAATAGCTGTCGTCGACGACCGGCGTGAGCTTGTCGCTGATCCTGTTGTGCGCGCGGTGCAGCGCGGCGAGCCGCGCATCGAGGCTGTCGCGGATTTCCGTGCGATCCGAGATCGCGCTGCTCCAGCGCCTTGAGATTCTCCTTCAGCCGCTTCGCCATCGGCTCGGCGATGGAGAAGCCCGCCGCTTCGTCTGTTCCTTCGCCTGGCCGACGCGCAGCCGGTCCATGATGGCATCGAGATCGCGCGAGCGGCTCGCGATCTGCGCGGCGATCAGCTTGCGGTCGTCGGAGCTCTTCGCCGACACATAGCGCGCCGCGGCGGCCGAGATTTCGCCCGAGGCGACCGAGAGGCGCAGCGCGTCGGTCATCATCGGCACTTCGCGGGTCGAGACGCGCTCGAAGCCGCGCTCGGTGTCCGAGAACGACATGATCGCGACCGCGGCGGCGATCACCGTCATGATGGCGACCGCGCCGAACGCGGCCTGCAGGCGCACCTTGATGCCGAATTTGGCTTGCGGCGACTTTTTCTCGATCATCGTCCCGACCCCACAACGCGGCCCCCGCCGCAGATTCCTTGCACCAGTCCACCAGCAGTCGAAGCCGGCGCGCGCGACTTCTGCGCTGTCCGCGCATGCCCGCGAAAGCGGGTATCCAGTTCTTGGCCCTGGGTCCCCGCTTTCGCGGGGACGAGCGGAAACATCGCAGCCGTCAGTTGCTGGAGACCTTGATCATCTTCTCGATCGGCTTGAACGAGCCGTCGGCCTCGATGATCGTCATGAACACCTTGTCGAGGCCTTCGTTCTTCTCCGGGCCGAAGGTCATCGGCAGGCCGCCGATGTCGAACTTGCCCGTGTCCTTGATCGCCTTGAGCAGGCCATCGCGGGTCACGTCCTTGCCCATCTTGTCCAGCGCCGCGATGGCGAGACGGCCGACCAGATAGCCTTCGAGCGAGACGAATTCCGGCTCGCCGCCCGCGGCCTTGATCGCCTTGTGATAGTCGGCGACCACCGCCAGCGAGGTGTCGCCCGGGAACGGCACGACCTGGCTGACGATCACGCCCTTGCCCTCGGGGCCGAGCTCCTTGGCGAGCGCGTTCGCGCCGACGAACGAGATGTTGACGAACACCGGGTTGAAGCCGGTCTTCTTCGACAGCTTGATGAACTCGGCGACCGGCTTGTAGGCGCCGACGATCACGACCGCCTCCGGCTCCGCGCGCTTGAGCGTGAGCAGGCCGGACTTCACCGCGACCGTGTTGCGCTCGTAGGTCGCCTCGGCGGCGATTTCCATCTTGCGCTTGTCCATCGCCTTCTTGAAGCCGGAGAGGCCGGCGCGGCCGAATGCGTCGTCCTGATAGAAGATCGCGATCTTGGAGATCTTCAGGTCCTCGGTGAGATGCTTCACCCAGGCTTCGGTCTCGGCGTCATAGCTCGCGCGCACATTGATGACGTTTTCGAGCTTCACGTTGCGCAGGAAGCCCGCGCCGGTGAACGCGCCCATGAACGGCACCTTCGCGGCGGTCGCGATCGGCTGCGCGGCGGCCGAGGTCGGCGTGCCGACCGGGCCGACAAGCGCGAACACCTTGTCCTCTTCGATCAGCTTCTTGGTCGCCGTGATGGCGCGGTCCGGCTCGTAGCCGTCGTTTTCGCTGATCAGCTTGAGCTTGCGGCCGTGCACGCCGCCCTTGGCGTTGATCTCGTTGAATGCCGCATTGAGGCCCTGCTGCATGCCGAGGCCGAGCGCGGAGGCCGGCCCTTCGAGCACCGCGGCCTGACCGAACGTGATGGTGTCGGCGGTGACGCCGTCTTCGGCGAATGCCGGAGCGGAAAGGAGAGTCGCAAGCGCAATGGCGCGGCGACGCTGCCGCGACGCGAAAAGTGCATGAAATGCTCCCAGGCTGTGGCGGCCCGTCCGCCGCCTCAGCAAGATGTGAGGAGCCAGTAAAGGAATGCTTAAGGATTGGCCGAATTGGCAGGTCTACGTAGGACTTGCGCAGGGTCATTGATGTGGCCGGAGACGTCCGGCGGTATCGCGATAGGTACCGCCTTGCCGCCTCCGGGGGGTTACGTTACTCCACGCCGACCCTTCCGGAGCCTTTCCGTGCCCGACGACAAGCCAAACAAGCTGAAAGCGCGCCTGCCGCGCGGCCTTGGCGACCGCGGCCCGGCCGAGATCGCCGCAACGCGCCGCATGCTGGAGACGATCCGCAAGGTCTTCGAGCGCTACGGCTTCGAGCCGGTCGAGACGCCGCAGATCGAATACACCGACGCGCTCGGCAAATTCCTGCCCGACCAGGACCGGCCGAACGAGGGCGTGTTCTCGTTCCAGGACGACGACGAGCAGTGGATGTCGCTGCGCTACGACCTGACCGCGCCGCTCGCGCGCTACGTGGCGGAGAATTTCGACGCGCTGCCGAAGCCCTATCGCAGCTATCGCTTCGGCTATGTCTATCGCAACGAGAAGCCGGGACCGGGACGCTTCCGCCAGTTCATGCAGTTCGATGCCGATACGGTGGGCTCTGCCTCGATGGCGGCGGATGCCGAGGTCTGCATGATGATCGCGGACACGATGGAGGAGCTTGGGATTCCGCGCGGAAGCTACATCGTGAAGGTGAACAATCGCAAAGTGCTTGATGGCGTGATGGAGGCGATTGGCATCAGCGGTGAGGAGAACGCGGGGAAGCGGCTTACGGTACTGAGGGCCATCGATAAATTGGATCGGCTAGGTGTTGATCGGAGTGCGTGCAGCTTCTTGGGTCGGGACGGAAAGATGAGAGTGGGGATTACACACGAGGAGCTGGCTTATCTGATGATCAGGCAACCAAGATTCGTAAGCTACGTTTTGGCCGGGACAACGTTGGTTAGCTGAGTTGGAAGCCACTTCAACAGACAAGCCGGGTTCGGATGATGATTTTCAAAATGTGGATGGCGGCTCGCTTCCATTCTACTTTGTCACAACTCGCACAATTGCCTTCTTGAGAGGCTTGTTTGACAACCTTCAATACCAGTCCGGTCTCAATGAGCTTGAACAAATTTCGCAAGTTGCTTCCGCTGCGGGTTACGGGACTCGAGAATTAGGATCGACCCCTCCGTCGTCCGCGGCCTCGAATATTACACCGGCCCGGTCTTCGAAGTTGAACTGACCTTTCCGGTCGAAGGCGATGACGGCAAGCCGGTGCGCTTCGGCTCGGTCGCGGGCGGCGGACGCTATGACGGACTCGTCGGACGCTTCCGCGGCGACAACGTTCCGGCGACCGGCATCTCCATCGGCGTGTCGCGCCTGATGGCGGCGCTGCAGCACCTGAAGAAAGTCGACACGCAGGCGGAAGCCGGCCCGGTCGTCGTCACGGTGTTCGATCAGGATCGCATCGCCGACTACCAGAAGATGGTCGCGAGCTTGCGCAACGCCGGCATCCGCGCCGAGCTTTATCTCGGGTCAGGAAAGTTCGGCGCGCAGATGAAATACGCCGACCGGCGCGGCTCGCCGTGCGCCGTCATCCAGGGCGGCGACGAGAAGGCCAAAGGCGAAGTGCAGATCAAGGACCTGATCTTCGGCGCGACGATTTCATCGATCAAGGACCGCGACGAATACAAGGCCGCGCAGGCCGAAGGCGCAGTTCGCGGTGCCGGAAGAAGACTCGTCGAGGAAGTCCGCAAGCTGCTCGCGGAGCACAAGATCACGTGGAGTTAGAGGGGCGGCGACCGGCGCTTCGAGTGCATCTAAAGAAAGCCCTCTCCAGCTCAACGCTTCGCGTTTCGCCACCCCTCTCCCGCAAGCGGGAGAGGGGAAAGCGGAGCTCGCTGCGCCGTCCTCGCGCTATTTCTTCATCCCGCCCGGCACCTTCGGCATCTCATTCACGTTCATCTTCATGCCGTTCGCCATGATGACGTCGCCGGGCTTCTGGCCCGCCTTGCACGGCCCGGTCCATTTCGCCTCGATGGTTATCTGCGTTTCGGCCGGCATGTTCGGGATCGCGAGGCCGCCCTCGCGCTTCGAGGTGATCTTGATGGTGTAGGCGGAATTGAAATCGCCGGACACGACGCCATGCGATGTCGTGTTTCCCGCGCCCGAAATTGCACACCGAATTCGATCACGATGGTGCTCGCCGACCTTCTTGATCTCGCGTTTCGAGCAGTTCTGCGCCGTGCATGCCGCCGCTCATGTCCTGCATCGCCTTGTCGGTGGTGGCGTCGACGCAGTGTTGCATCGCTTGCGGCGGGGCACCGCGGCCCTCGAAGGTCATCTTCATCTCCCACAGTCCGGCCTTGCGCGCCGGCATGTCCTGCGCGGCGGCGGGCATGCCGATGAAGAGGGCGGCGAGCGAAACGGCGAGGCGCATGGCAGGCTCCTTGGGAATCGGTGATCCCGACGCCCATATGTGCGCCTCCGGGCGGAACGATGGCGGCGCCATCCTGTTGTCCGCCGTCCCGGTTTTCGTGAAATGATTGCCCTATGAAGCTTCTCACCGTCCGCCACGCCACGACCTATCGCTATTCGGCCCCGGTCACCTTCGGCCAGCACCGGCTGATGCTGCGCCCGCGCGACAGCCACGACCTGCGCCTCGTCGGCGCGGAGCTTGGCGCTTTCGCCGCACGGCAGGGTGCGCTGGATGCATGATGTGTTCGGCAATTCGGTCGCGCTGGTGGACTTTGAAGCGCCTGCCGAGGAACTGCACATCCGCTCGACGCTGAACATCGCGCGTTTTGCGCTCGCGCGGCCCGACTTTCCGATCTCGCCGGAAGCCGAGAGTTATCCGTTCATGCATTCGGCCGACGACCGCTCCGATCTCGGGCGGCTGCGCGAGCGCCACTATCCGGACCGCGGCGAGGTCGAGGAATGGGCGCGGCAGTTCATTCTCGAGACGCCGACCAACACCTTCAACCTGCTCGCCACCATGAATGCGGCGCTGCGCGGTTCGTTCACCTACAACGCGCGCGATGAGGAGGGCACGCAGACGCCGGTCGAGACGATCGAGAAGAAGAGCGGCACCTGCCGCGACTATGCGCTGCTGTTCATCGAGGCGGCGCGCTCGCTCGGCTTCGGTGCGCGCTTCGTCACCGGCTATCTCTACGATCCGGCGCTCGACGGCGGCGGTGACGCCGTGCAGGGCGCGGGCGCAACGCACGCCTGGGCCGACATTTATCTGCCCGGCGCCGGCTGGGTCGAGTTCGATCCGACCAACGGGTTGATCGCGGGCGAGAACCTGATCCGTGTGGCGGTCACGCGCGACCCGACGCAGGCGGTGCCGATCGGCGGCAGCTATGCGGGCGAGGGCGCGTACCTCGGCATGGAGGTTGAAGTGACGGTGAAGGCCGAGGTCGCCTGAGCCAACAGCCGCAGTGCCGCTGGTAGGTTATTGAAATCGCAACATTTTCTTCGCGGTAACGTCTCCCCGTTAATCCCACCGCCCGATCTCAATCGAAACCTTAACGTGAGCGTGCTAAAGGCGCGCGCGAATTCGAGCGGCATCAGCGCCATGCGCGACACGACACGACATGCAAGCGGCCATGACCGCGCCCGACCCGCGGGCGGAGGCGCTGACGGCGCACTACGAGCGCGCCGGCTATGCGCGCGTGTCGCCCGCGATCCTGCAGCCGGCCGAGCCGTTCCTCGACCTCTCGGGCGAGGACATCCGCCGCCGCATGTTCCTCACCACCGACCCGGACGGGCAGGAGCTGTGCCTGCGCCCCGACCTCACCATTCCGGTGTCGCGCGACTATCTCGCCTCGCCCGAGGCCGGCGATGCGATCGGCTTCTGCTATCTCGCGCCGGTGTTCCGCCATCGCGCCGACGGACCGGCCGAATTCATGCAGGGCGGCATCGAGTCGTTCGGGCGGCGCGACACCGCGGCCGCCGACGCCGAGATGCTGTCGCTCGGACTTGAGGCCACGACGCACTACGGCATCGCGGCGCCGGAAATCCGCATGGGCGATGTCGGGCTGTTCGCCGCGCTGATCGCGGCGCTCGATCTCAGCGCCGCATGGAAGCGGCGGCTGGTCAAGGATTTCAACCGCGCCGGCAGCCTCGCCTCCGATCTCGATCGCCTTGTCAGCGCCGCCACCAACGAGCGGCCCGAATATCAAGGCGTGCTCGCCGCACTCGCGGGCTCCGATCCCGAAGGCTGCGCACGCGCTGGTCACCGACCTGCTGTCGATCGCCGGCATCAATGCGGTCGGCGGCCGGTCGGTCGGCGAGATCGCGGACCGCTTCCTCGAACAGGCGGCGCTCGGCGCAAGCTCCGGCCTGCCGCGCGCGACGCGCGCGCTGATCGAAGAGTTCCTCGCGATCAACGGCGACCCGGACGAGGCCGCCGACGCGCTGCGCCAGCTCGCCGCCGAAGCGCAGCTCGACATCGCCGCCGCGCTCGACCTGTTCGAGAGCCGCACCGGTTTCCTCGCGGCGCAGGGCGTCGAGGTCGCGCGCATCAAGTTCTCGACCGCGTTCGGGCGCGGCCTCGATTATTACACCGGCTTCGTGTTCGAGCTGCACGACGGCGAACAGCGCGTCGACCGCCAGCTTGTCGCCGGCGGGCGTTACGACGACCTGCTGACGCGGCTTGGCGCGGCGAGCGCCGATCCCGGCCGTCGGCTTCGCGGTGTGGATCGAACGGCTCGCCGAAATCGGAGCGGCGTCATGAGCGCGCCGTTCGTGCTCGCCGTGCCGTCGAAGGGCCGGCTGCAGGAAAACGCCGAAGCATTCTTCGCGCGCGCGGGCCTCAAGCTCGTCAAGCCGCGCGGCGCGCGCGAGTATCGCGGCGCGATTGCCGGCGTGCCCGGCATCGAAGTCGCGTATCTTTCGGCTTCCGACATCACCACACAGCTTGGCCTCGGTGCGGTGCACTTCGGCGTCACCGGCGAGGACCAGATCCGCGAAACGATCCCCGATGCCGAGAAGCGCGTCGTGCTGATCGAGAAGCTCGGCTTCGGCGAGGCCAATGTCGTCGTGGCGGTGCCGCAGGCCTGGATCGACGTTCGCACCATGGCGGACCTCGACGATGTCGCGACCGCGTTCCGCGCGACCCATGACCGCAAGATGCGGGTCGCGACCAAGTACGTGAACCTGACGCGCGGCTATTTCTCCGACAACGGCATCATCGACTACCGCATCGTCGAAAGCCTCGGCGCGACCGAAGGCGCGCCCGCCGCGGGCACCGCCGAACTGATCGTCGACATCACCACCACCGGCGCGACGCTTGCCGCCAACGGGCTGAAGGTGCTCGACGACGGCATCATGCTGCGCTCGGAGGCCAATCTGATCGCCGCACGCGGCGCCGAGTGGGGCGCCGAGCAGCGCGAGATCGCGCGGCTGATCCTGGATCGTGTCGCCGCGCAGGGCCGCGCGAAATCTTTCCGCGAAGTGCGCACGCGCTCGCCCGGCGTGAACGAGACGGTGCTCAGCGAAGCGAAACAGCGCTTCGGCGTCGAGGCGCCGTTCGGCGGCCCGACCTCGTCCGGCATGCTGACGCTGCATTGCCCGCCGGGACAGGTCTACGCGCTCGCAAGCTTCCTGCGCGAGCAGGGCGCCGAGAGCGTGACCGTCGCGGACATCGATTATGTGTTCACGCGCGACAATCCGCTTTACGCGAAGCTCGAGGCGGGGCTGGCGGCTCGAGCGCTAGCGCGCGTCGGCGCGTTCGCCCTTCGGCCGAAACACCACGAAGTGCGTGATCGTGAAGTTCACCACGAAGCTGACGCGGATCGCGATCGCCTTCGCGGCCCAGACCGGCATGAAGTTCGCCGCGACCACGACCGTGTGGTGGTGCCGTGACGGCGACGAGGCCGGAGCCGACGAAGCCCGCATAGTGTTTCGCGCTCAGCTTGCCGCCGGTCTCGGCCGAGAACGTCGTGAACGAGTTCATCACGTAGGAACCGGTATTCGCGATGAACCATGCGGCGACATTCGCGATGACCAGCGACGACGTGGCGAAGCCGAGCAGCAGGAAAAAGATCGTGGCGTCGACCGCCGTATTGATCAGACCCACAAGCGCGAACGAGACGCCTTGAGCGAGACGGCATTGCCGCGCCATGCCGCGGACACGCGCTCGGCCAAATTCGCAAGCGGGGCGGGCAGGCTCATGCGGCCCGCTTAGCACGCTCCTTGGCCGCACGCGACCAATTCCAATTCGCCTATTGAGTACGTATAACAACGGTCATGAAAGCCGGGCTCTCGATCGTCGTTCCCGTGTTCAACGAGGCGAACGGCCTCGCGCGGCTGCACGAGCGGCTGGCCGACGTCGCGCGCAATCTGCGGGAAACGCGCGAGCTCGCGGTCGAAGTCATCTACGTCGATGACGGCAGCCGCGACGACACGCTTGCTGTCGCGCGCAAGCTGCCCGCGGGCGCGCTCGACGTGCAGGTGATCGCGCTGTCGCGCAATTTCGGCAAGGAGGCAGCGCTCGCCGCCGGCCTCGATCATGCGCGCCTCGGCGCGGTGCTGTTCATGGACGGCGACGGGCAGCATCCGCCGGCGCTGATCGAAACGCTGGTCGGCCACTGGCTCGATGGCGGCTACGACGTCGTCTACACCGCGAAGGCCAACCGCGAGAACGAGTCCGCGCTGCGCCGGCTCGCCGGCAAGACGTTCTACGCGCTGCTCAACTGGGGCTCGCGCCACAAGATCCCCGAAGATGCCGGCGATTTCCGCCTGCTCTCGCCGCGCGCCGCGCAGGCGCTGCGCCAGATGCCGGAGCGCAACCGCTTCTTCAAGGGCCTGGCGAGCTGGATCGGCTTCAAGCAGATCCGCGTCGATTACGAGCCGGCCGAGCGCCTGCACGGCACGACGGCCTTCGGCTGGGCCTCGCTGCTCGGCCTTTCGATCGAAGGCATCACGTCGTTCTCGGTCGCGCCGCTGCGGCTTGCGAGCCTGCTCGGATTGCTGCTCGCCGCAACCGCGCTGGTGTTCGGCGCTCAGCATGCTGTTCGAGGTGCTGGTCTACGGCGTCGCGGTGCCGGGCTATCCGTCGGTCGTGGTCGGCCTGATGGTGATCGGCGGCGTGCAACTCGTGATGATCGGCGTGCTCGGCGAATACATCGGCAAGATCTTGTTCGAGCAGAAGGCGCGGCCGATCTATTTCGTCGCCGAGCACAGCCTGAAGACATCCGAGAGCGAAGCCGGCGCGACGCGCACGGCGGCCGAATAGACTCGCTCTGTGGCCGAGCAGGCACCACGCCGTTTCTGGCTCTGCGCCGACGATTACGGCATTGCGCCGGGCGTGAATGTCGCGATCCGCGATCTCATCGCGCGCGGCCGGCTCAATGCGACATCCGCGATGGTGGTTGCGCCGAGTCTTTCGCGCGCCGAGATCGATGCACTGACGGCAGCCGGGCGCGCGGCGATCGGGTTGCACCTCACGCTGACGAGTCCATTCAAGCCGCTGACGGCGAGCTACGGTCCGCTTGAGAACGGTACCTTTCATCCAGTGGCGAAGACGCTCCGGCTTGCGATGCTGCGGCAGCTCGACCGCGCCGCGCTCGACGCGCGAGGTCGACGCACAGATCGCGGCGTTCACCGCCGCCTTCGGCCGCCCGCCGGATTTCATCGACGGGCATCAGCATGTGCATCTGTTTCCGCAGGTGCGCGACGCGGTGCTCGACGGCGCACGGCGGCTCGCGCCGGACGCCTGGGTGCGCCAGTGCGCCAGCGTGCTGCCGCTATCGCGCCGCCTCAACGATCCGAAGGGCTTGCTGATCGACTGGCTCAGCCGCGCGTTTCGCGCGCGCGCCGCAAAGCTCGGCGTGCGCACCAACCCGGCCTTCGCCGGTACCTACACCTATCGGGCGGACGCCGACTTCCCGGCGCTGTTTCCCGGCTTCCTCGACGGCCTGCCGGAAGGCGGGCTGGTGATGTGCCATCCCGGCCATGTCGATGCCGAACTCGAGCGTCTCGACCCGCTGACCACGATCCGCGAGCGCGAATACGCCTATCTATCGGCCGATGCTTTCCCAGCGGCGCTGAAAACACACGATTTGACGCTGAACTGAAACCTTATCCGGCCTGCGACAACATTTCTTACGTTGACGCCATTCCGCTGCGCTAGACCGCGCCCCATATCAGGCCCGCCCCAGCCGGGGCCCCGAGGAGGAACGCGATGACGCCGCAGGAACGCCAGCTCATCGCCGAGCTGTTCCAACGCCTGGCTCGCTTGAGAACAATCCGCGCGATCCCGACGCCGAAGCGATGATCCGCGAAGGGCTGCGCCGCGCGCCGAACGCGATGTACTCGCTGGTGCAGAGCGTGCTGGTGCAGGACGAGGCGCTCAAGGCCGCGAATAACCGCATCCAGGACTACGAGCAGCAATTCGGCGGGCCGGAGCAACAGCAGCAAGGACAGCCGAAAGGCTTCCTCGACAATATGCGCGACAGCCTGTTCGGCGGCGGCGAGCAGCGCGGCTCGGTGCCGCGCGTGCCGCAAGGCGGCGCGCCGATGGGTGCCCCGCCCGGCTATCAGAACGATCCGTGGAATCGGCAGCAGGGTACGGGCAGCCGCCGCAAGGCTAGGCCAACCGCAGGGCTATCCGGGCGGTGCGCCAGCGCGCCTCCGCAATCGGGCGGCGGTGGCGGTTCGTTTCTCGGCACGGCCGCGGCTGTTGCGGCGGGTGCCATCGGCGGCTCGCTGCTGATGAGCGGCATCAAGTCTGCAATGGCTGGCCATCAGGGCGGCGGCCCGGCGTCAAAAGCGTTCGAGGACTTCGGCGGCGGCGGTGACGACAGATCGCCGTGGAGCGGCGGGTCCGGTGGTGATCTCTCGCGTCAGGCCGGCCTCAACGACATCGGCGGCTCGCGCGGCGCCTCCGGCGACGCGGGCGAGTCACGGCGTGCCGGGCTGTTCGACAGCAACGACAGCGGTAATGATTCGGATTCCGACGACAGCGATGACAGCGGTGACGATGGGTTCGACGGCGGCGACAGCGAAGAGTAATCCCGCCCGCATCGCGCCGTCAGAAAACAAAAAAGGCCGCCGTGTCGCCACGGCGGCCGCATCTTTTCAGCGTATGGCGCGTCAGATCACGACCACCTTCGTTCCGACCTTCACGCGACTGTAAAGATCGGTCACGTCCTCGTTGCGCATGCGGATGCAGCCGGAGGAGACCGCGGTGCCGATGGTCCAGGGCTCGTTCGAGCCGTGGATGCGGTAGAGCGATGAGCCGAGATATAGCGCGCGCGCGCCGAGCGGATTGTCCGGCCCGCCCGCCATGTGGCGCGGCAGGTCTGGGCGGCGCTGCAGCATCTCGGGCGGCGGCACCCAGTCGGGCCATTCGGCCTTGCGCGTGATGCTCTTCATGCCGGCCCAGGTGAAGCCCGGGCGGCCGACGCCGATGCCGTAGCGCTTCGCCTTCCCGCCTTCCTCGACGAGATAGAGAAACTTGTTCGGCGTATCGACCACGATCGTGCCGGGCGCATGCTTGCCGTCATAGTTGACGACCTGCGGCAGGAAGCGCGGGTCCATCGCGGGACGTGCCGGCTCCTGCGTCAGCGCGGCCTGCTGCTGATAGCCGAACGCGGAGCCGCGCGGCGCAAGTTGCGGCTCCACCTCCTGGTGGCGGCCCTGATAAGGGTCGATGTACTGCGGCACCTGGTAGGACGGCCGCACCTGACGCGGCGATGTCACCCGTTCCGTTGAAGACAAACTCGATGAAGCCGCCGCCCATACGGCCGCCGCGTTGCGCGGCGGCGTAACGAACTTGTTGCGGCTGGGCTTCGATCTGCCGCGAGTAGATTTGCGGCGCGTAGGTTTGCGCGGCGGCGGGCGCCGCGATGACGGCTGAAAGCAAGGCAAGGGGAAGGGTGTGGCGGGACATCGACGTACTCTCAAACATGATCGTCGCTACTCGAAACGCGGAGCCGGCTCACCCGGCTCCTCACACCCGCCACATCAGCTGAGAAACTCGACCGTTTGGTAAATGAAAGCGCGCTTGCGCGTTAATCACGTTGATTCAGAGTCCGTTCGTCACGTTACGGTTTATTTTGCGCCAACGCGCATGGTTAACGCCGCGTAGCGCGATGCAATTTGCATCGAATTGAGTGGATGCAACGCGATCTTAAATTTGGGCGTGCATCAAAGGCCGTTCGAGAAACGGGGACGGCGATGCAGGCGCAGCGCAAGGCTTTTCGCATCGAGACGGTGGGCCGAGTGAATGGACGCGCGAGCAGCCACATGGCGAGTCACGCGCGCATCTTCAGCATTCGCCGTCATGATGAGATCATGTCGGAACTGCGCGCGCTGCGATCGCTGGTGAAGCCGGCCGAGCAGGTGAGCACGCAGATGCTCGACGCCTACAAGGCGCAGATCGCCGAGGCGCAGAAGCTGAAAGGCGAGCTCGACCTGATCTACGACGCGATCAACAAGACCAAGCAGGAGATCGCGACCGTTCACATGACCGGCTTCGAAGGGCCGGAGATGGCGCGTGTCACCAACGAGCTCGACGCCATCGTCGGCGGCACCGCGCACGCGACCGAGCAGATCCTCTCGAACGCCGAAGAGATCGACCAGTTGGCCGCGACGCTTGCGGCGCGGCTGAAGGACGAGCAGGACCAGGCGCTCGCCAAGACATGCAGGAGCGCGTGATCAAGATTTTCGAGGCCTGCAATTTCCAGGACCTCACCGGCCAGCGCATCACCAAGGTGGTCGGCACGCTCAAGTTCATCGAGACGCACATCGTGCGGATGATGGAGATCTGGGGCGGGCTCGAAGCCTTCAAGGACATCGAGGCCGAAACGATCGCTGCGCGCGAGGGAGACGCCAGGCTGCTCAACGGCCCGAAGGTCGACGGCGAGGCCGGACACGCCTCGCAGGACGAGATCGACGCGCTGTTTGCCTGATCCGAAGCAAGTTCACGCCCTTTTCCCGGCACAAATCGCCTGCTACAAGCGCGCCCATGTGCGCGTCGATCCGGATCGATTTCGCCAATTACCGGCCCGGCCTCCGCCTGATTTCAGGCCGAGCGCCGGGAGTAGTCCTTTTCCGCGCCACCCCTTAAATCGAAGCGATTCCGCCATGACCGAAGCCCGCGACTACAGCGCGACTCTGTTCCTGCCGCAGACCGATTTCCCGATGCGCGCCGGCCTGCCGCAGAAGGAGCCGGAAATCCTCGCGCGCTGGGCGAAGCTCGACCTCTACCAGCGCCTGCGCGAGGACGCGAAGGGCCGCACCAAGTTCGTGCTGCACGACGGCCCGCCTTACGCGAACGGCAACATCCACATCGGCACCGCGCTCAACAAGATCCTCAAGGATGTGGTGACGCGCTCGCAGCAGATGCTCGGCTACGACTCCAATTACGTGCCGGGCTGGGACTGCCACGGCCTGCCGATCGAGTGGAAGATCGAGGAAGAGAACTACCGCTCCAAGAACAAGGCGAAGCCCGACCTGAAGAACTCCGCCGCGATGATCGCATTCCGCGCAGGAGTGCCGCGCCTATGCGACGCACTGGCTCGGCGTGCAGCGCGAGGAGTTCAAGCGGCTCGGCGTCGAGGGCGACTGGGGCAATCCCTACACCACGATGAGCTTTCCGGCCGAAGCGCAGATCGCGCGCGAACTGATGAAGTTCGCCGCGAATGGCACGTTTATCGCGGCTCGAAGCCGGTGATGTGGAGCGTGGTGGAGAAGACCGCGCTCGCCGAGGCCGAGGTCGAGTACGAGGACTACACCAGCGATACGGTGTGGGTGAAGTTTCCGGTCGCATATCGCGATGGGCGACCGCAGAGCGGTGGTTCCGGCACGCTGATGCCAGAGATGCATAAATTGCTGCCGCTCAACGCATCGGTCGTCATCTGGACGACGACGCCTTGGACGATCCCGGGCAACCGCGCGATCAGCTATTCGCCGAAGATTGCATACGCGCTCTATGATGTGACCGACGCGCCGCCGACAATTGGGCGAAGGCTGGCGACCGTTACATTCTCGCGGACAAGCTTGCCGCCGAAGTCTTCAAGCAGGCGCGCGTCGGCGAATATCGGAAGCTGCGACGAGGTCTGCGACGGACGATCTCGCGCAGCTTGATGCTTGCGCATCCGCTGAAGGTTTCACGACGGCTACGAGTTTCGTCGTGCCGCTGCTCGAGGGCGATCAGTGTACCGGACGATGCCGGCACCGGCTTCGTGCACACCGCGCCGGGCCATGGCCGCGAGGACTTCGAGGTCTGGACGGCGCAAGCGCGCGCGATCTCGAGCCGCGCGGCATCAACACCGCGATCCCCTACACGGTCGATGAGAACGGCGCGTTCACCGACGCAGGCGCCGGGCTTCAAGGGCAAGCGCGTCCTCAACGACAAGGGCGAGAAGGGCGACGCCAACGAGGCCGTGATCAAGGCGCTGGCCGAAGCCGGCATGCTGATCGCGCGCGGGCGCCTGAAGCACCAATATCCGCATTCGTGGCGCTCGAAGAAGCCGGTGATCTTCCGCAATACGCCGCAATGGTTCATCGCGATGGACAAGCCGTTCAGCTTGCCCGTGCGCGACGGACAAGCCCGGCACGCTGCGCGCACCGCGCGCTCACCGCGATCGAAGAAACGCGCTGGGTCCCGCCGCAGGGCGAGAACCGCATCAACGGCATGATCGAGAGCCGCCCCGACTGGGTGATCTCGCGCCAGCGCGCCTGGGGCGTGCCGATCGCGGTTTTCGTGCGCGAAAAGGGCGACGGCTCGGTCGAAATCCTGCAGGACGAGGCGGTCAACAAGCGCATCGGCGACGCCTTCGAGGAGGAAGGCGCCGACGCCTGGTACGCGGCGGGCGCGCGCGAGCGCTTCCTCGGCAGCCTTGCCAACGAAGACTGGCAGAAGGTCGACGACATCCTCGATGTCTGGTTCGAACTCAGGCTCGACGCATGCCTTCACGCTGGAAGACCCGCGCCATTTCCCGTCGCTCGCCGGCATCAAGCGCAAGAACGACGGCGGCGCCGACACCGTGATGTATCTGGAAGGCTCCGACCAGCATCGCGGCTGGTTTCATTCCTCGCTGCTGGAAAGCTGCGGCACGCGCGGCGTTGCGCCGTTCGACGTGGTGCTGACCCACGGCTTCGTGCTCGACGAGCACGGCCGCAAGATGTCGAAGTCGCTCGGCAACACCGTCGCGCCGCAGGACGTGATCAAGCAATCCGGCGCCGACATCCTGCGCATGTGGGTCTGCGCGTCGGACTATGCCGACGATCATCCGCATCGGCCCGGAGATCATCAAGACCACGGTCGACACCTATCGCAAGCTGCGCAACACCATCCGCTGGATGCTCGGCAACCTCGTGCATTTCCGCGCCGAGGACCGCGTCGCGGTCGGAGAAGATGCCGG
This sequence comes from uncultured Alphaproteobacteria bacterium, assembly GCA_963779545.1. GTDB lineage: Bacteria > Pseudomonadota > Alphaproteobacteria > Rhizobiales > Xanthobacteraceae > PALSA-894. The sequence goes on along the minus strand of CAVZYQ010000009.1, from coordinate 31,059 downwards.
AGCTGGAGCGGCTGATGCTGCACCGGCTCGCCGAACTCGATGCGCTGGTGCGCCAGGCCTACGCCGAGTTCGACTACAAGCGCATCTTCGCGGCGCTCAACCAGTTCATGACCGTCGATCTCTCGGCGTTCTACTTCGATATCCGCAAGGACGCGCTCTACTGCGATCCGTATTCGTCGGTGACGCGCAAGGCCGCGCTCACCGTGATCGACCAGCTGTTCCGCTGCACGGTGACCTGGCTTGCGCCGATGCTGTGCTTCACCGCCGAGGAGGCGTGGCTCGCGCGCTATCCGCGGCGAGGATACCTCGGTGCATCTCGAAGCTCTTCCCGGAGATGCCGGCGAACTGGCGCGACGACGCGCTCGCCGAGAAGTGGCGCAAGGTGCGCACCGTGCGCCGCGTCGTCACCGGCGCGCTGGAACTCGAGCGCGCCGGCAAGCGCATCGGCTCGTCGCTCGAAGCGGCGCCCGATCGTTCTATGTGTCCGACCCGGAGCTGTTCGCGGCGCTGGTCGACGTCGACCTCGCCGAGGTCTGCATCACCTCGGCCGCGACGCTGGTCGAAGGCGAGGGGCCGGCGGAAGCGTTCCGGCTCGACGACGTGAAGGGCGTCGCCGTCGTGCCGAAGCTTGCCGAAGGCAACAAGTGCGCGCGCTCGTGGAAGATCTCGCCCGCCGGTCGGCGCCGATCCGGATTACCCGGACGTGACGCCGCGCGACGCCCAGGCGCTGCGCGAATGGGACGCCGATGCGGAAGGCGGCGGAGTAACGTGCTGCGCGATTACCTCTGCGGCCCGCTCACGCGCTTCGGCCTGATCGCGGCGCTGATCGTCTGCGCGATCGATCAGGCCTCCAAGCTCTGGCTGCTGTTCGTGTTCGATCTCGCCAACCGCGGCCTCGTCCAGCTCACGCCGTTTCTCGAGCTTCGTGCTGACCTGGAACACCGGCATCAGCTACGGCCTGTTCCCGCAGGAGAGCGACCTCGGCCGCTATGTGCTGCTCGCGCTCAAGATTAGCGGCCGTCATGGTCCTGTGGGTCTGGCTTGCCCGGGCGGAACGCAGCTGACCGCCGCTGTCGCTCGGCCTGATCATCGGCGGGGCGATCGGCAACGCCATCGACCGCCTGGCCTATGGGGCGGTGGTCGATTTCGTCCTGTTCCACATCACCACGCCAATCGTTCAATTTCACCTGGTACGTGTTTAATCTGGCGGATGCAGCCATCGTTGCCGGGGTGGTCGGACTCTTGTATGAGTCCCTCTTCGGGGATCGCGCCGCAAAAGCGCCCTGATCCCCCCGGATGAAGGGCGGACGGCCTCAGAGCGCCGCGGGCGGCGCTAACGCCTTGGCCTGATCGGATGATCGCCATGTTGCATGCGTACGGCTCCGGAACGCCTTCAGCCTGCTCGCCTGCGTGTTGCGGCGCGCTGTTGGCGCTGCCGGTCGCTGCGTCCGCCCAGCAGCCGCGGACGACGAGGACACGTTCGAGCAGCACATCATCAAGAACATTCTCGGCGGCATGGGCGTCGATGTCGGCCGCGCCGGCATCGACTACCGCGAGCGCTCGCCGCTGGTGATCCCGCCGACGCGCGATCTGCCGCCGCCGCAAGCGGCCGGCTCCGCCGCGATGCGCAATCCCGCCTGGCCGCGCGATGCAGGACCAGCGCAAGCTCACGGTCTCAAACAGGACGAACGCCCGCGCAACGGCCGAAGAGCCCGGGCTAGCGATTCGGCGCTCAGCCCGGACGAGCTGCGCCGCGGCACCAACCCGCGCGCCGGACGGGTCACGACGACCCGTCGCGAACAGGCTCGATCGAGGAAGCCAACATCGGCCGGCCGATGAGCCCGAGCCAGCTCGGCCAATCGAGCATCTTCAACTGGAACGCCCTGATGGGCACGCATCTGAACGAGCAGGCGAAGTTCACCGGCGAGCCGACACGCAACTCGCTGACGCAGCCTCCGCCCGGCTATCAGACGCCGTCGCTCGTCGCAACCATACGGCGGCGGCATATCCGACAAGGGCCGGGCTGGAAGATTCCCGAACATCCTCGATCGCCCGGTTGGCAACGACGCATAACGCTTGCGCGCGTTCACGCGCGCCGCTAGCGGTTCCCCGTGTCTCGCATCGGAGCCATCAAGCACCATCGTGCCAGCACTCGACTCGCGCCCTAGCCGTTCTTGCGATCTGCGCCGCATTGCTGGCGTCGCCCGCGCGACGAGACCTCCGCCGCGCCGCAGGTCCCGCAATTCACGCCTCGCCAACGGTCTCGCGGTGGTCGTCATCCCGACCGCCGCACGCCGGTCGTCACGCACATGCTCTGGTATCGCGTCGGCGCGGCCGACGAGCCGTGCGGGCAAATCCGGCATCGCGCATTTCCTCGAACATCTGATGTTCAAGGGCACGGCGAAAAATCCGGCCGGGCGCTTCTCGCAGCACGCTCGCCACCATCGGCGGCCAGGAAAACGCCTTCACCACCTACGACTACACCGGCTATTTCCAGCGCACCGCGCGCGAGCACCTCGGCACGCTGATGGAGTTCGAGGCCGACCGCATGACCGGCCTGGTCCTGAGCGACGACGCGGTCGCGGCCGAGCGCAACGTGATCCTCGAGGAACGCAACCAGCGCATCGACAACGAGCCGGGCGCGCGCCTGTCCGAACAGGTGCAGGCCGCGCAATATCTCAATCATCCCTATCACCGGCCGACCATCGGCTGGCGTCACGAGATGGAAACGCTCAACCGCGAGGACGCGCTCGCGTTCTACAAGCGCTTCTACGTGCCGGACAACGCGGTGCTGGTCGTCGCCGGCGACGTGACGGCCGACGAGGTGAAGGCGCTCGCCGAGAAGACCTACGGCAAGATCGCGCGGGAGCGTGCCATCGCGCCGCGCGTGCGCCCGCAGGAGCCGCCGCAGATCGCCGAGCGGCGCGTGACTTTCGCCGACCTGCGCGTGACCCAGCCGAGCCTGCAGCGCAGCTATCTCGTGCCCGTCCTACACCACCGCGAAGGACAACGAGGGCGAAGCGCTCGACCTGCTCGCCTATGTGCTCGGCGGCGGCTCGAACAGCCGGCTCTATCGCGCGCTGGTGATGGAGAAGCAGCTCGCGACCAATATCGGCGCCTGGTACCACGGCACGTCGCTCGACAGCACGCGCTTCGGCTTTTACGGCACGCCCGCGACCGGCGTTGCGCTCGAGAAGCTTGAGGGCGCGATCGACGAAGTCGTGAGCGCGTTCCTCAACAACGGCCCGACCGCGGAAGAGCTCGAGCGCGCCAAGAGCCGCATGATCGCGGACTACGTCTACGCGCAGGACAACCAGGCAACGCTCGCGCGCATGTACGGCGCGGCGCTCACCACCGGCTCGACGGTCGAGGCCGTGCTGGCGCGGCCCGACCGGCTGCGTGCCGTCACCGAGAGGAGGTGCGCGATGCGGCGCGCAAGTATCTCGACAAGCGCCGCTCGGTCACCGGCTATCTCGTCAAGGACGGCGCGCCGCGCGAGGAGAAACGCTCGTGAGCAGGCTTTTTGCCTTCGCGCTCATTGCTGCGCTCTCGCTGTCCGGCGGCGCCGGTATCCGCCGCCAGCAAGATCGAGGCGATCGTCTCGCCCGGCGGCATCAAGGCCTGGCTGGTGCGCGAGCCTGCCGTGCCGATGGTGGCGCTCGACTATTCGTTCACCGGCGGCGCCAATGCCGATCCCGCCGACAAGCCGGGCCTTGCCAATATGCTTGGCTCGCTGCTCGATGAGGGCGCCGGCGAACTCGACGCCATCGCGTTCCAGGAACGCATGGAAGAAAAGGCGATCCAGCTCGGCTTTGTCGCCGGGCGCGATCAGTTCCGCGGCTCGCTGCGCACGCTCACGGCCAATCTCGACGAAGCCGTATACCTGCTGCGCCTCGCGCTCACCGCGCCGCGTTTCGAAGCCGAGGCGGTCGAGCGCATCCGCAGCCAATCGCTGGCGGCATTGAACCGCAGCAGCACCAACCCGAACGACATCGCGAACAAGCGCTGGTGGGCGACGGCCTTTCCCGGTCATCCCTATGGCCGGCCGAGCAACGGCACGCCGGAATCGCTCGCCGCGATCACGGCCGATGACCTGAAGGCTTACGTGCGCAATGTGTTCGCGCGCGACACGCTGACCGTCGGCATCGTCGGCGACCTCGATGCGGCAGCGGCCGGCAAGCTCATCGACAGCGTCTTCGGCAGCCTTCCCGCCAAGGCGACGCTCGCACCGGTTCCCGATGTGAAGATGCAGGGCTTGGGCGAGCGCGTCGTGGTCAATCTCGACGTGCCGCAGACGGTGATCAATTTCGGCGCGCCCGGCCTTGGACGCAACGATCCGGACTTCTTCGCCGGCTACATCGTGAATCACATCTATGCTGCCGGCGCTCACACATCGCGGCTTTATCGCGAGGTGCGCGAGGTGCGCGGGCTTGCCTACGGCATCCGTACCAGTTTGATCTGGATGGATCATGCCAACATCCTGACCGGCGCGACGGCAACGCGCAGCGATCGTGCGGCCGAGACGCTGCTGATCATCGACACCGAAACAAGAAAGATGGCCGAGGAGGGCCCGACGCAGGACGAGCTCGACAAGGCGAAGGCCTATCTCAAGGGCTCCTATGCGCTCGGTTTCGACACGTCGAGCAAGATCGCCGGGCAACTGGTGCAGATCCAGCTCGACAAGCTCGGCATCGACTATCCGGAGAAGCGCGGCGCGATGATCGACGCCGTGACCCTGGCGGACGCCAGGCGCGTGGCGAAGCGTCTGCTCGACACCAAGGAGCTGACCGTTGTGGTTGGCCGTGCGCCGGGACTCACCAAGACAACCAATTAGCTGCGCGGGTAGAACTTTTAACCCGCGGCGCGGTAATGTGTCGGCATGCTATTGCGGCAGGATATTGAAGGCGCGCGCGCCGAAAAAATCGGCACTCACGGTGTCAGCAAGGCGGCACTCGATGACGCGCTCGCGCGCAGCGAGGCCGCGCTCGACTGGTTGCGCGAGGCGCATGCGGGACCGTCATCTGCCGCTGCTGCGTTTGCCCGCGAAGACCGGCGATCTCGACGAGATAACGAGCGTCGCCGCGAAACTGCGCGCGGGCGCTACCGATGTCGTGTTCCTCGGCACCGGCGGATCGAGTCTTGGCGGGCAAACTCTGGCGCAGCTCGGCGATGTCGGCGTGCGCGGGCTGGAGGGTTTCGCGCCCCCCCGCGCGTCCATTTCATGGACAATCTCGATCCGGCGACCTACGCGGGCCTGCTCGCAAAGCTGCCGCTCGCGACCACGCGGTTCGTCGCGATCTCGAAGTCCGGCGGCACCGGCGAGACGCTGATGCAGACCGCCGCCGCGCTTGCGGCCGTGAAGGCAGCTGGCCTGAAGCAAAAGACAGCTGAGATTTTCTTCGGCATCAGCGAAACGCCGAAGGCCGGCAAGCAGAACGGCCTGCGTGACCTGCTCGGCGCCGCGGTGCCGTTCATGGAGCACGATCCCGGCGTCGGCGGGCGTTACTCGGTGCTGAGCAATGTCGGCCTGCTGCCAGCTGCGCTCATCGGGCTCGACGTCAAGGCGATCCGCGCCGGCGCCGCGATGGCGCTCGCGCCGGTACTGGCGCAGGACACCGGCGGCTGAGGTACCGGCCGCGCTCGGCGCGGCGCTGAATGTCGCGGCGAGCGCCGCCGGCAAGAACATCGCGGTGCTGATGGCCTATGCGGACAAGCTCGAGAGGTTCTCGCGCTGGTTCGTGCAGCTTTGGGCCGAGAGCCTCGGCAAGGACGGCAAGGGCACGACGCCGATCGGCGCGCTTGGGCCGGTCGACCAGCATTCGCAATTGCAGCTTTTCATTGCCGGGCCGCGCGACAAGCTGTTCACCGTCATCACCACCGGCGTTGCCGGGAAGGGTCCGCGCATCGACGCGGATTTGGCGAAGCGTTCCGGCGAGGCGGACTTCGGCGGCCACACCATCGGCGATCTGGTCGCCGCGCAGGGCCGCGCCACCGCCGATACGCTGACAAACAACGGCTGCCCGGTGCGCACCATCCACATCGAGACGCTCGACGAGACGAGCCTCGGCATGCTGCTGATGCATTTCATGCTCGAGACCATCATCGCGGCGCGCTTGCTCGGCGTCGATGCGTTCGACCAGCCGGCGGTGGAAGAGGGCAAGGTGCTGGCGAAGCAGTATCTGGCGGGCGAGTTACCGTGCCGTCATCGCTCGCGTCGGCGATCCATGGCATCGCCGGCTTGACCCGCGATCGAGCAATGCCACGTCTGTGTCTATGGCCGGGCTTGCCGGCCGACGACAATGATCCGCATCACCGACACCATCGCCATCGACGAGCGCGAGATCGAGGAAAGCTTCGTGCGCTCCTCCGGTCCCGGCGGGCAGAACGTCAACAAGCTCTCGACCGCCGTGCAGCTGCGCTTCGACGTGCGCGGCTCGCCCGTCGCTGCCGAACGACGTGGCGATCCGGCGATGCGGCTTGCCGGCAAGCGCCTGACCAAGGACGGCGTGCTGGTGATCGTGGCGCAGAGCCACCGCACGCAGGAGCGCAACCGCGCCGACGCGCTGGAGCGGCTGGTCGCGCTGATCCAGGAGGCGGCGGTGCGGCCCGAGAAGCGCATCGCGACCAAGCCCACCAGGGCGTCGCGCGAGAAGCGGCTGGAGGGCAAGAAAGTCCGCTCCAATATCAAGGGCTTACGGCGCACGAAGCCGTCGTTTGATTAGCGGGGATCGCGGCGGCGTGCCGGGCCGAATCACCCGGCCGCGCGTGCTAAATTCCGGCTCATTGCAGCCTTGAGTCGCCTGATGCCCGTCCGCCAGCTCGCCGAAACTATCGTCAACCGCATCGCCGCCGGCGAGGTGGTCGAGCGGCCGGCGAGCGTCGTGAAGGAACTGGTCGAGAACGCGCTCGATGCCGGCGCGCGCCGCATCGAGGTGCTGACCGACGGCGGCGGACGGCGGCTGATCCGCGTCACCGACGACGGCGCCGGCATGACGCCGCGCCGACCTCGCGCTTGCGGTCGAGCGCCACGCCACCTCGAAGCTGCCCGAGGACGACCTGCTGGCGATCGCGACGCTCGGCTTCCGCGGCGAGGCGCTGCCCTCGATCGGCTCGGTCGCGCGGCTCACCATCACGACGCGGCACGCGAGCGAGCCGAATGGCTGGGCGATCGAGGTCGATGCCGGCGCGAAGTCCGAGGTGAAGCCGGCGGCGCTCGACGGAGGGCACGCGCGTCGAGGTGCGCGATCTGTTCTACGCGACGCCCGCGCGGCTGAAGTTTCTCAAGACCGACCGCACCGAGGCCGAGGCGATCCGCGACGTGGTGCGCCGGCTCGCGATGAGCCGGCCGGATGTCGCCTTCACGCTCGCCGGCGAGGAGCGGGCGCCGGTCACCTGGGGCGCCGCGCTGCCCGGACCGCGCGGGACGGCTGGCGCGGCTTGGCGATGTGCTCGGCGCGGATTTTCGCGCCAATGCGGTCGAGGTGCGCGGCGGGCGCGAGGGGCTCGCCATCGAGGGCTATGCGGCGCTGCCGACTTACACCAAGGGCAACGCGCTCTCGCAATATCTCTTCGTCAACGGCCGCCCGGTGCGCGACAAGCTGATGCTCGGCGCGGTGCGCGGCGCCTATGCGGATTATCTGCCGCGCGACCGCCATCCGGTGGTGGCGCTGTTCGTCACGCGTCGAGCCGCGCGAGGTCGACGTGAACGTGCATCCGGCCAAGACCGAGGTGCGCTTCCGCGACTCAGGGCTGGTGCGCGCGTCGATCGTGCGCGCGCTGCAGGAGGCGCTGGCGCGCGACGCGCAGCGCGCCGCGACGACCGGCGGCGCGGCCACCATCGCGGCGTTCCGGCCAAACACGGCGCCGCGCCGCGGCGGCTGGGACTGGCGCAACTCGCCCGCGTTTCCGACGCAGGGCGCGACCGCGCTCGCGGGCTTTGCCGAAGCCGCGCAGGCCGCGTTCGACACCGGCGCGCCGGCCGCGGACACGCGCGTCGTCGCCGAAGCCGCGCCCGATCTGATCGACCACCCGCTCGGCGCGGCGCGGGCGCAACTGCACGAGACCTACATCGTGGCGCAGACGCGCGACGGCATCGTGATCGTCGACCAGCACGCCGCGCACGAGCGCATCGTCTACGAGCGCATGAAGGCCGCGCTGGAGAAGTCCGGCGTCGCGCGGCAGATCCTGCTGATCCCCGAGATCGTCGAGCTCGACGAGGCCGATGTCGAGCGGCTCACTGCGCGCGCGGACGAACTGGCGCAGCTTCGGCCTTGTGCTCGAAGCCTTCGGCCCCGGCGCGGTCGCGGTGTCGGAAACGCCGTCGCTGCTCGGCGAAACCGATGCGCAGGCGCTGGTGCGCGATCTTGCCGAGCACATGGCCGAATGGGACGAGGCGCTGCCGCTCGAGCGCCGCCTGATGCATGTCGCCGCCACCATGGCGTGCCACGGCTCGGTGCGCGCCGGACGCCGGCTCAAGCCGGACGAGATGAACGCGCTGCTGCGCGAGATGGAAGCGACGCCGAACTCCGGCCAGTGCAATCACGGCCGGCCGACCTATGTGGAGCTGAAGCTCGGCGATATCGAGCGGCTATTTGGGCGCAAGTAGCCGCAAGATCGTGAACTCGGTGTCGTCGTAGGCGCGCCGCTCGATCTCCTCGAAACCGCTCCGGCGCCTTGAACGCCCCGGCCGCTTCTTCCACCACGATCAGCGCATCCGCCGTCAGCCAGCCGCCCTCGCGCGCCGAGGCGAGCGCCTTCTCGGCCAGACCCTTTCCGTAGGGCGGATCGAGGAATACGAGCGAAAACGGCTCGACCGGATGCACGAGGCCGAGCTTGGTCGCGTCGCGGCGGAAGATGCGCGTGATCGCCGCCAGCCCCAGCGCCTCGACATTCTGGCGCTGCAGCGCGCGCGCCTCCGCGCCGTCGTCGACGAACAGCGCGAACTTCGCGCCGCGCGAGAGCGCCTCGAAGCCGAGCGCGCCGGTGCCGGCGAACAGGTCGAGCACGCGCGCGCCGGTGACCGGATCGCCATAGGCATGGGTGAGAATGTTGAACAGCGACTCGCGCAGCCGGTCGGCGGTCGGCCTGATCGCCTGCGACTTCGGCGCCGCCAGCGCACGCCCGCGCAACCGTCCGCCGACGATGCGCTCACTCAGCGTTTCGGCCGCTTGCCGCGCTGTGGGCGGTGGCCGCGCGGCGCGTCGCGGTCGTCGAACGAAGGCCGCGCGCCTTCGCCTCGGCGCGGACGCTGGAATTTCTTCGTCTCGGACGAATGCTTCTCGCGCTTCGGCTTGCCCTCCGCCTCCGGCCCCTTCCTCCTGCTTTGCGAGGGGAGGGGAGCAGCGCAGCGTCTTTGGCTGCTGCGGGACTTTCGCTTTGCGATCGACAACCGGGCCGGAGAAATCCGCGCCCGCTGCTTTCGCCAGCTTCTCGCCAAGCTGATCGCGCAGCACCCGCGTCGGGATTTCCTCGATGTCGCCTTCGGCAATGTCTCCCAACTGAAACGGTCCGAACGACACGCGGATGAGCCGCGCCACATGCAGCCCGAGATGGCGCAGCACGTTGCGAACCTCGCGGTTCTTGCCCTCGCGGATCGCAAACGTGATCCACACGTTCGACGTCTGCTCGCGGTCGAGCGTCGCCTCGATCGCGCCGTAGTTGACGCCGTCGACCGTGACGCCGTCGCGCAGCTCGTCGAGCTGCGCCTGCGTCACCTTGCCGTGCGCGCGCACGCGATAGCGCCGCAGCCAGGCGGTCGCGGGCAGTTCGAGCGCGCGCGCGAGCCCGCCGTCGTTGGTGAGCAGCAGCAGCCCCTCGGTCGAAAGATCGAGCCGCCCGATGCTGATCAGGCGCGGCAGGTCCTTCGGCAGCGCGCCGAAGATGGTCGGCCGTCCCTGCGGATCGGAGGACGTCGTCACCAGCCCGCGCGGCTTGTGATAGAGGAACAGCCGCGTGCGCTCGGCGCCCGGCAGCGGCTTGCCGTCGACCACGATCTTGTCGGAGGCCGCAACGTTCAGTGCGGGCGATGAAATCTTCTCGCCATTGACCGCGACGCGCCCGGCCGCGATCCAGGCCTCGGCCTCGCGCCGCGAGCAAAGCCCCGCACGCGCGATGACTTTGGCGATGCGCTCGCCTTGTGTATTTGATTCTGCACATCGAGGCCTTATGCCACAATCTTTCATGGATGACGCGCTCGCCGAGGCGCATGCAGCGGCAGCCGCCTCCGAGGTGCCGGTCGGCGCCGTGATCGTGCGCGAGGGCGCCGTGATCGCGCGCGCCGGCAACCGCACCCTGCGCGACCGCGATCCGACCGCGCATGCCGAGATGCTGGCGATCCGGCGGCTGCGGCCGCGCCTCGGCGTCCGAGCGGCTCACCGACTGCGATCTCTATGTGACGCTCGAGCCCTGCGCGATGTGCGCGGCGGCGATTTCGTTCGCGCGCATCCGGCGGCTCTATTACGGCGCCGCCGACCCGAAGGGCGGCGCGGTGGACAATGGCGTGCGGTTTTTCGCGTCGCCCACCTGCCATCACCGGCCGGAGGTCTATGGCGGGATGGGCGAGAGCGAGGCGGCCGCGCTCTTGAAGGATTCTTCAAGGCGCGGCGGTGACCTTAGCCCGGCTTGAGCGTAGCGAAAGCCGGGACAAGTCTATCGGTGGCACGGCTGCCCCGGGTTCGCTGCGCTCAACCCGGGCTACGAACCGAGCAGCGCGCCCAGTTTCTCCTTCACCTCCGCCTTGACCGGATCGGCGGCGCGCAGGATCGCACTCGCCTGGAAGAAGTCCAGCATGCGGAAGATGCCGATGTTCGGCCGCAGCACGAGGTCCGGCCCGCCCTCCTTCAGTTTGTGCTGCACGATGGTGTGGCTCATCAGCGAGATGGTCGCCATCAGGCTGTTCCACGGATCAGGCACGCCGCCGCGGTCCTCCGTGCCGCCGGAGACGTCGATCGCAACGATGACGTCCGCTTTGCCGCGCAGGCATCCGAAAGGCAGCGGATCGGTCACGCCGCCATCGACCAGGACGCGACCGTCAACCTCGACCGGCTGCACAAGGCCCGGCACCGCCATCGACGGCCGCGACAGCGGGTTTGAGCGCCCCTTTGTCGATCACGACAGAACTACGCGCGTGCAGATCCGTCGCGATGACGGTGAGCGGGATCTTCAGGTCAGCGAAGTCCGCCGGCAGCAGATCGCCAAGAAAAGCGTCGTAGAATTTCGACGGGTCGGCGACCAGCGGATTGCCGAAACCCGCACTGAGCAGTTGCGACCATGCGACCGCCCGCACACCCATCACGCGGCGCAGGATCTCGCTGCGGTCATGCGCCAGCGGCAGGAGGTGCCGCCGCATCGCGCGGCCGGTCAGTCCTGCCGCGTAGCCCGCCGCAGATCACGGCGCCGATGGACGAGCCGGAAATTGCCACCGGCTTCACGCCCATCTCGTCGAGTGCCTCGACGATCGCGATATGCGCAAGTCCGCGCGCGCCGCCGGCTCCGAGTGCCAGCGCGAACGTTTTCATCGGGTTATTTTGCCCCGGCCTTTCGCGCAAACTCCCACGCCGTCACGGCAAGCGGGCGCACCATCTGCGCACGGGCGGGGGCGTTCTCATTCGTTGCTGTGCCATCGCGCACGCGCCCGACGATGCCCTGCAGGATCGCGGCGAGGCGGAAGAAATTGTAGGCCGAATACACGTCGATATAGGGCCGCGGATCGAGGCCGGTGCGCGCCACGTAGGCATCGACGTAATCGCTCATCGACGGGATGCCGAGCGCCTTAAGGTCATGGCCCACGAGCGAGCCGGTGCCCGCGCCGGCCTCGGTCACCGGCATGTGCCACTGCATGCAGTGATAGGCGAAGTCCGCGAGCGGATCGCCCAACGTGGAAAGCTCCCAGTCGAGCACCGCGAGCACGCGCGGATCGCTCGCATGCAGGATCATGTTGTCGAGCCGGTAGTCGCCATGCACCACGCGCACCGGACCGGCGGGCGGGAGATGCGCCGGCAGCCACGCCATCAGCCGCTCCATCTCGTCGATCTTCTCGGTCTCGGAGGCGCGGTATTGTTTCGACCAGCGGTCGACTTGGCGCGCGACGTAATTCTCGCCCTTGCCGTAGTCGGCGAGGCCAATCTGCGCGGGCTCATACGAGTGCAGCTTCGCAAGCGTCGCGTTCATCGCGTCGTAGATCGCGGCGCGCTCGGCTGGATTGGAGCCTGGCATGTCCGGCTCCCAGATCACGCGGCCCTCGACGCAACTCATCACGTAGAACGCCGTGCCGGTGATACTCTCGTCCGCGCAATAGACGACCGGCTCGGCGACCGGGAAACCTTGGGCGTGCAGCGCGCTGATCGCCCTGAACTCGCGGTCGACCGCGTGCGCAGACGGGAGCAGCTTGCCCGGCGGCTTGCGCCGCAGCACGTATTTGCGCGCCGGCGTTTCCAGCATGTAGGTCGGGTTCGACTGCCCCCCGCGGAACTGCTGCACGGTGAGCGGACCCTTGAAGCCCGGCGCATTCGCCGCGAGGTAGGCTTCCAGCCGCGCCACATCGAAGCGCAGTGGCGCCGACACTTCCTTGGTGCCCGTGTAGGTCGCCTGCCGGTCGATGGTGGTCATGCACGTCCCGGTGCCGTGTTTCTTATGGATGCCAAGCTGGCACGATATCGGTCTTGAGGAAATCGCCGCCTTTGAACAGTAGCGGTTCGTTTCGGGCCTTCGCGAGTGAGTACGGAAAGCAATCAGCAAGATTGAGCCCCGCCGCATGATAGCCTTTGCCGAAGCGGAAATATGCGGCGCGCGCTGCTTGGGCACTCTCAAGGTCGACGGGTATCACGTCGACCCGAAGATCGCGGATGAAATCGTCAACGACTGAACCCCGAGCGGGTCTTTCTTCTTGCCAGCCGCGACGACCGATGCCTCGTGGACGGTGACAGCCGAAATTGCCAAGATTGGATCGCTGGCTGCTTTCTGCGACAGACCACGCCATTCCGGCTCGCGGAAAATGATGGCAATGATTGCCGACGTGTCGACGACCATCAGTCGAAGTGTCCCTTGTCATTGTAGCCGATAATCTCATCTGGAGACCGATGATCGAGCGTTGGCATCGCATCGGCGCGGGCGATAATGGCTTCGATCTTTCTGCACCGTTCGGCAATCTCATTTTCGGACAGCGGCGTACGCGCGAGCTTTTCCGCGACTGCGCCCTTCACGGCATCCGTGATCGTTCCGCCAGTGCGTTCGGCGAGTTGACGGATCATGCGATCCGTTTCTTCGTCCTTGATCAGCACCGTCATGATGCCCTCCAGTATATACGAAATCTCACTCAATATATACGAAATGGAAGCGCTCGACTACATTGCTGTTTTTAAAAGAGTTTCTCGTCCAATCGCCAGATAGCCAATATCGCGGCGGCAGAAGCCGCCCGGCCAGTCGATCTTGTCGACCGCTGTGTAAGCGCGGCTCTGCGCCTCCGCGACGGTCTTGCCGGTCGCCGCGATACCGAGCACGCGGCCGCCGTTCGCGGTGATGCGCCCGCCCTCGGCTTTCGTGCCGGCATGGAAAATCTCGACATCGGGCAGGGCTGCGGCCGCATCGAGGCCGCCGATCACCGAGCCTTTGCCGTATTCGCCCGGGTAACCGTTGGTCGCCATCACGACGAGCAGCGCAGCCCTGTCGTCCCAGCGCAGGTCGAAGTTCTTCAGCTGCCCGTCGCGCGAAGCGATCAGCGCGGGCACGAGATCGGAGCGCATCCGCAGCATCAGCGTCTGGCACTCGGGATCGCCAAAGCGTGTGTTGTACTCGATCAGCTTCGGGCCATCCTTGGTGATCATCAGCCCGGCGAACAGCACGCCCTTGAACGGTGCGCCCATCTCTTTCATGGCGCGCACGGTCGGCCAGACGATCTCCTCCATGGTGCGGCGGGTCATCTCGTCGGTCATCACTGGCGCGGGCGAGTACGCGCCCATGCCGCCGGTGTTCGGGCCCTTGTCGCCGTCGAAGGCGCGCTTGTGGTCCTGCGCCGAGGCAAGCGGGATCGCGGTCTCGCCGTCGCACAGCGCGAAGAACGAGGCTTCCTCGCCGACGAGGAATTCCTCGATCACCACCTCGGCGCCCGCGTCGCCGAGCCCGCCGCCGAACATCATGTCGATGGCGGCTTCGGCGTCGGCGATGTTCTCCGCGATGACGACGCCCTTGCCGGCCGCCAAGCCATCCGCCTTGATGACGAACGGCGCCTTCTGCCGGCGCGCATAGGCCTTCGCGGGCTCGGCTGCGGTGAAACGCTGGTACGCGCCAGTCGGGATGTTGTGCGCCTTGCAGAGGTCCTTGGTGAAGCCCTTCGAGCCTTCGAGCTGCGCAGCCTTCTTCACCGGACCGAAAGCCTTGAAGCCCGCGGCTTCGAGGTCGTCCACGATCCCAGCGACGAGCGGCGCCTCGGGTCCGACCACGACAAAATCGACCTTGTTGGCCCTGCAGAAGGCGATTACCGCGGCGTGGTCCGCGATGTCGATCGCCACGCATTCCGCCTCCTGCGCGATCCCGGCATTCCCCGGCGCGCACCAAAGCCTGGTCGTCAGCGGGGAGGCGGCAATCTTCCAGGCAAGCGCATGCTCGCGGCCGCCCGAGCCGAGGAGGAGGATGTTCATGGACGGCGATGTAGCAGGATTCGGAACCGGTTTCCGCGCTAAGCCGGGCCGATGTGGATAGCGGCCTTTGTCCCCGGTGGCAGGGCGTTCGGATCGACCTCGATCACACCGTCACGCAGCCGCACCCGGTAGGTCGCGAGCTTTTCGGTGAACGGCGGCGGGGCGCAACCATCCTCCAGCCGGTACTCGTAGCCGTGCCAAGGGCAGGTCACGAGCCCGTTGAGGATGCAGCCCTCGCCAAGCGGCCCGTTCTGGTGGGCGCAGAGGTTGGTTAGCGCGCCGATCTGATGGCGGTCGCGGAACACCGCGATGCGCTCGCCGCCCGGCGCCGTAACGATGCGTGCGCGTCCGTCGGGGATCGAGTCCGGCGGGCCGACGGTGAGCCAGCCATCGTGCTCTTGCGCGATTTCGCGCGCGCGCCACGCGGCAGCGATATGCAGCGCCGTCACCAGCGCAAAGCATCCGCCGAGGAAGATGGGAATGAAGATGCGGCGGTTCTCCTGCATCAGCCCGAGCGCGACATGCATCACCAGCACGCCATAGGCGAAATAGAGCGCCATGTGCAGCGTCTTCCAGATGCGCGGGGTCAGGAACGCGAGCCAGAAGTCGTGGCTGGTCGCGGCAAGCAGGAACAACACGGTCAAGCCGAACAGGCCGAGCGCCTTGATCGGAAAGCCGATGAACTTGCCGTAGCCGGGGCTCGCGACCATCTCGTTCATCAGGTCGCCCATCGCTCCCTGCACCGCAAACCAGTCGACCACCGAATAGGCGTGCACCAGCGCGACAAGAAATGTCAGCACGCCGAAATGGCGGCGGTTGTAGAGCAGCGGCAGGAAACGCGGCCAGAGGCGCGCGAGCGGGCCGATGCACAGCACGATGGTCAGCATCACGAACGCGCAGGTGCCGAATGCCTTGATGCGCAAGCCGATCCATGCGGGCGCGTCGGCCGGCGGATTGCGCAGCGCGCCGAGGATCATGAACGTACCGATGAACAGGGCGACGCCGGCGAGCAGGATCGCGTCGTAGATGATCTTGCGCCTGTTCCACTGCACCGCCTGGAAGCCGGCGCTCATTTGGCCAACTCCGACTGGGTCGGCGGCTCCGGCGGCGGGCGCAAAGCGAGTGCCATCGTGAAGCCGAACGCGACCAGCACGGCCAGCACCGGCCACAGCAGGCGGTGAAATGTGCGGTGCCCGCGGGTCATGACCTGATCCAGCGCAGCAGCACATACGGCCACAGCGCCGCCGCGCCTGGCAGCAGCAGGATGCGCGCCCCGAGGCTGACGGCGGCCGGCTGCACCCGGGTCACGCCGAACGTCACGAACGCAGCCGCCGTCACGGCGCCGATGACCGCGTAAACGCCAAGCGCACTGAGCAGGAATGCGACGACAGGATGCATGATGGCTTCCGGCGGACTTCGTACTATACGGCGCGCGCGGGCTCTCGTTTCGCGACGCATTGAGATTAGCGCTTATTCCGGCAACCGTCGGATTGACAACCTTTGGTATGCAGCAAAACATTGCATTTGACGACCGGTGTTACGTCGTCGTGCAAGCAGGACATGCGATGCCAAAGCTCGACGGCTCACTCCTCATCAATCAGCGAACGCTGACCAACGTAACCGGTCACTTCAAGCGGCGGCGTCTCGGGCAGCAAGACGACAAGCTGCTGAACGTGGACGATCTGGTGGACCTGCTCTACCTGATCGACCTGTACGTGGCATGTCCAAAAATTTGTATCGATGGCAGCCTGCCCGCGAAAGACATCGACAATCTCAAGACAGAACTCGATTTTCTGCGGGAGTTCGGTATTGACAGCGACTGCTTTGCATTTTCGTCTCCGGGAAGCCCGGCCAACGAAGCCGCATTGTGCTCGTTGTCGGCAGTTCAGGCGACCAAATCATTGGAAGAGTATTCGCCCGACCCTCGCATCGATCAGAGCCTTCCGGCGGAAGACGCCGATTTCCTTGTTTCGATGTTGCAAAAGACAATGGAAAGTATGGCGGGCTTCCGGGGTGCAAGCAACGAGGCCGAGCGTGCAATCGAGATAAGTCGCTCTTTCTCGCATCAGCGTTTTAGAGGCAGCAAGGCGGTAGCGGGGTTTGCCTCGCTCGGGTTCTATTCGCTTCAAAGGGCATTGTCGTTTGTCCAGGGCAATGCGCGAACCGATATTGCGTGCTCCGCCCTTATCAATCGGTTTCGGTTTTTCTATTTGAGGCAATTGGCATTTCAATCGGGCGCAATCTACTCACCCGCTGACCGGTGGGAGGCTCTCTCAAATCAACAGCACTTGCATTTCGTTAATTTCATAAAGCGTCAGATGGGTTCGGAAATCCGGGTGGGCCCTGGAGAAGATGTCTGGTTTCCGCCCATTGCTCTGTACGCCATGCTGACGATGGACGAGTCCAAGAACCGTCCCCTGCTGGAACGGGTGGCTGAACTTCGGAACGAGTTCAGCGGCCTGCGCGGGTACTTTGCAAAGAATACCAAGGGTGCGCTTGCATCGCTCGTGCCGCAGAGCGTGTTGGAGTCGACCGATCCGAGAATCGACGAGAGCACGATCCGCGCAGTCAATGATTACTTTGCTGACAGGTTTATCGATGCCGAGTACGCTCGTCAGTACGGCGAGCCGCCGGGCGGTACAGCCAGCAATGTCATCAAATATACCGTTCCGGTGGTGCTCTCCTTGACGGTTTCGGGGATTGGCCTTGCGGTCGGTTCGTGGGTCGGAGCAGCGGCGGGTGCGACCGCAGGGGCCGCCGCCCTTGCCGGTGCCTGGCCGGTTGCTACCGACTTCATCAAGGAGATCACCAAGGATATTGCGGCAGACAAGCTGGATGCGATGGGCAGCGCGAGTCTCGATCAGTATCGGCGGTTGCATTTTCGACTGCTGAGGCTGCCCGAAGTCGCTGGCCGCCTGCAGCGCATTGTGAAACGTGAATTCGGATGCGAGATTTCGTTCGCAAGTACAGCGGGCTAAGTATTGAGAATCGCCGCTGTAACCGCCATCCGATTCGCATGAACGAGCCCCGCGTCAACATCCCGGAATGGACCGTCTCCGAGCTTTCGGCGGCGCTGAAGAAGACCGTTGAGGACTCTTACGGCTTCGTGCGTGTGCGCGGGGAAATCACCGGCTATCGCGGCCCGCACTCCTCCGGCCATCACTACTTCGCCCTGAAGGACGAGAACGCCAAGATCGACGCCGTGATCTGGCGTGGCGCCGCGATGCGCACCCGCTTCAAGCCGCAGGAAGGCCTAGAGGTGATCGCGACCGGCAAGCTCACCACCTATCCGGGCCGCTCGTCCTACCAGATCGTGATCGAGAACCTGGAGCCGGCGGGCGTCGGCGCGCTGATGGCGCTGCTCGAGGAGCGCAAGAAGAAGCTCGCCGCCGAGGGCCTGTTCGACGAGGCGCGCAAGCAGCTCGATTCCGTTCCTGCCCGGCGTGATCGGCGTGATCACGTCGCCGACCGGTGCGGTGATCCGCGACATCCTGCATCGGCTCTCGGACCGCTTCCCGCGCCATGTGCTGGTGTGGCCGGTGCGCGTACAGGGCGACGGTTCGGCCGAAGAGGTCGCGGCCGCGATCCGCGGCTTCAATGCATTGCCGGAAGGCGGGCGCACGCCGCGGCCGGACGTGATCATCGTGGCGCGCGGCGGCGGCTCGCTGGAGGACCTCTGGTCGTTCAACGAGGAAATCGTGGTGCGTGCGGTCGCCGAAAGCATGATCCCGCTGATCTCGGCGGTCGGCCATGAGACCGACGTGACCTTGATCGATTTCGCCTCCGACAAGCGCTGCCCGACGCCGACCGCGGCGGCCGAATGCGCGGTGCCGGTGCGCGCCGAACTGATGACGCAGATCAACTCGCTGGCGCGGCGGCAGCTTTCGTCGTGGGCGCGTGGGGTGGATCGGCGCCGCACCGAACTGCGCGCAGCAACGCGCGCGCTGCCGGAGGCGGACGAACTGCTGGCCACACCGCGCCAGAAGCTCGATGCACTCGGCGAGCGGCTGCCGCGCGCGCTGCACGCCAATGCGCAAATCCATCACAAGCAATACCTGCGCTGCGCGTCACGGCTCTCGCCGCCGCTGCTGCGCGGTCGCGTGCAGCGTGGCCGGGAGCGGTTCAGCAACGCGGGTGGGCGGCTTGCCGCCGCGATGCGCGCGAACATTCTAGGCCATCGTCAGCGCGTGGTGCGCGACCGCGAACGTGTCGCATCGCTTTTCGAGCGCGGCGAACGCGCGATGACGAACCTGATCGAGCGGCGCTTTGCTGCGCTTGATCGCGCCGACAAGCTGCTCGGCGCGCTCTCCTATCAGGGCGTGCTGGCGCGTGGATTCGCGCTGGTGCGTGACGATGCCGGCCATCCGCTGCGCAGCGCGCTGTCGGTGTCGCAAAACCAGCGGCTCGATATCGAATTCACCGACGGCCGCGTGAAGGCGCTCGCCACCGACGCGCAAGGCGCGCCGCCCGTCCCGCGCCAGCCGATCCGGCCGCGGCGTCGCAGCCGCGCGCCCGATCCGGGGCAGGGCAACCTGTTCGGCTAAATTCCGCCGGCGGTGGCGTCCGGCGGCGGTCTCAAGCAGGACTTTCGCACCGAAAAGCCGCTCGCTTTTTCGACTCCACAATCGCTACCTAAGGGTGTATATTGCACCGGCGATCAACGTCCGGCGTGCTTGCGATCCTCGAGGTAAGGGCAACCACATGGCACAAGAACGCGTTGAAGTCCTTCTGCGGCTGAAGAATCTCAAGGCGATCGAGGGGTTGACCGTCGACGCCGGCTGCATGCCACGCCGGAAGCTGCCTGACGGCACCATTGAGATGGCGGCCGTCGTGACGAGCAGCACGCTCAAAAAGCTTAAGCGAAAGCGTAGCGTGAGCGTCGAGGTTCTCGGCAACACGCGAGCCGAAGCCAAGGTCGCCGCCGATCAGGTTTCACGAATCAACCGCTACGCCGATGGCTCCCTTCCCGTGTCACTCGGACTGCAGGGGGCGCGCCGTGTGGACTAATGTCGACGAAATCGAAACGGCGATTCAGAATTTCGCCACGGCACACCCCTCGATAGCGGAACGGATTGCGCTGCCGGAGCAGGCCGTGAGCGTCGATGCCGGGGTCGCGCCACGGCCGGTCAGCGCTCTGCGCATCGGCGCAAACGCGGCGGGTGCGGCCGACGGAGCGTTGCTCATTTTTGGCCAGCACGCGCGGGAGTGGGTTCCGCCCGAGGTCGCGCTGGAGTTCGCCGCAGGACTGCTCGGCGCATACAGCGGCGGTACAGGTCTGGTCTATGGCGGCAAAAGTTATTCGGCCGCCGACGTTCAGCGCATCGTCGACAATATGAATGTATTTCTGATTCCTTGCATGAATCCGCAGGGTCGGCAGTTCAGTCTGGACAACGACGTCATGGACGCCGGCTGGCGCAAGAACCGCAACAGCATTCCGAGTTCTGCGTCCATCGGTGTGGATCTCAATCGCAACTACGACTTTGTATTCGATCAAGCGAAGTACTTCGACGTCACCGACCCCGACGTCACCACCTATACCTCGACCGACCCGGCGCGTGACGTCTTCCAAGGCCGCAATGCCTTTTCGGAGCCCGAAACACGCAACGTCCGCTGGCTTCTCGATACCTACAGCCGCATTCGCTGGTTCATCGACATCCACGGATACACTTCTTCCGGTGAAATCTACTTTCCGTGGGGCGACGACGAGAATCAAAGCACCAACCCGGCGATGAACTGGCGCAATCCGGCGTACGACCACAAGCGCGGAAGCAACGGCGACGCCGTACGCGAATACATCAGCGCCGGGGATCTGGCGACGCACACATACCTCGCCAATCGCCTGAAGGCGGGAGCCGACCCCGTCAACGGGCGGTCGTACATCGTGAAGCAGTCCTTCGGTTTGTACCCGACCGGCGGAGCTTCGGACGACTACGCATGGTCGCGGCATCTGGCCTCGCCGTACTCGCCTCGGGTCGAAGGGTTCGTCATCGAACACCGCTCGACGCGGTTCAAGCCGGTCAGTCCGGAGCGCGAGGACATTATCCGCGAAGTCACGTCCGGGCTGATCAACTTCTGTCTGGCTTGCGCATGCGGCGTGCCCGGACTGGTGGTGGAATTGCGCACGTCGAACGTGGTGTTCAACCAATGCCCCGTAGGCCGCACCTCGAGCAGGCCCGTCATCCTGCGAGTGACAGGCTGCGACGCGGCCACCTTCCGGGTGATGACCGGCCCTTCGCGCACCGGCGGCTCCACGAACATCAACTTCGGCATTGCGGTGGGCAGTCAAAACGTAACCGCGGCGCCAGCTCCGGTCACGCGGGAGTTGTTCGTTTGGCTGACCTGCTTCGGCGGACTGAACGGCAATAGCGCAACCGGCACCGTGCGTGTCGAATGTCCCGAAGCCGGTTTCGTGCAGGATGTTCCGATCACCGCGGACTTCATCGCCCCGCCGGTCGCGGGTGCCGTGCTGGCTCTGGATCGGTCGGGCAGCATGACGGGGAACGGCGGCGACGGAAGAACGCGGCTTCAGGTCCTGCTCGATTCCGCTCCCGGATTTGTAGATGTCGCGCCTCAAGGCGCCCGCATCGGACTGGTGCGCTTTGCCACCGACGAGGCGCCCGGCGCGCCCATGACCACGATGGGACCGGAGGGCACAGACCCAGCGGGACGCGGCGTCATCCGCAACGCGATCTCGGGTCACACGCTTGCGACGGGCGATGCGTCGTACACGTCGATCGGAGACGGCGTGTTCGCCGGCGCCACGTTGATAGCCCCGGAAGCGGCGGTTGGTTTCAAGTCCCTGGTGGTGTTGACCGACGGTCACGAGAATCGGGCCCGCTACCTGTCGGAGGTCTCGGGACTGATCAACGATCGTGTGTTCGCGATCGGATTGGGGACGCCCGAGGAAATCCAGCCAATCGCGCTCGAGGCGCTGACCAAGGGCACGAATGGCTATCTGCTGATGACGGGAACCCTCGACGTCAACGACCCGTTCCGCCTTGCGAAGTACTACCTGCAGATCCTGACCGGCGTCACCAACGATCAGGTCGTGTTGGACCCCGGCGGCTGGCTGCCGCTCGGCGGCACGGAGGTTATTCCGTTCGACCTCAACGAAGCCGACGGTGCCGTGGACGCGATCGTGCTCGCGCCGTTTCCGCAGTTGCTGCGCGTGCGCTTACGTGCGCCTTCGGGACAAATCCTGGACCAGTCGCATCCGGCCATGACGTTCACGCTTGGGAACCGGATCGGCTATTACCGCTACGCACTCCCGGTGCCTGGTGCCTTCTCGGCCGAAGGACCTGGCCGATGGGAGATCCTGCTCGACTGGAAGGGCAAGTCGCAAACAAGCTGGAACAGCCTGAGCAGGACGCATCGTGCGGCGGCGGGCGTATCGCAAAGGGCGATGCGATATGACGCCCTCGTGCACGCGCGCTCCGACCTGGAGATGACTGCGACGGTCTCGCAGGATCGGCTGACCCCCGGCGCCACGGTCACGGTGCGGGTTCGTCTGACGCAATATCAGTCGATCCCGGTCAATCAAGCCAAGGTCGTGGCGAGGGTGCAATTTCCTGATGGCGCGACGCCGGTGCTGGAGCTCAAGGCGCTTGGAGACGGGGCGTTCGAGACGGAGTTCAAGGCGACGCTGGCGGGCATCTACGCGATCCGGATCACCGCCGAAGGCCGCACGCTGCGCGGATTTAGGTTCACGCGCGAGGCGGTCCGGACCGCGCTTGCGTGGCGCGGCGGCGATGCGCCGCCGCCGACCAAGCACGATGACGGCTGGTGCGACGTGCTGCGTTGCCTGCTCGATTCGAAGGCGATCGATCCCGAGGTGCTCAAGCGCTTCGGTATCGACCTGAACGGACTAGCGAAGTGCTGTCAGGACGAGGAGCGGCTGCCGCAGAGCCCCAAGCGACGCTGACAGGCGGAGGAATCACTTCTTCGGCAACTGCAGCAGCTCATCCAATTGCTGCTGGCTCAGCGCCGCCGGGATGTATTTGAACGCAATCGCGTCCTGCATCAGCTCGGGCATCCCTTTGACTTCGTCGAGCTGCAGCATCGTCTTCGGATAGAATTGGTCGCGCACGGTCTGCGCGGTCGCCGGCGTGATCGATGCGTATTTGGCGTAGGCCTCGATCGCTTGGCGGTCGGAATACATCCAGTCGATCACCTCGCGGTACGCTTTGATGAAGCGGTCATAGACCTCCCGCCGTTTCGAAAGGTCGGTCGCATTCGCGATGATCAGGCGGACGGTCTGGTTGCGCACGCTTGGCAGGTCGTTCGCCAATGCAATGAGCCGCGCACGTCCTTCAGCCAGCGCATCGAGGCCGAACGGCGGGGTCGAGAAGCCGATATCGACCTGGCCGGACATCACCGAAGTGAACGTCGCCGGCACGTTACCGGTCGCGGTAAGCTTCGCGGCGAAGCCGTAGTCCTTCATGAAGCGCAGCGCCGTGATGTGGGTCCCCGAGCCCGCCGTCGAGTAGGCGAGCGTCATCTCCGGCTTTACGCCCTTGAAGTCCTTCTGCACCGGCGAGTCCGCTTTGACGAAATAGTATTCCGCCGTCCCGGTCGCCTCGCTCGCAATGATCCTGACCGGCGCGCCTTTGGAGAAGGCACCGAGCACGCCGAGCGTGCCGGGCGACACGCCGATGTCGGCCGAGCCGGAGATCACTGCCTGCTGCGTCTCGCCGCCGCCCGAGGTGTAGAACACTTGCAACTCCAGCCCGTGCTTCTGGAAGAGGCCGAACTGCACGCCGATTTCGGCGAAGGATGAATCCCACAGGCCGCGCTGGCCGATCGCGAGCTTGAGCGTGTCGGCGGCGAACGCGGGTGTGGATGCGAGCGCCGCAAGCGCCGCCGCAATCAGTCTGATTTTCATCATGCGTCCTCCCGCGAGTTTCTTACGCCGTGCCCCAGATCTCCTGCGCCAACTCTACCACCAGCCGCAGCTTTGCCTCCTGCATTTCAGCGCTGATCGGGTTGCCGGTTTCGATTCAGGCGAAGCCGCATTGCGGGCTGACCGCGAGGCAATCGAGATCGAGACGTACCGGCTCGCGGCGTCGATCCGGCGTTTCAGCTCGGCCTTGTCTTCGAGAAAATTCGTCTTGGTCGAGACAAGGCCGAGCACCACGGTCTTGCCTTGCGGGACGAGGCGCAGCGGCGTGAACATGCCGGCGCGGGCGAATCGTATTCGAGGAAGTAGAAATCGATGTTGAGCGCGTTGAACAGCCGCTCGGCGACCTCGTCGTAGCTGCCCTCGGAGTGCCATTGGCCGCCGCGATTGCCGCGGCACAGATGCATGCCGATGCTGCATCCTGCCGGCGCGTTCGTCAGCACGCGGTTGGTGACGGCGACGTACTTGTCGATCAGCGCGCTCCAGTCGTCGCCGCGCGCCTTGAGCGTCGCCTGCACCTCGGGATCGCCGAACTTGGCGAAGGCCGTTTCGTCGATCTGCACGTAGCTGCATCCGGCATCGGCGAGCGCCTGCAACTCCTTGCCGAATGCCTCGACGGTGTCGTCCCAGAACTGATCGAGGTCCTTGTAGGCGCAGGCCAGCACGGCCGCGTCGCCGCCGCGAAAATGCAGCGCGCAGGGGCCGGGAATGGTGATCTTCGGCAGTGCGTTGGTGCGGGCCTGCATGAACGCGAAGTCCGGCGCGTTGATCGGGCCTTTCCAGCGACGCGGCTGCTGAGCACCGCGATCGGTTGTGCGCCGCGGCCTGCCGGCATCTCACCGCGCCGGCGGCCTCGATCGCCGATGTCGCCAAGCTGGCGGTAGAAGAAGCTGTGATAGGAGCGGCGGCGGAATTCGCCGTCGGTCGCGAACTTCAACCCGACGCGCTCCTGCAGCGCGAGCGCGTCCTTGATGGCCCGATCCTCGGCCGCGGTCAGCGCCGCCTGGTCGATTTCGCCGCGCGCGAATCGCTGCCGCGTGGTCGAGCAGCGCCTGCGGGCGCAGCAGGCTGCCGATGTGCTCGGCGTGAAAGGGTGGAGGCGCGGACACTGTCTCGTCAGCCGAGGAAAAGCTTAAGCTCTTCAAAAAAGCGCGCGGACGCCGGCTCGTGCTCCAGGAAAAGATGGTTCTGTCCTTGAAGCGCGATGAAACGGGCGCCGGGAATGCCGGCAGCCATTTGGCGCCCGGCATCGAAGGGCACTCTTGCATCCCCTCGCACGTGCATCACCAGCGTCGGCGCGGTTATTTTACCCAGAAGCCCAGTGACATCGAAGTCCCCCGTGGTTTCGACGTAGCGAGCCGCGCATTCGGGTGACGTCGTCCGGCGTTGCAACTCATTGAAAGAATCGAACTGTTCCGTCGTTCCTCCGGGAAAGAACTGCCCAGACCACATTTGCCTAAATGCGGGGTTGTCCGCACCCCAGCCGGTACGCATCAGCGTTGCCATCGCCATACGCTCTTCCTTTTCACGGGGAGAACGCTTGTTTCCTCCAACTGCAAATCCGCCGTAAAGAACAAGATGCGATACGCGTTCCGGGTGACGTACGGCATAGGCAATAGAAATGGCGCAGCCTTGCGAGATTCCGAGTAACGGAAATCGATCGACACCGGCAGCATCGACGACTGTCTCAAGATCGCTCACCCAGGCGTCGAAAGAAAGCTCATCGACATCCCAGTCGGACATGCCATTGCCGCGCGCATCATAGCGGACCAGCGTGTGTTCGAGGGACAGCCCGCGAACGACATGGCGCCAGACCGGGCTTTCCCAATCATATTCGAGGTGGTTCAGAAAATTGGCGGTTTTGACCAGCGGTGGCCCGCTGCCGGAGATCGCATAGGCCAGACGTACTCCATCGGGAGCGCGGCAATACTTGATCTCCTGTTTCAGCTTTGCCGCCTCGATGCCCGACATCGTATCCGGTGTGCCGATGCTATCGACTGCGAAGACCTCGACCGGCTTGGTGATGTTCTTGAGAGTTTGCGGACCCATTTTGCGGAAACTGAACGGGACCTTGCCGTCGACCTGATCGTGTGCCTGGCGCGAAACGAAGATCCCGCCCGGCTCGGCGATGCCTTCCAGGCGCGCGGCAATATTGATGCCGTCGCCATAGATACGTGTCTCGTCATAGATGACGTCCCCGAGGTTGACGCCTATTCGAAATTGCATCCGGCGGGCTTGTTCGACCAAGGCATTGCGCTCGGCCATCGCCTTCTGGATGGCGACCGCGCATTCGACCGCGTTCACGACGCTCGCAAACTCGGCGAGAATGCCGTCGCCAGCCGTGTCGATGATACGCCCACGAAACTCCCCGATCATCGGCAGCACGACCGCCTGATGTCCCTTCAGGTCGGTCACCGTGCGCGGCTCGTCGGAACCCATCAGCGCGCTGTAGCCGGCGATGTCGGCCGCCAGGATTGCGACAAGCTTGCGTGATTGCATTTCCGGCACGGGTGTCTCCTGCTGGGACCTAAATGCGCCGTCCCACGCCTTCCCAGAGAGGATCGCGCAGGCGGCGCTTGTAGATCTTCCGCTGCAAGCGCGTCAGGGACCCGATCCGCGACTCTCTCCATCAGTACAGAGACATGCCGGGCTCGACGGCCACCTCGACCAGGCGCGGCTCGTTCGCGCCGATCGCCTCGTCGAGCGCGCCGCGAAGGTCGTCGCGCCCTCTCACCGAGACCGACGACACGCCGTAGCCCTCGGCGATCTTGGCCGTCTCGAGCTTTGGCAGGTCGAGCCCTGGGGCGCGCCGGTCACCTGCTCGGCCTGGGCGAACCACTTCAGGATCCCGTACTCGTCGTTGCGCACGATGAGGAACGTGACGGGCACGTTGTAGGCCACCGCCGTCCAGAAGCCGCTGACCGCGTACTGCACCGAGCCCTCGCCGAGCACGCACACCACCGGGCGGTCGGGCTGGGCCATCTGCACGCCCACCCCGGCGCCGAGGCCGAAGCCAAGGCCTCCGCCGGCGCCGAAGAAGTAGCTGCCGGGATTGGAGATCCGCATGCGGTTGCGCAGCGCGAGCGTGCTCGTGGGCGACTCCAGCACCACGATCCCGTCCTCGGAGAGCGACTCCGGTCGGCGTACTCGGCAGCGATCGCACTCGGAGCGCCCGCCTGCAGTCCGAGCACCTGGCTCACCGCACCCTGCACCTGGTCGCCGGTGCTTAGCGAGGCCAGCTCGACCAGCCACGCCCCACCCTCGACTCCGGTGGCCTTCCACAGCGAGCAAAACTCAGAGGCAAGCCGGGTCTTGCCCGGGCCACCAGTGCCGAGCACCGCCACCAGCCGGTGCTCGCCGACCAGGTCGCCCAGCTCCGCGAGCTCCTCGACGCGACCCACGAACCCGGTCGTCGGCACCCGCACGTTCGTACGCCGCGAGGGAGGCTCGTAAGGGCGCGTCGTTACCGCGCACCAACCACAGCTCCATCGGTCGGCACCGTCTTTCAGGTCGTAGTCGCCCACCCGTACACCCTGGGTGTCGGCAGCCTGCCTGGGTGGCCGCGGAAACTACGACCTGTCCCGCACCCGCAGCTGACGTAGCGAGCCCCACCACGTTGACCGCCAGGGCAACGTAGTCGCGCCCACCGGCACCGCCTCGCTGGAATGTGCCCGGCCCGCATCGACAACCGCGGCGCCGGCTCGTCGGGCGTGTATTCGCTTGGCAGGAAGGCGTTGAATGAAGCTCGAGTGGCTTGGTGTGCGGGACTGAACCTCCGCCCACCAGTCACATCGGTGTCCTGCCACTGCTGTCTGACTCGCCGGCCACCCAGCCGCGGTCGTCGGTCAGCACTTCGACGTGGCCGGTCGCCCGGCTGGTCGACGGTGCCGTTGCGGCGCTCGACGGGAGCGTGACATCGGCCGACGACTTGAGGGCTGGGGCCTCTGCGGATTGGGGGAGATCTCGGAGACCTCGGCACCCGGACATGTGGCATGACTAATCCCATCGGATGACGCCGGCCGCTGAAACCACCCCGAGGGGGATGTCGAAGGGCCGATCTGGGTTCTAGCGTTGGCTGCGACCGCACTCGTGCATCCGTCAGCTGAAACCAACCCGCTGGCTGCTGTCCAACCACTCCCTGGAGGACCGTGATGAAGTTGAGCTTGAAGACCAACCGACGTGTGCCAGCGCTGTTGGCAGGTATCGCGCTTGGCGCGCTCGTCGCTGGCGGTGTCGCTTATGCCGTCACCCCGGCGACCGGGGGGCCGTCCAGGCTTGTTGTGCCAGTAGCAACGGCCTCATCCGAGTTTTGGAAGACGGCCAAGTGTGTAGAACTAACGAGGTGGCGATCAGCTGGAACAAGAAGGGCGATAAGGGCGACCCAGGCAGCCAGGGCCCTAGTGGACCGGCCGGACCCACCGGAGCAACCGGACCTGCTGGGCCAGCCGGAAGAGATGGCGGACCGGCACGAGTGCAAGCACGATACGACCGATATTTCCGTTCGGACGCGGGCGGCCTAACGGTCCAGCCGAAATGCGCGCTCGGCGATTACCTCGTGGACTTCGGGTTCCGTGGACTCAACACCGACGTGGTGCTCATGCAGGCCACCCCGAATGACTCAGACAGCGACGGATACCTCGATAGCGCACTGATCCAGCATTTGCCAAGGTCGACGTCGCGGGCGGATTCCATGACCTGTGGGCTGTGGCTTACTGCGCGCCAATCCTCGCGACGCCATGACCACAATGACTAAGGGTTGGGCTACGCCCCGACTGATCGCTCTCGCGGGACGTCAGGGCCTCGGCGATCACGCCCCCGGTCGTGCTGCTGGGCAGCGTTGGAGCCAGAGGCATAGCCAATAAACCGGGCTCAACCGGAACGTACCCGATCGCCCGGGAACGCGTCGGTCATGGATGAGTGGCTTGGTGTGCAGAACTGTCAGTTGCCTGGACTACTGGCAGTCCGATGAGTGTCTTGGCGACGTCATGAACAGGGGCAAGGGCGACATCGATGGCAGCCCGAGCCTTCTCGTCTTCTTGCACCTGGCAACCGTGGCAGATGGGTCAGGGTCAAGCAACGCACTAGGCGCGTAGGAGGGCGTGTGGGCCCTCGCCCGGTCTGAGGCAAATGGCATGAGCACGAGGGCCAACGGAATTGTTGGAGCCTAGCGCGGGCCGAATTCTTGACTGTTGAGCGAGGTGTTCCCACCTTGTGATGAGTTTCAAGTTCCTGCGGCCAGTCCCCCTGCGCTCCGCTGATCGCTGTCGGATGCGTCAGCGGGAGGAGCATCCCGGCGCCCAGAAACGATGAAGCAGCGGACGGGGTAGTGAAGACCCTTGAAGGTCGATTCGCCTTCGTCGATCCCGTTGAAGTCGTTGCGTACCAAGGCCCATGTGGAGTCGCTGACAAGCACTTGACCCGGCTGGCACTCTGCCTGGACTCGTGCCGCCAGGTTCACCTGAACCCCGATCGCCGAGTAAGCCTTCCTGCTTGGCGAACCGAAGTCGCCCACGGACGCATAGCCGGTGTTGATACCCATGCGGACTTCCAGCGATCGGCGGCCGCCGTGGTCGATCCACATCTCGTTGAGGGCGGGCATTGCTTGCTGCATGTCCAGCGCCATCTCCACAGCCGCACGCGCATGGCTACGGTCGTCGGTCGCCACAGGTGCCCCGAAGAAGATCATCAGCCCATCTCCGAGAAACTTGTCCACGGTGCCACCATGGCGCTCGGCTATTTCGGTCATCTCCGCGAAGTACGTGTTGAGGGCCGTGGCCAGGGACTCTGGATCCATTTCGTCAGAGGCCTGAGTGAAACCCACGACGTCCGAGAAGAACACCGTGAGCCTGAGTCGCTCGGGGGCATATTCTGGCGAGTGCTCGCCTGCCAGGATTCGTTGGCTGATCTGCCGGGGCGCGTACCTCGCGACCAGTTTGTTGGCGCGCTGCAGCCGCAAGTCCTGTTGCCTCCGGCTAGCCACGACCAAGATGCTGATGCTGAAACAGAACACGAAGACCGCGAAGATCCCGATCGCCGATGCGGCTGCCCACCGGCCGCTTGCATACACGTCAAGTGACCTGTCTTGCAGCAAGGGGGCGTAGTTGAGTGGGCCGGCTCGTTCGAGTAGATCACGCAAACTGATCATGATCATGCCGGCGCCGAAGGCGAACCAACCCACGCGCTCACCGAAGTAGAGGGCCACGAGCACCACGGCCAAGGGAAAGAACGAGAAGGTTGCCGCGCTCCAACCTCCCTGCACTTGAACAAAAGCCGCGATCCAGCCGCCATACGCCAGCACTAAGGCGTAAGCAGTCCAGGCCCCTTCATGGCCACGAACGGTCTCAACCACGCTTGCGAGGAAGACAAGGAGCAAGGCCGCCAACCCGACGAGTACCCACATGAGATAGCCGCGTGTGTCGAAGCCGTCGAGACCGCGAACTGCTATCGCACAGAGACCGAAAGAGAATCCATGCGATAGGAAGGCAGCCCCCGTGAGTAAGGCAGTCTTCTTAGCAGTTGGCCACGACGCGATGTCGATGAAGCGGTCGACGATGGGCCGCTCGCGAATCTCAACCCGGACTCTCTCAGCCATGCGATCCGGCCAGCCCGGGTGCAGCGTGGCATGCGGGTCTCGCGCAACCTGAACGGTGTCCCTTCACGCTCAGCAGTGTGACGCAAACTCCGAGCTCGCCGCCGTTTTGTGCGACAGGACACGGGTCCCGATGGGGTAGCGCCAGAAAATCGACAGCCCTCTCGCAATCGGTCAGCACCCACACGGGAAAGGCTCCTTGCTAGAGGGCCTGTGGCCCAAGCAAGAAGTATGTGGCCATTGGGCCCTTGCCCTTGATGTCAGTCGTCTGCCGCTCGCCGAAGGCATAGCGGTCGCGGAGGAGTCGATACGTAGGTTCGCACACCTGGATCCTGTTGGGACGACCGTGCGACTCCATTCGACTTGCGGTGTTCACCGTGTCTCCCCACAAGTCATAGGCGAACTTCCTGTGGCCGATCACTCCGGCAACCACCGGGCCTGAGGCTATGCCGATGCGAAGAGCAAGGGGAGATGGCCATACGGGTGAGACCTCTGCTGCTGCACGCTGCATGTCGAAAGCGAGTTCAACGATCGTTCCGGCGTGATCAGGGTTGGGAAGCGGAATCCCGGAAACAGCCATGTACGCATCACCGATGGTCTTGATCTTCTCCACAGCTCGCTCGTCGCACAGGTCGTCGAACCGATTGAAGAGCATGTCGAGCAACTGCACGACCTTCTCAGGTGGGAGGTGCATCGACAAAGGCGTAAAGCCGACAATGTCCGCGAACAGCACCGATGCCTCCTCCGCGGATTCAGCAATCGACCTCGGGCTCTGGCGTAGGCGACTGGCGATGGATTGCGGAAGGATGTTGTGCAGCAGGTCATCTGATCGCTGCCGTTCACTCGCCAGTTCGCGCTGGCGAACGAACTCACGACGACGAAGGCGCTCCAGCGTGTACGACGTCGAAACCCCGATCACGATGAAGGAAAGAAGAAAGACC
>CAVZYQ010000008.1:0-350285 GCA_963779545.1 uncultured Alphaproteobacteria bacterium | reverse complement strand
GGAGCTGCAGAAGGTCATCGACGCGGTCCCGATCGGCACCAACTACTGCCTGCGCACCGTCGAACTGTCCGACGGGGTCTACCTCGTCGATCTGTCCGTGATGCAGCCCGCCCAGCCAGTCAAACGCGGCACCCAGACCGTCACCACCCAGAAGATCGACGGGCGCTGGTACGTCGATGTCTTCACCTGAGTCCCTAGCTCCGAGGTGGAGTGCTAGCCAACGGACCCGAGCGAACCAGGACGTATTCCGTGTAGAGCACGCGAATCATCAGCACAGCCGCGATTGCGTCGTGGCGCAGGAGTTCCGCACACGATGTGCTCGGCGCAGCGCCGACGAGCGGCGGGCCACCGTGCGCCAGAACGTCGTCGCCCCGCCCTCCGACGCACCCGACCTCGGACGGGCCGTTGCTGGTAACGGGCGAGCAATGCCAGCAGCGATAGCACGCGTTGCCGCGTGTGAAGTGGTGCGCGGCGGACAGTGCAACACCGCAAACACCCTCCGCAACACCGCAACGACCGTCCGCAATGCCACACAGGAAACCCACCGGCAGCAACCAGCGGGGCTAATCGAGTGGGACCCCGTGGAAGGAGACCCCGAGCATGATCGACCTCAATATCCGAGCAGCACGAATCCAACTTCACGCCCTGATCGCGGCCCTCATCGTTGCGATCGCCATTGCGATCGGCATCACCACAGGCGCCTTTGTACTGTCCTTCGCCGTGCAACGTGACCTGGCGTTGCAGGCGGGCATCCCGCAATACCTCACCTGGATCTTCCCGGCCATCGTCGACGGCGCAATCCTCCGCGCAACGATCGCGGTCGTTGCATTGAGTAAAATCGGCGGCAGCGCAACGGGAAAACGGTTCTTCCTCTGGCTCGCCGTAGTCGTGGTCTTCATCAGCGTCTTCGGCAACGCCTACCACGCACACCGCTCCGGGCAAGCCGCCGCGACCACCATTGCAGCCGGCATCGACCTCGGTTACGCCCCGCTGTCGCCGACCGGCGCCTCGCTCATTGCAATCATTCCGCCGTCGCCGGCGTTGGCCTTCACCCACGGTGTCGGCATCCTCATCAAGGCCATCGGCACCGCCCACACCGAGTGCACCGCGGTCGTGCGCGACGCCCGACACCGTAAACAGCAGCGTCCGACGAGGACACCGCGACCGACTACCGAATGCCGGCCCCAGGGCCGGTGTCGTCGGTCGATCGCAACGCCGGAACGAATTGCGCCGTCCGTTGACCCGACCGTTGCACCCATCGTCTTCGCTGCGTCGGCATCCGATTCATCCGTTCTCGACGACCGTACGGAGACCACTACTCGGCAAACCGGAGGGTCGTCTTGCTGTTGCGGACGCCCCACAACCGACCACTGCGAAGCCGGGTGAACTCACCGATGTTAGAGCCCACGCCAAGGAACACGAGGAGCACCTTGCACGCAATGCAACGGACAGTGGCAATGCCCACGCGCCAGAAATCGGCAATCCGCCGAAGGGTTCGCAGGCAGCGGTTCGTAATGCCGGATAAGGCCCAGACCATCGACAACCTCCTCGCCTTCATCGATACCTGCGCCGACTTCGAACCGGTAGTCAAGGAGACGGCCCGGCTGCGGATAACCGAGCAGCGCAGCTACGCCGAGATCGCCACGCTCACCAAAGCCAAGGCCGCGAGCACGGCAATGCGCCGCTTCGACAAGGTCGCGCAACGCGCCGTGGAGGCCGGTTTCCGGAGGCCTCCGTTGCCCGAGCATGAGGACATTGCCGAGGAACGCAATGCGGCAACGCTTGACCATCAGTACACCTTGGTGGGGGCACGGTGATGACCTGCCTCTGGTAAGTGCGGTGAGGACCAGTTCCTGCGCTGCAGCCTGAGTGCGAGAAGGCCGATCAATAGGCGACAGAAGAATTCCGCCGGCACCGGTGAACAGCGATCCGCAACACGTCCAGGAACTTTTGCCTAACGCGGGACGATGTTGCAGACCGGTCGGCTGAGGTCGTACGAAAGGCCCGAGAGTGCAACGCAACGTCGGTGACGAGGCCGACGCCGCAATGCCGGATCTCGTTGCCGACGGGCACCGGCGTTGCGGTGCGGCGCAGGCAACGTCTCAGCGCGTGGGAGGCCGTTGCAGGCAGGGGATGGGTCGATTGCACGCAAGCCCCTGTCTGACCGCAGGTTTCGCCGGAGGGTGCAACAGGGCGGCAGCTTGCATTCCGACTTTGCCGAGTGGACGCAACGCCGCGCTGCATACGGCCCGTCAGGGTGGTGTCGATGCCGTCGCCGCGCTATCGGCCGTTTCCCGCTCAACTGTGAGCGGGCTCGCGAAAACCCGGATCTGAACGGCCCGGCCAGACAGAAACTCGACCAGGCCCGCGTAGGAGTCCTCGAAGTGGACAGGCCTTCGGCCGGACGGGTAGCGGGGAGAAGGCCGCGGCCTGAGTCAAAGGTGATGTGGCCGTGCACAACGGTCCGAGGTCGGGCATGACTACCGCGTTCCAGTTCGCGAACTCCGACACAATGTTCAGGACGAGGGCCGACGAACTTGGCAGCCTCCTAACGACACCAGTGCCCGCGTCGTTGCGGTGCTGGGGGCCGCACACCACCACCTCGACTACCCCGCAATGGCTTCGACCGAGCACAGCGGTAGATCAGCCGATCTCTGGGCCGGCGTCGACCAGACGGCCGGGCGCCTGAGGTTTCGTCGACTTCCACTTGTTGGATGTGGGCGCCCAACCGCCTACGTCAGAACGTCGGCGCTCCACCGACACGCCCGACCGCGTGCGGGGGTCGTTGCTGGTAGACGGACTGCGACCGAGACTGACAGCCGGAAGGCACAGGCTGCAGCGCGATAGGAGTCCGCACATGGCATGGTTAGCGAGACGTGGGCTCGCGGCGGTCACCACCACTATGCTGTGCGGGACTGCGCTGCTCACCGGGCCTGTGATCGCCCATGCCAACCCTGCGAACTGTGCGTCGACATTCAACTTGTTTATCCCCGGCACGTGGGAGACCAACGAGAACGCCGACCCGAACCAGCCCGTAGGCATGCTGGCCCCGGTTGCGGAGGCGATCAAGGCACAGAATGGTGCCCGCGCGCAGATTTACTCGCTGCCGTATATGGCGCGCGCGTTCGACAATGGCCACACCTACGCCGACAGCAAGGCCGACGCGGTGAGCAAGGCCACCGCCGTGTTGAAGTCCTGGGCCGACAAGTGTCGGGGCGCGAAGATCACGATCACCGGATACTCCCAGGGGGCTGACGCGGGCGATCTTGCGTCGGCGATCGGAAACCATCAGGGTCCCGGTCGATGCGGACGAGGTCCTCGGTGTGGCGCTGATCGCCGATCCCGGTGCCGGTACGAAGGGCGCCGCGACGGTGGGGCCGAACACCGACGTCGGGGAGGGGATCGCCGGTCCCCGGTCGCAGGGCATGGGCACGCTGTCGGGGCGGGTCGCCTCGATCTGCGATCCGAAAGACCTGTACTGCTCGATCCGCAAGGGCGCCAACCCGTTCCTCGGCTCGCTCGGGTCGATCCTGTCGAAGACCCCCGGCACACCCACCGGTGTCGGCGCGGGTGGTGGTGACGCGGCGGTCGCGACCCGCGCTGACCTCGGATTTCACCGACGCCGACCTGCCCGGTCTCGGATCGAATGTCGACGCGCTCGGAAAGCAACTGAGCGGCAACGGTACCGGTGGCTCTGTCGATGTGAACCAGATCGCCGACACTGCGACCTCGCTGTCCAAGACGCTCAGCCCACTGGTCGACCTGCTGCAGTCCGGGGCCGCGAACACCGCCGCCACCGCGGGCCTGGCCGGCAGCCCCAGTGGGCACACCGGAAAACGCGGCCGCACAAGTCCTCACCACAGCCAGCCATGCGGACCTGGCCGGCTGGCACTCGACCTGGTGGCCACGATCGCGAACACCGCAGCCAAACTCGCCAATAATGGCGCCACCACCCTGCCGGCCACCGCTCCCGAAATCTCTCAACTCGCGGGCACCGCCGCATCACTCGGTGACCAGATCGCACCCGTCGCCGCCACCCGGGCAGATGCCCTCTCCTCCGCGTCGAGCGTGCTGTCGGTCCTCAAACCGAAAGTCGTCGTCGACCAGGCCCTGAACGTCGTCACCGGCGTCACTGCCCTCGATATACCAGCGATCCTGCACAACCTGATCGTGCTCCCGCAGAAGATCGCCGCCGGCGATGTCCGCGCCGCCCGCGATACCGCCCGAGAGCTGAACGTGCAGTTCGAGCCCATAGTGACGATGGTCGCCGGTGTCGACTTGAAGTGGATCTCCCAGATCCTCGCGATCATCCCGGACCCGTCCGGGTACACCCAGATCGCGGCGTTGGTCACCAGCATCCTCGGCAACGTCGACGTGATCAAGCTGGCCAACATCGCCGTTGAAGCCCAGGAAATTGCGTGGGCCGCCGCGGACAAGCTCTTTCCCCCGCCCGGGGTATTACCCGACCCGGTCGGTGCTGCGGCGCAGACCACGGCGTTGATCCCACTCGGCCTCGACCTCGCCTCGGTGGCCGCGAACATGCTCACCGGCAAAGCCAGCAAGACCGACCCCGCGCTGCTCGGCAAGCAGACCAATCCCGTGGGCAACGCGATCACCACGCCAGCTGCCGCAGAACGCTTCGCCGACCTCGACCTCGCCGGTCAGAGCGCCGCGCCGCGGCCCCTGCTTCAACGGGCTCCCTGCCCTGGCCACGGCACTGACCGCCGTCCACGACGGTCACGGCGGCCTGGAGTGCGTCCAGCAACTGTTGAACCTGGTCGTCCGACGCGGCGCCTGCGCCCACCCGGACGGCACGGTGCGCCTGGTCAACTCGATGCTCTCCGACCTTCCCGGACGAGGTGGCGGCCCACGCCCACGGCCGCTGCAGCCTCAAGGCCGGCAGCCGCGAGCTGGTCGGCGACAAGGTCGACCCGGATCCTCGAGGTGGCGTGATGGCCCAGGTGCTGCGCGTCGACTGGCCCTCCTGCGAGGCTCGTGGCCTGTGCCACGAGGTGCTCCCGGCTCTGGTCGACCTCGACGAGTGGGGGTACCCGATCGTGAAGGGCCCCCGACCCCAGGAGCTCATGGACCACGCGAAGGAGGCCGTCAAGGTGTGCCCTCGGCTGGCTCTCCGGATCGTCGAAGGTCGCTGAAGGGCCCAGGACAGAGCCGGGCCCGCGCGGGGCAGCCCCGACCGCGCGGGCCCGCTTGTTCGGTGCCCCGACCCTCCGATGGTCCGTGACGTTCAGTCTTGATTGGGTGGATCAACGACCGGAACGTCACGGACCATCGCTCAATGCCAGGTTCAGACGGAGTACGCCGCCAGCTGGCCCGCCAGGTCCTCGTTGGCCCGACCGGAGACCAGGGGCGCCGCCGGCGGCGTGCTCCATCGAGGCGATCTCGCCGTGCGGCGGCACGCTCGATCGAGACCGCCACGCTCGTAGGGCAGCAGCGCGCTGAACTCCACGTCGGGCCTCGGCAGCTCGTCCTCGATGAGGGCGAGGGCGTCGGCGATCCCCTCCCCGGTCTGGGCGCCGACGACCACCGAGTGCGGCTCGCGCTGCTTGAGCCGGGCGATCACCATCGGGTCGGCGAGGTCGGCCTGGTCGATCACTACCAGCGGGGCACCCGGTCGGCGCCGATCTCGGCGAACACCTCGCGCACCGCATTCAGCTGGCCCTCCGGGTCAGGGTGTGACCCGTCCACGACGTGCAGGATCAGGTCGGAGTCGGGGACCTCTTCCAAGGTGCTCCGGAACGCCTCCACCAGCTGTCCACGATACGCTGTTCCAGCCGGACTACGGCGCGGCGCGCACGGATTTCCCCGGCGGCGATCCCGTTGCCTTCTATCATTCGATCATGGCGATCCTGGCACTTCCGGCCGAAACACGCCTGTTCACAGGCCATGACTACCGGCCGAACGGCCGGCCGGCGGCGTGGGAATCGAGCATCGCCGCGCAATGGGCGAAGAATCCCTATCTTCGCGACAAGCCGAGTTGCGAGGAATTTGTTCGCCGCCGTAAGCAGCGCGACAAGACACTGCCGATGCCGGCGTTGATCCTGCATGCGCTGCAGGTGAACATTCGCGGTGGCCGCCTCCCGGAACCGGAGGGTGACGGGCGGGTCTATCTCAAGATTCCGATCGGTGCGTTGTAGACCGCGCGTTGGCGTCGCTTCGCACCGGAGCGGCCTGCACAGTCAGTCGTCGTTTCAGCTCTTCACTGCGCCGGCGGTCAGTCCCGACACCATGTAGCGGCGGAAGACGTAATAGATCGCGGCCGGCGGCAGCGCATAGATCAGGCCGGTGGTCATCAGCAATTCCCAAGGCGAGTCGTCGGCGGCGAGAAAATTTCCGAGCGCGACCGCGAGCGTGACGTTGGTGTCCTTCGACAGCAGCAGGAACGCGTAGAGGTATTCGTTCCACGCCAGCAGCAGCGCGTAACATGCCGACGGCCACCAGCGACGGCGTCATCAGCGGCAGATAGACGAGGCGAAACAACTGCATCGGTGAAGCGCCGTCCACGATCGCAGCTTCGTCGAGCTCGACCGGCAGCTTGTCGGACGCCTGCTTCAGCACCCAGATCGAATAAGGCGCGGCGATCGTCACCATCGCGAGGATCAGCGCCCATTGGCTGTTGAGCAGGCCGTAGAGTCCCATCGTGCGGTACATCGGCACGGCGAGAAACGCCGCCGGAATGAAATAGGTGAACAGCGCGAGATTCATGATCGCGCGGCCGCCCTTCACCTTGAGCCGGCTGATCGCGAACGCCGCGGTCGTTGCGACGAACAGCGTGATGACGCCGGTCGCGACCGCGATCACCAGCGAATTCCAGAACTGCTCCCAGAAATGGTGCAGATAGAAATGCTCCTGCCGGAACACGACACCGAAATTGTGCAGGGTCGGATTGTCCGGCCACAACTTGCCGGAAAAGGCGGATTCCTTCGGCGAGATCGCGAACAGGAACAGGTGATAGATCGGCAGCATGGTCCAGATGAAGACCGGAATGCCGATCAGCAGCAGGCGTGCCTCGGTACCGACGTCGCGGAGCGAGGGGACCTTCATCGCGACAGCCGTTTCATCATGAAATAGACGAGCGGAAGCACCAGCGGCATCGCCACCACGATGGCACCGATCGAGAGATCGACCTGATCGAGCCGCAGATAGCGGATTCCGAGCGTCGCGAGTACGTGGGTGAGATCGCCGGGACCGCCGCCGGTCAGTAGATACACACTGTTGAAATCGCCGAGCGTCCAGATCATCGAAAGGATCGTGCAGGTGACGTACAGCGTCTGCATCGATGGCCAGGTCACGAACCTGAATTTCTGGAAGCGCGAGG
Source organism: uncultured Alphaproteobacteria bacterium (assembly GCA_963779545.1). Taxonomy (GTDB): domain Bacteria; phylum Pseudomonadota; class Alphaproteobacteria; order Rhizobiales; family Xanthobacteraceae; genus PALSA-894. The sequence goes on along the minus strand of CAVZYQ010000008.1, from coordinate 342,949 downwards.
CGCCATCGACCGAGGCCGCCTCATAGAGATCGTCGGGGATCGCCAGCCGCGCCGCGATCAGGATCAGGGTCCAGAACGGCAGCGATTTCCAGATGTGCACCAGCATCGCCATCCCGAGCGCGATGGTGGGGTCGTTCAGCCAGTTCGGTCCGTCCTCGGCGGTGAGGCGGAAGATCAGCTGATTGATCACGCCCCATTCGGGATTGAGCATGAAGCGCAGCGACATGATCGTCGGGATCGACGGCACGGCCCACGGCAAGATGAACAGTACCGAGAGCCATTTGATCCAGGTGCGCTGCTGGATGAAGAACCCGGACAGCAGCAGCGCGACCATCATCTTCACGTTGATCGCGACGATCAGGAACACGAGCGTGTTCACGACCGATCGTACAAAGATCGGATCCTCGAACAGATGGACGTAGGTGTCGGGCCGCCGCGCGACCCAGAAGCCGTATCCGATCGGATAGAGAACGAAGAAAAGAAAAACCAGAATGTAGGGGACGACCAGGATCAGACCCCACGCCTGCCACGGCGTCATCCATGCCGAAATCGGCGTGCGGCCCGTTCCGGTCTGGCTGACCGCGATCGAGGACATGGCCCTACCCTGACGCCAGAACCCCGGCCGCGGTGGCGGCCGGGGTCCGATTGCTTCAGCCCGCGACCTGCTTGATGCGGGCGATCATTTCGTCGACCGCCTTCTCGACCGGAATCTTCTCGCTCACCACCCGGTTCATCGCCTTCGCCCACACATTCTCGTTGTTGAGGATGGTGAACTTGTAGTTCTTGGTGAACTCGAAGGTCACGGTGCCGGATTTGTACTGGTCGTACACCGCCTTCTTGTGGCGGTTCTCCTGCCAGAACTTGCTCTCCTGCGCGGTCTTGGTCACAGGGAACCAGCGGCCGAGTGCGCCCTCGACGTAGGGCGTCAGGTTTTCCTCCTGCAGCATGAACTGCACGAATTCCTTCGCCTTCGCCTTGTTCTTGGAGTCCGCGAAGATGACGCCGACCTTCACGGCGGTGCGATAGACCATCGGCTTGCCGTCCGGCTTGTTCGGAAAGCCGGCGGTCGCGATGTTCTCGTCGACGTTCTTCTTCGCCTGATCGCGCTGTTCCTGCGTCAGCGTCGAATTGTTGCTGTCGTCGACCCACTTCGCGACGATCGAGATCGTCGCATTGTGCGTCAGGATCGACGTCTTGTTGTGGAACGCGACGTTGTTGTCGGGGTCCTTCCAGTTCGACGACGACGGCGGCGTGCAGCCGCGCGTGTAGATGTCGGTGTAATCCTTCAGCGCGCCGATCAGTCCTTCGCGCACTTTCGGATCGTCGACCAGTAGCTTGCCGCTGTCATCGACCAGCTTGACGTTGTAGGCGTCCATGAAGGTCAGGAACGAGTAAAAGGAGTCGCTCGAAGTCGACGCCCATCGGCTGGCCGATCGCGAAGATGCGCGTGCCGCTCTTCTGCCGGTAGCCCGCCTGCACCTTGCCGCACCAGAAGTCCCAATAATCCTTCCATCCTTTCGGGATGTCGCCTTCCTTGAAGCCCGCCTGCGACAGCATGTCGATCCAGTACTGGATGTGCATGGTCTGCTGCTTCATCGGGAAGGCGTAATAGGCGCTCTTCTTGGTCTTGTCGTTGTGCAGGAAGGTCGTTTCGACCGTGTTCGGCGCGAACTGGCCTTTCAGCGGATTGATGATGTCGGACAGGTCCTCGAGCTTGCCCTCGAAGGCCCACTTGCCGGCGACCTGGAAGTCGAACACGTCGCCGTAGGCGACGTCCGGCGGCGAGCCGAAGTCCATTGCGGCGACGGTCTTCGGGATCATGTCCTGCGGCGAGTACTGGGAGATATCGACCTTGACCTTGGCCTTCTCCTCGAACTTCTTCACCGCGGCAAACAGCGCGTCGTCCTCGGCCTTGTAGAAGCCCTTGCCCCAGAAGACCGTCAGCTTGTCCTGCGCGGATGCCGGCCCCGCCGATACGAGAAAAGCAGCCGCAACGCCCGCGGCGAGATATCGGTACATCCTTCTCCTCCCAATCTGATGTTTATTGGCTCGTGCCGCGGCCACCCTGGCGACCGCATCAAAAGCTTGGACCGAGGGCTAACATGCTAGCGCTCGGGTCGCAAACAGCCTTGCTCGCGGGCAGCGCCGCGCGTCAGTGCAGAATCTGGCTCAGGAAAAGCTTGGTCCGCTCGTGTTTCGGATTCGAGAAGAACTCGTTCGGCTCGTTCATCTCGACGATCTGGCCGGCATCCATGAAGATCACGCGGTTCGCCACCTGGCGCGCGAAGCCCATTTCGTGCGTCACGCACAGCATGGTCATGCCTTCCTGTGCGAGCTGGACCATCGTGTCGAGCACTTCCTTCACCATTTCCGGGTCGAGCGCCGAGGTCGGCTCGTCGAACAGCATGATCTTCGGCCGCATGCAAAGCGCGCGCGCGATCGCGACGCGCTGCTGCTGTCCGCCGGAGAGCTGGCCCGGATATTTGTGCGCCTGCTCGGGGATCTTCACCTTGGTGAGGAAGTGCATCGCCACGTCCTCAGCCTCCTTCTTCGGCATCTTGCGCACCCAGATCGGCGCAAGGGTGCAGTTCTCCATGATGGTGAGATGCGGGAACAGATTGAAGTGCTGGAAGCACATGCCGACTTCGCGGCGCACCTCGTCGATCTTCTTCAGGTCGCCGGTCAGTTCGGTGCCGTCGACGATGATGCGGCCCTGCTGATGCTCCTCCAGCCGGTTGATGCAGCGGATCATGGTCGACTTGCCGGAGCCGGACGGCCCGCAGATCACGATGCGTTCGCCGCGCTCGACCGCGAGGTTGATGTCGCGCAGCACATGGAACTCGCCGTACCATTTGTGCATGCCGACGATCTCGACCGCGAGCGCGTTCGAGGTTTGTGGGGCGGCCGCCGCTGCTGTTGAGCTCATGGCATTCCCTTGTCGGTTAGTGTCTGTCGCCCTTGGCAAGCCGCGCTTCGACGCCCTTCGCGTAGCGCGACATCGCGTAGCAGAAGATGAAGTAGAATAGCGCCGCGAACGCATAACCGGTCGCACTCGTGGTCGGCGCCGCCCATTTCGGATCGATGCGCGAGACCTCGACGGTGCGCAGGAAGTCGAAGATGCCGACGATCACCACCAGCGTCGTGTCCTTGAACAGACCGATGTAGGTGTTGACGATGTTCGGGATCGTGACCTTCAAGGCCTGCGGCAGGATGATCAGGTACATCATCTGCCAATAACCGAGCCCCACCGCCATCGCGCCTTCGTACTGGCCTTTCGGGATCGCCTGCAGGCCCGCGCGCACGACCTCCGCCATGTAGGCCGAGGCGAACATCGCGATGCCGATCAGCGCACGCAGCAGCTTGTCCGGCGACCATGCGTCGGGCACGAACAGCGGCAGCATCACGCTCGCCATGAACAGCACGGTGATCAGCGGCACGCCGCGCACGAACTCGATGAAGATCACCGAGAACAGTTTCACGGCCGGCATGTTTGAGCGCCGCCCAAGCGCCAGCAAAATTCCGATCGGCAGCGAGAACACGATTCCAACCCACGAAACCACGATCGTGACCAGTACGCCGCCCCAGAGCGAGGTATCGACATTACGCAAGCCGATCGCCGGCATGCCGGTCAGCAGCGCGTACGACACCAGCGGGACGACAACGAAGAAGTAGAGCGCGCCGATGTCGCGGCGCGGCGCCTCCAGCCACAACATCCAAAAGATGCCAATCGCGAGCAGCACGAAGAAGACATCGACGCGCCAGCGCTCCGGGATCGGGTACGAGCCGTAGATGAAGTAGGAGAAGCGATCACGCACGAACGCCCAGCAGGCGCCGGGCTCAGGAAGGGCGGGGCTCGGGATGCACGCTTCGCGATCGGTGCCGCTCCAGACCGCATGCGTGATCAGGAACTGGATCATTTCCGGGACGATCAGGAAGAGCAGCGCGGCCGTGAGCAGCGTGAGGATCGTGTTCGGAATGCTCGAGAACAGACTCGCGCGCAGCCAGCCGATGACGCCGGTCATCGCAGCCGGCGCCGGCATGGCGTCGACCGGCGTGGCGCGCACATAGCCCGCGTCGCGTCCGGCCTTGCCGTCTTGTGTGGTCACGGCCATGTCGTCACCGTTCAACCAGCGCGATGCGCGCATTGTACCAGTTCATCACCAGCGACGTGACAAGACTGATTGTGAGATAGACCGCCATGGTGACCATCACGACCTCGACGGCCTGGCCGGTCTGGTTGAGCACCGTGCCGGTGAAGACCTGCACGAGGTCGGGATAGCCGACGAACACGGCAAGCGAGGAGTTTTTCGTCAGATTGAGATACTGGTTGGTCAGCGGCGGAATGATCACGCGCATCGCCTGCGGGATGACCACCAGCTTCAGCGTCTGTCCGCCGCGCAGGCCGAGCGCGCCTGCGGCCTCGGTCTGCCCTTTCGACACCGCCATGATGCCGGCGCGCACCACTTCGGCGATGAAGGCGCCGGTGTAGAGCGAGAGACCGATCAGCAGCGCGACAAACTCGGGCAGGATTTCCATGCCGCCGCGAATATTGAACCGGCCCTTCTCGGGATATTCCAGTGTCGCCGGCATTCCGGCAACGAAGAATGCGACGATCGGGAGCCCGATGATCAGTCCGAGCGCGACAAGTCCGACAGGCGACTGCTCGCCGGTACGCTCCTGCTTCTTGTGCGCCCAGCGCGCGTAGACAATCGCGCCGATCACGCCCACCACGAAAGCCCCGACGACTAGCTCGATGCCGGGGCCAAAGATCGGATACGGTGAGAAGAAGCCGCGATTGTTGAGGAAGATACTGCCCGGAAGTGTCCAGCTGTCGCGCAGGTCGGGCAGCGCCTTGAGGACGGCGTTGTACCAGAACAACAACTGCAGCAGCAGCGGCACGTTGCGGATCAGCTCCACGTAGCCGGTGGATACTGTCCCGACCAGCCAGTTTTTCGACAGCCGCGCGATACCGACGATGAAGCCGACGATCGTCGCCAGCACGATGCCGATGGCGGCCACCAGCAGCGTGTTAAGCAGGCCGACCCAGAAGGCGCGGCCATAGGTACCGCTCTGTGCCGTATATTCGATCAGCGTCTGGCTGATATCGAAGCCGGCGGTCTGATTCCAGAAGCCAAAACCTGACGCGATCTTGGCGCGGGCGAGATTGTCGGCTGCGTTCTTGACGGCCGAATAAGCCAGGAAAACGATAACCGCGACGAGAATGACTTGATACGCAATGCTGCGGACTTTGGGATCGTAGATCAGCGAGACTTTTGGCGGTCCGCCTTCCTGCGCAATGCTCATACTGTTCCCCGAAACGCTATGCAGCGTCCGCCCACTTCGGTCCCATCATTTCATCCTACGCTTTCACCACATGCAAGTGCCGTGACAAAAAAGGCCGGGTGGTATGCCACCCGGCCTCTTTTTCAGTTGGATTTCGTTCGGTTCAGCGGATCGGCGGGGCGTATTGCAGGCCGCCCTTGTTCCACAATGCGTTCACGCCGCGCGCGATTTTCAGCGGCGAACCCTGCCCGACGTTCTTTTCGAAGATCTCGCCGTAATTGCCGACGTGCTTGATGATGCGATAGGCCCAGTCCTTGGTCAGGCCGAGTTGCTCGCCATAGTTACCCTCGGCGCCGAGCAGGCGCCTGATGTCCGGATTAGTCGACTTCGCGGCCTCATCGACGGTCGCCTTGGTCACGCCGAGCTCTTCCGCGGTGAGCATCGCGTAGTGGGTCCACTTCACGATGTCGAACCACTGGTCGTCGCCGTGACGAACGGAGGGGCCGAGAGGCTCTTTGGAGATGATTTCCGGGAGCACAAGGTGGTCATCGGCCTTCGCAAGACGCAGGCGTTCGGCATAGAGGCCCGAGGCGTCAGTGGTGAACGCATCGCAGCGGCCGGAGTCATACGCCTTGATCGCCTCGTCGGCGGTCGCGAACGTGACGGTCTTGAGCTTCATCTTGTTGGCGCGGAAATAGTCCGCGAGATTAAGTTCGGTCGTGGTGCCCTGCTGCACACAAACGGCTGCGTCGTTGAGCTCGAGCCCCGAGTTCACCTTGAGCGACTTGCGCACCATGAAGCCCTGGCCGTCGAAATAGTTGATGCCAGTGAAGTTCAGGCCGAGCGAGGTGTCGCGCGACGAGGTCCAGGTGGTGTTGCGAACCAGCAGGTCGGCGTCGCCGGATTGCAGTGAGGTGAAGCGCTGCTGCGCGGTCAGCGCCACGAACTTGACTTTGCTGGGATCGTTGAAGATCGCCGCCGCAATCGCACGGCAGAAGTCGACATCGAGGCCAGTCCAATTGCCCTGCGCGTCGGGCAAGCCGAAGCCGCCAAGGGTGCCGTTCGCGCCGCAATTGAGAATGCCGCGTGTTTTGATCGTATTGAGCGTCTGGGCCGACGCCGCCGAGGCGGCAACGGCAATCGCCGCCGCGAGGGCGAACTTGGTTACGGCACGTTTCATGACACTATGTTCTCCGCTCTAGAGGTGATCTGTGACGTTTAGAGGCAGCGCTCGGAAGTAGCCAGCGAGACGGGCGCGTACTGCCGATTGCGCGAGGGTTTGCGCGCCTTTGAAAGGCGTAATCATGACCACGCGAACTCCCACGCCGCCCCGAATGCCGCATCTCAGAACGATCGCCCAGCAAGGTCAAGGGGTTGACGATCGGGCCATTCGACGCGGTAAATGCCCGCCCTTAAGGAACCTCAGATGAGCCGGATACCTGACGACAAGAACGGCGGCGGCGCAGGTCCAAAACCGCTGCAAACCGCGACGCGCCTGGTCAACGCGGGCCGCATACCGGCCGAACAATACGGCTTTGTGAACACGCCGATCTATCGCGGCTCGACCGTCCTCTACCCGAATGCCGAGAAGTTTCTCAAGCGCGACGCGAAATATACCTACGGCACCAAGGGCTCGCCGACCACCAATACCCTGGAGGTGGCCTGGACCGAACTGTCCGGCGCCGCCGGGACCGTTCTGGTGCCGTCAGGCCTGGCGGCGATTTGCGTGGCGCTGATGTCTTGCCTGAAGGCCGGCGATCATTTGCTGGTGCCAGACTCGGTCTACCGCCCGACACGGAATTTCTGCGACAGCGTGCTGAAGAAATTCGGTGTGGAGACCGAGTATTACGATCCGCTCCTCGGCGCGGATATCGGCAGGCTCTTCAAGCCGAACACACGTGCGGTATTTACCGAAGCGCCGGGCTCGCTATCCTTCGAAATGCAGGACATCCCGGCCATCGCCGAGGTCGCGCATGCGCGCGACATCGTCGTGCTGATGGACAATACCTGGGCGACTCCCCTCTTCTTTCCGCCGCACGCACGCGGCGTCGATCTCGCGATCGAGGCAGGCACGAAGTATTGCAGTGGCTCCTCCGACCTGCTGCTCGGGATGGTGTCGGCGAACGAGCGCTGCTGGAAGGATTTGCGCGCGACCTTCGACACGATGGCGATCTGCGCCGGACCAGAAGACGTATTTCTCGCCTCGCGCGGGCTGCGCACCATGCAGGTGCGGCTGGCACATCACCAGATATCCGCACTGGCGGTCGCAAGATGGCTCGCCGCGCGGCCGGAAGTCGCGCGCGTGCTGCATCCCGCGCTGGAAACCGATCCGGGGCATGCGATCTGGAAGCGCGACTTTACCGGCGCGTCGGGCCTGTTCAGCGTCATCTTCAAACCGATGCCGGAGCAAGCCGCGCACGCTTTCCTCAACGCACTGACGCTGTTCGGCATCGGCGCGTCGTGGGGCGGCTTCGAAAGCCTCGCGATCCCGTTCGATTGCGCGGCGTTCCGCACGGCGACCACGTGGAAACCCGAAGGACCGGCGATCCGCTTTCACATCGGGCTCGAGGACGTCGGCGACCTGACCGCCGATCTTGAGCGCGGCTTCGCGGCCATGCGTCAGGCTGTCGCCTGATCCTGCTTCTTCTCACGCAGCACGAAATAAAGATTGCGCAGATAGACGAAGAGCCCGAGGCCTTGGCCCGCGATGAACACCGGGTCCTTGCGGTAGAGCGAATAGGCAAACAGCAGCACGCCGCCGCCGATCGAGAACAGCCAGAACGCGGTGGGAATGATGCTTCGTCCTGCCCGCTCCGACGCGATCCATTGCACCAGAAAGCGCGCACTGAACAACGCCTGCGCGACAAAGCCGATCACCACCCAGGTATCAAATTGCGCGACGAACACGTCGTGCAGATAATTCTGAAGAGCGGCGAGCATTCAAACCTCCGAAACCTGCGGCACGCGCTTGCGGCGGCGCACGAGCCACCACACGCCGGCAAGATCGAGAATGCCGACCCAGAGCCGGTCCCACATGCCGTAATTGGAAACGCCATGACGGCGTGGCCGGTCGATCACATCGACGTAACCGATGCCGTAGCCCTCGCGACGCATCAGTGCTGGCAGGAAGCGATGCAGCGCATCGAAATAGGGCAGCGTCAGGAAGACATCGCGCCGGAAAACCTTGAGTCCGCAACCGCCGTCGCGCGTCCCGTCGCGCAGGATTGCGCCGCGCACGCCGTTGGCGATGCGCGACTGGAATTTCTTGTACGCGCCATGCCGGCCGACACGCTGGCCCGCGACGAGACCAATTTTCTCGCCGCCCTGCGCGAACGCATTGAGCAACGCGGGAATGAACGAGGGATCGTTCTGCCCATCGCCGTCGAGCGTCGCGATAATCGGCCCGCGCGCTGCCGCAACACCGCTGCGCACTGCCGCCGATTGTCCGCAGGACGCCGCATGTTTGATTTGCCGCAGCCACGGCCGCTCGGGCTTAAGCGCGGTAATCGCGGCCTCGGTGCCGTCGGTCGAGCCGTCGTTCACGTAGATCAGCTCGAAGCTCCAGCGTCCGGTCAGCGCCGTGGAGATTTCGTCCGTCAGCGTGCGCAGGTTCTCGGCTTCGTTGCGCGCGGGCACGACAACCGAAACCGCGGGAACATTCGCCGCCGAAGAATTCGCGTCAGGCATTGGCTTCCGTCGTGAAGCGGCGCGTGCCGCGCGGCGTTCTTATTGGCCCACAAGCCTGCGGGCAACCGTCTTGAGGCGGCGCCACGATGGCCCCGGCATCGCATGCACGGCGCCGTCCCGTCCTGGCACGAAGGCAAGGCGGCGCGATGCGAACCAGTTGCGCACGAGGATCGCGCCGAAGCCGCCGACGAAGGCCGCCGCGACCACGTCGCTGACGAAGTGCGCCTGGATGACCACACGGCTGACGCCGATCACCACCGCGAAGACGAAAATCGGCACCCGCGCCTTCGGCCACAACAATGCGACCGCAACCGCGAACGCAAAGGCAGCCGCGCTGTGACCCGAGGGCAGGCTCGCGTATTTGTGCTGCCAGGACCATGGCGCATACATGAACGGACCAAGCTCGGATGGCCGCATCCGCCCGATGAAACCCTTGATGATCGTCACCGCGAGTCCCGGAACCGCAATCGCGAGGAACAGGAATTCGAGACGCACGACCGCGCTGGTCAGCACGAGCGTGGTCACCCGTCCTGCGGCCGGTGTGCACAGGATCGCCGCCAGCGCGATCAGGCAACCGATCGGGATCAGCGTCCAGCCGGACCTGCCGTAGTCTGTGATCTCGTTGAAGGTGTCGACGAGCCACAACGGCAACGTGCCCGCGTAGGTAAAGGCGCGCGCGTCGAGAACGAACATGCAGAAGGCCACGAGGGCAGCGCCCGCAATCCCTCCGAGAATGAGGCGGCGGCGGGGCGGCAGCAACCGGCTCTCCTTGAAGCGGCGCACGCGTCCGACCAGCTTGAACCAGCCCGCAAGGTTCGCGCCGATGCGGCGCAGCCCAGATGGTGGATGCGGCGCGACGCCCATGCTCACGCTCAATTCTGCGGCTCCGATCGATAGATCGCGAAAGTGACGGACCGTCCGCCGTTGAAGTTGAAGCTGCCTTCGAGACGGCCGCGCAGGCTGTAGCGCAAGCCGATCAGCTCGGCGCGTTGCGCGAAGGCGCGGCCCTGCCGTGATTCGATAATGGCGTAGCGGCAGTCGCCGGCACGCAAAATCTCGGCGGCGGTCGAGCCGTCGACAAGCCGCGTGCGCGTACCGAGCAGGAACACAAGGCTTGGCTCGTGGAACCCGGCCGCCGCGACCGTCGGCGTGCGGCAGTCGGCGTCGCGCACGAACTCGATCAGTGCCGCGCTCGGGAAGATCGACCGCATCAGTGGGATGGCGACGCCGAGCGTGGCGATCCCCATCAGCAGCATCCCGGTCGCCGCCGCGCACGAAAGAGCGCTCCGCGCCTTCCACGTCATAAAGCCGCCACGCGTAGTACGCGCAGATCAACCCCGCCGCGCCGAACGGCCAGGCAAGCCAGGCGAACTGGCCGCGCATGTAGACCACCAGCCATACCGCGGCGGCCGGTATCACGGCGGCGAAAATGGGCCACATCACGGTGCAGCGCGCCAGATGCGGATTGTTCGACAGGCTGCGCCGCTCGATCTCGCGCGCGATCAGGATCGCGAGCGCCGGATAAAGCGGCAGCACGTAATGCGGCAGCTTGGTCATGACCAGTTCGAAGACGATCCAGCACGGCACGACCCATGCCAACAGGAAGCGCGTCGTGACCTCACGCCGGTATCGCCACACGGCGGGCGCGGCAACAGCAGCCAATGGCGCTGCGGGCCAGAAAGTGAGCCAGAACAGCACGAGGTAGTAGCCGGGCGGTGCGCCGTGGGTTTCCTGCCCCTTGAAGATCTTGGACAGCAGGTCCTGCCCGACCAACTCCTGGAAGAAGCTTTCCCCCGCCCGCCCCATGATGGCGACGAACCATGGCAGCACGAGCAGCAGAACCCAGATCACGCCGACGAGCGGACGCAGCCGCAGCAGCCAGCGCGTCGACCGGTCGGCGAAGATCAGGAACAGTGCGGGCAGCCCGACCACCATCAGGATGAGCGGCCCCTTCAGCAGGACACCACCCGCGACCGCCGTCCACAGGACGAGGGCATGACCCCACGAAATGTCGCGTCCGGCATTGCGTGAGGTAGGCGCGCGCCATCACGCCCATGGCGGCGACGCAACAGAGCAGCAACGTCGCGTCGGTCTTGGCTAGCCGCGCCTCGACGTTGAGCAGCAGGCACGTTGCCATCATCAGGGCAGCGAGAAACGCGCTGCGCCGCGATACGAACGCCAGCGCCGCCCAGTAGGTGAGCAGCACAGCACCGATGCCGCCGATCAGCGAGGGAATGCGGTAAAGCCAGATCGTCGTCCGGGCCTGCGGAACGCCGACCGCTTCGGCGGCGCGCACGACGCCGGCCTGCAGCCAGTAAATGCCGACTGGCTTCTTGTAACGAACCTCGTCCTGATAGCGGATATCGATATAGTCGCCGCTCTCGATCATCTGCTTGGTCGCCTGCGCGAAGCGAGCTTCGTCGCGGTCGATCGGCGGAATATTGAAGAAGCCCGGCAGGAAGGCGACGAGTGAAATGGCGATCAGGCACGCGACGACGCGCATGTGCGATGCCGTCGCCCACGCGAACAGCACACTGGCGTCTTTCTGAAGCGATGCCGGCGCGAGCCGCGCGATCATGTCCCCATCCAGCGAAGTTGGCCGGACACTAGAGGAAATGCCCCGCTTCGCAAAGCGCGGCTAACCCGTTCGAGCGACTGACAAAACGCCGCTATTCGATGCGGACCACGACACTATCGGCGACGCCGCGTGCATCCATCACGGTGAGCCGGGCGAAACCCGGCCCGTCGGGGGTGAAGAACAGCGTGCGGCGGCCGGATTGCTCGGCGCGCGGCACGCCGTTCACCAGCAAGGTCAGCGGCTGGACGCCGCCGGAGATCTTCAACGCCATGTCGGCGCCGCCCTCGGACGCAAGTTCCAGCCGCGCGCCGTTCGGCGGGAACATAATGCGCGGCGCGGCTTCGGATTTGTCGCCGGCGAGCGTGCCGGCGCGGAACCGTTGCAGCGGCAGCGGCAGCCGGTTGTTGGCGGCGAAGATCGCGCCCTTCGGCGCCTTCGGCAGCGGTGTGACCATGCCGGGGACGCGCGCGAAGGCATCGAACAGGATCGGCGCGGCGGATGCGCGTCCGACGAGGCCGGGAACCGGCGCGCCATCCGGGCGGCCGACCCACACCCCGATGGTGCGTTTGCCGTCGAAGCCGACCGACCATGCGTCGCGGTAGCCGTAGCTGGTGCCAGTCTTGAACGCGATCCGTCCGCCGGTGGCATTCTCGGGCGGCGGCGTGCCGATCATCACGTTGCCGACATACCAGGCGGCGACTGGATCGATCAGGCGGCGCGGCGCGGGCGCCTGCAGCACGTCCCGGCGCTCGGTCAGCGCAATCGCGTCGCCACCGCGCGCGAGTCCGCCGTAAAGCATCGTGAGATCGGTGAGCGTCACGCCGACGCCGCCGAGGCCCATCGCAAGGCCCGGCACTTCGCCTTTCGGCAGGATCAGATGCCCGCCCGCATCGGCGAGCCGCGCGGTCAGGCGGTTGGCATGGATTGCGTTGAGCAGTGCGACCGCCGGAACGTTGAGCGACATCTGCAGCGATTTGCGCACCGATACCGTGCCCTGGAACGTCATGTCGAAGTTCTCGGGCGCGTATGTGCCGTAGCGGATCGGCCGGTCCTCGATCAGCGTCTCGGGATGAATCAGTCCATCCTCGAATGCGAGTCCGTAGATGAAAGGTTTCAGCGTCGAGCCGGGCGAGCGTAGCGCCTGCGTCATGTCGACCTGGCCGGCGCGGCGCTCGTCGAAGTAGTCCGCGCCCGCCACACGCGCGAGCACTTCGCCGCTCGCGTGATCGATCACCATGATGGCGACTGACATGTCTGGCCCGAGCGCGCGGGCGCGCTCGCGCGCGAGGTCTTCCAGTGGCTTCTGAACGTTCGCGTCGATCGTCAACGCGACAACCTTGCGGCCCTCCGACGTACCGATCGCCTGATCGGCCGCATGCGGCGCGAACATCGGCATGGTGCGGCGGCCGCCATGCACGATCTCGGCCTTCGCCAGCACGATCTCGTCAGCCGGAATACGGTCGTTCTGGGCGACGCGATCGAGCACGCGATTGCGCGCGCGTTGCGCGGTTTCGGCCGAGCGGTCCGGACGGCGATACTCCGGCGACTGCGGAATTGCGACCAGCAGCGCGGCTTCGCCGAGCGAGAGTTTGCGCGGCTCCTTGCCGAAATAGGCATGCGAGGCCGCGCGCACGCCTTCGAGATTGCCGCCGTACGGCGCGAGGCCGAGATAGAGCGTGAGGATCTCGTCCTTGCTCAACGCGCGCTCAAGCTGGATCGCGCGCACCGTTTGCCGCAGTTTGGCAAGAAATGTGCGGTCGGTGCGGGGTTCGAGCAGCCGTGCGACCTGCATCGTGATGGTCGAACCGCCCGATACGATGCGACCGTTCGAAACAAGCTGAAACGCTGCCCGCGCGACCGCCAGCGGATCGACGCCGTGGTGATCGCGGAAGCGCTTGTCCTCGTAGGCGATCAGCAGATCGAGATAGCGCGGATCGACATCTTTGACGGTCGCGGGCAACCGCCAGCGGCCATCGACGGTCGCGTACGGCCGCAACAGGTGCCCGTTGCGGTCGACCACGACGGTCGAAAATTCCATGCTCTCGCCGAGCGGGGCCGGGCCGAGAGAATGGACCCACCCTGCCCCACCTCCGATGGCGAGCATCGTTCCGACGGCAACCGTCACGGCGGCGACGCGCATGCGCCGCCGCCACCGTGATGGAGTGTCGCTCACTTCGCCGCCTCGATCTCGACCGAGCCGACACCCGTGCGGCCGAAGCGATCGGGACGATACATGTCCTCGACATAGGCCTGCGGCAGCACGTACCGGCCGGGCGACACCGCCCGCACGACGTACGCGACGGTGAACACGGCCTTGTCGCCGCTCGCGCGGTCGAACGCCGCGGTGAAGCGATCATCGCGGAATTCCGAGTGTGTCGGGTCCTTGGCGTCCTCGATCCACGACAGCGTGCCGGTGTCGCCGGACGACACCAGCCGCGGGTTGTCGATCTCGAAGCCCGCCGGCAGGTAGTCGGCGATGATGATGCGGCCGAAGGTCGGCTGGCCTTCGGTGATCTTCAGCACGACGGCGAAGCGCTCGTTCTGCTTCACCTTCGTGACGTCCGCGCGCTCGCCGTCGAGCGTGTAGTAGAGCCGCTCGATCGAGAAGCCCTTATCGGCGGCGGGCTCCGGCGTCAGCGGCGCACCGATGACCGAAACCACCGCCTGCACGGCGTTGTCACCGTTGTTGGTGACGCGGACCGGCCCACTCGAGAGATCGCTCGCACGGAAGCTGCGATAGAGCGGCCCGCGCCGCGTTTCACCGCCAACGTCGAGCGCCATGTTCGCCGTGTCGCGCGCGAGTGCGCGGGCGGCGAGCACCATCCAGGCGTTCTCCTGCGTCGAGGTGTACGGCGAGAGCGTACGCGCCGCCTCGATGCGTTCGACGGCTTTCAGGATCTGCGCCCGCGGCGCGCTCCCTTCGGAGGCGAGCGCCACGAAGGCGGAGGCGTCGCGCAGCGACGAGCCGTAGTCGGTCCGGCCGAGTTCCAGCTTCGGCTGCGGCGCGATGGCGTCGAGAGCCGCGTTGTAGACGCGGTCGGCGCGGTTCTTGTCGCCGAGCAGCCCAAGTGCAGCTGCGAGCTGCGCCTTCGAGATCGGCGTCTTGAGTGCATCGAGCCGCGTGTCGGCGAGATAGCGCAGGTCACCGAGCGGCGCTGTGCCGTTACGCGCCAGCACGTAATAGACATAGGCCAGATCGCTGCCGTCGTTCTTCGTCACATCACTCTGCGCAACGTGATTGCGCAGATTGTCGAGCGCCAGGCGGAACGCGACGTCTGGCACCGCGAAGTTGCGCTCGCGCGCCCGGGTAAGGAAGTCGGTCACGTAGGCGTCAAGCCACATGTCGGCGCCGCCCGCGCCCCATAAGCCAAACGAACCGTTCGAGCCCTGGCGCGCGAGCAACCGCTCGATCGCGTCGCGGATGCGCTGGTCGATCGAGGCGTCGAGCGAGAGATGCGACTCGCTCGCCAGTTCGTTGACGTAGAGCAGCGGCAGCGCGCGGCTCGTCGTCTGCTCGGAACAGCCGAACGGATAGCGGTCGAGCGCCTTGAGCAGCGCCGCGACATCGAGCGCGGTCGATGCGCCGACCGAAAGCTGCACGCCGCCCGTGCCGGGCACGAGGTCGGCGAACAGGTCGTTCGACATCGTGATGCTTTCGCCCTTGGCGATCGGCCGCACGGTGCGGCGCGTCAGGATCTGGGTCGAGGGCTTCGCGGCGAGCGTATAGGTGCGCTGCATGTCGAAGCCGTTCGGCCCGCTGATCCGCACCGCCACGTTGCCGATGCCGACCGCCGTCGCGTTGATCGGCAGGCTGACGCCGGTGCGCTGCTTGCTGGCGAGGCGAAGCTTCTGTTCGCGCTGGCCGACCTGGAGCGGGCCGTCAGGCTGCACATTGATCGTGTACTCGCCGGACGGACCTTCGACGTTATCAAGGTCGAGCCGCACGGTGCCGCGATCGCCGGTGAGCAGGAAGCGCGGCAAAGTCGCGGTGAGCACGACCGGATCGCGCACCGTGACATCGCCGGAGGCCTTGCCGACCTTGTCCTTCGACCAGGCGACCGCCATCACGCGCACGGTTCCGGCGAACGCCGGGATGTCGAACAGCACCTCGGCCCAGCCGTCCGACTTGACGGTGACGATGCCGGAGTAAAGCGCGAGCGGCGGCTGCGTCGGCGGCGTGCCGGCCACTGCCGCTCCGGCGCCGTCGCCACCGGTGCGGATCGCGCCGCGCGTACCCTGCATGCCGTCGAGCAACTGGCCGTAGAGGTCGCGCAGCTCGGCGGTCAGGCGGCGCTGGCCGAGATAGTGTTCGTCCGGCGCGGGTGGCTTGTAGTTCGTGAGATTGAGGATACCCACATCCACCGCCGCGATGACGACACGCGCCTCCTCGCCGGTGTTGAGACCGTTGATCTTCACCGGCACGCGCAGCGGACCGTTCGGCCGCATCAGGCTCGGCAGCGGCATGTCCATGGCGAGCGTGCGCGCGCTTTCTGTCGACCGAGAACCATTGCAGGCCGATCGCGCGGCCGGGCATGCGGCTTGCCGCTTCGTCGAGCGGACGGCGCAGCGTCGCGACCACGTAGGCGCCCGAGCCCCAGTCCTTGCCCACGGTGAGCGGAATGCGCGCGGTGCCGGCCTGCACGTCGGTCGTCGTCGTCGACAGCAGCTTGTCGCCCACGACGTTGAGCGTGACCTTGCCGGCGGTACGGGCCGTCACGGCGACATTCATGGTGTCGCCGCTGGCATATTCGGCCTTGTCGAGCGCGATCTCGAGCAGGTCCGGCGTGTCGGCCGACGCATCCGCGTAGAAGCCCGCGTCGAACGTCACCGACGTCGGCGGAATGCTGCGGTCGTCGCTCGCGACGTCGAGCCGGTAGCGGCCCTAGGTCACCGGCAGCGCGATACGGCCGGGCTTGCCCACCGCCACATCGATGCGGCCGTCGGCCATGCGGCGCGTGCTCTTGACCGGCTCGTACTCCCAGCGGCCGTCGCGGCGATAATACTGGTAGCGCCGCTCGATCTTGAGCAGTTCGTAGCGCAGACCGGAGGCGGCAAGCTGCTTGCCGTCCGGCGCGGCCACGATCACGTCGAAGCTCGCGCTTTCGTTCTCGCCCAGCGACTTGCCGGCGAACAGCGGCTTCACGCCGATCATCGTGGCGGTCGGAACGATCGGCAACGTGATGTTGCGCTCGACCGCGCGGCCGCCGGACTCAACGAGACGCACCGTGACTTGCGCTTCGAGCGGGCGCGAGGTCTCCGGCAGCTTGTCGAGCGTGACGGTGAATTTCGCTTTGCCGTCGTCGTCGGTCTGCGGCAGGTCTTCGAGCGTGACCTGCTCGCTCCGGATTTCGTCCTCGTCGTCGTTGACGCCGAAGTTGTAGCCCGGCGAAGCCCGGCCGCTGGCCTGCGGCCTTGATCTTCATCTCGCCTTCGAGATCGAGGCCGGAGGCCGGCGCGCCATAGAGGAAGCGGCCATCGAGCGGTGACCTCGGCCGGCGTTTCCTTCGAGAGCTTGCCGGTCGGCGACGCGAGATCGAACTCCATGCGATCCGGCACATAGTCTTCGACCAGGAAGCTGGTGGCGCCGACGGATGGGCCCTTCGGATCGGTGTAGGCGCGAACGCGATAGGTGCCGGTCGGCGCCGACGAGATCATCGGGAACGAGAGCGAACGCCCGCCGATGCCCTGGTCCTGCACGACTGTGCGGCGATACTCGACGCCGTCCGGACGCTCGATCACCAGCGTCATCGGCACGCCGGTGACGGCGATGCCCTTGGAGTCGCGCAACAGCGTGGTCAGGTGCACGGTCTCGCCGGTGCGATAGACGCCACGCTCCGCATAGACGAACGCGTCGAGTCCGGCCGTGACCGTGCGGCCCGCGACGCCGCGATCGGTCAGGTCGAACGCCGATCCCTTCAGGCTAAGGAACGCGTAGTCGCCCTTGCCGTCCGCGACGATCATCGCGGGCGCAAGACCGCCCTCCCCGCGCGTGAAACCGGCTTCGAAGTGCGCGAAGCCCGCCGCATCGGTGGTACGGGTCGCGAGCACTTCGTTGTTGCGTGCGATGAGGCGGATTTCGATTCCCGCTTTCGCGTCGGTGGTCGCGAGCGAATTCAGGAAGACGTTGATGCCGTCGTTTCCGGAAAACGACGTCAGGCCGAGGTCGGAGACGATGAACCATTGCGTCGCGAGCTGGCCGTAGTCTTCATCGCGCGGACGGCCTTCCGGCTCGGCCGTCATCACGTAGATGCCGGGCTTGAGGTCGCCGATCGCCTGATCGATCGGGAAAGCGGTGGTGACATCGGCGTTGAGCACCGAGTCGATCTTCAGGTCGCCCTCCCAGGCGAGCTGCGCCCTTCTCGTTGTCGAGCTTGCGGCGGTCGTAGCGGTCGATGTTGCGCTGGAAGTCGCCGCCCAGCACGGTCTCGATCAGGTTGCGGTCGCCGATGCGGTGGACCTTCACCTGCACCGAGGCGGTGTTGACGCTGACCACCGGGATGCCGCGCTGGCCGACGCGCGGCAGCACATAGGCTTTGCCGGTGAAGCGCACATAGGGCGAGCGGTCGCGGACATAGATGTTGTAGTCGGCGGACTTCTGCAGCGTCTCCTTCACGGTCGACGGCAGGCCGGAGCGCAGCGTGATCGAATAGCGTTCGCCGTGCTGCAGGCCCTCGACGCAAAGCTGCTTCTCTTCCGTGGTGATCGCGGGCTTGTCGGTGCCTTCGAGCGCGACGAACGGCGAGAAATCGGTGCGCTTGCCGGGCAATTCCTCGGAGAACTGGAAGCAGGCGCGCGGCGAGGCCGCGTCCGCATCGACCGAGTAGTCGAGAATGCGGAAGCCGTGCTGGTCGCGCAGCGCTTCATAGCTCTGGCGGACTTCCGCGACCTCGCGCAGATCGAGCGCAAAGCGATAAGCGTCGAGCGCCGGACGCCACAGCTTGCGGTCCGCAGAAGGTGCGGCCGAGCAGCACCAGCGCGTCGGCCTCTTCGCCTTTGTTACCCGAGCGCTGATACGCGATGTAGGCGGCGGTTGCGGCGCGTTCGAGGAAATTGGTGCGCTCGCGGTCGTCGTTCGGACGAATCTGCAGGATGGCGCGGGAGAGCCGCAGCCAGTTGCCCGCCTCGCGCGGCGCGACCGAAACGATCTGCGCCAGCGTCTGCATCCCGGCGCGGAAATCGCGCTTCGCGAAGGCGGCTTCCGCCTCGCTGCGCAAAGTCGCGACGGGCTTTGCGACCTGTCCAGACTCGGTCTTGATCTGGGTTTCCAGCCGGACCGCGCTATCGGCAAGGTCGGATCTCTGGAATGGCTTGTCGGCGGCAAAGGCGGTGAAGAGAGAAGAAAGCGACGAGCGCGGCGGCAAAGCCGGCGCGGACTGACGCGAGCATCGAAGAACCTCCCTAGACCCCGTAATCCGGGGTCGTGCATCCCTTCCACCTGGGTCGAGATTGTCCAGCAATCATGTCGCAAAGATGACTGGATATTCAGAATAGAAAATATCTTTTGCAGGGGCGGCGGTTACCGGACGGCAATGTGGCGTGCCGGCAGCATGACACGCGCTCAGCCCGTCCGCGACCCGCACCGTCTGCGCCCGTCGCGCCCGCTTCCAGCAGCGCATCGATCAGCCGGTGCACCTTCAGGGCTTCCCGCCCGCTGATCATCGGCTCGCGCTTCTCATCGAGGGCATCGAGAAAATCCGCGATCACGGCGCGGTGCCAGTCGTTCGGGAACGCCATCGGATCGGCGCCGGTGCCGCCCGCGCCGTACTCGGTTTTCATCTCGGTGACGCGGCCATCGTGATGCGCGACGACCAGATCGCTGCCGACGAGCGAGGCGGTCGCCTTCTCGCCGATGATCTCGATGCGCTCGGGAAAGCCCGGATAGGCCGCCGTGGTCGCGTCGATGGTGCCGATCGCGCCGTTCTGGTATTTCACCGCGGCCGCGACCAGATCCTCTGTTTCCATGCGGTGCACGCTCGATGTCGTCGCATAGCCGCGCACTTCGCGATCGGGCCGGCAAGGCTCAGCATCAGGTCGAGCGTATGGATGCCCTGCGTGATCAGTACGCCGCCGCCGTCGCGCGCCTTCGTGCCGCGGCCCTCGACATCGTAGTAGCTCTGCGGCCGCCACAGCCGGATCACGGTCGAGCAGTTCACGATCTTGCCGAGCTCGCCGGCGCGCATCATCTCGCGCAGCTTCAGCGCGGCGGGGCGGAAGCGATGCTGCAGCATCACGCCGAGCGTGACGCCGGCCTTGGCCGCCGCTTCGACCAGCTCGACCGAGCGCTCGGTCGAAATCTCGAGCGGCTTTTCCAGGAGGATGTGCTTGCCGGCCGCGGCGCATTTGCGCACCAGATCGAGGTGCGTGTTCGGCGGCGTGAGGATTTCGACGCAGTCGATGCTCTTGTCGGCGAGCACTGCGTCGAGGTTGTCGGCGAGCGGAAACGGAAATTTCTCGCCGAATGCCTTGCGCCGCGCTGCGCTCGGGCTGAACGCGCGCACGACCTCCACGCGGTCCTTCAGGTCGACGAGGCTCTTGGCATGCGGCGTCACCGCCATGCCGAGGCCGATGACGGCGATGCGGTGCTTCGGCATGCATTCACTGGATCGCGCGGATCACGCCGCGCAGCTCGGCGAGGCCCTTGAGGCGCCCGATGCCGGTGTAGCCGGGGTTGATGCGGGCTCTTCTCGATGTCGTCGAGCATGCGGTGGCCGTGGTCGGGCCGGAACGGGATTCTTCCAGGCCGCATCGCGCGTCTTGTTCTCGGCCACCATCGCGCGCAGCACGTCGACCATGTTCACGTCGCCGTCGAGATGATCGGACTCGGTGAAGCTGATGCTCTTCCCGTCGTTGTCGATCGTCGTCGCGCGCAGGTGCGCGAAATAGATGCGCGGCGCGAAATCCTTTGCCATGTTCACCACATCGTTGTCCGGCCGCGCGCCAAGGCTGCCGACGCAGAAGCAGATGCCGTTCGCCTGCGACGGCACGGCCTTGAACAGCGCCTCGTAGTCGGCGCGGGTCGAGGCGATGCGCGGCAGGCCGAAGATCGGCCGCGGCGGATCGTCCGGATGCAGGGTGAGCCGCACGCCAAGCTGTTCGGCGACCGGCGTCACCTTCGCCAGAAACGCCGCGACGTTGGCGCGCATCTTGTCCATCGTGATGCCCGCATAGGACGCGACGCGCTCGCGGAACGCATCAAGGTTCGCCGAGAACGTCGTCGCGCCCGGCAGACCCGCCGCGATGTTCCTGGTCAGCAGTTCGGCTTCGCTCTGCGACAGCCCGTCCGCGACCTTGCTTCGCCCGCGTGCGCACACCCTCATCGTAATCCGCCTCCGCGCCCTTGCGCCGGAGCACATGCAGATCGAATGCCGCGAAGCGGTCGTAGTCGAAGCGCAGCGCCGTCGCGCCGGTCGGCATCGGGTAGTCGAGATCGGTGCGCGTCCAGTCCACCACCGGCATCACGTTGTAGCAGATCGTGCGGATGCCCTCGGCGGCGACCGCGCGCATGCTCTCGATCCAGATCTCGGTCTGCTTCGCCGGCGCCGTCGCTGCCGCGCTGGATGTCGTCCGGCACCGGGATGCTTTCGATCACGGTCCACTTCAGCGGCAAGCGGCCGGGCGGCGTGTTCTCGATGATGGCCTTGCGCTCGGCGACCGCCTTCTGCGGCCAGACTTCGCCGGGCGCGTACTGGTGCAGCGCGCTGACGATCTCGGTCGCGCCGGCCTGGCGCACATGATCGAGCGTCACCGGATCGTCCGGCCCGTACCAGCGCCACGCCTGCCGCATGCTCCCTCCGCCTTCCTTTTCTTGCCGTTTCTTCAGTGATACTGATTCTTGTGACCGGAAGATTGGTCAGGCCACCTTACGACTTGAACAGACCTCGCTCCCGGTCATAGGATGTTCCGCAAGGCGGCCGGTCAAGGCCGATCTTTTGGGGGGAATTCCGCGCATGCCGTTTCAGGCAGTCGCGACGCAAAGACTTTACGAGCAGGTCGCCGGTCAAGTCACCGATCTCGTGACGCGTGGCGAATTCAAGCCGGGCGACCGGCTGCCGCCCGAGCGCGACCTCGCCAAACTGCTTGGCGTGAGCCGCCCGATCGTGCGCGAAGCGATGATCGCGCTGGAGATCGCCGGCCTTGTAGAGGTGCGCGGCGGCGCCGGTGCATTCGTGACCCACAAGGCGAAGAATGGCGCGGTGAACGAGTCCGGGAATGGGCGGTTGTTCGAAGGCGCAGGGTCCTCGCCGCTCGAATTGATCGCCGCGCGAAGAACGATCGAGCCGGAAGTCGCCGCGCTCGCCGCACAATTGGCGACGCCGGCAGAGATAGCAGCCATCGCCGAAACCATAACGATGATCAGCGCCGCGCAGGACACGCCCGAACACCGCGCCGCCGATCATCTGTTTCACGTGCGGGTCGGTCTGGCGAGCCATAACGCGGTGCTCACCGCTATCGTCGATGAATGCTGGGCCGACATGTACTCGCCGATGTTTGAGCGCATGGGCGCGATCACCGGCCTGATCGCGTCGCGCTGCAGTCCGCATCAGCGCGACAAGACCAATATCGAGCACGGCGATGTCTACCGCGCGATTGCGGCACACAATGCGGACGCCGCGCGCGCCGCGATGGACCGTCATCTGGAAGGCGTCGAGCGCATCCTGCTCGAAGGCGACACGGCCGAGCCCGAGCTGCATTTGCGCATCGCGAAGGTCGTCGCATGAACAAGCCGCAGCGCGCCGCGCCCCTCACCGCTCCGCTGATCTACGCCGACCGGCTTTTTCCGGCCGACTTCGCCACGCGCGCAGTTGCACGTCGCCTCTATGCCGAAGTGCGCGACCTGCCGATCATCTCGCCGCACGGCCACACCGATCCCCGCTGGTTCGCGGAGGATGCGCCGTTTCCCGATCCGGCCCGGCTGTTCGTCACGCCCGACCACTACATTTTCCGCATGCTCTACAGCCAGGGCGTGACGCTTGAGGAGATGGGCATTCCGCGGAAGGATGGCGGCGCGGTCGAGACCGATGCGCGCAAGATTTGGCGCACGTTCGCTGAGCGCTATCATCTGTTCCGCGGCACGCCGACCCGGCTGTGGCTCGACCAGTCCTTCGCCGAACTGTTCGGCATGACGGTGCGGCTTTCGGCCGAGACCGCCGATCATTATTTCGACCGCATCAGCGAGTGCCTGGCGCAGCCGGAATTCCGCCCGCGCGCGCTGTTCGAGCGCTTCAAGATCGAGGTGATCGCCACCACCGAAAGCCCGCTCGATCCGCTGGCGTCGCACGACGCGATCAAGGCATCCGGCTGGAAGGGCCGCGTCGTCACGGCCTACCGGCCCGACCCGGTGGTCGATCCGGAATTCGACGGCTTCAAGCACGAACATCGAGGCGTTCGGCAACCTCACCCGCTGCGACACCTTCTCGTGGCACGGCTATCTGGAGGCGCACCGGCTGCGCCGCGCCTATTTCAAGCAGCACGGCGCGACCTCGACTGACCACGGCCACCTGTCGGCGCAGACCGTCGACCTGCCGCAGGCCGACGCCGAGCGGCTGTTCGCGAAGATCATCGGCGGCGATTTCAACGAGGGCGATGCCGAACTCTTCCGCGCGCAGATGCTGACCGAAATGGCGCGCATGAGCCTCGACGACGGGCTGGTGATGCAGATCCACCCCGGCTCGATGCGCGGTCACAATCCGCAGCTCTACGCCAAGTTCGGCCGCGACATGGGCGCGGACATCCCGACCCGAACCGATTACGTGCGCGCGCTGAAACCTTTGCTCGATCGTTTCGGCAATGAGCGCGACCTGACCATCATCCTGTTCACGCTCGACGAAACCGCCTACTCGCGCGAACTCGCCCCGCTTGCCGGCCACTATCCGGTGCTGCGGCTTGGGCCCGCGTGGTGGTTCTACAACTCGCCGGAAGGAATGCGCCGCTTCCGCGAACTCACCACCGAAACCGCCGGATTTTACAACACCGTCGGCTTCAACGACGATACGCGCGCGTTCTGCTCGATACCGGCGCGGCACGATGTGGCGCGCCGTGTGGACTGTGCCTACCTCGCCGAGCTTGTGGTCAAACACCTGCTCGATGAGGACGAAGCGCGCGAGGTCGCGCGCGATCTAGCGTATGGACTGGCGAAGAAGGCCTACAAGCTCTAGCCGGTCGTCCCGGCGGATGAACGTGAAGAAACCCAACAGGGAGGAAAAGTGATGAACAGACGTGAATTTCTTGGGTCAACTGCGGCCGCCGCGCTGGGCGTGACGGCCCTCGGCTCGACTGCCTCGGCGCAAGCCAAGCTCGTGCTGAAGGCAACCGACGTGCATCCGCTCGGCTATCCGACCGTGGAAGCGGTCGTGCGCATGGGCCAGCGGCTCGAGAAGGCTACCAATGGCCGCATCAGCATCCAGATGTTCCCGTCGATGCAGCTCGGCGGCGAGAAGGAAATGATCGAGCAGGCGCAGGTCGGCGCGCTGCAGATCGCGCGCATCAGCCTCGGCCCGATGGGTCCGCTGGTGCCCGAGCTCAACGCCTTCAACCTGCCCTTCGTGTTCCGCGATCCGGACCACATGACCAAGGTCGTGACCGGCCCGATCGGCGACGAGATGCTCAAGAAGCTCTCCGATCATCCGACCGCGAACCTGATCGGCCTGTGCTGGATGAGCGGCGGCGTGCGCAACGTCTACAACAGCAAGAAGCCGATCAAGTCGATGGACGACCTCAAGGGTCTGAAGATCCGCATGATGGGCAACCCGATCTTCGTCGACACCATGAACGCGCTCGGCGGCAACGGCGTCGCGATGGGCTTCGACCAGCTCATCAACGCCATGCAGACCGGCGTCGTCGACGGCGCGGAGAACAACGAGCCGAGCTACAACTCGGGCCAGCACTATCGCTATGCGAAGTACTACTCGATGACCCGCCACCTGATCATTCCGGAGATCCTGGTGTTCTCGAAGCGCACCTGGGGCACGCTCTCCAAGGAAGATCAGGACCTGATCATGAAGGAGGCCAAGGGCGCCCAGAAGGAGCAGTGGGAGCTGTGGGCCGACTATGAGAAGAAGTCGCTCGACGACATGAAGAAGGCCGGCGTCGAGGTGAACGAAGTCGACAACAAGCAGATGGCCGAGGCGGTAAAGAAGGTCGTGTACGAGAAGCACGCCAAGCCGCTGATCCCTTCATCGAGCGCATCCAGGCGGTGAAGTAACGTTAGCGGCTGCACGAAGTCGGGCCGGCGCTGTTTGAGGCGCCGGCCCGATCACTTGGGCAGGGGAACTGGGAATGAAGGCGCAATACATCCGCCTGATGGACGTGCTGCATCGCTTCTGCATGATCGTCGCGGGTTTCTGCCTCGTGGCGATCACGCTGATGATCCCGTGGGGCGTGTTCACGCGCTACGTGCTGAACAGTGCATCGTCATGGCCGGAGCCGGCAGCCGTGCTCATGATGATCTGGTTCTCGTTCCTCTCCGCCTGTCTCTGCTATCGCGAAAACCTGCACATCGGCGTCGCAGTCATCCCGATGATGCTCGACGGCAAGTCCAAGCTCGCCATCGGTTGGCTGATCGAAGCCTGCATGATGGGAACCAACCTCTTCATGTTCTGGTGGGGCATCAAGCTGGTATCGCTCACCTGGAATCAGGCGATCTCCGATTTCCCTTGGTATTCGGTCGGCGCCTCCTACCTCCCCGTCCCGATCGGCGGCGCGATCACCGCCCTGTTCGTGATCGAGCGGCTGTGGACCTCGAAGCTGTTCGAGGGGCCCGACGAAGGCGCCATCTCGCAGATCAGCACCGAGTAACCGACATGGACATGCTCATCCTGATCGGCAGCTTCTGCATGCTGTGCCTGCTCGGCATGCCGGTCGCCTACGCGCTCGGCCTCGCCGCCATCATCGCGGCGCTCTGGATCGACCTGCCGCTCGAAGCCGTCATGCTCAAGACCTCCGACGGCATGGACGATTTCGCGCTGCTCGCGATCCCGTTCTTCATCCTCGCCGGCGGCATCATGGCCGAAGGCGGCATGGCGAACCGCCTCGTCAATCTCGCCAAGGTGTTCGTCGGCTTCATCCGCGGCGGCCTCGTCGCTGGTGAACATCCTCGCCTCGACGATGTTCGGCTGCATTTCCGGCTCCTCGGTCGCCGATACGGCCGCGATCGGCTCGGTGATGATCCCGCAGATGATCAAGGCCGGCTATCCGCGCCTGTTTGCCGTGAACGTCACGATCGCGGGCTCGCTCCAGCCGCTGCTGATCCCGCCCTCGCATAACGCCGTCATCTATTCGCTCGCCGCGGGCGGCACGATCTCGGTCGCGCACCTGTTCATCGCCGGCATCATCCCGGGCCTGATGCTCGGCCTCTCGCTGATGATCCTGTGCTTCTACATCGCGCGGCGCGACAACTTCCCCAAAGGGCGAGGTCATCCCGCTCCGGCAGGCGCTCACGATCGCCGGTGAAGCGCTGTGGGGACTCTGTCACCATCGTCATCATCATCGGCGGCATCCTCTCGGGCATCTTCACGCCGACCGAATCCGCCGCGGTCGCCTGCATCTATTCGTTCCTCGTCACGATGTTCGTCTATCGCGACTACAAATGGAGCGAGCTGCCGCTGCTGGTCGGGACGCGTCGTGCGCACCGTCGGCATGGTCATGATCATGATCGGGTTCTCGATCGCCTTCGGCTACATGATGGCGATCATGCAGATCCCCGCGAAGATCACGGCGTTCTTCGTGTCGGTCTCCAGCGACAAGTACATGTTCCTGTTCCTGATCAACATCCTGCTGCTGGTGCTTGGAACATTCATGGACCTCGCGCCGATGCTGCTGATCTGCACGCCGATCTTCCTCCCCGTCGTGAAGATGTTTGGCATCGACCCGGTGCACTTCGGCATGATCATGATCCTCAACCTCGGCATCGGATTGCTGACGCCACCGGTCGGACCAACGCTTGTCGTGGGGTGCGCGATAGGCAAGGTCAGCATGGAGGCGGTGTCGAAGAGCATCATGATCTTCTACATCCCGATGCTGATCGTGCTTGTGCTGGTCACCTACATTCCGGCGCTGTCGCTCTGGCTTCCGAACCTGCTGCTCGGCAAGTGATGGAGCGGCTCTGCGCAGCGACGCTCGGGCAGCTGCCGACCGATGTTGCACGTCCCGGTTACGACCGGGGCGCTCTCGCCACGGGCATCGTGCATCTCGGCATCGGCGCGTTCCAGCGCGCGCATCAGGCGATGTATACTGAAGCCGTGCTCAACGCCGGCGACTTGCGCTGGGGCATCGTAGGCGCGAGCCTCCGTTCGCCCATTGTGCGCGACCAACTCAAGCCGCAGAATGGGCTCTACACCCTTGCGGTGCGCGGCGCGGAAGGCGAGCGGGCTGCAGGTCATCGGCGCGATCAAAAATGTGCTGGTCGCACCCGAGGACCCTGAAGGCGCTGCTGTGCGCATTGTGTCGATCCGGCGGTCAAGATCGTCACGCTAACCGTCACCGAGAAGGGCTACTGCTACGACCCGGCGACCGCGGCGCTGGACGAGAAGCATCCCGACATCATGCACGACCTCGCCAACCCGGAGCGCCCGCGCAGCGCGCCGGGCCTTCTGGTCGAGGCACTCAGACGGCGGCGCGCCGCGCAGATCCATTCCTTCACCGTGCTGTGCTGCGACAACCTTCCGCACAACGGGCGAACTGTCTCGAAAATCGTCACGCGCTTCGTGGCACTGCGCGATCCGGCGCTGGCGGGTTACATCGCGAATGAGGTCGCGTTCCCCTCGACCATGGTCGACCGCATCACGCCGGCGACGACCGACGACGATCGCGTCGCGATCTCAACGTGGCTCGGCGTCGAGGATGCGGCGCCGGTCGTCACCGAGCCCTTCAGTCAGTGGGTGATCGAGGATCGGTTTCCGCAAGGCCGCCCGGACTGGTCGCTCGCGGGCGCGGAATTCGTCCGCGATGTCGCGCCTTACGAGAACATGAAGCTGCGGCTGCTCAATGGCAGCCATTCCACGTTGGCTTATCTCGGCTATCTGGCAGGCTACGAGACCGTGTCCGACACCATGAAGGATGCGAACTATCGCCGGCTCGTGGACGGGCTGATGGACGACGCCGCAACAACTCTGAAAATGCCGCCCGACGCCGACATCGCGGCGTACAAGCGCGCGCTGATCGAACGTTTCGAAAACCCGGCACTGAAACATCGCACCTGGCAAATCTGCATGGACGGCTCGCAGAAGCTGCCGCAGCGCCTGCTTGGCTCGATCCGCGACCGGCTCACCGCGGGCGCACCGGTCGACCGGCTGGTCATGGGTGTCGCGGGTTGGATGCGATACGTCACCGGGATCGATGAAGCCGGCAAGCCAATCGACGTCCGCGATCCGCTGAACGCGCGGCTTCGATCGATCTCCGATCAGGCGGGCCTTGTGGCGGAGCGTCTCGCCCCTGCCCTGCTCGGCGTGCGCGAGATTTTCTCGCCCGAACTTGCCACCGATCCGCGCTTTCGCACCGCTGTCATCGATGCGCTGGCGCGCATCATCGCCAAAGGCGCAAAAGCGGCTGTCGCGGAATCGCTTTAGGCCGCGTTCGCCGCGTTTGTCTTTGCGACCAGCGTGGCGATTGAGGTCTTGTCGAGCGACTCCATGAACGCCGCGATTCCACGCCCAATGGTCCGGTCGAGTTCGCGTTCGACCGCGGACACCGGCGCCTCCGACATCATCTGGCCGAGCGGCCCGCATGCCTTGAAGCGCGGCTCGATCGCGCGGATCACCTGACCGACGCGGATTGTCGCCGGCGCCTTCGCAAGGCGCACCCCGCCGTTCGGGCCGCGGATCGTCTCGACGAGCCCGGCCTTGGTCAACACCTTGATCAGCTTGAAGATGTTCTGCTCGGTGATGCCGGTGCTTACCGCGATCGTTGCTACCTTTGCGAGCGCCGGATGGCGCTCCGCGCAGTGTGCGAGCACGCGAAGCGCGTAACGGCTCTGCTCGGTCAACCGCATCGGGTGGCTTCCCTGGACCTGGTGGGTGGCTTCCCTACTTTGAAATAGTTCAAAGCTATGGGCACAGGCAAGCGAAAAACCCCTCAACCAGCAGATTGTTAGCTGCCATCAACGGGCTGCAGTCCGCTTTCTGAAATTCGGCACGATGGTCAGGATCGCGAGCAGGCTGAGGCCGCACACCAGGAAAAACACCCAACGCGGGTGCCCCGCATCCATCACGTAGCCGAACAGCAACGGCGCGATGATGCCGCCGATATTGAAGCCTGTCGTCACGAAGCCAAATACCTTGCCGAACTGCCCCTCTGGCGTTACCGCACGAACAAGCATGTCGCGCGAGGGCTGCATCAGGCCGTTCACGAACCCGTTCAGCGACATCACCAGCAGCAGCAGCAGCAAATTGAGGTCGGCGAGGCCGATCACCGCGCCGGTGATCGCGATGCCGAAGAAGGAACCCGCCGCGATCCACTCCGGGTGCCCGACGCGCGCCGCGAGCACGCCGCCCGCAAGCACGCCGAGCGCGCTCAGCAGCAGGTTCGCGGTGAGCGCCGTGTTGGCGACACCGATCGGCGTGCCGTAGGCCTCGTTGAGCGCGACAACCGAATAATTCTGCACGCCGGTCGTCGAAAACGTGATCATCACGAAGAACAGCAGGTTCAGCAGGATCGGCCCCGACAGCAGCAGCGACCAGCCGGCCTTGTCGTCCTTCGGCTGCTCGCTCGGCGGGCGGACCGGCTTCGGCGGCGGTTCAAACAGCGCGGCCGGCTGAACCGTCAGCGCGAGCGCGACCAGAATGCCCATTACGGACGCGGCGACGAACGCGCCCTGCCAGCCGAGGAACTGCTGCAGGATCAGCATCGAGGCCGGCGCGACCGCCGTTCCCAGGAAGCCCGCGAAAATATGGAACGAGAAGGCCTGCCCGGCCCGCTCGTTCGAAACGAGCTGCGACAGGATCGCGTAGTCGGCCGGGTGATAGACGCCGTTGGCGATACCGAACACCGCGAACATCGCGACCATCAGCCAGAACGACGGGATGGTTCCGACGACCACGAGACACACGGCGCCGAGCACCAGCCCGGCGACCAGCACCGAGCGCGCGCCAACGCGGTCGACCAGGAACCCGGCGGGCGTCTGGCATAGCGCGGTGGTCATGTTGAACACCGTCAGCGCGAGCCCGAGTTGCGTGTAGCTGACGCTGTAAAACTCTCGGATGAACGGGAACAGCGGCGGCAGCACCAGGATGTAGAAATGGCTGACGAAATGCGCCGCGCAGACGAGCGAAATGATGCGCACGTCATTGTTGCGCGCCATCGGGGTGGCGTCGGTCAGCTGTGTCATGCCCGGCTTGGCTTAACTCTCTGTCGGCGTCCTTATAGGGGAGGCGGACGGGCGACGCACCTAGCCGTTAGCCGGGCATCCATGCGGAACGCGCATGAGTTGCGGGCGGCGATTCGCCCGCGGCGGTCTCACATCTTCCCCTGCCACTTCTTCAGCGCCGCCTCGACGAACTTGTTCTCGTAGGTGTCCTCCACCTTGATGTTCGCCGCCTTCACCTCGGGCAGGAATGCGGCGAGCACGTCGTGGACGATCTGCGCGCCTTCCTTGGTGATCAGGCCGTCGGGCGAATGCGCCTCGTGCATCTTCTTGTAGGAGTCGAGATAGAGCCCCTTCTCGCCCAGCATGTATTCGGCCGGCACATTCGCGGCGATGTCTTCAATCGAAGCGCGCTGCATCCAGAGGATCGCACGCACGACCGCATTGGTCATCGCCTGCATCGTGTTCGGGTTCTTCGCAATGAATTCCGCGGTCGCGTAGAGGCCGGCTTCCGGATACGGCCCGCCGAACAAGTCCTGCGTTCCCTTGCTGGTGCGCGTTTCGGCGATCACCTTCACGGTGTTGTCCGCCTCGAGTTTCGTCATCACCGGATCGGAGTTGATGATGGCGTCGATGTCGCCCTTCTCCATGGCGGCGACCGCGCCCGCCGAGGTCCCGACGCCGATGATCGAAACATCGTTCGACGTCAGCCCGCCTTTGCTCAGCAGATGATTGACGATCATGTGGGTGCTGGAGCCCGGCGCGCTGACGCCGATCTTCATGCCTTTGAGATCCTTCGGCGACTGGTAGCGGTCGGCGAGGCGCTTCGAGACCGCAATTGTCAGAGCCGGATAGCGCACCGACACGACGAAATTCTTCAGCTTCTGACCCTTCGCGGCCATCGTGAGCGTGTTCGAGTACGCGCCGGAAGCAATGTCGCTCGATCCGCCCATCAGCGACTGCAGCGCCTTCGAGCCGCCCGCGAAGGCCGCGATCTCGACCTCAAGCCCTTCGTCGGCGAAGTACTTGCGCTGCTGCGCGAGGATCAGCGGCAGATACGGCAGGCCGAGCGAGGCGGTCGCGACATTGATCTTGCGCTTCTCGGGCGCCTGCGCGCTCGCGGCTTGCGGAAGCGTGAGCAGAACGGCGGACGCAATGAGAGTGATGGCCTTGATGGCAGCGCGCATGCGTTTCCTCCACGGCGGCGCTTGGCGGCCGCCTTTCGCCTCAGTGTCGGCGGAATGGAGGATTGTTGCCAAGCGCTATTTGGGCGCGGCACCCAAATCGTCAGGGCATGGGTCGATGATCGCCCACAGTTCCGGCCCATTGAACACGCGCTTCATGTCGGCGGTCAGCCCACCCTTGCGGGCGAGCCACGCCTTCACGGTGGGCGGGTAGTAGGACATCAGCTCATCGGTGCCCGCGACGCTGGTGACGCGCAGGCCGGCGGTCCAGCGCTTGTCGTAATAGGCCTGATGGAAGCCCATGCTGGCGCGCGGCGTCGCGCAGATGCGATTCAACGGGACGATCCCGAGAACCAGCGTGCAGGCCGAGTTGCAGATTCCGTCGATGATGACGCGCTCCTTGCGGTCGCGCGCCTTGGCGTACTTTGCCTTGTATTCCTCGACGAAGCCGCCGAAATCGCGCGCGATGCGGATGTCGGCTTGCGCCGGCACGCACCACAGCAACGCAAGAATGAAAGCAGACAACGCGCATGCGACCAGCAACCCGACGGCGCCATAGTGTGAGGCGGGGCCGAATATCCGGTTAACGCAGGCGTCGGGTTGGAATTGAGGCAGCGCCGGGGCAGTTTCTTGGTTGCCCACGCGCAACGCGAAGTTTGCGCCCTTACACCTCGGCGAAGCGTTTCTCGAACTCCCACACCTCCGGGAACCCGGTCAGTTCGTGGAGTTGCGCCATGGTGTAGGCGGGCGTCGGCGAGCCTTCGGTCGAGCCCTTTTTCTTCAGGTGCGCATAGCTCGACTCCAGCGCGGCGCAGACGACCGACATGCCGGCCGAAGGATAGATCGCGATATTGAAACCGTAAGCCTTCAGATTCTCGGCCGAGACGACCGGCGACTTTCCGGTCGGCACCATGTTGGCGAGCAGCCAGCAGTCGATTGCCTCACCTGCCCGCTTGAACTCGTCCTCGCTTTCCGGCGCCTCGACGAAAACGATGTCGGCGCCCGCCTTGGCGTACTCCTGCCCACGCCGGATCGCTTCATCGAGCCCGAGGCCGGTGCGCGAGTCCGTGCGCGCGATGATCAGCGTGTCGGCATTCTGGCGCGCGTCGACCGCGACCTCGATCTTGCGGCACATCTCGGCCGACGCGATCACGCGCCGGTTCGGCGTGTGGCCGCATTTCTTCGGCATCTCCTGATCCTCGATCTGGATCGCCTGCACGCCGGCCGCCTCGTAGCCGCGCACGGTCTGGCGCACATTGATCAGACCGCCGAAGCCGGTGTCGGCGTCGGCGATCAGCGGCACGCTGGTGCCGTCCGAGATCGTGCGCGCGCGCTCCACCATGTCGCGATAGGTGACGAGACCGGCGTCCGCCACGCCGAGATACGAGGCCGAGACGCCGTAGCCGGTCATGTAGAGCGCGTGGAAGCCGATCCGGTCGGCGACCTTCGCCGAGAACATGTCGAACACGCCGGGCGCGACGACGAACTGGCCGCTTTCGAGAATTGTTTTCAGTCGTGTTTTTGTCATGCGGCGATCCTCATGGTGTTGAAGCGTGTTTGCGCAGGCGCCGGTCGAGCGCGAGCAACGCGGCGGAGGCTAGCGTCGCAAGTACGACCAGCAACAGCGCGAGCGACATCACAGTTCCGGTGTCGCCGGTCTCCATCGCCTTCACCAGCATGTAGCCGATGCCGCGCTGCGAGGCGAACATCTCACCGATCAGCGTGCCGAGGAGTGTCAGCGCGAAGCCGACGCGGAACCCGGACACGATCTCGGGCAGCGCCGCCGGAACGATGATCGTGAAGGCGGTCTGCGCCGAGCGTCAGCCGCATCGCGCGCGCCGAGCGCAGGTAGACGCCGCGGATGTTGCGCACCGCGTTCATCGTGAACAGGATCACCGGGATGATGCCGTGGATCACGCCGAACGCGATCTTGGCCGAGATGCCGAGCCCGAACAGCAGCAGGATCACCGGATAGAGCGTGATCTTCGGGATCGAATAGAGCGCGACCAAAATCGGCTCGGTGACTTCGCCCGTGAGCCGGTGCGCGCCGAACAGCAGCCCGATAGCGAGCCCGGCGAGGAGCGCGATCGCCAGCGCGGTGCCGAAGGCGCGCGCGGTTTCCCAGGCATGGCGCGGGAAGTCCTCGTCCCCCATGATGCCGGCAAGCTTGCTGACGGTCGCGACCGGCGACGGCAGCGCGTCGCGGCCGAGCACCATCGAGCCCACCTGCCACAGTGCGATGAGCCCGACGATCAATAGAACAGTATCGAACGCGCGCGTGGTATCGCGCCGCTCGACGCGCTCGGCCACGATGAACGGATCAGCGTCCTGCGCGGCGGGCATAAAGCCTGCGCTCCCATGTCCAGAGCAGCATGTTGATGGTGCCGACCGTGCCGAACAGCAGCACGATCAGCCCATACATCATGCGATTGTCGAACGAGTTGTAGGCGAACGCGATCGCGTGCCCCATGCCGGCGCCGGACACGACGAACTCGCCCGCGATCACGCCGATGAAGGAGTACGCCACCGCGAATTTCGCACCGGTGAACAGCCACGGCGCCGCGGCCGGCAGGACAATGTGGAGGAAGTACTGCGTGCGCGTCAGGCGCATCACGGCTGCGGTGCGCACGAAGGCGCGCGGGATGCGCGCCAGCCCGTCGAGCGTATTGATCATCACCGCGACGACCGCGAACAGGAAGCCGATCGCGATCAGCGGCCAGCGGTTGAGACCGAACAGAACGATGAACAGCGGATAGAAAACGAAGGTCGGCACCGCGTAGTAGCTCGCAAGAAGCGGATCGAGTGCGCGGCGCAGCCGCGTCGCCTTGTGCAGCAGAAGCCCGCCGAGCGTTCCGACGATCGAGCGAGAGGATGAGCGAGAGCGCGACATTCTCGAAGGTCAGCAGGATTTCGCTGCGGAGCTCCTGCGAGGCTGATCGCGCGCCAGGCGCCTTGCAGCATCACGGTCGGCGGGATCACGGCATCGCGGCTGACGTAACCGTAGCGGCAGGCCCATTCGAGCAGGCCGAATGCGCCGAGGATCAAAGCAAGCCGGATCCATCCCGCGCGCGTCATGACACCATCGCGAGCGCCTTGATCGACTGATCGCGCAACCCGTCCCAGATGCGGCCGGTGATCGTGCCGAAGGCCGCCTGCGAGACGACGCGGCTGTCGCGCTCGCGCGGCCAATTGGTCTCGACCAGATCGATGAACACGCCCGGCCGCGCCGACATCACGCCGATGCGGTCGGAGAGCATGGTGGCCTCATCGAGCGAGTGGGTGATCAGCAGGATCGTGGCGCCGGTCTCGCGCCAGAGCTTGAGCAGCTCGTCGCCCATCAGGAGACGCGTCTGCTGGTCGAGCGCGCCGAACGGCTCGTCGAGCAGCAGCATGCGCGGCCGCATCACCAAGGTGCGTGCGATGCACAGCCGCTGCCGCATGCCGCCGGACAGCTGCGCCGGATAAGCTTGGGCGAATGAGGACAGCCCGGTGAACGCGAGCGTGTGGGTCACGCGTTCGCGCACTTCGGCGTCCGGCACGCCGGCGCGGCGCAGCGCGAAGGCAGCATTGTCGTAGACGGTGAGCCACGGAAAGCTCGCATCCTCCTGGAACACGACGCCGACGCCGTCCGGCACCTCTCCGGAAACCTCCCTGCCCTCGAACTGGATGCGTTCCCGCGCTCGGCTTGGAGAGCCCGGCCACGACATCGAGCAGCGTGGACTTGCCGCAGCCGGATGGGCCGACCACGGAAAAGAACTCGCCCTTCTTCAGCGAAAAGTCGATCGGCCCGAGCGCATGTACCGCGCCCACCGCGTGGCCTTCGACCGGCGGATAGACGCGCGTGACGCCGGTGACGCGAAGGTGCTCGTCGGCCATGCGGCGCGAAGCCGGATCAGGACTTCGGCTTGGTCTTCAGTACCTCAGGGAGGTAGCTGTCATCGACGATCTTGGACCATTCGAACGGGCCGGGCTCGACCGCCTTCACGAGCTGCAGGCCCT
Organism: uncultured Alphaproteobacteria bacterium; assembly: GCA_963779545.1. GTDB lineage: Bacteria > Pseudomonadota > Alphaproteobacteria > Rhizobiales > Xanthobacteraceae > PALSA-894. Next base: position 307,923 of record CAVZYQ010000008.1, on the reverse strand, counting down.
TCAGCATCGTGGTCATGCCCTCGTAGTCGAAATCGCCCGGGCTCCAGTACACGCCGCCGCCCGAGAGCACGTCGGCGATCGCCGCCTTCGCATCGGCTTCGCTGACCTTGTATTCCTTCGCCATGATCTTCGCGGACTTATCGGGATTCGACTTGATGAATTCGACGCCCTTGCGCCGCGCCTCGATCAGGCCGCGGATGATCTGCGGATTCTTCTTCAGGAACTCGGTTTTCACCACGCCGACGGTCTGCATCACACGCGGCGCCCATTCGGGCGAGCGGAACACGAGACGGAAATTGTCCTTCTCGCGCGCCCACACCGGCTGCGTCACGTAAGTCATGTCGACCGCGCCCTCGCGCAGCGCGGTAAGGCCCGAGCCGATGCCGCCGATCGACTTGCGCTCGACCTTGCCGGTCAAGCCGTTCGCGTCGAGCATCAGTGAGGTGATCATGTCGGTGACGGATTTGGGGCTCGAGTAGCCGAGCTTCTTGCCCACCAGATCCTTCACGGTCTTGATGCTCTGGTCGTCCTTGCGGCTGATCCAGACCTGATCCGAAACGCTCGCGACGCCCGCATGGATGATAGTGAGCTCGAGACCCTGCTGCACCGCCGCGATCACCGCCGGGAGCGCCACCTCGCCGTAGGGCAGCTCCGAGGCGAGCACGTTGCGCACGGTAGTCCCGCCGCCCGCCGACGTGAGGAAGCCGGTCACGTCGATGCCGGCCTCCTTGTAGTAGCCCTTCTCCTTGGCGACCGCGTGCGGCACGCCGTACATGCCGGTGCCGAAATGCGTGACGTTGAGGTCGAGGGCCTGCGCCGGAAGCGCGGCCAGCGTCATGGCGGCAGCAAATGCCAAGACAGTACGGGCGTGCATCATTTCCTCCTGTGAGGCCGTTGCGGCCACCGCGCTTGTCGATCGCGCGGCTTTGCCGGCACTCTAGTCGAGACGACAGGCAGATGCCACGTCACCGGCAGGTTGTGCTGCGGTGATAATTGCGGGCGGGAGCCCTGTCGGGGATGCTAGTCTCGCGCACCCACAAGGACGACACCATGTCTCGGCGAAGCAGCGACATCCGCGAACTCGATGCCATCGTCGTCGGCGCGGGCTTCGCGGGCCTCTACGCGCTCTACAAGCTCAGGCAGATGGGGCTGCGGGTGCGGGTTCTCGAAGCCGGAAGCGACATCGGCGGGACGTGGTTCTGGAACCGCTATCCGGGCGCGCGCTGCGACGTCGAGAGCCTTGAATACTCCTATTCGTTCTCCGAGGAACTGCAGCAGGAATGGGTGTGGCCCGAGCGCTTCGCGGCGCAGCCCGACATCCTGCGCTACGCCAATCACGTGGCCGAGCGATTTGGACTGAGGCCCTTCATCCAGACCGGCACACGCGTCACCTCCGCGGTCTTCGACAAGGACCGCGATATCTGGACGGTTGAGACAGACAAGGGAGATGTCTTCACGGCGCCGTTCTGCATCATGGCGACGGGCAATCTCTCGCTGCCGCGCCTGCCTGATCTGCCCGGCCTTGGAGAGTTTCAAGGGCAACTGGTACCACAGCGGCCTGTGGCCGCAGGACGGTGTGGACTTTTCCGGCCGGCGCGTCGGCGTTATCGGCACCGGGTCATCGGGGATCCAGATGATCCCGGTCATCGCCGCGCAGGCGAAACACCTCCATGTGTTTCAACGCACGGCGAACTTCAGCGTCCCGGCGGTGAACCGCCCGCTGACGCCCGAGGCCGATCGCCGCCACAAGGAGCGATACGCGTACTGGCGCGATCAGTCGCGGCAAACGCCGTTCGGAATCTCCGGCCACCCGCCGCCGACCCAGTCCGCGCTCCAAGTGTCGCATGATGAACGCGAGCGCGATTACGAGCAGAAGTGGGGCACCGGCGGCAACATCAGCTTCCTCTACGCCTACAATGACCTGCTGGTGAATGCGGATTCGAACGAAACCGCCTCGGAATTCGTGCGCGCGAAAATCCGCAGCATCGTGCGCGACCCGAAGGCCGCCGAACTGCTGCAGCCGCGCGATCACCCGATTGGGACGAAGCGGCTTTGCCTCGACACCGGCTACTTCGAGACGTTCAACCGCGACAACGTCACACTCGTCGACATCAAATCCGACCCGATCGTCTCCGTGACACCTACGGGCTTGCGGACATCGACGCGTGACTTCGAACTCGATGACATCGCATTCGCGACAGGCTTCGACGCGATCACCGGCGCGCTGCTCGACATCGACATCCGCGTCGCGCGCGGCCCCCGCCTGCGCGACAGATGGGCCGATGGCCCGCGCACCTACCTCGGCCTGATGACGGCCGGCTTTCCAAACCTGTTCATCATCACCGGCCCGCAAAGCCCGTCGGTGAAGTCCAACATGATCGCGTCGATCGAGCAGCACATCGACTGGATCGGCGACTGCCTGGGATATCTGCATCGTCGCGGCATCACGCGCATCGAGCCCGACGAAACCGCCGAAAATGATTGGGTCGCGCATGTTGGCGAGGTCGCCGACGCCACGCTCTATCCGCGCGCCAACTCCTGGTATGTCGGCGCAAACATTCCCGGCAAGCCGCGGGTGTTTTCTCCGTATGTGGGCGGTTTGGACAAATACCGGACAATTTGCGACGCGGTTGCGGCCGATCACTACCGGGGGTTCATCCTCACGACAGCGGCGTCGGAACGCGCTCTTCAGACGGCGGTGCGGCGTCTCGGGTGACGCGCATGATGGAATTGGCGACCCCGGCAGGATTCGAACCTGCGACCCTCAGCTTAGAAGGCTGATGCTCTATCCAACTGAGCTACGGGGCCGTGACGCTCGATATAGCACGGATCGCACGCGGCCGGGACCGGCCGCCGGCCGCAAAGCTTAATGCGTCCAGGAGCCGCGCCGGTTGAAGGCGAAGTTGTCCGAGTATGACATCGTCCGGCGCGCAACCGGCTTCGGCTCGGCGACCTGATAGGCGATGCCGTGGCGCTCGCAGTAGGCGATCGCCTCCTCCTTGGTGTCGAAGCGCAGTCTCAACTGCTGGCGCATGTCGCCGGACGAGGTCCAGCCCATCAGCGGCTCGACCGCGCGCGGCTGCTCCGGCTCGTAGTCGAGCACCCACAGTTTGGTCTTGGCGGTGCCGGACTGCATCGCGGTTTTCGCCGGCTTGTAGATGCGTGCAACCATGCCTTCGCCTCTTCTACGATCGCATCACGCCGCCGCGGCGCTGGTCGGGGCAGCAGGATTCGAACCTGCGACCTGAAGTACCCAAAACTTCCGCGCTACCAGGCTGCGCTATGCCCCGGCCGCGCACGCGGACGAGCCACGATCAGTCGGCGGAGCGGTACACGGTTCGGATTTTGTCGGCAAGCCGCAGTGATTAATGCGCGCCCGGCCCGTCAGGCCTAACCTCAGCCGCCATCATGCCTTTCGGCCCCGGCCCGAAGCGCACCAGCACGGTCTGGCCCGGCCGCAGTTCGGTGAGGCCGTAGCGGCGCAGCGTTTCCATGTGGACGAAGATGTCCTCGGTGCCCTCGCCGCGCGTCAGGAAGCCGAAACCGCGCAGCCGGTTGAACCACTTCACCACCGCCCGCTCCAGCCCCGAGGTCGGCGTGACCTGAACGTGGGTGCGCGCCGGCGGAAGCTCTGTCGGGTGGACCGCGGTCGACTCGTCCATCGAGATGATGCGGAAAGCCTGCAAGCCCTTCGGCCGCTGCAGCACCTCGCACACGATGCGCGCGCCTTCGTATGCGGTTTGAAAGCCGTCGCGGCGCAGGCACGTGACGTGCAGCAGCACGTCCGGCAAACCGTTATCCGGAATGATGAAGCCGTAACCCTTCGAGACGTCGAACCACTTGATGGCTCCACTGATCTCGATCACGCTCGCGGTCTCGTCGGCGAGATCGCCTTCGAGATCGGTGTGCGTGAAACCGGCCCCCGGTAACTTTGACCCCAGATCGTCCGACGACATGGCCCCGTACGCCGCCGCGTCCTTTGGCGCCTCTTGAGAGAGCGCTTTGAATTACGAATCGCCGCTTGAACGAACATAACATCGCGGTCGTGCCCGCAAAGGCCTAATTGAAGAAATCCCCGAGCACTGTGGCTAACTGTGCACAGTGCGCGAGAAGGCCCGGTGGCTGTTGGGCTTTTGTGCTCAGTTCGAAATGAACGGCGAGAGCACCTCGCCGATGTCGTGGCGTATCACGAGATCGGCGATGTCGTCGAAATCAGTCTCGTCGCGATTGATGATCACGAGGCGAGCACCGTTCCGTTTGGCCATCACCGGAAAGCCGGCGGCCGGCCAGACCACCAGCGACGAACCGATCGCGATGAAGAGATCGGCTGACCGCGTCAGTTGCTCGGCGCGGCGCATCGCGTCCTCCGGCATTGCCTGACCGAACGACACGGTGGCGGTCTTGATGTGGCCCTCGCACGCCGGGCACGAGGGCGCGCGGCCGTTCGCGGCGTCATAGCGCTGCTTGACCCAAGGCAACTCGTAGCGCGTCGCGCAGTCGAGGCAGGTCGCGTAGGTCGTGTTTCCGTGCAGCTCGACGACTTGTTCGGCTGGAATGCCAGATGCTTGATGCAGGTTGTCGATGTTTTGAGTCACCACGCCCGGCGACTTGCCGCGCCGGTAAAGGCTCGCGAGTGCGCGATGCCCCCGGCCCGGCTTGGCGCCGCCGAACTGCTCGTCCATGACGAAACGCCGCCGCCAGGACTCATCGCGCATGTCCTGGCTGGCGATGAAATCCGAGAAGTCGATCGGCCGCATCTTGGTCCAGATGCCGCCCGGCGACCGGAAATCTGGAATGCCACACTCGGTTGAGATACCCGCGCCGGTGAACGGCACGATGACCTTTGCCTCGGCGATCATGTCGCCGAGGCGGTCGACAGCAGTCTTCACATCGGGCGCGAACATGGTCTCGGTTTCCCTCTTCATCCATTCGGCGGCTCCGGCGTTCTTCAGTGCCCAAAGCGCTTCCTGAACTGTTCCAGGCTGTAGATCTTGCCGTCCTCGGCATCCGCGATGGTAACGCCGAGACTCTGCTTTCCGCCTTCGGCAACCGCCAGCGCCTCACCCGGCTCCTCCCTCTCGTAGGAGAGCTTGCCGTCCAGCGTGTTCACGTCGATCCGAAACCGCATCCTCATCTTTCCGGTCGCGCACCTCGTTCGGGACGAGGTGTCGCAGCGATATGCCGATCCGCATTTGGCGGGAAGGTCGTTTGATCTCGTGCCGAACAACCACGCCAGCCACTCTCGCGAGCAACCCTGCTTAACTCCCTCTTAACCGATTGATTCGCATTGTCGCTTCAGGTCAATGGAGCGCAAATGCTGGCACAAGAAGAACAATGCCCGGTCGAAGAGAGTTTGCTCGGCGAACTCTACCGAGCCTCCCCGCAAGGACTTCACACGCTGGTCGAGACTATTCCGGCAACCGTGAGGGCGATGCTGGCGGTCTACTGCTACCGGCGCTCGCATCTTTCAGATCTCGGTCTGGCGATCGCGTCGACTTGCGATCGGCGCGACCTGGTGCTGGTCGGTGGTGAGTTGGGAAGCGCGGTCTTCGCCCAGTCGCGGAATGCTCCCGCGGCAATTCCGGAGAAGCGCCGGAAGATCACGTTGTCCAGCGGCTCCCCTGTTTCCTACTTGATCGCCCAGGACCTGATCTAGCCGCCACCGCCTCCAGACCGGCAACCGCTGCCCTCGGGTACGATTTCCTGCTATTCCGTGCCCCGAAGCGCCTTCAAGCGCGCACGGTTTCCCGACCGGTCCCCAGGAGATAGCGATCATGAAGTACCTCCACACCATGCTGCGCGTGCGCAATCTCGATGATGCGCTGCATTTCTATGTCGACCTGCTGGGCCTGAAGGAAGCGCGCCGCCGCGTCGACGAGAAGAACAAGTACACGCTGGTGTTCCTCTACGCGTCCGACGATGAAGCGCTGGTCGAGGAGAGCAAGAAGAAGACCGGCCGCGACCAGCCGATGGTTGAGCTGACCTACAACTGGAACACCGAGGACTACGGCGAGGCGCGCTACTTCGGCCACCTCGCCTACGAGGTCGACGACATCTACGCCACCTGCGAGAAGCTGATGAAGGGCGGCGTCACCATCAACCGCCCGCCGCGCGACGGCAACATGGCGTTCGTGCGCTCGCCCGACAAGCACTCGATCGAATTGCTGCAGAAGGGCCAGCCGCTCCCGCCAAAGGAGCCTTGGGCCTCGATGCCGAACACCGGGAACTGGTGAAACGGGCGCCAGCCCGCCGAAGCCCAGGCGAAGGCGGGTTGCCCCTGCCCGCCAACCTCTTTATATCGGCGGCTCGCGGCTCAGCCCGCGTCCGCGCCCTTCGTCTAGCGGTCCAGGACACCGCCCTTTCACGGCGGTAACACGGGTTCGAGTCCCGTAGGGCGCGCCAGCAATCCCAGCCGATCAGCCTCGCGTCGTAAAACCTACCGGGTCAGCGCGCGCACCGCTTCCGCGAGCCGATCACGATGCGCGCGCATCGGAGCGGGGAGCTCAGGGCAGCACCGTCTTTGGCCGCCACGACATACAGGGCCTGGCAAGCGTGTTCGGCGTGCAGGAACCGGATGCCGTGCCCCGCGAACCAGAACCCGGCTGCGACCACCTCGCGGAAAACATCGAGCGTGAACGTGTGCCAGTGCAGATCATTGTTGTCTCGCCGCGCTTCGGCGAGGCTGGTCGATGCGAAGTCTGCAACACTCCCTTGCGAGTACCAGAAGCTTTTCGGATCCATCGCAGCCCACTGATTGATGAAGTGTGGAACGTGCTGCTTGCTGTCAAAATGATCCGGGCCGCGGCCAAACAGGTGGTCGTCGAGAACGTGTTCGAACGTTGCTGGCAGGCGGTCTTTCTCGCCCGAATTGTCTGAAGCGGGCAGTGACAGAAACATCCGGCCGGCGTCACCGAGCAAGGCGCACCAGGATGCGATCGCCCCGATGGGGTCAGCCAGGTGCTCGATCACATGATGAGCGACCAGGAAATCCTGTGCCGGATGCGCCGCGTGGACCGAGCGGACCTGATACGGGATTTCAGCCGCGAACAGCTTCTGGAGTTCCGCCTCGCTGCGTGTGTCCAGATAAACAACACTCTCGATTCCGGAGTACCGACTGGGAAACGTGCCGGCGCCGATTTCATAGCCTTTTCCGGCGATGAATTTTTCGCCGATTTCCTGGCGCTTCCTGCCATCCTCAGGCGACATTTTGTCCGTTTCCTGGTTGGTCGAGACGAAGGGTTCGTTTTGCGCTATCCATTTGCCAGCGTCGCTCGGCAATGGAAAAGACCACTGTCGGCCAGTGATACGCGCACCGCGGGAGAGAAACGAGTCCGAGTTGGCACTGGACGTTCTGGCGCACCTCACCGGCAAATTTGAGGACAGCACATGTCGCTCGTCTGTACGGCACCATGGACTGGAACTTTCGTCTGGACCGACGGGACAGTCAGCTATTGCGGCAGACTGCGTGCATCCGGAAATTTGCGCGAACAGACGTTCGAGCAGTTCTGGAATTCGCCGCCGGTACAAAACGCGCGCTCCATGTTCCTGCAAGGGTCGCAGCTTGAGTCGGGTTGCCCGGCAACGTGCTGCTGGCTGACCGCAAAGCGGCCGGAACTCGTATGTGAAGTACTTCGACGTAAAGCCTCCTCTGGCGGGTACGAAACCCCAACGGGAGGATGCTGTCGAGCCGTGGATGCCGGCGCCGCGCTCCTACGACGAAAATCTCGATCGCATCGAGTCCGAGATCAACATCGGCCAAACAAGCGCGACATCCTTCCCGACATCGTTGTCGGTCTCGGTGACGAACTATTGCTCGCTGCGCTGCCCGATGTGCTGCTTCGGGATCATTCCGCCTGAACTCAAGAAGCCGACGACCAAACTGATCGACCCGATCGTGCTCGACCGCTTGAGTGTGGTGTATCCCTATCTCAGGCGGCTCGATCTCGTGGGCGGAGAACTGTTCGATATTCCCTTCGAGAACAATCCGCTTGTGCGAATATTGGCCGATATCGCCGACGCGAACCCCACGGATCTCGGTGTGACCATCACGACGAATGGCCAGCACCTGACCGAAAAGTGGGCCGAATACCTCGTCCAATTTCCGTTCATCGATATCGTGGCGTTCTCCGTCGATAGCTTCGACCCGGACGTCTATGCGCGCACCCGCATCATGGGCTCGCTTGACCGGGTCCGGCGCAGCATCGGCAACATTCAGAACGCCAAGGCGGCCCACGCCCTGTCACATCCGATCATTCGACTGAATACAATCGTCGGCGCACACACCCATGACGGCGTTCCGACGTTCGTCGACAATGCACGCCGCCTGGGCGTTGAACGACATCGAGTTTCAAAAGCTTGTGTTGATGGGCGATCCAAACTTTTTCGAGCAGAACAATCTGTTCCAGCGTCATCACGTCGATAAGCTTGCGCGTCTGCGGCGAGACCTCGTGGCCATGAATTTCAGTTCAAACCGCAGCGAGTTCATCGGCATGATCGATGCCTATCTTCGTCACGTTGGGGTTTACGATCAGATCGTGCCGCCGCCTTCTCCTTCGTTGCGGCATTTGCTGGCGCGCGCCGCCTCGTTCGCCAGACAGGGAGCCGCGGCGGTAATCCGGATGCGCCAATGAATCCAACCTCCCGATCGGCGCTGTTGTAACGCAGCCGGCCTACGCGGCTTTCGCCTCGGCGGCGCCAGTCACGACGTGCGCCCGCTGCGCGAGATACCGCGCCACCGCCGCAGCATCGAACTGCGGCCCGCAAAGTCCGACGTGGCCGTCGGGACGCAGCAGATAGAATGACGGCTGGCTGATCCCGGCGCGCGCGAGTTCCTGATCGTTGTCGGCGATGCGCGGAATTGCAAGCGCGCGAACCATGTCGCCGAATTGGCCAGCGGCCTCGGCGGAGGACTCTCCGAACATCAGCAGATTGAAGCAGGTATCGTCGAGCACGCCGTAAATATCCTCGGCCGGACCGTCCGCCCGAAGCTTGATCCGCACCCACGGGAAGCGATCCCCCGCGGCGGGCGCCCCTTTCGACAAGCCGCCAAGCGCCTGCGACAGTGTGCTGTCCGGATAGCTGATGCCGATCTGCGAAATCGTCCGGAAAGCAAATTGCCGGACCCGCTCAAACTTCATGGCGGTCGCCGCGACCCGGGCGATGATCTTGGTCCGCAACAACCTGGGCAGCCAGCCCTCCGACACGACCCCCTGGAACGCGCGATCGGTCGTCTCGAGCAGGCGCTTGGCGACCGGGACGCGTTCCTGCTCATAGGTGTCGAGCAACGCCGCACCGGCGTGGCCCTGCACCACGAGCGCGAGCTTCCAGGCGAGATTGTACGCGTCCTGCAGGCCCGTGTTCATGCCCTGCGCACCCGCCGGGCTGTGGATGTGGGCCGCATCGCCGAGCAGGAAGCAGCGCCGGTCGCGGAAGCGTTCGGCGGCACGATGCTGGATGCGGTAGACCGAGAACCAGCTGCACTGCGTGAAATCCAGATCGGTGCCGGCTTCGATTTTGATCGACGGGATCAGTTCGTCGAACGTCACGTGCTCGCGCGACCGGAATTGCTCGGGAAGGATTCCGATCACGCGCCAGCGGTCCTTGCCGCGCATCGGGAAGAACAGGTGGAAGCCGTCCAGCCACAGATAGACGTTGAGCTCGTGCGGCTTCATCGACCCGGTCGCCTCGGTGTCGGCGACAAAGAACGTCTGCGCATAGGGCGCGCCGGGAAATCCGATGTGGTTCATCTCGCGCACCGCGCTGCGCGACCCGTCGCAGCCCGCAACCCACGCGGCCGTGATCGCGCGGACCGTGCCGTCGGGCTGCCGGAGCTGCGCGTCGACGTGATCGGCTTTCTGCTCGAATGCGATCAGTTCGGTATTCCACTGGATCGATACGCCGAGTTCGGAAAGCTTCGCGCCCATGATCCGCTCATTGTCGTCCTGCCCCAGCATCAGGATGAACGGAAACGGACTGAGGTTCTTGCCGATGTCGCCGACCGGAATGCGCGCCATTGGCCGCCCGTTCGCCCACATGTTCGCGCCGGCGGTGATCTGGCCGAGCTCGAGCGCCTGCCCGGCAAGCCCCATCTTGGAATAGATCTCCAGCGTGCGCGCCTGCACGCCGATCGCGCGCGTCTGCTGCGCGGGGCCGGAGTGCCGGTCGATGATGATGGGCGTCACGCCGCGCCGCACGAGCTGGTTGGCCAGCATCAGGCCGGTCGGTCCGGCGCCTACGATGAGGACGGAGGTGTCCATGCAGCCCGCTCAAGGATCGCAGGGCTTATAATATCGAATTCACCCGTCCGGTTGCACGCGGAAAAATGCCTACCGCGTACGAACGACAGGGACTTGGTAGGAGACGCACAGCGTAAGAGCCCGTCGCCCGAGCCTACGGCCGGTCCGCCTCGTTCTGCGGCTTGCTGCCCTTGCCCGGCCGCTCGGCTTTTCCTTTTCGCCTTGGGATTTCGGCAGCGTCTGATCCTTGTCGTCAGGGCGTTTCGCCATCGTCACCGCCGCTCCCGCTCCGGGACCATGATCTGAGGCGTGCCGGACGATGGACTGGTGGTGAGCGAGCCGGAGTCCGCTGCGCCGGACGCGCCGCCGCGCGGGCGCCCGAACCTGACGCCCTGCCCGACCCGATCGCCGACGGATCATTCGCGCCGACGCCGGTGCCGCGCCCGACCGAGGGCGCGCTTCCCGGGACGCCGGTGATGTTCGGCGTGGTCGTGGTGCTCCCCGGCCCGGTGTTGCCCGGCACGCCTGCGCCGGTGGTCGGTCCGGGTGTGCCCGGCGTGCCGATGCCGGGCGCGGTGCCGGTCGAAGGCGTGCCGGCGGTGCCGGGCGCGCTGCCGCCCGCTGCGCCGCCTCCTGCGGAGCCGCCGGAGCCGCCTCCGCTGCTGCCTTGAGCGAACGCGGCGCTCGCAAGCGCAACGGCTGCGACGGTCGTGACGAGAATGCGGGAAAACATGCGGATGTCCTGTCTGGTGATTGATCCGACAGGACAACGCTTGAGGGGCACGTGCGGTTCAACGCATGGCAGCGCCAAGCCGGACGCTGCGCGCACCCGCAAATCAGTTTTCGATCAATTCCTGCGGCAGCGACGTGCTGGTCATCAGCCGCTCCCGCATGAACGGCCGCAGAAGCCGCACGACCTTCGGGCGGCCCTCGGGCGTGTGCGTGACGTAGTCCGCGCCGAGCAGCTTGAAGGTCTGCTCCTTCCACTGCTGCGCGATCCGCGCGGCTTCGGCATCGCCCTCGAGCCCGAACGCGAGCTTGACGGCTTCGAGCATGAAGGCGTCGCCAAGCGTTTCGCGGTCCATGCCCTTTATCACCGCCTGCCGCGCCGCGGTGCGGGCGTGGACCAGACAGCGTTCTTCCTCTTCGGCGAGATCGATCGTCAGATTTTCAGCGGCGGCCATTCCGGTCCTCGGTGCGAATCAAAATGAACAACGCACCGGAACTATGCGTGCCGAAAACGGCGACGCCAAGATCGCGCTATTTCTTCTTCTGGCCGTTCTTCTCGTCGCGGTCTTGCTTCTCGTCCACGCGGTCCTGCGCCTCGACCTGCTGCTCCACGTCGGCGCTGAGCCGCTGATAGAGCCCGAGCCCCAGGATGATCAGGATGCCGGTGAACAGGATGACGGCGGGATAGAGAATGAGCGCGATGTCCTGCCCGCCCTGGCGGAAGACCATCACGAGGCCTTCGATGAACACCGCGATCGCGATCGTCGAGATGAACTTGGTCAGGCTGCGCCGCGCCTCGGAGGGCAGGCGCATCTCGCGGCCGCGGATGACCTCTTCCTCCATGAAATATTTGGCGACGTCGAACACCGCGACCGCGATCACCACGTAGCCGATCAATTCCAGCAGGGCCGAACCGGCCTCGCCCCACGGTCCGCGCAGGGCGTTCACGATGAGCGCGGCGCTGTAGACGCTGAGCGCCAGCGCGATCAGCGCCAGAACCGCGGCCGCGATGGCGAACACGCCGCGCGAAATAAAATCTACGGTGCCGATGAGCGCCGGAATGCCGGGATTGCGGTGTTCTGGCGCCTTCATGGCGCTATAACGGGAACGGAACCTGAAAGTTCCCCGATTTGGAACTCAGGTTCCAACGCGCAGCGGTGCGGCCAGCTTGCGCAGCGTCGCGATGATCGACAGCGCAACGATCTTGCCGGTTTTCGGGTTTTCGGACGGGACGTTCTCGATCGAGAGCGTGAAGCGCGCCGAGTCCGCGTCCACCTCGATGACGTGGCAATTCCGCGTCTTGGTCGGGTCGGCGTAGATGTCGATCATCGTGCGGTCCGGACCGATCCCCGCCATCGCCAGTGCGGCCACCACGTTGACGTTGGCGGGAAAGCCCGCCGCCGCGTCACGCGCGGTGCCGCTGAACACGAGCTTCGCCTCGTTCAGGCCCTCGACCGAGATGTTGTTCTTCGTGAGATGCGGCGCGCCCGCGAGCCCGTTCGGCGGCTTGCGCGTGGTCATTTTCACGGACGTGATGGTGCCTTCGTTCGCGGCCGCGACCGCATCGAGCCCGAGCAAACCGCCGGTCGGCACGATGATGCGGCCGCCGTGCTGCTTCGCCAGTTCGAACAGCTCCGGACGTGGCAGCAGTGCACCGCAGGAGAGCACCATCACCTGCTTGCCGGCGCTGAGCATCGGGCGGCAGATCTGTTCGAGGATCGCAGCAGGCGCGCATTCGACCGCGAGGTCTGCGTGCGCGGGGAATTCATCCAGCGCGACAATCGGGACCTCGATCCCCTCCTCGTCGAGCCAGCCGCGCGCCTTTTCCTCGTCGCGTGCCGCGACGCAGGCGAGCGTCAGTCCGGGGATACCGTCGGCGAGCCGGCGCGCGAGCGTGCGGCCGATGGTGCCAAGCCCCGCGATTGCAATCTGCATGAAAGCCCCTCCCCGGCCGCATGGCGGTCATACGATGCGACTAGCGCAGCAGCAACGCTTGACCCGCCCGCGCCAGCCCGATAAAGCAAGGGCCAATTCGGCTTCACGGAGGATACGATGCTCAAGGTTTTCAGCGCCGCTTTCGCGGCTTTGCTCGCAATCGGCGGCGCGGCGACCGCGCAGGACTATCCGACCCGCCCGGTCACGATGATCATTCCGTTTGCGGCCGGCGGTCCGACCGACGTGCTCGGCCGTGTGGTCGCGGCGCGCATGAGCGAAATTCTCGGCCAGCAGATCGTGATCGAAAACGTCGGCGGCGCGGGCGGCATGACCGGCGCGAACCGCGTCAAGACCGCGGCGCCCGATGGCTACATGATGGTGCTCGGCACCGTCGGCACCCACGCGCAGGTGCAGAACCTGTCGAAGAAGCCGCTCTACGACGCCGGCAAGGATTTCCAGCCGGTCGCGCTGCTCGCCGAAGTGCCGCTGGTGCTGATCGTGCGCAAGGATCTGCCGGTCAACAACATCAAGGAATTCGTCGAGTACGCGAAGAAGAACCAGGACAAGATGTCGTTCGCCTCCTCCGGCGTCGGCGCGGCGGTGCATCTCGGCACCGTGCTGCTCAACTCGTCGATCGGCGTGAACATCACGCACGTGCCCTATCGCGGCAGCGCGCCCGCGATGCAGGACCTGCAGGGCGGCCGCGTCGACTACATGACCGAGATCGTCTCGACCGCGTTCCCGCAGATCCAGGGCAATGCCGTGAAGGCGATCGCGGCGCTCGCGCCGCAGCGGATCAAGAACCTGCCCGACGTGCCGACCGCGCGCGAAGGCGGCGTGAACGTCGATGCCTATACGTGGAACGCGATCTTCCTGCCCAAGGGCGCGCCGGAGCCGATCGTGAAGAAACTGCAGGCCGCCGCTGTCGAGGCAATGAAGTCGCCGGCGGTGCGCGAGAAGCTCGAGCCGCTCGGCGTGACGGTCGTGACCGAAGATCGCATGACGACCGCCTATCTCGACAAGTTCGTGAAGGACGAGATCGAGAAGTGGGGCGCGGCGATCAAGGCGAGCGGCGCCAGCACGGATTGAGGCTTCGCGCATAGCTACCTTCGTCATGGCCGGGCTTGTCCCGGCCATCTACGTCTTGCTTCAATGCACCAAAGGCGTGGATGCCCGGGACAAGCCCGGGCATGACGGAGAATAACGATGCAGATGCCCGGCTTCACGCGCACCGAAATCCAAACCTCCGGCGCGCGGATCGTGACGGCGCATGGCGGCAAGGGCCCGCCGCTGCTGCTGCTGCATGGCAACCCGTTCACGCATCTCTCCTGGCACAAGTTCGCGCCGCGGCTCGCGCAGGAATTCACCGTGGTGGCGACCGACCTGCGCGGCTACGGCGACTGCGAGAAGCCGCCGAGCCAGCCGGATCATGCCAACTATTCGTTCCGCGCGATGGCGCAGGACAATGTCGAGGTGATGAAGTCGCTCGGCTTCGAGAAATTCTTTGTCGCGGGCCACGACCGCGGCGCACGCGTCACGCACCGCATGTGCCTCGATCATCCGGAGAAGGTCATCGCCGCATCGATCCAGGACATCATCCCGCAGCATCATCTGTTCAATAACGTCACGCAGGCGTGGGCGACCGGCGCCTATCACTGGTTCTTCATGATCCAGAAGGCGCCGATGCCGGAGCGGCTGATGAGCGCCGACCCGGACTTCTTCATCGAGAAGAAGCTCGCCAAGACCGAGCAAGGCCTTTCGTTCTTCGGCAGGCAAGCGCTGGAGGAATACAAGCGCTGCTTCCGCAATCCCGAAACCGTGCGCGGCATGTGCGAGGACTATCGCGCCTGTGCGACCTACGACCTTGCGATGGACACAGAAGACGTCAAAGCCGGAAAGAAGATCACATGCCCGGTGCAGCTGCTGTGGGGCGCGACCGGCCAGGTCGGGCGGCAGAACGATCCGCCGGCGATCTGGAAGCACTACGCGACCGACATCCGCGACGCACAGGCGCTGCCCTGCGGCCACTACCTGCAGGAAGAAGCGCCGGAAGAGACCTATCGCGCGATGCGCGACTTCTTTGTCTCAAACACGTGACAAATCCCGCGTGACGACTGCGACCTCAAGTTGACGTCTGCACGACGCCGCCCCTATTCTGATGCCGCGGCACGCACCAACGGGGGTCACATCATGATGCTGGTTCGCGCGCGATCGACGGCCCTCGCAGTTTCACTCGCACTGCTTGCCAACCTCGCGGCGAACGCGTCGCCCACTTGTCCTGAGGAGCAATCGGCGCAGCAGATACCGACGCCGCAACAGATCAGAGATATCTGCGAGCCGTTGCGCGCAGACGTCGGCCGCCCGAGCGCATTCCGTCTCGATATCTGGGAGGGCAATCTTAACAAGTTCCTCGGCGCGCTCTGTCATCGCAACGAAGCGGGCGGATGGGTGCGCGACAAGCACGTCCGCGACGCAGGCTCCTGGATCGGCACCTATCAGGAGGGCAAATGGACCGGCAAATACCACGGCACGCATGCGCCGGTGCTGATCTGGTACTCGCCCGACATGCACGCGTGGCTGAAGAAGAACCGCCCGGAAGAAGGCCCGCCGCCGGCCATCGTCGAGCCGGTGCCGGACGGCGCGATCATGGTCAAGGAGATGTACACCGCGCCGGCAGCGGCGTGCAGCAGCATCGACCCGACCTATCTGCTGCCGGGACTTCCCTCGTCTGCCGTCATGATCCGCGACAGCAAGGGCTCGCATGACGGCTGGATGTGGGGCTGGTACGGCTGGATTGCCGCCGCGGGCTGGTCGGTCGACTGGCCGGCCCCAGCAAGTGCGCCCTACCCGGCGCTGGGCTTTGGGCAATACTGCACCAACTGCCACGCCTCGGCGAAAGACAACTCGACCTTCGCGTCGCTGAAAAACATCAAGGGCGAGCCGGGCACACCGCTTGTTTTCCTGAGTCAGAATTTCTTTCTCGACCCATCGTGGAAAAGCTTGCAGGCGCGTATCAAGGACGCAGCGGCAAGTGATGCGGCCGTGAAGGACAACGACCCGCCCTACAACGACGTCTTCAAGGCGTATTTCCCCTCCATCGGCGGGATGCCGCTGGGCCCGAACGCGCCACTGCGCGGCGATTTCGTCAAGATGCCGCCCGAGACCTACGACAGCGTCTGGCCGAAGCCGGGCGATCGCCACGCTCAGAACCAGTATCTCACCTCGGACCAGTGCCTCGGCTGTCACAGCGCGGGCGGCACCGGCCTGCAGTTCGACATGACGCAGCCGGGTCCGGACGGAAAGCTGATCAACATCTCGCCCTACGGCACATGGCGCGGCTCGCCGATGGGCCTTGCGGGGCGCGATCCGATCTTCTTCGCGCAGCTTGCGAGCGAGACGCAGACATTCCATCCGGAAAAGAAGAACACGGCGTTCATCGAGGACACGTGCCTCGGCTGTCACGGCATCCTCGGGCAGCGCCAGCATGCCATCAACACCAAAGCCGAGACCGGCACGTGCCAGCCGTTCTCGCGCGACACCGTCAACAAGATTCCCTTTCCGACGAAAGAAGACCCGGATCCGGTCACGGCGCTTGCGAACTACGGCGCGCTCGCGCGCGACGGCATCTCGTGCTCGTCGTGCCACCACATGGTGCTGGGCAAGGAAGACTCGGAAAAATACGCCAAACAGCCGCAGAATGTCTGCGTCGACGAAAGGCAGAAGGCGCTCAATCCGCACTTCACCGGCTTCGCGTCAACGTTCACCGGCTCGTTCCTGGTCGGTCCGCCGAACGAGATCTACGGCCCGTTCAAGGAGCCGAAGAAGAAGCCGATGAAGCACGCGATCAACATCGATCCCGTGCACAGTCAGACCATCACGTCGTCAGAGATGTGCGGCAGCTGCCACACGGTCCATCTGCCGATCCTGAACAAGGGCGAACCGATCGGCCACGTCTATGAGCAGACCACCTATCCCGAATGGGCGTTCAGCGATTTCCGCACCGGCGATTCACCCGACGGCCCGCTGCCTTATGGGTCGGGTCCGCAGGCCCAGTCCTGTCAGGGCTGCCACATGCCGAACAAGGACGCCTACGGCAATCCATATCGCAGCAAGATCGCGGCGATCCAGGAGTTCAGCAATTTCCCGCAAGCCGAGAACGTGCTGCCGCCGATCGATATCGACCTGCAGGAGCGCTCGGGCTTCGGCAAGCACACGCTGGTCGGGCTGAACGTCTACCTGCTCAAGATGGCGTGGCAGTTCCCCGACATCCTCGGCATCCGCAAGACCGACCCGATGCTGAGCGACAAGGGCATCGACTCGATCCCGACCGCCGAGAACGCGATGCTCGATCAGGCGGTGAACAAGACCGCCGTGGTCACGGTCGGCGACGTGCGCAACGACGGCGGCACGCTCAACGCGCGCGTCACCGTGGTAAGCCGCGTGGGGCACAAATTCCCGTCGGGCGTCGGCTTCCGCCGCGCCTTCCTGCAGTTCAGCGTGCTCGACGTGAAGGGCACGGTGCTCTGGTCGTCGGGCCGCACCAATGCGGCGGGCCTGATCGTCGATGAGAACAATGACCCGATCGATGGTGAACTGTGGTGGACAGGCGATTGCTCGGCGCGGGTCGAGCCGGAGAAGCGCATTCACCAGCCGCACTATCAGACGATCACACGGCAGAACCAGGCGCAGATCTATCAGGAGCTTGTCTCGACGCCCGGCAATGCGGCGAAGCCCGTGTGCGGACCCACCGCCGAGCCGCAGGGCGAACTCACTACCAGTTTCCTGTCGATCTGCGCCAAGGTGAAGGACAATCGCATTCTGCCGCAGGGCTTCATGAAGCTGGAAGACCGCAAGCAGATTTCCAAAGCGCTCGGCGCCGACGACAAGATGGCGGAAGAATCCGGGCCCGACATGAAGACCGAAAAGGAAGACCCGGATTATCAGCGCGGCGGCGGCGACTCGCTCGTCTATCGGGTCCCGTTGAGCGAGGTCAAAGGCAAACCGGCGTCCGTCCAGGCGACGCTCTATTATCAGCCGACGCCGCCGTTCTATCTGCAGGACCGCTTCTGCACGGCGAACGGCGACGACACCAAGCGGCTCTATTATCTCGCCGGCAAGGTCGACCTCACCGGCTCGACCGCGGCGGACTGGCGCTTGCGCGTGGTGACCAGCGGGCCGGTGACGGTGCCGTAGAACTAGCTGTGTCCCGCACGCGATGCAGCGCGTAGCGATGCATCGCAGATGCGGGACCCCGGTTGCTACTTCGCTCAGATTAGAAACCGGGGTCCCGGTCAGCAGCGCATGCACTTCATGCTGCGCTGCATGCGCCCGGGACACAGGCTCAAGCCACCGCCTCCGGCGCGGCGAGGAAATTCCGCATCGCGTACCACAGCAGATGCCGGTTGTTGCTGTAGACGATGCTGTGCGCGGTGTGCGGCAGGATCACGAACTGGCGGTCGCCGTTCGGAAGCTGCGTGTAGAAATCGAGCAGGTCTTCGTTGGTCGAGTTGCCGTCGTGCTCGGCGCGGATCATCAGCACCGGCGATTTCACCTTCTTCGGATCGACCAGCGGCAGGTTCACCGCCATGTCGAGATACGTGCCGGTCGGCACCGTGTCGCCGAACTTCAGCTCGTCCGCCGCGATCGCATCCGGGAATCGCCGGATCGTAGGCCGAGGCATGGCCGTCGCGCGTGAAGATCGAGCGGATCATCGCAAGGTCGCGCTTGCGGCGCGGGTTGGCGCGATAGGTCTCCGCCACCTTGTTGCGGCGCGCGATCTCGGGCGAGCCGGTGCCCTTGTAGGTGAAGGCCGACAGGATCAGCCGGTCGACGCGGTCCGGCTCCGCCTGCGCGTAAGCGCCCGGCGCGGATCGCGCCGGACGAGGTGCCGTACATGTGCGCCTTCTGCTGCTTCGCCTCCTCCAGCACGATCGGCATCGCGGCCTTGAGGTCCTGCACGCCGCTCGCGATGTCGGAGTTGTTGCCGGACGAGTCCGAACGGCCGTAGCCGTCGTGATCCATCGTCCACACGTCGAAGCCGTAACCGGCCATGACGTTCATCAGCGAGTATTCCTTGCCCGGCAGGTTGAGGTCGTAGCTCGAGCGCGACGAGTTGGACGAGCCGTGCACCAGGAACAGCACCGGCTGCGCGGGGTCGCCGGGCTTCGGCGTCGACGCGCTTGCGATAGAGATAGAGCTTGGTGTCGCCCTTCTTCGCCCAGTATTCGCTCGCCGGCGATCTCGGGTTTTGCGCCTTGAGCCTTCGCCTCGGGCGCGACCAGGGCGGACACGAGTCCAGCCCCTGCCCCGGCGATCACGGTGCGGCGCGCAACGGGATGATCCATGGGTTCCTCCGAGTCTGATTTGCCGCGACACCATAGCAAATCGCGGACACGCGGCGGCACTATCCCCGCCACGATTCGGCTGTACAGACGCGGTCATGAATTTCACACGGCGACATCTGCTGAACGCCGCGCTTGGCGGCGCGGCCCGCTTGCGTTCGGCGCACCCGCGTTCGCGCAGGTCGCCGCGCAACCGTTCCCGCAATGGGTCGAAGCCTTCCGCCCTCGCGCGCTGGCCAAGGGCGTTTCCGACGCGACCTACACGCGCGTGATGGGCAGCCTGAAGCCTGACACCACGGTGTTCACCGAAATCCGCAGCCAGCCCGAGTTCAACCAGCAGCTCTGGCAGTATCTCAATCGCCGCGTCTCGGACTGGCGCGTGCAGACCGGACAGGAGCGCGCGAAGACCTACGCGCCGCTGCTCGCGCGCATCGAGAAAGACTTCGGCGTCGAGCGCGCCGTCATCCTCGGCCTGTGGGGCATCGAGTCCACCTTCGGCGATCCGGTGGTGAAGCAGAACCACTCGCGCCCGGTGTTTCCCGCACTCGCGGCGCTCGCCTGGGGCGAGCCGCGCCGCCGCGCCTATTGGGAAACCGAACTGATCAACGCGCTGCGCATTGTCGAGAAGGGCTGGGCGACGCCGAAGGACATGGTCGGCTCATGGGCCGGCGCGATGGGGCATACGCAGTGGATGCCCGAGGTGTGGCTCAACGTCGGCCTCGACTATGACGGCGACGGCAAGGTCAATCCGCTCGACAAGCCGGACGACGCGCTCGGGTCAGCAGCGCGAAGTATCTGGTCAATCGCGGCAAGTATCGCCGTGGCGAGCACTGGGGCTACGAGGTGCGCGCTCCCGGCCGCGGCTCCGACGAGACGTCGCGCACGCTACGAGGCGTGGCAGGCGATGGGCATCACGCGCGCCGACGGCCAGCCGTTCCCCAATCCGAAGCTCACCGCGAAGCTGTGGGTGCCGGTCGCGGGCGGGCCCGCGTTCCTGCTCGGCCCGAACTTCTATGCGGTGAAGACCTACAATCCGTCGATGAACTACACGCTCGCGATCGTGCATCTCGGCGACCGCGTGGCTCGGCGGCGGGCCGTTCGTCCAGCCGTTTCCCGGCAGCGAGCGCGCGCCGACGCTGGCCGAAGTGCAGGAGATGCAGAGGCGCCTCACCGCGGCCGGCTACGACACCGGCGGCACCGACGGCCGCGTCGGCAACATGACGATGCTGGCGGCGCGCAATTTTCAGCAGAAGGCCGGGCTCGCGCCGGCGGACGGCTATCTCGGGCTCAAGCTGCTGGCGAAGCTGCGCGGCGGCTAGAACCGGTCGTGCTCCTTCGGCGGCAGATAGCCCGGTTCACCGGGACGCCGCCATATGTCCTCCTGCTCCTTGCGCGTCAGGTTGAACGTCAGATGATCGTGGAGATCGATCAGTCTATCGATCCAATCTGCAATCTTCGACGCAATGCGGCGCAGGATGACGAAGCTCAGTGGGTCCATGACGAAGTTTAGTCGCACCGCACAAGAGGCGGTTCAACTTAAGCCTCCGGCACTGATAGCGTGCCGCCGCGCTGGCTGGAGACCTGTCGCGATGCCCTATGACGTGACCATCATCACGGTGAAGCCGAACACCCACATGAAGGCGCTGCCCGGCGTCGAGCAGTGGCTCAAAGCCAATCCGCGCAAGGGCGAGTTCATCGGCTTGCCTCGCCTCCGAGATCGGCGATCTCAATCAAATCCTGCTGATGCATCACTACGCGAGCGAGGCCGACCTTGCGGCGGACCGCGACGCCGTCGCCAAGGACCCAAACCCCTACGGCTGCCTCGACCTGACCGACCGCCGCTCGACCGACACGTTCGTGCAGTTTCCCTTTTTGCCGCCGATCAAGCCCGGCCAGCACGGTCCGATTTTCGAGGTGCGCACCTATCTGCTCAAGCCGAACGGGCTTGGCCCCACCATCGCGGCCTGGACCAAGCAGGCGCCCGAGCGCATGAAGCTCTCGCCGATCCTCGCCGCGATGTATTCGATCACCGGCGAAGTCACGCGCTTCATGCATATCTGGCCCTATCCGGACCTGATCACGCGCGCGAACACGCGGAAAACCGCCATCGAGACCGGCGTCTGGCCTCCGCCCGGCGGCCCGGACCACCTGCTCACGATGCATACCGACATCTATCTTCCGGCCGCATTCTCCCCTATTCGTTAGGCGAGGCGCAGCCGGTTCCGGCTCCCCCATAATTTTCAGAATAACTCACAGGCGAGGACCCCATGTCTTACACGCAGCTCGGGCTTTACATCGACGGCAAGTGGAACCACGGCAACGGCGGTGGCGGCGAGGATGTGCTCAATCCGGCGACGCAGAAGCCGCTCGCGCACCTGCCGCACGCCACGCAAGGCGACCTCGATGCGGCCCTCGCGGCCGCCGACAAGGGCTTCAAGCTCTGGAAGACGAAGTCCGCATATGACCGCGGCCGCATCATGAAGAAGGCTGCCGATCTCCTGCGCGAGCGCGCCGATCACGTCGCGACGGTCATGACGCAGGAACAGGGCAAGACGATCGCCGAGGCGAAGGGCGAGGCGGTCACCTCCGCCGACATCATCGAGTGGTTCGCCGAGGAAGGCCGCCGCGCCTATGGCCGCATCATCCCGAGCCGCAATCCGACCGTGCGCCAGATGGTCGTGACCGAGCCGGTCGGCGTCGTCGCGGCGTTCACGCCGTGGAATTTCCCGATCCTCACCCCGACCCGCAAGATCGCCGCTGCGCTCGCCGCCGGCTGCTCGATCATCGTGAAGGCGTCGGAAGAGACCCCCGCCGGCTGCGTCGAGCTGGTGAAGTGCTTCGAGGACGCAGGCGTGCCGCCTGGCGTGATCAACCTCGTGTTCGGCGTGCCGGCGACGATCTCCGAGCACCTGATCGCCTCGCCGATCGTGCGCAAGATCTCCTTCACCGGCTCGGTGCCGGTCGGCAAGCACCTCGCCGTGCTGGCCGCGAAGGGCATGAAGCGCGCCACCATGGAGCTCGGCGGCCATTCGCCGGTCGTCGTGTTCGGCGACGTCGACCCGGAGAAGACCGCCGACACGATCTCGGCGTTCAAGTATCGCAACGCCGGCCAGGTCTGCATTTCGCCGACGCGCTTCTACGTGCAGGAAGGCGTCTACGACCGGTTCCTCAAGCGCTTCACCGACAACGCCAAGGCGATCAAGCTCGGCGACGGCCTCGAGAAGGACACCACGATGGGTCCGCTCGCCAATCCGCGCCGGCTCGACGCGATGGACTCGTTCGTCGCCGACGCGAAGGCGCGCGGCGGCAAGGTCGCAGACCGGCGGCAGCCGCTCCGGCAACCAGGGCTTACTTCTTCGAGCCGACCGTCATCACCGACGTGCCGGATGACTCCAAGATCATGACCGAGGAGCCGTTCGGCCCGGTCGCGCCGATCGTCACGTTCAAGACGTTCGACGAAGTGGTGGAGCGCGCGAACTCGCTCGAGTTCGGCCTTGCCGCGTACACCTTCACGTCGTCGCCGAAGACCGCGACCGCGATCGGCGATGCGCTGCAGTCCGGCATGGTCGGCGTGAACACCGTCGCGATCTCGACGCCCGAGACGCCGTTCGGCGGCATCAAGGACTCGGGCTACGGCCACGAAGGCGGCATCGAGGGTCTCGAGGCCTACATGAACAAGAAGTTCATCGCGCAGGCGTAACTCTCTCGTGTCCCGGGCGCGGCGCAGCACGCAGTGGTGCGCCGCAGACCCGGGACCCCGACTTCTTCAAGCAACCGGGGTCCCGCATCTGCGGCGCAACGCAAGCGCGTTGCACCGCGTGCGGGACAAGCACGACATGACCCAAGTCGTCGACCTGCTCGGCTACGATCGCATCATTCGAACGCGCCTCCTTTGCGGTTCGCGCCGAAGCGCGAAAACTTCATCTTCGTCCGCCACGGCGAGACCGAGGGTAATCGCAACAAGATCTATCAACTCCCGCACACGCCGCTGAACGACGCCGGCGAAGGACAGGCCGCGATCGCCGCGAAGGCGCTCGCAACGACGCGCATCGGCAAAGCTGGTCGCGAGCCCGATGGCGCGAGCGTGGCGCACCGCGAGCCTGATCGCCGCCGAACACAGAATGCACCCGGAGGTCGACGGCGCACTCTCCGAACGCTTCTACGTCAGCCTCTGGGACACGCCGATCGAGGGCGCGTTCAACTGGGACTGGGATCCGGACGGCTGCGAACCGCTTGCGACCTTCGTGCACCGCGCTGCGCAGAGTGTGATGCGCATCCTCGAAGACGACACGCCCGACGGCGAAACCGTCATCGTGGCGCATGGCGGCATCCTGCTGGTCGTCTGCGCGCTCACCAACGCATCGCTTGAAAATTCACATCGTCGAAATGCCGTTCCGCTGCGGTTTTCGCGCCAGAACGGCGCGTGGACAGCGACGCCGTTGTGATACGGTCGCGCATGGCCGAGCCCATCGATCGAACGCCCCCTGCCCTCCGGCGCGAATGCGCCGGCGTTCGGCAGCGACGTGGTCGCCGACACGCTGCGCGCGCTCGATATTCCCTATATCGCGCTGAATCCCGGGCGCGAGCTATCGCGGCCTGCATGACAGCTCGTCAACTATCTCGGCAATCCGCGCCGCAGATGCTGCTCTGCCTGCACGAGGAGAGCGCGGTCGCGATCGCGCATGGCTACGCCAAGGTCACCGGCCGCGCGATGGCGGCGGCGCTGCATTCCAATGTCGGCCTGATGCACGCCACCATGGCGATCTTCAACGCCTGGTGCGACCGCATGCCGATGCTGCTTCTCGGCGCGACCGGCCCGGTCGATGCCGCCAAGCGCCGGCCCGTGGATCGACTGGATCCACACCGCGCGCGATCAGGGCGCGCTGGTGCGCGACTACACCAAATGGGACGACCAGCCGGCCTCGCCGGCCGCGGCGCGCGAAGCGCTGATGCGCGCGTGGTTCCTCGCCCACACCGCGCCGAAGGGGCCGATCTACGTCAATCTCGATGCCGAGATGCAGGAGGCGAAGCTCGCCGAGCCGCTTGCCGCCGCATCGACGCCGCGCGCTTCATGCCGCCGGTCGCGAGCGCGCCCGCCGCCGAGCATGTCGCGCAAGGCCGCGGCGCTGCTGAAGGCCGCGAAGAACATCGTCATCCTGATCGGCCGCGTGTCGCGCAGCGAAGACGCTGGAATGCGCGCGTCGCCTGGCCGAAGCGCTCGGCGCGCGCGTCATCACCGACCTGAAGGTCGGCGCGGCTTCCCGACCGATCATCCGCTGCATCTCGGCGCGCCGCGGTGCTCACGCCCGACACCGAAGGTCGCAGCGCTCGGCAAGGCCGACGTGATCCTCAGCCTCGACTGGGTCGATCTCGCCGGCACGCTAAGGCCGCACAGGCGCCGGCCGCGGGCGCCAAGGTCATCAGCGTCACGGTCGACTATCACATCCACAATGGCTGGAGCATGGACTATCAGGGCCTGGCGCCGGTCGATGTGCTGCTCGCGGCCGATCCCGACACGCCGTCCCGCTGCTGATCGAGGCGCTCGGCGAACACGCCGAAGCGCCCGGCCGCCGCCGTCAGCGCCGAACGAAGCGCAGCTCGGCCGACGGCCCGCTCACCGTCGAGCATCTCGCGCGCGCGCTGCGCGACGCGGTCGGCAGCAAGCCCGTGCTCGCTCACGCATCTGCCGCTCTCGTGGAACGGCGCGTGGTGGCCGTTCCGCCATCCGCTCGACTTCCTCGGCTCCGACGGCGGCGGCGGGCTCGGCGGCGGCCCCGGCATCACGGTCGGCGCGGCGCTGGCGCTGCAAGGGCAGCGGCCGCCTCGCCGTCGGCATCTGCGGCGACGGCGACTTCCTGATGGGCGTGACCGCGCTCTGGACGGCGGCGCATTACCGCATTCCGCTGCTGATCGTGGTCGCCAACAATCGCTCGTTCTACAACGACGAAGTGCATCAGGAGCGCGTCGCGCGCATGCGCAACCGGCCGGTCGAGAACAAGTGGATCGGGCAGCGCATCAGCGATCCCGATATCGATCTCGCGGCGCTTGCGCGCGCGCAGGGCGCGCGTCGGCTTCGGGCCGATCGACGACGTCGCCAAGCTCGGCGCCGACGTTCGCCGAAGCCATCGCGGCGGTGGAGCGCGGCCAGGTCGCGGTCGTCGACGTGCGCGTCGAGCCGGGCTACACGCCCGCCATGACGGCGGCCGTGTCGAATGCGGAGAGGAAAGCCTGATGGCGAGCGTGACGCGCCTCGATCAGGCCGCGCGCCCCAGGCCGCGGCGCCGTTGCTCGTCGTCGACGACATCGTCAAGACATTTCGAGACGCCCGACGGCGTCGCTCACCGCCGTCGACCACATCTCCTTCGATGTGGCGCCGGGCGAGTTCCTCGCCGTCATCGGCCCCTCCGGCTGCGGCAAGTCGACGCTGTTCAACATCATCGGCGGCCTGCTCGACGGCTACGAGGGCCGCGTCACCGTCGCGGGCGAAACCGTCAACGGCCCGCATGCCTCGATCGGCATGGTGTTCCAGGAGGAGTCGACCTTCCCCTGGCGCACCGTCACCGACAATGTCGCCTTCCCGCTCGAGATCGCCGGCATGGCGAAGGCGCAGCGCATCGAGCGCGCGCGCCATTTCATCAACCTGGTCGGCCTCAACGGCTTCGAGAAGCGCTATCCGGCCGAACTTTCCGGCGGCATGCGCCAGCGCGTCGCGATCGCGCGCACGCTCGCGTCGGAGCCGAAAATCCTGCTGATGGACGAGCCGTTCGGCGCGCTCGACGAGCAGACGCGGCTGCTGCTCGGCGACAAGGTGCTGCAAATCCAGCACGAGCTGAAGCAGACCTCCCTGCTCATCACCCACAACATCACCGAGGCCGTGCAGCTCGCCGACCGCGTGCTGGTGATGACCTATCGGCCCGGCAAGGCTGAAGCGCATGGTCGCGATCGAGCTGCCGCGCCCGCGCACCTCCGAAATCGTGTCGAGCGACGCGTTCGGCCGCTACGTGGCGCAGATCTGGGGCGACCTGCGCGAGGAAGCGAGCCGCGGCATGCGCGACGACGAAGCGCATCGCGGGGCGCAGGCGTGATCGCGCGCGCGCAGCGCACGCTCGCTGCCGTTCGCGCTCGGGCTTCGGCACGCTGGTCGCCGTGCATCGCTGCTCGTCGAAATCCTGATCCGCGTCGGCGTCGTCAACCGCTTCATCGTGCCGATGCCGTCGCAGATCGTGGGCGCGTTCGAGCGCGTCATCGTCGAAGAGGACATCCCGCACCGCTTCTGCGTCACGGCGCGCGAGGCGCTCTGGGCGACGCTGCTGCTCGCGGTCGTTCGGCGTCGGCATCGGCGTGCTGCTCTACCGCGTGAAGCTGCTGCGCGACGCGACCGAGACCTGGGTCGCCGCGATGGCGTCCGCGCCGACCGTGCTGATGTATCCGCTGTTCCTGGTGATCTTCGGCCGCAGCGAGCGGACCATCATCATGATGGGCTTCGTCGCGGGCCTGCCCGCCGTGATCCTGAAGACCATCGAGGGCCTCGCCGGCACGCGCCGCGTGCTGATCAATGTCGGGCGCAGCTTCAAGCTCACCGCAGTTGCAGCTGTTCTGGAAGATCTACTTCCCGGCGGCGCTGCCGACGATCTTCGTCGGGCATGCGGCTCGGGCATGATCTTCGCGCTGATCAACATCGTCGGCGTCGAGTTCCTGATCAATTTCGGCGGCCTCGGCCAGCTCATCAACGACCTCGCCGAGCGCTACGACCTGCCCGGCACCTATGCGGCGATCTGCTTCGTCATCCTCGTCAGCGTCATCTTCTTCTTCATCACCGACCGGATCGAGCGATGGCTGAGACCGGCCGACTGACCGCGGCGCCCGCCGCACGACCGTTCGCGAGCCCGTCACGCTCGTGCGCATCGCGATCATCGCGACGATCCTCGTCACGTGGGAGGCGGTCGCGGCGTCGGGGCTGCTGTTCCGCGATGTCGTGCCGTCGCTGCATCGTGATCGGCCGCGCGCTGATCGAAACTGCTCGCCGACAAGACGCTTCTACTGGCACCTCGGCGTGACGGCGGGCGAAGTCGGCACCGGGCTGCTGATCGGCGGCTCTGCCGGGCTTGCGGTCGGCATCCTGCTCGGCGGCAACCAGCTCTTGAGCCGCGCGTTCGAGGCCTATCTCTATTATCTCGGACCGACGCCGAAGATCATCTTCTTCCCGGTCATGATCATGTGGTTCGGCGTCGGGCCCGGCTCGAAGGTCGCGATGGGCACGATCTCGTGCTTCTTCCCCGTGGCGCTCAGCGCCGCCGCCGGCATGCGCGAGATCGACCCGGTGCTGATCCGCGTCGGCCGCAGCTTCCGCGCCACGACCTGGCAGATGGTGACGAAGATCTATCTGCCGGCGATGCGGCTGCCGATCGTCAACGGCGTGCGGCTCGGCCTCGGCGTCGCGATCATCGGCACGCTGCTCGCCGAAACCAAGCTCTCCAATCGCGGCATCGGCTTCCTGATCATCAACGCCTACTCGACCTTCGACATGCCGCGCATGTATGCGCTGCTGATCATCCTGTTCGTGCTGTCGATCGGCGTGAACGCGCTGGTCGGCCGGCTCGGCGGCGTCAATTCCATCAGACGCGCTTACACATGATCCCGAAAAGTGGGAACCGATTTTCGGACAAGATCATGCGCAAAGGAAACTGGAGGAAAAATGAAACGCCTCGCATCGCTCTCAATCGCGCTCACAGCGCTGGCCGCACCCGCCCGCCGCCGATCAGATCAAGGCGACCATCGGCCAGCGCGGCAATTGGGACACCGCCGATCATCCATCTCGGCACCAAGGCCGGCATCTTCAAGAAGCACAACATCGAGATCGAGCCGGTCTACACCTCGGGCAGCGGCGAGACCTTGCAGCCGGTCATCTCGGGCAGCGTCGACCTCGGCTTCGCGGTCGGCACGCTCGGCGCGATGGCGGCCTACGCGAAGGGCGCGCCGGTGCGCATCGTCGGCGCGCAGGCGACCGGCGCGGCCGACTACTGGTACGCGAAGGCCTCCTCGCCGATCAAAACCCTGAAGGATACCGACCGACAAGACGACCATCGCGTTCTCGACCCGCGGCTCGTCGACCAATTCGATCGTGCTCGCCTTCATCAAGGAGTTCGACCTCAAGGCCAAGCCGCAGCCGACCGGCAATCCGTCCGCCACGCTCACCGCCGTGATGACCGATCAGGTCGATGTCGGCTGGGCCTCGCCGCCGTTCGGCCTGAAGGAGATCGACGCCGGGCAGATCCGCGTCATCGCCAAGGCGACCGATGCGTCGATCGTGAAGCGGCCAGACCATCCGCGTCATCGTCGCCAACACCGACGCGCTCGCCAAGCGCAAGGACGTGATCGCGCGCTTCATGACGGCCTATCGCGAGGCGATCGAGTACATGTACTCGGATAATCCGCAGGTCATCAAAGACTATGCCGAGTTCGTCGGCGTGCCGGAGCCGCTGGCGAAGCGCGTGCGCGACGAGTTCTTCCCGAAATCGCTGGTGTGGCCTGACGAGATCAAGGGCCTCGACACGCTGATGCCGGAGGCGGTGTCGCTGAAATTCATCCCCGAGCCGCTGACGCCCGCACAGATCGGCGAACTGATCCAAATTCAGGGCAAGAAATGAACGCACCCGTCACCATCACGGCGGCGCTGAAGCTTCCCGAGCACCGCACCTGCTTCTACGGCGGCGCATGGCATGCGCCAAAATCAGGGCGCGAGGCCGACACCATCAATCCCGGGCACCGGCGAGTCGCTCGGCAAGGTCGCGGACGGCGGCGCGGCCGATGTCGATGCCGCGGTTGCGGCGGCGAAGGCCGCGTTCAAGGAGTGGCGCAACGTCCCGCCGCTCGAGCGCGCCAAAATGCTGCGGCGGATCGCCGAGGTGCTGCGCAAGCACGCGCAAGAACTCGCGATGATCGACGCCGCGGACTGCGGTAACCCGGTCGCCGAGATGGTGAGTGACGCGATGATCGCGGCGGCGCAGACCGAGTTCTTCGCCGGCTTCGTCACCGAGATGAAGGGCTCGTCGATCCCGATGGGCCCGGACGCGGTCAACTTCTCGGTGCGCGAGCCGCGCGGCGTCGTCGCGCGCATCATCCCGTTCAATCACCCGTTCATGTTCTGCGCCGGAAAGTCCGCCGCACCGCTCGCGGCCGGCAACACCGTGATCGTGAAGCCGCCCGAGCAATCGCCGCTCTCCTCGCTGCGCCTTGCCGAGCTGATCGACGGCATCCTGCCGCCCGGCGTGTTCAACGTGATCCCCGGCGGCAAAGAGGTCGGCGCCGCGCTCGCGGGTCACAAGGATGTCGCGATGGTCGCGCTGATCGGCAGCGTGCCCACCGGCCGCGCCGTGATGCGCGCCGCCTCCGAGACCGTAAAGCCGGTGATGCTGGAGCTCGGCGGCAAGAACGCGCTGATCGCCTACGGCGACGCCGACCCCGATGAAGTCGCGGGCGGCGTCATCGGCGGCATGAACTTCACCTGGTGCGGGCAATCCTGCGGGTCGACCAGCCGCGCGTTCATCCACGAGTCGATCTACGACAAGGTGCTGGAACGCGTGAAGGAGCGTATCAAGCACTTCAAGCCCGGCATCCCGACCGATCCCGCCACCACGATGGGCGCGATCGTCTCGAAAGTGCAGTTCGATCGCGTGATGAGGTACATCGAGAGCGCCAAACAGGAGGGCGCACGGCTGCTGAGCGGTGGCAAGCGCCCGGACGATCCGAAGCTCGCCAACGGCTTCTACGTCGAGCCGACGGTGTTCGCCGACGTGAACATGACTATGCGCATCGCGCGCGAGGAAATTTTCGGGCCGGTGCTCGGCATTCTCAAGTGGTCCGATGAGGCGAAGATGCTGGAGGAGGTCAACTCCGTCGAGTACGGCCTCACCGCCTCGATTTGGACCAACGACATCTCCACCGCGCACCGCACCGCTGCGGCGGTCGAAGCCGGCTTCGTGTGGATCAACGAAGTCGGCAAGCACTTCCTCGGCACGCCGTTCGGCGGCTTCAAGCAGTCCGGTATCGGGCGCGAGGAATGTTTCGAGGAGATGCTCGCCTTCACGCAGGAGAAGAATATTCACATCAAGGTGAAGGCGGCGAAACCGTAGGGTGGGCAAAGCGAAGCGTGCCCACCGTACTGCGACATTCCTGATTGCGTGGGCACGGCGTCGCGTGCGCGCGCCTTTGCCCGACCCTACAATTTGTACGCCTCGAACGTCGTCGGGTGGAAAAGCTCCTCCACCTTCACCAGCCGCGACGACAAGCCCTGCTTGTTGTGCTGCGCGAAGAAGTAATCGAGCTGCTTGCGGTTCGGCGGAATGCCGTAGGGCCAGAAGTCCGCGCCCATGAAGTCGCGCGCGGCCTTCACCTGCTCTTCCATGAACGGCAGCGTCACCTTGCTGGCTGAGGTTTCCTCCAGCAGCGCAAGACAAACCGCCTTCGCGCGCGTGAACGCTTTCAGCACCGTTGCGGGCAGCCACGGATGCTGCTCGACCAGCGTACGGCGGATGCCGATCATGTGCATGATCGGGAAAATACCGGTCTTGGCGAAATAGTCCTTCGCGGCAGACATCGGATCCGCCCACAGCCAGCCGATGTTCGGTCTGCCCTGCTCGAAGCATGATGGCGTGCGCGGGCCGATGAACGCATCGATCTCGCCCGCCTCCAGCATCGCGTTGAGCGTCTTGCCCTCGGGCGCCGGATCGAGTTTCACGTCGCCCGGCAACGTGATGGCGATCTTCTCCACACGCCCGGCCTGCTCCAGCCCGCCCCTGATCCACTGGATATCGGATGGCTTCACGCCGTACTCGTCCTCCAGCAGCGCCCGCGCCCAAACGTTCGCGGTGAGTTGATACTCCGACACGCCGACCCTCTTGCCCTTCAGATCCTGCGGCTTCTTCACGCGGTCGGTGCGGACATAGATCGAGGTGTGGCGGAACGCGCGCGACACGAACGCCGGCACGCCCACATAAGCGAAATCGCCCTGCGCGGTCTTCACCGTGGAGCTCGACAGCGAGAGCTCGCAGATGTCGAACTCGGCATGGCGGAACGCGCGGAAGAAGATTTCCTCCGGGTCGAGCGCCAGAAACACCGGATCGACGCCGTCGATCTGCACGGTGCCGTCGGCGAGCGGGCGGGTGCGGTCGTAATCGCGGACAGCAATGGAAAGTTTGAGCCTGGACATGATGTGTGTGGAACGCCCTTGGCCCGCGGAACGCGAGCCCAAGGGACTTTAGTGCACGATCTGTCCGATGGAAACCGATCGTGATGAACCGCCGGCGTATCAGTGCATCGGCGTGCGCGCCTTCACGTCGACCTGGTCCATGCCGGAAACGCCCACCGTCGCGTTCACCGGCGTCGGCAATCCTTTTGCGGCCAAACCGAAGAAATAGGTCGTCTGGCCCTTGCTGTTCTCGTTTGCCGGACACACGGGCTGCGCGAAAACGAACTTGATCTTGTTATCCATCGCTTCGGCCGAGATCACGCCGATCGAGCCGAGGCCGCCCTTGGTGACGACATACACGTCGTCGCTCGGACCCACCTTGTTGTACTGCAGTTGCACCAGCGGGCCGAAGTCGACCGTGAAGTCGGTCACGCATGAAGTCGTCCCGGCCCGGGACCGAGGCCTGCGTGAGGTCGACGCGGTATTCATAGCCGACCAGACCCGCGCCCGGCGCACCCGCCGCGCCGCTGAAGGTGCGCGACTGCAGAACCGCCTTGCCAGTGATGTTTGGAACCGTGATGTCGCCGAGGCTATCGGTCACGGCGAGCTTGCACGAGGGATCGAACACGCAATTGACGTCCGGCGCTGCGCACGTGACGATCTTCAGCGGTACGGCCTGCGCGACCGCCGGTGCGGCGACGAAAGCGGCCGCGAGACAATCCAAGGAATTTCGACTTCGACATTCAAATCCTCCCGAGGGTCGCCCTCAGGCGACAAAATGCGAGCGCGCGGGCGTTGCCCCACGCGAGGCAAGGTTGATCAGTACGCAGCCCGTCGCGGCGGCTGCCGCGATGCCGTTACGATCCTTGGTCGCAAGCTCCCACAATTTCGTTCAAAAGCGGTCAGGAGAAAAAATGCGCGCGTTTGCCGCGACGGCCTGCCAAGGGCAGGACGCTAGTCGACGCCCTTGCGCGACGCCCTTGTCGTCCGGCGTCACGTCGATGACGCGGGCGCGGCCGGTGATCTTTACGTCCGCCTTGCAGTTCGCCATGCAGGGCTTGGGATTCCAGAACGCCTTTTCGGCTCGTCTCGCGGTCGTCGTCGTAGAAGCCCGCGGCGTTCGGCATCTTCACGGCGCCAAAGGTCTCCTTCGACAGCACGAATTTCTCGTCCACGATGTCATTGAGGAACAGCGTATAGGCGACGACCGCATAAAGCTCGTCGTTGGTGAGCGACTGCGCGTCGCCGAACGGCATCGCGCGGCGCACGTAATCGATCACGGTCGAGAGGTTCGCGAAATACGAGCCGACGGTTTTCGACCGGATCGTCGGACTTCAGCGAGCCCGCGCCGCCCGCGACCTGCGGCCAGCGCCCGGCGCTCTCGCCGAACTCGCCGTGACAGGCGGCGCATTTGCGTCATGTAAATCTCTTCGCCGTCCTTGACCGAGCCTTTGCCCGGCGGAAGCCCCTGCCCGTCCGGCCGCACGTCGATGTCCCAGCCGGCGATCTCCTGCGGCGTTGCGGCGCGGCCGATGTCGAGTGCGGTGCGGGAGGCGCGCGCGTGCGAACGCGGTCGCGCAACCCGCCTCATCCTGAGGAGCGCGAGGCGCTCGAAGGATCGCGAGCGAAGTGCCGCCATCGAGACGCCGCTTGCGGGTCCTCACGATGAGGCTGAGCTACGACACTTCGACATTCTCGACCTCGCCGTCCGGCTTCACCAGCCAGGTCTGGATGCCGTTGTTGTGATAGATCGAGTTGACGCCGCGCACCTTGCGTAGCTCGGCCTTTGTCGGTTGCACGTAACCGGTCTCGTCGATCGCGCGCGACTGCAGCAGCATTTCAGCCCCGCTCCACTCGGTCTCGGCGTAGAAGCGCGTCGCGGCCTTATCGAGCATGCAGGCCGTCGAGCTTCGCCTCGCGCCAGTTCTTGCCGCCGTCGAGCGAGACGTCGACGCGCGCGATCTTTCCGCGCCCTGACCACGCGAGCCCCGAGATCACCGTGAAGCCCTTGCCGCGCAGCGGCGCCTGCGGCGACGGCGAGGTGATGACCGACTTCGCATCCATCACGAAGGTGAACTGGCGCGCCTTGCCGCTCTCCATCAGGTCGGTGTATTTCGAGGTCTCCTCGCGCGCGAACCACGGCTCGTCGCCGACCTTCGAGCCGCCGCAGCCACTTCACCCAGACTTGCCTTCCCAGCCGGGCACGACGAGCCGCACCGGATAGCCCTGCTCGGGGCGCAGCATCTCGCCGTTCTGCGATACGCGACGAGGCAATCGTCGAGCGCCTTCGCGAGCGGGATCGAGCGGGTCATCGCGGCCGAGTCCGCGCCTTCGGCCAGCAGCCACTTCGCGTTCGGCTTCACGCCGGCCTCGGCGAGCAGCACGCGCAGCGGCACGCCGGTATATTCGACGCAATGCACCATGCCGTGGGTGTACTGGCAGCCGTTGAGCTGCGCGCCGCGCCACTCCATGCCGGAGTTCGCCGCGCACTCGAGGAAATGGATGCGGTTCACGCGCGGGAAGCGCTTCAGGTCGTCCAGCGTGAAGATCAGCGGCTTGTCGACGAGGCCGTGGACGATCAGCCGGTAGTCCGCGGGATCGATCTCCGCGATCCCGGCGTGATGGCGCTCGAAGCACAGCCCGTTCGGCGTGATGATGCCGTCGAGTTCATGCAGCGGCGTGAAGCTGACCGAGAACTCGCGGCTTGCGGTCAGCCACGGCACGTCGCGGCGAACGACATGCGCCTCGTGTTTCGACGGCTTGCCGTAGGGCCGCGTCGCGACGCCGTCGCCGAGCTGGCGCGTCCAGTCCGGCACGTTCGGCGGCAGGTTCTTCGGATTGCCGGCGAGCGCCGCGCCGCCGAGCGAATGCCGCGCCTGCGCCAGCGGCGCCCGTCAGGATGCGGCGCGCGCGTCGGCCGCTTTCGTGGTCCCCGTCCTCATCCCGCTCCCATAGCACGGCACGCGAGGATCGTTCTAAATCGGGCGTTCGGGAGAAACAATTTTCCAGAGAATTTGCCGCAGCGCGGAACGGATCGGCGCGGCTAGCCGCCGATCACTTTCACCGAAGTGTTCGGCTCGACGTTCACGGTCTTCTTGCCGGCCACGTACTTCTCCACCAGATCCCACACCGGCGGGCCCTCGGTGCCC
This sequence comes from uncultured Alphaproteobacteria bacterium, assembly GCA_963779545.1. Lineage (GTDB taxonomy): Bacteria > Pseudomonadota > Alphaproteobacteria > Rhizobiales > Xanthobacteraceae > PALSA-894. Next base: position 273,347 of record CAVZYQ010000008.1, on the reverse strand, counting down.
TCGTTCACGCTCGCCCAGCCCGCGACGACATACTCGCGCGCCGGATCGAGCGGCTGGCCGGTCTTGAGGTGCGTCATGCCGGAGATGCGGCTGCCGATCGGCTTGGCCGTATCGAGCGTGTAGCCAAGCCCGCCGCTGCGCACCATGTCGCCGCCCTGCTGGTAGTAAGGATCGGGATTGAACAGGTTGTCGGCGACGTCCTCCAGAATTTCCTTCAACCGCGCGCCGGTCATGGTCTGGCGATAGACCTGCGGGTAGGTCATCGCGGTCGCGTTGTGGATGTCCTCGACGGCGATCGCCGCGCCAGGCAGCACGCTCGTGCCCCAGCGGAACCCCGGCGACAGCGCGATCTCGGCGTCGCGCTCCTCGATGATCGCCTGACAGATCAGGTCGTCGAACGTGCCGGAGAAATTGCCGCGGCGGTAAAGCAACGTCTCGGTGCGCCCGACCTCGCGCTTAAGCTCAGCGGCGAACGGCGCGCGCACCTTAGTGACGGCAGCTGTCATCTCGGCGTCAGCTTTGATGGCGTCGGCGAACAGCGGGATGAGCCGGTAGCGAAAGTCCTTCATCTCAGCGCCATGCACGTCGAGGTCGAGGCGCGAGAGGAATTTGCCGTGGCTACCAGACGCGACCAGCAAGGTCTTGCCGACCTTGATCGACCTCGGGCAGCGCATCATGGGTGTGGCCGGTGAGGATCACGTCGATGCCGGGCACGCGGCTAGCCATCTTGCGGTCGACGTCGAAACCGTTGTGCGAGAGCACCACGACAAGCTGCGCGCCCTCGCGCCGCGCCTTCTCGACATTGGCGCGCACGTCCTCCTCGCGGATGCCGAACGTCCAAGTCGGCATCATCCAGCGCGGATTGGCGATCGGCGTGTACGGGAATGCCTGCCCCAGCACCGCGATCTTCGAGCCGCCCTTCTCGAACAGCTTGTAGGGCTCGAACGCCGGCTCCTGCCATTCGGTGTCGCGGATGTTCAGCGCGAGAAACGGGTAACCGAGACTCTCGGTCAGTTCCTTCACGCGATCGGTGCCGTAAGTGAACTCCCAATGGCCGGTCATCGCGTCGGGCTTGAGCAGCGCGACGCAATCGACCATGTCCTGCGCCTTGGTGCGGTACGAGCCGAGGCTGCCCTGCCAGGTGTCGCCGCTGTCGAGCAGCAGCACGCGGTCCTCGCCGCGCTGCGCGCGTGTGGCCTTCACCGCAGTCGCGAGACGGTCGATGCCGCCGAGCCTGCCGTAGGCTTGCGCCAGCGCGGAGAAGTCCTCCGAGGTCAGCGCAAAAGCGGCGGCGGATTTTTCCGGAATGCCGAAACGATCGAGGAATTCCTTGCCGGTGATGTGCGGCGGCTGACCCTTCGACTCGCCGGCGCCGAGGTTCGAGGACGGCTCGCGGTAATGCACCGGCATCAGCTGGCCGTGCATATCGGCGAAATGCAGCAGCGTGACATTGCCGAGCGGCTCGAACGCCAGCAGTTCGGCCTCGCTCAGCCGCTGCTGCGCGAGCGCGCGCGTCGAAATGTTTGGGAAGACCGCCGCCGAGTGCGGCCGCGACTTGAAGGAACTCGCGCCGCGAGAACATCAGCGCATGATCCCGACGACTCAGCTCACCTTGATCGAATTCTTCGCCGACGATCGTCGAGCCGCCATCCTCATGCCAGGTCAGCACCACCGGACCGGACTCGGTCGCCTTGAACTTGAACTGGATGTACGGGTTCGCCGACACCGCCGGTTCGAAGTCGGCGGCGAACACCTGCTTGCCCGCGACCGTGCAGGTGAACTTGTTGATGATCTTGCGCGGGATGGTCTGGCCCTGCGCGTCCTTGCGCTGGCCGGTCTCCATGACGTGCTGGATCAGCGCCTTGACCTCGACGATGTCGCCGGCCTTGGCTTCCTTCTTGTCGAGCTTGATGCGCGGCTTGACGGCGGTTGCCATGTTTTTTCTCTCCAATCCGATCAGCCGCCGCAGCCGCCGATCGTGACCTTGACCTGTTTGCTCACCGTATAGAACGAGCCGTCGTTCATCTTCGCGACCGCCGAAGATGTTCTGCGTCGCGGCGAGCCGGATGCGCGTGTTCGCCTCGGCGACGCCGCTCGCGGGCGAGAAATGGAAGGTCGCCATGCCGCCGTTCGGGTTGCCGTCACCGACGACGAGCACTTCGGTCACGTACGACTGATCGGTCATCGGGCTGTCGACCGTCACCGTCATCGGCACGGTATTGCCGTTCTCGGCAATCTCCGGAAGGTCGAGCTTCACCTTGCCTTCGGTCACGACCTTGCCGCCGGTGAACTTCTTGATGAGGTCCGCCGCATCATTGGCCGCAAGGGCCGGTGCGATGCCAAGCCCCGCGACCGCGACGGCACTCACCCCCGCGGCCAACGCCTGGCGCCTGCTCAGTCTCAACATCGAAAATCTCCTGCCCCAACTGCTCCAGCAGAATGTCCTTGCCGTACCGAGCCATTACGAAGGACAATTCTGTTGCCGACGTGCCAATTCATCCCGTCACGTAGTGGCAATTTTCTAATTGTCTAGACGGTGCCAACGGACAATGCAACAAACGTGAGGCCGCAGGGGCGATGCGGTCAGGCTACCGGCAGACAGAAGAAAAGGCTGGGAGACAGACGTGAAACTCAAGCTGGTTCTCTTGATGGCCATCGCCATCGCCCTCGTTCCGCGCGCCAACGCGCAGGACGCCGAGACCGAAAAGGCCATCGAGAAATACCGCACGATGCTGAAAGAGGACCCGTGGAGCAATCCGGGTCTCCTCGATGCCGACCGCGGCGAAGCGCTGTGGACGACCGCCGCCGGGCCGAAGAAAGCAACGCTGGAGCAATGCGACCTCGGCAAGGGGCCCGGCAAGGTTGACGGCGCGTTCGCCGAACTGCCGCGCTATTTCGCCGACGCCGACCGCGTGATGGACGCCGAGACGCGCATCCTGTGGTGCATGGAAACGCTGCAGGGCATCAGCGCGGCCGATTACGTGAAGCGCCCGCATCCGGGCGGCGGGCAGCCGGTGAAGGAACTCGGCGCGATCACCACATGGGTCGCAAGCAAGTCCGCCGGGCAGAGGTTCGCCGCACCTCAGGCGCACGCGAAAGAGAAGGACGCGGCGGCGCTGGGCGAGAACCTATTCCACCGCCGCTCCGGGCCGTTCGATTTTGCCTGCGCGACTTGCCACGCGAACTCGGGGCTGCGCATCCGGCTTCAAGGCCTGCCGTATCTGGCGGAGAAAAAGGAAGCCGCCAAGGTGATCGGGGAGTGGCCGGCCTATCGCGTGTCGTCCACACACGTCATGACGATGCAGCATCGGCTGTTTGACTGTTTCTGGCAGATGCGCATGCCGGAGATCCAGCTCGGCTCGGAGGCAAGCGTCGCGCTGATCGCGTTTCTCACCCAGCAGGCCGCCGGCGGCGAGATCGCCGCGCCCGGCCTGAAGCGCTGAGGGAGGCGAGCCATGCGTTTGACCATCGCGATCCTCACCCTCTCGCTGTCCGCCGTCCCGGCGCTCGCGCAACCGGTCGATCCTGCGCACGCGGACGCCGCCGTCAAGGCCGCTTTCCCGACTGCGCCAGCCGACTGGGCCTCGCGCCTTACCGGCGACGAGACGATGCAGCAATGCTCCGCGAGCCGGAACAGCCCCGCCAAGGACGTCGCCGATGCGATCCAGAAGCGCGAGCTGGCGGCAATTGTCTATCCGCCCGACAACAATCTGATGGGCGATTGGCAGAAAGGTGAACGGCTCGCGCAATCCGGCTACGGCCTTCGCTTCACCGACTATCCGGCCCGGCAGGCCAACGGCGGCAACTGTTATGCGTGCCATCAGCTCACCAAGAAGGAAGTGAGCTACGGCACGCTCGGGCCGTCACTCTCCGAATACGGCAAGCTGCGCGACTTCAAGCCGGAGGCAGTGAAGGCCGTGTACGAGAAAATCTACAACTCGCACGCCGCGTTCCCCTGCTCGACCATGCCGCGCTTCGGCGCGAACAAGATTTTGACCATCGAGCAGATCAAGGACGCGGTGGCGTTGTTGATGGCGAAGGACAGCCCGGTGAATACGGGGCAGTGAGTTGGGACCGTAGCCCGGCTTGAGCCTAAGCGCGTTCACGCGCGTCTGCGACGCGCTATGGCGAAAGCCGGGGCCGCTTCTTCCGCCCCATATCTGTCCCGGCTTTCGCAAGAGCTCAAGCTGGGCTACGTACGACCGCGAACTAGCTCCGCGCGCCCTTCACGTAATCCCGAAAGCTCTTCGTCTCGTACGCCTTCTCGCGCACGAAGCGAAACAGCGCGAGGAAATCGTCCGGCCGCAGATACCCTGGAGCGCGCGCGACCTCGCGCTTCTCCGGCGTCTTGTCCTTCAATCCATCGATGCTCTCGGGAAAGAACTGCACGGTCGGCGTGAAGCGCACGCCATATCTCGCCGCCAGTGCCTTCTCGGCGATTTCAGTCCCGTCGAAATCCGTCACCTTGCGCGACCCGACGATGTTGAGCTGGAGGATCTCGAAGTTCGTCTTGATGAATTCCTCGATATCCGGCCGCGCGAAATTGACGAGATGCGTTTCCTTGCAATACGGGCAGCCGCGCAACTCCCACATGATCGCGAAGCGCTTGCCGCTGTTCGTCGCGCCCTGCAGGTCGTCGGGCAGTTCGAGGAAGCTTTCGAGAAACCACGGCTGGCGATAGAGCCCGTCGTCGGTCAGCACCGGCGCCGCCCGCACGCGTGATGCGCTAAGGCCCGCGGCGAGCGCCGCACCTCCGAAAACCAAACCTCGCCGCGTCAGCTTCATCGTGCGTTAACGCCGATCCAGCGGCGGTCGCCACCGTGGCGGCCGTTCCGCTATGCTGGCGAATATGGATTGGCCTGCTGCACTGCTCAAGCGCGCCGCGCGCATGGCTGCCTGCCTGGCGTTGACATTTGCGTGTGTGACCGCCCGTGCGGACGACCTCGATGACTTCAACCGCATGGTCGAAGCCGCGATGAGCCATCACCGCGTCGCGTCGGGTTACCTGCGCACCGGCAATCTTCGAGCTTGCCGCACTTGAGGTTGAGGGCATGCGGAGGCTTGGGGCAAGGTGAGCACACTGCCGCGGCCGGCCGCATTCAAGGACCCGGATCGCTACACCGGCACCATGCTGCAGATCGCGGCCGGACTGGTCGGCACGACGCTGGTGCTCAACATGGGCCGCGCGGACGTGGCGCGCGAATCGCTCGAGCCAGATGCGCAAGCAGTTGTCGGAGCTGCGGCGCGAGAATGGTGTGCCGGTGCTGGCCGACTGCGTGCTCGACGCCAACATTTCGATGGACGCGCTGTTCGCGCACGACAGGGAGCTGGACTGGGAGAGCGTCGCGGCCGGTGCCGACTCCCATTCCGGCACGCTCAAGCGCTGCGATGGCATGGCGCCGTCCGGCATCCGCAATCACCTGGAATTCCGCCGCCTGATCGACGGCGCGCTCGCGAGCCTCGCGCAAATCCCGAAGTCGGTCGAAACGCGCGACCGCGATCTCCTGCACCGCCTGCTGATCGAACTGCGTTCGTTCGATCACCTGCTGGCGTTCCGCTACGGCTGACGTTATGTGAGCCGCATGCGCTTTCTCGCGACCTTGCTCTTCCTTCGTGTTTCTCGCGCCCGCCGCGTCGGCCGCCGAACTCGTCGTGTTCGAGCAGAAGGGCTGCGTGTGGTGCCAGCGCTTCGACCGCGACATCGCGCCCGCCTACGAGAAGACCACCGAGGGCAAGCGCGCGCCGCTGCGCCGCGTCGACATCGCGCGGCCGAACCCGGACGACCTCGCATTCATCAAGCGCGAGCGTTTCACGCCGGTGTTCGTTCTGGTCGAGAACGGCAAGGAATACGGCCGCATCCGCGGCTATCCGGGCGACACGTTCTTCTGGGGGTTGCTCGCCACCCTGATCGAGAAGCTCGACCGCGGCGAGGCTGCGCCTGCCACACCCTCGGGTTCCGCCGCCCCGCCGGGCGTAACGTTCGCCGAATAACTCCGGTTGCAGGCGCTTGTCGGCCGTTCCATCATTGCGGCATATCCGGCCGCTTCTTGAGGGAACGCCGATGCTGTCTGCCAATCTGTCTCGCGCCACGGCCGCGCTTGCCGTCGTCATCGCATTCGCATTGCCTGCGGCCGCGCAGAAGAAGAGCCCTGAGGCGAAAGCCGAGGCCGCGCCGGCAGGCCAGAAGTGGGTGACGACGTGGGCCGCCTCCGTGCAGGGCCCCTACCCGGTCGGCAATCCGTCCGCGCAGCCGAACCATGAAGTTCGCCTTCCCGGTCCCGGCGGCCGGCGCGCGCGACCAGACCTTCCGCCTCATCGTCCAGCCGGAAATCTGGTCGCAGAAAATCCGCCTGCGCTTCTCCAATGTCTTCGGCACCAAGCCGATTTCGTTCGACGGCACTTACGTCGGCATGCAGGTCGCGAGCGCCACAGTTGCGCCCGGCACCAACAAGCCCGTCAATTTCGGCGGTAAGCCCAGCGTCACGATCCCGCCGGGCGAGTTGGTGTGGAGCGACATCGTCACCCTGCCGTTCGTGAACGATCCGAAAGCATTCACTGGACGCAAGCTCGCCGTGAGCTTCCACGTCGCGGGCGAAAGCGGCCCGATGACCTGGCACGCGAAGGCGCTGCAGACCTCTTACGTCAGCGGGCCCAACACGGGCTCCAAGGGCCAGGCGGAGGACGAGTCCGCGTTCCCGTACTCGACCGCGTCCTGGTACTTCCTCGACGCGATCGACGCGATGGCACCGAACGACACGCGCGTGATTGTCGCCTTCGGCGACTCGATCACCGACGGCACGGGCTCGACCATGAATGGCGAGGATCGCTGGCCGAATGTGCTGTCGCGGCGTTTGCAGGCCGCAGGCCATCGCGCCGCGGTGATCAATGCCGGCATCGGCGGCAATCAGGTGGCCGGACCTTCGGACTACTCGCCGCAGAAGCCATTCCCGGGCGGGCCTTCGGCCGGCGCACGTCTTGAGCGCGACGTACTCAGCCTGTCCGGTGTCAGCGCCGTCATCTGGCTCGAAGGCACCAACGACTTCAGCCGCAACGGCAATGCGAGTGTCGACATCGTGACGGGGCGCATGCGGGAGATCGTCGCGCGCATGCGTGCGCGTCAACCCGGCATCAAGGTGTTCGGCGCGACGGTCGCGAGCGCGCTCGGCTCGACCAACCAGAACCACGGCTTTGCCGAGCAGGACGACAAGCGGCGGCAGCTCAATCAGTTCATTCGCACGTCCGGCACGTTCGACGGCGTCGTCGATTTCGATGCCGTCACGCTCGATCCGGCAACCGGCGGGCTGAAGGCGGAGTTCGTACCCGACAGCACGGTCGGCGGACCGGGCGACAAGCTGCATCCCAATCGCGCCGGTTATCTGGCGATGGGCAATTCCATCGATCTCGACATGGTGGTTACCAAGCCGAAGCCTGTGGTGACCAGCGAGAAGAAGAAAAAATAAGTCACCGCGCCACAGGCTCGACCGCCGCGACGTCGAGCAGGCGAAGCTGGATGCGCTCTTCGCCGTTCCAGCGATCGATGGAAATCGATCCGGCCGCATGAATGTTGCGGCCGCGGCTGCCGATCAGCGCATTGCCGAGCGGCTTGCCGGCGGCGCGGAACGCAATCGCGTTGAGCATCGTGCCGTCGCCCGCGCGCAGCCGTGCGCGCACATGCGCTTGCCCGACCTCCTCGGCATACGCGACGGTGTGCGACGGCACCGCGAAGATCGGCTCGGGGTGCCCCGCTCCGAACGGACCGGCACGCGCAATGTCGTTGCACATGGTAACAGTTGCGCCCGCCGCCGTGATGGCGCCGTCGATCAGCAGCGAGTCCTCGCGCCGCGCAACCTCGACGGACTCGGCCAGTGTTTCTTCCAGATAGGCGCGGAACGGCGCGAGCTTGTCGGGCGAAATGGTGACGCCGGCCGCCATGGCGTGACCGCCGCCTTTCATCAGCAGGCCGGTCGAGACAGCGTGGCGCACCGCCGCGCCCAGATCGACGCCGGTGATCGAGCGCCCCGAGCCGGTGCCGATGCCGCCCGGCTCAAGCGCGATCGCGAAGGCCGGCCGGCCGAACCGCTCCTTCAGCCGCGCCGCCACCAGCCCGACCACGCCCGGATGCCAGCCGTGCCCGGCCGTCACCACGACCGCGCCCTTCTCCTCGATGCCGAGCGCGGCCAGCGCCTCGGCTTCCGCCTCCGCCAGTGTCTGCTGCTCGATCACCTGCCGCTCGCGATTGAGCCGGTCGAGTTCGGACGCCATTGCGCCGGCCTGCGTTGCGTCCGACTCCAGCAACAGGCTCACGCCGAGATCCGCGCGGCCGATGCGCCCGCCCGCGTTGATGCGTGGGCCAAGCAGGAAGCCCAGGTGAAACGGCTCGGGCGGACCGGTCAGCCGTGCAACATCCATCAGCGCGGTGAGGCCGACATGCTCGCGCCGCCGCATCGCAATCAGGCCCTTTGACACGAAGGCACGGTTTAGCCCCTTCAGCGGCACGACATCGGCGATCGTGCCGAGCGCGACGAGATCGAGCGAGTCGAGCAGATCGGGCTCCGGCCGCAGCACATGCCAGTAGCCGCGCTTGCGCAGCTCGCGATTGACCGCGACGACGGTCATGAACACGAGGCCGACCGCGGCCAAGTGATTAAGTTGCGAGAGGTCGTCCTGCCGGTTCGGGTTCACCAGAGCATCGACCGGAGGAAGCTCCTGATCAGCCTGATGATGGTCGATCGTCACCACGTCCAGGCCGAGCTTCTTGGCTTCTATGAGCGGCGCGATGCTGGTGGTGCCGCAATCGACTGTTACCAAGAGACGTGCGCCCTTTTCGGCAAGCGCGCGCACTGCCTCGGTATTCGGCCCGTAGCCTTCGAACAGCCGGTCCGGAATGTGGATCAGCGGTTCGATGCCGCAATGGCGCAGGAACTTGGCCAGCACCGCCGCCGAGGTGGCGCCGTCCACGTCGTAGTCGCCGAAGATCGCGATGGTTTCGCGCCGCTCGATCGCATCCGAAATGCGTGCCGCCGCCTTTGGCATGTCGGTCAGCACATCCGGGTCCGGCATCAGCCGCCGTACCGTCGGATCGAGAAAAAGCTCAACGTCATCAGGCTCAACGCCGCGTCCGGCGAGCACGCGCGCAAGCAGCTCAGACACGCCATGACGCTGCGTGATCGACAGCGCTCGCGCCGCGCCGCGATCGTCCAGCCGGTCGCGCCAGATGCGCCCGCACACCGACTTCTGCACGTCGAGGAAAACGCGATTCATGCCGCCAATGTACGCGGCTTTACTCCGTGCCGCGAAGGACGGATTTCAACGGCTTCAAATCCATCGGCTTTTCGCAAGTCGCCGATCGTGTCGGCATGATGCTCTGCAACGCAGCAACGACGGCTTATTCTTAAAGCCATCAATCGAGATGGAACTTCTCAAGCTGCCGATGCTCGGCCCTGATCCAGCGCACCGTGCCGGTCACCGAGCGCATCACCACGGTCTCGGTCTCGATCACGTCGCCGCGAAACTTGACGCCCTTGAGCAGCGAACCGGTCGTGACGCCGGTCGCGGCGAACAGGCAGTCGCCGCGCACCATGTCCTCGATCTCGTATTTCTTCTTCGGGTCCTTGATGCCCATCTTCAGCGAGCGCTCGCGCTTCTCCTCGGTGTCGAGGATGAGGCGGCATTGCATCTGCCCGCCGATGCAGCGCAGCGCCGAGGCGGCCAGCACGCCCTCGGGCGCGCCCCCGATGCCGATATAGATATCGATGCCGGTGTTATCGGGGTCGGTGGTGTGAATCACGCCCGCGACGTCGCCATCGGTGATCAGCGCGACCGAGGCGCCGGTTTTACGCACCGCCGCAATCAGGTCGGCATGCCGCGGCCGGTCCATGACCAGCGCGGTAATTTCTGCCGGGGTGACGCCCTTCGCCTTGGCGAGGTTGCGGATGTTCTGCTCGGGCGGCGCATCGAGGTCGATGACGCCTTTCGCGTAGCCGGGGCCAATCGCGATCTTGTCCATATACACGTCGGGCGCGTTGAGCAGCGTGCCGCCCTCCGCCATCGCCATCGTGGCGATCGCGCCCGGCATGTTCTTGGCGCACAGCGTCGTGCCTTCGAGCGGATCGACCGCGATATCGACCTTCGGCCCGGTCTTGCGCCCGACTTCCTCGCCGATGAACAGCATCGGGGCCTCGTCGCGCTCGCCTTCGCCGATCACGACCGTGCCGTGGATCGGCAGCTTGTTCAGCTCGCGCCGCATCGCATCGACCGCCGCCTGATCCGCCGCCTTTTCGTTGCCCCGGCCCCGCAGCCGCGCCGCCGACACCGCGGCGCGTTCGGTCACACGCACGATCTCGAGCGAGAGGATGCGCTCGAGCATCTGGTGGGCCTGAACCGTAATCGTCGACATATCCCCTCCCCGCACAAACTCAGTTCTTCTCGATCCGGATCACCTGCGGCGCCCCCGATATCACCCGATCGCGCTTCACCGCCGCAAGAGCGCGGCGCACCGCATCCTCCGTCGTCGCATAGGTAATCAGAATGACAGGAACCGGTCCGGCCGTCTTGTCCGGCTTGTCGCCGCCCTGTGGACGCGCGCCGGAATGGCGCTGCACGATGGACTCAAGCGAAATCCCCTGCTGCGCAAGGCGGCGCGCGATGGTCGCGGCGGTGCCGGGCCGGTCGCGGGCGAGCAGCCGGATGTAATAGCCGCCTTCGTGGCGCTGCATCGGCGCCTTCCAGCTGGTCGCAAGGCTTTTGGTGGCGCGGCCGAACGGCGGCGTGCGCACGCCGCGCGCGATGTCGCCGATATCCGCGACCACCGCGGATGCCGTCGCCATCCCGCCGGCGCCGGGACCGACCAGCGTAATCGCGTGCACCGCATCGGCGTCGACCGTGACCGCATTGGTCACACCCATCACCTGCGCGATGGCCGAGTCCTTCGGCACCATCGTCGGATGCACACGCTGTTCGATGCCCCGTCCCGTGTCGACGGCGACGCCGAGCAGCTTGATCCGGTAGCCCAGTTCTTCGGCCCAGCGCAGGTCCTCGGGCGCGATCGAAGAGATACCTTCGACAAAGATCGAACCTGGATCGACTTTGACGCCGAACGCGAGACTCGCGAGGATCGACAGCTTCTGCGCGGTGTCGTGGCCTTCGATGTCAAAGGCCGGATCGGCTTCCGCATAGCCGAGCCGCTGCGCGTCCTTCAGGCAGTCCGCGAACAACAGACCCTCCTGCTCCATCCGGGTTAGGATGTAATTGCAGGTGCCGTTGAGGATGCCGTAGATGCGGGCAAGCTTGTTGCCGACGAGGCCCTCGCGCAACGTTTTCACGATCGGAATGCCGCCCGCAACCGCGCCCTCGAAATTCAGCGCGACGTGATTGCGTTCGGCGAGCGCGGCGAGCTTCACGCCATGCTTTGCGAGCAGCGCCTTGTTGGCGGTGACGACTGACTTGCCGGACGAGAGCGCAGCCTCGATGGCGCTCCTGGCCGGGTCACCGGCTCCGCCGATCAGTTCGACAAACACATCGATGCCAGGATCGCGCGCGAGCGCGAGCGGGTCTTTCACCCAGCGCACCTTCTTCAGGTTCACGCCGCGGCTCTTCGCCCTTGAGCGCGCCGTCACCGCGACGATCTCGATCGGGCGTCCGCAGCGCTGCGTCAGCGCGGCGCGCTGCTGCTCGATGAGGCGCATCACCGATGCGCCAACCGTGCCGAGACCGGCTAGTCCCACTTTCAGCGGCGTCGCCATTCCTCGCCCCGAATGGCCCGCTCAGCGCCGCGTCGCGAGCGGCACGACGTTGTGCAACTTTTCGATGCCGGTATCGAAGAAGCGGCGCAGGTTGCGCGCGGCCTGGCGGATGCGCTGCTCGTTCTCAACCAGCGCGATGCGCACGTAACCCTCACCATGCTCGCCGAACGCAACGCCCGGAGACACTGCGATCTCGGCCTTCTCGACCAGCAGCTTGGAAAACTCGAGGCTCCCCATCTCTCGGAACGGCTCAGGGACCGGCGCCCATGCGAACATCGATGCGGCCGGGGCCGGCACCGAGAAGCCCGCGCGGGTGAAAGTATCGACCAGCACGTCGCGGCGCTTCTTGTACGTCGCGCGCATCTCGGTGATGCAGTCCTCCGGACCGTTCAGCGCCGCGACCGCGGCGGCCTGGATCGGCGTGAATGCGCCGTAGTCGAGGTAGGATTTCACACGCGCCAGCGCCGCGATGATGCGTTCGTTGCCGACTGCGAAACCCATGCGCCAGCCGGGCATCGAGAACGTCTTCGACATCGAGGTGAACTCGACGGTAACGTCCATCGCGCCGTTCACTTCGAGCACGGACGGCGGCGGATTCTTGTCGTCGAAATAGACCTCCGCATAGGCGAGATCCGACAGGATGAAGATTCCGTGCTTCTTCGCGAACGCGACGAGATCCTTGTAGAAATCAAGGCCCGCGACATGCGCGGTCGGGTTCGACGGATAGCAGACCACCACCGCAAGCGGTTTCGGGATCGAGTGGATCACGGCGCGTTCGAGTGCGTGAAAATATCCTTCGTTCGCCTCCGCTGGAACCGAACGGATGACGCCGCCCGCCATCAGGAAGCCGAACGCGTGGATCGGATAGCTCGGGTTCGGACACAGCACGATATCGCCCGGTGCCGAAATCGCCTGCGCGACGTTAGCGAAGCCTTCTTTCGAGCCGAGCGTCGCGACGACCTGCGTATCGGGGTTGAGCTTCACGCCAAAACGGCGGCCGTAATAGGACGCCTGCGCCTTGCGCAGTCCCGGGATACCGCGGGACGACGAATAGCGATCGGTGCGCGGCTTGCCGACGACCTCCTTCAGCTTGTCGAGCACGTGCTGCGGCGCCGGAAGGTCCGGATTACCCATGCCGAGGTCGATGATGTCCGCGCCCGCATTGCGCGCCGCGAGCTTGGCGCGGTTCACCTGCTCGAAAACGTAAGGCGGCAGACGGCGAATGCGGTGAAACTCTTCCATGACCTCGCTCCTCGGTCGCAACCGGCCATTTTCGGCGCGGCGGCGCAGCGCGCGCCTTGTATCACGGGTTCGCCCCGATGGTAGGGGTCAGTTGACCAGTTTCGGGGGCGCGACCGGCCCCTTCTGCTCGGGCACAATGGCCTCATTCTGCTTCTTTTTCGCCGGCGCCGCCGCCTTGGCGGCCGGAGCCTTGGGCGGGTCCTTTTTGGCGGGGGTGGCCGCAGCCTTCTTGGCAGGTGGAGGGGGCGGCAGAGGCGGAGGAGGATTGGCGAGCTGCTTTTGCTGCTCGCGCAAATTCGTGAGCTCGGATTCGAGCTTCTTCTGTTCCGCGGGGTCGAGGTTCTTCAATTCGCGCGTGGGGCGCTGCTCGTAGACATTCGGGAACGGCATCGCCTCGGCCGGGCGGGCCGGCGCGCTCTCCGGAATCCCGCCCATTTTTTCGGGCAAAACATCAAAAGTGGAGGAGCAGGCCGCAAGCGCGAGCGCCGACGCGAGCAGCAACGCTGCCCGTGAGACCAAACCGCGATGTCGCGCGTTCTTCACCATCGGCGCTCAGGATTTCACACTGCATTGCACAACAACAAGAGTATCGCGAAGGATGGCTTCGAAGAGGTTTATGCCGGTAATATGACCAAACCAAGGACCAAAGTCCTCCGACCGCGAGGCGAGCCGGGCCGCAAGACCATGGACGACAAGACGGCCACCAGTACAGCGACACCCAAGGAATGGGCCGCAGCTATTAAAGCGGCTGACAAAGTCGTGCCGCAGATTCCGCCGCCCGTGACCGCGGTCGATATCGAGCAGTTCTCGAAAAATGTCGCGCGCATGGTCGAGGAAGGCGGCAAGGCGCTGGCCGCCTATCTCAAGCCGCGCGAGCAAGGCGACGTGAAGGCCGAGGCGTCAGACGAGATCGCCGACGTTGTGAAGACGCTTGGTCAGGTCGCCGAATACTGGCTCTCCGATCCGCAACGCGCCGTCGAAATCCAGTCAACGCTCGGCAAGGCCTATCTCGAATTATGGGCGTCGGCATCGCGGCGCATGGCGGGCGAGGACGTGAAGCCGGTCGCCGTCCCGGACCCGCGCGACAAGCGATTCGCCGACCCTGAATGGACTTCGAACCAGTTCTACGATTTTACCAAGCAAGTCTATCTGCTCACCACGCAATGGGCCGACCGGCTGGTGAAAAACGCACCCGAGCTCGACGAGCACACACGCCAGAAGGCGGAGTTCTACGTGCGCCAGATCGGCAATGCGATCGCGCCGTCGAATTTTGTGCTGACCAATCCGGAGCTGATGCGCGAGACGCTGTCCTCGAACGCAGACAATCTGGTGCGCGGCATGCACATGCTGGCCGAGGACATCGAGGCCGGCAAAGGCAGCCTGAAGATCCGCCAGTCGGACACGTCGAAATTCGCGGTCGGCGTCAATATGGCGCTGACACCCGGCAAGGTGATCTTCCAGAACGAGCTGATGCAGCTCATTCAATACACACCCACGACCGACATCGTGCTGAAGCGGCCGCTGCTGATCATCCCGCCGTGGATCAACAAGTTCTACATCCTCGACCTCAATCCGGAAAAATCCTTCATCAAGTGGTGCGTCGACCAAGGCCTCACCGTGTTCGTCGTCTCCTGGGTCAATCCGGATGAACGGCTCGCGGCGAAAAGCTTCGAAGACTACATGCACGAGGGGCCCCTCGCCGCGCTCGACGTGATCAAAGATGTGACCGGCGAGGATGAGGTCAACGCCATCGGCTACTGCGTCGGCGGCACCTTGATGGCGGTCACCCTCGCCTGGATGGCGGCGAAGAACGACAGGCGCATCGCCAGCGCGACCTTCTTTGCCGCGCAGGTCGACTTCACCTATGCGGGCGACCTGATGGTGTTCGTCGACGATGATCAGCTCAACGCGCTGGAGAAGAAGATCAAGGAGCGTGGCTACCTCGAAGGCAAGAACATGGCGAACGCCTTCAACATGCTGCGCTCCAACGACCTGATCTGGCCGTACGTGATCAGCAACTACCTGAAGGGCAAACAGCCCTATCCGTTCGACCTGCTCTACTGGAATTCGGATTCGACGCGAATGCCGGCGGCGAACCACATGTTCTATCTGCGCAACTGCTACCTGGAGAACAAGCTCTCCAAGGGTCAGATGGTGATCGACAATGTGCAGCTCGATCTCGGTGACGTGACGGCTCCGGTCTACAATCTGGCGACGCGCGAGGATCACATCGCACCGGCGAAGTCGGCATTCCTCGGCTCGAAGTTCTTCGGCGGGCCGGTGAAGTATGTGCTCGCGGGCTCCGGCCACATCGCGGGCGTGGTCAATCCGCCCGGCAAGAAAGAGAAGTACCAGTACTGGACCGGCGATGATCCGGTCGGCAGCCTCGACAAGTGGCTCGAGAAGGCGACCGAGCATCCGGGCTCGTGGTGGCCGGACTGGATCGCGTGGATCAAGCAGCAGGCCGGCGAGACGATCGCGGCGCGTGAACCCGGCAATGGCAAGTACAAGCCGATCGAGGAAGCGCCCGGCTCTTACGTGAAGATGAAAGACTGATCGCATCGACCGGGGATCGAACATGAGAACGGTCGCGCACGCGTTTGCTGTCGCCGCATTGTTGCTTGCCGTGCCTGCCCTTGCCGATGACGTCCCGCGTTTTGCCGTCGAAGCCTCTTGGCCGAAACCGCTCCCGAACAACTGGATCCTCGGCCAGGTCGCCGGCATCTCGACCGACAAACACGACCGCATCTGGGTGGTGCATCGCCCGACATCGCTCACCGCCCGCGAGCGTGCCGCCGAGCAAAATCCACCCGAAGCCAAGTGCTGCGCCGCCGCCCCGCCGGTGCTGGTGTTCGATACCTCGGGCAATCTGCTGCGGCACTGGGGCGGTCCGGGCGCCGGCTATCAGTGGCCGGAGAACGAACATGGCATTTTCGTCGACGACAACGATTTCGTCTGGCTTGCCGGCAACGGCAAGAGGGACGGCCAACTGCTCAAGTTCACGATGGACGGCAAGTTCGTGCTGCAGATCGGCAAGCCGGGCGAAAGCAACGACAGCAATTCGAAGGAGCGGTTGGGTTCTCCGGCCGATGTTGCCGTCGATATCGCGGCGAAGGAAGTTTTCGCCGCCGACGGCTACGGCAACCGCCGCGTCGTCGTGTTCGACTCAGAAACCGGCGCCTACAAGCGGCACTGGGGCGCTTACGGCAAACCGCCAAGCGACGAGAAAACGCCGAAGTACGATCCCGCCAAGCCGCCGTCGCAGCAGTTCGGCAATCCGGTGCATTGCATCCGGCTGTCGCGCGTCGGGCTGATCTATGTGTGCGACCGCACCAACAACCGGATCCAGGTCTTTCGCACGGATGGCACGTTCGTCGCCGAGCACATCTACGAGAAGGCGACGCTCGGCAACGGCACGGTCTACGATCTCGTGTTCTCGCCGGACGCAGCGCAGAAGCACATCTACATGATCGACGGCATGAACGGCGAAGTCCGCGTCGTCGATCATGCCACCAAGGAAACGCTCACGCGCTTCGGCCGCCCCGGCCGGCAGGCGGGCCAGTTCACGGCGCTGCACAACATCGCGGTCGACCGCCAAGGCAACATCTACACCGCAGAAGTGCAGACCGGGCAGCGCATCCAGAAATTCCGCCGCGTCGATGCGCAGAACTAGGTCGCGTCTAGCTCGCGATCTTGAACGGCTCGGCGATACCGCTACGGATCGGCTCGGTGGTTTCCGTTACCACCTTCTGCGTCAGTGCGGTGAGGTCCTTCATCTGGTTGGTAGCAAGCTCGAACTGCTTGCGCTGATGCGCGACCGCCGACTCGAACATTGCCGGCAGCGTCTTTGCGGATGCGATTTCGCGCGCCAGGTCGAACGCCGAATTGGCGTTGGTGCGCGCGATTTCCATCAGCTTGACCCGATATTCCGCCGAGCCGCGGTTGGCGCACGAGAACGCTTCCTCGAAGGCTTCGGTCGAGTTGGTCAGGATGGTGGTCATCTTCTCGTGCGCGTCTTTGGTGCGCGCGACCGACTTCTCGAACAGATCGATGAACGACGACGGCAGTTCGGTGCGCAACGTCTCGCCGATCTCCTCGGCGGCCGCACGGGCCTTCGCGCCTCTGGCTTGCGTGGTTTCGCTCATGTGGTGACCTCCTCTGCTTGAGCGGTTCAAATGCCTCGCACCGGCTTGCGCCGGGTCGCGAAGTCGAGCTGTTACGCAGAACTAACGGGAATGCCCCGGCTGGGGCGTACGGTGGATCAGGCCGCTCTTGCCCGAGCCTCGGCTTGGCGCTCTTCAACCCAGGCGTCGCGCGCAAACCACCGGTGTTGCGCATCGCAGATGCCGCAGAAGGTATCGGCGAAAAACACCGGCGAGCACGCGAACGTGCGGCCTTCGGCTTCGATGCCGGTTGGAATTGTTTGCCCTGTCGCGGGGCATTGAATCATGACCCTGCCCATCAAGTTCTCCCGTCGAAGTCTTCTTGGTTGCTTGATGAGCGATGGATGCCGCGCGTCTGTGACTCGCGCACGACGAGAGTATGATCATTTAGTGGCAATCGGCACGATGCCCGACATGTTCGTGCGCAGTTGCGCTTCTGTGGCTTTCAGAACGCTACTGAGTGCCGTTACGACAGCGCGATGATGCTGGAGTTATTTCAATAAAAAATTCAGTCCAGCCCCAGCATCAGCCGCATGTTCTGCACCGCCGCACCCGACGCCCCCTTGCCGAGATTGTCGAGCCGCGCGACCAGCACCGCCTGCTGGTGCTTGTCGCTCGCGAAGACATAGAGCTCGAGCTTGTTGGTGTCGTTGAGCGCCTCGGGCTCGAGCTTCCCGCTTTTCGCCGCTGCATTCTCCGTCGGCATGACCGACACATAGGTGCTGCCGGCGTAGCGCTTCGCCAGCACCGCGTGCAGATCGGCGCCGCTCGGTTCTCCCGACAGCGTGTCGAGGTGCAGCGGCACCGAGACCAGCATGCCCTGTCGGTAGTCGCCGACCGACGGCACGAAAATCGGCCGCCGCGTCAGCTTTGAATAAAGCTGCGTCTCCGGCAGATGCTTGTGCTCGAGGCCAAGCCCGTAGAGCTCGAACGACGGCGCGGTGCCACCTTCGAAGTCCGCGATCATCGACTTGCCGCCGCCCGAATAGCCGCTCACCGCGTTGATCGTCATCGGATAGTCCGCCGGCATGATGCCCGCATCGACCAGCGGCCGGATCAGCGCGATGGCGCCGGTCGGATAGCAGCCGGGGTTCGAGACCTTCTTCGCCTTCCGGATCTTGTCGGCCTGATCCGGCGCAAGCTCGGCGAAGCCGTACACCCAGTCCGGCGCGACCCGCTGCGCGGTCGAGGCATCGAGCAGTTTCGGTGCGGCGGAGCCGATGCTGTCGGCAAGCGCGGCGGTTTCCTTTGAGGCCGCGTCCGGCAGACAGAGGATGACGAGGTCCACCTCCTCCATCAGCGCACGTTTGGCGGCCGGATCCTTGCGCTTCTCCGGGTCGATGCTCTTCACCGCGACGTCGTTCTGCTTGTCGAGCCGCTCGCGAATGCCGAGTCCGGTCGTTCCGGACTCGCCGTCGACGAAGACGACGGGTTTCTTGGTGGCTGCTTTCGCGGCGGCCTTCGGCTCTTTGGTATCGAGGACAGTCATGGCGCGTTCCTTTGAATATTGAAATTCGGTCTACTGTGCGGCGGTTCCGGCGCACTCGGGTGCCGCTGGTGCGATCGCCTCGACGGGAGGCATCGCTGCCTGCGCGTAGTGAAGCTGCGGCCGCAGCGCGGCCATCCGCCTGGCGATCGCCTGCGCGGACGGATCGTCCTGCCGCGACAGCGCATTCGCGATCGCGACGTGATCTTCATCCGCCTTGTGCTGGTTCAGCTTGAAATTGCCCTCGATCGTCTCGATGGTCATCTCGATCCCGATGATGCCCTTCAGCAGCATCTCCTTGCGCTTCTCCGACACCTTGTCGAGCTTCCACGCGGGCTTTGGCTCAAGCCAGCCTTCGAACTTTGCGCTCAGCCGCTCGGTGTGGCCCCGCATGTGCTCGGCCCCGGTGACCCGCACCGGGCCAGACAGATGCACCGCCTCGTAAAGCCAGGTCGGCACCTGTTCGGCGCTCGCGTACCAGTCGGGCGACACATAGGCGTCGTGGCCCTGCACGGCGACGAGCCACGTCCCGCCCTTCTCCGCGATCGCGCCGAGCGGATTGTTGCGCGCCACGTGGAATTCGAGCTTCGGCGTCTGGCCATCCTGCTCGATCAGGCGAAACGGCAGCGGCGAGGCGACCGGGCGGCCGCCATCGCACGCGATCACCAAACCGAAACCGCGCGCCGCCGCGAACGCGAGGCTCGCGGCCGGGTGCACTTTGAAAGCGGGATGGACGTACATGGCTCGGTCTCCGGTTGAGGCCACCGGAGACGGAACTGCGCGGGTTTTCAAGAGGGGTGCCGCGGAGTTCGCTCCGGCGGCAGGCTGACGATCAGATGTGATCGAACGCCAATACCGCCCGGAAGGGGCGGCGGCGACGGTTCGTTACGGTCACAACGTGCGTCATGGCGGCGCGTATATAGGCTGACGCGGGATTGCGTCAAGCGCTCTGCATCAGTCGCAGCAAACGGGCCTAAGGTTCAAGCCGAGCCTTGCGGTTCTTGTTCGGCGCTCTGCATGGGCTCCAGGATCGTGTCCTGGTCGGCGCCGGTCGCATGCGCGCGCAGGTATTCCGCCATGGCGGCGGCCGAGGTCAGGTTCTGGGCGCGATAGCGCGACTGCAGTTCGGCGAACACGGTGTTGATCGCGTCATGGTCGATCACGCCGTGCAGCGACATGACCTTCATGAGCAGGATCATCGCGTCGGCCAGCGCAAGTTCGGCGCCGGTGAAAACCGCCACCCCGGATCCTTTGGCCGCCGTCCCCACGCCCCAATCCCCTCAACCAATGCACGAGAGTTCGCCCGGTATTTTACTAGCCACTCTCGGGCGGGGCTGACCATACGTAAAACCACAAAGGTCAACAGAATACGTGAAGTTCCCAACCCTCCCCATTGTTCAAGGCAGCTCGACGATTTCGATCCAGTTCGGGCTCTTCCCGACCCAGAGCCGCTGACTCGGCGTCCCTGGTTCTTTGGTCTTTGGATGAAGACCCAGATGGCCGCTCGCCTCATCGATCGCATAGACGCTGATGCTGTCGGACTTCTCGCCGGCGACCAGCAGGAAGCGGGAGGATGGATCAATTGCAAAGCCGCGCGGCTGCTGCTCGGTCGCGATCGTGCCGTTGGGGATCAGCATGCCGCTCGCGTCGATCCTGTATCCGGAAATCGTGCTGGTGGTGCGCTCGGACACATAAAGGAATTTGCCGTCCGGCGTGATCTGCATGTCGGCCGCCCAGGGCTTGGCCTGGACGCCCGGCGGCATCGCGCTCAAGGTCTGGACGACCATGCCCAAGGTGCCACCGTTGGCCTGATAATTAAAAACATAAACGGTCCCGTCCAACTCATTGAGAACATAAACAAACTTTTCGTCCTTTCCGAAACGGAAATGGCGCGGTCCCGCCTTCGTGCCGACCTTTGCGGTTGACGGCGAATTCCACGACAGCACCCCGCTCTTGGGGGAGAAATCGAACTGATTGACAACATCGCCGCCGAGGCTGGTTGCCAACGCGTGCGTGTTCGACTTGTCGGTCAGTATTGCGTGCGCGTTCGGCGCCGTATGCAGAGATTTGCTGTGTCGGCCCGACCGCGCCATCCGGGCCGATCGGATTCACCGCAACCTTGTGTCCGGGATAGGACGCGCTCAGCAGAAAGCTGCCGCTTTGGCGATGGCAATGTAGGCCATCGAGTCCGGAAGCGGCGCAGCACCGAGATAGGTTAGCCGTCCGGACTTGCGATTGATCTCGAAGCTCGCCGCGACCTTCGGCTCACCGCGCAGACCGACGTAGAGAAATTTCTTGCTTGGGCTGATGGCGAGCGGAGTGGAGCCGCCCGCCGTGACCACGCGCGGTACCGCGACCCGGTCGACGATCTTCAAATAGCCCTTGTCCTTGGGATCGAGCGACAACACGACGATCTCGCTCGAGCCTGCATTGCCGACATACACATAGGTGGCGGCGCTTGCCGCCCAGGCTGGCGCCAATACCGCAACGACGACGGCGAGTGCGAGACCGGTCCGCATGGAATCCTCCCAATTGCGCGCACCAGTTGATCGCGCCGCGTGAGTGCCATCAAGTGCCGTACCCAAAGAAAAGGCCGCCACGCGGCGGCCTTTTCGACTTCCATTCGCGGCAGTTCAGAGCACCGGCTGCCAATAGGCCGGATGGAATTCGTAGCCGCTGCCCTGCTTCGAGATAAAGCCGGTCGACGGGAAAGGCAGGTGATAGGCGGCAATCTGCATCTTGTCGGCCGCCGCCATGTCGAGCAGCCTCTTGCGCGCCGTGATCGCCATCGCGGCATCCATGTCGGCCCACAGGCTCCATTCCGGATTGCGGATCAGGATCTGGTGATTGACCGTGTCGGAGGTCACCAGCAGCTTGCCGTTGCCCGACGCGACGACGAACGCGGTGTGGCCGGGGCTGTGCCCGCGCGCATCGACCGCCGTGATGCCCGGCACCAATTCCTTGCCGTGCTCATATTGCTTTACGTCCTTGGCGATCGGATCGAACACGCGCTTC
This sequence comes from uncultured Alphaproteobacteria bacterium, assembly GCA_963779545.1. GTDB lineage: Bacteria > Pseudomonadota > Alphaproteobacteria > Rhizobiales > Xanthobacteraceae > PALSA-894. The sequence continues at coordinate 251,700 of CAVZYQ010000008.1, read as the reverse complement.
ACGTTGCCGAACCCCGGCTTGAATGCGTCAATGACCTTCCCTGGTTGCTGGCGTCGTTCCAGAACTGCCACTCCGCCGCCGGCACCATCACCTCGGCATTGGGGAAGTTTGCGGCACCAGCCTTGGCGCGGATGCCGGAGATATGGTCGCCGTGGAAGTGGCTGACCAGAAGCGTGTCGATGTTCTTCGGATCGATACCGGCGGCCTGCATGTTGGCCACGAGGCTGCCTCCCGTCGGCGGACCGCTGTCGCCAAACCCTGAGTCGATCAGCACAAGATTCTTGCCGGTGTTCACGACGATGATGTTGAACTGGTTGATGACGTGATCGGTCGGCAGGAAGGCATCGCTCAAAGCCTTCTGCATGTCCGGCAGCGTCTTGTTCACCGCCATGTTCTGCGGCGTCGTGTTGCGCGCGATGCCTTCGTTCAGCGCGGTCACTTCAAAGTCGCCGATTTTGTAGCGATAGAAACTCGGGCCCTGTTTGCCGGCCATCGGCGCGGCGGCGTGAGCGGGTTGCGCGTTCAACGTCGTGGCGGCGGTAATCGCCGCAGCGCCGCCCAGCATGGCGCGGCGTGACAGCATGGTCATGTGTCGCTCCCTCGGATGAATTCTTCCCGGCCTCTCAGCGGACCGGCGGCGCGGATCGTATGCGAAGCGCATGACGGTCCGGCTGCGGCGCGTTATCCGGCGCGATCACGTTCGCTTGATTGTCGAATGCAAAAAGGCCGCTCGCGGCGGCCTTCTGCAACTCATTCGCAAATCGCGTCAGGTCACATGGCCGGATTCCACGGCACCATCACTTCGCGATAACCGTCGCCGGATTTTTCGACATAGGCGAGCGCCGGGAACGGATAGTGGAAGCCCTGCACGCGCATCCGTTCGGCGACCAGCATGTCGTAGACCTTGCGTCGCCCCGCCTCCGCCATCACCGGGTCCTGATCGTAGAACACGTGCCAGCCCGGATTGCGCGCGTTCACCCACGGCACGTGCGTGACGTCGCCCTGCACGAAGATCTTGTCGTTGCCCGACGCGACGATGTGCGAGGTGTGGCCCGGCGTGTGGCCGAACGTTGCGACTGACGTGATGCCGGGCGCGATCTCCTTGCCGGGCTCGTAAGGCGTGACCTTGCGGCCGATCGCGTCGAACACGTTGCGCGCGCCCGCGAACACGGCCTTCATGCGGTCGCCGGTCGCGCGGCTCATCTCGCCGTCGTCCATGAAAAATTTCCAGTCTCCGGCGGGCACCAGAACCTCGGCGTTCGGATATGCGAGCTTCTTGTCCGGCGTGATCAGGCCATTGATGTGGTCGCCGTGGAAGTGGGAGATCACCACCATGTCGACCGCGTTGCGGTCGATGCCGGCGGCCTTCAGGTTGGTCTGGAACTGGCCGGTCACGCCCTTGCTTCGCTCGTAGGCCGCTTCGCCCGTGCCGGTGTCGATCACCACGAGCTTGCCGCCGGTGTTGACGACGATCGGATTGTACGGCGTCGTCATCAGATCTTTCGGGTAGTACGCGGCTTCGAGGGCCTTGTTGAGATCGTCGCGCGTCTTGTTGGCCACATGGTTGTCGGCGAACTTGAACGTGTTCGCGCCGTCGGTGACGACGGTCACCTCGATGTCGCCGACCTTGTAGCGATAGAAGCCGGCGTTCTGCTTGCCGACAGCGGGCGCGGCGGCTTGTGCGGAACTGATCGGACCGAGTGTCGCGGCGGCTCCGAGCCCGGCGGCGGCCGAAAGCAGATTGCGTCGGGTCAATTCGGTCATGGCGTTCGCCTCCCTGAGCGCCGCGATTTCAGTCGCGGCGATTGGCGCGCAATGTAACGCAACACGGCTTTGCTGTCGGTCAAAAAAGAAGGCCGCCATCGCTGGCGGCCTTCGGTCTGTTTCGAGCAGTCCCGCTCAGATCGTCGGGCTCCACGGCACCGGGACCTCCCGGTAGTCCGAGCCCGACTTCTCGATATGGGCGAGCGCCGGGAACGGATAGTGGAAGCCCTGCACCATCATCTTCTCGGCCACCAGCATGTCGTAGGTCTTGCGGCGGGTCGCTTCCGCGGCCTGCGGGTCCTGGTCGAACATCAGGTGCCAGCCCGGATTGCGCACGAACAACGGATTGTTCGTCACATCGGATTGCACGAACACCTTGCCGTTGCCTTGCGCGATCACGAACGACATGTGGCCCGGCGTATGGCCATGGGTCGCAACCGGCGTGATGCCCGGCGCGACCTCCTTGCCGGCGTCGTATTGCGTGACCTTGCGGCCGAGCGCATCGAACACGCGGCGCAGCCCCGCGAACACGCCCTTCATGCGATCGGTCGTCTGCTTGCCCATCTCGGCGTCGTCCATGAAGTACTTCCACTCCGGCGCGGGGACGAGAACTTCGGCCTTCGGGAAGGCAAGCTTGTTGTCCTTGTCGAGCAGGCCGTTGATGTGATCGCCGTGGAAGTGCGAGATGATGACCGTGTCGACCTGATCGGGTTGAATGCCCGAGGCCTTCAGGTTGGAGTGGAATTGGCCGGCCGCGCCCTTGCTGCGCTCGAAGTTTGCCTCGCCCGTGCCGGTGTCGATCACGACGAGCTTGCCGCCGGTGTTCACCGCGATCGGCGAATACGGGACCACCATCTGATCCTTTTCGCCGTAGAGCGCCGCCCATCCGGCGTTCACTTCGTCGCGGCTCTTGTTGACGACAAAGCCATCCGGGAAGCGGAAGCGGTTGGCGCCGTCGGTCGCGACCGTGACCTCGATGTCGCCGACCTTGTAGCGGTAGAAGCCGGCGTTCTGTTTGCCGACCGGCGGCGCCGCGGCCAAAGCCGGAGCCAGCGGCGCAAGCGTGCCCGCCGCGCCCGCGGCGGCACCTGTCAGAATCGTACGGCGCGTCAAACCTGTCATGAGAGCCCTCCCTGTTTGCGCGCGATCAAAGCCGCGTCGCGTAGCCCCTTCACTAGCGCGGCCGATCCTAGCGGAAAATCGGCTGGATGGCCGCACCTGATAGGAACACCCTGCACGCCAGCGTTAATTCCCGGCGCGGCCTACTTCCAGAACAGTTGCAAGCCCTTCGCAACTACGTCCCCGAGCAGAAGCAGCACCGCGGCCCAAACGAACGCGGAGGTGAAATTCGCGATCTGAAACCGCCAGAACGGCATTTCGAAAATGCCAGCTACCAGCGGCACCGAGGCGCGCAGCGGCCCCGAGAAGCGGCCGATGAAAATCCCGAGCGCGCCCCACTTCTTGATGAACGCCTCACCCTTCGGAATGAGTTGCGGATGCTTGGACAACGGCCAGATGTTCTGCACCGTGTGCTCGAGTTTTCTGCCGATCCAGTAGGACAGCCAGTCGCCCAGCGCCGCCCCGATGGAGCCCGCGATCCAGATCGGCCAGAAATTCAGGCCACCCGCCTGGATCATGGTGCCGATCACCACCAGGGCCCCCCACGCGGGAAAGATCAGCGACACGAAGGCAAGCGATTCGATAAAGCAGAGGAAGAACACGACGGGCGCGGCCCACACCTGATGGACGCGCACGAAATCGACGATCGGTTGAACGTATTCTTCGAACATTTTGGGAGAAAGCCTTGATGTAACTCCGGTCTAGCGTTTCGCGCGCGACCGCGCCAGTGGCGGAATGTCACCATCCCGCCCTGCCCATGGCATAGTCGGGTGGCAAGTGATTCGTTCCCGACGTAACGAAACCCGACATGGCAAAGACCGCAAAAAAGACGGCCGAAGCGCCCGACCTGTTTGGCGCGCCTGCGACGCGGCGCGCCGCCCCCGCCCCTGCGCGGACCAAGTCGGCACCCGCGGGTGAGGCTTACACCGCGCGCGACATCGAGGTGCTGGAGGGGCTCGAGCCGGTGCGCCGCCGCCCCGGCATGTACATCGGCGGCACCGACGAGAAGGCGCTGCATCACCTGTTCGCCGAGGTGATCGATAACGCGATGGACGAGGCGCTCGCCGGGTCATGCAAGCACGATCGAAGTCGAGATGACGGCCGATGGTTTCGTCAGCGTCACCGACAATGGACGCGGCATCCCGGTCGATCCGCACCCGAAATTCCCGAAGAAGTCCGCGCTCGAAGTGATCATGACGGTGCTGCACGCGGGCGGAAAGTTCGACTCCAAGGTCTACGAGACCTCCGGCGGCCTGCACGGCGTCGGCGTGTCGGTAACGAATGCGCTCTCCGACCGGCATGGAAGTGGAGGTCTGGCGCGGCCAAGAGCACTTCCGGCAGGTGTTCGAACGCGGAATTCCGAAAGGCAAGCTCGAAAAGCTCGGCCGCGTTCCGAACAAGCGCGGCACGAAAGTGCGCTTCCATCCCGACGCGCAGATCTTCGGCGCGAAGGCCGCGTTCAAGCCCGCGCGCATCTTCAAGATGGCGCGCTCGAAGGCCTACCTCTTCGGCGGCGTGAAGATTCACTGGACCTGCGACAAGGCGCTGATTGCCGGCGTCGACGACGTACCGGAGCAGGAGACGTTTCACTTCGAGCGCGGCCTGACCGACTTCCTCACCGCCGCGCTGCACGGCACGACGCTGGTGCACCCCGACATTTTCGCCGGCAAGGTCGGCAAGACCGGCAGCCATGGCGCGGTCGAATGGGCGGTGGCGTGGGTGGCGGACGCGGACGGGTTCGTCTCGTCCTACTGCAACACGATCCCGACCCACGACGGCGGCACGCACGAGGCGGGCCTGCGTTCTGCGCTAACGCGCGGACTGCGCGATCACGCCGAGCGCGCCGGCCAGGGAAAGCGCGCCGCGAACATCACGCAGGACGACGTGATGATCGGCGCGGGCGCAATGCTCTCGGTGTTCATCCGCGAGCCGGAATTCCAGGGCCAGACCAAGGACCGGCTCGCCACCGTCGAGGCGCAGCGCATCACGGAAACCGCGATCAAGGACAACGTCGATCACTGGCTCTCGGGCAATCCCACATCAGGCCAACAAGCTGCTCGACTGGGTGATCGAACGCGCCGACGAGCGGCTGCGCCGCCGCGCCGAAAAGGAAACGCAGCGCAAGAGCGCGACGCGCAAGCTGCGCCTGCCCGGCAAACTCGCGGACTGCACCAACACGGCGGCGCAAGGCTCCGAGCTGTTCATCGTCGAAGGTGACTCGGCCGGCGGCTCAGCCAAGCAGGCGCGCGACCGTGCGAACCAGGCCGTCCTGCCACTCCGCGGCAAGATTTTGAACGTCGCCTCCGCCACCAAGGACAAGCTCGCCGGCAACCAGCAGCTTGCCGATCTGGTGCAGGCGCTCGGCGCCGGGACCGGCGTGCACTATCGCGACGAGGACCTGCGCTACGAGAAGATCGTCGTGATGACCGACGCCGACGTTGACGGCGCGCACATCGCCTCACTGCTGATCACGTTCTTCTATCGCCAGATGCCGCAGCTGATCGAGCGCGGGCATTTGTACCTCGCGGTGCCGCCGCTCTACCGCCTGTCGCATGGCGGCAAGACCTTCTACGCGCGCAACGAGGCGCACCGCGATGAGCTGCTGAAGAGCGAATTCCGCGCCAACGCCAATGTCGAGATCGGCCGCTTCAAGGGCCTCGGCGAGATGATGGCGGCGCAGCTCAAGGAAACCACCATGGACCCGAAGAAGCGCACGCTGCTGAAGGTCATGCTGCTGACCGAGGACCGCGCGGACACCGAATTCTTCGGTCGAGCGGCTGATGGGCACGAAGGCCGAGACGCGCTTTGCGTTTATTCAGGAGAAGGCGGAATTCGCCAGCGAGGAATTGCTCGACGTGTGAGCGCGATGGCAACGATCGACTGCTCGCTAGAAACGGTAATTCACGCCGAGCTTCGCGGTGTGCACGCCGTCAAGCTTGTGCGTCCAGCAGAACACGGAGCCGGCCGCCGTCCGCCACCCGCGCCCAAGTCGCATAGCTTTCGCGCAAGGCGATGTACATGTACTCGCCCTTCACCGACCAGTTCTGCGCGAACGCGTATTCGAGGCCGCCGCCGAGCGTCCAGGTGACGTTCTTGCCCGCTCCGCTGGCGGAGACCAGTCCGGTGCCGCACGGCGCGACCGCGCAGGCATCGATGACCGTCGAGTTGGAGCGGATGAACGCCGCCCCGCCCTTCAGGTACAGGAGGGCGCGATCCAGCGTGACGCCAGCCCGTGCCGTGGCGAGCCCGTACCAATCGCCGATGCGGGTCGAGTCGGTGGTGTCGCTGCCGAACAGCCCGACGCTGTTGGATCGACGGCCGAGCCGCGGAGCCTTATGTAACCAAGCTCGCCTTCAAGGCCGATGACGAACACGCTCGCCTGATAATTGCAGCCGACAGTGCCGCCGCCGATGAAACCTGCATCCAGCTGGTAGCTGTATGGCGCGCCGTTCGGAGTACTGTAGAGCGTGCCCGCCGCAAACGGCCCACCCGGCTGTGCCCTGCCTTCCGTCACGTTGACGTTGCGGGCCCACGCGCCGCCGGCGTAGCCGCCGACGTAACAGCCCGTCCACGAGAAGCCCGGCGCGACCACTGGAGCCACGCTCGGAACTTTCATCGGGATATCGGCGGCCATAGCGGTGCCCGGCACGCCCAACAGGATGGACGAGACTAACGCCCCACCGATCGACATGCGCATATGGAAGCGCCTCCGGGCCTGCCCAATCGAATCGGGAATTTACTACCGGCCTGTGCGGCGAACCACCGCATATTCGGCCAGTGACGTTTGGAAGTGGCGTACGACCTCGGATTGTCGATACCCGTGGCTCTTCTGCAACAGCGCCGCTGCCCTTTGTAACCTGCCGCACCGCATGCAGAATAACGCCCTACCGTGAAAAACTGGCCTCAAGGCGCCCGTGTCGAGTTCATCACAAACAACACTTCTCCTCGGCGCTTCGCGCGGCCTCGGGCTCGGCCTTGCCCGCGAATACCACTCGCGCGGCTGGCGCGTGATCGCGACCGCGCGCAGCGACGCGTCGGGTCTCGAAGCGCTCGGCACAGTAGCCGGGGACCGGCTGCGCATCGCGCGCGTCGATGTTGCCGACACCGATGGCGTTGTGGAATTGCGCCAGGACTTTGCCGGCGAAAAGCTGGACCTGCTGTTTCTGGTCGCGGGGATTTCCGGGTCGGTGCCGAAGCCGCTGCATGAGGTGGAGCCCGACGAGGCCGCGCGCGTGTTCCTGACCAACGCCTACTTTCCGATCGTGGCGGCCGAAGCGCTCGCCGGTCTGCTCAAGCCGAAGGCCACCGTCGCATTCATGTCGTCGATGCTCGGGAGCATCGAGATGAATGTCGGCCGCGCCGATTGGGAGACGTACGCCTGAGCAAGGCCGCGCTCAACATGGGCGCGCGCAGTTTCGCGAACCGCCACGCCGCCCATCCGGTGCTCTCGATCGCGCCCGGCTGGGTGCGCACCGACATGGGCGGGCCGTCCGCGACGTTCGATGTGGAAACGAGCTGCCGCAATGTCGCGAACGCGATCGAGAAGCACGGCAGGAAACCCGGGCACCGTTATGTGAACTACGACGGCACCGAATTGCCGTGGTAACCTCGACATCAGCGAGCAGCCCATGGCGCAATCCGATCCGATCGATTTCTGGTTCTCCATCGGCAGCATGTACACGTTCCTGACCGTGATGCGGATCGATCGCGTCGAGGATACGACCGACATCCGCTTCGTGTGGCGCCCGTTTTCGGTGCGCGCCATCATGGTCGAGATGGACAACCGGCCTGCATCGAAACCGAAGAAGCTCGAATACATGTGGCGCGATATCCATCGCCGGGCGGGACTTTACGGCTTCGCATTCGAAGGCGAGGCGCCCTACCCACTCAAGCAATTCGATCTCGCCAACCGCGTCGCGATCGTTGGCGCGCAAGAAGGCTGGTGCGCGGACTATGTGCGCGCGACCTACCGGCGCTGGTTTGTCGAGAAACAGGAATGCGGCGCGGAGCCGAACCTCTCCGACAGCCTGCACGAGATCGGCGAAGATCCGCGCCGCGTCTCGCCCTCGCCGAGGCCGAAGAGACGACACGCGCTTATGAGACGGCCACCGAAGAGGCACGCAAGCTCGGCATTTTCGGCGCGCCGACCTTCGTCACGCGCGGCGAAGCATTCTGGGGCGATGACCGGCTGGAAGACGCCGTGATCTGGCACGAACACGGCACGCTTGGGCGCACCGCGCGCGCCGTAACGTTAGTCCTTGAACTCCAGTTTCGCAGCCGTCACCACATCCGCGGTCGTCTTGATGTCTGCATCGATCATCGCGCGGAATTCCTCCGACGAGCCGCCGCCGGGCGTCACCGCCATGGCTTTCAGCTTGGCGTTCACCTCCGGGTCGGCGATGGCGCGGCGCAAGGTCTCTTCAAGCTTCTTCACGATCGGCGCGGGCGTCGCCGGCCTGAACGAACAGGCCGCTCCACAGCGCGGTGTTCACGTCGGCGAGACCAGCTTCCTTCATGCTCGGGACGTCGGGAAGCTCGGCCGAGCGCTCGGAACCTGTGACGGCGAGCGCGCGCACCTTGCCGCCCTTCACCAGCGGCACCGTCGGCGGCCCGTCCGCGATGGTGAGCAGCGTCTGCCCGCCCATGACGGCGACAAGCGATCTCGCCGCTGCTCTTGTAGGGGATCGATTGCGAAGGGCGCGCCGGTCTTCAGCTTGAACAACTCGGTCGCAATCGTGAACGCGGGCGAAGATGTCGCGTAGTTCGATTTGTCCGGATTGGCCTTCATCCAGGTGACCAGTTCCGGCACGGTTTTGGCCGGATGATTTTCCGGGATCGCGAGGATCAGCGGGAAGTTCGCGATCATCGTCAGCGGCACGAAGCTTTTCGTCGGGTGATAGCCGAGCTTCGGATAAATCGCCGACGCGATCGACATGCCGCCGCTCGCCGCGACCAGCAGCGTGTAGCCGTCGGCAGGCTGGTTCGCCGCATATTCGTTGGCGAGCCGCGCACCCGCGCCGGGCTTGTTCTCGATGATGACGGTCTGCCCAATCAGTTCCTGCAGCTTCTGTCCGACCAGCCGCGCGAAAATGTCATTGCCGCCGCCGGCCGCGAAGCCGACCACGATGCGGATCGTCTTGTTGGGGTAGTCACCCTGCGCTTTGGCGGGCGTCGCCAGCGCGAGCGCCGCGATAGCAAGTGCAAGCAACGACCCTCGACGCGTTTTCGCGTACATCACGTTCCTCCCGTCGTTTTGGCGAATCTTAGCGCAGGTCGCGCGGTCGTGCACGTCCTCAGGCGCTCATCCATCCGACGAGTGCTTTTGTCACGACCTCCGGCCGCTCCATCGTGGAGAGGTGGCCGCACTCGGGAATAACGACGAGCTTCGCGCCCGGGATTGCTGCAACCATCTCTTCGGACAGCGCGGGCGGCGTTGCGGCGTCTGCGTCCCCGACGAGCACGAGCGTCGGACAGCGGATCGTGGGCAGGAGCGGCCGCAGAGTCCACGCGGCTCATGATCGCTTTCTGCTGGCGCACGTAAGCCTCGGGCCCGACGTCGTGGCACATCGCCAGATACTCGGCTTTGAGCGCCACATCGTTTGCGCGCGAGGGATGGACGTAGAGCGGAAACTGCGGATCGATCACCTCGTTGAAACGGCCGCTCTCGCGCGAGCGCGATGTTGGTGTGCACGCTTCGCGGTCGCCTCCGGCGTATCGGCGCGCGCGCCGGTGTCGAGCAGCGCGAGTTTCACGACCCGGTCCGCCGCCTGCCGCACGATCTCCATCGCGATATAGCCGCCCATCGACAGCCCGGCGAGCGCGAAACGCGGCGGCGCGGCGGCGAGGATGCGCCGGCGATCGCCGCGATGGTGTCGTCGCGGGTGTGGTCCGCGACCGTAACCGGCCCGAAGCGCCATAACTCCGGCATCTGCGGCGCGTAGAGGCGCGGGCGAGCAATTCAGTCCCGGCACAAGCAGGATCGGCAGGCTATCGGCCATCGGACGGCTCCGTGAGGTCGATTTGTGACGAGAAATTAGGCTTTATCGGCGTTTGTTGCGGTGCAACATATTGACTTTGCGGCACGAATGACTATGTTCCTCGCTGACCGGTCCGATTGCAAGATTCGACCGCCCTCCCCGCGCATCCAATGTCATCGTCCCGTGTCCGGCGCGGTGTAGCTCCGAGGGCAGTCACCCATTCGAGGTTTCATGTCGTTCGCCAATCTTGGTTTATCCGAAAAAGTACAAGCCGCCGTCACTGCGACTGGCTACACGACCCCGACCCCCATTCAAGAACAGTCCATCCCGCACGTGCTTTCGCGCCGTGATGTGCTTGGCATTGCGCAGACCGGCACCGGCAAGACCGCCGCCTTCGTGTTGCCGATGATCACCATGCTGGAGCAAGGCCGCGCGCGAGCGCGCATGCCGCGCACGCTGATCCTGGAGCCGACGCGCGAACTCGCCGCGCAGGTGCAGGAAGCCTTCATCAAGTACGGCGCGAAGCACAAGCTCACCGTCGCGCTGATCATCGGCGGCGTATCGTTCGACGATCAGGACGCCAAGCTGATGCGTGGCGTCGACGTGCTGATCGCGACGCCGGGGCGCCTGCTCGACCATCACGAGCGCGGCCGGCTTCTGATGACCGGCGTCGAACTGCTGGTGATCGACGAAGCCGACCGCATGCTCGACATGGGCTTCATCCCGGACATCGAGCGCATCTGCAAGCTGGTGCCGTTCACGCGCCAGACGCTGTTTTACACGGCGACGATGCCGCCGGAAATCCAGCGCATCACCGAGCAGTTCCTGCACAATCCGGTGCGGGTCGAAGTCTCCAAGCCCGCGACCACCGTTGCGGCGATCACGCAGCAGCTCGTGAAGGTTGGCAGGGAGCCGCATGAAAAGCGCGACACGCTGCGCCGCCTGATCCGCTCGGCGGAAGGCCTCACCAACGCGATCATCTTCTGCAACCGCAAGCGCGAGGTCGCGACCCTGCACCGCTCGCTTGTGAGTCACGGTTTCTCGGCGATCGCACTGCACGGAGACATGGACCAGTCGGCACGCACCGCCGCGCTCGAACAGTTCCGCCGGGGCGAAGTAAAGCTGCTTGTCGCCTCCGACGTCGCGGCGCGCGGCCTCGATATTCCGGCCGTCAGCCACATCTTCAACTTCGACGTTCCGCATCATGCCGACGATTACGTTCATCGGATCGGCCGCACCGGCCGCGCCGGGCGCAGCGGAACGGCGCTTACCATCGTCAGCCCGGCGGATTCCAAGTCGGTCGCCGCGATCGAGAAGCTCACCGGCCAGACGCTGGCCTGGGCCAACGAGCCCGCGCCATCGGCCGACGCGCCGCAGGCGCGAGAACGCGAACACCGCGAACCCCGCCCGCGCCGATCCGAGCAGCCGCGCCACGACCAACCCCGTCGCGACAGGCCCGAGCGTCACGAGCCCGCCGCAAGGCAGGAGCGCCCCGCCGCCAAAGTTGCGCATATCGATGAAGCGCGTTCGCGCCGTCCCGCCCCGCGTCCTCGCGTAGAGGAAGGCGATGACTCGCACCTGCCGGCTTTTCTGTTGCGGCCGGTAACGCTCAAAGCTTGAGCAACAACGCGCGAATACATTCCGGGTATTTTGAGAGACTTGCCGTAACGTTCGCGGTGAGCGCGAAAGTTGTTTTCGCCATGACTGCTCGGGCAGCAAACTCACGAAATGGTTATCGGCAATTCATTCCCACAGGAAGCCACGTTTACTCGCCGTTTAATCCTTCTCCAATAGGGTGAAACCCTGATGGGTGGGGTGGACCGCGGAGCCTTCTCGGGCTGCGCGAATGATGTGGCACATATGACCGCGCAATCCGACGAGTACGAACGCACCATGCCATTCGCGGAAATCGCGCTCGGACAGATCAAGGCGTTGCGCCAGCCCGCTTATCCCCGCAACTATGAAGTCTGGTACGCCTACGCGACCGGGCATAATCCGACCCTCAACCAGACCATCAACGAGACGATCGCGCGCAACGGCACGCTCACCAGCGCCGACATCGACCAGATCTACGAGACCTATCTCTCGCCCGCGCGCCTCACCGACCGCATCGACAACGTCGGCGGCCAGATCGTCGACGAGATCGAGCAGGTGATGTCGATGATCGACGCCGCGGTCGGCTCGGCGACGCAATATACCGAAAGCCTCGCGCATGCGACGCAGGATCTCGGCACCGCGAAGGACCGCGATGGACTACGCACCATCGTCGAGACGCTGGTGCGCGCGACGCGCGAGATGGAAGAGAACAATTCGCGGCTGGAGAACAGCCTGAAAGCGTCCAAGCAGGAGATCAGCCAGCTTCAGGTCAACCTCGAGGCGGTGCGCAACGAGAGCCTGACCGACCCTCTCACCTCGCTCTCCAACCGCAAATACTTCGATCAGGCGCTCGACAAGTACATCGCGCAGAGCGTCACGAGCGGCGAACCGCTGTCGCTGATGCTGACCGACATCGACCACTTCAAGGCGTTCAACGACACCTTCGGCCACCTCACCGGCGACCAGGTGCTCCGCCTCGTCGCCATCGCGGTGAAGCAGAACGTGAAGGGGCAAGACATCGCGGCGCGCTACGGCGGTGAGGAGTTCGCCATCATCCTGCCGAACACGGCGCTGCGCTCCGCCCTGACGGTCGCCGACCATGTCCGGCGCGCGGTGATGACCAAGGAACTGATGAAGCGCTCGACCGGCGAGCATCTCGGCCGCGTGACCGTGTCGATCGGCGTTGCCACGCTGCAGCGGGGCGAAACCGCCCAGTCGCTGATCGAGCGGGCCGACAGCTGCCTCTACGCGGCGAAGCGCTGCGGCCGCAACCGCGTCATGTGCGAGACCGACCCGGAGATCGCTTCGGTCGCGGCGCCGAAGGTCGCCTGACGGATTTGGCTTTCGCCTCGGCGGCAACCTTTTTCGGCTTGCCCGTTCGCTTCTTGATCTTCTTCTCCGCAACCGTCCTCGGCTTGCGTTTGCGTTCGGCCGCGCGCAACGCGACGCCGTGCGCGGCACGTGCCCACAACGCCAGATCGCCCGGATCGTCGTAGAGAAAGTCCGGCATGCGCCAGTATGATGTGAGCTTCCGCTCGCCGTCCCTGGTGGCGTAGCTGAACGGCTTCATCCCTTCGCGCTCGAAGCCCGGGATCGTATCGTCGTCAGCCTTCAGATGGATCACGCCGCCGGACACCAGCGCGATCATCAGGCCATCGACAAATATGCCTTGTCCGCCAAACATGCGGCGGACCGTGACGGATCCGAATTCGCGGAAAAGTTCGTGGATACTGTCGGCGTCCATAACGCCGAGTGGTCAGTGCTGGGCTTCAGCCGCCGCAGGATCGGCCGCCGGCGTCAGTTGCACCGACTCGCCGCAGCCGCAGGCCGAGGTCTGGTTCGGGTTGTTGAACACGAACGTGGACGACAGCTTGTCGACCTTGAAGTCCATCTCGGTGCCAAGCAGGAACAGCACCGCCTTCGGATCGATCAGGAGCTTGACGCCCTTGTCCTCGACCACCTCGTCGAACTTCGCCGCTTCGGCCGCATACTCCATCGTGTAAGCCATGCCGGCGCAGCCGCCGTTCTTCACGCCGACGCGCACGCCCGCGATGGGCTTGTCCGCCTTCGACATGATCGCCTTGATGCGATCAGCGGCGGCGTCGGTGAGCCGCATCACTTGGGGCCGGGGTCGTACGGTTGCCATCGTTTCTTTCAAGCCGTTCTAAAGTCAGGAGAATCCAGGATAGCAGAAACGCCTATATTGTCTATTTGGGTACGCCCAAGGTTTGTCGCAACGACATCACCACATGTTCAGCGAGGCGCGTGCCTCGTCGGACATCCGGCTTTGCTCCCACGGCGGGTCCCACACGATATTCACAGTCACCGGGCCGACGCCGGCGACGCTCGATACGGCGTTCTCGACCATGATCGGAAGTTCCTGCGCGGACGGACAATTCGGCGTGGTTAGCGTCATGTCGACCGTGACCGCGCGGTCGTCCGCAATGTCGACCTTGTAGATCAGGCCGAGTTCATAGATGTCCGCCGGAATTTCCGGGTCGTAAACGGTTTTCAGCGCACCGACGATGTCGTCAGTAATACGGCCGAGTTCTTCAGCCGGAATTGCGCTGCCGCCAGACGTCTCGACAGCGTTCGGAGCCAGCGCGCCTTCGGTCTTGGTTTCGTCGGTCATGCGAACATGTCCTGCGCCTTGATCAAGGCCTGGGTCAACACATCGACCTCGGCCTTGGTATTGTAGAGTCCGAACGACGCGCGGCAGGTCGCCGACACGCCGTAGCGCGCCAGCAGCGGCATCACGCAGTGCGTGCCCGCGCGCACCGCGACGCCCGAGCGGTCGATGACGGTCGCGATATCGTGCGGATGCGCGTTCTTCATCTCGAACGAGACGATCGCGCCCTTGTCCTTCGCGGTGCCGATGATGCGCAGCGAGTTGATCTCCCGCAGCCGGTCATGCGCATATCCAACGACATCACTCTCATGCGCGCGGATGCGCGCCTTGCCAATCGACTGGATGTAGTCGATCGCGGCGCCAAGCCCGATCGCCTGCACGATCGGCGGAGTACCAGCCTCAAATCGGTGCGGCGGATCGCCATAGATGACCCGATCCTCGAACACTTCCTTGATCATCTCGCCGCCGCCGTTGAACGGCCGCATTTTGTCGAGGTGTTCGTATTTGCCATAGAGCGCGCCGATGCCGGTCGGGCCGTATAGCTTGTGGCCGGTGATGCAGTAGAAGTCGCAGCCGATATCCTGCACGTCGATTTCGAGATGCACCGCCGCCTGGCTGCCGTCGACCAGCACCGGAATGCCGCGCGCATGTGCGATGCGCACGACTTCCTTGATCGGCACGATGGTGCCGAGCGCGTTCGACATGTGCGTCATCGCGACGAGCTTGGTGCGCGGCGTCAGCAGCTTCTCGAACTCATCGAGCAGGAAATTGCCGTCCTCGTCGACCGGAGCCCACTTGATCACCGCCCCGTGGCGCTCGCGCAGGAAATGCCACGGCACGATGTTGGAGTGATGCTCCATGATCGAAATGACGATCTCGTCGCCCGGCTCGATGCGCTCGCGCGCGAACGTATAGGCGACAGTATTGATCGCCTCGGTGGCGTTGCGGGTGAAGATAATCTCTTCCGGCCGCTTGGCGTTCAGGAACGCCCTCACCTTTTCGCGCGCGCCCTCGTAGCCTTCGGTCGCGGCGTTGGCGAGATAGTGCAGGCCGCGGTGCACGTTGGCGTATTCGGAAGTGTAGGCCTGCTGCAGACGATCAAGCACGGCTTTGGGCTTCTGCGCCGAGGCTGCGTTGTCCAGATACACCAGCGGCTTGCCATAGACCTGCATCGACAGGATCGGGAAATCCTCACGGATGCCGGCGACATCATAGGAGCCGTTGCTGACCGCCGGATGCATGGTCAGCCTCGCGCCTTGAGCCATGCGCCGACCGCTTCGATCAGCGCCTCGCGCAGGCCCGCATGCTCGATGCCTTCGATGGCGTCCCCGACGAACGCCTGGATCAGCAGTGCCTCAGCCTCAGCTTGCGGAATGCCGCGTGCCTTCAGATAGAACAAGAGATCCTCGTCGAGATCGCCTGCGGTCGCGCCGTGGCCACACTGCACGTCGTCGGCGAAGATTTCGAGTTCGGGCTTGTGCGCCGCCTCGGCCTCATCGGACAGCAGCAGCGCGTGCGACGCCATCTTGGCATCCGTCTTTTGCGCGCCGGGCCGCACGATGATCTTACCCTGGAAGATACCGTGGCTCTCGTCGTCAAGAACGGTCTTGAACACTTCGCGGCTCTGGCATTCGGCCGCCGCGTGATCGGCAACCAGCGTAATGTCGGCGTGCTGCTTGCCCTTGAGCAGGGTCGCGCCACGAATATTCGCGACAGTACTCTCGCCACCGAAGCGCAGGAACAGTTGATTGCGCACGACCGCGCCGCCGGTCGTGAACGCGAAGGTGTTGAAGCGCGCGTGCGCGCCGACGTCCGCCATCAAGCTGGAAATGTGCAGCGCCTTGGCGCCCTCGCGGGTAACCTTGACGTGATCCACATGGGCGCCGTCGCCGGCGAAAATCTGTAGTGCCGTGTTGACCTGATAGTCGGCGGCATCGGGACCCTCGAAGCTCTCGATCAGCATCAGCCGCGCGCCCGGTTCGACGATGACGACCGAACGCGGGAAAGTCGCGGCCACCGTCTTCCCGCTGAACACATGCGCGAGATGGATCGGCTGCGCGATGGAAGCGTCCTTGCGCACGTGGATCACCACGCCGCCCGTCATGAACGCCGTATTGAGCGACACCGCGATGTCCTTGCGGGCGGCTTCAGGCAGGCTGTTCAGACGATAAAGGTCGTTCTCGGCGAGCCATGCCGAGAGTTCGACAATGCTGATGCCCGGATCGCTGTCATTGCGATCGGTCCAATCCGGCGCGAGATAGCCGTCTACGATCACGATGCGCCGCGCCTCAAGGTCGCCGAGACCGGCGCCCGCATCCTGCAGCGCCACGAAAGCCTCCGCGTCCGGACGGGCGGCGAGCGGCTTGGCGTCGCGCATCAGCACGCGCAGATCGGTGTACTTCCATTCCTCGATACGACGATGCGGCAATCCGACCGCCGCGAAGCGTTCGAACGCGGCCGCGCGCTGCGATGCCGCACCCGGCAGCTTGCTCTTCGCCGCCTGCCATTCGGCAGCGATCTGCTGCTCGGCGGCGTTCTTCACTACGGTCAGTTCAGCCATCTTGCTTCTTTTCTTCTTTTTCAGCCTTGCGCTCTTCGGCCTCGCGCGCCTCTGCCGCGATCAAAAGCGCCAAGAATTTCTCCGGCACCGGTTCGTCTCCCAGCGGTCCCGCTTCGTACATCAGACGCAGCGTCTTCCCGATATCGGCGGGATCACCCATCGGTCACTCCGCGGCAACCTGCGCTTCCTGGAATTGTGCATATCCGCTGGCCTCAAGCTCCAGCGCCAGTTCCTTGCCACCAGTCTTCACGATGCGGCCTTTCGACAGCACGTGAACGATGTCCGGTACGATGTAGTCGAGCAGACGCTGATAGTGGGTGATGACAATCGAGGCGCGCTCGGGCGAGCGCAGGCGGTTAACGCCGTCCGCCACGATTTTCAGCGCGTCGATGTCGAGCCCGGAGTCGGTCTCGTCGAGCACCGACAGTTTCGGCTCCAGCAGCGCCATTTGCAGAATCTCGTTGCGCTTCTTCTCGCCGCCCGAGAAACCGACATTCACCGCGCGGCGCAGCATATCCTGGCTGATCGAAAGCTTGGCCGCCCCCTCGCGCACGCGCTTCATGAACTCCGGCGTCGTCAGTTCGGCCTCGCCACGGTGCTTGCGCTGCGCATTCAGCGCGGTGCGCAGGAATGTCATGGTGGCGACGCCGGGGATTTCGATCGGATACTGGAAGGCAAGGAACACGCCTTTAGCGGCGCGCTCGTCCGGGTCCATCTCGATCACGCTCTCGCCGTTGAACAGCACCTCGCCTTGCGTGACCTCGTAGTCGGCTTTGCCGGCGAGCACATAGGCGAGCGTCGACTTGCCCGAGCCGTTCGGGCCCATGATGGCATGCACCTCGCCCGCATTCACGGTGAGGTCGAGGCCGTTAAGGATCTTCTTGCCGTCGATTTCGACGTGCAGATTCTTGATTTCAAGCAGAGGCATTACCAGTCCTTCAATTCTTTGGAGCTTCTAAACCGGGCATCGCAAAAATCTTGCCATAGCCGCACATATCGACCACGTATTCTCTCGGCAGCTCTGGAATCTTCCGCACCTCGATTACAAGATCACGGTCCCAAGCAATGCCCGTTAATAGGGCGTGAGGGATGCCACAATCGCCAGTGCCAAACCCGGTCAAGATGGTTGCATCGCCGATCGGCACGTCGCCTTTGATAACAAAGTCAATCTTCATCTTCGCAACGACCATGCGGTGCCCGCCCTTGACCGTGTCGAGACCAGCCCGAAGATCCACGATGCGCCCACGCACGACATTGGCGGCACGCTCATAGGTCCACGTCTCATACTCCTTGTCGGTCAACTGCTGATCCGGACGCACGCATGAGCATGCCGTCGCCCCGCCCGTCGAGGCCGAGATGCATGCGAGCGCCAGAAATGCTGCGGCGATGCGCGCCATTTGATTAGCCCACACTCCCCTCAAGGCTCACCGCGATCAGCTTTTGCGCCTCCACGGCGAATTCCATGGGCAGGTGCTGCAGCACATCCTTGACGAAGCCATTCACCACGAGCGCGGTCGCCTCCTCGGCGGTCAGCCCACGCTGGCGGCAATAGAACAACATGTCCTCGGAGATCTTCGAGGTGGTGGCCTCGTGTTCGAATACCGTCGAGGAATTCTTCGCCTCGATGTACGGCACGGTGTGCGCGCCGCATTTGTTGCCGATCAGCAGAAAGTCACAGTTGGTGAAGTTGCGCGCGCCCTTGGCCTTGCGGTGCGAAGAGACGAGCCCGCGGTAGGTGTTCTGCGATTTTCCCGCCGCAATGCCCTTGGAGATGATCCGGCTCGTCGTGTTCTTGCCGAGGTGGATCATCTTGGTCCCTGAGTCGACCTCCTGATGGCCGTTCGAGATCGCGATTGAGTAGAACTCACCACGAGAACCATCGCCGCGCAGGATGCAGCTCGGGTACTTCCACGTGATCGCCGAGCCCGTCTCGACCTGCGTCCATGAAATCTTGGAGTTCGCGCCGCGGCAATCGCCGCGCTTGGTGACGAAGTTGTAGATGCCGCCGCGCCCCTGAGCGTCGCCCGGATACCAATTCTGGATGGTCGAGTACTTGATCTCGGCATCCTCATGCGCGATCAGTTCGACCACAGCCGCATGAAGCTGGTTCTCGTCGCGCATCGGCGCGGTGCAGCCTTCGAGGTAGCTCACGTATGAGCCCTTGTCGGCGATGATCAGCGTGCGCTCGAACTGTCCGGTGTTCTTCTCGTTGATGCGGAAATAGGTCGAGAGCTCCATCGGGCAGCGCACGCCCGGCGGCACGTAGACGAACGAGCCGTCCGAAAAGACCGCCGAGTTGAGCGTTGCGAAGAAATTGTCCGACACCGGCACGACCGAGCCGAGATACTTCTTCACCAGATCGGGGTGCTCGCGCAGCGCCTCCGAGATCGGCATGAAGATCACGCCGGACTTTTTCAGCTCTTCCTTGAAGGTCGTCGCCACCGACACGGAGTCGAACACGGCGTCGACCGCGACGCGATTGCGCGGGGCCGCCTCACCCTCTTCGCCATCCGCGCTAGGCTCGCGCACGATGCCGAGCAGCGCCTCGCGCTCGCGCAGCGGGATGCCGAGCTTGTCGTAGGTCTTGAGGATTTCTGGATCGATGTCGTCGAGCGACTTCGGCGCCTTGAAGTTGGTCGGCTCGGAATAATAGTAGGCGTCCTGATAGTCGATCGGGCCATAGTTCACGCGCGCCCACTGCGGCTCGCGCATGGTCAGCCAGCGCCGATAGGCTTCGAGCCGCCATTCGAGCATCCAGGCAGGCTCGTCCTTTTTCGCTGAAATGAAGCGGACGGTGTCCTCCGAAAGGCCCTTCGGGGCCTTTTCGGACGAGATCGTCGTCTCGAACCCGTATTTATACTGGTCAACGTCGATAAGGCGGACCTGATCGACGGTCTCTTGTACGGCCGGCATTTAACTCCTCCACAGCGGTTTCAAGGACCGCGGGGTTTGTCTGTCGGTTATGGTGTTTGTTTCAGGCGGCCAAACCGCGTTTCTCACCATTAGATAGTGATTGAGCGAGCTTTCTCCAAACTAGGAGGAAGCGGTCGATGTCCAATTCGGCGGTCGCCCGGCCGGTGCTGATCCGGATCGCGCCGCGCGCGAGTTCCGGGGCGACCCCCATAGCAGCTAGCACGTGCGAGGGGGCGACTTTTCCTGAGGAACAGGCGGCGCCCGACGAAATCGCGATCCCATCGAGATCGAAGGCGATGACCAGGGTTTCGGCCCTGGTGCCAGGCATGGCGACAAGCGTCGTATTGGGAAGCCGCGCGGCCTTTTCACCGAAAATGACGGCTTCGGGAGTGGCGGTGCGCAGTCCGGCCTCGAGCCGGTCGCGCAGTGCAGCCGTATGACACGTTTCAGCGGCAAACCTCGTCCGGATGGCAGCCGCCGCGGCCCCGAAAGCGGCAATCGCGGCGACGTTTTCCGTACCCGCGCGGCTCCCGCGCTCCTGCCCTCCGCCGCGGATCAGCGGGTTGGCCAGATGAATGGACTCGTCGCGCCGGATCAGCGCGCCCGCGCCCTTCGGCCCGCCGACCTTGTGCGCGCTGAGCGTCAGCAGGTCGGCGCCGAGTTGATTGATATCGAGCGGGACGCGCCCCGCCGCCTGCACGGCGTCGACGTGCAACAAACCGCCGTGGCGGTGCACGATCTCGCCCGCTTGCGTCACCAGCTGCACCACGCCGGTCTCGTTATTCGCCGCCATCAGCGAAAAAAGCGGACGTTCAAATACGCTGAGCCGCTGGTCCAAAACCGCAAGATCGATCACACCATCCGCGTTGACCGGCACTTGCTCGACGGCGCTCGCGGGGAAACGCCCGCCCGCCAATACCGACGAATGCTCGATCGACGAGATCAACAGCCGGTCACGCGGTGCCTTATTGCCAGCCACCTCAATGGCTGGAGACAGCGCAAGAGCATTCGCTTCCGCGCCGCCCGAGGTGAAGATGACATTGCGCGCATCAGCGCCAACCAGCGCCGCGATCTGCTCGCGCGCTTGTTCCATCAGCCGCCGCGCCGCGCGGCCTTCGCCGTGTACCGAGGATGGGTTGCCGCAAAGTTCGAGCGCTGCGCACAACGCGTCGCGCGCCTCGGGACGCAACGGGGCACTCGCATTCCAGTCCAGGTACGCACGCGCGGTCATTGATTCTCGATCCGTCCAGTCCACATTATTGCAAAAAGCTTGCTTTCTGCCGCGAAAATCGTGCAAAGAAACCCGCCACGCCCGCCCGGACGCGGGTTCATCTGGCGAGGCTGTCCCAGAATTTAGAACAGTTCTAAATAGTTACGCGCGCCTGCGGTCCCCGTCAAGCGCGCCGTAGGTGAACCCAAACGGCCCGCGCCGAGGGGTTGTGAACCGAGGTCCTGAATGCCCGAAGTCATCTTCACCGGTCCCGCCGGCCGGATCGAGGGCCGGTATCACCCGGCCCGCGTGAAACACGCCCCAATCGCAATCGTGCTGCATCCGCACCCGCAATTCGGCGGCACGATGAACCACCAGATCGTCTACCAGCTCTATTATGCCTTCGTGCACCGCGGATTTTCCGTGCTGCGGTTCAATTTCCGCGGCGTCGGGCGCAGCCAGGGCTCGTTTGACCATGGGACCGGCGAGCTTTCCGACGCGGCGTCGGCGCTCGACTGGGCGCAGACCATCAATCCGGAGGCGCGCAGCTGCTGGATCGCCGGCTTCTCGTTTGGCGCCTGGATCGGCATGCAACTCCTGATGCGCCGCCCCGAGATCGAGGGCTTCATCTCGGTCGCGCCGCCCGCCAACCTCTACGACTTCTCCTTCCTCGCCCCCTGCCCCTCCTCGGGCCTGATCATCCACGGCGACAAGGACGCGGTCGTGCCGGCGAAGGACGTGCAGGGCCTGGTCGAGAAGCTGAAGACACAGAAGGAAATCATCATCGACCAGAAGGTGGTCGCGGGCGCGAACCACTTCTTCGACAACAAGATCGAGCCGATGATGCAGACCGTCACGGCCTATCTCGACAAGCGGCTGAAGCCCGCGGACAGCAGCGCGGCCTGATTACGGCCGCACCGTCACGCCGCCGGTTATCGGCCGCGGCGCGCCCGTCGTCGACGGGAACGTGAGCGGCAGGCCCTTCAGCGAACGCACCGCCAGAAACGCAAAGGCTTGCGCTTCGAGCGCGTCGGCCGACCAGCCGACCTGATCGGCGGTTTCGACCGATGCGGGCGCCAGCCGTTCGGTCAGCATCCGCATCAAGGTCGGGTTGCGCGAGCCGCCGCCCGCCACGATCCAGCTTTTCGGCGCGCGCGGCAGCATCGCGACGATGCGCCCGACGGTCGCGGCAGTGAGCATGGTCAGTGTCGCGGCGCCGTCTTCGGTGCTTTTCTCAGCAAGTCCAGCATGCGCCGCAACCCACTCGCGGAAATCATTGCGGTCGAGCGATTTGGGACATGACTGCGCAAAAAACGGATGCGTTAGGAGCCTTTCGACCGCAGCCATATCGACTCTGCCCGCCGCCGCCGCTCGCCCTTCCTCGTCACGCGGCGCGCCGTTGCGCGAGCGCATGAAATCATCGATCAGCGCATTGCCGGGCCCTGTGTCGCAGGCGATCGGCGCGCGCTCGCCGTCGATGAAGGTGATGTTGGCGACGCCGCCGAGATTGAGCACAACGACCGGATGGGGCCGGTCGAGCGTCTGCGTCAGAGCGCGGTGGAACACCGGCACCAGCGGCGCACCATGTCCGCCTGCGGCAACATCGGCGGCACGGAAATCATAGACCACCGGCATGCCGATCTCGCGCGCCAGCGCACCGCCGTCGCCAAGCTGGACTGTCAATTTATCCTTTGGCCGGTGCAGCACGGTCTGGCCGTGGAAGCCGACCGCATCGATGCTACGTGGGTCGATCTCGTTGACGACAACGAACGTGTTCACCGCACTGGCATGCAGCGCCGTGACAACCTCCTCCGCTTCGACGAGCGCGGCGGGCCGCTCGGTCCGGCTGCGCAGTGCGGGCGCGGCCTCCATGGCGCGGCGCAAAATCGCGACCTCGTGCTCCTGATAGAAGTGCAGCGCGCGCGGACCGAAGCCCGTCACGGCTTCGCCGTCAGTCTCGATCAGGGCCACATCGATGCCGTCCATCGATGTGCCGCTCATCAACCCGATCGCCCGCATTTCTCCTGCGCCCCAATTCTATGAATCCCGCGCCGGACCTGATACACCACCGGCCTTTCCGACACCCTAAAGCCGAGGCCGTGCGATGAGCGACTACAAGTCCGATTTCCTGCACGTCCTGTCGGAGCGCGGCTACATCCACCAGGTTTCCGACGTCGCCGGGCCTCGATGCAGCTGCGGCGCAAGGAAAAGTCGTGTCGCTACGTCGGCTACGACTGCACGGCGCCGTCGCTGCACATCGGCCACCTGATCTCGATCATGATGCTGCATTGGCTGCAGCAGACCGGCAACAAGCCGATCGCGCTGATGGGCGGCGGCACCACGCGCGTCGGCGATCCGTCGGGCAAGCGACGAGACGCCGCAAGCTCCTCACCTACGAGCAGATCGACGCCAACAAGGAGTCGATCAAGGGCATGTTCTCGAAGTTCATGACTTTCGGAAGCGGCAAGAGCGACGCCATCATGGCCGACAATGCCGAATGGCTGACCACGCTCAACTACATCGAGTTGCTGCGCGATGTCGGCCGGCATTTCTCGGTCAACCGCATGCTGACGATGGATTCGGTCAAGCTGCGGCTCGACCGCGATCAGGAGCTGTCGTTCATCGAATTCAACTACATGATCCTGCAGGCCTACGACTTCGTCGAGCTGGCGCGCCGCTACGGCTGCAATCTGCAGATGGGCGGCTCGGACCAGTGGGGCAACATCGTCAACGGCATCGACCTCGGCCGCCGCATGGGCACGCATCAGCTCTATGCGCTGACCTGCCCGCTGCTGACGACGTCGTCGGGCGCCAAGATGGGCAAGACCGCGGCCGGCGCCGTGTGGCTCAACGCCGACATGCTGCCGGTCTATGACTACTGGCAGTTCTGGCGCAACACCGAGGACGGCGACGTCGAGCGCTTCCTGAAGCTGTTCACGACGATGCCGCTTGGCGGAGATCGCCAAGCTCGCGGCGCTGAAGGGCCAGGAGATCAACGAGGCGAAGAAGGTACTCGCCACCGAGGCGACCGCGCTGCTGCATGGCCGCGAGGCAGCTGAGAAAGCCGCCGACACGGCGCGCACGACCTTCGAGGAGGGCGCGGTCGCCGAGAACCTGCCGACCGTCGAGGTTGCCGCGCGCCGAACTGGAGGCGGGGCTCGGCGTGCTCACCGTGTTTGCCGAGAAGACCGGGCTTGTCGCCTCGAACGGCGAAGCGCGGCGTCAGATCAAGGGCGGCGGGCTGAAAGTGAACGATGCCGCCGTCACCGACGACAAGATGACGCTGACAGCCTAAGGACCTGACGCCGGAAGGCGTGATCAAGCTTTCGCTCGGCCGCAAGAAGCACGTGCTGCTGAAGCCGGTGTAGAGCTACCGCGTCGGCGACTGATACTGCGGCAGCGAATTGCGGTCGATCTCGTTGCCGCCGCGGAATTCGAAGATCTTGCGGAAAATGCCCGGCGCCAGCATCGACATCGGCATGACGCGCAGTGTTGCGTTGCCCGGCGGTCCGGCGACCTCATAGGTCATGCCGAAGATGCCCTCGTTCTGTCCGCCGCCGATGATCAGTCCGACGATCGGCACACGCGCGAGGAAGTTGTTGAGCGCGTAAGCCGGGATGAAGGTGCCGCGCAGGCGCACATCGTCGCGCGCGTAATTAAATTCGCCTTCCAGCGTCGCGCCCATTGCCGGGCCCCACACGGCGCCTTCGCGCAACATCAGCTTGCCGGGCGATTTCGTGAACTCGGCGCGCATGATGGTGAAATTGACACCCGCCGCCATGTTTTGCGGCGAACCTTGGCGGCCCGGATCGGCGCCGGCGACGCGCTGCAGTTCGGACTCACCGCGGATCGAGAAATCCTTCACGTTGATCACGCCGGCCTGGGGCAGTCGATCGGTGGTCGGCGGGTCCATCGCGACCCACATGTTTCCGCCGACGACGCGCGAGTAGGTGTCGGTGAAGCGCAGCAGCGCGCCCGCGTCGTTCGACTCGAAGAAGATCACCTGCCGCCCGCCCGGATACGCGCGCAGGTCGCCGGATAGCGTCGATCCGCTGCCGAGCTTCGCCAGCATGCCGAACTGGCGGATGTGACCGTTGCGCCGCGCCATACGCAGTTCGACGTTGCGCAGCGTCTCGACGTTGTAACCGGTGATCGTGCCGACCTTCACATCAAGGTCGAAGTCGCGCGCTGACTGTTTCTTATCGCTCGCGCCCGACGATGACGACGTCGCCGACTTGATGAAGCCGCGGCCGTCGAACAGTTCGCCGCGCATCGTCACCTTCAGCGTGCCGTCCGGTAGGCGGTCGGCGCGCAGCGTCGCCTTGTCGCCGTCCGAAAGAGCGAACGACGGGAAGCTCGCCGCTGCGATCTCGCCGTTCGGATCGAGTTCGATCATGCCCTTCACGAGCGTGCCGGGGCCGTCGATCACGATGTCGTCGAAACGCATCACCTGCGGCTTGTCGATCACCGTGAAGGTCACGCGCGTCGCGCGTCCGGCGGATTTCCACCAGCCGGGAAGCAGTTCGGTGATCTTGCTGTCTTTCAGGTCCGCTTCGACCGTGTAGCGGCTTTCCTTGTCGGTCGCGCCGACACGGCCCTGCAGCTTGAACGGCACCGGACCGGAGAGCGTGTCGGCCATGCCGAGGCCGAGCCGCGCGCGGCCCGCATCGTCGAGTACAGCCTGGATGCGCACCTCGGCATCAGAGTCGCTCGTGGACTTGCGATAATCGACGTTGGCCGGAAGCCCGCCGATCTTCACGTCGCCCTTGGTGTAGAACCCCTGCGAATTGGCCGTGAGCTTGAGCGCAGCGGCTTCGACCTTTTGGCCGCGCACCCATTTTTCCGCCGAGAAATTGGTGATGTCGGCATCGACCACGTAGTTGAGATTGTCCTTGGTCAGCGTGCCGGTCAGCGTGTAGTCGAGCGCGATCTGCGCGGCGAAATTTCCTTTGGTGGTGGACGGATCGAGCGCCACGTTCGAGGAATCGCGCAACCGCTCCAGCGAGAGCAACTCGGCCGCGGCGTCCGCCGTGCCCTCGGCGCGGAAGCGCGTACGCGCGGGCGAGGGCTTCGGGTGCGTGTCCGGCACCTCGAAGACGCCGTTGGTGACCGTGACCTTTCGCCCCGAGGGCAGATCGACCATCGCCTTGCCGACACGGACCGTGGCGGTACGGCCCTGCACGCGCGTCGTGAGGTCTGCGTCCCGAAGCGACGGAAGCCCATCGACCAGGCGCAGCGTGTTGCCGGTCGTCAGCATGTCGATCGAAAGACCATCGTCCGGCAGCGGCGGCCCGCCTGGCTCCAGCGTCGAGAGCGGTGCGTTGACTCCAATCGAGACGCGCTCGACCATGCCACCGCTGATGCGGTCGACCACCCACGAACGCAGCCGCGGCGTCACCATCGCGGGCCACAGCCGTTTGAAGGCTGACAGCGTCATGCGCTTGCCGGCGATGCCCAGGTCCAGCCGCGGGTCGGGCGACGAATAGTCGATCGCGCCTGAAATGGCGAAGCCGCCGGATATCCCGCCGAGATCGCCCTGCTCGATCTCAAACAAGCGCTTCATCGGATCGATGCGCGCACGCACCGAGACGCGGTCAATGATCAGCGGCGGATCGCGTGTGCGGTCCGCGGAGGCGAACACCACGAGCCCGCGCGGAATGGTCATGACCCATGGTGCGTTGGTATCTTCCGGCACGTCGAGCTGCGCCGGGAAGTTCACGCGGTTCGGACCGGACACGACGTCGAGCGGCATCTGCAACTGGCGTGTCGATGCATTCCAGCGCAGGTTTAGCTGCGCTTCATCGATATGAATGCGACTCTCCGGATCGTCGCGCGAGCCGAAGTGTCCGGCGCCTGCGAGTATCCGGCCTTCCATCAGTTGCAGCTTGCCGTCGCGCTCGATTTCGGCACGGATCACGGCGGAGAGCGGCACGTCGGCGGAGAAGCTGCTGTTGGCGGCGCGTAGCGCCACCATCAGGTCTTTCGGCGAAACATCGCGGATGACGGTCTCGATGGTGCGCCGGCCGTCGGGCTTGGGCGTCACGGTCGCGGTCAGCGACCAGAGACCGTCCGCACCGGTCGAGTTCACCGCGAAGGCGACGCCGCCTTCCTGCGGGCGCGTAAGGCTCAGGTTGATGCGCTCGAAGGTCAGCCGCTTGCCGGAACGCTGGTCGTCGACCACCAGCGTGCAGTCCTTGAGACCGATCTCGGACAGCGCGCCGCCGTCCAGCCCAAGCGAGTCGAGGCGATCGATCCACGAGAGGATCGCGGTCAGCGGATCGGCCGTGACTTCGACCGGCGGCAGCCGCGACTGCTCGTCCGCGTGCGCTGCAGAGACCGACGCGATCGACTGGGTGACCGCGGGCGAGACCGCGACCGCAGGCTTGGCGGCGCCGGCCAGCAAATTCACGGTTCCGCTTGGCTCAATGCGCAGCGCCATCTCGGCGCCGATCAGGCTGAGGCGCTCGGTCTGAACGCGGCCGGTGAGGAAGCTGATGTTGCTGACGCCGACTTCGGCCTTCGGCGCGGTTGCGATGACGGTCCCTTGTGCGTCGCGCACCACGACTCCGCGCAGGCGCAGCGCCGACCGGCCGGCTTCGTCGCGCTCCAGCAGCGTGCCGGCAACTTCGACCTTGTGGCCGGCGCCGAGGCGCTCTTCGATCGCCGAAGTCAGCCACGGCGTCACGAAATCGATCGCGATCGCACCGTAGGAGAGCTGCCACCAGATGATGCCGCAACTGATGACCGCGGCTGATGCAATGGCGCCGCCGCCGATCAGGCAGCGCTTCGGCCAAGGAGACCGATCCGTCGAGCGAGGCGCGCGGAAACGGCGGTCATGACGGTCATCGGAGCGCAGGCGGTCGGCGGCATGTTCGGCGAGCGCGCGGCCGTGCAGATGCAAGGTCGCGAAAACCTCGCGCAGCGCCGTAACGGCCGAATTGAATCCAGACCCCGTCATGCGCAGCCGGACATCCCCTCTTCGAGGCCCCTCACCTCGTGTGCAGGAGCGTCGGCGGAGGGACCCTTCGCGGTCCCGGTCTCGCACGAATACCCCCTGAGCCGCCAGCCCTTTACCGGCGTCACGTCCCCCTGCACATTGGCCCTCTGAAAGCGTCGAAAGGAAGGCACATGGCCCTTGCCGCGGGAGACAAAGCGCCGGCGTTCACGCTGCCCCGGGACGGCGGCGGCGGCGTCTCGCTGGCCGACTTCAAGGGCCGCAAGCTGGTGCTGTATTTCTACCCCAAGGCCGACACGCCGGGCTGCACCAAGGAAGCCATCGCTTTCAGCGGCCTGAAGAAGGCTTTTGCCAAGGCGGATACCGAAATCGTCGGCGTTTCGGCTGACCCCGTGAAGGCGCAGGACAAGTTCCGCGACAAGTACGACCTGACGATACCGCTCGCCTCCGATGAAACGAAGAAAATGCTGACCGCGTATGGGGCTTGGGGCGAGAAGTCGATGTACGGCCGCAAGTTTATGGGAGTGCGGCGCACGACCTACCTGATCGGTCCGGACGGGCGAATCGCGCAGGTCTGGGAGAACGTGAGGGTGCCGGGCCACGCCGAGGCGGTCCTCGAAGCGGCCAAGGCGCTGTAGACGCGCTCTTCCGGCGGTCATCGGATACGTCTCGCGCGCGGCCTGCTACCGCGACGCGAAGTGTATTGCCGGTTCGTTAACAGTTCCTCCGCAATTGCAAGCTTCGCGGAAAATTAACCATGTGACGGTCAAATCGACCCTGTGTGCGGCCCGTGTTCGGGGGCGCGCGGGAGTGTTGATGTCACACCGGTCCCCTACGCGCAGTCCGCACGATCACGGCCATCACCCGCATGGCCACGCGCACGTGCATCATCAGCGGGCCAACTGCGCGCGCAGCCGAAACTCGCCAAGCCGCCCGAACCGGCGAAGTCCGGCTGGACCTTGGGGCATGGCAGTTGGCAAGTGCGCCTTGGGCCGGTCGCGTTCTGGACCATCGTCGGCTCGCTTGTCGTGATGGCCGGATGGTCCGCCACCACCGCCACGTACTTTGCGTTCCGTGACGACGTGCTGACGCGGTTGCTCGCCCGTCAGGCGCAGATGCAATACGCCTACGAGGATCGCATCGCCGACCTGCGCGGGCAGGTCGACAAGCTCGCAAGCCGCCAGTTGCTCGATCAGGAGCAGATCGAGGGCAAGCTCGAAACGATCGCGCGCCGTCAGGCGACCCTGGAGTCGCGCTCCTCCGCGCTCTCAAGTCTGCCCGAGCCGCTCACCACCGGTTCGATCAAGCCAGGTTCGCCGCGCGCCGCAGCGCCAGCCATCCTCGCCCCACTCACCACGCCGAAGCCCTCCCCGATCAACGACACCGTCATTCTTGTTCCGCCGCCCGAACGTGAAGCGCGGCTTGAATCGCGCACGCCGCTCGCCGCCGGCATCCGCCATGCGACCGCGCAGACCCATGGCGGCATCGAAGGCGCGCTGGCGCGGCTGCAAATCTCGCTCGACCGCTACGAGGCGAAGCAGAACGCGACCCTGAACACGCTCGAGGAAAACTACGACAACAAGGCGCGTCGGATGCGCAACATCCTCGCCGAGCTTGGCCTCGACCTCGGCAAAATTGCGCCCGCCCTGCCCGCGCGCGCGAGCGGCGGACCCTTCGTGCCGGCGAACGCGAACGGTGCGTCGGCGTTCGACCGCCAACTCTACCGCATCCGGCTGGTGCGCGACCAAGTCGGGCGATTGACCCGTACGCTCAGCACCGTACCTGTGCGCAAGCCGATGATGGGCGAACTCGACTCGACCTCCGGCTTCGGCATGCGGACCGATCCTTTCATTCGCGCACCCGCGATGCACACCGGCCTCGACTTCCGCGCCGAAACGGGCGAGCCCGCGCGCGCGACGGCCGCCGGCACCGTCACGATGGCGGGCTGGAACGGCGGCTACGGCAAGATGGTGGAAATCGACCACGGCAACGGGTTCGCGACCCGCTATGCCCATCTCTCGGCGATCGATGTCGCGGTGGGAGACACAATCCGCATCGGCCAGGCAGTCGGACGCGTCGGCTCGACCGGGCGCTCGACCGGCCCGCATTTGCACTATGAAACGCGCGTCGATGGCGATGCGGTCGACCCGCAGAAATTCCTGCGCGCGGGTGTGCGGCTCGGCGGGTTACTCTAAGCCGACTCTACTCCACGTCCTCGACCGTCTCCGGCCCGGTCCCGAACGCCTTCTGCGCCAGCGTCGCTTCCATGAACTGATCGAGGTCGCCATCGAGCACCCCGCCGGTGTTCGAGGTCTGCACGCCGGTGCGCAGGTCCTTCACCATCTGATACGGCTGCAGCACGTAGGACCTGATCTGGTGCCCCCAGGCGATGTCGGTCTTGGCAGAGTGTTCGGCGAACGCTGCCTCCTCGCGCTTCTTCAGCTCCTGTTCGTAAAGCCGCGCGCGCAGCATGTCCCATGCGATCGCGCGGTTGCGGTGCTGCGAGCGGTCGGTCTGCGAATAGACCATGATGCCGGTCGGCATGTGCGTGAGGCGGATCGCGGACTCGGTCTTGTTGACGTGCTGGCCGCCCGCTCCGCTGGCGCGCATCGTATCGACGCGCACATCCGACTCCTTGATGTCGACCACGATGCGGTCGTCGATCACCGGATAGATGTCGACACTCGCGAACGAGGTGTGGCGGCGCGCATTTGAGTCGAACGGCGAGATACGCACCAGCCGGTGCACGCCGGACTCGGTCTTCAGCCAGCCATAAGCATTGTGGCCCTTGATCTGCAGGGTCACCGATTTGATGCCGGCTTCTTCACCCTGCGTCTCCTCGAGCAGATCGACCTTGTAGCCCTTCTTCTCGGCCCAGCGCGTGTACATGCGCAGCAGCATGCCGGCCCAGTCCTGGCTCTCGGTACCGCCTGCGCCGGCGTGCACTTCCAGATAGCTGTCGTTCGCGTCCGCCTCGCCGGAGAGCAGCGCTTCCAGTTCGCGCCGCGCGACCTCGGCCTTCAGCTTGCGCAACGCATTCTCGGCGTCGGTGACGACGCCCTGATCCTTCTCGGCTTCGCCGAGTTCGATCATGCCGACGTTGTCGTCGAGTTCGCGCTCGATGCGGCCGATGGCCGTGAGCGAATCCTCAAGCGAGGTACGCTCCTGCATCAGGCGCTGGGCGCGCTGATTGTCGTTCCAGAGATTGGGGTCTTCGGCGAGAGCGTTCAGCTCGTCGAGCCGCCGGCGCGCTGTGTCGAAGTCAAAGATGCCTCCTCAGCAGCCCGACCGACTGCTTGATCTCTTCGACAAGATTTTGAATCTCTGCGCGCATGACCGCGGATGTAGCGACCAAACCGCTGGTCCGC
This sequence comes from uncultured Alphaproteobacteria bacterium, assembly GCA_963779545.1. GTDB lineage: Bacteria > Pseudomonadota > Alphaproteobacteria > Rhizobiales > Xanthobacteraceae > PALSA-894. The sequence continues at coordinate 220,609 of CAVZYQ010000008.1, read as the reverse complement.
AACGGCTTTGGCGGTTCCGGCACGGCCTGCCGTTAACCGCCCGGATCGCAGGGGCTTTACGGCACGCTCAGAAATTGTGCTAACGTGACCATTGGGCAAGTGTGAGTGGTGGGGGCGTGTATGTTGAACAAGTGGGGACTGCTGGCGGCCGTGAGCTGTATCGCGCTGACCGGCTGCATGACGACATCGTCGAACGATCCGAACGCCTCGATGGCGTCCAACGCCAGCAGCGGCACCAGCGCCGGCGCGGTCGCGCCCGTCACCTGCCAGCAGCCGATCGGCACCGCGACCGTGGTCGAGCCGGACCCGACGTCATCCGCTTCGTTCCAGTCGGTCGGCCTCACCTCGCCGACACCGATGCTGCGCATCATGCTCGCTGAATCGAACTGCTTCCGCGTGATCGATCAGGCCGCGATGGGACCGGGCGGACGCGCGCCGGCCGCGCAATGGCTGATCACGCCGAACCTGCTTCTTTCCAATCCCGATGCCGGCGGTTTCAGCGCCGGCGGCTTCCTCGGCAACGTGACAGGCCAGAAGTGGCTGAACAACGTGTCCGGCGGCTTCTCGGTGAAGGAAGCGCAGACCGCGCTGTTCATCTCGGATGCGCGCACCGGCGAACAGCTCGCCGCCGTGCAGGGCCGCGCGACCGCGACCGACTTCGGCGTCTCGTTCGCGGGATTTGGCCGTGGACTGAACAGCGCTGGCGCGTACAGCAACACGCCGGAAGGCAAGGTGATCATGGCGGCCTACGTGGACGCCTTCAACAAGCTCGTGGCGCAGATGCAGGCGCGCACACCGCCGCCGCGCGTCGCGCAGGCGAAGAAGCGGCGCTAGACTTCCTTCGAGGCGATCAATCGCTATGCTGCGCGCTCCCTGAACCGGAGCGTCGCCGTGACCGATCGTCTGCTAGGAACCTGGAAGCTTGTCGGGGCGGTGCGCGAGGAAATTCCTTCGGGCGCGACGACTGACCTGTTCGGCACGCATCCCCAGGGCATCCTCAATTACAGCCCCGATGGGCGCATGATCGCGCTGATCGCCCATGGCGACCGCAAGGCCGCGAAGGGCAAGCCGACATCGGCAGAAGCCGAGGCGCTCTATCGCAGCATGCTGAGCTATGCGGGACGTTTCACGGTTGACGGCGATGTCGTCACGCATCACGTCGACATCTCGTGGAACGAAAGCTTCACCGGGGGCGACCAGAAGCGCCATTTCAGGTTCGACAGCGAGCGCCTGATCCTCTCCACGCCGCAATCGGCCGACCCGATCGAAGGCAAGATGAGCGTGCGCCGCATGACGTGGCAGCGCATCTGACCGTGGTGGCTCCGTCACTCGACCAATTGCTTGGCGTCGCGATTAGCCAGCATCGCGCCGGACAACTCGCCGAGGCCGAGCGCGGCTACCGCGAAATCCTCAAGAGTGACCCGAACCATGCCGACAGCCTGCATCTGCTCGGCATCATCGCGCATCAGCGCGGCCAGCACGAAGCCGCAGCCGATCTGATCGGGCGCGCGATCGCGCGCGGCGCGCCGCTGCCGCAGTTTCACTACAATCGCGGACTGGCGCTGGCGGCGCTCGGACGCGCGGACGACGCCGCCTCGGAGTTCAACAACGCTATCGCGCTGAACGCCGACTACGCCGAGGCGCATGCGAGCCTTGGCGATGCCCTGCGTGACCAGCATCGCATGGACGAGGCGCTCGCCGCCTATACACGTGCCGAAGCGCTGAAGCCGCCGAACGCCGAAACTCACAACAATATCGGCGCGATACTGCTGACGCTCGGCCGATTGGACGAGGGCATTGCCCGCTGCGAGCGAGCGCTCGCGATGAAACCGGGCCTGTTCGAAGCGCACATCAACCTCGCGCGGTTGCACTACAGCGCCGGACGCGCCGTGCAGGCGGCGGCCTGTGCATCGCGCGCGCTGAGTATCCGCGAGACGATCGAAGCCAAGGCGGTGTTCGTTCGATGCGTTCGCGACACCAAGGCCGCAGGCGACGTTGGCCATCTGCGCAACCTGATCCTGCGCGGGCTGACAGAGCCTTGGGGACGCCCGGACGAACTGACCGCAGTCGCCACAAGCATCGTGATGGTGGACGACGCGTTGCGCTCCGCCGTCGCGCAGGCGGCTGCCGCATGGCCACAAGCAATTGCCGGCGGAGGAATTGCTCAACTCCCGCCCTGCTCCCGGCGCTACGAGACCCGCTGCTGCATCGCCTGCTCGAAGTCGCTCCCATCGTCGACCTCGCGTTCGAGCAATATCTGACCGGCGTTCGCCGCATCATGCTCGAAACCGCGCGCAACGCGCCGGATGACCCCGCCAACGAAGCGCTGCTCCCCTTCTTCAGCGCGCTGGCGCGGCAATGTTTCGTCAACGAGTACATCTTCTTCTGCGGCGCCGACGAATTGAAGGATGTGCGAAAGCTGCGCGATCTCCTGACCGCGGCGCTCGCCTCCGGCGCCGCCTGTCTCCCCGCTCTGGCCGGTCGCCGTCGCTGCCTATTTTCCGCTCTTTCTGGTGTCAGGCACCGACGCACTGGAAACGCGCATTTGGCCGGATTGCGTGAATGCACTGGTGACGCAGCAGATCCGCGAACCGCGGCAGGAACGCGTGATCAGCGTATCGATCCCGCGCCTGCACCGACATCGAGGACACGGTCTCGAAGGACGTGCGCGAGATGTATGAGGAAAATCCGTACCCGCGCTGGATCAAGGTCGCGCCGACGGAAAGCCCCAGGCCTCTCGATGTCTATCTGCGCAACCGCTTTGCTGCGCCCGCGCTGCGCAACGTCCCGCGCAAAACCTCGCTCGACATTCTCATCGCTGGCTGCGGCACCGGCCGTCAGGCGGTCGAGATGGCGCAGCGTTTTGCCGGCGCGAAAGTGCTGGCGATCGATCTCTCGATGGCAAGCCTCGCTTACGCGAAACGCAAGACCCAGGAGCTTGGCCTACAGAACATCGAATACGGCCAGGCCGATATCCTGAAGGTAGGACAAATCGGCCGCTCGTTCGACCTCATCGAGTCGAGCGGCGTGCTGCATCATCTCGACGACCCGTGGGCGGGATGGCGCGTGCTGCTGTCGCTGTTGCGCCCCGGCGGATTCATGCGCATCGGCCTCTACAGCGAGCTTGGCCGGCCCGGCGTCATCGCCGGACGCGCGCTCGTCGCCGAGCACGGCTGGCGCGGCGACACCGAAGGGATTCAGGCGTTCCGGCAGGAGGTCATCACCGGCAACTTCGGACCGCCGTTGTCGGAACTGATCACCAGGACGCACGATTTCTTCACCACTAGCGAGCTGCGCGATCTCGTGTTCCATGTGCGCGAACACCGCATGACAATCCCGCAGATCGCAGATTTTCTGCGCGAGAATAGCCTGGAATTTCTCGGCTTCGAACTCGACGCGCAGGTCGCGCGCCGCTACCGCGCGCGCTTCTCCGACGACACGGCGATGACCGATCTCGATCACTGGCATGTCTTCGAGACCGAGAACCCGGACGCCTTCTTCTTCACGTACCAGTTCTGGGTCCGCGCACCGCAATAGCGCCCCATTACCACCCGTTGACGCGCGGGAAATGCCCGACGACCGCTTCGCCACGCACAACCTCGAACGCATCATAACCGGCGCAGGTGATGCACGCGTGGTTCGGCAGCACGCGTACGAGGCTGCCGACCGGCAGATGCGTGAACCAGGCTTCGTCGTCGACCGCGACGGTGCCGTGCTCTTGATGCACGACATCGACCGAGAGGTTGCCGAGCCGCGCGGCGGTCCGCACGTCGCACACATAGCCGTATCCTGCGTCCGGCAGGTATTTGTTGGCACCGATGTCCTTCGAGAGCGCGAGCGCGCCGGTATCGAGGATGAGCGATCGCCCGGCGCGGTTGTGGCCGATCACCGAGGCGAGGACCGACACCGCGATGTCCTCAATGCGGCAAACCTTCCGCGAAAGCTGCGCCAGATCCCACAGCATGTAGATGCCGGCGCGCACCTCGGTCACGCCGTGCAAGTGGTCGGCGTGGAGCACCGTCGGCGTCGAGCCGACGCTGACGATCTTGCACGGCAGGCCGGCGGCACGGATTGCTGCGGCGGCGTTCACCGCGGCATCGCGCTCCGCGGCGGCGATCGGAACGACCTGTGCGGGATCGTTCGGGCCGTACGAATGCCCCGCATGAGTCATCACGCCCCGCAACCGCAATCCCGGTGCGTCGGCGATCGCACGCGCGAGTGTGACGATGTCGGGCGATCCGGCAGGCAGACCGCTGCGGTGCTCGCCACAATCGATCTCGATCAGGAGCGAGAGCGTGATCCTGCGCTCGGTCGCGAAGCGCGACGCCTCGGCGACAACATCAGGCGAGTCCGTCACGAGGATGAGGTCGCAGCCGGCCGCCAAGATGTGCAACGCGTGCGGCAGCTTCCCCGGCACGATCGTTGCCGCATAGAGGATGTCGCGGTAACCGGCGTTGGCGAAATGCTCGGCCTCCTTCAAGGTCGACACCGTGATGCCGGCTGCAACTTTCGTCGCGATGCGCGCGACGTCGACCGACTTCGCGGTTTTCAGGTGCGGCCGCAGCGTGACGCCAAGCGACTCGCAGCGCTCGCGCATGGTGGCGCAGTTCTTCTCCAGTCGGTCGAGATCGAGGATCAACCGCGGCGTTTCGAGCGTGAACAGCGATTGTCCGGTGGCGCCAAGCATCAGACCATCTCCAGGAGAGGTGTCAGCGAACGTTCGGTGTAATTGGCCTGCGCATCGCCGACCGGCGCAAGTCCCATGCGATTGTGCCAGTAGACCGGCATCCCGACGCCCTTCGCGCCCGGCACGTCCGCGGCCGAGCCGGCCACGAACAGCGTGCGCGCGGGCGCGGTGCCGAGCTTTGCCAATACGGCGCGATAGGACTCAGGCCGTGGCTTGTAGAAGCCCACCTCCTCGGCGGTCACGACTGCGGCGAAGTTGACCTCGCAGCGCGCGGCCGCACGCCTGCCTAACTCGATCGAGCAATTGGTGGCGACGCCGAGCGGCACCCGCTGCGCAAGCGTGCCGAGAACCGCGACGGCTTCCGGCCACGGCGGCAGTTCGTCCCACCGGCGCACCAATTCGTCAGCGCACTGCAAGCCGACGCCGGACTGTTCGGCCGCGGCCCGCACAATCTCCTCATAGGGTCGATAGACGCCCTGCCCGTATGTCAGTTCGAGATATTTGCGCCGCCAGCGCAGGCCCGCATCAGCCGAGCCCGCCGCCACATTCCACAGCGTCCATGAAATCGATCAGCGCGGTGAGGAGATCGAAGACCACCGCATCGTAACGCTTGGTTGCCACGCGCCGCCTCCCCGTCGGAGCCGCAGCTAACATCATCGCGCCCCAAACGAAAACGGCCGGGCTTTTCCCCGGCCGCCGCAACAAATCCTTGCTCTAGTTCACTACCAGAGCCCGCGCCCCGAGCGGATCGCGCCGTCCGCCTCGGGCGACGGCGCGCCCCATGAGCGGCCCTCGCCGCCGCCTTCCTGATAGCCGATGACCGAATAGGCGTCGGGCGGCGATGTGCCCGGCTTGAAGGCTTCGAGCATGCCGCCGGCCGAGCCTGCCGCGATGCGCATGCCGGACTTCGCGTCGATGCGGATCAGCTTGAGGCCGGGCGGCACACGGAATGGAACGGCCGGCTTGTCGGCGAGCGCGACCTTGAGGAAGTCCTTCACGATCGGGGCCGCGATGCTGCCACCGCTCGCGCGATTGCCGATGTGACGCGGCTTGTCGTAGCCGATGTAAACACCGACCGCCATGTCGGGCGCGAAACCGACGAACCACACGTCCTTTTCGTCGTTGGTGGTGCCGGTCTTGCCGGCGATCGGCTTGCCGATCTCGCGGCCGAAGCCAGCGCCGGCCGCGGTGCCGCGCAGCACCACGCCTTCCATCATCGAGGTGATCTGATAGGCGGTCATCGGGTCGAGCACCTGCTCGCGCCGGTCGACCATGCTCGGCTCGGGCTGGTTCGCCCACTTGTCGGCCTGACAGCCGCGGCATTCGCGCTGGTCGTGGCGGAAAATCGTGTGGCCGTAGCGGTCCTGGATCCGGTCGATCAGCGTCGGCTTGATCCGCTTGCCGCCGTTCGCGAACATCGCGTAGGCCGACACCATGCGCATCACGGTCGTCTCGCCCGAACCGAGCGCGAACGAGAGATAAGTCGGCATGTCGTCGTAGACGCCGAAGCGCTTGGCGTATTCGGCGATCAGCGGCATGCCGACGTCCTGCGCGAGGCGCACCGTCATCACGTTGCGCGAATGCTCGATGCCGAAGCGCAGCGTCTGCGGTCCGTAGAATTTGTGCGAATAGTTTTCCGGCTTCCACACGCCGCCCGCCCCGGTGTCGATTTCGATCGGCGCGTCCATCACGACGGTCGCGGGCGTATAGCCGTTGTCGAGCGCAGCCGCGTAGACGAACGGCTTGAACGATGAACCCGGCTGGCGCAGCGCCTGCGTGGCGCGATTGAACTGGCTCTGGTCGAACGAGAAGCCGCCGACCATCGCCTGAACGCGGCCGGTCCACGGGTCCATCGCCACAATGGCGCCGGAGATTTCCGGAACCTGACGCAGGCGATATTTGCCGCGCGTCCTTGTCGGTCAGTTCGACGTAGATCACGTCTCCCGCAGCGAGCACCTGCCCGACCTTCGTGGGTATCGCGCGGTTGCCGCTCGTGGCCCTCGCCCACTTCACGCCTTCGATCGGAATATTGCCGATCAGGCGCTCCTTGGACACGCCGCCGCCCGGCTCGCGCGGCGGCTGCAGGCCGATACGCGCGGCCTGATCGGTAACATCGAGAACGACGGCGAGCTTCCACGGCTGGATATCGGAGAGCGCCTTCTGCTCGGCGACCTTCACACCCCAATCGCCAGAGATGTCGATCTTGGCAACCGCGCCGCGATAGCCCTGCGCCTCGTCGAACTTGATCAGGCCGTCGGTGAGCGCCTTGCGAGCGCTCGACTGCAGCTTGGGATCGAGCGTGGTGCGCACCGACAGCCCGCCCTCGTACAGCTTCTTCTCGCCATAGCGGTCGTTGAGGTCGCGGCGCACTTCTTCGGCGAAATATTCCGCGGCGTAGATGTGCGCGCCGGTTGGGCGCACCGTGACGTTGAACGGCTCTTTCTTCGCCTTGTCGCCTTCCTCCGGCTTGAGGAAGCGATCCTCGACCATGCGGTCGATGACGTAATTGCGCCGGCCGATCGCGTCCTCGCGGCGGCGGAACGGATGATAGTTGTTCGGCCCCTTCGGCAGCGCCGCCAGATATGCGGCCTCCGCGACGGAGGAGCTCATGTACCGACTTGTCGAAGTAGAGCAGCGAGGCGGCAGCGACGCCGTATGAAGAGAAACCGAGATAGATCTCGTTGAGATAAAGCTCGAGGATCTTCTCCTTCGAATATGTACGCTCGATGCGCAGCGCGAGCAGCGCTTCCTTGATCTTGCGGTCGAAGCTCGCCTCGTTGCTCAGGAAGAAGTTCTTCGCGACCTGTTGCGTGATGGTCGACGCGCCCTGCGGCCGCTTTCCGGTACCGTAGTTCTGCAGCGCGAAGATCGCCGCACGCGCGATGCCCTGGAAGTCGAGCCCGCCGTGGTCGTAGAAATTCTTGTCCTCGGCCGCCGTAAAAGCGTTCAGCACCAGTTTCGGGATTGCCTGGATCGGCAGGTAGAGCCGGCGTTGCGTCGCGTATTCGGCGACCAGCGCACCGTCGGTGGCGTGGACGCGCGTCATCACCGGCGGCTCGTAGTCCTGCAATTGAGAATAGTCCGGCAAGTCCTTGGAGAAATGCCAGAACATGCCCGCCGCGCCGGCGATGCCGACGAGGAAGACGACGGTGCCGACCGCGAAGATCCAGCCGAAGAACCGAAGCAATAGCTTCATACCCGCCCTTCCGCCGCGCCTCTCAAAGGCTCGCAGCGAATCTCCCATTTGCATCCGGATGATACGTCATCCGGCTTCGCATCCGCGATACGCGTCCCAACACGACAGATACGCACCGTAATTCGCGTGGTTTTATGGTCAAACTGAGGCTCCCGTCGAGCCTCGGCCGGCCACACTCCGCACTAATTCGCACCGCTTCCGGCCCGGGAACCCGCCAGCCGGGTCGAGAAAAACGCGTTCACCGCCTGCGAGACCGCGTCGGTCGTGCGCGCGCGCCAGGCGTCCGAGGTCATCAGCTTGAGGTCCTGCTTGTTCGATACGTAGCCGAGCTCGATCAGCACCGATGGCACATCCGGTGCTTTCAGCACCTTGAAGCCCGCGGACTTGAGCGGGTGCTTGTGCAGCTTGGCGGCGGTTTTCAGTTCGCCGACGACCGCGCGAGCAAAATGATGCGAGAAATTCTTGGTCTCGCGCTGTGTCAGATCGATCAGGATGTCGGCAACCTCTTCGGGCTCGGAGGAGAGATCCACACCTGCGATCGCGTCCGCGCGGTTTTCGCTTTCGGCGAGCTTGGCGGCTTCGGCGTCCGATGCCGTATCCGACACGGTGTAGACGGTCGCGCCGCGCACGTCGGCCTCGCCGCGCGCCGCGAGCGCATCGGCATGGATCGAAATGAACAGCGCAGCGCCTTGGCTGCGCGCCATGCGCACGCGCTCGCCGAGCGCGACGAAACGGTCGTCGTTGCGGGTCATCGCCACGCGATACTTGCCGCTCTTCTCCAGCTTGTCGTTCAGCGCCTGCGCGAAGTCGAGCACGATCGCCTTTTCCATCTCGCCGCTCGACGCGATGGTGCCGGTGTCGGGACCGCCGTGGCCGGGATCGATGATCACCAGCGGGCGGCCGTCGTTGTTGCGCTTCGCATTCTCGACCGGCTTGGTCTCAGGCGCGCGGCGCGGCTTCGTTTCCAGCGCAAGATTGCGCATGAAGGCGGCGCGGTCGATCGACACGAGATCGAGCACGAGCCGCGCCGGCTGATTGTCGATGGCATCGAGCACGAAGGCCTTGTCAATGCGCACCGGCCCGCTCGCATCGATCACGATGCGCGAGCCGCCCTGCATCACGAGCCCGTAGCGGAACGCCTTGATCAGCCCCCGCCCCTGCTCGCCCGCGCGCGCCGGGAGTTGGAACGTTACCTGCGGCAAGTCGAGGATCACCCTGTAAGGATCGGCCAACGTGAAAGCCGCGACCTCGATCGGGCGGGTCAGGTCCATCACCAGCCGCGTACGGCCGTTGTCGCCGCCAAGCCGTGCGTCGCTGGCGATCGGGAAAAGGTCCGGCGGAACGGGCGCGGTCGGGCGCACGACCGCCGCACGCTCGACGCGGTCCTGCGCGCCTGCCGGAACAAGGCCGGCCAGAAACGCTCCGACAAGCAATGCCGCCCGCAGCATCGATCGCACCATCCCAGCCCAACGCGTACGCGCTCGTGGTTAACCCGAAATTAAGGTCACAAAGCGGGAGCAACGCGACAGTGGGATAGTGCGCCTGCCCGGAGCTGAAATCTGAGGATTAAGAACGGCCAAGCGCCAGTAGTTTGAAGCACCGATGCATCCAGCGGCGGTCGTCCCGCCGTTATTGCTTCGGCGGCGATGGAAGCGGTTGCTTGGCGGGAGCCGGCGCCTTCTTTTCCGACTGCTTGGCGGCAGGCGGAGGACTGGCGGGCGGCGCCGGAGCCGTGGGCGCAGCCTGCCCGAGGTTCACCGAAATGCCAAAGAGGCGCCACTGCCCCTCAACCGGAGCGAACAGCAGTTCGAAGTTCACCTGCTGCGGCACCGACGGAAAAAAGCCAGCCATCCGCATCAAGCCGTTCGGCTCGATCTGCGGCAGGATAGAGAGCTGCGGATCGATCGCCGCGACACCCGAGAGATCGAGCTTGTCGGCGCGCTGCTTTGCGAAGATATCGCCCAGCCGAGCTGCTGTATTTGCCTGCTGGAAGCTGGGCGCACCGAGATCCCGCAACACCGTGTAGTTGCCGGTTTTGTTGGCTTGATCGAGCGCCAGGATCGTGCTGCGAACCAGGATGAGCACGCCATTGCGATCGATCTGCGCGGGCTTTGGCGCCGCGTCGCCCTTCTGTTCAGCCTGCGCGGGAGCTCCCACGACCGACGCAGCGACGGCCACCGCCATCGCCGCGAAAGCAAAATTCCGTCGGATCGAGAACCAGCGTGTCACCACGCAAAGGTAACACCGGCCCGTCCGCCGACGCCACCCTGGGCGAAGCCCATCGCGACGCCGCCGTTGAGCACGATATGGTCGGTCAGCCGCGCCTGGGCGAGAACGGCCGCGGCGTTCTCGCCGCGGAAGGTGCCCCAGTTGGTCGAGATCGCGAACCGCTTGTCGCCTGGCAACGCACTGCCGCCCATCGCGATCGCCATCGCGGTGCCTTCGAACGATTGCCGCATCTGCGACTGCAGGCTCGCGACATTGCCTTGCAGGATCGCGACGTTGTTCTGCAGCCCGGCGATGTCGGGCAAGGCGATATTGGCGGCAGCAAGATTTCCGTTGGCGTCGGTCGTTACGAGCGACACCGGACCAGTCTGGGCCGCGAGGCTTGCGGCCGACGTGATGCCGGACATGCGGTAGGTGTTCGAGGCCGTGCCGATCGCAACCTGATTCGCGGCGTTGCCGTGGCCCCGGTGCCGATCGCGCTCGAGTTGGCGAACGTTGCCGACGCGCCCGTGCCGATGGCAACCGCGTTGCTGCCGGTTGCAATCGAGGCATCGCCGAACGCCGCGCCGCCGCTGCCGGCGGACGCGGATGCACCGATCGCAATCGAGCCGGTCGCGGTGGCCCCGGTGCCGATCGCGATGCTGTTGAGCCCGGTTGACTTGCTTCCGAAGCCGACCGCCACCGAGCCGTCGCCAGACGCGAGCGCGTTCGAGCCAAAGGCGGATGAATTGGCGCCGGTCGCCCGGGCCGCCGTGCCCGCCGTGCCCCCGCCGCCGACGGCGGTCGCGTTCGCGCCAGTTGCTAACGATAAAGTGCCGAGCGCGGTCGAAAACTTGCCGCTCGCCTCCGAGTCACCGCCGAACGCTGAGGCGCCTTGGGCGGTCGCTGACGATAGACCGCCAAGGGCGGTCGAAAAATCGCCGGTCGCCTCTGCGAGCCGTCCCATCGCCACCGCGCTTTGATTGCCGGCGAGGGCCGCGGTGCCGATCGCGATGCCGTCTGTCGAGCCGAGCGTGACGGTGGCCGAATTGCCCAACGCAATACCGCTCGTCGCATTCACAGTATTGAACGCGCCGAGTGCCACGGCGAACGATCCGGTCCCACCCACTGTATTGAAATCGCCGAGCGCCACCGAGCCAGTTGCTCCTGCAGCAGTCTGGCTTCCGGTGCCGATCGCGGTGCTGAACCCGCCCGCGGCGATAACTGGGCGTGATGCAACACCGCCACTGCCGATCGCGGTCGAGGAACGGCCGCTGGCTTCCGCAGCCGAGCCCACGGCCGTCGCATTGACGTCCTTGGCAGCGGCGGCATTGCCTATCGCCGTGCTATCGTCGCCCAAGGCAGTACTTTTCGTTCCGTACGCGGACGATCTGTCGCCGGTCGCTACCGCCGTGTTTCCAACTGCTGGGAGCCGTCCCCTGAAGTCGCGTTCGATCCCGTGCCGCAGGCAAACTCTTGCTTCGCGGCGTTTTCAACACATCCCGCGACAGCCGCAGGCGCAGTGACCGTTTGGGCGGCGGCCAGCGTCGGCAACAGCGTGATTGCGCCGGCCGCACAACTCGTCATCAACGCAACACGACGCATCGCCGAAATAGTCATGACAACCCCCACATCGCCTGACCCGTTGCCGGGTTGTTTTTCGCGGCCCCCACGCAGACCGCTTCTGTCGTAACGTTAATGTACAGAGTCTTGGGACGTGCGCTGTGACGCTTTGGCAACATTCCCCGGAAAACGGCGCGAGATGCGAAATCCATGCCCCACAGCGAACGGGCGGCTAAAGAACGCCGAGGCGGCGCCACACAGGGACGATCTCATTCAAGATCGGCTGCATCTGCTCGGCGAGGAAAATCGTCGCCTCGCCATCGTCTTGCAGCGCGCGGCCCTCCTTGGTCGGACGCCGCCCCATGATGTTGAGGATTTGCATCGCGTGGCGCGCCGCGCTCGCCACATCATCAGCCCTGCCGTCGTAGACCGCCGCAAGCGTGAGCAGGCCGAAGTCCGTCACCGGAATGCCGGTGCGCGCAACCGGCGAGGCAAGGTGCGAATAGATGCGGCCGGTACGCGCGTGTCCGACCACCATTCGGTTGAAGCGATGCGCGGCCGCCGGATCGGCCGGCGCAAACACGGGCACGACCTGTCCGGAATGGACCAGCAGCGCGAGGCAATCGAGCAGCACGCCGACTTTGCCTTCGCCGAACGGCGGCAGCGCGAGCAGTTCGTCGAATGTCGCGTTCTTCTTGGCCAGCAGATCGGCGAGCGGCCCGTGCAACGCATCGTGGCCGGTCAATTCCATCAGCGGACCAGCGAACTTGAACGTCACGCGGTTGCGCGGGACGGTGAGCGCGAAGCTCATCTCCGACAGCATGCGCCGATGCTCGGTCGCGATCATCGCGGCGCTGCCGCGTGCATAGAGATCGCGGCGGAAGCGCTTGTTGCCGGCGAAGTCCAGCATGGTCTCCTTCAGAACCGGATCGTCGGCCTCGGCGATCAGCGGCTGCAATCCGGCCGGCACGGCGTACTGCGGGAGATTTTCCGGAATGGTCGCCGAAGCCACATAGGCGAGCTTCGCCTCGCTCATGCGCGCCGCCAGTTCGGAGAACTGGAACAGGTCCCAGTGCTCGTCGAGATATTCGTGCGCGAGATAGACGCGGTCCATCTTGAGCATCGCGTCGAGATGCTGCGCGGCGGCCGGGTTGGCGGCGAAGTAGGCGGCGTTGCCCTGGCGCAGCTTGCCGATGAGATCGAGCGCGAGCGCGAGCTGGCGCTCGGAGCGGCCGGCGTTGCGCCGCTTCACCTCGACCATGAATTGCCGGATCGGCGCGAGCGGCGCCCAGCCCGGCATGCAGTTGTACGAGACGTACGCCATGCCGTCCGGCTGGAGGCGCTGGCGCAGGATCGACGACGATTGCGTCCTGCGTGGCGCGCGCGACCCAGCTGAAGATCCCGTGCAGCGCGATCACGTCGAGATCGTTGTCGCCCGCTTTGGCGGCGGCATCCTCGAAGCTCGTTTCGGTGACGGTGATGTTCGTCGAGCTGCGCGCCCTCGATCAGACGGCGCGCGTGCGCGACGTGCTCGGGGTTGAAATCGTAGCCCTCGAAGGCAACGTCCGGATTGGCGGCGGCGAGTAGCGCAAGACCAAAACCCTGGCCGAAACCGACCTCGAGATACCGCTTGGGCTTCAGCGCACGGCCGGGCGACTTGCCCAGCGACAGCGCCGCGAACGCCATGTGGGCGGGTGCAGTTTCACGATAAAAACCCGCCGTGTAGCCGATGTCTGCGACGTAACCCTTGGCCCAATCCACCGCGGCGCCCCCTCTTGGAGCCGGTATGGATGGATTAAGCACCCCGGAGGGTCAATCAGGGCCGCTGCGGCACCTTCGCTTGCCATCCCGGCCGGTCCGCCGTATGTAACCCCTGCTGACGGTTGCGAATCTGGATTTGCCGCGTTCGGGCATCCGGCGACCGCCGAACCCCGCTTCCCCAAGGGAACGGACACATGGCGGGCCGCTAGAGGCCGCTCCATCGAGGCGCCAAGGCGCCGAGACGTGAAACGGCCAACGCCCTTTAAGGACATCCGGACCAAAGGCGGACTTTCCGCCCGCGAGCAGGCCGCCGGCATCGAAGAAACGCGCGGCGGTGCGCAAGCGCTGTCGCTCCAGTCCAGGTTGAGGATCATGCTCAAGGCGCAAGGCGCGGTCTCCCCGCGTCGCCCGGGCAAACAAGTCGGAGTTGTGGGCAGCGCTCGCGCGTTCGCTCCCCTCCGCGCGATCCAAGGCCATCCATTCAACCCCCAATACGGCGCGCCGCCTGTACCGCCCGTGCGCAACGCACGGCGCGGGTCTGTTCGAGGCCGCCCTCAAGAGACAGGTCTATGGCCAACAAAATGCTCATCGACACCACCCATCCGGAAGAGACCCGGGTGGTGGTGCTACGCGGCAATCGGGTCGAGGAATTCGATTTCGAGTCCGCGAACCGCCGCCAGCTGCGCGGCAACATCTATCTCGCCAAGGTCACGCGGGTAGAGCCTTCGCTTCAGGCCGCCTTCGTCGACTACGGCGGCAATCGCCACGGCTTCCTGGCGTTCTCGGAAATCCATCCCGACTACTACCAGATCCCGGTCGCCGACCGGCAGGCGCTGATCGCCGAGGAAGAGCGCGCGCATCGCGACGCCGAGGACGAGATCGACCGGCGCGCCAGCGGTGGCCGCCGCCGCTCACGCCACGAGTCGCATGGACGGCGCGATCCGGTCCGCACGCAGCGCATCGAAGTCACCGAAGGCGAAAACGGGCACAGCGAGAGCGGAGCAGCACGCTGCCGCCAGCCGACGAGACCGCCGAGCATCACGAGGCCGAGCACGGCGCCGCGGAGTCCACAGAGGCGACGTCCGCGCCTGAGCCGGATGTGCATCAGGCCGAGGCTCTTGCCGCCGAGCCGGTGATCGAGGCACCCGCTGAGACCGCGCCGGCATCAGAGACCTCCCATCGCGACGATGCGCCTGCAGCGTCGGCCGACGCACCGCCCGCGCCGGAGGGCAGCGCGACCGCCGAGACGACGGATCACCTCCCGCCTTCCTCTGAGAGCCCCGACCTCGCACCCGAGTCGAACGGCAATGGCGGAGACCACGGCGACAACATCACGGAGATCGAAGAGCCTGCCCACTGCCGAGAACGGCGACGAGGACGTCGTCGAATCCGTCGGCGGCGCCGACGCGATGGAAGAAGTTCAGGAGCGCACGCCGCGCTATCGCCGCTCCTACAAGATCCAGGAAGTGATCAAGCGCCGGCAGATCATGCTGGTGCAGGTCGTGAAGGAAGAGCGCGGCACCAAGGGTGCGGCGCTGACCACCTACCTCTCGCTTGCCGGCCGCTATTCGGTGCTGATGCCCAACACCGCACGCGGCGGCGGCATCTCGCGCAAGATCACCAATGCGGTCGACCGCAAGAAGCTGAAGGAAATCGCGCAGGACCTCGAAGTGCCGGAGGGCATGGGCGTCATCCTGCGCACCGCAGGCGCGGCGCGCACCAAGACCGAGGTGAAGCGCGATTTCGAATATCTGCTGCGGCTGTGGGAGACGGTGCGCGACTTCACGCTCAAGTCCACCGCGCCGACGCTGGTCTACGAAGAAGGCTCGCTGATCAAGCGATCGATCCGCGACCTCTACAACAAGGACATCGAGGAGATCCTCGTCGCGGGCGAGGCCGGGCATCGCGAAGCCAAAGACTTCATGCGGATGCTGATGCCGAGCCACGCCAAGAACGTGAAGCTCTATCAGGACCCGCAACCGGTCTTCACGCGCTACGGCATCGAAAGCCAGCTCGACGCCATGTTCTCATCGACCGTGCAACTGCGCTCCGGCGGCTACATCGTGCTCAACCAGACCGAGGCGCTGGTTGCGATCGACGTGAACTCGGGCCGAGCGACGCGCGAGCACCACATCGAGGACACCGCGACCAAGACCAATTGCGAGGCGGCCGAGGAAGTCGCGCGGCAGCTTCGCCTGCGCGATCTCGCGGGCCTGATCGTCATCGATTTCATCGACATGGACGAGGGCCGCAACAACCGGCAGGTCGAGCGGCGGCTGAAGGACGCGCTGAAGAACGATCGTGCGCGCATTCAGGTCGGGCGCATCTCGCACTTTGGCCTGATGGAAATGTCGCGCCAGCGCATTCGTTCGAGCGTGCTGGAAAGCTCGACCGACAAGTGCCCGCATTGCGGCGGTTCCGGCCATGTGCGGTCGGTCTCGTCCGTGGCGCTGCACCTGCTGCGCATGCTGGAAGAGATGCTGCTGAAGGGCGCGACGCATAACCTGATCGTGCGTACGCGCTCTGAAGTCGCGCTCTACGTGCTCAATCACAAGCGCGCGCACCTTCGCGAACTCGAAAGCCGCTTCCAGATCGCCATCACGGTGAACGCCGACGCGACCGTCGGCGCCGCGCAACCTTTCCTGATCGAGAAGGGCGAGATGGTTCACTCGATCGAGGCCGCCAAGGCAATCGCCGCGCAGGCGACACCCGCCTCGCCTGTTGTCGAGGACGACGAGCCGGAGATCGAAGACGAGGTCGCGGACGAAGAAACCGAAGAAGACGTGCGCGGTGAAGCAGAGACCAAAGAATCTGAAGAATCTGATGAAGAAGCCGGCGGCGAGACCGAAGCGCGCGGCGACGAACAGCCGCGCCGCGGGCGGGGTCGCCGTCGCCGCGGGCGGGGTGGACGTGAGCGCGAGCCGCGCGAAGGCGGACAGCCCTCACGCGAGGGCGGACAGTTCACGCACGAGGGCGCGGCCGAGCAGGCCATCGCACCTGAAGGGGAAGACGGCGAAGCGGTCGCCGCCGATGGCCATCGCGAGCCACGCCTGGACGGCGATGCAAATGGCGACGGCGAACGGCGTCGGCGGCGGCGCGGACGCCGCGGCGGACGCCGCAACCGGCGCGACCGCGACGGCGAACCCGGCGAGATGAATGCCGGGCCCGAAGGTTCGATCGAGCCGGTCGAGGCGGAAGTCGTCGAGGCGGTCGCGGATTTCAGCGGCGCGCCGCCATCGGAGGCTCCGGCTCCGTCCGAACAGCCCGCCTATGAACGGCCCGCTCCCGCATACGAACCGTCTCCCGCTCCTGCACCTCTCCAAGTCGCGCCGGAGCCCGCACCGGCGGAACCGCCGCGCCGCCGCTCTACGGTGCGCGAGCCTGCGCCAATTTTCAGCGCGGACGCGACGGCTCCCGCCCCGATCCCGGCGCCTCCGGCTCCCGAGCCTGAGGCAACGCCAGAGCCGGCCGCTGTGAGCGCGGAACCGGCTGCCGCAGAGCCAGCAAAGCCGCGCCGCTTCGGCTGGTGGAACAAGCGCGGCTGACACGCGATGAAAAGCGCGTGGGCCGATCGCGACGCTGACGCCGCGGTCGGCCTTTACGGCGATCACGGGCGCGATCTGGCGTTGCGCGTCTACACCACGCGCCTGCTCGGATCTAATCCAAAGCTCGTGCTGCACGGCGGCGGCAATACGTCGGTGAAGTTGCACGCGCGCGACCTCAACGGCGACGACGTCGAGGTGCTGTGCGTCAAAGGCTCCGGCTGGGACATGGGCACGATCGAGCCTGCCGGCCTGCCCGCGGTGCGGCTCGAGCCGCTGCGCAAGCTGCGCAGCCGCAACACGCTGTCAGACGAAGACATGATACGCGTGCAGCGCGCGAACCTGATCGATCCCGCAGCGCCCGAACCCATCCGTCGAAACGCTGCTGCACGCCTTCCTTCCGCACAAGTTCGTCGACCATACGCATTCGACGGCGGTGCTGAGCCTCACCGACCAGCCGGATGGCGATGCGCTGTGCCGGGAGGTCTACGGCGCGCGCATGGGTTATGTGCCTTACATCATGCCGGGCTTCGCGCTCGCCAAGGCCGCGGCCGATGCGTTCGAGCATGACCCACAAGTCGAAGGGCTGATCCTGCACAAGCACGGCATCTTCACCTTCGGCGCCGACGCCCGCGAAGCCTACGAACGCATGATCGAGATGGTGACGCGCGCCGAGGAACGGCTGCAGCGCGGCCGCAAGGCGCTCGCCGCGGCGACACTGCCGCAGCAGATCGCGAACAGCGCCGACGTGGCGCCGATCCTGCGCGGCGCGTGCGCCTTGAAGGACGACAAGACCGAGGGCGCGTGGAAGCGGTTCATCCTCGACTTTCGCGCAAACAACGCCATCCTGAATTTCGTAAACGGTGCGCAGCTTGCGCGCTATTCGCAGGCCGGCGTGGTGACGCCGGATCACACCATCCGCACCAAGAACTGGCCGCTGATCGTGCCTGCGCCGGGGGCGGGCAAGCTCGATGCGTTCAAGACAGATGTGCGTGCGGCGGTCACTGACTTCGCAGCGAAATATCGAAGCTATTTCGAAAGCAACAACGCGCGCGTCGGCGGCACTAAGACGCCGCTCGATCCGATGCCCCGTGTGATACTGGTGCCGGGGCTCGGTCTCTACGGGCTCGGCTCATCGGCGAAGGATGCGCGCGTCGCGGCCGACCTCGCGGAAGCCGCGCTCGAGACGATCACCGACGCCGAGGCGATCGGGCGCTATCAGGCCCTGCCCGACAGTGAATTGTTCGACATGGAATACTGGTCGCTCGAGCAGGCGAAGCTCGGCGCCGCCAAGCCGAAACCGCTCGCCGGACAGGTGGTTGCCATCACGGGCGGCGCCGGCACGATCGGGGCTGCGACTGCAAGAGCTTTCGCTGCAGCCGGCGCCGAAGTCGCCCTGCTCGACGTCGATGCGGCTGCCGCTGCGGAGAAAGCCAAAGGGCTCGGTGTCGGCATCGCCTGCGACGTGACCGACGCGGCGTCGGTCAAAAGAACCTTCGACGACATCGTCAAGGCATTCGGCGGCGTGGACATCGTCGTGTCGAACGCGGGCGCCGCCTGGCAGGGCCGCATCGGCGAGGTCGACGAGAGCGTACTGCGCGAAAGCTTCGAGTTGAACTTCTATGGCCACCAGCGCGTCGCCCAGGCGGCGGTGAAGATCATGCTGCAGCAGGGCACCGGCGGCTGCCTGTTGTTCAACGTGTCGAAACAGGCGGTGAACCCGGGCCCGAACTTCGGCCCGTATGGGCTGCCGAAGGCCGCGACGTTGCTGCTCGTGCGCCAGTACGCGCTCGATTACGGCGCGGACGGCATCCGCGCCAACGCCGTAAACGCAGACCGCATCCGCTCCGGGCTGCTGACCGGCGACTTCATCGCGGAACGCGCTAAGGCGCGCGGCGTGTCCGAGAAAGACTACATGAGCGGCAACCTGCTCGCGCGCGAAGTCACCGCCGACGATGTCGCGCAGGCCTTCCTCGCGCAGGCGCTGGCGCTGAAGACCACCGCCGACGTGACCACCGTCGACGGCGGCAACATCGCGGCGGCGCTGCGCTGACCGATGAGCGACGTGACGCCGGGCAGCGCGGATGCACTTCTGTTCGACCTTGGCGGCGTCATCATCGACATCGATTTCGGTCGCGTTTTCGCGCACTGGGCCGCGTATGCGGGCTGCGATGCCGCTTCACTGCGCGCGCGCTTTTCGCACGATGAGCCCTACCGCCAGCATGAGATCGGCGCGATCGGCGATCGACGACTATTTCGCCAGCCTGCGCGGCTCGCTCGGCATCGACGTTCCGCACGCGGAATTGCTCGCCGGCTGGAACGACATCTTCGTCGGCGAGGTGCCCGGCATTGCCGGCCTGCTCGCGCGCATCGCACCGAAAATTCCCTGCTACGCCTTCTCCAACACCAACACTGCGCACGAAGCCGAATGGTCGAAACGCTTCACAGACGTGCTGCGCCATTTCAAAAAGGTGTTCGTGTCGTCCACGATCGGGCTGCGCAAGCCGGACGCCGCGGCGTTTCAATATGTCGCGAAGGAC
Organism: uncultured Alphaproteobacteria bacterium; assembly: GCA_963779545.1. Taxonomy (GTDB): domain Bacteria; phylum Pseudomonadota; class Alphaproteobacteria; order Rhizobiales; family Xanthobacteraceae; genus PALSA-894. The sequence goes on along the minus strand of CAVZYQ010000008.1, from coordinate 201,115 downwards.
ATCGGCGTCGCGCCCGAGCGCATCGTGTTCTTCGATGACTTCGCCGAGAACATCGCAGGCGCGCGTGCCTGCGGGCTGCAGACGGTGCATGTGCGATCGCATGCCGATGTGGCGAACGCGGTGGCGGCGCTGGGCCTCTAGTTAGTCGCTCGACAAAATCGACGTTCTTCAACAGCGGATAGATCTGCGCTTCCCATTTCTTGCCCGAGAACACGCCGTAATGCCCGACGCCGGGCTGCATGTGGTGGCGCTTGCGGAACGGCTTGATGCTTGAACACAGGTCCTGCGCCGCCAGGGTCTGCCCGACCGCGCAGATGTCGTCCTTCTCGCCTTCCACGGTGAACAGCGCGGTGCGCTTGATGGCGCGCGGCTCGACCGGCTCACCGCGGAATTTCAAGGTGCCGGCCGCGAGCGCATACTCCTGGAACACGATTCGCACGGTTTCGAGATAGAACTCGGCCGAAAGATCCAGCACCGCGAAGTACTCGTCGTAGAACGCCTTGGTGGCTGCCGCCTTGGCGAGTTCGCCCGCGACCAGATTGTCGTAAAGCTCGCGATGCGCCTTTACGTGCCGGTCGATGTTCATGCTCATGAAGGCGGCGAGCTGCACGAAGCCCGGATAGACCTTCCGGAACGCGCCCGGATAGCGCATCGGCACGGTCGCGATCAGGTTCTGCTCGAACCACGACATCGGCTTGGAGGTCGCGAGCTCGTTCACCTTCGTCGGGTTGACGCGGCAATCGATCGGCCCGGCCATCAAGGTCATCGAGCGCGGCTGCGCCGGATTGTTCTGCTGCGCCATCACGGCGGCCGCGACCAGCGTTGCGACGCAAGGCTGGCACACCGCAACGATATGCGCGCCCGGCGCCGATCACTTCGAGAAATTTGATCAGGTGCTCGACATACTCGTCGAAGCCGAAGCGGCCGGCCGAGATCGGCGCGTCGCGCGCGTTGTGCCAGTCGGTGATGTAGACGTCGTGCTCGGGCAGCATCGTCCTCACTGTGTTGCGCAACAGCGTCGCGAAATGCCCCGAGAGCGGCGCGACGAGAAGCACGCGCGGCTGCGGCGCGCTCGATGTCCTTGCGGAAGCGCAGCAGCGTGCCGAACGGCGTGACGTGCGCGGCCTCCTCGGTGACGGGCAATCTCCTCGTTGCCGACCGTCACGGTGTCGATGCCGTAGGCCGGCCGCACATGGGTCAACCCGGCGCGGGAAATCAGCTCGTAGGCGGCGGTGAGATTTTTGACGCGCGGGCGGCGAAAAGCCGTTCATCGGCGCGAACGCGTGCAGCGCGGCACCCGCCCACGCCCGCACCGGCACCATGATGTCGGAATGCGCCTGATACGCCTGATAGAGCATGCGTCATGCGCCGCAGACGCGGCACCCCAGCCTTGAAAGCTCAACCCGGCATCGAAAAGGCTAGTGCATTTCCTGCTGCACTGCGAGATAATAATCGGCAGGGTGGCCATGCGTGGAAAACCCGCCCTTGCCGGGGCATGAGCGCGGCGCGTGCGCCGCATGCGCATATGACAATGACGGCGGCGCGAGCCGTTCCGGCAGGAGAGGATGCCCATGGCCGACGCCACACTGTCGATCAACAGCCGCAACTATGGATCGTGGTCGCTGCGCGGCTGGCTGCTGTGCCGGATGGCAGGGCTCGACGTTGACGTGCAGATGTCCGGACTGGACGATGCATCGTCGCGCGCCGAGCTTCTTCTCCTCTCACCCTCGTTCCTGGTGCCGTGCCTGACGCATGACGGCATCAAGGTGTGGGACACGCTCGCCATCGCCGAATATCTCAACGAGCTGAAGCCCGAGGCCGGGCTGCTGCCCGAGAGCCGCGCCGCCCGCGCGCATTGCCGCTCGATCTGCGGCGAGATGCATTCGGGCTTCTCCAACTTGCGCTCCGCGCTGCCGATGAATCTGCGCGCGCGCTATCCGGGCTTCAAGGTGTGGGCCGGCGTGCAGGCCGACATCGACCGCGTAGTCGCGATCTGGCGCGAATGCCTGGCGAAATACGGCGGGCCGTTCTTGTTCGGCGACAAACCCACGATGGCGGACGCGATGTATGCGCCGGTCGCGACGCGCTTCCTCACCTACGACATCAAGCTCGATTCCGATTGCGCCGCCTATTGCGCGACCATCATGGCGCTGCCCGCGATGAAGGAATGGATCGAGGACGCGAAGGACGAGCCGGAAGAAGTCGAAGAGCTCGACGTGGAGTTCTGATGCGGCACGAAAAAGCCGGGCGCACGGCCCGGCTTTGAAACGATCCGCAAAAGCTAATTCGGCTCAGTATCCGCGCCGCCGCTCTTTCTTTGCCGCCTTGCGCGCTGCGTAACGCGCATCGCGCGCCGCCTTCTGCTCGGCGAGAAGCGCGGCGTGCTTTTCCTCTTCTTCGGCCTTGAGCGCCGCCATGATGGCGGCTTCTTCGGCGGCGACCTTCGCGGCTTGCTCGGCGGCTTTGCGGGCGGCTTCGGCTTCCGCTTCGGCCTTCAGCCGTGCAGCTTCGACGCGGGCGGCTTCATCGGCGGCCTTCTGGCGCTCGCGGGCCTCCTCGCGCTGACGGCGCGCTTCGGCGATCGCCTTCAGCTGCGCCTGACGCTCCTCGTATTCCTTGTCGCCGGGTCCCGGCTGCTTCTTGAACCGCTCAAGCAGGGCTTTCTTGGCGTCGTTCTTACGGTCAAGGCGCTCTTGGACGCTGGCGCCTTTGGGGCCGCTCCACATGCAGGTCTGCTCCTTCGCTTCGGGTCATGGCCGCGACATTCGCGCAACGCGCACGTCGGCTGGGCCGAATGGGTGATGTGAGGTGGATGCATGTACCGCGCAAGAGGACGAGGCGCAACCCTGCCGGAACATGGCTGGTTTGCCTTTAACCCCTTCGCAACCACGTCCCGATGCGGCTCACCGCCTCGCGCATGTCGGCGGCGGAGCCCGCGTAGGAAAAGCGCACGAACTCGCGGCCGTGCACCGGGTCGAAGTCGATGCCTGGGGTGGCGGCGACATGCGCCTCTTCCAGCATGCGCTTGGCGAAATCGAGGCTGTTGCCGGTGAAGCGCGACACGTCCGCATAGAGATAGAACGCGCCGTCCACCGGCAGGAACCGGGTCAGGCCGGCCTGCGGCAGGCCTTCGACCAGGATGCGCCGGTTCTCCTCGTAGCCGTGCTTCACGGCTTCCATTTCGTCGCGCCCGTCGAAGGCGGCCGCCGCCGCGACCTGCGACAACGTCGGCACCGAGATCGCGAGATTTTGCTGCAGCCGCTCGGCCGCGCGCAGGAGTTGCTCCGGCACCACCATCCAGCCGACGCGCCAGCCGGTCATGCAGAAGTACTTCGAGAACGAGTTGATGATCAGCGCATTGCCGGAGAACTTCGCGGCGGTCTCGGCCGGGAACGCATAGTCGAGGCCGTGATAGATCTCGTCGGAGATGAAACGGATGCCCTCGCCTTCCGCCGCCGCGATGAGTTCCGCGAGTGCGTCCGGCCGCATCATGGTTCCGGTCGGGTTGGCCGGGCTTGCGACCAGCACGCCCGTGAGCGGCGTGCGGCGGTGCACCCCAAGCAGCGCGTCGACGGTGATCGACCAGTTCGTCTCCGCCGAAATCGGGATCATCACCGGCTCGCAGCCGAGCGCGGTCAGGATGTGGCGATACGGCGGATAGCCCGGGCACGCGACCGCGACGCGGTCGCCCGGCTCGAACAGCGCGAGAAACGCAAGGATAAAACCGGCGGACGACCCGGTTGTGACCACGACGCGTTCCGGGTCGACGCTCACGCCGTGGACGTCCGCATAGTGGCGCGCGATGCGCGCGCGCAGCGCCGGAATGCCGAGTGCTGCCGTGTAGCCGACGTCGCCGATGTCGAGCGCAGCCTTGGCGGCCTCGCGCGCGGTGCGCGGCGCGGGTGCGGCCGGCTGGCCGACCTCCATGTGGATGACATGCCCGCCCGCCGCTTCGATGCGCGCCGCAGCCGCCATCACGTCCATCACCATGAACGGCGGCACGTCGCTGCGCGAGGATGGAACCAGCAGTCCGCGGGCCTTATCGAGCATTCACGTCGCCTTGAACTTCTCTTGAACCACCAGACGGTTAGCCCGCCTCGCTGGTGCCGCAATCGGCGGCTTTTGCTTGACTGTGCGCGAGGCCGCGCGCGTTGACCCCAGCCGCCCGGGTCCCTAGTTTGCGGCGAAGCAGCGGGATCGGGAATCCTGAATGATCGGACGCGACACACCTAGCAGGGCGCGCCGCGCGAGGCCAGTATCGCGCGCCGTTGCGCTCGCCTCGGCTGCCGCAATCCTGTTCTCAAGCCTGCCATCATACGCCCAGCAGAGGCCGTCCGGTCCGAACCTCCCGCTGATCCGCGACGCCGAAATCGAACAGCTGATGCGTGACTACACCGCGCCGATTCTCAAGGCCGCGGGTCTCGGACAGCAGAACGTTCAGGTCGTCCTGATCAACGATCGCGCCTTCAACGCCTTCGTGATGGACGGGCGGCGCATTTTCGTGAACGTCGGCGCGCTCTACGACTCGAAAGTCCCGAACGAGATCATCGGCGTATTGGCGCACGAGACCGGCCATATGGCGGGCGGGCACCTCTCGCGCCTGCGCGAGCAGCTGGCGAACGCGCAGACCGCCTCGATCATCGCGATGCTGCTCGGCGTCGGCGCGCTGGTCGGCGGCGCAGCGGGCGGCGGTGCTGCCGCCAACAACATGGGCCAGCTCGCGGGCGCCGCGATCCAGGCGCCGCAGGAGATGATCCGCCGCTCGCTGCTGTCCTACGTGCGCGCGCAGGAAGAGTTGGCTGATCGCGCGGCGATAAAATATCTCAATGCCACCGGGCAGTCCGCAAAGGGCATGCAGACGACGTTCAAGCGCTTCGCCGACGACATCATGATGATTTCGAGCCGCATCGACCCGTACCAGCAGACGCATCCGATGCCGAAGGAGCGCGTGATCGCGCTCGAAGACCTGGTCAAGACCAATCCGCACTGGGACAAGAAGGACCCGCCTGAGCTGCAACTGCGCCACGACCTGATGCGCGCCAAGCTTGCCGGTTTCCTCGACCGGCCCGACAGCGTTGCGCGGCGTTATCCTCCGTCCGACACCAGCCTGCCGGCACGCTACGCGCGCGCGATCGCCGCCTACCGCCACGGCGAGCTGCAAACCGCGCTGGCGCAGATCGACTCGCTGATCCAGACCCAGCCGAATAATCCGTACTTCCATGAGCTGAAAGGTCAGGCGCTGCTCGAAAGCGCACATCCGGCCGAGGCGGTCGCGCCGCTGCGCCGCGCAGCGTCTCTCGCGCCGAACGCCGCGCTGATCCGCATCATGCTCGGGCAGGCCCTGGTCGCGACCGGCGAGAACCGCCATTCGGACGAAGCGATCTCGTTGCTGCGCGTCGCCATGCAGCGCGAGCCGGACGCACCGCAAGTCTATTCGCAACTCGCGATGGCTTACGGCCGCAAGGGCGAGCTTGCCGAGGCCGACCTTGCGTCGGCGCAGGCCGCCCTCGCCCGCGGCGACATGAAGACCGCACGCGAACTCGCGGCACGCGCCAAGACCCGTTTCCCGACCGGCTCGCCCGGCTGGGTCAAGTCCGACGATATCGTCGGCCTGAAGGAACCGCGCACCAGCTGGTTCGGCAGCCCCCGCTTCACCATCGGACCGGCCGGGAAAGCGCCGTCCGCAACAGGACCCTCACAATGAACCTTCGCCCGCTAGCGCTCGCCGCTGCTCTCACGGCCGCGGCCATCATGCCCGTTGCCGCGCAGGATTTCTCGTCCGCACAGCGCAGCGAGATCGAGAAGATCATCAAGGACTATCTGGTCAAGAATCCCGAGGTGCTGCAGGAGGCAATGGCCGAGCTTGAGAAGAAGCAGCAGCTCGCCGAGACCGAAAAGGCGCGCTCCGCGATCAAGAACCATACGGAGGCGTTGTTCAATTCGCCGCGTCAGGTGACGCTCGGCAATCCGCAGGGCGACGTCACGTTCGTCGAGTTCTTCGACTACAACTGCGGCTACTGCAAGCGCGCGCTCACCGACATGATGGAGCTGATGAGCAAGGATCCGAAACTCAAGGTCGTGCTGAAGGAGTTCCCGGTGCTCGGCCCGAGTTCGGTCGAGGTCGCGCAGGTCGGGGTCGCGGTGCGCATGCAGGACAAGACCGGCAAGAAGTATCTCGAGTTTCACCAGAAGCTGCTGACCGGTCGCGGTCAGGTCGACAAGGCGAAGGCGATGGCGGCCGCCAAAGAGATCGGTCTCGACATGCCGCGGCTCGAGCGCGACCTGAAGAGCGACGAGATCGGCAAGACGCTGCAGGAGAGCATGCAGCTCGCCGAGGCGCTCGGTCTCAACGGCACGCCGAGCTACGTGATCAACAACGACGTGGTGATTGGCGCGGTCGGCTTGGCCGCGCTCAGTCAGAAGATCCAGGCCGCGCGCAAGCAGTAAGGCGGCTTCGGCGCCGAACGCCCACGCGCTTGCTATTGGCGGGCTGGCGGGCTTGATTGGCGCCGAGACCAATAACTTCGTTTCACAGGCGACATTTTGAGCGAACAGGACACCATCCGCGAACTGGCGAAGCTGCTCGACGAGACCGGGTTGACCGAGATCGAGGTCGAGCGCGAGGGCGTGCGTGTGCGCGTCGTGCGCCAGTCCGTCACGCACATGGTCGCCGCGTCCGGCGGGCACGTCCCGCCGATCCCGGCGATTGCGCCGCCGCCGGCGGTCGCGCCCGCGCCGCTCGCCGTCGCCGATCCCGCGAAGCATCCGGGCGTGGTCACCTCGCCGATGGTCGGCACCGGCTACCGGGCAGCCGAGCCCACGGCGAAACCGTTCGTCGATGTCGGCAGTGTGGTGAAGGCTGGCGACACATTGCTGATCATCGAGGCGATGAAGACGATGAACCAGATCCCCGCGCCGCGCGGCGGCACGGTCACGCAGATACTGTTCGAGGATGGCCAGCCGGTCGAATACGGCGAGCCGCTGATGATTATTGAATAGATGTTCGACAAAATCCTGATCGCGAACCGCGGCGAGATCGCGCTGCGCGTGCTGCGCGCCTGCAAGGAGCTCGGCATCGCGACCGTCGCGGTGCATTCCACCGCCGATGCCGACGCGATGCATGTGCGGCTCGCGGATGAGAGCGTGTGCATCGGACCGCCGCCCGCGCGCGACAGCTATCTCAACGTCCCGGCGCTGCTCACCGCCTGCGAGATCACCGGGGCGAACGCCGTGCACCCGGGCTACGGCTTCTTGTCAGAGAATGCGCGCTTCGCCGAAATCCTCTCCGAACACCAGATCGAGTTCATCGGACCGCGCTCCGAACACATCCGCATGATGGGAGACAAGATCGAGGCGAAGCGCACCGCCAAACGCCTCGGCATACCGGTCGTGCCCGGCTCGGACGGCGGCATCACGTCGGACACCGAGGCGATGGCAATCGGCCGCGAGATCGGATTCCCGGTTTTGGTGAAGGCGGCTGCCGGCGGAGGCGGGCGCGGCATGAAGGTCGCACGCAGTGCGGACGAGCTGTCCACCGCCCTCTCGACCGCGCGTTCTGAGGCGAAGTCCGCATTCGGCGACGACGCGGTGTATCTGGAAAAATATCTCGAGAAGCCGCGCCACATCGAAATTCAGGTGCTGGGCGACGGCAAGGGCAACGCCATCCATCTCGGCGAGCGCGATTGCTCGCTGCAGCGCCGCCATCAGAAAGTCTGGGAGGAGAGCCCCTCGCCTGCCCTCAACGCCGGCATGCGCGACGAGATCGGCGAGACCGTCGCGGCCGCGATGCGCGAGTTGCAATATCTCGGCGTCGGAACGGTCGAGTTCCTGTACGAGGACGGCAAGTTCTATTTCATCGAGATGAACACACGCATCCAGGTCGAGCATCCGGTGACCGAAGAGATCACCGACATCGACCTGATCCTCGAACAGATCCGCGTCGCAAGCGGCGCCGACCTCACCCTGAAGCAGTCCGACATCGTATTCAGAGGCCACGCCATCGAGTGCCGCATCAATGCCGAGAACCCGGTGTCATTCCGGCCCTCGCCGGGAAAGATCGTGCACTACCACGCGCCCGGCGGACTCGGCGTGCGGATCGATTCACACGTCTATCAGGGTTACACGATCCCGCCGCACTACGACTTGCTGATCGGCAAGCTGATCGTGCACGGCAAGACGCGGGGCGAGTGTCTGATGCGGCTGCGCCGCGCGCTCGACGAATACGTGGTGGACGGGATCGACTCCACGCTGCCGCTGTTCCGCGCGCTGGTGCGCGAGCAGGACATCATCGACGGCAATTACCACATTCACTGGCTTGAGCAGTTCCTCGCACGCGGCGGGATGGAAAGCCGCTAGGGGTGGTGGGCGCCCTTGGCGATCAGCTGCTGCAACGTCGCGCCGACATGATCGACCCTGTAGGGTTTTGGCAGGAACGCGGCGCCGGGAACCCGCTCGAACTGCGAACGCCGCCCGGACGTGTAGACGATCGGCAGCCGCGGCCGCATCTCGTGCACGATTTGCGCGAGCGTCGCGCCGTCCATACCGGCGCCGAGGTCGATGTCGGTGAACAGCACATCGACATCCGCGCCGGACAGCAGATGGCGCAGCGCGCTGCCGGCGTCCGGCATCGCCAGCACATCGAAGCCGTGATCGATCAGCGCCTCGGTCATCAGTTCGCCGAGCAGCGGCTCGTCCTCGACCAGCAAAACGGTAGGGTCCTTTTTCATCACACCAGCCTCCACGCCATGCCAATGACCGAGGCGCGGAAATGTTTCGACTTTGCTGCAAATTGCCGAAGGCCAAGGTTAGCAAAGAGTTAGCGGGAACTTTGCCGTTTCGCCGATGGAACCGACCGCTACCTCGGCGGACGCAAATCGCGTAGCGTTTCGCGATGGCCGGCCGCGACAACGCGATCCTCGAACTCACGCCTGAGGTGCTGCTCAAGGCGTATGCGTGCGGCATCTTCCCGATGGCGGAGAACGCCGACGACCCGGCGCTTTTCTGGATCGATCCGGACGAGCGCGGCGTCATTCCGCTCGACGGGTTTCATATTCCCTCGCGCCTCGCGCGCACGGTGCGCGGCACAGGCTATCGCGTCCTGTGCGACCACGACTTCCCCGCCGTGATCGAAGGCTGCGCGGAGCCCGGCCCGCAGCGTGCGCGCACCTGGATCAACGCGCCGATCCGTCGCCTCTATCGTGGGCTGTTCGAGATCGGCCACTGCCACACCGTCGAAATCTACGACGGCGATACGCTGGTCGGCGGACTCTACGGCGTCAGTCTCGGCCGTGCGTTCTTCGGCGAGAGCATGTTCCACCGCGCGCGCGACGCCTCGAAGATCGCGCTGGTGCATCTGGTCGCGCGCCTGCGCCTCGGGGGATTTCAACTACTTGATACCCAATTCCTCACAGAACACCTCAAGACGTTCGGGGCCGTGGAAGTTCCGCAGGATCGCTACGGCAGGATACTCGCCGGCTCGCTACGCGATGTCGCCGATGTCTCGGTGTTCCAGCGTGCGCTGACCGGCGCCGAGGCCGTGCAGCTTGCTCGGGAATAACTAGCGGATTTGCAGCGGCGCGGCGGGCGGCGGCGGCAAGGCCTGAGGTTGCGCCTGCGTCTGGCCCTGCACCGGCTGCCGCGGACGCGGCTGCTGCTGTTGTTGCTGTCGCTGCGGACGCGGCGGCTGCGCCGGCGCGACGGCTTCCGGAGCAGAGGCAACAGTCGGCGCCTGCGGGCCTTTGCAGTCGGCAAGCCACACGTCGTAGATCGGATGCTCGATCGCGTGCAGGCCGGGACTCGCGGCGAACATCCAGCCCGTGAAGATGCGCTTGATCTCACCCTGCAGCGTGATCTCATCGACCTCGATGAACGAGTCGGTGTTCGACATCTCGGTCGGCGGACGCGTGTAGCAGACGCGCGGCGTGACCTGCAGCGCCCCGAACTGCACCGTCTCGTTCAACGACACATCGAACGAGATGATGCGGCCGGTGATCTTGTCGAGGCCGGAAAAGACCGCCTGGTTGTTCGGGATCTTCTGCGCCGGCGGCTGAATCACGACCTCATCGCTCGGCGGCGCGGGCGTCGCGACGGTTTCGCCGGGCTGCCCCGGAGTCGCGCGCGGCTGGCGTTGGCCGGGCGGCAGACCCGGCAGCGCGGCCGGCTGCTGGCCCGGAGGTGCGGCGGTCGCACCGGGCGGAGGCGGCAGGTCCTGCTGCTGATAGCCTCCACCGGGCGGGCGCCCCGCCTGCTGCAATCCGCCGGGAGGCGGCGGGTAGCCCTGCTGGTAACCGCCGGGCGGAGGCGGATAGGCCTGCTGCTGTCCCTGCCAGGCACCGGGCGGAGGCGGATAGCCACCCGGAGGCGGCGACACCACCTGCGGCTCGCGTGTCCAACGCTGTTGCTGCTGTTGTGCGCCGTAATAGCGGTCATCCCCGCCGCCCGCGGGCGGCCCCGGGATATCGGCCGGCGGCCGCGGCGGGCCGCCGAAGATCGTGCCGAATTGCGCAACGACGGGCGGCACGGCGGCGAACGCGCCGCCCAGCGCACCAAGTGTCGCAATGAACAGAAGCTTGGGTCGGACCATCATGGCGCCCGGCGATTCGGCCTCACGCGAGTTTACGCGCCAACCGAGGAGCGGCTGGTTAACACGCGGAATACGGCGGGCAAAGGGCGCGTGGTCCCCGAAAAGTGGATACCGGTTTTCGGATAAGGACCACGCGCAATAAAATTAGGCGCTATTTGGTCCCCGGCACCCAAGCCTTGTAGTCGCCGGTCGCCTTCGGGCGCCGGCCTTGTGCAAGCGTCGAGCCGGTCGGCCGCTGCGCAGCCGGCGTGCCGGTCGGGTTCGCACGATGCGGCTTTTCCCACACATGCGGCTTGTATCTCTCGTCGGTCGGCGGCACGTCGACGGTATGATGAATCCAGCCATGCCATGACGGCGGAATCGTCGAAGCCTCCGCGTAACCGTTGTAGATCACCCAGCGCCGCTCGAACCCGAGCGACGGATCGATCTTGCCGCCCTTGGTCCGGTAGTAGCGATTGCCGAACTCGTCCTCGCCGACCACCTCGCCATAGCGCGCGGTCCACAGCTGCGTGCCGAAGGTCTGGCCGTTCCACCAGGTGAAGGTGCGCGCGAGGAATGTTTTGAGTTTCATCGCTGGCCTCATGCCAGTTCGGTTCGCGGCTGTCGAGCCGACATGAACGCGTTCGTCAGTGACGGCGTCGCCGACCATGCCGAGCAAAAAAATCTTTTTGGGGCACTCGATTGGCGTTTTCAGAATCGATCACGCAGCACCCAACAGATTCGCTCAACAGCCATGCGGCTTTCCCGCCCTGCCCGACGTGGACACCCCAACCGCCAGTCAAACCAACCTCGAATTTTCCCTCTTGACCCGCCCCAACTCGGGTCGGGGCCACTACGGATGGGGTGGTCGCGAGATACCTTTTTTCGGGTTCCATTTGTGCCGGTGACGAGTTGACGACAGGACCGCGAACCTAATGTGACAAACGGCCCTTCCGAATCCCCTCGGAATCTCCGATACTTCCCGTGCTGCACCGATTCTGATCCCCAGAATTCACAGCCTCCCCACCAGCCTTAGCGTTTGATTCAGAACTACCCACTACTGCTTGACGGCAGCGGGGAGTCGTCCTAGCGTTCGGATGTTCGGCGGGGGGCAGTACGAAGTGCCCGGCGGACACTCCCACAAAGGGTACTGGACCTCGCCGCCGGGGCTTATCGCTCGGCGCGTGCAGGGTCCGCGTGGCGACGCGGCGGCCAACCGCCGTGAACGGGCCGGTGCCGTTCGGCATCGGGGTACGGGGAACGTTAACAGAGCGCCGGGCCAACCCGGTTCACCAAGGCGCGAAGCGGGCAGCTCGCGCCTACAGAAAACGCGTCGGCAACTTATATTTGGCGGGGTATTCTCGCTGAGTTTCCGGCGCCCAAAAGGGGCAAGGAATGCGGATCGAACGGCGCTTCACCAAAGACGGTCAGTCTCCCTATGCGGAGATCGAATTCCGGCTGACCACGTCCGAAATCCGCAACCCGGATGGTTCGGTCGTGTTCAAGCTGGACAACGTCGAGGTGCCGGAATTCTGGTCGCAGGTCGCAAGCGACGTTCTTGCCCAGAAGTATTTCCGCAAGGCGGGGGTCCCCGCCCGGCTGAAGAAGGTCGAGGAAGAGACCGTCCCCTCCTTCCTGTGGCGCTCCGTCGCCGACGACGAGGCGCTGTCCGCGGTTCCTGAGAAGGAACGCATCGTCGGCGAGCATTCGGCCAAGCAGGTGTTCGACCGTCTCGCCGGCACGTGGACCTATTGGGGCTGGAAGGGCGGCTATTTCGACTCTGATGCGGACGCGCAGGCCTTCTTCGACGAGCAGCGCTACATGCTGGCGATGCAGATGGTCGCGCCGAACTCGCCGCAGTGGTTCAACACCGGTTTGCACTGGGCCTATGGCATCGATGGACCGAGCCAGGGCCACTATTACGTCGATCACCAGACCGGAAAACTCACCAAATCGAAATCGTCCTACGAGCATCCGCAGCCGCACGCCTGCTTCATCCAGTCGATCGCCGACGACCTCGTCAACGAGGGCGGCATCATGGACCTGTGGGTGCGCGAGGCGCGCCTGTTCAAGTACGGTTCGGGCACCGGCACCAATTTCTCGTCGCTGCGCGCCGAGAACGAGAAGCTCGCGGGCGGCGGCAAGTCCTCCGGCCTGATGAGCTTCCTCAAGATCGGCGACCGCGCAGCGGGCGCGATCAAGTCGGGCGGCACGACGCGCCGCGCGGCGAAAATGGTGATCGTCGACACCGATCATCCGGACATCGAGGCCTTCATCGACTGGAAGGTGAAGGAAGAGCAGAAGGTCGCGGCGCTCGTCACCGGCTCGAAGATCAACCAGAAGCACCTGAAAGCGGTGCTGAAAGCCTGCGTGAACTGCGAAGGCTCGGGCGACGACTGCTTCCAGCCGGAGAAGAACCCCGCGCTGAAGCGCGAGATCAGGCTCGCGCGCCGCAACCACGTGCCGGATAACTTCATCAAGCGCGTGATCCAGTTCGCCAAGCAGGGTTACACCGACATCGACTTCCCGATCTACGACACGGATTGGGATAGCGAGGCCTATCTCACCGTCTCGGGCCAGAACTCGAACAATTCAGTGCGCGTCACCGATGAGTTCCTCAAGGCGGTGGAAGCCGACGGCGACTGGGACCTGAACTGGCGCACCCGCAAGCAGGTCGCCAAGACCGTGAAGGCGCGCGAGCTTTGGGAGAAGATCTCCTACGCGGCGTGGGCCTGCGCCGATCCCGGCCTGCAATTCCACACCACCGTGAACGACTGGCATACCTGCCCGGCGTCGGGACCGATCCGCGCCAGCAATCCGTGCTCGGAATACATGTTCCTCGACGACACGGCGTGCAATCTCGCCTCGATCAACCTGCTGACCTACCGCGACGAGAAGACCGGCAAGTTCGACATCGAAGGCTACGAGCACACCGTGCGGCTGTGGACCGTCGTGCTCGAAATCTCGGTGCTGATGGCGCAGTTTCCGAGCAAGCAGATCGCGCAGCTCTCCTACGAGTACCGCACGCTGGGCCTCGGCTACGCCAACATCGGCGGCCTCCTGATGTCGTCGGGCATTTCCTACGACTCGGACGCCGGCCGTGCGATCTGCGGCGCGCTCTCGGCGATCATGACCGGCATCTCGTATGCGACGTCGGCCGAGATGGCGAAGCAGCTTGGGCCGTTCCCCGGCTACAAGAAGAACCGCGAGCACATGCTGCGCGTAATGCGCAACCATCGCCGCGCCGCCTATGGCGAGAAGACCGGCTACGAGCGCGTGTCGCAACCGCCGGTGCGGCTCGATGCCGTGACCGATCTCGGCGCGCTCGGCAACGAGATGATCACGCACGCGAAGTCCGCATGGGACAAGGCGCTGACGCTCGGCGAAGCGCACGGCTATCGCAACGCGCAGGCGACCGTGATCGCGCCGACCGGCACGATCGGCCTCGTGATGGACTGCGATACCACCGGCATCGAGCCGGACTTCGCGCTGGTGAAGTTCAAGAAGCTCGCGGGCGGCGGCTACTTCAAGATCATCAATCGGGCGGTGCCGGAAGCGCTGCGCGTGCTCGGCTATTCGCCGGCCGAGATTGCCGAGATCGAGGCCTACGCGGTCGGGCACGGCAGCCTTGGCCAGGCGCCGGGCATCAACCACACGACCCTGCGACAGAAGGGCTTCGACGACGAAGCCATCGCCAAGGTCGAGAAGGCGCTGCCGACCGCGTTCGACATCAAGTTCGCGTTCAACAAGTGGACGCTCGGCGAGGACCTGCTGCGCGACAAGCTCGGCGTGTCGGCCGAGGTGATCGCCTCGCCGTCGTTCGACGTGCTCGCGCACATGGGCTTCACCCGGCGCGAGATCGAGGCCGCGAACGTGCACGTGTGCGGCGCGATGACGGTGGAAGGCGCGCCGCACCTGCGGCCCGAGCACTATCCGGTATTCGACTGCGCCAACCCGTGCGGCCGCACCGGCAAGCGCTACCTCTCGGTCGAGAGCCACATCCGCATGATGGCGGCGGCGCAGCCGTTCATCTCGGGCGCGATCTCCAAGACCATCAACATGCCGAACGACGCCACGGTAGAGGACTGCAAGTCCGCCTACCTGCTCTCCTGGAAGCTCGGCCTGAAAGCCAACGCGCTCTACCGCGACGGCTCCAAGCTGTCGCAGCCGCTCTCCTCGCAGCTCATCGCCGACGAGGAGGACGAGGACGACGGCATCGAGGCGTTCCTCGAAAAGCCGATGGCGGCGCGCACCGCGCAGGTCGCCGAGCGCGTGGTGGAGAAGATCGTCGAGCGCATCACGGTGCTGCGCGAGCGCGAGCGCATGCCCGACCGCCGCAAGGGCTATACCCAGAAGGCCGTGGTCGGCGGGCACAAAGTTTATCTCCGCACCGGCGAGTATGACGACGGCCGCCTCGGCGAGATCTTCATCGACATGCACAAGGAAGGCGCGGCGCTGCGCTCGATCATCAACAACTTCGCGATCGCGGTGTCGCTCGGCCTTCAGTACGGCGTGCCGCTCGAGGAGTATGTCGACGCCTTCACGTTCACGCGCTTCGATCCGGCCGGCCCCGTGCAGGGCAACGACTCGATCAAGTACGCGACCTCGATGCTCGACTACATCTTCCGCGAGCTTGCGGTGTCGTACCTGTCGCGCTTCGACCTCGCGCATGTCGATCCGAGCGAGGCGCAGTTCGACGCGCTCGGCAAGGGCGTCGAGGAAGGGCGCGCACCCGCGGCCAGCAAGTTCGTCTCGAAGGGCCTGACCCGCTCGCGCACCGACAAGCTCAGCGCGGTGAGCGACGCGCGCGCCGCGTCCCCCTCGCCTGCCGGCGGGACCACGATGTCGGGCGCGTCGAACGTCACGGCGTTGAACATCGGCGCGACCGCGCTCAAGGCCGAGCCCGAGCCGAGAGTCTCGCCCGCGACCGCGCTCGAAACCTGGGCGGAGAGCAAAACCATCGCCAAGGCATCGGCCGCCGAAAAGCGCGCCGAGGCGAAGGCGCAAGGCTACGAGGGCGAGGCCTGCGGCGAATGCGGCAACTTCACGCTGGTGCGCAACGGCACCTGCATGAAGTGCAACACCTGCGGCAGCACGACGGGGTGTTCGTGACGCGAAGCGCCGCAATCGCGCTCCTCGCCGTTCTCGCGATGGCGGGCGCCGCTGCGGCGCAGCCGGTCGTGAAGCAGGAACCGCCGAGCGGCGCGCTCAAGCGCGGGGCGGTCATTCTTGTCGACGACGGCTCCTGCCCGGCCGGGCAGATCAAGGAAGTGTCGGCCGGCGCCGGAGAAGCATCGAGGCGTTCAAGGCGTTGTGTGCCGAAACGATAAGTCGCCCGCGTGCGACAACCACGGGTTTGCGAACCCCAGCAGAAAGAGACACGCATGGCCCGCCTTCGCACCATCTTCGTCGCACTCGCCGCGCTGCTCGCCGCGGGCCTCGCTCCGGCCAGCGCCGATAGCGGCACCGTCCGCATTTCCTTCCTCAAGGCCGGCTGGGTGATCGGCGGCAATGTCGGCAGCGGCACGCTCACGTTCCGCGGGCGCACGTATCCGCTCACCGTCGGCGGCATGAGCTACGGCTTCACCTTCGGCGGGTCGCAGACCAACCTGCGTGGCACGGTCAGCAACATCTTTGATCCGCGCGACATCGAAGGCGTCTACGGCGCCGCCGGCGCGGGCGCGACCGTCATCCGCGGACCGCAGGCGATCGTGCTGACCAACCAGCGCGGCGCCGTGCTGCAATTGAGCGGCACCCAGACCGGGCTGATGGTAAACCTCGACGTGAGCGGAATGGCGCTGACGTTGAGGTAGCAAGAGCGTGGCCAAAGTGGTCGCATCCGGAAAATATGAGTTGGGGAATCAATCTACTGGTTCCGTATTTGTTCCTAAAACGCCCTTTTGATTCCACTGCCCCCCTGTGAATAACCTCTAGATATTGACGCCTAAGCCTTTATCGTACCCCATATTTTGGGACCCATCTGCTATTGTTCGCTTAAAGCGATTTCGAGCGCGGGGCCCGCTACTGATATGAACTCGATTCATATCGGAAGAGGAAATGGATGATAGGGTTCTGACCCTTCGTCGTGCTCTCATGCTTGGCGACCAACTTGCTCCTGACCTCATTGATGTCTTGGAATTTCGACTTCAATACATATACGCGGGCTTTAAGTTCATCGTTGTTCCTGACGCCCGACGCTGAAGCGGAGGCCGATTGCGAGAATAAGACGATTAAGGTTCGACAAAGTGTCTATGACGATCTCGTTGCTGGGTCATCTCGGGCCCGCATGACAATAGCTCATGAGATTGCACATCTAGCTTTGCATCAAGGCATCTTGCAAAGAAGCGTGCTTTTGTTGAACTCACCTGAAGAAGCGCAAGCTCGACAGTTCGCCGCTCGATTTCTGATGCCGACCCCTTTGGTGGAGCGGCTGCGATCAGTCGATAAAGTCGTCGCTAAATTTCAGGTCAGCGAAGAGGCTGCCAGACGACGAATCCGCGAGATTAGGTTGCGCGCGAGGGAAAAGCGAAAGGAGTGGCGAAACTGGCTTCGTGAGGTTCTGCCAAAGCATGAGAGGCTAGTAAAAGTCTTGGTACCTATGGTCACCGAGGCCCTTAACGGCGCCAGCATCTTGACGTTTCCAGTAGACAAGCGAGTAAAGCGGGAAGATTCCGCACTCAAAAAATTGGCGGACCGAAAATACGCAGACTTCAAAAATCACCTTACGGACCTCTCTGGCCTTCGGATTGTGGTTATTACTTCCGATGAAGTAGAACAGGTAGCAAGCTTAATCAGGGGCCTGTTTGTCGTGCATGAAGAAAAGGACAAAGGCTCTGAGCTATCGGTTCACATGATGGGTTACCGATCATTGCATTTTGTCTGTAGTCTCGGAACAAAGCGCGGATCTCTTCCAGAGTACAGCCGACTTGACGATTTAAGATTTGAAATACAATTGCGCACATCTTTCCAACATTCATGGGCCGAAATTGCGCACAATAGGATCTATAAACCCAAGAAACACCTTTCCGATGAGGATCGCAGAGACATCAATAAATTGTCGGTCGAGATCGAAAACTTGCAAGATCGGGTTGATCGCCTGATTGCAAAGCTTCCGAAATAGTGTCGTCCGCTCGCGCGCTCGGATCAATAATTCCGCGCCGCCAAAGCCTCAACATCAAGGAAGAGGCTGGGTGAAGTCTGCTCTCATCCCCCAAAATCCCCTGCCCCACGCCGAAAATCTCGCCCAGCAGCGCGACCGCGACACCCACCGCCACCAGCGCAAGGCCGATCAGGAATATCCGGATCGCCCGCTCGTAGTTCGCCGCCACCATCGACGACACAAACAACATCGCGCCGAGCGACCAGATCTGCGCGGCGCTGCCGGTGACGATCAGGGCGACCGCGAACAGGTCGCCTGTGTGCCACTTGCCCGGCGTACCGGCCCAGCGCGACAGGAAGCTCAGCGAGAAGCCGACGATCACGCTGATCGCGGTGAGCGAGCCGTTGCGGAATTCCGGTGAGATGCGCGCGGGCGCACTATCGGGAGGCTTCGATACGTCGCTCATGCTCAACCGCCGTGCCGGGACAAGCCCTCACCCAGCATGCAGGCGTTCGCTCAATCGATCAAATCCACCCCGAACACCTGAAACGAGATCAGCAGCGTCAGCGCCCTGGTCAGCACGTAAAGCACCGGCATGCCCGCGAGCCAGATCAGCGCGTGTGCGCCAAGGCCGCGGCGGTGGAAGCGATACGACAGCGCGGCCGCGATCGCGACGGGAAGCGCGACCACGAACACATCAAGCCAGGATGGCATCGCCGCGCCACCCCGCTAGAATGGGCCCATGAGTCGCAACAACATCATCTATCTCGTGCTCGGGGCGCTGATCGTCGGCGTCGGCGTGCTTGGCTATCAACTCTATCAGGAGCGCCAGAAGCCGGGCCTCTCCATCAGCATCGGCGGCAAGGAGGGGCTGAAGATCGAGGGCAAGGGAAACTGACTTTGCCCCTGTCGCCTGCCGTCATCTCTCGTTGAACGGCACGCCGGCCTTCGCCTTGTTGATCTTCAGGCTCTCCACGATGGTCACCACCACGGCCTCGGGCGCCGCGTTGAAGTGCGTCACCACCGCATCGGTGATCGCCTTCATCAGCGCCTTCTTCTGTTGCGGCGTGCGCCCCTCGACGGCGTGGACATAGACTTCCGGCATGCGAATCCTCCTCTTGATTACACCGCAATCACGATAACCTCGCCGCGATCCTCATGCACCTCATAGACCACGATGTAAGGCAGGCGCGGCACAACCCATTCGCGCGTCCCCTCGTCGCGTCCTTCCCGGCCCATGAGAGGGAATGACGACAACAATTCAGTGCTGGCGAATATGCGGTCGACGACCGCTTTCGCGGCCCTCGGACTGTCTTGCGCAATCCAATGATGGATGCCTTCGAGATCGCCGAGCGCGCGATCGTCGAAGGTGAGCTTCATCCAGGCAGGCGGCTCAGCCGCTCCTTGGCTTGCGCGTGGGAGATCAGTACGCGCTCCGGGTCGGCCCGGCGCCGGCGCACTTCGGCCAACTGCGCGTCGGAGAGACGCGTGTCGTCGCGGTGTGCCAGATAATCGATCAAGGCCGCGGCCGCCGCGTCCTGCTCGCTTTCAGGAAGCCGCGCGACCTGTTGCAGGGCCTGCTCAAGAAGCTTGGTCATGCAGGAACTTACCATGGACGCTGCAGGGCGGGCAAAGCGCGTCTCGCGCGTGCCCGCCGCCTTCCGGCGCATAATGGCGGGCACGCTCGCCCCCGCTTTCGTGGGGACAAGCTTTGCCCGCCCTACGTCCGCCCTCGCACAGTTCCATCCGTGCTAAGTTCCATCGGGGCTGCTGAGTCGTCCGTGCGCCCGCATGGAGACCGATGTGGGGGACTTCATTCTCGGCGTCACCACGACGCTGTGTTTGTTGCTCGTGTTCGGGATGATGGGGTTCGGCCCGGACATCCTCGAATGGCTGGAAGGCCGCGAAACCGGCTGACGCGCCGATCAAGCCCGCCCCTGCCCTCGCTTCTTTCCGCGCGCCTGCCTATCGTGCGGCCGCAACCAAGGCCGCTGAATGCTCCTGAAGATCATCGCGCTCCTCTCGGCGGCGATCCCGCTGTTCCTGTTCGTCCGCTCGTTCATGGCGAAGCGGCCGAGCAAGCTCGGCAATGCGTTCCGCGAGGCGAAGAAGCAGATCGATCTCGGTATCTACATCTTCCTCGGCATCATCGGCTGCGTCGTCGCCGTCGCGTTGGGCAAGATCGTCTGGACGTGGTGGACGGCCTTGTGAATCGGAATTGAAGAGTTCACGTGTCCCGCACGCGGTGCATCCACGAAGTGGTGCACCGCAGATGCGGGACCCCGGTTGCTTGTCCTAGAATGAAACCGGGGTCGCGGGTCTGCATCGCATCATTGCATGCTGCGATGCGCCCGGGACGAGCGCCACCTAGCGCCGCCCGAAATGGTCGAACACCGCGCGGCGCAAAAATCCCAATGCGCGTTCGCGCAGCGTTTTGGGCGGCCGGAGCGCCGTCACGACGCTCAGCGGGCGCACCACGAACAGCTCGCGCAGCTTCATCGCGCCGCCGACGACCGGACTGGATTTCAGCAGCGCCTCCTCGGCCTCCTGCGCCATGAAGCCGGCCAGGATCTCCGGCGGCTGCGCGAACACCTCCGGCATCGCGTCGGACAGGCCGCGGTCGGTCAGCACCGGCCACCGCGACACGCCGCCCATGTGCGGCGACGAGAGCCCGTACACCACGCGGCCGATGCGGCTCTCGCGGATCGCGTAAGCGCAGTACGCGCAAGGCTCCGCGCTGACATAAATGGTGCAGTCGTCGAGGCTGACGGTGCCGAGCGCCTTCTGCGCCGCCGAGATCGCCACCACCTCGGCGTGGCGCGTCACGTCGCGCTCGTGAGACACGCGATTGATCGACTCGGCGACCGGTTCGCCGTCCCGAGCGATCACCACGCCGTAGGGGTACTCCCCCTCTTCCGTCGAGCGCACCGACAGCGCGATCGCGCGCTGCATCAACTCCGCGTCACGCGGTGAGTTTTCCATCCGGCCAGCATAGCAGGCCGCGGCGGATTACTCTTCCGGCTCGGTGGTGAAATAGAGCGGATAGCCTTTGCTCTTGCCGAGGTCGGTCGCTTCCTTCGCCTTGGTGTCGGCGATGTCCTTGGCGTACACGGCGATCACGCAGGCACCGCGGCGATGTGCGGTGAGCATCACCGCATAGGCCTTCTCCTCGCCCATGCGGAACACGAGCTTGAGCACCGTGACGACGAACTCGCGCGGCGTGAAGTCGTCGTTGAGCAAAATGACCTTCCAGAGCTTGGGGCGCTCCGTCTTCGGCTTGGTCCTGGTCTTCGGCTTGACCGTTGTGTTTTCGGCCATAGTGAACTCTCAACGAGGAACGTCGCCCGCGAGCGTCACGCGATGCATCACGCGGCGATGACCATGATAGTCGTTGACCGGATTGTGCTGCGTGCAGCGGTTGTCCCACAGCGCAAGTGAGCCCGGCTCCCAGCGGAAGCGGCAGGTGAACTCGGGCCGCACCGCATGGCCGAGCAGGTAGTTCAGGATCGGCGCGCTTTCCTCCGCGCTCATCTCCTTGAAGCGCACGGTGTGGCCGCCGTTGACATAGAGCGCCTTGCGGCCGGTTTCGGGATGCGTGCGTACCACCGGATGCTCGGCGTTGAATTCCTGTTTCGCATCGGCCTTGCCGCTGTCCTTGATGCGGTCTTCGCGCGTCTTGGTCACATCCGCCTTGGCGGAGGAGTTCACCGCGGTCAGGCCATCGAGGATGCGGCGCATGCCCTCCGACAGCGTCTCGTAGGCGAGATACATGTTGGCGAACAGCGTGTCGCCGCCGCGGGGCGGCGTCTCGCGCGCGATCAGCATCGTCGCCATCGGCGGCTTTTCGAGATACGCGGTGTCGGAGTGCCACAGCCCGCCGAAGTTGACCTTCTCGTGCTCGAGCTTGATGACTGGCGTGATCTGCGGAAAGCCTTCGAGCCCCTTCACGAACGGATATTCGATCGGCTCGCCGAAGCGCTTCGCGAGCGCGACGAGCTGCGGTGGCTCCAGGGTCTGGCCGCGGAAGAAAATGACGAGGTGTTCGAGCCAGGCCTTGCGGATGTCGGCCATCGTCTCGTCGCTCACGTCATGGGCGAGATCGATACCGTGGATTTCGGCGCCGAGCGCGCCGGCGATGGGGCGGATGTCGAGCGTGTTGTTTCCCATCGCGCCAATCTAGCGCAGGGACGGACGCGCCTCTACCGGCAGCGCCACTCAGCCGAACGAGCGCCCCGCCGGACGGCCGGGCAGCACGCGGCGCGGCGCCTTGCGTTCCACCACGACCGACCGCTCGGTCCCGCCGCGGTTGGTGAATGCCACCGTCGCCATCGGCTTGCGCGGCGACGCGGCCTTCTTCAGCGCGGCGCGCACGTCGTCTTCCGGCAAGTCGATAAGGCCGGCCGCGAACGACACCTGCTCCTCGAGATCGTCGGTAAAGCCGCGCGCCGCGAAGATCGCCTCCTCCAGGGTCGGCGGGTCGTGCCGGACCTTGCGGGGGCCGTATTTGGTTTTCCAGACGGTGCTCATTGCTGCCTTCGCGATTTTCGTTCGTGATGGATCATCACTTAATTATCGCAACGCAGCAAGACAATTGTGCGACGCACAAGTTGTCGGTTAACACGTTTTGGTTACTGGTGATTCGCGTTCAGCCGCCAGCCATTTCACGCGGCGAGAACGACAGATCCAGCATGCGCCACTCCCGGTATTTCTCGGCCGGCAGGAAGGCGTAGGGCTGGCACTCCTTCAGCGTGCGGATCGCGGCCTGCATCAGCAGCGGGCCTTCGCGTGACGCGCTCGCCTCGATCAGTTGCGGCTCATTGGAGAGCATGCCATTGCGCTGGAGGTAAATGCGCATCACGACGCGGGTGGTTTGCGTCGGCGATACGCCGCCGGGCAGCTTCCAGCACTTCTTGAGGTGCGCCCGGAAGGCTGCCCTTTCGTCATCGGTCAGGTTGGCGATGGCGGTCGCCTCGGAATCGAAGCCGCGGTCCGGCGCCGTCGGAAGGTTGAGCAGCGCCGGGATATTGGCCGGATCGAAGATCGACGGCTCGCGACGCTGCTGCTGTTGTTGCTGCTGTTGCGGCGCAGGCGACGGAACTTGCGGCCCAACCGCCTGCTGTTGTTGTTGCTGTTGTGGCTGTTGTTGTTGCTGCTGTTGCTGTCGCGGCGTTTCCGGTGGCTTTTCGGTCATCACCTGAGCCGCAGGCTCGGATTTCTGCGGCAGCGGGTTCCATTCGGTCGATTTTTCTGGTGGCTTTTCGGGCGGTGGTTCCGGCGGCGGCTGGATTTCATCCGCGCGAACGAGGTCGACCTCGATCGACTGGCTCACCGCATTCTCGAACAGCTTGGGCGTGCCAAACAGCGCCAGCGCCACCAGCAAGACGTGGCTGAAAGCCGATATGAGAACGCCAGCACGCATGAGGCGAGTTTACGCCACGCCTGCAAGGCGCCCAAGGGTCGGAAGGATCAGCGGCGCCAGGCGAAGAATTCGCGCATTGGGTACGGCGCGGGCCGGATCGGACGCTTTCGTTGGGTCGATTTCTGCAGGTGTTCAGCACGCTTCGCCTTTGAAGGCCCGCGGTTGGCCTCGTTTGTGCCGACTGACTGGGCCGGAACAGGTGCAAGCGCGGCAGCGGCTTCAGTTGGCTGTGCCGGTATGCCAACCGGCTGAACCGGAGGAAATGCGGGCGTCGCCAAGTCCTTCAAAGAATCCGGCGCTTTCACCGGCTCAGGTGCCTTCACCGGCTCAAGTACGGGTGGCGCGACAGGCAACGCAGCGGCTTGCGGTGTGGGAGCGGGTAACACCGGCGGCGGCACGGTCTCGACAGGCGCAGGCGTGGCAAGCACGGCCTGAACCGAAACCGTGACCGGTTCGGCTGGCCTTGTTTGAGCGGCAGAGCTGACCGCCGACGGAACTGCAGCAACAAGCGGCTCGGGCTGTGTCGCAGGCGCAAGCAGCAGCGACGGCAGCGCCCCCGCTCCCGCGACCGCAATCGTCACCACCGCGATTGCGACGGTCCAGAATCGCTTGTCGACCATGCCGCAAGGCATCATTCCGCGGCGGCGTCATTGCGGCGGGCCTGCGCCCGCGCTGCGGCACCGTTTGGGCTATCGCGTGACCGCGCTCAAGGCGCGCCGCGCGCCACGCCGTCCTTGATGAACACGCGGTACGGCGTCGTGCCTTCCGCGCTGCCGTCCTTGGCGCGCCAGCGGCCGTTGTGGCACAGCGTGCCGCCTTGGGCCGGCACGGCGTCGAACTCGACCGAGTTGTAATAAACCTTGCCGTCTGGCAGCGTCGCAGTGAAGTCCGTGGCGCATTTGTCGCCTGCGATCACCGGCTTGTACTGGCCGATCATCACACCGCCGCCCCCCGTGCTCGGGAAGGTCTCGGTATGCAGCCGCCAGCTTTCGTAGTTTTCCTGCGCCAACGCGCCGCTCGTGAGCGCCAGCGCCGCAATGCCGCCGATGATCAGTGTCCGCATGGGTGTCGCGCTCCGGTTCATATGGGCCAAGCTACTCCCTGCGGAAGAACGGGTTTCGCGTTCACGCCCTCGTGAAGGCGCGCTGAAACCGGCTTTTCGCGTGCGCGTAAGATCAGCTAGTTTGCGGAATATGAGCGGGAGCGAATGATGATCGATCGCAGACAGGCTTTGGCATTGGTCGCGGGCTTCGCCGCGACGCCCGCGCTCGCGCAAACCGGGATGAGCCGCATGACCGCCTATGCGTTTTCCTTCGCCGCGCTGAAGGGCGGCGACATCAAGCTTGGCGATTACGCCGGCAAGCCCATCCTTGTCGTGAACACCGCCTCGCAATGCGGCTACACCCCGCAATACGCCGGGCTGCAGGACCTGTGGAAGCGTTATCACGAGCGTGGCTTGATGATCGTCGGCGTGCCGTCGAACGATTTCGGCGGACAGGAGCCGGGCGGCGCGACCGAAATCGAGCACACCGCACACCAGGGCTATGGCGTCGCCTTCCCGCTCGCCGCCAAAGCCGAAGTGCGCGGCGCAAGTCAGCATCCATTCTACAAGTGGGCGGCCGCCGAGAAGCCGCTCGAACTGCCGCGCTGGAATTTCCACAAATACCTGATCGGGCGCGATGGGCATGTGGCGGCAAGCTTCGCCACGCAGGTCGATCCGACCGATGCGCGTGTCATCGCGGCGATCGAGCGGGAGCTTTCGCGCTCGACATGAGATCGCTATTTCTCAAGACATGACCATCCGGCCGCCGCGCGCACTCGCGCCCAAGATCACCAATATCTGGAAGGATAGCCCTGCGGCCGTGCTCGACTACGAGCTGGCGCAGGAAAAGGCATCCGCACTCGGCCGGCTCGGCCGCGCTCTTGAAACGGCACTCGCTGCGCTGCAGGCCTTCGACGCACAGACTCTTGAAACGACGGTGGAGACTCGCCGCGAGCGCGGCGCGCTTGTCGCGAAGGCCGGTCATGCGCTCTGGCTTTTCGTCGTTCAGCGCGAGTCTCTGGGCTTGCGCGATACGCGGCAACTGATGCGCGACTATCGCGTGCCCGCGGAGGTGCAGAACCGGATGGGCGTCTTGCGCTAGTCGAGCTTGACGCCCACTTCGCGGATCACCGCGCCCCAGCGCGTATCAAGGCGCTTGACCTCGGCCGCCATTTCGGCGGGCTTGATGCCGGAAGCCTCAGCGCCGCCCTTCGCGAACAGGTCCTTGACGTCGGGATGAAGGATCGCCTTGACCAGATGGCCGTACACCGCGTCCACGGTTGCGGAAGGCATCCCGGCTGGCCCCCAGAACCAGAGATAGCCCCACATCCCAACGTCATAGCCTTGCTCGCGCATGGTCGGCACGTCCGGCAGCGCGGCCTTGCGTGTCTCGGCCGCCGTGGCGATCAGCTTCACGCGTCCGGTTTGCGCATTCGCGATGGCGGTGGTCGGGCCGTCAAAGAAAAGCTGCACGATGCCCGCCAGGTGGTCCTTCATCGCTTCGCCGCTGCCCTTGTAGGGAACATGCACGAGGTCGATGTCGGTCATCATGCGCAGCATTTCGCCGTTGAGGTGAGAGGTCGACCCGGCGCCGAACGACGCATAATTGAGTTTGCCGGGATTGGCCTTCGCGTAGGCAATCAGTTCGCGGACAGTGTTGAACGGCGCCGAGATATGCGCGGTGAGCACCGTTGCGCTGCGTGCGCCGGTCGTGATCGGCGTGAAATCGGTGAACACGTCCCACGGCGGCGTCTTGTAAAGGTGTGGCATCTGCACATGCGTCGCGATCGTGTAGAGCAGCGTGTGCCCGTCGGGCGCCGACTTCTGCACCTCGCGTGCGCCGATCAGCGTCGATGCGCCGGGTTTGTTCTCGACGATCACCGGCACGCTCAGCGTCTCGCCCATGCGCTGCGCGATGGCGCGCGCCTGGATGTCGGTTTGTCCGCCGGCCGCGAACGGCACGATGATACGGACCGGCTTGCCGGGGATCGGAAAGTGTTGCGCGTGCGCGGCGGCGGTCAGCGCAAAGCCGACCACGGCCGCAAATGCGCACACCAAAAGACTGCGGCGCATAAGCCCCTCCCAAGGTTTATGCGCCGCAGTGTAGATATGTCTTCGCGATTTGTAGCGTCCGCAATGACGCAGGGCGTTCCGACTGGCGGAATCAGTCCACCTTCGCGCCCGACGCCTTCACGACCTCGGCCCACTTGGTCCGCTCGCCGTCGATGAACTTCACGAAATCTTCCGGCATCATCGGCGCCGCGACGGCACCGATCTCGAATAGCTTGTCCTTCACGTCCGGCAGTTCGAGGATGCGCTTCATCTCCGCCGCCATCGCATCGACGATGGGCTTCGGCGTTCCGGCCGGCGCGAACACGCCGTGCCACGAGGTCGCATCGAAGCCGGGGATCGTTTCGGCAACGGTCGGAACATCCGGCGCGATCTCGCTGCGGGCCGTCGACGACACCGCAAGCGCGCGCAGGCGGCCGGCCTTCACCTGCGGCCAAGCGAGGGTGATGTTGTCGAATGCAAGATTGATGTGCCCGCCGGTCAGGTTGTTCATGATGTCGCCGGAGGAGCGGAACGGCACGTGGGTCATCGTCGTGCCGGTCTTGATCTTGAACAGCTCGGCGGCGAGATGGATCGAGGTGCCCGCACCCGACGAGCCATAGGACAGCTTGTCCGGATTGGCCTTCAGATGCGCGATCAGCTCGGCGACGTTTTTCGCCGGCAGGCTCGGGTGAACGACAAGGATGTTCGGCAGCCGCGCGATCAGGCTCACCGGCTGGAAGTCCTTCACGGTGTCGTAGGGGAGCTTCGAATACAGGAACGGGTTGATGGCGTGCGTCGAGACCGTGCCGATGAGGAACGTGGTGCCATCGGGCGCGGCTTTCGCGACCTGCGCGGCGCCTATGTTGCCGCCAGCACCCGGCTTGTTCTCGACGATGAACGGTTTGCCGAATTTCTGCTGCATGTGGTTCGCGAGCAGCCGCCCGAACAGATCGGTGGTGCCACCAGCCGAGAACGGGACGATGAAATTGACTTGCTTGTCTGGCCAGTTCTGCGCCGCCGCCGGGCCGCTGAGCGCTCCGATGATCGCCAACGCGCCAATGATCGCCCGCATGCCTTCTCTCCCTGAATTCCGCGCGCCTTGCGCCCTGTTGGCCCGCGTTCTATCAGAGCGCGCCATACAATGTCAGCCGCACGATGCGGCAAAAAGTTGCGGAGGACACGCGTGACCGAACCACTGAGCGAAGCCGCGCGCGAGAAGTTGCTGGGCGTCAGCACCGCGACGTTGACGACGCTGCTGTTCAAGCGTGGCCTGCGCAACACCTTCGTGCAGGGTGCGCGCCCGCTCAATCCGGATGCACCGCAGATGGTCGGCCCGGCCTACACGCTGCGCTACATCCCGGCGCGCGAGGACATCGATACGATCGACGTGTTCCAAGATCGCACGCATCCGCAGCGCGCGGCCGTGGAAGCCATTCCCCCTGGCTCGGTGCTGGTGATGGATTGCCGTCAGGACGCCACGGTCGCCTCCGCCGGAAGCATCCTGATCACCCGCATGATGGTCCGCGGCGCGGCCGGCGTGGTGAGCGACGGCGGCCTGCGCGACAGCCCAGAGATCGGCAAACTCCCCTTCCCGACCTATTGCCAGGGCGGTTCTGCGCCGACGAACCTGATCAAACATCATGCGGTCGACCTGAACGTGCCGATCGGTTGCGGCGGCGTGCCGGTGTTCCCCGGTGATATCTGTGTCGGCGACGGTGAAGGGGTGGTGATCATCCCGGCCAGCATTGCCGAAGAAATCGCCGAGCAGGCCGCCGAACAGGATTTGTTCGAGACCTTCGTGATCGAAAAAGTGCGCGAAGGCGCCTCAACGTTCGGGCTTTATCCGCCGGACGCCGCCTCCAAGCAGGCCTACGAGGCGTGGCGCGCCAAGCGCAAGTAGGACGCTCGAAGTTCCCGATTAGTTACTTATTAACCGACGCGTTGCAGCGCGCCTGCAAGCGAATTTTCATTCCTTTTTTCTAACCTTTGCGCCGGGTTAGCGCTGCCGCTTGAGCGCCGAGGATACGCCGGCGATGACGCCGTCACCGCATCTGCTTGAAGAGATCGAAGACGCGATCACCTCTGCTTCGGCGGAAAAGCGCGACGTTGCGCTGTGGCGAATCACCGATCTGTTTCTCGCGGGCTCCGAAACCTACAACGAGGATCACGTCACGCTGTTCGACGACGTGATTGGACGGCTCGCCGAAACCATCGAAAAGAATGCGCGGGCAAAACTCTCAACGCGCCTTGCGCGTGTCGTGAATGCGCCGGTCGGCGTGGTGCGTACACTCGCGGCAGACAGCGATATCGCGGTCGCGGAGCCGGTGCTGCGCCATTCGCCACGGCTTGATGACGGATACCTGCTCGCGACCGCCGCGACGCACACCCAGCAGCATCTGCTCGCGATCGCGCAGCGCGGCGCGCTCAGCGAACAGGTTACTGACGTGCTGGTCGAGCGCGGCGACCGCGATGTCGTGCGCTCGGTCGCGCAGAACAACGGCGCGCGATTCTCCAACGCGGCGTTCCGCACGCTTGTGGAACGCTCGGTCGGCGATGACGTGCTGGCGGTGCATGTCGGCACACGGCGCGACCTGCCACGCCAGCATCTGCTCAAGCTGGTGGAGCGCGCGTCCGCAGCCGTACGGCAAAAGCTTGCGGCGGCTGACCCTGCCGCGGCGGCGACGATTTAAGAAGTTATCGCCGAGATCGATGGCACGATCCGCGCAGCCTCACGGCGCGCCTCGACCGACTATGCGGCCGCCCGAAAGGAGGTCGAGGCCGTGCACCAAGCCGGACGGCTCGGTGAGCATGAAGTTTACGCCTACGCCGACGCGCGCAGGTTCGAGGAAACTGCCGTCGCGCTCTCGCTGATTACCGGCGCACCGATCGATCTGGTCGAGCGCGCAATGCTCGACGACAACCCCGACATGGCAATGATCCTGGCCAAGGTCGCCGGCTTTTCCTGGAGTACGGCGCAATGCATCCTGCTGCGCGCCGCGAACCGGTCATTGTCGGTGCAGGATCTCGATCGTGCGTTGTCGGGATTTTCGCGGCTGAAGCCGGCGACCGCGCGCAGCATCGTTGCGTTCTACGATGCGCGGCGTCAGGGTGCCGCGTCGTCGATGAAAGCAGCAAGCTGAAGATCAGCTGCTGCTGCCCCTGCTCTTGCCGCTGATCTTCTTTGCCGGCCGGGCATTCGCCCTACCGAGATTGAGCGGGGAACTCGCAGACGGTTTGCTCGCGTCACTCCTGCTCGCGCTCGACTTGCGGGAGGCTGCCGCTTTCGGCTTCCCGCTTGAACGCGCCGCGACCTTGCCACGCGATTTACCTTTCGCGAACTTCGCCCGGCCCGAGGCCTTGCTGGCGACGGAGGTGCGCATCGGCTGTTTGATCTCAACCATCAGGGCCCGCACGGCGGAATTGGTATCGTTCGCGACCGTCGGCGACACGGCGGGAAACACCGCGGTCTCACCCGCATGCAGCGCGAACTCATAGGGCGTCTTGCCGGGCGGCGCGAGGATCAGCGCGCCATCGGAGAGCATGTAGAGAAAGCGATCGCGGCCGGCGGGTGAGTTGACGTTCACCTTGGAGTGCGCCTTGATGTGGATCTCGAGCATGCGCACGCGCTCATTCTCCATCACGACGCGGTAACTGTCGGGCGGCGTGACCGGCTTTTCCGGATCGGCCTGCGCCGCGGCCCAAGACATGGCCGCGACCAGCGCGCTGGCGGTCAACGGCACCAGACGGAGCAACTTGAAGACGTCCATGGATCGAGCCCTCGCGCGGCACGCTTGAACTGACGCAGGTCCGTAGTGCCGGTTGTACGGTGACGGGCCGATGCCGTGCAATAAGACCTGAGTTGTGGCGATATCACGGCACATACCAACCCGGGAAGGCGGAAAACCGAGACTTCTCCACGAGATATCGGGACAAACTTAATCGCGGCACGAAGGCAGAACGCGCCGGCGTGCCGTCAAGTTCCTAGGCGACGGCCGCAACCGGCTGCATTACCGCCGAATCGTGTGTTTGGCGGCGACTCACCGGTGCTGGCGCCGGATCGGACGCCTCGAGCAGCTTAAGGAACGATGGCCCCGGCAGCGGCGGCGCGAACACGTACCCTTGAGCCTTGCGGATGCCGCGCTCGCGCAGGTGCTGCACCTGCTCGAAGGTCTCGACGCCCTCAGCGATGATATCCATCCGCATGTCGCGGCCGAGCCCGACCAGCGTCTCGATGATGGTGGTCGAATAGCGCTCCGTGTCGATGGCATCGACGAACATCTTGTCGATCTTGATGAAGTCGACGCCGAGCTTGAGCATGTAGGAAAGGCCACTGTGGCCGGTGCCGAGGTCATCGATTCCGATGCGCACGCCGAGGCCCTGCAACGACGCGATCACGCGGCGCGCCATCGTGAGATTGTCGAGGGGCTGGCGCTCGGTGACTTCGAGCAGCAACTGATTGAGTGCGATCGGCGACTTGCCGAAGATCGCCTGCACGTCCTCGATGATGGCTTCGTCAACGAAGTGCCGCGCCGACAGGTTGAAGTCGATGGTGAAGTTTGGCCTCCGCCCGATCGCGGCGCCTGCCTCTGCGCAGACGCGCCGCATCAGCGCGCTGGTCAGCTTGACGATCAGCCCGCTCGACTCCGCGAGCGGAATAAATTTCACTGGCGGAATCATCGTGCCGTCAGGCTTGCGCCAGCGCACCAGCACCTCGGCGCTCACCACGCGCGCGGTCGAAAGATCCACGATCGGCTGATAGTAGGCGACGAGTTCGCCGTTATCGATTGCGCGTTCGAGCTCTGCGGCGGGATTTTCACGACCACGCCAAGGACCGAAGGCGACCAACGCCAAGATCAATGCGGCGCTCGAACCGGTGCCAAGCGTCGCCATCATCATCAGATCGGAATGCCCCGCGAGCGCGCGAGCGCGCGGAACGGACGTGGTGACGACGATGCCGAAACGCTCCGAACGGAACTTGGCGGTCAGTGCCGGGTCGTCTGATCCCGCGCCACCCTCCGCATTGCGCGCGCCGATGATCGTGCCGTCGGCTGTTGTCAGGGTCGCGTTGACCGAGATCGGTCCGCCATTCGGCGAAATCCGCGGGATCAATAGATCGGACGGGATCAGCGCAGCAAGCCACGTCCCGTCCGCGATGGTCCGCCGGATGCGCACGGCATTGTCGGAATCGGATCGCTCGCCGAGCCGGATCACCTCGATGATCATCTCGCTGTGCGCGCTGTCAATCGGCGCTGAAATCACTTGCCGCTGCCCGAACGGGATCGCGAGGTTCGTGCAGCGCGTGCTGCCGTCCGGCTCGACCAATGAAACTTCCTTCACGGCCACGACGCGGAACGACATCTCGTTCATCGCGTCCCGGTCAGCGTCGACGCAAGTGCGGATGGCGCGCGCCGCAAGATCATCAAGCGCTTCGATCACGTGACCGAGACGCGTCTCGGTTAGCGCGACGACGCGTTTGGCCGACACGTTGAGTTCGCTGACGCTTTCGCCTTCGAGATAGTGGCCGAGCCAGCTGTGCACGGCCGCTGCCGGCACGCCCGCAAGCGCCAACCCGATTGGTATCGCTGCCAATTTCCAGAACTTCGGCGAAACCACGGGATTCCCCGTTCACGTGATTGGAAGCATCACCGGCCGATGCGGCGCCGATTGGCCGCGATGCCCCAGTGCTAGGTGTCGACCCAACATGGTTAGCAACCGGTTAATTTTCAGGCCGCTGCCACGCGGTCGCGTGCGGTAATGAACTCGCCAACGGCCGCATGCGCGGTGTCCGGGGGCTCGCCCCCGGCTCCGAGCGGGTGGGCTGCCTCGAGAAGCTGACGAAAGAGCGATCCGGGCAGCGGCGGCGCGAAAGCATAGCCCTGCGCGAGGAAGATGCCCCGGTCGCGCAGATATTTCACCTGGTCGAAGGTCTCGACGCCCTCGGCGAAGATTTCCATGCGCATGCTGCGCGCCAGTTCGGTGAGGGTCTCGATGATCGTGGTCGAATAGCGCTCCGTTCCAATGGCATCGATGAACAACTTGTCGATCTTGATGTAGTCGACTCCGAGCTTGAGCATGTAGGACAGACCGCCATGGCCTGTGCCGACATCGTCGATCGCAACCTTGCAGCCAAGCTCCTGCAGCGCCGCGATGACGTGCCGCGCCATGTCGAGGTCCTCGAGTGGTTGTCGTTCAGTGACCTCGAGCACGATCTGCGAAAAACGGACCGGCGATGCGGCAAAGACCTCGCGGACGTCCGCGACGATTTTCTCGTTGCTGAAATGATCGGCCGTCAGATTGAAGCCGATTTTCACTCGCGGCCGCGATCCGAGAACCTGCCCGAACTCGTCGCGAACTGACCGCATCAGGGCGCGCGTCATTTCGACGATGAGGCCGGAGGATTCGGCGAGCGGGATGAAAACGCCAGGCGGAATCACCGTGCCATCCGGCTTGCGCCAACGCAGCAGAACCTCGGCGCCGACGATCGCACCAGTGCGCAAGTCGACCAGCGGTTGGTAATATGGCACGAACTCATTCGCTTCGAGCGCGCGTTCCATCTCGGCGATCGGATTGGAGCGGGCGCGCCACGGCAGCAGCAATGCAAGCAAAATGATGAGCAGCGCGAGCCCACCGCCGCCATAGAATCCAACAGCACGCAGATCGCTATGGCTGGCGAAGACGACCGCCCGGGGAAGGCTTGCAGTCGCAGCCAGGGGATACCGCGTCGATTCGTTGCGCGCGCGGATCGAGTCGCCGTCCTCGACGCTGTCTTGACTGTCGAACGGCGCGGCAATCAGCGTGCCTTCGTTCAGCATGACGCGAACGAGCGGATCGCTCGCGGCCTTGCTCGATGAGCCATCGGGCAAGAACACATCCGCCGGAATTTGCGCCGACAACTGCAGCGGATCGCTGGCACGCCGCCAGGTGACCCGCAGGGCACGCGCGTTGAGCTCGACCGGTTTGATCACCGTCAGGAATACGCGGTCGTCGGCGGTGCGCAGTTCGCGGGAAAATGCGCGCGCCTGGGTCATTCCGCTGTTTTGCAAGCAGCGGAAGACCCCGGTCTGGTCGACGACGGAAATTTCCTTGAGCGGCGTCGTATTCATGACGGCGCGGCGCACCGCATCCGGGTCGACATCCGCGCAATCGCGCAGGCCCGAAGCGCCGATCGCCGTCAGCGCGACGATCGCTTGCGCGATGCGCCATTCGGCGCGGGCGACCGCGCGTTGCGCGGCGAGGCGGACTTCGTCCGCGGCCTGGCGTTCGATGTAGGCGTCCAGGCCACGGTGGATCATCACCACCGGCACGCCGGCGATCAAAGCCCCGACGACAATCGCCACAACCTTGTGCAGCCTGCGCCGGGTCACGGGAACCTCGTTGGACGACCGTGACAAATTCGTCCTCGGGCGTTAAGGCCGACTTACGATGACATATTTTTCCCTCACAACCGTGAGCAAACGCCCCTGCCAAGCGTTAACAGATCGTTGACAGGCGATTCGCTGTTGAAACGAAACGCGGACCATCGCAATGCAAGCTCTCTTCATCGGCCAAACCTACATCGACGTCACGTTCCTGATCGACGAAATCCCGACCGGCGACGAGAAGGTCGTCGCGCGCGACTACGCGGTCAGCTTTGGCGGCAATGCCGTCTCGGCCGCCTTCTGCTGCGCCAAGCTCGGGATCGTCCCGGACCTCATGACCTCACAGGCCGACGACTGGCTGGCGCGCATGTTTCTCGACATGGCGGCGAAATACGGAATCTCGGTACACGGCCGCAAGGTCAAGGAATCTTCGCTCTCATTCGTCATGCCGAACCGCGGCATGCGCGCGATCATCCGTTGCCGCGATGACGACTATCTGCATCCGGTTCCGCCGCTTGATCTCGCCGGCTGCCGCGCACTGCATCTCGACGGCCATCAGGCCGATGCGGCGATCCACTACGCGAAGATCTGCCGCGATCGCGGCATCCTGACTTCGCTGGACGGCGGTGGCTTGCGTTCGAACACGCACGAGCTGCTCGAATTTATCGATGTGGCGATCTGCTCGCAGCGCCTCTGCGAGCAACTCAATATGAACCCGGCGGCGCTATGCCAGTTTCTGCGCGCCAAGGGCGTCAAAGTCGGCGGCGTGACGCTCGGCGATCATGGTTTCGTATGGTGCGACGAGAACGGCAATGTCCATCACATGCCCGCGCTTGCGGTGCCGAAGGACGAAGTGATCGATACCAACGGTGCGGGCGACATTTTCCACGGCGCCTACGTCTATTCGTATCTCAGCGCCCCGGAGAAACCGTGGGAGGCGCATTTCCGTTTCGCGCGCGCCGCCTCCGCGCATTCGGTGCGTTATCTCGGCATCGAGAATTCGCTCCCCACCCGCGCCGATGTGCTGGCAGCGGAGCGCGAGTTGCGTGAGGCGGCCTAACGCCGCGCGTTGGTGCAGCGCCGCCAGCGATCGTCTATGATCGTTGAAAGCACTGGGACGCGTAAAATGACCCTGCCGAAATTGATTAGAGTGGTTGTGGGCGCGCTTTTTGGCGCACTCCTTGCGACCGCTGCGTATGCGCAGCAGCCGTTGAGAATTTTCGACGCGCACCTGCACTACAATCAGGAGCCAAACCCCTACTACGAGCTCGACAAGGTTCTGGAGATTTTCCGGCGCAACAATGTCACCGGCATCATCGCGACCAGCCGGCCGAACAAGGGTACGCACCAGCTTGTCGACGCCAAGGCCCCCGGCCTCACGGTGGTTCCGTTCATCCGGCCTTACCGCACGCGCGGCGATATTCAGACCTGGTTCGACGATCCCGCCATCTGGGATCTGATCCAGTCCGAATACAAGCGCGGCTACTACCGTGGCATCGGCGAATTCCACATCTACGGCAAAGCGGCCGCGGGCGCGCAGGTGAAGCGCATCGTCAACTTCGCGGTCGAGCAGAATCTGTGGCTGCACGCGCATTGCGACGAGGAAGCGCTGCTGCTTCTGTTCGGGCACAACCCGCGCGCCCGGATCGTTTGGGCACATACCGGGTTTTCGACTGCGCCCGGTCGCGTTGGCGAGCTGATGGACAAGCATCCCGGATTGATGGGCGAACTCTCCTATCGCGGCGGCATCACGGAAGGCGGCGGGAAGCTTTCCGCGGCGTGGCGCGATCTGTTCGCGCGCTATTCTGACCGCTTCCTGCTTGGCTCGGATACATGGATCAACGAGCGCTGGTTTTCCTACGACGGGATCATGAACACGTATCGCGAGTGGCTTGCGCAATTGCCCGAGGATCAGGCAAAGCGGATTGCGCACGGCAACGCGGAGCGGTTGTTTGTCGGGACACTCCTGGAGTAGCCAGCTTATGAAAATTTCTATCGCCGACCGCAATTCGGACGCAAAGAGGTTGGCACGACTGTTCAAGGAGAACTTGACTAGCGCTTATATTTCACATCGAGAGCTCCAAGGCTCCGCGCGCGCTCGCACCCGGTAAATGGAGCCCCGATATCGAAACAACTTTTCTCCGCGAGCTCGGCGCGCGGCTGCAAGAGCCGCTTTCAGAGTTTCCTCAGGGCGCGAATTGGACTCGGCGTGGTCGAAGTGCAGGACGAGCAATCCCTTGTCGGCCTAGCATATGTCACAATCGTCGCAGACGCTCCAAAACCCTTTGGGACCATTGGCGACATCATCATTGGCCACCAACACCGCGGAGCTGGGCTAGGCCGGCAGTTCGTAAGCTGGGTGCTCGATCGTTTCACGCAAGCGGGTATTTATCGAACTTTCTGTTGAAAGTGGCATTGATAACGATGCGGCTCATAATTTCTTTGAACAACTTGGATTCAAAACTACTTCCATAGTAATGATGCGAGAAAGCTGAAGAACGTGCCTGCAAAATCAACGGTAGATTCCTGAAAAATCTTCCGTTTTGCGAGAGCTCAGCCCACTAACCAGCGATATCGCGTTGGTTGCGGCGGCCTGTGTTCGTCGGATAATCTCCTGTTCAGGAACGAGAGAGCCGATGAGCGACTTTGGGCAACTAGTTGCATATCTGTGGACAGCCCCTCCCAACGCCGTTGTTCAGACGGCGGGGATCATCGTGCAGCTGGTTGGTTTTTTTGTAACTGCCGTTGTTGTCTACGTGACACTTATTGACCGACCGATCCAAAGACGACGCATTTATATCGACCTAGAGTTTGAAGCCTCAAGAATTTTTCGAGTTCGTATCGATCATCCAGAAATTATCGCCTTCCTTGAAGGCAATCTGGAAGACAAGGACAGAAGGCTCGCAGGAAAAGACCTATTGGGATTTCGTGCCAGTGCCATAATGCCTTCGAGATATATGATTTCATTTAATAACCTGCGAATGGTTACCGTTCGAGATGCTGCTTCCGCGACATGGGTGGCGTCCCCGGTTCTTTGAACTTGGTCACCTATGCGGGAGATATGTCGAGGCCCATGTTTGGACCGCAATGGACCGCGAAAAGCGTCTGGGTTCACTATATTGCGGACTTACAGCAATTATGAATTTCGCCGGTCAAGCATTCGCCGAAAAAACGACCGCTCCCTTTTGAAAGCATGCGCTCGTTCACGATTTTGTCGCAGCCTAATGTTTTCAGAAAAGGTCGCAGAGCTCTTCAACGATAAATCGGTAAAGCATTTCTCGATGCCTCGGCCCGGCTCGCAACGCGAGGAGCATGCCTACGTAGCCCGAAGCCACCTAACTACAACGCCAGCGCACCCTGCTTCTCCTGCGCTTCCTGCGCGCCGACTGCAGCGACCGCTGTCATGTTCACAACACCGCGCGCGGTCGTCGATGGCGTAAGGATGTGCGCGGGGCGCGCGGCCCCGATCAGGATGGGTCCCACAGGCAGCGCATCGGCCAGCACCTTGATCATCTGGTACGCAATGTTGGCGGCATCGATATTCGGCATGATCAGCACGTTCGCCTCGCCGGTGAGGCGCGAATGCGGATAGACGCGGTTGCGGAAGGCTGGGACCAGCGCCGACTCGCCGTTCATGTCGCCGTCCACTTCCAGCGTCGGTGCGTGCGTGCGGATGATCTCGAGCGCCTCGCGCATCTTGCGACCGGACTCGCACTCGTAGCTGCCGAAATCCGACCGGGACAGCAGCGCGACCTTCGGCTCGATCCCGAAGCGGCGCACATGCGTTGTGGCTAGCATGACCATCTCGGCGATCTCGGCCGCATTCGGATTAGCGTTGATGTGCGTGTCGCACAGGAAATAGATGCCCTTCGCGGTGACGACCGTGGTCAGCGCCGCAAAAATCCCGACGCCCGGCGCGCGTCCGATGATGTCACGGATATGCGTGAGGTGGCCCATGTAGCGGCCTTCCAAGCCGCAGATCATGGCGTCGGCAAGTCCCAGCTTGACCGCGAGCGCTGCAATCACGGTGGCGTTGGTGCGCACCAGCGTGCGGGCAGCATCCGGCGTCAGTCCCTTTCGGCCGGCAAGCTCGACCAGTGTCTGCACAAAGGTGCGATAACGCGGGTCGTCCTCCGGATTGATCAGTTCGAAGTCGCGTCCGGGGCGTATCGACAGCCCGAAGCGATCGAGCCGCTGCTCCACGACGGCAGGCCGTCCGATCAGGATCGGCCGCGCCAACCCCTCCTCCACCACCACCTGTGCGGCGCGCAGGATGCGCTCGTCCTCACCCTCCGCATAGATGACGCGCTTGAGTTGCTCCTTCGCCTGCGCAAACACCGGCTTCATGATGAAGCCGGAGCGGAAGACAAAACGGTTGAGCCGCTCCTCGTAGGTCGCGAAATCGCTGATCGGCCGCGTCGCAACGCCGGATGCGATCGCGGCTTTCGCCACAGCCGGCGCGATGCGCAAGATCAGGCGTGGGTCAAATGGGTTCGGAATCAGCGAGCCGGGACCGAATGTGCGGAATTCGCCGCCGTAAGCTTTCGCCGCCACGTCCGAAGGCGCTTCGCGCGCGAGCGCCGCGATCGCATCGACGGCGGCGCGCTTCATCTCCTCGTTGATCGTGGTGGCGCCGACATCGAGCGCGCCGCGGAAAATGTAAGGAAAGCAGAGGACGTTGTTGACCTGGTTCGGATAGTCGGAGCGCCCGGTGCATATCATGGCGTCGGGACGCGCGATGACGGCTTCCTCCGGCAAAATCTCGGGCGTCGGGTTGGCAAGCGCCATGATCAGCGGCTTGTCCGCCATGCGCCTGACCATGTCGGGCTTGAGCACGCCGGGCGCGGACAGCCCGAGGAAAATATCGGCCCCGTCGATGACGTCGCCGAGCTTTCGCTTGTCGGTCTTCTGCGCGTAGATCGACTTCCAGCGATCCATCAGCGCGGCGCGGCCCTCGTAAACGAGGCCCTCGATGTCATTGACCCAGATGTTCTTGGCGTTCGCCCCCAGCGCGACCAGAAGGTTGAGGCAGGCAAGCGCGGCCGCGCCCGCGCCCGACGCAACGATCTTCACGTCGCTGATTTTCTTGCCCGTGAGGTAGAGCGCATTCTGCACCGCCGCCGCCACGATGATCGCGGTCCCGTGCTGATCGTCGTGAAACACCGGGATTTTCATCCGCGCTTTGAGCTTGTCCTCGATATCGAAGCACTCCGGCGCCTTGAAGTCCTCGAGGTTGATGCCGCCGAAGGTCGGCTCCAGCGCGGACACCACCGAGACCACGTGATCGACCTCGTGCGCGTCGACCTCAATGTCGAACACGTCGATGCCGGCAAATTTCTTGAACAGCACCGCCTTGCCTTCCATCACCGGTTTGCCGGCGAGCGGGCCGATGTTGCCGAGGCCGAGCACCGCGGTGCCGTTCGACACTACCGCGACCAGGTTTGCGCGCGCCGTCAGTTCGGCGGCCTGCGCCGGGTCCGCGACGATCGCCTCGCATGCCGCGGCCACGCCAGGCGAATAGGCTAATGCCAAGTCGCGCTGGCTGCCGAGCGGCTTGGTCGGCTGGATTTCCAGCTTTCCCGGCTTCGGCAGGCGGTGATAGACGAGCGCGCCGGCGCGAAGATCGTCGGATATGGTCGAGGCCATTGCCACACTCCGGTCCAAACAGGACCGACAATATGGCATTTGCGCCGCCGGACAATCGGCGAACGGAGCCGCTGGGCATGATGAAGGTCGTTATCGGGGTGCTGGCCGCGGCCGTGATCGCGTTAGGCGGCTATTTCGGCACCGAGTTCTATATCCAGCAGCGAATCGCCAACGAAATCGAGGCGTCGTTCACACAGGCCCGCGCCAGCGACGCAAAGGCGACGCACGGCAAAGTCACTTTCGCTTTGTGGAATCGCACGGTCACCGTCGCGGATGTCGCCGCAGAGTTCACCGCGCAGCCGCCGGCTACCGTGAAGCTGGAGCGGGTGACCGCTTCTGGCACGAAACAGGTCGACGGCTCCCGCTTCAGCGCTGACCGGATCGAGGCCACCAACCTTGAGGTCGTCACCACGATGGGCGTGCAAGGCGGCTTGCGCGTCGTCTATCAGGCGCCACGCATTGAGGTCACCGACTATTCGGGGCCGGCCGGTCCGCAACGCCCGCTCGCCAGCAATGCACCAACGCCCGACGTCTTCCGCTATGTGCTGGAGCACTTCGCGGCGGTGACGGCAAAGGCCGCTATCGTTCCGACAGTCACGATGAAAATGACGCCGGCCGGATCGTCTGCTGTGGCCGGCACTGGCGAGTACACCTATACGGGTCTCGTTCTGCGCGACATCAAGGATGGCAAGATCGCATCGTCCACTATCGAGCGCGTAAACCTCAATACCTCGATCACGACGGCCGGCAAGACGGAAAGCCTGGCTGGCGAGGTTTCCAACCTGGCGGCATATGACTTCGACTCCGCCGCGACCGCGGCCTTGTTCGACCCATCGCGCGCCAACGACGACAGATATTATCGGGCGTATCGCCAGATGACGGCCGGCGCCTACACCGTGTCATTGCAAAGCGGCCGCCTGAAGATGCGCCTCGACGGCATCACGATCGATGATGTCGGCATGCGCCCCTCGAAGCTGCAGTACCCTCAACTGATGGCGATCATCGATGCGGCGCCGCCTCCCGGCACGACACCGACGCCACAGCAAACGCGCGACCTGATCGCCAAGGTGGCTGGCCTCTACGAGGGTATCCGCATTGGCGGCGCGGAAATGCGCGGTTTCTCGATGGAGACGCCGGACGGCCCGTTCAGGCTTGGCGCGATCCGGCTCGCCGATCTGGAAAATGGCAGGCTTGCGGAGTTCTCGCTGGAGGCGCTCGACGCCCGCGCCAAGCAAGGAGCAGTGAAGGTCGAGCGCTTTGCGCTCAAGTCGCTCGATATCGCGAACCTGATGCGGATGTCCGCGCAATTCGCTCAGCCCGGGCGCAACCCCGGCCCCGAGCAGCTTGTCGCGTTGCTCACGATGCTCGAAGGCGCCGAACTGAAAGGCCTCGTCGCGCCATACAAGGATACAAGCAAGCCGGTCAACATCGACACGCTGAACATCTCCTGGGGCCAGTTCATCGGCCCGATCCCGAGCAAGGCACGCGTGACCGTGAAGATGAGCGGGCCGCTCGATGTAACCGATCCCGAACCGTTCAGGGCGCTGGCGCTCGGCGGCATCAGCAGCAGTACGGTGAACTTCGATCTCGGCGCGGCCTGGTCAGAGAAAACGCGATCTTTCGCGCTGGAGCCCGCGACCGTCGACCTTGGCGGCATTGGGAACGCAGTGGCCAAGCTTTCGCTCACGAACGTTCAGCGCGAGGTGTTCTCGCTGAACCCTCTGCAGGCCGCTATCATGGCGGCGCAGATCGAGGCCGGGCCGGTCGAGCTTGTGGTGCGCGATACCGGCGGGATCGAACTCGCAATCGCCCAGCAAGCGCGTCAGCAGAATGTTTCGCGCGAGACGGCGCGCCGCACCATGGTCGACAATATCCGTGAGAGCGCAATGAAGATGGCCGCGGTCAATCCCGACATGATGGCGCTGGCAGGCGCGCTGACGCGTTTCATCGAGAACCCGCGCGGCACGCTGACGATCAAGCTG
Organism: uncultured Alphaproteobacteria bacterium; assembly: GCA_963779545.1. GTDB lineage: Bacteria > Pseudomonadota > Alphaproteobacteria > Rhizobiales > Xanthobacteraceae > PALSA-894. Next base: position 159,956 of record CAVZYQ010000008.1, on the reverse strand, counting down.
ACGCCGCGCGGCAGGGTCGGGATGATGCAGATTCTCGACGGGATGAAGACAAGTCCTATCGCAGCGCTCGCGCGCTTTCAGATCGAGGCGACGACGGGGCGATGAGCGTGATCCCGAAAAGCGGGCACCGGTTTTCGGACAAGATCACGCTCAAATAAATTACGCCTTCTCCGGCAGCGCCAGCCGGATGTGAAGTTCGCGAAGCTGCTTCGGCGTGACTTCGCTAGGCGCACCCATCAGCAAGTCCTCGGCGCGCTGGTTCATCGGGAACAGCACGACCTCGCGCAGGTTCTCCTCGCCGCAGAGCAGCATCACGATGCGGTCGATGCCGGGCGCGATGCCGCCGTGCGGCGGCGCGCCGAGCGACAGCGCGCGCAGCATGCCGCCGAATTTTTGCTCCAGCACTTCTTCCGGATAGCCCGCGATCGCGAAGGCTTTCTTCATCACGTCGGGGCGATGGTTACGCACCGCGCCGGACGACAATTCGATGCCGTTGCAGACGATGTCGTACTGGATCGCCTTGAGCGACAGCAGCGTGTCCTTGTCGTTCGGATCGAGCGCTAGAAATTTCTCCGGCTCGATGTTCGGCATCGAGAACGGGTTGTGCGAGAAGTCGATTTTTTTCTCTTCCTCACTCCATTCGAACATCGGGAAGTCGACGATCCAGCAGAACTCGAAGCGATCCTTCTTGATGAGGTTCAGCTCTTCACCAACCTTGGCGCGTGCGGGCCCCGCGAATTTCACAAACTTGTTCGGATCGCCGGCGACGAAGAACACCGCATCGCCGACACCGAGCTTGAGCTGGTCGGCGATCTGCTTGGTGCGCTCCGGGCCGATGTTCTTGGCGAGCGGACCGGCACCGCCCTCCTCGCCTTCGCGCCAGAAGATATAACCAAGGCCCGGCTGCCCTTCGCCCTGCGCCCAGGAGTTCATGCGATCCGCGAACGCGCGGTTGCCGCCACCCGGCGCTGGAATGGCCCAGACTTCGTTCTTCGCGTCGGCGTTCAGAATGTTGGCGAAAATCTTGAATCCGGACCCGCGGAACGCCTCGCTGACGTTCTGCATCTCGATCGGGTTGCGCAGATCCGGCTTGTCGGTGCCGTACTTGCGCAACGCCTCGGCAAACGGGATCAGCGGAAACTTCTGCGTCACCGGCTTGCCGTCGGAAAATTCCTCGAAGGTGCCGCGCATCACCGGCTCGATCGCGGCGAACACGTCGTCCTGCGTGACGAAGCTCATCTCGACGTCGAGCTGGTAGAACTCACCGGGCGAACGGTCAGCGCGCGCGTCCTCGTCGCGGAAGCACGGCGCGATCTGGAAGTAGCGGTCGAAGCCCGCGATCATCGTGAGCTGCTTGAACTGCTGCGGCGCCTGCGGCAGCGCGTAGAACTTGCCCGGATGCAGCCGCGACGGCACGAGGAAGTCGCGCGCGCCTTCGGGCGACGACGCGGTCAGGATCGGCGTCTGGAATTCGAAGAAGCCCTGCTCCTTCATGCGTCGGCGGATCGAGTCGATGATCTGTCCGCGCTTGATGATGTTGGCATGCAGCCGCTCGCGGCGCAGATCGAGGAAGCGGTACTTGAGCCGGATTTCTTCTGGGTACTCCTGATCGCCGAACACCGGCATCGGCAGTTCGGCAGCAGGGCCGAGCACCTCGATCGCCGAGATGTAGACCTCGACGTCGCCGGTCGGAAGTTCAGCGTTGGTGGTGCCCTCGGGGCGCTTGCGCACCTTGCCGTCGATGCGGATCACCCATTCGGCGTGCAGCTTCTCGGCGTCCTTGAACGCCGCTGAGTCCGGATCGGCGACCACCTGCGTCAGCCCGTAGTGGTCGCGCAGGTCGATGAACAGCACGCCGCCATGGTCACGCACGCGATGCACCCAGCCGGAGAGCCGGACGGTTTCGCCGATGTGGCTGTCACGCAAAGCGCCGCAGGTATGGGATCGGTAGCGATGCATGGTTTTGGGGTCCAGAATCCGCGCGCGAGAGGCACACGGGCTGCCCATCTTGTCAAGAATAAGAACGTCAGGCTCTTTGAATGCCCGTCCGCGACCGAGAACAGGTCATTCGATCGCGACGAAGGGGTTTTGCCGCGGCAGCAGTAGTACGGGGGTGTCGGCGCTTTGCATACAGGATCTGACGCCTCCGACTCCTACTTCGCTCTGCCGTCGCGCAATAACACGAAGCCTGTCAAGTCCGGGCGTTTCCGGAGCAGTGTTGAGTATCGCCACGGCATCTGAAAAGTGCTTTCGCGCCTCCTCGCAATTTTGGGGCGCCAACGCGTCGCCCCACTGCAGCTTCGCCGTGACCTTCAAAAAAGCCGTAAGGCCTGGAAGGCGACCTAGGTCGTGTTCCTCGTTAATATTAACTGCCCGGAGGAATGCTCGTTGTCCTTCAGACACCAGCTCGGGAAGACGGCTGCGAATTTTTAATCTACCAAGCAATCGGAATGCCGCAGCTTTATCCTCAACGGTACGAGCAGCATCGAGCGCCAACTGCGCAATTTCGAGCGCTTTGCGATGCTCCGCGTGCGAGTCCAAAGCTTGGCTAATCGGCAAAAGAATTGACGTTCGCGCGGGGTCCTAGTTGGATCGCGAGATCGCTGGCCGTCATTACCGAGTGATTTATCTGATTGCTGATTAATACCCCGACTCGCAATTCATTAGGTGTCCCTCGATACCTTTCTCGTACTTCCAATTGTCGAAGGCTCAATTCATCGATGGTCTTCACGTGGCCAGCGAGTTCTGCAACTCTATCGTGCAAGGCCTTCTGATGATTTGCGTAGATCGATAGCGCAGCCGTAAATAGCGAAAGGAGAAAGGCCATCACCGATACTGATAGAGGCACCAATCGCGTGTAGTCCTTTGCCTTAGCAGAATCGTCTGCCAAGCGCTTCAAGGCAACGATTTGCGCAAAGGTAAATGGTGGTCCGTGTAGTCGCTCTCGACCACTGTACGCATGACGCAGCAGCTTCATTTCCATACCCTAAAGTGATTTGTAATTCTTCGTTGCATATTTTTTGACTATTTTCAATCTAAGGTTGGCGCGGCGATATCTTCGTAAGAGCCCTGCTCTGCATGCGGCTCGGAAGTGGACCGAATGGTGTCCTATCTTCCAACACCCGCACCAGAGGTGTAACTAACAGCTATGCGCGAGGTGCTTCGGCAGACCTGCCAACTCGACAAGGCAATTCTGATCTGCCACTGACAGTGAGTGGGGCCGTCCGCCAAGACAAATATGCCGCAAATGACCACCGCCGAGGCGATCGTCGACTCGACTGATCGCCCACGGGCTCAACACGATCTACGCGCTGCCCGGCGTGCAGAACGACCATCTGTTCGACGCGCTGTTCAAGGCGCAGGACCGCATCCGCACCGTTCACACACGCCACGAACAGGGCGCCGCCTACATGGCGCTCGGCGCCGCGCTTGCGACCGGAGCGCGCCAAGCCTACGCGGTGGTGCCCGGCCCGGGTCTGCTCAACTCGTCGGCCGCGCTGCTCACCGCGTATTCGATGAATGCGCCGGTGCTGGCGCTGGTTGGGCAAATCCCGGATCGCGACATCGGCCGCAAGCTCGGGCAGTTGCATGAGATCAACGATCAGGCCGGCATCATCGCGCGGCTGGTCGATCACGCCGCGCTTGTCCCAAGCGCGGACCAAGCGCCGCGCATGGTGGCTGAGGCCTTCCGCGCGATGGCGACCGGACGACCGGGACCGGCGGCGCTCGAATGCGCCATCAATGTGTGGGGCAAGCCCGGCGACGCAACCGCGCAAGCTCCCCTGCCCGCGCCCGAGTTGAAGATCGACGAGGATGCGCTGCGCGACGCCGCCAAGCGGCTCGCGGGCGCGAAAAACCCGATGATCGTGGTCGGCGGCGGCGCGCAGGATTCTTCGCCCGAAGTAACGACGCTGGCTAGCATGCTGCAGGCGCCTGTACTGTGCGGCTTCCGCCGCGGCCAAGGCGTGCTCGACTTGCGCAACCCGTTAGCCGTCACGTTGCCGCTCGGCCACGAGCTGTGGGGCGAAGCCGACGTGGTGCTCGCGGTCGGCACGCGGCTGTTCTTCCAGCACACGATGTGGGGCGTGGACGATGATCTGGCGATCATCGCGGTGAATGCCGATCCGGAGGAGCCCGCGAAGCACCGCAAACCGGCGGTCGAACTGATCGGCGATGCTGCGCGGGTCCTGCGGCGGCTGATCGATGCGCTGCCGGCGCAGAAGCGCAAGTCGCGTAAGGCGGAGATGGAAGAGCGGCAGGCGAAGTGGGGCAAGAAGCTTTCAAAGCTCGGCCCGCAGATTGCGATCCTTGAAGCGATTCGCGCCGAGTTGCCCGAGGACGGCATCTTCGTCGACGAAGTGACGCAGGTCGGCTTTGCGGCGCGGCTCGCATTGCCGGTCTACAAGCCGCGCACGTTCCTTTCGCCCGGGTATCAGGACAATCTCGGCTGGGGCTACGCCACCGCGCTCGGCGCGGCGGATGCTCTCCGCGACCGCACCGTGCTGTCGATCAACGGCGACGGCGGCTTCATGTTTACTGCGAACGAACTCGCGACCGCCGTGCGCCACCGCATCCCGCTCACCGCGGTCGTGTTCTCGGATGGCTCGTTCGGCAACGTGCGGCGCATCCAGGAGGAAAACTACGGCAACCGGCTGATCGCGAGCGACCTCGCCAATCCGGACTTCGTGAAGTTCGCCGAAAGTTTTGGCGCGGCGGCCGAGCGCGTACGTACTCCGGAGGAATTGCGCGGGGCATTACGACGCGGTTTCGCGCGGCGTGACGGCCCAACGCTGATCGACATGCCAGTCGGCCCGATGCCAAGCCCGTGGGAATTCGTCTTGATGGGCAAGGCCCGCGGTTAATTCAGCGCGACGCAGTGCCGCCGCTGTCGATCTGCCGGCCCATGATGGCGATCGCCTGCTGATAGACCGTCGCGGCGTTCCAGCCCTGGATGGCGACAAAGTTCGGCTCGCCCGGCTGATAGCCGGCACCGGCCTTCCAGCCGTGACCCTTGAGGAAGGCCGCCGTCGAGGTCAGCGCGCCCGACGGGCTGTCGAGGTTTCCGCTGCCGTATTGCAGGATGGCCTTGGGCATGAACTGGGTCTGGCCGTATTCGCCATGCATCGAGCCGATGGTGGTGGCCGAGAGCCTGCCACTGTCGACCAGCTTCAGCGCCGCATACAGGTGCTCGGTGAAGAACTCGGGCCGCCGGCAGTCGTAGGCCAGCGTCGCGACCGCGGAGATGATGTTCTCTTTGCCGCGCAATTTCCCGAAGGCCGTCTCCATGCCCCAGATGGCGAGCAGCGGGCCCGGCGGCACGCCATAGCGCTGCTCGATCGAATCCAGCAGCGCCGCGTGCGTCTGCTTGAGCCGACGTCCCTGCGCCACAATCGTGCTGGCGCCGCGTTTGACCATGAACTGATCGAGCGTCAGCTTGAAGCTCTTCATCCCACGGTCGGCCGCGATCGTGCGGCTCGCATAGGTGGTTCCCATCAGGGCCGAGATGCCCGCGGCGCCGACACCTTTCCCTTGGGCCTCTCTGGCGAAGACCTGCTTCCAGCCCTCGAAGCCACCGGCGCCATTACCGCACTGAGCGGCGAACGCGCTGGTGGTGGTGGCAAGTGCAATCAGCGCCGTGATGCTGACGATTGTGACGGTACGACCTGTGTTCATGGGGCGCTTGGTATCACACTAATTATGACCAAATGCTGGCCGGCTGGCGAAGTTCCGGTCACCGCACCTTGAAGATCAGCTTGCCACGAACGTGCATTGCTTCGCTGAGGCGATGCGCCTCGGCCGCGTCGGACAGCTTGTAAAGCTCGACCGGCGGAACCCGGACGACACCGTCCGCATGAAGCTTGGCGACGCGCTCGAGATGCGGGCGGTCGCGGCCGACGGCCGGCCGCAGGGCTGTGACGTCCTTGCGTTCTGGAACCGGCGCTTTCGGACCCGACGCGATGAACGCTGCGCGCCCACCGGGCTTCAAAACCGCGAACGACCGGGTGGCCACGTCACCACCGACGGTCTCGAACACCGCGTCGACATTGCTGACGGCCTTGGTGAAATCGGTCGTGTTGTAGTCGATCACCTCGTCCGCGCCGAGTTCGCGCAGGTAAGCGTGATTGCGTGCGCTGCCTGTGGTGATGACGCGTGCGCCGATATGCTTGGCAAGCTGGATCGCAAAGCTCGCAACACCGCCCGCGCCGCCCTGGATCAGGATCGTCTCGCCGGCTTTGAGCTTGAGCGTGTCCTCGACCGAAACCAGCGCGGTCAGGCCGGTGAGCGCGAGCGCCACGGCATCCGCATGCGACAGCGTGGCCGGCTTCTTCGCCACGATGGCGGCACCGATCGCGACCTTCTCGGCGTAGGCCCCTTCCCGGCCTGCCTCCAGCACGGCGAAAACCTCATCGCCGACGCGCAGGTCCGTCACGCCGTCGCCGAGCGCGCTGACCACACCGGAAAAATCGCGCCCGAGGATCAGCGGAAATGGCGCGGTCTTCGCGCCGTACTCATTGCCGCGCACCTTCCAGTCCGCTGCGTTGACGCTCGCGGTGTAGACATCGACCACGATCTGGCCCGCGTTGGGCTTCGGGTCCGGCAGATCGCCGTACTTGATGACGTCCGGTCCGCCGAACTGCTCGATGTACGCTGCTTTCATGATGTCCCTGACCCGGTATTGCCCCACGCCGGCACGCAGACGCGACGGCCGGACGGCGTGTCCTCTACAATCACTTGGGTGCGGTAGATAGCCGACAGCATCTCGGCGGTCACCACCTCCTGCGGCGGACCGACCGCCCTTAGGCCGCCCTCTGCGATGATCGCGACGCGCGTGCCCACCAGCAGCGCATGGTCCGGATCGTGGGTCGAGAGCACGATGCCGTAGCCCTCGCGGGCAAGATCGCGGATACGGCCGAGCACCATGGTCTGGTTGCCGAAATCCAAGCTCGCGGTCGGCTCGTCCATCACCAGGATCGGCGTCTCCTGCGCGAGCGCCCGCGCGATCAGCGTGAGTTGGCGCTGTCCGCCCGAAATACGGGTGTAGTCGTGGTCCTCGAGTTCGCCGATGCCGAGCGCGACAAGTTTTTCGCGTGCGACGGCCTCATCCTTGGCGCCGGGGCTCGAGAACGTCCCGAGCCGCGCGGTGCGGCCCATCAGCACGACATCGAGCGCCGTGAAGGAAAATTCCGTCGCGTGCGCCTGCGGCACGTAAGCCATGTGGCGCGCGATCTCGGCCGGGCGCATTCGGTCGACCGGTTTATCGTCAAGCAGCACCGCGCCGCCGAGCGCGCGCTGGAGCCCGAGCAGCGTGCGGAACAGGGTGGTCTTGCCCGCGCCGTTCGGCCCGAGCAGGACCAGCACCTCGCCGGGATCGAGCGTCAGCGCGATATTCGAGCCGACGAGATGATTGCGGTAGCCGATCGAGAGATCGCGCGTGGAGAGTTGCATGGTCAGCCCCATGTCTTTCGGCCGCGCGCAAGCAGCCAAAGAAAGAACGGCGCGCCGATTACGGCGGTGAGAATGCCGAGCGGTGTCTCGATGCTCGCCATCGTCCGCGCAAGCGTGTCGACCAGCAGCATGAACGACGCGCCGAGCAGCATCGCGGTTGGCAGCAGGCGGTCGAAATTCGGGCCGACCATCATGCGGGCGATGTGCGGGATCATCAGGCCGATCCAGCCGATCACGCCGGAAATCGCCACCACGCTGGCGGTCATGAGGGTCGCGGCGCCGATCACGAGCAGGCGCAGACGGGTGACATCGACGCCGAGCGAGCGAGCTTCATCGTCGCCGAGCGAGAGCACGCCGATGCGCCAGCGCAGCAGGATCAGAGGCACGAGGCCAATCAGCACCAGCGGCGCCACGAGCGACAGGTCGGAAAGCTTCACGCTCGCGAGGCTGCCGAGCAGCCAGAACGTGATCGCGGGAAGCTGGTCGTACGGATCGGCGAGGATCTTCACCAGCGAGATGCAGGCCCCCGCGAGCGCACCGACCACCACACCGGAGAGCACGAGGACCAACGTGCGGTCGTGACCGTGCAGCGCAGCGGCAATCAGATAGACCAGCGCGACGGTGCCAAGGCCCAGCAGAAATGCGAGCGCCTGAATGCCAGCAACTGGCAGTGACAGCAGGATCCCGAGCACCGCGCCGAGACCGGCTCCGCTCGAAACTCCCAGAATGTCCGGCGACACCAGCGGATTGCGGAATAGCGTCTGATAGGCGGTGCCAGCCCCCGCCAAGGCCGCGCCGACCAATATCGCGGCGGCAACGCGTGGGAGGCGCACGCGGGAGAACACGATCTCGCCCGAGGTCACCGCCCCGTCGGCAAATCCGAAAGCGCGCGCGAATGAATTCATCACGTCCGCAATGCGTAGCGGAAATGGTCCAACCGCGAGCGCCAGCAGCAGGGCCGCCGCGAGCGCTGCCAGTAGCGCGACAACGACCACACGGCGCATCAGCGCCCTCGCCCACCCGGCTGCGCGCCGGCAAGGATGCGATCAAGCTGCGCATCGGTCACGTCGGCCTGATAAAACAGCTTGATGAACTCACGCGCCGTAACGCGGATATCCTCCGGAAAGCGGTCTGGGTAGAGCAGGCCCGCGATCCAGCGCAGTCCGATAATACGGTTGATCGAAGGCGGCGCGTCGATCCAGCCAAACGGCAGGCGCGGTGCCTGGAATACGCGCTTGTTCGCGACGGCGGGCACTGTCGCCCACACCGGGTCATTGTTCACACCGGCGAAGAAATTCGCGTCCCAGGTGATGATCGTGTCGGGTGTCCAGGCAATCACTTGCTCGACCGAAACATTCGCGATGCCGCCGCGGCCCGCGCCGCGCTCCGCGACATTGATGCCGCCCGCCCGCTCGATGATCTCGGTATTGATCGAGCCGGTCAGGCCGGTTTCGAGGCCATTCGGCTGGCGCGCGAGATAGACGCGCTTTCGCGCGCTCGCCGGAATATCCTTCAGGCGCTCGTCGATCAGCCGGTCTGTTTCCTCGACGTAACGCGCGATCGCTTCGGCACGCTCCGGGACGCCCAGCGCCCTGCCGAGCAGTCGCATCGAGGACGCTGTCTGGTCGAGCCGGCCGTTGATCAACAAATAGGGCAGCCCCGTCTGCTGCTGCACGCGCTCGGCGAGCGACGCGAACGTCGGCGATACCGATCCGAAATCGAAGACCACATCCGGCCTGGCCTTCAGGACCACCTCGACATTGGCAGTGTCGCCGCGCCCGGTGAGGCGGCCCATTTCGGGCAGGTCGCGAACGGCAGGCAGGATGAATTCGCGCTCGTTCGGGCGTGGAGCACTCGGCCAGGCGATCATCTTTTCCGGAGCCAGCACGTAGAGGACGACCGCCGCGGTCGGCCCAGCCGCCATGACCCGGTCCACCCTGTCGGGAACCGTGATCGTACGGCCGGTCGCGTCCTTCACGTCGGCGGCCTCCGCCGAACTTATTGCAATCAAAAATGATGTTATTCCAATCAGATAGCGCAAGATTCTCGATCCATTTGTGATCTCCCTCAGCCTTCCATCATGCTGCCATCGCAGTGCCGAACGATGCGCGACAGCGATCCGCGACTCCGATAAGAAACCGTCATGGAGCCTATCACGACCACGAAGGAGTTGGCGGCGGCCTGTAACCGGCTGGCAAAGCACGATTTCATCACGGTCGACACGGAATTTCTGCGCGAGACGACCTACTTCCCGATCTTGTGCGTCGCCCAAATGGCGAGCAGTGACGAGGCAGTTGTTGTCGACGCACTTGCCGATGGCATCGATCTCGCGCCGTTCTTCAAGCTGATGGCGAACGAGAAGGTGCTCAAGGTCTTCCACGCGGCACGGCAAGACATCGAAATCGTCTGGCATCGCGCCAAGATGATCCCGCATCCGGTATTCGACACGCAGGTTGCCGCCATGGTGCTCGGCTATGGCGATTCAATTTCATATGATCAGCTTGTGCAGCGCATCACCGGCGACACGCTGGACAAATCGAACCGCTTCACGGATTGGACGCGCCGGCCGCTGACGGCCGCACAACTCAAGTATGCAGTCTCCGACGTGACGCATCTTCGCGACGTCTACCTCGCGTTGTCACTCGATATTGCGAAGCGCGGCCGCGCCGAGTGGGTCGGTGAGGAGATGCAAGTTCTCACGTCACCCGACACCTACCGCATGGAGCCGGAAAACGCCTGGCAGCGCCTCAAGACGCGCGCCCGCAAGCCGAAGGAGCTTGCGGTGCTGATGGAGGTCGCGGCGTGGCGCGAACACGAAGCACAGGTGCGTGACGTGCCGCGCGGTCGCGTGCTGAAAGACGAGGTGATCGGCGACCTTGCGGTGCAAGCGCCGACCACGCTGGAGAAACTCGGCGCCTTGCGCTCGCTGCCAAAGGGATTTGAGCGCTCGAAATGGGGCCACGACATTCTCGAAGCGGTGAAGCGCGGACTTGCGCGCGATCCGAAGTCGCTGCCCATGATGGAGCGCGGCAGGCAAGGCTTGAACGGCACCGCGACTGTCGAGCTCTTGAAAGTGCTTCTGCGCATGACGGCGGAGCGAAACGGCGTTGCCGCCAAGGTGATCGCCACCGTGGACGACCTCGAGAGGATCGCGCAGAGCGACAGCGCTGATGTTCCGGCGCTCAAGGGCTGGCGGCGCGAAATGTTCGGCGAGAAGGCGATCGCGCTGAAACAGGGCCGCCTTGCGCTCGCGGTCGACAAGCACCGCGTGGTCGCGGTCGAACGCGAGTAACCGTCGCGGCTGCGGCACGGAAGAATGTTTGAATGCGCCGGTTGGTCGGCTAGTCTCCGCTTCACGAAAGGATCGCATCATGTCCGCAGACGGCACCTGGAATTTGACGATGGAAACGCCCATGGGCGAGCGGCGCAGCTCGCTCACCCTTTCGACCTCCGGCGGTACGCTGACCGGCAAGCAGGAAGCGGAAGGCAATACCACCGATATTGCCGAGGGATCGGTCAACGGCAACGACGTATCCTGGAAGGTGTCGATCACCAATCCGATGCCGCTGACGCTGACCTTCAACGGTACGGTCGACGGGAACAATCTGAATGGTACCGCCGATACCGGGATGTTTGGCAGTTTCCCGTTCCAGGGAACGCGCGCCTAGGGACTGCCGGCGCGGCATCAGGATTGCTGCTGCTCCGCATCAAGATAAGGCATGAGACCTGCGCCACCGGATGTGCTAATCTCTGGCCATTCACATCGGGGTTCGCTCATGCGCCTGATGACCCGTGACCTTCCGCTCGTGCCACTGCTGTTGCCTGTCGTGGCGATCGGCCTGTTCCCGCTCGTGATGCTGCCGCTGCTCGGCTTCCTCGGTTTTGTGGTGCTCGGCATCCTGATCGGCTTTGCGGCCGTGATGGCGGAACTTGAGGAACCGCAGGCGCACAACGAATACATCATCAGCCACGGTCCGATGAGCCGCTCTGAGAAGGCCGGTTACGACTTCGAGATGGCGTCTCTCAAGCGCTCGCTTTACGCCGTGAAGATCGTCAGTGCCGGATTGATCTTGCTGGGCGCCGGCGGCTTCATCGTCAGGCAATACGCCGTCTAGATCATCAATCCCGGATATCGAACGCTGGCTCGCGGCCGATCAACCGTGCGAGCTGACGCAGCCGGTTGAACAGCCGGTCGCCCGCCAGTGCGGCGAACTTTCCTCGCAGCTTCAGTTTCAGCTTGCCGCGTTCGACCACCATCGGGGTATGCGGCAGGACACCCGGCATTGAGGCTGAGGCGAGGTAAGCGACACGAAGCGACGCGCCAAGCACGCGCGCACGATCAAGCATGCGCGCCGATGCAAGCTCGCGCACCTGCGGCGAGAGTTCGTCGTCCACCAGTCCGACATGGCGGAAGAACACCGCCAGCGCGAGGAACGTGCGGCCCGGATGATCGACCGCAACAAACGCCGCGTTCGCGATGATGTTGAGGGACTGCTCGCCGCGATAGTCCGGATGTGCCCGCCAGCCGATATCGGCCAGCAGACAGGCGGCATGGCGCAGGCGGCGTTCGTCGCCGGTCTCATCGAGGCCGGACGACGCCATGAAGCGATCGGTCCAGCGGATCAGCTCCTGCCCGTGCACCGGCGAGCGCGAACGCAGCAGGTTGAGATCCTGCGCGGCCGCGATCAAGCCGTCCTTGGCCCGCTCACGCGCGGACAGTTCGGAATACAGAAGACCTTCGCGCACGCCGAGCGCCGAAATCACGATCTCCTTCGGCCGCATAAGGCGTACGACGTGCTCAAGCACCAGCGCCGCATAGGCGAGCAGCGGGCGGCGTGCCTCGTTGACCATCTCGATGCGCGACAGCATTTCGGGATTCACCCGGTGCACCAGTCGCGAGAATTCCAGCGCCTCGCGCGCCGGAATGACGTAACCATGCATCACGTGCAGCGGGTACCCGGTCTGCCACATGTGCAGCCGCGCCAGCGCGCGCCACGTGCCACCGACCGCATAGAACGCGCGCCCTTCGCCGCGCTTGAGCAGCGACGCGCCGCGAAGAGTCTTGCGCACAATCTTCTCGGCCTTCTTGATCGACATCTCGGACAGGTCTTGCAGCGCAAGGCTGCCGAGCGGCAGCGTCACTCCGTTGCGCAGGCCGTGCCCGCGCACGTCGACCAGTTCGAGAGACCCGCCGCCAAGATCGCCGACGATCCCGTCAGGCGCGTAGAGCCCGGAGATGATACCGAGTGCGGAATATTTTGCTTCCTGCTTTCCGGTGAGCACCTCGATGTGCTTGCGGCAAATCCGTTCCGCGGCGGCGATAAATTCCGGGCCGTTGTCGGCATCGCGGCAGGCAGCCGTCGCCACGCACCACAAGCGCGTCACACCAGCGGTGTCGCAGAGCGCGCGGAAGCGGCGCAGCGCATCGAGCGCTTTCTCGACCGCATCGGCGGCGAGCAGCCCGGTCGACTGCACCTCGCGCCCGAGACCCGCGAGGACTTTCTCGTTGAAGATTGGCGTCGGCGCGCGCGTCAGCCCCTCGTAAATCACGAGGCGCACCGAGTTCGAGCCGATATCGATGACGGCAATTGGGGCGCCGTAGTGCAGGCGGCCTTGCGCCACGCGCTGCGCGTGCGAGCTAGCCGCGCTCCTTGCGGCGCGTGAGGCTGCGGGGCGACGACTCTTTGAGCGATTTGCCACGGCCCGACAGGCTCGGATTGGTCATGAAGTATTTGTGGGCGTTGAACGGCTCTTCGCCCGGCGCGGCCTTGATACGCATCGAGGTGCCGTCCGGCAAGAGGTTCCAGCTCTGCTCGTTGTCCTTGAAATTCGCCACCATGATCTGGTCGAGCACCTGCTCGTGCACGGTCGCATTGAGGATCGGGCAGAGCACTTCGACGCGGCGGTCGAGGTTGCGCGGCATCATGTCGGCGGACGAGATATATAGAGCGGACTTACGGTGCGGCAATCCGTGGCCGGCGCCGAAGCAGTAGATCCGGCTGTGCTCGAGGAATCGGCCAATGATCGATTTGACGCGAATGCGCTCCGAAAGGCCGGGCACGCCCGGCCGCAGGCAGCAGATGCCGCGCACCACAAGGTCGGTTTCGACGCCTGCGCGCGACGCGTCATAGAGCGCATCGATGATCTGCGGATCGACAAGCGAATTCATTTTCATCCAGATCGCCGCCGGCTTGCCGGCTTTCGCGTAGCCGATCTCCTCGGCGATATGATCCAGGATGCGCTTCTTCAGATTGACCGGCGATACGGCCATCTTTTCCAGTTCGGCGGGCTCCGCGTAACCGGTGATGAAGTTAAAGACGCGGGCAACATCGCGTGCGGTTACGGTGTCGGTCGTGAAGAACGACAGGTCGGTATAAACGCGCGCCGTCACCGGGTGGTAGTTGCCGGTGCCGACATGGACAAAGGACTTGAGCGCCTTGCCTTCACGCCGGACAACGAGCGAGAGCTTGCCGTGGGTTTTCAGTTCGATGAAGCCGTAGACCACCTGAACACCGGCGCGCTCCAAGTCGCGTGCCCAGCGAATATTGGCCTCTTCGTCGAAGCGTGCTTTCAGCTCGACCAGCGCGGTGACGGATTTTCCGGCTTCCGCCGCTTCGGCGAGCGCCTTCACGATCGGTGAGTCGGATGAGGTTCGGTAAAGCGTCTGCTTGATCGCCACCACGTTCGGATCGCGCGCCGCCTGATTGAGAAACTGCACCACGACGTCGAACGATTCGTACGGGTGATGGACGATCAGATCCTTCTGCCGGATCGCCGCAAAGCAGTCACCGCCTTGATCCTTGATCCGCTCCGGGAAGCGCGGGTTGTATGTGACAAACTTGAGGTCCGGCCGATCCAGCGCGACAACCTGCGAAAGCTCGTTGAGCGCCAGCACGCCGTCGACCAGGAAGACCTCGTCGTCCGCGACGCGGAGCGCGCGTTGCACGAAAGCGCGCAGTTCGGCCGGCATCGCGGCATCGACTTCCAGCCGGATCACTTCGCCGAGGCGCCGTCGCTTCAACGCAGATTCGAACTGGCGAACCAGGTCCTCGGCTTCTTCTTCCACCTCGACGTCGCTGTCGCGTATGAGGCGAAAACCGCCCTGCCCCTTTACGATGTAACCGGGGAAAAGGCGCGCGATGAATAGCCCGGTCGCATGTTCCAGCGTGATAAAGCGCGCGCCGCCTCCCTCCGGATCCGGCAGGCGAATGAAACGATCGACCGTCCCCGGCACGCGGATCAGCGCATTCATGCCGCGTCCGTCGGTCGCGCGCGCAAGCTGCAGCGCGATCGTGAAGCCGAGGTTGGGAATGAACGGGAAAGGATGTGCGGGATCGATCGCGAGCGGCGTCAGCACGGGAAAGATGTGGCCGAGGAAGTAATCCTCGAGCCAGGTCTTCTCGGTCTTGGTGACGTCGGCGCCGTCGACCAGGACGATGTTTTCCTTGCGCAGGTCTTCGCGGAGCGCGCGCCATCGCGCTTGCTGGTCGGCGGCGAGTGTTCCGACCGCTTCACCGATCCGAACCAGTTGCTCGGACGGCGTGAGTCCATCGGGACTCTTCTCGACAATTCCTTCGCGCACCTGATCCTTCAGGCCGGCGACACGGACCATGAAGAACTCATCGAGGTTGTTCGCCGAGATCGAGAGGAACCGCAGCCGCTCCAGAACCGGATGATTCTCATTCTCGGCTTCCTCCAGCACGCGCCGGTTGAAGTGCAGCCAGGAAAGTTCCCGGTTGATGAATCGCTCGGGCGCGGCGGACAGATCGTGTAGCGGAATGAGAGCCGCTTCCGCCCCGGGCTTTCGCTCCAGGCCTGGCAATTCATCCGTCAAAACAATAGCTTCGCTACGATCAGCCATGATCCAAGGTCACATTCATCAGGAAAACTAACCGGACCGCATGTCGGTTCAGTGACATGATGCCGCCCGACAGGGGGGCGGCGTCAAGCCGTCCAGGACGGAGCGCCGGGATATGGTTTCCGGTGCCAAGGAAGGATTGACGCTTGAGCGCCGAGGCGACGCCGGGGGAACAGCGCGGCTATTCCGAGACCGTCACCGCGGCCGCGTGTCTCGGGCTCGTATGGCTGGGTGACGCGCTGATCTATGTCGTCCTTCCGCTCTATCCTGAGGCCTTTGGCGTCGCGACAGCGTCGGTCGCGATCCTGCTGTCGGTCAACCGCATCATCCGCATCGTTGGGTATGGCTGGGTCGCGCCGCTCAGCCGCCGGTTCGGAGCGAACACGCTGACCGCTGCAGCGTGTGCCGCCGCTGCTGTCTCGACCCTTGCCTACGGGCTCACGACCGGGTTCGCGCTGCTGTTTATCGCACGGCTGATGTGGGGCGGCGCATACGGGGTGATCAACCTGACCAACACGGCCTACGCCTATGGCGATGGCAAGCAGGCCGGGACGCATATCGGCCTCAATCGCGCGGTGAGCACGCTCGGGCCAGTGCTGGCGCTGGGGCTTGGCGGCTGGCTGGTCACGATTGTCGGGCCGCAGCACGTGTTCACGATCTATGGCCTGATCGGCCTGATCGCGATCCCGCTGGCGCTGCGCCTTCCGCGTCTGCGCCAGACCGTCGGCGATGCACCGGCGGCTGCGAAAGGGCGCTGGGCGCCAAGTCCGCTCAATATGCTGTTCTTCGTGATCGCGCTCGGTGCGGATGGTGTGTTCACCGCGACGCTGTCGACCCTGCTGGCCGATATCATCCCGGTGACATCGGCGCTGATCGGAGCGGGCCTCCTGCTCGCCGGGCAGCGGCTGGTCTCGGTTATTCTCTCATTTGCCAGTGGACCGATCGTTGATGGCATCGGGGCGAACCGGCTGCTGACGCCGTGCAGCATCGTTGTCGCGATCGGCCTTCTCGCGATTGCGCTGGGATACGTCTATGCCGGCGCTGTCGTGCTCATTCTGGCGCGCGTGTTGTTCGCGATTGTCGCACCGGTGATCGCCGCGCAACAATCCGAGGACCGGATCGGTGCGATTGCCGCCTACGCAACCTGGTCCGACGTCGGGCTTGCGGCGGGCGCTTTCATCGGCATCGTCGGCATGGAATGGGCCGGATACCCCCTCACCTACGCGATGCTCGGCGGCCTCACCATTGCGGCGACAATCTGGTTTGTGCTTGTTCGTGCAGCATCTCGGCCGCCAGAGCGCGTGTGACGGGGCGCTTGCGCCGAAGCGCCTCGCGGTCAAGTTCCTCGACCGCCGCGCGCGCACCCACGAACGAGCGTTCGATGCGGGCCGCGAGATAGCCGACGAGGGTTTCGTCGACCGCAAGCTGCCGGTCGGTGAAAAGCTTCACCATCACGGCACGCAACAGGCCATCGTCGGGCGGACTCACCGCAACAACCGGCACCGCGCGCAACCGCGACGCAAGATCGGGCAGCGCGACGTCCCAGTTCGCCGGCTTGGTGCGCGCGGTGATCAGCAGAAAGGCCTCTTCCTCGCGCACCAGATTGAGCAGGTGAAACAGCGCGCGCTCGTCGAGCGGTGCGGCCGCATCCTCGATGACCAGCGCGCCGGTTGCGAGTTCCTGCAGCAGATCCGTTTCGCCGAGCGCGCGCGCCGAGACGCGCCGCGCGCCCGCGATCTCCGCCCAGATCGCCGCGAGATGGCTTTTGCCGGCCCCCTCAGGGCCAGCGACTGCGAGCACGCGGTCGGGCCAATCCGGCCAGCGCTCGATCAGCGCGAGGGCATCCGCATTCGAGCTGCCGACAAGGAAATCGTCGCGCGCGAAGCTCTCGGCATGCGGCAGCGCCAGCGCAAGCTGAGTTGGCATTTTCATGGGACGCGGTCTGCCTCGCGAACCGGCCGCGTGAAGCCGACCTGACCGGGAGTCGCCTCGCCGGTGTAAAATGGACTCGCCATATAGCGGCGCAATCCGAAGCGCACGAGCACGCCGATCACCGCCGCGAGCGGCACCGCGATCAACAGGCCGACAAAGCCGAGCAGATAGCCGAACGCAAACAGCGAGAACATCAACCACACGGGATGCAGCCCCGCGCTTTCCCCGACCAATTTCGGCTGGAACACATAGCCCTCAAGAAACTGGCCGAAGAAGAAGATGCCAAGCACCAGGCCGACCATGGTGTAGTCGGGCCAGAACTGGGCGACTGCGACGCCGCCCGCCAGCACCAGTCCGGTCATCGAGCCGACATACGGAATGAACGTGATCAGCCCCGACACGAGGCCGATCAAGAGGCCGAAGTTGAGCCCGGTCAGGGTGAGCGAGACCGCGTAGAACGACCCGAGGATCAGGCAGACCGCTGTCTGCCCGCGCACGAACCCTGCGATCGCGTGGTCCATCTCACGCGCGAGGCCGTGCACGGTTTCACGGTGATGCAATGGAATCCAGGTGTCGACCTTCGCGACCATCCGGTTCCAGTCGTAGAGCACATAGAACGCGACCACTGGCGTAATTACCGCGAGCGAGAAGACCGAGAGCAGCGCCTGACCGCCGGTCCAGAGCGACTTGGCGAACGTGCCCGCCCAGCCCGCGCCCTGCTTCACCAGATCGCCGATCTGGGCGTCAGCTACCCCCTCGCCGACGATGCTGCGCAGCCATGCACGGTTGGATTCACCGACCAGAGCCTGAAGCTTCCCGACGTACCCCGGAAGGTTCTCGATGAACGCGCCAAGCTGCCCCGCCAAGATCGGCACGAACGCGAGCAGCAGGAAAACGAACGCGAGCACGACGGCGCTGATCAGCACCAGCGTCGCGATCGCGCGGGGGACGCCCATGCGCTCCAGCCGGTTGGCGAGGGGTGCAAGCAGGTAGGCGAGCGCCATGCCCACGACAAACGGCAGCAAGATCTCGCGCAAGATCCACAGCACGAGAAGGCTGACGACAAGCGTCAGCACCCAGAACGTCATCTGGCGCGTCAAGGTCATGCAGCAACGAGCCCTGGTGGCGTCATCTCGTTAGCATAAGGGACGCGGCGGCTTTCGCCAGTGCGCGCCGAGTGGTCCGATTCTAACATTCGCATCCCTGTGCGGCGGGCTCTTTGCGAATGTTAAAATCAAAGGACCACTAGCAAGTATTACGTCCTAGTGGAGCTTTGGATTTGACATTCGCCTTGCGAGCCGCGGCTGGGTGGGTAGCGAATGTCAAATCCGCTCCACTAGTGGGAGATGCCGTTCGATCCCATGTGGCGCACCCAGTCGCGCAGGTACACGGCGACGGACAGAAGGGTCAGGATCGTGACCGCCGCGATGAGGAGTTTCAGAGCCACCCCGGCGTCGAAGGCGAAGCCGAGCGCCATCAGCACCAGGCCGACCAGCAGGAGTTGAGCCGCTGTGTTGAGCTTGGACACGAAATGCGGCTTCACGCTGACCGGCTTGTCGATCAGCCACGAGAAGATCACGCCGCCAACGATCAGCAGGTCGCGCGAGACCACGAGGATCACGAGCCAGCGCGGCAAGGCGTCCATGATGCCGAGGGAGACGTAGATCGAGACAATCAGCACCTTGTCGGCAAGCGGATCGAGGTAGCGGCCGAGTTCGCTCGCCATGCCGAAGCGCTTGGCGAGGAACCCATCGATCGCATCGCTCACGCCCGCAGCGGCAAACAGCAGGAAGGCAAACAGCATCTGGTTCGACGCGATCGCCCATACCACCACGGGCACGAGCAAAATCCGCGCGAGCGTAATCAGGTTGGGAATACTCAAGCGTCCGGCCCCGGCAGCAAGTCCCAGTAGTCCGATTCTAACATTCGCACCCTTGTACGGCAGGCTCTTATGCGAATGTTAGAATCAAAGGACCACTGGCAAGTATTACATTCTAGTGGAGCTTTGGATTTGACATTCGCTTCCCGAGCTCGCGGCTGGGTCGGTAGCGAATGTCAAATCCGCTCCACTAGCCTTGGCACATAAACCGCGACCGGCGGCTTGCCAAGCACCCTGCGGACAAGTGGGCGGCGGCCATTGCACGCAGTGAAATTAGGCCGTAGGGCAAGCCGCATGGACGAAAGGCGCAACGGCCTAACTTACGCGCAAGCGGGCGTGGATATCGACGCCGGCAACCGCATGGTGGACCTGATCAAGCCGCTGGTGCGCGCGACCGCGCGGCCGGGCGCGGACGCCGAAATCGGCGGGTTCGGCGGGCTGTTCGACCTCAAGCGCGCGGGCTTCAAGGACCCGGTGCTGGTGGCCGGGACCGACGGCGTCGGCACCAAGCTGGTGATCGCAATCGAGGCCGGCAAGCATGACACTATCGGCGTCGATCTGGTCGCCATGTCGGTCAACGACATCGTGGTGCAGGGCGGCGAACCGCTGTTCTTTCTCGACTACTTCGCGACCGGAAAGCTGTCGCCCGAAGTCGGCGCGCAGGTCGTGAAGGGCATCGCGATCGCGTGCAAGGAATCCGGCTGTGCGTTGATCGGCGGCGAGACCGCCGAGATGCCGGGGCTCTACAAGGCGGGCGATTACGATCTCGCGGGATTCGCGGTCGGCGCAGCGGAGCGCGATCAGTTGCTCCCGCGCGACGTAGCGGCAGGCGACATCGTGCTCGCGTTGTCGTCATCGGGACCGCACTCGAACGGCTATTCGTTGATCCGCAAGGTGGTGGAAGTCTCCGGGCTGAAATGGGAGGCGCCCTCGCCGTTCAGCAACGGCCAGACGCTCGGCGAAGCGCTGCTCACCCCGACGCGGCTCTACATCAAGTCGTGCCTCGCGGCGATCCGCGAGACCGGCGGTGTGAAGGCGCTGGCGCACATCACCGGCGGCGGCTTCACCGAGAACATTCCGCGCGTGCTCCCCAAGGGCCTCGGGCGTGCGCGTCGATCTGCCGAGGGTGCCGGTGCTTCCCGTCTTCAAGTGGCTCGCCAAAGCCGGCGGCATCGCGGAAGCCGAGATGCTGCGCACGTTCAACTGCGGCGTTGGCATGATCATGGCCGTGAATCCGAACAAGGCGACGGAGATCACCGCGGTGCTCGAGCGTGAAGGCGAGAAGGTGGCGCGCATCGGCGAAGTGGTCGAAGGCGAGACGCGCGTCCACTACTCCGGCAAGCTCGACCTCTGACGATGACCCGCAAGCGCGTCGCGATCCTGATCTCGGGGCGCGGCTCCAACATGGTGGCGCTGATCGAGGCTGCAAAGGCGGCGGACTATCCGGCCGAGATTGCTCTGGTGCTGTCCAATGTTGCGGATGCTGCGGGCCTCACTCGCGCACGCGATACGGGCATCGCAACAGAAATCGTCGATCACAAACCGTTCGGCAAAGATCGCGAGGCTTTCGACCGAAGCGTTGACGCCACGCTGCAGGCGCATCGGATCGACATCGTCTGCCTGGCGGGCTTCATGCGCGTGCTCACGCCCTGGTTCGTCGAACGCTGGAACAGACGCCTCATCAACATCCATCCGTCGCTGCTGCCGGCCTTCAAGGGTCTACACACACACGAGCGCGCGCTCGCCGAAGGCGCGAAAGAGCACGGCGCGACGGTCCACTACGTGGTGCCGGAACTCGATGCCGGGCCGATCATCGCGCAGGAAAGCGTGCCGGTGCTTCCCGGCGACACGGCGGATCAGCTTGCGGCGCGGGTGCTCGAAATCGAGCATCGCATCTATCCGGCCGCGCTTCGGCGTGTCGCCGAAGGAAGCGCGCAACCTCAATGAAACCCTCGGCGGTGCCGGGGCTACGTTATTCTTGGCCGGCTCTGGTCCGGCGGCGCGTCAGGCGACCTTGAGGTTTTCCGCGGAGGTCTTGCCGCGATTGCTGACGAGTTCGAATTCGACGTTCTGACCTTCATTGAGCGAGCCCAAGCCGGCCCGCTCCACAGCCGAAATATGAACGAACACGTCCTTGTCTCCGGTCGACGGCTTGATGAATCCGTAGCCCTTGGTCGGGTTGAACCATTTGACGGTGCCTTTTTGCACGGCCGGTCTCCTCGTATCGAGTCAATGATGATGACGACGGCGTCGCTGCACACCGCGCCACAAGCCGGATCTTGGGTGGTTCTGAAAGTCGCCCCGCAAGGACGCAATCCGTCGCCGCCAAAAACCGATTGCCCGCACAGGGGATCGAAAAAATGCGGCCATTGAAAGACGAAATCGAGTCATCACGCGTCATGGACGGCCAGCGCAATTTCTTGCTAATTGACATTGATCTTGAGCTGCCGCCTTAACGCTCCTCGACAACGCGCTTCCATACAAAAAGGAATGCTCACGTGATCGATCTCTACACCTGGACGACGCCGAACGGCCGCAAGGTCTCCATCGCGCTTGAGGAGTTGGGGCTGCCCTACACGGCGCACGCGATCGACATCAGCAAGGACGAGCAGTTCAAGCCGGACTTCCTTAAGATCGCGCCGAACAACCGCATCCCGGCGATCGTCGACAACGACAACGGCCAGACGCTGATGGAATCAGGCGCGATCCTGATCTATCTCGCCGACAAGACCGGCAAGCTGCTCGCCAAGGAAGGCGAGAGGCGCTATCGCGGCATCGAGTGGCTGATGTGGCAGATGGGCGGCCCCGGCCCGATGCTGGGCCAAGTCCACCACTTCGTGAAATACAACAAGGGCAAGGCGCCCTACGCCGAGGAGCGCTACGTGAAGGAAGCGCACCGGCTCTACGGCGTGCTCGACCGGCGGCTCACCGACCGCGAATTCGTGGCGGATGATTATTCGATCGCCGACATCGCGATCTGGCCGTGGATCTCGCGCTTCGAGTGGCAGACGATCGACATGAACCAGTATCCGAACGTGAAGCGCTGGTACGTGGCGATTGCCAATCGACCAGCCGTCAAGCGGGGCTACAAAGTTCCAAAGGACGTCGGCGAAATCCCGATGCCGTAGGTCCATCCCGCTCCTCAGCTGCTGCGCCGTTGTATCCGCTGCAATCTCCAATAGTATGCAGCGCGGCATGGCTGGCGGGGGCGGAGATGCATCAGCGAGCGAGGCGTTTTCTGCGGCGGACACTCGCGTTCGCGGCTTTTCTGACATTTGCCGCCGCCGCATCGGCGCAGACGCCCGTACAGCCGCCCGCGACACCAGCCCCGGCGGTGACGACAGCCGGCACACCGCCGCAGACCACTCCGCTGCTGCGCATCGCTCCGACCCCGGCCGACGCGCTGGCCGGCTGCAATACCGTCGAGAAACCGCTCAGCGCCGGCGGCGCCAGCATTGTCCCCGACACACCCGGGCAGCAGAAAAGCTGGCAGCCGCCCGGCGGCGAAATTTCCTTCACGGTGCGCAGCTTCGTGCAGATTCCGGCGGACGCCTACGTGATCGTGTGCTTCCGCTGGAAGCGCTTGAAGGAGCAAGCCGGACGGCTTCGTCAACGCGCGGCCGACCCATCTCGACCTGACCGACGGTGGCCGCTTGCTGAAGGTCACCGTGCAGGTACCGATGAACCTGCGCAATCCGCCGACGCGGCTTTCCGGCGACGGCGAATATGCGGGGCTCTATCTGGTGCCGCTTGCCGACGTTCGCATCCTGGTGATCGGCAAGGACAAAGACGGCAATACCGCAATTGCGGCGGACGTTTCGCATGTGATCGGTATCGCCAATCCGCTGTGGGCGTTGCTGCTGGCAGCGCTCACGGTTCTGGCCGGGTTCGGGCTCCTCAGCCTGATCAGCCATCGCCGCCTGAAGCGGCTCGGTCTCGGCGATCTCGACCCCGTCATCCGCATCATCACGACGCCGGACGGCTATGCGAGCCTTTCGCAGTTCCAGATGGTGCTGTGGACCTTCGTGGTCGCCGGCTCGGCCGTCTACGTGATGGTGCTGTCGGGCGAGCTGATCGAGGTCACCTCGGGCACGCTGGTGCTGCTCGGCATCTCGGGCGCCGTCACGGTCGCCACGCAGTTGCACGACAGCGCACAGGCCGCCAAAGCCGATCCGGCGGCTCCGCCCAAACCGATGCGCAAGCCGGTGTGGTCCGACCTGATCGTCAACGAGACCAGCGGCCATCGCGAGATCGACGTGACGCGCGTGCAGATGCTCTATTTCACGCTCATCACAGCGGTGTTCGTGGTGATGCGCGTGCTGACGACCTACATCATTCCGGAAATCCCGCAGGGCTTCCAGATTCTCATGGGGCTGAGCAACGCGGTCTATTTCGGCTCGAAGGTGGCGCAGCCGCCGGTGCCAAACGCCACGGCGGCGTCCGCGTCCTCCGCAAATACGGATTCCGCGACGCCGCCGAGCGCAAGGTTCGTAAGCTTACTTCTTCGCGAGTCCCACTCGAAGCTTACTTCTTCGCGAGACCAAGTGACTTCAGCGTGTTGCCGTTGTCCTGGTTGTCGGTCTTCATGAACTCCGCGAACTTCGCCGAGTCCATGTAGATCAGGTCGAAGCCGCGCTTGTTCATGAAGTCCTGAAACTCTGCGCTGTCCCAGACTTTCTTGATCGCCGTCTCATATTGCGTGGCGATCTCCTTCGGCAGGCCCTTGGGGGCAGCGAAGCCGCGCCACACGCCCTTGTGCCACTTCTTGCCGAATGCCTCCTCGGTCGTCGGCACGTCGGGGAAATTCGCCGCGCGCTTCGGCGACATGAACACGAGACTGCGGATGCGCCCCGCCTTGATCAGCGCCTCGGCCTCCGGCATCGAGCACGACACGAATTCGACGCCGCCGCCCGCGAGGTCGGTCAGTGCGGTCGCGGCGCCGTTCACCGGCACCCAGCGGATCGAGTTCGGCGAAATGCCCTCAAGCTCCATCAGGCCGGCGAGCGCGGCGTGCCAGCTTCCGCCCTGCCCCGAGCCCGACGCCACGACCTTGTTCGGGATTCGCCTTGATGTGCGCGAACAGCTCCTTCGCGGTCTTGATGCGGCGAGTCCGTCTTCACAAAGAGCGCGGCGAGGTCCTGATTGACCAGCGCGAGCAGGGTGAAGCCCTCGTAGGTCAGGTCCGTGAGACCCACCCAGTGCATCTGGTTGATCTCGAGCGTGATGAGCCCGAACGTGTAGCCATCAGGCGCGGCGGTCGCGATCGCGGTGTGGCCGACCACACCCGAACCGCCGGTGCGATTGACGACGTTCACCGGCTGCTTGAATTCGCGCTCCAGCATCATGGCGACCTGCCGCGCGACCGCGTCGGTGCCGCCGCCCGCCGCCCACGGCACGATCAGCGTGATCGGCCGCTCCGGAAACGCGGCGCGTGCGCGTCGTCGTCGCAGCTGACGATGCTGATTGCGGCCAACGCCGCGAACAAAAAGTATTTTGATGCTGCGGATCATGCGCGTCCCTCTCCCGATGTATCGTCACACGCGGACGTCATGCGCGCCGCGCTTCCTGTCAATTCGCGTGGATCGCCGCTATCATGTCAAGGGCGCGTGTCGACGCCCACCGCGCAAGACCAACTGGAAATTGGGACATGAAAGTCTTCGTGACAGGCGCGACCGGCTACATTGGCGGATCGGTCGCGACCAAGTTGATGGAAAAGGGCCATGAGGTCTCGGCCTTGCACGCTCGGACGACGCGGCGGCGGCGCTGAAAAAGCGTGGCATCGAGCCGGTCGCGGGCGAAATCAATTCCTACACGCCGGTCGTCGAGGCGGCAAAGCGCGCCGACGCCGTGATCAATGCGGCGAACTCGGACAATGCCTTCATCGTTCATGCCCTGTTTGATGGCCTGAAGGGCAGCGGCAAGACGCTGATCCAGACCTCGGGATCGAGCGTCGTCGGCACTTATGACAATGGCGAGAAGAGTGACGACACTTTCGATGAAGACACGCCGTTCACGCCGCAGCCCGAAAAAGCGATGCGCGTCGCGATCGACAACCAGGTGCTCGCCGCCGCGAAGGACGGCCTGCGCACGATCGTGATCCGGCCGACGCTGATCTATGGACGCGGCCTCGGCGTGCCCGGCATCAGCGTGCAGTTGCCGAAGCTGATCGATGTCGCGAAGAAGCACGGCGTGCCGCGCCACGTCGGCCGCGGGCTGAATATCTGGGGCCACGTGCACATCGCCGACGTGGTCGAGCTTTTCCTGCTCGCGCTCGACAAGGCGAAGCCCGGCTCGACGTTCTATGCGGAGAGCTGGCGAAGCAAACTTCAAATCGGTCACGCAGTCGATCGGCCGCATGCTGGGCCTGGGCGACACGACGAAGGACTGGCCGATCGGCGAAGCCGTCGAGGGGCTTGGGCCGGGCGCGTATCTGAGCTTCGGCTCGAACAGCCGCGTGCGCGGGAAACGATCGCGCGAGCTTGGGTGGACGCCGAAGCAGGGCACGCTGTTCGATGAGATCGAGAAGGGTGTGTACGCGGAGGTGTACGGGAAGAAGTGAGCTTTGCCCCGGACGCGATGCAGCATGAGCGAAGCGAAATGATGCGGCGCAGATCCGGGGCCCCGGTTGCTTGACCGGCGGAAAGAAACCGGGGTCCCGCATCTGCGGAGCAGCGCCACAAGCGCGTTTACGCGCGTCTGCGACACGCTATGGCGCTGCACCGCGTGCGGGACACGGAGCTAGACCTTTTTCACCCACACCCTGTTGTCATGAAACGCCGCGCCGCCATACGGCGCTATGGCGTCCGCGCCCGTCAAAGTGTTGATCCCGCGTCCGTCCTCGTAAGCGTGGTTCGGCCAGATCGATTCCGCGATCAGCACGCCGCGGCGCACGCCGTCGAAATGCTTCGCGTGCAGCCGCACCTCGCCCGCGCGTGTTGCCGAGGATCACCTTGTCGCCGTCCGCGATGCCGAGCGTCGCGGCGTCCTGCGGGATGGATCATCACGGTCGGACGCTGCTCGCGCGCCAATGACGTCGGCGTCTCGTTGAAGGTCGAGTTGAGGAAATTGCGCGCCGGCGACGTGCCGAGGCGGAACGGATGCTCGGGCGTCGCCTCCTCGATCACCTCCCAGTGGTCGGGCAGCACCGGCATGTCGTCGACCGGCCCCGTCAGCCACGGCGAGCGGAACGGCACCGTGCTCCAGTCCGGCTTGAAGCGGAATTTGCCGTCCGGCCACGCAAAGCCCTTGGTGTAGTGCGCGGTGTCGAAATCGGGCTGCGCATCGATCCACTTTTTCGCTTCGAGCTCGGCGAGCGTACCCCAGCCGGAATCGCCGAGCAGGCGATCGATCATCTGGCGCGGCGTCATCCCGAAGCCTTCGTGCTTCGCGCCGAGGCGCTTCGCCAGTCCGACGTAGACACGTCGTGATTGCTGCGGCATTCGCCCGGCGGATCGATCAGCTTCGGGCCCAAGCTGAATGTATTGATGCCCGCCGCCCTGATAGAGGTCGTCGTGCTCCATGAACATCGTGGCGGGCAGCACGACGTCGGACATCAGCGCCGTTTCGGTCATGAACTGCTCGTGCGTGCACACGAACAGGTCGTCGCGCGCAAACCCGCGCTTCACCTTGTCCTGCTCGGGCGCAACCGACACCGGGTTGGTGTTCTGGATCAGCAGCGCCGTGACCGGAATGTCCTTGATCAGCGCGTCCGGTTCGCCGACCAGCACCGGCCCGATGCGCGACTGATCGAGCATGCGGATCGACGGATCGATCGCGTCGTGCCCCTCGGTGATGGTCTTGTTCCAGTGGTAGATCGCGCCGTTGTTGTGGAACGCCCCGCCGCCCTCCAGCGCCCACGAGCCGCGCACGGCGGCGATGCAGCTTGCCGCGTGCATGTTGGCGGTGCCGTTGCGCGAGCGGCCGAAACCATAGCCGAGGCGGAAATAGGCGCGCTTGCGCTCAGCGATGAGCGCGCGCGAATTCCTCGATCGTTTCGACCGGACAGCCGGTGATGCGTGAAGCCCATTCGGGCGAACGCGAGCGCACGTGCTCTTCAAGTTCGCGCGGCGCGTCGGTGTATTTTTCCAGATACTCGCGATCCGCAAAACCGTCACGGAAAAGAATGTGCATCACCGCGCAGGCGAGTGCGCCGTCGGTGCCGGGCCGCACCAGCACGGCGAGATCCGCCGCCTCCATGGTGCCGTTCTGGTAGATGTCGATCGCGACGATCTTGGCGCCACGCTCTTTGCGCGCGCGTACCGCATGGGTCATCACGTTGACCTGCGTGTTGACCGGGTTGGTGCCCCAGATCACCACG
Source organism: uncultured Alphaproteobacteria bacterium (assembly GCA_963779545.1). Classification (GTDB taxonomy): domain Bacteria; phylum Pseudomonadota; class Alphaproteobacteria; order Rhizobiales; family Xanthobacteraceae; genus PALSA-894. Next base: position 132,524 of record CAVZYQ010000008.1, on the reverse strand, counting down.
AGATCGGACCGCGCCATCTCGCGCGGGTCGGGTCCGGCGAGCTTGCCGGTGCCGGCGATGAAGCCGGTCCAGGCCGGGTTGACGCAGATGGTGGAGTGGAAGCCGGAATATTTCTTCACATGGCGCAGGCGGTTGATCCCGTCGCGCATGATCAGGCCCATCGTGCCGGCGTAGTAATAGGGCCAAACCGTTTCGCTGCCGTGGCGCGCTTCCGCGGCGAGAAATTTCTCCGCCACGAGATCGAGCGCGTCGTCCCATGAGATCGGCGCGAACTGCCCGGAGCCTTTCGGCCCCTTGCGGATCAGCGGATGCAGCAGCCGGTCGGGATGGTGGATGCGTTCGGCATAGCGCGCGACCTTCGCGCAGATCACACCCGCGGTGTAGAGATTGTCTTCAGCGCCGCGCACGCGGCCGATCGAGCGGCCGTCCAGCACCTCCACCTCGAGCGCACAGGTGGACGGGCAGTCATGCGGACAGGCTGACGCCGCGATCCTGACGTCGGGCGGGCGGACGAGCTGAATTCATGGCTCGCCCACTCTATCATCCAGGCCGCGCGAAATCTCCCGTCAGGAGGACTTCTGCGGAAACTCCTCCGGCCCCGGCGGATCGACGACCAGCGGCTGCTCCAGCGCAGGCTTGTGGCGCGCGCGCCGGATCGCATAGCCGAGCAGGACAACGAACACCGCGCCGGCGGCGGCCGCCCACAGGTGCCATTTGTCGACTGTCGCCTCGCCGAGCCAGCCCTTGATGGCCTCATCCTTGATGATGATCTCGCCGGCGACCCACCCGAGCAGCGCGGCGCCCGCCCACACAAGGATCGGGAAGCGGTTGAGCAACGCCATCAGCAGCGTGCTGCCTGCGATGATCAGCGGAACGCTGGTCGCAAGGCCGAACACGATCAGGATCGTCTTGATGGTCAGCGCATGCGCAAGGTCGACCCGCGCCGCGGCCGTTTCAGCCGCCGCCGCGATGGCGATGACGTTGTCGAGGCTCATCACGATGTCGGCGACGGTCACGAGCCACACGGCACGCAGCAGCGTGTCGCCCGCCTTGACGCTGTCTTCGCCGTGCTCGTCGGTCGGAACGATCAGCTTGACGGCGATCCAGAGCAGCAGCAGTCCACCGACCAGCTTCAGGAACGGGACACCCATGATCTGGGCGATGATGATGGTGAAGAAGATGCGCAGCAGCACTGCGGCGCCCGCGCCGAGCAGGATGCCCCAGAAGCGCTGCTTCGGCGGGAGCGAACGGCATGCGAGCGCGATGACGACCGCGTTGTCGCCGGAGAGGAGGATGTTGATCCAGATGATTTGACCGACGGCAAGCCAGAACGCCGGCGTCATCACGTCCGCCCAGAGATATCCCACCCTGCAACTCCCCTGTCTGAAATCGCTCAAGCTTTCGCGGCCGACTAAACGGCAGCGAAGGCCGGTCGTACAAGCGTAAAGCGACTTACAGGAGCGCGCGGCCTAACGCCACGTTTCAGAATGACTTAACCGACGATCTCGTTGCCGGAGAAGAACTGCGCGATTTCCTTCGCGGCGGTGTCCGGCGCGTCGGAGCCGTGCACCGAGTTCTCACCGATCGAAAGCGCGTGGACTTTCCGGATAGTTCCATCCGCGGCCTTCTTCGGGTCGGTCGCGCCCATCACGTCGCGATACTTCGCGATGGCGCCCTCGCCTTCCAGCACCTGCACCACGACGGGATCAGAGGTCATGAACGCGACGAGCTCACCGAAGAACGGACGCTCGCGATGCACGCCGTAAAATGTCTCGGCCTGTTCGCGCGTGATGCGCACGCGCCGCTGCGCGACGATGCGCAAGCCCGCCTTCTCGATGATCGCGTTGATCGCGCCGGTGAGATTGCGCTTGGTCGCATCAGGCTTAATGATCGAGAAAGTGCGCTCGACCGCCATCGGTCATTCCTTATGTTCGGGGAAAGTTGGCGGCTTATAGCGGCCGGTTTTGCAAGCGGCAAGACTGAACGTGCGTTCAGGCCGCACGACACATTGTATCTTGAACCATTCGGGCCGCGCGCGGCCGACTACCTCCTCAGTTGACGACATCCAAGAACCCTGAGGAGAACATCATGATCCGCAAGTCCATCCTGGCGTTCTGCGCGGTGAGCGCGGTCAGCGCGGTTGCGCTCACCCCGACCGCCGCCTCCGCGTGGGGCTTCAAGGGCGGCTGGGGCTGGGGCCATCACCACCACTTCCATGGCGTTGGCTTGGGCTTCTACGGCCCGCGCTATATCGACGTCACGCCGACCTGCTACTACGTGAAGCGCTACAACCGTTTCGGTGAACCGCGCCTGGTCCGGGTCTGCTCCTAAGCCGACCGAACAAGACCCGATCAGCCCCGGCTTCGCGAGAGGCCGGGGCGCATCGCGTGCCTGACTGAAAGCTCGTTACTGCGGCGGGCAATACGCCACGCATTGTAATTCTGCGCCGCCGCTCTCGAGCGGGACCTCGGTCATGCGCAATTCGCACATGCCGTCGTCGGTCGGGCCTTCGCACTGGCCGCCTTCAGGACTGTCGACGTAAGCGTACGGCGTGTAGGCCTGCGAGCCGACATAGATCGCGCCAAGCGCTCCCAGACCAATCAACGGCAGCACAAGTCCGCCGCGCCGAATGTAGTGGCGTCCGCGAACGAAGTTCGCACGTCCGCCGCGCCAGCTTGGTCCTCGCCAGCCTGCGGCCGGACCGCGAAAACCAGGCCCAACAACACCGACCGGCGGCCGTCCCACAGGGCCGCGAAAGCCAGGAGCGGCCCCGGGTCCACGAAACCCGGGAGAAGCAACGGGACCGCGCGGGCCCTGGAAGCGCGGCGCGACGTTTGCATTCGGATTGGACGCCGGTCCACGTGGGCCGGGACCGCGGAAACCGCCAGGAGGTCCACCGGAAGGTCCGCCACGGGCCGCGCGGCGACAGCGCTTTGGCCCTGTCCGCGCCTGGCCGCGCTCACCCGCGGATCGTGTTGCGAAGAGATATCCGTGGCGCCTGACGACGAGTCTTGCGCGGCGGCGGGCATGATCGGGAGCGCGAGTGCGCAGACAAGTGCGCCAATGAAAGAACTGCCGGCCGCTATCGCCGAGATGTTTCGTATCATGTTGTTGTTTCCTCGATCGGGCGCGGAATTGCGCAGTCAATCGAATCAATCTGATCGCGAGTCCGCTCGCAAGATGACAAAGCGCCTGCGTTTCGCCAGTCCCATGCGCGTGGCGTCCACGCGAGCATTCAGCGATTTTGTTCGACGTCCAAGCGTTAACGGCCTACATCGCCCAGCCGCATGGTTGAAAGCGCCTCTATGTTGACGCAAACTGTTCCGATAGGCCGTCGCGCGTAACGGAGTAGCCCTCGTGCCGGATACCTCTACTTTTCAGCGACTGCTTTCGGCAGGCGTGCTCGTGCTGCTGCTTGGCGCGTGTTCGTCGAATTTCAGCGAGTTTTCGGTCGCAGACCTGAATCCGCTGAACAAGGCCGACCCACTGCGCAGCGCCGACTACAACTATTTCTACCGCCGCGACCAGGTCGCGACCGGATTCGTCACCGCCGCCGATCTGGTGGGACCGGACGGGCGCTGCGCATTCGAAGCCGCGCCGACGTTCGCACCGGGCCCGGCACCCGCTGCTGTGGACGCGGTCGCCGCGACGCCTGCGGCCGATCCGATCAACCCGCGCAGCAATCAGGCGCTCTATTTCACTGCCGGACCTGAGACCGGACGCGGCGGCGCAGCGGCACCCGGCGCGATTCCGGCTGTCGTATCGGGCGGTCCGCGCGGCATCGCGCTGCAGATGACCGAATGCGAAGTCGTGCGTGTCGCCGGCTACACCGACCGCGTCGAGATCGGCGGCAACGAGCGCGGCCAGCGCGCCGTTACGCTCACGTATCTGAGCGGCCCACGGCCGGGCATCTATCGGTTCGTCGGCGGCAGGCTCGCCTCGATGGAGCGCGTCGCCGAGCCGCCGCAACAGCGCCCGCAAAAAGCAGCGCGTACCGCGAAGAAGACCGCGCCGCGGTAATGACCGATCCGAACAGTGCTGAGTTCGCGGCACGGCGGCTTGCGGCGCGTGCACGTCTCGACGCGATGGACGACGCGGGGGCAAGCGATCCATACCGGCGCGCATGGTTCGAAGCGGTGTACGACACAGCCTGCGACGACCCGGCGCAAATTCCATGGGCCGATCTCGCCGCCCATCCCCTGCTCGCTGCTTGGCTCGCGGACGCACCGTCGCCGCCGCGAGAGGCACGTGCGCTCGATATCGGGTGCGGGCTTGGCGACAACGCGGCGGCAATCGCCGCGAAGGGTTGGCACACGACCGGTTTCGATTTGTCGCCGCGCGCGATCGCGTGGGCTGCCAAACGATTTCCCGAGATTGAGTTTATCGCAGCCGATTTGTTCGTGCTGTCCGCGGAATGGCGCGGCGCATTCGACCTCGTGCATGAGTGTTATACCTTGCAGGCTTTGCCTGATGCGCCGCGCGCCGAAGCGATGAAACTCATTGCCGGGTTTGTCGCGCCCGGCGGCAGGCTCTTGTTGATCGCACGCGCCCGCGACGGCTCGGGCCCGGCGGCAGGTCCGCCGTGGCCGCTGGCACGCGATGAGATCATGACGCTCGAGACGCATGGTCTGCGCGCCGAGAGCGTCGAACAGCTTCCCAACCCCACCGACGGCAAGCCGCACTGGCGCGCCGTCTTCCGAAAGTGACGAAACCTTAATCCTCAAATCATCGCGAGCGGCGATTGAGCCTTTGAGTTGCCGCAAGCGCGTGGGATGATCGCGCATGGTCATCACATCGCGCCCTCTCGCCCGGCGCAGTGCGCTCGCGCTGCTCGCCGGCGCGCTTGCCCTGACGTTCGCCGCGACATCGTTCGCTCAACCAAATCGCCGTCCCGCCGACAACGCCAAGACGGAACAATCGACCGAAGCGGCGCGCCTTCCGGCCGACGTCACGACCGACCACACTGTCGAGCTGCCGGACCGCACGCTGCGCTTCAAGGCGACCGCCGGCACCATCCCGATCAACAACGGCGAAGGGAAACTGCAAGCCGAGATCGCCTACATCGCGTATGCGCGCGCCGACGGCGAAGCGGCACGCCCCCTCACCTTCGCGATCAATGGCGGACCCGGCGCGGCGTCCGCTTACCTGCAACTCGGCGCGATGGGGCCGTGGCGCTTGCCGCTCGACAACATCACGCCGTCGTCAAACCCCATCGCTATTCCGAATCCCGAAACCTGGCTCGACTTCACCGATCTCGTGTTCATCGATCCAGTCGGGACCGGTTATAGCCGTTTCATCGCGACCGGCGACGACATCCGCAAACAGTTCTGGTCGGTCGATGGAGACATCGACGTGCTCGCGACCTTCATGCGCAAATGGATCGAAAAGAACGGACGGCAGGCCTCAAAAAAGCTTATCGCCGGTGAAAGCTACGGTGGCTTCCGCGCACCAAAGCTCGCCGGCAAGCTGAACGATCAAGGCGTCGCCGTTAGCGGACTGATAATGGTCTCGCCCGTGCTTGACTTCGGCTGGCGCGGCAACGGGCGGCAATCACCGCTCGGCTGGGTTTCGCGCCTGCCCTCGATGGCGGCCGCCGCGCGAGAGGCGAAGGCACCGTTCGACCGCGAAGCACTGCGCGAGGCCGAGCGCTATGCGGCGACCGATTACATGCAGGACCTGTTGCGCGGCGAGCGCGACACCGCCGCGGTCGAACGCATCAGCACGCGCGTCGCGCAGCTCATAGGACTCGATCCTGCTCTGGTGCGCCGGCTTGCCGGACGCATCGACACGCGTACCTTCCTTCGCGAACGCAATCGCGACCGCGGACTTGTCGCCAGCATGTACGACGCAACCATCACCGGTATCGACTCCGATCCGTCCGCATCGTCATCGCATTACGAAGATCCGGTTCTGAGCGGGATGCGCGCGCCGTTATCGAGCGCAATGACCGATCTGTATGGCCGTATGCTCAAGTGGCGCGTCGAAGAGCCGTACCAATTGCTCAACAGCCGCGTGAACTCGCGCTGGGATTGGGGTGGAGGCCGTTCGACGCATGAGATCGTCAGCGACCTGCGCTCGGTTCTGGCGCTCGATCCGCGCCTGCGCGTGTTGGTCACGCACGGCGCAAGCGACCTCGTCACGCCCTATTTCGAGAACCAACTCATCATCGACCAGCTGCCGCCGTTCGCATCGCCCGACCGGCTCAAGCTTTCGGTATATGGCGGCGGGCACATGTTCTATTCGCGTGATGTGTCACGCCGTGCGCTGCGTGACGACGCGAAAGAACTCTATCGCGCCGTCGAGCAGGCCGCCAACCCGGCCCCTAGAGGTTAAGCCATCGCCTCTTCGTACTGTGCGCTCGCGCTGAGCCAATCTTCCTCGGCCTTGGCGAGCGCCCCCGCAGCTTCGGCGCGCGCTTTCGACAAGGCTGTCGCCTTCGCGGGATCGCGCGCAAACAAATCGCTCGCAAGTTGCGCATCGATCGCCGCGATGTCGGCCGTCAACTTCGCAACGACCTTTTCGGCCGTATCGATGCGGCGCTTTAGCGGCTTCAGCTCTTCGCGTTTCTCGGCCGCCGCGCGGCGCTGATCCGTGCGGGACGGTCGATCGTCGGCGTCGCGTGCTCCACTCGCGCGTGCCTCTCGGCCAAGCACGAGATTGCGGTAGTCATCGAGATCGCCCTCATAGGGCGCGACTGTGCCGTCGCCGACAAGCCAAAGGCGGTCTGCGCAAGCCTCGATCAGATGGCGGTCATGCGAAACCAAAATCGCGGCGCCCGGATAATCGTTGATCGCCTCGACCAGCGCTGCGCGGCTATCGATATCGAGATGGTTGGTCGGCTCATCGAGGATGACCAGATGCGGGCCGGCGAAAGTTGCGAGCCCTAACAGCAGCCGGGCCTTTTCGCCGCCGGACAGATTTTCGACCGGCGTGTCGGCACGCTCGCCGGAGAATCCGATGGCCCCTGCCCGCGCGCGCACCTTCGCCTCTGGCGCGTCCGGCATCAAACGCCGCACGTGGTCGTAGACGCTCTGCACGGGCACGAGTTCGTCGAGCTGATGCTGCGCGAAATACGCGACTTCGATGCGATCAGGCCGCGTGACTGTACCGTCGAACGGCGAAAGACGCCCGGCGAGCAGCTTCGCGAGGGTCGATTTTCCGTTTCCATTCGGCCCAAGCAGCGCGATGCGATCGTCGGTGTCGATGCGCAGATTGAGCCGACGCAGCACCGGCCTGCCCGGCTCGTAACCGACGGACACGCGGTCGAGTGCGATGATCGGCGGCGACAGCGGCTTCGCGGGCGGCGGAATTGCAATCGGCCTGACGTCGTCATTCGCGATTGTCGCAATCAGTACAAGCTTGGCGAGTTTCTTCACGCGCGACTGCGCCTGCCGTGCCTTGGTGGCCTTGGCCTTGAAGCGATCGACGAACGCCTGCAGGTGCTTGCGCTCCGCCTCTTGCTTCTTCGCCGCTGCAGCATTGAGCGCCTGACGCTCGGCACGCTGGCGTGCAAACGACGTGTAGCCGCCGCGATAGAGCGCGAGCTTGCCGGCATCGACATGCAGGATCCAGTCGACCGCGTCATCAAGCAGATCGCGGTCATGGCTGATCACGATCACGGTGCGCGGATAGCGCGCGAGGTGATCGGTCAGCCACAGCGTGCCCTCAAGATCGAGATAGTTGGTCGGCTCATCGAGCAGCAACAAATCCGGCGCGGAGAACAGCACCGACGCCAGCGCGACCCGCATACGCCAGCCGCCGGAAAAATCCGTGCAGGGCCGCTGCTGCGCGGCGGCATCGAAGCCGAGGCCGGAGAGGATCGACGCCGCGCGGGCGGGCGCCGCATGTGCGCCAATGTCGGCAAGCCGCGTCTGGATCTCGGCAATGCGATGCGGATCGTGCGCGGTTTCGGCTTCGGCGAGCAGGCTTGTGCGTTCCGCGTCGGCCGACAGCACGACCTCGATCAGGCTTTCCGGTCCGCTCGGTGCTTCCTGCGCAAGCCGGCCGATCCGTGCGCGCGATGGCATGCCGATCGTGCCGTGTTCGACAGCGATCTCTCCGACGATCGCGCGAAACAGCGTGGTTTTGCCGATGCCGTTGCGGCCGACGAGCCCAACACGCGCGCCTTCAGGGATGCGCGCTGAGGCACCGTCGAGCAGCAGGCGTCCGGCAACGCGGACCGAGATGTCGTCGAGCACGAGCATGAGGTGTTCTTAAGGGTCGGACGCGGATTGGCAAGGCGCGGTCAGGCCTTCTTCTGCCAGCGGCCCTGCTCGTCGGTCTGCCAATAGGTCGCGTCGAACCCCTGTGCCTTGGCCTCAGTCCAGCGCGTCCGCGCGCCGGCGACCGCATCGTCGTCCTCGCCATCGAACAACAGCACGATGCGCTGATAGCTCGCTGCATCGGTGGGTACCGGCGCGCCATCGATGAGGAAACGCACCGTGGCGCTGTTCGGATTGTGGTCGTGCACCGTGAGCAGCACCGGCTGCATCGCGGTTTCTGCCTCGCGATACGTGCCGTGCGCGAGGAAATTGTCGTCGCGATAGGTCCACAGATGCGCGTCGAGCGCCTCAATGCGGTCCTCCAGCGGCGACTCGACGATCACGCGCCAACCGCGCTCAAGCGATTTCTCAAGAAGTTGCGGTAAGACCCGTTCGATGGGCTGGCGCTGGAGATGATAGAAGAGAATCTCGGTCATCGCTGCCGCGCCTTACTCGTAATTCTCCGCCACCAAATGATCGAGCAGCCGCACGCCCCAGCCCGAACCCCAGCTCTTGTTGATGTCGGATGACGGCGAGGCGAAGCCGGTGCCGGCGATATCGAGGTGCGCCCACGGCGTCTTGCCGACGAAGCGCTGGATGAATTGCGCCGCCGTGATCGAGCCGCCGAAGCGTCCGCCCGTGTTCTTCATGTCGGCGAACTTGGAGTTGATCATCTTGTCGTATTCGGGGGCGAGCGGCATGCGCCATACGCGTTCGCCGGTGTCGAGCCCGGCCTGTGTGAGCCGCTCGGCGAGCTTGTCGTCATTGGAAAACAGCCCGGCGTGCTCTTGGCCGAGCGCGACCATGATGGCTCCAGTCAAGGTCGCGAGATCGACCATGAACTTCGGTTTGAACTTCATGTTGATGTAGTGACACACGTCCGCGAGCACGAGCCGGCCTTCGGCGTCAGTATTGATGATCTCGATCGTCTGGCCAGACATCGACGTTACGATGTCGCCCGGGCGCTGCGCGTTGCCGTCCGGCATGTTCTCGACGAGGCCGATGGCGCCGATTGCGTTGACCTTCGCCTTGCGTCCGGCGAGCGCGTGCATCAACCCGACCACGCAGGCCGCGCCCGCCATGTCGCCCTTCATGTCCTCCATGCCGGCGGCCGGCTTGATCGAGATGCCGCCGGTGTCGAAGCACACACCCTTGCCGATGAAGGCGAGCGGCGCCGTGCCTTTCGCGCCGCCGTTCCAGCGCATCACCACAAGTCGGCTGTCCTGTCGCGAGCCCTGCCCGACACCCAGCAGCGCACCCATGCCGAGCTTGCGCATCGCCTTGACGTCGAGGATGTCGATCCCAACACCGAGTTTGCGCAGCGCCGACGCTCGGCGGGCGAACTCAGCCGGAAACAGGACATTCGGCGGCTCGTTCACAAGATCGCGGGCGAGGATCACCCCTTCTCCGACCGCCTGCCGGCCAGCCCAGACCTTGCGTGCCGCGGCGACGTCCGCAACGCCCAAGGTGATGCGAGCTTTGGCCGGTGCCTCTTCGCCTTCCTTGCGCTTGGTCTTGTAGCGGTCGAACGAATAGCCGCGTAGCGTCGCGCCGAGTGCAAAGTCCGCCGCCGCGTCCGGCTTGAGCGGTCCGTCGGCAAGCTCGAGCAACACTGTTGCCTCAGTTGCCGCAGAGGGAACGCGCCCCATTGCGTTGCCGCCGAGTTTCACCAGATCTTGTGGCTTGCGGTCGGCGGCCTTGCCGGTGCCGATAACCACGAGCCGCGTCGCCTTGACGCCGGACGGCGCCACGATATCGAGCGCGCTGCCGCTCTTGCCGGTGAAGCGTTCGGCCTTCGCGGCCCGTGCGATCAGATCGGTGGCGGAGCCCAGCGCCGTGCGTGTCCTTGGGCCGAACCGCAGATTGTCGTCCGCAAAGGCGATCAGTACCCCCCCAGCCGGTGACGCGATCGGGCCCAAGCCGATTTTCGGCGCATCCGCCATGGAACTGGTCCTTTCATGTCACACCGGGCCGGAAAATCTCATTCCTGCACCGAAATGGGTCAAATCGGGCCCTCCCATAGCGTATTGCGGCAAGGGTTGCGAGGTCGCTGCCCCGGTCTTGCCATCGATTCTGGCTACGGATCCAAGGGCAGTACGTCGGGGGACGCTGCGTTAAGGGGTGTCGGGGATACTGCCGGTACATGAGCGCATTCGACCGCTACATTTTCCGCACGACTTTCGGCGCGTTTCTGCTCGTGCTGATCAGCCTGACGTCAGTCATCTGGCTCACGCACGCGCTGCGTGAAATCGACCTGATGACCAACCAAAGGCAGACGATCCTGACCTTCATCGGCATCACGGGCTTGCTGATTCCCATGTTGGTGCTGGTGATAGCGCCGCTCGCGCTGGTCGTTGCAGTCGGTCACACGCTGAACCGGCTCAACACGGATTCGGAAATCGTGGTGATGAACGCATCGGGCATGTCGCCTTGGTACGTCTTCCGGCCATTCCTGACGACCACGCTGGTCGTATCGGTGATGGTGTTGTGGGTGAGCGCCTATCTTGCGCCCGCGGGACTCCGCGAACTGCGTGACTGGGCCACCAAGGTAAAGGCCGACTTTGTCGTCAATATCGTTCAGCCTGGCCGTTTCATGACGATCGAGCGCGGCCTGACGTTCCACATTCGAGAGCGGCGCGCCGACGGGCAATTGATGGGGATTTTCATCGATGATCGGCGCGATCCGAACGAACGCGCGACTTCGATTTCCGAATACGGCGAGATCGTCGAAACCGGACGCGGCACTTTCCTGGTGCTGATCAACGGCAGTGTCCACCGCATGGAGACAGGCCGTACCGATCCGACCATTGTGAAGTTCGAGCGATATGCTTTCGACCTGTCCCGCTTCGCCGGCGGACCGGTCCTCGGTGCGCTCGGTGTGCGCGAGCGGAACCTGTGGGATGTCGCCTTCCCGGACCCGAATGATACCACCTACAAGCAGGTGCCGACGCACTTCCGCGCGGAATTGCACGATCGGCTCGCCGCGCCGATCTACCCGATCGCATTCACGGTGCTGTGCTTTGCAATTCTCGGTGCGCCGCGCACCAGCCGACAGAGTCGCGAAATCTCGATCATCATGACGGTGGTGACGATCGGCGCGCTGCGTCTGACCGGCTTCGCCTGCAACGTGGTCGCGGCACAGAGCGTCGTCGCGATCTACCTGCTGTGGGGATCGATCCTGCTTACCTTTGGCGTCGGCATCTACATGATCGCCAACGGTGTTGTGTTGGAGCCTCCCGCCTTCTTGACCCAACTGTCGAATAGGGTTGAGCGCCTCAAGCTGCGTCTGCAATCGACATAAGGCAGGCGCAATGGTCTCACGCACCCTCCTCCGCTATTTCGGCATGCGCTTCCTCGGCGCGGTGACGTCGGTTTTCTTCGGCATCTTCGTGCTCATCGTGCTGGTCGACTACATTGAACTGATGCGGCGCGCGGCTGATGTGCCGAATCTCTCCCCCTGGATGGTGGCGAAGACATCGTTCTTTCGCGTGCCGCAGTTGACCGAACGGCTGCTGCCCTTCTCGGTGCTGGTCGGCGCGATGGCGTGCTACCTCGCGCTCTCGCGGCGCAACGAGCTGGTGGTCGCGCGCTCAGCCGGAATGTCGGCTTGGCAGTTCGTCGCACCGGCGGTGATCGTTGCCTTCGCGCTCGGGATCCTCGCGACCGCGGTCTACAATCCGCTGTCCGCGATGATGCGCGAATGGTCGAAGCAGCTCGAAGCCGAGATGTTTCGTGACAAGAAGAACGCGATGCCACAGCAAAGCGCGCTCGGCTTCTGGGTGCGTCAGCGCAGCTCCGACGGACAATCGATCGTTTATGCAGCTTCCAGTCAGGAGCAGGGGGTAAAGCTCGACGCCGTCAGCGTATTCACGTTCGATCTGTCCGGTAAGGAGCAGGAGCGCATCGAGGCCAAACGCGCATCCCTCGAACCCGGCCACTGGCGGCTCGACCAGGCGCGGATCTACCGCAGCGGCGTGCTACCGCGTGATCAGGAAACCTACCTGGTCAAGACCACCCTCACGGCAGCGCAAGTCCGGGAAAGCTTTTCGACTCCCGAGACGGTGCCGTTCTGGGAGCTTCCGGCCTATATCGAGATCGCCGAGCGGTCTGGCTTGGTCGCAGCAGGCTATAAATTACAATATCACATTCTGATTGCCCGCCCGTTCTTGCTGTCGGCAATGGTATTACTTGCGTGTTCTGTCAGTTTACGATTTTTTCGCTTTGGTGGTGTGCCGCGAATGGTTTTGAGTGGCGTTGCAGCAGGCTTTCTGCTTTATGTATTGTCTAAGGTGACGGAGGATTTGAGCAAGGCCGAGCTGCTGAACGCGGCGGCGGCCGCGTGGCTGCCTGTGCTCGCCGGGGGACTGACAGGCTTCGTTGTGCTTTTGTACCAGGAGGATGGGTAATGGCCGCGGCGATCACCGCTCGGCCAAGGGGGAGCTACCGAGTCGGCTGGTTGGCGGCGCTTTTGAGCGTCGTGACCGCCGTTGGTTTTGTCGTGGCCGTTAGCGTGCGCCCGGCATCGGCGCAATTCACCGACGTCAATCCTCCGTGGGTCGGCATACCGGCCACGCCCAAGGTCCCGACTGCTTCCGGCAGCTACGGCCGTGACCCGAACGCGCAAATGCTCGTGCGCGCGGATGAATTGCAATACGACAATGCGAACAACCGCATTCTCGCGGTCGGAAATGTCCAGATCTATTACGCGGGTTCCTCCCTTGAGGCCGACAAGGTCATTTACGATCAGGGCAACAAGCGCATGCGCGCTGAAGGCAACGCACGCTTTACCGAAGCCGACGGCAAGGTCGTGCATGGCAATATCATCGACCTGACCGACGAATTCCGCGACGGCTTCGTGGATTTACTGCAGCTTGAAGCGGCCGACAAGACCCGCTTCGCAGCACCTCGCGCCGAGCGTTCCGGCGGGCGCTACACCACATTCCAAAACGGCGTCTACACGGCGTGCGAGCCCTGCAAAGATGATCCGAGGAAGCCACCGCGCTGGCAGATTCGCGCGACGCGTATCCTCCACGACGATACCGAGAAGATGATCTACTTCGAGGACGCCAAGCTCGAAATCCTTGGCTTCCCGATGTTCTACTGGCCCTATCTCTCGACGCCAGATCCGACGGTCAAGCGCAAGACGGGCTTTCTCATCCCGCAATTGGGTTACTCGAACGCATTCGGCTTTTTCACGCGCGCCCCCTATTTCTGGGCGCTTGCGCCGAATTACGACGTCACGCTGACCCCGATGGTATCGACCCGTCAGGGGCTGCTTCTGCAAGGCGAATGGCGGCACCGCTTGATCAACGGCTCCTACTCGATCAAGGCCGCGGGCATCTTCCAGGCCGATCGTCAGTATTTCGCCGACAAATTCGGTGCCGGCTCGGCGGGCGACCGCGTCTTCCGCGGCACTGTCGATACGACTGGCCAGTTCAGCCTGAACAATCAGTGGGTCTGGGGCTGGGACGGAACACTCGTCACCGACAGGATGGTGATCCAGGACTACGGCCTGCGCTCGTATTTCGCCCTGATGGACCCGTTCAAATCGGGCGGACTTGAAACTGTGACGCAGCTCTACCTGACCGGCCGCGGCGAGCGCAGCTATTTCGACGCGCGTGCGATGTATTTCTACGGGCTCTCGGCGAGCGACACACAGAGCCAGCTTCCGATCGTTCACCCTGTCATCGACTACAAGAACAAGCTGGGCTTACCCGCTGCTCGGCGGCGAACTGACATATCGCGCCAACGTCACAAGCCTGACGCGCGACATGGCGGATTTCGATCCCATCACGCAAACCGCTTTCACGAGCGGTCAGTGCGATGCACTGACGGCCGATCCGACCCGCAAGACTCCAACGAACTGCATCCTGCGCGGCTTCCCTGGCACATACTCGCGTGGCTCCGCAGAAGCGACGTGGCGGCGCACGCTGATCGACCCCTATGGCCAGAAATGGACACCATTTGCCACCGTTCGCGCGGACATCGCGGCACTGTCGGTTCGCGGCGAAACCGGTGTCAGCAACTATCTTCCCTCCGGCGACAGCACGGTCGGCCGCGTGATGCCGGCCATCGGCCTCGAATACCGCTACCCCTTCATCAACGTTCAGCCGTGGGGCACGCAGACGATCGAGCCGATCGCCCAGCTCATTGTGCGGCCGGACGAGACCGCCATCGGCAAACTGCCAAACGAAGACGCACAGAGCATGGTCTTCGACGACACCAACCTGTTCAGCGTCAACAAATTCTCCGGCTGGGACCGCATCGAAGGCGGCACGCGGCTGAATGCCGGCGTTCAGTACACAGCGCAATTCAACCGGGCCGGCTCCGTTAATATGTTGTTCGGGCAGTCGTACCAGTTGTTCGGCGTGAACTCTTTCGCGGTCGCCGACACCGTCAATACCGGAATCACCAGCGGACTTGCCTCGGACCGCTCGGACTACGTCGCGCGCATCGCCTACCGTCCGGACAACGTTTATTCGGTCGTCTCGCGCTTCCTGCTCGAAGAGGGCACATTCAGAATTCGCCGGGTCGAAGTAGAGGGGAACGCGGTCTTCGATCGCTGGACATTGACGGGCCTCTACGGAAACTACGACGCGCAGCCTGAAATCGGCTTCCTTGAACGCCGCCAAGGCGTCACCGGACAGATCACATTCAAGTTCACGCAAAACTGGAGCATCCTCGCGTCGGCCCGCTACGACCTGGAAGCCCATCAATTCAATCAGACCCGGATCGGCTTGGGGTATATCGACGATTGCTTTGCCATTTCGCTCAACTACCTGACCGACTATAATTACGTCGGCACACAAACAACCGACAACAAGGTGTTGCTGGTCATCAACTTGCGTACCATCGGCGGGTCGAGCTTCACCCAGAGTACCAACATGACGGGTAGCTCAAACGGGCTGTTCTAGGCCCGCGCCACAACGGGGCGACAAGGAGAACGGAGATAATGACACCGGTCGCCGGACATTTTCGGTTCATAGCCACAGCGTTTGCTCTTGCGGGACTTGTGCTGCTGACCGAGCAGTTCCCTGCGCACGCTCAAATCGTTGCCCTCGTCGGCGGCGAACCAATCACGAATGTCGACATCGCGCAGCGTACCCGGCTCATCCAGCTCTCCACGCAGAAGGCGCCTGGCCGTCAGGAAGTGCTCGATGAGCTGATCGATGACAAGCTGAAGGTCCAGCTGTCCAAGCGCTACATCGCCGACGTGCCGAAGCGCGAGATCGACAGCGCATTTGCCGGCATCGCGCGCCGCGCCGGCATGAGCACCGAACAGTTCGCCAAGATGATGGTGCAGAACGGCATCAGCGTAGACGCGCTGAAAGACCCGCCTTCACGCGGACTTCGTCTGGTCGCAGATCGTGCGCGGCAAATTCCAGTCGAGCCTGCAGGTCGGCGAGAAGGAAGTCGAGGTCAAGCTTCAGGCTTCGAACAAGACTGAGGCTGCGAACTACGAGTTCAGGCTGCGGCCGATCCTGTTCCTCGTGCCGCGCGGCTCCGCTCCGACAGTCGTGGAAACCCGCAAGCGCGAAGCCGAAGCGTTGCGCGCACGTTTCCAAAGCTGCGACGAAGGTTTGCGTGTCGCGATGGGTCTACCCGATGTCGCGGTACGTGACGCGATCACGCGCCAATCCGCCGATCTCGGCCAGCAGCAGCGTGAACTCCTCAACAATACGCCGGTTGGAAAGTTGACCCCGCCCGACGTCACCATGCAAGGCGTCGAAGTCTTTGCCGTATGCGGCAAGGCACCCGCGAAAGGCGATTCAGCCGGCAAGCGCGAAATTCGCGATCAGATGTATCAGGAGCGGTATCAGGCCCTGTCGAAGAAGTTCCTGAAAGAGCTTCGCAGTCAGGCGCTGATCGAGATCAGACAATAGACAATGACCGCTCCGCTGGCGCTGACACTCGGCGAGCCCGCCGGGATCGGGCCTGACATCACGCTGGCGGCCTGGCAGAGACGTAACGAACTCGCGTTACCGCCGTTCTACCTGCTTGCCGATCCGGATTTTCTCGCGCGGCGCGCCCGCAAGCTCGGCCTGAGTATTCCGGTTCGCGCGGTTGAGCCCGCTGACGCCACGCGAACGTTTGCGACCGCTCTGCCTGTCGTTGCGCTCAGCGAAAAGGTGACTGCCGAACCCGGCCATCCGGACAGTTCGAGCGCACCCGCCGCGATCTCTTCGATCCGCCGCGCAGTGGCGGACGTATTAGCCGGCATCGCGCATGCGGTCGTAACCAACCCGGTGGCAAAGGCGGTCCTCTACCGGACCGGTTTTGCCGAACCCGGCCACACAGAATTTCTCGCGAAGCTCGCGCAGGAACACACTGGCCGCGCTGTGCACCCCGTAATGATGCTATGGTCGCCCGAGCTCGCCGTGGTGCCGGTGACCATCCATCTGCCGGTGCGCGACGTGCCGCAGCAGCTCACGACCGCGCTGATCGTCCAGACGGCCCGCATTGTCGCTCGCGATTTGGAAAACCGTTTCGGCATCGCACGGCCGCGTCTCGCGCTGGCAGGATTGAACCCGCACGCGGGCGAGGAAGGCGCGCTCGGCGAGGAGGACCGTTCCGTTGTCGCTCCGGCGGTCGAGCGGCTACGCGCCGAAGGCATCGATGCGCGCGGACCGTTGCCAGCCGACACGATGTTCCACGCCGCCGCGCGGCGCAGCTATGACGCTGCGCTCGCGATGTATCACGATCAGGCGCTCATCCCGATCAAGACGCTGGCGTTCGATCATGCGGTGAACGTCACGCTCGGCCTGCCGTTCGTGCGCACCTCGCCGGACCACGGCACCGCGTTCGACATCGCCGGCACCGGCCGCGCAAGTCCGGCCAGCCTCGTCGCGGCGCTCAAGCTTGCGGCACGGCTTGCGACACCGGCTCTGGCTCCGGCGAAATGAGTGCGGTCGATGCGCTGCCGCCGCTGCGCGAAACGATCCGCCGGCACGGTCTCAGTGCACGCAAATCGCTCGGCCAGAACTTCCTGCTCGATCTCAATCTCACCGCCCGCATCGCGCGCGCCGCCGGCCCGCTCGATGGCGTCACCGTGCTCGAGGTTGGACCTGGGCCCGGAGGCCTGACGCGCGCGCTTCTTGCGGAAGGCGCCGCGCACGTGATCGCGGTCGAGCGGGATGAGCGGGCGATCGCGGCCCTTGGTGAAATCGCCGAGCACTATCCGGGGCGGCTGACGGTCGTGTCCGGCGACGCGCTCACCTTCGACCCCGCGCCCCATCTCGGTAAAGACGCCGCACGCATCGTCGCCAACCTGCCCTACAATATTGCGACCGCGCTGCTCGTCTCGTGGCTGACTGCCGAGCCGTGGCCGCCGTGGTACGACCGGCTCATCTTGATGTTCCAGCGCGAGGTGGCGGAACGGATCGTCGCCAAGCCCGGATCGAAGGCCTACGGACGGCTCTCGGTGCTGGCCGGCTGGCGCACCGAGGCGAAGATCCTGTTCGACATCGCGCCGTCCGCGTTCGTGCCACCACCCAAGGTCACTTCGTCGCTCGTCCAGTTCATGCCGCGTGTCGCTCCCCTGCCCTGCGATCGCCGCGCGCTGGAGCGCGTGACGGAGGCCGCATTCGGCCAGCGCCGCAAGATGTTGCGGCAAAGCCTGAAGCAACTCGGTGTCGATCCTATTCCGCTGCTCGAAAACGCGGGGATCGACCCGACCGCGCGCGCGGAGGATATTGCGGTGGAAGGTTTCGTTGCGCTCGCCCGAGGACTGACATGACGCGCATGATCCGCCAGTCGATGACCGCTTATGCGACGCCGTTGTGCGAAACCGTCGTCGAGACGCCTGAGCCGCACGGCACCGAGGTTCTGGTGCGGATCAGTTGCTGCGGTGTGTGCCATTCCGATCTGCATCTCCACGACGGCTATTTCAGTCTCGGCGGCGACAAGAAACTTGACGTGACTGCGTTCCGCTCGCTGCCGTTTACGCTCGGCCATGAGATAGCGGGTGTGGTGGAGAAAGCAGGGCCGGAAGCCGATGTGAAGATCGGCACGCAAGCGGCCGTGTTCCCCTGGATCGGCTGCGGCCAATGCGCCGCCTGCAAGGCGGGCGAGGAGAACCTGTGTGCCGCACCGCGCCATCTCGGCATTCAGGTCGACGGCGGGTTTGCGACGCATGTGCTCATTCCGCATCCGCGCTATCTGATCGATTACGCGCCGCTCCCCGCCTCGCTCGCCGGGGCGTACATGTGCTCCGGGCTCACGGCGTTCTCCGCGCTGAAGCGCTTGACCGAGCACGCCAAGCGTGGACCGGTGCTGCTGGTCGGGCTCGGCGGTGTCGGCATGATGGGACTGGCGTTTGCGCGTGCGCTGTTTCCACATGCGCCGATCGTTGCCGACATCGACCCGGCCAAGCGCGACGCCGCGCTGAGGGCCGGCGCTGCGGCGGCCTACGATCCGGCCGATCCGGCGGCGCGCAAGGCGCTGATGAAGACGACCGGCGGTGTCTTCGGCGCGGTCGACTTTGCCGGCACGGACGGCTCGCTCGCATTCGCCTCTGGCGCGCTCGCCAAAGGCGGAAAGGTCGTCATCACCGGCCTGATCGGGGGCACCTACACGACGCCGATCGCAATGTTTCCGTTGCGGGTGTTCGGGATCGAGGGAACGATGACCGGCACGCTCGCCGAGGCGCATGAGATGATGGCGCTGGCGCGAGAGGGGAAAATTCCATCTGTGCCGATCATCGAGCGCCCACTGTCCGCGGCGCAGGTGTCGCTGGACGATCTGCGCGCGGGAAAAATCGTCGGGCGCGTCGTGCTTGCGCCATAGTCAGGCGGCGATTTCCCGCAACTCGGCCAGCAGCTTCGTAACGAACTCGTTCATGTCGGCTCGCTGCGCGCTCTTGCGCCGGCCGTCGGCCAGGATCTGACGCAAGGCCGCAAAGCTGCGGTCGAGATCGTCGTTGACGAGCACGTGGTCGTACTCGTTCCAATGCGCGATCTCTTCGATCGCGTTGCGCAGGCGCCGTGCAATCGTCTCGGCGCTGTCTTCAGCACGCCGCTCGAGCCGTGCCTTCAACTCGGTTGCGGAGGGCGGCAGCACGAATACGCTGACGATATCCCGGCGCATCGCCTGATAGAGCTGCCGCGTGCCCTGCCAGTCGATGTCGAACAGCATGTCATGGCCGCCCGCGAGCGCGGCTTCGACCGGTGCGCGCGGCGTGCCGTAACAGTTGCCGTGAACCTCGGCCCATTCGAGCAGACCGCCGTCTGTCGCGCAGCTTGTGAAACTCGGCCATCGTGATGAAGTGATAGTGCACGTGATCGATTTCGCTATGCCGCCGCTCGCGCGTCGTCACCGAAACCGACAGGCTGATGTTCTGCTCCTGCGCGAGCAGGTTGCGCGTCAGCGTCGTCTTCCCCGCACCCGACGGCGAGGAGACGACCAGCATGATGCCTCGGCGCGGCGTGTCGGCGCTCATTCCAGGTTCTGCACCTGCTCGCGGAACTGCTCGACCACGGTCTTCAGTTCAAGACCGATATTGGTGAGGTCGACGTCGTTAGACTTCGCGCACAGCGTATTGGATTCGCGGTTGAGCTCCTGCGACAGGAAGTCGAGTTTGCGCCCGACCGATCCGCCGTCATCAATCATCCGCCTCGCCTGCGCGACGTGGGCGACGAGGCGATCGAGTTCCTCGCGGATATCCGCCTTGGAGGCGATCAGGATCGCCTCCTGATGCAGGCGGTCGGGGTCGAAGCGCGTCGACGTATCGAGCAAGGCTGCGACCTGCTCGGCGAGCCGCGCCTTGATCGCCTCGGCCCGGCGGCCGGGCGCTGCCTCGGCCCGCGCGGTCAGCGCGGCGATTTCATCGAGCCGCCCGCGCAGCACGGTCGCGAGCGCATCACCCTCCCGCCGCCGCATCTCGGTGAGGTTCGCGAGTGCGTCCGCAAATCCCGCCGTGATCGCCGCTTCGGCGGCGCGGCGATCCTCCACGCGCTCGTCCTCGTCGATCACCTCGATCACGCCCTTGAGCGCGAGGATGCCCTCGATGCTCGGCGCCGCCGCATCGATGCGCTTGGCAACATCTTTCATTGTCGAGAGAACTGCGGACAGTACCGGCTCGTTCACGCGGACGACCGGTGCGACGCCGGTGCGTTGGACCGACAGATTGGCGTGGATGGTGCCGCGCGCCGAGCGCGGCCGTTGCCCGCGCGCGCAGTGCCGGCTCGATCCCATCCCAGCCCGGCGGCAGGCGCAGCCGCAGCTCGAGCCCCTTGGCGTTTACGGATTTGAGTTCCCAGGTCCAGGCATATGCACCCGCCGCGCCGTCGGCCCGCGCGAAGCCGGTCATGCTCGACAGCGGCATTAAGCGAATCCTGTTACCGGAAACGAAATTCGGCCGGACCTTAGCGGCGAGGCCAAAGCCTCACAAGGCTGGCGCTATTGCGTCTTCGCCTTGGTCTTCTGCTTGGCATTGCCCTTGGCGGCCGCAGGTGCAGTCGCCCTGCACGGCAGGAGCCGGATCGACTGGCTTGCGGCGCCGGTTCGGCGAACGGGATCGCACGATCCGGCGTCGCCGTCGTCTGCCGAAGCTGCTGCTCGAATTGCCGGAGCTTCGTGACGTTCTGCTGGTGCTGCTGCAGATTTTCGGCGAACGCATGCCCGCCGGTGCCATCCGCGACGAAGAAGATTTCCTTGGTGCGCGACGGGTTCGCGGTCGCCTCGAGCGAGGCGCGGCCCGGATTGGCGATCGGCCCGGGCGGCAGGCCCGTGATCACGTAAGTATTGTACGGCGTCGGCTGCTCGATCTCGGAGCGCATGATCGGCCGCCCGAGCGTCCCCTTGCCCCCGACCAGCCCGTAAATGATCGTGGGGTCCGACTGCAGCTTCATCTTCTGACGAATGCGGTTGGCAAAACACCGCGGCGACGCGCGAACGTTCA
The DNA here is from genome assembly GCA_963779545.1 of uncultured Alphaproteobacteria bacterium. Classification (GTDB taxonomy): domain Bacteria; phylum Pseudomonadota; class Alphaproteobacteria; order Rhizobiales; family Xanthobacteraceae; genus PALSA-894. Next base: position 111,365 of record CAVZYQ010000008.1, on the reverse strand, counting down.
TCGGCCCGCCCGGTCTCCTTCTCGACGATCGACGCAAGCGTGACGAGCGCCTCCGGCGTCGACACCGGCACTTCGGGGTTACGCCTCTCCCAGACCTCCTGCAGCACGCGGCGATGCGCCTGCTGCATGCGCTGCAGCGCCTGCTCACGCGTCGCGCCGCGCGGGAAATTGTAGGTGTCAGGCAGCAGCGTGCCCTCTTTGGGAATTTCGCGGATGTTGCCGGCGAGGAAATCGATCTCGGCGAGGCGCGCGATGATCTGCTCGGAGGTCAGGCCTTCAGGGATCGTGATCGCGTGCTGGATCACCTTGCCTTCGATGATGGTCTCGATCGTCTCGCGGACCGTCATCTGCTTGGTGAATTTGTATTCGCCGTACTTCAGGTCGTCCTTGGCCTTCAGCACCACCACGGCCGGGATGAACACCCAAGGCTGCTCGATGACGTTCTCGCGCGCGAGCAGATCGGCGATGTCGCGCAGGCCGAGGCCGCGCGGAATATTGACGATCTTCTCGCGGTCGAGCGGGCCCGGCGCCTCCAGCATGTGCTTGCCATACGAATAGGCGACGCCGCCGACGATCGCGACCAGCAGGATGATGGTGAAGATGGCATTGCCCGCGATGATCAGCGGATGACGCGCCCTGCGTGACGGCCGTTTCGGCTCGGGCATGTATTCAGGCTCCAGGGCGGCACGCGGACTGCGCGGAGCGACGCGCTTGGCATCGCCCGGCTGCATTCCGTCGGTCGGGAAGCCTGCGTTCATGTCCACTCGCGGGCTGTCATGCGCAGGTTAAGTCGAAATATGGCGAAAGGGAGGATCGGCCCCATCGCGCGAGACTAAGCCGCCAAACGGCGGAAAACCAGCGAAGCGTTGGTACCGCCAAAGCCGAACGAATTGGACAGCACCACATCGATATCGCGCTGCCGCGCCTTATGCGGCACGAGATCGATCGGCGTCTCGACCGACGGATTGTCCAGATTGATGGTCGGCGGCGCGATCCGATCGCGAATCGCAAGGATCGAGAAGATCGCCTCGACCGCGCCCGCCGCGCCGAGAAGATGGCCGATGCAGGACTTGGTCGACGACATCGAGATCTTGCCGGCCGCATTGCCGAGCACGCGCTCGACCGCGCCGAGTTCGATTCCGTCGGCCATGGTCGAGGTGCCGTGGGCATTGATGTAGTCGATCTCGGCGGGCGAGATGTTGGCGCGCTTGAGCGCCGCGCTCATGCAGCGGAACGCGCCATCGCCGTCCTCGGACGGCGCGGTGATGTGATAGGCGTCGCCCGACATGCCGTAGCCGACGAGTTCGGCATGGATCGTCGCGCCGCGCGCCTTGGCGTGTTCGTATTCCTCGAGCACCAGCACGCCGGCACCCTCACCCATCACGAAACCATCGCGTTTCTTGTCGTAGGGGCGCGACGCGCGGGTCGGCTCATCGTTGAACGCGGTCGAGAGCGCGCGGCAGGCTGCAAATCCCGCCATCGAAAGCCTGTTGATCGGGGATTCGGTCCCGCCCGCGACCATGACGTCCGCGTCGCCGAGCGCGATCAGCCGCGCTGAGTCGCCTATCGCATGCGCGCCGGTCGAGCAGGCGGTCGCGACGGCGTGGTTCGGGCCCTTCAGACCGAATTCGATCGACACGTAGCCGGACGCAAGATTGATGATGCGGCCCGGAATGAAGAACGGAGAGACGCGGCGCGGCCCCTTCTCCTGCAGCGTGATCGAGGTCTCGGCGATGCCTTCGATGCCGCCGATGCCGGAACCGATCATCACGCCGGTGTTGATCTGATCCTCACGGCTTTCCGGTTTCCAGCCCGCATGATCGAGCGCCTGACGCGCCGCGCACATCGCGTATACGATGAACTCGTCGACGCGGCGCTGCTCCTTCGGCTCCATCCACTGGTCGGGATTGTAGGTGCCGTCCGACCCATCACCGCGCGGAATTTGGCACGCGATCTTCGCCGGAAGATCCTCGACCTCGAACTTTCTCGATTTTGCGCGCGCCGCTCTGTCCGGCAAGCAGGCGCTGCCACGTCGCCTCGACGCCGCAAGCGAGCGGCGACACCATGCCGAGACCCGTGACGACGACACGCCTCATGGGGTTCCTTGTCCCTTATGCGACAGCGCGAAGCTCTACCGGAGGCTTTACGTAAGGTCTGAGCCCCAATTTCGCTATTTGCACAACCACGAGCCCGCCACACGGTGGGCGGGGATTCCATGGCCCGAAACCGGAAAATTTTTGGAGGAAAACGTCAGCTCTTGGCGTTCTTTTCGAGGAACTTGGTGGCATCGCCGACAGTCAAAATCGTCTCAGCGGCGTCGTCGGGAATCTCACACCCAAACTCTTCCTCGAACGCCATCACGAGTTCAACGGTGTCGAGGCTGTCGGCCCCGAGGTCATCGATGAAGCTTGCACCTTCGGTGACCTTGTCGGGCTCAACGCCGAGGTGCTCCACGACGATCTTCTTCACCCGCTCGGCAATGTTTTCACTCATCGCTTTCACCCTCGCATTTTTCTAACGGGCTGCCGCGCGACCCGAGCCGTCGCGGCCTGTCGTGGCGGAAGATGGCGAACTCCCCGGAAGGATCGTTCGATGGCCCCAAATGCCCGGTCGCCCCGACCAAGCCGGGTTCGGGTACCATACTTCCCAAGCCATGCAAAGCACACTCGGTTCGCGTCCGCAACTGCGATTAAGTGCGTGACTTGTCACTCAAATCATCGCTGGCGCTAACGCGTCGATTCGACGTTCGCAGCAGCATGTTCACGATGCTGGCCAGCGCCAGCACTGCTGCGCCACCACGTAAATTCAGGCGGTGCGGGCCTTGAACGCCGCGACATCGTCTGGCGTTCCGATTGCGGTTCCGGTTGCGCCGTCCGCGATACGCTTTACGAGTCCGGACAGTACCTTGCCGGCACCAATCTCATAAAATGAATCAACGCCTGCGCCGGCCATGACGGCGACGCATTCGCGCCAGCGAACCGTACCGGTCACCTGCGCGACGAGCGATTTCACGATCTCGGCCGGATCGCTGATCGGCTTCGCGAGCACGTTCGCGACCACCGGAACGACCGGCGGCTTCACCGAAACTTTCGATAGCGCGTCCGCCATCACGTCCGCGGCGGGCTGCATCAGCGCGCAATGGAAGGGGGCGGACACTGGCAAAAGCATCGCACGCCGCGCTCCCTTGCCTTTCGCGATCTCGACCGCGCGTTCGACCGCGGCCTTGTCGCCGGACACGACGACCTGCCCTCCCCCATTGTCGTTCGCCGCCTGACACACCTGACCCTGCGCGGCTTCGGCAGCCACGGCGGACGCGGCATCGAATTCAAGCCCCAGCAGCGCAGCCATCGCGCCGACGCCCACCGGCACGGCCGCCTGCATGGCGCGCCCGCGCGTGCGCAACAGGCGCGCGGCGTCCGGAACGGTGAAGGCACCCGCCGCTGCAAGTGCCGAATACTCCCCGAGCGAATGTCCGGCGACGAAGGCGGCGTCGCGTTTGAGATCAACACCCGCCTCGCTTTCGAGGACGCGCATCACCGCGAGCGAAACCGCCATCAGGGCTGGCTGGGCGTTTTCGGTCAGCGTGAGCCGGTCCGCCGGGCCTTCCCACATGATGGCTGTGAGCTTCTCGCCGAGCGCCTCGTCGACGGCGCCGAAGACGTCGCGGGCCGCGGCAAAATTATCGGCCAAGGCTTTGCCCATCCCAACAGCTTGGCTGCCTTGACCCGGAAAAACGAAGGAAATGGACATGGTTAGCCTCAAAACGTTGCGGTCGCCAAAGACGCAAATGCTTCACAGGGTGTCAAGCCGACACCAAAAGTTCCGATGAAAGGAACTTTTGGACAACCTTTTGGGCCGACAATCGGTCCGACATCTCTCGAAGCCGCGGTGGGCGCCTTGGAACAGTTTGCTATTTCTGACGCGGACATTTCGCGCTCGCGCGCCGATCCGCGCTACAAGCAGATTCTGCTTGCGAAGAGCCTCGAAAGCTGCTCGGCAGCTATGCACCGGCTGCAGAACGGCCCGAGCGCGACCGATCCTCAGAAGGTGCGCGAACTACGCGACGGCGCGATGATGGCGGTCAAGCTCGCCGACATGATCCGGACGATCGACGAGCGGCTTGGTCCCGCGCCCGAGGCCGGACTGGTAAGAGCCAATTCGCGCTTGTCATCACGGCGAAACCGCCTATAACCCCCGCTTCCGCTCGATCCCGGCCGGGAGCTGAACGGACGGCCGTCCCGCGAGGGCCGGCAGGACCACATGGTCCGGCGTCCCGTGTTCCCGCCTTCCTGAGAACTTTCCTGCCTTCCCGAAAGGCATGAAGGGCTTGGCGCCAGACGAGCGACAACTAAGGGAAAGGCATTCGCATGCCATTGTATGAACATGTCTACCTGGCGCGCCAAGATTTGAGCGCGCAGCAGGTCGAGGAGATGACTGCCAGCTTCAAGGGCGTCATCGAGGGCCTCGGCGGAAAGATCGTCGGCGATCCGGAGTACTGGGGCGTCAAGACACTCTCGTTCCGCATCCGCAAGAACCGCAAGGCGCACTTCACCATGCTGCGCCTCGACACGCCGCCCGCGGCCGTGACCGAAGTCGAGCGTCAGGAGCGGCTGAGCGAAGACGTGCTGCGCTACATCACGGTGCGCGTCGACGAGCACGAGGAAGGCCCCTCGGCGATGATGCGCAAGGTCGATCGCGACCGCGAGCGTGACGAGCGCGGCGGTGGTGGCCGGTTCGGCGATCGCGGTGATCGATTCGACCGTGGAGATCGCGGCGACCGTGGTCCACGGCGCGATCGCGGTCCGCGTGACGACGCCGGCGAAACCGCAGCGGCCGAGGAGTAAGCATCATGCAATTCGCATCATCGCAGGGCCGCCGCCCCTTCTTCCGCCGCCGCAAGACCTGCCCGTTCACCGGCGCCAACGCGCCGAAGATCGACTACAAGGACGTGAAGCTGTTGCAGCGCTACGTCTCGGAGCGGGGCAAGATCGTGCCCAGCCGCATCACCGCGGTCTCGACCAAGAAGCAGCGTGAGCTTGCTCGCGCGATCAAGCGGGCGCGCTTCCTCGGTTTGCTGAACTACGTGATCCGGTAAGATCACTTCACAAGAGGCCGCAGGTTCGATCCTGCGGCCGATGGTTGGGGCGGACATGATCCGCCTCTAACCGCTCAAAGGAGCGGGACAGCTGGCGATGATACAGATCGTTCTCATTGGATTGGGCGCAGGCGCGGCTTCCGCGCTGCTGTTCGCGTCGATTGCGTCCGGCTCGCCGCTTTCGTTCGCGCTCGCCAATTTCGCCCAGCTTCCGATTCTGCTCGCGGCGATCGGCTGGACGCATGTTGCCGGCCTGCTCGCGGCCCTCATAGCGTCGGTCGGCCTCGCGGCCGTCACGACTGGTTCGGTCGCACTCGCGTTCTTCCTCGGCATCGGGTTGCCGGCGTGGTGGATCGGCTACCTCGCGCTGCTCGGACGTCCGGCCTCGCACGACCAGAGCGAGATCGAATGGTATCCGGTCGGCCGCATCGTCGTGTGGACCGCCGTTGCAGCCGCGCTCGTCGTGATCGTCTCGATGCTGCGCTACGGCTTCGATGCCGCGCAGATTCAGACCGGCATGCGGCGCGAACTGGAGCGCGCCTTGCGTTTCCTTTCAGGCTCGCCGGCTAACGCGCCGCTCACGCTTCCCAGCGTGAAAGATCCTCAGCGTCTGCTCGACATTCTGGTGCTGATGGTCCCGCCGATGAAGGCGACGGCGCTGACCGCAACGAGCCTGCTCAATCTCTGGCTCGCGGCATTGATCGTGCGCATCTCGGGCCGGCTGAAGCGGCCTTGGCCGCAGATTTCGCAGATGACCTTTCCGGCTTTCGCACCGACGCTCCTGACCGCAGCGATCGCCGGGACGTTTCTGCCTGATCTGATCGGCCTGCTCAGCGGTGTGCTGACCGCGAGCCTGCTGCTTGCCTATGCGCTGCTCGGCTTCGCCGTCATGCATGCGATCACGCTCGGCATGAACGGCCGCGGCTTCATGCTGACGGGGCTCTACTTCACGGTTGGCCTGTTCGGCTGGCCGCTCCTGCTGATGACGCTCGTCGGCCTCGCCGAAACCGTCATCGCATTACGCGCTCGCGTAGCCGCACGACGCGGGCCACCGCCTCCACCGATCACCCGCCCTTAAATCAATGCGAACAATGGAGAGACCAAAATGGAAGTGATCCTGCTCGAACGCGTCGCCAAGCTCGGCCAGATGGGTGAAGTCGTCCGCGTGAAGGATGGCTTTGCGCGCAATTTCCTGCTGCCGCAGGGCAAAGCGCTGCGGGCCACCAAGGACAACCGCTCTAAATACGAGGGCATGAAGCAGCAGCTCGAGGCGCGGAACCTCGAATTGAAAAGCGACGCCGAGAAAGTCGCCGGCAAGCTCGACGGCAAGAGCTTCGTGGTCACCCGCCAGGCGTCGGAAGCCGGCCAGCTGTTCGGCTCGGTCTCGGCGCGCGATATCGCCACCCTCATCGAGACCGGCGGCTTCACCGTGACGCGCAACCAGATCGCGCTGCATGCGCCGATCAAGATGCTCGGCCTGCACACGGTGCCGGTCGCGCTGCACCCCGAAGTCGAGGTGAAGGTGACGGTCAACGTCGCGCGCAACGCCGATGAGGCGGAGCGTCAGGCGCGCGGCGAGGACGTGACGCGCCGCCGCGACGAGGATGAGGACGAGGCAGCAGCGGCAGCAGAAGCCGCGGCGGCCATGTTCGAAAAGCCCGAAGAGGCGGAAGCCGCTCAGGGCAAGGGCGAGGACGAGAAGGCCGACTGAGTGAGATCGGCCGGCGGCCCCTCGGGCATCGGCGGCAGCGGGATGTCGAGCACCATTGGCGGCAGCTGCGAAGGCGCGGCTGCCGTCGCGACCGGCGCGGGCTGAGCCGGACTCGCGGGGCTGGTCGCGACCTGCTGAGGCGATTGCGCCGGCTCAGGCACGGCGGTCTGCTGCTGGACCGCCGGTGCTGGCTCATCCTGCGGAGGATGACGCTGCTTGCCACGCAGCGTGCGCTGCTGTGCCCGCTCCGCCTCGGCGGCGGACGGCGTCGCGGCGAGCTGGTCCTTCTTGCCCTTTTTGGCGCTTGCGGCGCTGTCGTCCTTGCCGGCGCTCTTCTTCTCGGGAGGCGCGGCTCCGGCAGCCACCAGATAGGCCGCCATTGCGGCGCTCATCTCAGGCCCGGTCGTGTAGTGCTGGCGCAGGAATCCCGCGACTTGGCCGCTTTTTGCCAGTCCCCGCGGGCTCTTGTGGCAGGCCGAGCAGTTCGACGCGAAGGTCCGCGCGGCATCGCGCGGATCGCCGAGCACCGTCTGGGCGCGCAAGCCGGCAACACCGAGGCCAGCCGCCAGCACCGCTCCCACCAAAGCCATTCGTCCGTAGCCGGGCACTTCAAAATCCCCCGCTGACCCGCCGGCGCAGAAGCCGCGGCCCAATCGCCCCATCGACCTTTAGCGCATTTACGACCCGAAGCGAGCCGAATTTGGGCTGCACCTCTTGGGTACCATTGCCGTTAAACGCGAACTTTGTTCTAATATTGATAGTGTTGCCGACCTGCTTTTGGGAGCAGGCATCCGTCGGTTCTCGTGCTCGCGGCTCTGGTTCCTAGCCTCTCCGCCGCGGCCGCAAGGTCAGACGGATCTTGGTTTTGGGGCGGCCGATGGATCGCGTGCTGCAAGTCGTGTTGCGGTCGTACATCCGGCACGGAACGTTGCGCCTGACGACGGCGCGCGGGACGACTTTGGAGTTTGGCGACGGAACGGGCGCGCCCGTCGTGGTCCGATTTACCAGCCACCTCACCGAACTGGCCGTGCTGCTCGATCCCGAGCTGGCGGTCGGCGAAGCTTACATGGACGGAACTCTCGTGATCGAACAGGGCTCGATCGCGGATTTCCTTGCGCTCGCGATGTCGCAAGACACGAGCGGCAAACCGCCGCGCTGGATGCGCACGCAATGGCTGCTGCGTTACGTCTGGCGGCGGCTCGCGCAGTTCAATCCGCCGAAGCGCTCGCGCCGCAACGTGGCGCATCATTACGACCTCGACAGACAGCTCTACAGCCTGTTCCTCGATGCCGATCGGCAATACAGCTGCGCCTACTTCGAACATCCCGAACAATCGCTCGACGACGCGCAGCTCTCGAAAAAGCGGCACCTCGCCGCCAAGCTATTGGTGAGGCCGGGCGCGCGCGTGCTCGATATCGGCTCGGGCTGGGGCGGCCTTGGGCTTTATCTTGCCGAGACATGCGGCGCGCAGGTGTCCGGCATCACGCTGTCGGAGGAACAGTTCGCCATCGCGCGCGAACGCGCCGAAGAGAAAGGACTGGCCGGCAAAGTCGAATTCCGTCTGCAGGACTATCGCAACGTCGAGGACCGTTTCGACCGCATCGTCTCGGTCGGCATGTTCGAGCATGTCGGCGTCGGCTACTACGACACCTTCTTCGGCAAATGCGCGACAATTCTCGCCGACGACGGCGTGATGCTGTTGCATTCGATCGGCCGCTCCGAAGGCCCCGGCGTCACCAATCCGTGGATCAACAAATATATTTTCCCCGGCGGCTACATCCCTGCCCTTTCCGAAGTCCTGCCCGCGGTCGAGCGCGCCGGCCTGCTGGTCACCGACATCGAGATCTTGCGGCTGCACTATGCCGAGACACTCAAGCACTGGCGCGAGCGGTTCCTTGCGCATCGCGAGGATCTGCATAAAGCGTACGACGAGCGCTTTGTTCGGATGTGGGAGTTCTACCTCGCGGCCTCCGAGATGACATTCCGCGAGCAGAATATGATGGTCTTCCAGTTGCAGCTCACCAAACGGCAAGGTGTGGTTCCCATCACGCGCGATTACATCGCGCGCGAGGAAGCGCATCTGCGCGGCATGGAAAGCGGCAGCCGTCCGCCGCTGCGGCTCGCCGGCGAGTAATTTTTTCCGCCGCGCACGGACACAAATCCGTCAAGCGGCAATCGCACGATTATCCAGTGAATCCGATTCGGCGGTGAGAATCGGGGACAGCGGCAAAACTGCGATCATGACAATCGCCAGAGCCGCGATGCGATGTTACTAGCCGAGTCCCGTAGCACACGAAGTGCGTTCACATACATGGCTGGCGAGCAAACCGCGCGTAAGACCGCGCAAGATACACCTGTCTTCCGCGCTGCTCCGCACAATATCGAGGCGGAACAGGCGCTGCTGGGTGCTATCCTCGTCAACAACGAGGCGTTCTATCGCGTTTCCGACTTCCTGAAGCCGGAGCACTTCTTCGAACCGATCCACGCCAAGATCTACGAACTCGCCTCAAGCCTGATCCGCGCCGGCAAGATCGCGAGCCCGATCACGCTCAAGACCTTTCTCCCGCCCGATCTCGACATCGCCGGCCTGAACGCAAGCCAGTATCTCGCGCGGCTCGCCGCCGAGGCGACGACCGTCATCAATGCGGAGGACTACGGCCGCACGATCTACGATCTCGCGACACGGCGTTCGCTGATCATCATCGGCGAGGAGATGGTCAACGTCGCCTACGACGCGCCGGTCGACCTTCCGCCTGCTGAACAGATCGAAGACGCCGAGCGGCGGCTTTACGAAATCGCCGAAACCGGCCGCTACGACGGCGGCTTCCGCGCGTTCGCGACCGCGCTGACCACGGCCGTCGACATGGCGGCACGCGCCTATCAGCGCGACGGAAAACTATCGGGCCTCGCGACCGGCCTCCTCGACATGGACCGCATGATGGGCGGCCTGCAGCAATCCGATCTCGTGATCCTCGCGGGCCGCCCCGGCATGGGCAAGACCGCGCTCGCGACCAACATCGCCTACAATGTCGCGAAGGCGTGGCGCGGCGAGGTGCGGCCCGACGGGCGCACCGAGAGCGTCAACGGCGGCATCGTCGGCTTCTTCTCGCTCGAAATGTCGGCCGAGCAGCTCGCGACCCGTATCATCTCCGAGCAAACCGAAATCCCGTCCTATCGCATCCGCCGCGGCGAGATCGATCCGGGCGATTTCGACCGCATCGCGCAGATGGCGCGCGAGATGGAGACGATCCCGCTCTACATCGACGAGACCGGCGGCATCTCGATCGCGCAGCTGACCGCGCGTGCGCGGCGGCTGAAGCGCCAGCGTGGCCTTGACCTGCTGGTGATCGATTACATCCAGCTTCTCTCCGGGTCGAGCAACCGTGCGCAGCAAGGACGCGTGCAGGAGGTGACGGAGATCACCACCGGCCTGAAGGCGCTGGCGAAGGAGCTCAACGTTCCGATCCTGGCGCTCTCGCAGCTCTCGCGTCAGGTCGAAATCGCGCGACGACAAGCGCCCGCAGCTTTCCGACCTGCGCGAATCCGGCTCGATCGAGCAGGACGCCGACGTGGTGATGTTCGTGTTCCGCGAGGAGTATTACCTCAAGAACAAGGAGCCGCGGATGGGCACCGAAGAGCACTTCAAGTGGATCGCCGAGATGGAAGCGGTGCACGGCAAGGCCGAGGTGATCATCGGCAAGCAGCGCCATGGACCGACCGGCACGATCCAGCTGCACTTCGAAGCCAACGTGACGCGCTTCGGCGATCTGGCGGACACTGCGCGCCTGCCCGAACGGCATTGATCGACCGAGCGGGCTTGTTCGCGCCACGCGGCCGCCCGATGATGGCGGCATGACGGAAACGAGTGGCCCGCCCGAAGCGGAAGCCGGCGGCATTCTCACGATCGACGTTGCGGCGCTGGTCGCGAACTGGCGTGCGCTGGCGCAACGCGTGGCGCCGGCCAAGTGCGCGGCGGTCGTGAAGGCTGATGGCTATGGGGGCGGCGTGGAGCCGGTCGCGCACGCGCTGGCCCAAGCTGGATGCGAAACATTTTTCGTTGCCAGCCTCGCAGAGGCGAGGCGCGCGCGCGGCGCGGCAAACGATGCCGCAATCTACGTTCTCAATGGACTGTTGCCCGGCACGGCTTCCGCCTACGCCAAGCCAAACTTGCGGCCGGTCATCGGCAGCCATGCGGAGCTTGAGGAGTGGAGTGCATTTCGCGCGTCGTCGGGTTGGCGCGGAGCCGCGGCGCTGCATTTCGACACCGGCATGAACCGGCTCGGCTTTCCGCATGACGCGGCGGCGTCCGTTGCCGCGGGGCTTGATCCGGATCACGGCATCGCACTGGTGATGAGCCATTTCGCCTGCTCGGAAGAAGACCATCCGCTGAACGCGATCCAGATCGAGCGCTTTCGCACCGTACGCGCGTCGTTTCCCGGCATCGCAGGCTCGCTGGCGAATTCATCTGGAGTTTTTCTCGGGCGCGAGGCTCATCACGATCTCGTCCGCCCCGGCGTCGCGCTCTACGGCGCCAATCCGACGCCCGGCAAATCCGAACCCGATGCGGACGGTTATCACGCTGCAGGCGCGCGTCGTGCAGCTTCGCGATGTCGCGCAAGGTGCGACCGTCGGCTATAGCGCGACCTGGACGGCGAAGCGGCCGACGCGACTTGCGATCATCTCGGTCGGCTACGCCGACGGGTTTGTCCGCGCCGCAAGTGCGAGCGACAAGCGTCCCGGCGCGGAAGCCATTGTCGCCGGCCAGCGCTGCCCGATCGCCGGCCGTGTTTCGATGGACCTGATCGCAATCGACGTGACCGACGTGCCCGAAGGCCGGGTCACGCGAGGCGCACTTGTCACGCTTTTAGGCGACGCGGTCGGCGTCGATGATCTCGCGGCACGGGCCGGCACCATCGGCTACGAGGTGCTGACGAGCCTCGGCCGCCGTTATCGCCGAATTTATCGCGACGCGTGACGTCGGGTTCGCTTCGACGCGTGCGCACTGTTGTCCTTTTGCGCGCAAAATTCCGGCGCACCCGCGTCGGCAATCAAAAGTGCTTTCAATTGCAATTTACAATCACATCTGAACGCGGCTAGATTCAACCTCAGTTCGACTCGCCCAAGAATGAATCGAGGAAGCACAGATGAAAAACAATCGAATTGCCGTCTGGCTCGGCTTGCTGGCAGCAGTTGCTTTCCTCGATCTTGCGCAGGCGGCGCCGCGCAGTACCCCGCAGCCCCAGGCCTGCAAGGGAGGAACGGGTTGCGCGGCCTCGTCCTGTCCGACGTCGATCACACCTGCCCAGGCGACATTGCCGCTCGACGCCTGCCCGTTCGAAGGCGAGTCCCAGTTCGCCGTCGATGTCTTCTCCTGGAACGAGTTCATCGCGCTGAATTGGCCAGCCACCACCTCCTGCGCGCCCGACCCCACCAAATCGATCCTCGGCATCAAGCGCGGCAACATGGGCCCGGTCGTGTGGCAGACCTTGATGTCAGCGGACAACGTGTTCGTCGCGCCGGGACAGACGCCCGCCAATTGGTGCACCGGCGACTCGCTCACCGACCTGTTCGCCAAGAAGCCGCGCGCGATGGGACAGGCGGCGAAGTCGGTCGTCCACAATCTGGAGGCTCTGGCGGACGCCATTTCGCAACCGACCGGCGTTCAGGCGGTTGGCGGTGTCGTCACCGATCAGCGAGGCCGCTGGCTGCGCTACGAACGGCTGATGAACCAGATCGAATACCAGGCGATCGTCGACAACAAATGGTACCAGGCCAGCGTTCTCAACCAGCTCGCTTCGATCACGCTGCCGATGAACTCGCTCGAACTGAAATCCGCGTGGAAAATTCTGACGCCGCAGGAAATCGCGGGCGGCCGCTACTACACGACCACCGCCACCGTCTTCAACACGCCCGGCCCGAATCCGGCTCCAAGCCCGGGCGCCAATCCGGTCACGCTCGGACTGGTCGGCCTGCACATCATTCAGAAGACCAAGTCGCAGCCGGGATTCTTCTGGTCGACCTTTGAGCAAGTCGACAACGACAAGGTCTTCTTCAATCCGAACAGCAAGGCGCCGACCAATACGCAGACCGCGCAGAAGCCGTACAAGGAACTGATGCCGAACGGTAAACCGGTCAATGCGCCGGTTCAGATCAAACGCCTGAACCCGCTCCCGGCGAGTCCGCAGCTGAATGCCTATTACCAGAAGCTCCTGGCCGGTTCGGTCTTTGCCAACTACCGCCTCGTGAGTACGCAGTGGCAGACGGGCGGCGCGCAGCAAGGCACCCCGGCCCACGTGTCGAACATCATCATCGAGACGTACGTCCAGCAAGCGTCGAATAATAAGGGGAGAAACCCCTCGACCGGCTGTCTCGCGTGTCACATCGACGCGACGGCCGGCAACACGAAAAAGACGGTCACCGATCACAGCTTCCTGTTTCTGGAGGCCCAGTAAGTAGTCGTAAGCGGCGTCGGCAAATTAGGGGTTCCTCAACAATGTTCTTGTAATGTTCTCATCGACCCTTTAGGGTCGAACCGGCGCATTCGAGAACGATTCCGATGGCCAAGAACGCCGCTTCCTTCATCTGTCAGAACTGCGGGGCGGCTTACGGCCGCTGGCAGGGCAAGTGCGACGGCTGCGGCGAGTGGAATTCCATCGCCGAGGAAGGCGCCGCCGCGGACCGGGCGATCCCCGGCCGCTCCGCGCGCAAGGGACGCGTGTTCCCGCTCGAAGCGCTTGCGGGTGAAACGCACGAGGCCCCTCGCCTCGCCTCCGGCATCCCCGAGATCGATCGCGTCACCGGCGGCGGCTTTGTGCGCGGCTCGGTGCTGCTGATGGCGGGCGACCCGGGCATCGGCAAGTCGACGTTGCTGATCCAGGCGGCCGCCGCGCTCGCAAACTCAGGGCACCGCGCAGTTTACATTTCGGGCGAGGAAGCGGTCGCGCAGGTGCGGCTGCGCGCGGAGCGTCTCGGCCTCGGCAGCGCACCGGTCGAGCTTGCGGCCGAGACATCGGTCGAGGACATCATCGCAACGATGAGCCAGGGCAAGACGCCCCGCCTCATCGTCATCGACTCGATCCAGACCATGTGGACCGATGCGGTCGAATCCGCACCCGGCACGGTCACGCAGGTGCGTGGCGCGGCACAGACGTTGATCCGCTTCGCCAAGCGCTCCGGCGCGGCCGTGATCCTTGTGGGCCACGTGACCAAGGACGGACAGATCGCCGGTCCGCGCGTGGTCGAGCACATGGTCGACGCGGTGCTCTCCTTCGAGGGCGATGGCGCACACCAATTCCGCATCCTGCGCGCGGTGAAGAATCGCTTCGGCCCGACCGACGAGATCGGCGTATTCGAGATGACCGGCGCGGGCCTGCGCGAGGTGCCGAACCCATCCGAATTGTTCCTCTCGGAGCGCGATCTCGGCAGTCCCGGCACGGTCGTATTCGCCGGCATCGAGGGCACGCGCCCGTTGCTGGTGGAGATCCAGGCACTGGTTGCACCGACGTCGCTCGGCACGCCGCGCCGCTCGGTCGTCGGCTGGGACTCGAGCCGCCTCTCGATGGTACTCGCCGTGCTCGAAGCGCATTGCGGCGTGAAACTCGGCGGGCATGACGTCTATCTCAATGTCGCGGGCGGCCTGCGCATCAACGAGCCGGCCGCCGATCTCGCCGCCGCCGCCGCGCTCGTCTCATCGCTTGCCGGTGCATCATTGCCCGCAGAGGCGGTCTATTTCGGCGAGGTATCTTTGTCCGGCGCGGTCCGCCCGGTGGCGCAAACTGCGGCGCGGCTGAAGGAGGCCGCCAAGCTTGGGTTCACCCGCGCTTTCGCGCCGGATTTAGCGCGCGGCGAAGCGGGTTCCGATTTGTCCCTCCATGCGATCGGGTCGCTGACCGACCTCGTCGCCGACATCGCGGCGAACAGTAAACGGAGCAAATCGCCGGTCCGCCTTGCGCCATAAGACGGGTGACGGCGCCAATCGCGCCCGCTATACACATGGCGCCTGCGCATCCCCCGATTCCGCCGGTCTCGGGACGCGTGGAACTGCGCAAGCGGGGCCGAAGACTACATGCCGATCACGTTGCTGGATCTGATTTTGCTGGCGGTGATGTTGATCTCGGCGCTGCTCGCGATGGTGCGCGGGTTCATGCGCGAGGTACTGTCGATCGCCTCGTGGGCGGCTGCGGCGCTGCTCACGCTTTACTCCTACCCGAAGCTCAAACCTGTTGTTCTGCAATACTTTTCCAATGACATTGTGGCGTCCGCGATCACCATCGGCGGCGTGTTCCTCGGCACCCTGCTGATCGTCTCGATCGTCACCATCAAGATTTCCGACACGATCCTCGACAGCCGGGTCGGCGCACTCGACCGCACACTCGGCTTCCTGTTCGGCCTCGGGCGTGGCCTCGTGATCGTGGTCGTGGCGTTTTTGTTCTTTGCCTGGCTGGTGCCGGACCGCAGCCAGCCCGAATGGGTGAAGAATGCGAAGTCCCGCGTGGTCCTGCAGGGAACCGGCCAGTGGCTGATGTCGATGTTGCCGGATGACCCCGAGAGCACCATTTTGAAGCGGCTGAAGCGCAACAAGCCCGACGAGCAGGATCAACCGGATGCACCGCCGGCGGGCCGCTCGAGCCTTGGGCCCACAAACCTTGTCGCTGCTGCCGCGCTGAAACCGAACTGAACCCCTGCCGGGGCCATGAAGGCGAGATGATGGATCAACCCGAAATCGGCCTCGACCCACTCAGCATCGACCTCGAAGCAGACCGGCTGCACGAGGAATGCGGCGTGTTTGGCATTTTCGGGCATCCGGATGCGGCTGCGATCACGGCGCTCGGCCTGCATGCGCTCCAGCATCGGGGGCAGGAAGCAGCCGGCATCTGCTCGTTCGACGGCAAGCGCTTCCATTCCGAGCGCCGCATGGGCCTCGTCGGCGACAACTTCTCCCGCCGCGAGGTGATCGACCGCCTGCCCGGCCGCGCCGCCATCGGCCACAACCGCTATTCGACCACCGGCGAGACGATCCTGCGCAACGTTCAGCCGCTGTTCTGCGAACTGGACGGTGGCGGATTTGCCGCCGCGCACAACGGCAACCTGACCAACGGCCTGACGCTGCGCAAGCAACTGGTGCGCGACGGCGCGATCATGCAGTCGACCAGCGACAGCGAGGTGATCCTGCATCTGGTAGCGAAATCGCTGCGCAACCGTTTCATTGACCGCTTCATCGACGGGCTGCGCCAGCTCGAGGGCGCCTACGCGTTCGTCGCGCTGACCAACAAGAAGCTGATCGGCGTGCGCGATCCGCTCGGCATTCGGCCGCTGGTGATCGGCGAACTCGATGGCCATCCGATCCTCGCGTCCGAGACCTGCGCACTCGACATCATCGGCGCGAAATATGTGCGCGACGTCGAGAACGGCGAAGTGGTCGTGTTCGACGAGGACGGCGTGCATTCGCACAAGCCATTCCCGCATGTGCAGCCGCGGCCCTGCATCTTCGAGTACATCTATTTCTCGCGGCCGGACTCCATCGTCGGCGGGCGCGCCGTTTACGACGTGCGCAAGACGATGGGGGCGCAGCTCGCGCGCGAGTCTCGCGTCGCCGCCGACGTCATCGTGCCGGTGCCGGATTCCGGGGTGCCGGCGGCGCTCGGCTTCGCGCAGGAGTCAGGCATCCCCTACGAGCTCGGCATCATCCGCAATCATTATGTGGGCCGCACCTTCATCGAGCCGACACAGCAGATCCGCCAGCTTGGCGTGCGGCTGAAGCACTCGGCGAACCGCGCGGTGGTCAACGGCAAGCGCATCGTGCTGGTCGACGACTCGATCGTGCGCGGCACCACCTCGACCAAGATCGTGCAGATGATGCGCGACGCGGGCGCGACGGAAGTGCATTTCCGCATCGCCTCGCCGCCGATCACGCACCCCGATTATTACGGCATCGACACGCCGGAGCAGGACAAGCTGCTCGCCGCCACGCACACGATCGAGGAAATGCGCGCGCTGATCGGCGCGGACTCGCTCGCATTCCTGTCGGTCGAGGGCATCTATCGCTCGATGGGCTATGAGCGGCGTGATCCCGAACGGCCGCAGTTCACCGATCACTGCTTCACCGGCGACTATCCGACGCCGCTGACCGACCGCACCGCGCGCGACCACTCGCCGCGGCAATTGTCGCTGCTCGCGGAAGCCAGTTGAAACCTCTCGCCGACCGTATCGCACTTGTCACCGGTGCCTCGCGCGGCATCGGCAGCGCAACTGCGCTCGCGCTCGCGAAGGCCGGTGCGCATGTCGTCGCCATTGCGCGCACGCAAGGCGGGCTCGAAGAACTCGACGATACGATCAAGGCCGTAGGCGGGAGCGCGACGCTCGTCCCGCTCGACCTGAAGGACTACGACGGCATCGACCGGCTCGGCGCATCGCTCAACGAGCGCTACGGCAAGCTCGATGTGCTGGTCGCGAACGCCGGCATTCTCGGCGCTCTGTCGCCGATGAGCCACGTCGAGCCGAAAGTGTTCGACGATGTGATGGCGATCAACGTGACGGCGAACTATCGCCTGATCCGCTCGCTCGATCCGCTGTTGCAGAAGTCCGACGCCGGGCGCGCGGTGTTCCTCACCTCCGGCGCTGCATGGGCGCCGATGGCCTATTGGGGGCCCTACTCGGTGTCGAAAGCCGCGGTCGAACTGATGGCGCGCATCTACGCGGCCGAAACCGCGACCACGAAGCTGCGCGTAAACATCTTCAATCCGGGCCCGATCCGCACCCGCATGCGCGCGTCGGCGATGCCGGGCGAAGACCCGATGACACTCGACACGCCGGAGAACTGCGCGGAGAAAATCGTCGACCTCTGCCTGCCCGGCTATTCCAAGACCGGCACGCTCTACAATTATCGCGTCAAGAAATTCCTCGACTGGACGCCGCCCGCATAGCGCGACTACTGGGGGATTTCGCAGCGCTTGATCACCTCGTTGCAGCGCGCCGGCGCGCGGCAAGCTGGGCTGCATGTCGATTTCGGAAACACGCAAACCTTGTTCACGCACTTGCCCGGCGGTCCGCAGTTCGGACACACGAAAGGTGGCAGCAGCGTAAACTTCAGCGATACGATCATGTCACCGAAGTCGATATTCATCAGCCGTTCGCCCTGCGCGTCCCGCTTGAATATTCGAAGCGTCATGGTGAGCGAGCGCTTCGTCGCGCGAACGATTTCGCCCACGCCTACGTCTCCATTGTCGAAGATTTCCTGGAAGAACATCCTGAAGCGGACTTTCTGCCGTGTGATGCCCGAAAGATCGAAGGCACCGTTGGACGTGACGGTGACTGTTACGGTTTCGCTCACATTCTCGATGACCTTGGGCTCGATCGCGAGCGGCCGCTTCACCTGCGCGGCGGCAGGCAAGGAGAAAAGCGCGAGCATGAGAAAACAGAGGCACCGCAATCCCGCGTTCGCCGCCATGTCGCCTCTCCGAGAATCTTGCCCCGATGTCCGCCTTCCACGTCTTTTTGCGACGCCCAGTGAACAGGAGGCGGATGATTTAGGCAAGCGAATCCACGAAGGACTTCCCGCAGAACGCGAGCGAGAACGCCGGCCTGGAAGCGCGTGCGCCCAGCCTATCTCGCCGGTGACTCAGCCGCCCGCGTCACTTTCCATGCGATCACCATCGCGGCAAGCAACAGCAAGCCGGCGAGCGCAAACGGCGTGCCCGGCAGATTGAAACCGAATTCCGGTTTGATCGCCCACGCAAACGACAACGAGAAAAGTCCCGGACCGATCATGCTGGAGATGCCGGTAATGCTCGCGTTCGCACCCTGAAGCTGGCCCTGCTCGTCCGCGCCGACATGGCGGCTCATCAGTGCGAGTGAGGCCGGATTGGCGATTCCCCACAGCGCCTGCAACGGAATGCCCGCGAGAAAGAGCAATCCGGTCGGCGCGATCGCGTACACGAAGAAACCGGCCGCTCCCAGGAGCAATCCGCCGACGAGCGCTTTGCGTTCCCCCAGCCACTTGATCGACGGGCCGATCAGCGCGCCCTGCACCACCATCGAACACACGCCGACGACCGCGAGCAGGAAGCCGACCGCGCGCTCGTCCCAGCCGTATTTGTAATTGAGGTAGAGCACCGAGACGATCGGCAGCACCGCGTGCGCCAGCATGCTGAGGAAGTTGATGCTCGCGAGGCCGGTGAGCTCGCGATGCGAACGCAACAGCTTCAGCGCGCCGAGCGGGTTCGCGCGTCGCCAGGAGAACGGCATGCGCGACTCTTTCGGCAGCGACTCGGGAAGGATCAGCCAGCCATAGAGCGCATTCGCGAGGCCGAGACCGGCCGCGATCCAGAACGGCAGGCGCGGATCGATGCTGCCGGCAAGCCCGCCGAGCGCGGGCCCGAGAATGAAGCCTGCACCGAACGCGACGCCGAGCAGGCCGAAGCGCGCGGCGCGCTGCTCCGGCGGCGTCACGTCGGCGACGTAAGCGAACCCGGTCGAGAAGCTCGCTGCGGTGATGCCGGAGATCACGCGGCCGGCGAACAGCCACCACAATGACGGCGCGAGCGCCATCAGGATGTAGTCGAGGCCGAGCCCGAGGCACGAGATCAGGATCACGGGCCGGCGCCCGTAGCGGTCGGAGAGCGCGCCGAGCACCGGCGAGAACAGGAACTGCATCAGCGCCCAGGCAGTGCCGAACAGGCCGAGAATCTCGGCGCCGCCGGCCGTGTCGCCGCCCATGAAGCCGACGACGAGACCCGGCAGCACCGGGATGATGATGCCGAGCGCCAGCATGTCGAGCAGCACGGTGATGAAGATGAACGCGAAGGCGGCGCGGCCGGGTGCGCTGCCCTGCTGTTTCGCGCCGGAGGCTTCGGACGCAGCCCAGTTCATCGCTGCTCCTTTACCTGCCGGCGCCGGAATTGTCTTTCAGATGGAACTGCGCCACGTCCGGCACACCGGACGTGGCGCAGCTTCCGTCAGCGATCGATCTTCTGCAACGCCCTAGAAGAGCGCGTCGGCCTTGAAGATTTCCTTGGCATTTTCCTGGGTGACCACCTGTACCGGCGTGGTCGAGTCCTGCTGCGCGGGCTTCTTGCCTGCGAGCAGGTCCATCATGGTCTTGAAGCCAGCCTTGGCAATCGCGTCGGCCGAATTGACGCCGGTCGCGACGAAGTTGGAGCCCTTCATGATCTGCTCGATGGCTGCCTTCTGGCCATCGAAGCCGAAAATCTGAATCTCCTGCGTGCGCTTGGCGTCGGCGATCGCCTTCTGCGCGCCGAGGCACATCACGTCGCCCTCGCAGAACACCGCGTTGATGTCCTTGTGCTTGGCGAGCATGTCTTCCATGACGCGGATGCCGCCGTCCTCCGTCCACCTGCCGAACTCCGGCGCGAAGGTGACCTTGATGCCGGTGTCCTTGACCTTCGACAGAACACCGTCGCGGCGCGCGTTGCCGGTTGAGTTGTCCTCCGGCCCGCCGCGGACCATCAGTAGGTTGCCCTTGCCGCCCATGCGCTTGGCAATGACCTCGCCGACGCCCGCTGCTGTGTTGAAGTTGTCCACGCCGATCCAGGCGTCGTACTCGCCGCCCTTGAGTCTGCGGTTCACCAGCACGAGCGGCTTGCCGGCCTTCTTGATCGCAGCCATGCCGCCGGGCAGAGCCTCGAGCGGGCTGATGTTCATGATCAAACCGTCGACGCCCTTCGCCAGCAAGTCCTCGATGTCGGAGTTGACCTTGGCGACGTCGCCGTTGCCGTCGGCAACGAAGGTACGCACGTTGTTCGCGCGGCCTTCGGCTTCAAGCGCCCGGACCATGGCGACGAAGTACGGGGCCTTCATCTGCAGCGTGACGATGCCGATGCGCGTCTCCTTCGGCTGCGCAGCAGCAGGTGCTGCGAATCCCAGAAGGCCACAAAGACCGACAAGCAGTGCTGTCCAGCGTTTCATTGCCATTCTCCTCCCATTGAGTTGTTGAACGTCACGTCTTCTCTCTTTTTGTCGCGACGAGCAGTACGGCGAGGACGATCACCGTGCCCTTCACGATGTCCTGGTAGAAGGATTTCACGCCCACCAGGTTGAGCAGGTTGTTGATCACACCGAGCGTGAACACACCGAAAAGCGTGCCGCCGACGCTGCCGGCCCCGCCGCCGAGGGCTGCGCCTCCGATGACGCAGGCGGCGATGGCATCGAGCTCGTAGGCGACGCCGAGGCTCGGCTGCGCAATCCCTAAGCGCGAGACGAGGATCGCGCCCGACAGTGCCGACAGCGCGCCGGAGAGCATGTAGGCGACCACCACCGTGCGCTGGACGTTGACGCCGGCGAGACGCACCGTCTCCTCGTTGCCGCCGATCGCAACGGTGGCGCGGCCGGCCGGCGTGCGGTTGAGGTAGAACCACACGAGCGCATAGCAGGCGAGCATGATGATCATGCTCAGCGGCACCATGCTGCCGATCAGCGTCGCGCCGAGATCGCGGAAGCCCGCGTGCGAGGGCGAGATCGGCACCTCGGTGTAGAGATAGACGACACCGCGCACGATCCCCATCGTGGCGAGCGTCACGATGAAGGATTGCAGCTTGAAGCGCGCCACGATGGTCCCGTTCACGAGGCCCGCAACGGCTCCGGCAGCGATCGCGACGCCAAGCGCGGGACCGATGCCGAGCTTGTCGGCGATGCCGGCGAACAGCACGCCTCCGAGCGCGACGACCGAGCCGACGCTCAGGTCGATGCCGCCGGTGAGGATCACCAGCAGCATGCCGAGGCTGATCAGGCCGTTCGCAACCACTTGGCGCATCAGGTTGCTCATATTGCGCTCGGTGAAGAACGCCTCGGCGAACCAGGCGCCGGCGAGCAGCAGCGCGAGGAAGCCGGCAAGCAAGGCAAGGTCCAGCGCGCTCAGGCGCGGCTCGCCGCCGGCGAACCACCATCGGCCGAAGCGGGTCGTCGCGCCCTCAGGCTGCATGCCGCGCCTCCGCCCCGCCCGCCGCGCAGGCGAGGATTTTCTCTTCGGTCGCCTCCTCGCGCGTGAACGCGCCGGCCAGCCGGCCTTCGCGCATGACCAAGGTGCGGTCACACATTCCGAGAATTTCCGGCAGCTCGGAGGAGATCAGCAGGATTGCCATGCCGCGCGCCGCCAGGTCCGCGATCGTCGCGTAAATTTCTTTCTTCGCCGCGATGTCAACGCCGCGCGTCGGCTCGTCGAGCAGGAGGACGCGTGCGCGTGTGAGCAGCCATTTCGCGAGCACAACCTTCTGCTGGTTGCCGCCGCTCAGCTTGCGCACCAGCCGCTCGATGTCGGGCGGACGCACGTCGAGCTCGCGCACTTTCTCGTGCACGCGCGCGCTCTGGAGGCGGCGATCGAGCACGCCGCGCCGGCTCAT
Organism: uncultured Alphaproteobacteria bacterium; assembly: GCA_963779545.1. Lineage (GTDB taxonomy): Bacteria > Pseudomonadota > Alphaproteobacteria > Rhizobiales > Xanthobacteraceae > PALSA-894. Next base: position 89,206 of record CAVZYQ010000008.1, on the reverse strand, counting down.
GGCGGAGAAGCTCGCAAGGCTCATGTTGTCCCGGATCGACAGGCCGAGAACCAAACCATCGCCGATCCGGTCCTCGGTCAGCATCGCGATCCCCGCGTGCAACGCATCGCGCGGCGACCGCGGATGAAACGCGCGTCCCTCGACGCGTATCTCGCCGCCGCCCGCCCGCTCGGCGCCGAAGGCGCAGCGCGCGACTTCGGTGCGGCCGCTGCCGACGAGCCCGTAGAGGCCGACGATCTCGCCCCCGGCCACGCTGAACGAGATATCCCTGAAGTTGCCGTCGCGGCCGAGCCCGTGCAGCGACAGCAGCTCACGGCCCGGTTTCGGAACGCGGCGCGGGAAGATGTCCTGCAGTGGGCGGCCGACCATCAGGCGGATCAGCTCGTCGCGTTGGGTGTAACGCGGGTCGACGGTTGCGACGTACGCGCCGTCTTTCAGCACCGTGACGCGGTCCGCGATCGCGTACAGTTCGTCGAGGCGGTGCGAGATGTAGAAGACCAGCACACCCTCATCGCGCAGGCGCCGGATGAGGGCGAAGAGCTTCGTCAGGTCTTCCTGCGCCAGAACCGCCGAGGGCTCGTCCATAATCAGGATGCGCGGCTTCACCGCCACGGCCTTGGCGATTTCCACGACCTGACGCTGCGCGGCGCGCAGACGTCCCACGCTCTGCCGTACATCGATCCCCTGAAAGCCGATGTCCTCCAGGATCTGCTCGACCTTGCGGTGCGCGGCGCTCCAGTCGATCCACCAGCCGAGCGGTCCGGTCATCGGCATATCGCCGAGCAGGACATTCTCGGTGACGCTGAGGTTGGGCACGAGGTTCGCGTGCTGCGCCACCATGCGAATGCCGAGCTGCTGGCCGCGCAGCGGATTTGTGATCGCCTGGGGTTCGCCGCCGATGCGAATTTCACCTGCGTCGCTCTGCACCGCACCGGTCAGGATGCGCGAGAGCGTGCTCTTGCCCGCGCCGTTTTCGCCGACGATGGCGTGCACTTCGCCGCTCTCGGCGGTGAAGTCGACCGAGCGCAGCGCCTGCGTGCCGCCGAAGCGCTTGCTGATGCCCGCCATGTGCAGAAACGGAGTCACACCGGAATACCCCCGCAAAAAGTAACGTCTTTTGCGCGGTGGTGTCGAGGAGGTGTCTGTCGCACGCTACCGGACAAAGCGTCGCGTTCGGATGAGATCGGAAACGTGAAGCCTCGCGCAAAACCGGTCGACAACGCTACCCGCTTCGCTCAGCGCTGCTTGCTCTTCCGGCCCGCGAACGGATTGGCCTTCTCGCGCAGCGTGACACGGATCGGCGTGCCGGGCAGATCGAACTGATCGCGCAGGCCGTGGACCAGATAGCGCAGATAGCTTTCCGGAATCGCATCCGCGCGCGAGCAGAACAGAACGAAGCTGGGCGGGCGCGACTTGACCTGCGTGATGTAGTTGAGCTTGAGGCGGCGGCCACTCACGGCGGGCGGCGGATGCGACGACACCGCATCCTCGAACCAGCGGTTCAGCGGATTGGTCGGCACACGGCGATTCCACACGGCGTGCGCATCGACCACCGCCTGCATCAGCCGGTCGAGGCCTTCGCCATGCTGACCGGAGACCGCAACGATCGGCACGCCTTTCACCTGCGGCAGCCAGTGGTCCGCCTCGGTGCGCAGCTTGCCGGCGTCTGGGATTGGCAACGAGGTCCCACTTGTTCATGCCGAGCACGAGCGCCCTGCCCTCGCGCTGCACCAGGTCGGCGATGCGCAGGTCCTGCTCCTCGAACGGCCGCTCGACGTCCATCAGCACGACGACGACTTCGGCGAAGCGGATCGCGTTCAGCGTGTCGGCAACGGAAAGCTTCTCGAGCTTCTCCTCGATGCGCGCCTTGCGGCGCATGCCGGCGGTGTCGAACAGGCGGAATTCGCGGCCGTGCCATTCGAGCATCACCGCGATCGTATCGCGGGTGATGCCGGCCTCCGGGCCGGTGAGCAGGCGTTCCTCGCCGAGCAGGCGATTGATCAGCGTCGACTTGCCGACGTTCGGGCGTCCGACCACCGCGACGCGGATCGGACGATCTGCGACATCGGTCGTCGTCGTCCTCCTCCTCGGCGGGCGCCGTGTGATCCGGCAGCGCCGCACGGATCGCATCGTAGAGATCGGACAATCCCTCGCCGTGCTCGGCCGAAATCGGGATCGGATCGCCGAGGCCCAGTTCATAGGCCTCCGTCGCGCCCGCACCGGCGCGGCCCTCGCTCTTGTTGCCGACGACGATGACAGGCTTTCCGGCGCGGCGCACGACATCGGCGAAGGCGCGATCGACCGGCGTCAGGCCGCTGCGCACATCCATCAAGAACAGAATCGCATCGGCGCCTTCGAGCGCGAGTCGCGGTTTGCGCCACCATGCGGCCGGTGAGGCTGTCGGGTGTGGCCTCGTCGAAGCCCGCCGTGTCGATCACCGTGAAGGCGAGATCGCCGAGCCGCGCCTGGCCCTCGCGGCGGTCGCGCGTCACGCCCGGCCGGTCGTCGACCAGCGCGAGGCGCTTGCCGACCAGCCGGTTGAACAGCGTCGACTTGCCGACATTCGGCCGTCCGACGATCGCGAGTGTGAAGCTCATTGGAAATCGACCGACCGCGCGAAATGCGCGGCTGTTATAGCTGAACTTGGATCGGCGATTCAGCGCTGCGGGCCGGTCCACGGCCCGGGGGCGGCGGGGCGTTGCTCGGCCAGGCCGGTTGCGATCCCGGCATCGGCTGCATCTGGCCCGCGCTCTGTCCGACCTGTTGCGTTTGCGTGCGGCCCTGCTGCGCCGCGGGAGCCTGCTGCATTTGTTGCTGCTGCTGTTGCTGTTGCTGCTGAGCCTGCGGACGCGGCGGCGGCGGCGCGGCGGCGCGGATGCAGTCTTCTTCGGCCGCTGCTTGACCGGCTTTGCCTCGACCACCGGCGGCGGCGCTTCGGCCGGCGCCTGATAGCCCTTCACGAGATCGGGCGGCACGCCCTGCGGCACGCCGGGCACGCCGGCCGGGAACACCGGACGCCGTTCACCCGCAGCGGCTTCTTCGACGAGCCCATGATGTCGAGGTCGGACAGCTTGTCGAGCGGATCGAAGTTCCCGAGTGTCGCAGCCCGCCAGCGCGACGCGCGGACACGAGCGCCGCGGCGGTGAAGATTTTACGCATCGCGCGCTCCATCACGGCCTTCGCATCAAGTTTTGGCTCTGTCGCCGGACAGCGTCATCAGCACGTCCATGCGCTGGCGCACTCCGGCCGGCGTTTCGGCATCCGTGGCGATCAGGTCGAACCAGCGCTTGGCGGCGGACTGGTCGCCCGTGCGCCAGGCGCGCGAGCGCGAGCAGTTCGCGTGCGGTGTGGCGGAACGGCCGATCGGCGGCGGTCAGCGGCTCGAGCCGCGGGTCAGCTCGGCGAGCGGCGCGGTGTCGACCAGAATAAGCCCGGCGCGGATCGCCGCGAGATCGCGCAGCGAGCGGTCGAGCGAGGAATTGTTGGCGAGCGCGTCATAGGCGGCGACGGCCGCAGGCGCGTCGGTCTTGGCGAGTTCGGCCGCCTCGCGGAAGCCGCGCGAGGACGCGGTAGCCGGAGCTCCCTCCTTGGCGAGCTTGCCGAATGCGGCGCGCGCCTCGTCGTTCTTGCCGCCCTCGGCGAGCGGACTGCGGCTTCGAAGGCGGTGCCGGACTCGGCCGCCTGCCGCGATTCCCACCATTCGTAACCGCGCCAGCCGGCGACCCCGAGCACGATCAAAAGCGCGGCCGCGACGATGAGGTTGGAGTGGCGTTCCCAAAGCTGCTTCAGCTTTTCGCGCCGTACTTCCTCATCGACTTCATGAAAAATATCAGACACTTCAACGGTCTCCGGGGAGAACTGAAAGCGGTCTCTGCGGGACCCCGCCCCTCCCCCTCATAGCGGCGGGTAAACTAGCGATATGGCGAGCGCAAGGCAAAGTCCGCGGCCCGCGCCCGCATGGTTTACGGCAAAGCCGCTATTTCCCGAACGCCGGGACGCCGACCACGTAGGGGTGGAACAGGAAACCGAGCGCCAGATAGATCACGGTGCCGACCACGACCGCCATAACGTCCTGGCGGACACCCCCGACGGGAATCGGCGGCGCGCCCGGATCGGTGCGGCGCTTGAGCGTGATGCGGTCGAACACGGCCCAGCCGAGGATCGCACCGAACAGGATGATCGAGCCGAGGTCGCCGTTGGAAATCAGGTGCGCGACCGCCCAGAGCTTGGTGCCGACCAGCATCGGGTGCTTGAGCGCGGTCTTGATGCGGCCCGGCGAATACGCTGCATAAAAGAAGATGATCGCGGGCCAGACCAGCAGGACCGTGACGTGCCGCGTCCAGGACGGCGGGTCCCATACTCGGAATGTAGCCAGCCGCGCGATAGCGCGCGAAACCCCACGCGATCAGGATAATCCCGACCGCCGAGGCGATCGAATAGACGATCTTGTACGGCCCCTCGCCGTGGCGCGCGATCAGCCCCGCGCGGGTGTCGCGTTGTGTCGTGATCAGGTGGGTGCCGATGAAGACGGCGAGCCCGAGGATCATGATGGCGAGGCCCATGGCGCTCTCCTCTGTTGCGTGCAGGCAGACCACACTTCGCTTGACCTCGGCAACCGCCGGCGGACATATGCGGCAAATCGCCCGGGAGGATGAATTGAGACGCATTGTTGCACTGGCGTTGTTTGTCCTGAGTGCCGCCGCCCCGGCGCTGGCGCAGGACTGGCCGACCAAAACCGTGCGCTTCGTCGTGCCGTTCGGCGCGGGCGCGACCCCCGACACCATCGCGCGGCTGATTGCGGACCGGCTGCAGCAGAAGCTGGGTCAGAACTTCGTCGTCGAGAACAAGGCGGGCGCGAGCGGCATGACCGGCACCGACGCGGTCGCGAAGGCCGAGCCCGACGGCTACACCATCGGCATCTCGATCGGCGGGCCGCTCGCGATCAACACGCTGATGTTCTCGAAAATGCCCTACGACCCGGCGAAGGACCTCGCGCTGGTCACGATGCTGACGCTGCAGCCGAGCGCGCTCGCGGTGCCGGCGAGCCTCGGCGTGAACAGCGTCGCCGAGTTGGTCGCGCTGATCAAGCAGGACCCCGGCAAGTACAATTTCGGCTCGATCGGCAATGGCTCGCTCTCCCATCTCGCCATGGAGGCGATCGCGATCAAGAGCGGCGCAAAGCTGGTGCATGTGCCTTACGGCTCCTCGCCGCAGGCGATGACCGCGGTGATCCGCGGCGACGTGCAGATGGTGGTGATGCCGTCGATCTCGGTGCTGCCGCATGCGCAATCCGGCGCGGTGAAGATGCTGGCGATCACCACCCGCAGCGCTCGCCGCTGTTGCCGGGCGTGCCGACGCTGAAGGAGAGCGGCATCGACGTCGAGGCGGATGCGTGGAACGGGCTGATCGCGCCCGCCGGAACACCGAGCCGGTGCTCGACAAAATCCGCCGCGAGGTGATCGAGGCGATCAATTCGAGCCGAGATCAAGGAGAAGTTCGCCGCGCAACTGATGGTGCCGGTGGGAAATTCCTCGGCGCAGTTCAAGGCGCAGATCGAGCAGGATCTGGTGCGCTGGGCGCCGGTGGTGAAAGAAGCCGGCATCAAGGTGAATTAAATTTCCCGCGTCCCGGGCGGCGGCGCAGCATGAGCGCAGTGAAATGATGCGCTGCAGACCCGGGATCCCGGTTCGTTCGATTCCGGGAAAAGCAACCGGGGTCCCGCATCTGCGTTGCGTCACTGACGCGCCGCACTGCGTGCGGGACACAGTCGTGCATGTCGCTCGCTCCTGTATGTTATGAACAGCCACTCTCATTCTCGCGGCGCGTTTGCGTCCGAGGTTTGAGAAGAGCGCATCCCCGAACCGGAAAGGACGCGCGGGACGCCGGGTCCTCGACGGACCCACGGGCCTGACCGCCTCGCGGCGATCAGGCGGGACGATGCTTTTCGATGAAGCGCCGTCCGGTATTGTCAGTAACCGCAAGTCCGCCAACTCTCCGGCGTCCCGCACGCGATGTTTGAAGCCTGCTCCGCACGACCCCCGGTGGACTGACCTTTCAGGCGCCGTTCCCTTTGGCTTATCGGGCACAGTGCCTATCCACCGCTGTTGGGGCCTCGGCTGTGCGCGGGCGACAAGGCAGTCGCAAGGAGCACAGCCGCCCTGAGCCCCGGGTGACGCGCGGCTGGCGCGCCGGGACCGTACGGCTTCGGCTGCCGCGCGTTGGGTGGTGCGTTCATCACCCCTGCGCGGCCACCGCCACCCTCCCCGCACCTGTGACGCTGCAGATGCCCTTGATGTGAGGAGGGATGACTGACTAATTATTCCTTGAATAGGACTAAATTATGACGACGTCAATAAATTGCGTGCGCCGAAATGCTCACGAACCGCACAGGCTGCGCTCTTGCCAAAAAAGCAAAACGCCCGGCACAAGGCCGGGCGTCGATTAAACTCTAACCGTCGAAGAGCTTAGGCGAGCGAGAGATTGCCCGCCGCCTGCTTGCCGCGCTCGGTGACGATTTCGAAGTTGACCTTCTGGCCTTCCATCAGCGTGCGCATGCCGGCCTTCTCGACCGCGCTGATGTGCACGAAAACGTCCTTCGAACCGTCGGCCGGCTGGATGAATCCGAAGCCCTTCTGCGAGTTGAAGAACTTCACGGTACCTGTCGCCATCAAATTGCTCCTTGCGTTGATGCGCCTGTAAATCCGGCGTGCGCTCATCGCACGGCGGACAAAGCATCCGAGTTTTGGGAGATGTCTTGGGCGCCCAAAATCGGGAGCGTATCAAGGCAGGCCAAAATCGAGTTGCGCGCGCTGTCTATCGGAAGGCCTTCCGGCCGTCAAACCGCGCGCCCGCCAAGCGGCGTTACGCCGCGCGTTCGAGCTGGCTTTGCTTGGCAACGCGCTCGTGCGGCTCGGTCGCGCTCTTGATGCGGTACTGCTGCTCGTCGCCCTCGGTCGGAAGCACGCGCACCACCTGATAGACCCCTCCGCCGTCGCCGCGGCCGAGCAGACCAGCAATGATGTTCACGTTGTCGCCGATGCGGAACTTGTGAGCCAAGACAGCCTCCGTTATACGCACAAAACCTGCGGACCGTCGCAACGGCGGTGCACAAACCGCTCAAATGGGGTCCATGCCCTTATGCTAGCACGGAAATTCGCGCTGTGCGGTCGAATATGAAAATTTATTCAAGGACTTTGCGCCTATTTCCCTAGCGGTAGGCGGGTTCCTCGTCCCACGGAAGCTCCGGGAACTGGCCCGACACCGTGTCGGTGAAGCGCGCAGGGCGTTTCTCCAGGAACGACGTGATGCCCTCCTTCACGTCGGCCGAGCGGCCGCGGTGGAACATGGCTTTCGAATTCGATGCGGTGTGCCTCCATCGGATGGCTCGCGCCGAGCATGCGCCACATCATCTGCCGGATCAGCGCGACCGACACCGGTGAGGTCCCTCGATGAACGAGCGCGCGATCGCGCGCGCCTGCGGGATCAGCGCGTCGGGTGGCACCACGCGGCTGACCAGCCTGCCGGCGAGCGCCTCGTCGGCGCCGAACACGCGGCCCGCGTAACACCACTCCAGCGCCTGCGCGATGCCGACGATGCGCGGCAGGAAGTAGCTCGACGCCGCCTCCGGCACGATGCCGCGCTGCGAGAACACGAAGCCGAAGCGCGCCTCGCTCGACGCGATGCGCACATCCATCGGCAGCAGCATCGTGGCGCCGATGCCGACCGCCGGTCCGTTCACCGCGGCGATCACCGGCTTTTGGCATTTGAAGATGCGCAAGGTCATGCGCCCGCCGCCGTCGCGCGCGTTCTCGTGGCCGAGATCGGGCTTGCCATCCGGCCCGTTCGGTACCTGCGGGCGGTCGGCGCGCGCCGCGCGATCGAAGGTCTTGGTGCCGGTGGAGAGATCCGCGCCGGCGCAGAACGCCCGGCCCGCTCCGGTCACGATGATGGCGCGCACGTCGTCGTTCGCTGTCCGCCTCCTCGAACGCGGCGACGACATCGTGGATCATCTGCGTGTTCAGCGCATTCAGCTTGTCCGGCCGGTTGATCGTGATGGTGAGGATGTTGTCGGCGAGATCGGTGAGCAGAGTTTCGTAGGGCATGGGCGTGTCCTCGTGGGACCCGCATTACCCGTCCTCATCCGGGAGCCACGCGAAGCTTGGCGTCTCGAAGGATGGCCATGCGCTCTGAGTTTGCCGCCATCCTTCGAGACGCCTTCGGCGCTCCTCAGGATGAGGACTGAGCATCAAATCTTCCTGCTGTCATAGGCCCAATGCAGCAGCGCCTGGCGCTGGCGGCGGCGGCAGGAGAAATCGCCCTCGTCGCAATTCATTTTGATCTGCCCGATGTGGCGGCGGAACGCCTTCCAGCGCTTGATCTGGCGCGTGTCGTCCTCGTGGCGGCGGCCCATGTAATAGCGGCAATACCACTGGAACCAGCCGCGCGGATCGTCCTTGTGCAGCCAGCCCTTGCGCTTCCACTCGGCGAGCGGCTGGCTCGCGTCGACCTTGAAGTAGTTCAGTGCGTTGTCGCGCTTGGCCGGAGAGAGCTTCGCGCGCGCGAACCAGCTTTTGGGAAACTCGCGGACGCAGTCCGTCATGTAGAGCCCGCCGAACACGCCGAGCTTGAGCATTTCGGCGGGCGTCAGTTCCGGCTTGAACTCCGGATCGAAGCCGCGGCCGGGCGCGGCGACACGCTGGTAGCGATAGCCGCGCTGGAATGTGTCGTTCACCGTAATGGTGCGGGGCATGCTCTATGCGCGCCGCGCCTCCGGCAGCGGAGTTTCACCGCAGATACCCGTGGGAGCGCCACCCGGGCGCACCACGATGTCGGGCCAGTGCCGCAACCGGTGTTCATCGCCGGGATCGAACGACCAGGCGATATTCGCCGGAAATGTCCCGGCGGGCGCGTCGTCCGCGATGTCCGGTGTCGGGCGCATGAAGTGAGAGCCGCTGTTGTTGTGCGGGAGACCCAGCGCATGTCCCATCTCGTGCATCGCGGTGCGGAAGAACGAGACGGTCGTGTCGAACCGCTTGCCGCGCAGCGCGCCCCATTTGGCCTCGTTCTCCGGAAACACAAATTGCGACGTCATGTACAGCGCTTCGCGTTTCGGATGATACATATGGCCGAACGCGTCCCCCGGCGCGGCGATCTGCCCGGCGACCATGATGTGGTAGCGCCACTCGTTGTCGAGGTCGGAGCTGTCGCGGTGCTTGCGCATCGCCGCGCCGGCGTCAAAAGCGTTCCAGACCGGCCCGCCGGGTTTCGTGACGTCGTCATCACTCACGATCAGGTTCATGTCCCAGCCGAATGATCGAAAGGTGCTCTGCCACGTCACGCCTGCGCCGTTGCTCTCGGGCACCGCAGCGCCCGGCACGCGGTCGACTTCGATCACCGCCTTGCGCAGCAGCGGTGACACCCATCCGATCTGAATTTGCGTCGTCATCGCGGGATCGTCGGGATTCGTGGCGATGTCTCCGACGAAGAAGAGGCCCGGCGCCGGATAACCGGGCGGCGCCTCGGCGGGCCTCATCTGCGCGGTGAACGATCCATCGGGCTGCCAGCGCGGCTGCACCACGCCGTCCAGCCGTCTGATTTCTTTCGGGACGAACCGGTGCACCTCGAAGGCAAGCGCGAAGCCGGCCTCCGTCGGCGCGATCGTCGTGACCCGCAGGTAGTAGGTGTAGTCGGGCAATCGGAAACATCGGGATGCCAGAACCGCGCGGAGGCAACTGACCGATCGGAAGCAGGTCCGTGGCGGTCTCGAGGTCGAAGGCATAAAGGTCGCCACTGGCGATCAATTGTCCGGAGCGGGACTGCACGCGCAAGGTCCCGTGATACCAGATATCGATCTCGCGTCCGCACGCCAGGAAGTAGCAACCGTCTTCGAGCGGCGGCTTCTTGCCGGCATCGCCCGGGGAATACTCCGGGAGGACCTGCGGCAGCGGCGGACAGTCCTGCATTCCGGCTGCGAGGACATGCGGCTCAACCATGACATTCCCCCGTGCGCATCATCCAAGCAGACATTGTAGGACGGGTTTGGGGCGAATGCAGCAAGCGTTCGCGCGCCGTGCCGGCGGCCGTCACGAACGCAGCCGTTTCGGTTCGCCGCGCCCGCGCGCTATGCTCCCCGCCCCGCCACGAGAGTTCATCTTATGCCGCGCAGCATCGACTACTGGTTCTCGCTCGTCAGCCCCTGGGCCTTTCTCGGCCATCAGGCATTCCTCGATCTCGCCAAGGCGCACGACGTCACGGTCCACTACAAGCCGGTCGAGCTCGCCGAAGTGTTTCCGCACACCGGCGGCCTGCCGCTGCCGAAGCGCCATCCGGCGCGGCAGCGCTATCGCATCCTCGAACTGCAGCGCTGGCGCGAGACGCGCGGCATCCCGCTCAAGATCAGGCCGAAGCACTGGCCGTTCCCGGTCGCGCTCGCCAACCGCACCGTCACGGCGGTGGCGGAAAGCGGCGCCGATCCGGGCCCCTACACCGGGCGCGTGTTCTCCGCGGTGTGGGCGCAGGACCAGGACTGCGGCGACGAGGCGACGCTCGCGCGGCTGCTGCGCGAGAGCGGACACGACGCCGAAGCGATGCTCGCGAGCGCGAAGTCCGACGCCATCGGCGCGATCTATACGGCGCGCGGCCAGGAGGCGGTGGAGACGAACGTCATCGGCTCGCCCTGCTACGTGCTCGACGGCGAGGTGTTCTGGGGCCAGGACCGGCTGGGGTTGCTGGAGAGCGCGCTGAAGAGCGGGCGGAAGGCCGTACCGGATGGATGCGGAGATGTGAGCACTCACATCCTAAACACCCCAAACCTCGTCCCCTCCACCGGCGCGTTCAGCGCCGCCGAATACGCCAGCGCCAGCACGCGCCGCGTCTCGCTCGGCGCGATGATGCCGTCGTCCCACAGCCGCGCGGTCGCGTAGTAGGGATTGCTCTGCTCGTCGAACGCGTCCTTGATCGGCTGCTTGAACTCCGCCTCCTCCACTTCGCTCCACTGCTTGCCCGCCGCCTCGATGTTGTCGCGGCGCACGGTCGCGAGCACCGAGGCCGCCTGCTCCGAGCCCATCAGCGCGACGCGCGCGTTCGGCCAGGTGAACAGGAAGCGCGGCGAGTAGGCGCGCCCGCACATGCCGTAATTGCCGGCGCCGTATGAGCCGCCGACCACCAGCGTGATCTTCGGCACGTTCGCACAAGCCACGGCCATCACCATCTTGGCGCCGTTCTTGGCGATGCCGCCCGCCTCGTATTCGCGCCCCACCATGAAGCCGGTGATGTTCTGCAGGAACAGCAGCGGAATGCGCCGCTGGCAGCACAACTCGATGAAGTGCGCGGCTTTCAGCGCGCTCTCCGAATAGAGGATGCCGTTGTTGCCGAGGATGCCGACCGGGATGCCGTGGATGTGCGCGAAGCCTGTCACCAGCGTCGTGCCGTAAAGATGCTTGAACTCGTCGAATTCTGAGGCGTCGACCAGCCGCGCGATGATCTCGCGCACATCGTATTGCTTGCGCGTCTCGCTCGGCACGATGCCGTCGAGCTCGGCGGCGTCGAACAGCGGCTCGCGCGGCGGCCGCAGGTCGATGTCGACGGTCTTCACGGAATTGAAGTTCGACACGATGCGCCGGACCATCGCGAGCGCGTGGCCGTCGTCCGCCGCATAGTGGTCCGCGACGCCGGAGAGCCGCGCGTGCACGTCGGCGCCGCCGAGGTCCTCGGCCGACACCACCTCGCCGGTCGCGGCCTTCACCAGCGGCGGGCCGCCGAGGAAGATCGTGCCCTGCTTGCGCACGATGATCGCCTCGTCCGACATCGCCGGCACGTAAGCGCCGCCCGCCGTGCACGAGCCCATCACGCAGGCGATCTGCGGAATGCCGAGCGAGGACAGCGTCGCCTGATTGTAGAAGATGCGGCCGAAGTGCTCGCGGTCAGGAAACACCTCCGGCCATTGCGGCAGGTTCGCGCCGCCGGAGTCGACCAGATAGATGCACGGCAACCGGTTCTCGCGCGCGATCTCCTGCGCACGCAGATGCTTCTTCACGGTCATCGGATAATAGGTACCGCCCTTGATGGTGGCGTCGTTGCACACGATCACGCATTCGCGGCCTTCGATGCGGCCGATGCCGGTGATGATGCCGGCGCCGTGGATCGCGTCCTCGTACATGCCGTTGGCGGCGAGCGGCGACAGTTCCAGGAACGGCGTGCCGGGATCGATCAGCCGCAGCACGCGCTCGCGCGGCAATAATTTACCGCGCGACGTGTGACGCTCGCGCGAGCGCTGCGGCCCGCCGAGCGAAGCCTCGGCGCGCTTCTGGACCAGCTCCTGAACCAGGGCCCGCATCTGCGCGGCGTTCGCGCGGAACTCCTTGCCCTGCGTGTCGATCGTCGAGGCGAGTTTCGCCAACGCCAAGTCCTCCCCTGCCTGAAATTCGCGGCCGCACTATGGCCCGCCGCGTGCGCGCCGTGAATGCGCATTCATGGAACATCACATATTGGCACGTTCCGAAATCCGTCGCGGAACGCCGCCCGTCGAAGTCGCGTTGGCCCACATCGGGCGGGGACACTTCCCGAGGAGAGACCCCATGAAACGTACATTTCTGATTTCCGTCGCGGCGCTTGCGCTCGCGGCGGGCGGAGCCTTTGCGCAGAGCGGGCGGCGGCGGTGCGGCGGCAGCCGGCGGCGGCGCCGGCGGCAACACCCCGATGGCCAATCCCGTCCGGCCCGTCCGGTGGCGGCGGCGGCGATGGAACGCGGCGGCGCCGGTGGCGGCGCGCAGGAGCGTGGCGGCGCGATGAAGGAAGACGCGGCGCCGGGCGGCCAGCGCGGCGCGCAGGAGCGCGGCACGACCGACCGGCAGAAGTCGACCAGCAGGCGCCGACCGGCCAGCCGACCAAGCAGTCGCAGGACGGCAAGAGCGGCCAGCCCGCGACACGCCAGTCGCAGGGTGAGCAGCCCTCGCAGAAGAGCCAGCAGCAGACCCAGACGCCGGGGACCGCCGGCGGCAAGCAGGGTCAGACCGGCGCGAACCAGCAGGGCGGCGCGAAGGGTGGCAACATGACCACCAGCAACGTCTCGCTCACCACCGAGCAGAAGACGACGATCCGCAACACGGTGATCAACACCGGGCCGAAGGTGACCAACGTCAACTTCGACATCAAGGTCGGCATCGTGGTGCCGCGCACCGTGCGGATCGCGCCGCTTCCCGCGACGATCATCGAGATCCAGCCGGCGTGGCGCGGCTACATGTATTTCGTCTACACGGACGAGATCATCGTGGTCGAGCCGGGCACGCTGCGCATCGTGGCGGTGCTGGAGGTCTAACGCGCCCTCGCATCAACTGCATCTGGAAGAAGGCGGCCGCAGGGCCGCCTTCCTTTTTGCGTGCGCAGCCTCGATTGCCTGGGTCCGGCCGAGTGACTAAAGAGAGCGCGTACCTGATCCGAGACCTTAAGCGATCTCCATGAGCTCCATATCGTCTCCTGCGCCCGCTCCGGCGGCAAGTTACGTCGGCGCCTTCATCAACCTCGATCGCAGCCCGGAGCGGCGGCAGGAGATGGAAGCGCAGCTTGCCGCGCTTGGAATTGCCGACCGCTACGTGCGCTTCCGGGCGATCGACGGCAATCCGATCGCCAACTACAAGGGGCCGTTGCGCCCGGGCGAGGTCGGCTCCTTCCTGTCGCACTTCAAGGCCATCGAGCAATTGCGCGGGCATGAAAAGCCTATCCACATCATGGAGGATGACGCGCTGATGTCGCGCCAGATGGCGCCGATGATCGAGTTCGCGATCGGGCAAGGTATATTCAACTACTTCGACATTGTATTCACCGAGCTGTATCTGGCGTTCGAATATCTCTCGAGCATCCGCTTTCACAAGCGGATGTATGACGAGTACCTCGTCAACGCGCAGACCGACCCTCTCAAGGCCTTCAAGGTGCTCAGCCTCGAAGGGCAGATCTTCTTCGGACTGTCTTCATATGTGGTTTCGGCGACGGCCGTTGATCGCGTGCTTTCGTTCTTCAGGCAGGAAGCGGAAGCCGGCCCGCGCGTCGCCAACGATATTTTCGTCAACCGGCTCCTGACCGAGCGCAAGCTGCGCGTCGGCTACCTGTTTCCGTTTGTCACCAGCCTCAACATGGAGCGCGCGCTGGACGCGACCGTGAGCGGCCGCAACAGCGATCGTTTCGCCGCGATCACGTTTGGCTCCAACCTGATACGCTACTCGTTCTACGTGGAGCGCGACCTTGCGGGGCAAGCCGCGCCGATGCTGGACCGCATGGCAGCGCAATACGTGACGCGTCCGCGCAATGAACACCAGGAATTCATCAATCGCGCGATGGAATACGTCGTGATGGTCGACGAGCCGACTTAGGTTGCGGCGCGAAAATATTCGATCGTGCTCTTCAGGCCCTGCTCAAGCTTGACGGTGGGCTCCCACTGTAGCACGCGGCGCGCGAGCGTGATGTCGGGCTGACGCTGCCTCGGATCGTCCGCCGGCAGCGGCTTGTAGTCGAGCCGCGACGTTGAACCTGTCAGCGCAATGACTTTTTCGGCGAGCTCCCGGATGGTGAACTCGTCCGGGTTGCCGAGATTGATCGGCCCGGAGAAGTCATCGTCCGGTGTCCATCAGGCGGACAAGGCCGGTCGACCAGATCGTCGACAAAACAGAACGATCGCGTCTGCGACCCGTCGCCGTAAATCGTCAGCGGGTTGCCGCGCAACGCCTGGATGATGAAGTTCGAGACCACGCGCCCGTCGTTGGGCTGCATGCCGGGACCGTAGGTGTTGAAGATGCGCGCCACCTTGACCACGACGCCGTGCTGGCGGTGATAGTCGAAGAATAGCGTCTCCGCCGCGCGCTTTCCCTCGTCGTAGCAGGCGCGTGTCCCAAGCGGATTGACATTGCCCCAGTAGGATTCCGGTTGCGGATGAACGGTGGGATCGCCGTAAACCTCGCTCGTCGAGGCTTGCAGAATTTTCGCCTTCGTCCGCTTCGCGAGCCCAAGCATGTTGATTGATCCGTGCACGCTGGTCTTGAGCGTCTGCACCGGGTCGAACTGGTAGTGGAACGGGGATGCCGGACAGGCAAGATTGAAGATGGCATCCACTTCGACATAGAGCGGATGCGTAATGTCGTGCCGCACGACCTCAAATCGCGGGTTCGACAGCAGCGGAATGATGTTCTGCCGCCGCCCGGTATAGAAGTTGTCGACGCACAGGACCTCGGCGCCCTGATCGAGCAGCCGGGCACACAGATGCGATCCGATAAAGCCGGAACCGCCGGTCACCAGCACCCGCTGTTGCGAGAGTTTGTCCATTCGTTCCCCCGCGCGGAACGAACGCGAAATCGCCGGACCGGTCAAGCGGGGGCTGACTCCGCGACGCGCACGTCGGCGATCACAGGCAAATGGTCCGAGATGTGGCGCGCGGCGCGGTCCGTATAGGTCTGCAGCAGCGCGGTGGCGGGGCGGCAATAGATGCGATCAAGCCGCAGCAGCGGCAGGAACGACGGAAAGGTGCGGAACCGCGTGCGGCCGGGGAGCGCGTGCGACAGCGCCTTGCGCACCGAACCGGCCCAGAACCAGTCGTTGAAGTCGCCGGCGACGATCGTGGTGGCTGCCCCCTGCCCCGCGATGTCGAGCAAGGTTCTGGCCTGGCTGCGCCGCTCATGCGTGCTCAGGCCAAGATGCGTCGCGACCACGCGCAAGGGCCCGTGCGGCGTCGCGATGGTGGTGGCGATGGCGCGGCGCGGCTCGCGTTCCGGGTACGAGATGTCATGGATCGTGGTGTCGCCGAGCGGCCAGCGGCTGATCAGCATCTGCCCGTAGTCACCGTCGTCGGTGGTGATCGATTTCGCGCCGATCCCGTGTTCGCCGAGTTCGCGCTGCAGCAGCTCGAAGGGATTTTCGCCGGTCTTCTCGCGCCGCGAGTCGACCTCCTGCAACGCAACGACATGCGGGTCCCAGCGGTCGATCAGCTCGACCACGCGCGCGAGATCGAAGCGCGGGTTGCGCCCAAGCGCGCCGTGGATATTCCACGTGAGCACACGCACCGTACTCAAGGCCGCTTCCCGAACTTGGCGAACGCGACCTGTATGCCGCCCGCGAGCGCGAGCCAGATCATGACCACGCCTGCGAGCAGCACAATGTCGGCCGCGCTCGGACCCGAGATGATGCGCATGATCTGGTGGCCCAGCGCGGACATCACGATCCAGCCTGGCAGCATGCCGAGGATGGTGCCGGCAATATATGAGCCGAGCCTGATCTCGCTCGCGCCCGCGACCAGATTGACCACGGTGAACGGTGCGATCGGAACGAGCCGGATCGCGGCGATCGCCAGCACGCCGCCGCTGACGATTCGCCGCTGCACGCGCCTAAGCCGCGGTCCGATCACCGCGCGCAGCGTATCGCGGCCAAGCGCGACACCGATCAGGAATGTCACGACCGCGCTCGCAAGCGAGCCCGCCGCCGCATACGCTATTCCAAGCCCGGGGCCGAACGCCGCAGCGGTCGCCGCGATCAGGATCAGAACCGGAAACGCGATCAGCACGCCGACGATGTAGACGCCGATGACGAGCAGCGGCGCCCATGGCTCCTGCGCCAGCGCCTGCAGCATCGGGCCGATCTGGTCGAGGCTCGCGATGTCGGAGAGCGGCGGGAATTGCCACGCAATCGCCAGCGCGATGAGCGCGAGCGGGATCGCGGCAAGCTTGGCCCAGCCGTACGACGGCCGCGGCGGCACGAAATTGTCGCCGAACAGTTTGGTTACGACCTCGTGTCCCTGGATGGGCCGCTCCGGATCGGCCAGGCTCTCGATGTATTCGGCGAGTTCGCCGGCATCGGGCTCGCCGTCGTCGATGGCAACCAGCCGATGGCCGCGGCCGGACAGCGTGTCCGCCGCGTGGATCAAACCCGCCTGAATGGCTTTCGCGGCGTCGGTCACGGAAACGCCCGTGTGATCCGCGAGCAGCCGTGCGCGCGCGTGCCGGATCGCCGCGCGCTCCCCATCATTGTGCGCCTCGATCGCGAGATCGCACTCGGTGTCGGTCCCCATCGAGCGGTGGTTGAGATTGGCCGAGCCGATGCGCAGCAAGCGGTCGTCGATGATCATCACCTTGGAGTGAACCATCGTGTGCGTTGCGTTGTCGCCGTCGCGCACCTGCGGACACACGAGCCGCACGCGCTCCATCACGCCCGCCTCCTCCAGAATGCGGCGGAAGCGGATGCGCCCGTTGCGCATGGTGTGGCTCTCGAGCCAAGTGTCGGGCGTATGCGGCGCGATCAGCACCGCCTCAAGCTCCCGTTTCTCGTCGAGCCGCTTCGCCAGCGCCTTGGCGATCGGCCCGCAAGTGAGAAACTGGTTCTCGATGTAGATCGTGCGCTCGGCCGCGCCGATCATGTCGGCGAACAGCGCCTCGACCTCCCTCACCTCCGCGCGCCCGCCGTACTGCGGGAAGGTGCGCGCGATCGCGCAATCCACCTTGCTGAAGTCCGGCGTCACATCCGGCCATGGCGCGCCAAGCGGCTGCATCTCGATCCGCTCGCCGGTCGCGCGCTCCCAGCGTTCATGGGCGATCTCGGCGAGCGCGTTGGCGGCCTTGCCGTCGACCACCATCTGCACGTCATGGAAGGGGCGGTAGGGCTGTCCCGCGGGATCGCAACGGTTGCGGGTTTTCGAAGTCGTGCTGGCAGGTGTCCCAGCGCCGGATCGTGAGATCGAGGCCGCCCGAGAACGCGAGCGCATCGTCGACCACGATGATCTTCTGGTGATGCGAGGCGCCGACCGGCAGGACGTTATCGAGCCGGAAGCGGACGCGGTCGGGCGTATTCCAGCCGAGTTTGAGCGAGGGGAACGGCTCGCGTTCGAGCGCGTAGAGCACCGCGAAATCCCACGCCAGCAAATGTACGGTGAGCTCAGGCCGCTCCTCGACGAGCCGCACCAGAAACTCGCGCAGGGTGACCGGCCAGCCGTCATGCGCTTCGCAATCTTCGCCGACCAGCCGCGTGCGGCTGTCGAGATCCCAGCCGATAATGAAGACCGAGCGCTTGGCCTGCAGCAGCGCGGCGCGCACCGCGCCGAAAAACGCACCGGCGTCGATCAGCATCGCGGCGCGATCCGCGTGCTCGACGCGCCAGACATTGCGGCCGGGGTGGAAGGTGCCCATGCGGGCCTAGGTCCGGGGACCCGTCCGGGTTCCATTCGCAGGGCAGAATTGCGACGGAATCGCAAATTTTCGCTGGAATCGCACCGGTTTGGCGTGCGGAACTGCAAACCTAACCCGAACGGAGCCTCAATGATCACCCGATTCCCCGGCCTGACCCCGACCCGCAGCCGCGCGGTTGCGACCGACGATCTCGTGTTCACCGTGGCGGTGGCGCCGGACCCCTGCCCGCCCGGCGTCTACGAACAGGCCGTGAAGGTGCTGGCGCGCATCGACGAAAGCCTCGCGATGTGCGGCACGGACAAGAGCAAGATCCTCTCGACCATCATCTACCTGAACGACGTGACGCAGAAGAAGGAGCTGAACCGCGCGTGGGACGAATGGGTCGACGCCAGGAACCCGCCGATGCGCGCCTGTATCGGGGTGAATATCGAAGCGCCGCACGTGGTGGAGATCGTGGTGACGGCGGTGAAGTGATCACGCCTGTGTCCCGCATGCGATGCAGCACGTAGCGGTGCGTCGCAGATGCCGGACCCCGGTTGCTCCTCAACAAGAAAAAACCGGGGTCCCTTCTAGTTCGCCAAATCCTTCATCACCGCATAGAGCGCCGCCTGCCCCTCAAAGCCGATGCCGGGGCGGTCCGAGAGCGAGATGTACCCATCCTCGATCACCGCATCGTCGGCGAAGCCAGCGAACACACCAAACACGCCCGGATAGCTCTCCGCGCCGCCAAGGCCGAAACCGGCGGCGATCGCGAGCGACATCTGGTTGCCGCCGTGCGGGAAGTGGCCGGAGCGCGGCCACTGGAATTTCTCCAGCGCGGAAAGCGTGTGCGCGTACTGCGCGATGCCGTAGGCCTGCGGCGGATCGACCTGGATCACGTCGCGGCGGTTGGGTTTCAGGTTGCCGAAGCGCACGAGGTTCTCGACGTCCTGCGTCGAAAAAAGGTTCTCGCCGGTCGAGAGCGCGTGCGGATACGCCTCCGAAATGTCGGCGAGCGTTGCGTAGTCGAGCGGATCGCACGGCTCCTCGAACCAGCGCAGTTTGTATGGGGTCATCGCCTTCGCGTAGCGCAGCGCCTCGGCGCGGTCGAACTTGGAATTGGCGTCGACCGCGAGTTCGGCATGTGACGGCAGGATGCTTTTCACCGCCTCGATACGGCGCATGTCCTCGTCGAGCGGCGCGCCGCCGACCTTCATCTTCACCATCGTGTAGCCGGCATCGAGATGGCGCTTCATCTCGTCCTTCAGGTCCGGGATGCCCTTGCCGGGCGCATACCAGCCGCCGCCGACATAGACGAAGCACTTGGTCCGTGCCGGATCGCCGCCGTAGCGCTCGGCCAGCAGCACATGCAGCGGCTTGCCGGTGATCTTGGCGACCGCATCCCAGATCGCGGTCTCGATGGTGCCGATGCCGATCGAACGCTCCGAGTGCCCGCCGGACTTTTCGTTGCGCATCATCGCGGCGACGCACTTGGCGGGGTCGAGATTGTCACCCGCCTCGTTCAGCAGCGACTTCGGCTCGGCCTTCATCAGCCGCGGAATGAAGCGTGCGCGCATCTGCGCGCCGCAGGCGTAGCGGCCGGTGGAGTTGAACGCGAATCCTGTGACCGGCTTACCGTCCCGCACCACATCGGTGATCACGGCGACGACCGACGTGGTCATCTCGGAGAAATCGATCGAGGAGTTCTTCAGCGTGGAATTCAGCGCGATGGAGGTTTCGCGGATGTCGGTGATGCGCATGCGGCCGTCACTCAATCCTCAACTTCGCGTCGCGCACAACCTTGCCCCACTTCTCGATCTCCGCCTTGATGCGCGCGGCGAACTCGTCCGGCTTGTTCGCCACCGCGATGAAGCCGAGCGCATCGAGCTTCTCCTTGATGTCCGGCTGCGCGACGATCTTGGCGATCTCGCGCTGGAGCAGATCGACGATCTCCTTCGGCGTGCCGCCGGGGCGACAAGGCCGGTCAACGTGTCGGAGTCCTGGCCCGTGATCCCCTGCTCGGCAAAGGTCGGCACGTCGGGCAGCGCCGCGACGCGTTTATCCGCCGCAACACCGAGCACGCGCAGCTTGCCGTCCTTCGCAGCCGGCACTGCAGGCGGCAGCGCCGAGAAGGCAACCGGCGTGTGCCCGCCGAGCGTCGACTGAATCGCCGGTCCCGCGCCGGTGAACGGCACATGCGGGAAATCGAGATTGTATGTCAGGCGAAACAACTCGCCCGACAGATGCGGCGTCGAACCGGTGCCGGGTCCCGCGAACGAGTACTTGCCGGGATTGGCCTTGATCAGGTCGCGCAGCTCGGGGACGGTTTTCGCCGGCACCGACGGGTTCACCGAGACGACGTTCGGCGAGTAGCAGATCAGCGTGACCGGCGCGAAATCCTTCACCGCGTCGTACGGCACCTTGGCATAGAGGCTCATGTTCACCATGAAGCCGGTCGAGATCGCCATGATGGTGTAGCCGTCCGGCGCCGCGCGTGCGACCTGGGCGGACGCCGTGTTGCTGCCCGCCCCGCCGACGTTCTCGACATAGAATTGCTGGCCGAGAGTTTCCGACAGCTTCTGCGCCACGATACGGGCGATCACGTCGGTCGGGCCGCCGGCCGCGAAGCCGACTACGATGCGCACCGGCTTGGCCGGGTAGTTCTGTGCGAACGCGGTCGCGACGCCGAGCAAAGACACGAGGATCGCGCCGAGGATGCGCACGGGCATGACGCCCTCCCTGTTGGTTCTTGTTGACGGCCATCATCGGAGGCGACGGCTGCCAGAACAAGGCCGAAAAACGTGTTCCTCCCTGTCTCGCTCGGAGCGAACCCTTGTCGACCGCGCAGACCACACAAGATCGAAAAAGTTCGCTTTTGAATTGTTTACAATCTAATTGAGTATTGACACTCAATAGATCGATTATAGGTAGATTGACGTCGGTGGAAGGCCAAGCGCCAGCGTGCGCAACATTGGAGTGAAGCATGGCTACCAGAGTACGTGTCATCAAGACCGCCGGCTCGCCTCTCGCCCAAGTCGTGGTCGACAGCAAAACCCGCAGCGCCGATCTCGGCACGCTGGTCCAGAAGGTCGTGACCGACCCGAAGATCCTCAAGGCGGCCGGGCTGAAGATCTGCGGCGCCTGCAAATCCGGCCTCGACGTGCACATCCTGGACAAATTCCCGGAGATCATCGAAGCGCAGTTCTAAGCCCGATGTCCCGCGCTCCGGCTTGGGTGGGCGCGCTGCTCAACCCCAGCATGGACGGCTTTCTCGCGCGCGCCGTGAGCGAACTCGACCATCTCGCGGTCATTCCCGACCGCGGATGGATTGATCATGGCATCGGCACGGCGCAGCGGTTCGACATGCTTCCGGCCGCAGCCGAACTGCTCGACGAGACATCGCTACGCCTGCCGGTCGCCCTGCACGGCATTGGGCTGTCCATCTGCAGCGCGGATTTCTTCGACACCGGTTATGCCGACAACATGATCGCGTGGGCAAAGCGGCTCGGCAGCCCGTGGATCAGCGATCATCTGTCGTTTTCACGCATTGGCACCGGCCACGAAGTGAACGCCGCGATCACGGTGCCGGTCCCATACGATCGCGATGTGCTGGAGATGCTGATCCCGCGCGTGCGCTACTTCACGCAGCGGCTCGACGTACCGTTCCTGCTCGAGAACAACGTCTACTATTTCCGCTATCCCGATCAGGACATGACGGAGGAGGATTTCCTCAACGCATTGTGCGGCGAGACCGGATGCGGCGTGCTGCTCGACCTGCACAATCTCTACACCAACGCGGTGAACCACGGCTTTTCCGCCGAGAACTATCTCGACCGGCTCGATCTCTCGAACGTCGTCGAGATCCACCTCGCGGGCGGCGTGCCGATGATGGGCTTCCATACCGACTCACATACCGGGCCGGTGCTGGAGCCGGTGTGGGCGCTGCTCGACCGCACGCTGCCGCGGGCGGTCAATCTGCGCGGCGTGACATTCGAGTTTCACGAAGTCCTCGCTCGGCCGCATGGGCGAGGACGGCGTGTTCGAGCAGCTTGCGCATGCGCGCAGGATCGTCGCCGCCCATCCACAACCCGTGAAGGCTTTCGCCTATGTCGCTGCAGGCGTTTCAGCACGCGGTCGTTGAGCTCACGCTCGCGCCGGACATGGCCGACCGGCTGCGGCACGGCGACGCCGGCGTGCTTGCGTCCTACGACCTGACGGGACGCGAGCGCGACCGCCTCATCGCGGTGGCCAGCCAGCGCGGCATGGCGGTGCATCGCACGCTGGCGCGCGGCAACCGCCTCGAAGTGATCTTCGAAGCGTTCCCGATGAGCTGCACGCTGCTGCGCCCCGTGCTGCGCGCCTTGGTGGACGAGCTGTGGGCCGCGCATCGCCCGTCGCACTATCAGCTCGCCGAAGAGGCGGATGTGTTCGTGGCGTTGATCAGCGCAAGACTCGCGGACGGCAGCCTTGTGCTCGAGTACCTGCCCGAGGTGTTCGGGTATGAACTGCGCGTGCCGCGCGCTGATTCGGGAGGCGCGCGACGACGCGGACGCCACGTTTGAGGCCACCGTCGAGTTCGACCACGATCCCGACGAACTGCTCCCGCCACTGAGCCGCCTTGAGGCACCGCCGTCCGGATTGCCGCGCAAGCCCTGCCGCGTCACCGTGCGGCTGCGGAATGGGTCGTTCAGCTATGAGGTGATGGAGCGTCTCTAGATCTCGCCGGAACTGCCCTGTCTCCGGAACGTTGTCCATCCGACCCTCATCAATGGAGACGGAACAATGGACAAAGATCGCGTTGAAGGCTCGCTCGAGCAGGCCAAAGGCAAGGTCAAGGAAGTCGCCGGCAAGGTGACGGGCGATGCCAAGCTCGAAGGCGAAGGCAAGGCGCAGAAGACGGCCGGCAAGATCCAGAACGCCGTCGGCGGCCTGAAGGATACGCTGCGCGGCGAGTGACACTGCCGCGATTGTGACGTAAGCCCGGCCGGAAGGCCGGGCTTTTCGTTGAGGTCGTTCATGAGCCGCAAGGCCGAGATCAGCGCGGGCATCCTGCCGTTTCGCCGGCGCGGCGCGCTCGAAGTGCTGCTGGCGCACCCCGGCGGGCCTTACTGGGCGAAGAAGGATGCAGGCGCGTGGACCATCCCGAAGGGATTGGCCGATCCGGGCGAAGATTTGCTTGCCACCGCGCAGCGCGAATTCACCGAGGAGACAGGGTTCGTCGCGCGCGAGCCGCTCATTCCGCTCGCGCCCGTGAAGCAGAAGAGCGGCAAGACGGTGCACGGCTTTGCCTGCGAGGGCGATTTCGATCCGGCCGCGCTTGTCTGCAACACGTTCGAGATCGAATGGCCGCCGAAGTCGCGCAAGCGCAAGAGCTTTCCCGAGATCGATCGCGTGGCGTGGTTCGGGCTGGCGGAGGCGCGCGAGAAGATCCTGACGTACCAGCGGCCGTTTCTGGATGAGTTGGAGGCGCTCCTTGCCACAGCTTCGTAGGGCGGGCAAGGCGCGAGACGCGCCGTGCCCGCGTAGCAAGGCGGCGGGCTACGCTTCGCTTTGCCCGCCCTACTCTACAGCACCGTCGGCCAGTCGGCCTCGTCCTCCGGCACGATCCAGGTTTCCTTCAGCGCGCGCCGCGCGCCACTCCGCCCACGCCGGCAGCGCCATCATGGCGTCCATGTAGCCCCGCGCTTGCCGCCGACCTTGATGCCGTAGGTGTTCAGCCGCGCGACCACCGGCGCATACATCGCGTCCGCGGCGCAGAACTTGCCGAACAGGAACGGCCCGCCGTAGCGTGCGCGGCACTCGGTCCACATCGCGTCGATGCGCGCGACGTTCGCCTTGGCGGCGTCGGGCAGCGCGCGCTCGCGCACCGGACGGCGGATGTTCATCGGGCACTCGCTGCGCAACGCGCCGAAGCCCGCATGCATCTCGCTCGACAGCGCCCGCGCCTGCGCGCGTGCTTTCGTGTCGGCGGGCCACACGCCTTTGTCGGGACATGTCTCCGCGAGATACTCCATGATCGCGAGCGTTTCCCACACATGGGTGTCGCCGTCGATCAGCACCGGCACCAGCCCGGCGGGCGTGTAGGCGGAAATCCGCTGCTTGAATTCCGGGTTGCCGAGCGGCGAGCCGAACGGGATGAGGATTTCCTCGAACGGAATGCCGAGCGCCTTCATGGCGATCCATGGCCGGAACGACCACGACGAATAGTTCTTGTTCCGATGACGAGTTGCATGGCTCACGCCGCCTCTGCCGGAAGACGCTTCACGTTCGGCCAGTCCTCTTCGAATTTCGGGATGACCCACTCTTCCTTCAGCGCCGCGCGCCGCCACTCCTGCCAAGCCGGCAGCGCGATCATCGCCTGCATGTAGGCCTTCACCGGCGCGCTGACGTCGATCATGTAGGTGTCGAAGCGCGCGACCACCGGCGCATACATCGCGTCCGCGACCGAGAATGTGCCGAACAGGAACGGCCCCCCTGCGCCAAAGCGCTCGCGCGCTTCGGTCCATATTTCCTGCACGCGCGCGATGTTGGCCTGCGCGTCGGCCGAGAGCGCGCGCTTTGCGGGCGGGCGCCACAAGTTCATGCCGCACTCGCTGCGCAGCGCCGGGAAGCCGCCATGCATCTCGGTCGAGATCGCGCGGGCATGCGCGCGTGCCGCAGGGTCGGACGGCCACAGGTTCGCGGCGGGGAATTTCTCCGCGATGTATTCGAGGATTGCGAGCGACTCCCACACCCGCACCTCACCGTCGATCAGGATCGGCACCTTGCCGGCGGGCGAGCGCTTGAGGATCTGCTCGCGGCTGCCCTCGACGTAGAGCGAGATCACCTCTTCGTCGAACGGAATGCCCGCGGCTTTCAGCGCGATCCAGGGCCGGAACGACCACGAGGAATAGTTCTTGTTGCCGATGATGAGCTTCATCGTTGCGCTCCGATGTGGCAGCCAGCATCGCGGGCAGAGCGCACGTATCGGCAAGCGAAATGTGGTGAATCGATCGATCAACGCGCGGAATGAACTCAGGTCTTCTTCGCCTTCTCGTCCGGCTCCTCCACCGGCGCGCCGGACTTCTTCCATTCGCCGAACCCGCCCTTGATGTGCGCGACCGGCTTCAGCCCCATGCGCTGCGCGGTCTGCGCCGCCAGCGCGGAGCGCCAGCCGCCGGCGCAGAAGAACACGAACTTCTTGTCCTGCGCGAAGACCGGCTTGTGATACGGGCTCTCCGGATCGATCCAGAACTCCAGCATGCCGCGCGTCGCGTGGAAGGCGCCCGGCATCTTGCCCTCGCGCTGAAGCTCGCGCGGATCGCGGATGTCGACGAACTGCACGTCGTCGCGCCCGTGCAGCGCCTTCGCCTGATCGACGGTGAGCGTCTCGATGTCCTTCTCGGCGGCTTCGAGCAGCGCCTTGTATCCGGTGGTGATCGTTTGCGGCATGCGATCCTCCAGACCCCTGATATCGGGCCTTGCGCGCGCGGTTGTCGAGAGCGCGCCGAACGGGCAGCATGCTGCCCATGCCGTTCAGCATCGCCGATCTCATCGCGCTGGCCTGGTTCGTCACCGCCTGGGCGAGCTACGCGATCCTGCTCGAATACGTGCCGCACAAGCGCGAGGGCCTGAACGCGCGCATGAACAGCTATCGCGCGGTGTGGATGCGCCGCATGCTCGACCGCGAGATGCGCATGGTCGACATGCAGATCATGGCGGCGCTGCAAAACGGCACGGCGTTCTTCGCCTCCACCTCGCTGTTCGCGATCGGCGGCGCGCTGACCATCATCCGCTCGACCGACGACGTGCTCAGCGTCGTCGCCACGCTGCCGATCGGCATCCCGACGACCCGCGTGCTGTGGGAAATGAAGGCGATCGGGCTTGCGGTGATCTTCGTCTATGCGTTCTTCAAGTTCGCGTGGTCGTACCGGCTGTACAACTACGTCGCGATCCTGCTCGGCGCGATGCCGCCGCCCGCCGAGAAGGACACGCCGGAGGCGGAAGCGCATGTGAAGCGCACCGACCGCGCTGTTCACGCGCCGCGGGGCGGCACTTCAACCACGGCCAGCGCGCGTTCTTCTTCGCGCTCGGCTATCTCGGCTGGTTCGTCAGTCCCTATGTGTTCATGGGAACGACGGCCGCGGTGGTGCTGGTGATGTCGTGGCGGCAGTTCGGCTCGGATGCGAGCCGCGCGGTGGATGTGTGAGCGCGCTTGCGGCTCGCGGGAGAATCCGCGATGCCGTCGCGATGGAAGATCAAACGAACAGATTCCGCGTCCGGATCCCGCAAAGATCGAAGCCGTTTTGCTGCGCCTCGTCGCCGAACGCGGCCCGGGAAAAACTGTCGATCCAACCGAAGCCGCGCGCGAACTCGGCGGCACGCATCCGGATCAATGGGGCCCGCTGATGCAGCCGATCCGCCGCGCCGCGGTCGCACTCGCCGAACAAGGCCGCCTGCTGATCACCCGAAAGGCAAACCGGTCGACCCGCGCGACTTCAAGGGCGTGTACCGGCTGACGTCGCGAAGCAGGACTGATCTATGCTTTCCCGCTCACGCGATGCAGCGGTCTTAGCGGTGCATCGCAGATGCGGGAGGGTTGCTTCCAGAAGTCAGAACCGAGGTCCCGGGTCTGCATCGCATCACCATCAGGCCGCTACGCGGCCGTCTTAGAACGCCGACGCTTTCTCTCGCTACGGTGCTGCGACGCGCCGGGCACGCGCAGCGATCAGCTCACGGCGCCGGAAACAGCGCGTCCGTTCGCCCGGTCAGCCGATAGGCCACCAGCCCCACCCACTCGCGCGCTGCGGTGTCGGTGCGGCGCAGCCCGTCGCCGACGTTCGAGAACGGCCGCAGCAGGTCGACCGCGCCGCGCGTGCGGAAATCGACCGGATACGCCTCGACGGGAAACCCCGCCGCGCGGAACACGCCGACCGAACGCGGCATGTGATGCGCCGAGGTGACGAGCAGCCAGCGCTCGCCCGGCTTCGGATCGAGCAATTCCTTCGTGAAGCGCGCGTTCTCGTCGGTGTCGCGCGACTTGTCCTCCAGAACGATCCGCTCCTTCGCGATGCCAAAGCTTTCGAACAGCCGCGCCGCGAGCGAGGCCTCGGTCACGCCGTCATAGATGATGCGGCCGGAACCACCGGTGAACACGATGCGCGCGTTCGGAAAGCGGCGCGCGAGTTCGGCGATCACGGTCATGCGCTCGGCCGCTTCGTTCAGCGCGACCTCGCCGCGTGGCTGCGACACCACGGTGTCGAGCGCGCCGCCGAGCGAGATGATGCCGGTCGGTGCGCCGCGCGAGGCATCCCAGGCGGGAAGCGCTCCTCGAGCGGCAGGATGATCGCATTGCCGAACGGCGAAAGACCGGCGATCGCGATCAGGATCAGCGCCGACACGGCAAGCCGCCGCCCTGCCCGCGCAAAGCGCGTCGCCATCAGCAGACGCCGAGCAGGCCGAGCGAAATGAGAATGTTGGACGGCAGCGCGAAGAAGCCGAGAACCTTCGCAAGGACGAAGAACATCTACTTCTTCTTCCACGCCTCGTAGCGCGCCTTGGCCTCGTCGTTCGGCGGATAGAGCCCGGGCAGCGGCACGCCGCGCTCGACCTCGCTGACCACCCAGCTTTCGTAGCGCTCGTGCTCCTCGCCCTCCTCGGCGACGAAGTCGACAAGGTCCTTCGGGATCAGCACCGCGCCGTCGTCGTCCACCACGATCACGTCGTCGGGAAATACCGCGACGCCGCCGCAGGCGATCGGCTCCTGCCAGCCGACGAACGTGAGCCCATTTACCGACGCAGGCGCGGCCGTGCCCTGACACCACACCGGCAGACCGGTCGCGACCACGCCCGCCTTGTCGCGCACCACGCCGTCGGTGACGAGCGCTTTCACGCCGCGGCGGACCATGCGCATGCACAGGATATCGCCGAAGATGCCCGCGGTGGTCACGCCCATCGCGTCCGCGACCGCGATGCAGCCTTCCGGCATCGCCTCGATCGCCCCGCGCGTCGAGATCGGCTTTGCCCAGCTTGCGGGCGTTGCGAGATCTTCGCGCACCGGGACAAAGCGCAAGGTGAACGCGGGCCCGACGATGCGCTTACCGGCCGCATGAGCAGAACGGCATCGCGCCCTGCATCCAGCAATGCCGGATACCCTTCTTGAGCAGCATCGTCGTGATGGTGGCGGTGGTGACTTTTTCAAGCTTGGCGACGATATCGGGCGCGAGACTCAAAGGGCTCTCCGGTGGTTTTCCATGAAATTCAACGCGGTGCGGCTGCGATATCAGCCTTCCAGCACGCCGGCCAACCATTTTCACGCGACTCTCACGCCAAGCGCCGCCGGCTGCGCGACGTTTTCACATGAATCAAACGGTATTTTTACGCTCGCGCGCTGACCGCGCTCACATGCTACACTGTCGGCGCTAGTTTATCCCGATCAACACTTGGAGGTAGCGATGCAGGTGAAAGTGTCTTCCACCGCGACCCGTGACAGCGGCAAGGTCCGGCTCGGCAACATGAGCCCGAGCCTCCCGGCCGTGCGTGCGGCAACGACCGAAACCGCCGACAGCGGCAAGGTTCGCCTCGGCAACTTGAGCCCGAACTTCCCTGCCGTGCGTCCGGCGCCCGCCGCCACCAAGGACAACGGACAGGTCCGCATCGGCAACATGCGCCCGGCGCTCTGACGCAACTGTCCGCATATGTGTCGGGGCGGACGCGCCGCCCTGACGCGACCTTCTTGCATTTTTCGCCGCGCGGGGCGCCAATATCGGCCCGGATTCATTCCGGGCTGATCGAGGACTTATGGAACAACCGGTACCCGAGGCCCCGCTCGTCAAGTTCTACCGCTTCCTGCCCGGCGCACGGGCGCCGGAGCGCGCCGACCGCTCCGCCGCCGGCTCGATGCCGACCCGCGCATTCCGCTATTGCGAGGCGATCCGCACCGCATCCGCGCTCGGCTGGTATATTTTTCCGCCGATGAACTTCAAGCTGATGTGGGACGGCGCGAACGACGTCATCTGGAGCTACGAAGGCGAGGACGGCTGGTATCTCGCTCAACGCCGCGCAGTTTCCGAATTTCGCCGCGCACTTCGACAGCGTCGCGCCGCCGGAGGTGCAAGGTTACTCGCCGCCCTTTCTCGGCTCCTTCAAGGACCCGGCCGGCCTGATGCTGTGGAGCGGCTTCGTCGCGCGCACCGCGCCGGGCTGGAGCCTGCTGGTCCGCCCGCCCGCCAACCTGACGCACAGCCAGGCCTATGAGAGCTACGAGGGCATCATCGAAACCGACCGCTGGTTCGGCCCGCTGTTCGTGAACCTCAGGCTGACCCGGCCGAACGTGCCGATCGAGTTCGACGCGAACTATCCCTTCCTGCAGGTCCAGCCGGTTCATCGCAGCACCTATGGCGACGCGCTCGATCAATTCGATGTCGTCGAAGGGATCGAAGACCTGACACCGTCCGATTGGGCCGATTTCCACCGGACGGTGTCGGCGCCGTCGAGCGATCCGCATCGCCCGCGCGGCGAATACGCGGTGCAGACGCGCAAGCGGCGCAAGACCGAAGAGCCGGGCGAGACCTGACGCAACGCAATCTCATGCACGGGAAAATGTAGCATCCCGCTATTGACGAAACGCTTGTCTCAACGTTCAGTTGCGCGTGCGAAGTGGAGTCCCATGCTGCTCGATCAAGCGCCGCAGCCGACAAGACCGCGATCCCGCATTCGGCGGTAGACGCGGTGCCGAGTGCTGCGCGCCGCCAGATCGCGCCAGCCCGGCGGGCTGCGCCCGCGCACGCCTCGGATGGCTGATCTTATGGATGAGCGGGACGCTCACGGCCTTCATCGTCGCGGCCATTTCGGTGCGCGCGCTGTCGCATCATTTCAATGCGTTCGAAATGATGACGGTGCGCAGCTTCGGCGGGCTGGTCATCCTGCTCGCGATGGGGCTTGCCTCGCCCTGCGCTGCTGCGCAGCGTGCGATGGCGCCATATGCGCCTCCAGCTCGGCCGCAATGTCGTGCACTTCGGGTCGCAGATCTGCTGGACGATCGCCATCGCGGTGCTGCCGTTCGCAACGGTATTCGCGCTCGAATTCATCATACCGGCCTGGGTCACGCTGCTTGCCGTCCTGTTCCTCGGCGAGCGAATGACCACGACGCGCGCGAGCGCGCTCGCGCTCTGCTTCGTCGGCGTGCTCGTGGTGCTGCGGCCCGGTCACGACGCGTTTCAGCCGGTCGCGCTGCTGATGGTGCTTCGGCGCGCTGCTGTTCGCGATCGCCGCCGTCATCACCAAGAAGCTGATCGTGACCGAGACGACGTTCTCGATCATGTTCTGGATGAACGTCATGCAGCTTCCGATGAACTTTCTCGGCAGCAGCGATTACACGTTCTTTCTCAAGTTCGACTCGTCGATGACGCCTGCCGCTGCTCGGCATCGCGGTTGCGCGGGCTCGCGATCCACTACTGCCTCACCAACGCGTTCCGCTACGGCGACGCGATGGTTGTGATCCCGATGGATTTCCTGCGCGTGCCGCTGATCGCGGTCATCGGCTGGATGTTCTACGGCGAGCACCTCGACATCTTCGTCTTCGCCGGCGCGGCGCTGATCGTCGGCGGCGTGCTGTGGAACGTGCGCGGCGAGGCGCAGCGCAACGAGCCGGCTCGCCGACAGCAGCCCGCCGAGTACCGCGCGCCGCTATCCAGCCGGCAGAGTAGCGCATCAGTCCCACTTCGGCGCCCAGCCGACGCTGACGACGCGTCCGGCGGCCTTCGCGAGGCCGTCGACCTTGGCCATCTCGTCGGCCGACAGCTCGAAATCGAAGATCGACATGTTCTCGGTCAGCCGCTCGACCTTGGAGGTGCGCGGAATCACGATCGCGCCCTTCTGCACCAGCCAGCGCAGCGACACCTGCCCGGCGGACTTGCCGTGCCTCTTGCCGACGCGCGTCAGCACCTCGTCACCCACCGCGCGGCCGCGCGCGATCGGGCAATAGGCGGTGACCGCGATGCCGTGCTTCTTGCACGCGGCCCGCACCTTCTCCTCGTCGAGATAGGGATGCCATTCGATCTGGTTGGTGGCGATCGGCTCGGATGAGAGCTTCACCGCTTCGTCGATGAGCTGCACGGTGAAGTTCGAAATCCCGATGTTGCGCGCAAGACCCTTCTTCTTCATCTCGCACATCGCGCCCATCGTGTCGGCGAGCGGGATCTCCGGGTTCGGCCAGTGAATCAGCAGCAGGTTCACGTCGGAGAGCCGGAGGTTCGACGAGGCTCTGCTTCACGGCCTTTTCCAGCGTTGGCGGGAGCCAGTTCGGTGTGCGGCACCTTGGTGGTGACCCATACGTCCTCGCGCTTCACGCCGGACGCATGCAGCCCCTCGCCCACTTCCTTCTCGTTGCCGTAGATCAGCGCGCAATCGAGATGGCGGTAGCCAAGTTTCAGCGCTTCCCTCGGTGATATTGATGCCGACATCGCCGTTAAGCTGCCAGGTCCCGAGCCCGATCGTCGGGATTTTCGCGCCGTTTGCTTCAACCATTTGCATTTCTAATACCTTTCACACGTCCCATTTCGGCGCTTGCGGCGGATTGACCACCCGCCCATCCGGCTTTTTCAGCGTTGCGATCTCGTTCATTTCGGCGGCCTGAGCGAAAAGTCCAGCACGTCGAAATTCTCTTTCTGCCGCTCCGGCTTGCCGGAGCCCGGAATGACGATGATGCCCTGCTGCACCAGCCAGCGCAGCGACACCTGGCTCGCGGTCTTGCCGTGGGCCGCGGCGATGCGCTCCAGCACCGGATTGCCGGGCACGCGTCCGCGCGCGATCGGGCAATAGGCCGTAATGCTCATGCCGTGGCCGCGCGAGGCGGCGATCACCTTGGTCTGGTCGAGAAACGGATGCACCTCGATCTGGTTGGTGACCAGCGGCTCCTTGGTCACGCTCCACGCCTCGTCGAGCAGCGCGACGGTGTAGTTGCACACGCCGATGTGTTTGGTGAGCCCGTCGCGCTTCGCCTTGTTCAGCGCACCGATACTCTCCGCCATCGGCACCTGCGGGTTCGGCCAGTGGATCAGCAAGAGATCGACCGCCGGCAGGTCGAGCAGCTTCAGGCTGTTGTCGAGCGAGCGGGCGAAGTCGTCGGCCTTCAGATTGTTGTCGCGCACCTTGGTGGTGAGAAAGATCTGCTCGCGCGGCACGCCGGAGGCGCGCATCCCCTGCCCGACTTCCTTCTCATTGCCATAGAACGCCGCCGTATCGATGTGGCGATAGCCCTGCCGGATCGCGGATTCGATCGCCTTCGCGCCGGCGTCTTCCTTCAGCCGCATCGAGCCGAAGCCGACGATCGGAATCTTGGCGCCATGCGCCTCGACAAACTGCATGAAGGCTTCTCCGGGGGAAACAGAAAGGATCGCCAGCATATCCGGCGCGGTATGCATGAATCCAGCGCCGCCTGGCGCATGTCTGCCACGCCGGTGGGCGACCAAGCGATCCGGTCATGGTCCTGCCATTTCTCACCGCCTAACATGACGGCGGCCGGTCCGGGGCGACTCCCGACAAGAACCGGTTCGAGGAGGAAAGGCCATGAAACGCATGCTGTTCGGAGCCGCATTGTTCGGCTCCGTCATTCTTGCCGTGCCCGCATGGGCCGACATGAAGCTGCCGCTTGCGACCGCGCCGGCCGAACAGGTCGGCATGTCGAAGCAGCGGCTCGATCGCATCCAGGAGGTGTTCAAGAAGGAGGCGGACGAGAACCGCCTGCCCGGCACCGTCATCATCGTCGCGCGCAAGGGCAAGATCGTGCACGCGAGCGCGACCGGCTTCCAGGACAAGGACGCCAAGAAGCCGATGTCGATGGACTCGGTGTTCCGCATCTACTCGATGACCAAGCCCATCGTGTCGGTCGGGATGCCATGATCCTCATCGAGGAAGGCAAGGCTGCAGCTCACCGACCCGGTGTCGAAATTCATTCCCGCCTTCAAGGGCCAGCGCGTCAGCGTCGCGAAGGCCGATGCCGAGTTCGCGCGCGTGACCTACGGAACCGCGCCCGCCGACCGCGAGATGACCGTGCAGGATCTGCTGCGCCACACCGCGGGCCTCGCCTATGGCGAGATCACCGCGAACACGCCGGTGAAGGACGCCTACACCAAGGCCGGGCTCTACTCGCCGACCGTGCGCGACTTCGACGCGCGTGCGCTGACGCCGGCCGAGTTCAACGAACGGCTCGCCGCGGCGCCGCTCGCGCATCAGCCGGGCACATATTGGGAATACAGCCTCGCGAGCGACCTGCTCGGCCGCGTGATCGAGGCGGCATCGGGCAAACGCCTCGCTGACTTTCTCGATGAGCGCATCTTCAAGCCGCTCGGCATGACCGACACGGCCTTCGCCCTGCCCGCGGACAAAACCGGCCGCTTGGCGCAGGCGTTCGCGACCGATCCCGCCTCCGGTCTGCCGAACAAGCTGATCGATGTTGCGGCCGTGCCGGGCAACGATTCAGGCGGAGCCGGTGCAGTGTCGACCGCAGCCGACTACCTGCGCTTCTCACAGATGCTGCTCAACGGCGGCCAGCTTGACGGCGTGCGCATCCTGTCGCGCGCGACCATTCAGCTTATGGCGTCCGACCACCTCGGCACGCGCATCCAGGCACCGTTCACGCCGGGCGAGCTGCTGCTCGGCACGCCGGGCTATACCTTCGGCCTTGGATTTGCGGTGCGGCAGGGCGCGGGCGTGGCCGGCGTTCACGGCTCACAAGGCGAATACCTGTGGGCCGGATATGCGGGCACATTCTTCTGGGTCGACCCGAAGGAAGAGGTGACCGCCGTGATGATGACGCAGGCGCCGAGCCCGGCACGCGCGTTCTATCGCCGGCTGATCAAGCAGCTGGTCTATCAGGCGATCAACGACTGAAATCTGACAACGGAGCGCGCCCGGCCAAACAGCGGGCGCGCTTCTTTTTCAGGATGGAATGGGAAAGAACCGGGCTCGCGCTGTTGCCAGCACGGCACCTGTACCGAGGTCCTCAAGCCGGCCTTCCACGTCCACGTAGCGACCGTGGTCGGCGACCAGCGAACCCTTCCCGATGATCGGCGTCTCGACCGGCACCGGCTTCACGTAGCGGACGGTCAGCTCGCCGGTGACGGCGGTTCGCTCGGTTGCGAGGTGGGCGGCGGCCGCCAGACCTCATCGAGGTAGGCAGCGACGATGCCGCCGTGAGCCGCCCCCGGCGGCCCGTTGTATTGCGCCGGAACGATGATCGGCGACATCACGCCGTCGGCGGTCCTGAAGCAACGAACGTGCAGGCCGGTGGGATGATCGACACCGCAACCAAAACACTGATGAGAGCGGCTGAACTGCTCCTCCAGCCCGGCAAAGGCGGCGCGAAACGGTTCGGGAAGTGGCGACATCAACGGCCTCTGGCGCGCTCAGCGTTCGTCTGTCGTAAGTGCGCGGTGTCGAGCCTGTCAACTTGCCAGCAGAGCAACGCCCTTCTCGCGCACACTTTGCGGAAACGCGCAGGCTCGGCGCGCCGTCTTGTCGAGGTGAACGGCCGTGAGCATGGTGATCGCCGCAACCTCGCCGGTGTCCGCCTTGCGCATCTCGTGGGTAAAGCGGATCACTTTCTCCTTTATCTCGTTCAGCACCGAATAGACGGAGACGATGTCGCCCACGAGCAGCTCGCGCTTGTACTGGATGTTCTGCTCGACCGCCGCCATGCCGCGGTCGTTCTCGCGCAGGAACGCCGGCGTGATCCCAATCTCATGAAAAAGATGCCACGTCGCCTGGTCGAACTTGCCGACGTAGTGCATGACATTCATGTGGCCCATGTGGTCGCAGTGCCACGGATAGACCGCGCCCTTGTAGGTGAGCAGCCCCGCCATCGTCGTCAGCCCGTCTTCTCGAAAATCTCGCGCCCGATCAGCATGCGGCGGATTTCGCTGGTGCCCGCGCCGATTTCATAGAGCTTGGCGTCGCGCAGCAGCCGCCCGGTCGGAAACTCGTTGATGTAGCCGTTGCCGCCGAGGCACTGGATCGCCTCCAGCGCCATCCAGGTCGCGCGCTCCGCCGCGTAAAGGATCGCGCCCGCTGCATCTTCGCGCGTGGTGCGTCCGTCATCGCAGGCACGCGCGACCGCGTACACGTAGGACTTCGCGGCATTCATCGTCACGTACATGTCGGCGAGCTTGGCCTGCATGATCTGGAACTGGCCGATCGGCCGGCCGAACTGCTTGCGGTCGTGCACATACGGCATCACGACATCGATGCAGGCCTGCATGATGCCGAGCGGCCCGGCCGCCAGCACCACGCGCTCGTAGTCGAGGCCCGACATCAGCACGTTGACGCCATTGCCGACCGCGCCGAGCACGTTCTCCTCCGGCACCTCGCAATCGTCGAACACCAGTTCGCTCGTGTCCGAGCCGCGCATGCCGAGCTTGTCGAGCTTCTGCGCCTGGCTGAACCCCTTGAAGCTTT
This sequence comes from uncultured Alphaproteobacteria bacterium, assembly GCA_963779545.1. GTDB lineage: Bacteria > Pseudomonadota > Alphaproteobacteria > Rhizobiales > Xanthobacteraceae > PALSA-894. The sequence continues at coordinate 53,639 of CAVZYQ010000008.1, read as the reverse complement.
TCTCGACGATGAAGGCCGTCATCCCGCGCGAGCCGGCGGTCGGGTCGGTCTTGGCATAGACCACGAAGGTCTCGGCGACGGGGCCGTTGGTGATCCACATCTTCGTGCCGTTGAGGACGTAGCGGTCGCCTCGTCTGTCGGCGCGCGTACGCATCGACACGACATCCGAGCCGGAGTTCGGCTCCGACATCGCAAGCGCGCCGACATGCTCGCCCGAGACGAGCTTGGGCAGATAGCGCTTCTTCTGGTCAGCACTGCCGTTGCGGTGGATCTGGTTGACGCAGAGATTGCTGTGCGCGCCGTAAGAAAGACCGACCGCCGCCGAGCCGCGCGAGATTTCCTCCATGGCGACGCAATGCGCCAGATACCCCATGCCCGGCACCGCCGTATTCCTCCGCGACCGTGATGCCGAGCACGCCAAGCTCGCCGAGCTGCGGCCACAGATCGCGCGGAAACTTGTTCTCGCGGTCGATCTCGTCGGCACGCGGTGCGATGTTGTCGTGCGAGAAGCGCGCAACCGTGTCGCGCAGCGCATCGGCATCCTCGCCGAGGCCGAAATCAAACCCGCGCCAGGCGTTCGGGATCATGGCGTTTCCTCAATGGTTTGACGAACGATAGACGGGCGTCATCGCTTTGTCAGGAGCGCTCCTGTGTCCCGCACGCGATGCAGCACGAAGTGTGATGCATCGCAGATGCAGGACCCCGGTTGCTTCTCTAGAAGCAAAAACCGGGGTCCCGGGTCTGCAGCGCATCATTTCATGCTGCGCTGCGCCCGGGACACGAGCTCACTTCAGCCCGAACCACAATGTCGCAATGCCGAGAAACGAGAAAAAGCCGACCACATCCGTCACCGTGGTGACGAACACCCCCGACGCCACCGCCGGATCGAACCTGAAACGCTCAATCGCGAGCGGAATGAGGATACCCGCCATCGCGGCGGCGATCAGATTGCACACCATCGCGAGCGCGATCACGACGCCGAGCCCCGGCACCTGGAACCACGCATAGGCGACGACACCGGTGATGACCGCGAAGCCGATCCCGTTGATCGTGCCGACCATCAGCTCGCGCAGGATCACGCGCTTTGCATTGGCGTCCGAGAGGTCCTGCGTCGCGAGCGCGCGCACCGCGACCGTCATGGTCTGCGTCGCCGCATTGCCGCCCTGGCTCGCGACGATCGGCGCGAGCACCGCGAGCGCCACCATGGTCTGCAATTGCCCTTCGAACAGGCCGAGCACGGAGGACGCAAGGAACGCCGTCGCGAGATTGATCAGCAGCCAGTTGAAGCGGCTCTTGGCGATGGTCCACACCGAGTCGGACAGTTCCTCCTCGCCCTTCACGCCGCCGAGCGCCTTGATGTCCTCTTCGGCCTCCTGCTCGATCACGTCGACGATGTCGTCGAAGGTCAGCACGCCGACCATGCGATCGTTTTCGTCGACCACCGGCGCCGCGACCAGATTGTAGCGCTCGAAGCGCCGCGCCACCGCTTCCTGGTCTTCGGTGGCGCGCACCACGTGGCGCTCCGGCTCCATCAGTTCGGAGACCGCGACCGGGCGCTTGGTGCGCGCGAGCCGGTCGAGCGGCACCGCGCCGAGCAGGTGGTGGTTGCGGTCGACCACGTAGAGTTCGAAGAAGCGCTCCGGCAGATCGTCGGTCTCGCGCATGTAGTCGATGGTCTGGCCGACGGTCCATGTCGGCGGCACCGCGATGAACTCGGTCTGCATCCGCCGCCCGGCGGATTCTTCCGGATAGTCGAGGCGCTGGGACAGCGCGAGGCGTTCGGGCTGCGGCAGCTGCTCGAGGATCTCGGCCTGGTCTTCCTTCGAGAGGTTTTCCAGGATGTAGACGGCGTCGTCGGAATCGAGGTCGCGGACGCCCTCCGCGACGGTCTCGGGTTCCAGTTCGTCGAGGATTTCCTCGCGCACCGTGTCGTCGACTTCGGTCAGCGCCGTGAAGTCGAAGTCCTTGCCCATCAGCTCGATGAGCTTGGAGCGCAGGTCGGGATCGAGCGCCTCGATCAGGTCGCCGGCATCGGCCTCGTGCAGGTCGCCGACCAGCGCGCGCAGCAGCCCGGCGTCGCGCCCCGCGACGGCCTCGGTGACCATCGCGACATAATCGGCGCGGATCGCGCCGTCAGCGTCGCGCAATGCGGGCGCGCGGGCGCGCGGCTCGTCAACGATCGCCGTGTCTCTTTCGTCGACCATTCTGGTCTCGATCCCATGCGCGGCGCGAAACGGTAACCGGTTCTACGCGGGACCATGCGCATGGGCAACGAAACGGCATGCGAAAAGGCGGCGCAGCTTTCGCCGCGCCGCCTTTTCAACTCGAATGAGGTTGGTGCGGCCGAGAGGACTCGAACCTCCACACCTTGCGGTGCTAGCACCTCAAGCTAGTGCGTCTACCAATTCCGCCACGGCCGCAACGCGGGGGTCAGATAGCCTGCACCGCCCCTCGATGCAAGTTGGTCAAATAGGGCAAGCCGGATCAGCGCTGATCGGCGCCGCGCGGCATCATTTCCTTGATCTCGACCGCGATGCGGTTGCCGTTCACCACCACGGTTCCCCTCGCGACGGGGAAGTTGTTGACCAGGATTTTGACCTCGTCCTCTTCCGAGGCGTCGAGCTCGATGATGGCGCCGCGGCCGAGCCGCAGCGCCTGATGGATCGGCATCGACGTGGTGCCGAGGACGACCGCAATGTCGAGCGAGACCTTGTCGAGCGTCGCCACCAGTGACACATCCCTTGTGGGCGAAACGCCCGGCCCTTGAAGTCACCATGGTATGGTTACCCGGTGGTTAACGCGCGCGACGATCTCGATTTCGGCCTGAAAACACCGGGTCTTGCCCCGGTGGAATGGCGCGTCAGCGACGGCCTGCGTGCTTACGAGGACGCGCTCGCCGTCATGGAGGAGCGCGTGGCGGCCATTGTGGCCGGGCAAGCGTCCGAGCTGGTCTGGCTGCTCGAACACCCCCCGCTCTACACCGCCGGCACCAGCGCGCAGGCGAGCGGGCTGGTCACGGCGCGCTTCCCGGTATTCGAGACCGGCCGCGGCGGCGAGTTCACCTATCACGGGCCCGGCCAGCGGGTGGTCTACCTGATGCTGCACCTCAAGCGCCGTACGCCGGACGTGCGGCGCTACGTGGCGACGCTGGAGGAATGGCTGATCCGCTCGCTCGGCCGCTTCAACGTGCGCGGCGAGCGGCGCGAGGACCGCATCGGCGTGTGGGTGCCGCGGCCCGAGAAGGGCGCGGGCGCCGAGGACAAGATCGCCGCCATCGGCATCCGGCTGAAGCGCTGGGTCAGCCTGCACGGCATCGCGCTCAACGTCGATCCGGACCTGTCGCACTTCGGCGGCATCGTGCCGTGCGGCGTCGCTGACGCGCGCTACGGCGTCACGAGCCTCGTCGATCTCGGGCACACCGTGACCCTGCCGGAGGTCGATATGGTGCTGCGGCAGGAATTCGAGGCGCTGTTCGGCGCGACGCAATCGGCCGCGCTCGGCCGAAAGCTGATCACTTCGGCGGATCGGGCGGGATTGGCGGACTGGGCCACGTGCACTTCACGGCGGTCGGCTGGCACGCAATCCCGATATTCGAGCACGACACTGCCGCGCCGTCGCGGCGGCAGGTGCGGCAGCCGTCGTTCCATTCCTGGCAGGTCTTGTCGCGGTCGCCGTAACCCTGGATCGAAGCGTCGGCGGATGTGGCGGGTGTTTGCTCAGGCTTGGGCGGATTGTCCTGCGCGCTCGCGTTTGCGGCGCTGAGGAAGATGAGAAGCGCGAAAGCCAGTCTCATGTCACGCCGTCCTCAGAACTGAGAAACCTTCTCCGGGATTGCGCTGTCGCAATAGATCGGAGCTGCCCTCGTCCGCATCAACCGACTCGACCGACGACCCGCGCGGACCCTTGCGGCACGCCTCGACCGCTGCGCCGACGGCCTCGTCCGGCCCGGCGAATACCGCTTCGACACTGCCATCACGTTTGTTGCGCACCCAGCCTTCGAGGTTCAGCCGCTCCGCCGTGTCCTCGACGAACATGCGGAAGCCCACGCCCTGCACGCGGCCGCGGATCGTGACATGCCGGACGATCATGCGATTTCTCCGGTCTCGGCCGGGCGGGCCGCGCGATAGCTCGGCGCGAGCCGCCGCAGCTCTTCAATGTAGTGCGCGGGCAAGCGCCAGTCCTGCGCGGCCGCGACGACGCGCTCCTGATAGCCCGGCATTGGGCGGCGCTTGCCGCCATGGCATCCGACATAGACCAGCGCGCGCACGCGCTGCTCTCCGGTGTCCACGGTCAGCATGGCGCGGCGATAGAGCCCGCTGTCGAGGCTTTCGAAGATGTTCAGCGCCGCAAGATCGCGCGGCGTCAGCCGCCACAGCACGCCGAAGACATGCATGCCGCGCGCGGGCGCGACCGAGCCGTAGCCCTGCGTGATCACATAGCGCCAGCCGGAGAGACGCGCCGGGCCGAGCGCGAGCGCGCCGGCGCAGCGCCTCTCCATCGCGGCGCGCTCCATGTTGGCGCCGTAGGCGAAATAGAGCGTCACGGCACGCGCTTGCGCAGGCCGGTGCGGATCGAAAACAGCAGCGAGATCAGTGCCGGCAGGAACGCGATCAGGATCAGACCCTTCAGGATCGTGGTGAAGACGCCGAAGTCCGGCTTGAACACGATCATGAAGAGAAACACCACCAGCAGCGTACCTTTGGCGGCATCGGTGGCCGGGTCCTCGCTGCGCGGCGCATCGACGGCGTTCGGATTGGTGAAGAACAACACCAGCATCAGCAGCAGCGCGATCGAGAGCGCGTAGACCAGCGCGATGCCGACCGCCGCCGCGGGCCCCTGCCCGGCGTCACGCAGCCGCCGGATGTGGAGAATGAGCCAAACCCAGGTCAACGCCACCTGCACGGCGATGAACGGCCACAGCCCGACGCGATACAGCACCTCGCCCGAGAGCAGCGATTGCGCTGCGACGCCCGCCACCCAAACGAGCAGCACGCCGAGCGCGAACGGCTTGGGCGCGAGCCGTCCCTGCGTCGTGAAAAAGGCGAGCGGATCCATGCCGCAAGAGTGGCATGGACCGCGGGACCGAGGCTACGTCGATGCGCCGTTTACTCCGGCCTGCGCTGCTTCTGCGGGTGCGCGTCGACCAGCCGCTCCAGCGGCGGCGCGGAGCCTTCCGGATGCTCGGCGACGCTCTCGACCGAGGCGCGCTCGACCTCCTGCTCGTAGGTTTCGAGCCGCGCGTTCTTGTCCGGATCGGCCTTGGTTTCGTCGTCGGTCGGTTTGCGTTTCGGAGCCATGGCGATCTCCTCTTTAAGTGTTGAGCACGCTGCCGCCGTTTGGATGCAGCACCTGGCCGGTCATGTAGGACGCATCCTCGCTGGCGAGGAACACGTAACAGGGCGCGACCTCGTTCGGCTGGCCGGCGCGCTCCATCGGCGAACTTGCGCCGTGCTCGGCGACCTTCTCGGCATCGAACGAGGCGGGAATGAGCGGCGTCCAGATCGGCCCCGGCGCGACGCCGTTGACGCGGATGCCCTTGTCCACCAGCGCCTGCGACAGCGAGCGCGTCAGCGCGACGATCGCGCCCTTGGTTGCCGCATAGTCGATCAGCGTCTTGTGGCCCCGATAGGCCGTGATCGAGGTCGTGTTGATGATGCTCGCGCCGCGATCGAGGTATTGCAGGCAGGCGCGCGTCATGTGGAAGAAGCTGAACACGTTGGTGCGGAAGGTGCGCTCGAGTTGCTCGGTGTTGAGCTCGATCGGATCGTCCACCTCGTGCTGCTCGGCGGCGTTGTTCACCAGAATGTCGATGCGGCCGTATTCCTCGAAGGTGCGCTCCACCGACTCCCAGCAGAACATCTCATCACCGACATCGCCCTTGAACAGCAACGCCTGGCTGCCTTCCTTTTCGACCAGCCGCTTGGTCTCGTGTGCGTCGTCGTCTTCCTCCAGATAGAGGATCGAGATCAGCGCGCCCTCGCGCGCCATCGCGACCGCGACCGCGCGGCCGATGCCGCAGTCGCCGCCGGTGATGATCGCGACCTTGTCCTTCAGCTTGGCCGCTGCCCGGGTATTTCGGCTCGTATTGCGGGCGCGGCCGCATCTCGGCTTTCGCGGCCCGGCTGATGCGGCTGATGCTGCGGCGGCTGCTTGGCCTTCTCGGCCTTTTTGGTCGCCTTTTCGGCGCTGTTCGGCGGTTTTTGGTGGACGTTCATGTCCCGGCTCCGGGTTCCGGGGACGAACGTTTCGGCGTTCGGGAAGTTCCGGTGTCAAGGAGTTCCGCGCCTGAGTATTGAGCAGCCGCGAGAGCGATCGGTGACCGATACGAGCGGTGCTCGTGTCCCGGCGCACGCGCAAGCATGCAATGAGTGCGCTGCAGAACCCCGGACCTCGATTTCTAAAAGTGAAGACAGGAGACCGGGCTCCCGCATCTGCAGCGGGCATCGCTTACGCGCCGCACCGCTTGCGGCGCGCACTACGCAAATTCCATGATCACCGCGTCGACCGCGAGGCTGTCGCCCGCCTTGGCGTGCAGCGTCTTCACCGTGCCGTCGCGCTCGGCGCGCAGCACGTTCTCCATCTTCATCGCCTCGACCACCGCCAGCGTCTCACCGACCTTGACCTCTTGCCCCTCGGCGACCGCGATGGACTTGACGAGGCCCGGCATCGGGCAGAGCAGCTTCTTGCCGGTATCGGCCGCGACCTTGATCGGCATCAGCCGCGCGTATTCGGCCTCCGGGGCCGTATAGACCTGCGCCCTGGCGAACGTGCCGCGCCACGACAACAGGAAGCCGTTAGCGACCGGCCGCACCTGCACGGCAACCGGCTTTGCCGCCGGCCGTACCTGACCACACCGGATCGCCCGGCTTCCAGGCGGACCTGAGCACGATCGGCTTGCCGTCATGGCGAACCGTCAGGGACGTTTCACCGCCGTTCGGCACGAGCGGCGCATCGGCGCCCTCCTCCGCGATGTCGACCGCGTATTCCTTCGTATCGAGCCACACGCGGCGTTCCTTCGCGCGTGTCACCGCGCGGCCGGTGAGCTGGCCGGAAATCTGCCGCTTGCGGCTGCCGAGCTTGTGGTCGATCGCGGCAGCGACCGCGGCAAGCACCTTGGCGCTCTCGCCTTCGGGCGGCGGGTTGTGGAAGCCGTCCTTGAATTCCTCGGCGATGAAGCCGGTCGAAAGCTTGCCCTCGCGCCAGCGTGGATGCGCCATCAAGGCGGCAAGGAACGGGATGTTGTGGCGGATGCCGTCGATGGCGAACGCATCGAGCGCCGCTGACTGAGCATCGATCGCGGCCTCGCGGGTCTTGGCGTGCGTGACGAGCTTGGCGATCATCGGGTCGTACCAGATCGAGATTTCGCCGCCCTCGTACACGCCGGTGTCGTTGCGCACCGTGACGCCGCCCTGCTCGCTTTCGGCCGGCGGCCGGTAAGTCGTGAGCCGCCCGGTCGAGGGCAGGAAGTTGCGCGTCGGGTCCTCGGCGTAGACGCGGCTCTCGACCGCCCAGCCGGTCAACTTCACGTCGGCCTGCTTCAGCGTGAGCTTCTCGCCTGCCGCGACGCGGATCATCTGCTCGACCAGATCGATGCCGGTGATCAGTTCAGTCACCGGATGCTCGACCTGCAGCCGCGTATTCATTTCGAGGAAGAAAGAAGCTGCGGTCCTGCCCGGCGACGAACTCCACCGTGCCGGCGGAATTGTATCCGACGGCTTTCGCCAGCGCGACCGCCTGCTCGCCCATCTTCCTGCGCGTCGTCTCATCGAGCAGCGGCGACGGCGCTTCCTCGATGACCTTCTGGTTGCGGCGCTGGATCGAGCATTCGCGCTCGCCGAGATAGATCACGTTGCCGTGCTTGTCGCCGAGAAGCTGAATTTCGATGTGGCGCGGGTCGACGATGAACTTCTCGATGAACATGCGATCGTCGCCGAACGACGACTTCGCCTCCGACTTCGAGCGCGCGAAACCTTCGGCGACCTCGCTCTGCGACCAAGCGATGCGCATGCCCTTGCCACCGCCGCCGGCCGAGGCCTTGATCATCACCGGATAGCCGATCTCGTCGGCGATCTCCACGGCATGCTTCTCGTCGTCGATGACGCCGAGATGGCCCGGCACGGTCGAGACCGCGGCTTTCGCGGCCGCCTTCTTGCTCTCGATCTTGTCGCCCATCGCGGCAATCGCGCCGGGATTCGGGCCTATGAAAACGATGCCCGCCTTTTCGAGCGCGCGCGGGAACGCCTCGCGCTCGGAGAGAAAGCCGTATCCCGGATGCACCGCCTCCGAGCCAGTTGCTTTGCACGCCGCAACGATCTTCTCGATCTGCAGATAGCTTTCGGCCGCAGCCGGCGGGCCGATATGCACCGCCTCGTCCGCCATCTCGACATGCAGGGCGTCGCGGTCGGCGTCGGAATAGACCGCGACCGTTGAAATTCCCATCTTGCGCGCGGTCTTGATGATCCGGCAGGCGATCTCGCCGCGATTGGCGATCAGGATGCGCTTGAACATGGGCCCTCGGACACCGGCCTTCTGGCTTTGCGGCGTCGCAGCAGGAATGTCAATCGGGCCTTCCCGCGGGCTTCGCACCGGTAGATTTTTCTCTTGCCCGTACAGCACGGTAACAAAACCTTCTCCGGCAGTTCTTCAGCTTGGATGAATGACCTTATTCCTCGCGTGAACTGGCCAGTCCCCGGCCCCGCCCATATATACAGCCCGAGTTTCCAGGATCATTTCCCGCATATTGACGGAGGATAAAATGGCTCTCGCGCTTGGCGACACCGCACCGGATTTTGAGGCCGACACCACCGAAGGCCGCATCAAGTTCCACGACTGGGTCGGCGACAAATGGGCTGTGTTGTTCTCGCATCCGAAGGACTTCACGCCGGTATGCACCACCGAGCTTGGCTACATGGCGAAGATCAAGCCGGAGTTCGACAAGCGCGGCGTGAAAATCATCGGCCTCTCGGTCGATCCGGTCGACCGGCACGCCGGCTGGGCAGAGGACATCAAGGAGACGCAAGGGACGGCGCCAAACTATCCGATGATCGGCGACACCGACTTCAACGTCTCGAAGCTCTACGGCATGCTCCCGGCAGCGGTCTCCGGCGATCCGCTCAAGCGCACTGCCGCCGAGAACCAGACCGTCCGCAATGTGTTCGTCATCGGGCCGGACAAGAAGGTGAAGCTCATTCTCGTGTACCCGATGACCACGGGCCGCAACTTCGACGAGGTGCTGCGCGTGATCGACTTGTTGCAGATGACTGCGAAGCACAAGGTCGCGACGCCCGCGCAGTGGAAGCAGGGTGACGACGTCATCATCGCGGGCTCGGTCAACGACGAGGACGCCAAGAAGCTGTTCCCGGCCGGCTGGAAGGCGCCGAAACCTTACATCCGCATCGTGCCGCAGCCGAATTGATCTGACAGCGGGCTGTCACTATGAGGGGCGCGGCAGCATATGCCGCGCCCTTTTTCGTTGCCGACAGCCGAGGATCACCGTGACCATCGAAACCGCCACTGCGCAGCCGACCTTTTCCAAGTTCCTCGGCATCAGGATCGTCGAGATCAAGCCCGAGCGCGTGACGGCGGAGCTTGCTGTGCGCGAGGACTTCAAGAACCGCGGCGGCGTGATGCACGGCGGCGCCGTGATGGCCTTCGCCGACAGCCTCGGCGGCACGACTGCGAACGCGAACCTCAAGGAGGGCCAGCGCACGTCGACGATCGAGAGCAAGACCAACTTCTTTGCCGGCATCCCGATCGGCGATACGGCGCATGCCGAGTGCGTACCGCTGCATGTCGGCCGCTCGACCATCGTGCTGCAGACGCGCATCACCCGCAGCGACGGCAAGCTCGCCGCGGTGGTGACGCAGACACAGATCGTACTGCAGCCAAAGGGCTAAGCTGGCACCCGCTCGTCCCCGCGAAAGCGGACCCAGATCAGCAAGAACTGGATTCCCGCTTGCGCGGGAATGAGCGGACGTGCTGGGTTAGTTCGCGAAGGTGACGCCCTGCCGCTGCGCGCGCAGGCGCGGGTCGTGCGACTTGATCAGCACCGGCCGGCCTTCGAGGATTTCAAGCGAACGCGCGAGGGTGTCCTCGGTCAGTCGGCGCATCGCCTCGTCGGTATAGAACGTCAGGTGCGGGAACAGGATCACGTTGTCCATCTCGTAGAGCGCGGCCATCGGATGCTCGACGTGCATCGGCTCCTGGCTGAACACGTCGAGCGCCGCGCCCGCGATCACTTTTTCGCGCAGCGCCACCACAAGTGCGGCTTCGTCGACGATCGCGCCGCGCGACACGTTGATCAGGAAAGCGGAGGGCTTCATCAGCCCAAGTTCAAGCCCGCCGATCAGGTGGCGGGTCTCGTCGTTCAGCACCGCATGGATCGATACGATGTCGCTTGCGGCAAGCAGCCCGCGCAGGTCGTCGATTTTCTCGATGCCCCCTGCCCGCATGGTCTCCGCCAACACGTGCGGATCGAACCCGATCACCCGCATCCGGAAGCCCGACGCCATACGCGCCATGCTGCGGCCGATCTTGCCGGTGCCGATGATGCCGAGCGTTCGCCCGGCGAGGTCAAGCCCAAGCCAATGCGGTGTCGGCCACGCCCAGCCCTTCGCGTCCATCTCCCGCCCGATCGGCATCAGCTTCTTGGCGAGCGCGATCATCAGCGCGAACGCGCCCTCAGCGACCGTCTCCTCGGCATATTCCGGCACGTTCACGACCGGAATGCCGCGCGCGATGGCTGCCGGAATATCGATCGCGTCGATGCCGACGCCGTATTTGACGATGCCCTTGAGTTTCTCTGCGGCTGCGATGACGCGCGCCGTGATCGGCGTGTAGCACATCAGCAGCAAGTCGGCGTCGCGCACCGCCGCGATCATTTCGTCCTCGCTGACGCCGTCCGGTAGAACGACAAGCTCGCAACCGGCCGCGCGGAGCCCAGCGTCGATCTCGGCGCACTCAAGTTCGCGGTCGGTTCGTACGGCCTTGAAGCGTGCCATCGCTCAACGGCCGTACCGGTAGGCGAGGAACCAGGCGATCGCCGCCGGGATGCCGAAGATCGGGATGAACGCGCCGATCTCGTTGATCAGCGGAATGCCGGCACGAAAGATACCGACCGCGCCGTTGAGGATTGCAGCAACAAACCACACCGGAATGAATACGGCGGCACCGGTCGCGCGCGGACGGCCCATTAGTGTCGCGCCGAAATAGAAAACGACAAGCACGACAAGCCCGGCCACGGTGACCATCAGGATATGCATCGAAATTCCCCTCGCCTGACCTCAGATTAGCGCATTTTCAGTCGCCCGCACGCCGCGCCGCCACTATGATCCGCCCAAACAGGAGCGAAGCACGATGGACGTGAAGGCGGCGGTGGCAACAGCGGCGGGCAAGCCGCTGGAGATCATGACGGTCCAGCTCGAGGGCCCGAAAGCGTTCGAGGTGCTGGTCGAGATCAAGGCGACGGGCATCTGCCACACCGACGAATTCACGCTCTCCGGGGCGGATCCGGAAGGGCTGTTTCCGGCGATCCTCGGCCATGAGGGCGCGGGCGTGGTGGTCGATGTCGGCGCGGGCGTCACCTCGGTGAAAAAAGGCAACCACGTCATCCCGCTCTACACGCCCGAATGCCGCCAGTGCCCGTCATGCCTCTCGCGCAAGACCAACCTCTGCACGGCCATTCGCGCAACGCAGGGGCAAGGCCTGATGCCGGACGGCACCTCGCGCTTCTCACTCGAGGGCAAGAAGCTGCACCACTACATGGGCTGCTCGACCTTCGCGAACTACACGGTGCTGCCGGAGATCGCGGTCGCGAAGGTGCGCGAGGACGCTCCGTTCGACAAGATCTGCTACATCGGCTGCGGCGTCACCACCGGCATCGGCGCCGTCATCAATACCGCCAAGGTCGAGCAAGGCGCCAAGGCGATTGTGTTCGGCATCGGCGGCATCGGCCTGAATGTGATCCAGGGCCTGCGCCTTGCCGGAGCCGACATGATCATCGGCGTCGACATCAACCCGGCTCGCAAGGAATGGGGCGAACGCTTTGGAATGACTCACTTTGTCAATCCCAAGGACGTCGGCGCCGACCTCGTCCCGCACCTCGTCAACATGACCAAACAGGGCGCCGACCAGATCGGCGGCGCCGATTATACCTTCGACTGCACCGGCAACGTCGGCGTGATGCGCCAGGCGCTGGAGGCCTGCCACCGCGGTTGGGGCGTGTCGGTCGTGATCGGCGTCGCGCCGTCAGGAGCCGAAATCGCCACCCGCCCGTTTCAGCTCGTCACCGGCCGTGTCTGGAAGGGAACCGCCTTCGGCGGCGCGAGAGGCCGCACCGACGTCCCGAAAATCGTCGACTGGTACATGGACGGGAAAATTCAGATCGACCCGATGATCACCCACACGATGCCGCTGGCCGACATCAACAAGGCGTTCGACCTGATGCACGCAGGCGAAAGCATCCGCAGCGTGGTGGTGTACTGACGCGGCTTACGCGTCAGTACCGGGCTGGGGCTCAGGCAACGCGCACCGCTGCGGCCTTGCGCATGACATCGGCGACGGTGCCGTAGAGCGTCGTCCATGCGGCGCGCGCCTCGCTCGTGAACGCCGCGCCAAGGCCGTTCTCCAAAGTCCAGATCAGCGCCTCCCCGACAGGCCGATAGTGTTCGTCGCGAACGCCGTAGGTGACGTGCCGCGCGCCGAGCGCCTGCAGGGTCGTGACCAGAGCGGGCGTGTCGCGCAGCATTCCGATCGCCAGCGCGAGCGTATCCATCAGTTTGCGGCCTTGAACCTGCATGTCGCCGGAGAACATCGCGCGTGTTTCCGGGGCGATCGCGAACAGGCGGTCGTAAAACATGCGGCCGACCGCATCCTTGTTCGACATCGCCTGCGCGAAGGTCAGCTTGATAATCTTGAGCTGTTCGGGCGTCATTGGGCTTCCTCGCCGGTGAATGGGATCACGCATAGATCGCACGCATGCGGCCCGACAGGCCGCTCACCTGTTCGCGGATTCTCCGGGTCTGGCTGGTCAGGTCCGTCGCCGCGGTCGCGACCCGATCGGTGGACTGGGCCGCCTCCGCAACCACACCCTCGATCTCGGCGATCGCGTCGTTGACGTCCTGCACGCTGGTGACCGCGACGTTCGCGTTGGTGGCGATCTCGCGCGCCGCGGCCGCCCGCTGCTCGACCGCATCCGCGATCCGTGCCGAGAAGCTGTCGAGTTCGCGGAGGGTTTCGGTGATCGTCGCGATCGCCGTAACGGAGCGGCCGGTCACGCTCTGCATCGCGTCGATGCGGCGGCCGATGTCCTGCGTCGCGGCGGCCGTTTGCGCCGAAAGAGCCTTCACCTCCTGCGCCACAACCGCGAAACCCCGGCCGGCTTCACCGGCGCGCGCTGCCTCGATGGTCGCGTTGATGCAGGTTGGTCTGGCTCGCAATCGAGGCGATCAGCTCGGTGACCTGACCGATCTCCTGCACGACCACCGCAAGTTCGTCGATGGTCGATTTGGTGCGCATCACCTGATCGACAGCGTCTCCGGCCAGTTGCGACGAACGGCTCGCGTTCTCGCCGACGTCCACCATTGTCTGCGACAGTTCCTCGCCCGCTTCGGCGGCGGCGCGCACCTTGCTGGCCGTATCCTCCGACGCTATCGCGGCGGTCACGGACTGCGCGCTTGCATGCGTGGCGGCACGCCCAAGCGCGTGCGACTCCGAACGCAGGTCGTCCGCGGCGGCTTCGAGCACACCGGTCGCCGCGACCATGTCGCCTTGGAAGCCTTCGAGCAGCTCGCTCATCGCCCTGACGCGCGCCGTCGACGCATCGAGCGCCTCGCTCTGGGAGGCGCCGTAGCGCTCGATCTCGGCTGCGGCGCGCTCGGCCTCGCGGCGCGACGCGTCGGCGCGCGCGAAGGCCTGCACGATCGCGCGGCCGACGACGATCAGCATCGCGGTCTCGACCACGACGACAATTGCATGGACCATGACGCGCGCAAGATCAGTGCCGCCAGGATAAATCGCCTGGGGCAGCAGCCAGTTCAGCGAGAGATGATGCAGCGCGATCAGCCCTGCCCCGGCAACGAGCACACCCAGGTCGCAGAACCCGGCCAGCATCGCGAGGACCGCGAAGTAATAGAAGTGCATCTCGACTTGCCACGGGTGCGCGTCGAGCAGGTTCACCAGCAATGAGGTTTGCCCGACGAGAGTGACAACAAGAGCGAAGGCGACCAGCTTCACGGGGCGGCCGAGTACGAAGAACGCCGCGGGCGCGAGCGCCAGCACCGTCGCGATCGCAAGCGTCGAGCCGCCCGGCCGGCCGAGCACGAATGCAATCAATGCCAGACACGGCACGTGCGCCAACGACAGGACGACCAGCGCCTTGGCGATCTGGCGCTGAAAAAACTCGAGATTGGTCATGGGGTCTTTCGTGAGGCTGAGAAGCAACCGGCAAGGAACTTCGGATCGAGCACCAGCCAGGCGCCGGCCGCGTAGGCCCGCGCAACAAAGCCGGCATCATCGGGACTGGTGATCGCAACGAACGGCGCGCCGCCGAAGCTGACGAACCGGCCTCCCGCCCCGACCGCTCGGGCGAGCGCGGTCTCGGCATCAGTCCAGGGAGAAAAGATCACCGCCATGCCACCAGAACCGCTGCCCGAAACGGCGGACAGGTTCACAGTCGCGGCGAGCGCACCGATGGAAAGCGCCGCCAGAGCCGACGCGTCGAGAAAAGTCCGAAGCTGCCGGAACCGGATATTCATCGCGCCTGCCAATCCCCTATGGGCATTGGCAATACTCCGGTACCCATTAAGGCTTTCTTGACCTCGATTAGCCGAAAAACGCGAGTTTTTTGCAGATTCAATCGTACGAAGTGCAATTCCGCGACGTTTTCGCCGCCCGCGGGTTCGGTGTCAGGCGACGCGCCGCTCACGAACCCCCGGCCGCTGAAGATCGGCGGCGGGTGTACGCAGCACGGCCACGACCACGGAAAACAGCGCGATCCACGCGTTGCAGACCTGCGTCGTAAACGCAGCCCCAAGCCGCCGCTCGATCGACCACAGCAGCGATTGGGCGATGGCGCGGCAGTGCTTTTCGGGCACGTCGCGCCCGACCCCGTAGCGCGCCAGGGCCTCGAGCGTCGCGACCAGCGTCGGCAGGTCGGTCAGCGCCCCGAACGAGAGCGTCAGCAGGTTTTTCAGTTTGGGGCTCTCGGCTTCGATGTCGCCGTGAAAGCGTTCGCGCAGTTCCGGCACCATGACGAACAGGCGGCGATAGAACTCATGCCCAAGCGTGCGCTCGTCGGTGGTCGCCTGCGCGAGGGTCAGTCGGACGATCTGAATCTGCTCGGGAGTCATGGCGGCGCCCCTTTACGGGTCCGCAGCGTAACGGCCGAAGCATTAACGAAGCGTTGACCATAATTATCCGCGCAAATACAGGCGGATAGCACTCAGAACTCGAGCTTGTCCCGCACCGCTTCGATACCGGCCCTGGCGCAGGCATCGTCCGCATCGCCGCCGGGCGCGCCCGACACCCCGATCCCGCCGACCAGCGAACCGCCGGCCTCCACGATCATCCGCCACCCAGGATCACGGCGCCCGGCAGCGTGCGCAGCCCGGCCTGCGGCATGCCGGGCTGGGTCATGGCCAAAAGGTCGGTGGTGTTGGTGCGGAAACTGACCGCGGTCCACGCCTTGCCGGTCGCGGTCGGCACCGTGTGGGCGCCGGCGAAGCGGTCGCGCAGCACCACCTGCGTCACGCCGAACCGGTCCACCACCGCGACGGCGACCTGAAATCCGCGCTCGCGGCAAGCAGCAAGCGTCGCGCGCGCGAGATCGAGCGCTACCTCCGGACCGAGCGATTTGTAGGTGACCAGCGCATCCTGCGCGCGCACCGGCAGCGCGAACAGGATGACGAGCAGCACGACGCAAATCCTCATGGACAGACCTCGTTTGCCGCAAGGCTAAACGAGTTCGCGCCGGCACGGTAACGAGAAACGAAGCGCGGCCTAGCGGCTGCCCTTTTTCTTTTTCGCCTTACCGGGCGTAAGTTTCTTGACCAGCCCGCGCACGAAACGCTTCAGCGTCGACTTCTTCGCCGCTTTCTTCGCGGGCCTCCTGGCGCTCTTCTTTGCGGTTTTTTTGGCTGCCTTCTTGGCTTTCTTGGCAACCGATTTCGAAGCTTTTTTCGCCGCGGCCTTCTTGGGCGCGGCCTTGGCGGGCTTCGCCTTTGGCTTGGTTGCTTTCGGCTTGGGAGCGGTGGCGTTGTGCCTCTTCGTCAGCGCGGCCTTCTGTTCGCTGTGCTCCGCGTCGTTGAGCACCGGAACGTTGGCAATGGCTTTGCCATCCCACAGGATCTGCACCTGTTCGTACTCGTCGGCCTTCACCTCGGCGTGAAACTTCGCTTGCTTCCAAACCGCCGCCTTGATGGCCGGGTCGCCGCAGTTCGAGATGCTGAGATTCAGCGGCAGAACTTTCGCACCCCCGCCCGAGCCCTTCGCCAGCACCGGCGCCTTGTCGGCATCGCTCACCTGAACGCTGCCGTAAACGATGACATGCAGACCGCTCGGCTTGTGCTTGTTCTCGTGCGCGCTCCATTTGTCGGTTTTGGGTGCCGGGCCTGCCATGGTCTCCCCCTGCGATGTACGTGATGAAAGCGCACCAGTGTATGAAATTTGCTTTCGCAGCTTCAAGTGTCATGGCGACAAATAGTGGTGGACGGGCGCGTTTAGGCAAACCCTTGCCGCCCGCGCGCGGG
The DNA here is from genome assembly GCA_963779545.1 of uncultured Alphaproteobacteria bacterium. Lineage (GTDB taxonomy): Bacteria > Pseudomonadota > Alphaproteobacteria > Rhizobiales > Xanthobacteraceae > PALSA-894. The sequence continues at coordinate 36,894 of CAVZYQ010000008.1, read as the reverse complement.
CTAGATCCAGCCGCCCCGCGCCATCAGCGCCGCGCACAGCAGGATGATCGCGATCGCCACAAGCTCGATGTGCAGGATCGTGCGCATGCGCTTGAGCTTTGCCGCCGCCACAACCGGGACTTCGCCCTGTTTCACGGCCTTGCTCCAGGAGAGGAATTCGCGCGTCGGCAGGATCGACAGAAGCGCAATGGCGATGAACAAGCCGAACTTGGCCAGGAATGCGTGGTTGTGGAAGTAGTAAGCGGCGCCCTTCTCGAACCAGAACACCCGCGCAAGCCCGACCGCCAGCAGTACGCCGGCAGCGATCCCGAGGATCATGTCCCACACCTGCAGCCGGCGCGCGGACCATAGCGTCAACTCGCCGCGCAGCAGCACGAACTCGACAGTGATCGCGGCGACGAGCACGAATGCCGCGAGGTGATGCAAGAAGGCGAACAGGACGATCATGCCGGGCTCCTGCTGAGGCGCCGGTTACTGGTTCGGCACCCCGATCGACACCGGACGCACCGGCGAGCCCGAAGCCCCCTGTGTGCGCAGCGGCAGGATCATGGTGCACGACACCCACACCTTGTCGCGCGCCAGCGCACCCAGATTGGCGTTCTGGATATTGTGGATTCCGGCCTGCGTCAGGTTGTGGTGATGGATCGGAAACGCGAGGTTGATCGGCGTGCCGGGAGGCGGACCGGCCTTGCCTTGCAACATGCCCTCCGGCACCGGGTCCGTGAAGGGATTGTCGATCCCGAGCAGCACGATCTGCTTCGTCTCAAGGTAGACCGCGGCGTCGTGCGCAAGGCCGGGCCCCTTGGTGTAATAGACTTTCTCGGTGTCGGGGTCTTTCCAGTGATCGCCCCACCCGGTGTAGATGTAGACCACCTCGCCCGGAAGGATGCCGCGGCTCGGCGAGCCCCTGCTCCTCCAGCATCGCCTCGATGTCCTTCGCCGTAACCGTCGCGCCCGCCTCCATCGGCTTGCCGCCGCCGAGATGGGTCTTTCGCGTCCAGCAGCACGGCCGTGGTGACGATCGGCGGCACCTTCTCGATGCCGAGCTTGAGCAGCGGCGAATCCGGCGTCGGCTTCACCTGCTCCTGGCTGAACAGCGCCGTAATACATCGCGATGTGCGGCGTGAACTGGCGCTTGCCGTCCCAGGGCAACGGCACGTAGGCGAAATGCCCGAGCGCATCCATTTGCGTGCCTTGCTGCCCCGGGATCACCGCTCACCATCTCGTCGGTGTTGAAGGCGTGGATGCTGCCCGGAATGCCGACGGTCGGCTTGGCGTTCTCGCGCAGCGGCACCGCGAACGGCGATTGCGGCATGGTGTTGGAGCGGATGAACGACAGTTCGTAGCTTTTCGCACTGGCGTTCGCGAGATGCGGCGCGCAGCGCGCCCATGTGGCGGGCCCGAGATTGTTCGCCATGCCGATTTCGTCGCCGGCCGGCCAGCGGCTTTGCGCGCCGGCGAGCGCGGGCAGTAACAGCAGCGCGAGCAACGCGCTTGTGGTCTGCAACTTCATGGGTTCCTCCCGAACCGGCCGCGCAGCGGCAACCGCGTGGCGGAATTATTGTCCGGGCGACGACGCCGTTCAATCGAGGGCTGAAACGCCGCAACCGCGCCGGCCAGCCAACACTCCGCCGCCCAGTCGTCGGGGTGCGGGCACACCCGTCTCCCGATATCCGTCTCGCCATGGCGAGAATGGAGCGCACCGATCTCGGGTTTACCCGAGATCGCCGCTGCGGCTTCGTAGGGTGGGCTAAGCTTGCGGAGCAAGCGAGCCCACCGCTTTCGAAAGTTCGATCAAGACGTGGGCACGGCGTGCTCCGCACGCCTTTGCCCACCCTACGGCTCGAACTCCTGCGCCAAGGTCACGATCTCGCGTGCGCGCGGGATGCCGGGCCAGTCGCGATCGAAATCGTCGACAAGGCGCTTGATCACCTCCGGCCGCGTGCCGTGATCGAGCGCCGCGCGGTCCGCGAAACGATACCACGCCATGTGCACGGCCGGATCGCTCTCGCTCCAGAACCGCCACGCCTTCTGCGCGCCGAACGACTTCACGGCGTCGGGCACGTGCTCTTTCTCGTACCATGTGTCGAACGCCGCGCGCTTGGCGGGATCGGTGATGGTGGCGCGGACGATGAAGTAGGTGGGCATTTTACGGCGCCGGGCTCGCGAGCGGCTTGCCCTTCTCCACCACATACGTGGCGATGACCTTCGCGCCGCTTGCCCCGGACTTGGCGTCGTGCACCGCGCCGGGCGGGACCACGTAGCTGTCGCCGGCCTTGAGGTCCTTCGGCGGCTGGCCGTCGACCAGCAGCGTCATCGCGCCTTCCAGCATGTAGCCGGACTCCGGCCCCGCGTGCGTGTGCTTGCCGATCAACACATTCGGGACGATCTCGGCGATGCCGATCACGGTCTCGTAGTTGGTGCCCGGCACGTCGAACTTCTGCAGCGGCGTGCGCTTGATCGGCGAAGGCGCCTGCGCGAACGCGGCGGCGGTGAGTGCGAGCGTGGCGACGGCAGCGATCAGCAGACGTTTCATGGGTGCCTCCCTCATGGTTGGGAGGGATGATATCGGCTCCGGTGCAATGCCGGAAGCTGGCCTACGAATATCCTTGGCCGTCCTCGATGGCGGAGCGATCGAACCTCAGATGATTCGGCTCATCGAAATCCTCGTGCGGAGGCGCTCTCGCCGCATGCTCGATTGGTGGAATGCCGACCACTGGGTGAAAATCGCGGGCGTCCTCACGTCGCTCGTCGGTCTTTTCACGGCAATTATCACCTTGCGACGGGATCGCACGCCGATCATTCGCGCGCAGCCGAAAAGCCGGGACAAGCTTCCGGCGCGTCCGCACATGCCGAACATCCTCACGACCTTCGCCCATCTCTGTCCCTGAGTTCCCCGACAAAGCCCTGGTCACCCTCTGGATCAGGTGCTTCCTTGTCGCCTCGAATTCCGACGCCGGACTGGCCGCACGCGGCGGCGGCGACGTTCGATCGTCGTTGCGATCAATCTTCACAGCATGCCGCTGATATTCTTTCGGCGCCTGCGATCGGTTGCCTTGACGCTGGCCGAAAGCGGATTCTGTTACCGATCCGCTCCAAGGGTCGCTGGCTGAAGCGCGAAGCCGTTATCAATATCCGGGGCGACTTCGATCAACTCTGGACCGAATTGCGATTGCGGCGCTCGAGCGCATGAAGGTGACGCTGACGACCATGATGCAAGAATGGCGCTCTGGAAAATTAGCACCCGAATGAACTGGATGTCCGTTCAGGCGTAGACGATCCTGGTTCCGGCATCACTGGCGCTGGCGCAGACGAATACAGCAGTCAATGTCAGCAAGCGACAGCAGGATCGCTGACCACAGCAGTCCGACTACGGGTATCGAACAGCTGCAACATTAACCGGTTCGTCTATGAGTTGAACCGCTAGACCAGCCGAGCCACGTCCTCTCACAACGGCAGATTATCGTGCTTGCGCGCCGGCATCTCGACCTGTCTTGTCCCGCAGCATCGCGAGCGCGCGCGCGACGCGCCGCCGCGTGGCGCTGCGGCATGATCACCTCGTCGATATAGCCGCGCTCGGCGGCGACGAAGGGCGAGAGGAAGCGGTCCTCGTATTCCTTGGTGCGCGCCGCGATCTTGTCCGGCGTCGCCGATGTCGGCGCGGAAGATGATCTCGACCGCGCCCTTCGCGCCCATCACGGCGATCTGCGCGGTCGGCCAGGCATAGTTCACGTCGCCGCCGATGTGCTTTGACGCCATCACGTCATAGGCGCCGCCGAACGCCTTGCGGGTGATCACGGTGACCAGCGGCACGGTCGCCTGCGAATAGGCGAACAGCAGCTTCGCGCCGTGCTTGATCAGGCCGCCGTATTCCTGCGCGGTGCCCGGCAGGAAGCCCGGCACGTCCACGAACGTCACGATCGGAATGTTGAAGGCATCGCAGAAGCGCACGAAGCGCGCGGCCTTGCGCTGACGCATCCGAGTCGAGCACGCCCGCGAGCACCATCGGCTGGTTCGCCACGAAGCCGACGCGTGCGGCCCGCGATGCGGCCGAAGCCGGTCACGATGTTCTTCGCGTACGCGGCCGACAGCTCGAAGAAGTCGCCCTCGTCCGCGACCTTCAGGATCAGTTCCTTGATGTCGTAGGGCTTGTTCGGATTGTCCGGGATCAGCGTGTCGAGCGATTTGTCGGCGCGCTCGATGTCGTCGAAGCTCGGCCATTCGGGCACGCCCGCCGCGCAGTTCGCGGGCAGGAAATCGAGCAGCCGGCGGATCTGCAGCAGGCACTCGACGTCGTTCTCGAACGCGCCGTCGGAGATCGCCGATTTCGTCGTGTGCACGCTCGCGCCGCCGAGCTCTTCGGCGGTGACGACCTCGTTGGTGACGGTCTTCACGACGTCCGGCCCGGTCACGAACATGTAGCTCGTGTCGCTTCACCATGAAGATGAAGTCGGTCATCGCGGGCGAGTAGACGTCGCCGCCGGCGCACGGCCCCATGATGACGGAAATCTGCGGGATCACGCCGGACGCGATCACGTTGCGCTTGAACACCTCGCCATAGCCGCCGAGCGAGGCGACGCCCTCCTGGATGCGCGCGCCGCCGGCATCGAACAGGCCGACGATCGGCGCGCGCGCCTTCATCGCCATGTCCTGGATCTTCTGGATCTTCAGCGCATGCGTCTCGGAGAGCGAGCCGCCGAACACCGTGAAGTCCTTGGCGAAGACGAACACCGTGCGGCCGTTCACCGTGCCCCAGCCGGTGACGACGCCGTCGCCGGGGATCTTCGCGCCCTTGTCCATGCCGAAGTCGGTCGCGCGGTGCTCGACGAACATGTCGAACTCCTCGAACGAGTCCTTGTCCATCAGAAGTTCGACGCGCTCGCGCGCGGTCAGCTTGCCGCGCTTGTGCTGCGCGTCGATGCGCGCCTGTCCGCCGCCGAGCCGCGCGTTCGCGCGCCGGGTTTCCAGCTTTTCGAGAATGTCCTTCATAACGTCCCCGTGACCGGCACCTACCCCACATTGTCATCGCGGAACGAAGTGGGCAATGCTGGCCGCTAACGCCCGGAGGTCATCATGGCGGTTTCCACGCAAGCCGGCGCGGTCGAGGGCGTCCCGCGCCTTTTGTTGCGGCTCGAAGGCGTCGCATTCACGCTCGGCGCGCTTTTCCTGTTCCACCGCATCGGCGGAAACTGGTGGTGGTTCGCGCTGATCCTTTTGCCGGACGTGAGCCTCGCCGCTTATATGTTCGGCACGCGGCCCGGCGCATGGGCCTACAACGCGTGCCATGTCTGGCTGGTGCCGATCGCGCTCGCGGCGCTCGGCTTCCTGCTGCCGTCATTCGACTTGCTGCAGATCGCGCTGGTCTGGGCAGCGCATATCGGGATCGACCGTGCGCTCGGGCTCGGGTTGAAATACAGCGCGGGCTTCGCGTTTACGCATCTCGGCCGCGTTGGCGGGCCGATGGCCGGCAGCTAGGCCGCCGCGCGTCCGGTTGCACGCCTACGGCCTGCGGGTATCGAGCACGGCCTGGGGACAGGCCGCGCGCTCCGCCGCAGTCAGACTGGCTGGATTGGGAATGCTGGTGTCGATCGCGGGCGCTGGCGTGAAGCTCGCAAAGGGTCGCGTGTCGGACAGGCCGGCGTCCGACGCACGCAGCCGCCCGCGTCCCGCCCATGCGCTCCGCTCTTCGCTGCCGAGCGCGCCGCCTGCGCCGTCAATGTAAAATGCAACGTCGCGGCCAAGACGGTCCGCGCGCTGCGCGGTCGGACGAACGTTGAGAGCGATGGCCTGCCGTATCGTCCAGCGTGCGGCGCCCGGTTCGGTTGCGAGCCGGTTCGCGATGGCCTGCCGGATCGGAGCCAAGGCCGGACTGGTGTGTGCGGATCGATCCTTGAAGAAAGCGTAGTCGACCTCGGTTGGCTCCAGCCCATTGGCCGCGTAGGCTCTGAAGAAGGTGGCAATCTTGCCGCCATCGAGGCTGGCGCTCTTGTAGAAGTCGTCGAACGTGGCGCGGACCAGGGGCTCGCGTCCGATCAGGTCGAACCCCGCCTTCCACGCGGCGCGCCGTCCGGTGTCCGCCCAGACGCCACAGAGATAAGTTTCGAGGGCCCGGTCGGCTTGCCTGTCGGGCATCAGAAACATGCGCCGTACGGCGGCTGCCTCCGCGCCGAAACTTGCATCGATGAGCGCCGGATTAGCCTTGTCGACCCCGCGCAGGATCAATTGCACTTCGCGGCCACCGCCGCCTGTCGCACCGTTGGGGCCCCATGTGAGATACGACTTCGGGTCGTTCGAGAAACAGACGCGGCGGCCCGCCGGCGGATCGTAGAGCGGCCGCGATTGGCAAAAATTCCACTCCATTCGGGTATAGTCGGTCGCCTCATAGGTGAGCATGACGGTGCGCGCCCGATCGTCCACCGCGGGCGCCGGTTCGCCGACCAGCAGATTCCAGTACGTTTGCGTCAGCGCACCCTCGCGGGCCTCGCGGTCGGTAGCGACTCCGCAGCGAAGGCAGGACATTGCGCGAGCGTCACGAGCGCCGTGCGCGTTCCTGCACCGAATTTGCCGTCGGCCGTGATTGTGCCCGGCTTGCCGCACGCGATCAGAGCCGCATTGGCCCTCGCTTGCGCCTTCGCAATTGGACCGAAGCGTCCGTCGAAAAGGACGCCCTCGTTGAAGCGGTAAAGGATTTCGGCCCGGGTGGGCGCTGCGGCCACAACACCGACGGACGCGGCAACGAGAAAACAAGCTTTCAAATAGGGTCGCATGCGGCACTCCCCCGAGCGGCGGCTCCACAACCTTGGATACCGCTCCGGTGAGACAAATGCCACTGACAGTATGTCGTGACACTGCCGAAGCATGGCCGGTGTTATGCGGGCGCTCCAGAGATGCCGAACGTCGCCTAACCCAGCTTCCCGCTCGCGCGCAAAATGAAAATCAGCACCTCGGCGACGGCGCGGTAGAGCGCCTCGGGAATGTCTTCGCCCAGTTCGACCTGCGCCAGCGCCTCGGCGAGCATCGCGTTTTCCTCGATCGGAATGCCGTGCTCCCGGGCAAGCGCCAAGATGGCGTCGCCCGTATCGCCGCGCCCCTTCGCGATCACGCGCGGCACCGGCACGTTCGACTTGTCGTATTGCAGCGCGACCGCGAGCGGGATCGGGTTGCTCATGTGGCGCGATCCATGAAGCGGCCGAGCGCTGCTTGCCGCGCGGCCGGTGGCGCGCCGACGCGCAACTGAAAGTCCGCAGGCTCGAGTTCGGCCGCGCGTAGCGCTTCACTCAGCATGGCGGCGTTGTCATTCAACCGCGCCGCGGTCGCGTGGCGCTCCGCCCACAGCGTGACGCTGGTGCGCGCGCCGTTCAGCGTGATCGAAGCATGTACCGGCCCCATCGGCTCGACGTCGAGCGAGAAGCGCGCACGCCATGTGCGTGTCTCCGGATCGGACTTGGCGGCACGCGCGTCGCGGCTGACTTCGAACTGCGCGATGGCCGTGCCCTGCGGCGTCGCGAACGGGATCTCGAAATTCCAGCGCTGGCCGGCTTCCGCGCGCGGCAGATCGGGCCGATCCGGCAGCGACGCGACTTGCAGCAAGGTCTGCCGGGCGAGCGCGCCGTCGGTTTGCGCGATCAGTTTGTCGGCGACTTCTCGCGGCGCGGCGTCGATCGCGATCGATGGCGCTGCGACACCTTGCGCGGCCGGAGGCTCGCCGCGGTACGGCGGCGGCAGCGCGCCCGGTGACGTGGACTGCGACGGCAGCGTGGCGCGTGCTTCCAAAACAGACGAAAGCGTCTTCGCGAGCGTCGTTGCCTGCTCGGCGGAGAGCGGTGCGCCTTGCGGCATCGGCTCTTCCGACAATCCGGCGAGCGCATTCGCGATGTTGCGGATAGGGTCGTTCGCCGGAAGCGGCACACGGACGGGCGGCTCTGTTGTATTTGCCCCAACAGGCGGTGAGTTGGCGGCAGGCCGGCTTAGCGCAGGCCCGCTCACGTCAGGACGGCTTGGCGCGGGTTCGTTCGCGGACCACGCTTTGAGCACCTGGCGGAACACGACGAGCGCGGCCTTCAGGTCGCTGGCCGGCGCAGGCATCGCGATATCGGCGTCGGTCACGGACATCGCGCGTGCGGCCGCAAGACGGGGCTCGAACAGCACGCCGGAACGCACGAAGGCCTGCTTCACGTCGGATGCCGCAATATTCTCGTTCAAGGGAACGCGCAGCGCGAGGACCGCCGCGCCGGCCTGACGCACCGGCGGCGGCACCGCGTCATGCGAAGCCGCCTGTTCGACATTCGCGAACAGCGGCGCGGTCCCGCTCTGCTTCGGCGCGGCGATACGCACGGCGTCCGCCACCGCCTGTTCGGGTGTGAGAGGCCGCGGCGCCGGTGCTTCGGGCTGGCGCGCCGGGACAATGGATGGCGCATCCGGCAGTGCCGAACCTGCGGTCGCGCGAACCGGCACGTTCGGAGGACCTGGCGCGCGCGAAATGACCACCGCCTCGCCGATCGGCGTTCTGCCGACCAGCGTCTGGGCCGCCGCCGTCTGCGGAGGAGCGCCCTGCCCCGACGGCATTCGGCGCGGATGGCGCAGCCGGATAGATCACGAGCTTCGCGTTCGCGCCGCCGCCCTTCACCTCGACCGTAACCGTCGTGCCCGGCGTCAGCGGCGCACTGGAGCGCACATCGACAGTCGCCTGCGGCAGTTGCAGCCGGAAGACATCGCTCTGGATCAGTTCGAGCACCAGCGCCTGCACCACCTGCCCGGGCTGCAAGCCCTGGGCCGGCGGGCCGAACGCGGTCGGCAGCGTGAGGCCGGGCGGAAGCTGGATCGTGTCCACGGGCATTCCTTGGGAGCGGTGGACGTCACGCCAGCTATAGGCCCGCAGGATGAAGCGTTCGTTAACGCTTCGGAAACCATCTCTATCTGGTCAGAGCCAACACCGTCCCGGCCGCGTGCATGTCGGCGGAGCGCACGGCGCGGCGCTCGAGTGCGAACTCGTCGCGGCCCCACTGCGCCATATTCCAGTCCTCATCCACATTGGCGGCCTCCCACGCCGCCGCGGTGGAGAGCTTGCCGTGCGCAACGCTAAGCGCGATCAGCGCCGAACCGGTCAGTGTGGTGATGACGTCGGCGGCGCCGAGCCGCCACGGATCGGACGGAATAACCGCGCTCGCCGCGCAGATCGCACCGTCCGGCTGCGCGACGAACACCACGCCCTCGCTGAGAATGAATCGCGCGCCGAGATCGTCGCGCGCCCACGCGATCACCGGGTCCCAGTGCTGCGCCTGCTTGGCGACGAGCCCTTCCGGCGAGTCCGCCCGATAACAGACGAGATCCGAGCCGAGATATTTGACGATCTCGTCGGCGACCGGCTTCGGATCGGCCGCAACGCCGTCGATGATCGAGTTGGCGAGACGCGTGAGCGGCATCGTAGCGGGGTCGATGCCCTCGCCCTGCGCATTCCACTCGGCGGCGATCGCCTGCGCGAGGTCGCGCGTGGGCGCCGCGAGCGCGCCGCCCGCCGGTGTTTTCACCGCGCGTCCGTCGAGCAGGATCGGGAACGGCGTGCCCTCACCGACGGTCGCGTTTTTATAGAACCGCTTGCGCACGGTCGGACGCATGTTGCGGCGCGCCGACTCCATCGGGTCGAGCGGTGCATTGCCCAGCAGATCTTCGAGAATGTCGCGCATGAAAAAGGCCTACCTGCCGAAGGCAGATAGGCCGTCGCCCCACTCCAGTTCAAGTCCTGGCGATGCAGGTTCTTAGCGGTGTACGTGGGTCGCGAGATCGTCGCGCGCCTCGTCGGTATCGATCAGCTTGCCGTAGGCGCCGCCCAGAATGGCACCATAGGCCAGATGAAAGAGCATCACGACGACGGGCGCGTAGGCGCCAAGCTCGAGGCAGAGGAAGCCCGAGCCCGTCAACGGCGCAATCGCGAGCAAGCACGATCAGCGCCACGCCGCCCGCCATGGTCACGCCACGCAACCATGATGGTCCGAACAGATAGTCGTGCACGACGCCGAAGGCGCCGCCCCACAGCAGCGTGCCGACAAAGAAGTGAAACAGCAGTCCGGCAATCGGCGTATCCACGCCGACCGCTTCGGCAACGAGCGCCGCCGGCTCATGCAGCGCCGACATCACCAGCGTCGCGATGAAGCCGGCAACGATGCCGTTGCCGATCCGGTCGGGTATGGAGACGTCGGTGCGCATCACGCCAGCGCGGGCTGCGCGCCCTGCGTGTTGCTCCACTCGGCGTGGAAGAAACCGTTCTCGCCCATCAGGCACACTTCAGTTTGGGCGCCGCGATCCGAAAGCTTTCGCGCGGCATCGACGGCAAACAGCATCGCCTCGGCCTTCGTCTTGTACGGACCGAACTCTTCACCGCCGAGTTGGATCAGCCATTCGTCGTCGCGCTGAACGAGGAAGTAGCGGGTTGGCGACATTCACGTGCTCCCCAGTTGGTGTCCACCTCACGCATGGGTACGCAACTCACGCCAATGCGGTCACAGGTAACGCCGGATAACGCGGAAAGTTTGGCGCGAGCTATTCGGTTTGCGCCCGCTGGCCCCTGCGGGCCACGCATGACGCGATGAGCCCGATTTCGTTGGATTTCCGCGGGATCGAGTTCAGATTGGCTGAAATACCAGCCAGACGCGCAAGAATTTGGCCCCAAAGCATGTTCAAGCGCGATAAGTTTTCATGCCACGCTGCGTTGCGCAAAAGTTAATCATTCCTTTGCGGCAGGGGAAATGCGGCGGAACCTGACTCATTTCGTGCGTCACGATGTCCATATCTTGGCAAGAGCAGGCATGAGCGCGGGAAACGCCTCGATCACCGCATGCGCGCCGGCTTCGCTGAGTCGCTCGGCGCGGTGATAGCCCCATGTCACGCCGACCGCGCTCGCGCCCGCGGCGCGCGCCATCCGCACATCGTATTCGGTGTCGCCGACAACGACCGTGTTCGCCGCATCGACTCCCGCCTCGCGCATCGCATGGAGCACCATGCCGGGATCGGGCTTCGAGGGCGCATCGTCGGCGGTTTTGATGGTGATGAAATGATCGAGCAGTCCGTAATGCTTCAGCACCATCCGCACGCCGCGCTGTGATTTGCCGGTGGCGATACCGAGCACGACGTCATTACGGCTCGCGAGTTCGGTGACGGCCTGCGCGGCTCCCGGATAAAGCGGCTCCATGCTCTCACCGGACGCGCGCATGGCGTGAAAGGCGTCCCTGTAGTGTTCCGCCATGGTTGCAACCGGAAATCGTTCATCGCCCTTTCCGAGCTCCGCTGAACGCCTCCATCAGCGAGAGACCGACGACGGAAAGCAGCGTCTCGCGCTCGGGCGGAACAAGGCCGTGGCCGTCGTAGGCCGTGGTCATCGCGCTCACGATCATGTGCTGGCTGTCCACGAGCGTGCCGTCACAGTCAAAGATTACCAATTTCAATGGGTTAGCCATCGACTCTCGCTTTATTGCAGCCACAGTTGAGGGCTTAAACAGCATCCCGCGGCGCGGCAACCATCCGGATAAGTCCGGACCGGGTCGGCACGTCGTTTGACCATGGTATCGGTGGCTTTCTTAGACTTGCTCTACTAAATTCTGGCGCGGAATCGGCGCTCACAAGCCGATCCGCGGGGATGCATACGCCGCGCGAGTCCTTCAAATCTCGCCAGAAGGGCGCGAGCACGAGGAGTCAATGAAACTTACCGACATTGCGGCGCCCGACTATTTCCACAAGGTGGTGGATTGCCAGTGGGCATGCCCGGCCCACACGCCCGTTCCCGAATACATCCGGCTGATCGCCGCGGGCCGCTACGGCGACGCCTACATGGTCAACTGGAAATCCAATGTGTTTCCCGGAATCCTGGGACGCACCTGCGACCGGCCGTGCGAACCGGCCTGCCGGCGCGGACGCGTCGAGAAGGAGCCGGTCGCGATCTGCCGCCTGAAGCGCGTCGCCGCCGACTACAAGGAAGACATCACGGCGCGGCTGCCGAAGGCGATTGAGAAGAGCAAGCGCAACGGCAAGCGCATCGCGCTGGTCGGCGCCGGCCCCGCTTCGCTCACCGTCGCGCGCGATCTCGCGCCGCTCGGCTACGAGTGCGTGGTGTTCGACGGCGACTTCCGCTCCGGCGGCATGATGCGCTCGCAGATTCCAAAATTCCGCCTGCCCGACAAGGTGATCGACGAGGAGTGCAATTACGTCCTCGATCTCGGCGTGGAATTCCGCGGCGGGCGTCCGGTCGAAAGCCTGAAGAAGCTGCTGGCCGAAGGCTGGGACGCGATTTTCGTCGGCTCCGGCGCGCCGCGCGGCCGCGAGCTCGACATTCCGGGCCGCAAGGAAGCCGCCAAGAACATCCACATCGGCATCGACTGGCTTTCGTCCGTCTCGTTCGGCCACGTCACCAAGATCGGCAAGCGCGTGATCGTGCTCGGCGGCGGCAACACCGCGATGGATTGCTGCCGTTCCTCGCGCCGCCTCGGCGGCGAGGACGTGAAGGTGGTGGTGCGTTCGGGCTTCGAGGAGATGAAGGCGTCACCTTGGGAAAAGGAAGACGCACAGCACGAAGGCATCCCGATCCACAATTTCCTCGTGCCCAAGGAATTCACTCATAAAGACGGCAAGCTCACCGGCGTCGTGTTCGAAAAGGTGAAGGCCGAGTATGACGACAAGGGCCGCCGCAAGCTGGTGAATGCCGGCGAGCCGGATCAGCACTTCGAGTGCGACGACGTGCTGGTCGCGGTCGGTCAGGAAAACTCGTTCCCCTGGATCGAGCGCGACATCGGGCTCGAATTCGACAAGTGGGACATGCCGAAGGTCGATCCCAAGACCTTCGTGTCGACCAACCCGAAGGTCTTCTTCGGCGGTGACGCGGCGTTCGGCCCGAAGAACATCATCTGGGCGGTGGCGCACGGCCACGAGGCCGCCGTGTCGATCGACAAGTATCTCAATGGCGAGGACATCAACTACCGTCCCCTGCCCGCCGTGGAAGTCGTCAGCCAGAAGATGGGCATCCACGAGTGGTCGTATGACAACGACATCGCGAACGACAAGCGCTACCGCGTGCCGACGCGCGACAACGTCATCGCGCTCAAGGACATCCGCACCGAGGTCGAGCTCGGCTACGACGACAAGCTCGCCTTCCAGGAAGCGCAGCGCTGCCTGAACTGCGACGTGCAGACGGTCTTCACCGGCCAGCTCTGCATCGAGTGCGATGCTTGCGTCGACATCTGCCCGATGGACTGCATCACCTTCACGCAGAACGGCGAGGAAGCCGACCTGCGCACGCGGTTGAAGGCGCCGGCGCAGAACGTCACGCAGGACCTTTACGTCGCCGACAATCTGAAAACCGGCCGCGTGATGGTGAAGGACGAGGACGTGTGCCTGCACTGCGGGCTGTGCGCCGAGCGCTGCCCCACCGGCGCTTGGGACATGCAGAAATACCTGATCGAAATGACACACGCGGAAACGGTATGCCGATCGAGAGCGTAAACGACTTCGTCGTCCGGTTTGCCAACGTCAACGGCTCTGGCTCGGCCAGCGCCAACGAGCTGTTCGCCCGCGCCGTGATGCGGATGGGCGTGCCGGTCAGTCCCCGCAACATCTTCCCGTCGAACATCCAAGGGTTGCCGACCTGGTACGAGGTGCGCGTCTCGGAAGCGGGCCACCTCGGCGCGCGCGGCGGCGGCATCGACCTGATGGTCGCGATGAACCCGCAGACCTTCGACAAGGACGTCGCCTCGATCGAGAAGGGCGGCTACCTGTTCTACGACAACACCAAGCCGATGCCGAAGTCGCGCTTCCGCGACGACATCACGGTGATCGGCATTCCGCTGACCGCGATTACCAATCGCGAGTACATCGACCCGCGCCAGCGCCAGCTGTTCAAGAACATCATCTATGTGGGCGCGCTGACCGCGATCCTCGACATGGATGTCGGCGTGGTCGAGAAGCTGATCGCCGAGCAGTTCCGCACCAAGGACACGCTGATCGAGCCGAACGTGCATGCGCTGCATCTTGGCCGCGACTACGCGATGATGAACCTCGATTGCCCGATCGGCCTGCGGATGAAGAAATCCAATGCGATCGGTGACCGCATTCTCATCGAGGGCAACAGCGCGGTCGCGCTTGGCGCAGTCTATGGCGGCGCCACGGTGTGCGCCTGGTATCCGATCACGCCGTCGTCCTCGGTCGCGGAGGCGTTCCAGCGCCATTGCTCGCGCTACCGCTCGGACGGCAACAAGAAGAACCGCTACGCCATCATCCAGGCGGAGGACGAGCTTGCCTCGATCGGCATGGTGATCGGCGCCGGCTGGAACGGCTCGCGCGCGTTCACCGCCACCTCCGGACCCGGCATCTCGCTGATGCAGGAGTTCCTCGGCCTTGCGTATTTCGCCGAGATTCCGGCGGTGCTGGTCGACGTGCAGCGCGCCGGGCCCTCGACCGGCATGCCGACGCGCACGCAGCAATGCGACATCATGAGCTGCGCCTATGCGTCGCACGGCGACACCAAGCACGTGCTGCTGTTCCCCGAAGACCCGGCCGAAGCTTTCGAGATGACCGCGCAGGCGTTCGACCTCGCGGATCGCCTTCAGACGCCGATCTTCGTCATGACCGATCTCGATATCGGCATGAACCACCGCCTCTGCCGCCCGCTGAAGTGGGACGACACGCGCACCTTCGACCGCGGCAAGATCATGACGGCCGAGATGCTCGACGCCGGCAAGGACTTCGGCCGCTATCTCGACGTCGACAATGACGGCATTCCGTTCCGCACCCTCCCCGGCACGCATCGGAACAAGGGCGCGTTCTTCACCCGCGGCACCTCGCGCGACCGCTATGCGCGCTACACCGAGGAAGGCGGACCTTACGCCGACAACATGCAGCGGCTGTTGCGCAAGTTCGAGACCGCCAAGGGCCTCGTGCCGCGCCCGGTTCGGCGCAATGCGGGCGGCGACCGGAAAGCGCGCTACGGCGCGATCTATTATGGCTCGACCTCTCCCGCGATGGACGAAGCAATTCAGCTCATCGCGGCGCGCGGCATGCCGCTCGACATGCTGCGCGTGCGCGGCTTCCCGTTCCATCAGGATGTCGACGATTTCATTGCCGATCATGACTTCGTCTTCGTGGTCGAGCAGAACCGCGACGGCCAACTCCGCTCGCTGGTCACCACCGAGTGCAACATCGATCCGGCGCGCCTGATACCGGTGCTGCACTATGACGGCACACCGATCACCGCACGATTCATCGCCAGCGCAATCGGCGATCACCTCGACGCACTCAAGGTCACGCCGCTGCGCAAGGTCGTCTCGTAGCGCCGATGGCCGCAGCAGTGCGCAGTCTGGCCCCGAAGCTCGCGCTTGCATTGGGCGCCATCATCGTTTCGCTTGTCGCCATCGAATGCGCATTGCGCCTCCTCGGCCACGAACCGCGCCGCGATCCCGTCAATGTGGGGTTCGCCTCTTGGGCGGCGGCGGACGCTGAACTGGGCTGGGTCAATCGGCCTGGAACCTGGAAGGCCGCGGAGCCTGGCAATGTGCCGCTGACGTTCGAGGACGACGGCCGGCGGCACGACCCGGCAGCCAACAAGCCTGCAAGCCCGGCGCGCATCCTCGTCGTCGGATGCAGCTTCACTCAAGGATACGGGGTCGCGGACGATCAGACCTACGCGCATTTCATCAACCGGTCCCTCCCGTCGGCCAATGTCGTGAACTTCGGGACAGGAGCTTACGGGAGCTATCAGTCGCGGCTGCGCGTGAACCGCTATTTCAACGCGCCGCACGAGGACACGCCGCTGGTCATCTACGGCCTGTTCTTCAGCCATCATTTCCGCGATCTCGCGCCGCTGCCCTGGATCCTCAGCCTCACCATGCAGGACGGCAGCTACATGGTGCCGCCGAACGTTCGTTTCCGATCAGGACAAATCGTCGAGAGCGCCGGCGGACCGATCGGCCTTTGGCCGCTGGAAAGCCGCAGCGCAGCTGTGACGCTCGCGCATCTCGGGTTGATCACGCTGACCAACCGCGTGACGGGCAAGATGGGCCGCCCCGTGTTTCAGCACGGCATCCTCGAGATGCAAAAGACGGTCGCGGCAAACAGGGCCAAGCTGCTCATCGTCGGCCTCGTTCCGATCCCGCCCGACGAGCGCGAATGGCTGAAGGCACAGCGCGCGAACGGCATTGATTTTGTCGGATGCGAGCACCCGGATCATGACAAGGATCCGGGCCTGAAGGTCGGAGGCGTCGGCCATCCGAGCGAGCGCCAGCACCGCTCTTGGGCGGGCTGCGCGCTGAAGGCGCTGGCGGAGCGCGGATATAAGGTCGAGCCGGGCGTGCTCTCGGCCGCGGCCGGCGCGGAAGCGACTAGCGGGATCAAGGCCTTGGATGTAAAACGGGACCCATTATGACCTATATCGTCAAACCGAAATTCCACCACCCCGCCCTGCCGAAGAACGCGCTCGGCTATACGCACCGCGACTATGAGGGCTCGGTCTCGACGCTGTGCGCCGGCTGCGGGCATGACTCGATCTCGGCGGCGATCATCGAGGCCTGCTACGAGCTCGCGCTCGAGCCGCATCGGGTCGCGAAACTCTCCGGCATCGGCTGCTCGTCGAAGACGCCGACCTACTTCCTCGGCCAATCGCACGGCTTCAACTCGGTGCACGGGCGCATGCCCTCGGTGCTGACCGGCGCGAACCTCGCCAACCGCGATCTGATCTATCTCGGCGTCTCGGGCGACGGCGACAGCGCCTCGATCGGGCTCGGCCAGTTCGCACACGCGATCCGGCGCGGCGTCAACATGGTCTACATCGTCGAGAACAACGGCGTGTATGGCCTGACCAAGGGCCAGTTCTCGGCGACCGCCGACCGCGGCTCGAAGGCCAAGCGCGGCGCGATCAATAACGATTCATCGATCGACCTCGTCGCGATGGCGATGCAACTGGGCGCGACCTTCGTGGCGCGCTCGTTCTCCGGCGACAAGGAGCAGCTCGTTCCGATCATCAAGGCGGCGATCGAGCACAAGGGCGCGGCGTTCATCGATGTGCTTTCCCCGTGTGTTGCCTTTAACAACCACCTCGGCTCGACCAAGAGCTTCGACTACGTGCGCATGCACAACGAAGCCGTGAACCGGCTCGACTTCATCACCGGGCGCGACCCGATCAAGGTCTCGTACGAACCCGGATCGGTGGAGATCGTCGAGCAGCACGACGGCTCGAAGATCGCGCTGCGCAAGCTCAACTCCGACTACAATCTGCATGACAAGCTTGCCGCGATGAACTTCCTGCTCAATCACGCGGCGGAGGGGACGATCGTCACCGGTCTCCTCTATGTCGACAACGACCCCGACGACCTGCACGCCCATCTCGCGACCGTCGATACGCCGCTCAATGCGCTCGGCGAAAAGGAGCTGTGCCCGGGTTCGGCGACGCTGGAGAAGTTCAACGCCAGTTTGCGCTAGCTGTTCTCCCGCTCGTCCCCGCGCAAGCGGGGAGCCAGAGCCAAAAACTTGGATGCGCGCTTTCGCGGGCATGAGCGGCAGGCGCATTATTTAAGCCACGGCTTCTCCGCCACCGCCTTCTTCACCGCCTCGACGAAGCCCGGCGGCGGCTCCATTTTCACATCGAGCGGCCTGCCGGTTTCGAGAACGCTTTTGAGGCTTGAGAGAATTGCCGGCCAGCCCGAGCGGCCGCCTGCGAGGATGTCGTCCGGGATGTCCCAGTCGCTCGCCTCCGTCATGGTGAGCTTCACCGAACCGCCGGACGGCTCGATCTCGTAGGTAACGAGACTCGGCGGAAGCTCGTTGAACCCCTCCATGCCCTCGACAGTCCACGTGCTGGAGAAACGTCGCGGCGGCGTCCATTCGACCACGCGCCCGGACATGTGAACGCGGCCATCCGGATAGCGCAGAAAGAACACGCCGCCCTCCCGCGGCTCCACATCGATCGCGAAACCCGCGAAGTACTGTCTCGTGAACGCCGGATCGGTCAGCGCCTGCCACACCTTCTCCGGCGTCGACGCGATGTAGATGACGTAGACGGTCTTCGGCTTGAACTTGGTAATGTCGGTCATGGCTCTCTCTGCGTCGCGCCGATCAGTGTCGATGTGCCTGTTTCGAGGAAGCTCTTGAGCGCCGAGAGGACGAGCGGCCAGCCGGCGGAAATGCCGCGCAGCATGCCGGAGTCGGGCTCCAGCTCACTGTGCGTGACGGTGAGCTTCACGGCGTCCGCCTTGTAAGCCTCGATGTCGAACACGACGCGGGAGGTCTTCTCCCGATCAGCGGCGTCGCCGGGAGAAGCCCACGAGATGACGAGCCGTCGCGGCCGGTCGTTCTCGATCACCGTGCCGACGATATCGACGGCGTCGGATCCATCGATGCGCCGATGCTCCCAAGCCGAGCCGACCTTCCAGTCGGATGCGTTTCGATGGCCCCAGTACTGCGCCGTCAGTTCGCGATCGGTGATCGCGTCGAAGACCTTTTCGGGTGTCGCGCGGATGTAGGTGACGTAGACGAACGACGGTTTACTCATCTCGACTCTCCAATTTCTTTTTCAGTTCGCTCAGCGCCTGCAGGCGGTGGCGCTCGAACTTCCCGATCCAGCGTTCCGCGATTTCGTTGATCGGCACCGGATTGAGGTAGTGCAGCTTCTCGCGCCCACGCCGCACGGTCGCGACGAGGTTCGCCTCTTCCAGCAGGACAAGGTGTTTGGTCACCGCCTGCCGCGTCATGGCGAGACGTTCGCAGAGCTGACTCAGCGTCTGCCCGTTCTCGGCGTAGAGCCGGTCGAGCAATTCGCGGCGGCTCTCGTCGGCCAGCGCCTTGAACACCCTGTCCATGGCGACAATATGCAACCAATTGGTTGCCTGTCAAGTCGTCGAGAGGCTGTGGCCTCAAGGCATTTTGGAAAATCGCTAGTAACTGCTGACGCGCGGGCGGCGCTTGATCTTCTTGCGCGGCTTCACCGGGTCTCGATGGCGCAACGTCGGCGCGATGCTGCTGCCATACGAGGGCGCGCGCGTGACGCCGGGCGGCACGCCGTAGCTCGGCGACGGCAGCGGCGTCACCACGGATGGCACCGGCGGCGGCGCGACCGGCGGCGGCGGGATGACAGGCATTGTTGGCGGATTGATCAGCACAGGCGGGTTGCCAGAAACTTGCGCCAGCGCGGCACCGGGCAAGAACACTGCCAGAAGGGAAATCGCTACGAGACGTGTCATCAATCGCGCTCCGGATCGCGCCCCTGCAACAGATAACGCGTGCCAGACAAAGCGGTAACCGCGAAGCCGGTCAAATCTTCGGGACCGTCACTCCTCGGGCGCCTCAACGATCGGGTCGTAGCGCTCGGCTTCGAGCCCGAGCAAATTCCACGACTGCAGCATGTGCGGCGGCAGCGGAGCGCTGACGTCGATCGTGCCGCCGCGCGGATGCGGCACTACGATGCGGCGCGCCAGGAGATGCAGCCGGTTCTGGATGCCGCCCGGCAACTCCCAGTTCTCGATCTGAAAATATTTCGGATCGCCGATGATCGGATTTCCGATATGCGCCATGTGCGCGCGCAATTGATGCGTACGCCCGGTCACCGGCTTGAGCGAGACCCAGCAGAGCGTGCGTGCCGAGGTCTCGACCACCGCGTAATAGGTGACCGCGTGGCTCGCGCCCTCGTCGCCATGCGCCGCAATGCGCATGAACGAGTCCTCCTCGCGCTCCTCCTTGGCAAGGAAGGTGGAGATGCGGCCCTGCCGCGGTTTCGGCACGCCGGCGGTCAGCGCCCAGTAGATTTTGCGCGCGGCGCGCGTGCGGAAGGTTTTCGCAAGCGCGGCGGCCGCGAAGCGCGTCTTCGCGACGAGCAGGCAGCCGGCGGTGTCCTTGTCGAGCCGGTGCACGAGACGCGGCCGCTGCGCATCGACGCCGGGCCCGCGCAGCACCTCCAGCATGCCGTCGACATGGCGCGTGGTGCCCGAGCCGCCCTGCACCGCGAGCCCCATCGGCTTGTTCAGCACCATCACGTCATCGTCGTCGTGCAGCGTGATCGACTTGAGGAAGTCGCGCGTCTTCTCGTCTTCGGCCGAAAGGTGCGAGCGCTTCGGCGCATTGAGCTTGAGCGGCGGCACTCGCACCTGCTGGCCCATCTCAAGCCGATCCTTGGTATCGACGCGTTTGCCGTTCACGCGCACCTCGCCTTTGCGGACGATGCGCTGGATATGACTGAACGAGAGGCCCGGAAACTTCGCTTCGAAGAAGCGATCCACCCGCATGCCGGCCTCGTCCGCGCCCACCGTGACGGTCTGCACGCCGGTTGCGATTTCGGGAAGCGGAGGCGGCGCCGGCTTGGGCTCGGGCTGCGCCTGACGCGGCGGCCGTGGCTCGAACGTGCGCTCGCGCGGCTTGCGGGTGTCGTAGTTGCTCTTCGGCCGATCCCTGCCCTCGACGGGCGCATCCGTGCGCCAGCGTGGCCCGACATGCGAGCGCGGCTTTTCATTCCGGCCGCTAGACGGGCCCTGCGGCTTGCGCGATCCGAAGGACGAGCGCGGTGTGCCGCGACTGTCGGATGAACGCGCCTCGCTGGACCCGGCATCCGGAAATCCACGCGCTTCGGCGGCACGCGCGCCGAACGCACCCTTCGGCTTGCGGGAGCTAAACGAGCGGGACTTGCCCGCACGCGCGGCCGGAGCCGCATCGCGATGCTTGCCAGCGCCGGTGTCCGAGCGGGGCGGCACCGACCCCTTGCCGGTCTTGCGCCCCTCGCCCGCTCGCCGGACAGCGCCGCGCCGATGGCCTCCGCGCTTTTTCATGGGCACCGCTGCATTTCGGTTTGTGCGCCGTTCCACGTGACGGCGAGGCGCTCGCCCTTCATCGCCAGCGTGATCGGGTGCTTGGTCATGATGCCGTCGCGCGAGCAACGGCCTTCGATGTAGAGCGCACGGTCCGCCTTGTACATCTTTGCGATAGTGCAGTACTCCGCAGCCCAACTCACCGAGGTTGGCGTAACGGTGAGCGGCGCGGACTGCTGCGTGTCGCCGCGGCTGGAGCAGTTTTGCGCATTGGCGGCCCAGCGGCCGACCTGCGGCTCGGTTGCGAAGGCCGGGGTTGCTGCGAGCAACATGCGATGAGCGCGAGCCTCACGGACATCGCACCATCACCTGCGGATGCGCCTCGCCCCAGAACGCCTCCAGTTTGTCGCCCTGCATGCTGAGGCTGATTTTCAGCAGCGGCTTTGCACTCGGACATTTCGCTCTCAGAACCCATATGTCGCTGATCTTCCTGATCGACTGGATCTGGCACGTTCCGAACCAGCGCGCCGTCGTGCGTGTGAACGCCATCGGCGTTTCGTTGGCGGAGGTGCCCGGCTTTGTGCAGTATTTCGTCTCCTCAGCCCAGCGCCCGATCCACGGCTCCGCCGCCTGCGCCTGAGTGATGCACGACAGCACAGCCGCGAGAGCGAAAGACGCCCGCCCTCACGAATTCCGCTCCGCCCGTTTCTTCGCCCAGTACTCCAGCCGCTTCCTGATCTCGCGCTCGAAGCCGCGCTCGGGCGGATCGTAGAATTGCTGCCGTCCGAGCGCTTCCGGGAAGTAGTCCTGCCCCGAGAACGCGTCCGGCGCATCATGGTCGTACTCGTACCCCGCGCCGTAGTCCTCTTCCTTCATCAGCTTGGTGGGCGCATTAAGGATGTGCTTGGGCGGCAGCAGCGAGCCCGCGGTCTTCGCCACCCGCATCGCAGCGCCATACGCCTTGTAAACGGCGTTCGATTTCGGTGCGGTCGCGAGATAAACCACCGCCTGCGCGATCGCGAGCTCGCCCTCGGGGCTCCCGAGGAAATCGTAGGCATCCTTGGCGGCATTGCAGACCGCCAGCGCCTGCGGATCGGCCAGGCCGATGTCCTCCACCGCCATGCGCACGACGCGGCGCGCGAGATAGAGCGGGTCCTCACCCGCATCGACCATGCGGCAGAAATAATAGAGCGCCGCATCCGGATCGGAGCCGCGCACCGACTTGTGCAGCGCGGAGATGAGATTGTAGTGGCCGTCCTGGCCCTTGTCGTAGATCGGCGCGCGCCGCTGCACGATCTCCTGCAGCTTCGCGGCATCGAAGACCTCGCCGGCACGCGCCGCACGCCAAACCTCCTCGGCGAGCGTGAGTGAGGCGCGGCCGTCACCATCTGCCATCCGCGTCAGTGACGCGCGCGCCTCCGCATCGAGCGGCAGCGTCTTGCCTTCGATCTCTTCGGCGCGCGACAGCAATTGCTCGATTGCTACCGTATCGAGCGACTTGAATACCAGCACGCGCGCGCGCGACAGCAGCGCGGCGTTCAGCTCGAACGACGGGTTCTCGGTAGTGGCGCCGACCAGCACCACGGTGCCGTCTTCCATCACCGGGAGAAAACTGTCCTGTTGCGCGCGATTGAAGCGGTGCACCTCGTCGATGAACAGGAGCGTCCCCTGCCCGGTCTCGCGCCGTGCGCGCGCCGCCTCGAAAGCCTTCTTCAGATCGGCAACGCCCGAGAACACCGCCGAGAGTTGCTCGAAATGCAGCTCGGTCGCATCCGCCAGCAGCCGCGCGACCGTGGTTTTGCCGGTGCCCGGCGGTCCCCAGAAGATCAGCGAGCCGAGCGAGCGCGTCTCCAGCATGCGGGTGAGCGCGCCGTCCGGCCCGAGCAGATGATCCTGCCCCACGACCTCGGCGAGCTTCTGCGGACGAAGTTTATCGGCGAGCGGGCGCGGTGCGTCGTGATCGAGGCCGGCAGCCTCGAACAGGCTGGATTGGCGTTTCGGCTTTGCACTCATCCGCTGAAGTTGAGCGAGAGCTGCTGCCCGCCGCGCCGGATCGTGATGCTCCAGCGCCGCGTCGTTTCTTTCGCCAAACGGTCGAGGTCGCGCGTGCGCTCGATCTTCTCGTTGTTGACCTGCACGATCACGTCGCCGCGCTGGAATCCGAGGCTTTGCGCCAGCGAGCCGCTCGCGATGTCGAGCACCGCCACGCCTTCTGCCGAAGCATCGAGGCGAAGCTCGTCCGCAAGCGCGGGCGAAATGTTGGAAACTTTCATCCCCATGAACGGCGAGCGCGTGCGGATCACGATCTCGTCGCGCGGCGTCTCCGGCGCGGTCTCGAGCGCCACCGCAACCTTCATGTCTTTGCCGCCGCGCACGATACCGAGCTGCGCCTGCCCGCCAAGGGCCTTCGTGGCGAAGCGATAGTCGAACGCGTTCTGGTCATCGACGGTCTGCCCGTCGACCGCCACGATGAGGTCGCCGGTCTTCAGGCCTGCGCGCGCCGCGGGGCTTTTCTCCGTGACGGTCGCGACCAGCGCACCGACCGGACGCTTCAGGCCGAGGCTTTCGGCGATATCCGGCGTCACGGCCTGCAGCTTGGCGCCGAGCCACGGGCGCTTGACGGTGGTGCCGCCGCTCTTCGCCGATGCGATCACGACCTTCACCATGTTCACCGGGATCGCAAAGCCGATGCCCTGCGAGCCGCCCGAGCGCGAGAAGATCGCCGTGTTGACGCCGATCAGCCTTCCGCCAAGGTCGACCAGCGCGCCGCCCGAATTGCCCGGATTGATCGCCGCGTCGGTCTGGATGAAGAACTGATAGTCGGTGATGCCGACCTGCGTGCGCGCAAGCGCCGACACGATGCCGTGCGTCACGGTCTGCCCGACGCCGAACGGATTGCCGAGCGCGAGCACAACGTCGCCCACCTGCAGCTCGTCGGAGTTGCCAAGATCGATCGCGGTGAATTTCGCCTTGCCGTCCTTCACCTTCAGCACCGCGAGATCGGTGCGCGCGTCCTTCAGCAGCACCTCGGCCTCGAACTCGCTCTTGTCGGCGAGCGCGACCTTCACTTCGCTCGCACCCTCGATCACGTGGTTGTTGGTCATGATCAGGCCGGAGGCGTCGACGATCACGCCGGAGCCGAGCGCGCGCTGCACCTGCTCGCGCGGCATGCCGCCGCCGCCACCGCCGAAGAACCGGCGGAAGAACGGATCCTCCATGAACGGGTTGCGGTTCTCCACCACTCTGGCGGCATAAACGTTGACCACCGAAGGCGCTGCCTTCTGCACCACCGGCGCATAGGACATGCGCAATTCCAGCGGGGACGCGGGTGTGCGGCGCTCCTGCGCGTGTGCCGCAACGGCAACGCTGGCGGCGATGACAAGAGCCGAGATCGTGCGGAGAATCATGGGAAAGGCGGGTCCTTTTTCGCCCGGAGATATAACGGCTTAACTCGGGCAGTTGAAGGGCGGGTTTCCCGGCCTGAAAACATGCACTTCTCGCGTGCAGCCACGCATCCTTCGACGTAAGCGGCACGATTGCGCGGCAGTTCCGTTCGCCTCACACTCCGATTCACGACAAGCCCAGCCAATGGGCGCGAGGGGGACGGGGATAGCCTCTCTGGGGGATCGGGGGAGCGATATGGACAACCAAGCGCAGTCGCGCCGTGCGGTGAGCGCCGCCGTCATCGGCAACGTGCTCGAATGGTATGATTTCGCGGTCTACGCCTATGTGGCGGTGTACATCGCGAAAAACTTCTTCCCGCAGGGCGATCCGGTCACGGCCCTGCTGGCGACCTTCCTCACCTATGGGCTCGGCTTCCTGGCGCGCCCGCTCGGCGGCATCATCCTCGGCCGCGTCGGTGACACGCACGGCCGTAAAACCGCGCTCCTGATCACCATCGCGCTGATGGCGGTCGGCACGGTGATGATCGGCATTCTGCCGACCTATGCGTCGATCGGCGTCGCCGCTCCCCTCCTCCTTTTGATCGCCCGGCTGCTGCAGGGCTTCTCGGCCGGCGGCGAATGGGGCTCCTCCACGGCCTACATCGTCGAATGGGCACCGCCGGGCCAGCGCGGCTGGTACGGCAGCTTCCAGCAGACCAGCGTGGTAGCAGGCCTGCTGCTCGGCTCCGGCATCGCGGCGCTGTTCGCCACGATCCTGACAACCGAGCAGATGGACGGCTGGGGCTGGCGCATCCCCTTCCTGCTCGGCGGCATCCTCGGCCCCGTCGGCCTGTGGATGCGGCGCACGATCGACGAGACACCGGCGTACAAGAAGATCACCGAGACACCCGTC
This sequence comes from uncultured Alphaproteobacteria bacterium, assembly GCA_963779545.1. GTDB lineage: Bacteria > Pseudomonadota > Alphaproteobacteria > Rhizobiales > Xanthobacteraceae > PALSA-894. The sequence continues at coordinate 11,836 of CAVZYQ010000008.1, read as the reverse complement.
GCCGCCGCGACGGAGGACAAGACCAATCCGTGGCTCCTCGCGTTCCGTGCCTTCGGTTTCACCATCGTGTGGACGGTGTGCTTCTACGTCCTGCTCAACTACATGCCGACGTGGACGCGGACGTATCTCAAGCTCACGCCTGCGGCGGCACTGTGGGCCAACACCATCGGGTTGTTCGCCCTGATGGTCTTCATTCCGCTGATGGGCTGGCTCTCCGACAAATACGGCCGCAAGCCGCTGCTGCTTGCGTGCTGCGTTGCCTACATCGTGCTGCCCTACCCGATCTTCGCTTACCTGCTCGGCGGCGCCTCCTATACCGAGCTGATCCTGGTGCAGATCCTGTTCGCGATCCTGATCTCAATGTTCTCAGGACCGGGACCGGCAGCGATTGCCGAAATCTTCCCGACGCGCACCCGCTCGACCTGGATGACGTCGGGTTATGCGCTTGCGGTCGCGATCTTCGGCGGGTTCGCGCCGTTCATCTCGGTGTGGCTGATCAGTACCTTCAACTCGCCGATCGCGCACTCGTTCTACCTGATCGCCGCCGCGGTGGTGTCGACCATCGTAATCTGGACCTTGCGCGAGACCGCGCATGAGCCGCTTGGGTAGAGTCATCATCAAGCAATGCTGATCACGTTCGAAGGCAAGCGCGTGATCGTGGCCGGTGCCGCACGCGGCATCGGCCACGCCATTGCGGTCGCTTTCGCCGAAAATGGCGGTGTGGTGACGGCCTGCGACCGGTTGTTCGAGGAAGTCGAGCATTTCGCCGGACCGGCGACGAGCGGCGGCGGATCGGTCCGCGCCGCCAAGGTCGACGTGACCGACAAGGCCTCGGTCGAAGCCGTTGTCGCCGACGTGGGCGGCCCGATCGACGTGCTGGTCTACGTGGCGGGCGGCATCCGCGGCCAGCGGCCCAAGCCGCTGGAGGAGGTGCCGGTCGAGGATTTCCACCAGATCGTCGATGCCAACCTCACCGGCGCGTTCCTGTTCGCGCAGGCGGTCGCGCCCGGCATGAAGCGCGCCGGCAAGGGTCGGATCGTCACCATCTCCAGCCGCGCCGCCCTCGCGCCGAGCCTCACCGGCATCCAGAGCTATGCGGCAGCGAAACACGGGCAGCTTGGCCTCGTGCGTCAGCTTGCCCATGAGCTTGGCCAGTTCGGCATCACGGTGAACACCGTCGCGCCCGGGTTCCTGCGCACCAGCCCGGACTACGAACCGCAGTGGGAAGGCTGGGGCGCGGAGGGACAAAAGCAGTTTGTCGAGCGCATCGCCATGCGCCGGATGGGAACCCCGGACGACATTGCGCATGCTGTCATGTTTCTCGCTTCCGATTATGCTTCATGGATCACCGGGCAGATCCTTCCGGTGATGGGATCGCCGACCTAAGTAGTCACCGGGAGCGACGCATGAACGAGCAGAAGCCGCTGGAACCGTGGCAGTGGCCGGAAGAGCACTGGCGCAAGCTGGTCAATCAGGTGCGCGCCGGCCGGACGCTGCGCCCGAAAACCTGGAAGAACGGCGCGCGCTGCGCCTTTGCGATCTCGTTCGATAGCGACCACGAAACCAACGAGTTGCGCGAGGGCGGCAAGTCGATCGGCCGCATGGCGTGGGGGCAATACGGCAATCGCGTTGGCGTCCCGCGCATCCTCAAGCTGCTGAAGAAATACGATGTGCCCGCGACGTTCTACGTGCCGGCCGTGGCCGCCCTGCTTCATTCCGACGAGCAGCGTCAGGTGATTGCCGAAGGCCATGAGATCGGCATCCATAGCTGGATCCACGAACTCAACTCGGTGCTCTCGTATGAGGCCGAGAGCGACATCATGAACCGTGCCGCCGACACGCTGGAGAAGATCACAAAAGTGCGGCCGGTCGGGGCGCGCACCGCCTCATGGGATTTCTCGCCGCATACGCTGCGCATCACCAAGGAGATGGGCCTGCTCTACGACTCGTCATTGATGGCGGACGAGGATTGTTACGAGCTGGTGCTCGAGGGCGAGCCGACCGGCGTCGTTGAGCTTCCGGTCGAGTGGGTGCGTGACGACGCGGTCTATTTCCTGATGCACCGCTTTCAGTCGCTGCGCCCGCAAATGCCGACCGATGCCGTATTCGATATCTTCCGCCGCGAATTCGACGCGGCCTATGAGGACGGCGGCATCTGCCAGATCACCTGCCATCCGCATATCATCGGCTATCGCTCGCGCATCTGGATCATCGAGGAACTGATCCGTCATGCAAAGTCACGGCCGGACGTGTGGTTCGCGACCCACGCCGACATCGCACGCTACGCGAAGGAGAATGCAGCCTGATGCGCATTGCGATCGTCGCCGATATCCACGGAAACGTGCGCGCACTGCGCGCCGTGATGGAGGACCTGAGGCAAGTCGCGCCCGACAGCGTGGTCAATCTCGGGGATTGCGTGTCCGGCCCGCTCGAAGCAGCGGAAACCGCCGACTTGCTGATCAGCCTCGCGTGGACCACGATCCGCGGCAATCACGACCGCTGGCTGCTGGAAAAACCGGTGGACCAGATGGGCCGCTCGGACCAAGCGGCCGCGGCTGAACTGAAGAACCATCACTCGGCGTGGCTTTCGGCGCTCGACGCGACTGCGGAAGTCGAGGACCTGCTGCTTTGTCACGGCACGCCGGACAGCGACAACACGTATCTTCTGGAAACCGTCGAGCCGAGCGGCCACGTGCGCATCGCCACGCAAGCGGAAATCTCACGCCGCCTTGACGGCGCGAGCGCGCGCATCATTTTGTGTGGGCACAGCCACATGGCGCGGATCGTCGCGCTCGACGACGGCCGGCTGGTGATCAACCCGGGGAGCGTTGGCCTCCCCGCCTACACCGACACCAAGCCGGTGGAGCATTCGATGCAGATGGGCGCGCCTCACGCGCGCTATGCGGTGCTGGAACGGCGCAAGGCGAGCGAGCCGTGGCAGATTTCGTTCCGCGTTGTTGCCTATGACTGGAACGCCGCGAGCGCCCGCGCTGCCACGAAGGGCCGCGAGGACTGGGCGCGCTGGATCAGGACGGGGTTTGCGGCCTGAGCTCTGTGTCCCGGGCGCTGCGCAGCACGAGCGCAGCGAAAATGATGCGCTGCAGACCCGGGATCCGGTTTCCTTGCATCGTTCGAGAAACAACCGGGGCCCCGGATCAGCGACGCATCACTCCGCTTCGCTCCGTGCTGCATCGCGTCCGGGGCACGGAGTTACTTGGCGCCCCTCGCCTCCAGAATCCGCACCATCTGGGCAAACCCGCGCTGCCGCGCGTGACGCAACGGCGTGACGCCCTCCTTGTCGGCGATGTTCACGTTCGCACCCGCCTCGACCAGCAGTCGCACGATCTCGGTGTGCGTCGGCCCGCCATCGCCGAGGATCACCGCCTCCAGCAGCGCGTTCCAGCCCGAGCCGATTGACGTGATCCTTGTCGATCGCCGTGCCGAGCAGCACGCGCACCGTCTCCGGGTGGCCGTGATGCGCGGCCGGGATCAGCGCCGTGCCGCCGTAGCGGTTCGTGGCCTTCAGGTCGGCTCCGGCGGCAAGCGTCATCTTCAGAATCTCGGTGCGGCCCTCGGCGCCCGCATATAGGTAGGGGCTGTCCTGAATGTCGTCCTTGGCGTTCACGTCCGCGCCGGCAGCGATCAGAGCGCGCGCCACCGCCACGTGATTGCCGTGCGTCGCGGCGAGCAGCGCGGTGCGGCCGCGGCTGCCACGCGCGTTCACACCTGCGCCTTCGCGGATCAGCTTCTCGACCGCCGCGAGGTCGCCTTTCCCGGCAGCCTCGATCAGGGCGGTGTCGCGGTTCTGCGCGTTAGCGGAAAACGTCATGGCAAACGCCACAATAGCGGCGGCAAGAATGCGAACCATGGCTCTAGTTGCCATGCTGTCGCAGGCCCAGGCAACGCCGCTTCCTGCCGCATAACGCGGTTGTTACAGTCGCGTTATGGCCACGTCCCGAGCATTCGCCGCCAGCATCTACCTCGCCGCCTTCGTCACCGGCGCGATCATCATGAGCTTCGAGATGCTCGGCTCGCGCTATCTCAACCCTTATTTCGGCAGCGGCATCTACACGTGGGCATCGCTCATTTCGACCGTCCTCGCCGCGCTCTGCGTCGGCTATTTCATCGGCGGGATCGCGGCGGACCGCTATCCCTCGGCGCGCGTGCTGGGCGCGACGGTGCTGATCGGCTCGGCCTATATCGTCGTGCTGCCGCTGTTCTCGGAACGGCTGATGGAGGCGGTGCTGGCCTCAACCGAGGATGTGCGAGCCGGCAGCCTGGCTGCGGCCTGCGCGATCCTGTTTTTTCCGGTGACATTCCTCGGCATGTATTCGCCGTTCGGCATCCGGTTGCTGCTGGACTCGGCGCAGAACTCCGGCCGCGTCTCCGGCACCGTCTACGGCATCTCGACCGCGGGCAGCATTGTCGGCACGCTCGGCACGACCTTCTTCCTCATTCCGGCGATCGGTACGCGCGCGATCACTCTGACGCTGGGCGTGGCCGGAATCCTGTCGGGACTGCTGCTGATCGCGCTACGACGCGCGGCACCGGTCATCGCCATCGCTGCTCTGCCCTCTCCTCGCGCTCGGCGCTTTCGCCAACGACCTGATCGATCCGGCGGTCCGCGCCGACATGCTCAAGCGCCCCGACGGGGGCATCGCGCGCATCGAAACCGAGTACAACGACATCTTCATCACCAAGCGGCGCAATGAGCTGACGATGTCGTTTCAGCTCAAGGGCTACGACTACACGGAGACGGTCGCGAACCTCGCTGACCCCGACGACCTGCCGCTCCGTTACACGCAAGTGCTGACCGTCGGCCTGATCTATCCGCCGCAGGTGCGGAACGTTCTGATGATCGGCCTCGGCGGCGGCTCGATCTCGGGCTACCTCGGGCGCTTCATGCCCGACCTGACGATCGACACGGTTGAACTCGACCCCGGCGTCATCGTGGCGGCGAAGACCTACTTCGGCATCAAGGAAACTGCGCGCGTACGTTATCTCGAAGGGGACGGCCGCGTGTTCCTCAATCGCCGCAAGGAGACCTACGACCTGATTTTGGTCGACGCCTACCACGGCGGCTATGTGCCGTTTCATCTGCTGACGAAAGAGTTCTACGCGCTGATCAAACAGCGGCTTTCGCCCGGCGGCGCCGCGGCGTTCAACGTGCACGATGGCACGAAACTATACGCCTCGACCCTGCTGACGCTGCGCTCGGTGTTTCCTGGCGTGCACCTCTACCCGTCAGGCCAAGGCGAGACGATCATCGTGGTGACGGCAGAGCCTGCGCCCGATGCCGCAACGCTGGCGGGCCGCGCGAAAGCGCTGCAGGAAAAATTCGGCTTCCGCTTTCCGCTTCCCGACCCTGCTCGCGCGCCGCTCCGACAAGGACGGCACGACACAGACCGGCGAACTGCTTACCGACGATTTCGCCCCGGTGAACCTCTACGACACGATCGGACGGCAGCAGCGGAAGAAGTAGCGTGTCGCAGCAGTGAAGCATAGTGCACCGTCCTACTCTTTCGCCGGCACCGTGCGGAGGTACGCCACGATCGCGTCGAGGTCGTCGCCGGTCATGTTCTTGTAGAACGCGTATCCCATCGGCGGCTTGAGGCGCATGCCATCCTTGCGCACGCCGTCGGTGATCGCGCGCTTGATCTCGTCGTCGCTCCACCCGCCGATGCCCTTTTCCTTGTGCGACGTGATGTTGGCCGAGACCGACGTGCCCCACGGCCCCGGGAAACTCGAAACCGCCCTTGCCGTAGGAGGTCTCAAACTCGCGGCCCTTCGGACCCATCGGCGTGTGGCACTCCATGCAGTGCCCGATGGTGACGAGATAGAAGCCCTTCTTCACCTTGTCGGCCATGTCCGCATCGGCGAACGGCTTCTCGGCGCCGGGCGGAATGTGGCGCGGCAGCGCGATTCGATATTCCGGCGTCGGCGTTTCGGCTTTCACGGGCTTTACGGTTTTCAGATAAGCGACGATCGCGCTCATGTCGGACGGCGTGACAATCTCGTAGAAGTCCGACGGCATGATCGCGGCGAGCCGCACGCCGTTCGGCCGCTCGCCCTTGCGCAGCGCCTTCTCGATGTCGGCGTTGCTCCAGTTGCCGATGCCGGTTTCCTTGTCCTGGGTGATGTTCGAGGCCGTCACCTTGAACGGCTTCTCGTCCCAGGTCAGTCCCACCGCGAGGTCACGCTCGAAGATCGGCGCACCGCGCTCGCCCTTCGGCGTGTGGCAGTTCTGGCAAGTCATGATCGTGTTGACGAGATACTTGCCGCGCTCGACCGGCGCCTGCGCCGAGGCCGTCGTGGCGGTGGCCGCAAGCGTGAGCGCGATCGTCATTCCGCGAAGAAGCATGGGTCATCTCCCGAGGCTGCCGAACCTAGGAGATTTTAGTTGGTCTTGTTCGAGAGAGAACGGCAGAAATGACGCCATCAACGAGAAAGGGCGGCTCGAAGGCCGCCCTTTGCGTAACTTCTGGTTAGGTTCGATCAGGCCGCGGCGGTCTCTTCCTCGGCACGGACCTCGACTGGCCCGGAATCCTTGCCCACGGGCATCGACGTCGCGGTCGACGAACTCGATCACGCCAACCGGCGCGTTGTCGCCGTGGCGGAAGCCCGCCTTCATGATGCGCAGGTAGCCGCCGTTGCGCGAGGCGTAGCGCGGGCCCAGCACGTCGAACAGCTTCTTCACCATCGGCGGATCGCGCAGCTCCGCGGCTGCCTGGCGGCGCGCATGCAGGCTGCCCTTCTTGGCGAGCGTCACCAGCTTCTCGACGACCGGACGCAGGTCCTTCGCCTTCGGCAGCGTGGTGATGATCTGCTCGTGCTTGATCAGCGCGGAGGCAAGATGCTGGAACATCGCCTTGCGCTGGTCCGACCGGCGATTGAACCGGCGGCGTGCAAATCCGTGACGCATCGCGAACTCCCTAATCCCTCAACCAGTCTCCGGCCGCGCGCGGCCGGGAGGCGTCTCAGTAATGATCCTCGAAGCGCTTGGCCAGCTCTTCGATGTTCTCCGGCGGCCAGCCCGGCACTTCCATGCCGAGGTGCAGGCCCATCTGCGCCAGCACTTCCTTGATCTCGTTCAAGGACTTGCGGCCGAAGTTCGGCGTGCGCAGCATCTCGGCTTCGGTCTTCTGCACGAGGTCGCCGATGTAGACGATGTTGTCGTTCTTCAGGCAGTTGGCCGAACGCACCGAGAGCTCGAGCTCGTCCACCTTCTTGAGGAACGCCGGGTTGAAGGCGAGGTCCGGAATGACTTCCGAGACGATTTCCTTGCGCGGCTCCTCGAAGTTCACGAACACGTTGAGCTGATCCTGCAGGATGCGCGCCGCATAGGCGAGCGCGTCCTCCGGCGAAAGCGCGCCGTTGGTCTCGATCTGCATGGTCAGCTTGTCGTAGTCGAGGATCTGGCCTTCGCGGGTATTCTCGACGCGATAGGACACGCGGCGCACCGGCGAGAACAGGCTGTCGACCGGGATCAGGCCGATCGGCGCATCCTCGGGCCGGTTGCGCTCGGCGGCGACGTAGCCCTTGCCGGTCGCGACCGTGAATTCCATGCGGATCTCGGCGCCTTCGTCGAGGTGGCAGATCACGTGATCCGGATTGAGGATCACGATGTCGCCGACCACCTGAATGTCGCCGGCCGTGATGGTCGACGGCCCCTGCTTCTTCACCACCATGCGCTTGGGACCATCGCCCTGCATCTTGACGGCGATGTCCTTGATGTTGAGCACGATGTCGGTCACGTCCTCGCGCACGCCCGGGATCGACGAGAATTCGTGCAGCACGCCGTCGATGTGCACCGACTGCACGGCCGCGCCCTGCAGCGAGGAGAGGAGAACGCGCCGCAGCGCGTTGCCGAGCGTCACGCCGAATCCGCGCTCGAGCGGCTCGGCCACCACGGTTGCGATGCGCTTTGCATCGCCGCCCGCCGCGACCTGCAGCTTCTCGGGTCGGATCAGTTCCTGCCAGTTCTTCTGGATAACAGTCATCTCACCATCTCAGTTCGGTCAGCACGGGAGCGACCCGCGCATCCCCGCTCCGCTCAGCGGGAAAATACGGCGGCGAGCACGCGCACTCGCCGGAACGAAAATCTTAGACGCGCCGGCGCTTGCGCGGCCGGCAGCCATTGTGCGGGATCGGCGTCACGTCGCGGATCGAGGTGACGGTGAAGCCCGCCGCCTGCAGCGCGCGCAGCGCCGATTTACGTCCCGAGCCCGGACCCGCGACCTCGACCTCGAGGGTGCGCATGCCGTGCTCCATGGCCTTCTTGGCGGCGTCTTCCGCCGCGACCTGCGCGGCGAACGGGGTCGACTTGCGCGAGCCCTTGAAGCCGTTGCTGCCCGACGACGACCAGGCGATCGTGTTGCCCTGCGCGTCGGTGATCGTGATCATCGTGTTGTTGAACGACGCGTTCACGTGCGCGACGCCGGAGGCGATGTTCTTGCGCTCGCGGCGGCGAACGCGTTGTGTGGCTTCTTTGCCCATGCTCAACCCTGTTGCGGCTCGTTCCGGAAATGCCGGTTAACGCCAAGCCTGTTCGATTCTTGAAGACGCGAATTACTTCTTCTTGCCCGCGATGGCCTTCGCAGGCCCCTTGCGCGTGCGGGCGTTGGTGTGGGTGCGCTGACCGCGCACCGGCAGCCCGCGGCGATGCCGCAGGCCACGGTAGCAGCCGAGATCCATCAGCCGCTTGATGTTGAGTTGGACTTCGCGCCGCAGATCACCTTCGACCACGTAGTCGCGGTCGATCATCTCGCGGATGTGCAGCACTTCCTGGTCGGTAAGCTGCGACACACGCCGCTCGGCCGGAAGGTTGATCTTTTCCATGATCTCCGCGGCCTTCTTCTGGCCGATGCCATGGATGTACTGCAACGCAATGACAACGCGCTTGTTGGTCGGAAGATTGACACCAGCGATACGAGCCACGTGGGTATGCTCCTGTTGCCGGCGGGCGCCGGCTGGTCTTCTCCGTTCCCGGTTACGGAGAGAACGCGAAATGCCGCGACGACACCCGCCCTCCGGGCCGGCATCGGCGTCGTGCTAATGCAAAACGGATGCCGGGTATTAAAGGATTCCAACGCGTTCCGTCAACCTCTTCCAACCACAGAATTAACGCCGTTTCGGTCACTTTTTGCGCTTGGACTTGGCGGCTTTCCGGGCGGGTTTGGCGGCGGTCTTCTTCTTCGCTTTCTTCACCGATCCGGAGGCCGGTCGGCCAGCCGGTTTGGCAGCTTTTCTGGAACCTGGCTTGGCTCTCTTCGCCGCTGGTTCGGCGGCCTTTTTGGCAGATTTCTTCTGTGTTTTCTGAGGCGTAGCGCGCTTTGTTGAGGTCTTTTCAGCGCTCGGCTTCGGCTTCGCGAAAATCCAGTCGATCGCCGCCGTCACGTCGTCAATCGGCAACATGCCGTCGACGGCCCGCAGCATGTTCTTTTCCCGGTAGTAGTGGATCAGCGGTGCGGTCTGTCGGCGATAGACGTCAAGACGCCCTTTCAGCACCTCCGGGTCGTCGTCCTTCCGCAGTGCCTCGCCGCGCGCCAGCGTCTCCGCGGATGCGCGATTCGATGCGGCGGATCAGAATGCCCTCGTCGACCTTCAGTTCGACCACGCCGTCGAGGTTGCAGCCCTTGTCCCGCAGCATGCGGTCGAGCGCCTCGGCCTGCGCGGTCGTGCGCGGAAAGCCATCGAGGATGAAGCCCTTCCTGGCGTCCGGCTGGTCGATGCGATCTGCGACGATCGCCACGACGACGTCGTCCGGGACGAGATCGCCCCGGTCCATGATATCCTTGGCCTTCAGCCCGACCGGTGTCCCGGCCGCGACCGCGGCGCGCAGCATGTCGCCGGTGGAAAGCTGCACGATCCCGTGTTTGGTGACGAGACGTTGCGCCTGCGTCCCCTTCCCGGCCCCCGGCGGGCCGAGCAGTATCAGCCTCATCTACGCCGCCCCCGCAGCTTCGAACGCTTGATCAGCCCTTCGTATTGATGGGCCAGAAGATAGCCTTGCACTTGCGACACGGTATCCATCGTGACGCTCACCACGATCAGCAGCGAGGTTCCGCCGAAGTAGAACGGCACCGCCGCTTGGCTGATCAGTATTTCCGGAATGAGACAGACGATCGCCAGATACGCCGCGCCCACCACGGTGATGCGGCTCAGCACATAGTCGATGTATTCCGCAGTGCGCTCGCCCGGCCGGATGCCCGGAATGAATCCGCCGTGCTTCTTCAGATTGTCGGCGGTCTCGGTCGGGTTGAACACGATCGCCGTATAGAAAAACGCGAAGAACACGATCAGCCCGATGTAGAGCACAAGGAATAGCGGGCGGCCGTGCGAGAGATTCGTGGTGATCCACGTCATGATGTCGCCGCCCTGGCCCGCGTTGAAGTTCGCGACGGTCGTGGGCAGTAGCAGAAGCGATGACGCGAAGATCGGCGGGATCACGCCCGAGGTGTTGAGCTTGAGCGGCAGATGCGAGGACTGGCCCTCGAACATCTGGTTGCCGACCTGACGCTTCGGATACTGGATCAGCAGGCGGCGTTGCGCGCGCTCGATGAACACGATGAAGGCGATCACGACGACCGACATCACGATGACGAGAAGGATCAGTCCGGTCGAGAGCGCGCCCTGGCGGCCCAGCTCGAACATGCCGAACAGCGCCGAGGGAAGCTCGGCAACGATGCCGGCCAGAATGATCAGCGAGATGCCGTTGCCGATACCGCGCGCCGTGATCTGCTCGCCGAGCCACATCAGGAACATGGTGCCGCCGGTGAGCGTGATGGTGGTCGAGATGCGGAAGAACCAGCCCGGCTCGCTCACCACGTTACCCGCGCCCTCAAGGCCGATCGAGATGCCGTACGCCTGCAAGGCGGCCAAGCCCACAGTGAGGTAACGGGTGTATTGGTTGATCGTCTTGCGACCCTGCTCGCCCTCTTTCTTGAGCTGTTCGAGCGTCGGCGACACGGTCGTCATCAGCTGGATGATGATCGAGGCCGAGATGTACGGCATGATGTTCAGGGCGAAGATCGCCATCCGCGAAATGCCGCCACCCGCGAACATGTTGAACATGCCGAGGATACCGCCGGCCTGCGTCTTGAATGCCGCATCCCAGGCCGACGGATCTATGCCGGGCAGCGGGATGTAGGTGCCGAGCCGATAGACCAGAAGCGCACCCAGCGTGAACCAGATGCGCTTCTTCAGCTCTTCGGCCTTGGCGAGCGCCCCGAAATTGAGGTTTGCCGCCAGTTGTTCCGCTGCAGAGACCATGGCCCGTCGCTCCGAATACCGCCCCGCCGGCTATATGGGGGTCAGGCCGCCGTTTCGCCCGTCTCTTCCTTCTTGGGCGCCAGGATCGTCACCGATCCGCCGGCCTTTTCGACCGCCGCGACCGCCGACTTCGAAGCGCCCCACACCGAAAACTGCAGCTTGGCCTTCAGCTCGCCATGGCCAAGCAGCCGCACGCCGTCATGGGCACGGCGCAACAGGCCCGCCTTGATCAGCGCCGCGGCGTCGACCGTCGCGCCCGCGTCGAGCTTGCCGGCATCGATCGCCGTCTGCACGCGGTCGAGATTGACCTCATGCAGCTTGAGCGGGAACGGCTTGTTGAAGCCGCGCTTCGGAAGGCGGCGATGCAGCGGCATCTGGCCGCCTTCGAAGCCCTTGATGGCGACGCCGGAGCGCGCGGTCTGGCCCTTGCCGCCGCGCCCACCGGTCTTGCCCACGCCCGAGCCGATGCCGCGGCCGATGCGCACGCAATCCTTGCGCGAGCCAAACTTGTCGGCGATCTGGTTGAGTTTCATTGCGTCCTCACAATCACTTGTCGCCGACCACG
>CAVZYQ010000007.1:0-16019 GCA_963779545.1 uncultured Alphaproteobacteria bacterium | reverse complement strand
CTCAGTACGCAGCCCCAAGCCATCGCGATAGAATGCAAGCGAGCGTTCGAGGTCGGCGACGCCGAGCGTCAGGACAGTGATGCGAGGTTTCATCGACGCGATCTCATTGGAGCGCCCGCCTTACAGGGTCCGCGACGTCGGTACGGCCGATGCACGTTAAGGTTCAACAATAATACGGAAAATGGCGACTAATCTTTGTCCACCAACTGAGCCGCCTCACGTAAGCGGCGCTACCGCGGAATCGCCGCGCGCCGTGTGGCCCGCGGCGATGCTTTGTGATTCTTTAGGCTGCTTCACCGCGCGCCAGCGCAGCTGATTGCTTCAGGCTGATCTGATTTGCCAGCGGATCGGCGTGCCGATGCACGAGACGCCAGCCGAATGCCTCGCGCCGATAGACCAGCGTGACGCGCAGTGCCCAATCCTGCGCCGGAAGGCCGCCGACCTCAGCGTGCGCACGCTCGATCAGTGCAAGCACGACAAGCTCAGGCGATCCGTACGTCTGCACGACGTCCACTGCCAGTGTTCCATTGCGGAAGAACCGTCCGATTTGCTCGCGCCTCTCGGGCGGGTATTCGGACCCGCGTGACGGCCGTCCGCCGAACGGCGCCATCAGTGTAAAGTCATCCGTCGGGTTGATCATCGCGAAGTAGCGCTCGCCCTCCCCGCGTAGCAGCGCCGCGTTGGACTCCTCGGAGAGCCGCAGGAGCGCCACGACGTCGGCTTCGAGCGCGGCGCGCGGATCGAGACATTTGGCGGCGGCCGCGACTGGGATGGCGGCGAGACCGCTGCTAGCGGCGGCGGCAAGAACAGAGCGACGGGATGTCGTCATTTCGATTTTCTCCTGTTGGAACACGGGCCGCGCTACGCGGCGCGCTCATGCCGGCGAAATGCACTTTCACCTTCAATGAATCCAATGATATGATCTCAGCATTATGCTGAATAAAATTAATCTCTCTCGTATCGACCTGAACCTGCTGGTGCTCTTCGCTGCCGTGCTGGAGCAACGGCATGTCGGGCGCGCGGCCGCACGGCTGAATTTGACGCCCTCGGCAGTCAGTCACGGGCTCGGACGGCTGCGGCGGATGCTGAACGATCCGCTGTTCCTGCGGACGCCCAAGGGCGTCGTCCCGACCGATCGTGCAAACGAGCTTGCGGCGCCGATCGCCGATCTGCTGGTGCGCGCGCGAAGCATCATCGCAACGGCCAAGCCGTTCGATGCCGCACGCTCCACGCGTCGCTTCACTATCAGCGCGCCAGACGGCGTGTCGGCGGTCATCCTGCACCCGCTGCTGGCACAACTCCGGCGCGGCGCGCCGGGGATCGACATCGGCCTGCGCCAACTTCTTCCCGCGCCCGGCGAGACATCACCCGATCGCGCGTGGCGCGATGTCTTTTCCGACTTGGAGGCGCGCGCGATGGACATCGCGATCATCCCGGCGGCCGAGATCCCGGCGCGATTTCACGCGCGCGTGCTTTACGAGGAGGACTTCGTCATCGCGGCACGGCGCGGCCATCCGTTCGCCGCAAGGCCAACACTGGACCGTTATTGCGACGCGCGGCACGCCGTCGTGTCGCTCACCGGCGACCCGCACGGTTTCGTCGACACGGCGCTTGGCAGCCGCATGCGGCGCGTCGGCCTGACGGTGCCGAATTTCATGTTCGCGCTGGCGGTCGTTGCCGAGACGGATTTCATCGCGGCGCTGCCGCGGCGCTTCGCGGCTCTGCACGCGAAACGCTTCGGCATCGTGAGCGTGAAGCCGCCATTCCCCCTCCAGCGCTTTCGCCTTCAGGCCGTCGCGTCCAAGGCCGCAATGCTGGATGCCGGATTGGCGTGGTTGTTCGCACTACTGGAGGGACCGAATGACCGTTCGCAACGTCTTCGCCGATAAACGATGCGCCGAACTTCGGCCCGCCGTGCGCGTTGTTCGTCAAGGAGAGTGACCATGCGGAAAGTCATCGTCGGCGCCCAGGTTTCCATGGACGGTGTCATGCAGGCGCCCGGCGGACCGACTGAGGATCCAACCGAGGGCTTCAGGTTCGGCGGCTGGGCGATGCCCTATTTCGATCAGGAGTTCGGCGAAGAGATCGACCGCATCTTCAAGAATTTCGACCTCCTGCTCGGCCGCAAGACCTACGAGATTTTCGCCGCTTACTGGCCCTACTACGACGAGAGCGGCTCGGCGGGCGGCATCGCCAGGCAGTTCAAGGAAATCAGAAAGTACGTGATGTCGCGCTCAGGCGAGGTGGATACGGGCTGGGCGGGGTCCGTGCTGCTGCGCGACATCGCCGACGTGAAGCGCCTGAAGCAAGAGGATGGCCCGAACCTCGTTACACAGGGCAGCACCGAACTCGCGCACGCGCTCTTCGCCGACGATCTTGTCGACGCGATAAGCATTTTCACCGTGCCGGTCGTTCTCGGCAGCGGCAAGAAGCTGTTCGTGGACGGCGCGGCGCCGCATGCGTTCAAGCTGACGAGCTCGCGCGCTTCATCCTCCGGTGTCCTTATCGGCCACTACGAGCGCGACGGTGAGATCAAGACCGACGACACCGCGCTTGATTCACCCAGCAAACGTGAGATCGCCCGTCAGGAACGCATGAAGCGCGAAGGCTAAAGGTTCGCCGGCGTTGTCGAACGCGTCCGCCGGAGGCCCCATGGCTTCTTCAGAAACCTCGGTTGCCGGATCAATTGCGGCTGGAGTTGGCCCGCGGCGACATTTGCCGAACGTCCTGCGCCGCCTGGCGATGCGCTTCGAGCGCCTCGGCCGCGGCCGTCCCCAGATTTGCGTCCTTGGTGGCGGGATCAGCCGGCCAGGAGGCCGCGACCGCAGCGATTTCGGCGCTCTTGGAATCGAACGGCCGATCCTTGAGCGTGGCGTCCACAAGCTCGATCGCGCGATTGCGCATCAGCTTCGCCTGAAGCCCCGCGATGGCTCCTTCCCCGCGCATGCAGGAGACGTCGAGGCGCGTCCGTTCCGCGTCCACAGACTTCAGGGAAACAGTGCAGTAAGGGGAACTGTGTCCCTTGACGGTCCACTCCACCAATTCATTCCGCTTTCCGGTGGTCTGGATTTCAAGACGGCCGAACGGTCCGGTGCCCGAAGGCTTGATCTCAGCCGCCATCAGCTTCTGGTAGGCGCGGGCAACCGGCAGCTTGTAGACATTCGCCTGCCCGGAAAGCGCTTCGCAACCCGCGAGAGAGAGCGCGGCTGCGAACAGAAGAAAGATCCTCATCCCGTCCTCCTTGAACACATCAACCGCTCGGAAGGCGTACCCACACTTCCGGCTAATAGAACTTGACCGATCCTGTTTTGCCGGGGATCCGGGGATGATTGCGCTCAAGCGCCTCTGAGGCCTTGGCGGCCTCATCCACTGACTTGCGGATGTTCGGCATGTTGGCGATCGACGCGATCATGAGTGCCGGATAGATCTTGGTCATATCGAGAGGACGCCCCTGGATGGACGAGGCGATCCGCTCCTCCATCGCCACCAGATAGAGATTCCTGGTGCTCGCGTTCTCGGACAAGCGCTTCTCGAAATCCCCGGCAGGCCCTTTCGAACCCTTGAGCTCCAACGCGACGCGCGTTTTGTCCTTTCCGGCCTCCTTGAGCGTCGCGGTGTACCGCATCAGCTCGTGGCCGTTGTTGCTGACAATCCAGGTCACCTCGCCGGGCTTGCTCGCCTGGATCTGAACGCTCGGCGAAGCGCTGCCAAAGACCGGCGGCAGCTCCGTCTTCGACAAGACCTGCCGCGCCTTATCGAGCGATACCGGATAGACCGTGCCCTTCTCCTGCGAACAGGCCGCGAGAAGGATCGCAGGCAACAGCGCGAAAAGGATGGTCCGCCGCATTGTCGATCTCCCTTGCGCCAAAATCGCGCGAATGCCGCCCGCGCTTCGACCGGGCGTGACCTCGCCTGCTCTCTCGTTCGCGGAAGACGGCGAGAGCGCCAAACCAATACGCGACAAGGCGCAAATAACGGCTTCAGCAATTAGCTAAAATGATCGGATAAAGGTGGCCGGGAGCGGCAAGTGGCTAACGGATTGCGAAAAACATGTCGCCAAGTTGAGTGGTCCCCGCCACTCGATGTCCCCGGCGGGTTGCTCGTCGTATGCTGCGGAAGCGGACGTCGCTCTTCGCGCGATTATGCCTTCGGAAACGGCCGCGACGGCGGCGAGGCCAGCGTGATCAGGTTGCCGTCCGGATCGCGCACCTGCGCCAGCGTCGAATAGTCACCCTTGTTGTCGTCCCCGAGGTCGATGCCGAGGTCCTTCAGCCTGCGGCGCTCGGCCGCGACATCCGCGACGTAAAGGAACACCACGCCCTTGGCGGCGATCTCGTCGCTGCTCGCCAGCATTAGCCCGCCCTGCCCGAAGAGCTCCCAGTGCAACAGCGTGGCCATCGGCCGGTGGTCGGGGCCGCGCCCCAGCAGCTTGGTGTACCAACGCTCCGCCGCCGCGAGGTCTGCGGTGAGCAATGAGGCATAGACCTTCTGCAGATTCATGTGTTCGCCTCCGGGGTGAGATCGGAGGAAACGCCTGCGCGACCGGCGAGGTTCCCGTCATATGCGGGGCTGAGCTGCGGACAGCCCCATCTGCCAGAAATCCGCTTCCAGCCGCGACGCGTTGCCAAACAAGGCCGCCAGTTCGACGAAGCGTCGTTCGGTCATCGCGCGTGCGGCGAGATCGTCGAGATGGCGGCGCGCTTTCGCGGCGACCTGCTGATACCCCTCGCCCGCATACTCGCCGATCCAGTCGCGATAGGGATGATCGCCGAGCGCATCGGCACCGTTCGGCGCGAGCTTAGCGCCGATCTCGGCGTAACCGATGACGCACGGCGCGAGCGCGACATGCAGATCGAGCAGGTCACCAGCCGCGCCGCAGTCGAGCACGAAGCGTGTGTAGGCAACGGTCGCCTGATGCTCGGGCGCGGCTTCGATCTCGGCGGGCGACAATCCCCAGCGTCCGCACAGCCGGATGTGCAATTCCATCTCGTCGAGGATCGCAGCGAGCCCCGCCTGCGCGGCCTTCATGTCGTCGAGCGTGCGGCTCTTGTAGGTGGCGAGGGCATAGGCGCGCGCAAACTGAATGAGGAACAGATAGTCCTGCACCAGATACAGGCGAAACGCCGCCTCGGGCAGCGTGCCGTCGCCGAGTTGCCGGACGAAGTCGTGGTCGACGTAAGCGGACCAGTCGGCGGCGGCAGCTGTTTTGAGGCGAGAGAAGATGGTCATGGTGAGAAGCGCCTGACGACACTTGGCTCGTCATTGAAGGAAAGATTGAATTTTTCGAACTTCGGTCAATCCACAAACATCGGCGATCTCCGAGACGTACCGATACGAATGCCGAGTGGGATCGGGACAAGCAACTCCTTGAACCTTGGAAACAAGGCCATCACTACGCTCTGCGTAGATCTTCCTTATGACCTCTACAACCACATCAAGAATCACCAAACATAGCGCAAGTGACATCGCACGGTAGCGAACAGATGCCATCACGACCGATGTCACGCCCTCCTCGATGTGGAGGAACTGACCATGAATTGCATGTCCCCAATGGGCAAACTGCGACAAAAAACCATAAAGCGGGCCGACAGAAGCGTAAGTGCCCTTTAGCGAAGAAATGCAACTTTGGGCTCTAAGCTGGAAGACCTGTTCTTCACCATCAAGATAGAACGCGGTATGTGCCCACGCAGTCATCTCCAAGGTCAAACGAAGCAAAGGAAGAACTTCTAGGAGTAGCCCGCGATTTGACATCATTCTCGAGGTATCGAGCACATTTGGCAGCCTGTACAACGTAAGTTCGGCTCCAAGCACACCTAGTGTCAGGTCTCCCTGAGTATGTAATTTTCGGAGTTCTTCACTTAGGGCTTCTGCTGCACGCCGCAGGTAGTCACTCACAGCGTCGCCTAATTTGATTTCGTCCGCCTCGTACTGCTGAGTATCAACATATCGCTTAAGTGTGTAGTCGATTGAGCTAAGCTGCATTCTGTAGGACAGCATCGCCGCTAGCACTCGCCTCTTAAAAGCTGGCGGGCTATTGCGCTGCATGCCGACCGGCCATCCGCGCATTTGGCCAATGACGAAATCTAACTCGACTTCAGATCTCAATCTGAAATTCATCCGTCCAGTCGTTGTCATTCGATTCCATGAGTAGTTATCTCGTGGCGGGCCAGCGCCTTCACTCCCACTCAATCGTCTCCGGCGGCTTGCTGGTCACGTCGTAGACCACGCGTTTCACTCCCTTCACCTCGTTGACGATGCGCGTTGCGGCGCGGCCGATGAGCCCATATCGAACGGATAGAACTCGCGGTTACAGCTTCTCGATATACGCCTCGATTTCCTCGAGGTCGGCGGCGAAGGGATAGGGCTGGTCACCAAAGACGATCTTGGCGGTCTCCACGTCGCGCAGCATATAGCCGCCGTGCTCGGCCACCCTGGGGTCAGGCTTCTGCGGTTTGAGGATGTGCAGCCCGTGGCGCACCGCGATGCGGCGAATACGGCGTTCGACGGCTGACGTGCTGTTCTTGTAGCTCACGATGGAAGGCCTGTTATCCGGGAAAGGGCTGCATTCAGCACTAGTATCCCGTCACTCCCACTCGATCGTCCCCGGCGGCTTGCTGGTCACGTCGTAGACTACCCGGTTCACGCCCTTCACCTCGTTGATGATGCGCGTCGCGACGCGGCCGATGAAGGCCATCTCGAAGGGATAGAAGTCGGCCGTCATGCCGTCGGTCGAGGTCACGGCGCGCAGACCGCAGACGTAGTCATAGGTGCGGCCGTCTCCCATCACGCCGACGGTCTTCACCGGCAGCAGTCACCGCGAAGGCCTGCCAGATCTCGTCGTAGAGGCCGGCCTTGCGGATCTCGTCGATGTAGACCGCATCGGCGAGGCGCAGGATGTCGAGCTTTTCGCGCGTGATCTCGCCGGGCACGCGGATCGCGAGGCCGGGACCCGGAAACGGATGACGGCCGACGAAGCTCTCAGGCAGCCCGAGTTCGCGGCCGAGCTTGCGCACCTCGTCCTTGAACAATTCGCGCAGCGGCTCGACCAGCTTCATGTTCATGCGCTCGGGCAGGCCGCCGACATTGTGGTGCGACTTGATCGTCACCGATGGCCCGCCGGTGAACGACACGCTCTCGATCACGTCCGGATAGAGCGTGCCCTGCGCCAGAAAATCCGCGCCGCCGATCTTCTTGGCCTCGGCTTCGAACACCTCGATGAACAGGCGGCCGATGGTCTTGCGCTTCACCTCCGGGTCGCTGGTACCTTCGAGCGCGTCGAGAAACATTTTCTCGGCCTCAACGTGCACCAGCGGGATGTTGTAGTGGTCGCGGAAGAGCGTCACCACCTGCTCGGCTTCGGCGAGCCGCATCAGGCCGTGATCGACGAACACGCAGGTGAGCTGCTCGCCGATCGCCTCGTGGATCAGCACGGCGGCGACACTTGAATTGACGCCGCCCGAGAGACCGCAGATCACCCGCCCCTTCCCGACCTGCGCGCGGATTTTGTCGATCGCCTCGTCCTTGAAGGCGCGCATGGTCCAGTCGCCAGACGCACCGGAAATCTTGCGCACGAAATTGCGCAAGAGGGCCGCGCCCTGCGGCGTATGCACCACCTCCGGGTGGAACATCAGGCCGTAGTATTTGCGTTTCTCGTCCTGGATCACGGCGAACGGCGCGTTCGCCGATACGCCCGCCACCTGGAAGCCCGGCGGCATTTGGGTGATGCGGTCGCCGTGACTCATCCACACCGGATACTGCTCGCCCGGCCGCCACACATCGTCGAACAGGCTGCTCTTCTGTTTCACCTCGACGTCGGCGCGGCCGAACTCGCGATGGTGCCCGCCCTCGACGGTGCCGCCGAGTTGCGCCGCCATGGTCATCTGCCCGTAGCAGATGCCGAGCACCGGCACGCCGGCATCGAAAATTGTCTGTGGGGCGCGCGGCGAGCCAGCCTCGTGTACCGACCCCGGGCCACCGGAGAGAATGACGCCGCGCGGCTTCAGCGCGTCGAAAGCGGCTTCGGCTTTCTGGAAAGGGACGATCTCGCAATAGACCCCCTCCTCGCGCACGCGGCGGGCGATGAGCTGGGTGACCTGGCTGCCGAAATCGACGATCAGAATCTTGTCGTGCGTCATTGCAAGCAGGTAGCGGATCGTTCAGCCGCTCGCAACCGCCGTCGGGCGCTATCCCCGGCGGCCGTTTTGGTTCAATGCTTGCTCGCGGCGACCTTTCTCTTTCTCTTGCCGTCCGGGCATTCGGCGAGTTTGACCAAGGCCCAGGTCTGACCGCGATTATCGGGGAAGTCGTCGACCGTCTGGACGCACTTGTGTTCCACAATCTGGCCGATGATCGGATTGCGGCCCTCCTCAGTGCTTCCCAGGTTGGCGCGCAAGTTCACGGGTGCATTCGCCATCATGATGCTGCCGTCGGGGACACCGTTGTTCAGCGTACGCTTCGCGTTCAGAAGGTCGAAATTGACGAAATCCTCGGAGCCCGCAGGACCGCCGAGCGCGACGTAGCCGACAGCGCCGGCTTTCTGATGCTTGCCGAACTCGTCTCCCATCGCGGACTTGAACTCGGCAATATGGAATAACTTTTCGAGGAGCTCCCGGCTGGTCGCGGGCGTGACCGCCGGAATTTTGCCGTCGCTCACCGACTTCACGAACCTCGCATCGTCAGCGGCTGCTTGGCTGGCCACGCACTCGCGTCGCTTGCCGAACGCCCCGGCGAAGCGCTCACCCAGCTTGACCTTGTTGTAGCTGTCGTTCATCTCGCCGAGGAAGCTGATCAACACCATCTGGTCCTCGGTGCGGCACTGCAGGTTCTGCTTGAACAACAGCTCTACGATCATATGCACCAACGCCGCGTCACCCTGGCGGTTTTTGTCTTGCACGCCCGCGAGAATCGCAGTTGCGTCGGCTTGGATTTTGGCCTGCTCGGCCTGAATTTTTGAATGCTCGGCCTGGAGCTTCAGGTTTTCGACCTGGCCGCGCTGCAGTTCAATCTGCTGCTTTTGCAGCTCGTAGGCCTTCTGCGACTTGTCGACAAAGACAAGCGCAATGACGGCGATCACGACCTTGACCAGAACGTCGCAGGTCTCGGCAATGGCTTTGATGCGAACCATGTCACCCTCCCACTTTGCGCGCCAGGCAAGAGTAAGAGACAACCGCAAGCCGCAATGTGAGCTACATCACTAAGGGGGCCTCCGACACGAGGTAGCGGCATGCCGCGCGGAGCAAAATCTACGATCGCGTCTTGATCGCCTCCGCCGCGCGCTCGCCGGAGCGGATCGCGCCGTCGATGAAGCCCGGCCACTGGGTGGAGGTTTCGGTGCCCGCCCAGTGGATCGGGCCGACCGGGTCGCGCACCGCCGGGCCGAACAGCGACGTCGCGCCGGGGGTCAGGAATCCCACAAAGCAGCCGCGCGTCCACACGTCCGTCGTCCAGTTGGACTCGTGGTAGTGCTCGGGCGAGCGCGCCCTCTCGCCGAAGCGCTTGGCCATCTCGTCCAGGATCAGGGCCTTGCGCGCCTCCGGCTGCATCGGCGCGACCTTGCGGGCACTGTCCATGTAGACGAAGCCGGTGAGGATGCCGGCCTTGGACACCTCCGGCGGGTTGGAAGAGTCCGCCGTCTCGGCCACCAGCGTGACATGGTCGTAGCTGGTGCCGGAGAGGCCATCGTCGCGCCAGAACGGGCGGTCGTAGATCATCGCGACCTTGATCACGAGGCCTTGCGGCCAGCGCTGGGTGATCTGCGCGCGGTTGACCGGCAGCGCGGGTTCATACTCGATCGCGCCGGAGAGTTGCGGCGGCGTCGCGACGACGACGCGGCGTGCCGCGACGCTTATCGCATCGGAATGAACGACCGCGCCGCGGTCGCTCCATTCGATTTTGCGCACCGGCGTGCCGAACCTGATCGCGCCCCCAAGCTTCTCGGCGACCTTGCGGGCGACGGTCTGCGTGCCGCCGATCAGGCGGTCTGCCTGCGCCTCCTCGAACAGCGGCGTGAGCCCGGTGCAGGCTTTGACCATCCAGCCGAGCTGCAGCATGGAGATTTCTTCCGGGCTTGCGCACGGCACCGAGCCGACCTCGATCCCGATGAATTTGCGCGCGCCCTCATGCGCGATTTCCCGCCGGAGCCACTGAGCGAAGGTTTCGGAGTCGAGTTGCGCGGCGTCGCCATGAGTCCACGGCGCCGCGGGATCGATCGTGTCCGCGAGCGTGTTGATTTTCTTGTAGCTGTCATTCAACAGGTCCGAGCCAGGGAAGGTCTCGTCCTCCTCGGCCACCCGGAGAAATTCCGCGCCATCCAGCACATTCCGCTGGAGCCATTTGCCGAAATTCGGCGACTCGTAGGTCTCAGCCCCCATCTCCTTGATCAGCGCGTAGAAGCGATCCTGCGTGCTTCCGACCCACTGTCCGCCGAAGTCGACGAAAGTGCCGTCCTTCATTTTCACGGACCACGAGCGGCCGCCGACGCGCTTGCGCGCCTCGAGCACGATCACATTGAGCCCGGCCTGCTTCAGCCGGTACGCGGCAGCGAGACCTGCAAAGCCGGCGCCGACGACACAGACATCGGCGCGCAGGCGTTCGCGCGCGGGCGCAGCCTGCACAGCATCGATGGCGGTACCGGCCGCGATCGTGCCGGTAACGGCGCCGCCGATGAGCGCTCTGCGTGAGAATTTGGACATGTGCTTCCCCGCATGCGTGCGAATCCCGGTCGGAGATACCAGACGGCGCGGTTGCACGCCGTCAAGCGGTGCACCGGGAAAGTGAAATGCGACGACGTGCGGCGATGTTGGCAGAACGACCGGCGGTCAGGCGCTCACGGGGCAGCGCCAAGCCAGCGGTCGTTCTCCATCACAGCCTCGCAAGGCTGGCCGCGTTTCTCGAACTGCTCGATCGCGGATTTGCGCGCGTTCTCGGCGGTGCTCGATCCATAGGTGTAGGTCATCTGCCCGCCGGACTTCTGCCGGGCGAGCGCCTTCTCGGAGGGGCCCGCGATGTAGTTCTCGACAAAGCCGCGCGAGGTCTCCTTGGCGTTGAGCTGCTTGAGCAGTGCATTGACATCCTCGCGCGTCCAGGTCGGCAGCTTGTGAAAGCGCAGAAAGGCGTCCATCTGCGGCAACCATTTGCCGCGGCCGTTGGCGTGGCGGAAGATCGCGTGACCGTCATAGCGCTCGTCGGCGTCGAACATCACGAGCTTGAGGTCGCCGCCGCCGTCGAGGAACGCGTTCTGCATCCGCACCACCAGTTCGGAGGAGAAGAAGCTGTCGTTCTTGGCGTAAATCCAAAGATGCGGAATGCGGCTCTTCGCGCCGTACTCCTTGAACGCCGCAACCAGCGCGTCCTCCTTCGGGCAGGCCGGAAAGCGCAGACCGCCCGACACGTTGATCACCGCCTTGAGGCCCGGCGGGTTCTGCGCGGAGAGCGCCGTGATTGCCGCGCCGCCGGCCGACACGCCGATCGCGATCATGCGCTCGGGGTCCGCGTCGGGGCGCTTCGCGACCGCGGCGAGCGCCGCCTGGAGATCGTCCGCGTCGGCAGCGAAACGCCCCAGCAGCGATGTGCTCGCGCACGAGAGCGGCACGGGTGCCGGACCGTCAGAGCCTCCGAAGCCACGCCGCATCGCGACAATCGCGAGCCAGCCGCGCCGCGCGAAATCGCGTGCCTGGCGCGCATATTCACCTGCGCGGTCGTCAAGCATGCGGCCGTCGGAGCCCGGTTTACCATGAGCGATCAGCGCGACGGGAAGCTTGCCGGTTGCATTGCGCTTCTTGACCACGAGCGCTTCGAGCCGCACCGTGCGCTCGCCAATGGTGGCGCGCAGGAAGGATGTATCCTCGACGAGGTCGCTCTCCTGTGCGCTCGCGGGAGTCGCGCACAGCAGCGCCAGCGCCATCAGGATCGGTTGCGGAAAGCGCATCACCACCTCCGGCGCAGACTTTAGCCACTCCGCCGCAACACACTCACGAAAAATCCGTCGGTGTCGGTGCGGCGCGGTGTCATCAGCAGGCCTTCGGCCGAGAGAAGCGCGGCACGGCGGAACAGGAAGGCCCGCTCACCGAGCGCGTTGGCGGCCTCGGAGGGCGGAACGATCGCAAATTCCGGGTGGCGCACAAGGAAGGCGCGCACTTGCGCGCCGTTCTCGTCGTCGAGCACCGAGCACGTCACATAGGCGATGCGGCCGCCGGGTTTGACCAGCGGGACGGCGCGGTCAAGCGTTTCGATCTGATCCTTCAGCCGTTCGGCGAGCGCGCCGGGACGCACGCGCCACTTGGCGTCGGGATTGCGCCGCCACGCGCCGGTCCCGGTGCATGGCGCGTCGATCAGCACGAGGTCGGCCTTGCCGCGCAGGTCGGCGAGGCTGTCCTCCTTACCGCGCGGCGTGCGGATCTGCACGTTGCGCGCGCCGGAGCGCTCGAGCCGCTCGTGGATCGGCGCGAGGCGGCGCTTGTCGGTGTCGGTTGCGAACAGCTGGCCGTGGTTGTCCATCAGGGCGGCGAGCGCGAGCGTCTTGCCCCCTGCCCCGGCGCATAGATCGATGACCTGTTCACCTTCTTTCGCACCACTCAGCAGCGCAGCGAGCTGCGAGCCTTCGTCCTGGATTTCGATCGCGCCTTTCAGGTACGCCGGCTCGGCGTGAACCGCGGGGCTTTTCGCCTCTGGCGAAACGACGATGCGCAGGCCCCATGGCGACCATCTCGTATCCTGCGGCGCGTATTCGCCAAGCGCCTCCGCAGCTTCGGCGCGTTCGCCCTTCAGCGTGTTGACGCGCAGGTCGAGCGGCGCGCGCGAGGCGAGCGCGACCGCTTCCTCGGCGCGGTCCGCGCCGAACGTCGCGGCAAGATGCGGGTCGAGCCATTCCGGGTAGTCGCCGCGCACATGGGCGGGCGCGCCGTCGAGGTTCGCGGCACGCAGCCGCGCATGCTCGTCGTCGGTGACGGGCTCGGGTGCGAAGCGCGAGCCATCCGCGAGCTTGGCAATTGCTTCCGGATCAAGGTGGCGCTCGCGCGCCAGCATGCCGAGCAGCACGGCGCGCGGCGTATCGGCACCCATGATCCACGCGGACGAGGCGCGACGTCGCAGCGCGTCGTAGACGAGCCCCGCGATCGCGGCGCGATCGCCGGAGCCGGCGAAGCGGTGCGCGATGCCCCAGTCCTTCAAGGTTTGTGCGGCCGGGCGGCGTTGCGTCTCGATGTCGGAGAGAACTTCGATGGCGGCGGAAAGGCGCGCGGAAGGTGTCATGCTGTCAAAATCTTGAACGCGAAGTAGATCCACATGATGAGCAGCACGAAGATGCCTACCGCAAAGACGTTGAAGCGCGTGGGGACATGGTTCGACGTGGTGTGCACATAGGCGTGCGCGATGCGCGCCAGCACGAAGAGCCACGACAGCACGACAAAAATGAGGTCAGCAGTGCGGGTGAACAGCGCGAGGATGATCACCACGTAGAACAGCAGCGGAATCTGGAACTGGCTGTCGTAATTGTTGCTGATCTGCTGTGCTCGCGTGGGCCAAGCGGACTGGCCGAGCGCAATGTCGCGAATTTTGGTCTCGCCGCTTTTGACGCTCTGCGTGCGCGCGGACGCCATCCAGAACAGCATCGCAAACGTCAGCGCGACCTGCACGAAGACCGGCAGCAGCACCATCTGGATGGTCATTGCCCTACTCCGCGATCTTCACGAGCTGCTTGCCGAAGTTCTTGCCCTTCAGCATCCCCATGAAGGCCGCGGGCGCGTTCTCGAGGCCTTCGGCGATATCCTCGCGGTATTTGATCTTGCCCTCTTTGATCCACTGCGCCACGTCGCGCAGGAAATCGGCGTGTCTGGCGGCGAAATCGGTGACGATGAAGCCGCGGATGGTGAGCCGCTTGGTCAGGATCGCGCGAAAGATCTGCGATGTCTTGTATTTCAGCTCCGGCGCCTCGGTCGCCGAATATTGCGCGATCAGCCCGCACACCGGAATGCGCGCGAAGGTATTGAGCAGCGGAAACACCGCATCCCACACCGCACCGCTGACGTTCTCGAAATAAACGTCGATCGCCTTCGGGCACGCGGCCTTCAGCTTCTCGGCGAAGTCCGGCGCGCGGTGATCGATGCAATCGTCGAAGCCGAGTTCGTCCTTCACGTAGCGGCACTTCTCCGGCCCGCCTGCAATGCCGACCGCACGCGCACCCTTGATCTTGGCGATCTGGCCGACCACCGAGCCGACTGCCCCGGATGCGGCCGACACCACCACGGTCTCGTCTGCCTTCGGCTGACCGATTTCCAGCAATCCGGTGTAGGCGGTCATGCCCGGCATGCCGAGCACGCCGACGGCGGTTGAGATCGGCGCGAGGCTCCGGTCGAGCTTGCGCAGGCCGGAGCCGTCGGAGACCATGTGGGTCTGCCAGCCAACGCGGCTGAGCACGATGTCGCCTGTCTTGTATTTCTCGTTGTTCGAGGCCGCGACCTCACTGACGGTGCCGGCTTCCATCACCTCGCCGATGCCGACGGGTTTTGCGTAGGACGGCGCATCGCTCATCCGCCCGCGCATGTAAGGGTCGAGCGAAAGCCATTTCGTCTTCAGCAGCACCTGCCCCGGCCCCGGCTGCGGCACGGGAAATTCCTCCAGCCGGAAGTCGGACGGCTTCGGCTCGCCCACAGGGCGCGAGGCAAGAACGATGCGGCGGGCGATTTCGGCCATGACGCGACTCCGGTGTGGACAGCTTACGATAATACCGCGCATGAGGCCGTGGACCAGCCGTGCGGCGTACGCGCCCGCTGCTTAGAGCGTTACGATGGCGGCCTCAACCGGGGAGAGTTGCGATGGACCACATGCGCAAGTATGCCGCCGAGGCGATCGGCACATTCTGGCTTACCTTCGCGGGGTGCGGCTCCGCCGTCATTGCGGCCGGCTTTCCGCAAGTCGGCATCGGTCTGTTGGGTGTCTCACTCGCTTTCGGGCTGACCGTCGTCACCATGGCTTACTCGATCGGCCATGTGTCGGGCTGTCATCTCAATCCTGCGGTGACGGTGGGTCTGGCGGCGGGCGGCCGCTTTCCGTCCGGACAGATCCTTCCCTACGTCGTGGCGCAAGTGGTCGGTGGCATAGTGGCCGCCGCCGTTCTCTATTACATCGCGAGCGGCGCGCCCGGCTTCGATGTCTCCAAGGGCTTTGCGTCGAACGGCTACGCGGAGCACTCGCCGGGCAAATACGGTCTCGGTGCGGCGCTCGTCATGGAAGTCTTGATGACGGCGGTGTTCCTGTTCGTGATCATGGGCGCGACACACGGCAAGGCGCCGGCGGGATTTGCGCCACTTGCGATCGGCCTTGCGCTGACACTCATCCATCTGGTGTCGATTCCGGTCACCAACACGTCGGTCAATCCGGCGCGCAGTACGGGACCGGCACTGTTCGTCGGCGGCTGGGCGATCCAGCAGCTCTGGCTGTTCTGGGTCGCGCCGCTCATCGGCGGAGCGATCGGCGCCATCACATATCGCTGGCTGAGCGAGGAGCCATCCGCGGATGTGGTCGGGACTGGAAAGCCGGTCTGAATTGCTCAGCGGAACCCTTCAAGGGCAAGCAACGCAACGTGGCCGACGAGGATCAGGACGCCGGCCACATTGATCAGGAACACCTGCCCGCGCAGCACTACGTTGTCGGTGAGGCACTGCACCAGCGAGTGGATCACGCGGCCGATCACGAAGACCCACGCGGCAATGATGTCGACCGCCGTGACGTTCTTCGTGGCAATCAGCAGTACGGCGACGGCGTAGAAGATCACCGGCAGCTCGAACTGGTTGGCGAGATTGTAGGCGATGCGCGCGACGTGATGCGGCTCGTCGTGACGCGCGAAATCGCCGTAACTCACCTCGCCCGCCTTCACCGCGCGCTGCCGCGCCACCGTGAGCCACGCGTAGAGCACGAACACCCAGCCGATGTGCGCAAGCATGGGAAGGAGAAGCGACATACTCGTTCTTATCCCTCCCGTTCAGGGGAGGGATAAGACCGCGTTCGTGGCGAGACGACAAGCC
>CAVZYQ010000006.1:0-222389 GCA_963779545.1 uncultured Alphaproteobacteria bacterium | reverse complement strand
GTCGCGCGACAGGTGCCCTTCCATCGCGGCGAGCCCTTCGCCGATCCAGTGCCGGATCCATTTCTCGCGCGTCGGTTCGTCGAGCTTCAGCTCATGCTCCATGAAGTTGCGCACGCGCGGCACCATCAGCGGATGCGAGTCGGCCGCGTTGATCAGCGCAAGCGCACGCACGCGCGCGCGGCCGCGCGGATCGGCTGGCAGCAGGCGCGGATGCGGATGCGTCTCGTCGAGATACTCCATGATGGCGATCGACTGGAACAGGATCGGCCCCTCGCCGTCGACCAGCGCGGGCAGCAGCATCTGCGGGTTGACCTTTTTGTACGCGTCCTGGCGCTGGTCGCCCTTGATCAGGTCGACGTTGACCACCTCGTCCGGCACGATCTGCTTGATGTTCATCGCGATGCGCACGCGGAACGCGGCGAGCGAACGCCAGAAGGAATAGAATTTCACCAAAACCTCCCCTGAAATTTTGGCGCGGAGCATAGGTGCGATGGCGGGCCTTGTCATTGCCCGAGAAGGCGGGCAATGACGGCACGAAGCAACCAAGGGAAACACCATGGCCCGCCTGCCCGAACTCGACCCGTCGAAATTTTCACCGGAGCAAAAGAAGGTGCACGAAGCGATCCTTGCCGGGCCGCGCGGCAAGGTGGTGGGCCCGCTGAAAGTGTGGCTGAACAATCCGGGGCTTGCCGAGCACGCGCAGGCGCTCGGCGCCTATGCGCGCTTCGGCTCCAGCCTTGAGCCGCGCCTGTCGGAGCTGGCGATCTGCTGCACCGGCGCGTTCTGGAAGGCGAACTACGAGTGGTACGCGCACGCGCCGCTCGCGATCAAAGCCGGCATCGACCCGGCGGCGATCGAGGCGATCCGCACCGGCGGCACGCCAAAGTTCGAGAAGAGCGACGAGCAGGCGATCTACGATTTCGCGACCGAGATGGTGCGCACCAAGCGCGTCAGCACCGCGACCTTCGAGCGCGCGAAGAAGGAGCTGGGCCTGACCGGCGTGATCGATCTGGTCGGGATCATCGGGTACTACAGCCTGGTGTCGGTGACGCTGAACGCGTTCGAGATTCCGCTGCCGGAAGGTGAGAAGGTGCCGTTCGCAGACTAACTTGGTGTCCCGGGCGCAGCGCAGCATGCAATGATGCGCTGCAGACCCGGGACCCCCGTTTCTTGAGCAAGAAAGCAACCGGGGTCCCGCGCCTTCGCTGCACCGCCTATGGCGCTGCATCGCGTGCGGGACACAGTGGTTCAAGCCCCCGCCACCGCCTTCAAGCCTGCCGCCTCGATCCCGGCCACCGCACACACCTCGTCCTTGTCCGACGTGTCGCCGGAAATACCGACCGCGCCGAGCACAGCACCACCCGCATCCTTGATCAGCACGCCGCCCGGCACCGGCACCAGACGGCCTTGGCTGACACTCGCCAGCACGCCAAAGAAAAGCGGGTTCTTGGCGGCGCGATCGGCCAGCTCGCGCGAGCCAAAGCCCATGCCGAGCGCGCCCCACGCTTTGCCGTAGGCGATGTCGAAGCGCAGGATGCCCGACTTGTCCTCGCGCTTGAACGCCACGAGATGCCCGCCGCTATCCAGCACCGCAACGGTGAGCGGCGCGCAATTGGTCTCGCGGCCCTTCTTCAAAGCCGTGTCCACGATGGTGGAAGCCTGCGCCAGCGTGACGGACATTTCTGCTCTCCTGCTATTCCTGCATTCGGTTCGATCCCGGGTTCGCTACATTCGTAGCGCCCCGGGATGACCACTTCGCGGTCATTTCCTGGACCAATATACCGAGTGCGCGGCGGACTCCTTGTCGCCGAGTCCCTTCGACACGGACTCTTCCATGCAGGCGAGCGTGAGCTGCACCAGCGGCAGCGAGAGCCCGCGCGCCTTGCCCTCGGCCTGCATCGCCTGCAGATCCTTCACGCAACCCGACAGATCGAACGTCACCGGCGGGTCTTCGCCCTTCAGCATCTTGGCGACCACCGGCGCGCGCATCTTCATCATCGTCGGCGCGCCCGACGTGTCGGAGATGATGTCCATCAGCCGCTCGGGCTCAAGGCCCATGCCGCGTGCCATCGACAGCGCCTCGCCGAGCGCCTGATAGTAGATCATCAGCGGCATGTTGATGGTGAACTTGGCGAGCGCGCCATTGCCGACCGGCCCGACATGTTCCAGCCGCCGGCAGAGCTGATCGAGGATCGGCTTCGCCAGCGCAGCGTCTCCCTCGTCCGCGCCCATGAAGCCGAACAGCTTGCCCTGCCGCGCCGGCCCCGTGGTGCCGCCGACCGGACATTCGACGAAGCGCGCGCCGCTCGCGCGCACGACCTTTGCGAGCGCGATCGGTATCTCGGGCCGCACCGTGCTCATCTCGATGAACAGCTTGTCGGCGACGTCGCCGGACAGCATCCCGTGCTCGCCGTTGTAGACATGATCGATCGCGTCGGCGTCGGTCAGCATCGTGATGACGGCGTCGCTCTGCTCGGCGAGGTCCTCCGGCGTTGACGCAACCTTCGCGCCCGCGTCGGCGAGCTTCCTCGTCTTGTCGGGCGAACGATTCCAGACCGTGAGCGTGTGGCCGACTTCCATCAGCCGCTCGGCCATCGCGGCACCCATGCGGCCGATCCCGGCGATTCCGATTTGCATGGGCGCCCCTCCATCCCCGTCATTCCGGGGCGTCCGCCGTAGCCCACAGGGCGAAGGCGTGACGAGCCCGGAATCCATAACCACAGACAGTGCAATTTCTCACTGACCGAGTTCATCTTGTCGAACTCTGTGGTTATGGATTCCGGGCTCCTCGCTTTCGCTCGGCCCCGGAATGACGGAGAGATTATGACTAAAGGGCAAGTCGGCATCATCGGCCTCGGCATCATGGGCGGCGCGATCGCGAAGAACCTCAGCGAGCGGGGCTGGCAGGTCGTGGGTTTCGACATCGAGAAAGCGCGCTGCGACGAGGCGAAAGCCGCCGGCGTCGAGATCGCGGCCGAGCGCCGCGGCGGTTGCCGCGAAGGCGACGCAACATCCTGGTGAGCCTGCCGAAGCCGGAGGCGCTGACCGCAACGGTCGAGGCGCTCGCAGACGCGAAGCTGCCGCGCCGCGTCATCGCCGAACTTTCGACCTTCGCGATCGAGGACAAGGAG
This sequence comes from uncultured Alphaproteobacteria bacterium, assembly GCA_963779545.1. Taxonomy (GTDB): domain Bacteria; phylum Pseudomonadota; class Alphaproteobacteria; order Rhizobiales; family Xanthobacteraceae; genus PALSA-894. Next base: position 219,258 of record CAVZYQ010000006.1, on the reverse strand, counting down.
GCGGCCGAAGCCGCGTTGCGCGCCGCCGGTCACACCATGCTCGATTGCCCGCTCTGACCGGCACCGGCGCACAGGCGCGCACGCGCGATCTCGTCGTTTATGCGAGCGGCGACGCGCAGGCGATCGAGGCGCTGATGCCGGTGTTCGCGGACTTCTCGCGCGCCGCGCACGATCTCGGCGCCTTCGGCAACGGCATGAAGATGAAGTTCGTCGCGAACTTGCTTGTCGCGATCCACAACGTCGCGAGCGCCGAGGCGATGGTGCTCGGCATGAAGGCCGGGCTCGACCCGGCGCAGATCTTCAAGCTGATCCAGACCGGCGCGGGCAATTCGCGCGTGTTCGAGCTGCGCGCCCCGATGATGGTCGACCAGCACTACGACGGCGAAAATCTCACCATGCGCAATTCGACATGGATGAAGGACATGAAGGTGATCGGCGAGTATGCGGCGAAGGTCGGGTGCCCGACGCCGCTGTTCTCCGCCACGGATGCGATCTACCGCGCCGCGATTTCGACCGGCTACGGCGATCAGGACACCGGCGCGGTGTGCGCCGTGCTGGAGGCGATGGCGGGGGTGAAGCGGTGACATCTCGTGTTCCGCGCGCGATGCAGCGCGTCTTCGCGATGCATCGCAGATGCGGGATCCGGTTGCTTGCCTTTCAGCGCAAGAAGAAACCGGGATCCCGCGTCTGCGTCGCATCATTCCATGCTGCGCGCGTCCGGGAGACAGCTGCGAGCTGATCGATGACCCAACGCTCCGAAACCCGCGACGGCATGCGCATCGACTGGGATGCGCCGATCGCGATGGACGACGGCCTCGTGCTGCGCGCCGACATCTTCCGCCCCATCGCCGACGGCAAATACCCGGTCATCCTCACCTACGGCCCTTACGCGAAAGGCCTCGCGTTCCAGGACGGCTATCCGAGCGCGTGGCAGCGCATGGTGGAGAAGCATCCCGACGTCGCGGCGGGCTCGTCGAACCTGTATCAAAGCTGGGAGGTCGTCGACCCGGAGAAATGGGTGCCGCACGGCTACGCGTGCGTGCGCGTGGACTCGCGCGGCGCGGGCTGCTCGCCCGGCTTCATCGACCACTTCTCGCCGCGGGAAACGAAGGACTTCCACGACTGCATCGAGTGGGCCGGCGTGCAGCCGTGGTCGAACGGCAAGGTCGGGCTGAACGGCATCTCGTATTACGGCATCAACGCGTGGCACGTCGCGTCGCTGCAGCCGCCGCACCTTGCCGCGATGTGCGTGTGGGAAGGCGCGGCCGACTGGTATCGCGACATGACGCATCACGGCGGCATGCTCTCGACCTTCTGGGCCAACTGGTACGACATGCAGGTGAAGACCGTGCAGTACGGCGCGGGCGAGCGCGGCAAGCGCTCGCGCGTACATGGCGAACTGGTGTGCGGGCCGGAGACCTTCAGCGACGAACAGCTTGCGAAGAACCGCACGCGACTTCGGCGCCGAGATCCGCGCGCACCCGCTCGACGACGACTATCACAAGGCGCGCTCGCCGCAAGTGGGACAAGATCACCGCGCCGCTGTTCTCGGCGGCGAACTGGGGCGGACAGGGCCTGCACCCGCGCGGCAACTTCGAAGGCTTCGCGCGCGCCGCCTCGAAGGACAAATGGCTCGAAGCGCACGGCATCGAGCACTGGACGCATTTCTACACCGACTACGGCCGCGAGTTGCAGCGCAAGTTCTTCGACTTTTTCCTCAAGGGCGAAGACACCGGCTGGGGCAAGCAGCCGCGCGTGCTGCTGCAGGTGCGCCATCCGGGCGAAAAGTTCGTCGAGCGCGAAGAGAATGAATGGCCGATCGCGCGAACGAAGTGGACGAAGCTCTATCTCGACTCCGGCGGACTTCTCGCTGGCGGAGACCTCGCTCGACCGGCGAGGCGAAGGTCACCTTCGACGCGCTCGGCGAAGGCGTCACCTTCATGACGCCGCCGCTGCAAGCCGAGACCGAGATCACCGGACCGGTCGCGGCGAAGCTGTTCGTCTCGTCATCGACCACCGACGCCGACCTGTTTCTGATCCTGCGCGTGTTCTCCGCCGACATGAAGGAGATCGTGTTCCAGGGCGCGATCGATCCGCACACGCCGATCGCGCAGGGCTGGCTGCGCGCCTCGCACCGCAAGCTCGATCCCGACGCTCACGTTGCCCTACCGGCCGTATCACACCCACGACGAGAAGCAGCCGCTGACGCCCGGCGAGCCGGTCGAACTCGACATCGAGCTGTGGCCGACCTCGATCGTGGTGCCGGCCGGCTATCGCGTCGCGCTCACGGTGCGCGGCAAGGACTACGAATACGGCGGCGGCTCGGGCGGCAAGCTCTCGAACTTCAAGAACGAGCTGAAAGGCTGCGGCCCATTCCTGCACGACGATCCGGTCGACCGGCCGAAAGAGATTTTCGGTGGGCAGACAACGCTGCATTTCGGCGCCGGTTCACCGGCGTATCTGCTGCTGCCGGTGATCCCCGCACGTTAGGCGGCATTGCCTTTCAGATGCCGAAATCGCCGCACTGCGAGCGACCCATCCTGCCCAACCTGCGCTGATTTTGATCAGCGCAGTCACCCGAAGGCAGTTGCGCCCGCTGTGACTTTGCAAGACCATTGGGCATCAAAAAAATATACCCATGGGAGGAAGCAGCATGAGCATCAATCGCCGTACTGTCCTGAAAGGCGCGCTCGCAACCGGCGTCGCGACGTCCGCGCTGAAAGTCCCCGCCGCCGTCGCGCAGGCCGGGCCTATCAAGGTCGGTTTCCTCACCGTGAAATCCGGCGCGCTCGCCTCCGGCGGGCTCCAGATGGAACAGGGCATGGTGACGTTCTTCAAGGAACGCAACAACATGCTCGCCGGCCGCCCGGTCGAGCTGCAGACCGCCGACACCACCGGCAACCCGGCAGTCGCGCGCACCAAGACACAGGAACTGGTCGAGCGCTTCGGCGTGCATGTGCTGATCGGCCCGCTCGCGGCCTTCGAGGCGCTCGCGATCGACGACTACATCCGCTCGTCCAAGACACCGATCCTCACCGTCGCGGGCGCCGAGGACATGACTCAGCGCAAGCCGAACCCGTGGCTGGTGCGCCCGAGCTCCACGTCGGCACAGCCGAGCCATCCGATGGGCGATTACGCGGCGAAAGACCTGAAGCTGAAGCGCGCCATCACCATCGCGGATGACTTCGCCTATGGCCACGAGAATGCCGCAGGCTTCCAGCGCGCATTCGAGGACGGCGGCGGCAAGGTCGTGCAGAAGATCTTCACGCCGCTCAACGCGCCAGACTACGGCACCTATGTGTCGCAGTTCAAGAACGTCGACTGTCTCTATACCGGCCATGCCGGCTCGAACGGCTTGAAGTTGATCCGCCAGCTTTCCGAGTACGGGCTGAAAGGCAAGTTCACCGTCGTCGGCGGCTTCACGCCGATCGACGAGTCGGTGCTGCAGCAGATGGGCGAGGACGGCGTCGGTTGTTATTCGGGCTGCTGGTACTCGGCCGCGCTCGACAATCCGATCAACAAGAAATTCGTCGCGACGATCCAGCGCGACTACAAGGTCGACCCCGGTGTGTATGCCGCCGAGACCTACCTGTGCGGCGAGGTGCTCGAACATGCCCTGAAGCAGATCGGCGGCAAGATCGAGGACAAGGATGTGTTCATGAAGGCGCTGAAGGAAGCGAAGGTGCCGGCCACGATCAGCGGGCCGATCAGTTTCGACGAACTCGGCAACGTCGTGTCCAACATCTACATCCGCAAGGTCGAGAAGAAGGACGGCAAGTTCGTCAACACCGTGGTGAAGACGTATCCGAACGTCAGCCAGTTCTGGACCTACAACAAGGACGAGTTCCTGAAGAACCCGGTGTACTCGCGCGACTTCCCGCAGGCGAAGAATCTGGAGTGATGCACGGGGCGAGCGACTGGCTCTTTCGTGTCCCGCACGCGATGCAGCGCCGCTTGGCGGTGCATCGCAGATGCGGGACCGCGGTTACTCCTTGCTAATCAAGCAACCGCGGGTCCCGGGTCTGCACAGCGGCACTTCGCGCCGCAGTGCGCCCGGGACACGCGGCACTGCAGAGCGCATAACCCCATGCAATTCTGGATCATCCAGACGCTGAACAGCATCGCCTTCGGCGGGCTGCTGTTCCTGCTCTCGTCCGGCTTCTCGCTCGCGTTCGGCCTGATGCGCATTCCAAACCTGGCGCATGGTGGCTTCTTCATGCTCGGCGCCTATTTCGGCGCGACCATCACGTACTTCGGCGGTAACTTCTGGGTTGCGGTGCTGGGTGCAGGCCTCGGCGTCGGGCTGATCGGCATCCTGTTCGAGCGGCTGATCCTGCGCCGCATCGCCGGCAATGTGCAGGGCCAGGTGCTGGTGACGCTCGGCGTCTCCTTCATCATCGCCGACCTCTGCCTGATGATCTGGACCGGCGACCCGTGGACCCTGCCCGCGCCGGCCGAGTTGCGCCCGCCGATCCGCCTCGCGGGCTTTGCGTTCCCGACCTTCCGTCTCGTCGTGCTGGGCATCGCGCTCGTGGTCGCCGTCGCACTCTATTTCCTGATGGAGCGCACCCGCCTTGGCGCCATGATCCGTGCCGGCGTCGACGACATGGAGATGGCGCGCGGCGTCGGCATCCCGGTTTCATTGCTGTTCACGGTCGTATTTTGCCTGGGCGCGGTGCTCGCAGGGCTCGGCGGCACGCTCGGCGCGCCGATGCTCAACGCCTATCCGGGGCTCGACAGCGATATGCTGCCGCTCGCGCTCATCGTCGTGATCCTCGGCGGCGCGGGCTCCCTGCTCGGCGCCTTCGTCGGCAGTTTCGTGGTCGGCTTCCTCTATAACTTCGGCATCGCGCTGTTCCCCGACCTCGCCTACTTCATCCTGTTCCTGCCGATGGTGCTGGTGCTGGTGTTCATGCCGCAGGGCCTGTTCGGCCGGGTGCCGTCGTGAGGCGGAGCGCGTTGTTCCTGATCGCCTGCGCCGCGGTGCTGATCGCGGTGCCGCTCGTCGTCAAGAACGAGTTCTACATCAATCTCGCAAGCCAGATCCTGATCTACGCGCTGCTCGCCGTGAGCCTCAATCTGCTGCTCGGCTACGGCGGCATGGTCTCGCTCGGCCATGCCTCCTTCCTCGGCCTCACCGCTTACGCGACGACCCTGTTTTTCATCTGGGGCGCCGGGCATTTCTGGGCGGCCGTCGCGGCGGTGGTGTTTTCGACGCTGTGCGGCGCGCTATTCGGCGTTCTCGCGCTGCGCGCCTCGGGCATCGGCTTCCTGATGATCACGCTTGCGCTCGGGCAGATCGTATGGGGCATTGCGTATCGCGCCAACACACTGACCGAGGGCGACAACGGCCTGCGTTTTCCGGCGCGGCCGCAGCCCTTCGGCATCGACATCAACAGCGCGCCGAGCTTCTACTGGTTCACCTTGATCGTGTTCGCCATCGCGTTGTTCGTCATCTGGCGTCTCACCGGCTCGCCGTTCGGCGCGGCGCTGCAGGGCGCGCGCGACCAGCCGCGCCGCATGCGAATGCTCGGCCATAACGTCTGGCTGATCCAGTGGCTCGCGTTCGTCGCCGCCGCGTTCTGGGGCTCGATCGCGGGCCTTCTGTACGTCTACTACAATCTGTTCATCTCGCCGCACGCGATCTCGCTGCAGCAATCGGCCGAAGTGCTGCTGATGGCGATCCTTGGCGGCGCGTCGAGCTTCGCGGGTCCGATCGTCGGCGCGGTCATCATCACGCTGGTGAAGAACGTCGTCTCGTCCTACGTCGACCGCTGGAACACGCTGCTCGGCGCGATCTTCGTCATCGTCATCCTGTTCATGCCCTTCGGCATCGTGCCGGGCGTGCGGCAACTGTGGGCGCGCTGGCGGCGCGCGCCGAAGAATATCGAGGGCGCGTCATGACGCCCGCGCTCGAAGTACCTGCCCTGGAAGTTTTGCGCCTGAACAAGCGCTTCGGCGGCCTGCCGGCGACGAAGGAAGTCTCGCTCACCGTGATGCCGGGCGAGCGGCGGCTGATCATTGGGCCGAATGGCGCGGGCAAGACCACGCTGTTCAATCTCGTAACCGGCGACCTCACGCCCGACGCCGGCTCGGTGAAGCTGTTCGGGCAGGAATTGCTCAAGCTGCCGACGCAGCAGCGCGTGCACCTTGGCCTCGCGCGCACCTATCAGATCCTCACGTTGTTTCCGAAAGAGACGCTGGTTCACAACGTGGTGCTGGCGCTGCTCGGCCTCGACAAGATGCGCTGGAATCCCTGGATCTTCCTGTCCGGCCAGCGCGCGCTCTATGACGCGGCGCGCGAGGCGCTGACGCAGGTGGGCTTGGGCGGGAGCGCGGACCGCACTGTCGCGGAAACCTCATACGGCGAACGGCGCCGTCTCGAAATGGCGATGGCGCTGGCGCAGAAGCCGAAGGTGCTGCTGCTCGACGAGCCGCTCGCGGGCCTTTCACAGGAAGAGCGCGGCCAGGTGCGCGCGCTGCTCGCGAACGTGCCGCGCGACATCACCATCGTGATGATCGAGCATGACATGGACAGCGCACTCGCCTTCGCGGAGCGCATCACGCTGCTGCATTACGGCGAGGTGATCGTCGAGGGCACCCGCGCGGAGGTCGTCGCCGACCCGCGCACCAAGGAGGTTTACCTTGGCGAGTGAAGCGCTGAGCATCCGCGACGTCGACACCTATTACGGCGACAGCCATGTGCTGCACGGCGTCGGCTTTTCGCTCCAGCCCGGCCGCCTGCTCGGCCTGCTCGGCCGCAACGGCGCCGGCAAGACGACGTGCATGGCGACGATCATGGGTTTCCTGCGCCCGCGGCGCGGCGCGATCGCGTTGTTCGGCGAGGAGGTCGCCGGCCTCGCGCCCGAAGTAATCGCGCGGAAAGGCATCTGCCTCGTGCCGCAGGGCCGCCGTGTGTTCCGCTCGCTCACCGTCGCCGAGAACCTGATGGTGGCGGCGCAGACGCGCGCAACCGGCAACGCATGGTCGCTCGACCGGGTGTTCGCGCTGTTCCCGCGGCTGAAAGAACGCCACGCGCAATTCGCCGGCTCGCTTTCCGGCGGCGAGCAGCAGATGCTCGCGATCGGCCGCGCCCTGATGGGCAATCCGCGCGTGCTGCTGATGGACGAACCGTCCGAGGGCCTTGCGCCGCAGATCGTCACCGAAGTCGGGCGCACCATTGCGCAGCTGAAGGCCGAGGGGCTGTCGATCGTGCTCGTTGAGCAGAACATCAAGCTGACCCTCGACCTTGCCGACGATGTGGTGATCGTGAATACCGGCGCGGTCGTGTTCAGCGGCACCGCCGCGGAGACGCGCACTGACGAAAAACGCATCGCGCAGCATTTGGGGGTGTTCTAGCTCGAGCCGCGTGTCCCGGGCGCAGCGCAGCATGCGATGATGCGCTGCAGACCCGGGACCCCGGTTTCTAAAAGTGAAGACAGCAACCGGGGTCCCGCATCTGCGGAGCAGCGCTACGCGCCGCACCGCGTGCGGGACACAGAAAAGGAAAAAAATGACCGAAACCAACCGCTACGGCCCGACCGCGGCGCGCAAGCAGGGCAAGACCGGACGCGAGTCGCGGCCGAAATCGCTCACGCTCGACATTCATTCGCATGTGGCAGTGCCGGCGGCGGGCGCGATCGCGAACCCGCATGTCAACCTGCGCGACGTGCCGCTCGCGCATTTCGCGACCGACAACGTGAAGGCGCTAAACGCCAAGCAGGAGGCCGACCGCCGCGGCGTCATCACCGGCCTCGACAGCGGCTTCGACGAGCGCTTGCGCGACATGGATGACATGGGCCTCGACATGCAGCTCATCATGCCGCCGCCGCCCCAGTGCTACTACTCGGTGCCGGTCGAGATCGGCGTGAAGGCCACGCAGGTGCTCAACGACGGCATTGCCGCCTATCGCGAGCGCAAGCCGGACCGTTTCGTCGCGCTGGGCGGCGTGCCGCTGCAGGACGGCAAGGAGGCGGCAACCGAGCTGCAGCGCTCGATGAAGCAGCTTGGCTTCAAGGGCTGTCAAATCCTCACCAACGTGAATGGCAAGGAGCTGTCCGATCCGGAATTCGCGCCGTTCTGGGCCAAGGCCGAACAGCTCGGGGCGCTGGTGGTGATCCATCCGAATGGCTTCACGCATGGCGATCGTTTCTCGCGTCTCTATTTCTCCAACGTGATCGGCAATCCGCTCGATACCACCGTGGCGCTGCACTACCTGATCTTCGACGGCGTGCTGGAGCGCCACCCGAACCTGAAGATTCTCGCGGTGCATGGCGGCGGCTATCTCGGCGGCTACTCGGGTCGCATCGACCATGCCTGGGGCGCGCGTAGCGACGTCGCGAACAAGCTACCCAAGCCGCCGACCGAGTATCTCAAGAAGGTCTACTTCGACACGGTGGTGTTCACACCGCACCAGCTCGAATACCTGATCAAGGTGTTCGGCGCGGATCACATCCTGATGGGCACCGACTATCCGTTCGACATGGCCGACTACGATCCGGTCGGGCACGTCACCGGCACGGAGTCGCTCGACGCAAGGACCGTTGCGGCGATCTGCGGCGGGAATGCGAAGAAGCTGCTGGGGCTGTAGGGGCGGTGTCCCGCACGCGATGCAGCGCGCTTGCGGTGCATCGCAGATGCGGGACCCCGGTTGCTCACTTTAGCTAAAGAAACCGGGGTCCCGGGTCTGCACAGCGGCACTTCGCGCCGCAGTGCGCCCGGGACACGCGCACGGTCACCGCCACGCAAACACGGGCTGCTCCAGATCGGCCACCCGCGTATCCCTGCCCGCGATCACTTCGCGGAATTGATAGATCATCGCGGCGGTCGGCGCGTGGATGGTGCGGCCGTTGATCTGCAGCCGCACGACGCGCCGTTCGCTTTCCGGGATGGTGTCGAACACGACCGCGTCCTCGCGCGCGATGTCGGCGAGCGCGATGTGCCGTATCGTGGCGACTTCTTCCGGATTGAGCCGCAGCGGCGGATGATGCCCGCCCCACACCACGACCGGCGTGATGAGGTAGCCCGAGCGCGTCGGGTAGTCGTCGAGCGTGCCGAGAACATCGTCCGGCGTGAGCACGAGCCCGATCTCCTCGGCAAGTTCGCGCAACGCCGCCGCAACTGGCGTTTCGCCTGGATCGATGCGCCCACCGGGCATCGCCCACTGTCCACCATGCGAGCGCAGGCCGGAGACGCGGCCGGTGAGAAGCAGCGCGGTTTCGCCCGTGCCGTCGTCGGTCTCGACCAGCGTGATCGCGACGGCGGCATGCTTGAGCTTGGACGACGCGTCGCCCGCGCGACGGGTGAACGCCGCGCACCGCTGCGCGACCAGGCCGCGTGTCGCATCGCCGAACGGAAACATGCGGCTCAAAATTCCATCATGGCGGTCTCGGTGAGCACCGCCTCCGGCGTGCGGTGGCGCGCCGCGTATTCGCGCTCAGCCTCGGTCTTGAGATCGGCCTGCACGTAAGCGCCGAGATGATGCGCGCGCGCGATGATGCGCTCGCCCGCGCCGATGCGCTTGTCCTCGAACTGCTTCAGCGCCGCTTCGGCATCAGCACTCGCCTGAAGCAGCTGCGCCAGCGTCAGCGCATCTTCGGCCGCCTTCGCAACCCCCGCGCCGACATGCGGGCGTGCCACGAACGCGGCATCGCCCAAAATCGCAACGCGGCCGAAAGCCATGTGCGGCACTTCGAGATCATAGATCGGCTGCAGGAACGGCTGCGCGCACAGCGAGAGCATGTCGTTGAACTGCGGCGCAAGCACCTGCGCGCCCTCCCGGCGCATCCGCGTCACCACCTCGCGCGCGATCAGCGGCGGCGGGATCGAGAGTGTGTGCGTGCGGCCGGTGTCATCGGTGAGCAGGCGCGTCAGTTCGCCGCCGTCGCTCGCCGGGCGGTACCAGACGAAATTGTAGCGGCGATGCCCGACGCGCAGGTCGTTGTCGGGGCCGGCGACCGGATAGCCGAGCATCTGCTCGTTGTCCGGCAGGCAAAAGGTGAAGTCCTCGAAAAACGCGTGCAGCGCGGACGGAAAATCCGCCTCATTCACCAGTCCGCGCCACGCCGTGTAGCCGGCGTAGAGCGGCGTCACCTCGGGCAGGAATTGCTGGCGCACCGTGGAGCGGATGCCGTCCGCCCCCACCAGGATATCGCCTTGCGCCACCGAGCCATCGGCGAAGTGCGCCGTTACGCCCTGCCCGTCCTGCTCGACGCGGCGCAATTCCTTGGCCCGGTGATAGCGCGCGTCGGGGAATGCCGAGCGCAGCAGCGTGAACACCCGGTCCCACGCGGTCATCGTTTGCGGGATAGGCACGCGGTGGGTCTCGCGCCCATCACGCGCGACCATGACGCGGGTTTCAACCTCGATACCGAGGTCCGTGTCCGCATTCAGCCCCAGCGCGCGCAGGATGGTCTTCAGTTCGGGCTGCGCCACGATGCCGGCGCCGCGCCCCGAAAGCGGCTCGGGCACCCGCTCATACACGTCGGCCCGCCAGCCGTGGCGTTCGAGCGCCAGCGCCGCGAGCAGCCCGCTCATCGAGCCGCCGATCACCAGCGCGCGCTTCTCCTTCGCCAAACGCATTCCTCCGCAAAGCGAAACTTGCTATAGCTAAAGCATATTCGTGAGGAGAAACGCCATGGCGATGTCCATGAAAGAGAAGTCGTCGCACAGCCACGTCAAGACCGAATGGTCGCCGGCGCTGAAGGCCGAGTTCGCGCGCGAGGCCGAGCAGCCGAACGGCTGCGTCGGCTCGGAGTTGCTGTCCGAGACCGACAAGCTGCGCGTGTGGACCATTCGCCTCAAGCCCGGCCAACGCATCGGCTTCCATCGCCACGTGCTGAACTATTTCTGGACTGCCGTGAACGGCGGGCGCGGACGCCAGCACCTGATGGACGGCGCCACGGTCGAGTACAGCTACTATCCGGGCGAGACGCGCCACGAGACCTATGGCGCGGGTGAGTTCAAGGTGCACGACCTCGAAAACCTCGGCGACGAAGACATGATCTTCATGACGGTCGAGTCGATCGAGGGAAGCGCGAACAAGCCGCTGGCGGTGCCGGAGACGGTGCGGCTCAAGGCGGCTTAGTTCACCACGTACGTTGCGGGCGGCGCTCGGAGTATTTGTGCCCTCCCCCCTTGTGGGAGAGGGCTACTCCAACCAATCAACAAGACTCGAATGGGAGAGGGGTGAAGCTGCCCCCTCTCCCATTCTTGTTGCAAGGTTCGAGCAGCCCTCTCCCACAAGGGGAGAGGGCACAATAACGCTGACCGCGCGCGCTGCTTGGGTACCCGCTACTCCGCTGCGACAGCCGCGGACGCGCTCTCAGCCCGCAGCATAAATCCATCGAAATACGCCGCGAGCTCCGCATACGCGTCGAGCGGCAACACGTGCGCGACGTACTGGTCCGGCCGCACGACCACCATGCAGCCTCGCGTGCGATCGATGCCGCGCATCGTGAAGATGTCCTGACCGCTCTTGAGATCGGCGCAGAAGATTTTCTCGTAGTCGCGCAGGCCGAACTTGCCCTTCTGCGGCAGCAGGAGTGACGGCGTCGCCTCGATGGCGAGCGCATGATGCTCTTGCTGAAACACGCCGCGCACATCGATCACGGCGTCGATGTCCTCACCTGTCGGGGTATATCGCCTGACGGGTGACTCGCGCGCTTGGCCAAGAAACTCGCACAGCGCCGCGATGCCGGAATTGCGCGCACCCGTGTCGCCAGCGCCTGCGAACGCGAAGATGCGGAAGCGGCCGTCGGCCTTCACGGTATGACCGAGATGAACCGGCTTCGCATCCGCCACGCGGACGACCGGCGCGGAATGAAATCGCATGCCGATTGTCAGTCCGCCAGCCAGATGCTGATGAGTCGCTTCACCGGTCAGGAGCGCCGGCCGGTAGTGCGCCGCGGTGCCCGCCGTATAGCGGCCGTGCTTGACGAAATAGCGCTGCGTCTCGGCCGGATCGAAACCTTTGCTCGATGCCAACGTGGCAGCCCACTCGCGATCGAAATCGATCAGTTCCGCGGCGATGGCTTGGCGCTCCGCCGAATAGGTGTGCAACAGGTGCGGTGCGCACCGGCCGCGCAACACCGACGCGAGCTTCCAGCCGAGGTTGAAGCCGTCCTGCATCGAGACGTTCATGCCCTGCCCGGCTTTCGGACTGTGCGTGTGGCAGGCGTCGCCGGCGATGAACACACGCGGCAAGCGCTGCGACACGCGCTCCTGCGGCACGTCATCGAACTTGTCGCAGAGGCGCTGGCCGATCTCGTACACCGACCACCACGCGACCTCTTTCACGTCGAGCGCATGGGGCTTGAAGATCCGCTGCGCCGCCGCGATCAGATGATCGGCCGTGATGTTGCGGTCCGCGACACGCTCGTCCGCAGCGAGCTTGTCCAGCTCGATGTAGAGGCGGAACAGATACCCGCCCTCGCGCGGAATGATGATCATGCTGCCATGGTTGGCGGACTGGATCAGGCACTTGAAGCGGACATCTGGGAAATCGGTGACGGCGAGCACGTCCATCACGCCCCAGGCGTGATTGGCGCTATCGCCCTGCAGCGCGCGCCCGATCGACTTGCGCACGATGCTGCGCGCGCCGTCGCAACCCACCACATAACGGGCCTTCACGGTTTCGACCTGACCTTCGTGCGCGGGATCGACGCGTTCGAGCCGGGCGGTCACGTGATATGGATTGGCGTTGTCGCCCGTCGCATCGTCGACCTGGATATCGGCAAGGCGCCGCGCGTAGTAAGGCTCGAGGCGCGACGGCGACTTGCGCATGACATCGAGATAGAAGTCGTGCACGCGCGCCTGATTTAAAACGACATGCGGAAATTCCGACAGCCCGTCCTCGACATCCTGCACCCAGCCGCTGCGCGCGATGTGCTCGCGATTCTTTTCATCCGGCTTCCAGAACGTGGTCTCGTTGATCCAGCAGGCTTCCTTCGCCACGCGCTCGGCAAAACCGAAAGCCTCGAACATTTCCATCGTGCGGCAGGCGATGCCGTCGGCCTGTCCGCGCAGCAGCGGACCAAACTTCTGCTCGACGATGCAGGTCTTGATGTCGGGAAAGGCGGAGAGTTGCGCCGCGAGCGTCAGACCGGCCGGCCCGCAGCCGACGATGAGGACGTCAACCTCTTCCGGGATCGTACCGGGCATCCCTGATGCGGCATTGCGCTGCGCAGGATCGGCAATCTCCGGGTCGCCGGGTTCGAATCCGTTCAGATGGAATTGCACGAGACCTCCGCACGCCTCACGAGCTTGGGCTGAGCGCCTGATTTGGATCAGAGGAGACCGCTGATCTCAAGCGTCGCATCTGCGCGTTCAGGCATGACGCCAAGCTCGCGTCCCATCATCCATTTGGATGAGATTTCAGCCACTGAAAACGGCCGAATACTGATTGACCCCGGCAAGACACGCTAAGCTACCGTAGGGTCAGCGTTTTTCTATTGCGCTGCGGTATTAACAATTCGAGTCGGATTCCTCTTGCTTCTTGGCATACTTTATAATCGAAATAGACGGAGACGGGTTTTCGCCCACCTTGGGCAGCCTGGCTAAGCCGGCAAAAGTCCGGCGGGGACGACAACATTCTGGGGAGAGACGCATGACACGCCCTTATTGGGACTTTGCGACCCGAGGTTTTGCTGCTGCTGCTGCGGCCGCTGCGGTAGTTTCGTTCAGTGCCCCCGCTTCGGCGGCCTGGGAGCCGACCCGTCCGGTTGAATTCATCGTACCGGCAGGCACCGGCGGCGGCGCCGACCAGATGGCGCGCGTCATCCAGGGCATCGTGACCAAACACAGCCTGATGAAGCAGTCGATGGTCGTCATCAACAAATCGGGCGGCGCCGGCGGCGAAGGCTTCCTCGATGTGAAGAGCTCGGCGCGCAATCCGCACAAGCTGGTCATTACGCTGTCGAACCTGTTCACCACGCCACTCGGCACCGGCATTCCGTTCTCGTGGAAAGACCTGACGCCGGTCGCCATGATGGCGCTCGACGAGTTCATCCTCTGGGTCCCGGCCGACACGCCGTACAAGACCGCGAAGGAATACGTCGAAGCCGCGAAGGCAGCACCCGGCACGATGAAGATGGGCGGCACCGGCTCGAAGCAGGAAGACCAGATCATCACGGTCGCGATCGAGAAGGCGACCGGCGCCAAGTTCACCTACATCCCGTATCGCGGCGGCGGCGAAGTCGCCGTGCAGCTCGTCGGCAAGCACGTCAATTCGACGGTGAACAATCCGATCGAAGCCGTCGCGCAGTGGCGCGCCAACCAGCTCAAGCCGCTCTGCGTGTTCGACGGCAAGGCGCTTCCCTACAAGGACAAGATCGCAGGCGACATGGCCTGGGGCGATATCCCGACCTGCAAGTCCCAAGGGCTCGACATCGAGTACCTGATGCTCCGCGGCATCTTCATGACGCCGAACGCGACACCCGACCAGGTCGCTTTCTACGTCGATCTGCTCAAGAAAGTGCGTGAGACGCCGGAGTGGAAGCAGTTGATGAACGACGGCGCCTTCAACCAGACCTTCATGACCGGCGCCGAATACGCCAAGTGGGTCGAGCAGGAAGAAGTCCGTCATCGCGACCTGATGAAGGAAGCGGGCTTCCTCGCCCAGACCAACTGAACGCAAATCCACGCAGCGTGGCCGGCGGAGCGATCCGCCGGCGATGCCCCTGCGCGCCGATCACGTCCAACCTGACGACACCCGCCTGACGAGGATCACATGAGCGACACAGCGCACGCCGGAAGCGGGCCATCCCATCGGGGCGTCGAGATCGGCGTCGCGATCGCGATGATGGCCTTCGGCGCGATCGTCATCACGGGCAGCCTGAAAGTCGGGATCGGCTGGGGACCGGAGGGGCCGAAGGCCGGCTTCTTCCCGTTCTATCTCGGCGTCATCATCATCCTTGCGAGCGTCATGAACTTGCTGGCAGCCGCGACCTTCGACCCGCAAAAACTGTTCGCCGATTGGTCGCAGCTTGGATCGGTTCTCTCGGTCGTGATTCCGACCACAGTCTACGTGGTGGCCGTGCCGTGGATCGGCATCTACGTGGCGTCACTCATCCTGATCGCGCTCTTCATGACGTGGCTCGGCCGCTACAGCCCCGTGAAGTCCGGCGCGGTCGCGATCGGCACGGTCGTCGCGATCTACTTGATGTTCGAGAAATGGTTCCTCGTGCCGCTGCCGAAGGGGCCGATCGAGGACTTTTTCAACCTCTGACACCGGCTTGTAGGCAGTCGCGTCCGCGCAAGGGTTCGGGAAGAAGCATCATGGAAGAGCTGACCAATCTGTTTCACGGCTTCGCCGTGGTGCTGCAGCCCTACAACATCATGCTGATGTTCATCGGCATCCTGCTCGGCGTGCTGATCGGGACGTTGCCTGGCCTCGGCGGCGCCAACGGTGTTGCGATCCTGCTGCCGCTCACCTTCGGCATGTCGCCGACCTCGGCGATCATCATGTTGTCCTGCATCTACTGGGGCGCGTTGTTCGGCGGCGCCATCACGTCGATCCTGTTCAACATTCCGGGCGAACCATGGTCGGTCGCGACCACCTTCGACGGCCACCCGATGGCGCAGCAGGGCAAGGCCGGCGAAGCGCTCACCGCGGCTTTTACGTCCTCCTTCGTCGGCGCGCTGTTCGCCGTGATCATGATCACGCTGGTGGCACCCTTGGTCGCGAAGTTCGCGTTGCAATTCGGACCAGCGGAAAAATTCGCGGTGTTCTTCCTCGCTTTCTGTTCCTTCATCGGCATGGGCAAGGAGCCGCCGTTCAAGACCGTCGCCGCGATGATGATCGGGTTCGCGCTCGCGGCCGTCGGCCTTGACAGCATGACGGGTCAGTTGCGCTTGACATTCGGCTTCACCGAAATGCTCAACGGCTTCGACTTCCTCATCGCCGTCATCGGCCTGTTCGGCATCGGCGAGATCCTGCTCACGATGGAAGAAGGTCTCTCGTTCAAGGGCCGCGCCGCCGGCATCAATCCGAGGGTCGTGTGGGAGACCTGGAAGGAGCTGCCGCGCTACTGGATGACGTCGCTGCGCTCCTGCATCATCGGCTGCTGGATGGGCATCTCGCCTGCCGGCGCCACGCCCGCCTCGTTCATGAGCTATGGCATCGCCAAGCGCTCCTCGAAGCGCGGCGATAATTTCGGCAACGGCGAAATCGAGGGCGTGATCGCGCCGGAAACCGCCGCGCACGCCGCCGGCACCGCCGCATTGTTGCCGATGCTCTCGCTCGGCGTGCCCGGCTCGCCGACCGCCGCCGTGCTGCTCGGCGGCCTGCTGATCTGGGGCCTGCAGCCCGGACCGCTGCTGTTCGTCGAGCAGAAGGAATTCGTCTGGGGCCTGATCGCCTCGATGTACCTCGGCAACATCGTCGGCCTGGTGGTGGTGCTCACCTGCGTGCCGCTGTTCGCCGCGATTTTGCGCATCCCGTTCTCGATCATCGCGCCCATTATTCTGGTGATGTGCGCGATCGGCGCCTACACCGTCCACAATTCGACCTTCGATGTGGTGATGATGCTGGTGTTCGGCGTGATCGGGTACGTGCTGAAGAAGTGCAATTATCCGCTCGCGCCGATGGTTCTCGCCATCGTGCTCGGCGACAAGGCGGAGGAAGCCTTCCGCCAGTCGCTGCTAGGCTCTCAAGGTGGGCTCGGCGTCTTCTTCTCCAACGGCCTTGTCGGCTCGATCATGGTGCTCGGCCTGATCGCGCTGTTCTGGCCGCTGATCTCGCGCCTGTGGACGCGGATGCGCTTCGCCACCGCCGCATGAGGAACCGGATTGATTTCAGGCCTCAAAGGTGCTGTATGGAATTATGTATACCAGACGCCAGAAGCGCGCTGATGCCCCTGGGGAAAGCGAGCGCGGCATGAGCGATGTTACGCCTCCGGGCCGCCCGGCCGAGACGCCGGCGCGCATCGTGCTTGCACCGCTGGGTGATACCTCGACCTTCGCGGACCGCGCCTATACGGCGCTGAAGGACACCATCGTTACGCTCAATGTCTACGAGCAGCCGGGCGAGGTCCGCCTCGACGAGCGCCAGCTCGCAAGCGATCTGGGCATCTCGCGCACGCCGGTGCGCGAAGCGATGGCGCAGCTCGAGCGCGAGGGCTTCGTGCGCTCGGTGCCACGGCGCGGCATCTACGTGGTGCGCAAATCCAAGCACGAAGTAATCGAGATGATCACCGCGTGGGCCGCGCTCGAAAGCATGGCGGCGCGACTGATCACCACGAACGCCACCCCCGACGAGATCGCGAACCTGCGCAAGATGTTCGTGAGCTTCGAGAACGGCGAGGCGCGCGCGCATCTCGACGAATATTCCGAGGTGAACATCGAGTTTCACCAGACCATCATCCGCATGAGCAAGAACGGCGTGCTGATCGATCTGGCCGAGAACCTGTTCACCCACATGCGCATGATCCGCCGCAAGACCATCGGCGAGCAGGATCGCGTCGACCGCTCGATCCGCGATCACATGAACATCATCGAGGCACTCGAAGCGCGCGAGACCGAGCGCGCCGAGGACCTCGTGCGCAACCATGCGCTCGGCCTCGCCGAGCATGTGCGCAAGTACGCTGACTATCTGGATTGACGCGCCGCATCCGCGAATGCGGAGCGGCTGATGCGATTGGGAGGTACGTTATGGCTGACGCAGCCCTGAAGGAAAAACCCGCGGCCGGCGCGGAGGAAGAGCGCGAGCTGACCGACGGCTTCAACCTCATCATCGATGCGCTGAAGCTGAACGACCTCACCACGATCTACGGCGTGCCCGGCATTCCGATCACGGACTTCGGCCGCATGGCGCAGGCCGCGGGCATCCGCGTGCTCTCGTTCCGCCACGAGCAGAACGCCGGCTACGCGGCCTCGATCGCGGGCTTCCTCACCAAGAAGCCCGGCATCTGCCTCACCGTCTCGGCGCCGGGCTTCCTCAACGGCCTCACCGCGCTCGCACATGCGACGACGAACTGCTTCCCGATGATCCTGATCTCCGGCTCGTCCGAGCGCGAGATCGTCGACCTGCAGCAGGGCGACTACGAGGAGATGGACCAGCTCGCAATCGCCAAGCCGCTGTGCAAGGCGGCCTTCCGCGTGCTGCACGCGGCCGACATCGGCATCGGCATCGCGCGTGCGATCCGCGCCGCAGTCTCGGGCCGCCCCGGCGGCGTCTATCTCGATCTGCCCGCAAAACTGTTCGGCCAGGTGATGGACGCCGAAGCCGGGCGCAAGTCGCTGGTGAAGGTGATCGACGCCGCGCCGGCGCAAATTCCCGCGCCTGACGCGGTCAAGCGCGCGCTCGATGTACTGACAGGCGCGAAGCGTCCGCTGATCATCCTCGGCAAGGGCGCGGCCTATGCGCAGGCCGACGATGCGATCCGTCAGTTCGTCGAAAAAAGCGGCGTGCCGTTCCTGCCGATGAGCATGGCCAAGGGCCTGCTGCCCGACACGCACCCGCAGTGCGCGGGCGCGGCGCGCTCCACGGTGCTGGCGCAATCCGATGTCGTGATGCTGATCGGCGCGCGGCTCAACTGGCTGCTGTCGCATGGCAAGGGCAAGACCTGGGGCGACCGAACCGAAGCAGTTCATCCAGATCGACATCGAGCCGAAGGAAATGGATTCCAACGTCGAGATCGTCGCGCCTGTCGTCGGCGACATCGGCTCCTGCGTGTCCGCGATGCTCACCGCGATGGGAAACAGCTGGCCTGCGGCACCGTCCGACTGGGTCGGTGCGGTGTCCAAGAAGCGCGAAGAGAATGTCGCCAAGATGGCGCCGCGCCTGATGAACAACAACGTGCCGATGGACTATCACGGCGCGCTCGGCGTGCTCAGAACCATCGTCAAGGAGCGCCCCGACGCGATCCTGGTGAACGAGGGCGCCAACACGCTCGATCTCGCGCGCGGCATCATCGACATCTACCAGCCGCGCAAGCGCATCGACGTCGGCACCTGGGGCATCATGGGCATCGGCATGGGCTACGCGATCGCCGCCGCGATCGAGACCGGCAAGCCGGTGCTGTGCGTCGAGGGCGACTCGGCGTTCGGCTTCTCCGGCATGGAGGTCGAGACGATCTGCCGCTACAAGCTCCCGGTCTGCATCGTCATCTTCAACAATGACGGCATCTATCGCGGCACCGACGTCAATGCGGTGAGCGACGATCCCGCCCCGACCGTGTTCGTGAAGGGCTCGCGCTACGACAAGATGATCGAGGCGTTCGGCGGCGTCGGCGTGAACGCGACGAGCCCCGACGAGCTCAAGCGGGCCGTCAACGAAGCGATGGACTCAGGCAAGCCGACGCTGATCAACGCGGTGCTCGATCCGGCAGCGGGGAGCGAGTCCGGCCGCATCGGCAATCTCAATCCGCAAAGCAAGCTGAAGAAGAAAGTAGACAGCGACTAAGAGGGACACGAAATGGCTAGCAAGGTGAAAGCCCGTCGCGCCGTGGCGCGCGTGGCGAAAAAAGCGTCCGCCGCGAAGCGCGCCGCCGCCCATGCGGCCGGACGCACCCCGGGCCGCGCCGCGAAACCCACCGCCAAGCAACTCCGCGCGCCGAAGAAGGCGCTCGCAAACAAGCGCAGCCTTGTCGCGGCGGAAAAGCGCGCCGCACGGGCCGCGACGCGCGGCAATCGCAAGACCGCCAGCAATGGCGCCACGAAGAATGGCAACGGCGCACCGAAGCCGTCGAACAAGCCGCAGGGACAGGCCGGCAAGGCGCTCGACGGCGTGCGCATCCTCGACTTCACGCACGTGCAGTCGGGACCGACCTGCACGCAGCTCCTCGCCTATATGGGGGCGGACGTCATCAAGGTGGAGCGCCCCGGCGTCGGCGACATCACGCGCGGACAGTTGCGCGACGTGCCGAACGCGGACTCGCTCTACTTCACGATGCTCAACGGCAACAAGCGCTCGATCACGATCGACAGCAAGCACGCCAAGGGCCGCGAGATCCTCGACCGCCTGATCAAGCACTGCGACGTGCTGGTGGAAAACTTCGCGCCCGGCGCGCTCGATCGCATGGGCCTCACCTGGGAGCACATCCACAAGACCAACCCGCGCATGATCGTCGCCTCGGTGAAGGGTTTCGGCCCTGGCCCGTACGAGGACTGCAAGGTCTACGAGAACGTCGCGCAATGCGCCGGCGGCTCGGCCTCGACCACCGGCTTTCGTGAAGGCCCGCCGCTCGTCACCGGCGCACAGATCGGCGACAGTGGCACCGGCCTGCACCTCGCGCTCGGCATCGTGTCGGCGCTCTATCAGCGCATCCGCACCGGCCGCGGGCAGAAGGTGCTCTGCGCCATGCAGGACGGCGTCTTGAATCTGGCGCGCGTGAAGCTGCGCGACCAGCAGCGCCTGCAGCATGGCCCGCTCAAGGAATACAGCCAGTTCGGCGAAGGCGTGCCGTTCGGCAAAGCGGTGCCGCGCGCCGGCAACGACTCGGGCGGCGGACAGCCGGGCTGGATCCTCAAGTGCAAGGGCTGGGAGGACGATCCCGACGCCTACATCTATTTCATCACCCAAGCGCCGGTGTGGGGTCCGATCTGCGACCTAATCGGCAAGCCGGAGTGGAAGACCGATCCGGACTACGCCACGCCGAATGCACGGCTGCCGCGGCTGAAGTCGATCTTCGGGACCATCGAGGAATGGACGAAGACCATGACCAAGTTCGAGGTCATGGAGAAATGCAACGCGGTCGACATTCCGGTCGGGCCGATCCTGTCGATGAAGGAAATCGCCGAGGAGCCCTCGCTGCGCGCGACCGGCACCGTGGTCGAGGTCGATCATCCGACGCGCGGCAAGTACCTGACCGTCGGCAACCCGATCAAGCTGTCGGATAGCCCATGCGAGGTCGAGCGCTCGCCGCTGCTCGGCGAGCACACCGAGGAAATCCTGAAGGACGTGCTCGGCTATTCGGCGAGCGAAGTGGCCGAGATCAAGACGTCCGGTGCGATCACGCCCGCCGAAAAGGGCGCGCGCGCGGAAGCGGCGTAGTCAACTGTGTCCCGTACGCGATGCAGCGCCTCTTGGCGGTGCATCGCAGATGCGGGACCCCGGTTGCTCAAGGTGAGGAAACCGGGATCCCGGGTCTGCAGCGCATCACTTCGTGCTGCGCACCGCCCGGGACACGAGAGCAGAGTTTGAGGAGACACTGATGCGTATCGTGGTTCACGGCCAGCAGGCGTTCGGCAAGGCAGTGCTGGAAGCGCTGCTCAAGCGCGGCGAGGAAGTCGTCGCGGTTTATGTCGCGCCGCAGAAGCCGGGGCAGAAGCCCGATCCGCTGATGGAAGCCGCGATGGCGGCGAACCTGCCGGTGTATCAGCCCGCCTCCTACAAGACGCCCGAGGTGTGGGAGGAATTCCGCGCGCTGAAGCCCGACCTGCAGGTGATGGCGTTCGTGACGCTGTTCGTGCCGGAAGACTTCCTCAACATCCCGACGCACGGCTCGATCCAGTATCACCCCTCGCTGCTCCCCGCGTATCGCGGCGCGAGCGCGATCAACTGGCCGATCATCAAGGGCGAGAAGGAAACCGGCCTCTCGATCTTCTGGCCCGACAACGGGCTCGATACCGGCGACATTCTTGTCCAGAAGAAAACGCCGATCTCCGACACGGACACGCTCGGCACGGTTTATTTCGATCGCCTGTTCCCGATGGGCGTCGACGCGATGCTCGAAGGCGTCGATCTCGTGAAGGCCGGCAAAGCGCCGCGCATCAAGCAGGATGAAAGCAAGGCCACTTACGAAGGCCGATGCGGTCCTGGAAATGCGCACATCGACTGGGGCAAGCCGTGGGAGCAGATCGACCGATTGATCCGCGGCTGCAATCCCGCGCCCGGCGCGTGGTGCACTTTCAACGGCGCGACCGTGAAGATATTCGACGCGAAGCCCATGCCGGCGAAAGACCCGAAGGGCATCGCCGGCAAGCTCGGCGAGATCGTGGCGGTCGAGGCCGACGGCATCACGGTCGTCTGCGCCGACGGACGCTTCAAGGTTACCCGTGTGCAGCCGGACGGCGGCAAAAAGATCGAAGCCGCCGAATGGGCCAAGAGCGCCAACATCGAGAAAGGCGCGAAGTTCGGCTGACGCTTCCCTTCTGATTCCTCTTCTCGTTTCCCTCCTCTGACGGATCACATCCCATGCCCGCCTCGCAGCACCAGAACCCGAAATCCGATATCGAAATTTCCCAGGCCGCCAAGCCCAAGCGCATCGCGGACGTTGCCAAGGAGAAGCTCGGCATCGCGCTGGAGAACCTCGAACCCTACGGCCACTACAAGGCCAAAGTGTCGATGGAGTTCATCAAGTCGCTGAAGGACAGGAAAGACGGCAAGCTCATTCTGGTGACCGCGATCTCGCCGACGCCGGCGGGCGAAGGCAAGACCACCACCACCGTCGGCCTCACCGATGCGCTCAACCACATCGGCAAGAAGGCGATGTGCGCGCTACGCGAGCCCTCGCTCGGCCCCTGCTTCGGCGTGAAGGGCGGTGCCGCAGGCGGCGGCTACGCGCAGGTGATCCCGATGGAGGACATCAACCTCCACTTCACCGGCGACTTTCACGCCATCACGTCGGCGCACAATCTGCTCTCGGCGCTGGTCGACAATCACATCTACTGGGGCAACGCGCTCGGCATCGACTCGCGCCGCGTCGTGTGGCGCCGCGTGATGGACATGAACGACCGTGCGCTGCGCGAGATCGTATGCTCGCTCGGCGGCGTCGCAAACGGCTATCCGCGCGAAGCGGGCTTCGACATCACGGTGGCGTCCGAGGTGATGGCAATCTTCTGCCTCGCCAAGGACCTCGAGGACCTGAAAGCCCGCCTCGGCAACATCATCGTCGGCTACACGCGCGAGCGGAAGCCGGTGCGCGCGAGCGAACTCAAGGGCCATGGCGCCATGACGGCGCTGCTGAAGGATGCGATCGCGCCCAACCTGGTGCAGACGCTGGAAGGTACGCCCGCCTTCATCCACGGCGGCCCGTTCGCCAACATCGCGCATGGCTGCAACTCGGTGTCGGCGACCACCGCTGCGCTGAAGCTTGCCGACTACGTCGTGACCGAAGCCGGCTTCGGCGCGGACCTCGGCGCGGAGAAATTCCTCGACATCAAGTGCCGCAAGGCCGGGCTGAAGCCCTCCTGCGTCGTGGTGGTGGCGACCATCCGCGCGCTGAAAATGCACGGCGGGGTCGCGAAGGGCGACCTGAAGAAAGAAGACCTCAAGGCGCTCGAAAGCGGCATGAGCAATCTTCAGCGCCACATCGAGAACATCAAGAAGTTCGGCCTGCCGGCCGTCGTCTCGATCAACCGCTTCTCGGCCGACACCGATGCCGAGATCGCGCTGGTCAAGGAAAAGTGCAAGGCGCTCGGCGTCGAGGCGCTGATGGCCGATCATTGGGCGGAAGGCGGCGCGGGCGCGGCCGATGTCGCCAAGGCGGTCGTGAAGATCTGCGACGACGGCAAGGCGAACCTGAAGCTGCTCTATCCGGACGAGATGCCGCTGTTCGAGAAGATCCGCACCATCGCGAAGGAAATCTATCGTGCGGACGATGCGACCGCCGACAAGGCGGTGAAGGACCAGCTCAAGACCTGGGAAGAGATGGGCTTCGGCAAGCTGCCGGTCTGCATCGCCAAGACACAGTACTCGTTCTCGACCAATCCGGACGCCAAGGGCGCGCCCACCGGCTTCAACATTCCGGTGCGCGAGGTGCGCCTCTCGGCCGGCGCCGAGTTCATCGTGGCGACTTGCGGTGAGATCATGACCATGCCGGGCCTGCCGAAGGTGCCGTCGGCGGACTCGATCGACGTGAACGAGCAGGGCCGCATCGTCGGGCTGTTCTGATCCTTTCACATCGCGATACGAAAGGCCCCGCACCGCGGGGCCTTTTGTTGGGCCGATCACAAGTCGGGCATGCGCTGCCCACGTCTCGAAGGGCCGCGATGGAACTGCTATAGGAGCCGTGCCGCGTTCCGCGGCCGATCGTCCTTAGAGGCTCGCACTCAGGACGAAGATCAAAAGCCAACACGAGGATTATAATGATCAAGTTCTACTACAGCGGCGCGCCGAACCCGACCAAGATCGCGCTGATGCTCGAAGAAACCGGCCTGCCCTACGAGCCGATCGCGGTCGATACCCGCAAGGGCGACCAGCACAAGCCCGAGTTCATGGCGATCAACCCGAACGCCAAGGTGCCGGCGATCGTCGACGGCGACGCGACCGTGTTCGATTCAAGCGCGATCCTGCTTTATCTCGGCGACAAGACCGGCAAGTTCATTCCGGCGAAATCCGACAAGGCGCGCGGCGAATTGCTCTCGTGGATGTTCTTCGTGGCGTCCGGCGTCGGCCCCTACTCGGGCCAGTCGGTGCACTTCCGCGTCTACGCGCCGGAGAAGATCCCCTACGCGATCAACCGCTATGCCTACGAGGCGCAGCGCCACTTCGGCATCATCAACGAGCGCTTGGGCAAGAACAAATACATGCTCGGCGACACCTACACGATCGTCGACATGAACATCTGGGGCTGGTCGCGCCTGATCCCGAACGTGCTCGGCGAGAAGGGCTGGGAGCAATTCCCGAACCTGAAGCGCCTGACCGACGAGATCAATGCGCGT
The DNA here is from genome assembly GCA_963779545.1 of uncultured Alphaproteobacteria bacterium. GTDB lineage: Bacteria > Pseudomonadota > Alphaproteobacteria > Rhizobiales > Xanthobacteraceae > PALSA-894. Next base: position 194,655 of record CAVZYQ010000006.1, on the reverse strand, counting down.
CCGGCAGCGGCGCGCGCCGTTGCGCTCAAGGACAAGCACAAGTTCAAGACCGAGATGGACGACGAGGCGAAGAACGCGATGTTCAAGCACCTCACCGTGAAGGTGGCATAAGCGCTGCAGCGCCTGCGTCGACCTCAAAAAAAAGCGGCGCCGCCCTCAAGCGGCGCCGCAATGCATTTTGGCTCGCAGCACTACGACTGCGTGGTTTCGATGCCGAACGTGTTCGCGAGAACCGACTTGCCGAGCGTGTAGCCGCCAAACGCCAAGGTGGCGCATACGGCAAGGCAGACAGCGAGCGTCGCGACGGCAGGCGCAAAGCCGACGTGACCCGGATATTCGGTGAACAGCCGGTCGTAGAGTTCCTTCGTCTTCATGCGCGTCCTCCGGTCAGGTGCTGAGACAACCGGACAACGCCCGCCCCCGGCCGGAGTTCGATGTCTGAACGGAACTTTTGGTGCCTGGTCCCGACGGAGGCTCAATCGTCTCCCAGCGTCTTCGCGAGCCGCTTCGCCTCCGCAACCAGCGCGGAGGCGAGCGGTGTCATCGGCTCGCGCTCAGGGACAACAAGGCCGACCGTGTGCACGGCCTCCGGCTCGACGATCGGGATCGCGCGCAGCGTTTCCGTCAGACCCAAAGTCTCGGCGAGCTTCGAGGGCATCACGCTGGCCCAACGCCCCGTGCGCACGTGGGCAAACAGCACGATCATCGAATTCGATTCCAAGGTCGGCTGCGTCGCCCCGCCGGCGCCGCGCAGCAACCCGTCGATGATGCGGCGGTTCTGCATGTTCGGGGTGAGCAGACACAGCGGCACGTTCGCCACTTCCGCCCATGTGACCTTCTTGCGGTCGCCAAGCGGCGCATCGGCCGAGGTGAGCAGGCGATAGCGCTCGCGATAAAGCGGTATCGACGTGACGCGGCCGAGCGGCTCGTTGTCGAGATAGGTCACGCCCGCGTCGATCTCGAGATTTTCCAGCTGCGCCAGGATCTCGATCGAGGTGCGCGACATGATGGTGAACTGCACGTTCGGATGACGCTGGCGGAACGGCGTGGTGAGGCTCGCGATCATCGCGAGCGCGGTCGGGATCGCGGCGATCTGCAGCCGGCCGGTGAGGCCGTGGCGCAGCTCGTTGATTTCTGCGCGCATGGCGCGGGTATCACCGACAATCCGCCGCGCCCACTCCAGAACCTTCTCCCCCTCGGGTGTGAACCCCTGGAAACGCGAGCCGCGATTGACCAGCAGAACGCCCATCTGCTCCTCGATTTGCTTCACGCCGGCAGACAGTGTCGGCTGGGTGACGCCACAGGCCTCAGCAGCTCGACCGAAATGGCGTTCCCGCGCGAGAGCAAGGAGGAATTCAAGTTTATCAATCAATGTGTTAGCCTTCCGTCATGGCTCGGTTGCCGTCAATTGAACGATAGATATTCTCGATCAAACGATCGCGGTTACGGGATTGTTTTTTACCAACCAATTCAGGATTTGTCTAAACTAGACAAGGACCTCGCATGGACGCGCGCACCCCAATCGATCACGGCGGCTCGGGCCGGAAAAAGAACCGCCCGCGCCGCACGCCGAAGGGCCGGCAGGTCGATCCGGCCGCGCTTGATGAAGTCCGTGCGCTGCTTGGTGAGAAGCCGCGCCGGCGAGATTTGCTGATCGAGCATCTGCATCTCATCCAGGACCGCTATGGGCATCTCTCCGCCGCGCATCTTGCGGCGCTGGCGCAAGAGATGAAGCTCGCGCAGACCGAAGTGTACGAGGTCGCGACCTTCTACGCGCACTTCGACGTCGTGAAGGAAGGCGAGGTCCCTCCCCCGCCGGTCACGGTGCGCGTATGCGACTCGCTCTCCTGTGCGATGGCGGGCGCGGAGAAACTGCTCGCCGATCTGCCGGCGAAGCTTGGCCCCGGCGTGCGCGTCGTTCGCGCGCCCTGCATGGGCGCTTGCGATCGCGCGCCGGTGTGCGCGGTCGGGCATGTGCAGGTGATGTGCGCAAACGAGGCGAGCGTCGGCGAAGCCTCGCGGAAGAGCGCGCATGCGCACCCACACAAGCCGCAGGTGGACTACGACGCCTATCGCGCGGCGGGCGGCTACACGCTGCTCAGCGAATGCATCTTCGGCAAGCGCACGCGCGACGAGGTTATCAAGGGCGTGGACGACGCAGGCCTGCGCGGGCTCGGCGGGGCAGGATTTCCAACCGGACGCAAGTGGACGCTGGTGCGCAAGGAGCAGGCGCCGCGCCTGATGGCGGTCAACGGCGACGAGGGCGAGCCCGGCACGTTCAAGGACCGGCACTATCTCGGCCTCGACCCACACCGTTTCATCGAGGGAATGCTGATCGCCGCATGGGTGGTCGAGGCACCGGACATCTACGTCTACATTCGCGACGAATATCCCGAGCTGATCGCGATGCTGCGCGAGGAGTTCGCACGCGTCGAGCAGGCGGGGCTTGCGCCGCACGCGCGCATTCATCTGCGCCGCGGGGCCGGTGCGTACATCTGCGGCGAAGAATCCGCGATGATCGAGTTGATCGAAGGCAAGCGCGGCCTGCCGCGCCATCGCCCGCCTTACGTCGCGCAAGTCGGCCTCTTCGGCCGCCCGACGCTCGAGCAGAACGTCGAGACGCTCTATTGGGTGCGCGACATTCTGGAGAAAGGCGCCGAGTGGTTCACCTCGCACGGGCGGCGCGAGCGCAAGGGCTTCCGCTCATTCTCAGTGTCGGGCCGCGTGAAGAAGCCGGGCGTGGTGCTCGCGCCCGCCGGCGTCTCGGCGCGCGAACTGATCGAGGAATATTGCGGCGGCATGGCCGACGGCCACAGCTTCAAGGGCTACCTGCCGGGCGGCGCCTCAGGCGGCATCCTGCCGGCCTCGATGGCGGACGAGCCTTTGGACTTCGGCACGCTGGAAAAATACGGCTGCTTTGTCGGTTCCCACGCGGTTGTCATCCTGTCCGACAAGGACGACATGAAGGCCGTGGCGCTGAACCTGATGAAGTTCTTCGAGGACGAGAGCTGCGGCCAGTGCACGCCCTGCCGCGCCGGAACCGAGAAGGCCGTCAAGCTGATGGCAACCGGGCCGTGGGATGAAGCGTTGCTGACCGAACTCTCGACCGCGATGCGCGATGCTTCGATCTGCGGCCTCGGTCAGGCCGCGCCGAACCCGCTCACATGCGTGTTCAAGTATTTCCGCGACGATCTGACCAAGCCGATGGGCACATGGTGAGTAAAGTTTGCGAAGAGCGTGCGGCGTACTCCGTTTCCCCTCCCCCTTGTGGGGAGGGGTGGCGCCGAAGGCGCCGGGGTGGGGTCGCTAACAGCAGAGTGAGCACGATGCCTCACAGTGCGATCGCGAAGCGAACGAGAATGCAGGCGCGCACAATGCGTCGCGCTCCGACCGATGCCGAGCGAAAGATGTGGTGGATTCTGCGCTCGCTGAAACCGCTCGGCATGCACTTCCGAAGGCAAGCACCGATCGGAAGCTACATCGCAGACTTCGTCTGGCATGAGGGGAAACTCGTCGTCGAAGTCGACGGCGGACAGCATGCCGAGACACAGCGCCTCTATGACGAGCGTCGAACTGCGTGGCTTGAATCGCAGGGCTATCGCGTCATCCGTTTCTGGAACACCGACGTTTTGAAAGCGCCGCGCAGCGTGGGCGAAACAATCTTTCTAGCGGCAAACAAGAACCCCACCCCCAACCCCTCCCCACAAGGGGGAGGGGTGCGCAGCAGCGCGAATGGCGAGGACATCGTCCCATGACGACGAACGGAAAAGAGCCCGCAGGCTACGGCCACGACGCCAAGGGCGCGGCCGGCGGCACGACCAAGGGCGACGGCAAGCCCGGCGTCGCGCACACCGCGCCCGCCGACAAGGTAGCGGGCGAAGGCAGCGGCCCGAAGACCGTCACGTTCACGCTCGACGGCGTGGAGGTCCATGCGCGCGATGGCGAGACCATCTGGCAGGTCGCCAAGCGCAACGGCACCGACATTCCGCACCTGTGCTACGCGCCGGAGCCCGGCTACCGCCCTGACGGCAACTGCCGCGCCTGCATGGTCGAGATCGAAGGCGAGCGCGTGCTCGCGGCCTCTGCATTCGCACGCCTGCACCCGGCATGAAGGTGAAGAGCGCCAGCGATCGCGCGAAGACCGCGCGGAAAATGGTGTTCGAGCTGCTGATCGCCGATCAGCCCGACCGCAACACGCAGGCGCATGACCCGGCCTCGAAATTCTGGAACTGGGCCGACAGGATCGAGATCGCGTCGAGCCGCCTGCCCGCGCGCGAAACTGCGCCTGCGCCGGACCGCAGCCACATCGCGATGGCGGTCAATCTCGACGCCTGCATCCAGTGCAATCTCTGCGTCCGCGCCTGCCGCGAAGTGCAGGTCAACGACGTGATCGGCATGGCCGGCCGCGGCCACCACGAGCACATCGTGTTCGACTTCGACGATCCGATGGGTCAGTCGACCTGCGTTGCCTGCGGTGAATGCGTGCAGGCCTGCCCGACCGGCGCGCTGATGCCGTCGACGCTGGTGAACGACGACAACGTGCGCACCGCGGCGCATTTCCCGGACCGGCAGGTGGACAGCGTGTGCCCGTATTGCGGCGTCGGCTGCCAGCTCACCTACAACATCAAGGACGACAAGCTGCTGTACGTCACCGGCAAGGAAGGCCCGGCGAACCAGAACCGTCTCTGCGTGAAGGGCCGCTTCGGCTTCGACTACGTCACCAATCCGCAGCGCATCACCAAGCCGATGATCCGGAAAGACGGCGTGGCGAAAGCCGCCGACGATCTGGTCGATCCCGCGAACCCGTGGACGCATTTCCGCGAGGCGACGTGGGACGAGGCGATGGAGCGCGCCGCTTCGGGCCTCGTGAAGATCCGCGACCGCGACGGGCCCCGCGCGCTCGCTGGCTTCGGCTCCGCGAAGGGCTCGAACGAAGAGGCGTATCTGTTCCAGAAGCTGGTGCGCACCGGCTTCGGCTCGAACAATGTCGATCACTGCACGCGGCTGTGCCACGCGTCATCCGTGGCGGCGCTGCTCGAAGGCGTCGGCTCGGCCGCCGTGACGGCGACCTTCAACGAGTGCAAGAACTCCGACGTCATCATCGTGATCGGCGCGAACCCGACCGAGAATCACCCCGTCGCCGCGACCTTCTTCAAGCAGGCGGCCAAGCGCGGCGCCAAGCTCGTCATCATGGACCCGCGCGGCACTGCGATGAAGCGCCACGCGTGGCAGATGATGCAGTTCAAGAACGGCACCGACGTTGCGATGCTCAACGGCATGCTCAACGTCATCATCGAAGAGAAGCTCTACGACCAGCAGTACGTCCAGACCTACACCGAAGACTTCGCGAAGCTCGCCGAAGAGCGTGAAGCCGTTCACGCCGGAAGAAATGTCGCCGATCTGCGGCATCGAGCCCGACGTGCTGCGCAAGGTTGCGCGCACCTTCGCCCGCGCCGAGCGTGCGATCATCTTCTGGGGCATGGGCGTGTCGCAACACACCCACGGCACCGACAATGCGCGCTGCCTCATCGCGCTGTCGCTGATCTGCGGCCAGGTCGGACGCCCCGGCACCGGCCTGCATCCGCTGCGCGGGCAGAACAACGTGCAGGGCGCATCCGACGCCGGCCTGATCCCGATGTTCTTCCCCGACTACAAGTCGGTCGAGGCCGTGGACATCCGCGAGAAGTACGAAGCCGCGTGGGGCGTGAAGCTCGATCCCAAGCGCGGCAAGACCGTGGTCGAGATCATGGACGCGGTCCACAACGACGAGATCAAGGGCATGTACATCATGGGCGAGAACCCCGCGATGTCCGACCCCGACCTCAACCACGCGCGCGGCGCGCTCGCGCATCTTGAGCATCTCGTGGTGCAGGACATCTTCGTCACCGAGACGTGCTCGTATGCGGACGTGATCCTGCCGGCCTCGGCGTGGCCCGAGAAGGACGGCACCGTCACCAACACCAACCGCCAGGTGCAGATGGGCCGCGCCGCGTTGCCGCTGCCGGGCGAGGCGCGGCAGGATCTGTGGATCATCCAGGATCTCGCGCAGCGCATGGGCTGCGACTGGAATTACCAGCCATGTCTCGGAAGTGTTCACCGAGATGGCGAACCTGATGCCGGCGCTCGCCAACATCACCTGGGACCGCGTCGAGCGCGAGGATCACGTCACCTATCCGGTCGACGGGCCGGACGTGCCGGGGCGCGACGTGGTGTTCGACAAGGGCTTCCCGCGCCCGGGCGGGCTCGCGAAGCTGGTCGCGACGAAATACACCGCGCCCGACGAGATGCCGGATGCCGAGTATCCGTTCATCCTCTCGACCGGCCGCCAGCTCGAGCACTGGCACACCGGCTCGATGACGCGCCGCGCGACCGTGCTCGACGCGCTGGAGCCGAACGCGAGTCGCGCAGCTCTCGTCCGGCACGATCCGCAAGCTCGGCATCGCAGCCGGGCGACCCGGTGCGCGTGTCCACGCGGCGCGGCGTGGTCGAACTTGCCTCGCGTCAGGACGACGCCGTGCCCGACGGCGTGGTGTTCATCCCGTTCGCCTACGTCGAGGCGGCCGCGAACCTGCTGACCAATCCGAAGCTCGATCCGTTCGGAAAAATCCCCGAGTTCAAGTTCTGCGCCGCGAAGGTGGAGCGCGTTGAGCCGGTGAGAGAAGCGGCGGAGTGATACTCGCTAGGGTGGGCGAGCGGCCGCGTGGCGGTACGTGCCCACCAATTCTCCAATCCAAGTGCGGACGCGTTGATCAGCGGCCGCCACGCCACTTCCGCGTCTTTGTCCGCGCTATGGCGACTTTCAGACAATCGCACTCAGCGTGGCCGGACTGTCGATGATGCAGCCCTGCGCCCACGCGACGATCGCTTGCGGCTTCAGGGTGAGCGGAACGCCGACGACCAGCGTGGTCAACTCGAGAGCGGGGTTATCAACATTGCTGCTGTAGCTGTATGCCGCGTACACCGGCGACTTGTTGCCGTCGATTGAAATATCGAACCGTGCACCCGACCTGGCAGTGGCATATGAATTCGGCACGTTCAGGATGACGAGAGCGACGTCGCCAGCCCCTTCCGGCAGCGTCAGGCTGAGACCCGGAATCGGAATCGCCGGTTGACCGGCTTTGATGCTCGGCTGCGAAGTCTGCGCGTACAGAGCTGACATAGACATCCCCCCTATTTGAGATTGCATCGAACAGCACTTACGCGCCCCATGCAACAGCCCTCTGGACCGGGGGATGATGGCCGATGCCCTACCGCGGGGGCACCTTCACCGTGACTTCAATCGCCGCGTAGTACGCGGCGACGTCCTCGATGTCCTCGTCGCTCATCTGCTGCACGACGACCGACATCATCTCGTTCTTGCGCTCGCCCTTCTTGAACGCGATGAGCTGACGCACGAGGTACTGCTCGGGGTTGCCGGCGATGTTCGGCGCTTCGGGCATTTTCGAAAGCCCGTCGAGGCCGTGGCAGGTCTGGCAGGCCAGCGCCTTCTGCCGGCCGGTGGTGACGTTGCCGGCGGCGAGATTCATCGCGTGGGACCGCGTCGAGCGCGAGGATCACGTCACCTATCCGGTCGACGGGCCGGACGTGCCGGGGCGCGACGTGGTGTTCGACAAGGGCTTCCCGCGCCCGGGCGGGCTCGCGAAGCTGGTTGCGACGAAATACACCGCGCCCGACGAAATGCCCGATGCCGAGTATCGTCCGGCACGATCCGCAAGCTCGGCATCGCGCCGGGCGACCCGGTGCGGGTCACGACGCGGCGCGGCGTCGTCGAGCTTGCGTCGCGTCAGGACGACGCCGTGCCGGACGGCGTGGTGTTCATTCCGTTCGCCTACGTCGAGGCGGCCGCGAACCTGCTCACAAACCCGAAGCTCGATCCGTTCGGGAAGATCCCCGAGTTCAAGTTCCGCGCCGCGAAGGTGGAGCGGGTCGAGCCGCAAAGGGAAGCGGCGGAGTAGCCGCCACGTGGTGCGTCAGAACGTCCGGCGTGTCCCGCGTTAGAGGATCACGCTCAGCGACGCCGTGCTGTCGATGATGCAGTTCGACGCCAGCGCAACGACCGTCTGCGGCTTGAGCAGCAGCGGGACGGCAACCGCCAGCGTCACCGGCACGCGGGCCTGCACCTGCGCTGAAAACGAGGACCAAAGGTAATTGTAAGCCGCATACGCGGGCAGCACATTGCCATCGACCGAGATGTTGAAGACTCCACCCTGGCCGTTGGTCCACTGGGCGACGACCGAGTAGACCGCCGGCACGTTCAACGTCACCAGCGCTCTCTGCTGGAAACCTTCTGGCAGTGTGAGGCTCAGATTTCGGAATAGGCGCACGCGCGCCGAATTGCTGTTGCCCGGCAAACTCCGCGAACAAAATCGACACGTTTCTCTCCCCGCTAAGGTTGCGTCGCAATCCAGACTGCGCCCGCATCGATGACAATCTTAAGGCGAGAGTACGGCGAAATTCGTCACCTGCCTGAAGCCGGAAATATGGCTAACGACTCGGTACTTTGACGGTGACTTCGATCGCCGCGTAGTACGCGGCGACGTCCTCGATGTCCTTGTCGCTCATCTGCTGCACGACGACCGACATCATCTCGTTCTTGCGCTCGCCTTTCTTGAACGCGATGAGCTGCCGCACGAGATACTGCTCGGGATTGCCGGCGATGTTCGGCGCCTCGGGCATCTTCGAGAGCCCGTCCATGCCGTGACAGGTCTGGCAGGCCAGCGCCTTCTGCCGGCCGGTCGTGACGTTGCCGGCGGCGAAGCCAATCTCAGTGGGAATCCACAAGAGAGCGGCGGCAAGAAAAACGACGTGTCCCGCACGCGATGCAGCACGAAGTGATGCATCGCAGATGCGGGACCCCGGTTGCTTTTCTTTCAAGTAAAACCGGGGTCCCGGGTCTGCAGCGCACTTCGTGCTGCGCTGCGCCCGGGACACAAAAGCTTCGCTTCATCAGCAACAATTACCGCGCATCGTACCAGATGCGATACAGCGCCCCGGCGAGATCGTCCGACACCAGGATCGATCCATCGGGAAGCTGCGCCACATCCACCGGGCGGCCCATGTACTCGCCGTTTTCGGTGAGCCAGCCCTCGGCGAAGGCTTCCGTCTTGTCCGCCGTGCCGTCCGGCTTCAGGCTCGTGAACATCACGCGCGCGCCGACCGGCGTCGTGCGATTCCACGAGCCGTGCTGCGCCGAGAAGATGCCGCCCTGATATTTCGCCGGGAACATCTTGCCCGAATAGAACGTCATGCCGAGGTCGGCGGCGTGCGCCACCATCTCGACCTGCGGAGCGACGAGGTTCGCCGGCAATTGCGCGTCCTTGTACTCGGTGGTGCGCGTCTTGCCGCCGCCGTAGTACGGGAAGCCGAAGTCGAGGCCCGCCTTGTCGGCGCGGTTGAGTTCGCCGGGCGGGATGTCATCGCCCATGCCGTCCACCTGGTTATCGGTGAACCACAGCGTCTTGTCCCTCGGGTTGAAGTCCATGCCGACGGAGTTGCGCACGCCCCAGGCGTACACCGAGCGGTTCTTGCCCTCGCGGTCGACCTTGATGATGCCGCCGATGCCTTCCTTCTTGTAAAGGTCCATCTTCTCCGGTGCGAACACGTTAAACGGCTGGCCGAGCGTGATGTAGAGGTTGTTGTCCGGCCCGATGCGGCAGGTGCGTGCCGTGTGATTGTAGGACTCCTCAGCCGGCGGAATGAGTTCGCCCTCCTTGATCACGTTGAACGCCGCGACGTCCGGGCCCTCGTAGAAGAACTCGGCCGCCGGGAACGTGAGCACGCGGTTCTGTTCCGCGATGAACAGGAAGCCGTCGCGCGAGAAGCACACGCCGTTCGGAATCTTGAAGGCGATCGACGGCGCGAACTCCTTCACCTCGTCGGCGACGCGCGCCTTGGCGCGATCGGTCACCGACCACACCTTGCTCTTGCGCGTGCCGACGAACGTAACGATGCCCTGCGGGCCGACCGCGATATGGCGCGCATCGGGAACGAGCGCGTAGAGCCCGATCTTGAAGCCGCGCGGCAGCTTGATCTTCGCAAGATTTCTTTTGATCGCTTCGGCCTTTGGGCCGGTCTGCGGAATGTGCGCCGGCTCGACCGTGCCGGTTTGCTGGAAGTTGCCGAGCTTTTCGAGATTGCCTGCGCTCGGCTGCGGCTGTGCGTAGCCCGGCGACGCGAATGCGAGTGCGAGCGCCGAGACGGCGCCGAACGTGACTGCTCTCATGGCTTTTCCTCCTTGCGTCCTGTGCCCGGACGCTGAACGAATTATCGCACAACCTCCATGCGGCATTTCTGCGGCGGCTGAATAGGAGCAATGCGCGGCGCGGCGACGCGTGTGGGCAGCAGTAGGACGCGGGCCGGCGCGTGGGCGACGAACGGAGGAACTATCTTCCAAAAGCCGCCAGAGCTTCAGCCGATTTCATTCAAAAAAGCCGGATTCATGAAACGGCCGCCGCACCTTCCGGTACGGCGGCCGTTGTTTTCATCAGGTCGAACAGGCGATCAGAACTCGGCCGGCAGATAGCCGTTGATCTCAAGGCCGATGCAGATTTCGACAAGGGTCGGTGTGGTCCAGGCCATGGTCTTCTCCTTCAAACGCAGCAAGGTTCACAGACTAAACGTACCATTGCGGCGATAGTTTCACAGCCGCGACAGGTAGTGCGCGAGATCGACGATCTCGGGATCGCTGACCGGACGCATCACTTCGTCCATCGTCGGCTCGTAGCCGGGGCGCTGCTTGCTCTTGTAGTCGCGCATCGCCTTCAGCAGATAGTCCTCCCGCTGCCCGGACAGGCGCGGCATCTGATCCCGGCCGGAGTAGTCCGGATTATGGCATGACGCGCAGTGGTTCTTGGCAGCGGCCGCCTGCGCGCGCGCCACAATGGCGGGGTCGGCCGCTTCCTTGCCCTTCGGCGGCGGCAGCTTGGCGAAGTAGTCGCCCAGTTTGCGCAGGTCGTCGTCGGTCAAGTCCTTCGCGACATCGTTCATGATCTCGATCTTGCGCGTTCCCTGCCGGAACAGGAACAGCTGGATGAGCGTGGAGTCCGCCGGCATCCCGGCAAGCGAGGGGACCTCAGGCGTTTCGGAGATGCCTTTCTCGCCGTGGCAGGCAAGGCAGGTTGCGAGCTTCTCGTCATAGGTCGCGGCCTGCGCGCCGGTCGCGAGCAGGCAGAACGATATCGTTGCGGCAAGTCTTCGCATGCGTCGCCCTGATTGCGTGTCCCGGGCGCATTGCAGCACGAAGTGATGCAATGCAGACCCGGGATCCCGGTTGTGTTGCTGAAGAAACCGGGTCCCGCATCTGCGATGCACCGCCAAGCGGCGCTGCATCGCGTGCGGGACACAGGAGAGCGTTACTGCTTCGCAGCGGCACTCTTCGGATTGCCGTGCGTCACGCGCCAGACGGCGCCGTTGAAGTCATCCGAGATCAACATCGAGCCGTCCTTGAGGAACAGCACGTCGACCGGACGGCCGTGGTAGCTGTTGTTCTCGAGGAAGCCGGTGATGAACGGCTCGATGTTCTTCACGGTGCCGTCCTTGTTCAGGAACACCGCGACGATGTCGCCGCCCGCCTTCTTGGTGCGATTCCACGAGCCGTGACGCGCCACGAAGAGCGCGTTCTTGTACTTGGCCGGGAACTTGTCGCCGCTGTAGAAGCGCGCGCCGAGCACCGCGGTATGCGGTCCCATCTTGGCGACGGGCTTCTCGAACTCGTCACACGAGCGTCCCCAGCCGAGCTCCGGATCGAGGAAGTCGCCCTGGTGGCAGAACGGGTTGCCGAAATGCTGACCGGTCTTGGTGACGCGGTTCAGCTCGTCCTCCGGGAAATCTTCCGAGACCCAGTCGCGGCTATTATCGGTGAAATAGAGCTCCTTCGACACCGGATGCCAGTCGAACCCAACCGTGTTGCGCACGCCGCGCGCAACCACCTCCGCGCCGCTGCCATCGAGGTTGATGCGACGGATCTGCGCATGCGTGTCCGGCGCCGGGCAGCTGTTGCAGGGCAGACCGATCGGAACGTAGATCTTGTTGTCCGGTCCGATGCCGATGAACTTCCAGCCGTGCGCCTCGTCCTTCGGCAGGTCGGAATAGATCTCAACCGGCTTCGGGTTCTTGTCGAGATTGTCTTCGACCTTCTCGATCTTGGAAACCTTCGAGAGCTCCGCGATGTAGAGCGTGCCGTCCTTGAAGGCGAGGCCGTTCGGCCGATGGAGGCCCGAGACCAGAACCTTCGCCTCGCGCTTGCCGTCCTTGCTGGTGATGTAGTGGACCTTGTCCTGCAGGCGGCTGCCGACGAACACGGTGCCCTTGTCACCTTCGCGCATCGAGCGCGCGTTCGGCACGTTGCCGGCGTAGAGTTCGATGTTGAAGCCCTTCGGCAGCTTCAGCTTGCCAGGCACGGTCGCGAGTTTTTCGGCGGATGCCGGGATCGGCGGCGGGGCGACTGGCGCGAGCTTCATCGCGCCTTCGGTGCTCGGACGGCCTATCAGCGGCGAGCCGGGCGGCAGCGGCGCGGGTGCGCCTGCGGCAGGTGCGGCGGCCGGAGCCGGCGACTGTTGCGCAGCAGCGGGGAAAGCAAGCGCGAGGGTACCAAGCGTACTAGCGAGCAACAGCGCTCGCCGGGTCGATAGCCGGAATGCCATGTAGTCCTCCCTGAACGGTGAGGTTCATCGGCCCGTCGCGAAGAGTTTCGTCGGCTTCCGCCAGCGCGAACGAACGCGAGGGGTGTGACCCCATCGCGGGCAGTTTCCGACTTTTGCCATGGCGGCGCAATCGTCGGATTGACGGTTCTCGTTTTTGTGTTTTCAAGGGATGGAAAGACCGGCGCGGGACGCCCCAAGGCAGACCACGACAGCGCCGTCTGGAGGATACGACCATGCCGGAAGCCTTCATCTGCGACGCCGTGCGCACCCCGATCGGCCGTTACGCCGGCGCGCTCGCCAAGGTGCGCACCGACGACCTTGCGGCGGTGCCGCTGAAGGCGCTGATGGCGCGCAATCCGAATGTCGACTGGACCCAGATCGACGAGGTCTATTTCGGCTGCGCCAATCAGGCCGGTGAGGACAACCGCAACGTCGCCCGCATGGCGCTGCTGCTCGCCGGGCTTCCCGACAACGTGCCGGGCGTGACGCTGAACCGGCTGTGCGCCTCGGGGCTGAATGCGGTCGGCGCAGCCGCGCAGGCGATCCGTTCGGGCGACATCGATTTCGCGATCGCGGGCGGTGTCGAGTTGATGACGCGCGCGCCCTTTGTCCAGGGCAAAGCGACGGAAGCGTTCTCGCGCGCAACTGAAATTTACGACACCACCATCGGCTGGCGTTTCATCAACCCGCTGATGAAGAAGCAGTACGGCGTCGACGCGATGCCGGAGACCGGCGAGAACGTCGCGGAAGAATTCCAGGTGAAGCGCTCCGATCAGGATGCGTTCGCATGGCGCTCGCAGCAGCGCGCCGGGAAGGCGATCGCTGCCGGTTACTTCGCCGAGGAAATCGTGCCGGTGACCATCGCGGGAAAGACACCCGTCGTGGTCGACAAGGACGAGCATCCGCGTCCCGATACGACGCTGGAGAATCTCGCCAAGCTCAAGACGCCGTTCCGCGATCCGGGCACCGTGACGGCCGGCAACGCATCCGGTGTGAACGATGGCGCTTGCGCGATGATCATCGCGTCGGAAGCCGCCGCGAAAGCGCATGGGCTGACGCCGCGCGCACGCGTCACCGGCATGGCATCCGCCGGCGTGCCGCCGCGCATCATGGGCATCGGCCCGGTGCCCTCCACGCGCAAGCTGATGGAGCGGCTTGGCCTCAAGATCGGCGACTTCGATGTGATCGAGCTGAACGAAGCCTTCGCCTCGCAGGGTCTCGCCGTCATGCGCCAGCTTGGCCTTGCCGACGATGACGAGCACGTGAACCCGAACGGCGGCGCGATCGCACTCGGACATCCGCTCGGCATGTCGGGTGCGCGCATCGCGATGACGGCCGCGCATCAGCTCGAAAAAATTGGGGGCAAGCGCGGGCTTGCCACCATGTGCGTCGGCGTCGGCCAAGGCGTGTCGCTGGCCATCGAGCGCGTATAGTCAGGTCTTGCCGGTACCAGCCGGCGTCTTCGGCGCCGAGCCGATCCGAAGGACATGGCCGTCGGGATCCTCGACCTCGAATTCGCGCGCCCAATAGAAGTCGGCAGGCGGGCTGCGGATATGCGCACCCTTTGACTTGAATTCGGCGAACATCGCGTCGGCGTCATCGACGCCGATCCAGAGCCACGTGCCAGGCTGGCCCTGCTCGCCCTCGCACAACATGATCGATTGGTCGTCGCGGGATACCGAAATCATCCCCTCCACGTCCCAATCGATGGAGAAGCCGAGCGTCTCGATGTAGTAGCGCCGGCTAGCGGCGAGATTCTCGACCCGCAAGATCGGCGTCACGCTTTCGATCATGGGCATACGCCGACAATGCGATCTGATCGCGCGGGGTTCCGGCCGCCAGCGAGGATATCGCCGACGCCGGAACCGCTGCCGCGTTTTCGCCTAGGTCCGCCGCGTCGCCGCCAGCGCAGCCTTCACCTTGTCCGGCGTGAACGGGAGCGAACGCATGCGCGCGCCGGTCGCGTCGAACACCGCGTTCGCAATCGCCGCCGGAATGGCGCAAGCCATCGGCTCGCCCGCACCCCACTGCGGTGTGCCGGGCCGGTCGATCAGCGTGACTTCGACCTTCGGCGCCTGCGTGTGGCGCATGATCGGATAGCTCGCCCAATCGACGCTGGTGACTTTGTTGCGGTCCCAGTTCACCTGCTCCATCAGCGTACGGCTCACCGTTTGCAGCACGCCGCCCTCGACCTGGTTGGCGACGCCATCCGGGTTGACCATCTCGCCGCAATCATGGCTGGCGCACACCCGCGTCACCCGAATCTCGCCGGTTTCGCGGTTGACCTCGACCTCGGCAACAGCCGCCACGTAGGTGATGGCGTTGTTGTAGCGCAGGTAGGAGATGCCACGTCCGCTGCCGATCGAGCCGCTGCCCGTATTCGGGTTCGGCCCCGGCCGCGCCTGCCAGTTGGCGAGCTTCATCGCGGCTTGGACAACATCAATCGCGCGCGGGTCCTTCAGGTAGCGCAGCCGATACTCCGCCGGATCGGCATTCGCCGCCTGCGCCAGTTCGTCCATGAAGGCTTCGTTGGCGTAGCTGTTCTCGATGCGGCCGGGACTGCGCAGGTGCGACGAGCGGAAGAACGCTTCCGCGATGTGCCGCGTGTTCACCCGCACGTTGGGAATTTGATACGGCTGTCCGGAATTCTGGAACAGGAAGCCGACCCAGTTGCCGGGACGCGGCAAGCCCTGCTCGGCCGCCGCCAGCAGCGGGAAGTCGAGCGGCTTGAACGCCACGATGTGGTTGAGCGCGATGTAGAAGTCGCCACTCCACGCGACGACATTGCCCTGTGCGTCAAGGCCCGCCTCCATGTCCATCGTGCGCGGCGGGCTTTTCGGTGAGCGCGCTGTCTCGTCCGCACGCGACCATTGCACCCGCACCGGCTGGCCGATGATGGTCGAGATCAGCGATGCATCCGCGGCCGCATCTTCGGTGCCGTTGCGGCCGTAGCAGCCCGCGCCTTCGACGAACACGAGGCGGATCGCTTCCCGCGACAGGCCGGTGATCGACGACAGCTCATGCTGCATCGAGTGCGTCGCCTGCGATGACGTCCACACCGTCAGCTTGCCGTCCTTGAAGTCGGCAACCGCACACGACGGCCCAATCGTCGCGTGCGTCTGGACAGCGAAATCGTAGGTCGCCTTCACGCGCTTCGGCGCGCCTTCCAGCGCGGCCTTGGCGTCGCCGACGTTCTGCGTCACCTCTTCCTTGGCGACCGGGCGCTTGCGCCACTCCTCGAACACCTTCGCCTGTTCGGGCAGTGGCACGCCGCCGCTGTAGGTGACGCGCATCGCGTTCGCGGCCTTGATCGCTCCCCATTCATTACGCGCCACGACCGCAAGGAAGTCGCCCTTGCGCACGGTCTGCACGAACCCGTTCACCTGTTTCGCCGCGGAGTTGTCGACCGACGCAAGGCGCGCGCCGTTGTCGTCCGGGCGGAGGACGCGTGCATGCAACATGCCGGGCACACGAACATCGTGGATGTAGGTGAACTCGCCTGTCACCTTGCCGGGAATGTCGACGCGGCGGATCGATTTGCCGACCACCTTGTAGTCGGCGGTCTTCTTGGTTTCGATCTTGGCGTCGACGTCGAGCTTCACGCCGTCGCCGATCAGTTCGCCGTAGCTGACCGAACGGTCCGGCGTCGCCTTCACGCGCACGATCCCGTCTTGCACGACGAGGTCGGCTGCCGGCACACCGAGCCGCTGTGCGGCGCGCTCGACCAGCGCACGGCGCGCCGTTGCGGCAGCTCTCTTCAGTTCGCCACCGCCCTGGAAAATCGTCAGGTTCGCGGCGGTGAGCCACTGGTCGGGCGTGCGTGCGGTGTCGCCCATGACCAGTTCGATGCGCTCGAACGCAACATCAAGTTCGTCGGCGGCGAGCTGCATCAGCGCGGTGCGCGAGCCGGTGCCGAGATCGACTTTGCCGACGAAAATCGTGACCTTGTTGTCGGGTGTGATGGTGAGCCAGGAGTCGACCGCTTCCTTCGCGACCGATTTCGGCGCCGCCAGCGTGTTCGCGCCTGCTGTGCCGGCCATCGAGAAGCTGACAGCCAGAATGCCGCTCGCCTTGAGGAAGGTGCGGCGATCGAACGATGTTTGATGGATTGTCATGACTGCCTCCCTCACGCTGCCGCCGCGCGCTTCACAGCGGCGACGATGCGTTTGTGGGTGCCACAGCGGCAGAGGTTGTCGGCAAGCGCCTGCCGGATGTCGGCCTCGCTCGGGCTCTTGTTCTTTTCGAGCAGCGCCGCGGACGTCATGATCATGCCATTGATGCAGTAGCCGCACTGCGCGGCCTGCTCGTCGATGAAAGCTTGCTGCAGCTTCGAGGGCTTCGCGCTGCTGCCAAGCCCTTCCAGCGTCGTGACCGCGCCTTTCACCTTGGCGACCGGCAGCACGCACGAGCGCACCGCTTCGCCGTTCACATGCACCGTGCAGGCGCCACACTGTGCGAGCCCGCAGCCGAAACGCGGGCCTTTGAGTTCGAGATTGTCGCGAAGCACGTAGAGAAGCGGGGTGTCGGCATCGACATCGACCGCGCGCGCTTGTCCGTTCACCGTGAGGTTAAATGTGGCCATATCGCCCTCCCTGTGATCGCGCGTTCTCCTCTGTCGTCACAGAGGGCGCACGATGCAGGGCCAAGCTTGTCACCGGCACGGACGCTCCGCAATGGAACGATTCCAAAATCGGGCATTGACCAAGTGACGCACGTGCTGGCGCACGCGGCAGGAGCCGAAACTCATCGTTGAATTTTTGGAACGACGACGGTCAGCTAAACCGCCGCCAGCGGTCGATTGAATACGGCCCGCCCCCTGCCACATAGAGCAGGCAGAGCGCACCGGCGATCATCATGTTCTTCTCGAAGTGCGCGATCTGCATCATGCGCATGTCGGGCGGCGCGTCCCAGAAGCGGTGCGCAATGAGCGCCGCCGCGATCGTGAACGCAATCATGAACAGGCTCGACCAACTGGTCGCGAGACCCAGTACGATAAAAAGGCCGCCAATCGTCTCGACACCCGCGCCGAGCCACGCCAGCAACGGCGCGATCTGTTCCGGAATGCCGTTCTTCACGAGCGAAGCCGCAAACTGATCGATCCCCATCAGCTTCTGCGTGCCGCTCAGAAAGAAGAGCCCGCCGAAAACCACGCGTCCGATCAGCCAGATCGCACCGCCTGCGGGAACACGGAAAGCCAGCGCGGGTGACACGTAATCGCGATTTTCCGACCAATCTGCGTTTGCGTGGGTCATGGTTCACCTCAATCAAGTCCTTGCAATCAATCCCGAAATGGCCTGAAAGGTTCCTGCCGCGGAGTTCCAACGCATGCCGATGTCGCAAGGCTACATCCCGTTTCATCCCAATCCGTCGAAGCCGAAATACAAGCCGCCGGCGGGCGCGGTCGACGCGCACTGCCACGTGTTCGGGCCGGAGGCGGTGTTCCCGTTCGCGCCGAAGCGCAAATACACGCCGTGCGATGCGCCGAAGGAAAAGCTGTTCGCGCTGCGCGACTTCCTCGGCTTCGACAAGAATGTGATCGTGCAGGCGACCTGCCACGACACCGACAACCGCGCGCTGGTCGATGCGCTGGCGAACTCGAACGGCAAGGCGAAGGGCGTGGCCTTCGTCGGCGAGGAGATCACCGACGCCGAGTTGAAAGCGCTGCACGACGCCGGCGTACGCGGCGTGCGCTTCAACTTCATCAAGCGGCTGGTCGAACTCGACGCCGAAGGACGTGATGGTGCGCATCGCCAAACGCATCGCGGCACTCGGCTGGCACATCGTGATCTATTTCGAGCACGCCGACCTCGACGAGATGGAGCCGTTCCTGAAATCGCTGCCCGCCACCTTGGTGTTCGACCACATGGCGGTGCCCAACGTGAAGGACGGCGTCGAGGGCAAGGCGTTCCAGAACTGGCTGAAGGCGATCGACGCGAACAAGACCTGGATCAACAAGGTCACCTGCCCGGAGCGCTTCACGGTCGCGGGAGCGCCCTACGACGACGTGGTGCCGTTCGCGCGCATCATCGTCGAGCGCTTTCCGGACCGCGTGCTGTGGGGCACCGACTGGCCGCACCCGAACATGAAGAACGAGGCGCCGGACGACGGCGTGCTCACCGACATGATCCCGAAGATCGCGCCGACGGCCGCGCTGCAGCAGGCGCTGCTGGTCGACAATCCGATGCGGCTTTACTGGGCGCGGTGATCGTTTTCCATCAGCGGCGGCCAGCGCCGGTAACATGCCAGCGCTGGCCCATATGCGGGAATTTCCTGGCCACAAAACCGCTAAAACACAGAACGATTCCAATCCCCTCGCGTTGACGCCGTAGCGTTGCCAACGTGGCCCGCGCCGAGTATGTGAAGCGGGACATCGCGCCGCATTTATCGCTGCGGCACGCCGCTTTAAGCGGAACGCCCTTCAGGGAGAAACGCCGATGGCTCAGGCGAAACCGACAGAGAACGAATACGAGGACATTCCCGGCACGTTCGTGTTCAACGCCGAGCGCTCGCGCCAAGGCTACGGCATCAACATGTTCTGCATGTCGCTGATGAAGGACGAGAACCGCAAGGCCTTCAAGGCGAACGAAGCCGAGTATCTCAAGAAGTTCAACCTGACGCCCGAGCAGACCGACGCCGTGCTCAAGCGCGACTACAATCGCATGCTCGAGCTCGGCGGCAACATCTACTTCACCGCCAAGCTCGGCGCGACCGACGGGCACTCGTTCCGGCACCTCGCCGCGACGATGACTGGCGCGACGCAGGAAGACTATGCCGCGATGATGCTGAAGGGCGGCCGCTCGGTCGAAGGCAATCGTTCGAAGTCGGGCAAGTACGACCAGCCGGCGAAGAAAGCCGCCGCGAGGCCGAAGGCAAAGAAGGCCAAGGCCAAGAAGGCGCCGGCAAAGAGCGCGAAGACATCCAAGTCCTCAAAGAAACGGAAATAACACCGTGGCAAAGATCATCGCAGGATTCGCCTCGTCGCATGTGCCGGCCATTGGCGCCGCCATCGACAACAAGCAGACCCAAGATCCCGTACTGGAAGCGCGTGTTCTCCGGCTTCGAGACACTCGAAGAAATGGATCGCCGATGCAGAAGCCGGACGTCGTGATCGCGGTCTACAACGATCACGCCTCGGCATTCTCGGTCGAAATGATCCCGACCTTCGCGATCGGGTGTGCGGCGGAATTTCCGCCGGCCGACGAAGGCTGGGGCCCGCGCCCGGTGCCGGTCGTGAAAGGCCATCCGCGAGCTCGCCTCGCACATTGCGACGTCCGCGATCCTCGACGGCTTCGACCTGACCATCTGCAACAAGATGGAAGTCGACCACGGCCTCACCGTGCCGCTGAACCTCGCGTTCGGCTCGCCGTCCGAATGGCCCTGCCCGGTGATCCCGATCGCCGTGAACGTCGTGCAATTCCCGCCTCCGACCGGCAAGCGCTGCTTCGATCTCGGCCGCGCGATCCGCAAGGCGGTCGCGTCCTATCGCGACGACCTGCGCATCATCGTGTTCGGCACCGGCGGCATGTCGCATCAGATTTCCGGCCCGCGCGCCGGCCTGATCAATTCCAAGTTCGACAAGGCCTTCCTCGATCGGCCTCACCAAGGACCCGAAGAAGCTCGCCGCGATGCCGCACCTCGAATACATGCGCGAGGCCGGCGCCGAAGGCATCGAGCTCGTGATGTGGCACGTCATGCGCGGTGCGCTCGACGACAAGGTGAAGGAGGTCTACCGCTTCTACACCGTGCCGGCGTCCAACACGGCGGTCGGCAACATCATCCTTGAGAACGTCGGAAAGCCGGCGAAAAAAGCCGCCGCCAAGAAGTCCGCGCCGAAGAAGAACCGCTGAGGAAAGCCGCATGAAGATCTGCGTTGCCGGGCAAGGTGCGTTCGGCCAGAAGCACCTCGACGCGCTGAAGCGCATCGATGGCGTCGAGGTTACCTCGCTGGTCGGCGGCAATCAGGACTCGACCGCGAAGGTCGCCGAGAAGTACGGCATCAAGCACTACACCGGCGATCTCTCCGAGGGCATCAAGCGCGCCGACGCCGTGATCCTGACGACGCCGACCAAGATGCATTTCCGCCAGGGCGAGCAGGTGATGCGCGCCGGCAAGCCGGTGCTGATCGAAATCCCGGTCACCGACTCGGTGGAGGACGCCGAGAACCTGGTGAAGATCCAGAAGGAAACCGGCGTGATCGCCATGGGCGGCCATGTGCGCCGCTTCAATCCGAGCCACCAGTACGTCCACAAGAAGATCAAGGCCGGCGAGCTGAAGATCCAGCAGATGGACGTTCAGACCTACTTCTTCCGCCGCAAGAACATGAACGCGGCCGGCCAGCCGCGCTCATGGACCGACCATCTGCTGTGGCACCACGCGGCGCACACGATCGACCTGTTCCAGTACCAGACCGGCGAGACCATCTCGGACTGCTATGCCGTGCAGGGCCCGGCGCATCCGGAACTGAAGATCGCCATGGACATGGGCATCGTCGCCAAGGTTCCGTCCGGCGCGATCCTGACGCTGTCGCTGTCGTTCAACAATGACGGGCCGCTCGGCTCGTTCTTCCGCTACATCTGCGACAACGGCACGTTCAAGGCGTTCTACGACGACCTGTCCGACGGCAAGGACAACAAGATCGACGTCTCGAAGGTCGATGTCTCGATGGACGGTATCGAGCTGATCGACCGCGAGTTCATCGCGGCGATCCGGGAAAAGCGCGAGCCGAACGCAAGCCTCGCCCAGCTTCTGCCCTGCATGCGGGTGCTCGGAAAGCTGGAGCAGATCGTCGACCCGAAGCGACAAGCGCACGCCTGACGCCGCGCCTCGGCCTTAGACTTTGGCCTAACATGTCAGTTCCCGGCAAATGGCGCGCACTTTCCAGTTAATGGCGCTGCCGATTGCCGCTTTCCCGCGCCAATAATCCACGCTACGGAGAGGCCGGAAAAAGCGGGCCATAAACCGCTGCTGGCCGCTCGCCGAAAGTCACCCCGGAGGAAACACGATGTTGCGCAGACAATTCCTTTCAACCGCTGCCCTGCTCGCCGCAGGCGCATTGCTTGCAAGCCCCGCCACCGCTCAGGACACCGTCAAGGTCGGCCTGATCGTTCCGATGACCGGCCAGCAGGCCTCCACCGGCAAGCAGATCGAAGCCGCCGTGAAGCTCTATCAGCAGCAGCACGGCATGACGGCCGGCGGCAAGAAGGTCGAAGTCATCGTCAAGGACGACGCCGCGGTGCCGGACAACACCAAGCGCATCGCGCAGGAACTGATCGTCAACGACAAGGTGAGTTTCATCGCGGGCTTCGGCGTGACGCCGGCAGCACTTGCCGCCGCACCGCTCGCCACGCAGGCGAAAGTGCCGCTGATCGTGATGGCGGCCGGCACCTCGATCATCACCGAGCGCTCGCCCTACATCGCCCGCACCAGCTTCACGCTCGCGCAGTCCTCCGTGATCATCGCCGACTGGGCGCTGAAGAATAACGTCAAGAAGATCGTCACCATGGTGTCGGACTACGCGCCCGGCGCCGATGCCGAGAAATTCTTCTCCGAGCGCGTGAAGGCCGGCGGCGGCGAGATCACCGCGGCGATCCGCGTGCCGCTCGCGAACCCCGACTTCGCGCCGTTCCTGCAGCGCGCCGCCGATGCGAAGCCGGATGCGCTGTTCATCTTCGTTCCGTCCGGACAGGGCGGCACCTTCGTGCGTCAGTTCATCGAGCGCGGCCTCGACAAGGCCGGCGTGAAGCTGATCGGGCCGGGCGACGTGACCGACGACGACCTGCTGCCGACCATGGGCGATGCCGTGATCGGCACCGTGACGGCGCACATGTATTCGGCCGCGCACCCCTCCAAGATGAACAAGGACTACGTCGCGGCGTTCGAGAAGGCCTACAACTTCCGTCCGAACTTCATGTCGGTCGGCGGCTACGACGGCATGCACCTGATCTACGAGGCGCTGAACAAGACCAAGGGCAACACGGACGGCGATCAGCTCATGGCCGCCATGAAGGGCGCGAAGTGGGAAAGCCCGCGCGGACCGATCTCGATCGATCCCGACACCCGCGACATCGTGCAGAACATCTACATCCGCAAGGTCGAGAAGGTGGACGGCAAGCTCTACAATGTGGAGTTCGCCACCTTCGACGCCGTGAAGGACCCGGGCAAGACGCCGAAGTAGTTTGGCTGTAGTCGTTAGCCTCCCTCTCCCGTTCCCGGGAGAGGGAGCGATCGAGCGCACACCATGCTGACCATCCTGTTCGACGGTATCGCTTACGGCATGCTGCTGTTCGTCGTGGCGTGCGGGCTGTCCGTCACGCTCGGGCTGATGAATTTCGTCAACCTCGCGCACGGCGCGTTCGCGATGGCGGGCGGATACATCACCGTCGTGTTGGTGAACCGCGCCGGCGTGCCGTTCCTTGCCGCGCTGCCGCTTGCGTTCATCGCAACAGCGATCATCGGCGGCATCTTCGAGCGCACGCTCTATGTGCACGTCTATGCCAAGACTCATCTTGAACAGGTGCTGTTCACCATCGGCCTTGTGTTCATGTCGGTCGCGGCGGTCGACTACGTGATGGGCTCGCAGCAGCAATTCGTCTCGATCCCGTCCTACCTGCAGGGCCAGATCAATCTGTTCGGTGTCGGCATCGGCCGCTACCGCCTGCTCATCATCCTGATCTGCAGCGCGCTTGACGCTCTTCCTGCAGCTCTCGCTCGCCAAGACGCGCTTCGGCTCGCGCTTGCGCGCCGCGGTCGACGATCAGCGCGTCGCGCGCGGCCTCGGCATCAACGTCAATGCGGTATTCGCCCTCACCTTCGCGTTCGGCTCGGGCCTCGCAGGCCTTGGCGGCGCGCTCGGCGCCGAGATCCTCGGCCTCGACCCGATCTTCCCGCTCAAGTTCATGATCTACTTTTTGATCGTGGTGACGGTCGGCGGCACGTCGAGCATCACCGGGCCGTTCATCGCCTCGCTGCTGCTCGGCATCGGCGACGTTGCCGGCAAATATTACGTGCCGCAGTTCGGCGCCTTCATCATCTACATCATCATGATCGTGGTGCTGATCTGGCGGCCGCAGGGCCTGTTCTCGCGCGCGGTCGCCAAATGAGCGTGAACGAAAACCGGCCCGATCGCGCGCCCTTGATCGCTCAGGCGAGCGCAAGCTTCGCGGCCCGCGCGCGCTGGAACGTGCTCGAGGTCGCGTTCTGGCTCGCCGCGCTCGCCAGCATTTTCCTCCTGCCGAGCAAGCATCTGATCCTGACCGAGATCGCCATTCTGGCGCTGTTCGCGCTCTCGCTCGACCTGATTCTCGGGTATGCGGGTATTGTTTCGCTCGGCCACGCGGCCTTCTTCGGCTTCGGCGCCTACGTGGCGGGCATTCTCGCCAAGTACGGGATCGTCAAGGAACCCGTTCTGGCGCTTATGGTCTCCGGCCTCGCCGCGATGGTGCTCGGCTTCGTCACCAGCTTCCTCGTGCTGCGCGGCTCCGACCTGACCCGCCTGATGGTGACGCTCGGCGTCGCGCTGGTGTTGCGCGAGATCGCGAACCGGCTCGACATCACCGGCGGCGCCGACGGCCTGCAGGGCATCGTGATGGAGCCGGTGCTCGGCCACTTCGCCGTTCGATATCTTCGGCAAGACCGCCTACGTCTACAGCCTGATCGTGCTGTTCATCCTGTTCCTGATCGCGCGCCGCATCGTCAATTCGCCGTTCGGGCTTTCGCTGCGCTCGGTGCGCGGCAATCCGCTGCGCGCCTCGGCGATCGGCATTCATGTCAATGGCCGCCTCGTCGCGATCTATACCATCGCGGCCGGCTTCGCCGGCGTCGCAGGCGCACTGCTGACGCAGGCGACGCAATTCGCCTCGCTCTCGGTGCTCGACTTCGAGCGCTCCGCCGACGTGATGCTGATGCTGATCATCGGCGGCACCGGCTATCTCTACGGCGGGCATGATCGGCGCCGTGCTGTTCAAGCTGGTGCAGGACTATCTCGCCAACGTGAACCCGCAATACTGGCAGTTCTGGCTCGGCCTGCTGCTGGTGATGATGATCATGTTCGGCCGCGTCTACGGCGCGGTGATCGCGACGGCGATCTTCGCGATCTGCACCGTGGCGAAGCTCTCGTTCATGCATAGCATCGTCTTCACGGTTGTCGTGGTGGCGATGCTTGGGCTTGCCCGGCCGCACATCCTGCAAATGACATCGCGCATCACCGAGCGCGCGGTCGCGATACAGAAGCGTTTCAAGGCGCGCTTCGCGCGCAAGGGGCAACCCTGATGGCCCCCGTGCTGCAGACCAGCGGGTTGACCAAGCAGTTCGGCGGTATCACGGCGGCGAACAACGTCTCGCTGTCGGTCGAGAAGGGCGCGCGCCACGCGCTGATCGGCCCGAACGGCGCCGGCAAGACCACGATCATCAATCTGCTGACCGGCGTGCTGCGCCCGACCTTGGGCACCATCGCGCTCGAAGGGCGCGACATCACCAACATGGAGCCGCACAAGCGCGTGGGCTTGGGCATCGCGCGCACGTTCCAGATCAACCAGTTGTTCGCCGACCTGACGCCGCTCGAAACCATCGGCCTTGCGGTTTCCGAACGCATGGAGCTAGGCCGGCAATGGTGGCGGCTCGTCGGTTCGAAGGGGATCGTGATCGAGGAGTCGGTCGACATCCTCAGTCGCTTCAACCTGACCGACGTGATGAGCGAGCCGACCTCCACCCTGCCCTACGGCAAGCAGCGGCTTCTGGAGATCGCCCTTGCGATCGCATGCCGGCCGAACGTTCTGCTGCTCGACGAGCCGGCCGCGGGCGTGCCCGAGGCCGAGCGCCACGGCATTCTCGACGCGGTCGCGGCGCTGCCGGGCGACGTCACCGTGCTGCTGATCGAGCACGACATGGACATCGTGTTCTCGTTTGCGGACCGCATCTCGGTGCATGGTGAACGGCGCGCTGTTCGTCGAAGGCCCGCCGGAGGAGGTCGCGGCCGATCCGCGCGTCAAGGCGGTGTACCTGGGCGAGGAAGCCCATGCCTGAACTCCTCGCCATCGAGCAGCTGACCGCCGGCTACGGCGAGGCCGTAGTTCTCTCGAAACTCTCGCTCGCGCTCGACGAAGGAAAGTCGCTCGCGCTGCTCGGCCGCAACGGCATGGGCAAGACCACGCTGGTCAACTCGATCGTCGGCGTGACGCGCTATTTCGGCGGCACGATCCGCCTCGGCGGACGCGACATCACCGGAATGCGCGCCGACCAGCGTGCGAATGCGGGCGTCGGCTGGGTGCCGCAGGAGCGCAACATCTTCAAGTCGCTCACCGTGGACGAGAACCTGACCGCGGTGGCGCGCCCCGGCCAGTGGACCACCGACAAGGTCTACGCGATGTTTCCGCGCCTCGCGGAGCGGCGGCGCAATCTCGGCAATCAGCTTTCGGGCGGCGAGCAGCAGATGCTCGCGGTCGGCCGCGCGCTGATCCTCAATCCGCGCATCATCCTGCTCGACGAGCCGCTGGAAGGGCTCGCGCCGATCATCGTCGAGGAGTTGCTGGCCGCGCTGAAGCGCATCATCCGCGAGGAAGGGCTGTCCGCCATCCTGGTCGAGCAGAACGCCAAGAAGATCCTCGGCGTCACCGACCGCGCCGCCGTGATCGAGCGCGGCAATATCGTGCATCAGGCCGACAGCGCCACGCTCGCGACCGACGCGGCGACGCTGGAGAAATATCTTGGCGTGACGCAGAGCGAGCGCGTGGTACCCGGGCGGCGCAGGAAAACCTGAAAAGCGATCAGGCGACGGCTTCGAGCGAAGCCGGACCGCCGTCTGGCAGATACGAAACTCCGGCCTCCGCGAAAACCGAGACGTCCTCCGAACAGATCGACTCCCGCAATCGCCGGCGCTCCGGCAGTCTTCGGCGCGGTGACTGCAACGCCGGCAAAACGCGTGGCTTCCTCGAACCATGTTCGTGGCGGCGGGGGAGCCCACAATTCTTCATCGCCGCTTTGCAGGTCGCGGCGCACCGGCCCATCGTCGGCGTCGATCACCTGGATCGGCGGCAGCAGCAACGCGATGCGATGCCCGTCCGGGTCACGCAGGTAGAGGCGGTGGGAAAACCCGTGGCGAACCGGGACCATGTTCGATGCCGGCGCCGAAACCGAGATGGCCGGCGGCATCGAGCGCACGGTGCAGGTGGTGCGTCTCCTGCACGATGAAAGCAAAATGGTGCAGGCGCGGACCTGCGCCCTCTTGCAGCACGATATCGTGCGGATTGCTCTTGCGGTGCAGAAGCGCGCCGGCGATCCGCTCGCCAATGCACGCATAACCGGAAACCCGGAAGCTACAGTCGGCATAAAAGGCCAACGCTTTCGTCACATCGGGAAGCGTTACCTGGACGTGATCCGATGCGCATCGCAGCCGCGCCCTTGTGCTCGTGCGTGCGGGCGTGCGTGCGCGGAAGGGTCGTCATGCGTGCGCAAAATTCGAGCGGCGTGCCGGCGGCGCCGGTCACATGCAGGGTCCGTCCCTGAAACGGCACATTGACGAATTTCGCCGCTACGCCCTTCGTATCGAAATGCGCCTTCGCCTTCTCGAGGTCCTCGTCGGCGAACATGCGGAAGCCGACCCGCTCGCAGACCGCCTGCTCCCGGGTTTTGCGTAGCGTGAGGCTGTGATGCCCGCGTTCCTCGACGCCGCGGAAGTGGATGGTGGTCGCGGTCTCGTGCGAAACCTTCAGGCCGATGACCTCGGTGTAGAAATCGCGCGCCTTCGCCAGGTCGCGCGAGGTCAGGGCCACGTGGCTCGCGCGCGTGATGTTGAAAGACGGGTTCTGGTTGGTCGGCGGAAGCATGGGCGCCCTTGGCAAATCATGTTCGCTCTTTGTTCTTTGGAAGTCAATCAGCGCTCCGGAACGCCAACGCGCTATCCACGCTGCGTTGACCGCCCCGATCGCCCTGTATACAGACTGTATTCAACAACAAGCCGCTTGGCGGCATAGGGAGTGAGCGGGTGACCCAGTTGGACGCGCCGTCCTCGCAGACCGTCAAGGCGCTGCTCAGCCTGCGCGAGCTCATCCTGTCGGGCGACTTGCGGCCCGGCGAGCGCATCTCCGAACTGTCCGTGGTTGAGCGACTTGCGGTCTCGCGCACGCCGATCCGCATGGCGCTGGTGCGGCTCGAAGAGGAAGGCCTGCTCGAGCTGATCCCGTCGGGCGGCTTTTCGGTGAAGGCGTTTTCCGAGCGTGACATCTACGATGCCATCGAGGTCCGCGGCACGCTCGAAGGTCTCGCCGCCCGCTTCTGTGCGGAGCGCGGGCTGACCAACGCGGCGCTCGGCGATTTCCGCGATTGTCTCGCCGACATCGACGAACTGGTCGCCGCACCGCAAGTCACCGTCGAGCAATTTTCCCGTTATGTCGACCTGAACGAGCGCTTCCACGCCCTGCTGATCGAACTCAGCCAATTCGCCGGTGCTGGCGCGCCAGCTCAAGCGCGCGCTCAACCTTCCGTTCGCGTCGCATAACGCCTTCGTGCGTGTGCAGGCAGAGCTGCCTGAAGCCCGCATGGTCATGACGACCGCGCAGGATCAGCACCGCGGCGCAATCCTCGCCATTGAAAGTGGTGACGGCGCGCGTGCCGAAGCGATCATGCGCGATCACGCGCGGCTCGCGATCCGCAATCTCGAATTCGCACTGCGCAATCAGCGCACGCGTAAGCTGGTGCCCGGCTCCGTTCTGCTCACGCGGTCGCGCAGCGGCCGCTGTTTGAAGTCCAAGTTAGACAAGGAGAGAAACGTGCAACGAACCAAAGCCCCCTTTCGCGCCGATCAGGTTGGCAGCTTCCTGCGCTCCGAGCCGCTGAAAGACGCCCGCGCCAAGCGCGAGAAAGGTGAGATCAGCGCTGCCGACCTGAAGAAGGTCGAGGACACCGAAATCGAGAAGCTGATCAAGAAGCAGGAAGACATCGGCATGCAGCTCGTCACCGACGGCGAGTATCGCCGGTCATGGTGGCACTTCGACTTCCTGGAGCAACTCGGCGGCGTCGAGGGCTATGAGTCCGATCACGGTATCCAGTTCGCCGGCGTGCAGACCCGTGCGCGCGGCGTGAAGCGTATCCGGCAAGCTGCACTGGAACGGCCACCCGTTCGTCGATCACTTCAAGTTCTTGAAAGCGCACACCAAGGTCACGCCGAAGATGACCATCCCGGCGCCGTCGGTGCTGCACTTCCGTGGCGGCCGCAAGGGCATCAGCAAGACCGTCTATCCGGAGCTCGACGCGTTCTTCGACGACCTCGCGGCAGACCTACAAGGGCGCCGTGAAGGCCTTCTACGACGCCGGCTGCCGCTATCTGCAGTTCGACGACACGGTGTGGGCCTATCTCTGCTCGGAGAAGGAGCGCGAACTTGCCAAGCAGCGCGGCGACGACCCGACGCGCCTGCCCGAGATCTACGCCAAGGTGATCAACGAGGCGATCAAGGACCGCCCCTCCGACATGACCATCACCACGCATGTGTGCCGCGGCAATTTCCGCTCCACCTGGATTTCCGAAGGCGGATACGAGCCGGTCGCGGAGACCCTGTTCGGCAAGGTGAACTACGACGGCTATTTCCTTGAATACGACACCGAGCGGGCCGGCGGCTTCGAACCGCTGCGTTTCGTGCCGAAGGGCAACAAGCAGATCGTGCTCGGCCTCGTCACCTCGAAATCCGGCACGCTGGAAAAGAAGGACGACATCGAGAAGCGCATCAAGGAGGCGGAAAAGTTCGTCGCGCTCGACCAGCTCTGCCTCTCGCCCCAGTGCGGCTTTGCCTCCACCGAGGAAGGCAATGTGCTGACCGAGCAGGCGCAGTGGGACAAGATGAAGAAGATCGTCGAGATTTCGAAAGAGGTGTGGGGCTGAGTGGGCCGTGTCCCGCACGCGATGCAGCGTGGCTTCACGGTGCATCGCAGATGCGAGACCCCGGTTACTCTCTTCAAACAAGAAACCGGGTCTCGGGTCTGCACCGCGTCATTTCATGCCGCGGCGCGCCCGGGACACAGGAAACCGCAAATCCCGGTTGACCTCAGACCCGCTCAAAACCACACTCCGGGCAACCAAATTCGGCGCCCCAAAACGCCCTCAGATATCGGGAGAGTCCCATGGCCATTGAAACCGGAGCAGAGTTCACCAAGGAGGTCCTCAAGCGCTACGAGGACATCCCGAACCCGCGGCTGCGTGAGGTCATGCAGGCGGCGGTCAAGCACCTGCACGCCTTCGTGTCCGAGGTGAAGCCAAGCGGCGAAGAATGGTTCAAGGCGATCCAGTATCTGACCGCGATCGGTCACAAGTGCGACGACAAGCGACAGGAATTCATCCTGCTGTCGGACACGCTGGGCGTTTCCATGCTGGTGGATGACATCAACAACCGGCGCGTTGCCGGCGCGACGCCTTCGACGGTCGAAGGCCCCTTCCACATCCCGGACTCACCCGAGATCGCTGACGGCGGCGATATGGCAAAGGGCGCGCCGGGCATTCCCTGCTTCGTGACCGGAAAAGTCAAAGGCCTTGACGGCAAGCCGATCGCGGGCGCGATGCTCGACCTCTGGCAGACCGATGGCGAAGGCCTTTACGAGGAACAGCGCCGCACCGCCGATCCCTGGATGCGCGGCATCTACCACACCAATGCCGATGGCTCGTTCTGCGTGCGCACTGTTGCGCCGATTTCCTACTCGATCCCGATGGACGGGCCGGTCGGCAACTTCTTCACGCACACGACCATGAGCCATATCCGGCCGGCACACATCCACTTCGCGGTCTCGGCGCCCGGTCACCACTATCTGGTCACGCACCTGTTCCAGAAGGGCGACGAGTACATCAACAACGACGTGGTCTACGGCGTGAAAGAGCCGCTGGTGGTCGAGTTCGTCAAGAAGCCCGCCCGGCAAGGCGCCGAATGGCGAGACGATCGACACGCCGTTCTACGAAGTGAAGTACGACTTCGTGATGGAACAGAAGCAGGCGCAGCTCGCCGCGGCGGAGTAGCGTTAATCGCGCCGGCGTGTCCGGGCGCAGCGCAGCATGAAATGATGCGCTGCTGGCCCGGGACCCCGGTTCCCAAACCAAGAAACCGGGGTCCCGCATCTGCGATGCACCGTTTCACGCTGCATCGCGTGCGGGACACGAGGGAGTCTCAGTTGCAGCGTGTGAACCCGCCCTTTCGGGCTGACCATGTCGGCAGCCTCTTGCGATCGGCGGCTCTGCGGGACGCGCGCGAAAAGCATGCGCGCGGTGAGGTCGATGCCGCGGCGCTTGCCGATATCGAAGATCGCGAGATCGGGACGCTGATCGCCAGGCAGGAAGCGGTCGGGCTGAAATCGATCACCGACGGCGAATACCGCCGCGCCTCGTGGCAGACCGATTTCCTGCGCGCGCTGCCCGGGATCGAAACGTTCCTCGGCGACCGCAAGCTGAAATTCCAGGGCGGCGTGCAGCCGCCGCAATGGGTCTCGCGCGTGACGGAAAGGCTTGGTGCGTTCACGGACCATCCGCAGATCGCGCACTGGAAGTTCGTTGCTGACCACACGCGCCATACCGCGAAGGTGACGATCCCCTCCCCGTCCGCGCTTGCATTTCCGCCAAGGCCGCGCTGCCGTGCCGGAGACGATCTATCCCGACATGGAGGACTTCTACCGCGACCTCGGCGCGCTCTACGCCAAGGTGGTGCGCGCCTTCGCGGATGCGGGCTGCCGCTATCTGCAACTCGACGAAGTGAACCTCGCCTATCTGTGCGATCCCGCGCTGCGCGAGCACGTGAAGGCGCGCGGCGACGATCCTGATACATTGCCGCTCACCTATGCGGGCATGATCAACGCGGCCATATCCGGACATTCCGTCCGACATGACGATCACGATGCATCTGTGCCGCGGGAATTTCCGCTCCAACTTTGTGGCGAGCGGCGGCTACGAGCCGGTCGCCGAAATCCTGTTCAACACGATTCAGGTGCACGGATATTTCATGGAATATGACTCCGAGCGCGCCGGCGGTTTCGAGCCGCTGCGCTTCCTGCCCAAGGACAAGACCGTCGTGCTCGGGCTCGTCACGTCGAAGACCGGGCAGCTGGAGTCGAAGGACACGATCAGGCGTCGCATCGACGAAGCCGCGAAGTTCGCGCCGCTCGATCAACTCGCGCTCTCGCCGCAATGCGGCTTTGCCTCGACAGAAGACGGCAACACGCTGGCCGAAACAGAGCAGTGGGCGAAGCTGCGCATGATCGTGGAAATCGCCGACGAGGTGTGGGGTACCGCATGAAACGTACAAAGCCTCCGTTCCGCGCCGACCATGTCGGCAGCCTGCTGCGCCCCGCCGCGCTGAAGGAGGCGCGGGCGAAGCGCGCCAAGGGCGAAATCTCCGCGACCGATCTCAAGGCCGTGGAAAACCGCGAGATCGAGCGCGTGATCAGGAAACAGGAAGAAGCCGGCCTGCAGTCCGTCACCGACGGCGAATTCCGCCGCTCGTGGTGGCATCTCGATTTCCTCTGGGGCCTCGACGGGGTCGAACGCTACGCGGCCGATACCGGCGTTGCGTTCGCCGGAACGACGACGCGCGCCGAAGGCATCAAGGTGACTGGCAAGATCGGCTATTCCAGCCATCCGATGATCGAGCACTACCGGTTCGTCGCCGTCCACACGAAAGTAACCCCGAAGATCACGATTCCCGCGCCGTCCGCGATCTACGGCCGGCCAATGGCGACACCGATCGACAAGGCCGCATACAAGGATCTCGACTCATTCTTCCATGACGTCGGTCAGGCTTACCGGAAAGCTGTGCGCGCCTTCGCGGACGCGGGCTGCCGCTATCTCCAGCTCGACGAGGTATTCATCGCGATGCTGTGCGACGAGAAATACCGCCAGCAGATGCGCGACCGCGGCGACAACCCGGAAAAGCTCGGCGAGATCTACGGCGACCTGGTCAATGCCGCGATGTCGGACATTCCGTCCGACATGACGATCACGATGCACATGTGCCGCGGCAACTATAAATCGACCCACATGGGTGCGGGCGGCTACGACGCCGTGCAGGAGATCCTGTTCAACAAGATCAACGTGCACGGCTACTTCATGGAATACGACGATGCGCGCTCGGGCGGATTCGAGCCGCTGCGCATGTTGCCGAAGGGCAAGCAGGTCGTGCTCGGCATCGTCACGACCAAGACCGGCACGCTCGAAAGCAAGGACGACCTGAAGCGCCGGATCGACGAGGCCGCGAAGTTCGTGGCCCTCGATCAGCTTTGCCTCTCTGGTCAGTGCGGCTTTGCCTCGACCGAGGAAGGCAACATTCTGACCGAGGACGAGCAGTGGGCGAAGCTGCGGCGTATCGTCGAAGTCGCGCAGGAGGTTTGGGGTTAGACACCGTGTATCCCGGGCGCGGCGCAGCATGAAATGATGCGTCGCAGACCCGGGACCTGAAGACGAAGAAGAAACCGGGGTCCCGCATCTGCGATGCACCGCAAGCGCGCTGCATCGCGTGCGGGACACAAGGAGGATCAATGCAACACACCAGACCGCCGTTCCGCGCCGATCATGTCGGCAGCTTCCTGCGCACTGCGCCGATCAAGGATGCGCGCGCCAAGCGCGACAAGGGCGAGATCACGGCCGAGCAATTGAAGGCTGTCGAGGACGCCGAGATCAAGAAGATCATCGCCCGCCAGGAAGAATGCGGCCTGCAACTCGTCACCGACGGCGAATTTCGCCGCTCGTGGTGGCATTTCGATTTTCTCACCGCCCTCGATGGCGTCGAGATGAAGCAGATCGATCACGGCATCCAGTTTGCCGGCGTGCAGACGAAGGCGGAGCGGCCGGATGTCGTCGGCAAGGTCGGTTTCACCAGCCATCCGATGATCGATCATTTCAAGTTCCTTAAGGCGAACACGCGCGTCGTCGCCGAAGATGACGATCCCGTCGCCGACGCTGTTGCACTTCCGCTTCGGCCGCCAGTCGATCAGCAAGACGCTCTATCCCGACCTCGACCAGTTCTTCGACGACCTCGGAAAGACTTACGGCAAGGTGGTGAAGGCGTTCTACGACGCGGGCTGCCGCTACCTGCAGTTCGATGACACGATCTGGGCGTTCCTCTGCTCCGAGAAGGAGCGCGCGCAATCGCGCCAGCGCGGCGACAATCCGGACGAACTGCCGGAGAAATACGCCACGATGATCAACAAGGCGCTGGCCGCGAAGCCCGCCGACATGGCGATCACCACGCATATCTGCCGCGGCAACTTCCGCTCCACCTGGATTTCCGAAGGCGGCTACGAGCCGATCGCCGAAGTGCTGTTCGGCCAGCTCAACTATGACGGCTTCTTCCTCGAGTACGACACCGAGCGCGCCGGAGGGCTTCGAGCCGCTGCGTTTCGTGCCGAAGGGAAACAAGCAGATTGTGCTCGGGCTCGTTTCGTCCAAGCTTGGTCAGCTCGAGAAGAAGGACGACATCAAACGGCGGATCGACGAAGCCACGAAATATGTCGCGCTCGACCAGCTGTGTGTTTCGCCGCAGTGCGGCTTTGCCTCCACGGAAGAGGGCAACGTGTTGAGCGAGGACGAACAATGGGCCAAGCTGCGCATGATCGTTGAGCTGGCGAACGACGTCTGGATAGCGACCTGATGCGGCCGTGCCGGCCATCAAGTAGCGCTGTGCGCGAAGTCGCATGCCGGGAAAGCCGGCCGTGACGGGATTGATGTCTCCGGAAAGTCGCCATCGTGACCGGCGGCGGGCGCGGCATCGGGCGCGCGATCGCGATGCTGATGGCGAAGGAAGGCGCGAGCGTCGTCGTGGTCGACGTCGGCGCGGCGCTCGACGGCTCCGGCGGCGATCAGGGCCCGCGCAGGAGGTCGTGAGCGAGATCAAGGCCGCGGGCGGCAAGGCCATCGCGTCGACGCTCTCGATCACCGAACCGGCCGAACGCCGAGACGATCGTGAAGTCCGCGCTCGACACCTTCGGCCGCGTCGACATCCTGGTGAACAACGCCGGCATCCTGCGCGACCGCATCTTTCACCGCATGAGCTGGTCGGACTGGCACGACGTCATCAACGTGCACCTCAACGGCTCGTTCAACATGGCGCGCGCGGTCGCGAACCATTTCCGCGACCAGAATTCGGGCGCGATGGTGCATATGACCTCGACCTCGGGCCTGATCGGCAATTTCGGGCAGGCGAACTACATGGCGGCGAAGCTCGGCATCCACGGCCTGGCGCGCGGCATCGCGCTCGACATGGCGCGGTACAATGTGCGCTCGAACTGCATCTCGCCGTCCGCATGGAGCCGCATGATCGGCTCGATCCCGACCGAGACCGACGCCGAGAAGCTGCGCGTCGAACGCCTGAAGCAGATGACGCCGGAGAAGATCGCGCCGCTTGCGGTCTATCTCGCCTCCGACAAGGCCGACGGCATCAGCGGGCAGATCATCGGCGTGCGCAACAACGAGATCTTCCTGTTCTCGCAGCCGCGCCCGATCCGCGTGCTGCATCGCTCCGACGGCTGGACGCCGGAGAAGCTCGACGCACAGCTCAAAGGACGCGTTCAAGCAGTCGCTCACGCCGCTGGAGCGCTCCGGCGACGTGTTCACCTGGGACCCTGTGTAAATGGCATCGTCTACGACAAGCTGCTGGCGCTGAAGATTCCCGAGAGTCGAGCGCACGCTACACGCAAAGCGCGATCCGATCTTCTATGCGCTCAGCCTCGGCTTCGGGCAGGACCCGATGAACTCGGATCAGCTTCCGTTCGTGCTGGAGAACGATCCGAAAGTTCTGCCGACGTTTCCGGTGGTGGTCGCGCAGCCCGGCATGTGGGCGCGCGATCTCGACACCGGCATGGACTGGGTGAAGATCGTGCACGGCGAGCACGACGTGGTGATCCACAAGCCGCTGCCCGCGAGCGGCACCGTGACGAGCCAGACGCGCGTACTCGATGCGATCGACAAGGGGCCCGGCAAGGGCGCGCTGATCATCTCGCAGCGCAAAGTGTACGACAAAGCGACCGGCGAGCTTTACACGACGATCACGCAGACGACGTTCGGGCGCGGCGACGGTGGCTTCGGCGGACCGCAGCGCCCCTCGCCCGTGCCGCACGCGCTGCCGGAGCGCACACCCGACGCCGTGTGCGACCTGCCGACGCGACCCGAGATGGCGCTGATCTATCGCTGGAACGCCGACATGAACCCGCTGCATTCCGATCCGGCCATCGCCGCGAAGGCTGGATTCCCGCGCCCGATCCTGCACGGGCTTGCGACCTTCGGCGTTGCGGGCCATGCGATGCTGAAGACGATGTGCGGCTACGACCCGGCGCGCTTCAAGTCGATCGCGGGGCGCTTCTCGGCGCCGGTCTATCCCGGCGAAACGATCCGCACCGAGATGTGGAAGGACGGCAACGTTGTCAGCTTCCGGGCGCGGCTGGTCGAGCGCGATGTGATCGTGCTGAACAACGGCAAGGTCGAGGTTTCGAACTAATGAGCGTCAGCGCACGACAGCGAAGAGATCGCCAGCATCCGCGCCGCGGTGCGTGCGCTCTGCGCGGATTTCCCCGGCGAATACTGGCGCAAGCTCGACCGCGAGCGCGCCTATCCGACCGAGTTCGTCGATGCGCTGACCAAGGCGGGCTTCCTCGCCGCGCTGATTCCGGAGGAGTACGGCGGCAGCGGCCTGACGATGTCGTCGGCGGTTGCCATCATGGAGGAAATCCAGGCCGCCGGCTGCAACGGCGCGCCCTGCCACGCGCAGATGTACACCATGGGCACCGTGCTGCGGCACGGCAATGCCGACCAGAAACAGCGCTATCTGCCGAAGATCGCGAGCGGCGAATTGCGGCTGCAGGCCTTCGGCGTCACCGAGCCGACGTCTGGCACCGACACGCTGGCGCTGCGCACCACGGCGGTGCGCGACGGCAACGAGAGCTATCGCATCAACGGGCAGAAGATCTGGACCTCGCGCGCCGAGCACTCCGACCTGATGCTGCTGCTCGCGCGCACCACGCCGCGCGATCAGGTGAAGAAGCGCACCGAGGGGCTTTCGGTGTTTCTCGTGGAGATGAAGTCCGCGGGCGAGCGGCTGAAGATCAATCCGATCCGCACCATGATGAACCATGCGACCACCGAGGTGTTCTTCGACGACCTGCGCGTGCCGGCCGAGAACCTCGTCGGCGAAGAAGGCATGGGCTTCCGCTACATCCTCTCCGGCATGAACGCCGAGCGCATCCTGATCGCTGCCGAATGCATCGGCGACTGCAAGTGGTTCATCGAGAAGGCGACGAACTACGCCAAGGAGCGCAGCGTGTTCGGCCGCCCGATCGGCCAGAACCAGGGCATCCAGTTTCCGATCGCGCGCTGCTACGCACAGATGCGCGCCGCCGAGCTGATGGTGCATGAGGCGGCCTCGCTCTACGAACAGGGCAAGGACTGCGGTGCCGAAGCCAACATGGCGAAGATGCTGGCCGCCGACGCCTCGTGGGCCGCCGCCGATATGTGCGTGCAGACGCACGGCGGCTTCGGCTTCGCCGAGGAGTTCGACATCGAGCGCAAATTCCGCGAGACGCGGCTCTATTCGGTGGCGCCGATTTCGACCAACCTGATCCTCTCGTATGTCGCCGAACATGTGCTCGGGCTGCCGAGGTCGTACTGATGTCCCTTCCCCTCGAAGGCCTGCTCGTCATCTCGATGGACCAGGCGGTGGCGGCGCCGCTGTGCGCATGCCGCCTCGCCGATGCCGGCGCGCGGGTGATCAAGATCGAGCGGCCGGAGGGCGACTTCGCGCGCGGCTACGACTCGCTGGCGAAGGGCGAAAGCGCCTATTTCGTCTGGCTCAACCGCGGCAAGGAGTCGGTCGTTCTCGACCTCACCAAAGCCGACGACAAGGCATTGTTCGAAAAGCTGCTCGCGAAGGCCGACGTGTTCATCCAGAACCTCAAGCCCGGCGCGATCGGCAAGCTTGGCTTTGCGCATCGAACGGCTGCGCCGCGATTACCCGAAACTGATCTGCGTTTCGATCTCGGGCTTCGGCGAGAGCGGCCCTTACGCGACGCGCAAATCCTATGACCTGCTGGTGCAGGCCGAGAGCGGGCTCGCCTCGGTCACCGGCAGTCCCGAGGCGCCCTCGCGCGTCGGCGTGTCGGTCACGGACGTTGCGTCCGGCATGAACGCCTACGAGGCCGTGCTGGAAGCCATCATCGCGCGCGGACGCACCGGTCAGGGCGCGACGATCGCGGTCTCGCTGTTCGACGCGATGGCGGACTGGATGACGGTGCCGCTGCTGCATCACGAGGGCGGCAAGTCGCCCAAGCGGCTCGGCCTCTCGCATCCCTCGATCTCGCCCTACGGCGTGTTCAAGACCCGGGACGGCGCCGACATCCTGATCTCGATCCAGAACGATCGCGAGTGGCGCATTCTGGCGAAGGACGTGATGGGCGACGCGGCGCTCGCCGCCGATCCGCGGTTCGCGACCGTCGCGCAGCGCGTGCAGATTCGACCCGAAACGGACGGCAAGGTCGCGGCGGCCTTCGCCACGCATGGATGTCGACACGCTGTCGAAGAAACTCGAAGCCGCCGACATCGCGTTCGGCCGCGTGAACGATGTGGCGGGATCTCATCCAGCATCCGCACCTGCGCCGCATCAGCGTCGATACGCCGAGCGGGCCGGTGTCGTATCCGGCTCCCGCGCCGATCCGCGATCAGGGGCGGACATACGGGCGCGTTCCCGCACTCGGCGAGCACACCGAAAAGGTGCGCAAGGAGTTCGGCTAGACCTTCCCCAGCGCCTTCAGCACGACCGTCGGCGTGATCGGCATTTCGGTGATCAGCTTCGCGCCGAGCGGCGCCAGCGCGTCGTTCACGGCGTTCAGCACCGCGGCCGGCGCGCCGGCGGTGCCCGCCTCGCCCGCACCTTTTGCGCCGAGTTCGGAATCCGCCGTCGGCGTCACGACGTGACCCACTTCGATGTCCGGCATCTCGGCGGCCATCGGCACCAGATAGTCCGCCATGTTGCCGTTCAGCATCTGCCCGCGCTCGTCATAGAGGCAGTGCTCGAACAGCGCCGCGCCAAGCCCCTGCACGATGCCGCCGCGCACCTGCTCATCGACAAGCTGCGGATTGATCACCGTGCCGCAGTCCTCGACGCACCAGTGCTTCAGCAGCTTGATGAAGCCGGTGTCGGTGTCGACTTCGAGCCAGCTCGCCTGCGCGCCGTTGGTGAACGAGAACGCCCATTGCGCGCGGCACGTAATGACGCGTCGCGACCAGCTCGGCCTGGAAGCCGGGCGGCAGCGTGTCGGGGCGGAAGTACGCGATGCGCGCGACCTCATCGAGGCCGATGCGCTCGGTGCCGGTATCCTTGTCGACCACGACACCGTTGCGGATGTCCATCGTCTCAGGCTTCGCCTGCAAAATGCTGCCCGCGACCGCGAGCACGTTCTGCCGCAACGCCTTGCCGGCCTGCCATGCGGCTTCGCCACCGATGCCCGCCGCGCGCGACGCCCACGTGCCGCCGCCATACGGCGTGTTGTCGGTATCGCCGGTGACGACGCGCACGCGCTCGATCGGCACGCCGAACGCGGACGCCGCGACCTGCGCGATCACGGCCTCGGCACCCTGCCCCTGCTCGGTGACGCCCGATATGGATCGAGACGTTGCCCTGCGCGTCGAGCTTGAATGTCGCGCCGTCCTGCGCGGAGATCTTCGCGCCGCCGACGCCGTAGAACGCCGCCGACGGGTTCGTCACCTCGACGAAGAACGAAATGCCGAGCCCGCGATAGATGCCCTGTTTGCGCAGCTGCTCCTGCTCGGCGCGCAGGCCCGCGTAGTCCATCATCGAGTCGATGTGCGCCAGCGTCTCGTGATGCGAGAGCTTCTCGAACTTGATGCCGGACGGGCCTTGCGACGGATGCGCATCGTCCGGAATGAGATTGCGCCGCCGGATCTCCAGCGGGTCCATGCCGATCTTCATCGCGGCGAGATCGACGAGGCCTTCGGTGACCGCGGTCGCGATCGGATGGCCGACCGCGCGGTACTGGCACATCACGTTCTTGTTCTGGAACACGACGCGGGCGCGCGCCTTGTAGTTCGGGCAGGTGTACGGCCCGCCGGTCAGGTTCACGACCTGATTGGCCTCGATGCCGATGGTGCGCGGATAGACCGAATACGGCCCGATGCCGGTGAGATCGTCGATCTCCCACGCCGTGATCGTGCCGTCCGTCTTCACGCCGATCTTCGCCGTGACGCGATGGTCGCGCGCATGGATGTCGGTGACGAAGCTTTCGAGCCGGTCCGCGACGAACTTCACCGGCCGCTTGAGCAGCTTCGACAGCGCCACCGTCGCCATCTCGTCCGCGTAGGTGTGCACCTTGATGCCGAACGAGCCGCCGACATCCTTGGTGACGACGCGCACCTGCTGCTCTTCCAGCCCGAGATGCTTGGCGAACAGGTTCTGCATCATGTGCGGCGCCTGCGTCGCGTGATACGACGGTCATGCGCTGCTCGCCGGATTCCAGTCGGCGATGATCGCGCGCGGCTCGTTGCACACGCCGGTATGGCGGCCGAAGTGGAACGTCGTCTCGACGATCTCGTCGGCCTCGGCGAAGCCCTTGTCGGGCTCGCCCGCGACGTGGCTGCGCTCGAAGGTGAGATTGTCGCCAAGTTCCGGATGGATCACATGCGTCCCGGCATCGAGCGCGGTCTCGGCGTCCGCGACGACGGGCAACTCTTCGTACACGATCTCGACCAGTTCGCACGCGTCCTCGGCCTGCGCGCGCGTTTTCGCCACCACGGCGCATACCGCCTCGCCCTGCCAGCAGGCGCGCTCGATCGCGATCGCGCTCTGCGGCGCAGACTTGATGCCCTTGAGATGCGTGAGCACGCCGACCCACGGCGTGATGACCTTCGCAAGCTCCGGTCCGGTGACGACCGCGATCAACGCCGGGCGCCTTCTTCGCCGCGGCCGTATCGATGCTCACGATCCGCGCATGCGCGTGCGGCGAGCGCACATAGGCGACATGCGCCATGCGCGGCAGCGTGACGTCGCTGACGTATTGCCCGCGCCCTTCGGTCAGCCGCGTCAGATTCGGCCGCGGCACCGAACGGCCGATGTAGGAATTCGGCCGGTCGAGCGCGGTCAGGGCGGACGGATTGTCCTCGACGATTTCTCATGCGCGACCTTTCTTCCACCTCCCCCTGAAAGGGGGAGGTCGGCGCGCAGCGCCGGGTGGGGGTCATGCCTAACCTGGACCCCCTC
Source organism: uncultured Alphaproteobacteria bacterium (assembly GCA_963779545.1). GTDB lineage: Bacteria > Pseudomonadota > Alphaproteobacteria > Rhizobiales > Xanthobacteraceae > PALSA-894. Next base: position 153,800 of record CAVZYQ010000006.1, on the reverse strand, counting down.
CCCAACCCTCCCCCTTTCAGGGGGAGGGAGCGCACCTGCGTTCGCGGCCCGTTCATCGCTCTCACAAAAACCGATTCGGCCACATCATCGTGCGCCACATGTGCGACGACGGCGAGTTGTCGAGGCCCAGCCCTTCCTCCGGCTGGCGGAAATTGCGCCCGACGATGTCGACGAAATCGTCGAGGTTCACCTTCATGTTCGGATCGAACGAATAGATGTCGTTCACGCAGATCAGCCGCGACGTCATGTACCACTTGTGATTCTGCGCGCGCTCGTATTCGGCGACGATGTAGGGCTCCGGCTTGTAGTCGTCGCCGAACAGCTTGATGTACATGTCGGGATACTTGTAGCCGGCCGCCTCGTCGGGGAAGAAGCGCAGCGCCTGGTGCGTGCGCACCGCCCAGCTCACTTCCTCGTCCACATAGGGCTCGATCATCTGCGCGCCCCAGTAGCCGTGATCGCAGCGGATGAAGCTCACCACGCCGATGTCGTGCAGCAGGCAGGCGAGGATGACCTTCTCGTTGTGCCCGGCCTTCAGCGCATGCGTCGCGCTCTGCAGCAGGTGCGCATGCGAGGCGAAGCGATGACGGAAATAGTCGATCAGCGTCGGCTTCGCCGGCATCGGCGGCAGGCGCGGATCGGGGCCCATGTTGAACACCGCGCCCGGATGCTTCGCCCACAGGCCGGCGCTGGTATCCATCTTCACCTCGCCGTCGGAGAGATAATGCAGCGTCGACTTCGACACGACGCGCTCGAGCTCGTGCATCATCTCCTCTTCGAGATGGTCCGCCTGTTGCGAGATGCTCTGCGGCTTCAAGTGCTCGTTCATGGCTTCACCCTTTTGCGCGCGTCTGCGCGACGGATTCGATCGCATCGACGATCGCCTGATAGCCGGTGCAGCGGCAGTAGTTTCCCGAAATGTGCTCGCGGATTGTGTCGCGGCTGGGGACACTGCCGCTTGCCGAGCAGTTCCTGCGCGGTCAGCAGCATGGCAGGGGTGCAGAAGCCGCATTGCAGCGCATTGCGGCGGCGGAAGGCCTCCTGCAGGTCGGCGATCTCGCCGGAGTCCGACACGCCCTCGATGGTCTCGACCTTGGCGCCTTCGCACTGCACCGCCAGCGTGAGGCAGCCGCGCACGATCTCGCCATCGACGCGCACCGTGCAGGCGCCGCACACGCCGTGCTCGCAGCCGACATGGCTGCCGGTGAGACCGAGCGTCTCGCGCACGAAATCGACCAGCGTCATGCGCGGCTCGACGGATTCGGCGACCGCCTCGCCGTTCACCGTCATGCGGATGTCGAGCGTGCTCATGCGCGCCTCCATGAGCTGTTTCGCGACGCGCCGCAGCAGCACGCCGGCGAGATGCTTCTTCACGGCGCCGGTCGCCTGGATGTCGTCGGGCGGATCGAGATCGAGCGCCTTCACGGCGTCGTCGACCGAGCCGCCCGCCAGCGCCTCCTCCGCCTTGCGCGCCCGCACCGGCGTTTCGCCGACGCCGAAATAGACCAGCCGCACATCGGTCAAGGCTCTTGCCGTTCGCCTTCGCGCTCGCGGCCAGCCCGACCATCGCGTAGTCGCCGTGCCGCCGCGCAAGCTCGGCGAAGCCGACGCGCGTGTCGGCCGTCGCAGCCGGAACGCGGATCGCGCTGAGCACGTCGTGGGCTCCGAGCGCGGTCTCGAACAGGCCCTTGAAGAAATCGCCCGCCTTCACGCTGCGCTTGCCCTTCGGGCCGGTGATGTCGATCTCGCCATCCAGCGCCACGAGACACGCCGGCAATTCGGCCGCCGGATCCGCGTAGGCGATCGAGCCGCCGATCGTGCCGCGATTGCGGATCGCCGGATGCGCGATATGCGGCATCGCCAGCGCAATCAGCGGCGCGTGTTTCGCGATGTCGGAAGAGCGCTCCAGGCGTGACATGGCGCGTCAGCGCGCCGATCTCGACCATGCCGTTCTTGACGCGAAATGCCGTCGAGCCCGGCAACGCCGTTGATGTCGACCAGCAGCGAGGGCTGCGACAGCCGCATGTTCAGTGTGGCGATCAGGCTTTGCCCGCCCGCGAGCAGCTTCGCCTCGCCCTTGTGCTCGCCGAGCAGGCGGATCGCGTCATCGAGCGAGCGCGCCTTCGCGTAGGCGAATGCCGCAGGTTTCACGCCGCCTCCCTCTTGTTGGAGACGATTGACCGGAATTGGGAAAGCGAAGTCAAGGGCGCGCCGTTCGCCACTGCGGCGCTGAAAATCGGCCGACGAATTGTAAGTCCTATATTTTGACTTATATCCTACCATGTGCTAGACTGGTTCGGTCGAAGTCCGGCAAAGCTGCGCGTTCATGAAGCGCTGCGAACCGGACCTCGGGCGGCACCGCAATGTGCCGCGGTGGAGCGCCGGGAGGCGCAGCGTCCGGGTGGTGGGCCTCGCAAACCCGCCATTGCGGGACGCGCGCGCCTCGGGCTGGGCCTCGCAAACCCAGCCTGACAACCGGACGGGCCGGCTCTCGCAAAGCCGGCGCGTTCGCGGCGCGCTGGGTTTCCCGATCGCAAGGGAGACCCCAAGGGGCCTCGCAAGCCCCTGGCGCCTCCCGGCGCTCCATTTCCTTCTTTCGCGAGAGGAAATGCGAAAGGGTTACCCACGCCCTCACCACAAGCGGGCGGCGGAGCGTTGGCTAACATGGACGGCGTGCCGAAATAGCCGTTGCGGATGGCGGCGCGGTCATGCTGGTTACCTCCAAACGCATCAGGAGCGCGCCAGGTGAAGCAGGTTGAAGTCGGGTGCATCGGTGTCGGCTGGATCGGGGGGCTGCGCGCCGAAACGCTGTCGCGCACCGCGTTGGTCGACAAGCTGCACCTGTGCGACATCAAGCCGGACCGCCTCGCCGAGGTGAAGGCGCTGTACAAGCCCGCGACCGCGACGCTCGACTACAATGACATCATCAACAACACGAACATCTCGGTCGTGTTCGTCTCGACCACGCCGGAGGCGAACCACTATCCGATCGCGCGCGACTGCCTGAAGGGCGGCAAGAACGTGATGCTGGAGAAGCCGATCGCGCTGGAGCTGTGGGAGGCCGACGAGCTGATCCACATCGCCAGGCAGAACAACCTGAAATTCACCATCGGCTATTCGCAGCGTTTCAACACCAAGATCGCCTACGCCAAGAAGAAGATCGTCGACGGCACGCTCGGCAACGTCGTGAGCGTGCTGGTCAGCCGGCATCTGTCGCGCGCGCTGGGCAAGAAGATCGCCAAGCGCGTGCGGCTGTCGCCGGTCGTGATGGAGTCGACGCACGATCTCGATTTCGTGTTCTGGCTGCTTGAGCCGGCGAAGCCCGTGCGCGTCTACAGCCAGGGCGCCTACGGCTACATGCAGCCGGTCAACGGCTCGCATGACATCATGTTCACCACCGTCACGATGGACAACGGCGTGGTGGTGATGATCGGCGGCGGCTGGAACTTTCCCGGAAAGCTACAACAACTACTGCTCGACCTGGATCGAGATCACCGGCACCGAGGGCGCGCTCACGCTCGACGATACGCAACGCGACAATTGGCTCAACACCGAGAAAACCGGCCAGGTGTTCCCGATGTCCACGATGCCGGGCGAAATGGTCGATCACGTCTTCGCCGGCGGCATCGGGCCGGAGACGATCCATTTCGTCGAAGCCTGCATCCGCGACACGCCCGTGATGGTGACGCCGGAAAGCGCGCGCCGCGTGATGGAGACTTATTCAGCCGCCGACCTGTCGGCTGATCTGAACGAGCCGGTCGACCTCCCGCTCACCAACCAGACGATTTCGCAGATCGCCGAGTTCAAGCAGAAGATCCGCGCGGGGTTGAATAATTGATGCTGACACCAGCAAGCGCTTCCGCGAAGGCGGTATCCGCCATGTTTGCCCTCTCCCCTTGTGGGAGAGGGCATCGCCGAACCTTCAATAATCTCGTTCGGGAGAGGGGCAACTTCACCCCTCTCCCATCCTTTCACGCTGAACTATCGAGTAGCCCTCCCCCACAAGAGCCTGCCACCGGGCGGGCCGCGCCAGCGGCGCGACCCGGTGGGGAGAGGGCACAGCGACTCGCATCGCGCTCGCGGAGACAAGAACAATGAGGCCGCAAGCCAAAGAACTCGGCGTCGCGATCATCGGCGGCGGGCGTGTCGGACTGTTCCGCGGCGAGGTGGCGAACCGCCACCCGGCCGTGAAATGGGTGGGGCTCGCGGAGAAAAACCCGAACCGCGCGGGCGAAGTCGCCGGAAAGGTCGGCGCGGATTTCGTCACGCAAAGCCATGTCGAGCTGATCAACCGCCCCGAGGTGAATTGCGCCATCATCGCGACCGACGAACACTTGCATGTCGAGCCGATCCTGGCGGCGGCCGCGCGCGGCATTCCGCTGCTGATCGAGAAGCCGCTCGCGACCGACCTCGCGCAGTCCGCGAAGGTGCTGAAGATCATCAAGGACGCCGGCATCGACGCTGTCGTCGGCTACACGCAGCGCTTCCGCCGCAAGTGGCTTGCCGGCAAGGAAAAGGTGCGCTCGGGTGCGCTCGGGGATGTGACACTGGTGACATCGCGCGCGTTCATGAACCGGCTCGTCGCGATCGACAACTACAAGCGCACCGACGATCCCACCACGATTTCCCCGATGGTCATCTCGGGCACGCATGCGCTCGACATGTGCATGTGGTATCTGGAAAAGAAAACGCCGGTCGAATGCTACGCGCGCTCGATCGATAAAGTGCTCGGCCCGCTCTACCAAGGCATCGACGCCACCGCCGGTATGATCATGATGTCGGACGGCACGATCTATCACCTGAACATTTCGTGGGCGCTGCCTGTGACATGGCCGGGCGCGGTCTATTCGCTCGAAGTCGGCATCACCGGCACGGACGGCGTGCTCACCATCGACGATACGCACCGCGACATGGTGCTGGCGGTGAGCAAGCCGCAAAGCGAGGGCTACGCGCCGGACCAGACGCGGCTGGTCGATTTCCTCGGGAGCTATCCGCCCGGCGACATGGCGCTCGGCGAGTTGCGTGGCCCGATGGCGGACGAAACCGTATCGTGGCTCAATCGCGTGGCGCTCGGCCTTCCGACGCCGGCCGCGACGGTTGAGGAAGCGCACAAGAACCTGATGTTGACCAAGGCGCTCGATCTGTCGGCGAAGACGAAGCAGCCGGTGAAGCTGCCGCTGGAGGCTTAGCGCTCGCTTAGCTTCTTGGTCGAAAGCTCGGCCGCCATCTTGTCAAGCTGACCGACCAGCGCTGCCGACAGCGGCACGCCGTTACGCGCCCGGTCCTCGCGGCATTGGCGGCGCCGCTCGCCCGGCATGCGGATTTCGTCGACGCCCGGCAGCCGCTTGATCTCCTTCAGCTCGCGCACATGCCGGTCGACCTCGCGCCTTGTAGTCCTCCAGCGGAAGGAAGCGCGCGATGTCCAGCGCCACGATGAAATGTCCGGTGTTGGTCTCGCTCGCGTCGTCGGCGTTGAAGTCGATCACATCGCGCCCGAACGCCGCGCGGTTGAGCGGCCCGGCGATCAGCCCGAGCATCACCGCAAGCCCCGAGCCCTTGTAGCCGCCGATCGGCAGCAGCAGGCCCTCGGCCGCGCGCTTCGCGTCGATGATGTCCTCGCCGGTCGCGGTGTTGACCATCCAGCCCTTCTCCATGGGCTTTCCCTGCAGCGCATAGTTCTTCACCGTGCCGTAGGAGACGACCGTGGTCGCCATGTCGAGCACCATCGGCCCCGCGCCGGAGGGCACGCCGAACGCCAGCGGATTGGTGCCGAGCAGCGAGTCGGCGCCGCCCCACACCGCCATGTGGTTCGCGTTCGCGACCGCCGAATACATGCCGATCATGCCCTGCGCGGCCGGCATCTCGGCATAAAGCCCGGCCGGTCCCGCATGATTGGAGCGCCGCACGCCGACCCACGACACGCCGGTCTCGCGCGCCAGCGCAATCGCGGTTTCGGCGGCGCGCGACATCACCAGATGGCCCATGCCGTTGTCGCCATCGACCAGCGCGGTCGCGGGAGCGCTGCGCGTTCACCGTGATGTTCGGCCGCGGATTGAAACCGCCGGCCTTCAGCCGCCGCACGTACTGCGGCAGGCGGAACACGCCATGCGCATCCGCGCCGGTCAGGTCGGCTTCGCCCATCAGTTCGGCGCATTTCGCGGCGTCTTCGCGCGGCAAGCCCGCAGCCGCCAGCGCGTCCGTGATCAGCGCGCGGATCGCCTCGACCGGCACGCGGCCGGAATTCGGACTCATGCTCTTCCCTTATGCGCCCGGTCAGCGACCGATACGCTCACGCTATCGAGTTGATGACATCGGGATATTTCAATCAACTGCCGATAGTGGGCAGATGTAAAGCACAGCAATTCAACCTATATTCATGACAGGCTCGTCTGACGGGGAATCGCCATGACCAACCCCCGCGTCGTGATCGTCGGAGCCGGCTTCGGCGGGCTGTCCGCTGCGAAAGCGCTCGCCGGAAAGCGCATTCGACGTCACGGTCATCGACCAGCACAACTATCACCTGTTCCAGCCGCTGCTCTATCAGGTGGCGACCGCCGGGCTTTCGCCCGCCGACATCGCCTCGCCGATCCGCGGCATTCTTGCGCGCGCGCAGAACGTCAACGTCATCCTCGGCAAGGTCTCGGCGATCGACACGGAACGGCGCGAGGTCTTGGCGGACGGCCGCCGCGTTCCCTACGACACGCTGGTCCTCGCGACCGGCGCGCAGCATGCGTATTTCGGCCACGGCGACTGGGCCGCATTCGCGCCCGGGCTGAAGACCATCGACGACGCCACCTACATCCGCCGCCGCATCCTGCTCGCCTTCGAAAAGGCCGAGACCGAGACCGATCCGGCCGAGCGGGCGCGGCTGCTCAACTTCGTGATCATCGGCGGCGGCCCGACCGGCGTCGAGATGGCCGGCGCGATCGCCGAACTGGCGAATCGCGCGCTTGCGAAGGATTTCCGCTCCATCGATCCGCGCGCCGCGCGCATCATCCTGGTCGAGGCGGCGCCGCGCCTGCTCACGCCGTTCGATCCGCCGCTGTCGGAAGCGGCCAGAACCTCGCTCGCAACAGCTTGGCGTCGAGGTGCGGACTCGGCTCAGCCGTGACCGGCGCTCGACGATGAAGGCGTGTCGATCGGCAGCGAGAGCGCATCGAGGCGCGCACCGTGATCTGGGCCGCGGGCGTGATGGCGTCGCCTGCCGGCCAATGGCTCGGCGCCGAGACCGATCGCGCGGGCCGCGTGAAGATCGAGCCGGACCTGTCGGTGCCGGGACGGCCCGATGTGTTCGTCATCGGCGACACCGCCGCGCTGAACGACGCGAACGGCAATCCCCTACCCGGCGTCGCGCCGGTCGCGAAGCAGCAGGGCATCTATGTCGCGAAATTGCTGCTGGCGCGGCAGAAGGGCGAGACGCGTCGCGCCGTTCCGCTATCGCGACTTCGGTTCGCTCGCCACCATCGGGCGCAAGCGCGCCATCATCCAGATGGGCCGCTTCAGGCTGAAAGGCTTCCTCGCCTGGCTGATGTGGTGCGCGGCGCACATCTACTACCTGATCGGCTTCCGCAACCGCTTCGTGGTCGCGATCAGGTGGCTATGGAACTATCTCACCTTCCAGCGCGCGACGCGGCTGATCACCGGCATGTCCGGCTCGCGTGTGGAGGAACTGCCGATACCGGCGGAGGAGAAAAAGATCATGCGCCGCGCGTCGTGATGCACATCACGCGCGCCACAGCTCCGCGCGCCAGCGCAGGCCGATCAGCGCCGTAAAGACGATGCCGATGATCGCGTAGAGCGAGGCGGTGGCGCGGAAGCCGAACCAATCGATCAACGGTCCAGCCGCGAGCAGACCGAGCGGCAGGCTGTAGATCGCCATCATGCGCACGCCCATCACGCGGCCGCGGAAACGTTCGCCGGCCGCCCGCAACAGCACCATCGAAAGCGGAATCATGCAGAACCTCTGCGCAAATCCCGCAAGCAGCAGGCACAAGAGCGCAGTCAAAGGGCCGGGCATCTGCGCGAAAACCAGCAGCAGCGCAAACCAGAGGAGCGTTGCGACTATCATCATCTGCGGCAGTGCGACATTGGCGCCGATGCGGCTCAGCACAATCGAACCGATGAGCGCCCCGCCCGCGAAGCTCGCCACCAGATAACCCAGCCACGTCTGGTCGAGCACGAGGACGTCCTTCACCACATAGGGCATCAGCCCGTTGGTGAGCGGGAACGCCGCGAGATTGGCGAGAAACGCAAGCCATACGATCGCCAGCAAAGTCGGCGTGTTCCACACGTGCGACAGGCCGGCTTGCAGGTCGCGCCAGGGCGACGGGTGCGGATCGTCCGGCGTCATCGCGAGCGACACGCGCCGCCGCGGATTTGCGATTCCGAGCGTGAACAGCGCACCGGCCACGTAGAAGCATGTGATGATCACATAGGCCGGCCCCATGCCGAACAGCGCCAAGACACCCACGCCCGCCAGCGCGCCGGCAACGCGCGCAGAGTCGCTGGTCGTCCGGGCAATGCTCATCGCGCCGATCAGCCGGTCGTTCGGCATCGTCTCGGCAACCAGCGCGCCGCGCACACCGATGTCGGAAGGACGAATCATTCCCGCAAGCGTCGCAATGACGATGACCGCCAGCGGCGTCACGGCGCCAGCGAACGCCATCGCCATTAGGACGGAAGCCAGCAGCGCGTAGACTGACGCGCATGCCAAACAGGACATTGCGATGGCCGAGGCGGTCGCCTGCGACCCCGAATAGCGGAGCGACCAGCGTGCCGAAATATTGCACCGCGCCGAAGACCGTGAGCCACAGCACCGAGCCGGTCTCGACCAGGATGTACCAGCCGAGGATGATCGTCTCCATCTCGAAGGCCCACGACGTTGCGAGGTCGGCGGGCCATTGGAAACGAAAGCTGCGGATCTCGAACGGCGACAGCATCGAATAGCGCGGCAGGCCGAGCACGGGCGGCTCGTTGGCACGCGTCGGTTCGCTTTTGCTGGGAGCCTCGGTCCGGCGGTCGAGCATTGTCACGCGGGTAGGCCGGACCTCACCGCCCGGCAGGAACGGACCTTAGCCTATTCACATGGCTCCACGACCGGCAAAACCGCATGCCGTGCATGCTTTCGGAGTTTCAGGAAGGTCACAACAGCTTCGCCTCGCGCAGCACCTCCGCGGCGACGCGGTGCGCTTCGTTCGCGGCCGGGATCCCGCAATAGAGCGTGACCAGCAGCAGGATTTCCTGAATCTGTTCCACGCTGCAGCCGTTCTTCAGCGCGCCCTTCAGGTGCACGCGCAACTCGTTGGTGTGACCGGCCGCCGCCATCATCGCCACCATGGCGAGCGACTTGGTGCCGAGCGGCAGCGCCGACCGCTGCCACACGTCGCCATAGGCGTACGCATTGATGACATGCTGCAGCGGCTTGCCGAAATCGCCGAACGCGCTCATCCGGCTTTCGACCGCCTCGCGGCCGAACATCTCGGTGCGCAGCGCAAGCCCGCGCTCGTGTTGTTCCTGGACGTCCATGGTGATGCTCCCGATTGCCATGACCCATCATGGCATGATCAGAGCGATCAGAGGTGCGCTTGCGCCGCGCACCAGCAGCACCAGCACCACCGCGAGCCCGGACGTCGCCGTGTACATCGCGAAGGCATTGAGATAGCCGATCATCGCGGCCTGGCGGTTGATCTCGTTCGCGATCTTGCGCAAGACCCGACAACGATGTCGAAATTCCACGCGCCGGTCAGCGACGGCATCGTTCAGCGCCGGATTGAACGGCGTGATCATCTCGCTCATGCGGCTGTAGTTCGCGCCGGTGGTGCGCACGATCTCGGCGATCGAGAGCGAGATGAAGAAGCTGGAGCCGATGTTGCGCAGCAGGTGAAACACCGACGAGGCTTCGGCGCGGTCCTTCGCGGCGAGCGTATCGAACGCCGACCATCGTCATCGGCACCCAAACGCTCGCCGACCGCAAAGCCCTGCACGGCGCTGTTCAGCAATAGCGTATCCATCGAGACGTTGAGATCGAATGTCAGCATCCACAGACCCGCAATGGTCTGCAGCCCGAAGCCGAACGCCATGCCGATGCGCGGATCGATGCGGCTCATGAACCCGGCCGTCATGAAACCAACGGTCATCCCGACGCCGCGTGCCCCGATCACCTGCCCGACAAGTGCGTCGGGAAAGCCGACATGTTGTTGCAGCAGCGGCGGCAGCAGCACCATCGGGGTGAAATTCAGCATTCCGTAGATCGTCACCAGAACGAGGCCGATCGCGTAATTCCGGTCGGACAGGAGCCTCAAATTGAGGAACGGCGACGTGGTGGTGAGGCAGTGGAAGATGAAGACGTAAAACGCCACGGCGGCGATCAGGCATTCGAGGATGATCTCGGTCGACTTCGAACCAGTCGAGCCGCACGCCGCGCGCGAGCACGAGCTGGATCGCGGCGAGCGCGACCGAAAGCGCGATGAAGCCGGTCCAGTCGAACCGCGTCGCCCGCCGGCGGTCCATCGGCGCGCAGCGTGAACTGCATGCCGATCAGCGCCGCCACGCCGACCGGCACCAGCATGTAAAAGGCCCAGCGCCAGCTGTAGGCCTCCGCCAGATAGCCGCCGAGGATCGGGCCGAACACCGGCGCGACCGCGACCGCCATGCCGAACAGCCCGAGCACCATCTGGTGCTGGCGGCGCGGAAACGTGTTGAGCAGGATCGTCTGCGACAGCGGCACCACCGGCGCGCCGGTGCCGCCCTGGATGATCCGCCAGAACACCAGCGTTTCGAGCGACTGCGACAGCCCGCAGGCAAGCGTGGCAAGCGTGAACACCGCCGATCGACCACACCATCACGCGCTTTTCGCCGAAACGGGCGACCAGCCAGCCGGTCATCGGCGTCACGATGGCGGTCGCCAGGATGTTGAACGTCATCGCCCAGGCGATTTCGTCCTGCGTCGCCGACATCGCGCCCTGCATCTGCGGCAGGATGGTCGAGGTCGTGAGCAGCGCCGTCCCATAGAGGGACGAGGCCAGAACCACGGTGGCGAGCGTCAGGATGCGCTGCCCGGTGGTCAAGCCGGACGAGGCGCCGGGGTCGAAAACCGCTGTGGTCATGTGTCTGGCGCGGCCAAGTGATGCAATTGTAACCTAGCTTACAATTCCGCCAGACGCTAGAATTACCCCGTGCCGAACACCGACGATTTCATCGGCGTCGTCATTTCCGACGTCGCCCGCCTGCTGCGCACGGCCTTCGACCGCCGTGTGCGCAAGCTCGGCATCACGCGCGCGCAGTGGCTGGTGCTGACGCGCGTGCACCGCCATCCGGGCGCTTCGCAGTCCGAGCTTGCCGACATGATGGAGGTCGAGCGCGCAAGCGCGGGCCGCATGATCGACCGGCTCGAGGCGAACGGCTGGGTGGAGCGCCGCGCGCTGAACGGCGACCGGCGCGTGAAGCGCATCTATCTCACGCCGGAAGCGGAGCGCGTGCACCGGCGCATCTGGCGCGTGGCCGAGGAAAATGTCGCCGACGCGCTTGCGGATTTGTCCACGCGCGAGGGCGCACAACTTCGCGATCTGCTGACGCGCGTGAAGAAGAATCTTGATCGCGATCGTAGACGTCGGCGCGGCGAATGGCGCTGCAACAGCAATGGAGCCACGCGCCGCGCGCATCGCAACGGGAGCGTCGCATGAGGGCGCTCCGGCCACTCGCACTGTTGGGCCTGCCGGCGCTCGTGCTCGCCGGCGCACTGATGTTCTGGCTGCAGGGCGGCCGCTACGCCACGACCGAGAACGCCTTCGTCAAGGCCGACATCGCACAGATCGCAAGCGAGGTCGCCGGGCGCATCGTCGATGTGCGCGTGCGCGACCATGCGATGGTTGCGGCCGGCGATGTCCTGATGCGGCTCGATCCCGAACCGTATCGGCTGGCCCTCGCCAAGGCCGACGCCGAGGTCGACAGCGCGCGCTCCACCGTCGAGGCGCTGAAGGTGAGCCTGCGCGAGACCCGTGCCGACACGAAGGAAACCGAGAACCGCCTCTCCTATCTCGAAATTCAAGCCAAGCGGCAGCGCGAGCTCTCCGGCCGCGGCGTCAGCTCGGCGCAGCGAGTCGAGCAGGCCGACAGCGAGGAGCAACAGGCGCGCGACCGCCTCAACATGCTGCAGCAGCGCATCGCGCGCGTTGAAGCGCAGCTCGGCGGCGATCCCGACAAGCCCATCGAACGCTTTGCGGCCGTGCGCGAGAAGCAGGCATTGCGTGACCGCGCCGCGCTTGATCTTGCTTATACCGAGATCAAGGCGCCACGCGCCGGCATGGTGCTCAATTTCCGGCTCCAGCTTGGCGAGCAGGTGAAGGCGCAAACGCCGCTGTTCTCGCTCGTGGCCGACCGGCGGCCATGGGTCGAGGCGAACTTCAAGGAAACCGACCTCACCTATGTGACGGTCGGACAGAAAGCCACCGTCGTGCTCGACATGCATCCCGAGATCACTTGGGAAGCCGAGGTCGAGAGCATCTCACCCGCAACCGGCGCCGAGTTCGCGATCCTGCCGCCGCAGAACGCGAGCGGAAACTGGGTGAAGGTGGTGCAGCGCCTGCCGGTGAAGCTGCGGCTCAACGAGCGGCCAGGCGAGCCGCCGCTGCGCGCCGGCATGACGGCTTACGTGAGCATCGACACCAAGCGCTCGCGCAGCCTCGCGAAGATTTTCGGCAGCGGCGACGCGGCCGCGCACAAGTAATCTACTGCTGCGCGATCCCGGCCGCCTCGCGCACCTTGTTCCAGCGCGCCAGTTCGTCGGCCATGAATTTGCCGAAGGCCTCCGGTGTCGAGCCCTGCACCGCGACGCCGGCCTTGATCAGCCGTTCGCGCACGGCTTCGTCCTTCAGCGCTTCGTTCAGCGCCTTGTTGAGCTTGGCGACAACGTCGGGCGGCAAGCCGCGCGGCCCGAAGAAGCCGTACCAGGTGGAAACGTCATAAGCGCTCGTCGCGTCGGACTCGGCAATCGACGGCACATTCGGCACGATCGGGAAACGGTCTTTCGAGGTCACGGCAATTGCCTTGAGCTGTCCCGACTGCACCTGTCCCGAGCACGGCCAGCACCGTGTCGAACAGCACGTCGACCTGCTTTCCGAGCACCGCCGTGATCGCCTCCGGCGTGGTGCGAAATTGCACCGACACCATGTCGATGCCCGCCATCTGCTTGAACAATTCGCCCGACATGTGCTGCGTCGCGCCGAAGCCGGGGCTCGCGACGTTGATCTTGCCGGGATTGGCCTTCGCGGCCGCGATGAGTTCGCTGACGGTGTTCGCCGGGAAATCCGGACGAGCGACCAGCATCAGGCTGGCGGTCCCGACCTGCGAGATCGGCTCGAACGCGGTCGCCGTGTCGTAACGCAACGACTTGTTCATCGCACCGGCAATGATCTGCCCTGCCGTCATCACGCCGATCGTGTAGCCATCCTTTTCGGCGCGCGCGACGAATTCGTTGCCGATGGTGCCGGCGGCGCCCGGCTTGTTCTCGATGACGACCGGCTGGCCGAGCTTGTCCTGCAGCACCTGCCCGAAAATGCGCCCGACGATGTCGCCGCCGCCGCCCGGCCCGAACGGGACGATGATGCGGATCGGCTTGTTGGGATAGTCCTGCGCGCTCGCGGGCGCAGTGATCAGCGCGCAGGCGAACGCGGCCATGATGGCTCTGAGCATCGGGGCATCCTCCGGACGCGCTCTCAGGCGCTTGGAGGTAGCTTGCAGCGCCGCCGCGAAGCTGTCGAGTAGCTCTAATCCAGCTGCTCGATGCCAAGCTCCTTGATCAGCGCACCGAATTCCTTCGCGGTGTCGTTGATCAGCGCGCCGAGCTCATCGACCGACGACGAAACCGGGATCACGCCGGTCTTCTCGATCACGGTCTTGAATTCGGGCGACGCGACCGCCGCCGCGACGTGCTTGTTGAGCGTTTCCAGGATCGGCCGCGGCGTGCCGGAGGCCGCGCACACGCCCCACCAGCCATAGTTCACGATTTCGGTGCCCTGCTCTTTCAAGGTCGGCACGTCCGGCGCGATGGCAAGCCGCTCCGGGCTGGTCATGCCGATGACCTTCACCTTCTTCGCCTCGTGCAGCGGCATCGTCACGGCAAGCGGCCCGACCATGAAATCGAGGCGGCCGGCCGCGATCTCCTGCACGGCCGGTCCGGTGCCGCGGAACGTCACTCCAGTCATCTGGATGCCGGCGACTTTCTCAAGCTGCTTCGCCAGCAGTTCGGTCACCGAGCCCGAGCCGACCTTGCCGTAGTTGAGCGCGCCGGGCTTCGCTTTTGCGTGCGCGATAAAGCCCTTCAGGTCGCTCGCCGGATATTCGGCGGGAATCGTGAAGGCGTAGTACGCCTTCTGGATCAGCGAGACCGGCGCGATGTCGTCGAGCTTGTAGGACACCTTCTTGTAGAGCAGCGGATTGATCGCATCGATGTAGGAGCAGAGCAGCAGCGTGTGGCCGTCGCGCGGCTGCGCCAGCATGTCGTTGAGGGCGATCATGCCGGCCGCGCCGGTCTTGTTCTCGACGATCACAGGCTGGCCGAGCGCAACGCGCAGCTTCTCGGCGATGATGCGCGCCGGAACGTCGCTCGGGCCGCCGGCCGGAAAGCCGACGACGATGCGGACCGTGCGATTGGGGAAGTCCTGCGCGGATGCCGCAGATGCAAACAACATGACAAACGCCGCCAGCAAGCCTCGCATCGTCTCCCCCATTTCTTGTCGCGTCACCTTGTGCACTATACGGCCTGACGAAGCGAGAGACACACAGCGCCATGACGCCGCAGGAATTGAAGGCCGCCGTCCCACGCGGGATGCTCTCCTTCCCACTCACCGATTTCGATGCAAGACGGCGAGTTCGATCCGAAGGCCTGCGCGGCGCGGCTGGAGTGGCTGTCGGCATATCCGTCATCGGCGCTGTTCATGGCCGGCGGCGCAGGCGAGTTCTTCTCGCTGACGCCGACAGAATTCAGCGCCGTCATCGACACCGCCGTGAAGGCCTGCGGTGGGCGCACGCCCGTCATCGCGGGCTGCGGCTATGGCACGCGCACCGCGATCGAGTACGCGCAGGAGGCCGAGCGGCTCGGCGCAGATGGCCTGCTGCTGATGCCGCCCTATCTGGTGGAAGCCTCGCAGGAAGGGCTTGCGCGCGCATATCACGGCCATCTGCCGCGCGACCAGGCTCGGCGTCATTGTCTACAACCGCGCGAACTGCCGCCTCGCCCCGGCGACCACCGCGCGCCTCGCCGCCGACTGCCCGAACCTGATCGGCTTCAAGGACGGCGTCGGCGAACTGGAAGTGATCGCCGCAACGCGCGCCGCGGTCGGCGACCGGCTGCTCTTCATCAACGGCATGCCGACAGCCGAGACCTACGCGGCGGCGTTCAAGGCGGCTGGTGTGACCACCTACTCGTCGGCGGTGTTCAATTTCATCCCGCGCACCGCGCTGAAATTTCTCGACGCGGTGAACCGCGACGACCACGCCACCATCGATGCGCTGATGCGCGATTTCTTCGTGCCTTACGTCAAGCTGCGTGCGCGTCAACCCGGCTATGCGGTAAGTATCGTGAAGGCTGGCGCCGACATCGTCGGGCGCGGCGCCGGGAAGGTACGCCCTCCCCTGTCCGATTGCACGGCGGAAGAAATTGGCGAACTCAAGGCTCTGATCGACAAACTCGGGCCGCAGGATTGATCATCAGGTCCGGCTTGGCAGCCCGGCGTCGTGGGCGGTAACATCGGCCCTATCAGCAGACGATCCCAAACCCCATCTGTCCGAGATGCGCCGCGAAGCCGCGGGTTGTGGCGCTATTGAAATTGAGGAAGTCATCATGAAATTCGGCGTTGGCCAGCCCGTCAAGCGTTTCGAAGACCAGACCCTGATCACCGGCAAGGGCCGCTATACCGACGACATCCAGCTCGAGAAGGCCGCGCAGGCCTACGTGGTGCGTGCGCGCATCGCGCACGCCAACATCCGCAAGCATCGACGTGGCCGCGGCGCGAAAGCATGCCCGGCGTGCTGCTGGTGCTGACAGGCGATGACGTCAAGGCCGATGGCTTGGGTGACGTGCCCTGCCATGCGCCGCTCAACAACAAGGACGGCTCGCCGCGTTTCGACACGCCGCGCCCGGCGCTCGCTACGGCCAAGGTGCGCCATCTCGGGCAACCGGTTGCACTCGTGGTCGCCGAGACGCTCGCGCAGGCGCAGGACGCCGCCGAGGCGATCGAGATCGATTACGAAAGCCTGCCCGCCGTGACCGACGCACGCGCCGCACTGGAGAAAGGCGCGCCGCAACTGTTCGACTCGATCCCCGGCAACCTCGTGTTCGACTGGGACAACGACACCTCGGATTTTGCCGCGACCGACGCGGCCTTCGCCAAGGCCGCACGTGTCACCACGCTGGAGATTGTCAACAACCGCCTCGTCTGCAATTCGATGGAGCCGCGCAACGCCATCGGCGATTGGGATGCGACGGCCGGACGCCCGGTACTCTACACCGGCACGCAAGGCTCGCACTTCGTGCGCGATCCGCTTGCCGAAGCGGTGCTGAAAGTTCCGAAAGAGAAGCTTCGCGTCATCACGCCGCCGAATGTCGGCGGCGGCTTCGGCATGAAGGCCTTCGTCTACCCCGAGCAGGCACTGGTCGTATGGGCAGCCGAAAAGCTGAAGCGGCCGGTGCGCTGGCAGTCGGATCGCTCGGAGGCATTCATTTCGGACAATCAGGGCCGCGATCATTTCACCAAGGCCGAGCTTGCGCTCGACGCCAAGGGCAAATTCCTCGGCCTGCGCGTTTCGCTCATCGCGAACATCGGCGCGTATCTCTCGCCGATGGGCGCGTTCATCCCGACGCGTTCGACCGACTTGATCTCCGGCCTCTACACGACGCCCGCGATCGCCATCAACGTGAAGGGCGTGTGCACCAACACGGTGCCGGTGTGCGCCTATCGCGGCGCGGGACGGCCCGAAGCCTCTTATCTCATCGAGCGCCTCGTCGATGCGGCGGCGCGCGAGCTGAACATGACGCCGGACCGTATCCGCCGCATCAACCTCATCCCGAAGAAAGCCATCCCCTACACGTCGCCGACCAAGCTCACGTTCGACTCCGGCGAGTTCGTCGAGATCATGGACGCCGCGATGGAGAAGGCGGACTGGAAGGGCTTCAAGGCGCGCCGCCGCGAAAGCGCGAAGCGGGGCAAGCTGCGTGGCATCGGCATGGCGACCTACACGGAGCGTTGCGGCGGCGGATTTCCCGAGACCGCGTCGATCGAGTTCAAGGGCGACCGCGTCGATCTCGTGATGGGCAATCAGGAATACGGCACCGGGCTTGTCACATCTTACAAACAGCTCGTGTCCGACCGGCTCGGCATCGATGCCGACCAGATCGACGTGGTGTATGGCGACTCCGACCGCTCGCCGCGCGGCCTCACCGGCGGCTCGCGTGCGCTGCCCGTCGCGGGCTCGGCGCTGCATGAGGCCTCGCTGAAAATCATCGACAAGGGCAAACAGATCGCCGCGAACCTGCTGGAAGCCTCGGCGGCCGACATCGAATTCGGCGACGGCCAGTTCCGCATCGTTGGCACCGACCGGCAGGTCGATCTGTTCGACGTTGCGAAGGCCGCGAAAGATCCCGCGAAGCTGCCGCCCGGCATGGAGCCGGGGCTCGATTACACCCAGGTGCAGACGCCTGCCGGCGCGACGTTCCCGAACGGCTGCCACATCGCCGAGATCGAGGTCGATCCCGACAGCGGCATCACGACGATCCTGCGCTACACCATCGTCGACGACTTCGGCGACGTCATCAATCCGATGCTGCTCGAAGGCCAGGTGCATGGCGGCGTGGTGCAGGGCATCGGTCAGGCGCTCCTGGAGGAAACCGTCTACGACGAGGACGGCCAGCTTCTCTCCGGCACGTTTATGGATTACGCGATGCCGCGCGCCGACCACTTGCCGAACTTCTCGTTCACGACACGCAATGTGCGGTGCAAGAACAACCCGCTCGGCATCAAGGGCGCGGGCGAAGCCGGCTCCATCGGGGCGCCACCCGCGATGATCAACGCCATCGTGGACGCGCTGCACCACAAAGGCGTGCGCCACATCGACATGCCGGCAACGCCCTCGCGCGTCTGGCAGGCGCTGCACGCAGCCGGCTAGTCAATCCAAGAACGTCAGAGGCTGCCGCTGCGGCAGCCTATCTCCATCGACCCGATGTGCATTGAGCGAGCGCCGCTCGCACACCGGGCGATTGTTTTTCGCTCGACTATCCGCGAGCGTTTTGGCACAGTCGCTCACAACCAAAGGGAGACTCGGGTCCGAGAGCGTGGCCGCACATCCCGGCCGATCTCGCTGCTACGGCTGACTCGTGGAGACTTGGCGGCCGTAACTCGCGTCACTGACGAGTGCAACGCTTGAGCAACGGAGGTTCGCCATGCCGGCGGCAGTCTGGTCGATTACGATTGTTCCTGGTGCTGCGGCTGGCGGGCCAGACACGTTCAATCCACCTAACCTGACAGCACGCGCGGGCGACGTCGTCAGCTGGAATAACACGACAAAAAACGCCCATCAGATCTGGCAGCTCGACTCGACCGGCGCACCGGTCCCCGCGCCGATCGGCGTGAGCCGATGGCCGCAGCTTGGGCCCGGCCAGCAAAGTCCGGCATGGACGATTCCAGGCGGCTCCGGACAGACCATAAAGTACGGATGCCTGTTGCACTACAACTCAAACAATCAGCTGACCGAGACCGGCACCATCACAACGGTCTGACGCTGGAGGACTCCATGATCACGCTTCGTCAAATGTCGCGGCGTGGGGCACGCGCGCGCACTGCCGTTATTTCGTCGAGCGCCGCTGCTCTCGCAATTCTCAGCATCATGCCTGCGGACGCCCAATCCACACCGCCCGTGGCCCCTCCTGCGCCTTACGTCGCCTGCCCGCCAGACAATCAGCCGCTGGTGCAGATCCCTGAGATCGTGTCCGACGGCCAAGGCCATCTGCGCGGCACGCTCACGCTCGGCAGCGGCCAGCAGCGCATCTTCCTCGGCAACACCGATCCGACGACTGGCGCACGCTGGTGCCTGCCGCAATACACCCGGCAGTTCAGCGGCGGGACGGTCGCTGCGATGTATCCTGGCCAACCCGCGCCGATACCGGTGCCTGCGACCGGGTTTCCCGATCCAGTTCCTGGCCCGACCTTGCGCGCCAAGCTCGGTGATCTCGTCCAGCTCACCTTCCTCAATCAGATTCAACTCGGGCCGTGGTGGCGCTCAATCGACCGCGGCGAGCGCGGTGAAGGATGTGACGAGAACCCGCAGGTCCCATATCCGGGGCCGGATCAATTCCCGGACTGCTTCCATGGGTCGAGCACCGGCAACATCCACTTCCACGGCACGCATACCAATCCGAACTCGACCGGCGACAACGTCTTCATCGAGGTGCGCCCCTCGCCGCGCAGGAACAACCAGCCGACGGTGACGGCCGCGAGCGTGAAGACGTCGTTCGATCAGTTCTTCGCGCGCTGCGAAACCGAACTGAACAAGAGCGTGCTGTCGCAGTGGCCGACGACATGGAGCGATTTGCCGAAAGCGTGGACCGACGAGCAGCAGAAATTGCTCAAGCAGTACGACGCCGACCCAACCATCACGCGCAAGCTCTGGCCGGTCGATGCGGCGCAGATCAAGGCCGGCGCATGGCCGCAATTCTATATCGGGGCTTACCCGTACTGCTTCCGCCTGCCGCCCTACACGGCGCAGACCTTTCCGTCAGGGCCTGCGATACCGGCCGCGCACGGGCCGAACCAGGCGCGGCGCACGCTGCAGATGGGCCAGGCGCCCGGCCTGCATTGGTATCACGCACACAAGCACGGCTCGACCACCATCAACGTGGCGAACGGCATGACCGGCGCATTCATCATCGAAGGCGAGGGCTACGACGGAAAGCTCGACGCGTTCTACGGCACCGGCTGGATGCGCCGTCAGCCGGTACTGATCTTCAATCAGCTCGGCACTGTCCCGAACCTGTTCAGCGGCTCGGGCGGACAGCCACCGATCTCCGTCAACGGCAGGCTCGTGCCGAAGCTGACGATGAAGCCTGGCGAAGTGAAGATGTTCCGCATGGCCAACACGTCCTCGCGCGCCGGCGTGTTCTTCGCGGGGATCGCGCAGGGCATTCCGACGACACCGCCGGCCTCGGTCACATGGGCGCCGTTCACGGTGAAGCAGATCGCGCAGGACGGTGTGCAATTCCATGAGCAAAACTACGACGCCTCGAAGGACAAGACCTTCCTGATGGCGTCGGGCAATCGCGTCGACCTGCTGATCAAGGCGCCGGACAATGCGACCGGCCAGCCGCAGCTTTATACGGCGCAGGTTCGCAACGCGGTCAGGGCCGGGCAGACGCGTGCCGGCGCGCTGAATAATCTCTTCGTGATCGAAGTTGCGTCCGGACCTTCGGTGCCCGACACCGACAACACATCGAAGTTTATCTCAGGGACTGACTATCCGAAGCCCCCAGCGTTCCTTGACGACATTACCGCTGAGGAGGTGAAGGCGACCAAGACTGTGACCTTCGCGACCAACCTCCCCGCCGTGGCGCCGCCGCTCAACGCGCCGCCCTATGCGGTACATACGATCGACGGCAAGCGCTTCGAGGGCAATATCGGCCAGGTCGTACTGCTCAACACCATCGAGGAGTGGAAGATCGAGAATCGCACGACCGCAGTGTCATCCCCGGGCGTGATCGATCACCCCTTCCACATCCACATCAATCCGTTCCAGATCACGGAAGTGTTCAGCCCGACGGACACCATCCCGAATCCGGCCGGCGGCAACCCGCTTCCCAAGTACGTTTTCTACAACACCAATCTGCAGCCGGGTCAGTGCTACCTCGACCCCAACGACCCGGCAAGCTGGAGCGCACCCTCGACTCCGAACAGCCCGAGCAGCTGGGGTCCGACCTGCCCGCCGTTCAAGGTCCCTCCAAAGCGCATCTGGTGGGACGTGTTCCCGATCCCGGCGGGTATCGCCGCGGTGGACCAGAACGGCAACAAGATCAACGGACCGGACGGACAGCAGATTGTGGCCGCAGGCTACTTCAAGATGCGCAGCCGCTTCGTCGACTACACCGGCACCTACGTGATTCACTGCCACATCCTGGCGCACGAAGACCGCGGCATGATGACGGTGGTGCAAGTGGTGCCGTTCACCACGCCGTACTCGCACCGGTAAAGCGGGCGCTGAGCGCCCGCTTGCTCACGCGCTATCGGATCTTGCCGCGCCCGACGATTGGCCAGACCGCTTCGATGCGGCCCTTGCGCGTCGCGTAGATCTCGTCGTGCAGGTGAACCGTCGTGTCGGAGTAACCGACGATCCATTCAAGCCGGTCGCCGGCACGCAGCGTCACGTTCGGCTGCTCCATCTCGACGATGCCGTGCTCGGCCGAGAGGCGCGACGAACGCACCGCGCCGAGGCCGAGCGGCTCGGGCATCGAGGCATCGCTGCTCATCGTCTTCTTGCCGGCATCGCAGATGATCCGGTTCGGTGTCGGCCGGCTGGTGACCGTAGTCATGATCGTCAGCGCATAAGGGTGCTCGACGCCGAAGTCCTTGCGGTAGTGCACATCGCAGAACACGCCGCCGCCGGCCTGGATCTCGGTGATGCCCGGCTGCGCTCGCGGTGATCCAGTAGGTGCCGGTGCCGCCGCAACTTACGATGTCGACCGGCAGACCAGCCTTGCGGCATAGCGCGGCGCTCGCGGCGAACGACGCGACCGCTGCGGCCACCGCGGCGTTCTTTTCCTTTGAATCGAGAATGCCTGCGGTCTGGCCTTCCCAGCCCATCACCCCGGCGAATGTCACACCCTGCTGCGCCGCGATGAACCGCGCGAGCGTCACGCACGCTTCGCCGGGCGGAACACCGGCGCGCTTCATCCCCATGTCCACCTCGATGACCACACGAACCGTGACGCCCGCAGCGCGCGCCGCCTCGGCGATGGCCGTGACATTGTCCTGATGGTCGACCGCAACGATGACGTCGCAGGTGCGCCGCAGCGCCACGAGCCGCGCGATCTTCTGCGGCCCCACGATCTGGTTGGCGATCAGGATGTCGGAAAAACCATGCGCCGCCATCACCTCGGCTTCGCCGAGCTTGGCGCAGGTGATCCCGATGGCGCCGGCCTCGATCAGCTTGCGGGCGATCTGCGGGACCTTGATCCCTTTGGTGTGCGGGCGCCAGTTGATGCCGTTCTGCCGGCACGCGCCGGCAATTCGCGCAATGTTCGCGTCCAGCGCATCGAGATCGACCAGCAAGGCCGGCGTGTCGACGGCGCTCTTGTCGGCATTCATGAGGCGAGAGAAATCAGCGCGCGGGTCGGTATCCATGTCGGTTCTCACAAATCGAACAGCAGTTCGGGACGAGGGCTTACCTCGCCGCGTTCGACACGGCGAACGATATCGACAAGCCGTTCATGCGTCGGCGCAGGGCAACCGGCCTCTTTCGCTTTCTGCACGATAAACCCGTTCAGTTCGCCGATCTCGGTCTTGCGCCCCTTCTGCATGTCCTGCGCCATCGAGGGACGCTGCGTGTTGCTGCGCGCCTGCGTGCTCGTTCCCTTGGTCATGTGCGCCTCGACCTCGGCAAGCGCTGCTGGATCGCCTTCCGACGCGGCGAGCAGCCGCGACGGCTCGATACCTGTTATGGGCCCAAGCTGATAGCCGAGTGCGTTGCCGACGCGGATCGCCTCGCCCGCCAGACGGATCACCACGCGGCGGATGACGTCATGCGCGTCGCGCTCGTTGCCGCTCATCCCGGTCGCGGCGCTGACTCCGTTGCGCATGCCGTTGACGCAGAGCTTCGACCAGCGCTCGCCCCACAGGTTCGTCGTCACGTCCGCGCCGTCGATCGCAGCCAGCATATCGGCTAGTTCCTCGATGCGCGGCGTGACGCGGCCGTGTGCTTCGCCCACGTAAATCGACTTCACCTTGAAATCGCGCGGCATGGTTCGGCGGACACAGCCCGGTTCGTAGAGGTCGACGCCAAAATTGTTCCCGACGATGCAGCCAACCGTACGGCCCCACCCGACCACTCGTGCGATCGTTTCCTCGTTGATGGAATTCTGCGCGGACACGACGAAACCATCGGCTGAAAGATACGGCCGGATCAGCGTCGCCGACCATTCGGTGTCATAGGACTTGCTGGATACGATGGCGATATCGATCAGGCGCTGCTTCGAGATCGATTGCACTTCGGTCAGGTGCATGGTCGGGAGCTTGATCGTGTAGGTCTCCTCGTCGGTCATTCCCGACAACTTCAGGCCGCGCTTGCGGATTGCCTCGATATGCTCCGGCCACGGGTCGATCAGCGTGACATCGTTGCCGGTTCGGGCGAGGTGACCGCCGAGATACCCGCCGACGGCGCCCGCACCAACCACCGCAATCCGCTTTCCCATGCTCAGCTTCTCCTGAACCCAATCTCGCAGCGCTCAGTCATGGCGCAGCGCATTGCCCTCGGCGTCGAACACATGCGCGGCGGCAAGGTCGATTCCGAGCGCGCGCTTCTCGCCAACGGTCACCGGTACGTCGGGGCCGACGCGCGCGAACACCGGCTTGTCGGCGCCAGCGACGCGGCCCGCAAAAATCGTCTCGGCGCCGAGCGGCTCGACCTGAACGATCTCCACCTCGATGGAGGCGCCGCTTGGCTGCGGCGTTCCGGATACCTTCTCCGGCCGGATGCCGAAGATGACATCGGTGCCCGGTGCCAGCGGCGCCATGCGTTCAGGCGGCAGCGCGAACGCCGAAGCGCCGATGCGGATCTGACGGCCGCTCGGGTCATTCGTGACGACCGCCTTCATCAAGTTCATCGGCGGGTTGCCGAGGAAGCTCGCGACGAATGTGTTGACCGGCCGGCGATAGACTTCAAGCGGCTCACCGACCTGCACCACCTTGCCGCCGTTCATGATGCAGATGCGCGAACCCATCGTCATCGCCTCAACCTGATCGTGCGTGACGTAGATCATCGTTGCGCCGAGGCGGCGGTGCAGCGCGGCGATCTCCCCACGTGTCGAGACGCGCAGCGCCGCATCGAGATTGGAGAGCGGCTCATCGAACAGGAACACCTTTGGATCGCGCACGATGGCGCGCCCGAGCGCAACGCGCTGGCGCTGCCCGCCCGAGAGCGCATGCGGGCGCCGATCGAGCAACTGCGACAGTCCGAGTGTGGCTGCGACGCCCGTCACGCGCCGCTCGATCTCGTCGCGCGGCACCGCGCGGCGGCGCAGGCCGAACGCAAGATTCTCCCTCACACTCATGTGCGGATAGAGCGCATAGGACTGGAACACCATCGCGATATCGCGATCCTTGGCTGGCACGGCATTCACCACGCGATTGTCGATCGAGAGCGTGCCGGACGAGATCGATTCCAGCCCCGCAATCATGCGCAGGGTCGTGGTCTTGCCGCAGCCGGAGGGCCCGAGCAGCACCATGAACTCGCCATGGCGGATGTCGAGGCTGACCGCATCGGCCGCAGGCGCGTGGCCACGGTCGTAGATTTTGGTCAGCCGATCGAGCGTTACGACAGCCATGATACACTCACTTCACCGCTCCGGCTGTCATGCCCTGGATCAGTTTTTCCGAGAAGAACGCATACACGACGATCACCGGAATAATCGCGATCATCAGACCTGTCGCGATCATGCCGACGTCGTCGAGCTGATCGCCCATGAAGCGCTGGATGCCGAGCGGCAGTGTGCGGTTGGCGTCATCCGTGATCAGCACGACGGCGTAGAGAAATTCGTTCCACAGCAGGATGAAATTGAGGATTACCGTGGTGGCAATCGCCGGAAGCGCGATCGGGAAACTGACACGCCAGAAGATTTCCCATTCGGAATAGCCGTCGATCCGCGCGGCATCGAACAGATCAGACGGAATGCGCGCGAAGAAGCTCTCCAGGATGTAGACCGTCAGCGGCAGTTGGATCGCCACATAAACCAGCGTGAGGCCCGCGCGGGTGTCGTACAGCCCGTACTGCACGAGGATCTGGAACAGCGAGATGATGGTGATCTGCGGCGGGAAGATGATGGTCGAGAACAGGATGAAATAGATCACGCGGTTGAGCCGGAAGCGGTAGCGCGCGAGGCAATGCGCCGCCATCGCACCGACGATCGTGAGGATCACGACCGCCGACAGCACGATCATCGCGGAGTTCTGGAAGTAGACATTGTAGTTCGACTTGAACCATGCGGTCGGGAACTTGTCCCAATGCATGATCGTCGGGAGCGCGAAGTGGTCGGCCATGATCTCGCTTGTGGTGCGCAGCGACATGATCGCGGCCCACACGAACGGTCCGGCCGCAAACGCCGTGTAGGCAACAAGCAGGATCAGCAGCAGCGATTGCTTGAGCGGTTTCGCCATCGCTCAATATTCCAGCTTGCTGCGCTGGCGCAGCGCAAATGTCAGCGTCAGCACGATAGTAAGCACGATGACGAACCAGATCGCCGCGATGGTCGATGGATAGCCGAGGTCGAAGGTCGACCACTCGAACGCGCGCTTGTAGACGTAAGTCGATACCGTCTCGGTCGACCACAGCGGTCCGCCCTTGGTGGTGATCCAGACCAGATCGAAAATCTTCATCTTGCCGATGAACGAGAGCACGATGAGGTTGAGCACCGTCGGCCAGATCAGCGGCAGGATCACGTAGACGAGCTTCTGACCCCAACCGCAATTGTCGAGCTCGGCCGCCTCGATCACCTCCCTTGGCAAGGAATGGATCGCCGCGAGCAGCACCACCATGTTGAAGCCGATCCACATCCATGTGGTGACGGCGATAAGCGCGGGCAGCGCGGTGTTGGGATTGCCGAGCCAGGCTTTCGCCCATCCGCCGAGCCCGATCGCGCGCAGCGCCGTATTCACCGGGCCCCAATCGAAATTGTAGATCCACACCCACAGAATACCGACCACGATGTAGGACATCAGCACCGGCGTGAACCATGCGATGCGGAAGAAACGCGCGCCCGGCACCTTGGCGTAAAGCGCGAGCGCAAGCATCAGCGCGACCGAGACTTCGGCTATCGGCGAGATCGACGCCCACGTGATCGTATTGCGCACCGCGCGCCAGAAGATTTCGTCCTGCGCGAGCGCGATGTAATTCTCAAGGCCGACGAAGACCTCGCGCCGCGGCAGCACCTTGTGCGCGCTGTTCCACAGCGTCCGCACCACCGGATAGGCGGTAAACGCCACGTAGATCGTCAGCGCCGGCACCAGAAACGCGACGATCGCGCCCCACGGCCGCCGCAGCCCATCCTCGCGCGCTGAAGAGATGCTTGCCGCCATTGTGAATGCCGCCTCGAACAACGATCCCGCCCTTTCGGGCGGGATCGCCGATGCTTCCTACGCCGGACGAGTCAGTATGCGGTGCCCATCTGCTTCACGACACCATCGACATCGAGCGACCCGGCGGGGAATGCCATGTTGATGACCTGCGTGAACACTTCCTTCGGTTTGCCCTGCATCACCTGGATCGGAATGCCGAAGTAGTACTTCGAGCCTTTATTGCTCTCTTCGAGCATCTTGAAGTACCCGGCGTTCTGGCCCGTGATCTTCGAGGCATCGCTCTTGATGCCGGTTTGCACCATCACGCGCTCGAGCCACTTGTTGCCCATCTCGGGTGTCGCGAACGTATTGAGGAAGGCGACCGCCTCCTTCGCGTGCTTCGTCTCGGCGTTGATGACGTAAGAGCCGCCAATCGCGATGGTGCGGCATTCCGGACAGGCAGCGCCGGGTACGGCCGGGAATTTCATGATCCCGAGCGGGAAGCCGACCGGCTGCCCGCCCTGATCTGGCGCGTTGAACGCACGGCTCGTGTACCAGCTTCCGACGAGGAACGTGAGCGCCCCGGCTTGGTGTGGAAATAGATGTGCGACTCGCCGAGCTTGAGCGAGGTGAATGTGGTCGGCAGGAGGCCGGCATCGAGCAGGCTACGAAGCCATTTCAAGGTGTCGACGACGCGCGAGTCGGTCCACGGCAGCTTGCCGGTGAGCAGCTTGCCGTAATCGTCGGTACCGAGCTTTTGCAGCAGAGCTTCGTGCGTCAGATGCGCGCCGGTGAACGGCCGGTCGCCGGCGCCAAGCGACATCGGCACGATGTTCTTCGCCTTCGCCTTCTTCGTCATGTCGAGGAAGGCGTCGCCGGAAAGCTGGAGACTGTCCGGCACCTTCACGCCGACCTCGTCCATCAGCTTCTTGTTGTAATAGAGCTCGACCGTCCACGCCTCGAGCGGCAGGCCGTAAGGCTTGCCCTTGTAGCTCCAGGCCTGCTTCGCCCAAGGCTCGACGTTCCCCCAGTTGAGGCCAGAGAGGTCGAGCAGGAAGGCGTTTTCGTAATATTCGCTCTGATCGGGCTCGGCGTAGAAGATGTCAGGCGCCTGCCCGGCGCGCAGTGCGGTCTTCAGCGCGGCGTAGAGCGCGTTCTTCTCATACCAAGATGCCTTGATCTTAATGCCGGGATTTTTCTTCTCGAAATCTGCGATCGCCTCTTCGACATACTGGCGCTTGATCTGCTCGGCCGCCCAATGCGTCCAGAGCGTCAATTCCTTCGGCTGTTGGGCCTGCGCCGATCCGAACAGCAAGACACCGGCGGCAAGTGCCGCCAAGAACCTGAACATATCGCTCCTCCCGAGGCTGATTCCCGTGCGGTTGTAGTCGTCTTTGCCGGTGCAACCGGCTCCGCTCCTGCCTGACCCTACGCTAGGCGCGCGAGGTACGTCCGGTCAACGCGCAATGCCACGCCATGAAATTCGCAAAGTCCGCCAAGGCTTCGCGCGATGCCAGCGTTGCGGAGGCATCATGGCGCGCCGCCACGAAAGCGTTTGACCCGATGCCTCAAGGCAGTGACAATTCGCGCTTACAACCGGACCGCATGCGCAGCTCCTTTGGAAGAGCCAGCCGCAACAACGCGTCGTCGCAGAACGCGCGAAGTCCGTCAGGGAGAGAAAGCAATGATCAGAAAAATTCTGCTGTCCGGCGTTGCGGCGCTTGCCATCGCGTTGCTCATCGCACCAGCCACCGCGCAGCAAGCCGCGGTCAGCATCGACGCCGACGATATCGGCGGTGTCGTCACCGGCGCGGGGGGACCTGAAGCCGGCGTATGGGTCATCGCCGAGACCACCGATCTGCCGACGCGCTTCACCAGGAGCGTCGTCACCGACGACCAGGGCCGCTATGTCATTCCGGACCTGCCGGTCGCCAATTATCAGGTGTGGGTTCGCGGCTACGGGCTGATCGACTCGCCGCGCATCCGCGCGAAGCCCGGCCAGACCCTCAACCACACCGCCATCAAGGCGCCGGATGAGCGCTCGGCCGCGCATTATTATCCGGCGATCTACTGGTACACGATGATGAAGATCCCGCCGGCCGCGGATTTCGGCGGGCACACCGACATCCCGAAGAACATCACGCGCGAGACATGGCTGCAGCGCATGAACAATGTCGACTGCGTCGGCTGCCATCAGCTGGGCCAGGAATCGACACGTACCGTTCCGGCGCAGTTCGGCAAATTTGATAACGGCGCCGAGGCCTGGGTTCGCCGCATCGCGGCGGGCCAGTCCGGCGAGATGATGACCAACCGGCTTGCCGGTCAGCTCGGCGCTGTGCCGTACAAGTATTTCGGCGACTGGACCGACCGCGTGGCGAAAGGCGACCTGCCCAAGCACAAGCCGCAGCGCCCGGCCGGCGTCGAGCGCAACATCGTGGTGACGACATGGGACTGGTCGCAGCCGGACAAATACCTGCACGACCTGATCTCGTCGGACCGGCGCAAGCCCACGGTCAACGCAGGCGGCCCGCTCTACGGCGCGCCCGAATACTCGACCGACAACATGCCGATCCTCGATCCGAAAACTCACAAGGTGTCGTACTTCAAGATGCCGGTCGCGGACCCGAACATGCCGGTCTCGCTCGGACCGGGCCACGCCGGCGCAATCAAGCCGACGATGGCCTCCGCCTACTGGGGCGACGAAATCCTGTGGGACACCAAGGCGAACCAGCACAACGCGATGTTCGACGGCCAGGGCCGCGTCTGGCTCGCCGCCAACGTGCGCGGCCTCGATAATCCGGCCTGGTGCAAGAAGGGCTCGGAGCATCCGTCCGCGAAGGTCTTCCCGATCGAGCGTTCGTCGCGTCAGGCTGCGATGCTCGATCCAAAGACGATGAAATACGAGTTCGTCGACACCTGCTTCGGCACGCACCATCCGCAATTCGGCTACGACGCCGACAATACGCTGTGGATGTCGGGCAGCGGTCCGGTCGCGGGTTGGATCAACACGAAGGTTTGGGACGAGACCAAGGACCCGCAGAAAGCGGTCGGCTGGTTCCCGTTCGTGTTCGACGCCAACGGCAACGGCAAGCTCGACGAATTCAGCGAGCCGGGCAAATCCGAAGAGGGCAAGGATGCGCGCTTCAATCCAGGCTCCGGCCCGTACGCCGTGATGCCGCATCCGACCGACGGATCGGTCTGGTACACGTCGGGCACCTTCGCCGGGACGGCGGGCTTCCTGCGCTTCGATCCGAAGACCAAGCTGAGCGAGTTTTACGCCATTCCGAAGGAAGGGGTCGGCGTGCGCGGCGGCGACATCGGCGCTGATGGCCGGTTGTGGGGCTCGGGCTCGGCCGGGCATCTGATCGAGTTCGACCGCCGCAAGTGCAAGGCCCCGCTCAACGGGCCGAACGCGACCGGCAATCACTGCCCGGAAGGGTTCACGCTGCACAAATATCCGGGTCCGGGCTTCGACGACGTGCCCAATTCGAGCGCCGAGGCGAGCTACTACACCTGGGTTGATCACCACAATGCAGTCGGCCTCGGCGCGGACGTTCCGATCTCGACCGCGAACCTTCAGGACGGCTTCGTCGGCTTCAAGGACGGACAAATGATCCTGATGCGCGTGCCGTATCCGATGGGCTACTACGCCAAGGGGCTCGACGCGCGCATCGACGATCCGAATGCCGGCTGGAAAGGCCGCGGCCTGTGGAGCGCAAGCGGCGACCGCACCCCTTGGCTCAACGAACTCGGCAAGGGCGCGCGCCCGATGGCGGTGCACATCCAGGTGCGCCCGGATCCGCTGGCGAAGTAGGAGACACAAACGAGACACCGGGGCCGCGCGAACGCGTCCCCGGCGCACATCCTGAGTTGGCGACGACAGGAGGGCGACATGGCATTCCGGAAATTTCTTTTCGCGGGCGCGGCTGCGGTCGGCATCGCGATTGCGAGTTTTTCTGGCGCGAGCGCGCAGCAACTTACGTTTGGCGGCGACAATATCAGTGGCGTCGTGATGGGCCCGGCCGGCCCGGAAGCCGGCGTCTGGGTGATCGCCGAAACGACCGACCTGCCGACGCGCCTCATCAAAAGCGTCGTGACCGACGATCGGGGCCGCTACCTGATCCCCGAACTGCCCAAGGCGAACTACGAAATCTTCGCGCGCGGCTACGGCTTGAAAGACTCCGCGCGGCAGAACAGCGAGCCGGGCAGGATCGTCAATCTCATCACAACGGCAGCAACGCCGAAGGAAGCAGCCGAGATCTATCCGGCGATCTACTGGTATTCGATGCTCAAGACGCCGGCGAAGAACGAGTTTCCGCTCGGCAACGCCAAGAGCCAGATCGAGTGGCTGAACGTCACCAAGACCAACGGCTGCTACGCCTGCCATGCGCTCGGCAACAAGGCGACGCGCACCATGCCGTCTGTCTTCGCCGACATGAAATCCGAGGAGGCCTGGGCGCGCCGCATCATGTCGGGTCAGGCGATGACCAACATGGCCAACACGATCGGCCGTCTCGAAGCACAGCACGCGCTGAAACTGTTCGCCGACTGGACCGACCGCGTCGCAGCGGGTGAGCTGCCGGCTGCGAAGCCCGAGCGTCCGCAAGGACAGGAGCGCAACGTCGTCGTCACGCAGTGGGATTTCTCCGATCCCAAGCATTACCTCCACGACATCACGGCCACCGACAAGCGCAAGCCGACGCTGAACCCGAACGGCCTCATCTACGGCGCGGTCGAGAACTCGACCGACATCATCCCGATCCTCGATCCGGTCGCGCACAAGGCGGCGAGTTTCAAGATGCCGGTGCGCGACCCGAAGACGCCGTCGCACAAGGACGATCCGCTCGGGCCTTCGCCTTACTGGGGCGAGGAGGCGATCTGGGACGGCCAGACCTCGACGCACAACCCGATGTACGACCAGAACGGCCGGGTGTGGTGGACGTCGCGCGTCGGCGTCGCGGACAATCCGGACTTCTGCAAGAAGGGCTCGGACCACCCGTCCGCGAAGGTGTTCCCGATGAACTCCTCGACGCGGCATCTCGCGATGCTCGATCCGAAGACTGGCAAGGTCACCCTGATCCGCACCTGTTACCAGACGCATCACCTGATCTTTGCCGAGGACGCCAACAATACGCTCTGGATGAGTGCGGGCGGACCTGCCAGCGGCGCGCTCGGCTGGCTCGACACCAGGAAATTCGACGAGACCGGGGACGAGGCGAAGTCGCAAGGCTGGACGCCGATCGTGCTCGACACCAACGGCAACGGCAAACGCGACGACTACGTCGAGCCGAACCAGCCGGTCGATCCGACGAAGGACAAACGCATCACTGGCGCGCTCTACGGCATCGGCGTCAATCCGCAGGACGGCACCATCTGGGGCTCGATCCTGACCTTCCCCGGCTACGTCGTGCGCGTCGATCCCGGAACGAACCCGTCCGAGACCGCGCTCGCCGAAATCTACGAGCCGCCGATGCCGGGCTACGGCCCGCGCGGCTTCGACATCGACCGCAACGGCATCGCATGGGTGCCGCTGTCGAGCGGACACATGGGCAAGTTCGACCGAGCCAAGTGCAAGGTGCTGCGCGGCCCCGAGACCGCGACCGGCCGGCATTGTCCGGAAGGCTGGACGCTCTACCCGATGCCCGGCCCGCAGATGCAGGGCATCTCGGAAACGGGCAGCGCCGAGGCGAGCTACTACACCTGGGTCGACCAGTTCGACACGTTCGGGCTCGGGCAGAACGTTCCGTGGGCGACCGGCAACGCCAACGAGTCGCTGATGGCGCTGGTCGGCGACAAGTGGCTCAACTTCGTCGTGCCGTATCCGAATGGCTTCTACGCCAAGTGGATGGACGGGCGGATCGACGATCCGAACGCCGGCTGGAAGGGCAAGGGCGTGTGGGCGACCTATGGCACGCGTACGCCGTTCCATCTCGAAACCGGCAAGGGCACGCGGCCGAAGGTGGTGAAATTCCAGCTCCGGCCCGATCCGCTCGCGCGGTGACGCAAGGCACCGTATCGTCGCATGCTGACGGTTCATCACCTGGGAAAGTCGCAATCGGAGCGGATCGTCTGGCTCTGCGAAGAGCTGGGCGTTCCGTATGAGCTGAAGCGTTACGCCCGCGCGCCGTTGCTCGCACCGGTGGACTACAAGGCGCTGCATCCGATCGGAACTGCGCCGGTGATCACCGACGGCGATCTGGTGCTCGCCGAGTCCGGCGCGATCATTCAGTACATCGTCGAAAAATACGGCGGCGGGCGTCTCGCCTTGCCCCCCGATCATCCCGGTTTCGCGCTGTTTCTCTTCTGGTTTCATTTCGCCAACGGCACGCTGCAGGCGCTCATGGGGCGCTGCATGATCCTCTCCCGGCTGAAGCTGCCGGACGACAATCCGGTGCTCGTCGCGCAGCGGGAGCGGCTCGACCGCGCGTTTGATCTCATCGAGACGCGAACGCGCGAGGCCGAATACTTCGCGGGTGATGAGTTCACCACCGCCGACATCATGATGGGCTTCTCGCTCACGACCATGCGGTATTTCCTGCCGTATGATTATGCGCGTCTGCCCAGCCTGCGGACCTATCTGAAACGGATTGGCGCACGTCCGGCATATCGGCGCGCAATGGAGAAGGGAGACCCGGGAATGGCGCTGCTTCTCGACTAGCTGCGTCAATACGCTCGTTCTCGGCAGAACCAGAGGAGCTAAATTCAAAGACCAACGCGCGCATGCGCGGTGCATGGATTAGCCGCAAGCGAACCAGGCACGATATCGGGGGGAAGCCATGGGGATCATACCCGACTTCTTGCTGGACTACATTTCGGTCAACACCTACTGGACCATCCTGTTCACCGCCCACGCGCTGCTGGCGGTCGCGCTGCTCGGCGCGCTGTCGCATCAGGCGCTCTCGGTCGCGATGCCGGTGCGCGCCGCCGCAGGTCCGCCCGGCTTCGTGACGCGCTTCCGTGCGGTGCATGGCGCGAGCTACGCGGCTGCCGTCTGCGTGCTCTGGATCGTGACGTTCTTCTTCGGCGCATGGATCTACACCAAGTATCGCATGTACGTGCGCATCCCGATCGAGCAGGAGGGTTTCTGGAAGACCCAGGGCGCGTTCGAGATGAAGGAGCATCTTGCGTCCATCGGTCTCGGCCTCCTGCCGATCTACTGGTACTTCTGGAAGAACGCGCGCGAGGCCGAATACGACCGCGCGCGCAAATGGCTGACCGTCGTGCTCGCTGGGATGTGCTGGTTCATCTTCCTGACCGGCCACGTCGTGAACAACGTGCGGGGGTTTGGATCATGAGCACCACAACGCAAGCCGCGCCCCGCGCGCGCTCGGCTTCGCTCGCCACGTCGGTCGCGTTCCGCAATTTCGCGATCGTGTTCGCGCTGGCGACGCCGGTGGTCTACGTCATCTGCGAAATGCAGAACTTGCCGCTGTTCACCTATCATCCGGGCACCAACCGCGTTGATCTCGGGTTTGCGCGCGCCGTGAAAGACGAAGGTCCGGCGATGTACTGGTACGGCTGGACGGCGAGCACGCTGCTGGTGGCGGGAATCCTCGGCCTTGTTGCCGCGAAGCTGCCCGAAAGCCTGATCAGAAAGATCCCGCTGTCGCTGGTATGGATTGCCCCGCTCGCCGCGATCCCGGTTCTGGTGTATGCGCTGAGGTTCTTCTGGCGGTTCTGAAGGAGGCTGACATGACAGTCCGAACGCTTGCGCTCATCGCCGGTGCCGCGCTGTCGGTTTTGTCCGCTATCCCGGCTCTCGCGGGCGGCGACGACTACGACGCCGCCAACGACACCGAGAGCCGCGGGCCCGTCTACTTCGGCTTCGTGCGCGACCATCGTGGCTCGCCCGTGCCGGACGCGCGCGTCCTGCTGAAGCCCAAGAGCGGCGACCCGCTGGAGGTGAAGGCGAACGTGCTCGGCTTCTACCGCAGCCATGTCAGCAAGGACTTCAAGCCGGACGAGGTCGCCGTGTCCTGTGACAAGAACGGCTACAAGCCGCTCAACGTGATGCGCCGCAATCCCTCCGGCTCGAGCGAAATGAACATCGAGACCAACTGCACGCTGCAGCGACTGTAACCCGTGCTGCGCCGGATCGCCGGCTCGATCGTTCTGCTCGCCGCGCTCGTCGCGGCCGCCCACGCGCAGACCGCCGACACGGTTCTGATCAACGGCAAGATCGTTCAGTTCGATTCTGCTCCGGCCGAGGCGCTCGCGGTGCGCGGCGACCGCATCGCGGCGGTCGGACGCAACGAGGACATCCGCGCACTCGCCGGTCCCGCGACGCGGGTGATCGACCTCGCCGGCCGCACCGTCATTCCCGGCCTGATCGACTCGCATATCCACGCGATCCGCGCCGGGCTGACGTTCACCACCGAGGTGCACTGGATCGGCGCGCGGTCGCTCGACGAGGCGCTCGGCCGCCTCCGGGTGGCGGCGCGAAGTGCCCCGAAAGGAAGCTGGCTGGTCGTGGCCGGCGGCTGGACCGAGGGGCAGTTCGCCGAACGCCGCCGCCCGACGCGGGCCGAGGTCGCCGCCGCGGCGCCGGATCATCGCGTCTACGTGCAGCTTCTCTACAGCGACGTGCTGATGACCGAAGGCGGCCTCGAAGCGCTGGGCGTTCTCGGCGACACCGCACTCGCCTCGCGCCTGAAGATCGGCACCGATGCGGACGGCCGGCCCAGCGAATGGATCGGCGGCGATGCGCGCACGATCAGCGACATGTTCGACAAACTGCCGCGCCCGACCCTCGAACAGCAGATAACTGGCACGCGCGCGTTCTTCCGCGAACTGAACAGTCTCGGCATCACCGGCGTGCTCGATCCCGGCGGCTACAATCTGCCGCTCGACGCGTACCGCGCGCTGTTTCAGGTCTGGCGCGAGGGCGGTCTCACTCTCCGAGTCACCTACAGCCTGTGCGCGCCGCGCCGCGGCCATGAGCTTGGCGATTTCCAGGCGCTGACCGCGATGCTGCCGATGGGCTTCGGCGATGGCTGGCTCAGGTTCAACGGCATCGGCGAGAACGTCACCTGGGGCATGTATAACAACGAGACGCCTTCGGACGCGCAGAAGGAGCAGCTCTATCAAACGCTGCACTGGGCGGCGCAGCGCGGCCTCACCGCGACCTTCCACTGGAACAACAACCGCTCGGTCCACCACCTGCTCGACGTGCTGGAGCGCGTGAACCGCGAGACGCCGATCGCGCATCTGCGCTGGTCGATTGCGCATTTGAACGATGCGTCGCTGGAGAGCCTCACGCGCATGAAGGCGCTCGAAGTCGGCTGGCTGATGCAGAACGCATTCTACTTTCGTGGCGAAGCCTTCCTCGGCCAGCGTGGCGCCGACGCGATACGGCTGAGCCCGCCGATCGGCACCGCGCTGCGGATGGGCATTCCGGTCGGCGGCGGCACGGATGCACATAGGGTGATGTCGTACAACCCGTTCGTCTCGCTGCAATGGATGCTCGACGGCAAGACCGTTGCCGGCATGCCGACGCGCGACGCGGAAGAGACGCCGTCGCGGCTTGAGGCGCTGCGGCTCTACACGCAGGGCAGCGCGTGGTTCTCGTTCGACGAAACACGTCGCGGCGCGCTTGAGGTGGGGAAGCTCGCCGACCTCGCGGTGCTGACGAAGGATTATCTCACCGTGCCGACAGAAGAGATCGGCAGCATCCGCAGCGTTCTGACGATGGTGGGCGGGCGCATTGTGTATGCGGAGTAGGGCTAGACGCGGGCACGGCGCGTGCCGCGCCCTTGCCCGCCCTACGCTCATAACGCACGGGCACGCGGACCGGACGGCGCCTGAGCGGGAGTCGCTGCCACGCTCGCACCTTCCGCCTTCCTCCGCTCCGCTTCGTCGCGCGCCCGCAGCTCGCCAAGCTGCTGCTCTTCTTCCTGCGCGATCTGCTCCGCAAACTCCTCGCACTTCTGTTGCGCAATGCGCAGCGCTTCTGCGTTCGACGCACCCTCCTTCGCCGCCTTCATGAAGAACTGGAAATGCCTCTTCTGCCCCTCCGGCACGACTGGCCACCAGCGCTGATGGCACGCATCCGGATCGCCCACGCAGCGCGACACGCGCCTGCACGCTTTGTCGGCGCAGATGTGCCAGAGGCAGAAGATGTTGTTGAACATCCGGCGGTCCTCGATGCCGCGTTGATCGAAGGCGGTCTGAAATTTCGCCTGCGTCGCCTTGCGCTCGGCCTCGGGCAACGTTTTTGCGATGGTGTGGAAGGCCTTGTAGTCGGCGTCGAGCGTTTCGGAGTTGGGATCGAAATTGTATTCGGGGTGTGCGTTCTTTCTACCCATGCGTCCTCCTTCTCCGCGGGCGCTTCGCGCCGCGGACCATTCCCAGTCCATGTCTCTGATGAAAAGAAGCGAGGGGCGGAGCACCGCGAGGCGCACGACCATCCACGCTTGACGGCGTGGCGCGCGCGGGTGAAGCGCGCTCGCCTCGCGGCGCTCCGTTTGCGGCATTTTTCGGCTGCGGTCCGCGCTTCTGAAACGGCATTGGCGCCGTTCCTCTGCAGCGAGCTCCTCGCGCAGGGGTCCTAGTGCCCCCAGGGCGGGTCCCACAGCCGCCCGGGTGGCCGGCTGACGAAGCCGGCCGCGCAGGCGCCGCACAAGCCGATGCCGGATTGCTCCGTCACCAGCCCCGGGACCGCCAGCCTGTTCTCCGGCCGCGCATCCCGGCTCGCCCCATCATCCGAACGTCACCGGTTGACGCCCCTCAGTGAGCGAGGTGGTGATTGTATAATCCTATAATAGGACCGAAATATGGCAACTGCTCGGTTGTAATAGGCAGGAGCATCAAAGTACTGAGTTGGCTGGCTAGCCTGAGGCGACTCGGCAACGATTCCTATCGCAGTGATGACGAATCCGGGATCAATGAGCACAAGCTACACACAGGACGAGCTTCGGTCGGTACATGCCTCTTTGGTCGAGGTAACGGCCTCATTTGAACAAGCCTGCCTTAACGAATGGCGAAGCACGCAACCATCAGATTCACCAAGTGTCTTGTACCATTACTGTACTGCCCAAACGTTTCACCTAATCGCTGAGAGCGGGATCGTTTGGGCATCAGATATACGTTTCTTGAACGACGCTTCAGAGATGAGCTACGCCTCCGACCTTCTGAAATCCATAATTGAAGACGTGAGTAGCAAGGTTGAGAAAGATGATGAGCGCGAACTAGTACGTCGGCTATCTAATACGTTTGACTTAAGAGATTTGGTGCACGTGTTTGCATTTTGCTGCAGCGAACTCGAGGACAGCATTCCGCAGTGGGTTGCATACGGTGGCCGGCGCGGAGGTATCGCAATCGGTCTTGATTTGCGGCCCAGAATCCTTCGCGTCCATGATCATACTGAAAAGCTGCGAGAGCCACCCTATGCGTCGTTGTTCAAGGTTATTTACGACGCCAATATCCAACGAGAGGCAGCAACAAAAATGATTGCGCAGCTCTTGCCTATTTATCGAGAGACGCGCGACAAATTCAAAGAACCGCTGTGGACCTTTGTAATGGCAGATATCTGCCGTATGGCACGAGATGGACTCTCGAACTTGATGCTTTCGATTAAACAACCCGGATTTGAGCACGAGAAAGAATGGCGTCTCGTCGTCGCTCAAGAAAAGACAGATCCCCCGCTTTACCGCGTTGGTCCGATTGGCTTGGTCCCGTATATTCCCCTTAAGCTGACTCACTGGGCCGGGGTGTACACGAAGCGCTTTCCAATACGGCGTATTGTTCAAGGACCAACGTCAGAGCTAGAGTTGGGGGTGGAGGCACTCCGAGGTTTCTGTAGGCATCTAGATCTTGCTCACGCTGAGGTGAGTTCAAGCAAGATGCCTCTTCGATTTTAGTCGAAGCACCTTACTCGGCTACGACACCGCTTTCGTCATGGCCGGGCTTGTCCCGGCCATCCACGTCTTTTCCATGAGTCGACAAGTAAGACGTGATGCCCGGCACAAGGCCGGGCATGACGGAGCATGGATGGGGGGGGGCAAAGCTTGTCCCTGCGAAAGCGGGGGCAAAGCGTGTCCGCCATTGAGCGTTGCGGCGGGCGCGTCGCTGCGCGCCTTTGCCCGCCCTACGGGTTAGAGCGCGTGTCCCGCACGCGATGCAGCGCTCTTGGCGGTGCATCGCAGATGCGGGACCCCGGTTGCTTTTCCAAACCGTGAAACAAGAAACCGGGGTCCCGGGTCTGCATCGCATCACTGCGTGCTGCGATGCGCCCGGGACACAGAGAGCGGCATTCTCGCGCGTCTGGGTCTCGGCTAAAGTGGCACCCGCCCCAGGGAGAGCGCCGCCATGAACGACGTACCGATCGCCGCAACGCTTGACGACGCGCCGCCGCAGCCGCTGACGCAACAGTGGATCGACCAGCGCATCTTCGATCTCTACGACGAGTACTGTCACGGCCATATCGACCGGCGCGAATTCCTGGCGCGCGCGGGCGCGATCGCCGGCGGGCTCGCGATGGCGCAGGCGCTGATGCCGCGCTACGCGCAGGCGCAGACGATCTCGTTCACCGACCCGCGCATCAAGGCGCGCTATGTGAGCTATCCCTCGCCCGGCGGCACGTCCGGCACGATGCGCGGCTACCTGGTGCAGCCGGCCGGGCAAGGCCCCTTCCCCACCGTGCTGGTGATCCACGAGAACCGCGGGCTCAACCCCTACATCGAGGACGTGGCGCGGCGCGCCGCGGCAGACGGCTTCCTCGCGCTCGCGCCCGACGGGCTGTCGCCGGTCGGCGGCTATCCGGGCAACGACGACGACGGCCGCACGCTGCAGGCGGGCCTCGACCAAGCCAAGCTGCGCACCGACATGATCAACAGCGCGCGCTATCTCAAAGGCCAGCCGAATTCCACCGGCAAGCTCGGCGTCACCGGCTTCTGCTGGGGCGGCGGCACGACGAACTTCCTTGCCGCGACGCTGGGCGCCGACATGCATGCGGGCGTGCCGTTCTACGGCGCGGCGGCAGACACGGCGTCGGTCGCAAACATCAAGGCGCCGCTGATGGTCCAGTACGCCGAGACCGACGAGCGCATCAACGCGATGTGGCCGGCGTTCGAGGCGGCGCTGAAAGCCGCCGGTGCGCGCTACGAGATGCACATGTATGCGGGCACGCAGCACGGCTTCCACAACAACTCGACGCCGCGCTACCACGAGGCTGCGGCGAAGCTCGCGTGGGACCGCACGGTCGCGTTCTTCAAGAAGCACCTCGCCTGACTCCGCTGGTCATCCCGGCCAAGCGAGCAAAGCGAGCGCGAGCCGGGACCCATAATCGCGAGCGGTAGCTATGGATCCCGGGTCTCGCTGCGCTCGCCCGGGATGACAGGTGAGCGAGTGGACAAACCGGCGCTGACAGTCGACAATTTTCCGCAATGGCCGGCCCCGCGGTCCGGCGGTCCCAAAAGGAGAAACGACACATGACCTTTTTCGTTACCCGCCGTCAGGCGCTGGCCGCCGGCGCAGCATTCGGCGCTTTCGGGTTTTCCAGCCAGCTGGCGACGGCGCAGCAGCGCTTTTTCCGCATCGGCACCGGCGGCACCGGCGGCACCTATTATCCGGTCGGCGGCATGATCGCGAACGCGGTCTCGACGTCCACGATCAACGTCAGCGCGGTCGCCACCAACGGCTCGGTCGCCAATGTCAACGGCATCGTCGGCGGCTCGATGGAGTCCGGCTTCAGCCAGGCCGACATCAACGCATGGGCCTTCACCGGCACCGGCATCTATGAGGGCAAGCCGAAGATCGAGGAGCTGCGCGTGATCGCGAACCTCTATCCGGAAAGCGTGCATGTGGTGGTCAAGAAGGGCGCCGGCATCAAGACGCTCGCCGACCTGAGGGGGAAGCGCGTCTCGATCGACGAGCCGGGCTCCGGCACGCTGGTGAATGCGCGCGCGCTGCTCGCCGCCTATGGCCTGACAGAACGCGACATCAAGCCCGAGTATCTCAAGCAGACGCAGTCCGCGGAGAAGTTCAAGGACGGCTCGCTCGAAGGCTACTTCCAGACCACCGGCTTTCCGCAGGGCACGCTGACCGAGCTGGCCGCCACCAACGGCTTCGAGTTGCTGCCGATCGACGGCGCGCAGCGCGACAAGATCATGGCGCAGTTCAAGTTCTTCGCCAAAGATAAAATCCCGGACGGGACCTACAAGGACGTGAAGGGCGTCGAGACGGTCGCAGTCGGCGCGCAGTGGACGACGACGTCGAAGCAGCCGGACGATCTGGTCTACGAGATCACCAAGGCGCTGTGGAGCGACAAGACGCGCACCGCGATGGACGCCGGCCACGCCAAGGGCAAGGAGATCAAGAAGGAAACTGCGCTACAGGGCGTCGGCATTCCGCTGCATGCGGGCGCCGAGAAATTCTACAAGGAGATCGGCCTGATCAAGTAGCGGCGCGCGCATCGGGGGCAGCGCCGCATGGCCACGGCAGAACTCGACAAGGACCGGATCGAGAAACTCGAGGCCGAGCTCGATCCGGAAATGCGCTTCCGGCCGCTGCTGCCCGCGGCCGGATGGATCGTCGCGGTTGCGTTGTTCGGCCTCTCGTGCTTCCACTACTACACGGCAGGCTTCGGCCTTTTGCCGGAGACCCTGCATCGCGGCATTCACATCGCCTGCGTGCTCGGGCTGATCTTCCTGGTCTTCTCGTGGAGCCAGAAGGGCAACGCCGCAACGCCCAGGGCGAGTCTTTTCTTCCCGCTCGGCATCAGCGTCATCGACTGGCTCTGCTGTTTCGCCGCGGTGGTGACCAGCCTCTACGTGCCGTACGTCTTCCACGACCTCCAGTTCCGCGTCGGCAATCCCGAGCCGATCGACTGGATCATGGGCACCGTGATGATCGTGGTGCTGCTGGAGGCGACGCGCCGCAGCGTAGGGCTGCCGCTGCCGATCATCGCGGTCGTACTGATCGCCTACGCGCTGTGGGGCCGCAACGCTGCCGGGCATCCTCGCGCATCCCGGCAACACGTGGAAAAGCGTCGTCAATCACCTCTATCTCACGAGCCAGGGCATTTTCGGCATCGCGCTCGGCGTGGTGGCGACCTACGTGTTCCACTATGTGCTGTTCGGCGTGCTGGCGACGCGCGTCGGGCTCGGGCGCTTCTTCATCGATCTTGCGACCGCGCTGACCGGCCGCTTCTCCGGCGGGCCCGCGAAGGTCTCGATCTTCGGCTCGGGCCTGTTCGGCATGATCTCGGGCTCGTCGATCGCCAACACCGTGACGGTCGGCTCGCTCACGATTCCCGCGATGATCCGCGTCGGCTACGCGCGGCACTTTGCCGGCGCCGTCGAGGCGGCCGCCGCAACCGGCGGACAGATCACGCCGCCGATCATGGGCGCGGCCGCATTCCTGATGGTCGAGTATCTCGCGGTCCCGTACCAGACCATCATCGTGGCGGCGATCGTGCCGGCCTTCATGCATTTCTTCGGCGTGTTCTGCCAGATCCACTTCGAGGCGAAGAAGTACGGCCTGCGCGGCCTGCCGAAGTCCGAGTTGCCGGTCGCGCGCGAGGTGATCAAACGCGACTGGCCGACCGCGATGCCGCTCGCCGTGCTGCTGCTCGTGCTGTTCTCGGACTTCACGCCTTATCTGGCGGCGTTCTGGGGCATCACGGGCTGCATCGTGCTCGGCCTCACCAATCGCAATCGCGTCGTGGCCGTCGCGTTCGTGGCGGCGATCGCGCTCGCGATCCGGATGCAGATCCTGGTCGAGTGGGAAGGCCTCATCCCGATCTTTGCCGCGTCCATTGCCGTGTCGGCGTGGTACGTGCTGAAGGACGAAGGCGGCAAGGCGCGCTTCGTCGACATCCTCGACGCCTTCGTGGTCGGCGCCAAGTATGCGATCAGCGTCGGCGCCGCGGCCGCGACCGTCGGCATCATCATCGGCATCGTCACGCTGACCGGCGTCGGCTTCAAGCTCTCCACCATCATCACCGGCTACGCGGCAGATATTGCGGCGCTGCTCGGCGCGATCGTGCCGGAGAGCTGGTTCGACGCCAAGGCGATGACGCTGTTCTTCACGCTGGTGATGACGGCAATCGTCTGCATCGCGCTCGGCTGCGGCATACCGACCACCGCGAACTACCTCATCATGGTGACGATTGCGG
Source organism: uncultured Alphaproteobacteria bacterium (assembly GCA_963779545.1). Taxonomy (GTDB): domain Bacteria; phylum Pseudomonadota; class Alphaproteobacteria; order Rhizobiales; family Xanthobacteraceae; genus PALSA-894. Next base: position 111,383 of record CAVZYQ010000006.1, on the reverse strand, counting down.
CGCCCGCGCTGGCGCTGCTCGGCGTGCCGCAACTGGTCTCGCACTTCTTCGTCTTCTATTACGGCGTGCTCGCCGACATCACGCCGCCGGTCGCGCTTGCGGCCTATGCGGGCGCCAGTATGGCGGGCGCCGATCCGTTCAAGACCGGCAACACGGCGTTTCGCCTTGGGCTCGCCAAGGCGCTGGTGCCGTTCGTCTTCGTCTATTCGCCCTCGATGCTGCTGGTGACCAAGGGATTCACGTGGGGCGAGTTCTGGGAAACGACGATCGGTTGCGCGATCGGCGTCGTGATGCTCGCGGTCGCGCTCACCGGCTATGGCCTCGCGCGCGTGCCGCACTGGGAGCGGCTCTGGCTCGGCGCCGCGTCGATCCTGGTGATATCGCCGAACCGCACCGCCACACTGATCGGCCTTGCGATGTCGGTGCCGGTGCTGGTGCGTCAGATCATGGCGTGGCGCGCGGCACAAAAAACACAAACCGCATAGCGGAGGACTTGTCATGCATCCCGTGAAGCTGGCCGCGTTCGCTCTCGCCTGCCTGTCGGCAATCGCGATGCCGGCCGCCGCGCAACCGTATCCTTCGAAGGTCGTGAAACTGATCGTGCCGCAGACGCCGGGCGGCGCGACCGACGTGTTCGCGCGCAAGATCGGCCAGTTGCTGAGCGAGAAATGGGGCCAGGCGGTCGTGATCGAGAACCGCGCGGGCGCAGGCGGCGTCGTCGGCACCGACGTCGTCGCGAAGTCCGCGCCGGACGGCTACACGCTGCTCGTCACCTATGCGGGTTCGCAGGCGATCAACCCGAGCCTCTATCAGAAGATCCCGTTCGACAGCGTGAAGGACTTCCAGACCGTCGCGACGCTGGCGTCCACGCCGTTCATCCTGATCGTCAACCCGAACCTGCCGGCCAGAACCATGGCCGAATACGTCGCGCTCGCGCGCGCCAAGCCCGATGCGCTGACCTACGCGTCGTCGGGCAACGGCTCGGTCAATCACCTGCTCGGCGAGATGGTGAAATCGGAAGCCGGCATCAAGATGCTGCACGTTCCCTATCGCGGCGTTGCGCCCGCCATCACCGATGTCATCGGCGGCCAGGTCAACTCCGCATTCAGCAGCGTCCCGTCGGTGCTGCAGATGATCCAGACCGACAAGGTGCGCGCGCTGGCGGTGAGCAGCGGCAAGCGCATCGCGGCCGCGCCGCAGATTCCGACCATTGCGGAATCAGGCTTCCCCGGATTCGACGTCAACCCATGGTGGGGAATTCTCGCGCCCGCCGGCATCGACATGGCGATCGTGAAGAAGATCAATGCCGACGTTGAGACGATTCTGCGCACCAAGGAGATGGTGGACTTCCTCGCAACGCAGGGTGCCGAGCCGATGATCTCGTCGCCCGAGGAATTCCTGAAGAAGCTGGAGTCCGACATCGTGACGTGGGCCAAGGTCGTGAAGACCGCGGGCGTCACGCTGAACTAGGCCGTGTACCCAGAAGTCCGGGCCAGCCAGCAACTCGACCCACGGCTTCTTCGTATTTGACGCTGAATCTGAACAGTGGGACCATCGCGCCTCGTTTTGAGGAGCGCCGGCGATGCGTCTGACGTTGGCTTTGTCGGCGACAGTCGCGCTCATCGTTTCGATGGCTTCCGCTCCCGCGCTGGAATCAAGCATGTCCGCGACGTCGTCGCTGTCGGCGGATGAGCTATGGAGCAAGGTCGGCGATTTCTGCGCGATGCCGTCATGGCATCCACGCGTCGCGCAATGCGACCTCAGCCCAGATGGCAGGACGCGCACGATCCGTTATTACGGGATCAACAATGTCGCGGTGGAGACGTTGGATAGCCGCGACGACGCCAGTCGCAGCTACGCCTTCACAACTGTCTCGAGCCCGTTGCCCGTCGCCAACCATCACGCCAAGGTCCGCGTGATACCGGGATCCAGCGCAACATCCGGTGGTTCGGTATTGGAGCTTGTCAGCAGCTACGTCGCCAGCGGCGTTTCAGATGCCGATGCCCGGCGCGTCGTGTCCGGCAGCATGTTCCGGTCGCTTTGCGTCGGTGGTCCACTGCGTTGCTCCAGCGAGCAGCAACCCGCTCCAGCGTCAGAACCGGTCTGGTTCGACAGCACTGTGGCGAGTGCGACGCCGGTGAGCCTGCAAGGCTATCTCCGGCGTCCTGCAGGCCCGGGACCGCTTCCCGCTGTTGTGCTGATGCACGGATGCGGCGGCGGTGCCGAGGAGGTTGATTGGAACTGGGGCGTACGCATCGCGGCCTGGGGCTACGTTACCTTGACGATCGACAGGCACGCGCCGCGCGGACTGAAGAATGCCTGCGGCACCGGTCTTCATCCCGATGTACGCTCTGACGCCTATCGCGCTTTGGACTTCCTTGTGCACCAGCCGTACGTTGACCCGCAACGCGTCTTCGTTGTCGGCTTTTCGCAAGGCGGCATGCTTGCCCTGTCATCCATCGAGCGCGGCCCGGAAGAACGGTCCTCCGCGAACAAGTTTCGCGCGGCGGCGGCCTTTTATCCGATCTGCAGCTTTGTCCGGGGGCCGATGACGGCTCCGGCATTGATTCTGATTGGTGAAAAGGATGATTGGACTCCCGCCGATGACTGCCGCAGGCTGGTCGAGGGCAAAGATGATTTTGGAATGTCTCGGGAGAAAGGCGAGGGCTCGCCAATTCGGCTGATTGTCTATCCCGGCGCCTATCATTCGTTCGATCGCCCAGACCTTCAGCCGATCCGGTATCTCGGTCATCAACTTGCGTACGACAGGTCGGCTGCCGATCAGGCGAGCAACGCGCTGCGTGATTTCCTGCGGTCGGCGGCGGCGGAGCCGGCGAAGTAAGCGACCGAGCGTGTCGCTTGGTTTACCGTCACGCCGTACCCTCTCCGCGTGACGTCACGCCCTTTCTCCACACCCGCCGGTCGACCATCACCTTGACGGCCGCGCCAAGGACCAGTGCGCAAAGCGCCGCCTTCGACATCGTCTCCATCGTCCCCTCGATCAGGAGGCCGTGGACCACGCTGCCGACGACGATGACCACCGCGAGCAACATGTGAGAGAGGCGCCACGTTCGCGGCGCCAGTCCCAATCGCCGGCGGAATGCAGCCAGCAGCGCGACGCCGAAGATCGCCCACATCGCGATCACACCGAAGGGAGAGAACGGCGTCGGCGAGACGAAGAGAAGGGCATCGATCATGTCCGGCGGACTGCTGAACCAAAGGCCGGCGACGTGGACCACCACCGCCACGACCAGCGCGCCTCCGATCCAGTAGTGCGCGCGCCGTCCGCGATAACCCGGCAGGCCCGGCAGGTATCCGCCGATGAGCAGAGGCTGAACGAGCACGAGACCCAGCGCGACGATCCCGGCAAATCCGGCAAGGATGTAGACCGGGCCGCGGTATGCAAGCAGATCGCTTGTCGCTGCGAAGACGACCGGCAGACAAATGGCTGCCACAAGGGCGGCCCAGATCAGGGCCACCCGGGCCGATCTCATCCCTTCCTTCCCAGCCCGGTCAGGCCGGCTGAAGGACGAAGTGCGCCTCCAGGCTCTTGTCTTTTGCGCTCTTCATGATGGGACGCAGAAACACGGTTTTGAATTCGCCGCTGTCATAGGCGAGGTGACCGTGAGGTTGGCCGAAGACGGGAACAATCTGCGGCATCTCGAGACGGAACTTGCCGTCCTTGTCGGTGAGCGTGGCGCCGTGACTTTGCGGCTCGTGCTCTTGGCCCTCGGTCGTGTGCGCCCAAATCTGGATGCGCTGCCCGGCAAGCGGAGCCCCGTCGCCTGCGCGGCGCACGGTGCCACTCATCCAGAAGCCACCTTTCCCGATCCGATCCACGGTCGCCGCGCCCTTGCGGTAGTTGTTGGCCCCGCCAGACATCGAAGGGGTCGGTGCCAGGCCTTGCGCGTGCGCGGGCAACAGGAGCCCGGAAACGCCGGTTGCCAGGACGGAGCCGCCGGCGGCGAGAAGGTTGCGGCGGTTGAATATCATGGTGGTCATGCAAGTTCCTCCTGGCGACCATGCCGTTGTCCGCCGAGAGGACGGCAACAGACGCGGGACACCCCTGAATCTAGCGCGATTGCGACCAAATTCCAGTTGCGTGAGGCGAAGTGCGCGATAAGGCGCAATAACAGTTCTGTGATCTCACACCTCGGCCTGACGCGCGAGCCGGGTCTGCGCGGCAAGGCGGATCGACGCGTTGGCGGCGCCGAAACCGCGATAGCCGCGCCGCTCGACGATCTCGAAGAAGAACCGATCCTCGAAGCTTGGCGTGTAGAGCTGGAGATATTCAGCCTCGCCCTCGCGGTCGTAGAGAATATTGTTCTGGCGCAGCCGGTCGAGCAGTTCGGGCGCGAGGTCGAACTTCGCCTCGATGTCGTCGTAGTAGTTCTCCGAAATCGGCAACACCGGAACGCCCGCGGACTTGAGCGCGGCGGCGGTCGCGAAGATGTCCCGGCTGCCGAGCGCGATGTGCTGCACGCCTGAGCCGAAGAACTCGGAGAGGAAACGCGACGACTGCGTGCGCGCCGCCTGCGAACCATTGAGCGCGATGCGCAGGGTTCCGTCCCCGGTCTCGATCACCTGGCTGCGCACCACGCCGCCGGGATCGAGCACGTCCTGCTCGGGCGTCTTCTTCACGTCGAGCAGCGACGAATAGAACAGGAGCCAGCTCAGCATCTCCTCGTAGCGCATCGATTGCGAGATGTGGTCGACCACCGTGAGCCCGGCACCATCCGTCGGGCCGGGCACGGAATCGAAATCGACCTGCCACAGCTTGCCGAGGTCGGACACGTGATCGACGAAATACACGAGGCTGCCGCCAAGCCCGCGCACCGCCGGAATGTCGAGTTCGCCCGGGCCGACCGCCTGATGGAACGGGCGGTCGAGCAGGCGCTGCGCGCGGTCGAGCGTCGCTTTTGCGTCGTCGACGCGCAGCGCAATGGCGCACACGGCCGTGCCATGCGTGATGTTGAAGGAATGCGCAAAGCCTTCCTTCTCGGTGTTGACCACGAGATTGATGTCGCCTTGCTGCCAGCGCGACACCGCCTTCGACTTGTGCTGGCCGGTACGGCGGAAGCCGAGGCCGCTCAGGAGCTTCGTAAAGTCAGGTGCGGTCCCCTCGTCGATCGCAAACTCGATGAACTCGACGCCATGGCAGCGCGCGCGGTCCGGCAACGCGGGAGAGCTTGGCGACACAATGCCGGTCTGCCGCCGCAACTGATCGAGCAAATAGATGAGCGAGCGGTGGCCGTCGACCGCGACAGCGCGTGCGGAGCCCGCGCGGAACTGGTCGTTGAAGATCTCGAGCGAGACGAGACCGTCATAGCCGGTCGCCTGCAACGCCGCCATGAAATCGATCAGCGGCAGGTCCCCTTGCCCCGGCATGTTGCGGAAATGGCGGCTCCACTGCAGCACGTCCATGTCGAGGTTGGGCGCATCCGCCACCTGGACCAGGAAAATGCGGTCGCGCGGGATCGAGCGGATCGTGTTCAGGTCGGTCTTGCGCGCGAAGATGTGGAAGGTGTCGAGCACCAGCCCGATCGCCGGGTGGTTCGCGCGCCGCACGATCTCCCAGGAGTCGCGATAGTCGTTGACGTGCTTGCCCCACGCGAGCGCCTCGTAGCCGACGCGCAGGCCGCGCTTGGCGGCGCGCTCGCCCAGTTCATGCAGGTCGGCCGCGGCGCGGTCGACACCGCCGAGCGCCGTGGGCGAGACATTGGAGCAGACGAGCAGCAGGTCGCAGCCGAGCTCGCCCATCACGTCGAACTTGCGTTCGGCGCGGCCAAGAGCACGCTCGCGCTGCGGCTCGGGCAGGCCTTCGAAGTCGCGGAATGGCTGAAAGGTGATGACGTCGAGCCCGAGATCGGCACACATGTTGCGCACGTCGATGTTCGTGCCGGCAAACGACAGCAGGTCGTTCTCGAAAATCTCGACGCTCTTGAAGCCCGCGGCTGCGATCGCTTCGAGCTTCTCGTCGAGCGCCCCGCTCAGGCAAACCGTGGCAATGGCAGTCTTCATAATTTCTAGGCCTTGACCTTCGCCTCGACGCCGAGGATTCCGGACGGTTTCACCATCAGCACGACGATCAGCAGGATGAACGCGTAGATGTCCTTGTAGGTCCCCGAGACGTATCCGGCGCCGAGGCTTTCGACCACGCCGACCAGCAGGCCGCCGAGCACCGCGCCCGGCAGGCTGCCGAACCCGCCGACCACGGCCGCCGCGAACGCCTTGATCAGGATGCCGATGCCCATCTGCACCTGCACGTAGTTGATCGGGGCGATCAGCACGCCGGCGGCGGCGCCGAGCGCGCAGGCGATGCCGAAGATCATCGAGATCATCAGCGGCACGTTGACGCCGGAGAGGTATGCGATGTCCTTGTTGTAGGCGACCGCGCGCATCGCGAGCCCGATCATGGTCTTGCGCAGCACAGATTGGAGCACGACCATCAGCGTGAGCGCGGTGACGATGATCCACACATAGGACATCGGCAGCGTCAGTTCGCCGATCTCGAGCGGCGCGCCGAACGGCACCGGGAACGGCAGCGGCTTCGGTCCCCAGATCAGGAACGCGACGTTCTGCAGCACGATCGACATGCCGAAGCCGACGATCACCATGCCCATGCCGGCGACGGTGTAGCCGCCGCCCTGGCTGGTGAGGCGGCGGTAGAACACGCGCTCGATGATGACGCCGAGCAGGCCGGTGATGATCACCGCGAGCAGCAAGGTCGGGATGTAGGGCAGGCCCGCCTTCTCGAACAGCATCGAGGCCGATGAAGGCGCCGAGCATGTAGATCTCGCCATGGGCGAAATGGATGATGTCGAGCCCGGAGAAGATCAGCGAGATGCCGAGCGCCACCAGCGCATAGACCATGCCGACCGAGAGGCCGATGATGACGAGGTCGATGAAGTAATCCATCATCTCTATGCTCCCTCTCCCGCTGCAAGCGGCGAATGCCACGTGAGCCAAGGCCTGGGTCTCCCGGCTCTCTCGCGCGGGAAGAGCGAGAGCGTGCCCAGCCCTCACAGCTTCGCCTCGCGGTTCGCGACCGTGCCGCCGAGATACGACAGCCGCACATTGTCGTCGTAGATCATCTTCTCGGCAGGTCCCTCGATATGGATCACGCCGTCCTTGATGACATAGCCATAGGTCGCGAGCAGCAGCGCCATGCGGACGTTCTGCTCGACCATCAGCACCGTCATGCCGTCGCGCGTGATGCGGTGGACGGTGCGGAAGATGTCCATCACGATCTGCGGCGCGAGCGCGGCGCTCGGCTCGTCGAGCATGATCATCTTCGGCGACGACATCAGCCCGCGCCCGATGCAGACCATCTGCAACTGCCCGCCCGACAGCGTGCCGGAAAGCTGGCTGCGCTTCTCCTTCAGCACCGGGAAATAGCGTAGACGCGCTCCAGCGCGGCGGCGGTCTTGGCGCGGTCGCGCACCACATAGGCGCCGAGCCGGAGGTTCTCCTCGACCGTCATGCCGGGGAAGGCTTCCTTGCCCTGCGTGACCTGAACCAGCCCGCGCCGCACGATCGCGTCCGGCCGCAGCCCGTCGATGCGCTCGCCGTCGAAGGTGATCGAGCCGCTCCATGGCTTGATCAGTCCGGAGGTCGCCTTCAGCAACGTCGACTTGCCGGTGCCGTTGCCGCCGAGCAGCGCGACGATCTGGCCGCGCTCGACCTTCAGGCTCGCGCCGTTGAGGATCTGGACGCTGCCGTATCCGCCGACGAGGTCGTCGATCTTGAGCATCGGCTCCGACATCACGCCGACCTCATGTAGGCGCGCACTTCCTCGTCCTTCATTTCCTTGCCGAGATAGGCCTCGATCACACGGGTGTTGTTCTTGATCTCGTCCGGCGTGCCCTCGGCGATCTTCTCGCCATGTTCCAGCACGCTGACGGTCTCGCAGGTGTCCATCACCAGCTTGAGGATGTGCTCGATGATGATGACGGTGAGCCCGAAGCGCTCGCGCAGCGCCCGCACGGTATCGAGCAGGATGTCGACGTTGGCCGGCGACAGGCCCGGCGCCCGGCTCGTCGAGCATCAGCAGCTTCGGCTTCGCCGCCATCGCGCGGCCGAGCGCGAGCAGGCGCCGCTGTCCGCCCGACAGCTCGCCGGCCGGCATCTCGGCGTAGTCCGCGAGCCCGATGAAGGCGAGCAGCTCCATCATCTCGGCGCGCACGCGTTTCTCTTCGCGCCAGACCGCCGGCGATCCAACGATGGCTGAGGCCATGCCGTAGCGGACCATCGCGTGATGCCCGACCAGCATGTTCTCGATCACGCTCATGCCCTGGAAGATGCGCAGCATCTGGAACGTGCGCGCGACTCCGAGTCGGGCGATCTCGTGCGACTCCTTGCCGGTGATGTCCTGGGCGTCGAACGTGACGCTGGCGCCGGGCTCCGGCTTGTAGACGCCGGAGATCAGGTTGAAGAGCGTGCTCTTGCCCGAGCCGTTCGGTCCGATGATGCCGTGTACCGCGCCTTGCCTCACCGCAAGGTCGACTTTCGAGACGGCGGTGAATCCGCCGAAACGCTTGGTCAGGTTTTTGACTTCAAGCAGCATCGGACCTGGCCTGCTGCGCGGCTTTGCCGGCGCGGATCGCCTTGAAGCGACGCCGCACGAGGAAATCGTCGATGATGCCGCCGATGCCGCGCGGCATGAAGAGGACCACCAGCACGATGGCCATGCCGAAGATCAGCATGCGGGTCGTGTAGTACTCGCGCGAGAAGTCGTCGATGATCGTCACCACGATGGCGCCGATCACGCCGCCCCAGATGTGGCCGATGCCGCCGGCCACGACCATCAGGAGGAGCGTGACCATTTCGTTGATGGTGTAGTTGTTCGGGTGCAGGAAGCCGGGCGACATGTGCGCCATCAGGCTGCCGGCGCAGCCCGCATAGAGCGCGCTGATGACGAAGGCGATCACCTTGTACTTCGGCACGTTGACGCCGCTCGCGGCCGCTGCCAGCGGGTCCTCGCGGATCGACTTGAACGCGCGGCCGATGTCGGACGACAAGATGCTGAACGAGAAATAGAGGCCGAGCAGCGTCGCCGTCATGACGACGTAGTAGTAAGCGCGGTGGCCGCCAAGCGAATAGCTGCCGATATAGGGCGGCGGAATGTTCTCGAAACCGACCGCGGCGCCGAGATACTCGGTGCCCGAAATGAAGATGCGGACGGATTCCGCCAGCCCAAGCGTCGCAAGCGCAAGATACGCGCCTTCAAGCCGCAGCGAAGGGATGCCAACGAGCGCGCCCGCAACCGCGGTGATCGCCATGGCGCTCGGCAGCGCGACCCAGAACGGAAACCCGAACTTCACCGAGACGACTGCGGACGCGTACGCGCCGATCGCCATCAGCGCGATGTGGCCGACGGTCACCTGCCCGGCAAAGCCCTTCACGATGTTCAGGCCGACCGCGAGGATGATGTTGATCATCATCACGTTGATGACGAACTGCGTGTAGGCGTTGTTGACCAGCAGCGGAAGCGGCACGAGGACCGCGCACACGAGCAGCCACGGCACGATCGGGTGCACGCCGGAGAACCAGAAGCGCGGCGCGGCGGCCGGCGGCAGGACTTCCTTGGTGATGTCCGACACGGCGCTCGGTTCCCCTCGGGCGCTTCAGTATGGCAGATGAGGCTCAAATGCCGCCCGCGACCGAAGCCACGAGCGGCAGCATGCCCCTGTCATCCGCTCATTCCCGCGCAAGCGGGAATCCAGATCCAAGAGCTGGGTCCCCGCTTTCGCGGGGACGAACGGAGACAATCTTAGAGTCCGAAATCAGGCTCGAACGAGACGCGCGCCAGCACGCGCGTGTCGAAGTCCTTTCCGCCCTTGGTGTATTCGACCAGAATGCCGGTCCTGTTGCCGTCGCGGCATTGCGGCGTCGGCTCGGCGCAGAAGTTGATCGGGCCCGACGCGAGTCCGGTGAAGTTCTTGATGTTGGCAAGCGCATCGCGGATCGCCTTGCGGTCATCCTTGAGCGAGGCATCGGTCAGGCCGAGCTTCGCGTTGGAGAGCGCGAGCTTGACGATCTGCGCTGTCTCGTAAGCCTGGCTGAAGTCATGGTCCGGGCAGCGGACCTTGTACTTCTCGTTCACCAGCTTGACGAAGGCCTGCGCCACCGGCCGCTCGTCCTTGCAGTTGAACGCCGCCGCGTAGACGAGGCCGACAACCGCGTCGCCCGCAAGCTCCGGCACCGGCGCATTCGAGGCGGCCGACGCCGCGACACGGCGCACGCGCTTCGGAATGCCGACCTCGATCGACTGCTGCGAGATGCGCGAGATCGCGTCGATCTGGCCGCCGATCGCGAGCACGTCCGCGCCGACCGACTTGATCTTGAGCAGATGGGCGCGGAAGTCGAGGTCGGTCTCCTGCATCTGCGCTTCGTAGACCGGATCGACATTGTAGGTCTTCTTCATGAAGGCTTTGTAGTCGTTCGCGAAGCCGATGGCGGCGCCGTCGTTGGTGAAAAGGTAGGCGACCTTCTTGCCGGCGTTCTCGGAGAGATATTTCGCGTGCACCGATGCGTAGAACCGCTCCGACACCGAGGTGCGGAACACCCAAGCGCTGTTCTTCTTGGTGATGTTGGTGTTGGTCGAGTGCGGCACGATCTGCGGCACTTCCTCCTTCGCGGTGATGTCGACCATCGGCAGCGACACCGACGAGCAGGTCGATCCCATCACGAGATGCACCTTGCTCTGGTGGATGAAGCGATTGACGTTGGCGATGCCCTTGTCGGGCTTGCATTCGTCGTCGAGCAGGATGACCTCGATCTTCTTGCCGTTGATGCCGCCGGAGGCGTTGACGGCTTCAAGCTCGTCCTTCGCCATCTGCCCGTACTTCAGGCCGTTCTCGACGACCATGCGCAGCGTGATGCCGATGCGGATCACGCCGTCCTGCGCCTGCGCGGGCTGCACCGCCGCGAGCGACAGCGCGCTCAGCGGCGCGAGCGCGAGAAGCGCCTTCTTCATGCCGATTGCCATCGTTGATCTTCCTCCCTGTTGAACTGTTTTGTTTCGCGCTGTGCCCATTGCGCTGGCGCGTTGTCGCGAGCCGATACGCCCACTATGCCAGTCTTCCATGCTGGCGGCACCTTGCTCCCTGAGCGGCTTCCGAACACCGTGCTGTGAAGCCATCATTGGTGTCAATCAAAATTGATTGTAATCTTTCATATTTTGATGTTGCTTCGATCAACGCTTTCATTGCAGCATGAGCAGTGCATGATATTTCTGATGTCTTTCCATCAGAACCCCTTGGGCCAGCGTTGGACGTCTAAGTGCCCCTAGTACATCAAGAATCCGCCCCGTGCTTGAACGCAGGCCGAAAGTCGCGACCGTTGCCGCCCGTGCCGGTGTCAGCACCGCAACGGTCGATCGCGTCATCAACGGCCGCGGCGGCGTGCATCAAAAAACCGTCGCGCGCGTCGAGCACGCGATCCGCGAACTCGCCGGTCCGGCGCGTAGCGCAGCTCCCGCGCTCGATGTTTCGCGCAGGTTCGACGCGGTCCTTTCCGGCGAGCGTGGCGGCGGCACGAAGGCGCTCGCGGATGGCTTTGCGCGTGCCGCCGAGGATGCCGGCGCGAATATCGAGATATCGTTCGTCGAGACGATGAACCCGGCCGCGCTCGCCGAGCGCCTGCGCGCTTGCGCTCGGCGCGGCTCATCCGGCGTCGCCGTGCAGGTGCTCGATCATGCGCTCGTGCGCGAAGCGGTCACCGAGCTTGCAAGCGCCAAAATTCCCGTCGTCACCGTCCTGACCGACATCGCGGGCGTCGATCACCTCGGCTATTTCGGGCTCGACAATCGCGCCGCCGGACGCACCGCCGGTTTCCTGATGGGGCGCTTCGTGCGTCGCAACGGCAAGCTCGCGGTGGTGTGGGGCGGGCAGCTCTATCGCTCGCATGAAGAGCGCGAGAGCGGCTTCCGCAGCGTGCTGCGTTCCGAGCGGCCCGACCTGCAAAGCGTCGAGCTGATCACCGGCAACGACAATCCCGAGATCACGCGCGACCGCGTGCGCGAGGCGTTGGCCGTGCACAAGGATATCGTCGGCGTCTATTGCGTCGGCGGCGCGGTAGCCGGCGCGGCGGATGCTGTCGAGCAGGCAGGGCTTGCTCAACAACTCGTCCTGATCGGGCACAACTACAATCCGGAGACCAAGCCGTATTTGCTCTCCGGCACGATCCACGCGCTCGTTCACACCGACATGGATCGCATTGCGGCGGATGCGCTGGCGTGCCTGTCGGCGCAAAAGCCTGCATTGGCGCCGCCGAGAATTCCGATCGAAATCATCACGCGCGAGAACCTGATGTATCGCTGACGGCAAGAAGCCGCAGCGTGAGTGATGGGAATGGAAATGCCGGGACAGTTCGAACAGCTTGCGCGCGATCTTGCCGAAGCCTGGCGCAGCGGCGGCACGATCCCGCTGCCGCCGGCCGGCCGGGGACCTGCGACGCGCGCCGAGGCTTATGAGATTCAGGACCGCATGGCCGAGCTGATCGGCGGCGACGGTCGCGGGCTGGAAGGTCGGCGCGACGGTGCGGGCTGTGCAGGTGTTCGAGGGCCATGACGGGCCGCTGCCCGGCCGCGTGTTTCGCGGATCGGCTGTTCGAGAGCCGGCGAAAATCCCCGCGAAGCCTGTTCGAGGGCGTGAAGGTCGAATGCGAGTTCGCGTTCCGGCTGACGAGAGAACTTCCGGCCGGCAAGGCTCCGGTAACGCGCGACCAGATCGCGGGATCGCTGACCTTTCATCCGGCGTTCGAGTTGGCGGGCAGCCGCTTCGCGCCCGGCACCGGCAACCGCGCAGCGACGACGTTCGACGGCGTCGCCGACAACGGCTCGGGCGGCGCCGCCGTGCTCGGGCCCGCGGTCGACAGACTGGCAGACGCTGCCGTTCGAAACGATGGAGATCGACGCGCGCATCGACGACAGCCCGCCGATCCAGATCTACACCGGCGCCTATCGGCGCGATCCCGCGACGATCACGGCCGAAACCTTCTCGGACCTGCGGGCGCGCGGCGTGCCGCTGCCCGTCGGCACGGTCGTGCTCACCGGCTCGCTCTCGCTGCCGACGCCGGTGCGCAAGGGACAGACCGTGACGGCGACGTTCAAGGGGCTGCCGCCGCTCTCGTTCACGTCTCACCTGAGCAGCCGTGGCAACGATCCCCGACAACGTTCCGCTCTCGCTCGCGCATCTGAGCGAGCTCGACGTGCCGCCGCTCGAGCTTGTCGAACTCGCCGCGAAGGCGGGCTTCGCGTCGGTCGGGCTGCGCACCTCGCCGGCCTCGCCGGGCGGCGTCGTCTATCCGCTGAGCACGGCGGCCGAACAGGCCGAGATGCGCAAGTGCCTTGCCGACAACGGCATGACAATCGCCGAAGTCGAGATGGTGCCGCTGACGTCGGCGCTGCGAGCCGCCGACTACAAGCCGATGATGGAAGTCGGGCGCGGCGATCGGTGCGACGCGCCTGACGGTCGGCGGCGGCGACACCGACGATTTCGCGATCGTTGCCGACAAGCTCGCCGCGATGGCCGAGCAGGCGCAGCCTTATGGCATCGCGGTCGATCTCGAATTCATGCCGTTCCGGCCGGTGAAGACGCTGAGCGACGCGCTCGATGTGCTGAAGCGCGCGAACCACCCGAACGCGCACATCCTCATCGATGTGCTGCATGTCTTCCGCTCGCAAGAGCGACATCGCGCTGTTCAAGACCATCGATCCCACGCTGCTTGGCCCCGTGCAGCTCTGCGATGGCCCGCGCAGGCGCCCGACGATCTCGTGGCCGAAGCGCGCACGCGCCGCCTGTTGCCAGGCGCGGGCGAACTCGATCTCGAAATCGCTGCTCGATGCGCTGCCCGACGGCCTCGCCTACGGCGTCGAAGTGCCGCTCGCGAGCCAGCGCCCCGATCTCGATGCCGGCCAGCGCCTCGCCGAACTCGTCACATCAACCCGCCGATACCTGAAACGGAGAAACGCGTGAGCAAGCCGATCCTGATCCTGAATGGCCCGAACCTCAACCTGCTCGGCACGCGCGAGCCGCAAATCTACGGCTCGACCACGCTGAAACAGGTCGAGGAGATGTGCGCGGAGCGCGCCGAAAGCGCGCGGCCTCACGATCTCGTTCCATCAGTCGAACAGCGAAGCGCAGATCATCGACTGGATCCACGGCGGCATCAACGGCTGCGACGGCATCATCATCAATCCGGCGGCGTTCACGCACACCTCGGTCGCGATCCTCGATGCGCTCAACATGATCAAGGCGCCGATCATCGAGCTGCACATCTCGAACCCGCACAAGCGCGAGGCGTTCCGCCATCATTCCTTTGTGACGTTCGCCGCGACCGCGCTGATCTGCGGCCTCGGCGTGAGCGGCTATCCGCTCGCCGTCGACGCCATGGCGGACCTGCTCGAGGCCAAGAAGGCCGCCGCGACGTAAGTATGACCACGCCCGAGCACCTCATCGCCGAGCGGGAGGACGCGATCCTCTGGATCACCATCAACCGTCCGGCTGCGCTGAACGCGCTCAACCCGCCGGCGCATCGCGAGCTTTCCGCCGCGCTCGATTCCTACGCGGCGGACCTGCGCGCTGCGCGTCGCGGTGATCACCGGCACGGGCGAGCGTGCGTTCTGCGTCGGCAGTGACCTGAAGCAGCGTCCGATAGGCAACAAGGACGATCATCCGCCGACCGGCTTCGGCGGCATCTCGCATCGCTTCGATCTCGCCAAGCCCGTGATCGCGGCCGTGAACGGCCTCGCGCTCGGCGGCGGCGTCGAGATCGTCGCGGCGTGCGATCTCGCGGTCGCGGCGGACCACGTCGGAGTTCGGATTGCCCGAGCCGAAGGTCGGCCTCGCGGCGCTCGGCGGTGGCGGACTGCAACGGCTCGCGCGCAACATGCCGCTGAAGCACGCCATGGAGCTGGTGCTCACCGGCCGCCGCTTCGGCGCCGAGGAGGCAAAGCGCATCGGGCTGATCAACGATGTGGTGCCGCGCGGCGAACTGAAAGCACGCGTGCGGCAGATGGCAGGGCAGATCATCGAAGGCGCGCCGCTCGCGATCGAAGCCTCCAAGCGCGTGATGCTGCGAAAGCCTCGCGATGCCGGACCTCGAGAGCGGCGCTTCGCGCGCAACATATCCGGCGGCCGAACGCATGCTCGCAAGCGAAGACGCGCGCGAAGGCCAGCGCGCTTTCGTCGAGAAACGCAAGCCGCGTTGGCAGGGAAAATAGGAGAGAGACGAAGTGTCCGAATTCTACGTCAAGGTCGGCGATTCATCGACGTTCTCGAAAACCGTCGGCGAATACGACGTCTATTCCTTCGCCGGCATCACCGGCGACTTCTCGCCGAACCACACCAACAAGGCCTACATGGAGAAGTCGAGCTACGGCCGCCTGCAGGCGCATGGCGCGCTGATGGTCGGCTACATGTCGACCGCCTCGACGCTCGCGATCGCGCACACGCGTGCCGACGCGGACGAGACGCCGGTGTCGCTCGGCTACGACCGCATCCGCTTCCTCGCGCCGGTCTATTTCGGCGACACCATCACGGTGGAATATCGCATCAGCGCGATCGACATCGAGCGCCGCCGCTCCACCGCCGACATCACGATCAAGAACCAGGACGGCGTGCTGTGCACGGTCGGCACGCACATTCTCAAGTGGGTGAAGAACACATGAAGACGAAACTCGACGGACAGGTCGCCATCGTCACCGGCGCGGCGCGCGGCATCGGGCTCGGCATCGCGAAGCTGATCGCGGAGCGCGGCGCGAAGGTGATCGTGTGGGACCGCGATGTCGCGCCGCTGAAGGACAGCGGCTTCACGCCTGCGCTGGCGCAGGACGGTCGATGTCGCGGACTACAAGTCGGTCGAGAAGGCGTTCAACGACGCCGTGAAGCAATTCGGCAAGATCGACATCCTGGTCAACAACGCCGGCATCAACGGGCCGATCAAGCCGACCTGGGAATATCCGCTCGAGGACTGGGACCGTGTCGTCGCGATCGACATGACGGCGGTGTTCTACGCCTGCCGCCTCGCCGCAAAGCACATGCGCGACAACAAATACGGCCGCATCGTCACGGTCGCGTCGATCGCCGGCAAGGAAGGCGTGCCGAACATCTGGCGTACTCCGCCGCGAAGGCCGGCGTGATCGGCTTCTCCAAGGCGCTGGCGAAGGAGCTGTGCGATGCGGGCGTGACGGTGAACTGCATCGCGCCCGCGATGACCGAGACGCCGCTGCTCGACGGCATGACCGAGGAGCACATCCGCAACATGAAGGCGAAGATCCCGATGGGGCGCTTCGTGCAGGTCGACGAGGTGGCGGAGCTTTGCGCCTGGATCGCGAGCCCGGCCTGCAGCTTCACCACCGGCTTCGTGTTCGACATCACCGGCGGCCGCGCCACGTATTGAGTTGGAGAGATGCGTATGTCGTTCGAGAATCCGAAGGTCGTCGTGGTCGGCGCGGGCGCGATGGGCGGCCTGTTCGGCGGCCTGCTCGCCGAAGGTGGGCTCGACGTCACGCTGGTCGACGCGTGGCCGGAGCACATCGCGCGCATCAAGGAGAAGGGCATCCGCATCGTCGGTGTCGGCGGCGACCGCGACATCAAGGTGAAGGCGACGACGGATGGCGCGCGAGATCAAGAGCGCCGACGTCGTGCTGTTCCAGTGCAAGGCGTTCGCGAACGAGGCGGCGGCGAACAGCGTGAAGCACCTGTTCGGCGGCGGCACCGCCGCGATCACGTTCCAGAACGGGCTCGGCAACGAGCAGGCGCTCGGCGCGATCCTCGGGCGCGAGAACATCATCGGCGGCCTGACCGCGCAGGCGGGCCTCGCCGAAGGGCCGGGCGTGGTGCGCAACTTCGGCGACCTGCCGACGCACATCGGCGAGTTCGGCGGCGGACTGTCGGATCGCACCGTCGCGATCGCCAAGGCGTTCACCGCGCATGGCCTGCCGGTGACGGCGAGCGCCTGAGATCAAGCGCGAGAAGTGGAAAAAGCTGCTCGGCAACGTGGCGCTCGGCGCGATCTCGGCGGTGACCGACCTGCGCTCGGTCGAGATCATGCGCATTCCGGAGCTGCAGGAGATCGTGTTCCGTGCGGTCGATGAGGCGGCGGCGGTCGCCAAGGCCGAAGGCGTCGCGCTCGACGTCGCGGAGGCGCGCTCGGTGCTGATGAAGCTGGTCGATACCTCCGGCGGCGGCACCGGCAATTCCAAATCCTCGATGCGCGAGGACATCATCCGCAAGCGCCCGACCGAGATCGACACCATCCATGGCGCGGTCGCGCGGCTCGCGCGCCAGCACAAGGTGCCGGCGCCGACCATCGACGCGATGGTCGCGATGGTGAAGGGCGTGCAGTCCGTCTACCTGCCGCCGCGAGCGTAGCGATGGATTTCTCGCTCACCGAAGAGCAACGGCTGCTGATCGAGACCGCGCGGCGCTTCGTGCGCACCGAGCTGATGCCGCTGGAACAGGAAGTCGCGGAGAGCGGCAAGCTCGATCCCGCCGAAGGCGCGCGCGATCTTCGAGAAGTCGAAGGCGCTCGGGCTCTACGCGGTGAACATCCCGGCGGAGCTCGGCGGCGGCGGGCTGTCGGCGGTCGATACCTGCCTCGCCGAGGAACAGTTCGGCCACACGACCGACATCCTCATCCGCCGCGCCTTCGGCAATGTCTACGAGGTGCTGCTGCTGGCGAACGACTTGCAGCGCGAGCGCTGGCTGCTGCCCGTCCGTGCAGGGCGAGCGCGTGTTCTCGGTGTGCTTCACGGAGCCGGAAGCGGGCTCCGACGCCGCCGGCATCAAGACGCGCGCGACGCGCGACGGCGATGGCTGGCTGCTGACGGGGCAGAAGATCTTCATCAGCGACGGCGCGTTCTCGGATTTCTTCGTCGTCTCGGCGGTCACCGATCCGAGCAAAGGCGCGAAGGGCATCTCGCTGTTCATCGTCGACAAGGACATGCCGGGTTTCACCCTCGGCCGCGACCAGCCGATGATGGGCCTTGCCGGCACCAGCCACGTCGAACTGTTCTTCGACAACGTGCGGCTCGGGCCCGAGCATCTGCTGGGCCAGGAGGGCCGCGGGCTCAATCACGCGTTCGAGACGCTCGGCCGCATTCGCCTGGCGCAGATCGGCGCGCGCGCCGTCGGCAAGGCGACGCGCATCCTCGACATGACCACCGAATATGCGCGCGAGCGCAAGCAGTTCGGCAAGCCGATCGGCGAGCAGCAGCTGGTGCAGCAACTGCTCGCGGACTCGGCGATGGAGATCAACGCGGCGCGGCTGATGCTGCTGTGGGCCGCGCACGAGATCGACCAGGGCCGCGATGCGCGCGAGCGCATCTCGATGGTGAAGGTCTACGCCTCCGAGATGCTCGGCCGCGTGGCGGACCGCGCCGTGCAGGTGTTCGGCGGCATGGGCTACTGCAAGGACCTGCCGATCGAGCGCTTCTATCGCGACGCGCGCATCTTCCGCATTTTCGACGGCACGTCGGAAATCCACCGCACCGTCATCGCGCGCTCGATGATCAAGCATGGCGCGGCGCGGTTCAGCGATGTGATCTGAGGAACGTTATGGCGATCAACAAGTTCGTGACCGCGCAGGATGCCGCGTGCGCTGATCCGGGACGGCGACACCGTCGCGCTGATCGGCGGCGGCGGCGGGCTGTGCGAGGCGACTCTGCCTGCACGAGGCGATCGAGAAGCGCTTTCTCGACACGCAGCATCCGCGCGGCCTCACCGTGATCCACTCGCTCGGCATCGGCGACCGCAAGTCGCGCGGCATGAACCGCTTCGCGCACGAGGGCATGGTGAAGCGCGTGATCGGCGGCCACTGGGTGTGGTCGCCGCGCATGCAGCAGCTCGCGCGCGAGAACAAGATCGAGGCCTACGTGTTCCCCGGCGGCGTCGCGATGCAGCTGCTGCGCGAGATCGGCGCCGGACGTCCCGGCCTGTTCACGCATGTCGGGCTCGGCACCTTCTGTCGATCCGCGCGTCGAAGGCGGGCGCATGAACACGGCCGCGAAGGACGACCTGATCGAGGTCATCACCATCGATGGCAAGGAGTTGCTGCGCTACAAGTCGTTTCCGGTGAACGTCGCGGTGATCAAGGGCTCGTTCGCCGATGCGCACGGCAACATCAGCCTCGATCAGGAGCCCGCGAACGTCGACATCTATGCGGCGGCGCTCGCCGCGCACAATTCCGGCGGCAAGGTGATCGCGCAGGTGCGCACCGCGGTCGAGGTCGGCGCGCTGCCGGCGCGCTCGGTGCGCGTGCCCGGCGCGATCGTCGATGCGGTCGTGGTCGATCCCGAGCAGCGCATGGGCTACGACGTGGTGCTACGACCCGACGATGTCGGGCGAGATCAAGGGGCCGCCCAAGCCGCGTCGTGCCGCAGCCGTTCACGGTGCGCCAGCTGATCGCGCGCCGCGCCGCCGACGAGCTGCGTCGAAGGCGCGGTGCTGAACTACGGCTTCGGCATTCCGGACGGCGTCGCGCGGCTGATCGCGGAGCGCGGCGACGCGGCACGCTACTACCAGACCATCGAGCACGGCACCTATGGCGGCGAGCTGCTCGAAGGCACGCTGTTCGGCTACGCGCGCAACGCGACCGCGATGATCGACGGGCCGTCGCAGTTCGATTTCTATTCGGGCGGCGGGCTCGACATCGCGTTCCTCGGCTTCGGCGAGATCGATGCGGCCGGCAACGTGAACGTCTCGAAGCTCGGCGGCGTGACGGTCGGGCCGGGCGGCTTCATCGACATCGCGCAGAACGCCCGCAAGGTCGTGTTCTGCGGCACGTTCGACGCGAAGGGAACGCGAGCTCGACATCGGCGGCGGCAAGCTCAGCATCGGCAAGCACGGCGAGGTGACGAAGCTCGTCAACAAAGTGGAGCAGATCACCTAGTCGGGCCCCGAAGGAATGAAGCGCGGGCAGGAGGTGGTTTACGTCACCGAGCGCGCGGTGTTCCGCCTGACGCCAGAAGGGCTTGGTGCTCACCGAAGTCGCGCCCGGCATCGACGTGAAGCGCGACGTGCTCGAGCGCATGCAGTTCGCGCCGCATCGTCGAGCGCGATCCGGCGCTCATGCCGTCATCCCATTTCAACGCATAACAAGAGAGCAGCATGGCACCGGTACGCATTGCGGTCGTCGGCGCGGGCCTGATCGGCCGCACTCACATTGGCGTGTCTTCGCGCCGGCAATCCCGACTACACGCTCGCGGGCGTCGCCGACCCCGCGCCGTTCGCCGCCGAGGAGGGCAAGACGCTCGGCTATCCGGTCTACGCGACTGTCGAGGAGATGTTCGAGAAGGCGAAGCCCGAAGGCGTCATCGTCGCGGTGCCGAACCAGATGCATGTGAAGGTCGGGCTCGCCTGCATCGCGCGCAAGATTCCGATCATCGTCGAGAAGCCGATCGCGGACTCGGTCGCCGAGGCGCTCGAACTGGTCGAGGCCGGCGAGAAGGCGAATGTCGCGATCCTCACCGGGCATCACCGCCGCCACAATCCGATCATGCGCAAGGCCGCCGAGGTGATCGCAAGCGGCGGCATCGGCCGCGTCGTCGCGGCGAACGGGCTGTGGCTCAGCCACAAGCCGAAGGACTATTTCAACGTCACGTGGCGGCGCGAGCCGGGCGGCGGGCCGATCCTGATCAACGCGATCCACGACATCGACTGCCTGCGCATGCTGTGCGGCGACATCGAGACGGTGAGCGCGATCGCGTCGAACGCGACGCGCAAGTTCGAGGTCGAGGACACGGCCGGCGCCGTGCTGCATTTCAAGAGCGGCGCGGTCGGGACGCTGCTGGTGTCCGATACGGTGTCGGCGTCGTGGACTTGGGAGATGGGCTCGCGCGAGAACGCGAACCGGCCGTACGACACCGAGAACGCCTTCATTGTCGCGGGCACGAAGGGCTCGATCACGGTGCCGCATCTGCAGCATCGCTGGCATGAGCCCGGCCAGGAGAGCTGGGACAATCCGCTGACGCAGATGCGCCTCAAGGTCACGCCGGCCGACGCCTATCACGAGCAGATGCGCAATTTCGCCAATGTCATCCGCGGCACCGAGCAGCCGGTGCTCAGCGGGCGCGGCGGCACGGTGACGCTGGCGACCACGCTCGCGATCACGCGCTCGGCGCAAACCGGCGCGCCAGGTGCGCGTCGCCGACATGATGAAGGGCTGAGGCCATGGTGCTGCTGGTCACCGGTGCGTCGGGTCATATCGGGCTGGAGCTGGTCAAGGTCGCGGCGGCGCGCGGCATGGAAGTCGTCGCGACCCATCGCGGCGACCTGAACGAGGCGCAAGCGAAGGCGGCGGCCGGGCGTGACATGGCACGGCTGCGATCTCGCGGATGCGGACGCGGTGCGCGATCTTGCCGCAAAGCACAGGATCGATGCCTGCATCCACTGCGCGGCGATCTCGAACGAGGCCTACGCGCGGCCGAACCCGCTCGACGCGATCAACACCAATGTCGGCGCGACCGCGAACCTGCTCGATGCCGCGCGGCAGGGCGGTTGGCGGCGCTTCGTGCTGGTGAGCAGCGGTTCGGTGTTCCAGTTGCGCAAGGACATCGTGAATAAGATCATCGAAGGATCAGCCGCCCGAGCCCGCGAACGTCTACTCGACGACGAAGGTCTGCGCCGAGCAGCTCACGCGCATGTACCGCACCGAATACGGGCTCTCGTCATCGACGGTGCGCATCTCGTGGGTGTTCGGCCCGCCCGTGATCAGCGATCAGCCGCAGCGCGGGCCGATCCCGTCGTATCTGCTTGCGCGCGTTGCGCGGCGAGGCGATCCGCGAAGGCGGCGCGGACTTCTGTGCGAGCTTCACCTACGTGGCGGATGTCGTGGACGCTTTGCTCGCCGCCGCGAGCGCCCCGAAGCTGCGCCACGCGGTCTATCACTTTGGGCATGGCGTGAATTTCACGGCCGGAGCAGGCGGCGGCAGCCGTGATGAAGGCGGTGCCGGGCGCTGTGATCGAGCTTGGCTCAGGCACCGAGCCGTGGACGAAGTATACGGCGTTGCGAGGCCCGCTCGCGGGCGAGCGCTTCCTTCAGGACACCGGATACAAGCCCACGCATTCCCTTGAGGCCGGCATCGTCGCCTACGCGGACTGGATGCGGGCGCATCCTGAGCTCTGGCGCAAGGCTTAAGCGCGCTGCGCCTGCTCGACAAACTGCAGCAGCAACTCGCTTACCTTTTCCGGTTGTTCCTGCTGCACCCAGTGCCCGGCGTTCGGGACAAGGTGGCAGCCCAGCATGCGCGTGCACGCCGTCGACTGCATCTGCTCAAGGTCGCCCGGCTTCTGGTAGACGCCCCAATCGTTCGCGCCGGCGATGAAGCATGACGGCACATCGATGCTGCGGCCGGAGAACACCGCGAGGTCAGCGTTGGGCATTCCGGCCGTGCGACAGCGGTACCATTGCAGGCCGCCCTGGAATCCGGTGCGGCCGAACTCCGTGCTGTAGACGGTCAGCTCATCTTCGGTCAGCCAGCAGCACGCCGCGATCTCGGCCGCGGAGGGCATCTCGGCGGCGACGGTCTCGGCCATGCCCTGGTCGAGGTCCATGATGTAGTACGTCGGCATCCTGGCAATTTCGTCGGCGGCCCACGCCTTGAGCGTGAACGGCTGGTTCTGTTTCCAGTCCGCACTCTTGTGGTGATAGTAGGCGCGCAGGAACGCGTGAACGCCTTGGCGCGCGCCGTGCATGTTGTCGTTTGCGCCGCGCTCCGAATAATACCAGTGATAGTGCTTGCGCGGCCGCTCGAGCGCCGCGAGATCGTCGAGAAACTTGAGCGGCGCGGTCGACGCATTGGCGCGGCCCTCAGCGCCGCCGAACGGCAGTACCGGCGGTCCCGGAAACGGCGCGCTCATCAGCGCCACCGAACGAAACACATCCGGCCGCACCAGCGCGCAATAGGCCGCGACCGGCGAGCCGAAGTCGTGGCCCACCATGGCTGCGACCGAGCGATGGCCGAGCGCGAAGGTGAGCGACAGCGCATCTTTCACGATGTTGAGAATGCGGAACGGCGCGAGGTCGCCATCATAGCGAGCTGTCCCAGCCGGTGGTGCGGCCATAGCCGCGCTGGTCCGGCGCGACCACGTGAAAGCCGGCCTCTGCCAGCGGCAGCATCACCTTGCGCCAGCTGATAGGCAAGCTCCGGAAAGCCATGCAGCAGCAGGATGCACGGCCGCTCCGCGGTTTCGTAACCGGCCTCCAGCACGTGCATCGTGAGGCCATTGATGTTCTCGACGAGGCGCGAGCGGATGCCGCGCGGCAGCGGAATGTCGGCGATGTCATTTATCATGGTCTGGGGCACGTTCCGAAGGGCGCTCTCGAACTGCTATACCATGCGCTGACAGAATTCCGTCTCGCCTCCCGATCCAAGCAGGAGATCGCCAAATGACAGAGCTGCCGCTCGCGCACCTCACGGTGCTCGACCTGACCCTGCATCGCGCCGGCCCGACCTGCGCGCGGCAACTCGCCGACTGGGGCGCGCAAGTCATCAAGATCGAGGCGGCGGGCGGCGCCAAAGGCGACGCCATCGGGTCGAGCCGGCTCGGCCCCGACTATCCAGAACCTGCATCGCAACAAGCGCGCGATGACGCTCAACCTCAAGACCGACGAAGGCCGCGCGATCTTCCTCGATCTCGCCAGCACGGCCGATGTGGTGATCGAGAACTTCCGCTCCGACGTGAAGCATCGCTTGGGCATCGATTACGAGGCGGTGTCGAAGGTCAATCCGCGCATCGTCTACGGCAGCATCTCGGGCTTCGGGCAGGATGGACCGGACGCGACGCGGCCCGGCGTCGATCAGATCGCGCAAGGCATTGGCGGGCTGATGTCGATCACCGGCGAGCCCGGCCGCGGTCCGATGCGCGTCGGCATTCCGATCTGCGACCTCACGGCCGGACTCTTTCTGTTTCAGGCGGTGCTCATGGCGCTGATGCAGCGTGAAAAGACCGGCGTCGGGCAGTGGGTGCATACCTCGCTGCTGGAAGCCGAGATCTTCATGCTCGATTTCCAGGCGGCGCGCTGGCTGATCGCGGGCGACGTCCCGAAGCAGGCCGGGCAACGATCATCCGACCGCGATCCCGACCGGCGTATTTCCGACCTCCGACGGCCACATCAACATCGCGGCGTCGGGCGACACGATGTGGGCGCGCTGCGCCGAAACGATCGGTGCGGCCGATATGCTCGCAACACCCGGACTATGCGACCGGCGAGTTGCGCTCGCGCCACCGTAAGGCGCTGAACGAGGGCATCGCACAGCGCACCAAGGAGAAATCAAGCGCGCATTGGGTCAAGGCGCTGAACGACGCCGGCGTGCCCTGCGGGCCGATCAACAGCATCGATCAGACCTTCGCCGAGCCGCAGACGCAGCATCTCGGCATCGCCAAGCCGGTGCGGCATCCCAAGCTCGGCGACATCAAGGTTGTCGGCCAGCCGATCAATCTCACCAAGGCGCCGCAGCCCGACGCGTACCGCCCGACTCCGGAGCTTGGCCAGCATACCGACGAGATTCTGGCGGCGCTCGGCCATGACGCGGCGGCGATCGCCGGCCTGCGCTCGCGCGGCGTGATCTGACCTTGCGGAGCGACGACATAAGCGTGACGCTGGTCACCGGATCGAGCGGGTTCGTCGGACGCGCGATCATGCCGCGGCTCGCGGCGGCGGAGCGGAAGGCGATCGGTCTCGATCCGCGGCCCGGTGCAAACACGCATGTCATCGACGATCTCTCGGATCGCGCGCGTCTGCGTGACTTGATCGCGCGCGAGACGATCACGCACATCATCCATGCGGGCGGCATATCCGGCCCGATGGTGATAAGCGACGATCCGGCCGGCATCATCGCCATCAACGTCACCGGCAGCATGAACCTGCTGTACGAGGCGATGGCGGGCGGCGTGAAAACATTTGTCTACTGTTCGTCGCTCGCCGCCGTCGGGAATTTCGACGAGAAGGAACCGATCGGGGAGGACTACCCGTTGCGGCCGGGTTCGACTTACGGCTGCTCCAAGGCCGCGATGGACTATGTGCTGCGCGGCTTATGGAAAAAAGTGCCGCTCGACATCTGCTCGCTGCGGCTGACCGCCGTATACGGACCCGGCCGTGAGACCGAGTTCAATGTCGATACCATCGTGCGCGCCGCGCTGGCGCGCAAACCGGCGAAGATCGATCCGCTGACCGACTGGCCGTACGTCTATGTCGACGACGCTGCCGACGCTGCGATCGCGGCGTGTTTTGCGACCACGCGGAAGCAGCTCTCTTACTACATAGTGCATCCCGAGCGCGTGACCCCGGACGATATCGCGGCGGCCTGCGGTGCAGCGGGCCGTCCGGTGACGCTTGGATGTCGACACGTCGAAAGCGCCCGCATCGCGTGGCGTTGTGGACTACGAGGCGGCCGCGCGCGACTTCGGCTTTCGCGCGCAGGTCGGCCACCGCGAGGGCATTCGCCGCATGATCGAGGCTGCGTCCTGATATGCCATAACCCCTGTTGCTGCGGCGTCGGCGCGCCGCCATAGTTTGTGTCCGCGCCCGCCCGAAGGACATTTCATGGACTTGAAGATCGCCGGCAAGACCGCCTTGATCACCGGCGCCTCGAAAGGCATTGGCCGCGCGACCGCGGAAATCTTCGCCGCCGAAGGCTGCAACGTGATCATCGTGGCGCGCAGCGCCGACCTGCTGGCAAACGTGAAGTCGTCCATCGCGCAGAAGATCCAACGTGCGCGTCGACACCGTCGCGGCCGACCTCTCGGACAGCCGGAATGTCGATCAGCTCGCCAAGGATTTTCCCGACATCGATATTCTCATCAACAACGCCGGCGCGATCCCGGGCGGTACGCTGCTCGATGTCAGCGAAGAGACGTGGCGCAAGGCGTGGGACCTGAAAGTGTTCGGGTACATCAACATGTGCCGCCGCTATTACGCACTGATGAAGGTCCGAAAAGCGGGCGTGATCGTCAACGTGGTTGGCAATGCGGCCGACACGCACGACCCCGAATACATCTGCGGCGTTGCCGGCAATGCGGGTCTAACGGCGTTCAGCCAGTCGCTCGGCTGCGTCAGCGCGAAGGATGGCATTCGCGTCATCGCGCTCAGCCCCGGGCCGGTCGAGACCGACCGCATCGTCACGCTGATGAAGAAGAAGGCGAAGGACCGCACCGGCGACGAGAACAACTGGCAGGATCTGCGCAAGCCGCTGCCGTTCCAGCGTTGCGCCACGCCGGAGGAGATCGGCGCGATGGCGGCGTTCCTCGCCTCGCCGCTCTCCGGCTACACATCCGGCTCCGTCGTCACCATCGACGCCGGGCTTTCCGCACGCGCAACCGCATTCTGATTTTCATCGGGGACACAACATGCCGCATCTGACGACCGACGATGGCGTGAAGCTCTATTACGAGGAGACCGGCAAAGGCATTCCGGTGGTGTTCATCCACGAGTTCGCCGGCGATGTCCGCTCGTGGGAGCAGCAGGTGCGTTATTTCGGGCGCTACTATCGCTGCATCGCCGTGAACGCGCGCGGCTATCCGCCCTCCGACGTGCCGAAAGACGGGACGAAGTATTCGCAGGAGCGCGCGCGCGATGACATCCGCGCGGTGCTCGATGCGCTCAAGATCGACAAAGCGCATGTCGTCGGCCTCTCGATGGGCGGCTTCGCGACCTTGCATTTCGGTTTCACTTATCCGGATCGCGCGCGCTCGCTCGTCATCGCGGGTTGCGGCTATGGCGCGGAGCCGAACAAGCGCGCGCAGTTCGCCGCTGAGGCGCAGGCCTCAGCCGATCGCTTTGCGGAGCTGACGATGGCGAAAGCCGCGGAGGCCTATGCGCTCGGGCCGACGCGCGTGCAGCACCAGAACCGCGACCCGCGCGGCTGGCGCGAGTTCGCCGACCAGTTCGCCGAGCACTCGACCGAGGGCGCGGTGCTCACGATGCGCGGCGTGCAGGCGAAACGGCCCTCGCTGTTCGAGCTGGTCGATCAGATGAAAAAGATCACCGCGCCGACGCTGATCATGACCGGCGACGAGGACTGGCCGTGCCTCGAGCCCGGCATCCTGATGAAGAAGAACATCGCCGACCGCCGCGCTGGTCGTGATGCCGAACGCCGGACACAACATCAATCTGGAAGACCCGGCGGCATTCAACGGGCATCTCGCCGAGCTGTTCGCCGCGGCCGATGCCGGCACGTGGCCGGTGCGCGATCCGCGCGCGATGGCGGGCTCGATTTTCGGGAAATAGCTCCCGCTCATTCCCGCGCAAGCGGGAATCCAGCCTTTCTTTGCTGGCCCGGGCCCCCCGCTTTCGCGGGGACGAGCGCCGTCAGGTCGCGTTGTAGCCGCCGTCGACCAGCAGGTCGGACCCGGTCATGAAGCTCGAGGCGTCGCTCGCGAGGAAGACTGCCGCCGCGGCGATCTCGTCCGGCTGGCCGAGCCGGCCGAGCAGATGCTTCGGCCCGGCCACGCGCCGCGCAGTCTCCATGTCGCCGAAGCGGAATGTCATGCGGCCGGTTTCGACCGCACCGGGCGAGAGCGAATTGACGCGCACGTTCTGCGCCGCGTGGTCCGCCGCCATCGTCTTAGCAAGCTGGATGAGCGCGCCTTTCGAGGCGCAATAGACCGCGCGGCCGGGCGCTGCCACGCTGCCGTGCTGCGACGCGACCAGAATGATGCTGCCGCCACCCGCAGCGGTCATCGAAGGCAGCAGCGCGCGGCTTAGCAGGAATGCACCCGCGACGTTCACGGCGAAAACGCTGTTCCACTGGTCGAGTGAAAGATCGAGCACCGTTCCGGTCGGATCGCGACCGGCCGCGCCGCTGACCAGCACATTGATGGCCTTGAACGCGGCGATCGCCTTTTCGGCTGCCGCCTTCACGTCATCCTCGCGCGACGACATCGCACGCGATCCCGATCGCCCGCTGGCCCGCTCTTTTCGGCTTCGCTCGCCGTTGCTGCCGCCGCCTCGCCGTCGATATCGAGGCACGCGACGTTCGCGCCTGCGCTGGCAAACGCGAGCGCGATCGCGCGGCCGATCCCCGCGCCCGCGCCGGTCACGACCGCATTCTTGCCCTTCAGCGAGTAGAGATCGCTCATCGCGCCCCCGCGCGCGCTGCGGCGCGGCCGAGATACGCTTCGCGCACACGCGCATCCTTGGCGAGTTCGGCGCTGGTGCCGGCCGCCAGAATGCTCCCCGTCTGGAGCACATAGCCGCGACTTGCAGTTTCGAGCGCATAGCGGGCGTTCTGCTCGACCAGCAGCACGCTGGTGCCGCTTTCATTGATCGCGCGGATGGTCTTGAAAATGTCGCGCACGACCAGCGGTGCGAGACCGAGCGAGGGCTCGTCGAGACAGAGCAGCGTCGGCTCGGACATCATGGCACGGCCGAGCACCAGCATCTGCTGCTCGCCGCCGGAGAGCGTTCCGGCATTCTGGCCGGCGCGCTCGCGCAACCGCGGAAACATGTCGAAGATGCCATCGATCATGCGCTTCACCTTGGCGCCGTCGCCGCGGTTCTTGAAGCCGCCGAGCTCGAGATTCTCCCGCGCGGTCAGGAACGGAAACACGCGCCGTCCTTCGGGCACGAGCGCGATCCCGCGCATGGTCCGCTCATGCGAAGGCAAGCGCGTGATATCCTCGCCGCGAAGCCGGATCGTGCCGCCGCGCGGCGTGAGCTGTCCGGCGATCGCGCGCAGGGTGGTCGATTTTCCAGCGCCGTTCGCGCCGATCAGCGCAACGATTTCACCCTGGCGAACCTCTAGCGAGATGCCGCGGCACACCGACAGCTCGCCATAGGCAAGCTCGAGGTTCTCTGCGACGAGGAGCGCGCTCACACCAGCTCTCCGCCGAGATAAGCCGACACGACGGCGGCATTCTTCTGCACGTCAGCCGGGACGCCCTCGAACAGGTGTTGTCCGTAATTCATCACCAGGACTCGGTCGGCGACGTTCATCACCAATTCCATGTTGTGCTCGACGACGACGACCGTCACGCCGCGCTTGCGCGTGGTCAGGATGCGGTCGAGCAGCGTGTCGACCTCCGAGGCATTGAGGCCGGCGGCCGGTTCGTCGATCAGCAGCAGCTTCGGCCTGGTGGCAAGCGCGCGCGCAAACTCCAGCATGCGCTGCTCGCCATAGGAGAGCGAGCCCGCGAGCGTATCGTGGCGTGCGGCAAGCCCCATGAAGGACAACAACTCCATCGCCTCTGAGCGCGAGCGGGCGTGATCGCGCCGGAACGCGGGTCCATGGATCAGATACTGCCAGGCCGGAATCTCGTGATGGATGTGAAAGCCCGCCACCACGTTGTCGAGCACGGAGAGCTGCTTGAACAGCCGGATCTTCTGGAAGGTGCGCGCGATGCCAAGCCGGACGCGGCGATACGACGGCATTCCGGCAAGATCATTGCCGCCGAAGCTGAGTGAACCGGAGTTAGGCTGATAGACGCCGCTGATGAGGTTCAGCATCGTCGACTTGCCGGCGCCGTTCGGTCCGATGATGGCAAACACTGCGCCTTGCGGAATGTCGAACGACACGTCGCGAACGGCGCGCACGCCACCGAAGCTCTTGTGCAGGCCTTTGGCGCTGAGCAGGACATTGTCGCTGGGTAGAATCTGGCTCATCGCACGCCCGACCCGAACAGCTTCGTGCGCACCAGCTGCGCGGCCTGCACCAGCCCACCCGGCATGAACAGCACGACCAACGTCAGCGCGACGCCGAACACAACAAGCCGAAGGTCGCCGATCCCGCGCAGCAACTCGGGAAGCAGCGTGAGCAGGATCGCGCCGAAGACCGGGCCGATCAGCGTTCCCATGCCGCCCACGATCACCATCGACAGGATGGTGAACGACTCGGTGATCAGGAATGCGTCCGGCACCAGCGTGCCGACGAACGGCGCGTAGAAGCACCCGGCCGCACCGCCGACCGCCGCACCGACGCCGAACGCGAATATCTTCCATGCGGTGGTGTTGATTCCGAGCGACTGCGCGGAAATCTCGTCTTCGCGGATCGCGGTCAGCGTCTCGCCGATCGGCGAGCGCACGAGCTGGTCGAGCAGGAAGTAAGTGAGCAGCGCGAACGCGCTCACAAGATAGAAAAGCGCCACCGGATTTCGGAAGTTGACCGCCGTCAGCCCGGGTATCGCAATCGCAGGCGGCGGCGGGATCGCGTAGATACCGAGCGGGCCCTGCGTCAGGCTGACCCAGTGCAGCAGGACCTGATGGACGATGACCGCAAAGCCGAGCGAGGCGATCGCAAGGTAATGCCCGCGCAGCCGCGCGGCGAAGAGCGCGAGGATCATTCCGGCCAGCCCCGCAAACGCAACGCCGCCCGCGAACGCGACCCAGAAATGGACGCCCCATTTGGTGATGAGCAGTGTCGAAACGTACGCGCCGAGTCCATAGAACGCCGACTGCCCGAGATTGAGCTGTCCCGCATAGCCGAGGATGAAGTCGAGCCCGAGCGCGAGCAGCACGTTGATGGCACAAAGCGTCAGGTTCGTGTGCCAGTAGCTGCTGGTGAACACCAGCGGCAGCACAGCGATGACAAGTGCCGCACAGAGGAACGCGAGCCGCCGCCGCGACGATCTGTAGGCGTTGCGTGCCACAGCGGCTTCAGACATTTTCCTCGCGCCTCTCCGAGATCAAACCGGTCGGGCGGAACGCAAGCATCAGAAGCAGCAGTCCGAACACCACGATGTCGATCAGGCCGGGATCGAAAAACTGCGTGGTGTAGGCCTCGATCAGCCCGACCAGCAGCCCCGCGAGGATCGTGCCCTCGACATTGCCGAAGCCGCCGATGATCACGATGGCGAAGGCCTTCACGATCACGGTGGTGCCGGCGAACGGGTTCAGCACCAGCACCGGACCGAGCATCGCCCCCGCCATGCCGGCGAGCGCCGAAGAGATCACGATGGTGAGCATGATGAGGGTGCCGGGATTGATCCCCATCAGCCCGGCAGTTTCGCGATCCTGGGCAACGGCGCGCAACGCCTTGCCGAGGAACGTGAACTTCATGAACGCGTAGAGCAGCGCGATCGTCGTGATCGACACCGCGATGATGATCACGCTCTGCATCGTGAAGAACGTGCCGGCGACGCGGAAGACCTGCTGGCTGTACGGCGTCTCGAACGCGTAAGGCACCGGCCCGAACACGGCCAGCATCCCGTTCTGCATCATGGTCGAGACGCCGATGGTTGCGATCAGCGGCAGCAATTCGCTGCCCTTCAGGCGCAGCGGTGCAAAGATCGTGAGATTGATCGCCCAGCCGAGCACCGCCCCGACAAGCAGCGCCACCGCGATGCTTGCCAGATAGCCGCCGCCCAGCAGATGCATGAAGAAATAGGCGGCGAAGGCGCCGAGCGTCACGAAATCCGCATGCGCAAAATTGATCTGGACCAGAACGCCGTAGATCAGCGTGAGGCCCAGAGCAACCAGCACATACAGGCTACCGAGAACGATTCCGTTGATCGCCTGTTGCGCGACGATCGTCGCCGTCACGCGCTCAGTTCCACTTCAAGGCATTCCACGACAGGTCCGGCTTGGTTTCCATGTAGTGGATCGTGTCCATCTTGGTGTTCTGGTTGGTCTTGTCGAACTCGACGCTGCCGGTGACGCCCTTGAAGTCCTTCGTCGCGGCAAGCGTGTCGCGGATCGACTGCGCATCCTTCGCGCCGCGCTTCACGACGTCGGCGATCAGCATGATCTGGTCGTAGGCATGCGCATTGATGTGCGTCGGGTCAGCGTTGAATTTGGCTTTGAAGCTTGAGACGAAGTTCTTCACCATCTCACGCTGGTCGGTCGGGTCGAACTGCACGATGCGCACGTAGCCGAGCGCGGCCTTGCCGGCCTTTTGCTCGAAGCCGAACGGCAGCCAGATGGTGCCGAGCTGGATCGCGCTGCCGCCACCGCCTTTCACCACGCCGGCCTGCGCCAGCGCCTGCGTGATCTTCAGGCCCTGGCCTTCCAGCGTGTAGGTCGGAATGACGTCGACCTTGCCGACGCCCGCGACGCGGGTCGCGATCGCGGTGAAATCGTTCACGTCGCGGCCGAAACCGATTTCGGCGACGACCTTGCCGCCGAGCTTCTCGAATGTGTCCTTGAACACCTTGGCGTTGCCGATGCCGGCATTGGTGGTTTCGTTGAGCAACACGGCGGTGCGGGCATTGAGTTTGTTGTAGGCCTGCGTCGCGATGTCGACGCCCTGCATCACCTCGTTCGGCATGATGCGGAAGACGTAGGGGTTGCCCGGGTCGGTGATCTTGATCGCCGATGAGCCGGCGTTGATCATCGGGGTCTTCGCCTGCTCGACGATCGGCATGATGGCGAGCGTCGCGTCGGAGCACTCCTCGCCGATGATGACGTCCGGCTTGTAGTTGTCGAGCAGGCGCTTCGCGGCCTGCGACGCGGGCAGTGGCGAGCACGCGGAATTCTTCATACTGGACGGCAAACTTGTAACCGTTGACCCCGTCCTTGTTGAGCTGCTCGAGCGCAAGCTCGACGCCTTGCCGGTCTTGCGCGCCGAAATAGGCGCCCGGCCCCGACATCGGGAAAAGCGCGCCGATCTTGATCGTCTTGTCTTGCGCCTGCGTTGCGCCGATCGAGGCGATCGCAACTAACGCCGTCGTGGCGGCTAAGATGGTACCAGCTTGCTTGCGCATGATGCTCTCCCGCGGGTTTCCCGTGGGGCAAAGCCTATCAACGAAAGCGCAAGGCGTTCAATGACCGTAGGGCCGCAGGCGTTCTTACCGCTGGTTGCGGCCTAGAGAATGTCACGTGCAGCGCCAGCACACGCTCAAGCCGCGATGTCACCTTCGGCCTTCATCCAGCGGACGCTAATACGGAACGCATCGAGCGTTCGCCCGACTTCTTCCGGGCCATGTGAGGCTGACACCAGTCCGCCGGGCGCACCCATGATGTCGACGCCGTTCGCCAGCATCGCGATGCGCAGCCGGTGGTTGAGATTGGCGTTGCGCACGGCTTTCAGTTCCTTGAAGCCAAGCTTGAGCGGATCGAACGCGCGCGGGTCGATCTTCAGGCCCTTCGGGTTCTGGAAAATCAGAAACGCCGACGCGTCGCCATAGATGCCCCACGGCACATCTTCCTCGGCGAGGATCTCCCGCATCCCGGTGCGAATGGCTTCCGCGGTTGCCTCCGCCTTCTGGCACACCTCCTCGCGCTCGATGATGGAGAGAGTAGTGACGGCCGCGGCCGCGCACAGTGGGTTCGAGTTGAACGTCCCCTGATGGCCGACCTTCTCCCGTTTCGCCGCAGCCGCGGCCTGCGCGTCGAGCTGGTCCATGATATCGGCGCGTCCCGCGACCGCGCCGCCGGGCAGCCCGCCCGCGACGATCTTCGCCAGCACGCACATGTCCGGGATGACGCCGAAGCGCGCCTGCGCGCCGCCGCGCGACCAGCGGAAGCCGGTGATCACTTCATCGAGGATAAAGACAACACCGCGCGCTTTCGTCGTCTTGCGTAGCTCGCTCAGGAAATTCTCCGGCAACGGCACCATGCCCCATGAGGCGCCCGACCCTTCGAGGATGACGGCTGCGATGTCGTCACGCTTGTTCAGCGTTTCGACCGCAACCGACACATCGTCCGCCGGGAGCAGGATGGTCTGCTCCACCAGCGATGCCGGAATGCCCGCCGGGACGCCGCCGTCGAAATGCGACATCGAGCCGCCCGCGACCTGGTCGTGCCAGCCATGGAAATGGCCGACAAAGCGCACGACTTTCGATTTGCCCGTGTGGGCGCGCGCGAGGCGCAGCGCGAGGTGCGAGGCCTCGGTGCCGGATGCCGTGAAGCGCACGCGCTCCGCACAAGGAATGAGCCGTTGCACCAATTCCGCCCAGCGCACCTCCAGTTCGTGCGACGAGCCCCAGTGCGTGCCCTGCGTGACCTGTTCCTGCACCGCCTCGACGACGGCCGGGTGCGCATGGCCGAGCAGCAGCGCGCCGTGGCCGCCGAAGTAATCGACGTACTCATTGCCGTCGACGTCCCATTTCAACGGGCCTTTCGCGCGGTTTGCGTAGACCGGATAAGGCAGCAGTGTGCGGGAATCGTGCGTCAGGCCCGCCGGAATGGCCTTGCGCGCCTCCTCATAGAGCTCCGCGGAGCCCGGCGTGCGGGCGCGGTATTCGCTCTCGATCCGCGAATTTGTGAGCGGTGCGGACGCTGCGGCCTTCAGGGCCGGTTGCGGCGGGGTCATTTGACGCTTCCTCACGATTGCAGTCCGGATCGTATCGTCCGCAGGTACAAACCGCGAGTGGCTTCGCAGCGCCGCCGCATTGCCAAGTCTCATCAATTGGTGAGAAACTTGCATAGCTGGAAAGTTCGACAGGGCGGGGAGATCGCACATGTTGCAACGTTCGCTGATGGGACTGGCGCTTGCAGGCGCACTCGTATCCGGCGCCGCGGCGCAGGACTTGCCGAAAAGCAACTTCAAGATCATCGGGCTGAACGGGCCGACACCCGCCTCGATCCAGGATGAGGTGCCGTTCTGGCGCAAGACCATCCCCGAGGCCTCGAAAGGCGCGATCACGGCCGACATCACGCCGCTCGATCAAATGGGCATCGACGACAAGACGATGCTGCGGCTTCTGAAGCTCGGCGTGATGGATTTCGCCGGGATGGACATCTCCAAGATGGCGGGTGACGACCCGCGCTTCGAGGCGTGCGATCTCGCCGGCCTCACGCTCGATCCCGACAAGGCGCGCGCAGCATGCAATGCCTACCGGGATGTGATCGACAAGCAGATGCAGAAGAACTGGAACGCGCGGCTGCTGGCGTTCGGCGGCAACACGCCGCAGGTCTTCTGGTGCAAGGACGTCGTGAGCGGGCTCGCCGGTTTCAAAGGCAAGAAGGTGCGCGTGTTCAACAACACCATGCGCGACTTCCTCGGCGGCGTCGGCGCGACCGCGGTCAGCATGGCGTTCGCCGAAGTGGTGCCGGCGCTCAGCGCGGGCGTGGTGGACTGCGGCGTGACAGGCAGCCTCTCAGGCAACACCGCCGGCTGGAACGAGGTCACCAAGTCGATCTACCCGATGTCGCTCGGCTGGAGCATCAACGTGGTCGCCGTCAATCTCGACAGCTGGAAGCGGCTCGACCCGAAGACGCAAGCCTTCCTCACCGAGCAGTTCAAGGCCTACGAGGACAAGATGTGGGCCACCATCAAGAAGACGACCGGCGAGGCCGACAGCTGCAATACGGGCCAGCAGCCCTGCACCATGGGCAAGCTCGCGAAGACGACGATCGTCGCGGTGAAACCCGAGGAGGCCGAGACCCACAAGAAGCTGGTCGAGGGTGCGGTGCTCGCAGGCTGGGCGAAGCGCTGCGGCGCCGAGTGCGCCAAGGAGTGGAACGAGACCGTCGGAAAGGCGCTGAACCTGAAGGCGCCGACGCCTTAACGGCGCCGGCGGCCTGAATGGAGCGGCTGCACACAATCGCGCAGGAGATTTCCCGCGTCGGCGCGATCGCAGGCGGCATGCTGCTGCTGCTCGCGTCCATCGTGATCTTCGTCGACATCACGCTGCGCTACACGATGTCCCGCACGCTCGGCGGCGCCGACGAACTCGCCGGCTATGCGCTGGCGATTGCGAGCGCATGGGGATTCTCCGCCGCGCTGCTGAGCCGCTCGCACATCCGCATCGACACCGATCTATGTGCGCGTCCGGCGCGGCTTCAGGGCCGCTCTCGATGTCGCAAGCCTCGCCGTGCTCGCGTTCTTTTTCGCGCTGGTCACATGGCACGCGTGGGGGGTGGTGCGGCAATCGTGGGTGTCGCAGTCGCGTTCGCAGTCCGAACTCGAAACACTGCTCATCATTCCGCAGGGGCTTTGGTTCGCCGGCCTCGTGTTCTTCGTTGCGGTCGCGGTGCTGCTGCTGGCGCGATCTCTTGTCGCCGGCCTGACAGGCAATCTCGACAGGCTGTTCGCGCTGATCGGCTCGAAATCGGCCGTGGCTGAGGCCGAGGAGGAGATCGCCTCGATCGAAAAGGCGTTCGAGGAAGAGCGCAAAGAGGGAACGGCAAAGACATGAAGGCTGCCGTCTCCCTCGTCGTCCTGCTGCTGATCCTCGGCAGTTCGATCGCGGTCGCGGCCGGGATGGGGCTCGCCGGCGTCATCCTCAACTACCTCTACACGCCGATGCCGCTCACCCGCATCCTCGGCGAGCTGACCTGGTCGACCACCAGCAACTTCATCCTCACCGCCATCCCGTTCTACATCATGTTCGGCGAGATCCTGCTGCGCAGCGGCATCGCGGAACGCATGTACGCGGCGCTGGTGCAATGGCTGTCGTGGCTGCCCGGCGGGCTGATGCACTCGAACATCGGCTCGTGCGCGCTGTTCGGCTCGGTCTCGGGGTCGAGCGTCGCAACGGCGGCAACGATCGGCGTCGTCGCGATCGGCGAGATCGACAAGCACAAATACAACGAGCGCCTGTTTCTCGGAACGCTCGCGGCCGGCGGGACGCTCGGCATCCTGATCCCGCCGTCGATCAACATGATCATCTACGGGGTGATGACCGACACGTCGATCCCGAAACTCTATCTCGCGGGCTTCATTCCAGGCTTCATCCTGACGGTCCTGTTCAGCCTGACGGTGCTGATCGCCTGCATCTGGAAGCCGCACTGGGGCGGCGAAAAGGTCACGACCTCGTGGGAGGCGCGCATCCGCCTTCTGCCCGACCTGCTGCCGCCGCTCGCGCTGCTGATGGTCGTGGTCGGCGCCATCTTCTTCGGCGTCGCGACGGCCACCGAGTCGGCCGCCGTCGGTATCGTTGGCGCGCTTGCGATCACGGCGTGGCGCGGGCGGCTGACGCTCACGATGCTGCGCGATGTCTGCGAGGCGACGGTACGCACGACCGCGATGGTCGTCGCGATCCTCGTCGGCGCGTTCTTCCTCAACGTCGTGATCCAGACGATCGGCCTGACCCGGCAGCTGAGCCAGCTCATCACCGCCTATCAGTTGACGCCGATGCAGGTGCTGATGGCGGTGATCGCCCTCTACCTAGTGCTCGGCACCTTCATGGAAGAGCTGTCGATGATGATCTCGACGATCCCGATCACGACGCCCCTGATGGTTCAGGCCGGCTTCGACTCGATCTGGTACGGCGTCCTCATCGTGCTGCTGATCCAGACTGCGATGATCTCACCGCCGTTCGGCATCAACCTGTTCGTCATTCAGGGCATACGCGGGCGCGGAACACTGTCCGATGTCGAATGGGGCTCGGCGCCGTTCGTGATCGCGCTGCTGATCATGATCGCGATGATCTGCATTTGGCCCGATATCGTGATGTGGGCGCCGCGGATGTTTGGGTAAACGCGTCGCCTACAAACTGATCACAATATTCCCCGCCGCATCACGCTCGGCGCGGGCGCCGGGCGGCACCACGCAGGTCGAGTCGTATTCCTCGACGATCAGCGGACCGGCGCGGCCGGATGCGAGGTCGGCGCGGCTCAGCACGGGCGTATCCAGCCAGCCGTGCTCGGCGCCGAAGTAGGCGCGGCGGCCCGGCTGCGCGGCGGGTTCAGCGCGGCTCGGCGTGATGCTTTGCGGCACGCCGCCGCCCTCGCGCAATCCTGCGCCGACAAGCTGGATCGCGACAAGCTCGACCGGCTCCTCGGGACCGGCGCGGTGGCCGTAGGTGCGTTCATGTTCGGCGCCGAACGCTTCTTCCAGGTGCGCGACCATCGCGAGGTCGATCGGACCGTCCGGCACCGGGATGACAAGCTCGTAGCTCTGCCCCTTGTAGTGCAGCGCCGCGGAACGCTTCAGCCGCGCGCGCTCGCCCGTGAAACCTTCAGCGGCGAGTTGCTCGCTCGCCTGCCGCGCGAGCGTGTCCCACGCGTCGTTGATCTCGCCGAGGTCGGCCTGCCGCAGCAGGCGGCGGAACGTGCGCGCATAGTGATGTTCAACGTCGGCATAGAGCAGTCCAAAGGACGAGAACAATCCGGCCGATGGCGGCACGACGATGCGCGCGATGCCGAGCACCGACGCCATGCCGGCCGCGAACAGCGGGCCGTTGCCGCCGAACGCGAACAGTGCGAACTCGCGCGGGTCGCGCCCGCGCTCGGTCGACACCGCCTTGATGGCGCGGATCATGTTGGAGGCGACGATGAGATGCGCGCCATAGGCGGCCTGCTCGATACTCATGCCGAGCGGCTTCGCGACTTTTGCCTCGAACGCCGTGCGCGCCTTTTCGACATTCAGCTTCAGCGCACCGCCGACGAGATGCGACGGGTTGATGTAGCCGAGCAGCACGTTCGCGTCGGTAATGGTCGGCATCTCGCCGCCCATGTCGTAGCAGACCGGGCCCGGCGAGGCGCCCGCGCTCTCGGGGCCGGCCTGCAGCGCACCGCCCGCGTCGATCCACACATGCGAACCGCCGCCCGCACCGACTTCGGCAAGGTCGATGGCCGGCACTTTCAACGTGTAACCGGCGCCGGTCAGCAGCCGCGAGCCGATCATGATGCCGGCACCGACCGCATACTCGTGCGCGCGCGCGATCTCGCCGTGCTCGACCATCGAGGCTTTCGCGGTCGTGCCGCCCATATCGAAGGTGATGATCTTCTCCAGGTTCTTGGCGCGTGCGAGCGCCTGCGCGCCGACCACGCCGCCCGCCGGGCCGGACTCGATGATGTTCATCGGCCGCTCGGCCGCTGCCGTGTCGGTCGTCAGTCCGCCGTTCGATTGCATCAGCAGCAGACGCGCCGGAATGCCGGCGCGGTCGAGGCCCTGACGCAGTGCGCGCAAATAGGTCGCGACGATCGGCATCACGTAGGCATTGATGACGGTGGTCGAGGTGCGCTCATACTCCTTGATCTCGGGCAGCACCTCGAACGAGATGCTGAGCGGCAGGTTCGCCGCTTTGCGCGTGATGATGTCCTTGATCATCATCTCGTGCGCCGGGTTGGTGAATGAGTTGAGGAGGCACACCGCGATCGCCTCGACCTTCTCGGCGAGCAGCGCGTCGACGGCGCGCTCCGCGTCGGCCGGATCGAGCGCGCGGTCGACGTGGCCGCGATGGTCGATGCGCTCGTCCACCACCATGCGCAGGTAGCGCTCGACCAGCGGTGCGGGCTTGGTCCAGGTGAGGTCGTAGAGCTTGGGCATGCGCAGCGTGCGGATTTCCAGCACGTCGCGGAAGCCCTTGGTGGTGATCAGCCCGACGCGCGCGCCCTTGTGCTCGAGGATAGCGTTCGATGCGACGGTGGTGCCGTGGCGGATTTCCTCGATGGCCGCGCCGCTGAGCTTGCTCTCGCCGAAAACTTCGCTCAGGCCATCGACGATCGCCTGCGCGTAATTGCCGACGCTCGACGACACCTTCTTGGTGTGGATGCTGCCGTCCGAGCCGAGCAGCACGATGTCGGTAAAGGTGCCGCCGATGTCGACACCGACGCGATAAGTCGTGGCCATGGGTTATTCTGCCGCCCGCGCCACCGGCGCCGGATCGTGCCACTGGACTTTTGGCACTTTGTCCCAGCCGCGCGCTTTGCGAATTTCATCGCGGCGCTTTGTCGTTGCGCCTTCATTCACCGTCCAGGCTTTGAAATCGATCACCACGCCGTAGTCAGCCTCGGCTTTCTCCGGAGACAGCAATTCGTTGCGCACATCGCGCAGCACAGCACCCGGATCGCGCTCCAGCGGATCGCCCCAGCCGCCCGCACCGGCGAGCACGTGACGGAACACGTCGCCGCGTTTGATGTTCATGGTCAGCTTGGAGGCGAGCAGCCGGTTCTCGCTGTCGGGATTGAGGTAGTTCTCCGACGGCGCGCCCGGGCTCCCGCCGTAAAGTCCGAACGGCCGGTGATCGCGCCGGTCGGAGCGCACCTGCAACACGGCCTCGTTCTCGAAGAAGCGATAGTCGCGCCGGAACGGCACGCCGCCGCGATATTTGCCCGCGCCCGCCTTGTCGGGCACGAACTCGTAGGCCAGCAATTGGATCGGATGCTCGGCCTCTGTCACCTCGATCGAGTGCGACGCCATGTTGGCGAACATGTGCGAGTTGCCGTCGAGCCCATCGGCCCACGGCCGCGCGCCCCATGCGCCGCAGGTAAAATCGACATAGACGAACGGCTTGCGCGCGCTGTCATAGCCGCCGATCGAGATGCCGGTGTTGCCGCCGTCGCCCGCTGCCTTCACGCGGTCGGGCAGCATCATGGCGAGCGCGCCGAACATACAGTCCACCATGCGGAAACCGGTGAGGCCACGCGCCGCGCACGCCGCCGGCAGCACGCCGTTGCCGACCGTGCCGGGCGGGCAGATCACCTCGATGGCGCGGAATACGCCCTCATTGTTGGGAATGCCCGCGGGCAGCACGGAGCGCACGCCGGTGTAGGCCGCGGCCTTGGTGTAGGAGAGTGTGTTGTTGATCGCGCCTTTGACCTGCGGGTTCGTGCCGGTCCAGTCGACCACCATGCTGTCGCCGGTCTTGCGGATGGTCACGAACAGCCGGATCGGCTTGCCGAAATCGACGCCGTCATCATCGATCCAGTCCTCGAAGCTCCATTCGCCGTCGGGCAGCTCTTTCAGCGCGGCGCGCGTCAACCTCTCGGCGTAATCGATGATTTCGTTCAGATAGAACTTGGTCTGCTCCGGCCCGCAGCGCTCGACGATCTCGGCGAACTGTTTCTCCGCGATGTGACAGGCCGCAAGCTGCGCGCGCAGATCGCCGAACACGTGCACTGGCAGGCGGACGTTCTTCTCGATGAACGTCATGATCGTCTTGTTGAGCTTGCCCACCTCGTAAAGCTTCATCGGCGCGATACGCAGGCCTTCGGCGTAGATCTCGGTCGAGTCCGACGCGTTCGATCCGGCGACGCGGCCGCCGACGTCGGTGTGATGACAGACGGTGCAGGCGAATGCGAGCCGCTCGGTGCCGTGATAGAGCGGCTTGAAAATGAAGATGTCCGGCAGGTGCATGCCGCCGTCGAACGGATCGTTCATGATGAACACGTCGCCTGGCGCCATGTCGTCGGCGAAATGACGCATGATCGATTCCATCGCGGTCGGTACCGAGCCGAGATGGCCGGGCAACGTCAGGCCCTGCGCGGCGAGCTTGCCGTTCGCGTCGGCGAAACCGGTCGAGTAGTCCATGTTGTCCTTCAGCACACCCGAATAGGTCGTGCGGAAGACGGTCAGCGCCATCTCGTCGGCAATCGAAAAAATCGCGTTCTTGAACAGCTCCAGCGCAATCGGATCGTGAGGCTGCGTCACGTTCAGTCTCCGTCGGCCGGCGGTCTGGGGGAACGAGATATCAGGACGAACTGGCGGAGAGGGAGGGATTCGAACCCCCGATACGCTTGCACGTATGCCGCATTTCGAGTGCGGTGCATTCAACCACTCTGCCACCTCTCCATCAGGGGCTGAGTGCGGGATAACCCGCAAAGCGGGCGGAGTCATAGCGAAGCCGGTCCGGCGAAACAAGTTTGAGATTGGACCGGCACGAGTTGCGGGCGCGGTGCCGGCACGAGCGGCGGCGCGCCTCGCGGACCCCTTACGGCGGGCGGCCCGCCGACCCCGAGGGGCGGTCTACTCCTTGTCCTTGGCGCCTTTGCCGGCCCCCTCGCCGCCCGAGCGGTTCGTGAAGCGCGCATTGCCCAAGCCCGTCCCGACCGTGAGCGCGCCCCAGCGCTTGACGTCCTGCATGAACGGAACCTCGCTCAGGCCCTGCACCACGGCGTCATTGTGCATCAGGATCGTGGTGTCGTGATCGCCGATTGAGGGAATCGCCTCGAACAGGCTCTTGGGCAGGTTGAAGCGGCTGCTTTCCCAGTTGCCGGGTAGGTTCTGCGCACCTTTCGCGATCGAGCCGTCCTCCTCGATCTTGCCCGGGCATGCGATGCCGATAAAGGGCGCCAGATTGAACCCTTCTTTCTTGGCGCGCTTGATCAGGTCCTTCAGCATGCCGATCAGCTCGTCGACCGCCTGTTCGCGGTTGAGCTTCTCTTCGTCGGCGTGGCGCCACTTCTCGGATTTCCACACCGAAGCCTTGGTGAGATCGTGCGCCTTCGCAACGTTCGGCAGCACGACGCCGGCGCGCATGTTCGTTCCGCCGATGTCGATCGCCAGGATGCTGTCGTGCCCCTTGAAGATCCACGACGGCGCCAGAAACAAGCTTCCGATCAGCGCCGCTTCGTCGGGATCGTTATGGATCGGCACCATGTCAATCTTGATGTTGTCGGCCCGCAGAATGAGGTTGGCGCGCGCGATCGCGAGCTCGCCGATGCGGCTATCGCGAAAGCCGCCGCCCATCGCGATGCGCTCGGTGTTGGCCCAGGCTTTTGCCTTCAAGAAGCGCCGCGTCACCAGCGCGAGCTCCTGCGCGTAGTCTTCGATCGCGCTCTGGATCACGGCCGCCGCTTCGGGATCGCCTTCCTTCAGCACCACATCGAGCTTCGAGCGATTGAGATCGTCGGACGCCTTGTCGCCGAACGGGTCCTCGCCGAGCTTGCGCAGCGGCTTGCGCCAGTTTTCCAGGATTGCGTGGAAGGCCTGCCGGCTCGCGCGATCGCCGAGGAAGCCCTCGTCGTCCTTCAGTTCCAGGTTGTAGCTGTCGATCTCGACTGCCGGCAGCACCTTCGCGCCGTGGGGCCCAAGTACGGTTGCGGCTGCGGTGTCTGCCATGATTTTGCCCTCCGGTCCGCGCGGACAACGTGTGAGGGCGCGCAAATGTTTCAAGTCCGGCGGCAGGGGACGATTCGGGGTCGAAAGCGCCCGTTTCTGCTCCGGAATGGCTCACTTCCTTGACAGCCCAGCCCTGCCCCGCCATAAGCATCGCGCGCGCGGGCTTGGGCCCGCTCGCATGCGTTTTAGCCGCCATTCGCGGCCAAAACCTCAAACAATCCGACTGAACAAGAAGCCCGGCCGGGCAACCGAGCCGCGGAATACGAACACGAGGGAAAAATGTTCGCAGTCATCAGAACCGGTGGCAAGCAATACCGCGTTGCCGCCGAAGACAAGCTGGAAGTCGGCAAGATCGTCGGCGAGCCAGGCGAGATCATCCAGTTCGGCGACGTCCTGGTGGTCGGCGGCGACAGCACGACGCTCGGCAACCCGACGGTGTCGGGCGCTTCCGTCGCGGCTGAAGTGCTGAACCAGGGCCGCGGGCCGAAGATCATCGCGTTCAAGAAGCGCCGCCGCAAGAATTCGCGCCGCAAGCGCGGGCACCGTCAGGAGTTCACCCTGGTCCGGATCACCGAGATCCTGACCGACGGCAAGAAGCCAACTGTCGAGGCCCGCAAGCGGCCCGAGAAGAAGCCGATTGAGGCTCCGTCTGCTGACGCCGACGACGGACGGCGAGGAAACCGCGAAGCCGAAAGCCAAGGCAAAACCCGCCGCAAAGGCCAAGGCGGCGAAAAAGCCGGCCGCCAAAGCGGCGAAAAAGCCCGCTGGCGGCAAGGGCGAGACCAAACGTCAAAAGAAGTGATGGATCAACCGCAATTCAGTTGATGCATTCATCGGCGATTTGCGCTAAATAACAACCCGAGTTTCGGAGCAAGTTATGGCCCACAAGAAAGCTGGCGGATCATCGCGCAACGGGCGCGACTCGGGCGGTCAACGCCTCGGCGTCAAGCTGTTTGGCGGGCAAGCCTGTATCGCCGGCAACATTATTGTGCGCCAGCGCGGTACCAAGTGGCACCCCGGGCACAATGTCGGCCTCGGCAAGGACCACACCCTGTTCGCCAAGATCGATGGTCGCGTGACGTTCAATACCAAAGCCAAAGGCCGCACCTACGTATCCGTCCTTCCGATGACGGAGGCTGCG
Organism: uncultured Alphaproteobacteria bacterium; assembly: GCA_963779545.1. Lineage (GTDB taxonomy): Bacteria > Pseudomonadota > Alphaproteobacteria > Rhizobiales > Xanthobacteraceae > PALSA-894. The sequence goes on along the minus strand of CAVZYQ010000006.1, from coordinate 67,632 downwards.
GCCGAATAGACGGTGGATCCCAATGATCCGCCGGCACCCAATGCCCCGGCGGATCCTTGGATGACCTGAAACGGGTTCCAAGACCGAGGGGGAGACGGGATGCCGGCTCCCCCTCGGTGCTTTTGAAGGAGCCCGTGCCATGACGTGCCTCGAGACCCTGCCCCCGACCCCACTTGCCGAAAGATTACTCGCCGTCCTCGAGACGAAGCGGCTGGTTTTGCGTGCGCCGCAGCTCGTGGACGGAAAAGCGATTGCGGCGCTCGCGAATGACCGGCGCATCGCGGAGAACACCTCGCGGATACCGCACCCCTACCGAATCTCCGACGCCGAGAGCTGGATCATCGGCGCGAAGTCCGACATGGACGGCGGCGAGACGTATCTCATCACGCTCGTTGATGGCACCGTCATCGGCGGCTGCGGCTTCGAGATGCGCGACGAACCGACTCCCGAGATCGGCTACTGGCTCGGCGCCCGCTACTGGGGCAAGGGCTACATGACCGAAGCGGTGCGCGCGCTGATCGACCACGCGTTCACGAACCTCGAGCACGGCGCGCTCCAGTCCTCGGTGCGGGTCACCAACCCGGCGTCGCGGCGCGTGCTCGAAAAATGCGGCTTCCAGTGGACCGGCGTCGGGCTGTGCCGCATCCGCGCCCTCGGCTCATCCGTGCCGGTCGACCGCTTCCGGCTCGAACGCGGCATCTGGACCGCGCTGAAGAGCTGGGGGCCGATGAAGCGGGTGGCGTGAACTAAAAAGCAAGTCGGGGCGGAACAGGCTCGCCGCCCCGACAATTGCCTACGGCAGCGGCGCGAGCACCGGCTCGCGCCGCGTCACGATCTGCTCGCGCCAGAGAATATAAAGTCCCGCCACAATGATGATTGCGGCACCCGATAGTGTAAACGCATCCGGCACATCGCCGAACACCATCCAGCCGAGCGCGACCGCCCACACGATCATCGTGTACTGATACGGCACCACGACGCTCGCAGGCGCCAGCTTGAGCGAGCGGTTGACGCAGGCGAAAGCCGTCATCGCGACCACGCCCAGCACCATCAGCATGCCGAAGTCCAGAGAGTCGGCGGCGTCCAGTTGAAGGGCGCGACAGCGCCGCTGACGACAAGCATTGCGCCGAATTGCCCGCCCACCATCACGACATCGGACGTGCCGCGCAGCATGCGCGTGATGATCAGGAATACCGCAAAGCAGAGGCTGCCCGCGATCGCGACCAGCGCAGGCAGCGTCAGCGTCGCGGCTGACGGGCGCAGCGCGATCATCACACCGATGAAACCGACGACGACCGCACTCCAGCGCCGCCAGCCGACCTGCTCCTTCAGGAAGATCGCGGACAGCGCCGTCACGTAGATCGGGGCCGCGAGGTAGAACGTCACGGTGTCGGCGAGCGGCAGATAGCTCACCGCAATGAAGAACATGATCGATTCGGCCACAGACAACATCACGCGCGTGACCTGCAGCCACGGCCGCGGCGCATCGAGCACTGCCCTGCCCTCGCGCCATATGAACGGCGCCAGGATCAACATCGCCGCGATGCTGCGGATGGTGAGCATCTGCCACACCGAGTAGGTGCCGAGCAGCCACTTGCCGAGCGCGTCGTTGCAGCAGAACAGGAAGATGCCGAGCACCATGAGCCCGATGCCGGCGAGTGAGCGGGGCTGTGCGGTCATGCGGGCGGCGGCGTGAAGGTCTGCTCGCGCGCCGCGATCTGCTCGCGCCAGAAGATGTAGAGGCCGGACGCCACGATGATCGCGCCGCCGACCAGCATCGGAACGTCGGGCACGTCGCCGAACACGAGGTAGCCGAGCGCGATCGCCCAGATCAGCATCGTGTACTGATATGGCACGACGACACTTGCGGGTGCGAGCTTGAGCGAGCGGTTGATGCAGAACAGCGCCGCGATGGAGACCGCGCCGAATGCCGAGAGAAAGAAGAAATCGTAAGGCGTCGGTGTGATCCAGACGAACGGCGCCGTGACAGCGCCGAACGCAAACGAGCCGAAGAACTGCCCGCTCATCAGTACGACGTCATTGGTGTCGCGCAGCACACGCGTGACCACCATCAGCAGAGCGAAGAATATGCTCCCGATGAGCGCGATCAGCGCCGGAAGCGTGAGTGTCGCGGCGGAAGGCCGGAGCGCGATCACCACGCCGGCAAAACCGACCAGCACCGCGGTCCAGCGCCGCCAGCCGACTTTCTCCTTCAGGAGCAACGCCGAGAACGCCGTCACATAGATTGGCCCGGCGAGATAGAACGTGATCGCGTCCGCGAGCGGCAGGTATGCGACCGCCCAGAAGAACATCACCACCTCGGCGGTCGAAAGCAAAATACGCAGCACCTGCAAGCCCGGCCGCGGCGCGCCGGCGAAGGCGGCGCGGCCGGTGCGCCAGAGCAGCGGGATCAGGAGCAGCATCGTGGTGCCGCTGCGGATCAGCATCAATTGGCTGACCGAATAGGTTGCGACCAGCCACTTGCCGACTGCATCGTTGAACGAAAACAGGAACACGCCGAGCACCATCAGCCCGATGCCGGCAAGCGCCGCTGAGCGCTCGACTTGCGCCGTCATGGGATTTCCGTCGGCGCGATCGGTGTCGTCCGCGCCGCCACCCGTTCGCGCCAGAAGATATAGAGGCCAGCCGCCACGATGATCGCCGCGCCTACGACTGTGTAGACATCCGGAACCTCGGCGAACATCAGCCAGCCGAACAGCACCGACCACAGGATCAGTGTATATTGATAAGGCACCACCACGCTCGCCGATGCGAGCTTGAGCGAGCGGATGACCGCAAACTGCGCGATCACCGTCGCGCACGCGAGCCCGAACAGAAACACAAAGTCATAGGCATCCGGCACGATCCAGCCGAACGGCACGGTCACAACACCAAATATCAGCGAGCCGACGAAATACGTGGTCATCAGCATCGTGTCATTGGTTTCGCGCAGCGCACGGGTCGTGAGCATCACCAGCGCGTAGGTGAAGCTGCCGGCGAGCGCGATGAGCGCCGGCAGCGTGAAGCTCGACGACGACGGGCGCAGCGCGATTACCACGCCGACAAAGCCGATCAGCACCGCGGTCCAGCGCCGCCAGCCGACATGCTCGCGCAGCAGCAGCACGGACAGCGCCGTCACGTAGATCGGCCCCGCGAGATAGAAGGTGGTCGTATCGGCGAGCGGCAGGTACGACACCGCCCAGAAGAACATCGCGACTTCAAGCGACGACAGCGTAATGCGCAGAACCTGCAGCCCAGGCCGCGGCACGTTCGCGAACGCCGCGCGCCCGGCGCGCCAGATGAACGGGCTGAGGACCAGCAGCGTGAATGCCGACCGGATCCCCATGAACTCGCCGACCGGATACTTCGCGACCAGCCACTTGCCCGCCGCACTGTTGAACGCAAACAGGAAGGTCGCCACCAGCATGAAGCCGATGCCGGCGAGCGCGGCCGAACGGCCTATGGCGGCCGAAGGAGTCGATGAAAGGGTGGTCATTTCGGTCCCGGCGGGGACGCGAAAGCTAGAATTAGGAGCCATGCACCGCAACCCGGCCGATTGCCGCGCGCACGCATAAGGCCTATCTCAGCGTCATGAAATTTCTTGATGAAGCCAAGGTCTACATCCGCTCGGGCGACGGCGGGAACGGCTGCGTCTCGTTCCGCCGCGAGAAGTTCATCGAGTTCGGCGGGCCGAACGGCGGCGACGGCGGCCGCGGCGGCGACGTGATCGTCGAGGCGGTGAACGGCCTCAACACGCTGATCGACTATCGCTACCAGCAGCACTTCACGGCGAAGAACGGCGGCGGCGGCATGGGCAAGGACCGCCATGGCGCGAACGGCAAGAGCCTTCTGATGAAGGTGCCGGCCGGGACGCAAATTTACGAGGAGGACGGCGAGACGCTGCTCGCCGACCTTGCGGAAGTCGGCCAGCAGATCGTGCTCGCGAAAGGCGGCAACGGCGGCTTCGGCAACGCGCACTTCAAGACGTCGCGCAATCAGGCGCCGCGTCACGCCAATCCCGGACTGCCGGGTGAGGAGCGCACGATCCGGCTACGGCTGAAGCTGATCGCGGACGCCGGCGTCGTCGGGCTGCCGAACGCCGGCAAATCGACGTTTCTTGCCGCGGTGAGCGCCGCCAAACCGAAAATCGCCGACTATCCCTTCACCACGCTGCACCCGCAGCTCGGCGTCGTGCGCATCGACCAGCGCGAATTCGTGCTCGCGGACCTGCCCGGCCTGATCGAGAACGCGCATGAAGGTGTCGGGCTGGGTGATCGCTTCCTCGGCCATGTCGAACGCTGCCGCGTTCTGCTGCATTTGGTCGACGGCACGGGCGAGCATGCCGGCAAGGACTACAAGATCGTGCGGCACGAGCTTGAGGCCTATGGCGAGGGACTTACAGAAAAGCCGGAGATCGTGGCGCTGAGCAAGGCGGACGCGCTCTCGCCTGAGCAACTCAAGGAACAGGTTGCGCGGCTCAAGCGCGCCGCGAAGAAGACACCGATGGTCGTTTCATCGGCTGCCGGCATGGGCGTGCCGGATCTGCTGCGCGCGCTGGTGAGGGTGATCGATGGCGACCGCGTGGCCGGAGAGCCGGAAGAAGCCGAAGCCTGGCATCCGTAATTGCCAACACGTCCGGCTTGTGAGAAACGAACTCACACAAGTCGACACTCACGATGTCCCGCAAAACACCCGCACTGACCGACTTCCGCCGCATCGTCGTCAAGGTAGGCTCGTCCCTCCTGGTCGATGCTGCGGCCGGCCGCGTCAACGAGACCTGGCTCGCCTCGCTCGCCGAGGACATCGCACGGCTGCACGGCGAGAAGCGCGACATTCTCGTCGTGTCGTCCGGGGCGATCGCGCTCGGCCGCGCCGTGCTGAAGCTGCCGCGCGGCTCGCTCAAGCTGGAAGACTCACAAGCCGCCGCAGCGGTCGGGCAGATCGCGCTCGCGCGCACCTGGGCCGAGGCGCTTGGGCGCCACGATATTTCGGCCGGCCAGATTCTGCTTACGCTGACCGACACGGAAGCGCGCCGCAATTATCTCAATGCGCGCTCGACCATCGGCAAGTTGCTCGAATGGCGCAGCGTGCCGGTGATCAACGAGAACGACACCGTGGCGACGAACGAAATCCGCTATGGCGACAACGATCGCCTCGCCGCACGTGTCGCCACCATGACGAGCGCGGATTTGCTGGTGCTGCTCTCCGACATCGACGGGCTCTACGACGCGCCGCCGCAGAACGGCGGCAACGCGAAGCTGATCCCGCTGGTCGAGCGCATCACGCCCGAGATCGAGAGCATGGCGGGCGCATCCGGCTCGGAGCTGTCGCGCGGCGGCATGCAGACCAAGATCGAGGCCGGCAAGATCGCCACGACCGGCGGCATTCATATGGTGATCGCGTCGGGACGCATCGCCCATCCGCTGCAGGCTATCGCGAACGGACGCTGCACCTGGTTCCTGACCCCGGCCAATCCGGTGACGGCGCGCAAGAAGTGGATCGCGGGCTCACTCGAGCCGAAGGGCACGCTGACGATCGATGCCGGCGCAGTCGCGGCGCTTCGGCGCGGCAACAGTTTGCTTCCCGTCGGCATCGTCAAGGTCGAGGGCGCGTTCGCACGCGGCGATGCGGTCATCGTGCGCGGGCCCGACGGTTCGGAGATCGGGCGCGGGCTCGTTGCTTATGACGCCGAAGATGCCGAGAAGATTCGCGGCAAGGCGTCGGGTGACGTGCAGCTCATCCTCGGCATCGAGGGCCGCGCCGAGATGGTGCATCGGGACGACCTGGTGTTGGGGCATTAGCGCGATGAGAGTCCTCACGGCCGTTTGCGTCCTCGTGCTGACTGCAAGCGCTGCGCTTGCCCAGTCTGACGACCGCCAGACCTGCGAGCGCTCCTCCGGCGAGACCGCGATTGCGGCCTGCACCCGCGCGATCTCTTCCGGCACCTTCACGGGGCTGGAGCTTGCCAAGCTGCACAACAATCGTGGCGTTGAATACAAGCAGAGGGGCGACCTCGACGCCGCGCTCAAGGACTATGACGAGGCGCTCAAGCTCAATCCGGGTGATTTCTTCGCGTTCAACAATCGCGCGAATATCCGCCGCGACAAGGGCGATATTCCCGGCGCCATCGCCGACTATACCGAGGCGGTGCGGCTCGAGCCCGCGTATGCGGCTGCCTTCGTCAATCGCGGCCTCGTGCAGGAGCGCACCGGCGATCTCGATAACGCGAAAGAGAGCTTCAACGCAGCGCTCTCGGCTCCGGCAGCGAAATTCCGCAACAGCCCGGGCGCGCACAACATCGCGCGCGAACGGCTGCGAGCGCTTGCGAACTAGACCCGGAACTTTCCAACCGAACGAGAGTCATCTTTCGGGCGGCTGACATCCCAAGGTTTGTCCTTGCGCGCCATCACGATTCACCCGCAAAAACCGAATTCAATTCAACTCACGGAAGTGGCCGAGCCGCCGCGCTCCGAGGGCACCATCCTCGTCGACGCGATTGCGCTCGGCATTTGCGGCACCGATCGCGAGATCATCGGCGGGCGAATACGGCGAAGCACCTCCGGGACAGGAGCGGCTGATCCTCGGCCATGAGTCGCTCGGCCGCGTGCGCGAGGCGCCGCCCGACTGCGGCTTCACACAAGGCGACATCATCGTCGGCATCGTGCGTCAGCGCGATCCGGTCCCCTGCCCGGCTTGCGCCGTTGGCAACTGGGACATGTGCCGCAATGGGCAATACACCGAGCACGGCATCAAGGGGCTGAACGGTTTCGGCGCCGAGCGCTGGCGCATCGATCCGGAGTACGCCGTGAAAGCCGATCCCGCGCTCGGACTCAACGCCGTGCTGATGGAGCCGGCCAGCGTGGTCGCGAAGGCGTGGGACCACGTCGACCGGTTGTGGCGGCTGAAGGAAGATCCGCCGAGGCGCGTGCTCGTCACCGGCGCGGGGCCGATCGGCTTGCTCGGCGCAATGATCGGCAAGCAGCGCGGACTCGACGTGCACGTCTACGATCACAACAAGACCGGCATCAAACCCGAGATCACCGCCGCTCTCGGCGCGACGTATCACTGCGAGAGCGTCGATGCGCTGGAGAAGCTTAGCGCCGACATCGTCATCGAGTGCACCGGCGTGCCCTTGGTGATCGCCACCCTGCTGCCGCAGGTCGCGCCCGGCGCCATGATCTGCCTGACCGGTGTTGGCGGGCCTCGAGAGATTGAATTCGACGCCGGCCTGTTCAACCGCAACATGGTGCTGAACAACGGCGCGGTGTTCGGCACCGTGAATGCGAACCTGCGTCATTATCAGATGGCCGCCGAGGCGCTCGCGCGTGCGGACTCCAACTGGCTGTCGCGCCTGATCACGCGGCGCGTGCCGCTCGACCGCTACGTCGAGGCCTTCGACGGCCGAAAGGGCGACATCAAGGTCGTGATCGAGTTCGGCGCTTCGCTTTCAAGCTGATGTGATGGGCCGGATGGCCACTTGGCGCTGGGCCGCCCCCAGCACGTGATTTGGGCGCAAACGCTTGCCCGAAATGACGAATTTGCCGCGCCCTGTTGCAAAAGAGTGACGGCGGCGCCGCAATCCGCCCGCTATTGTGCGGAACAATTTAAGGAACGGGCGATAGACTTCGCAGTTGAATCGCCGGTGAGGTGTCCGATGCGTGCCGTTTCTCTGATCGCTCTGTCCGCCATCGCCGTGACGTTTGTCGCGGCTGCGACTCCTGCCGACGCACAGCGGCGCGCCCCTCGCGGTGACCAATCCGAGCGTATTACCATCATCGACGAGAACGGCCGCTCCCGCACCCGCATCACGGTGAAGCCGCGCAGCTATCTCGATGGCGGCACCGAGGTGTTGCCGGGCGAACGCAAGTTCATGGACTACGCGCAGGCGCCGACCTACTCGTGGCTCGCGCCGACCAGCTCATGGGATCCAAACGGCACGCACCGCTTCCCGCTCCCGATGCCGTTCGAGTTGCCGGGCTACTCGCCGTATTCGTATTACTGAGCGAGCGTCATTGTCAGCGCCGGGCCAGTTTGCTCCACCTCTCGAGCCGATGATCGCATCGCCCATCTGGGTCGTGCCGATCGTCTTGTCGCCCGGCGCCGCGATGTCGCCCGTGCGCAGACCGCTCGCCAGCGCGGCCGCGATCGCCTTCTCGATCAGATCGGCTTCCTTGATCATCCCGAATGAATAGCGCAGCGCCATCGCGAACGACGCGATCATGGCGATCGGATTTGCGACGCCCTTGCCGGCGATGTCCGGTGCCGATCCATGCACCGGTTCATAGAGCGCCTTGCGCTTTTTCGACTTCGGATCGACCTCGCCGAGCGAGGCCGATGCAAGCATGCCGAGCGAGCCGGTGAGCATCGCGGCGATGTCGGAGAGCATGTCGCCGAACAGGTTGTCGGTGACGATGACATCGAACTGCTTCGGTGAGCGCACGAGCTGCATGCCGCCGGAATCGGCCAGCACATGCTCCAGCTGCACGTCCTTGAATTCGCGTTGATGCACCTGGCTGATGACCTCGTTCCACAGCACGCCCGACTTCATGACGTTGCGCTTTTCCATCGAGGTCACCTTGTTGCGCCGCTTGCGCGCAAGCTCGAACGCCACGCGCCCGATACGCTCGATCTCGTAGGTGTCGTAGACCTGCGTGTCGACCGCGCGCTTCTGCCCGTTGCCGAGATCCGTGATCGTCTTCGGCTCGCCGAAGTACACGCCGCCGGTCAGTTCGCGCAGGATCATGATGTCGAGGCCCTCGACCAGCTCGCGCTTGAGCGATGACGCATCAGCCAGCGCCGGATAAGTCACGGCGGGGCGCAGGTTGGCGTAAAGCTGCAGGTCCTTGCGCAAGCGCAGGAGCCCTGCCTCGGGGCGATGCTCGTAGGGCACCTTGTCCCACTTCGGCCCGCCGACCGAACCGAAGATCACGGCGTCCGCGGCTTTCGCCTTCGCCACCATCTCGTCGGTGATGGCGACGCCGTGCGCGTCAAAGGCGCAGCCGCCGCACAGCCCCTCCTCGGTCTCGAAGGTGCCCATGCCGTGGCCATTCATCCAGGCGATAAGCTTCTTCACCTCGGCCATCACTTCGGGGCCGATCCCGTCGCCGGGGATGAGGAGGAGATTGTGGGTGGGCATGCGGGCTCGCCTCGTTGAACGGAAATCGCGCGGATTTGCTATCGGGCGGGCTGACGATTGGCAAGGTGACGGTGTGGCGACGTAGGATGGCGGCTCACGGCGGCACAACTCGGGAGTTGGATGGAAATGGGCGTGGGTTCGGCACTGAGCCGCAGCGCGCGGACGATCGTGAGCCGGGATTTCTGGACCTTCAGGGTGATCCACGCGGTGCTCGGCGCGGTCCTGACGATCTCGGGCGCCTGCGGCGGCATCTTCGTCACCGAGCAGATCCGCAAGAGCATGGCGGACGTCGAGAGCGACATTGCCGAGAAGAGTGAGCGCATCGGATCGATCGAGCGCGCGCTGTCGCAGTTTCAGCTGCTGCAGACCCAAGGGGTGCTGCTTGGCGCATTGTCCAGCAACGACAGCATGCGCGAGGACTATCGCCGCTCGTTCCTCCAGCTTGGCTTCTGGGTGCGCAAGCCGCCGACTCAGCGGATGATCCAGGAGCTGAACGCGACCGACCTCGCCGCATTTCGGCGCGAGATGGCCGAACTGGAAAAGCTGTTCGCCGCGGCTCTGCCCGGCGATGACAAGAGCGCGTGGGACGGCCTGCTCAAGTTCGAGATGGAGCGCGAGGGGAAGCTGCGTGACATGCAGTACCGGCTGATCGACGAGCGCACGGCACTGACCACGCGCCGCCGTCAGCTCGATGGCTGGCTCAACACCGCGACCGTGTGGGGCTTCATCCTGCAGCAGTTGGGGTTTGTCGTCGTGCTGCTCGCCGGACTGATCCATCAGCACGCGACGCCGGCGCCGCGCGAGAGCGCTCCGGCAGGTTGATGCTGACGCCGACTGGTCCGTGCTAGACTTGGCCGCCGGACTTGCGCGATGACGGGGCTGCCATGACCAAGACCACCTCCGGCAATTTCTTCGAAGACTTCCGCCTCGGCCAGACGATCCGGCACGCGACGCCGCGCACCGTCACGATCGGCGATGTCGCCCTCTACAACGCGCTGTTCGGGTCGCGCTTTCCGGTGCAATCCTCCGACCCGTTCGCCACCGCGATCGGCTATCCGAAGGCGCCGGTCGACGACCTGCTCGTGTTCCACATCGTATTCGGCAAGACCGTGCCGGACATCTCGCTCAACGCGGTCGCGAACCTCGGCTATGCGGACTGCCGTTTCCTGCGCGCGATCTATCCGGGCGACACGCTGACGGCGGTCTCGGAAGTGATCGGGCTGAAGGAAAACTCAAGCCGCAAGACCGGCGTCGTCTATGTGCGCTCGACCGGCTTCCGGCAGGACGGCGCGAAGGTGCTCGACTATGTGCGCTGGGTGATGGTGCGCAAGCGCGACGAAGCGGCCGCCGCGCCGGGCGATCTCGTGCCCGACTTGCCGAAAGTCGTCGACACGGCGGCGCTCGGCGAAGCCTGCCCGACGATCGCGACGCGGCACTACGATTTCGCGCTCGCCGGGAGCCCGCACCGCTTCGGCGACTACCAGATTGGCGAGAAGATCGATCACGTCGACGGCATGACGGTCGAGGAAGCCGAGCACCAGATGGCGACGCGGCTCTACCAGAACACCGCGCGCGTGCACTTCAATCAGTTCGCGATGAGCAAGGACCGCTTCGGCCGCCGGCTCATTTATGGCGGTCACGTCATTTCACTCGCGCGCGCGCTGTCGTTCAATGGGCTCGGCAATGCGTTCCACATCACGGCGATCAATGGCGGGCGGCACGTCGCGCCGCTGTTCGCCGGCTGCACGGTGTTCGCGTGGTCGGAAGTGCTGGCGAAAGCCGATTTACCCGGACGCTCGGATGTCGGCGCGCTGCGCCTGCGCACGGTCGCAACGAAGGATCATCCGTGCGACGGTTTCCCGCTCAAGCAGGAGGGTGGCGACCATCCTGCCGTCATCCTCGATCTTGATTACTGGGTGTTGATGCCGCGTTAGCACGAGGACGGGTCACGTAATCTCCCGTCTCTCCTCCCGCATGTGATCGACCAGCTGCCGCGCATACGGCGGCAGCGCCTTGTAGTCGCGCACGCAGATCGAAAGGTCGCGCAATGCCCAGGGGTCGGCGAGCTCCACCGCCTTGATCGCCATCGTCTGCGCGGCCCAGCGCGCGGTCGTCTCCGGCACGATCCCGACCCCGACATTGCGCTCGACCAGACGGCACACGCCGTCGAACGAGCGCAACTGAACACGCAGGCGCAGCGTTCGTCCGGCGCGCGCCGCCTTGTCGGCGAGAAAGCGCTGCAGCGCGCTCGCGCGGTCGAGCCCGACGAAATCATGATCCAGTACTTCGGCGAAAGCGATGCGCTCGCGGCGAGCGAGCGGATGATCCCGCGCCACCACCAGCACGAAACGGTCGGTGCGGTACGGGAACGTCTCGAGCCGGCCGGGATCGACCGTGCCGGCCACGATCCCGATGTCGGCAACACCCTCGGCGATCAGTCCGACAATCTCATCGGACAGCCGCTCCTCCAGATCCACGCTCACTTGCGGATGCACCGCAAGGAATGCGCTGAGTGTCTCGGGCAGAAACTCGGTCAGCGCGTTGGTGTTGGAGAGCACACGCACCTGGCCCGCCGAGCCACCCGCGTAAGCGCCGAGTTCCTCGCGCAGCCGTTCGGCCTGCGCCAGGATGGTGCGCGCATGTTGCAGCAGCGTGCGTCCGGCCTGCGTCGTCGTCACGCCACCGCGCCCGCGCGTCAATAACGATGCGCCAAGCGCTTCTTCCATGTGGCGGATGCGCGTGCTTGCGGCGGCGAGCGCGAGATGCGCGCGTTCCGCGCCGCGTGTGATGCTGCCCGCCTCAACGACATGGCGAAACAGCGAGAGATCAACGAGATCGAAGCGCATCTTGGTATACCAATCCTTCGCATTTGGCGAAGGCAGCCTCCACCAAATGCTCATGGATTTGAGCTATTCCAACGAATATTCTTCGTCTTGCGCGAAGTAAAGAGGCACAGCGACACGCGGCTGTGCAAGGGTTTCCGAAAACACCCCGCGAGCCCGCAGCGTCGATTGCGGCCCTTCCGGAGTTTCGTTACCACCAGTCGACACTTCGCGCGCCGCGAATTGAGTAACCGGACAGACGACACATGGCCGAGACCCGCGCTCCCGTTCAGCGGCCGCTTTCTCCGCACCTCTCGATCTACAAGCCGATGCTGACGATGATGATGTCGATCGCGCATCGCATCACCGGCAGCGCGCTTTACTTCGGCACGCTGCTGATTGCGTGGTGGCTGCTTGCCGCGGCGTCCGGCCCGAACGCCTACGCCAAGGTGCAGTGGTTCATGGGCACGTTCGTTGGGCGCCTGATCCTGTTCGGCTACACGTGGGCGCTTATCCATCACATGCTCGGCGGCATCCGCCACTTCATCTGGGACACCGGCCACGGCTTCGGACCCACCGAGCGCGAGTGGCTCGCGCGCGCCAATCTCGCAGGCTCGATCATCCTCACCGTGATCCTTTGGGCCGTCGGCTATACGGTGATGGGAGGCGCGCGATGAGCTCGCGCTCATATGCGCACGCCGTTGGCACGCGTCCGCGGCGCGGGCGCGGCGAAATCCGGCACCGGACACTTCTGGCATCAGCGCCTTACCGCAGTTGCCAACGTGCCGCTGGTGATCGGCTTTGTCATCATCCTCGTGTCGCTGCTCGGCCGCAGCCACGCGGCGGTGGTGCAGATTCTCGGCAGCCCGCTGGTCGCCATCGTGATGCTGCTGTTCATCGGGTCGATCACGTATCACATGAAGCTCGGCATGCAGGTGATCATCGAGGACTACGTCCATGACGAGCGCTGGAAGTTCGCGGCGCTGATCGCGAACATCTTCTTCTCGATCGCGGTCGGCCTCTCGGTCGTCTACGCGGTGCTGAAAATCTCGTCCGGAGTTTGAGTATGGCGGGCAACGGTCACACCAACGGCGGCCCAGCCGTCAACGGGCGCAGCCTACCCGATCGAAGACCACACCTACGACGTGGTCGTTGTCGGCGCCGGCGGCGCGGGCCTGCGCGCGGTCGTCGGCTGCGCCGAAGCGGGATTGCGCACCGCCTGCATCACCAAGGTGTTCCCGACGCGTTCGCACACGGTGGCGGCGCAGGGCGGGATCGCGGCCGCGCTCGGCAACATGGGCGAGGACGACTGGCGCTGGCACATGTACGACACCGTCAAGGGCGCCGACTGGCTCGGCGACCAGGACACGATCGAATACATGTGCCGCAACGCGCCGGCCGCCGTGTACGAGCTGGAGCACTGGGGCCTGCCGTTCTCGCGCCGCGAGGAAGACGGCAAGATCTATCAGCGCCCGTTCGGCGGCATGACCACGCATTACGGCAAGGGCACCGCGCAGCGCACCTGCGCGGCCGCGGACCGCACCGGCCACGCGATGCTGCACACGATGTACGGGCAGGCGCTGCGGCACCAGTCCGAGTTCTACATCGAGTATTTCGCCATCGACCTCATCATGGACGATGAGGGCCGCTGCCGCGGCGTGGTCGCGCTCAACATGGACGACGGCTCGATCCATCGCTTCCGCGCGCAGACGACCATCCTCGCGACCGGCGGCTATGGTCGGGCCTACTTCTCCTGCACCTCCGCGCACATCTGCACCGGCGACGGCAACGCGATGGTGCTGCGCGCCGGCCTGCCGCTCGAGGACATGGAATTCGTCCAATTCCATCCGACCGGCATCTATCCGGCGGGCTGCCTGATCACTGAAGGCTCGCGCGGCGAAGGCGGCTATCTCACCAACTCCGAAGGCGAGCGCTTCATGGAGCGCTATGCGCCGTCCGCGAAGGACCTCGCCTCGCGCGACGTCGTCTCGCGCGCGATGACGATCGAGATTCGCGAGGGCCGTGGCGTCGGCAAGGAGAAGGACCACATCTACCTGCACCTCGATCATCTCGACCCGAAGGTGCTGCACGAGCGCCTGCCCGGCATTTCGGAGACCGCGCGCATCTTCGCCGGCGTCGATCTCACCAAGGAGCCGATCCCGGTGCTGCCGACCGTGCACTACAACATGGGCGGCATCCCGACGAACTATCACGGCGAGGTACTGACCAAGAAGAACGGCGACCCGGACTGTGTGGTGCCCGGCCTGATGGCGATCGGCGAGGCCGCCTGCGTGTCGGTGCACGGCGCCAATCGCCTCGGTTCGAACTCGCTGATCGATCTCGTGGTGTTCGGGCGCGCGACCGCGCTGCGTTGCGCCGAGAAGCTCGTCCCCGGCGACAAGCAGCCCGAGCTGCCGAAGGATTCGGCCGAGCGCCCGCTCGCGCGCCTCGACAAATTCCGCAACGCGTCCGGCGACGCACCGACAGCCGAGCTGCGGCTGAAGATGCAGAAGGTGATGCAGACCAACTGCGCGGTGTTCCGCACCGGCGAGATTCTCGACGAAGGCCACAAGCTGATCCACGACGTGTTCGGTGGCGTGCCCGAGCTGCGCGTCTCCGACCGCTCGCTGATCTGGAATTCCGATCTGATCGAGACGATGGAATTCGACAACCTGATCGCGCAGGCGGTGGTCACCATGGACTCTGCGCGCAACCGCACCGAAAGCCGCGGCGCGCACGCGCGCGAGGACTACCCGGACCGCGACGACAAGAACTGGATGAAACACACCCTCGCCTGGTTCGACGACATGACCGGCAAGGTCACGATCGATTACCGCCCGGTGCACACCTACACGATGACGAACGATATCGCCTACATCGAGCCCAAAGCTCGCGTTTACTGAGAAAGCCTCATGGTCGAATTCAATCTCCCGAAAAACTCCCGCATCGGCGAGGGCAAGACCTGGCCCAAGCCCGAAGGCGCTACGGAGACTCGCGCATACCGCATCTATCGCTGGAATCCCGAGGACGGCGAGAACCCGCGCGTCGACACCTACTACGTCGACACCAAGGACTGCGGGCCGATGATTCTCGACGCGCTGATCTACATCAAGAACAATATCGACCCGACGCTCACCTTCCGCCGCTCCTGCCGCGAAGGCGTGTGCGGCTCCTGCGCGATGAACATCGACGGCACCAACACGCTCGCCTGCACGCGCGGCATGGACGAGGTGAAGGCCGAGACGATCAAGATCTATCCGCTGCCGCACCAGCCGGTGATCAAGGACCTGGTGCCGGACCTGACCAACTTCTACGCCCAGCACGCCGCGATGCAGCCGTGGCTCAAGACCACAAGTCCCGTGCCCGAGAAGGAGTGGAAGCAGTCGAAGGAAGACCGCGACAAGCTTGACGGGCTTTACGAGTGCATCCTGTGCGCCTGCTGCTCGACCTCGTGCCCGAGCTATTGGTGGAATTCGGAGCGTTTCATGGGCCCGGCCGCGTTGCTGCAGGCCCGGCGCTGGCTGATCGATTCACGCGACGAGGCGACCGGCGAACGGCTCGACGACCTCGAAGACCCCTTCCGGCTCTACCGCTGCCACACCATCATGAATTGCGCCAAGGCATGCCCGAAGAACCTCAACCCGGCGAAGGCGATTGCCGAGATCAAGGCGACGATGGTCGAGCGGCAGGTCTAGGCGGCCTGCGCGTCGGCTGAACGGCCCGGCTCCGCGATGACACGCGGCGGACTGTCGGGCTGGATATTCTCGTTTGCTTTGTTACGGATCGCGGCGTCGCCGCACGGCTTCAGGCTTGCGCCGTGCCGCTGCATCGCCTGCGGGATGTGACCAGTCCACTGGACCGTCATTGATCCCTCCCTTTGGAGATACTGATTCTTATAGCGCATTCCTCAGCGCTGAGGGTTAACGGCGGGTGCGCAGAGATCGTTCCTGCCTGCGGGCTGAGCCTGAAAATAAATTTGCGTTTCGCACTCCGGCAGCATCACTTACCTATCTGGCGCTGACACACCGTTGGTGATGCAGGAGCCGTCATGATCGATCATCTTGGTATTCCGGTCTCCAACTTCGCGCGATCGAAGGCCTTTTACGAAAATGCGCTGGCCGCTCTCGGCTACAAGCTCGTTATGGAAATCGAGAAGAATGCATTCGGCGCGCCGGCCGCGGGCTTCGGACCAGACGGCAATCCGGTGTTCTGGATCGGCGGCGAAGGCGGGCTCAACAGGGAAGTGCACATCGCGTTCATGGCGAAGGACCGCGCCGCGGTCGACGCGTTCCACAAGGCCGCGCTTGCTGCCGGCGGAAAGGACAACGGCGCGCCGGGCCTGCGTCGGCAGTATGGCGAGCACTACTACGCAGCCTTCGTGATCGACGCTGACGGGCACAACATCGAGGCGGTGTGCCACGCGCCGGGCTAAGCCGTCCGCAGCATCTTCGTCTGCACATCCAGCATCGCGGTGGCAAAGCCGTGCGTGTCGGCCACCATCTCGCGCCACACCGACATCGGCGTCGGATGCGCGGCTTCCACCTCACCCACCACACTGCCGAAGTCGAACGAAAGCTCCGCCTCGAACTTGCGTGCGAGGTCGACCATGCGCCGGTTGTTGGCGAGACACGCCATGTGCATCAGCTTGATGCCGCGGTTGCGCGCGGCAAGTAGCGTGCGTTCGAGCAGCGCACTGCCCACGCCATGACTCTGCCATGGCGTCTCGATCGAAAACGCGGCCTCGGCTTCCTTTGCAAACTCCTTGCCGAGCGGACGCAACTCGGCGACGCCGCGCAATGTCCCCTCGACGAAGAAGCCGTGCATCACCACGTCGAGGCCGCGCGACAGATCGACGTAGTTGCGGATGAAATCGTCGGCCACCGCGCCGCCGAAGCGGCTGCGCCGGCTCTCCCTGTCGAGCCGCAACAAATGATCGCGGTAGGGGCCGGCGCGATCGATCCAGAGCTTGCGGATCACGCCGTCGACCAAGGGCTCGTGCATTTCAATGTCCAGTACTGATTCGAAGCGCCCGCACGAGGTAATGTTGCGACGCAGCGAAAGTTTCACAATAGCCAGCCACGGGACAACACAACGTAAGGTAAATGAGGTAATTTCCCACGCATGGCTGCTATGTTGCGACGCAGTAAATCAGCCCGAAATTTCATCGTGATGACGTTGCACGAGGCAAAAAAGAAACAGCCGGCCTGGGGGGCCGGCCGGCTGCTCCTCTCATGAACCGGCGCAGGGGGATAAACGCCGGTTCGGCAATGTCAGCGAGGCTTTAGAAGCCGCCGCCCGCGTACGGGCTCGACGCGCGGTCGAAGCCGCTCGCCTGCGCGCCTCCGTAAACCTGACCGCGCGGCAGCGCGACGTCACGGGTCGTCAGGCCGATGTTGCGGCCTTCGAACGTCTGTCCTTGGAACGTCTGGGTCTGGCCGAGCTGGCCATAGATGTTCTGCGGAAACGACGAGCTCGAGTCGTCGGCGAACGCTGCGGTGGCGGCGCCGAGCACAAGGGCGGCGGCGAGTGCGATTTTGGTCTTGGTCATGGTGATTACTCCTGGGTTGGATGAAGATGAATCTGATGGTTAGAAGCCGCCGCCCGCGTAGGGGCTCGACGCGCGGTCAGCGCGGTCGATCTCCACGGGCGCTGCCCGGCCGGTATCAACGTCGGCGGGATTGGTCAGCCCGACATTGCGGTTCTGCTGCAGGCGCACGGGCGCGGACTGAAGCGTGCCGCGCGGCGCAACCGTTTGCACCGAAGCGCCGGCATTGGCGTAGGACTGATAGCGATTGGCCATATTCGGGTCGAAGCCCTGGGCCATCGCAACAGAACTCGTCACTGCAAACAGCGTCGCGGCCAGCGCGATCTTGGTCTTGGTCAGCATTGTGGTAGCTCCTCGAAGTTGAGAGTCATGGGTTTGTTATTGAAGCCGTGTTTTTCTTCGCGACTCCTTCGACGAGATCTGTGCCCCGTCGATGCACTGCAGCCTATGGATCGCAGTGCAGCATCGCCAGTCACGAGAGCGGGCGCGCGATCACGAAATCGGTGAATTGAATGTGATCGCCGCTGACGTGAAAAATTTTCATCGTTGCGCGGAGAAAAATTCATGCATGCGACGTTGCGGTCGCTCACGCAACGAAACATCATCAATGGTGATGAGAGACGAGAACCGCTCTAGCGCGCGGCAGCGAGCAGCGCGCGGCGAAACGATCCTTCGACCGTGATCGCAAAATTGTAATGAGTCTTCGAAAATGCCTGCGCCTGCGTTGGATTGGTGCTGCGATAGCCGACGTGAATGCCGACAATCATGCCGCCCGACGTCAGCGCCGCACCCGAGCTTCCCGGCGCACCGCTGCAATCGATTGCGAATTCGCGCACGCCATCTTGCGACGATGCAAGGATGCCCCGCGCATTGCATTGCTCCGCGCCCATGCCGTCGGCGCGCTTGTTGCCGCCCGCGACCATGAAGATGCCGCCCGGCTTGGCGCCTGCGGAGGCAAGTCCATAAGGTGTCGCGCCCTGAACGGGCCGCACCAGCCGCGCCACCGCCCAGTCGCGTGTTGCGGACTCCGAAAGCGGCATGCGGCTGCCTGCGACAATGGATCGCGCATCGATCGCGACCGGCGCGCCGCCGCCTGTCGGCTGAAACGTGCAAGTGCGCGGTAGGCCTGCGCTGTCGATCAATACGTGAGCGGCCGTGGTGATGACGTCGTTGCGCAAGGTGAGTTGCGCGGTGCCGGTCGCGTTGCCACAGCGCACCAGCCCGGTGGCGCCGAAGCGCGCGCCGATCTTCTGCTTGCTGTTGCGCGCCCAATCTTCAGGTGAAAGCCGCCTGTCCGTGTCCATGCTGATCGCCGGCACATAGGCACGCGACAGATCGCGTTCATGGTTGACGGTTTCGGCGCGCACCGACGCGTGAAGACCGCAGACGCAAAGCGCTGCGGCCAGAACCCAAGTCAAACGTCGGCGCATTGCAAGAACCGGAAGCGGGAACAGCCGGCGGGGGGAGCCGGCTGTTCCTTGGGCAGAACCGGCGGGGGGACGTCCGGTTCGCGGGAAACTTGGAGTGCTTCGGCGGCGGATGGCTCCGCCGCCGAGCATGCATCGGCTTGGATTAGAAACCGCCGCCAGCGTACGGGTTGCCGGCGCGGTCAACCGTCATCGCGTTGCTCACGGCCGCCGGAGCGGTCAGCGCGACGTTGCGGCCTTCGAACACCTGCGAGGCGGAAGCCTGCGGATAGCGATTCTGCAGGTTGGGGTCGAATTCCGAAGCGGACGCCATCGAAACGGTGCCGATGATGAGAGCGGTGGTGAGAGCGGTCTTGATCATTGTCGTATCTCCTCGTGAGAGTCAGGGTTGGGTTGATTTGAAGTCGATGTTTTTCTTCTTCGACTCCATCGCCGGAGACTTCGTCGCCCGACTGATGCACACGAGATACGCGCCGCCGCGTTCAATAGGAAATCACGAGGCGTCGCCTGAGATCACGAAATCCGTGAAGCGCTCGTGAACAGCGCGTGTAAAACCTTTCCGCTCTGTAACGTAGCTCGCCCGACTGTGTTGCGCGTGTATCGTGTGTGTCGCGCGGCGATGAAATCCGGCGCGAAACGGACCGGCATTGCGGCATCTTCCGGACGCGCTTCGTGCGCGATCACACACGCGTGTGCGGCATGCAGTGGCAGACACAGATAGTTGAACCTCGCACGTCGCGGCGCTCTTGTTTGAACGTTTCAAAAAGAAACAAAGCCGCATTTACACGGCCGTGACGGAGCGGCATATCTGTCGCACACGCGCCGTTGCGCGCAGGTTTTCGCCCGCCTCATGCCGTCAACCGTCACCGAACGTTACGCGAGCCTCGTCGGCGAGGGAGAGATCGAGCGCGACCCCGCGCAGGAAGCGATCACCGTCCGGCTGACGCGGCTCGAAGAGCGGCTCGCGCAGCACCGGCTTTCGCGCAAGTCCTCGCAGCTCGGCTGGCTGTTCGGAAAGAACGAGAAACACAAGGGCCCGATCAAGGGCCTCTACGTTCACGGCGATGTCGGCCGCGGCAAGACCATGCTGATGGATCTGTTCTTCGCTGCGAGCGCCGTGAAGCGAAAGCGGCGCGTTCACTTCCACGAGTTCATGGCCGACGTGCATGAGCGGCTCAACACCGTGCGCCACGAGATGAAGGCAGGCCGCATCGCGGATGCGGATCCGATCGGGCATGTCGCCGATGCGCTGACGCAGGAAGCCTGGCTGCTCTGCTTCGACGAATTCCACGTCACCGACATCGCGGATGCGATGATCCTCGGCCGGCTGTTCACCAGGTTGTTCGAGCAAGGCGTCGTCGTGGTCGCGACCTCGAACGTTGTGCCGGACGAACTCTACAAAGACGGGCTCAACCGCGCGCTGTTTCTCCCCTTCATCGCGCTGCTGAAAGACCACATGGAGGTCGTGCGGCTCGAGGCACCGAAGGACTTCCGGCTTGAGAAGCTCAGCGGCCAGACGATGTGGCACGTGCCGGCCGACGAAGACGCCGAGGTCGCGCTCGACATGGCGTGGCAGCGCCTCACCGGCATGCTGTCGGGCGAGCCATACGACATCGCCGCGAAGGGCCGCGTCATCCGCGTACCGGAAGCCGCCAAGGGCGTCGCGCGCTTTTCCTTCCGTCAGCTCTGCGAGCAGCCGCTCGGCGCCAGCGATTATCTGCGCATCGCGCACGAATTCCATACGCTGATCGTCGACCAGATCCCGGTGATGGACTATCCGCAGCGCAACGAGGCGAAGCGCTTCATCGCGCTGATCGACACGCTGTATGATAACGCCGTGAAACTGGTCGCATCTGCGGCGGCCGAGCCGACCGCGCTCTATCTCGCGACCGACGGCTACGAGGCGAACGAGTTCAAACGCACCGCCTCGCGCCTGATCGAAATGCGCTCGGACGAATACCTGTCGCTGCCGCATGGACATAACGTGCGCGGCACATCCGGCTCGACGGCCGGAATTGTCGAGACGTGACGGCGAGTTGAGCGGCTACCTCAAGACTCATGCCGCGTTGTCGAACTGCTTCATCTGTGCATCGATTGCGCGCCGGAATGCGGGCCGCGCCTCGCACCGAGCGCGGTAGGCCGCGAGCGAGGGAAAGTCGGCGAGGATTTCGGTGTGGCGCAGAATGCGCAACACCGCCGACATCATCAGGTCGCCGGCCGTAAACCGATCCTCCAGATAGTCGCGCTCATCCATCGTGCCGGCAAGTTCGCCGAGCCGCTGGCGCACCGTCTTCTCCACCATCGGACGACGCTCTTTCGTCCACGCCTGCCCCGGATAGAAGAGATCGATCTCAGCAAGCTCCTGAATGTGCGGCTCAACCGTATTCAGCGCCGCGAATACCCAGGTGCTTGCGCGCCAGCGTCCTTCGGCATCGGCGGGCATCAGCACGTCGCATTTGTCCGCGATGTGCAGGACGATCGCGCCCGACTCGAACAGCGTGAGTTCACCGTCCTCGAACGACGGCACCTGGCCGAACGGCTGCAGATCTCGATAGCTCTCGGATTTTTGTTCGCCCTGCCCTAGCAGGCGCACCTCATAAGGCAGCCCGGCCTCCTCCAGCGCCCATCGCACGCGAAAATCGCGCACTGCGCCTTGGGCAAACGGCGGCACCGAGCGCAAAGCACTGATCCTGATCATCCGGTTCTCCTGGAGTGGCCATACGCCCCACGGCGTTTGACCGATACCAACTCGCCAACGCGCGAGAGCTCACATTGAGGGCCGCTGCTGCACTGCAACGACGAATCTCTCTTCACAGGCGCTTTAGTGGTGGCATAATGTATAACAGTTGGTGCGGGCGAAGCTGAGGTGAACGCGGGACTGGCACGGAAGTCGACTTGAACAGGGTGTCTTTAGCGTTTAACCCACGGCGACCGCGGTTCCGCGGCGCACCATCAAAACAAGGTTTCGCTCCATGGCGCGCAAGAAAATTGCATTGATCGGCTCGGGCCAGATCGGCGGCACGCTCGCTCACCTGATCGGCCTGAAAGAGCTCGGCGATGTCGTGATGTTCGACATCATGGAAGGCATCCCGCAGGGCAAGTCGCTCGACATCGCGGAGTCCTCTCCGGTCGAGGGGTTCGACGCGAAATACGCCGGCACCAACGCCTACGAGGGCATCGAAGGCGCTGATGTCTGCATCGTCACCGCCGGTGTGCCGCGCAAGGCCGGCATGAGTCGCGACGACCTGCTCAGCATCAATCTGAAAGTGATGGAGCAGGTCGGCGCAGGCATCAAAAAGTATGCGCCCAATGCATTCGTCATCTGCATCACCAATCCGCTCGACGCCATGGTGTGGGCGCTGCAGAAGTGCTGCGGCCTGCCGAAGAGTATGGTGGTCGGCATGGCGGGCGTGCTCGATAGCGCGCGCTTCCGCTATTTTCTCGCCGACGAGTTCGACGTCTCGGTGAAGGACGTGAGCGCGATGACGCTCGGCGGTCACGGCGACGACATGGTGCCGCTGATCCGTTACTCCACCGTCGGCGGCGTGCCGCTGCCGGATCTCGTCCGCATGGGCTGGACCACACAGGCTCGCCTTGATGCGATCGTGGAGCGCACCCGTAAGGGCGGCGGCGAAATCGTCGCGCTGCTCAAGGCCGGTTCGGCGTTCTATGCGCCGGCGTCATCCGCGGTCGCGATGGCGGAGAGCTATCTCAAGGACAAGAAGCGCCTGCTGCCCTGCGCCGCCTATCTCAACGGCGAGTTTGGCGTGAAGGATCTCTACGTCGGCGTGCCGGTGGTGATCGGCGCGAAGGGCGTGGAACGCGTGATGGAGTTGGAATTCAACGGCTCCGAACGCGAGATGTTCGACAAGTCGGTCACGGCCGTGCGCACGCTGGTCGACGCCTGCAACAAGATCGCGCCGACGCTCGGCAAATGACATAGCCCTCGGGGAGGGGCGCGCCGGATGAATATCCACGAGTACCAGGGCAAAGCGGTCCTCGCGAAATTCGGCGTGCCGGTGGCGCAAGGCCTCCCGGCCTTCACGGCGCCTGAGGCCGTCGAGGCCGCGAAGAAGCTCGGCGGTTCGGTGTGGGCGGTCAAATCGCAAATCCACGCCGGCGGCCGCGGCAAAGGCAAGTTCAAGGAAACCAAGGCCGGCGACAAGGGCGGCGTGCGCATCGCCAAGTCGGTCGACGAGGTGAAGGAGTTCGCCGAGCAGATGCTTGGGAGCACCCTCGTGACGCTGCAGACCGGGCCGAAGGGCAAGCAGGTCAACCGCATCTACGTCGAGCAGGGCTCCGCGATCGAAAAGGAATTCTACCTTTCGATGCTGGTCGATCGCGAGACCTCACGCGTCGCCATCGTCGCCTCGACCGAAGGCGGCATGGACATCGAGAAGGTGGCGCACGACACGCCGGAGAAGATCGTGACCATCATGGTCGATCCGGTCGCGAACATCTGTCCGCATCATGTCCGCCGCCTGTCCAAAGTGCTCGGTCTCGATGCCGATCTCACCAAGCAGATGAGCCCGATGCTGACGAACCTCTACAAGGCGTTCGTCGAGACGGATATGGCGATGCTCGAGATCAATCCGCTGATCATCACCAAGGACAGGAAGCTGGTCTGCCTCGATGCGAAAGTCGGCTTCGACGACAACGCGCTATTCCGTCATCCCGACATCGCGGCGCTGCGCGACGAGACGGAAGAAGACGAGAAGGAAATCGAGGCGTCGAAATACGACTTGAATTACGTGGCGCTCGATGGCGAGATCGGCTGCATGGTCAACGGCGCCGGCCTCGCGATGGCGACGATGGACATCATCAAGCTCTACGGGCTTGCGCCCGCGAACTTCCTCGATGTCGGCGGCAGCGCGACCACCGAGAAGGTTACGGCCGCATTCAAGATCATCACGTCCGATCCGAACGTGAAGGGCATCCTGGTCAACATCTTCGGCGGCATCATGAAGTGCGACGTGATCGCCGAGGGCGTGGTTACGGCCGTGAAGGAAGTCGGCCTGCGCGTGCCGCTGGTGGTGCGGCTCGAAGGCACCAACGTCGAGAAAGGCAAGGAGATCATCGCAAAGTCCAATCTTAATGTGACTTCGGCGGACGATCTTGACGACGCCGCGCAGAAGATCGTGAAGGCCGTGAAGGGCACGAACTGATGTCCATCCTGATCGACAAGAACACCAAGGTCATCTGCCAGGGCTTCACCGGCAAGAACGGCACCTTCCATTCGCAGGCCGCGATCGACTACGGCACCAAGATGGTCGGCGGCACCGCGCCGGGCAAAGGCGGCCAGACTCACCTCGGCCTGCCGGTATTCGACACCGTGCAGGAGGCGAAGGACAAGACCGGGTGCGACGCGAGCGTGATCTATGTGCCGCCCGCCGGCGCAGCGGACGCGATCGCAGAAGCGATCGACGCGGAAATTTCGCTGATCGTGTGCATCACCGAAGGCATTCCGGTCGCCGACATGGTGAAGGTGAAGCGCTCGCTTGCCGGATCGAAGTCGCGGCTCGTCGGTCCGAATTGCCCCGGCGTGATGACGGCGGGCGCGTGCAAGATCGGCATCATGCCGGGCAACATCTTCAAGCCTGGCAAGGTCGGGATCGTCTCGCGCTCCGGCACGCTCACCTATGAGGCCGTGTTCCAGACCTCGCGCGAGGGACTCGGCCAAACGACCGCGCTCGGCATCGGCGGCGATCCCGTGAAGGGCATGGACTTCATCGAAGGCCTCGAACTTTTCCTCGCCGACAAGCAGACCGAAGCGATCGTGATGATCGGAGAGATCGGTGGCTCGTCGGAGGAAAACGCCGCGCAGTTCTTGATCGACGAAGCGAAGAAGGGCCGCAAGAAGCCGATGGTCGGGTTCATCGCAGGCCGCACCGCACCGCCCGGCCGCCGCATGGGCCACGCCGGTGCGATCATCGCGGGCGGCAAGGGCGACGCCGAGTCCAAGATCGCCGCCATGGAAGCCGCCGGGATCAAGGTCTCCCCCTCCCCGGCGCGCATCGGCAAGACCCTGGTTGAAGTATTGAAATCCTGATTCATTTCTTGTTCTTTTTATTGTCTCACCCAGCACCTAAATAGGGTACAAGGCGCCGCCCACCGGGGAATGGGCGGATTCGGGGCCAAAAACGGCTGAATTCGGCAGGCTTAGCCTCCGAAACGACTGGGATGCGGCAAATGTCACGTCAGGACGCGAACGCGGCTTTCGCACTCTCTTCCTTTCTTTATGGCGGCAACGCCGCCTACATCGAAGACCTCTACGCCCGCTACGAGAAGGATCCGGCCTCGGTCGATGCCGAGTGGCGCGACTTCTTCGGCAGCCTGAAAGACCAGGCCGCTGACGTCGCCAAGAGCGCGCGTGGCGCCTCGTGGAAGAAGCCGCCGCTCACCGAGCGTACCGAGCTTCTTTCCGCGCTCGACGGCCAGTGGGCCGAGACCGGGAAGGCCATCGGCGACAAGGTCCGCGCGCGGGCGCAGGGCGCGGGCGTCGAACTCTCCGCCGCAGATGTGCAGCAGGCGGCGCGCGACTCCGTCCATGCGCTGATGCTGATCCGTGCCTATCGCATCCGCGGCCACTTCCACGCCAAGCTCGACCCGCTCGGCCTCGAGCCGCCGAAGGACGACGAGGAGCTCGATCCGCGCTCCTACGGCTTCAGCGACGCCGACCTCGACCGAAAGGTCTTCCTCGATCACGTGCTCGGACTTGAGTTCGGCACCATGCGCGAGATCGTCGCGATCCTGCAGCGCACCTACTGCCAGACGATGGGCATCGAGTTCATGCACATCTCGGATGCCAAGCAGAAGGCGTGGATTCAGGAACGCATCGAAGGCGCCGACAAGGAGATCACCTTCACGCGCGAGGGCAAGCGCGCGATCCTCAACAAGCTGGTCGAGGCCGAGGGCTTCGAGAAATTCTGTGACGTCAAATTCACCGGCACCAAGCGCTTCGGCCTGGATGGCGGCGAGTCGCTGATTCCCGCGATGGAACAGATCATCAAGCGCGGCGGCAATCTCGGCGTGAAGGAGATCGTGCTCGGCATGCCGCATCGCGGCCGCCTGAACGTGCTCACCCAGGTGATGGGCAAGGCGCACCGCGCGCTATTCCACGAGTTCAAGGGCGGCTCGGCTGCGCCGGACGACGTCGAAGGGTCGGGCGACGTGAAGTATCACCTCGGCGCGTCATCGGACCGCGAGTTTGACGGCAACAATGTGCACCTGTCGCTGACCGCCAATCCCTCGCATCTTGAAATCGTCAACCCCGTGGTGCTCGGCAAGGTCCGCGCCAAGCAGGACCAGAACGGTGCGACGCCCGACGACCGCACCATGGTGCTGCCGCTGCTGCTGCATGGCGACGCGGCATTCGCCGGCCAAGGCGTGGTGGCGGAGTGCTTCGGCCTCTCCGGCCTGAAGGGCTACCGCACCGGCGGCTCGATCCACCTGATCGTCAACAACCAGATCGGCTTCACCACCTATCCGCGCTACTCGCGCTCGTCGCCGTATCCGTCCGACGTCGCGAAGATGATCGAGGCGCCGATCTTCCATGTGAACGGCGACGATCCCGAAGCCGTGGTCTACGCCGCAAAGGTCGCGATCGAATTCCGGCAGAAATTCCAGAAGCCGGTCGTCGTCGACATGTTCTGCTATCGCCGCTACGGCCACAACGAAGGCGACGAGCCGGGCTTCACCCAGCCGCTGATGTACAAGGCGATCCGGCAACACCCGTCGATCACCGAGATCTACTCGCAGAAGCTGATCGCCGAAGGCGTCGTCACCGAAGGCGAAGTCGAGAAGATGAAGGCTGACTGGCGCGCGCGCCTTGAGGCCGAGTACGAGGCCGGCACCGGCTACAAGCCGAACAAGGCCGACTGGCTCGACGGCCAATGGGCCAAGTTCAAGTTCTCCGACGACATCGACGATCCGCGCCGCGGCAACACCGGCGTCGCGCTCGAAACGCTGCGGGATATCGGCCAGAAGATCACCACGGTGCCGGAAGGCTTCCATGTGCACCGCACGATCCAGCGCTTCCTCGATACGCGCCGCAAAGCGATCGAGACCGGCGAGGGCATCGACTGGTCGACCGCCGAGGCGCTCGCCTCATGCTCGCTGCTGCTCGACGGCCATCGCGTGCGGCTCTCGGGTCAGGACAGCGAGCGCGGTACGTTTTCCTCGCGCCATTCGGTGCTGATCGATCAGGAGAGCGAGGCGCGCCACACGCCGTTCAATCATCTCGCCGAGAAGCAGGGGAAATACGAGGTCCTCAACTCGATGCTCTCCGAGGAAGCCGTGCTCGGCTACGAGTACGGCTACACGCTCTCCGAGCCGAACGCGCTGACGATGTGGGAGGCGCAATTCGGCGACTTCGCGAACGGCGCGCAGGTCGTGTTCGACCAGTTCATCTCGTCGGGCGAACGCAAATGGCTGCGCATGTCCGGTCTCGTGTGCCTGCTGCCGCATGGCTACGAAGGACAGGGACCGGAGCATTCCTCCGCGCGGCTCGAGCGCTTCCTGCAGATGTGCGCCGAAGACAACATGCAGGTCGCGAACTGCACGACGCCGGCGAACTACTTCCATATCCTGCGCCGCCAGTTGAAGCGCGAGATCCGCAAGCCGCTGATCCTGATGACGCCGAAGTCGCTGCTGCGCCACAAGCGCGCGGTCTCGCGGCTCGATGAACTTGGGCCGGACGCGACATTCCATCGCCTGCTTTGGGATGACGCCCAGACCAACAAGGACGAGAAGATCAAGCTGGTGGCAGACGGGAAAATCCGCCGTGTCATCCTGTGTAGCGGCAAGGTCTACTTCGACCTGCTGGAGGAACGCGAGAAGCGCGGGCTCGATGACATCTACTTGCTGCGCATCGAGCAGCTCTATCCGTTCCCCACCAAGGCGCTGATGATCGAGCTCGCGCGCTTCAAGAACGCGGAGATCGTCTGGTGCCAGGAGGAGCCGCGCAACATGGGCGCGTGGTTCTTCGTCGACACCTTCATCGAGTGGGTGCTGCGCCAGAACGGCGCCAAGCATCAGCGCCCGCGTTACGCCGGCCGCCCCGCGATGGCGGCGACCGCGACCGGCCTGATGTCGAAGCACCAGGCGCAGCTCAAGAATTTGCTGGAAGAAGCGCTCGGCTAAGGAGCCGAAAAGGAATCGTCACATGGCTGAAATCCGCGTCCCCACGCTCGGCGAGTCCGTCACCGAGGCGACCATCGGAAAATGGTTCAAGAAGCCCGGTGATCCGGTCGCAGTCGACGAGCCGATCGTCGAACTCGAAACCGACAAGGTGACCATCGAGGTGCCCGCGCCTGCCGCCGGCACGCTCGGCGAGATTTCCGCCAAGGACGGCGAGACCGTCGCGGTCGGTGCGCTGCTCGGTGAGATCAAGGAAGGCGCTGGGGCGCCTGCAAAGACTGCTTCGAAGCCTGCGCCTGCTCCTGCGGCTGAAGCAAAGCCTGCCGCGAAGCCTGCCCCTCTCCCGCTGCGCCGCCGAAGGTCGCGGCCGCCGACGCGCCGCTCGCGCCTTCGGTGCGCAAGATGGCCGCCGAGACCGGCATGGATGCCGCAACGGTCGATGGTTCGGGGAAGGACGGCCGCGTCACCAAGGGCGACATGATGGCGGCGATCGAGCGCGCCGCGTCGCAGCCGACGCCGGTCGCGCAGCCTGCCGCCGCCGTGCAGGTGCGCGCGCCCTCACCCGCCGATGACGCCGCACGCGAAGAGCGCGTGAAGATCACGCGGCTGCGCCAGACGATCGCGCGCCGCCTGAAGGATGCGCAGAACACCGCCGCGATGCTCACGACCTACAACGAGGTCGACATGAGCGCGATCATGGCGATGCGCAACCAGTACAAGGAGCTGTTCGAGAAGCGTCACGGCGTGAAGCTCGGCTTCATGAGCTTCTTCGCACGCGCCTGCATTCAGGCGCTGAAGGAAGTGCCGGAGGTCAACGCCGAGATCGATGGCGGCGACATCATCTTCAAGAACTACTACCACATCGGCGTTGCGGTCGGCACCGAGCGCGGCCTCGTGGTGCCGGTCGTGCGCGACGCGGATCAGCTCTCGCTCGCCGGCATCGAGAAGGCGATCTCGGCGCTGGGCAAGAAGGCGCGCGACGGCCAGCTCAAGATCGAGGACATGCAGGGCGGCACGTTCACGATCTCGAACGGCGGCGTCTATGGCTCGCTGATGTCGATGCCGATCCTCAATGCGCCGCAGTCCGGCATCCTCGGCATGCACAAGATTCAGGAGCGGCCGGTGGTGGTCGCCGGCAAGATCGAAATCCGCCCGATGATGTACCTCGCGCTTACCTACGACCACCGCGTCGTCGACGGACAGGGCGCAGTCACGTTCCTGGTGCGCGTGAAGGAAAACCTCGAAGACCCGGCGCGCATCGTTCTGGATATCTAAGTTATGCCAACCTACGACCTTACCGTCATCGGCACCGGCCCCGGCGGCTATGTCTGCGCCATCCGCGCCGCGCAGCTCGGCCTGAAGGTCGCCGTCGTCGAGAAGGACAAGACCTTCGGCGGCACGTGCCTCAATGTCGGCTGCATCCCGTCGAAGGCGCTGCTGCATGCCTCGCATTTGTTCGAGGAAGCCGGCCACGGCTTCGAGAAGATGGGCATCAAGGTGAGCGCGCCGAAGCTCGATCTCGCCACGATGCAGAAGTTCAAGGACGAGGGCGTCGCCAACAACGTCAACGGCGTCGCGTTCCTGCTCAAGAAGAACAAGATCGATGCCTTCATCGGCCACGGCCGCATCGCGGCGCCGGGCAAGATCGAGGTGAAAGGCGCGGACGGCAAGGCGCAGACGGTCGAGACGAAGACTATCGTGATCGCGACCGGCTCGGATGTCGCGCGGCTGAAGGGCATCGAGATCGACGAGAAGCGCGTCGTGTCGTCGACCGGCGCGCTTGCGCTGGAGAAGGTGCCGGCGAAGCTTCTCGTGGTCGGCGCGGGCGTGATCGGGCTCGAGCTCGGATCGGTATGGCGCCGCCTCGGTGCCCAAGTGACCGTCGTGGAATTCCTCGACCGCATCCTGCCCGGGATGGATGCCGAAGTCGGCAAGCAGTTTCAGCGCATCCTGCAAAAACAGGGCATGACGTTCAAATTGTCGTCCAAGGTCACCGCCATCGACAGGTCGGGCAAGACGTTGAAGGCGAGCGTCGAACCTGCCGCAGGCGGCGCGGCCGAGACGATCGAGGCGGATGTCGCGCTCGTCGCGATCGGCCGCGTGCCGTACACGCAGGGGCTCGGTCTCGAAGAGATCGGCGTGACGATGGAGCGCGGCCGCGTCGTCACGGATGCGCATTTCAAGTCGAGCGTCGACGGCATCTACGCCATCGGCGACGTGATCGCCGGGCCGATGCTGGCGCACAAGGCTGAGGACGAAGGCATCGCGGTTGCGGAAATTCTCGCCGGGCAAGCCGGCCATGTGAACTACGACGCGATCCCGAACGTGATCTACACGTTCCCGGAGGTCGCCTCGGTCGGCAAGACCGAGGAGGAGTTGAAGCAGGCGGGCGTCGCCTACAACACAGGCAAGTTTCCATTCACCGCGAATGGCCGCGCCAAGGTGAACCACACCACCGACGGCTTCGTGAAAATCCTCTCCGACGCCAAGACCGACCGCGTGCTCGGCGTGCACATTGTCGGCGCCGACGCCGGCACGATGATCACCGAGGCGACCATTGCGATGGAGTTCGGCGGCTCGGCCGAGGACATCGCGCGCACCTGTCACCCGCATCCGACGCTGTCGGAGGCCGTGAAGGAAGCAGCCCTCGCGGTCGCCAAGCGGCCGATTCATATCTGACGCCGAAGGCGTCATCCCGGACAGCCCGCTGGGCTGATCCGGGATCCATAACCACATGCCCATCCGCATCGCGAGTTTCGTGGTTATGGGTCCCGGCTCTCGCTTCGCTCGGCCGGAATGACAACTGTGGTACAACTCGCGTTATGCGCCGCGTCCTCAAACCCCTCTGGATCCTGCTCGCGCTCGTCTTCCTGTTCGAGGCGTGGCTGTGGGATCACTTGCGCCCGCTGGTCGCGTGGTTCGTCAATCTCATCGCGTGGGACAAGCTCAAGGCGCGGATCGCGGCATGGATCGAGCGCCTGCCGCCCTATCCGACGCTGCTGATCTTTCTCATCCCGCCGGTCCTGCTTTTCCCGTTCAAGCTGCTCGGCCTGTGGATGCTGGCGCACGGCTCATGGCTTGGCGCGATGGCGGTGCTGGCGCTCGCGAAGGTCGTCAGCATGGGAGTGACCGCGTTCATCTTCGAGGTGACGCGGCCGAAGCTGCTGCAGCTTCCCTGGTTTCGCTGGTTCTACGAGCACATGCTGGTCTGGCTCGGCAAAGCGCACGCGCTGATCGACCCGATCAAGGCGCGCATCAAGCGCGCCGTGCGCCGCTGCATCTGGCTGATGAAGCCCGGACGGCCGGGCCGCTTCTTCCGCCGCCTCGCGCGCCTGCGCCGCCGCGCTTACGCGCAGCCGGCGGAATAACGCGCGCTAGTGAGGCTTGCCGCCCGCGAACAACGCCTCGAACCAGTGCAGCACGTGGTGCAGCACGTCCGGCGCTAAAATGCCGGCGCCGGTGAGCATGATGCCGACCAGTCCAATACCCATCGCCGCATAAGCGAGGCCTATCATGCTGGTGATGACGGCCGCCGAAGCAAGCACGATACCGATCTGGAACGCCGCCGAAGCGAACTCGAAATTGTGGTACTTGTTGAACTGGACATCGCGCTCCTTCTCTTTCTCCAGCGCGCGACGCATCAGTTCGCGGGTGCCCTCGCCTTTGCCGCCGCCGGCTTCCGGCTCGGACTGATAGCGATCCGCCGTCCTCTTCCATTCGGCCATCTGCTTCGTGAGTGCGGCCTTGCGGACTCTCATCCGTCGTCGTCGCGGCTTCGATCGCGGCGGCCTCGCCCTGCACGATCGTGAACGTGCGGCGGATCGTCTTCGCCTGCATGAAATTCCACAGGTTGGACGCTTCGATCTGCAGGTTCAGCGCGTTTGTCTGCGAGCTCTTGCCGAAGGTCTCCGAGAAGGCGAGACATAGCGCCAGCACCGAGATGATCAGCGCGATCTTCTTGTTGTTCTCGCCGCCGCCGTGCGCGGCGTGCTGTGCGTGCTCTGCGTGCTCAAGGTTTTCGTGTGGCCCGGCCATCGAAGCCTCCCATGTCGTCCCCGCGCAGGATTGAACCGAAGTCACGCGGCGCCGCAAGGGCAAATCGGCATTTGTCTGTGAAATCTCACGCGCGCGGGTGTGCGCTCCGATAGACCTGTAAAAGCTGCTCGGTATCGACAGCGGTGTAGATCTGCGTGGTCGAGAGCGAGGCGTGGCCGAGCAGTTCCTGGATGGCGCGCAGGTCGCCGCCGCGCGCCAGCAGGTGCGTGGCGAACGAATGGCGCAGCGCATGCGGCGTCGCGGTTTCGGCGAGACCCAGCGCGCCGCGCAGCCGCGCCATCGTGAGCTGCACGATGCGCGGCGACAGCGGCCCGCCTTTCGCGCCGAGGAAGATCGGGCTCTGGTCCGGCAGATCGTACGGACACAGCGCCACGTATTCGGCGATCAGTTCCAGCACGCGCGGCAGGACCGGCACCATGCGGGTCTTGTTGCCCTTGCCGATCACCGTGATCGAGTCGCCCTTGCCGGGCGCAGGAACGGCTTCGCGCTTGAGGCCGAGCGCTTCGGAAATGCGCAGGCCCGATCCGTAGAGCAGCGCCAGCACGGCGGCATCGCGCGCCAGCACCCACGGCTCGCGCTCCTCGCCGGCGCGCAAATCGGTATCGACCAGCCGCTTCGCCGAAACGGCCGTGATCGGCTTCGGCAATGTCTTCGGCACTTTCGGAGCACGCACCGCCGAAAGCGCGCCGACCTTGCCCTTGCCGTTGCGCTCCAGATAGCGCGCGAACGATCGCGCGCCCGCGAGCGAGCGCATCAGCGAGCGTGAGCCGATCCCCTCCGCGCGCCGCGACGCCATGAAGGCGCGCACATCGCGCGGCTCGATCGCGGCCAGCGCCTTCAGGCTCGGCTGTTCGCCATTGTGCTCGGCGAGGAACAGCAGGAACTGCCGCACGTCGCGCTCGTAGGCCTCGACGGTCTTCGGCGACATCCGCCGCTCGGCGCCGAGATGCGACAGCCAGCGCCGCAGCTCCGCCATCGTGTCGGCGGCGGCGAATTGCAGCGTCGTTGTCTTCCTGTGGCGAAGTCATATCTCGGCCGAACTTGACACCCCTGCCATAATCACCTGCGTTCCTTAAGAACCCTTACCTGAGTCGCAACCCGCATGGCCCCGCGCATCGTCGACGTTCTGGTGCCGGTCGCGCTCGATCATGCGTATTCCTATCGCGCGCCGCCCGAACTGAACCTGAAGGTCGGCGATCTCGTCGCGGTGCCGCTGGGTCCACGCGAGGCGCTCGGCGTGGTCTGGGCCGACAACGTTCCGGTGCGGCCCGGCCTGCACAATCGCCTGAAAGACGTCGCGGCGACGCTCGACTACCCGCCGCTGCGCGAGGAATTGCGCAAGTTCATCGACTGGGTGGCGAACTACACGCTCAGTCCGCGCGGCATGGTGCTGCGGATGGCGCTGCGCATGGGCGAGATGGGCCCGGAGCGCGAGCGCGTCGCGGTGCGGCTTGCGGGTCCGCCGCCGCAGCGCATGACGCCGGCACGCCGCCGCGTGCTCGCGGCGCTCGCCGATGGCTTGCTGCGCACCAAGTCCGAAGCCGCGAAGGATGCGGGCGTTTCGACCGGCGTGATCGACGGGCTCGTCGATGAAGGCACGCTCGAAGTCGTCGCCCTGCCACCGCAGCCCGTGGCGCGCCAGCCCGATCCCGACTACCGCCAACCCGACCTGAACGGCCCGCAGCGCATGGCCGCCGACATCCTGCGTGGCGCGGTGAAGCACGGCGGCTTCGCGGTCGACCTGCTCGACGGCGTCACCGGCTCGGGCAAGACCGAGGTCTATTTCGAGGCTGTCGCCGAGACGATCCGCAAGGGCCGCCAGTGCCTTGATCCTGATGCCGGAGATCGCGCTCACCGGGCAGTTCCTCGATCGCTTCGCGCAGCGCTTCGGCACACGTCCCGCCGAGTGGCATTCCGAGATCGGCGCACGCAAGCGCGCGCGCACCTGGAGCGCGGTCGCGGCGGGCGACGTGAACGTCGTGGTCGGCGCGCGCTCCGCGCTGTTTCTCCCCTATGCGGACCTCGGCCTGATCGTGGTCGATGAGGAGCACGACGCCGTCTACAAGCAGGAAGACGGCGTGCACTATCATGCGCGCGACATGGCGGTGGTGCGCGCGCGCATCGCCGACATCCCGATCGTGCTCTCGTCCGCGACGCCCTCAGTCGAGACCGTCGTGAACGCGCGGCGCGGGCGCTACCGCAAGCTCGCGCTGGCGCAGCGCTTCGGCGACCAGCGTGAGCCCGCCATCGAGGCGATCGACCTGAAACGCGAAGGCCCGCCGCGCGGTCGCTTCATCGCGCCGCGTCTCGCCGGTGCGGTGAAGACCGCGCTGGAGCGCGGCGAGCAGGCGCTGTTCTTCCTCAACCGCCGCGGCTACGCACCGCTCACGCTCTGCCGCGCCTGCGGGTTTCGCATGCACTGTCCGCAATGCGACGCGTGGCTGGTCGATCATCGCTTCAGGCGCGCGCTGGTGTGCCATCACTGCGGCTTCACCACGCCGCCGCCTTCGGCGTGTCCGAAATGCCAGGCGACGGACTCCTTCGTCGCATGCGGGCCCGGTGTGGAGCGATTGCAGGAAGAAGTCGCGACGCTGTTTCCCGAGAAGCGGGTGATGGTGCTGTCGAGCGACCTCATCACCTCGATGGAGCGCATGCGCGAGGAGCTCACCGACATCGCGGAAGGCCGCGTCGATATCGTGATCGGCACGCAGCTTGTCGCGAAAGGGCATCACTTTCCGCGTCTCAATCTCGTCGGCGTGGTCGATGCGGACTTGGGGCTCGGCACCGGCGACCCGCGCGCATCCGAGCGCACGTTCCAGCTTCTGCATCAGGTGATCGGCCGCGCCGGGCGCGATGAAGGCTACGGCGTCGGCTACTTGCAAACGCATCAGCCCGAGCATCCGGTGATGAAAGCGCTGATCGCGCAGGACCGCGAGGCGTTCTACGATTCCGAGATCGCGGCGCGCGAGCGCGTCGCCTATCCGCCGTTCGGACGGCTCGCGAGCCTGCTGGTCACCGGCGCGAACAAGCACGAGGCCGAAGGCTTTGCGCGCAAGCTCGCGGCGTCCGCGCCCGCGAACGAAGACGTGCGCGTGCTCGGCCCCGCCGAGGCGCCGCTCGCGCTGATCCGCGGGCGGCATCGCTTCCGGCTGATGGTGAAGACCGCGCGCAACTTCGATCTGTCGAGTTATCTGCGCGACTGGCTCAGCGCCGCGCCGAAGCGCAAGGGCGACATCAAGATGGATGTCGACGTCGATCCGCAGAATTTTTTGTAGGCTGTCTCTCGCTGTCCCGCACGCGATGCCGAGCGAGCGGGCTGGGCTTCGCCCAGGGATCACGCGGGAGAGGGTACAGCACGTCAGCCCCGACGCACCGGCAGCAGCACGCACACCGACGCGGCGAAAATCAGCACATAGCCGATCATGTCCGCCATCGTCGGGATCTCGCCGAGCAGCACTGCGGTCGACACCACGCCGATCACCGGCGCGCTCAGCACGCCGAGCGAGGCGGTCATGGCTGGCACGCGGCCGATGATCTTGAACCAGAGGTAATAGGCGAGCCCCGAGCCGACGAAGCCGGCGAAGATCATGGCGCACACCGCGAGCGCGTGCGCCTGCCTGAGATGCAGTTCGCCCTCGAACACCGGCGTCAGCGCCGTGACGATGATCCAGGCGATCACGATCTGCCATGCGGCGTTCGCGACCGGATCGCCGGTCATGCGCACCCATTTCACGTAGACCGTGCCGGCCGCCCAGCTCACCGCGATGCTCAGCGCGATCAGCAGCCCGATCAGGCTGCTGGTGTGCATCAGCGGATAGATCAGGATCGCCATCCCGGCTGCGCACAGCGCAAGCGCGACGACGCGCGGGCCGGTGAACCGTTCGCCGAGCACGAGCCAAGCAAACAGCGCGGCCCAGATCGGCATCGTGTAGGCGATCATCGCGACGCGCCCCGTGCCGGCGATACATCATCGCGATCACGCTGAACAGCGAGAACGCCAGCACATTGAGGACGCAGGAAACCACAAGGTGCGCCCAGTTCTTCGGGGCGCCAAGCGAGAACGAACGTCCCTGCAGTTTCACGACGACAAGCAGCGCCGCCGCGCCAGCCCGAGCGTCACGACGCGCATGCTGAACGGCGGGATCTCGTCGAGCGCGAGCCGCATCGCGGGCCATGTCAGCCCCCACGCGAAGCCGAGCGCGATCAGCATCAGCGTCGCGGATGCGTCGGCTTTCTGGAATCGGAGCGTGCACGCGGACCTGCGCGACTGAGAGTTCCCGCGCTACTTAGCCTGCCTGCCCGCCCGCACAACCCGCAGCGCGGGAAAAAGCCCGCATGCCTGCCATGTTTGGCCACAAAACAGCGATTTCAGGCATGTTGCAGCGCGGAACGGGAACCCGTTTCGCGCGTTAATGGCCGGATACTTCGGCGCCCCCGGGCGGCGCCTCATCAGGAGACGCCGCCATGAATCTCGACATGCATCAGGCGATCGCGGGCAAGCTGGAAGCCGGCAAGCTCGCCGGCTGGCTCTCGGAATATCTCGTCGCATGGCATGGCCCGAGCGACGGGCTGGAGCCGGAAGTCACGGTCTGGCGCTCGCCCGACCAGAACGACGAGACCATCAAGGCCTATCTTGAGCGGCCTGCTTGAGCGACCTTGTCCCGGCGCGCGGCATCGTCATCGCCGAGTAACTCTACCGCGGCCTGCATCTCGCCCGGCCGGTTCCCACATGCTAGGAACCGCGCCGAGGATTTTGGATGACCGCGCCGCTGAAATCCATCGAAGGCACCAGCATCGCCGACGCGATGGCCGACATCGGCCGCCGCGCGAAAGCGGCTGCGCGCGCGCTGGCGCTCTCGCCCGCCGCGCAGCGCGATGCGGCGCTCACCGCAATGGCGAAGGCGATCCGCGACAGCGAGGCCGGCATCCTCGCCGCCAATGCCGAGGACGTGGCCGAGGCGAAAGCCTCCGGCGCCAACGCGGCCTTCCTCGACCGCCTCGCGCTCGACGCCAAAGGGCGTCGCCGGCATGGCGAGCGGCATCGAAGTCGTGCGCGACCTCGCCGACCCGGTCGGCGCCGTCACCGAAAGCTGGACGCGCCCGAACGGCATGACCATCGAGCGCGTGCGCGTGCCGCTCGGCGTCATCGGCGTGATCTACGAAAGCCGCCCGAACGTGACGGCGGATGCCGCGGCGCTCTGCCTCAAGGCCGGCAATGCCGTGATCCTGCGCGGCGGCTCGGAGAGCTTCCGCTCCGCGCGCGCGATCCATGCGGCGCTGGTCGAGGGCCTGCGCGCCGCCGACCTGCCGGAGGACGCGATCCAGCTGGTGCCGACGCGCGACCGCGCCGCGGTCGGCATGATGCTCGCCGGCCTCGACGGCAATCTCGACGTGATCGTGCCGCGCGGCGGCAAGAGTCTGGTCGGCGCGCGTGCAGCAGGAAGCGCGCGTGCCGGTGTTCGCGCATCTCGAAGGCATCTGCCATGTCTATGTCGACAAGGCCGCCGACCTCGACGATGGCGAAGGAGATCGTGCTGAACGCCAAGATGCGCCGCACCGGCGTCTGCGGCGCCGCCGAGACGCTGCTGGTCGATCGCGCGGCCGCGCCCACGCATGCTCAAGCCGCTCGTCGCGATGCTGATCGATGCCGGCTGCGAGGTGCGCGGCGACGCCGACGTGCAGAAGGCCGATGCGCGCGCGAAGGCCGCGACGCGAAGAGGACTGGCCGACCGAATATCTCGACGCCATCATCGCGGCGAAAGTGGTCGACGGCGTCGACGCCGCCATCGCGCATATCGAGCGCTACGGCTCGCACCACACCGACGCGATCGTCACCGACGACCAAAAGGCCGCCGAGAAATTCCTGCGCGAGGTCGATTCCGCCATCGTGCTGCACAACGCCTCGACCCAGTTCGCCGACGGCGGCGAGTTCGGCTTCGGCGCCGAGATCGGCATCGCGACCGGCCGCATGCATGCGCGCGGCCCGGTCGGCGTCGAGCAGCTCACCACCTTCAAGTATCGCATCCGCGGCACGGGGCAGACCCGGCCGTGATCCGCTTGCCCCCGCACGCCGCGCGGCCTGCGCATCGGCCTGTTCGGCGGCACGTTCGATCCGCCGCACGCGGCGCATCGCGCCGCCTGCCTGCTCGCGATGCGGCGGCTCGGCCTCGACCGCGTGTGGTGGCTGGTGACGCCGGGCAATCCGCTGAAGGACACGCGCGGGCTTGCGCCGCTCGCCGAGCGCATCGCGGCCGCGAAAGCGCTCGCCGCATCATCCGCGCATCGACGTCACCGGCGTCGAGGCCGAGATGCGCACCCGCTACACCTACGACACGGTCGCGCAGATCGTCGGCGCGCTGCCGCGGCGTGCATTTCGTCTGGATCATGGGCGCCGACAACCTGCGCAGCTTCCATCGCTGGCAGAAATGGCGCGGCATCGCCGACCTGGTCCCGATCGCGGTGGTCGACCGGGTCGGCCCGAGCCTCTACGCCACCGCCGGCACCGCCGCACAGGCGCTCGCGCGCTTCCGCATCCCCGAGGAGGCCGCGCGGTCGCTGCCGCGCCGCAAGCCGCCGGCCTGGGTGTTCCTGCACGGGCTGAAATCGCCGCTCTCCTCGACGGCGCTGCGGGCGCCGCGCCGACGGCTGTCGCAAAACCGGCGCAGTGCAAAACTGTCACATAAAGGTCGCGCAAAACCCGGAAAATAGCGTCGCGGGGCGCGTTCCGGCTTGAATCCATTAACCGGCACCGCATATCCTGTGTGCAGGCCCCGGGCAGGGTGCCCGGGGGCTTTGAGCCGAAAGGAACAGCACCCCTGTCCATCACTGCGCTCTCTCGGGCAGCCCGTTTCGAAGCCCGAACCGGTTTCCAAGGCGCGTCCGAGCCCTGAGGAAACCCTTCGCCTCGTCCTCGCCAGCATCGACGACATGAAGGCCGAGGACACCACCCACATCGATCTGCGCGGCAAGACCACCATCGCCGACACCATGGTTGTGACCTCCGGCCGGTCCAACCGTCAGGTCGGCGCGGTCGCGGAGCGCGTGCTCGAAGACCTGCGCAAGGCCGGCGTGCCGAACCTGCGGGTCGAGGGCATGCCGCATTGCGACTGGGTGCTGATCGACGCCGGCGACGTGATCGTCCACGTCTTCCGTCCCGAGGTTCGCGAGTTCTACAAGCTCGAAAAGATGTGGGACGGACCGAGCGGCCGCCGCCGCGCGAGCTGAGCGCTCCGCGAACCTGGCGTGCTAGACTGCCGCGATGCGCATCGTCGTCGCGGCAGTCGGACGGCTGAAGCGCGGGCCCGAAGCGGAGCTCGCCGAGCGCTATCGCGAGCGCGCGGTGAAATCCGGCCGCGGCATTGGCCTGCGCTCCCTTGACATCATCGAAATCGCCGAGAGCCGCGCGCGCGACAGCGCAGCGCCGCATGCTGGAAGAATCGATCGCGCTCGCCAACGTGATCCCGAAGGGCGCCGCGACCGTGCTGCTCGATCCGCGCGGCGAGACGCTCGACTCCAATGTCATTCACGAAGCGGCTGCGCGGCTGGAACG
Source organism: uncultured Alphaproteobacteria bacterium (assembly GCA_963779545.1). Taxonomy (GTDB): domain Bacteria; phylum Pseudomonadota; class Alphaproteobacteria; order Rhizobiales; family Xanthobacteraceae; genus PALSA-894. The sequence goes on along the minus strand of CAVZYQ010000006.1, from coordinate 27,959 downwards.
ATGGCGGCCGCGATGTTGCGTTCGTGATCGGCGGACCCGACGGGCTCGCGCCGACGCTATCCGAAAGCGCGACGCTGCACCTCGCCTTCGGCGCGCTCACCTGGCCGCACCAGCTCGTGCGCATCATGCTGCTGGAGCAGATCTATCGCGCCACCACGATCCTGTCCGGGCACCCGTATCACCGGGAGTAGCGCGCCCGCCGCTACCTGCCTTGCATCCGCAGCGGCTTGGCGACCTCTCGGGCGCAGTCGATGAAGCGCTGCGCAACCGGCGGGACCATGCGGTTCTTCACCGTCACGATCCCGATAGGTCCGGGCCGGATCGGCAGATCGACCGGCACCACCTTTAGACCAAGACGTTTGCCGCTCAGTTTCAAGGTCGTGGCGGAATACACGCTCAAGAACTCCCCCGTCGCGAGCAGCGCGTTGAAAAGCTGGATCGAGGTCGACCCGACCCTGTGTTTCGGCAGTCCCAGTCCCTTGGCACGGAATGCTTCCTCAAGCCGCAACATCACCAAGCCCCCATAGGCCGGCAGGCACCAGGCTCATTCGATCAATTCGGCAGCGGCGACGCGACGGCGGCGCACCCATTTGTTGCTCACTGCCGCCGCGACCACGAGCGGGTCGTTGAACAAAATCTCCGACGTTGAGATCTTCGTCGGACGTCGGGCCGGGTAGCCGTCCCAAGGACGAGGTCGACGGTGCGATCGCGCAGGTCGCGGTATTGCAGGTCAAGCGTGCGCGCTTGCAGCACGTTGAATGTGAGCCGCGGAAACTGCCGGGACAGCCGGTGGATCACGACCGGAACAATGCCAGCCGCCATCATCTCGGTGGTACCGATAGTTCACCTCGCCGACGGTCGGGTCGGCGAGAAACTCGATCTCCCTGACGCCCTGCCTCAGATCGTCGAGGACCGCATTGGCCCATTTGAGCAGGCCTCGCCATAGATCGTCGGCTCCACGCCTTGGCGGCGCGATCGAGCAGCGGGACGCCGAGCGTGTACTTCCATTCCGGCGATCGCCTTCGAGACGGCCGGCTGGGAGACGGCAAGCTGCGCGGCAGCTTTTCCCATGCTGCCGGATTGCGTCACCGCGAGGAAAACGCGCACGTCGCGCAGCTCGAGTCGCTGCATGATGCGGTCGTCCCGTTGCCGTTCGTCGGTCATTCCAGAACAGTTATCTCCTCATCCGGTTTTAGAACTACACGGTTATGACGGCATCGGAGTGTTCTGGCCTGCGTCACACGCCGAACGAAAAGACCAGCCGGAGGAGGCAGCCATGACCGCCCAGCCAGCGTCTTTGTCGGCCATCGTCGCCGCAACCGTCTGCACGCTCCTCGCCGATCCCGCCGCGAGGCCAGTCCGACCCCGGCCGGCAGATCAAGATGGTGGTTCCGGTCGCGCCCGGCGGCCCCTTCGACGTCCTCGCACGCGCCATGGCGGAGCAGATCGGCCGCGCTCAAGGTGCGACGATGCTGATCGAAAACCGCCCCGGCGGCGGCACCGTGATCGCGACCGAAGCGGTCTCGCGCGCCGCGCCGGACGGGAGCACGATCCTGTTCATGGCGAACTCGTTCGTCATCAATCCTCATATGAAGAAGCTGAACTACGATCCGCTGACAAGCTTCGAGCCGATCTGCTACCTCGTCCGCTCGCCGCACGTCCTCGTCGTCAACCCCGCCTCGCCCTATCGCACGCTCGCCGACCTCGTCGGCGCGGCGCGCGCGAAGCCGGGCGAGTTGACGATGGCGGCCAATGGCCCCGCGACCGCCCCGCATTTCGGGTTCGAGATCCTCAAGCGTGCCGCCAGCTTCAACATGACGTTCGTGCCGTATTCGGGGAGCAGCCCGCGGTCAACGCACTGCTCGGCGCACATGTCACGGCCGCCTTCGCGGATTATTCGACGGTGGCGGCGCACATCAAGACGGGCACGCTGCGCGCGCTTGCGGTCGCGACGCGCGCACGGATCGAGGCGCTGCCGGACGTCCCGACTATCGCGGAAATCGCATGCGGACTTGGAGTCCGAAGGCTGGCTCGGCATCGTCGCGCCCGCGAAGACGCCGCCCGAAACGGTCTCCCAGCTCACGGCCTGGTTCACGGCGGCGCTGCAGGCACCTGACGTCAAGGAACGGCTCGTCAGCCCAGGGCTCTTCCCGGTCGCGACATGCGGCGCGGATTTCGACGCCTTCATCCGCAAGCACCACGACGAGTACGGCCGCATCGTCCGCGAAGCCGACATCAAGGCACAGTGAGGCCAACATGCGACCCGTGACCATGACCGAAGACGCGTTCCCTGTTCCCGACCGGATCGTGCAGCTCAGCCGCGCCTTCATGGAAGCCAAGATATTGCTCAGTGCGGTTGAGCTTGGGGTTTTTACGGCGCTCGCCGAGAGATCGCTCGATCTCGAAACGCTGCGCGAGCGAATCGGGATCGATCCGCCGCGGCGCCTGCGATTTCTTCGATGCGCTCGTTGCGCTGGGCCTGCTGGAGCGCGATCCGGCCGGCCGCTACGCCAACACGCCGGAAACCGGCATCTATCTGGACCGCAGCAAGCCTACGTACATGGGCGGAGAGCTCGATTACCTCAACGCCCGCATCTATTAGCATTGGGGCCTGCTGACCGCCGCGCTGCGGACCGGAAATCGCAAAGCGCCGACGGCGAACGGAAAATATCCGGTCGCTCTACGCCAACCCCGCGACGCTTGAAGGTTCGTGAAAGGGATGGCCGGCGGCAGCCTTCCGGCCGCGACCGCGATGGCGGCAAAATTTCCCTGGAAGAACTATAAAACCTTCCTCGACATCGGCACCGCACAAGGTTGCCTGCCGGTCCAGATTGCGCTGGCGCACGGCCATATCACCGGCGCCGGCTTCGACCTGCCGCACGTCCGGCTCCGCTTCGAGGCCTATGTCGGCGAGCACCAGCTGTCCGACCGGCTGCGCTTCCATCGCGGCGATTTCTTCCACGACCCGTTCCCTGCTGCCGATGTGCTGGTCATGGGCCGGGTGCTTCACAATTGGGATCTCGCAACCAAGAAAATGCTGCTCGCGAAAGCTTATCAGGCGCTTCCGCGCGGGCGGCTGCCTGATCGTCTACGAGCGGCTGATCGACGACGAGCGGCGCACGAACGCCGCCGGTCTGTTGGCAAGCTTGAATATGCTGGTGATGACGTCCGGCGGGTTCGACTTCACCGGTGCGGACTGCATCGGCTGGATGCGTGAAACGGGTTTCCGCGACATGCGCGTGGAAGCGCTCACGGACGACCAGTCGATGATCGTCGGGACGAAATGACGTGCCGAAAGAACCCGACAAACGAAATTCGGAGGGCTCCGCAATGCAGCCGACATATCTGACAACGCAACTGCGCGATTCCGCGTCCTATGTCCGGGAAGCCGGCTGGGCCCAAACCGCGGAGCTCCTGATCGCCGCGGCTGCGGAGATCGAAAGTCTCAAGTCCCAGATGTCAGAAACGAAGCCGGCCAACAGGCTGTGGCGGAAGCGCTGACGCTTTGATCTTCGGCCGATCCGTGAGCTACACGCTGATGGTGGCGGAAACATCTCGCGCAATGTCCAGGAACCGCTGCGCCAGCGGGCTCAGCGTGCGGTTCTTGACCGTCATCACACCGATCGCGCTTTCGTGCGTCGGGGAGTTCGACCGCGAGCGCCTTGACGAAATTGCGCGCGGGTCCGTAGCGCAACATCGAGCTCGGTAGCACGCACAGATGTTTGCCGGATCGCACAAATGCGAGATTGAGATGCAGTGAGAGTGTGACGATGCTCGGTCTCGGTGGAGGCAGCCCGCGCAACCTGAAGAAATCGCGAGCCATCGCGCCAGGCAAACTGTCCGCAGGCGGAAGCAGCCACGGCTCCTCAATCAAGTCGCTCAGGTCCACCCGCTTGCGTCTTGCCAACGGATTGTCTTTGCCGGCAACGATCACCAGTCCCTCGCGGGCAAGAATCTCGACAGCGAGTTCATCATCGTCAAACGGCACGCGCACGCGACCAACCAAAAATTCGACTTCGCGCTCGCGCAGCTCGCGGAAATTCTGGTGCAACCGTGTCGACGGCGGTCACGTCGAGCAGCACCTTCGGATATTTCTGCACAAACCGGGCGATGACTTCCTGCATCAAGCCCCCCAGCCATCGCCTCCGGGCAACCGAACCGCAATTCGCCGGTTGTCGGGTCCGACAGTATATGCTCAATGTGACGAATTCCCTGCCTCATCTCGTCAAAGACGGCGAGAGCTGAGTTCACAAGCACCCGCCCGTATGTCGTGAGAGACACGCCGCGCGCGGTTCGATCAAAGACCGGTACGCCGACCGCGTGCTCCAGCCCGGCAATGGTTTTCGAGACCACCGGGTGAGAAATGCTCAGATGCTGTGCAGCCTTCGCCATGCTGCCGTGTTCGGCAACGGAGATCAGCACATGCAGGTCCCGCAGCCTGATCCGGCGACCGACGCGGCTCTCCCAAGACATCTCAGGGTTACCCAAAAAGCTACAGGGTTTGTCAAATATCGAACTTCCATGAAACACAGATGGCAAGCAAGCTCAAGACAGAGGCCAACCGCGCCGCGGCGCAGGAGGCAAGGTCGGAAACGGAGGTTGCCATGATCGCCTTTGCTCCACTGCCTGCGATCGCCGCCCTTGGCGGTCTCATTGTCGATGTCGTTGGCGACCCCTGCGTCGGCTCAGGCATGTCCTGGTCCCGCGAAGATCATTGTCGCGTACCCTCCGGGCGCACCGGACGACGTGATTGCGCGGATATTGGCGCAGAAGCTCGGTGCATCCGGTCATGCCCACGTGATCGAGAATCTGCCCGGGGCGAGCGGCAAGATCGGCAACGCCACCGCCGCCAAGGCGGCAGCCGACGGATGCACGCTCCTGATCGTCAACCCGAACGTCGCCGTCCATGCCGCGGCAGGAAGCAACGTGCCCTATGATATCGTGAAGGACTTTGCGCCCGTCGCTTTCCTGACCGCGGCACCGGAGACGATCTCCGTGCACCCCTCGGTGCCTGCCCGGACCATGCAGGAGCTCGTCACGTTGCTGAGAACGCACCCGGGCCAATATACGTATGCCTCTCCCGGGTTTGCTTCATCGCCGCACTTGTTTGGCGAGCGGCTGTTCCGCTCCACACTGGGTCTTCAGGTCGCCCACGTGCCCCATCAGGGAGGACCGCCCGCACTCAACTCGACCATCGGTGGACATACCAATATCGTGCTTCTGACCCTTCCGGTCGTCGCCTCGGCGGTGCAGGACGGCAGGCTGCGCATGGTGGCTGTGGCGGACACGCGGCGGCACGCCATGTTCCCTGAAGTGCCGACGCTCGCTGAGGCGGGTATCGCCGATCACGAGGTCGGCTTCTGGAATGCGGTACTTGTCCCGGCAGCGACCCCGAAACCAATCGTCGCGGCGCTGAACCGCCGGATCACGGAAATCATGTCATCCGGCGAGGTGCGCGAGAAGCTTGCAGTGCTGGGCTTTGTGCCGGTGAGCGGATCGAGCGCGGAACTTGCGGGACACATTGCCACGCAGATCTCGAATCTGAAGGCCTTGCTGGCGAAGACCCAGGTCCAAATCAACTAGGCGAGCTGCCCAGCGGCTGCGCGAAAGCATTGAGGAGCTCTTCCATGATCGGTGGACGTTCGGAGGGCTCCGCAATGCAGCCGACATATCTGACAACGCAACTGCGCAATTCCGCGTCCTATGTCCGGGAAGCCGGCTGGGCCCAGACGGCCGAACTCCTGATCGCCGCGGCTGCGGAGATCGAAAGTCTCAAGTCCCAGATTTCCGAAACGAAGCCGGCCAACAAACCGTGGCGGAAGCGCTGATATTCGGAGAGTCGTCTGCTACGCCGCCGCCGCTCGCCGCCACCGGCATCTTGCGCGGCAGGCACGTCACCAGCACGAAGATCACCATCGCGGCGCCTGACAGCACATAGAACAGCGTGTCGAAGCCCCAGCGCTCGTAGACGAACGCGATCAGCGGCAGCGCGGCGGCGAGCGCCGTGAAGCTCACCACATAGCGGATGCCGTAGACGCGCGCGCGCGCGGCGCCGCTCGCCATCTTGCCGATCATGAAGTCGTTGATCGGGATCTGCCCGAACGCGCCGAGCATGAAGCCGAGCGCGAGCACCAAGGCCCACCCCTCGCGCGATCCCGCCATCAGGGCAAAGAACACGAGCTGCACCGCCGCCGCGCCCATGAACACCGGGCGCGCGCCGAGCCTGTCGAGCAGGCTGCCGACGACAAGCTGCGCCATCGAGGCAATCGCGAACACCGCGAACGCGAACGCGCCGACCATCGTGGCGACGTCCGCGTTGCCGGCAAACCCAAGGCTCTTCAGCCACGCGCCGGCACTCGGCCGCAAGTCCCTGCAGCCGTTCGTCGAAGATTTTCGGCAGCGCGAAGGTCGTCGACTGGAAGATGATGCTGGAGACCGCGGTGGTCATGAACACGATCAGCGACACGCGCACGAGCATCGCCTTGCCATCGAAGGCCTGCGCCGACGCTGCCCGCTGCCGCCGACTTCGACGCGGTGTTCTCGGCGGAAATCTCGTCGCGCCGCGCCAGCCAATAGGCGAGCCCGACCGCGACCGAGATCACGCCCGGAACGACGAAGGCCATGCGCCACCCGCCGTTGTCGATCAGGTAGCCGGTGATCAGCGCGGCGCTGGCGACGCCGAGGTTGCCCCACACGCCGTTCACGGCGAGCCGCATGCCGGTGTTCTTCCATTTCGCCGTCACCATCGCGAGCCCGACCGGATGATAGATCGCGGCGAACATGCCGATCACGAACAGCCCGATGCCGACCTGCAGCGGCGTCTGCGCGAAGCCGGTCGCGACCGACGCGAGCCCGATGCCGACGAAGAACAGCACCATCATGCCCTCGCGGCTCCATTTGTCGGCGAGCCAGCCGGCCGGATACGAGAACACGCCGAACGCGAAGAAGCCGGGCGTCGCGTATTTCAGCAGCTCGCCGTAGCTGAGACCCCATTCGCGGATGAGCGCCAGCGCCGCGACGGTCGCGAAGATCAGCGTGAACAGATGATCGAGGAAATGCCCGATGTTCAGGAACAGGAAATGCGTGCGGTCGCGATTCATCGACGTTTCGCCTCTCAAGCTCCGCTCATTCCCGCGAAAGCGGGAATCCAGTTCTTTCTTTGCTCGGCCCTGGGTCCCCGCCTTCGCGGGGACGAGCGGTAATGAAAAATAGCCTTGGCGGCTACGCCACGTCATGCCAAAGATCGTCGAGATTCTGACAAGCGAAAAAGGCCGTGCGATGAACCGGAAATCCGTGAAGCGCGCCCGCTCGACCGATCCGCGCGACTACCAGCGCGTGGCGCGCCCGTTCGCCGCGATGGCGAAGAACTTTGCCGACGGCTTCGAGATCGCGCCGCACAGCCACCAGCGCGATCAACTGATCTATGCGGTGTCCGGCCTGATGCGCGTGCGCACCGAGCGCGAGGCCTGGATCGTGCCGCCGGACCGCGCCGTTTACGTGCCGGGCGGCACGACGCATTCACTCAGCATGCGCGGCGACGTCGAAATGCGCACGCTCTACATCGCGCGCAGCGCCGCGCCCAACTTGCCGCAACATCCGACCGTGCTGGCGGTCTCCGGCCTGTTGCGCGAACTCGTCCTCGCGCTGATCGACGAACCGGTCCTCTACGACCGTGCCGGGCGCGGCGGCGCGATCGTGTCGCTGATCCTCTCCGAGATCGTGCACGCGCCGCGCCTGCCGCTGGTCATCCCGATGCCGCACGACACGCGGCTCGCCAGAGTCTGCGCGCAGCTCCTCGCCGACCCGTCCGACATGCGCACGCTCGACGGCTGGTCGCAGAGCGCAGGCGCGTCGGCCCGCACGCTCGCGCGCCTGTTCGAGAACGAACTGAACCTTACCTTCACGGCATGGCGCCAGCGCGTGCGCTTCCACAATGCGCTGGAGGCGATCGCCCGTAACGCGCCGATCGAGCGGATCGCCGCCGACAACGGCTACCGTAGCCCAAGCGCCTTTTCGGCCGCGTTCCGATCCGTGATGGGCCACGCGCCGACGGCGTCGTCCCGAAGGTGCCTCTGGCGCAAAACGAGCCGGGTTCCCCAATTCGGCCACACGCCGCGATCATGGGGATTCGGCTGCCGCGGAGCGTGTAAACGAGGGGACTGCCGCGGCCCAAAGGGTTAATGCTTCCTCAATGACCTTGGGCGTCTACTCGATCCCATGACCCCGTTTTTGGCAGGCCGCAGGACGACGCGCGGCTGGCTTGGCGCCGGCCTCATCGGCGCGGGTCTGATTCTGCTCGCAAATCCGGCATCCGCCCAGCCGCTCCAGCTCGCCCAGACCACCGGTTCGGCTGGCGTCACGGTCGCGCCCGAGGCCCAGAAGGGCGCCCGGCAGGAGGAGCTGGACAGGATCCAGGCCGAGCAGAAGCGCAATGCCGACATCGCCACGAAGCTGAAGGCGGAACTCGACGCCATCGGCGAGGACCGGCGCAAGCTCAACGCGCTGCTGATCGGCTCGGCCGCAAACGTCCAGGCGGTCGAGGGCCGCATCGCTGCCGCCGAAGCCCGCATGAATGCGCTCGCCGGCAACGAGTCGACGATCCAGCGCTCGCTGAGCAGCCGCCGCGTGGTCATCGCCGAAGTGCTGGCCGCGCTGCAGCGAATCGGCCGCAAGCCGCCGCCCGCCCTGCTGGTCAGCCCCGAAGATGCGCTCCAGTCGGTGCGCAGCGCGATCCTGCTCGGCGCGGTGCTGCCCGACATGAAGGTCGAGGTCGACACGCTGATGGCCGACCTCTCCGAACTCGTAAGAGTACGTACCGAAATAACCGCCGAACGTGAGGCACTTGGCCGTGATCTCGCCGCACTTTCGCAGGAAAGAACACGGATGACCGTGCTCGTCCAAGAGCGCCAGCGCAAACAGTCCGAAACTGAAAAAGCGCTCGACGCCGAGCGCGGGCGTTCAATCCAGCTGGCCCGCCAGGCCGACAATCTCAAGGATTTGATCGGCCGGCTGGAGCAGGAAATTGCTGCTGCCGCCAAGGCTGCGGCGGCGGCTGCCGCTGCTGCCGCCCGTGCCGGCACCGAGAAAGCGGACCCCAAGAACACGCTCGCGGCCCTGCAGGACCCCGGCCGCCTGTCCCCCGCCATTGCGTTTGCCTCCGCCAAGGGCGCGCTGCGGCTGCCACTCAACGGCATCCGGATTCGCGAATACGGCATGCCGGACGGCCTCGGCGGAACCGAAAAGGGCCTTTCGGTCGCCAGCCGCAGTGGCGCGCAGGTCACAGCGCCGGCCGATGGCTGGGTTGTGTACGCCGGACCCTTCCGTTCCTACGGACAACTCTTGATCCTGAACGCCGGCGGCGGATATCATGTGCTTCTTGCGGGGATGGAGCGGATCTCGGTCGATCTGGGCCAGTTTGTGCTGACCGGAGAGCCGGTGGCGGTGATGGGTGGCGGACCGCAGTCGGCAGCGGCTGTGGCGACAGGCTCGAGCCAACCGATTCTGTATATCGAGTTTCGAAAAGACGGCAGTCCCGTCGATCCCAGCCCGTGGTGGGCGCACGACAGCGAAAAGGTTCGCGGATGATACGCAAGACTTCTCTGGTCCTTCTCGGCGCGGCGGCGGGCGTGGCGCTCACGTTGGCGGCGACCCAGCCGCGAGCTGGCATGTTCCTGAGCGCGAGCGCGAAGGCGGCCGCCGCCGACACCTACCGGCAGCTCAACCTGTTCGGCGACGTGTTCGAGCGGGTGCGCGCCGACTACGTCGAGAAGCCGGACGACGGCAAGCTGATCGAGCAGGCGATCAACGGCATGCTCAACGGGCTCGATCCGCATTCGAGCTACATGGACCCGAAGAGCTTCCGCGACATGCAGGTGCAGACGCGCGGCGAGTTCGGCGGCCTCGGCATCGAAGTCACCATGGAAGACGGCCTCGTGAAGGTCGTCGCCCCGATCGACGAGACCCCCGCCGCGAAGGCCGGCGTGATGGCGAACGACGTCATCACCCATCTCGACGACGAGCAGGTGCAGGGCCTCACCCTGAACCAGGCGGTCGAGAAGATGCGCGGGCCGGTGAACACCAAGATCCGGCTCAAGATCATGCGCAAGGGCCAGGACAAGCCGATCGAGGTCTCGATCACGCGCGACATCATCCGCGTGCGCTCGGTGCGCATGCGCATCGAGGGCGACGATGTCGGCTTCGTCCGCGTCACCCAGTTCAACGAGCAGACCTCCGAAGGCCTGAAGAAGGCGATCGGCGACATCATCGCGCAGATGCCGAACGACAAGCTCAAGGGCTACGTCATCGATCTGCGCAACAATCCGGGCGGCCTGCTCGATCAGGCGATCTCGGTGTCGGACGCGTTCCTCGAGCGCGGCGAAATCGTCTCGACCCGCGGCCGCAATGCCGAAGAGACGCAGCGCTACTCGGCGCGTGCGGGCGACCTCACCAAGGGCAAGCCGGTGATCGTCCTGATCAACGGCGGCTCGGCCTCGGCCTCGGAAATCGTCGCCGGCGCCCTGCAGGACCACAAGCGCGCGACCATCCTCGGCACGCGCTCGTTCGGCAAGGGATCGGTGCAGACCATCATCCCGCTCGGCAACAACAACGGCGCGCTGCGGCTCACCACCGCGCGCTACTACACGCCGTCGGGCAAGTCGATCCAGGCGAAGGGCATCGTGCCCGAGATCGAAGTGCTGCAGGACGTGCCGGACGAACTGAAGGCGCGCGCCGACACCAAGGGCGAAGCCTCGCTGCGCGGCCACCTGAAGACCCAGGAAGGCGAAGAGCAGACCGGCTCGCAGTCCTACATTCCGCCGGACCAGAAGAACGACAAGGCGCTCAACATGGCGCTCGACCTGCTGCGCGGCACGAAGACCAACCCGGCCTTCCCGCCGAACACCAAGGCCGCGCAGGCGCCGCAGTAACCGACGGGAGCGAAGCGACCTGCTCGTCCCCGCGAAAGCGGGAGCCAAGGAAAATAGCGGGGCGGCCTTGTGCCGCCCCGTTTCATTTGGGTCGGTGCTGGCTGCTCACATCTTGTCTAGATCGACGCAGCGGCCTTCGAAGCCTCCAGCTCGGCGTCGTAGTCCCAGACCCAGGCGCGCTCCTGGACCTGAATGGAGAGCTGCCGGTTCCTCTCACCTAAATCGTGCCCCGACGCGTCATAGCGCGCGCCATTGACGCGCGAACTGCGTTGTACGCGCGTGCATCGCTCGCGACGTAACGTTTCATAGGCTTTCAACGCGTGAGGGACGGCAGACTCCGCGGCCCAACTCAATACGGCCGCGAGCGTGACTGCGTCCTCGATCGCCTGATTTGCCCCTTGGCCGCTGTGCGGCAGCATCGGGTGCGCCGCATCGCCGAGCAGCGTCAGACGTCCGGCGGTCCAGACTGGGAGCGGCTCGCGGTCGTAGAGGCCCCAGCGAAAGGTGCTGGCGATCTGCGAAATGATGGTTTCGACCTTCGGGTCGAAGCCGGAAAATTCGCGGGCGAACGTGCACGGATCGCCGGGCGCCGACCATGACTCCTTCATCTCCTCGTCGGTTGGCACCACGCCGACGCAGTTGATCAGTTCACCCGCGCGCACCGGATAGGCAAGAAAATGCCGGCCCGCCCCGAGCCAGTTGCGCATGGCGCCTGCGGACCACGCGACGGCGCGCGCCGGCACGGTGCCGCGATACGCGACCGATCCCGAGAACACCGGAGCGGATGGCGCCACGACGTACTGTTGCAGTCTTGAATGGATGCCGTCCGCCGCGACGACAACATCAGCCTCCACGCGCACGCCGTTTGCGAAAATGATGACCGCCCCACGCTCGTCCTGCTCGAACCCGACGCACTTGTGGCCGATCTTGACCACGTCGCCCGGTAGCCTTGCGGCGAGCATCCCAAGAAGGTCTGCGCGGTGAATTCCATAGAACTCGATCCGGTCCGCGAGGCCGGCGGGCCACATCGATGCCGCATAGGAGCCGTCTGCGTGGAGAAACTGCGGATCGAGCCACCGCGCGCCCAGCCGGACAACGTCCTCGCCGAATCCAAGCCGGCGCAGCATCCGAATGCCGTTCGGCTGCAGCGCGACGCCGGCGCCGACTTCGGTGAGTGCCGCCGCCTGTTCGTAGACACGCACTCCGATGCCGCGCCGAAGCAAGGCATTGGCCGCCGCCAGACCGCCGATCCCGCCGCCGACGATGACCACACGAAGCGGATTCGGGCTCATGGTAACGTCTCCGCTTCGGCCGGCGCGCTATTGCGCGCTCTTGAGGTCCGATGCGGCAACGACGCGCGCCCAGTGCTCGAACTCAGTGCGCTGGATATGCCGAAGTACGTCGGCCGTTGTGCCAGTCGGGCGGAATCCGGCCGCCAGGATTTTTGTTCGCAGATCGGGATCGTGCGTGATCGCGATGATCTGCGCTTCGAGTTTCCTGATCGTATCGGGCGGCGTTCGCGCGGGCGCGTACAGCGCGTACCAGCCCGTTGCGTCGATATCGGCGCCGCTTTCCTGGAATGTCGGAACATCCGGCAAAGCCGGCTGATCTTTCGGCGCCGCCGGTCGGCAAGGATGCGGATTTTTCCGCCAGCGTGATGCTCGATCAGCTCCGCGCTCGCCGCGAAGTGCCCCGGAATGCGTCCGGTGAACAGGTCGGGCAGCGCCGTGGCGGTGCCGCGGTAGGCGACGTGCCGGAGTTCAAGGCCCAGCGCACGGGCGAATTCCAATGCGACGAGATGAGGCCCCGTTCCGACCCCGGGAGAGCCGTATATCGCCTGATCGGGGTTTGCCTTGTACCAGGCGACCAGTTCGCGCACCGACCGCACCGGAGAGTTGGCCGCGACGGCCACCGCCTGATCGAACGCAACGACCTGCGAGATCGGCGCGAAGTCGGCGAATGGATCGTAGCCGGTGTCGGTTGCCAGGTGCGGCTGGATCGTCAGTTGCGAGGAGACAGCAAACAGCACGACCGAGCCGTCGGCCGGTGCATCCTTCACGGCGCGTGCGCCGATACGCCCCGCGGCACCGGATTTGTTTTCGACAATGACCGAGCGGCGCAGATCGCGTTGCAGGCGATCCGCGATGAGCCGTGCGACCGCATCGGCCGCGCCTCCGGGGGGAAACGCATAGACGATCTTGAGGGCTTGCTCCTGCGCACCGCACGTTGCCGGGAATGCGATCAGCGCGCTTACACCGAAAAGGGCTGCACGGCGTGAGACCATCATGGCTGTTCTCCCCGGATTTGACCCAACCACTGTCCGACAAAACCGGCTATAATGAGAATTCGTATTTCTCTATCAGGCTATAATGGCAGGTGATAGCTATGAACTGGGACGATCGCATTGGGCGGCGACTTCGGCTGAAGGATCTGCATACGCTGCAGATGGTGGCGGAGGCCGGCAGCATGGCCAAGGCATCGCAGCATCTTGCCTTGTCGCAGCCGGCCATCTCGAAAGCCATCTCCGATATGGAGCACGCGCTGGGCGCGCCGCTGCTCGACCGGTCGGCGCAGGGGGTCACACTGACCGAACACGGCCGGGTTCTGGTCGAGCGTACGCGGATCATCTTCGACGAGATGAGGCAAGGGATAAAAGAGATCGAGCATCTGTCTGATCCGACCCAAGGCGAGGTGCGGATCGGCACCATCGAGCCCGTCAGTGCGGTTCTGTCAGGCATCATATGCCGGACGACGCAGCGCTATCCGCGGATCAGCTATCAGGTCACCGTTGGCGACACAGACATGCTGGTGCGCAAGTTGCGCGAGCGCGCGCTCGATGTCGTGCTCACGCGCTGGAACACGCTCACGCAGGCCGATGACCTGACGGCGGAGACTCTCTATCGTTCAACACTCGCCGTCATGGCCGACAAGGATCATCCGCTAGTGGCGAAACGACGCCTCGCCCTGGTTGACCTCATGCAGGAGCAGTGGACGCTCTCGCCGGCCGATACATTCCTCGGGCGAGTCGTCGCGGACCTGTTCGAGCGCAGAAAGTTGCCGCTGCCGCGAAACACCGTCACCACCACGTCGATCTTCATGCGCCTCAATCTCATGGCGAGTGGCCGGTTTCTCAGCATCCTACCTACGACGCTGCTCCGGAACCGGTCGAACCAGGCGTGGCTGCGCGAAATCCGGGTCGATCTTGGTGACAGCAGCGGCCCGATCGCCGCAATTACGATCAAGAACCGGCGGAGCAGCGGGGCCGTCAAGCTGTTTCAGGACGCCGGCCGCGCATTCTGCAAGGAATTTCGAAGCTAGGCTGTGCACGTCCGCTGTGCGCCAGAAGGCTACGTGGCGGCACTCTCGCACCACGTCAGCTTTGCACCCGAAAAGCGCATATTCCTGCGCGTTATGAATACACGCCCAATGGTTCTGCGAGTCCGCACGGTAAACGCTCGGTTAACGCCTGCCCGCTAGGCTCCGCGCCAGAGCCGTGGAGCGAACCGACATGTCGACCGAACCCGAGTCGACCGACACGACCGACGACCTGACCAAGCCGCTGGGCCAGAAGCCCAAGCGCAAGAGATCGTTTGTCATCCCGATCCCGCTGGTCATGCGCTCGATCGCGGGACTGCTCGGCCTTTGCGTCGCGGTGCTGGCCGGCTGGATCCTGTTCGTCGACGAACCGTTCGGCGGCGAGCCGATGGCCGTGGTCAGCGCGCACGCACCCGCAGCGCAGGCCAAGAGCGAGCCCGCCAAAGCCGCGAAGCCCGACGCGCCCGTCGCGCTCGACGGCGACAAGCCTGCGTCGAAGACCGTCACCATCATCGACGGCTCGACCGGCAAGCGGCAGGACGTCATCGTCGGCGGACCGAACGCTGCGCCCTCGGCTGAAAAAAAAAGTGAAGTAAAGGCCGCGCCGGCTGCGAACGCGCCGATCGACCCGCGCCTCGTCGACACCTCGCGTCACGGCGCGATCCCGAAAATCTCGGCTGACGGCGCGCGCCCTTCCGACATCTACGCGCGCCCCGTCACGGTGAAACAGAGCCAGACCGACGCGCCGCGCATCGCGATCGTGATCGAGGGCCTCGGCATCGGCGCGAACGGCACCGCGGAAGCGCTGGCAAAACTCCCCGCGCCGGTTTCGTTCGCGTTCGCGCCCTATGGCACCGACATCGAGCGCTGGGTTTCGCGCGCGCGCGGCGAAGGCCACGAGGTGCTGCTCCAGGTCGGCATGGAGCCGTTCGACTATCCGGACAACGATCCGGGCCCGCAGACGCTGCTCACCTCGCTCACGCCCGAGCAGAATGTCGACCGCCTGCAGTGGTTCATGAGCCGCTTCCAGGGTTACGTCGGCATCACCAGCCTGATGGGCGCGCGCTTCACCGCGACCGACCTGGCGCTGCGGCCGGTGATGCAGGAGGTCGGCAAGCGCGGGCTGATCTATTTCGATGCCGGCGGCTCGCCGCGCAGCGTCGCGGGCCAGATTTCCGGCGGCAACAATGTCGCCTTCGCCAAGGCCGATACCGTGCTCGATGCGGTGCCGACGCCGGCCGAGATCGACAATGCGCTTGGCCGTCTCGAAGCGGCGGCCCGCGCGCGCGGCGTTGCGGTCGGCGCCGCGAGCGCGCTGCCGGTTTCGATCGAGCGCATCGCGCAATGGGCGAAGTCCGCGGAAGCGCGCGGCGTGATGCTGGTGCCGATCAGCATGGTGGCGAACCGCGCGAAGACGGGGACGTAGTCATTCCGGGGCGCGCGGCTTCGCCGAAAGGCGAAGGCGCCGCGAGCCCGGAATCCATAGCCACAAACCTCTCGCTTCAACTCCGGCCTGGGGTTATGGATTCCGGCCCTCGCTTACGCTCGGCCGGAATGACACATGCCCAAGCACGAATCCCTCCCCTATCGCCCCTGCGTCGGCACGATGGTGCTCAACCGCGACGGCCTCGTGTTCATCGGGCGCCGCACCGAGGGGCCGGAGCATGTCGACCTCACGCATGTGTGGCAGATGCCGCAGGGCGGCATCGACAAGGGCGAGGACCCGTGGCCGGCGGCGCTGCGCGAGCTCGCCGAGGAGACCAATATCCGTCGGTGAAGAAGCTCGGCGAGATCGCCGAGTGGCTCGCCTACGATCTGCCGCCCGATGTCGCGAAGCAGGCCTGGAAGGGCAAATACCGCGGCCAGACGCAGAAATGGTATGCGCTGCGCTTCACCGGCGACGAGAGCGAGATCGACATCCACGACGCCGGCCGGCGGCCACGAGCCGGAATTCATCGAGTGGCGCTGGGAGCCGATGAACAACCTCCCCGACCTCGTGATCCCGTTCAAGCGCAAGATCTACGAGCGCGTGGTCGCACGACTTCTCGCGCATCTGGTGGAAATGACATGGACAAGGTGCGCTGGGGCGTTCTGACTCCGGCGATGATCGCGATGAATCGCGTGATCCCGGCGATGCGCGACGGCTCGAATGCGATCGTCACCGGCATCGCGTCGCGCGACGCGGTTCGCGCGCGCGCCGCCGCCGACCGTGCCGGCGTTGAAAAGTCCTACGGCTCCTACGAGGCGATGCTCGCCGATCCGGACATCGAGGTGGTCTACATCGCGCTGCCCAATCACCTGCACATCGAGTGGTGCCTGAAGGCGATGGACGCCGGCAAGCATGTGCTGTGCGAGAAGCCGCTCTCGATGAATGCGCGCGAGGCCGAGCCGCTGATCGCGGCGCGCGACCGCAACGGCGTGCTGATCGAGGAAGCATTCCAAATCCGCAATCACCCGCAATGGGCGGCGCTGCGCGAGCTGATCGACAGCGGCGAGATCGGCGCGGTGCGCGGCGCGCAGGCGCTGATGAGCTACAACAACCGCAATCCCGACGACATCCGCAACAAGCCCGAGGCCGGCGGCGGCGCGCTCTACGACATCGGCAGCTACACGATCACCGGCTGCCGCATGGCGTTCGGCGCGGAGCCGATACGCGCGCTCGGCCTGTTCGAGAACGATCCGGCGTTCGGCACCGACCGCCTCTCGAGCGCGATCCTGGAATTTCCAGCCGGGCAGGCGACGATCCTGATCTCGACCCAGGCCGGCCCGCGACCGGCGGCTCGCATCAGCATCTCGGGCTGATCGCCGAGAAGGGCTGGGTGCGGATGGACTTTCCGTTCGCGCATCCGGTGCCTGCCGTGCCATCTGCTCATCGGCGGCGCGAGAGCATCGGCCAGATACCGGCGCGCGAGATCGCGTTCGAGCCGGTCAACCAGTACACGCTGCAGGCCGAGCGCTTCTCGCGCTGGTGCGCGGCGAGCAGGTGCCGGAGTTCCCGATCGAGCTCGCATCGCCAACATGCGCGTGCTCGACGCGCTGCGCCGCTCCGGCGAGAGCCGGACCTGGGAAAATGTCTGATGATGGCGGACCTTCCCTACCGCCCCAATGTCGGCATCGCGCTGTTCAACGCGCAAGGCCGCGTGTTCATCGCGCGGCGCTTCAAGGATGACGGGCCGGAGATCGTCTTTCCCGGCCTCGAATGGCAGATGCCGCAAGGCGGCATCGATCCGAACGAGGACCCGCGCCCGGCGGCGGTGCGCGAGCTTTACGAGGAGACCGGCGTCACTTCCGTCGAATATCTCGGCGAGACGCCGGACTGGATGACCTACGAATTTCCGCCCTATGACGGCCCGCCGCATCGCCTCGCGGTGTTTCGCGGCCAGCGGCAGAAGTGGTTCGCGTTCCGCTTCACCGGCCCGGAGAGCGAGATCATCGTGCTGGAGGACGCAACGGGCAGCCGGAATTCGATGCGTGGCGCTGGGAGCCGCTCGCGAACGTGGCGACGCTGGTGGTGCCGTTCCGGCGGGAGATTTATCAGTCGGTGGCACGGGAATTCGCGCGTTTGCCGGATAGGGCCTTAACCCGACGCAGCAAATGCGCGTGGGCAATAACATGCACCGCTAACGTTATCGATTGAAAGAGCCCCTCTTCAACCCAGGGGCGTTGCCTTCCTTGTTACCGGCCGCTAACATGAGGTGCGGCGTTTGTGCGGAAGGGGAGTAACATGAAGTTTGTAACTGCCTTGTCGGCTGCGTTGATCGCCGGGTGGGCGCTCGCGGCCTCCGCGACCGCTGCGAATGCCGGCAAGCGGCACTGCGGGCTGCGGGCCGATCCCGCCCTCATACACCTACAAGACCAAGACGGTGCACAAGCACGTCACGCGTATCGCGACGTGCATCGCACCAAGTACTTCAAGCGCATCAAGCCTATCATCCATGTGACCCGGATCCAGCCGGTCGTCCACGTCCGCAAGGTGACGCGCGTCCACACCCGGCTCGTCGGCGTCGTGCACCCGGTGCATCGGCAGGTGACGCGGTGCTGCCGGCCAGGCATACGTGACGAACAGCGTCGTCTATCTGCGGCCGCAGTGCGGTTGCCACTGATCCTGATCGGCTGCTGAACAGCGTGGCGCGCGTCTAGCGCGCGGCGACCGGCGTGGGCTTCAGGCACGCGGTCGGGCAGACCGGCGCGCGCCCGAGGATTTTTTGCAGGCCGCCTGCGGCCTGCTCTGGCAGAACTGCCGGATCTAGGCTTTGTCCTGCGTGCCGAAATTCGGGATGCCGCACGAGGACGCCATCACCTTTTCGGCGCGTCCCCACAGCGCCGACACGGCCTTCGCGACGCGCGGCTGCTGCAGGCCGCTCCAGGTCGCAGGCTCGCTTTCCTCCGCCCGCTCGACGTAAAGCGCGACGAACGCCATCAGCGCCGCGAGCCCGTCGCGATGATCGACTTCGTCGCCTTCCTCATTCGGCGCCGGCACGCGGCTCAGATCGACCGCGGTGTTGAGATCGTGCGTGTAGGCATTGAGCTCATCGAGCAGATAGAGGAAATCGGTCGATGAGCTGGCCCTGCCCGGCCGCAGATAGGTCGTGACGAATTCGTCTCCTCGCCTTGAATTTTCCCGCGATGAGCGACGGCGCGAAGAATGCGGACACCTCATGCGGCCGCTTCACCTGGCCGCCGTCGACCAGCGGAAACGCATCGGTCTCGGCCGTGATGTAGTGCACGGATTCGTGCACCGCCGTCGGCAGGCCGAGCTGCTCCTCGCCGCAGCTGATCCAGTTGAGAAAGAACGTCTTGTCCTTGATCTTCTGGTAGATGGCGAAACCTTCGGGCGCCGCGGCGCGCAACGCTTCGATCGCGGCCGGCTTGCAGTCGTCGGCCTGCGCCGAAGACGGCGGCAAGCGGCACGCACGCGAGCGCCGCGAGGCAGATGGACCGGAGCAGCCGAGCATGATCGCCAGCGTCAGCCCAAACGGTTAACCGCCGGTTGCGGCTTGACGGCCGCGAGCGTGGGGGAGTGTGCCCTCTCCTTGAGCGGCCGCCCGCAAAGGGCGAAAAAGGCCGCCGGATCGCTCCCGGCCTTTCGAGTATTCCGCATGCGCGGCACGCGCTCAGTGCAGCGCCGTGCCCTGCAGGTGGTTGTCGATCTGCTTGAAATGGTCGAGCCGCTCGATCGCCTTGTCGAGCGCGGAGCCTTCCAGCTCCTTGACCTTCTCTTCCTGCGCGGTGATGCGCTCGGCGAGCACGGCGCGGTCGAAGTCCTCGACCGAGTCCGCGAGGTCGGCGAGCACGGTCAGCTTGCCGTCGGCCGAGACTTCGGCGAAGCCGCCGAGCACGACCATCCTCTGCGCCTGCCCGCCGACGAACACCGTCATGATGCCGGGCCGCAGCGCCGACACCGTCGGCGCATGGTTGGCGAGCACGCCGAAATCGCCCTCGGTGCCCGGGACGTCGACCTGATCGACTTCGCCGGAGAACAGGAGCTTTTCGGGAGAGACGAGATCGAAGTGGAAGGTCGCCATGAATCTTACGCCGCTTCCGCCGCGAGCTTCTTGCCCTTCTCGACCGCCTCTTCGATGTTGCCGACCATGTAGAAGGCGGCCTCGGGGAGATGGTCGTACTTGCCTTCCACCAGGCCCTTGAAGCCCTTGATGGTGTCCGCGAGGTCGACGAGCTTGCCGGGCGAGCCGGTGAACACTTCGGCGACGAAGAACGGCTGCGACAGGAAGCGCTCGATCTTGCGCGCGCGCGACACGGCGATCTTGTCCTCTTCGGAAAGCTCGTCCATGCCCAGAATCGCGATGATGTCCTGCAGCGCCTTGTAGCGCTGGAGCACCTGCTGCACCGAGCGCGCGACCGCGTAGTGCTCCTCGCCGACGACGAGCGGCGAGAGCATGCGCGAGGTCGAGTCGAGCGGGTCCACCGCCGGATAGATGCCCTTGGCGGCGATGTCGCGCGACAGCACGGTGGTGGCGTCCAGGTGCGCGAACGAGGTCGCGGGCGCCGGATCGGTCAAGTCGTCGGCCGGCACGTAAATCGCCTGCACCGAGGTGATCGAGCCCTTGGTGGTGGTGGTGATGCGCTCCTGCAGCGCGCCCATGTCGGTCGCGAGCGTCGGCTGATAACCCACCGCGCAAGGGATGCGGCCGAGCAGCGCCGACACTTCCGAGCCCGCCTGCGTGAAGCGGAAGATGTTGTCGACGAAGAACAGCACGTCCTGGCCCTGATCGCGGAAATACTCCGAGAGCGTCAGGCCGGTGAGGCCGACGCGGGCGCGCGCGCCCGGCGGCTCGTTCATCTGGCCGAACACCAGCGCGCACTTGGAGCCTTCGCCGCCGCCCTTCTTGTTCACGCCGGACTCGATGAACTCGTGATAGAGGTCGTTGCCCTCGCGCGTGCGCTCGCCGACGCCGGCGAACACCGAATAACCGCCGTGCGCCTTCGCGACGTTGTTGATCAGCTCCTGAATCAGCACGGTCTTGCCGACGCCGGCGCCGCCGAACAGGCCGATCTTGCCGCCCTTGGCATACGGCGCGAGCAGATCGACGACCTTGATGCCGGTGACGAGAATCTGCGCTTCGGTCGACTGCTCGGTGTACTCCGGCGCTTCGGCGTGGATCGGGCGCCGGTCTTCGGACTTCACCGGACCGGCTTCGTCGATCGGCTCGCCGATCACGTTGATGATGCGGCCGAGCAGGCCCGGACCGACCGGAACCGCGATCGGGATGCCGGTGTCGGTGACGGCCTGACCGCGCACCAGACCTTCGGACACGTCCATCGCGATGGTGCGCACCGTCGACTCGCCGAGATGCTGCGCGACCTCGAGCACCAGCCGGTTGCCCTGGTTGGTGGTCTCCAGCGCGTTCAGGATCGCCGGCAGATGGCCTTCGAACTGCACGTCGACGACGGCGCCGATGACCTGGGTGATTTTTCCGGTAGCTAGCCATGTGATTACCCTTCAGTCGTATTTTCAAGTTCGCGGCGCCGCGGTCGGCGCCACCGTTAAAGAGCTTCGGCGCCCGAGATGATCTCGATCAGTTCCTTGGTGATCATCGCCTGGCGCGTGCGGTTGTAGATCAGCGTCTGCTTGCGGATCATGTCGCCCGCATTGCGCGTCGCGTTGTCCATCGCGCTCATCTGCGCGCCGTAGAACGAGGCGTTGTTCTCCAGCAGCGCGCGGAAAATCTGCACCGCGAGATTGCTCGGCAGCAGCTCGCCGAGGATTTCGTCTTCCTCCGGCTCGTACTCGTAGTTCACCGCAGCGCCGGCGTCGGCCTTCGCCTCGACGACCAGCGGGATGATCTGCTGCGCGGTCGGAACCTGCGAGATCACCGACTTGAAGCGCGAATAGAACAGCGTGCAGACGTCGAACTCGCCCGCCTCGAACATCGCGATGATCTTCTGCGCGATGTCGGCGGCGTTCCGGTAGCCGAGCACCTTCACCGAGCGCAGCTCGGTATGGCCGACGATCAGCCGCTCGTAGTTGCGGCGCAGCTGCTCGTAGCCCTTGCGGCCGACGCAGAAAATCTTGACCTCTTTGCCCTCGGCGAGCAGCCGCGTGATGTGCTCACGCGCCAGACGCACGATCGAGGAATTGAACGCGCCCGAAAGGCCGCGCTCGCCGGTGCACACCAGCAGCAGATGAACCTTGTCGCTGCCGGTGCCGCCGAGCAGCCGCGGCGCATTGGCCGAGCCCGCCGCGCCGCGCCGCGATGTTGGCCACCACCGTGTCCATGCGCTCCGCGTAAGGACGCGCGGCTTCGGCCGCCGCCTGCGCGCGGCGCAGCTTGGAGGCCGCGACCATCTGCATGGCCTTGGTGATCTTCTGCGTCGCCTTGGTGGAGGCGATGCGGACGCGCATGTCCTTGAGGCTGCCATTAAGTCTGGTCCTCGCGGCGCGGACCGTCCTTACGCGAACGCTCTTGGCGAAGCCGTCGACCGCCGTCTTCAGCTTCCTGTCGGTGGCGCTCGTCAGGTCGCCGGTCTTGCGCACGTCTTCGAGGATGTCGGTGTTCTTGGTGCGCACGAGCGACAGCAGGCCGTCCTCGAACGCGCGCACGCGGTTCACCGGAATGGCGTCGAGATAGCCGTTCACGCCGGCGTAGATCACCACGACCTGCTCTTCCATCTTGAGCGGCGAGAACTGCGGCTGCTTCAGCAGCTCGGTCAGGCGCGAGCCGCGCGCGAGCAGGCGCTGCGTCGTCGCGTCGAGGTCCGAGCCGAACTGCGCGAACGCCGCCATCTCGCGGTACTGCGCGAGCTCGCCCTTGATCTTGCCGGCGACCTTCTTCATCGCCTTGGTCTGCGCCGACGAGCCGACGCGCGACACCGAGAGGCCGACGTTCACCGCCGGGACGGATGCCCTGATAGAACAGGTCGGTCTCGAGGAAGATCTGCCCGTCGGTGATCGAAATCACGTTGGTCGGAATGTAGGCCGACACGTCGTTCGCCTGCGTCTCGATGACCGGCAGCGCCGTCAGCGAACCGGCCTTCTTCTCGTCGTTCATCTTCGCGGCGCGCTCGAGCAGGCGCGAGTGGAGATAGAACACGTCGCCCGGATAGGCTTCGCGGCCCGGCGGGCGGCGCAGCAGCAGCGACATCTGGCGGTACGCGACGGCCTGCTTCGACAGATCGTCATAGATGATCACGGCGTGCATGCCGTTGTCGCGGAAGTACTCGCCCATGGTGCAGCCCGCGAACGGCGCGAGGAACTGCATCGGCGCCGGATCGGAGGCGGTCGCGGCGATCACGATCGAGTATTCGAGCGCGCCGTTCTCTTCCAGCACCTTCACGAACTGCGCGACGGTCGAGCGCTTCTGCCCGATCGCGACGTAGACGCAGTAGAGCTTGATCTTCTCGTCCGGCTGCGCGTTGAGCGGCTTCTGGTTCAGGATGGTGTCGAGCGCGATCGCCGTCTTGCCGGTCTGGCGGTCGCCGATGATCAGCTCGCGCTGGCCGCGGCCGATCGGGATCAGCGCGTCGACCGCCTTGAGGCCGGTCGCCATCGGCTCATGCACCGACTTGCGCGGAATGATGCCCGGCGCCTTGACGTCCACCTGCTTGCGCTCGGTCGCCGGATCGGCCCCTTGCCGTCGATCGGATTGCCGAGCGCGTCGACGACGCGGCCGAGCAGGCCCTTGCCGACCGGCACGTCCACGATGGCGCGGGTGCGCTTGACGGTCTGGCCTTCCTTGATCTCGCGGTCGGCGCCGAAAATCACGATACCGACGTTGTCGGTTTCGAGATTGAGCGCCATGCCGCGCACGCCGTTCTCGAACTCGACCATCTCGCCGGCCTGCACGTTGTCGAGGCCGTAGACGCGCGCGATGCCGTCGCCGACCGACAGCACCTGGCCGACTTCGGAGACTTCGGCCTCCTGGCCGAAATTCTTGATCTGCTCTTTCAGGATGGCGGAAATTTCTGCGGCGCGGATGTCCATCAGCGTGCCTCTTTCATCGCGAACTTGATCGAATTGAGTTTGGTGCGGAGCGACGCATCGACCATGCGGGAGCCGACTTTGACCTTCAGCCCGCCGATGATCGAGGGATCGACGGTGACGTCGATCTGCACGTCCTTGCCGGTGACTGCCTTGAGCGCGTCGCGGATTTCATTCATGCGCGCATCGTTGAGTTTCTCGGCGACGGTGACTTGCGCGGTCACCTCGCCCTTGTGCTTGGCGACCAGCGCGTTGAAGCCGCGGATGATCTCGCGCGACCGCGAACAGGCGGCGGTTGGCGGCGACCACGCGCAGGAAATTCGCCGCGATGCCCTTGATGCCGGCCTTGTCCAGCATCGGCGACCAGCGCCTTGGCCTGCTCGTCGGCCGAGAATACCGGCGAGCGCACCAGGCGCGTAGGTCCGGGCTCGACGCGATCAGCGCGTCGAACGCCTTCAGATCGGCCTGCACCTGGTCGACGGCTTTGCTCTCGAGCGCGAGCTCGAACAGCGCGGTGGCGTAACGCCCCGCCATGCCGGAAACGATTCCGTTTTCGCCTGCCACGCTGCCGCTCGCGCCTCGATTTTATGACATTCCGCAGGCTCGGCGCCGCCCGGGCGGTGTCGCCAAGCCCTTGGAATTGAAGGGACTTTTTTCGCGGCGCACGGGAAACGCCCGTACCCCGCGAAATTCGCGGTTTTGCTAACGTGATGCTCGCCGCGCCCTGTTTTTGTGTCTTTGCCGCAGGCCTCAGCGCCGCGCTTGCGGCACCTCAAGCCCTTGGAATTGAAGGGACTTTTCTCCGCGGCTTCCCGAAATGTCCGTTGGCCCGCGAAAATCGCGGTTTTGCTAACACAGGGCCAAGGGCGGTGCAACATTGCGCGGCGCGCGCGCACCAACTGTCACGCAAATCAGCGCAAAAAGCAAAACCCCCGCAAGCGATGCGGGGGTTCGCCGGCGCAACTATGAAGCGGGACTACTTCGACGAGGGTGCCATGGCGGGCGTGCTCGAAGTGTCGCCGGCCTTCCGGGTTCTTCTTGGCGCCCTTGACCTTCGCGCCCTTGTTTTCCGCCCTCGATCCTGCCCGTGGTGCCCGCACCTTGGGTCGGCGCCATGCTCGGCGTGCTGGAGGTGTCCTGCGCGCCCGGGGTCTTCTTGGCGCCTTTGCTCTTGGTGGCTTTCGCCTTGGTGCCCGCGGTTTCGGCCTTCGGGTCGCCGCCCGGGTTCGGCTGCATCGACGGATTGGAACTCGTTTGAGCGTAGGCAAGGTACCGTACTGATGGCCACAACCGCAGCTGCCAGCGTCAGTGTCCTGGAGAACATGTTTCACTCCCTGGTCTTGCGCGCCGGTGTAGCGCTGCGGAGGCTCAACGCAGGGGGGAACTCGAAGTTCCGCCGGGCGCCGTAGGGCGGGCAAAGCGCAAACCCGCTAGCCGCCCCGGCAGCATTCGAGCAGCCGAGGCTATTTCGTCCTTTCGGGGCCGGGGGAGTTGGTGTCCCCCATCTTGATCACGCGACGCGACGTCCGGCTGCGCGCGTTTCCGTCCCCTGTCCCAATCTCCCACGACGACCCCGGTCCTGCCCCATCTGTCGAAGATCGAATTCTTTCCGGGCGACGTCTGGCCTGATTGGCTCGATGCGCCTGTCTTCTTTCGTTCGGCTGCCGATTGTCTCCACAAACCTCCGCTCGATCTCCGCGACGTACCGCGACCGCTTTGTCGTTGTGCCTGCTGGAGAGCTTCGTGCCGTGGGCAATATGCAAGCCCACAAGGCCGACTTTGCCTTTGTTTTGGGCCAACGCGAACGTGGAGCTGACGCACAAAGGAGCCGGCGGCGCACAAGACGAGCGCGACGGCCAAACGAATTGCCATGAATTTCCTGGGGGACACTCGGCACCGCATGAGCACCGATCAGGCACCGTAGTGCGTTGGGTCACGGATAGCCATCGCGCGTTGGAGGCAGGCCACCGCCCTCCTCACCCGTCGCCCCGACGTTTCGGCACACCCGCCTCACGGCGCGCGTCCCAGTAGTGGCGCCCGAACTCCGAGCGGGCGATCCCGGCAGCGATATCGCGCCCGGCGCTTTTTCTCTTCGCCGTCCGGTCTTTGGTCCGCGGCTGTCCGCGCGAGCCGCTCCGTCCCGGCCGCCTCCGTCCGCCAGGTCTCGCGCCAGCCAAGCGCCAGCCTCTGCTCCGTCGCGTCCTGTTGCGGACGAATGCTTTCGCCGGCGCGGCGACCGGTCACGCGGACGGGGACCCACGATCTCCTCCTTCGTCGAGCTCGACGCCTGCCGGATGGCAGGCGCCCGCGCGGGCAGCTTGGGCCGAGACGCACTTCGGCTGTCGGCGCGGATGGGGGAGATTTGTGGGTGCGCTCCTCTGGGCGGTGACCGCGGCAATATTGCGGCTGGCGGAGCTGGATCGCGCGCTCCCTGCGGCTGTACAAACTTATCCCCGCACCTAGGACCCCATTCACACATTCGTGATCGCAAAAGTTATCCCCGCCCGAAAAACCGGCCTTATCCTTCTCGCACCCTGCTCGCCGAGGGGCGCCACTCATGAGGCGTCTTGAGCGGTGGAGCAGGCCGGAGGCGGGGCCGGAGATACAGGTCCATGGCTTCCGGCGGCGGGCGCCCGGCAATTCCGGGCCTTCGCCGGTGCGGCGCCCGCGCGGCGCGGCTCGCAACCGCGCACCCGGGCGGCGTCGGGGCTCCGCCCGGAGGTACTACGGCCTCCTGCCAGGAGCTGGCTGACGGCATGCGCGATCAGCGCGCTCGCCGAAAGCGCGGCCCGGACGCCGCGAAGCGAAGAACGCCGCAGCAGAGCGCCGAGAGGCGCGCCGGCCTGCGTCACTGGCCGGTGATCTCCGGCGATCCGGAGATCGACCCGACCGCGAGGCGGGTCACCGGGTGCGGCGCTTCCGCACCAGCGCCTGTCGGCGCTCTGCTCCCCTCATTTTTTCGGGGAGCGGAGGACAGACAAGGGGCACCCGCCCCCATCCAATCGGGCCGGCGGAGCGTTGGCTGTCTGACATGAGAATCGGAGGATCGAGAACCACGCGAAGAGCGAGCGGCAAACTCGGTGCGCCCTCTCCCCCGCATGCGGGGGAAAGTTGGAGTAGGGGGAATTGCACTCTAGTCCCCCCCCTCTCCGCTAGCCCTCCCCCGCAAGCGGGGAGGGGATCAAGAGCGGAGCGCGCGGGAAACGGCCGCGTTACCGCACCGCGATCGGCGACACCGTCGAGCCGGTGCCGCCCTGGATCTTCAACGGCTGCATGATGAATGCGAACTCGCCGACGCCCTTCGCGCCAGTTCGTCGAGCTTCATGTTCTCCAGCAGATGCACGCCGTGGACGACCAGCGCGATCTGGTGCACCGGCAGCGAGATTTGCTTGTCGGGATTGGGCGAGACTTCGACCGGCCAGTTGTCGGCGCCGAGCAGCATCGGGTCCTTGGCGATCAGCCATTCGGCCGCCTTGACGCCGATGCCGGGGCAGGCTTCGACGTAGCGCGCGTTGTCCTTGCCCCAGAGCTTGCCCCAGCCGGTGTGGATGATGATCGCGTCGCCCGGCCTGCAGGGTGAGGTTCTGCTTCTTGAGCGCGCCTTCGAGATCCGCGATCGTGATCTCGTAATCGTCGCCGAGCATCTCGACGCCCTTCAGCCAGCGACGTCGATCATGACGCCGCGCGTGAAGAGCGTGCCGACCTTTTGGATGCCGAACTTCTTGAAGCCGCTGCGCTCGCGTTCTCGTTGACCTTGACGCAATTGTACCAGCTATTGAGATGGGTCTGGTGGGCGAAGCCGTCGAACTGCGTGCCGACCTGGCCGATCTCGGTCATGACGAGCTCCTCGTTCGAGCCGCGCATGTTGGATAACTGGTTCATGAACGTGCGTTTGGTGTGCACGTCGAAGCGCCGCGTACCGAAGAACGGCATGCTGGGCCCGAGCACATGCGCGAGCTCGATCACCTCGCCGGTCTTGATCAGCTTCGCGGCATTGAGCACGGCCGCCGGCTTCATGTGATTGGCCGAGCCGCGCTCGTCGGCCGCGCCCCATTTCGACGGGCAGCGCGCGCTCTCCGGCGGCACGGTCCAGGATGGAGTTTGTGCAGTGGCGGTCGCGGCGGAAACCACGAGCGCAAGCGCGCCAGCAAAAGTGGCTGTCTTCATCTGTCGCCTCCCGAATACGGGTGCTCGATCCGGCACCCTCGTGGCGATGATCTGGCGAAGGGGCCGGCGCTTCAAGTCCCTTCGCGGCGCCCAGGGCACTTTGGCGCCGCCGG
>CAVZYQ010000005.1:0-782839 GCA_963779545.1 uncultured Alphaproteobacteria bacterium | reverse complement strand
AATTCCCGGAAAAACCGGATCGTCAAATAAAAGGCCGAATCCTCCGTCGCGAAGTCGTGAAAGAAATCGTAGGCAAAGATGAAGGGTTCTGGCTCTGGCTGCCGAACGGGAATGTCTTCCTCGTCGGTGATGGTCGCGGTCCCGCCTCCGCTGCGGACCATCGCGTTCGTCGCACCGCTGAGCGTGATCGTGAACGTTTCGTTCCCTTCATAGTTTTACCTCGTCATCCGTGATCGCCACGGTGATCGTCCGGGTGGTCGCGCCCACCCCGAAGGTCAGCGTCCCGTTTTTTTTTTTTTTTTTTTCAAAAAAAAAATTTCCGTTGGCCATCGGGTCACCCACGCTAACCGGGAGGCCACTGACCGCACTCAAGGTACACGGTGAAGGTCGCGGTTCCAGCGCTTTCGTTGACCGTGACGTCGTCGATCGAGAGTGTGGGCGCGGCGTCATTGTCCTTGATCGTCCCGATGCCGTCGCGTCCGCGATCGTGGCGTTGATTGGCGCGCTCAGCGTGACCGTGAAGTTCTCACTCTGCTCGAACGTCGCATCGTTCAGCGATCGGCACGGTGATCGTCTGGGTCGTGACACCAGGCGCGAACGTCAGCGTCCCGCTTTCGCCGTGAAGTCCGCGGCGCCCGCCGTGCCGTTGCTCGTCGCGTAGTTCACCGTCACCGTCTGTCCGCTCGGCGGCTTAAGGTCACGGTGAAAGTCCGGTGCCGGCGCCCTCTTCACCGTCACATCGTTGATGCTCAGCGAAGGCGTCGCGTCGTTGTTGGTGATCGTCGCCGTGCCCGCCGCGCTGGGATTGTCGTAGCGCCCGACGTCGGCGTGGCCGTCAGCGTGAAAGTCTCGGCGCTTCGTCCACGATCGTCCTTGATCGGCGTGCGCACCTGCACGCTCGGGGTGCCCGCCGGAATGGTCGCGCTCGCCGCATCGTCCCAGAGCCTCCCATCGAAGACCTGGAGATTGCCCGCCCCGGCGGTGCCGAAGTCGATGCCGCCGCCCATCGCCGTCCCATTGGCCAGCGCCAGGCCGAAGTCACGTCGCTGTCGCAGGTTACTAGCTCACCATGAAGACTGCGAAGGGATTCTCCTCCACGACCATCACGTCGAAACTCGAGGTTGGGTCGTTGTCCGCCCCGCCGAGACCGGTGCCGTCGTCGAGGATCGTGCCGAGCCGTAACCGTGGCGATGGTCGCATTGGTCGCGCGCTCAGCGTCACCGTGAACGTCTCGCTGTTCTCGAAGGTCGCGTCGTTGAGGATCGGCACCGTGATCGTCTGGCTCGTCACGCCCGCGGAAGGTTAGCGTCCCGCTCGTCCCGTAAAGTCCGCACCGCTCGTCGCCGTGCCGCTACTCGTCGCGTAGTTCACGCTCACCGGCAGCCCGCTCGCCGCGCTCAGCGTCACCGTGAACGTCGCGGTGCCCGCGCCTTCGTTCACCGTCACGTCATCGATGCTCAAGGCGGCGGCGCGTCGTTGTCGTGATCGTCCCCATGCCGGCTCGGCAATCGTCGCGTTGGTCGGGCTGACCAGGTTGACCGTGAAAGTCTCGTTAGCTTCATCGAGCAGGTCGTCTGCGATCGGCACCGCGATCGTCTGCGTGGTCACGCCCGCCGCGAAGCTCAGCGTCCGCTCGCCGGGGATAGTCCGCGCCGCCGTCGCCGTCCCATTGGCCGTCGCAGAAGTCTACGCTCACCGGCAGGCCGCTCGCCGCGCTCAAGCTCACCGTGAAGGTCGCGGTGCCCGCGGCCTCGTTCACGGTCACGTCGTCGATCGCTCAGCGTCGGCGTCGCGTCGTTGTCGACGATCGTGCCGAGCCCGGTGCCGTCCGCGATCGTCGCATTCGTCGGACCGCTCAAGTTCACCGGAAAATGTCTCGTCCAGCTCGTCGAGCAGATCGTCGAGGATCGGCACCGTGATCGTCTGGTGGTCACCCCCGCCGCGAAGTTCAGCGTCCCGCTCCCGCGGTGTAGTCCGCGCCGCTCGTCGCCGTGCCGTCTGCCGTCGCGTAGTCCACGCTCACCGGCAGTCCGCTCGCCGCGCTCAGCGTCACCGTGAACGTCGCCGTCCCCGCCGCTTCGTTCACCGTCACGTCGTCGATGGACAGCGTCGGCGTCGCGTCGTTGTCCGTGATCGTTCCGACGCCCGTCGCCGTCCGCGATCGTCGCGTTGCGTCGGGCTGCTCAAGGTGACCGTGAAGATCTCGTCCGCTTCGTCGAGCAGTGTCGTCGAGCGATCGGCACCACGATCGTCTGCGTCGTCACGCCGGCCGCAAAGTTCAGCGTCCCGCTTCGCCGCGGTGTAGTCCGCGCCGCCCGCCGTCCCGTTGGCCATCGCGTAGTTCACGCTCACCGGCAGCCCGCTCGCCGCGCTCAGCGTCACCGTGAAGGTCGCGGTCCCGCGCCTTCGTTCACCGTCACGTCGTCGATGCGACAGCGCTCGGCGTCGCGTCGTTGTCCATGATCGTCCCGACGCCCGGTCCATCGGCGATCGTCGCGTTCGTCGGGTCGCTCAGGGTGACCGTGAACGTCTCGTCCAGCTCGTCGAGCAGGTCGTTGGTGATCGGCACCGTGATCGTCTGGGTCGTACGCCCCGGCCGCGAAGTTCAGCGTCCCGCTCCCGCGCGTGTAGTCCGCGCCGCTCGTCGCCGTCCCGTTGGTCATCGCGTAGTCCACGCTCACCGGCAGGCCGCTCGCCGCGCTCAGGGTCACCGTGAAGGTCGCCGTCCCGGCGGCTTCATTCACCGTCACGTCGTCGATGCTACAGCGTCGGCGTGCGCGTCGTTGTCGATGATCGTCCCGATGCCCGTCCCGTCCGCGATCGTCGCGTTCGTCGGGCCGGCTCAGGTTGACCGTGAACGTCTCGTTCAGTTCGTCGAGCGGGTCGTCGAGGATCGGCACCGTGATCGTCTGCTGTCGTCTCCCAGCCGCAAAGCTCAGCGTCCCGCTCCCCGCGGTGTAATCCAGCGCGCCCGGCCGTCGCCATTCGGCCATCGCGTAGCCCACGGTCACCGGCAGCCCGCTCGCCGCGCTCAAGTCACCGTGAACGTCGCCGTCCCAGCCGCTTCGTTCACCGTCACGTCATCGATCGCTCAGCGTCGGCGTCGCGTCGTTGTCCAGTGATCGTCCCGATGCCCTGGCCGTCCGCGATCGTCGCATTCGTCGGGCTGGCCAGGTTGACCGTGAACGTCTCGTCCAGCTCGTCGAGCGTATCGTCGAGGATCGGCACCGTGATCGTCTTGCGTCGTCACGCCCGCCGCAAAGCTCAGCGTCCCGCTCGCCGCGCGTGTAGTCCGCGCCGCTCGTCGCCGTCCCGTCGGCCGTCGCGTAGTCCACGCTCACCGGCAGCCCGCTCGCCGCGCTCAAGCGTCACCGTGAAGGTCGCCGTCCCCGCCGCCTCGTTCACCGTCACGTCGTCGATGCTCAAGCGTCGGCGGCGCGTCGTTGTCCGTGATCGTCCCGATGCCCCGTCCCGTCCGCGATCGTCGCGTTGGTCGGGTTGCTCAGGTTGACCGTGAAGGTCTCGTCCAGCCTCATCGAGCGTGTCGTCGAGTGATCGGCACCGTGATCGTCTGCGTCGTCACGCCCGGCGCGAAGTTCAGCGTCCCGCTCGCCGCGCGGTGTAAGTCCGCGCCGCTCGTCGCCGTCCCGTTGGCCGTCGCGTAAGCCACGCTCACCGGCAGCCCGCTCGCCGCGCTCAAGCTCACCGTGAAGGTCGCCGTCCCGGCGCCTTCGTTCACGCGTCACGTCATCGATCGCTCAAGCGTCGGCGTCGCGTCGTTGTCCATGATCGTCCCGACGCCCGTGCCGTCCGCGATCGTCGCATTGCGTCGGGCTGCTCAGGTTGACCGTGAAGGTCTCGTCCAGCCTCGTCGAGCGTGTCGTCGAGGATCGGCACCGTGATCGTCTGCGTCGTCACGCCCGCCGCAAAGTTCAGCGTCCCGCTCGCCGCCGTGTAATCCGCCCCGCTCGTCGCCGTCCCGTTGGCCGTCGCAGTAATCCACGCTCACCGGCAGCCCGCTCGCCGCGCTCAAGCGTCACCGTGAACGTCGCCGTCCCGGCGCCTTCGTTCACCGTCACGTCGTCGATCGACAGCGTCGGCGTCGCGTCGTTGTCCGTGATCGTTCCGATGCCCTGTCCCATCCGCGATCGTCGCGTTGCGTCGGGTTGGCTCAGGTTGACCGTGAACGTCTCGTTCAGCTCATCGAGCGTGTCCTCCAGGATCGGCACCACGATCGTCTTCGTCGTCACCCCGGCCGCAAAGCTCAGC
This sequence comes from uncultured Alphaproteobacteria bacterium, assembly GCA_963779545.1. Lineage (GTDB taxonomy): Bacteria > Pseudomonadota > Alphaproteobacteria > Rhizobiales > Xanthobacteraceae > PALSA-894. Next base: position 778,570 of record CAVZYQ010000005.1, on the reverse strand, counting down.
GTCCCGCTCCCGGCGGTGTAGTCCGCGCCGCCGTCGCCGTCCCGTTGGCCGTCGCGTAGTCCACGCTCACCGGCAGCCCGCTCGCCGCGCTCAACGTCACCGTGAACGTCGCCGTCCCGGCGCCTTCGTTCACCGTCACGTCGTCGATGCGACAGCGTCGGCGTCGCGTCGTTGTCCACGATCGTCCCGACGCCCGTCGCCGTCCGCGATCGTCGCCGTCGCGCTCGGGTTGCTCAAGTTCACCGTGAACGTCTCGTCCAGCTCATCGAGCGTGTCGTCGAGGATCGGCACCGCGATCGTCTTGCGTCGTCTCCCCGGCCGCAAAGTTCAGCGTGCCGCTGCCGCGCCGTGAAGTCCGCGCCGCTCGTCGCCGTCCCGTTGGCCATCGCGTAATCCACGCTCACCGGCAGCCCGCTCGCCGCGCTCAAGCGTCACCGTGAACGTCGCCGTCCCGGCGCCTTCGTTCACCGTCACGTCGTCGATCGACAGCGTCGGCGTCGCGTCGTTGTCCATGATCGTCCCCACGCCCGTCCCGTCCGCGATCGTCGCGTTGCGTCGGGTTGCTCAGGTTGACCGTGAACGTCTCGTCCAGCTTCATCGAGCGTGTCCTCGAGGATCGGCACCGTGATCGTCTGCGTCGTCTCGCCGGCCGCAAAGTTCAGCGTCCCGCTCGCCGCGGTGTAATCCGCCCGCCGCCGCCGTCCCGTTGGCCGTCGCGTAGTCCACCGCTCACCGGCAGCCCGCTCGCCGCGCTCAGCGTCACCGTGAACGTCGCCGTCCCGGCGCCTTCGTTCACCGTCACATCGTCGATCTACAGCGTCGGCGGCGCGTCGTTGTCCGTGATCGTCCCGATGCCCGTCGCCGTCCGCGATCGTCGCATTCGTCGGGTTGGCCAGGTTGACCGTGAACGTCTCGTCCAGCTCATCGAGCGTGTCCTCCAGGATCGGCACCGTGATCGTCTGCGTCGTCACGCCCGGCCGCAAAGTTCAGCGTCCCGCTCGCCGCCGTGTAGTCCGCGCCGCCGTCGCCGTCCCGTTGGTCATCGAGTAATCCACGCTCACCGGCAGCCCGCTCGCCGTGCTCAAGCGTCACCGTGAACGTCGCCGTCCCCGCGCCTTCGTTCACCGTCACGTCGTTGATCGACAGCGTCGGCGGCGCGTCGTTGTCGATGATCGTTCCGATGCCCGTCGCCGTCCGCGATCGTCGCGTTGCGTCGGGCTGCTCAAGGTGACCGTGAACGTCTCGTCCAGCTCATCGAGCAGGTCCTTGAGGATCGGCACCGCGATCGTCTGCGTCGTCTCGCCAGCCGCAAAGTTCAGCGTGCCGCTCCCCGCGTAAAGTCCCGCCACGCCCGCCGTCCGTTGGTCATCGAGTAGCCCACGTCTGTGTGTGTGTGTGTGTGTGTGTGTGTGTGTGGCGCCACTGGCCGCCGCCGTGGTGATCGGTGCGTCGGTTGGCCTGTTTGTTGCGGGCATCGTTTCCCCCCGCGTGGGGCGCTTCATCTCAAGTCACGGCGGGCGGCCGGTGCTGGCGATCGGCGCGCTGTTGCTCGCGATGGGGCTAGCCTTGCTAGGGACCGCAACGAATTTCGTTTCCTATCTCGTGGCGTGGGCTGTCATCGGTGCGGGCATGGGTGCCAGTCTCTACGACGCAGCATTTTCCACACTCGGAAACATCTACTCACGATGCGCGCCCCTCGATTACGGCCGTGACGCTTTTCGGTGGTTTCGCCAGCACCGTCTGCTGGCCGCTTAGCGCCTATCTCGTGGAGCAGTTGGGATGGCGCGAGGCGTGCTTTGTCTATGCGGCGATCCAGATTGCTATTTCGCTGCCGCTTCATCTGCTGGCGCTGCCGCGCGGACGCCACGCCAACACCGCGCAGAACGGCGCGGCCAAACCACCGGTCCATTTGCTGCCGAATGAACGCGCGATTTTTGCGGTGCTGGCGATCGTGGTGACGATCGGCGCAGCGTTCCTCTCGATCATCGGAACGCATTTGCTTCCGCTGTTGCAGGCGCGCGGCCTAGACCTGGCCATGGCGGTGACGTTCGGCGCGTTGGTTGGTCCGTCGCAAGTCGGCGCGCGCGTGATCGAAATGCTCGCGGGCCGTCACTATCACCCATCGTGGACCATGCTGGCGTCCGCGACGCTTATGGCCATCGCGGCGGTCATGCTGTTCACGGGCTTCCCGATCGTCGCGCTCGCGATCGTGCTCTACGGTGCGGGCAATGGCATCGGCACCGTCGCGCGCGGCGCGCTGCCGCTCACGGTGTTCGGTGCCGATCGTTACCCGGGCTTACGGCCCGGCTGGCGCTGCCGATCCTGATTGCAATGGCCGTGTCGCCCTATCTCGGTGGCCTCGCGTTCCAGCGTGGCGGTGCGGATTGGACTTTCGCAATCCTCGTGGGCCTTGGCCTGTATAAACGTCGCGCTCGCGGTGACGCTGCGGGTGCTGATCGCTAGGCGGGCCTAGCGGCATGTCGCCCGTGCGACTAATCGCATTGCTCTGTGCCGCGCAAGTGCTCGTGCAAATCGGCGCGTTTTTCTGGCCCGCGCTCTTGCCTGAAATGATTGCGTGGTGGCGGCTCACGAATAGCGAGGCAGGCTGGATCACTGCTGCGTTCTACGGCGCGTACATGCTGGCGGTGCCGGTGCTCGTGACGCTCACCGATCGCATCGACGCGAAGCGCGTCTATCTGGGTGGCGTCGCCGCGATGATCCTCGGGCATGCGCTGTTCGCCGCGCTCGCGGATGGCTTCTGGTCGGCCTTCATCGCGCGTGCCCTGACCGGCATCGGTTGGGCCGGAACGTACATGACCGGCCTCAAACTGCTTGCCGACAAGGTCGACGCCAAAACACTGTCGCGTGCAGCGGCAGCGCACGCCGCAAGCATCGGCGTGTCCGGTGCCCTGTCATACGTGTGCGCCGATCTGCTCGCGAGCACCGGCGGCTGGCGCTTTGCCTTTGCTGCCGCCTCCGCAAGCGCCGTGGTCGCGTGGCTGATCGTGGTGCTCGGGGTGCCGCGCAGTGAGCACAGGCCGGAACCCGTGTCGGCGGGACCGGCCCTGTTCGATTTCCGGCCGGTGCTGCGCAATCGATTAGCGATGGCCTACGCGATCGCCTATGGCCTGCACACTCTGGAGATGGCCGCGGTGCGCGGGTGGGGCGTTGCGTTCTTGGCATACGTTGCTGCCAGCACCGGCACCGCTCAAACGGTGATTTCACCGACCGTACGTTGACCGCGTTAGCGTTGCTCGGAACGCTCGCGAGCCTCGCGGGAAACGAAGCTGCGATCTATTTCGGGCGGCGCACGCTCGTATCCGCTGCCATTGGCGGCTCTGTCGCGCTGGCGGTGGCGCTCGCGCTGTTCGGTGTCCAATCGTATCCGCTGGCGGTCGCGCTCAGCTGGCCTACGGCGCGGTGATCTGGCTGGACTCGGCATCGCTCACCGCCGGAACGGCAGGTACTGCCGAACCCTCGCGGCGCGGCGCTACGCTCGCCGTGCATTCGTCCCTTGGCTATGCCGGCGGCTTCATCGGGCCGCTGGCGATCGGATCGTTCTGGACCTAGGCGGTGGCAATGCTGGGGCATGGTCCGCTGCCTTCGGGCTGATCGCGGCAATCATGCTCGCGTCGCTTCTGATCTTTCTGGCCATGCGCCCGCGTGTGCTCGCGGGCGATCGAGGATCCTGAGGCGGCGCTTAGCTCATTACCACGCGATCAGACGGCCAATGCGGAATGCGGGAATGCGGATTTCTTCACCCTGTTCAGCCACATTCTTTCCCTGCTCAGCATGCGGAAATTCCCTGTTCTTATCTCTAGGGAATTTGAGCGGAAGTGCCGATGTAGCGGGCACATCTCGGCTAAAATGAGCCGAAACAGTCCCAAAAAATGCGGATTTCCCTGTTCTTTTCCCTGTTTAGCAGCGAAATTGGCTGCCGAGACTGGTTCGCAGCAGACCGCCTCCTCCGCCAGTCCGATTAGGACAAACATTTCTGCAGGCTCGGAGACGGTCACAGAAGCCCAATAGCGGCGGGCATCGACGGCCGGGAATAGCGGTACTTCTGGACCCGGGATGCCCACCATGCGGCCAGCAGCGCAATCACGGTTGCGGCCTCCGATCTCGCCAACGTGTGGGTTCGCGGCGGTCAGACGACAGGATCCGAAACGATGTGGGTGCGCGCGTTCGACGGCACCGACTGGAGTGAGTGGGACCCGTTCACGCTGTTTGTCGTTTAGGATGCGCAACGCCCGCCATTGAGATGCGCTGCCTCAGTCCTCATCGGGTCCGTCAAGCCGCAGCACGGGCTCAGACAGCGCCGCAACTGAAGTTTTCCCTCGATACCATGCACACGCTAGAGCCTACCGTCGCCCGCGTGGATTCATGTGGGCATTTTTCGCTAAACTACGCGCGTGTTCGCGTTGCTGCGGAACAACGTCCGCCTAACAAAGACGAAATCCACGACAGCCGACCCGTTGCTCCGCGGCAGCTTAGCGACCCCGCCGATAAAGCGGCTTGACGCCGTAATCCGTGCCCGGCCCGGCCATTGCCGATAGCGATCAAGAAATCGACCGATCAGTTCGGGCAAAGTGCGGCCGCGTAGCGAGCCTCTTAGAAACGGTGCGCAAACGACATACGTGCCGCTGATCCTGGCGAAGTGGGTAATCACCTCGCCGGACTCGACGTGGCAAATCGCAAACCACGGTTCGCCCTCATCGGTCACTCCGCCATCGGTCTCGAGGGTACGCCCAAAATGCCGCAAAGCACCTGCCACGCGATGGAGTTGCACGAGGTCATCCTTGGTCCAGGCTGCTCGATGACGAACATCGACTAGACGGACCACGTTCTCGCGCATTTTTTATCCTTGGCGTGATGCGTGACGGCGGAAACTTCGATTTATCTTTGCACCATTTTTGCCGCATCACAACCACAATGAGAACAAATTGGTGCAATCTTCGGACAACAATTTTTTAAATTCAACCTATGCACGATCGTCGCGGACAGCGCGTTGAAAACTAATTTCCCCGCTTCACTTTGGGAGCGCTGACGAGATCACGCCGACCGAGGAACACAATCTGCAAGTGTCGCCCCGCGATGACGGGACAATCGTCGATTTGTAAAATCAAGAAGTTCCCGATTCCGCCGCGTGGCTCAATTGAAGGTCGGGAGCAGCACCGTCTGGGGCGCTTTAATTCGCGTTACTGCGCGACTCGGCGTTTCATCAAGGCATCGCACCGCTTCTTGCGACTTGGCACCTTCTTGGATCGGCTCTGCGGCTTCGATGCGAAGATGATCTGATAGGTCACCGGGTCGTAGTAGTACATCAGCCCTCGAACGAACTCGCGCGGCTCCACTCCCAACGCTTCGGCCCAAAGCAGGTAGCCATCCGGAGGAATACGGCCTCGGCCATTCTCGAGTTGCGACACGAACGTGTAATACTCGGCGCCTACGCGCTGCGCGACTTCACGTTGGGTCAACCCGCGCTTCTCTCTCAACTCGCGCAGCCAGCGCCCTGCCTCAGTACGCAATCTTTGCGTTAGCTTGTCCGATCGTCGCTGAGGATTGCTGTACATCGCGAAGAATTCCAGATGGTTAGAAGGCGGAAGGAACCGTACTCACACGCTCGAGCGGCGATTCTTTCTTGCACCTAAGAGCGAGTTGCATGTTGCATCTGCGTATTAGCATGCACGGCGGTCTCGGTGCCACAAACGTTCAAGTTACCGGCAGGAATTCCGTCGGGGACTTAATGTCCCGCTCCCGGCCGCCCGTTGGATGAAGTAACAACCCCGATAAGGCCGTTTGATGCCAAAATTAGGAGGTGGGTGCCGAATCCACCGCCAAATTCAGGGCCCATCAAGGCCAGAGCCGCAACGACAACACTTGTCCGGGACGCCGGCGTCGATACAACCGAATAGCCCGGCCCAAGGCCGCGGTCAGTGTTTGCTGCTGGTGATGCCGGTGATGATCGTGACCCGCCGCTGGGCGGGCATCTGCACATCAGCGAGCTTTGACGTTTCCTGTGCGAGATAGCTGATCAGGTCGGCGGCATCCTTGTCGGATACGCCGAGGTGGGCATTCGCACGCCCTCGAATTTCGCGGCCAGCGCGACCGCGACCGGATCGGTTTGGCCCGCATCGCGACGAGGTTGCGGATATAGCTTGCGAGCCACGCGCGATCGCGCCGCTCGGTCACACCGCGCAGATCCGACCCGACACGATCTCCCACGCCGATGGTGTGGCAGGGCGCACAAATCTTCTTGTACATCGACTGGGCAGGGTGGCCGGTGAGCGCCTGCCCGGTGTCCATCGCGGCGTGGCGCGGCGCGACACGCACTTGGTCGCGCCATTTCGGATCATGGCGCGGATCGTCATCACGACGCGGCCGATGTCGCCCAGTACGTTGTCGCGCTGCCAATCGCCGGTCATGTCGTTGCGGAGCACGATCTCGTTGCGATGATCGCTAAGCTTCTTGCTTCGCTCTGCGAGCTTGTAGTTGAGGGCCCCCTGATGTCCTCGGGCTTGCCGGTGACAAACTTGCCAGCCCGGACCGGCGACGCCGAACCATTCAGGGGGGGTGGAAGTAGAGTTTGAAAGGGGGGGGAAGGTTCAATAAAAAGAGATGAAAAGGTTGGGGGGGGGTGTATAGTGTAAGTTAGTATATTGAAAGCGCGGCCGCATGTATTATGTTTGCTGTAGACGACTTCCAGATCATGTATTATGTTTACTCTACACGCTGCGGCCCCGGGGCAAAATCACAACAAGGGACGCGCGCAAAACGGGGGGCTTCCGATGCGGTTCATCCGATCCGATCTCCAATTCATTCTTGAACAGATCATCATCGCGGAGCGGCACGCGGCGGGCGAGGATCTCCTCTCGCTGCTGCCGAATTCGGAAGTGCCGTTCGGCCTGCGCACGGTCGACGGCTCGTACAACAATCTCACTCCGGGCGGGACGCAGCTCGGCGCGGCCGACACGATATTCCCGCGATTGACGGACCCGATGTTCCGCAATGCGGAGGCCGGATCGTCCTATACGCAAACGAACGGCGTGGTGATCGACTCGCAGCCGCGCACGATCAGCAACCTGATCGTCGACCAGACCGCCAACAATCCGGCGGCCTATGCGAAAGCGTATGACGCCGGCGCGGACGGCGTTCTCCACACCGCGGATGACGTCCTGAAGGACGGCGTTCAGATCGTCACGAGCCCCGGCCTCGATGGCGTGTTCGGCACCGCGGACGACAAGGAGGTCTTCTTCTTTCCGAACGAGGCGGCAGACGCAGGGCTGTCGGCGCCGTTCAACGCGTGGATGACGTTCTTCGGCCAGTTCTTCGATCACGGCCTCGATCTCGTCACCAAGGGCGGCAGCGGCACGGTCTTCATTCCGTTGCAGCCGGACGATCCGCTCTACGTCCCGGGCAGCCCGACCAACTTCATGGTGCTGACGCGCGCAACCAATCAGCCCGGCGCCGATGGCATCCTCGGCACCGCCGACGACGTCCACGAGCATACGAACACCACGACGTCCTTCGTCGACCAGAACCAGACCTATTCGTCACATCCATCGCATCAGGTGTTCCTGCGCGCGTACACCTTGAACGCCGCCGGCGATCCGGTCGCGACGGGCAAGCTGATCACCGGCCGAAATCTTGGCGCCGACGGCGAGTACGGCACCGCCGACGACGTCGAGATCGGCGGCATGGCCACCTGGGCCGTCTGAAGGCGCAGGCGCGCGACATTCTCGGCATCAACCTCACGGACGCGGACGTCTTCGACGTTCCGCTGCTCGCGACCGACGCCTACGGCAACTTCATCCGCGGCGCCGAACGGCTTCCCGCAAGTCGTCATGAAGGGACCCGACGGCCTGCCGGGCACCGCCGACGACGTGCTCGTCGAGGGAAATCCGGCGGCGCCGATCAGCCTCGCCAACGCGGTGCGCACCGGCCACCCGTTCCTCGACGACATCGCGCATTTCGCCAGCCCGGTTGGCGACCATGACGGCAACCCGGGCACGCCCGATCAACTCCTTGATCGCGGACGCCGACAGCGCCGTCGGCAATACGCCGGGGCGGGGACTTCTACGACAACGAACTGCTCGACGCGCACTACGTCGCGGGCGACGGCCGCGTGAACGAGAACATCGGCCTGACCGCCGTCCACGCCATCTTCCACTCCGAGCACAACCGGCTGGTGGAGCAAACCCAGGAGGTCGTCCTCGAGACCGGCGACCTCGCGTTCCTGAGCGAGTGGCTCATGCCGGGCACCGCGCCCGCGACCTTCCCGGCAACGCCGGCGGAGATCGCTGCCCTGCAGTGGAACGGCGAGCGCCTGTTCCAGTCGGCCAAGTTCGGCACCGAGATGCAGTACCAGCATCTCGTGTTCGAGGAGTTCGCGCGCACGGTCCAGCCGCAGGTCGACGCGTTCCTCGATTTCGATGACACGGTCAATCCTGCGATCGTCGCCGAGTTCGCGCACACGGTCTATCGCTTCGGCCACTCGATGCTGACCGAGACGATCGACCGCCTCGACCCGAATTTCGCCTCGAGCGAGATCGGCCTGATCGAGGCCTTCCTCAACCCGCTCGCGTTCGCCGCCAGCGGACCGACGCCGGAGGAGGCCGCCGGCGCCATCGTGCGCGGCGTGACCCGTCAAGCGGGCAACGAGATCGACGAGTTCGTGACCGAGGCGCTGCGCAACAACCTGCTCGGCCTTCCGCTCGATCTCGCCGCCATCAACATCGCGCGCGGCCGCGACGCCGGGCATTCCGTCTCTGAACGCGGCCCGTCGCGAGTTCTACGAAGGAACCGGCGACAGCCAGCTGCGGCCCTATACGAGCTGGGCCGATTTCGTGCAGCACATGAAGCACCCGGAATCGCTGGTCAACTTCATCGCCGCCTACGGCACGCATGCGACGATCCTCGCCGCCACGACCCTCGAAGACAAACGCGCGGCCGCCATGGACCTCGTGTTCGGCGGCGCCCGGTGCGCCGGCCGACCGGCTCGACTTCCTCAACAGCACGCGGCGCTTGGGCGAACGGCGCGAATGGCGTCACGATCACCGGCCTCGACAATGTCGATCTGTGGATCGGCGGCCTGGCCGAGCAGAAGATGCCGTTCGGCGGCATGCTCGGCTCGACGTTCAACTTCGTGTTCGAGACCCAGCTCGAGGCTCTGCAGGACGGCGACCGGCTCTACTACCTGCACCGCACCGTGGGACTGAACTTCCTCGCCGAGCTGGAGAACAACTCGTTCGCCAAGCTGATCATGGCGAACACCGATGCGACCCACCTGCCGGCTCACGTCTTCACGACGCCGGGCCTGATCCTCGAGGTCGACCCGGCGAAGCAGTTCAACGGGATCTGGGACAGACGCCGATCCGGTCGGCGACGATCCGCTCACGCCGCTCGTCATCCGCGACAACCCGGCGACGCCGGGGCCGGACACGAATTACCTGCGCTACACCGGCGACCAGCACGTCGTGCTCGGCGGCACCGAAGGCAACGACATCCTCATCGCCAGCGAAGGCGACGACACGATCTGGGGCGATGGCGGAAACGACCGCATCGAAGGCGGCGACGGCAACGACCTCATCGAGGCCGGCGCCGGCGACGACATCATCACCGACATGGGCGGCGACGACGTCATCAAGGGCGACGACGGCAACGACGTCATCCAGGGCGGCAACGGGCTCAACCTGATCATCGGCGGCGCCGGCAGCGACTTCATCATCACCGGCGAGGACGTTACCGAGGTGTTCGCCGGCACCGGCAACGACTTCATCCTCGGCAGCAAGCTCAACATCCAGCAGATGGGCGGCGAAGGACAACGACTGGATCGAGCTCGGCACGCAGGACGGCGCGCCGGGCGACAATTTCGATCCGTTCGGAACCGACGCGGTGATCGGCCACGACGTCTTCGTCGGCGGCGGCGGGTTCGACGAAATGATCGGCGAAGGCGGCGACGACATCATGGTCGGCAGCGCCGCCCCGAACAAGATGAAGGGCGGGTCCGGGTTCGACTGGGCCACGTTCAAGAACGATCGTTTCGGCGTCAGCGTCGACATGCTCGTCGATGCCTTCAATGAAGCGCCGGTGCCGCCGTCGAGCGCCGACGCTGATGAACCGCTTCGCCGACATCGAAGGCCTGTCGGGCTCGGCGTTCAGCGACATCCTGATGGGCGACGACGCCGACGCGGCCGACATCGCCACGGCCGGCTTCACCGGCAGCGTGCTCACCAATGTCGACCTGATCGACGGCTTGCAGGAGCTTCTCGGCGAGGGCGTGACCCAGTTCGGGTCCGGCAACATCATTCTCGGCGGCGACGGCAGCGACCTCATCGAGGGCCGCGGCGGCGACGACCTCATCGACGGCGACGCCTGGCTCAACGTGCGCATCAGCGTGCGCGACGCCAACGATCCCAACGTGGAGATCGGCAGCGTCGACAGCATGAGGGATCTCATCCCGGACGATGCTGGCGGGAACGATCAATCCCGGCCAGCTCGAGTCGTGCGCGAGATCCTGCCCGGCTCCGGCGGCTTCGACACCGCCGTGTTCTCCGGCGTCTCGAGCAACTACGCGATCGTCTTCAACGACGACGGCTCGATCTCGGTCACCGACAATGTCGGCCTCGACGGCACCGATCGGCTGAGGAACATCGAGCGGCTGCAGTTCGACGATCAGTCGATGACCTTCGGCGGCTTCAACTCCGACCCGTTCGGTCTGGTGACGATCTCGCGACGAGACGCCGGCCGAAGGGCAGACTCTTACGGCATCGATCGCCGGCGTGACTCGACGCCGACAATCCCGGCGACGGCTCGATCACCGGCCCCGTCTCCTACATCTGGCAGTTCGAGGCGGTCGCCGGGTTCGGGTGACTTCCAGGATATCAGCGGGTCGACGGCGGCGGCGAGGCGACGGCGACCGGCCGGACCTTCACGGTGACCGAGGATCTCGTCGGATTGGCGATCCGCGTCAAGGCGCACTATCAGGACGCCAACGGCGTGCTGGAGACCGTGTTCTCCGCGCCGACCGCGGCGGTCGAAGACGTCGTCATTGCGCCGCCCACGCCGGTCGCACCCGGACCCGACGGCAGTTCGGTCGCGCAGTGCCGGCGTGCACTTCATCAGATCCGACCTGCAGTTCATTCTCGATCAGATCGTCATCGCGGAACGGCACGCGGCGGGCGAGGATCTGCTCGCGCTGCTCCCGAACTCGCGGGTGCCGTTCGGCCTGCGCACCGTCGATGGGACGTACAACAACCTGGTCAACGGGCAGACCGAGTTCGGCGCGGCCGACACGGTGTTCCCGCGGCTGACGGACCCGTTCTTCCGTGACGCGGAATCGGCCCCGCCCGGATTCGGGCCTCCTACCCCGACGTCCTATCAGCAGACCAGCGGAAACGTGTTCGACTCGCAGCCGCGCACGATCAGCAACCTGATCGTCGACCAGACCGCCAACAACCCGGCGGCCTATGCGAAAGCGTACGACGCCGGCGCGGATGGCGTTCTCCACACCGCCGATGATGTCTTGAAGGACGGAGTCGAAGTCGTCACGAGCCCCGGCCTGGATGGCGTGTTCGGCACCGCCGACGACAAGGAAGTCTTCTTCTTCCCGAACGAGACGGCGGACGCAGGACTGTCGGCGCCGTTCAACGCCTGGATGACGTTCTTCGGCCAGTTCTTCGATCACGGCCTCGATCTCGTCGCCAAGGGCGGCAGTGGCACGGTCTTCATTCCGCTCAAGCACGACGATCCGCTCTACGATCCAGGTCCGGACGGAATCGCCGGCACCGCCGACGACGCCCACACCAACTTCATGGTGCTGACGCGCGCCACCAATCAGCCCGGCGCCGACGGAATCCTCGGCACCGCCGACGACGTCCATGAACACACGAACACGACGACGCCGTTCGTCGACCAGAACCAGACCTACTCGTCACATCCCTCGCATCAGGTGTTCCTGCGCGCGTATGAGCTCAACGCCGCGGGCAAGCCGGTCGCGACCGGCGAGCTCCTGGAAAACCGCACGGCGGGCAGCGACGGACAGTTCTTTACCGCGGACGACGTGCTGACCGGCGGCATGGAAACCTGGGCCGTCGTGAAGGCGCATGCCGCCAAATTCCTCGGCATCGAGCTCACCGACGCCGACGTGGGGAATGTCCCGCTGCTCGCGACCGACGCCTACGGCAACTTCATCCCCGGCCCGAACGGCTTCGCGCAGGTGGTGATGGTGGGCCCCGACGGCCTGCCCGGAACCGCCGACGACGTGCTGGTCGAGGGAAATCCCGCGGCGCCGATCAGCCTCGCCAACGCGGTGCGCACCGGCCACGCGTTCCTCGACGACATCGCGCATTTCGCCAAGCCGGTCGGCGACCATGACGGCAACCCGGCGCACGCCCGAACAACTCCTGATCGCGGACGCCGACAACGCCACCGGCAATGTGCCGGGGCTGGGCTTCTACGACAACGAACTGCTCGACGCGCACTACATCGCGGGCGACGGCCGCGTGAACGAGAACATCGGCCTGACCGCCGTCCATCCCGTCTTCCACTCCGAACACAATCGTCTGGTCGAGCACACCAAGGATGTGGCTCTCGCCACGAACGACCTCGCGTTCCTGACCGAGTGGCTCATGCCCGGCACCGCGCCGGCAACGTTCCCGGTCACGCCGGCGGAGATCGCCGCTCTGCAATGGAACGGCGAGCGCCTGTTCCAGGCCGCGAAGTTCGGCACCGAGATGCAGTACCAGCACCTCGTGTTCGAGGAATTCGCGCGCATGGTTCAGCCGCAGATCGACATCTTCGTCGGCCCGACCCAGGTCTACGATATCGACATCAATCCCGCGATCGTCGCCGAGTTCGCGCACACGGTCTATCGCTTCGGCCACTCGATGCTGACCGAGACGGTCGACCGCCTCGACCCGAACTTCGCGTCGAGCGAGATCGGCCTGATCGCGGCGTTCCTCAACCCGCTCGAATTCGCCGCCAGCGGACCGACTCCGGAAGAAGCGGCCGGCGCCATCGTGCGCGGCGTGACCCGCCAGGCCGGCAACGAGATCGACGAGTTCGTCACCGAGGCGCTGCGCAACAACCTGCTCGGCCTGCCGCTCGACCTCGCCGCCATCAACATCGCGCGCGGCCGCGATACCGGCATTCCGTCCCTGAACGCGGCGCGCCGCGAATTCTTTGACCAGACCGGCGACACGCCAGCTGCGGCCCTATTCGAGCTGGGCCGATTTCGTGCAGCACCTGAAGCACCCGGAATCGCTGGTCAACTTCATCGCCGCCTACGGCACGCACGCGACGATCCTCGCCGCGCACGACCCTCGAAGACAAGCGCGCGGCCGCCATGGACTCTCGTGTTCGGCGGCGCCCGGCGCGCCCGCCGACCGGCTCGACTTCCTCAACAGCACCGGCGCATGGGCGAACGGCGCGAACGGCGGTCACGATCACCGGCCTCGACAATGTCGATCTGTGGATCGGCGGCCTGGCCGAACAGAAAATGCCGTTCGGCGGCATGCTCGGCTCGACGTTCAACTTCGTCTTCGAGACCCAGCTGGAGGATCTGCAGGACGGCGACCGGTTCTATTATCTGGATCGCACCGCGGGGCTCAACTTCCTCACCGAGCTGGAGAACAACTCGTTCGCCAAGATGATCATGGCGAACACCGACGCGAAGCATCTCCCGGCGCTCGTCTTCACGACGCCGGGCTACTTCCTCGAGGTCGACCAGACGCCCAGTTCAACAAGGGCCTCGGCAGTGCCGATCCCATCAGCGCCGATCCCTTCACGCCGCTGGTCATCCGCAACAATCCGGCGACGCCGGGCGCCGACACGAACTACCTCCAGTACACCGGCGACCAGCATGTCGTGCTCGGCGGCACCGAGGGCAACGACATCCTCATCGCCACCGACGGCGACGACACGATCTGGGGCGATGGCGGAAACGACCGCATCGAGGGCGGCGACGGCAACGACAACCTGCGCGGCGGCGACGGCGACGACATCATCACGGACACCGGCGGCGACGACAACATCCAGGGCGGCGACGGCAACGACGTCATCCACGGCCGGCAACGGCATCAACCTGGTCCTCGGCGGCTTCGGCAGCGACTTCATCATCACCGGCGAGGACGCGTCGGAGGCCTTCGGCGGCCCGGGCAACGACTTCATCCTGGGCAGCAAGGCCAACGAACAGGATATGGGCAACGAAGGCGACGACTGGCTCGAGCTGGGCATCCTCGACGGCAACCCGGGCGACAACTTCGATCCCGTTCGGCCAGGACCTGGTGATCGGCAACGACGTCTATCATCGGCGACGGCGGCCCCGACCTCATGAACGGCGAAGGCGGCGACGACATCATGGTCGGCAGCAGCGGCGCCGGCGACAAGTATCTGGGCGCGTCCGGCTTCGACTGGGCCACCTACAAGGACGATCCGTTCGGCGTGACGGCGGACCTGGCCATCGAGGCCTTCAACGCGGCGCCGGTGACCCCGTCATCGACCGCGATCCTGGCCCGCTTCGCCGACGTGGAAGGCCTGTCGGGCTCGAGGTTCAGCGACATCCTGCGTGGCGACGATGTCGACGCGGCGACCATCCTCACCGCCGGCGCCCAAGGCAGCGTGCTCACCAACATCGCGCTGATCGACGGCCTGCAGGAGTTCCTCGGCGCCGGCGTGACCTCGTTCGGCGCGGGCAACATCATCTTCGGCGGCGACGGCAGCGACCTGATCGAAGGCCGCGGCGGCGACGACCTGATCGACGGCGATCTCTGGCTCAACGTGCGCATCAGCGTCCGCGATGCCAACAATCCCAATGTAGAGATCCGCAGCGTCGACAGCATGAAGGATCTCATCCCGGACATGATGTCGGGAGCGATCAATCCCGGCCAGCTCCAGATCGTGCGCGAGATCATGCCCGGGAGCGGCGGCTTCAACTTCGACACGGCCGTCTATGCAGGCATCCGGGCGAACTACACGATCACGATCGACTCCAACGGCACGCTGGGCGACCCGACGGACGACATCGTCACCGATCACCGACAATGTCGGCGTCGAAGGGCACGGACCGTCTCACCAATATCGAGCGGCTGCAGTTCGCCGACCAGTCGGTCGTGCTGGTGCCTGGGCTCAATGACGAGCCGGTCGGCCTGCTGACGATCCTCGATGCCGCGACCAGCACGCCGGACGGAACGCCGGCCGAGGACCAGTTGCTGCGCGCGTCGATCGCCGGCGTCACGGATGCGGACAACCCGGGCGGCACGATCACCGGACCGATCAGCTATGTCTGGCAGTTCGAGCCGCGGCCGGGCGACGGCATCTTCGAAGACATTACCTTGGTGGGTGGCGACGGGGATGTGACCGCGACCGGTCCCACCTTCAGGCCGTCCCAGGATCTCGTCGGCTTGGCGATCCGCGTCAAGGCGACCTATCGGGACGCCAACGGCGTGCTCGAGACGGTGTTCTCCGCTCCGACGGCAGCGGTCGAAAACACCAATGACGCGCCGGCGGGTTCGCTGACGATCAGCGACACGACGCCGACCGAGGGCCAGTTGCTGACGGCGTTCAATTCGATCACGGATGCGGACGGGATTGTCACCTCGATCTTCATCTACCAATGGCAGTCCTCCTTCAACGGCACGGATTGGGTGGACATCCCGAACGCCGTGGAGAGGACGTTCCTCCCGGGCAATGCCCAAGGCGGCCAGATGCTGCGCGTCGTGGCGTCGTACACCGACGACCTCGGCACCGCCGAAACCGTCATGTCCGCCGCGACGGCGCCGGTCCTGAATATCGACGGGCCACCGCTCGGCATCTCGCTCGACAACTTCTTCGTGTTCGAGAATGTCCGTCCCGGGCGAGGCGATCGCCTAGGTTACTGTCGACGACGATATCGGCGACACGCACACGTTCGTCGTTTCCGATCCGAGGTTCGAAATCGTCGGTGGACAGCTGCGGCTGGTAGCCGGCGCTAGCCTCGACGACCCGATGTCGGCTTCCTGTCGCTGACGATCACGGTGACGGACCAGCTCGGCTACTCTGCCGATTTCCCGTTCGGACTGGTGGTCCTGAATGTCAACGAAGCCCCGAACCGCATTGTTCTGGATCCGGCGGTCGTCAGTGAAAACGCGTTGGGAGGAATCGTCGGCACGATGACCGTGCTCGATCCCGACTTCGGCGACGTTCATTCCTTCGCGCTGTCGGACGCCCGCTTCCAGGTGATCGACGGCGTTCTGAAGTTGAGGGACGACCAAAGCCTGGATTTCGAAGCCGAGCCCACCGTCACTTTCTCGGTGACGGCGACCGATCAACTCGGTTTGTCGAAGACGTCCGACTTCACCGTTCTGGTCGCGGATCTCAACGACTCGACCCCGACCATCACCGGCACCAATGTCGCCAACACGCTGAACGGAACCGCCGGCAACGATCATATCGCCGGCCTCGGCGGCGCCGACACGCTCAACGGTCTCGGCGGGAACGACATCCTCGACGGCGGAACCGGGGCCGATGCCATGGCCGGCGGCACCGGCAACGACATCTACATCGTGGATACGGCCACCGATACGGTGACGGAGAATGCCGGCGCCGGCAACGATACGGTGAAGACCGGCCTGAGCACCTATACGCTCGGCGCCAATGTCGAGAACCTGATCTACACGGGTGCCGGCACCTTCAACGGGACCGGCAACGGCCTGGCCAACGCCATATCGGGCGGGAACGCCAACGATACGATCACCGGCGGCGGCGGCATCGATCTGCTGATCGGCAATGGCGGCAACGACTCGATCAACGGCAACGCCGGCGACGATGCGATCTACGGCGGCGCAGGCAATGACACGCTGACCGGCGAAGCCGGCGACGACATGCTCAGCGGCGGCGCCGACAATGACATTCTCATCGGCGGTGCTGGTGCCGACTATCTCAACGGTGACGGCGGCACCGACACGGCGAGCTACGCGACTTCGACCGCGGCGGTGACCGCGAGCCTGCGGCCCCGGGCGATCAATACCGGGGATGCGGCGGGCGACATCTATGTGGGAATCGAAAATCTCACCGGCGGCACTGCCGCCGACACGCTCACTGGCGACGAAAACAACAACGTGCTCGACGGCGGCGGCGGCAACGACGTGCTGATCGGCGGATCCGGCGCGGACGTTCTCAACGGCAATGCCGGCACCGACACCGCGAGTTATGCGACCGCGTTCGAAGGCGTTGTCGCGGACCTCACCACCGTCGGCGAACAATACCGGCGATGCGGCGGGCGACACCTACACGGCGATCGAAAACCTGAGAGGCACGGCATACGCCGACATCCTGATCGGCAATACCGGCGCCAACGTGCTTGACGGCGCGGCGGGCGACGACATCCTCATCGGCGGCGCGGGCGCTGACACGCTGATCGGAGACGGCGGCATCGATACGGCGAGCTACGCCACCTCGACCGCCGCGGTGATCGCCAACCTTGCCAATTCGGCCGGCAATACCGGCCACGCGGCAGGCGACACCTATTCAGGCATCGAGAACCTGACGGGCGGCTCCGCGGCCGACACGCTGACCGGCAACGCCGACGCCAACGTTCTCGACGGCGGAAACGGCAACGACACGCTGATCGGCGCGGCCGGCGCGGACACGCTGATCGGCGGCGCTAGGCATGCGACACCGCGAGTTATGCCACGGCGGCCGCAGGCCTCGTCGCGAGCCTCGCGGCGCCGTGGGAAAACACCGGCGATGCGGCGGGCGACAGCTACATCACCATCGAGAACCTGACGGGCAGCGGCTTTGCCGACGTGCTGACGGGTGACGACGGCGCCAACGCCCTCAACGGCGGGGCGGGAGACGATCTCCTGATCGGCGGCGCCGGCGCGGATGCGCTGACCGGCGGAACCGGCATCGACACGGCGAGCTATGCGACCGCGGCCGCGCTCGGTCACGGCGAATCTCGCAGCACCGGCGAGCAACACCGGCGACGCCGCAGGCGACACTTACTCGGGCGTCGAGAACCTGACCGGCGGGGCAAGCGCCGACACCCTGACGGGCGATGGAAATGCCAACGTGCTCGATGGCGGCGCAGGCAATGACTCGCTCGATGGCGCCGCCGGCAACGACACGCTGATCGGTGGGGCCGGAGCCGATTCCCTCAACGGCGGCTCGGGCACCGACACGGCGAGCTATGCGACGGCGACCGCAGGCGTGACCGCAAACCTCACCACGCCGGCGGGGAATACCGGGGACGCAGCAGGCGACACCTACGCGGCGATCGAGAACCTGGCGGGCAGCATCTTTGCCGACATTCTCACCGGCAATGCCAGCGCCAACACGCTCGACGGCAACGCGGGAGACGACGTGCTCAATGGCGCCGCCGGGGCCGATACGCTGATCGGCGGAAACGGTGACGACATCCTGATCGGCGGCGCTGCCGCCGACGTGCTCAACGGCGGCGCCGGTACCGATACGGCGAGCTATGCCACGTCGACCGCCGCCGTGACGGCCAACCTCGCAACGCCTGCAAGCAACACCGGCGACGCCGCGGGCGACACCTACACGGCAATCGAGAATCTCACCGGCGGCTCGGGCAACGACACGCTCACCGGCAATGGCAGCGCCAACATCCTCGCGGGCGGCGCGGGCAACGACTCGCTCAGTGGCGCCGGTGGCGACGACATCCTCATCGGAGGCGCGGGCGCCGATACCCTCAATGGCGGGGCCGGTGCCGACACGGCGAGCTACGCGACCGCGACCGCCGGGATTACGGTGAATCTCGCGACGCCAAGCCAGAACACCGGCGAGGCCGCGGGAGACACGTTCACGGCGGTGGAAAACCTCACCGGCAGCGCATTCGCCGATACGCTGCGCGGCAACGCCAGTGCGAACGTCATCGAGGGCGCGGCCGGAAACGACATACTCACGGGAGCGGGAGGCAACGACACGTTCGTGTTCCACGCGGGGTTCGGGCTCGACTCGATTACGGACTTCGCGGCAGGCGCCGGCATCGGCGATGTAATCCAGGTCGACACGTCGTTGTTTGCCGATTTCGCGGCCATCACGTCGCACGCCCAACAGGTGGGGGCCAACACGGTGATAACCCTGGATGCCGGCAACGCGATCACGCTGAACAACGTGGCGCTGGCGAATTTGAATGCCAACGACTTCTTCTTTGTCTAGGAGGTGGGATTAATGCGTCGCCGATCGGGCGAGACGTGGCGGTCAACCGGTGCTACTCGCATGCGGCCCGTCAGCAGCGCGCGATGTCACGTCGGCACTCGACATCTTCGAGCGGACCGCAGCAAGATCGAGCTCGCCGCGAGCCGCAAGTTTGATGATCGCGGGCCAGAAGAACGAGTTGCACGAAAGGAGGCGGTACTGGTCATCACGAGCTTATGACCGCCGGATTGCCGGTCGAGTGGGACTATTCGACCGACGGAAGCTATGAGTGCGGAGGCTGCGGTTTATGTTTCAACGCCCGCCAACGTCGTTGGAATCTGACCGGCAAAGTTCACGCTCGGTATCGCATGCAATTGATCAGCGTGCCGCCGCGGCGTTTAAAACTCGATTTAAATTAACAGGCATGCTTAGAGGCCACGACGATGATTAATCGCTAAACGCGATGACATGCGGAAAGGGCCGGCCCGGAGGTTTGCATCGTGAAGAGCTATATCGCCTCGTTCAGTGGCGCATTATTGCTGGCGTCGGCATGGATGTTCGAGCGCGCATATCAGGATGCGCGCAAATACTTTCCGCTTCAATTCGCCGATGAGCTTTCAGCGCGATACTTCATGCAATACGCGCTGTTCAATCCGACGATACCTTGGGAGATCCGGCGGCGGGTCGCGGTTGCCTCGGCGCTATGGATGGTGGCCTTCGCCGGCTTTGCCGCTGTGGCCCACCTCTCCGGCAACCTCGTCATCGCTGTGCTGCTTCTTCTGGCCGGCGGCTTCGTGGTCGCGAGCATCGTTTGGCAGTGGCGCGGCGCGAGGCGGTAGCGGATCCCCTAACCAACCAAACTGGTGACGCATTTATTCCTAATTTTGGTATCGCTGTCGGAAGTGCGAGTTTCCGCGCCAAATGGGTGCAGACTCTTTGTCGAGATGATCGGTATGTCAGCCCCAGCCAGAGCGATGACCTCGCGACCTAAATCGCCGCCACGTCCTAGCCTAAACATGGCCTGCTTTGGTGTCGCACAAGGTATCGTCGCTCACTGTTAAGCGGACGACGGTGAAGTTGGCGACCGCATTTCATTTGCCTCCCCTGCGGCATCGGTGAACGGAACGAACCGGCGCTGGCGCGAGTTTCGAGATTCATGCGAACGCCCGATCTGGACGAGCAACTCGACCGCATAGAGGGCATTTGCCCCGCTTTTCTGGCGAAGACCATTCACTTTCTGCGCGAGCCGAGCCTTCGCTGGTTGCGCCTCATTGCTGGAGTATTGCTCATTATCGGCGGCTGTCTCTGGTTCCTGCCGATCCTCGGCCTCGAGATGATTCCGATCGGCCTGATGTTGATAGCCATCGATGTGCCGTTCCTGCGCGGACCTGTCGCACGCATGATCGCGTGGGTCGAAAGGAGAGTATTGAGTATGATCGCATTGTGGGAAGCCGTCAGTGTTCGGCTACGCGCAAGACGCGACGCCGGTCCTCGTTCCTGAATTTCTCGCGACTGGACAAACATTGGCTCAAGTACGCAGCTCCATTGCAGGCGCTCAGGTGCGACAAGCCATCGGGGTTACGCATTCGCCGCCAGGTTGGATGCTTTCGTGTGGCGGACCAGTAACATGCGGCCGTTGATATGGGGGAAAGCGCGCGCGGCGTTGATCAGCGCCGTGGCTGTCCTCCTGATCGGAGCGGCGATTGTGCTGACCTGCGATCTCGGACCGCAGGCGCAACACATGGGATTGCATATTCTTGCGATGAATGTGGTCGCACCGGCGATAGCCGGCATCGTCGTCGCGCGTTGGAATGTGCGCGACGCCAGCTTGTCGTGGCTTTGGATCGCAACCGTTGCGCAGATCACAGCCGTGTGGATATCGCACGCGCCGCCCGTACAGGCTGCCGCTTTGACGTTTCCCGGCATCCAGCTCGCAATGCACGCCTTGTTGCTGGCTGCGGCCTTGTCGTTCTGGATGCTTCTGCTGTCGCTATCCGATACGCGGCGTTGGCATGCGCTGCCGGCGCTGTTGCTGACCGGCAAGCTTGTCTGCCTGCTCGCCGCTTTGCTGGTCTTCGCGCCGCGTGCGCTCTATGGAGCGGGCCACCAGCATGGCCCGCACATCCCGGCACTCGACGATCAGCAACTTGCCGGTTTGCTGATGATCGCAGCGTGCCCGCTCAGCTATCTGGTGGCCGCCACCGTCATCACGATTCAACTTCTCGACCGGGACCAAGCAACCGGCGCGACGCGGCAGCCTGCACACGGTGCGGGCTAGCTCATGCGCCTCGATTTCCCGGCGAAAACGCGGCGCATCATCAGGCTCGCTCTCTACGCCGGCGGCGGAATAGCCGTTCTCGGATTTCTGTTCTTGTGGTCGGGCCTCTACTCCGTAGCGGCGAGCCGCGGGCACTGGGCGATCATGGAGTGGGTCCTGACCTTCGCGATGCGCAATTCGGTGAAGACGCACGCGCTCCTCATCGATACGCCACCACTCGACCGGCCCGACCTCGTCACGCTTGGCGCCGGGCATTTTCACAACGGCTGCGCGTTCTGTCACGGAGCTCCGGGTGTGCCGATCAGTCCGATCGCGCAAAGCATGCTGCCGCCGCCGCCTGATCTGAAGACCAACATGCGTCCATGGCGCGACCGCGAACTGTTCTGGATTGTGAAGAATGGGATCAAGTACACCGGCATGCCGGCCTGGGCCGCGCAGCAGCGCGACGACGAGGTCTGGGCGCTCGTCGCATTTTTGCGGCGCCTGCCGGCGCTCGACGCGAAGTCCTATTCCGAACTGGCGCTTGGTGGCGTGCAAACTGCTCTGCAGAGCGGGCGCGACATCGCCACGGCGGACGCAGCAGCGGCAGCGGTCGGCGCCTGCGCACGTTGCCACGGCGCCGGGCAGAACGGCCCGGCGAGCGCGCTCGTGCCGATCCTGCACGGACAGCCCGCGGAATTCCTCACCGCCGCGCTCCATGCCTATGCTGATGCCCGGCGAGCCAGCGGGATCATGCAGCCGCTCGCGGGCGATCTTCAGCACGACGAGCGAAATCGCGTCGCACAGTACTATGCAGGACTGCTGCTTCCTCCTCGGACACCCGAACATCGGCACGATGCGCCAGCGCTCGAGCGTGGCCGTGTGCTCGCGGAGCGGGGCGATCCGGACCGCAGAATTCCCGCGTGCAGTGGCTGCCATTCGGCGTCGGCACTCAAGATCTACCCGCGTCTCGCGGGTCAGAACGCTCCCTACATGACCAACCGCCTGCGGCTCTGGAAGGACGGACTGACGCCCGGCACGGATGGCGAAACCATCATGGCGCCGATCGCGCAGGCGCTGACCGAACGCCAGATGGACGATGTGTCGGCTTACTTCGCCTCGATCGACTCCGAGGCACCGGCCCCACCCTCGCGATGAGATTCCGTCTGCAGCAAATGATGCTGGGCGGCGCGCTGCTTCTCGCCGGCTGCGGAACGGACGTTCAGTCCGTGATGACGCCGCGCGGCGCGCAGGCGGGACAGATCGCCAACCTCGCCTGGATCGTCTTCGCTTTCGGCGCGGCCGTGCTCACGCTTGTGGTGGCCGCGGTGTGGATCGCGATCCGCGGATCGCCACGCGTACGCGCCGTGCTGGCGCAAGAGCGCAGCATCGTCGCACTCGGTCTGATCCTCCCCGCTGTGACGCTGACCCTGCTGCTGGGCTATGGCGTCTGGCTGATGCGAGCCCAACTCAGTCCCTTCCACAGCGGCGATGCGCTGCGCATCGAAGTTACCGGCGAGCAATGGTGGTGGCGCGTCGCCTACGGCGACACCGCGATCGCAAGCGCGAACGAAATACGCATTCCAGTCGGGCGGCCGATCCACTTCACCCTCAAGGCCTCCGACGTCATTCACAGCTTCTGGGTCCCGAGCCTCGGCGGCAAGGTCGACATGATTCCGGGACGCACGACGGCTCTGCGCCTCACTGCGGAACGAGAGGGCGTCTATCGCGGACAGTGCGCGGAGTACTGCGGCGGACCGCATGCACTGATGGCTTTCGAGGTCGTCGCACTGCCGCAAGGGGAATACGACGCCTGGCTCGCGAGCGAGGCCGCGCCTGCCCGCGCGCCGTCAAGCGAGCAGGAGCGGCACGGCCAGTCGCTCTTCATCGCAGCGGGCTGCGGCGGCTGCCATGCGGTGCGTGGCACGCTCGCGGCCGGCACGATCGGCCCCGATCTCACCCACATCGGAAGCCGCCGCTCGGTCGGCATCGACACGCTGCCGCTTAACGCCGAAAACATCACGCGCTTCATCGCGAACGGCCAGCACGTCAAGCCCGGCAACCGCATGCCCGAGTTTCGCATCCTCTCCGCCGACGAGCATGCAGCGCTCGCCACCTATCTGCTGAGCCTGAGGTGAGCGAATGACCGACCTCACCGAGCGCCGTCTGGCCGGCCATCCGAACAAGCTGCCGCGCCCGAAGGGCGAACTCGAAGCGCTGGAGAAAGCCTGGGAGCTGCCGAAAGGCTGGCGCATCATCTCTGCCGTCAACAACACGGTCATCGGCTATTTCTATGTCGGTGCCGCGCTGCTCTTCTTCCTTCTCGCCGGCATCCTCGCGCTGCTGATGCGTCTCCAGCTCGCCGTACCGAGCAACACGTTTCTCTCACAGGAAACCTACAATCAGATCTTCACGATGCACGGCACCGTGATGATGTTCCTGTTCGCCGTGCCAGTGGTCGAGGCGATGGGGGTGCTGCTGCTGCCGCAGATGTTAGGCGCGCGCGACCTCCCCTTCCCGCGACTCAGCGCGTTTGCATTCTGGGCCTATTTTGTCGGCGGGTTGATTTTCTTCGCAACGCTGTTCTTCGATCTCGCGCCGTCCGGCGGCTGGTTCATGTATCCGCCACTGACCAGCACGCAGTACTCGCCCGGACTCGGCGCGGATTTCTGGCTGTTGGGAATCGGCTTCATCGAAATTTCGGCGATCGCGGGCGCGATCGAGCTGATCGTCGGCGTGCTGCGCACGCGCGCACCCGGCATGACGCTCGACCGCATGCCGATGTTCGCTTGGACCATGCTGATCTTCGCCGGGATGATCGTGTTCGCGTTTCCGGCGGTCATCCTCGCCACCATGCTGCTCGAACTGGAGCGTGCATTCGGCTGGCCGTTCTTCATCGCGGCGAAAGGTGGCGACGCGCTGCTGTGGCAGCATCTGTTCTGGTTCTTCGGCCACCCTGAGGTCTACATCATCTTCCTGCCCGCAGCCGGCATGGTCTCGATGATTGTGCCGACGATGGCGCGCACGCCGCTGGTCGGGTACCGGCTGATCGTTGTCGCGCTGATCGCCACCGGCTTCTTTAGTTTTGGCCTGTGGGTGCACCACATGTTCACCACGGGCATTCCGGCGCTGTCGCTCAGCTTCTTCTCGGCTGCCAGCATGGCGGTCGCGCTGCCGAGCGGCATCCAGGTCTTCTCCTGGATTGCGACGATCGCGGCCGGCCGGCTGCGCTGGTCGACACCTTTACTGTTCGTGCTCGGATTTCTGTTCATCTTTACGCTCGGCGGGTTGACCGGCGTGATGGTCGCGATGGTGCCGTTCGACTGGCAGGCGCACGATACGTATTTCGTCGTCGCGCATCTTCATTACGTGCTGGTCGGCGGCATGGTGTTTCCGCTGTTCGCCGCCTTCTACTACTGGGCGCCGGCCTTCAGCCGCCGCGCGCTCTCCGAACGCCTCGGCAAGATCACGTTCTGGCTGATGTTCAGCGGCTTCAACATTTCGTTCTTCCCGATGCATATCACCGGCCTGATGGGCATGCCGCGGCGCGTCTACACTTATCCGGCGGTGATGGAATGGGGCGTGCTGAACATGATCTCCACCGTCGGTGCGTTTCTGTTCGCCGCCGGTGTGCTCGTGTTCGTCGTCGACCTCATGCGCAACCTGCGTCCGACCGTGACGGAGCCGCTCGGCGACGTCTGGAAAGGCGCATCGCTCGAGTGGATGCACAATCACATCTACGGCCCGCGCAGCGTTCCGCTGGTGGAGAGCCGCGATCCGTTGTGGGACCAGCCGGAGCTTTCCGAAGAATCCAAGGCCGGTCGCCACTATCTGCCCGGTACGGTCACCGGCGTGCGCGAGACGATCATCACGTCGCCGATCGAGGCCATTCCGCAAGCTCTGCTGCGCCTTCCCGGCTATGGCTGGACCCCGATCCTCGCCGCCGTATTCACGGCCGGCTTTTTCATGCTGCTGACCGTCAAGGCGACCACGCTGGCGCTGTTGTCCGGGGTGCTCGCGGTCGTGGCGATCCTGATCTGGATGTGGGAGAGCGACCCGAAGCCGCTTCCGCGCGCCGAAATCGGCCACGGCATCAAGGTGCCGACGTACGTGTCGGGATCGCTCTCACATTCTTGGTGGGCGATGGTCGTGCTGCTGCTGGTCGCAGGCTCGCTCTATCTCGCCTACGTGTTCTCCTATCTCTATCTCTGGACTGTTTCGCCGCAGGTGTGGCCGAAGCCTGCGCAACTCCCTGCCGCTGTCATGGCCGGTGATGTCCGCTCTACTGCTTACGGCGAGCAGCGGCCTGATCCTGTTGGCGGGACGCACGCTATCGGCGAATTCGAGAAGCAGGCTCGCCTTCGGCGTGCTCATCGGTTTGGCGACCGTAGCGCTCGCCGGCGGCCTTTCGGTCGAGGTGTTCGCCCAATGGCGGATCGGCATCCGCCCGGATGCCGATGCGCATGCCGCGATGGTCTATATGGCGGCATTCCTGCAGCTCGAGCTGACGCTGGCGCTGGTCGTGATGGCGGGGTTCGCCGTTGCGCGCAGCATTGCCGGCCTGCTCAACCGCAGGCGGCGCGTGGTCTACGACAATCTCGGCCTGCTCTGGCACTACACCGTGTTGCAGGGCCTTTTCGGGTTGTTGCTGGTTCACGGCTTTCCGAGGCTCGTCGGATGAGCACGACCCGCCTGCGCGTGCGACCCTTCGCCGATCTGCTTCGGCTGTTCGTCCCGCCCGCCATCTGGTTCGCCCAATTCACCACTGTCTATCTCGCCGAGGCGTTGATGTGCGCGCCGCCGATTGCCCGGCCGGGCGTTCTGATCTGGATCAGCGCCGCCGCGACCTTGGCCGCTCTCGCCGCACTGATTGCCTTCGCGCTCTTCCTGCGTCGTCGTACCGACCAGAGCCGAGTACACCGGTGCGGCATTTTTACATGACGCCGCGTTGTGGCTCGCGCTGCTGTCCGGATTGGCCGTGATCTGGACGGCTTTTCCGCTTGTGGTCCTTCCCGCCTGCGCGCCGCCGGCCGGCTAAATCCCGGAACCATCAGGCCGTACAGCCGGTTATCCGCGAGGGCCATCGACGCTTCCCGGAGTATCCCATGCCCGCCGCACGCACCTTCGTCATCCTTTGCGCTTCGGCGTTGATACTTGGAGCTGCGGCCTGCTGCTCGTTCTCCGGTGATCGCGCCAAGCTAGCCGAGGAGGCGACGGTCGGGCCCAACCCGACGCTGCCGGAACCGGTGCCGACGCCTCATCCCGACCGTCGACATCGCGCCCGCGAAGGGCTGGCCCGACGGCGTGATGCCGACGCCTGCCAGCGGCCTGACTGTGACGGCGCTCGCCAAGGGCCTCGACCATCCGCGCTGGCTGTTCGTGCTGCCGAATGGCGACGTGCTCGTCGCCGAGACCAACGCGCCGGAGCGGCCCGAGCGCAAGGGTCCGAAGACCTTCGTGATGAACATGGTGATGAAGCGCGCCGGCGCCGCTGTGCCGAGCGCGAACCGCATCACGCTGCTGCGCGACGCCGACGGCGATGGCGTCGCGGAGGTGCGCACCGAATTTCTGAAAGGCCTGAACTCGCCGTTCGGCATGGCGATGATCGGCAACGATCTCTACGTCGCCAACACCGACGCGGTCGTGCGCTTCCCCTACAAGGAAGGCGCGACGCAGATCACCGAAGCCGGCACGAAGGTCGCGGGACCTTCCGGCCGGACCGCTCAATCATCACTGGACCAAAGGGCTCACCGCGAGCCCCGACGGCACCAAGCTCTATGCGTCAGTCGGATCGAACAGCAACGTCGCCGAGAACGGCATCGAGAAGGAGGACCGGCGCGCCGCGATCCTCGAGATCGACGTCGCGAGCGGGCAGTCGCGTGTGTTCGCCGGCGGCCTGCGCAATCCGGTCGGCATGGCGTTCCATCCGGAGAGCAAAGAACTATGGGCGGTGGTCAATGAGCGCGACGAACTCGGCAGCGATCTCGTGCCCGACTATCTCACCTCGGTGAAGGACGGCGGTTTCTACGGCTGGCCCTACAGCTATTTCGGCAAGCACGTCGACACGCGCGTGCAGCCGCAGCGTCCGGACCTGGTCGAGAAGGCGATCGTGCCGGACTATGCGCTCGGCAATCACGTCGCGCCGCTTGGCTTTGCGTTTGCAGCCGGCAACGCGCTGCCCGAGGTTTTCCGCCAAGGCGCTTTCGTCGGCCTGCATGGTTCGTGGAATCGAACGCCGCTCGAGCGGCTACAAGGTCGTGTTCGTGCCGTTCCAGAACGGAAAACCAAACGGCAAGCCCGTCGATGTGCTGACCGGCTTTCTCAATGAGGACGGCACCGCACGTGGCCGCCCTGTCGGTGTCGAGATGGATCGCAGAGGTGCGCTTCTCGTGGCTGACGATGTCGGCAACGTGGTCTGGCGCGTCGCGCCGCCGACAAGGACGACGACGAGGTGAGTGCGATCAGCCGAGCAAGATCGCCTTAAGTACCATCAGCTAATCGGAGCGAGATGACACGCGGCGCGGCGCGCGGCCTCGATCTCGCGCAGCGGCGGAATCTCGCTACGGCAGCGATCCACCACATGCGGGCAGCGCAGATGGAAATGGCAGCCGCGTCGGCGGCGACAGCGCGGAGGGCAGCTCGCCGCGGATCGCCTTGAAGCTGACGATCTCGTCGTCCGCCAGCACGAGCTTCGGCACGCTGTCGAGCAGCGCCTGCGTATAGGGATGCAGCGGGTTCGCGTAGACGCGCTGCGCGTCGCCGATCTCGACGATGCGGCCGAGATACATGATGGCGACGCGGTCCGAGACATGGCGCACGACGCCGAGATCGTGGCTGATGAACAGCATGGTGAGGCCGAGCTCGCGGCGCAGCTTGAGGAACAGGTTGATGATCTGCGCCTGGATCGACACGTCGAGCGAGGCGACCGGCTCGTCGCAGACCAGCACGTCGGGCTGCATCGCGAGCGCGCGCGCGATCGCGATGCGCTGGCGCTGGCCGCCGGAGAACTGGTGCGGAAAGCGGCTCGGCGAAGTCGGGATCGAGGCCGACCGCGTCGAGCCATTTGCGCGACATAGGCGCCCGCGTCGTTGCGGCCGACGAGGCCGTGCGCCAGCGGGCCTTCGGCGATCGCTGTCGCCGACGCGCATGCGCGGATCGAGCGAGGCGAACGGGTCCTGGAACACCATCTGGACGCGCGTCGTGCGCTTGCGGGCGCGGCCGCCGTCATCACCGGCGCGCCGGCGATGCGCGCCGTTCCGGACGTCGGCGGCAGGATGCCGGCGATGACGCGGCCGAGCGTCGACTTGCCGCAGCCGGATTCGCCGACGAGGCCGAGCGACCTCGCCGCGCGTCGATCGCGAGCGAGACGTCGTCGACGCGCGTGCACGGTGCGCGTCTCGATCGCGCTGCCGAGCGACGCCGCGATCTTCTCGCCGAGCGAGAGGCGCGGCGCGAACTGCTTCGAGACGTCGTGCACCTCGACCAGCGCGCTCATGGCGAGCTTCGGCCGCGCAGCGGATGATGGCAGCGCCAGGCGCGCGCGCCGTGGCGCTCGATCTCGCGGCATCGCGCAGGCACGACGTCGGTCTGCTCGCGCGCAGCGCGGCCGGAACGCGCAGCCTTCCGGCAGTCGCAGCGAGCGACGGCGTGGAGCCCGGGATCTGCGCCAGGTCGCGGCCCGGCTCGGCGCGCGAGGGCAGCGATTCAAGCAGCCCGCGGGTGTAGGGATGGCGCGGGCTGCGCAGCACCGCGGCGGTCGGCCCCTCCTCGATGATGCGGCCCGCATACATCACGAGGATGCGGCTCGCGAGCGAGGAGACGGTCGCGAGATCGTGGCTGATCCAGATCAGCGCCGTGCCGAGTCGCGCACGAGGCCGCGCATCTCGGTCGAGGATCTGCGCCTGGATCGAGACGTCGAGCGCGGTCGTCGGCTCGTCGCAGACGATCAGCGCCGGCCGGTGCAGCAGCGCGATCGCGATGGCGACGCGCTGGCGCATGCCGCCGGAGAACTGGTGCGGATAGGCATCGAGCCGTTGCGCGGCGTCCGGAATGCGGACCGCGGTCGAGCGCCTCGATCGAGCGCGGCGCGCGCGGCCTCGCGTCGAGACGCGCTCGTGCGCCTCCAGCGCCAGGCGCATCTGCGTCGCGATGGTGAGCACCGGATTGAGCATCGCTCATCGGGTCCTGGAACACCATCGCGATGCGCTGGCCGCGCAGCGCGCGCAGCTCGTCCGGCGCGAGGCCGACCAGCTCCTGGCCGGCGAGCTTGACCGAGCCGCCGACGATGCGGCCGGGCGGATCGACCAGGCCGAGAATGCGAAAGCCCGGTGACGCTCTTGCCCGAGCCGGATTCGCCGACGAGCCCGACGACCTCGCCGCGCCGCGACATCGAACGACACGCCGTCGACCGCCTTCACCACGCCGGCGCGGGTGAAGAAATGCGTCGTGAGGTCGCGCACCTCGAGCAGCGCTCATCGCTTCAGCCTCGGATTGAGCTGGTCGCGCATCTGGTCGCCGACGAGGTTGATGGCGACGATCAGCACGATCAGCGCGATGCCGGGATAGATCGAGATCCAGTAGCGGCCGGACAGCATGTACTGGAAGCCGTTGGCGATCAGCATGCCGAGCGAGGGCTCGGTCGGCGGCAGGCCGAGGCCGAGGAACGAGAGCGTCGCTTCGAGCGCGATCGAGTTGGCGATCTGCACGGTCGCGACGACGATCAGCGGCGGCAGGCAGTTCGGCAGGATGTGGCGGAACACGACGGTGCGCGCCGGCAGCGGCGTCGAGAGCGCGGCCTCGACATACTCCTTGCTGCGCTCGGCCGAGGCGGCGCCATGGGCGGTGCGGGCGAAATAGGCGTATTGCGCCGTGACCAGCGCGGCGATGAGCTGCATCTTGCCCTTGCCGAGCAGCGCCGAGAGCACCAGCGCGAGCAGGATCGCCGGGAACGAGAGCTGCAGGTCGACGATGCGCATGATGAAGGCTTCGATGCGCCCGCCGAAATAGGCCGCGCTCGTGCCGAGCGTCGCGCCGAGCATGAGCGCGACCGCGCCGGCCGCGACGCCCGATCTGGATCGAGATGCGCAGGCCATAGAGGATCGCCGAGAAGAGATCGCGCCCCTGCGCGTCGGTGCCGAGCCAATGCGTGTAGCCGCCGGAGCCGACATAGCCCGGCGGCCGGCGCGCATCCATCAGCACGAGCTTGGCGAGATCGTATGGGTTCTGCGGCGCGATCAGCGGCGCCAGCAGCGGCGACGAGCGCGATCAGCGAGCACGACGACGCAGCGCCGCGACCGCGACGCGGTTCTCGCGGAACTCGGCCCAGAAGCGGCGCGAGCGGGCTGGTCCATCATGCCCTCCGCACGCGCAGGCGCGGATCGAGCGCCGCATAGGCGATGTCGACCAGGAAATTGATCATGATGAACAGGAACGCGACCAGCATCAGGTAGGCGACCATCACGGGCCGGTCGAGCGACGAGATCGAGTCGATGATCAGCTTGCCGATGCCGGGCCAGGAGAAGATCGTCTCGGTGACGACCGCGAAGGCCAGCGTCGAGGCGAATTCCAGCCCGAACACGGTGACGAGCGGGATCGAGATCAGCCGCAGCACATGGCGGCGCAGGATCGTCCATTCGCGACTCGCCGGCCGCGCGGGCGAACTTCACCGTGTCGGTCAGCATCACCTCGCGCGTGCCGGCGCGCGCGAGGCGGATCATCATGGCGAACTTGAACAGCGCGAGGTTGAGCGCGGGCAGGAACAGATGCGCGCAGCCCGTCGAGCGTGAGGAAGCTCCACTCGACGCCGAACAGCGACACGGTCTCGCCGCGCCCGCCGGCCGGCAGCCAGCCGAGCATGACCGCGAAGGTGAGGATCAGCACGAGGCCGACCCAGAAGGTCGGCACCGAGAAGCCGAGGATCGACAGCCCCATGATGAGCTTGGAGGCGATGCTGTCGGGCCGGTAGCCGGCATACATGCCGAGCGGCACGCCGATCAGCGTCGCGCCGAGCACGGCCGCGAGCGTCAGCTCCAGCGTCGCCGGCAGGCGCGAGAGGATCAGGTCGAGCACCGGCATGTTGAAGACGAAGGAGCGGCCGAAATCGCCGTGCCACGAGGCGCTCGAGGAAGGCGAGATATTGCTGCCAGAGCGGCAGGTCGAGGCCGTACGGCCGGATCGCCATCTCGCGGATCTGCTGGTCCGCGTCGGGCGAGATCAGGACGTCGATCGGATTGCCGATGGCGTAGACGCCGACGAAAAACCAGGACCGAGATCACCAGCATGACGACGAAGGCTTGCAGCAGCCGCTGGATGACGAAGCCGAGCATCAGGCCTCCGTCGCATCAGGCCCAGCCGTCCTGCATCAGCGCGCGCGTCTCCTCGACCGCGACTGCCAGATCGCCAGCATCTCCTCGTCGCTGCGCTGATAGAGGCCGCCGTAGTTGCCGTCGCCGAGCAGCTCCTTCTTCGCCACCGGATCGAGCTGCGCTGAAGCGCGCCAAGATCGATCATCGGCTTCTGCGTCTCGGGCAGCGCGACGCCGGCAAGCCGCGTCCAGGGGAAGTTCTCCATCCAGGACGCATGCGAGGCGACCGGATCGATCTCCATCGCCTTGGCCCAGGTCTTGGGCGCATTCCACCAGTTGTGCCATTGACCCGGCAACCGTGATTGCGTCCGAGCCATTCGAGAACGGCGCCGTGGACCGGCATTTCCGCCGTGGCCGTTCACGATCACGATGCGGCGGAAGCCGGAGCGGACGATGCCGTCGAGCACGTCGGTCACCAGCGCACACAGCGTCGATCATCCGCAGCGTGACCGTGCCGGGATATGCGACGAAGCTCGGCGTGAGGCCGTAGTTGATCACCGGAAACACCGGAATGCCCAGCGGCTCGGCCGCTTCCACGGCGACGCGTTCCGACAGGATCGCGTCGACCGACGAGGCTCAGATAGGCATGCTGCTCGGTCGAGCCGATCGGCAGCACCGCGCGATCGTCCTTGGCCGCCTGATCGCGCACCTGCATCCAGTTCATGTCGGCGATGCGCATGAAATCGGTCCCTTGCGCCGACTAGATCAGGCCCTTGACGGCGCACCTCACGATTGGAACGATCATCCCAAGACGAAATGATGCCGGCATTTCGCGCGGCCCAAAACCATCCACGGGAAACATGCCATGACACGCAAAGCCTTGTTGCTGTTGACGTCTGCCGGAATCCTCGCAGCCACCGTAAGCATTGCCGCCGCCCAGACGCTGACCATCGGCGTGCGCGGCGGGCCGGACTCGATCGACCCGCATTTCACCGCGACCGGCACGCATGCCGAGACGCTGAAGCATGTCTACGACACGCTGACCTGGTCGGGCGACGGGCTGGAGATCGAGCCGCGCCTGGCCACGAGCTGGAAGGCGGTCGATCCGACGACCTGGGAGTTCAAGCTGCGGCCGAACGTGAAATTCCACGACGGCTCGGACTTCACCGCCGAGGACGTGAAGTTCTCGATCGCGCGCATGCAGACCCCGATGGGGCCGAACCCGACCACGATCTATGTGCGCCGCGTGAAGGAAGTGCAGACGCCCGATCCGCTCACCGTGCGCGTCGTCACCGACGGCCCGGCGCCGAACCTGCCGAACGATTTCATCCGGCTGTTCATCGTGTCGCACAAGGCCGCGGCGGGCGTGACCAAGGAGAATGCCAACGAGGTGTTCAACTCCGGCAAGGCCGCGGTCGGCACCGGCCCCTACAAGTTCGTGTCGTGGACGCCGAAGGGCGACTTCGTCGCCGACCGCTTCGACGGCTACTGGGGCGGCAAGGAGCCGTGGGCGCAGATCGTGCGCAAGGAGATCCCGAACGACGCCGCGCGCGTCGCGCAGCTCAAGGCCGGCCAGCTCGACCTGATCACGCGCGTGCCGGCCTCCGACGTCGCGACGCTGGAGCGCGACCCGAAGATCTCCGTCGCGAAGATCGATACCGTCTATGTGTTCAACATGGAGCTGGACATGCGCGACAAGCCGCCCGCCGGGCAGATCACCGCCAAGGACGGCTCGGCGCTGCCGAAGAACCCGCTGCAGGACGCGCGCGTGCGCGAGGCGATCGATCTTGCGATCGACCGCAAGGCGCTGGCCGAGATCGCGATGGAAGGTCTCGGCAAGCCGGTGAACCAGCTCGTGACGCCGTCGATCTTCGGCTACAACAAGGCGCTGCCCGAACGGAAATACGACGTCGCCGCCGCCAAGAAGCTGATGGCCGACGCGGGCTATCCGAACGGCTTCAAGATCTCGTTCGCGTTCACGCAGGACCGCCTGCCGGGCGACCGGCAGGTCGGCACCTCGATCGCGCAGATGCTGGCGGCGATCGGCATCGAGGCGCAGGCCAACGCGCAGCCGGCCGCGGTGTTCTTCCCGGCGCGCACGCGCGGCGAATTCTCGATGTCGATGTCGGGCTGGGGCACGCTGACGGGCGAGGCGCACTACACGCTTTCCTCGCTCGCGCACTCGAACGACAAGGAGAAGCGGTTCGGCGCGTTCAACGTGCTCGGCTACAAGAATCCCGAGATGGACAAGCTGATCCAGGACGCCGCGACCGAGATGGACGAAGGCAAGCGCCGCGGCCTGCTCGAAAAGGCGAACGAGCTCGTGCTGAAGGATCGCCAGCGCCTGCCGATCGTCGCGGTCGGCTCGGCCTGGGCGATGCAGAAGGGCAAGGTCACGATCAAGGCGCGCGTCGAC
Organism: uncultured Alphaproteobacteria bacterium; assembly: GCA_963779545.1. GTDB lineage: Bacteria > Pseudomonadota > Alphaproteobacteria > Rhizobiales > Xanthobacteraceae > PALSA-894. The sequence goes on along the minus strand of CAVZYQ010000005.1, from coordinate 744,457 downwards.
GAAGACACGCTGGCGATGAACATCAAGCCGGCGACGAACTGACCGGTGACGCGCCGCGGATAAGGTGAGCGAGCCGATCCTGATCTGGGGCGCCGGCGCGATCGGCGGCACCATTGGCGCCTACTGGGCGCGCGCCGGCGTGCCGGTCATGCTGGTCGATGTCGTCGGTGAGCACGTGCGCGCCTGCCGCACCGGTGGACTGGAAATCTCCGGGCCGGTCGATGAATTCAAGGTCGTGATCCCGGCCGCCGAGCCGCACGAGGCTCAAGGGCGTCTACAAACGCATCGTGCTCGCCGTGAAGGCGCCCGCCACGGAAGCGGCGCTCGATCAGCTTGCGCCGCATCTCGCGCCGGATGGTTTCGTGCTGTCGGCGCAGAACGGCCTGAACGAGATCGCGATCGCCGAGAAGGTCGGACCCGAGCGCACGATGGGGTGCTTCGTCAACTTCGGCTCGGACTGGCATGGCCCGGGGCAGATCCTGTTCGGCAACCGCAGCGCCGTTGTGGTGGGTGAGATCGACGGATCGATCCGACCGCGCACGCGTGAGATGCACGACCTGCTCAAGGTGTTCGAGCCGGGCGCCGTCCTGACCGACAACATCTGGGGCTACCTGTGGGGCAAGCTCGCCTACGGCGCGATGCTGTTTGCAACGGCGCTCACCGAAGACTCGATGACGGCAAACTTCGCCGATCCGCGCCGCTTTCCGGTGTTCGATGCGCTTGGCCGCGAGGTGATCGGGGTCGCCAAAGCTCGTGGCGTCAAGCCGGTGGGCTTCAGGGAGTTCGACCCCGAGGCATTTGCTCCCGGCGCGAGCGAGCAGCACGCGCGAGCGGCGATCGCGGCGCTCGCCGAATACACCAGCCACGGCGCCAAGACCCACTCCGGCATCTAGCGCGATCTCGCGGTGCGCAAGCGCAAGACCGAGGTCGATCAGCAGATCGCGATCATCGGCAGGCTCGGGCGTGAGGCCGGCGTGCCGACGCCGGTGATCGATCGGCTCGTGACGCTCATCCATGACGTCGAAGACGGCCGGCGTCCCCTGTCGTTCGCAACCTTCAACGAATTGATTGAGACATGCAGATCGCCTTCGCTGGCCGGGTAGCGCTGGTAACAGGTGCCGCGCAAGGCATCGGGCAGGCGATCGCCGGAGGGCTGCATGCGGCCGGGGCGCGCGTGCATGTGGCCGATCTCGATGGGGGTGGCTTGTCTGCGTTCGCGGGCACGCACGGATTCGTCGCTCATGTGCTCGACGTGTCGGATCGGGCGGCGGCGGGCCAAGTCATCCGCGACATCGTCGCGCGCGAAGGCCGCCTCGACATCCTGGTGAACGCTGCAGGCGGCGTGCGCGGACAGATCGGGCGCCCGATCGAGGATGTCGGCGAAGATGATTGGCGCGCGATCTTCCAGGCCAATGTCGATGGCGCATTCTGGCTGTCGCAAGCGGCCGCAGCGCCGATGCAAAGCGCGAAGTTCGGCCGCATCGTCAACATCGCCTCCGGCGCCGGCCTGCGGCCGAGCCTCACCGGCATCCAGGCTTACACGGCGGCAAAACATGCACTCGTCGGGTTGACCAAGCAGCTCTCGCAGGACCTCGGCCGCGTCGGCATCACGTGCAATGCTGTCGCGCCGGGTTTTGTGCGTTCAAATCCTGCTTCGGAGCGCCAATGGCAGAGCTATGGCGTGGAAGGCCAAGCGCGGCTGGTCGAAAGCATTCATACGCGCCGCTTGGGAACAGCCGATGATATCGCCGCAACGGTGCTGTTCCTGGCAAGCGACCATGCAGGCTGGATCTCCGGTCAGATTCTGTCTGTCGATGGCGGGAGATCTTGAGAACATCAACAGGGCTGCCGGGATGAAAACGCGCTACATATCGAGCACGGGCCGGGTCGGGGACGTCGGACTGGTGACGGCAGCTGCGGAGTGATCCATGCTGGTCGGCGTACCGAAGGAAATCAAGGACAACGAGTACCGTGTCGGTCTCGTGCCCTCGTCCGTCGCAGAGCTGGTTCACCGTGGGCACACCGTGTTGATCGAACGCGGCGCGGGAGTGGGTGCCGGCCTTGCCGACGACGACTACAGGAAGGCCGGCGGGACGCTCGTTGACGGACCGGATCGCATTTTCGGCGAAGCCGAGTTGGTCGTGAAGGTGAAGGAGCCCTTGGCCGCGGAACGCAAGAAATTGCGCCGCGGGCAAATCCTTTTCACCTATCTGCACCTCGCGCCTGACCTCGAACAGACTGAAGACCTGATGGCGAGCGGCGCAACCTGCATCGCGTATGAGACGGTCACGTCGCCGTCAGGCGGCTTGCCGCTGCTGACGCCGATGTCCGAAGTCGCGGGCCGGCTTGCGCCGCAGGTTGGCGCCAACTGTCTGGAGAAGGCGCAAGGCGGACGCGGGATCCTGCTCGGAGGCGTGCCGGGCGTGCCGCCGGCCGAGGTGATTGTTCTCGGTGGCGGCGTCTCGGGTACGCATGCTGCCACCATTGCGCTCGGCATGGGTGCGAACGTAACGGTCGTCGATCGTTCGGCAGACGTGCTGCGGCGGCTCAGCGCGCAATTCGGTTCACATGTACGAACCATCTTTTCCACCCGCGATGCGCTGGCGCAGCTCGTGCGGCGTGCCGACCTCCTGATCGGCGCGGTGCTCGTGCCGGGTGCGGCCGCGCCCAAGCTCATCACGCGCGAGATGGTCACGACGATGAAGCCGGGCGCAGTTATTGTCGATATCGCGATCGATCAAGGCGGCTGTTCCGAAACCTCGCGCCCGACAACGCACTCTCATCCGACCTACGTGGAGGAAGGCGTGGTGCACTACTGCGTCACCAACATGCCGGGCGCCGTCGCACGGACGTCCACGTTCGCGCTGAACAACGTGACGCTTCCCTTCACGTTGATACTCGCCGACAAGGGGTGGAAGCAGGCACTGAGGGACGATGTTCACCTGCGCAACGGCCTCAATGTGCATGACGGCAAGGTCTATTGCCGACCGGTCGCTGAGGCCCACAAGCGCCCAATGGCAAATATCGACGAACTCATTCGTTGAAACATGGGCCTCGGCGGATGAGGGATTCGTTGAACCGCAACGTGCGCGAGCCGGCGCCTTGGCCACTCACGTCCGCAGCGCGGTCTTGAGCACCTTGCCGTTCGCGTTGCGCGGCAACGCATCTGGAAGAAACGCGATCGTGTCCGGCACCTTGTAGTCGGAGAGCTGTTCGGCGCAGAAGCGCTTGAGCTCGGCTTCGCCGACCTCGGAGCCGCGCGGAATGACCACGGCGTGGACTTTTTCGCCGAGCACCGGGTCGGGGCGCCCAATCACGGCACATTCCATTACGCCGGGATGTCGCGCGAGCACCGCTTCGACCTCGATGCAGTAGACCTTGTAGCCGCCGCGATTGATCATGTCCTTCTTGCGGTCGAGCACGCGCACGTAGCCTAGCGCGTCCACCGAGCCGATATCGCCGGATTTCCAGTAACCGGCGCAGAAGCCGGTACGGTCGGCGTCCGGGTTCTGCCAGTAGCCCGGCACGACCATCGGGCCGGCAATCCACAGTTCGCCGCTCGTTCCCGGCGCGACTTCGCGGCCGTCCTCATCCATCACCACGATGTCGGTGCACGGAAGCGGTTTGCCGACGGTGTCGGACTGCGTCGCGGCTTCGCCCGCCGCCATCATGGTGACGGGCGACGTCGTCTCCGTCGATCCGTAGATGTTGAGCAGCGTGAGCTTCGGCAGCACCGCGGCGAGCCGCTCGATCGTCGCCGGCGGCATCGGCGCGCCGCCAAATCCGCCGATGCGCCAGTTTGAAAGATCGAATTTGGCGAACGCCGGATCGAGCAGACAGAGATTGTACATCGCCGGCACGACCAGCGTGTAGGTCATGCGCTCGCGCGCGGCGATCTCGAGAAAGTTGCGCGCCTTGAAGGCCGGCATCATCACTGTCGTGCCTCCGACGCGCAGCATCGTGAGAAGGATCGCCACAAGCCCTGTCACATGCGAGGCCGGTACGGCGAGCACCGAGACTTCGCCGTCGCGCAGGCCCAGCCCGTACTCGAAATGCAGCAGCGAATGCAGCGTACCGAGGTGCGTGAGTATCGCGCCTTTCGGGCGGCCGGTGGTGCCGGAGGTGTAGAGCAGCGAGAAGATATCCTCTTCGGTGATCGTGACAGACGGGGCAGCTGCGGGTGTCGTCAATTCCGAGAACGAGATGCCCGGCCCGCCGACCACGAGCACCTCGCGCAGGTGCGGAAGCTTGGCGCGGTCCGGCAGATGCTCCGCAAGGTCGCCTTGATAGATCAACCCCGCGGCCTGGCATTGCGTGAGGATGAATTCGGTTTCCGGCGCGCGCTGGCGAATGCTCATCGGCACGACAATGATGCCGGTCCGCGCGCACGCCAGCATCGCGGTGACGAACTCGAAGCAGTTGCCGAGCAGCAGCGCAAGCCGGTCGCCTTTGCGAAAGCCGCGCCGCACCAGATTTCCAGCAACACATTCCACGGTCGCGTCGAGTTCGCGATAGCTGATACGCTCATCGCCCAGCACCAGCGCGTCGCGACCCGGATCGCGCGCCGCGATCTCGCGGAACATCGCGTCGATGTGCGGGGGCAGCTCCGTAAAACAGCGCACGACGCGGTTACCGTAATGTGTCTCGTATCGAATTGCGGACATTGCTGATCTCAACGCGACACCCGGGTCGGGCGTCCGAGCAGGAAGCCGCCGTCGACGGTGATAAGTTGACCGGTGACCAGCGGCGAGTCGACCGCTAGCCAGACAATCGCCTGCGCGACATCTTCGGCCGTGCAGGTCTTCTGCAGCGCGGATGCATCGGCCCAACCGTCGCGCACTCGTTCGTAGGCTTCGTCGCCGAGTCCGTTCTTGAGCCAGCGTGTCTGGATCAATCCCGGCAGCACGCAGTTCACGCGAATTTCCGGCGCAAGATTGCGGGCGAGCGCCAGCGTCAGTGTGTTTAGCGCGGCTTTCGATGTCACGTAGGAATAGGAGCTGCCGTTGCCATTGAGACTGCCGATCGACGACACGTTGACGATCGCCCCTGCCCCGTTCGCCCGCAGATGCGGCGCCGCCGCGCGCGCCATCTGGTACGGCCCGATCACATTGACGGCGTAGACCTTCTGGAAGTCCTCGGCCTTTTGTCCTTCGAGATCGCCGAGCGGGACGAACTGCGTCGTCCCCGCGCAGTTCACAAGCACATCGACGCGGCCGAAATTCTTCACCGCGGCCGCAACCGTCGCACGACATGCTGCATCGTCGGCAACGTCGCCCTGCACGGCGATCGCCTTTGCACCTGCGGCAACGCAATCCGCAACGCTCTGATCCGCTTCTGTTTTGCTCCGGCTGTAAACGACCGCAATGCGATAGCCGCGCTTCGCCAGCTCCAGCGCGGTCGCGGCGCCGACTCCGGTCGCGCCGCCGGTGACGATCGCGACGCGCGCGTCCGCTCCTCTCTCCGGCATGGCTCCCCTCCCGTTTTGGTCTGACAATTGTAATTGACAGATAATATGCGCTTGGCGTTAGTTCTCGGGCAAGCGCCCGAAGAGGCGCCCTGCGTCAGGGAGGACGTCCGCGTGTCGCTGGACCTCGCCGCCGTGGTTGTCGTGCCCAAGGCATCGGACGTGCTCGCCGCCCGGCTGCGCGAGATGATCCTCTCCAGCGGGCTTGCCGAAGGTACTCCGCTCCCCACCGAACGTGAACTGGTTACGCAGTCCGGCCTCAGCCGCGCCTCCGTGCGCGAGGCTCTGCGCGTGCTCGAGACCGAAGGGCTGGTGGCGACACGAGCTGGGCGCGGCGGCGGGTCGCAGGTGCGGCGTCCCGGCGGAGACTCCATCTCGCGGTCCCTTGGGCTGTTCGTGCGCAGCCATGGCGTGCGTTTCGAGGCCTTGCTCGAAGCGCGCGAGGCGATCGAGCCTGCGGCCGCGCGGCTCGCCGCGATCCACCGCTCCGACGACGATCTCGCCGAGATGACGCGCATTCATCAGCAGTTCGAGGCGGCGAGCGACGCGGCGGCGCACGTGCAGCTCAATCTCGAATGGCACCGCGCCGTGATGAAGGCGAGCCGCAACGAGCTGATGATCGCATTCTTCAACGCGATCGCGGATGCCGTCGTCGACGTTTCCGAAAGCCACAGCCTGTTTTCGCTGGAGGTGCACCGCGAAGTCGCGCGCGTGCACGGCCGCGTGCTTGCCGCGATCGCCGCGCAGGATCCGGAGGCGGCCTTCCGCCGCATGCTCGGCCACGTCGGCACCTATAGCACGCTGGTGAAGCAACTCGACAAAAGCAGGGCGGCAAGCAGCAACGTCAACGGCCGTAAGGTCGCGGCGCGGAGCAAACGCTGATGGCCGGCACGGTGGGCATCGACGTCGGCGGAACCTACACCGACCTCTATTTCTCGGGCGGCGACGGCACGATTGAACGCGTCATCAAGGTGCCGTCGACGCCGAAGGATCCGTCCATCGGGCTACTCGATGCGCTACGCGCGGCCGAGCTGACGCCGGACGATCTCGATCAGATCCTGCATGGCACCACCATCGCCACCAATGCCGTGATCGAGCGGCGTGGCGCGCGCTGCGCGCTCATCACCACGCGCGGCTTCCGCGACGTGCTCGAACTCGGCCGCCGCGACCGGCCGAATATGTATGGCCTCACCGGCATCCAGCGCCCGCTCATCCCGCGCGACTGCCGCTGGGAAGTCGACGAGCGGCTCGACTATCAGGGCAACGTGCTGATCGCGCTGAAGGCGCGGCAGGTGCGCGATCTGGCGCAAGTGCTCAAGGGCGAGAACGTCGACGCCGTCGTGGTGTCGCTGCTGCATTCGTACGCCAATCCGGCGCACGAGGAGGAAATCCGCGACATCCTGCGCGAGGTCAATCCCGCATGGGAGGTCGTGATCTCGTCGGGCGTCATCCGCGAGTATTACGAATTCGAACGCACGAGCACCGCCGTGGTGCAAGGCTATCTGCAGCCGCTGGTCTCGCGCTACGCCAAGAACCTGCTGGCGAAACTCGACGACTGGGGCTTCGACAAGCAAACCCTCATCATGCAGTCGCACGGCGGCGTCGTGCCGGTCGCCCAGCTCGGCAATCGCGCGGCGTTCATCGTGCGCTCCGGTCCTGCTGCCGGTGTGATGGCGGCGGCGGAGCTTGCGGCGGAAGCCGGCTACGACCGCATCATCACCGGCGACATGGGCGGTACCAGCTTCGACGTCGCGGTCGTGATCGAGGGCAGGCCGGCCATCGCCGAGAACACGCTGCTCGACTTCCGCATTCCGCTGCGCCTGCCGATGATCGACGTGCATACGATTGGCGCGGGTGGCGGCTCGATCGCACACATCGACCGCGGCGGCATCCTTCAGGTCGGCCCGGAAAGCGCGGGCGCCAATCCGGGTCCGGTGTGCTGGGGACGTGGCGGCACCGAGCCCACGGTGACCGACGCGAACGTCGTGCTGGCGCGCATCGACCCGTCGCGACCCATCGGCATCGAACGCGAAAGCCTCGACATCGAAAGCGCACGCGCCGCGATGGCGAAGGTCGGCGACAAGCTCGGCCTTACCGTCGAGCAGACCGCGGAGGCGATCCTCGCCGTGGTCAACCAGCGCATGGCGGGCCGCATCCGCCTGCTGTCGATCGAGCGCGGCCACGATCCGCGCGACTTCGCGCTCGTTGCATTCGGCGGCGCGGGACCGGTTCATGGCGCGGCGCTGATGCAAGAGGTCGGCATCGGCGCGATGCTGGTGCCGCCCTATCCGGGCGTTCTCTGCGCGATGGGCTGTGCGTCTGCGAACGTGCGCTACGACTATTCGCGCACCGTCGAGCGCCTTGTCACCGAGATCGACCCGAAGGGCATCGCGCAGATCATGCGCGAGCAACGCGCCGAAGGCGAAGCCGCGATCCGCGACAGCAAGGCGCCGGTCGAAGTGCTGAGCGCCTCGCATGCCGTCGACATGGCCTACCTCGGGCAGATCCATGCGATGCGCGTGCCGGTCGAGCCGGACTGGACGTTCGAGCGCATGACGGCGGCGTTTAACGAGGCCTACAAGGCCGAGTTCGGCAACACGCTGGCCGGCATTCCGGTGATGGTCATCAATGTGCGCACCACGGTCGAAGGCAAACGCGCGCGTGTCGAGCGTCACGTCAACGGCGCCGCCGCCGCGCAGGCCGCGAAGCCCCGCGCCAAGCGCCAGGTCCACTTCGGCCAATGGATGGACACGCCGATCTACCGCCGCGCCGATCTCAAGCCCGGGATGACCATCGCGGGTCCTGCGATCGTCGAGCAATCCGACACCACGACGGTGGTCGAGCCGCGCATGTCGGTGCGCGTCGACCGCTTCCAAAACGTGATCGTGGAGGCCGCATGACCGATCCCGTCACACTCGCCGTCGTCCGCGGCGCGCTGGAGCAGATCGGTGACGAGATGGACCTCCATCTCATCCACGCCGCGATCTCGCCGATCATTTCCGAGACCAATGACTGTGCGCACGGCGTCTTCCATCCGACGTCCGGCGAGACGATCGCGCAAGGGCGCTACGGGCTGCCGGTGTTCCTCGCGAACATGCAGTTCACCGTCACCAACATCATCAAGCTGGTCGAACAGGAAGGCGGCTTTAAGCCGGGCGACCTGTGGATCGTGAACGATCCGTACGTCAGCGGCACACACCTGCAGGACATTGTGCTGATCTCGCCGTATTTCGCGGACGGACAATTGTTCGCGCTGCTCGCCAGCACCGGCCACTGGATGGACATCGGCGGCAGCGTGCCGGGCGGTTGGGCGCCGAAGGCGACCGAGATCCATCAGGAAGGCCTGATCATCCCGCCGATGAAGCTTTACGACGCCGGAAAGCTGAACGAGCAATTGGTGAAGATGTTCACCGGCAACGTACGCCTGCCGGACCAGATCGCGGGCGACCTCTCGGCGATGTGCAACGTGTTCAATGTCGGCCGCCGCGGGCTCGACACGCTGCTTGCACGTTACGGCCGCGAGAAGCTCTCCGATTGCATCGCCGAGATGATGGACCGCTCGGAAGCGCAGATGCGCTCCTACATCGCGGAAATCCCGGACGGCTCGTACCGTTTCGAAGACTATTTCGACAACGACGGCATCGTCGACGAGCCGGTGAAGCTGTGCCTGACGCTCACCAAATCCGGGACCGACCTCAATTTTGATTTCACCGGCACGGACCAGAAGACGCGTGGCCCGATCAATCTCGCGCTCACTACCACGCTGTCGAGCTGCTACGTGGCGCTCAAGCACATCTTCCCGGAAGTGCCGGTCAACGGCGGCGCGTTCCGCCCGACCAAATTCACGATCCCGGAAGGCCGCCTGCTCGACGTGAAATATCCGACGCCGGTCGGCGGCTATCTCGAAGTGGTCGGCCGGCTGCTCGACGTCGTGTTCGGCGCGCTGGCGCAAGCGATTCCGCAGCGGACGCCCGCGGCCTCTTTCGGCACCACGGGCGTGACGACGGTCGGCGGACGTCATCCACGCACTGGACGATATTACGTCGCGGTGTTCCCGTATCCGGGCGGCTACGGTGGTTATCAGGGCGGCGACGGGCTTGTGCATGGCGTGACGCCGCAAAGCATGGCCAACTTCATGTCGATCGAGATGTCCGAGCACCGCTATCCGGTGCGCTTCCGGCATTTCGCGCTGCGCGAGGACTCCGGCGGCGCCGGGCAATATCGTGGCGGCTGCGGCACGAGCTACTCGTTCGAGCCGTGGGCGGATTGCGTCGTGTCGGTGCTCGGCGACCGCGTCGATCATGTGCCGTTCGGCGTCGCGGGCGGAAAGCAGGCTGCGCCGAACTCAGTGCGCTTCCGCAGTGGCAATGAAGAGCACATCCCGCCGCTGCGCAGCAAATACGAGAAGCAGCCGTTGCGCGAAGGTGACCTTGTGATGAATGCCTCGCCCGGCGGCGGTGGCTTCGGCGATCCACTGAAGCGCACGCTCGAATCCGTCGAGCAGGATCTCAACCTTGGTTACATTTCGCGCCAGACTGCCGAGAAGGATTACGGTGCGGTGATCGCCGAGACACGTCAGGCCGGCGAGTACACGCGTTACAAGCTTGATATCGCGGCCAGTGAAAAGAACCGGGCAAAATTGGGAGCGACGCCATGAGCTCAGCAGACAGCAGCGGCGCATGGGAGCTGCCGCACGAATTCCGCCAGATGCAGCAGACGGCGCGGCGCTTCATGCGCGAGCGCGTGGTGCCGGCCGAGAAGCCGCTGCCGCACGATGCTTATGCGCTGCCCGAGGATGTGCTGAAGCCGCTGCAGGAGGAGGCCAAAAAGCTTGGCTTCTGGAATGTGGAATCGCCCGCCGAATGGGGCGGCGCGGGCCTCAACCTGCTCGGCCAGGCGGTGGTCGCGGAGGAGTCCTCCCAATGCAAGATGGGACTCTATATTCCGGCGTGTCACGCCTTCGGCTGGGATCCGCCGAACGCGATCTTCCTCGGCCGCAAGGACCAGATCGAGAAATACGCGGTGCCGACAATGGCGGCAGGGGCCAAGACCTTTGTCGCGATCTCCGAGCCAAGCGGCGGCTCCGACCCCGGCCGCGCGATCCAGACGCGCGCGGTGAAGAAGGGCGACCGCTATTTCCTGAACGGAACAAAAGTCTGGATTTCAGGCACCGGCCAGTCCGACTGGGGTCTCGTGTTCGCGCGCACCGGAGACAAAGGCCGCGGCGGCGTCACGTCGTTCATTGTCGAAAAGAAGTTCAAGGGCTTTTCCTACAAGCCGATCCCGGTGATCCGTTCGTACTTCCCGTACGAGATCAGCCTGCAAGATTGCGAAGTGCCGGAGGAAAACCGGCTCGGCGGCGAGGGCGAAGGCTTCAAGCTCGCCGAGACGTGGTTGATCCACGCGCGCATCCCGTACGCGGCGGCCGTGATCGGAGTCGCGCAGGCGGCGCTGCAGCTTGCGATCGACTGGGCCAAGGAGCGCGAGACCTTCGGCTCCAAGCTCGCCGAAAAGCAGGCAATCCAGTGGATGATCGCCGACTCGGAGATCGAGCTGCGTGCCGCCCGGCTGCTCGTTTATCAGGCCGCGTGGAAGGGCGACTTGGGCCAAGACATCAAGGTCGATGCGTCGATCTGCAAGGTCTACGCGACCGAAGTCGCCGGCAAAGTCGTCGACCGCTGCATCCAGATGTTCGGCGGGCTCGGCGTTGCGCGCGAGATGCCGCTGGAGCGCTGGCACCGCGAGATGCGCATCAAGCGCATCGGCGAAGGGCCCTCCGAAGTGCACCGCATGGTGGTCGCGCGCGATCTGCTCGGTGGCCAGCGAAAGAAACCCGCAGAAGCCAAACCTGCTGAAGCGAAGGCGTAAATCATGTCGATCGACGTCGACGTCACGGATGGCATCGCCACCATCACGATCAACCGCCCCGAGCGGATGAACGCGATGGACGCCGATCACTACAAGGGCCTCTCGCAGGCGTGGATGCGCGTGCGCGACGATGCCGCCATTCGCGTGGCGATCATTACGGGCGCGGGGGAGAAGTCATTCTCCTCCGGCGCCGACATCAAGAGCTTCCTCACCGCGCCGGCCGGCATGGACGAGATGTGGCTAACGCAGCGCGATCAGTTGCTCAACCGCGGCCTCGAAGTGTGGAAGCCCGTGATCGCGGCGGTGAACGGCTATTGCCTTGCGGGCGGCATGACCTTGCTGCTCGGCACGGACATCCGCGTCGCGGCCGAGCACGCGACCTTCAACATCGCCGAGGTGAAGCGCGGCATCCTGCCGGGCAACGGCGGCACGCAGCGCATTCTCGACCAGCTTCCCTATGCGATCGGCATGGAGCTGCTGCTCACCGGCGACTCAATGGATGCGCAGAAGGCGTTGCACTACGGCCTGATCAACAAGGTCGTGCCAAAAGAAAAGCTGATGGAGACGGCGCGCGAGTACGCCAAGAAGATCGCCGCCAACGCGCCGCTTGCCGTGCAGGCCGCCAAGGAAATGGCGGTGCGTTCGCGCGAGATGGATCGCACCACCGGCTTGCGTTTTGAGGCCGTGATCAATCGCATGCTGCAGTTCACCGAAGACGCGAAGGAAGGCCCCGCTGCCTTCGCGGAGAAGCGTCCACCCAACTTCAAGGGCCGCTGAGATGGCCGCAGCATCGCCCTACCCGCTTCATGGCATCACGGTCATCGACCTGAGCCAAATCTACAACGGTCCTTACGCGACGTTCCTGTGCGCGCAGGCAGGCGCCGAGGTCATCAAGGTCGAGCCGAAGGGCGGCGAGCATCTGCGCCGCCGCGGCGTGGTCGGCGGTGCGTCGCTCCCCTTCGCGATGCTCAACGCCAACAAGAAATCGGTCTCGCTCGACCTGAAGAACCCGCAAGGCCGCGACCTCCTGATCGAGATGGTCAAGAAGGCCGACGTGCTGGTGGAGAATTTCGCGCCCGGCGTGACCGAACGGCTCGGCCTCGGCGTCGAGGCGATGCACAAGATCAATCCGCGGCTCGTCTACGCGCAAAGCTCCGGCTACGGGCAGGAAGGCCTCTATCGCGATTATCCCGCGATGGACCTCACCGTGCAAGCGATGTCCGGCATCATGGACATCACGGGATTTCCGGAGCGCGAGCCCGTCAAGGCTGGACCCGCGCTGTGCGATTTCTTCGCCGGCGTGCATCTCTACGGCGGCATCGTGACCGCGCTGCTCGATCGCGAGCGCACCGGACGGGGACGCACCGTCGAGGTCGCAATGCTCGACGCCGTCTATGCGTCGCTCGCGTCTACGCTGGGCATGAGTTTCGGCCAGGGCTGGAAGGATGCGGGCCGCACCGGCAACCGCCACGGCGGACTCGCCGAGTCTCCCTATAATGTGTACCCGACCAGCGACGGCTACATCGCGATCATCTGCGTCGGCGAGCAGCACTGGAAGGATCTGCTCGCCGCGATGGACCGCAAAGAATTGCTCGACGATCCGCGCTTCCAGACGCTGAAGACGCGCGTCGCCCACATGGATGTGGTCGACGAACTGGTGAGCGGTTTCACCAGCCGCTACAACAAGCAGGACCTATTTGCGCTGCTGATGAAGCATCGCGTGCCGTGCGCGCCGGTGCGCACGCTGGTGGAAGTCATCAACGACCCGCATTTGCATCAGCGCGGCATGCTGCAGTGGATCGATCATCCCGAGTACGGCCGCATCGTCGTGCAGTCGAGCCCGATGCGTTACGACGGCGCTCCGCAGTTGCCGCATGAGCCGAGCAAGGCGCTTGGCGCCAGCAACGAAGACGTACTCTCCGGTTTCCTCGGACTGTCCAAGGGCGACGTCGACCGGCTTGCGAAAGAGGGCGTGATCTGATGCGCGGCAAATATGTCATCGCCGGCATCGGCCACACGCAGTTCGGGCGCCTTCCCGGCCGCGGCACGGTCTCGATGAATGTCGAGGCCTGCCGCAACGCGCTTGTCGATGCTGGGATCGAGAAGTCTGCGGTCGATGCACTGTTCGTGAAGGTACCGACCTCGAAGTATTCCTCGATGTACGGACAGACCCTCGCCGAGGCGATGGGCATGCAGCCGAAGATCGGCGGCGTGTGGGATCAGGGCGGCGCCACCAACATCAGTATGATCTCGTTCGCCTGCATGGCGATCGACGCCGGCCAGTGCGACGTCGCGATCGTGTGCCTTGCGGACGATCCGAAGACCGGTACGCGGCAGGCGTACGAGAAGGCATGGGGCGACGACGGCGCTTACGGCTGGTTCAGCGTCGCGGCCGGTTACGCGATGTCGATGCAACGCCACAAGGCCGAATACGGCACCAAGGCGGAGCAATTCGGCGAGATCGCTGTCGCGGTGCGCAACCACGGCGCCAAGAATCCGCACGCCGCGCTGCGCCTGCCGCTGACGCTCGACAAGTATATGGAGTCGCCGTTCATCATCGAGCCGCTGAAGCGCGATGACATCTGCCTTGTGTCGGACGGCGCGGCCGCCGTCGTGGTGATGAGCGAGAAGCGCGCGAAAGAGCTCGGCGTGAAGGCGCCGGTGAAGATCCTCGGCTTTGGACAGGGCCAGACATCGTACGACGTGCCGTATCGCCCGGTGCTGACCGAGACGATGGCGAAGGTCTCGGCGCAGACCGCATTCAAGATGGCGGGCCTTGCGCCGAAGGACATCGACGTCGCGCAGATCTACGACTGCTACACCATCGCCGTGATGATGACGCTCGAGGACTACGGCTTTTGCAAAAAGGGCGAAGGCGGCAAGTGGGTCGAAGGCGGGCGCGTCGCGGCGGGCGGCGAGTTGCCGATCAACACCTCCGGCGGACTGCTCTCTGAAACCGGGATGCCCGGCCTGCAGCTCGTGATGGAAGGCGTGCGCCAGATGCGCGGCACCTCCGTCAATCAGGTGAAGGATGCACAAACCTGCATCGTGTCGAACCAGGGCGGCATCATGACGACGCACTCGACCATGATCTTGGGGCACTGAGATGAGTTTCCCGCTGCCCGAACCGACGCCGCTCTCGCAGCCCTATTGGGACGCACTGCGCGCCGGCAAGCTCACGTTCCAGCGCTGCCGCAAGTGTCGGAACGCCTGGCTCCCCGCGCGCGCCGAATGCCCGAAGTGCCTCGCCGCCGAATGGGACTGGACCGCGGCCTCCGGCAAGGGCCGCGTGATCAGTTGGGTGATCTACCACCACGCCTATCACGAGGAATTCAGGGCGAAGCTTCCGTACAACGTCGCGCTGGTCGAGCTCGACGAGGGCCCGCGCCTGATCACCAACATTGTCAATCCGGAGGCCGGTCTGAAAGCCGAGCGGAAGGTTGGACTGAAAATCGAAGATGAGCATGGCGTGGCGCTCGCGCGCTTCGCCCTGATCTGAACTGACGCTGCAAAAACAAAATCAAGGGAGGAATGACATGACAAAGGGACGACCGGTTGCCGCAGCCATTGCGGCAGCACTTCTCAGCGCCGGCGCCGCGCTGGCGCAAGAGCCGATCCGCATCGGCGCCATCAATCCATATTCTGGCCCAACCGCGCTGTACGGCGACGAGGTATCGCGCGGCTATCAGCTCGCGATCGATGAGGCGAACGCGAGAGGCGGCGTGATCGGCCGCAAGATCGAGCTGCTCCGCGGCGATGCCGGCAATCCGCAGCAAGGAATTGCGGCGGTGGAGAAGCTCGTCGGCGACAAAACCGATATCTTTGTCGGCACCTACATCAGCGCCGTGTCGAACGCTGCGAGCGATGCGGCTTCGCGCTACAGCAAGATCTATTGGGACACCAACGCGCTTGCCGCCGATCTGACCGAGCGCGGCCTACCGAACTTCATCCGCAGCGGGCCTTACGCGAACAGCTTCGGCGAGATTTCAGCCATCGCAACGCGCGACCTGCTGGCGCCCGCGCTCGGCAAACAGGTCAAGGGCCTGAAGGTGTGGATCGAAAGCGAAGACTCGATCTACGGCACGTCGATCGCCAAGCGTCAGAAGGAGTTGCTGGAGAAGGACGGCGCTGTCGTCGTCGGCGTCGGTACGCACAACTTCCGTGCGACGGACCTCACCGACTCGATCCTGCGCGCCAAGGCGGCCGCGCCGGACGTGTGGATCCAGACCGGCTACGTCCCGGACAACAACCTGCTGCTGCGCACAATGCGCGACCAGGGCTTCAAGCCATCGGCCGCGATGCTCGTCGGCAGCGGCGACACGTTCGAGACACTCGACGCACTCGGCGCCGATTGGCTCGAAGGCATCGTGATCGTCGGCTATCCGCGCCCCGACCAGACCGAGGCGTACGGCCCCGGCGCCGCGGCCTATCTTGAAGCCTACAAGAAAAAATATCAGCGCGATCCGATCGCCCCGCAGGGCATGACGGCTTATGTCGGCGTTCAGATGCTGATCGAGGCGGTCGCCGCCGCAGGCTCCGTCGACATGGAGAAGGTGCGTGCGGCCGCCGCCAAGATGGACAAGCCGGCGAAAAGCTATGCGACCGGCTTTGGTGCGAAGTTCGACGAGAAATTCCAGAACACGCGTTCGTTCCCGACGCTGGTGCAGTGGCAGTCCGGCAAGGTCGTGACGGTATTCCCGAAGGATGCCGCGCTGCCGAACGTGAAACTCGTCAGCCTCGGCCGCAAATAGTCACCGATCGTGAGCGGACCGGGCTCCCGTCGAGGAGCCCGGCCCCCGGCACAGCCGATGGAAATCTTCTTCACCATCCTGCTTTCGGGCCTGCTGCTGGGCGGCATCTACAGCCTTGTCAGCATCGGGCTGAATCTCATCTTCGGCGTCGTGCGCATCGTAAACTTTGCGCAGGGCGAGCTGGTGATGCTCGCGATGTATGCGACGTTCTTCTTCTACGCGAAGTTTGGCATCGGCCCGTACTACGCGGTGTTCCTCGTCGCGCCGCTGCTGTTCGTCGTCGGTCTGGTCATTCAGCGGCTCGTGCTGCAGCCGCTGCAGAACGAGCCGAACATGCAGGTGTTCGCGACCTTCGGCCTGCTGATATTTTCCGAGAACGCCGTGCTCGCGGTCACGCGCGGCGAAGGCTACAGCCTTGCCGGAACGTACTCGCGGGCCGTGATCGAGGTATTCGGCCTGCGCGCGAGCGTGTCGCGCGTGGTCGTGTTCGTGGCGGCGACCGGCATCGCGATCGCGCTGATGATCTTCCTGTCGCGCACCATGGCCGGCAAGGCGATCCGCGCCGTGATCCAGGACCGCCAGTCGGCACGGCTGATGGGCATCAATGTCGAGCGCACATATCTCCTGACCTTCGCGCTCGGTTCGGCGCTGGCCGGCGTCGCGGGCGCGCTGCTCGCGCCGATCTACACACTCTCGCCCTACATCGGCGGCAACTTCATCCTTGCTGCGTTTGCCGTCGTCGTGCTCGGCGGGCTGGGGAGCGTGCCGGGCGCTTTCATCGGCGGCATCCTCGTCGGCGTGATGGAAGCCTTCGCCGGCTACTACATCGACCCCGCGCTGAAGCAGGCAATCTGGTTCATCATCTTCGTCGTCGTCCTCGTCGTGCGCCCTTCCGGCCTGATGGGTCAGGCAGGCGCCGAAGAGGTCGGCCTGCGCGAGCAGCATTGACATGCCGGACTCGGCGCACCCTGCCCCGCAATCGTTCGGAGTGATGCTCGCGCGCTACGCGGGCTTGCTGGCGCTCGCCGGGATGCCGCTCGCTTTCCTGTGGAGCAGCCCGTACTGGGTCAACATCCTCGCCTATACATACCTGTTCGCGGCGCTTGCCGCGGCATGGAACATTATCGGCGGCTTCGGCGGCCAGTTCTCGCTCGGGCACGGGGTGTTCTTCGCCATCGGCGCCTATTCGGTGGCGCGGCTCTATCTTGATCTTGGGCTGACGCCGTGGCTCGCGATCTGGCCCGCCGCCGCGCTCGCGGCCGTCGTGGCACTGCTCATATCCTGGCCGACGTTCCGCCTGCGCGGACCGTTCTTCGCCATCGCCACGATGGCGATCAACGAAGCTTGCTTTGCACTCGCGAACTACAGCGACAGGATCACCGGCGGGCCCCGCGGCATTCTCGTGCCGTTTCGCGCCGGCTTGCAGAACATGATCTTTGTCGAGCGCTGGAAGTACGCGCTGCTGATGTTCGGCTTCATGGCGATCGTCGTGTTTATCACGGTGTGGCTGCGCCGCGCGCGCCTCGGGCATTACCTGCTCGCGGTACGCGCGGATGAGGATGCGGCGCGCGCCGCGGGTGTCAGCGTGCTCAAGGTCAAGCTGCAGGGAATGGCGCTTTCCGCCTTCCTGACCGGCATCGGCGGCGGGCTGTTCGCGATGTACGTACGTGTGCTCGATCCGCCGACCCTGTTCACGCTGCCGGATGTCGGCGTGAAGTTCGCGCTGATCTCGCTGATCGGCGGCATCGGCACGATCATCGGTCCGGTGACTGGCGCGCTGCTGGTCGTGCCGCTTGAGTTCTACCTGCGCAACGCCATCGGCGGCGATATCCCGGGCGGGCATCTGATCATACTTGGTGCCGTGCTGGTGATCGCGGCCTTGTTCCTCAAGCGCGGCGTCGTCGGCGCTTTGCAAGCGGCGTGGCGTCGGCGCAGGCGGGGGAGCGCATGAGCGCAAACTTCCTCGCGATCGAACAGGCGACAAAACGCTTCGCCGGGCTTGTCGCGGTGGACAAGGTCTCGTTCACGCTCAGCCGGGGCGAGATCCTGAGCGTGATCGGACCCAACGGCGCCGGCAAGACCACCTTGTTCAACCTGATCACCGGACAGCTCAAACCGAGCGCTGGCGCGATCATTTTTCGCGACGAGCATATCGGCCATGTGCCGCCACAGGGCCGTGCCCAGCGTGGCATGGGCCGCACCTTCCAGATCGCGAAGCCGCTGATCGGGCTGACGACGCGAGAGAACGTCATGGTCGGCGCGTTCATGCGCCATCGCGCGCATACCGACGCCTACAACCACGCGAGCGCCGTCTTATCCGAGGTGGGGCTTGCGGCACGCGCCGAGGTTCCGGCATCCGAACTGACGCTGAGCGAGCGCCGCCGCCTCGAAGTGGCGCGTGCGCTGGCGCTCGAGCCGCAACTGATCCTCCTCGACGAAGTGATGGCCGGTCTCAACGCCACCGAGGTCAGCCAGGTGATCGACCTGATCCACCGGCTCAACGCGCGCGGCATCACGTTTCTGGTCATCGAGCACAATCTCAAAGTGGTGCGCGCGTTCTCGCGCCGCGTGATCGTGCTGCATCACGGCGCCAAGATCGCAGAGGGGAATGCCGACGATGTGCTGAACGACCCGCAGGTCGTCACCGCCTATCTCGGCAAGAAGCACGCGGCGGGACACG
Organism: uncultured Alphaproteobacteria bacterium; assembly: GCA_963779545.1. Lineage (GTDB taxonomy): Bacteria > Pseudomonadota > Alphaproteobacteria > Rhizobiales > Xanthobacteraceae > PALSA-894. The sequence continues at coordinate 725,694 of CAVZYQ010000005.1, read as the reverse complement.
CATGAGCGCGCTTCTCAAGGTGCAAGGCGTTGGCTCTGGGTATGGCGACATACCGGTGCTGAGCGATATCAGTCTGACCGTTAACGCGGACGAGATCGTTTCGGTCGTCGGCGCGAACGGCGCTGGCAAGACGACGCTGCTGAGCACGATCTCAGGCCTCCTGCCCTGCACGGCCGGCACGGTCCGTTTCGACGGCGAGGAGATAGGACGTGTCCCGGCGCATGACGTCGTGACGCGCCGTCTTGTGATGGTTCCTGAGGGTGGACGGCTGTTCCCGTTCATGACCGTGCTGGAAAATCTGGAGCTGGGCGCTTTCAATGCGGGCGCGCGTCCGGCGCTGAAGGCCTCGCTCGACGACGTGCTGACGCACTTCCCGATCCTTGCCGAACGCCGTCAGCAACTTGCCGGCAGTCTATCAGGCGGAGAGCGGCAGATGTGCGCGATCGCGCGCGCGATGATGAGCCAGCCGAAGCTGCTGATGCTCGATGAACCGTCGCTTGGCCTCTCGCCGCAGATGGTCGAGCGCGTGTTCGAGCTGATCCTCTCGCTGGCTCGCGAGAAGAGCATCGCCATTCTGCTGGTCGAGCAGAATGTGGGCGATGCACTCGGCATGGCAAGCCGCGGATACATTCTGGAGCGCGGCCGCATGATCAAGTCCGGTACCGGCGTGGCGCTGCTCGCCGATCCGGACGTGCAGCGCGCCTATCTCGGCCTTTAGGAGCCGCAACATGAGCCAACAAATCGTTATCGTCACGGGCGGCAGCCGCGGCATCGGCGCCGCGACCGCGCGGCTGCTCGGACGCGAGAAGGCATCGGTCGTCGTCAACTATCGTAGCGCCAACGCCGAGGCTGACGCCGTCGTGCGGGACATCGAGGCGTCGGGCGGCAAGGCCATCGCGGTGCAGGGCGATGTCGGCAGCGAAGACGACGTGATGCGCCTGTTCACCGAGACCGACCGCGTGTTCGGCGCTCTGACCGGCCTCGTCAACAATGCCGGCATCACGGGCGGGCAGAAGCGCCGCATCGAGGCGCTGACATTCGACGGCATGATGGAGACATTCCGCGTCAACGTCGCTGGACAATTGCTGTGCGCGCGTGAAGCGGTGAAACGGATGTCGACGCGCAACGGGGGCAAGGGTGGCGCGATCGTCAACGTGTCGTCGCTCGGCGCCCTCACGGGCTCGCCCGGCGCCTTCATCGACTATGCGGCCTCGAAGGGCGCGCTCGATACCGCGACGCTCGGTCTTGCCGCCGAGACCGTCGGCAGCGGGATTCGCGTCAATGCGGTGCGGCCGGGCCTGATCGACACCGACATCCACAACGACCTCGGCATTCCGGATCGCGTCGCGCGCTTCGGCCCGAAGATGCCGATCGGCCGCGCCGGCACGGCGGACGAAGTTGCCGAGGCGATCGTGTGGCTCCTCTCCGAGAAGGCGTCATATGTGACGGGCGAATTCATCAATGTCACAGGCGGCGCGCGCTAATTCAAAGTTCCATCATCCGTTCAGCGCTGTGGGATGGCGCCATCTTTTTTTGCGGATTTCAACCGTGGAACCCGCCATTCACTTTCAAGTTGCTTGCCGTCTTGCTCTGTAGTTGTAAACTGAAAACGGCCTAGCGCTGTCGGGGGATATCAACGCGATCGGCGAAAATGATGAGCGGGAGGGATGACGCGTGCGCTTTTACAACTTGCCTGAACAGCCTGATTTTAACCTGACCGATCCCGACGATCGACAAATTCTGTTCGATTTATTCGAGGTCGTGACCAAACTCGCAGAAGTGGAGAAGGCCCGATGACAAATCACAATCCAAACATCACGTCTTCGGCCGCCACCGGCAGCTTCAGCGAAGACGCAAACACGACCGGCTCGACCGTCGACCACGTGCTCACCGGCACGATGAACTTCACCGACAGCGACCGCTCGGACACGCATACGACGACCACGGCGCTGAAGACCGCCGTGTGGTCGGGCGGATCGACGCTGCCGGTCGGCGCGCTCACGAAATTTCAAGCGGGCATGACATCCTCGATCCTGAGCGACAGCAACGGCTCGGGCAAACTGAAATGGACATTCAGCGAGGACGACCGCGACTTCGACTTCCTCGCCAAGGGCGAGACGCTGGTTCTGACCTACGAGATCACGCTGAGAGACAATCGCGGCGGAACCAACAAAGAGACCGTGAAGATAACCATCACCGGCACCGACGACAAACCGGTCTTCGCCACCACGGCAGGGGCGACGCTCAGCGAGCAAGCCAACAAGACGCTCTCGCTGTCGCACGACACCGCGAACATCGCCCTGCAGTTCACCGATGTCGACCTGAACAATACGGGCCACACGGCGAGCGTTCTCAGTGTGTCCGCCACGGGTAACACCAGCGGCATTCTGCCCGGCTCCCTGGGCACGGCCGAGTTGATGTCGTTTTTCGACATCCAAAATGTGGTCAAGAACTCGAGCTCGAGCAACGGCACGGTCAACACCAAGTTCTCCGCGCCCGACCTTGCCTTCGACTATCTGGCGGCCGGCGAGCAGATCGTGATCACCTACGTGGTGCAAGTCGACGACAGGAAAGGCGGCCTGAGCACGCAGAACGTGGTCGTCACGGTGAACGGCACCAACGACAAGCCGGTCGTGATCGGGTTCCCCGAGTGTGTGAATCTGACCGAGGGCGAGGACCTGTCAGGCGGCAATCTTGTCGCCAATGGCGACTTCGTGTTCAGCGATATCGACCTGTCCGACACTCATACGGTTTCGACCACCGTCACGGCGACACGTTCGGGTGGCGGCACGATACCGATTTCGGAGGCGGAACTGATCGCCGCGATGGGGGCGGCGCTCGCTGACGATCCCGACTCGCCGGGCAACCCGAACAACTCGACGGGCGACCTGTTCGGCAAAGTCAGTTGGACGTTCGCCTTGTCGGACAGCGACGTCAATTTCCTGGCCGAGGGCGAGGTCCTGACGCTCACCTACCATATCATCGTGACCGATCCGTCCGGCGCGTCGGACAGCGAGGAAGTCACCATCAAGATCGTCGGCACCGCCGATCCGTCTCTCACCAAGACCGCGACGGTTGACGGCGGGACCGCCGACACCGTCGGCGAGGTCATCTTCTACACGATCACGTACAGCAACGACGGTAGCGGGCCGCTGACCGGCGTTACGGTGACTGACCCGTCGGTAAGCGATCTGACCTTTGTCGGAGGCGATACGGACGGCGACAATCAGCTCGATGCCGGCGAGACGTGGCAGTACACTGCGAGCCATACGGTGACGCAGGGCGACATCGACGGCAACGGCGGCGGTGACGGCCTCATTAGCAACACGGTGACGGCCGACAGCGATCAGACCGACCCTGTCACCGCTTCGGCGTCTGTTTCGATCGACCGCAGACCGATTGTGACCCTCGTGAAGACGGCGAACGTCGCGTCCGTGAACGCGGCCGGAAACGTCATCACCTACACCATTGCGGTTCAGAATACCGGCAACGCGAGTTTGACCGGCCTGCAAGTCACCGACCCACAGGTCAATGTGGTCACGCCGGTGCTCGATTTCAGTGCTCCGATTCTCGGACCCGAAACCATCGTCCCGATCCTGGGGCCGAGCGGTGAATACAATATCGGCGACACCAACGAGAGCGGTTTCGAGGATCCGGGCGAGACGTTCCAGTACCAGATCCTCGGCGACGACAACAACAATGGCGTGGAGGATCCGGGCGAGACGTTCGTGCGCACGAATGTCGGGGACACCAACCAGAACGGCATGGAGGACCCCGGCGAGACGTTCCAGTATTACAATGCCGGCGACACCGACCATGACGGCGTGGAGGACCCCGGCGAGACGTTCCAGTTCAACGTCAGCCACGACGCAACGCCGGTCGATGCCAACGCGGACAACTTCAACGACGGCGATACCAACTTCGACAATGCTGTGAATGTCGGCGAAACCTGGCAGTACACCGTCAGCTATACGGTCACGCAGGATGACATCGACAATGGCGGCGTGGTCGATCCGCTGCTGGCGCACGACAACACCGCGACGGTCACGACGGCGGAGAATGCGATCGACGACGACACCGAGTCCGTCTCGATCGTCCAGGATCCGCGGGTGACGCTGGTGAAGTCGGCTACGGTCGCGGATGGTGCCGCGGACGAAGTCGGCGACGTGATCAACTATACGATCAATGTCGCGAATGCCGGCAACATGACATTGACCGGCATCGACGTGACCGACCCTTCGGTGGACGATCTCGTCTATGTGAGCGGCGATACCGATAGCGACGACATGCTCGATCTGGGCGAGACATGGGTCTACACGGCGAGCCACACCGTCACGCAGGAAGACATCGACAATGGCCCTTACGACAACACCTCGTCGGTGACGACCGATCAGGGCGATGACGATGCGGACGCCAACGACAGCGACACGGCGTCGGTGCCGATCGTGCAGAGCCCAAGCATCGTGCTGGACAAGACCGCGACCGTGCCGGGCGGCACCGCGGACACCGTCGGCGAGGTGATCGACTACGCGATCACGGTCACCAACGACGGCAACATGACGCTGTCCGGCGTTTCGGTCACCGATCCGTCGGTGAGCGACCTTGAGGCAGTTGAGAGCGGCGGCTTCAACGCCGGCGACCTCGACCAGGATGATCTGCTCGATGTCGGCGAGATCTGGCAGTATGCCGCGAGCCACACCGTGACGCAGGGCGACCTCGAAGCCGGCGGTTCGATCGACAACACAGCGTCGGTCACGACCGGCGAAGGTGCAAGCGACAGCGACACTGCATCTGTCGCGGTCGCGTTTACTCCGATCGTCGACCTGGACTTCACCAAGGCGGCGCTCGGGTTCCGCGACCTCAACGGCAACGACCTTGCGGACGAAGGCGACGAGATCGTTTACACGTTCACGCTCACCAACAGCGGCAATGTCACCTTGCACAATCTCGGCGTCACAGACGCTGATAGTCAGGTGATGGTAGAGGGTGACCCGATCGATCTTGCGCCGGGCATAACTGACAGCACGACCTGGTCCGCATCCTATGAGATCAACTCGGTCGACGTTGGTTTGGGCTATAAGGACAACACTGCCGTGGCCGCGTCAGATGAAATCAGTGTCTCCTCCGGCACCGTACACGCCGTGCTGGCGATGTTGAACGAACTGCCATAAGGCGCAGCAAGACAGCCGGGCGGCGGATACAATCCGCCGCCCGCTCTTCCTCTTCGCTCCTAGTTAAGCCACATCGTGCGCTCGCCGGTTGGGCTGCGAGTTGCGGCTTCGTAGACTGCGTCCAACCTTTCGCGGCCGCGCGCGCGAGCCGAATAAGCGGGAGGCCCAACTTTATTCACTTTCAAGTTGCTTGCCTGCGTTCTCTGTAGTTGTAAACTAATTCAGCCTTAGCGCTGTCGGGGGACATCAACGCGATCGGCAAAAACCTGAGCCAGGGAGGATGACTCATGCCGACCAAGCCACCGGGAACGCCCGACTTAGACCTGACCGAACCCAACAGTTTCGGACTTATCAACGATGCGGTCTTTACGACCGGCCAGACGCAGCCTGCGGGCTCTGGCAACAACGCGTTCAATGCATTCGTGCAAATTCAGAATAACGGCACGGAGCAGGGCTACAACACCGACGCGAACGCACAGTACGACGAGAAAAATTCCCACAATCACAATCATTCGATCCTGCTCGCCGATGTACCGATCGTGATCGGCGATGGCGCCAATGGGACGATCGATGGTGTCGCATATCGGGAGTTCCTGCTCGACCTGAACGAGCCGAATGGCGGCACCAAGCCCTACATCTCGCTCGACAAGCTGCAGATTTGGCAGGAAGAGGCGGGCAACCTTACCAACTTCACACCCGGCTCCGGCTTTGCCGGCGCACACACCAATTACCTTGCTTACGACCTCGATGCCGGCGCGGACCGCTGGATCGCGCTGAACGCCAACATGGCGCACGGCAGCGGGCAGAGCGACTATCGCATCCTGATCCCGAACAGCTTCTTCATCAACGATGCGGCTCACCGCTACGTGACACTCTTTTCGCAGTTCGGTTCTCAACCCGGCTGGGAATCGGGAGGCGGCTTCGAGGAATGGGGCCTGCATGGCGCGAGCGGCGGCGTGCAGCAGACATTCTCGGTCAGCAAGACGGCCACGGTTGACGGCGGCACGGCCGACACCGCGGGTGAAGTGATCTCCTACGCGATCTCGGTTTCCAACGTCGGCAACACAGCGCTAACCGGCATCACGGTGAGCGATCCTTCGGTCAGCGATCTCGCAGCAGTGACGAGCGGCGGATTCAATGTCGGGGATACCAATCTCGATAATCAGCTCAGCGTCGGCGAAACGTGGCAGTACACCGCCAGCCATACGGTGACGCAGGGCGACATCGACGGTAACGGCGGCGGTGACGGCGTCATCAGCAACACGGTGACGGTCGACAGCGATCAAACCGGTCCTATTGCGGCTGCCGCTTCCGTGTCGATCGACCGCAGGCCGACCGTGACCCTCGTGAAGACGGCGAACGTCGCGTCCGTGAACGCGGCCGGAGACATCATCAGCTACACCATCAACATTACGAATACCGGCAACGCGAGTTTGACCGGCCTGCAAGTCACCGACTCACAGGTCAATGTGGTCACGCCGGTGCTCGATTTCAGTGCCCCGATTCTCGGACCCGAAACCATCGTCCCGATCCTGGGGCCGAGCGGTGAATACAATATCGGCGACACCAACGAGAGCGGTTTCGAGGATCCGGGCGAGACGTTCCAGTACCAGATCCTCGGCGACGACAACAACAATGGCGTGGAGGATCCGGGCGAGACGTTCGTGCGCACGAATGTCGGGGACACCAACCAGAACGGCATGGAGGACCCCGGCGAGACGTTCCAGTATTACAATGCCGGCGACACCGACCATGACGGCGTGGAGGACCCCGGCGAGACGTTCCAGTTCAACGTCAGCCACGACGCAACGCCGGTCGATGCCAACGCGGACAACTTCAACGACGGCGATACCAACTTCGACAATGCTGTGAATGTCGGCGAAACCTGGCAGTACACCGTCAGCTATACGGTCACGCAGGATGACATCGACAATGGCGGCGTGGTCGATCCGCTGCTGGCGCACGACAACACCGCGACGGTCACGACGGCGGAGAATGCGATCGACGACGACACCGAGTCCGTCTCGATCGTCCAGGATCCGCGGGTCACGATCGCCAAATCAGCCGACGTGACCTCGGTCGATGAAGCGGGAGACGTGATCTCCTATACCTTTGCGGTGAGCAACGCCGGCAACATGACGCTGACGGGCGTGACGGTCAGCGATCCGGACGTCGAAAACCTGACAGCGGTGCTCGTCGGCGGCTTCAACACCGGTGACACAGACCAGGACGGCAAGCTCGATCTCACCGAGACCTGGCAATACACCGCGAACTACACCGTGACGCAGGCCGATATCGACAATGGCGGTGTGGTCGATCCGTCGTTGTCCCATGACAACACGGCCACGGTCTCGACCGCGCAGGGGGCGAGCGACGACGACAGCGCTTCGGTCGCGATCGAGCAGAACCCGCACTTGACGCTGGTCAAAACGGCCTCGGTACCGGGCGGCACCGCGGATGCCAACGAAACGATCGCGTATTCGATCGCCGTCACCAACGACGGCAACATGACCCTGACGAACCCGGTCGTGACGGACGCGTTCGTCAGCAATCTCGAAGCCCTCGATCTGAACAATGATACGTTCAACGACGGCGATCTCAACTCCGACGGCCAGATCAATGTCGGCGAGACATGGCAATACGTCGCCGACCACGTGGTGACCGCGGCCGAGGCGACCGCCGGAGGAAGTATCAACAACACGGCGTCGGTCACGACCGACGAAGGCGCCTCCGACAGCGACAGCGCCTCCGTGCCGGTCACGTTTACGCCGATTGTCGACCTGGACTTCACCAAGGCGGCGCTCGGCTACCACGACCTCAACAACAACGATGTCGCGGACACAGGCGACGTGATCGATTATTCGTTCACGCTCACCAACAGCGGGAATGTCATCTTGCATAACGTCGGCGTCGGTGATGCGGACAGCCAGGTGACGGTCACGGGCACGCTATTCGATCTTGCGGTCGGCGTGACCAACAACACGAATTGGTCCGGTACGTATGTGATCACCGCGGTCGATGTTGCTGCGGGCTTCAAGGACAACACCGCGGTCGCGACCGCCGACGAGATCAGCGTCTCCTCCGGCACCGTGCATGCCGTGCTGGCGATGCTGAACGAACTGCCATAAGGCGCAGCAAGACAGCCGGGCGGCGGACACAATCCGCCGCCCGCGCGTTTTTCCGATGGTGAGGCCGTTTCTATGCCGGCGCGGTTAAGCCGGGACGCTCCTGCAGATTCGCGTCATATGCGTGCCTCTGGGGCGTGAACTTCTGGGCTTCGTAGACCGCGCCCAGCCCGGTGTCCTTGCGATCGACCCGAACTGATTCCTCCGCACGGACTGTTCCAAGATCAACGTCGCGATCCGGAAGAATCACGATGCAGCGCGGCCCGATCCACACATCGACGCCGGGCCACGCGGACGCCGGGTCGTCCGCGTATTGTCGCGCCCATCGCTTCAGAACCTCATAGTAGGGCGATTGCCGCCACGCGGATGGGAAGCCCGGATCGACGCACACCGTGAGGTGGTTGTTGGCGGTTACAACCAGAACGAATTTCGCCCGGTCGGGCTTCCACTCGGGCCCGAGCGTCGTCCGCAACATCCACTGGCAATAGAACTTGCGGCAACTGGCGGGACGCGCGTCATAAATCGCACACCCCTTCGCACGCTGGCAATGCGGACACCAGGAGCCCATCGGCTTGGCGAGTTCGACGACTCCCAATGTCTTGCAGCAGAGCGTGCAGGTGCCGCAGGCGCGGCCCGGCACCGTGGTGCTCGACGGCAACGAGGCCGGCACGCACGTGGTTGCCAAGGGATGTGGCGATAGATTCATTGCGAGTGACCTCGCCTTGTTCGAATGTGACCTGACCGACGGTGCCGCCCGGCAAGAGGAAAGGGGAGCCGAATCGAACTCCCCTCCCCTTGCCCGTCCCGGATATCGAAACCGCGATATCCGGTTCGACTGCGGCTACTGAGTGCCGGCGTTCGCCGAGGGCACCTCGTTCCCGGTGTTTCCGCGGATCATGTTGTTTCCGGCGGAAAGCACCTGGCCGCTGACGATGTTCAAGGCCGAGGTGGTGCTCCCGCTGATGGAGGAGGCGAAGAGCCGGACAACCGGGTTGCCGCCGTTACCGACGAACACGCCGAACTGATTGTCCGAAAACACACTGTTGCTGATGCCAGCTGCGACACTCCCCAACTCCGCCGTGAGGCCCGCGCCGGCAAGATGATTCGTCACAATCACCCTGTCGACCGCGGCCGTCGTCAGTTGACGCAGCTGAATTGCGGTGGAGCCGCCATTCACAAACGTCGTGTTGTTGATGGTCAGGAGAACGTTGCCGCCCGAGGGATTCGAATGCACGCCGACGAAATTGTTGCCAGCGAACCTGGAGTTCTGGATCGTCACCTTCACGTTCGCCGTAGAAGTCTCGATCGAGACGCCGCGGCCGTTGGATGGGGAGGAACCGCCGAAATTCTCGATCGTGAGATTGTCGATGTTGACCGCGCTCGCCGCAAGGATGCGGACGCCGTTGCCGGTCGTCGTATTGGCGCCGTTGACCGACAGGCCGCGCAAGTTGACGACGATGCCGGCGCCGTTGATGATAAATCCATTCACGAGTGACGCAAGCACGCTGCCATGGGTGTAGTGGCAGTCGATCGTGATCGACTTGGTGATGTTGAGCGTGCCGAAGCCGCCTGGATCGAGACAGTTGATCTCACCGCCGGCTGCTGTTTTCGAGATTGCGCCTGCAAAGGTCTGGCAAGGCGCCGTGCGGCTGCACGGGTTGACGTCGCTTCCGACACCCGAAACCCACGTCCTGGTCGCTTGCGCATGACTCGGTGTGGCATAAGCGCAGAGGCTCAATGCGGCTCCTATTAGACCAGCGAGCTTGTTCATTTTGATTCTCCTTGATGTCGCGGTTTCCAACAGTGGGATGGCTGCGAGCGTCTTGCCGGTGGGAGCACCAGGCAGCCGCTGGCGCTTTTCTTCGAAGTTGAATCTTTTTGGCTTCAACACTTCAAAAGGAGCGTGTGAATGAATGCTATGTGAGATTGTGTTGCCGCTTCGTTACGAACTTTTCTAGAAACTGATTCATCGCGTTGATTGTCGGTCGACCGAACCGCGAAAACTTTTTGAGCCTGCGCTGTCGAGATGAGTAAGCTACAAGAACGCCGCAATTGGCGCTGAAGCTGAGTCGTTGTTGCGCGGCGGGGCAATCATGCGGATCATGGACGCGGCTCATCTCGGGCTGATGCTGTCGGCGCTGGCGCTGACGTATCTGGTGCCGTTCGAGTTGCTCCTGCTCGCCTATGTGGTGCTCGGGCCCGCGCATTACGCGACCGAGATATCCTGGCTGCACGACCGCAAGTATTTTCTTCCCCAGCGCGGGGTCGCGCTCGGGCTTGCAGCCGTCGCCGTCGCCGCAGCGATCATCGACAACGCGACCTGGTTCGGCTTCGTCATGTGGACGGCGTTCGTCGTGTGCGTGCTGATGGCCGCCGCCACCACGGCGATGCAGACGATGCTGTTGTTCATCGGCGCACTGGGATTGACCGCGCTCATGCTCTCGCAGGGGGCTTCCCTTGCGGTGCTCGGCATACTGCTGCCGACGCTCATTCACGTCTCGCTGTTCACGCTGGTATTCATGGTTCTCGGCGCCTACCGGTCAGGCCAGAAGGTGCAATGGGTCCTGATCGGGATCTATCTCGCTGCGATCGCGCTGATCCTCGCGATGCCGCCGACGGCTGCGACGCTTGTCCCATCCTTCGCGAAGGCGGCGAACGACTATTTTGCCAACGTCGCGCCCGCGCTTGGGCGGCTGTTCGGAATTCCGGGGCTCAGCCTCGACAACCGCCTCGTCGCCTTGCTCGCCTTCGTCTACACCTATCATTACCTCAACTGGTTCATCAAAGCCGAGGTGATCCGCTGGAACCAGATGTCGGCATCGCGGCTTGCGATCGTCGTATCGGCAAGCGCCGCATCGACCGCGCTCTATTTCTATGACTACGCCTTCGGCTTTACCGTCCTGCTGGCGCTGAGTCTCGTGCACATCGTGCTGGAATTTCCACTCAACGGCCTTGCGCTGCGCCAGCTTGGCGCCGCCGTCGGGGCGAGCGTCACGAAAGCCGTGCAGCAGCGAGCCTGACGGCGGGGCGGAGATCAATGCTGTTTCCGTCGGTCACCTTCCTGTTCTATTTCCTGCCGCTGTTCTTCATCCTTTATTGCGCCGCGCCGGGCGTCACGGCGAAGAACGTCGTGCTGCTTGCGGCTTCGCTCCTGTTCTACGCCTGGGGCGAGCCGCGCTTCGTGCTGTTGCTGGCAGGACAGATTGTGCTGAATTACGCCTTTGCGCTCGCAATCGATGCGACTGAAGGCAGGCGGCGGTTTTGGACGACGGCAGCCGGCGTCGCGGCAAATCTGTTGCTGCTCGCAGTCTTCAAGTACGCCGACTTCGCGGTCGGCACGCTCAATGCGGTGGCCGGCCGCGAGGCGTTCGCGCTTCCGGGCATCGCGCTGCCGCTCGGCATCTCGTTCTTCACCTTCCACGCCATCTCGTATCTCGTCGACGTGCATCGTGGAGAGGTGAAATCGAACCGCAGCCTGCTCTCGGTCGCGGTCTACATCGCAATGTTTCCGCAACTGATTGCCGGGCCGATCATCCGCTATCACACCATCGCACGACACCTGACCGATCGGCGCATGACGCTCGGCCGCGTCTCCGCCGGAATGCGGATCTTCGTCATCGGTCTTGCACAGAAGGTGCTTGTCGCGGACGAGGTCTCGCGCATCGCTGAAACGGTGTTCGACAAGGTGGCGCAGCCGAGCATGGCGGAGTCCTGGCTTGGGCTGTCGGCCTACACCATCCAGATCTATTTTGATTTCGCCGGCTATTCCAACATGGCGATCGGGCTCGGGCTGGCGCTTGGCTTTTCGTTTCCGCGCAACTTCCGTCTGCCATACGCATCGCGCTCGGTGACGGAGTTTTGGCGGCGCTGGCACATCAGCCTTTCGCAATGGCTGCGCGATTATCTCTATGTCCCGCTCGGCGGCAGCCGCGGCTCGGCACTGGAGACATATCGCAATCTTTGCGTGGTATTTGTCCTCTGCGGCCTGTGGCACGGCGCAAATTGGACCTTCGTGATCTGGGGCGTACATCACGGAGCTTTTCTCATTCTCGAACGTGCCGGACTCGGCGGCGTGCTGTCGCGCCATCCATGGCTTGGGCGGCCCTATCTGCTACTCGCCGTGATGACGGGCTGGGTCTGGTTCCGCGCGCGCGACCTCGATCATGCGCTCGCGTTCTTTGGCAGCCTCGCGGGCTTTCATGGCATATCCGGCCTCAGCGTCGCGACGCATGTCGTGCTGCATCCGGCCACTATCACGGCGATGATCGCCGGTGCGCTGCTTGCAACGATCGACTTCGATATCTGGCGCGTGTTGCGGCGGCTGTTTTCGCGCTTCGCGCGGCCTGTCTATGCGCTCGGCGACGCGGCCGCGATCATGACCTTCTTTGCGTTGTCGATCTTGAGCGTCGCCGCGGGCTCCTATAGCCCTTTCCTCTATTTCCGGTTCTGATATGGGCTTGCTCGCGGGCTATCGGCGGTTTTGGGCACTCATGTGCCTCCCATTGCTGGCCGTACCGATGCTGATCCAGGCGATGCAACCCGCCGAGCTCTCGTCCGAGGGCGAGGCGCGCATGCTCAGCATCGCACCCTCCTGGCCGCAGTCGCTGCGCGAATGGCTCGCGCTGCCACGCCAGCTCGATCGCTTCCTTGGCGATCATTTCGGGCTCCGCACCGAGCTCGTGCATGCGCACGGGCTCTTGCGCTATGCGGTCGATCTGCCGAGCGATCTGCGCGTCATTATCGGGCGTGACAACTGGCTGTTTCTCAACGGTGACGGCACGATCGAACAGGCGACCGGAAGGATGTTGCGCGAGGCGCAAATCGCCGCGTTCGCGGATCGCGCTGCGGCATTGCGTGATCATCTTGCCGCGAAGGGGGCGGATTTTCTGGTCGCGGTCCCGCCCAACGGTGCGACGGTCAACCGCAACCGCTTGCCCGCCTGGGCCGCCGAAGTCCCTGCCGTTACCGAATACGATCTCATGATGCGCGCGCTTGGCGCTCGCGGCATCGTTGCTGTCGATTTGCGCGCGCCACTGATGGTCGCCTCAAGCCCGACCTACCGGCGCACCGATTCCCACTGGAACAAGTTTGGCGCGCTCATCGCCTACAACACCGTGATGCGCGCCGCGCGCAAGCCGGAATGGGTCATCGATCCCGCGCGCGTGTTGCGCGGTTTTGAGCGCGTGGACGGCGGCGACCTCGCGCGGCTGCTCGCGATCTCGGCCGACGTGAGCGACGAGGATGCCATCATCGACCTTGGCGCCTACGGGCCTCCGGCGCCACCCGCAACCCCGATTGCGACGCAATTCGAAAGCGGCGGCGATCTTTTGGAGACCGGCCGCGCGGGCGCGACGATCGTGGTGATCGGCGACTCCTTCACGCGCGGCTACTGGCAGGACTATTTTGCGACGCACGCCGGGCGCTACGTTTGGATGCACCACGAGCTTTGCGGATTCAAATGGTCTGTGCTGGACGAATACGCGCCGCAACTCGTGATCCTCGCGCCGACCGAGCGGCAAATGTTCTGCGCCGGCGGAAACTGACGAGTTCGAGCGCCCTGAACGTCCGCTACAGCCAAATCGGCACGGAGCGTCGTCAAGCTTGAAAACACTGTTGACTGTCAACGATCCACGTGGCCGCAATGGGCGCGATTGGCGGAAGCCGAAACAACGCATGGCTGAACGACGATGAAATACGTTGAGCTGGCACAATGAGACGCACGGCGGCCCTCAAGGGGATCTTGGCGCGGCGCGAAGCGGTGCTGTTTCCCGGCGCGGCCAACGGCCTGTTCGCGCGCGTGATCGAAGATACCGGCTTCGAAGCGATGTACGTGACCGGCGCCGGCATCGCCAACATGTACCTCGGCGTGCCGGACATCGGCCTGACCACGCTGAGCGAGATCGCCTCGCACGTCGAAGCGATTGCGGATGTGGTCAAGCTTCCAATGCTGGTCGACGCCGACACAGGATTTGGCAACGCGCTCAACATGATCCGCACCGTGAAGGTGCTGGAGCGCGCGGGCGCCGCAGGCATCCAGATCGAGGACCAGGTGTTTCCGAAGAAGTGCGGTCACTTCGACGGCAAGCATGTCATCCCGCTCGACGAGATGTTGAGCAAGGTAAAGGCGGCGGTCGATGCACGCAAAGATCAGGACTTCCAGATCATCGCGCGAACGGACGCACGCGCGGTGCTCGGTCTCGATGCCGCGATCGATCGCGCGCACGCAATGATCGAGGCCGGCGCCGACGCGACCTTCGTCGAGTCGCCCACCAGCGAAACCGAGATGGCGCGTATCACGAAGGAGCTCACCGTTCCGCAGATCGCCAACATCGTCCACGGCGGGAAGACGCCGGATCTCGGCCGCGCGAAACTCGCCGAGATGGGATTTGCCGGCGTGCTCTATGCCAATGCTGCGCTGCAGGCCGCGCTGCGCGCATCCTATGATGTGCTCGCCGCACTCAAGAAGGACGGCTCGTTGAAGAACGTCGGAGACCGGCTCGCCGGATTCGATGAGCGGCAGCGCGCCGTCGCCAAGCAGAAGTTCGACACTCTCGAGCAGGCTTATCAGGCCGGCGGACCTGAAGCTTCCGCCGTCATGAAGCAGTGCACCGCATTGGATCGCTCGTCACTGGCCACGTCTTGACGCGGCGCAATCCCGCGTTTCGCCTGGCGCCCGATCGATCTTAGAACTCTTCGAAGCCAGCCGAGCCCTGCGATGCGTTCGCGCCGCCGTGCAGGAGCCTGATGTCGGGGATTTGGCAACGCTGATGCGCGCCCTCTATAAGGAGGCCGATACGAGCCACACGTGCCGGGAGCGCCAGCCTGATGACCACGCCGCGTATTGAGACAACCGTCGTCGGTTCCTATCCGTTTCCGGATTGGCTTGGTGCGCTGCCGTCAGAGCAAGCCGTGATCGACGCGACGCGCGTCGTGATCCACACGCAAGAACAGGCCGGCATCGATCTGGTGTGCGACGGCGAGCTCTATCGCTTCGACGTGAATCATCCCGAGACCAACGGCATGATCGAATATTTCGTCAAGCCGATGGCGGGCATTCGCTCCGGCGTCACGTTCGACGAGCTTGTCGCCTACCGGGCGCAACCGGCGACGAAATTCCGCACGCGCCCGCCTGCGGTCGTCGAGGGGCCGGTTGGCCCCGGCACGCTCGACCTGCCGCAGGCCTGCGCGCGGGCGAAGCGGCTGACCGACCGGCCGTTCAAGTTCACGCTTACCGGCCCACACATGCTCGCCAAAATGCTCTACGACGTGCACTACAAGAGCCTGCCGAAGCTCACGATGGCGATCGCGGACGCGCTCGCCGAGCAGGTGAAACATTGCGACGCCGAGGTTGTGCAGATCGACGAGGCGAACCTGCCGGGAAGCCCGGACGAATGGGAATGGGCCGCGGAAGCCATCAACCGCGTGCTCGATGCCGTGAAGACGACGCCCGCCGTACACCTGTGCTTCGGCAATTACGGCGGCCAATCGATCCAGAAGGGCACGTGGGCGCAGCTCATGGGCTATCTCAACGCGTTGCACGTCGATCACATCGTGATGGAGACCGCGCACCGGCCGGCCGACGAACTTGCCGTGTTCAAGGACCTGCGGCCCGAGATCGGCTTCGGCCTTGGCGTGGTGGACATCAAGCTGACCGAGATCGAGACCGCGGACCAGATCGCGCGCACCATCGAGCGTGCCGAGAAAACCCTCGGCGCCGAACGGATCAAATACATTCATCCGGATTGCGGGTTCTGGATGCTCAAGCGAAATATCGCTGACGGCAAGATCCGCGCGCTGGTGAAGGGGCGCGATCTGCATCAGGGAAATGGTGGTTGAAACCAGCGCGCGATTGACAGCAAATCGCCGTACTTCGAAGGCTATTCGGCGAACCGGCTCAAGGGCGACAGCCGGCAGGCCGGCGATTGTTGAGGTAGAGCTTGTTGGGATTCTCGTACCACAGCATTATTCTGCTGATCGGCATTGCGGTCGCGGGACTGTCGTTGGTCGGCGCCATTGGTGTCGGCCCGTACGGCCGCCGTGGCGTGCGATTGATGCTGGTGGCGATCTCGTTCGCGGCGTTCCTTGGCAGCGCATTCTGGTTCACCGTCTATCTCGGCTTCATCGAACAGCGCCGCTCGATCGAGACACGCCTGTCCGAATTGCGCGGACAGGCGCTTGGGACAGGATCGCTCGCCTGTCTTGAGCGCGCCGGTGGCATCGTCGAAGCGGCGTGCGCTCAGGCGATTTTCGCGGGACCGGAAACGCTGGCAGCAGCGAACCTCTACACCGCCGCCCGGCTCGATCTGCTTGCCGCGGCGACGCGATACGCCGGCCCCCGCACGCCGCAATTCGATGAAGCGGTCGACTCGCTCACGGCCTCGCTGCAGCAGGACCCGTTCGGCCTCACCGCGAATGTTCTCATGCTGCGCAAAGGCTGTACCGCGGAGCGCTGCGAAGACATTGCGATCTTTCGAGATCCGGCGCAGCTCTGGAGCAACATCAGGCAGAAGTCGTTCGACGCCAACGTGGCGCGCCATTCGGCGGGCTGGCGGACGCCGGGGACGGCCGCTTTACCGGCTGCGGCGACGCCCGGGCTGATCGCCCCCACCGGTTCGGAGACCCGCGCGCCCATTCCGGAGAAGTACACCCTGCCCTCCGCTGCCTCGATCCCGCCGGTGAGCATCATGACGGACGAGCCGGCGCGCGGCGCGGATCCGGCCCCTCCGCCCGTAAAGGAACGGCCGAGCTCCCCGCGGCAGCCGGCGGGCGCAACGGCCCGGGACGAACAGACGCCGGGTCCGGCTCCCGCGACGACCTCATCCACCCCCGAAAGACCCGCCCCCGCGCGCCGGGAGAAGCAGCGGCCGAACGCCCCGCTCGCAATCAGTCCGCAGTAGCGTTTCGCGCCTCCGCCTAGCCGTTATTTCGATGCGTCAAAAATGAGACTGTCGGTCATGCCGAAAAGCCCTAGGATGCCTGCAAGACTGCCGTGGGACCGCCTATAATCGCGCCCACGCGAGGCGACACCGGCAGGCCGGATGATGAGCCTGCTGACTGACTGGGAATACAAAAATCTCAAGGGAGGACGTTCATGCGGAACAAGCTGCTGATGGCGGCGGCGATCGTATCGCTCACCGCCGGCGCCGCGCAGGCGCAAGACAAGATCAAGATCGGCGTGCTCGCCACGCTCGAAGGCGCGCTCACCACGCTCGGCGAAGATGCCATTCGCGGCATGGAAGTCGCGATGAAGCAGGCCGGCGCCAAGGCTGGCGGCAAGACCATCGAGGTCATTACGTTCCCGACCAATGCCAGCCCGGATTCCGCGATCCGCGGCGCGCGCAAGCTGGTCGAGCAGGACAAGGTCGACATCCTGATCGGCCCGGTGTCGGGGTCGGAAGGCATCGCGATCCGCGACTATTCCAAGACGCAGCCGCAGGTGACGTTCCTCAATGGCTCGTCCGGCGCGCTTGAGACGACATACGTCACGCCGTCGCCGAACTTCTTCCGCTGGAACCTCGACGGTTCGCAGTGGCTCTCCGGGCTCGGCAACTACATCTACAACGACAAGAAGTGGCGCAAGATCGCGACCGTGGCGGAGGACTATTCGTTCCCCTACACGCAGCTGTTCAGCCTGATCACCGAGTATTGCTCGCTTGGCGGCCAGATCACCGAGAAGTTCTGGGTGCCGCTCGGCACCAAGGACTTCGCCTCGATCATTGCCAAGCTGCCCGACGACGTCGACGCGATCTATCTCGGCCTCGGCGGCGGCGATGCGGTGAACTTCTTCAACCAGTATGCACAGGCCGGCGGCAAGGCGAAACTGATCGGCGGCTCGATCCTGGTCGACCAGACGGTGCTGTCCTCCAAGGGCGCCGCGAAGCGCATCGCGATCGGCATCCCGACGGCCGGCCCGCAGGCCGACGTGTGGGACAATGCGAAATGGAATGACTGGGTGAAGCTCTATCAATCGTCGTTCCCGGCGGACAAGCGCTTCACGTCGCCCTCGCTCACCGGCACCGCCTATTACAACGACTTCAATGCGGTATTCACGGTGCTCAACACGATCAAGGGCGACCTCTCGGATGGCCACAAGAAGTTCCGCGAAGAAATGGCGAAGCTCGAACTCGACGCGCCGAACGGCAAGATCAAGCTCGATGCGAACCGTCAGGCGGTCGGCACCAACTTCATCACCGAAGTGGTCGAGCTGCCGAACGGCGATCTCGTCAACAAGGCCGTGAAGCTGATCCCGGACGTGAAGCAGACGCTGACCTTCACGCCGGAGCAGTTCGCCAAGCTCGGCCTGCCGAGCCGCACCAATCCCGAGTGCAAGAAGTCCTACTGACGCTTCCGCACCGAAGGCTTCGAGGACCGGGCGGCGCGAGCCGCCCGGTTCTTTTTTCTGCTTGGCTGCGGGCTATTGCCGCAGCGCAGCGCGCATAACGGCGTATTGCCCGGCGCGGCCGGTTTCGGCCCAGCCGCCTGTATTGCCAACCGCGCCATCATGCGGAATTCTAAAGGAAAAGAAGACTGCGGGAGGGCGACAATGAGCAGGGCTTTGTCCGTCTATCATGGCCGTTTCGGCCGGGCGACGCTGTACGAGCTCAACCGCCCGATGACGATCCATGCCCATCGCGAAGGGCACCTGATCTTCCACCTCGATGGCGCGACGGCAACCGCTCCGGTGAACGGGGCGCTGCACGGACTGACCGAACGCTGCGCCATCGCGGTGAACCCCTGGGAACCGCACGGCTTCAACCCCGGCGACCTCGGCGCAGGCGGGCTCTTCCTTGTCCTCTATATCGACCGGAGCTGGTTCCAGCGCATGGGCCATTCGGCGCATGCCGTGCTGGAGTTCGGCCGGTCCCTGATCGAGATGACACCGAAAATCCACGCCATCGTGCGCGAGACCGTGTCGCTGCTCGAGGACTTCGACACGGCGGATAACTTCGACGGCACGCTGTTCGAACTCACCGACGCGTGTTTCGAGCAATCCTGGCGGCTCGCCGGCGGCTGGCAGCGCTACTGCGGCCCGGCATCGTCCTTCATCGACTTCCGGGTGCGCAAATCGATCGTGCTGATGTCGGAAAAGCTCGGCTCCGAGATCGAGCTGGACGAGGTCGCCCGCGATGCCGGCCTCTCCCGGCCGCATTTCTACAAGCTGTTCCGCCGCCAGACCGGCGTCACGCCGAACATCTATCTGAATACGCTGCGCATGGAGAAGGCCGTCCAGCGCATCGGGCAGACGAACCAGTCGATCACCGAGATCGGCTACGAGCTGGGCTTCTCCTGCCAGAGCGTGTTCACGCGGTTCTTTTCATCCCATGTGGGAATGGCACCGACCGACTACCGGCGCGCCGTACAGGTGCTCAACGGCTAGGCAGCGGGCTCGCTTTAAAAGAAGATACTGGCGGTCATAGACAGGCGGCCAAAAGACCATTTGAATCAAGCGGAAAGAGCGGCGTTTGCGGCGAAGCCGCAACGCGCAGCGCCGGTCCGGGCGGAGGGAAGCCAAAAGGCCATGTGTTGGTGTGGCGTCGCGTTGATTTCTTGCCGCCGTTGCGCGGTGCCGCGCACGCAGGCGGAGGCGGCGCCGTGAACAACTTCATCGGACGCCACCCGGTCTGGTCGCTCATCATCCTGATCGCGGTCGCGGTCCTGCTGTTTCTCATCTTCGCGGTGTGGCCGCCGGAGCTTGAGCAGGCGATCGGGCGCAAGCGCTTTTTCCTGAGCGCACTCCTCAACGGCATCACGCTCGGCGGACTCTATTTCGTCGTCGCGAGCGGCTTCACGCTGATCTTCGGGCTGATGCGCAACGTCAATCTTGCGCACGGCTCGCTCTATCTGTTCGGCGGCTATCTCGGCTACGAGGTCGCGACCGCCTCGGGAAGCTGGATCCTGAGCCTGATCGTCGTCTTCATCGTGGTCGCGCTCCTCGGCATCGTCCTCCAGTTCACGATCTTCCGCTGGATGGAGGGCCAGGACCTGCGCCAGACGCTGGTCACCATCGCGCTCTCGCTCATTCTCGCCGACCTGATGCTCTGGCGCTGGGGCGGCGACTTCTACCAGGTGCCGACCCCCGCGTGGCTCGCGGGCCCGATCGAGGTGCCGCTTGTCACCGCGGTGCGCTCCAGCGGCGAGTACGTTTACCTGAACTATCCGCTGGTGCGCCTCGTCATCCTGCTCGGCGCGATCGTCATCGGCATCCTGATGTGGCTCGCGCTCAACCGCACCAAGATCGGGATGTTGATCCGCGCCGGCGTCGACGACCGCGACATGCTCTCGGCGACGGGCATCCGCGTGCAGCTCATCTTCGTTCTCGTCTTCGCCTTTGGGGCGGGACTTGCGGGATTCACGGGAGTCATCGGCGGGACGTTCCAGTCGATGCAGCAGGGCGAGGACGTCAAGATCCTGCTTGCATCCCTGGTCGTGGTGATCGTCGGCGGCATGGGGTCGATCCCGGGCGCGGCGATCGGCGCCGTGCTGATCGGCCTCGCCGACCAGTTCGGCGCTGTCTACATGCCGACCTACGCGGTCGTGCTCACGTTCGTCATCATGGTGGTCGTGCTGGCCATTCGGCCGCAGGGCCTGCTGGGGCGCTAGGTCATGGCCCTGGTCGACACCGCGCGCGTAGCCCCGCCCGTACCGGCGCAAAGCTGGAGCCTGATCAACACGTTTCAGGCGCATCCGGCGCTGTGGTTGCTGGCGCTGTTCATGCTGATCCTGCCGGCCTTCGCCAGCAATTTCGTCCTGATCGAAACGTTCGGCTGGGCGATGATCCTCGGCATGATCGCGCTCAGCCTGATGTTCCTCGCGGGCTACGGCGGAATGGTCAGCCTGGTGCAGATGACGGTCGCGGGCTGCGCCGGCTACATGGTGGCGATCTTCGGCACCACCGTGATGACCGACATCAGCCTCGGCTGGCCGTGGTGGGTCGGCGTGCCGCTCGCGATCGTCATCGCGGTGATCTTCGGCACGCTCTCGGGCGTCCTCTCGGTGCGCACCGAGGGCATCTACACCATCATGATCACGCTCGCGATCGCGTCCGCGTTCTATTACTTCACGCTGCAGAACTACCCGATCTTCAACGGCTTCTCGGGCTTCAACGCGGTGCGCACGCCGGTCGCATTCGGCGTCGACTGGCGCGCGCCGGTGCCGTTCTACTACCTGATCCTGTTCTGGGCGGTGCTCTCCTATCTGGTCGTCGTTTATGTCTCGCGATCGCCATTCGGGCTTGCGCTGCAAGGCATCCGCGACAATGCGCGACGCATGGCGGCGCTCGGCTTCAACGTCACGGCACACCGCATCGCCGCCTATGCGTTCGCCGCGCTGATCGCCGCCATCGCGGGCGTGCTGTTGGTCTGGCACGGTGGCCAGATCTCGCCCGGCACGGCCGGCGTCGGTCCGGTGATCGACATTCTCATCATCGCGGTCGTCGGCGGATTGAGCCGGCCGATCGGCGCGTTCATCGGCGCGATCATCTACGTCATCCTGCGCACCTTCGCGCTCGACGCGCTGGTCGCGGTCGGTCTCGACGGCAAGCGCTTCCAGCTTCTCATTGGGCTCGGCTTCCTGCTGATCGTCCTGTTTTCGCCCGACGGGGTGCTCGGCCTATGGCAGCGCTGGCGCGCGCGTCAGCAGCGCAACACGACTGCACGGCAAGGGGGGCACTGATGGCCGTCTCCCTTTCCGTCGCCGAACGCCTGAGTGCCGTCGGGACCGCGAATGCGCTGGAGCTGCGCGGCGTGACGCGGACGTTCGGCGCGCTCGCCGCGCTGACCGACATCACGCTCACGGTGCGGCCGGGCGAGCGGCGTGCCGTGCTCGGCTCGAACGGCGCCGGCAAGACCACGCTGTTCAACTGCATCACCGGCGACTTCCCGTCGACCTCCGGCACCATCCGCTTCTTCGGCGAGGACGTGACGCATTTTCCACCGCATGAGCGCATCCGGCGCGGGCTGCGGCGCACCTATCAGATTTCGGCGCTGTTCACCGGACTGCCGGTGATCGACAACGTGTATCTCGCCTGCCGCGGCGTTTCGCGCGGCCGCTACTCGCTGCTGCGCCCGCGCCGCAACGACGCGCTGATGCATTCGGCAGAAAACCTCGTGCAGGCCGTGCATCTGACCGCCGTGAAGGAACAGCTCGTCGCGGAACTGAGCCACGGCCAGCAGCGCCAGCTCGAGATTGCGCTGGCGCTCGCCGGTGCACCACGCTTCATCCTGTTCGACGAACCGGCCGCGGGCCTTTCGCCGACCGAGCGCGCCGAGCTGGTGGAGATCCTGACATCGCTGCCCGCGCACATCGGCTACATCGTCATCGAGCACGACATGGACGTGGCGCTGCGCGTGGTCGAAAGCGTGACCATGATGCACAACGGCCGCATCTTCAAAGAGGGCAAGCCGGAAGAAATCGAGTCCGATCCGGAAGTGCAGGAGCTTTATCTCGGGGGCGGCCATGGCTGACGTCCCTGCCCTCCTCACCGTCCGCGGCCTCAACGTCTTCTATGGCCACTCCCATGCGCTGCAGGGGGTGGAGTTCACCATCCACAAGGGCGTGCTTGCGATCGTCGGCCGCAACGGCATGGGCAAGACCACGCTGTGCAAGACCATCATGGGGCTCACGCGCGCGTCGAGCGGCACGATCCGCTTCGGGGCGAGCGACGAACTGACGCGTCTTGCGCCGGCGCAGATCGCCCGGCTCGGCATCGGCTATGTGCCGCAGGGCCGCCGGCTGTGGCGCTCGCTGACCGTCGACGAACACCTGCGCGTGATCCCGAACGCGCGCAAGGGCGCGTGGACGGTGGAGCGCATCTACGAGACGTTCCCGCGCCTTGCGGAGCGCAAGGATACCGGCGGCGCACAATTGTCCGGCGGCGAGCAGCAGATGCTGGCGATCTCGCGCGCGTTGCTGGCCAATCCGCGCCTGCTGGTGATGGACGAGCCGACCGAAGGGCTCGCGCCGGTGATCGTGAGCCAGGTCGAGGAGATGCTGGTGCAGCTCGCCGAGGATGGCGAGATGGCGGTGCTGGTGATCGAGCAGAACATCGGCGTCGCCTGCGCGGTGTCCGAGAACGTCGCCATCATGGTCAACGGACGCATCAACCGCGTGATCGAGGCGCAGCGGCTCGCGGCCGACCGCGCCTTGCAGCAGCGCCTGCTCGGCGTCGGGCGGCATGGGCATGACGACACGCCGATCGTCGAGACCGCAACGCCGCGAAGGCGCCGCGCCTGTCGCGCGCCGGCCGGCCGGCGCATCGACCCGCATCTATGTCTCCAATCCGACGCTTGCCGACGCGCTGGTCGCAGCCGGTGCCGGTTGCCCGGATCGAGGCGTCGGCGCGCACCAGCTCAAGCATCGTATCTCTCGACGAAGCCGCGACCCGGCGCGCCGACGTGCGGCCGCTCGCCGCGAGCGGCCCGCCGGTCGTGCTCGTCGCCGGCACGCTCGATACGAAGGGCGAGGAACTGCGGTTCATCCGCGATCTGCTCAAGCTCGCCGATGTACGAACGCGGCTCGTCGACCTTTCTACGAGCGGCAAGCATTCGGCTGCCGACGTGTCGCCGAACGAAATTGCGCTGAATCATCCAAGGGGTGCAGCGGGTGTCTTCAGTTCCGACCGCGGCGCCTCGGTCGCCGCGATGTCGGAAGCGTTCGAGACCTGGATCACGCGCCAGAGCGGCATCGCAGGGATCATTTCGGCTGGCGGATCAGGGGCGACCGCGCTGGTAACGCCCGCGATGCGCCGCCTGCCGGTCGGCGTGCCGAAGATCATGATTTCGACCGTCGCCTCGGGCGAAGTCGGGCGCTACGTCGGCCCGGCCGACATCATGATGATGTATTCGGTCACCGACGTTTCGGGCCTCAACGTGATTTCGCGCCAGATCCTGGCGAATGGCGCGCAGGCGATGGCCGGGATGGTGAAGGCGCGGCTTGCGACAGCCCGCGAAGCGCGCGGCGCGCGCGGCGCGCGCGCACTGATCTGCCGGCGATTGGGCTGACGATGTTCGGCGTCACAACGCCCTGCGTGCAGCAGCTCACTGCGGCGCTGCAGGGTGAATACGATTGCCTGGTTTTCCACGCGACCGGCGTCGGCGGCCAGTCGATGGAAAAGCTCGTCGAAGGGGGCCAGCTCGAAGGCGTGATCGATATCACCACCACCGAAATCTGCGACCTCATGATGGGAGGTGTCTTTCCCGCCACCGAAGATCGCTTCGGCGCGATCATCCGCGCGCGCATCCCTTATGTCGGCTCGGTCGGCGCGCTCGACATGGTCAACTTCGGTCCGCCCGAGACCGTGCCGGCGCAATACCAGGGCCGGC
Organism: uncultured Alphaproteobacteria bacterium; assembly: GCA_963779545.1. Lineage (GTDB taxonomy): Bacteria > Pseudomonadota > Alphaproteobacteria > Rhizobiales > Xanthobacteraceae > PALSA-894. The sequence continues at coordinate 701,079 of CAVZYQ010000005.1, read as the reverse complement.
ACTTCCACCGGCATAATCCGCAGGTGACGCTGATGCGCACCACGCCGGACGAGAACGAGCGCATGGGCCGCTGGATCGGCGAGCGGCTGAACCAGATGGATGCGCCGGTGCGCTTCCTGCTGCCCGAAGGCGGCGTGTCGGCGATCGATAAGCAGGGGCAGCCGTTCTACGATCAGGCGGCGGATGCAGCACTCTTCCGCGCGCTCGAACAGACCGTGCGGCAGACCGCGACGCGTCAACTCGTGCGCGTTCCGGCACATATCAACGATCCGGCCTTCGTGGCGGCAGCACTCGACGCATTCCGTGCAGTACATGGCGGGCGCAACGTTCGCCGCAGGGCGGCGAGGTAGCCATGCGGTTCGAACGCTCAGCCCTGATGGAAAAATTCCGCGCCATGGTGGCGCGCGGCGAGCCGATCGTCGGCGGCGGCGCGGGCACGGGCCTTTCGGCGAAGTGCGAAGAGGCCGGCGGGATCGATCTCATCGTGATCTACAATTCCGGCCGCTACCGCATGGCCGGGCGCGGCTCGCTCGCCGGGCTGCTGGCCTACGGCGACGCCAACGCCATCGTGATGGAGATGGCGGCCGAAGTGCTGCCCGTGGTGAAGAAGACGCCCGTGCTCGCGGGCGTGAACGGCACCGATCCGTTCCGCCTGATGGATGTGTTCCTCGACGAGGTGAAGCGCGTCGGCTTTTCGGGCGTGCAGAACTTCCCGACCGTCGGCATCATGGACGGCACCTTCCGCGCCAACCTCGAAGAGACCGGCATGTCCTACGGCCTCGAGGTCGACATGATCGCGCAAGGCGCACGCCAAGGACATGCTGACCACGCCTTATGTCTTCAACGAGGACGAGGCCGCCGCGATGGCCAAGGCCGGCGCCGACATCATCGTGTGCCACATGGGGCTGACCACCGGCGGCGCGATCGGCGCCGGGACCGCGCTGAAGCTCACTGACTGCCCGGCGCTGGTCGACAAATGGTCCGAGGCGGCGCTGAAAGTGCGGCGCGACGTGATCATTCTGGTGCATGGCGGCCCGGTCGCCGAGCCGGCCGACGCCGAATTCGTCCTGAAGAACACGAAGAACTGCCACGGCTTCTACGGCGCCTCCTCGATGGAGCGGCTGCCGGTCGAAGTCGCGCTCACCGAACAGACACGGAAGTTCAAGCAGATCGGCCGGCGCTAGCCGGACAAGATACGGCGGGCTCACGTCCGCACGGGGAGGAAGAGATGTCAGGCGTGCTCATCGGGCAACTGATCCTGTGGCTGATCATTGCGATCATCGTCATCGCGATCGTCGTCTATCTGGTGAACTGGCTCTATCACCGGTCCTCGAAGGAAGTGTCCTTCGTGCGCACGGGTCTGTTCGGCGAACGGGTGGTGATCAACGGCGGCGCTTTCGTGCTGCCGTTCATCCACGACTACACGCCGGTCAACATGAACGTGCTGCAGATGGAGATCGTGCGCGAAAAAGCCGATGCGCTGATCACCAAGGACCGCATGCGCGTCGACATCGAGGCGGAGTTCTATGTCCGCGTGAAGCCCACCAAGGAAGCGGTGTCGGTTGCCGCCGCGACCTTGGGCCGCCGCACGATGGAACAGGAACGGCTGCACGCACTGCTCTCCGGCAAATTCGTCTCGGCGTTGCGCTCGATCGCGTCCGAAATGACCATGGAGGAGATGCACGAGCAGCGCGGCGATTATGTCACACGCGTGAAGCAGGCCGCCGCCGAGGGATTGGCGCAGAACGGCCTTGAGCTTGAGTCCGTGGCGATCACCGACCTCGACCAGACCGATCTCGAATACTTCAACCCGTCGAACCGCTTCGACGCGCAAGGCCTGACCCAACTGATCCAGGAGATCGAGTCGCGGCGCAAGCTGCGCAACGACATCGAACAGGAGTCGATGATCCTGATCCGCACCCGCAACCTCGAAGCCGAGCGACAGGCGTTGGATATCGAGCGCGAAAGCGAGACCGCGCGGCTGAACCAGCAGCGCGACGTCGAGGTGCGCCGCGCGGTGCAGCGCGCCGAGCTGGCGCGTGAGCGCGCGCTGCGCGACACCGAGGCCGAGCAGGCCCAGCTCTCCTCGCGCGAGGAGATCGAGAAGTCGCGCATCGCCAACGAACGCGCCATCAGCGAAGCGCGCATTGCCTCGGAGCGTGATGTGCGCCAGCGTGAAATCGAACGCACGCGTACGGTCGAGGAGGCCGAGATCGCGGCGCGCGAACAGGTCGAGAAGGCGCAGATCGCCAATCAGCAGACGATCAGCGAGGCGCGCATCGCGTCCGAGCGCGAGGTGCGGCAGAAGGAGATCGAACGCACGCGCACGGTCGAAGAAGCCGAGATCGCGTCGCGTGAACATATCGAGAAGGCGCGCATTGCGCAGGAGCGCGCCGTGACCGAGGCGCGCATCGTCAACGAGGAAGAGACGCGGCGGCGCGACATCGAGCGCACGCGCGCAATCGACGAAGCCGAAATCGAGGCGCGCGAGGCGACCGAGAAACTGCGCATCGCGGAGCTGGCCTCGGTGAATGCCGACCGTATCGCGTCGGATGAGAAGACCCGCGCGCTCGAAATCGCGCGCACGCGCTCGGTCGAGGAAGCCGAAATCACCGCCCAGCAGGCAATCGAATCGGCGCGCATCGCGCGCGAGAAGTCTCTTTCGGCGGACCGCATCGCGGCCGAGCAGGACACCCGCAGCCGCGAGATCGCGCGGACGGAGGCGGTCGAGAAGGCCGAGGTTGCGTCGCGCCAGACGATCGAGAGCGCGCGGATCGAGCAAGAACGCAAGGTTCAGTCTGAGCGGATCGCCAAAGACGAGGAGATCCGTTCGCTCGAAATCGCGCGCAACAAGGCAGTGGACGAGGCCGAGATCGCGGCGCGCGAATCCGTCGAGGCCGCGCGCATCGTGCAAGACAAGGTGGTCGCGTCCGAGCGCATCCGCGCCGAGCAGGAGACCCGAGGCCTCGAAATCACCCGGACCGAGGTGCTGGAGGCGGCCGAGATTCAGCGGCGCGACAAGGTGGAGCGGGCTCGCATCACGACCGAATTGGCGCTGGAGAAGGAGCGCATCGCGTCCGCCAAGGCGCGCGAGGTGCTCAACATCGACCAGAAGAAGGCGGTCGAGATCGCCGAGGAAGACCGGACGATCATGATTTCGGCGAAACGCGTCGAGCGCACCGATGCAGACCGCGCGCTGAAGCAGGCCGAACTCGTCGCGCGGCAAGAGGTCGAGAAGACCGACGTCGAGCGCGAACGCGCGCTGGAGGCAGCGCGCATCGAGCGCCGCCGGGCCATCGAGCAGCTTGAAGTCTCCCGCAATCAGTCGCTGCAGGAGGCCGAGATCGCGGCGCGCGAGGAGGTCGAGCGCGCGCGCATCTCATCCGATCGTGGCCTCGACGAGGCCCGCGTCGGCCGCGAGCGCGAGTTGCGCAAGCTCGAGATCGAACGCGAGAAGGTGGTCGAGAGCGTGCTGATGGACAAGGCGATCGCGCTTTACCAGAAGTCGCTGGAGCAATCGGCGGCGCAGGTCGAGGCCGAAAATGCCCGCGCCCGTGCGACCGAGGCGGAGGAGCGCGTGCGAACGGTTCGCGAGAGCGAAGCCGCGAAGCGCCGCCGCACCGTCGAGGTCATCATCGCGGAGAAAGAAGCGGACGAAAAGCGCATCGCCGCGGAGGCCGAGCGCATCCGCGCTGCGGTCGAGGCCGAGGCGCAGACGCTGCTCAACGAAGCCGAGAACGTACTCACCGATCAGGCGCGCTACTCGCTGTTCCGCCGCCGCCTGCTCGACAAGATCGAAGGCATCGTGCGCGAGAGCGTCAAGCCGATGGAGAAGATCGAAGGCATCCGCATCCTGCATGTGGACGGTCTGGCGGGTGGCGGAGGCGGCGGCTCGTCACGCAATGCGACCGACGAGGTGATCGACTCCGCGCTGCGCTATCGCGTGCAGGCGCCGCTGATAGACTCGATCCTGTCCGAGATCGGCATGGAAGGCGGAAGCCTCTCCAAGCTGCCGGGTCTCATTCGCGAAGCGCGCGACCTGCAGGGCATCAAGGAGTCGACCGCGCGCGCGGCAAAGACCGAGAGCGGTGGCGACAAGCCGGCCGAGGGCGGCCGCTCTGGCCGCGGCAAGTCCGGCGGCGGCTCATCCGGCGGCTCCGGCGGAGAGAAGGCATAAATGGCGCGCGTCTACACATCGAGCGTCATCAACGCCCGCAGCGACCGGGTGTGGGCGCGCATCCGCGATTTCAACGGGTTGCCGAACTGGCACCCGGCGATCGCGGAAAGCCGCATCGAGAACGGCGAGCCAGCCGACAAGATCGGCTGTGTGCGCGACTTCCGCCTGCGCAACGGCGACCGCATCCGCGAGAAACTGCTCGGGCTCTCTGACCACGACCTGTTCTGCACCTACTCGATCCTCGAATCGCCGATGGGCGTGGTGAACTACGTGGCGACCTTGCGGCTGACGCCGGTGACCGACGGCGAGCGCACCTTCGCCGAGTGGACCGCGGAGTTCGATTGCCCGCCCGAGCGCGAGGCTGAACTTGTGACGAACATCGGCGGTGGCGTGTTCCAGGGCGGCTTCGACGCCCTCAAGCGGGCGTTCGGAGGCTAGATGCCCAAGGTCGTGAAGAGCACCATCATCGACGCACCCGTGGACCGGGTATGGTCGGTGCTGCGCGACTTCAACGGCCACGACCGGTGGCATCCAGCGGTTTCCACAAGCGCGATCGAGCGCGGCATGCCGTCGGATAAGGTGGGCTGCGTGCGGCGCTTCCGCCTCAAGGACGGCGCGGAATTGCGCGAGCAATTGCTGACGCTCTCCGATCTTGAACAGACCTTCAGCTATTGCCTTCTCGATACGCCGGTGCCGCTGTTTAACTACGTGGCGCATGTGCGGTTGATGCCGGTGACCGACGGCGACCGCACCTTTTGGGGCTGGGAGTCGCGATTCGACACGCGAGCGGGCGAAGAGGCGCAAATGACCGAGATGGTCGGCGAGCAGATCTATCAGGCCGGGTTCGAGGCGATCCGCCGGCATCTGGCGGCGTAAGGAAGAGCATGCCGATCACCGTGAAGACATTTGCAACTCTCGGACGAAGCGGCCTCCGCGCTGCAGTCGGACCGCGCGGCGCGCTTCCTTGGCGGCGGAACGCTGGTGATGCGTGCGGTTAATGAGGGTGACGTGTCGATCTCGACCATCGTGCGCTCGACCGATCGCGGCTTCGCCGAAATCCGGCCTGCGGGCGCGCGCGTGACGCTGGGCGCCGGTGTAACGATGGCGCAGGTGATCGCGAACGGCGAACTCGCGTTCCTGCATCCCGTTGCGCGGGCGGTCGGCGGGCCCGCGATCCGCAACATGGCGACCGTCGGCGGCAACCTGTTCGCGCCGTCGCCCTATGGCGATTTTACCGCCGCGCTGCTGGCGCTCGACGCCACGGTCGCGATGTCCGGCCGCTACTCGGGGCGTGAGACGCCACTGGAGGAGTTTCTGGCCAGCCGGGAGCGGCAGGGTGGCCTGGTTGCCAGCATCACGTTCAACCGGCCCAACCCGCGATGCCTTCCGCTTCCGCAAGGTGTCTCGCGTGAAGCCAAAAGGGATTTCGGTACTCTCGATCGCGGCGCACCTGCCGATCAACGGCGGGCGCATCGCGGGCGCGCGCGTGGCCTATGGCGCAATGGCACATACGCCGATCCGCGCGAAGTCGGTCGAGCGCGTGCTGGAAGGCAGAGCACTCGACGAGAATGCGATCGCGTCAGCTGCTGCGGTCGCGGCAGAAGGCACCACTCCGGCGACGGACGCGCTCGCCAGCGCGTGGTACCGCCGCGAAATGGTCGCTGTGTATCTCAAGCGCTTGCTGACCGGAACGGCGTGACACAATGAAAACACCCGTTCAGTTCAAACACAACGGAAACGACGTGGCGGTCTTCGTCGATGGCGGCGCGAACCTGCTCACCGCACTGCGCGACGGCGTCGGCGACACCTCGCCGAAATTCGGCTGCGGGCAAGGGACCTGCGGCGTGTGCACGGTGCTGATCGACGGCGAGCCGCATCTGTCTTGCATTACGCTCGCTGAGACTGTTCAGGGCCGCTCGGTCGAGACGACGGATGGATTGAAGAACGGCGCGAGCCTGCATCCACTGCAGAACGCTTTCATGGAGAACTTCGCCGCGCAGTGCGGTTTCTGCACGCCTGGCATGCTGATGGCCGCGAAGGCGCTGCTCGACCGCAATCCGTCGCCGACGCGCGCCGACGTCGTCGAGGCGATCTCCGGAAATATCTGCCGCTGCACCGGCTATGAGCCGATCATCAATGCCGTTCTCGCCGCGGCCGGCAACCGGCAGCGGGCTTAGAGGATAGGTCATGCTGGAACTACGCAAAGAAATCTTCGCGGACGAACGCGACGACAATCTCAAGGAGATCGGCAAGCCGACGCAGCGCCAGGACATGATCGGCCATGTCACCGGCAACACGACGTTCTTCGACGATCACAAGCTCGCCGGCCTGCTGCACCTGAAGGTGCTGCGCTCGCCGCATCATCACGCGCGCATCCGCCGCGTCGATACGACGGAAGCGGAGCGTATGCCGGGCGTGCGGCGGATCATCCGCGGCGCCGACGTGCCGCGCAATCTCAACACGCTGCTGAGCTTGCTCAACTTCGGCAAGGACGACGAGCCGTCGCTTGCGACCGACAAGGTTCGCTACAAGGGCGAGCCGATCGTCGCGATCGTGGCGAGCACCGAGCGCGAGGCGTTCGAGGCGTTGCAGAAGGTACGCGTCGACTACGAACCGCTGACGCCGGTGTTCGATGTCGAGGATGCGCTGAAGCCCGGCGCGCCGGTGGTGAACGAGACCTATCCGAAGAACACGTTCGAGTATCACGGCAAGTACGATCACCAGAAGCTGCGCTTCGGCGACGTCGAGCAAGCCTTCGCGCAGGCCGATCACGTGCTCGAACAGCGCTACCAGATGTCGCCGATCGAGCATGCGCCGACCGAGACCAACGGCGCGATCGCGGCGCCGGAAACGAACGGCCGCTTCGTCGTCTACACCTGTGCGCAGGGCCTTTTCTTCTCGCTCGACACGACCGCGAAGATCCTCGACGTGGAGTCGAACAAGCTGCACTTCATCGGCGGCACGGTCGGCGGCGGCTTCGGCGGCAAGGTCGACTCGCTGACCGAACCGCTCGCGACGCTTGGCAGCATGCTCACCGGCCGGCCGGTGCGCTATGTGCTCGGCCGCGAAGAGGAGATGCAGTTCGGCTCGCCGCGCGGCGCCGAGCGCATCTACGTGAAGGACGCCGTGATGAAGGACGGGCGCATCACGGCGCGCCAGGTGCGCAGCTATTTCGACAGCGGCGCCTACACGCGGCTCTCGAGCTACGCGGTGATCAAGTGCGCGGCGCACATTCCGGGGCCGTACACGGTCCCGAACGTCCACGCCGACATCTATTGCGTCTACACCAACCGCGTGCCGGCGACCGCGATGCGCGGCTTCGGCGTCACGGCGGTCGACTTCGCGATCGAATGCCAGATGGACAAGCTCGCGCATCTCGTCGGCATGGACCCGATGGAGTTCCGCATCCTCAATGCCTACCGCGACGGCGACATGAAGGCGCACCGGCGCGAGGCGAAGAACACCGCGCTGATCGAGTGCGTGCAGGTCGCGGCCGAGAAGGCGAAGTGGCCGATCCGTGACGAGTTCAAGCGGATGTCCTCGCGCGCCGGCGGCGGCGGTGAGCGCGCGCGCATCCCGCATACGAAGCTCGACAGCGGCGCGCAGCCGACAGCGCGTCCGCAGCCGCAACGCACCAGCTATGATCGCCCGCTGAGCGCGCCGCCGCCTGCTCCGCCGCCGCAGCCTGCGCGTCCCGCCGCGTTCGAGCCGCCACGTACGCCACCCCCTGCCCCGCCTCCGCCCACGCCGCCACCCGCGCCCGCCACGCAGCACGGCGCGACGCGCTTCTCCTCCGTGTTCGGCACGAGGAGGCGCTGATGACAAGCATCGCGGAAAAGGCATGGCGTCGATCAACTATCCGATCGGCATGAACCTCGGCGGCGATCCGAGCCAGGCGCTGGTGCATTCCAATCCGACCGGCAAGTTCACCGTGGCGCTGTCGGCGATCGATCTCGGGCAAGGCATGAAGTCGGTCACGCGCCAGATCGCCGCCGAAACGCTCGGCGTGCCGGTCGAGGATGTCTACGTCGACACGGCCGACTCCGACACCGGCCCGCACGACATGGGCTGTTCGCGTCGCGCGGCACGCATCGCGTCGGCAACGCGGTCGCGGTCGCGGCGCGCGAGGCGCGCGGCGTGATGATGGAAGCGGCGGCCGAAGAGCTGGAGGTCAACGCCAGCGATCTCGAAACCGACGGGCTCGGCAACATCCATGTGAAGGGCGCGCCGCATCGCAAGATTTCCACCAAGGACGTGGCGATCGCGGCGCAATTCCGGCAGGGCAAGACCATCGCGGGGCGCGGCATCTTCCTCGTGCCGCTGTCCGAAGTCGATCCCGAGACCGGCGAGATGTCGCCCGCCACCTGCTACGCGCATGCGTGTCTCGTCGCCGAGGTCGAGGTCGACGATGAGACCGGCGAAGTCGCGATGATCCGCATGGACTCGGCCTACGAGCTTGGCCGCGCGCTCAATCCGAAGATGGTCGAGCAGCAGCTCGTCGGCGGCGCCTGGATGGGCATGAGCCACGCGCTCTACGAGACGCCCGAGCCATACTACCCCGAGCCCACGCACGGCCCGCGCGACTTCAACGAGTACCTGATGCCGGGGCCGGGCGACATCTGCCCGCACGACATCGCGGTGCTGGAGCGGCCCGCACCGGACGGACCCTTCGGCGCGAAGGGGCCGGGCGAAATGTGCGCGAACCCGGTGCTGCCCGCGGTCGCGAATGCGATCTTCAACGCGGTCGGCGTGCGCATCGACGACCTGCCGATCACGCCCGAGAAGGTGCTGCGCGCGATCCGTGCGCAGGGCGGCGCCAAGCCGCAGGCGAGGCGATAACGCATGGCGCCGCGCGGACAAGTCGTCGGGATCGACTCGCCGGAGGCGCTGGAGCGCGCGCTGCGCTCGGCGTTCTATCTGGCCGACGACGGTCTCGCGACGGCCGCGTACCTGGCGCTCGCGCTCGGCAAGCCGCTGCTGCTCGAAGGCGCGCCCGGCGTCGGCAAGACCGAAGCCGCGAAGGCGATTTCAGGCGTGCTGGCGCGGAGGCTGATCCGCCTGCAGTGCTACGAGGGCATCGACGCCTCGACCGCGCTGTACGAGTGGAATTACCCGCGCCAGATGCTGGCGATCCGGCAGGCGGGCGATGCGCCGATCGACATCTACAAAGACGAATTCCTGATCGAGCGGCCGATGCTCGCGGCGTTGCGCGCGCCGGAAGAGGCCGTGCTGCTGATCGACGAAATCGACCGCTCGGATCACGAGTTCGAGGCGTTCCTGCTCGAATTCCTCTCCGACTTCCAGATCTCGATTCCGGAGCGCGGCACCTTGCGCGCGCATGCGCGGCCGGTGGTGATCCTCACGTCGAACCGCACGCGCGAACTGCACGAGGCGCTGCGCCGCCGCTGCGTCTATCACTGGATCGACTATCCCGACGCCGGAGCGCGAGGCGCGCATCGTGATGATGCGGGCGTCGAGCGTCGCGGAGCAGACGGCGCGCGCGGTCGTCGCGGCGGTCGGCCGCTTGCGGCGCGAACCGCTGACCAAGCCGCCGGGCGTTGCCGAGGCGGTCGACTGGGCCGAGGCCGCGACGCTGCTGCACCAGCGCGGCGCGCGCTGGCCCGACGCCTTCAAGCGCGCGATCGGCGTCGCGCTGAAGGACGAGGAAGACCTGACCTACGTGTCCGGCCGGCTCGACCAGATTCTCGCGGAGGCCGCGGCGTGAGCATCCTTCCGCGTGCCGCAGAACCGTTCGTCACCTTCCCTGCCCTGCTGCGGGCGAACGGCTTCGCGGTCGCGCCGGAGCAGACGACCGCGTTCCTTGCGGCGGTCGGATTGCTCGGCCCGAAGTCGATCGCCGACATCCGCCGCGCCGCGCATGCGACGCTTGGCGCCGCCGCCCGAACGTCGTGCCGCATTCGATGCACTGTTCGGCGCGCACTTCCTCGGCGAGATGGAGGAAGGCGAAGCGCTCGGCGAACCGGACGACGAGACCGTGCGGGTGCAGGAAGATCGCGACGGCGGCTTCGAGCCGCTGCTCTCCGATGAGGTGAACGAGGCCGGGCAGGACGCGACCACCGTCGAGGCGCTGTCTGCGCGCCATTTCGCCACCGAGCGCGGATGTCGAGGTGCTGCGCCGCTTCGCGCGTGCGGCGCCCGCGCATCTGCCGCGCCGGCCGGGCCATCGGCGCATGCGGGCGCGCCGCGGCGAATATTTCGACACGCGCCGCACCTTGCGCGAAGCGGTCCGCAACGACGGCGACGTGATGCAGCTGCGGCGGCTGAAGCGCCGCATGCGCCAGCGGCGCATCCTGCTGCTGATCGACGTGTCCGGCTCGATGAAGGAGCGCACCGAGCAGCATCTGCGCATCGCGCATGCGCTGGCGCATGCGGTCGAGCGCATCGAGGTGTTCACCTTCGGCACGCGGCTCACCCGCGTCACGCGCGCGATGCGGCTGCAGAACCGCGAGCAGGCGCTGGCCGCGACCTCGAACATCGTCAGCGACTGGGACGGCGGCACGCGCATCGGCGATGCGCTGCGGGCGTTCCTGTCCGTGCCGCGCTTTGCCGGCTATTCGCGCGGCGCCGTCGTGCTCATCCTCTCCGACGGGCTGGAGCGCGGCGATCCGGCGGCGATGCGCGAGGCGGTCACGCGGCTCTCGCGGCTCGCATGGCGCGTGAGCTGGCTGACGCCGCTCGCCGCCGATCCGAACTTCACGCCGCAGACCGAAGGGCTGAAGGCGATCCTGCCGCTGGTCGATGACCTGGTGGATGGCTCGTCGGTCGGCGCGGTCTGCGCGCACGTCCTCAATCTGGAAAGCAAGCGCGCCGCATGACCGATATCGTCGATGCCCATCATCACATCTGGCGGCAGGCCGACATGCCGTGGCTCTCCGGCCCGATCCAGCCGCGCATCTTCGGGCCGTACGAGCCGATCCAGCGCGACTATCTGATCGACGAGTTCCTCGAGGATCTCGCCGGCACCGGCGTCGTGAAGTCGGTCTATGTGCAGGCGAACTGGCCGAAGGAGAAGTTCGAGGACGAGGTCGCGTGGGTGAGCAAGTCGCGGACGAGCGCGGCTGGCCGCACGGCATCGTCGGCTATGCGGATGTGACGGTCGACGACGTGCGCCCGCAGCTCGACCGCCTGACGAAATATCCGCTGATGCGCGGCGTGCGCATGCAGCTTCACTGGCACGAGAACACGACCTATCGCTTCGCCTCGCGGCCCGACCTTGCGACCGACCCAAAGGTCCAGCGCAATGTCGCGGCGCTTGCCGACTACGGCTGGACCTTCGACCTGCAGGTGTTCGCGCCGCAGATGGCGGGCGCCGCGCAGCTCGCCGCCGCGTGCCCGAAAGTGACGTTCATCCTGCAGCACGCCGGCATGCTGGAGGACCTCTCCGAGAAGGGCCGGGCCGAGTGGCGCGCCGGCATGAAGCTGCTCGCCGCGCAGCCGAACATCGTGTCGAAGACCTCGGCGCTCGGCACGTTCATTCATCGCAACGATCCGGCGCACATCGAGACAGATCACGCACGAGACCGTCGCGATCTTCGGCTCGCAGCGCACGATGTTCGGCTCGAACTTCCCGATCGAGAAGATCTGGACCACCTACGAAGAGCTGGTCGACGCGCACGCCGATGCGGCCGCGAAGCTGCCGCCGGCCGATGCGCGCAACCTGCTGCACGACACCGCGATGCGCGTCTATCGCCTCGCCTGAACGAAGATTCGAAGGGGAAACCACCATGGCACTCGAAATCAAGATCCTCGACTACGGCGACATTGAACTGGAATCGAGCTTCCTGGTGCTCGGGCGCGACTGCGGGCGCACGCGGCGCGTGCCGACCTTCGGCTTCCTGATCCTCGGCGGCACATGGCCGGTCGTGGTCGACACCGGTTACCGCTCGAACCAGATCATGGAAACGCTCGGCATGCGCGGGCTGCAGTTCCACGAGAACATGATCGAGAACCAGCTTGCGAAGCACGGCGTGCGCATGGGCGACGTGCGCTATGTGCTGCACACGCATCTGCACATCGATCACGCCGGCAAGGACGACCTGTTCCCGATGAACACGACCGTCGGCGTGAACCGGCGCGAGCTCGAATACTCGGTGTCCGGCCTGATGCACCCGCAATATCCGCTGCCCGACATCAAGCACCTGATCGACCGGCTGCACACCAAGAGCGCGCTGCGCTTCTTCGATCTGGAGATCTCCGGGCCGGTCGAGCTGATGCCGGGCGTGCGGCTGGAAGCGGCCGGCGCGCACACCGAAGGCTCGATGAACGTCCACGTCGATACCGCGGACGGCCTCGCGACGATCTGCGGCGATGTGATCTACGATTTCAACGATCAGATCGTGACGCCGTTTCACGAGATCAGCGACATGGAGCCGCGCACCACCGGCAATCATGGCGTGAGCAAGCGCGACGAGAAGGCGCAGATCAAGAAGCTGCTCTCGAACGCGAAGTACCTGCTGCCCGTGCACGACCGCCCGGCGAAGATCGAGCACAGCATGGTGGTCGGGCGCATGCACGACTCCGTGCCGGGGCCCGTGGTGCAGTCGCTGCCGGCGCGCAACTGGTTCCCGGCGTAAGCGAGGACGCGATGACCCACTCCGCGCTGCGTTCCGAGTTCGAGGAGCTGATCGACGTCTATGCGCCGGTCGGCCAGCTCGGCACCGGCTTCACCTTCACCGAAGGGCCGGTCTGGCATCCGGTCGATCACTATCTGCTGTTCTCCGACATGCCGGCGGACGTGCGGCGGCGCTGGGATGCGCGCGGCGGCGTGCGCGAGGTGCGGCGGCCGTCGAACAAGCACAACGGCCTGACCTACGACGCCGACCTGAACCTGATCGTGTGCGAGCACGCGACGTCGAGCCTTGTGCGCGAGCGCAACGGCCAGCGCGAGGTGCTCGCGACGCATTTCGAGGGGCGCGAGCTCAATTCGCCGAACGATTGCTGCGTGCGCTCCGACGGCTCGATCTATTTCTCCGACCCGTGGTACGGCCGCATGCCGGTGTACGGCGTGGAGCGCCCGCGCCAGCTCGGCTTCCAGGGCGTCTACCGCGTGCCGCCGGGCGGCGGGCAGCCGCAGCTTCTCGTCGACCGCAACCGCTTCGATCAGCCGAACGGCCTTTGCTTCTCGCCCGACGAGAAGATCCTCTACGTCAACGACACCGTGAAGTGCACGATCTGGTCGTTCGACGTGAACGCCGACGGCTCGCTCTCGCCGGGCCGCATGTTCGCGAGCGGTATCCGCTCCGAGCTGGAGCCGGGCGTGCCGGACGGCATGAAGTGCGACGCGCAGGGCAACATCTGGGTCACGGCGCCGGGCGGCGTGTGGGTCTATTCGCCGACGGGCAGCCTGCTCGGCAAGGTGCGCGTGCCGGAGCTGGTGTCGAACCTCGCGTGGGGCGGCGACGACTGGCACACGCTGTTCATGACGGCGACGCACTCGGTCTACACGGTGAAGACCAAGGTCGGGCCGCGGCTCGAGCCTTATATGCGCAGCAAAGGCGGCGGCGGCGAGCGCCGGCCAGCGCGGCGCGGTTGCGGCAACGGACGGCACGTTGCGGCTCGATCCGTCGCGCTGCGCGATGATCATCCAGGACCTGCAGAACGACGTGATCATGGACGGCGGCGCGTTCGCGGCGTCCGGCTCGCCGGTGCACGCGAAACAGCAGAACGTGGTGGAGAACGTGCGCCGCCTCGCGGACGCGGCGCGGGCGCGCGGTGTCATCGATCATCCATGTGCATTTCGTCGTCGAGCCGGGCGCGCCCGGCATGACGCTGAACGCGCCGCTGTTCGAAGGCGTGGTCGACAACAAGGCGATGGTGCGCGGAAGCTGGGGCGCGGCGCCTGCGGGCGGGCTCGAGCCGCGGCCGGGCGACTTCGTGGTCGAGAAGATGCGCATGAGCGCATGGGAAGGCACGCGGCTCGAAACGATCCTGCGCGCGAGCGGGCGCGACGTGATCATCAACACCGGCGCCTGGACCAACATGTCGGTCGAGCACACCGCGCGCACCGGCGCCGACAAGGGCTACTTCATCGTGCTGCCGGAGGATTGCTGCTCGACCATGAATCCGGACTGGCACAATGCGGCGATCAACTACGCGCTGCAGAATGTTTCGGTGGTGACCAAGACCGATGCGGTGATCGCGGCGCTCGGGTGAAGCGCGAATAGTTCATGAGTGCGCGTTGCACTCGCTCAGTCTTCGTTCGGGATATTCAACAGCGTGCCGCATGCCTTGCAGTGCGCCGCGTCAGGCTCGTGACGCAGCAGGCCGCAGGCCGGACAGGCAAAGCGGACCTTGTTGGGGCGCAGCACGGCGCGGGCCAGCGAAAAGAAGAGCGTGACCCCGAAGATCATGATGACCACGGAAATCAGGCGGCCCGTGGTGCCTGGCAATGTGATGTCGCCGAACCCGGTCGTGGTCAGCGCCGTGACGGTGAAGTAGAGCGCATCCGCATAGTTGGCGATCGCCGGATTTGTGGCGTGCTGCGTTTCATAGACCATCCCGGTCATCACGATGAGAAACACCACGAAGTTTGCCGACCGCGAGGATGACCTCCTCGTGGGTCCGGAAATACGGGAACGTCACGGCGCAGCCGGGCCAGCAACTGGTAGCTGCGCAGCAGCCGCAAGGTACGCAGGATTCTCAAGAAACCAGCGGCCTCGCCGACCAGCGGCGCCAGGAACGACACGATCGCCGCAATGTCCGCCCACGCGGTCGGATGCGCCAGATCACGCAGCCGGTGGTGGCTGATAAAAATGCGGATGCTGAAGTCCAGCAAGATGATGACGCCGAACAGCACATCGAGCGCTTCGACCAGGTCGTTGCGCGGAAGGAATGATGTCGCGACGATGAACAGCAATGTCACGAGATCGAACACGAGCAGCGCGTAACGGAACCGATGGGCTTCGGGCGTGCCACCTTCGTAAAGCTGGCGAAGCGTGCCTTGAGCTTGTTTGAGCCGCGTCGCTTCAGCCACCATCCAACTGACACTCCGCAGCAATCAATGCTGCACCTTACCTTACACTATCGGTGCCCGGCCTTCGATGCGGTGTCGATCGCGAGACTTGCCGCCAGCCGATCCCACGAGTCGTCAAGGTGACGATGCAACAGCGCCGCCAATCGCGGGCCGTCGCGCGCTTCGAGCGCTGCGATGATCTTTTGATGATCGGCGACAGCCGCCGCCCAATTGTGCGGAATGTCGTTGCCACGAAATCGGATGCGCTTCATGCGCGCGTGCAATTGCGCGTGCATTGTGCGCAGCACGTCGTTGCGAGCGATCCGCACGATCTCGAGATGAATGCTCTGGTTGACGCCGAAATAAAGCATGCGCTCGCGTTTCGCGAACAGCTCCATCATTCGGTCATGCATCGCGCGCACGCCTGCGATTTCCGCATCGGTGGCATTGGCACAGGCCAGTTCGCCGGCGAGCGCCTCCAGCGCCGCCAGGACGGTGAGCATGTCGCGCGCCTCGCGCGTCTCGATGCGCCGCACGATCGCGCCCCGGTTGGGCTGAATCTCGATCAGCCCCTCTACGGCAAGCACCTTGAACGCCTCGCGCAGCGGCGTGCGCGAGATTCCGAGCTTCTCGCAAAGCTGCTTCTCGACGATGCGCGAGCCTTCTGGCAGATGGCCTTCCACAATGAGGTCGCGCAGCCGCACCGTTACCGTCTCATGCAGCGAACGCCACGCGATCGGGCCGTCGGCATCGGGCGCCAGTGTGGAAATGGGGTCTGCCGACATTACGATCACCGGATCATCCAGGGAATCAGCAACACGACGGATGGGAATAGCGTCAGGATTGCAAGCGTGATCAGCAGCGGCGGATAGAATGGCAGCATGGCGCGCAGGAGGTTGATCATCGAGACCCCGGTCATGCTCGACAAAAGAAACAGTGACAAACCGAACGGCGGTGTGATGGTTCCGATCATCAGATTGAAGATGACGACCATCCCCAAATGAATGGGATCGACGCCGGCCGCGACCACGGGGGGCGCGATGATCGGTACGAGCAGCAGCGTTGCGGTCGTTGAGTCGACGAACATTCCGGCGATGAAGAAGATGACGTTGACGACCAGCAGCATCATCAGCGGGTTGGTCGTGAGATCCTTGAACCAGGCGGAGAATTCCTGCGGCACCTGCTCGACCGCGAGGATCCAGCCGAACATCGCGGCGGCGCCGACGATGATGAGGACTGCGGCCGAGGTGCGCACGGTCTCGACCGCGGCCTTGTAGATGAAGCCGCCTGTCATCTCGCGATAGAACACAACCCCGATGAACAGGATGTAGGCGACGCACACGGCCGAGGCTTCGGTCGGGGTGAAGTAGCCGGATAGCATGCCCCCGACCAGAACCACCGGCGCGAACAACGCGGGAGAGGCGGGCCAGAACGAGTCCCAGAGTTCGCGGAATGTCGGCCAGCGCGTCGAGCGTGGATAGCCGCGCCGGATCGCGATAATTGCGGTCGCGATCATCAGCATGACGACGCAGATCAACGCCGGAATGATGCCGGCGACAAGCAACTGGATCGCCGAGATGGAAGTGGCGGCCGCATAGATGATGACCGGGATTGACGGGGGAAAGATCGGCCCGACGATCGCCGATGCGCCGGTCAGCGCCGCCGCAAATGGCACCGGAAAGCCCTCGTCCTTCATCGCCTTGATCTCGATGCGGCCGATGCCGCCGACATCCGCGAGCGCCGCACCCGAGACGCCAGAGAAGATGAGGCTGCCGACGATGTTCACTTGCGCGAGCCCGCCCGGCAGGCGTCCCGCGAGCGTGTTGGCGAAGTGATAGATTTTCTCGGTGATGCCGGCGGCGTTCATCAGGTTGCCGACAAAGATGAACACCGGAACGGCGACCAGAGGAAAGGAGTCGAGCGCATAGAGCACGCGCTGCGCCACGGTTGCGAGCGGAATTCCGGACCATGCGATGTAGGCGATCGACGGGATCAGGATCGCGAAGACGACCGGAAAGCCCAGCACGAACAGAACGAAGAAGGCGAGAAGGACGGCGAAGCCGAGGTCCATGGTTACCGCCTAGATCTGCGTGCCGCCGCCGAGCGGCGGGTCTTCGCGCCGCAGCGCGAACCACACGTAACCGAGCGCGGCCGCGGCGAAACCGATCAGCATGGGCGCGGCGAACAGCCAGAACGGAATGTCGAGCGTCGATGTACGCGTGCTCATATTGCGCATCACCGACAGCACGCCTGCGTAGGCGATGATCCCCACCGAGATGCCGCTGGCGAGCAGGATCACACGTTCGAGGAGCTTGCGCGGCGTGGCGGGAAGATAATTGATGAACTCCGCGAGCCTGATCTGCTCATTCGTCGACAGCAGCAGGGGCGCGGCGAGAAAGACGAGGATGATCAGCCCCCAGCGCGTCGCCTCTTCCAGGCCGATGAGCGGCGCGTTGAAGAAGTCGCGCAGGATCACCTGCAACGACGGCAGCAGCACCAGCGCGGCAAGCGCCGCGATGGAGACGAGGCCGAGCGCGCGCTCGATGTGAGACCACAAGCGGTTCATATGTTCCCGGCCTCTGGGGAAAAAGGAAGCGGGGCGGATGGAAGCCGCCCCGCTCTTACGGTTCAGCCCTGCACTTCGTTGAGCTTGGTCAGATACGGCCCCCAGGTCGGGAAGTCGGTGAGAATCTGCTTCGACACGGCGTCGCGGAACGCTTTGAGATCGAGCCCACCCTTCTCGTCGATGATCGTCACGCCGTTCTTCTTCAGAATCTCGATCTCGCCCGCGTCGGCGTCAGCCGCCCACTTCAACGAGCGCTTGCCAACCTCGTCGAAGGACTTCCTGCAGCAGTTTGCGGTCGCCTTCCGCCAGCGCCTTCCAGGCCGCCTCGTTCACGAACACCGCGAGCACGGACTCCATGTGGCTCGTCATCATGACGAACTTGTTCGCCTCCCACATCTTGCGCGCGATGATGTTGTTGAGCGGGTTCTCCTGCCCGTCGACAAGCCCGGTCATCAGCGCCGGCATGATTTCGGAAATCTCGACCGGCGTCGGCACCGCGCCCATGCCCTTGATCATCGAATTCCACAGCGCCACAGGCACCGCGC
Organism: uncultured Alphaproteobacteria bacterium; assembly: GCA_963779545.1. Classification (GTDB taxonomy): domain Bacteria; phylum Pseudomonadota; class Alphaproteobacteria; order Rhizobiales; family Xanthobacteraceae; genus PALSA-894. Next base: position 682,819 of record CAVZYQ010000005.1, on the reverse strand, counting down.
GGAATTTCTTGCCCGCCATGTCCTTTGGCGACTTCACCGGATAGCGCGCGGTGAGCTGGCGCGCGCCGCGATAGAAATTGCCGACGATGCGCACGCCGCCCTTCTCGACGAGGCGCTTGTTGATTTCCTGCAGCACCGGCGATGTCGCTTCCGCGGTCGCGCGCATCGCGTGCTCGGGATTGCGGAACGCGAAAGGCGCGTTGAACACCGCGACGTCCTTGTCGAAGCGGTCGAGCGAGGAGAAATCGTGGTGTGCCATTTGCACCGAGCCAATGCGCACGCTGTCGACCATCTCGCTCAGGTTGCCGAGCTGCGAGCCCGGGAATACGCGGATCTCGACGCGGCCTTGAGTCTTCTGTTTCACCAGTTCGGCAAGCTCTGTGGCATAGCGCGTTTGCGATTCGCCTTCGGCGCCGACATGCGCATAGCGCCAGATGGTCTTCTGCTGGGCAAATGCCGCCGGGGCGGCCAGCAGCAGAGCCGCCGCCAGCGCGGTGACGCGCGCGATCGTGGACATCGAATTCCTCCCTCGATTTTGTGCGAGGGTTATCGCGGTTTGGGCGATTGCCCTTCCCCGCACCCCTCTGTGCGAAAAAGTCTGTTCTAACTTCAATTGAATGCAATATGCAATCGAGGAAACGCTTTGCTGGGAGTGTCTGTATGAGTGCCGACGCGCCGCGTCTGGTGATCGCCATGGGCGATCCCGCCGGAATCAGCCCGGAATTGCTGGTCAAGCTATTGAGCCAGCAGGACCTTCTCGATCTTGCCGCCGTTACGGTGATCGGCGACAGGCGCGTGCTGGCGCTGGGCGAAATGGCGGCCGGCATCAGGCTCGACATCAAGACGGTAGGACGCCGCCGACAAGGCATCGGCGGCGGCGGGCCAGCCGATCTTCGTCGATCTGAAGCACCTCGATCCCGCGACCATTCCGATGGCGCAGGCGACCGCCGAAGGCGGCAAGTTCGCGATGCGCAATTTCGGCGAGGCGCTCACAGCCGCGAAAGCGCGCCGCCACGACGGCATCATGTTCACGCCGTTCAACAAGCTGGCGTTCAAGCGCGCCGGGAACCCGTATCCGGATGAGATCCGCTGGGCCTCCGACCTGCTCGGCTGGAACGGCGCCTGCAGCGAATACAACAAGCTCGATAATTTGTGGAACGCGCGCGTGACATCGCACGAACCGCTGCGCGATGTCGCCGACATGCTCACGCATGACCGGATCGTATCAGCGATCGAGGCAACGGATGGAACGTTGCGGCGCGCCGGTGTCGAGCGTCCGCGCATCGCGGTGGCCGGGCTCAACCCGCATGCCGGCGAAGGCGGCGTGTTCGGCCGCGAGGAGATCGACGTGATCGCGCCTGCGGTCGAGACCGCGGCGAAGAAGGGTTTCACCGTGGAAGGCCCCTTCCCGGCCGACACGGTTTGGCTGCGCGCACGCCGCGGCGACTATGACGTTGTGCTCAGCATGTACCATGACCAGGGGCAGATCGCGCTGAAGCTGCTCGGCTTCGAGCGCGGCGTCACCATTCTGGGTGGCATGCCGATCCCAATCACGACACCCGCGCACGGCACCGCATACGATATTCAGGGCAAGGGGATCGCGGACCCCTCTGCGACGATCCAGGCGTTTCGTACGCTGGTCATGCTCGCTGAGAGACAAGCAGGCGGGCAGTAGCGTCGACGGCCTCACCCTTCCGAAACGAACGTCTGTTCGCGTTTCTTCCGGATCGCAGGAAGCAGGACCGTTGCGAGCAGCACCGCCGCAATAGCCAGAAGAGCTGCGCTTAACGGCTCGCGCAGGAGGACATCCGGCCGGCCCTCCGACAACACCAAGGCGCGGCGCAGGAACTCCTCCATCGGAGGACCTAGAATGAACCCGAGCAGCAGCGGCGTCGGTTCGCAGCCGAGCTTGTGCAAGACGTAGCCAAGCAGGCCGAACAGCGCCATCAGATAGACATCGAATGTCGTGTTGCTGATCGAGAACACACCGATCGCGCAGAACACCATGATCGCCGGATAGAGCAGGTGATACGGCACAGTGATCATGCGTACCCATAGCCCGATCAGCGGAAGGTTGAGGATCAGCAGAAAGACGTTGCCGATCCACATCGACACCACGACACCCCAGAACAACGTCGCCTGCTCGGTGATGATGGTGGGGCCGGGCTGGATGCCCTGGATCATCAGGGCGCCGATCATCAGGGCCATCACCGGGTTGGCCGGAATGCCCAGGGTCAGCATCGGAATGAATGACGTCTGTGCGCCGGCGTTGTTGGCTGCCTCCGGTCCCGCCACGCCTTCGATCGCGCCCTGCCCGAACTGCTCGGGTGTTTTGGAGAGCTTCTTTTCGAGCGAATAGGACGCAAACGACGCGAGGATCGCGCCTCCGCCCGGCAGAATGCCGAGTGCGGAGCCAAGCGCCGTACCGCGCCAGATCGGACCGATGATCTTCCGCCACTCGTCGCGCGAGGGCAGCAATCCCTTCACACGCGTGATCGCGGCGGAACGGGTCGCCTCGTGTTCGAGATTCGAGACGATCTCGGCGAGGCCGAACATGCCCATTGCGATGACGACAAAGCCGATGCCATCGGCAAGCTGCGGAAACCCGAAGCTGTAGCGCGCGGTGCCCGAGTTCACGTCGGTTCCGACAAGCCCCAGTGCAAGACCGACGACGACCATGGCGATGGCGTGCAGCAGCGAGCCGCTGGCGAGCACGATGGAGGCGACGAGGCCGAGCACCATCAGCGAGAAATACTCGGCCGGCCCGAAGCGCAGCGCGACCTCCGCCAAAGGCGGCGCGAACAGCGCAACCAGCACGGTCGCAACGCTTCCCGCGATGAACGACCCGATGGCGGCGGTCGCGAGCGCCAGCCCGGCCTTGCCCTGCCGCGCCATTCGGTAACCGTCGAGCGCGGTCACGACCGAAGCCGACTCGCCCGGAAGGTTGATCAAGATGGCGGTGGTCGATCCGCCATACTGGGCGCCATAATAGATGCCCGACAGCATGATGAGCGCGGAGACAGGCGGCAGGCCGAACGTGATCGGAAGCAGCATCGCGATCGTGGCAATCGGACCGATGCCGGGCAGGACGCCAACTGCGGTGCCGAGAAATACGCCGATGAGACAGTAGAACAGGTTCGACAGGCTCATCGCCGTCTGGAAGCCGAGCGCGAGGTTGGCGAGCACGTCCATGCGCTACCCGCCAAACCAGCTGCCGAGCAGCGGCATCGGGACGCCAAGGCCCTTGACGAAAACGATGACGCAAAAGGCGACGAGACCGGCCATGGCGGCGATCGACACCGCATTGGGCCGCGAGTAGCGGCTGGCAAGCGCGCCGGCGATGATCAGCACGACAAGCGCAACGACGACACCGGCGCGATCGAGCAGCAGTCCGAACAGCACCACCGCGCCAAGGACCAAGACCAGCGGCCGCCAGGCAAATGCCGAGATCGCTTCACCCGGGCGCAGGAACGATCGGACCACGGACACGGCGCCGAAGATCGCGAGGATCGTCCCGAGCACGGTCGGAAAATATCCGGGACCCATACGCGCACTGGTGCCTTGGACATAGCCGCGGCCGACCCAGATGACGACACCCGCCAGCGCCAGATAGATGGCGCCGGCCCAGAAGTCGCGCGGATTGCGGATGTGCCATGGGTTGGGTTCGGCGCCGGTATCGCCTTGCACCCTGCGTCAGTTGAGTTTTGCGCCGGATGCCTTAACGGGCTCCGCCCAGCCTTCGACCTGCTTCTGGACGAACTCCGCGAACTCGGCCTGCGACATCTTCCGGACCGTGAGGCCGAGGTCGTTCAGCCGCGCGACGAGCTGCGGATCGTCGAGCGACGTCTGGATCGCGGCGTGCAGCTTCGATACCACCGCAGGCGGGAGGCTCGCCGGCGCCGACACGCCGATGAAGTTCTCTGCCAGCAGATACGGCAACCCAGCCTCGATGACGGTGGGAATATCGGGCGCAACATGCGAGCGCGCCCGCGACGTAACGGCGAGCGGACGCAGCTTCTCGGCTTTGATATGCGGGACGTTCTGCGGCAGCGTGTCGAACGAGAAGCTCAGCCGCCCGGCGATCAGGTCGGTGATCATCGGCGCGCTGCCGCGGTAACCGACATGCTCGATGTTGAGTCCAGCTGCTTCTTGAACGTTTCGCCGAGGATGTGTCCGATCGAGCCGATCGCCGCCCGACCCGTAGAAGACCTTCTTGTCCTGCGCTTTGATTCAGCTGATGAGCTCGGCCATGGTCTTGGCAGGTACGGACGGATGCGCCATCACCACGTCTGGCACGGTCGCGACAAGACTGACATGCGTGAAGTTCTTGATTGAATCGTAGGGCTGCGGCTCCAGCATCGCCGGCGCGAGCGATATCGGCGTCGTATTCGACATCAGCAGATTGTAGCCATCGGGCGCGGCGCGAAAGATCTCGCTCGCCGCGATCGTGCCGCCGGCTCCCGGCTTGTTGTCGACCACGACCGGCTGCCCAAGAATCTTCTGCAGCGGCACGGACAGCGCGCGCGCCGTCACGTCGCTCGAGCCGCCGGGCGGAAACGTCACCACGATCCGGACCGCCTTGGTCGGGTAATCCTGTGCGGCCGAAGGCGAGGCGCAAAGTGCCGCCAGGAGTGCAAGTGCTGTCGCCTTCCACGTCATGTTCATCTTGGGCTCCTTGGCGTGATGTCGTCTGGATTTCGCATGCAAGATGCGGGCCTAAGCGCCGCCTCGGAAACAGGAGTAACCCCAGGGGGTGCATTTCATCGGCAGATGATAATGCGCCTGCGGGTCGGACAGGCCGAAGCGGTATGAGACGATGTCGAGGAAAGGGACCTCGGCTGCGGGCCCAATGGCCGCCCGGTAGAAATCATCGACGTGAAAGCGCGCCTCGTAGAAACCAGGCTCGAACCGCTGGTCGAGTGCAGGATCGGCGAGCACTCCCGTTTTCGAAATCGCTCCGGATGCGATGAGACGGCGATCAGCGTCATTAGCTAGCGCAAACAACTCAACGCGCATGCCGGCCGCCACGACGCCCCGCGAGACGTCGACCACATGAATGGAAATTCCCGGCATCGGCGCCCAACCCCATCAGCCTGTGACGTCAATTGTGTTCCGCCCTTGCGGCACTGACAAGTGGCTGGCCGCGCCGCAATTCTCACGTGCTAGCATTGGCCAAGGCGCGAAGATCGGCGAAGTCAATTGAGCTGACAGGTGGACACCCGATGAACTCTCGAATCCTTCTTGGCATGCTGACGCCGTCCTCCAACACCATCCTGGAGCCGGTGACGAGCGCGATGCTCGCAGGGCTGCCGGAGGTCACGGCGCATTTCTCGCGGTTCCGGGTGACCGAGATTGCGCTGTCCAATGACGCGCTGGCGCAGTTCGATGACAGCGAAATCCTGCGCGCGGCCGAACTGCTGGCGCATGCCAAGGTCAACGTCATCGCTTGGAACGGCACGTCGTCCGGCTGGCTCGGCTTCGAACGGGACGTGCGCCTCTGCGAGCGAATTCAACAAGCGACTGGCATTCCGGCCTGCACGGCGATGCTGGCGCTGAACGAATTGCTGACGCTGACCGGCGCACGGCGAGTCGGATTCGTCACACCCTATCTCGACGACGTGCAGGCGCGCATCAACGCGAACTATCAAACCGCGGGATTTGAAGTCGTTGTGGACCGGCATCTGGGGATGCAGGATAACTTCTCTTTCTCGACCGTCACCGCCGAGCAGATGCGAACGATGGCCCAGGAGGTTGCGGCTGCATCTCCGGACGCGATTGCGATTGTCTGCACCAATATGCGCGGCGCTCCCCTCGCCGAGGAACTGGAAAGGGCGCATGGCATTCCGGTCTATGACACGGTATCGACGACACTCTGGAAGGCGTTGAAAATCGCGGGTGTGGATACGACGCGTGTAAAGGGTTGGGGAAAGTTGTTTTCGGTTTGACCGAGCAATCGCCACATCAGTGCTGCGCGATCCCCTCAAGCCGTGCCCGATGCCTTCGTATCGAGCAAATGGCAGGCCGCAAGATGTGCGTCTTCTGTGGGCTGTAATTTGGGCTCTTCGATCCGGCAGCGATCGAACGCATAGGGGCAACGGGTGTGAAACCGGCACCCCTTCGGCGGGTTGATCGGACTCGGCACATCGCCCTTCAGGATGATGCGCTGGCGGTTGGCGCCCGGCTCGGGCACCGGAACCGCGGACAGCAGCGCCTGCGTGTAGGGATGTTGCGGGTTGGCAAAGATGCGCCGCTTCGGCGCCACTTCGACGATCTTGCCGAGATACATCACGGCGACCCGATGGGTCATGTGCTCCACGATCGCAAGATCGTGGCTGATGAACAGCATCGCAAGGCCAAGCTCGCGCTGCAGGTCCTGCAGCAGGTTGATGATCTGCGCCTTCACCGACACGTCGAGCGCGGACACGGCCTCATCGCAGATGATGAGATCGGGATCGGCGGCGAGCGCCCGTGCGATACCGATGCGCTGGCGCTGACCGCCGGAGAATTCATGCGGCCATCGCTCCGCCGCCTCGCGCGGCAGCCGTACCTTGTCCATCAGCGCCGCGACCCGCGCATTAAGATCGGTGGAAGAACTGGCGAGACCAAAATTGCGGATCGGCTCGGCGACGATGTCCTTCACCCGCATACGCGGGTTGAGGCTGGAGAACGGATCCTGAAACACGACCTGCACACGGCGGCGGACCGGCCGCAGCGCACCGGCGGAAAGATCGTCGATCCGCTGCCCATCGAGGATGACCTGCCCGGCAGTGATGTCGAACAGCCGCAGGATCGCGCGCCCGACCGTGGATTTTCCACAGCCGGATTCGCCCACCAGCGACAGCGTTTCGCCGCGTGCGACCTCGAAAGAGACGCCGTCGACCGCATAGACCCATGCGGACGCCTTGAAAAACCCGCCGCCGACCGGGAAATGCTTCTTGAGATCGTTGACCTCGAGCAGCGGCGCGCTCATGCGGCAGCGGCCTCGCGTTCCGCGTAATGACAGGCGGCGATATGGCCTGCCGCCTTCAACTCGAGCGGCGGCGCGACCGCGCGGCAAAGGTCCGTCGCGAGCGGACAGCGGCTCGCGAACACGCATCCGACGATGCGTGTCTTCAGACTGGGAACGAGGCCCGGGATTTCGGCAAGGCGCGTCTCCTCGCCGGTCAGCGAGGATCCGAGCTTCGGCACCGCACCGAGCAAACCCTGCGTGTAGGGATGACGCGGCGAACGGAACAGCTTGCCGACCGGCGCCTCCTCAACTTTGCGCCCCGCGTACATCACCATGACGCGCTCGGCGACCTCAGCCACGACACCCAGATCGTGGGTGATCAGGATGATAGCCGCGCCGACACGATGTTTCAGGTCGCGCATCAGGTCGAGAATCTGCGCTTGGATCGTGACGTCGAGAGCCGTGGTCGGCTCGTCGGCGATCAAAAGCCTGGGATTGCACGCGAGCGCCATCGCGATCATCACCCGCTGGCGCATCCCGCCGGAGAACTGGTGCGGATACTCGCGCACGCGCCGCCGCGCCTCCGGAATGCCGACAAGATTGAGCATGTCGACCGCGCGGTCTTCCGCCGCGCGTTTGTCGAGCCCTTGGTGCAGGCGCAGCGTTTCGCCGAGTTGCCGTCCGATGGTGAGCACCGGATTGAGGCTGGTCATCGGCTCCTGGAAGATCATGCTGATATCGTTGCCGCGGATCTTGCGCATCGCGGCATCGTCGAGAGTCAACAAATCCTTCCCCTGAAAGCGGATCGAGCCCGCGATGCGGCCTGGCGGCTCCTGGATCAGGCGCAAGATGGAATTCGCCGTGACGGACTTCCCGCAGCCGCTCTCGCCGACGATCGCAAGGGTTTCGCCTTCGTCCACCTGGAACGACACACCATCGACTGCGCGGTTGACGCCGTCCGGCGTGCGGAAATGCGTCTGCAGATTTTCGACTTCGAGCAAAGCCATGCTCATAGCCCCTTGGCGAGGCGCGGATCGAGCGCGTCGCGCATTCCGTCGCCGAGCAGATTGACCGCCAGTACCGTGATCGACAGGAACACGGCGGGGAAGAACACAATGAACGGCTTCACCTGCCAAAGCGCCCGCCCCTCCGCCATGATGTTGCCCCACGAGGGAACGGTCGGCGGAACGCCCGCGCCGATAAACGAGAGAATCGCTTCCACGATCATCGCGCTCGCGCAAATGTAGGTCGCCTGCACGGTCATCGGCGCGAGTGTGTTCGGCAGGATATGGCGCAGGATGATCATCGGCGTGCGCGTGCCGGCGGCGATCGCGGCATCCACATAGGGCTGCTCGCGCAGCGACAGCACGACGCCGCGCACGAGACGTGAGACTCGCGGGATTTCCGCGATCGTGATCGCCATCACCACGTTGCCGATGCTGCCGCGGGTCAGCGCCATCAAGGCGACGGCGAGCAGGATCGGCGGGATGGACATCAGCCCGTCCATGATCCGCATGATGAAGCCGTCGGCCCAGCGCACCATGCCGGAGACGAGACCGATGGCGAGGCCCGCGAGCGACGCCAGGATCGCGACCGAGAAACCGACCGTCAGCGACACACGCGCGCCATAGACCACACGCGAATAGATATCGCGCCCGAGCATGTCGGTGCCGAACCAATACAGAGCAGAAGGTTCGCGCGTGCGCCGCGACGTGTTGAGCGTGGTCGGATCGACGGTCCATACGTACGGCGCAAATACGGCGATCAGCACCATCAAGATCAGCAACGCGCCGCCGATCGCGATGGTTGGATGGAGGCGCAGGAACCCGACGAACCCGCGCAGCGGCTTCACCGGCGGCCAGAGATCCGGAAGGACGGGTGCGGCAACCACGCCTTCGACCGGGGCCGCTATCGCGGGCGGCGGGCTCAATAGCGGATCCTTGGATCGAGAAGTGTATAGAGAAGGTCAATGGCGAGGTTGACCAGCACGTAGATGAAACTGAACAGCAACACGACACCCTGGATGATCGGATAGTCGCGGCGCAGGATCGCATCGACGGTGAGACGGCCCAATCCCGGGATGGCGAACACGCTCTCGGTCACCACGGCGCCGCCGATCAGCAGCGCGATGCCGATGCCGATCACGGTCACGATCGGGACGGACGCGTTTTTCAGCGCATGAACGAAAAGGATCGGGCGTTGCGCCAGACCCTTGGCGCGCGCGGTGCGGATGTAGTCCTGCTGCAGTACTTCAAGCATGGTCGCGCGGGTGATGCGGGCGATCAGCGCGATATAGACACATCCAAGCGCGATCGACGGCAGGATCAGATTCTCCAGCCACGGCCACAAGCCGCGCGAAATCGGCGTGTATCCTTGAACGGGCAACCATTCAAGCTGCAGCGCGAAGAAATAAGCGAGCAGGTAGCCGACCACGAACACCGGCACCGAAAAGCCGAACACCGCAAAGCCCATGATGGCGCGATCGAACCACGTGCCGACCTTCCATGCGGCTAGCACGCCGATCGGCACGGCGACGATGATCGACAGAATAAGCGTGATCACCATCAGCGACAGCGTCGGCTCGATGCGCTGCGCGATCATGGTGGTCACGGGAAGATTGGTGAAGATCGACCGGCCAAGGTCGGCATGCAGCAGCCGCCACAGCCACTCGGAGAACTGCACGAGGAACGGCCGGTCGAGCCCTAGGTTCTGGCGGATGCGCTCGACATCCGCCGGCGTTGCCTGATCGCCTGCGATCACCGCGGCCGGATCGCCCGGCGCGATGAACAGCAGGCTAAACACGAACAGCGCAACGATCGCCATCACAGGGATCGTCGCGAGCACGCGTTTGACGACGTACGCCAACATGAGCGGACGCTATCGCGGCGTCATGCGCTCTTGGCCACGTCCCAGAAGAACGGAATCGGCCCCTTCACGATGCCGCTGACGTTCTTGCGCCACGCCTGATAGGTCAGGAAGAAGCCGGTCGGCGCGTACACGACATTGTCGAGGGCCGCCTTGTTGAGGCGGCGGGCGGCGGCCTTTTCTTCGTCCAGTGTCTTTGCGTCGAACCAATTCGCCACTTCCTTCTCAACGTCCGGAACGTTCGGCCAACCGAACCAGGCGCCGTCGCCGCTTGCGCGGATCGCGATATAGACCGCCGGATTGATGCAGTCAGAGCCCGAATGCCAGGAATGGAACATGGCCCAGCCCCCCTGCCCGGGCGGCGATTTCTGTGCGCGGCGCTGTCCGGTGGTGCCCCAGTCGGTCGCGACGAAGTCGACGTTCATGCCGATGCGCTTGAGCAATTCGGCCGTGACGTCGCCCTGCCCCTTGGTGATCGGTTGGTCCTGCGCCACCACGCAGGTCACCGGCTGGTTGGTGTAGCCGCTCTCGGCGAGCAGCTTCTTCGCGCCCGCGATGTCGCGCTTCCCCTTGAGGATCTCGCCGCCTTCCTCGCTGTAAAGCGGCGTATCGGGCGTGAAGTATCCCGGCAGCGGCTTCCACAGGCTGTTGTCGTCGCCGACCAGCGCGCGCATGTACTCTTCCTGGTCGAGTGCCATCAGCACCGCGCGCCGCGCCCTCACGTCATTGAAGGGCGGATGCAGATGGTTCATGCGGAAGGTGCCGATGTTGCCGAGCGGGTCGGCGATGTCGACCGCCACGTTGCGGTTGCGCTTGAGCACCGGCACGAGATCGGAGATCGGGTTCTCCCACCAGTCGACTTCGCCGTTCTGCAGCGCGGCCGAGGCGGTTGCCGGGTCGGGCATGATGACCCATTCGATGCGATCGACCAGCATCTTCTTGCCGCCGGCGAGCCACGACGCCTTCTCGTTGCGCGGCTGATAGTCCGCGAACCGCTCGAACACCGCCTTGGCGCCGGGCACCCATTCGCCCTTGGCGAACTTCATCGGGCCCGAGCCAATGTATTCGTCGATCTGCTTGAACGGATCTGTCTTGGCGATGCGCTCCGGCATAATGAATGCCATCGGCGTCGAATTCTTGGCGAGCGCGAGCAGCATCTTCGGATAGGGCTTCTTCAGCACCCACTTGAAGGTGCGGTCGTCGACCGCGGTGAGCTCCTGCTGGATCGCCTTGAGCATCAGGCCCATCGGATCGCGCGCCGACCAGCGGGTGAGGCTCGCGGTGACGTCCTTGGCGAGAACCGGCGTGCCGTCGTGGAATTTCAATCCCGGGCGCAGCTTGAAGGTCCAGGTCAGGCCGTCGCTCGAGGTCTCTTCGCTCTCCACCATCTGGCGCTGCGGCTGCAGCTTTTCGTCGAAGCCGTAGAGCGTGTCCCACACCAGCACCGCGGCGTTGCGCACCACGTATTGCGTGCCCCAGATGGGATCGAAGTTTGCGAGGTTCGCCTGCGGCACGAACCGCAGCGTCTTGGCGGCCGCGCCCTGCGAAATCGCCGGCATCGGGAAACTTCCCGTTGCGGCGAACGCGCCCACACCCGCCGTCCCCTTCAGAAATGTCCTGCGATCCATCACTCGCTCTCCCATTGGTATCTGGCGCCCCACGAGGCTTCCGCCATTCTGCCACTACTTTCGGCAACCTGCATACGCCTCACCGCGCGGAATTTGTGCAGCCGGGGCTGAGCACCCCGGGCCGAAAAAGAGGAGCAAGGCGCATGCCATCGCGCCTGTCTACCAATAGAAGGAAAAGTTGAGGCCTGCGCGCAGAAGGTGCGCGGCTTCAGCGACAAGCCGCGATGCGCGTTGTCCGGCTCAGCCCTGTGCTACGGCGCGGGGTCTCTCATGCGCCTGGATCCTCTGCACCGCGACTTTGTCCAGCACACGGCCGGCCATAACCAGCAGCGGCCCCTCGCCCGACATCGTCGCGCTTCGTCCGGCAATGTCGGCGATCGTTCCGCTGACGATGCTTTCATCCAGTCGCGTCGCATTTGCGATTGCGACGGCGGGTGTCGATGCGTCGAGGCCGGCCGCGATCGCGCTGGACGGCAAGCTCGCCCAAGGTCTTTCGCGGCATATAGATGACGGTGGTCGCCGAAGGATCGGCGAGAGCGCGCCAGTCGATGTCGGCCGGCAGCTTGCCGTGGCGATCATGGCCCGTGATGTACTGCACACGGCGCGCCGCGCGCGATGCGTCAGCGACACGCCGAGCCGCGCGGCGGCGCCCTGCGCGGCTGAAATGCCGGGCACGATCTCAATCGGGATGCCGGCATCGCGGCAGATCGAAATCTCCTCGTCGGCACGACCGAAGATCATCGGATCGCCGCCCTTGAGCCGCACCACGCGCTTTCCGGCGCGCGCGAGCTTGAGCATCAGTGCGTTGATCTCGTCCTGCTTGCAGGCGGGACCATGACCGGTCTTGCCGACCATGATCTTCTTTGCCTCGCGGCGCGCGAAGTCGAGCACTTCGAGCGAGACCAGATCGTCGATCAGGATCACGTCGGCCGATTGCAGCGCGCGCACCGCGCGCAGCGTGAGCAGTTCCGGATCGCCGGGCCCGGCGCCGACGAGAACCACCGAACCCGCGTCGCGCGCGACACCTCGTGTCTCGCTCATCAGCGCCGCGATGTCGCTCTCGGCCGGCGCGCGCTCCGGCTCGGTGACGGCGCGCTCGGTGAAGCGCTCCCAGAAGCGGCGCCGTTCGCGGAACGACAGCGCGAGCGCCTGCACGCGCGGACGCCATTGCCGCGCTGCCTCCGCCCAGCGCGCAAAGCCGCGCGGGATCAGCGCTTCGAGCTTGGCGCGGATCGCCTGCCCGAACACCGGCGCCGCGCCGTCGGTCGAGATGCCGATCACCAGCGGCGAGCGATTGACGATTGCGCCGAAAGAAAAATCGCAGAACGCAGGCTTGTCGATCACGTTCACCGGCACGCCGGCGTCGCGCGCAATCGTGGCGAATGCGGCGGCTTCGGAGTCGTCCTCGAACGCGCCAACCGCCATCGTGGCGCCGCCAAAGTCAGCGGGCTCCATCGCGCGGCGATGGATCGTGATCGCGGCCTGCGTGGCGATCTCGATCATCTCATCGCTTGGATCGGCGGCGTAGACCTCGACGCGCGCGCCAGCCGCCGCGAGCAGCTCGGCCTTCCACGCCGCCGCGGCATTGCCACCCGCGACGACAGCGCGCTTCCCCGCCAGCGCATAGAACACCGGCAGGCGCGCGAGCGCCTCCATGCGCGGCGGCCGTGCCTCAGATGGCGTGCGCGTGGTCATGAACGATCCTCTTCAATTCCGGCAGGCACGAGCCGCAGTTGGTTCCAGCGCGCAGTGCCTTGCCGATCGCCTCGACGTTGACGGCACTCTTCGACGTGATGGCATCGCGGATGACGTTCAGCCCGACGCCGAAGCAGGCGCAGATCACCGGGCCGGTATCGGCGAGACCATCGGCAGCGCGGCCCGACAGCGCCATGCGGCGCTCGATGTCGGAGATTGCCTGGGCCTCGAACAGCGCCTTGATGACATCCCACTGCGGCGCGCTTTCCGCGGGGCCAATGAACAGTGCCGCTTCGAGACGGCCGTCAAGAACGCCGCGGCACGATAGATGCCGCTAAGCAGTCGATGAACTCGGCAACCTCTTCGCCAAGGATTGATCGCGCATGCTCGCGCCATGCTTTGGGCTCGTCGTTGGACGCGAGCAGATATCCCGCGCCGCCATTCAGCGCGACGCGCGACCACCACGTAGCCTGCGGGAGTTGAACCGGCGCGCGCGTCAGCAGGAAACCGCGATACGAAAATTCGACCGGCGCAATCGACGCGGGTGTCGCTTTTGCTTCCGGCTGCCCGGAAAACGGATCGGTGTGCGGCGCGACCAGCTCGCACACCCGCGCCGACGATGCGGTTTCATCATTCCAGTGGATCGGCGCGAACAGCGAGCCGCGCTGTTGGCCTTCGCTCACCCGTACTTTGAAGATGCCTGCGCCATGCATCGTCGCGACGCGCGCGAAGTCCTTCAGGCCGAGCCCATCCGCATCCGCGGGATGAATTTCCACGAACGGCTCTGGCGAATGCTGCGCAAGCCGCGCGCTCAAGCCCGTGCGGGTCATCGTATGCCACTGGTCGCGCACGCGGCCGGTGTTGAGGACGAACGGATACGCGTTGGAGGTCGCGCCGCGCAGCGCCGGCGTCTCCGGCGCGATAAAGCGCGCCTTGCGATCGGGTGTAAAGAAGCCTCCATCCGCGAAGAAGCGCGTTTCCGTGGACTCGCCATCGCGTACGGGCCACACGACCGGATCGAGCGCGTCGAACGCATTGTCATCGATGCTGGCGAGCGCGCCCAGATCGAAATCGCGCGTACCGTCGTTTTCGAATGACGAAAGCGCCGCATGCTCGCGGAAGACATCGGCGGCGTTCTCGTATGCGAACGCATCCGCGAACCCCATGCGGCGCGCGACTTGCGTGACGATCCACCAGTCGGGCTTTGCTTCGCCGGGCAGGGGCAGGAAGCGGCGCTGGCGCGAGATGCGCCGCTCGGAGTTCGTGACGGTGCCGTCTTTTTCGCCCCACGCGGCGGCGGGAAGAAGAATGTGAGCATTGCTGTTCAGCGTGTCATTTGAAGCAACGTTCTCCGAGACGACGAAGAGCTCGAGCTTCTTCAAGGCATCGCGCACAGCACCCGCGCGCGGCAGCGACACCGCTGGGTTGGTCGCCATCACCCACAACGCCTTGATCTCGCCGCGCTCGATCGCCTCGAACATCTCCACGGCCTTGAGGCCTTCGTGCGTGGCGATGTTCGGCGCATTCCAGAAGCGGCGCACGCGGTCGATCTCGGGCGGAGAAAAATTCATGTGCGCCGCCAACTGGTTGGCAAGGCCGCCGACCTCGCGGCCGCCCATCGCGTTCGGCTGGCCGGTCAAGCGAGAACGGCCCCATGCCCACCTTGCCGATGCGTCCCGTCGCGAGGTGACAGTTGATGATTGCGCCAACCTTGTCAGTGCCTTGCGCCGACTGATTGACCCCCTGCGAGTAACAGGTGACGACGCGCGGCGTTGCGGCGAACAGCGCGTAGAAGTTTTCAACGTCCGCTCTGGAAAGTCCGGTTTTCTGCGCGATTTCCGGAAGTTCGGGCGCGATTTCGCATCGCTCGCTTCAGTGAATCTTCGAAACCCGTGGTGTGGCTCGCAACGTAGCGCGGATCGAATACATCGCGGTCCGCGAGCCGCACCAGCAGCCCCCAGAACAGCACCGTGTCCATGCCGGGCTTGATCGCGAGATGCAGGTCGGCCTCGTCGGCGGTCGCGGTGCGGCGCGGATCGATCACCACGAGCTTCGCGCCGCGCGTGCGCCGGTTCTCCTGCATGCGCTGGAAGAGAACTGGATGGCACCATGCGGCGTTCGAGCCGACCAGCACGATCAGGTCGGCTTGATCGAGGTCCTCGTAAAGTCCCGGCACCGTGTCGGCGCCGAACGCGCGCCGGTGGCCCGCGACCGACGACGCCATGCAGAGCCGCGAATTGGTGTCGACATTCGCCGAGCCGAGAAAGCCTTTCATCAGCTTGTTGGCGACGTAGTAGTCCTCGGTGAGGAGTTGGCCCGAGAGATAGAACGCGATCGACTCCGGCCCGTGACGCGCGGCGATGCGGGCGAAGCCATCAGCCACGCGGCCGAGCGCCTGATCCCAGTCGATGCGCGCGAGCGTGCCATCGTGCTGGCGCAGCATCGGATGCAGCAGCCGCGTCTCGAGCCCGAGCGTTTCGCCGAGCGCCGCGCCTTTCGAGCAGAGCCGCCCGAAATTCGCCGGATGCTTCGGATCGCCCGCGATGACCGCACCACCCTGCCCGTCCGGCGCCGCGAGGATACCGCAGCCGACGCCGCAATAAGGGCAGGTGGTGCGGATAGCGGGCGTGGGCGCGTGGACGTTCATACGGTCGCGCTTCGCTCCCACATTGGCGTGGAAGTCCGCACCGTTTCCGGTGCGCGCGACAAATTCGGCGCGGATCACGAATTCGCCGAAGCGTTCGTTCGGCTCACGCTCTTTCACATACGCGGCGAACACCGGATCGAGCGCCGCGATGATCTGCTCGTGCTGCAGATCCTCCGCATACAGCTTCGACATCCGCGAGCCGTCGTGCGCCGCGCCCAGATAAAGATTGTAGCGGCCTGGCCCTTTGCCGACCAAGCCGATCTCGGCGAGATACGGCCGCGCGCAACCGTTCGGGCAACCGGTCATGCGGATGACGATGTCGTCCTCGCTCAAGCCATAGACCGAGAGCTTCTCGTCGAGCGCCGTGATGAGGTCGGGCAGATAGCGCTCGCTCTCGGCCAGCGCGAGTCCGCAGGTCGGCAGCGCGACGCAGGCCATCGCGTTGCGCCGTAGACCGGAGGCCGGCTCCACCAGGCGATACCGCGCGACAAGCTCCTCGATCGCGGCGCGCTCATCCTTGTCGACATTCGCCACGATGACGTTCTGGTTCGCGGTCAGCCGCATATCACCTTTGTGAATTTCGGCGATCTTGCGCAGGCCGGTCAGCATCGCGGCGCCGCCTGCCACGTCCTGGATGCGGCCGTTCGGCACATAAAGCGTGAGATGCTGCTTGCCGTTCTCGCCTTCGACCCAGCCGTAACGGTCGCCCATCGAGGTGAACGTGAACGGCTTCGGCACACCCAGCTTCACGCCCGCGCGCTTCTCGACTTCGGCGCGGAACGCATCGAGCCCGCGGTCCTCGATGGTGTACTTCAGCCGCGCATGCTTGCGGTTCTTGCGATCGCCCCAGTCGCGCTGCACGGTCACGACAGCCTCGGCCACCGCGATCGCGTCGCGCGTCTGGCAAAAGCCCATCACGTCGGCGGCGCGCGGAAACGTGTCCGGCTCGCCGTGCGTCATGCCCATGCCGCCGCCGACGGTCACGTTCCAGCCGGTGACATTGTTGTCGTCGTCGAGGATCGCGATGAAGCCGAGGTCGTGCGCGAAGATGTCGACGTCGTTCGAGGGCGGCACCGCCACCACGGTCTTGAACTTCCGCGGCAGATACGTCTTGCCGTAGATCGGCTCGATCTCGTCCTCCGGGTCGCCGCCCGCGATGCGCTCGCCGTCGAGCCAGATCTCGCGATAGGCGCCGGTGCGCGGCGTCAGATGATCCGAGATGCCGCGCGCCAGCTCCAGCGCGACCGCGTGCGCCTTCGACTGATACGGATTCGGATTGCTCATCACGTTGCGGTTCACGTCGCCGCAGGCCGCGATAGTATTCATCAATTGCTCGTCGATCGCCTTCAGCGTCGCCTTCAGGTTCGACTTGATGACGCCGTGCAGCTGGATGGTCTGGCGCGTGGTCGCGCGCATCGTGCCGTTGCCGTAGACGCGCGCGACCCAGTCGAGCGCGCGCCACTGCTTCGTCGTCAGCACGCCGCCGGAGATGCGCACGCGCAGCATGAAGGAGAACGCCTTCTCGAGTTTCTTGCGCGTGCGCTCGCTACGCAGGTCGCGGTCGTCCTGCAGGTACATGCCGTGGAATTTCACCAGCTGCTGATCGTCCTCGACGATCGCGCCGGTGATTTCATCGGTCAGCCCCTCGGCAAGCGTGCCGCGCAGGTAGTCGGACGCTTCCTTGATGTATTCGTTACGGGAGAGATCAGTCATGGCATGGCCTCGGGTCCCGGGCGCGGCGCAGCACGGAGCGAAGCGAAGTGGTGCGCTGCAGACCCGGGATCCTGGTTACTTGTGCGGAAAAAACCGGGGTCCCGCATCTGCGATGCACCGCCAAGAGGCGCTGCATCGCGTGCGGGACACAGAGAGGATGCCTGTTCGCACTCATCTCAATACACATCCTGCTGATAGCGCTTCTCGCGTTCGAGCGACGCGACGGCGGCTTCGGCAGCCTCGGGTGACAGGGATTTCGTGTCGGCATAAGGCGCGCACCAGCGCGGCGCGCACATCCTTCGCCATCGCGTTCATGTCGCCGCAGACATAGAAGCTCGCGCCGCCGTCGAGCCATTCGATCAGGTCGCGGCGCTTCTCCCAGATGCGGTGCTGCACGTAGACCTTCTCGGGCGTGTCGCGCGAGAACGCGACATCCATGCGGGTCAGGCCGCCCTCTTTCAGGGCGTCCTGCCATTCGGTCTGGTAGAGGAAGTCGTGCGTGAACTGGCGGTCGCCGAAGAACAGCCAGTTACGGCCCTTCGCGTTGATGGCGCGGCGCTCCTGCACAAACGAACGAAACGGCGCGACGCCGGTGCCGGGCCCGACCATGACGATGTCGCGCTCGGGCGCGGGCAGCACGAAATTCTTGTTCGGCTTCAGCTTTGCGCGCACGCGCGCGCCTTTCTTGAGGCCCGCCGCATAATTCGATGCGACGCCACGGCGCGCGCGGCCATGCGTTTCGTAGCGCACGGCCGAGATGAGCAGATGCGCCTCGTCGCCGACTTCGCTGCGCGCCGACGCAATCGAGTAGGCGCGCGGTGCGAGCGGCCGCGTCAGCGCGCGCAGCTTTTCGGCATCGAGCGCGATCGGGAAATGCGCGACAAGGTCGATGAGTTGGCGGCCGACGATCCACGCCTTCGCCTCGTCGGACGCGATCAGCTCCTTGACGTACTGATGCCCGGTGGAGTTTGCGTAGGTTTCGACGGTCTTGAGCGAGAGCGTCGTGACGTCGCGGCTCTTGATGAATTCTGCGCGCAGCGCGGCGTCGGATGACAGGCCCGCAGCCTTGAGCAACGCGTCGACGTATTCGGGATCGTTCTCGGCATAGAGATCGAGCGCATCGCCCGGCTTGTAGGCGGGTGCCGGGCCATCGAACGTCAGCTCGATGTGGTACGTCTCCTTGGCGGAGCGCGAGGAGTTGAGATTGATGATCTCGCTCACCTCGGCCTCGACCACATCGAGGTTCGGCGCAGCCTTGGCGCCGAAGTCGACCGCGATCACCTTGTCGTTCGGCTTTGCTTCCGGCGCGAGCGTCTTCAGCGTGCCAGCGATCCACGCCGCGGCGGGCTCGGCGAAATCGAGATCGCAATCGACGCGGTCGGCGACGCGTTTTCCGCCGAGCGCTTCCAGCCGTTCGTCGAGCGCCTTGCCGATGGCGCAGAACTCGACATAGGCGGTGTCGCCGAGCGACAAGCACACCGAACTCGACGCCGTCGAGGCGCGGCGCCGCATCACCCATCAGTTCCTTATAAGGCGTGGATGGCGCGCGCGGGCGGCTCGCCCTCGCCCCATGTCGCCGCGATGACGATCAGCTTCTTCACCTTGGCGAGCGACGCGACCTCGAGGTCCGCCATGTCGACCAGCGACGGCTTGAAGCCGAGCTTGCGCGCGGACTTCGCGACATCGCCTGCGAGCTTCTCGGAGTTGCCGGACTCGGTGGCGTACAGAATCGTCAGCGGCTCGGCCGCCTGCGGTGCGGCGGCGGGCAGCGCGTCGTTCGCCGCGACGCCGCTTTGCTGCGCATCGAGGCCGGCGAGGAATCCCGCGAGCCACGCGCGCTGAACGGCCGTTGCCGGCCCGACAACGCGATTGAGGATTTCGATCTCGTCGTCCGCGAAGGGCGCGGTCTTTGGAATGGGAGATATCGGCATGGCGATCACTGCCAGGCCGGCGGGATGACGCCCGCGAAGACGAGAACGATGAACACGACGCCCGCGGCGATCATCGCCCAGACATCGAGCGAAAGACGTGGGGTCGGAGATGAACCCGAGGGCATTGTCATGTTGCTGCCCCCTCACTTGATGACCGGCTGCGCGAAGAGAACGCCGCCGAACAGGAGCCACGCAAGCAGCAGCGTCCAGAACACGTTGACGGTCTGCGCACCGAGGAAGGCGAGCGCCGGACGGCCGCGATCCGTCGTCACCAGATCGACGAAGCGGGTCTCCAGACCGACACAGACGAATGCGAGCGCGAACCACCATGTGCGGATGTCATTCAGTGCGCTGCGCGTGCCGGAAACGAGCTCCGGCGACAGCAGGAAGGAGAAGACCGCCGAGGCGATCACGAAGCCGATGACGAATTTCGGGAAACGCTCCCAGATCACGGCTGCGCTCGGTTTCTCGCCGGTCTGCGCGCCCTGCCGCAGCGCCCACCAGATCGCGAGCGCGAAGGCAGCGACGCCGATGAGCGCGTTCTGCGAGAATTTCACGATCACGCCGGTTTTCATTGCGGCATCCGAGATGAGCGCGCCGGCCGCCACCACCGAGGCGGAGGTGTCGAGCGTGCCGCCGAGCCAGGCGCCGGCGACGAGATCGTTCATGCCGGTCGATTTCGCGATCCACGGCATCACAATCATCATCGGCACCGCGACAATGAGCACCAGCGAGGTGACGTAGGAGAGCTTCTTCTTGTCGCCCTTGATGGCACCGCACGCGGCGATGGCCGCCGACACGCCGCAGATCGACACAGCGGTGGAGAGCATCGCGGCGAACTCGTCGTCTACCTTCAGCTTCTTGGCAAGCCAGAAGCACGCGTACCAGACGACGAACACGACCAGCAGCGCCTGGGCAATACCGAGCGCGCCGGCCTGCAGCACTTCGGAGAAGATGAGCGACGCACCGAGGATGACGAGGCCGGTCTTGACGAAGAACTCGGTCTGCACCGCGGGCCGCAGCCATGTCGGTGTGCCGACCGTGTTGGAGATGAGCAGGCCGAGGCCGAGCGCGAAGATGACGTACTCGATGCCCCAGTCGACGAAGAGTCCATTGCCGGCAAGGAAGCGTGCGCCGAAGGCCAGCGCGAACACGACGGGCAATCCGAGCAGGAACGGAGCGACGCGCCAGCCGAGCAGTACAATGCCAAGTGCCCCGACGATCACGAAGCCGAGGCCGACGGTAGCCACCTTCCAGAGATTGGTGGCGTTGAACACCTTGTCGGTGGTTGCCGCCGCGTGCCCGCGAATCTCCGTACCGAGCGCACCCGCGATCGTGCGCGAGCCGAGTGATGCGAGCTTGCCCGCTGCGGCTTCGGTTGCCTTGCGATCTTGCGACGCGAGCGCGGTTTGCACGCCCTTGCTGAGCGCTACCACATTGGTTTGGCTCTTCGCGTCCGCGTCTGCGGCGATCTGATCGAGCGCCTTGGTCCATCCGGGCGTGAGCGAGGAGATCTGCGCGTCGGTGGTCCAGCGGAACGTCGGCACCACGTTGCGCAGGTCCGCAACCTTCCACTGGAAGGTCAGCAGCACCGCTGTGATGACGAGGAACCCGAGCACCACGGCGATCCAGTCCTCGGTGCGCCAAAGCCGCGCCGCGGAAGGCGCCGCCGGCTGTGCGACGGGAGCGTGATGAGACAAAACCTGGTCCGACATGGTGCCCTCGTGAGCTGCGGACCCCAACCGGCCCGTCATGGGCACATAGAAAATCCTTTCCTTTGGAGGCAATACCTGCAGGAAAATAAGAAAATTGTTCCTCTGATGGCCTGAACGATGCTGATCTCGTTCCAATATTTTGCAACACGGAGAAGCCAGGTTGCCGCATTTTTCACCAGAACGTGAGGCGGTGCGCATGACGCCAGTAAACGTCCTGCTGGTAGCGGCCCTGCTTTTTCAGGTCGGCCACGAAGGCGATCGCCTGATCGGTGGTGCGCGCGCCGTGCTGCGCCACGATGTCGACGAGCGCGAGTTCGACATCCTTCGCCATGCGCTTTGCGTCGCCGCAGACATACACATGCGCGCCATCGGTGAGCCACGACCACAGATCGCGGCCGACCTCGCGCATGCGATCCTGCACGTAGAATTTTTCCGACGCCGTCGCGCGACCACGCGAGCGAGAGGCGCGTGAGCACGCCCTTCGCCTTCATGCCGGCGAACTCGTCCTCGTAGAAGAAATCGCAGGCCGAACGCTGATGGCCGAAGAACAGCCAGTTGCGGCCTTTGGCTTTGGTCGCCATGCGCTCATGCAGGAAGGCGCGGAACGGCGCGACGCCGGTGCCGGGGCCGATCATGATGATCGGCGTCTGCGGATCGGCGGGCAGACCGAACGCGTGCGCCTTCTGCACGTAGCACTTGAGGGCTGAGTTATCGCGGATGCGTTCGGCGAGAAACGTGGACGCGACGCCGAGACGCGCACGCTTGCCGATCTTGTAACGCACCGTGTCCACGGTGAGCGACACACGGCCGGGATTTGATTTCGGCGATGACGAGATCGAGTAGAGCCGCGGCTGGAGCGGATCGAGCGCCTCGATGAAGGCTTCAGGATCGGGGCGGATGCCGGGGAATTTCTCGATTGCGGCGAGGACGTCCAGCGTCGCGGCGTCGCCGTCCGGGTCTTCGCCGGCGGCGAGCGCTTTCGCCTTCTGCCGCCGCGCGCCGCCGGTGAGATACGAATAGAGCTGGAACAGCATGTCGGGCGCAGGCGCGAGCGACACGCCGTCGGTCAGGACCTCGCGCAAGGTGCGGCCGCCGATCGGGAAGTCCCCCGGAGCGTCGAGCGCCTTGATGACGGCCTCGACCAGCGCGGGATCGTTGGTCGGGAAGAGGCCGAACGAGTTGCCGACCGTGTAGTCGATGCCGCTGCCCGCGAGATCGATATCGATGTGGAAGGTTTCCTTCTCCGAGCCGGCGCGATTGAGGCGCGTGCGCGAGAGGAATTTTCCAGTTGCGGGAGCATCGCGAGTCGGGATCGCTGACGCGGGTGCGTTTTTTGCGGCTGGCTCCGCGGCGGCTTTCGCGATGACGGGCTTCGGAGGCGCCTTGCCGAGCTCTTCGTAGAGCGACTTCAGCATGCGGGCGGTTTCCTTGCCGCCGGGCACGCACAGGTTCAGCCGCTCTTCCTTCTTGGTGACGATGAGATTGGAGTAGTCCTCGCAGTTGTAACCGCACTGGCCGCAGTCCTGCTGCGCCATCGCGGCCATCATCTTGCGGCGAAGCGGGCGGCCTTCGGCGAGGGTCATGCGCTCCGCCAGCGGCAGCGTCTGGTCGTGCCACGGCGCCTCGCCGCTGTCGGTGTCGCCGAACTCGTTGGTCGCGCCCGGCATCAGCGCGGCGTTCTGCTCGGGCGAGAGCGCCGTGACGCCCGCACCGTCGAGCGAGACCAGCCCAGCAAAGAAACCGTTCAACCACGCGCGCTGCTCGACCGAGAACGGTGCGGTGTCGGGCACGAGCGAGGGGATTGGCGGCGCGAAGGTCTGGCTCATTCGGCCGCCTCCACGTCGAACATTGTCTTGAGCGCGTCGACCTCGTGGCGCTTCGAGAATGCCAGGAACGTTTCGTTGCCGTCACGGTGTGCGAGATAACCATTCAGGATGCGCTCGACCGTGCGCGGCGCGTCCTCGGCCTTCACGTCCTTATAGATGTCGCGCGCCAGCATCGCGTCCGGGCCGAAGCCGCCGCCGACCAGCATGTTGTAGCCGTCGACGGTGTCGCCTTCCTCGTTGATCGCGACGCGCGCGCCGATTAAGCCGATGTCGCCGATGTAATGCTGCGCGCAGGTGTGATGGCAGCCGGTGAGATGAATGTTCACCGGCGTGTCGAGCGCGATGCGCGGCTCGCACCACGCAGCGATCTCCTCGGCATTCTCCTTCGTGTGCGCGGCGGCGAAGCGGCAGCCGGTCGCGCCGGTGCAGGAGATGAGCCCGGCGCGCAGCGGCGAAGCTTTCGTGGTCAGCCCAAGCGCTTCGATAGCCGCTTCGGCGAGCGCGACCTTGTCGTCGGGCACGCCGGAAATGAGCAGGTTCTGCCAGACCGTGAGACGGATATCGCCGTCGCCAAGATCGGCCGCGATCTTCGCCAGGCCCCGCATCTGCATCACGGTGATCTTGCCGACCGGGAACACGACGCCGATCCAGTTCAGCCCAGCCTGCTTCTGCGCCCGCACGCCGATGTGCGCCATGCGGTCGAACGCCGGGCGCGGCGTCACGGCTTCGGCTGGAGCGCGCTGCAACTTCCAACCGAGCTTCTCCTCGACCGCAGCAAGGAATTTGTCGAACCCCCACGCATCGAGCACGTATTTCAGCCGCGCCTTGTTGCGGTTGGTGCGGTCGCCGTTCTCGATATAGACGCGCACGATCGCGTCGGCGACTTTCGTCGCGTCCTTCGGCTTCACCAGAACGCCGGTGTCGCGCGCGAAGTCGCGATGACCGGTGATGCCGCCGAGCGCGAGGCGAAACCACACGTCCGGCTCGATGCCGTGCCCGTCGATCACCTCGACGGCCTGGAAGCCGATATCGTTGGTATCCTCCAGCACCGGGATGATGCCGCCGCCATCGAAGCCGACATTGAACTTGCGCGGCAGGCCGTAAAGTGCGCGGTCGTTCAGGATATGGAAGTGCCATTCGCGCGCGTAAGGCCGCGTGTCGATCAGCTCCTGCGGGTCGATGCCGGCCGTGGCCGAACCGGTGACGTTGCGGATGTTGTCGGCGCCGGAGCCGCGCGACCACAGCCCGAGCGACTCGATACCCTCCACGACCTCGACCGCGTGCTTCGGCGGGATTTCGCGGATCTGCAAATTCGCGCGCGTCGTCACATGCGAATATGGCCCGCCGCAGCGCTCCGCCAGGTCGGCAACCCCGGCGAATTGCCAATGCTTCAAGATGCCGTTCGGAATGCGCAGGCGGCACATATAGGAGTCCTGCGCGGGCGCGACGTAGAACAGGCCGTAATACCGCCAGCGAAAATTGTCCGCGGGCTTCGGCGGCGTGTTCGCCTCGGCCTGCTCCTTCAGGCGGTCGTAGGCATCGAACGGATGCTGCTCGCGCTTGAACTTCTCCTGATCGGCAAGTTTGCCGCCCGCCGCAGTCGCCTTGTCCTGCGCCTTGAAATGAATCGCGTCGGGACCGACCGGCTCGACCTTTCCGCCCGGCAGCGCGCCGCGCGTCGCGCGCGCCGCGTTCAGGCCGGACACGAAACCTTCGAGGTAACGCTTCTGGTCGGGGGAGAAGTCGCCGGACATCTTACGCCGCCAACTTCGCTGGCGGGGGCGGCACGCGCTCGGCCAACGCACGGCCGAAAGCGAGATCATCGCGGATCGCTTCAATGCTGGCGCCGGAGCGGATCAGATCGAGATACCAGAGCCCGTCCGCGGTATCGCCGAACAGCACCGCACCAGTGAGGCGATCATTCGCGATGACGAATTTCTTGTAGAGGCCGATCCCCGGATCGGAGAGCAGGATTTCGGCCGCGCCCTCGCCTCCCAAAAAATCGCCGGCCGAAAAGACGTTGACACCGGAGACCTTCAGGTTGGTGGCGAGCACGCTGCCGGAATAGTGCGCATCGCGCCCTGCCAAACGATCCGCCAGCACTTTGGCCTGCTCATGCGCTGGCTCGACCAGCCCATAGCAGACGCCGCGATGCTCGGCGCATTCGCCGATGGCGTGAATGCCCGTGACATTCGTCTCGAGCGCATCGTCCACCACGATGCCGCGCTTCACCGCGATACCCGCGTCGTGCGCAAGCCCGGCATTTGCTCGAATGCCGATGGCGACCACGACAGCATCGGCCTCGATGCTGCGCCCATCCTTCAGCACGACACCCTCGACGCGATCCCTGCCGCTGATCTCTGCGGTGTCGGCATTGAGAATGACTTCGATGCCCATCGCCTCGACCGCGCGCTGCAGCATCCGCGCCGCCTGCGTGTCGAGCTGTCGCTCCATCAACCGGTCCATCAGGTGCAGCACGGTGACGCGCGCCCCGGCCTTTGCGAGGCCGTACGCGGCCTCGAGCCCGAGCAATCCGCCGCCGATCACTACGACGCGGTCGCCGGAGCCGGCGCGATGCCAGATGGTCCAGATATCGTTGATGTCGCGAAACGTGATCACGCCGGGCAGTGCCATGCCGGGGATCGCCGGCTTGATCGGTTGCGAGCCGGTGGCGAACACGAGCTTGGAGAATTCCAGCGACTGCCCGTCCGCGAGCGTCACCGTCCGCGCCGCCGTGTCGACCGCGGTCGCGCGGCAGCCGTAGCGCAGCGTGATGCCGCGATCGCGCCACCAGCCAGTGGGCTTCAGCTCGATGTCGGACGAAGCGACTTCGCCCGCGAGCACGGACGACAGCAGCACGCGGTTATAGGCAAGGCGCGGCTCCTCGCCGACCACCGCGACTGCGTAGCGGCCGAGCGCGCGCGCCGACAACTCGTCGGCGAAGCGTGCCGCCGCCATGCCGTTGCCGATCACCACAAGGGGTTCGCTCATTCCAACTCCGTTGGACCGTCACACGCTTCACCCGCATCGTTGCGGTCCAAGGAACGCCGCATCGTTGCGGCGAAGAAAGAAAACTACGCAGCCTCGACGAAACGATGCCGCTCGTAGAGAAATTCGAGCACGCGCTGGCGGCACTTCAGGTACGTCGGATCGGCCGCAAGCGAGAGACGCTTGCGCGGCCGCGCGAGCGGCACGTCGAGCACCTCGCCGATGTGCGCCGACGGACCGTTGGTCATCATCACGATGCGATCGGACAAGAGCACCGCCTCGTCCACATCGTGCGTAATCATCAAAACCGTGTTGCGCAGTTTGGCGTGGATCGCCATCACGCTGTCCTGCAGATGCGCGCGCGTGAGCGCGTCGAGCGCGCCGAACGGCTCGTCGAGCAGCAGCACCTTCGGCTCCATCGCGAGCGCGCGGGCGAGACCGACGCGCTGCTTCATGCCGCCGGAGATTTCCGCCGGGCGCTTGTCCTTGGCGTGGCCCATCTGCACGAGATCGAGATTGTGCATGATCCAGTCGTGGCGTTCAGCGCGGGACTTCTTGCTGGCGAACACCTTGTTCACCGCGATCGCGACGTTGTCGTAGACGGTGAGCCACGGCAGCAGCGAGTGGTTCTGGAATACGACGGCGCGGTCCGGGCCGGGATCGTTCACCTCGCGGTTCTCCAGCAGCACGCCGCCCAGCGTCGAGGGCACGAGGCCGGCGACGATGTTGAGCAGCGTGGACTTGCCGCAACCCGAGTGACCGATGATCGAGACGTAGTCGCCTTTCTCGATCGTCAGCGTGATGTCGCACAGCACCTCGGTTTCCTGCGAACCGCGGGTGAAGGTCTTCGAGAGGTGGTCGACTTGCAGATAGGCCGCCATGACGTGTCCTCTCAATTCGCCGCTGTGCCGCGCGTGACGAACGTCGCGAGCAGCGCCACGATGCGGTCGAGCACGAAGCCGACCATTCCGATGTAGACGAGCGCCACGACGATGTCGGAGAGGCGCGAGGAGTTCCACGCATCCCAGATGAAGAAGCCGATACCGACGCCGCCGGTAAGCATTTCGGCTGCGACGATCGCAAGCCATGACAACCCGATGCCGATGCGCAGACCCGTGAAGATGTACGGCGCGGCCGACGGGATCATGATCTTGATGAAGAACTCGAAATGATTGAGCCGCAGCACCGCCGCGACATTGCGATAGTCCTGCGGAATGTTGCGGATGCCGACTGCCGTATTGATGATGATCGGCCACACCGAGGTGATGAAGATCACGAAGATCGCCGAGGGCTGGCTGTCGCGGAACGCCGCGAGTGAGATCGGGAGCCACGCGAGCGGCGAGATCGTGCGCAGCACCTGGAAGATCGGATCGAGCCCGCGCATCGCCCAGACCGACTGGCCGATGATGGTGCCGAGCATCACGCCGATGACGCTGGCCAACCCGTAGCCGATCATCACGCGCTGCAGCGAGGTGAGCACACGCCAGCCGAGCCCGATATCCTGCGGGCCCGCGACGAAGAACGGATCGAGAATCAGATCACGCGCTTCGCTCCAGATCTTCGACGGTGCGGGCAGCGTCGCACCCGGCCGCGCACAGAGAATCTGCCAGACCGTGAGGATCAGCGCGAGCATGATGAGCGGCGGCAGGATGCGCGCCGCGACCGCATTGAGCCGCGGCCGCAGCTTGCTCGCAAAGCTCGCCTTCGGCGGCTTGAGCTGTAACACGGCCGCACCCGATGAGAGCGGTGCGGCACGCGGCGCCGGCATCGCGGCCGTGATCTGTGTCTTGAGGAGCGGCACGTTCATATCCGGCTTCTCCGTCAGACTTCGACGCGCTTGATCGACAGGCTCTTCAGGTACGCCGACGGATTATCCGGATCGAATACCTTGCCGTCGAAGAACGTCTCCTTGCCGCGCGACGATGTGGCGGGGATATCGGCGGCCGCGACCGATAGCTCCTTGGCGGCGTCGCGCCACAGGTCCTCACGGTTCACCTTGTCGACCAGCGCCTTGACGTCCGTGTTGCCGTCAAACTTGCCCCAGCGGATGTCCTCGGTGACGAACCACGCGTCGTGACTCTTGAACGGATACGAGGCGTGCTCGCTCCAGAACTTCATGTATTCCTTGGTCCCCTTCGCGACGCGGCCGTTGCCGTAATTGATGTCGCCCTTGAGGCGGCCGATGATGTCGGCGACCGGAACATTGAACCACTGCCGCTTGCCGACGATCGCGGCGAGCTCGTCCTTATTCTCCATCTTCTCGCACCA
The DNA here is from genome assembly GCA_963779545.1 of uncultured Alphaproteobacteria bacterium. Taxonomy (GTDB): domain Bacteria; phylum Pseudomonadota; class Alphaproteobacteria; order Rhizobiales; family Xanthobacteraceae; genus PALSA-894. The sequence goes on along the minus strand of CAVZYQ010000005.1, from coordinate 654,594 downwards.
CTGCTGCGCTTCCTTCACGGCCATCAGGATGGCTTTTGCGGCGTTCGGGTATTTGTCGACCCACGCGGCGCGCATGCCGAGCGCTTTTTCGGGATGCTTCGACCAGACTTCGCCGGTGGTGCAGGCCGTGAAGCCGATGCCCTGATTGACGAGCTGCTCGTTCCACGGCTCGCCCACGCAGAAGGCGTCCATGTTGCCGACCTTCATGTTCGCCACCATTTGCGGCGGCGGCACCACGATGGTGGAGATGTCCTTGTCGGGATCGATGCCGCCCGAGGCGAGCCAGTAGCGGATCCACAGATCGTGCGTGCCGCCCGGGAATGTCATCGCGACCTTCACCTCCTTGCCGGCGGCTCTCTTCGCGGCGAAGGCGGCCTTCAGCGGCGACGCATCGGTCGTGACCTTGAGATCCTTGTATTCCTGCGCTACCGAGATCGCCTGCGCGTCGAGATTGAGACGCGCCAGCAGATACATCGGCGTCGGAACGTTGTTCTGCGTCACCTTGCCGGTGGAGATCAGATACGGCATCGGCGTGAGGATGTGCGCGCCGTCGATGCCGTTGTTCTCGGAGCCGAGCACGAGATTATCGCGCGTCGCGCCCCATGACGCCTGCTTGGAGACTTCGACGTCCGGCATGCCGTGCTTGGCGAACAGACCCTTCTCCTTGGCAATCACCAGCGCCGAGGCATCGATCAGCGCGATGTAGCCGAGGATCGCCTTGGTGGTTTCCGGCCCTGCGGCTTGCGCGATGTGAACGCCGAACGGCAGCGCAGTCTTCGCGGCCGCCAGCAGGGCAGCGGTGCCGGTCGTCTTGAGCAGCCTGCGACGGGTGAAGCCTGTGGTCTTGATGGTCATCGAACTTCTGTTCCCCTCTTCATCCGTGGAGCCCGCCGGCACGGTCTCCGTTTGCGCCAACAAAAAAGCCGCAACCTGAGAGGCGCGTCGAAGCGCTTCGTCAGAGCGGCGGCGTTGCCTGTCGGCCCGTCGTTGGACCCAATGACGCCGCAAGACGGCGGCGCCGATTGGTCTCTCCTTTACAAGCGGCGTGCCAACTGGGTGGCGCGGAAATAACGCTGTGAAATCAAGGCAAAAAAGTTAACAGCCGGATTTCGCGGCAGTGACTTCTGCCAAGGATTGGCGCATCCACGGCGGCAATCTGCAAAATCATTGTGCAGTGCGAAAAATTAGGCAGCCGCTGATTTTCAGCGAATCTGTCTCAGAACCCCGCAGCGGGTATCGGCAGCACGCGACCTTCGATCGCACGGCCCGATTTGTCGGAGCCTGCCTTGCTGTCGTCGGCCCAGACCAGGAGGACCCGGTCTACGCCCGAAGTGGAGGTGATCGCGGCGGCGAGGCTGAAACGCTGTCCGCCCTTCAAGGTATTGACCTGCACGACCTGACCGAGCGGGCCTTTGGCCGTGAAAATCCTGGCGTGGACGTTCGTGCCCGCGGCGGTGTTGGCCGTGTTGGTTTGGGTCCACGCGAGAAGAAAGCGGCCGCCAGACAGCGGCGCGAGCGTCGGCCACGACGACTGGATCCGTTGCCCGCTGGTGGCGGGAAACCGGCTCACGAACGTGCCGTTCGCTTCGAACAGATTGGCTTGCACGATCGTCGTGTCGAAGCCGGTCTCGCCGTCGAGCGCGCTCCTGACATGCGCGATGACGAACCGCCCGGTGTCGAGCGGCACCATGGCGGCTTCCGTCACGTCGAGGTTCGTCGTCAACTCGCTACCCACGGGTCCTTTCGCGTTGAACGTCTGCAGATGAACCAGGAGCGGGCCGGGCAGGCGCGCGCGCCAGCCGATCATGGCGTTTCCGTTGGTCAATCCGGCGGCCATCGGGAAGCGATGCAGTCCGGCGACCGTGTTGGCGCGAAACTCCGCGCCGTTCTTGTCTCCGTCGAATCCGTATCGCTGTGCGCGGATGCGCTCGCTGGCCCGCAGGTCGGCCCACACGACGATGAATCCGCCATCGGTCAGACGCGCCATCGCGGGGCGGATGAGCGGTTCGACCTCCGCGGTGCTGACCTGGCTTTCCGGGCCCGACAGCGTATCCGCATCGAATGTGCGCAGCTTGAGCTGCGGCCGCGCCGCGGGAAGTTGCTCGATCCATGCGACGGCGAAGCCCTGGCCCGTCTCGATGACGGTCGGCTGTTGCCGCTTGGTGCCCGGCTTCTGCGGAAAGTTGACGTTGAACTCGCCGCTGGTCGCTGCGCCATTCACGCCAAACAGCCGAGCCTTGATGTCCTGCGAGGCGCGATCCGCCCACACTGTGACGAATTGCGTTCCCTGCAGGCCCGCGACGCCAGGCTGCTCCTGATCGCCGGTCGTCGTCGCATTGATTGAAAACTCATCCATAGTCGCCCCCGCATCGTCAGGGCGAGCCTAGCCTTGCCGCAACCTTAGGGAAAGCGACCGAAGGGCGACGGCTGTCAGCCCCGACGCGAGATCGTCCACGCGGCGAGATGCGCCTCGATATTGCCGGGATCGAACGCCGGCCCCGCGAACGCGCCGATGCCGTCCGCGGGCTCGCCGGCCGGGAGCGCAGCGGCGTCACCGCCGACTGCCGCATCATAAAGATCGGGCCGCCAGACGCGCTTCGCGGCAGCGAGCATCTCGGACGAGAGCGGCGCCTGACCCCAGCGCACCATCTGCGCATAGAGCCACGCCGCCTGCGCGGGATCTGGCCGCGCGGCGTTGGCGCGGCCGATCAGCATGTAGCGCGGGTCGTCGCGGAATTTCCCGTCGGCCGAGATCTTCATGTGGCCGTCGAGCGTGCGGCGGATCACTTCCGGCGCGACCGCGATGCGGTTCGGCGCGGCGAGCAGCACTGCTGCCTCGTCGCGGTTGTTTTCGTCCTCGACGAAATCCGCCGCGCGCTTGTGCGCGCGCACGAGCCGCGTGAGCACATCCGGATTTTCCTCGGCCCAGCGCTGGCGCACGGCGAGCAGTTTCTCGGCGGCACGCGAGAGAATTTCCGAGACGAAATGCAAAATGTGGCCGATGCCGAGATCGACCGCGACGGAATTCCACGGCGCACCGACACAGAACGCATCGACGTGTCTGTTCTGCAGGCTCTCGACCATGTAGGGCGGCGGCAGCACCACGAGCCGCACGTCCTCGTCCGGATCGACGCCGCCCGCCGCCATCCAGAACCGCAGATGATAGTTGTGCGTCGAGAACGGAAACGTCATGCCGAACGTGAGCGGCTCCTCGCGCGGCGGCCCTTCGGGCCGCAACCACGCGTGCGAGCGCCTTCGCGGTCACCATCGGGTCGCGCATGTCGCCTTCGGCCGCATCGCTCAAAGCCGCATGCAGCGCAGGCGAAACCGTGATGGCGTTGCCGTTCACGCCAAGCCCGAATGGCGCGACGATCGGCACCTTGACGTGGCCGAGGCCCAGACTCGACGCGATCGCGACCGGCGCGATCAGATGCGCGGCGTCGAACAGCCCGATGTTGAGCTTGTCGCGGATGTTCGACCACGACACCTCGCGCACCAGTTCGACATCCAGCCCTTCCGCCGCGCAGAAGCCCTTGTCGACCGCGATCAGCAGCGCGGTCGCGTCGCACAGCGGGATGAAGCCAATGCGCAACTTGCTCATTTGAACAGCTCCGCCGCGGTGATCACCGCATGCGCCACCTCGGCGATCTTCTTGTTCTCGTTCATCGCGGTCTTGCGCATCAGCGCGTAGGCCTGCTCCTCGGTGAGGTTCTTTGCCTTCATCAGGATGCCCTTGGCGCGATCGATCACCTTGCGGTCCTCGAGCGCAGACTTCGCGCGGTCGAGTTCGTCCTGCAGCTTCGAGAAAGCGTTGAAGCGCGAGATGCACAGATCGAGGATCGTCTTGATGCGCTCTTTCTGCAGATTGCCGACGATGTAGGCCGACACGCCGGCATCGACCGATGCCTGGATCGACGCCGTGTCGCTCTGGTCGACGAACATCGCGATCGGCCGCTTCACGGCGCGGCTCACCTGGAACATCTGCTCCAGCACGTCACGGCTCGGATTTTCCAGATCGATCAGGATGACGTCCGGATCGAGGGCGTAAATGCGCGCGAGCAGATTATGCATGTCGGCGATGCGCTCGACGCGGAAATAGCTCGCTTCGCGCAAACCATCTTCCAGGATCGCGGCGCGGATCGGGTTCTCGTCGACGATGACGATTTTGAGCGGGACGTTCATGGTTCGCCGGCAATCTAGCCGCAATTGTGCAGCGCAGCAAATTCCCGCCGTTGACGCGCGCCGATACCTCCGACCATGCTCGGGTGGCGGGGAAAAGCCATGAAAATCAAATCCATCGAGTCTTCCGTCATTGGGTTGCCGTTCGACATGGGCGGGCCTAAGCCGCCGTTCGCAGGCCGGCCGTGGGACCGGCTGGAAATCCTGCTGGTGCGGGTCGAGACCGACGACGGAATGGTCGGCTGGGGCGAGGCTTTCGGCCACGCCGCGATCCCGGCGACCCGCGCCGCGCTCGATACCACCGTCGCACCGCTCGCCATCGGCCGCGATTGCGACGACATCGACGCGCTGTCGCGCACGATGCTGCATGCCGTGCATCTGCTCGGGCGCAACGGCCCGCATGTCTATGCGTGGTCCGGCATCGAGATCGCGCTGTGGGACATCCGCGGCAAGCGCGCCGGCAAGCCGCTGCATGCGCTGCTCGGCGACAAAGGTGCGGCGCGCACGGAGCTCGACGCCTACGCAAGCCTGCTCTGGTACGCCGACACAGCGCTGGTCGCGAAGAATACCGCGGCCGCGATCGCGCGCGGCTATCGCTACATCAAACTGCATCAGGTGACGCGTGCCGACGTGATCGCCGCCAGGGAGGTCAAGGGCGGCGATACGGCACAGATCATGCTCGACGTGAACTGCGCATGGACCGTGCCGGAGGCGCGCGCGATGGCGCGTTCGCTCGAAGGCGACGGACTGATGTGGCTGGAGGAGCCGGTGTTTCCGCCTGAGGACGTGCACGGCCTCGCGCAAGTGCGCCAATGTGGCATCCCGATCGCGGCGGGCGAGAACGTCGCGGGCGTGTTCGGCTTCGAGGCGTTGATGAACGCGAACGCGATCGACATCGCGCAGCCGAGCGTGACGAAGATCGGCGGCATCGGCGAGATGCTGCGCGTGATCGAGCTTGGACGCGAACGCGGCGTGCAGGTGACGCCGCATTGTCCCTACTTCGGGCCAGGCTTCCTCGCCTCGCTGCACGTCATCGCGGCGCTGATCGATCCGCCGCTGGTCGAGGTGCTGTGGATGGACATGGAGGCGAACCCGTTCGACCCTTGGGTCAAGCCGGTAAACGGCAAGGTGAAGGTGCCGCAAGGACCAGGGCTCGGCTGCGATCCCGATCCGGCGATCGTGGCGCGCTACCGCACGAGCTGAACGCTATTCTTGAACAGCCGCCCGCTCGCGATCTTCGCGCCATCGCGCAGCGCGCGCAGCTTCGCCCACACGACATCCTCGGTGACGCGCCCCATGCCGGCCGAGGTGTCGAAGCCGCAGTCGGTCCCGGCGATCACGCGGCGCGGATCGCCCATCGCGTCCGCGATGCGTTCGATACGGTCGGCAACGACTTCCGGGTGCTCGACGAAATTGGTCAGCGTATCGATCACACCCGCGATGATAAGCTGGTCGTCCGCGAGCGGGATCTCCTTCAGCACGCGAAACTCGTGCGCATGGCGGGGATTCGCGAAGGGCAGGAAGATCGCGCCGGCTTTCGCCTTCAGGATCGCGGGAAGAATATCGCGCAGCGCGACGTCGTGGTCGTGCGGGCCTTCGTAATTGCCCCAGCACACATGCAGCCGAATTTTTTCACGCGGAATATTCGCCACGGCCTTGTTGATCGCGGCCACCACGGTCTCGACGAACTTCACGAAATCGCCGAGTGGCCGGTCGCGATAGGAGGTGTGACGTTCGAGCGCGAGATCGGGGCAATCGAGCTGCAGCAGGAAGCCGTTGCGCACGATTGCCTCGTATTCAACCTGCAACGCGGCGCTCAGCGCGTCGAGATAGCGCTCGAACGAGTCGTAGTGCTCGTTCTGCACGATCGACCCGATGATGCCGGGCGACGGCGCCGTGAGAAACGCCCCGGTGTATCCCGTCTGGCCGGCGAGCGCAGCACGGAAGTCCGCGCACTCGGCTTCGATCAGTGACGGATCGGAGTAGCTGATCGCGCCGATTGCCTTGGGCAAGTTGGCGCGGTTGGAGACCCGGTCGCCCGTGGTGACGCGCTGCTGAAAGCTCGCCTTGTACTGCGGATAGGCGTCGAGATCCGAATGCATCGGCCGCGAGCCCTCGCCGCCAAGCCCGGTGAGGCGCCGCCGCATGTAGAGCACGAACGACTCGCGCGACTGCTCGCCGTCGTCGATCACGTCGAGCCCGGTCTCGATCTGCCGTTTCACGATGTCGCACACCGCCGCGCGGCCCTGCGACTCGAGCGCCTTCTCGTCTATGGCTTCGCCATACGAGCGCTTCGCGAACAGCGAGGTCAGTTCAGCCGGGCGCGGCAGGCTGCCTGCGTGTGTCGTCAGAATACGCTGTTCGCTGCGTTGCATTTCCGTCCCGGCTTTTTGTTTCCTGTCGGCTATAACGTGCCAGCGGGATCGAACGAGTGCAAATGTCGGGACGCGATTACGACTTCATCATCGTGGGCGGCGGCTCGGCCGGCTGCGTGCTGGCCAACCGGCTGTCCGCGCGCTCGGCGAACCGCGTTCTGCTGCTGGAAGCCGGACAAGACGCGCCGCCCGGGCACGAGCCCGCCGACATTCTCGATGTGTATCCGTCGTCCTACTACAACAAGTCGTACATGTGGCCGGCGCTGAAGGTGCACTGGCGCGAACGGCACAACTCGCCGGCGACCGGCTTCGATCAGGCGCGCATCATCGGCGGCGGCTCGTCGGTGATGGGCATGGTGGCGTTGCGCGGCACGCCGGACGATTACGACGAGTGGGAGCGGCTCGGCGCGGCGGGCTGGAATTGGGACGGCGTGCTGCCGTACTTCCGCAAACTCGAGAACGATCTCGACTTCAGCGGCGAACAGCACGGCGTAGACGGGCCGACGCCGGTCCGCCGCGTGAAGCCAAGAGCACTGGACGCCGGTCGCGCGCGCGGCTCACACATTCGCGCAAGCGCGGCAGATGCCGCTTGTCGCCGACATGAACGGCGATTTCCGCGACGGCTACTGTGCGCTGCCGATGAGCAACACGACGACGCGTCGCGCCTCGGCGGCGATCTGCTATCTCGATGCGGCGGTGCGCGCGCGGCCGAACCTGACGATCGCGACCGGCGCGAATGTTACGAAGCTGCTGTTCGACGGACAGCGCGCGAGCGGCGTGACCGCGACCGTCAACGGCGAGCAACGCGAATTCCGCGCACGCGAAATCATCCTCTGCGCCGGCGCGATCCAGACACCCACGATGCTGATGCGCGCCGGGATCGGGCCCGCCGATCATCTGCGCGAGCATGGCATCGATGTGCGCGCGGACTTGCCGGGCGTCGGGCGCAATCTGCAAAACCATCCGGTGCTGTTCATCGGCGCGCATCTGCGTCCGCACGCGCGGCAACCGCAAAGCCTGCGCACGCTGCAAGTCTCCTGCTTCCGACTTTCTTCCGGCATGCGCGATTGCCAGCCCACGGACCTGTTCATCCATCTGCAAAGCAAGTCGTCGTGGAATGCGCTCGGCGAGCAGATCGCCAACTTCGGCCCGGTGCTGTGGAAGCCGGCCTCGCGCGGCCGTGTGTCGCTCACTGCGGATCGCAGCACCCGCTCGTCGAATTCAATTTCGTCTCCGACGCGCGCGACCTCGCGCGCCTCAAGCACGGCTTCCGCTGGACCGCCGAATTCCTTGGCTCACCCGACGTGCGCGCGCTCACCGGCACGCCTTTCCCGGTGCGCTTCACCGACCGGCTGCGCAAGCTCAACCAGAAAACGCGCGCGAATGCCTGGAAAGCCTCGGTTGTGGCGTCGCTGCTCAATCTCAATCCGCGCCTGAGCGACACCGGCCTGCGCATGCTGACCGGCGGCGCGCATTCGCTCGCCGATCTCGTCGCCGACGACGAACTGCTCACCGAACATGTGCGTAACAACGTTGCGGGCACGTTTCATGCGAGCGGCACGTGCCGGATCGGCGCGCGCGACGATCTGGAGGCGGCCGTCGATCCAGAAGGCCGCGTGCATGGCATTGCCGGTCTGCGCGTCGCCGATGCGTCGGTGATGCCCACTGTCCCGCGCGGCAACACCAACCTGCCCACTCTGATGATCGCCGAGAAGCTTGCCGCAGCGATGCTGGCAAACTAACGTCGATCGACAAGCAGAAAATGCCGATGAATTGGGGAGGAATGTGTCATGGGGAAATTCTCCAGGCGTGCAATTCTGGCTGGCGCGAGCGCGTTCGCAGGTGCAGGCGCCGTCAGCCGCAACGCGCATGCGCAGGCCGGCGAATTCAAACTGAAGTACGGCAACGACCTGCCGGCGGCGCATCCGATCAACAAGCGCGCGCAAGAGGCCTGCGACGCAATCCGCGCGGCGACCAACGGCCGCGTCGACATCCAGATTTTCCCGAACAGCGCGCTCGGCGGCTCGACCGACATGCTCAGCCAGGTGCGCTCCGGCGCGCTCGACATCTTTACCGTCGGCTCGCCGCTCGCGAACCTGATTCCGGTGTCGGCGATCCCGAGCATCGCGTTCGCGTTTCCGAATTTCGACGGCGTATGGGCGGCGGTCGACGGCGACCTCGGCGCGCACATCCGCCAGCAGATCGACAAGATCGGCCTCATCGGGTTCGACAAGATGTGGGACAACGGCTTCCGCCAGATCACCACCAGCACCAAGCCGATCAACACGCCGGAGGACCTCAAGGGCATGAAACTGCGCGTGCCGGTGAGCCCACTGTTCACCTCGATGTTCCGAGCGCTCGGCACAGCGCCGACCGCGATCAACTTCGTCGAGGTCTACACGGCGCTGCAAACCAAGATCGTCGACGGGCAGGAGAATCCGCTCGCGTTGATCGAGGCGGCGAAATTCTACGAGGTGCAGAAGTTCTGCTCGCTCACCGGCCACATGTGGGAAGGCTTCTGGATGGTGGCGAACAAACGCAACTTCGAGCAGATGCCGCAGGACCTGCGCGCGACAGTCACGCGCCTGCTCAACGAGGGCGCGGTGAAGCAGCGCGAGGACATGGCAAAGCTCAACGCCACGCTCGAGACGCAGTTGAAGGAAAAGGGGCTCACCTTCAATACCGTAAACAAGAAGCCGTTCCAGGATACGCTGAAGGCTGCCGGCTTCTACGCCGAATGGCGCGGCAAGTTCGGCGAGGACGCGTGGAAAACGCTGGAGCGCTACAGCGGCGCCCTCTCCTGACGCGACGCCTTCGTGTCGCACGCAGCGGATGGTGAAGCAGCGGCGCCGCAGGGCTTGGCGTCGCGAAGACCGAGCAGGCACTCGGCGTCGCGGTCGCGCTGGTCGCCGCCATCATCCTGCTGTTCGAGGTCGGGCTGCTCTTCATTGGCGTGATCGCGCGCTATTCGTTTCACCGCCCGCTGATCTGGGCGGACGAGCTTGCCTCCACGCTGTTCGTCTGGCTCTCGGTGCTCGGCGCAGTGCTGGCGATGCGCCGCAACGCGCACATGCGGCTCACGACATTCATCGTCGGCGCCGGCCTGGTGCTGCGGCAGAAAATCGAGACCGCGATCCTGCTGGTGGTCGCGGCGTTCGTGCTGCTGATCATCTATCCGGCGATCGAATATGCGATCGACGAGGCGATCGTGCGCACGCCGGGGCTCGACATCAGCAATTCGTGGCGCTCCTCGGCGGTCGCGGCCGGCGCCATCCTGATCGCGATATTTTCGTTCCTGCGCCTCGCCGTGGTGGCGCCAAGCCTGAAATTCCTCGCCGTGAGCGCGGTACTGGCCGTGCTCGTGTGCGTCGCGTTCTGGTTCGCCCGCCCGCTGTTCATGGGCCTCGGCAACTGGAATCTCGCGATCTTCTTCGTCCTCGGCGTGGCGGCGCTGGTCGCAGGCGGCGTGCCCATCGCGTTCGCGTTCGGCATCGCGACGGTCGGCTATGTGGCGCTCGCGACGCGCGCGCCGCTGACCGTGATCGTCAGCCGGATGGACGAGGGCATGTCGCATCTGCTGCTGCTGTCGATCCCGCTGTTCGTCTTCCTCGGCATCCTGATCGACATGACCGGCATGGCGCGGGCGATGGTGGCGTTCCTTGCCTCGCTGCTTGGGCACGTGCGCGGCGGGCTCTCTTACGTGCTGCTCGGCGCGATGTATCTCGTGTCCGGCATCTCGGGCGCGAAGGCCGCCGACATGGCGGCGGTCGCGCCGGTGCTGTTTCCCGAGATGAAGGCGCGCGGCATGAAGCCGGGCGAGCTCGTCTCGCTGCTCGCCGCGTCCGGCGCGATGGCGGAGACGATCCCGCCGAGCGTCGTGCTGATCGTGATCGGCTCGGTCGCGAGCGTATCGATCGCCGCGCTGTTCACCGGCGGCCTGTTGCCGGCGCCGTGCTCGCGCTGGCGCTCGCGGTCGTCGCCTGGTTCCGCTCGGGCGGCGACGATGTCGTCGCGACGCGAGCGCGCGACCGGCGCCGAGATCGGCAAGGCCTTCGTGATCGCGATCCCCGCGCTGGCGCTGCCGTTCCTCATCCGCGCCGCCGTGGTCGAGGGCGTCGCCACCGCGGTCGAAGTCTCGACCATCGGCATTGCCTACACGATCGTCGCGGGCATCCTCATCTATCGCCAGTTCGACTGGCGGCGCGTGTGGCCGATGCTGGTCGATACCGCCTCGCTCTCCGGCGCGATCCTGTTCATCGTCGGCACCGCCACCGCGATGGCGTGGGCGCTGACGCAATCCGGGCTTCTCGCGCGAGCTTGCGCGCCGTGATGTCGCAAGTGCCGGGCGGCGCGGCGGGCTTCATGGCGCTCAGCATCGTGGTGTTCGTCATCCTCGGCAGCGTGCTGGAAGGCGTGCCCGCGCTGGTGCTGCTCGCGCCGCTGCTGTTTCCGATCGCGAGGGCGATGGGCATCCACGAGGTGCACTACTCGATGGTCGTGATCCTCGCGATGGGCATCGGCCTGTTCGCGCCGCCGTTCGGGGTCGGCTTCTTCACCGCGTGCGCGATCGGCAATGTCGATCCGGACGACGCGGTATCGCGCGTGTGGCCCTATCTCGGCGCGCTGCTGATCGGCACGATCATCGTGGCGATCTTCCCGTGGCTGTCGATCGGCTTCCTGTAGCGGCTACGCCTGCTTCTTTGCCTGATATTTGTCGGTCGCGGCCTGCACCGCCGCCTTCATCTGCGCGCCGGCGGTGGCGTATTTCGACGCCGCATCGTCGTAGCTGAACTGCCGCAGCTCGTTCGCGTTGCGCTGGAAGTGCGGGTGCACGTAGCGCGCCATCAGTTCGTAGGACTTCAGTGTCGCCGGCCAATCGGCCCAGTTGTGCGCGAGCAGCATGATGCCGCCGAGCCCGCCGTTCGAGCCGTTCCACAGCCGCTCGAAATGGCGCACGCAGTCGTCCGGCGTGCCGATGCAGGCAAGGCCGCTTGAGACGAGATATTCGGCCGGATCGCCGGTCGACGTCGGGCGGAATGATCGGGAAGGTCGCGACCTCGGCGAAATAGCGCTTGAAATCATCCAGGCCGAACTTCACGTCGGCACGCGCCTGCTCGCGCGTCTCCGCGACATGCGCGAAGGTCACGATGCGCCACTTGCGCCGGTCCGCAACCTTGCCGTTCTCGCGCGCGGCTTCCTCGTAGACGCCCCAGTTGCTGGCATGCGCTTTGAGCGCATCGTCCGAGGTGCCGCCGAGCGAGATCATGCCGATGCCGTGCTTGCCGGCCTGCAGCGCGCCGGTCGGCGAGCGCGCCGAGGCGACCGCCATCTCCATCATCGGCTGCGAGTAGCTCTTGAGCTGCAGCCGCGCCTCGCGCAGGTCGAACCAGTCGGTCTTCTTGGTCACCATCCGGCCCTGCATCAGCTCCATCAGCACATCGAGCGACTCGTCGAGCTTGCGCCGCTGGTCCGCCGCCGGAAGGCCCATCTTGTCGGCGTCATAGACGAGCGAACCGGGGCCGACGCCGAACATCGCGCGGCCGCGCGTCATGTAGTCGAGCTGCTGCATCCGGCCGGCGAGCGTGAAGGGATTGTGATAGGGCAGCGACACGACGCCGGTGCCGAGCCGGATATGGCGTGTGCGCTCCGCCGCGCCCGCGATGAACATCTCCGGGCAATTGATGATCTCGTAGCCGCCGGAGTGATGTTCGCCGACCCAGGCCTCGTGGTAGTTCAGCTTGTCGAGGTGGACGAGCAGACCCATGTCGCGCTCGAGCGCGAGCAGCGGGTTCTCGTGGTTCGGATGAAACGGCGCGAGGAAGATTCCGGTCTTTACATAGCGGTCATTGGTGTCGGTCATGGGGCCCGGCCTTGGGAAGGCATGATCGTAGCGGGCGCAGCCCGTTTCACAACCCAATGATGCCCAGCCGAAATGCCGCGCCGCTCCGCCTCTTGCGCATGGTGTCGCTTGGTGAGACCGTTGCGGCTCCCGGGCCGTTTTGAGGCATCCGCATGCTGCGTCTGATCGTCCGGCGTCTGGCGCTCGGCCTCTTGGTCGCGCTCACCGTGATGACGCTGGCGTTCATGCTGACGCGGCTCTCCGGCGACCTCGCGATTTCGATTGCCGGACCGCAGGCCACACAGGCCGACGTCGAAATCGTGCGCAAGGCCTACGGTCTCGACCGGCCGCTCTACGTGCAGTTCTTCGCGTGGGTCGGCCGCGCCATGGTGGGCGATTTCGGCCACAGCTACTTCTTCAAGGACAGCGTCGCGAACCTGATCGCGAAGCGCCTGCCGACCACGCTGACGCTCGGGCTGGTCGGCTTGAGCCTCGCGCTGATCATTTCGATCCCGCTCGGCATTCTGGCGGCGATCCGCGAGAACACCTGGATCGACCGCGCCGTCACGATGTTCACGATGGTCGGGCAGGCGATACCGAGCTTCTGGCTCGCGCTGATCCTGATGATCGTGCTCGGGCTGCATCTCGGCATCCTGCCGATCTCCGGCACCGGCACGTGGCAGCATTTCGTGATGCCCGGCATCGTGCTCGCGTTCACTGCGGTCCCGGCGCTAACCCGGCTGACGCGCTCCGGCATGATCGAGGCGATGGCGTCGGACTACATCCGCACCGCGCGTGCAAAAGGGCTCTCGCGCGCCCGCATCGTCTTCCGCCATGCGCTGCGCAATGCCGCAATCCCTGTCGTGTCGATCGCCGCGGTACAGCTTGGCTTCATGCTCGGCGGCTCGATCGTGATCGAGACTGTGTTCGCCCTGCACGGCATCGGCTATCTCGGCTGGGAGAGCATCGCGAAGAACGACTTCCCGGTGGTGCAGGCGGTCGTGCTGGTGCTGGCGACGATCTACATCGGCCTGACGCTGCTCGCCGACATCCTCAATGCGCTGCTCGACCCGAGGCTGAGGACCGGATGACGTCCCCGCTGGTCGTCGTACAGGCAGCGCAGACCGCGCGCGTCGGCAAGGCGGGCTTCATTGTCGGCATCGCCATCGTCGGCGTTGTCGCGGTCGCCGCGATCTTCGGCAATGCGCTGATCCCGTCGGACCCGTTCACGCAGGACCTCGGCAATCGCCTCAAGCCGCCGTTCTGGATGGAAGGCACGCAGGCGGAGCATCCGTTCGGCACCGATCAGCTTGGGCGCGACTACCTCGCGCGGCTGGTGTACGGCGCGCGCATTTCGCTGCTGATCGGCATCATGACGGTGATCACGTCGGGCCTGATCGGCATCACGATCGGCGTGCTCGGCGGTTTCTTCGGCGGGCGCGTCGACGACGTGGTGCTGTTCGCCATCACGACGCGGCTGTCGATTCCGGTGGTGCTGGTCGCGCTTGCGGTGGTCGGGCTGATGGGATCGAGCCTCGTGCTGGTCGTCGCGACGCTCGGGCTGCTGCTGTGGGACCGCTTCGCCGTGGTGGCGCGCGCCACCACCATGCAGGTGCGCACGCTCGACTATGTCAGCGCCGCGTGGTGCGCGGGCGCGTCGACCTCGCACATCCTCATGAAAGAGATCCTGCCGAACATCGCGAGTCATCTTGCCGTGGTGGCGACGCTCGAAATGGCGCTCGCGATCCTGCTCGAGGCCGCGCTCTCGTTCCTCGGCCTCGGCGTGCCGCCGCCGCTGCCGTCATGGGGACTGATGATCGCCGAGGGCAAGGACTACATGTTCTTCTCGCCATGGGTGATCATGATCCCGGGCGTGGCGCTCGCCGTGCTGGTGCTAGGCATCAACCTGGTCGGCGACGGGCTGCGCAACCTGCTCGGCACGGAGCGGCTGCGGTGAGCGCGCTGCTCGACATCGAAGACCTCGAAGTCACCTTCGGCGGGCGCACCGCTGCGGTGCGCGGCGCTTCGCTGCAAGTGGAGAAAGGCGAGACGCATTGCCTCGTCGGGGAATCCGGCTGCGGCAAGTCGGTGACGGCGCTTGCCGTCATGGGCCTGCTTGCGCGCGGCGGGCATCGCGCGGCGAAACGCATGACGTTCGCCGGCACCGATTTGCTCTCGCTGCCGGACCGCGCGATGGCGCGCATCCGCGGCAACCGCATGGCGATGATCTTCCAGGAGCCGATGACCAGCCTCAATCCGGCGTTCACGGTCGGCTCGCAGATGGCCGAGGCGCTGACGCGCCACAAGGGCGCATCGCGCAGCGCCGCGCTCGACCGCGCGGTCGAGTTGATGGGCCGCGTCGGCATCACGGCGCCGGAGTTGCGGCTCGGGCAGTTTCCGCATCAGCTTTCCGGCGGGCTGCGCCAGCGTGTCATGATCGCGATGGCGCTGATGTGCGATCCCGAGTTGCTGGTCGCCGACGAGCCGACCACCGCGCTCGACGTCACCGTCCAGGCACAAATCCTGCGGCTGCTCGCCTCGCTCAAGCGCGAGTTCGGACTCGCGATCCTGCTGATCACGCACGATCTCGGCATCGTGGCGCGCGTCGCCGACCGCGTCTCGGTGATGTATGCGGGCGAAGTGGTCGAGCGCGCGCCGACCGGGGAGCTGTTCCGCGCACCGCAGCATCCCTACACGCGCGGCCTTTTGTCTTGCGTGCCGGCGCCCGGCAAGGTCCAACGCGACAAGCCGCTCGGTTCTATCCCCGGCACGGTACCGACCATCGCGCCGGGCTTTGCGGGCTGTGCATTCCGCTCGCGCTGCGCCCATCGCGACGAAACCTGCGAGCACGACATCCCGCGAAGGCAGGCGGGCCCCGCGCACGATTATCTCTGCCGGCTGATGCCGCGCGAACTGGCCGAGCCGCAGCCCGCATGAGCGCCGCCATCGAGGTCGCAAACCTGCGGCGCGAATTCCGCGTGCGCTCCGGCATGCTGGCGCCGCAGAAGCATGTGATCGCGGTCGACGATGTGACGTTCAGCGTGCCGGCCGGCGGCGTACTCGGCATCGTCGGCGAATCCGGTTGCGGGAAGTCCACACTGGCGCGGCTGATCCTCGGATTGCTCGCGCCGACTGCGGGCACCGCGCTGGTCGACGGCAAGCGGCTGTTCGATCTCGACCGCAAGGCGCGCGCACGCCTGATCCAGCCGGTGTTTCAGGACCCGTTCGCCTCCCTGAACCCGCGCCGCCGCGTGAAGGATATCGTCTCGCTGCCGCTGTCCGCGCAAGGCACATTCACGCGCGCCGAGGTCGAACGCCGCGTGGCGCAAATCCTCGAACGCGTCGGCCTCTCCGCCGAGATGGGCGAGCGCATGCCCTCGCAGCTCTCCGGCGGACAGCGCCAGCGCGCCGCGATCGCGCGCGCGCTGATACTGGAGCCGCGCATCGTGATCTGTGACGAACCGACCAGCGCGCTCGATGTCTCGGTGCAGGCGCAGATCCTCAACCTGCTCGCGGATCTGCGGCGCGACCTCGGACTGACGTATCTGTTCATCAGCCACAATCTCGCGGTGGTGGAGCACGTCGCGAGCGAAGTCGCCGTGATGTATCTCGGCCGCATCGTCGAACGGAACGAGACCGATGCGCTGTTCCGCACCCCGCGCCACCCCTACACGCAGGCGCTGCTCGCGAGCGTGCTGACGCCCGAGCCCGGGCGCGGCGTGCCGGACGTCGGTCTTGGCGACGCGATGCCCGATCCCGCCAACATTCCGCCAGGCTGCCGCTTTCATCCGCGCTGCCGCATCGCGGTCGAGCACTGCCGCGTCGAACCGCCGCTGCCCATGGCCCGCGAGCGCCAAGCGATGGTAGAGTGCCACTTGGCATAAGGCGTGCTTTTCCTGAAGGCAAAACGGAGGGCGATATGCGCGTGCAATCCAAATTCGGCGCGGCAGCTTTAGCGGCGGCTCTGCTCACAGCGCCCGCGATGGCGCAGAAATCCGCCGACACGCTGCGGATCGTGATGCGTGATGCGCTGCCGAACATCGACCCCTACTACAATAATCTGCGCACCGGCGTGGTGATGCACCATCAGGGCTGGGACACGCTGGTGTATCGCAATCCGGACACCTTCAAGCTCGAGCCGCTGCTCGCCAGCGAATGGAAAACACCCGACCCGACCACGATCGAGTTCACGCTGCGGCCGGGGGTGAAATTCCATGACGGCTCGCCGCTCACTGCCGACGACGTGGTCTACACGCTCACGGTCGCGGCCGATCCGGCAAGCCGCGTGTCCACGCCTTCGAACTACAACTGGATCGACAAGGCGGAAAAGACCGGCGAACTTTCGGTGCGCGTCAAGCTGAAGCGGCCGAACCCGGCGGCGCTTGAATACTTCGCGCTGGTGATCCCGATCTATCCCAAGGCCTATCGCGAGAAGGTTGGCGCGGAGGGCTACGCCAAGGCGCCGATCGGCGCAGGTCCGTACAAGATGACCAGGGTCGAGCCCGGCGCTTCGATCGATTTCGAGCGCTTCGAGGATTATTGGGCCGGCAGCCCGAAGGGCAAGCCCGCGATCAAGAAGATGACCGTGCGCTTCGTGCCGGATGCCGCAACCGAAATGACCGAACTGCTCGCTGGCCGTGCCGACTGGATCTGGAACATGAACCCGGACCAGCTCGAAGGCGTGAACCGGATGCCGAACCTGCAAGCCGTGCGCAAGGAGTCGATGCGGGTCGGCTATCTCTCGCTCGATGCGGTCGGCCGCACCGGTGCCGACAACCCGATGACCAAGCTCAAGGTGCGTCAGGCGGTGTGGCACGCGATCGACCGCAAGGCGATCGCCGACAAGCTGGTCACCGGAGGCAGCCGCGTGCCGCAGGCGCCGTGCTTCCCGCCGCAGTTCGGCTGCGACGCCGAAGCGGCCGTGCTCTACGACTACGATCCCGCCAAGGCAAAGAAGCTGCTCGCCGAAGCCGGCTATCCGGACGGCTTCGAGGTCGAACTGACCAGCTACGTGCTGCCGCAATGGGGCTCGGCCGTGCAGAACTACCTGCAGGCGGTCGGCATTCGCGCCAAGCTCAACCAGCTTCAGACGGCCGCGCTGATCCAGCGCGCCAAGGCGGGCGAGTTGCGCGCTTATCTCGGAAGCTGGGGCAGCTACTCGATCAACGACGTGTCGGCGATCCTGCCGAACTTCTTCGACGGCGGGGCGGACGACTACGCGCGCGACCCGGCCGTGATCAAGGCGCTGGTCGAGGGCGGCTCGTCGAATGACCCGGAAGTGCGCAAGAAAGCCTATTCGGCCGCAGTGCAGCGCATCACCGAGCAGGCCTACTGGGCGCCGCTGCACACCTACGTGACGACCTACGGGCACTCGAAGGCGGTCGATTTCACCCCCTACGCGGACGAATTGCCGCGCTTCTTCCTGGCGAAATGGAAGTAGCTGCGGCCAATTGGCCACCCGAAACCTGTCCGGAACCCGGGCGCACCCTGCGGCGTTGTCCGTCGCCCTGCATGAGGTGCGCCCATGATCACCGATCACACCGACAAGACGGACCTCGTTAACGAAGAGCAGCGTGACCTGACCCTGATCGCCACAGTGGTCGGCATCATCATCGTGGCCGGCGGGTTCTTCATCTTGAACTCGACAACCGCGCAGTACACCACGGCGAGCTATCGCGCGCCGGTATCCGACACGATTCCGGTGATGACGCCCACGACCGTCCCGGTCCCGAATACGGTTCCGACGCAGTAAGGCTTGCTCTTTCACGGCCGTCAAAACGGGCGCGAGCGGTGGCTCGCGCCCGAATGTTTGCCGGGATTCGGTAGAGACGCGGCTATCGGGCTGCCTCGAAACCCGACTCGCCGCCATTCCGCGTGCGATGCCGTACGCTTTCGCCGCACTGAGGGCACGCATAACCCGCGCGGCTCCAGCCGTGCGGGCCCTCGTCGCGCTTCAGCACCCACATCGGGACATTGCAGCTTCCGCAAAGCGGCGCGGGAAATTCCTGCACCCTCCGCAGCACCCAGGCTTTCGAGAAATCCAGCACCGGCCGCATGTTCGGTCTCCTCGGCTGAAGAAACTCGGATGCTGCCGTGCGGGTTCCCTCCTCAGCGCGCGCGTTCGCGCCGCACGCCCTTGAACTTGGACTGGTCGCTCTTCTGGTCCATGAACTGACCGGACGCCTTGCTGCGCTTGGTCCAGTGCTCCTCGCCCTGAACCTTGGTCTTGAGCTGCGAGCGTTTGCGCACTGCCCCGATGCGGTGGCCGTCGCCGGCCGGCTTGTTGGCTGCCATGGCGTGTCTCCATCGTTCGTCAAGGAAAATGCGCGGGGACTCGCCGCAGTTCCATCAAGAGGTGGCAGGGCGGCGCTTTCCGCGATGGCCGGCGAACATCTCGCGCAGCTTGAAGCCTATGATGCATGCCAGCAACGTCAGGCTGACGCTGTTGGCGATGATGATCACCCAGTCGCCCTGCAGGATGCCGTAACCGATCCAGAGCGACAGGCCGGTGGCCAGCACCAGCAGCATGTGGAGCGAGAGGTCTTCGGCCGTACCGGTGGTCCAGATCTTGTAGAGCTGCGGCACATACGATGCCGTGGTGCAGATCGCCGCGGCGAAGCCGATCAGTGAGACGACCGAGAACATAAAGAGTGACCTGTGCCGGTTAGGCTGCCGCTGATACGGAGGCCGCAGCGTCCGTCAGCGCGCGCAACGCATCGGCGACGGCGCGCTTGCGGATCTCGTCCCGCCCGATGTCGCCATAACTCTTCTCGAAATCACGCGCCGCCATTTCGCGCCGCACGACCGCAATGCACACCCGTCCGACCGGATTGCCATCCTCGTCGGGCGCTGGGCCCGCAACGCCGGTGATTGCGGCGCTTAAGTCGGCGGCCGAATGCGCAAGCGCCCCTTCCGCCATCGCGCGCGCGACCTCGCCGCACACCGCGCCCTTCTGGCTCAGCACGCCGGCGGACACACCAAGCGCGCAGGTCTTCTGCGCCTTGGTGTAGGTGACGAAGCCGCCCGCAAAAAACTCCGACGCCCCTTCGGCGTCGGAGAGCACCTGGCACATCAGCCCGGCGGTGCAGGACTCCGCGGTGACGACCGTGAGACCGGCACGTTTGGCTTGGGCCAGCAGGGTATTCGCAAGATCGGAAAGCTCGGCCATGCCGGACCTCCGGTCTCGTCAGGCCCTGCGCCGAGCCGCCTTGCGCGCGGCTTTCTTCTTCGGTGCGGGACGCGCGGACTTCGCCGGGCTGCGGCGCGCGGTGCTCTTCGCCTTCTTGACCGGCTTCTTGGCCGGCGTCTTTTCCGGCTTCTCGGCCGCTTTCGGATTGAAACGCTTCTCGGACATGCGAGTCAGAGCCTCGTCGGTCGCTTTCTCTTCAGCGAGGTTCGCCCGGAACAGCGGGACGCAATCGGTGTGACCGAGTTCGCCGGCCCACGCAATCAGCGCGCCGTAACGCGTGATCTCGTAGTGCTCGACCGCCTGCGCGGCCGCGACGAGCCCGACGTTCATCACGTCCTCGTCGTCGATCTCGCTCATCAGCTCGCGGCCCTCCTTCAGGATGCCGTCGATCGCCGGGCACTTCTCGCCCTTGGGATCGGTATCGAGCAGCTCGAACACCTGACGCAGCCGCGCGATCTGGCCTTCGGTCTCGGCGAGATGCTTCTCGAAGCCCGCCTTCAACTCGGGCTTGGTCGCCTTCTCGATCATGTCGGGCAGCGATTTCGCGATCTGGTTCTCCGCGTAATAGAGGTCCTGCAGGCCGTGCAGGAACAGGTCGTCCATTGTTTTGATGTCTTTGGTGAAAAAGCCCATGGGTACGCTCCTCAGTGCAAGTCCAACAAGGTTGCGCGCTCACGGTTCCGTGTTCGCGCCTGGAATCATGCGCGACCGGGAAAGTTTCGCACGCTCACGCCGCTTCGCGGGCGTGCGTCTCCTGTGCGCGGGCGAGATCGCGGTAAGCGCCGGGGCGGCGCACGAGATCGGAGGGCACGCCGTCCTGCACGATGCGGCCCGCGCCGAGCACGACGATGCGGTCGAAGTTTTTCACGGTGAAAAGCCGGTGCGTGATCGCGATCACGGTGCGGCCGCGCATCAGTTCCGCAAGCGCATCGCGGATTGCGCGCTCGGACTCGCTGTCGAGCGCCGAGGTCGCCTCATCAAGCAGCAGCAGCGGCGCGTCCTTCAGAATCGCGCGCGCGATCGCGATGCGCTGACGCTGACCGCCGGAGAGCTTCATCCCGCGGTCGCCCACGATCGTATCCATGCCGTCCGGCATCGCGTCGATGAAATCGAGACAGCGTGCAGCCTCAGCGGCCGTATGAACTTCGGCGTCCGACGCGCCGGGGCGGCCGTAGCGGATATTCTCCAGTACGGTGCGGTGAAACAGCGAAACATCCTGCGGCACCACCGCGATCGCGCCACGCAGGCTGTCCTGCGTCACGCGCGTGATGTCCTGCCCGTCGACGAAGATCCCACCCTGCTGCGCGTCATAGAAGCGCTGCAGCAGCGCGAACAGCGTGGACTTGCCGGCGCCGGACTGTCCGACGAGGCCGACGCGCTGTCCGGGCTCGATGCGCAGGTTGAAGTCGTCGAATACGGCCTCGCTGCCGGCATACTTGAACGAGACATTGTGAAACTCCACGCTCGCGCCGACGCGTAGCAAGGGTGCGGCTTCCGGATGGTCGCCGAGATCGTGCGGCACCAGCAATGTCGAGAGCGCTTCCGACAGCCGCGCGACATGTTGCGTCACGTCGACCAGCGCGACCGCGAGGTCGCGGGTCGCATGCAGCACCGACAGGCCGAGCGTGCAGGCGAGCACCACGTCGCCGGTCGTGATCCGGCCCTGCTGCCAGAGCATCAGTGCCCAGGCAAGCAGGCCGACGGTGAGGATCGCCGTGACGGCGGCATGCGCGAGACGAAGCTTCTCGAGATACAGCAGGCTGCGCTGGCGCGCAGTCAACTCGCGGTCGATGGTCGAGTCGAAGCGGCGGTGTTCGAGCCGCCGCCCGCCGAATGCGCGCACCAGCGAGATATTGTCGATCACATCGACCATCTCGCCGTCGACTGCGGCCGACTTGTTGGCAAATTCACGATGCAGCGGCTTGCCGGCCGCCGCGAGATGGAACATCGCCACCACGATGACGCCGCCGACGCTCGCGAGCACCAGCGCCATCGGCACGCTGAGCGCGCACAGGAACGCGATCGCGCCGACCATCGAGGCGACCGGCGGCAGCACGTTCCAGATGAACATGTTTTCGAGCGTGAACACCGCGTTCGAGGTGGCGGTGACGCGGCTGGTCAGCGTGCCGGAAAGACGATCGGCGAAATAGCTCGGCGAATGGCCGGTGAGATGGCGGAAAAGATCGCGGCGCAAGTCGCCGGTCACGCGCACGAAGGAGAAACTCGCGATCCAGCCACCGAGTCGCCACAAGATGTTGTCGGCCGCGATCAGCGACACGAGCAGCGCGAATGCAAACCAGATACTGGTCGCAGTCGCGCCTGACAGCGCATCAACGAGATATTTCACGCCGTATTGCGTCGTGATGGAGCAGCCGACGGCAGCAAGAACCGCGGTAACGATCACGCCATGCGAGACGGCGCGACGCTGGATATAGCGAAAGATGAAAGCGAACGGTCGATCGGCGTAATGGCAAAGC
Organism: uncultured Alphaproteobacteria bacterium; assembly: GCA_963779545.1. Taxonomy (GTDB): domain Bacteria; phylum Pseudomonadota; class Alphaproteobacteria; order Rhizobiales; family Xanthobacteraceae; genus PALSA-894. The sequence goes on along the minus strand of CAVZYQ010000005.1, from coordinate 632,535 downwards.
TCGTCCATGCGCCCTCGACTTTCTCAAACGGCCTTAATGAATCAACGCGTTGAACTCGGCCGCCATGAAGTTGTCGCGAAATCGTCAAAGTGCTGTCTCGTGCACCCGGTGAACGCAAGACAGATGAAAATTCAGCGCGAGGCGCGAAAGTTCCTGCGCATGCTAAAAATAGTTTCCTTTGTTCCCGATGCGAAAGCTGTCATCTTCATTTCTGTCGGGACAACACGCGGGCGGGGGCTTAGCGAGGAGCTCTCATGCACATCGCGCAAATTGCGCCGTTGACCGAGGCAGTCCCACCGAAGCTGTACGGAGGCACTGAGCGGGTCGTCCACTGGCTCACCGAAGAGCTCGTCGCTCTCGGTCACGACGTCACGCTGTTCGCGAGCGGCGACTCCGTCACATCGGCGAAACTTGAGGCGTTCTGGCCACGCGCGCTGCGCCTCGATGCTTCGATCCGCGATCCAAACGCGCTGCACATGGCGATGCTCGAGCAGGTCCGCCGCCGCTCAAGCGAATTCGATTTCCTGCATTTCCATCTCGACTATTATCCGTTCTCGTTGTTCGCCCGCCAGTCGACGCCATACGTCACAACGCTGCATGGCAGGCTCGATTTGCCCGAACATCAGCCGATGTTCGACACGTTTTCCGAAGCGCCGGTCATTTCGATTTCCAACTCGCAGCGCCGTCCGGTGCCGCAGGCGAACTGGATCAAGACGATCTACCACGGCCTGCCCGAGAAGCTGATTACGCCGAGGCCGGTGACGCCGTCCTATTTCGCATTCCTCGGGCGCATCGCACCGGAGAAGCGGCTCGATACCGCGATCCGTGTGGCGGAGCATTGCGGCGTGAAGCTGAAGGTCGCCGCCAAGATCGACCGCGCCGACCGCGATTATTACGACGAGCAGATCAAGCCGATGATGAACAGCCCATATGTCGAATACGTTGGCGAGATCAACGACGCGGACAAGTCCGAATTCCTCAGCGGCGCAATCGCGCTGCTGGTGCCGATCGACTGGCCGGAGCCGTTCGGCCTCGTCATGATCGAGGCGATGGCGTGCGGCACGCCGGTGATCGCGTTCAACCGCGGTTCGGTCGGCGAATTAATCGATGACGGCGTGACCGGTTTCATTGTCGAGGATCAGGCGGGCGCGATCGGCGCGGTCGACCGGCTGTCGCATCTGTCGCGGCCCGCAATCCGCAAGCGTTTCGAGGAGCGCTTCACGGCGCGGCGGATGGCGCAGGACTATCTCGCCGCCTACCGCGAGCTGAGCGGCGCGGTGCCGAAGCTGCGGCTCGTGGCTGAGTCAGATGCCGCGAAGGCTCCGCTGGCGGCGCATTGAACCTAGTGCGGCGCCGTCGCACGTGACGGCGCCGGTTCGGGTCGCGTCTCCGGCATCAGCATCCACACGGCGGCGAAACCCGTCGCCGCGATGCCGGCCAGCCCGAGGAATGCGACCTGGCTGCCAAACTGATCGCTCAGGTAGCCGGCAAGCGTCGGACTGATCGACGCCCCGATGCCGACGGCGGTACCGACGATCCCTTGCGCGAAGTTGAAATGCCCGGTGCCGCGCGTCACGTCCGCGATCATCAACGGCACCATCACGCCAAGCGTCGCCGCCGTGATGCCGTCGAGCAACTGCACGACCACGATCAGTTGCAGGTTGGTTACCGTCGCAAACAGAAGCGCGCGCAACAGCAACGCACCAAATGCGATCAGCAGGAAATAGCGCCGCCCCCACACCTGCGCCTGGTGCCCGACCCATGGCGAGATCAGCGCCACGAGGGCCTGCGGCACCACGATGCAGGCAGCGATGATGACGGTCGCCCATTCGCTCGAGCGCATCGTGATCATGCTTCCCATCAGCGGCAGCATCGAGGCGTTGGCGAGGTGAAACAGCGCCGCGCAGCCGGCGAGAATGAACAGCGGACGGCGGCTGAGCAGGCTGCGTACGGATGAGGATTCTGTTTTCGCTTCAGGCACGCCGCCGTGCGCGAGCACGGGATTGACTTCGCGCGGACGGATCTGGCTGAGCGCGAACAGGGTCGGGATCAGCAGTGCGGCGGTGACGAAGAACACCGCCTGCGCGGAGAAGAAGTATCCGATGGCGCCCATCGCGGCGGCCGCGAGTCCATTGCCGATGGAAGCAAACCGCGCGTTGCGGCCGATCCGGTCGCCCATTGCGGCATATCCGACAAGGCCGAGGCTGAGTGCGACGATGCAAGGCCCAAGCACGCAGCTTGCCGCCGCATGCAGCACCGCTGCGCTGAACACGACCGGGAACACCGGCCAGACCGCGTAGGCGAGCGCAGCCGTGGCGATGCCCGTCAGCGCGACACCGGCGACGAGCCGTTCGGAGCGCGCCCAATCGACGATGGCGCCACCGGGCATCTGGCACAGCAGCGCAACGATGCCGCCGACCGACAGCACCATGCCGATCTCGACCTGCGTCCATTTCTGCGTGGTGAGATAGACGGACAGGAAAGGCCCGAAACCGGTCTGCACGTCGGCGACGAAGAAGACAAACCAGTCGAGGCCGCGCTGGCTGCGCGGCGAAGGATGCGGAGCCTCGGCTTCGGAGGGCTTGGGTACGAGTGGAGGCGTATCGGCCGGTGCGTGGTCCGGCTCACGATCGAGATACAGCGTCAGCGCGCGCGCATTCACCCCGGGGCCCTGTCCGCGCCGCCTGCGCAGCCTCTAGTGATACGGATTGGCTTGCAGGTTGCCGGCAGCGCCCAGCACCGTGACGGCGCGCTTGTCCTTGTACTCGGGCGCGGCCTTCAACTGATCGCGGGAGAGTTCCAAGGTGACGACATCGCGGCGGTCGTAGTCCGAGGTGAAACTCAATGCATTCCAGTCGACCGCGATCCTGCGGCTGCCAACACCCATGAAGCCGCCGTAATCGATCACGGCAGCGCGCACGCGCCCCGCACGATCAACGATGACGTCGACAACTCGCCCAAGTTTTTCGTCGCCGACGCTGCGCACTTCCTTGCCCAGTACGCCTTCGGCGCCGAGGACCGTCGACGAAACAACGGAACTCGGCGGCGCAAGCTGCTCGCTTTGCGACGGTCCGATCATTCCGGACAGGACGAGGATTGCAACGGCGAGGATTGTGCGACGCATGTTCGGCTCCCGAGGTTCCATGCCGATTGTGAGAAACACGCGAGCGGGCGCGTTGGTTCCTGCCCGGCGGCTCCTCAACGCGAATAAACGACCGAGACCTGAAGATTGCCGCGCATGCGCACCGGTTCCACCGACACCTCCTCCCCATGCCGCCGCACATTCAGGTCGCAGCGCGACGCGCCGAGCTGAAGGTTGCGCAGGCAGATCTCGTCGAGGAACGCCGGCAGATGCGGATTGCGCAGCCGGATTTCGTTCGTACGGGGCTCGAATTCGAGGCCGAGCGAAGCCTGAATCAGCGAGAAGGGAGTCGCGCTCGCCCAAGCCTGCGGCGTGCAGGCCACAGGATAAAGGGTCGGGCCGCGGCGCCGCAGGCGCTGGAACCCGCAGAACAGTTCCGGCAGGCGGCGCATATCCATGTAGGTCGCGCACTCGAACAGGCCCTTCGTCACCTGCGCGACAGCACGGGTGAGGCCGTAGCGTGCAAGCCCGAGCGCGATCAGCGCATTGTCGTGCGGCCAGATCGAGCCGTTGTGATAGGACATCGGATTGTAGCGCGCCTCGCCCCGCGCGACGGTGCGGATGCCCCAGCCTGAGAAGAAGCGCGCGCTGAGCAAGCCATCGGCGACCAGGCTTGCGTGCTCGGGCCGCGCGATGCCGGTGAACAAGGCCTGCCCGGCATTTGAGGTGCGCACCGCGCAGGGCTCTTTCGCGCCGTCGAGCGCAAGCGCGAAAGTTTCGATCTCGGGGCACCAGAACGCCGCATTGAAGCGTTCGGCGAGGCGCGCGGCATCGGCTTCGAGTTTCACCGCGAGTGCGGCGTGTCCCAGACGTTGCGCGCAGCGCGCCGCCACCTGCTTGGCGGCAAACACGTAGCCCTGTACTTCGGCGAGTGCGATCGGGCCGACCGCGGTGCGGCCGTCGGCATGGAAGATCGCGTCGTGCGAATCTTTCCAGCCCTGGTTGGCGAGGCCCTTGTCGGTCTGGCGGTGATACTCGACGAAGCCGTCCTGATCGGGATCGCCGGGTCCATCGATCCAGCCGAGCGCCGCCTCGATCGCGGGCCACAGTTCCTTCAAGGTCGCCTCGTCACCGGTGCGTTCGAAATAAAGGCCGGCGAGCAATACGAACAACGGCGTTGAATCGACGCTGCCGTAGTAAAGTCCGAACGGCACCTCGCCGAGCAACGCCATCTCGCCTTCGCGCATCTCGTGCAGGATCTTGCCCGGCTCGGCGTCCGATGCCGCATCGTAATCCTTCGCCTGGTACGCCGCGAGGCGGCGCAGCACGCCACGCGCCATGCCGGGATCGCACCACAGCATCTCGATCGCGGTGATCAGCCCGTCGCGCCCGAATGTCGTCGAGTACCAGGGGATGCCCGCATACGGATAGCGTCCCTGCGGCGTCTCGGTCATCAGGATGCCGAGATCGGCGGCGGCGCGGCACAGCACCTCGTTGAACAACTCGTTCGACGTCTCGACCGACGCGATGTTGCGCGTCTCGCGCCGCAGTTCGCGATGCGAGGCGAGCAGGCCGCGCATGAACGGCGCCGGGAGTTCACTGATCGCCTCGCGGCAGCTCGCCAGCATGAAGATCGGCCGCGCCTCATGCGGTGCGAGCGTCATGTGGTAGGTTGCGGTGCTCGCGGTCAGTTCGGTCGGCTGCGGGTCGAAGGTGAGCGTGGTGCGGCGCCACGCGTCGTCGAGACCCTTGTAACTGAGCAGCACCTGGCTCGCGCTCGCCATCACGCGATGCGAGGTCGTCCCGCGGCGCCGCCTGCGCTCACCCCGCACCTCGAAGACGTCGGCGAAATCGTTGTTGAAGCGCAGCGAGAGCGTGAGTTCGATCGGGCGCAGCCCGTGATTGCGCACCGCGAAGCGCTGGTAGGCGGTGCCCTGCCAGAGAAAGAGTGTGCGCGCGACGTGCACGATGTCCTTCTGCAGCACGATCTGTCCATCGGAGATGATGTCCGGGTTGGTCAGGTCGATCGCCAACAGCGTGTTGTCGTCGCGCACATTCGAGCCAAGCAGCAGCGGTTGCGCGCCGTTGAGCCGCAATTCGAGCATCGAAAGAAACCGCGTGTCGGCATGGAAAAGCCCATCCGGCCCGCCCGCCGACGTGCCGATGTCGCCGTGGCTGTCCACCACGATGAATGTATCGCCGTGCTTGAGAGCGCGGCGCGGCCGCGACGCCGGCGCGGTCGCCGGAATGTAGAACGGGAGCTCGGGCAGGTCGTCTTGCGCGATGATAGGGTTCAGCTGGGCATCAAGCGGCATGAAAGGCCCTCATGATTCCCCCGTCGCGCTATATACGCGTGTTCGCGGATACGCCAAAATGCTTCAAATGCAACCCTGCCCGCCAAGGGTCGGAGCGCCCCGAGACACGTACGATCTGTTGTAACCAACATGAGGCAGCTCTGGTTCCGCTTTTTCGCTGTCTAATGTTTCCCGCCTGACCTGACGGACAAGAAAACGTCATGACGGAAGTACCCGGTTCGGTACGCGGCATTCGGCTGCACCCGTTCGTTCCCGGCGTTCTCCTGGCCATTGCTGTTGCGGTGCCGTCATTCTTTCTCGCCCCGCTGATCGCGAAAATCTTTCCGTTGCCGGTGATCGTCATCGCGCTGCTGATCGGGATTGCGCTGCACGCCGCCACAAACCGGCCGCTATTCACGCCCGGCCTGAAATTCTGTGTTAGCAAGGTTCTGCGCTGGGCGGTGGCACTGCTCGGGTTGCGCGTCTCGCTCGGCGAGATCGCTGATCTCGGTGTGGTGACAGCACTGATCGTCATCCTGTCGATGGTCATCACCATCGTGTGCGGCATCGCGCTTGCGCGCGCGCTCGGGCAGCGCACCGAATTCGGCGCGCTCGCGGGCGCCGGCACCGCGGTGTGCGGCGCCTCCGCGACGCTCGCGACCGCGACCGTCATCCCGCCCTACGAGGGCAAGGAAGCCGACATCGTGTTCGTCGTGGTGGCGGTGAACGCACTCTCCACGGTCGCGATGCTTGGTTATCCGTTGATCGCGACCGGCCTCGGCTTCGATCCGCAGACCACCGGCGTGCTGCTCGGCGCAACCATTCATGACGTCGCGCAGGTGGTCGGCGCCGGCTATGCGGTGTCCGAGCCGGTCGGCAACACCGCCGTGATCGTGAAGCTGTTCCGCGTGCTGCTACTGCTGCCGGTGGTGGTCGGGATCGGCTATTGGCTGACGCGCTCCGGCGCGGCCGCCGGCAAGGCAAGCGTGCCGGTGCCGGTGTTCGCGCTGTTCTTCCTCGCGCTGTGCGTCCTCAACAGCGTGATTGTTCTCTCGCCAAGCCTCAACGCGATCTATCAGCCTATCAAAAGCGGGCTGGTGACACTGTCCGGCTGGGGGCTGCTGGTCGCGATCGCGGCGCTCGGGCTCGGAACCTCGGTCGCGGCACTGCGTAAGGTCGGCTGGCCGCATCTTGTGACCATCACGGCGACGACCGTTGTGATCTTGGCTGTTGTGACGGCCGCGCTCGTCGCCGTCTGAGCCACGCCCACTTGCACCGAAGCGGGCTTACCCGCATCATTCTGGCCTCGCCTGGGAGGGCCCAATGCTGCACACGTTTCGTACCATCGCTGCCGGTCTGTTCGCGCTTGCCGCGCTGACCGCGCCGGCCGCCGCGCAATATCCCAACAAGCCGATCACCGTCATCGTGCCGTTCGCGGCAGGCGGGCCGACCGACGTGGTCACGCGCCTCGTCGGCGATCACATGTCGCGCACGCTCGGCCAGCAGATCGTGGTCGAGAACGTCGGCGGCGCAGGCGGCTCGCTCGGGATGACGCGCGCCGCGCAGGCGGAGGCGGACGGCTACACCATCGCGGTCGGCAACATGGGTACGCAATCCGCCGCGCCCGCGCTTTACCCGCAGCTCAAGTACGACCCCGCGACGAGCTTCGCGCAGATCGGCATCGTGAACTTCACCCCGCAGGCGATCGTCGCCAAGAAAAACATGGCGGCGAAAGATCTAAAGGAGTTTCTCGCCTACCTGAAGGATAACAGCACCAAGATGAGCTACGGCCATGCCGGCGTCGGCTCGATCTCGCATGTGTCCGGGCTGGTGTTCAATTCGAAGTTCGGCGCGAACCCGACGCTGGTACCCTATCGCGGCACCGGACCCGCGCTGAACGATCTCGTCGGCGGACAGATCGACTATATCGTCGACCAGTCGCTCAACGTCATTCCGCAGATCAAGGCCGGCACCATCAAGGCCTACGCGGTCGCGGCGCCGAAGCGGCTCGAAAGCATTCCGGATGTGCCGACCACCACCGAACTTGGCGTCGACTTCATCTTCAGCGCCTGGAACGCGATGGTGGCGCCGAAGGGCACGCCGCCGGATGTGGTCGCGAAGCTCGTTGCCGCGCTGAACAAGGCGCTCGACGATCCGGAGGTGACCAAGCGCTACGTCGAACTCGGCAGCACCGCGCCGCAGGGCGCGGACCGCGGCCCGGCCGGGCTGCAGAAGCTGGTCGAGAGCGAGGTCGCGCGCATCACGCCGGTGATCAAGGCGGCAGGCGTCGTCGGAAACTAGCGCGCCGCGCGGCGCGTTCCCATGCGGCTGAATGATGAAGAGCGCGCCATGCTCGCGGGCGAGCATGGCCGCGCGCGGCAATGGGCGATCCGGCATCAGATCGAGGTCGGGGATTTCTTCGACGCGCCGGATTTCGTGCCTGTTGCGCAGGCGCACATCATGGCCGACACCGAAAGCCTCGGCGAAGAAGGCGTGCGCTGGCTGGAGGAGCTGGCCGCCCTGCCCGCCACTGAGCGGCGCGTGCGCGTGCCGACCATCACGGACCCGCGCGGGCTCGATTTCGACAGCTACAAGCGCCTGAAGCAGACCGACGCGATGGCGGCGATCGAGGCGCGCGCGATTGCGGCGTTCGAAGCGCTCGGCGTGCTGATGACCAACACCTGCATCAACTATCAGACCGTGCTGCCGCCGACGCGCGGCGAGCATCTCGCGATGGGCGACACCGGCGTCGTCATCTATTCGAACAGCGTGATGGGCGCGCGCAGCAACTTCGAAGGCGGGCCGTCCGCGCTCGCCGCGGGGCTGACGGGACGCACGCCGCGCTACGGCTATCATCTCGATGCACATCGCGCCGGCACGATGCATTTTCAGGTGGCGCACCAACCGCGCGATTTCGCCGACTGGGGCGCGCTCGGCGGCATCGTCGGCCGGGCGGCGAACAGCTACTGGCAGGTGCCGGTGGTAAGCGGCATTGCGGGCGCGCCGAACTCGGACGAACTGAAGCATTTCGGCGCGGCGCTCGCGAGCTTCGGCTCGGTCGCGCTGTTTCACATGCCGAGTATTACGCCGGAGGCGCCGACGCTGGAGGCAGCGTTCGCGGGTGCGAGCGTTCCGGCTTCAACGCCAATTGGCGAAGCGGACTTCCGCGCGTTCTACGGCTCCTACGCGGCGCCGGGCGACAAGGTCGATGTCGTGGTGTTCGGCGCGCCGCAGCTCTCGATCATCGAGATCGACAAGCTTGCTTCACTGCTCGACGGGCGGCGCGTGAACGAGAAAACGTCGCTGATCGTCACCACATCGCCCGAGATCAAGTTTTCGGCCGACCGCATGGGGCTGACGCGCCGCATCGAGGACGCGGGCGGGATCGTGGCGGCGGGCATCTGCTTCTATCAGAGCTACGCGCGCGAGATGGCGGAGGCGAACGGCTGGCAGCGCCTCGTCACCAACTCGGCGAAGCTGGTGAACATCATCTCAGGGTATGGCTACAAGCCGACACTCGCGAGCACGGAAAGCTGCATCGACGCCGCCATTGCGGGGCGGCTCACATGATCGTGCTGAAATGCCATCGCGGCATCGGGCCTGCGGTGACCGGCGCGGCGCTCGTCGCGGACGATAATTTCTCCGCGCGCTACGATCTCGACCGCATCAAGGGCGTGTTCTCGCGGCCCGCGCACAAGCTGTTCGGACAGAGCTACGTCGACAGGATTCTGGTGCTGGTCACCGCCAAGGGCGGCGTCGCGTCGGCCTGGATGCTGCGCGAGATGACCGCGCGCAACATCGCGCCGAAGGCAATCGTGTTCGACCGCGCCAACACGATCCTGGCGCAGGGCGCGGCTTTCGCCGGGATGACGATGGTGGACCGCTTCGAGGCGGGCAATCCGGTGGCGCTGATCCGCAACGGCGACGAGTTGCGGATCGAGCCCGACAAGGGGCTGGTGACGATTTTGAATCGGGAATGAGCTTTGTCCCGCACGCGATGCAGCACAAAGTGATGCATCGCAGATGCGGGACCCCGGTTGCTTGTTTCCTTTAGAGAAAGAACCGGGATCCCGGGTCTGCATCGCATCACTTCGTGCTGCGATGCGCCCGGGATACAGCTTTACCGGAACAAATAAATCGGGCTGGTCCAGATGCGGTGGCCGTCTTCCTGCTGCACGCGGATGTAGAGCCGCGTGTCGCCTTGCGGGCGCAGCTTGATCGTGCGGCGCAAGCTCAGGCGGGATTGATCCATCGTCTCGGGCAAGCGCTGCAGCGACATTTTGCGCTCCAGTCCGCCGGCATCGAACACGCGCGGCTCAATGCCGAGGCCGCTGATCGAAACTTCGCCGGATACCGGCGCGGTCTTGAACCGCAGCGTCCCCTCACCGTTCTCCAGCGATAGATCGATGGCGCCGTAGTTGCCCGTGGTGACGGCCTTCCACGCGACGCGCGTGTCGTTCTGCTCCTTGATGCCGCGGTCGAGATTCCAGTTGTTGATCATCGCGGCGCGCCGGATGCGGTTGCCCTCGATGGTGAGGTCGCCGTCCCATGTGGTCGTGCGAGCGCGGCCACGATACTCCGCGCCCTCGTAGACCAGCCGCACGCGGTTGCCGAGTTGCGGCTTGTCATAGGGCCGCACGGTCTCGATCAGGTCGAGACCGTCGTGGATATCGAGCTTTTCGATCGGCGCCGACGCCGCGACGTCGACGACGAACTCGACTTCATCATCGCGCACGCGCGCGATGTCGCCCATGATCAGCCGCCGCGTCTTCTGTGACCTGGCCTGCCCCAGCGCCGGATCGCGCTCGAAAACCGCGCCGTCACCCGCTAGCTCGACCGCCACATCGACGAACGCCCGGTTTCCGGTCGTCGCGTAGTGCCGCCGCCGCCGCATCGACTCGAAGATCGCGTCGCGGTCGAGCCGCTCGGCAAGGAAGCACGTCAGCCCGCCCTGGCTGCCGAAGAACGACGCACCGGGAAAGCATGCGCCCGGCCGGCCCTTGTGGCCATCCGAGTTGCCGAAAATGCCGACGCGAAAATTCTTCTCGAACGCATCGTGCAAAATCCACTCGAACGTGCCCCACGCCGAATGCACCTCGACGGCGGTCTCCAGCGTGCCGTCATGCGCGAACTTGATGTCGGCGTAACGCCCGCCGACATGCGCGGCGACGACGCAGTCCTTGCCCTTCAGCTTCTCGAACAGCTCGCGCGCATCGTGCGCGTCGCTCGTCTCGTCGACGATGTCGTCCGCGTCGGCGATCTGCGCATGCGAGGAGCGATGGATGGTCTCGCCCTCGTGGCGGTAATGCACGTTGCGGTCGCCGCCGACCGCCGTATTGGCCGACCACTCGTAACCCGGGATGCAGACGAAGCGGCCGGGCTGGTCGAACTCCTTCGTGAGCGCATTCAGCTCGCGCCAGAACGCGCCGGTGATCTGGAAATCATTGCCCTGATGGCCCATGACATCGACGATGCGCTCTGTCGCGGCCGAACGCGAAATAGTCGCGCGCCGAATTGGTGCCGAGCGTCTCGTCCGACTGGCCGTGGGTGTCGCCCCAGAAGTGCACCAGCGCCGTATCGCGCGGGACGACACGCAGTGGATTGGAGCGGCAGCAGCTCCTTGCCGGACTCGTCGAGCACGCGGACCGACACTTCGCCCGGCTGCGCGACCGATAGCCCTTCGATCACGGCGCCGAATCTCCCGTTCTCCAGCCGCACGGTCTCGGGCAGTCCCCGCAATCGCGCCGTCGCCCACCAGCCGCACCGTCCGCGCCACGCCGTCCGACGGATTGCCCCATTTGTCGTCGATCTTCAGCGCCAGCCGGAACGGTCTCGCCCGCGCGCAAGCAACTTCGGCAGCAGCGCGGTCCAGGTCACGCCCGGCCCGGGCACGATCTCGATCTTCGGGCTCTCGGGCAGCGCCACGTAGTCGTAGGTGGCGATCGCATCGGCGAGCACGCGGAACTCGAATTCACGCTCGCAATAGGTCTGCAGGCGAATGCCCGGGCGAGCCGAAGCGCCTGTCGCCGAAACGGATCGTGATCGTGTCGCCTGGCGCGAGGAATTCCTTCACCACGCCGATGTAGAGCGAGCGGCTCCACGGCCTGATGTTGCGCTTGAACTCCCATTTGGTGTCGAGCGTCGCGCCGTTCGAGGCTTCCACCGTGGTGTAGCCCTGTCCCTTCGGTTCGGTGAATTGTACGGGCCGAAGTCGGTCGCGAAGCGGAAGCCGATCTTGATCGAGCCGGTGTCGTCGACGCCGAAACGCCCCGCCGTGTAGACCAGCGTGAAGCTCTGCAGCGAGCCGGCCTCGAAACTCCCCGTGGGCTCAAGCGTGGCCGTGCCCATCAGGTCGGGGCGATAGTCGGAATAGGGCATTGCGGACCTTATCGAACGCGGCAGGGCCGCAATTGACACCGAAATCGCGGCTTGCCGCAACCCGCGAGCTTGGTAGCTTCGGACCTGCCGGACCCGCCAATGAACGCTGTCAATTCCGTACTGCAGCCTGCACCACGCCAGCACACCGCGGGCGATTTCTCGCGCGAGGAGGTTGGGCTCGCGAACCGCAACTCTGGGCTGCCGCTGGAGGCGCTGCGCTATGACGTAACACCGGCCGGCATGCATTTCCTGCTGTCGCATTTCGACGTGCCGTTCGTGGCGTCGGCCGAGGACTGGCGGCTCGCGATCAGCGGGCGGGTGCGCACGCCGCTTTCTCTTTCACTTGCTGAGATTCAGAAATTTCCCGCGAAGACACTGCGCGTGACCTTCGAATGCGCCGGCAACGGCCGCGCCAATCTTAACCCCCGCTGGCAGACGCAGCCGTGGGAACACGGCGCGGTCAGCACCGCGGAGTGGACCGGCACGCCGCTGCGCCATGTGCTGGAGCAGGCGGGGCTCGAAAGCGACGCTGCCGATATTGCATTCCTCGGCATCGACCGCGGCTTCGACAATGGGCGCGAGCACGCGTTCGGCCGCAGCCTGACGACTGCGGCCGCGATGGACGACGACGTGCTGCTCTGTTGGGCGATGAACGGCGCGCCGCTCTTGCCGCAGCACGGCTTTCCGCTGCGTCTGATCGTGCCCGGCTGGTACGGCATGGCGAGCGTGAAGTGGCTCAATCGCATCGACGTGCTGGCGCAGCCGTTCGACGGCTATCAGCAGACGCCGAACTATCACTATCGCCAGAAACGCGGCGAGCCGGGCGCGCCGGTCACCACCATGCGGGTGAAATCGCTGATGGTCCCGCCCGGCATTCCGGACTGGTACACGCGCAACCGTGTGGCCGAAGCCGGCCCGGTCGAGTTGACCGGCCGCGCGTGGTCCGGCGCTGGTGTGCCGATCACCAACGTCGCGGTCGGCATCGATGGAACCTGGAGCGACGCGGCGCTCGACGCTCGCCAAGGCAAATATGTCTGGCGCGGCTGGCGCTTCCAGTGGCAAGCAACGCACGGCGATCATGTTCTCGAATGCCGCGCCACGGATGCGAACGGCGAGACGCAGCCGCTGGAGCCGCCGTGGGACAGCGTCGGTTTCGGCAACAACGGCGTGCAGCGCGTGCACGTGACGGTGAGGTGAATGGCGGACGAACTGCAGGTCTCGCTCTGGCGCGGCGGCGCGGACGGCCGCTACGTGCGCTACGCGGTGCCGATGCGCGAAAACCAGACCGTGCTCGACGTCGTCACCTTCGTGCAGCGCAATCTCGACTCGACGCTGTCGTATCGCTTCGCCTGCCGCGTCGGCATGTGCGGCTCCTGCGCCATGACGGTGAACGGCCAGCCGCGCTGGACCTGCCGCACGCATGTGTCGAAGGTCGCGAGCGGCGGGGAGCTGGAGATCGGCCCGCTTACGCAATCTGCCGGTGATCAAGGATCTTGCCGCCGACATGCGGCAGTTCTTTGAGAAGTGGCAAGGCGCGAAGGGGCGTTTCGCGCCGTCGAAGACGCGCAGCGACCCGATCGCGCCGATCAATCCGGCAACGCCGGCGCGCCGCGCCGCCGATGCGGCAATCGAGTGCATCAATTGCGGCGTCTGCTACGCGGCGTGCGACACCGTGCAGTGGAACGCGGACTACCTCGGCCCCGCCGCGCTCAATCGCGCCTGGACGCTGGTCAACGATGAGCGCGATGCCGGCAACATCGAGCGACTGACGGCGATTTCGCAAAGCGGCGGCTGCCACGCCTGCCACTCGCACCAGTCCTGTCAGCAGCACTGCCCGCGTGTCGCTCAACCCGACCGCATCCATCGCCGGACTGAAGCGCGAGACGCACGCGGGCGTACCTGCGCGGCGAGATCAAGCCATGAACGTGCGGCTCTATGTCTGGCAGCGCGGAACGGCGATGCTGATGGCTGCCGCTGCTGCTGGTGCATCTCGCGGTGATCTTTTATGCGAGCCGCAAGGGGCTCTCCGCTGCGGATATCCTGTCGCGCACGCGCGGCAGCGTGGCGTGGGGACTTTTCTACAGCGTGTTCGTGGCGGCGATTGCGATTCACGCCTCGATCGGCGTGCGAACGGTGCTGATCGAGTGGACGCCCCTGCCCGTTCGTGCCGTCACTCCTGCCGCCATCCTGTTCGGACTGCTGCTTGCTCTGCTCGGCTTCCGTGCCGTCATCGCGGTGGTGATGCCATGAGCATCGCGGCGCATCGAACACAGCCCGCTGTGGATCGCGGCGCTGATCCATCGCCTTTCCGGCTTGGCGCTCGCGATCTTCCTGCCGTTTCATTTCTTGGCGCTCGGGCTCGCGATCTCGGGCGAGGTGCGGCTGGAGAATTTCCTGCGCTGGACCGACCAACCGCTGGTGAAACTGTCCGAGGCTTTGCTCATCGGCCTGCTCGCCGTGCACATGCTCGGCGGCTTGCGGCTGCTGCTGCTGGAGAATTTCGCGTGGCGTGGCGGCCAGGCGTGGCTCGCGCTCGCCGCCATTGCGGCAGCCACAGTCGTGGCGTTTCTCTTCCTCGCGAGCGTGTTCTGATGCCGATCGAACGCCGCGAGACCGACATCCTCATTCTCGGCAGCGGCGGCGCGGGGCTGTTCGCCGCGCTGCATGCGCACGCCGCGAACGAGAAGCTCGATATCACGGTCGCCACCAAGGGCCTGCTCGGCAAATGCGGCTGCACCCGCATGGTGCAGGGCGGCTACAACGTCGCGCTGCATCGCGGCGACTCGATCGAGCGCCATTTCATGGACACGATCGAGGGCGGCAAGTGGCTGCCGCATCAGGAGCTCGCCTGGACGCTGGTCACGCGCGCGATCGAACGCGTCACCGAACTGGAAAACGAGATCGGCTGCTTTTTCGACCGTAACGCGGACGGCACGCTGCACGGCAAGGCCTTTGCGGGACAGACGTTCGACCGCACCGTGCACAAGGGCGACCTCACCGGCATCGAGATCATCAACCGGCTGATGGAGCAGGTGTGGGCGCGGCCCGGCATCCGCCGCCTCGAAGAGCATCGCGCCGTCGCGCTGATCCGCGCCAAGGACGGCGCGTCGATCGCGGGCGTCCTGATGATCGACGTCCGCACCGGCGGCTTCGTCTACATCGCGGCGAAAGCCGTGCTGCTCGCGACCGGCGGCGGTCCGACGATGTACCGCTACCACACGCCCTCCGGCGACAAGAGCATGGATGGGCTCGCGATGGCGCTGCGCGTGGGGCTGCCGCTGCGCGACATGGAGATGGTGCAGTTCCACCCGACCGGGCTCTACGCCGGGCCGGACACGCGCATGACCGGCACCGTGCTGGAGGAAGGCCTGCGCGGCTCGGGCGGCTATCTGCTCAACGGCGTCGATGCACCGCTTCATGGGCGACTACGATCCGAAGCTCGAACGCGCGACGCGCGACGTGGTGAGCCGCGCGATGTATGCAGAGATGCGCGCGGGCCGCGTCACGCCGAACGGCGGGCTCTACATCAAGATGGGCCACCTCGGACCGGAGAACGTCCGCAAAGAATTCAAGGGCATGGTGGAGCGCTGCGCCGACTGCGGCTTCGATCTCGCGGGCGGTCTGGTGGAGGTGGTGCCGACCGCGCACTACTTCATGGGCGGTGTCATCTGCAACGTCGACACGTCGACGGACCTGCCTGGCCTGTTCGTCGCGGGCGAGGACGCGAGCGGCATGCACGGCGCAAATCGCCTCGGCGGCAACGGCGTTGCCAACTCGACCGTGTTCGGCGGCATCGCGGGTGATATGATGCCGCAGTGGATCGCCGCCAATCCGGGCCACCGCATGGCGGATGAAGCCGTGCTGGACGCGGAAGTGGAGCGCGCAACGGCGCCGTTCCGCGCCAAGGGCGGCGACGTGAACCAGTTGAGAGAGAAGTTGCTCGATATCATGTGGAACGATGTCGGCGTGCTGCGCGACCAAGCGGGCCTCGACCGCGCGATATCCGCGCTCGACGCGATCGAGGCGGAGCTGTTCGCAACCGGCGTGCCGGACGGCGACCGCGCGTTCAATCTGTCCTGGCATGACTGGCTCAACCTGCGCTCGCTCACCGAAACGAGCCGCGTCATCGCGCTCGCGGCGCTGCGCGCGCGAGAACAGCCGCGGCGCGCATTTCCGCGAAGATTTCCCCGAGCCGGGCGATCTCGCCTCATCCACTTTCACGGTCGCGCGCGAGCGCGGCGGAAAGATCGAGATGAGCGAGCGGCCGGTCGAATTCACCATCGTCAAGCCCGGCGAAACGCTGCTCACCGAACAGGCGGCGGAGTGAAACGCATGATCCCGATAGCCGCACTGGAAAAAACCGCGTTCGAATTGATGGCGAAGGCCGCGATCGAAATCCCCGACGATTATCTCGGCGGCTTGCGCGCGCTGCGCCGACACCGAAAAGGGCGACCTGTCGTCGTTCGTGATCCAGGCGATGCTGGAAAATTACGAGGCCGCCAAAGAGGACCGCCGCGCGATGTGCGGCGATACCGGCGTGCCGCGCTGGTACGTCAAATACGGCAACGACGCGCGCATCGAAGGCGGGCCGGTGTCGCTCGAAGCCGCGCTGCGCCGCGCGACCGCGCGCGCGACGCGACGAGGTGCCGCTGCGGCCGAACCGCGTGCACCCGCTCTGGCGCACCGACCATGACAATAATGTCGGCATCAACGCGCCGGAGATCGAATACGCCTTCCATCCCGAGGGTGACGTGGGTCGACCTCACCACCGTGCACAAAGGCGGCCTGTTCGGCTCCGACTACCGCATGCTGTTTCCCGGCGACGGCATCGACGGCATCAAGCGCTTCTACCTCGATACGCTGATCGGCTTCGGCAAGCGCGGGCTTGCCTGCCAGCCGGCGATCGTCGGCGTCGGGCTCGGCGGCTCGAAGGACATCAGCGTCACGCTCGGCAAGCAGGCCTCGTGCCTGCGCGTCGTCGGCTCGCGCAATCCCGATCCGAAGATCGCCGCGCTGGAGGACGAACTGAAGGAGCTCGGCAACTCCATCGGCATGGGCGCGATGGGCTTCATGGGCTCGTCGATGGTGGTCGATTGCCACATCGAGGTCGGCTACTGCCACACCGGCGGCATGCCGATGTCGGTACACATGTTCTGCCTATCGTCGCGCCGCGCGACCGCGCGCGTGCATCCGGACGGCAAGGTCGAATTCCGCACCGACCCCGACTGGTTCACCGACTATAGCCGCCGCGACACGGTGGAGTGGGAGCCGTTGCGCGAGGCGGCCGAGTGATGGCGGCGCACGGGCTGAAAACCGTTCACCTGAATCTTCCGGCCAGCACGGAGGACTTGGCGAAGCTTGAGATCGGCTCGGTCGTGTATCTCACCGGCCGCGTATTCACCGCGCGCGAGGGCGTCTACAAGCATGCGATCGAGGACGGCGCCGGCATGCCGGCCTCGCGCGAGGCGCTGGGGATCGCAAACTTCCATTGCTCGCCCGCCGCATCGATCAATGCGGACGGCAGCCATACGGTCGGCGCCGTGACGGCGACCGCGTCGTTTCGGTTTGCGCGCTGGCTCGACGACTGGCTGAAGCTCTCGGGCTGCAACATCATCATCGGCAAAGGCGGCATGACCTCCGAGATCTACCGGAGCGCGTTCGTGCCGAACAACGCGATCTATCTCACCACCGTCGGCTACGGCACCGGCGCGCTGCTCGGGCGCGGCATCAAGCACGTCGCGGGCGTCCACTGGGCCGAGAAGCTCGGGCTGGCGCAGGCGATCTGGGTGCTGGACGTGGAGAAGTTCGGGCCGTTCCTGGTCGAGAGCGACCTCAAGGGCAATTCGCTGTTCGAGCGCGAGAACGAGAAGATCGCACCGGGGCTGGAGAAGCTTTACGAGGGCACGCGGCCCGCGACCTTGCGGCGCTTCGGCGAGACCGACGACAAGAAGGATGAGATGATCTAGGGCGTGGACTCGTGAAGCACAGTGTCCGCACTTCTTCAAAAAGCGGATATCCCGTGCGGCATCCGCATGTCCGCCAAGGGCCGCAAGGGGACCTGGCGAGTTGCGGCACGGAGCCTATGCATTCCGCAATTGATTTTGAACTTGCCACGGTTCAGCAGCGACCAATGTAGGCGGTGAGCCAGGGAGCGTGGCCACGTAAGGACGAAATCGAACAGTTGGGAACCTTGGGCGATGTCGAGGAACGTCTCATGCGCACAATGAGGAAGCCCATGACCAATGGCATGCTCAGTGACAAGCCGCGAACCGGAAAACACGGTCTGCGTACCGCGCTCATTGGTGTCGCGGCGCTCGTGTGCCTCTTATCCTTCTCAATACCTGCCACTGCAAACGATGCCGGCACCTTCAATGCGATGGTCGCATTGGCCAACAAAGGAGATGCAGAGGCGCAGTATCATGTCGGCATGATGTACAATAATGGCATCGGCACACAAAGAGATACCCGGCAGGCATTCGAGTGGTTTCAAAAATCGACTTCGTCTGGCGACCCGCTGGGCGCCTATAAGCTTGGTTGTTACTATGACGGGCAAGGCGAGGGCGTTGTCGCCAACGACAAGAATGAAGCATTGAAATACAAGCTGATTGCTGCCGAAGCCGGCTATTCGCTTGCCCAGCACGATGTTGCGCTTCTTTATGCCAGACAGGAAAATTTTGAGGAGGCGATGAAGTGGTGGAAGCTGTCAGGTGATCAGGGGTTTGATAGCGCCCTCTACAATTTGTCCGGTTTGTATTTTCAGGGAAAAGGCGCGCCAAAAGATTTATCGTTGGCGTATGCGTATTACAAACTCTCGAATCGGGTGCCACCCGACAAAGTGAAAGGGATGGCTGGCATACTGACCAAGCCTGAGCTCACGAAAGCGGAGAAACTGGTTTCCGAATGGAAGCCACAGCCAACAGCTCTAACGCTGAAGGCAAAGAGAGGCATTACGGCAGCAGAAGATCATTTGAAAACCGCCAAGAACTAAGTGTTCCCTGCTCCTTGACGCGTCAGCTGCCAACAAGGCGTTGCGCCCAGACGGACGCAGCGTCTCCGCTACTCATGTCCGGTTGAACCAGCCCATCGATCATGAATGTCGGGCTGACATGGATTCCATTCTGCCTTGCGTACCGGCAATGCAATTTGATCGCCCTGTCCAGATCAGGAATGTCGAATGCGGCGGCGAGCTGGACGCCGCTATAGCGCTCGATCCGCGCGATGATATCGTTTGGAGTGGCTGTGCGGTTGGGGCCGGTGCAATGCTTGTCAAATTCGAATTCTTCGCGATGGGCGGCCACGGCTTCCATGACGCGCCATGCGGCCTCCCGGCCGTTGTCTAGCGTCGAAGCTGCAAGGATCGCCCGAACGATCACGCCGGAATAGAGATGCCACGGCTGGGATTGCAACCGGATCTTGACTGTAATTTTGTCTTCGCCCGCCGTCGACAGAACCTCTTTGATCTTGCCGAAGGCCTTCGCCGAATAGGGACAGGTCGGCTCCAAGAACATCTCGAACACGCGCGGTCCACGCCCCCATTCAAGTTCGGCCGCCTTCCATCCCGCCATATCCATGTCCTCGCCTTGTATTCACCGCCAGATCTAGCCGAGCATCGCGCGATAGACCGTCAGCGCGCCGATGCCGATCGTCACGCCGCCGACCGCCAATTGAAGCCCGCGATTGATCAGCGTCAGACGGCGCGCGGTGAGCACGAATGGCACCGCGATGACGCTCGACAGCACGCCCATGCCGACCATCGATCCGACGCCGAACACCAGCACATAGCCCAAGCCCGCGACCGGATCGCTCGCGCGCGAGACCGCCAGCACCAGCAGCGCCGCCGATCCGGCAAGCCCATGCATCAGCCCGACGAGGAGCGTGCGCCAGCGAAAGCCGTGCTCATGCTCGTGATGCGATGCGTGGTGCGGCTGCGTCTCGCCCGCATGGCTGTGCGCATGCAGGTGAACCTGGCCGTCGCCGTGCCGGTGCGGATGGAAATGGACGCGGTCGCGCCACAGCCGCCACAGCACGTGCAGCCCAAGCCCGATCAGCATGATGCCGACCGCGCCTTCGATCGGTCCCATGATGTTGTCCGGAATGGCTCGACC
This sequence comes from uncultured Alphaproteobacteria bacterium, assembly GCA_963779545.1. GTDB lineage: Bacteria > Pseudomonadota > Alphaproteobacteria > Rhizobiales > Xanthobacteraceae > PALSA-894. The sequence continues at coordinate 612,676 of CAVZYQ010000005.1, read as the reverse complement.
CAAAAAAATCGCCGCGCCGGCGAACACGAACAGCGTCAGCGTATGGCCGAGGCCCCATGTCAGCCCATGCCGCACGATATCGCCGTAGCGGCTGCGCCGCGCCACGATGCTGGACACCGCGGCGACGTGATCGGCTTCCAGCGCGTGCTGCATGCCGATCAGGAAGCCGAGCGCCAGGATCGAGATCATCGTTGCATGCTCAGGTCACCCGTTCGAGCTTTTGCAAACATCGGACCACCTTCGGCATAGGCGTATCCGGAAAGCTCGTCTTCCAGTTCGTGACGCCGACCTCGCCCACGTAGATGTCGCCCCTGGAGTCGAACGCGATGCCGTGCGGGGCCAAGAATTTGCCGACATCAAGCCCCGGGCCGTCCTCGCCGCCGAGCCGTCCGATCTTCTTGCCCTCCGAGTTCAGAATCGTGAGGCGCGGCCCGAGGTTCTTGTACTTCAGGTTCACCGGCATGCCGGGGCCGAGCTCGCCGACGATGAAGTTCGGCTTCTTGCCGCCGCAGCAGCACAGCGCGCAGGGCCGGTGCAGGTTGTTCCACTGCGTCTCGTACTTGCCGTTGCCGTCGAACACCTGCACGCGATGGTTCTCGCGGTCCGCCACATAGACCCAGCCGTCTGCATCGGTGACGACGTTGTGCACCAGATTGAACTGGCCCGGATCGGTGCCGCTCTCGCCCCAGCTCTTGATCAGCTTTCCGTCCGGCGTGAACTTGTGCACGCAGGCATTGCCGTAGCCGTCCGACACATAGATCTCGCCCTTGGGCGAGAGCGCCGTGTGGGTGCAGCGGTGAAACGGCTCGCCGCTGAAGAACGGCGCGGGCCGGCCCGGAATGCCGATGGTAAGCAGCAGCTTGCCGTCGGGCGTGCATTTCTTGACCGTGTGGTCGCCGTCATCGGTGCAATAGAGATTGTCGTCGGAGTCGATGTGCAGGCCGTGCGCGCGGGGAAACATCCCCTCGCCCCAGCTGCGCAGGAAATTGCCCGCGCGATCGAACACCACCATTGGGTGCTCGCCGCGATTGAACACGTAGACGCGGTCCTTGCTGTCGACCGCGACGGCGCCGACGTCGGTCAGATTCCAGCCGTCGGGCAGCTTCCCCCAATCCTCCACCACCCGGTAGCGATGCTCGCCCGAGCCCAACACAACCGACATGCGCTTGCCTCCCGTGCCTGTGCGCCGATTGTCGCAAAGGCCGGAGGCCAGCACGAGGGGGTTGTTGGCATTCGGCCCATGCCGAATGCGCGCTTCTCAACTGTGGATCAGGGTGCCGACCGGCTCGCCGGCAAGCGCGCGGGTGAGATTGCCCGGCACGAGGCCGTTCACCAGCCGCACACTTTTCACCAGCCGCGCGCGTGTGAGCAGGTCGAGCACGACCGGCTCGATCGGCAGCGTCGGCAGCTTCATCGCAATCAGCTCCGCGGCGCCGATCTCCGGGATGAGCTTCGCATCCGGATTGGTCTTCGGGTCGGCGGTGTAGAGCCCGTCGACGTCCTTGAGCAGGATGACGGAGCGCGCGCCGAACACCTCGCCGACCAGATATGAGCCGGCGTCGCTGCCATGCGGCGGAAGTTTTCCCAGCGCGGGTGGGTGCTCCCACAGGTCGTAGGGCGGAATGCCGTTGAACACCGCGCCACGCGCCGCCGCCAGCATCGCGGGTAGCAACTGCACGATGAACGGCGCTTCGAGATAGACGAAGCCGTGGTTCGCCAGCAGGCACGACACCATGTAGGCGTTCTGCGCCGAGGACTTTGCCGCGAGCGTCGCGAGCGCGCCGGTCGGCAGGCCGAGGTCGAGTCCGACCGAGAGAATGTGGCGCGCGCGCACGCCCGGCCCGACGCCGATCACCTGCGTGTGGCTTCCCTGGTTGGCGACGATCTCGTCGAGCAGCGGCTGCACCGCCGTGTGGCCGCGGTCCATGATCGACAGCCCGCCGATCTGCACCACATTGAGCATCGGCAGGATCGCGCGCACCGCCGACTCGGTGCCAGCGATCACCTGCTTGTCCATCAGCGACTCGCGCATCAGGCGCGAGGTGACGTGTTGCGCGCCCTCGTTCATGCGGCAACTCCCGGCGCGGTATCGTTGTAGATGATGGTGCCGACCGGCTCGCCGTCGAGCGCGGCCGAGAGCTGCCCGGGCTTGAGCCCGTTGACGAACTGGATTTCGCGGATGTTGCGCGCTGTGAGCATCAGGTCGAGCACCGCGCGCTCGACCACCAGGTCATTGAGATCGCGCTTGAACAATTCCTGCACGCTGATGCGCGGGATGTGTGTCGCGCTGGGGTCCTTCTTCGGGTCTGCGGTGTAGAGCCCGTCCTCGTCCTTGACGTAGATCATCTTGCGCGCGCCGAACACCTCGGCGATCAGGAAGCAGCCGGTGTCGGTGCGCTGCGGCGGGATGCGCCCGACCTCCGGGTTTCCCTCCCACAGCTTGTAGGGCGGCATGCCCTGACAGATCACCGCGCCGCGCTCCATCAGGTAATGCGGCAGCGAGGGAAAGCCCTCCGGCTCGAGGAACGCGATGCCGTGCCGCGCGAGCAGATACTGCAGCATCTGCGCGTTCTGCCATGCGACGGCGGTGCCGAGCACGGTCAGCACGCCGACCGGCAGGCCGAGATCGATTGCGAGCGAATAGACATGGCGCGCGCGCGTGCCTGCGCCGGTGCCGAGGATCATCTTGTGGCGGTTGAGGTTCGCGACGATCTCGTCGACCACCGGGCCGACCGCACTGCGGCCGCGGTCCATGATGCTCTGTCCGCCGATCTTCACCACATTGACCCACGGCAGGATCGCGAAATTCGGCGTCGCCTCGGTGGCGCGCTGCAGCGCGGCGTCGCTGAGCGAGCCGCTGACGAGGCGCTTGCCGAGATCGGTCAACATCGCATTGTCAGGTGTTTGCATTTACGTCCTGTCCTGAAAGCGGAAGACTTGCAGTTCGAAGCTGTGTTGCTCGGAAAACGATGCGTTGCGCGCGCCGAAGGTTGCGTCGGCCCATGCATCGAGCTCGCCCAGCGCGCGCGTCTTGATTTGCTCGGGCAAGGCGGAGAACCGCGCGCCGGTGCTGTGCCGCTCGATGAAGCCGTTAGGCCTGCGCGCGGCGGTCCATGTCGCGGCGGTGGCACGCGTTTCGCTGCGTGCGTTCGACTTCAGAAAGCTTTCGACGTCGGCGCGCGTGTTCTTCCCTTTCGGCTCGATGCCGAGCGTGCCGAGGATCGCGTCGAGCTGCCGTTTCATGCGCGCATCGATCCCGTCCGGCGGCGTGACCGTGCGGCCGACAATCAACGCACCCGCAGGCCGCAGCACGCGTCGGGCTTCGGCGAGCACATGCCGCCAGCCGCGCAATCCGCCGAAAATCTGCACCAGCAGCACGGCGTCGAACGCGCCGTCGCCGAACGGCAGGCGCTCGCCGTCGGCTTGCGCCAGATGCGCTGAATCGGCCAGGCCCGCAAACGCGCGCAGCATCCCGGCCGAAAGGTCGACGCCGACATAGTCGTCGCCCGCCGCGACGAACGCCCGGCCGATCCGCCCGCTCCCGGCGCCGAGATCGAGGATACGCGGGCGCGTGGCCCCGATGGCCGCGAGGATCGCGGCGCGGATCGCCTCCGGGACGCCGGACGGCAGGGCGCGATGACGGTCGAAGGTCGGCGCGGCGGCATCATATGCGGATGTGAGCGTCACCAGTCGATCCGCACTGACCTTGCTGGGTTGAATGCGCGCGGGAGTCCGCGCCGCGAACGAGTGTTGCAAAACAGCTTTCGATTGTCGAGGAAGTTCGCCGGCCTGCCGTCGCGTCAGTAGGTGATGACGGAGCGGACCGCGAAGACCGCCGCATCCTTCAGCGCGGCGCCGGGCACGGCCGAATTCGGATCGGGCACATGCCCGCCCGGATGCATGATGTAGTGAAACTCTGGCTGAACGACCCAGCCCGGAATGATGCGCGCCTGATAGGCGAGCGCGAACGTCAGCTCGTGGTCGCGCACCGGCTGCGGCAGCCCGGTGAAGAAGATCGTGTCGCGGTCGAGCGCCGCGAGGTCGCGCGATATCTGCGTATAGATGAAGGTCGCGCCGAACTTGTCGTCGGGCCGGCCCGGCAGCATGCCGTTGAACACGATGCCGCCGTCGAGATAGAACTGCACCGGATTGCGGTCCGGCGCGCTCACCGCCGCGCGACCGAAAATGCTGGCGCCGCTGTCCACCCCGCCGCCGGCCGGGCGCCAGATCTGCTGATCGATCACGCCGTAGACGCCGGTATTGCCGCGCAGCCGCGCGGCGATGCCGCTGCCCATCGGGTCGGCAAGCGACAGCCCGGCGGCATCGAAGCGCTGGTGATCGAACGCGCCGAAGTGATGCCAGAAGCCGAGGCGCGCAATTCCCGCGAGGCCGGTGTCGGTCTTTTCCTGATTGTACCGGACTTGCGCCTCGGCCATCAGCAGCGGCGGATCCTGCGCGCGGAAGTTCACGCCGTAGCGGTTCTTGATCTCAGGCTCGTCGGGCCCCGGCCCGACCGGATCGCCGTTATAGAGCGCGGCCAGCAGCGCGGTCTGCTTGTTCGGCTCCCACCGCAGGCGGACGCCGGGCGAGGCAAACGGAAAGCTCGGACCGCCGCCGGGGAAATTCAGCGCGAAGATCGACGGCCACCCGCTGTTCATGAAGAACGTGCTGGTGTCGCTGATGAAGAAATCCGAGTCGGCGATGAGCTGGCCGGCGCGGATGCTGAACGTGTCGTTGAACAGCTTCTGCTCCAGCCACAGTTCGGAGAGCCGCGTCGTCGGCAATGCTTCGATGCTGCTGATCGTCGTGAAGCTGCCGGTGAGATCGCGCCGCGCGCCGCCATTGTTGTGGATCTGGAAGCCGTTGACGAAGAAGCCGAGCCCCTTGGCGCCGAGGATTTTTTCCAGATCGGCATTCACCCTCGCCTCGAGCCTGCCCTGAAACACGCCGCCCCGCCGCAGGCCGCCCGAGACGTTGCCGAGCACTTCGCTGGTCAGGATGAAGCTGTAGGTCAGCCCGCGCTCGTAGAGCCATTTGCGCATGCCACCGGGATCGCCGTTGTTCGGCAGGCTGGTCGAGATCGAGGGGATCGGCGCGCCGTTGGCATCGACTTCGTCAGCCGCGAGGGTCGTACGCGCGGCGGCAAACAGGACGCCAAGCGCCAGCACGGAGCACGCGATGGCGTGCATCGTGCTCCAGGCGATTGCGGCCCGGCGCGTTGTCATGATGGTCTCGCCCCCGATTCCACCCCGCAGACTACAATAAACAGAGCCTTGGGGAGTGTCATCCCGGGCACACACCTCTGCAATTGCGCGGCGGAAGCGCTGGCACTCTGGTACGGCGCGTGTTGTCTTCTCCCGTCGTTCAGATACGGTTTTCGGCTTGGCCGCAGCCTTTTGGAGATCGCCATGTTTGCCCGCCGGATGCTGACGCTGCTCATCGCCTGCGCGTCGCTTGCGCTCGCCGCGCCTGCCCTCGGCCAGGGCAAGGTGATCGTCTATACGTCCAACGACTCCAACCTCAATCGCTTCGTCTACGAGGCGTTCAAGAAGGAAACCGGCATCGAGGTCGAAGGCGTGGAGGCGGGCTCCGGCGTCGTTTTCCGCCGCATCGCCTCGGAGAAGGAACGCCCGCTCGGCGACATTGTGTGGGGCGTCAGCCGCACGCTGCTGCGCGCCAACAAGGCGTTGCTCGCGCCCTACGCGTCGAAGAACAAGGACGCGGTGCCGGTGCACTTCCGCGATCCCGACGATCACTGGATCGGCACCAATGTGCATCTGCTGGTGATCCTGCAGAACACCAAGCAGATGCCGGAAGCGCAAGGGCCGAAGGGATGGAGCGACCTTTTGAAGCCGGAGTACAAAGGCAAGATCGCCTTCACGGACCCGGCGAATTCCGGTTCGGCCTATTCCAACGTCACCATGTGGGCGCAGACGTGGGGCAACAATGACGACGCCTGGAAGAAGGTGTCCGACCTGATCGCGAACACGCGCGTGCTCAATCGTTCGAGCCTCGTGTTCCAGGGTGTCGGCAACGGCGAATTCCCGCTCGGCATCTCGCTCGAATACGCGGGCTATCAGTGGTCCTCGAACGGCGCGCCCGTGAAGGTCATCTATCCGAGCGACGGCACTGTCGCGCAGATGGAAGGCGTTGCGATCATCAAGGGCGGGCCGAACACCGAGAACGCCAAGCAGTTCGTCGACTACGTGTCGCGCAAGGACGTGCGCGAGGCGATCCTGAAATTCGCGTTCCGCCGCCCGGCGCGGCAGGATCTCGATCTCTCGAAATTGCCCGGTGCGATGCCGCAGCTCGCCGACGTGAAAATCGTCGACTACGATGAGGACTCGTGGGTCGAGAAGCGCGCCGAGACCGCGAAGAAGATTCAAGAGATCATCCAGCGCACGCGCTGACGCTCAGGGGCTGGCGTGACCGCGATCACGATCGACGGCGTCGCGCGCACGTTTGGCACCGTGCGGGCGGTCGACAATGTGTCCATCGCGGTGCGCGACGGCGAGTTCTTCACGCTGCTCGGTCCGTCCGGCTGCGGCAAGACCACGCTGCTGCGCATGGTCGCGGGATTTTGCGAACTGGACCAGGGCCGCATCCTGTTCGGCGAACAGCGCATCGACACGCTGCCGCCGCACAAGCGCAACACCGGCATGGTGTTTCAGAACTACGCGGTGTTTCCCAACCTGACCGTCGGCGACAACGTCGCTTACGGCTTGCGCGCGCGCAAAGTACGCAAAGAAGAAATTCGCGAGCGGGTCGCGCGTGCGCTGAAGCTTGTGCAGCTTGACGGCTACGCCGAGCGCTGGCCGCATCAGTTGTCCGGCGGTCAGTTGCAGCGCGTCGCGATCGCGCGCGCCGTGGTGATCGAACCGCATGTGCTTCTGCTGGACGAGCCGCTCTCGAACCTCGACGCCAAGCTGCGCGTCGAGATGCGCGGCGAAATCCGCCGCCTGCACAAGCTGCTCGGCATCACGGTTCTCTATGTGACGCACGATCAGGAGGAGGCGCTGGCGATCTCCGACCGCATCGCGGTAATGCGCGCCGGCAAAGTCGAGCAAATGGCAACACCGCGCGCGATCTACGAGAAGCCCGAAACGCCGTTCGTCGCGAGTTTTGTCGGGACGACCAATCTCATTGAGGCGACCGTCCAAAGCTGCGACGGCGATGCGCTGAATGTCGCGTTCGCGGGCGGTGTGGCGCGGCTGCTCGGCGCGAAACGCAATGCTGGCGACAAGGTGATCCTGTCGCTGCGGCCCGAAGCATTGCGCCTGCTGACATCCGGAGAAACTCCGCCCACCGGCTGGGCCACCCTCGCCGGCTCACTCGGCGAGGTCGAATATCTCGGTCCGGTCACGCGCTTCACCGTCGCGCTCGTCGACGGGACGCCGTTGCACCTGATGGCGCTGGCGCCGCCCGCGGCGTCCGGGCCCGTCACCGTCGCCTACGACCCGCAGCGCGCCGTCGTCATGAGCGCGCCATGAGACTGCTCCTCGCGCGGCATGCCTTCCCGCTCGCGGTCGGCGCAGTCGCTGTCGGATTTCTCGGCCTGTTCTTCCTGCTGCCGCTGATCAAGGTGTTCGGCGCGAGCATCATCGACTCATCCGGCACCGGTTTCACGCTGTCGAACTACGTGACCGTGCTGTCGAACCGCTTTTTCCTCAACGGCCTCGCCAACAGTCTGACCATCGCGGCCGCGGCATCGGTCTGCGCGGTGCTGGTCGGTGTGCCGTTCGCGTTCTGCCTCGCCCGCCTGCCGATCGGCGGCAAGCCGGTGCTGCTCGCGCTCGCGGCTTTGCCGCTGGTGCTGCCGTCGTTCGTCAGCGCCTATGCGCTGGTGCTGCTGTTCGGCCGCTCCGGCGTGGTGACCGGTGCGCTGCAGGCAATCGGCCTTCCGTTCGAGTCGATCTACGGTGCGAAAGGCATAGTGCTCGTCTACACGTTGACGCTCTACCCTTACGTCGTGCTGCCAGTCACCGCGGCCTTCAAGTCGATCGACATCTCGGTCGAGGAGGCCGCGCAAAACCTCGGCGCGTCCCGCTCCCGCATGATGCGCACCGTCACGCTGCCGCTGGTGTTGCCCTCGATCCTCGCCGGCGGGCTGCTGGTGTTCATCGAGGCGCTAGAGAATTTCGGCGTGCCGTTCGTGCTCGCCGAAGACCGGCCGATCCTCTCGGTCGAGGCCTACAAGCTGTTCGTCGGCGAGATGACCGACAACCCGGCCTCGGCCGGCGTGCTCGGCGTGCTGCTGGTGCTGTGCACCGTCATTGCGCTGCTGATCCAGCGCGGCGTGCTGGCGCGGCGCAATTATGCGACCGGCGCGCGCCGCTCCGCGCCGGTGATGCAGGTGAGCCCCGCGCTGCGCCGCCTCGGCGCGGCCTATTGCTGGATCGTGGTCGGCGCCGCGCTGATCCCGTTCGCCGCCGTCGTCGTGATCTCGTTCATGAAATACAGCGGGCCGGTACTGCATGCCGGCTTCTCGACCGACAACTTCGCGCAGCTGTTCCAGCGCTCCTACCGCCCGCTCACCAACACGCTGCTGCTTGCGACCCTCGCGGCCTGCGGCGCGACCCTGATCGGCGTGCCGATCGGCTACGTGGTGACGCGGCATCGCTCGCGCCTTTCCGCGCTGATCGACATCGTGGCGACCTCGCCGTTCGCGGTCGCCGGCACCGTGCTCGGCATCGGCCTCGTGCTGGCGTTCTCCAGCGGCTTCCTGATCCTGACCGGAACGTGGGCGATCATGGTGCTCGCCTACATGGTGCGGAAGCTCCCCTTCTCGGTGCGGTCGTCCAGCGCGATCCTGCACCAGATCGATCCGAGCCTCGAGGAGGCCTCGATCAATCTCGGCGTGCCGCCCGCCCTCACCTTCTGGCGCATCACCGTGCCGCTGATGCTGGGCGGCATTGTCGGCGGATTCGTCCTCACTTTCGTCACCGTCGCGTCGGAGCTTTCTTCCACGGTGGTGCTCTACAGCGGGCCGTGGACCACCATGACGGTCGCGATGTTCCAGGCGCTCGAAGGCACCAGTGCGGGCATTGCTGCAGCCGCCGCGACCGTGCTGATTGTGTGTACGGTGCTGCCCGTGGCGCTGGTCTATCGCCTGCTGCGGCGGCACGAATTGTCGATGCTAGGATAAGGATGAGCCGATGATCGACCTGCGAAGCGACACCGTCACGCTGCCGACCGAGGAAATGCGCGAGGCGATGCATCGCGCCGAACTCGGCGACGATTCGCGCGAGCGCGATCCGACCGTCCTTAAGCTCGAAAAGCTGGCGGCGGCGAAACTCGGCAAGGAGGATGCGATTTTCGTCGCCAGCGGCACGATGTCGAACCTCGTGTCGCTGCTGGCGCACACCGGCCGCGGCGGCGAGGTTCTGCTCGACCATGACTCGCACTTCATGCGCAGCGAGATGGGCAACATCTCGTCGATCGCCGGGCTGTTCTTCCGCCCGCTCCCCTCGACGCGCGGTGCCCCGCATCTCGACGAGATCGCCGAAAACCTCAGCCCGAAGCTGACCGCGAACAAGCTCGCGACCGGTCTCGTATGCCTTGAAACGACGCACAACGGCGCGGGCGGTGCGGCGCTCCCGCTCGATTACATGGCGAAGGTGCGCAAGCTCACGGCCGAGAAGGGCATCCCGGTGCACATCGACGGTGCGCGCGTGTTTAACGCGGCGGTCGTGCAAGGCGTGCCGGCTTCCGAAATCGCCAAGCATGGCGACAGCGTTGGCTTCTGCATCTCCAAGGGCCTGAGCGCGCCGTTCGGCTCGGTGCTGTGCGGCTCGGCGGAATTCATCGAGAAGGCGCGCGCCTATCGCCGCATGATCGGCGGCGGCATGCGGCAGGCCGGCGTGATGGCGGCCGCCGGCATCGTGGCGCTGGAGACCATGATCGACCGCCTTGCCGATGATCACCGCCGTGCCAAGAAACTCGCCGAAGGCCTGCACGCGATCGATCCGCGCCTCAGCGACCCGAAGGAGGTCGAGAGCAATATCGTGATGGTCGAGCTCGGCCACCTCGGAACGGATGTGAAGTCCTTCCTGGCAACGCTGGCGAAAGCCGGCGTCGGTTCCCTCCCGTGGAGCCGCAAGTCGATTCGCCTCGTGACGCATCGCCATATCGACGATGCGGCGGTCGCCGGGACGATCGAGATTTTCCGCTCGGTGCTCGCGAAGCTGGAGCCGCGGCTGACCGCGGCCGAATAGCGTCAACCCGAGACGCGATAACGGTTCGAGCCCGCCAGCAGCGCCGAGGCCTCCTTGACCATGCGCTCGACCACCTCAGCGGCGGGCGGGATGTCCGTGATCATGTCGACACCCTCGCCCGCGATCACGGCGGCTGTGTCGAAGTCGCCTTCGTTGCGCGCCTTGTCGTAGCGCGCGGCTTCGCCCGTCTGGTGCTGCATCAGCTCGGCCTCGCGGCCGCGCCATTTCTCGGAGAATTCGTTGCGCAGCACCCGGCCCGTGTAGGGGGCGGGCCACACGTTGCGGCGCGCGATGTCGAACAGGATGCTGCGGATGGTCTTGTCGCCGCTCGCCGTCACGATGCGCTCCTTGGCGCCCTGCGGCCCCATCGCCTCCAGCGTGGCGTAGAAGCGCGTGCCGACCAATACGCCATCGGCGCCGAGCATCAGCGCGGCCGCAAGCCCGCGCCCATCCGCGACCCCGCCCGCCGCCGCGACCGGTACGCCGCGCGCCGCATCGACGACCGCCGGCACCAGCGCGAAAGTCCCTCGCGCGACGCCGTGCCCGCCGCCTTCCGCGCCCTGCGCAACCAGCATGTCGGCACCGTTCTGGACCGCGTCCTTCGCCTGCTCGACCGACTGGATCTGGCAGATCATCAGCGCGCCGGCCTTTTTGATTTTTCTGACATGCGGCTTCACGTCGCCGAACGACAGCATGATCGCAGGCGGCTTGCGCTCCAGCGCGAGGTCCAGCAGGCGCGGGTTCTTCGCCATGCTCCAGGTGATGAAGCCAACGCCCACGCGCGCATCGCCCGCAGCGGCAAGCTCGCGCACAAGCCATTCCTCGTTGCCGTAGCCGCCGCCGATGATGCCAAAGCCGCCCGCCTTGCTCACAGTCGCGGCGAGCTTGCCGTCGGCCACGACATCCATCGGGGCGAGCAGGATCGGATGCTCGACGCGAAGCAGTCCGGTCAGGCGCGTTGCAATCGTCATTGTTGACCCTTTGTCGCGACGCAGACTAGACGTGAATCGAGAGACGCCTCAAGCGCCCGGAGGTTTTGTGAAATCGTCCCTGCGGCTTGCGTTTCTGGCGATTGCAATGTTGTGCGTTGCACCTGCGAGCGCGCAGCCGCCAGACACGGCATTTCCGCAATCGCTGTGGCCGGAGGCCGCCAAGCGCGGAATTGCACGCAAGACATTCGATGCGGCATTCGCGGGCTTCACGCCCGACCAGCGCGTGATCGCCACCACGACGCGCCAGCCCGAATACGGCGCGGCGGTCGGCACCTACGTGAACCGCATGGCATCCGCGACGCGCATCGCGGGCGCGGCCGAGAAAGCGCGCGTCTGGAAGCACACGCTCGACGCCATCGAGAAGCAGTACGGCGTCGACCGCTGGATCCTTCTTTCGCTGTGGGGCATCGAGACGTCGTTCGGCACCAACACCGGCGGCTTCGACGTGATCCGCTCGCTCGCGACGTTGTCGCGGTCGCAATACCGGCCGGAGTTTTTCCGCGATGAATTGCTCCACGCGCTGAAGATCCTGCAGGACGGGCACATCACGCGCGAGAAGATGATCGGCTCGTGGGCCGGCGCGATGGGCCAGCCGCAGTTCATGCCGTCGAATTTCGGAACGCTCGCGGCCGATTTCGACGGTGACGGCCGCAAGGACATCTGGACGAATGTGCCGGACGTGCTGGCGTCGATCGCAAATTTCCTGAAGCACTGGGGCTGGAAGGCAGGTGCGCCGTGGGGCGTTGAAGTCACTGTCCCGCAGGATTTTGATTATCGCCGCAGCCGCGCGACTTATGGTGAGTGGCGCGCGCTTGGCGTCACGCGCGCGGACGGCAAGCCGTTCCCCGAAAGTGGAAACGCGATCCTGTTTTTCCCGAGCGGTGCGGCAGGACCGGCATTCCTCGCGGGCGAGAATTTCGAGGTGATCAAGCGCTATAACAATTCCGATGTGTTCGCGCTCGCCGCCGGGCATATCTCGGATCGCGCGCGCGGTGCGGCGCCATTCCGTGCCGGTTGGCCGGCAAACGATCCGCAGTTGTCGCGTGGCGAACGCATCGCATTGCAGAAGAAGCTGAAAGAATTCGGTCACACCGTGAACGATCTCGAAGGGCGGATCGACTTCGATCTGCGCGATGCAGTGCGAATCGAGCAGGCCAAGCACGGCATGGTGCCCGACGGGCATGCGACAGCGGCGCTGCTGGAGAAGATCGGCGCGAAATAGACGCAGCTCCCGACGCTAGATCGGATTTCGCTCGACGAGTTGGCGCGCGATGATGATCTGCTGCAGCTCGTTGGTGCCTTCGCCGATGCACAGCAGCGGCGCGTCGCGGAAATAGCGCTCGATGTTGAGCTCTTTCGAATAGCCGTAGGCGCCGTGGATGCGCATCGCGTCGGTCGCGTTCGCGAGCGCCGCTTCCGACGCGGCGTACTTCGCCATCCCGGCTTCCATGTCGCAGCGCTGGCCCCGATCGTAGGCCGTCGCGGCGTTATAGGTCAGCGCGATCGCGGACTCGGCGCGGATCGCCATCTGGGCCAGCATGAGCTGGATCGCCTGATGCTCGGCGATCGGCTTGCCGAAGGTCTTGCGCAGCTGCGCGTAGCGCACCGACTCGCCGAGCGCCGCCTTCGCGATGCCGCAGCCGCGCGCCGCGACATTGATGCGCCCAAGCTCCAGCCCGCCGAGCGCCGTCTGCAGGCCTTTTCCCTCCGCGCCGATCATCGCGGAGGCAGGCACGCGATAATCCTCGAAGATCAGTTCGGCGGAATCGATGCCCTTGTAGCCGATCTTTTCGAGCTTGCGCGACACGCGAAAGCCCGGGCCCTTCTCGGCCAGGAACATCGTCATGCCCTTGTGGCGCGGGTTCGCGGCCGGATCGGTCTTCACCAGCAGCGCGAAAGCCTGCCCGTGGATGCCGTTCGAGATCCAGGTCTTGGTGCCGTTGATGACGTAATGATCGCCATCGCGCGTCGCGCGCATGCGGATCGCCTGCAGGTCGGTGCCGCAATCCGGTTCGGTGAGCGCGAGGCCGCCGCGGATCTCGCCGGTCGCGAAACGCGGGAGATATTTGCGCTTCTGCTCCTCGGTGCCGTTGCGTTGGACGCAAGCCGCCATGATGAGGTGCGAGTTGAAGATGCCGGAGAGCGACATCCACACTTCCGACACGCGCTGCACGATCCTGGCGTAGGTCGTCGCCGAGAGACCGAGTCCACCGTATTCCTCCGCGATGGTCGCCCCAAACAGGCCGAGCGATTTCATCTGCTCGACCATCTGCTCCGGATAGGTGTCGGCGTGCTCCAGCTCGAGCACATAGGGGCGCACGTCGCGTTCCAGCCAGCGGCCGATCGAGTCGAGAATCTCGGCTTCGTCTTCCGGCGTGTTGCGCTGCGCGGGTGGCGCGGCCGTGCTTGCGCTCATGGCAGAAGCCCTCAGTAGTTCGCTTTGTCTTCCAGCGGGTGACCGCGCTTCTGCACCAGCATGGTGCGATCGAACGTGCAGACCACCGTGCCGTCCTGGTTCTTGCCGGTGGAGCGCACCGAGACGATGCCGGCGTCGGGCCGCGATTTCGACTCGCGCTTGTCCAGCACTTCGCTTTCCGCATAGAGCGTGTCGCCGGCGAACACCGGATGGGTGAGCTTGATGTCGGTCCAGCCGAGGTTCGCGATCGCCTTCTGGCTGACATCGCTCACGCTCATGCCGACGATCAGCGAGACGGTGAACGGCGAGGCGACGATGCAGCGGCCGAACTCGGAGTGCCTGGCGTATTCGGCATCGAAGTGAAGCGGATGCTGGTTCATCGTGAGCAACGTGAACCACGTGTTGTCGGTTTCGGTGATGGTCCGGCCCGGACGGTGCTCGTAGATATCGCCGACTGTGAAGTCCTCGAAATGCCGTCCGACGCTCGCGCGGTAGCGGTTCTCGCCGACCTGCTTCGCGACCGCAACCATCAGCTCCTCCGCCATAATGTACGGACATTATGGTCAGGCGCTTCAGCCTGTCAAATCTGGTGAAATCTCTTATTCGGGGACCAGCCGCGCTTTGCAAAAACGGGCAACCGCTGTATTGTCCGTACAATAACGAAGGAGGTCGCCATGAACGTCGTCTCGCGTGCAACCGAGCCCGCCATTCAGGATGACGCCGCGCGGCCGTTGATCTCGCGCACGCTCGCGCAGTTCGCGCACGACCTGACCGCCGAAACGATCCCGGCCGAGGTGCGCGAGCGCGCCAGGCACCTGATGCTCGACGCGACCGGCATCGCCTATGCGTCCGGCACCTACGACTTTGCGCACAAGACGCTCACCGCAATCGCCGGGCTCGGCGGCGACGGGCCGGTGCCGGTGATCGGACTGCCGCGGCGGCTCTCGCCGCGCGACGCCGCGCTGGTGAACGGCGTGCTCGCCCACGGTCTCGATTTCGACGACACGCACACCGGCGGCATCATTCATTCGACCGCGAGCGTGTGGCCCGCGGTGCTCTCGGCGGCATTCTGGCGCGGCAAGTCCGGCGCCGATCTCGTCACCGCCTATGTGGCCGGCGTCGAGGCGGCGACGCGGCTCGGCGCGGTCGGCAGCGGCCATTTCCATCAGGTCGGCTTCCACCCGACCGGCATGATCGGCATATTCGGATGCACGCTCGCGGCGGGCACGCTGATGGGCCTCTCGCCGCAGGCGCTCACGATGGCGCAGGGCATCGCGCTCTCGATGGCGGCGGGCAGCCTCGAATTCCTCGAGGACGGCGCCTGGACCAAGCGCATGCATCCCGGCTGGGCCGCACAGGCCGGCATCACGGCGGCAGCGCTCGGGCGCGAAGGCTTCGTCGGTCCGTCGCGCGCCTACGAGGGCCGTTTCGGCGTGTTCAATTCGTATCTCCAGAACCGCCTCGAAGACGATCGCATGGGCCGCGCGACCGCGGGTCTCGGCAGCATCTGGGAGACGACCGCGATCGCCGTGAAGCCCCTGCCCGCGTGCCACTTCACCCACGCCTGCGCCGACGCGGCCGCGATCCTGATGCGGCAGCACACGTTCGATATCGGCGAGATCGAGCGCATCAAGGCGCTGGTGCCGGGCGAAGTGGTGAAGACCGTGTGCGAGCCGGTTGCCAACAAACGCCGTCCGGCGAACTCATACGACGCGCAGTTCTCGATTCCGTACCTGGTCGCCGCCAGCCTGCTGCGTGGGCGCTTCACGCTCGCCGAACTGGAGCCGGACGCGCTCAACGACGAGGCGATCCTGCGCGTGTGCGATCTGGTCGACTACGAGGTCGATCCGCGCTCGACCTTCCCGCGCCATTACACCGGTGAGGTGCAGATCACGCTGCGCGACGGCCGCGTGCTCACCCACCGCGAGGCGATGAACCGCGGCTGCGCCGACCGGCCGCTGTCGAACGCCGAGATCGTCGAGAAGTACACCGACAATGCGCGGCTGCGCCTCTCGGCGCGGCAGGCTGACGAGGTGCGCGACGCGGTGCTGGGTCTCGACCGTGCACCGGATGTGCGTCCGGTGATCGATCGCATCTGTCAGGCCGCACCGAACTAGGACCGCCATGCTTCCCCTTTCGGGTGTCCGCGTCATCGCGGTCGAGCAATACGGCGCGGGACCGTTCGGCAGCATGCTGCTGGGCGATCTCGGCGCCGAGGTGATCAAGATCGAGAACCCGGCGGAGGGCGGCGACATCGGCCGCGCGGTCGGGGCCTACTACTTCGGTCCGGGCGACAGCCATTTCTTCCAGGCGTTCAACCGCAACAAGCGCAGCCTGACGCTGAACCTGAAGCATCCGGAGGCGAGCAAGGTCTTCCACGAACTCGTTCGTTCGGCCGACGCGACGCTCGACAACCTGCGCGGCGATCAACCGGAGCGTCTGGGCGTCACCTACGATGCCCTCAAGTCGGTCAATCCGAAAATCGTGTGCGCGCATCTCTCGGCCTACGGCCGTGAAGGCCCGCGCAAGGCATGGCCCGGCTACGACTACCTGATGCAGGCGGAGGCCGGCTATCTCGCGCTCACCGGCGAGCCGGACGGTCCGCCGAGCCGCTTCGGCCTCTCCGTCGTGGATCAGATGACCGGGCTCTATGCGGCGTTTGCGCTGGTGTCGGGTGTCGTCTCGGCACGCGCGACCGGAACGGGGCGCGACATCGACGTGTCGCTGTTCGACGCCGCGCTGCAGAACCTCACCTATCTGGCGGTCTGGTATCTCAACGGCGGCATCAACCAGCAGCGCGCGCCGCGCTCGAGCCATCCTTCGCTCACGCCGAGCCAGCTTTATACGACCAAGGACGGCTTCATCTTCATCATGTGCAACAAGGAGAAGTTCTGGCCGGTGCTGTGCGAGAGCATCGGGCGCCCGGAATGGGCCACGCGCCCCGACTACAAGGACTTCAAGGCGCGCCTTGCCAATCGCGACACGCTGACCGTCGAACTCGACGCGGCGCTGTCGGCGCGCACGACCGCCGAATGGATCGGGCATTTCGCCGGCCGCGTGCCGGCCGCTCCGGTGCACGATGTCAAAGCCGCGCTGGAGAACGCGTTCGTCCGGAACGAAGGCCGCGTTCGCGCCGCGGAGCGGCCGGGGGGAGCGGTGAACATGCTGGCGCCGCCGGTGCGCTGCCCGCCTGACGCCACGCCATGCGAGCCGGCGCCCGCGCTCGGGGCGGACACCGACGACATCCTGGAAAAAATCGGATTTGCCCGCGAAGAGCTGGCGCGGCTGCGCGCCGCGGGAGCGCTGTGAAAAGCGGCGCCTCGAAAGTGGCGCGGTCCGGCGTCTCGGGACCGGAATCGTCGCGCTATCTGACGATCAGCCGCGACCTCGCGCGCGACATCTACGGCGGCAAGTATCCGGTCGGCAGCCTGCTCCCGCCCGAGACCACGCTGTCGGAAACCTATCGCGCCAGCCGCCAGACCATCCGCGAGGCGATGCGCATCATTGGCGGCATGGGGCTGATTGCACGGCAGCGCGGCATCGGAACGACCGTACTGGCGTCCACCCCGCTACCGGCGTTCACGCAGTCCGTCGCTTCGCTTGCGGAATTGCAGCAGTACGCTGAAGAAACGCAGCTGCGCAACGAGCGCATCGAACATGTCGTCGCGCGCGGCGACCTGGCACGGAAGCTCGACTGTCCGCAGGACAAGATCTGGCTGCACAGCGAGGGCTGGCGCATGGCCGCAGATCGCGAGCCGCCGCTGTGCTGGACCGAGGTCTACATCGATGACGCGTTCGCTGGCGTGGAGGAAGACCTGCGCGGGTCCACCGGCCTTCTGTTCGGCCACCTGGCGCGGCGGTTCGGGCTGGTGCTGCGCGAGGTGCGCCAGACGATGAGCGCGGTCGCGATGCCGGCGTCGCTTGCGCCGCGCTTGCGCGTGACGCCCGGCTCGCCCGCGCTGCGCATCGAACGGCGCTATTTTGCGCACGGACCCGATCCCGTGGAGATCGCGATCAGCATCCATCCGGGCGACCGCTTCAGCTATTCGATGACGCTGGCGTCGACCGGCGGCTCGGCGTCCGAACGGCGGTGACCCTGCGCACGAGGAAAGTTAGCGCTGTCTCCCGGGTCTGCGTCGCATCATTTCATGCTGCGCGGCGCCCGGGACACGAGAGTTGCGGATGCTCGGCACAGGCATCCTAGAACAGGATAGTGTTCACATTCGCGTGAGAAGTTATGCCCGCTCCAAAAACCTGCCGGATAATGCGCGCGCCTCGATCCACGAGGGGCGCTTCTAGAGGCGTCTTGGAGTGCGGATCGGGGGCGGTGGTTCTGGAAGGGTGCAACACGCACACCCGCGCCAAGACAGCCGAAGCCGTACGGTCCCGGCGCGCCAGCCGCGCGTCACCCGGGGCTCAGGGTGGCTGTGCTCCCTGCGACTGCCTTGTCGCCCGCGCACAGCCGAGGCCCCAACAGCGGTGGAGAGGCACTGTGCCCGATGAGCCAAAGGGAACGGCGCCTGAAAGGTCAGTCCACCGGGGGTCGTGCGGAGCAGGCTTCAAACACCGCGCGCGGGACGTCGGAGAAGATGACGGACTTGCGGTTCAAGACAATCCGGACGGCGCTTCATCGAAAAGCATCGTCCCGCCTGATCGCCGCGAGGCTGTCAGGCCCGTGGGTCCGTCAGGACCCCGGCGTCCCGCGCCGCCCTCACTTCTGGACGGCGCAGCTACCCTCAAACCTCGGGCGAAAACGCGCCGCGAGAACGGGAGCGGCTGCGTCGTCATGCCAATGCTTTAAGCTTCAAATTTCTGTGCTATCGTTTCGTCCGATAGCGGGAGGAAAAAATCATGCAGTTCAAGTTTGCGGCCGGCGTTGTGGCGCTCTGCGCGTTCGTGTCCCCGGCACCCGCGCAGGAAGTCACCCTGCGCGCCGTTACGTCGTTCGCCGAAGGCACGCAGTTCTCGAAGAACTTCGAGCGCTTCATCGAGAAGGTGAACGCCGACGGCAAGGGCGTGATCAAGATCAACTACATCGGCGGCCCGCGCGCGATGCCGCCGTTCGAGGTCGGCAATGCGGTGCGCACGAAGGTGGTCGACATCGCGAACGTCACCGGCGCGTTCTACACCAATCTGATGCCCGAGGCCGACGGCTTCAAGCTCGTGTCGAAGCCGATGAGCGAGCAGCGCAAGAACGGCACCTGGGAATTCATCAACCAGCTGCACAACCAGAAACTCAATTCGCAATATCTGGCGCGGCAGTTCCACAATGTGCCGTTCCACATCTATCTCAACAAGAAGCCGGACAAGCTCGACTTCACCGGCCTGAAGATCCGCGTCACGCCGGTCTACAAGGACATCGTCGAGGCGCTGGGCGGCACCGCGATCACCACGCCGCCGGGCGAAGTCTACACCGCGCTGGAGCGCGGCGTGGTCGACGGCTACGGCTGGCCGGTTTCCGGCATCTTCGACCTCGGCTGGGAGAAGGTGACGAAGTTCCGCCTCGAGCCGGCGTTCTACAGCGTCGAGGTGAACGTGCTGGTCAACCTCGACAGCTGGAAGGGTCTGAACGACGCGCAGCGCAAGGTGCTGACCGACGCAGCGGCATGGCTCGAAGGGCTCGACAGCGAGAACACCGCGGTGGTCGCGTCCGAGCGCGACCGCCAGACCAAGGCCGGCATCCAGCCGATCGATTTCGGCCCGGACGAGGCGAAGAAGTTTCTCGAAAAGGCGAACGACGTCGCGTGGCAGTCGGTGATCAAGCGCGCGCCGGAGACGGGCGCGAAGCTGCGGCAGCTGGCGGGGAATTGAGTCGCGTGTCCCGGGCGCACTGCGGCGCGCAGTGCCGCTGTGCAGACCCGGGACCCCGGTTTTTTGAGAGAAAGCAACCGGGGTCCCGCATCTGCGATGCATCACTTCGTGCTGCATCGCGTGCGGGACACAAGAGCTGATCTGCAATGAATAAACTCTCCCCCTACCTCGCCCGCCTGTTCGATCTCCTCGCCGCGCTCGCCGCGCTGCTGCTGCTCGCGATGGTGCTGCTCGTCACCGCCGACATCGTGCTGCGCAACACCGCGCGTGTCGGTTTTCCGTGGGCGAACGAAGTCACCGAATACGCGCTCTATCTCACCACGCTGCTCACCGCGCCGTGGCTGCTGCGGCGCGGGCAGCATGTGCGCATCGACATGGTGCTGGTGTTCGTGCCGCCGCGCGTCGCGTGGGCGATGGAGGCGCTCGCCGACATCGTCGGCTTCGCCGCGAGCCTCGTGCTGATCTGGTACGGCACGGCCATGACGCTGCAGAGCGCGCGGCTCTCCTCGCTCACCATCAAGAACCTGGTGTTTCCCGAGTGGTGGCTGCTGTGGCCGCTGCCGGTCTGCTTCGTGCTGCTCGCGCTCGAATTCGTCTTCCGCTTCCATCGCCTGATGGGCGCGCCGCGCACGCGCCGCATCGAGGCGACGTCGGTCGGCTGATATGGGCTGGATCGAAGCAAGCCTCATCCTGTTCGGCGGCCTCGTCGCCATCATGGGGCTCGGCCTGCCGGTGGCATTCGCGTTCCTCGCGCTCAACATTCTCGGCGCGTGGCTCTTCCTCGGCGGCGAGCCCGGCCTGACGCAGCTCGCACGCAATGCCGTGCAGTCGGTGACGAGCTTCTCGCTGACGCCGATCCCGTTCTTCGTGCTGATGGGCGAGGTGCTGTTCCAGACCGGCCTCGCCATGAAGGCGATCGACGCCTTCGCGCTGCTGATCCGCCGCGTGCCCGGCCGCCTCTCGGTGATCGCGATCGTCGCCGGCACCGTGTTCTCGGCGATCTCCGGCTCCACCATCGCCACCACCGCGCTGCTCGGCAGCCTGATGCTGCCGACGATGCTGGCGCGCGGCTACGAGCCGAAGATGGCGATGGGCCCGATCATGGGCATCGGCGGCGTCGACATGCTGATCCCGCCCTCCGCGCTGACCGTGCTGCTCGGCAGCATCGCGGGCATCTCGATTTCGGGGCTGCTGATCGGCGGCATCGTGCCGGGCCTGATCCTCTCGGTGCTGTTCGTCGGCTACATCATCCTGCGCGCCGCGATCGACCCGAGCCTCGCGCCGAACGAGGACCTGCCGCCCGCGCAGGGCCGGTGGGAGCGCTGGCGGCCGTTCATCGTCTACGTGCTGCCGCTGGTGGCAATCTTCGCGGTCGTGGTCGGCGCGATGACCGGCGGCTTCGCGACCCCGACCGAGGCCGCCGCGCTCGGCGCCGCCGCCACCATGCTGGCGGCGATCTGCTATCGCGCGCTCACCGCGCAAAATTTGATGAAGGCGCTAACCGGCACGGTCGCGGTGTCCGGCACGATCCTGTTCATCATTCTCGGCGCCACGATCTTCAGCCAGGTGCTGAGCTTCTCCGGCGCCACCAACGGCATCGTGGCGCTGATTTCCGGGCAGGGACTCTCCCCCACCGTGATCGTCATCGGCATGATGCTGATCCTGTTGTTCCTCGGCTGCTTCGTCGATCAGGTTTCGATGATGCTGATCACGCTGCCGTTCTTCATGCCGCTGGTGCTGAAGCTGAACATCGAGCCGATCTGGTTCGGCGTGATGTTTTTGATCTGCATGCAGCTCGGCCTGCTGACGCCGCCGTTCGGGCTGCTGCTGTTCACCATGAAGGGTGTCGCGCCGAAGTCGATCACGATGCAGCAGATTTATGCGGCGAGCGTGCCGTATATCTTATTTGGTGTGCTGGTGCTGGTGGCGATCTTCCTGTTCCCGCCGATCGCCACGTGGCTGCCGCGCGTGTTGGGGAATTGAGCTTGTGTCCCGGTTGCTTTTTCTGAATCCAAGAAACACGAGAGTGTTAAGCCGCCGGCTCTTTCATTTTCTCGATCGCCGCATTCAGCGCAGCGCCGGTGTCGTCGGCATTCGCAGCCTTGCGCAGCATCGCGAGCTGCGCGGGCCCATCGGGACGCTGCGAGAGTGCCGGCAGCATGCTCATCAACGTTTCAAAACGCGCGCGGCCACGTTCATGCGTATCGCCATAGCCCTTCACCAGATTGCGTGCCGCGGCAATTTCGACGGCGAGATCGTAGTTCGTGGCTGCGATCCGCTGACTTTCATGAGCCATTGTTCGAGATGCTTTTGCTCCACACCATACCGCAGCGAGCGGGGGCGCAGCGGCTTGAACGACGCGACGAGATACAACAGCAGGAAGCCGCGCAGCGAACTCGTCTTCACCACGCGGCCCTTGCGCGTCATGCGGTCGATCAGCCCGCGCACCCATGCTGTGTTCAGGACGAACCGCCCAAGCGAGGCAGGAAGCGTGTCGGCGATCTCCTGCGTGCGCGGATGCATGAATTCGGCGATTTCCAGAATCTGCCCGTCGTTCACCCGCACCTCTTCGCGCACGCGCTCGAATCGCGACGGGCGGATCTTCAGCTCCGCGACGCGGATCGTGTCCTCGTACGCCATCCCGAGCGCGAGCTGGCGCGCGGTTTCGGCGATCAGGCGGCCATCTGTGTCGAGCGACGCAATCGGAGCGAGGCGAGAAAGATAGAGCCTCGCGTAGTCGAGGCTCTGATAATCGGCGGCGCGCTCGATGCCCACGCGGATGATCGCGCGCGCGCCGGCCGTAAACGTCTCGGCCTCGCGCAGCAATTCCGCCGGGATCGGCCTGTGCGGCGACGGCAAAGTCGGCGTCTCATCCGAATCCTGCCCGTCGAGCGTCGGCGGCGGCAGGTTCGCGGCCGGCGTCTTCACAGTCGCCACACCGCTCGTCGTCGCCTCGAAGCCGGCTGTGAAAGCCGCCAAACTCGCCTGCACGCCCTTGCCGCCGCGCTTGATCGCGCTCTCGAACGCCTGGCGCGGGAACGGCAGCACGCCCGCGCCGCTAAGCGCGCCGAACAGCACGGCGCTGATTACGCTCCCCGTCGCTTCCGCGATCGCCGCCATGTCGAACGCATGCATGGTCTTCGCGGCCGAGCGGCAGGCCTCGACCAGCTCTCTCGGGATCGACGCGCCCGTCGGCAATCGCGATCTTCTCGGTCATCGCGAACACGCGGTTGGTCGACGCGATCAATGTCGTGCGGTCCGGCGTGATCAGCCCGCGCTGGATCGCGCGGCCGGCTTCCATCAGCTCGGACGCGATCACGATGTCGACATCGCCCGGCGTCGGCATCAGCGCCAG
The DNA here is from genome assembly GCA_963779545.1 of uncultured Alphaproteobacteria bacterium. Classification (GTDB taxonomy): domain Bacteria; phylum Pseudomonadota; class Alphaproteobacteria; order Rhizobiales; family Xanthobacteraceae; genus PALSA-894. The sequence continues at coordinate 589,888 of CAVZYQ010000005.1, read as the reverse complement.
CACCGGCTCATGCGCGGCGTCGGCGATGCCGGCACGCGGATAGATCTCGAGATAATAGATCGTCGCACCGGTGCGCTGGGCGACGCCCGGCACCGAGGTGAGCTGCGCGATATGGTGATTGTGCTCGGCGAGACCGACGATCCAGTCGGCAAGCACGCCGCCGCCTTCACCACCCATCGCGAGAATCGCGACGGTGATCGGCCGCGTCCGCTGCGGCAACGGTGCGTTCATGCGGCTGCGAACTGGCGCCGTGCGATGCGCCGCTGCAGGAAGCCGATCACCGCGCCGCGCAGACGCGCCTTGAAGCGGTCCCAGCCGCTCGGATTGTTGATGATCGAGGCACGATAGAACGACGGACACAGCACCGCCGCATGCGCGACCTCGCCGCACAGACCGCACCCAACGCACGAGTTGATCACCTTCGTCACCGGCTCGGTGCGCAGCGGGTCCGGATTCGGGGCCACCGTCAGGGACGGGCAGCCGGACAGGCGGATGCACGAATGGTCGCCGGTGCAGGTGTCGGCGTCGACGCCGAAGCGCTCGCGCACGATTCGCGCGCCGCCCTTGATCGCCTTCGCCGTCAGCGGCCGCTCGCGTCGCTGCTTGTTCAGCATGCACTCGCTCTGCGCCACGATGACCTTTGGGCCCTTTTCCTTGGTGGTCAGCGCCTCGCGCAAAGTGTCGCGCATGCCGGCGACATCATAAGTGTGCGTCAGCGTGCGCACCCAATCGACGCCGACGCCGCGAACGGCTTTCTCGATCGAGTTCTGTGTCTTGCGGATCGCGTTGCCGGAGTAGGAGTTAAGGATGTCCTGTCCGCCCGTCGCCGATGTGTAGCCGTTGTCCACGATGATCGTGACGTTGTCGGACTTGTTGAACACCGAATTGCCGATCGAGGACGTCAGCCCGTTGTGCCAGAAGCCGCCGTCGCCGACGAACGCGATCGTGCGCTTGTCCGACGTGGTGTTGAACGCCGCCGCGCCCGCGCCGCCGAGGCCGTAACCCATCGTGGTCGCGCCTACGTTAAATGGCGGCAAAATCGAAAACAGGTGGCAGCCGATGTCGCAACTGACGTGATGCGGCCCAAGTTCACGTTCGACCAGCTTGAGCGCGGTGAAGATCGGCCGTTCCGGGCAGCCGGTGCAGAACGACGGCGGACGCGGATGCACGTTGTTCTCGATCGCCTTCGCGGCGGCCGCGATGCGCACCGCGCCTTCGTTCGACGGCGGTGCGTCGTTCACTGCGTCCGGCGCGTACCTGCGCACGAAGGCCTTCACGCCGTCGCGCACGACCGCGCCAGTGTATTCGCCCGCCATCGGCAGCATGCCCTTGCCTTCGATGCGGGTCTGGATGTCGTTGCGGCGGAACATCGTGTTCACCGCTTGCTCGATGAACTCCGGCTGGCCTTCCTCCACGATCAGGATCGCGCGCTTGCCTTCCGCGAATCGAATGAGTTCGCGGTCGATCAGCGGATAGGTGACGTTCATCACATAGAGCGGCACGCGCGTGCGCCCGAGCGAATCCGCAAGCCCACACAGTTCCAGCGCGCGCAGCGTGGTGTTGTACATGCCACCCTGCATCACGATGCCGATATCCGAGAGGTCGCCGTCGAAGAACTCGTTGAGCTTGTGCTCCTCGATGAATTTCACCGCGGCAGGCCAACGCTTCTCGATCTTCTCCTTCTCGTGCAGATAGGTGGCAGGCGGCAGCGCGATGCGATCCGTGGCGCGGCGCGGATTCTCCATCGCGTCGCGCAACGTGTACGAGGGCCGCACGTTGTCGGTCGTCTGGAAGCGGCCGTGCACATGGCAGGCGCGGATGCGCACCTCCAGCATCACCGGCGTATTGGTGGCTTCGGAGAGCTCGAAGCCTTTCTTCACCGCGTTGACGATGCTTGGCAGGTTCGGCCGCGGGTCGAGCAGCCAGATCTGCGACTTCATCACGAACGGATGCACGCGCTCCTGCATGATCGAGGAGCCTTCGCCGTAGTCCTCGCCGATGATCACCAGCGCGCCGCCGGTCACGCCGCCGGAGGCGAGATTCGACAGCGCATCGGAGGCGACGTTGACGCCGACCACGGACTTGAACGTCACCGCGCCGCGCAGCGGATAGTTCACGCTCGCCGCAAGCGTCGCGGCGGCGGTGGCCTCGTTGGCCGAATTCTCGAAATGGACGCCGAGTTCTTCCAGGATGTCGTTCGCGTCCGCCAGCACGTCCATCAGGTGCGAGATCGGCGCGCCCTGATAGCCGGCCACGTACGACACGCCGGATTCGAGCAGCGCCTTGGTGATCGCCAGGATGCCTTCGCCGCGGAACTCCTGTCCCGCGCCCAGCTTCAGCTTCTCGACTTCTTCCTTGAAAGACCGCTCGGCCATGAGGTGAGTATATGCGCCCGAGGGCCGTTTCCAAATCGCTCCGGGTCTGGTTGAACAGGCGCCGGGATGGCCGATCTGACCAAAAAATACGACGTGCTGGTGGCCGGCGGCGGCAATGCGGCGCTGTGCGCGGCAATTGCGGCGCGGCGCGGCGGCGCCTCGGTGCTGGTCGTGGAGGCGGCGTCGAAGTTCTATCGCGGCGGCAACACGCGCCATACCCGCAACATCCGCTGCGCGCATGATGCCGCGACCGAGACTCTCAGTGGTCCTTACCCCGAGGAGGAATTTTTCAAGGATCTGCTGCAGGTCACGCAGGGCAATACCGACGAGATGCTGGCACGGCACATGATCGCCGAGTCGAAGGAAGTGCTCGAGCTGGCTGCCGCAGCAGGGCGTGCGCTACCAGCCTTCGCTCGGCGGCACCCTGAGTCTCGGGCGCACCAACTCGTTCTTCCTCGGCGGCGGGCGCTCGATGCTCAACGCGCTGTATCTGACTGCCGAAAGTCTCGGCGTTGAGATCGAATACGACGCCGAGGTGGTCGACCTCGACATCGACAGCGGCATGTTCCTCTCTGCGACCGTGCAACAAGGCGGGCAGCGCCACGTGGTGCGGGCGGCGACGCTGGCCGCGGCGTGCGGCGGCTTCGAATCCAACATCGAGTGGCTGAAGCAGTACTGGGGCCCGGCGGCGGACAATTTCCTCATTCGCGGCACGCCGCACAATCGCGGCACCGTGCTGAAGATGCTGCATGAGCACGGCGTGCAGGAGATCGGCGACCCGACGCAGTGTCACGCGGTCGCGATCGACGCGCGCGCCCCGAAGTACGACGGCGGCATCATCACGCGGCTCGACTGCGTGGTGTTCGGCATCGTGGTGAACAAGCACGCGCAGCGCTTCTACGACGAGGGCGAGGAGATCTGGCCGAAGCGCTACGCCATCTGGGGGCGGCTGGTGGCGCAGCAGCCGGACCAGATCGCCTACATCATCTTCGACGCGACGGCGCTGACGTTGTTCATGCCCTCGCTCTATCCGCCGATTGCAGCGGGGAGCATCCGCGAGCTTGCCGGCAAGCTGACGCTTGACCCGGATGTGCTGGAGAAGACCGTCACGGACTTCAACACCGCGGTGCGGCCCGGCACCTTCGACGACACCATCCTGGACGATTGCCGCACCGAAGGAATCACGCCCCCGAAATCGCACTGGGCGAGGCGCATCGAGACCGCACCGTACTATGCCTACCCGGTGCGTCCCGGCATCACGTTCACGTATCTGGCGACGCGCGTGAACAAGGAAGCCCGCATGATCATGCGCGACGGCAAGCCGGCGGCGAACATGTTCGCGGCAGGCGAGATCATGGCCGGCAACGTGCTCGGGCGCGGCTATGCGGCCGGCATGGGCATGACGATCGGCAGCGTGTTCGGCCGCATCGCGGGCCGGGAGGCGGCGAAGAATGCCCGCAACTGACATTCTCGCAACTGAGAAAGCGGGCGCGCGGCCGGGCAGCCACGCGACGGCGCTGCTCACCGAAGCCGACCGGCTGATGACGGTGTGCAACTCGTGCCGCTATTGCGAGGGCCTGTGCGCCGTCTTCCCGGCGATGGAGATGCGCCGCGCGTTCCCGGACGGCGACCTGAATTATCTCGCCAACCTCTGCCACGGCTGCGGCGCCTGCTACGTCGACTGCCAATTCTCGCCGCCGCACGAGTTCGACGTGAATGTGCCGCGCGTCATGGCGCAGCTGCGCGGCGACTCCTATGCGGCCTACGCCTGGCCGCGCGGCCTCGCGCCGTTGTTCGCGCGTAACGGTCTCTCGATCAGCCTGATCACGGCGCTGGCGGTGGCGGCCTTCATCTTTGGCTTCGTCGGCTGGCATGACCCGAGCGTGCTGTTCGGCACGCACACCGGGCCGGGCGCGTTCTACAAACTGATGCCGCATAACACGATGGCGCTGCTGTTCGGCCTCGCGTTTCTCTACGCCATCGTGGCGATGGCGCTCGGCGTGCGCGCCTTCTGGCGCGACATCGGCGATCCGGTGCGGCTGGAGCTTGGCTCGATCTGGCGCGCGATGCACGATGCCGCAACGCTGCGCTATCTCGATGGCGGCGGCATCGGCTGCTACAATCACGACGAACGGCCGAACGACCGCCGTGCAGTTCTATCATCACCTCACGTTCTACGGCTTCTTGCTCTGCTTCGCCTCCACCAGCGTGGCGACGGTGTATCACTACACCTTGGGCCGCATTGCGCCGTTCCCGTGGTGGGACCTGCCGGTGGTGCTCGGCACCGTCGGCGGCATCGGGCTCATCTTCGGTCCGCTCGGCCTGATGATCGCCAAGCTGCGCCGCGACCCGGTGATGCTCGACGAGCAGCGTCTCGGCATGGACTTCGCGTTCCTGATGATGCTGTTCCTGACGAGCCTCACCGGCCTGCTGCTGCTGGTGCTGCGCGCCGACGCCCGCGATGGCGCTGCTGCTGGCGCTGCATCTCGGCGTCGTGTTCGCGCTGTTCATCACGCTGCCCTACGGAAAGTTTGTGCACGGCCTCTATCGCTTCGCCGCGCTGGTGCGCTACGCGCAGGAGCATCGCGCTTTCACCCACAAAGGCTAATCCATGCCGTCGACGGTCCTCGACAGCGACATCTTCAAGGACATGTTCGGCACGGCCGAGATGCGCGCCGTGTTCTCCGACGACAATCTGCTGACGTGTTACGTCGAGGCCGAGGTCGCGCTCGCGGTCGCGCAGGGAAGGCTTGGCGTCATTCCGCAAGACGCCGCAGACGCCATTGCGAAGTTTTCGCCATCCGTCGCGTTCGATCGCGCCGCCCTGAAACAAGAAGCCGAGAATGTCGGCTACCCGATCCTCGGGCTGGTTCGGCAGTTCTCGGCGAAGCTGGGCGACGCCGGTCGTTACGTGCACTGGGGCGCGACCACGCAAGATATCATGGATACCGGCACGGTGCTGCAGATCCGTGCCGCGCTCGCGATCGTGGAACGCGATCTCGCCGCGGTGTCGGCTGCGCTCGCGAACCTCGCTGAGAAATATCGCGACACGGCGATGCCGGGGCGCACGCACCTGCAGCAGGCGCTGCCCATCACGTTTGGCTACAAATGCGCGATCTGGCTCTCGATGATGCAGCGCCACGCCGATCGGCTGCGCGAGTTCAAGCCGCGCTTGCTGGTGGCGCAATTCGGCGGCGCGGCCGGCACGCTCGCCTCGCTCGGCGACAAGGGCCTCGACGTGCGCCGCGAATACGCGCGCGAACTCAAGCTCGGCGATCCGCCGATCACCTGGCACGTGGCGCGTGACTCCGTGGTCGAGACGGTGAACTTCCTCGGCCTCGTCACCGGTTCGCTCGGCAAGATCGGCTTTGACATCATGCTGATGATGGCGACCGAGATCGGCGAAGCCTTCGAGCCATTCGCCAGCCATCGCGGCGCGTCCTCGACCATGCCGCAGAAGCGCAATCCGATCTCGTCTGAAATCCTCGTCGCCAACGCGAAGGCGGTGCGCCAGCATGCCGGATTGATGCTCGACGCGATGATCCAGGATTTCGAGCGCGCCACCGGCCCGTGGCATGTCGAGTGGATGGCGGTGCCGGAAAGCTTCATCCTCACTGCGGGCTCGCTCGCGCAGGCGAAGTTCATGCTCGAAGGCCTCGTCGTGGACGAGGCGCGCATGCGGAAAAATCTCGACATGACCCAAGGCCTGATCGTCGCCGAGGCGGTCATGATGGGGCTCGCGCCGCACCTCGGCCGTCAGCAGGCGCACGATCTCGTCTACGAGGCGTGCCGCGAGGCGCTGGCAAAGGGGCGTTCGCTGTTCGACGTGCTGAAATCAAATCCGGCGATCGCCGACGCTCTTCCCGAAACACGCCTGCGTGAGCTCTGCGATCCGGCAAATTATCTGGGCAGTGCGCCGCGCATGGTCGATGCGATTGTGCGCAGGCAGCGCGGCTCGTAACATCGCCGCGCAAATCCAAATGAGGGGCGAATGAGCGATCTGGTCGGCATTCCGACGATTTTCATGCGCGGCGGCACCTCGCGCGGGCCGTATTTCAAGGCGAGCGACCTGCCGCAGGACGTGGCGACGCGCGACCGCGTGCTGCTCGCCGCGATGGGCTCGCCCGACGTGCGCCAAATCGACGGTCTCGGCGGCGCCGACACGCTCACCAGCAAGGTCGCGATCGTGTCGAAGTCGGCGCGCCCCGGCGTCGATGTCGACTATCTCTTCGCGCAGGTCGATATCGGCAAACCGCTCGTCGACACCAACCCGTCCTGCGGCAACATGCTGGCGGGCGTTGCGCCGTTTGCGATCGAGACCGGGTTGATCCCGGCCGCCGACGGCGAAACGCGCGTCATGATCTATAATGTCAACACCGAGGCGCGCATCGAGGCGATCGTGAAGACGCCCGGAAAATCCGTGCAATACACCGGCGACGCGCGCATCGACGGCGTGCCCGGCACCGCCGCGCCGATCGTGCTCAATTTCATGGACGTGGTTGGCTCGGTCTCCGGCAAGATGCTGCCGACCGGCAACGTGCGCGACGTGATCGACGGCATTGAGGTGACATGCATCGACGTCGCGATGCCGATGATCATGATGCGCGCGAAGGATTTCGGTATTACCGGCTACGAGGGTCGCGCGGAGATTAACCCAAACAAGGAATTGTTCGCGAGGATCGAAAAGATCCGCCGCCAAGCTGGCGAGATGATGGGTTTTGGGGATGTCTCGGAAAAGGTGATCCCGAAAGTAGGCCTGCTCGCCGTGCCGAAGGATGGCGGCACCATCGCGTCGCGATATCTCACGCCGCATGCGCTGCACGCCGCGCACGCGGTGACCGGCGCCGTATGTGTCTCGACCGCATGCGCACTCGAAGGCTCGATCGCATACGAGCTGGCCAAACCTGACGACGCCAATCCGCGCACCATCTGGATCGAGCATCCGTCCGGCCAGGTCGACGTGCTGCTGCAGACCAAGGGCAAGGGCGCCGACATGGACGTCGTCGCCGGCACATTGCGCACCGCGCGCCCGATCATGAAGGGCGAGGTGCTGGTGCCGCGCAAGGTGTTGGAGGCCTGATCAGCCCTCAGACATTTTGCTAGGCGGTGGCGACCGATGGCGAGCACTTCATTTGGGATTCGGACCTCGTCGGGTTTGGACTGCGCGTGCGTCCGTCTGGCGCGAAATCCTATGTGGTCAAGTATCGCGCAGGGACAGGCCGGGCCGCGCCGACCCGGCGCGTCACCCTTGGTTCAGCCGGGAAGCTTACGCCGAACCAAGCGAGAACTCTCGCCAAGAGGGTTCTGGGACCAATGCGCGTTCTGCGGTTGACCCGACATCAGCGACAGACCTTCCCCGCCACAATACGGCGGTCGAGGATCATCGCTTGTATCCGAGGAACAAACTTCTGCTGAACCTCCTTGAGAAACTGCCATCCATAGGTTGGCCCCAAAGCTGACCGGGCGCGCGATACCGCTGACACGAATTCTCGTGTTGTGTCGGGACAACTGCCAAGCACAGCTGTCGCGGCGGATGCTGCCGGCTCACAAGTTTGATCGGCATACCTCATTGCCGACATACCCCAGCACATCTCCAAAGAGCGCCATTCCTGCCGGAACGGGTAGTCATCGTAAGTTTGACCACCCGCCGTCAGCACCGGCAGCGTGAGGAACGCCAATCCGAGAAAGAGTGCTCGCATTTCGTTCGCCTTGCCGAGAAGGCCAACTGAAATTGCGTCGTTAAAGCGGTTTTCGAGGATATCTCATTGCTTGAACCGCGCCTGTCCGGATTTTCCAGCAGCGGTCTTGAGCGTCACGGTGACGGCAGCGGCCTTTGCGACTGGCGCCTTCGCATCGCCCTTGAGCGCATTTTCGCCCGACGGCATGAGCGCGACGGTTTCGCGCGCGCTGCCGCTCACAACCAATGCAGTGCCGCTGTAGCCCGCGGTCTTGCAGCGGCTTGTTGTCTTCGTCAAGAATGTTCAGCGTGATGGTCGCGCCGCTGACCATCAGTTCGGCATGGACGCCCGCCACGTCCTCGACCGGCCCGCCGTTCGGGCCCTTGTGGTTGGCGCCGTGCTTGTGCTGGGCAGCAGCCGGTGCCGCGAAAGCAAGAGCTGCGATCAGTGCGAAGACAAACTTCATGATGCTTCTCCTTTTGTGAGCGTTGGTTCGGTTGAAAGTGATTGCGCTTGCGCACCTTCGCGCCGGAACAGGACGTAGAGCGCGGGCAGCACCAGCAACGTCAGGATGGTCGACGAGATGATGCCGCCGATGACGACGGTGGCGAGCGGGCGCTGCACCTCGGCGCCGGCGCCGGTCGCGATCGCCATCGGCACGAAGCCGAGCGAGGCGACGAGCGCGGTCATCAGCACCGGCCGCAGCCGCGTCAGCGCGCCCTCGCGCACCGCTGTCGACCAGTGTCCTGTCCTTCGGCGCGCAGCTTCTGAATGAACGCGATGATGACGAGGCCGTTCAGCACCGCGACGCCCGACAGCGCGATGAAGCCGATGCCGGCGCTGATCGAGAGCGGAATGCCGCGCAGCAGCAGCGCCGCGATGCCGCCGGTCAGCGCCAGCGGCACGCCGCTGAACACCAGCAGCGCGTCGGCGGCCGAGCCAAGGCTCATGAACAGCAGCAAGAAGATCAGCAGCAGCGCGATCGGCACCACGATGGTCAGCCGCTTCGCGGCGGAGACAAGTTGCTCGAACTGTCCGCCCCAGCCGATCCAGTAGCCGGCCGGCAGCTTGACCTTCTCGGCGATCTGCGCGCTGCGCCTCGGCCACGAACGAGCCGAGGTCGCGGCCGCGCACGTTGGCGGTGACGACGATGCGCCGCTTGCCGTTCTCGCGGCTGATCTGGTCGGGCCGGGCGCGATCTCGATCTTGGCGACGCGACGAAAGCGGCGTGTAGCGCACTTGCGCGAGCGGCGAGTTGCCCCAGACCGCGCGCACGGCCGTCGTCGGAGCCTCGCCATTCGGCAGCGGGATCGGCAGCGCCTTGATAGCGCTTCGATGTCGAGGCGCAGATGCTCCGGCAGGCGCACCACGAGGTCGAAGCGGCGGTCGCCCTCGAACACGTGTCCGGCATTCTTGCCGCCGACCGCGATCTCGACCAGGCTCTGCACGTCGGCGACGCTGATGCCGTAGCGCGACAGCGCCGCGCGGTTGAGCTTCACGGTCATCACCGGCAGGCCGGACACCTGCTCGGTCTTGACGTCGGCCGCGCCGGGCACGCTCTGCAGCACCGCCTGCACGCGCGCCGCGACCTGCAGCAGCGTGTCGAGATCGTCGCCGAAGATCTTCACGCCGACGTCGGTGCGCACGCCCGAGATCAGCTCGTTGAAGCGCATCTGGATCGGCTGGGTGAACTCGTAATTGTTGCCCGGCACGTCGGCGACGATCTTCTCGATCTTCGGCCACGACCTGCGCCTTGGTCATCGACGGGTCGGGCCATTCGCCGCGCGGCTTCAGCATGATGAAGGTGTCGGCGACGTTCGGCGGCATCGGATCGGTCGCGACCTCCGGCGTGCCGATCTTGGAGAACACCTCCTTCACCTCGGGAATCTGCCGCAGCATCGGCTTCCAGCTTGATCTGCATTTCGACCGACTGGGTCAGGCTGGTGCCGGGAATGCGCATCGCGTGCACCGCGATGTCGCCCTCGTCGAGCCAGGGGATGAACTCGCCGCCCATGCGCGAGTCGCCGCATAGCCGCTGCGCGACCACCAGCAGCGCCGCAAGGCTCGGCGACCAGCCCGCGATTGCGGATCGAGGCATCGAGCAGCGGCACGTAGAGCCAGCCGCGCGCGCGCGCATGAACCAGTTCTCCTTCTCGGACACCTTGCCGGTGACCAGCAGCGCGACGGCGGCCGGAACGAACGTCATCGACAGGACCGCCGCGGCGCCGAGCGCCATCAGCACGGTGAGCGCCATCGGCGTGAACATCTTGCCTTCGACGCCGGTCAGCGTGAGCACCGGCAGGTAGACGACCGCGATGATCATGGTGCCGAACAGGCTCGGCTGGATCACCTCGCGCGCGCCGGCGAGGATCGTCTCGAAGCGCTCGTCGCGCGTCAGCAGCCGCCCGCGCCGGTGCTGCTCGTGCGGCGAGCAGCCGCAGGCAGTTCTCCACGATGATGACCGCGCCGTCGATGATGATGCCGAAGTCGATCGCGCCGAGGCTCATCAGGTTGGCGCTGACCTTGGCTCTCGACCATGCCGGTGATGGTGATCAGCATCGACAGCGGGATGACGCAGGCGGTGGCGATGGCGGCGCGGATGTTGCCGAGGATCAGGAACAGGATCACGATGACCAGCAGCGCGCCTTCGAGCAGGTTCTTCTCGACCGTCGCGATGGTGGCCTCGACCAGCGTGGTGCGGTCGTAGACCGGCCGCGCCGTCACGCCCTCGGGCAGCGACGGCGCGACCTCCTTGAGCTTGCGCGGCGACGCGCTGCGACACCGTGCGGCTGTTCTCGCCGATCAGCAGCATGGCGGTGCCGAGCACGACCTCCTTGCCGTTCATCGTCGCGGCGCCGGTGCGCAGCTCCTTGCCCTCGCGCACGTCGGCGACGTCGACGATGCGCACCGGCACGCCGTTGCGCGTGCCGATCACGATGTCGCGGATCTCCGTCCATGGTGGCGACCTGCCCGGGCGTGCGGACGATATACTGCTCGCCGTTGCGCTCGATGTAGCCGGCGCCGACATTGGCGTTGTTCGCCGCCAGCGCCGTCATCACGTCGCGGAAGCTGAGCCGGTAGGCCATCAGCCGCGCCGGATCGGGCAGCACGTGAAACTGCCGCTCGAAGCCGCCGATCGAGTTCACCTCGACGACGCCCGGCACGGTGCGCAGCTGCGGCTTGATGATCCAGTCCTGGATCGTCTTGCAGGTCGGTCGCGCGTGTAGGCGCGTGCCGTCCGGCTTCCGCGCATCGGGCTTGGCCTCGACGGCGTACTGATAGATCTCGCCGAGGCCGGTCGAGATCGGCCCCATCGCGGTCTCGATGCCGGGCGGCAGTTGATCCTTCACCTGCTGGATGCGCTCGTTGACGAGCTGGCGCGCGAAATAGATGTCGGTGCCGTCCTCGAACACGACCGTGACCTGGCTCAGGCCGTAGCGCGAGAGCGAGCGCGTGTAGGAGAGCCGCGGCAGGCCGCCCATCGCGGTCTCGACCGGGAACGTGATGCGCTGCTCGACCTCGAGCGGCGAATAGCCGCGGCGCCGCGGTGTTGATCTGCACCTGGACGTTGGTGATGTCCGGCACGGCATCGATCGGCAGCCGGGTGAAATTCCAGGCGCCGAACGCCGCGATGCCGAGCACCGCGAGCATCACCAGCCAGCGCTGGCGAATCGAGAATGCGAGAGGATGCGACGTCAGATGCGACTGAGTTGCGTTCAGTGCTCATGGGCCGCCGATGCCTTTCCGATCTCCGCCTTGATGACGAAGCTGTTCTTCGCCGCGTACACGTCGCCCTCGAGCAGCGCCGAACAGCGATCTCGACATGCTCGGCGTCGCGCGCGCCGAGTCTCGACCTCGCGGGTCTCGAACTTCTCGCCGTGCGCACGAACACGACCGTGCGGTTCTCCATGGTCTGCAGCGCCGCCGCTCTTGACGGCGACCGCGACCGGCTTCTCGGCGAGCAGCAGCTTTCCGGTGACGAACAGGCCGGGCCGCAGCCGCGCCTTCGGGTTGCGCGACGATCGCGCGCGCCAGCGCGCTCTGGGTGTCGCTGCTGCCGACCGGCGACATGTAGGAGACCTTCGCCTCGATCGGCGCGCCGCCGTCCTCCGGATCGATCGACGACTGCGGTCGCCGACCGCGCACCTTGGCGAGGTCGCGCCGGTAGACGGAAAAATCCACCCACACGGTGGTCAGGTCCGCGACGATGAACGCCGCCTTCTGCTCGGACGCGTATTCGCCGAGCGCGGCCTGCCGGTCGATCACCGTGCCGGCGATCGGCGCCCGCAGCTCGTAGACGGTGAGGCTCTGGTTGCTCTCGATCTTGCGCCAGCACCTCGCCCGCCGCGACCGCGTCGCCGACGCGCTTGCGCACCTCGCGGATCGACGCCGGGAAAGCGCGGCGTGACCTGCACCAGCGCTTCCTGGTTCGGCTGCAGGATGCCGTTCAGGCGCAGCGTCTCGCGCAGCGTGCCCGGCCCGCGCCTTCTCCAGCTCGATGCCGGCGGCCGCCACCTTGGCGTCGTTCATCACGGGCGCCTCGGCGCCGTGGTCGTGCCCGTCATGGCCGTGACCGTGGCCATGCGCCGGGCGGACGGCGCGTTGCCGATCGAGGCGCGATGGATAGTAGTACGCGGCGGCGCCGAGCAGCGCCGGCCGACCGCGAGGAAGATGAAGATGTTGCGGATCAGGCGCATCATCGCTGCCTCGCGAAAGTCAGCCCGACCGGAATGCCGGTCAGGCCCTCGAGCGTCGCCACCGCGGTGTGGAAGCTCACCAGCACCTCCTGCTCGCGCAGCGCCGTCTGCGTCGCGGTGTTCTGGATGTCGAGCACCTCGAGCAAGCGTGAAGCGGCCCTGCGCGTAGCCGCTCTCGATCGCCTCGACGGTCGCGCCGCACGTTCGGCAGGGCGGAGCGCTGCAGCGGCTCGAGCTCGCGCAGCGCGCCCTGCATGGTCTCGTAGGCGCGCGCCAGCGTCAGCACCAGCGCCTGGCGCGCGGCCGCATGTTCGGCATCGGCCTTGAGCGCGCGCCTCGCGCGCTTCGGTGATGCCGCCGAGGTTCTGGTCCCACACCGGCAGCGCGACCGAGGCACCGAGGCGCACAGCGTTGTCGTCGGTCTCGCGATAGTGGCGCCAGCCGGCGCTCGCCCGCACGTCCGGGATGGACTTGAGCCGCGCCGAGATGATCTCGGCATCGCGCTGCGCGCGCACCGCGGTCCAGCGCACCAGCTGCGGATGGCTGTCCAGGCTGCGCACGATCGCTGGCAAACGACGGCGGGTTGCCGGTGCGGACGAGATCGCCGAGCGCCTCGCCGAAATCGACGGACTGTCGCATGCCCATATGCGGCCGCCAGCTCGCGGCGCGCGATCGCGAGCGGCGGTGCGGGCCCGCTCGCGCTCGGCGCGCACCAGGTCGGCGGCGATCTGCGCGCGGCCGATTTCCGCCGGCGACGACGCGCCGGCCTCGACGCGCCGCTGCAGCAGCGGCATCAGCCGGTCGAGCGCCTGGATCTGCGTGTCATAGATCCGCACGCGGCGCTGCCCGCCCAGCACGGTGAGGAACGCCGATCGCGGTTTCCGAGGCGATCTCGAGCCGCAGCGCGAGGCGCTGATAGCGCGCGCTCTCGACCTCGGCAGTGCCGGCCGCGATGCGCGCCTCGCGCTTGCCGCCGAGCTCGATCAGCTGGCTGAGCTGCACCGTGGTCTCGGCCGAGCGTCGAGCCCGCGATAGGCGCCGCTGCCGAACGCATTGTCGAGCTCGAACGACAGCTCGGGATTGGGGATCGCGCCGCCTGCATGCGCTTTCCCGCCGCGATGCCGACGTCGCGCTCGGCCGCGGTCAGTCGGGGTTGGCGGCGAGCGCCCGGCGCACCGCTTCGGACAATACGAACGCGCCCGATGGTACGGCGCGCCGCTCCGGCGCTGCGGCCCGGTCAAACGAGAAAGCGCCACCCCGATAGACCGGCGGATCGAACAATTGCTGCGGCAGCGCGGTTTGCGCGAGGGCGCAAACCGCCACGAAGAGCGAAGCTCCTGCGCCGAGCGCGACCGAAGCCAATGCGGGTGACATGGATATGACCTGAGCGAAAATGATTCGTTGGCATCCGCACGCGTGCGAATGCCGCGAAACTTTCTCAGGTCAGGCGATAGGTGGACGGATTTCGGCTGCCGGAACGTAAGGGTGCGGCTCGCGCCAGACGGCGGTCTCAAGGCGCGGCGAAATCGCCGCCGCCGGCAGTGCCAATTCGGCGGTGATCATGGCAGCGGTTGAGCAGTTGCAGCAATGGTCGGCCTCAGGTGACTTGTCAGATCCGTCCGATGATCCGTCGAGAACAGTGATTTCAATTTTCACCGGAGGCTCGGCGGCAATGCCGCAGTGATGCGTCGCGTGTATGAACGTGAATGAGAGGAAGGTTACCGCGAAAAACACCGACATTGCGCGGCGAATGCCGACCTGCCGAAACATTGCGGTAAGCTGAGCAAACATCGTGAAGCTGACAAGTTCCGCCGGTGAGCCGCGCGTGTGTGTGTGATGCATAGGGAATCCGAGGGCGCGCGGTCAAGCAGCAAATCAGCCGCGCAGAATTGAATAACGTTACACAGCGATCTTTTTCTTCCTACACCACAGCCCCTCAATTCCAATCGCATGTTAGGATGAGAATTCCATACCTGATCTCCTGATGTCGCGCCGGCCGCCGGACTGTTCGCGCTCACGCTGCCACGCCTAAGCGTGCGAACGGCTGACGGCCATAACACTCAACTATTCACCCGTCGTGATGGTGCCCGTATCGCGGTCACTTAGGCGTCCGATGGAAGGCGCGCCGCTTGGCTCGCGGCGAGTTGCCAGTCGGCGATGACACTAGTGCTTTCCGACAATCAATGATCGCGAATAACCGCACGTCTTAGTTCGCGAGCATCCGCGTCATGAAATCGCGAGACTTCGACAGATCGTGCCCGGCCCGTGCCGCCTGTGCCATCACATCGTCCAGCGCTGCGCCGCCCGGCGAGACTTCAGCGAGCGCCCACTTGAGCGAGGCGAGACGCGGCGCGGCCTGCGCGCCGGCGGTTTTCATTTCGTTGGTCGGATCGAGAACGCGGATCATGTCGGGGAGCTTCACCCCTTTGGTGGTTCGCAGTCAACACACGCGCCAATCGCGTCCAGCCGTTGCTGTGAAACAGCTCCTGCGCGGCGGCGAAATCGGCGACGTCGTAGGCTTGGGGAGCTGAGCGCTGGCCTGTTTAACATGGCTATCGTCACTCGTGCCTTGGGCACCACATGATGGTCCTAACATGCCTCGAAGTCAGCACCGCTTCTCGCGTGTGCGTAGAGAGGGGAGTCAATTGCTGCCAACAATATTGTGGACACGGCTGCGCCGCATAGCAGTTTGCGTGGTTCCTCGGTGGTTCCTTTTCAACCACATCAAGGGATGACTTCGCGGGCAGCCGAATAGCCAAATTCAATCAAACAATTAATGGCGCGCCCTGAGAGATTTCGAACTCCCGACCCTCAGATTCGAAGTCTGATGCTCTATCCAGCTGAGCTAAGGGCGCGTTGGTGCCGGCGATGATAGGCGGAACCAGTGTTCCGGAAAAGCGTTCTCAATGCGGCGGGTGATGGCGGGCACTTCTGAGTGCGGCGCGGGCGCCGCCGACCTTAGGAGGCGCTTGTGCCGTATCTTTTCTGGGCCGGCGTGCCGTTCGAGATGATGAAGATGTGGTGGGACGCCTGCGAGCGGCAGCGCGACGAAACCGTCTAACTCAGTAAGACCGTTCCATTCCCAATACGTGCTGCCCGAGATAGGCGAGCACGAGGTTCGTCGAAATCGGCGCGATCTGATAGAGCCGCACCTCGCGCCATTTGCGCTCGATGTCGTACTCCTTCGCATAAGAAAAACCGCCGTGCGTTTGCATTGTGGCTTCCGCGGCTTTCCAGCACGCCTCTGAGGCAAGCAGCTTCGCCATGTTGGCATCCGCGCCGCACGGCACGTTCGCGTCGAACAACGCGGCGGCGCGGCGGCACATCATGTCGGCCGCTTCCAACTCCGCGTAGGCACGCGCGAGCGGAAACTGCACGCCCTGGTTCTTGCCGATCGAGCGGCCGAACACAACGCGCGAGTTCGCGTAGTCGACGCCCTTCTTCAAGAACCAGCGGCCGTCACCCACCGCCTCGGACGCGACGAGAATGCGCTCGGCATTCATGCCGTCCATGATGTAGCGCAGGCCCTGCCCCTCCTCGCCGATCAGGTTCTCGGCCGGCACTTCGAGATTGTCGAAGAAGATTTCCGTGGTGTTGTGGTTCACCATCGCCTTGAGCGGGCGGATGTCCATGCCCTTGCCGCGCGACTCGCGGATGTCGACGAGGAAAACCGAGAGGCCTTCGGAGCGCTTCTTCACCGCCTCCACCGGCGTGGTGCGCGCGAGCAGCAGCATCAGGTCGGAGTGCAGCGCGCGCGAGGTCCACACCTTCTGGCCGTTCACCACGTAGCGGTCGTTGCCCTTCTTCACGGCGCGCGTCTTGAGCTTGGTGGTGTCGGAGCCGGTGGTCGGCTCGGTGACGCCGAAGGACTGCAGCCGCAGTTCGCCGCGCGCGATGCCGGGCAGATACCGCTGCTTCTGCTCCGCGTTGCCGTGGCGCAGCAGCGTACCCATGATGTACATCTGCGCGTGGCACTGCGTGGCGGTGCAGCCGCCAACATTGATCTCTTCGAGGATCGCGGCGGCCGCGCGGATCGGCAGGCCGCCGCCGCCGTACTCTTCCGGGATCAGCGCCGCCAGGTAGCCGCCTTCGGTCAGGTCCTTCACGAACGCGGTCGGATATTCGGAGCGGTCCTCAAGTCCGCGCCAGTATTCGCCGGATATTTCGCACAGATGCGCCGCACCGCGTCGCGCAGTTCGGGATAATCCTCGCCGAGTGCAAACGAAACCGGCGCGCCGTCTTTGATCGGGCTTTCGATGTTCATGCGGCTTTGCGCGCCTCGGCGTAGGAAAAGCCCTTCGGCAGGCCGGCCTTCGCCATCTGGCCGTAGAGCTTCTCGTCCGGCAGCGCCTGCATGACGATCTCGCGCGCCTTGATCAGCTTGTCGAGGTCGATGCCGGTATTGAAGCCGAGCGACTCGGCGAGGAACACGACATCCTCGGTGACGATGTTGCCGGTCGCGCCCGGCGCCCATGGGCAGCCGCCGAGCCCGCACAGCGAGGCATCGAAGTGGCGCACGCCGACATCGATCGCGGCAGAGACGTTCGCGATGCCGAGCCCGCGCGTGTCGTGGAAATGCGCGCCGAGCACGATCTTGTCGCCGATAGCATCACGCACGCGCCGGAACAGCGTGCGGATCGCATTCGGGTTGGCGAAGCCGACCGTGTCGGCGAGCATGATCTCGTCAACGCCGATCGCCGCGACCTTTTCGGCGAACTGCACCACGCGGTCATGCGGCACGTTGCCTTCCAGCGTGCAGCCGAACGAGGTGGCGAGGCCGCACAGCAGCCGCGGGCGCTTGTCCGCCGGAATGGTGTTGAGGAAATCCGCGATGCGCTGCAGGTCGGCGAGCGAGTCCGCGGTCGAGCGGCGCACGTTGTTCATGTTGTGGCTCTCGCTCACCGACACGACGTAGTCGAGCCGGTGCACGCCGAGCGCGGCGCCGCGTTCGGCGCCCTTCAGGTTCGGCATCAGCGCCGCGACCGTGTAACCCGGGATTTGCAACGCAGCCTTGGTCACCTCCTCGGCGTCGGCGAACTGCGGCAGGACTTTCGCCGGCACGTACGAGCAGACCTCAATGTCGCGCACGCCGGCCGCGACTTCGGCCTTGATCCAGGCGAGCTTCAGATCCGTCGGCACGACCGTCTTGATGCTCTGGATGCCGTCGCGCAGGCCGACCTCGCGGACCTCGATGAATTCGGCCATCATTTTTCTCCTTTGCGCATGATCTTATCCGAAAACCGCTTCACACTTTTCGGGATCATGCGCGCTCCTACTTGCCTTGGAAGCGCGGCTTGCGCTTCTCGTTGAAGGCGCGCACGCCTTCGTGCCGATCTTCGGTGCTGACCATCTTATTATAGACGTCGATCTCGAAGAACAGCGCTGAACGGATATCCATCTGCATGCCGAAATGCATGGCGCGCTTGGCCTGCCGGATGGAGACCGGTGCGTTGTCGCAGATCGCTTGCGCGGTGGCGAGAGTCTCCTCCATCAGCTTCTCGGGCGCGCAGACCTTGTTGACCATGCCCCAGTCGAGCGCGTCCTGCGCGGAGAAGGGCCTGCCGGTGAGCAGGATTTCCTTGGCGCGGCGCGAGCCGACCGCGCGCGGCAGGAACTGAGTTCCTCCCGCTCCCGGCATGATGCCGAGAGTTACTTCAGTCAGCGCGAAGCGCGCGGTGCTGCTCGCGTAGACAAAGTCGCAGTTGAGCGCCAGTTCGCAGCCGCCGCCGAACGCCGCCCCATTGACCGCGCCGATGACTGGGATGGGACAGTCCATCAGCGCGAGCGTCATGCGCTCGAAGATCGCGTGCTGATGCAGCCACTGCTCATCAGTCATGCCGTGGCGCTCTTTCAGGTCACCGCCCGCGCAGAAGGCCTTGTCGCCCGTGCCGGTCAGCACGACCGCGCGATAGCCCTGCGTGTCGGCGACGAGGCGCGAGAAGCAGTCGAGCATGTCGAGGCCGACCTGCGTCGAGATCGCGTTGCGCACGTCCGGCCGGTTGATGCGGACGATCAGCAGATGCTCCGCCGGCTGCTCGATCGCGAGAGTTCTGATACTTCACGTCCTTCATGAGGCGGCTTTCTTCTGTGCGGTCTTTAGGTCAGCCTTGGGCTCAAGCAGGTCGTTGTGTTCGCCGAGCTTCGGCGCGGAGAAACGATAGGGCGGGCGCTTGCCGTCGAATTCGAGCGGCAGGCCGGTGAGCGTCATGCCGGTCTGCGGGTCCTTCTGCAGGATGCCGAGCGCCTCGGTCTGCTGCGAGGCAACGACCTGCGCGACGTTCTCGATCGGCGCGGCGGGCACGCCCGCAGCATCGAGCTTGGCCTGCCATTCGGCGCTGGGCTTCCCACGGAAGTCATCCTCCAGCATCGGGATCAGCGCGCGGCGGTTTTCGACGCGCTTCGAGTTCGAGGCGAAGCGCTCATCCTTGACGTAGTCCTTCTCCATCGCGCCGCACAGTGCGCGGAAGAGGTTGTCGTTGCCGGCCGCCACCATGATGAAGCCGTCGGCGGTCGGGAACGCCTGATGCGGCACGATCTCGGTCACGCCCGAGCCGAGCGGACGGCGCATCGCGCCGCCGGAGAGATAGCCGCCGATGTGCGGCGCCATCCAGCCGATCGCGGTCTCGAACAGCGAGCACGACACGTGGCTGCCCTCGCCTTTGGTGTGGCGCTTGTTGAGCGCCGCGAGGATTCCCATCGCGGCCCACATACCGGCACCCTGATCGACGATCGACACGCCGACGCGCACCGGTTCGCCGCCGTCGATCCCAGTAACGCTCATGATGCCGCCATGCGCCTGCATCAGTGGGTCATAGCCGGGTTTTTCCTTCAGCGGCCCGGTGCTGCCGTAGGCGCCGAGGTCGCAATAGATCAGCGCGGGCTTTTCAGAGCGCAGCGCAGCGGCGCTTAGGCCCAGCTTGCCGATCGCGCCGGGCCGCATGTTCTGCAGCACCACGTCGGCATGCTCGAGGATGAATTTCTTCAGCCGCGCGAGCGTGACCGTATCGCGCAGGTCGAGCGCCATCGCGCGCTTGTTGTGATTGAGCACATGGAACAACGTGGAGGTGCCGTGCGCAAACGGAGGTCCCCAGTCGCGCGCGTAGTCGCCCTTGTCGGGCGCTTCCACCTTGATGACGTCGGCGCCGAGGTCGGCGAGGATCGAGCCCGCATAAGGTCCGGCGACGCTGTGGCAGAATTCGACGACGGTGATGCCATTCAGCGGCAATCCGTCAGTTCCGGATGTTGTGGCGTTTCCTTGCATTTGCGTTTGACGCTAATGAATAAGGCTTCGTGCGTCAAAGAATGAGCAGCATGGAAACGCCGCGGAATCCTTGGGGCCAAAGCCTGCAGAAGTTCGCACAAATCGGCGAACGCGTAGCCGTTACCTCGCGCGACAGCACGCTGACCTATGCGCAACTCGCGCAGCAGGCGAACGCGGTGCGCAATGCGGTGCTCGCGGCCGGCGCGAAGGCCGGTGAGCCGATCGCCATCGTGGCGCGCAATGGGCCGGGCGTGGTTGTGGCGAGCTGCGGCGTGATGGCGAGCAGCGCCGCGGAGTTCGTCGCCGACCTCAATCTCGGGCCGGACGATCTCGCTTACGCGCTACGCATCATCGGCGTGCGTCTTGCGGTGGTCGAGCGCGGCGAACTGGAGCGCATCGCGCCGCTTGGGCTCGAGGTGCTGGTGCTGGAGGACATTTTGGCGGCCCCGCTCCACGACGTTCCCGAGCCGCCGTTCGATCCGCGCGCCTGGGGCAAGGCGATCATGACCTCGGGTACCACCGGCCGCCCGAAAGGCATCATCCACCGTCATGACCGGCGCCAGAATGCGCACGAACTGTTGCGCTCGCATCTGCCGTTCGTGCCGGGCGAGAACGACCGCGTGCTGCTGATGAATGCCTGGTCGCACGGCGCGGCGCTGCTTGGCGCGACATGGTTCGAGCATGGCGCGTCGGTCGAGCTGATCCACGGCGTCGATGTCGCCTACGCGGACGAACTGTTCGCTCGCGGCGAACTCACGGCCGTGTTCGCGCCGCCGACCGTGCTGGCGAAACTGCTCGCCGGCACGCGGCACAAGCGCATCGACGGCATCAAGTGCATCTTCTGCGGCACCGCAACGTTGCAGCCGCCGCTCTATCATCAAGCTGTCGCGATGTTCGGGCCGGTGGTGCGCGTCACTTACGGCAAGTCCGAGATGTTCAATCCGATCACGGTGCTCGAACCGCACGAGACCGACGCGTACTACCGCGACCTCACGACATTCGACGCCGTATGCCTCGGCGCGACTGCGCGCGGCGTCGAGATCGAAATTCGCGATGAAACCGGTCGCCTCTGCGCTTCCGGCGAACATGGCGAAATTCATCTGCGCAGCCCGCACATGATGACCGGCCATGTCGACGCCAATGGATTCCACGAATTGCCCGAGGGCGAATTCCACGCCACCGGCGACTTAGGCTATCTCGACCCACAGGGCCGCCTGTTCCTCGCGGGCCGCGCCAACGACATGATCAAGACCGGCGGCTACAAGATCTATCCGGAAGAGATCGAGCGCGCGCTGCCCGAGGGCGTCGTGACGGTCGGCATTCCGTCGGCGCACTGGGGCGAGGTGATCGTCGCTGTCTCGGAGGGCGATACCGATATCTCGGCATCGGTCGCCGCTGCGACATCCGGTCTCGCCCGCTACAAGCAGCCGCGCGCTTGCCTCACCATCGAGACAATTCCGCGCAGCCTGCAGGGCAAGGTGCAACGCGCGCGCGTGCGCGAGATGGTGCTTGCGCGTTACGCGATGACCGACGGGCCGTATCCGACTTTTGCGCGGCGCTGACTTTCTGTTCGCGAAACTTGCTCACGCGTGGGCAAGGCCGTAGCCTTGCGATGGGCGGTCAGACAAGACGGGCGAAGACCCACTATCCCAAGAGGAAACGCATGAATCGGATCATTGGCACGGCGACCGCGCTCGCCATTGCATTCAGCGCAGCAGCGCAGGCGCAGGAACTGCGCATCGCGCGCCAGTTCTCCATGGGCTACCTGCAGTTCAACGTGATGGAGCACGACAAGCTGTTGGAGAAGCATGCTGCGGCACTCGGCCTGAAAGATGTGAAGATCGCATGGTCGACCTTCAACGGCCCGGACGCGATGAACAATGCGCTGATCTCGGACTCGATCGACATCGTGGCGGGCGGCGTGCCGGGCCTGCTGACGCTCTGGAATCGCACCAAGGGAACGCCGAACGAGGTGAAAGGCATCTCGGCGCTATCGGCGCAGCCATTCCTCCTCAACACGCGCTCGGACAACATCAAGTCGATCGCGGACCTGAAGGACTCGGACCGGATCGCGGTGCCGGCCGTGAAGGTCTCGGTGCAGGCCGTGGCGCTGCAGATGGCCGCCGCGAAGCTGTGGGGCGAGAAGAGCTTCGGCAAGCTCGATCCGATCACCGTGTCGATGTCGCCACCGGATGCGACCATCGCGCTGCTGTCCGGCTCGGGCGAGGTCAACAACGTGTTCAGCGTACCGCCGTTCCAGCAGGCCCAGCTTGAGAAGCCCGGCGTCCGCACGATTCTGAACTCGTTCGACATCATGGACGGGCCGCACACCTTCACGGTGGCGTGGACCTCTGCGCGTTTCCGCGACAAGAACCCGGTGCTCTACAAGGCGCTGATCGCCGCGTTGAAGGAAGCGACCGAGATCGTCGACAGGGACCGCAAGAAGGCCGCCGGCTACTGGATCGAGGACGTGAAGTCGAAGATGCCACTCGACAAGGTGACGGCGGTGATCTCGGGTCCGCAGGTGAAGTGGACCATGGAGCCGCTCAACACCATGAAGTTCGCGACATTCATGCATAGTGTCGGGTCGCTGAAGGAAGCGCCGAAGTCCTGGAAGGACCTGTTCTTCCCCGAAGTCCATGACCTGAACGGGAGTTGAGCCGTGAAAAAGTCTCTCGTAACGGCGTTGGCGCTTTGCCTCGCGCCATTCGCGGCGGTCGCCCAATCGCCCGCTGACAAATATCCCGACAAGCCGATCCGCATCGTCGTGCCGTTCGCGCCGGGCGGCTCGGTCGACACTCTCGGCCGGCTTCTCGCGCAACGCATGAACGAAGGCTGGGGCGTCCCCATCCTCGTGGAGAACCGGCCCGGCGCAGCCAACATGATCGGCACGCAGTCCGTCGCGACCGCACCGCCTGACGGATACACGCTGCTGATCGCGGTCAGCACGCATGCGACCAATCCGGCGCTACAAGCCAAAGTGCCCTACGACGGCCTGAAGGACTTCGAGCCGATCGCGCTGCTTGCGCGAACGCCGGTCGTGCTCTTCACGCATCCGAACTTTCCGGCGAAGGACCTGAAGTCCCTGATCGAGCTCGGCAAGGCGAAGACCCACACACTGAATTTTGGGTCGGGCGGCGTCGGCACGATGACGCATCTCATCGGCGAACAGCTCAAGGTGCAGGCCGGGATCGACATGCAGCACATCGTCTATCGCGGCGGTACGCCGGCCATGACGGACCTGATCGCCGGCCACCTGCCGCTCAGCTTTGCGACGGTCGCGCAGGCGCTGCAGGTGTACAAGGGCGGCCAGATCCGGGCGCTCGCAGTCTCGTCAGACGCGCGCTATGCGTCGGTGCCGGAAATCCCGACGTTCAAGGAACTGGGCTACGATGTCGTTGCGAATGAGTGGTACGGCCTGCTCGCGCCAGCCGGCACGCCAAAGCCGATCATCCAAAAGCTCAATGCCGAGATGAAGCGCGTCATGTCGCTGCCCGGCATGGGCGACCGCCTTGCCGCGATCGAGCTGATGGCGACGACACCAGAAGAGCTCACCACCTATATGAAGAACGAAACTGATCGCTGGGGCGCGCTGATCCGGCAGCTGGGGTTGAAGGCGAGCGATTAAGCCGCCACTCTGATCAGAGTATCTGATCCAGAAACTGCTTTGTGCGCGGATCGCGGGGATTGCTGAAGAACTCCTTTGGCGATCCATGCTCGACCAGCACACCGCCGTCGGTGAAATAGATCTGGTTGGCGACCTCGCGCGCGAAGCCCATCTCATGCGTCACGATCATGCAGGTCATGCCGTCCTCGGCGAGTTCGCGGATCGTGACCAGCACGCCCTTCACGGTCTCGGGGTCGAGCGCGGCCGTCACCTCGTCGAACAGCATCACGTCGGGATTCATCGCGAGCGATCGCGCGATCGCGATGCGTTGCTGCTGCCCGCCGGACAGTTCGCCCGGATAACTATCTTCTTTGCCCTGCAGGCGCACTTTCGCGATCAGCGCGCGCGCTTCTTCCTCTACATGCTTCCTGTCGCGTTTCAGGACATGCACCGGCGCCATCATGACGTTTTCCAGCGCAGTCTTGTGCGGAAACAGATTGTACTGCTGGAACACCATGCCGACATTGCGACGCAGCGCGAGCTTGTCGAGCTTGGGGTCGTTGACCTCCTGCCCCTCGACAGTGATCGAGCCGGAATTGATCGGAACCAGCGCATTCACGCACCGCAGCAGCGTGGACTTTCCGGAGCCGGAAGGCCCGATGATGCAAATCACCTCGCCCTTCATCACGTCGAGCGAGATGCCGTTGAGCACGGTCAGCGCCGCGAACGTCTTGTGCACGTCTTTCAGCGACACCAGCGGCTGGTCGGGTGTCCACGCCATCATCGCACCTGGAAGCGCTTTTCGAGCGCGAGCGTCGCCCGCGCAATCGGATAGCAATAGAGAAAGAACCAGAGCAACAGATAGAGATACATCGGCACCAGCAGATCGGTGCGCCCTTCCGACGAGAGGATGTCACCGGTCAGCGTCATCGCTTCGCTGACACCGACAACCGAGGTGAGCGGTGTCGCGACCGTAAGGATGGCGTAAAGGTTCATCCATGGCGGAGTCATGCGCTTCACGCACTGCGGCAAGATCACCATGCGCAGAGTTTGCCAGCGCGTCATCGCAAGCGACTCGGCGGACTCCCATTGCCCGTAGGGGATCGAGCGCACGGCTCCCCGCACCAGTTCCGACACATTCGCCATCACGGGCAGCGAGAGCCCGATGGTCGACTTGAGCCAGCCAGGCAGCGGGATGATGACATCGCCGATGCGCACCTCGAACGGCAGCAGCAGCATGCAATAGAACAGCAGCACGAGCCACGGCGAGTTACGGAAGAACTGGGTCACGAACCACGACGAGAAACGCACGGGCAGCAGCAGCGAGATCTGCGCGAGGCCGAGCGGCACGCCGATTGCGGTGCCGATAGCCATCGCGAGGAAGCTCATCGCAATATTGAGTCCGAAGCCCTGAGCGAGCAGCGGCGTCCATTTGATGATCGTCGAGATGATGCCGGGCTGGCCGCCAGCCTGCGCGTGCGCTTCGCCGATGCCAACCGCGACGGCGAGTGCGACGAGCAGCGCGACGCCGTGCCAGATGGTGAAGCGAAACGGCTCGCGCTCACCGACGCGGAACGGCTTGAGCACCGCCATGTCTGTCCGGTTCGACGATCATGCTGGCATGTATCCCGGAATGCGCAGCGCCCGTTCCCACCGACCCATCACCCACACGAGAACGCCAACAAGCGAGACATAAATAACAAGCAACACGTTCATCATCTCGGGCACGTTCGACTCGTCCGACCAGATCTGGTTGAACACGTAAAGCATTTCCGGCACTGCGATCGCGTAAGCGATGGTGGTGGTCTTGATCAGATTGACCAGATTGTTGTTCAGAGCCGGCAGGCTGATGCGGAAGGCGAGCGGCAGGATCACGTAGGCGTAAGCTTCCAGCCGCGAGTAGCCGAGGCTTTCAGCCGCTTCCATGGTCTCGCGCGGCACCGCCTCGATGCCGGCGCGGAAGATCTCGACGTTGAACGCGCCAGCGTAGAACGAGAGACAGATCGCCGCCCAGGTGAAGTTCGACACGATCGGCACCGACATGCCGGTCCCGGTAGTCACCTTCAGGTACGAGCCGAGCGCGAAATAGAAGAAGTAAAGCTGCACCAGCGGCGGCGTGTTGCGGAAGAACTGGATGTAGCCCTGCGTGATGAGCCGCAGCACGCGCAGCCGCGAACCCTGGATCCACGCGCCGACCACACCGATGACAACGCTCGCGACAAGGCACACGGCCATCAGGCGGATAGACGTGAGGAAGCCGTTGACGAAGCGCGCGCGGTCGAAGTTGTCGTAGAAAATGGTGAGCTTGATGCCGGATGTTTCATGCAACACCCGGAACCAGTCCCAAAGCGGTTGGAAATCAAGCGCCACAGTGTCATCGCCCGCGAAGGCGGGCGATCCAGTAGCCATTGGCGTTTACTGGATGCCCCGCTTTCGCGAGGCATGACGCGCGGTGCATGGGGCTTACGACCCCTTCTTCGAATACTTCTCGTTCATCTGCTTGAGATACGCGGACGCCGGGATGTTCCACTTCTTCTCAAGCTCGATCATTTTGCCGCTGCGGTGCATTTCCTCGACCGTCTCGGCCATGAACTTACCCCACGCGCCTTCGCGCTCCGGGAGCGCGACGGCGAGACCCCACGGCTCCTCCATGATGGTCGGCAGCGTCATCTCGAAGCCGGACCACTTCGGGTCGGCGAGGCGTTCGGCGAACGCCGTGTCGTCATAGACCCAGCCGACGCAGTTGCCTTGTTGCAGCGCGACCTCGGCTTCGGTCTGGCCCTTGAATGAGACGAATTCCGTGCCGTACTTCTCGGCCACCGGCCGGTTGTACCAGGCGCCCTGGATGCCGCAGACCTTCTGGCCCTTGAGCTGTTCCCAGGTCTTGATCCCGGCCTTCTTGTTGGCGAGTACGTTGACGCCGGACGCGTAATAGAGCGGGTCGATGATGCCGACGACCTGCCGGCGATCCGGCTTGTCGTTCATGGTGGCGATCATCAGGTCGATCTTGCCCTGCTGCAGGAACTGCATGCGGTTCGACGAGACGACCGGCTCAAGCTCCAGCTTCACGCCGAGCTTGTCGGCGACGTACTTCGCGATATCCGGCTCGAAGCCGACGATCGCGCCGGACGGATCGCGGAAGCCGAACGGCTTGTAGTCGGCCTTGCTGCCGACGACGATGACGCCGCGCTGCTTGATCTTCTCAAGCGTTTGCGCGGCGGCGGGCGCGAGGCTGAGCGCAAAGCCGATTGCGGCGGTCGCCGCAGTCAGAAGCAATTTGTGCATGGTAATCCCCTCGTTGAATGGCTGGCGGAAAGCTTAGCGGGGAAGCACGGGGCGTGCCAGTGCGGCTCAGGTTTCCAGCGCCCGAACCTGCTTTGCCTGCGCGGTGGCGGCATTGAGCAGGAAACCGAGGTCGGTCCCGGTCGAGACGTAGCGTGCGCCCATCTTGACGAAATCCGCGGTGAGCTTCGGCTGACCGGCGAGCCCGCCAACGCCGACATGCTTGCCGTGCTTCTTCGCCGCTGCGATGGCACGCGCATAAGCGCCGCGTACCTTCGGGTTCTCATAGTCACCCGGGATGCCCATGTCGGCGGTGAGATCGTTGGTGCCGAACAGCGCCATGTCGACGCCCTCGACGCCAAAAATCTCCTCTGCACGGTCGATTGCTTCGGCGCTCTCGAACTGTACCACCACCATCGTGGCGTCGTTGACGGCCGTGTACAGTTCACGCGTCGGTACGGTGCGGTATTGGAGTTGCGCGAGCACGCTCGCAAAGCCGCGCTCGCCCTGCGGCGGATATTTCGCAGCGCGCACGATCTCGCGCGCTTGATCAGCAGTGCGCACGTCCGGCGCAATGATGCCGAGCGCACCGCCGTCGAGCACGCGCTGGATCAGCTCGACCTGCGCCACACGCACCAACGGCGCGATCCCGCATGTGAGCGCCGCGCAGCAGATCTGGCTCGTTGTTTCGAGCGAGAGCGAGGAATGCTCCAGATCAATGTAGAGCGAGTCGAAACCGGCGGTGGCGGCCACTTGCGCAATCTCGACCGAGCGCGAGAGCCGCACCGTCATCGAGGATGCGACCTCGCCGCGCGAAAGGCGCTCTTTCAGGCTGTTGCGGACGGTTTCGGTCATGTGGCGGGCTCGAATGCGTAACCATCGCCCTGTTTGCGCACGTAGCCGCAATAGGGCGCGCCGAGATGCATCGGCATCAGCAGCGCGCCACGCTCGCAGGCGCGCTTCAGCCCCGCGGCACGCGACTCCAGCGCTTTGTCGGGCCACAGCACATAGCGGTCGTTCCAGTCGGGGCGCACGATCTGGATCGCATTGTGCAGGATGTCGGCGCAGAACAGGCCTTCCTCGCCGCGCGAGCGCAGACGGAACGAGAGCATGCCGGGCGCATGGCCAGGCACCGGCTCGGGCGCGAGGCAACCCGCGACTTCGCTCTTGCCATCCATGAAGTCGACGAGACCCGCCTCGACGATCGGCAGCACGCTGTCGGTCCAGGAGCCCTGGTTCACGTCCCTGTCGCCTTTGTCGTAGAGGCCCTGCCAGTAGTCGAACTCGTCCTTCGGAAACAGGTAGCGCGCCTTGGTGAAGGTCGGCACCCATGTGCCGTCCTTCTCGGTGGTGTTCCAGCCGACGTGATCGGTGTGCATGTGGGTGAGCACGACGTGCGTCACCTGATCGGCGCCGGCGCCGATGGATTCGAGCCACGGCATCACCAGCGTGTTGAGGCGGTCCATGCGCGCCGCGGTGTTGCGCACTTTCCGGTTTCCGACGCCGGTGTCGATCACGATCACGTTGCCGCCCGCCTGCACGACCCAGAGCTGGATCGTGACGATCAGGCGGTCCATGTTCGGCGCATAGTGGTTCGGCGCTAGCCAGCTTGCATTCGCTTTCAGCACGGCGTCGCGCTCGGCCTTCGGCACCTCTGGGTAGAGGAAATCCGGCGCGTGCGTCGGCCCGGAATATTCGATCACGCCGGTGACGCGGGCATCGCCAATCTGATGATGATGGATCACGGCTCGTCCTTCGCCTGCGTCGCGATTGAGGATGGCCGCGCCTCGAATGTCTTGTACCAGGCGGCGAGCTTAGGATGGCCGTCGCGCCATTTCAGCTCGGCGAAGCGGAAATCGATATAGCCTAGCGCAACGCCGATCGTGATATGGCCGATCGAGAACGGCGACGACGCAAGCGCATCGGCGTCTGTCCTCCAGCGCATCGACCGACAGGTTGGTCTTCAGCTTCCACGCCTGCATGTGCTTGATCGACTGCTGCAGCGGCGGACGCACTACCTCACCGCGCCACATCAGCATGGTGTCGAGCATGCCGTCGCCGAGCGCATGACGGCGCAGCGCGATCGAGCCGTTCGGGATATTTCTCCGGGAACAGTCTTCGCGCCGACATGCAGGGTGTCGAAATATTCGCAGATCACGACCGAATCGTAGATCACGGTGCCGTCCGCGAGCCGCAGCGTCGGCAGGCGGCTCTGCGGATTTTCCTTCATCAGCTCGACGTTCGGCTCCGCGGCCGCGACGATCGTGCGCACCGTATCGATGCGGTCCGCGATGCCCACCTCATGCGCCATGATCAGCACCTTGCGCACATAGGGCGAGCGCGGCGACCAGTGCAGCAGCATCCTGTCGGGCATGCGTTTCCTCTTTTTCAAAGCTTGGCACCAATCGGCAGGCGGGGAAAGGCGCGCGGCTCTCATGGCCGGCTGTCAGCTTTCCTCATGGCCGCAGGGGAAGTCGGATGCTATGAAAACCAAAAAGGCGGGAGCGGAATGCCAATCGACAAGCGTGTCAGTTTCGAGCAGGCGCTCGACGGCGTCGGCGACGGCGCGACCGTGTTCATCACGGGATTCGGCGGCGCGGGCTTTCCCAACAAGCTCATTCGCGCATTGCGCGAGCGCGGACCGAAGAACCTCACATTGGTGGTGAACTCCGCGACGCACCGTTATTCGCTAACGCATGAGCTGATCGCGAACGACCAGGTGCGCAAGGTCATCTGTACGGCGGCGCGCGGGCACGACAAGGAGCCGTCGGCGTTCGAGACGCGCTGGATGGAGGGCAGGATCGAACTCGAAATGGTGCCGCAGGGCTCGTTCACCGAGCGCATCCGCGCCGGGCGGCGCGGGCATTCCGGCGTTCTACACGCCGGTCGGCTTCGGCACGGAACTGGCCGAAGGCAAGGAGGTGCGCCGCTTCGGCGACCGCGACTACGTGATGGAAACCGCAATTTCCGGCGACCTCGCGCTGGTGCGCGCCGACACGGCCGACCGCACTGGCAATCTCGTGTTCAACTATGCGCAGATGAATTTCGGGCCCGTGATGGCAACGGCTGCGAAGCTGGCGGTCGCGGAGGTGCGCGAGGTGACAGACGATCTACTGCCGCGCGAGCGCATCCAGTTGCCCGGCGTCTACATCGACCGCGTGGTGGCCGCATGAGCGCGCTCAACCGGTTGCAGATCACTTGGCGCGCCGCGCAGGACATCGAGGATGGCCAGGTGGTGAACCTCGGCATCGGGTTGCCGGTGCATTGCTCGGACTACCTGCGGCCCGAGGTCGACGTGATCCTCCAGTCGGAGAACGGCGTGATCGGCGTCGGCCCGCTCGCCGCACCGGACAAGGCCGACACCGATCTGGTCGACGCTGGAAGCCGGCGCATCACGCTGCGGCCGGGTGCGTCGATCGTGGATTCATCATGGTCGTTCGCGATGATCCGCGGCGGGCATATCGACGTGACGATCTTGGGCGCGTTCGAGGTGGCGGCAGAATGGCGACCTCGCGAACTGGGACATGCGCGTGCCGAACCGCGGGCCGCTGGTCGGCGGCGCGATGGATTTGGCGGCCTGCGCGCGCGAAACGCGCGTCATCATGGAGCACGTGACGCGCAAGGGCGCGCCGCGCCTGCTGGAAAAATGCGCGCTGCCGCTGACGGCGGTGAAGTGCGTCAGCCGCGTTTATACCGATCTGGCGGTCGTCGATGTGACGCCGCAAGGCTTCGTAGTGCGCGAAATGGTCGAGATCAGCCGCGACGAGTTACAGGCGAAGACCGGCGCCAAGCTGACATTCGCGCCGGACTGCAAGGTCGCTGATCGCGCCGGCGATTGCGGAGCCGCCATGAACTTCATCGAGGTGAACGGCGTTTCGCTGCGCTATATCGTCGAGGGCGTCGGCAAGCCGATCGTGCTGATCCACGAGATGGGCGGCGCGCTGGAAAGCTGGGGCCTTGTTGCGCCGCTGCTGGCGAGCCATCGCAAAGTCATCCGATACGACACGCGTGGCGCGGGGTTTTCCGAGAAAATCCGCGGCGCGATCACCATCGACACGATGACAGATGATCTGATCGCGCTGCTCGATGCGCTCGGCATCAAGGAGAAGACTGCGTTGGCAGGAACGGCGGTGGGTGGCGCGATCGCGCTGCACACCGCATTCCGCTTTCCGGATCGTGTCGCAGCCGCCATCGTCACAAGCCCCGCGACGTCGATCCCGCCGGCTAATCGCGAGGCGACGCTCGCGCGCGTCGCCGAGTTCGAGCGCAACGGCGTGCGGGTCGCCTTCGAGTCCACCGCCGACAATGGCTATCCGGCGGAGTTACGCGGCGATGTGGCGCGCTTTGCGGCGTGGCGCGCGCGCTGGCTCGCCAACGATCCGTCTAGCTTTGCGGCGATCTACCGGATGCTCGCCGACATGGACCTCGCGCCCGAACTGCCGCAGATCAAGTGCCCGGTGCTGGCGATCGGCGGTGAGTTCGACCGCGGCCGCCCACCGGCACGGGTCGAGCCGATCGCGAAGGCGATCCCGGGCGCGCAGTTCAAGGTGCTGCCGGTCGGCCACTATGCGGGACTGCAGAAGCCCGAGCTGGTGGCGGGGGAAATCGACAAGTTCCTGAGCGCGGCGGGTTTCTAAACCGTCGCTGCCGTCCCCAAAATCACACTCGCCTGCGCGGAGAGCACGCCGCCGTTGCCGTGCACCATCGCAACATCGTGCTTTTTCAGCCTGCCGCTCGCCGCATTCGCCGCGCAACTGGCGCACGCCCTCGATCAGGATGAACAGGCCGTACATGCCGGGATGGCAGTAGGACAGCCCGCCGCCGTTGGTGTTGACCGGCAACTTGCCGCCCGGCGCGATGTTGCCGCCGGAGACAAACGCCCCGCCCTCGCCCTTCCGGCAGAAGCCGAGGTCTTCGAGGAACAGGATCGTGTTGATGGTGAAGGCGTCGTAGAGCTCGACCACATCGACGTCCTTGGCCGACAGCTTCGCCATCTTGTAGGCAGCCTCGCCTGCGGCTTTCGCACCCGTGACGGTCAGGTCCGGCATCGACGAGATGTTCATGTGCGTCACGCCGTGGCCGCAGCCGAGGATATAGGCCGGCGCTTTCTTCAAGGATTTCGCGCGCTCCGCCGAAGTGATCACGACCGCGCCGCCGCCATCGGTGACCAGGCAACAATCGCGCACCGTGAACGGATACGAGATCATCCGCGACTTCAGCACATCCGCAACCGTGAGATCCTTCTTCTCCCATGCGGCCGGATTGAGCTGCGCCCACTTGCGCGCCGCGACCGCGACCTCGGCGAAATTGCTCGCGCGTCGTGCCGAACTGATGCATGTGGCGCGCGGCCGCGAGCGCGTAGGCGCTGGTCGGCAGGAACGGCTTGAACGGCGTCTCGTACGGATTGACCTCGCGCGCCGAGGCCTGCTTGCGGCCGACGCTGCGCTGGGTCGAGCCGTAGGCGATCACCGCCACGATGCACAGCCCGGCGTCGATCGCGGCCGCCGCCTGCGCGACATGAAACTCGAACGACGAGCCGCCGGTCATGCGAGGAGCCGATGAACTTCGGCGCGATGCCGAGATATTCGATCAGTGAAACGATCGACATGCGCTGCTGCGTCATGGCGCAGAACAGGCCGTCGACATCCTTCAGGGTCAGCCCGCAATCGGCGAGCGCGCGCGGAAATACCCTGCGCGCACAAATCCATCGGGCTCATGCCGTCGGCGACCTGTCCGAGATCGCTCTCGGCCGCACCGACGATTGCCGCCGCACCGCGCTTCAAGTTTTCCATCACGCGGCCTCCGGCGTGAACACCGGGATCGGATCTTCCTCGCCGCCCGGTTTGTGCACGCGGAATTTCACGCGCATGCCGATCTTCACGTCATCCGGCTTGATGTCCTCGACGCGGCTCATCAGGCGGAAACCCTTCCTCGACATCGATCAGCGCGACGTTGAACGTCGCACCTTCGGCCGGATACACGACGGTCGTCGAATAGACCGTGCCGCGCCCCTTGCTGACGCGCCATTCGAGCTTGTCGCTGCCGGTGTAGGGGCAGAGCACGCGCGGGAAGAACACCGCGCGGTTCGCCGCCGGACTGAACTGATAGGCAAGCTCACCCTTTTCGAGGTGCGAAACGTAGGTCGCGTATGGCGACGTTGTGTCGTTGGGCATTTCGTTTTCTCCCTGCGCCCACTTTGCCCTCCGGAGCGTGCGCGATCAACACGCGCCCAGCATGCTGCGCATGCGCGTTTGCTCCGCTAAGCTGAGGCAAAGGAAACGCCCATGCGAACCATCCTGCTGCTGATCACGGGAGTGATTGCTGATGACTGGTGCCGCTACCGCGCAGGACCGCACCGCACGCTCGTCACGTACGACAATGTCACGATCGACCTGATCGCCGAGGGGCATGGGCCGCTGATCGTGCTGCTGCCCTCGCGCGGCCGCGACTCGGAGGACTATGACGAGGTCGCGGCGGGGCTTGCGAAGGAAGGCTTTCGCGTCCTGCGCCCGCAGCCGCGCGGCATGCACGCCAGCAAGGGACCGCTGAAGGATATCACGCTGCACGATCTCGCGCGCGACATTGCCGAAGTAATCACGCGCGAGAACGCGGGACCGGCCGTGATCGTCGGCCATGCCTATGGCAACTGGGTCGCGCGTATGACGGCGGTGGATCATCCCAAGCTGGTGCGCGGCGTCGTGCTGGCGGCCGCGGCGGCAAAGAAATTTCCACCGCGTCTCTCCCAGCTTGTGAGCAAAAGCGCGGACGAGTCCGCGCCGGAGGCCGAACGGCTCGCCGCCATGCAGGAGATTTTCTTTACGACCGGCAACGACCCGCGCATCTGGCTGAAGGGCTGGTGGAAGGAAGCGAGCGAGGCGCAACGCGTCGCTGCCGCGAACGTGAAGCAGTCCGACTGGTGGCACGCGGGCAGCGCCCCGCTGTTCGACCTGCAGGCCGGCATCGATCCGTTCATGCCGGAGGAGTCGCGCAACGACCTGAAGAACGAGTTTCCGGGCCGCGTCACCCTAGAGATGATCGCCAACGCGAGCCACGCGCTGCTGCTGGAGCAGCCGGCCGCGGTGGTGAAGGCGATTGCGGGGTGGGTACGGAAGTTGCCGTAACTATTCGGCAACGACCGGATTTCGCAGCACCCCAATCCCGCTGATCTCGATCTCGCACACGTCGCCCGGTTTCATGTTCTCCGGAATGCCGTCGGTGCCCATCCACATCACGTCGCCGGGCTCGATGGTGCAGTACTTGCTCACTTCAGAGATGTAGGTCGGCGCATCGAAGATCATGTTGTTGGTCTTGAATGTCTCGGTGACGCGGCCGTTGAGGCGGATCGTCGTCTGCATCGCGTCGATGTCGGCATCGGTGACGATCCACGGCCCCATCGGCTTGAAGGTGTCGCAGTTCTTCGCGCGCCAGAGCGTGCGGTCGTTCGCCTGCCAGGTGCGCTCGCTCACATCGTTGCCGATGGTCCAGCCGAACACGTAGTCGAGCGCCTGCGCGGGCGACACATTGCGGCAGCGCTTGCCGAACACCGCGACCAGTTCGCCCTCGTACTGAAACTCGTCGCCCGCATCGCGCGGCTTCACGATGTTCTCACCATGCGCGACCAGCGCATTGTTGGCGCGATAGCCGATGTCGGGGCGCGGCGGATATGACGGCTTGGTGCCGCGCCGCGCCGCCATGCGCTCGACATGATCCCTGTAGTTCACGCCGACGCAGAAGAACGTGCTCGGCACGACCGGGATTCCAGCTTCACGCTGCTCGAGCGGAACGATCTGGCCCGTCATCTTGTGCTCGGCCCAAGGCGCGCCATCGACCTTCACGATCGTTTCGCCCTCGATCGAGCCCGTAACGACGTCACGCCGTCGGCCGTGAACCGGCACCACTTCATCCTCAGGCCCCTTCAGCTATTTCTTCTTCGCGCGCTCGATCGCCTCGGAGATCATCCGCTTCGCCTCCGCGGCGTCGCCCCAGCCGAGCACCTTCACCCATTTGCCGGGCTCGAGATCCTTGTAGTGCTCGAAGAAGTGCCGCATCTGCTGCAGCGTGATCTCGGGCAGGTCGGTGTAGTTCATCACATGCTCGTAGCGCTTGGTGAGCTTCGGCATCGGCACCGCGAGCACCTTCTCGTCGCCGCCCGCCTCGTCCTGCATCTTGAGCACGCCGACCGGACGCACGTTGATCACCGCGCCGGGCACGATCGGCCGCGTGTTCATGATCAGAACGTCGATCGGATCGCCGTCGTCCGAGAGCGTGTGCGGCACGAAGCCGTAATTGCCGGGATAGCGCATCGGCGTGTGCAGGAAGCGGTCGACCACCAGCGTGCCGGCCGCCTTGTCCATCTCGTACTTGATCGGCTCGCCGCCGATTGGCACCTCGATGATGACGTTCACGTCCTCGGGTGGGTTGTGGCCGATCTTGATGGCGTCGATGCGCATGGGGGGACCTGCTTTGCCTAAAGCCCAACCTACCGTGTAAGCAGGCGGCGTGAAACCGATCCTCGACGTTCTTGGGCGGGCGCGCGCAGGCCGTGCCGCCGGTGTGGTTCATGCGGCAGGCGGGGCGCTATCTGCCCGAATACCGCGCGCTGCGCGAAAAGGCCGGAAGCTTCCTCACGCTCTGCTTCACGCCCGAACTCGCCACCGAGGTAACGCTCCAGCCGATCCGCCGCTTCGGCTTCGATGCCGCGATCCTGTTTTCCGACATTCTGGTCGTGCCGCATGCGCTCGGCCGCACGCGTGACGTTCGAGGCCGGCGAAGGTCCGCGGCTTGAGCCGCTCGATGATGCGGCGAAACTGAATGCGCTGAGCGACACGGCCGACGACAAAGTCTTCGCGCCGGTCTACGAGGCCGTGCGGCAGGGTGAAGCGCGCGCTGCCGCCGAACGTCACGCTGCTCGGCTTCTGCGGCGCGCCGTGGACGGTCGCGACCTACATGATCGCGGGACGCGGCACGCCGGATCAGGCGCCTGCGCGGCTGATGGCCTATCGCGAGCCGCAGGCCTTCGCCCGCATGATCGACATTCTGGTCAGCGTCTCGTCGCGCTACCTGGTCGAGCAACTGCGCGCCGGCGCGGACGCGGTGCAGATTTTCGACACCTGGGCGGGCGTGCTGCCGCCTGCCGAGTTCGCGCGCTGGTGCATCGCGCCGACGCGGCAGATCGTCGCGAACGTGCGCGCCGAAATTCCCGACGCGAAGATCATCGGCTTTCCGCGCGGCGCCGGCGCATCGCTCGCGAGCTACATCGACGACGTGCCGGTCAATGCCGTGAGCATCGACTGGACCGCCGAGCCGGCCTTCATCCGCGAGCGCATCCAGAGCAAGGTCGCCGTGCAGGGCAACCTCGATCCGCTGGCGCTGCTCGCGGGCGGCGCGGCGCTCGACCGCGCCGTGGACGACATCCTGCGCGAACTACGCCAAGGGTCCGTTCATCTTCAATCTCGGCCACGGCATCCTGCCGGAAACGCCGATCGCGCACGTCGAGCAGACGCTGCGCCGCATCCGGAACCGATAGCCGGAGCGGCCTTCCGTCAACCGCAAGTCTTGCGGCACTTAGCCCAGCGCACAGGCCGTCCACGGGTGTTTCCTCATGCCCAATTTATGGGCAAGCTATGCCCATGGGCTCGTCGGCTGGCGCCGACGAGCGGTAAAGCCGCCGCCAGAGGGACGTTTGGCGCTGGCACGCTCCTTGTAACGAAAGCACGTCCAAATAGGGAGGCGAGTAATGAAAGTCCGGAATTCCTTGGGCCTGACGGGGGCCGCAGTTGCCGCGCTGCTCGCGGCGAGCGTCTCGGCGGCCGCCGCGCAATCCGTGGTGCGCATCGGCATGACGGCGGCGGACATTCCAAAGACCGTCGGCCAGCCCGATCAGGGCTTCGAGGGCAACCGTTTCACCGGCAACACGATGTACGAGGGCCTCACTGCGTGGGACCTCTCCTCCGCCGACAAGGCGAGCGTGGTGATCCCCGGCGTCGCGACCGAATGGGCGGTGTCGCCGACCGACCAGACCAAATGGATCTTCAAGCTGCGCTCCGGCGTGAAATTCCACGACGGCTCGGACTTCGATGCCGACGCGGTGGTGTGGAACGTCGAGAAGGTGCTGAAGCAGGACGCGGCGCATTTCGACGCGAGCCAGGTCGGCGTCACGGCCTCGCGCATGCCGAACCTGCGCAGCGCCAAGGCGATCGACAAGATGACGGTGGAGCTGACGACCGCGGCGCCCGACGCGCTGCTGCCGATCAATCTCACCAACCTCTACATGGCGTCGCCCGCGCACTGGAAGAAGCTCTTAACGCATGCCGGCGAGCGTCGACCGATCCGAAGGAGCAGCGCCAAGCAGGCGTGGGATGCGTTCGCCCGCAATGCGTCCGGCACCGGCCCGTGGAAGATGGACAAGCTTCATGCCGCGCGAGCGGCTCGAACTGGTGAAGAACGCCGCCTACTGGGATGCCAAGCGCGTGCCGAAGGTCGACCGCATGGTGCTGCTGCCGATGCCGGAAGCGAATGCCCGCACCGCCGCGCTGCTTTCCGGTCAGGTCGACTGGATCGAGAACCCGGCGCCCGACGCGCTGCCGCAGATCAAGCAGCGCGGCTTCGTCGTCTATCAGAACGAGCAGCCGCACGTGTGGCCGTGGCAGTTCAGCCGCATCGAGGGCTCGCCCTGGAACGACCTGCGCGTGCGCAAGGCCGCGAACCTGTGCATCGACCGCAACGCCATGAAGGACGGCCTGCTCGGCGGCCTGATGGTGTCGGCGACCGGCACGTTCGAGCCCGGCCATCCGTGGCGCGGCAATCCGAAATTCCAGATCAAGTACGATCCGGCGGAAGCCAAGAAGCTGATGACGGAAGCCGGCTTCTCGGCGACCAAGAAGCTGAAGGTGAAGACGCAGACCTCGGCGTCCGGCTCCGGCCAGATGCTGCCGCTGCCGATGAACGAGTTCGTGCAGCAGAGCCTCGCGCGAATGCTTCTTCGAGGTCGAACTCGACGTGATCGAGTGGAACACGCTGTTCACCAACTGGCGCAAGGGCGCGAAGGACGAGTCCGCACGCGGCTCGCACGCCACCAACGTGACCTACGCGGCGATGGACCCGTTCTTCGCCATGATCCGCTTCCTCGACTCCAAGATGGCGCCGCCGGTTTCCAACAACTGGGGCTTCATCAACGATCCGGAGTTCGACAAGCTGGCCGCGGCGGTGCGTGTCGCGTTCGATCCGGCCGCGCGCGACAAGGCGCTCGCCGCGCTGCATGAGCGTTCGGTCGACGAGGCGGCGTTCCTGTGGGTCGCGCATGACGTCGGCCCGCGCGCGATGAGCCCGAAGATCAAGAACTTCGTGCAGCCGAAGAGCTGGTTCGTCGACTTCTCGTCGATGACGATAACTGAACTCCGACTGCATCGCGGAGCGCGCGAGGGGCGTCCGCGACGAAGCCGGCGTCCCGGCTGCAGCGCGCTCGTCGCGCGCTTGCGGGCACGGAGAGGGTAGACTTGAGGTGCTCATCTACATCGCCAAGCGTCTCGTGCTGGTCGTGCCGGTCGTGTTCGCGGTGGCGCTGGTGTGTTTCCTGCTGGTGCACATCGCGCCGGGCGATCCGCTGGTCTCGGTGCTGCCGCCGGATGCCTCGCCAGGCGCTCGCCGAGCAGATGCGCAAGGCCTACGGCTTCGACCGCCCGCTGCCGGTGCAGTTCGGCATCTGGCTGTGGAAGGCCGTGCAAGGCAATCTCGGCACCTCGATCGCGACCGGCCGCTCGGTCGCCGAAGAGGTCGGCCGTGCCGTTGGCAACACCGTGATGCTCGCGGTGCTTCGCCTCCCTCATCGGCTTCGTGTTCGGCCTGCTGTTCGGGTTTCTCGCGGGCTACTTCCGCGACACGTGGATCGACAAGCTCGTCACCACCATTTCGATCACCGGCGTGTCGATGCCGCACTACTGGCTCGGCATGGTGCTGGTCATCATCTTCTCGGTGCAGCTCGGCTGGCTGCCCGCGGTCGGCGCCGGACCCGGCGGCTGGGCCTGGGACTGGGAGCATTTCAAGCATCTGATCCTGCCCGCCGTCACCATGTCGGTCATCCCGATGGGCATCGTGACGCGCACTGTGCGCGCGCTGGTCGGCGATCTCTCGAGCCAGGAGTTCGTGACCGCGCTGCGCGCCAAGGGCCTGACCGAAAAGCGCGTGTTCGCGCACGTCGCGAAGAACGCCGCGCCGACCGCGATCGCGGTGATGGGCCTGCAAATGGGCTACCTGCTCGGCGGCTCGATCCTGATCGAAACCGTTTTTTCGTGGCCGGGCACCGGTTTCCTGCTCAATGCCGCGATCTTCCAGCGCGACCTGCCGCTGCTTCAGGGCACGATCCTGGTGCTGGCGCTGTTCTTCGTGTTCCTCAATCTCGTGGTCGATGTGATCCAGGCGGCGATCGACCCGCGCATCAAGCGGGCATGAGATGAGTGCGGTCGCCGACGATCTCGTCCGCATCGCCGTCGTCGACAAGGCGCGCGGCTATTGGGCGACGCGTGTTCCGCCGCCTCTCGCGCGACCCGGTCAGCGTCGTCTGCGCCAGCATCATCCTGCTGATCGCGCTTGCCGCGATCCTCGCGCCCTGGCTTGGTCTTGCCGATCCCTATCAGGGCAGCATGATCCGGCGCCTGCGCTGGATCGGCACGCCCGGCTATCCGCTCGGCACCGACGAACTCGGCCGCGACATGGTGGCACGGCTGATTTACGGCGGGCGGCTCTCGCTGTTCCTCGGACTGTTTCCGGTCGTGCTCGCCTTCTGCATCGGCACCACGCTCGGCGTGATGGCGGGCTACCTCGGCGGCTTCGTCAACCAGGCGATCATGCGCACGGTCGACGTGTTCTACGCGTTCCCCTCCGTGCTGCTGGCGATCGCGATCTCCGGCGCGCTCGGCGCCGGCATCACGAACTCGATCGTGTCGCTGACCATCGTGTTCATCCCGCCGATCGTGCGCGTATCGGAAAGCGTCACCACCAGCGTGCGCG
Source organism: uncultured Alphaproteobacteria bacterium (assembly GCA_963779545.1). Taxonomy (GTDB): domain Bacteria; phylum Pseudomonadota; class Alphaproteobacteria; order Rhizobiales; family Xanthobacteraceae; genus PALSA-894. The sequence goes on along the minus strand of CAVZYQ010000005.1, from coordinate 549,983 downwards.
GGCTCGACTTCGTCGATGCGGCGCGCGCCTCGGGCGCCGGGCCGCTTACCATCATGCGCGTGCATGTGCTCGGCAACGTGCTCGGGCCGATCTTCGTCTATTCGACCAGCCTGATCAGCGTATGCATGATCCTCGCCTCAGGCCTCTCATTCCTCGGTCTCGGCACCAAGCCGCCCGAACCCGAATGGGGCCTGATGCTGAACACGCTGCGCACCGCGATCTACGTCAATCCGTGGGTCGCGGCGCTGCCGGGCGCGATGATCTTCATCGTGTCGATCTGTTTCAATCTTCTCAGCGACGGAATGCGGAGCGCGATGGATGTCCGAAGCTGACGTGCTCGCACCTGCGGCGGATGTCGGCGGCCCGCAACAGCCGCTGCTGGAAGTGCATTCCTTAAGCAAGCATTTTCCAGTGCGCGGCGGCTTCCTCGGCAAGGCCGGCGTGGTGCGCGCAGTCGACGATGTGAATTTCTCGGTCGACAAGGGCGAGGTGCTCGGCATCGTCGGCGAGTCCGGCTGCGGCAAGTCCACGACCGCGCGGCTGGTCATCGGGCTGATCGCAGCCCGATGCCGGCTCGATCATGCTCGACGGCGAAAAGCTCGGCGCCTCGCTGTCGCTGCGCGAACTGCGCCGCCGGGTGCAGATGGTGTTCCAGGACAGCTACGCATCGCTCAATCCGCGCCTCACCATCGAGGACTCGATCGCGTTCGGACCTGATGGTGCATGGCGTCGCGTCCGACGAGGCGCGCGAGCCGCGCGCACGACCTGTTGCGCAAAGTCGGCCTCGATCCCGCGGTGTTCGCGGCGCGCTATCCGCATGAATTGTCAGGCGGCCAGCGCCAGCGCGTCAACATCGCGCGCGCGCTCGCGCTCTCGCCGCGCCTCGTCTTGCTCGACGAAGCGGTGTCCGCGCTCGACAAATCGGTCGAGGCGCAGGTGCTCAACCTGCTGATCGACCTGAAGCAGGACCTCGGCCTCACTTACGTGTTCATCTCGCACGACCTCAATGTGGTGCGCTTCATCTCCGACCGGGTATCTGTGATGTATCTCGGCGAAGTCGTCGAGACCGGACCGGTCGAGGCGCTGTGGCAGGATGCGCGCCACCCCTATACGCGCGCGCTGCTCGCCGCGATGCCGTCGCTCGATCCGGACAACCGCACCAAGGAAGCGCCGATCACCGGCGACCCGCCGAACCCGATCGATCCGCCGTCCGGATGCCGCTTCCACACGCGCTGCCAATTCGCCGAAGCCGTGTGTTCGGCGAAAAGCCCGTCGCTGTTTGCGACCGGGAATGCAGCGCCACGCCGCGGCGTGCCATATGGTCGATCCCGCCTCCGGCCACTCGAAGGCGGGCCATTCCTCTGCCGGGGAGCTGCAACATGCCTGACGTAACGCCAGAACGGGTCGCGGCGATCGCCGCCGCGGCCCTCGTACCGATTTCCGAGAAAAGCCCTGCCCATATCGCGCGCGCCATCGACGCCGACGGTCGCGCGCTATGCGGCCGAGAACATCACTATTCCGCTCGAAACCGAGCCGTCGAGCTTCCTCGTCGTGCAGCACAAGGATGCCGCGCCGGTGAGCGGGATCGCGGACAATGAATCTGAAGGATCTCGCGGCTGCGATCAGGCGGCGCAAGATTTCTTCCGTCGAAGCCACCAAGGCGCTGATCGCGCGCATCGACCAATGGCAGCCGACGCTCAACGCTTTCGCGCGCGTCGAGGCGCAGGACGCGCTGAAGGCCGCGAAGGCCGCCGACCGCGCGCTTAGCTCCGGCAAGGTGAAGGGTCCGCTGCACGGCGTGCCGCTCGCCCACAAGGACATGTACTACTCGAAGGGCAAGCTCGCCGAATGCGGCTCGAAGATCCGCAAAGGCTGGATAGCGCCCGCGACCGCGACGGCGGTAGAGCGGCTCGAAGCCGCCGGCTCGTTCCGGCTTGGCGCGGTGAACATGGTCGAGTTCGCCTACGGGCCGACCGGGCATAACGTGCACACCGGAAACGTGTGCAATCCGTGGAGCCCGGACAGCATCACGGGCGGTTCGTCATCCGGCTCGGGCTCGGCTGTGGCGGCACGGCTCGTTCCGGCGGCGCTCGGCTCCGATACCGGCGGCTCGATCCGCATGCCAGCGCACTTTTGCGGTGTCTCCGGCTTCAAACCGACCAACAATCGTGTGAGCCGCGCGAACGCGATGCCGCTGTCGTTCACGCTCGACACGGTCGGACCGCTGGCGCAAACGGCCGAAGACTGCGCAATCATTCTCTCCATTATCGCCGGGCCTGATCCGCGCGACCCGACGACGGCGCTCGCGCCGAAATGGGACGCGAAGGCGATGAAAGCGCCCTGTGAAGGGGCGCACCATTGGCATCCCCAAAGCCTTCTATGTCGACAATCTGGAGCCCGACGTCGCCAAGGCGCTCGATGACGCCAAGGCTGTGTTCAAGAAGCTCGGCGTCAAGATCGTCGAGGTCGACCTGCCCGACCAGGAACTGGTCGCGGCGGCGGCCATCATCGTGCTGGCGGTCGAGGCCGCGACCTATCACGCACCATGGCTGCGCACGCGCCCCGACGATTACGGCGCGCAGGTGCGCAATCGTCTGCAGAACGGGCTCGCCTACAGCGCGGTCGAATATCTCGAAGCGCTGCGCTGGCGCGCGCATGCGCTGGAAGCGCATCTCGCGGCGATCGGCAAATGCGACGCCGTGCTGGCGCCGGTGTCGCGCGCCGTCGCGCCGACCATCGCGGAGACCGACGTCGGCGGCGCCGGCGAACGCCGAAGCCATCATCCAGGGCGTGACGCGCTTCATGCGGCCGATCAACTACTCGGCCTCCCGGCGCTGGTCGTGCCGGCAGGCTTTGGCCAGCGCGGCCTGCCGATCGGCCTTCAGCTCATCGGCCGGCCGTTCAACGACGAGACCGTGGCGGCGCTTGGGATCGCCTTCCAGAGCGAAACCGACCATCACGCCAAGGTGCCGAAACTGTCATGACACCTATTGTTGAAATGCAGGACGTGCGCGTGCGCTTCACCGGCGAGCGCACCGTGCATGCGCTCAACGGCGTCGATTTCACGCTCGCTCAGGGCGAGGTGCTGGGCCTGCTCGGCGAATCCGGTTCGGGCAAGAGCGTGACGTTGCGCGCGCTCCTGCGAACACATCCGCCTCATCGCACGCAGATGACCGGGTCGATCCGGGTCGACGGCAAAGATGTGCTGGCGATGAGCGAGGTGGAGCTTGAAGAGCTATCGCGGCAACACCGTCTCGATGATCTTCCAGGAGCCGATGCTGGCGCTCGATCCGGTCTACACCATCGGCGACCAGATCGCCGAGACGGTCGTCCGGCACAGGGGTGTCAGTTGGGCTGACGGCCGCAAGCGCGCGCTGGAGATGCTGGAGGGCGTGCGCATCCCCTCGGCCAAACGGCGGCTGGAAAATTATCCGCACGAGATGTCCGGCGGCATGCGCCAGCGCGCCATGATCGCGCTCGCGCTGTCCTGCAAGCCGAAGGTGCTGCTCGCCGACGAGCCGACCACCGCGCTCGATGCGACGGTGCAGATCCAGATCCTGCTGCTGCTGCGCGAGTTGCAGCGCGAGATGGGCATGGCGGTGATCTTCGTCACGCATGATATCGGCGTCGCGGTGGAAATCTCCGACCGCATCGCCGTGATGTATGGCGGGCGTATCGTCGAGACCGGCATGCTGCGCGATGTCGTCCGCGCGCCGCAGCACCCCTACACGCGCGGGCTTCTGTCCTCGACGGTGCTCGGCGGGCAGCGCGGCAAGCGGCTGGACACGATTCGCGGCGCGCCGCCGCGGCTCGACCGCCTGCCTGAGGGCTGCGCCTTCGCACCGCGCTGCGATTTCGCGGAGCCCGCGTGTGCGAAAGGCGAGATCGCGGCCGTGACGCTTGGGGTTCAGCGCAGCGTGCGGTGTGTGAAGGTGAGTGCCGCAGCAGCCTAGTTCCGCAAAGAAGACTGGCGCGCCCGAAGGGATTCGAACCCCTGACCTCTGCCTTCGGAGGGCAGAGGTTTCGCTTTCCTCATGATACCCGCCGATGTCCTGCATTGCCTGTACCCCTTGTTTCCCCCGTTATATTTGCCTAAATCGTTTTCCTTCGTTGTCTCTGTATAGATCTAGTTTCCTGCATGCTGCTTACCCAGTGCTTACCCGGGAGCATTCGCGATGCGATTAACTAAGCGTGCGATCGACGCCACCAGAACTGATCCGAAAAGCGATTTGTTCTTCTGGGACGAGGAAGTTGCAGGCTTTGGTCTGCGAGTGAAGCCCAGCGGGGCGAAAAGTTTTATCGTTCAATACCGCAATAGGCATGGTCGAAGTCGACGACTAACTCTCGGTCGCTACGGCGTTCTAACGCCGAATGAGGCTCGCACCGCTGCGAAGCTCACCCTGGCCGACGTGACACGCGGTGGCGATCCGGTCGAGGCCAAGGCTGCGGAACGCGGCGCTATGTCGATGGCGGGAGCTGTGCAAAGAATATCTGGAGAAGGCTGAGAGCGGAAGACTCATCACCCGGCGCGGCAAGATGAAGAAGTCGTCTACCATCTACACCGACCGAGGCCGGATTTCAGCGCCACGTCATTCCGCTGATGGGCCTGCGCACCGTTAAGGAGGTTACTCCAACGGACATCAACAAGTTTCTCGCGGATGTGATCGCTGGCAAGACCGCGACGAACGTAAAGACGAAATGGCGCGGTCGCGCCATCGTAAAAGGTGGCCGCGGCACAGGATCGCGCACGTTAGGGTTGCTCGGTGGAGTTTTTGCCTATGCCGTAGCTCAAGGTTACCGGCCCGATAACCCTTGCGCTGGTATCGTCCGCCCGGCCGACAAGAAACGGAAATATCGTTTGGATGAGGAGGGCTACGGAGCGCTAGGGCAGTGCCTAGTCGCTGCCGAGAACAAAGGTGAAGCTTGGCAAGCAATTTTGGAAATCCGAGCGCTTGCATTGACGGGTTGTCGACGCGGTGAGATCGAAAATCTGAGGCGCGTTGAGGTCGATCAGCGCGGGGGTGCACTTCGACTAGGTGACAGCAAGACAGGTGAAAGCATCCGGCCAACAGGCACAGCTGCCTTTGTAGTCCTTCGAGATGCCCTCGCTAAAGTCAACGCTGAGTTCGTTTCCCATCCTCGGCTTCCTCAAACAAGGCCTATCGCGGCCTCCCTAAGGCCTTCCGCCGCATCGTCGGCGATAGCGTTCCGGGTCTCACCCGCACAAGCTGCGTCACGCCTATAGTTCTGCCGCGGAAGACCTAGGTCTCACCGTTCCGACGATCGGCGCACTGCTCGGGCACGCCGGCCACGGCGTCACGCAAGGCTACATCCACAAGGTGGACCCTGTCCTCGTCGAAGCGGCCAATCGCGTGGCGGCCTACATCTCTCAAGCCATGACCGCAGAAACCAACAAGTTCGTCCTATAATCACCGAGTATAGGTGTTAGTTGGCGGACAAAATCCTGGAAAGCCTCGATGCTCGGTGCGGTGCCAACTCCGCGTTTGAGACGCGTCCGCAGATTAATATTGCCGACCTTCTCCAAACGTCGTATCCCTTTTATACGGTCTGATTCCTTCACATCGATACTAGGTGCGAAAGCAAAATGACCGAGCGCCCCAAGGGGCGCGGCAAGTCGGCCTACCAGCGTCTCGTGAGGCCAACCGATCGTTAGACGCCGGGATACCAACGGCCCCTTTCGATCGCAGGGCAGGGCTAGCCTCCCCTTAATCGGCGCCGGTGAAGCCAAGCGGAACGCTCGGCCTTCTGAGCAGCAGCAGCAGCAGCAGAGACGCACGTAGTTCGCGTGCACCACATCGTGAGCGATTTTGCTTCGCGCGCGAAGCATTCGCTCCTCTTTGGAGGCTTGCCTATGCAGAGCGCCCCTCCCAGCAGCGGTTTGGTGACGGAGGAGGTTGCAAAGTACTCGCGTATCACCCTCCTCGCTTTGGTTAAGAAGTGGCTCTCAGGGCGTGGGGTCTCCAAGCTTGCTGCCCGCCCCGGCTTGGCGCTCGTTGCGTCGTGATGACGTTCCCCATGGAATCCGATGCGAACAAGGCCACTCCGCTAGTCGCAACGCAGGGCGGGTATCTGCTGAAGAAGTACATGAATGCTGAGGAAACCGCCGCATTCATCGGAGTTGCTGTGCAAACGTTGGCAAAGTGGCGCTGCGAGGGGGGCAAGGATTTGCCGTTCATCCGCATCTCTCGTGGTCGTGTCATGTACGATTTTGATGACGTAACCGCGTGGATGAACGCGCGGCGCGTCAGCAGTACCAGCGACGTCACGGAGGCCGCCTGCAGTGCCTGACGTCGCCACAGCCTACGCCACTTGCATGGTCCCGCTAGACCCTTTTGGCACCGGCCTTCGCTATCTGCTGACGAAACCCAATCAAGGAGGACGCCCCTTGGAACGCCCGCACCGTAGAGAAGGTTGGCGAGGACGCCCCTTGGACATCCGCACCGTTGAGAAGGTCGGCGGTCTCGATGTCAACCGCAACGGTGCGGTCCGGCTCTTCAAGCGTTCCTCGACTTCTTCCAGTTCGGCCGCGGCCTCCCGCACCCATGGCGTCGATCTGGGCTTCATCGCAGCCTTTTTTGCGCAGCAACCGGCGTTGACCGGCCGAAACCGTTATGAGATTGGCACAACGAGCGGCCCCGCTGGCGATGAAGCAGCTTGATCGCCAGCGGTCGGCACAGACGATCATGGCGCTTCGACGCCATCGCCCAGCCCCTTGTCGGGGTGTAGACCAGTTGCTCGGTCGCGTTCTGAACAAGCTGCTGGGCGGCTTCCTGCGTGATTTCTTCCAGCGAATTGAGCCCGCAGCCTTGACGGTGCGCAGGATCGCGCCGCTGGTCATGCGGTTGAGCCGTTTCAGCGCGTTCGAGATCGGGATCGCCTCGGAGGTGCCCATAGCTGCGCGCCGCGGCGCTCCGCCCCGGTCAGCGTGACGTCATCGAGCCGGTAGAACGCGCGCAGCTCCTTGTGTTCGGCCGCGGCCTCCCGCACCCATGGCGTCGATCTGGGCTTCATCGCAGCCTTTTTTGCGCAGCAACCGGCGTTGACCGGCCGAAACCGTTATGAGATTGGCACAACGAGCGGCCCCGCTGGCGATGAAGCAGCTTGATCGCCAGCGGTCGGCACAGACGATCATGGCGCTTCGACGCCATCGCCCAGCCCCTTGTCGGGGTGTAGACCAGTTGCTCGGTCGCGTTCTGAACAAGCTGCTGGGCGGCCTCCTGCGTGATTTCTTCCAGCGAATTGAGCCCGCAGCCTTGACGGTGCGCAGGATCGCGCCGCTGGTCATGCGGTTGAGCCGTTTCAGCGCGTTCGAGATCGGGATCGCCTCGGAGGTGCCCATAGCTGCGCGCCGCGGCGCTCCGCCCCGGTCAGCGTGACGTCATCGAGCCGGTAGAACGCGCGCAGCTCCTTGTCGCGCCGGTTTAGAAACTCCTCCGCCTCAATGGCGCGCGATCTCGCCTTGCGAGAACGCCCCGGCCGAGGCGACTAGCATGGTTGCGGCGCGCGGCGGCAGGCCATCAGCGCCGAGGCGACACCGGCCGCCATGAACGGCACCGAGGAGCCGACACCCCCTGCAACCTCAAGCCCGAGTCACCTGTGTGCGCCGGCTCGCGTAGCGCGGCCTTGATGCCCTCGCGTCCGGAGGAGAGCCAGTCGGCGAATTTGTGCCCGACGTTGTCGTGACCGCCCGCGTAGGAGGGAAGCCGCACCGCGCCCGCTGCCGTCGCGACCGACTCGTCAGCGACCGACTTGGCGAACTCCTCGGCAAGGTGCGCGCATAGGTGCGGCTGGTCAGCGGTGCGCCGCGCGTGGCGTGTTTGGCCTCGCCCGCGGCCTTCTCGGCGACGATCCCCGCCTGCGCGCGCGCCACCTCGCGCGGGACCGGTGGGCCTTCGCCCTGCGTCTCCCGCTGTCGCCCGAGACCAGCACGTCGACATTATCGCCGTCGCGGCCGGTGGTGCGCTTGACATAGCCGTACGCGGCCGGAAGCTCCGAGCGCCACTCCGCGCCGTCCTTGCCCTTGCCGGTGCGCACCGAGCCCTTCGGGTTCTCGATCGTGATGTCGAGCCCGCGCAGCTTGAGGTGGCCCTTCTGGTAGTTTCCGGCCGCCTTTTGCGCCTCGGAGGGCTCGGTGTTGACCTTCTGGCCGGCGCGCTCGATGTCGCTTTCATCGGTTACCCGCGCCGGGCGCGCGCGCGAGCCGTCCGGCAGCAGGTCGGTAAAGTCGATACCGCTTTTCGCCTCCGGCACCGCGGCCGCGGGCGCCTGGGCCAGCACTGTGCGCTTGCCGCCGCTGTCGGCTGCGCTCACGACGCCATCGGCTTCCATGCGCTCGATCAGCGTGGCGGCCGCGTTGTAGCCGATCCCGAGGCGGCGTTGCACGTAGGAGGTCGACGCGCGGCCATCCTGCCGCACCAGCGCGACCGCCTTGGCGTAGGCATCGTCATCTTGCGGCGAAGAGGTGCCCGTGGCCTCCGCTTCGACCTTTTGTGCCCGTTCCGTCAGGGCTTTCGTGGCGGGAACCACCGCAACAGTGCGGCCCGGCTCTTCAAAGCTCTGCGCGACCGATGCTTGCTCGGCATCGGTAACCAGCCGCTCTTGCGTAACATTCCCCTGCGCGTCTTTCTGCTGCACCACCGTATCGGCGCCCGCGCGCGCGCCTTGATGGCGGCATCGGCGGTCGCCTTGTCGCGTGCGACCAGCAATCCGCCTTCGCCGTCGAAATTGATGAGCGGGACGCCCGCCTTGGCGACATCGCGCAGGCCGCGTTGGGCGCGCAGGTGGTCGACGGTCGCAGCCGGGAGCCATACCGCATCGCGCTTCCCGGCCTTCAAGTCCTCCGCTGCGCCGCGATGTCGCTCGCGGGCTCGGCCGAGGGCGGCTCCTGTACCCCCCGTTGTGGGCACATCGGCGGGAGCGGGTGGCGTTTGTACCCCCGTTGTGGGCACATCCTGCGCGGGTTCGGGCGCGAGATCTTCCGCACCCTCGACGCCTTCCAGTTCGGCTGCGGCCTCGGCCGCGCCCATGGCGTCGATCTGCGCCTCATCATAGCCCTTTTTGCGCAGCAACCGGCGCTGGCCGGCCGAAACCGCGGCCGGTTCCGCCGCGGCAGGCGGCACCACTGGCGATGAAGCTGCTTGATCCCCCTCGCGCCCGGCACCCTTCGCGCCTTCGGCCGCGATGCGCCGCGCGATGTTGCGCGCAAGCTCGCGCCGCACGATGCTGATGCCGCCGAGACGCGCCACGATCGGCCCGATGCTGATCGTATCGAGCAGCACCATCGGCCCCGCGGCGTACAGCGCGTATTCGGCCGAGGCCTTCGGATCGACCTTCTCGTCTTTGAGCGACCTGTAGACCTCGCCGTAGTTGAGCGCGGCGGACGGCACCGTCGCGCCGCCGAGGCCGCCGACCACCGCACCGGGCCGCCCGGCGATGCGCGACCCCACAAACGCGCCACCAAGGCCGGTGATGACCGATGGCACCGTCGAGGCGATACCTTGCCCAACCGTTTCGCCCGCCCAGGTCAGCGCGTCGTCGATGCCCTTGATGTCCCACATCGAGCCGGCGCGCCGCTTGTAGGCGTCCGGAACCTTGTCCTTGATGAGGCCGTGCAGATCCTTCGAGGCGGTCGCGAGCGTGTCGCGGAAGGTCTCCGGCGCAAGGTGCGACAGGCCTTCGAGCGTCTCCGCCGTCATCTGCGGGTTGCTCTCGATCATGCCGGTCACGAAGCCACGCGAGAACGCATTGGCAGGCGGCGTCGGCGGGGCCGGTAGCGGCTCCATCTCCGGCCAGCCTTGGGGCGGCGGCGTCGGGGCAAGCGGGGCCGCCATCTCGTGCAGCGCCGCCGGGAGGCCCGGTGCGGGCGCTGGCGCGGGCACGGGAGCCACCGGCCGCGGCGCAGGTGCAGGAACGCCCGCACCGGAGAGAAGATCGGCGGCTCGATGTCCTCCGGCAGCGCCGACCCGCTGGCGATCAAGCAGTGGGAGCGCCAGCGGTGCCGCCTGCCGTTAAGAATTGGCTCTCCGGACGTGCGGTTTCTTGAGACTCGACTAACACTGAGACTCTGCTCGTTGGCGGGTCGTGTTGCGCTCCTGCTCGGGAGCGGTGAGCTCCGCCGGGCGCTGCTGGCGATAAATGGAGTCTCATGAGACTCTAAAAGGGAGTCTCATAAGATGAGTCTCGCGCTGCACTGAAACTACTGCGCAATTTCTTTTGTAAGACTCACTAACACTGAGACTCTGCTCGTTTGGCCGGGTCGTGTTGCGCTCCTGCTCGTCGCTGAAGTCGCATGCCTTTAGGAGAACGAGCGTGAGGATGATGGATATGACGATGGAGCCGATGACGCCAACGCCGTTGAGAAGAAGAAAAACATCGTGGCCGGCTAGCCTCCCTTATGGAGGATGAGCGGCGGACCTCCTTCGGACGGCGCGGTGGTATAGGGGCTTCCGGCTTTCTGGGTGCCTGACGCGTTCCAGTCTCGCGTCGAGTAGGTCCAGATGCCGCCAGCGGCGACGACCGCGATCAGCGCGACGACGGTGATAGGGATGAGCCTGTTCTTGTGCTCGGGCTTGAGGTCTTCCATGGCGTGGTTCCTGTTCGACTGGAACGCCAACGCCTTGGACGCAGGAAGGTTCTACGCAGCCGCCTTCTCAATGATGTACTGCTTGGGCCGCTCACCGGACGGCCGGTAGGGTTCGTCGATGATGGAGTCCTTGATGCTCGCTTGGTGCGGAATTTGAAACAGCACGGAGCCGTCCGGCTGCATCATACCTTCGGCGCTGTAGGGCGAGCCATCAGCCATTGAACCGGTAATCACGTATCGATCATCTTTCGCCATCACTCACTCCATCAGATCCTCGCGCACACCCTTGAACGATGGATGCCGGAGGAGGCCATCCCCTGTTGTTCCCCGAAACTCCGCATCAACCAGTACGCGCGGCTCGATCCACTGAGCCTTTGGAAATTTGCGATCAGCGGTGATGGGCTGCTTCTTCGCTTTCAGCTTGGCGAACATCGTCATCATGCGAACCTTGTCCAGTTCGCCAAACCCCGTCTCCAGCTTCCCGGCGTAGATCAGCTTTCCCTTCTGCTTTCGGCCGAGATACAGACCATCAAACTTTCCCTCTTTCCTCGCCCAGCCTGCGACGAAAAAGGTCTCGCGATGGCGGCAGGTCGTCTTGGCCCACAGATCGGTGCGGCCTGATTGGTACGTTCCATCAGATCGCTTCGAGACGATGCCCTCCAACTCCATCTCGCACGCGTTCTGGAATACGGTCGGGCCGTCCGCCTCCAGGTGCTCGCTGTATTTGATCGCGCCTTTCACGTTCTCAAGCAGCGCGCGGAGCACACGCTTGCGGTCAAGAAGAACGCAGCCGCGCAAATCAAAGACATCGAGGTACAGGAGATCGAAGGCGTAGAAGACGAGCTGATTAGAACCCCCCTTCGTCAGCTCACTCTCGAGCGCTGCGAAGTCGGTTCGGCCATCGTCACCCATAATGACGACTTCGCCATCGATGATCGCGTCATGTGTCTTGAGAGCGCCGCCCGCCTGAATGATCGAACGGAAGCGATCGGACCAGTCGTAACCGCGGCGCGTGTACATCTTGCTGCCGTGGTCACGCTTGTGGAGCTGCGCACGGTAGCCGTCGAACTTGATCTCATGGACCCACATGCCGCCGTTCGGCGGCTTGGGGAAAAGCGTCGCAAGAGCAGGTTCAATGAATTTGGGATAGGGGCCAGTGCGGACTCCCTTCAGCTCCCGCGCGATAGAAAGCGCAGGGGATTGGAGACCGGACTGGCGACGAGGACGCGCTACTGAACGCTTACGCATAGCGTGACTCAACTGAAGGGCATGGACTGCGTTCCCAGCTTTCGAGGCGGGAACGACTTTATCCCCCGGATGTTGATTGGAGATCGATAATGAACACTTCTCTCCCTGTTGGAGCCCCGGCAGTCCCCGCTGCCGGGGTTTTAATTTTTCGCGGAACCGGTCGCGTTCGTGAGCGTTCTGCAGCACGGTTAAAGAGGTTGTGCCATGAGTGTCTATGCATCCCATCAGGGCATTCAGTACGAACTGAAAGAAATCAATTCGGGCGAATGGCAGTGGGGCTTCACCCCGCCAGGAGGAAAGCGCCGTACCGGCCGCGTGCGTGGCGAATACCAGTTTGCCGTGACGGTTGCGCAGCGCGGCATCGAGGTTTGGCATTTGATGAACCGTCCCCGCCAAGAGGCGGCTGCCTAGGAGGAGACATGGCGACCAACAAACCCGTCGGCGACGGTGCCCGCAAAGGCGCGGTCAAGAAGCGCTCTCAGCTCAAGGGCAAGTTACAAGGCAAAACTGCCTGGACGAAGCGCAGTAAAGCGAGCGGAGAGTTCATGGCCGTGAAGAAGAGCACCGAGAAATTCAAAGGCGTGCGGCGCGAGAAGCAAGCCTGATGAGCAACGAACCGAAACAAGGTGGCGACGGCCTTCACGATCGCGATAAACAACAGGGCGATCTGCGGAACGCGTCGCATGCCGATCGCGAGCTTCCGGAAGGACTGAAGCGCGAACGCAAGGGTCCGCTCGAGAAGGACACCCCGCGCAATCAGTAGGCGTTTTCAGAATCTGGCCCGGCCCGCGGATGCTTTCGGCCGGCCATAGTTCAAACCCACGAGAGACATTCCCATGGAAAGCTTTTGGGGCATTGCCACGGTTGCCGGTCCGATCCTTCTCGCTGCCGGAATGATTTACGGCATCTATCATAGCCGGCGCCGCCGCAGTCAGCAGCCGCGCAATAAGGCCGGAACGACGTACGCGCAAGACGACGGCGGAAGGTAAAGGCGGAAGAGTCACATGGCACGACCACCGCTCCGGCGACCTTGGTCAGAAACAGACGACAGGTTGTTGAACGAGCTTTGGCAACAGCATATTTCGGCGTCAGTCATAGCCCGGCGATTGAGGCGCACAACGAAAGCCGTTAAGGCGCGTGTCGAAAAGCTTGGCTCGCGCAGAGGCAAGAAGCCAGAGTCGGTATCTGGCCTTGCGTCCGCGTCCCCTACAAGCTTTAGCAACCACCATCCGTGAATCCGTGCCCCCCGCGTCCGAAGGGTCAGAGCGATAAATAACTAGAGGCCGTTAGTCGGTAGGCATGAGTGAAGGGCTTATTCGCGTCGTCACTAGGATCAACGGGCGCCTTTCAGAACCCGGATAAGTCAGCACGAAACAGTGGTTCGCTGCGCAAAATTGCACCGCGTGTACGACACCGCTGGCGCTTTACGCTCTCGGAAATAGGTTGTGCGACTACGGAATTACTAGAAGGTGATCTGGGTAGATGCGGCGACTTGGTGTAGCCGCCGCATCCGCTCCCTCTACGTTCCGCTCAGTTGTAGCTGCTGTACTTGAACTGGGGCATCGCCTTCAGTTGATCCTTGGTGGCGCTCAGGATGCCGTGGTCCGGATACCAAACTTCCTTGGGATCCCGTGCCGCAGTGTTTGTCGTGTTGCTGGCAGGCCGGGTGTTCGTCGGCGCAGCATTCGGATTGGCCGGTGGATTGGCTGTGGTCGTGGTCGACGAGGTGCGGACCGGCTCGTTCACGAACTTGATCTTATTCGGCTCGACGAAGATGTCGTGCTCGCCCATGCCGAGGAAGCCGCCGACACCGACAATATAGCCCATGGCCTTGCCGTCTTTGTCGAGGATGATCTCATTGATGTCTCCGAGACGCTCGTTCTGCTCGTTGTAGATCTTCACGCCAATCAGCTTCGACGAGCGCCAGTGCGGGCTCGCAAGCTTTGGCGCGGCCGCTTCGGCCTTCGTTGCGGGGGGAGGAGTGGTGGATGGTTGTGCGAAAGCCGTGGAAGAAAGCAGCGCGGCGGCGAGCAGGCCACCCGCGAGATGATATGCACGCATCGTGATGTCCCTCATCAGTTGGTGATGCGGCATAATTCCTCGGAAAGCTCATTGGTTCCTCAACAGCACTCGCGCTAGCCCGTTGTGCTTCGAGGTTATGTGAATTTCATTTCTTCCTGTACCTGATACAGAAGTGAAGGTGTAGATCGTTCAGCACCCAACCGATAGCGATAACCAGGCCACGCCGCGGTTGCTCGCTGTAGTTCGTCGTCAGTCAGCGACACCCATCAATTCCTTGAGGCGCTGAACTATCGACGCCACGTGCGACTCTGCGTCGAGAAAAAGCTGAACCTCGCCAATTTCCGGCGGATTGCTCACTCGCAAGGTCTTCCGAAGGTTGCCCGTGGCGTTAGAATAATCCTCAGAGAGTCGCTCGAACTCCGTAACCTCATCAGGACTCAGCTGGGCGCGTTGCTTGGCCATTTCTAGGTTCTCTCGGACGGGTCAACCGTTAAGCCGCTTTGCCGAGTTGCTTTCGAACGGCGGCTGCCGCGTTTCCAACTTTATCTATCGCGGCCTGCAGCTCCTCTCGAGATACGCCCAAGTGCTTGGTCCAGTACTTCACTTCGAAATCTTCGCCCATGTTGATGAGGCTCCGGTCTGGCTGTCCCCGCTTCGTTTTGTCGTCGGACATAACGCTTACCTTGCTAATGCGGCTAGCAATGCCATTCAGCGCAGGGTGTTCCGCGGAAGCGGCACCAACTATTGGAGAGGCGAAGCGAGAAACCGCGCACAAGAGCGGCCTCTTAAGCAGTCCACGTCGCCGCCGCTATTTCCTTACGTCTTTATTGGGGAGATGCCCCGGCGCGTATTCCGATGCTCCCGGCTGCCCCTTCACATCTTTCTTCTGCATGCGTTGGCCAGGGGCGAAGTCGTTCGCATCACCGGGTCCTTTTGCCCGCTGGCCGGGCGCCCATTCGGATTGTCCGGGCGCGGGTGCCGGCGTTTTCGATCCGCTTTGCCCCATCGCGATGGTTGGAACAAGCAGCGCAGCGGCAAGTACGATGCGATTGATCTTTGTCATGTAAGGCTCCTTCGTTCGATTCAGTACCAGTAACGGGCTGAGCAGCAGAAGGTTCGGAGAAGGTGGAGCCAGTACAGGATGCCGTTTCATGATTCACTACCTGCGAAGAGCTCCCATTCTCCATCCGGCTAGTCGTCGCCGCTCGCGACCGCCTTCAAGCGGGCCGATGCAACCCGCGAGGGCGTCTGCGAGAAGAGAGACTGCAATCCAGAACGCCATCTTTGGCGGTTGCGCGACGTGCCTGATCGGCGGCGGCTTTCGCCTGGGTAATGACTTGATCGACGCGCTGTTCGGCTTCTTGCTGCGAGAGGTCCGCGCGCGCCAGATGAGCGGGGCCATACGGGCGTGATCGTTGCCCGTAAGCTCGGTGCTGGGCGTGATCATCGGGCACGGCCGACCAAGGAAGAACCGCGCCCCCTCAGAAGTAGAGAAGCCCAGGGCGCATATCACGGGCGCAGCGAGGGAGCGTCACGATCGGCGCATCATCACCGCTGAATGTCCGCCGGGTCCCAACGCGGCGGGCGTTGTCAGGCGACTGATCTCTACCCACTATCTTGAGCAAAATTCAGCGATGGTGCAGCCTGTTATGGCTCAACATAGGAAAGAAGCATGATCCGAATCATCCGCACGTACGTCGCGTTGTGTGGCTTCGCCGCGCTTATGTTTCTAGCCACCTCCGGCAGTCCTATGGCCCAGACAAACTACCCCGATCGGCCTATTCGCTTGCTCTATGGGTTTCCCCCGGGCGCTGACCTGACGCTTCGGGTTTTGGCCGACAAGCTTTCTAACGCATTGGAAAAGCCAGTTGTCGTCGAAAATCTCACGGGAGCCGCAGGTGGAATCGCGGCGGATCGCACCGCCAAGGCCGCACCAGACGGTTATACACTCGGTGTGTTGACTGGCGCCAACATCGTGATCAATCCAAGTCTATATGAAAAGCTTTCGTACAACCCGATGAGAGATTTGAAACCCGTCGCACGGCTCTGGGGCTATCCCAATGTGTTGTTCGTCAATAACGATGTGCCGGCGAACAGCGTGCAGGAATTGATCGCCTACGCGCGCGCCAATCCAGGCAAAGTGACTTACGCCCATTCAGGGCTGGGAACCACACAGCATCTAGGTGGCGAACTCATGAAGCTGAAGGCAGGCGTTGAGCTTCAGCAGGTGCCCTATCGCGGGCCGCCTCAAATCATAACCGACTTGGTGGCCGGACGAATTTCGATGGCATTTCTCAATCCCGGCACCAATCTGGCCCTCGCCCGGGAGGGAAAGGTTCGCGCTTTGGCGGTGACCTCGCGCACCCGCGCACCTTTCGCGCCTGAGCTTCCAACTATGATAGAGGCCGGGTTTCCGGACTTCGATATGACCCCCTGGTTCGGCATGTTTGTGCCCACGGGTACGCCGGAGCCAATCATCGAACGTCTTCAGAAAGAAATCCGTCAAATCCTCGGGATGCCGGACGTTCGCAAGAAGATGGACGACTTGGACCTCGTCGCTCTATTCAACAATCCTGAAGAGTTTCTAGCTTTGATTAATGTAGAAGCTCCCTACTGGGCAAAACTGATCAAGGAACTTGCCATCCCGCGGATCGATCAATGACGGCGGGTATGTCGGCTACGGGCAACAGGGGATATCTAACAAACCTTCTGGAACGAGCAGAGCCTAAAAATCCGGGACGGAATGCGGGGTCAATCCGCAATTTCCGTCCCGTATCCGTTCGTATGACGGAATCGGCGTCGCTGTCTTGTATTCCAGAAGCTATCGACACCCACAGAATGACGCTTTGTGGCGAATTTTTCTTTCGACGCTACGTGCGCACAGCGCGCAACGGCCCGGTTACTGAGTGGCAACCCCGCCCGCGAGAGTGCCGCCGGCGCCATTGCCCGCGGTCTTGTTGTCACCGCCCGTCTGGATCGTTCCCGCGAATGCGGTAGTGTTGTCGAAGATCTTGTTGTTCGAGATCCTGACAGTGGTCCCGACCGCTGCGTTGAAGGCAGTCGTGTTGTTTGTCAAAATGGAGTTAGTGACGTTCATCACCGCAAGTGAGCCGTTGGCGTTGACGGCTGTCGGATGCCCGGCAAAGGACGAGTTATCGATCGAGACGAAGGAATTTGTGCCGGCTTCCACGCCGCTTATCGACATCCGATAGATTCTTGCGTTCTTGACCTGGGCGATGGCAAAGCTGGACGTCGTGGAGATGCGAATGCCGCGCGCCGAGTTGTTCAGGCTGGCATCGATCACCTGGAGATTGCCGTTAGCCGTCAACGACATGTTGATGGCGTTGTTGGTAAAGCCGAAAATCGAGACCTTTTCCACAGTCACCTCGGTGCCGGCCGTATAGTTGATTCCATTCAAGCCGGTTCCCGCGCCGTCGATTGACAGGTTGCGAAGGATCACTTTGACGCCCGCGGTGTTCACGGTCACGCCGGTGGTTCCAGCCGCCAGAATCGATCCCATCGTGCCTGCGCAGTCGATGGTAATCGACTTGTTGATTGTTACCGCGCCGAAGCCGCCAGAATCGATGCAGTTGATCTCGCCGCCAGTCTGCGGTTTTCGAAAGAGCGCCCGAGAAGGTCTGGCAAGGCGCGGTGCGACTGCAAGGGTTGGCGTCGGAACCGCCCGACCCTGCCACCCAGGTGCGCGTCGCCTGAGCGTGCGCCGGTGCCGCATACAGCACAGCGACAAGAGAGCCGCCTAAAATAGCTCGAGTGACATCTTTCATGACTTCGCTCCCTGAATTGTACCAGAACCCTCGTTGGAGAGGCTGAAGAGGTATCTTGCGGTCGCACGCAGATGCGTCACTCTGTCGGCTGCACGCATCTGAGCGAAAACCGGTAGTGTTTTGCGACAGTAACGCTCGCCAAGACTGCCGCGCGGCACTCACGCGCTCTAGCGTAGGCGCCGTCTGCAAACGGAGGCTTCAAAACTCCCTGCCAGCCCAATTAACCACCGATACCGGCGAGAACTATCCGGTCCTCGCGACCTTTGTCCGAAAATCGCGGAAATCGGCAGCCGTCAGGTCACAAAGTTCAGAATTTGAAATGAGAGTTCGCGATGGCTGGGTGGAAACCGCTCGGTAGGACGCCAGGATCGCTGAGGGGCGCCTCGCCGCTTCTGCGCCACCACCAGCTTTTTGCCAGTACGAATCTCGATCAGACGCATGCTTTCATGGATAGCAAAGAGTTCTTTTTTGACATGCGTTCGCGCGATACGGGCGCGCTCGATATTGTTTCGCGGGTGGCATATTTGCCGGGCACCTTCATCGGGTGCATTTACTACGGCGCTGCAGTTTCGGCGGGTGGCCGACCTGATCGACAAAAGGACGATTTTTGGGTTCACTTTCCGCTGCGCGGCAATTCAGAGATGGTCAGCAAGGCAGGCAGTCTTCCCTGCAACCCGACCCGGGCGGTCATCATCTCTGCTCATGGCCACTACCTGCGGTCGGAGGCCGGCAGCGAACGTGTGACGCTGACGGTCTCGAAGGCGACCGCGATGAGACAGCTTGAAGCCTTACTCGGCGATGTGCCTACTCGCCGGCTGGAGTTCCTGCCCGACTTTGATTTCACCGCAGAGCACGCACGCAGGCTTCGCCGTCAAATGCATCTGGTTATCGCCGATCTGGACGAGGCCGGGCCAGCAGGAATTGGTTCGGTGATGCTGAACATGTACGAGCAGCTTCTCGTAACTGGATTGTTGCTCGGACAGCCAAACAACTATACCGCTGCCTTGGAACGCCTCGAAAACAAGGTTGCGCCCGGCGACGTAAAGCGCGCCATAGATTTCATCGAGTCGAATTTGCATCTGCCTGTGACGCTCGCTGACATAGCTCTTGCATCGGGAGTGCCGGGAAGAACCCTGCTGGAGCACTTCAAGAGCCATCGCAGTATTTCGCCGATGCGCTACCTGCGCGATGCCCGTTTAGCGCGCGTGCGTGATGCGCTGATGCGCGCCGATCAGGATGAAAGTGTTACACAGATCGCGTTGGCTTGGGGTTTCTCTCACCTCGGGCGGTTTGCAGCAGACTACCGCGAGCGGTATGGAGAAGCGCCTTCTCAGACCTGTTTGCGCGGGCGCGCCGCGCGGCGGCGGCCGATTTCTAAATGAGCCCTACACCTCTGCCTCAAAAAAAGCTAAACGCAGTAGCGCTCTCGAGTGTCACAACGCGAACACTATCGATGTATCCAGAGGATAGAATGTTCAAACCTTCTCAAGAGGCAAGTTGTTGAACAGCTCAGATACATGTGGCCATCCAATTTTCATGTGGGATGATGCACTCAAGCGTGGGCCCGCCGCTGCGTAGTTCGTCTGTACTCCGCAATGTATGCGCGCACGACGCTCTGCTGAAGTGCACCATTAAGTCAAAAAATACGCGAACGTGACGCCCGCGTTCGGCGCTTCGACGACGAGATCCAGTCCGTTGTTCTAAGCACGGTAACCCCAAGCGAGCGGCAAACCTGGCCGTACCTCGGTGAAGCCGCGGCGGATGAACAAGCACTAACCGTGCTGCCTATGCCAACTCCAGCCCCAAGTCGGCGTGCCGCGTGCTGCGGCGATTTGGCAGTCCATTTCTTGGACTGGATGGAACGCGGCTTTAAGTCGTGAAATCCAGCAAAGCTTGCGGTGGTCCGAAATCCTGAGCGCACGTGGGCCTGCAGACCAGTTCCAGGAGGAAGATATGGCGAAGGTAGCAGTTATCCAAACTCCCCCCGTATTGCTTGATCGGAAAGCGACCATCACGCGCGTGCTGGCATCGATCGAGGAAGCGGCGAGTGCCGGCGCGTCGCTGCTTGTTTTTCCGGAAGCTTACATTCCGGGTTATCCAACGTGGGTCTGGCGGCTTAAGCCCGGAGGCGACATGGCGCTGTCTGGTGACATCCACGCCCGGCTGCGACAGAACGCTGTCGACCTTCGAGGCAACGATCTCGAACCGATCTACGAGGCGGCGGCAAAGCATTCCGCCACAATCGTAATCGGGCTTCATGAAATCGACAGTGAGTTCTCCGGGACAACGCTCTTCAACACCGTCGTTGTGATCGGGCCGGACGGCAAGATCCTCAATCGCCACCGCAAGCTCATGCCTACCAATCCGGAGCGGATGGTGTGGGGCATGGGCGACGCCAGCGGCCTCAAAGTAGTCGATACACCAGCGGGTCGCCTTGGGTGCCTGATTTGCTGGGAAAGCTACATGCCGCTCGCGCGCTATGCGTTGTATGCGCAAGGGATGGAGATCTTCGTCAATCCGACGTGGGACAATGGCGAGGCATGTCTTGCGACATTCCGGCATATCGCGCGAGAAGCCGGCGCCTGGGTGATCGGCACTGCAACGGCACTGCAGGGAAGCGACCTGCCGGACGATTTTCCGAACCGAGATCAATTGTACAAGCCCGATGAATGGATCAACAATGGCGATGCCGTTGTCGTTGCTCCAAGCGGCGCCATCGCCGCAGGACCGCTTACGCGCGAAAAAGGAATTCTCTATGCGGAACTCGACGCAGAAGCGGCGCGACGCGCACGCCGCTCGCTCGACGTGTGCGGACACTACGCAAGGCCAGATATCTTCTCTCTGTCGGTCAACAGAGCACGACTCGATCCGGTCACGTTCTCGGATTAGCCACTGGCTGGCCGAGACAGACCTGAACTAAGATAAGATCAAGGCGCGAACTGAAAGACGATCTGGAAATGCAGTTCGCTTTCAAAACGCCGACCCTGCGCTCGGTCGCGACGCGTCCACCGTACATGCACAACTCGTCGTCAGTCGACCTCTATGCTTCCGTGAAGCATTATGAGAAGGGCGGCATCGATCGGCCCCGCCGCTCACCGCTGCTGCTTCCAATAGTGCTGAGCGAACAGCAACGGCTTGATCTCGTCGCATTCATGGAGACGCTCACAGGCTCGCCCGAAGGCGAGGCGAAGCCAAATTTGCCGGCCATTAGTTGGCATTGTGAATGGATCGGTTCCCGACAATCCGGGAATGACGCGCGGAGTTGGATTTCAGTCGCACTCACCAAGCGAACGAAGCTTCGAACCAGTGCGTCGACTTCCGCAGTTCTTTCAGCGTGGCGGTTGGACCCCAGTCGCACTCGCCCGAGCAAGATTCTTGCTACAAATTCAGAGAACGTTGGATCTGGTACATTCGCAGAGGCGGACTCGTCGCCTAACGCGAAACTGTTAGCGTCGTTTCCCTACTGTTTCTCTTCTGCAGACGGTGAGCTCGCGCTTCAATTGCTTTGCAACTTCGCTCATGTCATCAGCGTTGCGCTTCTGAGCCGCCGGACACTCTTCATGTTATCCGGCCTTCGCTCGCTCAACCCCAAGAGTGCCTTTCGCACGATGTCGAGCGCGGGTTCGTTCGGCTTGTTTCGGTGTTCGATCAGCGCAAGCGTGCAGGGTACTGGCGGTTTGAGCGGACGCACAACGAGATCGCGCGGCCCATCGGCGACGGATACATCGGGCACGATGGACATCCCAAGTCCCGACGCCACGCCTTGCTTCGCCGCCTCGATAATGCCGATGTGCATCGGCGCGTGCGTCAATGGCAGGTGTTTGCCCAGCCACTGCATGATGAGCCCGTGCACGGCGCCGCGTTCGTGTTCGAGCACCAGCGGCTGACGCGCCACGTAATCCGGCGTGATTTCGTCGGGGATATTTTTCGTGCCCGCCGGCAGGATCGCGACCAGCGTTTCGGCGCGCAATGGCGTGATCCGTAACCCCGCCTGCTTGACCGGCAAGGTCACCAGCCCGAAATCGACTGAATTCTCGAGAATCTTTTCCACCGTGTCGCGCGTTGCCATATTGGTCACCACGAGGTCGATCCCCGGATGAGCGAGGCGCAGTTCGCGTAGGACCGGCGGCAGCTCATAGGTCAGCGCGGTGAGTGTCGTGCCGATATGTACCCGACCGAGCCAGCCGTCGCGGAAGCGGCGCATCGCCTGCTCGACCGCCTCGCACTCGCGGAAGATGCGGCTTGCTTGCTCGATCAGGTCGCGGCCGGGCGCGGTTGCGTGCGCCTGCTTACCGAAGCGCTCGACCAGCCGCACTCCCCAGCGGGCTTCGAGTTCGCGGACCTGCAGACTCACCGCCGGCTGCGTTAGATTGAGTCGGCGGGCCGCGGCGGAGAAGCTGCCGAGTGCCACCACTTCGGTGAAGGTCCGCAACTGGTCGAGGTTGAGACTGCGCATCTCAAAGAAATCCTTATCAAAGCCATAGGAAGAATAAATTTGCCTCATGCCGGCGATGGACGCAAATTCGCTGCCGGGGGGCTCCTTCGGCACGGGAGGGCCCTATGCTCAAAATCACTTTTCTCGTCGTTTTCGCATTTGCTGCCGGTGTAGGCAGTAGTGCCCTGTGGGCAAAATGGGAGCCGCGCGCCCCGCAGGCACAAGCCGCCGCATCAGCCATGCCGTTGATCGATGAGCTGCATCTTCGGGCCAGCGCCCGGAACCTGCCGGATCAAACCGTCAAAGAGCCATTCTGATACGCGGCTCGCGTTTCGGACGGGGCGAACAAACGATGCAGGAATTCCTCGAACTGCTGGCATTCGCAGCGATGCTGAGCGGGCAGATCTTGGCTGTGATCGCGGGACGCACGTGGCACACCATCGCGCGTCCGGATGCATCCACAGCGGAGACGCCGCGCGCCCCCGCGGAACTGATGAGCGAAGCGTAGTCCGCCGATGTCATATCCCCAGCGCAAGCGAAGGAGGTTTGGCACCGGGCTCGCGGCGCCACTCGCATTCTGTGCTGTTGGTGATCGGCGGAATAACGACAACGCACGCGCAGACCGGCGCGCCACTCCCCGACATGACGGCGATGAAACGGGAGTATCGCCGGCCGGCCGCGCAACCGATTCCAAATCCGGCGCTGGTCGACCTCGGCCGTGACCTGTTCTTCGCGCCGCAGCTTTCTGCCTCCGGGAAGACCGCATGTGCGAGCTGTCACTTCGCCGAGCTTGGCTGGGGGGTGACGGAGGCACGCAGCTATAATGATGCCGGCAAGCTCACTTCGCGCAAGTCGCAGCCGCTGATTGGAATTGGACACGCCAGTAACGCGCCGGTCGGCTGGGATGGCCGCAGCGCGACGCTAGAGGCGCAGGCTAAAGCCTCTATCGCGACCGGCTCCATGTCGTTAGAGGGCACGCCAACGCCGGTTAAAGTCGAGGTGATCGCCGAGCGGATCAGATCGGACGCTGCATATGTCGTAAAATTCAATGCGGCTTTGCCGGGCATGCCAATTAACATCGACACAATCGCGCAGGCGATTGGGGCTTTCGAGCGGACGCTTGAGCCGACCATTGCGCCCTTCGACCGCTGGATCGCGGGAAACGAGCAAGCGATCTCGGAGTCCGCCAAGCGCGGGTTCATCGTTTTCAATGGCAAGGCGAATTGTTTCGCCTGTCACAGCGGCTGGCGATTCACCGATGACAGCTTCCACGATATCGGAACGACGACCACTGATCGGGGGCGCGGCCGTGAGATCAAGGACGACGAATTGATGCAGTTCGCCTTCAAGACGCCGACGCTTCGCTCTGTCGCTCTGCGCCCGCCCTACATGCACAACGGCTCGCAGGCGACGCTCGACGACGTAATGAGGCTTTACGGAAAAGGCGGCATCGATCGTCCGAGTCGTTCCCCGCTGATGATGCCGGTCGAACTGACAGAGCAAGAGCGACGTGACCTGATTGCTTTTATTGAATCTCTGACCGGCACCAGCGAAACAGCGACCGCCGTTCGCTGAGCATTGTGCGTCCGCCACCGCGGAGGCATCTCACAGAAGGAGGAAATCGATGCGAAAGTCTACATTTGCCGTCACGGTCGGCCTCGCGGCGCTTGCCCTGTCATCCTCAGAGCCGCTCGTCGCGCAGGGCGATGTCGATCAACAATTCGGCGTTGTGAACTTCGAGACCTCGTGCAACGAGGTAGCGCAGCGTCGGTTCAATCGCGCCATGCGATATCAGCATTCGTTCTGGTATGATCAGGCCAAAGAGATCTTCGAGGAAGCCGGAAAAGCGGATGCAAACTGCGCCATGGTCCATTGGGGCGTCGCGCTTACCTTACTCAACAATCCGCACATCGCCATTCCGACCGCCAACTTGGCACCAGGGCTCGCCGCCATTCAAAAGGCCAAGGCGATGAACGCCCAGACCGAGCGTGAGCGCGACTATATCGATGCGCTGGCGGTCATGTACGTGGATCACGACAAGCTCACGCATCGCCAGCGCATCAGCGCATTCCTGAAAGCAATGGAAGCGCTGGCAGCAAAATACCCTAAGGATGACGAGGCGCAGATCGCCTATGCCATTACCTTGAACACATCGGCGTCACCCACTGACAAGACCTACGCACAACAGACGAAGGGAGCCGCCATACTTGAGCCAATCTCGAAACGGCTGCCCCAACATCCGGGCGTGACGCATTACCTGATTCACCTGTACGATTACCCGGAGACCGCGCAGAAGGGCCTCGATGCTGCCAACCGTTATGCGAAGATCGCACCGGCAGCGCCGCATGCACAGCACATGCCCTCCCACATATATACGCGCGTTGGATATTGGAGCGAATCAATCGCCTCCAATGCGGTCTCGGCGAAGGCCGCGAGGGCCGACAAGGAAGCCGGCAATCAGCTGCACGGACAAGACTATATGGTCTATGCCCATTTGCAGCTCGGCCAAGACAAGAGCGCGCGTGCCGTTATGGACGACATGCTGGCAACTCAGAATGTTGGCCAGGGCGCATTCCCTAGTCAGTATGCTCTGGCGGCTTCTCAAGCGCGATACATGGTGGAGCGCGGTGACTGGAAAGGCGCGGCCGAACTGCCAACCCGGCCTACTCAGTTCAATCACACAATGGCTATCACGCACTTTGCGCGGGCCCTCGGCGCAGCGCGCGCCGGCAAGCCAGATGCCGCAAAGTCCGATATTGCCAAGCTCATTGAGCTTCGCGACAAGCTGCGCGAAGCGAAGGACGCCTATTGGTCCGAGATCGTCGACATTCAGCACCAAGTTGCGGCGGCGTGGGTACTTGCCGCCGAAGGCAAGCACAACGAAGCACTAAGAGCGATGAGCGCGGCTGCCGACGCTGAGGACAAGACCGAGAAGCATCCCGTGACTCCTGGGCCGCTCGCTCCTGCGCGAGAGCTCTATGGCGTCATGCTACTTAAGCGAGGCATGGCCAAAGAGGCATTAGCCGCCTTCGAAGCCACGAAGGCCAAGGAGCCAAATCGCTTCCACGGCTACGCTGGCGCGGCGCAAGCGGCCGAAAAGCTTGGCGACAAGGCCGCGGCGCGCCACAATTATCAGAAGCTCGTGATGCTGACCGCGAATTCCGATACGGAGCGGCCCGAGGTTGCGACCGCGAAGAAGTATCTAGCGAGCAACTAGCTCAGCCGCGACTGTACGGGTCGTGCAATGAGTAGCGCAACTGCCATCGCCATCGTCGTCGCCGCGCTCGTGAGCGCACTGGCGGCGGCGTTGGCGTGGTCTGGCATATTACCACGCGCGGCCGCAACCGCGTCGGGGCCGGCATGGACGGAGGTGACTTGGCCCTTCCCCATCGATCAGTGGGGCAAGGGAAAGGCATTCCGGTGCAAGGCGGCGGACTGCGGTGCCGAGGTGAAAATTTATCTGCGTGCCAAGCTCGGCTTCTGCAATTGCGCGACCGGCATCACCGATGACGAAGACGTCGATCGCATGGGAGATCTTGATCTCGTCGGCGAAGTTTCGCCACTCGGCACCGGCCGTCCGATCAGAATTGCCTGGATGAGGGGTCGCAGCCGCGCTTACACGCTCAAGACTTACAATCCGCCCGGCAAGACCGTGATATCAGTCGTCTTCAACGAACGCTGCGACATGATCGCGGCAACCGCCGTGCTCGGTCATGACCGGCCGGCGGCTGCCGAGCCAAGAGTGATCGAGTTCCTCAACGGCAATACGGTGATGCGCTGGGCAGAAATCACGCTCGGCCTCTAGTTCGAGTGCGCCAGCAAACGTTAAACGGCGGTGGTGGTTACGTCGTGCGGCTAAGCCGACCGCCAACCTGGAACGAGCGTCTGCAGCTCATGGCAGCCCGTCTCGAACGCCGCCCGATCGTCATCATGCCGCACAAGTGCGGCACCGCAGATGAGTGGATGGCGCGATACGGATGATTGAAGGGAATCTAGGTGTCACTTCGCAGCTAGTAGAGACCGACGAGATAGACGATTGGCAAATCACATCATCTTCGGGCAACGACTTCAATCCTCTTTCAAAGCGAGAGAACTCAACCGGATCGGCATTCCTGACGCGAAGCTTTTCATGGCCGTCCCATAGCGGCTTGCCGCCGCTCCGGAGTTCCCGGAGATCTGCCCGCAACCATTCCTCCTTCAAGAGTCATTGGGCTTCCTGAAAATCCGGCAGCCGGACAGCAAAGCACCGCGCGGTTACCAATCTCGAGCACGTAGATGCGATCGGCCATTCCGGGTAACTCCATCCTCGATCGGCGGTGAACTATAGCAAGCGCCAGAGTGCATTCGAGTGACATCGCGAATTGAATTGCCTCTCGCGCGGCACAGGCGCGCACACAGCGCGCTAATTCGGCGTCCTGCAGGTGACACCGCACAAGCCCTAAAGCCCGCCACCGCCCGCGTAGACTCGATCGTGGGCATTTTTCACTAAACTACGCGCTGCTTCGCTGTCGCCCGATGTCGCTGTGCAACAACGAAAAGAGCAATGACATTGCTCAGATAGTGGATTCATACAAAGGGCAAACGGTGGTATGCACTTTGTATGGACCGCGCTGTTGCCTACCTTCGTGTCTCCACAAGGCAACAGCAGCGCTCTGGTCTCGGGATCGAAGCGCAACGCGCGACGATCGCCCGCTTTGCCGAAGCCGAGAACATCACGATCATCGCCGAGTACGTCGAGGCCGAGACCGGCAAGGGGGCCGACGCGCTGGATCGCCGCCCTCACCTCGCCGCTGCGCTGGCAGCCGCCAAGACCGCGAAATGCTGCGTCTTGGTTTCCAAGCTCGATCGCCTTTCCCGCGATGTTGCGTTTGTCTCAGGGCTGATGGCTCAGCGCGTGCCGTTCATTGTCGCCGAGCTTGGCCGGGATGCCGATCCCTTCATGCTGCACCTCTACGCAGCGCTGGCAGAGAAGGAACGGCGGCTGATCTCCGAGCGCACCAAGGCCGCATTGGCGGTCAAGAAGACCAACGGCAGCAAGCCGGGCAACCCGAGCAGTATCCGCGCGGCTGGCCACCGGGGACGGGTAACGCTGACAGCCGCGGCCGACGAGCACGCACGCATGCTGTTACCGCTCCTCCGAACTGTCAAAGCAGAAGGCGCAATCACGCTGGCGGCAATCACTGCAGCGCTTAATGACCGGCGGGTTCCGACACCGCGCGGGGCTCGCTGGCATGTCTCCTCCGTTGCCAACCTTCTCGCCCGTGCACAGACGCTCGAAAGCCTTGGGTTAGAAGGCGCCTTTTTATAGGCGGGAAATTTTCTGGTGAGCGGCAACTACCGGACCGTTAATGTCGCTGTTACTCACGCAACGGTACCTAGTAACGCACGGTTGGCAGGTCGTAGCAAAAAAAAGACCCCGCCGAAGCGGGGTTGAGGATTGCTAGGTGGCTTGGAGAGTTACTGCTTCGGCGTCGCCGGAGCCGGTGCGGTAGTCGGCGCCCGTACTGGGGCTTGAGAACCTGCCGGGCCGGTGGTCGACGTGGTCGTGGTGCTTGGTGACGTGTTGGTCGCCGTGGTCGTGCGGGTGTCGCCCGACATAAAGAAGAACAGGCCGGCGACGATTACTGCTGCGGCAACAAGAGCAGGAACACCCCACCCCCAAGTGCCGTCCTCGTTTCGCATGCCGACGCGTCGTCGGTTGTCGTTATGCATGGTCATATCCAAACTCCTTTGGCCGTGGGCTCACAACGCTGACGCTGAGTAAAAGTTGCGGCCCTTAGGCGCTTACTGCCTCAGCCGCCTGATTGACGGCCGTCTCGGCCAGATCGCTCAACGCCTTGTCGGTCTTTTCCTCTTCGTTAAGCGTCGCTTTCAGGAGCCTCGCACCCGCGCTGTTGCCCAGCTCGTCGGCCCACGTTGCAAGCGTGCCATAGCGGCAGATTTCATAATGCTCTACCGCCTGGGCGGCGGAGATCAGACCGGCATCAAGGGCCGGCATTCCCTTGTACTCGTCCATGATCTCCTTGCCTTCGTCGAGGATGCCCTCGATCGCAGCGCACTTCTTGCCCTGCGGCTTCTGGTCGATGGACTGGAAGACTTGTTCGAGGCGGGCAACTTGCTGTTCGGTTTCGCCCCGGTGTTTCTCGAACGCAGCCTTCAGCTTGGGGTTTTGCGCCGCCTTCGCCATCTTCGGCAGCGCCGTCAGGATTTTCTTCTCGGCGTAATAGATGTCCTTCAGGGTGTCGTGAAATAGGTCTTCGAGCGTCTTTTCCTTGGCCATGGATATCTCCCCTTTTGCCGCACGGAGTTCACAAACGAAAGAGCTGATTACATGCGAACGGGCCCGGATTAATCCGGGCCCGTTGCTGGTACCTAGTTATTGCCAAGAACTACGATACTTTCGGACCTCGTCCGCCGAGTAGGGCTTAGCCTTCTCATCGAATGATTTCCAGCCAGACTTGGTGTAGCTGCTGCGCAAGTCATTGGTTCGTAGAGCCGAGCGGTCCAGCACGCTTTCGAGATTGGAGGCCGCACCATCCGCGACGCGGGCGGTGACGAGTGTGCCGCCCCGCCGCACACCTTCGGCGTACACATGTGCGTCTTCATCACTCACGCCCGTTTGTGTGAGCGCCCCCACGATGCCGCCCGTAAGGCCGCCTGCCGCAGCACCGGCAGCAGTAGCGGCGAGCCAGCCGGCGGCGACGACGGGGCCGATACCCGGAATGGCTAGGAGGCCAAGCCCGGCTAAGAGACCGGCAGTGCCGCCGATGCCGGCACCAATACCGGCTCCCGCTCCCGCACCTTCGGCGCGATCGTCGGTGCCGTCGCGATCACGGTCAACACGACCAGTCCCGCTTTCCTTGTACCAATTGTCGGCATTGTTCGCGACGATGCTGATGTCCGAGTGAGGTACACCGGCCGCTTCCAGATCGCGAACTGCTTGCGTAGCGCGGTCGTACGAAGGGTACAGTCTGGAGATTACCTTTGTCATTTGGTGCCCTTTACTGCGTCACGTTGCCTTGGAAGTCGACTTTGACCTTGACCGACTGACCGCCCTTTTTGGCGGTGCCCATCCAAACGCCGTTGGCGTCCTTTTGCAGGCCCGACACTTCGGTGTAGCCAGCACCTTCGATGCGGGACTTGGCCTGGCCTTCTGTGAAGCTGTTGGCTCCCGGAACTGGCGCAGCCGGATTGTTCTCGCTGGGAGACTTAACGGCAGGTGTTTGAGCGACGGCGGCCGATGTGGCGATGGCCAGCGCTGCAACGCATGTCACGAAACGCATGTGCTGTGTCCTTCCTATGGGTGAGCAAGGTGCTGGCACAACACAAGCAATTCAGAATTGTTCCAAAAACGGGCTTGCGCTGCCAACAACATGGGCAGCGCATCGAGAGTGACGAACACCCGCACACCCTCGCTCGACCGGCCCGAAGGCACCGGCTTCGTACACCCAGAAGCCGCATGTTACGGAGTTTATCGAGTTCGGGTGCCAAGCGTACGCAGCAGCTGCATGGCTAGTCTAACACGCGCGCGCCGCCCCAAGCTCCGTTCCACCTAGAGAGACTGCAGCGCTTTGGTTTCAGCTACCACGCGCTCGCTCAGCGCCTTGGCGTCAATCAAGCCATTACGCGCCAATTCTATGATGCGAGTAGCAATGACTTCCCGGTCGTGAATCTGACCGTCGATACGGAGGGCCCTGCAGGTCTCCTCCAGCGCCTTCGACATGGCCTTGATGGCCTCAGGCTCGAATGGAATGTCATTTATATAGTGCTGTATCGCCATCGGTAGGCCCCGTAGCAAAGCGGGCGGGAGCATTCGCCATCCCCATCGCAGCCACCCCTTCAAAGGCTAGCGACGGCTAATTCAACAACCGACATCAGATTGTCGTCAAGAAATTTTGGGGTTTCGTCCTACCTCCAAATAGGTACTCCCGGGAGACGGCAGGGCCGCCTGCCAGCATCTGAGATGCGTCCCCTTGCGGCTGTGTCCTCGCTGGGCGCAACGAGTCTTCGCGGTTTTGAAACTCTACAACTGAGAGGACCAGAGATGGCGGATAGCGGCACAACACGACGTTGCCGCATCCTATTCCTCTGCTGTCCGGGGGAGCCGCAGCCGGAGGCGAGAACCTCCAAAAAAAATTTCACCGAGCGGGTTCAGGAGCCCTTGAAAACCAAAAATCCGCGCCAAGATTTTTTGGCGCCAAGTGCCCGATCGGGCTTGGTGCGGCGCCGGCGAGGTCCGGTGCGCTGCTCAGACACCATGTTGCTCATCTAGGAGGATGTGGCTATGAGGACCCAGTTCGACTTCTCTCCCCTCTATCGTTCCAGCATCGGTTTCGACCGTGTTTTCGATCTCCTGGACAACGCCTCTCGCGTGTCCTCGATCGACAATTGGCCGCCGTATGACATCGCAAAGTCGGGTGACGATACGTATCGCATCCAGATGGCGGTCGCCGGGTTCGCGCCGGAAGAGCTTTCGATCACGTCCGAACCAAACCTTCTGGTCGTCACCGGCGCGAAGTCCGGAACTTCGGATGGTGATTACCTTCACCGCGGCATCGCAACTCGCGACTTCTCGCGCCGCTTTGAACTCGCCGACCACGTCAAGGTCTCAAACGCGAGCCTGATCAACGGCCTGCTGACGATCGAGCTGCAGCGCGAAATTCCCGAGGCCATGAAGCCCCGGCGCATCGCCATAACAGCGGCAGGCCCGGGCGCAGCGCCGCAGCTCGATCAGAAGCGCGCCGCCTAAACCACAATCTGAACCCGTCCGCATCCCGGACGGGTTCACCCGCTGCAATCCATCAACCCACCGCACATTGGAGGATGTGCCATGTCGAAGCTTGCCCATGCCATCGCCGCTACAACGATCTCGATCCTCGCGTTTACCTCGCCGTACTATGCCCAAGCCGAAGGCCTGGTGCGCCGCCCCGATCTACCGGACTTCACCGCGCATCTGCCGCCGATCGACGAAGTGCCGTGGCTGAAATCGAAGTCAAACGTTTCTAAGCCGCAGCGTCGCGACGTGCCGGAAGCGGGCTCGCTCAGTGCCTTGCTTTTCATGCCAACACCCACGCCGACGTGGCCACGCCAATTCACGCAGGCAACTGAGGCTGTATCGACGCCTGTCGGAATGTAGGCGCGACACCCGCGCGCTTGGTGCGTTAACGCCATGCGCGCGGCCCCGTGTTGAAAGAGGAAGGAGATCAGGAGGAAAACATGCGTGGCTTCGACTTTGAGCTTGATCGGCTGCTAAATCCCGCGGCCGTCTTCGATCACCCCCGCGACGTTCTCAACGACCCCGATCTGACCAGGCAGGAGAAGCGTGCAATCCTTTCGGCGTGGGCCTCTGACGCGTGCGCCGTTCAGTCGCTACCCGGAATGCGTTTCCCGCCCGATGCAAAAGCACCAGTCGCGTTTGACGAAATCATTGATGCACTCAAGAGCCTCGATGATGATGATCCGCCTACGCGTCCCGGGGGCAAGCCCATGCGGCTTCGCAGCTGGCTGCGACGCCGCAAGGGCAACGCGGGTAACATCAACGAGACACCCCTGTACTGAGCCGCCAGCGTGGTGCGTTTACTTTTTGTTAAGGGCCGATTTTCCAACGTGGCGGCTCGACCAGCGGAGAGCATCCGATGAACGTGCGAACATTGCGTCACTTTATAGCAGCCCTAGCAGTGCTTGCGATTGTGGCCATGGCCGACGCACGAAATCCGGCATTCGCCGAAGCGGAGCCGGACTTCCTTGTCCTAAATCCCGAAAGCGATTGAGTAGGAAGACATGCGTGGCTTATCTTTGTCGAGCGGACCCTTCCGCTCGCGCTTAGGCGGCACTCGCGATCAGAAAGGCGAGTGGAGGCCAGCTTGGCAATTCATCGAACATTCGCGAAGCGGGTGAAGTCGGTCGGACCGCGCTGGCCGCAGCAGCCGATGAGCATGCCCGCGGCTTTATGCCAATGCTGCGCACGTTGCGTACCGAGGGAGTGATCTCAATTGGGGCGGTTACGCGTTCTCTAAACGACCGGAAAATTCCGACCCCGCGCGGTTCGCGCTGGCATGTATCGAGCGTGGCGAACTTGCTCGCGCGTGCGCAGAAGCTCAAAGCGCTGCGTTGATTGTCTTTTATAGACGGGAAGTTCCTCTCTCACCTCACTATCCAGTAAGTCAGTACACCAACCAGGAAAGTGGCAGGGAGCGTCCAAAACAAAATGCCGCTTACATCACCAAGGCCGGGCTCTGGCCGTTGGGGAGGTTGAAGGTTGACTGGCATGGCAAGCGTCCTAGAAGAGCTGACCATCCCCGAGCGGCTTTTCCTCTTGATTGCGCAGCGCGAGTTGACCGCTACAAGCGGGACAAACGAACCCGATACGGACGCTGCTCCGCGCCGGGGCACCACCAAAAACCCGCCGTTGTAGCCACATCGGCCCATGCCCTTCGCGGCAAAACGGTGCGGGATACTCCAGTGACCGCAACTCGCAGCAGTCATGGCTGACGCGGGAAACTACGACCACCATGGAGTGTCTCGCAATATATTGCCGAATTGGGAACGCCCCTTTAGATGCAAGGTTCGAGCCTATCTGCGGAATTTTTCGATAGTGTTCCAACTCAGCAAGAATGAACGGGTCATTACGTTCTTGTTACTTCTCAGGAGTCGGAGCATGGGTCTTCATCACAGTCACACTGCTACAGGTTGGCTGACTGGCGTCCGCACATGAGCTGGACTATGGCGAGTTCCAGTCCCGACCAAGGAGTTTTGACTTCAGAGGCTACGCAACTTGCAGCTACGCTCGGCGTTTGGCTCTCAACAGGAGTTGGAGCCATGAACAGTACCAACGATCCCAGGTCTGCCCCGTACAATGAAGGTCAGCCGCCCATGGCCCGAACCGGGGCTCGGCGAATGCTCATAATTGCCGTCGGAGTTGTTCTTTTCATCACAGGCTTAATCGTGGTCAACACGCGCCATGAGATCCAAGAGGGCGCATCGAAGTCGGCCCAATCGCAGTCGACGCCAGCGGCTCCGAAGCAATAGTCGGTATGCAACCCTTTGTCCTCGCTGCGCGTTATTCGAACGAACGAGGAGACATGTCATGGCCACTGAATATAAGTCCAACCCCAACCCAAGGCGCGAAGCGCCTGCGGGGCCTCAGCGCGGCTGGGCCATACCTGCCGTTATCGGCGCGATCGTTCTGGGAGCCGCACTCGTTATCTTCGCTTCGGCCGGTCCCGACCGGACGCGCACAGCCAACAACAACAACCAACCTCCGGCCGTGACGACGCCAGGACCTACGACCGGCGAGCAGGCTCCGGCGCGGACACCTGTGCCGTCGAAATCGAACACCACCGGCACTCAGTGACATCGCTTCGATTGGAGCCCCGCTTCGGCGGGGCTTTTTCTTGCGTGGAGGTGAGGGAAACGCGCGCATTAGTGGACTGCCTGTGACAGGTTCGGCCTTGGTCAGCCTCCGGGTCGCGGGTCCGGCCGAACTCACCGCTGCCTAACTGCCTGACGCGGGACTCCGATCTCTCGGTCATCGTGGCCGAGAAGATCCGGTCTATGTCGGCGGCATCAGCCGCACGGTCGAACACAACGGCTCGTGTTCGACATCGGCGGACACAACGCTTCTTCTCGAAATCGAAGGAGGTCGTCGACCTCTGGCACGAGATCCTGCGAAAAGTGGATCGGAGGCGACGAGACCGAGATGCCTTTAGAGCGGGCCGTGGATTACCGCGACATCGCCCGGCTGGCCAGCCTTGAGATTTACACCGAAGTACCAAAGATCGGTTACGCCTTCAACGCCGACCGTTGGAACGAGCAGACGCGCATCCTCATTGACGGCTACAATGCCGTGCTTCATTTCCCATTCCAGAAGCGCGGTTGCGTGCGGAAGCCCCGGCTCGCGTCAGGGCTTCTTGCATCCAGAGGGTTAGCTAGCAGCCGTGTGTTTTGGAAACAGCTCCGACAGAGTGGGTGCCGTTGACGGGCTTTCCGTCTCGCTTGCGAAAACGAAGCCCAACTCTCGCGCTTTGTCGCACACTTCTTGTTTTGTCATTCCCAGAAGGGCTGCGGTTTCCTCGGGCGAGATGCCAAGGACCAGACACTCTTGCAATTGCACTTCCTGCCATTGAGACCACGCCATGACGCTACTCCAACACAGCCACTAGCCGTATCGACTCACTCGCCATGCATTCGTTCCGAGGCGCATTTCGACAGTGGAACGTCCCTAAGCAGCGCAGAGCCCAGCCCGATCTTGGAACTTTTTGTTGGAACCTGCCGACCCGAACCGCGTTAGCCGGGCATCACTTCCTAGGAGAAACACCATGGGATTTGGTCGCGGTGCGCTTCTTTGGCTCTTGGGCATTCCTTTGCCCATCATCATTCTTCTCGCGCTGTTCTGGCGTTAACCCGCCTTAGCCTTGCGCCCGAACAGAGCGAACAAGCTCCACTCGAAAGGGTGGAGCTTTGTTGAGGAACTGCCGAGCGAAACAGGCGTTTTTTTCGCGCCGCGGGCGGTTCCCCGATGTCCCAGCCGCCCTGAAACGGGAAGCCCTCGGTCCGGGCCGATCGGGGCTTCTCTATGAGTCCTAGTAGGGTATGTCCTCCGGGTTGGGCTCGCTCGCGGGCGGTGCGTTGCCGCTTCGCGATATCCGGCGGCTCTATCTTTCCGCCGCCGCTCTCAATGGCGGGCTTGGTAGCGCAATCGCCCTATATTCCTCGCTTGTTTGATCTTGTCTTGATGAAATCGGGCAGGGCTTCGAGTCCTGGAAGGGCTCGTGCTGAGGTTGTCGATAATTTCGGCCGATCGAGCGTCGGATAATCGAAGCCCAAAACGAGCGCTAGATGATCTTTGGAGAAGTTGGAAGGCCGGGAGCAAATTCGCCATTTTCTCGGTTCACCAGCTTAAACCTCCAATAGGAACCGGGGTTCTCGATGATGGTTACTTCGGTGCCCGCTTTCCATCCTGCCACAGTTGATTTGTAGTTCAGTCCGACTCTCCAGCATGAGCCATCATCCAGGAGCGTCTGTCCGCCCGAGTTCACAGCGACGAATTTTGCGGTGCGAGGGGTTGAAACATCAAACGCACGCTGCGCGGTTTCCGTGGAGACTTGGGCTCGTGTCTTATGACTCATGAGGAAGCGGCTTCAGAAGGCGATCCGGCGTCTGTATCAGCCCGTGATAGTTTGATGCATCATGCGGTGTCCGCCCGGTCTGCGCCAGCTAATCGACAAACCAAGTTGTGGACTCGGCCAGAGCCCGCCTAATCGGCGCCGCAGTTACATGCGCAACTGTTGGCTGCGGCTTGTATGTGAAGACATCCTTTGGAGGGCTGACGATCAACTCAAGGCTTTCAGGATGTTGCAAGCGATCGAATTGAACCGCGAAGCCTTCTGGAAATTTCCGCACCACATGGCCAACGCTGCGGCCCACGGCTAGCCGGTCGCCGATCTCGGCATCAAAGTCCGCTGACACTGCGACGCCTGAGGGTGAGATGTCGATGACCAGGCAGTTCAGCGTACTACCGTCGACAAAGATCAACGTCGAATGCGGATTCTTTGGAACGATGCGCTTCTGTTTGCGCACATCGACCAAGCGGGTGTTCTTCTGCCGCTTGTCTAGCCAGTCGAGCTGAGCCGCGAACTTCTCGCGCCGCTCTCGCGGTAGTTCGATGTCGAGTAAAAATCCGCCCTCGTCAGTGTCGGTGATCCGACCGTCGATGGAGCCGAAGTCGCCGAAGTAGGAAATCACTCGCTCGCCAACCGGCCCGAGGACCGGCACTGAAACCAACATCTGAAACGGCGACACGCGGCTCGTGCGGCAAGCAAATTCGCGGCGGTTGCCCCGGGGATCATAGCGGCTCGCCAGACTGTAGCGACCACCCAAGCTCAGGTCGACTGCGCGTTTACGCATGAAGTCCGCGGTGGACATGCGAAGCCTGCCTTTCTCAGCATAGGCTCCCATACGTAAGTTTACTGAGAGTTTTCGAAGATTTGTTCCATTGCCGCTGGTTAAGGGCTCCTTTCTCTGAGCATGCATCTTTCGCGGTGCTGCCAAGCACACCGGCCAAGGATCAAGGACTGCACGCCGTGATAAGTTGGCGATGTGCCCGTAGTTGTCCGAATCGGACTAGGAAGTGGGCCGCCTTGCGCGCAGTGCGGCGAGCCGACCAACTTTGTGTTTCGG
Organism: uncultured Alphaproteobacteria bacterium; assembly: GCA_963779545.1. Lineage (GTDB taxonomy): Bacteria > Pseudomonadota > Alphaproteobacteria > Rhizobiales > Xanthobacteraceae > PALSA-894. The sequence goes on along the minus strand of CAVZYQ010000005.1, from coordinate 513,712 downwards.
GAGAAGCTTGAAAAACCAGAGACCGAGCTTCGCACCTTCGAATGCATCAAGTGCGGCCTCGAGCTGCAGGTTCATGTGTTGAGTGTCTAATGCCTTACACCCTATGGCCTGATCATCGGTGCGTCAGGCTCGTTAATCGGGATGGGAGGCGGACAGTTGTCTAACATGGTGATGACGCTGCGTGGTCGCGCCATCCACCAAGCAGTGGCAACATCGTCGGGCGTTGGCGTTATGGTCTCTTTGCCTGGCACCATAGGGGTACATGGCGGCGGGATGGGACAAGGCCGGACTGCCGCCATTCTCGGTGCTTCGTCTCGATCGCAGCCCATTTGCTTCTGATGCCCGCGAGTCTGCTGACCGCGAAGCTTGGCGCGCGTGCCGCACATTCCGTTTCAGAGAATTCGGCTCGAGGTCGCCTTTGCCACTTACCTTATACTCATGAGCCTGCATTTTTGCGCAAGCTTGGTACTTGGCTTAAGTGAGACCACTTGTCGATCTCGACTTTCTTCGCAGCAACTAGCAGTCCACGTCTTTGCGACACTGATCATAAGATCAGTGGCTGGCGTTGGAGGTTTCATCGGACCAGCGCAATGCACTACGCCGCGAACATGCGATTTCCTCAGAGGTGAGAAGCTTGAAACCTGAGACCGAGCTCCCCCTCACCCGTCGCTCTTGCTTTGCTGCTGTGGTGCAGGCTGCGGTTGAGTCCTCATCGCAGGCCTATCCACCGGCGAAGAATTTTGATCCGCCGCACGCCTTGCTGCGAGTTTCCGGTAGGCTGCGGCTTGACCTTGAAGAGCTTTCTTGAGGGCTGGAGCGCTTGCTTCTTCGGCCATTCTGTCAAACTTGGCCGCCTCTTCGAGATTTTCGGTGACGAGCTTCACGGCGCGACCCTCTCCACGCGCATTTCCACATTCGGAATTCCGACCTTCAAACAATGCAGGGCAATATCGGTTCCTGCGAGTTCCGCCATATTGACGCTGACACGGGAGAAGGGAAAATACGGCCGGGATTCAGGAAAGTGAGGCTTTTAGGGTCCTCCATGGCTCAATGTCGTCCTATGCGATTAACAATGAGGGGCACATTGTTCACCGCTTCGAGTTCGAGGCGGAAAGTGATGAACGCGCTATGGACCAAGCCCGAACCTATCTCGATGGCCTCGATATCGAGGTGTGGGAGCACAAGCGGGTGGTCGGCAAGCTCCAGCACCGACATTCGGTAGAAGGAACGTAGGGCGACCTGCAGCGTTTTCCGCGCTGGAGCTTCCGGCTACATGCAACACCCCAATAGTAGTGTCGATGGCTCTCGGCTCCAGCTCCTCATTGATGCCGTCGTCGACTACGCGATCTACATGATCGATCCGCAAGGCTTGGTCTTAAGCTGGAATTCGGGCGGGACCCGGCTCAAAGGGTACTCGGCCGATGAAATCATCGGCCGACATTTCTCGGAGTTCTACACGTCCGAGGACCGGGCGGCCGGACTCCCGGCGAAGGCCCTAGCTACCGCCCGCGAAAGCGGTCGCTTCCATGGTGAAGGTTGGCGCGTCCGTAAAGACGGGAGCCGCTTCTGGGCTCTTGTCGTGGTGGATGCGATCAGGGACACGGGCGGCACGCTGATCGGCTTTGCCAAGGTTACCCGCGACATCACCGAACGCCAGCAAGCTCAAATCACACTGCTTGAGAGCGAGCGCCGCTATCGCCGGCTCGTGGAAGCTGTCGTCGACTACGCCATTTTCCAACTCGATCCCGCGGGCAACGTAACGACCTGGAATGCGGGAGCGCAGCGTATCAAAGGCTACCGCCCGGAAGAAATAATTGGCCTCCACTTCTCGGAATTCTACACCTCCGAAGACCGGGTGGGGGGTGTTCCGGCTCGCGCCCTCGCGCAGGCGTCGGAGACGGGCCGTTATGAAGCCGAGGGTTGGCGCGTTCGCAAGGACGGCAGCAAATTCTTCGCCTCCGTCGTGATTGACCGCATTCTCGACGACGCCGGTGAACTCGTCGGCTTTGCCAAGGTCACCCGCGACATCACCGAACGCCAGGAAGCACAAGCCAAGCTTAAGGTAGCCCAGGATCAGTTCGCCGCCTCGCAAAAGCTCGAAGCGATCGGGCAACTGACCGGAGGCATCGCGCACGATTTCAATAATCTCTTGATGATCGTTCTTGGCAACATTGAAACCGCGCAGCGCCACCTGAAATCCATTCCGCAAAGCGCGAACCTTCAGCGCGTGTTGGACAATGCCATGCGCGGCGCCCGCCGAGCGGCCGCGCTCACGAGCCGCTTGCTGGCTTTTTCGAGGCGACAGACCCTCGATCCCAAACCCCTGAACGTGAATAACTTCCTGACAGGCTCGGTTGAGTTTTTGCAGCGCTCCTTGGGTGAGCAAGTCGATGTTCAAGCGGTTGGTTCGGCGGGTCTATGGACGGTCGAGGTCGATTCCAATCACCTGGAATCCGCACTCGTCAATCTCGCCATCAACGCGCGCGATGCCATGCCGAATGGCGGCAAGCTCACGATCGAGGCCGCGAATGTTTTCGCGGATGAAGAATACTGCAAGCAGAACCCGGAACTCTCGCCTGGCCAGTATGTTGTGATCTGCGTTTCCGATACCGGGCTTGGCATGAGCAAGGAAATCCTAGGCCATGCATTCGAGCCGTTTTTTACGACCAAAGAGCTTGGTCACGGAACGGGCCTCGGCCTCAGTCAAGTCTACGGCTTTGTGAAGCAATCCGGCGGCCACATCAAGATTTACAGCGAGGAAGGGCACGGTACGACCGTCAAGATTTACCTGCCGCGCTATACGGGGCCAGTGGCCCCGGAAGCGCGAGAGGATCAAGGTGTCGCCGAGGGCACGCAGTCGGAGACAATTCTCGTTGTGGAGGACGACCCGGATCTTCGCACTTATCTCGCGGAGATATTGCGCAACTTAAACTATGAGGTACTAGCGGTACCAAACGCACAGTCCGCCCTCACGATTCTTCTGCAAGCGGAGCGCCGCGTGGACCTGCTTCTTACTGACATCGTTATGCCTGGCATAAACGGCCGCGAACTGGGTCGGCGCGCCCAGGAAATGCGTCCCGAATTGCCGATCCTGTACATGACCGGATACTCGCGCAACGCCGTCGTTCATCACGGCCGTCTTGATGAAGGGGTCGAGTTGCTTCAGAAACCCGTTTCCCAGGCAGAGCTTGCCAGTAGAGTGCGCGAGCTGTTGGATAAAGCGCAGAGCTGAGCTCCGCCGAAGTTGGACCTGTGGGGTACCCCGGGAGATTGTCACTCGGCTCAATGTGGAGATCAGTGCCCATCTGACCGAGACGACGTTTAGGTCGCTTCTTTCCCGAAGCCGCCCGAACGGAAGGGGCAGAACTCCTCCGCCCTGCTTCAGCGTGAAATACGTTCGATTCTGCTTTGCGCCGATGAGCAGGTTCTCATTAAGCTTGGGCCTTGGCCGTTTTCGACCCTTAGATGACGCTTCCTCGAACCGCATTTGCTCGGGCCGCATAGCGGATACTCCCATCAGCTGCCGGCCTGAAGGCCGTGCAGCGACGCACTGGGAGATGGCGCGTACTCTCGTAGCAATTGAAGATGATCGGACCAGTCTCAAGCCAGTCAATGTAATGGAGTCTGAACCGCTCGAAGTGCAGGATAATCTTGGAGAGCTCCCCAGCGGTCTCACCGACCAAGGTGACCGCCAACAGGTACCGCACGAAAATATCGTCAAGCGCCTCATGCGCAGGCGAACCCGCTAGCGCCAAAACAGCCGCTGTCAAGTCTGGTATGCCAATCACGAACGGCGCGAAGGCCCGTTGAGCGTCCGTGCTTGCGACTAGAGAAAGACGAAATGAACCGTTTTCTTTGAAGAAAAATCCGCATCTAGGGTGTAGCAGGGAGGTCGTGCTCTTCAGAGAAGCAGGATCTTTTTACGAAAGGGCAACATCATTGATACATTAGGTACCTCAAAGTAATCGGCAATATTTGCTAGAACCCCGAGTTGCTTGAGAGCCGTTCAGCCTCACCAATTAGTTGAATGGACGGCGTTCGATGTCGCTGTCACGCTGATCGAGCCATTACGTGCTGCGCGGCAATCGGAACAATAGAGCCGTCCGATAGGCGATCTTGAAATTCCGTCGCTCCGTTCCATATCTGGAACCGAATTGTGGACCGCTGCGGTGCGGCCATGGTGGAATATCGAGCATATGAACTTGATCGAAACGGACGCATCCAAAAGCGCTATGAGTTCGAAGCTCCGGACGATAGCGCGGCGTTGGCGCATGCGCGCCGTTGGGTTGACGGCCACGATGTCGAAGTCTGGCAACTGAGCCGCATCGTCGGGAAGCTCGCGCACGGGGAACCTTCCAAATAACCGAAAGGCCCGCCACCCTGTCAGGGACGGACCTTTCGTAGTCGGCGATTGCTTGGCACCCGGGGCGACAAAGAACCACAGCAACCCGCCGCCGAACCCCCAAGATTTCTGATCGCCGGGAAAACGAGATCGTTTTGAACTCGTTCCCGGAACATCGCTTTTTTCTGCGCGTTCGCTGGCATGCGCTCGAAACTGAAAGAGCCGCGGCGAAAATCAGTGGCCGCGAGGTTGCTGCAGTACTTCGATCATCTGGAAATGCAGATGAAAGAAGGCGTCGATCAGTTGTGGAAGAGAGTGATGGAAAAAATAAAACGCCCCGATACGAAGCCTGGTGTCCCGCCCGCAGGCCCGCACGCCAAACCCGAGCTGACCGACGAAAGTAAAACTCCCGGCGCGGGCACCCTGCCGCCGCCCGGAAAGAGCGACGACGGCAACCCGGCTCCGACCGGTTAAGGGCCTTAACCAGCTTTAAAGTGCGCTGCGCTTTACTCACCGTAGTTCGCGATCGCGCGTCTACCGCAACCCCGCTCAAAGGAGGGTCGGGCTTTGCAGGCACCGGTTCCCTGTTCCTATTGTTCGCGTCCAATGTCTCTGCTGCGGACCTCGACCGATCGCCGCAATCCGGGACAACGCGTCTTCACGTGCAGCGCATGCGGCCTCATCGAGATTTTGGCACCGCACGAGCAACCTCGGTCCCACTTCGGTGCAGATCCGCTTCCGGAAAGACGGGCTGCGCGGGCAGGATACGGCAGGCCTGTCTGCGCGACGTGCCCGGCGGAACCTACGACGTAGAGCCCATGGGCGGCCTAGAAGCGAAACTCGAGCCCTAAGGATTGAAGGGCAATCGGACGGCCGATGAACAAAGCACAGGCCGTCACAAGGTCATTCCAAAAGCATGCAGGTCAGCGCGGGATCACGATGCCCGCAACGATCGCAAAACTGAGCGCGAGCATGAGCCACGTCGGTCCCAAGTTGCGCGTCCTGAAGTTCATAGCAAGCCTCCTCACAGGCGCACCCGCCTGTGTCTTTTCCCACGATTGAAATGCAGCGCGGGCGTTCGGCACAGCTGGGGGGACGGCACTGCCTTTACCGCTGTGGCGCCTCCTAAAGCGGCCCTGCAGCTGCCCATGGCCCGCGCGCCAAATAACTAAGTAAGCACCAATTGGTTTCAAGGGCTGTCCACATGCGCTGATGCGAACGCGTGGTACACTTCGGATTGCGACGGGGCGTTACAACTCTGGCATCCTATAAACGTGCGAGAGAACGCATATGAATATCACTCGCTAATACGAGAATGCTAGAGGAAAATGGAAACCGCGCAGCGTACCAAAGATGTTTGTCACGCTCTCGTACGACCCCGCTGGCGTTACATGAAGACGCCGCGCCGAATTGCTGTCCACGAACAAGCCGCGTCCTTAAGCATCGCACAATGTAAATTTTCCGACGGCTAACTATTCAGTAATCATGACATGGGTTCCATTGTTCTTTCAGGCAGTTAGCAAGCGCGTTTAGCGAGACATTGAGAAATATTACCCAATCTTGCGGCGCCAGCAAGGGTGCCAGCCAATGCTTCAGAATTTTCTGCACAGTGAACGCGCGAAGCGTGATGCCGCTGTTCGCGATCTCTAGCCTTGTGATCTTCGGCGCGGTCGGCGTCGCGATCGACTATTCGCGTGCAGCGTCATCGCGGAGCGAGATGCAGGCGGCGCTCGACTCCACCGCCCTGATGCTCGCCAAAGAAGCTGATGGCCTAACCGAGCAGCAACTCCAGACAAAGCGCAGCAGTATTTCCTCGCCAGCTTCAACAGCCCGGCCGCGAAGAACATCACGGTTACGCCGAAAGTCACCAAGGTTTCCGGCGTCAGCAAGGTCACCGTGGACGGAACGGGCTCGCTGATACGACCATCTTCAGTATCTTTGGCCGGAACACGGTCGACTTCCGCGCCAACTCGGAGGTCTCGTGGGGCATGCGGCGTCTTGAGCTGGCGCTCGCCCTCGATAACACCGGCTCGATGTTGGAAAGCGGCAAACTCGACGCCTTGAAGAATGCCGCCAACTCTCTGCTCGATACGCTGGAGAAGGCCTCGCGCAAGAAGGACGACATCAAGGTCTCGATCATTCCGTTCACGACCTACGTCAACGTCGATCCGAAGGGTAACAAGAAAGCAAAATGGATCGACTTTGCGGGATGGACCGAAGTCACCAGTATCGGCATGGAAGCCGGCCTGTCGTCGGACTGGATCAATCCGAAGACTGGCCAGAAGTGGGCGGGCTGCGTGACCGACCGCAACCAGCCGTATGATGTGCAGGACACAGCACCGAGCGGCACCGACACCCTCTTCCCGGCTGCCGATTGCGTGAACCCTGTGCCTTTTACCGCCCTCACCAGCGACTGGAGAAAGCTGCACCAGAAGGTCGAGGAGATGAAGGGTGACGGCACAACCAACGTGACCATCGGACTCGCGTGGGGCTGGCACTCGCTCACCTCCCGGCAGCCCCTAAGTGAGGGCGCGGCCCCGGGTTCCGATCTCGACAAGGTGCTCGTGCTGCTCACCGATGGCGAGAACACCGAGAACCGATGGGGAGCAAATAGCGCAGCCATCGACAAGCGCACCGAGACGGCCTGCGCCAACATCAAGGCCGACGGGATCAAGCTCTATACGGTCCGTGTGATCGCCGGAAACGCCAAGCTACTGAAAAACTGCGCCAGCTCACCGAGCATGTATTTTGAAGTGTCGCAGGCCGCCGCAGCTCAATGCCGCCTTCAAGAAGATCGCGGACAGCCTGGCATCCATGCGTATTTCGAAATAGGAAGCTGGCATGCTGAATGCGGACCGGTTGTCGGGCGGATGTCAGAGCCATCAGTAATCGTTCGATCATCTCCCCAAGGCGGCTTTCGTTGGCGCGTTGTGGTGGACGGCCAGACGGTCGGCTCGGGTTCCGCGCCGACCGAATTCGAAGCTCGAAATGCCGCAGACGAGATCGTCAAACGCATTGAAGCAAAACCGCCGGAGGCGCCTTAGCGGCGGGCTTTCATTGCGGAGGTGCCCGCTGTGACCGATCCACATCGACCGATGTAATTGAAACGGCCGCGCCTCGGAAAAACCGAAGGTCGCGGCCGTCGCAATAGTCACCCAGCACCGGGTTGTGGGGTGGTAGAGGGCAACTTTAATCAAAATAGGGCGGGGAAGGTTTACGCCCAGTTAACCCGTCGCGCAGTCGCGACCCCGCAAGCGGGCGCCTGCCTAAGAACAGAAGCAGTAGGGAACCGACGCCAACGTCTCGCGTTTAGGCGTCGAGTCCGCCGCTGCGGATGTACCAGCGACGACCGAAAGCCCGCTCTCCATGCCCTTGGCAGGAGCGGGCTTTTAATCTGGATCGGCGGTCTTCATTCGCCGTCGGTTGGTCGAGCGCGTATAGCCAAGCGAAATCCACTTCTACGCATAGTCCAGCTCGGCGGAGAGAACGCGGTTCTGTTCGAGCAGGAATTCGTTTGCGACGACCAGCGGCCGGACTGTTGCGAGGAGGTCGCCCTCGCAGGCGCCGATCGCGTCCGGAACCGCGCGGTCGAGGTCGAAGGCAACTCCAACTTCTCGCTCATGGGGCTTGCTCTGCATTCAACTTGACCAGTGAACGAAACAAGAACAATCATATCTGGCCAATGGAGTCCAGAGCCATGCCGGACCTCAACTACATCAGGGCCGAACTCGCCCACATGCGCATCCAGCTTATCCGTCAGCGTAGAGGAATCCGGGAGCTTGAGGAGGCCGGTATATCAATCGTTTCCGCCGAGGCACTGCTTCAGCGAATGGAGGCAAAGGTCGAAGCCCTGTGCGCCGACCGGGACCGCCTGATGAAAGAACAGAAGCTGAAGGGACCGACCTACGAGTCTGGCAAACGGATACACGGCACGCCCTCGCGCCGCCGGGCCTGACACGATGGAACTGAATTAAGTAATGGAGAGAGTGCGTGAGATTCAAACTGCCTATCATCGAGAACGAAAAGATGCCGGCTGAGAAAATGCCTCAAGAACCGCTGAAGCTGTCACCGTATCAGGAGGCCGGTTCGCCCACTTCCTGCTTTCTGCCGGGATGCGGCAAAGCTTTTGACGGCTCCTGCTTTCATGGCGACGACGGCCACTACTACTGCTCGGAGGTGTGCGCGAATGAAGGAATTGATCCGGCGCATGTCATCGTGCCGATCAGGCGCGCGCGTTCTTAGCGCTGCTTCTGCTTTGCGCGCTTCACTGTCGGGGTGTTTTCGATACTGAGCAGCGCCGCCGTTAGGACGTCGTGCGCAGCTTGAATATGCGCGGCGCGGAGTTGGTCGACGGTCATCTCTCCCCGTATGGGGGCGATGATCGACACCTGTACGGACGGTGCGGGCAGGTCCGCAGTCGCGGGCCACGTCATCGTTACTTTTGCTGGGCTCCAGAACTGCTTTAGCGAGTCCGCGCGGGTCTCCTCCGCAGAGACGCTCACTTCCGGCTTGGCAACCATGCAAGCGTCCTTTCCCGCGCTCCCATCCCCTTTTTTCATGCGGCCGGACTGAACGGGGCATGAACGCAGCTTGAAACAGCCCAGCAGTTCCCTTGGAACCGCCATGTAGAAGGTCCGCGCAGTTTCAATTTAAATGTGGTCCCTTTCGCTTCGTTCGCGCATTATGCCTGATCACCGACTTCGGCTGTAGGCATCGGTGGCTGGGAGACGCTTCAGCGCTCCCGCCTCCTGGGAACGCTCATGCCGCTCACCACCACAGCCCGAACAACAACAGCAGGGTGCTCTATCGCACCACCCATGTCCCGGGTGTAAGCAGCCAATGCGACTTGTCGGGCGTGAGAATAACGCCGGCTCCAAAGCCGAGTTACTTACGTATCAGTGCGGGTGCGGGCAGGTTTTCACTACGATGACAAATCAGTAGGCCGCCCTAGTTGGCGGCCTCGTCTCTTTTGGGGCGACGCTGTGACGCCCTCTCGTTTGGGTTCCTCGTCACCTACTTAGCCTCCATGAAAGAAGCCATCACCGGGCTGTGGCCCCTGCTGATTATCGTCGTGTATTTCCTGCTTGGGCTGTGGGGCGGATTCCGCGAACAGTTCGATTGGCTGCCCTAGCCGGCAGGCCTCACGGTTCCTGCCGCTCGGCCTGAGCGGCTAGCGAGCGCCAGCCATCGGCAAGGTTGCGGAAGATTTCCCGTATGTCTGCATCCTTGGTCTCGCGCGCTTTCGCGTCTGCTTCCTCGGCGCGCGCGGCCGGAGGTCTTCTGAGCGGGACGACATGCCTCATGTTAACCGGAAATCGAGCCGCGCGAGGGAACCACTATCATTTAAGCTGACATCGGGCGTTGAACCAGGTGGCGCGAAACAATCCTGGGGAGTCGATCGCCGCTGCGCGCATGATCGAATGCTGCAATCGCGCCTCGCCTCTCACGGTCCGAGCGTTGTAATTACGTGCCTTCGGTGGGCATGCACAGCATGCGTTTTGAACTTGGAAGGAAGAAATACGAATGGTCAGGACACCCGGCATCGCTTCGTCACCACGGTCGATCCTTGAAGAGACAGTCGCCGCCGCCGTGCGCGACGTGGCGACCGTGACCTCTAACGGGGACAGACTGCAGCGCCTGACCGACGGCGTCTCGTTCCGCCCGGTGCCGACCCATGTCGACGTTCGCGGCAGCCTGGTCGAGATGTCCGACCCGCGCTGGCGCTGGCATCCGGACCCGTTCGACTTCTCCTATTGCCTGACGATCCGCCCGGGCGTCGCCAAGGGCTGGAACCTGCACAAGGAGATCGAAGATCGTTATTTCGTGCTGCAGGGCGAGATGGATCTCCTGCTTTACGATCCGCGCCCGGAATCATCGACCTACGGCACCGTGTGCCGGATCGCGCTGTCGGAGCACAATCGGGGCCTCATCAACGTGCCGAAGGAGGTTTGGCACGCGGACCACAACATCGGCGCGAAAGATGTGGTCATCATCAACTTCCCGACCGTGGGCTATGACTATGCGAATCCGGACAAATACCGGCTGCCTCTCGACACCCCGCTAATCCCGTACGCGTTCCCGCCCGGCACAATCGGCTGGTAGGTTAAGGACGCTCCGGTTTCCGAACCCGCTCAGTGGCACCGATCCCAGTGCTTCGGAGTCCTTTAAAGTTACGCTCGAGATGTAACACTTCACCCGGGTATCATTCCCTGCGCCTTGAGTATGGGCAAGGCTTGGGGGCCAGTAAGAAACTTGATCAATTCTAACGCTGTTTGTGGCGCTACAGAAGTTGTGCTCACCGCGCCTGTCCATCTGACATACGACTGAACCTCGTGAGGGATTGGTCCGACAAGATCAACGCCGGGGGTCGTCATTATCTGCGTGATAACAACGACACCAAGCTCGATCTCGCCTTTCGCGACAAGTTCCGAGACGATGTCTTTTTCCGGACGGACAACCTTGTGCGCAATCGCTCCGTCAATTCCGAGCCGCTCAAATAGCCCATGCAAATAGGCGCCACTCGTTCCTGCCTGCTTGAGGTAGCCAATCGATTTCGCCTTCAGCAGCGCATCTTTGAAAGCATCGACTGTGCTGATGTCTGGCTTAGGTGCGCCTGCTCGGATCTGCACGCCAATGCCCGAATGCGCGATAGCTCTCCGCGTATCGGGCAGGACCTTGTTGCTCTTTATCACTCGGTCCATCTGCACCTGTGGACCGATGAAAATGTCAAAGCGTTCCCCGCCAATGATGCGGTCGGCGAGCGTGGCCGCGATGTCAGTTTGGACATTGAGTTTGTAGCCAGACGAGCGCTCGAATTGGGGTCCGATCTCGTTCAGAACAGTCCACATCGATCTCGGAGTCATTATTTTGAGCTCGGACCCAATTCCGTTACTTGATTCAGTGACGAGCGCTGCAAGTCCCAGAATGACAATGCGAGAAAACGACCAGAGTGGCATGACCGAACCATCCTATATTCGTACCGAAAAACAGAAGACCTCACGTCTTGCCCGAGAAATTGGTGAGTTCGCCAAGGCTGGCGCGCGCCTGATAGGCCTTCGGTTCGTCGAAGAAGTTGGTGATCCCCACGTCGCCGAACTGTCCAACATCCGTGACCCGCACCCGGTCGCCGGCACTGATGCGCACGATCGTTCCGCCAGCACCACGGCTTGAAAAAGCGCGGGTCGTGTTGGCATAGAGTTCGGGTAGGTTCGTTGCGGTCTTTGGTTCTGCAAGAGCTGCTTCCAAGAAGATGCGCAGGCTCATGGGCGTATTTGGGCTCGTCAGGTATTCGCGTGGCTTCACGTCACAACCCGTGTTTCTGCGAGGAGCTAGCTTGATGGGATGACATGCAATCGCAGGCGTGTCTTTCCTGCACTAGTCCTTTTGACAGCGTAGCCCTAGTTTCCTCAGCGGAATGAAGGTCTTTGGGAGGTCGGACATGAATTTGTTGCGTGGAACACTTGCAGCGCTGGCTTTCAGCGTCCCAGCGTCGGCAATCGCGGCCGACATTCCGCCGCGTATGCCGGTAAAGGCGGCGGTGGTGGCTCCAGTGGTCTACAACTGGACTGGCTTCTACGTCGGCGGCAATGGCGGATATAGCTGGGGCGAGGGCCGTACGTCCTTGGACGGCACGCTTTCGACGGTGACCAACACGTCGGTGTTCCGCACCGCCTCGGGCCCGGGCGCGGCCGGGCCAATCACCACTACCGGGCCTGTGGTTCTCGCGACGACCGGAAGTGCGAACTCACGGATTGATGGCGCGATCGCCGGTGGTCAAATCGGCTACAATTGGCAGATCGACCGGATGTGGGTGGTTGGCCTCGAGGCTGATCTGCAGTGGTCGGGCGAGCGGGGCAGCGTTGCAAATCTGTGCATCACGGCGGGCTGTACGCTGGTCGCCAATTACGACACTCACCTCAAGTGGTTCGGCACCTTCCGCAGCCGCGCCGGCGTTCTCGTCGATCCCCGCGTTCTCGTCTACGCGACGGGTGGTCTCGTCTACGGCGGTATCGACACCTCGTACGGCCTGAACTTGCTCGGTGTTCCGGGCGCGACGAGTTTCAGCACGACCCGGCTGGGTTGGACTGTTGGCGCCGGCATCGAAGGTGCGATCGACAACAACTGGTCGGTCAAGGCCGAATATCTTTACGCGGACTACGGCTCGATCTCCAATGCGCTTGGAACTGTGACCAGCAACATCACGGCAATCCTCGCGGACACGCCGGATCCGTTCTTCTCGACCATTGTTAACACCGTCACGACGGCCTCGAGTTCCGCCTCGACCCGCTTCACCGATCATGTAGTCCGCGCTGGCATCAACTACCGATTCACTGCGGGACCGGTTGTCGCACGCTATTGATGGGGGGTGTGCTCTATGAAGAAGTCCCGGAGTCGCCCTCCGGGGCTTTTTCATTTAGCCGGTTAGGTTGCTCGCGTAGGACACAGGCCGACCCGTGCAATTCGGCGATCCATTCCAGGCGGGACGCGAGTTGTTAAATAGCAAACCGCTGTCTTGCGAATCTCAAGTCATGTGCTGCGTCGGTAGTGTCTCTGGCGAACCGCGTGGAGCTAACCTCTGACGGACATCGCGCGTATCTTGAGGCGGTCGAAGGCGCGTTCGGCGGTGACGTGGACTATGCGCAGCTTGTGAAGCTGTACGGCAACACGTCCGAAAGCATGAAGGGCCGCTACAGCCCCGCAGAGTGCATCGGCGCGCGCAAGGAACGTGTTGAGGGAAGTCCGGACCCGAAGCACATCAGCACGTCCTATGCCGAGCGGCAAAACCTCACGATGCGGATGCACATGCGCCGCTTCACTCGGCTCACCAATGCGTTCTCTAAGAAGTTTGAGACCACATGCACATGGTCGCGATCTCTACGGTCTGGTACAACTTCGTGAAGCAGCACAAGACGCTTAAGGGCCTCTCGCCCGCGATGGCCGCTGGCGTCAGCAACACCCTTTGGAGCGTTGCCGATCTGGCTGAGATAGTTGACGCGACGATGCCGAAGGCGGGCAAGCGCGGCCCCTACAAAAAGCAAGTCTCAGCTTGAGGGTCGAACGTGCCGTCCAACAAGCAGAAGTACTGGTTGATCATGCTCTGCCCGTATTTCGGGCGGTGGCCGGCGTGGATGAATTTCTTCGTCGAAAGTTGCAAGTGGAACCCGGTGTCCGCTGGTGCTTTTTCACCGATTGCGGAGAACCGGAAAACCGCGCCGACAACATCGACTACGTGCATGTCAGCTTCGAGGATTACAGAGCGTTTGCTCGCGCTCGGATCGGCACGACGTTCGATCCCGCTGATCCATACAAGGTCACCGATCTAAAGCCGGCGCTCGGTTTCCTCCACGAGCAGGACACGGCCGGGTATCCGTTTTTCGGCTACGGCGATATCGATGTGATCCAACGGCAACACATCCGGTTTCTATGGAGAACATCAGTTCGCCGAACACGACGTGATTTCCGCGCATCCCGAGAGGCTTTCCGGCCATTTCGCAGTCATACGCAATACGCACGCTTTGCGCTGCGCCTTTGAACGCATTCCCAACTATCGCTCGCTGCTCGAAGCGCCGCAACAAACCGGGGTCGACGAACTCCAGTTCAGTGACATCTTCCTCACGTCGACGACCGAACGCATCCTGTTCGTCGAGCGCCACAGCACGGTCCTGAGCGCGCGTGGCTGGCACGACGGCACCATGAATTATCCGCAGCGCTGGTTCTGGCGGAGCGGTCGCCTCACCAATGAGCGCGACGGGGAGCGCGAATTTCTCTACCTGCATTTCATGCGGTGGAAATCCGCGCGATGGATCAATAATCCGCCGGTTCCCGGAGAGGCGGCCTGGGTCGGGCGCAACATAATTCACCTGGACTGGCGGTGTGCCGCCGACGGCTTTTGCATTAGTCCCGAGGGGATCACACACGGATGAACTGCACCAATTCCTGAGCCGGGTCGGGGGGACTCAAATTTCAAACTGAGACACTACCGCTGCGTCCTATGCTCTCAGGCGCAGAGCAAAGCGCCGCTTTCTTTAAGAAAGTATTTGGCTCTAACCTAGCATCACGCTGCCGTCGCGGCCTTGGCACGCGCTCTGACACTCTCGGCGACAAGCATTTCCTCGAATTTGTTCAAAGAAAGCGGCTTTGCATACAAGTACCCTTGAACTTCATCGCACTCCTCAGAGTGAAGGAATGCAGCCTGAGCCGCTGTCTCCACACCTTCCGCAATGACACTTAGACCAAGACTATGAGCCATCAGGATGATGGAGCGTACGATGGCCGTGTCTTCCGGAGAGGACCTATCGCTGATTTTGCGAACGAAGCTTTGATCGATTTTTAACCGGGTCAAGGGATAGCGCGTTAAGAAGCTCAGCGATGCGTAGCCTGTGCCGAAATCATCAAAAGCTAGTCGAACGCCCTTTCTCCTGAGAGCCCGAAGCGGCGTAAGCAACGCGTCATCCTGACCGAGCGCGACATTTTCGGTGATCTCAATTTCCAGGCACTCCCCCGGCAGGCCATATTTCATTAGCGCGCGTTCGATCTCCGACTGCAAGCTCGGCTGAAACTGAGCTGGGAACAGATTTATCCCAATGCAAAGGTGATGTCCTTTCGCGCGCAAAGCCGCAGCCGTCTCGCAGGCTGAATCAAGTATCCATCTTCCAACCTCCTGAACCACAGGGCTGTCGGCCAGAGCGCCAATGAAGCTCCCGGGTGCAAGAATACCGCGCTCAGGGTGTTGCCACCTCAACAAGGCTTCCGCGCCAGTTATGACTCCGTCCGACAACCGCAACTGAGGTTGAAAATAAAGCAAAAACTCTCGCTGTTCCCACGCCCTTCGCAGCTCGATATCGAGCTCGCGGCGCGTCTCCGCCTTTGCGCGAAGAATTGGCATGAAGAGGCGATAGCAACGTCCTCCCGCGGCCTTCGCATCGTATTGGGCCAAGTCCGCATTCGATAACAATTCGTCGACACTCGATCCATGCGCAAAGGCGATCGCTATTCCTGCGCTGGCACCGATGTAAAGCTCTTGTCCATTCACCTCGAAAGGGTGTCCAAGCGCATCTATGAGGTCACCTACCAGTTCACCCGCTTTCAGCGGGTCACCGCAGTCGGAAAGCACAAGCACAAATTCGTCTCCACCGAGCCGGTAGAATCGCGCGTTGGGCGCCGCCCGCTCACTCACACGGCGGGCCACCTCAAGCAGCAAGCGGTCGCCCGTCGAGTGGCCCAACGTATCGTTCACGTCCTTGAAGCCGTCCAGGTCGAACATCGCGACTGTAACCTGTCGCCCGTCCGGTTCGGCGCCGGCATACATCAGCTCCGAGAGGTCATTCCAAAGGCTTTCTCGGTTTGGAAGACCCGTCAGCGGATCGTAGTGCGCAAGCTGCTTCAGGCGCTCATCTATGACCTTGCGCTCTGTCACATCGCGGCAGGTGAAAAAATAGATTTGCTCGGGCTCGGACCACACGCCCGACCAAGCAAGGGTGACAACACGGCCATCTTTGCGGACATAGCGCGTTTCACAATTGCGCGTGGATCGCCCCATGCGCGCAGCGCGCATTGCGGCACGCGTTTCTTCGAGGTCGTCCGGCCAGACGATATCGGCGGCGCTTCGTCCCACCAACTCTTCGGGAAGATAGCCAAGAATGCTTTCCACGATTGGACTCACGCGACTGATCGTCCCCCGCCGGTCGGTGACGAGAATCATGTCCTGCGACAGCTCAAAAAGACGGCGATGCTCGTTGGATTCGCGCTCAATCCGCTCGTTCGCACGTCTCAACTCCGTGACATCATCATGCGTCACGACCCACCCGCCGCCCGGCATGGGCTTGTTGATGATTTGTATCGTCCTAAGGTCAGGGAGACTCGATCAGCTTCGTCAAAGTCTTCCCGCTGCGAATGGTTTGGACGATTTCCGCACAGTAGGCTTCTGGATCTCCTCGAAATAGACCGACCTCCTTGCGGTGCTCGATAAGCTGGCGGAGCGTACAACCAAGGCGCACGACTTTAGGCGATAACCCGTACATCTCCATATAGCGGCGGTTAAGCACGACGATGCGTCCGTCGGGATCGAACATCACCAAGCCTTGCGACATGTTGTCGACGGCAGCGTCAATCTGAAGCTTTTGCTCAAAAAGCTTGGCTTCCGAAAGCTTGCGATCGGTGACATCGATGATCGCGCATAGTCGGGCAGTCTTGCCATCGAACTCAAGATTTTCGGCATAGACGATGACAAAAATGGCTTGGCCGTCCGCTCTCCTGTGGCGCCAAGTCCGTGTCCCTTGGGAATTTTCTCCACTCGCTATCAGAAGACGAAAGTTATGCACGTCGTCGGAAAAACGTACCTCATCGGCGGTCATGGCAAGGAAGCGCTCTCGAGAGAAGCCGTAATGAACCGCCGCAGCATCGTTCACGTCGAGAAAGCGCAACGTCGCTGGGTCCAAAACCCACATCGGAATCGGGTTACTTCGAAACAGAAGGCGGAACGAGGACTCTTGTCTCTTAGTCTCCGTGACATCCTCATGCGTTGCCACCCAACCGCCATCCGGCATAGGACGATGCCGAACATTTATGATCCGACCGTTTTGTAGCTCGACGATCGTGTCATGTGGCGTGTCAGAGACAGCGATTGCATCACGCCAGGCGATATATCTTTCCTTACTCATGACCGGCCCGGTGCCGGCCTGAACTCTCATTTCGACGATGTCGCGCAGCGACACTCCCGGCCGAACCGCTTCGGCGGATAGGCCATACATGTCGATGTATCGGTTGTTACAGATAATAAGCCGGTGCGAACCGTCGAAGAAGCACAGGCCTTGCGAAATATTGTTAAGCGCACGGTCCAGACAAAGCGCCAAGCTTGTGTCTGCAGTAGTGATCTTGTCGGGAACAGATTCCAGCAAATGGACCATCGGCCACCGTCGAAACGGACATGCCTAATCGATCAGCAGTTGACGGCGGGTTAACCTTGGTCCCTACAGCGTTACTGGCAATTCACTCTGCGGATTGCACGCCGCCCGCTTTCCGCAGAGATTCACTTGTCAGCTACGATGAACGGGGAGTTACGATCATGAAACGTAACGAACACTCGAATCCGGTCACTCCTATGGCGTGGTCATCCGGGTGACGGATTCCGCCGGCAACCAGCACGGCGAGACATTCACCATCAAGATCGGAGACGCTGACGACCTGTCAGCGCCCGATGGCTATATCGCGGGCGCGACGATCTTTTCCGATACCAACGGCAACCTGTTCAAGGACGTCAACGAGGTATTCACCACATCGGACCAGTACGGCAATTTCACCTTCACGCCGGGCGCGGGCAACATCGTTCTCTCGAACGGCACCGACATCGCCAAAGGCACGTCTCTTCAACAGCCTGCTGGTGACCCCGAACGGATCGCACCATCATTTCACCGTTGACGACGCTGGTGGCGGCCTACATCGCAACCCACATCGGCAGTGACGTTCCCACCGCGAACGCAGCCGTGCTCGCGGCGACTCGGACTCAATTCAGGTCTCGACCTGCCAAACTTCGACCCGATCCTCGCGACGCTTTCAGGCGATGCAAACGGCGTAGCGGCCATCCGCGCCGCCACGACGGTGCAGGACACCATCAACATGGTGACCGGGGTGCTGTTCAAAGCAGGCGCCGCCTCGCGCGAGATCGCAGGCTTCGCGGTTGCGAAGGCGATCTCTCTGAATTTCGGCACGTTCACTAGCGACAGCTACATCGAATCCATCATCAATGCGGCAGCGGCAAGCCTGACGCTGACGCCCGACAGCAGCGTTGTGAGCGGCGCGGCCGACATCATCGCCAGTTCTAACGCCTTCATCGCGGCGCTTTCACCGCCGGACAACACGACGCTGCTGGAAATGCTAACCAAGGTCGGCAAGGTCGGCGACGACGCAGCATTTGCGTTAACAACGGCAACGCCCGCCAACATTGCCAGCCTTGTCGATGACTATACCGACAACACCAGCGGCATTGATCCGACCGATACCGACCTTTCGGATAAGATCACGGGAAAAACGTTTGCAGACATCTCGGGCGCCAACGGCGACAACGTCCTCGATGGAACGAGCGGCCCTGACTTCCTCAACGGCCTCAGCGGCAATGACACGCTCAACGGCCTTGCCGGCGCGGACGTGCTGGACGGCGGCGACGGCAACGACATCATTAATGCTGGCCTCGGCAAGGATCTGTTGATCGGCGGGCAGGGCAACGACACCCTTGACGGCGGCGCGTGGTACAACAGCTTCGACGTCTCCGGCGCCGGCGATGTTGATCGCGTCAGCTACGCGAACGCCACCTCCGGCGTGACGGTCGATCTCGGCGGCAGCTACATCGACTCGACCGGCACGATTGCGACGCCACAATTCACGTTCGGTGCCGGCCAGGATACGATCATCCACGTCGAAGGAATCATCGGCTCGGCTTTTGCCGATCACTTCTTTGGCGGCGGACATGACTTCCAGGACTTCCTGGAAACTTTCCGCGGCGGCGGCGGCGACGACACCATCGATGGCCGAAGCGGCAACGATGCGGCGGAATACATCGACGCTACCGCCGGCATCATGGTCAATTTAGCCGCCGGCACAGTGGATGGCTTCGCCGGCGGCGTCGGAAACGACACGCTGTTCTCGGTCGAAGATATCCGTGGCTCGGCGTTCAACGATGTTTTCGATGCCACCGGCTTTTCGGGTATCAGCATCAATCAGGGCTCCAAGGGCACCTACAACAACTTCCGCGGCGGTGCCGGCGACGACTGGCTTATCGGCAACGGCGACAGCCAGCTCGATTATTTCGACGCACCGCATGGCGTGACGGTCGATCTGACCGACCGGTCGTTCAACGCGACGACCGGCATCGTCCATGGCGGCGTGGGGGTCGGCGACGACAAATTCTCAGGCGTCGACCGCGTGCGCGGAACGTTCTTTGCCGACACGCTGATCGGCGGACAGGTCGAGTACAGCGCGGCCGGCAAGGCCGAGTTCTTCGAAGGCCTGTCGGGTGACGATTTCATCAGCGGCGGGTCGGGCTTCGACTGGGCGCGTTACATCGTGACGGTCGGCGAGCTCACAGGCATCCAGAAAGTGAATCCCATTACGGGCCTGACCCAGACCGTGGGCATCTACGTCGATCTCGCGGCCGGTGTGGTCTCCGGCGATGCCTTGAATTTCGGCACGGACACGTTGCGCAGCGTCGCCATCGGCGGCAGCCTGATGGACGACATCTACGATGCGCGGGGCTTCGGTTCGACCAGCGTCAACGGCGCGTCCCCCGGGATCGGGCTCAACGAGTTCGATGGGGGCGCCGGCAACGATTACATCATCGGTAACGGCAGTACGCGCATTTCCTATACTGGCGCGACAAGCGGCGTGACCGTCGACATGTCGGTGAACAACAACGGCTCCGGTACGGTCACGGGTGATTTGTCGGTTGGAACCGAAACTTTCTCCGGCGTTTCCAGTATCCGCGGATCGGCGTTTAACGACACACTGACCGGGTATAACAACGCCACTGGCATCCAGACCTTCGACGGCCGCGGCGGCGCTGACACCATGGACGGTAGAGGCGGCTTCGACCGTGTGACCTACAACCAGGACAACACGGTCACGCATGGCATTACCGTGACGCTGACCGATACGGTCACCAATAGCGGCACTACACACACGCTTACCGGCACGATCGGCAACACCAACGAGGTCGGCGCCGATCTGCTATCGAATATCGAATCGGTGGTCGGCACGAACTTCGCCGACACGTTACAGGTGACGGGCGTGACGGCTGCTTCCAACTTCGGCGCTATCGAGTTCGAGGGCGCGGGCGGCAACGATAACATCATAGGCGTTGCGGTCGCCGGCAGTTTCACCCGCATTTCCTACTCGGGCGCGGTCGGCGGTGTGACGGTGGTGTTTTCGAGTTTGATTTCGGATCCGGCCGGAAAGGGTACGGCGGATGGTGACGTGACGACGATCGGTCACGATACGTTTACGAACGTGCGCGACGTCGTCGGCGGACTGTACGACGATCAGATTACAGGCCGGTATACATCGAGTGTCGTCGGCCTCGACGCTCAGACTTTCCAGGGGGGCGCTTCGGGCGACGACATCCTTGAAGGCGGCTCGGGCAACGACACGCTGTGGGGCGGCGACAGAAATACCGGCAACGGCACCGAGCGCTTCGATGGCCTCACGCCCGCGGGCTTCGATGACGTCGACTATGCGAGCTATGCCGGGGCGGATGGCGCGGTGACGGTCACACTGGCCACGGGGTCGGATGGCAGTGGTGACGGCTCGGCGGCGGGCTCCGCTGGCGGCGCGACGAACGTCGGTACGGACATCCTCAGGAATATTGAGGGTGCAATCGGCTCGAACTTGGGCGACACGCTCAACGGCGGCAACAACTTCTTCGAGACCTTCCGCGGACGCGGCGGCAACGACACGATCAATGGCGGTGGTGGCCTCGACAATGCCGAGTACACCGATGCGGCGTCTACCGTGACCATCAACCTGGCTGCGGGCACAGCGAGCGGGGGCAGCGTCGGGACTGACACGCTGCGCTCGGTCGAATCGATCTGGGGTTCTACGCATAACGACGTGTACTCGGCGGTGGGCTTTAATGGCACGAGCACCAACGCCGGTTCGATCAACGGCGGCACCTACAACGTGTTCCGGCCTGGAGACGGCGACGACCAGATTACTGGCAACGGCGATACGGCCGTGGATTACTCGGATGCGGCGCCGGTGGGTGGCGGCGGGCTCATTGTCAACCTCGCGGCTGGCTCAACCGTCGTCGGCGGGGCGGGCATTGGAACCGATACGCTCGTGTCGGGCGTGAACCAAGTCATCGGCACGGGGTTCAACGACCTCTTCATCGGCACCAACAATGCGAACCTAACCTTCGAGGGCTTCGCGGGCGGCGGCGGTGACGACATCATCGACGGCGGCGGCGGCTTCGATCGCGCGATGTACAATCTGGATGGCAATATCTCGACCGGCATCACCGTCAACCTCGCCGCCGGGACTGTGACCGGCGATCCGACGCTCACCGGCACCGACACGCTTCTCAGTGTGGAGTCGATCACCGGCTCGGTGCTCGCCGACACCTTCATCGCGACGGGTTTCGGCCCCGGCAGCACCAACGCGGGCTCGCTCGGCACGTTTAACGAGTTCGAGGGCATGTCCGGAAACGACACGATCGTCGGCAACGGCAACACTCGCATCGCATTCTATCGCGCGACCGGCGCCGTGACGGTCGATCTCAATCAGACGACGGGGGCGGTCACAGGCGACTCCTCGGTCGGCACCGATACGATTCACGCCGTCGGCGAAGTCAACCGGGTGCGCGGCTCGAACTTCGGCGACACCATCATGGGAAACAACCTCGCCAACATCCTGGAAGGCCAGAACGGCAACGACACGATCACCGGACGCGGCGGCAACGACGCGCTGATCGGCGGAACCGGTGCGGACACGTTTTTCTTTGCCGACAACGACGGCGCCGATATCATTACCGACTTCGCCGTGGGCGTGGACAAGCTGAACCTCACGGCGATAACGGGCCTCACGACCTACGGCGATCTCGCGGCGCTCATGACGGAGGCGAATGGCGCGGTAACGATCACTTTCGGCTCGGGCAACAGCATCGAACTCCGCGCCGCAACAGGCACGCTCGATATCGCGACACTGAACGCGCATCAATCGGACTTCCTGCTGTAACGGGCGCGAACATCACCTACAACGCAGAGAGCGACCGCCGGCGCTTCACGTCGATTGAAAAGACCGCCGGGGTTCGCGACCGGCGGCCTAGTTGTGGATGTGAGCACTGGATGCCAAGCCTCGCTCGTGACGCAAAACGGATGACTCGTCAGAGCGCTGCGCAATGTCTGGCTCTGTTCAGTGAGCGCCGAGAGATCCCGCTGCACATTAAGTTTCGATAGGGGACGAATGGGCCGGTACAAAGACTACCACCGTGGCTCGAGGCGCGGTGGTTTAGAGAATGAACCGGAGAGACAGGGCCCCAGAAGAATCGTTGCATTTTCGAATCGGATCGCGCCCGTCGGAGCTGTTAACAGTCTGGCGCAGACCTTGCTGAAGTTGACTGTACCAGGTGTGCCGGACGTCTACCAAGGTACCGAATTATTATGGGATTTCTCGCTCGTCGATCCGGATAATCGGCGTGCTGTCGATTACGAGAAGCGCGCAGTAATTGATCTCGAACATCAAATGGAAGACCTCGTCTCCGAATGGCGGGACGGACGCATAAAACAGGCACTCATCTGGCGCCTACTGAGTGCGCGCCGTCAGCATGAACGACTATTTTCAGAAGGCACGTACGAACCCTTAGAGGTGAGAGGGCGATTTTCTGATAATGCAATCGCATTCGCGCGCCGTCTCGGGGAGCAGTATGCCGTGTTTATCGTTCCACGCCTTGCCAGGCCGCTTCTTCGGTCCGGCGGAATTCAGTTCCGAGAGAGAGCTTGGGGCGATACGGAGATAGTTACGGCACACGATCGCCCTCTGATTAACGTGTTGACCAATCAAAAATCTGAGCCTGGCTCCGGGTTACCATTGGACGATGTGCTGGGTCGACTACCATGCGCAGGTTTGATTTCCGACTGAGCCAGAACTCGCCTGACATCGCCCGAATGGCAACGCATACATCGAACTGATAACACGCCTCCTCGCGCACGGCTTTTACAGCCCTGTCGTGTGGCGCAGGACTGAAGATGGGCGGGCCATCCTAACTAGCTTTGCGCGTCCGGTGCGCGGCCCGCTTGCTAGCGCTGGGATTTGCGGTGCGGCGCGGGTCGGCTTGAGTAATGACGTGGCAGGCTTCGCGATTGGACGCGCCGGCTCACCCAGCTTACCTGAACCTTGCTGCGAGGCTGCGTTTAGTCATCAGATTGACAACGTTTTGCGGTGAGGGCGCGGAAGCACGTTTCGTTGCGGTCTTTTGTGCAGCTATGCGTCTGTCCGGGATGACACGATGAAAGCAAGGCTCGTTCCAGCGATCATCGCCGGCGCGCCCGCGTTCGCCTTCGGCGCCATCTTCGTGTCGTGGAGCAGGCTCGGTCTCACGCACGCCATCGCCGGCACCGCGCTCACCGTCCTGTTCGCCGCATTCGCCGACCTCGCGCGTCGGCGCGGCAAGACGATCGAGCCGAAGCTGATCGAGCGGATGGGCGGATTGCCGACGACCACGACGCTGCGGCACCGCGACGACATCTACGACGTGGACACCAAGGGTGACTTCCACGCGTTCATCGCCGCCAAACTCGGCAAGCCGGCTCCCACGGCCGCGGAGGAGACCGCTGATCCGGCCGCGGCCGACAACTACTACGCCCGCGGCGCGACCTGGCTGCGCGAGAACACCCGCGACGCGAAGAGGTTCGGCATTCCTGCTCAAAGAGAACATCAGCTACGGATTCCGGCGCAATCTGCTCGGTCTGAAGCTGCCGGGGATTTTGCTGAATGCCGTGATCGTCGCGGCGTGCCTCTTTATCTTCTGGCACCGATGGGTCGACCTGTCGAACAGTCTCGACACGAAGCTGCTCGCCGTCGTCGTGATCGCCGTCCTGCATGCTATCTACCTGGCGCTCTTCGTGACGGAGGCGGGCGTGTTCGAAGCCGCCAGAATCTATGCCCGGCAACTACTTTGCACGCAGTCCACACATCTGAGTGGACAACGGGAGCCGCGCGCGACCGCCCGCAAGCCGTCGCGGAAATGCGCGTGACCTTCGCCGGCCCGTGACCGTCTCGCGGCCTGGAAGCGAACCTGAAGTCGCCCTTCGCGCGACTGAGACACGTGTGACCCTGTGAACTTGACCGCAATTCCGAATGCTAGGGCGAGCCCGGCACCGCAAACGGGCGAAATCTCTCATCCTGCTTACCTGGTGCTTACCCGATCACCGGCTGATTGCAGAAACTGGCGCGCCCGAAGGGATTCGAACCCCTGACCTCTGCCTTCGGAGGGCAGCGCTCTATCCAGCTGAGCTACGGGCGCGTTGGGCGTGTGGATAGCGCAAGCGGCGGCAAGCGGCAATGCGGTCTCATTTCTCGTCGAGATCGCGCTCGGTCACGATGATCAGCACGCGGCTGCCGGCATCCAGACCGAAGCGATCGCGGTCCGCCTTGAGCGCGCGGCAAAGCCCCGCGAAGCCGGTCGCCCCGGATGGGGTCGTGGCGGGTCCGCCCCCCTCGCGCAGAATACGCGGCGCATCGATCAGATCGGCTTCCGGCACCGCTACCACGGCGGCGCCCTGACGGCGCAGGATGTCCATCGCGGGCGCGCTTGCTTCCCCGCAAGACAACATCTCGGCCGCGGTGTGAAGATCGCCCGGAATGCGGACCACCCGGCCGTGCGCGAAGGCCGCCGCAACGCAGGCAGATTTTTCCGGCTCGACGGCGACGATCGCCGCCGGGGCAGCCAGCCAGTCCTTTAGGCCCTGCGCGATTGCCGCCGCGAGGCCGCCGACACCGGCTTGCACGAACACGTGGGTCGGCCGCCGACGCCTCACCGCTTCCAGTTCACGACGGATTTCCGTTGCGATGACGCCATAACCGGTCATCACGTCGCCAACCACCGGATCGGCCGGATCGTCGGTCGTGTCCGCCACCAGTATGCCGGCGCCCATTCGCGCGGCGGCAGCCGCCGCGTCGACGGCATCGTCGTAGGTGCCCTTCACCCATTCGATTTGACCTCCCTGATCTTCGATGCGGCCGGCACGGATCGCCGGCACGCGATCGTGCAGGAAAATGCGGGCCGTCGTGTTGGCAAACCGTGCAGCGGCGGCGACGGCCAGTCCGTGATTGCCGTCGCTGGCGCAGATCAATGCGGGAAGATTGTCGCGGCGCTTCGCCAGCAAGCCGCTGATGTCCGTGCCGGCAATGCGGGCAAGCGCTCTGAGGCCGGCATAAGTCCCGCCAAGAGATTTGAAGCTGCCGAGCATCCGCTGCCCCTCGTCCTTGGCAACAAGCTGATCGATGCCCCATCGCGCAGCGAGCGCGCTCAAATCAAGGAGCGGTGTCGGCGCATAGTCCGGCGAGAGGCGCAGCAGGTCGGCTGCTGCTGCCTCGGCGCGGTGAAGAAAGCCGGAATCTGCCAGATCAGCCATGGTGCTCACAATCGAGTATCGCAACAACCTTCATTGCGCCGCAGCTATAGCCGCCGCAAGCATGCTAGAAGACAACCATGATGCACACACGGCCCATTCCCTCCAGCGGCGAAGCGCTTCCCGTGATCGGTTGTGGCACCTATCGCGGGTTCGATGTCGGAAGTGCCGCTTACGGACGCCTTCATCAGGTGCTGGACAACCTGTTCGCGGCCGGCGGCGCAGTGATCGACAGTTCGCCGATGTACGGCCGGGCAGAAGGTGTCAGCGGCGACCTGCTTGCGAAAGCGGACGCGCACCGAAAAGCGTTCATCGCCACCAAGGTGTGGACACGTGGACGCGCCGCCGGCGTCGCGCAGATGGACGATTTGTTCCGGCTGCTGAAGACCGCGCGCATCGACCTGATGCAGGTTCACAATCTGGTCGACTGGAAGACTCACCTGCCGACCTTGCGCACATGGAAGGAAGCCGGGCGCGTCCGCTATCTCGGCATCACGCATTACACCGCGAGCGCCTTCGACGATCTTGAAGCCGTCGTGCGCGCAGAGCCGCTCGATTTCGTTCAGCTCAACTATTCCGCCCTGGATCGGGCGGCGGAGCGCCGCCTGCTGCCGCTTGCGGTCGAGCGCGGCATCGCGGTGCTGGTGAACTATCCGCTGGCGAGCGGATCGGCCGTGCGTGCGGTAAGCAAGCGCCCCCTCCCCGATTGGGCTGCGGAGATCGATTGCACCAGTTGGTCGCAGCTCCTGCTCAAGTTCGTGGTCAGCCATCCGGCCATCACGTGCGCGATACCCGGAACCGGAAATCCCGAGCACATGGCCGACAATACCCGCGCCGGGTTCGGACGGATGCCGGATGCGGCAATGCGCGAGCGGATCGCCGCGGCCTGTGACGCGTGACGATCGGCCCGGGGTTACAACCCGCCCGGCGGATCGGCCGGCACCGTGTGCGTCGGAACGCGCGCATCGGCCGAATAAAACGGTGTCGGTCCGGTCACCGAGAACTGCGCGTTGACGTGCATCGGCGCAGCGTTTGCCGCGAGGCCGAAGAAAAACGTGGTGCGTTTCGGATCCGGCGGCAGGCCGTCGCCGCAGAGCGGCTTTGCCAGTTCGAATACGATCGCGTCGCCAAATCGTGTCGCCGATTTCAGTCCGATCGTCCCGAGGCCTCCGGTGGTGACGACGAAGATGTCGGCGAGTTGGCCGCTCTTGTACGGCAACTGCTTGTGCGGTCCGAAATTCAGGTTGAAGCTGATGATGCATTCGGAGCCGCCAGAGACCTGCGTCAGGCTGATGCGGTATTCGTAACCGGTGGTGCCCGCGCCCGGCGCGCCCGCTTCGCCCGCGAAGGTGCGCGACTGCAGCCAGGCGGTGCCGGGCATCAGCGTCGGCAACAGGATGTTGCCGGTCGAGTCGGTAACCGGAATGGTGCAGTCGGTCTGGAACACGCAGTTGATCGCCGGTGCGCCGACCTCGACGACTTTAAGAACCTGCGCCTCTCCGGCGCACGAAAGCAACGCGAGCGCTATCGTACCCGCCAGCATGCCAACCCCACGCATCGTGTCCTCCCCACGCGGGTGCCGTTACGGCAGAATTGTGAACCTTGATCAATCTCGACGCAAGGTTGTCTGAGCGCCGCGTCCTTGCGGTCTGCGGAAGGCCTCTTCTAAGCTTCGGTCAGGAAATGTTTTCAGGGCTCAGCATGGCGACACGCCGCCGCTTCATAGCGTTTGGTGGAGCTGTGCTCGCGATGCCTCCGCTTGCGCGTATTGCACGCGCGCAGAACTATCCGGCGCGTTTCGTGCGGCTGATCGTCCCCTTCCCGCCCGGCGGCGCGGTCGACAACGCCGCGCGCATCATCGCGGGACGGCTCTCCGAGATGTGGGGCCAGCAGGTCGTGGTCGAGAACAAGGGCGGCGCGGGCGGCAACGTGGCAGCCGCCGCCGTGCTCGGCGCGGAGCCGGACGGCTACACGATCTACATCGCATCGATCGGGCACGCGATCGCGCAGTTTGTGACACCGTCGCTCAGCTATCACCCGGTCAACGACTTCGCGCCGGTGACGCTGATGTGCGTCTATCCCAACATCATGGCGGTGCCGAATTCCTCGCCGTCGAAAACGCTGCCCGAATTCATCGCGCGCGCCAAAGCCGAGCCCGGCAAGGTCACCTATGCGTCGTCGGGCATCGGCACGTCGCTGCATCTCGCCGGCGAACTGTTCAAGCGCATGGCCGGCGTCGACCTCACGCATATTCCGTATCGCGGTGCCGGCCCCGCGCTGAACGATCTCATTCCCGGCCGCGTCGATGCGATCTTCGCGAACTTCCCCTCGACCCTGCCCTATGTGCAGCAGGGACAGTTGCGCGGCCTCGCGGTGACGACCGCGAAGCGCCAGCCCGAAGTGCCGGACCTGCCGGCGATCGCAGAGTTCGTGCCGGGCTACGATGTGTCGTCGTGGTTTGCGCTGTTCGTCGCGGCGAAGACGCCGCCGGAAATCGTGGCGAAGATTCACACGGACGCCGTCACGGCGCTGAACCATCCGCCGGTGAAGGCGCGCTACGCGCAGCTCGGCGCAACGGTCGTCGGCTCGACGCCGGCCGAGCTTGCGGCATTTCTTCAGGCCGAGATCGATCGCTGGGGACCGGTGATCAAGGCGGCGGGGATCAAGGACGGATAAATGGCAAGCAGTCGAGTTGTTCTGGTGACAGGCGCGGCCAGCGGGATCGGTCTCGCGATCGCGAACGCGCTGATCGCGGAAGGCCACGCGGTCGTGGCGCTCGATCGTGACGCCACCGCTCTCGCGCGGCTGAAGGCATCGGATCAGCTGCATCCGATCATGCTGGATGTCTCCTCCGAGG
Source organism: uncultured Alphaproteobacteria bacterium (assembly GCA_963779545.1). GTDB lineage: Bacteria > Pseudomonadota > Alphaproteobacteria > Rhizobiales > Xanthobacteraceae > PALSA-894. The sequence goes on along the minus strand of CAVZYQ010000005.1, from coordinate 485,400 downwards.
GCGCCTGCAAGGAAGCGGTCGCTTCCGCGGCCGCGCGCTTCGGCCGGCTCGACGCGGTGATCAACAACGCCGGCATTGGGCCAAGCTCGCTGCGTCCCGACGCGGAACAGAACCTGCCGAGCATCGAGGAATTGACCGCGGAGATCTGGGACAACTTCTTCGCCATCAATGTGCGGGCGCCGATGCTGCTCACGCAGGCGGCGCTGCCGCACATGAAAGGCTTCGGGCGGATCATCAACAACACGACGAGCTTCCGCACCATGCTGCGCGTGCTGCCGTACGGCGCGACGAAATCCGCGCTCGAATCCATGTCGGCGATCTGGGCGGCGGAGCTGAAGGACCGCGGCATCACGGTCAACGTGCTGATCCCAGGCGGGCCGACCGATACGCCGTTCATTTCCGACGGTGCGGGCTGGGACCGCACGAAAATGCTCAGGCCTGAAATCATGGGACCGCCCGCGGTCTGGCTCATGTCGGACGCGGCCAAGGACTACACCGGCAATCGCATCATTGCGGCGAATTGGGACGCGGCGTTGCCGCCGGCCGAGGCCGCCAAGAAGGCCGGCCGCGCGATCGGCTGGCCGGAGCTTGGCGCGGATGCGGTGTGGCTGAGGGGGTAATTCCGTCATGGCCGGGCTTGTCCCGGCCATCCACGTCTTGCTACGTGAAATCAAGTCGTGGATGCCCGGGACAAGCCCGGGCATGACGAAGCGCTAAAGGAGCATCCCATGTCGGTCGCGGAACAGCACGTCGGCAAGCCGGCCATTTCGCTGAAGGACGCGGATTTTGTCTGGGACGATCCGCTCGATCTCGAAAGCCAGCTCACCGAGGAAGAGCGCATGGTGCGCGACACCGCGCGCTCCTACGCGCAGGAGAAGCTGTTCCCGCGCGTGCTGAAGGCCTATCGCGAGGAAAGCTTCGACCGCGAGATCATGCGCGAGATGGGCGCGCTCGGGCTGATCGGCGCGACGGTGCCGGAGGAATACGGCGGCGCGGGGCTTGGCTACGTCTGCTACGGGCTGATCGCGCGCGAGGTCGAGGCGGTAGACTCAGGCTATCGCTCGGCGATGTCGGTGCAGTCCTCGCTGGTGATGCATCCGATCTATTCCTACGGCTCGGAGGCGCAGCGCCGCCGCTACCTGCCGAAGCTCGCGACCGGCGAGTGGGTCGGCTGTTTCGGCCTGACCGAGCCTGACTACGGCTCCGATCCGGGCTCGATGGTGACGCGCGCCGAAAAGGTGGCGGGCGGCTATTCGCTTAACGGCGCCAAGATGTGGATCACCAACTCGCCGATCGCGGATGTCGCGGTGGTGTGGGCGAAGCTCGACGGCGTCATCCGCGGCTTCATCGTGGAGCGCGGCATGAAGGGTTTCTCGACGCCGAAGATCGAAGGCAAGCTGTCGCTGCGCGCATCGATCACCGGCGAGATCGTGCTGGAGAACTGCGTGGTGCCGGAGGAGAATCTGCTGCCGAACGTGAAGGGCCTCGCCGGCCCGTTCGGCTGCCTCAACATGGCGCGCTACGGCATCGCGTGGGGCGCGATGGGCGCGGCGGAGTTCTGCTGGCACCGCGCGCGGCAATACGTGCTCGACCGCAAGCAGTTCGGCAAGCCTTTGGCGTCGAACCAGTTGGTGCAGAAGAAGCTCGCCGACATGCAGACCGAGATCACGCTCGGCCTGCACGGCGCGCTGCGGCTCGGCCGCATGCTGGAGGCGCACACCGCCGCTCCGCCCGCGATCTCGCTGATGAAGCGCAACAACTGCGGCAAGGCGCTCGACATTGCGCGCGTTGCCCGCGACATGCACGGCGGCAACGGCATCTCGGACGAATTCCACGTGATGCGCGTGATGTGCAATCTCGAAACGGTGAACACCTACGAGGGTGCGCACGACATCCACGCGCTGATCCTGGGCAGCGCGCAGACGGGGATTCAGGCGTTTGCTTAATTTCCTGTGTCCCGAGCGCACTGCGGCGCGAAGTGCCGCGGTGCAGACCCGGGACCCCGGTTACTTGCTTGCCGAAAAGAAACCGGGGTCCCGCATCTGCGGTGCAACGCTTCGCATTGCACCGCGTGCGAGACACTGAAAGTCAGCCCTTCAAAAACTCATCCGCCGTATAGAGCGCGCGCAGCTCCAGCCCTTCGGCAGCGAAGTTTTCCTTCGCGCCTTCGAGCCGGTCCACGATCGTCAACACGCACACGATGTTGACGCCCTCCTCGCGCAAGACCTTCACGGCCTGCATCGACGACCCCCCCGTGGTCGTGGTGTCCTCGACGATCACGACGTTCTTGCCCTTCAGGCTCTCGCCCTTCGGCAGGCCCTCGATCATCTTCTTGGCGCCGTGATCCTTCACCTTCTTGCGCACGAAGAAGGCCTGGAGGTTGCCGCCACGCTTGTGGCTCGCGATGGCGACCGCCGTTGCGATCGGGATCGCACCCGCCTCGAGCCCCCCGACGTATTCGGCGCCGCTGCCTTCGAGCGCATCGCAGATCAGTTCGCCGACGCAGGTCGCGCCCGCCGGGTGGATCGTGGTCGGACGCAGGTCGAAGTAGAAGTCGCTCTCGCGGCCCGAGGCGAGCATGATCTTGCCGCGCCCGAATGAGCGCGTGCGGATCAGCTCGAACAATTCGTCGCGATGAATTCACTTATCCACCTTGGCGCATCTCGCCGCGAGCGCGGCGCAGCGCGCCGTCATGGCGCTCGCCGGATCGCTCAACGGATCGAGCACCGTGAAATGGTTCGCGCCGGGGATTTCCACGTAGTGCGCATCGACGCCCTTCGCGCGCCAGGTGTCCACGACCGTGCGGCTCTGGCGCAGGAATTCGTTAGAACTCCGCGCCGCCGACCACGGCGTCGAAGACGCGCGGGTTCGAGACCGGCCAGTTCAGCGGCGAGACGCGGCCGACTTCCACCTCGTCGAGCCGCAGGTCCGAATTCATCGCGGTGTGGATCAGCGGCGCGAGATCGAACACGCCGGAGATCGAATAGGCGGCCGGCACGAGATCGGCCGGCGCCTTCTGGTCGAACTTCTTCCAATCGGTCGCCAGCATGCAGCCGGCGAGATGCCCGCCCGCCGAATGCCCGTAGACCATGAGCCGCTGGCCAAAGCGCCGCCACAGGAACAGGCACGCGGTGCGGATCTCGTTGATGATCTGGCCGATGGTGACGTCCGGGCAAAGATCGTAGCCCGCGACTGCGACCGCGACGCCGCGCGAATTCAAGCCCGCCGCCATATGGCTGAAGGTCGCGGCGTCGAGCGAGCGCCAGTAGCCGCCGTGAATGAACAGCGCGAGCGGCGTGTGGCCGGTCGCTTCGGGAAAGAACAGATCGACCTTCTGTCGCTCGCTCGTCCCGTAGGCGAGCCCGAGCTCGGCGTTCTCCTCGGCCTTCATGTGCTCGCGATAGGCAGCTGCCGCCTCACGCCAGCGCGCGAAGATCTCGGGGTGCTCCGGCACACGCGCGCGGTTGTTGTACTCCGTTTCGAAATCCACTGCTGTACTGCTCCCGCCTGCCCCGCTTTCGCCTCAACATTGGAGGATCGGAGTCGTCGCGGCAAGCAATAACACCGGCGGAACCACGGCTTTATCGCCTGTGGAAAGCGGGCTAATGAGAGCCGCACATGAAAGTCAACGGCACGCATACGCGCACCATCTGGGTCGAGGCCGACGGCGCAATCGGCGCGATCGACCAGACGCTGCTGCCGCATCGTTATGCGACGATCCGTCTCGAGACGGTCGAGCACGCCGCGCATGCGATCAAGTCGATGCAGGTGCGCGGCGCGCCACTGATCGGCGCCGCGGCGGCGTACGGCATGGCGCTGGCAGCACGCGCCGATGCCTCCGACGCAGGCCTGGAGCGCGCCTATGCGCTGCTGATCGCGACGCGGCCGACCGCGATCAACCTGAAATGGGCACTCGACGAAATGATGGCGGGGCTACGCAATCGCGCGCGCGAGGAACGCGTCGCCGCTGCCTACAAACGCGCAGGCGAGATCGCCGACGAAGATGTCGCGATCCAGCATGCGATCGGCATGCACGGCGTGACGCTGATCGAGGAGATCGCAGCGAAGAAGAACGGCGCGCCGGTGAACGTGCTGACCCATTGCAACGCCGGCTGGCTCGCGGCGGTCGACTGGGGGCCGGCGACCTCGCCGATCTATCAGGCGCACGACAAGGGCATTCCGGTGCATGTGTGGGTCGACGAAACGCGCCCGCGCAATCAGGGCGCCGCGCTCACCGCTTGGGAGCTCGGCCAGCATGGCGTGCCGCACACCGTGATCGCCGACAATACCGGCGGCCACCTGATGCAGCACGGCCAAGTCGACATCGCGATCACCGGCACCGACCGCGTCACCGCGCAGGGCGACGTGTGCAACAAGATCGGCACCTACCTGAAGGCGCTCGCCGCGAAGGACAACAATGTGCCGTTCTACGTGGCGCTGCCTTCGACCACGATCGACTTTACGGTGAGCGACGGCGTTGCCGAGATTCCGATCGAGCAGCGCGGGCCTGAGGAAGTCACGACGATGACCGGCCGCACCGCGGACGGGCGTATCGAGAGCGTGCGCATCGTCCCCGAAGGCTCGGCGGTCGCGAACTATGCGTTCGACGTGACCCCGGCGCGGCTGGTCACCGGGCTGATCACCGAGCGCGGGATCATCGCGGCGAGCCGCGAGGCGCTGGCAGCGGCGTTTCAAGAGCGGGCGGCGTGATAGAGGAGAGCTTCGTTCCCATGAGGCGTCCATGCGCAAGGCGTTGCTTCTGTCGATCGTGCTCATTCTCGGTGCGGACGCCGCGCGCAGCCAAACCTATCCGTCGCGTCCGATCACGTTGATGGTGCCCGCCGCCGCCGGCGGCGGCAACGACACCGTGGCGCGTGTGGTCGCCGAGAAGATGGGAAAGCTGCTCGGCCAGCAGATCGTGATCGAAAACCGGCCGGGCGCGGGCGGCAGCCTCGCAGCGCGCCAGGTCGCGCGCAGCGAACCGGACGGCTACACCATCGGCATCGGCAATCCTGCGGTTCTGGCGATCGCGCCCGCGATGCTGCCGAATGTCGGCTACGACCCAGTGCGGGATTTCGAGCCGGTCGGCATGATCGCGGCGAGCCCGCATATCATACTGATCAACAACGCCATCCCGGCGAAGACGCTGGCCGAGTTCATCGCGCTCGCGAAAGCCGAGCCCGGGAAATACACCTTCGCGTCCGGCGGCGCCGGCAGTCCGGCGCATCTCGGCCCCGAGCTGCTCGCGAGCATCGCGGGCATCAAGCTCACGCACGTGCCCTACAAGGGAACTGGGCCGGCGATCGCCGACCTGCTCGGCGGGCACGTGAGCATGACGTACTCCAGCCTGCCGCCGGCGATCGGACTCGTGCGCGACGGCAAGGTGCGGCCTATCGCGATCGCCAGCCCGAGGCGCTCGGCGCTGTTGCCCGATGTTGCGACGGCGTCGGAGACCCTGCCCGGCTACGAGTCGACGCAGCGCTACGGCATCATCGCGCCGGCGCACACGCCGCCCGCGATCGTCGCGAAGCTGAACGCGGCGCTGCGCGAGGCACTCGGCACCGATGACGTGAAGTCGCGCGTCGAAGCGGAAGGTGCCGAGACGGCACCGGGCTCTCCGCAGGATTATGCCGCCGACATCGCGAGCGAGGTGGCGAAGTGGGGCAAGGTTATCAGGCAGCTCGGCCTGAAGGCGGACACAAACTAATTCGTACTTGATTTGTTCGCCAAGCGTGGCATCGTCGCGCCATGCCGGCACCCGCCCTCGTTTCGATTCCCATCGACCGCCGCCAGTCGCAGACCGCGCTCGCGGTCGCGCGCGGCACGATGCGGCTGCTGCACCAGTTCGGCTTCTCAGCGGTGAGCGAGTTGCCATTGCCCTCCGGGCGGCGTGCGGATTTGGTTGCGCTGAACAGCGCGGGCGAGATCTGGATCGTCGAGATCAAGTCGTCGATCGATGATTTCCGCGCCGACCAGAAATGGATGGACTACCGGGCGCATTGCGACCGGCTGTTCTTCGCCACCACGCTCGACGTGCCGTGCGAGATTTTCCCGAAGGACACCGGCTTGATCGTCGCCGATGCCTTCGGCGCGCGGATCGTGTGCGAGGCGCCCGAGCACAGGCTGCACGCATCGACGCGCAAGAGCATGATGCTCATCTTCGCGCGCGGCGCGGCGCTGCGTCTGCAGTCGCTCGCCGATCCGCAAGGGCCGTTCGCAGCGGAATTCTAGGGAACGTCTTCGCGCGCCGTTTACCACTGCGCGCTAACCTTTGCGGGATGTTCACCGCCGAAATCACCGCACTGAACCTGCTGTCGCTCGTGCTGACCGGCCGGCCGGCCATACCGCTGCACATCTGCGTGGGCGCCGGCGTTGCGTCATATCTGCCATTTGGCCGTTACGAATATTCGGATGGCACGGTCGGCCGCTGGCGAGGATTGCCCGGCCAGGACGTCGTCCGCGTTTATGTCGGCAGCCTGAACCGTCTCGTGCGCGTCGACCGCTACTGGCATGACACGAACGGCAACCTCAAACTGACCGACAAACGCGGCAAGGTCTACGACGCGCGTATGTGCGAGGCGCCGAGGCTTCGGCTGAAGCCGTAGCAGTATGGCTGCCTTCGGCCCCCGCATCCGTGTAGCGTCGCGGCATGCAGGAGAAACAGCCCGACGAATCCTCCCCGCGCTATTTCGGCTGGCGCGTCGTCATCGCGTGTTTCCTGATGGCGCTCGCCTGCTGGGGCTTCGGCCTCTACGGCCACTCAGTCTATCTCGCCGAACTGACGCGCCTGCATGGCTGGCCGCCCTCGGTGATCGCGACCGCCAGCACGATGACTTATCTGCTCAACGGGGCGCTGGTGATCTTTACCGGCAATGCACTGGCGCGCTTCGGGGCGCGGCGCTTCGTGCTCTCCGGCGTCGCAGCGCTGGCGGTCGCGATCACGCTGCTCGCGCTCGCGCGCGAGCCCTGGCACGTCTACGTCGCCTACCTCATCATGTCGTTCGGCTGGCTCGGGCTTGGCCTCGTCACCATCCCGACGCTGATCAGCCAGTGGTTCACGCGCAAGCGCGGGCTTGCGATCTCGCTCGCGCTCAACGGCGCGAGCTTCGGCGGCATTGTGGTGGCGCCGCTGCTGGTGCTGCTGATCGGCGTTACCGGATTTACCACCGCGATGCTGATCGCGGCTGTGGTGATGGTCGCGATCCTGATCCCGGTGGTCTCGCTGTGGGTGCCGGTGCAGGCGGCACCGGCCGCCTCGCCATCCACCGAACCCGCGTGGACGCGGCGCGATGCGCTGCGCAGCGTCCCGTTCTGGACGGTGTCCGGACCTTTTGCGTTGGCGCTGATCGCGCAGGTCGCCTTCATCGTGCACCAGATCGCATTCATGGAGCCGCTGGTCGGGCGCGCGACTGCGGCACTCTCGGTCTCGGTGATGACGATCTTCGCGGTGACCGGACGGCTGACGCTCGGCACGGTCGTCGACCGGCTCGATCCGCGCTGGATTTCGTCCGTCTCAATGTTCAGCCAAGCGGCCGCGCTGTTCGGCATGACGCAGACGACCGACACCACGCTGCTGCTGGTGTGCTGCGCAGCCTACGGCTTCTCGGTCGGCAACATCATCACGCTGCCATCGCTGATCGTGCAGCGCGAGTTCCCCGGGCCTTCTTTCGCGATGGTGCTGGGACTGTCGACCGCGATCGGCACGTTCGCGGGCGCGCTCGGGCCCGGCCTGATCGGCTTGTTCCGTGACCTCACCGGCGATTACGGCGCGGCGCTGATGTTCTGCATGGCGCTGAAGATCGTGGGCGGGGCCGGCGTGCTGATCCGGAAAAGTTAAGCCTTTCACGTTTGTTCCGCAGAATTCCGCAAAGTGGTGCGGCTTTCTCCAAGGTCTCGCCGCAAAGCAGCCGTCAGATCACGCCATTCGAGACCGGCGCACGGGAGTTTTTCAATGCTGGCTGCCGCATCGCAGTTTTTGCCGCTCGTGGGGAAATTCACCCGCCAGATCGCGCCGCCGGTCATTGCCACACTGATCGCCGCCGTTCTCATCGCCTCCTACAACAACATGTTCTCGGGCCATCTCCAGCAGCCGCGCATGGCCGCACTGCACGCAGGGGAAGCGCCGCCGCCCGCCGCTCCGCCCGCGACGCCGGTCACCAACGTCGGCATGACCAAGCCGCCGGCCGCGCCGGTCACCGAAACGATCACGATCTACGAGGAGGAGGTGATCGCGCCGGAGCGGCTCGCCGACAAGGAGTCCAGCCAGGAATCCGGCAAGGATCAAACCGCGAAGCTCGCCGAAGCCGAGCCCGAGCGTACGCCGGCGGCCGCGCCCGTGCGGGCCGCTGCGCAAGCGCCGCGTGCTGAGCCGAAGGTTGAAGCCCGTCCCGAGCCGCGCCACGCGCCACGCGTTGAGCCGCGCCATGTCGCAGCCGTCGAGTTTCCGCCGCCGGCAATGCGCGCGCCTGCGCCCGCGCCGGTGATCATCGCACTGCCGCCGTCGGTGGTCGGTCCGCCTACCGCACCGGCTGTTGCGATAGCGGCCGAGCGGGTACCGCTGCCGCACTATCAGCACGCCTATCCGCAATATCAGCAGCAGTCCGCTCAGCCGCCTTACGCGCCGCAGGTCGTTCAGCAGCCGCCGCCCGTCATCATGGGGACGCCCCCGATGGTGACGGTGCCGGACCGCATGGCGACGGTGCCGGATCGCCCGGTCGCGCGCCGCGCCGAGGTCCCGCCCGCCGAGATGCAGCCTGAAGACAACGCCGCGCAACCCGGCGTGCTCGGCCGCATCGTGAATACGCTCAAACCGTCGTCGCTGTTGTCGCGCGCGAAGGAATTCGGCGACCGGATCGAGCAGGCCGGCAACGACATCCTGCCGAACATTCGTTCGCAGTAAAAACACCGCACCTCATCCTGAGGAGCATTGCGCAGCAATTGCCTTCGGCGCTCCTCAGGATGAGGGCCGATGGGATGTCGCTCTGAAAATAGACGAAGCTACTTCGGCGCACGCTTCGCCAAGATCCGCTGCAAGGTGCGGCGGTGCATGTTCAGCCGCCGCGCGGTCTCCGAGACATTGCGATTGCACAGCTCGTAGACGCGCTGGATGTGCTCCCAGCGCACGCGGTCGGCCGACATCGGATTCTCGGGCGGCTCGGCCGTGCGGCCTTCGATCGCGAGCAGCGCGTTCACCACATCGTCCGCGTCCGCGGGCTTCGCCAGATAATCGATCGCGCCGATCTTCACGGCATTCACCGCAGTGGCGATGTTGCCGTAGCCGGTGAGCACCACACCGTGCGCCTCCGGGCGGCGCTTCTTCAGCGCCGCGATTACGTCGAGACCGTTGCCGTCGCCAAGCCGCATGTCGACCACCGCGTAAAACGGCGGCGCCTTCTCGACCTGCAGTAAGCCGTCCGCCACCGTTTCGGCGGTCGCGACCGCGAAGCCGCGCTGTTCCATGGCGCGCGCAAGGCGCGTAAGGAACGCCTTGTCGTCCTCCACGATCAAAAGCGACCGCTCGCCCGGAATCGGCGCAGGCGTCACGGTTTCGGCCATCGTCATCTGCATAACCCTTTCACGCTGTACGCATACCTATGCGGAGGCGTTTCCGTCCTCAAGTGGCAGGTTCGTCGGAAGCTTCGAGTTCGCCGCGCGGCCAGCGCACGTGGATCACCGCACCTTGCTCCGGTGCGGGCCGGTTCAGGAACGCCAGAGTCGCGCCGGAGCGCTCCAGCAGCGTTTTGGCGATGAAAAAGCCCAGACCCAGCCCGCTTTCCTCGGCGTCGCCCGCCGGCCTGCGGCGGCTCGTCACATAGGGCTCGCCGATGCGATTCAGGATCTCTGAGGAAAAGCCCGGGCCGTCATCCGAAATCGTCACCGCCGCGTCCTGCTCGCTCCAGCGCACCGCTATCTCGACCCGCCCTTTCGCGAAGTCGACCGCATTCTCCACGAGATTGCCAAGCCCGTAGAGCACGGCGGGCGAGCGCGCCACCACGGGCTCGTGCGCGCGCTCGGCGGGAAAAACGATGTCGATCGCGATGCCGAAGTTGCGATGCGGCGCGACTACCTCCTCGATCAGCCCCGAAAGCTTGATGCGCTCAAACGGCGCCCAGCCGGAAGGGAGCGCCGAAAGCTTGCCCAGAATCTCGCGGCAGCGCTGCGCCTGCTCGCGCAACAGCTTCATGTCCTCGGCATGCGGCGAGTTTTCCCCGAGCGCATGCTGCAATTCCTTCGCCACCACCGCGATGGTGGAGAGCGGCGTGCCAAGCTCGTGTGCGGCCGCCGCTGCAAGCCCGTCGAGCTGCGTCAGATGCTGCTCGCGCGCGAGGACGAGCTCGGTCGCGGTCAGCGCGTCGGCCATCAGCCGACCTTCCTCGGCCACCTGCCACGCATAGGCGCCGATGAACACGATCGCCACGATATTGGAGAGCCAAATCGCGACGTTATAGAGCGGCGGCAGAACGAACGATTCGCCCGGCGTCCACGGCAGCGGCCAGAAGAAGAAGGCGATCAGTGTAGAGCACGTAATCGCGAACGCGCTGAGTGGCAGCGTGTAGCGCAGCGGCAGCGAGATCGCGGCGATCAGCACGGGCGCGAGGATCAGGAACGAGAATGGATTCTCGATTCCTCCGGTCAGCATGGTGAGAAAGGTCAACTGCGCGATGTCGTAGGCCAGCAGCCATGCGACCGGCCGCGGCGGAAGCCGCTGCGCGCTCTGGAAATGCATACTCATCGCGACGTTGAGCCAGGCCGAGAGCGCGATGACGGCGAGGCAGATCGCGAGTGGCAGCTCGAACTCGAGCACATAGTTCACGACCAGCACGCTGATCGCCTGACCGATCACGGCGAACCAGCGCAGGCCGAGCAACGTCTTCAGCCGCACGGTGCGCGGCTTGGTCGCAACAGTCTCGATCGAGCGGGAGAGCATGCACCGCTAAGGATAGCGGAGATCGAGGGAGAAGCGCAGTGGGGCAAGGCGGCGCGCGGTCCGGCCGCGCCGTGGCTTCGATGGTGAAGATCGATCGCGCGGTTATCGCGGTTCGGCGCGTTGTCCCGACGACGGACCCTAGTGCGTGCGCTGGTAGCGCGGTGCTTGCGAGTCGAATGCCACGGCGGACTTGCCGCCCATCAGCAGCAGCTCACCGCGCGCCTGGCAAACGGTGCAAAGCTTCGCGCGGAATTCGACGCTGCCGGACTTCGGATGGCTCGCGTTCGTCACCTCGACGTAGACGCATTGGCACTCAAACGATTCGAACATGGTGTGCTCCGCGCAGCTGAGCGCGAAAAACGCGCCCGGAGGTCATGTGCAAATTAAGGTCACGGCGTTGCTAATTGGTCGCCGCAGCGTCAGTCATCGTTCAGGGAAGCCCGACAATCAATTTCGGAGAAGTACGGACTTGAGGGAACTTTCTCCTGCCATGAGCCGACGTGTCCCCGTGCGGGACATCCCGCAGTGCCAAAAAGCATGAAATGGACCGTGTTTCAGCGCGCCATTGCTCCGGCTCGTGAGGATCGCAGAGCATCGCGGATGAAGTCCTTGATACCGTGCTCGATAGGGTGCTCGGGCAGAGGATCGGCACTTATAGGTGCATGTTGGATAGGCTCTTGCGCCCTGCGCGGCAGGCAGCAAGTGTGCGATTCCGCTTTCACCGTGATGCACATGGACGCCCGATCCGAGCCCATCGTCCGCGTTGACCGCCTCGCCAAGGTCTACAAGACCTCGACGGCGGTCGACGGCATTTCGTTCGCGCTCGAGCGCGGCACCATCACGGGCCTGCTCGGCGGCAACGGCGCGGGCAAGACCACGACCATCGCGATGCTGATGGGACTGGTGGCGCCGACCTCCGGCAACGCGCGCGTGCTCGGCGCCGAGATGCCGCGCGAGCGCTATCGCGTGCTTGAGCGGATGAATTTCGAGAGCCCCTACGTCGAAATGCCGATGCGGCTCACGGTGCGGCAGAACCTCACGGTGTTCGGCATGCTGTATGGCGTCGCGAACTTGTCGGCGCGCATCGACGAAGTCGGGGCTCAGTTCGAGCTTACCGAGCTGCTCGACCGTCCGACCGGCAAGCTCTCCGCCGGACAGAAGACGCGCGTGTCGCTGGCGAAGGCGCTGATCAACACGCCGGAATTGCTGCTGCTCGACGAGCCGACCGCGTCGCTCGATCCCGACACCGCCGACTGGGTGCGCACGCGGCTCGAACGCTATCGCGACGAACGCGGCGTCACCATGCTGATTGCCTCGCACAACATGAGAGAGGTGGAACGCCTGTGCGAGAGGGTGATCTTCATGAAGCAGGGCAAGATCGAGGACGACGACACGCCCGCGCGGCTGCTCGCACGCTACGGCCGCGAGAACCTCGAAGAGGTGTTTCTGGATGTCGCGCGCGGGCGTGAACGCGAGGGAGCGCCATGAGTGCGCTCGCATTCTCGCCCTACCGCGTCGCCGCGATGGTACTGCGCTATTGGTATCTGCTGCGCTCGTCGTGGGCGCGGCTCGTCGAGCTGATCTACTGGCCGCTGGTGCAGATGTTGATGTGGGGTTTCCTGCAGACCTATCTCGCCGACCAGTCGAACGTGTTCGCGCGCGCGGGCGCGGTGTTCATCGGCGCGGTGCTGTTGTGGGACATCCTGTTCCGTGGACAGCTCGGCTTCTCGATCTCGTTTCTGGAAGAGATGTGGTCGCGCAATCTCGGCAACCTGATGATCTCGCCGCTGCGCAACTCGGAGTTCATCGCGGCGCTGATGATCATGAGCCTGGTGCGGCTCGCGATCGGCATGGTGCCGGTCACGCTGATGGCGATCTGGTTCTTCGGCTTCAATCTCTGGGGGCTGGGGCTCGCGCTCGCGGCGTTCTTCGCGAACCTGCTGCTGACAAGCTGGGCGGTTGGGATATTCGTCTCGGGGCTGGTGTTGCGGAACGGGCTCGGCGCCGAGACGTTTGCGTGGAGCATCATGTTCCTGCTCCTCCCCCTCACCTGCGTGTATTACCCGGTGGCCGTGCTGCCGGCGTGGCTGCAGACCATCGCCTGGATGCTGCCGCCGACTTACGTGTTTGAGGGGATGCGCGCCCTGATCAGCACGCAGACTTTCCGGATTGACTTGATGGTTCAATCGCTTGCGCTGAATGCGGTGCTGTTTTCGGCCGCCGTTATCGCATTCCTTGCACTGCTTTCCGCAGCGCGGCGACACGGTTCGTTGATGCAAACGGGCGAATAATGAGTTCTATGCTTATCTCGTTGAAAATAGGGCTCCGTAGCCTTCCGATGTTGACCTTATGACGAAAACACGACACGCTGCTGCAGTGCAAAAAGTCGGGCCGGGGCCAGACCACATGCCAATTGGTGAATTCGGCGGGGCAGCCGCGCTGCCCGGCGACGGCAGTCCGTTCTTTTCGGCGCCGATGTACTGGTTTTACGAGATGGGGCATGCAGCGCTGACGCCGGCGCGCGCCTTCGCGGACGCCGGGCGCATCTTCTACAAGAATCCCGCCAACCCGTTTACGCACACCGCCGCCGGCAAGGCCGCGGCCGCAGCGTTCGAACTGTTCGAGCGCACCACGCGCCGCTACAGCCAGCCTGAATGGGGCATCGACTCCACCTTGGTCGGCGGCGAGCGCGTGCCGGTGCACATCGTGCCGGTGTGGGAGCGGCCGTTCTGCCGCCTCCTGCATTTCGAGCGCGCGCTCGCGCATCCGCCAAAGCGGCCGCAGCCGAAGTTGCTGATCGTCGCGCCAATGTCGGGCCACTACGCGACGCTGCTGCGCGGCACGGTCGAGGCCTTCCTGCCGAACCACGACGTTTACATCACCGAATGGGTCGACGCCCGCATGGTGCCGCTCGCGGAGGGGCGCTTCGATCTCGACGAGTACATCGACTACGTGATCTCGATGCTACACGCGCTTGGGCCGGACACGCACATCATCGGTGTGTGCCAGCCTTCGGTGCCGGTGCTCGCCGCGGTCGCCCGCATGGAAGCCGAGGGCGACGACTACGTGCCGCTGTCGATGACGCTGATGGGCGGCCCGATCGATACGCGCCAGAACCCGACGGTCGTGAATACGCTGGCGCAAGAACGCGGCATCGATTGGTTCCGCGGACACGTCATCACCAAGGTGCCGTTCCCGCATCCCGGCTTCATGCGCGACGTCTATCCTGGATTCGTGCAGCTCAACGGCTTCATGACCATGAACCTCGATCGTCATCTCGAGGCGCATCGCAACCTGTTCCGCCATCTGGTCGACGGCGACGGCGACTCGGCGACGAAGCATCGCGAATTCTATGACGAGTATCTCGCCGTCATGGATCTCTCGGCCGAGTTCTACCTGCAGACGGTCGAGACCGTGTTCATCCGCCACGACCTGCCGAAAGGCACAATGACCCATCGTGGCAAGCCGGTCGATCCTTCGAAGATCAAGCGCACTGCGCTGCTCACCGTCGAAGGCGAACACGACGATATTTCCGGCGTTGGGCAGACGCAGGCGGCGCACGGGCTTTGCCCGAACATTCCGGCCGACATGAAGGCGCATTATCTGCAACTGGGCGTCGGCCACTACGGCGTGTTCAACGGCTCGCGCTTCCGCTCCGAGATCGCGCCGCGCATCTCGGACTTCGTGCTGTCGAACAACGGCCGCGGCAAGGGCGCCAAGCGCAAGGCGCTGGCGGAAGCCTGAGCCACCTCTGAAACTGGCGTTATACTCGATGGTGATTCTCGCATGAGACGCCGATGTCGTTGCGCGCCCTCCTGTTCGGCCGCCCACCCGATCCGCAACTGATCGAGGTTGCGTTCGATGGCGCAGTCTATCCGGTCGAGCTGCGCCGGCATGCCCAGGCGCGGCGCTACACGCTCCGCATTCGTGCGGCGAACCGCACGGTCGTCCTCACGATGCCGACACGCGGCAGCGTGCGCGAGGCGAAGGCCTTCGCTGAACGCAACGGCGCGTGGATCGCGGCGCGGCTGAAGCGGCTGCCGCAGGCGATTTCATTCGCCGATGGAGTCGAACTGCCGTTGCGTGGCGTGCCGCATCGCATCACCCATCGCGCGTCGCGCGGAACGGTGTGGACCGACGTGAGCGGCACGGGCGCCCTGCTCTGCGTTGCGGGCGAGCGCGCGCATCTCCCGCGCCGCGTGCGCGACTATCTCAAGCGCGAGGCCAAGCGCGACCTCGATGCCGCGAGCCGCAAGTACGCGGCGGCGCTCAGCGTGACGATCAAGCGCGTGTCGATTCGCGATCAGGTGAGCCGCTGGGGCTCCTGCACCAGCGCGGGCGTGCTGTCATATTCGTGGCGATTGGTCCTCGCGCCCCCGCATGTGCTCGACTATCTGGCGGCGCATGAGGTGGCACACCTCGTCGAGATGAATCACTCGCGCAAGTTCTGGCGCGTCGTCGCGGGCATCTGTCCGGAGTGGCAGCGCGCACGCGCATGGCTCAACGCGCATGGCACAGAGTTGCATCGCTATGGCGAAGAATAAACATGTTTACTGCGGCAGCTGCGTGATCGTCGCCTTCACGGTGCCTTCCGCTTCGGCAATCACGCGCAGTGTCTTGGCGTCGTACTCGATGCCCGCAAGCCGCAGTTCCGTCACCGCGGCATCGACCTGCACCCCCTGCCCGCTCTGGCGGAAATCCGCGATCGCTGCCTCGATGCTCTTGCGCGCATTGGCGGCGAACGGTTTCAGATCGATACGCGCGTTATCGGCAAGCGCGTCCTTGAGATACGGAATGGCGGCACGTGCCGCACTGCTGAGCAACCCGAACGCCGCTTCCGATTCCACGTCCAGCGTGATGTCGGTCAGCCGCAGCACCTGCGTTTTCGGATCGAGCACCGGCTTGCCCCACACATGCACGGTCGCGTCCGCGCCGAAGCCGAACCAGCTCTTCTTCTCCACCGCCTTGGCGCGCAGCGAGATCAGCAGCCGATCGCCCGAGGCCGCGAGCGTGGCGCCATTGATCGTCACCGCGGCCGCGCCGCTGCCGTCCTCGGGAAACGTGCGTCCCTTCAGCTGTGCCTCGATCAGCTTGTTGACTTCGGTGAAGGGCAGATCGATCGGCACACCGATGGCGACGCGGCCCTGTTCCAGCGGCGGCACCAGCTCGAGTGTCGCCGGGAACGGACACTCAGGCTTGCTCTCGGTGGGCGTGATGCGCGTCTCGGCCTGCACGCCGACCGTGAGGGTAACGGCGGACGCGTCGATGCGCGGCTGCGCCGCAACTGCGCGCAGCGGGCGCACCTCGAGCCACAGGTCCGGTGCGCCGGCCGTGACCTTGCCGAGCGGGATCGAGCGGCAAAGCTTGGCCCACTCGCGCCGCGCAATCGTTTCGATGAACGGATCGGCGCGTAACCGCGCTTGCAGCGCACCGACCTGTTCGTTCACGGCGCGGTCAAGCAGCGGCTTCACCTCGCGGCCCACGTTGAGCCGGACGCCTGCGACGGACAGCGATGTCTCGGCCAGATTGGCTTGGGCCGTAAGGTTCGGTTCCAGCCGCCAAGTCGGCGTCATTAGCGGCCGCGAATTAAGTGCGACGTTGCCGCGGATTTCCGCTCGCTGATCGAGCATGCGCCCGGTCAGCCCACCAAGCTGTTCGCCGACCTGTCCGCCAAGGAGCCCGCCAAGCTGGCCGGCGAGGTTTCCGACCTGACTGCCGATCTGCCCGGTGAGACGGAACGCGCCGTTGAGCGGCGCGATGATGCCGAGGTTTTCGGCGCGGCCCGCGACGACAAGCGGCCCGCGCGCAATGGTCCAGCCGAGCTCGGCATTCTGCAGCAGTTGCCCGACCGGATTCTCGCGCTTGCCCGAGAGATCGCGTGGCGCTTTCGCTTCCATGGCGTCGCGGATCGCCGAGAGCGCAACGACGGCGGGCGCGATCACAACTGAGGTGCGCGTCGCGGGCTGCAGCGGCGTGGTCTCGGCAAGCGCCGGAGGCTTGTCGGGCGCGGCCGGCCAGAACAGCACGGCGCCGACGACCGCCGCACACAGCGCCGCGACAACCCCAAGCCCAATCAGCACGAGTCGCATGCACCAATGCTAGTGCAGAAGCCGCGTGCTCGACAACGCGGCATAAAGCCGATAGAGCGCGGCCTCTTTGGAAGCCACATGCTCCGTCCCGATACGTTCGCGCTCACCGCGCTGCTCGCACTGCTGACTGCGCTCGGCCCGGTGGCGGTCGACATGTACCTGCCGTCGTTTCCCGACATCGGGCGGGTGCTTTCGGCTTCGCCCGCGACCGTGCAGTTGACGCTGTCGCTCTATCTCGTCTCCTACGCGATCGGGCAGGTGATCTACGGCCCGCTGTCGGATCGCTACGGCCGCCTGCCGGTGATGCGCATTGCGTTGGCGATCTACTGCGTGGCTTCGCTCCTCTGCGCGCTTGCACCGAACATTGAGTTGCTGCTCACCGCGCGCACCTTTCAGGCACTTGGATCATCCGGCGCGATCGTGCTCGCGCGCGCGATCGTGCGCGACCTCTATTCGGGTGCGCGCGCGGGACGCGAGCTTTCGCTGATGGGCGCCATCATGGCACTCGCACCGGTCGGCGCGCCGATGATCGGCGGCGTGCTGCAAAGCGCATTCGGCTGGCGCTCGCATTTCGTGCTGCAGATCGGCTTCGGCTTAATCGCGGCATTCTTCGTGTGGCGCAAGCTGCCGGAGACGCTGCGCGCGCCAGCGCCTGAGCCGTTCTCACTGCGGGCGATCCTCGCCGGCTACGGCGCGATCCTGCGCAACCGCGCGGTGCTCGCCTACATCGGCATGCTGGCGGCGAGCTTCGCCGGCGTGTTCGCCTGGATCTCCGGCTCATCCTTCGTGCTGCAGGAAATCTACGGCCTCTCTCCGCTCGCCTTCGGGCTGGCATTCGCCGCGGCGAGCGGCGGCTATCTCGCCGGCACCGCGCTCGCGACGCGCATCGTCACGCGGCTTGGCCTCGACCGCACCATCGGGATCGGCGCAGCGCTGCTGGCGGCAGGAGGGCTTGGAGCGCTTGCGGCCATTCCGCTTGGAGGCGCGTCGCCCGTTCCACTCGTCGCCGCGATGGCGCTGTTCGCGGTCGGCATGGGGCTGGTGCAGCCGCAGACCATGGCGGGCGCGATGATGCCGTTTCCCGAACGCGCCGGAACGGCATCATCGCTGCTCGGCGTCTCGCAGATGGTGTGCGCGGCGATCAGCGGCATCATCGTTGGGCAGCTGCTTGGCACCAGCGCGTGGCCGGTCTCGATCCCGCTTGCGATCTGCGGGTGTGTCACGCTGCTGGTATGGGTGTTCTCGCGCGGCGTCCGAGCGCGCGAAGGCGGCGTGCATCGCTGATTCCGAATCCGATCAGCGTTGCCCGAATAGATTATTGAAGAAGTTACCGACGCCCGAACCCGAGTTCGACGTCTGCTGCGGCTCCGGAGCGTAGCCGCCACCGCCGCCAACAGCGCCCGGCGGACGCGGGATGCTCGACGTCGATGCCGGTGCCGCGGCCATGCGCTGCTGCGCGGCATATTGCGGTTGCGGCGGGGCAACGTAGGTCGGCGGCGCAGAGGCGAGCGGCAGCGGTGCCGACGTGACACGCGAGGGAGGCTGGGCGCTGCGCGAGGGCGGCGGCGCCTGCTTCAGCGGTGCGGCGGCGACCTGCGGGGGGCGCGGCGCGGGCGCACGCGGCGGCACAGGCGCCTGCTGCGCAGCAGGCGCAGGTGCAAGCGCAACGGGCGGACGCGGCAGCGGCGCGGCCACCGGCGGGCGCATATCGTCCTCGCGGCTCATGACGGCCGCGTTGGTCTGCGGCGGCCCGAGCAGCGAGGTGAGCGGGTTCGCGGGCGGCGCATAGGTTGGCGCGGACACCGAAGGCGACGGCTGCGGCTCGTAGCTGCGGCCCGCCATGCCGGGCAGGTCCGCCATCGGCAGGCCCTGATGCGCCACCTTCATAAAGCGGCTCCAGATGTCGACCGGCATGCCGCCGCCGGTCAGCTTCTTGGTCGCCGAATTGTCGTCGTTGCCGAGCCACACGCCGGCCACAAGATGACCGGTGTAGCCGACGAACCAGGCGTCACGGAAATCCTGGACTCGTGCCGGTCTTGCCCGCGGCGGGGAAGCCGCCGACATCGGCCTTGCGGGCAGTGCCGCTGGCCAATGTCTCCTGCATCATCTGGTTCATCATCGCGACGTGGCGCTCGTCGATGACCCGGCCAAGCCCCGGATTGCGCGCGCGATAGATCAGCTTGCCGTTCGCGGTGCGCACCTTGTCGATCACGTGCGGCGCGACCGCGATGCCGCCGTTCGAGAACGGCACGTAGGCCGACACCAGCTCCATCACGGAGACTTCGGAGGTGCCGAGCGAGATCGAGGCGTTCGGCTCGAGTTTCGACGCGATGCCGAGCCGGTGCGCGGTGCGCACGACCGCCTGCGGGCCGACTTCCATCGTGAGGCGCACCGACACGGTGTTGAGCGACATCGAGAGTGCTTTACGCGAGCGACACCGCACCGAAATATTCGTGCGTGTAGTTCTCGGGCTTCCAGCCTTTCACATCGATCGGCTTGTCCTCGCGCACGGTCTCGGGCGTCAGCCCGCGCTCCAGCGCGGTGAGATAGACGAACGGCTTGAATGCCGAACCCGGCTGGCGCTTCGCCGCGACCGCGCGGTTGAACTGGCTCTCCGCATAATTCTTGCCGCCGACCAGCGCGCGCACCGCGCCCTGCGGCGTCATCGCGACGAACGCGCCCTGCTCGACGTCGAACTTCGCACCCTTCGGCAGCAGTTCGTCGAGCAGCGCCTTCTCGGCAGCCGCCTGCAGCAGCGGATCGATCGTGGTTTCGACGACGATATCCTGCTCGACGCGCCCGAGCACGTCGTTGAGCACGTCCATCACCCAGTCGGCCATGTAGTTGATCGAGCCGCCGGCGGTCTGCTTCACGATCTTCGGCGCGACCGTCATGGCGGTCTTGGCGGCATCCGCCGTAATGAAGCCTGCGTCGGTCATCGCGGCGAGCACGACCTGCGCGCGGCGCTCCGCGCCGTCGTAGTTGCGCGTCGGGGCGAGCTTCGAGGGCGACTTCACGAGGCCGGCGAGCAGCGCGGCCTCGGAGAGCGTCACGGTGCGGGCGGACTTGCCGAAGTAGCGCTGCGCTGCGGCTTCGATGCCGTAGGCGCCGTTCCCGAAATAGATGCGGTTGAGATAGAGATCGAGGATTTCGTCCTTCGAATACTTCCGCTCCAGCCAAACGCTCAGGATCACCTCCTGCAGTTTGCGCATCATCGTGCGCTCCTGCGTGAGGAAGATATTTTTCGCAAGCTGCTGCGTGATCGTCGAGCCGCCCTGCGCGACGCCGCGATGCAGGACGTTCGCCGAGACCGCGCGCATGACGCCGAACGCGTCGATGCCCCAGTGCGAATAGAAGCGGCGATCCTCGATCGCCAGGAACGCCTTCGGCAGATGCGGCGGAAGCTCGCGCAGCGGCACGGCCGAGCCGCCCATTTCGCCGCGCGTCGCGAGCACCCGACCGTTCAGGCCGACGATCTGAATTGACGGCGGGCGCTTCGGCACTTCGAGCGACTGGATCGGCGGCAGGTGCGCGGCGACCCAGCCGATCACGCCGATCGTGCCGATGAAGCACCACAGGCCGAGCACCAGCGACCAATACGCGACGCGGCCGATCAGCGAGCGGCCGCTGCTGCTCTTCGGTTTGGCCTTGCTCTTTTTCTTCCTGGATCTTGCGGGGCTGCGCGGCGCGTCCATCGTGGGTTCGCGGCGTTCCTCACTTTTACTATCAGCCGACATACGCGCCCCGTATCTCCAATACGCGGAGATTGCCCTGCCGTTAGGCTTACGGTGCGCGATTTAATGTGCGGTTAAGTATCCGGGTTGCGGACCGCGCGGAACCGCGTGCGTGGCGCTATCGGCAACAACGATCGTCGTTATGGTTAACCGATCACTACTGGTCATCCCGGCCGAGCCTCAAAGCGCGTTTACGCGCGTCTGCGACGCGCTATGGCGAGAGCCGGGACCCATAGTCACGACTTTCCGACGCCTAATCTCGAATTTCGTGGTTATGGGTCCCGGATAGCCGCTTCGCGGCTTCCGGGATGACAACCGGAGCTAGCCCGCCTTCGCGGCCTTGCGCTCGTCCTCGACGAACAGCGGCAGCAGCGCGCGCTTGATCGCGGCCTGCCGCGTCGGCGAGGTGATCTGCGCGCCGGTGAGGTCGGTGACGTAGAACACGTCGACGACGCGCTCACCGAAGGTCGCGACATGCGCCGACGCGATGTTGAGCGAGAGCTTCGAGATCGTCGCGGTGAGTTCGTACAGAAGTCCGGGGCGATCGAGGCCGGTGACCTCAACGACCGTGAAACGGTTGGACCACTGATTGTTGATGGAGACTTCCGGCTCGATGACGAACGCCTTGAGCCGGCCCTTGCGCGCCGCGCGCTTCGCCACGACGTCGGGCAACCGCAGCTCGCCCCTGAGCGCGCGCTCGATCGAGTCCGCAATGCGCACCGCGCGGCGGGCCTCGTCCTCGTTGTGATCGAACTCGCGCGACACCGCGATGGTGTCGAGCGCGAGCCCGTCGGTGGTGGTGAAAATCTGCGCGTCTACGATGTTGGCGCCGGCCGCCGCGCACGCGCCCGCGATCACCGAGAGCAGCCGCGGATGGTCGGGCGCAAGGACGGTCAGCTCGGTCACGCCGCGCGCGGTGTCGAAGCCGACTCCGGTCGCGACCGCCTTGTTGGCCTGCTGCGCGGACTTGAGGAAATGCGCATTCGAGACCTTGTGCGGCATATCGACCTTGAGCCAGTAGGCCGGGTAATGGCGCGCGATATAGGCGTCGAGCTCTTCCTTCGACCAGTCCTTCATCTCGGCGCGGAATTCGGCTTGCGCCATCTCGACGCGCTTCTGCCGGTTCACTTCCGAGAAGCCGCCGGTCAGCACGATCTCGGTCTCGTAATAGAGCGTGCGCAGGAGCTGCGCCTTCCAGGAATTCCACACACCGGGCCCGACGGCGCGAATGTCCGCCGTGGTGAGGATCAGCAGCAGCTTCATGCGCTCGAGCGACTGCACCACGCCGGCGAAGTTCTCGATGGTCTTGCGGTCGGAGAGATCGCGCGACTGCGCGATGGTCGACATCACCAGATGCTGCTCGACCAGCCATGCAACGGTATCGGTCTCGGCCGGAGACAATCCCAGCCGCGGACAGAAACGTCGCGCGATGCGCGCGCCCGCAATCGAGTGATCCTCGACACGGCCCTTCGCGATATCGTGCAGGAAAAGCGCGACGTACAACAGATTGCGATGCGGCTTCTGAATCGTCTTCATCAGCTCTCTGGCGAGCGCGTATTCGTCCGAACCGCCGGCCTCGATGTCGGCGAGAATGCCGATGCAGCGCAAGAGATGCTCATCCACCGTGTAATGGTGGTACATGTTGAATTGCATCATCGCGACGACTCGGCCGAAGGCGCGCACGAAGCGGCCGAGCACACCGGCCTCGTTCATGCGGCGCAGCACCACCTCCGCGCCGTCGGAAGTCAGGATCTCGTAGAACAGGCTGTTCGCGACCTTGTCGTCGCGCAGCTTCTGATCGATCAGTTTGAGCGAGCGCGAGGCGGTGCGCATCGCCTCGGGGTGGAAAGCCAGATTGTGCTTCTGCGCAAGACGGAAGATGCGGATCAGGTTGACGGGATCGCGGCGGAATACCTCGGCGTCGGCAATATTGATGCGATTGTGTTCGGCGATGAACTCGTCGGACTCCAGCACGATGCGGCGTGGGCGCGGCTTGAAGCGCGCCATCACGCGGTCGAGGACCGGAACCGGCTTCGCCTCACGCTCCTCCAGCGCGGCGCACAGGATCGCGGTGAGATCACCGACATCCTTCGCGACCAGGAAGTAGTGCTTCATGAAACGTTCGACATCGCGCATGCCGGGATGCGCCGTGTAGCCAAGGCGGATCGCGATCTCGCGCTGGATGTCGAACGAGAGCCGCTCCTCGGCGCGCCCGGTCACGAAATGCATGTGGCAGCGCACCGCCCAGAGGAAATCCTCGGCGCTGCGGAACATCTTCGCTTCCGAATGATCGAATACGCCGCGCTCGATCAGTTCTTCGGCGCTATGCACCCGGTAGACATACTTCGCGATCCAGAACAGCGTGTGCAGGTCGCGCAGGCCGCCCTTTCCGTCTTTCACGTTCGGCTCGACCAGGTAGCGCGACTGGCCGGTGCGACGCAGCCGCTCCTCGCGCTCGGCGAGCTTGGCGGCGACGAACTGAGGGCCCGTGTTGCGCACGATGTCCTTGTCGAAGCGCGCGACGAATTCGTCGTAGAGCGCGCGATCGCCAAGCAAGTAGCGCGCTTCGAGCAGCGCAGTGCGGATGGTCATGTCGGCTTTCGCCTGGCGCACGCACTCGTCGACCGAGCGCGTCGCGTGGCCGACTTTCAGCCCCATGTCCCACAGGCAATACAGAATGCCTTCGGCGACCGACTCGCCCCACGCGGTCTGCTTGTAGGGAAGCAGGAACAGCAGATCGATGTCGGAGCCGGGCGCGAGCAGACCGCGCCCGTAGCCGCCGGTCGCAACCACCGCCATGCGCTCGGAGTCCGACGGCGTCGTCGAGCGATAGAGTGTGCCGACGAGATCGAACAGCATGCGGATGATCTCATCCTGCATGACACACAGCCGCTCGGCGCAGGCGCGGCCGTGGCGGTCGTCGAGCAGCATTTTCTCAGCCGCCGCCCGCCCCTTACCGAGCGCCGCCTTGAGGCATTGCGCGACCGCCGTGCGCATCTCGCGCTCGCGCCCGGCGTACTCCTCGGCGAGCCGCGCAAGTTCGACCGCCACCGCGCCGGTGTCGATCAGCGCGGCGCCCGTCTGAGCGCGGTCGGCGGGAGAGAGCATGAGGAAATTCCGATAGCGGAGAGCCGCAGCGGTGTCACGTTACGCCGCCGCGTGGACGGCACGTGCGCGGCGAACCCTTGTTTTGGCGACTCGAGAGAACATTCATCTCCGCTCTCCACAAAAATAGGAAATCTATTCTCGTTGACCGCTCCAACCAGCCTTGCATAGAATAATCATAGCGCCGATTTGAGCGATCAGCTTGCGGGCGCTTTAAAAATGCAGCTAAAGCGTGGGCCTCGCCCAAGCGAAAGCTGAGGGCGGGTCACTCCCCGCCTCCATCAACCACGCGGCCGTCAACGCCGCCAATGGAGGACTTGATGTCTCTTTTCTCACGACGCTCCCTTCTGTGCTCGGCGTTTTTCGTCGGGATGCTGCCGACGAGCCTGCTCGCGGCCGACAAGCCGAAGGAAATCCGGCTCGACTGGGCGACCTACAATCCGGTCTCGATGGTTCTCAAGGAGCAGGGCCTCCTCGAGAAGGAATTTGCCAAGGACGGCATTGCGATCCGCTGGGTGCAGACGCTCGGCTCCAACAAGGCGCTGGAATTCCTGAGCGCGGGTTCAATCGATTTCGGCTCGACCGCGGGCTCGGCGGCGCTGGTCTCCAAGATCAACGGCAATCCGATCAAGTCGATCTATGTCTACTCGCGGCCCGAATGGACCGCGCTGGTGACGCGCAAGGACTCGACCATCACGAAGGTCTTGGAGCTGAAAGGCAAGCGCGTCGCGGTCACGCGCGGCACCGATCCGCACATCTTCCTGGTGCGCGCGCTGCTCGACAACGGCCTCACCGAAAAGGACATCACGCCAGTCCTGCTGCAGCACCCGGATGGCAAGACCGCGCTGATCCGCGGCGACGTCGATGCCTGGGCTGGCCTCGATCCGATGATGGCGCAGGCCGAAGTGGAAGACGGCGCGAAGCTGTTCTTCCGCAAACCGGAGGCGAATACCTGGGGCATCCTCAATGTGCGCGAGGAATTCCTGAAGGATCATCCCGAGTTGGTGCGGCGCGTGCTCGCCGTCTACGAGGCAGCGCGCAAGCATTCGCTCGCCAACTACGCCGACGTGAAGCGCGTGTTCATCGCGGCGACCAAGCTGCCCGACGCGGTGGTCGACAAGCAGCTCAAGGAACGCACCGAGCTGACGCACTCGCGCATCGGCGCGCCGCAGAAGGAGTCGATCCTCGCGGCGGGAATAGCCCTGCAGCAAGCCGGTGTGATCAAGGCGGATGTCGACGTGAAGAAGACGGTCGACGATCTGATCGACGACCGCTGGGTGGCGGTGACGAACTAGAGCCACGTGCTCGGTGCCAACCCTCCCCTGGAGGGGGAGGGTCGGCGAGCAATCAGCGCAGCGATTGCGAGCCGGGGTGGGGTGAAGCTTCTGAAAGTCACCCCACCCCGACGCTCACGTCGTTCGCGTCGACCCTCCCCCTCCAGGGGAGGGTGACACCGGGTTCGCGGCCCGCGCACAGCATTTGCAATTGTCAGCGTACCCATGTCTCTTTTCTCCATGAGCATCGCCGAACCCGCCGCATCGTCGCGCGCGCCGCGCCTGCTCGCGCGCTATGCGCGGCCGGTGCTCGGCCTCGTGCTGCCGGTGGGCCTCGCGGTCCTGTGGGAAATCGCGGTGCGGATGGGCATGTCCGATGGCCGGCTCGTGCCGCCGCCCTCGCGTATCTGGGCGACGCTGGTTGAGCTTGCCGCCGCGGGCGAACTGCAGCGTCACGTCATGGTCACGGTCGGGCGGGTCGCCGCAGGCTTCGCGTTCGGCGTCGCGGCCGGAACGCTCGCAGGCGCGATCACCGGCTATTCGGCGCTGACGCGCCGCCTGCTCGATCCGACGCTCCAAGCTTTGCGCTCGATCCCTTCGATCGCCTGGGTGCCGCTGTTCATCCTGTGGCTCGGGATTTTCGAGTCCTCGAAGATCACGCTGATCGCGGTCGGCGTGTTCTTCCCCGTGTATCTCGGCGTGATGGGTGCGGTGCTCTCGGTCGATCGCAAGATCGTCGAGGTCGGCCGTGTGTTTCGCCTCTCCGGTGCCGGCATGGTCCGGCGCATCCTGCTGCCCGCCGTGCTTCCCGCCTACGTGATTGCATTGCGCTCGGGGCTTGGGCTCGGCTGGATGTTCGTGGTGGCGGCCGAATTGCTCGGCGCCTCCGAAGGACTTGGCTATCTGCTGGTCGACGGCCAGCAGCTTGGCAAGCCGGCGCAGATCGTCGCCGCCATCGTGGTGTTTGCCGTCATCGGCAAGACCACCGACTGGCTCTTGAGCGCAGCCGCCGCGCCGTTCCTGCGCTGGGAAGACCGTTACGGAGCGCGCTCATGACGCTCGCGATCAATCACGTCGGCAAGACCTATCCGAATGCTGTTCGCGCGCTCGATGGGATTTCGCTCAACGTTGCGCAGGCTGAGATCGTCGCGGTGGTCGGGGGCTCGGGTTGCGGCAAGTCCACGTTGCTCCGGCTTGTCTCCGGCCTCGACAATCCCACCCAAGGCAAGGTCGCGCTCGACGGCGACACCATCGTGTCGCCGCACGAGAAGATCGGCATCGTGTTTCAGGAGCCGCGGCTGCTGCCGTGGCTCACGGTCGCCGGCAATGTCGGCTTCGGACTTGCAGATCGGCCGAACGCTGAGCGCAAGGAGCGCGTCGCGCGTCAGCTCGATCGTGTCGGTCTTGCCGACAAGGCGAACGTGTGGCCGCGCGAACTTTCCGGCGGACAGGCGCAGCGCGTCGCGATCGCGCGCGCATTAATCATGCGCCCCGAAGTGCTGCTGATGGATGAGCCGTTCTCGGCGCTCGATGCGTTCACGCGCGTCGACCTGCAGGATCATCTGCTGGACCTGTGGGCCGATACCAAGCCGACGCTGGTGATCGTCACGCACGATGTCGAGGAAGCGATCGTGCTCGCTGACCGCGTGGTGGTGATGCGCCCGCAGCCCGGCCGCGTGTTCGCCGAGATCGAGATCGACCTGCCCCGCCCGCGCGACCGCCATTCGGCCGCGTACGACTTCGCCAAGCGGCGCACGATGGCGGCGCTCGATCGTTCGCTTGACCGCAAGATCACCACTGACGACGGCGAGACGAAGTCGGAGCACGGCGCCGCCATGTGGTGGTAGGCCGCGGCCGGGCCTTCACACCCGGAGCGCATGGTCGCGGGACCGCCGAGTGTGTGAAACCTCACTTGAAGTATTTCGCCGACAATGCCTATTGCGAAGTCCAACAATTTGGATTCCAGCACTTTGCCCGGCTGGAATGACGAAAACATCCCGGAGGAAGCAAGACTATGAAAATGCGCAGCTTTCAGGTCTGCCAGTGCGGCGCGCCATTGCAAATGAACGAGGCCGAGGCGCCCAAGCCCGCCGGTACGCAGGTGCTCCTGAAGATGCTCGCGGCAGGGGTCTGCCATTCCGACCTGCACATCTGGGATGGCTATTACGAGATCGGCGGCGGCAAGAAGCTGATGCTCGCCGACCGCGGCATCAAGCTGCCACTCACGATGGGCCACGAGAACGTCGGTGAAGTCGTTGCAATCGGGCCGGACGCGAAGGATGTGAAGATCGGCGATGTGCGCCTCGTCAATCCGTGGATGGGCTGCGGCGAATGCAAGGTGTGTCGGCGCGGCGAGGAGAACCTTTGCCTCAAGCCGCAGAACGTCGGGGTGTTTGCGCAAGGTGGTTATGCAACGCACATGGTGGTGCCGAGCCATCGCCACCTGTTCGACATCGGCAACCTGAGGCCCGAAGAGGCAGCGCCGCTCGCCTGCTCCGGCGTGACGGCGTATTCGGCGCTGAAGAAGGTCGAGAGCACCTTGAAGGATGAGGCGGTGGTGATCATCGGCGCCGGCGGCGTCGGCCTGATGGGCGTGACGCTTGCCAAGAAGATGGGCGCGAAGGACGTCATCATCGTCGACATCGATGCCGCCAAGCGCGAGGCCGCGCTCAAAGCCGGCGCCACCAACGCGGTCGACGGCAGCGCGGCAGATGCCGTGCAACAGATCCAGGCTGCGACCGGCGGCGGCGCGTGGGCAACGGTCGATTTCGTCGGCTCCGGCGCGACGGTCAACCTCGCGGTGAATTCCACGATGAAGGGCGGATCGATCGTGGTGGTTGGGCTTTATGGCGGCGATATTACGCTGCCGACGCCGTATCTGCCGCTGCGCGCCATGACGCTGCGCGGCTCATACGTCGGCAGCCAGACCGACATGGCGGAACTGCTCGATCTCGTGAAGCGCACCGGCATGCCGCCGGTGCCGATGAAGACGCGCCCGCTCGAAGAGGTGAACGCGACGCTGAACGACCTGCGCGCCGGCAAGATCGTCGGCCGCGTGGTGCTGACGCCGGCCTAAGCCGCGTGTCCCGCACGCGATGCGGCGCAGCGCTGCTTCGCAGATGCGGGACCCCGGTTTCTTCGCTAGAGACAAGACAGTAACCGGGGTCCCGGGTCTGCACCGCGGCACTGCGCGCCGCAGTGCGCCCGGGACACAAGAGGAGAAAACAATGGACGCAACCTCGCTGCGCGCGATGCAGGCGCCGATCAAGGAGAAGTACAAAGGCGATCCTGGCGCCGCGATGATCACGCTCAAAGCCAAGGGCGCGATCGACGACACCAACATCGCCTGCAAGGTCGAGACCGGAAAGGCGCTCGCCGTCGCGGGCCTGCATCCGGCGACCGGCGGCTCCGGCATGGAGTTGTGCTCGGGCGACATGTTGCTTGAGGCGCTGGTCGCCTGCGCGGGTGTGACCTTGAAGGCCGTGTCGACCGCGCTCGATATCCCGCTCAAGTCAGGCCACGTGTCGGCGGAAGGCGATCTCGACTTCCGCGGCACGCTTGGTGTCGCGAAAGATGCGCCGGTCGGTTTCGCGCAGATCCGGTTGACGTTCGACGTTGATACCGACGCGCCGCAGGAGAAGCTCGATCAGCTCTTGAAGCTCACCGAGCGCTATTGCGTGGTGTATCAAACCATCAAGCAGGGCCCGCCGGTCGAGGTGACGATGAAGCGGGTGTGAAGTGTGCTTCCCCTCGCCCCGCGCAGCGGGGAGAGGGTGGCGAGCGAACGCGAGCCGGGTGAGGGGCTACGCGCCGCATAAAGAAGAAGAATTGCCCCTCACCCCAACCCTCTCCCCGTAAGCACAGGGCGAGGGAGTCCACGGCCGGTGACCTCCTGACGATTTCCCCCGAACTCGCCTTCATCCTCTCGGTCGCACTGCGCATGGCGGTGGCGGCGGCGTTCGTCGTGTCGGCCTCAATGATCACCGAGCGCTCCGGGCCTGCAATCGGCGCGCTCATCGCGACGCTGCCCGTTTCGGCCGGGCCGGCTTACGTCTCGCTCGCGCTCGATCACAACGAAGCGTTCATTGCGCAGAGCGCGCTCGCGAGCCTGCCGATGAACGCCTCCACCATCCTGATGTCGCTCGTCTTCGTGTACCTGGCGCAGACGCGAAGCATCGTCGTGAGCCTCGGTGCCGGGATCAGCATCTGGTTCGTGTTCGCGTTCCTGGTGCACACGTTCGAATGGACGCTGACGGCCGCCGTCGCGGTGAACGTCGCGGCGCTCGCCATCTGCCTGCCGCTGGTGCAGCGCTTCCGCATCGCCAGGATGCCGCTGATCACAAGCCGCTGGTACGACATTCCGCTGCGCGCTTCGATCGTCGCAACGCTCGTCGCCGTCATCGTGACATTGTCGAATGTTCTTGGCCCGCGCATCAGTGGCGTGGTCGCGCTGTTCCCCGCGGTGTTCACCAGCCTGATCGTGGTGCTGATGCCGCGCATCGGCGGGCGGGCGACGGCTGCGCTGATCGCAAACAGCCAGTGGGGCCTGGTGGGATTTGGAATTGCGGTCGTGGTGCTGCACCTGACCACGCTGCCGCTCGGCAAGTGGGGCGGCCTGTCCGCGGCGCTCGCAACCTGCGTCGCGTGGAATTTCGGCCTCTGGCTCTATGGACGCCGAAAAATCAGTTCTTCTTCGCGACCCTGAGTTTCAAGGCATAGAGCGCGTCGAGTGCCTCGCGCGGCGACATCTCGTCCGGATTGAGTGCGGCGAGCGCCGCCGCCAATTCGTCCGCAGCTTCCGCTTTCGGCGCAGGCGCCGAGCGCGCTGCTGCGAAGAGCGGCAGGTCGTCGATCAGCTTGCGCGCGGGCGAGGCGCGATCCTGCGATTCAAGCTGCGCCAGCACGAGCTTGGCGCGCTCGATCACCGCGGGCGGAAGTCCAGCAAGCTTCGCGACCTGAATTCCATAGCTGCGATCCGCCGCGCCGGCGACGACCTCGTGCAGGAACACAACATCGCCGTGCCATTCCTTCACCCGCACGGTCGCGTTGTGCAGCCGCGCGAGCCTGCCCGACAGCGCAGTCAACTCGTGGAAGTGCGTCGCGAACAACGCGCGGCACTTGTTGGTCTCGTGCAGGTGCTCGATCGCCGCCCACGCGATCGAGAGGCCATCGAAGGTCGCGGTGCCGCGCCCGATTTCGTCGAGGATCACCAGCGCGCGCTCGGTCGCCTGATTGAGGATCGCGGCGGTCTCGACCATCTCGACCATGAAGGTCGAGCGGCCGCGCGCGAGATCATCCGCGGCGCCGACGCGCGAGAACAGCCGGTCGACCACACCGATGCGCGCGCGCCTCGCCGGAACGAAACTGCCCATCTGCGCCATCACGACGATCAGCGCGTTCTGGCGCAGGAACGTCGACTTGCCAGCCATGTTCGGGCCAGTCACGACGTAGATGCGGCCGGCCCCGGTGCCGCTCGGCGCAGAAAGATCGCAGTCGTTCGCGACGAACGGCCCGCCATCCTTCTGCAGCGCCTGCTCGACCACCGGGTGGCGTCCACCTTCGATGACGAAATCGAGCGAGCGGTCGACCTCGGGGCGCACGTAATCGCGCTCGACCGCGAGCGCCGCGAGCGCGGCCGACACGTCGAGCACGGCGAGCGCTTCCGCTGCATGCTTGATCGGATCGGCGGCAGCGGTGACCTGCACGGCGAGCCGGTCGAAGATCGCAAGCTCCATCGCGAGCGTGCGGTCGGCGGCGCTCGCGATCTTCGCCTCCAGCGCCGCGAGTTCGGTGGTGGTGAAACGCACCTGGCCGGCGAGCGTCTGGCGATGGATGAAAGTGGCGTTGAGCGGGGCGGCGAGCATTTTCTCGCCGTGCTGCGCCGTCACCTCGATGAAGTAGCCGAGCACGTTGTTGTGGCGCACCTTCAGCGCGCGCACTCCGGTGTCGTCGGCGTAGCGCGCCTGTAGCGCGGCGACCACGCGGCGGGATTCATCACGCAAGCCGCGCGTCTCATCGAGCGCGGCGTCGAAGCCCGAACGGATGAAGCCGCCGTCGCGCTTCATGTACGGCAGATCGTCCGCGAGTGCGGCGGCGAGCGACGTCATGATCGCATCGTCTGGTGCGCGCAGCGACTTCACCGCATCGGCGACCTCCACAGGCAATTCGACCGCGGCAAGCCGCCGCGCCAGCTCCTTCGCGGCAACCAGTCCATCGCGGATCGCCGCAAGATCGCGCGGACCGCCGCGCTGCAAGACCATCCGCGCGAGCGAGCGCGCCAAATCCGGCGCGGCGGCGAGCTGCGACCGCGCATCGGTGCGCACCGCGCTCTCCGCGCAGAACAGCGCCACCGCATCGAGGCGCCTGGCAATTTCGTCCGGATCGGTGAGCGGTGCGGCAAGCCGCGCGCCGAGGAGGCGCGCCCCCGCAACCGTCACGGTGCGGTCGATCGCGTCGCTGAGCGAACCGCGCCGCTCGCCCGAGAGCGTACGCATCAGCTCGAGGTTGGCGCGCGTCGCCGCGTCGATCATCAGGCTCGTGCCGGCCGCTTCGCGCGTCGGCGGCGACAGCGGCGGACGCGCCCCAAGCTGCGTGCGCTCCACGTAAGTGATGCAGGCCGCCGCCGCGGTCAGCTCCAGCCGCGAGAACGTGCCGAAGGACTCCGTCGTCGCCACCGCGAAATACGATGCGAGCCGCCGCTCCGCCGTCGCGCCGTCGAACACATCGCGCGTCAGCGGCGTCACAACGGGAAGCGTGCGCAGATACGGCGCGAGCTCCGGATCGCCATAAAGCGCATCCGACACGATGATCTCGCCTGGCTCGATGCGCGCGATCTCTGCGGCGAGCGCAAGCCGGTCGCACTCCATCACGCAGAACTCGCCGGTCGAGATGTCCAAGTAAGCGAGCGCGAACAGCGCGGCGTCATCCGCCGACGACGTCCGCGCCCGCACGATCGCGGCGAGATAGTTGTTGCGCCTTGCGTCGAGCAGCGTGTCTTCGGTGAGCGTGCCGGCGGTGATCAGCCGCGTGACGCCCCGCGCCACCACGCTCTTTGCGCCGCGCTTCTTCGCCTCCGCCGGGTCCTCGGTCTGCTCGCACACCGCGACGCGGAAGCCCGCCGCGATCAGCTTGTGCAGGTACTCGTCGGAGCGCACCACCGGCACGCCGCACATCGGAATGTCGGCGCCGTTGTGCTTGCCGCGCTTGGTCAGCACGATGCCGAGCGCGCGGCTCGCGATCTCGGCGTCCTGGAAGAACAGCTCGTAGAAGTCGCCCATCCGGTAGAACAGCAGGCAATCCGGATTGGCCGCCTTGATCTCCTGATATTGGCGCATCATCGGCGTCACGACGCTTCCCTCGGAGGGAACCGCCGGCTCGGGCACGATGCTGCGATCCGAAATGTTCATGCGCCGCTGTTTTGCCCTCCGCTCGTCCCCGCGGAGCTTGATGATCTAGCAGAACGCGCATGCCGATTCATGCGCGCGGGGCGCGCAACGCACAGGTTACACAGGTTACAGCGTCGATTTCAGCTTCAGATGATCGAGCCGGTTGATCGACTTCACGTCGATCCGGCGCTTGTCGCCGCCCTGCTCGATGTCGAGCGGAACCGTCGCGCCGGCCGCGCCGGTCGCCCACATCTTGCGGTAAAAGTCCGGCAACCCACGCAGCGTCTCGCCGCCGACGCCGACGATCGTGTCGCCCTTGCGGATGCCGGCTTTGTCGGCCGGGCTGTCGGGCGTCACGCGCGAGACGATCAGCCGCCCGCGCACGTCGTCGGCCGCGACCCCGACCCACGGGCGGCTCGGTCCAGCGACACGGCCGTCCGAGATGAGATCGCCGAGGATCGGCGGCAGCTTCTCGATCGGCACGAACATGTTGCCGGGCTTGCCGCTGCCGTCCCCGGATGTGTCGCCGACGATCAGCGATCCGATGCCGATGAGCTTGCCTTCGCGCGAGATCAGCGCGGCGCCGCTCCAGTTCGGGTACGGCGGGCTTGTGAACAGCGCTTCGTCGAGCAGGTATTCCCAACTGCCGGCGAATTCGCGCTTCGCCATGATGTGCGCGGCGCCCGCGGCATCCATGCCGCCGTAGCTTGCGATCAGCACCGGGTCGTTCGGTTTCACGTCGGCCGAACGGCCGAACGCAAGCGGCTTGATCCTCAGCGGCTCGATGGTTTTCAGGATGCCGAAGCCGGTTTCGTGATCGTAACCGACGATGGTCGCCGGGACGGTGCGGCCCGCATTGGTGCGCACTTCGGCGGCATGCGCCTCGACCATCAGGTATCCGATGGTGAGCACAAGCCCGTCCTCGTCGATGACGACGCCCGAACCCTCGCGCTCGCGGCCGAGGCTCTGCACCGTCTGACCGTCGGGATTGATGTAGGTCTTGATGCGCACAACGGCCGAGACGAGTTCGTCCAGCGAAGCCGCACTCGCCGGGGCGGCGAAAAGCGCGAGCGCCACGATCAGGAGACCAAACCCGGCACGGCAGGCGTTCCGCATGACAGCTCCTCGTGGCAGCGATGTCGAATCCCGGACGCAATTGGCATGCTAGCGTAAAGTCCCGCCAGCGCACTATGGCGCACTTCGGCCACGTCCTTGAGGCAAGGCCGGGCGCTCCGCTAAACTGGCGGTTTCTGGCGCGCGGCTCGCGCGTTGCGTTCAAGGGGTTGAAATGTCCGACAAAAAGCCCGGCCGCCATGCACGGCCGACGTTCACCGACCAGGAAGCGCTGCTGTTCCACAGCCAGGGAAGGCCCGGCAAGCTCGAAGTCATCGCCACCAAGCCGATGGCGACGCAGCGCGATCTCTCGCTCGCCTACTCGCCCGGCGTCGCGGTGCCGGTGCTGGCCATCGCGGAGGACGAGAGCAAAGCCTACGACTACACCGTCAAGGGCAATTTCGTCGCCGTCATCACCAACGGCACCGCCATTCTGGGCCTGGGAAACCGCGGCGCGCTTGCCGCCAAGCCCGTGATGGAAGGCAAGGCGGTGCTGTTCAAGCGCTTCGCCGACATCGACTCGATCGATCTCGAAGTGAACACCGAGGACCCGGACCAGTTCATCAACTCCATCCGCTATCTCGGCAAGGGCTGGGGCGGGATCAATCTCGAAGACATCAAGGCGCCCGAGTGCTTCATCATCGAGCAGCGGCTGCAGGAGCTGCTCGACATTCCGGTTTTCCACGACGACCAGCACGGCACCGCGATCATCGCGGCCGCCGGCCTGATCAACGCGCTGCATCTGACGGGGCGCGACATCAAGGAGACCAGACTTGTCGTCAACGGCGCGGGCGCGAGCGGCATCGCATGCACCGAGCTGTTGAAGGCACTCGGCCTGCATCCGAACAACGTGATCCTCTGCGACACCAAGGGCGTGATCTACAAGGGCCGCACCGAGGGCATGAACCAGTGGAAGTCCGGGCACGCCGTCGAGACCAAGGCACGCACGCTGGCGCAGGCGTTCGAAGGCGCGGACGTCGTGTTCGGCCTTTCGCAGAAGGGCGCGTTCACGGTCGACATGGTGAAGTCGATGGCGGCAAAGCCGATCATCTTCGCGATGGCGAATCCCGATCCGGAAATCACGGTCGAGGAGGTTGCCGAGGTGCGCAACGACGCCATCATGGCGACAGGCCGCTCGGACTACCCGAACCAGGTCAACAACGTGCTCGGCTTCCCCTTCCTGTTTCGCGGCGCGCTCGACGTGCGTGCCAGCGCGATCAACATGGAGATGAAGATCGCGGCAGCGCAGGCGCTCGCCGCGCTGGCGCGCGAGGACGTGCCGGACGAGGTCGCGGCGGTTTACGGCGCGCGGCTGAAATTCGGCCCGGATTACATCATTCCGACGCCGTTCGATCCGCGGCTGATTTCCTACGTGCCGCCCGCGGTCGCGAAGGCCGCGATGGACACCGGCGTCGCGCGCAAGCCGATCGTCGACATGGAGGCCTACAAGCAGGCGCTGCGCACGCGGCGCGATCCGGTCGCGGGCGTGCTGGCGCGCGTGCATGAGCGGCTCAAGCGCCAGCCCAAGCGCGTCGTGTTCGCCGAAGGCGAGGAAGAACAGGTGATCCGCGCCGCAACGGCGTTTGTCGAACAAGGCCTCGGCACAGCCCTCCTGGTCGGGCGCGAGAACCGCGTGCAGGACACCGCAAAAAATGCCGGCATCGATCTCGAAGAAGGCATTTCGATCGTCAATGCGAGGCTGTCGCGCCGCAATCCCGAATACGCAGCCTACCTCTATGAGCGGCTGCAACGGCACGGCTACCTGATCCGCGACTGCCAGCGCATGGTGAACCAGGACCGCAACACGTTCGCGGCCTGCATGGTGGCGATGAACGACGCCGACGCGATGGTGACCGGCGTCACGCGCAATTTCTCGGTCGCGCTCGAAGAAGTGCGGCGGGTGATTGATCCGAAGCCCGGCCACCGTGTGATCGGCGTTTCGCTCGTGATTGCGCGCGGGCGCACCGTGCTGGTCGCCGACACCGCCGTCACCGAAATGCCGGACGGCAGGGACATCGCCGAAATCGCCGTCGAGGCGGCGGGCGTTGCGCGCAAGCTGGGTTACGAGCCGCGCGTCGCGCTGCTGTCGTTCTCGACCTTCGGCCACCCGCCCGGCGAGCGCGCCGCCAAGGTGCAGGACGCGGTGCGCATCCTCGACCAGCAGCGCGTCGATTTCGAATACGACGGCGAGATGGCGGCCGACGTCGCGCTCAATCCCGACCTGATGGCGGCTTATCCGTTCTGCCGCCTGTCCGGACCTGCGAACGTGCTGGTCATGCCGGCGTTCCATTCCGCAGCGATCTCGACCAAAATGCTGCAGGAACTCGGCGGTGCGACCGTGATCGGGCCGCTGCTGGTCGGGCTGGATAATTCGGTACAGATCGTGCACCTGTCCTCCAAGGACACCGACATCGTCAACATGGCCGCGCTCGCGGCGTATAACGTCAGCGGATAATTCTCATGGCTCAGAAAAGACTGACCGGCGTCATCGCCGCCGTCGCAACCGCCGTGGACGAGAACGGCGCGCCGGATGCGGCGCGCTCGACCAAGCTCGCGCGCTTCCTGCTCGATACCGGCTGCGACGGGCTGAACGTGCTCGGCACCACCGGCGAGGCGACGTCATTCTCGCGCGAGCAGCGCATGGCGGTGATGAACGAGTACAAGAAGGCCGGCCTGCCGCTCGACCGCCTGATGGTCGGCACCGGCGCTGCCGCGACCTCAGATGCAGTCGCGCTGACGAAGCACGCTGCGGAACTCGGCTTTGCCGGTGCGCTGATCCTGCCGCCGTTCTATTACAAGGGCGTGCCGGACGACGGGCTCGCCGCCTACATCGCCACTATCGTCAAACAGACGGCCGAGAAGCCGATCCCGATCTATCTTTATCACTTCCCCTCGCAGTCCGGCCTGCCCTGGCATGTGAAGCTGATCGCGCGCCTGCTCGACAGTCATAAAGACCGCATCGTCGGCCTGAAGGACTCCTCCGGCGACATGGCTTACGCGCGTGCGGCCGCCGGCGTTGCCAAGGGGTTCGACGTGTTCCCCTCGACCGAAGCCTGCCTGACGGAGGCACGAACGGGCATCTTCGCTGGCTGCATCTCGGCGACAGCAAACTTGAACGCCGACCTCTGTCAGAAAGCCTGGCATGGTGACGCGGCGGCGCAGGAGAGCGCCGTCACAATCCGCAAGCTGTTCGACGGCAAGGCATTGGTGCCCGGCATCAAGTCAACGCTCGCGCATATTCATCATGACGCCGGCTGGGCGCGGGTCGCCCCGCCGCTTGCCCCGTTTGTCGCCGCCGACAAGACGCAGGCGAACGCCGGATATGATGCCGCACGGGCCAAGAAGGTGGCGTAGGCTTCGTCCTTCGATTGCGCGACGTTTCCGCTTGATGGTGCTATGATTTGTGGCATGAGCGACGTTACGGAAAAGAAGCTTTCCAAGGCCGAAGTGGCCAAACTGCGCCAGCTTCGCCTTGAAGCGATGAACCTGCAGGCGATCGAGGGTAATCCTCTCGACGCCGATGATATCGCGATGTTCGAGATGTTCGAGCGCGAGGGGTGGGATGATGAGCGCTGCCGCGCGTACGTCCTGGCGCGCAAGCCTGCCATCGCGGCGAAGTGAGCGATCCTTACGTCTATCCCGGTACGTCAGTTCTTCGAAATCGGCTCGGCATCACTGATCCGGACTTTCTCGACAAGCAGGAACGTGCGCTCGTCGTCTTGCGGAGCCGCCGCGACGTGCCGCGCGGCAATTTCGACCTGAAGCACCTGCGCGCGATCCATCGTCATCTCTTCCAGGACATTTACGACTGGGCGGGTGAGTTACGCACGGTCGAGATCAGCAAGGGGCGGCAACAATTCCAGTTTCGCAAGTTCATCGAAACTGGAATGGCCGATGTTCATGACCGGCTGGTCCGTGCGCGCGTCCTGAAAGGGAGATCGGCGGAGGATTTCGCGACAGAGGCCGCCGTGATCCTGGGCGACATCAATTACGTGCACCCGTTTCGCGAGGGGAACGGGCGCACCCAGCTCCAGTACCTCAAGCAGCTTGCCGAGCAGGCAGGCCATCGTCTTGACCTGACCCGGATCGAGGGGCTGGACTGGATCGCAGCCTCGGTGGCGAGCCACGCTGGCGATTATTCGGAGATCGCCAAGGCCGTGAATCGGGCCCTGAAACCGCCTTCCGGCGGGCGTTGACGGGCCGGGAAGCCCTCTTTATAAGCCTGTCCAACCGGCGGCGAGGTTTCGCCGCCGCCTCTATTTTCAACATCTCAAAATCGGCAGCCGGTTCGACGGCGCCTCACGGATCGATCGATGGCCAATACCTCTTCTGCCCGCAAAGCCGCGCGCGTGATCGCGCGCCGGACCGACATCAACACCGCCCGCCGCTCGCGCATGCGCTCC
Source organism: uncultured Alphaproteobacteria bacterium (assembly GCA_963779545.1). Lineage (GTDB taxonomy): Bacteria > Pseudomonadota > Alphaproteobacteria > Rhizobiales > Xanthobacteraceae > PALSA-894. The sequence goes on along the minus strand of CAVZYQ010000005.1, from coordinate 447,370 downwards.
TCGGTACGCAAGGTCGAGGAGGCGATCGCCTCCGGCGACAAGGCAGCAGCAGTGGCCGCGCTGAAGGCAGCCGAACCGGAGATCATGCGCGCCGCGCAAAAGGGCGTCGTTCACCGCAACACCGCCAATCGCAAAGTGTCGCGGCTCGCCCATGGGATCGCCAAGCTCGGTAAGTAGTCACCTCAGCAATTCTGCGTATGCGATGCCGGCGTCACCGCCGGCATTTTCTTGCCGCCCCTTCGGGCGGCAAAATTTTATGCGCATCAACGCGCCGGCTTTCAATCGCACCGCGCCCCGCGCAGAATATGACACCGCGTTTCCTATCGCGTGTGACAGCAGTGCAACAACAAACGCGCCTCTCGCGCCGTGGTGTGCCAGAGGGCAAAAAAAGTTACGCGCTTCAAGCGCACATGAAATTGGACATCGCCTCAAACAGTTAGGCGGATAGTGCCATGTCGGACTTTGAGTCGTTCAGGAAACCGCGACGGCACAGGCATTTCTCGTACTGTGGCGCAACCGTGCGGATGTGTGACATTTCCATGACCCAACCGCTTGAATCGTTGTCGTAATTTGTCACAGCGATGAAGCAGCGCGCGGACGATGATGCGTCGGCACGCGCACGCCGGAAAATTCTGACTCGGAAGTTCTTGCACGGGGCTTAACGCTGTGCGTAAATCTCTCTCGCGCTCGCGGCTTTCTCGCGCGGCACACAACTCCTCGCTCACACGTCTCACCGATGAGATGGGTAGCCGGCTCATGTGAGCCGGCTGAGGACGGCCGCGCGCCAGGATCGCGAGCGTTGCAGTCGGGTCGTCGTGCACGATCGAGGCGTTAAGTTGGCAATGTCATGGATCTGGTTTGTTGTAACAGGGCATCGCACGAAGGGACGAAACAACTATAGGTAAAACAGAGCATCGCACGCGGCGTTGCGGTGACTTTGCAGGGGGCTTTGATGAACAGGGCACTGGGATCGGCGTTTGTCGCGATCGATGTGGCGTCGTGCCATGGGGCGGCGCGTGCGAAATCGAACACTTCATTTCTTCATTTGCCCGGGTTGAGTACGGCGGCGATGTCCGCCGGTTGCCGGAGGGATGCACCGCCGGGCGCGTGACGCTGCGCCGGCCGCTAGCACCCACCGTGCCCGCTTGCCGGGCACAATATTCGGTTTCTCTCAATGTCCGGAACCTGCGATGACGCACTCTCCCGCCTTCGCGCACGACCCTTCCCGTATTCTCTCCGCGCCGGCCACGAGCGCCGCGCGTCCGATCGAACCCGCTGAGAGCCGTTCGATGACCGCGCCCGACCAGGAGCGATGGCTGCGCGTGAAACAGCGGCTGCGCGCGCAGGTCGGCGAAGAGGTCTTCAAGAGCTGGTTCGCCGCCATGGAACATGACGCGGTCGACGGCGAGGCCGTGCGGCTGTCGGTGCCGACCCGTTTCCTGAAGAGCTGGGTGCAATCGCACTACGCCGAGAAACTGCTCGATTGCTGGAAGGCGGAGCTTGCATCCGTGCGTCGGGTGGATCTGCAGGTGCGATCCGCGGTGATGCGCAACACGTCGACCAAGACCAAGACGCACGAGGTGTCCGAGCCGGCGCGCGAGACCCGGAACGGCATGCTTGAACGCGGCGACGTTCGCGCCGCGCAGCTTCCCGCGCAGGCCGCGCACGAGGCGCTCGGCGGCTCGCCGCTCGATCCGCGGCTCGCGTTCGACACCTTCGTGGTCGGGCGCTCGAATACGCTCGCGCATGCGGCGGCGAAACAGGTCGCACTCGCCCGGCGCGGCGAAGCGGTGATGTTCAATCCGCTCTACGTCCATGCGGGCGTGGGCCTCGGCAAGACGCACCTGCTGCAGTCGATCGCGTGGGCCGGCAACGGCGTGCACGATCGCAGGGTGCTCTATCTCACCGCCGAGAAGTTCATGTACGGCTTCGTCGCGGCGCTGAAATCGCAGACGGCGCTTGCCTTCAAGGAAGCGCTGCGCGGCATCGACGTACTGGTGATCGACGACCTGCAGTTTCTGCAGGGCAAGTCGACGCAGGCCGAGTTTTGCCACACGCTCAACGCGCTGATCGATGGCGGCCGTCAGGTGGTGATCGCGGCCGATCGTCCGCCGAGCGATCTGGAAAGCCTCGACGACCGCGTGCGCTCGCGCCTTGCCGGCGGGCTGGTGGTCGAGATGGGCTCACTGGAAGAAGAGCTGCGGTTCGAGATCCTGAAGAGCCGCGTTGCGGCCGCGCGCGCCCATCACGCGGGCTTCGACGTGCCGGGCGGCGTGCTCACCTTCATCGCACGCACCATCACGCACAACGGCCGCGATCTCGACGGCGCGCTCAATCGCCTGCTCGCGCACAACAAGCTCACCGGCCAGCCGGTCACGATGGACATGGCCGAGCGCGCGGTGCGCGACCTCGTCCGCCCGCAGGAACCCAAGCGGGTCAAGATCGAGGACATCCAGCGCATCGTCGCGCGGCAATACAATGTGAGCCGCGCCGACCTGCTGTCCTCACGCCGCACCGCCAACGTGGTCCGCCCGCGCCAGATCGCGATGTACCTGGCGAAGACCCTGACGTTACGCTCGCTGCCCGAGATCGGCCGGCGCTTCGGCGGACGCGACCACACCACCGTGCTGCATGCGGTGCGCAAGATCGAAGGCCTGGTCGGCAACGACAATGTGCTGGCCGAGGAAATCGAGATTTTGAAGCGCCTGCTGCAGGAGTGAGGCGGAGCGAAGTCTTGAACCGCGTCATGGCCGGGTCCCGCCCGGCCATCGGCGTCTTTGGAGGCAAAATCCGCGTGCGGCGTGTGGGAAAGTCGCCTGCCCGGCCGCTGCGGCCTTGCCGAAAGGCCTCCGGCACGCCAATTTCGGGACCCGGCGCTAGGGTTCCTCCCGGCCGGACGTTTCCCGCCGAGTGGGGTCGGATATGAAGGTCACTGTCGAGCGCGCCGCGCTCCTGAAATCGGTCGGCCATGTGCACCGTGTCGTCGAACGGCGCAACACGATCCCGATTCTCGCGAACATCCTGATCCGCGCCGAGAAGGGCAAGCTCGGCCTGAAGGCGACCGACCTCGACCTCGAAGTCACCGAGACGATTCCCGCGGAAGTCTCGCCGGGCGGCGCCACGACGGTGCCGGCGCACATGATCTACGACATTGTGCGCAAGCTGCCCGAGGGCGCGCAGGTCGTGCTCGACTCATCCGGCGACCGCGCGTCGCTGACAATCCGTGCCGGAAAATCGCGCTTCTCACTGCAGACCTTGCCCGAGAGCGATTTTCCCGATCTCGCCGCCGGCGAGATGACGCACAAGTTTTCGCTCACTGCGAAGGATCTGAAGCGCCTGATCGACAAGACCCAGTTCGCGATCTCGACCGAAGAAACGCGCTACTATCTCAACGGCATCTATCTGCACGTCGCGAGCAGCGGCAAGGCGCAGAAGCTGCGCGCGGTCGCGACCGACGGGCATCGCCTCGCGCAAGTCGAGCTCGATGCGCCGAAAGGCGCCGAGGGCATGCCGGGCATCATCGTGCCCCGCAAGACCGTCGGCGAAGTGCAGCGCCTGATCGAGGATCTCGACGCCGAAGTCGCGATCGAACTCAGCCAAACGAAAATCCGTTTTTCGATCGGCGACGTCGTGCTGACCTCGAAGCTGATCGACGGCACGTTCCCGGATTATGGGCGCGTGATCCCGGCGGGCAACGACAAGACGCTGGTCGTCGACAAGCCTGAATTCGAGGCTGCGGTCGATCGTGTGTCGACGGTGTCGAGCGAGCGCGGACGTGCCGTGAAGCTCGCGCTCTCGGCGGGCAAGCTCGTGCTCACTGTGACGAACCCGGACTCAGGAAGTGCCACGGAAGAGCTCGAAGTCGAGTACGATGCCGAGCCGCTCGATATCGGGTTCAACTCGCGTTATCTGCTCGACATCGCATCGCAGATCGAAGGCGAAGTTGCGGTTTTGAAACTCGCCGATCCTGGTTCCCCGACCCTCATCCAAGACAAGGATTCCGGCAGCGCGCTTTACGTGCTCATGCCGATGCGGGTTTAGTATCCGTCGATTTGTTCTGATTGGCGGCGCGCCGGCGTTTGCGCTTGCGCGGCAGCCGTCCGGGTTTCACATAGCGTGCAACCGCGGTGTTCTCGGGATCGTAGTCGGGAACCGGCGCAGCAAGGCCAGTCACGGCGGAAGCCCAGAACTCGACCTTTTCGACCTGCTTCTGCAGGCTGTCGACCGAATCGCACAGCTGGCGTGTTAGATTTTCTTGCAGTGTTTTGGGCATCGCCTTCCTCCAGCTGTCCGCGACTTGTACCGTGGATTCTCCTTCTGCTCTCATGATTGAAAGCGTTTCTTGCCACATTCGTTCCAATGACTGCGGCAACGCAGGTAGTGCTTTTTGCGACATTTGCTCAATGACTTATGGAACCCTTGTCACTTCACGCGGTACAGCGGCGGGAACCCGATGACCGCCGCGCGCATCCGCCGCCTGACGCTGTCGAACTTCCGCAGCTATCGCGCGGCGTCGCTCGCGATCGATGCGCAGCTTGCCGTTCTCGTGGGCGCGAACGGCGCGGGCAAAACCAACCTGATCGAAGCAATCTCGTATCTGGCGCCGGGGCGCGGCCTGCGGCGTGCAACGCTTGACGAAGTTGCATTCGTCGAAGGCGACGGATCGTGGGCGGTCGCCACCGAACTCGAAGGCGCGCTCGGCCTCGCGACGCTCGGCACCGGCATCGAGCAGCCTGCGTCCGATGCCACCACGCTCTCGCGCAAGTGCCGCATCGACGGCGACACGGTGTCCTCCGCGACAGCATTCACGGATCACGTCAGTGTCGTCTGGATGACGCCCGCGATGGATGGCTTGTTCGGCGGGCCCGCATCCGAGCGGCGGCGCTTCCTCGACCGGCTGGTGCTTGCGGTCGATGGCACACATTCGGCGCGCGTCAACGCGCTGGAGCGCAGCTTGCGTTCGCGCAACCGGCTGCTCGAACAGCAAAGCCCCGATACGCACTGGCTCGATGCGATCGAGCACGAAACTGCCGAAGTTGCGGTCGCGGTCGCGGCGGCGCGCGCCGAGACGGTGCGGCGGCTCTCCGCCGCATTACAGCGCGACCGCGATCCCGCGTCACCGTTCCCGTGGGCCGGAATCGCGCTCGACGGGTGGGTCGAAGATGCGCTGATGGCGCAGCCCGCGACCGAGGTCGAGGATCGCTATCGCGCAGTGCTGCGCGAAAACCGCGGGCGCGACGCCGCGGCGGGGCGCACCACCGACGGACCGCATCGCACCGATCTCGACGTGCTCTACGGACCGAAGGGCATCGCGGCCGCGCAAGCTTCGACCGGGGAGCAGAAGGCGCTGCTGATCGGGCTGGTGCTGGCGCATGCGGGCTTGGTGGCTGAGATGACCGGCTTTGCTCCACTGCTGTTGCTCGATGAAGTCGTCGCGCATCTCGATCCAGGACGGCGCGCGGCGCTCTATGATGCGCTCGCGGCACTCTCCGCACAGGTATGGATGACGGGCGCCGACCCTGCGCCATTTGCGGACGTTGCATCGCGCGCGCAGATTTTCGCGGTCAGTTCTGGGCGCCTGACGCCACGCGAAGCGGGCGCGTAAAACAAAATTCAAAAGTAAGGATTCATCCGGATACCACCCGCGCGAGCGCGCAAGTACAAAAGCCGTGGGTTCTCACTGTCTCCTCGGGGGCACTACGGGTCCCGGTCGGGCTTTGGGGGCTGGACCGGGACCCGCGCTTTTTCAGGACCCGATTTCCACTGAACAAAAATCAGTGACGCCGCGCATGCCGCGCGCGCTTGGTGTGCCTGCGCTCGGCCACGGGCGGACCCTCCACATTCGGCTGGCAGATGCCGCCGACACCGCTGACGGTCGCGAGACATTGCTGAAACGTCGCGAAGCCACATACGATGGTCCAGCCGTCATAGCGCGCGCACCACGGCCAGTATTTCCCTTGAGCGTTGGCATCCTTCGCGTCGAGACTGAGTGCCGCAACGATCACGGCGAGGACTGCGAGTGTGCGCATGTTCGTCTCCCGGATGATTTGTCGTCCCCACGCATCGATACTAACACCGTGCAATCGGGCCTGTTCCTCGTCGGAAAACCCGGCCGCGTAGCCTGCCAAAATGCACCTCGTTCGCGGCCCATTCAGGCCCTGCCGACCACGCTCAAAACGACTTTCCGCGAGGTCAAAAGATTGTTTTAAATCAACATCTTAAATGCCTTCACTTTGCCCTATACGATACCCATATTTCGTGTCACATCATCCACTTGATTCTCGCTCATTTCAGCGACTGATTCGAAGGTCCGCGCATGGCCGAACCGGCCCGCCAAACTACCTCGAAAGCCGATCTCGCATCCGCCGACTACGGCGCGGAGTCCATCAAGGTCCTCAAGGGCCTCGATGCCGTGCGCAAGCGCCCCGGCATGTACATCGGCGACACCGATGACGGCTCGGGCCTGCATCACATGGTCTACGAGGTCGTCGACAACGCGATCGACGAAGCGCTCGCCGGCCATGCGACCGCGGTTACGGTCACGCTCAATCCCGACGGCTCCGTCACGGTACACGACGACGGCCGCGGCATCCCGACCGACATTCACAAGGAAGAGGGCGTGTCGGCGGCCGAAGTGATCATGACGCAGCTGCATGCCGGCGGAAAATTCGACCAGAATTCCTACAAGGTGTCAGGCGGCCTGCATGGCGTCGGCGTCTCGGTGGTGAACGCGCTGTCGAAGTGGCTGCGCTTGCGGATCTGGCGCAGCGGCAAAGAGCATTTCATGGAATTCGCGCACGGCGACGCGGTCGCGCCGCTCGCGGTGGTCGGCGATGCCGGCGAGAAGCGCGGTACCGAAGTGTCGTTCCTGCCCGCCACCGAAACCTTCACGATGGTGGAGTTCGACTTCGCGACGCTGGAACACCGGCTGCGCGAACTCGCGTTCCTGAATTCCGGCGTCACGATCGTTCTCTCGGACAAGCGCCATGCCGTCGAGAAGCGCGAGGAGATGCGCTACGAGGGCGGTATCGAGGAGTTCGTCCGCTACCTCGACCGCAACAAGTCACCGCTGGTGCCCAAGCCGATCGTGATCAAGGCGGACAAGGGCGACATGGCGGTCGAGTGTGCGCTGTGGTGGAACGACGGCTACCACGAGAGCGTACTGTGCTTCACCAACAACATTCCACAGCGCGACGGCGGCACGCATCTCGCCGGCTTCCGCGGCGCGCTGACCCGGCAGGTGACCGGCTATGCGGAGAAAAGCCCGAGCTCGCGCAAGGAACGGGTCGCGCTCACCGGCGACGACTGCCGCGAGGGGCTCACCGCCGTGCTCTCGGTCAAGGTGCCCGACCCGAAGTTCTCCTCGCAGACCAAGGACAAGCTCGTCTCCTCCGAGGTTCGGCCCGTGGTCGAGGGCGTCGTCAACGACGCGCTCAATGCCTGGTTCGAGGAGCATCCCAGCGAAGCAAAGGTCATCGTCGGCAAGGTGATCGAGGCCGCGGCGGCGCGCGAAGCCGCGCGCAAGGCGCGCGAACTGACGCGCAAGAAGGGCAACGACATCACGTCCTTGCCGGGCAAGCTCGCCGACTGCCAGGAGCGCGATCCCGCCAAGGCCGAACTGCTGATCGTCGAGGGCGACTCGGCCGGCGGCTCCGCCAAGATGGGCCGCGACCGCTCTTTCCAGGCGGTTCTGCCGTTGCGCGGCAAGATCCTCAACGTCGAGCGCGTCAAGCTCGACAAGATGCTGTCGTCCGAGCAGATCGGAACGCTGATCATGGCGCTCGGCACCGGCATCGGCTCGGATGAATTCAACGCGGACAAAGCGCGCTATCACAAGATCATCATCATGACCGACGCGGACGTCGACGGATCGCACATCCGCACGCTGCTGCTGACGTTTTTCTATCGCCAGATGAGAGAGCTGATCGACCGCGGCTACATCTACATCGCGCAAGCACCGCTCTACAAAGTCTCGCGCGGCAAGTCCGAGCAGTACCTCAAGGACGAACACGCGCTGGAGGATTATCTCACCGACTCAGGGCTCGAGGACGCCGTGTTCCGCCCCCATTCGGGCGACACGCGCGCGGGCGCAGACCTCAAGGCGATCGTTGAGGAGGCACGCATCATCCGCAACGTGCTCTCCGGCCTCCATAGCCGCTACAATCGCAAGGTCGTCGAGCAGGCGGCAATCGCCGGCGTGCTGACGCCCTCGGTCTTCACCGATGTGCCAAAGGCTGTGGCGGCGGCCGAGTATATCGCCAAGCGACTTGATGCGCTCTCCGAGGACATCGAGCGCGGCTGGGAAGGCACGTTCGTGGAGGGGGACGGATTCCACTTCGAGCGCACCGTGCGCGGCGTGAAGGAAGTCGCGGCACTCGATCATGCGCTGCTCGGTTCGGCCGATGCGCGCAGACTCGACGAGCATGCGCCCGTCCTGCAGGGGCTTTACATGCGGCCGGGCACCCTGCGCCGCAAGGGCGAGGATATGCCGATCCACGGGCCGGTCAGCCTGTTCGAGACCGTGACCGCCGCGGGCCGCAAAGGCATCTCGCTGCAGCGCTACAAGGGCCTTGGCGAGATGAACCCGCAGCAGCTCTGGGAGACGACACTCGACAACAACGTGCGCTCGCTGCTGCAAGTGAAGGTGAAGGAGATCGACGAGGCCGACGACCTCTTCACCAAGCTGATGGGCGACATCGTCGAGCCGCGCCGCGACTTCATCCAGGAGAACGCGCTCACGGCGAGCGTGGACGTTTAGCCAGCTTCGCCGCGATCCCCCAAGGAACAGTTGATGCCCATCTCCATGCATACCGTCGCCGTGACCTCTTTCGTGAGCACTCTCGGCGCGCTCTCGAAGATCCTCGACAAGGCGGCGGCACATTGCGCGGCGAAGAAAATCGATCCCGGCGTGATGCTTCAGATGCGGCTTGCCGCCGGACATGTTTCCACTGATCAAGCAGGTGCAGATCACCTGCGACTTCGCCAAGAACACGATCGGGCGGCTCTCGGGCGAGCCGCCGAAATTCCCCGACGACGAGAAGAGCTTCGATGACCTGAAAGCGCGCATCGCCAAGACCATCGACTATGTGAAGAGCGCGAAGGCCGAAGCGATCGACGGCACCGAGGCCAAGGACATCACGTTTCCGGTCGGGCCGGAGAACAAGATGACGCTCAAGGGCGAGCAGTATCTGGTCGGCTTCGCGCTGCCGAACTTCTATTTCCACGCCGCCACCGCGTACGACATCCTGCGCCACAACGGCGTTGAATTGGGCAAGCGCGATTTCCTCGCCTGGACGTGAAGATCCATGACCGTGGCCGCGCTGACGCCCTACACGGTCAACGCCTACAACACCTCACGCGACTCCGAGAACAAGATCCACGACGACGCGGTGGCGAGCCGCTTCGGCTTTCGCGGCGGGCTCGTGCCCGGCGTCGATGTCTACGCCTACATGACGCATCTGCCGCTCGCGCGCTGGGGCCGCGACTGGCTCGCGCGTGGGCGCGCGACGTGCCGCTTCCAGAAGCCGGTCTACGACGGCGAGGACGCAACCGTGATGGCGCACGAGACCGCCGATGGTCTCGACCTGCGCGTGGAGAGCTACGGCGAGTTGTGCGCCACGGGTGAAGCGTCATTGGTCGACGATCCCACCCTGCCCGCACGCGAAGGCGATGCACCTGCCCTTGCCCCGACGCGCGTTCCGGCCGACGAGATATCGCTCGCGCCTGGTGTCGTGCTCGGCATGCGGCCGCTCGCCGTCACCGCCGATGTCGCGGCGAGCTACCTCGCCGACGTGCGCGAGAGCGACCCGCTCTACGCGCGCGAGGGCATCGTCCATCCGGGACTGATCCTGCGCACCTGCAACTGGGCGCTGATGCACAATGTGATCCTCGGACCCTGGATTCACGTCGGGAGCGCCATCCAACATCTCTCAGCCGTGCGCGTCGGCGATGAGGTGTCGGTGCGCGCACGGGTCTCGGCGAACTACGAGCGCAAGGGCCACCGCTTCGTCGAGCTCGATGCCATCGTGCTGGCGAACGGCCGCACGCCGGCCGCACATATCGTGCACACCGCGATCTATCGGCCGCGGCGGGCCGCCGCGTAACGGCGCTTTCCGACACTGAATCAACGTCTTACTAAGACTGCGGTTTATTGACCTGCGACAACTTGTCCAGTTGAGTTTATGTTGATAAATATTGGAAGCGGCCCGTTTTCGCGGCCGCTTGACGGGGACGGCCATGATCCTGATGGGACTTTACGCAATCTTTTTGACGATCTTCACCGGCATCGGCGTGCTGATCGGCTACGCCTCCGAGCGGGCCTATCCCGGCAGCGGTAGTCTGGTCGCAGTCGCGCTTTTCCTGATTGCGCTCTGGTTCGCGTGGACGGTCTCGCTGCGCATCTCGGACCACTACTGGCCGCCGCAGCCGTCCGAGCCGACCGCGTAACAACGCGCCGCTACTTCTTCTCCGTCCGGATCGACCGCGGATCGCGTTTGCCCCAGCGGCCGGCGTCGACCTGCGCGAGAAAATCGCCGAGCGTCTGGTTGAACAGCGCCGGCTCCTCGATGTTCACCGTGTGACCGCTCTTGGGAAACATCGCGAGGCCGGACGATGCGATGTGCTTCTTGAGGTAGACGCTCGGCTCGATGCAGGCGTCGTCTTCATCACCGCAGATGATCAAGGTCGGCAGCATGATCTTCCTGAGTTCGACCTCGAACTCGTAGATCGGCGGGCGGCCGGCCTGATAGCCGCGCAGCGTGCTGGCCGCGCCCTTGGCCGAATGGCTCGCGAACTGGTCGTAGAATTCCTTATAGCCGCGCGGATCCTTCGCCTCGAAGGGGATGCGCGCCGCGCCCATGCCGTAGGTCTTCGCCACGCCCTCCGAGCCGACCTTGTCGTACTCCGCAGCGGTCGCGCGCGAGGTGGCGCGAAATTCGTCCAGCACGCCGCGCTCGGAGCCCGAGCCGGTGCCCGCCATCGTGAGCGAGAGCGCGCGCTGCGGATACTTGATGCCGACATTGAGCGTCGCATAGCCGCCCATCGAGAGTCCGCAGATGTGCGCCTTGTCGATCTTGAGGTGATCCAGCACCGTGATGACGTCGTCGCGGAAGTGCTCGTACCCGTAGGACGAGATGTCCGCGGGCACGTCGGAGGGATGATAGCCGCGAAACGAGAACGTGATGCAGCGATAGCGACGCGCGAAGTAGCGCATCTGAGGCTCCCATGCGCGCCAGTCGCCCGCGAACTCGTGCACGAACAGAAGCGGCGTGCCGCTGCCGACCTCCTCGTAGTGCAGGCGCACGTTGTCGCGGCTGGTGGCGAAGGGCATGGCATTGCTCCGGGGAAGAATTCATGGCGTGTCCCGGGCGCGGCGCAGCATGAAATGATGCGACGCTGACCCCGGACCCCGGTTTATATCTTAGCTCTCGTTAAACCGGGACCCCGGATATGCGACGCATCATTGCGCCAATCGCATGAGACGCGCGTGAATGCGCTTCTGGCGCACTGCTGCATCGCGTCCGGGGAACGCTAGCGGAAGTACTCGCGCAAGAATCCAATCAGCGCGGCGTTCACCTCGTCGGGCCGCTCCTGCTGGATCCAGTGACCCGCACCGTCGATCAGCAGCTTGCGTTTGAGGTTCGGCACAACGCTCTCAAGGTCATCGAGCGCGCGCTGCCCCATCGAGCCGGTAATCACCGCATCATGCGTGCCGGCGATGAAAAGCGCGGGCTGGGCGATGACAGCGTCCTGCCACGGGGCGGTCAGTTCCCAATTGCGGTCGATGTTGCGATACCAATTCAACCCGCCGCGAAACCCGGTGCGGCGATATTCCTCGGCGAACACCGCGATGTCGGCCTCGCTCAGCCAGGGCGGAAGCGGCACCGCGTGCGGAGGACCGAGAAAGCCCTTCCGGCGATCCACATAAAGGCTCATCTTCTCTTCACGCGGCGTTTCGCCAAAGCCGATGTGAAATAGCCGCCGGAGCGTGAACTCCGCATCGCGCGCGAACTCGTCCTCGGCGGTCTTGTCCTGAAAATAGATCCAGTAGTAATCGCCCTTGCCGGCTTTCTTCAGCGCCTCCAGCGGGGCGCTGCGGCCGCGCCTGCGGTGCGGCACGCTCAAGCCGGCGACCGCGGTGAAAATATCCGGGCGCATCTGCGCCGCGTGCCACGCAACCGGCGCGCCCCAGTCATGGCCTACGATCGCGGCGTGCTTCTCACCGAGCGCCGACACCAGCGCGACCATGTCGCCGACATGGTGCGGGATCGTGTAGGCCGCGACATCGTGCGGCGCGGTGGTGCGACCGAAGCCGCGCATGTCGGGTGCGGCGGCATGGAAGCCCGCCTCCGCCAGCGCAACAAGCTGATGCCGCCACGAGTACCAGAGCTCCGGCCAGCCGTGACACAGCAGCACGAGCGGTCCCTCGCCCGCCTCCGCCACATGCATCTCGATCCCGTTCGCCGCAACGGTGCGGTGGCGGATGTCAGTGGCCATCAGCGCATGATCCCGAAAAGTGGGAACCGGTTGTCGGACAAGATCATGCGCCAGCTAAAACGCGCGGCCCGGCAGCACCAGGAGCTTCGGCTTGCCCGGCAGCGTGTGCTTCGACACCACCACAGAGGGCACATCGGCGCGCTCGACGTCCCAGTCCTTGCTGATGCGATCGGTGAAGCGGGCGAGTGTGTAGGTCGAGAAGAAATGCATCGGGATCATCAGCGGTGCCCTCAGTGAGGTCAGCACCTCAATCATGCCTTCAAGGTCAAGTGTCGCGCCGCCGTCGATCGGGACCAGCACGACATCAACGCGGCCGATCTCGTTCAACTGCTGCTGGTTCAGCGTGTGATGCAGATGGCCGAGATGCGCGATGCACAGGTTCGCGACCTCGAAGATGAAGATCGAATTGCCATGCCGCGCCGGACCGCTGCCGCCATAGTAGTCGCGGATGTTGGTCGCGACCGAGCGCACGCGCACGTCCTGGAAGTTGAGATCGTGGTCGGTCGGCTTACCGTCTTCCTTCCAGCCGCGCAGCACGAACTTGATGCCTGGCTCGGGGCGGTCAGTGTAGTGGGTCGAGTGCGCGCGGTTCATCGTCACGATGTCGGGCAGCATCGGCGGCTTGACGTAATCGTTGTAGTCGGTGGCGATGCGGACGAGCTTCGGGCTCTCGATCAGGAAGGTCGAATGGCCGATGTAGCTGATGCGCACCTCGCCTTCCTTCAACGCGGCAAGGCGCATGGCGGCGCGCCGGAATGGCGGGCGGTCCTGCGCCACCAGCCCGGGGCATGATTCCATCATCTCGGGCTTCGCTTCAGGTTTTACGGGCGCGGAGCCTTGCGCAAAGGCTTGCGGAACGAGCGCGGCGCTCATCACGCCAAGCAAGGTCAGCAGCGGGAGAGAACGCATTCGGATCGCTCCTTGTCGGCCGGCGACCCATGCATAGCAAAAACCCGCCTTGTGCAGGAGAGGGTTCGGCCGCGTCGAGATGTCCGTGGAGCCGGGCCGGCGTCGCAACGAGAAAGGACGGCCTTCCGGCCGCCCTTTGATCGTCTTGCAGGCGCTTCAGCGCGCGGAGATTATTCCCCCGCAACCGCCTGCGGCTGCTCTCCGCCTTCGGCCTTCTGCTTCGCCTCGAGATCTTCGCCGGTCGCCTGATCGACGACCTTCATGGAGAGGCGAGTCTTGCCGCGATCGTCGAAGCCGAGCAGCTTCACCTTGACCTTGTCGCCTTCCTTGACGACCTCGTTGACCTTGTTCACCCGACGCGACGCAAGCTGCGAGATGTGAACGAGGCCGTCCTTGGCGCCGAAGAAATTCACAAAGGCACCGAAGTCCATCACCTTGACGACCGTGCCCTCGTAGATGGTGCCGACCTCTGGCTCGCTCGCGATCGACTTGATCCAGTTGATCGCCGCCTTGATCGACTCCGCCTTGGCGGATGCCACCTTCACGGTGCCGTCGTCCTCGACGTTGATCTTGGCGCCGGTCTTCTCGACGATCTCGCGGATCACCTTGCCGCCGGTGCCGATCACTTCGCGGATCTTGTCGGTCGGGATCTGGAACACCTCGATGCGCGGCGCATGCTCGCCGAGCTCGGCGCGGGCCTGCGTCAGCGCCTTCGACATTTCGCCGAGGATGTGAATGCGTCCGTCCTTGGCCTGGCCGAGGGCGACCTTCATGATCTCCTCGGTGATGCCGGCGATCTTGATGTCCATCTGCAGCGAGGTGATGCCCTTCTCGGTGCCCGCCACCTTGAAGTCCATGTCGCCAAGATGGTCCTCGTCGCCGAGGATGTCGGAGAGCACGGCATAACGCTTGTCCTCGAGGATGAGGCCCATCGCGATGCCGGCGGTCGGCCGCTTCAGCGGCACGCCCGCGTCCATCAGCGCGAGAGAGGCGCCACACACGCTCGCCATTGAGGACGAACCGTTCGACTCGGTGATCTCCGACACGATCCGGATCGTGTAAGGGAATTCGTGCTTCTCCGGCAGCACCGGGTGGATCGCACGCCACGCCAGCTTGCCGTGGCCGATTTCGCGGCGCTTGGTGCCGCCCATGCGGCCGGTCTCGCCCACCGAGTAGGGCGGGAAGTTGTAGTGCAGCAGGAACGACTCCTTGTAGGTCCCCTGCAGCGCGTCGATCCACTGTTCGTCTTCGCCGGTGCCGAGCGTGGTCACCACCAGCGCCTGCGTCTCACCGCGAGTGAACAGCGCCGAACCGTGTGCGCGCGGCAGGATGCCGGCTTCGGCAACGATCGGGCGGACGGTCTTGAGATCGCGGCCGTCGATGCGTTTGCTGGTGTCGAGAATGTTCCAGCGCACGATCTTGGCCTCGAGTTCTTTGAACACGCCGCCGATGCGCAGCTTGTCGTATTTCGGTTCGGCGCCTTCGGGGAAATAGTGCGCCGTCACCTTCGCCTTGGCGGCATCGACCGCCTTGTGGCGCGCCATCTTGTCGGCGACGGCATACGCCGAACGCAGGTCCTGCTCGACGATGCCGAGCATTTCCTTTTCCAGCGCCGCATTGTCGACCGTGGTCAGGTCGCGCGGCTCCTTGGCGCCCTTTTCGGCAAGTTCGATGATCGCCTGGATCACCGGCTGAAAGTGGCGGTGGCCGAACATCACCGCGCCGAGCATCACTTCCTCGGGCAGTTCCTTCGCCTCGGACTCGACCATCAGCACGGCGTCCTTGGTGCCCGCGACGACGAGATCGAGCTGGCTCTCCGCCATCTCTTCCAGCGTCGGGTTGAGGACGTATTCGTTGCCGACGAAGCCGACGCGCGCGGCGCCGATGGGTCCCATGAACGGTGCGCCCGACAGGCAGAGCGCCGCCGACGAGGCGACAAGCGCGAGGATATCGGGATCGTTCTCCAGATCGTGCGACAGCGTCGTCACGATCACCTGCGTTTCGTTGCGCCAGCCATCGGCGAACAGCGGGCGGATCGGACGGTCGATCAGGCGGGAAACCAGCGTTTCCTTTTCGGTCGGACGGCCTTCGCGTTTGAAGTAGCCGCCCGGGATGCGGCCGGCTGCGTAATACTTTTCCTGGTAGTCGACGGTGAGCGGCAGGAAGTCGACGCCTTCGCGCGGCGACTTGGCGGCGACGACGGTCGCCAGAACCTTGGTTTCTCCGTAAGTGGCGACGACGGCGCCGTCGGCCTGACGTGCGATCTTGCCGGTTTCCAGTGTTAGCTTGCGTCCGCCCCAGTCGAGCTCAACGCGGTGAATATCGAACATTTCGGTTTTCTCTCATCGGTTATCCGGAAGTGGGAAAGCCATGAGCAAGACGGCGAGACGCTGTGCGCACTTAAGCGCCCGAATGCAGCGTCCGGCGATCCTGCCATGGCTTTGCTTTCTTCCATCGGTTGGCACGGACGGACCTTTCCGTCCGGCTTACTCGGCGACTCTTTTTGGAAAGCGCCGCCCACGCAAAAGCGGGCATTTGCCCGCCTACAGCGCGCGCGGACGTCGAACGCCGCGCGCGAAATCGATCAACGGCGAATGTTGAGCTTCTCGATGATGCTCTTGTAGCGCGCCTCGTCGGTGCGCTTGAGGTAATCGAGCAACTGACGGCGCTGCGAGACCATCTTGAGCAGGCCGCGCCGCGAGTGGTTGTCCTTCACATGAGCCTTGAAGTGGTCGGTCAGGGTGTTGATCCGCTCAGAGAGGATCGCGACCTGAACCTCGGGCGAACCCGTGTCGCCCGATTTGGTGGCATACGTCTTGATGATTTCGGCCTTGCGGCCGGTCGATAGCGACATCGTCAATGACCTTGTCGTTTGCCGGCGCTGCCCTTCAGGCCGGCGAGGTTGAACACGCGCTTGGGGATGATTTCGCCGCGGTCCACTTCGGCCAGAGCAACAAGCTCGCCCGAAGTCGTCACATGGACCGTGCCGCGGAAAATGGGGGCATCCCGGCCGCGCAACAAAACGGCTTGGCCCCTTTGGAGCCTTGCCGCATCTGCCTGACTGACGGCCAGCGCCGGGATGTCGTCCAGCGCGGTCTCAACGGGCAGTAGCGCGTCGGCGAGGCTTCCCTCGCCGGCGGCGGCTTTTTGGCACAAACCTTCGAGTTCCGCTAGCGAAATCATGTCGCTTTCGCTGAACGGACCAACTTCCGTGCGCCGAAGCGCGCTGACATGGCCGAGGCAGCCGAGCACGCGCCCGATATCGCGTGCAAGCGCCCGGACGTAGGTTCCCTTGCCGCATTCCGCCTCGAAAACAGCCGTATCGGCGTCCGGCGTCTCAACCAGCGCCAAGCCGTGGATATCGACCGGGCGGGCTTCGAGCACGACCTCGTGGCCGTCGCGGGCCAAGTCATAGGCGCGCTCGCCCTCGACCTTGATGGCGGAGAATTTGGGCGGGACCTGCGAGATAGTGCCGGTGAAGGCCGGCAGCGCGGCCCGGATCGCGTCCGCGCTCGGCCGCGCATCGCTTGCCCCGACGGCCTTGCCCTCGGCGTCGTCGGTGTCGCGCTCCTCGCCCCAGCGCACGGTAAAGCGATAGCGCTTGCGCCCATCCATCACGAACGGCACGGTCTTGGTCGCTTCGCCGAGCGCGAGCGGCAACAGGCCCGAGGCGAGCGGATCGAGCGTGCCGGCATGGCCCGCCCGTTTCGCCGTGAACAGGCGCTTGATGATCGCGACCGCATGGGTTGACGTCATGCCGACCGGCTTGTCGAGAACGATCCAGCCGTGCACGTCGCGCTTCTCGCGCTTTTTCTGCTGCGGCTTTTGCTTGCCCTCGCGGGGCGGCGCCTCGTTCTGCTCCAACGCGGGAGGCGCCTCAGCGGGAAGCTGGGCGAGATTACGCAAGCGTTCGTCGATCATTGCGATTCGCCGTCGTCTTTCGGCGCAAGGTCGCGCTGGACTTCCGGTGTTCGCAATATCTTCTCGATCCGTTCCGCTTCGTCGAATTGTTCGTCGATGTGGAATCGAAGGTCAGGTGCAAACTTCAGGTTAACGCGGTGCGCGATCTCGCCGCGCAGGAATTTTTTATTGCGCTCGAGCGCCGCGACGACAGGCTTCGCATCGCGTCCGCCGAGCGGCATCACGTAGATCGTCGCGAGCCGCAGATCCGGCGACATGCGCACCTCCGGCACCGTGATCATGTGGCTTTCGATCACCGGGTCATGGATGTCGCCGCGCGTCAGCATCTCGGCCATCGCATGGCGGATCAGTTCGCCGACGCGCAGCGCACGCTGCGAGGGGCCGGACGCATGATCGCGTTGATGGTGTCGGGGCATCGCAATAACTCTCTCAATTCGTCATGCGCGGGCATAGCCCGTTGAAGACGGGCGTAAACGCCCTATGCACCGCGCATCCATCATTTTCGTTTAAGCGATGGATCGCCGGGTCAAGCCCGGCGATGACGCCTTCACGTTTCGCCTGAGAATTGGACTCAGAGCGACCGCTGCACCGACTCGACGCGATAGCACTCGATCACGTCGCCCGCGCGCATGTCCTGATAACCCTCGAACGCCATGCCGCATTCCTGGCCGGCCACCACCTCGCGCGCGTCGTCCTTGAAGCGCTTGAGTTGGCTGAGCTTGCCTTCGTGGATCACGACGTTGTCGCGGATCAGGCGTACGTTCGCACCCCGTTCGACCTTGCCGTCGGTGACGCGACAGCCGGCAATCTTGCCAACCTTCGAGACTGCGAAGATCTCCAAGATCTGCGCATTGCCGAGCATGGTTTCGCGCAGCTCCGGCGTGAGCATGCCGGACATCGCCTTCTTCACGTCATCCACGAGGTTGTAGATGATGTTGTAGTAGCGAATTTCCGTGCCGGTGCGCTCCGCCGCGTCGCGCGCTTCCTTGTGCGCACGCACGTTGAAGCCGATGATCGCCGCGCCGGAGGATTCCGCGAGCGTGATATCGGACTCCGAGATGCCGCCGACACCCGAATGGATGATGCGCGCACCGACTTCGTCGTTGCCGATCTTTTCCAGCGCACCCGCGATCGCCTCGACCGAGCCCTGCACGTCGCCCTTGATGACCAGCGGGAATTCCTTGCGGCCCGCGGTCTTCACCTGCGCCATCATCTGCTCGAGCGAACCGCGCTGGCCGGTCTGGCGTGCGGCCGCCTTGTCGCGCTTCTGGCGCTCGCGATAACCTGTCACTTCGCGCGCACGCGCGTCGGTCTCGACTACCGCGAGACGGTCGCCGGCGTCCGGCGTACCGGTGAAGCCGAGCACCTCGACTGGCATCGACGGCCCGGCCTCGGTCACGGCTGTGCCGGTGTCCGAGACAAGCGCGCGGACGCGGCCCCACTGCGAGCCCGCGACCACGATATCACCTCCGCGCAGGGTGCCCCGCTGGACCAGCACGGTCGCGACCGGGCCGCGGCCACGGTCAAGCTTCGCCTCGATCACGGTGCCTTCGGCCGGACGGTCTGGATTGGCCTTCATGTCGAGGATTTCAGCCTGCAGCGCGATGGTCTCGAGCAGCTTGTCGAGATTCATCTTCTTGGTCGCCGACACCTCGACGTCGAGCACGTCGCCGCCCAAGGATTCGACCTGCACCTCGTACTGCAGCAGCTCGGTGCGCACGCGCTCGGCCTTGGCATCCGTCTTGTCGATCTTGTTGATCGCGACGATCATCGGCACTTTCGCGGCCTTGGCGTGATTGATCGCCTCGACGGTCTGCGGCATCACGCCGTCATCCGCCGCGACTACCAGCACCACGAGATCGGTGACCTTCGCGCCGCGCGCGCGCATCGCCGTGAACGCGGCGTGGCCCGGCGTATCGATGAAAGTAATCTTGCCGCCCTTCGGCGACGCCACCTGATAGGCACCGATATGCTGCGTGATGCCGCCGGCTTCGCCGCTTACCACGTTGGTCTGGCGGATCGCGTCGAGCAGCGAGGTCTTGCCGTGGTCGACGTGGCCCATGATGGTCACGACCGGCGCACGCGGCTGAAGCGTTTCGGGATCGTCCTTGACGTCGAACAGGCCTTCCTCGACATCGGACTCGGCGACACGGCGCACCGTGTGGCCGAGCTCTTCGGCGAGAAGCTGTGCGGTATCGGCGTCGATTGTGTCGGTGATCTTCGCCATGTGACCCTGCTTCATCAGGATCTTGATCACGTCGACGCCGCGCTCCGACATGCGGTTCGCGAGCTCCTGGATCGTCATCGTTTCCGGAACGATAACTTCGCGCGACAGCTTTTCCTTGTTGTCGCTGTCGCGATGTCCGGTCATGCGCTGCGTGCGGCGGCGGAACGACGCGACCGAACGCTCGCGTATGTCGTCGGCGCTGAGCGCCGTGACCAGCGTCAGGCGGCCGCGCTGTTTCGGCGCACCGGCACGCGGCGCCTTCGGAGCAGCCGCCGGCCGCGCCGCCACACCGGCGCCTCCCGGTCGGCGACCCACCGGACGGCGATCGTCTTCCTCGGCCTCGGGGGTCAGCTTGCGCACGGTGGGCGTGCCACCGGTTTTGAGCCGCGCGGCCTCTTCCTCGCCGCCGAAACGCTTCTTGGCGACCTCGTCGGCTTTGCGCTTGGTCTCTTCGTCGTGGCGGCGGCGCTCGTCCTCGATGCGCTTGCGCGATTCGGCAGCTTCGCGTTCAGCGCGCTCGATCGACTCGCGCGACTGGCGGATCTTCGCTTCTTCCTCAGCGATCTTGCGCTCTTCGGCCTCGCGCACCTTCGCGTCGCCGAGCGCATGCGCGCGGCGGCTCTGCTCTTCCTCGGTGAGCGTGCGCAGCACGACGCCGGACGGCTTCGGCGCGGTCGTTGCCGTTGCGGCGACGGCAGGTGCTGCAGCAGGTGCCGCCGGAGCTGGTCCGCGCGCGACGACGCCGCCGCGGCGCGCGACAGGCGGCGCGGCAGGAGCCGCTTCGGCGGGCTTGGCGTCGCCGACCGTGCGCTTGCGCACCTTCTCGACCACCACGGCCTTGGAGCGGCCATGGCTGAAGCTCTGGCGGACAACGCCCGTCTCGGCGCGCGGCTTGAGCGTCAGTGTCGTCTTCGGGGTGACGCTCAGCTTCTCACCGGGACTTTTGGTATCAGTAGCCATTCACATCCAATCCTGAACTGCGGACAAACCAATCAAATCGCGCGCTATTCCGTGCCGCGTCCGCCTCCTGAAGTCCGGAAGCGTTCGAGGCTCTGGCAGCGCGCAAGGAACCCGTCGCTCGCTGGGCCGGCGAGCAGGGCAGCATGTACCACATTTGACCGCCCCAATGCCAAATCCAATTGCGCGGACGTAAAGGCCGAGATCACCGGTATTTCGCCCGGATTTTCCGTGGTTTGACGCCTGACTGCGGCAGCCGCGATCTTGCGAACCCCGTCAGGGGAGCCATCCGAGGCTGAAAGGATCGCGGCGACCGGCGGAACAGCGGCCAGCGCGCTTTCGGTGCGGCCGAACCCGATCGCAAGCCGGCCGGCCTTGTGGGCAATACCGAGCGCATCGAGCGTGGCGCTCTCCAGTTGCCGTTCGACCTCGGCGCCGAGGCCAGGCGCGGTGCGGACCTCGCGCTTGAGGCTGCGCGCAAACACGTTGCGCTTGACCGCCTCTTCGACGGCCTTTCGCGTCGCTGTCACCCATACGCCACGGCCGGGCAGCCTGCGTTTGATGTCGGGAACGATCGCACCGTCCGGGCCGGCTACGAACCGGATCAGTTCATCGATCGGTTTGACGTCTCGGGTGAGCGCGCACAGCCGCTCGGTGCCGCGCCTGCCTTCACGCGGCCCGTGGTCGGTATCCTCTGTGTCGGCGTGCGCCAGCATCGGAGCCGTATCGTCCTCGCTTTGTCACTGCGCGGGCGCGGCTTCTTCAGCCGGCTCGTCTTCGGTGGCGGGCTGCGCGAGATCGGCTTCGGTGATCCAGCCGGCCTTGAGACGCGCCTGCATGATCATCGACTCGCATTCCTCGCGCGAGAGTTCGAAGCCATCGAGGAAGCCTGCCTCGTGCTTGGTCTCGCCGTCTTTGCGTTCGGTCCAGCCCGCGAGATCGTCGGTCGCGCAGCCGGCAAGATCTTCGACAGTTTTCACGTCGTTCTCGCCGAGCTTGACCAGCATCGCGGTGGTGATGCCGGGGATGTCCTTCACTGCATCTTCCACGCCGAGTTCCTTGCGCTTGTTGTCGAGTTCTTCCTCGATCGCGCCCAGATAATCGCGTGCGCGCGTCTGCAGTTCGTTCGCCGTATCCTCGTCGAAGCCCTCGATGCCGGCGATTTCCTTCGCCTCGACAAAGGCGAGTTCCTCGACCGACGTGAAGCCTTCCGACGCGAGCAACTGGCCGACCACCTCGTCGACGTTGAGCGCATCCATGAATACCTTGGTGCGCTTCTCGAACTCGGCCTGGCGGCGCTCGGACTCTTCCTGCTCGGTGAGGATGTCGATGTCCCAACCGGTCAGCTGCGAGGCGAGCCGCACGTTCTGCCCGCGCCGGCCGATCGCGAGCGAAAGCTGCTGGTCCGGCACCACGACCTCGATGCGCTCGCGATCTTCGTCGAGCACCACCTTGGCGACTTCGGCAGGCGCGAGCGCATTCACCACGAAGGTCGCGATATCCTGCGACCACGGGATGATGTCGATCTTCTCGCCTTGCAGTTCGTTCACCACCGCCTGCACGCGCGAGCCGCGCATGCCGACGCAGGCGCCGACCGGATCGACCGAGGAATCGCGCGAGATCACTGCGATCTTGGCGCGCGAGCCGGGGTCGCGGGCGACCGCCTTCACTTCGACGATGCCGTCGTAGATCTCCGGCACTTCCTGCGCGAACAGCTTCGCCATGAACTGCGGGTGCGTGCGCGAGAGGAAAATCTGCGGGCCGCGGGCCTCGCGGCGCACATCGTAAATGAAGGCGCGGATGCGGTCGCCGTTGCGCATCGTCTCGCGCGGCAGCATCTCGTCGCGCCGCACGATCGCTTCGCCGCGGCCGAGATCGACCACCACGTTGCCGTATTCGACGCGCTTGACGATGCCGTTGACGATATCGCCGATGCGGTCTTTGTATTCCTCGTACTGGCGGTCGCGCTCAGCCTCGCGCACCTTCTGCACGATCACCTGTTTTGCCGATTGTGCCGCGATGCGGCCGTATTCGAGCGGCGGCAGCGTGTCCGCGATGGTGTCGCCGATCTGCGCGGCCGGATGGCGCTTGCGCGCGTCCTCGAGGCTGATCTGGTTCGACGGGTTCTCGACCGCCTCGACCACCAGCATGTGGCGCGCGAGGCGAAGCTCGCCTGTCTTGGCGTCGATTTCGGCGTGTACCTCGGTCTCGCTGCCGTAGCGCGAGCGCGCCGCCTTGGCGATGGCATCTTCCATCGCGGTGATGACGATGCGCCGGTCAATCGACTTTTCGCGCGCGACCGCGTCGGCGATTTGCAACAGTTCGAGCCGGTTTGCGGAAACGGCCATCGGTTAGTCTCCCTCGTTCTCGTTCGCGTGCAGCATTTCGGCCTGCACACGATTGTCATTGTCTGCGTGGCGCCCGGCGCGTTCCTTGCCGCGGCGCAGTGATTCAGTGACGAGCGCGTCGGTCAGCACCAGCCGCGCCTCGACCATATCGGCAATCGGCAGCAGCACATCGGCCGGCTCGCCCGCGGCGACGTCCCCGCGGCGCAGCCTGGCGGCTTCGCCATCGACGCCGGTCAGGATGCCGCGGAAGCGCTTGCGCCCTTCGGTCATAACGGCCATCTCGATCTTCGCCTCGTGCCCGGCGTTGCGTACGAAATCCGACAGCCGGACCAGCGGACGGTCGATGCCCGGCGAAGAAAGCTCCAGCCGGTATTCGGTATCGACCGGTTCCTCGACGTCGAACACCGGCGAGAGCGCGCGTGAGGCGGCCTCGCAGTCCTCGATCGCCATCGAGCCGTCCGGCCGCTCCGCCATGATCTGCACGGTGCAGCCCGCCGTCCCGGAGACGCGGACGCGCACCAGCCGGTAACCCAGTCCATGCAGCACCGGCGCCGCAATAGCGATGCGACGCGCGCCGCGACGCCCTGCTCGGTGATGAGCCTGGGCTCTGCAATATCGTGTCGTTCGATCGTCTCGACCATGCTTCGGCTGCGGCCGGATTTTGGTAACAAAAAAGAGCGGGTCCCGGGCCGGGAACCCACTCTCAAAAACCGATCGGATATCCGATCGTTATGAGGTGTCCTTGATCAGGACGGGGCTGATATAGCGGTTTGGGCGGGAAATGCAATGGGCCGCGGGGCTGACGGCCACTTGACCGACCAACCCTTGGCGGGGCGACGAAATCGGCAATTAAGCTCCTGTTAAAGATTACAAAAAGTTTCCCCGATCAAAGAAGGGGTAGCGGGCTCCGGTTAATCCAATCTAGACCTCGCATCGCTACACATCTGGATCGCGCGGGACCGCTGACGGGGGCGACCGTCGCAAGAATTTCAGGTGTGTGGAGGCGATGGTGGACGTTGGCCAAATTCCGGGCTCCAAACCGGTTGAGGATTCCGATCGGACATGCGGGCGCATTCTGTCCGTCAGCGGCTCGCAGGCGAGCGTGGGCCTGCCGGCCGCAAGCATCGATCCGGCGCGCGACGCATCCATCACGGTCGGCAAGTTCCTGCGCATTCAGCGCGCGAAGTCGCTGTTGATCGGCATGGTGACGGAAGTCACCCAGGACATCACGAACGCCGCGCACGAGCAGGGTTTCCGCGCCGCGGCCCGCCTCGACATGATGGGCGAGATCAAGCAGCGCGATGACGGCCAGCACTATTTCCAGCGCGGCGTCACCGACTATCCGGCGATCGGCGACCCGGCGGCGCTGATCATCCGCGACGAGTTGCGGCTGATCTACGACATCTCCGGCTCAGACACGATCGACATCGGCCATCTGCAGCAGGACACGACCATCGGCGCCTACATCAACGTCGACGAAATGCTGAGCAAGCATTTCGCCGTGCTCGGCACCACCGGCGTCGGCAAGTCGAGCGGTGTTGCGCTGATCCTGCGCCAGATCCTCGATGCGCGGCCGAATCTGCGGCTGTTCCTGCTCGACGGTCACAACGAATACGCACGCTGCTTCGGCGACAAGGCGCTGGTGCTCAATCCGCGCAACCTGAAGCTGCCGTTCTGGCTGTTCAATTTCGAGGAGACGATCGACGTTTTCTTCGCGGGCCGGCCGGGCGTGGAAGAAGAAGTCATGGTCCTGGCGGAGCTCATTCCTCAGGCGAAGAGCAACTACACCCAGCAGTACCGTTCCGGCGACCGGCCGATGCTCAAGCGCTCCGATCCGAAAACCACCGGCTACACCGGCGACACGCCGGTGCCCTACCGCCTCGCCGACCTGATCGCACTGATCGACGAGCGCATGGGCAAGCTCGAGAACCGTTCCTCGCGCATGGTCTATCACAAGCTGATCCAGCGCATCGAAACGGTGCGCATCGATCCGCGCTACGCCTTCATGTTCGACAACGCCAATGTCGGCGGCGACACGATGGGCGACACGCTGCGGCAACTGTTCCGCCTGCCGGCCGACGGCAAGCCGATGACCATCATGCAGCTCGCCGGCTTCCCGGCCGAGGTCGTCGAACTCGGTCGTGTCGGTGCTCTGCCGCATGGCGTTCGATTTCGGCATGTGGAGCGACGGCGCGTTCCCGCTGCTGTTCGTGTGCGAAGAAGCGCACCGCTATGCGTCGGCCGACAAGTCGATCGGCTTCGGCCCGACCCGCAAGGCGCTCTCGCGTATCGCCAAGGAAGGCCGCAAGTACGGCGTGTTCCTCGGGCTCGTCACGCAGCGGCCGGCCGAGCTCGACTCCACCATCATCTCGCAGTGCTCCACACTGTTCGCCATGCGCATGGCGAACGAGCGCGACCAGGCCATCGTGCGCTCCGCGGTGTCGGACGCGGCCGCGAACCTGCTCGCCTTCGTGCCCTCGCTCGGCACCCGCGAAGTGCTCGCCTTCGGCGAAGGCGTCGCGCTGCCGACACGGCTGAAGTTCAAGCAACTACCCGCGAACCTGATCCCGCACAGCCAAGCCGTCATCAACGTGACGACGGACGCAGCCAGCGGCGCGAGCGAAGACTTCATCGACACGATCATCGACCGCTGGCGCGGCGCGACGATGAGCAACAAGCAGACCGGCGGCGGCGACGGCGACTTCGAGTCGATGGCGCGCGATGAGTTCTCCTCGCTCTCGCTTGCGCCGCAGGCGCCGAGCGTTCCGGCGCCGATGCCAGCGCCGCAGCCGGTGCCAGCGGCGCCACGGCTCGATCCGGATCGCTTTCGCCTGCTGAAGAAGCCGATCGAGGGATCGAGCGCGTTTGGCGCGGGTGCGCCGGCGTCACCGCGCTTTCCGCGCTAACCGCGCACAAAGCGCAAATAGCAGGGCGCGCGGCCCTCGCGCTTGGCCTTCGCCTCATAGCGTGTGCCGGAGAAATCCGGCCACGGCGTGCGCCAGTCGTCGGCACGTTCCGCGGCCCAAGTGAAATCATGCGCGCGTAACAATCGCCACAAGGTCCACTCGGCATAGTTCGCCCAGTCGGTCGCGAAGCGGAATTCGCCGCCCGACCCCAGAATGCGCGCGAGCGCCGCGATGTTCGCCTCGTTGACGAAGCGGCGCTTCCAGTGGCGGCGCTTCGGCCATGGATCGGGATAGAGCAGGTCGACCCGCGCGAGCGAGGCGGCGGGCAGCCACGCGATCAGGTCTGCGGCATCGCCGTGATACAAGCGGATATTCGCAAGCTTCAGTGCATCGATCGCCGCAAGTGCCTTCGCCATTCCGTTGACGAACGGCTCGCAGCCGATGAAGCCGATGCGCGGATTGGCCTGCGCCTGCGCAATCAGATGCTCGGCGCCACCGAAGCCGATCTCGAGCCTGACTGTTTCAACCGGCACCGGAAACAGCGTCGCGAGATTGCCCGGCGCGCGCTCATCCAGATGCAGCGCGAGCCGCGGCAGCAGCGTCTCGAACAATTCCGCCTGATGCGCGCGCAGCGGATGGCCCTTGCGCCGGCCGAAGAACGCGCCGTGGCGATGGGTTTGCTCGTCGCTCATGACCTGTCGTGAAGCACAAACGAAAATGGCCGGGAAGCCCCGGCCATTTTGCGCCGCGCGATCAGTACGCTCAGAACTCTTTCTTCAGCTGCGCCGCGAGGTCGGTGCGCTCCCACGAGAAGCCGCCGTCCTTCTCCGGCGCGCGGCCGAAGTGACCATAGGCCGCGGTGCGGCGGTAGATCGGCTTGTTGAGCTTGAGCGAGCGGCGGATGTTGGTCGGCGTCAGGCGGAACATCTGCGGCAGCACTTTCTCAAGCTTGCGCTCGTCGACTTTGCCGGTCCCGTGCAGATCGACCAGTACCGACATCGGATCGGCAACGCCGATCGCGTATGCGACCTGAATGGTGCACTTCTCGGCCAGTCCCGCCGCCACGACGTTCTTCGCCAGATAGCGCGTTGCGTAGGCTGCCGAGCGGTCCACTTTCGTCGGGTCCTTGCCGGAGAACGCGCCGCCGCCGTGCGGCGCATAGCCGCCGTAGGTGTCGACGATGATCTTGCGGCCGGTGAGGCCGCAGTCGCCGTCCGGTCCGCCGACTACGAAATTGCCGGTCGGGTTGACGAGGAAGTCGGAGGCCTTCTTCGGCATCCAGCCTTTCGGCAGCGAGGACTCGACCGCACCCTCGATCAGGTCGCGCACCATGCCGGGCGTGTACTTCCTGTTGTTGCGGTTCTGCGCGTTGTGCTGGGTCGAGACCACGACCTTGGTGCAGCCGACCGCCTTGCCGTCGACGTACTGCACGGTCACCTGGCTCTTCGCGTCGGGCTGCAGGTCGAACAGCTTGCCCGAGCGGCGCTGCTCGGAAAGCGTGCGCAGGATCTTGTGCGCGAAGAAAATCGGGGCCGGCATGAACGAGCCCTTTTCGTAGACCTCGCTCTCGGTGCAGGCGAAGCCGAACATCATGCCCTGATCGCCGGCGCCTTCTTCCTCGCCACCCTTTTTCTTCTTGGCGTTGACGCCCATCGCGATGTCGGGCGACTGGCCGTGGAGGAGCACCTCGACGTCGGCGCCGTGCCACGAGAAGCCGTCCTGATCGTAGCCGATGTCCTTGACGACGCCGCGCGCGATCTCGGTCAGCAGCTCGCGGTTCATCACGGTTGAGCCGTTCATCTTTTTCAGCAACGGCTCCTGGCCGCGGCATTCGCCCGCGATGACGATCTTGTTCGTGGTGGTGAGCGTCTCGCAGCCGAGACGCGTGTTGGTCTGGCTGTCGTCCTCGATGCCGAGCTTGATGTCGTTCGCCAGGAACGCGTCGAGGATCGCGTCGGAGATCTGGTCGCACACCTTGTCGGGATGGCCTTCGGAAACGGATTCACTCGTGAACAGGTAATTCTTGCGGGACACGGATTTGGCTCCTCGAAGGCCTTTGGCCGGGATTGGGCACGCTCAAGCTACGCACGGGGCGCAGCGCGGCTGGCGTTTCTTGCAGCGCGGCCCGGCGCGGTCAAGATGTGGGCTGCGTTGGGCGCCGATGGGCGCTTCCGTCAGGTCGCTTTCTCTCCGGCCATTTCCTCGACGAGGTCGACGATGCGCCGGCGCAGCTTCGCGTTCTGGATGTTCGAGAAGGCCTTGACCAGCGCGAGGCCGTCCGAGGTCGAGAGCGTGTTCTGCAGATATTCGGTCGACTCTTCGGAGAAGCCTGTGGGCCCGCCGGGAGGCGGCGGAGCGCCTTCAAAGAAAAACGCCACCGGGACCTGAAGGATGTGCGCGATCTGCTGCAGCCGGCTCGCACCGATCCGGTTGGAGCCTTTTTCGTACTTCTGCACCTGCTGGAAGGTCAGCCCGAGCGCGTCGCCGAGCTTTTCCTGGCTCATGCCCAGCATCATGCGCCGCATCCGCACACGGCTCCCGACGTGCTTGTCGATCGGATTGGGCACCTTCTTGGCCATTCCGCTCTCCTAGGGAACTTCACGAGTGCCTGCAACCGCGATGCGCGCACCGCGAGAGGGACGCGCGCCAAACGCAAATACCGACTCCATCCTACGGGAGCGAATGGTAATATGTCACCATAATATATTTTTGCCGTGGACAACCTAGGCGCGGCGGAGGCGCCGCCAGATCACGATGCCCAGGCCGGCCAGCACGATCAGTCCCGCCGGTCCGTCGCCAAAGCGCACGTAGACGGTCGGATCGATCGGGCGCGGCAGCGGCGCGTCGAGCACCCCTTCGACGCCGAGCGGCAGCGACGCAACCGTCCGGCCAACCGGATCGATGACCGTGGACACGCCTGTATTGGCGGCGCGCACCAGCGGCAGACCTTCCTCGATCGCGCGGACGCGGGATTGCTGCAGATGCTGATAGGGCCCGCTGCTGCGGCCGAACCAGCCGTCATTGGTGAGGTTGAGGAGCCAGGCCGGACGCTCGGCGCGCGGCACCGCTTGGCCGGGAAAGACGATCTCGTAGCAGATCAACGGAAGGAATGGCGGCGCGCGCGGCGCCGTAATCGGTTTGCGCAATTCACCCGGAATGTATCCGCCCTTCACCTTGGTGAGCTGCATCAGCCCGAGCCGTTCGAGGAAATCCTGAAACGGCAAGTACTCGCCGAACGGCACAAGGTGCAGCTTGTCGTAGACCGAAAGGATCGCGCCGTCGTGGCCGATCACGTAGATCGAATTGTAGGCGCGGATCATGCCGGGCGTCGGGGCCGCGGTCGCGGGTCGCGCGGCGCCGACGATCAGCGTAACGCCCGGCGGAAGCAGTTCGGCAATTTGCGCGAGCGCGTCGGGTTCGCGCTGCAGGAAAAACGGAAACGCCGATTCCGGCCAGATCAGATGTGTCACGTCGCGCACGCCGGTTGCGCCGGGTCCGGTCGCGCGATCGGACAACGCGAGATAGCGCTGCATCACTTGGCTCTTGGCGCCGTAATTGAATTTCTCGTCCTGCGAGAGGTTCGGCTGCATGATGCGCAGCTTCACGCCATCGACGAATGTGGTCGGCGTTCTGGCGAGACGCTGCGCACCGTAAGCAGCGAGCGCGACAAGAACCAGCAGCGGAATCGCGACGACGCGCCACGGCCGCGGCGTGTCGCGGCGGTCGTCGACCAGCACCGCCGGGCTCGCGAACAGATACACGGCGAAGAACGTCAGCCCCCATAGCCCGATCAGTGCGGAGGCCTGCGCCAGCACCGACGGCCCGGTCAGCGCGTAGCCAAACGTGTTCCAGGGAAATCCGGTCAGCACGTGGCCGCGCAGCCATTCGGTTGCCGTCAGCGCGACCGCGAGGGTCAGAATGCGCACCGGCCCGCGCGTCCACATCGCCCGCGCGAACGCGAACGCCAAAGCGGTGAAGAGTGCGAGGCCGGCCGGAAGGCCGATCACGGCGAACGGCAGCAGCCATGCGAACGTCTTGGCGTCGACCAGGAACGCAAGTCCGATCCAATAGAGGCCTGCGAGGAAATAACCGAAGCCGAACCACCATCCGGCGGCGGCCGCCGTCAGGACGCCGCCAAGCCGCCCGCTCGTCGCTCCCTCGATCAGCCAGACCGCAACCGGAAACGTGAAGAACAGCACCGGGAAAGCGTTGACCGGAGCAAGCGCCATCGCGGACACGGCGCCTGCGACGAAGGCGATGGCTGCGCGCCGCCAGCCCCACGAGAGCACCACCGCATGCGACGCACGCGTGAGCCACGCGCGAGGCGTCACGATGGTCCCTTGTCGGGCGACGATCCCTTCTCGGGCTCCACCTGAATCACACGCGGCGGCGTGGCGGATGCGGCGGCAGCGTCAGCGTCGCGCTTGCGCGCCATGCGCTCGCGCCGCTCAAGGCGATCCTTGGTGCGCGTGATGCGCACGCGCTTCAAGCGACGCGGATCGGAATCGAGCACCTCGATCTCGAAGTCGCCCGGACCCGCGACGACTTCGCCGCGCGAGGGAAGCCGGCCGACCCGCGTCATCACGTAACCTGCGAGCGTGTCGACTTCGTCCGTCACATCGCCGACCTCGAATTCCGGACCCACGGTCGCAACCACGTCCTCGAGCTGCGCACGCGCATCAGCGAGGAACGAGCCGTCGGCCTGACGCACAATCGCGGGACTCGCATCCTCGTCGTGCTCATCCTCGATGTCGCCGACGATCTGCTCGACGATGTCCTCCATCGAGGCGATGCCGTCGGTGCCACCATATTCGTCGATCACCAGCGCGAGATGGATGCGCGTCGTCTGCATCTTGGCGAGCAGGTCGATCGCCGGCATCGAGGGCGGCACGAACAGGATTTCTCGGACGATCTTGGTCGCCGAAAGCGCGACCGAAAGGTCGATCGCCTTGAGATCGAGGCCGGCCGGGAACGGCTTCTTGCGCTTGGCATTCGCGGTGGCGCTCACCGCCGCGTGACGCACCATGTACCCGATGACGTCGCGGATGTGCACCATGCCGATCGGATCGTCGAGCGTGTCGTTGTAGGCGACGAGGCGCGAGTGGCCGGCGCCCTCGAAGACCTTGATCAGCTCGCCGAGCGGAATGTCCTGCTGCACCGAAATGATGTCGGCGCGCGGCACCATAACGTCGTCAATCCGGCGCCCGCGCAGCGCCAGGATGTTCTTGAGCATGGTGCGCTCTTCGGGCGAGAAGCCGCTCTCGCCGAGCGCGCCGTTCTCCAGCACGGTCTGCAGGTCGGCGCGGATCGTTGTCGGCTTCCAGCCGAACATCGTGCGCAGCACACGCGCGATCCAGTTCTCGCCGCCGTCGCGCGCGACCTCGCTCGGCCGCGGCACCACGGCGGGAAGGTTCACGCGCTCGGTGGGCGGGTTGGAATCGGTGCGACTTGGCGCGTCGGTATCGGGCATGGCTGTTGCGTCAGCCCTGAATGTCGTGCGTCAGGCTTGCCGCCGCGCCGTAAGGGTCCGGCACGCCGAGCCGGCTCAGAATCACGCGCTCAAGCTGCTCCATGACCTCGGCTTCGCCATCGGATTCGTGATCGTAGCCCAACAGGTGGAGAAAGCCATGCACGGCGAGATGCGAAAGATGATCGGCGAACGGCTTGCGCTCTGAGCCGGCCTCGCGTTCGGCCGTCTCGTAAGCGATCGCGATGTCGCCGAGCGGTTTGAAGCCCTCGTGTTTCACTGCTGCTGGCGCAGGGGGGAACGACAGCACGTTCGTCGGCTTGTCGATGTTGCGCCACTGCGCGTTGAGGCGGCGGACCGCTTCGTCATCCGTCAGCAGCAGGGACAGTTCGTGGCCCTTGAAGTCCGCGCCGATCGCGATCGCGGTCTCCTCCAGCGCGCGCCGCGCCGTCGCTTCGGCGTCCGCACGCCATTGTGCGGATTCGACAACGATGTCGATCGCCGGCACGCGCATGTCTGTCGCGGCCACGGTCATTGGCCGGCATTCCGCTTGGCGCCCGCGTTGTCGTAGGCCTCGACAATGCGCGCGACGAGTTCGTGGCGCACCACGTCCTCCTTCGTGAACGTGACATGGCCGACGCCTTCGACGTCCTTCAGCAGGCGGATCGCTTCGGAGAGCCCGGAGGTCTGGCCCGACGGCAGATCGGTCTGGCTCGGATCGCCGTTGACGATCATGCGGCTGTTTTCGCCGAGACGCGTCAGAAACATCTTCATCTGCATCGATGTGGTGTTTTGCGCCTCGTCGAGAATGACAGCCGCATTCGACAACGTGCGACCGCGCATGAAGGCGAGCGGCGCAATCTCGATCTCGCCGCTCTGCATCGCGCGTTCCACGATGCGTGCATCCATCAGGTCGAACAGCGCATCGTAGACCGGCCTCAGATACGGATCGATCTTCTCGCGCATGTCGCCCGGCAGGAAGCCGAGCCGCTCGCCCGCCTCGACCGCCGGACGCGACACAACGATGCGGTCGACCTCCTTGCGCTCGAACAGCGAGACCGCGTGCGCGACCGCGAGCCAGGTCTTGCCGGTGCCGGCCGGACCGACGCCGAAGACCAGCTCGTGGCGCTTGAGCGCCCGCATGTACGCGTCCTGGCCCGAGGTGCGCGCCCGCACCGGGCGCTTGCGCAAGTTGATCTCCTCGAACGCCGCGCGCGGAGTCGACGGATCGAAGTCGAACAGCGAGGCTTGCGCGATCGCCAGGCGGATCGCGCCATCGACATCGCCCTGACTAAGATCGCGCCCGCGCTTGATTTGCTCGTAAAGCCCTTCGAGCACGCGCCGCGCGCGCTCGCAGGCATCGCGCGAGCCTTCGATCGTGACCTGATTGCCGCGCGAGTCGGCCACCACGCCGAGCCGGCGCTCGATCAGCGCGAGGTTCTGGCCGTATTGGCCAAACAGCGTCGAGGCGCGTCGATTGTCGTCGAAGGTGAGTACGGCTTGCGTCGTCGCGGTGTCGTTCGCCTCGGCGGCGGCGGGAACAATTCCATTGTCAGTTGGCAGATTGCGCAACGATTTCAGGCTCCGACGGCTGCAAGGGATTGTGACTCGATTCGAGGCGGAGCAGCGAGCGCCCCGAACAGGCTGTTGGCGATGGTTCCCGTAATCGTGACCGGCACCATTTCGCCGATCATGTGTGACGGCGCCATGACCTGCACCGGCTGGAGATATGGCGAGCGGCCGGTGAGCTGGCCAGGGTCGCGGCCCGCCTTTTCCATCAGCACGTCGAACGTTAGCCCACGGCAGCGCGCGTTGAACGCGATCTGGTGACGCTTGATCGCTGCCTGCAGCCGCTGCAGGCGCTCGGATTTTTCCTCTTCGGCGACTTGCCCGGTCATCGTGGCGCCGGGCGTGCCGGGGCGCTGCGAGTACTTGAACGAATAGGAATCCGAATATCCGACTTCATCGACCAGGCTGAGCGTGTCGGCGAAGTCTTCCTCGGTCTCGCCCGGAAAGCCGACGATGAAATCCGACGTGAACGCGAGATCCGGACGTGCGGCGCGCAGGCGCTCGATCGTGCGCAGATAGTCCGCGCGCGTGTGCTTGCGGTTCATCATGTCGAGGATGCGGTCCGAGCCGGACTGCACCGGCAGGTGGAGCTGAGGGGCGAGCTGCGGCAGATCGCGATGCGCGGCGATCAGGTCATCGTCCACGTCGCGCGGATGGCTGGTGGTATAACGCAACCGCGCGATGCCGGGGATATCCGCGACGCGGCGCAGCAGCGTGCCGAGCGAGACGGCGCGGCCGTCGCGATCCTCGCCGTGGTACGCGTTGACGTTCTGGCCGATGAGCGTCACCTCGCGCACACCGTCGCGGGCGAGGTTCGCGACTTCCGCGAGGATCGTCTCGACCGGCCGCGAGACTTCCGCGCCGCGCGTATAGGGCACGACACAGAAGGTGCAGAATTTGTCACAGCCTTCCTGCACGGTAACGAACGCCGTGACCCCGCGCGCCCGCGTCGCTTCGCGGCTCGGCGGAGGAAGGTGCGAGAACTTGTCCTCGGCGGGAAATTCGGTCTCGACAATTCCCTTTTCTTGCCGCCCCTCGCGCTGGGCGCGCGCCAGAAGATCGGGCAGCCGGTGATAGTTTTGCGGCCCGACCACGAGGTCCACCACCGGCGCGCGACGAATGATCTCCTGCCCCTCGGCCTGCGCAACGCAGCCCGCGACCGCGACCTGGATGTCGCGGCCTCGCTGCCGCGCCTCCTGCTTCATGACGCGCAGCCGGCCGAGTTCGGAATAGACCTTCTCGGCCGCCTTCTCGCGGATATGACAGGTGTTCAGGATGACGAGGTCGGCATCCTCAGCGCTTCCCGTCTCGACGTAGCCCTCAGGCGCAAGAAGGTCCGCCATACGATTGGAATCGTAGACGTTCATCTGGCAGCCGTAGGATTTGACGTAGAGCTTGCGCGGTTCGGTCATCGGGTCTCGTGCGACGCCGGGCGTCGCTAAATCATTCTATCCGTTTGAGAATTTTTGGCAGCTTCGGCAGCTCACCCCGGTTTTAGCCGGTTTTGCCGCCGATTGAAACGGCCGCCTTCAGGCGGCCGCCCTGACCGTGCAGCGCCGCCAGTGTCATGCCGCGCACGGAGATTCCAGCTGCCGTGCCAAGACCTTACGGTCGGTCGCGCCGTCATACAGGATCGGCTCACCCCACGTCATCGTCACGTCGATCGCACCGCTGCGGACCAGCGCGCCGATGTGGCTCGCCAGCTTCATCTTGCCGTACCAGGCGGCGCGCGGCCGCAAGTGCCGGCCAAACGGAATGCCCTGCTGACTGACGTAGGCAATCGACAGCGGCTGTATCCAGATCTGCGCCGCATTCCCGGCCGACGCGATCGCGTCGCGCGCCGCGCCGATCAAGGCGGTGCGGAACGGCAGCACGCGATTGCCGTCGCCCGCCGTGCCCTCGCCGAACAGCACGACCGGATCGCCTTCGGCGAGGCGCTGCGCGATCTGTGCATTGACCGCGCCGGTCTTCTGCTTGCGATCGCGCTCGACGAAGATCGAGCGCTGCAGCTTGGCGAGCAAACCGAAGAACGGCCAACGCGCGATCTCGCTTTTGGCGACGAACACCACCGGCGCGCGGGCGGTGATGATCGTGATGTCGAGCCAGGAGGAATGATTGGCGACGATCAGCAGCGGACGATCGCCGACCGGCGCGCCAACGCAGCGCACGCGAATTCCAAGAAGTCGGCAGACGAAGCGATGATAGAAAACCGGAAGGCGCCGCCGCAACGGACGCTTCAGCACGACAGCCAGCCACTGCACCGGCATCAGCGGCAAGGTCACAACCGTAAAAACGCCGACGACGGCAATCAGGCGCAGCATCAGGATTTGGATTTCTCGTCCAGCGGGATCGCGTAAAGCTCGAGCCGGTGATCGACCAGTTTGTATCCGAGCTTGCGCGCGACCTCGCGCTGCAGCCGCTCGATCTCTTCGGACTGAAACTCGATCACCTCGCCACTGCGCAGATTGATCAGGTGATCGTGGTGCGCTTCGGACACGTGCTCGTAGCGCGCGCGGCCCTCGCGGAAATCGTGGCGCGTGATGATGCCGGAGTCCTCGAACAGCTTGACGGTGCGATAGACGGTCGAGATGGAGATGTGCTCGTCGATCTTGGCGCAGCGCCGGTAAAGCTCTTCCACATCCGGATGATCGGCCGAATCCGCCAGCACGCGCGCGATCACGCGGCGCTGCTCGGTCATGCGCATGCCCTTGGCGGCGCACTGCGCTTCGATGAAATTCGGCTTGGTATCGGTCACGACAAACTCGTTCGTCAATCGCCCGGCCGGGCCGTATTATACAAGGTCCCGGCGCAGCACCAGCGCGCCCTTGCCGCCGCTTTGCGCATAGTAGCCGGGGCGGCGTCCGACCTCGCGAAAGCCCGCGCGCGCATAGAGTTTTCGCGCCGGCGTGTTGTTCTCGTCGACTTCGAGGAACACGGCGCGAGAGCCTAATCCGGCCAGCCGCCGCAGGTGCAAGTCCAGCAGCGCGCGCGAATGGCCGCGACCGCGCCATGCGCGCGCGACCGCAACGGAAAGGATTTCGGCTTCATCGGCGGCGCGCCGCGACAAAATGAAGCCGACGGTCTTTCGCCCGCTCACAAGCCGCTCAACCACCACGTTGCGGTCGGTCAGCAGCTGCTCGAACTCGTGCTCGCTCCAGCCGCGATTGAACGATGCGGCTGTGGAGCGCCGAGAGCGCGGCCGCATCGCGCGGGCTTGCGGCCGCCAACGTGGGCGCAGGCGACGCGAACAGCCGGGTCAGCCAGCCGATCATCGGCGCGGCAGGCGGCCGCCATCCTGCGGCCGTGCGTCGGGGCGTCGCAGATAGAGTGGCTTCGGCGGCGCGCCTTCGTCCTGCGCGGCGGCGCCGAGGCGCGCGACCCAGCCGATGTCGGGCGCAACCTTCGCGTCCACGCGCGGCAGCGGCGATCCGCTCGGCCAGTTTGCGGCGACGAGCGCGGCCGCGGAGCCAGTAATGATCGTGCGGCCCGACCGGCACGGCGCGCACGGCCGTGCGCACGCGATCGATCCGCGGCACGACGAGCGTCGTGCCGTTCGGCGCGAAGACGTGGAAATAGACCTGCTCGTTGCGGGCGTCGATCGCCGCGATGATCGCGTGGTCGGAGCGCGCCGCAACATGCGGCGCCGCGAGCGCGGACAGTGTCGAGAGACCGATTGCAGGCTTTCCCGCTGCAAGCGCGATGCCGCGCGCCGCCGAGATGCCGACGCGCAGGCCGGTGAAGCTGCCCGGCCCGACCGTTACGGCGATGCGATCAATGTCGGCAAATTCGCAGCGCGCCTGATCCATCACGCGCGCGATCATCGGCATGATCGCTTCGGCGTGGCCGCGCTGCATGGCGACGGATTCGCTCGCGAGGATCGCGCCGGCCTGCGAATCGAGCACGGCTGCCGCGCAGGCTCCAAGCGCGGTGTCGATCGCCAGAACTCTCATTGATGACGCCGCCCCATCCCGGCGCAATCAGTCCCGCGCGCGGAAGTTAGATCGGCCGCACTTCGGTCACGTCCGGCACGAAATGGCGCAGCAGATTCTGGATGCCGTGCTTTAACGTCGCCGTCGAGGACGGACAGCCAGAGCACGAGCCTTTCATCGCCAGATACACGATACCTTCCTTGTAGCCGCGGAAGGTAATGTCCCCGCCGTCATTCGCGACCGCCGGACGCACGCGCGTCTCGATTAATTCCTTGATGGTCGCGACCGTGTCGGCATCTGCCGGCTCGAAGAATTCGCCGTCTTCACTCGTCTCGCCATTTTCACCCGCCGCCATGATCGGCGCGCCGGACATGAAGTGCTCCATGATCACGCCGAGGATCGCGGGCTTGAGCTGCGGCCATTCGGAGGTGGTCTTGGTGACGGTGATGAAGTCCGAGCCGAGGAACACGCCGCCGACGCCCTGAATGTCGAACAGCTTCTCGGCAAGCGGCGACTTCACCGCCTCGGCCTTGTCGCGCATCTCCAGCGTGCCATCGCCCAGCACGGTGCGGCCGGGCAGGAACTTCAGGGTCGCGGGGTTCGGCGTGACTTCGGTCTGGATAAACATGGGCTTTGGCTCCGGGCGCCGATTTCGGCGCGTCCCGTCAAATCAACCCAATAGATGGTCCTTCGCTGGAGAAACGTCAATCCAGCACACCTAGACCTCATCCTGAGGAGTGAGGGCTTCAGGCTTATGACAGCGCGTCCAGGTCCTCATCGCCGAGGTGCCCCGGCACAATTGCGATCGGGATCGGGTAGCTGCCGGCGGACTTGCCGAGGTTGGTCACCAGCGGTCCGGGGCCCTCCTTGCCGGTTCCAGCCGCCAGCACGAGGATCGCGATGTCCTCGTCCTCGTCGATCAGCTTGAGGATTTCCTCGGAGGTATCGCCGTCGCGGATCACGCGCTCGGGCGTGATGCCGGCGACGCCGTTGGCGCGCGCCGCGAACTCGTCGAGCTTCTGGTTGGCCGCCTCGTGCGCCTCCGCCTTCATGATATCGGCGACACCGAGCCACTGCTGATGCCGGTCGTGTGGCTCGATCACGAGCATCATCACGAGGTTGGCGCTGATACGCGCCACCCTGCGGCTGGCGTAGTAGACGGCGCGGTCGCATTCCGGGGAATCGTCGATGATGACCAGGAACTTCGGTTTGTGCCCAGCCTCGTAGCTGCGGCGCTTAAGGCTCATGAGCCCTCCCGGGGTTTCCGCCCGACCTCGGTCGTCACATGCCCGAATATGCTGCCATGACGGCCGGTGCGGCGACAAGGCGCGCCGCTGCACGAAATAACATCAGGCTGGCGCAGCGTCAGCGCCGCACGAGGCCGACGATGTCCTTGACGGCGTTCATGGTATCGGTGGCGATCACCTGCGCACGGCTCGCCCCGTCGGCGAGCACGGAATCGATGTGGGCCGGGTCCTGCGTGAGCCGCTTCATCTCGGCGGCAATCGGCGCGAGCTTCGACACCGCGAGTTCGGACAGCGCGTTCTTGAAGGTGGAGAACTGGCCGCCGCCGAACTGCTTCAGCACATCAGCCTTCGAGACGTCGGCAAGTCCCGCATAGATACCGACGAGGTTGTCAGCTTCCGGCCGCGCTTCGAGACCCGCCTCCTCGCTCGGCAGCGGCTCGGGGTCGGTCTTCGCGCGGCGGATCTTCTGCGCGATGGTGTCGGCGTCGTCGGTCAGGTTGATGCGCGAATTGTCCGATGCGTCCGACTTCGACATTTTCTTGGTGCCGTCGCGCAGGCTCATCACGCGCGTCGCCGGCCCTTGAATCACCGGCTCGGTGAGCGGGAAGAAGACATCGCCGTGCCCGTGCGCGCGGATCGAATCGCCGAAGTCGTTGTTGAACTTCTGCGCGATGTCGCGGCACAGCTCGAGGTGCTGCTTCTGGTCCTCGCCGACCGGAACATGCGTGGCACGATAAATCAGAATGTCGGCGGCCATCAGCACCGGATAGTCATAGAGACCGATGGAGGCGGCCTCGCGATCCTTGCCGGCCTTCTCCTTGAATTGCGTCATGCGGTTGAGCCAGCCGAGCCGAGCCACGCAATTGAACACCCATGCAAGCTCGGCGTGCTCACCGACCTGGCTCTGGTTGAACACGATGTGCTTCTTCGGATCGATGCCCGACGCGATGAACGCCGCGGTGACCTCGCGGATGTTTGCCCGCAGCACTTCCGGCCCGCCCCAAACGTCGATCGGCACCGTGATGGCGTGCAGGTCG
Source organism: uncultured Alphaproteobacteria bacterium (assembly GCA_963779545.1). Taxonomy (GTDB): domain Bacteria; phylum Pseudomonadota; class Alphaproteobacteria; order Rhizobiales; family Xanthobacteraceae; genus PALSA-894. The sequence goes on along the minus strand of CAVZYQ010000005.1, from coordinate 408,358 downwards.
ACCACGCAATAGATGCAGTCGAACTCCTGCTGCAGCGCGACGAATTTCTTGATCGCGCCGAGATAATTGCCGAGATGCAGATTGCCGGTCGGCTGCACCCCCGAAAAGACGCGCTGCGTGAAGGCCATAGGGCTCTCCGATTGCGGCGCGTCCCATGCCACGGCGGGGCGCGGCGGCGCAAGTGCGACGCGGGTTGCCCACGGAAGGCCGCTGGCTATAGTGCGCCGCCCGAACGCCTCCCCGACAATCCGGAGCCTGACCGATGCCCTCAACGCAATACGATGTCCTTGGCATCGGCAACGCCATCGTCGACGTGATCGCGCGCACCGAGGACGACTTCCTCGTCAAGCACGCGATGAACAAGGGCACGATGGCGCTGATCGACGAGCCGCGTGCCGAGGCGATCTATGCCTCGATGGGGCCATCGACGCAGATTTCCGGCGGCTCGGGCGCGAACACCATCGCGGGCGTCGCGAGCTTCGGCGCGAAAGCGGTCTTCGTCGGCAAGGTGAAGGACGACCAGCTCGGCAAGGCGTTCACGCACGACATCCGCGCGGCAGGCGTTGCGTTCACGACGCCGGCGGCGAGCGATGGCCCGTCGACCGCGCGCTGCTACGTGCTGGTGACGCCGGACGGCGAGCGCACGATGAACACCTATCTGGGCGCGGCGCAGAACCTGACGCCCGCCGATATCGACGAGGCTCAGATCGCGGCGGCGCGCTGGACCTATCTGGAAGGCTACCTGTGGGACCCGCCGCAGGCGAAGGAAGCGTTCCGCAAGGCGGCCACCATCGCGCACAAGTCCGGCCGCAAGGTCGCGCTCACGCTGTCGGATGCGTTTTGCGTCGGGCGCTATCGCGCGGAATTCCTGGAGCTGATGCGCACTGGCGCGGTCGATCTCATCTTCGCGAATGAGAGCGAGCTGAAGAGCCTTTATGAAACGGCCGACTTCGACTCGGCGGCGAGCGCATTGCGTAACGACGTGAAGCTCGCCGCGGTGACGCGCAGCGAGAAGGGCTGCGTGGTGATCTCGCGCGAAAGCCATATCTCCGTCAATGCCGCACCGATCGACAGGCTTGTGGATGCGACCGGCGCAGGCGACCTGTTCGCCGCCGGATTCCTCACCGGGCTCGCGCGCGATCAGGATCATCGCAACTGCGCGCGACTTGGCGCGATCGCGGCCGCCGAGGTGATCCAGCATCTCGGCGCGCGGCCGGAGACGTCGCTGAAAGCCCTCGCGCAGGAGGCGGGCTTCACCCTATGAGCGCTTTACAACCGATCAAGGTCACCGTCGTCCCAGTCACGCCGATCCAGCAGAACTGCTCGATCGTCGCATGCACGGCGACCAACCGCGCCGTGATCGTCGATCCGGGCGGCGACGTTCCGAACATCCGCAAGGCGATCGACGAGATGAAGGTCACGCCGGACCGCATCTGGCTCACGCACGGACATTTCGATCACGCCGGCGGCGCGGCGCAGCTTGCCGAAGAGCTTTCGATTCCGATCGAAGGACCTGACGAGCGGGACGCGTTCCTGCTGTCCAATCTGGTGGAATCGGGCAAGCGCTTTGGCATCACGGATGCGCGCAACGTGACGCCGGACCGCTGGTTGGTTGAAGGCGAGACGGTCAGCGTCGGCGATCTGACGTTCAACGTTCTGCACGTGCCCGGTCACTCTCCGGGGAGTGTCGTGTTCGTGAATGTGCCGTCGCGCTTTGCGCTGGTCGGCGACACACTGTTCCAGAATTCGGTCGGCCGCACCGACTTCGCCTATGGCAATTCCGAAGAGCTCATCACCGGCATCAAGACGAAGCTGCTGCCGCTCGGCGATGACGTGATGGTCCTGCCCGGCCACGGCCCTGCCACGACCATCGGTCGCGAGCGCCAGGGCAACGGCTATCTGCAAGATTGACGCGAAAGCGCCTTGCTGCCGCAGCAATCTGTTAACTGCCCGGTAAGTTCTGAAGGTTACCAATGGATGAATTTCGCCCATTGGAATCGGCCGCCATGTCCAGCGATGAGACACCCAAGATCGAACCGAAGATTGAACCGACTTTGATCATCAACGACGCGCCGCCGATCGCGGCGGTGGATCAGCCGCCCGCCATCGACGCGAAGGCCGAGATCGAAGCGCCGAAGGCCGATGCCAGGATCGAGCCGAAGGTCGAAAAGATCGAGCCGAAGGTGGAGACCCTGCCGCCGGCCGCGCAGATCGCGACGCCGGTCACCGAGATCATCCCGTTCCGCCGCCCCGACCCGAAGCCCGAAATGGCTGCGTCCGCGCAGGCTGCGGCGCCGCGTTCCGGACGGCGCTTTGCGATGCTGGCCGCCTGCGTCGCGTTCGCAGCGAGTGTCGGCGCGCTCGGCGGCTCGATCGGCGTTGCGAAGCTCGGGCCCATGTTCGCCGAAGCCAAGCCGCCCGTGATGCCGGTGGCGAAAGATCACGTCGCCGATGAAGTGAAGTCGCTGAAGGACACCGTGGCGCAGCTCCGCACCACGACCAAGTCGCTGAGCGACAATCTCGCGGCGCTGAAGACCAGCGTGAATACGTCGAACACCGCGCAGAACACGCAGATCGGCAAGATCGCCGAGACGCTCGATCGCGTCGAGAAATCGCAGGCCGAGCAGCGCAAGACCGCTGCGGCCCAGCAACAGCAGCAACAGCAGCAACAGCAACAGCAGCAGCAGCAGCAGGCGGCGCCGGAAACCACCGGCTCGATCGCGCCGCAAAAGCAGGCAGCCGCCGCGCCGATGGTGCTCGGCGATCCGCCGACCACCCTGAAGCCGCCGACGGTGCCGGGCTACGTGCTGCGCCGCGTCTACGACGGCGCGGCGCTGATCGAGGGCCGCAACGGCATGATCGAGGTCGAGCCCGGCATCGTGGTGCCCGGCCTTGGACGCATCGAGGACATCAAGCGGCAGGACGGCCGTTGGGTCGTCATCACGTCGCGCGGGATCATCGCGGCGGCGCGCTGAGCGTCAGTGCGCTTCGAGCGTCTGCGTCACGATCTTACCCAGCGCGACGAAGTCCACCTTCCGCGGTGACGTGCGCCGCCAGGCGAGCCCGATCTGGCGTGCCGGCTCCGGATCGCGAAAGCGCAACACCTTCACGCGCGCATCGCGACCCTCGACATCGAGCGCGACCCTCGGAAGCAACGTGACACCGTAGCCGTTCGCCACCATCTGCATCACGGTCGACAGTGACGTCGCGCCAAGTCCCGACGGCGCGTCGCGCCGCGGCGCGCAGAAGGCGAGCGCCTGATCGCGCAGGCAGTGACCCTCCTCCAGCAGAATCAGCCGGTCCTTCTCGATGTCGCGCGCCGAGAGTCTCGTCGCGCCGTCGCGCGGATCCGCGGCCGGCACCGCGAGCAGGAATGGATCGTCAAACAGGGTCAGCGTTTCGAAATCGCCCTCCTCCACGGGGAGCGCGAGCAGCGCGGCGTCGAGCGCGCCGCGCGCAAGCTCGTCGGTGAGGTTGCGTGTCTGCGTCTCGCGCAGCTCCACGCGCAGTTCCGGGTGGACGCGCTGCAATTGCGGCAGCACGCGCGGCAGCACATAGGGCGCAAGCGTCGGGATGACGCCAAGCCGCAGCCGCCCGCTCAGCAGCCGCCCCGAGTGACGCGCATAGTCGGTCAGATCGCGCGCGGCAGCGATCACGCGCTCGGCGCGCCGCACGACCTCGGCGCCGACCTCCGTCAGGATGACTTCGCCCGGGCGGCGCTCGACCAGATCGACGCCGAGGTCCTTCTCCAGGTCGCGCATCTGCATGGAAAGCGCGGGCTGCGTGACGGCGCAGGCTTCGGCGGCCTTGCCGAAGTGCCTGTGCTCGGCGAGCGCGGTCAAATACCTCAACTGCTTCAATGTGATCATGACGATAAGATAATCTGATCGCAGTGGTCAGGCAATACGATTAGACCTTATCAAAACAAGGCCTATGGTGCGCTGAGCCGAATTCAGGAGGAGAGCCATGGACGCAAAAACAGACAACAAATGCCCGTTCACGGGGTCACGCGGACACAGCAACCGCGACTGGTGGCCGGATGCACTCAGCCTCGAGATGCTCCATCGGAATTCCAACCTGTCCGATCCGATGGGCAAGGCATTCGACTACGCCAAGGAATTCAAGAGCCTCGACCTCAAGGCGGTGATCAACGACCTGCATGCCCTGATGAAGGACTCACAGGAGTGGTGGCCGGCCGACTTCGGCCACTACGGCGGCCTGATGATCCGCATGGCGTGGCACTCGGCGGGCACATACCGCATCACCGACGGACGCGGCGGGGCCGGACAGGGCCAGCAGCGCTTCGCGCCGCTCAACTCGTGGCCGGACAACGCCAACCTCGACAAGGCGCGCCGGCTGCTCTGGCCGATCAAGCAGAAGTACGGCGCCAAGCTTTCCTGGGCCGACCTGATGGTCCTCGCCGGCAACGTCGCGCTCGAGTCGATGGGCTTCAAGACGTTCGGCTTCGCGGGCGGCCGCGCCGACGTGTGGGAGCCTGAAGAGCTGTTCTGGGGCCCCGAAGGCACATGGCTCGGTGACGAGCGCTACAGCGGCGAACGCCAGTTGGACGAGCGGCTCGGCGCGGTGCAGATGGGCCTGATTTACGTGAACCCGGAAGGACCGGGCGGCAATCCGGACCCGGTCGCTGCCGCGAAGGATATCCGCGAGACGTTCTTCCGCATGGCGATGAATGACGAAGAAACCGTCGCGCTGATCGCGGGCGGCCACAGCTTCGGCAAGACCCACGGCGCGGGCGATCCCTCGCTGGTCGGGTCCGACCCGGAAAGCGGCGAGCTTGAGGATCAAGGCCTCGGCTGGAAGAGCAAGCACGAGTCCGGCATCGGCGCTCACGCCATCACCGGCGGCCCTGAGGTCACCTGGACGCAGACGCCGACCAAGTTCAGCAATCTCTTTTTCAAGAACCTGTTCGAGAACGAATGGGAGCTGACCAAGAGCCCGGCCGGCGCGAAGCAGTGGGTGGCGAAGAACGCTGAGGCCACCATCCCGGATGCGTTCGACCCGTCGAAGAAGCATCGGCCGATGATGCTGACGACGGACCTCTCGCTGCGCTTCGACCCGGCCTACGAGAAGATCTCGCGGCGCTTCCTTGAGAATCCGGATCAGTTCGCGGATGCGTTTGCGCGCGCGTGGTTCAAGCTCACGCATCGCGACATGGGTCCGCGCGTGCGCTACCTCGGCCCGCTCGTGCCGCAGGAAGAACTGATCTGGCAGGACCCGATCCCGGTCACCGACGATCACACGCTGATCAACGATGAGGACATCACGACCCTGAAAGACAAGCTCCTCGCGGACCTGTCGGTGCCGCAACTCGTTTCGACCGCGTGGGCGTCGGCCTCAACCTTCCGCGGCTCGGACAAGCGCGGCGGCGCGAACGGCGCGCGCATTCGACTCGCCCCGCAGAAAGATTGGGACGTGAACAATCCCGGCGAGCTTGCGACGGTCCTCGTAAAGCTCGAAGCTATCCAGAAGTCGTTCAATGACGCGGGCAAAGGCAAGACAGTTTCGCTCGCCGACCTGATCGTTCTCGGCGGCAGCGCCGCGATTGAAAAGGCCGCGAAGGCCGCCGGCATCGACGTGAAGGTGCCGTTCGCGCCGGGACGTGCGGACGCCAGCCAGGAGCAAACCGACGTCGAGAGCTTCGCGCCGCTTGAGCCGCGCGCCGATGGCTTCCGCAACTACCTCCATGGCAAGAAGGTGCAGTTCATGCAGCCCGAGGAAGCGCTGGTCGACCGCGCCGCGCTGCTGCGCCTGACCGGACCGGAGATGACGGCGCTGGTCGGGGGCCTGCGCGTGCTCGGCGCCAACGCTGGCAAATCGAAGCACGGCGTTTTCACCGAGAAGGTTGGCACGCTGAGCAACGACTTCTTCGTCAACCTGCTGAGCATGAGCACGGTGTGGCAGGCGCCGAACGCGGATGGCGTCTACGAGGGCCGCGACCGCAAGAGTGGCGCCACCAAATGGACCGCCACGCGCGTCGACCTGATCTTCGGCTCGCACTCGCAGCTGCGCGCTTTTGCCGAGGTCTATGCGTGCGCCGACGCGAAGGAGAAGTTCGTGAAGGACTTCGTGGCGGCGTGGACCAAGGTGATGAACGCGGATCGGTTCGATCTGCAAGAGAAGACGCGCCAGAAAGCGGCCTGATTGCCGAAAGACGTGGCTTGAATCGAACGGCCGGGCGAAAGCCCGGCCGTTTTGCCTTGCCTACTCGCTCGTCTTCGCGGCGTCGTTCTTCAGCGCATCCGGGTGCGGCATCGAGATGATGTTGTAGCCGCTGTCGACGAAATGAATTTCGCCGGTCACGCCGGTCGACAAGTCCGAGAGCAAATAAAGCGCCGCGCCGCCGAGCTCTTCCAAGCGTTACGCCGCGCCCGAGCGGCGAATGGCGCTGCTGGAACGCGAACATCGCACGTGCATCGCCGATGCCGGCACCTGCGAGCGTGCGGATCGGGCCGGCCGAGATCGCATTCACGCGGATTTTCTCGCGCCCGTAATCGACCGCAAGATAGCGCACCGAGGCTTCGAGCGCCGCCTTGGCAAGGCCCATCACGTTGTAGTTCGGCATCGTGCGCTCGCCGCCGTTGAAGGTGAGCGTCAGCAGCGAGCCGCCGTTCTTCATCAGCTTCGCGGCGCGTTTGGACGCCTCCGTGAACGAGAAGCACGAGATCACCATCGTGCGGCTGAAGTTTTCGCGCGAGGTGTTGGCGTAAGAACCTTTCAGTTCGTTCTTGTCGGAGAAACCGATGGCGTGGACGAGGAAATCCATCCCGCCCCACTGCTTCTCGATTTCGGCGAACACCGCATCGACCGTTGCGATGTCCTCGACATCGCACGGCATCACGAAATTCGAGCCGATGGATTCGGCGAGCGGCTTCACGCGCCGTCCGAGCGCCTCGCCTTGATATGTGAAAGCGAGTGTCGCGCCGTGCTCGGCCAGCGTCTTCGCAATGCCCCAGGCGATCGAGTGGTCGTTCGCGACCCCCATGATCAGCCCGCGCTTGCCCTGTATCAGCCCCGCCACGACGCCCTCACAAATGTTGTTCGACCAGCGCGCGGGTCTCGGCCGACGGCACCACCGGTACGATCTCGCACTCCATCAGGTCGCTCCAGTTCAGGAGCCACTCCTGCAACAGGCGCGCGTCGTCGCATTCCATCAGCTGAAAGCAGCGGTCGAAATTCGCCTCGATCCAGCTTCCGACATATTTGAGGCCGTCCGGCATCATGCGGCCCTGCTCGCGGAAGCGGCGATAGATCGCCTTCGCGTCGCGGTCGCGAAACCGCTCGACCACCATGAACAACATCAGGAATCGAGCCGCTTGAACACGACCGATGCGTTGGTGCCGCCGAAGCCGAACGAGTTCGAGAGCACGCAGCCGAGCTGCACGTTATCGCGGCGCTCGCGCACGATCGGAATGTCCTCGAAGAGCGGGTCGAGGTTCTCGATGTTGGCGCTCTCGCAGATAAAGCCGTTGTTCATCATCAGCAGCGAGTAGATCGCTTCCTGCACGCCGGCCGCGCCGAGCGAATGTCCGGTCAGCGATTTCGTCGCCGAGATCGCCGGAATCTTCTCGCCGAACACCTCGCGGATCGCTTCGATCTCCTTGATGTCGCCGATCGGCGTCGAGGTCGCGTGCGGGTTGATGTAGTCGACCGGCGCTTTCACGGTGCCGAGTGCTTGCTGCATACAGCGCGCCGCGCCTTCGCCGGAGGGCGCCACCATGTCGTGGCCGTCCGAGGTCGCGCCGTAGCCCGCGACTTCCGCATAGATTTTCGCGCCACGCGCTTTCGCGTGTTCAAGCTCTTCGAGCACCAGCACGCCGGCGCCGCCCGCGATGACGAAGCCGTCGCGGTCCTTGTCGTAGGCGCGCGAGGCCTTGTCGGGCATCTGGTTGAAGCCGGACGACATCGCGCCCATGGCGTCGAACAACACCGACAGGGTCCAGTCGAGCTCTTCGCAACCGCCCGCAAAGACAACATCCTGCTTGCCCCACTGGATCAGCTCGGCGCCGTTGCCGATGCAGTGGCTCGAGGTCGCACAAGCGGATGAGATCGAATAGTTGACGCCCTTGATCTTGAACCACGTGGCGAGCGTCGCGGATGCGGTCGAGGACATCGCCTTGGGCACCGCGAACGGGCCGACGCGCTTTGGACCTTTGGAGCGCGTGGTATCCGCGGCCTCAACCACCGTGCGCGTGGAAGGCCCGCCCGATCCCATGATGATGCCGGCACGCTCGTTCGAAACCTCGTTCTCTTCGAGGCCCGCGTCGCGGATCGCCTGCTCCATCGCGACATGATTCCAGGCCGCGCCGCCGCCGAGGAACCGCATCGCACGGCGATCGACCACTTCGGAGGGATCGAGCGTCGGCGCACCGTGCACCTGACAGCGGAAGCCCAGCTCCGCGTATTTGTCGGCGCGCGAAATGCCCGACTTCGCCTCGCGCAGGCTGGCGGTGACTTCTTGTGTGGTGTTGCCGATGGATGAGACGATGCCCATTCCGGTGACGACGACTCGTCTCATGCTTGCCTCGTCCGCATATCCTGCGCGTTAAGCTCGCGCATCGCCATGATGTGGGGCTTGCGCCGCCGCTTTGTCAGGCCCCGGCTGGCTGCGGGGCGCTGTCCTTGAACAGCGCGACCTTGAGGTCGCTTGCCTGATAGACCAGTTCGCCATCCGCCTTGAGCCAGCCGTCCGCGATGCCGAGCACGAGCTTGGAGCGCATCACGCGCTTGATCTCGATGCCGTAGACGACTTCCCTGGTCTCGGGGCGGATCTGCCCGGCGAGTTTCACCTCGCCGACACCGATCGCGCGGCCGTTGCCGGAAGAGCCGAGCCAGCCGAGGAAGAAGCCCACCATCTGCCACAGCGCATCGAGCCCGAGGCAGCCTGGCATCACCGGATCGCCCTTGAAATGGCAGGGAAAAAACCAGAGGTCCGGCTTCACGTTCAGCACCGCCCGCATCACGCCCTTGCCGTATTCGCCGCCGGCGTCGGCGATCTCGGTGATGCGGTCGAACATCAGCATCGGCGGCAACGGCAGCTGCGGCCCCTCGCGGAAAAGTTCCTTGCGGCCGCAGGCCAGCAGGTCTTCGTATTCGAAACTGGAGCGGCGATTTTCCATTCGGGTCTCTGCGCGCGGAATGAGTCCGCGGTTAACTATCATACGGGGTCCGGGCGGGCAAAGTGCGCGTGGGCGGCAGATTCACCGTCGAATCCGTGTGTTATGGGCCGCAGCAATGCGTTCCGCGCAGGCGCATCCTGTTGCGAAAGAGTTGCATGTGATGTCCCCGTTGCCTATGATCCGAATGCAACAATTTGCCGTATCGTCTTGGCCCCGAGCTGACCGCCAGGGGCAAGGATCAAGTATTCATGACTGAAGTCCGTACGACTGTGTTCTCCGATCCGCACGCGCTGATCGCCGACAGCGCGAGCGCGAAGGCGCGCGCCGAACTCACCGGCTGCCCGTGGCATGACGTGAAGGCGATGCTGCGCCAGGTCGGCCTGCGGCCCACCCGTCAGCGCATGGCGCTCGGCTGGATCCTGTTCGCCAAGGGCGACCGCCATCTGACGGCCGAGATGCTCTATGAGGAAGCCACCAAGGCGAAGGTGCCGGTATCGCTCGCGACCGTCTACAACGCGCTGCACCAGTTCACCGACGTCGGCCTGCTGCGTCAGGTCGCGGTCGACGGGTCGAAGACGTATTTCGATACCAACGTGTCGGACCACCACCACTTCTTCGTCGAAGGCGAGAACGCGCTGGTCGACATCCCGAACGCCGAGGTGCTGCTCGACAGGCTGCCGAGCGCGCCGAAGGGCTACGAGGTCGCGCGCGTCGATGTGGTGGTGCGGCTGAAGAAGACGGGCTGAGTCTCAGCGCCGCGTCTCGCATTTCAATGCCCCGCTTCGGCGGGGCATTTGTTTTTGGCTATTCCACCTTCTCGTTCGGATAGACGCCCCACAGGCGCGCCTGCTCGATCCAGCCGTCGAAACCTTCGCCGACGAGGCGGCACCAGCCATCCCTGCATCGTCTTCACGGTCGCGAGCACGCCATGCTGCAGCTTCGCGGTCACGCCGCTCGCGGCATCCGGCTTGTCGCGCAGGGAGAGCAGTTCGTCCTTGCCCTTCGACTGCGGCGAGACCAGCGCGGTGCGCTTGCCCGACAGCAGCGAGTGGTAGACCCAGCCCTCCGCGCCTTCCCAGTCGCGGATGCGGCGCCAGGTTTCGAACTCGGCCGTCACCTCGACCGGGAGGGCCGAACGGTTATAGACCCAGGCCACATCGTGGTCCTTGTTCGGACCCGCGCGCACATTGACCTTGTCGGACTTCAGGCTGACGAAGCGCGGGACAGGCAAGCCGCTCGTTCCCGGCGGACCCTGCTCGGCACCAAACGCAGCCGTCGCCCAAGCCACCAGCACAAGCCCAAAGAAACCGCGCAAAAATCCGCTCGCCACCATCACGCCGCTCTCGCCCAGACGCTCACGCCGCCGCTTTGTCTCAGGCCGATCCATCTGGTAGACAGGGATCGGGCCACCTTTTCCGTACCGGAAGCTCGCGAGTTTGCGTCCGAGCGGTTAATGCGGCCTGAAGATTGAGCAATTTCGGCCCTGATCCGCGCCGGCGGATAGCCAAAGGAAGCGGCCTCGAAAGCATGGCAAAAGGTAAAAAGCCGCTGGTCGTCGTGACGCGCAAGCTGCCGGACACCGTGGAAACGCGGATGCGCGAGCTGTTCGACACGCGTCTCAATCTCGAAGACAAGCCGATGAGCCAGGCCGAACTCGCCGAGGCGGTGAAAACCGCGGACGTCCTGGTGCCGACCGTCACCGACCGGATCGACGCGGGCGTGCTGAGCCAGTCCGGCGAGAAACTCCGCCTGATCGCGAATTTCGGCAACGGCGTCGACAATATCGACGTGGCGACCGCGCTTCAGCGCGGGATCACCGTCACCAACACGCCGGGCGTGCTGACCGAAGACACCGCCGACATGACCATGGCGCTCATCCTCGCGGTGCCGCGCCGGCTCGCCGAGGGTTCCGTCGTGCTCACCGGCGATACCGAATGGTCCGGCTGGCGGCCGACCTGGATGCTCGGGCACCGCATCTGGGGCAAGCGGCTCGGCATCATCGGCATGGGCCGCATCGGACAGGCGGTCGCGCGGCGCGCGCGCGCCTTCGGCCTGCAGATCCACTATCACAACCGCCAGAAGGTCGCGCCGCAGATCGAGGAAGAGCTGGAGGCGACCTACTGGGAGAGCCTCGACCAGATGCTCGCCCGCATGGACATCATCTCCGTCAACTGCCCGCACACGCCCGGCACCTATCATCTGCTCTCGGCGCGGCGGCTGAAGCTGATCCGGCCCGACGCCTACATCGTCAACACGGCGCGCGGCGAGGTGATCGACGAGAACGCGCTGACCCGCATGGTCGAGGCGGGCGAGATCGCGGGCGCAGGCCTCGACGTGTTCGAGCACGAGCCGGCGGTCAATCCGAAGCTGGTCAAGCTCGCGCGCGCCGGAAAGGTCGTGCTGTTGCCGCACATGGGCTCGGCCACGATCGAAGGCCGCGTCGACATGGGCGACAAGGTCATCATCAATATCCGCACGTTTATGGACGGTCATAGACCCCCGGACCGCGTGCTGCCATCAATGCTATGAGGGCGCGGTCCGGGCGGTCGTTCTTCAACGAAGAACCGCCACCTGACCGTGTTCTCCCCTCGATGCTCTAAGGAGTTGGACGTCGTCTCATGAATGCGGCTCGTTTTTCTTTTGTTGGTGTGGTCTTCGCCGCACTGACGGCCTCGGTCGCGCCGGCGGCTGCGCAAGCCATGACGGTCGACGAATTCCGCCGCGAGCTTGTCGGGGTGCCGCTGTGCGGGACGCCGGACGCAGGGCAATTCGCCGGCAAGATGCTGTGCACCGTGCATCTGCCGGACGGCACCGCGGTCCTCGCCGGCGCGGGCCTCGTGGTCTATGGACGCTGGGAAGCAAGCGGCGGGCAGATCTGCCGGCGCAATGCGCATGACACGCCGGACAAGAACCGCTGCGTGACCTACGAGCGGGTCGACCGCAGCCACTACAAGAATAGCGACGGTGTCGGCTTCTGCCTCGGCCCGTGCGAGAGCGACAAGTAGCCGCGTTTCCAGCCTGCCCTGCTCGCTTGCCTCAACTTGTCGTATGATCCTGCTCGGGAATCATCCTGGGAGGCTTCCATGCGCGCAACGCTCACAGCTGTCGCAGCGCTCGTCACGTTTGATGTCGCGCTTGCGGCGAGCAAGCTGACGCCGAAAGAAATCCAGACCGAATTCTTTGACGGCAAGACCTTCACGGCCGCGACCACGTCCGGCACGAAATTCAAAATGACGTTCGCGGCCGACGGCAAAGTCACGCGCGAGCCGCAGGACAAGGCCGGCGCGAAGGGCGAAGGCACCTGGAAGCTTTCGAAGGACGGCTTCTGTACGTCTTGGAAGGGCAGCGCGCAGAATTGCTACACCCTCGTGAACGTCGAGAAGAACAAGTGGTCGGTGGTGAAGGGCGCGACGACCGTGGCGGTGTGGAGCAAATGACGCCGTAGGCGTCATCCCGGGCGCGGCGCGACGTGAAATGACGCGACGCACCGCATCAAGACGCGCTGCATCGCGCGCGGGACACAGAGCCATTCGTGTCCCGACAAATCCCTGATCGTCGGCGTTTCGCCTGACAGCGGATTGCCCGCGTCCCACGCGTAACTCAGCGTCTCGAAGCGCATGTCGCGGGCATCGACCATCAGGTAACGCCCGACGAGCCCGGTCCCGAAGCCGACGATCTCGCGCATCACCTCCAGCGCCATCATCGAGCCGAGCACGCCGGTGAGTGCGCCGAGGATGCCGGCTTCCGAACACGCCGGGATAGAACCCGCCGGCGGCGCAACGGGAAACAGGCAGCGATAGGTCGGGTTCGGCGTGCCGTCCTTACGGCGCTCATGCGCCCGGATGGTCGTGAGCGTTCCGTCGAACACGCCGAGCGTTGCGGTCACCAGGGGCTTCTTCGCGAAGAAACATGCGTCCGACACGAGATAGCGGGTTTCAAAATTGTCCGACCCGTCGGCGACGATGTCGTAGCGCGAGATCAATTCCATCGCGTTCGCCGCAGTGAGCCGCGTCGCGTACGCCTCGACATTCACATGCGGATTGAGCCGCGCGATCTCACCCGCCGCGCTCTCGACCTTCGGCGCGCCCACGTCCGGTGTCGCGTGGATGACCTGCCGCTGCAAATTGGAAAGCGACACCACGTCGTCGTCGATGACGCCGAGCGTGCCGACACCAGCGGCCGCGAGATACATCAGCACCGGCGCGCCGAGCCCGCCCGCGCCGATCACCAGCGTGCTCGCGCGCTTCAGCGCCGCCTGCCCCGGCCCGCCCACTTCGCGCAGCACGATGTGGCGCGCATAGCGCTCCAATTCTTCCGGACTCAGCACAGTTGCGCGGCTCCATCGTTGCGCTAGGCTTCATCTTAACATGAGGAACGCCATGAGGCTTGTCGGCGCGTTGGTGGTGTCGCTCGCGGCCGTGTCGCTCGCGTTGGCGCAGCCTGCCAAGAAGGAAGAGCCGAAGGCCGCCAAGCAAGCCGCGCCCGCGAAAGACGCCGCCAAGTCCAAGGCTGCGCCGAAAGGCGAAAAGAAAGCCGAGAAGAAGTCCGCGATCAGCGCCCTCACGGCGTCCTACGAAGCGATCCCGCTGGCCGAGCGGCTGGCGATCCAGAGCGATCTGGTGTGGACCGGAGATTACAACGGCCTTGTGAACGGCGAGTTCAGCGAGCGCACCATCGCCGCGGTGAAAGCGTTCCAGAAGCGCAGCGGCGGTAAGGAGACCGGCGTCTTCAACCAGCCGGAGCGCGCCGCGCTCGCCACTGCGGCAAAACCGAAGCAGGACGCGGTCGGCTGGCGTATCGTGGACGACGGCACGACCGGAGCGCGCGTCGGCGTGCCTACGAAGCTTACGCCGCAGTCGAGCCAGATCATCGGCGGGATGCGATGGGCGTCCTCGCGCGGCGAATATTCGGTCGAGACGTTTCGCAATGCGCAGCCCGGCACGACGCTGGGCGCGCTGTTCGAGAAGATGAAGCGGGAGCCCGCGGGCCGCAAGGCCGACTACAGCGTGCTGCGCGGCGATTTCTTCGTCATCTCCGGCCTGCAGAACCTGAAGAAGTTTTACGTGCGCGCGCAAATTCGCGGCGAAGAGGTGCGCGGCTTCACGGTGCTCTACGACCAGGCGATGGCCGGCATCATGGAGCCGGTGGTGGTCGCGATGTCGAGCGCCTATGCGGCCTTCCCCGGCGGGCGCGTCGCGCCGCCGCCACGGCGCAAGGTCGAATACGCGAGCGGGGTGGTGGTCGCACCGGGAACCATTCTCACCAGCCGCGAGGCGCTCGATGGCTGCTACGTGACGACGGTGGGCGGCATCGGCGGCGCGGATCGCATCGCCGAGGACAAGGCGAGCGGGCTTGCGTTGCTGCGCGTGCACGGCGCGGACCTCAAGCCGGTGGTGCTGGGTGATAACGCGAAGCCCGCGGAGGTGACGCTGGCCGGCGTCGCGGATCCGCAAGCGCAAGGCGGCGGCGGTGCGGTGAGCACCGCGCGATCGCGCGTGTCGGATGCGCTCACGCTCGATACCGCGCCTGCGCTCGGCTTTGACGGCGCAGCCGCGCTCGACGCGCAGGGACGGCTGGTCGGGGTCGCGGCTTTGAAGGCGACGGTGCTTGCCGGCCCGGCGCCAAGCCCCGGCTCGAGCGCGACGCTGACGCCGGTCGACGCCGTTCGCGGTTTCCTGACCGCGCAGAATGCGCTGCTCAGTACCGGCGGCGCGTCAAGCATCGACGCCGCAAAGGCTTCGGTGGTGCGGGTGATTTGCGTGCGGAGGTAAACTGTATCCCGGGCGCGGTGCAGCACGGAGTGATGCACCGCAGACCCGGGATCCCGGTTCCTGATTTTTCCAAACGATAAAGCAACCGAGGACTCACCGATTCTCAAACTTCGCCTGGCGCTTCTCGATGAAGGCCTGCATGCCTTCCTTCTGATCGTGCGTGGCGAACAGCGCGTGAAAGGTGCGGCGCTCGAACAGGATGCCCTCGGCAAGCGTTGTCTCGAACGCGCGGTTCACGGCGGCCTTCGCGGTCATCACCGCCACCATCGACATCCCGGCGATCGTCTCGGCGGCCTTCATCGCCTCGTCCATCAGGCTCGCGGCCGGGACGACGCGCGCCACCAGCCCCGAGCGCTCCGCTTCCGCCGCGTCCATCATGCGGCCGGTCAGGTTGAGATCCATCGCCTTCGCCTTGCCGATCGCGCGCGTGAGGCGCTGCGTGCCGCCGATGCCCGGAATGACGCCGAGCTTGATCTCGGGCTGGCCGAACTTCGCGGTGTCGGCCGCGATGATGATGTCGCACATCATCGCGAGTTCGCAGCCTCCGCCTAGGGCGAAGCCCGATACCGCCGCGATCACCGGCTTGCGCATGCGCGCGACGCGATCCCAGCTCGCCGCGAAGTCTTCGTTGAAGACATCCCCGAAGCTTTTGCCCGACATCTCCTTGATGTCGGCGCCGGCCGCGAAGGCCTTCTCGGAGCCGGTGATGATAATGCAGCCGATACCGTCGTCCGCCTCGAAGGCGTCGAGCGCGGCGGTCATGTCCTTGTTGACCTGCGCGTTGAGCGCGTTGAGCGCCTGCGGCCGGTTGAGGCGGACGATGCCGACCTTGCCCTTGGTTTCGACGAGGATGGTTTCGTAGGCCATGTGGCGTGTGTCCCGGCGTTGCTTTCTTTTGAGGTAGCGGAGCCGCGCGTGGGAGGCAAACGAGGGGTAACCCTCTCTGATTGGAGCCTTTTCGAGCGTGTGGCCGACATGCCACCCTGCGCCACTAGCCCGCTGATTTGTTTGATGTTATCGCCTTGCCCGCCACTCTCCCCCACAACGAGCAGGTGCCTCCTTTTGCGTATCTTGGCGATCCATGCCGGCATGCACGACTCGTCTGCCGCCGCGTTCGATGACTACGAGATGGTCGCGGCGGTGTCCGAAGAGCGCATGACGCGCGTGAAGGGCTCGGGCGAGAGCGTGCCGTGGCTCTCGATCGACGAGGTGCTGCGCATCGCGGGCTGGACGCGGCGCGACGTCGACGCGATCGCCACCACGCGCGGCTGGTTTCCGACGCACGACTACAAGTTTCCGCTGCCACGCGAGCTTTGGTACACCTTCCGTCGCTGGCAGGGAAAAGAGCGCACGCACCGCGAACTCGCGGTACTGAGCCATCGCTTCGGCGTCACCGACACGCACAAGCTTTTCCGCGCCGATCGCTTCCTGAAGGACAATTCGTTCCGGCCGGACACGCCGATCTATTTCGCCAATCACCATGCGGGGCATGCGCTGGCCGCGCTGTTCTACACCGACTGGAACGACGCGCTGATCTATACGTCCGACGGCATCGGCGACAACGTCAGCTATTCGATGCGTAGCCTGAAAAACGGTGCGCTCGCGTGTCACTATGGCGACGACCGCTGGCTGACCAAGACGCTGAAGGAGACGGGCCTCGCCAGCGCCTATGGTTACGCCACGGTCGCGTGCGGCTTCCGCATGCTGCGCCATGAGGGGAAGCTCACGGGCCTCGCGGCCTATGGCGAGCCGAAACTTGCCGGCGAAATGGCGGCGCAGTTTCGCTTCAACACCGATAGCGGGCTGATCGAGACCGACTTCAAGAACTGGTCCGCAATGCGCGAGACGTTCCTGGCGCTCTGCAAAGACCATGACCGCGAGACCATCGCGGCCTCGATCCAGAAGGTGGCGGAAGATTTCACGCTGCAGTCGGTGAAGTGGTGGCTCGGCCGCACAGGCGCGCGCAAGCTCGCGCTGGCGGGCGGACTGTTCGCGAACGTGCGGCTCAACCGGCTGCTCGCCGAAAGCCTGCCGCTCGACGAGGTGTTCGTGTTTCCGGCGATGGGCGACGAGGGATTGTCGGTCGGCGCGGCGCTCACCTTCCTGCATGAGCGCGACGGCACCGAGACCTGGCTGCGCCACCGCCGCCGGCTCGACAACATGTATCTCGGCCAGAACTTCGACGGCCGCATCGACGACACGCTCGCAAGCGCCGGCATGCGGCGGCTCGCCGGTCCGCCGGTGACGACCGCGGTCGACCTGATCCGCGCGGGAAAAGCCGGCGCGATCTACACGGGCCGAATGGAGTTCGGCCCGCGTGCACTTGGGGCGCGCTCGATCATTGCGTCGCCGCACGACCACGCGATCAACGATCTCCTTAACAAACGGCTCGACCGCTCCGAGTTCATGCCGTTCGCGCCGTTCGTGCTGGAAGAGGATGCGGCGCGCGTTTTCGAGATCACTGACGTGAACCGCTATGCGGCGCACTTCATGACCATCACCTGCGGCGTGAAGCCCGAGTGGCGCGCGCGTATTCCGGCCGTGGTGCATGTCGACGGCACCGCGCGGCCGCAGATCGTGCGCGACGAGGACAACCCGCTGTTCGCCGCGATCCTGCGCCGCTTCCGCGACCAGACCGAAATGCCGGTGCTGATCAACACCAGCTTCAACGTGCACGAGGAGCCGATCGTGAACCGGCCGGAGGAGTGCCTGAAGGCGCTCAGCGATGGCCGGGTGGATTTCGTCGTGACGCAGCAGGCGGTGTATGTGAAGGGGTAGTTGTGTCCCGCCCGCGATGCAGCGCCTCTTGGCGATGCATCGCAGATGCGGGACCGCCCAAAGCTGAGTTCTTAATGGTCCCGGGTCTGCCTCGCATCATTCGCAAGCACTGCGGCGCGCCCGGGACACGCAAACTCACTTCTGACACACCGGACAGAAAAACGTCGATCGCGTCCCCTGCACGATGCGCTTGATCGTGCCCTTGCACTTCGGCGTCGGGCATTTCTCGCTCGCGCGATCATAGACCCGGAACGAGTGCTGGAAATAGCCGAGATCGCCGTCGGTCTGGCGGTGGTCGCGCAGCGACGAGCCGCCCGCCTTGATGGCATCGTTCAGCACCGCCTTGATCGAATCGGCGAGCGCGTTGGCGGACGGCTTTGGCGCACCGGATTTCAGCGCGATCGTCGCGGCGATGCGCTTCGGTGACAGATGCGCGCGGTGCAGCGCCTCGCACACGTAAATGTTGCCGAGCCCCGCCACGACCTTCTGATCGGACAGCGCGGCCTTCAGCGAGGTCTTCTTCCCCGCGCAGGCCTCGCTGAGCATCGCGCCGTCGAAAGCATTGCCGAGCGGCTCGGGGCCGAGCGCCGCGATCATCGGATCCTGATTGAGGTCGGTGCGCGCGATCAGCTTCATGTAACCGAAGCGGCGCGGATCGTTGAACGTCACGATCACGCCGTTCGACATGTGAAACACCACATGGTCGTGCGCCGAGAGCTTGCCGCGCACGTGGTGGAATTTGCCCGGACCGCTCTCGTCGCTGCCATGCACGACCCGGAACGAGCCGGACATCCCGAGATGCATCAGCAGCACCTCGCCGGACGATAAATCCGCCAGCAGGTACTTCGCGCGCCGCCCGATGCCGTCAACGGTGGCACCCTCGAGCCGCTTGTTGAAATTCTTCGGGAACGGAAAGCGCAGGTCCGGACGGCGCTGCTCGACGCGCACGAAGCGCACGCCCTCCATCACGGGCTGCAAGCCACGGCGCACGGTTTCGACTTCGGGAAGCTCGGGCATGGTTAACCTCTGGACATGCGTTATGTAGCGCCACGGTGTGACCCGCGCTATGGTCGTTTCATGCGCGAGACCGATACCCATTTCGGCAACCGGACAGTGCCGCTTTCCGACAAGCAGGGGCTGGTCGACGACGTCTTCCACACGGTGGCGAAGCGCTACGACCTGATGAACGACCTGATGTCGGCCGGGCTGCACCGCGCCTGGAAGGACGCGCTGGTCACGGCGATCAATCCGCCGAAATCCGAGCGGGACTTCGCACTGCTCGACGTCGCGGGCGGCACCGGCGATGTGTCGTTCCGTACCATCAAGACGGGCGGCACCGGCACGCACGCGACGGTCGCCGACATCAACGCCGAGATGCTCGGCGTCGGGCGCGAGCGCGCCATCGAGCAGGGCCTCGACGATGTGGTGACGTTCGTCGATGCTAACGCCGAGGCGCTGCCGTTTCCGTCGCAAAACTTCGACGCGGTGTCGATCGCGTTCGGTATCCGCAACGTGCCGCGCATCGACGTGGCGCTCGCCGAAATGCATCGCGTGCTGCGCTTCGGCGGACGCTTCCTGTGCCTTGAATTTTCGAACGTCGACGTGCCGGGACTCGATGCGTTGTATGAGCTTTATTCCTTCCGCGTGGTGCCGGTGATCGGCCGCGCGGTGGTCGGCGATGCCGAGCCTTATCAGTATCTCGTCGAGTCGATCCGCCGGTTCCCCAAGCCGAACGCGTTCGCCGACATGATGCGGACGGCGGGATTCGGTCGCGTCACGCACCGCGTGATGAGCGGCGGCATCGTGGCGCTGCACTCCGGTTGGCGTTTGTGATCTCCGCGACCGGCCATCTCTTCCGTCTCGCACGCGCGGGCTTCGTGTTCGCGCGCGAAGGCGTGCTGGGCCTCGTCGATCCCGCGGCAGTACCCGCGCCCGCGCGGTTGGGCTTGAAGCTCGCGCGATTGTTCGAACGGCCAACACCCGCCGGCTCGTCCGTCAAGCTATCCGCCGCGCTGACTCGGCTCGGTCCAACCTACGTCAAGCTTGGCCAGTTCCTCGCGACGCGGCCGGATGTCGTCGGGCCCGCGATGGCGCTCGATCTGGAAAAGCTGCAGGACAAGATGGCGCCGTTCCCGCAAGCCCAGGCGGAAGCCGCGGTTGTTCTCGCGCTCGGCAAGCCGCTGCGCGAGCTGTTTTCGTCGTTCGGTCCCTCGGTCGCGGCGGCCTCGATTGCGCAGGTGCACAAGGCGGAGGCTGACGGACAAATCGTAGCCGTCAAAGTGCTACGCCCCGGCGTCGAACGGCAGCTCAAGAGCGATCTCGAGACGCTTTACTTCGCGGCGCGCACCGCCGAGCGCCACGACCCGCAAGCGCGGCGGCTGCGTTTCGTCGAGGTGGTCGACACGCTGGCGCGCTCGGTGACCATCGAGATGGACCTGCGGCTCGAAGCCGCCGCCATCGCGGAGATGCGCGACAATGTGAAGGACGACCCGGACTTCCGCGTACCGTCGCTCGACTGGGAGCGAACCGCGCGGCAGGTGCTCACGCTGGAATGGGTCGACGGCATTCCGCTCACCGACCGCGCCCGGCTGGAAGCAAGCGGCCTCGACCTGCCGGCGCTCGGCCGCGCGCTGATGCAGACCTTCCTGCGCCACGCGCTGCGCGACGGCTTTTTCCACGCCGACATGCACCCGGGGAACCTGTTCGTCGACACGCAAGGCCGCATCGTCGCGGTCGACTTCGGCATCATGGGCCGTCTTGCGCCAAAGGAGCGGCGCTTCCTCGCCGAAATCCTCTACGGCTTCATCACGCGCAATTATCACCGCACCGCCGAGGTGCATTTCGAGGCCGGCTACGTGCCGCCACATCATTCGGTCGAGAGCTTCGCGCAGGCGATCCGCGCGATCGGCGAGCCGATCCACAATCGACCGGCGTCCGAAATCTCGATGGCGAAGCTACTCACTTTGTTGTTCGAGGTGACCGGCCTGTTCGACATGCGGACGCGGCCGGAGCTGTTGCTGCTGCAGAAGACCATGGTGGTGGTCGAGGGCGTGGCGCGCTCGTTCGATCGCAACCTCGACATGTGGGCGACCGCCGAGCCGGTGGTGCGCGAATGGGTCGAGCGCAATCTCGGGGCCGCGGGCCGGCTGGAAGATGCCGCGCAGGGCGCGGGCGAAGTCGGAAAGTTTCTCGGCGAGGTGCCCTCGCTGCTCGGCCGCGCCGCGCGCGTCACCGATCAGCTCGATGCCGCAACGCGCGACGGCCTGGTGCTCGCGCCCGAAACGGTGGCGGCGATCGGCCAGGCCGAGGCGCGCGGCAGCCGCTGGACGCGCATTGCGCTGTGGGTGATTGCCGGATTGCTGGCGGTGGTGATCTGGAAGATGGTGTGATTGCATTGATTGCACTGCAATCATGCGCTAGATTGGGCGCATGGGCTCGCTGACGGTCCGAAACCTGAGCGAAGACGTCAAGAAGCGCCTGCGCCTGCGCGCGGCGGCGAACGGCCGTTCGATGGAAGAGGAAGTCCGGCTGCTGCTGGCTGACGGTGCGGCAGATGCGCCGACCGCGGCGAAGACGAGGGGTCCTCGCGAGGCAAAGACGAAGTCCGCCAAGCCTGTCGAGCCCACGGCTCGCCAAATCCTGCTCATCATCTCGGGCGGCATCGCGGCCTACAAATCGCTCGACCTGATCCGGCGGCTGCGCGAGCGCGGCTATGGCGTGCGCGTCGTGATGACCAAAGCCGCGCAGGAGTTCGTCACGCCGATGTCGGTCGGCGCGCTGAGCGGAGAGAAGCCGTTCACCGACCTGTTCGACCAGCACAGCGAATTCGACGTCGGGCACATCCGGCTCGCACGCGACAACGACCTGATCGTTGTCGCGCCCGCGACCGCCGACCTGATGGCCAAGATGGCGAACGGCCATGCCGACGATCTTGGCTCCGCGGTGCTGCTCGCGACGAACCGGCGCGTGCTGATCGCGCCCGCCATGAACCCCGCGATGTGGACGAACAAGGCGACGCAACGCAATCTGAAAACGCTGCTCGCCGACGGCGTTGCCACCGTCGGCCCGAACGCAGGCGAGATGGCGGAAAGCGGCGAAGCCGGCACCGGCCGCATGGCCGAACCGCTGGAGATCGTCGCGGCAGTCGAGAAGTTGCTCGCGCCCGACGCGGGCACGAAGCCTCTCACCGGCAAGCACATCGTCATCACGGCCGGCCCAACGCACGAGCCGATCGATCCGGTGCGCTACATCGCGAACCGCTCCTCTGGCAAGCAGGGCTACGCCATCGCACGCGCCGCGGCCGATGCTGGCGCGCACGTCACGCTGGTGAGCGGGCCGGTCACGTTGCCCGATCCACCGGGCGTGAAGATCGTGCGCGTCGAAAGCGCGCGCGACATGCTCAAAGCGGTGGAGGCGGCGCTGCCGTCGGATGTCGGCATCTTCGCCGCCGCCGTGGCGGACTGGCGCACAGCAACCGAGGGCGATCAGAAACTGAAGAAGGACGGCAGCGGGCCGCCGAAGCTCGCATTGGTCGAGAATCCCGGACATCCTGGCGACCGTGTCGAAACTCAAGACGAACCGTCCCACGCTGGTCATTGGCTTCGCGGCCGAAACCGAAAAAGTCATCGAACACGCGAAGGCGAAACTCAAACGCAAGGGCTGCGACTGGATCGTCGCCAACGATGTCTCCGCAGAAGGCGGCGCGATGGGCGGCGACGACAACGCCGTGCACCTGATCACCGCGAGGGGCGTCGAGACGAAGGTTGAGTCCTGGCCCTCGCAATCGAAGGACGGCGTCGCGCGGCAACTGGTCGCACGGATCGCAGACGCAGCGGAGATGACATGAATGAGATCGCGGTCAGCGTGATGCGGCTGCCGCACGGCGCGGACCTGGCGCTGCCGTCGTATCAGAGCGACGCGGCCTCCGGTCTCGATCTGCTCGCGGCCGTTCCGGCCGATGCCCCGCTCACGATCGCGCCCGGCGCGTACGCCGCGGTTCCATCCGGCATCGCAATCGCGTTGCCCGCCGGCATGGAGGCGCAGGTGCGCCCGCGTTCTGGGCTTGCGCGCAACCATGGCGTCACTGTTCTCAATTCGCCCGGCACCGTCGATGCGGACTACCGCGGCGAGGTCCAGGTGCTGCTGATCAATCATGGAACCGCGCCGTTCATCGTCACGCGCGGAATGCGAATCGCACAGCTCGTCATCGCGCCGGTGACGCGAGCGAGCCTGCGCGAGGCCGACACCCTCGACGGCACGGCACGTGGAACTCGCGGATTCGGTTCAACCGGAACGAGCGGATAGACCTTGCTGAAATCGGTCCGGTTTGCCTAGTATTCCGGTACCGACTTGGTTCCCGCCTCGAATGTCTCTTCTTCCCCGTAAAGGTCTGCTCGCGATTGCCGCGGTCATCGACGTCGCGCTGAACGCGCGCGAGCGGCCGGTGTCGGCGCGCGCGCTTGCGGCGCGCCACAATCTTCCCTCGCGCCACCTCGAGCCGGTGCTGCAGGCGCTGGTGCACGAAGGCATCTTTCACGGCATTCGCGGCCCGCGCGGCGGCTACGAGCTCGCGCGTGAGCGCAAGCGAATCAGCGTCGCCGATATCCTGCGCGCCGCCGGCAGCGTCGATGACGGTTCGGACGATGATGCGCCCGCCTCGCGCATCCTCGACGAGGTCGTGCTTCCGGCGGTCGCCGATGCGGAGCGCGCGTTCATGACCGCGCTCGGCCGGCTCAATCTCGAAGAGATCACGCGGCGTGCCGAAGGCTTGCGCGAGCGCTGATTAGTTCACCCCTGTGGACAGCGGGGACAGCGCCTCACACCGATGACGCCCGATGAGACTCGCCGCGCCGCGCTAACTGCGCGGATGCGTAGAGCCACGCACCAGCCGTTCACGGTTCGGACTCTTACGGCGCGAGTCGCGTTGGGGCTATGGTCTGATTCGTGAGCTGCGTTGGCGGACGCGCTCATTTGAGACGGGGAATGTGCCGGGCCGTGTCCCGGATCGCTGCCGCGCAGGGGCACGGATATGCCGGAGATGATCCGGGGACGGTGCGCAAACAGCACGCATCCGTGGCGTGACGGATTCGGCACTGCCGTCGCGGCGGGCGCCGCGATCCTGCTGCCGGACGTGGCAGCAGCCGAGACCCCGCTCCGCCCCATGACCGACTACGTCACCGCCTTTGCGGAGCTTGAAGCGCACGAGATCGCCGTCCTCGCGCTGACGCTCGGCGTCATCGTGTTTGCGGTCGTTACCGCGATCGCGCTGCTGCGCACGCGCGCCCGCAGTGCCCTGCAGTTCGCCGCCCAACAGGCCGAAATCAACGAGTTGCGCGAGGCGCGTGACCGCGCAACGGCGCTGCTTCTCTCCGAGCCGCAGGTCATCGTAGTGTGGCCCGCGGGCGCCGACGATCCGGAGATCAGCGGCGATGTCACACTGCTGCTTCGTACGCCACTACCGCGCCGCGTGCTCGCCTTTGGCACCTGGCTCGCGCCGGAGAACGCGCAAGCCCTTGATATCGCGGTCGATGCACTGCGCGCCGAAGGCCGGTCCTTCTCGTTGCCCATGACGACGTTGCAGCAGCGGCACGTCGCGGCCGAGGGCCGCGCCATCGGCGGCCGCGCTGTGGTGCGCATCAAGGATTTGACCGGCACCAAGAGCGAACTCGCCGAGCTCGCGGCCGAACACCAGCAGCTGCGCCGCGACATCGACACGGTCGGGCGGCTGCTCGAAGCGCTGCCCGCACCGGTATGGGCGCGCGACGCCACCGGGCGTCTCACCTGGGTCAACGCCGCATACGCCCGCGCGGTGGAGGCGCGCGACGGATCGGATGCGGTCGCGCGCAACCTCGAACTGCTCGGCGCAGGAGCGCGCGAAGGCGTCGTCGCGGCGCGCGAGGCCGGCGAATTCTACGAAGCCCGGCTGCCGGTGATCGTCGCCGGTGCGCGGCGCATTCTGCAGGTGACCGACCGGCCCTCGCCCGGCGGGAGCGCCGGTATCGGCATCGACGTGACAGACGCCGAGGCGATGCGCGCGGAATTGTCGCGCATGACCGAGGCGCACCGCCGCACGCTTGACCAGCTCGCGACCGGCGTCGCGATCTATACGGCCGAGCAGCGGCTCACGTTCTACAATGCGGCGTTCCGCGCGCTGTGGGGGCTCGAACCGGCGTTTCTCGATTCCGCGCCGTCCGACTCGGCCGTGCTCGACCGGCTGCGTGCCGGGCGGAAGCTCCCCGAGCAGGCCAACTTCCGCGACTGGAAGAGCGAACTGCACGACGCATACCGCGCGATGGAGCCGCGTGCGCACGAATGGTACCTGCCCGACGGCCGCACGCTGCGCGTCGTCACCACGCCGAACCCCGAAGGCGGCGTCACCTATCTGTTCGACGATGTGACCGAACGAATCAAGCTGGTGCGCAGCTACGAGGCGCTGATCGGCGTGCAAGGGGAGACGCTGGAAGCGCTCGCCGAGGGCGTCGCGGTGTTCGGGAGTGATGGGCGGCTCGATCTGCACAATCCGGCCTTCGCGCAACAATGGCAGCTCGAGCCGGCCGCGCTGATTGGCACGGCGCAAAACGAGCAGCCGCATATCGAGACGGTTCTCGGCTGGTGCCGCCCGCTTCATGGCGATGACGCGTTCTGGTCGCGGCTGCGCAGCGCCGTGACAGCACTCGAGAGCCGCGAGCCGATCCGCGCGCGCCTCGAAAGGCGTGACGGCAGCGTGCTCGACTGCACCACCACGCCGCTGCCCGATGGGGCCACACTGGTCACCTTCCAGGACGTCACCGACACGGTGAACGTCGAGCGCGCGCTGATCGAGAGGGCCGACGCGCTGCAGGACGCCGACCGGATCAAGAATGCGTTTGTCGGGCATGTCTCGTACGAGCTGCGCACGCCGCTTACCAATATCATCGGTTTTGCGAACCTGCTGCTCGACCCGACCATCGGGCCGGCGATCGGGCCGATCACCGAGAAGCAGCGCGACTATCTCGACAGCATCGACAAGTCATCGAGCGCGCTGCTCGCGATCATCAACGATATCCTCGACCTGACCACCATCGATGCCGGTGCGATGTCGCTCGACCTCAAGGAGGTCGACATCCGCGGCGCTGTCGACTCCGCGGTGCTCGGGCTGCAGGACCGTATCGCCGAGAAGGCGGTGCTGCTCGACGTGCGCGCCACAGCCGACATCGGCAGCTTCATGGCGGACGAGCGGCGCGTGCGGCAGGTCCTGTTCAATCTTCTCTCCAACGCGATCAGCTTCTCGCCGGCTGGTGACGTGGTGCGACTCTCCGTCGAGCGGCGCGACGGCGCGATCGTGTTCGGCGTGACCGACCGCGGGCCGGGCATTCCACCCGAGATCAGCGAGCGCGTGTTCGATCGCTTCGAGAGCCATCCGCTTGGCTCCGAGCACCGCGGCGCCGGGCTCGGTCTTTCAATCGTGCGTTCCTTCGTCGAGCTGCATGGTGGTACGGTCAAGCTCGATTCGGCCGTCGGCCGCGGAACCACCGTCACCTGCATTTTCCCGCTCAAGCAAGCGCGGCAGGAGGCGGCTGCGGAGTAGACGGCGCCGCGCATGATCCCGAAAAGTGGGAACCGGTTTTCGGACAAGATCATGCGCAAATGAAAAAGACACGATGCTCGCAGTCTCACCCGCCGCTTCCAGCTTTGCCCTGACGCTCGCGAACGAGCGCGCCACGCGGCGGCTCGCCGTCGATGTTGCCTCGGTGCTCAAGCCCGGCGATCTCGTCACGCTGTCGGGCGATCTTGGCGCAGGCAAGACCGCGTTCGCGCGCGCTCTGATCCGTCATCTCGCGGGTGACGAAAAGCTCGACGTGCCGAGCCCGACCTTCACGCTGGTGCAGACCTACGCGCTGCCGCGCTTCACCGTGGTACATGCCGATCTCTATCGGGTCGGCCATGCGGGCGAGCTTGCGGAGCTCGGCGTGGACGAAGCGGCGGAAAACGCCGTTGTGCTGCTGGAATGGCCGGACCGTGCCGCCGATGTGCTCCCCGCCGACCGGCTGGACATCGCCTTCACGCTCGCGCCGCACCTTGGACCGAACGCGCGGCAGGTCGAGATCATCGGCCACGGCGCGTTCGCGCCGCGCATCGAGCGGCTCGCCGCAATCCGCCAGTTCCTCGCTGGTGAAGGCATGTCGGACGCGCCACGCGCGCACGTGCAGGGTGACGCCTCGACGCGTGCCTATGAGCGGCTGACCCACGAGGGGCGCAACTACGTGCTGATGAATGCGCCGCGCCGTCCCGACGGGCCGCCGGTGCGCGGCGGGCTGCCATATAGCGCGATCGCGCATCTCGCCGAGGATGTGAAGCCGTTCGTCGCGATGGCGCGCGCACTGCGCGAGCGCGGGCTCTCCGCTCCGGAGGTGCGTGCAGCCGATCTGACCGAGGGCTTGCTGCTGCTGGAAGACCTCGGCTCGGACACCGTGGTCGCGGGCGATCCGCCCGGACCGATTGAGGAACGATACGCCGCCGCCGTCGACGTGCTGGTCGAAATCCACCGCCAGCCCGTCCTTGCGGTCCTGCCGGTCACGCCCGGCGTCGAGTACCGGCTGCCGCCCTACGATCTCGACGCATTCCTGATCGAAGCCGAGCTGTTGCTCGACTGGTACATCCCGCATCGCGGCGGCTCGCTCACCGGCGCGGCGCGCGCGCAATTCACCGCACTGTGGCGCGACGCACTGCGTCCCGCCTACGACGCGCCGCTGACCTGGGTGCTGCGCGACTATCATTCGCCGAACCTGTTGTGGTTGCCAGAGCGCGACGGCATCGCGCGCGTCGGCCTGCTCGATTTCCAGGACGCCCTGATGGGCCCCGCCCCGTACGACCTCGTGTCGCTGCTGCAGGATGCGCGCGTCGACGTGCCCGATCCGATGGAGATCGCGTTGCTCGGCCGCTACGTGAAGGCGCGGCTCGATGCGGACCCCTCGTTCACCACGCAGGATTTCGTGCAGCTTTACGTGACGCTCGGCGCGCAGCGCGCGACCAAGATCCTGGGCATCTTCGCGCGGCTCGATAAACGCGACGGCAAGCCGCAATATTTACGTCACATCCCGCGGATATGGCGCTATCTGCGCCGCTCGCTGATTCACCCCGCGATGAACGACCTGAAGGCCTGGTACGACGCGCATGTGCCGCCGCCGCAATAGAGAGACGCGATGACCATCCGCCGCGCCATGGTGCTCGCCGCGGGCCTCGGCACGCGCATGCGGCCGCTCACCGACACGCTGCCGAAGCCGCTAGTGCCGGTGGCAGGTAAACCGCTGCTCGATCATGTGCTCGATCGGCTTGCGGATGCCGGCGTGGAGACCGCGGTCGTCAACGTGCATCACATGGCGGCACTGATCGAAAAGCACCTGCAGGGCCGCACGCGCCCAAAGATCGCGATTTCCGACGAGCGCGGCGAACTGCTCGATACCGGCGGCGGCGTCGTGAAGGCTCTACCGCTGCTCGGCGACCATCCGTTCTTTCACATGAATTCCGATACCGCATGGATCGAGGGCGTGACGCCGAATCTCACGCGCCTTGCCGCGCAGTTCGATCCGAAGCAGATGGACATGCTGCTGCTGCTGGCATCGACCACCGGCAGCATCGGCTACGAGGGCCGCGGCGATTTCGCGATGGCGCCGGATGGGCGGCTGTCGCGCCGCGCCGAGCGCGAGGTGGTGCCGTTCGTCTATGCGGGTGCCGCGGTCCTGTCGCCAAAATTATTCACCGATGCGCCGAAGGGCAAGTTTTCGCTGAACAAGCTGTTTGATCGGGCGATCGAGGCGGGGCGGATGTTCGGGCTGCGGCTCGAAGGCACCTGGATGCATGTCGGCACACCTGCGGCCATCAAGGCGGCAGAAGCCGCCATTATGGAGAGCGTGGCCTAGAGCCTTCGCCAAGTGGCCCCTATAACGGAGCCATGCCCCCTCGCCCGCGCGTGTTCAACATTCCGGCCTCGGCAGACTTCCTGCCGACGCTGATCCGCGCGCTGGCCGACGGCACGCTGATCGCGGGATTCCCGAACTCCGCCGACCCGCTGGCGCTCGCGAACGCCACGCTGTTCCTGCCGACCCGGCGCGCCTGCGCGCTCGCGCGCGATGCGTTTCTCGACACGCTCAAGCTCGACGCCGCCGTGCTGCCGCGCATCGTGCCGCTCGGCGATATCGACGAGGACGAGCTGGCATTTGCCGAGGCCGCAAGCGGTGAAGCCGGCCTCGATATACCGGACGAACTCGGCGGGCTTTCGCGGCGTATGCTGCTCGCCGAACTGATCCTGAAATGGATCGCATCGCCTGGCATGCGCACCGGCAGCGGCCAGCCTTTGGTCGCGAACAGTCCGGCCTCCGCGCTAGCGCTCGCCGACGCGCTCACGCGCCTGATCGACGATATGACGACGCGGCAGGTGCCGTGGGAGCGGCTTGACGACCTCGCGCCGCGCGAGCTCGACGAATACTGGCAGAAGACGCTCCAATTTCTCCAGATCGCGCGCAAACATTGGCCGGACGAACTCAAGGCGCGGGGCGCGATCGAACCCGCGGCGCGGCGCGACCTGCTGATCGAGGCGGAGCGCATTCGCCTTGCGGTGAACAACGCGCCGGTGATCGCGGCCGGCTCCACCGGCTCGATGCCGGCGACCGCGAGCCTGCTCGCAACAATCGCGAAACTGCCGCACGGCGCCGTCGTGCTGCCCGGTCTCGATATCGACCTCGACGACGACGCGTGGGACCTGATCGGCGAGATCAAGGACGGCGGCCGCGTCGTGCAGGCGCCTTCATCGGGCCATCCGCAGCTTGCGATGCATGCGCTCCTGCGGCGCATCGGCATCGGCCGCGACGAGGTGGCGACGCTCGCCCATAGCGGTGCACGCGAGAAGATCACCTCCGAGGCGATGCGGCCCTCCGGCGCGACCGAGCGTTGGGCCGAGCGCATCGATGCTGCGGTACGCGGCGAGGCGCTGGCCAATCTGTCCGTGATCGAGGCCGCGAATGCCGAGGATGAAGCACTCGCCATCGGGGTCGCGCTGCGCGAGGCGGTCGAGAACAACAAGACTGCCGCACTGGTGACGCCTGATCGTCCGCTCGCGCGCCGCGTCACGGCGGCGCTCGCGCGCTGGAACATCGACGCCGACGATTCCGGCGGCGATGCGCTGCCCGACACCGAGGCCGGCGTGTTCGCGCGGCTTGCCGCCAAGGCCGCGCTCGAAGGCCTGACTCCGGTCTCGCTGCTCGCACTGTTGAAACATGCGCGCTTTCGGCTCGGCGCAGCGGGAGGTGCGCACGCATGCGCCATCGCGGCGCTGGAGATGGCGGTGCTGCGCGGCCCGCGCCCCCGTCCCGGTTCGGCCGGACTGGCGCAGGCGCTCGCGACGTTTCGCGCCAACAAGAAAGACCTGCGCAAATCTGATCCGCGCTCGAAGATCCGCGACGGCGACCTCGATTCCGCGCAGGCGCTGGTCGAGCGGCTTTCCGTTGCGTTGGCGCCGCTTGAGGACATCAAGGGTGCGCAGCCGTTCACTGCCATCGCTGCCTTGCACGCCAAGGTGCTCGATGCGCTCTCGTCGCATGACAAGGAAGCTGCGGCATTTGTAAACGAAGACGGCGCAAAGCTCGCGGAAGCTTTCAGCGAGGTCGCCGAGCAAGGCACCGGTCTACGCGTCGCTCCCGGTGATTACGCCGAGTTGTTCGAAGCCGCGATCTCCGATCGCGTTTGCCGTCGCGCCGGAAGGCCCGGCGCGCGCGTGCGCATCCTCGGGACCATCGAGGCGCGTCTTATCCATGTCGATCGCGTCGTGCTCGGCGCGCTGGTGGAGGGCACGTGGCCGCCCGAGACGCGCACCGACCCGTGGCTGTCGCGGCCGATGCGGCTCGAACTCGGCCTCGACCTCCCCGAGCGGCGTGTGGGCCTCTCGGCGCACGACTTCGCGCAGCTCATCGGCATGCCCGAGGTGTTCCTCACGCGTGCCAACAAGGTGCGTGGTGCGCCAACCGTCGCGTCGCGCTTCACGCAGCGGCTTGCGGCGGTCGCAGGAGACGGGTGGAAAGACGCGCTGAAGCGTGGCGAACAATATCTGCATTGGGCGCGTGATCTCGACCGCGCCGAGATCGTAAAGCCGGTATCACGGCCGCGACCGCGCCCAACGCTCGATGCGCGGCCGAAGCAGCTCAGCGTCACCGAGATCGAACACTGGCTGCGCGATCCCTACACGATCTACGCCAAGCACATCCTCGATCTGCGCCCGCTCGATGCGGTCGACACGCCGCCCGGCGCGCGCGACCGCGGCACCGTGATTCACGGCGCAATCGGCGACTTCACCGAGAAATACGCGAAGGGCCTGCCTGCTGACCCGCTCGGCGAACTCATCAAGCTTGGCGAGAAGCATTTCGCGCCACTGCAGGACTATCCGGAGGCGCGTGCGTTCTGGTGGCCGCGCTTCCTGCGCATCGCGCGCTGGTTCATCTCATGGGAGGCGCAACGGCGCGCGAACGCGACCGCGCTGCACGCCGAGGTGCAGGGCGATCTGAAGATCCAGATCGACAAATGGACTTTCAAGCTCACCACGCGTGCCGATCGCATCGAGCAGCTCGCCGACGGGACCTACGCGATCGTCGACTACAAGACCGGCGCGACGCCGACGGAGCCGCAAGTGCGCTCCGGCCTATCGCCGCAGCTCACGCTGGAAGGTGCGATCCTGCGCGAGGGTGGATTCAAGGGTGTCACGCCGGGCCCGGTCAGTGAATTTGCCTATGTGTCGGTGCGTGGGCGCGACCCGGCAGGCGAGGAGAAGGCGATCGATTTCAAGGAGGGCACGGCCGACTTTCATGCAGATCGGGCGCTGGCGCGGCTGCGCGGCGTGGTCGAGCGCTTCGCCGACGTGAAGACGCCGTACCGCTCGCTGGTGAGCCCGATGTGGAAGGCGCGCTACGGCGACTACGACCACTTGGCGCGCATCGCCGAATGGTCCGCCGGCGGCGAGGACGAGGAAGGCGAGGCATGAATATTCCGCCGCCGGAGGTCCTCGACGTTCAGCGCGCCGCGTCTGATCCGGCGGCTTCCGCATGGGTCGCGGCCAATGCCGGCTCGGGCAAGACGCACGTGCTGGCGCAGCGTGTGATCCGGCTGCTGCTGCGCGGCACCGCGCCGGAGAAAATCCTCTGCCTCACCTATACCAAGGCCGCCGCCGCCAACATGGCAAACCGCGTGTTTGAGCAGCTCGCTCGCTGGACGCCGTTGAGCGACGACGAGCTCGACGAGGAAATCCGCAAGATCGAAGGCCGCAAGCCTGACGCGATGCGGCGGCTGCACGCGCGGCGGCTGTTCGCGCAGGCGCTCGATACGCCGGGCGGGCTGAAAGTGCAGACCATCCACGCATTCTGCACGCGGCTGCTGCATCAGTTTCCGTTCGAGGCGGATGTGGCGGCGCGCTTCGAGGTGCTGGAAGAACGCACCCAATCCGAGCTGATCGACCGGCTGCGCATGGCGGTGCTGATGCAGGGCGCCGCGCAGCCCGACAACGATGTCGGACGCGCGCTCAGCGTCGCAATCGTCGCCGCGGCCGACATGACGTTCAACGAGATGATCGTCGAGGCCATCGCGCGGCGCGATGAGCTGATCGCGTGGACTGCGAATGCAGGCGGCATCACGGCGGCGATCGAGGGGCTTTCACGCGCGCTTGGTGTCGATCCGGATGAGACGAGCGAGTCTATCGCGGCAGCGTTTTTCACGGGTTCTCTGATCGCGGAAAGCGAATATCCCGCCGTCATCGCGGCGTTGGAGCAGGGCCTGAAGGGCGACAAGGAGCATGCTGCGCGCTTCGACTCGCTGCGGCTCATCGACGGCAACGAGCGCATCAAGGTCTATCAGTCGATCTTTTGCACGGCGGAGTTGGAGCCGCGCAAAAACATCGTCAGCAAGGGTATCCGCGAGAAGAACCCGCCGCTGTTCCAGCGGCTGATGGCGGAGCAAGAGCGCGTATGCGGCCTGATCGCGCGCCGCCGCGCGGTCGAGACGCGCGAGCGCACCGCCGCGCTCGTCACCATCGTGATGGAAGTCATCGCGCGCTACCGCGCCGAAAAGGAGCGGCGTGGATTGCTCGATTACGACGACTTGGTCGACAAAGCGTCGCACCTGCTGACCGAGCAGAGCGCCGCCTGGGTGCACTACAAGCTCGATCTCGGCATCGACCACGTGCTGATCGACGAGGCGCAGGACACGAGCCCGAAGCAATGGGAGATCGTGCGGCGGCTTACCGCCGAATTCTTCGCCGGCCACGGCGCGCGCGAGGTCACGCGCTCGATCTTCGCGGTCGGCGACGAGAAGCAGTCGATCTTCTCGTTTCAGGGTGCGATCCCGGCGCAGTTCGATCAGAACCGGCGGCATTACGCGGCGAAGTTCGAAACGGCCGCACTCAAGTTCGAAGACCTGAAATTCAAATATTCGTTCCGCTCAGCGCCGCTGGTGCTGGAGGCGGTCGACGAGGTGTTCCGCTCCGAAGCCGCGCATGCGGGTCTCACCGAGGTCAAGGGTGCGACCGTGCACGAGGCGGTGCGCATCAATGCGCCGGGACTGGTCGAACTATGGCCGATGGTCGAGCCCGACGAGAAGGTAAAGCTCGAAGGCTGGGACGCGCCTTTCGACGAGGCGCAGGAGACAAGCCCGCGCGTGCGGCTCGCACGCGAGATCGCCAAGTCAGTCAAGACATGGATCAAACCGTGGCGACCTTGTCGGCGACGGAGACAAGCGACACGCCGTGAGCGCCGGAGACATCCTGGTGCTGGTGCGCCAGCGCGGCGCATTGTTCAACGCGATCATCTATGAGCTGAAACGCGAGGGCATCGCGGTCGCAGGCGCTGACCGACTGATCCTGACCGAGCACATCGCCGTGATGGACCTGATGGCGCTTGCCGATGCACTGCTGCTACCGGACGACGACCTTGCGCTCGCAACTGTCCTGAAGAGCCCGCTGTTCGGATTGAACGAGGAGCAGATTTTCACGCTCGCGTGGAACCGCAAGAGTTCGTTGCGCGCGACATTGCGGGCGCGTGCGAACGAGATGGATTTCGCCGACGCCAACGCGCGACTCGATCGCTATGCCGAATGGGCCCGCCACGATGCGCCGTTCTCGTTCTACGCGCGCATCTTGGGGTCCGAGCATGGCCGCGAGTACATCTACCGGCGGCTGGGGCCGGAAGCGGCAGACGCGCTGGACGAATTCCTTGAGCTTGCCCTGGTCTACGAGCGGCAAGAAGCGCCGACCCTGCAGGGTTTTCTGGCGTGGCTGCGCGCGGGCTCGACCGAGGTGAAGCGCGACATGGATATCGCGCGCGACGAAGTGCGCGTGATGACGGTGCACGGCGCGAAAGGCCTCGAAGCGCCGATCGTCATCCTCGCCGACACCACCACGCCACCGAAAGGGCCAAAGGAGCCGCGCTTGCTCAGGCTGCCGGTCGAGAACGCCGCGCCGGATACGCCGGACCGCATCGTGTGGGCTGGGCGCAAGGCGGATGACGTGACGCCGGTGACCGACGCACGCGCGCAGGCGGTCGGCGCCGCCGAGGATGAATACAGGCGGCTGCTGTATGTGGCGATGACGCGGGCCGCCGACCGGCTGGTGGTCGCGGGTTCGCGCGGCGTGAACCGGATTCCCGACGGCTGCTGGTATCAACTGATCGAACGCGCGCTGAAGCCGGGTGCGATCGAGGAGCCGGCTGACGACGGCGACGGCATGGTGTGGCGCTGGCGCAAGAATCCGGACGATGTGATCGCTCAAGGCGGAGCGACGAGCGCGCCGGTAGCAACACACGACGTGCCGGAATGGCTCAAGCGCAATGCGCCGGCCGAGACCGGCGTGGCGCGTGTTATCTCGCCATCGCATACCGAAGCGGCAGGCGGACGAGCGAAATATCTCGCCGCCGATCCGCATGCACTCGCACGCGGACGCACGGTGCATCGCTTGTTGCAGGCGCTGCCGACAATTCCACCCGCGAAACGCGCCGACGCCGCGCAAAAACATCTCGCGCGTATCAAGGACATGCCGGATCGCGAGCGTATCGCAGGCGAAGTGCTGGCGCTCATCGGCGATGCGCGCTGTGCATCGTTGTTCGCCGAAAATTCGCGCGCCGAAGTTCCGATCGTCGGCATCGTTTCATACGGTCAACAGCGGCAGAAGGTCTCAGGCCAGGTCGACCGCCTCGCCGTCACGCAAACCGAGGTGCTCATCGCCGACTACAAGTCGGACCGTACGGTACCGGACACGATCGGCGACATCCCGCGCGGCTATATCCGCCAGCTTGCGCTCTATCGCGCGGTGCTGCGGCTGCTCTATCCGAATCACCAGGTGCGTGCCGCGCTGGTGTGGACCGCCGGCCCGGCGCTCACCGAACTGCCCACCGCCCTGCTTGATGACGCATTGTCAACGGCTTGGGATAAGTCGAAACACCTCGCCGTGAACGCGCCTTGACGCTTGGGACCGGCATCCATACGTTCCCGCCATCCAAACGGGCACTGGCCCAGAACCCAATAATCAAAGAACCGAGGTGCCCGATGGGCGTTTCAAAGGTGTCCGATTCGAATTTCGAGGCCGAGGTGCTCAAGAGCACCGAACCGGTCGTGGTCGACTTCTGGGCCGAATGGTGCGGTCCGTGCAAGATGATCGCGCCCGCGCTGGAAGAGCTGGCCGGTTCGATGAACGGCAAAGTGAAAATCGTGAAGCTGAACGTGGACGAGAACCCGGCGACGGCGGCGAAATACGGCATCATGTCGATCCCGACGCTGATGCTGTTCAAGAACGGCGAGCTTGCCTCGCGCCAGGTCGGCGCCGCGCCGAAGCAGAAGCTGGAGCAGTGGATCAATTCCGCCGCGTAATTTCTGCGTAAAATTTCGTTCGCGAAGGCCGGCTCCAAAGCCGGCCTTTTGCGTTTGAGAGGTGTGCGCCGCTACAGCAACTCCGTCCCGTTCGCCGCCAGCACCTCGCCCGCGAGATAGAGCGAGCCGGTGATCAGGATGCGCGGCGGCGAGGCAAACTCGAGCACGCCGATCGCCTTCAGCGCATCCTCGATGCTGCCCGCCGCATCCGCCGGCATCCCGGCCGCCTGCGCGGCGGCGGCGATGTCCTCGGCCGGCACACCCTTGTCCTGATGGATGGGCACGCCGAACACGCGCCGCACCAGTCCCGTGAAGTTGCCGAGGAATGCCGCGCGATCTTTCGTCGACAGCATTCCGACGACCAGTACCAGCGGGCGTGACACGCGCTCTTCGAGGTCCCCGAGCGCGGCCGCGATGGCGCGCCCGCCATCCGCGTTGTGGCCGCCGTCGAGCCACAGCTCCGCGCCAGCGGGCGCGAGTTCCAAGAGCTTTCCGGTGGTGATCCGCTGCAGCCGCGCCGGCCAATCGGCGCGCGTCAGCCCTTGCTCGATCGCGCTCGCAGGAAGGCGGATGCCCGCCGCACGCAGCGCCGCAATCGCGGTGCCGGCATTGTCGAACTGATGGCGGCCGAACAGCTTTGGCGGCGGCAGATCGAGCAGGCCCTGCTCGTCCTGATAGACCAGCCGCCCATGCTCGACGCTCGCGGTCCATTGCTGGCCCGCGGCATGCAGCGGCGCGCGCACCTTCTCGGCCTGACGTTCGAGCACGCGGGACACCGCGTCGGACTGCGGCGCGATCACGGCCGGCACATCGCGGCGGAAGATGCCGGCTTTCTCGGCGGCGATCTTCTCCACCGTCTCGCCGAGGAACTCGACGTGATCCATCGACACCGGCGTGACGACGCTCGCGCGCGCGGTCTCGATTACGTTGGTGGCGTCGAGCCGCCCGCCCAAGCCGACCTCAAGCAGCAGCATGTCGGCTGGATGCCGCGCGAACAGCACGAAGGCCGCCGCGGTCTCGATCTCGAACAGCGTGATCGGCGCATCGCCGTTCGCGCGCTCGCATTCGGCCAGCGCATCGGCAAGCTCGGCGTCGGAGACCAGCAGACCGCCGTCCGGTCCGCCGAGGCGAAAGCGCTCGTTCACGCGCACCAGATTTGGCGAGGTGTAGACATGCACGCTGCGGCCGGCGGCTTCGAGCATCGCGCGCAGAAACGCGATGGTCGACCCTTTGCCGTTGGTGCCGGCGACGTGGATGACCGGCGGCACGCGCCGCTCCGGGTGGCCGAGACGCTCCAGCACGCGCCACATCCGGTCGAGCGACAGGTCGATGCGCTTGGGGTGCAGCGCGAGCAGCCGCGCGAGAATCGAATCGACGGGAGTCATGGGGCGCGGCGTTATTCCGCCGCGGCGGAGGGAGCAGGCAACTGCTCGTTCGCCGGCTCGGGCAGTGGCATCACCTCGGCGGCCGGCGCTTTGGTGAGCAGGCGGCACAGCCGCGCGAGCGTCGGACGCAGCGCGTGCCGGTGCACCACCATGTCGACCATGCCGTGGTCTTTCAAATACTCGGAGCGCTGGAAGCCGTCGGGCAGCTTTTCCCGGATGGTCTGCTCGATCACCCGCGGACCTGCGAAGCAGACAAGCGCACCGGGCTCCGCGATGTGGATGTCGCCGAGCATCGCGTAAGACGCAGTGACGCCGCCGGTGGTCGGATTGGTCAGCACCACGATGTAGGGCTTCTGCGCCTCTCGCAGCATCTCGACCGCGACCGTGGTGCGCGGCAGCTGCATCAGCGCAAGGATGCCTTCCTGCATGCGCGCGCCGCCCGAGGCCGCGAACATGATGAAGGGCGTGCCCTTCTGCGCGGCGGTCTCCAGGCCCTTGATCACCGCCTCGCCGGCCGCCATGCCGAGCGAGCCGCCCATGAAGTCGAAATCCTGCACGCCGATCGTCACGGGCAGACCTTCGAGCTTGCCGAAGCCGAGCTTGATGGCGTCGTTCAGCCCGGTCTTGGTGCGGGCGTCCTTCAGCCGGTCGGAGTAGCGGCGCTCGTCGCGGAACTTGAGCGGATCGGTCTGCACGTCCGGGCACACCGATGTCGAACCAGGTTTCGCCGTCGAACATCGTTTTCAGGCGCGCGGTCGCGCCCATGCGCATGTGGTAATTCGACGACGGGATGACGAACTGGTTCGCCTCGACATCTTTGTAGAAAACAAGCTGTCCGGTCTCGGGACACTTGATCCACGAGTTCTCCGCCACCTCGCGGCGCAAAAGCGAGCGGATTTTCGGCCGGACGACACTGGTGAGCCAGTTCATGGCGACTGATGTAATGCCGAAATGCGGCTAAATCTACTGCCGAAAACGGACCAATTCAGCGGGCCGCAACCTGATGGCGGAGCGGCACGTCGCGGCCCTCGCGCGCGGATTGCAGCATCGCGAGGCAGACCTCCAGCGTCGCCATCGCCCAGGCTCCGTCGTGCAACGGCGGCCTGCCCTCGACGGCCGCAGCGTAAAGCTCGTCGATCACCTCGGCACGCGGGACTTTGGGCAGCGGCAACGGATCGAGCCGCGCGGTGCCACCCTGATAGATCGCCACGCCGTTCGGCAGCGGACGCAGGTCGGCGCGCTCGCAGCTCACGATGACGGTGCCGAAATGCTGGTGCGCGAGGTCTTGGGCCGCCGGAGGCTGATAATCCGCGCCGCCGTAGTTGCGCGCATACCTGAAGGCGGTCTCTTCCTCCGCGGTTGCGAAGTGCGGCGGCGGCTTGCGCGCGTTCGCAGGCTTCGCCTGCCCCATCTCGCCGATCCAGCCCGAGAACTCATCCGAGTCGAAATGGCCGTAACCGCCGTAGGTGAGCGAGGCGAATGCGCCGGTCTCGAACGTGAGCAGAGCCGCGTAGGCGCCCTCGGTTGGACGTACCGCGTCCCATGCGCCGGTTTGTGCGCGCACGGACTTGACCTGCCCTCCCCCGAGCAGCCGCACGATGTCGGCCTGATGCGCCGCCTGATTGAAGATCGCGCCGCCGCCTTGCGCCGTGTCGAGTTCTTCGGGCCGGCGCGGACGGTAAAGGTAATCGGTGTAGTTCAGCGCCGTGATCATTCGCGCAGCACCGAACGCGCCGCTCGCAATCAGGTCGCGCGTGCGCAAGATCGGCGCGTCGAACGAGTGACTGTGACCGACGATCAGGTGCACGCCCGCATCACGCGCCGCCGCGATCATCGCGACGCAATCCTCCAGCGTCAGCGCCATCGGCTTTTCGACCAGCAGGTGCTTGCCGTTGCGTGCCGCCGCGATGACATGCGCCGCATGATGCTGGTGTGGCGTCGCCACATAGACGATCTCCACCGCCGGATCGGCACACAGCGCCTCGACGAACTCGTAGGTGTTTGCGGAAAAGTCGCTCGCGAACCGCTCGCGGGCCTCACCGCGCGGGTCCGCTGCCGCAACCAGCGCGACGCGTGGATCGGCCTTGAACGTCGGCAGCATCACGGTAAACGCGCGGCCGAGCCCGGCGACGCCGATCCGCAACTTCCGGTTCCCGTCGCTCACGTCCCCTCCAACTCGACGGCCTTGAGGCTTCTCATTAGACTAACCTGAAATACTGAGGATGAAGCGCACTTTCAAAGAATGCGCGTGGAGATGCCTGCATGACGCCTGAAGAAAACGATCTCCTGTGCCGTGTCGAGGGCGATGCGCCGATGGGCGCAATCATGCGCCGCCACTGGATCGCGGCGTGCCTGTCCGAGGAGGTCGCGACGCCGGACGGCACGCCGATCCGCGTGAAGCTGCTGGGCGAGAACCTCGTGGTGTTTCGCGACTCCAAGGGTCAGCTCGGCGTGCTGGATGAATACTGCTCGCACCGCCGCGCCTCGCTTCTCTATGCGCGCAACGAGGAATGCGGGCTGCGCTGCCTCTATCACGGCTGGAAGTTTGACGTAGAGGGCAATGTGGTCGAGATGGCCTCGGAGCCGGCAGAGAGCAACATTCCGCAACGCGTGAAACACAAGGCCTATCCGGCGCGCGAGGCCGGCGGCTTCGTGTGGTGCTACATGGGGCCGGCTGAGGAGATGCCGGATTTCGAGCCGCCCGCGTTTGCGCCGACGCCGGATGCGCGCGTCTCCGCCACGAAAGTGCGCGTAAACTGCAACTGGGCGCAGATTCTCGAAGGGCAGATCGACTCGGCGCATTCGTCGAGCTTGCACTCCTCCGACATGGTGCCGGCGCAGGTCGAGGGCGCGAAGGCAACCGATACAAATTGGCTCCGCCCCTCGACCGACAAGGCGCCGCGCTTCCAGATCGAGCGCACGACCTACGGCTTCCGTTACGCGGCGATCCGCCGCCCAATTCAGAACGAGGCGACGCACGATTACATCCGCACCACGGTCTACATCGCGCCGTTCACCGCGCTGATCCCGCCGAACAACGTGCATAACGTCGCGACGTTGCTGACGCCCGAAGACGATCACACCACCATGTTCTACTTCATCGCCTGGAACGGCAATGACAAACCGGGGATCGACCCGGCGACATGGCGCAAGTTCAATGTGCTGGAATGGGGCGTCGATGCGGACGCGAACTTCGACGGCATCCGCACGCGCGCGAACAATTACCTGCAGGATCGCACCGCGATGGCGGCCGGCAATTTCACCGGCATCCAGGGTATTCCCAATCAGGATATCGCGATGTGGGAAGGCATGGGGCCGATCAGCGACCGCTCGAGCGAGCGGCTTGGCGCG
This sequence comes from uncultured Alphaproteobacteria bacterium, assembly GCA_963779545.1. Lineage (GTDB taxonomy): Bacteria > Pseudomonadota > Alphaproteobacteria > Rhizobiales > Xanthobacteraceae > PALSA-894. Next base: position 368,065 of record CAVZYQ010000005.1, on the reverse strand, counting down.
TCCGACGTGGCTGTCGCGGCGTTCCGCCGGCTGATGGTCGACGCCGCGCGACAGGTGCAGAACGGCGGGCCCGCGATCGGCACAACCAGTCCACGCGTGCCGCATGCGACGATAAGCTCCTACGAAGGTGTAGTACCCAAGAGCGTGAACTGGCGTACGCTCGGTGGCGGGAGCGAACAACCACGCGAACGCGTCGCCTGACGCGACAAGAAATAATCTGGGAGGACATGATGAAGACATTCATTGCCGCCGCATTGGCGGCGACGCTGCTCGGCAGCGCGGCGTCGGCGCAAGATACGATCAAGCTCGCGATCGGCCAGCGCGGCAATTGGGATACGTCCGTGTCCGAGGTTGGCCAGCGCGCCGGCATCTTCAAAAAGCATGGGCTCGTTCTCGACATCGTCTACACGCAGGGCGCGGGCGAGACGCAGCAGGCCGTGATCTCCGGCTCGGTCGACATTGGCGTCGCGGCCGGCGTGATGGGCGTACTCAGCGCGTTCTCGAAGGGCGCGCCGGTGCGCATCATCTCGGCGGAGACGACCGGCGCGGGCGATCTCTATTGGTATGTGAAGGGCGACTCGCCGATCAAGACACTGAAGGACACCGACGGCAAGATTCTCGCGTACTCGACCAACGGCTCCTCGACGCACGGCGTCGTGACGGCGTTCATGAAGCAGTATGACTTGAAAGCGAAGCCGACCGCGATGGGCGGACCGGCCGCAAACCTCACCGCGGTAATGTCCGGACAGGTGGACGTGGGCTGGGCGGCGCCCCCGTTCGGGCTCGACCAGCTCGACAAAGGCGACATCCGCCGCATCGCGACCGGCAACGACGCCACGGTGTTCAAGGGGCAGACCGTGCGGCTGAACATCGCGAACGCGAACTATCTCGCATCGAAGAAGGACGTCGTGAACCGCTACATGAAGGCGTACCGCGAGACGATCGCCATGATGTACAAGGACGACGGGCTGAAGATCTACGCCGACTGGCTCGGCATCAGCATCGAGAAGGCAAAGCGCACGCGCGACGAATACTTCGCGCCGCCCGCGATCGAACCGGACACGATCACCGGGCTCGATACCATCGTGAAGGATGCGGTGGAGCTGAAGTTCACCGCGCAGCAGCTGACCAAGGAGCAATTGGCGGAGCTGATTCAGATTCCGGCGAAGTAGCGGCTCACTCCGCTCATGCCCGCGCAAGCGGGCATCCAGTTCCTGGCTCTGGGTCCCCGCTTTCGCGGGGACGAGCGGGTCACGCCTTCTTCGCCGCCCGCACGCCCTTCGCCAGCTCTGCCACCAGATCGGTGACCGCCTTTACGGTGGCACCGGTCGCCTTGCCGGGCTCGTCGAGGCTCTGGCGCACGGCTTCGACCAGCACCGAGCCGACCACCACGCCGTCCGCACCTTCAGCAATCGCGCGCGCCTGCTCGGCGGTCTTCACGCCAAAGCCGACCGCAACCGGCAAATCGGTGTGGCGCTTGATGCGCGCAACCGCTTCCGTCACCACCGCCGGGTCGGGCGTCGCCGCGCCGGTGATGCCGGCGATCGAGACGTAATAGACGAAGCCCGATGTGTTCTTCAGGATCGTCGTGAGGCGCTTGTCGTCGGAGGTCGGCGTCGCCAGGCGGATGAAGTTGAAGCCCGCCTTGAGCGCGGGCACGCACATCTCGTCGTCTTCCTCAGCGGGCAGGTCGACGATGATGAAACCGTCGACGCCCGCGGCTTTCGCGTCGACGAGAAATTTATCGACGCCGTAGATGTAGATCGGATTGTAATAGCCCATCAGGATGATCGGCGTGGCGTCGTCGCCCGCGCGGAAGTCGCGCACGAGCGCAAGCGTCTTGCGCATCGTCTGCCCGGCGCTGAGCGCGCGCAGGCCCGCCGCCTGCACGGCCGGGCCGTCGGCCATCGGATCAGTGAACGGCATGCCGAGCTCGATCACATCCGCGCCCGCGGCGGGCAGCGCCTTCACAATGGCAAGCGAGGTCTCGGGGTCGGGATCGCCTGCGGTGACGAAGGTCACCAGCGCGGCGCGGCCCTCCGACTTGAGCGCGGCAAAGCGCTTATCGATACGGGTGGTCATGTGGGGCATGAACTCAAACGGACTCGCGGTTTGTCTGCCCGGCCTTCTTCCGCTCCCGCATGATCGCGAGGCGGATGTTGGCGGTGCCGAGCATCAGGATCACGATCATGGCAGCGAAATAGAACCATTCCTTCTTCTCGATCGGCAGGCCCGCAGAGAAAAGCCGCACCTTCAGGAAGTACACGAGATAAACCGCCGAGATCGCGACCAGCAGCCAGCCGGTGCGCTTCTGCCGGTCGTCGAGGAATTTCACCACCTGTCCCCGAGATGGTGCGCGACGCTGTCGAGGTCCTTGTCGCCGCGGCCGGAGAGATTGACCACCATCAGGTGATCCTTCGGCTTGTCAGGCGCGATGTCGGCGATGCGTGCGAGTGCGTGCGCGGACTCGAGCGCCGGGATGATGCCTTCGAGACGCGAAAGCAGCTTGAAGGCTTCGAGCGCGTCGGCGTCGGTGGCGGAAAGGAATTTCACACGGCCCATGTCATGCAGCCAGGAATGCTCCGGCCCGATGCCCGGATAATCGAGGCCGGCCGAGATCGAATGCGCTTCCTGGATCTGCCCGTCGGAGTCCATCAGGAGATACGTGCGATTGCCGTGCAGCACTCCCGCCTTGCCGCCCGCGATCGACGCCGCATGCAGCTTGTCGAGCCCGTGGCCTGCCGCCTCCACGCCGTAGATCTCGACGCTCGGCTCATCGAGAAACGGATGAAACAGGCCCATCGCGTTCGAGCCGCCGCCGATGCAGGCGAGCAGCGAATCCGGCAGTCGGCCTTCGGCCTCCTGCATCTGCACGCGTACCTCGTTGCCGATCACGCACTGGAAGTCGCGCACCATCGCGGGATACGGATGCGGGCCCGCGATCGTGCCGATGCAATAGAACGTGTTGTGCACGTTGGTGACCCAGTCGCGCAGCGCCTCGTTCATCGCGTCCTTGAGCGTGCGCGAGCCAGATTGCACCGGGCGAACTTCGGCGCCGAGCGCCTTCATGCGCATCACGTTCGGGCGCTGCCGGTCGATGTCGACCGCACCCATGTGGACGACGCACTCAAGCCCGAACTTCGCGCACAGGGTGGCCGTGGCCACGCCATGCATGCCCGCGCCGGTCTCGGCGATCACGCGCGGCTTGCCCATGCGCTTCGCCAGCATGATCTGGCCGAGCACGTTGTTCACCTTGTGCGCGCCGGTGTGGTTGCAGTCCTCGCGCTTGAGGTAAATCTTTGCGCCGCCGAAATGCGCGGTGAGACGCTCGGCGAAGTAGAGCGCGGACGGGCGGCCGACATAGTTCTTCAGGTGGCCATCCATCTCGGCCTTGAACGCCGGGTCTTTCTTGGCGTCGTTGTAGGCCTTCTCCAACTCATGGATCAGCGGCATCAAGGTTTCGGCAACGAAGCGCCCGCCGTAGATGCCGAAATGCCCGCGCTCGTCGGGGCCGGTGCGGAAGGAATTGGGTCGAACATTCATGACGTCATCCTACCGGCATTCCGGCTGACTGCGAAGCGCGCGCCGCACGGATGAATTCGCGGATTTTGTCAGAGTCCTTCACGCCGGGCGCGCTTTCGACGCCGGACGACACGTCGACACCGGGAGCGCGTGTAATGCGCAACGCCTCGGCGACATTGCCGGCGTGCAGCCCGCCGGACAGCAGATAAGGAATCGACAGGTCGAGATTTTCCAGCAGGTGCCAGTCGAACGGCTTGCCGAGGCCGCCGGGGCGCGTGGCATCTTTCGGGGCGCGCGCGTCGAACAGCAGGCGGTCGACGATTCTGGTGTAGAGCGGGATCGGGCCGAGATCGGCGTTCGTTTCGATCGCGAGCACCTTCATCACCGGCAGGCCAAAGCGCGCCTTGATCGCGCTGACCCGCGCAGGCGACTCCTTGCCGTGGAGCTGCAGCAGATCGGGATGCAGCGCCTCGACGATGTTGGTGAGCATCGCGTCGTCGGCATCGACGGTGAGCGCGACCTTCTCGGCACGGCCTTTCACGCGGCTCCCAAGCTCACGCGCCCTCGCAAACGCGATGTTGCGCGGTGAGGCCGGAAAGAACACGAAACCGACCATGTCGGCGCCCGCATCGAGCGCGGCGTCGAGCGTGTCGGGTGTGGAAAGCCCGCAGATTTTGACCAGCAATGACATGGCGGGCGGGTTCTAGCGCGCTTTCGCAGCCTGTCCAACTCAGGCCGAAAGCCCCCGCCACACCAGCATCGCGGCGGCCAGATCCTCGATCGCCGTCCCGACTGACTTGAACAGCGTGATCTGCGTGTTGCCGGTGCGGCCCTTGGCCTTTCCCTGGCACAACTCGAACAGATCGCCGCGGATGCCGTCCTTCTTCAGCACGCCCGACTTGAGCGGCTGTGCGATATCGCCACCCTCCTTCGGCGCGCCGGCACGCGTGTCGACGTAAACACGCGCGCGCTTGACGCAATCGTCGTCCAACTCGCGCATCTTCGGCGTATAGGCGCCGACCAGATCGAGATGTGCGCCTTTCTTGAGCCACTTGCCCTTGACCAGCGGCTCGGCCGAGAGCGTCGCGCAGGAGACGATGTCGGCCTCGCGAACCGCGGCTTCGAGGTCGTCGGCGATTTCCGGTTCGATGCCGCCGACCGACAGGCCGAAAGCAAGCTTCACGGCATTGCCGTGCGACCGGTTCCACAGAGTCACACGCTTGATCGGCCGCACCGCGGCGTGGGCGCGGATGAGATGCGGTGCGAGCGCACCCGCGCCGATCATCACGAGGTGCGATGCGTCCTCGCGGGCGAGATACGAGGCCGCGAGTGCCGACGCGCAGGCGGTGCGCCACGCGGTCAGCGCCGTGCCGTCGATCATCGCCAGCGGCTCGCCGGTCTCGCCTGACATCAGCATGTAGCTGCCGTAAACCGACGGCTTGCCGATGTTCAGGTTGTCCGGAAAGACGCTGACGATCTTGCACCCGAACAGCCGCTCACCCGAGTTGGTCCATGCGGGCATCAGCAGCACCTTGGCCTCGCTGCCGGAGGGCTGCTTGATCATGTGGGTATGGCGCAGCGGCGTCTCGATGTCGGCACGAAAGGCTTCGCACAATGCCTCGATCAGCGCCGGATAGGTGAGCGCGCGATCGACTTCATCAGCGGTGACGACCCTCATGCTGCGTTCGGATGCCGATACGCAATGGCCGCGATCGAGCTCGGCGCCTGCGGCGGCGCGGTGCGCGCTTCAAGCTGGCGGCGCAGCGTTTCGGCCTCGGCACGGGCGGCTTTCAGTTCGCCGCCGAGACGACGCGCACGGCGTCGCCAGCGGCTCTGCCGCATCCACGCCGCAACGCCGCCCACGATCACACCGGCGATCAGGACGACAAGCAGCAGGAGGAACAGCGGCAGCGACGCCGCAAACATCGGCGGCTCGTTGACGAAGGGATCGAGCGCGACCGCCACGGGTGCGCGATTGCCGACTGCGAACAGCACAATCAGCGCCGCGAGCGGCAGAAGGATGAGCGCCGAGACGATCTTGCGGAGCATGGGCTCCTCCTAGAATCGAGCCTTGCCACTCTAAAAACGTGGATGGCCGGGACTCAATACAAAAAGGCGGCGCTTGCGCGCCTTTTGCTCGGCGATAACGAAAATTCAGAGCGCGCCGCCCCGTCGCGTCACGACTTGTTAAGCCGCTCGCGCATTTCCTTGCCGGTCTTGAAGAACGGCACGGACTTCTGGTCGACCGAGACATGCGCGCCGGTGCGCGGATTGCGGCCGGTGCGCGCCGGGCGGTGTTTCACCGAGAAAGCGCCGAAGCCACGCAGCTCGACACGGTCACCGCGGGCGAGCGCCGCGGTGATTTCGCCGAGCACCGCATTGACGATGTTCTCGATGTCGCGTTGATAAAGGTGCGGGTTCTGCCCGGCGATCCGCTGAACCAGCTCGGACTTGATCATCGATCCTGCGACCGGCTTCTCGCGATCAGCCGAAGTTGTTGCGATGCTCATGGCCTTCCTTCCCGGCGGACGCCGACCTTACTCAGAAAGCGGAGGGTGCCAAAGGGCCAACAGACCGTCAAGATTGAGCCGCTCGACCGCCTGGATCGTGCCCCACTGCTCGAAGCGCCGCGCAAGCGAGCCGAGGCCCACCGCATCGAGCGCAAATGTGGTTGCAAGATGCAGCATCGTGAGGTCGCCGAAGCGCGACCGCAGCTGCCAGTCTCGCACCGGCGTGTCGGCCTTCAGACCCTTCTCCCTGGCGAGGTAGTCGATCGCGGTGCGTTCGTTGCCAAGCTGGTCGACGAGCTTCAGCTCGATGCCCTGACGGCCGGTGAACACGCGGCCGTCGGCGACGCGCTGCAAGGTCGCGTCGTCGAGCTTGCGGCGATCACGCACCATGTTGCGGAACCAGTCGTAGAAATCCTTCACCAGCGACTCGAGCGCGGCGCGCGCCTCGGGGCTGGTCGGCTCGTAGCCGCTTGGTGCGGCCTTGAGCGGCGAAGACTTCACCGATTCGACCTGCACGCCGATGGTCTTCAGAAGGTCGCCGACGTTCGGGTACTGCAGCAGCACGCCGATCGAACCGACCAGCGAGGTGCCCTGCGCCACGATATAGTCGGCACTCATGGCGGCGATGTAGCCGCCCGAGGCCGCGAGGCCGTCGACCACCACGACCAGCGGCTTTGCGGCTGCGACGCGGCGCAGCGCGTCGTGCAGTTGCTCCGAGCCGGCGGTGGTGCCGCCGGGCGAATCGATGTGGACGATCACCCCCTTGGCGCTCGACTTCGCGAGCCGCTCCAGCGAGTCGACGCGCTCCTGGTCGTTGCGGATCAGGCCTGTGATCTTTACCCGCGCGATGTAGTCGCCGCCCGCCGTCAGCGCCCCGCCGCGACGAGTCACCGTCGCCGCCACGGCGACGATCGCCCCGATCACAACCAGAACCGCGAAAACGCGCCAGAAGGTAAGCTTGCGCCGCATGCGGCGGCGATCGACGATCAGGTCGGCATCGAGCGACATCGGTTATCTCCGCAACTGCCCGGCGCACAGATGCGCCGAAGCCCTGTCACGGTCAATGGCGCGCGCAAACGTGCCGCAATTGTGGCGAATTGGAAACGAGTGCGGATGGTACCGCTTCCCCTCGCCCCGCGTCAGTGGGGAGAGGGTGGCGAGCGAAGCGAGCCGGGTGAGGGGCAAACGCAAAATCGCAAGTCCCCCTCACCCGGCGCTACGCGCCGACCTCCCCCCGCAAGCGGGGAGAGGTGGATAGGAACGTTAGTCCTTCTTCTCGCGCTGCCGCAGGGCAGTCCCGAGAATGTCGCCAAGCGTCGCGCCGGAGTCGGACGAGCCGAACTGCTCGATCGCCTCCTTCTCTTCGGCGACTTCGAGCGCCTTGATCGACACGCCGACCTTGCGGGCCTTTTTGTCGAACTGCGTCACGCGAGCATCGACCTTCTGGCCGACTGCGAAACGCTCCGGCCGCTGCTCCGAGCGGTCACGCGCAAGCTCGTTGCGCTTGATGAAGGCGGTGAATTCGGTCCCGACGATCTTCACGTCGATGCCGCCTTCCTTCACCTCGGTGACCTCGGTGGTGACAACCGCACCCCGCTTCAGGTCGCCCGGCTCGGCGAAGGGATCACCTTCGAGCTGCTTGACGCCAAGCGAGATGCGCTCCTTCTCGACATCGACGTCGAGCACGATCGCCTTCACCTTGTCGCCCTTCTTGTACTCCTCGATCACCTGCTCGCCGGGACGCTTCCAGTCGAGGTCGGAGAGGTGGACCATGCCGTCGACGTCGCCATCGAGGCCGAGGAACAGGCCGAACTCGGTCTTGTTCTTCACCTCGCCCTCGACATTGGTGCCGGGCGGGTATTTCTCGACGAACAGCTCCCACGGATTGCGCATGGTCTGCTTCAGGCCGAGCGAGATGCGCCGCTTGGTGGAATCGACCTCGAGCACCTGCACTTCGACTTCCTGCGAGGTGGAGACGATCTTGCCGGGGTGAACGTTCTTTTTCGTCCACGACATTTCGGAAACGTGGATCAGCCCCTCGATGCCAGGCTCCAACTCCACGAACGCGCCATAGTCGGTGATGTTGGTGACGCGGCCCTTGAGCTTGGCGTTGAGCGGGAATTTCTCCTCGATGTTCTGCCACGGATCGTCGAGCAGCTGCTTCATGCCGAGCGAGATGCGGTGCGTCTCGTGATTGATCTTGATGATCTTGACCTTCACCTGCTGGCCGATGTTGAGCACTTCGGTCGGGTGATTGACGCGGCGCCACGCGATGTCGGTGACATGCAGCAGGCCGTCGATGCCGCCGAGGTCCACGAACGCGCCGTAATCGGTGATGTTCTTCACCACACCGTCGATGACCTGACCCTCTTCGAGGTTTTGCACCAGCTCCTGGCGCTGTTCGGCGCGCGTCTCTTCCAGCACGGTGCGGCGCGACACCACGATGTTGCCGCGGCGGCGATCCATTTTCAGGATCTGGAACGGCTGGTTGACGTTCATCAGCGGTGTGACGTCGCGGATCGGCCGGATGTCCACCTGCGAGCGCGGCAGGAACGCGACCGCGCCGTCGAGGTCGACCGTGAAGCCGCCCTTGACCTGATTGAAGATGACGCCCTGGACCTTCTCGTTGCTGTTGAAGGCCTTCTCGAGCTTGCCCCAGCTTTCTTCGCGGCGCGCCTTGTCGCGCGAGAGAACCGCCTCGCCGAGCGCATTCTCGATGCGCTCCAGGTAAACCTCGACCTCGTCGCCGACCTTGATCTCGCCGCCCCGACCGGGGCCGGAGAACTCGCGGATCGCGACGCGCCCTTCGGTCTTCGCGCCGACGTCGATCAGCGCCATGTCCTTTTCAATGCCGACAACCTTGCCTTTGACGACAGTTCCTTCGAGCAAGTTGCCTTGGCCGAATGCTTCATCGAGCATCGCGGCGAAATCTTCACGCGTGGCAGTAGCAGCAGCGGCAGCCATGGAGTCTCCTGAATGCGGTACGCCGTGGTTTGAATGAACGCGTTCCAATCGTCCGAGACCGCAAGACCCGCAGGCTTGCGGCAACCGCCCGAAGGCGGGCCGGCGCTCGACCCAAACGATCAGAACGATGATGAATGCCCGGCCTCACGCCGATCAGAGACGGTCCGGAACGGGCTAGGTCCTCCGACATCGAAAGCGCGGTCAGCCGCGCCTTCGGCCCGCCCGGGCGGCCTCGACACTGTCGACGGCTGCACGGAACGCCGCCGATATAGCCAAAGTCCTTCGAACGCACAAGGGTTTGGAGTCGCTCAGGCGCTGCTTTGACCCACCGGGATTTGACTTAAACTGCTGCAACAGAACGGGAGGACGCACCATGAGGCGATGGCTCGCCGCGCTGGCCCTATTGAGTCTTGTGACCGCGGCGCAGGCACAAACTTCTTCACAGACTTGGCCGGCCGCTCCGATCAAAATCGTGGTTCCATTCGCGCCCGGCGGCGCTGCCGACGCGATGGCGCGCATCCTGGCTGAGCCGCTGGCCAAACGCCTTGGCCAGGCGGTGGTGATCGAAAACAAGCCGGGCGCCGGCGCCACAATCGGGGCTGACGCGGTCGCAAAGGCTGCACCCGACGGCTACACGCTGCTCTGGACCACGCCGGGGCCGCAGATCACCAACCCGTTCCTGATGCCGAAGCTGCCCTATGACGCCTTCAAGGACTTCACGCCGGTCGCCACGGTGGTAACGGCCGTCAACGTCCTGGTGGTGACCCCGAGCCTGCCGGTCAAATCGGTCGCCGAGCTGATCGCCTACGCCAAGGCCAATCCCGGCAAGATCAACTTCTCAAGCTCCGGCATCGGCGCGAGTTCGCACCTCTCCGGCGAGCTGTTCAAGACGATGGCTGGCATCGACATTATACACGTGCCGTACCGCGGCTCGGGGCCGGCATTGACGGACCTGCTCGCCGGCAACATCCAGATGGCGATCGACACCGTATCGGTGCAGATGCCGCATATCCTCGCCGGTACCCTGCGCGGGCTCGGCGTCGCGACGCTGGAGCGCAACCCGAACCTGCCCGACCTGCCGCCGATCGCCGACACGCTGCCGGGCTTCGACGGATCGTCGATCAACTACATCAATGGCCCGGCCGGGTTGCCGTCGCCGATCGTCGAGCGGCTCAACAGCGAGATCAACGCAATCCTGTCCGATCCCGAGATCGCCAAACGCATGGAAGTCGCGGGCTTCACACCGATCGTCGAAAGCCAGCCCGCGCTGGTGAAGCGCATCGCCGAAGAACAGGAGAAATGGAAGAAGGTGATCGCGCTGATCAAATAGCGCGCGGCTTGTATCGCTCCACGAGCGCGATCGCGGCGGCAACAGACTGCTCGACATCAAGATGCGTGGTATCGAGTTCGTGCGCGTCATCCGCACGGCGCAGCGGCGCGGCGGCCCGGTTGCGATCTCGCTCGTCGCGCTTGAGGATATCGGCAAGAATGTCCGCGCCGTTCACGTTCTGACCGGCAGCCTTGAGTTCGAGCGCACGGCGGCGCGCGCGTTCCTCGGGTGACGCGACCACAAAAATCTTCACGTCGGCGTTTGGACAGACGACCGTGCCGATATCCCGCCCATCGAGCACCGCGCCGGGTGGCGTCGCGGCGAAATCCTGCTGAAACTTGAGCAGCGCGGCGCGCACTTCGGGAACAGCCGAGACGATCGACGCCGCTTCGCCGACGGCGTGACCTTTCAAGGCCTTTTCGTCGAACCGCGTGGGATCGAGCGCCTGTGCGGCGGCAATCGCGGCGGCCCGGTCATCGAGCGGGCGGCCGGCATCGAGCAGCGCCTTGGCGACCGCCCGGTAAATCAGCCCGGTGTCGAGATGGCGCAGCCCGTAATGCGCCGCGAGCCGCTTGCCGAGGGTGCCCTTGCCGGACGCGGCCGGTCCGTCAATCGCGATGATCATGAATACTGGGCATGTCGCGGTCAAGCGACCTTCGCGCGGGCGCGGCGCAGCGGGCGCTCTTCGGTGAAGATATTGCGCGAACGGAATTCCGCCGGGCTGGCGAAAGTCGAGATATTCGCGCATGCCTGGACTATCGAGCTGCGAAACATGCCAAGCGCGGTCGAGAAAGCGGTTGGTTCGAACGCCCAGGCCGGAATCGCCGCCAGCGCATATTGACGCGACAGGTATTCGGCGATCGCACCGGCGAGTGCGTCAAGGCGCGCGTTGCCGGTCGTCCGGCGGCGCTCGCACAGCGAGGCCAGCTGCGCGTCGGCCGTCGGCGCCAGATAAAAGGTGTCGAGAAATTCCGGCAGCGCCTTCTCTTGCGGCGTGCCGTCAAGAACTCTCTGGATCGCTTCTGCCAGGGTAGCGGGGCGCATCGGTCGGAGCTTCCATCAACAGGATGTTTCGTAGCACAAAGCGCTGCTTGTCGGCATCCTGTGCCGTCTTGGGGAAGAACTCGGCCAAAATCGAAATGGCCGGCTCAACCTCAGTGATCTTCAGGACCCCGAGCAGATTTGCGACGTCGGTCAGATCGCTTTCGCCCTTGGCGTCCGCGATGCGCAGGGCCTTGAGCTTGAGCGCGAGCATATATCGCGCAGTCGGGACCGAAATGCTCAGGCCCGGCTCGCCACGCCGCGGAAACGTGCCCAACGGGACGAGATCGCGATCCGGCCGCGCGTTCGTGCTCAGGTGAAATGTCACTGCGTCATTGAGCCAACTCTCGGACCAGCCGTTCTTCGCAGCCAGCTCCGCGACCACTCGCGACAGCCACTCGGGCCACGGCGTTCCGATCTCAGCAATGTCCAGATCTTCGGTCGCAAAGCGGAAATTGCTTGCGAGCATGAGCGCCGATCCGCCGTACACCGCGATCTCAAGCCGCGCCTTCGCGGCGACCGCTGCTCGCCCGACCTCATCGAGAGCGGCAAGCAACTGATCGCGATCAAAGCTTGCGCCATCGAAATCCTCAGCCCAGTTCCCCGCCCATCGCCCGCATCATCCCGACGAAATCTGGAAAGCTCGTCGCGATGAATGCGGTGTCGTCGACCTGCACGGGCTTCTCGCTGGCCAGCCCCATCGCCAGCGCCGACATCGCGATGCGGTGATCCATGTGGGTGGCGACGAGCCCGCCGCCGGTGACGCGGCCGTTGCCGTGCACGATCAGGTCGTCGCCCTCGATCTCGACCTCGACACCATTGTTGCGCAACATTGCAGCGGTGGCGGCGAGGCGGTCGGATTCCTTCACGCGCAGCTCCTTCAGGCCACGCATGCGTGTGGTGCCCTCGGCAAACGCGGCTGCGACGCCGAGCACCAGATACTCGTCGATCATGAACGGCGCGCGCTCGGGCGGCACATCGACCCCCTTGAGCGAAGAAGCACGAACGCGCAGGTCGGCCACGTCCTCGCCGCCTTCGACGCGGCGATCGAGTTCCTCGATGCTTGCGCCCATCTCGCGCAACGTCTTGAACAGGCCCGTTCGGGTGACGTTGAGCATCACGCCTTCGAGCACGATGTCCGAGCCGGGCACGATCAGTCCCGCCACCATCGGGAACGCCGCGGATGAAGGATCGGCCGGCACGATGACGGGTGCCGGGACAAGTTCGGGCTGACCCTTGAGCGTGACGCGGCGGCCATGCGCGCCCTCGTTCACGACCGCGACCTCCGCACCGAAGTGCCGCAGCATGCGCTCGGTGTGATCGCGCGTCGCCTCGGCTTCGATGACGGTTGTTTCGCCGGGCGCCGCGAGACCGGCGAGCAGCACCGCGGACTTGAGCTGCGCGGAGGCCGCAGGCGGCTGATAGACGATCGGGATCGGATCGCGGGCACCTTTCAGCGTCAGCGGCAGCCGCCCGCCGTCAGCGACATTCACCGCATGTGCGCCCATGCGCGCGAGCGGGTCGAGCACGCGCTTCATCGGCCGCGAGCGCAGCGAGGCGTCGCCATCGAATGTCGCGGTGACCGGGCACCCCGCGACCGCGCCGATGACCAGCCGGCATCCGGTTCCGGAATTGCCGAAATCGAGCGGCGCGGCCGGCTCCGCGAAGCCCGACACGCCGACGCCATGGACCCGCCACGCACCCTGCCCGGTCCGCTCGACGGTCGCGCCCAGGGCCCGCATGGCGCGACCGGTGTTGATCACGTCCTCGCCTTCGAGCAGCCCGGTGATCTGCGTCTCGCCCACCGTCATGGCGCCGAGGATCAGGGCGCGGTGGGAAATCGACTTGTCCCCCGGCACGCGCGCGCGGCCGCGCAAAGGGCCCGAGCGGCGGGCGGCAAGCGGCGTCACGGTCTGGTCCACGCGGTTCGCTCCTTTTGAAGCGGCCGGTCCTACCACGGGGCCCCGCGGCGCGTCATCGGGAGGGCGTTTGAGGGCCGAAAATCAGTATTTTGAGCCTATTGACAGCGGAGCAACGAGGCGCCAAGTCAAGCGCCGTTTTTCTAAATCAGCCTCAAGGATACCCGGTGGCAAAACCCGAACTCGGCACCAAGCGCCTGTGCGCCAGTTGCGGTGCGAAATTTTACGACCTGAGCAAGGACCCGATCGTCTGCCCGAAGTGCGAGACGGTGTTTCACCCGGTGGTGATGACACGGCGCGGCGGCGAAGCTGCGCGCGCGCCAGTCGCTCCGCTGGTGCCGGAAGCCGTCGAAGCGCCGGAGGCGGCCGAGGTCGAACTCGTATCGCTCGAAGAGGCTGACGCCGAGGCCGAGGGTGGCAAGAAGGGCGCGGCGGTCGAAGGTGAGGACGAGGTCGAGGTCGCGGACGACGATGCCGCCGACGACGCGACCTTTCTGGAGACCGACGAGGACGAGGGCGACGACGTTACCGATATCATCGGCGGCGAGCGCGAGGACGAGGAGGATACTTGAGCGGGCGGGACTTTTGTGGTCTCACGGCAGCAAGCCCGTACGATAGATTGAAACCGGCGCGGTTCCCAACACGCGCCGACTGAGATGGGGCCATAGCTCAGCTGGGAGAGCGCCTGCATGGCATGCAGGAGGTCAGCGGTTCGATCCCGCTTGGCTCCACCAACCTTCGACAGCATTGGTGTTTTGAAGAATATTTGCGCGATGTTTAGTGCCCGCCTGCGGGCTGGACAGGGGCAGCCCCGCACGGTCGTCTTAAATCGGCTCGGGTTCGTTGGATCGTCACCGAGCGAAATTCAGGTAGGGCGTCGCGCGTCCGTGCCCGCGGTAGCGACAACGCTGCGCGGCGTCACCGAAAGCGCTTCCGCAGGAGGCTCGACGATCAACGTTTTGGAGTGGAGGGGGGACCACAGCAGCCTGCGGGCAGCCATAACGGGACGCTCAATCAGATACAGCACGCATTGCGCGACAACGACGCTCCCGCAGATCAAGATCAACAGGAAGGGGCCAAAGGATATTTTCAACCCAACCGCCTTCATTGCTGTCGCGGTCAGAATCATCGCAGGGCCATGCACCAAAAAGAGCGGATAGGAGATTTGCCCCAGCCATCGGTCGAGGCGGCTGGGTTGCTCCGGGGACGCTCCGAGGTGAGACGACACTGCTATTGCGAACAAGGCAGAGATCAACGCGAAGTAAGGCCATATCGCCAGGTCGAATCGCTCGACAGACAAGCGGAGGTCGTAGGCAAGACCGATCGTATAGGCGGCGAGAAGAACGCCCCATGCGATGAGCGGTGCAACGCAGAGCCTCGCGAAATCGAGAAGCAGCGCTCCAATGATGCGCCGTCTAGCCTGTTGTGAAGAGCAGCGAAGACGGGCCAGCGTATTGGCCTCGACGTACCGACATGAAGTACAGTCTATCTGCCGTCCAAAGCACGCGGCGATTGCCCTCCAGGAATGCGCAAAAGAGCTACGTCGCGCCCCAGATCGCGTAGTACAAAAGCTCCCAGGATACGGTGTAGCTCGGCGCGTAAGAAGCAAATTGCCTCGTGTATCCCGACATGCCGATAACGGCGAACTGGAAGGCTTGAAGATCGAATCCCTCGGTCCAGACCGCCGGTCGAAAGGCGCTATTGAAGACCATTAGTTCAACGGCACCAGCAAAGAGGGCGCAGGCAATCAGCGCCGAAATATTCTTGAGGGCGCTCCTCAACGCGTAACTCATCACACCAAAGCGCCGATCAAGAATTGACGATCTTGCGATGCAGTACCCGCTGATGACGATGAACGCCACAACACAGTTGAAGTCGAAATAAGCGTGCACCGGCGGCTCGCCGCCACGGGGAAGTACAAGTCATGGCGGCTTGTTACTTACGTTGCATTGTCAGACGACGCCAAAGCGGTAGCATTTGAGCGATATATGAACGGTGCATCCGCCTCTTTTCCGAACCCGAGGAAACGCCTCCAATAGCTATCGGCTGCGCGGAATTGGCATGTTTTTGTTCCAGGCGTCAAACGCGCCATTCGCATCGCTAGGCGGATCCCGGGGCGGCTTTTCTGCATTTCGGCCGTGACGGGGCGCCGCTGGCCCTCTCGACGGGAGACTGGCATCATGCGGTCCGCAGGGACACCGCATGCAGGGCAAGATCGCGCTTGAGGAGCATTTCGCTATTCCGGCGACGCTCGCGGACTCACAGGTGTTCGGCGCGCACGTGTGGGACGAGCTTGGACCGCGGCTGACCGATCCGGCCAAGCGCCTCGCGACGATGGACGAGAACGGCGTCGCGATGATGATCCTCTCGCTCAACGCGCCGGCCGTGCAGGCGATATGGGATGTGAAGCGCGCCATCGCGGTTGCACGCGAGGCGAACGACGCACTGGCCGCCGAGATCGCACGCCACCCAACCCGCTACGCCGGCTTCGCCGCATTGCCGATGCAGGACCCGGACGAAGCCACGCGCGAATTGACGCGCTGCGTGAAAGAACTCGGCTTCGTCGGCGCGCTGGTGAACGGCTTTTCGCAGGCGGGAGATGCGAACACCACGCTCTATTACGATCTGCCGCAGTACCGGCCGTTCTGGCGCACGGTCGCGGAGCTCGACGTTCCGTTCTATCTGCATCCGCGCAATCCGCTACCGGGCTCGATGCCGGGCTATGACGGGCACAACTGGCTGCTGGGACCGAACTGGGCGTTCCACGCCGAGACCGCCGTGCATGCGTTGCGGCTGATCGGCTCCGGACTGTTCGACGAGCACCCGAACCTGCAAATCGTCCTCGGGCATCTCGGCGAAGGCATCCCGGCCTACCTGTGGCGCATCGATCATCGCAACGACTGGATGAAGGCGCGGCACCGCTACGCGGCGAAGAACTGGGTGCGCGATTATTTCCGCAACAACTTCGTGCTCACCACATCGGGCAATTTCTCGACCTCGGCGCTCAATCAGGCGATTGCCGAAATCGGGATCGAGCGCGTGTTATGGTCGGCCGACTATCCGTTCGAGGACGTCGGCGATGCCGCCGGCTGGATCGACGCCGCGCCGCTGAGCGACGGCGACCGGCAGAAAATCGCCCGCACCAACGCGCTGAAATTGTTCAAACTGAAAAAATGACGGAGGACGCATGAGGTTCGTTTCAATCGCCGCCGCCGTGGCGCTGCTCGCCGGCACGGCCACAAGCCGCGCAGAAGTGTCCGAGATCACCATCGCGCAGCAGTTCGGCGTCGCCTTCCTGCCGCTGATGCTGATGGAGCGCGACAGCCTGATCGAAAAGCACGCCAAGGCGGCCGGCATCGATGTGAAGACCAACTGGCAGAAGGTCGCGGGACCGAGCGTCATCAATGACGGGCTGTTGTCCGGCAATGTGCATTTCGGCGCGGTCGGCGCGCCGTCGCTGATCACGCTGTGGTCGCGCACCAAGAGCAATGTCGGTGTGAAGGGCGTCGCCGCGATGACGTCCTACCCGCTCTATTTCGTCACGCGCAATCCGGAACTGAAATCGCTGAAGGACCTGTCGCAGAAAGACAAGATCGCGGTGCCGTCGGTGAAGATCTCGACGCAGGCGCTGATGCTGCAGATGGCAGCGGCCGACCTGTTCGGGCAGAGCAATTACACGAAGTTCGACGAGTTGACCGTCTCGCTCTCGCATCCCGATGCGATGATCGCTTTGATGAACAACACCAGCGGCGTCAACGCGCATTTCGGCACGTCGCCGTTCTACGAGCAGGAAATGAAGTTTCCGAACGCGCGGTTGCTGACGACGAGCTATGACATCCTGGGCGGACGTGCCTCTGCGCTGGTCGTGATCGCCTCATCGAAATTCCACGACGCGAACCCGAAGGTCTACAAGGCTTTCGTCGCGGCGCAGAAGGAAGCGATCGACGCGATCAACAAAGACAAGAAGAAAGCGGCGCATGACTACATTTCGATCGCGAAGGACACGAAGAACTCGGTCGACGACATCTTCGCGGTGATCAACGACAAGGACTATGCCTTCACGCTGTCGCCGGAGAAGGTGTTCAAGACTGCGGTGTTCATGGGCAAGGTCGGCACCGTCAAGGACCCGCCGGCGAAATGGCAGGACCTCTTCTTCCCGGACATCCACGACCTGCCGGGAGACTGAGCTTGACCGGCACGGTACGGATCGGCTGCGGCGCGGGATTTCAGGGAGACCGGATCGAGCCCGCGCTGGTGCTCGCCGAGCACGGCAGGCTCGATTACCTGATGCTGGAGTGCCTCGCCGAGCGCACGATCGCGCTCGCACAGCTGCGCAAGCTGCACGACCCCCACCGCGGCTACGACCTGCTGCTGGAGCGGCGCATGGCCGGCCTCCTGCCCTTGATCAAGCAGAACGGCGTGCGTGTCGTCACCAATATGGGCGCAGCGAACCCGATCGCAGGTGCGGAGGCGATCGTTGCGCTGGCGAGGAAGCTTGGGCTGAAGGTGCGGGTCGCGGCATTGACCGGCGACGATGTGCTCGATGCGCTCGACCCGGCGCAGACGGTGCTGGAGACGGGCGAGCCGCTGTCGAGCGTCGGACCGTTGTTCTCGGCCAACGCCTACCTCGGTGTCGAGGAAATGCTCCCCTGTCTCGAAAGCGGCGCGGACGTGGTCCTCACCGGCCGCGTCGCCGACCCATCGCTGGCGCTCGCGCCGCTTGCCCATCACTTCGGCTGGAAGCTCGATGACGAAGCACGCATGGCCTCCGGCACGGTGGTCGGCCATTTGCTTGAATGCGCCGGGCAACTAACCGGCGGGTACCACGCCGATCCGGGAAAAAAGGACGTGCCCGGCATGGCGCGGCTCGGCTTCCCGTTCGCGGATGTCGATGCGGATGGTAACGCGCGCCTGTCCAAGGTCGAAGGGACCGGCGGCACCATCAACCGGATGACCGCGGCCGAACAACTGCTCTACGAGGTCACCGATCCGGGCGCCTATCTCACGCCGGACGTGACGGCGGATTTTTCCGGCGTCGCGATCAACGAAACAGCGCCGGATACGATTGCCGTGACCGGTGCGCGCGGACGGCCGCGCCCCGACACGCTGAAGGTCAGCGTCGGCTACCACGCCGGTTACATCGGAGAGGGCGAGATTTCCTATGCGGGCGAGAACTGCGTCGCGCGGGCGCAGCTCGCCGGGGAGATCGTTGCCGAGCGGCTGCGCGGTCAGTTTCAGGAGTTGCGTATCGATATCGTCGGGTTGGGATCGCTGCACACGCGTCCGATGTCGGGCGAGGCGCACAACCCATACGAAGTACGCCTGCGCGTTGCCGGCCGCTCGGCGGACAGGGACATGGCGGCGCGCATCGGTGAAGAAGTCGAAACGCTGTGGACCAACGGCCCCGCCGGCGGCGGCGGCGCGCGCAAATCGACGCAAGAGCAGATCGGCATCGTGTCCTGTCTGCTTCCGCGCGACAAGGTGAAGCCGCAGGTCACGGTGATCGAGTCATGAAGCGCAAGCTCTACGACCTCGCTCACGCGCGCGCGGGCGACAAGGGCAACACGACGATCCTGTCGCTGATCGCCTACCGGGCGGAAGATTTCCCGCTATTGCGTGAACGCGTGACGCCGGAGGCCGTGAAGCAGCACTTCGCCGGTATCATCAAGGGCGCGGTGAAACGCTACGAATTGCCTCAGCTCGGCGCGCTGCAGTTTGTCGGGCAAGATGCGCTGGGCGGCGGGGTGACGACGTCGCTTGCCATCGACGCGCACGGCAAGTCGCTCAGCTCGGCGCTGCTGGAGATGGAGATCGAGGTCTGACGACACTCACGGCGGACGACATCGAGGCGCTTGCGGCAGGCGCGGCGAACGCGCCCGCGGCGCTGTTTGGGGCGATCGATCAGGTCGCGCGGCGGCGGCTCGATGCGTGCCTCGTCACCGCGATGCGCCATCACGAGGCCGCGTCGCAGGTGGAGCGGCTCTATTCATCCAACACGGCGGCCTATCCGGTCGGCGGGCGCAAGACCAAGCGCGACACCGCCTGGAGCCGCAAGGTGCTGGTCGAGCATCGCGTCGTGGTGAATACGGGCGATAACGCACTACGCGAAGCCTTCGACGATCACGCGATCATCTTCGGGCTTGGCATTCATTCGATCGTGAACGTGCCGCTGGTGAGCGAAGGCAAATGTCTTGGCACGCTCAACATCTCGCGCGCGAAAGCGGACTGGAGCGAAGACGAGGTTGCGCTGGCGCGTGCACTTGGTCTGGCCGCGCTCGCTGCCGTGTTGATGTTGCGTTGAATTTCCTCCGCTCATGCCCGCGAAAGCGGGCATCCAGTTCTTGGCTCTGGGTCCCCGCTTTCGCGGGGACGAGCGGCAGAGTTACGCGCCCTTCCCGTCCACGTGCAGGATGAGAATGTCGCGCACCGCGCGGCAGCATGGTGTCGGCACGCCTTTCTGCGCACCCATGTCGACGACCGCCCCGCAAGCCATGGCAGTTCCAGCGGCCGCCCAAGCTGAAGGTCGAGCGCCATCGAGGCCTGCATCTCGGGCGCCATGCCTTGCACGCCCTTGATGCGCTGATCGGCAAAATCCTCCGGCAGGTTGATGCCCTGCGCACGGCCGACCGCGACGACCTCCTTCATCAGGTCGTGGGCGAACTGAAGCGTCAGCGGGTTGGAGCGAATGGGGCCGATGGTCGAGCGCATGGCAGCGGTGACGCTCGACATGGTGACGAGCGTCACGAACTTCTCCCACAGCCCGGTCGCGATGTCGGTGCTGATCTCGGCAACGATGTTGCCGGCCTTGCAAGCATCGAGAAAAGCCTGCGCGCGCGGCGAGACCTTGCCGTCGAACTCGCCAAACACGAGACGTTCCATCGTGCCGGCCTTGCGGATCACGCCCGGACGCGTCACCGACACGCCGATATAGGCCGCACCGCCGATCAGGTGCTCGCGGCCGACGATCGGCGCCAGCATGTCGTCCTTCTGCACGCCGTTCTGCAGCGAGATGACGGCGGTGTCCGGCCCAATCAGGGGCAGGATCTGGCGGCCCGCGCTCTCGGTGTCGCGCAGCTTCACCGAGAAGATCACAATGTCGACCTTGCCGATGGTCTTCGGATCGTCGGTCGCTTTGACCTTCGGCAATTTGACCGGCTTCACGCCGTCGATCTCGATGCCGTTCTTCTGCAGCGCTTCAAGCTGTGCGCCGCGCGCGATAAAGGTCACGTCCGCGCCGCCGTTCTGCAGCATCGCGCCGTAGTAGCCACCGATGCCGCCCGAACCCATGATCGCGATTTTCAAAGCCGCCTCCCGTTAGTCCGATCTCATCCGCCGCCACAGCGACGTCACCCTGGCGCGCGGATCGGTGTCGTCCAGCGTGATGCCTTCCCGCCGTGTGATGTCCATCAGCTGTTGCGGGGTCAAGCGTTTCGTTTCGAACAGCATCATCACTTTGAAATGATCATAGACGAACGGTTTGCCGGCCATGCGGCAGACCACGAGATTCTGGCACCCGACACTGCCAGGCATCGCGGCGACCCGCGCGGCTTCGGCGCGCGCCACGGCAGCATGTTCGGCGGCGAGCGCGCGGTATTGCGGGTTGAAGATCACATAAGCGAATTCGAGCCGGCTGGAGATCAGGAGCCGTACGATCAGCACGCCAAGCACGAGCACGCTGATCGTGTTCGGCGACCAGCCCGAGCGCCACGGATCGCGCTGCAGGCCGTCGAATGCGAGCCCAATGCCGAGTGCGGTGGCGAAGATCAGCTCGAACTGCGCGTTTTCGTCGACGCCTGCGCCGGTTTTCTGGATGAGGCAGAGCGGCAGCGCGATGCCGATCGTCAGCGCGGTGAAGCGTGCGGGTCTCTTATGGCGCTCGCTCCATGCCCACACCGCCCACATCACCATTGCGGGCAGGATGAATTGCAGGCGGCCGATGGTCGAAAATCGCACGCTGCCAGCTGTAAGTGCGCGGCATCAGCATGTCGGCGATGAAATATGGCGCGAACAGCCAGGCACAGAGCGCAAGGCCCGCAGCGGCGGCCACACCGCCGACGAGCGCGGCGCGAACTCCGAGCCGCCAGTTGTCGAAGGTCAGCCAGAGTAGCGCGACCAGCGGAATGGTGATGAAGTTGTGCTTGATGAAGCCCGCGAGCACCATCACCAGCACGGCGGGCTCG
Source organism: uncultured Alphaproteobacteria bacterium (assembly GCA_963779545.1). Taxonomy (GTDB): domain Bacteria; phylum Pseudomonadota; class Alphaproteobacteria; order Rhizobiales; family Xanthobacteraceae; genus PALSA-894. Next base: position 346,599 of record CAVZYQ010000005.1, on the reverse strand, counting down.
ACCGCGCGCCCTTCCGAATGAAGCTTGAGAAACCACGCAAGCCCGGCCGCCATCACGGCGAGCCCGAGGATCTGCGGCTCGTTCATGCCGACATAGAAATCGAAGAAGCGCGCCATGGTGGCGACGAACCAGAAGCCGGCGATCAGTTGCGCGGCGCGCGAGCCGCCGAGCTGCCGCACGATGATGGCCGCCGATGCCGCCGATGCCGAGTGTGCCCAGCAGCGACAAAGCACGCCCGACATAAAGCGGGTCACCGAACAGGCGGCCGAGCCAGCCGATCACATAGTAGGAGAGCGGCGGGTAGTTGTTGGCAACCAGCCCATCCGGTGGCGGATAAAGCCCGCTGCCGCGCATGGCGGAATCGATGTGATAGGCGTTCCAGCCCTCATTGCCCCAAATCTCCAGCGGCAGGAACGCGCGCCACACCGGCCAGACCAGAAACAGCACCGCCAGCACGGCGAGCGACCAGATCAGAGCCGCCGCCAGGCGAGACGGCGCGGCGGTCGGCGACGCGCTCTGCATCAGGCGCAGCCTCGCCGCCACTGTTGCGCGAACGCCGCAAACATCTGGCCGTTGCGCAGGCCCATGCATCTGCCCTTGTGTCATTCCGGTCGGGGAATGCATGCTTAGAGCATGAACACGGACATGGGAAAAGCCGCGCGGGTCGCGGCATTGTTTTGCGCCATCGCATTCGGCGTATCGGCGCCGCAGCCGGCACGCGCGCAGACCGAAATTCAGTTCTGGCACGCGATGGCAAACGAACTCGGCCGTCAGGTCGAGAAGCTCGCGGCGGATTTCAACGCCTCGCAATCCGAATACCGCATCGTACCGGTCTACAAGGGCCAGTATGCCGAGACGATGACCGGCGCGCTGTTCGCGATCCGCGCCAACGCGCAGCCGGCGATCGTGCAGGTCAACGAGATCGCGACCGCCACCATGATGGCGGCGAAGGGCGCGACCTATCCGGTGTATCAGTTGATGCGCGAGCAGGGGGAGACCTTCGACCCCAAGGCCTACCTGCCGGCAGTGTCGGCCTACTATGCGGACGCGTCCGGCAATCTGCTGTCGTTTCCGTTCAATGCGTCGACGCCGATCCTCTACTACAACAAGGATCAGTTCCGCGTCGCGAAGCTCGACCCCGATGCACCGCCGCGCACCTGGCCGGAGGTCGAGGCCGCGGCAAAGAAGCTGCGCGCCGCAGGCGTGCCGTGCGGTTTCACCTCGGCGTGGCCATCGTGGATCCACATCGAGAACGTTGCGGCCGTGCACGATCTGCCGGTCGCCACCCGGCAGAACGGCTTCGGCGGACTTGATGCCGAACTCGCGATCAACAGCGACGTCGTGGTGAAGCATCTTGCGGCGTTGGCTGAATGGCAGAAAACGAAAATCTTCGACTACGGCGGCCGCACGGACCGCGCCGACGCCAAATTTCACGGCAGCCAATGCGGCATGTACGTCACCTCATCGGCGACCCGGCCCGACATTTTGGCGAACGCCAAGTTCGAGGTCGGCTACGGCTTGATGCCGTATTGGCCGAATGTCGCGGGCGCGCCGCACAACGCGGTGATCGGCGGCGCGACGCTGTGGGTGCTGAAAGGGCGGCCGGAGGCCGAATACAAGGGCGTGGCGCGGTTCTTCGCGTTCCTGTCGAGGCCCGAGACGCAGGCGCGGTGGCATCAGGAGAGCGGCTACCTGCCGATCACGCGTGCCGCCTATGAGATGTCCGGCGCGCGCGGCTTCTACCAGCGCAACGTCGGCGCCGACATCGCGATCAGACAGATTACGCTGCAAGAGCCGACCGAGAACTCGAAAGGTTCCCGGCTCGGCTCGTTCGTGCTGATCCGCAACGTGATCGAGGACGAACTGGAGCAGGCCATCACCGGCAAGGTGGCGGCCAAGGCCGCACTTGATTCCGCAGTGCGGCGCGGCAACGAGATCCTGCGGCGATTTGAGAAGGCGAACCCGTAAAGCTTCCCCTTCCGTCGCATTTCGCCCCTGCCCTACAATATGCTACGCGCGTCATGGGAGCGTCACCGCTAATCGCTAGCGGAAACACGTCCGCGGCCTGCCGCGGGGGGAACAACACAAGGAGACCGTTCATGGTTCGTGGCTTCATGCTGGGAGCGGCCGCAGCCGTTGCGCTCAGCGCCGCAACGCCCGCTTCTGCGCAGATCGAATTGCAGTGGTGGCACGCAATGACCGGCGGCAACAACGAGGTCATCGTCAAGCTCGCCAACGAGTTCAACGAGAGCCAGAAGGAATACAAGGTCGTCCCGACTTACAAGGGCAGCTATCCGGACACCATGAACGCAGGCATCGCGGCATTCCGCGCCAACAACGCGCCGCACATCATGCAAGTGTTCGAGGTCGGCACCGCCACCATGATGGCGGCAGTCGGCGCCGTGAAGCCGGTGCACGTGATGATGAAGGAGACGGGCGAGAAATTCGACCCGAACGCCTACCTGCCGGCGATCACCGGCTACTACTCGACCTCCAAAGGCGAGATGCTGTCGTTCCCGTTCAACTCGTCATCCACCGTGATGTGGATCAATCGCGACGCGCTGAAGAAGGCGAACATCGCGGAGATTCCGAAGACGTGGCCTGAAGTGTTCGAGGCCGCAAAGAAGCTGAAGGCCTCGGGCCATCCGACCTGCGGATTCTCCAACGCGTGGGTGACGTGGGTTAACGTCGAGCAGATGTCGGCCTGGCACAACGTGTCGCTTTCGACGAAAGCGAACGGGCTCGACGGCTTCGACACGGTGCTGAACTTCAACGGCCCGCTGCACACCAAGCATCTGGCGAACCTGATCGAGCTGCAGAAGGACAAGACCTACGACTACTCCGGCCGTACCAACACCGGCGAGGGCCGCTTCACCTCGGGCGAGTGTCCGATCTTCCTCACCTCGTCGGGCTTCTTCGGCAACGTGAAGGCGAACGCCAAGTTCGACTGGACCAACGCGCCGATGCCCTACTATCCGGACGAGAAAGGCGCCCCGCAGAACTCGATCATCGGCGGCGCATCGCTCTGGGTGATGGGCGGCAAGAAGCCCGAAGAATACAAGGGCGTGGCGAAATTCTTCGCGTTCCTCTCCGACACCGACCGGCAGGTCCAGGTGCACAAGTCCTCGGGTTATCTGCCGATCACCAAGGCGGCGTACGCCAAGACCAAGGAGTCCGGTTACTACAAGGACAATCCGTATCTCGAAACGCCGCTGCTTGAACTGACCAACAAGGAGCCGACCGAGAATTCGCGCGGCCTTCGCCTCGGCAACATGGTGCAGTTGCGCGACGTATGGGCTGAGGAATTCGAAGCCGCGCTCGCCGGCAAGAAGAGCGCGAAGGAAGCGCTCGACTCCGCAGTGAGCCGGGGCAACACGATGCTGCGGCAGTTCGAGCGGTCGGTGACCAAGTAGACCAAGTTGCTGGTGTCCCGGGCGCAGCGCAGCATGTAAGGATGCGCCGCTGACCCGGGATCCCGGTTTCTTAGATGATATAACCGGGGTCCCGCATCTGCGGCGCATCGCTACGCGCTGCACCGCGTGCGGGACACAGGATCGATGGAAAAGCGCGCGCTCTTCAATCACCGCCTGCTGCCCTACGCGCTGCTGCTGCCGCAGATCGTCGTCACGATCGTGTTCTTCTACTGGCCGGCAAGCCAAGCGGTGTGGCAGTCGTTCCTGCTGCAGGATGCATTCGGGCTCTCCACCAAGTTCGTCTGGATGGAGAACTATCGCGAGCTGTTCCACGATGCCTCCTACTACCGCACGATCTGGACGACGCTGGTCTTCTCGGGCCTTGTCGCGATCCTGTCGCTCTCCTGCGCGCTCCTGCTCGCGACGCAGGCCGACAAGCAGCTCCGTGGGGCTGGTATCTATCGCACGCTGCTGATCTGGCCCTACGCGGTCGCGCCCGCGATCGCGGGCGTGCTGTGGGCTTTCATGTTCCAGCCCTCGTTCGGCGTCATCGCGCGGATGCTGCGTGACACGTTCGGCGTGGACTGGAACCCGCTGCTGAATGAAAATCACGCCATGACCATGGTGGTGATGGCCGCCACCTGGAAGCAGATCAGCTACAATTTCCTGTTCTTCCTCGCAGGCCTCGCGGCGATCCCGCGCAGCGTGATCGAAGCCGCGGCGATCGACGGCGCGCGCCCGATGCGGCGCTTCTGGACCATCATCTTTCCACTGCTCTCGCCGACGACGTTCTTCCTGCTGGTCGTCAACATCGTCTACGCCTTCTTCGACACCTTCGGCATCATCGATGCGATGACCGGCGGCGGCCCCGCCAAGGCGACCGAAACGCTGGTCTACAAGGTCTATGCGGACGGGCGGCTCGGCGGCGACCTCGGCGGCTCGGCGGCGCAATCCGTCATCCTGATGATCATCGTGATCGCGCTGACCGCGATCCAATTCCGCTATGTCGAGAAGAAGGTGACGTACTGATGCCGTCGGTGATGTGGAAAGAGCTGACCGCCGAAGACCTGCGCGCAAAGGCCGCCGAGGGCGCGATCGTCCTGCTTCCCATCGCCTCGATGGAGCAGCACGGGCCACATCTGCCGGTCGGCGTCGACACGTATCTTGTGCGAGGCCGTGTGCAAGGCCGGCGCAGAGCTTGCCGTGAAGGACACGCCATGCGTCGTCGCGCCGACGCTGTGGTGCGGCATGGCCGAGCACCACATGGCCTACGGCGGCACGTTCACGTTCGACATCCCGACCTATCGCGCGGTGCTGCTCTGTTTCCTGAAGAGCATCGAGCGGCACGGCTTCAAACGCGTGTTCATCGTCAACGGCCATGGCGGAAACATCGCGGCGATGAACGCGTTCCTGCCCGACTTCGCGCAAGAGACCAAGCTGACGATCCGCGCCGCGACCTACTTCGACATGTCGAACGCCGCGATCGAGCCGTTCCTCGAAGACCAGACGCAGGTGTGGCACGCGTGCGAGGTCGAGACCTCGCTGATGATGGTGGTGGCGGGCGACACCGTGAAGCATGACCGGCTCAAGGACGCGCACGGCATGCTCAACATCGATGTGAACAAGGCGCTGCGCGGCCCGCCCGCGCGTTTCCAGAACTTCCAGACCCTCACGCCGAGCGGTGTGATCGGCGACGCGCGACGCGCCAGCAAACAGAAGGGCGAGAAAGTGCTCGCCGCCTGCGCGAAAGGCGTCGCGGACGTGCTCAACGACAAGAGCGTGTGTCGTGACAGCGATCTCGCAAAGTCACGTGTCCCGGGCGCACTGCGGCGCGCAGTGCCGCTGTGCAGACCCGGACCCCGGTTTTTTGAGAGAACAACCGGGTCCCGCATCTGCGATGCATCACTTCGTGCTGCATCGCGTGCGGTACGGAGGCGCCATGGTTGAAAACCGCCCCTTCGGAAACATCATCCCGCACCTGATCCTGTGGGTCGGGATTCTGATCGTGGCGTTTCCGGTCTATCTCGCATTCGTCGGATCGACGCACGAGCCGACCATCATCTCGAACGGGCAGATGCCGCCCTGGCCTGGCGCTTATTTCCTCGAAAATTACTATCGCACCATTTTCGTCGGCACGAGCGGCACAACGCGCGAGCCGGTCGGCACCATGCTGCTCAACTCGTTCGTGATGGCGATGGTGATCGCACTCGGCAAGATCGCGATCTCGATCATCTCCGCCTACGCGATCGTGTACTTCAAGTTTCCTCTGCGCATGAGCTTCTTCTGGATCATCTTCATCACGCTGATGCTCCCCGTGGAGGTTCGCATCTATCCAACCTACAAGATCGCCGCCGACCTCAATCTGCTCGACACCTATGCGGGGCTGACGCTGCCGCTTGTGGCTTCGGCGACCGCGACGCTGCTGTTCCGGCAGTTCTTCATGACGGTGCCGGATGAACTGGTCGAAGCCTCACGCATCGACGGTGCGGGCCCGTTCCGCTTCTTCTGGGATACGCTGCTGCCGCTCTCGCGCACCAACATGGCGGCGCTGTTCGTGATCCTGTTCATCTACGGCTGGAACCAGTACCTCTGGCCGCTACTGATCACCACGCGCGACGACATGCAGACCATCGTCATCGGCATCAAGAAGATGATCGTGACGTCCGACGCGCTGACCGAATGGCAGCTCGTGATGGCGACCGCGATGCTGGCGATGCTACCGCCGGTGTTCGTCGTGATCGCGATGCAGAAGCTGTTCGTGCGCGGACTGGTGGAGACGGAGAAGTGACAAGCGCTTCGCGCTTGTCATCCCGGCCGAGCCATAAACGCGTTCACGCGCGTCTGCGACGCTCTATGGCGAGAGCCGGGATGCGAACAGGGTGTGTGATGGCTGAAGTTACACTGAAAGACGTCAAGAAGGTCTACGCCGGCGGCGTCGAGGCCGTGAAGGGCGTCACCTTCGACGTGCCGGACGGGCATTTCTGCGTGCTGGTCGGCCCGTCGGGCTGCGGCAAGTCGACGCTTTTGCGCATGATCGCAGGCGTCGAGACGATCTCGTCGGGCGAGATCCGCATCGGCGAGCGCATCGTCAACGACATCGAGCCGTCCGAGCGCGATATCGCGATGGTGTTCCAGAACTACGCGCTCTACCCGCACATGAAAGTTTACGACAACATGGCGTACGGGCTGCGCAACCGCAAAATGCCCAAGCCCGAAATCGACAAGCGCGTGCGCGACGCAGCGCGCATTCTCGAAATCGAGCAGCTGCTCGATCGCAAGCCGCGCCAGCTCTCCGGCGGGCAGCGCCAGCGCGTCGCGATGGGCCGCGCGATCGTGCGCTCGCCGAAAGCATTCTTGTTCGACGAACCGCTGTCGAACCTCGACGCCAAGCTGCGCGTCTCGATGCGCGTCGAAATCCGCAAGCTGCAGAAAACCTTCGGCACGACGTCCGTGTACGTGACGCACGACCAGCTCGAGGCGATGACGCTTGCCGACATGCTGGTGGTGATGAACGGCGGCAGGGTCGAGCAGATCGGCCCGCCGCTCGCCGTCTACGAGAAGCCCGCGACGACGTTCGTTGCAACCTTCATCGGCGCGCCGGCCATGAACCTGCTGACCATGAAGGGCGCCGAGCCGTCACTGCTGCTCCGCAATGCCGACATCCCGTCCGAAGGCGCGATCGTCGGCATCCGGCCGGAGGATCTCGAGCTTGCGGCTGACGGCACTCAATCGGCAGACGGCATTGCGATGCCGATGACCGTGAGTGCGGTTGAACGCGTCGGCCCGGAAAGCTTCGTCTACGGCACGCTCGACCGCGGCGACGCTCGTCATCGTGCGGACCCCGGGCACCCGTGCGCCTGCGCCAGGCGAGCGGGCCGTGGCGATCGCCTCCCGTGCGAAATTGCATGTGTTCAGTGCGGACGGGTCGCGACGGCTGACCTAGCCGTCATGGCCGGGCTTGTCCCGGCCATCCACGACTTTTGCGTGGAGAAACAAAGACGTGAATGCCCGGCACAAGGCCCGGGCATTCAAGGGCCAAACCCTTGTTCTTGAACCCTTAACCGGGCCGCCCCATATTGAGCCATACCGGACCGGGAGCGGCACTGTGCCGACCCGCGCCGGAGGAGGTGCCCGCAAGGGGCCTCTCAAAGTCGCTCCGAGGAGGGCTTTGGAACAATGTCCCGAGTTCCGTCGCTCTCAAGTCCGTTCCTGCTCGGGTTTGATGAAATCGAGCGCGTCCTCGACCGCGTGACCAAAGCGGCCGACGGCTATCCGCCCTACAACATCGAGCGGGTGCCGCGCGAGGCGCACGAGCCTGAGCTGCTGCGCATTACGCTGGCGGTTGCCGGCTTTACGCGCGAACAGCTCGATGTGTCGACTGAGGAGAACCAGTTGGTGATCCGCGGCCGGCAGCAGGATGACAAAACCCGGGAATACCTTCACCGCGGCATCGCGGCACGCCAGTTCCAGCGGACCTTTGTGCTGGCTGACGGCATTGAGGTGAAGGGAGCGGACCTGAAGAACGGTCTCTTGTCGATCGACTTGTCACGCCCGGAACCCGAGCGTGTGATCAAGCGGGTCGCCATCAAGGACCACGAGTGACGGCGTCGGCATCGACCAGAAAGGATCGAGGGCCATGAATATGAATATCCACGAGATTTCGGCGGAGGCCTTGCAAGGGCTGGGCGGAGGCAAGCTCGCCTACGTCCGGACCATCCGCTCCGAGGATGTGCAAAAGCACTTCCCGCAGGCACCCGAGCTTGCGGCCGGCACGCTGCTCTACGCGCTGCACGCGGCCGACGGCACGCCGATCATGCTTACCGACAGCCGCGAGGCGGCGGTCGCGAACGCCTGGAGCAATGAGCTCGAGACGCTGAGCGTGCACTAACCGCTTCGATCTGGCGTCCGGAGAGGCTTTCCAAGCCACTTCGGGCGTCATTTCTGCCCCGCTTCGGCTGACCAGCTAACAGCTTGTTTTCGTCCCACCGGCCGACGTGACTCGTCGTCCCACGTTTACCGCTTGCGCCGGTACCAACTGGACGAACTTCCCGAAATCCGACACCATGTAAACACGGCATAAATGCTGCTTGTGAACGCAGCAGATGCCTGCAGCTCGCCGGCTGCCGGGGGGACGGTGCGGGTTTCGGCTCGTCACTTGGGAGCGTTCTTCGCATGATTGGGATCGTCCGCATCGCGTTGCGGCGGCCGTACACGTTCATCGTGCTCGCGCTCACGATTCTGATCGTCGGCCCGCTCGCGGCACTGCGTACGCCGGTCGACATCTTCCCCGAAATCCGCATTCCGATCATCGCGATCATCTGGAGCTACACGGGGCTTCAGCCGGACGGCATGGCGGGCCGCATCATCACGCAATCGAGCCGCGGCCTCACCACCACCGTCAACGACATCGAGCACATCGAGTCGACGTCCTATAACGGGCTCGGCATCATCAAGGTCTTCTTCCAGCCCGGCGTCGACATCCGCATTGCGAATTCGCAGATCACGGCGGCGGTGCAGACGCAGTTGCGGCAGATGCCGCCCGGCCAGACGCCGCCGCTGATCCTGAATTACAACGCCTCGACGGTGCCGATCCTCCAGGTCGCGCTATCGGGAAGCGGCCTGTCCGAGCAGGCGCTTGCCGACCTCGGCCTCAACGTGGTGCGCACGCCGCTCGTCACGCTTCCGGGCGTCGCGATCCCGTTTCCCTACGGCGGCAAGACGCGCCAGATCCAGATCGATCTCGACTCGACCGCCATGCAGGCGCGCAACCTTTCGGGTCAGGACATTGCCAACGCGCTCGCTGCGCAAAATCTCATCACCCCGGTCGGCACGCAAAAAATCGGCAGCTTCGAGTACGCCATCCAGCTTAACAACGCGCCGACCGTGATCTCGGAGCTCGGCGATCTGCCGATCCGCAGCGTCAACGGCACGATCGTCTACATCCGCGACGTCGCAACGGTGCGTGACGGCAACCCGCCGCAGACCAACATCGTGCACGTCGAGGGCAGCCGCTCCGTGCTGATGCAGGTTCTGAAGAACGGCTCGGTCTCGACGCTGACGATCATCCAGAACATCAAGGACCGCGTCGAGCAGTTCAAAGGCGTCGTTCCGGACAATCTCAAGATCTCGCTGATCGGCGACCAGTCGGTGTTCATCTCGGCGGCGATCAGCGGCGTCATTCACGAGGGCATCATCGCAGCCGCGCTGACCAGCCTGATGATCCTCATCTTCCTCGGAAGCTGGCGCTCGACCGCCATCATCGCGATCTCGATTCCGCTCTCCGTACTCGGCGCGCTCACGGCGCTGTGGGCGCTCGGCGAGACGCTCAACATCATGACGCTCGGCGGCCTCGCGCTTGCGGTCGGCATCCTGGTCGACGACGCGACGGTGACGATCGAGAACGTCAACTACCATCTCGAACAGGGCAAGGAAGTCGAGACCGCCATCATGGACGGCGCGGCGCAGATCGTGACGCCGGCCTTCGTGTCGCTGCTGTGCATCTGCATCGTGTTCGTGCCGATGTTCTTCCTCACCGGCGTGCCGCGCTTCCTGTTCGTGCCGATGGCAATAGCCGTGATCGCCGCGATGGTGTGCTCGTTCATCCTGTCGCGCACGCTGGTGCCGACGCTTGGCGAACTATCTGCTGCGCAGGCACGAACACACGGAACACAGCCAGAGGCCGCCGACCCGCAACCCCTTCATCGCGTTCCAGCGCGGCTTCGAGCGGCGCTTCGAAGCACTCCGTGGCGGCTATCGCGCGCTGCTGATGATGGCGCTCGCGCACCGCGTCGTCTTCGTCATTGCATTCATGGGTTTCGTCGCCGGCTCGTTCGCACTGACGCCGTATCTCGGGCGCGACTTCTTCCCCTCGGTCGATGCCGGACAGATCATGATGCATGCCCGCCTGCGGGTCGGCACGCGCGTGGAGGAAAGCGCCAACCAGTTCGCCGAAATCACCAAGGCGATCCGCCAGATCATCCCGCCCGAGGAAATTTCGGCGATCGTCGACAACATCGGCATGCCGGTCTCCGGCATCAACATGACCTATAACAACACCGGCACCATCGGCACCGCCGACGGCGACGTGCAGATCAAGCTGCGCGAAGGGCACAAGCCGACCGCCGATTACGTGCGCATCCTGCGCGAGGAGCTTCCCGCCCGCTTCCCGGGCGTGACGTTCTCGTTCGTGCCGGCCGACATCATCAGCCAGATCCTGAACTTCGGTGCACCGGCGCCGATCGACGTGCAAATCCGCGGGCCGCGGCTCGCCGAGAATTTCGCGTTCGCGCAGGAACTGCTGCGCCGGCTGCGTCACGTGCCCGGCCTTGCGGATGCACGTATCCAGCAGTCCATCAACAACCCGGCCTTCGAGGTGCAGATCGACCGCACGCGCGCGCAATACTCCGGCGTCACCGCGCGCGATGTGACCAACAGCATGGTGGTGAACCTCGCCGGGTCGAGCCAGGTCGCGCCGACCTACTTCCTCAACCCGGAAAACGGCGTCTCCTACTCGATCGTGATGCAGACGCCGCAGTACCAGATGGATTCGCTGAACGCGCTCAAGAACCTGCCGATCTCGGCGCAGGGCGGGACGCAGCAGACGCTCGGCGCCATCGCGGACGTCAATCGCTCCGTACGCAGCGCGGTCGTGTCGCAATACAACATCCAGGCCATGGTGCAGATCTACGCGACCACGCAGGACCGCGATCTCGGTGCGGTCGCGGCCGACGTGCAGAAGGTCGTGGACGAGATGAAGGGAAGCCTGCCGCGCGGCTCGCAGGTCCATCTGCTCGGCCAGGTGCGCACGATGAACAATGCGTTTTCGGGACTGCTGTTCGGGCTACTCGCCGCGGTCGTGCTGATCTACCTGCTGATCGTGGTCAACTTCCAATCCTGGAGCGATCCGTTCGTCATCATCACCGCCCTCCCCGCCGCGCTCGCCGGCATCGTCTGGACGCTGTTTGCGACCGGCACGACGCTGTCCGTCCCGGCGCTCACCGGCGCCATCATGTGCATGGGCGTCGCGACCGCGAACAGCGTGCTGGTGATCAGCTTCGCGCGCGAGCGGCTCGATCAGCTCGGCGACCCAGTTGCCGCCGCGATCGATGCCGGCTTCGTGCGCTTCCGCCCGGTGCTGATGACCGCACTCGCGATGATCATCGGCATGGCGCCGATGGCGCTGGGCTTGGGCGAAGGCGGCGAGCAGAACGCCCCGCTCGGCCGCGCCGTCATCGGCGGACTCGTTTTTGCGACGGTTGCGACACTGATGTTCGTTCCCGTGGTGTTCAGCATGATCCATAAGCGCGCAGGCGAAAAAACCGCCCACGCGATCGGAGAGCCGCATGTCGCCTGAGCCCGTTCAAACCGAAGCGCCGCCGCCCGCGGGACCGTCCCGCCGCAAGCTGCGCCTTTGGGCATTCGTCGCTGTCCTCATTCTCGGCACCGTCGTCGTGATGGGCATCACGACCCGCCGGATGGCGGACGCGCGCTTGAGCGAATGGACCGAGCGGCAGGCAACGATGACTGTGGCAGTCGTCACGCCGGACGATCGCGGCCGGCGTTCAACGATCGATCTTCCGGGGCGGCTCGAAGCCTATTCGCAGGCGCAGCTTTTCGCGCGCGTGTCCGGCTACCTGAAGGAGTGGAAGGCGGACATCGGCACGCCGGTGAAGTCCGGGCAACTGCTCGCCGAGATCGACGCGCCGGACCTCGACCAGCAGATCATGCAGGCGCAAGCCGACCTTGCGACCGCGCAGGCGAACCTCACGCTCGCGGTCGCGACACTGGATCGCGGCCAGCAACTCATCAGCTCGGGCGCGGTCTCGAAGCAGACGATGGATCAGCGCGCCGCCGACGCACAGAGCCGGCAGGGACTTCTGCGGTCTGCGCAGGCAAACCTCGACCGGCTGAAAGTGCTGGAGAACTACAAGCGCATCACGGCGCCGTTCGACGGGCTGGTGACGTCGCGCACCACCGACGTCGGCGCACTGATCAACGCGGGCGGCGGCGGGCCGGCGCTGTTCGTCGTGTCGGATACCGCGAAGATGCGCGTCTACGTCAACGTGCCGCAGAATTACGTGCCAAGCATCAAGGTCGGCACCAAGGCGGAGATCGCGGTCCCTGAATATCCCGGCAAGACATTCACCGCGACGGTCGAGGCTTCGGCGCAGTCGGTCGAAGCCGCATCGGGCACGACGCGCATGCTGCTCGTGGTCGACAACGTGAACGGCAACCTGATGACCGGCGCGTTCGCCACGGTGCAGCTCGAGTTGCAGAACCCCGAGCGCGTCGTCAACGTCCCGGCAAGCGCACTGATCTTCGACCAGAGCGGGCTGCGCGTCGCGACCGTCGGGCCGGACGATCGCGTGGTGCTCAAGCAAGTGACGATCTCGCGCGATCTTGGCCGCGAGGTCGAGATCGGGTCGGGTCTCACCACAGCGGACCGGATCATCGAGAGCCCGCCGGACGGCATCGCGTCGGGCGATCAGGTGCGCATCTTCGGCGACAAGCCGCAGCAGAAGATCGGCGCGGGGGAGCCGCCGCCGAGCAAGCAGAAGAGGCTTTAAAGACTCCGCTCATTCCCGCGAAAGCAGGAATCCAGCTCTTTCTTTTCTTGGCTCTAGGTCCCCGCCTTCGCGGGGACGCGCGGCAGTGACTATTGCGACCCTTCCAGCCCAAGCTTCTTCACCAGCGCGCCCCACTTCTCCTGCTCGGCGCGGCGGTAGGCCTGCGTGTCCGCAATCGAGGGCGTGTCGAACGGGATCAGGCCGATCGTCTCGATCTTTTGGCGGAGATCGGGTTCGGCGAGAATGCGCTTCATCTCGGCGTGAAGCCTGTCGACAATGTCACGCGGCGTTTTCGCCGGCGCGAGCAGCATGTGCCACGACACCGCCTCGAAGCCCGGCGCGGGCGCGGCCTCGGCGAACGGCGGCACGTCGGGCAGCAACGGCAGCCGCGTGGTCGACGACACCGCGAGCGCACGCAGCTTGCCGTCCTTGATCAGCGGGATCGATGCGCCGGCCTCCGCCCAGCCGAGCGCGATGTGCCCCGCCGCGATGTCCTGCACGGACTGCGGCGTCGAGCGGTACGGCACATGGGTGATCTCCAGGCCGAACTGGTTCTTCATGTATTCCATCGACAGGTGCTGCGCGACGCCGGCGCCGGGCGACGAGTAGCTGAGCTTGCCCTGATTGGCCTTCACGTGCGCGATCAGCTCCGGAACGGTTTTCGCCGGCACCTCCGGGTTCACCACGAGGATGAACGGCGACTTCACGTAGAGCGAGATCGGGATGAAGTCGCGGTCGGGATCGTAAGTCACCTGCTTGAACAGCGTGAGATTGATCGCCATCGCGGACGAGGTGGAAACAAGTAGCGTGTGACCGTCGGGCGGCGATTGCGCCACCGCATTGGCGGCAAGCATCAGCGACGCACCCGGGCGGTTCTCGACGATCACCGGCTTGCCGAGCGCTTGCGACAGGCGGTCCGCGTAAAGCCGCACCAGCACGTCCATGCCGCTGCCGGCCGCGAGCGACACCATGATGGTGACCGGGCGGTTGGGATATTGGGCGTGAGCAGGAGCGGCGTGAACCAGCGCCAGTCCGAGCGCGAAAACGACAAGCATTGCGGCACGGCGCATGGCGATCCCTCCGGTGATTTTTCTTAAGGCGACTTTCGCCCACCGGATCGCGCAAAGTCCAGCCCGCGCGGACGGATGCGAAGTCCTGAGCTTTCGGTCTATGAAACCGGACGCACACCGAGGCTCGTGAAGAAGCGCAGCAAATAGCCGTCGGGGTCGGCGACGACGAACTGCCGGTTGCCGTGCTCGTTCGCGCCGCGCCGGTACCAGCGATCCTCCAGCGGGACGAGGAGAGCAAAACCGGCCGTGACCACGCGTGCATGCAACGCGTCGACGTCAGCAACCTCGATCTGAAAATTGATGCCGCGGCCGAACGGATATTCCAGCGGGGCGGTCCGAAACCGCCGGCCCGGACCGGCGGCTTCCTCCAGCATCAGGTCAACGCCCTCGCGCGAGAGACACGCGAACTTCTCCTCCGGCCGTTCGAACGCGACCGCGAAGCCGAGCACGCCGACATAGAAGGCGAGCGATTTTTCAAGGCTGGTGACGTCGAGTTCTGGAACGAGGCGGGCCATCGCGGACGCCCCGGACGCGTTCAGGCCGCCTCGGAGGGCGGCATTGCCAGCACGGCGTGCAGCGCGTCGGCATCGCGCGACTCGCGCAACCGCGCCACCGTTTCGGGTTCGCGCAGCAGGCGGGCGACGCGGGCAAGCGCCTTCAGGTGATCCGCGCCCGCACCCTCGGGCGCGAGGAGCAGGAAGATCAGGTCCACCGGCTGGCCATCGAGCGACTCAAAATCGATCGGACGGTCGAGACGCGCCAGCAGGCCGACGAGCTTCTCGAGCTTGGGCAGCTTGCCGTGCGGGATCGCGATGCCGTTGCCGACGCCGGTTGACCCGAGCTTCTCGCGCTGCACCAGCGTTTCGAAGATGACCCGCTCGTTCTGCCCGGTCAGCTTGGCGGCGCGGCTGCTAAGCTCCTGGATTGCCTGCTTCTTGCCGTTCACTTTCAGCGCCGGAATCACGGCGTTCGGCGCGACAAGATCGGTGAGCGGCATTGCAACCGGTCCGGTATGAACGGAGATCGTTGTTGATGGGAAGGCGGCGGTTTATCGGGGCCGCCCACTGGCGTCAATGGCCTTTGGCCGCAACCGCGGGTGGATCGACCCACCCGACATTTCCGTCCGGACGGCGATAAACGAGGTTGACCCGGCCGTGATTCGCATGGCGGAAAACCACCACCGGTGCGCCGGTCATGTCGAGTTCCATCACGGCCTCGCTGACCGAAAGCTGCTTTAGAACCGTTGTCGACTCCGCGATGATGACCGGGTTGAACTCGGTCACCTCCTCGTCCTCATCGTGCGCCGGCGCCTCGATGACGTAGCTCGGCGCATCGAGCACGGCCGCCCCGTTGGCGCGGTTCGCCGCGTGATGGTCCTTGAGCCGGCGCTTGTAGCGGCGCAGCCGCTTTTCGATGCGCAGCGCCGCCTCATCGGCACTGGTATAGGCGTCGGCGGCGTTCGCCTCGGTGTGCAGCGTGACGCCGGAATCGAGATGGATCGCGCACTCGGTCCGAAAACCGAAGCCATCCTTCTCGACGGTCACATGACCCGAATAGCCGCCATCAAAGTACTTGCTCAACGCTTCGACAATCCGCGCGTTGACGCGCTCCCGCAATGCTCCGCCGATGTCGAGATTTTTCCCAGAGACGCGAAACGGCATGTGTTGCCTCCGCTGTTTGTCCCACCGGGCCGTATGAAAAGCTATGAACCGCCGGCGCGTTCGTCAATGAGACAAACGGCGACTTACGAAGCGGCAGACGCGGGCGCGTGCTTTTCGCGGCGGCGCTGCACCGACGACGGAATGCGCATCGCCTCGCGATACTTCGCGACGGTTCGCCGCGCGATGTCGATTCCGGCCTCGCGCAAGCGCTCGACGATCGTGTCGTCCGATAATACCTCCTGCGCACTTTCGGCATCGATGAGCTGCTTGATGCGGTGGCGCACGGCTTCGGCGGAATGCGCCTCGCCGCCGTCGGAGGCATTGATCGAGGAGGTGAAGAAATATTTCAGTTCGAAGATGCCGCGGCTCGTCGCCATGTATTTGTTGGCGGTGACGCGCGAGACCGTCGACTCGTGCATGCTGATCGCATCCGCGACCGTCTTCAGATTGAGCGGCCGCAGGAACTGGACGCCGTGCGCGAAGAACGCGTCCTGCTGGCGCACGATTTCGGTCGAGACTTTCAGGATTGTCTTGGCGCGCTGATCGAGCGCGCGCATCAGCCAGGTCGCGGTCTGCAGGCAGTCGGCGAGATATGATTTCTCGCCGTCGTTCTTCGCCGTCTTCGACACCGTCGCGTAATAGGACTGGTTCACCAGCACTTTCGGCAACGTGTCGGAATTGAGCTCCACGAGCCATCCGCCTTCGGGACTGACGCGCACATACACGTCGGGTACGATCGGCTGCACGATCGACGAGCCGAACGAGAGGCCGGGTTTGGGATTGAGCCGCCGAATCTCGGCGATCATGTCGGTGAGGTCGGCGTCGTCGACGCCGCAGATGCGGCGCAGCGCTGCAAAATCGCGCCGCGCCACGAGATCGAGATGCGCGAGAAGCGCCTGCATGGCGGGATCGAAGCGATTGCGCTCCTTGAGCTGCACCGCAAGGCATTCGCTCAAATTGCGCGCGCAGATGCCGGCCGGATCGAAGGTCTGCACGATCGCCAACACCGCCTCGACCTCTGCCATCGGCGCACCGAGCCGGTCGGCGACGGCTGCGAGATCGCCGGTGAGGTAGCCGGCCTCGTCGACCAGATCGATCAGGTGGCGGCCGATCATGCGGCGCGCCGGATCGGCGATCGCGAGTGAAAGCTGCTCGCCAAGGTGATCCGCGAGGGTCGCCTCGGCCGACACGAAGGCTTCGAGATTGTAGTCGCCGTCCTCGCGCCCGCCGGAGCCGACGCCCGCCCATTCCGAATAAGCCGCGGGCTCGTTTTGCGCGGGGCGGACAGGAGCTTCGGCGGAATCCGGGAAAACGTTCTCGATTCCGGTGTCGAACGAATCCTCGATTGCCGCCGACCCGTTGACCTCAGCGGCTTCGCCGGATCCTTCTGCCGTGGCGGAGCTTTCCTCGCGCTGATTGGCGTCACCCGGCCCTTCGGTGGTGCGCTCCAGCAGCGGATTGCGCTCCAGTTCGCCTTCCACATAGGCCACGAGATCGAGATTCGAGAGCTGCAGCAGCTTGATGGCCTGCATCAGCTGCGGCGTCATCACCAGAGCTTGGCTCTGGCGGAATTCGAGTCTCTGCGAAAGCGCCATGTTGCGTTGCAATATTGGTCCGGTTCTTGCTTTAACGCGTTCGTGCGCGTCTGTACACCGGTTACCGTCAAATCCTCGCGGCGGTGTTAACAACCGCCCGCAACACTCACGCAACTACATTCTGAATTCCTCGCCGAGATACAACCGGCGGACCTCGGGGTCGTTGATAATGTCGTCGGCATTGCCTTCGCGCAGCACCTCACCCGAATAGATGATGTAGGCGCGGTCGGTGAGACCGAGCGTTTCGCGCACGTTGTGGTCGGTGATCAGCACGCCGATGTCGCGCTCGGTGAGCACCCGCACCAGTTCCTGAATGTCCCCGACTGCGATCGGGTCGATGCCGGCGAACGGTTCGTCGAGCAGCATGTAGGCCGGGCGCGTCGCAAGCGCGCGCGCGATCTCGGTGCGGCGGCGCTCGCCGCCCGACAGCGCGATCGAGGGCGTTTTGCGCAGCCGCGTGATGTTGAATTCGTCGAGCAGCTTGTCGAGCTCCATCTCGCGCTTCTTCTTGCTCGGCTCGACCACTTCGAGCACGGCGCGGATGTTGTCTTCGACGCTCAAGCCGCGGAAGATCGACGCTTCCTGCGGCAGATAGCCGATGCCGAGACGCGCGCGCTGGTACATCGGCAGCTTGGTAATGTCATGGCCGTCGAACTGGATCGAGCCTTTGTCGGCCTTGATCAGCCCGGTGATCATGTAAAACACCGTCGTCTTGCCGGCGCCGTTCGGCCCGAGCAGGCCGACCGCCTCGCCACGGCGCAGCGACAGGCTCACGCCTTTCACGACCTTGCGGCCGACGAAGCTTTTTTCAACACCATGTACGGTGAGCGAACCGGCCGCGCCGACGACCGCGCCGGGAACGCCGCGGGCGCGCGGGCGATCGAACACGCGGTCGAGCGGATGCGCGGTGGGTTCGGGCTGCCGGTCCAGCACGACGGAGGGCGCAAAGCCGTTACCGTCGACGTCGTCGTCATGACGCGGCGGCGGCAGGTCGCCGGGCGAATGATCGACCGACCGCCAGTCGAAATCGCGCTCTGCGCTGCGGCCGATCGGCTCCGGCGTCTTGCGCTTCGTTTTGCCGAGCGAGATGCGCTCCGACGTCGTGAGGCTGATCCGCTCGGTGCGGCCGTTGGTCATCGGCTCGTCGACCGGACCGAGATCGATGCTCCAGAGATCAGACCCTGCCGGCTTGGCCTGGCGCGGCGCAGCGCGGCGCCGCAATGGTTTCAGGATATCGAGCAAGCGGCCAGCCTAGTTGATCCGCGTCGGGGCGCCGGGCGACGACTTCGCGGCCGGCGATACGGGCGATGATTTCGCGGCGGGCGGCGGCGCTGGTGCGGGAGCCGCCTGCGGCGCCGTACCCGGATTGAACAGACCCTCGACGCGCTGCGGCTGACCACCTTTGGCCTGCCCCGACTCCACGCGCGCGACACCTGTTGTGAGATCAACCGTCATGCGCTCTCCGCGCAGCACATTCGTGCCTTGCGTGACGACAACGCCCCCGATCAAGGTGATGTTGTTGCTCTTCACATCGAAGATGCCGCTGTCACCCTTCGCGGTCTGATCCTTCTGGGTGACGAGGACGTTGCCTTTCGCCTCGGCGCGCTTGATCTGCTGGTTGCCGCCACCAAGACCAGTGCCCGCTGTCGCCGCAGGCGGAGCACCTTTTTTCTGTGCGGTCGGCGGTGCCGCGCTTGTGTCTTCGTAGAAGATCACCAGCGAGTCACATTGGATAATCGTCTCGCCCTGCGTGAGCTTGACCTTGCCGATGAAGGTCGCCTGACGCTGCTTGTCGCGCACCTCGAGGGTATTCGCCTCGACCTTGACCGGCTGATCGCGGTTGAGCTGAATGCCCTGCATGGCACCCGACGGCTGTTCGCTTTTCGCCGCTGGCTGCGCGCCCGCCGCAGTGCCGGCCGCGAGCGCGATCCCGATCAGCGCGACGATGAAAGAGCCGCGCGCGGTCATCGCGTCGCTCCCGCGGGCTTCTGGCCCTCGAGATCGAGAACGACGCCGCGGTCGAAACGGATCAGATCGCCGGAATCGAAAATTTCCAGCCGGTTCGCATTCAGCTTGCCGTTCGGCAGCGTGATCGCGACGGGCTGATCGGACACCACGTTGCCTTTCTTCATCTCGACCGTCGCCTCGCGCAGCAGCGCCTTGTAGCCTTGCTGCGAGGTAACCACGATCTGATCGCGCAGCACGACCTTGTCGGCCTTGGTGCTGTACGTGCCGCTGTTTGCCGTCAGGTTAATGACGTCCTTGTCCTGCATCTCCATCTTGGCGCGCAGGTTTTGCAGCTCCACGACGTCCGGGCTGAAGATGTCCTGCACGGCGCTCTCGGCGTTGAGCTCATAGGCGCGCGAGTTGCGCGTGAACCCCGCGATGCGCGGCAGCTCCATGGTGATCTTGCTGCCCTGCACGGCGAGCTTGCCGGAGACGCTGGGCAGCTTGTCGAACATCTGCATCGGCTGGAAATAGGTGAACAGCACCAGCACCGTCAGCCCCACCACCACGCCGATCGGCAATCCGACGCGCAGAATGCGCACCAGGATCGAGTGGCGGCCGGCCTTGCGCACCGCGCGATCGACATCGGCGCGGCGTGAGGGCCTCCAGCCCTGCGTCTCACTGATCGCGTTCGCGGTGACAGGCGTGCTCATGGTTCGGTTTTTTAGAATCGGCCCCTATCCGCCGCAATCATACGGCCGGACCTCTCGAAAATCGCCTGCGAATGTGGCCCAGTCGCGGCGATAAAACCTTAACAGGCCGCACGATTTCGGACTTTTCGCCGCGGCATTTTTACGAATGCGCGAAGATATCCTCCGCGGCCCAGCCGCCAAGGTCGAGCCGGGCCCGGGTCGGGAGGAACTGGAAGCAGGCATTCGCGAGTTCCGTCCGGCCCTCGCGCGCCAGCATCGCGTCGAGCTTGTCCTTCAAGGCGTGCAAATTGAGCACGTCATCGGCCGCGTAGGCGACTTGCGCCTCGGTAAGCGTTTCCGCGCCCCAATCCGACAGCTGCTGCTGCTTCGACACGTCCTTGCCGAGCATGTCCTTGGTGAGGTCCTTAAGGCCATGCTTGTCGGTGTAGGTGCGGGTGAGCCGAGAGGCGATCTTGGTGCAGTAGACCGGCTGCGGCATCACGCCGAGCGCCTTGTAGAGGGTGGCGAGATCGAAGCGCGCAAAGTGGAAGATCTTGAGCCTGGAGGTATCCGAGAGCAGCCGTTTCAGGTTCGGCGCTTCGCCGCCCTGCCGCGGGATCTGCACCACATCCGCCGTGCCGTCGCCAGGCGAGAGTTGCACCACGCACAGCCGGTCGCGGACCGGCTCGAGGCCCATGGTCTCGGTGTCGATCGCGACCGCGCCGGTGTAGCGCGTCAGGTCCGGCAGGTCGCCGCGGTGCAGGCGGATGGTCATGGACGCCTCGTAGCATCCACGGAACAGCCCTTCCAGCCCAGACCTCGATGCCGTTCCGGGATCCTTGCGAAACGCCCGCTCCGCCCGATTGCTGTTGAGTGTCCGCATAAGACTGCTATGATAGTCTTGCATGCTGCAGTGCAGTCGTGCGAAGTTCAGCGGTATTGAAACGTCGGATCCGCAAGGGGGCGGCTGATGGTTCGTTCACGGCAGGCGGAAAAACCGGTTCCCAAGACGCCGGAACTGCGCAAGCGCGCGGGGGCTTGGCTGCAGGAGAAGCGCAAGGCGGCCGGATTGTCACAGATCCAGCTCGCGCAGCAGTTGGGGCTCAAGTACTACACGTTCATCTCGCAGGTCGAAAACGGCTTCGGCCGTGTGCCGAGCGACAGCATGGAAGCTTGGGCAAGGGCGCTCGGCGTCGCACCGGCCGCTTTCGCGCGCGAGTTGCTGGCCTACTACGAACCGGAACTCCACAAACTTCTGTTCGAGGTCAAAACATGAGCGTCGTCGAATTCCCCCAGCGCGCGGCACCGGCCAGCGGAGGCTGGAGCAGCGAGGAACTGCATCGCCTGATCGCACTGTCGCGCGCCGAGCAAGGCGGCGCCGACTTCGCGATCGGCGAAACGGAGCGTGGCGATCCGCAATTCTATCTGCTTGGGCCTGCACCGGACCGGGACTGCATCCTGTGCGTCTCGCGCCTCGCCCACACTTACGTGATCCAGGACGGCGAAGGCCGGCTGCTCGGCGAAACGTCAGCGCTCGACAGTTTCGCAATCGCGGCCGCGCGCGCGGCAGCGCGCAAGACGCGCTCCTTCGTCGCGCGCGTGACGGCGGCGTGGATTACGGTGCGGCTCACGATCGAGGAGAGGCTCGAGCCGATCCTGGAAGAGAGCGAAGAATTGCTGGTGCGGTTCGCGCCGCAGGTGGCGGCGTTTGTGTAACCAACTTATTGACTGATATTGGTGCCCAGGAAAGGACTCGAACCTTCACAACCTTTCGGCCACTGGCACCTGAAGCCAGCGCGTCTACCAATTCCGCCACCTGGGCACAGGCAAGCGGGCGAGACATAAGGTCCGGCGCTTTCGCCTTGTCAACGCTTGAGACGGCATGGCGCGGAGCGCTATAGAGGCGCCACCGCTTCGCACAAGGCCGCCTCATGACCGAAATCCCCGCAGAAACGCTGGTCACCGTGTTCGGCGGCTCGGGCTTCCTCGGCCGCCATGTGGTGCGGGCGCTCGCGCGCGAGGGCTACCGGGTCCGCCCCGCGGTGCGGCGGCCCGATCTCGCCGGCCATCTCCAGCCGCTCGGGCGCGTCGGGCAGATCCACGCGGTGCAGGCCAACCTGCGCTATCCGGCCTCGGTCGAGGCGGCGGTGCGCGGCGCCGACGTGGTGATCAACCTCGTCGGCATCCTGTTCGAGCGCGGCAAGCAGGGGTTCGACGCGGTGCAGGCCGAAGGCGCGAGCAACGTCGCGCAAGCCGCGGCCGCGCACGGCGCGCGGCTGGTGCACATCTCGGCGCTGGGCGCGAGCGCGGAGTCGACCGCGCTCTATGCACGCAGCAAGGCGGCGGGCGAGGCGGCGGTGCGCACGGCCGTGCCGGACGCCACGATCCTGCGCCCCTCCATCGTGTTCGGGCCGGAGGACGATTTCTTCAACCGCTTCGCGTCGCTCGCGCGCATCGCGCCCGCGCTGCCGCTGGTCGGCGGCGGCGAGACGAAATTCCAGCCGGTGTTCGTCGGCGATGTCGCGCGCGCGATCACGCGTGCGGTCGGCGGCTGGGCCAAGGGCGGCACGACCTACGAGCTCGGCGGGCCGGAAGTGAAGACCTTCCGCGAGCTGATGGAATACGTATTGGCCGTCACCGAGCGAAAGCGCCTGCTGGTGCCGCTGCCGTTCGGGCTCGCGAAGCTGCAGGCCTATATCCTGCAATACCTGCCGACGCCGCTGCTGACGCCGGATCAGGTCGAGCTGCTGCGCACCGACAACGTGGTGTCGCCCGCCGCGCAGGCGGAAGGCCGCACAATCGAGGCGCTCGGTATCAGCGAGCCGGCCGCGATCGAGGCGGTGGTGCCGAGCTATCTGTGGCGCTTCCGCAAGGCCGGACAGTTCAGGGGCCGCGTGGCGTAAGACCTCGCGTGTGGCTCGGGATCACCGGGTCACGGCGCTGTGGCCGGCCCGGTGACTGGTCGTCACTTGAACAGCCCCAGCCCCACGAGTCCCACCGCGCCGATCACGATGCGCCACCAGGCGAACAGCGAAAAGCCGTGGCTGGTCACGTAATCAAGCAGCTTCTTCACCACGAAGAACGCCGCGACGAACGAGGTCGCGAAGCCGACCGCCACGATCAGCCAGTTGCTGCCGCCCATCTGGCCCCAGTTCTTCAACAGGTCATAGGTGAACGCACCCGCCATCGTGGGCATCGCGAGAAAGAACGAGAACTCCGCTGCCGCGCGCTTGTCGGCGCCGAGCAGCATCGCGGACACGATCGTCGCACCGGAGCGCGACACGCCCGGGATCATCGCAAGGCACTGGCACAGGCCGATGATCAGATAGGTCATCAGCGGAAACCGCGTCGCGTCGTGATGCACCGGCCGCAACTGTTGCCGATCGACCCACAACAGCACGCCGCCGCCGACGATCAGCATGATGCAGACGATCCACACGTTGAACAGCACGCCCTTGATGAAGGAGTGCGCGAGCGCGCCGATGATCGCCGCGGGCAGGAACGCGATCAGCACGCCGATGATGAAGCGGCGCGGCGCCTCCTGCGTGAGCGCACCGATCGCGATCGCCCACAGTTTTTGGAAATAGATCGACAGGATGGCGAGGATCGCGCCGAGCTGGATCAGCACCACGAAGGTCTTGCCGAAATCCTCGTCGTCGAAGCCGAAGAAATGCTCGATCAGCAGCAGGTGTCCGGTCGACGAGACGGGCAGAAATTCGGTCAGGCCCTCGACCACGCCGAGGACGAAGGCCTTCACCAGATCGAACAGCATTCCAAAGCGCTCCGCGCGATTCCCCGGGGAGGCTTTTGACGCAGGGCCGGTCAAGGGGCAACCGAAAAGGTCGCAGGCTGCGCCGGATGTTCCCGGTGTGATATCAAGCGGCATCTGGGGGGCGAATCAGCGTTGATCACCCTGTTTCATCATCCGTTCTGTCCGCACTCGCGGTCCGTGCGGCTGGCGCTGGGCGAGTTCGGCATCACGCCGCGGCTCGTCGAGGAGCGCGTATGGGAGCGCCGCCCCGAATTCCTTGCGCTCAATCCTGACGCGACCACGCCGGTGCTGATCGAGGAAGGCCACCCGGCGGTGCCCGGGGCGAACGTGATCGCCGAATATCTCGACGAGACGCGTGGGGCGGAGCACGCCGAACGGCGACTGCTGCCCACGGACGCGTTCGCACGCGTCGAGGTGCGGCGGCTCACCAACTGGTTCCACGAGAAATTCTTCGACGAGGTTTCGGCCTTCATGGTGACCGAGCGCATCTACAAGCAGACGATGCGCACCGAGCAGGGCGGCGGACCGCCCGACACCAGCGCGTTGCGCGCGGCGCGTCACAATATCCGCTATCATCTCGCCTACATCGGCTGGCTCGCGCGACAGCGCACGTGGCTCGCGGGCGAGCGGATGAGCTATGCGGATCTGGCAGCGGCCGCACACCTGTCGGTCGCGGACTACCTGGGCGATGTGCCGTGGAACGAGGACGAGGCAGCAAAGACCTGGTACGCGCGGGTGAAGTCACGCCCGTCGTTCCGTCCGCTGCTGTCCGAAACGGTACCGGGCATTCCGCCGGCGCCGAGTTACGCGGACCTCGATTTCTGACCGACATCAAGGCGGCGCTGGTCGTGCAGGCGCGCGCGCTGGGCTTCGACACCGTCGGCATGACGCGCGCGGAACAGAACCCGCAGGCGACGGCGTGGTTCGAGCAGTTCATCGCAGACGGCGCGCACGGCGACATGGAGTGGCTCGCCGGCACCGCGGCGCGGCGCACCGACCCGCATGTGTTCTGGCCGCGACGCGCGCTCAGTGATCATGCTCGGGCTGAACTACGGGCCGGACAGCGATCCGCTGTCGATCCTGAACGCAGCGCGACCGCGGCGCGATCTCGGTCTATGCGCAGGGCGACGACTATCACGAGCTGATCAAGGCGAAGCTGAAGACCGTCGCGCGCTGGCTGGTCGCGAATGCGGGCGGCGACGTGAAGGTGTTCGTCGACACCGCCGCCGTGATGGAGAAGCCGCTCGGGGCCCGCGCCGGTCTCGGCTGGCAGGGCAAGCACACCAACCTGGTGTCGCGCCAGCATGGCTCGTGGCTGTTCCTCGGCGCGATCTTCACCACGCTGGAGCTTGAGGCGGACGAGGCCGAGATCGATCACTGCGGCACGTGCTCGGCCTGTCTCGATATCTGTCCGACAGCCGCATTTCCGGCGCCCTATCGGCTCGATGCGCGGCGCTGCATTTCGTATCTGACCATCGAGCACAAGGGCCCGATCCCGCGCGACCTGCGTCCGCTGATGGGCAACCGCATCTACGGCTGCGACGATTGTCTCGCGGTGTGCCCGTGGAACAAGTTCGCGCAAGCGGGGCGCGAGGCGAAGCTTTCTGCGCGGAGAGCGCTGCGCGCACCGAAACTCCATGAGCTCGCGCGGCTCGATGATGCAGCGTTCCGTACGCTGTTTTCCAAGTCGCCGGTGAAACGGACCGGACGCGACCGTTTCGTGCGAAATGTGCTGATTGCGATCGGCAACTCGGGTGATGCGTCGCTCGCGGCCGAAGCCGAGCGTTTGCTCGACGATGCCTCTCCGCTAGTACGTGGCGCGGCCGTGTGGGCGCTATCGCAACTTGATCCATCGCGGTTGAGGGCGCTGGGCGTGCACCGTACGCGTGAGATGGATCAGTCCGTGCAGGAAGAATGGGCCGCCGCGTAATGCCGACTCTGTTCTGCTTCGGCCTCGGCTACTCGGCCTCGCACTTCATTGCGGAATTCGGCGGCAAATTCGACCGCATCGTCGGGACGGTCACGACGCGCGAGAAGGCCGCAGCCATTGCCGGCGCCGGGATCGGCGGACACAAGGTCGAGGCCTTCGTATTCAACGGCAGCGAAGCGACGCCGGAGGCGTCGGCCGCATTAATCGATGCAGCGGCGTTGCTGGTTTCCATTCCGCCGCGCCAGAAAGGCGATCCGGCGCTGGCCCATTTTACCGACACGATTGCGGCCGCGCCGCAGCTCAAAAGCATCGTCTATCTCTCGACCGTCGGCGTGTACGGCGACCATGGCGGCGCATGGGTCGATGAGGACACGCCGGCCGACGCCGATCTCGGAGCGCAGTCGCGAACGGCTCGAAGCCGAACAGGCGTGGACGGCGCTCGGCAGCCGCGCCGGCAAGGCGGTGGCAGTCCTGCGTCTCTCGGGCATTTACGGACCGGGTCAGAGCGCACTGGTACAGATCGCGCGCGGCAGCGCAAAGCGAATCGACAAGCCGGGACAGGTGTTCAACCGCATCCATGTCGCCGATATCACGCAGGCGATCGATGCGGCGTTCGCGCGGCGCACGTATGGCATCTTCAATGTCACCGACGACGAACCGACACCGCAAGGCGTGCCGATTGCATTTGCGGCGGAATTGCTCGGCCGTGAACCGCCAAATGAAATTCCATTCGCCGAAGCCGCAAAGGCAATGTCGCCGATGGCGCTGTCGTTCTATGCGGAGAGCAAGCGCGTGCGGAACGCCAAGCTCAAACGCGAGCTTGGCGTGAGCCTGCGCTATCCAACCTATCGCGAGGGATTGCGCGCGCTGTTCGAAAGTCGTGACGGCTCAGAAGCGCGATGAGTAAGTATCGAGCCGCAGCGGACGCACAACGATTACGGGCTTGGCGCCACTGGCGGACGGCACGGTGTAAACGGTCGTGCCGCGCCGCGACTCCTCGCGCTGACGGCGCGCCTCGGAACGCTTGACCGATTTTTTCGCCACTGGCTGCGCGTCGAATTCAGGCGCGACGCCTGGTCCACGCAGCACGGTATCGCTGGTGACGAGCGTTCCCGACGCAGCCGCACGCGGCACCGAGTCGTCCGGCCGCGCCGACACGACGCGCACATTGCGGGCAGGCTCATTGCCGCGCGAGATGCAGCGATTGTCGATGTAGGGCCAGGTCTGCTCGGAGCAAGAAGGCTTAGTTGCGGGCTTCACCCGTTCGACCTTTTCGGTCTGATCCGTTGTGACCGGCGTGGGCCCTGCAACCGGCAAGGCCGCCACGGTCGTCTGGGCGGACGCACTGATCGCCGGTGTCGGCGCCGTGACATAGGCCGCAAACGCCCCGGTTCCTGCCGCAAAAACGACCAGGGCCGGAATCGCCACGAATTTCACCGGGATCGCCGCCAGATTGAATGTCGATAGGGTCATGTGCCCTCCCCGCATCATGCGTAGGCGAATAGCCCCGCGCGGAGAGAACGCGCTGACCTGCCGGCAGTTCCGGGAACTCGGTGGTGGCGTCAGCCGTGCGGCGCGAACAGCTTTTGCAGGATGCTGCGGCGGCGCGGTACGGCCGGGGTGACCGGCTCGGCCTTAGGCGGCTCGCCGAAACAGCCGCGATAGCGGATCACGCCCCATATGATGCGGGTTCCAGCTGCGCCATGCCTTCTCGGCATCGCGGCGCATGAAGCCGCGCTTCACTTCCGGCGCCTCGCTGAACGCCTCGGGCATCACCTTGGACAGTTCAGGGTCGCCAAGTACGTCCCATTTGGAATCGCCGCCCATCAGGCGCGAGCCGATCGCATAAACGACGCGGCTGATGTGCGTCTCGCGGATCGGGAACGAGCACATCGCGCAGGGCTCGACGTTGGTATAGAGCGTGCAGCCCGACAGGTCCTTGGTGCCGAGTTTCTTCTGCGCCATGCTGACCGCAACGATCTCGGCATGACGCGTCACGTCTCCGTCGCGCGCGACGCGATTGAGCGTCTCGACGATCACCTCTTCGCCACGCGCAATCACGCAGGCGAACGGGAATTCACCGTGTTGTTTGGCTGTCCGCGACAGCGCGATGCAGCGCTCCATCATCGCCGCATCGATAGCGTCCATCGTATCGGTACTCATTCAATCCACACGTTGTTGGAAGTTTTCTTGGCGCGGAAGCGCTGGAGGGTGAGGGCTTCTACAACGGCCACGCGCATTGCTCAACGTCAACCGCCGCATGGCTCTTCACCAGTCTGTGCATTGACAGGCTGCGCCGGTGGGCAAGGAATGCGGCTCTTCGTGCGCCGTACCCGGCGTCAACCCATAAGATCTGGAGGAGTTTCATGCCAGCGTTGTCCCAGCTTCCCTCCGATATCGAAGGTCTGAGCCGCCAGGTCGATCCACTGTCGCGGCGCGGCTTTTTCATGAGTTCGGCAGCGGCAGCAGCGGCCGGTTATACGCTTGCCGCCGGGCCGGTCCGCGCGCAGGCGATCCACACCGACATCGAGGGTCTCACCGTCGGTGACGGCGCGGTGAAGGTCGAGGGCGGCAACATGCCGGTGTACTTCGCGCGGCCCGCCAATGTGCAGAACGCACCCGTAATTCTGGTCGCCATGGAGGTGTTCGGCCTGCACGAGTACATCAAGGACGTGACCCGCCGATTGGCCAAACTCGGCGCCTTCGCGGTCGCCCCCGATTACTATTTCCGCAAGGGCGAGGACCTCACCAAGATCACCGAGATTCCAAAGCTAATGCCGATCGTCAACTCCAAGCCGGACGCTGAACTGCTCGCCGATCTCGACGCGACAGTGGCGTGGGCAAAAGCCCAGGGCGGCGACACCGGCAAGCTCGGCATCATGGGGTACTGCCGCGGCGGGCGTACGGTGTGGGTCTACTCGGCGCATAACGCAAACCTGAAAGCCGGTGTCGCGTTCTACGGCTCGCTGGTCGATCCGGAGCCACAGAAAACGGTATGGCCGAAGAGCCCGATCGAGCTTGCACCGCAGGTGAAAGCGCCGGTGCTCGGTCTTTACGGCGAAGCGGATGCCGGCATTCCGGTCGCGCAGGTCGATCAGATGAAAGCTGCGATCCCGAAGAACTCCGAAATCAAGCTTTATCCTGGCGCGCCGCATGGTTTCCACGCCGACTATCGCCCGAGCTACCGCAAGGAAGCCGCAGACGATGCTTGGGCGCAGATGACCGCGTGGTTCAAGAAGAACGGGGTGCTGAGCTGACGATCAAAACTCCGCCACCGCCTTGATCAGCCGCTCGAGGTCCTCCGGCCGCGAGAGGCGGTGGTCGCCGTCCTTCACCAGCGTCAGCACCACATCGTCCTGCGCGAGGCGTGACGTCAGCGCGACCGCGTGATTCCACGGCACATCCGGGTCCTGCACGCCCTGCAGGATGCGCACCGGGCAGCCGGTCTCGATCATGCTGCCGAGCAAAAGGTGATTGCGCCCCTCCTCGATCAACCCCTTCGTGATCGGATACGGCTCGCCGTATTCGGACGGGCGATGCCAGACGCCCTTGTCCTCGATTTCCTTTTTCACCTTGGCGGGGAAGCGCTGCCACATCAGCGCATCGGTGAAATCGACGGCCGGCGCGATCAGCACGAGGCCGGCAACGCTGCCGTGTCGCCCCCATTTTCTTTCGGAATGCGCGCATCAGCAGGAGCGCAAGCCAGCCGCCCATCGACGAGCCGATCACAACCTGCGGTCCCTGCGCATGCGCCTCGAATACCGCAAGGCTCTCTTCGAGCCAGCGCCCGATTGTGCCGTTCTGGAACTCGCCACCGGACTCGCCATGCCCCGAATAGTCGAAACGCACGCAGGCACGGCCGTTTTCGCGCGCCCAAGCGCTCATCGCCTCGGCCTTGGTGCCCTTCATGTCGGATTTGAAGCCGCCGAGCCAGAACAGACCGGGACCGCCGCCTTCGTCGCGGCGCACGGCAATTAACCTTTCGTCGGCAGAAGTTCCTAATTTTAGAAAAATCGGGCAAGAATGGGTCATTGGTCCCGCCGTGCAAGGGCAAATGCCCGGCCAGTGATGTGCCGCGCATGCGGCGGGGCGACGGGGGAAGAGCCGTGCCGCTTCGCATTGCGCAGCGCTTTGCGCCTGTGTTTCGCCGCATCATGCTGCGGAACGCAAGGGGCGTGTCATGGCGGTAGCCGAACTCGACATGCCGAAGGCGGTGCGCGGGCTTCCCGGCGCGACCGTGCTGCACATCCTGCCGGCGCTCACCGAGAGCTCGGCGGCGCGTGCTGCTGTTGATGTTGCTGTTGCGCTGCTGCGCTCCGGCGCGCGCGTCATCGTCGCGGCGGAAGACGGCCCGCTCAACAGCGAACTGCAGGGCATCGGCGGCGAGTGGGTGCGGCTCGTCAGCGAGACGAGCAATCCGCTCACCGTGTCGCGCAACGCACGCACCATCGCAAACCTTGTATCGACCGAGCGCGTCGATCTCGTGCACGCCGTAGGCCTCGGTGCATCGCGCAGCGCCGCCGCGCTCAAGAAACGCGCCGGCGTCTGGCTGGTGCACTCTTACGCGGCGGACGATCTCAAGAACCCCTATCGTGACCGCGGCTACTCGCGCGCGCTCAACGCCGGCGATCGCGTGATCGTGCCGTCGCAATATGTCGCCGATCAGGTCGCGGAACGTCATCAGGTGCCGCGCGACAAACTCGCGGTGATTTCGCGGCGCATCGATGGCGCGCGCTTCGATCCGCCGGCCATCAGCCCGGAGCGCGCGATGGTGCTGCGGCGCGGCTGGAAGATCGCACGCGGCCAGCGCATCATCCTGGTGCCGGGGCGCATCGATCCCGCCAAGGGTCAGCTCACGCTGGTCGAGGCCGCGCGCATCCTGACCAATGGCGGCTTGCGCGGCGTCGTGTTCGTGCTCGCGGGCGACAATCGCGAGCATTTCGATTACGCGAAGCAGATCGCCGCGCAGGCCGAGGCGCACGGGGTCGCGCATCTGATCCGCCAGATCGGCGTTTGTCCCGACATGGCGGGAGCATATCTTGCGACCGACTTCGTCGCGGTTCCGCAGATCGAACCGCCGGCGTTCCCGCTCGCCACCGCCGAAGCGATGGCGATGGGCCGTCCGGTGATCGCCAGTACCGTCGGTGCGCTGCCGGAGATCGTGCAAGCGCCGCCGCATGTGCTCGAATCCGCCCGCACCGGCTGGCTGGCCGAACCCGATGACGCTGTGAGTTTCGCGCGCGCGATCGCGTCGGCGCTATCCGCCGAAGCTCCCGCCTACAGCGCGATCGGCACGCGCGCACGGCGGCTCGCCAATCAATATTTCATGCCGATGCGTACGGCCTCAGGCGCGTTGAGCCTCTACGCGAACCTGTTCGAAGGTCGTGGATGAGCAATTGCGCTCGTCCATGATCCGGCCTATTCAGTGATTCATCGGGGACGGACCGTGTTAATGCGCCGGCCGATGCTGGGGTGAAGGCGGCAGCGCATAGACCATGAGGCCGGTTTAGTGAATTCGCGAGCTCGCGCGCGCCGTCCGCTCGGTTCCGATGCGGATCACACAGATATTGAGATGATGCCGAACGTCCGGACCGCCGGCGAAGTCGTCACATTCGCGCGGCCGCTGACCGTCCTCGTGCTGGCGCCGACGCTGCATGCGGGCGCGGCGGACGCGGGCGCGGTCGATCTCGTGCGCATCCTCACCGACAACGGTCATCGCGCGATCGTCGCCTCGAACGGCGGCAGGCTCGAAGATGACGTCACGACGGCGGGCGCAGAGTTCGTCCGGCTCGACGTCGCCGACTTCAATCCGATCTTCATTGCGCGCGCGGCCTTCGCACTGAGACGCATCGTGCGCGAGCGCCGCTGCGACGTGATCCACGCGCACGGACGCGCCGCCGCATGGGCGGGGCATGTTGTGTCGCGCCTGACCGGCGTTCCGCTGATCACGACCTGGTACAAAGGCTATCGCGAGCAGAATGTTTTCAAGCGGCTCTACAACAGCGCGATGGTGCGCGGTGCGCGCGTGATCGCGGTTTCGGACCAGATCGCCGAACTGATCGCGGAGCGGCATCACACACCGCCGGGGAAAATCGCCGTCGTGCCGGCGAGCGTCGACATGAAGCGGTTCGATCCGGGCGCCATTCCGGAACACCGGCTCGATACCATCCGCCGCAGTTGGGGCGTCTCGCCCGACACCAAAGTCATTCTTGTGGTCGGCCGCATGCTCCGCCGCAAGGGTCACCATGTGGCGGTGAAGGCGGTGCACCGGCTCAAGGAGCGCGGCCTGAAAGATTTCGTTTGCGTGTTCGTGGGCGAGGACCAGGGCCGCACGCAATATACCGGCGAACTATGGGACCTCATCAGCACGACCGGAACCAACGATGTGGTGCGGCTCGCGGGCGCGACCGACGATATTCCGGCCGCCTATGCGGCGGCGACGGTCGTGGTTTCGGCATCCGTCCAGGCGGAAGGGCTGCAGCGCGCGATCCTTGAGGCGCAAGCAATGGCGCGCCCGGTCGTAGTGTCAGATCTCGCGGCCGGCCCCGAAACCGTGCTCGCCCCGCCCGCCGTCACCGAGGACCGGATGACCGGTTTGCGGGTTCCGGCGGGCGACGAGTCGGCTCTTGCGGCTGCCCTCATCCGCTTGTTTTCATTGAGCGATGCGGCGCGCGCCGCGATGGGCGCGCGCGGCCGCGTGTGGGTCGCCAACCAGTTCGAGGCGGGCAGCATCGCGCGCGCCACGCTTGCGGTTTATGCCGATGTGACACGCGCCCGGGCGGCCGGTTGATCGATTTGCAACCATCTGCGGCAAAGAAGGCCGAACTTCCTGTTCGGCGTTGACTTAAGCATCGTTTGTACCGATCTTTTGACCTCCGGCACGTCGGCTTTTGCCGCACCGGAATCGTCGCAACAGCAGAGGAGTTAGCACCCATTCGTCGCCCGATGAGAGCCCAGGAGCCGGCCCGCAAAGACGGACCGCGCATCAACGAGGAGATTCGCGTCCGCGAAGTCCACCTGATCCTGCAAGACGGCACCAACAAAGGCACCGTCTCCATTACCGAGGCATTGGCCGCGTCCCAGGAAGCAGGCCTCGACCTCGTGGAAATTTCCCCCAACGCCGCGCCGCCGATCGTCAAGATCCTCGACTACGGCAAATACAAATACCAAGAGCAGAAGAAAGCCGCCGAGGCGCGCAAGAAGCAGAAGGTCGTGGAGGTCAAGGAGCTGAAGTACCGGCCCATGATCGACGATCATGACTACGACGTGAAAATGCGCGCGATGGCCCGCTTCTTCGAGGAAGGCGACAAGGTGAAGATTACCTTGCGCTTCCGCGGCCGCGAGATGGCGCATCAGGAGCTCGGCACGCAGCTCCTCAATCGCGTCAAGGAAGACACGTCCAAGATGGCCAAGGTCGAAATGGAGCCGCGCTTCGAGGGCCGCCAGATGATCATGATCCTGGCGCCGAGATGACCTAGCGTTACGGCTCGCATCTCTGGATTTGCATGGCGCCCGTGACGCATGTCGCGGGCGTTTTGCGTGGACGGCCTGCGCACGGCGCGGCAAAATCTTGCATCTTGTGACTCGCGCTTCGCTGCCGAGCGGCAGCAAATACCCCGGCGACAATCTCCATGCCCTACCGCGGACTGGACGACCGGCTGACGTTCCTGTCGCATTCGCCCGCGCGGCCGATCGACTGGCGGCTCGCGTTTGTCGTCGGTGTGGTCTCGGCGCTGATCTTCGCGGCCACGGTGCCGTTTGCGAAAGTTCAGCTTCCCGTCGTCTGGGCATTCATCCCGACCTATCAGGCGGCGCTGATCACGACCGATCTCATCACCGCCGTGCTGCTCTATGCGCAGTTCAGCCTGCTGCGCTCGCGCGCGCTGCTGTGGCTCGGCGGCGCGTATCTGTTCAGCACGCTGATGGCGGTCGTGCATGGGCTGACGTTCCCGGGGCTGTTCGCGCCGCGCGGACTGCTCGGCGCGACGCCGCAGAGCACCGCCTGGCTTTACATGTTCTGGCACGCCGGCTTTCCGCTGCTGGTGATCGGCTATGGCTTGCTGAAAGACAGCGACAGCGCGGGATCGGCCAAGGCCGCGCGCGTCGCGATCGTCACCAGCATCGCGGCCGTATTCTTGGGCGCCGCATGCTGCGCCTTGCTCGCCACAGC
Source organism: uncultured Alphaproteobacteria bacterium (assembly GCA_963779545.1). Classification (GTDB taxonomy): domain Bacteria; phylum Pseudomonadota; class Alphaproteobacteria; order Rhizobiales; family Xanthobacteraceae; genus PALSA-894. The sequence goes on along the minus strand of CAVZYQ010000005.1, from coordinate 312,783 downwards.
CGGAAGCGCGGCGTTGCCGCCGATCATGGCCGGCAACAACTATACGCCCGCCCTGATCACTGTCGTGTCGACCGTATGGGCACTGAGCTTTGCGGCGTTGCTCGTGCTGTGGATCCGCCGCCCGCACTCGGTCCTCGACGTCTGGCTGATGCTGGTGATGGCGGCGTGGCTGTTCGACATCGCGCTCTCGGCTGTATTCAACCAGGGCCGCTTCGACCTCGGTTTCTATGCGGGACGCGCGTATGGCCTTGCGGCCGCGACGCTCGTGTTGATCGTGCTCCTGGTCGAAACCGGCAAGCTCTACGCCCAGCTTGCCCGCGCGTTTCGCGAGCGGCACGAACGCGACACGGCTGCGCTCTCCAGCATCGATGCGCGGCTGCGCACGGTGCTGGAATCATCGCCACTGCCGATCTTCAGCCTCGACCGCCAGGGCCGCATTGCAAGCTGGAACGACGCGGCGGAACGCATCTTCGGTCACGCGTCATCCAACGCGCTCGGCAAGCCCATGTCATCATTGCAGGACGACAGCGGCGCGTTCGACGACGTATCGCGACGGGCCGCCGCTGGCGAGACGGTGCGCGACCTGCACACGCAATGGCATCATCGCGACGGGCGCGTTCTCGATGTGAGTCTTTCGGCAGCTCCGATTCACGAGCGGGATGGCATGCCCGGAGGTGTTGTGTTCGTGGCGGAAGACGTTACCGAGCGCATGAAGCTCGAGCACAGGCTGGTCCAGTCGCAGAAGATGGACGCGATCGGGCAACTGACCGGCGGCATCGCGCACGACTTCAACAACATCCTGACGGTCATCACCGGCACGATCGACCTGCTTCATGAAGGACTCGCCGACCGGCCGCAGCTCGCCGCGGTGGCAAAGATGATCGACGAGGCGGCGACGCGCGGCGCCGAATTGACGCAGCAGCTCCTCGCCTTCGCGCGCAAGCAGCCGCTGCAGCCACGCCAGACCGATCTCAACGCGCTGGTGACCAACGCGACGAAGCTGCTGCGGCCGGCACTCGGCGAGCAGATCGAGATCGAGTCCGCCTTCGCTAGCGACGCCTGGCCCGCGCAGATCGACCCCACGTTGCTGACCAACGCGATCCTCAATCTTGCGATCAACGCGCGCGACGCCATGCCAAAGGGCGGCCAGCTGATGTTCGAGACGCAGAATATCGTGCTCGACGAGACCTACGCGAAGGAGAACGCCGAGGTCACACCCGGCTCCTATGTCATGATCGCGGTCAGCGACACCGGCATCGGAATTCCGGCCGAGATACTGACCCAGGTGTTCGACCCGTTCTTCACCACCAAGGAAACCGGCAAAGGGACCGGCCTCGGCCTGAGTATGGTGTTCGGGTTCATCAAGCAGTCCGGCGGGCACATCAAGATCTACAGCGAAGTGGGCCACGGAACGGCGGTGAAGATGTATCTGCCACGCGCATCCGCGGCAGCGGACGCCGTGACCGACACGGCCCCCTCCCGCGCCCATGGCGGCAGCGAAACCGTGCTGGTGGTCGAGGACGACCGGCTCGTGCGCAACAATGCGATGATGCAGCTTGCGAGCCTCGGCTACCGGACCATCGAGGCGGCGAACGGCGCGGAGGCGCTGCGCGCCATCGAGACGAACGGAGCCGTCGACCTGTTGTTCACCGATATCGTGATGCCGGGCGGCATGAACGGCCGCGAGCTTGCCGACGAAGTGATCCGCCGCAGACCCGACATCAAGGTGCTGTTCACCTCGGGCTACACCGAGAACGCCATCGTGCATCACGGCCGGCTCGATCCCGGCGTGCTGCTGCTGGGCAAACCCTACCGCAAGACCGATCTCGCCCGCATGGTGCGCGTCGCACTGGATTGAGGCTTGCGGCCGGAAAGCGCTGCACTTGCAGTCAACGGCGTGAATGGTGCAGGGAAGCGGCAATTCCCAACGTCGCGGTGCTACCCATGTCGGCTATCTTGCAGAAGCTTCCCGTCGGCCAAAAGGTCGGCCTCGCATTTTCCGGCGGGCTCGACACCAGCGCAGCGCTGGTGTGGATGCGGGCGAACGGCGCGGACCCCTATGCCTATACGGCCAACCTCGCGCAGCCGGACGAGACGGACTACGAGGCGATCCCGCGCAAGGCCAAGGAATGCGGCGCCACGCAAGCGCGCCTCATCGATTGCCGCAAGGAGCTGGTGTCGGAAGGGATTGCCGCCATCCAGGCCGGCGCATTCCATGTCACGACCGCGGGTATCACCTATTTCAACACGACGCCGCTCGGCCGCGCGGTGACCGGCACGATGCTGGTCGAGGCGATGAAGGCCGACGACGTGAACATCTGGGGCGACGGCAGCACCTACAAGGGTAACGACATCGAGCGGTTCTATCGCTACGGCCTGCTCGCGAACCCGAACCTGCAGATCTACAAACCCTGGCTCGACCAGCGTTTCATCGACGACCTCGGCGGGCGCAAGGAGATGTCGGAGTACCTCAACAAGTCCGGCATCGCCTACAAGATGAGCACCGAGAAGGCGTACTCGACCGACTCGAACATCCTCGGCGCGACGCACGAGGCGAAGGATCTCGAATTCCTCAACAAGGGCATCAAGATCGTCCAGCCGATCATGGGCGTGCCATTCTGGCGCGACGACGTGCAGATCAAATCCGAAACCGTCACAGTCGCATTCGAGGAAGGCCGCCCGGTCAGCCTGAACGGCAAGACGTTCTCCGACGAAGTCGCGCTGCTCACCAAGGCGAACGCGATCGGCGGGCGCCATGGGCTCGGCATGAGCGACCAGATCGAGAACCGGATCATCGAGGCGAAGAGCCGCGGCATTTACGAAGCGCCCGGCATGGCGCTGCTGTTCATCGCCTACGAGCGGCTCGTCACCGGCATCCACAACGAGGACACGATCGAGCAATACCGCACCAGCGGACGCTCTCTCGGGCGGCTGCTCTATCAGGGCCGCTGGTTCGATCCGCAGGCGCTGATGCTGCGCGAGTCCGCGCAGCGCTGGGTCGCGCGCGCGATCACCGGCGAGGTGAGCGTCGAGTTGCGGCGCGGCAACGACTATTCGATCCTCGACACCGTGAGCTCGAACCTGACCTACAAGCCCGAGCGCCTGACGATGGAGAAAGGCGAAGAGTTTTTCACCGCGAACGACCGCATCGGCCAGCTCACGATGCGCAGCCTCGACATCATCGACACGCGCGAGAAGCTGATGACCTATGCGAAGGCCGGGTTGCTCGCGCCAACGGAGAATTCCGGTTTGCCGCGGCTGCCGGGGAAATCCGAAGAGTAGTAGCCAACGCTCCGCTCCCCGTTTCGGTAAGGGCGCGGGTTGCCCTTGTCCCGGAAGAAGGAATGGAGCGCCGGGAGGCGCCAGGGGTTTGCGAGGCCCCTTATGGGTCTCCCTTGCGATCGGGAAACCCGGCGCGCCGCGGACCTGCCGGCTTTGCGAGAGCCAACAAATCCGGTTGTCGGGAATGGGGTTGCGAGTCCCATCCCGAGGCGCGCGCGCCTCATGTGGTGGGGTTGCGAAGCCCGCCACCGAGACGCTGCGCCTCCCGGCGCTCCACCGCGAGCCTCATTGTTGGCGGCCCGCCCTTTGCTCCCGGCCCATCGCGTCATGACGGCGGCGGGCCTGAATCTCAGGGGCTATGAATTTACACCTAGATTAGGATGATGTCAACGGCTACCGCCTTGACTGCCGGTTCCGTCCCGACGTGTCCCGGATGCGGCGCAGCGTTTCACGCTGCACCGCGCGCGGGACACAGCTACGGCTTCTTCCCGTAATCCAGTCCGCCGTGCTGTTTCGGCGGATGCGCGCGCAACGCTTCCTCATTCGGATCGAGGCCCCAGCCGGGCGTGTCGGGCATCACCAGGTGCCCGTTCTCGATTTTCGGCACGGCGGTAAACAGATCGTCGTCCCACGGCAGGCGGTCGATATCGATCTCCATAATGCGCAGGTTCGGCACCGCGGCGGCAAAGTGCGCATTCATCATGGTGCAGAGGTGGCCGTAGAAATTATGCGGCGCGACGTTGACCTCATGCGCCTCGGCGGACGCTGCGATCTTCATCGACTGCCACACGCCGTTCCATGGCGTGTCGATGATTGCGACATCCATGGACTGCTCTTTGAAGTACGGGAGAAACTCGCGAAGGCCCAGCAGCGTCTCGCAGGACGAGATCGGATGTGGGCTTTGGCGGCGAATGTAAGCAAGGGCCTCGGGCGAATATGAATCGATCTCGACCCAGAACATGTCGATGTCGGCGATGTGCCGCAGGATCTTCAGATAGCCTTCGGTCTTGGCGTTGAAGTTGAGATCGAGCAGCAGGCCGAGCTCCGGACCAAGCCCGTCGCGCAGCGCTTCAAGGTGCATGTGCAGATTGCGCAGCACGGTCGCGTCGATGTTCAGCTCGGGAAAGTACGGCGAGCCGAAGCCCGGGCGGTAGCCTTGCGGCTTGCCGCTGTCGTCGTAGATGAAGATGTTCGTCTTGGCGGCGAGGAAACCTTTCTCCCGCACCTCGCGGCCGATTGCCTTCACACCGTCGAGGTCGGTGATCGCCGGCTTGTAGTAGGCCGGATGATTGATCCGCCACGTGGCGCAGTGCGACCAGTAGAGCGGGATGCGGTCGCGCAGCTTGCCGCCGAGCAGCGCATAGACTGGCACACCGAGCGCCTTCGCTTTCGCGTCAAGCAGCGCGTTCTCGATCGCGGCGATCGCCTGCGCCACCACGCCGCCTGCGGCCGGGCGCGTTGCCGCATACAGCTCCGCATAGATGCGCTCGTGGTCGCTGACGTTCTGCCCGACGACCTTGGCGGAGAGGCGCGCGATCACCGCGCTGATGCCGGGCGAGCCGAAGTCCTCGTTGAATTCGCTCCAGCCGACGATGCCGTCAGTAGTGGTCAGCTTGACGAAGCTGTAGTTGCGCCAGCCCGCATCGCAGGCGAGCGTCTCGATCGTGCGGACTTTCACGGCGTTCCCCCGTCGCGGTTGTCGCCATGACTATACGACGAGGCAGATCGGCAGAAGCAATGCGCTCAGCGCGCGCCGCACATCGCAAACATGAGGTGCGCGGGGTCGGCATCGGACGAACTGCCGCGCGTGTAGCGCATGCGCGAGAGGCGCCGATCGCGCGCGAAGGCGTGGACGGGGCTCACCTCGACGATATCGGTATTCCCGACCCGAGCCGCGTAGCGGAACGCGCCGCTGCAGGATTTGGAGAGGGGTGGAGGCGGAGCCAGCATGGCGGCCGCTCGATCGATCTTGGCCACCGCCGGCGCCGGCGCCAGCAGCGACGCCGCAATCAGGAAACCCGCAACTTCGGCCCAACGGGGGGACATGATCGCCTCCTGCGGATGCGACTCCCCACCTTGTCCGACGCCCGGCACATCGTCGCTCGCCGCCGTATAACCCGTTGACGTTGGGGCCGGTTCCGGCCGGGCGTGCGATCTGCCAAGCTCTAGGGTCGCGCCGAGCGGTTAACGAATTCTTGCCGGGACACGCTGCGGCGCAGGAGAAATGGCGGTCCTGGCGCCGATTCGAGGTCCTCAAGCGGTTGTTTTTCCGGAATTCTTCTTCTATAAACCCGCCCTTCGCCGCCCGGCTAAAGGGCTGCCGTGGCGACGATTTGTGCTCACGCACATCGCTCGATTTCGAGCTTATGCCGGTTGACCGGGCCTTTGGCTCGCGTTTCCGGCCAGATCAGGAGAGCCAAATGCCCAAGTTAAAGACCAAATCGGGCGCGAAAAAGCGCTTCAAGGTGACCGGTACCGGCAAGGTGATGTACGCCTCGGCAGGCAAGCGCCACGGCATGATCAAGCGGACCAAGAAGCAGATCCGCCAGCTGCGCGGCACCGGCGTGATGTTCAAGACCGACGGCGAGAGGGTGCGGAAGTACTGGCTTCCGAACTCGTAATTTCCCCAACCCCTTTCGCTCAACCGACATCACAGGAGATAAGCCATGGCCCGCGTCAAACGGGGCGTTACGTCCCATGCCAAGCACAAGAAGGTCCTGAAAGCCGCCAAGGGCTTTTACGGCCGCCGCAAGAACACCATCCGCATCGCCAAGCAGGCGGTGGAGAAGGCCAACCAATACGCCTTCCGCGACCGCAAGCGGCGCAAGCGCACATTCCGGGCGCTCTGGATTCAGCGCCTCAACGCCGCGGTGCGTCCCTTCGGCCTCACCTACAGCCGATTTATCGACGGGCTCGCCAAGTCCGGCATCACGGTCGATCGCAAGGTGCTGTCCGATCTCGCGATCCGCGAGCCGGCGGCATTCGAGGCTATCGTCGAGAAGGTCAAAGCCGCGCTGCCCAAGGAAACTGCAGCGGCGGCGTGACCACCCGGGACCGCTCCGGCACATCTTCGCGTTCGAGGCGGTCCTTCTCCCTGCGGGGGCAGAGATGATCGACCGTGCCTATGTGCAGCGCATGGCGCGTTACAATCGCTGGCAGAACGCCAATCTCTATGGCGTGGCCGACGCGCTCTCGGACGATGAGCGGCGGCGCGAGCGCGGCGCGTTCTTCGGCTCGATCCACAAGACACTGAGCCATCTGCTGTGGGCCGACCGAACCTGGATGAGCCGCTTCTCATCCGATGTGGAGAAGCCGCTGGCCGGCATTCCGGACTCGGTCTCCCTCTATCCAGACTGGGACGACCTGAAGCGCGAGCGCGAGGTGTTTGACGCGACGATCATCGCGTGGGCGGACAAGATCGACGACGCATGGCTGAAGGGCGACCTCTCCTACTTCTCGCGCGCTGCAAACCGCGACATGCACGTGCCCATGTGGTCCGCGGTGACGCATCTGTTCAATCATCAGACGCACCATCGCGGACAGGTGCATTGCATGCTGACGCAAGCAGGCGGCAAACCGCACAGCACCGACCTGCCCGCGTTGCCGGAGTGACACAATGAGCGATGTTGCAAAGCTCGAACCGGAAATCCTCGGCGCCATCGCCGGCGCCGCCGATGAAGCCGCGCTCGAAACGGTGCGCGTGTCGGCGCTCGGCAAAAGCGGGTCGATCTCAGCGCTGTTGAAGACGCTCGGCGGCATGACGCCGGAGCAGCGCAAGGAACAGGGCCCGCTGATCAACGGGCTGAAGGATCGCGTGACGGCCGAGATCGCGTCACGGCGCGACGCGCTGAAGGGCGCGGCGCTCGACGCGCGGCTCAATACCGAGACCGTCGACGTGACGTTGCCGGTGCGCGAGTCGCCCGCCGAGGTGGGGCGCATTCACCCCGTCAGCCAAGTGATCGAAGAGCTCACCACGATCTTCGCCGACATGGGCTTTGCGGTCGCCGAGGGTCCGGACATCGAGACCGACGACCTGAACTTCACCAAGCTGAATTTCCCCGAGGGGCATCCGGCCCGCGAGATGCACGACACTTTCTATTTCAATCCGAAGCCGGACGGCTCGCGCATGCTTTTGCGCACGCACACCTCGCCGGTGCAAATCCGCACCATGCTGGCGCAGAAGCCGCCGATCCGCGTGATCATTCCGGGACGGACATATCGCTCGGACAGCGACCAGACCCACACACCAATGTTCCATCAGGTTGAGGGGCTGGTGATCGACAAGGGCTCGCACCTTGGCCACATGAAGTGGATCCTGCGCGAGTTCTGCAAAGCCTTCTTCGAGGTCGACGACGTGAAGATGCGCTTCCGTCCGTCGTTCTTCCCCTTCACCGAGCCCTCGCTCGAAGTCGATATCCAGTGCCGCCGCACCAAGGACGAAGTGCGTTTCGGCGAAGGCGAGGATTGGATGGAGATTCTCGGTTGCGGGATGGTGCATCCGAACGTGCTGCGCAATTGCGGGCTCGATCCCGACGAGTATCAGGGCTTTCGCGTGGGGCATGGGCATCGACCGCATCGCGATGCTGAAGTACGGCATCGCGGACCTGCGCCAGTTCTTCGAGGCCGACGTGCGCTGGCTGTCGCACTACGGCTTCCGCCCGCTCGACCTGCCAACGCTGGCGGGAGGGCTCTCGTCGTGAAGTTCACCCTCTCCTGGCTGAAAGAACATCTCGCCACCGACGAGCCGCTCGACAAGCTCGCCGACAAGCTCACCATGGTCGGGCTTGAGGTCGAGAACATCGAGGACAAGGCGAAGGCGCTTAGCGCTTTCGTCATCGCCAAGGTGCTCGACGCGAAGCAGCATCCCAACGCGGATCGCCTGCGCGTCTGCATGGTCGACACCGGCGACGGCAATCCGATCCAGGTCGTGTGCGGCGCGCCGAACGCGCGCACCGGCATGACCGGCGTGTTCTCAGCCCCCGGAACTTACATTCCCGGCAAGAAGATCACGCTCGGCGTCGGCACCATCCGCGGCGTCGAGAGCCACGGCATGCTGGTGTCGGAAGCCGAGATGGAATTGTCCGACGATCACGACGGCATCATCGATCTCGCCGAGCGATGCGCCGGTCGGCGAGAGCTACGCCAAATGGGCCGGGCTCGACGATGCCGTGATCGAGATCAACCTCACGCCAAACCGCCCGGACTGCACCGGCGTGCACGGCATCGCGCGCGATCTCGCCGCAGCCGACATGGGCAAGTTCATCGATCCGGCACCCAAGCCCGTGAAGGGCGCGTTCCCCTGCCCGGTCGCGGTGAAGATCGAGAGCCCGGAGCTGTGCCCCGGCTTCGCGCTGCGGCTGGTGCGCGGCGTAAAGAACGGCGCCTCGCCCGGAATGGCTGCAGAAGCGCCTGCTCGCGATCGGCCTGCGCCCGATCAACGCGCTGGTCGACATCACCAACTTCATGACCTTCGACCGCGGCCGTCCGCTGCATGTGTTCGATGCCGCCAAGGTGAACGGCAATCTTAACGTACGCCGCGGCCGCAAGGGCGAGAGCCTGCTCGCACTCGACGGGCGCACCTATCAGCTCGACGATTCGATCTGCGTGATCGCCGACGAGAAGGGCGTCGAGTCGCTCGCCGGTATCATGGGCGGCGAGGAAACCGGCTGCTCGGCCGAGACCACCGACGTGCTGATCGAGTCCGCGCTGTGGGCGCCGCTCAACATCGCGCAGACCGGTCGCAAGCTCGGCATCAATTCGGACGCGCGCTACCGCTTCGAGCGCGGCGTCGATCCAAACTTCATGGTGCCGGGGCTCGAGCAGGCAACGCAGATGGTGCTCGATCTCTGCGGCGGTGAGCCATCGGAGATCGTAGTCGAAGGCAAGCAACATGCCGACGACCGCGTGATCGATTTCCCGGTCGCCGAAGTGAAGCGTCTCTCCGGCCTGGATACGCCGCTGACCGAGATGAGGCGCGTGCTCGACAAGCTCGGGTTCTTCGTCGCCGGCAAGGGCGAGACCGTGAAGGTCGCGATCCCGACATGGCGCATGGACGTCGAAGGCAAGGCCGATATCGTCGAAGAGGTCGTGCGCATCGTCGGCGTCGACCGCGTGCCGTTCACGCCGTTCGAGCGCGACGACAATGCCCGCAAGCCGATCCTCACCTCGCTGCAGGTGCGCAACCGCCGCGCCAAGCGCGCGCTGGCGAGCCGCGGCATGGTCGAGGCTGTGACGTGGTCGTTCATCGGCAAGGCACAGGCCGAACTGTTTGGCGGCGGGCAGGCGGAGCTTGCGCTCGCCAATCCGATTGCGGCGGATCTTGTCCGACATGCGGCCGAGCCTGATCCCGGGGCTGGTTGCGAGCGCGCAGAAGAATGCGGACCGCGGCTTCCCGGACGTTGCGCTGTTCGAGGTCGGGCAGATCTTCAAGGGCGACCAGCCCGAGGGGCAGATCACGGCCGCCTCCGGGGTGCGCCGCGCACTCGCAAAAGCAAGCGGCGCCGGCCGGCAGTGGCAGGGCAACGGCGAGGCGGACGTGTTCGACGTGAAGGCCGACGCGATGGCCGTCCTGATCGCAGCCGGTGCGCCGCCATCGGCGCTGCAAGTCGTGCCGGGCGGGCCAAGCTGGCTGCATCCCGGGCGCAGCGGCACGATCCAGATCGGCCCACAGAACGTGCTCGGCACTTTCGGCGAACTGCATCCCCGCGCGCTCGAAGCGCTCAATGCCGACGGTCCGCTGATGGGGTTCGAGGTGATCCTGGAACGCATTCCCGAAGCGAAGGCGAAACCGACGCGTGCCAAGCCGCAGCTTGAGCTTTCGGCATTCCAGCCAGTGTCGCGCGACTTCGCGTTCGTGGTCGAGGCCAAGGTGAAGGCGGGCGATCTTGTGCGCGCGGCGCAGAACGTCGACCGCAAGCTGATCACCAACGTGACGGTGTTCGACCTCTATGAGGGCAAGGGCATCGATCCGGGCAAGAAGTCGATCGCGATTGCCGTCACGTTGCAGCCGCGCGACAAGACGATGACGGACGAAGAAATCGACGCGGTCGGTAAGAAGATCGTCGCGGAGGTTTCACGCCGCACGGGTGGCGTGCTGCGCCGCTATCCCGTCCGGGCGCAGCGCAGCATGTAATGATGCGCTGCACGAACCGGTACCAAGAAGAAGTAACCGGGGTCCCGGATCAGCGGTGCATCGCTGCGCGCTGCACCGCGTCCGGGACACGAACCAAATCCGTATACGCGAAGCCGTCGCGTTCGACTGTCTCGCCGATCGCCACATCGATGCGCCGGTCGAACATCGGACCGGCGACCACGCAGGTGTGAAACTCGCCCTTCTCGCCGCACGGGTCCGCTCCGCGCGGCAGATCGGCGAGCAGCGTTTCATCGAACCGCCGCCCCGCGAACGATCTCGGCAATTGCTTGAGGTCAACGCAGACGAGGTAGGTCTCGACGCCCGCGCCGATCATCTCGCGCGCGAGCGCGTCGGTCGGGCGCTGCCACAATGGAAACACCGGCGCGATGCCGCTGCCGGCAAGTTTCTGTTCGCGATAGGCGCGCACGTCTTCAAGGAACAAGTCGCCGAAGATCACATGCGTGACGCCGTTGCGTTTCGCATCGGCAAGCGCCTCCGCCATGCGGGCTTCGTAGATGTCGTTTGGGCACGGATACGGGATCGGCACGATGATTGAGGGCAATCCTGCGGCGGCATGCTGCGCGTACAGAATTTCCTCGCGCACGCCATGCATGCTGACGCGCCGGAAAGTCTCAGTCACGGTCGTGAGCGCGCCAACCACCTCGTAGTCGCCCGCGCGGCGCACCTCGTGCAGTGCCCACGCGGAATCCTTCCCGCTCGACCACGCGATCAGCGCCTTCGGACTCATTTTGCTGGCGCATGATCTGGTCCGAAAACCGGTTCCCACTTTTCAGGATCATGCGCACCTCACCTTGAACGCCCCCACAGCCGCAGCGCCGCGTCCGCGGCGCGCTCGCCCGACTCCCACGCGCCGCCGACCGTACCCCACAGTGTTTCGTGCACGGCTTCGCCCGCGAAAAACAGCCGCTCGCGCACCGGCTCCATCAGCGTCTTGCGGCCCGGCTGTCCACCGGGCGCCGCGGCCGAAAATGCACCGAGCGCGAACGGATCGCGGCTCCAGCGCGTCGCCGCGGTCTTGCCGATCGCCTTTTTGATGTCCGCGCCATAAAGGTCCACGAGCCAGCCGGTCGCGAAATCCACCATCGCGGCCTCGCCCTGCCCCGACAGCTCGCGCCCGAGCTTGCCGGCGACCTCGATCATGCACAGCGGCGTGCCGGACACGTTCGCGAGCATCGCCGCAGTGCGTGCGCCGGTCGCCTTCTCGAACACCAGGTCGTCGTTCTGCAATTGCAGCGGATTGCCCTTCAGCTCCAGCGCAACGTGATCGTAGGAACCGAGCGAAAGCTTGGCGATCGCGTCGCGCTGGCGCGGCGGCAGATCGGGCGCGAACTTGATCCGGTCCGACGCGAGCACGCCGTTCGACACCGTGACGATTGCGGCACGTGCATTGATGCGTCCGCGCGTCGTTTCGATCTCGACGAAGTTGCGCGTCGACTGCAGGCGCACCGCCGCGACGTTGAGCTGGACCGGCACGTCGGCCGCAATCCGGGCAAGCAGCGCTCCGAACCCCTGGCGGCAGAAGACCGGCTCGTCCTTCTCGTTCGAGCGCGCGTAGTCGACAGCCGAAATCTCGTCGAGATCCTTCGCGCAGCCGAACGGCCCGAGATAGAATTCCACGACCGGCCGCCAGTCGCCGAAATCCTTCAGCTCCTTGAGGTCCTTCAGCGGCTGACTGCCGGCGACATCGACCTTGCCGCGCGCCGCCGCCTCCTTGATGGCGCGGTCGCTGCGGCCGCGGATGGACAGGAAATCCTCCATCTCGCCTTCGCGGGCGTAGCGCTTGCCGATGCGCAGCTTTTCGCCGCGCGGCGCGCGATAGACATCGAGGCCGGCGCGGCGCGCCAGCCGCTCCACCGGATTGTCCGGCCCGTGCAGCCAGTGCGCGCCGCGATCGAACGGCACGCCGAAGATTTTCGTGTCGGTGACGCAGCGTCCGCCGACATGATCGCTCGCCTCCAGCAGCACGAAGCGCCGGCCCGCCGCCGCGACTTTCCGCGCTGCCGCAATGCCGGCCGCGCCCGCTCCGACGATCGCCACGTCGGTCTCGCCCGAGGCCGACGGCGCGCCAAGCGCCTGGGTGGAAGCGAGCGCGGCGGACCCGGCGATGAAGTGACGGCGATCGAGCGACATGGTTTCCAGATTGTTTCCGTGACCCGCCAGATTGCCCGATCGGCGCGCGTCCCGCAAACGAACCCACGTGTTCTTGCGTATTCGTTCACCGCGTGCGTGAACCGAAACGCAACGCCTCATTGTTAATCTGGCGGCTCAAATCGAGACGAGGGTCAACCTCGCATGCGTTGAGGGGAAAACGCATGGGCCGCGTGATAGACCGCTTCGGGCAGCTGATTGCCCGGTATCTGGAGAAGCCCGTTTCGGGCTACGAGCCGTTCACGCCGAGCGATCCGGCTGCATTGTCGGCATCGCTGCGCCCCGGCGACGTGCTGCTGGTCGAAGGCAACAATCACATCTCCGGCGTCATCAAGTATCTCACCCAATCCACCTGGTCGCACGCCGCGCTCTATGTCGGGCCGCTCGACAATTGCGCAACCGATGGCGAGACGCATACATTGATCGAAGCCGAACTCGGCATCGGCGTCGATTCCGCGCCGCTGTCGAAGTATTCGCGCTTCCATACCCGCGTGTGCCGCCCGATCGGACTGACCGAGGATGACTGCCAGCAGGTGTGCGCCTACGCGATCGAGCGCATCGGGCTCGAGTACGACATCAAGAACATCACCGACCTGATGCGCTACCTGATGCCCCTACCGGTGCCCCAGCGCTGGCGCCGCCGCGCGCTGGCGCTCGGATCGAGCGACTCGACGCGGATCATCTGCTCGGCGCTGATCGCGCAGGCCTTCGAGTCGGTGCGCTATCCGATCCTGCCGAAGGTGACGCGCACGGAGAGCCGCGTCGCGCGGCGCGAGCTCCTGGAAATCCGCCACTCCTCGCTCTACACGCCGCGCGATTTCGATATCTCGCCCTATTTCTCGGTGGTGAAGCCCACCATCGAAAACGGCTTCGAATACAAGAAGCTGCACTGGGCCGACCTGCCGCTCCCGCCTGAGGAGCCGCCGTCGGTGGATGCCTCGGATGCGACGCTGGTTCCGCAGCAGATGCGCCGCCGGCGGCGCAGCGCGATGGCGTGGTCGTAAGCAGAGACTTTTGTAGCCCGGCTTGAGTGCAACGAAAGCCGGGGCAGTTGTTCCCGGGTTTCGCTGACGCTCAACCCGGGCTACGGTCGCGCCATGTTCAACGCCGCCGTCAAAGCCCTCGCCCAGATGTTTTCGCCGCCGTTTCGCGCGGCGCTGCTAAAATCGGTCGGGCTCGCGATCCTGCTGCTGATCGCGCTCGCCTACGGCCTGCACCGGGTGCTGTCCTGGCTGTCGGTTGAAGGCGCGGCCTATCTGGAAGGGACCGCCGGAGCCGGACTACACACGCCGCTGCAGGTGTTGCTCTGGATCGTTACCGTCGCGCTGGGGATCGGCCTGTTCGCGGGTGCGATCTTCATCATGCCAGCGGTATCGGCGTTCGTGGCGAGCTTCTTCTCCGACGAGATCGCCGCCGAAGTCGAGCATGTGCACTATCCGGCGGACCCGCCCGGCACACCGGTGCCAGTCTGGACGGCTGGCATGCAGGGCATCCAGACCGCGCTGCTGGCGATCCTGGTCTATCTTTGTGCACTCCCCTTGCTGCTGTTCGCCGGCATCGGCTTCCTGATCTTCTTCGTGGCGAACGCCTACCTGCTCGGGCGAGAATATTTCCTGCTCGCCGCGATGCGTTTTCATTCGGTTGAAGACGCCAAGCGCCTGCGCAAGCAGCACCACGGCACTGTGATGTTCGCCGGATGCTTCATCGCGGCGTTCGTATCGATCCCGATTTTGAATCTCGCGACGCCGCTGTTCGGCACGGCGTTCATGGTCCATGTGCACAAGAAGCTCGCTGGGCCAAGGCGCGAGCTGATCACGCATACCTGACTGTGTCCCGCACGCGGTGCAGCGCGTTTGCGGTGCACCGCAGATGCGGGACCCCGGTTGCTTTGTTTCAGGAAACCGGGGTCCCGGGCTCAGTTCTTCGGCCTTAAATCGATAATGCGCTTCGCCTTGCCGGCGGAGCGCTCCACGCCGCCGGGCGCTGTCGTCTCCACCGTGGCGGTCACGCCGATCAGCGCCTTGATCTGGTGCGCAAGATCCTTGTTGCAGGCGGCGCGCGCCGCATTGTCCACGCCTGCACGTGACTCCACCTTCACGGTGATCTCGTCGAGCCGGTCCTCGCGCCGCAACTCAATGATGAAATGGGCGCTCAGCCGCTCGTCCTTCAGGATCAGCTCCTCGATCTGTGTTGGAAACACATTGACGCCGCGCACGATCATCATGTCGTCGCTGCGCCCGGTGATCTTCTCCATGCGGCGCATCGAGCGCGCCGTGCCGGGCATCAGCCGTGTCAGGTCGCGCGTGCGATAGCGGATCACCGGCATCGCTTCCTTGGTGAGTGAGGTGAACACCAGTTCGCCCGGCTGGCCGTCCGGCAGTACCTCGCCGCTGACCGGATCGATCACCTCCGGATAGAAATGATCCTCCCAGATGTGCAGCCCGTCTTTCGTCTCGACGCACTCGTTCGCGACGCCCGGCCCCATCACCTCGGAGAGGCCATAGATATCGACCGCATGCATGTCGAACGCGTCCTCGATCTCGGCGCGCATCGCATTGGTCCACGGCTCGGCGCCGAAGATACCGACTTTCAGCGACGACTTGCGCGGGTCGACCTTCTGCGCGCGGAATTCATCCAGGATCGCCAGCATATAGCTCGGCGTGACCGTGATCAGCTCGGGTGCGAAATCGACGATCATCTTTACCTGGCGCTCGGTCATGCCGCCGGAGATCGGGATGGTGACGCAGCCCAGCTTCTCCGCGCCGTAGTGAATGCCGAGACCGCCGGTGAACAGGCCGTAGCCGTAGGCATTGTGGATCTTCATGCCCGCCCGGCCGCCGCTCGCGTAGATCGAGCGCGCGCACACGTCCGCCCAGGTGCGGATGTCGAGCCTGGTGTAGCCGACGACGGTCGGTTTGCCGGTCGTGCCGGAGGACGCGTGGATACGCACGATCTTGTCCATCGGCACCGCGAACATGCCGTACGGATAGTTGGCGCGCAGGTCGTCCTTGGCGGTGAACGGGAAGCGCCTGAGGTCGGACAAGTTCTTCAGATCGTCGGGATGCACGCCCGCGGCGTCGAAGGATTTCTTGTAGTGCGGCACGTTCTCGTAAGCGTGCTTGAGCGACCACTTCATGCGCCGCAACTGCAGCGCGGCGATCTCATCGCGTGAGGCGATCTCGATCGGGTTCAGGTCTTTTTTGTTGGGCGAGAAGTCGGCGGAACGCTTACTCATGAAAGTTACATCTTCCTCTGCTGCGCGTTCCAGTGCTTCTCGAGATTGGCGATCAGCGCCGGCGAGAAATGGCAATACGCCTGCTCGCGCGCATACACCGCCATGTAGCGGCGGAACTGATCGAGCGGCTCCTCGGCGACACGAAACGCGCGCCGGTTACCGGCCGCACTGACAACGCCGGAATCCGTAAGGCTTGCGACGACGCGATCGAGCGCAGCGTCCATCTCGTCCGGCGGAACGATCTCGTCGCAGATCGTGCGGCCTTCCGGCGTGTCGCAGTCGAGCCGCCGCCCCGACAGGATCGCCTGTCGTGCTATCTTGTCGCCGGTGAAGCGCCACATCCGCATGTTGGCTGCGCCCGGGATGATGCCTTCCTTGCGCGCCGGCAGCGTCATGTAGGCGTTGTTCGCCGCCACGACGTAATCCATCGTCAGCAGATACTGGCAGCCGCCGCCGATCGCGAAGTGCTCGACGCCCGCGATCCACGGCTTCTCGTTGGTGCTGCCGTAGACTTCGTCCGGGCTCACATCGGGCCGCGCGAGCCCGCGGAACATCTTGTTCACGAAGCCCATCTCGCGCGTGATGTACCAGAGGTACGAGATCCTGCCGTTGTAAATGTGGGTGAGATTGATGCCGGTCGAGAACACGCGCTTGCCGGCGTATTTCGGATTATCAACCGTGTCGCCACGCAGCACGCACACTTCGCTCTTCGGATCGAGGATGGCGAGGTCGACGCAGATCTCGGTCTGCTGCAAGGTCGCCTCATCCTCGGCGTTGAGATAGCGCGGGTTGCGCATGAACACGGTCGCGGCCTTGCCTTCGCGAATGACCGCAGCAGTGCCGAGATCGACCGCGCCCCGCGCGGTGAATTCATCAAGCCGCGCGAGCGCCTCGACGCGCGGCAGCAGCATCGCGTGGCAGAAATGCGCGCCGGTGTCCGGCCGTGCCAAAATATGCGCGAGGAAAATGCCCTGATCGACCTCGATGCCGTCCTTTCGGCTCTGCATCCGGTCGCCCTGCGCGTAGACTTGGTTGCGCGTCGGAACGAGGCCGGGCACAAGCGCGGCGGCCTCGTAGGTCAGCACGTCGGCGCGCACGAACTTGGTTCGGTCCTTGGTGAGCGCCGCGTACACCGTCTGCGCGTGGCGCAGCATGAACACTTCGCGGCTCTCGCGTCCGGCGCGCAGGATCGTTTCGGCGGCATTTGCCTGATCGGGATTGCGCTTGGACTTCTCGGGCAGCGCTTCGAGCAGCTCATAGCCCTTCGCCCAAAACTTCGAATGCGCGTCGGCATCGCGCTGAAACTCGCCGGTGACCTCCGGGCGCGTGTTCGACCATGACGCAATAGCGTCGACGGCAATCTGCATGCGTTTTCTCCAGGGGGAGTTCTAGCCGGTCAGGCGGCGCGGCTCTAGGCCACCGTTTTCTCCGGCCAGCGGCACAGGTCGTTGATGATGCACTTTTCGCACAGCGGCTTACGCGCCACGCAAGTGTAGCGACCGTGCAGGATCAGCCAGTGGTGGGCGTGGAGCTTGTATTTGTCCGGCACGACCCGGTCGAGATTCAGCTCCACCTCGTAGGGGTCTTTGCCCGGCGCCATAAAGGTGCGGTTGCCGACGCGGAAGATGTGGGTATCGACCGCGATGGTCGGCTCGCCGAACGCGACGTTAAGCACGACGTTCGCGGTCTTGCGCCCGACGCCGGGCAGCGCTTCCAGCGCCTCGCGGGTGCGCGGCACCTGCCCGCCATGCTCGGCGACAAGACGGCGCGACAGCTCGACCACGTTCTTCGCCTTGTTGCGATAGAGGCCGATCGTCTTGATCAGGTCGCGCACTCTGTCCTCACCGAGCACGGCCATCTTCTCGGGCGTGTCGGCGGCTTCGAACAGCGCGGGCGTCGCCTTGTTCACGCCGGCGTCGGTTGCCTGCGCGGAGAGCACCACTGCGACCAGCAGCGTGTACGGGTTGATGTGCTGGAGTTCCGTTTCCGGGGCGGGGCTTGCCTTCTTGAAGCGGCGGAACGCTTCCTCGACTTCCTTGGGCTTCCAAGGCTTCGGCGTGCCGGTGCGCAGCTTCCGGACCGGCTTCTTTTTCACAATGGGGTCGTGTTGCGCGCCATGCAGCCGGTATAATGACGGCCTCATGAGCGAGAGCAACGCCCAAGCGGCCATCGCGCCCGCCGAGCCCACATTGTTTTCCGCGCTGGTGACCCCGCACCGGTCGCTGGGCAACGCCGGTTTCGTTGCGCTGATGAGCGTGATCGTCGTCGTCAGTTTCGCGGGCGGCGTGTTCTTTTCGATGCTCGGCGCATGGCCGGTCGGCTTCTTTTTCGGACTCGACGCGCTGCTGATCTACTGGGCGTTCCGGGTGAACTATCGCGCGGCCGAAGCCTACGAGCAGGTAACCGTGACGCCGTCCGAGCTGCGGGTGCGGCGCGTCACACACAAGGGCAAGGTCTCCGAATGGTCGCTCAATCCGCTGTGGACACGGCTCGACCGCGAGAGCCATGAGGATTTCGGTTTGCTGCGGCTGTTTCTGGTGTCACGCGGGAAGCGCCTGTCGGTCGCGAATTTCCTCGCGCCGGCCGAGCGGGAAAGCTTCGCGGTGGCACTTTCGGCCGCGATTGGCGAGGCAAAACGAGGGGTTACGCGGACCCCGTAAGCGTCGGAAATCGGGTGGTTTGCGTGGGCCGAGAAGCCTAATTCAGGGACAACAGATCATGACCCCGGAGACCACGATGTTGTCCCCCGACCGCCTGCCCGACCTCACGACGCTTGCCAGCGCGAACGACGACTACACCGTCGTGCGGCGCGCGATCGAATACATCTCCAAACACTGGAAGGCCCAGCCGGAAGTCGAGCAGATCGCGCACGCGGTCGGCGTCACGCCGGACGAACTGCACCACCTGTTCCGCCGCTGGGCCGGCCTGACGCCGAAGGCGTTCCTGCAGGCGCTGACGCTCGACAGCGCGCGCAAGCTCCTGCGCGATAGCGCAAGCGTGCTCGATGCGAGCTACGAGGTCGGGCTCTCGGGGCCGGGCCGCCTGCACGACCTGTTCGTCACGCATGAGTCGATGTCGCCGGGCGAATGGAAAGCCGGCGGCGAAGGCGTGCGCATGTCCTACGGCTTTCATCCCTCGCCGTTCGGCCTTGCCATCGTGATGGCGAACGAGCGCGGACTCGCGGGACTCGGCTTCGGCGATGCCGGCGAGGAGAAGGCCATGCTCAACGACATGATGCAGCGCTGGCCGAAGGCCGCCTACGCGGAGAACTCGGCGCAGACCGCGCAGCTTGCGGCGCGCGTGTTCAATCCCGACCTGTGGCGCCCTGATCGCCCGCTGCGCATCGTCATGATTGGCACGGACTTCGAGGTGCGCGTCTGGGAGACGCTGCTCGGCATCCCGATGGGCAAGTGCTCGACCTATTCGGACATCGCCAACAAGATCGGCAAGCCGAAGGCCCCTCGCGCGGTCGGCGCCGCGGTCGGCAAGAATCCGATGTCGTTCGTGGTGCCGTGCCACCGCGTGCTCGGCCGCTCCGGCGACATCACGGGCTATCACTGGGGCCTGACGCGCAAGCGCGCGATGCTGGGCTGGGAGGCGGGGCGGACGGCGGCGTAATTCGTCATGGCCGGGCTTGTCCCGGCCAGCCACGACTTGCTTGCCGAAAGACGGGGATGCGCCGGTCAAGCCCGCGCATGACGAATGAGACAGCCGAGCTAAATCCTCTTCCAGAAGAACGTCGTGTCGCAGAAGCCGCCGCCGGGCCACATCGCGTAGTCCGGCACGACGCCGACACGCTGCCAACCGGATCGCGTGTAAAGCCGCTCGGCATCGCCGCTCGCGGTGTCGAGCACCAGCAGGGTGCGGCCGTGCGCCTTTGCTTCCTGCTCGGCGCGGTCCATCAGTTCCGCACCTAGCCCGAGCTTGCGCGCGGAGCGATGCACCAGCAGCTTCTTGATGTCGCCGCGGTGCGGCTGGTTCGGCGGCATGTCGAGGCCCAGCTGCACGGTGCCGACGATGCGGCCGTCGAGCTTCGCCGCAACCAGCACCGTGTCGCCGCGCGCGACCGATGAGATCACCTTCTGGAAGAACGCGACGCCGTCGGCGCGGCCGAACGGCAGCATGAAGCTGACTGAGGCGCCGCCATTGACGCAATCGACCATAACGTCGGCCAATTCTTCAATCGCGGCATGCGCCGCGTGCGCGTCGAGAACCTGAATGTCGGGCTTTGCGTTCATATCTGAAACATGCCACCTCGTGCCCGAGAACGCCCGCGCACGCTGCCGCGCGCCGAATAGTTAGCGAAAGACGACGAAATGCCAACACACCGCCCCGTCATGCTGGTCATTCTCGACGGCTGGGGCTGGCGCGAGGAGCGCGCCGACAACGCCGTCCTGCAGGCCAACACGCCGACCTTCGACCGCCTCTGGGCGTCGTGCCCACATGCGCTGCTGCACACCTCGGGCAACGATGTCGGCCTGCCGCCCGGACAGATGGGCAACTCGGAAGTCGGGCACCTCAACATCGGCGCGGGCCGCGTCGTGATGCAGGAATTGCCGCGCATCGATCATGCTGTCGAAAGCGGCGAGTTGGCGAAGAACCCCGTGCTGGGCGCGTTCATCGCGCAAGCTGAAGCAGAGCGGCGGCACCTGCCACCTGATGGGGCTCGTGTCGCCGGGCGGCGTGCATTCGCACCAGAACCACGCCGTCGCGCTTGCAAAGATCGTCAGCGATGCGGGCGTTCCGGTTGCCTTCCACGCGTTCATGGACGGGCGCGACACGCCGCCGCGCGCGGGCGCGGATTACATGGGCAGGCTCGTGGACGAGCTGCCGACGTCGGTGCGCGTCGCGACCGTCATGCGGCCGCTACTACGCGATGGACCGCGACAATCGCTGGGAGCGTGTGTCGAAGGCTTATGACGTCGATCGTCGAAGGCAAGGGCGCAGCCTTCGCCGATCCCGCGGACGCGATCGCGGATGCGTACAGCAAGGACATCACCGACGAATTTATCCTGCCCGCCGTGATCGGCGGCTACCAAGGCATGCGCGATGGCGACGGCGTGCTGTGCTTCAATTTCCGCGCCGACCGCGTGCGCGAGTTGCTGGCGGCGATGCTCGATCCGAAGTTCTCCGGCTTTCCGCGCGCGCGTACCGTCAAGATCGCGGCAGCCGTCGGCATGACGGAGTACAGCGACGCACTCAACCCATTCCTGCAGGCGCTCTTCCCGTCGCAAACGCTGACAAACATTCTCGGCGAGATCGTCGCGCGCGCCGGGCGCACGCAGCTGCGCATGGCGGAGACCGAGAAGTATCCGCACGTCACGTATTTTCTCAACGGCGGGCGCGAGGAGAAATACCCCGGCGAAGACCGCATCATGGTCCCCTCGCCGAAAGTCCCGACCTACGATCTCCAGCCCGAGATGTCGGCGCCCGAGCTGACCGACAAAGCCGTCGCGGCGATCGACTCGGCCAAGTACGACCTGATCGTCCTCAACTTCGCCAATCCCGACATGGTCGGCCACACCGGCAGCCTGCCGGCTGCCATCAAAGCGGTCGAAACGGTCGACACGGGCTTGGGCAAAATCGCGGACGCGATCAGGCGCCAGCACGGCGCGCTGCTGTTCACGGCCGATCACGGCAACTGCGAGCTGATGCGCGATCCGGTCACCGGCGGGCCGCACACGGCGCACACCACCAATCCGGTGCCGGTCGTGCTTGTCGCCGACGACAAGGCGTCGCTTCGCGACGGCCGCCTCGCCGACATCGCGCCAACCTTGCTCGAGCTGATGGGATTGCCGCAGCCCGCGGATATGACCGGCGTGTCGTTGATCAAGCAGTAGTCGTTGTGTCCCGGGCGCAGCGCAGCATGAATGATGCGCTGCTGAACCGGGACCCCGGTTTCTTAAATCGAAGCAATAACCGGGGTCCCGCATCTGCGATGCATCACGAAGCCGTGCTGCATCGCGTGCGGGACACGGGCCCGCTACTTTTTCAATCCCAGCACATCGAGCATGTTGTAGAGCCCCGGCGGCTTGCCCTGACACCACTGCGCCGCCTTCAGCGCGCCGCGCGCAAAGATCATCCGGTCGGTCGCCTTGTGGGTCAGCTCGATGCGCTCGTCCGCGCCGGCAAAAATCACACTGTGCTCACCCGCGACATTGCCGCCGCGCAACGATGCAAACCCGATCGTGCCCGCCGTGCGCGCGCCGGTGTGACCATCACGCGCGCGCTCGGAGCTTGTCTTCAGATCGATCTTGCGGCCCGCAGCCGCCGCCTCGCCGAACAGCAGCGCGGTGCCGGAGGGCGCATCGACCTTCTTGTTGTGATGCATCTCGACGATTTCGATGTCGAACTCCTCGCCCAGCGCGGCTGCGACCTGCTTGGTCAGCACCGCGAGCAAATTGACGCCGAGGCTCATGTTGCCCGACTTCATGATCGCGGTTTTCTTCGCGGCTTCCGCCACCTTGGTGTCATCCGCCGCCGACATGCCGGTGGTGCCGATGATATGAAAGAGCCCGGTTTCGGCAGCGAGCCCGGCGAGCGCAACGGTCGCGGCCGGAACGGTGAAATCGATGATGCCGTCGGCCGCCAGCGATCCCGGCCGCACTTCGCTGATCACATTCACGCGGTTCGGCGGCAGGCCTGCGAGCACGCCGGAATCCTGACCGAGGAATGGCGAACCGTCGCTCTCGGTCGCGCCGGCAAGCGTCAAGCCCGGCGTCTCGGCGATCGCCTTGATGAGTGTGCGCCCCATACGCCCGCCGGCGCCGGCCACGATCAGCCGCATGTCTGGCATGGTTCTCTCTCCGGGCGCGGGTATAGCGGAAGCCCGTAGGGCGGGCAAAGGAGCCAGCGGGTCCGCGCAAGGCGCGGCCCGATGACAGGCTCCACGACGTACCCGCGTGTCTTGTGTGGTGGGCACGCTTGCCAAGAGCAAGCTTTGCCCACCCTACGGCCTTCGAGACGCCACGCATCGCGTGGCGCTCCTCGGATGAGGTCTCAGGGCTGCGGGCCGTCGTAGCCCTCGATGATCACGATGTCGGCCACCGAATGGGGCTGCGCGGATCTTGATGTTCGCCTGATATTCCGGCGAGTTGTAGCAGGCGAGCGCGCTCGCATAGTCGGGAAACTCGATCACGACATTGCGCGAGCGCGACGCGCCTTCCGGTGCTTCGAACTTGCCGCCGCGCACCACGAAGCGTCCGCCGAACTTCTTGAAGATCGCCGGATTGTTCGCCGCGTAGGGCTGCATAGCCCTCGAGATTGCTCACATCGACGCGGCCGATCCAGTAGCCCTTTGCCATGACGTCTTCTCCTCTTATCGAAACCCACACTTTTCGTCACGCGCCGCCGCGAAATCTCGTCCACGATCGCCTGCGCGGCGGCTTTCGGATCGGCCGCGCCGGTGATCGGCCGGCCGACCACCAGATAGTCCGCGCCCGCCTTGATCGCCTGCCCCGGTGTTGCCACGCGCTTCTGGTCGCCATGCGCGGCGCCCGCCGGCCGCACGCCCGGCGTCACGAACAGCATCTGGTTGCCGACGGCGAGCCGCAACGGCGAGGCCTCTTCCGGCGAACAGACAAGGCCATCGATGCCGATGTCCTGCGCCTGCTGCGCGCGCCGCGCGACCAGCGCGTCGACGCCCATGCTGTAGCCGGACTCCGCGAGGTCGATGTCGTCGTAGGAGGTGAGCACCGTGACGGCGAGGATCTTGAGCTTCGAGCCCGCCCGCGCCGCAACCGCTGCCTTCATGGTCTGGGGATAGGCGTGCACGGTGAGAAATGTCGCGCCAATCTTGGCGACGCTTTCGACGCCCTTGCCCACCGTGTTCTCGATGTCGTGCAGCTTCATGTCGAGAAAGACCTGCTTGCCGCCGCGGATCAGTTCGTCGACGAATGCAAGTCCGCTCGCGAACGCGAGCTGGTAGCCGACCTTGTAGAAGGAAGCGCTGTCGCCGAGGCGCTCGACCATCTGCTGCGCGTCGCGCACGCCAGGCAAGTCGAGCGCAACAATCAGGCGGTCGCGAGGAGAAGGCGGCATATAGTTTCTTTGGTCGCGGCGCCGAACGGAAAACCGGTATCCACTTTTCCTGGCGCCGCTCAGGCGATGCCGGAAGGAGAGCGGCGCGTCAACCGTGCCGGTAAACCCAGACACGCGCCGGCGGCATGTTGCGCCAGATGCGCTCCGAGGCCTCGACCTTGACGCCGGAAAGCTTCGGGATCGGCGGCACCACCGCGTAGGTGAATTGCACGAACGGTGCGTTTGGCGCCAGCAGGGCCAGCGCCTCGCGCAGCAGACGCATGCGCATGCGCAGCGGCTTTGCCATCAGCGGCAGGCCGGAGACGACCGCAGAGACGCCGTGGCGCGTGTACAAAGCCAGCGTGTCACGCAACCGGTAGGCGTCACCCTGGACGACGGTCGCCTCGGGGAAGCGCTCGCGCAGAAGCTGGCAGAACACCGGATTGAATTCGACCAGCACGAGGCGCGACGGATGCACGCCGTGCTCGACCAGCGCCTCGGTGATAGGCCCGGTGCCCGGCCCGAGCTCGATCACCGGACCGGTGCCGTTGGGGTCGATATAGCCCGCCATCGTGCGGGCAAGCTGCTTGCTCGACGGCGTGACGGCGCCGACCGCAAGCGGCTTCTTGATCCATGAGCCGATGAAGCGGACTTCGTCGTCGAGGCGGATGCCGTTCTTGGCCTCGAAACGGCGCAGATGCGTCTCGATATTCCGGCCGATCTTCTGCCGGGTGCGGCGGACGGGCTCTTCAAACTTCTGCTCGAAGTGCTGTTCAAACAGCTTCACGCGCTTGCGCAACGGCTGCTCGACCTTCTGCTCGAACGTTTGTTCGAACCGCCGGACGCGCTTTTCGATATTTTGGCCGATCTTCTGTTCGATGCGGCGGAACGGCTGTTCCACCTTTTGCTCGAACGTCTCCTCGAAAAGCCGAACGCGCTTCTCGATGTTCTTGCCGATCATCTGCTCGAAAAGCTTGATCCGCCTTTCGAACTGTTCGAGCGCCTGCATGGGCATCGGGGAACGCGACCGTTCTATTGCAGCTTTGTGACGATTAGGCGTACCGGCACGTGGGCCGAGGGTCAAGACACCCTGGAACCGCGAAAGTTAAGAGTCGATTCAAGCTGAACCTTGCCGGTTTCCAAGACCGTCAAGAAAGTCTTTGACCTTGGAGAAGAAACCGGCGGCTTCGGGCTGGGTTTCATTCGACGATTGCTGCTCGAATTCTTGCAGCAGCTCTTTCTGGCGCTTTGTGAGCTTTTGCGGCGTTTCGACCAAAACCTGCACATACATGTCGCCGGTCTCGCGCGCGCGCAGCACCGGCATGCCCTTGCCGGCAAGGCGGAAACGGCGCCCGGACTGGGTCGCCTCCGGCACCTTCACCTTGGTCTGGCCGCCGTCGATGGTCGGCACATCGAAGCTGCCGCCGAGCGCCGCCGTCACCATCGAGATCGGCACGCGGCAATACAGGTCCGCGCCGTCGCGCTGGAAGAACGGGTGCGGCGCGAGAGAGAGGAAAATATAGAGATCGCCCTGCGGCCCGCCGCGCAGGCCCGCCTCGCCTTCGCCGGCCAAGCGGATGCGGGTGCCGTCTTCCACGCCCGCCGGCACGTTGACCGAGAGCGTGCGCTCGCGCGTGACGCGGCCGGAGCCCGAACAGTTCGGGCATGGATTGTCGATCACCTGCCCGCGCCCCTGACAGGACACGCAGGTGCGCTCCAGCGTGAAGAAGCCCTGCTGATGACGCACCTTGCCGGCGCCGCCGCAGGTCGGACAGGTCTTCGGCTTCGATCCGGCTTTCGCGCCCGCACCCGAGCACGCCTCGCAGGTGACTGAC
Organism: uncultured Alphaproteobacteria bacterium; assembly: GCA_963779545.1. Lineage (GTDB taxonomy): Bacteria > Pseudomonadota > Alphaproteobacteria > Rhizobiales > Xanthobacteraceae > PALSA-894. Next base: position 287,111 of record CAVZYQ010000005.1, on the reverse strand, counting down.
GTCGGGATGCGCACCTGCGCGGTCTTGCCGCGGAACGCATCCTCGAGCGTGATTTCCATGTTGTAGCGCAGATCCGCGCCGCGCTCGCGCCCGCCGCTTCGGCGGCGGCCGCCCCCCATGCCGAACAGGTCTTCGAAAATGTCCGAGAAGCTCGATGCGAAGTCCTGGCCGAAGCCCGCGCCCTGCCCGCCGCCGCCCTGCTCGAAGGCCGCGTGGCCGAAGCGGTCGTAGGCGGCGCGCTTCTGTCCGTCCTTCAGGATGTCGTAGGCCTCGTTGATCTCCTTGAACTTCGTCTCGCAGTCCTTGTTGCCGGGATTGCGATCGGGGTGCCACTTCATCGCGAGCTTGCGATAGGCGGCTTTCAGCTCGCCATCGCTCGCGGTGCGCGTCACTTCAAGAAGCTCGTAGTAGTCGACCTTGGCCATCCGCCGCTCTAACCGATGAAACAAAAATACACCCCCGGGCGGAACCCGGGGGTGCGGATGATGTCGGTCGTTTCTGCCATGGCCGCCTTTGAGCCGGCTTAGGCCGACTTCTTGTTCTTCTTGTCGTCGTCGACCTCGGTGAACTCCGCGTCGACGACATCGTCCTTCGGCGCGCTGCCGCTTGAAGCGCCGCCATCGGCGCCGGGCGCGCCCGGACCGCGCCTGATCCTTCTGCGCCTGCGCATACATCGCCTCGCCGAGCTTCATCGAGGCCTGCGCGAGCGTGTTGGTCTTGGCGGTGATCTCCTCGGCGTTGTCGCCCTTCACGGCCTCCTTCAAGGCCGCCATCGCGTCCTCGATGGCGCGCCGCTCGGGCTCACCGACCTTGGAGCCATGCTCGGCGAGCGACTTCTCGGTCGAGTGGATCAGCGCCTCGGCGTGGTTCTTCGCCTCGACCTGCGCCTTGCGCTTCTTGTCATCCTCGGCGTGCGCTTCGGCGTCCTTCACCATCTTCTCGATGTCGTTATCGGACAGACCACCGGACGCCTGGATGCGGATCTGCTGCTCCTTGCCGGTGCCCTTGTCCTTGGCCGACACGTTGACGATGCCGTTCGCGTCGATGTCGAAGGTGACCTCGACCTGCGGCACGCCGCGCGGCGCCGGCGGCAAGCCGACGAGATCGAACTGGCCGAGAATCTTGTTGTCGGCCGCCATCTCGCGCTCGCCCTGGAACACGCGGATCGTGACCGCGGTCTGATTATCCTCGGCGGTCGAGAACACCTGGGACTTCTTGGTCGGGATCGTGGTGTTGCGGTCGATCAACCGCGTGAACACGCCACCCAGCGTCTCGATGCCGAGCGAGAGCGGGGTCACGTCGAGCAGCAGCACGTCCTTGACGTCGCCCTGCAGCACGCCGGCCTGGATCGCGGCGCCGATCGCCACGACTTCGTCCGGGTTGACGCCCTTGTGCGGCTCCTTGCCGAAGAACTGCTTCACGACGTCCTGCACCTTCGGCATGCGGGTCATGCCGCCGACCAGAACGACTTCGTTGATCTCGGCTGCCGACAGGCCTGCATCCTTGAGCGCCTTGCGGCACGGCTCGACGGTCTGCTGGATCAGGTCATCCACCAGTGCTTCGAACTTCGCGCGCGTGAGCTTCAACGTGAGATGCTTCGGGCCGGACGCATCCGCCGTGATGAACGGCAGGTTGATCTCGGTCTGCGTCGTGGACGACAGCTCGATCTTCGCCTTCTCGGCGGCTTCCTTCAGCCGCTGCAGCGCGAGCTTGTCGTTGCGCAGGTTGATGCCCTGCTCCTTCTGGAATTCATCGGCCAGATAATTCACCAGCCGCATGTCGAAGTCTTCGCCGCCGAGGAACGTGTCGCCGTTGGTCGACTTCACCTCGAACACGCCGTCGCCGATTTCGAGGATCGAGATGTCGAACGTGCCGCCGCCGAGGTCATAGACCGCGATGGTGCCGGTCTTGCCCTTGTCGAGCCCGTAGGCGAGCGCGGCCGCGGTCGGCTCGTTGATGATGCGCAGCACTTCGAGGCCGGCGATCTTGCCGGCGTCCTTGGTGGCCTGGCGCTGGGCGTCGTTGAAGTAGGCCGGGACCGTGATGACGGCCTGCTCGACCTTCTGCCCGAGATAGGCCTCCGCGGTCTCCTTCATCTTCTGAAGGGTGAACGCGGAGATTTGCGAGGGAGAATAGGTCTTGCCGTCCGCCTCGACCCACGCATCGCCGTTGCCGGCTTTCGCGATCTTGTAGGGGACGAGCTTCTTGTCCTTCTCGACCATCGGGTCGTCGTAGCGCCGTCCGACGAGGCGCTTGACCGCGAAGATGGTCTTTTCCGGATTGGTGACCGCCTGGCGTTTCGCCGGCTGGCCGACGAGACGCTCGCCATCGTCGGTGAATGCGACGATCGACGGGGTGGTGCGTGCACCCTCAGCGTTCTCGATGACTTTGGGCGTCGCGCCTTCCATGACGGCGACGCAGGAGTTGGTGGTGCCGAGGTCGATGCCGATGACCTTAGCCATGATGTGTCCTCTCTTTCCGGCAGATCGGCCGGGCCTATAGATTTAGCGCCCGAAAGGAGGTGGTCAGGCAGGCCTTCGGCCTGCAGGACCGCCCCCAACGATCCCCATTGAACTGATGACGCCGCCATCGGCGGCGCCATGGCACATATAGGAGAAGCCGTCACGGCTGCAAGGCGGGAACAGGGAATTTGGGTGTCCGATCCGGGGCGTAGGGGACTTCCGCCCGGCGGATGCGCCAGAGCAGACGGCCCGCCAGCGCCAGGATCGGCAGGAACGAGCCGGGCAGGCCGGCAAGGCCGATGGGAATCGCCGCGAACGGCAGCACCCAGACCGCCAGCAGCAGGGTGTAATCGGCTGTGCACCGCTGTCGTTGCTGCGGCGCATCAAAGCGATGACGACCCACCCGAACGCCACCATGTCGTAGTTGAACGCATAGGGGGTGAACAGAAAGGTCGCGCAGATGAAGAACGCCAGCGACAGGAGCGGGTCGCGGGGGCGCCAGAACACCCACACAACAGCAGCAACAGCAGCAGCAGAAACAGCACCCTGAACGGCGTAGACCACCGGCGCCGGCAGGCCGGTCAACCGCAGGTTCATGAACGCGGTCGGCATGTTGGCAACGAAGAAGCCATGCCACTGCGTGATGACGCGGCCCTGCTCCGGCATCGCGAGACGGACATAGTCGGCCCAGACATCGGCGCCGAAGACGCGGCGGTGACCGCCGCCAGCACGGCGATGGTTGCGGCTGCTGCTGCAATCACCCGCCATCGGCCGGTCAGCGCCAGCATCACCGGCAACAGCAGCCCCAGTTGCGGCTTGATCGTCAGCAGGCCGAACAGGACGCCGGCCAGCAGCGGGCGGCGGTCGAGCTGGAGCAGTCCGCCGACCAGCAATGCGGCGGTGATGAAGCCGTTCTGCCCGGCCCAGATGTTCAGGATGGCGGCGGGCGCGAGCGCCAGCAGCGCGAGATGGCCGGCGCGGCGTTCGCCGTCGGACACGACCGCAACGTAAAGCAGCAGCCCGGCCGCACAATAGAGCGCGTAGGCGGCGATGTACGGCAGGAAGCCGAGCGGCCAGGTGAACAGCAGGAGGTGCGGCGGGTAGGACCAGTTGTGCGGCGGATAGGCGGCGCCGAAAAAGCCGCGCAGCCACATGTTATAGGCCTCGAACCCGAAATATTGCGCGGGATCGCCACCGAGTGCCGCCTTGGCACCGAGCCAGGTCCCGACGAAATCGCGGCCGATCATGTGGCCGGTCACGTCGTAGGGAAACGGCGCGATCAGCAGCCAGCCGATTTCCACGCCCGCGACCGCGATGCCGCATGCGAGCGCGAGCTTGACGAACGTCTCGCGGTTCATGACGTCACGCGATAGACCGCGAAGGGTCCCCGGACCGGCAGCGGCGCCAGCCAGCCGGGCACGGCGCCAGCCCGCAGGCGGCCCCACAGGCTCGCCTCGCGCTCGACCGGCGTGAGCCCGTTGGGTGCGCGGTCACCGCAGATCACGACGTAATCGGCCTGCAGACGCGCGAGCACCGCGCGCGCTTCCTCGGGCGGCGCCGCGAGCGCGCGATGCGCCGTCACGATCGCGGGCGCGAGCCGATGATACGGCGCCGCCAGAACGCGATGCGGCGTGAGCGCCAGCAGGAACGGGCCGTAGTTGATATCGGCCGCCACGATGCCGGGGCGAAAGTCCTGCGCCAGCGGCGTGTAGCTTTCGTTGTCGAGGCAAGCTTCCGCTGTGGCGCGATGAAAAATGTCGGCGCGGCCGATGCCCGCCGCGTTGGCGATCGTGACCGCACCGAGCGACAGAACGGCCGGCGTCAGCAGCACGCCCACCGCAACGCGCGGGACGAGCCGTTGCAGACGAAGCACCGCGAACAGATGCAGTGCGAAGGCCGCGACCAGCGGCATGCCGAGCCAGGTCGCGTAGGTGGCGGAGCGGATCGCCGCGACGGTCATCAGCGCGGCGACCGCAAAGGCCGCAACCGCGACGAGGAAGCCGAAGTCGCCGCGCATCTCGCGATTGCGCAGCAGAACCAGCGCGGCGGCGACCGCCAAGCACCGGGAAGGATACGATCGCGATTGCGGTCAGCGGGTTGTCCGCCATCAGCACGGTCAGCGGCGCGTTCTCGCGCACATGGGCAAGCCAGATCGGCCACGCTGCAGGATCGATCACGGTGTAGGGTCCGCCGGCGCAACGTGGGTCGAACGAGAGAGCGAGGCCGATTGCCAGAGCACCGGCCAACGAGGCGCATGCCAACCGCCACGGCATCTGCCGACTCGCAAAGCGAGCCGCGAGCGCAAGTCCGAGCCCGCCGACAACGGTGAGCGCCAGCCAGTTGACCGCGAAGCTGTCACAGAGCACGCGCGTCCAGCGTTCGGGCGGAACGGTCGCGAGGAACGCGCCGAGCGAACTCGCGGCGAGCGCCAGTCCGTAGCGGCTGGCCGCCTGCGCTCCGCGCGGATCAAACACGTAACGCGCCGCAAACGCGGCGCCGCAAATCATCAGATAAGGCAGGCTCTCAAGCCCGATCCCGAGCGCCAGCCCCGTGAGTGCGCCCGCGGCGGCCGCCGCCCAACGCACGCGGTCGGACCACACCGTCATGGCGAGCACGACAAAGCAGAGCGCCATCTGCACGTTGTGATGATCGATGCGGCCGGGCCGGAACTGATGCAGCGCCGGAAGGCCGATGACCGCCATCAGCAGCGCGACCAGCGCAGCCTCGCGGCCCGCGATGCGCCATGCGACCGCAGCAGTCGCCGCCATCGCGGGCAGCAGCCAGAGCAGCGGCCATGCGGTGAGCATCAGCCGTTCCGCCATCGCGGGCGCGGCGAACAGAGCCGAAAGAACCAGAGCGTGCCGGCAAGCCCGGCATCGATCAGCCGCGACCAATGCGTCTCGTAGCCGCCGGCGATTCGCGGCTGGCTGCAGATCGAACCAGCCTTGGCCGGCGAGCCAGTCGCGTAGCTGCACGAGGCGCATCGCGTCGTCGGTGTCGGCGAACGCGTGCGCGGTCCCGCTCCAGGACTGCGCGACGAGCTGCAGCACGATCAGCAGCCACGCGAGCCCGAGCAGGAGCGCAAAGCTTGGCTGGCGCGTGGAAGACATCGCACCGGTTTCGGCCAACAGCGTTGAGTTTCGCTTAATAAATCGCGCCGAGATGCGCGGTTTCGCCGGCCCGATAAGGTCGAAATTAACGAAATCCTGCCAAGTCTGCGGCTGCGGGAACGGCGCGTGTATCTGGTCGCAGGGTTGCGTATGAGTGCTGGCAAGCTGGAATTGGGCGCGGATGCGCCCGCGCGGCCCGATCCGCTGCGCGCGCTTGCCGAATACCTGCCGCGGCCGCTGCGTTTCCTCGGCGTCGGCGGCCTCGGGCTCACGACCGACATCTGCGTCTTCACCATCCTGATCGGCTATGCGCCAAAGCCGCTGCTGATGCGGCTGTTCTCGCTCGCGGCCGCAACGCTCGTCACCTGGCGGCTCAACCGCGCACTCACCTTCGACCGCTCCGGCCGCCATCAGGGCGAGGAGGCGATGCGTTACGCCGCCGTGACGGCCGCCTCGCAGGGCACGAGCTACGCGGTGTTCGCTGCGCTGGTGCTGACCGCGTTCGGGACGTTTCCGCAGGCCGCGCTGGTGATCGGCGCCGTCGTGGGCGCCGTCGTCGGCTACAACGGCCATCGCCTGTTCGCGTTCGCGCCGCGGGTCCTGCGATGAGCGCGCATGCGGATGTGTTCGTCATCGGCGCGGGTCCGGCCGGGCTCACCGCCGCCTATTGCCTGACGCGGGACTCCGATCTCTCGGTCATCGTGGTCGAGAAGGACCCGGTCTATGTCGGCGGCATCAGCCGCACGGTCGAATACAACGGCTTCATGTTCGACATCGGCGGGCATCGCTTCTTCTCGAAGTCGAAGGAGGTCGTCGACCTCTGGCACGAGATCCTGCCGAACGATTTCATCGAGCGGCCGCGCCTGTCGCGCATCTATTACGGCGGCAAATACTATTCGTATCCGCTGAGCGCGTTCGAGGCGCTGCGCAATCTCGGTATTTTCACCAGCGCGGCGTGCATGCTGTCGTTCGCCTATGCGAAGGCGTTTCCGATCAAGAACGCCGGCAACTTCCACGAATGGGTGCGCAACCAGTTCGGCGAGAAACTGTTCTCGATCTTCTTCAAGACCTACACCGAGAAGGTGTGGGGCATGTCGTGCGACGAGATTTCCGCCGACTGGGCCGCGCAACGCATCAAGGGACTCGACCTCGGCGTCGCGGTATTCAATGCGCTGAAGAAGGCGCTGCTGCCGGCGCGCAAGCCAAAAGCCGGCGGGCCGGTGGTGAAGACGCTGATCGAGAGCTTCCAGTATCCGCGCCGCGGCCCCGGCATGATGTGGGAAGCAGCCTCACGGAAAATCCAGAAGCGCGGCGGCAAGGTGCTGAAGGGCCGTGAGCTCGAGCAGCTCTCCTATGATCCTTCCGCGAAGCTCTGGAGCATTGAGTTTCTCTCGCCGACGGCGGCCGCGAGAGCTACACGGCGAACCACGTCGTCTCGTCCGCGCCGGTGCGCGAGCTGGTTGGCAAGATCGAGCCGACGCCGATCTCGCGGCTGCATGCGCGCGAATTGCGCTATCGCGATTTCCTCACCGTCGCGTTGATGGTGAAGAAGCCGGACCTCTTCCCCGACAACTGGATCTACATCCACGATCCGTCCGTGAAGGTCGGCCGGGTACAGAATTTCCGCTCGTGGTCGCCCGAGATGGTGCAGCCGGGCATGAGCTGCCTCGGGCTGGAATATTTCTGCTTCGAGGGCGACAGTCTCTGGAACTCGCCCGACGCTGAGCTGATTGCGCTGGCCAAGACGGAAATCGCCAAGATCGGCCTGATTGCCGAGAGCGATGTGACCGACGCCTGCGTGGTGCGCCAGCCGAAAGCCTATCCGGTGTACGACGAGGCCTATCGCGAGAATGTCGATACGGTGCGGCGCGACCTCGAAGGGCTTTACCCGACGCTGCACATGGTCGGCCGCAACGGCATGCACAAGTACAACAACCAGGACCACGCCATGATGACGGCGATGCTCACCGCCAAGAACATTTTGGCGGGCGAGCGCGTCTACGACATCTGGAACGTCAACGAGGACGCCGAGTATCACGAGGCCGGCGGCTCGGGCGTGAAGGAAGCGCTTGGCAGCGAGCGGCTGGTGCCGCAGAAGGCGAAGACGGCAGCAGTCGCCTGATTCCGGGTCGCGCTCCGCGTACGGATGCCCTATCTCGGTCCGCATGAGCACCACGATCGCGCCCGGCGTCACATTCACACCGGGCTATCTCAACCGCGCCGCGCAGGATGAACTGTCTCGCCGCCATCCGCGCGGTCATCGCCGCCGCGCCGCTGTTCATGCCGCGCATGCCACGCACCGGCAAGCCGATGTCGGTGCGGATGACCAATTGCGGCGCCGCTCGGCTGGGTGACCGACGAGGCGCGCGGCTATCGCTATCAATCCGTCCATCCCGAAACCGGCGCGCCGTGGCCGCCGATCCCGGAGATCCTGCTGCGGGCGTGGCGCGAGCTTGGCGGCTATCCGCATCCGCCCGAAGCGTGCCTGATCAATTTCTACGGCGCGACGCGCGCGCATGGGCCTGCATCAGGACAAGGACGAGCAGGATTTCGCGGCGCCCGTGGTGTCGCTGTCGCTCGGCGACACCGGCCTGTTTCGCGTCGGCGGATTGAAACGCAGCGATCCGACGAGCTCGATGCGGCTCGCGTCGGGCGATGCGGTCGTGCTCGGCGGCGAAGGCCGGCTCGCCTTTCACGGCGTCGACCGCATCCTGCCCGGCACCTCGACGCTGCTGCCGGAGGGCGGACGCATCAACCTCGACGCTGCGGCGGGTGACGACGGCCTGCGTGAGCTACTCGTTGACCGGCGTCATCCATCCCATCGCGTTGCCGGCATTGTCGTTGACGATCGCGATGCGGCCGACGCCCGGCACGTCCCACGGCTCGCGTACGACCGCGCCGCCTTCGCTGGTCGCGCGCGCGAGCGCGGTGGACAAGTCCGTCACCGCCACATAGGCGAACCAGCCTTCCCAGGCATCCGGATCGTTCGCGTCCACCTGATAGATGCCGGCGACGCTTTCATCGCCGACCTTGGCGACCCAGTAGGCCGGCCCCTCGCCGCCCTCCATCGCCTCGAAGGTCCAGCCGAGCGTCGCGCCGTAGAATGTCTTCGCCGCTTCCGCGTCGCGCGTCATCAGCTCGTTCCAATAGAAGCTGCCGTTCGCCCACATGCGGTCCTCCTCCGAGACGGCGTCACACTAGCACGGCGCGCGGTCCCTCGGACGGCCGCATTGTCGCCCATGTTGCGGCGATGTATGCCCCGGGCTGGAAACGGGCGTTCACGCAAGACGCACAGAGGTCTCATCGATGATGTCGCTGCTACGGGGTGCGCTCACGGCGCTGGCAGGCTTGATGCTGGCGGCCGCGCCGGCGTTCGCCGCCGATCCGGTGTTCCCGCCCAGTTCGCGCGTCGGACTGACGCCGCCGCCCGGGTTCACGGCGAGCACAAAATTCTCCGGCTTCGAAAACCAGCAGGCAAGCTCCGTGATGTTGCTGGTCGAGCTGCCGGCCGAAGCCTACGCCGAACTCGAAAAGGGCTTTACCGACGAGGCGCTGAAGGCGCGCGGCATGACGGTGCAGTCGCGCGAGCCGGTCACGTTCAAGGACGGCAAGGGCCTGATCGTGTCCGGTCCCGTCGACAGCGGCGGCGCCAAGCGCCACGACACCGTGATGATCGCCAATGTCTCCGGACTGGCCACCATCGTGTCGGTGCAGATGATCGAGGCTTCGCGCGCGACGCTGACCCAGAAGGTCGTGGGCGATTCGCTGAAGACCCTCGCGGTGCGCCAGCAGGTGCCGGAAGCGGAGCGGCTTTCGGTGCTGCCTTACAAGATCGGCGATCTCGCGAAATTCCGCATCGTCCGTGCCGGCCGCGAGGGCGTGGCGGTCCTGACCGACGGACCAAACGACGAGGTCGAGGCGGTCGCACAGCCGTTCGTGCTGATCGGTGTTGCGCCGGGCGGAGCGCCGAAGCCCGAGGAGCGCGATGCGTTCGCGCGCCGCCTGTTCGGCTCGGCTCCCGGCATCAAGGAGATCAGGATCACGCGGGCCGAACCGCTGCGGATCGGTCAGGCGCAAGGTTACGAAATCGTCGCGGAGGCCAAGGACGCGAAGACCGGCACGGACGTCACGACCGTGCAATGGCTGCGCTTCGGGCAGAGCGGATATCTGCAGATGTTCGCGATCGTGCGCCGCACGGCCTGGAGCGAGGTATTCCCGCGCCTGCGCGCGATCCGCGACAGTATCGAGCCGCGCTGAACTAGTTGCCGGCGCTACCCGCGTTGTCGTTCGCCGCGCTTTCGCCGGCGGCCTGCGGCTTCGGCCCGCCCTTCGCCACACCGACCAGCGCGGGACGCAGCACGCGCTCGCCGATGGTGTAGCCGGGCTGCATGATCTGCACGACCGTGCCGGCCGGCACCGACGGATCGGGAATCTCCAGCATCGCCTGATGCAGGTTCGGATCGAACTTCTGGCCCTGCGGCTCGATCCGCCGCACGCCGTGCTTCTCCATCACCTTGATCAGCTCGCGCTCGGTGAGCTCGACGCCGTCGAGCAACGCCTTCACGCCGGCCTCCGCCTTGTCGCGCAGCTCATCGTCGAGCGCCTTCATGGCGCGTTCCATGTTGTCGGCGACCGCCAGAATATCGCGCGCGAAATTCGACACGCCGTAGACGCGCGCATCCGCGACCTCTTTCTCGGTGCGCCGCCGCAGGTTCTCCATCTCGGCCAGCGTGCGCAGCAGCCGGTCCTTCAGGGCCGCGACCTCCGCGGTCAGCGCCGCGACCGGATCGGGCTGCGCGGCCTCCGCCGGGTTGGCTGTCTCTGGGGCCTGCGGCGCGGCCTCATTCGCGCCGGCGGTGGGATCCGTCATCGCTGTTTCCGTTCGTAAAAGCTTCGATTTCGCCCCGGATATCAGGGCTGCGCGGGCAAAAATCAACCCTTCGTGAGGATTAGCCGCCCAAGACCTTGCTGACCACCCGGGCGGTGTAGTCGACCATCGGGATGATGCGCGCGTAATTGAGCCGGGTCGGCCCGATCACGCCGAGCACGCCGACGATGCGGCCCTGGCTGTCGCGGTAGGGCGACACGATGGTGGAGGAACCGGACAACGAGAACAGCTTGTTCTCCGAGCCGATGAAGATGCGCATGCCGTCGGCCTGCTCGGCGCGCCCGAGAAGATCGGCAACGCCACGCTTCTCTTCCAGATCGTCGAACAGCAGCCGCACGCGCTCGAGGTCCGCGAGCGCATGCAGGTCCTCGAGCAGGTTGGCCTGCCCGCGCACGATCAACTGGCGCTGCTCGCTCTCGCCGCCCGACCAGCTTGCCAGCCCCGCCGACACGAGGCGCTGAGTCAGTTGATCGAGCTCGGCCTTGCCGGCTTCGAGCGAGCGCTCAAGCTCGATGCGCGCCTCGGCGAGCGTGCGGCCGCGAATGCGCGCGTTGAGGAAGTTCGTGGCTTCGGCGAACGCCGACGTTGGCAATCCCGGAGGCAAAGTGAGAATGCGGTTCTCGACCTGCCCGTCCTCGGCAACCAGCACCACCAGCGCGCGCTCCGGTTCGAGCCGCACGAACTCGATGTGCTTGAGCCGTGTGTTCTGCTTCACCGCCAGCACCACGCCGGCCGCACGGGTCAATCCCGACAGCAGCCCGGAGGCTTCGGTGAGCACCGCATCGACCGATTTCGAAGTTCCGGCGGCCGCGACTTGCGCGTCGATTGCCTTGCGGTCGTTGTCTGTAAGGTCGCCGACCTGCATCAGCGCATCGACGAAGAAACGCAGGCCCCGTTCGGTCGGCAGCCGGCCGGCCGAGGTGTGCGGCGCGTAGACGAGCCCCGCCTGTTCGAGGTCGGCCATCACGTTGCGCACCGAGGCAGGCGACAGCGTCATCGGGATGATGCGGGCGAGGTTGCGCGAGCCGACCGGCTCGCCGGTCGCGAGGTAGCTCTCGACGATCTGGCGGAAAATCTCGCGCGAGCGCTCGTTGAGCTGCGCCAGCCCCGCCTGGGAGCCGGCCGCCTGCGCGCCGCCGAGAGGAATTTCGAAAGACACTGTTAACTCCGATTAGTCACCCTGCAGATTGTCGGTCCGCCTCACTCAGTTCAAGCCGTGGGGAGGTCTGCGTCAGGAATCACACCGACTGTCGCGCCGGATTCTCTTGAGGCATCATACAGTTCTGCGCCATTGCGTTGCGTGAAAGATGCCCAAAGGGAACCACCAATGCGACTTGCCGCTCCGAGACTTGCCACCTCACCGGATACCGACCGCACCGACTATGCCGCCATGAGCGAGGCGCTGGCGCGTCTTTATCGCGCCGCCGCCAGCACCGCCGCCGATGCGGTGGTCGCGCTTTCGGCGAACGAGCGTGCCCGGCTCGCGGTCTATTGCTACGGCCGCGCGCACCTCAACGCGATCGGGCTCGCAATCGCGTCGCAGTGCGGTCTCGACCAACTCGTCGCCACAGCGCCGTCTCCGGCGGCAGGCCAAGCCCTGTTCGACCAGTCGCGCGACGCCGCAGCGCATGCCGAGAAGCGCACCCAAAGCCGGCGCGCCCCGATCACGCTCGCGACTTCGGCCTCCTAAGTCCCTCGCAAACTTGCGTTCGCCAAGCGCGCTGTGCAATGTCCCGCGCGTTTTCAATCGTTCGCGAGGAACCATCATGCGGCCGAGCCGCCGACAGCCCGACGAGCTGCGCGCCGTTTCGCTCGACCGCGGCGTGGTGAAATACGCCGAGGGCTCGTGCTTCACGAAGTTCGGCGACACGCATGTACTGGTCACCGCCACACTCGAAGAACGGCTGCCGCCCTGGCTGAAGGGTCAGGGGCGCGGCTGGGTCACGGCCGAATACGGCATGCTGCCGCGCGCCACCAATGAACGAACGCGACGCGAAGCCTCGGCGGGAAAACAGGGCGGGCGCACGCTGGAGATCCAGCGGCTGATCGGGCGCAGCCTGCGCGCGGTGGTCGATCTCCCGGCGCTCGGCGAGCGGCAGATCACGGTCGACTGCGACGTGATCCAGGCCGATGGCGGCACGCGCACCGCCGCGATCACCGGCGCGTGGGTCGCGCTCTCGGATTGCATTGCCTGGATGAAGGCGCGCGACATGCTGCGCGGCGGCAATCCGCTGCGCGATCACATCGCGGCGGTCTCGTGCGGCGTGCACAAGGGCGTCGCGGTGCTCGATCTCGACTACGCAGAGGACTCCGACGCCGACACCGACGCGAATTTCGTCATGACCGGCTCGGGCAATCTGGTCGAGGTACAGGCGACCGCTGAAAAAGTCCCGTTCAGCGAGGAGCAGCTCCTGGCGCTGATCGCGCTTGCGCGCAAGGGCATCGGCAAGCTGGTCGACCTGCAGAAGCTCGCGGTGATGTGAGCGGCGATGCATCGCCAGATCACCGGCCGTCTCGTCATCGCCACGCACAACAAGGGCAAGCTTGTGGAAATGCGCGAGCTGCTCGCGCTGCATGGCGTCGAGGCGGTGTCGGCAAGCGAGTTGAGGCTGCCGGAGCCCGAAGAGACCGGCACGACATTCTCGGCCAATGCGCGGCTGAAGGCGGAAGCCGCCGCGCAGGCATCCGGCCTTCCTTCATTTGCGGACGACTCGGGGCTGGCGGTCGATGCGCTCGAAGGCGCGCCGGGCATCTATTCGGCGCGCTGGGCGGGCGAGACGAAAGATTTCAAGCACGCGATGGAGAAGGTCGAGGCCGGCTTGCGCGAGCGCGACGCGTTCACGCCCGAACAGCGCAAGGCCCACTTCATCTCGGTGCTGTGCGTCGCCTGGCCGGACGGCCACGTCGAGGAGTTCGAGGGCATCGTCAACGGCACGCTGGTCTGGCCGCCGCGCGGCGAACGCGGCTTCGGCTACGACCCGATGTTTCTCCCCGATGGCTTTGACCTTACATTCGGCGAGATGACCGCCGAGCAGAAGCACGGACTGCCGCCGAAGGGCCAAGGCCTCTCGCATCGCGCGCGCGCGTTTCTCAAGCTCGCGGAGGCGTGTCTTGAGCGGCGATAGCGAAGGCTTCGGGGTCTACATCCACTGGCCGTTCTGCCTGTCGAAGTGTCCCTATTGCGACTTCAACAGCCATGTGCGCCACACCGGCATCGACGAAGCGCGCTACGTGCGCGCCTTTGCGTCCGAGATCGCCGCGACCGCCGCGCGCACCGGACCACGCACCGTCACGACGATCTTCATGGGCGGTGGCACGCCGTCGCTGATGCAGCCCGCCACCGTCGGCGCGATCCTCGACGCTACGGCCAAGCACTGGACTGTCGCGCCGGATGTCGAGGTGACGCTCGAGGCCAACCCGACCAGCGTCGAGGCGACGCGTTTTGCCGGCTATCGCGCGGCCGGCGTCAATCGTGTGTCGCTCGGCGTGCAAGCGCTCGACGATGCATCGCTGAAAGAACTCGGGCGACTGCACACTGCGCAGGAGGCGCTCGACGCCGTGAAGATCGCGCGCACGGCGTTCGATCGTTACTCGTTCGACCTGATCTACGCGCGGCCTGGCCAGACGCCCGACGCCTGGCGCGCCGAACTTCTTCGCGCGATCGATGAAGCTGCCGAGCACCTGTCGCTCTATCAATTGACCATCGAGCAGGACACGCCGTTCGCGGCACTGCATAAGGCCGGCAAGCTGGTCATTCCGGACGACGATAATGCGCGCGCGCTCTATGACGTGACGCAGGAGATCGCCGAGGCGCACGGGCTTCCGGCGTACGAGATTTCCAATCACGCGCGCGACGGCGCCGAGTGCCGGCACAATATGGTCTACTGGCGCTATCACGAATACGCGGGCGTCGGCCCGGGCGCCCACGGGCGCCTCGTCATCGACGGCGCGCGTCACGCGACGTCCACCGAGAAACGCCCTGAGTCATGGCTGATGCGCGTCGAGGCGAGCGGCCACGGCGTCACCAATGATGAAACGCTCACGCGCGTCGAGCAGGCCGACGAATATCTGCTGATGGGATTACGTCTTGCCGAGGGCATTGATCCGGCGCGCTACGCGGCATTCTCCGGTCACGCGCTCGACGAGTCGCGCATCGCCGCGCTTGGCGGCGAAGGACTGATCGAGACAATCGACGGACGCCTGCGCGTCACGCGCGCGGGCTTCCCGATCCTCGATGCGGTGGTCGCGGATCTGGCGGCGTAGGCGGCGCAGGAGACATCGTTGAAGGATGTCATCGTCATCGGCGGACCGAACGGGGCGGGCAAGACGACGGCGGCGAACCGTCTCCTGCCGACGACCCTGCAGTTGAACGAGTTCTTGAACGCCGACGAAATTGCACGCGGCCTGTCGCCGTTCGACCCGGAGGCGAATGCCATTCCGGCTGGACGGATGATGATCGACCGCATCGACAAGCTCGTCGCGGCAGGAAAGAGTTTCGCGTTTGAAACGACGTGCGCTGGTCATCGGCACGCCAAGCTGTTGCGGTCGTGTCGCTCAGCCGGCTACCGCGTGACGTTCATCTTCTTATGGCTTCCTTCCGCGCACGCAGCGACTGCGCGCGTTGCTCAGCGCGTCTCGCGCGGCGGCCATCATATTCCCTATGAGGTGGTCTTTCGACGGTACGCCGCAGGTCTCCATAACATGCGGCACATCTTCTTGCCGCTCGCGGACGTGGCCTTTGTCTACGACAATTCAGGAGTCGCTCCGTTGCTGATCGCAGAGAAGAGGTCCAATATGCCCTTCACCGTGCGAGATGGGGCGCGTTGGAAGCTTATTGAGGATGCAACGCAGTGAAGAACTACACGGACGATGAACTCGCTGCGCTCATCGATAAGAGCCTTAAGGCAACTGCCAAGGACGTGCGGGAGGGCCGCATTCCGCTGGACGGGCGGGCACGCCTGCCTGTGCCTGAAGCCCCAAGCGACGGGAAATCCAAGATACCCGACGCCGCCGAGTAGCCGGCTTAAGTCCCACTCGCGCTGAACGCCTTCGGCGCCGGGCTGATCGTCTGCGGTCCCGATGTCGTCACGCGCATCACGGCGAGGCCGCGCTGGTTGGTTCCGTCGGGGCGGAAGCGGAAGACGCCGTCGATGCCGGCAAAGCCCGACTGGTTGGTCAGGATCTCTTCCGAGAAGCGCGCCGCGCCTTGCGTCTTCACCAGTGCGGCGACGAGCGAGACGGCGTCGTAAGCAAGCGTCGAGGGACGCAGCGGGTCCTGCCCGTAGCGCGTGCGGTAGCGGCCGGAGAAAGCGCGATAGCCCGCCGGATCGGGCGCCGCGAACCAGCCGCCCTGCGCGCCCGGCTCCTGATAGACGCGCGGATCGTCCCACAGCCCGGTGCCGATCAGTTGGATGCGGCGCGTGTTGACCCCCGCGGCACTGAGCGCCTGTACGGCTGCGGTGACCGCGTCCGCGCCATCCGGAATGAAGATCGCATCGGCCTGCCGCGCCGCCGCGGCGACGCGCTGCGCCGGCCCCTGCATCTGCGCGCGGTCGAGCGGATAGCGCTCCATCACGATGACGCGGCCGCCGCCCGCGGCCACGGCCTGCTGGAACGCAGCCTGCACCACGGTGCCGTAGGCGTTGTCCGGAATGAGCGCCGCGAACGAGCGCTTGCCCTGCTGGATCGCGTAGCGGATCACGCGGTCGACGTCGGTCTCGGGCAGGAAGCTGAGTAAATGCACGCCCGGCGCCGCGACGCTGGAGTCGGTGGAGAACGCGATCACCGGCACGCCGCGGGCGCGCGCGACCTGTCCGGTGGCGCTCACCGATTGGGCGAACAGCGGCCCGAGGATGATCTCGGCGCCTTCGCCAAGCGCCTGCTGCGCGGCGGCCTGCGCGCCGTTGCCGCTGCCGCCGTCATCCTTCACCAGCAGCTGGATGTCGGGATTGGAGAATTCGGCGAGCGCCATTTCGGCGGCGTTGCGCATCGACTGCGCGACCGCTGCGCCGTTGCCGGCAGCGGACAGCGGCAAAATGAGCGCGACTTTGACCTGGCCCGCGCCCACCGCACTCGGCTGGGCAGGCGGGGGTGGAGGCTGCGAGCCTCCCATCCCGAAATAGTCCGCGCCGGGGATGCCGGAGCATGCCGCCGCGAGCAGCGTCAATGCCGCTGCCGCTGCGACACGCGCGCCGCGCGTTCGCCGGACGAAGCTCTCGTGCCACTTGAGCAAGGCTGCCCTCCCTCCGCGCCATATTGGGCGCGAAGGTCAATTGAGTCAAAAGCTTGGACGGAACCCGGGACGCAGGCCGATACCACCGCTATTCTCAAGGCGCATGCAGCGGGTCAGGGCAACGGGAGCGCGCGAGGCGGGCGAGAAAGCCCGGCGCTATACGCTCGCGGGGCAGGCACTCGATGCGCCGGCGCTCGCGCCCGGCCTCTATCTGGTCGCAACGCCGATCGGGAACCTGCGCGATGTGACGCTGCGGGCGCTCGAAGTGCTGGCTGCTGCGGACTTGGTCGCTTGCGAGGACACGCGCGTGACCCGGAAGCTGTTCGACCACTATGGGCTCTCGACGCCGCTGATCGCCTATCACGACCACAACGCCGAGACCGCGCGGCCGAAGATTCTGGAGCGGCTCGCCGCCGATGGCACGGTCGCGCTGGTGTCGGATGCCGGAACGCCGCTGATCTCCGATCCCGGCTACCGGCTGGTGCGTGCCGCGACCGAGGCGGGACACATGGTGTCGGCCGCGCCGGGGCCATCGTCCGCGCTGATGGCGCTGACGGTCGCGGGTCTTCCGACCGATCGGTTTTTCTTCGAGGGCTTTTTGCCGCAAAAGGAAAAGGCCCGGCGTGACCGTATCGCAGAACTTGCGCGCATCCCTGCAACGCTGGTGCTGTTCGAGAGCGGGCCGCGGCTCGCCGCGGCATTGGCCGATCTCGCGGCAGGGCTCGGTGCACGCGAAGCGGCGGTGTGCCGCGAGTTGACGAAGCTGCACGAGGAAGTCCGCCGCGCCGACCTTGAAGCGCTCGCACGCGACTATGCGGCGGGCGCCGAGACACGCGGCGAGATCGTGATCGTGATCGCGCCGCCACCGGACGACGCGCAGCCAAGCGCGGCCGACATCGATGCGCTGCTGCAGGCAGCCCTCACCCGCACGTCATTGAAGGATGCTGTCGCCGAGGTTGCCGCCGCGACCGGCGAGCCGCGCCGCGAGATCTACAGCCGCGCGCTCGAACTCACGAAAGGGCGATGACCGTGGCGCGCCCGACCAAGACCAGCACACCAGCCGAGAAAGACGCCGAGCGGCAAGTCGCGTTCAAGTTCGGCCTGTCGGCGGAAAGCCGCGCCGCCGCTCTGCTGGTGGCGAAAGGTTATCGCATCGTGGCACGGCGCTGGCGCAGCCCGATGGGCGAGGTCGATATCGTGGCGCGGCGGCGCAACACGCTGGTGTTCGTCGAGGTGAAGGCGCGTCTCACGCACGACGATGCGGCCGAAGCCGTGATGGTGCGCCAGCAGCGCCGCATCATCGCCGCCGCCGAGGCATGGCTCGCCGCCCACCCCGACGACATCAATTGCGATATCCGCTTCGACTGCGTACTGGTCGCGCCGAAAAGCCTGCCGCGTCACCTCATGGCGGCGTTCGACGCGAGCAACGTTAGGCGCTCTTTTTCAGCGCGTGAAGAAGTTCTGCACTTCGGCAGTGAGCCGGTTCGCCTCGTCGGACAGTGACAGCGAAGCATTGAGCACCGCGCCGGCAGAGCGCGTGGTTTCGCCGATCGCGCCATTCACGGTGGAGATATTCTCGGCAAGCGTCTTCGTGCCGTCGGCCGCCAGGTTGGCGTTGCGCGAAATCTCCTGCGTGGCAGCGCCCTGCTCTTCCACCGCGCTCGCGATCGCGGTCGTCACCTGCTCGATCTCGGTCATCGACGCCGCGACATGGCGCACGGCTTCCACCGCGCTCTTGGTCGAGGTCTGGATGCCGGCGACGTGCTGGGCGATTTCCTCGGTCGCTTTCGCGGTCTGGTTGGCGAGCGACTTCACCTCCTGCGCCACCACGGCGAAGCCCTTGCCGGCATCGCCCGCGCGTGCGGCTTCGATGGTGGCGTTGAGCGCCAGCAGATTGGTCTGCGCGGCGATCGCCTGAATGAGATCGATCACGGCGCCGATGCGCTGGCCCGCTGCCGCGAGGCTCTCGATCTGCGCGGCGGAGGACTCGGTCGTCGTTCCGGCCTGCCGCACCACGTTGGTGGCCTGCACGACGTGGCGTGCGATCTCCTGGATCGACGCGGTGAGTTCTTCCGACGCCGACGCGACCGCGTTGACGTTGCTGGCGGTATCGTCGGATGCAATCGACGCCGAGCCGGTCTGGTCCGCCGCATTGGAGGCGACGCCGGTCAGGCCCTGCGCGGTCGTGCGCATCACCTCGGCGTTCTGCCCGACCGCCTGCAGGGCTTGCTCAACCGACACGCGGAACGACTCGACCGCCTGCTCGATATGCGCGTTGCGCGCCTCGCGCGCCTTCACCTCCTCGGCGACCGCGCGGTTCAGCTCGGCATTGCGCTGCATCGCCTGCTGGAACACCGCGATCGAGCGCGCGAGCGCGCCGACTTCGTCATGCCGCGCCGTATGCGGAACCTCCATATCGGCATCGCCGCCTGCCACTTGGCCCGTGACGCGCGTGATGTCGGCAAGCGGACGCGTCACGGCGCGCCAGATGACCAGGACGCCGACCGCCGCGAGCGCAAGCGCCGAGAGCGCGAGCCCGCTGAGCAGCCAGATGGTCCAGTGCAGGCGCTCTTCCAGCGCAGCGTAGATGCGCTTGGTGCGCGCGTCGTAGATCGCGGCGAGCTTGTCGAGATCCTGATTGAGCGCGGTGCGGACGCTGCGATTGGCTTCGTTGTCGCCCCACTCGCGGCCCTTCGCGGGACTCACTTCGACGCCGAGGCGCACCAGCTCCTTGCGGAATTCGATGAACTGCGCGACGCGCTTCGAAAATTCCTCGAACTGCGCGACGTCCTCGGGATGGACTTTCCTGCGCCACTCCTCGACTACCTTGGCGATGCGGTCATTGAACTTGAGCAGCAGGTCGCCGTAGCGCCTCGCGGCCGGAATGTCGGACGACATGTAGATGCCGCGCGACTCCATCACGACCGCGTAGATCAGGCCGTTCATCCGCTCGACGTTCTGCGTACCCGACAGCGAGGTCTGGTAGGCGCTGGTCATGTCGGCCTGATGGCGGGCATTGATCACAGCAATACCTGCCAGCGCGATCGTGGCTACCGCGAGCAGCGAGAAAATGATGTAGAGCTTGGCCGCGATCGAAAGTCTGGGCATTCTTGGTGTTCCTTCAGGTGCCCTTCCGCGGCGCAGCGGGCGTTTGCGTCAAATTGCCCGCAATCCGTTAACCGTCGGTTGAGGTTTGCGGCTTCCCACGGGTAAGTTCCCGAAAGGTTTTGAGAAATGGCGCTGAACGTCGCGGTGCAGATGGACCCGATCGAGCGGATCAACATCCGCGGCGATTCAACATTCGCGCTGCTGCTGGAGGCGCAGGCGCGGGGGCACTCGATTACCTATTACACGCCGGACAGACTGGCGCAGGTGCAGGACCGCGTTTTCGCGCGCGTGCAGCCGCTGTCGGTGCGCGATGAAGTTGGCAATCACTTCACATTGGGCGAGGCGAAGCGTGTCGAGCTGACCGAGCTTGACGTGATCCTGCTGCGGCAGGACCCGCCGTTCGATCTCGCCTACATCACGACGACGCACCTGCTGGAGCGCGTGCATCCCAAAACCTTCGTGGTCAACGACCCGGCGCATGTCCGCAACGCACCGGAGAAAGTGTTCGTCACTGCGTTTCCCGACCTGATGCCGCCGACGCTGATCACGCGCGATCTCGCGGAGATCAAAGAGTTTCGAGCGCAGCACGGCGACATCGTGATGAAGCCGCTTTACGGGCACGGCGGCGGCGCGGTGTTCCGCGTAACGCGCGACGACCTCAACTTCGGCTCGCTCTACGACATGTTCGCCGTGACGTTCCGCGAACAGTGGGTGGTGCAGGCCTGGCTGCCGGCCGTGAAGGACGGCGACAAGCGCATCATCCTGGTCGACGGCGACTACGCCGGCGCGGTGAACCGCGTGCCGGCCGCGGACGACCTGCGCTCCAACATGGTGCGCGGCGGCTCACCGAAGGAGACCGAACTGACGCCGCGCGAGCGCGAAATCTGTCAGCGGCTCGGCCCGCATTTGCGCCAACGCGGGCTGCTGCTGGTCGGCATCGATGTGATCGGCGGCTGGCTGACCGAGATCAACGTGACCTCGCCGACCGGCATTCGCGCGGTGAAGAACGTCGGCGGGCCGGATATCGCGAAGCTGGTGTGGGACAAGATTGAGGCGAAGCGGAAGGGTTAGGCTTTACGCCTTTCGCTCCAGCGCGGCGCGATCCCACCTGCCTCGGTTCGCCGCCGCCTCGTACGTGCTCTGCATGAAAGCGAGCAACGCCACGTTCGGCGACTTGGCCACCCGCACCGCGTCGTAGTCGAGCAGAAACTGCCCGATATCGCTGTTGTACGCCGCGCCCGCCGGCCGTACCGGCTGCGCGCCGAAACCGTCCGGCTCAGGATACGCGTAGGCATAGAACGCCGCCTTGCCGGTGCCGCCGTTGCCGGGCCAGAAGCCGACGCTGGCGCATTCGTGGCTGTAAGCCTCATTCATCACCCAGCCGGCGACGTTCGGCGTGGTGTTGGATTTGAGCGGCGGCGCAGCACGGCCGGAGAAGCGCGTCACCGCGAGATCGAACGAGCCCCAGAAGAAATGCGAGGGGCTTGTCTTGCCGAGGAACCGCGCGCGGAAAATATTGAACACGCGGTCCACGTGTACGAGCTGTCGCCAGAACGCATTCGCCGCCTTAGCGTCATAGCTCGCGTGCTGGCGATCCTGATCGAACGGGATTGCACCTTCGATCTCAGAAGGCATGACCCAGATGTGCACGTCGACATCGAGCGCGCGCAATGCTGCCATCACGGTGGCATAGAAATCCGCTGTTGCCATTGGCTTTAAAGCGATGCGCTGCTCGCGCGAGTCGCTTGTGAGCAGGATCACTTCATGAGCGCAGAAATCGAAATCGATCTGCAGCGCGCGTCCGCGATACGGCATCGCGCCGGTGGTCAGCCCGCGCGCGGTCACGAACAGCGTGACGCCCCACCAATGATTGACGAGAGGCGCGAGTGCCAGCTTCACCTTGCCGGCGATCTGTGTCCACAGATGCAATGTGTTGCAGGTGTCTGACCATTCTGAATAGTCAAGCGCGGGCCATGCGTCGTCACGTGATGTCATCAGGCGAGATTAACTGCGCCGAACGAGAGAGTCAGGCGCTGTCAGTGCCGCTTCTTGAACAGATGCGGATCGTAGGACTCATCCGCCAGCGCATTGAACAGCGCGACGCGATTCCATTCGTGATTCTGCATGTCGAGCACGAGCGCTTCGATCTCGTGCTCGACCGTCTCCACCGCAAGACGGGCGCGGCGCGCGCCGTTCAATTCCATCTGCACCTGTTGAAGATCGATCATGGCGGCCTCCGAAACAGCAACAGTGCGAGCGTAGCTTAGTTCCGTCTGTTCTGCAAATGTTCTTGCAACCGGAACCGGACCGCGCTACTCTGGGTTCATCGGCAGGGCATCCGAATGGTGCAGCGCGTATCCACCGTGGCGTTCGAGGGCATCGAGGCCCGCGCGGTTGACGTGCAGGTGCAGGTCGCGCCCGGAATTCCGGCTTTCAACGTGGTCGGCCTCCCCGACAAGGCAGTGTCGGAGGCGCGCGAGCGGGTGCGCGCCGCGCTCACCGCCTCGGGGCTCGCGCTCCCCGCCCGGCGCATCACCGTGAACATGGCGCCGGCCGACCTGCCGAAGGAGGGCAGCCACTACGACCTGCCGATTGCGCTCGGCTTGATGGCGGCGATCGGCGCGATCCCGCACGACGCCATTGCCGGCTTCACGGTGCTGGGCGAACTCGGGCTCGACGGCTCGATCGCGCCCGTCGCAGGCGTGCTGCCGGCGGCGATCGGCGCGAACGCGCGCGGCGAAGGGCTGATCTGTCCGGCGGCGTGCGGACCCGAGGCCGCGTGGGCGAGCCCCGAGATGGAGATCGTCGCGGCAGGCTCGCTGATCCAGCTGGCCAATCACATGAAGGGCACGCAGGTGCTGCTGCGGCCGAGGCCGAAGGTGCGCGAGGCGGCGGGCACGCTGCTGGATTTGGCCGACATCAAGGGACAGGAGAGCGCAAAGCGCGCTTTGGAGATCGCAGCGGCGGGCGGACACAACCTGCTGATGGTCGGCCCGCCGGGCGCCGGCAAATCGATGCTGGCGGCGCGGCTGCCCTCGATCCTCCCCTCCCTCTCGCCCGCCGAACTGCTCGAAGTGTCGATGATCGCCTCGGTCGCGGGCGAGATCGAGGAAGGCGCGCTGACCAACGCCCGGCCGTTTCGCGCGCCGCATCATTCCGCCAGCATGCCGGCGCTGGTCGGCGGCGGCCTGCGCGCGAAGCCCGGCGAGATTTCGCTCGCGCATCACGGCGTGCTGTTCCTCGACGAGTTTCCGGAATTCCAGCCTCAGGTGCTCGACTCGCTGCGCCAGCCGCTCGAGAGTGGCGACGTCACCATCGTGCGGGCGAATTATCGCGTGACCTATCCGGCGCGCTTCATGCTGGTCGCCGCGATGAACCCGTGCCGCTGCGGCAAGGCGAACGATCCGGGCTTCAGCTGCCGGCGCGGGCAGAACACGCGCTGCACGGCGGAGTATCAGGGGCGGCTGTCCGGCCCGCTGATCGACCGCATCGACCTGCACATCGAGGTGCCGGCGGTGACCGCCGCCGACCTGATCCTCCCCGCCCCCGCCGAAGGAAGCCGGGAGGTCGCGGCACGCGTCGCACAGGCGCGGGAGATTCAGGCTGCGCGCTATGCGGCGCTGGAGATGCCGGGCGTTCGCACCAACGCGCAGGCGAGCGGTCCAGTGCTGGAGCAGGTGGCGAAGCTCGATACCGCAGGCGTGACACTGATCCGCGATGCCGCCGACGCGATGCGGCTGTCGGCGCGCGGCTATCATCGTGTGCTGCGCGTCGCGCGCACGCTCGCAGACCTCGACGGCGCGGAGTCGATCGGTCGCGTGCATCTCGCCGAGGCGCTGTCGTATCGCGCGCTCGCGGACGAGATCAGGCGGGCGGCTTAGCTTTTTCTGCGGCGGCGCGCTTCTCGAATTTCCAGCGCCAGATCAGCCGCACCGCGATCCAGATCACGATCATCAGCAGGATCATGCGGAAGCCCGCAAGCGAAAGCGCGGCGCGGCCGAGAAAGAAAATGATTGCGCCCCAGAACGTCGCCCACAGTGCCTCGGCGGCGAACGAATAGACGATGAAGCGCCGCACCGGAAATTGCAGAATGCCGGCGGCAGTCGAAATGCAGGACGCGAGATTGGCCTGCCAGTAGGTGGTGAAGATCGCGCTCAGGCCGTATTTCGTCAGGCGCTTCTGCGCGCTGTCCAGCGGTTCGCGCAGCCCGAAGGCGAGCAGCAGCCGGTACCAGCCATATTTGCCGGCGAAGAAATTCGTCACGTAGGCGCAGAACAATCCGAAGCCTGCGACGCCCGCGATCAGCGCCACGCGCGCCGGGTCCGGTCCGGCGAGCACCAGCGCGAAGATGATCACCAAAGTGCCGGGGAAATACCAGCCGATCAGCAGCAGACCTTCGATGTACGCGGCGAGCAGGACGATGACGATGCCGTAGCGGTCGAGATAGCTGCTTGCGGTCCTGACGATGGTTTCTTCCGGCGGCAGGTCGAGCGCGACCCATATCAGGTACAGCAGGGCGAAAACGCCCAGCACCGCCAGCGGAAACGCGATGATCCGGAAGTAGCGATGCATGCCCCGCCCCAGCCCGGGGTGGAGTATTGAGGTGCCGGCCGCCGCGTCAATCCGCGCGCGCCGTTTAGGTTACTTGGGGCGGGCGGTTACTTGGCAGCGGCTACGTCGTGCCGCTGCGCCGGCGCCCGCCGCGCCGCGTCGATCCGTCGCTGGCGCAGATCCAGGAGCGGCGCGTCGTTGTCATCTCGGCCTCGCGGCGGATGCGCGGATGCCCTGGCCGTGCGCGCGCGATGGGCTTGGCGAAAGTCCGGCCCTCGGCGGCATCGCACAGCGCGCGGAATTCGCGGTCGGTCACGCCGTTGAGGTCGAGCTGCATCTGCATTTTCGCCATGGCGATCAGGTGCGCGGAGTCGGTGAAGCCCGCATTGTGCACGAGCGCCATCAGCTGGTTCAGCGTCGCGATCGCCTGCTCAAGCGGTTCGTCCGTGTTCGGTTGCATCACTCAGCCCCTTTACATTGCCCCTGCGCGATGAGCGCGAAATCCAGGCTCGCGTGGTGAGGACATCCCCGTAGAGCCCGGCGACGCCGGAGACCACGCGGTGCACCTCCTTCTCGGAGAGATCATCCAGCGAATGGCTCGCAGACGCATCAGCCAAATAGGTGACGCTGTGTCCGCGATGGAACGCATCGATTGCAGTCGCCAGGCACGCCGCCTCGCCGGCAAAGCCCGCGAGCACGAAGCTGCCGCCGCCCTCGCCCATCACCTCGGCGAAATCCGCGCTGGCGTAGCAGGATGGCTTGTTGCGCTCGAAGATCATGTCGACGCCGTGCGGCTCGAAACCTTCGATCCAGCGCGAGAAGCGGCTCGCCCGGTTGAAAATGGGCGTGCGGTCGACCCAGCGGGCGAACGCGACCGGCAACCCCATCGCGCGCGCATGCGCCAACGCCGCCCGGCAGTTCGCGAGCGCCGTCTTGGTCTCCTCCAGTGCGAGCGCCCGGGGCGCGGCGATGTATTCCTGCTGCAGGTCGACCAGCACCAGAGTCTGGATCACCGACGGGTTGACGTAGGCGCGCAGGTCGATGACGGAACTCATGCGCGGGCCCTTTCTGGTTGGTGGATGCAGTGTAGAGGGCGGCGGAAGAAACCGGCGCGGCGAAGATTATACAGGGGCGTTCCGAATACGGAACACCCCTGTTTCTGGTTGGGGTAAAAACACGCCTCGGCGCATGGTTGTGGACGGCGCAAATCAAACACGCTGCTTCTCGATTGATGGTCGTGTCACTGGCCGAATCGCCGACCGCTCCAAGATTCCCGGCACATGCCAGCGCCCCTCGGGGCGGATCATGATGTATGGGTCAGTCCCGATGGAAATGGCCTTGGGATGAGGAGGCGTGTCTAGGACTATCTCGACATAGTCAAAATCCGAGAAAACAAATTCTTGACCTCCCTTGAGAGGACGAAATCCTAGTCGCAAGAAAAAATTTAGAAGCCGCTTCTGAGCGTGGGCGTAAATCTTGCGGTATCCCTTGGTGCGGCATAGTTCGATTGCCGCCCTAGCAATCTGAAAAGATATACGGGTCTTGCGATATTCACGGCGCACTGCCAAGCGCTCGACTTTTGCGAAATCAGCAAAATAGCGAATCCGTAAGCAGGCAACGGGTTCGTCTCCGATATAACCGATGAGATGTGTTGCGGTGAAATCGTTTCCGTCAAACTCCTCATCATAAGGGCATGCCTGTTCAGCGATATAAACCGCACTGCGAATCGTCATGACGCGCATCATGTCTTCAAGAGTCCGCGCAATCGTCACCGTTTCTGTGCGGGCCTTAGCGCGTTCGCTGTAATTGTCGTAGATTGGCGATGTTGCAGGTTCGCTACAAGCGCGGCGATAAACGTGGATCGTCTGACTTTCTACTCCCATATACTTCGCGCGCGGTTCGAATCCCATTGTGTTCATGAGCTTTAACCCTTGCGCAGTGGCAGCGCGAGCGTACACATCAACGTCCCGATAAAGACGCGTGGAGATCTTGTCTACGGTCAACGGCATACCGCCGGCAATAATGCCAGGAGCGTGCACGCACCAGACGTAAATTCCGATAGGCTTTTCATTCTGTTTCGACAACATTGAAACGTCTGGATCACCAGCATTCAGCGAGCCGTTAAAAAGCGCCTTCATGCCCGCGCGATTGAGCATCAAATAAGCGACAAATCCCTCGGCAATTGGAAGTGAGGAGCGATATCCGCTACGTCGCCCAATGGCCCAAAGACTGTCTGGATTGTGAGATATAACTCGATGGACGGCTTCGCTTGAAGCAAGTCGCCCGATTACCTTTTGAGCGGAAGATAACAGCGCCTCTACTTGAGCTCCGCTTGGAGTAAAGACGACAAGCCGTCCGCTCTGGCGCTCGGGATTAAGCTCATCCAGCGGATACCTTGCAGCTGGGCGCTTGAGAAGTTGGGCCGCCATACGCGCTACATGCGGGTCATGGGCTGTCATTCTTAGTCTCTCCGGGGTTGTCCCGTGTGAAATACTCTGCAAAGCTTACGTGCCGAGGGGGAATGCGTATGCAACCACTGCAGCAAAGGGGTGTTCCGTTTCCGGAACGCGACAGCGCGGGGCACGGGCCGGCGACCCCGGATTGGGAATCAATCAGAATATTTCTTGAGGTTGTAAGGCGTGGTAGCTTTCGATCTGCTGCGGATCATTTGGGACTGTCCATCAATTCCTTGCGACGTCGAATCACCGATCTGGAGCACCAACTGGGCGTTACGATCTTGACCCGTCATGTCGACGGCGTTCGTACGACTGGCGAAGGGGAAGAGCTTCTTGCAGCGGCGCGACAGATGGAGTTGGCCTCGTTTAGTTTGGTTCGTGCCCGCGATCGGTCGTCTCCTGCAATGGTCGGAGAAGTGCGCCTAGCGGTGACTGAGGGGCTGGGAACGTTCTGGCTTGCGCCACGGATCATAGAGTTTCAGCGCGCTCATCCTAAGCTGCTTGTCGACCTCAACTGTGCGATGCAGTCTGCTGATGTCTTGAGGATGGAAGCAGATGTCTCGGTGCAATTAACTAAACCAAAAAATGCAGACCTGAAGGTCGTAAAAGTTGGCCGCCTCCACTCGATACCATTTGCGTCGCAATCTTATATAGCAACTTATGGAACGCCGGAGACGCGAGAGGAGCTGTTCAATCACCGCGTCGTCTTGCAAATCGCGGAGCAAACCGCAATGCAAGAAATATATGACAGAGTCGCGCCAGGTGTACCGCAGATTGGTTTTGTGAGCTTGCGCACTAACGTCGGCAGCGCTCATTATTGGGCAATTGCGAAGGGAGCAGGAATAGGTTGGCTGCCGACCTATGCTTCCGCCCTTAGTGCTCGTGTCATCCCAATATCGCTGGACCTCAGATTCACATTTGATGTCTGGCTCACCTATCATCCAGATGCTAATAGAATTCCCCGTGTGAGGCGGATGATCGATTGGTTGATCGACGCGTTCGATCCAAGAAAATACCCGTGGTTCCGTGATGACTTTATCCACCCCGCAGATTTGCAAAGTGAATACCGCGGCCCTCCCTTGGTTAATTTGCTAGAAGGTTTTGCCGGGGTGAACTACGAGCAGCATAATAAGCAAAAAATTAAAGCTTAAGCCTTCTAAGTGTAATCGAGCTGCGATGAGTTAGATTACAATCATCGTCAGAAAAACAGCGGACAGTGAACGCGGCACCTCCGACGCCTACCCCTTCTCCTTATTCTTCAGCGACTCCGCCAGCACCACCAGCGCATATTTCGTGGCGCGTGAATTGATCTCTGAATAGGCGCGGATCAATCGCACCGCCCCCTTGGTCTGCAGAAAGGCCAGGCTGGATGTGTGCGGGTCACGCTTTTTTGCCTGCGCACCCACGCTCGCATAGAAAAACGTTATCGGGGTGTTGAGAATGTCGGCGATGCGCTGCAGCCGGCCGGCGGACACGCGGTTGGTGCCCTTCTCGTATTTCTGCACCTGCTGAAACGTCAGCCCGATACCTTCGCCGAGCCCCGATTGGGACAGCCCCCGCTGTAGCCGCAGCGCGCGGATTTTTCGTCCGATCTCGACATCCTCCGCGCCGGCGCGGCGCTTGCGGACCCCCGTATCGCGTGAACTGATCAATTGGCCCCCAGCCGGCCGCCCGATGCGGCGCACAAAAACTTTCGTGTGGAAGCCTGTCGCCATCTGAAATCAGGTGCATTGCGCTTGATTTGCAGACACAATTAACTTCCAAAAAGTAGCATAGCGGCGGAGTGCGCGGGGCAGTGGCAAAATTTTTGCAACAACGTGCTGCAAATTTGAAGCACCCCCTCGGGCCGAGTCTGCTCGAGAAAATCTCGTGGGACGACCTGCGCGTGTTCGTCGTCGTCGCGCACACGTTGAGTTTCCGCAAATCCGCGACTGCGCTGCGCACCAGTTCTGCGACCGTGATGCGCAAGGTGGAGCGGCTTGAAGAACTTTTTGGATTCCGATTGTTCGATCGCCTTCGCGCCGGGCTTGCGCTCACGGCGGAAGGACAATCGGTCTACCGAAGCGCGCAGGACATGGAGCGCGCGAGCCATTCGCTGCGTTCACATCTCGATCAGGATCTCACGACGCGCGGGATGGTGCGCTGCTCGGTGACGGAAGGTTTGGGCACGGCGTGGATCCTGCCGCATCTCGCGCAGTTCAGCCGCACGCACCCGTCAACCGTCGTCGACCTGCGTTGCACGATGGAAGTCGCAGATGTGCTGCGGATGGAGGCGGACGTTGCGGTCCAAGTGGAAAGGCCCGACAGGGCGGACGCAAAAGCGGTCCGCCTCGGGCGCATGCACATCTATCCGTTCGCGTCGCGGCGATACATCGACCTGTATGGGCTTCCGAAGGGATTGAACGATATCGGGCAGCATCGCCTGATCGATCAACGCGCGCCGCAAGTCGACGCAGACGTTACGCCGCGCCTGCTGAACCTGCCGAACATCGAGGGCATCGTCGCCTTGCGCACCAACGCGAGCACGGCGCATGCCTTCGCGATCGAACTCGGCATCGGGATCGGTGGCCTGCCCACGTATTTCTCCGCGCTCGGCACCGACCTCATCCCCGTCGACATCGGCGTCCGTCACCAGGTCGACATCTGGATGACCTATCATCCGGATGTGCGCAGCATCCGCCGCGTGTCGATGTTCATCGACTGGCTGCGTGGCCTGTTCGACGCCAAGCGCTATCCGTGGTTCGGCGACAAATTCATCCATCCGAACGAATTCGCCAAGAACCCGCCGGCCGCAGAAGCCAAAACGTTTCTCAACCTGCCTATCGAAAAGCCCTCGCGCCGCGCCAAGACACGCTGAGCGCTCGCCCTCTATCCTTCGCGCTCATTCCGCCCCAATACCCCACTGCCCACCTCGCAACCAGCAGTGCGCAAACTCCTATTAACGGTGGTACCCCCGTCTGCATACCCGGGACTTGGCCTTAAGCTGGCGCGGTTTTCTGGCAGGGGGAGTACCGCGTACGATGAATGTGAAATCGAAAACCAAGAGCACCACGTCGCATGACGTCGAGGTCGGCCAGCGCATCCGCGCGCGGCGCATGGCGCAGGGCATGTCGCAGACCGAACTCGGCAACCTGCTCGGCGTCACGTTCCAGCAGGTGCAGAAATACGAGAAGGGCGTGAACCGGGTCGGCGCTGGGCGGCTGGTGCGCGTCGGCGAAGCGCTCGACGTGCCGGTGTCGTTCTTCTTCGGCGCGACCGACGTCGGCTCGGAGGATACGCGCGAGATCCTCGGCTTCCTCGACACCTCGTATTCGCTGCGGCTGCTGCGCGCGTTCTCGCGCATTCCGCCGGGCGGGGTGCAGCGCGCCGTAGTCGATCTCGTCGAAAGCATCGCGCCCGAGAAGCCCCGGCCCACGGTTTAGCGGTTGGTAACCATAAGTCGCTTAACGCTCCCGCCTCGCGAGTTGCGAGCGTGGAGGCGGAGCGTGGGACGTTTCAAGTTTTTGCGCGCTGGTGTTGCTTGCCGTCGCGGTTTCGGCGACCGCCCGGACCTATGGCCGTGCGACCGGTCCGTCGGATGCGCAAGGCTGCCTCTCGATCGGCGATCGCAGCTATCGCCTCGCGAATGATGGGCGCGCCGATGTGACGGTGCGGCTCGATACCGCGGCAGCTGCGGCACCCAGCATCCGCATCGGCATGGCGGAGACGGCCGATGAGGCGGACCTCGTGCTGGTTGACGACGGCGAAGCTGCGCCGGCCTGCCCGCCGGCCGCCAAGGCCGTGCGGATCGACGCCAGCGCCGACAACGCCCGACATCGTGATCGGCTTCGCGGCGGAAGCGGACGCGGATTATCGCCTGTTCGTGCGCTCGCGCTGGCTGACGCCCGAGAGCGCCGCGGCGCTGTTCGCCGCCGCCAAGGTGTCCGCACGCAAGGTCGCCGGACGCGAATAGGTCGAATTGCGCCGATTACGTTAGCGCGCCGTCAACCTTGACGCTGAGGATTCGCCGAAATCCCTGTCGTTTTGAGGGAAATCGCAAGCTTCGCGACGCCAGATTTGACGCCAGAACAAGAGGCTGGCGTCGATGGTGTCTTCCGGCAGCGATGAGCGCGCCGCTTTCGGCCGCCGCGCGTGGGCGTTCG
The DNA here is from genome assembly GCA_963779545.1 of uncultured Alphaproteobacteria bacterium. Taxonomy (GTDB): domain Bacteria; phylum Pseudomonadota; class Alphaproteobacteria; order Rhizobiales; family Xanthobacteraceae; genus PALSA-894. Next base: position 256,162 of record CAVZYQ010000005.1, on the reverse strand, counting down.
CCGCGCGCAGCGCGGTCGTGCTGCTTGCCGTCTCGCTGACACTGCCGCTGCTCGCATCCAGCCTGCCGGCTGGATTCGATGCCGGCGTCGTCGCCATCGTGGCGGGCGCGCTGATCGTCGCGGCCTGCGGCGCACTGGCGCTGCTCGTTCGGCGCAATCGCGCCCTCCGCGCGGAGATCGTGTCACCTCGAAGCGCGCAACGAGGACCTGAGCGACCGCAACTGGGAACTGAAGGAAGCCGCCGAGCGCAGCCGCAGCTTTCTCGCCAATGTCAGCCACGAGATCCGCACGCCGCTGAACGGCATCCTCGGCATGACGGGGCTGCTGCTCGACACGCCGCTCACGCCGGAGCAGATCGACCTACGCCAAGGCGGTGAAGGCCTCCGGCGACACGCTGCTCTCGCTGGTCGAGGATATTCTCGATTTCTCCAAGATCGAGGCGGGCCGGCTCGACCTCGAGGCGCGGCCCTTCGCGCTCGGCGCGCTGGTCGAGGACGTCGTCGAGTTGCTCGGCCCGCGCGCGCAGGCGAAGGGCATCGAGATCGCGTGTTCGATCGACGAGCGCCTGCCCGGCCGCGTGATCGGCGATGCGGCGCGGCTGCGCCAGGTGCTGCTCAATCTCGCCGGCAATGCGGTGAAGTTCACCGAAAGCGGCGGCGCCGCGATCTCGTCGACGCCCGGCGCCGCGCCGGACGAGATCAGCTTTGCGGTCCGCGACACCGGTATCGGTATCGCGCCGGAAGCGCAGGCGCGGGTGTTCGAGGCGTTCGAGCAGGCCGAGAGGCACGACGCGCAAATTCGGCGGCACCGGGCTCGGCCTTGCGATCTCGCGTCGCATCGTGGCGCGCATGGGCGGCAACCTCGACGCTGGAGAGCGCGCCCGGACAGGGCTCCACATTCCAGTTCTCGATCAGCATGCCCTGCGGCCGGCAACGAACGCCCGTTCGCCGCGCCGGACCTCGCCGGCCAGATCGATCCTCATCGCGACGCCGGGCCCGTTCGAAGGCGCCGCTCGCCGCACAGCGCCTCGAACATTGGGGCGCGCAGGTCCGCGTCGTCGCGGACGAAACGAAAGCGCGCGCGCTGTTGTCCGAGCGGCATGGGATGCCGTGATGGTCGATCGACGCGCTCGCGCACGCGCTGGCGCACGATCTTGCGAGCGCAACGCGCAGCGCATCGTGCTGGTCACGCCGTCCGAGCGGCACGAACTCGAAAGCCTGAAAGCGCAGGGCTTCAACGGCTATCTGGTCAAGCCGGTCCGCGCCGCCTCGCTCGCGGCACGCTTTAGCGCCGCCACGTCGAATGCCGACAGCATGGCGGATATCGCGATCGATCCAGCGTCACGCGAGCAACGCGGCGGGCCTCTCGATCCTTGTCGCCGAGGACAACGACATCAACGTGCTGCTGGTACGCGCGCTGCTGGAGAAATTCGGGCATCGTCCGACCATCGTACCGAACGGCCTTGCGGCGCGTCGAAGCTTTCGGCGCGGCGGCCAGCGGCGGGCACGCCGTACGATCTCGTTCTGATGGACTTGCACATGCCCGAGCTCGACGGGCTGGAGGCAACGCGCCGCATCCGCGCCGCCGAAGCCGCAATCGAACCTGCCGCGCACGCCGCATCGTCGCACTCACGGCGAACGCGTTCGGCGAGGACCGCGACGCCTGCCTCGCGGCCGGCATGGACGATTTCCTCGTAAAGCCGCTCGATCGCGACCGGCTTGCCGACGTGCTCTCGCCACGTACAGGCTTCAGACGCTGCGCCGCGTGAATGGCAAGCCTTATAGCTTGCGCAGCGCCACCTCCTGAACGAGATGGTTCGCGGCCTTGTTGAGGATCAGGTGCGCGCGGCGGCGCGTCGGCAGGATATTTTCGCGCAGGTTGACCAGGTTGATGCGCTCCCAGATCGAGGTCGCTGTCGCGGTCGCCTCGCTATCGTCCAGCTTCGAATAGCGATGGAAGTAGGATTTCGGATCGCGGAACGCGGTCTGGCGCAGCGTGAGGAAGCGGTCGACGTACCAGCGCCGCAGCACCTCCTCCTCGGCGTCGATGTAGACCGAGAAGTCGAAGAAGTCCGACACGTAGGGGATCGCCTTGCCGTCCTTCGGCAATTGGCCGGTCTGCAGCACGTTCAGGCCTTCGACGATCAGGATGTCGGGGCGATCGACCTCGACCCACTGGTTCGGCATCACGTCATAGACGAGATGCGAATAGATCGGCGCGCGCACCGGCCGCCGCCCGGCCTTCACGTCGGCGAGGAAGCGCAACAGCGCCGGCAGATCGTAGCTCTCGCGGAAAGCCCTTCTTCTCCATCAGGCCTTCGCGTTCGAGCACGGCGTTCGGCAGCAGGAAGCCGTCGGTGGTGACGAGATCGACCTTCGGCACATTCGGCCAGCGCGCGAGCAGCGCCTGCAGCACGCGCGCGGTGGTCGACTTGCCGACCGCGACCGAGCCCGCAACGCCGATGATGTAAGGCACCTTCGCTTCGGCGGTGCCGAGGAAGTGCTGCTGCACGATGAACAGCCGCTGCGTCGCCGCGACGTAAAGCGAAAGCAGGCGCGAGATCGGCAGATAAATCTCCTCGACCTCCTTCATGTCGAGGCGGTCGTGCAGCGAGCGCACGCGCGTCACCTCGTCCGGCGTCAGCGTCATCGGCGTGTCTTCGCGCAGCGCCGCCCATTGTCGCGCGAGAAGATGATGTAGGGCGAAACGCCGTCGTCGGTACGCTGTTCCATGCCTGCTTGTCTTCTTGCTGCGCCTTAGCCGCCCTTGCGCGATGCTTTTTCGTCGAGCCCCGACTGCGCGGTGCGGGCGGCAAGCGCCGCTTCGACCTCGGCGAGCTTGACGCCGCGCGCCTCGAGCACGACCAGCAGATGATAGAGCAGGTCCGCGGCCTCGCCGATCAAGTGCTCGCGATCTTCCGCCACCGCGGCGAGCGCGGTTTCCACCGCCTCCTCGCCGAGCTTCTTGGCGCAATGCGCCACGCCCTTGTCGAGCAGCTTGCGGGTGTAGGATTTCTCCGCGCTCGCGGCTGCGCGCTCATGCACGCGGGCTTCGAGGTCGTGCAGCGTGAAGGTCATGGGCTTTTGTAGCACTTCCCGGCCGTTGCCGGGAGGCACGACCTAAGTTGAAGGTTTACGCATCCAGCCGCATCGGCAGGCCGGCCTTCGCCATATGCTCCTTGGCCTGGCGCACCGTGTATTCGCCGAAATGGAAGATCGAGGCGGCGAGCACGGCGGTCGCATGGCCGTCGCGGATGCCCGCCACCATGTGGTCGAGATTGCCGACGCCGCCCGAGGCGATCACCGGAACCGTGACGGCGTCCGCGATCGCGCGGGTGAGCGCGACGTCGTAGCCCGACTTGGTGCCGTCGCGGTCCATCGAGGTGAGCAGGATTTCGCCCGCGCCGAGCGCCACGACCTCGCGCGCATAATCGACCGCATCGAGCCCGGTCGGGTTGCGCCCGCCATGGGTGAAGATTTCCCAGCGGCTCGCCGACACCTTCTTGGCGTCGATCGCCACGACGATGCACTGGTCGCCGAACTTCTCCGCCGCCTCCTTCACGAAGGCGCGCCGGGTCACCGCGGCGGTGTTGATCGACACCTTGTCGGCGCCGCAGGTCAAAAGCTTGCGGATGTCCTCCACGGTGCGCACGCCGCCGCCGACGGTGAGCGGCATGAAGCAAGCCTCCGCGGTGCGCGTCACCACGTCGAAGATCGTGTCGCGGTTCTCGTGGCTCGCCGTGATGTCGAGGAAGGTCAGCTCGTCCGCGCCCGCTGCGTCGTAGGCGATCGCGGCCTCGACCGGATCGCCGGCGTCGCGCAGGTTGACGAAGTTGACGCCCTTGACGACGCGGCCGTCCTTCACGTCGAGGCAGGGAATGACGCGGACCTTGAACATCAGGCGGCCCGCGCGGCCTTGATCATCTTCAGCGCCTGCGCGGCGTCGAGCCGCCCGTCATAGAGCGCGCGGCCCGCGATCGCGCCTTCGAGTTTTTTCGCGCGCGGCTCGGTCATCGCCTTGATGTCGTCGATCGAGGCGAGGCCGCCCGAGGCGATCACCGGAATCGAAATCGCGTCGGCGAGCGCGATCGTGGCGTCCCAGTTGATCCCTTGCAGCATGCCGTCGCGCGCAACGTCGGTGTAGACGATCGCCGCGACGCCCGCGTCCTCGAAGCGCCGCGCGATGTCGAGCGCCGTCAGTTCCGACTGCTCGGCCCAGCCCTCGACCGCGACCTTGCCGTCGCGCGCATCGATTCCGACCGCGACGCGCTTGGGATATTTCTTCGCGGCCTCCTTCACGAGCGCGGGATCGCGCACCGCCGCCGTGCCGATGATGACGCGGTTGACGCCCTTCTCGAGCCAGCCGTCGATCGTCTTCATGTCGCGGATGCCGCCGCCGAGCTGCACGCACAGGCCGACGGTTTCGAGAATGCGCTCGACCGCCGTCACGTTCATCGGCTTGCCGGCGAACGCGCCGTCGAGATCGACGACGTGCAGATGGCGGAAGCCCTGCGTCTCGAACGCAGTGCGCCTGCGCGGCGGGATCGCGGTTGAACACGGTCGCGCGCGCCATGTCGCCCTGCTGCAGGCGGACGCGCGACGCCTTCCTTGAGATCGATGGCGGGAAAGAGGATCACGGCCTCCACTTCAGGAAATTGGCGATCAGCGCGAGGCCGAGCTTCTGGCTCTTCTCGGGATGGAATTGCGTGCCGACGTAGTTGTCGCGCGCGACGACCGCCGTGACCGAGCCGCCGTAGTCGGCGTCGGCGACGAGCGCACTCGCTGTCGGTCTTCAGGTGATACGAGTGCACGAAATAGCCGTGCAGCCCGTCCGCGCCGAGCGGGATGCCGTCGAACAGCGCATGCGGCTTGCGCGCGTTCAGCGTGTTCCAGCCCATGTGCGGAATCTTCAGGCTCGCATCGCTCGGCGCGATGCGGTCGACCTCGCCCGGAATCCAGCCCAGGCCTTCGACGACCTGGTATTCGCGGCCGCGCTCGGCCATCAGCTGCATGCCGACGCAGATGCCGAGGAACGGCCTGCCCTTGTGCGCGCACCGTCTCGTTCAGCGCCTCGACCATGCCGGGCACCGCATCGAGCCCGCGGCGGCAATCCGCGAACGCGCCGACGCCCGGCAGCACGACGCGGTCGGCGGCGCGGACCTTGTCTGGGTCGTCGGTGACCAGAATCGGCTGGTCGTGACCGGACTCGCGCGCGGCGCGCTCGAAGGCCTTCGCCGCCGAGTGCAGATTGCCCGAGCCGTAATCGACGATCGCGACCGTCATGGCCGCGCCTGCGGCTGCGGGAACAGGCCGATCACCTCGCTCGCGGGCGCTGGCGTTGCGGGCGGCGGACCGAACGGCGACGGCGGAGGCGTGGGTGCCGCGAAATCGCGCTCGGGCAGATCGCCGAAGTCGATCGAAGAAGCGCCGCTCGGCATCTTCAAGATTGTCACCCACGACGATACCGACCTGCTCAAAACCGCGCCGCCCAAGCTTCCAGCGGCGCAGGCTCGACGCCTCCATGCCGACCAGGATCGCGATGAGCAGCGCGACCCATCCGCCGGCGGTCGCTTCGATGCCGAGACGGCGCAGCGCGAACGTGGCTCCGCCGACGATCAGCGCGTAGAGAATGAACTCGATCCACAGCCGGTGGCGCAGCATCCAGAACGGCGCCAGCAGGGCGGCCCAGACATGAAAACCGTCGCGCACGAATGCGAAACGCCCGGCATGCTCCAGCATGTCGTCGTCGGAATTCCGGCGCGGCGGCTCGTGGACGGTGTAGACGGGCATCCTAACTCTCTCGTAGCTCCATAGCGAGCGCGTGAAGTCTTGTCCGCGCTTACGCCGCCCAACGTTGCCCTTGGTAGACGGGATCTCCCCCGCCGCGCGCGGATCGATCGCGACCGCGGTGCGTAGCGCACGCGCCAGCCCCTTGAAGCACGACTCCGAGATATGGTGGTCGTTGGTGCCGTACAATGTCTCGACGTGCAGCGTGACGCCGGCATTCATGGCGAAAGCCTGGAACCACTCCTGCACCAGCTCGGTGTCGAACGCGCCGACCTTGTCGCGGCCAAACTCCGCCTTGAACACCAGGAACGGCCGCCCCGAAATGTCAATCGCGACGCGGGTCAGCGCCTCGTCCATCGGCATGTGCACGCTGGCGTAGCGGGTGATGCCCTTCATGTCGCCGAGCGCCTGCTTCACGGCCTGGCCCAACGCGATCCCGACATCCTCGGTGGTGTGGTGGTGGTCGATGTGCAGGTCGCCCTTGGCTTGCACCTTCATGTCGATGCGGGAGTGGCGCGCCAGCAGATCGAGCATGTGATCGAAGAAGCCGATGCCTGTCGAAATCGCCGACGTGCCGGTACCGTCGAGGTCGATCTCGACCTCAACGTCGGTTTCCTTGGTCTTCCGCTTTACGGCGCCCTTGCGCATGCATAGCCCTCAAATTCGCGCGCCTTTTATCAGGCGCCGGGCGCATTCGCCACACTTCCGAGGCGTTTGCATCGTCCTGCCTGAGTGCCTAAATCACACCCCGCATGAGCACCTCCTCTCCCGACCTCTGGCACGGCACCACCATCCTCACGGTCCGCAAGGGCGGCGTCGTGGCGATCGGCGGCGACGGACAGGTCTCGATCGGCCAGACCATCGTCAAGGCCAACGCCCGCAAGGTGCGCCGCCTGGCCAAAGGCGACGTGATCGGCGGCTTTGCGGGCGCGACCGCCGACGCGTTTACCCTGTTCGAGCGGCTAGAGGGGAAGCTGGAGCAGTATCCCGGCCAGCTGATGCGCGCCGCGGTCGAGTTCGCCAAGGACTGGCGCACCGACCGCTACCTGCGCCGGCTCGAAGCCATGATGATCGTCGCCGACAGGGACGTGTCGCTGGTGCTGACCGGCACCGGCGACGTGCTCGAGCCTGAGGCCGGCGTGATGGGCATCGGCTCGGGCGGCAACTATGCACTCGCGGCCGCACGCGCGCTGGTCGACAGCGACAAGGACGCCGAGGCGATCGTGCGCCGCGCGCTCGACATCGCGGCGGACATCTGCGTCTACACGAACCGCAACGTCACGGTCGAAACGCTCAATGCAGCGTGACGCTGGAGATATCAGTTTCCTGCCGGTGGAGCCGAAACATTACCCGCTGCTCCTGCAAGTGGCTCGGCGAGCCGCACATGCGCGAGTGGTGGGGCGACCCGGAGGAAGAGCTCGGCTTCATCCGCGACATGGTGGAAGGCCGCGACACCACGCGTCCGTTCCTGATCGCGCTCGACGGCACGCCGGTCGGATACGTGCAGTACTGGTTCATCGGCCATCACCAGAACGCCGAATGGATCGCGGGCCATCCGTGGCTGGCGGAGTTGCCGTCCGACACGGTCGGCGTCGATCTGTCCATCGGCGATGCGACGCAACTCTCGCAGGGGATCGGCTCCGCGGCACTCAGCGCGTTCGTCGCGCAGCTGCGCCAGCAGGGCCATGCCAACATCATCATCGATCCCGATCCGGCCAACGCCCGCGCCGTGCGGGCGTACACAGAAGGCCGGCTTCCGGCCCATCCCGCACCTGCAAGGCCGCACGGGCGACGTATTGATCATGCGGCACGAACTGAACGCATACGAGACGACATGACAGACTTTTCTCCGCGCGAAATCGTTTCCGAGCTCGACCGCTTCATCATCGGCCAGGGCGACGCCAAGCGCGCGGTCGCGATCGCGCTGCGCAACCGCTGGCGGCGCATGCAGCTCGACGAGAGGCTGCGCGAGGAAGTGCTGCCGAAGAACATCCTGATGATCGGGCCGACCGGCGTCGGCAAGACCGAGATTTCGCGGCGGCTGGCGCGGCTCGCGGGCGCGCCGTTCCTGAAGGTCGAGGCGACCAAGTTCACCGAGGTCGGCTACGTCGGCCGCGACGTCGAGCAGATCGTGCGCGACCTGGTCGAGATCGCGATCGCGCAGACGCGCGAGCGCAAGCGCAAGGACGTCGAGGCCAAGGCGCAACTCGCCGCCGAAGACCGCGTGGTCGACGCGCTCACCGGCCCGGCTGCCAGTCCCGCCACCAAGGAAGCGTTCCGCCGCAAGCTGCGCAACGGCGAGATGGACGACAAGGAAATCGAGATCGAGGTGCAGCAGTCGGGCGGCGGAATGCCGATGTTCGAAATCCCCGGCATGCCGGGCGCGCAGATGGGCGCGATCTCGATCGGCGATATTTTCGGCAAGATGGGCGGCGGCCGCACCAAGACGCGCCGCCTCACCGTGAAGGATGCGCACGAGCCTTTGGTCAGCGAGGAATCCGACAAGCTGCTCGATCAGGACCAGCTGGTGCAGGAGGCGCTCAAGGCGGTCGAACAGAACGGCATCGTGTTCCTCGACGAGATCGACAAGATCACGGCGCGCGACGGCCGCGTCGGCGGCGACGTGTCACGCGAGGGCGTGCAGCGCGACCTGCTGCCGCTGATCGAGGGCACCACCGTCTCGACCAAGCACGGCATGGTGAAGACCGACCACATCCTGTTCATCGCGTCCGGCGCGTTTCACGTGTCGAAGCCGTCCGACCTGCTGCCCGAGTTGCAGGGCCGCTTGCCGATCCGCGTTGAGCTGAACGCGCTCACGCGCAACGATCTCAAGCGCATCCTGACCGAACCGGAGGCTTCGCTGGTCAAGCAGACGGTGGCGTTGCTCGGCACCGAAGGCGTCACGCTGGAGTTCACCGCGGACGCGATCGACGCCATCGCGGACATCGCCGTTGAGGTGAACGCGAATGTCGAGAACATCGGCGCGCGCCGGCTGCAGACCGTGATGGAGCGCGTGCTCGACGAGATTTCCTTCGCTGCGCCGGACCGCTCGGGGGACATCGTGAAGATCGATGCCGCCTATGTGCGAGAGCACATCGGGGATCTCGCGAAGAATGCCGATTTGAGCCGGTTTATTCTGTAAGGCACGTGCAAACCGCGCGCGCTGCAACTAATAATCTTTGATTCCGAAGTTGTAACCGCAATGCTTGAATTGAACCCAAAAAGCGCGGTCCGGGCAGACGGTTGACCGACGCTGCAATATTTCTGGTTGAGCGGACCATAGTCCTTGGTAGCGGTCTGCTTTTGCACCGCAGGGAAATAATCCATTTATATATCAATATCTTAGTAGAATTATGTTGCAATGCAGTGCTTTTTCGTCGCCGTCATCTCTCGGTCAAAATAGGCTTTATTTCAACAAAACTTCTTTGCGCGACGGAGAAGTTGAAAAATTTAACGAGGACCAAAGAGTCCAAATGGAGGAAGGCCCAATGAAGACCGCCGGGAGCGACGAACCCCCCGAAGACGAGTGTATGTCGTTCGAGTACTTGGTCACGTCAATCAGGTTGAGTAGCTTGAGCCTCGAAGTACAAGCGTTGAGAAACGTTCTCGCCAAGATGCAACGTCTCGGTCCGCGTAAGCCGCGCAAGCTCGTCAAAAGAAAAGCCGGCTGATGCCGGCAGGAGGGCGCGAGTTCATCGCGCCTTCCGCACCCTCACATCGAGTGCGCCTTCGCAGCCATGACCGATCCCGCGGCATCGAAATCAACGATCAGCGAACGGAAGTCAGCCCCTTCGAACGATAGTGGCATTTGGCGCTTGAGCACGCCGCGTCCATAACCAAGCGGGCAATAAGGGCAAGCTCACAGGTTTTATTCGGCAAACATCTCGCGCAGCCCGCTGAGCACAGCGGCCGTCACTGCACGGTCAACCGTACCAAGTCGCCTCAAAAGGCGACGCTTGTCTATCGTGCGGATCTGGTCGAGCAGGATTCGACTGAGCTTCCTGTTGAACGTGACATCAACTCGGTATGGCGCTGGATGACTGCCAGTAGTCATCGGAGCAACGATCGCGACGTCAAGATCGTCATGGATTTCCGGTGGAGAGATGATCAGGCACGGGCGGGTCTTTTGGATTTCCCTTCCCTCGGTCGGATCGAGGCACGCGAGCCAGACCTCGCCGCGGCCTATCATTTCAAATCCTTGTCACCGTCATTGGCGAACTCCGGCCAGACGAGACTAACCTCACCGGCCTTGCGCAGCCGCTTGCTGGCTTCCGCCCATCCAGCGCGCGGACCAGGATTGGCGCGAGCGATGATGATCGTCCCTTTCTTGACGCTGACTTCCACGGAGTCGTTGGCTTTCACACCAGCTTCCTCAAGGATCGGCTTGGGAATGATGACGCCGTGGGAGTTGCCCATCTTGCGGATTGCTGACTTCATGCGGAGACCTCGGATGTTATAACGAAGTTATAACATGCGGCGCCGCCGGTCAACGATACCGCCGCACCCTGACGTACAGCGCCCCTGCCCCGCCGTGGCCCACGCCCGCGCTCTCGAACCCGACGACGTAGCTCCGCAACTCGGAGCTTTCGAGCCACATCGGCACCTGGCGCTTGAGCACGCCACGCTCCGCGTAGCCGCCGCTATCCGCTCGCGCTCCCTTCCCGGTGATGACCAATACGACGCGCGCGCCGTCGTGCTGCGCGCGCCGAAGAAAATGACCGAGCGCCGCATGAGCGTCGGCTTGCGTCATGCCGTGCAGGTCGATACGCGCGTCGATCGGCTCGCTGCCGCGTCCGATTTTCTGTTTCAGTCGGCGCCCGAGCGGCGCGAGCGGTGGCGGCGCAGACCGCGGCGGTGGCATGGCAGGTGCCACGGTCTTCGCGATAGCGCGCGGTCTTGTGGGAGCGGCAGGTATCGCAACCGCTTCTTTCTCACTGGCACGCGTGTCGACTTTCCTCGCCTTTCGCTTTGGCAACGGCGCGACCGCGCGCGTCACCGTATCCCAGAGCGCGCGTTCCTCCTCCGAAAGCGATCGGCGGCGCGTCATGTCTTGATCATCAAGTTTTGGGCCGCGGACGCGGCAGCGGGGCTGGCACCGGTAGCGCAGCGGGTTTTGTGGCCGGCTCCGTCTCCGCGGTCCTTGCCTCCGTCTGTCCTTTCGGTGCACTCGCAGGACGCGGCTCCGGCAGCGGCATCGTCCTGCCGGCCTCGACCGGATCGAGCGCGCGCGGCATCAGCATCACGACACGCGCCGGGTTCTTGATCCGCCCGGCGATCTTCCCCGCTTCCTCGCCTGCACCGAAATAGACGTCGGCGCGCGCCGGCCCGACGATCGCGGAGCCGGTGTCCTGCGCGATCATCAGCTTGCGGAATTTCGTCGCCGATGCGTCGCCTTCGATCGGCAGCTCCGCGCCGATGAAGAACGGTGTGCCGTAGACATGCAGCACGCGGTCGACCGCGATCGAGCGGTTCGCGGTGAGCGGCACGCCCTGCGCGCCGCGCGCCTCCTCGTTCTCCGGCGCGCCGGTCGAGCGAAAGAACACGAAGGACTTGTTCTGCCGCCGCAATTCTTTTCCGCCATCGGGATTTTCCGCCATCCACTTGCGGATGGCATCCATCGACATGTCTTCGCGCTTGATGATGCCGCGCTCGATCAGGATGCGGCCGACCGGCGTGTAGGGATGGCCGTTGTGCGCGTCGTAGTTCACGCGCAGCAGCGAGCCGTCGGTGAGACGAATACGCGCCGAGCCCTGGATCTGGATGAACAGCAGGTCGTTCGCATCCTTGAGATACGCCAGTTCCAGCTTGCGCGTCGCGAGCGCGCCGTCCTCGATCTGCGCACGGTCGAAGTACGGAACGTACTTGCCGCGCGCGATGCGGCGCACGACGCGGCCGGTGTTGGGAAAGCTCTCGGCCTTGCGCTTGCGCCCCATGTGCACGAGGTCCTTGGGGCGCGCGTAAACCGCTACCTTGAAGTCGTCGGTCAGCGTGCGCGAGCCGTCGACGATCGGCTCGTAGTAGCCGGTGAGGAAGCCGTTCGGATCGTCGATCTTCGAGACGCGCAGCGGCGCGAAATGCTCTTCAAAGAATTTGCGCGCGCCCTCGGTATTCAGCGTGCCAGCGCTGCGCGCCTTGCGGCAGATCTCGGCAAGCGCCGGATACACCGGCCGGGTCTCGCGCGGATTCTTCGCGGCCGCGAGCGGGCGGCAACTTACAAGGAACGTCGCAAACGCCGCCGCGTGATCGTCCGCTGCCCAGCCGTCGATCTCGCTCCATGCCACCGGCTCGAAGCGCGTGTCGGCCCAGCGCATCGGGCCAGCGGGATTCGGCTTGCCGGTAAATTCACTGATCGCCGCGGGTGCGGGCTTCGGCTTGACCTTCGCGCGATGCGCGCGGCGCGCTTCAGCGTCCTGGTCCGCGACCAGCAGGCAGCACAGTGCGAGTGCTGCGATGCGTCCGAATGTTCGCGCGTGCCGCGTCGCTGATTTATTGCTTATGCGTGTCCTTTGTCGCAAAACCGGTATCCACTTTCGCGGGGACACGCTTCGGCGCTACTGCCCGGCTTCGGTTGCGACCAATTTCCAGTTGGGATCGCGCGAGGACAAATCGCGCGCAAAGGTCCAAACATCGGTCACGTCGGTGACCTTGTCGGGACTGCCGTCGATCACGTTGCCGTCCTTGTCGCGCGTCACCGAGACGAGTTGCGATACGAAGCGTACCGTCACCTGCGCGGTCTTGGCCTTCACGTCGGCGCCGATGATATCGGCCTTGTCGATCGCAACGAAACGCGTCTCGGCCTTCTCGCCGCGCGTCTCGCGTTCCTTGATGGCCGCTTCGAAGCCGTCATAGACCTCTTTCGACAAAAGGTTCTTCAGGTTGCGCCGGTCGCCCTGCGCGTAGGCCGTGACGATCATCTCATAGGCGGCACGTCCGCCGGTGAGGAAGTGTTTCGCATCGAAGGTCGGGTCCTGCGCCACGACCGCGTCGAGACCGGTTGCGGCGGGCGAGCCTGCCTCGGCGATGCCCTTCCAGCGGTCGACCGGGTCGGCGTCGGCCGCGGGCTTCGCCGCAGCATCGGCCGCGCGCGGCGGCAACGTCACGACGTTGTCGGTGGTGGGAGTGCGGGCGGCCTCGCGCGCCGAATAAGGATCGTAGGGCGGGCGTTCGCGCCCGGTGCGCTGACCGAGCACACTGCGCAGCCGCAGGAAGATGAACACTGCGAGCGCCAGGAAGATGATGGTGTAAATGTCGAACAAGTCGCGCATGCTCTCGGGCTGTCGCCGGGATAACCAAGTGACCCGGCGCCGCGTCGGACGCCGGATGGCGGCCGCTTCCGTGCTACCTATCTAACAACACGGCGGGACACGTTCCAGTTCAACGGATGCGTCGGGGCGCCGCTTATTTCGCATGGTAGACGATCCTCCCCGCGCCGCCAATAACGCGCAACACCGCAGGTATCCGGATGTCCTTGGTGAAATGGGCGATTTTCGGGCTGCTGATGCTGCCTTTCGCCGAAATCGCAGTATTCGTCGTCATTGGGCTGAAGATCGGCTTTCTGGCTGCGCTCGCCTGATGATCCTCACCTCGATGGCGGGGACGTGGGTGATCCGCCACGCCGGGCGCAGCGAGATCGAGCGCGTCCGCACGGCGTTCGGCGACCGCGTCATCACGCGCACGGAACTGGACGGGCCGGGCTTCCTCACCGTCCTGGGCGGCTTCCTGCTGGTGCTGCCGGGCTTCCTCACCGATGCGATCGGCGCGCTCCTGTTGCTGCCCTTCACGCGCCGCTGGCTCGGCGCACTGCTGCGTCGTGCAGCCGCAGGCGCGCGAGCCGCAGCGGCCGGACGTGGTCGATCTGCCGCCCGATCAGTGGCGTCACGTTCCGGACCAACGTATCGATCAACCGCGCAATTCCGGGCGGAAATGAGCCAATTCCGCAACTTGTCGGCCGCCCCGCGCCCGTGTTAGCCACACCGCCGATTGTGCCGGAGCCCCGGCGCCAATGCCGCAGGAGCACGTAATGGCATCAACAAATGGCGGCCCCGACGCCGCGCCGGCCATCGACGGCGAGAAGCCGCCGCAACTCAACGTCCTGGCGCAGTACATCAAGGATCTGTCGTTTGAGAACCCGAACGCGCCGCGTTCGCTGCAGGGCCAGCCGCAGGCGCCGAAAATCAACATCCAGATCAACGTCAACGCCAAGCCGCTGGCGGACACCGATTTCGAGGTCGAGCTGAAAATCGAAGGGCGCGCCGAAACGCCGAACACGTTCCTGTTCAGCTTCGACTTGCTCTATGCCGGCATCTTTAAGATCCAGAACGTGCCGCAGGACAATGTGCATGCGATCGTCATGATCGAGTGCCCGCGCCTGCTCTTCCCGTTCGCCCGCGAAATCATCGCGACCGCGGTGCGCAATGGCGGCTTCCCGCCGCTGATGATCGATCCGGTGGATTTCGTCGCGCTGTATCGCCAGCGCATGGCCGAAGTGCAGCCGCAGAACGCGCCGCCCGCGAGCGCGTAATCTAGGCGGCCAGGTACTCGTTCCAGATCGCCTTCTCGCCGAGCGTCGCCACGAACGCGCGATGCGCCTCGCGCTCGGCGTCGGAGACGCGCGGAAGGAGCGCCACGGGCCGGACGCGCACCACCACGATGCCGACCGCGTGTGAGGTGGCTGCCGGTTCATCGAGCAGGCTGAGACGCGCCTGACGCTTGCCGGTCAGCTCGACATAGACCTCGGCGAGCAACTCGGCGTCGAGCAGCGCGCCATGCTTGCTGCGGCGCGAGATATCGATGGAAAATCGGTTGCAGAGGTGGTCGAGGCTGTTCGGCCCGGCCGGATAGCGCCGCCGCGCCAGCATCAGCGTGTCGATCAGGCGGTCGCGCTGCAGCAGCATCTTCTTGCAGCGCTCGAGCTCGGCGTTGAGGAAGCCGAGATCGAACATCGCATTGTGCGCGACCAGCGGCGCGTCGCCGATGAACGCGAGCAAGTCCTCGCAGACGTCGGCGAAGAACGGCTTGTCCATCAGGAATTCGCGCGACAGGCCGTGGACCTTGAATGCACCTTCCGGGACGTCGCGTTCGGGGTTGAGGTAGCGGTGGAAAATGTTGCCGGTCGGGAACCCGTTGAGCAGTTCGACGCAGCCGATCTCGACCAGCCGGTCGCCCTGATAGGGGTCGAGCCCGGTGGTTTCGGTGTCGAACACGATCTCGCGCATGAATCTCGTTTAGCTGATTCGGCGCCCCGGAAGTGCGGCGACGGCGCGCAGGATGCCATGGACCTGAGCCCGGGCGGAATCGAAGGAGCGCGCGCTATCCACGACGAAATGCGCGCGGGCGCGTTTTTCCGCATCCGACATCTGCCGCGCGAGCAGCGCATCGAGGCGCTCCGCCGTCATGCCGGGCCGCTTCAGCACGCGCTCGCGCTGCACGTCGGCCGGCGCCGAGACGACAACCACCGCATCGACGCGCGTCTCCCCGCCGGTTTCGAACAGCAGCGGAATGTCGAGCACGACAGAGCGCGCGCCTTTTGCCTTTTGCTCCTGCAGAAAGCGCTCCGACACGGCGCGCACCAGCGGATGCACGATCGCCTCGAGCTTGCGGATCGCATCCGGATTGCCGACGAGTTGTTGCGATAGTTTTCCGCGATCGATTTTTCCATCGACCGTCACGCCGGGAAACGCGGCCTCGACCGGTCCGACCGCCTCGCCTTCATAAAGCCGGTGCACCACCGCATCGGAATCGTGCACCGGCACACCGGCCTCGCGAAAGAAATTCGCCGTGGTCGATTTGCCCATGCCGATCGAGCCGGTCAGGCCGAGGATGAACATTTTATGTGCCGGTCTTCGCGCGAATGTCGTCTTCGAGAATCCTGCGCTGTTCGTCCGTCACCGTCGGCTTGACGCCGAACCAGTGCGTGAAGCCGACGACCGCCTGATAGAGCAGCATGCTCAATCCATCGACGGTGCGATGACCCCTGGCCTTCGCGGCTTTCAGCAGGGTGGTTTCGAGCGGCACGTACACCACATCGTAAACGATCGCAGATTTTTTTAGCGGCGCGATGTCGATCGTCATCGGGTCTTTGCCAGCCATGCCCATCGACGTGTTGTTGATCAGCACGTCGGCGTCGGCGAGCAAACCCGGCAGCGCATCGAATCCGTGCGCCGTCGCGCGCGGCGCAAATTGTGCGGCAAGTTTCTGCGCGCGCTCCAGCGTGCGGTTGACGATCGAGACGGAAAACTTGCGTTCCGTGAAAGCATACAGCGACGCGCGCGCCGAACCGCCGGCGCCGAGCACCACGGTTTTTCCCGGGCTCGCGTCCCAGCCCGGATGGATGGCATCGAGCGCCTCGACGATGCCGAGCCAGTCGGTGTTGCCGCCGATCAGCGTGTCGCCCTCGTACCAGACAGTGTTGACCGCACCGATCGCATCGGCGGCGCGCTCGCGCCGGTCGACCAGGCGAAACGCCGCCTCCTTGTGCGGCTGCGTGATGTTGCCGCCGACGAAACCGTTGGCCCGCAGGTTCGGGAAGAACGTTCTCGAACTCTTCGGCCGTCTTGTCCGCAACTCGTACGAGCCATCGAGCCCGAGCGTGCGCAGCCAGTAGCCGTGCAGCATCGGCGAGCGCGAATGCGCCACCGGATGTCCCATCACGCAGGCGCGGCGCTTGGCGCCACCGGACGTATCGGTCATGCGGCAAGCAGCCTTTCGCTGACGGAGATGTTCGAGCAAGGCACGAGCGGCAGACCAAGGATGGTGAAGTGGTCGCCTTCGATCTTCTCGAAGAGATGAATCCCGGTTCTCTCCAACTGATAGGCGCCGACACTGGCAGTCACATTAGCGCCCGGCCGCATCGAGATAACTGTCGAGAAATGCTTCGGAAAAGTCCCGCATGGTCAGTCTCGCCACCGACACATGGCCATACGTAACGGACCCGTTACGACAGACCGCGACCGCCGAATGCAGCTCGTGCGGCTTGCCGCGCATCTCCATCAACTGCGCGCGGGCCGCCGCGCGGTCGGCGGGCTTTGAGAACCGCTTGTCTCCCAGCGCCATGGTCTGGTCGCAGCCGACGACGATCCCATTGCCCGACATCGCCGCGACCGTTTGGGCCTTTTCGCGCGCCAAGGTCAGCGCAACATCGCCCGGTCCGCCTTTGACGCTCTGCTCGATCGCCCGCTCGTCGAGATGCGCGGGACGCGCCTCGACCGGAATGCCGGCGGCTTCGAGCAATGCGCGGCGAACCTTGCTCTGCGAGGCAAGGACCAAAGCCTCCGAAGGCAGCCACAGAGGCATCAGCCCGCAGCCTGCCGGCGCCGTTCCGCGAGCAGCGCGATCACGGCGGCGGCGGTTTCCTCGATCGAGCGGCGCGTGACGTCGATGATCGGCCAGTTGTGCTTGGCGCACAGTTTTCGCGAGAACGCGATTTCCTCCGCGACCGCCTGGCGATCCACGTAGAGATCGTCGTCGCGGTGCGCGTTCAGCCCAAGCAGCCGGTTCTGCCGGATCTGCACGATGCGCTCCGGGCTCGCGGTCAGCCCAACCACCAGCGGCGCGGTCAGGCGCTCGAGCTGCGGCGGCACCGGCACGTTCGGCACCAGCGGCACGTTCGCGGTTTTCACGCCGCGGTTGGCGAGATAGATCGAAGTCGGCGTCTTCGAGGTGCGGGAAACGCCCGTCAATACGACATCGGCGTGTTCCAGATCGTCGGTGTGCTGGCCGTCATCGTGCAGCATCGTGTAGTTCAGCGCATCGATGCGCTTGAAATATTCGGCATTGAGCGTGTGCTGCGCGCCGACGCGGCGGGTCGATTCCGCACCGAGATAGGATTGAAACAGCGCCAGCACCGGATCGAGGATCGACAGACAGGGAATGCTGAACTCGCGGCATTTCGCGAGCAGCCGATCGGCGAGCGCCGAATCCAGCATGGTATAGAGCACGATACCGGGGGCCGCCTCGATCTCGGCGATCACGCGATCGAGCTGTTTTTCGGTGCGTACCAGCGGATAGATGTGTTCGATCGGCGCTACCGAAGCATATTGCGCCGCAGCCGCACGCGCGACCGTGATCAGCGTCTCGCCGGTTGCGTCCGACACGAGATGAAGGTGAAAAAAGTTGCCGCTGCGCTGAGGCATAGGTGAGGGTTGGGTTGTGAACTACTGGGGAGAAGGCCATGGCTTGGGCGCCAGCGCAAGCGAGCCGGACCTGAGCGCGGTCTAACAAGTCGGATCTGTCATCCACATTGTGTCAAATGCACACGATCCGTGGCTGATTCACTCTGAATATTTGGAAGTGCCGAACACCATGTGGGCAGCGCTGTGGAGAACGCCTGAAATTTCGAACGATCCCAAGCACCTTGCGGGCGTTCATGAACGGCAACGGAATTGCCGGGATTGCGATTGGATGAGGATGGGATTGCGTATGGTGAGGCGATCGCAACTTATGAGTCTAATCCACCGTCACAGAGTCTTAGACAAGAATCTAATCTAGGATTCGGCAGGAAGACCTGTGCGAGCCGCGCGTGCTGTGAAATCATCCTGAGGCGCTCGACAAAAACATTTGCCAGCGCACTTGGTTCCGATGTGCTCGGTTATCCGCCGTGAAAGAAGCCGATGTCCGTGGGGGATTTGATACGCCGTTACTTTCGGGCCGAAATCGCGCTGACGGTTACAGCGGCGCTTTTCGGTGTGCTGCTGCTCTGGAGTCCGTCCGGCATGTATCTCTGGCTCAAAGCGCTGCATGTCATCGCGGTGATCGCCTGGATGGCCGGCATGCTCTATCTGCCGCGGCTGTTCGTCTATCACTGCGACGCCGAGATTGGCTCGAAACAATCAGAGACCTTCAAGGTGATGGAGCGCCGGCTGCTCCGCGCGATCATCAATCCGGCGATGATCGTGACGTGGGTGCTCGGGCTCTACCTCGCGCACCAGGGCGGTTTTCTGAAATCCGGCTGGCTGCACGCCAAGTTCGCTTTGGTGATCGCGATGTCGGCCCTGCACGGCTTCAATGTTCGCTGGGTGCGGGAATTTGCCGAGGACCGGAACGTCCACTCGCAGAAGTTTTACCGGCTCATGAACGAGGTTCCGACCCTCCTGATGATCGGAATCGTGATTCTCGTTATTGTTAAGCCATTCTGATCGCTAGTGAATCAATGAAAATGCGACCTAATCACATGGGTCCTCAAGGAAAAGCAGCTTCCTCTTGCGTTGGTCGCACTCTTTTCATATTTTCCTAGCACTCTCCTGAAACGCAGGCGGATGTAACGGAGTTTCCGGCTCACCCGGACACCCGCATCAGGCCCGAGGACTCTCTCCTCACCGAGACCTGCGGCTTCCCTCCCTCCCCCTTCCCGGCGCTGCCTCTTTTCTCAAAGCCCGCCGGACGACTTTAGGAATCCCCCTATGCGGGAAATGAAACTCCAGGACCTCAAGTCCAAATCCCCCACCGAACTGCTTGCCTTTGCCGAAGAGCACGCGGTCGAGAACGCCTCGACCATGCGCAAGCAGGAGCAGATGTTCGCGATCCTCAAGCAGCTCGCCGCCAAGGAAGTCGACATCATCGGCGAAGGCGTCGTCGAAGTGCTGTCAGACGGCTTCGGCTTCCTGCGCGCGCCGGAAGCGAACTACCTGCCCGGCCCCGACGACATCTACGTCTCGCCCTCGCAGATCCGCCGCTTCGGCCTGCGCACCGGCGACACCGTCGAAGGCGAGATCCGCTCGCCGAAAGAAGGCGAGCGCTATTTCGCGCTGCTCAAGGTCAACACGATCAATTTCGAAGACCCCGAGAAGGCGCGCCACAAGGTCAACTTCGACAACCTGACGCCGCTCTATCCCGACGAGCGGCTGAAGATGGAATACGAGGACCCGACCAAGAAGGATCTCTCGGCGCGCGTCATCGACATCGTGGCGCCGATCGGCAAGGGCCAGCGCGCGCTGATCGTGGCGCCGCCGCGCACCGGCAAGACGGTGCTGCTGCAGAACATCGCGCACTCGATCACCGCGAACCACCCGGAATGCTTCCTGATCGTGCTGCTGATCGACGAGCGGCCCGAGGAAGTGACCGACATGCAGCGCTCGGTGAAGGGCGAGGTGATCTCCTCGACCTTCGACGAGCCGGCCTCGCGCCACGTGCAGGTCGCCGAGATGGTGATCGAAAAGGCGAAGCGCCTGGTCGAGCACGGCCGCGACGTCGTGATCCTGCTCGACTCGATCACGCGCCTCGGCCGCGCCTACAACACCGTGGTGCCGTCATCCGGCAAGGTGCTGACCGGCGGCGTCGACGCCAACGCGCTGCAGCGGCCGAAGCGCTTCTTCGGCGCGGCGCGCAACATCGAGGAAGGCGGCTCGCTGACCATCATCGCGACCGCGCTGATCGATACCGGCAGCCGCATGGACGAAGTCATCTTCGAAGAGTTCAAGGGCACCGGCAACTCGGAGCTCATCCTCGACCGCAAGGTGGCCGACAAGCGCACCTTCCCGGCGATCGACATCACGCGCTCCGGCACGCGCAAGGAAGAACTGCTCACCGATCCGCAGCAGCTCAAGAAGATGTACATCCTGCGCCGCATCCTCAATCCGATGGGCACGATGGATGCGATCGACTTCCTGCTCGACAAGCTGCGCTCGACGAAGACGAACGGCGAGTTCTTCGAGTCGATGAACGCGTAACTCTCCCGCGATGGGAGAGATCCGCATTTCCGAAGCGCGCTGGCCGGACGACCGCGCAACGGTCGAAGCGCTGTTCCGCGAATACGTGGCCTCGCTTGCCGAAGACATCAGCTTCCAGAATGTCGATGACGAGCTCGCGACGCTGCCGGGCAAATACGCACGGCCGGGCGGCGTGGTGCTGATCGCGCGCAAGGGCGAAGACGCCGCCGGCGCGATCGCGTACCGCATGGTCGAGCCCGGCGTGTGCGAGATGAAGCGGCTCTATGTGCGGCCGGCGTTTCGCGGCAGCGGCCTTGGCCGCGAGCTTGCCAACGAACTGATCGAGATCGCGCGCGAGCGCGGCTATCGCACCATGCTGCTCGATACGCTCGCCTCGATGAGTTCGGCCCGCGCGCTCTATCGCGATCTCGGTTTCGTGCCGGTCGCGCCGTACTACGACAATCCGCTGCCCGGCGTGATGTATATGGCGCTGGAGCTGAACGAAGTAGGGTGGGTTGCGAGCGTCAGCGAGCGTAACCCACCGATGGGCGGCAAGCATCAATGCGGTGGGTTACGCGCTTCGCGCAAACCCTCCGTACAGTCTGAAGCTACTTGTACAGCCGCACGTTCTTCACGCGCGACGCCAGCGCGAGCTGATCCTGGCACGCGGCGGCATCGCCCGGCGTGCACGCCATCACTTCGTTCACCAGCACCTTGCCGAGCTGCGCACATTCGCCGTCGGTCGCGAAGGCCTTCACGATGGTCTTGGCGGCGCGCACCGGCGCCATGTCGACCACCATGCGCCGGTAGACCGCGCCATCGGTGTTGAACAGCACGAGTTCGAGCTTGAGGCTGTCGAGCGCGGCCTTGCTCTTGTTCTCGATCACGAACGTCATGCGGCAACGGCTCTCGGCATTCTCGAGCGCGTTCAGCTCGACCTGCATGTCTTCGGCGAACGCAGGCGCGGCGAGCGACAGAGCGAGAAAGGCAGCGAGGCGAAAGCGCATGATGGTCCTCCCAACGTCGCGAAGTTTCCGCGATCGCGGCGGCGCGCACAACGATTCTAGTTTTGAATCGCTATGATCAATGGGCCATCGCGGCGACGGCCTGCGCGAGCGCGTGCGGTTCCGTCACCGGCAGCGAGCAGCGCTCACCCACGCACACGAACGCCGCGCCGTGCGGCGCCGCGCGCCATTTTCTCCCGCGCCGGATGCGCGGCCGGCAGCGCATCGGCCGCCCGTGCGCGCAGCAGGATGCGGTTGAGCGTGGGGAGCCGCAGCGCCGCGGCCGCGAGCGCATCGGCCTGTGCGCCGGATCCTGTGACCACGATCTCGGCGCCGCGCAGGCGCAGGTCGAGCGCGTTGAGCAGCGCCGCATGGCCGATCAGGTTTTCGCCCGCCGCGGCGAGCACGCCCTCGAACAGCCGGTCGGCCTTCTCGCGCCATGCATCGTCGCCTGCCAGCACCGCGAGGCGCACCAGATTGCCGGCCGCAATCGCGTTCGGGTTCGGCGTTGCGTCGTCGGTGGTCGCGCTGGGGCGCACCACCAGGCCCTCGGCGTCATCGGCGGTGAGGTAGTAGCCGCCGTTGTCGGAATTGGCGTAGTGGCGATCGAGCGCGCGCTGCCAGGCGAGTGCCTGATCGAGGTAGGGGCGCTCGCCGGTCGCCTCATAGAGCGCCAGCGCCGCGCGGATCATGCAGGCGAAATCGGAGGCGAGGCCCGGGTACAGCAGCCGCCCTTCCCGCCAGGAATGCCCGAGTCGGTCGCCGCGGGTCATTGCGAAGAAATGAACCCAAATGCACGGCTTGCCATCGCAATCCAGCCCGGCTCGCCGAGCAAAACTCCCGGCATTCGCGAGCGCCGCGATCATCAGCCCGTTCCAGTCGGCCAGCACCTTGTCATCGAGACCAGGCCGGATACGTTTCTCTCGTTCTTTCAATAACTTACCGCGCAACATGGCGTATCGCGCCACTTGCCTCCGGCGCGCGATCCGGACGGCTCCATGCTGCGCGGTAAGTTCTTGAGTCGATTCAAGATGTTGTGGCCTTCGAAGTTTCCCTCCTGTGATCACATCATATTGCGCTGCAAAATCCGCCGTATCCGCGCCCAGCACGGCTTCGACCTCGGCCAGCGACCAGACGTAGAACTTCCCCTCCTCGCCCTCCGAATCGGCATCGAGCGAGGACGAAAACCCGCCCTCCCCGGTCGTCATCTCGCGCGCGAGCCACCCCACGGTCTCGGCCGCCCGCTCGCGGAACAGCGCAATCCCGGTCGCCACATGCGCCAGCGCCAAAAGCTCGAGCAGCTGCGCATTGTCGTAGAGCATCTTCTCGAAATGCGGCACGAGCCAGCGCTCGTCGACCGAGTAGCGCGCAGAAGCCGCCGCCGAGGTGATCGTAGATCCCGCCCTCGGAAATATGCGTCAGCGTCAGCAGCACGCGGCCGAAGAATGCCGGCGCCGCGGTGCGCGTTTCGTTTTCCTCCGCGGGTGCGCGCTCGCCCGCGCGCCACAGCAGCTCGAACAGCGCGCATTGGGGAAACTTCGGCGCGCCGCGCAGGCCGCCATGCGTCATGTCGATCGCGCGCGCGATGCCGTTCGCCGCACGGTCGAGCTCCGCGAGCCCGACGACGACCTTGCCCGCCGGCCGCGCCTTCTCGGACAGCCGCGCCATCAGCGCATCGCGGTTTTTGCCGATGCGGTCCGGCTCCTCGCGGAACAGCCGCGCGAGCTCGCGCAGCACGTCGGTGAACGCGGCGCGGCCGTAGCGCGACTCCTTCGGAAAATACGTGCCGCCCCACACCGGCTCGCCCGCGGGCGTGAGAAACATCGTGAGCGGCCAGCCGCCTTGCTCGCCGAGGAGATGCAGCGCGTTCATGTAGATCTGGTCGATGTCGGGCCGCTCCTCGCGGTCGACCTTGATGTTGACGAACAGCTCGTTCATCACGCGCGCCGTCGGCTCGTCCTCGAAGCTCTCGTGCGCCATCACGTGGCACCAGTGACAAGCCGCGTAGCCGACCGAGAGCAGGATCGGCCGGTTGGTGCGCTTCGCCTCGGCAAGCGCATCCGGTCCCCATGGCCACCAGTCGACCGGATTGTGCTGGTGCTGCAGCAGATACGGCGAGGTCTCGCCGGCGAGGCGATTGGTGTGTGCGGTGTTTGGTGCGGACATGACGGACCGTAGCGGCGCTAACCGGACTCACGAGCGCGCGATCGAAATATCGCGGCGAGGCGCGGAACCAGTGTCACCACGGCGAATGCTGCCACGGCCCACATCGCAAGCAGCAAGAGATAGCGCAGCTGCACCGGAGTCCAGCGCCAGCAATGCGTGCGAAAAAATCCAGTTGAACGGGATGACCAGCAGCGGCCCGAGGAACAGCGTGTCGCGGATCGCCCGCAGCCCGGTCATCGGCGCGCGCGCGCGTCTCGGCATCGTCGATGAGCGTCGCGAGCGCGAAGAAGCCGGGCAGGGGCAGGGCGCTCGCCATGCCGACCCATTTCTGGTCCGCGGCGGCGTGGGTGGCGAAGAACAGGCACGCATAGGTGACGACGAAGAACGCGATGCGTCAGGCGCCGGTCTGGGTGGTCCAGAATGCGATGAAGCCCGACGCCTGATGGCGCGGTGAGGGCGCATGCTCGCGCGCGCCGCTCCAGCACATGACCATGAATGCGATCACGAACGGCACCGACGCAATCAGCAGCGCGCCGCCGCCAATGCCTGCGTGCGATACGTCGTGATCAGCACCGCGCCCGCAAGCCATGCCAGCGACCACACCGCGATGCGCGCCGCGAGCCGTCCCCAGCGCGGCAATGCGCCGACCGGCGGCAGCATCGCGGGAAACGAAATCAGCGCGGCGAACAGCACGCAGTTGAAGATCACCAGCGGATAGATCGCGTCCGCCACCACGGTTGGTTCATCGCTCGCGATGATCGCGATGCCATTGAGGATCGGAAACGTGAACAGCACGCCGGCGATGCGTTTGCTCGCCGTGCCGGCGTACGCGATGACCAGAAAGACGGCGAGCGCGAGCGGAAGCTTGACGAGGAACGCGAGAAGCGGGGAGGTCATCTCACGGCTTGCGCGCCTTGCCCGCGATGGCGACCGCCGGATACGTGATCGTTCCGTCACTCGGCGACCAGCGTCGCGCGCAGATGATCGCGCAGCCGCGCGCGTTGCGCGTCGGTCAGCTTCGCCACCGCCTGGCCGGCGCGCGCGAAGGATGCGGTCTGATTGCCCAATAGGTGTCGAAATTTTCAAAAGTCTGCGTGACCTCGATTTCGATTGCGTCGGCATCCGCAAAGCCGGCGCGTGCAAGTGAGTTGCGCATGCCCGCGACCGAGCTTTCCTCCACCGCCTCGGTGTGGATGACCGCGCCGCCGAAGGCCGTCACGCCGTCATGCATCGGCGCGTAGACGGCGAACTCCTTCAGGCCCTCGCGCTTCCAGGTGTAGCCGCCGACGAGCCCGCCGGGCGCGAGTACGCGCTTCATTTCGGCGAAAGCTTTTGCGCGATCCGGAATGAAATGGATCACGAGCGCGGAGGCAACGGCATCGAACGCCGCATCGCCATAGGGCAGGGACATCGAGTCGCCAGTGTCGAACGTATGCGCGGGGAGCAGCTTGCGCGCGTAGTCGACCTGCGCGGCGGATGGGTCGATGCCGGTGATTGACTTGGGCGCGCAGCGCCTGGCGATCAGCTCGCTGAACGCGCCGGTGCCGCAGCCGACATCGAGCCAGCGTGCATTGTTGGGGGCGCCGAACCAGCCGAGAAATTGTTCGCCGATCGCGCGGCTCCAGCGCCCCATGAAGCGCTCGTAGTCGTCGGCCGCGTTGAAGACGGTGGCGGTGTCGGGCATCCGCGGAGTGTAGCGCGACTTTTGCGCTCGCGCACCGCACACTTCGGCCTGCGCCGAAGCCTGCGCGCCGGGCTCGCATTACCGTGTGCGGCGACAACACACGATGGCAATCATGATCAAGCGGCTGCGGATCGAGCCATACTCGGACTATCTGGAGCGGTACCGCAAAGGGAAATCCTTTCCGGTCAGCGTCGCGAACGGGTTCGTGTTCGTGTCGGGTTTGCCGCCGTTCGATCCGCAAACCGGCGCGATCGAGCGCGTCGCGTTTGAAACACAGGCCGAGCGCGTAATGGCGCAGCTCAAGCATTGCCTCGAGACGGCCGGCTCCTCGCTGCGCCATGTGCTCAAGTGCAATGTCTACTGCACGCCCGAGCCGTCACACTTCGCGGCGTTCAACGCGGTGTATGACCGCTACTTCGCGGAGGAGAATCCGGCGCGGATTTTCGTGCAGGTGCCGTCATGGCCCGGGCCGTTCGATGTGGAGATCGATTGCGTGGCGGTGGATTGATGGTGTGGGCGCACGCGCACTCATTTGCTCTTTGCGATAGTTCACTGAATGCACAGTACCCCAGCCGACATTGAGCCACCATGCATTCGTGCTGGCGTGCCGAACCATTCGGGAAATGTTTCACCTATCGCGCGGCGTCAGCGCCCCATGAATCGCTCGTAGTCATCGGTCGCGTGAAGAAGGTGGGGTGGTCGGGCTTCGAAGGTGTGCCTTGTCGCGCTTGTGTCGGCGGGCATCATGCGCGGTCGCATGCGGCACGTTTCATCCAAGCGTCCGCCTTTGCGACTTCACTCGTGAGGCCCATCTCATCCCAGAGTTCGCGTGCGCGCTGCAAGCACGCACAAAGCTGCAGCCTATCCTGCCTGTGTTCATGGATACCAGCTAGACTGTAGTTGTGACGAGCCACACCGCCCTTATTACCCAATTCTTGGTCAAGAGCGAGCGCCTCGCGCAGCATCTCTTCAGCCTTGGCGAGATTGTGGCGTCTGCGATAGATAAGCCCGATATTTGCATAGGCGATGGCCATGCCACGCTTTCGGCCGATCTCATCGTTTAGAGCGAGTGCTTTGCGGTACATGTCCTCAGCATTGTCGAGGTCGCCGCGCGAATAGTTGATGTTTCCGAGGTTGGCATAGTCAGCGGCCATGCCTTCCTTGCTGCCGAGGTCTTGATCTATCGCGAGTGCCTTTCGGTGCATTTCCTCGGCCCTTGCGAGGTCCGAGCGCGTTTCGTGGATGTGGCCAAGGTCTGTGTATGCCCGCGACATTCCTTCCTTGTTGCTTAGGCCCTCGTTGAGGGCGAGTGCCTTTCGGTGCATTTCCTCCGCTTTGTCGAGTTCGCCGCGAGTTTCGTGAACGACGCCAAGATTGCCATACGCGTCAGCCATACCGGATTCCGAACCCGCGAGCTTAGCTAATTGTAGGGCTTTGACGGCGCTGGCTTCCGCGTCAACTAGGTCTCCCCGACCTTGATAAATCCATCCCTTCTCAAATGTAGCCCCGCGCCTCCGCTCGCGGTGTCGTTCGATTCCATCCCTTCCAAATGTAGCCCCGCGCCTCCGCCGCGGTGTCGTTCGATTGCTTTGCCAGTCGATGAGATGGTCAAATGATTGGGTGCCCATCGTGAGGTCGCCGACCCTAAACTTTGAAGTTGCCATCGGGATCGAGATTGTCCCAGCCCTTTTTTGTCGGCGGATCGCAGGATTGTTGTTTTCGGTATGCGGTGACCGCTCTTGCTGTGTTGTGTAGGACGCTAGCGCGCCGATGTGGCGCCAGTATTCGGCGCTTGCCTTGTTTTCTTTTTGACCGGCGACTCATGTGCCTCGGCTCGCGCTGCAAGCTTGGCTTCTAGATTGGCGATGTCGACACCTTTCGGATTTCGGGCGAGCGTCAGCAGATCAACATCATTGTCTTGGGCGAGTTTTTCGACTGCCGCTGCGATGGCCGGCTTCTGATCCTCCGCCGAGGTGCGGTAGTCAGCCGCCAATTCGGGACGAAGCAATTTAATCAGGTCGCCCGAAACGACTTCTTTCAATAGATGTGTGACAATGGTCGTGGCAAGACGCTCTGGTGAATCGAATCCCTTCTGTGAAACAACGCGCTCGCCGCTCGCCATGACTCGCTTGCGGAACGCAAGTTGACGCGAGTGCTGTTGGCGCGTTTCGTGCAGGTTGCCTGGCACCGGAAAGCTGTCGAGCGTGACCCAAATATAGCGACGGCGGCCAAATTCGTTCGCCACGTCATGCTCAATTTCGGTGATCGACCTTTTCTTGTTGTCTCCATCTGGCTCCCAGCCGCGCCGCATACCAACAAGCGCTACGAAGATATCAGCTGCTTGAGCCTTCTCGCGACAATAGAGCTCCGCCTGTGCGTCGTGGGCGACCATATTTTTCTGGCTTGTACAGTAGAACAACCCTGTCTCGTTGAGCGAGTCGTGGATTGCGTCGCGGTATGCTGAAAGGTCGCCTGCGGTCGTGCTGATAAACACGTCAAGAATGCGGGTTTCGGAGGTGGCGCCTTTCCGCACGGAAGCTTTCCTGTGAGCTATAGCTTTTGATTGTACCTACTCTCCCCAAATTCCCCTTGTCCCGCAATTGTAATCGCGTCATCGCTCACGCGTGAGCCCCGACCGCCCCACCATCTTCGCCCTCTCCTCCGGCCGGCTGCCGGCGGCGATTGCGGTCGTGCGCATTTCGGGCCCGCGCGCGCGCGATGCGTTCGCGGTGTTCGGCGCCAAGCTGCCCGAGCCACGGCGCGCAGCGTTGCGCCGCTTGCGCGATCCGGCGACCGGCGCGGTGCTCGACGAGGCGCTCGTGCTGTGGTTTCCGGCGCCGAACACCGAAACGGCTGAGGACATGGCCGAGCTGCATCTGCACGGGGGCAGGGCGGTGGTCGCCGCCGTGCAGGCCGAGCTCATCAAGCTGCCGGGCTTTCGTCCCGCGGAGGCGGGCGAGTTCACGCGGCGCGCGTTCGAGAACGGTCGGCTCGACCTGACCGCCGTCGAGGGCCTCGCGGACCTCGTGTCGGCCGAGACCGAGGCGCAGCGCGCGCAGGCGATGCGGCAGCTCTCCGGCGTGCTCGGCGGGCAGGCGGAGCGCTGGCGCGAGAAGCTGATCGGAGCGCTGGCGCTGGTCGAGGCGCGGATCGACTTTTCCGACGAGGCCGACGTGCCGGAAAACCTTGTCGAGCCGGCGCTTCATGCTGCGCGGGAGCTGATTGAGGAGATTGAGAAAACGCTCGACGACGGGCATCGTGGCGAGCGGCTGCGGGATGGGCTTGGTGGTGGCGATCGCAGGGCCGCCGAATGCCGGAAAGTCGAGCCTGCTGAATCGCCTGGCGCGGCGCGAGGCCGCGATCGTGTCGCCCTACCCGGGCACGACGCGCGATGTGATCGAAGTGCATCTCGATCTCGGCGGTTATCCGGTGACACTGGTCGACACCGCGGGCGTGCGCGAGAGCGACGACCCGGTAGAGCAGGAGGGCGTGCGCCGCGCGCAGGCGCGGGCGGTGGCAGCGGACCTCGTGTTGTGGGTGGAGGATGCAAGCGCGCGGGCTGTGGAGCGTAAGATTGAATCGAAAAACGAATGGTTGGTTCTTAATAAGCAGGACTTGGTCGATTCGAGTCCGAAACAACCTGTGATTCGTGAACGAATTCCATACTGTTTCTGCGCGAACCGGTGACGGGATTGGATCGGCTCGTCGCCGCGCTCAGCCGGTTTGCTGGGGAGGCGCTGGCGGTGGGCGAGTCTACGCTAGTCACACGTCAACGGCATCGTGCTGCACTGCAGCATGTGCTCGACGCGCTTCGCCGGGCGGTGGCGGCGACCGAGGAGGAATTGATTGCCGAAGAGCTGAGGCTAGCCGCGCGGGAACTCGGACGACTCACCGGCCGGGTCGACGTCGAGGACATCCTCGACGTCATTTTCCGCGACTTCTGTATCGGGAAATAGCCTGCGATTTTCTGGCGAAGTATTCAGTTTCAGCGGGCAATTTCCCTTCTACGAACATTCTGTCGGTATCTCGGATGCGGGCGTCCGCCGTGTTTCACGTGAAACATGCCCCGGCGTTCGATTCGTTACCGTGACGAATTCGTGTCGACTCTTGTTCCGGCCGCCCCGCTCCGCTAAATGCTTGGGAAATGGCGACGAGCAGCGCTTTTGACGTAATCGTGATCGGCGGGGGCCACGCGGGCTGTGAAGCAGCTGCCGCTGCTGCTCGCATGGGTGCCAGAACCGCGCTGGTCACCCACCGCTTCGCCACCATCGGCGCGATGTCGTGCAATCCGGCGATCGGCGGGCTCGGCAAGGGCCACCTGGTGCGCGAGATCGATGCGCTCGACGGCCTGATGGGCCGCGCCGCCGATGCGGGCGGCATCCAGTTTCGCGTGCTCAATCGCCGCAAGGGGCCGGCGGTACGCGGCCCGCGCGCGCAGGCCGACCGAAAGCTTTATGCGCAGGCGATGCAGCGCGCGATCCGCGAAACCGCGAACCTCACGGTGATCGAAGGCGAAGTCGACGATCTCATGATCGGCGAGGGCGGGGTGACCGGCGTCCGACTGACCGACGGCCGCGCGCTTTCGTGCGGTGCTGCCGTACTCACCACCGGCACCTTTCTGCGCGGTCTGATCCATATCGGCGAACAGCAGACGCCGGCCGGCCGGGTCGGCGAGGCACCGGCGGTTGGCCTTTCGCTGACGCTGGAGCGGCTTGGGCTTACGCTCGGCCGGCTGAAAACCGGCACGCCGCCGCGGCTCGACGGCACGACAATCGATTGGGCGGGCGTCGAGATGCAGCCCGGCGACGAGCCGCCCGAGCCGTTCTCGATGCTCACGGCGCGGATCGAAACGCCGCAGATCCAGTGCGGCATCACGCGCACGACGGCCGCCACGCACGAGATCATCCGGCAGAACGTGCACCGTTCGCCGATGTATTCCGGGCAGATCGCAAGCCGCGGCCCGCGCTATTGCCCGTCGATCGAGGACAAGATCGTGCGCTTCGGCGAGCGCGACGGGCATCAGATTTTCCTCGAACCCGAAGGGCTCGATGACCCGACGGTCTATCCGAACGGGATCTCGACATCGCTGCCCGAGGACGTGCAGCGCGCGGTGGTCGCCAGCATCCCGGGGCTCGAAAGGGCCCGAATGGTGCGGCCCGGCTACGCGATCGAATACGACCATGTCGATCCGCGCGAACTGAAGGTGACGCTCGAGACCAAGCGCTGCGCCGGCCTGTTCCTGGCCGGCCAGATCAACGGCACAACCGGCTACGAAGAGGCTGCGGCACAAGGACTTGTTGCGGGCCTCAACGCGGCCGCGCGGGCAGGGAATTCACGTGAGATCGTGTTCGACCGCGCCGAAGGATATCTCGGCGTGATGATCGACGACCTGGTGACGCGTGGCGTCACCGAGCCGTACCGCATGTTCACGTCGCGCGCCGAATATCGCCTGACGCTGCGCGCCGACAATGCGGATCAGCGGCTGACCGGCAGGGGCATCGCGATCGGCTGCGTGGGAACGGAGCGGGCGACGGTGTTTGGTATCAAGAAGGCCGCCCGCGATGAGGGCCTGCGGCTGGCGCAATCGTTATCGGTCACGCCGAATGAAGCCGAACGGCAGGGCCTCGCGCTGAAGAAGGACGGCCAGCGCCGCTCCGCGATCGACTTGCTGTCCTATCCGAACATCGGCATGGCGGACGTAATTCGCCTCTGGCCGCAGCTCGCCGCGATCCCCGCGCACATCGCGCAGCAAATCGAGATCGACGCAAAGTACGCGGTGTACCTCGACCGCCAGACGGCCGATGTCGCGGCCTACCGGCGCGACGAAAACATCGAGCTGCCCGAGGCATTTGACTACGCCGCCCTGACGGCACTCTCGATGGAGGTGCGTCAGAAGCTGGAATCGATTCGGCCCCGTACCATTGGCCAGGCTGGGCGTATCGACGGCATGACCCCGGCGGCACTAACGCTGCTGGCGGCGCATATCCGCCGCGGCAACAAGCCGAAATCCGCGATCCAATCCGGGCGATGAGCGCATCGGACCGGGCGGAAGCGGTCGCGCTTCTCGGCGAAAACGTTTCACGTGAAACATGGGAGCGGCTTGATCGCTTCGTCGAATTGCTTCTGCGCCGCCAGGAAGTCATGAACCTGGTGGCGCCCTCCACCATTCCGAAAATCTGGACGCGGCACGTCGCCGACTCGCTTCAGCTCCTGGCTTTGGCGCCGAACGTGAAACGATGGATCGACCTTGGATCGGGTGCCGGCTTCCCGGGCCTCGTGATCGCCTGTGATCTGGCGAAAGCTCCGGGCGAGGAGGTGCATCTTGTCGAGAGTACACAGAAGAAAGCCGCGTTCCTCGGCGACGTGATCGCGGCGCTTGCACTTCCGGCCGTTGTGCACGCCCGGCGAATCGAGGACTTTACCCGGCAAGATGCCACGCGGTTCGATGTCGTCACTGCCCGCGCTGTCGCGCCGCTCGACAAACTGATCGGCTACGCAATTCCGTTGTTGAAAAGAGGTGCGGTCGGTCTGTTTCCAAAGGGACAAGATGTAGAGGCTGAATTGACCCAAGCCTCTAAATCTTGGAAGATCGAGGCCGAGCTGGTCCCGAGCCTGACTGACCCGCGCGGCCGGATTGTCCGGATCGCCCGAGTTGAAAAGCGTTAAGTAACTGTATTTACTTGACTTTCAGACAATCACGGCGCCACAGCGAGCCGCCCGATGACCGAAACCGACTCTCCTTCCATTGCTCCGCCCGTCATCCCGCGGGTGCTGGCCTTGGCTAACCAGAAGGGCGGCGTGGGCAAGACCACCACCGCCATCAACCTCGGCACCGCCTTGGCGGCGATCGGCGAGAACGTGCTGATTGTCGATCTCGACCCGCAGGGCAACGCCTCGACCGGGCTCGGCATCGATCGCAAGAGCCGCAACCGCTCGACCTACGATGTGCTCACGCGTGAAGTGAAAATCCGCGACGCGATTCTGGAGACGGCGGTGCCACGCCTGCACATCGTGCCGTCGACGATGGACCTGTCGGGCTTTGAGCTCGAGATCGCCCAGGAGCGCGACCGCGCGTTCCGCCTGCGCGATGCGCTCGGCGCGCTGAACGCCGCGGCCGGCGGCGGCCTCGAATATTCCTACGTGCTGGTCGATTGCCCGCCTTCGCTCAACCTCGTCACGGTGAACGCGATGGCGGCGGCGAATTCGATTCTCGTGCCGCTGCAATGCGAGTTCTTCGCGCTCGAAGGATTGTCGCAGCTCCTGAAGACCGTCGAGCAGGTGAAGACGTCACTCAATCCCGGTCTCACGATTCACGGCATCGTGCTGACGATGTACGACGCGCGCAACAATCTCTCCGGCCAGGTCGTGGCCGATGTGCGCAGCTTCATGGGCGAAAAAGTTTATCAGACGATGATCCCGCGCAACGTGCGCGTCTCGGAAGCGCCCTCATATGGCAAACCTGTTCTGCTCTACGATCTCAAGTGCGTCGGCAGTCAGGCGTATCTGCGGCTCGCGAGCGAGATCATTCAACGCGAGCGGTCCCTGCGCGCGGCGTAGCTCGCGCGCACAATAACAGACAAGGAGACGTGCAATGGCACGGGAGGCAGCGATGGCGGATGAACGATCGCGACTGGGCCGCGGGCTTGCCGCACTGATCGGCGACGTCGGCGATGAAGCGCAGGTGCTGGAGCGCCAGCGCAATCAGCGCCGCGTGCCGATCGAATTCGTCAAACCCAATCCGCGCAACCCGCGGCGCATCTTCGCGGATGCGGAGCTCGACGAACTTGCGGCGTCGATCCGCGAGCGCGGCATCATCCAGCCGATTTTGGTGCGCACGGTCCGCGGCGCGATGGATCAGTACGAGATCATCGCCGGCGAACGGCGCTGGCGCGCGGCGCAACGCGCCGGCCAGCACGACGTGCCGGTCATCCTGCTGGAGGTGAGCGATCGCGAAGCGGTGGAGCTTGCGATCATCGAGAACGTGCAGCGCGCCGATCTCAATCCGCTCGAAGAGGCGAACGGCTATCAGTCGCTCGCCGAGGAATTCAATTATAGCCAGGACGACATCGCAAAGATCGTCGGCAAGAGCCGGCCGCATGTGGCGAACACGCTGCGGCTGTTGAAGCTCTCCGAGCCGATCAAGGCCTACATCAATTCCGGTCAGCTCAGTGCCGGCCATGCGCGCCTGCTGGTCGGGCAGCCGAACGCGGAGGACTTTGCCCGGCAGATCGTCGAGCGCGGACTCAACGTGCGCCAGGTCGAGGACATGGCGCGGCGCGACGGCAAGAAGCAGGCGCGCGAGGTGCGCCGTACCGGCCGGATGGGTCCCGATCCCGATGCTGCCGCGCTGGAGAAGCGGCTGACTGACGCGCTCGGCCTCACAGTGCGCATCCTGCATCGCGTCGACGGCGAGGGTGTGCTCTCGATCCGTTACCGCTCGCTTGAGCAGCTCGACGACATCATGCGCCGGCTCGAGACCGGGCCGATCGTCGGCACGCCGAAACCCAGTCCACTGCAGACGGAGCTGCAGCGCGAAGAGGCGGACGAGCGGGCGCGCGCCGAGGCGAACAAGGGGCCGCGGATCAGGCAGCTGTAGGATTGTTCGGATGGACGTGCTTCGAACTACGTAGGGTGGGCAAAGGCGCGTAGCGCCGTGCCCACGCGAGGACAAGCAAGACGTGGATGGCCGGGACAAGCCCGGCCATGACGAGTGAGAGAGTTGCGCGTTCTCAGAACCGCCGCAGCGCCCTACGCCTCCCGCCGGCCTACGCTGCGCGCGATCATCGACAGTGCGCGGCGTGCGATCGTCTCCGACAAATCGGACTGCACGCGCGCATCGAGCGAGGCGTCGGCGAGCGCCGCCATCACACGCGCAAGACGATCCGCGCTCCACGCCTTGAGCGCCGCTTCGAACAGCGGCTTGCGGCGGAAGTGGATCGGCGGCTGTACGTTCTCGATCGTTGCCCCGACCGACGCGCCCTCTTCGACGGTCAGGCGCAGCACATGCAGCCACTCGGCCTGACGCGACGCCGCGAACAAAATCGTGCCGGCGTTCGTGCCCGCGACCGCCGCCTTGGCGAATTCCTTCTCGACGTCGGCGAGCCGGCCCGCGAACGCCGCATCCACCAGCGAGTTCGAGCGCGAGCGCTGACGCATCCGCCACCACCGCCATCACGTCATCGATCTCGACGCGCTCCTGGCCTTGCGCGTACATCGCGAGCTTGCGCAGCTCCGCGCGCGACGCGCGGCGGTCGCCGCCGAGCAACGGGATCAGCGCGGCGCGTGCGTCGGGCGCGATCGCCAGTTCCGCCGCGCGCATTTCTTCGTCGATCAGCTTTCCGATGTCGCGGTCCGCATCGGCGTAACAGGGAATCGCGACCGCGGTCTTGGCGCGCTCGACCACGTTGCGCAGCCCCGCGCCGCGCTTGAGGTCTCCCGCCTCGATCACGACGCGGCAGTCCCGCAACGGCGCCGCGAGCACGCCCTCGACCGCAGGCACGATGTTGCGGCTGCCGGCACGCACGCGGATGGCGCGGCGGCCGCCGAACAGCGGCACGGTCGTCGCCTCGTCGATCAGCCGCGCCGGGTCGGACGCGAGCGTATCGCCATCGAGGCGCACCAGCGCGAACGGGTCGTTCGTGTCGTCGACCGAGGCGCGAATGATCGCGTCGACGCGCTCGCTCACGAGTCCCGCGTCGGGACCGAACACCAGCACGACCGCACGCGACGGATCCGGACGCGCCATGAAGGAGTCGATGTCGGAGGATTTGAGAGCGACCATATCTCAACCGTCATCCCGGGATGACAGCGGAGTTAACTGCCCGCGACGAAGTACGACGCAACGCGCGTGCGCACGGCCTCCGCGACGGCCTTGGCGGCGCGGTCCTCGGCGTCGAGGCGGGCGCGCGCGCGCGCGAAACGCTGCTGCTGTCCCGGATAATCCGACGACACGCGCGAGCCCGTGTTGCCGCTCATGACCGCTTTACCGGTCGCAAGCTCGGTGAGCGTGAACGATGCGTTGATCGCCGTAATCTCGGCGAGCACGCGGCCGCTGGTAGGATCGGTGATGATCGACGAACGGCCGACCGTCATGCGCACTTTCAAACCGTGCGTCGGTGAGATGAGCCCGCCGCCGCCGTTCATTTCGAAATCGAGCTGGTTCTGCAGCTCCACGGCGACGCGCGATTCCGGCGAGCCGTTCGGCGCGTCAATCCGCTCGACTTGCACCTGCGCGAGCGCGGTGCCGAGCGGTGTCCCGCTCACGCTGCGCGAGGCATAAAGCGGCTGGAAGCACGCGGCGTTGAGCGCGCCGAGCGCCATGATTGCCGCGATCCGGATGGGATTACGCCACCACATTCACAATCCTCTGCGGGACGACGATGACTTTTTTGGGGGCCTTGCCCTCGAGCGCCCGCCGTACCCCTTCCAATTCTAGCACAGCCCGCTCGATCTCCGCATTAACGGCGTCGCGCGCCACCGTCACGTCCGCGCGCTTCTTACCGTTAACCTGGACGGGGAGCGTGATCGTGTCCTCAACCAGCAACGATTGCTCGACTTTCGGCCACGCTGCCTCGGCGATCAGGTCCTTGCGGCCGAGCGCCGCCCAGCATTCCTCGGCCAGGTGCGGCATCATCGGGGCGAACAATTGCACCATGATTTCAATGGCTTCGTGAACCGCCGCGGCGTAGGCGGGGCTCACGCTCCCTTGTTTCGCCGCCGAGAGCGAGGCCTGCAGCGCGTTCGAGAGCTCGTAGATGTGCGCGACGCAGCGATTAAACCGAAGCTTTCCAATATCTTCGGACACTTTCGCGAGCGCCCCGTGGGCCGCCTTGCGCAGGCTCAGGACTGCTGCCTCATCGGATTGCCGGGACCCCGCAACTGCTGCCATTCCGCTGATTTCTGCTGCTTCCCGCACCAGCCGCCATAGCTTCTGCACGAAGCGCCAGGAGCCCTGCACGCCCTCCTCGGTCCAGATCACGTCGCGATCGGGAGGCGAATCGGACAGCATGAACCAGCGCGCGACATCCGCGCCGTACTCGCCGATGATGTCGTCCGGATCGACAGTGTTCCGTTTCGACTTCGACATCTTTTCAATTGAACCGATATTCACTTCTTCGCCGGTCGCCGCGAGGATGGCGCGGCGTCCATTGCCGCCGGTCTCGATCTTCACCTCGGCCGGCGTGACGTAACCGCCATCGGCCTTTTGATAGGTCTCGTGCACCACCATGCCCTGGGTGAACATGCCGGCGAACGGCTCCTCGAGGCCGGCGTGGCCGGTCACCTTCATGGCGCGGGTGAAGAAGCGCGAATAGAGCAGGTGCAAAATCGCGTGCTCCACGCCGCCGATGTACTGATCGACGGGAAGCATGCGATCGACCACCGCGCGCGTGGTCGGCGCCGCCTCATTCCACGGATCGGTAAAACGCGCGAAGTACCACGAAGAGTCGACAAACGTGTCCATCGTGTCGGTTTCGCGCGTGGCCTTAGCCGCCGCACTGCGGACAGGTGACGTGCTTCCAGGTCGGATGATGGTCGAGCGCGTTGCCCGGCTTGTCGAACGACACGTCCTCGGGCAGCGCGACCGGCAGGTCCTTGTCTGGCACCGCCACCACATCGCATTTCGGACAGTGGATCACCGGGATCGGGCAACCCCAATAGCGCTGGCGCGAGATGCCCCAATCGCGCAGACGGAAATTCACCTGCCGTTCGGCGACCGGCGCATTGCCGAGCGACGCAGCTTCAAGCCGCCGCGCGACGTCCTCCTTCGCCTGCTCGATCGTCATGCCATCGAGGAAGCGCGAATTGATCATGCGGCCGTCGCCGTCATACGCGACGTCGGTGATGACGAACGACTTCGGATCGGCATCCGGCGGGCACACCACCGGCGTATTGCCGAGCCCGTATTTGTTGACGAAGTCGAGATCGCGCTGGTCGTGCGCCGGGCAGCCGAAGATCGCGCCGGTGCCGTATTCCATCAGCACGAAATTCGCGACGTAAACCGGCAATTTCCAATCCGGATCGAATGGGTGCACCGCGCGGATGCCGGTGTCGAAGCCGAGCTTCTCTTGCGTGTCGATGATCGCCTGAGCGGTGCCGTGGCGTTTGCACTCCGCGATGAACTCGGCGAGCTTCGGGTTCTTCGCAGCCGCCGCTTGCGCCAACGGATGGTCCGGCGCAATGGCGCCGAACTTCGCGCCGAACAACGTGTCATGCCGCGTGGTGAAGACCTTCAGCTCGGTTTCGCCTGACGGCGCAGTCTTAGGGTCGAGCGCGAAACGGACCAGCAGGCCCTCGCTCCGCCCGATCCAGTTGCGCTGCATCAGCCGCACCTTGTCGGGCCAGCGGTCGAGCGTGTCGAGCGCGTCGAGCAGTTCCTGCGCGTACTTCGTGATCTTGAAGACCCACTGGTTCATCTCGCGCTGTTCGACGACGGCGCCCGAGCGCCAGCCGCGCCCGTCGATCACCTGCTCGTTCGCCAGCACCGTCATGTCGACCGGGTCCCAGTTCACCTTGCGCTTTTCGCGCTCGGCGAGGCCGGCCTTCATGAAGTCGAGAAACATCTTCTGCTGATGCTTGTAGTAACTCGGGTCGCAGGTCGCGAACTCGCGCGACCAGTCGAGCGACAGCCCCATGGTCTGGAGCTGCTTCTTCATCGCGGCGATGTTCTCGTAGGTCCACGCCTTGGGCGCGATCTTGCGCTCCATCGCGGCGTTCTCGGCCGGCAACCCGAACGCGTCCCAGCCCATCGGGTGCAGCACGTTGTGGCCGCGGGCGCGCATGAAGCGCGCGAGCACATCGCCCATCGTGTAGTTGCGCACGTGCCCCATGTGGATGCGCCCCGACGGATAGGGGAACATCTCCAGCACGTAGTATTTCGGGCGCGGGTCGTCGTTGCGGGTTTTGTAGATTTCCCGCTGGTCCCACACCTTCTGCCAGCGCGGCTCGGCCTCGCGGGCATTGTAGCGGTCTTGCATGGCGATTCGTGGCTCTAGGGGCGCAAAAAGTGCGCGGGACTAGGGCATGAAGAGCCGTGTCCGGTCAACGTCTTATCCCGCAATGGAACATTGTCCCGCCGCCCGTGTTTTTCGATGTCATCCTCCCCAATCTACCCATTCAGGAAGAGCGAATGTCGAGTGCGGCCGTTGCAAGCGAGGCGAAGGGTCATGAATCCCATCGCCGAGCCGGTCTGCGGGAGCGCTTGCGCGCCGCCACCGCGGAAGATCACGAGCGACTTGATCGGCAGCTCAGTACGCTCGACCTGCAAGACCTTGGTGGATATCGCGAATTCCTCGAGGTGAATGCGGCTGCGCTGCTTCCGCTCGAGGCCGCGCTGGAGCAGAGCGCCGTCGCCGGCAGTTTCCCCGATTGGCCCGAACGGTCCCGGAGCGCCGCGATCCTGGCGGACCTCATGGCCGTAGGCGGGTTTGCCCTGCCGCTGCCGCCGCTCGCAACGCTCGATGCCGGTGGCGTGCTTGGCACGATGTATGTGCTGGAGGGCTCGCGGCTTGGCGCGCGCTATCTGCTCAAGACCGTGGCGCAATCGTCCAACCCGATCGTTCGCGGCGCGACGGCGTATCTCGCACACGGCGCGGGCGCGCATCCGTGGCAGGGTTTCCTCGCTCAGCTCGAAGCCTTCGACCTGACACCGCAAGATGAAGCGAGCGCCGTCGACGCCGCGCGCGATGCCTTTGCGCTGTTCGCGCGCGCCATGCGGGTCGCGGCATGAATCAGCCGGTCAATCTCACCAACTGCGACCGCGAGCCGATCCATATTCCCGGTAGCGTTCAGCCGTTCGGCTTCCTACTCGCGCTGCTCTCGGATTTCACCGTCGTCATCGCATCCGACAATGCCGGTGCGTTTCTCGGGCGCGAGCACGGCGACCTCATGCAGCGCACGCTCCACGAAATATTCTCCGCCGCGACGGTCGAGAAGATCAAGGCGCGCGTCGACTATCTGGTTGGTGCCGACGCCGTCGAGCGCCTGTTTCACGTCGTGCTGCAGGACGGCGGCAAGCCTTTCGACGTCGCGATTCATTTTTCCGGCGCGTACTTGATCATCGAGGCGGAGCCAAGCGTGATCGAGCCGGACGTGAATTCCGGTGAACTCGTGCGGCTGATGCTCGGCCGCGTGCGCAAGACCAAGGACCTGCGCGACCTCGCGCAGGAGGCCGCGCGGCAGGTGAAGATCCTCAACGGCTTTGATCGCGTAATGGTCTACCGCTTTCACCCCGACGGCTCGGGTGAGGTGATCGCCGAAGTCGCGTCCGCGGCGCTCGAGTTGTTTCTCGGCCTGCACTATCCGGCGTCCGACATCCCGCGGCAGGCGCGCGTTCTCTATCAGCGCAACTGGCTGCGCATCATCGCGGACATCAACGCAAGCCCCGTGCCGCTTACCTCGGTCTCGACGCACAACGTGGGCCTGCTCGACCTGTCGATGAGTGTGCTGCGTTCGGTGTCCCCGATTCATATCGAATACTTGCAGAACATGGGCGTCGGTGCCTCGATGTCGGTGTCGATCCTGCGCGAAGGCAAGCTGTGGGGCCTGTTCGCGTGCCACCACTATTCGGCGCGGCATGTCTCGTTCGAACGGCGCACCGCGGCCGAACTGTTCGGGCAGATGTTCTCGTGGATACTGGAAAGCCGCGAGCGCGAGGCGGACATCGCCTACGAGACGCGCGCGCATCAGGTTCAAGAGCGCATGATGGAAGTTGCGGCGACGCACGCGCACCGCAGCGGCGCCATCGCGGACTTCGTGCCTGACTACGCCAAGATGATCGAATGCGACGGCATCGCCGTGTGGTCCGAGAACAACATCACGCTCTCGGGCGAGACGCCAACCGAGGCCGAGGTGAAGGATCTGATCGCCTTCATCAACCGCACCTCGCCCGGACGTATCGTGGCGAGTGCCGAGATCGCAAAGGTGTATGCGGCGGGTGAGTCTTTCGCGATCGCGCGGCTGGCTTTCTTGCCGTCCCGATCTCGCGCACGCCGCGTGACTGCCTGATCTTTTTCCGTCGTGAAGTGCTGCGCTCGGTCAACTGGGCGGGCGCGCCGGAAAAAGTCTACGCCAGCGGACCGCTCGGGCCGCGGCTGACGCCGCGCAAGAGCTTCGAGCTCTGGCAGGAGACCGTGCACGGGCAATCCAAGCCGTGGACGTCGGCCGACCTGCGTATCGCCGAAGGGCTGCGCATCACGCTGCTCGAAGTGATCCTCCAGCTCGCGGATCTCGCGGCGCGCGAGCGGCGTTCTGCCCAGGAACGCCAGGAACTGATGATCGCGGAGCTGAACCACCGCGTCCGCAACATTCTCAGTCTCGTTCGCGGGCTCGTGACGCAAAGCAAGGACACCGCGCAGTCGATCGAGGAATTCTCCGGCGTGCTCGGCGGCCGCATTCAGGCGCTTGCGCGCGCGCATGACCAGATCACCAGCCTCAACTGGGCCCCTGTGGCATTCCGTTCACTCGTGGAGTCGGAGGCGGGTGCGTACCTCGGCTCGCGCGCGGACCGCATCCGCATGGGCGGCCCCGATGTTGCGCTCGACCCGAAGGCCTTCGCGACGCTGGCGCTGGTCGTGCACGAGATGATGACCAATTCGGCGAAATACGGTGCGCTTGCGGACTCGACCGGACAGGTTGAGGTGAACTGGTCGCTCGATCAGGGCAAGCGCCTCGTCATCGAGTGGAAAGAAAGCGGCGGGCCGCCGGTTCAGCCGCCATCGCGCCGCGGGTTCGGCACGACGATCATTGAGCGCTCGATTCCGTTCGACCTTAATGGCGACACCGAGCTGCGCTTCGATTTGCTCGGCGTTCAAGCGCGCTTCGTCGTTCCGGCGAATTTCGTCGAAATGGTTTCGGGGGCTTCGGGAGCGAAGCTCGCCGAGCCTGCGAAGTCCGAGCCGCTGCGGCTGTCCGGCACCGCGCTGATCGTTGAGGACAATCTCATCATCGCGATGAGCGCCGAGGTCATCCTGCTCGAGCTTGGCGCGCGCCACGTCGAGACGGCGTCTTCGGTTACCGAAGCGATGAAAGCCATTGCGCGCGCCAAGCCGAGCTTCGCGTTGCTCGATCTTAATCTCGGCAGCGAGAACAGTATTCCGGTCGGCATGAAGCTCACGGAGCTGAACGTGCCGTTTATCTTTGCCACCGGTTATGGCGAGCGCGCGCCGATCCCCGAAGAGCTTTCTGCCGCACCGGTGATTCAGAAACCGTACAGTCGCGAGCTGATCGAGGCGACGTTGAGCAAGGTCGATTTGACGCCCGGCTAGCACCTGGCGGCGCGCAGCGATGTCGATGTGCGGGTCGCACGCGGTCGGCAGGCGCATGAGCCGTCCCATCGCCGCATGCATCGCGTGCGCTGACCGGCTGGCGCGCCCCGGCTCTGCGAACCGCCAACCCCCTTTTTCGACCATGGCGCGTATTCTCACACAGATTGCAACACTGAACCAATAAGCCGGTTACGTGCTTCGTTCGCAGCGTGCGGCGCGAAACCGGAGCAACCTTATGTCGAGAGGGGACCGTCTGCTTGACGCCATCCGGGCGCGCGGGGTGGCGAAGATGATGAACCTTGCCCGCGATCTGAACGTCGACGAAAGCGCCATCAGCCGATGGAAAAGGGGCGGGGCGATGTCGCTCGACAGCGCCGCCGGAATCGCAGAGGTGCTCGATATTTCA
Organism: uncultured Alphaproteobacteria bacterium; assembly: GCA_963779545.1. Lineage (GTDB taxonomy): Bacteria > Pseudomonadota > Alphaproteobacteria > Rhizobiales > Xanthobacteraceae > PALSA-894. The sequence goes on along the minus strand of CAVZYQ010000005.1, from coordinate 214,212 downwards.
TTGGACTGGCTGGTCCTCGGTCGCGGCGGAATGAACATCCACAAGAGAGTCGGTGTTCAGCGCTGAGGAAGTGGACTTGATCCAGGCTGTCCGTCGCCTGGGAGAGCCGTCGGTCAGCAAGCTGGTGACATTTCTTGCGGGCCTGCCGCCGCCCTCCACCTGCCGCCGCAACCCTAGCAGACGACGCCGGCCGTTAGGGATTTTGCCGCTCGCTCCGGGATCGAGCGGCATGCGAGTTGCGCCCAGCGCAAGGGCGAGGGCGAAAGATTGAGCACAACGCAAAATGACATTCTTGCTTTATCACGTCTTGTAATTGCATAGTTCAATGCTTGCTCCGAAGGCAACTCCTGGTTGCCCTACTTACGTTCAGTCCTCGGTCGTCGACCCTGTGCCGAATTCGAGTTGAAGGAGCGATCACCTTTGTCGGTCGGCACAGCCGATCCAAACCCGGAGGCGCTCTCATGGCCACCTACACCATCCAATGCTCAACAATTCAGGCTTCGCGAAAAGCTATGTCGTCTTCATGCAACTTCCGCAGGTCACCAAGACCGGCGGCCAGCCCAAGGTTTTTGCCAACGCCTGGGCGACATTCAACAGCATCCTGCCGGGCGGCTATGACCGGGTCGTCTACACCGACACGACGTTTGCGTTCTGGGCGACAACCCCGACGGAGTTGGCGCCGGGCGTGATCCTCTCCTCTGGAGGAAGCACCCCCGCCGACACGGCGAAGCAGGACAGCGTGCCGTTCGTCGGCTCGATACCCAATGGGTTCGGCAAGGTTACGTCGGGATCTGCGAAGACCGGCTCCTATGCGATCGTCTCGAAGAGCGATTTCACCAAGGCGAACAACTATGTATTCGGGATGGCGAAAGCGGGCTCCACGCCGATCCCTGTGCCGGTCGCAACCTTCTTGGCCGAGCCCAACGATACGTTCAACGTCACCCCGGTGGTCAAATTCTATGTCGCCGATGGCGCCTACACGTCCGGCGAGGTGATCGACTACAGCGCGGCGTCGACCAACGCCGGCAATATCGACTTCACCGGGCTGCCGCAGACGACCGTCACGGTGACGCAGAACAGCGACGGGTCGTTCACCCCCAATACAGCTAGCGGCTCGCACTCCCGGCCACCCGCAACGATGCCGCCGTTCCGGAACGACCCGGCGAGAGCGGCATCGCCCAATGCACCCCGGCTGTCGGCCCGATCGGCCGATGGCCGGCAAGGGATCGCTTGCCGCGTGCATGTCTAACGAGACGGCATCAAGAGGAGTCCATCATGGTCATCCGCGTGAAATCCTTCGTGACGCCACCCGGAAACGTGGCCCCTGTCCTGCTGGGAACATCCTTCAACGCGCCGTTCGCGAACACCGCCGAATTCACCCACGACGCCGGCGAGACCTGCGCGCCGGGGGCGTATCGTCAATATGTGAAGGGTCAATTCATCGCCAACGGATCGCCCGTGGTTCATCACCTGTGTACGAGCACGAATACGGTCATGTCGCCGACCGGTTTCCTGGAGGACGGATGTCCCCCCGGCCATGGTTGTACGGCCTATGGGCACCGCGACTGTCCGTCCAACGATTTCAGCAACTACACGCCGGACCAGCCGAACGGATGCAAGTTCGCCATGAAGGATGCGCCGGGGTTCAGCAATGTGCGTTCGGGGGTCCACTATTCCATGCAACTCGACTTCAAGGCCGATCTGATCGATACCGTGTCCGGAGCGGACCTCGCTACGCGTCAGTGGACCACAAATGGCAGCGTGACGGTGCCGACCTTGAAGACTGCCAGCGCTGCGGCCGGATTGCAGGAGGACGACAGGATTGTCGGCGTTCGCCTGACGCGCAACATCAAGACCAACGCGCCAGAGGTTCACGTCGTGGTGCTCCGCAAGCCAGGTCAGCCCGCGCTTCGTCCGGACGCCGTCGGCGTGAGCCTGAAAGACGCGCAGGGCGCCACCGTCCCGACCAATGCCAAACCGGTCGTCCACGAGGTCGGCGGCCGCAATAGCGCCACCGCTTCAATCGTCTTCACCTTGCGGGAAGGATCAAATCTCCCGGCGACGGCCGAGATCTCAGGGGTCACGATGAGAGTGAAGGTGAGCCCGCGCTGAAGTGCAGCAAGCTGCTTGGGGGGGCCGATCTCGTGTGAACTCGCGTCAGTCGATTGCAAGCGTCAGGTCCGTAATCCCTTGAAGTCAGGGGGAGCTGCACACAGGCAGCCCCTTGAGATCAAGTCGCGGGACGGCCATCTGTTGCGAGCAAGCAAAGAGCCTCGCGATGCCTTCCCTCTCCGATTTCCCGATCACCAAGCGCTGGCCCGCGCAGCATCCCGACCGGCTGCAGCTTTATTCGCTGCCGACGCCGAACGGCGTGAAGGTCTCGATCATGCTGGAGGAGACCGGCCTGCCGTACGAGCCGCATCTCGTCGACTTCAACAAGGACGACCAGAAGACGCCGGAATTTCTCTCGCTCAATCCGAACGGAAAAATTCCGGCGATCATCGATCCGAACGGCCCAGGCGGGAAGCCGCTCGCGCTCTGGGAGTCCGGCGCGATCCTCGGCTATCTGGCGGGCAAGACCGACAAGATGATCCCGCTCGATCCCGCGCGCATGATCGAGACGATGCAGTGGGTGCATTTCCAGGTGGCGTTCGTCGGGCCGATGTTTGGGCAGGTCGGCTTCTTCAACAAGTTCGCCGGCCGGGAATACGAGGACAAGCGGCCGCTGCAGCGCTACGTGAACGAGAGCAAGCGCATCCTCGGCGTGATGGATCAGCGCCTCGACGGCCGGCAGTGGTTCATGGACGACGACTACACCATTGCGGACATCGCGATGCTCGGCTGGGTGCGCAACCTGATCACGTTCTACGAGGCGCGCGAGCTGGTCGCGTTCGATACGTTCCGCAATGTCGCGGCGTGGCTCGAACGGGGGCTTGCGCGGCCGGCGGTGCAGCGGGGCTTACAAATTCCGAAGCGGGCCTAGAGATCCCGCTTGTCCTTGATCGCATTGATGCGATCGGTGTCGCTGCTCGACAGATAACGCCCGCGCTCCAGAATCTCGAGCGTGTATTCCTCGTAGGTGAGACCGACGGCCTCGGCGCGCGCGAGACGAAACAGCGCGTGGTCGCGCGACTTCGGTTTCCATGCCGCGCGATGCGCCGCGCGCCAGTTGACGTAGACATAAGCGTCGCCGTCGCCCCACTCGGGCCCTTCGTCGTCGTCGAGCGGCGGGCCCTGGTTGTGATTGCGAGCGGCGGGGTCGGTCATTGCGGCTACCTCCGCAACACCACGACAAGATACCGGCAGGTCGCGGTCCCCTCGTTGCGGAAGGTGCAGTCCGCCGGCGCGCCAAGCTCGAGCGAATCGCCAGGCCCGAGCTCGTGCGTGACCTTGCCCTCGACGAAGGTGAGCCGCCCGCTCAGCACCCACATCACCTGCTGGATGAACGCGTAGGACGACGCCGGAAACGACACCGCGGCGCCGGCCGGCAGCTCGACCTGCGTCAGCTCGATCGGGATTTTCGCCGAGGCCGAGACTTGGCGGCGGATGTAGCCGGTGTCGGGATCGCGCCACACCGGCTGGTCGGCGGCGCGGCGCGGTCCGTGCGGCGCTTCGGTTTCTGCCAGCAGGTTGGAGAGCGTGATCCCGTAGGCGCCGGAAAGGCGGCCGAGCAGCGCGGCGGTCGGGCTCGCCTCGGCGCGCTCGATCTTGGAGATCATCGCCTTGGAGACGGAGGCGCGCTCGGAGAGGTCGTCGAGCGACCAGCGGCGCGCCGTGCGCTCGCCGCGGACCCGGGCGGCAATCTTCAGCGTGATGTCGTCTATTATAGTGGACATATGTCCACTATAGAGGAATAATGGTTTAAGTAAAGTCGGCGCGGCTAATTCCAGTAAGCCGGGAAGCCTGCCGCTCGCCCTTCCGCCTCCAGCAGCCGCAACATCGCAGGCCATTCCAGCACGCCGTAGGGGCGCCGCGTGCCCGGCTGGTAGAGATGCGCGGTGTGGGCGAGCACGTTCTCGCCCGGCATGGTCAGCTCGGTGCGCGCCGCCATGGCGTCGACTTGGCCCCGGCAGGACATTTCGAGCTGGTACATCGTGTTGAAGGCTTGACTGATCGTCGCCCCGCAGGTGAGCAGGCCGTGATTGCGCAGGATCATCGCGTCGTGGGCCCCGAGGTCCGCGACCAGGCGCTCGCGCTCGCCAAGATCGACCGCCGGACCCTCGTAGTCGTGATAGCCGATGTGGCCGACGAAACGCATCGAAGTCTGCGACATCGGCAGCAGCCCGCACTTCATGGCGGCCACGGCCATGCCGGCGCGCGTGTGCGTGTGGATGATGCATGACACATCCGGCGCGCGCCTTGTGAATCGCGCCGTGGATCACATAGCCGGACTTGTTGATCGAGTAATCCGTATCGGGCTTTGCCAGGATGTTGCCCTCGACGTCGATCTTCACCAGGCTCGACGCGGTGATCTCCTTGTACAAGCAGGCCATACAGATTGATCAGCAGGTGCTCGGTGCCGGGAATGCGCGCCGTGATGTGGTTGTAGATCAGGTCGGTCATCCCGTAGCTGTCCATCAGGCGATAGCAGGCCGCGAGATCGCAGCGCGTCTGCCACTCCTCCGCGCTCACCGCGCCGCGGACGGATTTGAAATCGGTCGCGTAGTTCATCGGCGTTTTCTCCCGCGCCGACCCTAACCCGGATTTCGCTCTGTCTCCATCCGGGCTACGATGCGCAAAACACACGGGAGGAATGCATGCGCAGGCGCGAATTCTGCCTTGGTCTTGCTCGCGATGCCGGCGCTCGCGCGGTCGGCCTTCGCGCAGGAAGTCTCCAGCATCACGCTGATCAAGCAGCACGGGCTGCCGTATCTTCCGATGATCCTGATGGAGGAGTTCAAGCTGGTCGAGAAGCACGCCACACGGCTCGGCCTGCCCAATCTCAAGACCGACTACCGCACGCTCGGCGGCACGCAATCGATCATCGATGGGCTGATCGCCGGGCAGATGCATTTCGGAATCGCGGGCGTGCCGGGCCTTGCGACGCTGTGGGACAAGACCGCCGGAACGCCGAACGAAGTGCGCGCGCTCTGTGCCGCGCAGGCGATGCCGTTCATCCTTACGACCAACCGCCCCGAGATCAAGACGATCCGGGACTTCAAGGAAGGCCACAAGATCGCGGTGCCGGGCGTGAAGAATTCCAATCAGGCGATCTGCCTGCAGATGGCGGCCGCGAAGGAGTGGGGGCAGGCGAACTTTGCGCAGCTCGATCCGCTGACGATCACGCTGCCGCACCCCGACGCCGTGATCGCGATCATCTCCAAATCGACGGAGCTCGCCGGGCACTACGGTGTCGCGCCGTTCCAGAACTATGCGCTTGCCGCGCCCGGCGTTCATGCGGTGCTGAAATCCTATGACACGCTCGGCGGGCCGACCACCAACGGCGTCGTGTTCATGGCGAAGAAATTCCGCGACGCCAATCCGAAAGTGACAAGCGCGGTCTACGCGGCGTTCGAGGAGGTTTCTGAGTTTATCAAGAAGGAGCCGCGGCAGAGCGGCGAAATCTACATCCGCATGACCAACGAGAAGCGCTCAGGTCCCGACGACATGGCGAAGATGATCGCCGATCCCGACAACGTTTGGGCCACCAAGCCACTCAACGCGATGCGCTATGTGGAGTTCATGAACAAGGTCGGCACGGTGAAGAAAGTCCCGGCTGACTGGCGCGATCTGTTCATGCCCGAGGTGCATGGGCTCGCGGGGAGCTGATGGCGCACTACCGGCTCTATTGCACACAGGGCTCAGGCAACTCCTACAAGGTCGCGCTGTATCTGAATTGTGCCGGCCTCGACTGGGAGCCGGTCGGCGTCAAACTTGCCGACGGCGAGACGCGCGACGCAGGCTGGCGCGCAGCGATGAATGAGATGGGCGAAGTCCCAGTGCTCGAGGTCGCGGGCAAGCGGATGTCGCAGTCAGGCGCGATTCTGCTGTGGCTTGCCGAGACTCACGGCGCGTTCGCATTCGACGCGGATCAACGCTCCGAGGCATTGCGCTGGCTCTTTTTCGACAATCACCGATTTACCAACGATTACGCGGTGCATCGCCGTCAATATTGCTTCACGCCCGTGCCAGCACATGAATCCGTGATGGCCTTCCTCCGCGCGCGCGTCGAGGCGACCTTTGCGATTGCCGAGAAGCACCTCTCGGCCAATCGCTTCGTTCTCGGCGGCGACAGGCCGACGATCGTTGACTTCTCTATGGCGGGCTATGTCTTTTATCCGGCGGACGAGACGGGCTTGGATATCGCAGCAAGCTATCCGGCGATCGATGCCTGGCGCAAGCGCATCGCGCGCTGCCCGGCTGGAAGCTGCCGTACGACATGATGCCGATCGGAGGCTCTCCGCCGAAGCGCACCGTGTGACTACGCCGCCCCACGATGCGCGCGCAGGAACGAGCGGATCTGGCGCACCGCAAGCGGGATGCGCTCCTTTGGCTCCTTCCAGGGAAACATGCTCACCTCGGCCTTGGGCGCGAGCATCGCGGTTTCCATGGCGACCGCATAAGGGTGCGCCGGGACATCGTCGGGCAGGATCAGCACCGGTGTCTGGCAGTTGCGCACGAAGTCGCGCGACACGGTGAAAACGAAATCCGGATCGGCGCGGTACATCGCCGTCACGAAGCGGTCGACCGTCTCCATCGTGATTTCGGGCCGGCGCTTCACCAGCGCGGGACCCCAGTTCTTCATGTTGTTGTCGTAGAACAGGTCGCGCATCTCGGGGCGCGAGCCGCTCGGCTGCGTCAGCACCGCGGCGACGACGCGGTCGGGTGCGCGCTTGATCAAATTCCAGATGAATGGTCCGCCGATGCAGAAGCCGAGCACCATGAACTTGTCGAAGCCGAGGTGATCCATCAGCCCGATGTGATCGTCGGTGTATGAGTCCCACGGCCGGTCGATCTCGAGCGGGCCGGAGGACTTGCCGCCGTTCGCGTTGCGCAGGTCAGCGGCGATGCAGCGGTACTCGCCCTTGAATTCCTCGATCGCATCGAAGGGCGGGTAGCTGCCCCTGAGTTGCGCGATCGACGAATTCAGTCCCCCGCCCGCGATCAGCAGCAGCGGAACGCCTGAACCAGCTTCCTCGTAGCGGATACGAACAGCGCCTCTTTCATAGAACGGGCATCGCGACTCTCCCTCAAGCTGTCGCAAGCCGCCCGCTCATCCACGTGCGGCTGCGGATCAAGAGCCAGCCGACGATCGCGAGGTTGAGCAGGTTCCACAGGAAGCCGTTTGCGAACGCGGCACGGTAGGAGCCGGTGAGATCGAAGATCGCGCCCGACATCCAGCCGCCGAGCGCCATGCCGAACAGCGCGAACATCAGCGCGACGCCGGTGCGAACGCCCGCGTCCTTTGGCGGGAAATATTCGCGCACGATGACGGCGTACATCGGGATGATGCCGCCCTGGAACAGGCCGAACAGCGCGGACACGACGTAGAGCGAGGTCAGCCCGTTGAAGCCGAGATAGAGCAGCAGCGCGAAAGCCTGCAGCGCCGACCCGATCATCAGCGCGGCGAGTCCGCCGATCTTGTCGGCAATACTGCCTGAGGCGACACGCGCGATCAGGCCCAGGCCCAGCATCAGCGAGAGCATCTCGGCGCCGCGCGCGACGCCGTAACCGAGGTCCGCGCAATAAGCGACGATATGCACCTGCGGCATCGCCATCGCGACGCAGCACGCGATGCCGGCGATCGCGAGCAGGAACTGCAAGGTATTCGGCTGGAGCCCAAGCGTGCCGCGGCCGCCGCCCACGGCGCCCGCTTCCACGTGCTCGACCGGCGAGGGCCGGCGCAGCAGCAGCGCGAGCGGCAGCATGGTGACGAGGCAGAAGATGCCGACGCCGATGTGTGTCGCGCGCCAGCCGTCGGTGGTGACGAAATGCTGCACGATCGGCGGCCAGATCGCGCCGGCGGCATAGTTGCCGCACGACGCGATGCCGATCGCGATGCCGCGCCGCTTCTTGAAACCAGTGCGACATGTCCGAAACGATCGGGCCGAACGTGCCGGAGCAGCCGAAGCCGATCACGACGTGCGACGCCACCAGCACCCAGATGTTCGGCGAATAAGCGGCGGCGATATATCCGACCACGAGTGAGTAGCGTGCCTGCGATCGCCGGAATGAGAATGCCGTAGCGATCAAGCAGGCGCCCCATCGCGACGCCGCCGAACGCGAAGCCGATCATCGCGCCGGTGTAAGGCATCGAGGCGAGGTTGCGCAGGATGCCGAAGTCGGCCTGCACCGGCGGCAGCACGACGACATACGACCACATGCCGACGCTGCCGATGGTGCCGAGCACCAGCGCGACGAACAACCGGAACCATGCGTAAGGGGAGTCGACCGCGTCCATGCTGGTGCGGCCGGCGAGTTGTGCAGGCGTCATTCGTCCCGGCTCGGTTTCTTGGAAAACCGTGGTAGCACCCGTGCGGCGCTGAGGGAACGCGCGCTCGCGAAAGGGTGATATGATCTTGTGTGATGAATATGATCGTGTCTGAAGCCGCAAATTCCGCCGATGCGCTCGCGCGCGTGCAGGGCGAGATCGCGCGACGCGTGCGCCGAAGCGAAGCGCGATCCGGCCTCCGTCACGCTGATCGCGGTGTCGAAGACGTTTCCGGCGGATGCGATCGAGCCGGTGATCGCCGCGGGCCAGCGCGTGTTCGGCGAAAACCGCGTGCAGGAGGCGAAGGGCAAATGGCCGGCGCTGCGCGACAAGCATCCGGGGCTCGAGCTGCATCTGATCGGACCGCTGCAATCCAACAAGGCCAAGGAAGCGGTGGCGCTGTTCGACGCGATCCATTCGGTCGACCGGCCGAGCATCGCGGAGGCGCTGGCGAAGGAGATCGCCAGGCAGGGCCGGCGTCCGGCGCTGTTCGTCGAGATCAACACCGGCGAGGAGCCGCAGAAGGCGGGCGTGCTGCCGCAGGATGCGGACGCGTTCATCAAGGCGTGCCGCGAGACGCATGGACTGGAGATCGCGGGCCTGATGTGCATCCCGCCGTTCGAGGAGGCGCCCGCGCCGCATTTCGCGCTCACCGCCAAGATCGCGGCGCGCAACGGCCTGAAACTACTGTCGATGGGGATGAGCGCGGATTTCTCGACCGCCATCGCGTTCGGCGCGACGCATGTCCGGGTCGGGACGGCGATTTTCGGGACCCGGGCCGGCCACCCTAGGAAAGCGCGCAAAAGAAAAGCCCCGACGCGGGGCTGGGGGGCTGAGAGCGTCGGGGCTTTGCCGTGTTCTGGCCTCCTCAGCCATCACACAGACTAACTTGGTCCCCAACGCGCACGCTCTGGGGTTCGTTCCCGGCGCTGCCGAAAAATTTTCAGGGCGGCCGACTTTCTCGTTTCGCTTTGAAATTGCTTTAGAAATTGTCCTAATGGACGCACGATCCGCGTGCCCGGGCCCAATTTTTCCAGCAACTTTTTCAGCCGCGGCTTGGGCATCGCGACGCACCCGGCTGTTGGACGCCAGGCCGGGCCTCGCCACGTGGATGAACACTGCGCTGCCGCGCCCAGCCACTCGGGGACGGGTATTCTGGTCGATTTCGATAATCAGATCATAGAGATGGTCGTCACGATGCAGCCGGTCGGCGGTGCTGCCGGGGGCCAACTTGACGGGACGGTTGTATTGGCGGCTTGCCGGATCCTCGTTCCAGGCGTCGTCCGCGGCGATCCGGCGCACCGGTAACCGGGTGCGCGGCCGAGGGTCGCGGTCGGCGCGCCACCACAGGCGCAGCAGGCGGAAGGTGCCACGTGGCGTTCCACCGTCGCCCTCGCGCTTGTTCGCCAGAATGCCGCCCCGCCCGAGCGCGACCGGCCAGGCGAGCGGCCCGGCGGTGAGCCAGCCGCGTGTCCGGCGTGCCCGGGCGCGGCGCGGACGTGGATCGTTTTCAAGGCCGCAGACGGCATCTCGATAAGCCCTTCACGCACCGATCACGATGCCTTTTGCGAATGGAATCAATAGCCGCAACCGCTTGCGCTTTCTCTCCCGAATGTTCTACTTCGCGCAACCTGCCAGGGGCCGACAATGTCCAACGCCCGCAAGATTCTGATCGTCGATGACGACACCGAGCTGCGCGAGGCGCTGGTCGAGCAGCTCGCGCTGCATGAAGAATTCGAGGCCGAAGCCGTCGATACTGGCTCGAAAGGCGTGCAGTCCGCGCGCAACGGCCATATCGACCTCGTCATCATGGATGTCGGGCTGCCGGACGTGGACGGGCGCGAGGCGGTGCGCATCCTGCGCAAGAACGGCTTCAAGGCCCCGATCATCATGCTGACCGGGCATGACACCGATTCGGACACGATTCTCGGCCTCGAATCCGGCGCGAACGACTACATCACCAAGCCGTTCCGCTTCGCGGTGCTGCTCGCTCGGATCAGGGCGCAACTACGCCAGCACGAGGCGAGCGAGGATGCGGTATTCACCATTGGTCCGTACACGTTCCGGCCTTCTTCCAAGCTGCTGATGAACCCCAAAGGCAGCAAGGTCCGCCTGACCGAAAAGGAAACCGCGATCCTGCGCTACCTCTATCGGGCGGGGCAGCGGCCGGTGTCGCGCGAGGTGCTGCTGCAGGAAGTGTGGGGCTACAATTCCGGCGTCACCACGCACACGCTGGAGACGCACATCTACCGGCTGCGCCAGAAGGTCGAGAAAGACGCCTCGGCGCCGGCGATCCTGGTGACCGAGGGCGGCGGCTACAAGCTGATGCCGTGAACCTTAACGGCGCACCGGCGGGAGTTAACGTTCCGTTTGTGATATCACGCCGCGCATGACCATCGAGGACGACATCGCGTTTCTGGAGCAGGTGCCTTCGCTGCGCCTGCTCGGCCGCGATGCGTTGCGCATTCTGGCGATCGGCTCGGAGAGCCGCTACGTGCACGAAGGCACGACCCTGTTCGGCGAAGGAGACGAAGCCGACGGCGCATTCGTCGTGCAGGAAGGCTCCTTCGATCTCGTCTCCGAGCGCAATGGCAGCGCGACGCGCGTCGTCGCCGGGCCCGGCATGATGATCGGCGAGATCGCGCTCATCACCGAAAGCAAGCGGCCGGTCGCGGCGATCGCGCGCGAGCCCGCGACGGTCGTGCGCATCACGCGGCAATTGTTTCTGAAGATGCTTGAGGGTTATCCGGACGCTGCGGTGCGCATGCGCGATGCGCTGGCGAAGCGCGCGAGCGAAACCGCGCGCGATTTCGCCCGCGTGCGCGGTACGCTGGTCGGTAACCTGACGCGCAAGTGAGACGGCCGGCGATCGAAGCGGCGCTCAAGCGCCTCGCGCCGAAAATTCCATCACATGAATTCGGCGCCGTGATCGATCATGCGCTCGATAGCCCGGGCCTGAAGCACGCCGCGCCCGAGGAATCCGCCTGGCTGTCGTTGGTAGCCTATGTGCGCCACGTGTTCACCGACTACGACGAGCTGCTGGCGCAAGGCTATGATCAGGACAGCGCGCGCTTTTTCGTCGTCGCGGCGATGGAGGCGAAGCTCGTCGAATGGGACGTGCGGCGAAAGCTGAGCGCGGATTGAGGTTACCGCGCATCTGTCATACGCAAGTGTGATTACTGCCTGCCGCGCACGAGCCTACAATGCGGCGTTCCCTAACGGTGGGGAGCGCGGGCGCTAACGGGGGCCATCCATGTTCGCGACACCAGCCATCGCATTCCACTCCATCCTCAGCCTGCTCGCGATCGTGGCGGGCGGCTTTGCGATCGTCACGTTGATCAAGGGCCGCAAGCCCGATCTCTGGATCGTGGCATTCCTGGTCACGATGATCGCGACCGACATCACGGGCTTCTTTCTGCCGGCGGTGAAGCTTATGCCTGCGCATATCTTTGGCGTTCTATCGCTCGCGGCGCTCGCGCTCGCACTGCTGGCGCACTACGTCTTCCATTTTGCAGGCGCGTGGCGCTGGATTTATGCGGTGAGCATGGGGTTCGCGATCTATCTCAACTTCTTCGTCCTGGTGACTCAGCTTTTCTTGAAAGTCCCCGCGCTGCACGCGCTCGCGCCGAATGCTCCTGACGTTCCCGAGCCGCCGTTCGCGGTCGCGCAGCTTGTGCTGCTGGTGATCTTTGGATGGCTGATCTGGAAGGCGGTGCGGAATTTCAGGGGAGCGGCGGCCGTTTAGTCAAGCCAACTTTCGCGCCGCCGCGGTCGCCGCATCGCCGGTGTTCGGCGTACCGGTCGGTTCGATCAGCAGCAGATGCGTTTCCTCGTGCGCCACGGGACGGTGCTCGACGCCTTTCGGCACGATGAATATCTCGCCCGGGCGAAGCGTGACGGTGCGGTCGCGCAGCTCGATGTCGAGCACGCCCTTGAGCACGAGGAAGAAGTCATCCGTATCGTCGTGCTTGTGCCAGATGAACTCGCCTTTGACTTTTACGACCATGACGTCGTGGCCGTTGTAGGTCGTCACCGTGCGCGGCGACCAATGCTCCGAAAAGGTCGCGAGCTTTTCGGCGAGATTGATCGTCATCGATGTGTCCTGCGGCGTCGCTTGGCTTTTGGCTTGCCGTAGCGCGCTTCCATTTCGCGCGCGACCTTCGCCTCGGGGAGCAGCTTCGATCCTGCCAGCCAGATCGCGGTAATCCTTCCGGATCTCGCGCGTGTACACCGCACGGCCTCACCGTGGCTGCTGAAGCCGGGCGCGGCGGAGATCCGGCCGGTGCTACGGCCGGTGATTTCGATTTCGGTTGCCTCGGTGAACGGATTGATGAAACCGGGTGCAATCGCCAGCACCTTGTTCGCCATCGGCAGAAGATCTGTTGCGGCCCACAGGCTCCAGAAGCGCCCACTCCAGTCCTTCGTGCGGCGGCTGGGCGCACCGCCGCGCTCGAACGCCTGCAAGATGTGCGCAATGCCGTCGCCCCAAAGCGGCGCCCAGCCGTCGATCGCGTTGGTGAGGACGCAGACAGTCAGCTCCTGCTTCGGATAGACGCAGGTGCGCGAGATATAGCCCTGAAAGCCGCCGGAGTGGCCGAACCAGTCCCATCCGCCGGTCGTGCCGCTGACGGTGCCGAGGCCGTAGTAGAGCTCGAACGCGCTGTTCAGATTGCGCCACTGGCGGCGTGTCATCTCGCGGCGGCTTGCCGCTGAGAGCACGCTTTTCCTGGCATTTGGCGAGAGTTGCGCGAAGAAGCGCGCGATGTCGCCGGCGGTGCTGACGACGCCGGCCGCAGAAGCAAGCGCGTTGGTCGGATTGTCACCCGGGATCACGGCGCGTCGGCCGAGCACGATGCGGCCGGTGTGGCCGCGCGCGAACGGCGTGCCACGCTTGATCGGCCCATCGGGGGTTGTTTCGGTCAGCCCCACTGCGTCGAGAATCTCGCGCCTAAGCCAGACCAAGTATGGCTCTCCGGTAATCGCCTCCACGATCATGCCGAGCAGGCCGAAGGCGTGATTGGAATATTTGAAGCGCGTGCCCGCCTCGATCACGGCCGGCTTCTTCAGCGCATCGGAGAGTTCGCGCGCGTTGAGATACGGCCTCCGGTCGAGAAACTGCCCGGCGTCATCGCCGTCGCGGACGATACCTGCCGTATGCGAGAGAAGCTGCGCGATGGTGGCGCGCGCGACCGTCGGATGAAGGCCGGACACGAACTGGCCGGCCGTATCATCAAGCTTCAGTTTGCCCTGCTCGCGCAGCCTCATGACCACCGCGGCGCAAAAGCTCTTCGAATGGGAGGCGACGCGGAAACGATGGCGCGGCGTGAGCGCTTCGCCGGTGTCGAGATTGGCGTGCCCGAACGCGTGCTCGAGCACGACCTTGTCGCGATGCGCGATCGCCAGCAGGCAGCCGGGTTGCAGCGAGGCGCGCGTCTGAAAGTCGAGCCACTGCGGGATGTATTCGAGGGCAGCGTCGAGCCAGCGATCCATGATGGCGCTCTGAACGAAATCTTTTGTCCCGCATGCGATGCAGCACCATAGCGCGTCGCAGACGCGCGTAAACGCGCTTGTGGTGATGCATCGCAGATGCAGGAACCCGGTTGCTTTAGTTCAGCAAGAACCGGGCTCCCGGGTCTGCAGCGCATCATTACATGCTGCGCTGCGCCCGGGACACGAGAAGCGCGCCTGGATATTAGATCTCGATTGCGGCCGTCACCGGCACATGGTCCGAGGGCCGCTCCCAGCCGCGCGCGGCTTTGGTGATGTCGAGGCGTGAGACGCGATCGCCGAGCTGCGGCGAGACCCAGACGTGGTCGAGGCGGCGGCCGCGGTCGGCGGCTTTCCAGTTGTCCATCGCGCGGTAGCTCCACCACGTGTAGATTTTCTCGGGCTCCGGGGTTAGTTCGCGCGCGATGTCGACCCAGTTTCCGGCTTTGCGGAACGCGGTGAGCTTCCCGGTCTCGACCGGCGTGTGCGAGACCACTTTCAGCATCTGCTTGTGGCTCCAAACGTCATGCTCCAGCGGTGCCACATTCAGGTCCCCGACCAGGATGGCGCGCTCGCCGGTCTGCGGGCGCAGCTTCTCCATCGCGTTCAGCTCGTCGAGGAAGGCGAGCTTGTGGGCGAACTTCACATTGATGGCCGGGTCGGGCTCGTCTCCGCCCGCCGGCACATAGAAATTGTGCAGGGTGACCGGGTCGCGCAGCCCGGCGCGCTCGCCGAGCGTCACCGCGATGTGGCGGCAGTCGTCCTTGCCGCAATAATTGTCGATCGCGACGCTCTCGAACGGCAGCCGGGAGAGCACCGCGACCCCGTGATAGCCCTTCTGGCCGTTTAGGGCCGCGTGCTCGTAGCCGAGCCGCCGGAATCGCTTCAGCGGAAAGGCGTCGTCGGGCGATTTCGTCTCCTGGAGGCAGAGCACGTCGGGCCGCGCCGCCTTGATGAAACGGGCGACCAGATCGATGCGCAGGCGAACCGAGTTGATGTTCCAGGTGGTGACGGTCAGGGGCATTTTGACGGTTTACTTCATACTGTCAGTGTAGTACATAGATAGTATCCTTATACTAACATAATTCACTGGAAACCCGCATGGTACCGACGTTTTCGCAAGACTACGGCCGCGGCGACCTGCGCATCGGGATTGCCTCGTGGGATACGGGCGACTTCAAGAGCCGGTCAATCAAGTATGCCTACCGCGACAAGAGCGGCAAGGTTTCACGGGGCTGTCCGGAGCTGCCGTTCGACGTTCTTGTGGAAATGACCATCCTCGCGCTGAAGCAGAAGGAGCTGTCGGTCGAGCAGGTCGAGCGGCTGAAATATCACCTGCGGTAGGGACAGGCTTCCGGACCCAGCTCCGTCCTCATCCTGAGGAGCATCGCGGAGCGATGCGTCTCGAAGGATGGCCTCATACACCGGTGCTTGCCGCCATCCTTCGAGACGGCGGCTTCGCCGCCTCCTCAGGATGAGGCCTGTGGGTGTGGCGACCGCCCGAACGCAGGAGCGTCCTCTCGAGGCTTTACTCCCCGGCCTTAATGTTTCCGTCCTTGATCACCTTGGCCCAGCGCGCGATTTCCTCGGTCACGAAGCCGCGGAACTCGTCCGGCGTGCTGCCGACCGCAACGATGCCCTGATCGGCGAGGCGCTGGATCGTGGCCGGATCGGAGAGGGCCTTCTTGGCCTCTGCGGCGACGCGGTCGACGATCTCCTTCGGGGTGCCAGCCGGCGCGATGATCCCGGCCCATGTTCCGGAGACGAAATCTGGGATGCCCTGCTCGATGATGGTCTTTACGCCCGGCGCGGCCGGGATCTGCTCCTTCGCGGCCAACCCCAGCGCCTTGACGTTGCCGGCGGTCACCTGCGGCATCAGCGGGCCGACGATGTCGAACATCACGTTGATGTTGCCCGCGACGGTATCCTGCAGCGCGCCTGCGGTGCCCTTGTAGGGCACGTGCACCATGTCGAGGCCCATGCGCGCTTTGAACATCTCCATCGTGAGATGCGCGGCGGCGCCGACGCCGGATGACGCAAAGCTCAGCGAGCCGGGCTTCGACTTCGCCAGCGCGATCAACTCGGGGATGTTGTTCGCCGGCAGGCTCTTGTTGGCGATGATGATCAGCGGCGCGGAACTCATCAGCGACACGTAGGCGATGTCCTTCATCGTGTCGTAGGGGATTTTGGAATTGAGTGTGGGATTCACCGAATGCGCCGCAATCACGGTGCCGAAGGTGTACCCATCCGGCGCGGCCTTCACGATCTGATCGGTGCCGATGATCGCGTTTGCGCCGGGCTTGTTCTCAAAAACCACGGTGACACCGAGCGCGTCGGCGACCTTCTGGCCGACGAGGCGCGACATCAGGTCGGTGTAGCCGCCCGGCGTGTAGGGCACGATCCAGCGGATTGGCCGGTTCGGCCAGGCCTGCGCAAACGCGCTGGTGCTCAGAGCCAACGTGATGGCGAGTGCGGCCAGGCCGCGGCGGGCAATGGTCATGACGATCGCTCCCTCGTGCGCCCATTTGGCGGCGCTTTGTCGGGGAATTATCAATCGTGTTTCGGTTGGATGCGCAAGCGCGTCCGCTGTGCGGAATGACGGGCGCGTGGGTACACTCCAGCCCTCATCCTGAGGAGCCATGCGCAGCCTGGCGTCTCGAAGGATGGCCACAGACGCCGGTGTTCGCAGCCATCCTTCGAGACGCGTCCTTCGGACGCTCCTCAGGATGAGGTTTGGTGATTTCTCAGAAGCAGGCGAGAGCAGAGCGAAGAGGCGCTACTGAATGATCTCTTTGCGCGCGTAGTCGATGCGGAACATCGCCGAATCGAGCTTCTGCGAATAGTCGAGATTGGCGAGCGCGACCGTGGTGTCGTAGCCCTGCGGGTCCGTGATGGTCCACTGCTTGAGCTGCATGTCCTTGGCTCCGAACATCAGCCGCACCGTATGTGTGCCGCCAAGGGTCTGCTTCTCCTCGAGCTGCACGGTGGCGAAGGTATCGTCCGAAGAGACCGCCACCACATTGCTGTCGCGCAGGAGGTCGATGCGGTCGGCGAGCAGGAAGCGCAGCGGCGTCTGCGAGAGCGGATAGAGGTCCTGTGTCTCGAGCTTGCGGTCGCGCACCACCACCGAATTGCCGTCGGAGACAAGCTCGATCGGGCTCGGCGGATTGTACTCAAACTTCACGCGGCCGGGCTTCTGCAGATAGATCTTGCCCTCGACGCGGCGGCCATCCGCGCCGACCTGCACGAAATCGCCGACCAGCGTCTGCAGGCTCATCAGGTACACATTCACACGCTCGATCACGGCGCGCTGTTTGGCATCGAAGTTTGCGCTGTTGTCGGGCTTGGAGAAGCCGGGCAGGCGGAATGGGAACAGCCCGCCCGAGGACTGCGCGGGTTGCGGCTGAGTCTGCGCCTGGGGGGCGGGCGCGATGCCCGACTTCGGCCGCGGGGCCGGAACCGGAACTTGCGCGGACGCGACCGCCGTGATGGCGAACAGGCATGCGCTGCACAGAATGGCCGATCTCGCGATCCGCATCTTGATCCTCCGAGGCCGATCTAGTCGCCCGCTGTGGCGATTTCGCGGCCCGTTACTCTACTTGCGCTGCGCCTGATCCTGGTCCGAAACCGGTTCCGCTTCGGAGATCATGCTCACTCAATACTGCGCGTGTTCCGGCTCGCCTACGAGAATCTCGCGTTTGCCGGCGTGATTGGCCTGCCCGACGATACCTTCCAGCTCCATCTTCTCCATCAGCGAGGCGGCGCGATTATAGCCGATCTGCAGCCGGCGCTGGATGTAGCTGGTGGAGGCCTTGCGGTCGCGCATTACGATCGCGACGGCCTGTGAATAGAGGTCGTTGGTCTTGCCCATGTCGGAGTTGTCGAACACCGATACATCGCCGTCCTCGCCTTCCTCCGGTTCGTCGCTGACGGTGACGGATTCGAGATACTGCGGCTGTCCCTGCGACTTGAGGTGACGCACGATCTTCTCGACTTCCTCGTCAGAGCAGAACGGCCCGTGCACGCGGCTGATGCGGCCGCCGCCCGCCATGTAGAGCATGTCGCCTTGACCGAGCAGCTGCTCGGCACCCTGCTCGCCCAGGATCGTGCGGCTGTCGATCTTCGAGGTGACCTGGAACGAGATGCGGGTCGGGAAATTCGCCTTGATGGTGCCGGTGATGACGTCGACCGAAGGACGCTGTGTCGCGAGAATCACGTGGATGCCGGCCGCGCGCGCCATCTGCGCAAGGCGCTGCACCGCGCCCTCGATGTCCTTGCCGGCGACCATCATCAGGTCGGCCATCTCGTCGACGATCACCACGATGTAGGGGATGTTGTCGAGCGCGAGGTCTTCCTTTTCGTAGATCGCGTCGCCGCTTTCCTTGTCGTAGCCGGTGTGCACGGTACGCGAGAGCGCCTCGCCACTCCTCTTCGCCTCGGTGACGCGCGCGTTGTAACCGTCGATGTTGCGCACGCCGAGCTTGGACATCTTGCGGTAGCGCTCTTCCATCTCGCGCACCGCCCACTTCAGCGCGACCACCGCCTTCTTCGGGTCGGTGACCACGGGGGTGAGCAGATGCGGGATGCCGTCATAGACGGAGAGCTCGAGCATCTTCGGGTCGATCATGATCACGCGGCAGTCGTCGGGACGCAGCCGGTACATCAGCGAAAGGATCATGGTGTTGATCGCGACCGACTTGCCCGAGCCGGTGGTGCCGGCGATCAGGAGATGCGGCATGCGCGCGAGATCGACGATCACAGGCTCGCCGCCGATGGTCTTGCCGAGACACAGAGGCAGGCGCGCCTGTGTGTCGGCGTACTCGCTCGCCGAGAGAAGCTCGCGCAGCAGCACCTTCTCGCGCTTCGGGTTCGGCATTTCGATGCCGATGGCGTTGCGGCCCTGCACGACCGCGACGCGCGCCGAGACCTTGCTCATCGAACGCGCGATGTCGTCGGAGAGGCCGATCACGCGCGAGGACTTGATGCCGGGCGCGGGTTCAAGCTCGTAGAGCGTGACGACAGGACCTGGGTGCGCGTTGATGATCTCGCCGCGCACGCCGAAGTCGCTGAGCACGCTTTCGAGTGCGCGTGCATTTTCCTGAATGGCTTCGTCGGAGAGCTGCTGGCGGTCGCCAGGCTTCGGTGCGGTGAGCAATGCGAGCGAAGGCAACTCGTAGCCATCCTTGCCGCGCTTTGCGGGGCGCGCCATCGCCGGTTTGATCTTCTTGCGTGGCGCGACCTCGACCTCGGCTTCTTCCTCCTCGGCCTCCGCCTCGTCGGCCTGATCGTCGGCTGGGTTCGAGTAGGGCTCGGCATGCGGCTCGACCAGCGTGACGGCTGAGGGGTCCTGGCGCAGCGGGACGACGCGCGGCCGGCGCCGCCACGGGAGCATCGACTGCACAAACTCGAGCAGCATCGCGGGGACGAGCGCGAGGCGTGCCTTGATGCTGTAAAGGAAGTGATAGAGCCAGCCGAGCGATACGAAGCTGCGCGGCTCGGGCGCTTCTTCCTCTTCCTCGCCGGCTTCGGCGGGCGCTTCCTTTTTGGCGGCTTTTGCGCGCTTCGCGGGCTTTTTCTCGATCTCTTCGTCTTCCACCGTCTCGCGCCAGCAGAAGCCGGCCGCGAGCACAAGCGCAGTAAACGCGGCAAAACCAAGCAGGATTGCGATGATGAAGCGCGGCACGCCTGAGAGCGGCGCGCCCGCGATCCACGCTGGCAGACGCAGCATTGCATCGCCGATCACACCGCCAAGTCCGGTCGGCAGCGGCCATGCCTTGCTCGGCGGCAGACACGAGGAGAAAGCCGCGGCGGCGGCCGCGCCGACGAGCCACAGCACCACCCGGGTTTTCTCACGGTCAAACGGCTTATGCGTCAGCAGACGCCATCCCCACGCGGCGACCGGGAACTGCAACGCGATAGTGCCGACGCCAAAGAGCTGCATGAGCAGGTCGGCCGAGGCCGCGCCCGTCAGCCCGAGCATGTTGCGTATCGGCGCATTGGTGGCGTGGCTGAAAGACGGGTCTTGCACCGACCAGGTTGCGAGCGCGAGCGCGACGGCGCCCGATGCGCCGAGCAACACGATGCCGATGATCTCGTGCATGCGCCGGCGTAATGCGGCACGCAGCTCGTCCGAAAGGATGTCGGCGGTTGAAAGAGTGTAGCGGATCGCCGGCATGACTAACCCAGTACCTTGACCATGCGATGCAGCGCCTCGGCGGTGGTCGCGCGGTCCTGCACCATCGCGACGCGGATGTAGCCCTCGCCCGCGTTGAAGCCGTTCGATTGCGGGCGCGCCGCGTAGTTGCCCGGCACTACGCGCAGGCCCGCTTCCTTCCACAACTTCACGGCGGCGGCTTCGCTGCCGCCGTGCTGCGAGACATCAAGCCAGAGGAAGAAGCCGCCGGCCGGGCGCTTATAGCCGTAGCGGTTGCCGAGGATCTGGTCGGCGAGATCGAATTTTCCGCGGTAGAGCGCGCGGTTTTCCTCGACATGGGCCTCATCGTTGTAGGCCGCGATCGCGACCTCCTGTGCCGGGACCGGCACCTGCGGCGCTGAGACGGCGCGCAGATCGAGGAACGATTTGAGGAAGCGCTTGTCGCCCGCCACGAACCCGACGCGCAGGCCCGGCAGGCTTGAGCGCTTGGAGAGCGAATTGAACGTCGCGACGTTGGCGAAGTCCTTGTCGGCGACTTCGAGCGCGCCGGTCGGCTTCTCTTGCCAGTAGATCTCCGAGTAGCACTCGTCGGCGAACAGCATGAAGCCGTGCTTCTTGGCGAGGCCGGCGGCCCGGATGAGATACTCCCGGCTTGCGACCGAGCCCTGCGGATTGGCGGGCGTCGCAAGATAGAACGCAACCGTGCGCGCGAGCAGTTGCGGCGACAACGCATCAAGATCGGGCAGGAAGCCATTCTGCGCCGTGGCGTCGAGATAGACCGGCTCGCACTCGGCCGCGACCGCGCCGGCCGAGTAAGGCGCGTAGAACGGGTTGGGGAGCAGAATCGCCGGTTTTCCGGGACGTTCGCCGACAAAGCGCTTGGCGGTGAGCGCTGCAAGGAACAGGCCCTCGCGCGAGCCGCCGAGGACGAGAATTTCGCTCAATGGTTCGATCGGCCGGGGAAGCTGGTAGCGGCGGCCGAGCCAGCCCGCGACCGCCTGGCGGAACCGGTCCGTGCCGGCATTGCCCGGATAACGCCCGAACGCGGCCGTTTGCTCCGCCAGCACAGGCGCGACAAAGGGCGGAACAGGATGCTGCGGCTCGCCGACCGAGATGTTGATCGGCGGCATGCCGGGTTCGATGCCGCCCAACAGGTCGGCCAGCCGCATGAACGGCGAGCGTGCGTCGGTGGCCCGAGCGGGGGAGGCGCGTTCGGTGACGTTCATGGACCATTGCATGGCGGGAACGCCCCGCCGGACTAGGGTTACGACACCATAGGAGGGCTCAGGTTAAGGCGCGATTAACCATCGGAGAGATGGGTCGAGGCTCAGTCTGTTCCACCTGACCAAGGTTTCCGTGCGCCATGACGATATGGATGATGGACACCGTGTCGCCGTCGACGCGGTAGTAGACAATATACGGGTAGCGGCCAAGCCAGAGGGCGTGGACACTGAGCCCTTTGACGAACCGCGCGCGCCGCGGTGAGTGGCTGAGATCGGAAACCCGTTTTTTGATGAAGGCTTTGATCGTCTGTGCAGCCTGCGGATCGCGCTCGCTGATGTACTTGAATATCGCCTCGATCGGCAAACGCACGCCGGGTATAGCGAACTCTCATATGCCGTGACGCTTGTCCGCTGCTGAAATCTCTTCGTCCGATACGAACTCGCCGCGATCGGCCTCGGCGAGGCCTTCCCGGATCGCTGCGCGGGTCGCGTCATCGAGGGGGAAATCTGCAGCCTCGCCGTCCGTCATCGAGAGCAGTGCGGTTGCAAGCGCGTCCTGTTCGTCGGTGGGGAGCGTCCGCACCTTGGCGGTGGCCTGTTCGAGCAGCTTTGTCATGGCAAGACGATAGCACAGTCAGGTCACTTTTTCACCCAACGGGCTGTCCAAAGCGATGCCCCGGCCGCCAGTACGCCGAATAGCGGCATCACCGCCGCTTCCGGTCCAAAGTGTCAGGCCGGTCAGGGCGCACCAGAGCAGCGGGATGACCAGCAACGGCCATGGAAGACGTGCGACGGCGAGCAAGATGCCGAGTGTCGCAACGGCAGTCGGGTCTGGCGCAAGGCCAAAGATTTCGGCTTGCGTCCAGGGGCGGCCGGTGAGCGGCGCGACAAGCGGGTGGATCGCGAGGGCGTAGAGCAGGAGTGTGACGCCGATCTTCCCGGGCAGGGTGCGAACGTCGAAATGAAATCGATCTCGGATGATTCCGCTCCAGATCAGCAATGCGGTCTGCACCGCAAAGCCGATAGCGAAATAGTGCGCCGCCCAGTTGATGGCGTCGTAGCGCTCCAGCAGGTATGCCCAAGCGACGAGCAGCCATAGTAATGCGAGGATGGCGGCGACGATGCGGCCGCTCCAGATGCGGCCGCGCACGATGAGAACGAGGATCGCAAACCCGAGCGCGAGCGTGACGACCTGCAACGGCCAAACGGCAGCGTTGTAGAGTTCGAACAGGCGATAGTACGTGCGCGGCGAGAACAGCAGGAAGTCGGTGAGCGTGTAGGTCCACCACTCCGACATCAATGCGCCCGCGCATGCATGTTGGCGGTCATCATGCGCTAAAGTTTCTCAACGTACTGAACGATCCGCGTGCGCATTGCGGCGTCGGGCAACGGATCGCGCGCCGCCGCCATGTTTTCCTGAACATGATCGACGCGCGTGGTGGCCGGGATCGCGCACGTGACCGCCGGATGCGAAACAATGAATTTCAGAATGAGTTGCGCCCATGAGATCGCGCCAATCTCTGTGGCGAATGGCGGCAGCGGCTTGCGCGCGATCTTCTTGATCAGATCACCTTCACGAAACGGGCGATTGATGATGACCGCAATGCCGCGCTCGCGCGCCAGCGGCAAAATGCGTTGCTCCGCCTCGCGGTCGAGGATGTTGTAGCTGAGTTGCACGAAGTCGAGTGGATGCGCGCGCATGATCTTCTCGACGTCGCCGTGACGGCGGCCTTCCGAGGTCGTGATGCCGATGTAACGAACTTGACCCGCGGCCTTCATGGCGGCGAGTGTGCGCAGGTGTTCTTCCCAAGAGAGCAGGTTGTGCACCTGCAGGAGATCGAACTTGGGTACGCCCCAGTTATTACGTGAGGCCTCGATCTGCGCCGGGCCGCGTGCGCCGGATGAAATCCAGACCTTGTCGGCGGAGAACACCGGCGCTGTGCCGATTTTCTTGAGGCCTTCGCCGATTACCGGCTGCGACGATCCGTACATCGGTGAGGAGTCGATCATGCGTCCGCCCGCCGCGAAAAAAGCGCGCATCACCTGCGTGCAAGACTCGCGGGCGACGGGATCGTTGCCGACGTTGAAGGTGATCCAACTTCCCAAGCCGACGAGCGGCAGTGCCTCCCCGCTCGACGGCATCTTACGCGTGAGCACGGCAGATGATTGCGCGAACGCGGGCATCGCCAGACTCGCAGTTCCCGCAGCGAGAGCTTGCAGAACCTGACGGCGGTCAATCGACATCGCGAACTCCTCGCAACGCGCCGCGACACCTCGTCTCAGCGGGACATTCCGCCACACAGTCTGGTCGCGCCTCAATCACGCCCTATGTCATGGCTGGGCGACGTCCAGCGAACAACGGAACATAATGCTCGACGCAAAGCGCCTTCTCGATCAATTCCTGGGCGGCCAGCAAGGTACGCAGCTTGGTCAGTCTTCCAGCCAAGGCCAATCACAATTCGGCGATATCGCGCGCGGGCTCGGCAACGCCCTGCCTGGCGGGCTTGGGAACACGCTGTCGGGACATCTCGGCGGCATGGCGCTCGTCGGCGCGCTTGCGTATGGCGCGTACAAGAATTGGCAGGCGGGACGCGCGCCCGCGCAAGACTCGCGCGCGAATGTGCCGCTGCTGCCGCCGCCACGCGATACACCGTTCAATCCGACGGGTGAGGCGGAGCAGCAGTCGCTGGGCTTGAGCCTGATGCGCGCGATGATCGCGGCGGCAAAATCCGACGGGCACATCGATGCGACCGAGCAGGCGAATATCTTCACGCAGCTCGACAAGCTTAATCTCAGCGCCGAGGAGAAGGCGTTCGTGCTCGACGAGTTGCGCAAGCCGCTCGATGTCGATGCGGTCGCGCGCAGTGCGCGCACGCCGGAGCAAGCCGCCGAAATCTACGTCGCCTCGCTGCTCGCGATCGACATCGATAATCCGCAGGAGCGCCGTTACCTCGCCTCGCTCGCCATCAAGCTGCGGCTCGATGAGAAGCTGGTCGAGCACCTGCACGCGACCGTCGAGGGTGCTGCGAAGCAGCCGGTACCGGTGCAGGTGGCGAGTTAGAATTTCATCCGCTCGTCCCCGCGAAAGCGGGGCCCCAGAGCCAAGAACTGGATTCCCGCTTACGCGGGAATGAGCGGAGACCAGCGCCCAAAAAGTGAGAGGCCTCGGGGTGAGCCGAGGCCTCTCGACGGAGGGGGCGGTGCCGGGTCTCCACCCCAACCGTATCTCTGGCTTTCCCCTCTCCCGCTTGCGGGAGAGGGGAAAGCGTCACATGTTGTAGGCGCGCTCGCCGTGCTCGGTGAGATCGAGGCCTTCGCGCTCCGCGTCGGTCGGGACACGCAGCCCGATCAGCACGTCGATCACCTTGAGGATGACCAGCGTTCCGATGCCGGACCACAGCAGCGTCACGCCGACCGCCTTGCACTGCGCAATCACCTGCGTGATCAGGTCGTAGTCGAGGATCTTTCCGGTCTCGTAGTTCATGACACCGGTGCCGCCGAGCGCGGGATTGACCAGGATGCCGGTCAGGATCGCGCCGATGATGCCACCGACGCAGTGCACGCCGAACACGTCGAGCGCGTCGTCGTAGCCGAAGGCGTTCTTCACCGCCGAGCAGAACAGGAAGCACACCACGCCGGCGATGATGCCGAGCACCAGTGCGCCCATCGGGCCCGCAAAGCCGGAAGCCGGCGTGACCGCGACAAGGCCCGCGACCGCGCCGGTGACCGCACCCAGTAACGAGGGCTTGCCCTTGCTCATCCACTCGACGACCATCCAGGCGAGCGCGGCGGCTGCGGTTGCGACGAACGAGTTCGCCATTGCCAGCACGGCGCCGCCGGAGGCTTCGAGGTTGGAGCCGGCGTTGAAGCCGAACCAGCCGACCCAGAGCAGGGCGCCGCCGATCATGTTCATGACCAGCGAGTGGGGAGGCATCAGCTCCTTGCCGAAGCCGATGCGCTTGCCGAGCAGTAGCGCGCCGACGAGGCCGGCGATGCCGGAGTTGATGTGCACCACGGTGCCGCCCGCGAAGTCGATCGCGCCCCACTGGAAAATGAGGCCGCTATCGGCATTCACCTCGGCGAGCTTGGCTTCCGCGGCAGTCTTGGCGGCCGCATCGGTCGCGGCAGCAACGGCCTTCGCGGCGGCGTCGATTGCGTCCGGGCCGGCCCAATACCAGACCATGTGGGCGATCGGGAAATAGACGATGATCACCCACAGCGGCAGGAACAGCGCCATCGCTGAGAACTTCATGCGCTCCACCAGCGCGCCGACGATGAGCGCGCAGGTGATCGCCGCGAAGGTCATCTGGAAGCAGACGTAAAGGAGTTCCGGAACCGCGACGCCGACCGAGAAGGTCGCTGCCTTCGACTCCATCGTGACACCCGAGAGGAAGGCTTTCGAGAAGCCGCCGATGAACGCCGTCGAGCCACCCGTGAAGGTGAGCGAGTAGCCGAACAGCACCCAGATGATGGTGACGACGCAGACCGCGTAGAACACCCACATCAGCACCGACAGCGCGTTCTTGGTGCGCACCAGACCGCCGTAGAACAGCGCGAGGCCCGGAATCGTCATCAGCAGCACCAGGACGGTGGCGGTGAGCAGCCAGGCGGTGTCGCCCTTGTTGACGGTCGGCTCGGCCGCCGCGGGTGCGGCCGCTGGCCCTGCAGGCGCCGCGGTCTGTGCGAGCGCGACATCGAGCGCGATGTAACTGAGGCAAAGTGCGAACAGCACCCCCAACGCAATTCCCGCCCAATTCAGGCGAGCCGGCATCTTGAACGTCATTGTCGAACTCCTGTGGTGATCGATGAGGCGGGCGGGCGTTACAGCGCCGCGCCGTCGGACTCGCCGGTGCGGATGCGCACCGCGTGGTCGAGGGGGATGACGAAGATCTTGCCGTCACCGATCTGGCCGGTCTTTGCAGCACCGGTGATCGCCTCGACGACCTTGTCGACCTGGGCGGAATCGACCGCCACTTCGATCTTCACTTTGGGCAGGAAGTTCACCGCGTATTCGGTGCCACGATAGATTTCGGTGTGGCCCTTCTGGCGCCCGTACCCCTTAACCTCTGTGACTGTGAGGCCATGCACGCCGACCGCGGTCAGCGCATCGCGCACCTCGTCCAGCTTGAACGGCTTGATCACCGCCATGACGATTTTCATGGATTAATCCCCTGCGGCCCGCCTTCGATTGACACCGGCGGGCTCGATGACATTGAAGCCGCGAGGCCGTTGCCGCGCGGGTCGCAGGGGTCATCAATCAAGCCCCGTGCCAAAGTGACTCAGCGGCGGTAAGTGGTTGTCCCTAATGGCAATTTCACAGGGCGGCAGGGTGCGACCGGGAGTACCCTCCGGTGCGCCGCACAATCGCGCATCAACGCTGCATAAAATTTAGCCGCAGACGTGCCGCTGCCTGACGGAAGGGCAGCGGCGCGTGCAAGCGGTATCCTAGGAGTGGATCGACTCGCCGTGCAGTGTGACGTCGAGGCCCATCTGTTCGGCCTCCGGCGCGACGCGCAGTTCGGTGATGAAGCCCGTGACTTTCAGGATTACGAAGGTCATCACGCCGGACCACGCGACTGTCACCACGACGCCGATGAGCTGCGTCAGTACCTGACCCGGGTTGCCTTCGAGCAGTCCAGCGGTGCCGGGGCCATCCGGGGTGGCGGAGAGCGCCGCGACCGCGAACACGCCACACAGCAGCGTACCGATGACGCCGCCGACGCCATGCACGCCGAACACGTCGAGCGAGTCGTCATAGCCGAGCCACAGCTTCAGCTTGGTACAGGCCCAGTAGCAGCCCGCGCCGGCCGCGATGCCGATCACCACGCCGTGCCACGGCAGCACGAAGCCGGAGGCCGGCGTGATGGTACCGAGCCCCGCGATCGCGCCCGAGATGATGCCGAGCACCGAAGGTTTACCTCGGCTGTTCCACTCCAGCACCATCCAGGTGAGCGCGCCGGCGCATGCCGCAAGATGCGTCGAGACGATCGCCATCGAGCCGCGCCCGCCCGCGGCAAGCGCCGAACCGCCGTTGAAGCCGAACCAGCCGACCCACAGCAGGCCGGTGCCGATCACTGCAAGCGAGAGATCGTACGGCGCGAGATTTTCCGTGCCATAGCCGCGCCGCTTGCCGAGCACGAGCGCGGCGACCAGTCCCGCGATGCCCGCGTTGATGTGAACCACGGTGCCGCCCGCGAAATCGATCACGCCCATCTTCTGCAGGAAGCCGCCGCCCCATACCCAATGCGCCAGCGGCACGTAGACGATGAACAGCCACAGGGTCGCGAAGATGAGAAAGGCCGAAAAGCGCATGCGGTCCGCGACCGCGCCGGAGATGAGCGCGACCGTGATGATCGCGAACGTCATCTGGTAGATCATGAACAGGCTTTCGGGGATCGTCGGCGCAAGCGCGCTCACCGTATCGAGGCCGATGCCGCGCAGCAGCGCGCGATCGAGATTTCCGAGCGCCGGCGCATCGCCCGAGAACGACAGCGTGTAGCCTAGAAGTGCCCACAGGATCGACACAAGACACACCGCCGCAAAGCTCTGCGCCATGGTGGCGAGCACATTCTTCTTGCGCACCATGCCGGCGTAGAACAGCGCGAGGCCCGGGATGGTCATCATCAGCACGAGCGCGGTCGCGGTGATCATCCAAGCGGTGTCGCCGGCATCGATCTTCGGTGCGGCGGGCGCCTGCGCAAACGCGGGCGTGGCGAGCGCGCCCAGCGAAACGAGCGCCGCAAGACGGAATATCCTCATGGTCGGTCCCCCCGGAAGCCGAATGTCATTCGCGCGGCGGCCATCGCGGCCGCTGCGCCGCGATGTGCTACAGCGCGTCCGAATCGGTCTCGCCGGTGCGGATGCGCAGCGCGTGCTCGACCTCGATCACGAAAATCTTGCCGTCGCCGATCTGACCGGTTTTCGCAGCCGTCGAGATCGCCTCGACGACCTTGTCGGCGCGCTCGTCCGGCACGACGACCTCGATCTTGATCTTGGGCAGGAAGTTCACGGTGTATTCGGCGCCGCGATAGATCTCGGTGTGGCCCTTCTGGCGGCCGAAGCCCTTGACCTCGGCGACTGTCAGGCCAGCGACGCCGAGTTTCGTGAGCGCGTCGCGCACGTCCTCGAGCTTGAAAGGCTTGATGATGGCGGTAACCAGCTTCATGGAAGCTCCTTAGGCTCGCGTCCCTAGTTCCCCCCGGAGCCGAAGCTCCGCGAACCCTCAACGTCCGGCCGGACGGTTTGGCGCTAGGCCGGCGTGCTTTGCCCAGACTATCGGCAAGACCGGCAGATATTAAGCAGAGAATGGCAGCGCGGAAGCGCGCAGACGCCTAACCTGTGGGCAAGTCGGCCGCATGCGGACCGCTGATATTTGCTGCGGCGCGGCGGATACCTCGGAACCATTCAAAAGGACGGCCCGTTGACGCGGGTCAAGGCTCGGCCGCCAAGCCTGCCTTAGGTCCGTGGACGAGAGGAGAGCGTAATGGTGCGAACGGCGCGGGCAGACGCGGCGCGAGACGTAAAATCTCCGATCCCGGCGCCGGAAAAGCATTCCATCACGCTCAAGGTGAACGGCCGCGAAGCGAAACTGAACGTCGCGCCGTGGGTCAGCCTGCTCGATGCGCTGCGCGAGCATCTCGATCTCACCGGCACCAAGAAAGGCTGCGACCACGGCCAGTGCGGCGCCTGCACGGTGCTGGTCGACGGTCGGCGGATCAACTCGTGCCTGCGCTCGCCGTGATGAAGGACGGCTGCGAGATCACCACTATCGAGGGCCTCGCGAAAGACGGCGCGTTGCATGCATTGCAAGACGCCTTCATCGAGCATGACGCGTTCCAGTGCGGCTACTGCACGCCCGGACAAATCTGCTCCGCGGCCGGTTTGCTTGCCGAAGGCAAGGCAAAAACCAAGGATGAGGTGCGCGAACTGATGAGCGGCAATCTGTGCCGCTGCGGCGCGTACCCGAACATCGTGGCGGCGATCCTGCAGGTGATGAACGGAGCGCGGCCGTGATCAATTTCGAATACACGCGCGCAAGCGCGATTTCCGATGCGCTGCGCGCCGCCAGCGCCGAACCGAACGCGAAGTTCATCGCGGGTGGCACCAATCTTGTCGACCTGATGAAGGAGAACGTGGAGAAGCCGACGCGGCTGATCGACATCACGCACCTGCCGCTGAAAGAGGTCGAGGACACGCCGGATGGCGGGCTGAAGATCGGCGCGCTCGTGCCGAACAGTGATCTTGCGTACCATCCGGCGATTGAAAAACGCTATCCGCTGCTCGCGAGCGCGATCCTTGCTGGTGCGTCCGGGCAGCTGCGCAATATGGCGTCGACCGGCGGCAATCTGCTGCAGCGGACGCGCTGCTTTTACTTCTACGACACCACGACGCCCTGCAATAAACGCACGCCGGACTCAGGCTGCTCGGCGATCCGCGGCATTAATCGGCAGCACGCGATTTTGGGCACGAGCGATGCCTGCATCGCGACGCATCCCTCCGACATGTGCGTTGCGCTCGCTGTGCTGGAGGCGACGGTGCATGTCGCCGGGCCTTCGGCTGAGCGCACTATTGCGTTTGCGGATTTCCACCGCCTGCCCGGCACAACGCCGCAGCGCGACACCAACTTGCAGCCGGGCGAGATCATCACGGCGATCGAACTGCCGGCGAAGGGGTTTGCGCAGCACTACACGTACCTCAAGCTGCGCGACCGACTCTCCTATGCGTTCGCGCTCGTCTCGGTCGCGGCCGGGCTCGAGATGGACGGCGACACGATCAAGGAAGCGCGCTTTGCGCTCGGCGGCGTCGCGCACAAGCCGTGGCGCGATCCGCTGGCCGAAGGGGTGCTGCGTGGCCAGCCGGCCAAGGAAGAGAATTTCGCCAAGGCCGCCGACATGCTGCTGCGCGACGCGCAGGGTTTTGGCCACAACGACTTCAAGATCCCGCTCGCCCGCAAGGCGATCGTCCGCGCGCTGACGCAGGCCGCGAACGGCACGCCGCAGTCCCAGTCCGACAAGAAGATCAAATAGCCATGCACGCTCACATCGGAACACCGACCTCCCGCGTCGATGGCCGCGCCAAGGTCACTGGCGGCGCCAAGTACGCGGGCGAGTTCAAGGCGAGCGATCTTGCTTACGGCTATGTCGTGACGTCCGACATCGCCAAGGGCCGCATCACGCGCATCGACACCAGCGAGGCGCTGCGCGTCGCCGGCGTGATCGACGTGCTGACGCACGAGCATCGCCCGCGCATGGCGGGCACGACGCGCGCCTATCAGGACGATGTCGCGCCGGGCGGCTCGCCGTACCGGCCGCTCTATGACGACAAGATCCTGTTCGCCGGGCAGCCGGTCGCGCTGGTAGTCGCCGAAGACTTCGAGACCGCGCGCTACGCCGCGACGCTGGTGCGCGTCGAATTCAACGCCGAGGCGCACGCGACCGACTTGCATGGCGAACGGCCGAATGCGGCCGACACGATGTCCCCGGCCAAATCGCGCGGCAAGTTCGACAAGGCTTACGCCGCGGCCGATGTGCAGCACGAAGCCGAGTACTTCATCCCGATCGAGCATCACAATCCGATGGAGCTGTTCGGCTCAACGGTGGTGTGGGACGGCGACGGCAAGCTCACCGTCTACGACAAGACGCAGGGCGTGCAGAACGTGCAGCGCTATCTGTGCTCCGTGTTCAACATGAAAGCGGACAACCTGCGCGTGGTCTCGCCGTTCGTCGGCGGTGCGTACGGCTCGGCCTTGCGTCCAACCCATCAGGTGACGCTTGCGGTGCTGGCGGCGCGCGCGCTGGAGCGCTCGGTGCGTGTCGTGCTGACGCGCCAGCAGACGTTCACGCTCGGCTATCGGCCGGGCTCGATCGAAAACGTTGCGCTCGGCGCCACGTCCGGCGGCACGCTCGATGCGGTTCGCCACGAACTGACCGCGATGACCTCGCAATACGAGGACTTCGCGCGCAACGATGTGGGCTGGTCCGGCGCGCTCTACAAATGCGCCAATACCAAATACGGCCAGAAGCTCGCGAAGCTCGACGTGCCGACGCCGGCCGACATGCGTGCGCCGGGCGGCGCGACCGGCATGTATGCGCTGGAATGCGCGATGGACGAGCTTGCGGTGAAGCTGAAGCTCGATCCGATCGAGCTGCGGCTGCGCTGCTATTCGGATCGCGACCAGAACGCCGGCACGCCCTACACCAGCAAGAAGCTGCGCGAGTGTTACGCGCAAGGCGCGCAAGCCTTTGGCTGGGAAAAGCGCAATCCCGAACCGCGTTCGATGCGCGACGGCAGCGAGCTGGTCGGCTGGGGCATGGCGACCGGAATCTGGGAAGCGATGCAGATGAAGACCGCGGCGCGCATCGTGCTGACCGCAAACGGACACGCCGAGGTGTCGTGCGCGACCGCCGACATCGGCACCGGCACCTATACGATCATGACGCAGCTTGCCGCCGACATGCTTGGCCTGCCGCTGGAGAATGTCACGGCGAAGCTCGGGGATTCGAGTCTGCCAGCCTCGCCGGTCGAAGGCGGTTCGTGGATGGCGGCCTCTGTGGCGGGCGCGATCGGCGCGGCGGCCGAGAAGGTGCGCAAGGAATTGCTGCGGTTGGCGAAGAAGATGAAGGACTCGCCGCTCGCCGGTGCGAAGCTCGAAGACGTGCTGCTGAGCGACGGCAGGCTCATGTCGAAGAGCGATATGTCGCTGCGTCGTACCGGTCGCCGACATCATGCGGCATGGCAAGGTGGACCGTGTCGAGCAGCAGGCGGCGGAAGGATCGAACGACGACGGCAAGCACGCGCGCTACGCGCATTCGGCAGTGTTCGCCGAGGTGAAGATCGACGAGCAGCTCGGCATTGTGCGCGTGACCCGCATCGTCGATGCGGTCGCGGCCGGGCGCATCCTCAACCCGAAAACCGCGCGCAGCCAGATCATCGGCGGCGTGGTGTTCGGTCTCGGCATGGCGTTGCACGAGGAAACGCTGCTCGACCACCGCTTCGGCCGCTTCATGAACGCGAACATCGCCGAGTATCACATCCCGGCGAATGCCGACGTACACGACATCGAGGTGATCTTCGTCGACGAACCGGACGAAATCATCAATCCGCTCGGCATCAAGGGTGTGGGGGAGATCGGCGTCGTCGGCACCGCGGCGGCGATCGCCAATGCGATCTGGCATGCGACCGGAAAGCGCGTGCGCGACCTGCCGATCACCGTGGACAAGATTCTGGCTTAGTAGCTTTCCTTTGCGGAAAGACGGCGCACTACTTCTGCGTGCGGGTTTATACTTAATCCCTTGTTAACACCGGAACTCTAATAACTACCCCAACGTCAGCGACCGGGCGTGTGGGAGATTGGGGCAATGCGTGGGTTGTTTTCCCGGGTGTATCGGGGGTTGGTTGAAACAGCGCGGCCGCTGGGCCGAATCGCCGCGGCTTTTGCGATGCTCGTGGCATTGTCGCCCGCGCCGCTGGCGCAGGCCGGCACCGCGACCGCGAACCTGACGGTTCAGATCAACATCACGGCCTCCTGCACGATCAACGCCGCGACGCTCAATTTCGGCGCGAACGTTCCCGGCACAACGCTGGTCTCGTCGAACATTACGGCCCAGACGACGGTTTCGGTGACCTGCACCAACGGCAGTCCGTACTCCATCGGCATGGACAACGGCGCCAACTTTTCCGGCAGCCGGCGCATGCGGCAGGGCGCGACGGCAAATTATCTCAGCTATGGGCTCTTTACCGACGCCGGCCTCGCCAATGCGTGGACGACCGCAACCGACAACCCCAATTGCGCGACAGCAAACTCCTGCTTCCTCGGGACCGGCAACGGCTCGGCGCAATCGGTCAATATCTATGGCCGGGTGCCCTCGACCGGTACGGCGCCGCCGACCGGCCTCTACACCGACACCGTGACCATGACGATCACGTACTGAAAACGAGCACGATGACATCCGGCCGAATCCCGCTCGCAATACTGGCGTCGCCTGCTTGGCGGTGCCGCAGCGTCGAACGCCGCGCAGCTGCGCGTCGAGCCGGTGCTGCTGGAGTTGAATGCCCCGGCCGCGGCCGGTTCGCTGACATTGCGCAATGACGAAAATGCCGACGTCGTGGTGCAGACCCGCGTGATGCGCTGGTCGCAGGCGGACGGCAAGGAGAGCCTCGAGCCGACAACCGATGTCGTTGCCTCTCCGCCGACCGTCAAGTTGACGCCGGGCGCCGACTATGTGGTGCGCGTCGTGCGCGTGTCGAAACGGCCGATACGCGGCGAGGAAAGCTACCGTGTCATCGTCGACCAGTTACCGAATGTTCGCAGCCAGCAGACGCGCGCCATCAATCTGTTGATCCGCCATTCGATCCCGGTGTTCTTCCGCAATCCGCAACTCAGCGTCTCAAGCGTCGCCTGGTCGCTCGGCTACGAGGGCGACAAGCTGATCGTCGTCGCGAGCAACAGCGGTGACGAGCGCTTGCGCGTTGCCTCTTTGCGTCTGCGGGATGCTTCGGGTGCGACGATCAATTTCGGCAGCGGTCTCGTAGGCTACGCCCTCGGGAAGTCTTCGATGCGTTGGACAGCGCCAAGTCATCCGCGTGGCTTCGGCGCCAACGGGTCCGTGTCGATAAGCGCCGAGACCGACAAGGGGCCCATCAATGCGATGGCTCAGCTGGTCGGGCGTCGCTAGGTCGTTCTTCGTACTAAGTCTGTCGGTATTGCTCGGCGTCGCGGTTGGCGCCGAGCGCGCGCGCGCGAGCCAGCAGCAGAAAAACCTCCAGCTCGAAGTCTTCATCAACGAAGTCCCCGCCAACATGATCGGGAGCTTCGTGCTGTTCGATGACAACCGTATCGGCACGACCCGCAACGAACTGGAGGAACTGGGGCTGCGCATCGATGCGCGCCGGTTTCCGCAGGACATCATTCTGCTCGACGATATCCCGCGGCTGAAATACCTGTACGAGGAGCGGACGCAGAAGATCCGCATCACGGTCGATAACGCCGATCGTCAGGGCCGCGCTTTCGATCTCAGCGGTGACGCGAACGGGCGCTTCATCCGCGCGCAAGCCGGCTGGGGCGCGGTGCTGAACTACGACCTGTTGAGCACCACCGGCAGCCTGCGCAATTTGAGCCCGCTGTCGTTTTCCGGCTCGTCGCTTGCGCTCGAAGCGCGGGCGTTCTCGCCCTACGGCACCTTCGAGCAGTCGGCCATCGTTCGCTCGGCCCCGGGCCAGCCCTCGGAGGTTATCCGCCTCGATACCTCGTTCCATTATTCCGATCAGGAGCGGATGATCTCATACCGTCTGGGGGACGTGATCAACGGCGGTCTTGGATGGACGCGCCCGATCAGGGTCGGCGGCGTGCAGGCGCAAAGCAATTTCGCATTGCGGCCCGACCTCATCACCATGCCGCTTCCCGTGCTGGGCGGCACGGCGGCAGTGCCATCGACCATCGATGTGTATGTCAACAACATCAAGACATTCTCGCAGGACGTCGGCGCCGGGCCGTTCAGCCTGAACAATGTCCCACTCGTCTCCGGCGCCGGCAACGCGCAACTCGTCATCCGCGATTCCTCCGGCCACGAAACCAAGACGACCCTGCCGTTCTACGCATCGCCCAGCCTGCTGGCGCCGGGGTTGTCGAGCTGGTCGGTCGAAGCCGGGCTGCCGCGCCTGTCCTTTGGCTCGACGGCGGATGGCTACGTGCAGTCCCCGGTCGGTTCGGCAAGCCTGCGGCGCGGCATCTTCGATCGGCTGACCGTGGAGGGCCACGCGGAAGGTGGCGCGGGCATCGCGAACGGCGGCGTCGGGGCGGTGCTCAAGACCGGCGCGATTGGCGTTGCGTCCGCTGCCGTGTCGGCCAGCACGGGATCGGGAAGCAAGGGGGTGCAGACCTATCTCTCCTACGAGACGCGGTTGTTCGGCCTCAACATCAATGCAAGCTCGCAGCGCACCTTCGGCACCTATGACGATCTCGCGTCGGCAACCGCGCGCCTGCAAGAGGTCACGCTCGGCGCATCGCAGAACTTCTACGGCCTGTTCAACTATGTCCCGTCCGGCTATCTCGGTTATCTTCAGCCTTCCATTCTCGGCATCAACACCGTTGCGCCGCTCTATCTCAACGCCCGGCCACCGCGCGCGCTCGACCGCATCACCGTCGGCGCGCCGCTCGCCTTCGACATCAAGTCGACTCTGAGCACCAGCTTCATTCACTTGCTCGATGCCTCGGGACATCTCTCGCAGATCGTCACCGGGACCTATTCGCGCGCGCTGCCGTACAACGCCTCGCTCTATGCGACCGTGTTTCAGGACTTTGGAACGAAGCGGAACACCGGCGTGTTCGTCGGGCTCACGATGCCACTCAGCGATTCGGTATCGGCATCTGCGGGTGCTTCGAGCGGGAAGGGCGGGGCGACATACAGTGCCGAAGTCAACAAGCCGCTTGGGCCGCAGCCGGGCAGTTACGGCTGGCGCGTGCGCGATATCGAAGGTGCGTCGCGCTATCGCGAGGCCGCGGCGTCATATCGGTCGAGCTATGGAACGGTTCAGGTCGGCGCCAGCCAGGATCGCGACAACAGCCGCGGCGTGCTCGAACTGCGCGGCTCGATCGCCACGATGGGAGGTGGCGTATTTCTCTCGAACTGGATCGACGACGGGTTTGCGGTGGTCAAGACCGGGGCGAGCGGGCTGGAGGTCATGCATGACAATCGCCCGATGGGCGTGACCGATTCCCGCGGCATGCTGCTGGTGCCGACACTGCGCTCGTACCAGAAGAACAAGATCACGATCGATCCGGCTAACCTTCCGGTCGATGCCGAGATCGAGAGCACGCGCGAAGTCGTCGCACCGGCCGATCGTGCCGGCGTGCTGGTCAATTTCAAGGTTCGCAGCGATACGACATCGGCGCTTGTCACCTTCGTGCGGCCGGACGGAAATGTCGTTCCCGTCGGGTCTGCGGGCCGGATCGAGGGCGGCAGTGAATTCATCGTAGGCTATGACGGGCAAGCGTTCATCAGGGATCTCGTCAGCGCAAATTCAGCGACGATCGAGTCCGCAAACGAAACCTGTCGCGCGGAGTTTCCGTTCACGCCGCGGCGCGGCGAGCAGGTGCAGATTTCGCCGGTCGAGTGCCGCTGACGTCAGAATGTGACGGTCACCACCACGGTGTCGGTGAACGTGCCTGCGGCGGGCACGCTCTGCGGCGGGACGCGGCCGTAGACCGTGATGTTCTGGCTCAAACCCGTGCCGGTGCCAAGGACGCAGCTGCCGGCGCCATCCGTGCAGCTCGATGGGGACGTCGTCGTTGTCCAGGCCTGCGTCCGCCCTGCGTTGGTATAGAGGTTGTAGTTGATGAAGCTCGAGGTCGCGCCTTTGCGCACACGCCTTTGACTCCCCGACGCATTGGCGCCGTTGCCAAGACCGATCGAATACGGCGTCGTGTTTGTCGCCTGCACCGTAATAGTCCCGGTCGAGTCGATGTTCGACGACAAGAGGGATGTCGATCCGAAATCCAGCGTGCCAGCCGAAACGCTCGCGCTCGGCACGACCGTAGCGGTGACACTGAACGTGAGAGCGCCCGTGCCACCGCCGCAATTGCCTGGAAGCGTCGTGGCGACGTTTCCAGAGATCTGTGCCTGCGTGCCGGCCGAATAGGGATCGGTGTAGGTGCCAGGAGGTGACGTCTGTGCGCTCAGGATCTTTGCGTAGATCGTGGAATTGAACTGTGCTCCGGTAGAGTTGCTGTACGGAACGGAAAACTGGTTCGACGGCGTGTACTGATAGATCGTCGTCATTCCGCTGTCGGTATAGAGCTGATACCCGAGCGTGTTCGCGCCGCTCTTCATGGTGCGGTTATTGACGCTTGTGCTGTTCGTGCCGACGCCGATCGAGATGCAGAACCAGAGGTAAGGGAAGTTTCCAAATCCGCCCGGACAGTTAACCGAGATCGTTCCAGTCGTGGTGATCGTTCCGCCGGAAATCAGGTCGACGTTAGGGCCGAACGCGACGTTCGTGGCGCCGATCGCGCATTGCGCCTGCGCCGGCGATGCAATCGTTCCCGCCGCCAGCACGACGAAGCAGAATCCCGCACAGCGCAAATGCGGGCGGCGTGGCGGTTTCTCAGGCGGCGATGCGCGCATCGACGCTAAGTTCTTCTTGCGGCGGATGGCACCAATCCCTCTTGTGCGACGCCAGCGATATGGGTTGGAAGTACAATTACGAGAACCTGTTCAGATTAACCACCGCTCATCTCACGGTAGACAGGATACTGGATTAGGCAAACTGTCCGGCGCACCAGCCGCTCGACCATGCCCACTGGAAATTATACCCGCCGAGCCATCCGGTCACGTCCACGGCCTCGCCGATCACATAGAGGCCCGGCACGTTGCGCGCTTCCATTGTCTTCGACGATAGATCGCGCGTATCGACCCCTCCGACGGTGACTTCGGCCTTTGCGTAGCCTTCCGAGCCGGTTGGCTTTACCTCCCACCGTCTCAGGCGGGCCGCGAAGACGCTCAGCGTGCGGTCGGGAATATTGGCCATCGGGCCGCGCGGCAGGGAGGCCGCAAGGGCCTGCGCCAGGCGAGCGGGAAAAATCTCAGCCAGAACCGTCTTCGGCTCGGCCTTGGAACGCGACCACTTGCGCTCCTTCAGAAACGCCTCGGCATCAACCGCCGGTGTCAGATCGAGCGAGATCGTTTTGCCCTCACGCCAGTAAGATGAAATCTGCAGGATCGCCGGCCCCGACAGGCCGCGGTGGGTGAAGAGAATGTTCTCCCGGAATGCCTGCGATCCGCAGGATGTGATCGCGTCGAGTGAAATCCCGGACAAGACTTCGCCAACGCCGAGCGCTTCTGGTGTCGCGGTCAACGGCACGAGGCCCGCCAAGGTGTCGGTGATGCGCAGACCGAAGCGCCGCGCGATGTCATAGGCAAATCCGGTCGCTCCCATTTTCGGGATCGAGAGCCCGCCGGTTGCCAGCACGAGCGATGCTGACGTGAAGCTGCCTTTGTCGGTCTCGACCCGGAAGCCGTCGCCGCGCGAAATGTCGGTTACGCCGTGGCCAAGGCGCACATCGACATGGCCTGCCGCGCATTCGGCGAGCAGCATCGCCACGATCGCGCGCGCCGAGCCGTCACAGAACAACTGGCCGAGTGTTTTCTCGTGATAGGGAATGCGATGGCGTTCGACGAGCGCGATGAAGTGATGCTGGGTATAGCGATCGAGCGCGGATTTATGAAAGTGCGGATTGGCGGACAGAAACCGTTCCGGCGTGCAGTGCAGATTGGTGAAATTGCAGCGCCCACCGCCGGAGATCAGAATTTTGGCGCCGGCCTTTTCGAGATGATCCAGCAGCAGCACCTTGCGGCCGCGCTGTCCCGCGGTCAGGGCGCACATCAGCCCGGCGGCGCCGGCACCGATCACGACGGCGTCGAACGCTTCGCTCGCGCTCACGTTCCGCTCGCTGTCAGCCTTCCTTCCGCCTGATCCGCACCAGCCCCTCCTGCGCGACGCTCGCGACCAGCGCGCCGTCGCGCGTGTAGATCAGCCCGCGCGCGAAGCCGCGCGAACCCGTCATGCTCGGCGTTTCCTGCGCGTAAAGGAGCCAGTCGTCGGCGCGGAACGGGCGATGCAGCCAGAGCGCATGGTCGAGACTCGCGCCCATGAAATCCTTCTCGAACAGGCTACGCCCGTGCGGCGCCAGCGCGGTGTCGAGCAGCGACATGTCGGACGCGTAGGCGAGCACGCATTGATGGATCGCGGGATCGTCCGGCAGCTTGCCGGTCGTCTTGATCCAGACGTTGAACTTGCCGCCCTCGACCTTCTTGCCGAGATAGCGGCCGTATTCGACCGGGCGCAGCTCGATCGGCCGCTCGCTTTTGTAATAGCGCTGCACCGCTTCGGGCATGCTGGGCAGCACCTTTGCGCGGACCTCGGCCTCGCTCGGCAGATCCTCCGGCGGCGGGACGCTCGGCATCGGCGCCTGATGGGTGAGGCCTTCCTCGTCGTTATGGAACGACACCATCAGGGTGAAGATCGCCTGGCCATGCTGGATCGCCACCACGCGGCGCGTCGTGAAGCTCTTGCCGTCACGGATACGATCCACCTCGTAGATGATCGGCACCTTCGGGTCGCCGCCGATGAGGAAATAGGCGTGCATAGAATGCGGCGGGCGGCCGTCGACGGTGCGGCAGGCCGCGACCAGTGCCTGACCGATTACCTGTCCGCCGAACACGCGCTGCCAGCGATCCTGTGGGGAACGGCCGCGAAAGAGATTCACCTCAAGCTGCTCGAGGTTGAGCACATCGAGCATGGTCTGGACGGCGGTGGACATCGGCAGGTCTCGGGCAGTGAACAAAGTTAGAGAAACATGCCGTGGCCTCAGGAATGTCAAGGCGAGATGCTTCTGTTCGGGGCATGATCTATTCCGAAAACCGGTTTCCGTTTTTCGGGATCATGCCCAAACGAAACCGGCCCCCTTTGGGGCCGGCCCGGTGAACATGTCGCGACAAATTACTTCTTGGCACAGACCAGCCGCGCCTTGACGTTGGAGTTCGGGTCGGTGCCGCAGGTCGCGCCGTTTTCGCTGATGGTCGCGAGCACCGCGCCGCCGACGCACAACGCGCTGATCATGACTTCGTCGCCGGCGCATTCCGCGATCGTGTTGCCGGAGAGGAGTACGCGCATCGCTACGCTGGAATCGCCCTTTTCCCCTTTGTCTCCCTTGTCGCCGCGATTGCCCTGCGGGCCGACCGGGCCTTGTGCGCCGGGATCACCCTTGGCGCCCGCGACGCCTTGAGGTCCGCGCTCGCCCTGCGGGCCGGCAGCGCCACGCTCGCCCTGCGGGCCGGTATCGCCCTTCGCGCCGGCAGCGCCGGTCGGTCCGGGCTCGCCTTTCGGTCCCGGCGGTCCGGCTGGGCCGGTGTCGCCCTTCGGGCCGACCTCGCCTTTGGCGCCCTGCGGCCCGGCGACGCCCTGCGCGCCTTGCGGTCCTTCCGGGCCTTTCGAGCAGGCGGCAAGCGCGAGTGCGGCTGCTACAGTCACGATCGTCAGAAGACTTCGCATGGCCTCCCTCCCTGACCGGACGCTCGCTTCGGCAAACCCCGAACGGCGCCGGATGTCTGTTTGAAAAATGCGCCCCATGCGCAACCTACATGAACTATTGTTGCGACGGGATGTTCCCTGTGACGCGAGGATGATGCCGGGCCAACCAGAAATCGTACGTGCCGATGTGGTGATCGCGGGTGGCGGGTTCGCCGGGCTCGCGCTCGCGCTCGCGCTACGCCAGGGGCTTGGGGCTTCGTTCCGGGTGATCGTCGCCGATCCGGCGTTCGCGGCGGGTGCGAAGCCCGACCTGCGCGCTTCGGCGATCGCGGCGGCCGCGCGGCGCATGTTTGAAACGCTCGGCGTGTGGGACGAGGTGGCGGATAGCGCGCAGCCCATCCTCGACATGGTGGTAACGGACTCAAAGCTGGAGCACGCGGTGCGGCCGGTGTTCCTGACCTTCGCCGGGGAGGTCGAACGCGGACAGCCGTTCGCCCACATGATCGAGAATGCGCCGCTGAATGCGGCGCTCGCCGCAAAGGCTCGCGCGCAGGGGATCGAGCTGCGCGCGACGGCGGTGACGGCATTCGAGCATGACGGCGCGCGCATCAAAGTGTCGCTCGGCGATGGCGATGTGAGCGCTTCGCTGCTCGTGGCCGCCGACGGCGCGCGTTCGCGCATCCGCGAGCAGGCCGGGATCGCGACGCACGGCTGGAATTATGGACAGTCAGCGATCGTCACCACGGTCGCGCACGAGCGCGATC
Organism: uncultured Alphaproteobacteria bacterium; assembly: GCA_963779545.1. GTDB lineage: Bacteria > Pseudomonadota > Alphaproteobacteria > Rhizobiales > Xanthobacteraceae > PALSA-894. The sequence goes on along the minus strand of CAVZYQ010000005.1, from coordinate 173,127 downwards.
ACAACGGCCTTGCCGAAGAACATTTCCTCCCCGCGGGGCCGTTCGCGATCCTGCCGCTCACCGGCAATCGCTCCTCGCTGGTGTGGACCGAGACCGACGATGAAGCCGCGCGCATCATCGCGCTGCCGGACAATGAATTTCACAGCGAGCTGGAGCGGCGCTTCGGACTGCATCTTGGCGAGGTTGGCGTCGTGGCGGAGCGCCGCGCCTTTCCGCTTGGATTGTTTATCGCTCGCTCGTTCGTCGCCGACCGCATCGCGCTGGTCGGCGATGCGGCGCATGTGATCCATCCGATCGCGGGCCAAGGCCTCAACATGGGCCTGAAGGATATCGCGGCGCTTGCGGAAGCGATCGTCGATGCCGCGCGGCTCGGGCTCGACATCGGCGGTGTGGATGTGCTGGAGCGCTATCAGCGCTGGCGCCGTTTCGACACCGCGATGATGGGCGTCGCGACCGACGGGCTCAATCGCCTGTTCTCGAACGAGTCCGACGTGCTGCGGCTGATGCGCGATGTGGGGCTCGGGCTGGTCGACCGCATGCCGGCGCTGAAGTCGTTCTTTATCCGCGAGGCAGCGGGTGTGACGGGAGAGGTGCCGAAGTTGTTGCGGGGCGAAGCGCTCTAGGCGAGCAACCGCTTCGTAATTTCCTTGATATGCAACCCGGCGCAATCGAGCGTCGGGAAGCCCGCGTTCTCTTCGTTCATCACCATCGAGAGATCGGTGCCGGCGAGCAGGACGGCTTCGGCGCCATCGCGCTTTCGGAGCGTTCGCGCAAGTTCGCGCAAATCGTCGATCCCGGCAGGCGTCGAGCGGTCATAGACGACATCGAGATACGAATTGTGGATGAAGGCGATCTCGTCCGGCGTCGGCATCACGACATCGACGCCGAGGCGGCCGAACATCTTGGATTCGACCGTGGAGCGCGTGCCGAACAGCGCGACGCGCTTCAACCCGCGGTCTCGTATGGCGTCGGCCACCGTCTGCACCATGTCGACCAGCGGGATCTTGAGCAGCGGCAACAGCTGCGCCGAGCAGATGTGCGGCGTCACCGCGACGATCGCCGCCATCTCGGCGCCGCCTGCTGCGGTCGCGTCGATGAAGCCGTTGAGATAGCGCGCAAGCTCGTCGAGCTTGCCGGCCTCGGCGAGCGGACGGCCGTGATCGACGTCCGCGTGCGCGATCAGCATGCGCGCGACGCGGCCTTGCGCCTTATGCGCGGCGATGAGCCCGTTGTAATAGTAGACGGTCGCGTTCGGGCCGAGCCCGCCGATCAGTCCGAGCGTTCGGCCATCTTTTTCATTGCGCATCATCTGACTCCGAAAACCGGTTCCCACTTTTCGGGATGATGCGCGCCGCCATGACTTAGGTGAGCGGAATGCCGCCGCAGTGCTCGACGAAGGCCGGGCGCTTCTTGAGTTCTTCGTACCAGCGCTCGAGGTTCGCCATCTTGGGCCGCTCCGGCACCAGCTCCATGTAGCGGCGGATCATCACGCCGACCGGAATGTCGCCGTAGGAGAAGGCGTCGCCCGCGATGAAACGCGTCTTGCCGAGCTGCTCGTCCATGATCCTGGCGGCAGCGGTGGTCTTCTCCTTGCCGGCGTCGATCGCCGCAGGATCGCGCTTGTCCGCCGGGGTGCGGATCAAGCCCCAGAACACCGGGGTGATCGCCGGGCCGATGACGGAGAGCTGCCAGTCCATCCACTGATGCGCCTTGGCACGCACCTTGGCGTCCTTCGGCTCAAGCGTGCCGCCGTGCTTGCCGGCGAGATAGCGCACGACCGAGTTCGATTCCCACAGCGAGAAGCCGTCCTCTTCTTCGAGCGTCGGCACCAGCGAGTTCGGGTTCATCGCGAGATAGAACGGGTCCTTGGTCTTGCCGTAGGCGCCTCCGACGTCGATGCGCTCGCACGGCAGATTCAGTTCGCCGACCGCCCACATCGCCTTCTGCACGTTGGACGAGGTATTGCGCCCCCACATCTTCAGCATTGCGTTCTCCCGATGAATTTCATTGCGTGTCCCGCACGCGATGCAGCGCGTTCATAAGCGCGTTCACGCGCGTCTTCAACGCGCTATGGCGGTGGCATCGCAGATGCGGGATCCCGATTGTTAGATTGTAGTAACCGGGGTCCCCGGTCTGCAACGCATCACTTCGCCATGCGCGTCGCAGACGCGCGTAAACGCGCTCTAGGCTGCGTACTGCGTCGCGCCCAGGACATGAGATGTCAGTCCAGCTTGCGCGCCTCTTCGGGCAACATGATCGGAATGCCGTCGCGGATCGGATAGGCGAGCTTGGCGGAGCGCGAAATCAGCTCCTGCTTCTCGCGGTCGTATTCGAGCGCGCCCTTGGTCAGCGGACACACCAGGATTTCGAGCAGCTTGGGATCGACGCTGCCTGCTGGACGTTCGGTCATGGCACCTTCCGGTTTGATGTTGCGCGCAACGTAGTCGGCGCGGTTGGCAAAGTCACTGGAGCTTGGTCTCGCCGTCATTCTCGTTCTTGGCAAGCTCGATTTCGGTGAGCGCCACGAGAATTTCCGCGCGGGTTTTCAGGTCGGGCGCTTCCAGCATCGCCTGCTTCTCGGCCGAGCCGTAGGGCGACATCATGGCGAGCGCATTCACCAGCGCTTCGTTCGGGGCCTTCTCGATGCCGTCCCAGTCGGCCTTGAGCTTGTTCGCCTTGAGGAAGCCGGCGAGCGCTTTCAGCAGCGCGTCGCGGTCAACCGCCTCCTCGCCCCTGCGCGCAACGAAATCGTCCGCGAACGAATAGTCGACGCGGCACTGGCGGTAGGGCGTGTGGACGGCGAGTTCCTCCTCGATGCGAAAGCGCGCTACGCCGGTCAGTTCAAGCAGGTAGCGGCCGTCGCCGGTCTCAGCGAGCTGCGTGATGCGACCGACGCAGCCGATCTTGTAGAGGTTCGGCTTGTCCTCCGCGCCGGGGTGCGCGGTTTCGGGCTGGATCATGCCGATGATGCGATGACGGTCGGCCATCGTGTCGTCGATCATCGCGAGATAGCGCGGCTCGAAAATGTTGAGCGGCATCTGCCCGCGCGGCAGCAGCAGCGCGCCCGGCAACGGAAAGACCGGGATCGTGTGCGGCAGATCAGCCGGCGCACGATAAACGATGTTCATCGGCATGTTCGGTTCTCCATCTCCGGGGTGGCCTTCCGGATGGACGAACGACTTTACGAAAACAAAATCGAACTCAGCTTGCGGCGGCCCGAAACGGTCGCGTCGTCAGTCGGGCCCCACGCTTCGAAGAACTGCACGAGCTGCTTGCGCGCGCCGTCCTCGTTCCATTTGCGGTCGCGTTTGACGATCTGGAGCAGGTGCTCGGCTGCGTCTTCGCGCTTGCCCGCCGCGTTCAGCGCGACCGCGAGATCGAAGCGCGCCTGATGATCGAGCGGATTTGCGGCGACCTTTTGTTCGAGTTCGCCGACCGGTCCGGCGGATTGCGCCTGTTCGGCGACTTCGATCGCGGACCGTACGGCCGAGACCGCGGCATCGTTGCGCTTTGCCTCGGGCACGAGCGCGAGCGTCTCCTTCGCCTTGTCCAACGCGTCAACCGCCAGATAGGCGCGTGCGAGGCCGATAAGCGCCGGCACGCTGGCTGGTTCGTCCTTCAGCACTTCGGAGTAAAGCTCGACCGCCTCGACGGCGTTGCCGGCCGCAAGGGCTTCGTCGGCGGTCTTCAGCAGGTCCTGCGCCTCGCCGCCGAGCTTGTCCTTGGTGATGCGCTGGATGAAGGCCGTCACCTGGCCCTCGGGCAACGCACCCATGAAACCGTCGACTGGCTGGCCATTGGAGAAAGCGATCACGGCCGGGATCGACTGGATGCCCATCTGGCCCGGGATGGCCGGATGCTTGTCGATGTCCATCTTGACGAGCTTGACCTTGCCCTTGGCGGCCTTCACGGCCTTTTCCAGAACAGGCGTGAGTTGTTTGCACGGCCCGCACCACTCGGCCCAGAAATCGACCAGCACCGGCTGGCGCTTCGATTCCTCGATCACGTCCTTCACGAAGGCCTGGGTGGTGGTGTCCTTGACGAGGCCGTCAGCCGGCATCGCCCCCGCGATATCCTGCATCGTTCCAATCCCTGCGGTCCCGGGCCGGCATCGCCGCCGGAACCCTGAAAATGATCCCGATTACATGGGCCGAGGCGCGCCGGATTGCAATCGGTTCAGGAACCCGCCGTTGCGACATCGGCGACCCGCTCGATCCGCGGCGGATGGCCGGTGGCTTCGAGGAATTTCACCAGATCGTCGCGCCCGATCGATGTGGTCATGGTGTTGACCAGCGGATGGCAATTGATCACCGCATGCTCCATCAGGCCGGCGTCGACCACCACATTCACCCGCGCCGCCTTGTCGTTGATCGCGCCGAAGGCCGTCACGGCGCCCGGCGTCACGCCGAGGAGTTCCTCCAGCAACGCCGCCGAGCCGAAGGAAAAACGGTTGGCGCCGAGCTTGTGGTGCAGCGATTTCAAGTCGACACGCCCATCCTCGGGGGCGACGACGAGAAAAACGGTGTCGCGCTTGTCCTTCAGGAACAGGTTCTTGGTGTGCCCGCCCGGAATCGTGCCGCGCAGCGCCTGGCTTTGCTCGACGGTGAACAACGGTGCGTGCGTCACCGTGCTGTGCGCGATGCCGAGGCTGTCGAGATAGGCGAAAAGATCGTCCGGTGCGGCGGGCATTTGGCTGTCGGGTTCCGGGGAAGGTAACGGACCGGTTATCGTTGCCGTGCCATTGTTGCAATCCCGGACGCCATTTGGCATACGGGGCGCGCCCGGCGGCCACCCAGCCGCGGGTTCTTCGGATGCGGGTGTAGCTCAGGGGTAGAGCACGACCTTGCCAAGGTCGGGGTCGAGGGTTCGAATCCCTTCGCCCGCTCCAGTCTTCGCTCCTCCGGAGCCTCGACTGGCAAGCCATTTGATGGCGAAGACTGTCCGCCGTAGCGTTAGCGAAGGCGGACTAACGCAATCAGATCAACAGGTTAATGCCCCTCCGCCAGCGTACCCCGCTGGCGTGGATCGGCCGCGCCCGCGAGGCCCTCGGGCGTCACCATGATCGAGTTGGCCGAGCCGGTGGTCGCCGTGCCGACGACCTTGTGGCCCTTCGCCTCCAGCAGCCGCAGCGTATCGGGCGAGAGGCCGCGCTCCGCGAACACCTGATCCGGCAGCCACTGGTGATGAATGCGAGGCGCCGCGACCGCCTCGGCGATGTTCATCTGGTGATCGATCACGTTGAGCAGAACCTGCAGCACAGTGGTGATGATGCGGCTGCCGCCCGGCGTGCCGGTGACCATGAACACGCGGCCGTCGCGCAGCACGATGGTGGGCGACATCGACGACAGCGGCCGCTTGCCTGGGCCCGGCGCATTGGCGTCGCCGCCGACGAGGCCATACGCGTTCGGTGCGCCGGCCTTTGCGGCGAAATCGTCGAGCTCGTTGTTGAGCAGGATGCCGGTGCCTTCCGCCACGAGGCCGAGGCCGTAGCTGAAATTCAGCGTGTAGGTGTTGGCGACCGCATTGCCGTCGCGGTCGACCACCGAATAATGCGTGGTGTTGTCGCTCTCGTGCATCATGGGCGCCCCCGCGCCGATGCTCTGCGCGGGTCGCGCACGATCCGGATTCATCTGCTTGCGCAACTCGGCGGCATAGCGCTTCGAGGTGAGGCCTGCGACCGGGACGCCGACGAACGCCGGATCGCCGAGAAACTGCGCGCGGTCTGCGTAGGCGGGCTTCATCGCCTCGATCATCAGGTGCAAGGTCGCGGCCGATCCCGGCCCGAGCTCGCGGAGCGGGAATCCTTCGAGGATGTTGAGGATCTGAACGAGATGCACGCCTCCGGAGGAGGGGGGCGGCATCGAAAGGATGTCGGTGCCACGATACTTTCCGCGCACCGGCGCGCGTTCGATCGCGCGATAACTTTTCAGGTCGTCGGCCGTGATGACGCCGCCGCTTGCCCGCACGCTTGCGGCGATCTTCTCGGCAAGCGGACCTTCGTAGAATGCGCGCGGGCCGTTCGCGGCGATCGTTTCCAGCGATGCCGCGAGGTCGCTCTGCACCAGCGCGTCGCCGCGGGCGAGCGGCGTGCCGTCAGGCTTCAAGAAAATCTTGGCCGACGCCGGCCAGCGCGCGAGGCGCGGTGCGACCCGCGGCAGCGAGTCCGCGAGGTCGTCCTCGACCACGAAGCCTTCGCGCGCGAGCTTGATCGCGGGCGCGATCAGTTGTGCGAGCGTGAACCTGCCCGAGCCGTATTTCTCGTGCGCGAGTGCCAATCCCGCGACCGTGCCGGGCACGCCGATGCCGAGTGCGCTGTCGCGCGATTTCTTCGGATCGGCTTCGCCCTTCTCATCGAGAAACACATCGCGGGTCATCGCCGCGGGCGCGGTCTCGCGATAGTCGATGGCGATCGTCTCGTTGCGGCCGCCAAGATGCATCAGCATGAAGCCGCCGCCGCCGATATTGCCGGCCTGCGGATGCGTCACCGCGAGTGCAAAGCCGACCGCGACCGCGGCATCGACCGCGTTGCCACCGGCTTTCAGAATGTCCACGCCGACACGGGTCGCGAGCTTCTCCTGGCTCGCCACCATGCCGCTGCGGGCGACGACGGGGAGAAAACGCGCCGCATTGGTGATGATCGGCGCAGGTGCGGGCGGGGCGGTCTGCGCCAGCGAAAAGGAAACGGCGGCCGACAATGCGGCCGCCGCAATCAGCATCGATTTCAAGAACTGCGGCATGACCGCAGTCTAGACCTTCGCTTTCCGCTCGTCCCCGCGAAAGCGGGGACCCAGCTCGTAGCTCTGGATTCCCGCTTGCGCGGGAATGAGCGGAGACTCTGTTGCTCTTAAGACCCGCCTGCCTCGTCGAGGAAGGTCTGCACGGCCTCGAACAACTTCATGCGGTTGCGTTCCATGATGATGGTGTGCGTGCCCTCGGCGAGCATCACGAAGCGCTTGGCCGGTGAATTGACCAGCAGCGGGAACAGCGTTTGCGCCATGTAAGGCGGCGTGTCGCGATCCCATTCGCCGAGCACCAGCAGCGTCGGCACCTTGATCAGCGACGGATCGTAATACGCCTTACCCGCGCCGAAGAATTCCAGCCCGTCCTGCACCACGCCGTTCGGTGCGCGCAGCACCGGCGGGTTCATCTTCGCGCCTTCCGGATCGGTCGCCCAGGTGGCGTCCGCCCAGGCATCGAACCAGCCGGCCGGAATGAGCGTCGCCTTCTTGTCCTCCGGCACGCCGGTGAGCCAGCGCCCCATCGCGGAGTCGCGCGACACCGTGCGGTAGGCGGGCGTCGGGCCGGGGCCGGTCTGCACCAGTGATGCGGTCTGGCGGATCCACGAGGGCGCATAGAGCACCAGCCGCTCGACCTTGGCGTTGTTCTGCGTCGTGTAGGTCGCCATCAGCGACGTGCCCCACGACCAGCCGAGCAGGTTGACGCGCGGGATGTTGCGACGCGCGAGCACGAAATCCACCACCGTGCCGATGTCCTTCACGGCAGTGTCGCCGCGCACGATCGGCGGATTGTTCGCGGCCGGCTCGCTCATCTCCTTCGGCCGGGTCGACTTGCCGTAGCCGCGCAGGTCGAGGAGGTAGACGTCGTAGCCGCGCGACGCGATGTACTCCATCCACGAGACGCCATCGAGCTTGAGGTCGAAGGCGGTGGAGGCCGGATAGGTCGCGCCGTGCACGTAGACGACGGTGCGCTCGGGCCGGAACGCCGTCATGTTCGCCGGGCGCTTGTTGCGCACGAAAATCTCGATCCCCGCGTCGGGGGATTTCACCATGATGTCTTCGGAAACGAGCGGAGTCTGCGCGGATGCTGTGGTCATTGCGAGCGCGGCGGCGAAGATGCCACCCAAAAGTGATTTCAAGGTCGCCTCCCTGAATGTGTTGACCGCATTTCGGGGCGGCCATCTTGGGAGGCTAGCAGGAAGCGGCGAGCCGCGCTCGGCCACCCGTCATGCGCTCGCGCGAAGGTGATCTGCCTGTCCAGGGCCGATAAATCGAGATCGTCGCAAGGTCAAACTCGCGAGTTGCTATCCGGACCGCTTCAAAGCCATTTCTATCTTGGCTCGCAGGGATTCCGCCTTCGTCTTATAGTATTCTGCATTACCCTCACGATAGACGACCAGCGCCGCGTCGACGGTGGCCAAGGCGTCAAGTCCAGTCTTGCGCTCTCCGGATCTTTCAAAAAGCGTCAGAAGCACGATTGCGACGTTTTCTTGAGTAAGAGCCCACAAGAACGGTGCGCGCTCGCGCGTCCTCTCCGTGAGCGCCTCGCGATAGGCCGCGACGGCTTCGTCGAGCCGTACGGTGCCGCTCTCGCGCTCGCCGAGTGTTAGTAGCACATTGCCCATGTTGTTCTGCGTCATGGCCCAGTCGAGCGGCACGCGCTCGCGCGTCCTTTCCTTGAGCGCCTCGCGAAAGGCCGCGACCGCCTCGTCGAGCCGTGCGGCGCCGCTCTCGCGCGCGCCGAGGGTTTGCAGCGCGGTACCAAGATTGTTCTGCGTCGCGGCCCATTGGAGCGGTACGCGCTCGCGCGTCCATTCCCTGAGCGCCTCACGATAGGCCGTGACCGCCTCGTCGAGCCGGGCGGTGCCGCTCTCGCGCTCGCCGAGGGTTGTGAGTGCAGAGCCGAGATTGTTCTGCGTCATGGCCCAGTCGAGCGGCACGCGCTTGCGGGTCCTCTCCTTGAGCGCTTCGCGATAGGCCGCGACCGCCTCGTCGAGCCGCGCGGTGCCGCTCTCGCGCTCGCCGAGGGTTTGGAGTGAATTGCCGAGATTGTTCTGCGTCATCGCCCAGTTGAGCGGCACGCGCTCGCGCGTCCACTCCTTGAGTGCCTCGCGATAGGCTGCGACCGCCTCGTCGAGCCGTGCAGTGCCACTCTCGCGCTCGCCGATGGTTTGCAGCGCATTGCCGAGATTGTTCTGCGTCGTGGCCCACTCCAACGGCTCGCCCTCGCGCGTCCACTCCTTCAGCGCCTCGCGATAGGCCGCGACCGCCTCGTCGAGCCGCGCGGTGTCACTCTCACGCGCGCCGAGGGTTTGCAGCGCGAAGCCGAGGCCGATCAGCATACGCGGACGAAGGCTTTGGTTCGCGCTACAAAGTTTGTCCGCAGCAACCAGCTTGTACCCTTGGATAGCTTCCAGCAGACGGCGGTTCTCGCCCTTCTGCAAACCCAGCGTCGCCGCGACATCGGCGACAGCCAGCTTCATCTCGCAAATCCCTTTGGACTGCTGGACCAGCCTTTGCCCGACAAGCGCCGTAAGTTTGGGATAGAGTTCGTCCAGCGAGTCCGCTACAAACGTACCAGTATAGTAGGCTGGCTCCGCAGCCGCGACCGCTCGCGCAGCAATCACAAGTCCTAGATCCTGATCGAAGTCTTTCGCGAGTTCCAGACCTTCTGAAAGCTTGTAGCTTTCGCTGGCTCGCTTGTCCGATGTCCCCTCGCTCAGTACGAAAAAGAGCCGCAGCGCCTTGTTTCGATCGAGCACGTCACCCCAGACAAGAACGTGTGCGCCCGAGGTCCTAAGCCAGTCCTGACCTGTTTTCTCCGCCTGCTGATGATCGCGGAATATATCGCCTGATATGCCAGCCTTGAGGACGCGCTGAACCCGCTTCACTTCGATGCGATATCGGTCATTGGTCTGGTCGAAGGCTCGGCGCAGTGCTGCGGTGACATGATTGGTTTGGGAGCCGTCGGCGTCGCCGTCAAGCTTGGCCACGAGGATCGAGAATGCAGCGTCCTTGTCGGCTTGTGGCAACTCGGAGGGAAAAATCCCCTCGACCTGGTCCTGCGCCCAAGTCGCGACTTTGCCCGCCCCTGATTTCGCCGCTTCCTTGATGGTGTCGCTCAAGCCGGCGCCGACCGCGGCGGCGATCGCCAACGCGACAACTCCAATTCCAAGTTTCTGGGTCTTGTTCTCGATCTCAGCCATATCTGCGCGTCCCATGACGCGCGTAGATTAGCCGAAATGCAACCTAAGCCAAAGCGTCCGCTATCGCCCCTGCCCATGATAAACCGCATTCGGGCGCATGTCGGTCGCGCTTGCGACGCGGTTCGACATGTTGAAGAAACCCGCGACCGCTGCGATGTCGAAGATGTCGCGATCGGTCCAGCCGACGCGGCGCAGCACGTCGCGATCCTCGTCCTCGATGGTGTAGGATTCCACCGTCATCTTCACGGAGAAATCCAGCATCGCGCGCTGCTTCTTGGAAAGCTTCGCGGCGCGATAGTTCATCGCCATCAGTTCGCCGAGCGCCGGGTCGCCCGAATAGACGCGCACCGCCGCGCCGTGTGCGGTGAGGCAGTAGTAGCAGCGGTTCTGCGACGACACGACCACGGCGATCATCTCGCGCTCGAGTTTCGAGAGCCCCGAAGGTGCGAGCATCAGGTCGTTGTAGAACGCCGCGAACGCTTCGAGCTTCGCGTTGTCGAACGCGTAGGCGAGCAGCACGTTCGGCACGAAGCCGAGCTTCTCGTTGCACTTGTCGAAATAGGCCTGCATCGCGGGCGAGAGCGTGCCGGGCGGCAGATCGAGCGCCATCACACGCGCGTCATCCTGCCGTGGCACGCCGGAGCCGGAAGGCGCGGCGGCCTTTTCGGCCGGGCGCGCGCCCTTCTTCGGCCGGTAGGCTATTACGTTGGATTTGTTTGGTTTTCTCGCCACGTCGTTCACTCCCTCGCAACCAGCCTGCCGCACCAGCGTACAGCCTCGGGTGCACGGATGAAATCGCGGATAATGCGCCGGCGCTCCAAGGTATCGCTCGACGGCGCGATGTGGATCGGGGAGACTCCGCGAAAACGCGGCGAATCTAGTTCGCCCGGGAGCAGGCCATGAACATCCAGGGGCAATTCGGCGGCGACGAGGAGTACCAGGCGCGCCGGTTGATCGAGCAGGCCGGCACGATCCTGAAAGGCCTGCGCGGCGACATGCCGGAAAGCTTCGCGCCGCTCCTGTTCGCGGGCGTGTCGCCGGAAGACCTCGTGCGCTACGAGGCGCGGGAGATCGCCGAGCTCGCCGAGGCCGCGTGGCTGTTCATGGCCGAGCGCAAGCCCGGCGAGCCCAAAGTCAGATTTGAAGTCCCGGCCCGGCCCGACCGGTGCCGAGCGCATCAAGTCGGTCTCGATCATCGAGATGATCAACACCGACATGCCGTTCCTGCTCGACTCGGTGATGGCCGAGCTGACCGAGCAGGGGCTCGATGTCCGCCTCGTGCTGCATCCGATCTTCACGGTGGAGCGCGACCACGGCGGCGTGCTGGTCGCGTTTCGTGGCGAAGGTCCGGCGATCGGCGCGGCGAAACGCGAAAGTTTCATCCAGATCCATGTCGAGCGCATCGAGGATGCGGCGCGTCAGGCCGAGATCGTCGAGGCGATCCGCGCAGTGCTCGCCGATGTGCGCCTGTGCGTGCAGGACTGGCGGCCGATGATGTCGCGCGTCGGCGAACTGATCGCCGAGATCAAGAACAATCCGCCGCCGCTGCCGGTCGAGGAGATCGCCGAGGCGACGCAACTCCTCGAATGGCTGGTCGGAAACAACTTCACGTTCCTCGGCGTACGCGAATACGCGCTCACCGCCGATGAGAGCGGCTACGATGTGGTGCCGGACTCGGGTCTGGGCATCCTGCGAAATCCCGACGTGCATGTCGTGCGGCGCGGCACCGAGCTCGTCTCGATCACGCCGGAGATCATGGAATTCCTGAAAGAGCCCAAGCAGCTCTTCATCACCAAGGCGAACGTCCGCTCGCGCGTGCACCGGCGCGTGTACATGGACTACATCGGCGTGAAGCGCTTCGATGATGACGGCCGGCTGGTCGGCGAATTCCGCATCGTCGGCCTGTTCACCTCGACCGCCTATACGCGTTCGACACGCTCGATCCCGTACCTGCGGCGCAAGGTCGACAACCTGATGCGCCGCTCGGGCTTCGATCCGGACAGCCATTCGGGCAAGGCGTTCGCGGCGGTGCTGGAGAATTATTCACGCGACGAGCTGTTCCAGATCGACGAGGACACGCTCTACCAGTTCGTGCTCGCCATCATGCACCTCGACGAGCGGCCGCGTGTGCGCGTGCTGGCGCGTCGCGACCGCTTCGACCGGTTCGTGTCGGTCATGGTGTTCGTGCCGCGCGAGCGCTACGACTCGGCGGCGCGCGAGAAGATCGGCACGTATCTGGCGAGCGCCTTCAAGGGGCGGGTTTCGGCGTTCTATCCCTTCTTCACCGAAGGGCCGCTGGTGCGCGTGCATTTCATCATCGGGCGCTCGTCAGGCGAAACCCCGAACCCCGAGCGCACGACCTTGGAGCAGGCGGTCGAGGCGCTGGTGCGCACCTGGACCGACGGGCTCGCCGAGGCGCTCACGCTGGTGCACGAGCCGATCAAGGCGCAGCAACTCGTCCGCCGCTATCGCGAGGCATTTCCGGTCGGTTATCGCGAGGCCTACGTGCCGCCGGTCGCCGTCGCCGACATCCGGTTGATCGAAACGCTCTCGCCGATCCGGCCGCTCGGCGCGGACTTCTACACCCGCCGCGAAGGCGACCGCGCCTGCGCGGGCCTGAAAGTGTGGAGCCGCGAGAAACCGATTCCGCTCTCCGAGCGCGTGCCCGTGCTCGAGAACATGGGGTTCCGCGTCGTCGACGAGCGCACCTACCGGATCGAGCCGAGCGATCAGGGTACAGCGGAGGTGTGGCTGCACGACATGATGCTGGAGCGCGCCGACGGCGCGGCGTTCGATCTCGAAGCGCTGAAAGGCCGGCTCGAAGCGGCCTTCATGGCGGTGATGCGCGGTCGCGCCGAGAACGACGGCTACAATGCGCTGGTGCTGAGCGCGGGGCTGCAATGGCGCGATGTTGCGCTCATTCGCACGATCTCGCGTTATCTGCGGCAGGTGCGCGTTGCCTATTCGCAGGATTATATGTGGGCCACGCTGCGGCGGCACCCGGAGATCGCTGCGCAAGTCGTGCAGCTCTTCCATCAGCGGTTCGATCCGCGTCTCGATCTCGATGTTGCGGCGCGCGGCGAGAAGCAGACCGAACTCCTGGCGGGTTTGGAAACCGCGTTCGGCGCGGTCGAAAGCCTCGACGAGGACCGCATCCTGCGCCACTTCGTCAATGCGGTGACGTCCGCGCTGCGCACCAATTTCTACCAGACCGAAAACGGGCAGCCGAAAGCGACGATCGCGATCAAGTTCGACAGCCGCAAGATCGACGGGCTGCCGCTGCCGAAGCCGCTGTATGAAATCTTCGTCTACTCGCCGCGCGTCGAAGGCGTACACCTGCGCTTCGGCAAGGTCGCGCGGGGCGGGATACGCTGGTCCGACCGGCCGCAGGACTTCCGCACGGAGGTGCTTGGTCTCGTCAAGGCGCAGCAGGTGAAGAATGCCGTGATTGTACCGGTCGGCGCCAAGGGCGGCTTCGTGCCGAAGCAACTGCCGAGTGGTCCGCGCGAGGCGATCCAGGCCGAGGGCACCGCCGCCTATACGGTGTTCATCTCAAGCCTGCTCGATATCTCCGACGATCTCGGTCCCGACGGCGTCATTCCCCCTGAGAATGTCGTGCGCCACGACAACGACGATCCGTATCTGGTGGTTGCGGCCGACAAGGGCACTGCGACGTTCTCTGATACGGCGAACGGCATCTCGCTCGAACACGGCTTCTGGCTCGGCGATGCGTTCGCATCCGGCGGCTCGGCCGGCTACGACCACAAGAAGATGGGCATCACGGCGCGCGGCGCCTGGGAGGCTGTGCGGCGCCATTTCCGCGAAATGGATGTCGACATCACGACCACGCCGTTCACGGTGGCGGGCGTCGGCGATATGTCGGGCGACGTGTTCGGCAACGGCATGTTGCGCGAGAACACCATCAAACTGGTCGCGGCATTCGACCATCGCGACATCTTCATCGATCCGTCACCGGATCCGGAGCGCAGCTTCACCGAGCGGCAGCGGCTGTTCGATCTCTCCCGTTCGAGCTGGCAGGACTACAACAAGGACTATCTCTCGGGCGGCGGCGGCATCTATTCGCGCAAGGCGAAGGAGATCGCGCTGAGCGCGGAGGCGGTCGCGCTGCTTGGACTCGACGGCGAGAAGTTCACTCCCCAGCAGGTGATGACCGCGATCCTCAAGCTCAACACCGATCTTCTGTGGTTCGGCGGTATCGGCACCTACATCCGCGCCGCGAGCGAGACCGACGATCAGGTCGGCGACCGGGTCAACGATCCGATCCGCATCACCGGCGCCATGCTCCGCTGCAAGGTGATCGGCGAGGGCGCCAACCTCGGCGTGACGCAGAAGGGTCGCGTCGAGGCCGCGATGCGCGGCGTGCGCCTCAACACCGATGCGATCGACAATTCGGCCGGCGTCAACACGTCCGACGTCGAGGTGAACATCAAGATCGCGCTGAGCATTCCGGTGCGCGATGGCCGCCTGACGCTCGAGACGCGCAACGAACTGCTCGCCGAGATGACCGACGAGGTCGGCCGGCTGGTGTTGCGCAACAATTATCAGCAGACGCTCGCGCTCTCGCTGGCGCAGCGGCGCGGGCTGGGAGACCTCGGCTTCCAGCAGCGGCTGATGCAGACATTGGAAAGCCGCGGTCTGCTCGACCGCGCGGTGGAATATCTGCCCGACGACATGGAGCTCGGCGAGCGACGCAAGCGGGGCCAAGGGCTGACGCGGCCGGAGCTTGCCGTGTTGCTCGCTTACGCCAAGCTCACGCTCTACGTCGAATTGCTCGACTCGAAGGTGCCGGACGATCCGTATCTCGGACGCGAACTGTTGCGCTATTTCCCAAGCCAGCTCGCCGAGCGTTATCCCGATGCGCTGGACAATCACCGCCTGCGCCGCGAGATCATTTCGACGCAGCTCACCAATTCGATGATCAATCGCGGCGGTCCGTCGTTCGCGGTGCGCATCGGCGACCAGACCGGCGCGGCGCCAGCGGCCATCGCGGCGGCGTTCTTCGTGGTGCGCAACAGCTACGACATGATTGCGCTCAACAGCGCAATCGATGCACTCGACAACAAGGTGACTGGCAAGCTGCAGCTCGACCTTTATTCGGCGGTCGAAGACCTGCTGCTCGACCGCATCGTGTGGTTCGTGCGCAATGTCGATGTCTCGAAAGGTCTGGCCGAGGTGGTCGAGCATTATCGTGCCGGCATCGAGGCAGTCGCGGGCGCGCTCTATCGCGTACTGCCGCAGAATGCCGAGGCCGCGCTGACCGGGCGCACGAACGAGCTGACCAGCGCGGGCGTGCCGGAAGAGCTGGCGCGCCGGATCGCGAGCCTGTCGGCATTGGCCGCGGCGCCCGACATCGTTTCGGTCGCGGACCGCACCGGCAAGGCGGTGCCGGACGTTGCCGCCACGTACTTCGCGGCGGGAGCGTTCTTCCAGCTCGATCGCATCGCGAGCGCGGCACGCGGCATTCAGGTGACCGACTATTTCGACCGCCTCGCGCTCGACCGCGCGCTCGACTCGATCGGCGAGGCCGAACGGCGCCTCACCGCCGAGATGGTCGGCAATGACGTGACCGGACCGGAGGCCGTCGACGCGTGGGTCGGCCCACGCACCCACGAGGTCGAGCGCATCCGCTCCGCGGTGCACGGCATCGCAAGCTCCGGGCTGACGCTGTCGAAGCTCTCGGTCGCGGCGAGCCTGCTGGGCGACCTGGTGAAGCATTGAGGTGATGCCCGCGCCCTCGCGGACGACGACCGTCCACGCCCCCCGCCGTGCCATCGCCGGCTGGATCCTGTTCGATCCGGCCGCGCAGCCGTTCTTCACCCTCATCATCACCTTCGTCTACGCGCCGTATTTCGCCTCGGCGATCGCCGCGAATCCGGTCGAGGGGCAGGCGCTGTGGGGTTATGCGACCGCGGGTGCCGCGCTCGTCGTCGCCTCGCTGTCGCCGATCCTCGGCGCCATCGCCGACGCGTCGGGACGGCGCAAGCCCTGGATCGCGGGGTTCGGCGTGCTGGTCGTCATTGGCGCGTCGCTGCTGTGGCTCGGCAAGCCGGGCGATGCGTCGGTCATCCCGCTGGTGCTCACCGCCTACGCAATCGGCCTGATCGGCATCGAGTTCGCCGGCGTGTTCACCAACGCCATGATGCCGTCGCTGGTGCCGCCGGAACGGCTGGGGCGGCTCTCGGGTACCGGCTGGGCCGCCGGCTATGTCGGCGGACTCATCAGCCTCATTCTGGTGCTCGGCTTTCTTGCCGCCAATCCGGCGACCGGCAAGACGCTGCTCGGCGTGACGCCGCTGTTCGGGCTCGATCCGGTATTGCGCGAGGGCGACCGCGCGGTCGGGCCGCTCGCCGCCGCGTGGTTCGTCCTGCTCGTCCTGCCGCTGTTCCTGTTCACGCCCGACGTTCCGGCGAGCATGCCGTTGCGCGCCGCGGTGCGCGAGGGGCTTGCGACGCTCGGCGCAACGCTGCGCGCGCTGCCGCGCAACCGCAGCATGGCGACGTTCCTGATCGCCAACATGATCTACACCGACGGCATGCTGGCGCTGTTCGCGTTCGGCGGCATCTATGCGGCCGGGACGTTCGGCTGGGGCACGATCCAGATCGGCGTGTTCGGCATCCTGATCAACGTCACGGCGATGATCGGCGCCTATTTCGGCGGCAAGCTCGACGACCGCATCGGCTCGAAGCGCGTCATCCTCGGCAGCCTTGCGATCCTGGTCCTCTCGGTGATCGGCTTCCTGTCGATCGGGCGCGACACCGTTTTCTTCGTGATCCCGGCCGATCCGCCGTCGCCCGGCGCGCCGATGTTTTCGGCGCTTGGCGAAAAGCTCTACATCGCGATCGGGCTTGTCATCGGCCTCGTGGTCGGGCCCGCGCAGGCGGCGTCGCGCACGCTGATCGTGCGGCTCGCGCCGGCGGGCCGCATCACGCAGTTCTTCGGGCTGCTGGCGCTGTCCGGCAAGGTGACGTCGTTTCTGGGGCCGCTGCTGGTAGCGACCGTCACCACGGCGTTCGCAAGCCAGAAGGCCGGCATGGCGGTGCTGGTGGGGTTCTTCGCAGTGGGTGCGCTGATACTGAGTCGGGTGAAGCTCTCGCATATCTCCCCTGAAGGGGAGTGGAGAACTAATGCCGGAAGTGCCGCGTCCCGGTGAACACCATCGCGATGCCGTGGTCGTCGGCGGCCTTGATCACCTCGTCGTCGCGCATCGAGCCGCCGGGCTGGATCACCGCGGTCGCGCCGGCCTCGATCGCGACAAGCAATCCGTCGGCGAACGGGAAGAACGCGTCCGAGGCGACGACCGAGCCTTTGGTCAGCGGCGCCGCGCAGCTTCAGCTCGCTTGCCGCATCCTCGGCCTTGCGCGCCGCGATGCGCGCCGCATCGACACGGCTCATCTGCCCGGCGCCGATGCCGACGGTGGCGCGGTCCTTCGCGTAGACGATGGTATTCGACTTCACGTGCTTGGCGACACGGAACGCAAAACGCAAATCGGCCAGTTCGGCTTCGGTCGGCGCGCGCTTGGTGACGGTCTTGAGCTGCATCTCGTCGACCACGGCGTTATCGCGCGATTGCACCAGCAGTCCGCCCGCGACGGATTTCACCGTCAGGCCATTGGCCTTCGGATCGGGCAGGCCGCCGGCGAGCAGCAGCCGCAGGTTCTTCTTCTGAGCCACGATCGCGATGGCTTCGTCGGTCGCGTCCGGCGCGATGATGACTTCGGTGAAGATCTCCGTGATGGCGCGCGCGGCCTCGGCGTCGAGCGTGCCGTTCAGCGCCACGATGCCGCCGAACGCCGACGTCGAGTCGCAGGCCGAGCGCCTTGCGATAGGCCTCGACGAGTGACGCGCCCTCGGCGACGCCGCACGGGTTGGCATGCTTGACGATCACGCAGGCCGGCGCCGCGCGCGGGCGAGAACTCGGCGACGCATTCGTAGGCCGCGTCGGTGTCGTTGATGTTGTTGTAGGACAGCTCCTTGCCCTGCACCTGCCGTGCGGTCGCGACGCCGAAGCGCTGCTCCGGCGCGCGATAGAACGCGGCGTTCTGGTGCGGGTTCTCGCCGTAGCGCAGCGTCTGCGCGAGCGTGCCGCCGAACGCCCGATAGGCGGGAGCATTCTCGCCAAGTTCGTTTGCGAACCAGTTCGAGATCGCGGCGTCATAGGCGGCGGTGCGCGCGTATGCTTTTTGCGCAAGCGCCTTGCGCAACGCGAGCGTTGTGCCGCCCGCCTTCAGCGCATCGAGCATGCGCGGATAGTCCGTCGGCATCGACCACCACGGCCACATCGTTGTGGTTCTTCGCCGCGGCGCGGATCATCGCCGGTCCGCCGATGTCGATGTTCTCGATGCAGTCGTCGTAAGCCGCGCCCTTCGCGACCGTCGCCTCGAACGGATAGAGATTGACCACCAGCAGGTCGATCGGCGCGATGGCGTGATCCGCCATCGACTTTGCATGCTCGGCGTTGTCGCGGATCGCCAAGCAGACCGCCGTGCACCTTCGGATGCAGCGTCTTCACCCGGCCGTCCATCATTTCGGGAAAGCCGGTCAGGTCCGAGACGTCGCGCACTTTCAGGCCCGCGTCGGCAATCGCCTTGGCGGTGCCGCCGGTCGAGACGAGTTCGATGCCGTGGCTCGATAGCGCGCGCGCGAAATCGATCAGCCCGGTCTTGTCGGACACGGAAAGCAGCGCGCGGGTGATGCGGCGGAGGTCGGACATGGCTCGTGCTTACTGGATCGTCTGGCCTTCGCGGACGATGACAAGGCTTCAGGCTTGTGGATCGGCCATCCACAACATTATAGCGGCAACTCCGGCTCTTCGCGCTCGGCGTGGCGCACGGGTTCCTGCGCGTCCATGTGGCTGAAGGTCCAGTGCACGCGCGGCACCTCGCGGGCGTGGCCGTGGATCACGATCTGCACGGCGCGGCGCGGGCCGTCCGGTCCGGCGAGATAGACGCTTTCCTCCAGCTCGACGCGCTCCTCGTAGGCATCGAACGTCCACACCTCCTTGTTCGGCAGCACCAGCATGACACCGTGGCCGTCCGAATGGCGGTTTGCCTTGACCAGCGGGTGGAGGTGGAAGCGCACCGCGAAATTGTCGCCGCGGCGGGCGGGGAGGCTCTCGCCATGCGCCGGCGTGAACAGGTCCTCGCCGTCGAGCCGCCGGCCGTCGGTCGAGAGGCGCAGCGAACGCTGATGGATCACGCCGAAACGCGACGCGTAGCCGTCGTGCGACATGCGCAGGGTCACGCCGTTGTCGCGCTCCTGGCGCGAGACCTTCACGTCGGACGGGCCCGACAGGATCGGCACGCCGAGCAGCGGCTTCAGCGACTCGGAGGTGAGGAAGCGGCACGACGAGGTATCGTTGAACACGACGGTCGAATGCGCCGCCGATGCGCGCGCCACGTGCCGCCAGGTTTCGCGGCTGGTGCCCGGCAGGCCGCAGTTCACCACGATGCGGTGATTTTTCGCCGACAGTTCGAACGAGAGGCAGCCGGCGTGCGCCTCGTGGCTCATCGGCATCGGCGGCGGCGGACCGGTATCGACGATCAGCAGGCCGTCGCCGGTCTGCACGCGCTGATAGCCCGAGTGCGGCGCGTTCGCGACCGGCGTGCCGCGCGCGTCGTCGTAGGCGAGCACGGTCGAGACCAGTTCGGTGCGCGTCGGGCCCATGCCGTTGAACAGCGCGAAGTTGCCGTCGCCATGGCGGAAGAAGCGCAGCATCGGCATCATGCGGTCGATCGCGTTGTTCAGCGCGGGCGGCGGCGGCACGTTGCGCGCCGCGAACGCCTGGCGCAGCGGCAACAGATCGAGCAGCAGTTCGATCAGCGCGCCCGGATTGCGGCTCGCGTGCCCGCCGTCGTGCAGCACCTGACGGGCAAGCTCGTCGGTGAGCAGGCGCGTGACCGTCTTCAGCGAGCGCGCCTGCGCCTGCATGCACAGCGCCGCATAGGTGAGCGCCATGATCGCCTGCAGGCGCGGGATGCCGTCGCGCGCCGCCGGATAGGTGCGGCGCAGGTAGCGCACCTGGCGGGTGAGGTTGCGCAGGAAGCGGCGATAGAAGCGCATGTCGGCTTCGTGCAGCACCAGCGGCGCTTGGCTGAGCCACGAGATGATGCGCCGTCGCGACGAGATCCGGACGCCAGGCCTCCACGGTGTCGAACGCGCCCTGCAGCGAAATCCATTCGTCGACCAGCGCGCGGGCGTTCGCGCGCGTGATGGCGGATTCGGCGGCGCGCAGATGGCGCAGCCAGCCGAAGCCGAGCAGCTGGTCGGCCCATTCCTCCGACGGCGGCTCGATCTCGAACGGCGAGCGGCCGTCGCAGATGACGATCTTGCCCGCGAAGGCGAAGCGGCCGGAATAGATCTCGCTCGCGCGGGTCGGGTCGGCGGTGCGCAGGTCCTGCGGGGCGATCAGCAGCCGGTCGGCGATGGCCGAGGTAAAGCGCCAGCGCAGCAGCGGATGGGCATTGAGCTTGCCCATGCCGGTACGCACGGCGCGGCGGGCCGCGAAGGCGGCCAACCTCGTACGATCCGCGATGGATACGCGGGCCATCGACGCGCTCGTCCCCTCCGAAAGGCGAATGATTCCCCGGGAAACGAAGATAGCGCCCGCGCGAGTCCGGGCCAATGCGGGAAAATCAGGGGAAAGCGGCTAAATCCGCTCCAGACGGGCGGCAAAGAAGCCGTCGAGGCCCGCCATCTGCGGGTTTGGATCGTCCCAGTGGCTCGGCAGGGTGCGCAGGTCGCCCGCCGGGGTGATGAAATCCGCGATTCCGGGGATTTCGCCGCCATCGATCGGCTTGCGCCGTACGCCGGGCTCGCGGGCGAGCAAGGCCTCGACCTGCTGCTCGCCTTCCTCGGGTTCGAGCGAGCAGACGCAATAGACGATCGTGCCGCCGGGCTTGGTCAGCGCGGCGGCGCGGTCGAGCAGGCGCTGCTTGCAGGCCGGCAAGCTGCGCGAGGTCGGTCTCGCTCTTGAGCCAGCCGACGTCCGGATGGCGGCGGATCGTGCCGGTGGACGAGCAGGGCGCGTCGACCAGCACCGCGTCGAACGGCTCGGCCTGCCATTCGGTGGCGTCGGCGGCGATCATGTCGGCACGCAGGCCGAGCCGCGCGAGGTTCTCGCGCACGCGCACCAGCCGGTTGGCGGAACGGTCGACCGCGGTGACACGCGCGCCGGCGTGCGCCGAGCTGCGCGGTCTTGCCGCCGGGCGCGGCGCACAGGTCGGCGACGCGCTTGCCCGCGACATCGCCGAACAGGCGGGCGGGGAGCGCGGCGGCGGCGTCCTGCACCCACCACGCGCCCTCGTGATAGCCGGGCAGCAGCGAGACCAGCCCGCCGGTGTCGGTGCGGATCGTGCCGGTCGGCATGCACGCGGCCGCGCAGGCGCTGCGCCCAGCTTTCGGCGTCGGCCTTCACGGTGAGATCGAGCGGCGGCTCGTGGCCGTGCGCGATCGCGATCGCGCGCGCGGTCTCCTCGCCGTAGGTCTTCGTCCAGCGCTCGAACAGCCACGGCGGCGTATCGAGCGGCACGGCGTCGAGCGTCTTGATCAGCTCCGGTCCTTCGCGCGTGACGCGGCGCAGCACCGCGTTGATCAGCCCGGGATATTTCGCGGCGCGGCGGTCCGCCTGCACGAGGCGCACGCTGAGATCGACCGCCGCATGGTCGGGCACGTCGAGGAACAGGATCTGCGCGGCGCCGATCAGCAGCACGGTCTCGACGCGCGGCGCATCCTTGGGAAAGCCGGAGTCGAGGAATTTTCCGAGCAGATGCCGCAAGGTGCCGATGCGGCGCAGCACGGTCGCGACCAGCTTGCGCACCAGCGCGCGGTCGCGGTCCGCCAGCGCGGCAAGGCCCGGATGCGCGTCCGCGCCTTCGATCTCGCCATCGAGCGGGCGACGGCGGCGCAGCACATTGTCGAGAATGTCGGCGGCGATACGGCGGGCGGTGAGTCCGGGAACTTCGGTGGGCGCGATGCGTCTGGCCGGTGTCATGCGGTTCCGCTTGCCGGAGAATGGCGGCCGCCCGCCCCGAACGGCCGCCGAATCACTTCTGGCATTGTAACGAAGCGGAAGCGTGACGGTTTCAGTTTCGCATGTCGCTCAGCCCCACGGGCCGCGGCGCGGACCGCCGCCGCCCCACGGACCTGCGCAGGGGCTGCGCGGCGGGACGCGCCGCCGGGCGGGCTAGCCGCCGCTGCGTCCCATTTGCGCGGCGAGCTGTTCCAGCGCGGCGATGCGGTTCTGCGTTGCCGGATGGGTCGAGAACAGGTTGTCCATCCGCTGGCCCGAGAGCGGGTTGATGATGAACATGTGCGCGGTGGCGGGATTGCGCTCGGCCTGCTCGTTCGGGATCTGGTGCGCGGCGTTCTCCATGCGGGCGAGCGCCGACGACAGGTAGCGCGGATCGCCGACGATCTCGGCGCCCATGCGGTCGGCGGCATATTCGCGCGTGCGGCTGATCGCCATCTGCACCAGCATGGCGGCGATCGGCGCGAGGATCACCATCGCGAGCGTGCCGATGATGCCCATGCCGCCGCCGTTGTTGCTGTCGCGGTTGCCGCCGAAGAACATGCCGAACTGCGCCAGCATCGAGATCGCGCCCGCGATAGTCGCCGTGATCGTCATGATCAGCGTGTCGCGGTTCTTGATGTGCGCGAGCTCGTGCGCCATCACGCCGGCGACTTCCTCGCGCGACATCATGTTCAGCAGGCCGGTCGATGCCGCGACCGCGGCGTGCTCGGGATCGCGGCCGGTGGCGAACGCATTCGGCTGCGCCGAGTCGATGAGATAGACGCTTCGGCATCGGCAGGCCGGCGCGGCCCGCGAGGTCCTGCACGATGGCGTAGAGTTCGGGCGCCGTGCGCGCGTCGACCTCCTGCGCGCCGGTCATCGACAGCACCATGCGGTCGGAATTCCAGTAGGCGAACATGTTCATGCCGGCCGCGACGACGAGCGCGATCATCGCGCCGGACGAGCCGCCGATCAGGTAGCCGACGCCCATGAACAGCGCCGTCAGGCCTGCAAGCAGGATGGCGGTGCGAAGGTAGTTCATCTGTCTCCTCCAGGGCCGCGGCGGACGGTCCGCGCGGCTTCAATTCATCGTCGGCCAAGAAATGGGATTGCGGCAGACCGGTTCAAGCGGCTGCGACGGGATGCAGCGGTTTACCGCCAACGCGTTGATGTGACCCAAGTTCGCGGCAATTTTGCCGCAGGTTTGGCTAGCCAACGCTCCGCTCCCCGTTTTGGTAAGGGCGCGGGTTGCCCTGTCCCTGATTCCCTCTCCTCCGAAGAGGAAATGGAGCGCCGGGAGGCGCCAGGGGCTTGCGAGACCCCTCAAGTGTCCCTTGCGATCGGGACACTTCGCGCACCGCGGACCGGCTGGCTTTGCGAAGGCCAGCGGCCCGATTGTCAGGACAGGTTTGCGAGGCCCATCCCGAGGCGCGCGCGTCCCGCAGTGGCGAGTTTGCGAAGCTCGCCGCCCGGACGCTGCGCCTCCCGGCGCTCCACCGCGACGTTGGCCGGCACGTCTGCCGGTCTTTCGTCGCCGGACCGCGTTGTCGGCGGTTCCGGCTGCAAAGAACCGCATGGTTTGTCGAAGCGGCTCAAACAGCATTCCAAGACTATAGTCATATATGATGAAAGTCAACAGATAGGAACCAGGTCTGATACGGCGATTTCGACCTCCCCTGCCTTTCCACAGTAGATTGGCGTTCATCACCGGAAGAATTGGTGAGAACTGCCGTCCGAACAGTGTGCAATGCCGCTGCCGCCGACCAAGCGCCGCTTCCAGCTCGTGCTGATCAAGCCGTCGCACTACGACGACGAGGGCTACGTCGTCCAATGGGTGCGCTCCTCGATCCCGGCGAACTCGCTTGCGTGCCTGTATGCGCTGGCGCAGGACGCGGCGGCGGCGGAGGTCCTCGGCGAGGACGTCGCGTTCGATATCGTGGCGGTCGACGAGAGCAACACGCGCATTCGCCCGAACGCGATCGTCGCGCAGTTCAAGCGCAACGGCGACTTCGGCATGGTCGGGCTGGTCGGTGTGCAATCAAATCAATTTCCGCGCGCGCTCGATATCGCGCGGCCGCTGCGCGAAGCCGGACTTCCAGTGGTGATCGGCGGCTTCCATGTGTCGGGCTGCCTTGCGATGCTGCCGGGCGTTCAGACCGATCTGCAGCAGGCCATCGACATGGGCTGCAGCCTGTTCGCGGGTGAGGCGGAGGACGGGCGGCTGCACCAAGTGATCCGCGATGCCGCCAACGGCACACTCGCGCCGATCTACAATCACATGAACGACCTGCCGGCACTGGAGTCGGCGCCGACGCCGTTCCTGCCGCCGCATGTGCCTCAAGCGCACCATCGATCACTACGCCAGCTTCGATGCCGGACGCGGCTGTCCGTTCCAGTGCTCGTTCTGCACCATCATCAACGTGCAAGGCCGCAAGTCGCGGCGACGCTCGGCGGACGATGTCGAGCAGCTCATCCGCGCGCACTACGCGCACGGCATTCGCTGGTTCTTCATCACCGACGACAATTTCGCGCGCAACAAGGACTGGGAGGCGGTGTTCGACCGCCTGATCGAATTGCGCGAGCGCGACAAGATCGAACTGAAGATCGTCATCCAGGTCGACACGCTCTGTCACAAAATCGAAAACTTCATCGCCAAGGCGGCGCGCGCGGGCGTGCGCAAGGTTTTCATCGGGCTGGAGAACATCAACCCGGCAAATTTGTTGGCCGCGAAGAAGCGGCAGAACAAGATCACCGAATACCGCACCATGATGCTGGCGTGGAAGAAGGCCGGCGTCATCACCTATGCGGGCTACATCCTCGGCTTCCCGAACGACACGCCGGAGTCGGTGCGCGAGGATATCGAGATCATCAAGAAAGAACTGCCGATCGATATCCTGGAGTTCTTCTGCCTGACGCCGCTGCCGGGCTCGGAGGATCACAAGGTGCTCACAGCCAAGGGCATCTGGATGGATCCCGACATGAACAAGTACGACCTCGAGCATGTCGTGACCGGCCACTCACGCATGTCGCAGGCGGAGTGGAGCCAAGTCTACGCGAGCGCGTGGGACACGTACTACACCTTCGAGCACATGGAGACGGTGCTGCGCCGCGCGGCGGTGTTCGACCTGAAGGTCTCGCATCTCTCGGGCCTCCTCTACATGTTCGGCAAGACGGTCGAGGCCGAGAACGTGCATCCGCTGCAGAGCGGCTTGATCCGGCGCAAATTCCGCCGCGACCGCCGCCACGGCATGCCGCTCGAATCGCCGCTGCGTATTCTATCCGCGTTACGCCAGGGAATTCCTGATGCGCTACGGGCGGGCCGGGATCGACATGCTGCGGATGGAACGCATCCGCCGCCGCGTGCTGAAGGACCCGCGCCGCTATGCTTACACGGATCAGGCGCTGAAGGGTGCCGCCGCGGACGACTCCGAGACGCTCAAACTGCTGAACCACAACGCGGCGGCGCGCGATGAAGTCACGCGCACGAAAAAGATTGCCGCGCTACAGCACGGTGGAAAAGCCGAAGCGCGTGAAGCGGTCAGCGCGTGACGACGACGGTCGTGCCGACGCTGACGCGGCTGTAGAGATCGACCACGTCCTGGTTGAACATGCGGATGCAGCCGTAGGAGACGAAGCCGCCGATCGAGCGTCGGCACGTTGGTGCCGTGGATCGCGTATTCGCCGCCCGCGAGCGTCAGCGCCGCCTCGCCCATCGGGTTCTTCGGCGAGCCGCCCGGGATCAGGTCGGGCAGCGAGGGCTTGTCGCGCTTGACCTCCTTCGGCGGGGACCAGGCGGGGCGCAGGTGCTTGCCGTCGATGCGCGTCGTGCCGGTCCACTGCTTGCTCGCCATGCCGACGCCGACCGGATAGCGGATCGCGCGGCCGTCGCCGACCACGTAATAGAGCCGCCGCTCGCTGGTGCGCACCACGATGGTGCCGGCCGACACGCTGGTGTCGCGGAAGTTCACGACTTCGCGCGCCTGCGCCGCGCCAAGCGCTGCCACGAGCGCGGCCGCGCCCGCGATCAAACCGATGATCCGCATGCAAATTCCCCAAGCCCATCGCCTTGCACGACGGAGCGCGCAAAGCCGTCCAACGCCGATGATACCGCACGACCCGCTGTTGCTTGAGCGAGACCTGCGAACACGGTGAAAAAACAATCAAGATTTGACGCCCGCATCAATCCGCGGAGGCTGAGAAAGCGGTGATGTGGCGCGCTTTTTCGCGCAGGTGTGGCTCTTGTGCCGCGGTCGCCCGGGGCCGTACGTATCATGACGGCAAGAGAGGACGTGGAAATGAAGAGGGTTTGGCGGCGGGCCATCGTTTGCGCGGGCCTTCTTCTTCTCAGTGACGCCGCTGTGGCGCAGCCGACCGTCACGCAGATGCTGAACGCGCGCGAGGCGGCCGGGGCGAGAGCCGTCGTCGAGCGGGCGCGGAACGATTGCCTGAAGGCGAACGGGCACTTCCTTGTGCTTGAGCCCGGTGCGGTGAGCCGCCACGACCTGACCGGCAACGGCCGCGCCGACTACATCATCGACACGACGTATGTGCGTTGCGAGCGCCTCGGCAGCATCTTCTGCGGAACCGGCGGCTGCGAGCTTTCGATTGTCGTGGCGCTGCCGCGCGGAAAATTCCGCGAGGTCTTCCGCCAGCAAGTGATCCGCCACGAGATCGAGCCGAGCGACGGGAGCATGCGCACGATCCGCTTCGACCTGCACGGCACGTTCTGCGGCAAGACCGGCCCGGAGCCGTGCCGCGAGCGCCGGCGGATCACCGGCGAGCGGTTCGGGTTCAGGTAGCCGCTGTAAGCTACGCGCTGTTTCCGTCGCGCACCGCCTCCAGCGGCGCGTCGATGGTGCAGATCACGCCGGACGGCGGGTATTCGATGCTCACCTGTCCGGAGAGCTGCAGCGCAAGCGCGCGCTCGATCATGCGCGAACCGAATCCGGTGCGCTGCGGCGTCGTCACCGTCGGGCCGCCGCGCTCATGCCAGCGCCACTGGAAGCGGCTCGCGCGCGTGTCCCAGCTCGAAGTCCACGTGCCCCGCCGGAACCGAGAGTGCGCCGTATTTGACCGCGTTGGTGGCAAGCTCGTGCACCGCAAGCGAGAACGCGACAGCGCTCTGCGGCGAGAGACGAATCTCGGGTCCGCCGATGGTGATGCGCGGGCTCTCCGGCGCGTCGTGCGGACGCAGCGCCGCGCGGAGGACCTGATGCAGCCCGGCGCTGTCCCAGTTCTGCTCGGTGAGAATTCCGTGCACATCGCTCAGCGTGATGAGGCGCTGCTCGAACGCGCGCTGTACCGCCGGATCGACCCCGCTGTGACGGAACGTCTGCGAGGCGATCGATTGCACGATCGCGATGATGTTCTTGACGCGATGCTCCAGCTCCTTGATCAGCAGGTCGCGCTGCGCCTCGGCGATGCGGCGGTCGGTCGTGTCGCGGAACACCACGCCGAGCCCGTCGCCCAGCGGAAACAGCCGGTACGCCATCCAGCGGCCCGAAAAGACGATGGATTCGGTTTCGGAGCGGACGGTCTCGCGGCTCGCCATGACTTTAAAATAGAGGTCGGCGAGCGCGCTATCGCGGGTGCCGGGAAACGCGTCCCACAGGACGCGGCCGAGCACGTCTTGCGGCGCGCAGCGGAAGTGCCGCGCCGCCTCGCTGTTGAACAGGATGAGCCGCCAGTCGCGGTCGACCGCGTAAAAGCCCTCGCCGATGCCGTCCAGAATTGTGGCGAGCCCCGCTTCGGTGCGAAGCGCGGCGACCTTTTCGGCAATGGGGGAGGGTCGTTCGGGCGTAGGCAAAACGGCGCACCGGCGGTTACCGCGTCACTATAGCGGTTTCCGATGCCGGGCAAATGCCGAATCCCCGGCCACTTTCGCAGCCCTTCGCCGACGATCCGCGTCAATTCCGCGGAATATTCTCAACGATCGCCGCACGGTTGCGGCGTGGTTGAAGGCGAGTTGCCGTAGCGGCAGCAATGTCGCATATTAATCTGTGGTTGTTGTATGACCTGGGGGTTGAGTGATGTTGTGGCGGAGGAGAGCGGTTCAGATCGCGGTGACATCGTTTGTTTTTCTCTCCGCGTTGTCCGGCGCGGACCGGCGCGCAGAAGCAAGGCCGTTCGACATCGACGATCTCAGTGAGACGCAGCTCGAAATCTTTGGGAGCAGGTGGAGGACTACGCGCTGGCTTCAGCACTGCTGGACGCTTGCGGACGTCCGGCAAACCTGGAAGCGAGAGCGCTGGCGGTGGCACGAAAGTGCGTCACCCAGGACTCGATCGACGCGGTCATCGCGCGGTTTAGAGAACAGGTGCAGACCCACAGCGGGAAGGAATGGTCTTGCTCCCGCGCGCAGACGAAACAGCTCATGCAGAGCTATGAGAAAGAGATTGAAAAGGACCTGTCGAAGGCCAGGTGGGCCTGCCGGCTGAGATTTCTGAACTGACGTCCGGACTACCGATCGCGAAGCGGCGAGGCGTTCGGGGCTCGCATCGCACAGCCATCGTCCTGTCGTTCCGCTGCGCTCGGCGACGCAAAGAACACATCCGGTTCTGTTCGCCATCTGCCGCGGCACGCGTCCGCTGCGAGATCTCGTCCTCCTTGATGCCGGACCATGAAAAGAAAACATCCGCTCGCCGGATCGCGATACGGCAGCGTGATGGCGCGCGCTCGCTAGCTCGGAAACTTGCATTGGTTGGCAGGAATATTCCACCCGCCCGACACCTCGAACGCGTCCAGCATGTTTATGGCGGCGATCGAAACACCAAAGTTCGGCGCTCGTCCGAGATACCGCAGAAGGCTGCGAAACTTCGTTTTGTCGTCCTGGCTGATTGAAACGCGCAACTCGGATCTGCCCCGATCGACGCTACCCGAAAACGCGGCGACTTCGGCATTGTTGCGCATGTCGACAATCGCCACGCGCACGGTGTCGGATGGCGGTGGCCGTTGACCTCTTGCCGTAAAGATTATCGTTCCAAATCCGTCGTTGGTGCCGTCGGCGTCGCATTCGATCGAGAAACGCGAGCCGCGGTCGTTCCTGATGCCGAAGCCGATGAAGCCCTGATAGGGGCGCGCACCCCGTTCCCAGGCCGCCGCCGCCGCAGTGTCTGGTGAAAACAGGACGAGCAGCGCGGCCGTCATCAAGATCACGTCGCGCAGACGCGCGGGAACGGCTTCGGAACGGCTAGTGGGCAACGGTGAACTGGCCATACTTGATGTACGCCTGCGGCCTGCACCGGCGGATTTGGGCGAGGTATTGCTGTGCGTGGGACTTCATCCTGAGGGGGCCTTTGTGGACGAAATCCTCCCCACCGTGAAGTGCTGCGAGAACATCACATCGGCCAGTTCCAGGCCGACGCCGCACTCCAGCATGACGGACGCGGCATCGCGGCGTGCCGCGGCTTCGCCGCCGCGAGTGGACGGATACGATGCCGCCACCACGTACCAGTGGAGCGTCTGGGCCATCGACGATGGGATGGGCAACAACAAAAATCCGGCTAACGCGAAAGAAATTCCAACCCGCGACATCGCCACCTCGAAAACTCGAAATCAGCCGCACGCAACAATAGATTGCAGCGTGCAAGTTCCTTCAAGGCGGCGTTTGGCCGCAACGAGTCGGTCCGGTATGACTCTGCCCCGCTAAGCGCTTTTCCTGTTCTGCCTGTTGCTCACCAGATCGTCCACCACCGCCGGGTCGGCAAGCGTGCTCGTGTCGCCGAGATTGCCGAACTCGTCCTCGGCGATCTTGCGCAGGATGCGACGCATGATCTTGCCGGAACGCGTCTTGGGCAGGCCGGGCGCGAACTGGATTTTGTCGGGCGCAGCGATCGGGCCGATCTCCTTGCGCACCCAGCCGACCAGCTCCTTGCGCAAATCTTCGGTCGGCTGCTCGCCGGCCATGAGCGTCACATAGGCGTAGATGCCCTGGCCCTTGATGTCGTGCGGATAGCCGACCACCGCAGCCTCGGAGACCTTCTCGTGCGCGACCAGCGCGGACTCGACTTCGGCCGTGCCCATGCGGTGACCCGAGACGTTGATCACGTCGTCGACGCGTCCGGTGATCCAGTAATAGCCGTCCGCGTCGCGGCGGCAGCCGTCGCCGGTGAAGTACTTGCCCTTGTAGGCGGAGAAATACGTCTCCACGAAGCGCTGGTGGTCGCCATAGACGGTGCGCATCTGACCCGGCCATGAGTCCGCGATACACAGGTTGCCGGCCGCGGCGCCTTCCAGCACCTTGCCGTCGGCATCGACCAGCTGCGGCACGACGCCGAAGAACGGCCGCGTGGCGGAGCCGGGTTTCTGCGCGATCGCGCCAGGTAGCGGCGTGATCAGGATGCCGCCGGTCTCGGTCTGCCACCATGTGTCGACGATCGGGCAGCGGTTGTCGCCGACCACGCGGTAGTACCACTCCCAGGCTTCCGGATTGATCGGCTCGCCGACCGAGCCGAGCAGGCGCAGCGACTTGCGCGAGGTCTTCTTCACCGGCTCTTCGCCCGCCTGCATCAGCGCGCGGATCGCGGTCGGCGCGGTGTAGAAGATGTTGACCTTGTGCTTGTCGATCACCTCCCAGAAGCGCGACATGCTCGGATAGTTCGGCACGCCTTCGAACATCAGCGTGATCGCGCCGTTCGAAAGCGGCCCGTAGATGATGTAGGAGTGACCCGTCACCCAGCCGACGTCGGCGGTGCACCAGTAGACGTCGCCGTCGTGATAATCGAACACGAGCTGGTGCGTCATCGCGGCGAACAGGTTGTAGCCCGCCGTCGTGTGCATCACGCCTTTCGGCTTTCCGGTCGAGCCGGAGGTGTAGAGGATGAACAGCGGGTCCTCGGCGTTCATGTGCTCGCACGGGCACTCGCTGGTCACGACCTTGGCGGCCTCGTCGTAGTAGACGTCGCGCACCGGATCCATGTCGACCTTCGCGCCGGTGCGGCGCACCACGATCACGTGATCGACACCGCCGACCTTGGCGATCGCGGCATCGACGTTCGCCTTCAGCGGCACCTTGCGGCCGCCGCGCAGGCCTTCGTCGGCCGTGATGACGACATTCGACTTGCAGTCTTCGATGCGGCCGGCGAGCGAGTCCGGCGAGAAGCCGCCAAACACCACCGAATGGATCGCGCCGATGCGCGCGCAGGCGAGCATCGCGTACGCGGCTTCCGGGATCATCGGCATGTAGATGGTGACGCGGTCGCCCTTCGCGACGTTGCGGTTGCGCAGGATGTTCGCCATCCGGCACGTCTCGTCGTGCAGCTCCTGGTACGTGATGAGCTTGTCGTCTTTCGGGTCGTCGCCCTCCCAGATGATCGCGGTCTGCTTCGCGCGCTTGGGAAGGTGCCGGTCGATGCAGTTGTAGGAGACGTTCAGGACGCCGTCCTCGAACCATTTGATCGAGACGTTGTCCGGCGCGTACGAGGTGTTCTTGATCTTGGTCGGCGCCTTGTACCAGTCGAGGCGCTTCGCCTCCGCTGCCCAAAAGCCGTTCGGGTCCTTGATCGAGCGCGCGTACATCTCCTGGTACTTCGCATCGTCGATATAGGCGCGCGCCTTCCACTCGGACGGCACCTCGTAGATCTTGTCGGACATCTCATCCTCCGGCGGCACGCGGGCGGCCGTTCGGCCGGCCCAACTTCTTCGCGGCCATTATGCGACGGCGCTTTAAGTCCGAACAAGGTGAGGGTTGTCACACTTTGGTCGGGCGACGAAGGGCTAAACTCAGCGCAATTGTCGCGCCGGCAAACGCCAGGCCCGCGTTTGCCGTAAGCTTGCCGCAACAACCTTGTATTGTACCATGCCGGGTTTGTTGTTCAGGGCTATGGGGGATCGCATGGCGAAGAACATCGTCTTCTTTTCCGACGGGACCGGCAACGACGATGCCGTTGATGGCGACAACACGAATGTCGTGATGCTGTGGCGGCGGGCGCTGAACGACGGGCAGCGCCAGGTTACGGAATACGACCCCGGTGTCGGCACCAGAAAACGAGATTTCATAGGCAAGCCGACCGGAAAAGGCATCAGCGACAATATTGTCGACGGGTACGCGTTCATCGCCCAGTACTACGAATCGGGTGACCGCATCTTCCTGTTCGGCTTTAGCCGTGGCGCCTACACGGTGCGCAGCCTTGCGTCATTTATCGAGCTATGTGGAGTCGTAGAGCGAAAAGGGCCTGTGGGCACAGACGTGTCCGAAGACGCGATCGATGACGCCTATTCGGTTTACAAAATCGAGGACAAGGCAAAGCAGAAAAAGAGGGCAGCGGAATTCCGCAACCGCCAAGTCTATGCGGAGCACCGCGACGAGAGTGACCGAGAGAAGCGCGCGGTGCATTTCATCGGCGTGTGGGACACGGTGCGTGCGCTCGGGGTGACCGTTAATGGCAGAAATATCGAGGTGCCCCTCTTGGAGCACCGGTTTCACAATCACGACCTCAGTCCATACGTGCGTTACGCGTATCATGCACTGTCGATCCACGATCGGCGGCGGACCCATCATCCGACGATCTGGAACGAACCGACCGAGGCGCAAAAAGCGGGCGGGCCACAGTCGTTCGAGCAGGTGTGGTTTCCCGGCATGCACCGCGATGTCGGAGGCGGTTACAACGAGCGCGGGCTGGCGAATATCACGCTGCGCTGGATGATGAAACGCGCGCTCGCGGCCGATCCGCCGCTGTTGCTGTCGCCAGAGTTCGCGGCCGATCCCTACAAGGGTCTGACGATCAATGTCCACGACGTACCGCACGACTCGCGCGGTTCATTGTGGCGGAAGGTTCTCTACCCGGCTGAGCCGCGAACCGTATGCAAGGGGACGCAGCAGCCCGGCAGCACAGCAATCACCAAAACCGGCGAAGGCGATGTGAGCGCGCACTGGCTGGACCACTTCGGTAAAGGCTATCCCGATCCCGACTACGATCCCGAAAGCATGCACGATCATCCCGACTACAAACGGGTGCTCGAGCAACTCAAAGCCGGAAAGCCCGTCACCGGGCCGTGGCAGCACATCGTGCCGAAGGACTGACGGCAAGCGTCAAACTCCCATCCAGCCGATCACGACGCCCATCACGATCAGGACCGCCAGCCAGTGCCCGGCGTCGATCACGGTGAGCACGTATCGGCGGCCCGAGAAGGCGTTGTTGACCAGCATGGTGGTGACGACAAAGCCTGCCCAGACAAACAGGGCTGAGATCACGGCGCTGCGGATGGTCACGCTGCCCATGTGCCCGACCATGCCGGCCAGCACATAGGCCATCACAAGCTCCGCCACGAATGCGAGCCCGAACGGCAGCCATGCGTGCACGGTGCCTTTGTGTACGGCCTGCTCGGCCTTGAAGGCCTGCATGGTTTTGCCGTGCGCGGCGACCCACGGGTTTGAGAGCACGGGGTAGTAGACCGCGCCGGTGAGCCAGCCGGCGACGGCGGCGATGAAAATAGCGAGGTAATTCATTCCGGCGAAGGTCATGAGCGCCGCCTTCTGTGAGACTTCGGGTCTGCGGAGATTACATCAGCGGGCGCACGCGGCGTCATGATTTTGCCCGAGCAGTTCGGTTTCATATCGCGTTATATCTCTTTGCCAGTGGTGGGGGTCGCCATGCCAAAGAATATTCTCGTATTCTGTGATGGGACCGGAAACGACCGGACCAGGGACGCATATCAGACCAATGTCGCCGTGCTGTGCGACCGCGTGCTGGAGGGGCCACAGCAGGCGGTTCACTATGACGCCGGGGTCGGTACGGAATTCGGCGATCTGGTCGGCAAGATGACCGGCACCGGCATCAGCAAGAACATCCAGGAAGCCTACAGCTTCGTCACGCGCGTCTACGAGCCGGGCGACCACATTTTCGTGTTCGGTTTCAGCCGCGGCGCCTACACGGTGCGCAGCCTCGCGGGATTTATCGGCCGCTGCGGCGTGCCGAGGCCCGATCAGACGATCGACGGCAAGGTCGTGAACCTGCGCAACGACGAGAAGGCTCGCGACGCCATCTGCGCCAAGGCTTATGCGATCTACAAGATCGAAGACCGCGACGAACGTGAGAAGAAGGCCGCGGAATTTCGCCGCGAGCATGTCTTCCTTGAGCACCGCGACGAGTTGCAGGCGCCGAACCGCGCCGTGCATTTCATCGGCGTGTGGGACACGGTGCGTTCGCTCGGCATTCCGCTCGGCGTAATGGAGGTCGAACTCACGATCTGGCCGCATCGCTTCCATGACCACGAGCTGAGCGAGCATGTGCGTTACGCGTATCACGCGCTGTCGATCGACGATGAGCGCGAGGCGTTCAATCCGACGATCTGGAACGAACCGACGAAGGCGCAGCGCATTGCCAAGGACACCGGCGTTTCATCGAAGCAGGCCTTCGAGCAGATCTGGTTTCCCGGCGTGCACAGCGATGTCGGCGGCGGCTACAAGGAGCGCGGACTCGCGAATATCACGTTCCGCTGGATGATGGAGCGCGCACTCGCCGCCAACCCGCCGATCATCATCGCACCGCACTTCGCGGATGATCCCTACAAGGACACTCCGCCCAACGCGAATGACGTGATGCATGACCCGCGCGACAAGTGGTGGAAGAAGGCGCTCTATCGCGTCGGCGCGCGGCGCGTTTGCAAGGGCGAGCAGGAGCCGTTCGGCAAGGTGATCACCGTGAGCGGCGACGGTGAGGTGAGCCGCTTCTGGCTCGATCGGTACAGCAACGACTATCGGGCCTACAACTCGAAAAGCATGTACGAGCACCGGGACTACAAACTCGCAAAGCGGCAACTGAGCGGAAACAAGCCCGCGACCGGGCCGTGGGAGTATTTCCGGCCGAAGGACTAGCGGCACTCGCTACGCGGGGCGAGGGGAAAGCTCCCACACTGTCGTCCGCTTGATATCCAGATCCTCCAGCTCGCGCGTCACCGGCACCGAATATTCCGCGAGCTGCCGCAGCCGGTCCTTCGGCAGATAGGTGCGGCCCGGATCGCCGACGAGAATGCGCGTGCCGAGCGCGGCGTGGCGGTCGAGGAACGCGAGCGCGCGCGTTGCGGTGCCGCGCTCGTAGAACAGGTCGCCGACCAGGATGACGTCATAACGCGCGTCCGGCGGAGCGGGATGATCGAGCATGTCGAGCACAACGACATCGACGTACGTGTCGTTGGCCTCGCCGTTGAGCAGGATTGCTCCCTCGCTGAACGCATCGATGTCGACCGAGATCACCGGCGCGCCCCCGGCCTTCGCGGCCGCGATGCCGACCAACCCCGAGCCCGCCGCAAGGTCGAGCACGCGCTTCGCCGCTACCTCGTGCGGGTGGTCCAGCACGTAGCGCGCGAGCGCCTGTCCGCCCGCCCACGCGAAAGCCCAGTAGGGCGGCGGCAGGCCGATCTGTTCGAGCTCTTCCTCGGTCTTCTGCCAGATCGCGAGCGACTCGTCCGCGACGTAGAGCGAAATCTCCGGCACCAGCGGCACGGGCTTGAGCCGCGTGTTGGCGCGGATGAAGGCTTTTCGGTCGGCGATCATTGCGGCATTGTGCATACACCAAGAGGAGAGTGTCTTGCCTGCCATCAAGCCCGACCGCCTGCTCGCCGACCTCTACAAGCTCCGCACCTTCGGCACCTACAAGACCGGCGTCCACCGGCCGACGTTTTCGCCCGAGGACATCGCGGCGCGGCAATGGTTCGCGGATCAATGCACGGCGGCGGGGCTTGAGACCACGATCGACGGCATCGGCAACATCCTTGGAAAGAGCAAGGCGAGCGGCCGCAAGGCGCTGTCGGGCTCGCATCTGGAATCGCAAAATCATGCCGGCTGGCTCGATGGCGCGCTTGGCTGCATCTACGCGCTCGAAGCCGCGCGCGCGATCAAAGAGGCGGGCGGCGACACCGGCGTCGATGTCGTGGTGTTCTGCGACGAGGAAGGCCACTTCGGCTCGTTCCTCGGCTCGCGCTCGTTCACCGGGCTGCTCACCGACGAGGACATCGACAAGGCGAAGAACAAGGAGGACGGCACGCCGATGCGCGATGCCATCCAGAAGGCCGGCTACGCGGGGCGGCCGCGCCTTGTGATCGAACCGGAGCGCTATGCGTCGTTCTTCGAGGCACACATCGAGCAGGGCGACTCGCTCGAGCTCGGTGCGCTGCGCATCGGCGTCGTCACCGCGATCGTGGCGATCTGGCAATACGGCATCACGGTCACGGGCGAGCAGAACCATGCGGGCACCACCTCGATGGCGCGGCGGCGCGACGCGGGGCTCGCACTGATCAAGCTGCTCAATGCCATCGACAAGCGCTTCCCGGAAATCTGCGGGCCGCGCA
This sequence comes from uncultured Alphaproteobacteria bacterium, assembly GCA_963779545.1. GTDB lineage: Bacteria > Pseudomonadota > Alphaproteobacteria > Rhizobiales > Xanthobacteraceae > PALSA-894. The sequence continues at coordinate 136,870 of CAVZYQ010000005.1, read as the reverse complement.
CGGTGTGGACCACGGGCCGCATCACGCTCGATCCGGGCAGCCACAGCATCATTCCGGGCGGCGCGGACGCGCTGTTCCAGTTGCGCGATGCCGATCCCGCGGTCCTCGACAAACTGCAGGCGGAACTGCATGACCTGATCGGCGCGGCCAATCGCGTCAGCCGCTGCAAGTTCGAGCTCAAGGTGATCTCGCAATCGACGCCGGCGAAAATGGACGAACGGCTGATGGCTGCGCTCGACACCGCCGCCGAACGTCACGCAAAGGGCAAGCACATGCGCATGCCGAGCGGCGCCGGCCACGACGCGCAGTGGCTCGCGCGCAAACTGCCCTCCGCGATGATGTTCGTGCCGAGCATCGGCGGCATCAGCCATCACTGGAGCGAGAATACCTCGGACGAGGACCTCGTGCTCGGCGCGCAGGTGTTTACCGACGGCATCGCCGAAGCCCTGAAAAGCTAGTTTCTGGAACTATTTGTGCCCCGGCGACTTTCCTTCTCCGCGGATGAGGAACTTTGCCATGTCGGGCGTCATCAACGGATCGGGGCTGGAGGCTGCGCGACAGCTCAAGTCGCGCCTCGCCACGATCACCATGAAGCGCCTCGGACTGCGCTATATCTCGACCGATGAGTTGACCATTCGGCGCAAGCGCCTCGGCGACAAGTTTACGTTCGTGTCGGCACGGGGCCGCACGATCCGCGACGAGATCACGCGCACGCGGCTGAAGAAGCTCGCGGTGCCGCCCGCTTATGAAGAAGTTCTCTACGCCAAAGACCCGCGTGCGCATATCCAGGCGATCGGGCGTGATGCGGCGGGACGGCTTCAGTACCGCTATCACGCCGACTGGGAAAAGGTGCGCGAGCGGCGCAAGGCACGTCGGCTGCAGCGCATCGTCGAAGCGCTGCCGCGCATCCGTCGCGCGGTGAACAAGCACCTTGCCACTGCAGAACCAACCCGCGAATTCGCGCTGTCGGCGGTGATCGAACTGATCGCGTGCAGTTCCATCCGCGCGGGCAGCGAGAGTTACGCGAAACAGAATGGCACACGCGGCGCTGCCACCATGCTGAAGTCGAGCGTGCAGGTCGATGGCAAGACCGTGACGCTGAAGTTTCGTGCCAAGGGCGGCAAGAACGTCGAGAAAGAATTCCAATGTCCACGCGTTGCAGCTGCCATCCCGATGCTGCGTGAGTTGCCCGGCCGCCGGATGTTTCAATATCGCGGCGAGGACGGCGCGCCGCGCATCGTCACCGCGAGCGACGTGAATGTGTTCCTGCGCGAGATCGCGGGTGTAAAAATCTCGCTGAAGGATTTCCGCACCCTCTGCGCCTCGGCCGCCGCACTTGAAGCACTTGCGCATATCGAGCCGGCCGCGAGTGAAAGCGGTCGCCGCAAACAGGTGAAGGAAGCCGTCACGGCGGTGTCGGAGGAACTCGCCAATACGCCGACGATCTGCCGCAAGAGCTACGTGCACCAGACCGTGGTGGCGGCCTTCGAGAAGGGCAAGCTCGCGAAGTTCTCCGAAGCGCTGAAGGGCCGCCGCTCGCCCGCGCATCGCGAGCAACTGCTGGCGCAGGTCGTCGCAACGATGGCGGCGTAGGCGTCCGCACGCGATGCAGCGCTTCGTAGCGGTGCATCGCAGATGCGGGGTTGCTTTTTTGACGATCAAGAACCGGGGTCCCGGGTCTGCAGCGCATCATTGCATGCTGCGCTGCGCCCGGAACACGGGCTCATTTCACCCCGCCCATCTTGCACACGCTCTTCCACTCTTCGTCCGTCACCGCCTGCACGGATAGCCGCGGCTCGTGCACCAGCACCATGGTCTTCAGTTTCGCCTCCGCCTTGATGGCGGCGAGCGTCACGGGCTTTGGAAACTGCGACACCGATTTCACATCGACGCAGACGAACACGCCCTTCTCGTCGGTCCTGTCCGGATAGCTTTCGCGCACGACCTCGCAGATGCCGACGACCTGCTTCTCGTCGCCGGTGTGATAGAAGAAGGCGCGGTCGCCTTTCTTCATCGCCTGCAGGTTTTTCCGCGCCGCGAAATTGCGCACGCCGGTCCAGGCGTCGCCTTTGGCGCCCGCTTTCACCAAAGCGTCCCAAGGATAGTCATCCGGCTCGGACTTCAGCAGCCAATACGCCACACGTGCCTCCGTTGCGATGCGACCCATGATTGGGCAAGGTGGGACGTAACAATAACCGGAAAATTCCGGTCTGCGAAATACGAGGGAGGGAACGAATGAAGCGGGCCGTTCTGCTTGCCGCCGCGATCCTCAGCCTTGCCGGCGCCGCGCAGGCGCAACAATTTCCCAACCGGCCGGTGACGCTGGTTGTGCCGTGGCCGCCGGGCGGCGGCACCGATATCGGCATGCGCGCGCTCGCGGCCGCGACCGAGAAACACCTCGGCCAGAAGATCGTGATCGACAACAAGCCCGGCGCGTCGGGCACGATCGGCCCCGCCAACATGGCGGCGACGGCGGCGCCGGACGGCTACACGGTCGCGCAGATCCCGATCACGGTGTTTCGCCTGCCGTTCATCCAGAAGACGGCCTACGACCCGGCGAAGGACTTCACCTACATCCTCCAGGTGACCGGCTATACCTTCGGCGTGGTGGTGAAGCGCGATGCGCCGTGGAAAACCTTCAACGAGCTGCTCGACTACGCCAAGGCCAATCCCGGCAAGATCAATTACGGCGCGCCTGGCGCGGGCACGAGCCTGCACATCACCATGGAGCAGATCGCCAAGCAGAGGGGCATCAAGTGGACGATGGTGCCGTTCAAGGGACAGGCTGACAGCCTGACCGCACTGCTCGGCGGGCACATCGATGTGGAAGCGAACTCGACAGGCTGGGCCGGCGCCGTGAACGCGGGAGACGCGCGGCTGCTGGTCACGTGGGGCGCGCAGCGCACCAAGAACTGGCCGAGCGCGCCGACCCTGAAAGACGTCGGCATCGACATGGTGTCGAACTCGCCGTTCGGCATCGCGGGGCCGAAGGGCATGGACCCGGCGGTCGTCAAGGTTCTGCACGACGCCTTCAAGAAGGGCATGGACGAGCAATCGTACAAAGACGCGATGGCGAAGCTCGACCAGGAGGAATATTACCTCAACACGGCGGACTATCAGGCCTACGCGATAAAGCAGATCGCGGAGCAAAAGCAGCTCGTGGACGAGCTTGGACTGCGGCAGCAATAACGCACGGCAAAAAGGGAGAGGATGACATGAAGCGGGTCTTGCTGCTTGTTGCGGCGATCATGGCGTTTGCGAGCGTCGCGCAGGCGCAGCAGTTTCCCAACCGGCCGGTGACGCTGATCGTGCCGTGGCCGCCCGGCGGATCGACCGACATCGCGATGCGCGCGCTGGCGACCGCGACCGAGAAGCACCTCGGCCAGTCGATCGTCATCGAGAACCGGCCCGGTGCGGCCGGCACGCTCGGCCCTGGCAACATGGCAGGGAGCGCGCGGCCCGATGGCTATACGGTGGCGCAGTTCCCGATCAGCGTCTTCCGCATCCCGTATCTCCAGAAGACCGCGTGGGATCCCGGCAAGGACTTCACCTACGTCATCCATCTCACCGGCTACACGTTCGGCGTCGTCGTGCGCGCGGACTCGCCGTTCAAGACGTTCAACGACATGATCGAGCATGCGCGCGCCAACCCCGGCAAGGTCAACTACGGAACGCCCGGCGTCGGCACCAGCCTGCACATCACGATGGAACAGATCGCCAAGCAGAAAGGCATCAAGTGGACGCAGGTGCCGTTCAAGGGCGGCGCCGACAACATGAACGCCACGCTGGGCGGGCATATCGATGCCACGGCCGACTCGACCGGCTGGGCCGAGCTCGTCAACTCCGGCAAGTTTCGCCTGCTCGTGACATGGGGCGCGGAGCGCACGAAAAACTGGCCGAACGTTCCGACGCTGAAGGACGTCGGCATCAACATGATCTCGAATTCGCCGTTCGGGATCGGCGGGCCGAAGGGCATGGACCCGGCGGTCGTGAAGGTGCTGCACGACGCCTTCAAGAAGGGCATGGAGGAGCAGTCCTACAAGGATACGATCCTCAAGCTCGACATGGAGCCCTACTACCTCAGCACAGCGGACTATCACGCCTATGCGATGCAGCAGATCGGCGAGCAGAAGCAGCTCATCGAGGAACTGGGGCTGAAGCAGCAGTAGCTACTCTGCCCTGAACGGCCGCGTCAGCAACCCCTCGATCGCGGCATCGACGGTGAGCTTGCCGTCGAGCACGGCCGCGACCGCAGTCGCGATCGGCATCTCGATTTTTTTCTCGGTCGCAAGCTCGACCAGCGCGCGCGCCGTGAACGCGCCTTCGACCAAAGCATCGCCGCTTGCGCGGCCTTCGCCGAGCGCGATGCCGTAAGCGAAATTGCGCGACTGCGGCGACGAGCAGGTGAGGACGAGGTCGCCGAGGCCGGACAGTCCGGTCAGCGTTTCGGCGCGTGCGCCGCATGCGCGACCAAAGCGCGCCAGCTCCGCGAAGCCGCGCGTCACCAGCGCGGCAGTCGCGCTTGCGCCGAGCTTGCGGCCCGCCACGATACCGGCAGCGATCGCCAGCACGTTCTTTGCCGCACCGCCGATCTCGACGCCGCGCACGTCGGTCGTGTGATAGGGCCGGAATGTCGGCGAGCCGAGCGCTTGCGCGAGCGCGGTGGCGAGCTGCTCATCCGCGCAGGCGAGCGTCACGGCTGTCGGCAGGCCGTGCGACACATCGGCCGCGAAGCTCGGGCCGGAGAGGATCGCCGGTATCGCGCCAGGCAGCGCCTCGGCGATGATCTCGGTCATGAACCTGTGCGTGCCGCGCTCGATCCCCTTGGCGCAGGCAATCACCGGCGTGCCAGAACGGACATGCGGCAGAAGGCCGGTCGCTGCGACGCGCGCGGCCTGTGCGGGAACGACAAGCAGCACGGCATCCGCCTGCGTGACGTCGGCGATGGCGCCGGTGACGGCGACGCGATCGTCGATCGCGGGGCGGGGCAGATCGGCGTCTGCGCGTTTGTCGGCGATGGCGGCAACGATTGCGGGATTGCGCGCCCACAGCGTCACATCGCGTCCAGCACGCGCCGCCGTACTCGCCAGCGCCGTGCCCCATGCACCCGCACCGACGACTGCGATGCGTTGATGACTCACGCGAGTTTCTCGCCGCGTCGCGGCCACTCGTCGTTGCCGTCGAGCGGCCAGCGCGCGCGCGGCGAACAATCGAGCGTGTCGGTAAGGCCGAGCGCGAGGCGCTCGCAGCCCGCCCATGCGATCATCGCGCCATTGTCGGTGCACAGCTCGGGGGGCGGCGCCACTAGTATGGTCCCCTCGCTGATCGCGACACGATTGAGCGCACGGCGGATCGATTGATTGACCGCGACGCCGCCGGCGACCACCAGCGCGGTCGGTCCGCCGAATTTTTCGCGGAACACCCGCAGGCCGGCGTGCAGCCGGTCGGTGACGACATCGACCACAGCCTGCTGGAAGGCGGCGCACAGGTCGGCCACATCCTGATCGCTGAGCGGCGCGACCTTCTCGGCCTCCATGCGCAGCGCAGTTTTCAGGCCGGAGAGCGAAAAGTCAGCCTCCACGCGGCCGAGCATCGGGCGCGGCAGGATGAACCGCTCGACATCGCCCTTCTGCGCCTCGCGTTCAACCTCAGGCCCGCCCGGATAGCCGAGCCCGAGCAGTTTCGCGGTCTTGTCGAACGCTTCGCCGATTGCATCGTCGACCGTGGTGCCGATCCGCACGTACTTTCCGACGTCGAGCACTGCAAGGATCTGGGTGTGACCGCCCGAGGCGAGGAACAGGCAGTAGGGAAACTGTGTGTTGTCGGTGAGCCGTGCGGTGAGCGCGTGCGCCTCCAGATGGTTGACCGCGATCAATGGCTTCTCGCCGACCAGCGCAATGGCCTTCGCGGTCGTGAGCCCGACGATCACGCCGCCGATCAGGCCGGGACCTGCCGCTGCTGCGACGCCGTCGAGCACGTTCAGGCTCATGTTTGCCTCGACCATCGCCCTGGCGATCACCATGTCGATCACCTCGACATGGGCGCGCGCGGCGATTTCCGGCACCACGCCGCCGTAGGGCGCGTGCTCGGCAGTCTGCGACAGCACGATGTTGGAGAGGATTTCGCCGCGCCCGTCGTCGTGCCGCAGCACCACGGCGGCGGCGGTCTCGTCGCAGGTCGTCTCGATGCCGAGAACGATCATCTTGTCTCCGACGGCGTCTCGAAGGATGGCCGCATAGTGATATATGTGTTCGCGTAACATCGCGAGGTCACGTGACGCAATCCACCGCATTGCTCCGCATCGGAACGCGCGGCAGCCCGCTGGCGCTGGCGCAGGCGCACATGGTGCGGACGGCGCTCGCCGCGCAAAACGTGACCGATGTGGCGATCGAGGTGATCCGCACCTCGGGCGACCGCATCCAGGATCGCGCGCTCTCGGAAGCCGGCGGCAAGGGGCTGTTCACCAAGGAGATCGAGGAGGCGCTGCTCGCGGGCACGATCGATTTCGCGGTGCATTCGGCGAAGGACATGCCGACCGTGCTGCCGGACGGGCTGATGCTCGCCGCATGCCTGCCGCGCGAGGATGTGCGCGACGCGTTCATCAGCCGCAAGGCTGCGAGCCTGCACGACCTGCCGATTGGCGCGGTGGTCGGCACCGCGTCGTTGCGGCGGCAGGCGATGGTGAAACGGCTGCGGCCGGACGTCTCGACCGTGGTTTTGCGCGGCAATGTCGAGACGCGGCTGCGCAAGCTTGAGGCCGGCGAGGTCGACGCGACGTTGCTCGCGCTCGCCGGCCTGAAGCGGCTCGGGCTCGCCGACAAAGCGACAGCGCTGCTCGACGAGCAGGAGTTTCTCCCGGCGGTTGGGCAGGGCGCGATCGTCATCGAGGCACGCGTTGACGATGCACGCACGCGCGACCTGCTGGCGAAGATCGATCATGCGGATACCTCGACGGCGCTGGCGTGCGAGCGCGCGTTTCTCGCCGTGCTCGATGGCTCGTGCCGCACGCCGATCGCCGGACACGCGACGCTTGACGGCGATACGATTTCGTTTCGCGGCATGATCCTGCGGCCAGACGGCAGCGAGACGCATGAGACGACGCGCAGCGGCAAACGCGCCGATGCGATCGCGTTGGGCGCGGACGCAGGCGCGGAGCTGAAGCGACGCGCACCACCCGATTTCTTCGGGGACTGAGATGCGCGTTCTGGTCACACGCCCGCAGCCGGACGCGGAACGCACCGCGCAGGCGCTGCGCGGCCGCGGGCATGAGGTGCTGGTCGCGCCGCTGCTGCACGTCGAAACGGTCGAAGCGGAATTCCGGGGACCTTACGGTGCGGTGCTGATGACCAGCGCGAATGCGGCGCGCGCCGCATCGCGGCATCCCAGCGTCGCGAGTTTGCTTAGTTTGCCGGTCGTTACCGTGGGGCATCGCACAGCCAAGGTCGCGCAAGATGCTGGCTTTACGCTTGCGGGAACTCCCGGTGGCTCTCTTGCTGATCTCACGGCCTTTGTGCCGACGATTTTTGGGCCTGGAACTCCCTTGCTCTATCTCGCAGGCGAAGACCGGGCCGGCGATCTCGCTGCCGCACTCGCGCCGCATCGGCTGACGGTCGATACAATAGTGATCTATCGGGCAGTCGCGGCCACGCGGTTGCCCGACTTGGTAATACAGGCCTTGCTGGGCGTGCAGCTCGACGGCGTGCTGCATTACTCGCAGCGCAGCGCCTCGACGTTGCTCGTGCTCTCGGAACAGGCCGGTGTGCTCGGCGCGGTGCTCGACCTCGCGCATTTCTGCATCTCCGACGAGGTCACGGTTCCGTTGCGCAGCGCAGGCGCAAAGCGGGTCGCGGTCGCGCCGCACCCGGACGGAACGGCATTGATTGGCCTTACTTAGTGGTAAGTTGCCGGACTCACCGCGTGGCAGTATGGCTCGTGGCTGACGCCGGGGCGGCGGGAGGCGCGTGATGGCAGATGACAAACGCGGCGCGTCCGGACCACCGGGGGCTAAGCGGCGGCGCCCGCCGCCGACCATCGATGTGAAAGCAACCGAAATCGCCTCCGAGCCCGTAAAGCCGTCTGAACCCGTTGATCCGCCTGCGGAAACGCCGCGCGCCGAGCCCCAGCCAGCGGCCGCCAGCGTTGCGGCTGAACCGCAGCCTGAGCCACCCCGCGCGCCTCCGCCACCTCCGAACGCACGGCCCGGGACGGGCGCCCGGCCGTCCGAGTGGATGGACTGGAGCGCGATGAACGCCAGAATCTCGGCGCTGCGCGGACAGATGGCGGAGCGGATGAACTGGCGGCTCGTTGCGGCAGGCGCCGCGGGCGCAGCCGCGATGCTCGTCGTGTTCCTGGCGCTCTGGGCTCTGGGCACGATCAACAATCGCGATGACTTGAGTGTCATGCTGGCGGCGCGGCTTGCGATGATGGAAGCGCAGGTGCGCGGGATGGCCGCCGCCAAGCCGCAGCCCGCCGGTCTCGATCAGCGCGCGCTTGCGGATCTGGCGGCGCGCGTCGGCGCCGCCGAACAGGCGATGGGACGGCTCGCCGATTTCGATGCGCGCATCGGGCGGGCGGAAGTATCCGCCGCCGCGCCGCGCGCCGCGCAGGTTGATCAGGCGCTGACCGCGCGCGTAACGGCGCTTGAAACCGCGACGCGTCCGCTCGCCGAACTGCGGCAGAGTATCGAAGCGGCGGGTACTGCGGCGCGCGATGCCAAGACCCGCGCCGATGCGGCTTTCGAGTCCGCGCAGAAGGCTCCTGTGCCGCCCCCCGCGCCGCAGGTCGCGCATAGCGAGATCGACGCGCTGGCCGCGCGCCTCGCGGCGCTTGAGCAGACGGCCCAAACGATCGACGCACGCATCGCACAGGCAGCCGCAACCGGCGCTGGCCCCGACAAACCGGCCCGGCTTGCCTTCGCGGCCGTCCTGCTGCGCGGAGCGGTCGAGCGCGGCGCGCCGTTTGTGCAGGAGCTTGCCGCCGCGAAGGCGCTGGCGCCCGACGCGAAGGTGCTCGCGCCGCTCGAGCCCTTTGCAAAGGACGGCGTGCCCACTGCGGCAGGTCTTGCGCGCGAACTGAAAGCGACCGCGCCCGAGGCGCCTTCGGCGCCGCAAGTGGCGCGCGATGTCGGCCTCGTCGGCCGGTTGCAGCAGAACGCGGAGCGGCTCGTGCGTGTTCGGCCCGTCAACGAGACTGCGGGCGATGAACCTCCCGCCATGATGGCGCGCGCGGAAGCGAGAGCAGCACAAGGAGACATCCCGGGTGCGCTCGCCGAGATGAAGCTCCTTCCCGACTCCGCGAGCGGCAGTGCGGCGGCATGGATCAAGAAGGCCCAGGCACAGATCACCGCGCTCGCCGCTGCGCAGCAGTTCGCCACCGCGGCGGTCGATGCGCTGAAGGCCGGACCATGAGCGGGCTCACAGCATGATCCGTGTCGTTGTCTTTCTTGTTGCGGCGGGTCTTCTCGCGCTCGGCGTCGTCTGGCTCGCTGATAGGCCCGGGCAGATCGCGATCACGTGGCTTGGTTATCGTGCCGATACCTCGGTGATGGTTGCCGTGATGGCGATCACCGCGGTTGCGATCGCTGCGGTGATGGTGTGGTCGCTCATTCGTTTCTTCCTGCGTTCGCCAAAACTGTTTTCGCTGGCGATGCGCCAACGCAAGCGGCGCAAGGGCTACGACTCGATCTCGCGCGGGCTGATCGCGATCGGCGCCGGCGATGCACGCGCCGCGCAGCGGTTCGCGGCGAACGCGGAGAAGAGCCTGCCGAACGAGCCGCTGGCGTTGCTGCTCCGCGCACAGACCGCGCAACTCAATGGCGACCGCGCGGGCGCGGAGGACGCGTTTCGCGCGATGGCGGAACGTTCCGACACGCGGCTGCTCGGGCTGCGCGGGCTCTATGTCGAGGCGCAGCGCCGCAATGATTCCGTGGCGGCGCGGCTGTTCGCCGAGCAGGCCGCCAAGGACGCGCCCGCGCTCGCGTGGGCTGGGCAGGCCGTGCTCGAATTCCGTTGCGCAGCGGGCGACTGGGAAGGCGCGCTGGCGATCCTCGAGGACAATCGCAAGAGCGGCATGCTCGATCGCGCGGCCTGGCGGCGGCAGCGTGCCGTGCTGCTCACCGCACGCGCACTCGCGACCGAAGAAGAAAACCGCGACGTCGCGCGTTCGCTCGCGGTCGATGCCGTCAAGCTCGCGCCCGATCTGGTGCCGGCGGCCGCGCTTGCAGGGCGATTGCTCGCGGAAGCGGGCGAGCGGCGCAAGGCCGCCAAGATCGTCGAGGCGGCGTGGAAGACAAATCCGCATCCGGATCTGGCCGAGGCTTACGCGCATGTGCGCCTGTCGGATTCGGCGCGCGACCGCCTTTCGCGCACGCAGACGCTGGCGCGCATGACGCCGGGCCACACCGAGGGCGCACTCGCGGTCGCACGCGCGGCGCTCGACGCTCGCGAACTCACGACCGCCCGCGAAACGCTGGAGCCACTGGCCGCCGCGCCGACGCAGCGCGTCGCGATGCTGATGGCCGAGTTGGAGCAACTTGATGGCGATGAGGGCCGCGCGCGCGAATGGATGGGACGCGCGCTCAACGCGGCGCTCGATCCGGCGTGGACGGCCGACGGGTTCGTGTCCGACCGCTGGCTGCCCCTCTCGCCGGTCACCGGCCGCCTCGATGCGTTCCAGTGGAAGGTGCCGGTCGGCGAACTGGGCGGGGACCGGATGCCCGTGCTGATCGAGGCGCCACCGCCTCAGGAATTGCCTGAGCTGCCTCGTGAGGTCGTCTCGCCGCCGCTCGGGAATACCGCGCCGGACAATGCCGCTCCGGCCGGGGCTCCGCCGCCGCGCGGGGCCACGATGGCGCGTTCGATCCCGGCGGTCGCGCCGATCATTCCGCTGGCGCAGGTCCCCGACGACCCCGGCCCGGAACCGGTCGCCGACGAGGTGGAACTGACCGAGAACCCGCGTCCGGACGCCTGGCAACGAATTCGTCAGCTTTTCCGGTGAAACTGTAACGTCCGGCAACGGGCCGGCCGGCCACAAGCGTACCCCGCGTACTCCGGGATTGCGGCCGGCCGTCATGTTCTTGCGGTTTCAGCCTCAGGCGATTATCACCACGGCGGCGCCGCGGTAGCTCAGCTGGTAGAGCACCGCTTTCGTAAAGCGGGGGTCGGGGGTTCGAGTCCCTTCCGCGGCACCACTACCTCGTTTCATATCTGTTCTTAGTTGCTCATAAGTGCTGCAAGATCAGCATGTTATATCATCTGCTCTCCACATAGCGACGCATGCCGACCTGTGACAGCCTGGGTACGGCTGGGTACAATGATGGGTAGGTTCTTTCAGATAGAGGGGACGTACCCATGGCGCTCAACGCCTTTGCCATTCGAAATGCGACGCCCAAAGAGCGGCCGTACAAGCTCGCGGACGGTGACGGGCTGCACCTCTTGGTGAATCCCAACGGCAGTAAGCTGTGGCGTTTTCGTTATCAGTTCGGCGGAAAGGAGAAGATGCTTTCGTTCGGCTCCTTCCCGGAGGTCTCGCTCGCTTCGGCGCGCGAGAAGCGGATGAATGCGCGCAAACTTGTCGCGGAAGGCAAAGACCCGTCGCAGAAGAAGCGCGAAAATCGGCTTGCTGCATCGGTCGCCTCTCGCAACACGTTCGCGGCGGTTGCCGCTGAGCACTTGGAGAACCTTCAAGCAAACGGCGCTGCACAAACGACGATCGACAAGAATCGCTGGTTGGTCGAAGACCTCGCGGCGCCCCTTGCAAATCGTCCTATCAGCGAGATTACGCCGGCCGAAGTGCTCGACCTGTTGAAGAAGGTTGAGAAGACTGGCCGACGCGAAACCGCGCGGCGTCTGCGCGGCACTATCGGTCGGGTGTTTCGCCTCGCCGTAGTCACCCTCAGGGCGTCCAATGACCCGACCTACGCGCTCAAAGGCGCGCTGCTGCGGCCCCAGGTGCAGCATCGCGCGGCGATCACGGACGAGGTGAAGCTGGGCGGGCTAATGCGGTGTATCGACGAGTACGATGGTTGGCCCACGATCAAGGCAGCACTGCTCTTCCTCGCGCTCACGATGACGAGACCGGGAGAGGTTCGGTTCATGAAGCGATCGGAGATCATCTTTCCGAAAGCGACATGGAGAATTCCTGCCGAGCGGATGAAGATGAGACGGCCGCATGATGTGCCCTTGTCGCGCCAAGCAATGGCCGTCTTGCGCGAAATTTGGGATGCGACAAACGGTGAGCTTGTTTTTCCGTCGATCAGATCGTTCAAGCGCCCGCTATCCGAGAACGCTATGAACTCGGCGCTCAGAAGGATGGGATTCGCTCAGGATGAAATGTGTGCACACGGCTTCCGCTCTTCAGCAAGTACGGTTCTAAACGGCCGCGGCTTCAATCCCGACGTTATCGAAGCGGCGTTGGCTCATCAAGACGAGGACGAGGTGCGACGCACCTACAACAGGGCTCCGTACTGGCCCGAGCGGATCGACCTCTTACAGAAATGGGCCGATCTGCTGGACGAGTTCAAACAGCAATCGCTTCGCCCAGCTGCATAGCGCCCCACACGGGGCGCTCTTTTTTGGCAGTATGCGCAGCTATGTGCACGTTGAGGTGTAGCACATTTTTGTGTATGTTTTGAGTGCCCAGGGCTCACCGGGCGTTGCAACGTCCCTTTCACGAGGGACATGCAATGACACGGAAGCTCGCATCGAAGAAGGAACTCAAGTCGCTCTTTGGTATCCCCTACTGCTTCGCGCACATCGCGCGCCTGGAAGCCGCCGGCCAATTCCCCAAGCGGGTACAGCTCGGCGCCTGTCGGGTCGCATGGGTGGTTGAGGAGGTGGAGGCCTGGATCGAGGAGAGGATCGCTAACCGCGCTCAATCATCTCCTTCTTAAAGAGGGCCAGAGCCCCGGGGTCCAACCCGGGGCTCGCTTTTTGAATAAAGCTCGTCCAAGGGGGCCACTGTGAGAACCATACCGCCCTTTCAATTCCTACTCCTCCGCAGGCCGCCCCATCAACTTTCTCTGACGCCTCGATACAGGGCCGGCTTGTGAGTACACATCAGCTCCCCTGGTCGCTTAGCTTTTTTCAACTTCGCCCCAGTACCAGGCGCAATCAAGTCTTATCGCAACCTGAAGCGTTTGATACGCTTCGCGGCCACCCGGAGTCGGGCTGACAAGCCCACGCCTCGGGGCGTCCACAACGTGGGCTTTCAGTTGATCTTAACTGACAAGCTTCGCACTCGACGAGTCGTTACAAATGCGCGCAGAGGATCGAATTCGCAATTTGATTACGGCAGGTGAAACGCCCAACGTCGAGTTCAAATCGTCATTTCGCTTCGATTTGGAACAGCAAAAGGTCAATAAGGATCTGACTAAGGCAGTTGCAAAGACTATAGCGGGTTTCATGAACAGCGAGGGCGGCACGCTGTTGATCGGCGTCTCCGATGATCGTGAAATTGTCGGCATCGAGCGCGACATTGAAACGCTCACCAAGAAAACGCTGGATGGCTTCGAGCTTTCGCTAAGAACGGCCATAGCAAACTTGCTGGGCGGCGACAAAAGCTCCGCCGTCGCGATGTTATTTTACTCTATAGATGGCAAATATGTCGCCCAGGTGGAATGCAAACGGCATGCAGAGCCGGTAATCTTAGTCGATGGAGACAAATACGAATTCTATGTGCGAGATGGCAATCTAACCCGCCCATTAAACTCTCTGGAGCAATATAACTACACCAAACGTCACTTCTCCTCCGAGCTACAGCCTGACCGCACTTCAATCATCAGAGATGTTGTCGGTGAGGTTTTGACTCAGCAACGTGAGCAACAAGGCCTCACGGAAGACAAGCGGCATAATTGGAAAAACTGGGTCATCGATCTATTTCGACGATCTGTTTCCCGACCGTCCCTAGATCGCCCGATTGAAACTGCCGAACTGGTTCGGTCAAATGCTCTTGAGCCAGAGTCAGCAGCCGAGGTGGCCGCCCCGAAGCTCCAATGGCCAGAATCAACTCGCCTTCCACCTTGGCTAACGGTGCGAACTAGAAACGTTTTGGACTCATATCTTTTTGCCCTTCAGCGCACATCGGACTGGAAGCGCCTCAACATCATCAGTCCCTGGCTTTCATCCTTAGACGAATCGTTCTCGCTTACTTCAACCGCCCTAGCCGAACGCATGAAGAAGTACGGAACTACAGTTTACATAGTCACTCGCCCCCCGATTGAGGCTTGGCATAGTGATGCAGTCGACGCATTTGCCGCGACTGGTCGGGCGAACATCGCTTTGGTGCCCGAACTTCACACCAAACTATTCACCGCGTCGACCGCCGACAGGTCCTTTGCTCTAATCGGTTCCGCAAACTTCACTCAAAATTCGGCTAACAATCTTGAGATCGGTCTGCTTGCTCATTCTTATATGGACGGTAAGCAAGTCGTGTCCGCGTTGGACCGAGAAGCTGCAGAAATCTATCGCACACCCGGGCGAAAGCTCATTCACCGTGCTCGCTTCTAGCTGGAGGCATACGCTCAATGGAAACAATGAAAACATGGTTCGGACTGAAGGATGAGCATGTGGATTTCACGATTGCTAACGATCTCGACGCGAGACTGTTCTTCGTACGTCATGAACTAGATGACACCTTGCGCTCGATCCTTCGTCGGTCCTTTCGGACGGGCAATCCACCGAAATTCGTATTGTACGGCGATTGGGGTGTGGGAAAGACGCACACGATGCGCCATGTACAGCACGTTATCGAAAATACCCCAGAATTTCGGGCACGCGTCGTGTTCGTCGAGTTACCGGATATTTCATCGAAATCGCGCTTCGACGTGGCTCACGGTGCGCTTTTGGACGCGCTCAGCTTTGATGTAGCGCGCCTTTGGATCCAAGACTACCAGCGAAAGCATGGTCAAAAATCCCAAGACACGATTCGTGAGTTCACCCAATCTGGTGACATCGCTATTGCATTTGGAAATCTCGGCGCATTCGGTGACAATAGCAGGATAGCCTGGGACTGGTTGCGGGGGGTCGAACTTAGCGCTGTCGAAAGTCGAAACGCCGGATTGCCGCCCTCGGTGGGTCAATCTGGCCACTTGGCTCGAATACTCCAAATGTTCGGGCGCTTGTGCCGAGAAGTTGAAGATAACTTCCTTGTGTTCATGCTCGATGAGGCTACAAAGCTAAGTTCCGTTTCTAATCAGGATGCCATAAATCACTGGCTTAACGCCTTTAAAGTCTTGGCAGACGACCAGACGAAGGAAGTTGGTTTTATTGTGTCGGGGTCATGGAATGACCCCGACGAGATGGCACTGCCGCTACAAGACCAACAGGTCCGATCACGCTTTGGGGAACAGAGCTACATCCGGTTACAAACCTTGAACGAAGCAGAGACCGCAGTCTTCATGAAGGCTCTATTGTCCGAATGGATCGATCCCGACAAGAAGAAGGCTTTGCTTAAAACGTTCGCGGCTGAGGCCGACGGCGAGGCCATCAGTGACGAGTGTTTTCCTTTTACCAACGACGGTCTAGCCTCCGCTGCAAGATACGCCACTCGCCAAGGTGGGTATACGACTCCTCGCGACATACAGAAAACATTAGACGATTTTACGAATAGGGCGATCGACGACAAACGTCACATTCTGTCGTCGACTTATTTGCTTTCTCAGATCAACAGCGCGTAGTGCCATGCCGAACCGACAGTGGCGTCTGCGACCTATTCTAGATCCTCCTCGCGAAGGAGTTTGGCTTGGTGCGGGCTCGACAAGCGGTGATGCCCTACGTCTGGGCACACTTTCGGAATCGGCTTCCGGCGCCTCACCAACCGTCTGGTTGGCAACAGGTAAAGAGCAAGTAGTTGCTGTTGTTGGGAAGCGTGGTAGCGGAAAGTCCTTCACGCTCGGCGTGATAGCCGAGGGTTTCGCCGCCGGCCCCCATACCAGCATTGGGCACCAGCAGCATCCACGTGGAGTCTTGCTGTTCGACCCCCTCGATGTGTACTGGACACTGCGTTTTCCCGTTAGCGAGAGCGAGAATGCCGAAGCACGTCGCCACTACAAACTGGCCCAAGCCGCGGGATTAGTGGGAATAACGTGTGACGTAGCGGCTTGGGTGCCAGGTGGTAGCAAGCGCGAAACAGATCCCCACTGGTTTCAGACGTTGCAACTACCCGTGCCCGAAATGGAATTAGAGGAGTGGGAACTCCTACTGGGCGGAGGCACAGTATTTAACACGCCGCTGGGACAGGCTCTGGCAGACGTCGTAGAACTGGTTCGAAACGGATATCGCCGCAACGGGCGACCGATAGCGGCAACTCCGCGGTTCGATCTACAACAGTTAGTTGATGCAATAGATTCCGACGATCTTACTAACGTCTATCACTCCGAGACGCTTCGGGCACTTCGCCAACGTCTATCGGCGCTCGCGAAGACAGGCTTGTTCTCTGCAAACGGAACCCCCATTAGCCAATTAATTAGGCCAGGTTCGGTAGCGGTTGTCATGCTTGCGCGCATGCCGCAGAGCTATCGTGTTGTCGTAGTGGCCATACTGACGCGTATGCTGATGCGTGAACGTAGCAACACAGCATTTGCGGAAAAGCGCCTCGCGCTCGATCCAAACATACCTGAGAACGATCGAATCGGACTTCAATCTGCCCTCAACAATGGCATAGCGCGAACAGTAGTAATGCTCGATGAAGCCCAGGCGTTTCTCGCACCCGGCGCGAGCAGCGCGGCTCGGGACCTGTTTGTGCAACTCGTCAAGGAGGGGCGCAATATGGGCCTATCGGCAGTACTAGCTACTCAACAACCGTCTGCACTAGATAGCCGCGTTCTGAGCCAGGTGGAGACGTTTATCGCGCATCAACTCGTAACTGAGGCGGACATTCGCGCGGTTCGCGACAACCTGAAGTCCGAATTGCCTGAGTCTATCCAATCAGGTTCACGTCAACTAGAGGTCAGTAGCTTTCTGAGGACCCTACCGCCGGGGTTCTGCTTAATTTCAGCTTCGGACCAAAACACTCCACAGCACCGCTGCATCGTGGCAGCGATCCGGCCTCGCGCCACGGTCCACGGAGGAATTGAGCTGTGAGGGTCTAAAATCAGGTCTTGTAATATGGCCGACGCGCTTCTTGAGTATCTTACCGTGTTTAGAGCTCGACTGGGCGCGGTGAATATTGTGCTCGGCCTAACGGCGTTGTCGCATATTCCGGAGGAGACCCTCGTACGGAATGTGAAGAAGATTTTGAACGCTCGAACGCCCCTTACATTGGACGATGCTAAGAATGATACGATTTTTGAGTATCTAAAAGACAAAGGCTTGATACCTGACAACCACGCATCGACTGGACGTTACGAGGGCTATGCGCTTCGGAAGCAGCAAACGTCGTGGCGCGCGCTAGATAAACGCGGCAATATCCTTGATGAGCTTCCGGTGTTTCGAACCGATATTTGGATGGCGAATCCACTAATCCGATCAACGATCGGTGTTCCGACACCTGACAACGCCAAGGAGATCATCGACCTTGCATTTCAATTGCGACTACTTTCGCGGGGTAAGACAACATGGACCGCCGCCGGCTATCTGATAGAGCGTCTACGGACACACGACTGGGGAGCCGCCAATCCAAACAACGCTGACAATCCGTTCCTTCTTGGAATCGAGGCTCCAGCAATCTTGCGTCAGGTAGTCGAGCTAGATGGTTTCTTGTTGCGTGAACTACTTCGAAGCGTCATTAGTCTTTCGGAAGAACGAGCGGGCATTGTCAGTCGAGACGACGTTTCTAAATGTTTTTCCGACATTGTCAGTAGAGCGGTGGAAAGCTTAAGCAAGCATTGCTCCTCCACGGTTCTTCTAAAGGCAAAACAGTTTAGAAAACAGATCGAGCAGACATCAAGGAGGAATTCTGCACGGACGAAAGGGCCCGGCGTGCTTGAGCATAGGGTTTCTCCACGTCTCGAATGGCTGGTGGATTTTGGGTACCTATCGAAGGAGGGTCTTCCAAAAAACGGATTTACATACAGGTTTGAATCGCCTGCAAGGTCTCTGCTTGCTGACCTAGACGCTTTCGCTGGCTCAGAGCATTGGGCCGAAAAGGTGGCGCTTTCTCAATGGGCAACAAATCCAATCTGGGAGTCATGGCGCCTAGTCGCTAGTGTGAGTGAGTTAACTACTGCCTTGTTCAAAGCCTATGAACTCCTGCGAAGGCCTATTGGACCGTTGCCTTTGAATGACATCGTGTTTGTTTCTTCAATGCTACTGAGAGGCAGAGTCGGGTATTCCGAAGTGCAGACGAGAATCGTAGATTTCGCGCAAGAAAATAAGGGCGTGACCTTGTCAGGTAGTCGCCTCCATCGCGGACCACAAAACATCTACATCCCGGATAAGCTTCTCGAAAAGACGAGATAGGGTGAGCGGTTGAGTGGGCTTCGAGCAGGTGCAACTCATACCATCGGGTTCAACTCCGTGCGGTCTTCGCGGGTGCGCAGCCAAGCAATGACCGGCAGCGCCAGCAGCACCATCCAGGCCTTACCGATGATCTGGCCAGGCAGGAATGCGAGGCTGCCGAACGCGAGCCAGAGGAAGACGATGCTGTCGACTATTAGGCCAACGACGCTGCTGAGGATCACGGCGAGGACGAGCCCGCGCTTTTGCAGCGGCGTATAGACCGCAAGGTCCGCGAACTCTGAGAGCAGGAACGCGCTTGCCGAGGCGATGACGAGCGTTGCCGGCGCAAAGGTCGCGGAGAGCACGGTGCCGACGCCGATCGCGCCGATCGCCCACGCGATGCCAAGACGCCGCTGCACGAGATCGCGCAGCACGAGCGCAAGCCCGACCATGAGAACGCCGCTCGGTGCGTCGATACCGGGCGCCACCGGGATCAGGCACGGCCCGTTCGGCACGCACACAAGGCCTACGTGGCCGATCAGCCAGTTCGCCAGCGGAATGCACGCGACGAACCCCGCGAAAAAGATAAACCCTTCCATCCGGCCGCTTTTGTCAGAGGCTTGCATGAGCCCGCTCCTTCGGTCCTGAGTGCTGCATTTCAGCTGTGAACTTGCGGTAGCCTTCAGCACGCAACACGCAGGCGGGGCAGGCACCGCATCCATACCCCCAGTCATGCTTTTGACCGCGCTCGCCGAGGTAACAGGTGTGCGAGTCTTCGGCGATGAGGCTCACGAGCGGGTCACCGCCAAGATCGCGCGCGAGTTGCCAAGTCTGCGCCTTGTCAATCCACATCAGCGGCGTATGCACGACAAAGCGCCGCTGCATGCCGAGATTGAGCGCGACCTGCAAAGCCTTGATCGTATCGTCGCGGCAGTCCGGGTAACCCGAATAATCGGTTTCGCACATGCCGGCGACGATGTGCCGGGTGCCCCGGCGATAGGCGAGGGCGGCCGCAAAGGTCAGGAAGACGATGTTGCGGCCTGGGACGAACGTTGTCGGCAGGCCTTCGGCGCCGAACTTGATCTCGGTTTCGCGCGTCAGCGCCGTTTCGGAAATAGCGCCGAGCGAAGACAGGTCGACGGTGTGATCCTTTCCGATACGGGCAGACCATGCCGGAAATTCCGCCCGCAGGCGGCCCGTGATGATCTGGCGGCGGTCCAGTTCAACCCTGTGCCGTTGCCCGTAGTCGAAGCCGACCGTCTCGACATGTGCGAAGCGGTCTAGCGCCCATGCAAGGCAGGTCGAGGAGTCCTGGCCTCCGGAGAACAGCACCAACGCCCTATCGTCCTGCCCGCTCATGTTTGTCATTTCTCATAAAGAGCCAGCACATTGATGTCCGGCCCGTCCTTGAGCGTGCCGACAAGCCGAAGACCGTGACCAACCGCGCGGCGCACGACCATGTAGGCGAGGGCGCCCGTGAAGTAGCGCTTGCGAGCCTCAAGATGGAGATGCAGCGAGTCGACGCGGTCATTCATCGGCAAGCGGAAGTCGATCCACTCGATTTTCCCGTTCGCGCGGGACGCATTCTCGATCGCTTCGGTGGCCTCTCCGGGGTCAAAATTTTTGTCAAACCACGACCAGTATTCCGCCTTCTTCGCAGGATCGTACGGCGGAGGCGGCTCTTTCAGTTTGCCTTTCACCTCCTTGAAGAGCGTTACGACCTTGCCGTTTTCGAACTCCGCCGCCATCGGCGTGAACTTCGTGCCGGGCGGTAGATCGATGAAGACGAGGGGCCGCGGCACGCCGGAAGCCTTTGATTCTTTCTGCCAGTCGAGAGGTGAGCTAATGTCGCCGGTGAGCAGCCGATCCGCGTGATTCAAAATGTAGAAAGCGACGAGCTGCACGAGTTGGCGCTGCGGTGTCGTAATCGGCGAGAGCGTGATTTCATGCTCCGAACCCTTCTGTTTGCCCCTGGCGGCCTTGCCTTCGGCTGTGGCTTCCACTTCTGCCGCGCCTATGAATGTCGATATCCACGAGGCAAGCCCGAACTTCATCTTCCCACCAAGCTTGCCTTCAATGTCGGTTTTTAGCGCTTCAGTCAGCTTGATCTTGAGCGGCGTGTCGTCCTTGAACGCAGGTTTGACCACGGCATCGTAAAAGCGGGCAAGGTTGTCATCGTCGATAAAGAGCGGCGCGTCCTTTACCCATAACAGCGTATTCGGAACGCCGTCGTCAGCTACTGGTTCTGGCACGGCCATGCGGGCCTCCCTTGGATATTCAGGCAATTGTCTTTTCCTTCAGAACCGTTCCCGGTCCCGCGCGGCGGCGGCGCCGGATATCGTCGCGCACGATCTTGTTGAGGTAATCGCGAAGCGTCTCGATGTCTCGCGTGACATTCTGGATAGCTTTCCAATGGCGGCGGTCACCCTTGGCGAAGTGCCATTCGCCCGATGTCCAGGCGGTTCGCCCGTCAAGGCACCCCATGCCCTTAGCAAACTCGTTTGAAGTTCGCGCTCCTTCGAGGAGAGCAAGTGTCTCCATGACTTCGCCAAGCGCCACGATGCCGGCGCCATGAACGAGACGGGACGTTTTTGGCGTATGCCCTTCCCAGGCGTCTTTGAAGACCGTGGCAACCGCGTGGTAGAACTCGCTAATGAGGCGAAAGCAGCGATCCTTTCCGCCGGGCCGACGCACCAATTCGCGCATGATGCCATCGCTCATTGAGTGCATGACTACACGTTGGATCGCCGTGTCGCTGATCAACCCATCGGGATTCGTGTGCTGATGGATTTTGCCTCTGAGCGACGAATCTTCGTCATAGTTGAGCCTTTCTGTGAATTCAGCAGCAAGGGTGCGTCCAGTGAACCGCCTGGGCAGACCGTCTACCGAGGGCAAAAGTTCGTAGATCAGCGACTTCGATAGCGGCCGAGTGTTATTGATGAGCACAAACTGGCGCTGGAGCTCCAATTCGTCTTTGCAGATCAACGCCGAGACGAAGACCTCAAATTCCTTTCCATTGATCTGAGAGAGGGCCGTAAAGCGCTGTTGACCGTCGACAACCAATCCTGGCGGTCCGTCAGTCACGTCGATCGACACTTGGCAAACGCCGTTCCCCTTCCCCTTGATGCTGACGCCTTGTGTAAACGCCACAACAATTGGGTTGGGCAGAACCGCGCTGTCCTTTTCGAGATAGTCCCTGATTTCCTCGATATGTGCGGCAATCTGCGGCCGCTGAAAGCCGCTCAGTGTTCCTTGCGCGTCTCTCCCAATCCGACTCACCGCCGCTATACGGCCGAGATCATCCGCTTTCACAGCGAAAGACAGAATTGTGTGAGCTGGGCTTTGTTGAGCGCGAATGCCCGAAAAGGTCAGGCGTTCCTTTTTCGAGCGCGACTTTCTTGTCGAGGCCATCGATTACCTTCTTGTATACGCCGAGATTGTGAATGCCGCGTCGCTTGTTGCGGTTACTCGCACGAAAGATGATCACTTCGATGCCGACTGCGCGACAAATCGCGCAACGACAGTGCGTCCAAGGGCGGTCGTGCAGGGTGCGATAGTAACGCGCGCGAAGGTCGGCGGCGCTTTTTGATCCGGGTAGAGCTTCAAGCGGGGCGCCGAGAGTAGCGAGAGTGGAATACGATAATGTTTTCTCTAGCGCCTCGTTCAGAGACACTTCATTCCGATCATACGCGCGCAGCGCCGCGAGCGCCGAGCCTTCCAGCTTGACCATTTGTTCCTGATTGACGATGCCGCGCTTGACGAGGCGCACGAGCTTTGGGTTTTCGAGCGCTTGGGGGATGCGGATGGCTGTGTAGTAGCTCAGCCCCGACCCCTTCGGCGAGGGCAAGTAGTAATTCGACTTCCCGTCCTTGAAGGCCCGGATCAAGGGCGAAGTGGTATCGAAGCTCGTTATGCCAAATGATCCGAAGCCGGCGATGTCATCTGCTTTGGCAAATCCGAGAATGTGCAGTTTTGTTTTTGTAGGGATAACCTCCCTGACTGCGCGCAGACACGCCTTGATCTGATCGGTGCGCAAAGGAACGGTGCCGCCGAGCGCGAGGTACGAGTATCCGATCTTGTGCAGACGCTTTGCGGCTGCCGCCATACTGCCGGGCGACCAACCCTGGATCACGCCGAGCGGGGTGAAGCGCTTTGAAATCCGTTTGCTCGCCTTAAAGAAGGCGGAGGCATTTTCCAGCGTGATGTCGAAGCGCCGACGCGCTTCTGCGCTCCCGCCCTTGGTGCCAAGCAGCTTCTCGTCGAAATCGAAGATGATATGATCGACCGAGCAGCCGTGCGTGAAACCGCCTTCCTCATAGAAATCGACCATATTGTTGGGCGTATACGGTGGCCGATCCTCCTTGTGGTAGGTGAACGCGCCGCAGTCGCCGAAGATTGGGAAACGCATGAACCGGGGCGACTCCAATCTTAGGAATCGTCGCGCGCCGACACGCCTAAATCGGGTCGCCTGAGCGGTTGTGTACTTCCCGGTCACGGCTGACCCGCCCACGATTCCGCGCGAGACAAGAATGCCGTCGTAAGGGGCCTCATCCAAGATTTCGTGGGGGTACAGATCATCCCAGTAGGGAGAGCGCGACGCGCCGTTTCGATCCCGCAGAAAGTCATACTCGGGATCGACCATGTCGAGGCTATCGGCAAAGATGAACTTCATCGCGCCGCTTTCTTCGACAAATCGCGGTCGAGCCCAATGAGATGATTGGTCAGTTTCGCGATGTCCTGCGCGGTGGACTGCACCTCGTTCCAACGCCGTCCGAGGTCGGTCCAAACACCGTCCGTCCAGCAACAGTGCGGCTTCAATCGTTCCAGTGATTCCCGGATTGCACGCCTAGGATCGGATGTTGCTTCAGCGCGAACCATGATCGGGTCCATGACTGCCGCCATCGCGCGTATGCCGACCGAGTGCATCAACCGGCTCTCAGCAGGCGGCTTACCCCAGGCGTCGCCAAACACTTCCCGGACGATGGTCCAATACAGGACCAAAGCCTCGTACATCGCATTCGGATCGGATGACTCTCCATTCGCACTGTAGTGGCTCAGTGCACCGAGTGGAGGCTTCAAATTTCTTCGTATGGCGGCGATCAAGGAGCTGTCCGTAATCACCCCCTGCTCCCCTTTCCGACTCGACGCGCGCCGGATGAGCTTGTAGAACGGCGAGCGCGATTGATTGTTGAGCTGGTTACAAATTTCGCTTGGCAATCTATGCGCCGCCAGATCCTTCGGCAGCATCGTGCTGACTTCGGGAAGCAACTCGTCGATCAAGCGCTGCGGTAGCGGACGTGCCTTATTGACCAGAATAAATTGTGCTCGCTGCGTCTCAAGATCAGGCGACACGAACGCAATGACCGGCACTACGATCTTGCTGTTCTTCGCCCGCGCTAAGGCAAGGGACCGCTGCTGACCATCGACAACCCAAGCGGCACGTTGGCTCTCTGGCCGGATTGGAATCGTGAGATTGCCGGAATTTGCAACGTCAATCATTCCATTGGGACGCGTTCCACGGGAAAATTTAAATTCAACCTCCGTGGAAAGGGCCAGGATGATGGCGTTCGGAAACAGGACCGGCCCGCTGTCAAGGAATTCTACGATTGAGTTGACATGCGTTCTAATTTCCTTTCGTTGAAAACCCTTGAGTTCGCTGTCCTCGCGGCTGATGCGGCTGATGTCAGCCACCTTGAGGATGTCGGAGCCTCGCAGGAAGAAGGCATAAACATCCACGCCGTCTCCCTGATTCGTCTTCACCGCCCGAACTACGAGGCGGCTTTTTGCTGCATTCATGGTCTGACCCTCGCGCGTTGCCGCTTGGCTTCGGCGAAAAGGCGTGCGAAGCGCGACTGCTCGCAGGCCACGCCGAGATCGTCGCGCAGGACACGAAGCATGCGGCTCGACTTGCCGTCGGCAGCCTTCCAGCTTCTCCAAATGAGACGAATTAGCTGGTCGTCCGACTGACGAATGCGGGTCACATTCTTCCTTGAGCGAAGCTCTTCCATTGCCGATGAGACGGCTCGCCGGTGCGCGTCCAGATCGCCGTTCGGCATTGCGCTCACAATGTGGTCGACGAAGTGCCGTAGGGCGCGGGCGGCGAAGTCGGATCGCGTGCCCGGCGTCGAACTGTCTGGCCCATCCAGTCTCTCGTCGTAGGGCATGACTGCCGGAAGCAGCTTCTCTGGAAACGATTTTGGTATCGCTCTTGTGAAAATCCGTATTCGCGTGAGAGACCGCGCGTGCACCTTCCCAAGGTCGTCAGCGAGCATGTCCAGATAGCCGGAGGGCAGTGCGATCAGCACCAATCCATGCGAATTCCGGACAACATCGTGCAAATCATTTCCAACGGGAGACAAGCGAGACAGCGTTCGCCACCATGCTCTAATGCCGTCTCGGGCGGAATTCTTCGTCACGCGATGCAGCACATTGTCTCGCGTCGGCCCCGCCACCGTGATGTTGTAAGCAGGGATTTGCGTGTCCTGTCGCACTAGGCCAAGGCCAGCCGAGGCAATGTAGAAGTCAGCGCCCAGCTTGGTCGCGGCTGCCTTTGCTTCGAGGAAGCTACGTCCGCAATAGAGTGCGCGAGCTGGCGTCCGGTCATTCGCTGCGCGGACGCGCGAAATCCAGGAAGCCGCGACCTCCTTGAGCGAGCCTTTGGGAACCGATGATCCGCGCAGCATGCGAGTCGGCTTGATCATCTTCCGGTTGGAGCAGGCCGCGATGACGACTGGCATTCCCCTTGCCGGGCACCGAGTGTACGAACGTGCAGTTATATTGCACTTCTCTAGGCACCCCGCAATAACTGCTTATGTCAAGTTATCCACTAGGAAAAACTGCAAAGCCGGTTCAACTCGCCATCCCCAGGATGTTTGGACCACGTGCTTACCCGCAATCAGTGGCAAGCTTCTGCTGCAGCCCCTGGGGATAACCGGCGCGAGGTAGGCGCGCGCCCAGGGTATCATCTAGGCATGACCGAAGACCTGTCGCGACAAGGCACGACGACCCCGGACACTGACTTCACTCTGTCGATCGACGAGGCGCTTCAACTGTACGCAAGCTCGGGACTTCCCCGCACGCCACGCAGCGTTCAGCGCTACTGTGCCAAGGGACACCTCCAATGCCGATTGATCGAAACCGAGTTTGGCGAGAAATATCTCATCAATTCGGCATCAGTTGCGAAGCATATCGCCTACATTCACGAAGTGACACCTGCGACAAGTCGCGAAGGGTCCCGACCGTTCGCGACTAGTCGCGACATCGTCACTCCAGAAGAATCTCTGAAAGTCGAAGCGCCGATAGGCCCCGACACACCGCGACTGGTCACGACAAGTCCGGACCTGTCGCGGTTTGTCGACCGCCTGGAAGGGGAGAACGAGTTCCTTCGCAAACAGATTTCGGTCAAGGACGATCAAATCAAAGACCTGACCGAGCGAGCACGCGAGACCAACCATCTCATCGCTGGCTTGCAAAAGATGCTGTCGCCCTTGCTGAGCGGCGGCAGCGAGCCGCGGCAGTAGGGGATAAGCGCGCCATCCGGCTTCCAGAGGCCGTATAATGGCCTACATGGAGTTTTCGTCGGCCAAACGCATCGGGGATCTGCTGAAGGACAAGAACATCATCCTGCGTGGCGCAGACATGTCCACGGCGATGGGGTTCACTCAAGTTCCGAACTTCCTCCTGAAGTCCAACAAGCTCTCGGCAGGGGATAAACTGGCGTTCGCGATGCTGCTGAGCTACGCGTGGCAGAACGACTTTTGCTTTCCGGGACAACAGCGCCTTGCCGACGACATGGGAATCACGGACCGAAGCGTCCGGACCCACCTGAAGGCGCTCGAAAGCAACGGCCTCCTCGTCATCACCCAACGAGGGCAGGGAAAGACCAACCTCTACGAGCTCAATCTCAAGCCGCCGGGTCGCAAACGTCCGATGCAGACCGGAAGAAAACTTCCGCTCTAGACCGGAAGAAATCAGCCGCTCTAGACCGGCAGGAAACTTCCGGTCCTTCTATAAAGAATACTCAGAGGAATGATACCCAATAAAGAAAACTCAGGTTTCGCTCATTCCTTGAAAAGGGAAGGACATTACGACGCAACACGTTTGTGATGGCGTCAAGGTTTTCTACCCTCACAGGGCGCTGTCCTTGACAGAACGGAAATCATGTGTCGCACAATTTTTAATTCACGACACTTCAGGCCGGGCGTGCGCGTTTCCAATGCCGTGGTACACTAGCGTCATGACCAAACTTTTTGAGCAGGCGGTGGCCCAACTGCGCGAGCTACCAGACGATTTTCAGGACAAGGCTGCCCGTCAGCTGATCCGTTACGTGGACGAAGTTTCGACCGAGGACCGCGCCGAGCTGGACGAGGGTATGAAGGCCTATCGGCAGGGCAATTTCACACCGCTCGCACAATGGCGCAATGACATGGGGATTGGTGATAACTAATCCTGCCGAGCGCGGGCTTCGCAAAGTCCCACGCATCGATCTGGAACACATCAATGAGGCCTTTTCCGAGATGTGTACCGACCCCTACTCCGGGGACGTGAAGTTTCTGCGCGGCGTGGGACAAACTTTCCGCCGACGGGTCGGCGACTGGCGAATATTTTTCGAACTCGACAAAGCACAGCAATCGATCGTGATCCTTGCCGTGAAGCGGCGCGGCTCGAACACCTACTGAGGCCCGCTTCATTTTCGTGTCCCCTGCCATGGATACAGCCATGGCAATTCGTTGCCACGGACTGTTGCCATGCCGTCGCGCGGAAATACCGCGCGTTATCAACACTTCCGCTCACTGTTCGTCGTGCTTCCAAAGCCCGACCCAATCCATCCTGTCTTGCCTTTTGTTCGCTTCGCATATCTCTCTCACAAAAGGACAAGACATCCATCGCGCGCGACGGCCCGTGAGTTATCACTACACGGACGCGCGCCCGAGGCCGGACGGCTTGGGTCGGCCTTCGACTGCTCGCGAAAGCGAGCAGCGCCGACGAACAGTGAGCGGACATTGCACGATAGAATGACAGTGGACCGTTCCTTCGGTGCGCTTACGGCAGTTCCCTATCGGGCAAACTCCTCCAGCACGAGGCACTTCGCCTTTGGATGTTCGTCGCGATACGGCGCTGCCTTAAATGCAGCTAGGACACATCCGACAATTCGATCCGCATCAGCGTCGAGGAATATTTTGCGCCGTTCGAAGTTTCCGACGAGCGGCGCCTTCAGCATCTCTTTGTCATCGGCCGCACCGGCACCGGCAAAAGTACCGCGCTGAAGAATTTCATCCTGCAGGACATCGCGGCCGGCGCCGGTTGCGCGATCTTCGACCCGCACGGGGACGACACCCAACAACTCCTCGCGCTCATCCCGCCGGAGCGGCAGAAGGATGTTATCCTCTACGACCCATCAGACTTCGACTTCCCGATCGGGTTCAATCCGCTACATAACATTCCGACGCAGCGGAGGCCCTTTGTCGCATCCGCGATCGTCGATTGCTTTCGCGCCATCTGGGGCCACTCCTGGGGACCCCAAGTCGAGATGTTCGTTTATGCGGGGGTCGCCGCCCTTCTCGACAGACCGGATGGCACCTTGCTGGGGTTGAAGTTCCTGCTGACATCTAGAACCTATCGCGCCCGCGTCATTGCGCACGTCCAGGACCCGGCGATCCGTGACTTTTGGGAAACCGACTTCGAAACCCACATGCCCGAGCGCGAACAGCGCGAGCGCACGCTCTCGACCCTGAACAAGATCGGTGCCCTGATTGCCGACCCGGCCATCCGCAATTCGATCGGTCAGGCGAAGACCGCGATCGACTTCGCCGAGATTCTTGAGCGGGGGTTGATCTTCGTTGCTCGCCTGCCCCAGGGCGAACTCGGGATCGAAAAGTCGTCGTTGATTGGGGCCCTCCTGCTGTCAAACTTTCATCTGAACGCATTGCGCCGCAAGGCCCGCACGCCCTTCCATCTCTATCTCGATGAGTTTCATCACTTCGGCAATGGCACCGTGGTCGAGATGCTGTCGGGCATCCGAAAGTTCGGCGTATCGCTGACAATCGCCTGCCAGTACCTCGACCAACTTTCCCCGCCGATGCGATCGGCGGTCCTCGGGACGGTCGGAAGCATGTTGGCGTTCCGGACGGGGGCGCTGGATGCCGAAACGCTGTCGCCGGAATTCGACCTGCGGCGCGACGATACCGCCCTGTCCGCGCTCCCGCCCTTTCATGCCTACATCCGCACCGACCGCACCGTCGAACTGCGCATGCCGGCAATGCCGGAGATGGGTCGGCCGAAGACCGCGCGAAAAGTGCGTGATCGTTGCCGCTCCCAGTTGGCCCTTCCCCGCCCCGTCATCGATGAACGTATCGCCCGCTTTATCCGAAACACCGCTTGACGACTGAGCGTGTGTTTTACAAGATTGCAATCTTGGGGGCTTATGGGGCGCTTCATGAATCTACTGTTACGCCGCGACCAACGGTCCAGCCTGATGGGCAAGGTTATCTTTCAGCTCGATGTCCGGGCCGAGATTACCAAGGAGGAAATGGCAAGCATTCAACGCTATCGGCTCGGCGATACCGTTCTTTACAGCAAGAGATGAAATGGTCGATCGCGGCTCCGGGCTACTCGGCTTGGCATCACGTATCGCCTTCAATGCGATGAACATTTCCGTCTCGGTCAACGACCTCGTCAACGGCAAGCGGATCGAATGCAAGAACATCCTCGAAATGTTGGCCGTCGAGGAACAGATCAAGGAGGCGGCAATAACCTTCAAGCAGGTGCTCAGCGCCTGCGTGCACTTTCGGCGGAGAGGAAGTGATTGAGATCTAACTCCGGCAACATCTTCCACTGGGCGGTCTCCAACGTCTTTCGATGGTCAAATCTGCGGGCCGCCTTCGTGGGGTCGATGGCAGACCGGGACCGGAATGAAGTTTTCGAACTCTATCGTCGCGTGACCCGCGCCTACGAGAGTTCGCCGTATTCGGAGGAGTACGGAGAAATCGACTTTGTCCAGGATGTGGTGCAGGAGGCGTCACGCCGCGCCGGCCGCGTGCCGAGCCTTGCCTTGCAAGCCGCGCATGCATGAGGTCGTGTGGCGGCTGCTGATGGAGGAGCCGGTCATCTACGGCATGCCCGGACCGACCGGACTTCGAGCATCTGTCGATCGAGCAGCTTCACGAGTGGCGCGCGTTCCTGCGGGTCAAGGAACGCGTTCTGAGCGACCCAAATTTCTACATCGACGTGTGGCGCGAGAAAGTCATCCGTATCCTCGAAGGGCAGATGCACCACTTACCTTCCTTCGTCTACGCAGAATCCGATGACGAGGAACCGGCGCCCTACATGGTTTCGATCGTCGATGTTTGTGCACAACCGGCCGACGCCGTGGAGCGCACTATGGCGACCATTTACGACGACGACGTGGCCCGTGCGGGGCTGTTCGACCGGGTTCGACAGCGCCTCGACGACAACCTGTTGCGGGCCTCGGGGTTGACGCGGGCAGAAGCGCAACGGGCGCGTTCTGTGGTTACCCCGTCTTCCGCGCGGGACATGGCACCGCGCGAGGTCGCGGCTAGTTTTCTTGCCGGAACACCCTTCGCGGAATTCTTCCTCGCCGACGTGCCGTTCCGGATTCCGGAGAAGTCGCGCTTTGAGCACATGCACATCCTTGCCGGCACAGGTCATGGCAAGACGCAAACGATCCAGCATCTGCTGACCGCAGACATCGACCGGGTGATGCGCGGCGAGGCCTCGATCGTCGTCATCGATAGCCAAGGCGATCTGATCCGTACCATCTCAAATCTGAAGGTTTTCGCGGACCAACCCGAACGGCTCTGTCTCATTGATCCGCACGACATCGACCACCCCGTTGCGCTCAATCTGTTCGACATGGGCATGCAGCGGCTGGAGCGCTACTCGGCGCTCGACAAGGAGCGGCTGCGCAACAGCGCCAAGGAGCTGCTGAACTTCGTGCTCAGCTCCCTGCTTGGCAGCGACATGACCAGCAAGCAGGCAACGTTGTTCGACTTCACGCTCGCCCTGATGCTGGAGATTCCCGGCGCAACCATCCATACCTTCCGCGATCTGATGCAGGAGGGCGCACTGGCGAAGTACCAGCAGTATGTCGCCAAGCTCGACGAGACCGCGCAGGACTTCTTCAATCAAC
Organism: uncultured Alphaproteobacteria bacterium; assembly: GCA_963779545.1. Taxonomy (GTDB): domain Bacteria; phylum Pseudomonadota; class Alphaproteobacteria; order Rhizobiales; family Xanthobacteraceae; genus PALSA-894. Next base: position 106,348 of record CAVZYQ010000005.1, on the reverse strand, counting down.
GAATTCGATGTCAAACGCGGCCAGTTCGAGACGACCAAGAAGGAGGTGGTTCGGCGGCTCTACGGCATCCTATCCAACGCCACCTTCCGCCGCATGTTCTCGCACGAGAAATCGAAACTCGACCTCTTCTCCGAAATGAATTCCGGCAAGGTCATCCTGATCGACACCGCCAAGGACCTCTTGAAGGAGAACGGCACGGAGGTGTTCGGTCGGTTCTTTATCGCACTGATCGCCAATGCAGCCCAGGAGCGCGCGACGCTTCATCCATCGAAGCGCCTGCCGTGCTTCGTCTATATCGACGAATGCCACGACTACATTTCGAGTGATGCCAACGTGACCGCAATCTTGGAGCAGGCGCGCAAGCAGAATGTCGGGCTCATCCTTGCCCACCAATATCTGTCGCAGATCAGCCAGGGGGTGCTGGAAAGCCTGTTTTCGAACACCAGCATCAAATTCGTCGGCGGCGTGTCGGATCGCGACGCCCACGCGGTTGCGCGCGAACTGCGCTGCGCCCCGTCGTTCATCCAACAGCAACAGACCGGTTCTTGGGCCGCCTACGTGAAGAACTTCACCCCGAGCGCCATCTCGCTGAAGATTCCGTTCGGCACGATGGAAGCCCTTGACCGCATGGCGCACGAGGAGCGGCTGATCGTGCAGGACTACATGCGCAGCCGCTACGCGGCTTTGCCGGCACCGCCGCAAGCCGCAGCGGAAGAGCCGACGCCATCCGCACCGGGCTCGGAAACGCCGCCGCAGGACGGCGGGCGTGCGCCGCAGCGGTCATCCCCCGGTATCCCGGAGGCGCCGACCGCCGCCAGCAAAGAATGGTAGAATTTTTGATATCTCCGCATGCTCGCGCGTCGATGCTCAGGTCAGTTCATTCTGTCGCATCGATGACGTTTACACCGCGAGCCGACGGCGTATCTCGTCATGTATGGAAGCAACCAAACGACGATCGCGCATCCGAAGGACGCCCAGCGGGAAGCTCGCGCGGATAACGCCGCGCCACCTGCAAATTCTTGGGCTCCTGCACCGCTATCGCTTTCTTGACGCTAACCACATCTACGCGTTGCTTGGGTCGCGCAATACCAACGTGCGCAGCGCGCTGAGCGATCTTTTCCACGAGCATGGCCTGCTCGACCGGTTGCCGCAGCGCGCGTTTCTGCGCGACCCGCTGTACGACCCGGAAATCTACGAACTGTCCGACGACGGTGCGGCGCTGATTGCACAGCGCTCGGAGGCGGCAGAACCAGCCACCTGGCTCCGGCAGGGCCGCTACGGGGCAAAGACGTTGGCGGCGCATAACCTGACCATCTGTCATGCGGTCGCTTCGATCGAAGCGGCGGCGAAGGCGTCCGGGCTGCGCTTCATCACCTGCACCGAGATCCTGGCACGCGCGCCGAAGGCGACGCAGGAGGCCCGTCAGCCGTTCGCCATTCCGGTTTCGATTTCGCATTTGTTTCCGAGCGGCAAGGTTCACCGGTCGGATAGTCCGGTCATTCCGGATGCCGTGTTCGGCCTGCAATATCCGAACGGCACCTATCGTTGTTACGCGCTGGAGATCGATCGCGCCACCATGCCGCTCACCCGCTCGAACTCTCGACGAAACGTCGTACCTGCGCAAGCTGTTGCAGTATCGCGAGGTACTCTCGCGCGGCGCCTATAAGACGCACTTCGGCATGACCGCGACGCCGATGTTGTTGCTGACCATCACCACCAACGCCCGGCATTTGGATGGCATCAAGGCGTTGTTGCAGAACTTGGCCGGCGAGAATCAGTGGAAACGTGCCTTCCTGTTCAAGGCCGAACCGAGCTTGGGGAGCTTCCAACGCGCCCCTCAACCTGCACCGTCCCTGCTCACGTCGGGCTGGGATCGTGTCGGCAATCCGCCGTTTTTCATCAACAGCACGGAGAACTGAATGGAGCTAGACGACAAGATCGCACTGACCAAAGACCTGATCCGCAGGCGCGAGGAGATCGACGAACACCTGATGGCCTTGCTCTGCGGCGAGGTGAAGAAGAAGCCCGTTAAATGTAGCAGCTGCGGCGAGAGCGGACATACCGCCCGCACTTGTCCAAGCCGGCCGGCGGCAGAAACGGCATGAGGAGAAGGGCGCCCGCGTGTGGCGCCCTTCACTTTCACGTCCAGTTTATGCGAAAGTTCTAGATTCCTTAATCCGCCTTGCGCACAGCACGAGCCCACTTTTGACGGTGGGTTCCAACATTTTCCTCCTGATCAAAAAAGCCTTGCATCCGGCTTGTGTACGCTGTACACACTGACTGTGTACGATGTTCACAGGGCGATTTAATGGCAGCGGATGAAAAGGACCTGGTCGGCATCAACGAAATTGCGGAGATGGCAAAGGTCTCAAAGCAAGCCGTTGCAAATTGGCGGGTACGCTCCCCCGACTTTCCGACGCCAGCCGCAAGTCTAGCGTCAGGCCCTGTGTTTCATCGCTCGCATGTCAGATCGTGGCTCAGACGAAGGAAAGTTCCAATGACGCACGTATTGTCAACTATCAACCTGAAGGGCGGCGTCGCCAAGACGACGACGACAGTTGCCCTCGCCGAGACCTTCTCGGCGGTGTTCGGGAAGCGAGTCCTCGTTATCGACATTGACCCGCAAACGAATGCCACCACGATGCTTATCGGCGAAGAGAGGTGGCACAAAATAAACGCGCAGGAGCACACTCTCGCTAGGCTATTCAAGGACGCACTTAAACCCGATGAAAGCAAGTTTGACCTCGGCGCGACTCTTCAGCGTAGGGTGTCGAATGTAACCGGAGCAAACACGATTGACCTGTTGCCCTCCAGCCTCGACCTTATCGACGTACAGGACCAACTCATAAACACACCGACTGGCAAGTATGGAGCTGTCCGCCCTTTTGATATTCTTTGGCGTGCGACTAAAGAACTAATCGAAGACTACGACTTGGTGCTCATCGATTGCCCGCCCAACTTGGGCAAGATCACGCAGAATGGCCTACGTATTTCTCAAGCCTATGTCATCCCGACGATTCCCGACCATCTGTCGACATATGGCATCCCGCAAATCGTCACGCGAGTCGGTGAGTTTGCCAAAGAAATTGCGGAAGATATTGAGCCGCTGGGCATCGTCATCACCAAGTACCAAAAGCAAATGACTATGCACAACAATGTCCTGTCAAATTTGCGCAGTTCGGGCGATGCTCCCGTCTTCGATGCCAAGATTCGGCAAGCGAACGACGTGGCCAACGCTGCCGAGTGGACCGCGTATAAGAAGACGCTGAAGCAAAAATATGGTCCCAACCCGAATGGCGTGGCCGAGCCATTCGCGGACCTTGCCAAAGAAATTTTGGTCAAATTGGAGGGTTAGCCGTGAAGCTGCGCAAAGCGCTGACTGACTTCGTTCGCGTCGTTGCCGACGAGGCCGAGCGGAATCCAGACTTCGCAAATCGTATTGAGGCAGCGCTGGGTTTGAAGGAACAGCCAGCGGTTCCAGCGCATCGCGACGCCGGAGCACGAAACCCGGTCGCTGGTCATCGACCGAGGAATAGACGCCCTCCGCCAGTGCTGGATCCGGTTGAGATTGCGCGGCAAGGAGAGAGTGCACTCAGAACGCGGCTCATGGCTCTTTCGATCGAGCAATTGAAAGATGTCGTCGCCGAATTTGGGATGGACCCAGGCAAACTTGTGACCAAATGGAAAACGGCAGATCGAATAGTCGAGCGGATTGTCGAAACCTCAATGGCTCGCGCGCAGAAAGGCGATGCATTTCGCGCTCAAGCACCGCGTTAGAAGGCTTCCAGCATATCGACGGCGGAGTCGACGTAAGAAAAAGGGCGCCCTGTGTGGGGGCGCCCTTCGCATTCAGGCTTCCGGTTGCTCCGGTGTCTCTTCGTTGGACAGCGGCGGCAGTAGTACCAGCGCGCCGTCCCAATTGCCGACCGGGATCGAATTGAGCTTCAAGCTGAAGCCGCCTTCGCCATTCTTGCGGTGCCACGCGTAGCCGAGCGTAACCCATCGCCCTCGCGCGTTCGGGTCGGGCGCGCGCACGACGTACACCGGCTTGCGGCGCTCTGCTCCTTGCCGCGTCTTTCGTGTCTCTCCTTCGGTGACTGACATCTCTTGCTCCTTCCAGCGTGCAGTTCCTCCCTAATGGTACAATGGGGAGCGGCAATCACATCGGAGGCTATCCCCATGCCGTACATTGACTTCGCGAACCTGAAATCTCGCATCACCATCATGCAGGCGGCCGAGTGGCTCGCATTGACGCTCAAACCGAGCGGCGATCAGCAACGCGGTGCCTGCCCGATCTGCAGTACCGGCGGCGATCGTGCGCTTGTTCTCACCCCGGGGCGTGGCCTGTTCTACTGCTTCCCCGCCAAGGTTGGTGGTGACCTCATCAAGCTCGTCGCCCACATCAAGGCCTGCTCACAGCCCGAGGCGGCGCAATTGATCCAGACCCAGTTTGGAGGAACAGTTCCTACAGCTCCGGCCCGCGCTTCCGCAGCTGTACGGGACAGTTCCCCTACCACTCCCCAGAACCAGAAGGCGGGGCTCAACCCGCTCACCTATCTCGAACCGGAGCATCCGGCGGTTCAGGCTCTGGGTGTCTCACCATCCACGGCGGAGGCCTTTCGCAGCGGCTACGCCGGCAAGGGAGTGCTACGGGGGCGCTACGCCGTGCCGGTGCACGGCAAGGACGGAATGTTGCTCGCTTATGTCGGGATTGCGGTCACGAAGGAGCAGTCGCCCCGGCTGCTGTTCCACAACTTCGATCCCGGCTCGACGATCTTCAATGCGAACCGGTTGGCCGAAGGCGGCGACGTGTTCGTCTGCCGCGATCCGCTGCAAGTGTTGCAGGCGATCGAAAACGGCATCGCGCCGGAAAGCTTGGTCGCCTTCCTCACCGACGGGATTGCTGCTCAGCAACTCGAAATGCTGGCGGCGCTGATGGACGAGAAAAAGACCGAGCCAGCTCAGCTGTTCTGAGAACCATCTGGCGCGCTCTCACCACTTCCCTGCCCCTCCTCACCGGAGGGGCTTTCCTTTGCCTCAGCGGCCGGAGCGGACTGCGCTGTGGCGACGGCCGTCGCAGCTTCAGCAATCTTCGGATCAGAAACCGTGAGCCCATACGCGGAATGCAATTTACCGAGGTGCTCAAGATATTCGCGCTCGGTTCTTTCGGCGGCAGTCTCTCCGAAATGCTCACGTTGGTACTTGTCGACCTCGGCAGCACGCCGCTCGGCAGTAGCCATCATGCGATCCTCGGGTGAGAGCCGCTGGGCGGCGAGAAACGCGATGAGCCCTCGCCTCTTCTTCTCGGGCGCGACGCCTGCGGCTGGCCCGTCGACTGGACCAATGTAGCGGCTCTCCGTACGCACGCGCTTTCCCTCACGCCACGTGCGCTGCTCGTAGATGTATCGACGATTCTTGACCGTCTTGATGATGCGATAGACCATGCGAAATTCTGTAACCGCTAACAGCGACTACATCAACAATCGCACTACGTCGCATGCACGACACATTATGATTGGCCGCGTGTCTCCCGACAATTAATGCCGCTATTGAGGGGAATTACAGCAACGGTAGTGCAGCTTACGATAGGCTAGCTTATCAACTCGTGTATCTGTCATCGCTTTGGCAAATTCACTTAGAGCAGTTATGCGCCGCCTTGTTATCGTATATTGAAGCCATTCCCACAGCTTCCCCACACGAATTTTTGGTGTCAGACCAAAACCCGATAGTTCAATGGCATCCAGTAGGATTGGCGCCTTTGCCAAACCAAGGTCCCGACGGACAGCGAGTGCAAGTTCACTGATTTCCTTCCGCGCGCTTCGCCATTCATTGGAATTCATATCTCCTTCCAATATCCACGAACTCAAATACGCGCGGAGGCTAGCAGTACTTTCTCGCGCGGAGACTGCCTCTTCGATGATTCCAATTGGATCGGATCGGCCCCGGCGTACAAGGATATCAGCTATCGATGGAACTTCGAGGAGCACTGGTTCGCATTCGAGCGCAATGCGTCCAACCTCCAGGGTCAATCCGGCCAAAAGAGTTTGGATTGACTGGTGCACAATCCGGGAGCGCGCAACTGACGGCGCATAGACCACCCCACGCCGTCTCGCCAACTGTTGGTTTAGATAGAACCTTGAATAGACCGTAAAGAGCCCGCTATCGTCGCGCGTCCAGTGGCCAGTAGAGGCGATTTCGTTCAAAATTGTACGAAGCGGCTGAGACGCGGCGAGCATGTACTCGTCAGATCCGGCTGCTTTCTTTTCCTGCAATGTTCCTTTCAAAATAGTATCAATTTCATCCTCTCCCACCGAGCCGACGATTAGCCGGTGGAGATCGTCCAAAATCCTCGGATCGAGAGTAGATTGATCCGGATGTGCTAAGGCCAAAAATGAGGTGCCGGTAGGCCGTTCGGTAAACGCCGTCCATTCTAGGTCGGACGCCAACTCTTCAGCAGCTGAGTGACAAGCTGAGGCAAATTCCGATATGGAAAATTCATGTGGCTTTACGAAAGACCCGTGCACACCGAGCGTAGACAGAGATTCATGAACTTGTGCAGAACGGGCGCGAACGGATGATATCTCGAATAATCCAAACTGAACTGTGTCGACGAAGACAATCTGGGTTGCGAATTGAAGCAGCGCGCTTACGTCCAGCTCACCTTGACCCCGACCGTCCATACACCGGCCGACCGCGTGCAAGCTGGTGTTGTCAATCCAGTAACGCACGACAGTCTCCGATCGAACAGTTGTAACTTTTCAGGCCTTCTTTCCCACCCAAAGACTTCTGCCACCAGGAAGAGCGCGCACCAGAACTCTCTTCGATTAGGCCGACGTTCGTGACCGAACGAATCCACTCTAAACTGGTATTGTCACCGCCGTTTTCCAACAAAAGGTTCATCGCAAAATATCCGGCCAAAGGATTCTCATCAGATGGTCCGCAACGGAAAAGGCCGATAATGCAGAGCGTCCCCCCCTTGCGCAGCGCATTCATGCACTTGTGAAGTAGCTCTTCGCCATCAGCGAACACATCTTCGTGCAACGCATGATGTATAAATATCGTATCGTACACTGATTGAGGATTCCAATCGTGCCAGTTGGCCGGTGTCCAAATAATCCTGCCTTCATACTGCATGAGAGTAGGTTTGACAGTTTTGCAGACCGATGGCGTGTCTAGAAAGTGAATACTGCCGACATGACCACGATCAAGAAGAGCCTTGGCAAATACGCCTGTGCCGGCGCCTACATCTAACACTGTGTCGTTGCTGGGCACCGTGATTTCGTTGAAGAAGGCCTCCGCGATTGGCATCGACGTCGCATTTAGGACGGCTCCAAACTCCATAATCTGCCGGTGATCGACCTCATCAGATAATCCAAATGCTCTCTTGGTCAACTGTTCGAGCAAGTGGTCAGGTCTATCGGTTTTGAGAGTCGTTTCAAGTTGGTGGTAGGCGGATTCCAGTATCGAAAGTCGCGCTATATATCCGCCGACGTAGGACGAGCTACTCTTGATCAGCCATCGGCGCGCATCCTCAGAGACATTGAAGCCCTCCGTCGTCCTGACCACAAGCCGGAGCGCCTCTAGGGTGCCTAAAAATCTATCTGTGGGTCGCAACTTCCAGCCCATGGATTGTGACAGCTTCTCGGGGGTTACGGGCCCCCGAGTCGCAATTTCTTCCAATGCGTTGGAGGACAGCGCAACTCTTAGAACGTGATACGGCACAAAACTCCAAAATAGTGAGGTCAACCAAGAAAGGTCGTCTGTCCTTTGCATTTTCTTATCTAACGTTTTTAGGCCTTGGACTCGGGAGGTGCGAATCCGAACGGCGTGAAGTTTGTGTCTTTATCGTATACGTCGACGCCTTCAATACGCTTTACATAATTGACCACGATATATGTAAGCGGTGTCACTGCTATCTCGTAAACGACTTTGAAAATGTAGGAAGACCAAATGATACTCACTATCACTCCCACCGGCATTATCCCGGCAAATGCAAGCGTCACGAAGATGGTGCTATCGACGGCTTGGCCGACTATCGTCGATCCAATCGTCCGAGTCCAAAGGTGCCGCCCATTTGTCAAAATTTTGAGTTTCGCTAAGACAAAAGAGTTGACGAACTCTCCTGCCAAATAGGCCGCCAGAGATGCGGCCACGATGCGGGGAACTTGGTGCAGAACTGTTTCAAACGCAACTTGGTTCGGCCATACAGTCGCCGGAGGGATAAGAACCGCGATCTCAATAAACAAGACCATTATTACGTTGGCGATGAAGCCCATCCAAATTATTCTTCTAGCAGCTGCATAACCGTAGACTTCTGTCAGGACATCGCCGAGTATGTAAGAGATGGGAAAAACAATAATTGCCGTCGTGAATGTGGCGCCCCAAAAGTTGAATAGTTTTTGCGCCATGATAATCGACAGAATCAATACTGTCACAAAGAGAACAGCAAACAGATCATAAAGGCGAAACTTCCTGGTGCTGATGTTAGTCATTGATTTCCTCCCAGTTGACGAGTATTCGCTCGAATCCATGATACGGTTCCCCGCTGTCGGCGCTGTCCATGCACTGCCGCAGTTCACCGAGAAACTGTTCGTTTAGCGATTCGCCTTTCCTTGCGATGTCTATCCGCTTCTCAGTACTTTGACCGCTACCGACGGAAAGTCGCTCCGCTCCTATGGTATCCCGCGCCGCATTGTGGATCGAAAGACGCAGGATGCAGAGAAGGTCGGGTGCTCGGTAAAACCGCACGTTATTTAGCAAATGCAGATTATTGGCTCCGACGCCGCGGACGAAGCGGCGGAATAAGCGCTTAAGCAAATCGTTGGAATAACCGTGGGGTACAAAATAATAGCGTGAGCGGTTATTTTTTACAGCATCGATTGCTTTTTCAAGTGCGTGATCAATCGTATTTTCTGCTAGACGATCGGACATGATCCAAACATCTTGATTGATATGATCCAATTCTCCGGCCAGCGGTTGGCTGGGGGACCAAATCTCGCTTTCGCCATACCAGCCGAGCAACTGCACCGCGAACTCGAACTCCTCAATCGGGGTGTCGCACAAGACCGACTGCAGCCGGCGCGCGTCTTCCAAACGAAGTTTCCGCTGGCCCAGCTCGACCATACCCAGCGTGCTCACGTCCATGCCAGCCAGATACGCAAGCTTCTGCTGTGAAAACTCCAGCTTCTTGCGGCGCTCCGCTATCGAGGGGCCTAGTTGAGTAACTAAATCGAGGGAAGTATACCAATGGTATAGAGGGTGTATCAGTGGCCTAACGATTTTGAGTGGTAGGCGTCTAAAAAGACCCACCCCCTCTTCGTTGTTCTTGTTTGTCCTCGCTACGATATAGGCGTCTTTGACCTCTTTCTGTTGGACCAGCGCCGAATATGCACGGAAAAACTGCATAAACATCGTCGTGCCGTAGCCACGCTTGCGATAGTCTCGCCTCACAATCAATCGTCCGTATTCGACCGCCACCGGGGACCCCACAAGGCCCTCGATCTTTAGCTTTGACAGCGCGGGTCCGTCGTCATTTTCTTCCAAGACCATAAAGGCAACCGGCAGTCTCCTCTCTTCGAGGACATATCCGCTCAACGAACTCGCAATCCATTCCTCAATTTGTTCTTGTGCCGGCACTTTTGGTGACCCGCCGAGGTTCTGCAGCTCTTTGGGGTCTGCATTTACCCAAAGAGCGACGGTCTCTGCGTCGCGACGTTCGGCACGGCGAATCTGCAAGTGGCCTTGCGCCTTCTCCGCTTCCGTTCCCGGACAGCCGCGAATTCTGGGCATGGCTCGGACCTGGCGCTCAATGGCCTCGGCAGCCAAGCGAGCAGGGGTCTCGGGTGGTGATTTGCGCGGCATCGCGGCGAAAATAGAGCGTCTGTGTAGAAAACTCCAGCCTCACTCACAGTAGTGATTGTAATAGGATTATGATCCTATTGTAGTATTTTGACCCAGTGAGCGCCATAGCAAAGTGTCGGTTGAAATCTCGCATTTACCTGCGCATTGTGTTAAAGAGTGTCCCCCAGCCTTCACGGGGCTGGGGGACGTGATGCACAGCTATCCCGACTGCAGAGCCAAGATTGGAGCACATCGATGACAAGTATACCAAAGGCCTACCAAGAGGTAAACCCTGCATATATCAACAGCTTCAAATATACAAAATGGTATATAGAGGCTATACGGCGCGAAAAAGGCGATGAATACATGAGAAGCTTCTCAAAATACGTAGAGCGTCTCGGGTTGTGCTCACCTGCTGTGGCGCAGGCACTCGACACGGAAATCGCGGAGCTTGCGAAGGAGTCGCGAATAGAGTGGGAGCGCTCCAATAACATCAACGGTCCCGCGCCCTCGACAAAGGAACCGGAGCTTTGCGAGAGCGCCCAAGCTGGGCCGCGCCGGAAGGCTGCTTCCTAACGGCAATTGGGAGAGTCAGGATATATATCCAACACGCGATGGGCGACACCGGCCAGGATGGCTTTGCGGATTCTGACGTCGAGGCGCCGGCCAGCACTGAGGGCAGCAAAGCAGGGTACGGCACTGGGTACGAAATTTAGCCCGACTGCCGAATTGCCATAAATTCAATAGCTTAGCGTATAAAATCGAGTGCCTTCCGCGCACCACTCCTTCCCGCACAATACAATGCGCCGAACAGGGAAGCCTCGCGCGCGGAGTGCCGTTATGTCTCCTATCGACCGCATCAAGACCTACCACGCGGAGCTGACCGCGACGCGGCAGGACATCCACGCGCACCCCGAGCTCGGGTTCGAGGAACAGCGCACCTCCGATATCGTGGCGAAGCAGCTCGAGGCGCTCGGCATCGAAGTGCATCGCGGCATCGGCGGCACCGGCGTGGTCGGCGTGCTGCGCGAGGGCAACGGGCCGGTGTCGATCGGGCTGCGCGCCGACATGGATGCGCTGCCGATCCTCGAGGCGAACGACGTTCCCTACAAGTCGACCAAGCCGGGCGTGATGCACGCTTGCGGCCATGACGGGCACACCACGATGCTGCTCGGCGCGGCGCGCTACCTCGCCGAGACGCGCAACTTCAACGGCACGGTGAACTTCATTTTCCAGCCGGCCGAGGAAGGGCTCGGCGGTGCGCTCGCCATGCTCAAGGACGACCTGTTAGGGCGCTTTCCCTGCGACACGGTGTTCGGGATGCACAATTGGCCCGGCAAGCCGGTCGGCACGTTCGCGATCCGGCCCGGCACCATGATGGCGGCGGGCGCGTTCTTCGACATTCACGTCGAGGGGCGCGGTGCGCATGGCGCGCGCCCGGAGGAAAGCATCGATCCGGTGCTGGTCGCGAGCCACATCGTGACGGCGCTGCAGGCGATCGTCGCGCGCAATGTCGACCCGATCGATACCGCGGTTGTCAGTGCGACCGCGATCAACGGCGGCGATGCCTATAACGTGATCCCGCAGGCGGTTGCGATCAAAGGCACGGTGCGCACGTTCCGCAATGAGACGATGACGCTGGTGGAAGAGAACATGAAGCGCACTGCGGAAGGCGTCGCGTCCGGCTTCGGCGCGACCGCGAGGGTCGACTTCCGGCGGCTGTTCGCCGCGCTGGTCAACGACGCGGAGGCAACGGCCGATTTTGCCGACGTGGCGGCGGAGCTGGTCGGCGAGCAGAACGTCGACCGCAAGCGCGATCTCATCATGGCGTCGGAGGACTTCTCCTTCATGCTGGAGAAATGCCCGGGCGCCTACATCAACATCGGCAACGGCGAAACGGTCGGTTCAACGCCGGTGCACAATCCGGGCTACAATTTCAACGACGCGATTTTGCCGCTCGGCGCCGCCGCGCTGGCGGGGATCGTGGAGAAGAAGCTGCCGCGGTTTGCGGGGTAGGCTTTCATCCGCTCATTCCCGGAAGCGGGAATCCAGCTCTTGCATGAAGCACTGGGTCCCCGCTTTCGCGGGGACGAGCGGAGCGGGGGTGCTACCTGATCCCCGCGCGCATAAAGCTCTGCACGAACTGGCGCTGGAACAGCAGGAAGCCGATCAGCAAAGGTGCCGACGTCATCAGCGTGGCGGCGCAGATGATCGACCAGTCGATGCCCTGATCGCCCGACGCGAACACCTGCAGGCCGACCGTGAGCGGACGCGCCTCGACCGAGTTGGTCACGATCAGCGGCCAGAGGAAGTTGTTCCAGTGGTAGCTCACCGAGACGAGCCCGTAGGCGACGTAGATCGGCTTGGCGAGCGGGACATAGACCTTGAGCAAGACCTGCAGCGGGCTGGCGCCTTCGACGCGCGCGGCGTCGTCCAATTCCTTCGGCACGGTTTTGAACGTCTGCCGCAGCAGGAAAATGCCGAACGCGGATGCCACGTAGGGCAGGGCGATCGCCGGAATGGTGTCGATGATGCCGATGCGGCCCATGGTGCGGTAGTTCTCCACGATCAGCACGTCCGGCATGATCATGAGCTGCGCCAGCACCAGCGCAAACGCCACATTGCTGCCGATGAACTCGTAGCGTGCAAACGCATAGGCGGCGAGCGTGCAAAGCACGAGCTGCGCGGCGAGGATCATCGTGACGAGAATAAAAGTGTTGAGGAAATAGCGTGCGAAAGGTGCGGCGATCCAGGCGCGCTCGAAATTCTCCAGCGTCAACGGCGCGAACAGCGTAGAAGCGCGTGGTGAACTCGGCCGGATGGAACGCGGCCCAGACCGCGTAGGCAAGCGGCAGCACCCACAGGATCGCCAGCAGCCCCGCGGCGGCACTTTCGAGCGCGCGGGCAAAGCCGGTGCGGTGCATACGGATCGGGGCGGAGGGCTGCGCTCATCGGTAATGGATCCGCCGTTCGAGCACGCCGTATTGTAGGAACGCGAGCGCCGCGAGCAGCGCCAGCAGCACGCCGGTGAGGGCAGCCGCGTAGGTCGTGTCCCAGAAATTGAAGCCGACCTGATAGATGTAATAGAGCAGCAGCGTGGTGGCGTTGTCCGGCCCGCCGCGCGTCATCACGATGATATGGTCGACGGTGCGGAATGCGCCGATCACCGCGTTGATCAGCACGAAGAGCGTGGTCGGCATCAGCAGCGGAAACTGCACGCGGCGGAAGAAGGTCCAGCGCGACGCGCCTTCGAGCGCGGCGGCTTCGGCGAGCGAGGGCGAGATGCTCTGCAGCGCCGCCAGATAGAAGATCATGAAGAAGCCGGCTTCCTTCCAGACCGCCACCACGATGACGGCGCCAAGCGCGGTGTCCTGCGACCCGAGCCAGTTGTGCGAGGGCAGGCCGAGCAGGCCGGTAAACTGTTCGAGCAGGCCGTACTGCGGCGTGTAGAAGAACAGCCAGATGTTGGCGACCGCGATCATCGGCAGGATCGTCGGCGTGAAGTAGGCCATGCGGATGAGCGTGCGCCCGGCGATGCGGTCGTTCACCCACAGCGCCATCAGGATCGCGAGCCCGATCGAGACCGGAATGGTGCCGAGCGCGAACCACGTGTTGTTCACGAGCGCGCGCCAGAACACCGGGTCGGCCACGATGGTAGCGTAGTTGTCGAGGCCGACGAAGCGCGAAGGCCGGCGCGGCCGCGGCGTCGAGTAGAAACTATCGATGAAGGTCGCGACCGCGGGCCAGTGGGTGAACAGCGCGAGCAGCGCCATGGCGGGCAGCAGCAGGAGCCAGCCGTGGATGGTGGCGGTGAGGCGGGAGGTCATGAGGGCGCCACTCTGCCGCGCTTTCCCCTCTCCCGCGTGCGGGGAGGGGGTGAGCATCCCGTAGCGAAGCGAGCGCGGGGTGGGCCGGTGAACTCAGCGTAGCAAGAGCCCTCTCCCCGACTTCCTCCCGCTCTGCGCACTCGCAACCCCTCCGCGGCGGGGAGGGGAAGAGGAGATGCGGCGCTCGCGTCACCCAGCCTCACCGATACTGCTTCAAAATCCGCTCGGCCTCGGCCTGTGCGTCCTTCATCGCCTGCTCAGGGTTCTTGGTGCCGGTGAGCGCGGCCTGCAGGCCGTCGTTGAGCGCCTTGGTGACGCGCTGGTTCTCGTGCGTCGACAGCTCGGCGACCGAAACCTTGAGCTGGTCGCGCGCGACTGCGGCCGGCGGGAACTCCGCGACATACTTCTTCATCGCGTCGGTGTCGTAGGCGTCGGGGCGCACCGCCACATAGCCGGTTTCGATGCTCCACTGCGCGGCGCGCTCCGGCGTCGTGATCCACTTGATGAACTGGAACGCCGCGTTCTGCTCGGCCGCGCTCGACTTCTTGGAGATGTAGAAATTGCCGCCGCCGGTCGGCGAGCCGCGCCGCTTGTGCGCGGGCAGCATCGCGACGCCGAACGGGAATTTCGCGTTTGCCTTCACGTTGGTCAGGTTGCCGGTGGTGGTCCACATCATGGCGACCTTGCGCTCGAAGAAATCTTTCGGCGTCGTGCCCCACTCGACGATGCCCGGCGGATGGACCTTGTGCTTGCGCGAGAGGTCGACCCAGTACGACAGCGCCTCGACGACAGCGGGGTTGTCATAGGCGGTCTTGTCGCCGGCTTCGTTCGCCAGGATCGCGCCGGCCGGCGTCGTCAGTCCCTGGAACAGCCAGTAGGGGAAGCCGGAGGAGGGAATCTGCACGCCCCACTGCGTGGTGTTGCCCGAGGCATCGCGCTTGGTGAGCTTTTCGGCGAAGGCCTGCATCTCGGCCCAGTTCTCGGGTGCCTTCTCGGGATCGAGGCCCGCCTCCTTGAACAGATCCTTGTTCCAGTAGAGCACGATGGTGGAGCGCTGGAATGGCACGCCCCAGGTCTTGCCGCCGGTGCGGCTGTTTTCCATGAAGGCCGGGAAGAAGCTCGCCATCCATTTCTTGTCGTCGTCCGACTTGATGAACGGATCGATCGGCACGATCGCGTCCTCGTCGATCAGCGTGAACATGTCGGTCGAGAGCAGTACCGAGGTCACCGGTGGCGTCCCGCTCTTGTGCGCGGTCAGTGCCTTGGTGATGCTTTCCTGATAGGTGCCGGAATAGATCGGCTTCACCTTGATCGACGGGTTGGACTTCTCGAAGTCCGCCGCATAGCCGTCGATGATCTTGGTGATCGGGCCGCCGACCGCGATGGGATAGAAGAACGACACTTCGGTGACGCCTTGTGCGAGCGCGGGCGCGGCAAGCGCTGATCCGGCGAGCGCGGCGGTGCTTTTGAGAAATTTCCTGCGGTCCATGATGGTCTCCCTTGGGACAAGCGTTTCTGTTATTGATCGATACGACACTGTGACGACAGATCGAACCAGTGCGTGGCTGATGGCTCCCAGCGGATGCTGACCTGCTCGCCGACTGCCGCGCTCGTGCGGCCGGGCTGGCGCACGATAAAGGATTGCTCGGCTTCTTGCGTTAGCGCATGCCCCTGTCGGAAAACCGGTGTCCACTTTTCCGGGGCATGCGCGAGCTTCGTCTCGATCAGCGTATCGGCGCCGAGATATTCCACCGCCGCGACGGATGCGCGCATGCCATCCGCCGCGAGCCGCGCATCCTCGGGCCGGATGCCGACAGCCACCGTGTCACGCGCGCGTCCGCCGGGGGGCGTCGCGAGACCGTCCGGGACGAGCGAAGCCGCAATCACATTCATCGGCGGCGTGCCGACGAAGCGCGCCGCGAAAATGGTGGCTGGCTTCTCGTAGAGCACGGCCGGCGCCGCGTCCTGCTCGATGCGGCCGTTGCGCATCAGCACCACCTGATCCGCCATGGTCATTGCCTCGACCTGATCGTGCGTGACGTACAGCATGGTCATGCCCAGGCGGCGCTGCAATGCGCGTATCTCGCGCCGCATCTCTACCCGCAACTGCGCGTCGAGGTTGGAGAGCGGCTCGTCCATCAGGCAGACCTTCGTCTCCGCCACGATGGCGCGGCCGAGCGCGACGCGTTGCTGCTGCCCGCCGGAAAGCTGCGAAGGCTTGCGCTCGAGCAGGCTATCCAAGCCCAGGATGCCGGACGCGCGCTTCAATCGCGCATCGCGCTCTGCGCGTGGCACATCGCGCACACGCAGGCCGAACAGGATGTTCTCGGCGACCGAGAGGTGCGGAAACAGCGCGTAGCTCTGGAACACCATCGAGACGCCGCGCCGGGCTGGCGGCAGCGCGGTCACATCGCGGTCCGCGATTCTGATCGTTCCCTCGTCCGCAGTGTCGAGCCCGGCGATCAGCCGCAGCGTGGTCGACTTGCCGCAGCCGGACGGCCCAAGCAGCGCCACAAGCTCGCCGGAACGCGCCGAGAACGTGATGTTCTCGACCGCCGCGACCGTACCCCATTTTTTTGTGATGCCGTCGAGATGGACGTCGGCCATTGTCAGCCTGCCGGCCGGATCGGCCGCTGGCGGTAGATCGCCACCCACTCGGCGTTTTCCTTCATCGCCTCGCGGCCGAGTTCGAGGTAGAGCGCTTCGATTTCGGGGACCGCCGCGGTTGGTCTGGCGCTTGCCGTATCCAGCGACGTATCGATCAGCGCGAGCGCATGAGCGAATAGCATGTGCATGCGATCATATTGCCGCGCATGCGCGTGATGCGCGAGCTTTTCGGTGTAACCGGCGAGGACAGCCGCAAGCCCGGCCAAGGTGCCCATGACGACGATCATGAAGTGCTGGACGCCATGACCGACATGCCAGCACCACATCAAATAGGCGAGGATGACGCCGACGACCGGCGAGAACGCGAGGGCGGTGAGCGATTGGGTCTCACGCATTTCCGCAGTTCGGTGATTTTGTTTCGATGTTCGTTCAAAATAGTTTTTCTGCCCGTGGACCCAGAGCTCACGCACCGCCTCTTGTCCCACGAGGGAGGCGGTGACCCTCGGGGGTGCTTCGACAAAGTGCAGCATGTCCAGCGTGCGCAGCACGATCTTGACCCACGCAAGCTCGCTTGGTTGCTTGATCGGGTAGGAATCCGCGACCGAGGTCGCGATCCCAGCCAGCTTCCAGTAGATCGCCACACGCAGCGCCTCGGCGAGCGCGCGATAGTCGAGGAACCGCTCCTGGTGCTCGTGACGGCGGGCGCGATCAAACCAATAAAATGCAAACGCGAACAGGCCGGCATAGACCAGCAGCAGCGGCCACTTCGTTACGAAATGTGCAAAGATCTCGAACGTTGCGATCGCCAGGAAGCCAGCCCAGAACAGCAAAACCCAATCGAGGACGAACCGGCGCTGACTGATTCGCGCCACCGCATCGGCGAGCTTGTAGAGCGCGCACCAATAGCGGGCCGAGCGCTCAGCCACCTTGCTCGCTTCCGGGACAGGCCGGCGCTGGGTGTCCTCGAACAGCCAGGCAAGCCCTTGCTCGGGATCTGCGGCCCCGGCACGCTTGATAACGTCCGCGTTGAAGCGACAAGTCTGTTTGGCAATGGCGGCAAACACGCGCCATGCCCGCCTTTCTGCATCGTGATCATGCGGTGGGAAGCGTCCGGCTATCGTGCGCAGGCCACTAATCAACGATCCGGCAACACGTTGAAATGATGTCGCGCGCCCGTTCAGCTCCTTTCCCCAAGGCCTGACTGCGACTGCCGCTGACGGCGAGGGCGGGTCCTTTGCACGCGGCGTCACGATATGAATGACCGGGCCGATTTCGGAGCCATCGAGCGCGGACCGCGCCGAATATGACAGTGCGATCGGGATACCGTGCCGCTTGAAATCGACAATCGCAGCAGTGCCGCCTTTCTTGATGTCCTTCTGCGCCCTTTCTTCGCCGTTCCACAACGCGATCAGCACATGGCAATGGCTGACGATATGCAGGCCGACGTCCTGATACTGGTCCGCGCGCTTGTCCTCATCATCACGAACCGCCTCGCGCGAGCTTTCCTGGTGATAAGGGATCGTATGGCTCGCGAAGGCCCGTGCGATCAGGGCGTCGAATTCCTGTTCGGCATTGGAGCTGATTGAACGCTTGCCGCGGAAATCTTCCCGGTACTCCGCCTCTTCCATCGGAAGCGGTGCGATAAGAATAGCGCCCTCGTCGAGGGCTACCTCGGCGACGAGCCGGTCCGCGCCTTCCGCCAAGGCGGAGAGCACGATAATCGGTGTGTTTTCGTCGTCGGCGAGATACTCATTCCGTAGCCGTTTAAAAACCTTCCGGACCTCGTCCTTCAGCCGATCCCTGTCCTGCGCCCGCAAATCGCGATGACCCGTCACGCCGACGACGAGCGGAATGCGGCCGAGCAGCTTCTGATCCAGATGCGCCAAGGCGGGATTTATCGGCAACGGCGTGCTCCGGCGGCCAGCAGTGCCGCCGCGCTCATTGTTCCCGAGGGCTGTGCAACAAACAAGACAGACCGCAGCAACCCGGTGGCTACCGCAGCTTCGCACCGAAATTCCGTTTCGGGTCGAACTCAAGCGTCGGCCATCCCAGCGGTTCGGCGGCCTTGCCGGCCTTGCGCGCGAGGAACTGCCCTGAGCCCGGCTTGGCGCGCAGCTTGTCGTCAGACACCAGCACCTCGCCGCGCAGCAGCACGGTGGTGGGCCAGCCCTTCACGGTGCGGCCCTTCCACGGCGTGTAGCCGGCGCGGTCCTTCACGATTTTGTCCGAGAACGTCACGCTCTTCTTCGGGTCCCAGATCGCGATGTCGGCATCCGAGCCGATCGCGATCGTGCCTTTCTTCGGGTAGAGGCCGTAAATCCTCGCCGGGTTGGTGGTGGTCCACTCGACGAACTTCGTCACGTCGAAGCGGCCACGCGAGACCATCTCGTCGAACACCACCGGCAGCCGCGCCTCATAGCCCGGCATGCCGTTCGGGATCTGCTTGAAGGTCGCCTTCTTGCCGGCCATCAGCTTGCCGGACTTGTCGTAGGCGTAAGGGGCGTGGTCGGACGAGATCACCTGCAGGTCGCCGAGCTTGAGCGCCTGCCACAGCGCCTCCTGATCGGATGCTTCTCGCGCGGGCGGCGAGAACATCCACTTCCCGCCTTCGAGGCCGGGTCTGTCGAGATCCTTCTTGGTCATGAAGAGATATTGCGGGCACGTCTCGGCGAAAATCTTCAGGCCCTCGCCGCGCGCTTGCCGGATCACCTGCGCGCCCTCGGCGGTAGAGACGTGGAAGATCATGATCGGCTGATCGACCAGCGCGGCGCATGCGATGAGGCGCTGGAACGCTTCCGGCTCGCACAAACGCGGATGCGAGATCGAATGGAATTTCGGCGCCGTGTAGCCGTGCTTGACGAGGCGCTTGCCCATCCATGAGATCATGCCGTGGTTCTCGGCGTGCACGCACACCATCGCGTGGTTGTCGCGCGCGGACTGCAGTACGTTGAGCAACTGCTCATCGTCGACCTTGAGCCGGTCGTAGGTCATGAATACTTTCAGCGACGCGTGGCCGGCTTTCACCAGCGGCGGGACTTCCTTGGCGAGCACGTCCTCGCGCGGGTCGGCGAGGATCATGTGGAATGCGTAGTCCACCACGGCGCCGCGCTCGGCATACTGGTGATACTCGTCCACCACGGTCTTCAGGCTCATGCCGACGTGCTGCGCGGCGAATGAGATGACGGTGGTGGTGCCGCCGTAGGCCGCCGCCGTCGTGGCGCTCTCGAACGTGTCGGCGTTCATCAGGCCGGAGGCGGAGAGTTGCTCGATATGGCCATGGCTGTCGACGCCGCCGGGAAGCACCAGTTTGCCGCGCGCATCGATCTCCTTCTTTCCCTCGGTCCAGCCCTTCGGCGATCGCCGCGATCCTGTCGCCGCGAATGCCGACGTCGGCCTTGAAGCTGTCGGTCGCGGTCGCCACCGTGCCACCGCGGATCACCAGATCGAAGGGTTGCATCATGCCTCTCCGTAGCCACTAAACTGGCAGTATTGTACGGTCGGGCCGCTGTCGAGGCGATGCCCGCCACTGTGGAGAACTTGATGCCCCGCCCGCGCATCCGTGTCGTCAACCCAAACTCGAACGAGGCTGTTACGCGCGGCATTGATGACGCCATCGCGCCGCTGCGTTTTGCGGAGGGCCCGGAGATCGTTTGCTCGACTCTGGCTGAAGGCCCGTTCGGAATCGAGACACAGCAGCATGTCGAAAGCGTCGCGCTGCCGCTGCGCAAACTCGTCGAATCCGACAATGCCAGCGATGCCTTCGTGATCGCCTGCTACAGCGACCCCGGCCTGCATGTGTGCCGCGAGGGCACATCACGGCCGGTGTTCGGGATTGCGGAATGCGGCGTGCTCACGGCGCTGGCGCGTGCCGAGCGGTTCGGCGTGATCGCGATCCTGTCGCGCTCGATCCCGCGCCACATGCGCTACCTGCGCCAGATGGGCCTAATGGATCGCCTCGCCGGCGAGCGTCCGCTGGAACTGTCGGTCGCGGAAAGTGCGAGCGACAAGACATTGCCGCGCATGATCGAGGTCGGCCGCGCGCTCAAGGACGAGGACGGCGCAAATGCCATCGTGATGGGTTGCGCCGGCATGGCGCGGCACCGCAAGCCGCTGGAAGACGCGCTCGGTATTCCGGTGATCGATCCGACGCAGGCGGCGGTGACGATGGCGATGGGGGCGGTGCAGCTTTCGCGATAGGCGCAAGCTCCGCTCATTCCCGCGAAAGCGGGAATCCAGTTTTTCCTTGCTTTTGGCCCTGGGTCCCCGCTTTCCGTCAGGGCGTTTACGCCCGTCTTCGACGGGCTATGGGGACGAGCGGATGAAGATTATTTCTTCTGATCCGCCAGCCACTCCTCGTAGCTCTGCCGCACGTGCGCAAACGGCTCGCCGAGCGAGGCGTAGAAATTGCCGAAGAGGCGCGCGAGCGGTCGATATTGCGTCATGTCGATGCGCATCTTCTCGGTGTCCCACAGGCCGTCGCGCACGTGGACATGCAGGATCTCGCCGATCGCGAGGCGGCGCGAGGCGCTGACCTCCAGCGTGGTGAAGTGACGGCATTCGAGCGCGGCCGGCGCCTCGGCGATGCGCGGAATCTTGATCTTCTCGCTCGGCAGCAGGTTAAGTTTCGCGGCATCGATCTCGCTGACCTCGGGCGGAAAATCGACCGCGCACTGGTTCATCTGTTCGCCGAGCGCTTCGTCGACGAGATTGATGACGAACGCGCCTTGGTCGCGGATGTGCGCGGATGTGTCTTTCAGCCCGCCGTCCGGCTTGCTTTGCAGGCCGAGCACGGCGAGCGGCGGCGCCTCGCTGAAGATGTTGAAGAACGAGAACGGCGCGGCGTTCACGACGCCGGTCGGGCCTAATGTTGTCACCAATGCGATGGGCCGCGGGATCACGAGGCTGATGAGCAGCTTGTAGCGGTCGTGCTGCTTCATCGCGGCGAGGTCGTAGGAGAGGTCGGGCATTGGTCGTCCGTTACTCGGGCAAGGTCACGCCGGTCTGGCTGGTGATCCGCCCATAGTGCTCGATGCGGCGGTGGCGCTCGAAGTCGAAGATCGTTTCCTTGTTGAACTTGGTGTCGTCGAGATCGATCTCGGCGACGACCAACTCGTCGCCTTCGGTCTTCGCGCTCGCGATGATCTCGCCGTCCGGATTGACGATGCAGCTGCCGCCGAACAGCGGATGGCCGTCCTCGACGCCGCACTTCGCGGTCGCGATCACGAAGGTGGAGTTCTGGTAGGCGCCGGCCTGCACCGAGAGATTATGGTGGAACAACCGCTTTTCGGGGCCTTCGTCGGTCTTCTGCGAATTCACCGACGGCGTGTTGTAGCCGAGCACGACCATCTCGACGCCCTGCAGGCCCATGACGCGATAGGTCTCGGGCCAGCGGCGGTCGTTGCACACCGCCATGCCGAAGATGCCGTCCATCGTGCGCCACACCGGGAAACCGAGATTGCCCGGCTCGAAGTAGCGCTTCTCCAGATGCTGGAATGCGCGCTCGTTGTCGAACTCGGCATGGCCGGGCAGGTGCACCTTGCGATACTTGCCGACGATCTTCCCGCCGCGGTCGACGAGAATGGCCGTATTGTAGTGGTGGCCGTCGGGGGTCAGCTCCGCGTAGCCCAGATAGAAGCCGATCTGGTACTGCGCGGCCTTCTCGAACAGCGGGCGGGTCGCGGCGTTCGGCATCTCGCGCTCGAACCACGCATCGACCTCGGCCTGATCGGTCATGTACCAGCGCGGAAAGAACGTAGTGAGCGCAAGCTCGGTGAACACCACGAAGTTCACGCCGTCGCTGTGCGCCTGATCGAGCAGGTCGCACAGGCGCTTCACCACGGCCTGGCGCGACTCGGCTTTCTGGATGGCCCCCGACTGGGCGGCGGCGGCTTTGAGGACGCGGGGCATTACGATGCCATTCTCCGTTCGAGCCGGCTGATCAGCCGGACCACTGGCCATAGCATGACAAGATAGATCGCCGCCGCAAGCACGATCGGCGAGGCGTTGAAGGTGACCGAGCGCGCCATGTCGGCGGAGTAGAGCAACTCGGGCAGCGCCACCACGCTGGCAATGGAGGTGAGCTTCACTACCTCGACGGTGTTGGAGACGAGATCGGGCAGCACGTTGCGGATCGCCTGCGGCAGCACGACCGAGGTGAGGGTCTGGAACGCTGAAAGGCCGGTCGAGCGCGCCGCGTCCCACTGGCCGCGCCCGACGCTCTCGATGCCGGCACGGTAGATTTCGCCGTAGTAGCTCGACGTGTTGAGAAAGAACGCAACCGCGACGGCGGCGAGCGGCGACAGGCGGATGCCGGCGAATGGCAGGCCGGAATAGACGAAGATCAGCAGCACCAGCGGCGGCACCGCGCGGAAGAAATCGATCGCGACGATCATACCCCAGCGCACCGTGCGCGACGACGAGAGCGATGCGAGGGCAAAGATCAGCCCGCCGATGAGGCCGAGCGGAATCACGATGAGGCAGAGCAGCAGCGTCATCCGCAGGCCCTGCAGCACCAGCGGCAGCGAGCGGCTCATGATGTCGATGTTGAAGAATTGGAAGAGCAGCGCGTCCATCTAACCGCGCCCTCCGCTCATGCCCGCGCAAGCAGGCATCCAGTTCTTTCTTTTTCCGGCCCCGCTTTCGCGGGGACGAGCGGCAATCGTGTAAAGCGCGTCCATCTAGCTTCTCCGCCACGCAAATCGCGTTTCGAGGAAGCGGCCGAGCGCCACCACCGGAATGAACAGGATGATGTAGGCGATGGCGCCCATCATCAGCGGCGTCGCGTTGCCCGAGAAGGAGACGGCGGTGCCCGCCTGATTGAGGATTTCGGGAACGCCGATCACGGTGCCGAGCGCGGTGTTCTTGGTGATCGCGACGGTGCGGTTGGTGATCGGCGGCACGGTCAGGCGCACGGCTTGCGGCAGCACGATGTAGCTCAGCGTGCCGAGGAAGCTTAAGCCCGTCGAGCGCGCAGCCTCCCACTGGCCCTTCGGCACCGACAGGATACCGGCCCAGAAGATTTCCTCCGCGAAGGCGGCGAGGACGAGCGACAGCACCAGCCACAGCACCGCGAACGACGGAATGACGATGCCGACATTGGGCAAGCCGAAATAGACCAGGAGCACGATCACCAGCGGCGGCAGCGCGCGGAACATGTCGACGTAGACGACAATCAGCGCGTTGAGCAGCTTGATCTGAAACGAGCGGATCACGGCGAGGAGGAGACCGAGGGCCAGTCCGGTGATGACGACCGCGAGCGCGATCTCGATGGTGACGACAACGCCTTTCAGGATCGAGGGGAGGTACTGCGCGATCAGGCTTGGCTTGAAGAAGGTTTCGAGAAAGGCGTTCACCGCGTCAGCTCCGCGATGAAGGCCTTCGTCCGCGTCTCCTTCGGACTCGCCGAAGATCTGATCGGGCGGGCCTTCCTCGACCATCAGCCCGTGGTCCACGAAGATGACGCGGTCGGCGGCGTCGCGGGCGAAGCGCATTTCATGGCTGACGACCAGCATGGTCATGCCGGCGGCCTTGAGTTCGCGCATCACCGCCAGCACCGAGCCGACAAGCTCGGGATCGAGTGCGGAGGTCGGCTCGTCGAACAGCATCATGGCGGGTTCGAGCGCGAGCGCGCGGGCGATGGCAACGCGCTGCTGCTGCCCGCCGGAGAGCTCGCTCGGGTACGACTTCGCTTTCGCGGCAAGTCCCACACGATCGAGCGCCGCCATCCCGCGCGTCTCGGCCTCGCTGCGCGACTTTCCAACCACCTTGCGCAGCGCGAGCGTTACGTTCCCGAGCGCCGTCATGTGCGGATAGAGATTGAAGGACTGGAACACCATGCCGATCTTGCGCCGCATGGCGTTGATGTCGGTCGACCGCGCCATCAGGTCGACGCCGCCGAAAATGATCGCGCCTGAGGTCGGCTCTTCAAGCCGGTTGCAGCAGCGCAGCAGCGTCGATTTGCCCGAGCCGGACGGGCCGATAATGAACACCAGCTCCTGCGGCGCAACCTTCAGGTCGATGCCACGGAGGACTTCCGTCGCGCCGAACGTCTTGCGCAGCGTGCGGACGTGAAGGAGGGGAGAGGTCATGCTCCGTGTCCCGCACGCGGTGCGGCACGACGTGACGCGCCGCAGATGCGGGACCCCGGTTGCTTGATGCTAACAAACCGGGGCCCCGGGTCTGCAGCGCAGCATTGCATGCTGCGCAGCGCCCGGGACACAGAGCTAGTTACACACCGGCTTGTGCTCTTCCGGGTCGTAGCCCGGCATGCCGGGCACGCCGTAGCCGGGAAATACCGTCACCGCCGCGGAGCCCGCCGGCGGCTTGAAGCCGAACCACTTCTCGTGCAGCGCCGCCATGGTGCCGTCGAGCTTCATGCACTCGATGGCGTTATCGAGCACCTTGCGCAGGCCGCTCGAATCCTTGCGCAAGGGCGCGGCCCAGACCAGGCCGGTCGAGTGCAGGTAGGACAGCTCGAGCTGCGGATTGTTCTTCACCGCCCAGGCGATCACGGTGTTGCCGGCGACATTGGCGTCGGCGCGGCCCGCGAGAACCGCCTGCACGGCGTCGGTCTGCGTGCCGAAGCTCTCGACCTTCCAGCCGATCTTGGCCTCGAGGTCGCGCGCCCAGGAATCGTAGGCCGAGCCCTTGTTCACCGAGACGGTCTTGCCCTTGAGGTCCTCGAGCTTCTCGACCTTCGGCGCGCCCTTCTTGATCAGGAACTGGAAGTCTGTGTTGAGGTATCCTTCCGTGAACAGCATGTTCTCGGCGCGCTCTTTCGTGACCGTGGTCGGCGCCGCGACGAAATCGTAAGTGCCGGCCTGCAGCGCCGGCACGATGCCGGAGAACTGCACGGCGTCGATCGTCATCTTGACCTTGAGGCGCCTGCCGATCTCGTTCGCCAGATCGATGTTGAAGCCCTCATAGCCGCCGCCAAGCTTGGGCATCGCGTGCGGCGCGAAGGTGCCGTCGACCGCGGTCTTCAGCGGCGCGCTGTCCTGCGCCGCCAAGGGCGAAGCGCAGAGCAGACCTGCAACGACAAACGCAACTTGCTTCATGGAAATCTCCCGTGAGACGCTTCCCGGCGTTGAAGGGTTCCTGTGAAGCCTATAGCAGTAGGTCGAGACCCTACAAGCCGAGCGAAAGGGCAGAAAAACCGTGGCGATGCTCGATACGAGTGCAAGCGGCGTCTACATTATCGCGGCGACGCCGTTCACGGACGACGGCGCGGTCGATACCGCGAGCCTCGACCGGCTGATGGATTTCTACATCGGCTGCGGCATCACGGGCATCACGGTGCTCGGCATCATGGGCGAGGCGCCGAAGCTGACGCACGCGGAATCGGTCGCGCTGACACGTCAGGTGGTGAAGCGCGCGAACGGACTGCCGGTGGTGGTCGGGGCCTCGGCGCCGGGCTTCGCTTCGATGGGCGCGCTGGCGAAAGATGTCATGGATGTTGGCGCGGGCGGTGTGATGATCGCGCCGCCGTTCACGCTCAAGACCGACGACCAGATCGTGACCTATTACGCCAACGCCGTTGAGGCGATCGGCAGCGACGTGCCGTTCGTGTTGCAGGACTACCCTTATGCGTCGGGCGTCTACATGTCGCCGCCCGTCATCAAGCGCATCGTCGCGGACAATCCCTCGTGCCGGATGGTGAAGCACGAGGAATGGCCGGGGCTCGAAAAGCTCACCGCGATGAAGAGCGCGATGGCCGACGGCAGCATGCGCCAGGTCGCGATCCTGTGCGGCAACGGCGGCATCTTCCTGCCGCATGAGCTGGAGCGCGGCGCGGACGGCGCCAACACCGGCTATGCGTATCCCGAAATGCTGGTGCAGCTGGTGAAGCTGATCAAATCTGGCGAGCGTGCGGCTGCTCACGACCTGTTCGACCGGCATCTGCCGCTGTTACGCTACGAGCAACAGCCCGGAATGCTGGGCTTGGCTGTCCGCAAGTACATCCTCAAGCGCCGCGGCGCGATTGCGAGCGATGCGCAGCGCAAGCCGGGCATCAAGCTCTCGAAAGAAGCGATCGCCGAGATCGAGTTTCTGATCGCGCGGCTGGAACGGAATCACTGAATGCGTCCTGACGTTCGCATGGCCGTCGATATCGGCGGTACATTCACCGACATCGTGCTCGATCGCGGCGCCGAGCGGCTCACCCGTAAGGTGCTCACCACCGCAAAGCGGCCCGAGGAGGGTGTGCTGGACGGCGCACGGCTCGTGCTCGGCGACGCCGGCCTGCATTTTTCCGACATCGACGTGTTCGTGCACGGCACCACGCTCGCCACCAATGCCATCATAGAGCGGCGCGGCGCGCGCACCGCGCTGATCGCCACGGATGGCTTTCGCGACACGCTCGATATCGCGAACGAGAGCCGTTACGACCAATACGATCTCTCCATCGAGAAACCGCAGCCGCTGATCCCGCGCTCGCTGCGCTTCACCGTGCCGGAGCGCGTCGATGTGCACGGTAAAGTGCGCCTTGCGCTCGACGAGGCAGCGGTGAGTGCGCTGGTTGCGCGGCTGAAGGACAACGGCATCGAGGCGGTCGCAATCTGCTTCATGCATTCGTACGTCAACCCGGCGCATGAGCAGCGCACCGGGGAAATCCTCGCGAAAGCAATGCCGGGCCTGAGCATCACGCTCTCGTCCGAAGTGTGCCCGGAGATTCGCGAATACGAACGCACTTCGACGGCGGTCGCGAATGCCTACGTGCAGCCCCTGATGGACGGCTATCTGGCGCGCATGGACAATGCGCTGCGCGCCGAGCAGTACCGCGGCGCGGTCTATCTGGTGACATCCGGCGGCGGACTCACCTCGATCGACACGGCGCGCAAATTTCCCGTGCGTCTGGTCGAGTCCGGCCCGGCAGGCGGCGCGATTTTCGCCGCGCAGGTCGCGGCGCGTGGTGCGGAGAAAAAGGTGCTGTCGTTCGACATGGGCGGCACCACGGCGAAAATCTGCCTGATCGAGAACTACGAGCCGAATTCGGCGCGCGTCTACGAAGTCGACCGCGCGGCGCGCTTCCTCAAAGGTTCCGGCCTGCCGGTGCGCATTCCGGTGATCGAGATGGTGGAGATCGGCGCGGGCGGCGGTTCGATCGCGCATGTGGATGCGTTGAAGCGCGTGACCGTCGGGCCGGAAAGCGCGGGCTCGGAGCCGGGGCCCGCGTGTTACCGCCGCGGTGGCGTGCGCCCGACCGTCACCGATGCGGACGTGGCGCTTGGCATGATCGATCCGGCGGCGTTCGCAGGCGGCACGATCGCGCTCGATCCGGATCTGTCGCGCGCCGCGCTTGCGACGGCAGTCGGCGATCCGCTTGGGCTTTCGCCCGAGACCGCGGCTTACGCCGTGCACGAGATGGTGTGCGAGAACATGGCAAGCGCGGCGCGCGTGCATGCGGTCGAGCGCGGCGAGGTGGTGAACGATCACACGCTGATCGCATTTGGTGGCGCAGCGCCGCTGCATGCGGCGCGGGTCGCGGAAAAGCTGGGGCTGGCCCGGGTGCTGGTGCCGCCGAATGCCGGGGTCGGCTCGGCGGTCGGATTTCTGGCGGCGCCCATTTCATACGAGCTGGTGAAGAGCCGCCACATGCGGCTCGACAATTTCGATTTCGCCGGTGCGTCCGCGCTGCTCGTCGAGATGTCGAAGGATGCGCGCACGCTGGTCGAGCCGGGCGCGCGTGGCGCACCGGTCACCGAACGGCGGCTCGCCTACATGCGCTATGTCGGACAGGGGCATGAGATCACGGTACCGCTGCCGGTGCGCGATCTGATCGCCGATGACGCGAAGACGCTGCGCGATACATTCGAACGCGAATATTCGGTGCTGTTCCGCCGACCCATCCCCGGCGCCGCGATCGAGGCGCTCAGCTGGTCGGTGCTGATCTCGACCAAAGCGCAGCGCCCCGAACCGCTCGCGCCTGCGCCTGAGAAGCGCGCGCCGTCGCCGGACGGCAGCCGCCCGTTCTTCGACGGCCGAGCAGGCAAGACGATCGACGTGCCGACCTACCGCCGCGAGCGCATGGCGGCGGGCGTGCGCGTGCCGGGTCCGGCCGTCATCGCCGAGGACGAGACCTCGACATTCATCACCGGAAGCTTCGATGCACGCATCGACGCGGCGGGCTGCATCGTGATGGAGCGGAGAGCATCATGACCGACGCCACCAAGCTCATCGACCTTCAGATCATGTGGAACCGGCTGATCGCGGTGGTCGAGGAGCAGGCGCAGGTGCTGATGCGCACCGCGTTCTCGCCGATCGTGCGCGAGTGCGGCGATCTCTCGGCCGGCGTGTTCGACCGCCAAGGCCGGATGCTGGCGCAGGCGGTGACCGGCACGCCCGGCCACGTCAACTCGATGGCCGAGTCGGTGAAGCACTTCATCCGCCACTTTCCGCTCGACACCATGAAGCCGGGCGATGCTTACATCACCAATGACCCGTGGATGGGCACCGGGCATCTGAACGACTTCGTCATCACGACGCCGGCGTTCAACTCGAAAGGCGAGCTGGTCGCGCTGTTTTCCTGCACCAGCCACCTGATGGACATCGGCGGCATCGGCTTTGGGCCGGACGCGACCGACGTGTTCATGGAAGGTCTCTACATCCCGATGCTCAAGCTGATCGATCAGGGCACCGTGAACGAAACCCTGATGGCGATGATCCGCGCCAACACGCGCCTGCCGATCGACACCGAGGGGGACACCTATTCCCTCGCTGCCTGCAACGATGTCGGCGCGAAGCGTCTCGCCGAGATGATGGACGAATTCGGCATCGACAATCTCGATGTACTCGCCGAGCACATTTGCGCGCGCTCGCGCGAGGCCGTGATGGCGGAGATTGCGCGGCTGCCGAAGGGCACGTACCGCAATGAAATGACGGTCGACGGCTACGATGCGCCGGTGACGCTTGCGGCCACGCTGACGGTTTCGGACACCGGCATCCACGTCGATTTCACCGGGACCTCGCCCCAGTCGCGCTATGGCATCAACGTGCCGCTCGCCTACACCACCGCCTACACGGTGTTCGGGCTCGGCTGCGTGGTGGCGAGTGCGATCCCGAACAATGCCGGCTCGCTCGGGCCGCTCACAGTGTCGGCACCGGTCGGCTGCATCCTCAATGCACCGAAGCCCGCGCCGGTGTGCAGCCGCCACATCATCGGGCAGATGCTGCCCGACGTCGTGTTCGGCTGCCTGCGCCAGATCATTCCGGATCGTGTGCCGACCGAGGGCACCTCATGCCTTTGGAATCTCAACGTGCGCGGGGAGACACAGGCGGGCTCCGGCGGCAACTACGGGTTCATGATGGCGGTGACGTCGAACGGCGGCACCGGCGCGCGCCCCGACAAGGACGGGCTGTCGGCGACGGCCTATCCGAGCGGCGTGCGCGGCACGCCGGTCGAGATCGCCGAGAGCCAGACGCCCCTCATTTTCTGGAAGAAAGAATTGCGGCCGGACTCCGGCGGCATCGGCCGCACGCAGGGCGGGCACGGTCAGATCATCGAGATCGGCAGTGGCATCGAGCGGGCGTGGGACATCCTCGCGGCGTTCGACCGCATCGATCATCCGGCGCGCGGGCGCGATGGTGGGCGGGACGGTGCGGCGGGCTATGTGGGCCTCGCCTCAGGACAGAAATTTCGCGGCAAGGGTTTTCAGCTCGTGCCGCCGGGCGAGCGGCTGGTGGTACTGACGCCGGGCGGCGGCGGCATTGGCGCACCTTCGGAGCGCAAGGCGGAGCGCGTCGCGCGCGACCTTGCCGATGAGCTGGTCTCAGAAGAAACGGCACGGGACTTGTATGGTTACACGAAGGTAGCGGCGGCAGAGTGAGGTTAGTGTCCCGGGCGCGGCGCAGCATGCAATGATGCGCTGCAGACCCGGGACCCCGGTTCGTTGAAGTGAGGCAACCGGGGTCCCGCATCTGCGATGCACCGTTTCACGCTGCATCGCGTGCGGGACACTGGAGCAAGAGGGGAGACGATCATGGTCACGAGACGTACTTTTGTCGCCGCCGGAACGTCGGCGGCCGCAATGCTTGCCATGCCGGCGATCGGCCGGGCGCAGGGCGTGAAGCTCGACCTGTCGACGGTCTGGCCCGACGGCAACTTCCATACCAAGAACTGCAAGCGCTTTGCCGAGGAGGTCGCCAAGGCGACAGGCGGCGCGGTGCAGATCATCGTCCATGCGGGCGGCTCGCTCGGCTACAAGGGGCCGGAGCACCTCAATGCGGTGCGCGACGGCCTCGTGCCGATGGCGGACATCCTCAACATCCAGTCGGTCGGCGAGGCGCCGCTGTTCGGTGTCGAGGGCGTGCCGTTCCTGATCCAGAATGCGGACGAACTGAAGGTGCTGCAGAAATATGCGCGGCCCGAGTTCGACAAGATCGCCGACAAGTTCAATCAGAAAATTCTCTACACGGTGCCGTGGCCGACGCAGTACCTGCACGCCAAGCTCAAGACCGACAAGCTCGACGGGCTGAAGGGCCTGAAGATCCGCGTGCCCGACCGGCAGGCGGGCGACATGGTCAACGCACTTGGCATGGTCGGCGTGCAGATCCCGTGGGGCGAGACGGTGCCGGCGCTCGCATCAGGCGCAGTCGTCGGCGTTACCACCTCATCCGTCTCTGGCGTCGACGGCAAGTTCTGGGAATTCCTGAAATACTTCTACCGCACCAACCACGTGTGGAGCTCGCAGATCGTCACCATCAACAACGACACCTGGAAGAAGATTTCGCCCGCGCATCAGAAAGCGATCACTGACCTTGCGGCGAAGCTTGAGCCGGATTTCTGGGCGGTGGCGAACGAGGCGGACGTGTCGAGCGCCAAGCGTCTCGTCGAAGGCGGCATGGAGATGATCGAAGTGCCGGCGCCGATGCTGAAAGAAATGCGCGAGAAGACCGTGCAGTTGGAGCAGGCGTTTATCGGACGCGCCGGCGCGGCCGCAGGCGACATCATCGCGAAGTACAAAAAGGATCTCGGCCGTGCCTGATCCGGGAGCCGGCGCGGCGTCGTCCGCGCCGGCGCCCGATTTTATCGGGCGTCTTTTGGACGGCATCGATCGCCTGTCGGATTGGGGTGCCTGGGCCTCGGTGCTCTGCATCTTCGGCATTCTGGTGCTGATCGTCGGCGAGGTGCTGGCGCGCAACCTCCTCAATGTCAGCTTTGCGTTCGCCTGGGAGTTCTCGGCGTTTCTGATGGGCGCGGCGTTCATGCTCGGCTCCGCTTATGCGCTGCGCTCAGGCTCGCAGATCCGCGTGATGGCGGTGCTCGACAATGTGCCGCCGCGCGTGCGGCACCTGCTGGATATGTTCGCGACGCTGTGTGCCGCGCTCGTGATCGTCTATCTCACATGCGCGCTGGCGCAGCTCGCGTGGCTGTCGTTCACGCGCGGCTCGCGCTCCGAGAAAGCAAGCGAGCTGCCGCTCTGGATCGCGCAGGCGCCGCTCGCGCTTGGCGCCGCGCAGCTTGCGCTGCAAACGATCGCGCGGCTCGTGCGCCTTCTGCGCAATGAGCCTGCCGAGGACGTGCGCCTGCGCGTCGGACAGGACGCCGAAGGCGCAACATCGTGAGTGTCGCACTCACCTGGCTGCTGACGCTGCTCTCCGTCACGCTGCTCGCCGGCATCTGGATCGGCCCGGCGTTGATCGGCATCGGCGTGATCATGCTCGAGCTGCTGACCAGCCGCCCCACGATGCGGCTGATCGGGGTGTGGTCCTACAACGTGCTCACCTCATCGGAGATCGTGTCGCTGCCGATGTTCATCCTGATGGGCGAGCTGCTGTTCCGCACGCGCCTGTCGCAATCGCTGTTTTCCGGCGTCGCGCCGTGGGTCGGCTTCCTGCCGGGCCGGCTCCTGCACACCACGATCATCGGCTGCTCGCTGTTCTCGTGCATCTCGGGCTCGTCGGCCGCGACCACGCAGGTGGTCGGCCGCATCACGCTGACCGAGCTGCTGCGGCGCGGCTATGACAAGGGCATCGCGGTCGGCAGCCTCGCGGGCGGCGGCATGCTCGGCTTTCTTATTCCACCGTCGATCGTGATGATCATCTATGCGGTGCTGGCCGAGGAATCGCTGCTGCGGCTGTTTACCGCGAGCTTCCTGCCGGGCTTCATCGTCGCCGGTGGCTTCATGGGCTACATCGCGATCCGCGCATTGATGAAGCCCGAGATCGTGCCGGAGCACGACCGGCGAACCTCCGACTTCACGCGCGCCGACCGGTTGCGCAGCTTGGTCGAGCTCGGGCCGGTGGCGTTCCTGATCTTCATGGTGCTCGGCACCATGTATCTCGGTTTTGCGAGCCCCTCCGAGGCTGCCGCAATCGGCGTCGTCGGCGCGCTTCTCGTCGCCGCGCAGCAGCGCTCGCTCGACTGGCCCGCGCTGCGCGCGGCCTGCCTCGGTACGGTGCAGACCACCTGCATGATCGGTCTGATCGTGCTCGGCGCCTTCATTGTCGGCACCGTGCTCGCCAACCTGCGGCTGCCGCAGTTCATCAGCCAGGAGATCGGCGCGTGGCAGCTTCCGCCTTTCCTGCTGATCATGTTTCTGATGCTGTTCTACATCGTGCTCGGCACGGTGCTGGAAGGTTTCTCGATGATCGTGCTGACGCTCCCCATCGTGCTGCCGCTGGTGCAGAGTGCGGGTTATGACAAGGTCTGGTTCGGGGTTTTCCTGACGCTGACCATCGAGATGGCGCAAGTGAGCCCGCCGGTCGCCTTCAACCTGTTCGTGATCCAAAACTTGACCGGGGATTCGCAGAGCTATGTGGCGTGGAAGGTGCTGCCGTTCTTCCTGATCATGTGCAGTTTTGCGGTATTGATCACGATCTTTCCCGCCATCGTGACGTGGCCGGCGGACTTCATTCTGTCCCGCTAGCGCGCCGATTGCCCTCCCGGCGCTGCCGACATATCGTCGCGCCGAGAGCGCAATCGGGAAGAAGAAAATGGCAGCCAAATTCGGGATCGGGCAGGCGGTGCGGCGCGTCGAGGATGCGCGCTTTCTCACCGGGGCAGGGCGTTATGTCGACGACATCAGCCCGGCCGGCCTGTGCCACGGCGTGGTGCTGCTTTCCCCCCACGCGCATGCGCGCATCAGAGGAGTTGACGTATCGAAGGCCAAGACCGCGCCCGGCGTGCTGCTGGTTCTGGCCGGCGCCGATGTTACAGCCGATCATCTCGGCGCGTTTACGGCCGGGATGATGCCGGAAGATCTCGGCGCGCCGAAGGGTCATCGTATTCATCAACAGCTGCTGCAATCCGACAAGGTGCGCTTCGTCGGTGACCGCGTGGCGTTCGTCGTCGCGGAGACGCAGGCGCAGGCGCGCGACGCGGCCGAGCTGATCGAAGTCGACTACGAGACGCTGCCCGCGGTAGCGCTGGTGGAAGACGCCGCCAAGGACGGCGCGCCGAAGGTGTGGGACGACAATCCGAACGGCAACGTCGGCTTCATGCTGATGTTCGGCGATCAGGCGGCGACCGATGCAGCGTTCGCCAAGGCGAAGCATCACGTCAAGCTGCGTGTCGAGAACAACCGGCTCACGCCGGTTTCGATGGAGCCGCGTACCGCGATCGGCGAGTACAACGCGGCGGACGACGCCTACACGCTCTACACCTCGTCGCAGAATCCGCATGGTGTGCGCATGGAGATCGCGCACATCTTCCATGTGAACGAGAACCAGGTGCGCGTGGTCGCGCCCGACGTCGGCGGCGGCTTCGGCCTGAAGGGCGGTGCATTCCCAGACGATGCGCTGGTGCTGTGGGCGGCAAAGAAGCTGCGCCGCCCGGTGAAGTGGGTCTCGACGCGCTCCGAAGCGATGATGAACGATCACACCGGCCGCGATCTCGTCAGCTACGGTGAGATGGCGCTCGACGAAAACGGCAAGATCCTCGCGATCCGCTCGCAG
This sequence comes from uncultured Alphaproteobacteria bacterium, assembly GCA_963779545.1. Classification (GTDB taxonomy): domain Bacteria; phylum Pseudomonadota; class Alphaproteobacteria; order Rhizobiales; family Xanthobacteraceae; genus PALSA-894. Next base: position 72,182 of record CAVZYQ010000005.1, on the reverse strand, counting down.
TCGCTGTTCCAGATCGGTGCGTATTTCGTCGGCCCCGGCATGGTGAGCGGCCTGTTCTCGCTGCGCTTCATCCCGGAAGCCTATGACGTGCAGACGATGCACATCATGTGCAAGGGCATGTTCACCAACACGCCGCAGGCAGGACCTTATCGCGGGGCCGGGCGCCCGGAGGCTGCCTATTTCACCGAGCGCATGATCGAGCATGCGGCGAAGCAGATCGGCATGGACGTCGCTGAGATCCGCCGCGTCAATCTCATCCCGCCGAACAAATTCCCCTACAACACGCCGACCTTCTACACCTACGACTCGGGCGAGTTCGTGCGGCTGCTCGACAAGTGCGTCGAGATGATCGACTGGAAGGGTTACGAGAAGCGCAGACGAGCGTCCGAAAAAGACGGCAAGCTGCGCGGGCGCTCGGTTTGCTACTACATCGAGTTCGGCGGCATCTTCAACGACCGCATGGACATCCGGTTCGATCCGGGAGGCACTGTCACGGTGTTCGCCGGCACGCATTCGCACGGGCAGGGGCACGCGACGGTGTTCGCACAGCTGGTGCACGAATTCCTCGGCGTGCCGTTCGAGTCCGATCCGCTATGTGCAGGGCGATACCGCGCAGGTGCAGTTCGGGCGCGGCACCTACGGTGCGCGCAGCGCGGTGGTCGGCGGGAGCGCGCTCAAGCGCGCCGCGGACGTGATCATCGAGAAGGCAAAGCCGATGGCCGCCGCCATGATGGAGGCGGACGCGGGCGACATCGAGTTTGCCGACGGCACCTTCAAGGTCGCCGGCACCGACAAGGCGATCCCGCTGACTGAAGTCGCCAAGGCCTCGTTCGCTCCGATGGGGCCGATGACCAAGTTCGGTATCGGGCTCGAAGGCTCGGGCTCGCATTCGCCCGAACCGCCAAGCCACCCGAACGGCGCGCACGCGGTCGAGGTCGAGATCGATCCGGAGACCGGCGTGGTGACGGTCGACAAGTATGTGATGGTCGACGATCTCGGGCAGGTTCTGAATCCGATGATCGTCAACGGCCAGCAGCACGGCGGCGTCGCGCAGGGCATTGGGCAGGCGCTCTACGAGCACGCGGTGTACGACAAGAACTCCGCGCAGCTCGTCACCGGCAGCTTCATGGACTACGTGATGCCGCGCGCCGACATGTTGCCCGACTTCCAGATCGCGCTCGAAGAGGTGCGCTGCCTCACCAACCCGATCGGCGTGAAGGGCATCGGCGAATCCGGAACGATCGGTGCGCCGCCGGTCGTCATCAATGCGGTGATCGATGCGCTAAGTCCGCTCGGGATCGACCGCATCGACATGCCGGCGACGCCAAGCAAGGTGTGGGCGGCGATCCAGGCGGCGAAGAACGGGAAGGCAGCCTAGATACCGAGGTAGGCTTCCTTCACCCGCGCATCATTCCGCAAGGCCGCGCAAGCACCTTCCAGCGTGATGCGGCCGGTTTCCAGCACGTAGGCGCGATCCGCAATGGCAAGCGCGTGATGCGCGCGCTGTTCGACCAGCAAGACTGTGAGGCCGCGCGATTTCAGAGCGGCGACATTGCCGAGGATCTGCTCGGCGAGCATCGGCGCGAGCCCCATCGAGGGTTCGTCGAGCAGCAAGAGCTTCGGGCGTGCCATCAGCGCGCGGCCGATCGCCAGCATCTGCTGCTGTCCGCCTGACAGCATCCCGGCGGCGAGGTCGCGCTTTTCGGCAAGCGCCGGGAAAGTCGCGTAGACCTCATCAAGGTCGCGCGCGGTGTCCGCGTCGCTACGCGTCCAGGCTCCGAGCCGCAGGTTGTCGGCAACGGACAGCGGCGCGAACACCTGCCGTCCCTCCGGCACCTGCACGATGCCGGCGCGCACGCGCGCGTGCGGCGAGAGCGTGTGAAGCGGCTTGCCGTCGAACGTGATGGCGCCGCCCGAGATCGGATGCACGCCGGAAATCGCGCGCAGCAGCGTGGTCTTGCCGGCACCGTTGCTGCCGACCAGCGCGACCATCTCGCCTTCGGCGATATCGATCGACACGTCATGCAACACCGCGATGCGGCCGTAACCGGAATTGAGCTTCTCGATGCGCAGCATCATGCGTGCGCTCCGAGATAGACCTTCACCACCTCCGGATTGGCGCGCACCTGCGCCGCCGTGCCTTCGGCAAGCGTGCGGCCCTGATCGAGCACATGGATGCGGCTGGAAATCTTCATCACCAGCTTCATGTCATGCTCGACCAGCAGCACGGTGACGCCCGCGGCCGCGACCTTCTGGATCACGGCATCGACCTCGTGCGTCTCGACCGGATTGCAGCCGGCGGCCGGCTCATCGAGCAGCAGCACCTTCGGCTCGGTCGCGAGCGCGCGCGCGATCTCCAGCCGCTTCAGCGCGCCGTAGGGCATTTCGCCGGCGGGCCGGTCTGCGAACGCGGCAAGGCCGACGAAACCGAGAAGCTCCTCGGCCTTCTGGCGCGTCGCGCGGTTCTGCCGCAAGACGGACGGCAGGGCGAAGAGATGCGGCAGAAGATTGCGCCGCTCATGCAGATGACGGCCGACCATCACGTTCTCCGCCGCCGTCATGCGGAAAAAGATCTGCAGGTTCTGGAACGTGCGCGAGAGTCCGCGCTGCGCGAGCAGATGCGGCGCAAGGCCGGTCACCTCGTCGGCCCCGAGCCGGATGCGTCCGCGCGCGGGTGGGTAGATGCCGGCAATGATGTTGAACAGCGTGGTCTTGCCCGCGCCGTTCGGTCCGATGATGGCGAAGATTTCACCCGGCGTGACCGCGAACGACACGCCCGCGACCGCAGCGACGCCGCCGAACGAGATTGCCACGTCATCCACGGTGAGTGCGCTCAAGGGCGCCTCCGCTGCAACAGGCGCATCAGCGAGGGGACGATGCCCTGCGGCAGAAAAATCATGAACAGCATCATGAGCAAGCCCAGCATGACGTGTTCGTATTCGTGAAATGAGGTCAGCACTTGAGGCAGCAGCACCAGCACAGCTGCGCCGACGATGCCGCCGAAGATCGAGCCGAGCCCGCCGATCACCGCCATGGTGACGAACTCGATGGAGCGCAGGAAACCGGCGGTGACCGGCGTCACCAGTGCGTCGAACAGCGCCAGGTACGCGCCTGCGATCGCCGCATAGATCGCCGAGAGCACGAACGCCGCGAGTTTGTAACGCGGAACGTCGATGCCGAGCGTGCGTGCCGCGGTTTCGCTGTCGTGGATCGCCCGGAAGGCCCGGCCCGTGGGGCTTTCGATCAGGTTGACGGCGATCAGCGCTGCGATGACCAGCGTGACTCCGGAAATCCAGTACCAGGCGATCGGCGTGCGCGCGCGCCAGCCGAACAGTTCGAGCCGCGGGACCGGCATGCCGTCCGGCCCCCCGGTGAAGCGCGCCTCGTTGGTGAAGACCATCGCGATCAGGATGCCGAGCCCCAGCGTCGCGACCGCGAGATAATGGCCTTTCAGGCGAAGAATCGGACGGCCGACCAGATACGCGAGCAGGCCCGCGACCGCGATGCCGATGAAGAACGATGCGAGCGACGGGATGCCGAGATGCGTCGGGCCGACCGCGACCGCGTAGGCACCGATGCCGAAGAAGCCCGCATGACCGAGGCTGACCTGTCCGGCGAAGCCCATCAGCAGGTTCAGCCCGACAACCGCGATGGAGAAGATGAACATCAACGCGGCGATGCGCAGGTAGAACGTCGAGGTCAGGGCGAAGGGCAGGACAGTGACGATGAGCGCCAATGCGACAACGACCGCGTAGGGATGGCGCAGAACAGATTGCATTTAAACCCGCTCGACGGCCGCGCGGCCGAGCAGGCCCTGCGGCATGGCGAACAGCACGCCGAGGATGACGAGGAACGCGATCGCGTCCTTGTAGGCCGACGAGATGTAGCCGGCGCTCAGCGCTTCCAGGAGGCCGACGATCAGCCCGCCGATCACTGCGCCGAGCGGGTTGCCCATGCCGCCGAGCATGGCGGCGGCGAAGCCTTTCAGCGCCAGCAGCGTGCCGACGTCGTAACTTGTGAGCGTGATCGGCGTCATCAGCACGCCGCCGATAGCGCCGATCGCGGCCGAGACTGCGAACGACAAGCCGACGATTGCGCCGGTGTTGATGCCGACGAGGCGCGCGGCGAGACGATTGGCGGAGGTCGCGACCATCGCCTTGCCGGTCAGCGTCTTGGTCATGAACGCCCACAGCGCGACCACGATCGCGCCCGCGCCGATCAACACGATGACGCTCTGCGGCAGTAGCGCGGCGCCGCCGATCCTCCATGGTTCGGAGCCCAGGAAGGCCGGATAGCTGTGGAAGTTCTTGTCGAACACGATTGCCGCGACGCCGCGCAGGAAGATCGATGCCCCGATGGTGATGATGATGAGCGTGACGGCGGATGCGCCGCGCGCGGGCTCGATCGCGAGGCGATGCAGGACGAGACCGACAGCCGTCGCGACCACGATCGCCATCAGCGCGGCGAGCGGGATCGGCACGCCCGCGGCGGCGGCGAAGAACGTCACCATGCCGCCGAGCATGACGAACTCGCCCTGCGCGAAGTTGATGACGTCGGAGGCGTTGTAGATCAGCGTGAAGCCGACGGCGACGAGGGCATAGATCGCCCCGACGGTGAGCCCGGAGAAGAGGAACTGGAGGAGTTCGGGCATTTCACCTCTGGTCGCCCCCGCGAAAGCGGGGGCCCATAACCACCGCTCTCACGAACCGGCCGCGGCCTGCGTTTATGGATCCCCGCCTTCGCGGGGATGACCACCGAGGTTGCTACGACCCCGCGCCGGCCAAGGTCCAGTCGCCGTTCTTGATCTCCAGCATGCGGAAGGCCGAGAGATCGAGCCCCATGTGATCGGTCGGCGACATGTTCACGACGCCGCCGGTGCCGACGAAGCCCTTGGTCTTCTCGATCTCGTCGCGCACCTTGGCTTTGTCGGCGCTCTTGGCGCGCTGCAGCGCCTCGACCAGGATCATCAGGCCGTCATACATGTGCCCGCCGAAGGTCGAGACCGGCTGGCCGGTCTTGGCTTCGTAGGTTTTCTTGTAATCGACCACGACCTTCTTCTGCGGGTCGCTGTCGGGCAGCTTGTCGGCGACGAGCAGCGCGGCGGCGGGGAGGCGCACGCCCTCGGCGGCAGGACCGGCGAGATCGATGAACTGCTTCGAGCCGACGCCGTGGCTCTGGTAGAGCGGCTGCGTGATACCGAGCTGGCGGTAGTTGCGCGTCACGATCGCGGGGCCCTGGCCGAAGCCCGGATTGATCACGGCCTGCACGCCGGCTTTGCCCTTGATGTTGGTGAGCTGCGGGCTCATGTCGCTGTCGCGCGGGCCGTAGGTTTCCTCGTGCAGCACCTCGATCCCGTATTTTCCGGTCACCGTCGTGCACTGGTCGCGCATCGATTTGCCGAACGCGTCGGTGCCGGAGATCAGCGCCACTTTGGTGAGGTTGCGCTTCTTCAGGTCGTCGAAGATTTTCTCGCAGGCCATCAGGTCGGTGTGCGGCGTCTTGAAGTTCCACTTCTTCACAGGATGCACAGCCTGCACGGCGCCGGCGAAGTTGATCAGCGGCACCTGCGCGTCTTCGGCGAGCGGAATGATCGCCATGGTGGTCGCGGTGGTGGAGCCGGCGAGCAGGGCGTCGACCTTATCCTGCTCGATCGCGCGGGTGCCGAAGGTGCGCGCCTGGTTCGGATCGCCGCCGTCGTCGTAGACGAACAGCTTGATCTGCTGGCCGTTCACGCCGCCCTTGGCGTTGATGTCGGCGACGTACATCTCCAGCGTCTTCTTCTCGGGGTCGCCGAGGAACGACGCCGGCCCGGTGACGGACAGCACCGCGCCGATCTTGATCTCGGACTGCGCGGCGGCGGTCGCCGTCGTGGCGAGCAGTGCGGCCGCAATGGTGCGCAAGAAAAATCGCATGTGTTCCTCCCGGGCTCGCGGCCTGTGCGGCCTTGTGTGTTTCGTTGAACGTTCGAGCCGCCATAGTACCGGCCTAACCGGCCCACGGGTCAAGTCATCGGGGCGTCGCGGTTGGCCAGTTTCAGAGTTGTCATCAGGCCGCTTTGGCTTCGCCCGGCTCGAACATGTCGGGGAATTCGCGCGCGAGGCGCGGCAGCGATTTGAGGATCTCGCGCAAATGGTCCTGCATCGCCTTCTCGGCTGCGCCCGGACGTCCCGCCGCGACGGCATCGAGAATGGCCTGATGCTGCTTGATCAAATGCCGCACCGGCGTCGCGTGCTCCAGGCTCAAGAAGCGCACGCGGTCCATCTGCGCCTTGGCGTCCTCGATGACCTTCCAGGCGTAGGTGCACTCGGCCGCGCTCGCGAGACCGCGATGGAACGCCTCGTCGAGCACGAAGAACGCTTCGGGGTCGCGCGCCGCCTTGCGCTGTTCCGACAGGATTGCGCGCAAGTCCTTCATCGCGGCCTTGCCGATGCCTTCGCTGGCGCGCCGCGCGATCGCGCATTCGACCGCCTCGCGCACAAGGCGCGCATCGGCCACATCCTTGGCGGAAATCTTCACCACGAAGGTACCGCGCTGCGGCAGCACGCGTACCAGCCCGATCTCGGACAGCTTGATGAAGGCCTCGCGCACCGGCTGGCGGCTGACGTTCAGCCGCCCCGCGATCTCCTGCTCGGACAGCGCCGTCGCGGGCGTCAGCCGCATCGTCACGATCGACGACCGCAAGGTGCGAAACACCTGGTCGGCAATCGAAGAGCCTCGCGCTCCGCCGTCGAGACGCAGGGCGGTGCCGTTCGGACTCTGCCGTTGCGCGGTGCGAACTTCCATACTACCATTTCAGCCTAATTCGGCCGCTGGATCAACCGCGGCTTTGCCGCACGGCAGTACAACGGAGGATGCGCATCATGTGGACACGACGCACGGCACTCGCGCTCGCCGCGACACTCGCTTTCGCAGGCTCGGCCGTCGCCGCCGATTTCACGCTCAACGTCAACACGGCGCTTACCGTTGACGATCCGCTGTTCAAGGGGCTCGAAGCCTTCCGCGACAACGTCGCGAAAAGCTCCAACGGCAAGATCGAGATCAAGCTATTTCCAGGCTCGCAGCTCGGACCGGACGAGGACGTGTTGGAGCAGGCGCGTGCCGGCGCCGGCGTTGCGGTGGTCGTCGATGGCGGGCGGCTCGGCGCCTATGTGAAAGAACTGGGCATTCTCGGCGCGCCTTACGTCGCGAAGGATTTCGACGAGTTGCGCAAGCTCGTGACCTCGCCGCTGTTCGAGGAATGGGTCGGCAAGCTGCGCACCGCGTCGGGCCACCAGATCCTGTCCTTCAACTGGTTCCAGGGCCAGCGCCACCTCCTGACCAACAAGGCCGTGACCAAGCCCGCCGATCTCGCGGGCGTTCGCATGCGCACGCCGGGCGCGCCGGTGTGGCTTGAGACCGTGCGCGCGCTCGGCGCCACGCCGACGCCGATGCCGTGGGCGGAGGTCTATTCGGCGCTCCAGCTCAAGGCGATCGACGCGGTCGAGGCGCAGCATCCCGCGTCGTTCGGCGCCAAGCTCTACGAGCAGGTGAAGTTCATCACCAAGACCGGACACATCAACCTGATCACGGGCCTCGTCGGTTCGCGCATCTGGTACGACAAGCTGCCGTCGGACCTGCAGAAAGTCTTGCGCGACGAGGCGCTCAAGGCCGGCGACATCGCGTCGAAGGGTACCATCGACTCGCTTACCCGCTACGAGGCCCAGTTCCGGGAAAAGGGGGTAACGGTCGCCGAAATCGACACGACGCCGTTCCGAGAGGCCGCCAAGACCGTCTACGACAAGCTCGGCTACGGCGACCTGCGCAAGCAGGTCGAGGCGGCGCTGGCGAAGTAGCGCCCGGTGCACGACCGCCTGACCCGCGTCGAAGAAGGCCTGGCCATGGCCTTCTTCGCGCTCACGTCTTTTCTCGTCTTTGTCGGCGCGATCGCGCGCACGCTCGGCTTTCCGCTGATCTGGGCGATCGATATCGCGCAGATGTCCTTCGTGTGGGCCTGCGTGCTCGGCGCCGACATCGCGCTCAAGCGCAACGCACACATCGAGATCGACATTCTGGTGCGGACATTTTCACGCGAGGTCCGGCGCGTGCTCGCGATCGTCTTCCTGGTGATGATCTCGGTGTTTCTCGCGACGCTGGTGTGGCTCGGCATCAAGCTGACGTTGCTCAATCTCGAACGGCCGCTTGGCGATGTCGGCATCAGCTATGGCTACGTCACGTCGGCGATTCCCGCCGGTGCATTCCTGATGCTGCTGACTGCGCTGCGCCGGCTGTGGCGGGGACTCACCGAACAGGAAACGCTGTCCCTCGAAGGCCGCGACGGGACGGTGCTATGAGCGGCACTCTCACGCTCCTTTTCCTCGCACTGATGTTCCTCGGCATGCCGGTCGCCTTTGCGATCGGGTGCTCGGCGTTCCTGTTCTATGTGTTCGGACCGGTGCCGGCCTCGATTTCGGTGCAGAGGATCGCGTCGGTGACGCAGTCGTTCCCGCTGCTCGCGGTCCCGCTGTTCGTGTTCGCCGGGCACCTGATGAACGAGGCCGGGATCACGTCACGCCTGATCCGGCTGTCGACGGTGCTGACCGGCTGGATCGCGGGCGGGCTCGCACAGGTCGCGATCGTGCTCAGCGCGCTCATGGGCGGCGTGTCCGGCTCGGCGGTGGCCGAAGCCGCGATGGAGGCACGCATTCTCGGGCCCGCCATGCTCAAGGCCGGTTACACCAAGGGCTATACCTGCGCGACCATCGCGGTCGGCGCGCTGATCACCGCGACCATCCCGCCGAGCATCGGCCTGATCCTCTACGGCTTCATGGGGAACGTTTCGATCGGGCAGCTCTTCGCCGGCGGCATCATCCCCGGCCTGCTGATGACCGTGTTCCTGATGTTCACCGCCTGGGTGATCGCCCGCAAGCGCGGCTACAAGGCGGCCGCCGACCGCCTGCCGACCGCGCGCGAGGTCTTCTGGAACATCTGGGAGTGCAAGTGGGCGCTGCTGTTCCCGGTATTTCTCATTCTCGGCATCCGCTACGGCATCTTCACGCCGTCCGAGGCCGGCGCCTTTGCGGTCGCCTACGCGATCTTCATTGGCTTCTTCGTCTATCGCGAACTCACTGTGCACAAGCTGATAGAGTCCTTGCGCCAGAGCATGATCGACAACGGCATGATCATGCTGATCATCATGTTCTCGGCGATGATCGGCTACATGATCACGCTGGAAGGCGTGCCGCAGACGGCGACCAATTTTCTCGTGTCGATCAGCAGCAATCCGCAGGTCCTGATGCTGCTGCTGGTCGCCTTCATCACTGTGCTCGGGATGTTCCTCGAAAGCACCGTGATTGTGCTGCTGCTCACGCCGATCCTCGTGCCGGTCATCACCAAGGTCGGTATCGATCCGGTGCACTTCGGGCTCGTGATGATGACCACCGTTACGCTCGGCGGCATGACGCCGCCGGTCGGCGTCGCGATGTACACGGTGTGCGGGATGCTTAACTGCTCGATGGATGAGTACACGCGCGAGGCGATTCCGCTAATCGCGACCGTGCTCGTGCTAGTCGGAATCCTGATCTACTTCCCGTGGCTCGTGCTGGTGCTGCCGCAGCTCATTTTCTAAATCACCCGCTCGTCCGCGATCGCGCGGCAATCCATCTCGTATTCGAGATCGCGGACTGGTGGCCGGGCGAAGTGCCAGGTGAGACCGGCGCGCGCGGCGCCGCGGCGCACGATCTCGTCGGCGAGGAACGGGTGCAGGTCGTGCACGGTGTAGACTTGGGCGGCGGTCGTGTCGGCCCAAGAGAAGCCGAGCAGCTTTGCGCGGCGGTCCATCTCACCGAGGACGTAAAGCGCCTTCTCGCGGATCGCATCCGGTGACGTCTCGCCGAAGCGCACCGTGTGGTCGCGGTAGTTTCCCTTGCCCTCGACCGCCTCGCCGCTGCCGGCCACGACGAATGTTGGTAACGCCGACTTTGTCGGAACGGTGAAGCAAAACGCGTAGAACGACGGCGCTCCGGGCGGGTCGATTTCAGGACACACGTTGCTGCGCGCGACCGGATTGGTTTTGCCGTCGTAGATGCCCCACTTCTGTAAGGTCCCGGCATAGACTTCGTTGAACGCGCGAAATCCGTCCTCGGTGAACGGGGCGGGGGAGCGCAACTCGCAGGCACAGAACGCCGTCAGCGGGCGCCCAGCCTCGCGGATTGTCTGCTCGATGCGGGCAAAGCCATCGGCCAGCGGGACCGGCCGATGGAAGCGCACGCGCACGATCTCAAAACCCGGCTCGGCGGCGACGCCGCCCGAGTACTGAAAGACCGCCGGAATGAAGCGATAGCCTCCGGGAGCAAACGTCGCTGCCGTCATGTCGAAAGCCCCTGTAAAAACGCGATCTGCACTCTCCTGCGGCAACGGCCACCCATTGACAAGCTTCTGCCGTGCTCCGCACACTTGACGCAGAGCAAAACGATCAAAAACCGCTCAGCTCATCATCGGGAGAACGCAATGGCCCTTTCGCGCGCCACATTGAGCTCACTTGCCTGCGCTATCGCGCTCGCCGCAACACCGGCCTTCGCCGACGTGAAGATCGGCGTGATCTACGACTACACCGGCCCGTTCGCGGGCGGCGGATCGAAGGCGGCCGGGATCGGCAACAAGATCGCGATCGACATCATCAACGAAAAAGGCGGCGTCGAGGGGCACAAGATCGTGCCGATCTACACCGACGCGCAGTCCAAGACCGATGTGGCGATCAACGAGACCGAGCGGCTCCTGAACGAGCAGAAGGTCGACCTGCTGATGGGCGTGTTCTCGAGCGCGCACTGCGTGCCGCTGGCCGCGAAGGTCGATGCCGCGAAGAAGTTCTTCTGGGCGAACGTGTGCGTCGCCTCCGCGGTGCTGAAGGACAAGAACCTGCAATACGTATTCCGGCCGCAGGTGCACTCCGACCAGTTCGGCGAAGCCTCTTGCCAGTTCATCGCCGAAAACGCGAAGGGCAAGCTCGGCAAGGAGGTGAAGGACGTCAAGGTCGCGATCATCCACGAAGACGGACCCTATGGCGTCGGCGTCGCGGCGGGCAACGAGTCCAAGTGCAAAGAGCTCGGCATGCAGCTCGTGCACAAGGAGGGCTACGCGGCGACCTCGACCGACCTCTCGGCGCTCGTCACCAAGCTGCGCCGCGCGCAGCCTGACGTGATCCTGCACACCGGGTACAACCCGGACATCACGTTGTTCCTGCGCCAGTCGAAGGAGTCCGGCCTGAAGTTCGCCGCCATGATCGGACACGGCGCAGGCTACGGGCAGATCGACAAGCTGATCGAGACGTTCGGCGAGGACGTGAACTATTTCTACAACGTCGATCCGGTCGCGGCGCAGCTGCTCGACCCGAAGTCCCTGAAGCCCGGCGTTGCGGACCTCACCGCCGAAATGGTGAAGCGCTACAAGGCCGAGACCGGCGCGCAGGAAGTGCCGCCGCACGTCTCGATGGGCTTCAACCAGGCCTGGATCTTCCTCAGCGACGTGCTGCCGCGCGCGATCAAGAAGCACGGCGGCTTCGATCCGGAGGCGCTGCGCAAGGCCGCGCTCGAAACCGACATTCCGGAGGGCGGCACGATCCAGGGCTATGGCGTGAAGTTCTTCCCGCCGGGCGCCAAGATGTCCGGGCAGAACGAGCGCTCCTCGCCGGTGGTGATGCAATACATCAAGGGTGAGACCAAGATCGCGTGGCCCGCCAGCATCAAGACCATTGATACCGTGCTGCCGCTGCCGAAGGGGCATGCTTACGCGCGATAGTTGGGTCTCTCGGTGTCCCGGGCGCAGCGCAGCACGCAGTGGTGCGATGCTGACCCGGGACCCCGGTTTCTTTTTTCATTCCCAAGCAACCGGGTCCCGCATCTGCGATGCACCACCATCAGCCGCTACGCGGCCGTCTAAGAACGCCGACGCATACGCGTCGGCTATGGTGATGCATCGCGTGCGGGACATATGACCGCGGGAAGCCCCATGCCCATGCTTTCCGTCTCAGGCCTCACCAAGAGGTTCGGAGCCCTGCGGGCGGTCAACGATGTCTCGTTCGAGGTGAACGAGGGCGAGATTTTCGGGCTGATCGGGCCGAACGGCTCGGGCAAGAGCACGACGTTCAACTGCATCGCCGGACTTTATCCGCCGAACGCCGGAATGATCGCGTTCGAAGGCGCCGATATCACCGGGCTGACGCCGAACCGGGTTTGTCACAAGGGCATCGGGCGTACGTTCCAGATTCCGCGGCCGTTCCGCAATCTGACTTTGCTCGAAAACGTTGCGCTCTCGGCCTTCTTCGGCCGCGATCGCGGTATGACGCGTCAGAAGGCCTGGGAGCTTGCCGAAGAAGCGCTCGCGCTCGTTGGGCTGCCTGCCGATCCGCGTATCACCACTGACGGGCTCGGAGCCGCCGCGCTCAAGAAACTCGAACTGGCGCGCGCGCTTGCCACGCAGCCGCGCCTGCTGCTCGCCGACGAAAGCCTCAACGGGCTCGATCATTCCGAAATGGATCAGGCCGCCGACATGCTCCAGCGCATCCGGCGCGAGAAGGGCATCACCATCGTGTGGGTCGAGCACATCATGGGCGTGCTGATGCGCGTGGTCGACCGCGTCGTGGTGCTCGACCATGGCGAGGTGATTTTCGCGGGCGCGCCAAAGCTGGCGCAGGCCGACCCGCGGGTGATCGAGGTGTATCTCGGCAAGGAAGCCGCGTGATGCTTGAACTCTCCAACATCGATGCGGGCTATTCTGGTTTTCAGGCGCTGTTCGGCATTTCGATGTCGGTGAAGGCGGGCGAGGCGGTCGCGGTGATTGGTTCGAACGGCGCGGGCAAGACCACGCTGTTGCGCGTGATCTCCGGCCTGCTGCCGGCGAGCGGCGGCACCATGACGATGGACGGCGTCTCGCTGCGCGAGACCGCTCCGCACAAGATCATCGAGACCGGCATCGCGCACGTGCCCGAGGGGCGGCGGCTGTTTCCGCGGCTCTCGGTCGAGAACAATCTGAAGATCGGCGCTTTCATTCCGGCGGCGCGCGCGCAGTTCGGCGAGCGGCTCGCGATGGTCTACGATCTGTTCCCGCGGCTGAAGGAGCGCCGCGCGCAGCTTGCCGGAACGCTCTCCGGCGGCGAGCAGCAGATGTGCGCGATCGCGCGCGCGCTGATGAGCGGGCCGAAACTGGTGCTGCTCGACGAGCCCTCGATGGGGCTCGCACCCGTGATTGTCGCGCAGGTGTTCGATCTGGTGCGTCGCATCCGCTCCGAGGGCTACACGGTACTGATCGTCGAGCAGAACGTGCGGCAGGTGCTCAAGTTCGCCGACCGTGCCTACCTGCTCGAAGTCGGGCGCCTTAAGGCCGCGGGAAGCGCGCAGGAACTCGCCGCAAGTGACGAGATCCGCAAGGCGTATATGGGGATTTGATGGATTGCCAGCTCGACATCTTCTTCCTCGAAGCAGTCCTCAACGGGCTGCTGCTTGCGGGCTTGCTCGCGCTGCTGGCGCTCGGGCTTAATCTCATTTTCGGCGTTATCGACGTGGTGTGGATCTGCTACGCCGAGCTTGTGATGGTCGGAATGTACGGCATCCACTTTGCCTACAAGGGCGGGACGCCGTTTCTCCTCGCCGCGCTGTTCGGCATCGTGCTGATCGCGCTCGCGGGCGTCGTCCTGCACTATCTCGTCATCAGGCCGGTGCTCGACTCCGCGCCGATCAACCAGTTGCTCGTGACCGGCGGCGTGTTGTTCTTCCTGCAGGCCGCCGCCACGATGGTGTTCGGCATCGACTTCAAGAACCTCGGCATCCGGCTCGGCTCGTTCAATGCGCTCGACATGTCGTTCTCGTATGCGCGCATTGTCACGTTCGGCGTCGCGCTCGCCGCAATGCTGTTGCTTTGGCTATTCCTGCAGCGCACCTACATCGGCATCGCGATCCGCGCGATCTCGCAGGACCGCGCGATCATGCCGCTGATGGGCGTCGACCAGCGCAAGGTCTACCTCGTCACCTCGGCCATCGGCGGCGGACTCGCGGGTCTCGCGGCCGCGCTGATGGTGCTGCAATACGACATCTACCCGCAGATCGGCCTGCAGTTCGGCCCGCTCATCTTTATGATCTGCGTGCTCGGCGGGCTCGGCAGCATGATCGGCGGTTTCATCGCGGCCTTCATCATCGCGGAGTTCATCGCGGTCGGCGGCTCGTGCTTTGCGACCGAATGGGGGTACGCGATCGCGTTCCTGTTCTTTATGGTGGTGATCTTCATCCGACCGCAGGGACTGTTCGGGGGCAAGGCGTGATGCGCATTTCCCGCACGGCGCTGATCGGCATACCAATCCTGTTGTTGCTGCCGGTCATTATCCGCTTCGTGTTTCCGGCGGCGGAAAAATATTATCTGCATCTGCTGATCCAGATCCTGATCTGGTCGTTCATCTATACCGGCTGGTCGTTGATGGGCCGCTTCGGGCTGACCTCGCTCGGGCACGGGGCCTTCACCGGAATCGGCGCCTATGTGGTCGTGCTGCTTTGGAATTTCGCCGGGCTGACGCCGTGGCTTGGCATTCCGATCGCGGTCGTCGTCGCGGTGATCGTCGCGCTGCTGGTCGGCTATCCGTGCTTCCACCTGCGGATCACCGGACATTATTTCGCGCTGCTCACGCTCGCGCTCACCGAGTTCGTTCGGCTGTGCATCGTGGGCTTGCGCGATTATACCGGCGGCTCGCTTGGCACGCAGCCGAAACGCTACGGCGACGGCCTGTCGCTCTATGCGATGCAGTTCGAACCGGATCGCGTGCTCTCCTATTACGTCGCGCTCGCGCTGTGGGCCGCCGGCCTCTACATCTGGTGGCGCGTCGACCGCAGCATGGATCGCTATGCGCTCGATGCCGCGAGCCAGGATGAGGACGCGGCTGCATCGGTCGGCATCAACGTGACGCGCGAGAAGCTGAAGGTGACGGCGATCTCGGCCGCGATGTGCGCGGTCGGCGGTGCGATCTACGGCCAGTACCAGATGTACATCGGACCCGAGACGATCGCGGGGCTGGGTGTTTCGCTCAACATTGTGTTCGCGGTGATCTCGGGTGGGCTGTGGGTGATGCTCGGGCCGACGGTCGGCGCGGTATTTACGCAGATGTTGTCCGAAGTGCTGCGCGTCACGATCCAAAGCTCGGCCGGGCTGCAGAAGATCTTCGGCAATGCCGTCCTCGCGCTGGACACGTTGGTTTACGGCCTGCTGCTGATCCTGTTCATCATCTACATGCCGAAGGGGATTCTCGGCACACTGATGGAATGGCGCCAGAAGAAGCGAACGGTTGCGCCCGCAGCCTCGCCGCCGCAGCCGGTTTCGCGCTAGAGTACGGCCATGCCGGACGTGTTCGTCGCCAAAGCCTCCGATCTGCCCGACGGCGAGCGCCGCATCGTCGAGCACGGCGGCATCGAGATCGGCGTGTTCCACTGGCAGGGCGCGTTCTACGCGTACCAGAATCTCTGCGTGCATCAGGGCGGGCCGGCCTGCGAGGGCATCATCATGCACAAGGTCGAGGATGTGCTCGGACCCGACCGCACATGGCTTGGCCAGAAATTCGGCAACGAAGTGCACTTCGTCTGCCCGTGGCACGGCTACGAATACGATCTGAAAACCGGCGAATGCGCATCGGACCGGCGGCTGCGGCTGAAGTCCTATCCGGTCGTGCGGCGCGGGGAAGACATCTATGTCGTCGCCTGAGCCCTTGAGCGACGGCGAGATGCAGGCGCTGCTCGCGCGCGCGGTGAAGGCTCTACGCGGAGCGCGTCGCCACGCGACGACACGCCGCTCGTGGCGTTTCCGGACGGCACGCAGATCACCGCGACGGACGCGGTCGTCACTACGACCGCGATCCTGAAGGCCGTGAATGTGCAGTTGTTCGAGCTGGGCATGTGGCAGGCGTGGTCGGGGCGTTAAAGGCAAACAAATGGTCGACATCCCGCTTTCCGACTTCCGCAAGATGGCGATCGAGGAATTCGACACGACCAAATTGCTGAAGCACGCCGCGCAGCAGGCTGCCGAGCGCGGCTACGACAAGTTCCCGATCGTCGATGTCGACTCGCATCACTACGAGCTGGAGTTGCTCGACCAGATCCTCGAATACATGGACGATCCGGTGCTGCAGCAGCTTGCGCGTAGCGCCAGCCAGAGCGGCGGCTCGAAGGGCACCGGCGTGCTGCCGGGCGGGGTCGGCTATCAGGACATCGGCGGGCGCGTGCTGCGCTACTCGGTGCGCAAGCTCGAGAAGGTGCCCGCGGACAAGCATCGCGACGTCACGCTCACGACGCGCTGGATGGACGCGATGGGCACCGACATCGCGGTGATCTTTCCCTCGCCGATGCTGCAGCTCGGTCTCCATCCGCAGGTCGAGATGGAGGTCGCGTTCGCGCGCGCCTATAACCGCTGGCTGGTCGAGCGCGTGCTGAGCGAAGAGCCGCGCATCCGCTCGATGCTGTATCTGCCGTTCAACGATCCGGCGGCGTCATACCGCATGGTGCAGGAGTTCGCCGGCAAGCCGGGCGTCGTCGGCTTCATGGTGACGGCGGCGCGCTATCGCCCGGTGCATCACAACGACTACATGCGCACCTACGCGCTGCTCGAAGAGCACGGCCTGCCGCTCGCGTTCCACGCCGCCTACAACTGGAACGACCAGGCGATGGCGATGATGAACCGCTTCATCTCGGTCCATGCGCTCGGCTTCGTATTCTACAACATGGTCCACATGACAAACTGGATCATCAACGGCCTGCCGGAGCGCTTTCCGAAACTGAAAGTGCTGTGGATCGAGAGCGGGCTTGCTTGGCTGCCGTTCATGATCCAGCGGCTCGACAACGAATACATGATGCGCTCGTCGGAAGCGCCGGCGCTGAAGAAACTGCCGGGCGAGTACATCCGCGACATGTATTTCACCTCGCAGCCCATGGAGATCGACCGACATGGGCGCGCTGGAGACGACGTTCCGCATGATCAAGGCGGAGACGCAGCTGCTCTATTCGTCCGACTATCCGCACTGGGACTTCGATCTGCCGAGCACGATCTACGATCTGCCGTTCCTGAGCGAGACCGCGAAGCGGAATATTCTGGGCGGAAATGCCGCACGGGTGTTCGGGCTGGAGTTGGGAAGAAGCTGGCGAAGGTGGCGTGACATCCAGCCGCGCGTCCCGGGCGCGGCGCAGCATGAAATGATGCGCCGCAGACCCGGGACCCCGATTGCTGAATGAGAAGAAACCGTGATCCCGCATCTGCGATGCACCGCGAAGACGTGCTGCATCGCGTGCGGGACACGAAAGGAGGGGCATCAATGCGCAAGGCGATTCTTGCCGCGATCGCGGCTGTTCTCGATCGACAGCGGCTCAGGCACAGTCCCTCAAAGTCGCGATCTCGCAGCGCGGGTTCTGGGACTCTTCGTTCGTGGAATTCGCCGAAGCGGCGGGCTTCTTCAAGGAAGCCGGGCTTGAGGTCGAGCCGTTCTACACCGACGGCGGCGCCGCGACGCTGACCACCGTGTTGTCCGGCAGCGCCGATATCGGGCTCTCGAACGGACTGCTCGGCGTGATCGGCGCCTATGTGAAGGGCGCGCCGGTGCGGGTGATCTCGGCGCAGATGACCGGAGCAGGCGAGCTCTACTGGTATGCGCGCGCCGAAAGCGGCTTCAAAAGCCTGAAGGATGCGGCTGGAAAGACGGTGTCATTCTCCTCACCCGGTTCGTCGTCGAACCTGATCCTGCTCGCGCTGCTGCGTCAGGCGGGCGTCAACGCCAAGACGATCGCGACCGGCGGCGCACCCGCGACGCTGACGCAGGTGATGACGGGCCAGATCGATGTCGGCTGGGCCGCCGCGCCGTTCGGGCTGCAGAACGTACTCGACGGCAAGATCACCGTGATCGCGCGCACCGGCGACGTGCCGCAGCTCGCCAACCAGACCATTCGCGTCAACATCGCGAACACCGAGTTGTTGAAAACCAAGCGCGCCGCGATCGAGAAATTCATGCGCGTCTATGCGCGCGCGATCGACTGGGCCTACCAGAACCCGCGCGCGGTCGAGATTTTCGCCACCAACATGAAGCTGACGCTGCCGATCGCGCAGGAAGGCCGTGGACGAGTTCTATCCGAAGGCGGGATTGCAGATCGGCGAGATCAAGGGGCTCGATCTGACGCTGCAGGACGCGCTCGATTACAAATACATCCCGGCGGCGAAGACCGCGCAGGAGATCGCCGGGCTGTTCGATATTCTATACAAGCCGTAGAGTCGTAGCGTTTTCAGGTCGTCGCGACGTGCCCACCGCAATGCTTGGAAGCACGGCGACTTCGCGCCCCTTTGCCCGGCATACGCGCCTGATTAACGCGTCTCGGTCTTGAATGCCTTGGCGACGATGCGCCAGCCGTCCTTGGTCTTGAGCAGCGTCAGATAATCGACAAAGAAGCGCGGCGGCAGCGCGCACTCGACCTTGGCGAATGCCGAGACCGGCCCGGACTGATCGATCGTGACGATGCGATCGTGGCGCGCTTGACCTTGCGACTTGGCGGACGGCCGACTGCGCACCATCTCGAGCCATTTTTCACGCGGTACGTCGACGACGTCGCCATTATTCTCCGAATAGAGATGCGAGACCGGATGAAACGCGGTCGCGATCTTGTCGGCATCGCCCTCGTGCAATCCGTCGAGATAGGTCCAGAGCGTCTTCTCGATTGCGGCGGTTTCGCTGGTCATTCGGCTTCTCCCTTGTTCGGCCCTCATGGTGAGGAGCGTTGCGCAGCAACGCGTCTCGAACCATGGCGCATGTTGCCATCCTTCGAGACGGCCGCTTCGCGGCCTCCTCAGGATGAGGTCAAGCAACCTTCGCCACGGCCTTGCGGGTCAGTGGCGTCACGTGAAGCGTGGTGATGCGATTGCGTTCTTTCTTCAGCACGCGGAAGCGGAAATTGTGGAACGTGAAGCTTTGCCCCGGCTCCGGGATCGCGCGCGCCTCATGGATGACAAGGCCCGCGATGGTGGTCGCCTCCTGATCGGGCAGGCTCCATTCCATCAAGCGGTTGAGCTCGCGGATCGGCACGGCGCCGTCGACGATCACCGAACCGTCGACCTGCCGCTTCGCGCCAGCAACAACGATGTCATGCTCGTCGGAGATATCGCCGACGATCTCCTCCAGCAGATCCTCCAGCGTCACGAGGCCCATCACCTCGCCGTATTCGTCGACGACCAGGGCGAAGTGGGTCTTGCGGCGGCGGAAGGCCTTGAGCTGCTCGGAAAGCGGGCGGATGTCAGGCACGAACCAGGGCGGACGGGCGAGCTTCACGATATCGACCTTGGCGAGATCGCCCTGGGCGGCCTGGATCGCGCGCAACAGGTCCTTGGCGTGCAGAATGCCGATGATGTTCTCCGGCGCGTCGCGCCAAAGCGGAATGCGCGTGTATTCGCGAGGCGAGCACCGCGCTGACGATGTCCTCGGCGGGATTGTCGGCGTTAATAGTGACCATCTCGGTGCGGTGAACCATCACGTCGGAGACTTCGAGGTCGCCGAAGCGGAAGACGTTGTGGATGTATTCGGCCTCGCCGACCTCCATCTTGCCGTGTTCCGCCGACACCTCGACGAGCCCTTCGATTTCCACGTCGGTCAGAATTTCGTGGCTCGACGACTCCTGGATGCCGAGCATCCGCAGGATCGAGCGCGACGAGGCATTCAGCAGCCAGTTCAGCGGATAGAAGACCACGTAGGAAACGTGCAGCGGATACGCGACCCAGAGCGACACCGGTTCCGGCTGCCGGATCGCCAACGTTTTCGGCACCTGCTCGCCGACGACGATGTGCAGCGACGAGAAGACGAGAAAGCCGATCAAAAACGACAGGAAATGCAGCGCGGCTTCAGAGAGGCCGAAGGGCGCGAGAACCGGCGTGAGCAATGCCGCCACCGTCGGCTCGCCGACCCAGCCAAGGCCGAGCGAGGCCATCGTGATGCCGAGCTGGCAGCATGCGAGATAGGACTCGATGTTGACGAGAATTCTCTGAACCAGGCGGGCGCCGAGGCGGTTTTCCTCCGCCAGCGCGTTAATGCGAAAGCCGCGCGACTTGACCAGCGCGAATTCGGCCGCAACGTAGAACGCGTTCGCGGCGAGCAGGAAGACGGCGAGCAGCAGATTGACGATTGTGGAATTCATCGTCGTCTAGCTAGCCTTCGAGCTTTTGCGTGAGGAATGCGCGGACCTGCGCGGGATCGACATCGCTCGCGATAAAGCTGTTGCCGATGCCGCGCGCGAGGATGAACGTCAGCTTGCCGCGCTTCACTTTCTTGTCCTGCCCGATCAGGCCCATCAGCATGTCGACCGACACATGCATGTTGGACGCCTGCCGGATGTGGGTCGGCAGCCCGACCGCCGCAAGGTGACTAATCGCGCGTTCCGCTTCGGCCTGCGGCAAAAGCCCGACGCTCGCCGAGAACTCGAATGCGCATACGATGCCGAGCGCGACGGCTTCGCCGTGCAGCAGCCGGTCGGAAAATCCCGCCGCCGCCTCGAAGGCGTGGCCGAAGGTGTGACCGAGATTGAGCAGCGCGCGCTCGCCGGTCTCGCGCTCGTCGCGCGCCACGATGCCGGCCTTGCCGCGGCATGCGATCGCGATGGCGTGCTCGCGCGCAGAACTTCCCGAAGAGCCGCCGCCCGCGAACACCTCCTGCCAGTTCGATTCGAGCCACGCGAAGAATCCGGCATCGCCGAGCAGGCCGAACTTCGCGACCTCCGCATAGCCGGCGCGGAAGTCGCGTGCCGGCAGGGTATCGAGCAGCGCGGTATCCGCCAGCACCAGAATCGGCTGATGAAACATGCCGACGAGATTCTTGCCGTGCCGCGAGTTGATCGCCGTTTTGCCGCCGACAGAGGAGTTGACCTGCGCGAGCAGCGTTGTCGGCACCTGAACATAGTCCAGGCCGCGCCGGACAACCGATGCGGCGAAGCCCGCGAGGTCGCCGATCACGCCGCCGCCGAGCGCAATAACGAGATCATTTCGCTCGATGCGAGCCGCGATGATGGCCTCGCAAACGGCTTCCAGTTTTTCCCAGCTCTTTCGATGCCTCGCCGGCCGGCACGACAACGGTCGAGGTTGCGGTGTTTGCGGCAGCAAGGGCGGCCTCTGCGGCATTCAGGTGATGCCTGGCGACTGTCTCGTCGGTCACGATCACGGCGCGGGCGCCGGGCCGCAGCGCGGCGATGCGCTGACCCAATTCCGAGACGAGGCCGCGGCCGATCGCGATTTCGTAGGTGCGCGATCCAAGCGCCACCGGCACCGTGGTGATGTCACTTGTGCGCGGCTGCGCCGTCATCATGGCGTCGCCTCGGCAACGGTTGCGGGCACCGCGATCCCGAGCACGCGTGCAAGCTCGATGACGATCTCGCCGACAATGACCTCATGCGACACTTCACGCGACATGACGGTGATGTCGGCCTCTGCATAAGTCGGATAGCGCTCGTCCATGAGTTGCCGGATGCGCTGCGCCGCGTCGCCTTGCAGCATCGGCCGGTCCGCGGTGGCGCGGCGCTTCACGCGCTTCACCAGGATCTCGAACTCGGCCTTGAGCCAGACCGAAACGCCCTTCTGCCGGATACCGGTGCGGGTCTCGGGATTCATGTACGCGCCGCCGCCGGTTGCCAGCACCTGATGGCCCTGATCGAGCAGGCGGGCGATCACGCGCGCTTCGCCGGAGCGAAAATCGGGCTCGCCGTAGGTGGCGAAGATTTCCGCAATCGTCATGCCTGCCGCCGCCTCGATCTCGGCGTCGGCATCGACGAACGTGATGCCGAGCCGCTGGGCGAGACGCCGTCCGATCGAGGACTTGCCCGCCCCCATCATGCCGACGAGTACGACCGAACGCCGCCCGAGCGCCGCGACAAGCGCAGCCTCGTGCGGTCCGGCCGCATGCGGCGTGGCGGTTTCATTCATCAATCGGGTTCCGGCGGTGCCGACCGTTATCCATTTCTTTTCACAGCCGATATACCGCGACCGCGCAGCCCTTGCCAGTTCCGGCGGAACGTGATGGTTAGAGGTTTCCGCTTGTTGCCGGACCCTTGGGTTGCCGGGCTTCATGAGGGCCTGCGGCGGGCACCCCAAAGGTAGCGGAACGCTAAGAGTTTGCGACGATGCCGAGTCTCATTCGCCTTTTGATGGTCGTCGGCCTGCTCGGCGGGGCCGCTTACGGGGCCATGTTCGCGCTCGCGAACTTCGTGCAGCCGAAGCAGCGCGAGATGAGCATCACGATCCCGCCGCAGAAGCTCACCAAGCCGAACTGATTTCTTCCCTGTCTTTCACCTCTCCCGCTTGCGGGAGAGGTCGCCATGCGCAGCATGGCGGGAGAGGGCGTTTACTGATTCTCGCTAAGATGCCCTCTCCCCAACCCTTTCCCGCAAGCGGGAGAGGGAGCGCGGTGGAGCAAGCGGCGCAATTGCATGAAGCGATCCGACGAAAGCCTGATCGACCTCTATCTCGACATGCTGGCGGCCGAGCGCGGCGCTGCTGTGAATACGCTTGAGGCGTACCGGCGCGACCTTGAGGATTTCTCGGGCGACCTCTCGGAACATGGCGGCGCGATTGCGACGGCGCAGAACGAAGACATCCGCGGCTATCTCGGCCGCCTGAGCGGGCGTGGCTTTTCGACGTCAACGGTTGCGCGAAAGCTCTCGGCGATCCGGCAGCTTTATCGCTTCCTTTACGCCGAAGGGAACCGGAAGGACGATCCAGCCGCCGCGATCGAAGGGCCGAAGCGCGGACGCGCGCTGCCGAAGGTGCTTTCGGTCAGCCACGTCGATCAGCTTCTGTCGACGGCGCGGCAAGGGCATCGACGATGGCGAACGCGCGATCTCGGAGCGGCTGCGCGCCTCGCGCCTCGCGTGCCTGCTGGAAGTTCTCTATGCCACTGGCCTGCGCGTCTCGGAACTTGTTGCGCTGCCGGCGTCCGCCGCGCAGCGCGATCAGCGCATGTTGATTGTGCGCGGCAAGGGCAACAAGGAACGGCTCGTGCCGCTGAACGAATCCGCCAAGCAGGCGATGCGCGATTATCTTTCGCTGCGCGAAGAAGCGGCCACGAAACTCGCCAAGAAAGGACTCGGTGAAAGCCGCGAAGTGGCTGTTTCCTTCCTTCGGCGCGAGCGGGCATCTGACGCGCCAGCATTTCGCGCGCGACCTGAAAGAACTCGCCGTGGCGACCGGGCTGAAGCCGAAGCAAGTGAGTCCGCACGTGCTGCGCCATGCCTTCGCGAGCCATCTGCTGCAGAACGGCGCCGATCTGCGCTCGGTTCAGACGCTGCTTGGGCACGCCGATATCTCGACCACGCAGATCTACACGCATGTGCTGGAGGAGCGGCTGAAAAGCCTGGTGCGCGACCTGCATCCGCTGGGCGAATCCTGAGCCTGCGGCTGATATACCAGCGATTTCCTTGACTTGGAGACCAGCAGCGGCCAGTTTCCGCCGCCGCAGCACGCACCGGCTTTCATCCCTATATTTGAGGCGCGATGCGCTCTTACCTCGATTTTGAAAAGCCGGTCGGCGAACTCGAGCAGAAGATCGAGGAGCTGCGCGCCATGCAGGCGAGCGGCGACGTTTCGGTTGGCGACGAGATCGAGCGCCTTGAGGCAAAGGCCGTCGAAACGTTGGCGGAACTCTATCGCACTCTGACCCCGTGGCAGAAAACACAGGTCGCGCGCTGGCCGACGCGACCGCATTGCCTCGACTATGTGGCGGGCCTGATCGACGAGTTCACGCCGGTCGCGGGCGACCGCAAGTTCGGCGATGACGAAGCGATCGTCGGCGGCTTCGGCCGCTTCCAGGGCGAGAGCGTCTGCATCATCGGACAAGAGAAAGGCTCCACCACCGAGAGCCGGCTCAAGCACAATTTCGGCATGGCGCGGCCCGAAGGTTACCGCAAGGCAGTGCGGCTGATGGACATGGCCGATCGCTTCGGCATTCCGGTGATCGCGCTGGTCGACACCGCAGGCGCCTATCCGGGCATCGGCGCGGAGGAGCGCGGACAGGCCGAAGCAATCGCCCGCTCCACCGACGCGTGCCTCATGCTCGGCGTTCCAAACGTCGCGGTGATTCTCGGCGAAGGCGGCTCCGGCGGCGCGATCGCGATCGCGACCGCGAACAAGGTGCTGATGCTGGAACACGCGATCTACAGTGTGATCTCGCCTGAGGGAGCAGCCTCCATCCTGTGGCACGATTCGTCGAAGGCACAGGACGCCGCCACCAACATGAAGATCACCGCGCCGGACCTCGTGAGATTTGGGGTGATCGACGAGATCGTTCCCGAGCCGGTCGGCGGCGCTCACCGCGACCCGGCGGCAGCCATCGCGGCAACGGGCGAAGCCATCGGGAAGGCGCTCGCCTCCCTGGCCGGGCTCGATCGTGAGTCCGTCCGCCGCCAGCGACGCGAGAAATTCCTCGCCATCGGGCGGACTTCCTGAGGTTTTTCAATAGGCTTTGACCCAAGTTTACCTTTCGTTCACCATATCCGTGCTGGAAAGGAACATCGGGAATAGCGCTGCCTTGTGATTGCCTCATCTTTAGGGATAACGGATACCGTAATGTGGCCTGCCCGGGGCGTTTTCCGGGTCGCGGGTCGGGGAGCATGGGGTTGAAAGTTTCTGGCTACGTGCGAGGCGTCATGACCTCGGCGGCGCTTGCCGCCGTGGTGGCGCTCGCGGGCTGTGAAACGGACGGGCTCTATTCCGGCAAAGCGATGCGCGAGCTTTCGCCCGAGCTGCGCGCCGAACTCCAGACCAAGAACATGCCGCTCGAGTTCGTCCATGCTCGTGCGCGTGTTCAAGCAGGAAGCCGAGCTCGAAGTCTGGAAGCAGGATGCGGGCGGCCGCTACGAGCTGCTGCGGACCTATCCGATCTGCCGCTGGTCCGGCGAGCTGGGACCAAAGATCAAGGAAGGCGATCGTCAGGCGCCCGAGGGGTTCTACAACATCACCCCGGCGCAGATGAATCCGAACTCCCAGTTCTATCTCTCCTTCAACATGGGCTACCCGAACACTTTCGATAAAGCGCACGGGCGTACCGGTGCGCACCTGATGGTGCATGGCGACTGCTCGTCGCGCGGCTGCTACGCGATGACGGACGACCAGATCGGCGAGATTTATTCGCTCGCGCGCGAGTCTTTCTTCGGCGGCCAGCGTTCGTTCCAGGTGCAGGCCTATCCGTTCCGCATGACTCCGGCGAATTTCGCCAAGCACCGCAACAATCCGAACGTTCCGTTCTGGAAGATGCTCAAAGAGGGCAACGACCATTTCGAGATCACCCGGCAGGAGCCTGCGGTCGAAGTCTGCGAGAAGCGCTACGTTTTCAACGCGCAGGCGCCGCAGCAGCAGAATTTCACGCCTGCGAGCAACGGCATCAAGCTCGGCACGCCGTGGGGCGGCTTCCGCGATGCGCAGCCGCAGCAGGCCTCGCTCAAATTCAATCCGACCGGCAAGTGTCCCGTCTATGAAATTCCGGCCGACGTGCTCGCCGAGGTGAAGCAGAAGCAGCGCAACGACGACGCGCAGATCGCGTCGCTGTCGATGCGCACCATCGCGGCGCCGATCAAGACCGGCCGCGACGGCGGCATGCATCCTTACTACCTTGCCAAGCTCAAGCCGACGGAAGTGCGCGAAGCCGACGGCACCGTGCGCTACATGATCGACGAGAACGCGAAGAAGAAGCTCGGCAGCTACGTCGTTCCGCCGTTCGAGACATTCCCGACCGAGGAAGCAACTCCGGCCGGCGTCGCAAAGCAGCCAGCTCAAAAGGCTGCGCCGCAGCAGAAATCTGGCACCTACATGACGGCGGCAGCAGAATCGAAGGCTGCGCCTGCGCCGCCTCCACCTCGCGCGTCGTCTGAATCCGGCGGCATGTTCTCCGGGCTGTTTGCATCGGCCGGGAAATGGCTCGGTGGCGACGACAATAAGCCAGTGTCCCCACCGGCCGCCAAGGCCGCAGCACCTGCTCCGACTCCGCGGCCGGCACCGCGTTTGCAGCCCGCACCCGCGGCTGCCGCGCACGCCGAAGCCTGCCCCGCAGCCGGCTCCTGAGACGGAACAGACCGCGCAGGTCGCGCCGTCGCCGACACCTGCAAGGCAGTCGGCGGCAAGCGGCTCAAGCCTGATGCAGGGTGCCGCGCCCACCGTTCCGACCGGCAGCTTCGACTCGCGCTGGGGCGCGATCCGCTAGAGCGGATCACTTTTTCGTTTGCGCTAATTGCGTCACGCTAGTGTAGCGACGACGGCGGCGTATCGACCGAACCGATCGCACGCCCAAGTTCGATTATCTCCGCCTCGACCTCGGCCAGACGGTCGGTCAGCGTCAGATAACGCTGTGTCGACGCACCATCGCTTGCCCAGCCGCTCGTCGCGCGCTGGTCCGGCGGCACCTCGGCGATGTTGGCGATCATTTCTTCGACTGCGGCTTCGAGCTTCGCGCGCTCGTCGCTCAGCGCCGACAGCCGGCGCGTCATCTCTTCGATATTTTCCGCCATCAGCGTGAGTGCGCGGTCAGCCGAAGCGGCCGTGACAGTGCTTGAACTTCTTGCCCGAGCCGCACGGGCAGGGGTCGTTGCGCCCGACCTTGCCCCAAGTGGTGGGGTCGTCCGGATTCACGGCGCTCGCCGTTCCGTTGCCGTTGCCCGCGAAAGCGGGCGCGAGTGACGCACTTGCGAACGCATCTTCGCCGGTGTTCGGGTCGATGTGGTGCGCCTCCATGTAGGGGAGGTCCTGCTGCTGATCCTCAGGCTGCTGCTGCACGATCTCGACGCGCATCAGTTGCGCGGTGACGGCCTCGCGCAGCTTGGCGATCATTGCCTCGAACAGGTTGAAGGATTCCGACTTGTATTCGTTCAATGGATCGCGCTGACCGTAGCCGCGCAGGCCGATGACCTGGCGCAGATGCTCGAGCATCAACAGATGCTCACGCCACAGATGATCGAGCGTCTGCAGCAGTATCGATTTCTCGACATAGCGGATGACGTCGGGGCCCCACTGCGCGACCTTGCCCGCCATGTGCTCGTCGGCGCGCTTCTCGATACGCGCAACCAGTTCCTCGTCGGCGATGCCCTCTTCCTTGGCCCATTCGTCGACCGGAATGTCCATGCCTAGCACGCGCTCAAGCTCGGTCTTCAAGCCGGGCGTGTCCCACTGCTCCGGATAGGCGTTCTCAGGCACATGTTTGGCGACGAGATCGTCGATCACGGCATGCCGCATGTCCGAGACGGTGCCGGCGACCTGCTCGTCCTTCATGAGATCGATGCGCTGTTCGAAGATGACCTTTCGCTGGTCATTCATGACGTTGTCGAACTTGAGGATGTTCTTGCGGGCGTCGAAGTTGCGCGCCTCGACCTTCTGCTGCGCCTTCTCCAGCGCCTTGTTGATCCACGGATGGACGATCGCCTCGTCCTCCTTCAGCCCGAGCTTGGTCAGCATCCCGTCGAGCTTGTCGGAGCCGAAGATGCGCATCAGGTCGTCTTCCAGCGACAGGAAGAACTTCGAGCGCCCCGGGTCGCCCTGACGCCCGGAGCGGCCGCGCAGCTGGTTGTCGATGCGCCGGCTCTCGTGGCGCTCGGTGCCGAGCACGAACATGCCGCCGGCCGCGAGCGCGGTCTCCTTCAGCCGCGCGACCTGCTCGCGGATCGCATCGGCACGCGGATCGCGCATGCGGGCCTGGTAGTCCTCGATGTCGGACAGCTCCTGGCGGATGCGCATGTCGGCGTTGCCGCCAAGCTGGATGTCGGTGCCGCGGCCCGCCATGTTGGTGGCGATGGTGATCGCGCCCGGAACGCCCGCCTGTGAGACGATGTAGGCTTCCTGCTCGTGGTAGCGCGCGTTGAGCACCGCGAAGACCTTGGTCTTCTTGGCGCCTTCGTCGCCGGTGTAGAGCGCCGCGAACGCATTCGGGTCGGAGAAGTCGTGCTGCTCCCACCCCTTCTGGCGCAGCATCTCGGCCAGCTGCTCCGACTTCTCGATCGACGTGGTGCCGACCAGCACCGGCTGGCCCTTGATCTTGCACTCGTCGAGCAGCGTGATGATGGCGCGGTACTTC
Source organism: uncultured Alphaproteobacteria bacterium (assembly GCA_963779545.1). Lineage (GTDB taxonomy): Bacteria > Pseudomonadota > Alphaproteobacteria > Rhizobiales > Xanthobacteraceae > PALSA-894. Next base: position 44,116 of record CAVZYQ010000005.1, on the reverse strand, counting down.
TCGGCGTTGGTGCGGTAGACCTCGTCGTCCTGGTCGTCGCGCGCCAGCGGCATGTTGGTCGGGACTTCGAGGACCTCGAGATTGTAGATGTCGAGGAACTCGTCGGCCTCGGTGAGCGCCGTGCCGGTCATGCCGGCGAGCTTGCCGTACATGCGGAAGTAGTTCTGGAACGTGATCGAGGCGAGCGTCTGGTTCTCGGGCTGGATCGGCTGGTGCTCCTTGGCCTCCAGCGCCTGATGCAGCCCTTCCGAATAGCGCCGCCCCGGCATCATGCGGCCGGTGAACTCGTCGATGATCACCACCTCGCCGTTGCGCACGATGTAGTCCTTGTCGCGCGCAAACAGCTTGTGGGCGCGCAGCGCCTGGTTGACATGGTGCACCACCGAGACGTTCTCGATGTCGTAAAGCGACTCCGACTTGAGCTGCCCGGCATCGCGCAGGCGGCTCTCCATCTTCTCCATGCCGACTTCGGTCAGGTTGACGGTGCGCTGCTTCTCGTCGACCTCGAAGTCTTCCTTCACCAGATGCGGGATGAACGCGTCGATCGTGTTGTAGAAGTCCGAGCGATCATCGAGCGGCCCGGAGATGATCAGCGGCGTGCGTGCCTCGTCGATCAGGATCGAGTCGACCTCGTCGACGATGGCGAACACATGCCCGCGCTGGACCATGTCCTCCAGCCGGTACTTCATGTTGTCGCGCAGATAGTCGAAGCCGAGTTCGTTGTTGGTGCCGTAGGTGACGTCGCACGCATAGGCCGCCTTGCGCTGCTCGTCGTCCATGCCGTGCACGATCACGCCGGTGGTCAGCCCGAGGAAGCCGTAGATCTGGCCCATCCACTCAGAGTCGCGCTTGGCGAGGTAGTCGTTCACGGTGACGACATGCACGCCCTTGCCGGCGAGCGCATTGAGATACACCGGCAAGGTCGCGACCAGCGTCTTGCCTTCGCCGGTCTTCATCTCGGAGATCTTGCCCTCGTGCAGGATCATGCCGCCGATCAGCTGCACGTCGAAGTGGCGCTGCTTCAAGGTGCGCTTGGCGGCCTCGCGGGCCGTCGCAAACGCCGGCACCAAAATGTCGTCGAGCGTCTTGCCGCCGGCCAGCTGCTTGCGGAACTCATCGGTGCGCGCCCGCAGCGCGTCATCCGACAGCGCCTCAAGCTCCCTCTCAAGCGCGTTGATCTCCTCAACACGCGGCCGATATCCCTTGATCCGACGCTCATTGGCAGAGCCGAACAGCTTGCGGGCGATACCGGCGAACATGAAGAGTCCTATTCGTTCCGTTTTCGACTGAACGGCGATCGCCTCGATGCGCTTGCCTGATGGCGCTTTTCGGGCTGAATCGGTGGGCAACATAAATCGCCCCGCCGGCTGGACCCTGCGAGGTGGTTCCCGACAGATAGGAGGGGGTCAAAGCCTTGTCAATTGGCGCAAAACCGCCGTCTTTGCGATGAAAACATCAACGCGCTCACGCCGTTGTTAGGTGCGCGCCGCAATCTTCCGTTGCCAACAAAGAGCGATTGGGCGAGTGTCCGCGCCGACCGCGCGGGGGACTTGTCCCGGACCGAAGGATTTCTCCATGAAACTGCCGATGCTGACCGCCCGCCCGGGCCTGTCCCGGGCAACAATGCTCGTTTCTGCGTTCGTCCTTGTGGCGGCCCTCGCGCTCGGTGCGCCGCCGTTGCCCGCGCAGGACGACCCAGTCGTGGCGCGCGTCAATGGCGCCGACATCCGCCAAAGCGACCTCGCGATGGCCGAGGAAGACCTTGGCGGCAACCTGCCGCAGATGACGCCCGAAGCGAAACGCGACTACCTCGTCACTTTCGTCGCCGACATGCTGCTGGTCGCGAAGGCAGCCGAAGCCAAGAAGCTGGCCGACGCCGACGATTTCAAGAAGAAGCTCGCCTATACGCGCACCAAGCTCCTGATGGAGCAGTTGCTGCAGGGCGAGGCCAAGGCCGCGGTCAACGACGCCGCGATGCGCAAGGTCTACGACGAAGCGATCGGGCAGATGAAGAAGGAGCCCGAAGTACGGGCTCGCCACATCCTGGTCGAGACCGAGGACGACGCGAAGGCCGTTGTCGCCGAATTGAAGAAAGGCACGGATTTCGCCGAGCTCGCCAAGACCAAGTCCAAGGACCCGGGCGCTTCAGACGGCGGCGATCTCGGCTTTTTCACCAAGGACCAGATGGTGCCGGAATTCTCCGAGGTTGCGTTCAAGCTCGACAAGGGGCAGCTCTCCGATCCGGTGAAGTCGCAATTCGGCTGGCATGTCATCAAGGTCGAGGACAAGCGCGAGCGCCAGCCGCCGGAATTCGAGAAGGTGAAGGACCAGCTCGAGAACTTCCTGGTGCGCAAGTCGCAGAGCGAGCTGATCACCAAGCTGCGCGCCGAGGGGAAGGTCGAGCGTCTCGATGCACCGGCGGCGGCCCCTGCCGCACCGCCCGCGGAGCAGAAGAAGTAGAATTGATCCCGTCATAGACGGGGTGTAAGTTCGAGACCATTGAATGCCCGGCCGCCGCGCCGGGCATTTTCGTATCGGACAAGCACGCGGGCGCATCATGTCATCCAAGATCTCTCCCCTCGCTCCGAAGCACGTTCCCGACATGCCGCAGATCGCCGGCATGCGCCTCGCGACCGGCGCCGCCGGCATCAAGTACAAGGGGCGCACCGACGTGCTGCTTGCGCTGTTCGACAGGGGCACGACAGTCGCGGGCGTGTTCACGCGCTCGAAGTGCCCGTCCGCACCGGTCGAGTGGTGCCGCGCGAAATTAAAAGGCGGCAAGGCGCGTGCGCTGGTCGTCAATTCCGGCAACGCCAACGCATTTACAGGTAAGACGGGACGCGAGGCGACCGCGTTCACCGCGAAGCTCGCGAGCGCGGCCGCAGGCTGCAAACCGGCTGACGTATTTCTCGCCTCGACCGGCGTGATCGGCGAGCCGTTGCCCGCGCAGCGTTTCGATGGCGTGCTGGAGAAGCTGGTCGAACAGGCCGCGCCGGGCCGCTTTCTCGAAGCCGCCAAAGCGATCATGACGACGGATACGTTTCCGAAGGTCGCGACCGCAACCGCGAAACTCGGCGACGCGACGGTCACCATCTGCGGCATCGCCAAAGGGGCCGGCATGATCGCGCCCGACATGGCGACGATGCTGTCGTTCGTGTTCACCGACGCGCCGATTGCGTCGCCTGCCTTGCAGGCGATCCTGTCGGCGGGGGTCGTCGACACCTTCAACGCCGTGACCATCGACGGCGACACTTCGACGTCGGATACGCTGCTCGCGTTCGCGACCGGCACCGCGCCCGGTGCGCCGAAGATCAGCAAAGCGAGCGATCCACAGCTCAAAGGGTTTCGCGCCGCCATGGATCAGGTGCTGGCGAACCTGTCCGAGCAGGTCGCGCGGGACGGCGAGGGTGCGCGCAAGCTCGTCGAAGTCATCGTCGAGGGGGCGACAAGCAAGAAGTCCGCGCGCCGCGTCGCGCTCTCGATCGCCAATTCGCCGCTGGTCAAGACCGCCATTGCCGGCGAGGACGCCAACTGGGGCCGCGTCGTGATGGCCGTCGGCAAGGCCGGCGAACCGGCCGACCGCGACAAACTATCGATCTGGTTCGGCGATACGCGGGTGGCGCACAAGGGCGCGCGCGATCCCGGCTACAACGAGACCGCCGTGTCGAACTACATGAAAAAACCCGAAATCACCCTGAAGGTGACGCTTGGCCTCGGCAAGGGCCGCGACCGCGTGCTGACTTGCGACCTGACCAAGGAATACGTCGCGATCAACGGAGACTATCGCTCGTGATGCGCCTGATCTTGCCGACCGCGCTGCTCGCAATGCTGCTGGCGCTCTGCGCAGCACCGGCCGCGGCACAAGACGGCGGCAGGCTCCGCGTCGTCGGCCGCGGCGTTGTTGATGTCGCGCCGGATTTCGCGACCGTGCGCGTCGGCGTCTCCACCCGCGCCCCGGCGCCCACGGCTGCGATGGATCAAAATTCTGTCGCGACGCGCAAGATCATCGATTTTGCGAAAAAGTTCGGTGTGCAGGAGCGTGATATCCAGACCGACGCCGTCGCTCTGTCGCAGAATTTCAAGAGTGTGCGCGAGCCAAACGGCAACATGCGGCAAGAGCCGGACGGCTATCAGGCCATCAACAGCGTCCGCATCACGTTGCGCGAGCTGCCGCGCCTTGGAACGCTGATGCGTGAGGTGCTCGATCAGGGTGCCACCAACATTGGCGGCGTGAACTTCGGCTCTTCGGAGCACGAAAAGGCCGCCGAGGAGGCCCGCACAAAGGCGGTCGAGAACGCGGTGACGAGGGCGCAGGGGCTGGCGGGCGCCGCCAAGGCGAAGCTCGGCAAGATTCTCGAGATTACCTACCCGGCGAACATGGGAATTGGGGATGCGGCCGCCGATCTCACGGTAAATCGCCGCGCGAAGATGGTCGTGCCGATCGAGGCGGGCTCTCTGCAGATCATCGCTGACGTCGAGATGACCTGGGTGATCGAATAGCTTAGGGACCGGCCGCGCCGATGGTTAGCGCATGGTGAATTGCTGCAATACGTTATGAAAACATTGCAGTTTCTAGGAATATGTTGAGCCGTCCTTAACCCGGGACCGCCTAGTCTCCCAGCCCAAGGGCCGCACGCGGTGAAGATCGTAACTGTCGCTGCCTGCGCACTTGTCGATGCCGACGGACGCGTGCTGCTTGCTCAGCGCCCGGCGGGCAAGCCGATGGCCGGCTTGTGGGAATTCCCCGGCGGCAAGATCGAAGATGGCGAACGGCCCGAAGAAACGCTGATCCGCGAGCTGGAGGAGGAGCTCGGCATCGTCGTCAAGGAGGCTTGTCTCGCGCCCCTGACCTTCGCGAGCCACACCTATCCGGACTTCCACCTGCTGATGCCGCTTTACGTGTGCCGGCGCTGGGACGGAATGGTGACCGCGAGAGAGGGGCAGAGCCTTGCCTGGGTGCGGCCAAACCGGCTGCGCGATTATCCGATGCCGCCCGCGGACGTGCCGCTGGTGGCGCACCTGACGACGCTGCTGTGATCTTTTCCGGTTCGCGCCAAACGGGGCGAGGCTATGGCTGGACAGGTGGCGCGTTCGCTCACGCAACTCACGCGGAATTTCTGCGCGGATGAGTGCGGCACGACCGCGATCGAATACGCACTGATTGCCGCCGGCATCGGCGCGACCGTCGCCGCGACCGTCTACAACATGGGTTCCGGCCTGAAAGCCACCTGGTGGGACAGGATCGGCGCGATCCTCTGATCTGCCTGTTTTCTCCGTCACCGAGCGCTTAACATCCCTCCCTGACCTCGGGGGAGCGGATGGACGCTGACGTCATTGTGGTCGGTGCCGGACTGGCTGGCCTTGTCGCGGCTGCCGAACTTGCCGATGCGGGACGGCGCGTCATCGTTCTCGATCAGGAGCCCGAAGGATCGCTTGGCGGCCAGGCCTTCTGGTCGTTCGGCGGACTGTTCTTCGTCAATTCTCCCGAACAGCGCCGTCTTGGCATCCGCGATTCGCGCGACCTCGCGCTGCAGGACTGGCTCGGCTCCGCCGGATTCGATCGCGACGAGGATCACTGGCCGCGCCAGTGGGCCGAAGCCTACGTGGATTTCGCCGCGACGGAGAAGCGCGACTGGTTGCGCGCACAGGGCCTGAAGATTTTCCCGATCGTTGGCTGGGCGGAGCGCGGCGGCTACCTCGCTAACGGCCATGGCAATTCGGTGCCGCGCTTTCACGTGACGTGGGGCACCGGACCAGGTGTGATCGAGCCGTTCGTGCGGCGCGTGCGCGAAGCGGAGCAGAAGGGGATCGTGACGTTCCGCTTCCGCCATCGTGCGACGGCGCTCACCAAGACCGGCGGTGTGGTCGACGGCGTGCAAGGCGACATGCTGGAGCCGAGCAATGCCGAGCGTGGCACCGCTAGCTCGCGCCGGCTGGTCGGCTCTTTTGCGCTGCGCGCGCAGGCCGTCATCGTCACGTCCGGCGGCATCGGCGGCAACCACGATCTGGTGCGGCGCTTCTGGCCGAAGCGCCTTGGCATCCCGCCGCGCCACATGATCTCGGGCGTGCCCGAACACGTGGACGGGCTGATGCTCGACGTTGTGCGCGCGAGCGGTGCGCGTGTCATCAACTCCGACCGCATGTGGCACTACCCGGAGGGCATCCAGAACTACGCGCCGATCTGGAGCCGTCACGGCATTCGCATCCTGAGCGGTCCATCGCCGCTCTGGCTCGATGCGAAGGGCAAGCGCCTGCCCGCGCCCCTGTTTCCCGGTTTCGACTCACTTGGCGCACTGGCCGAGATCACGCGCGACGGGCACGATCACTCGTGGTTCGTGCTGAATGAGCGCATCATCGGCCGCGAGTTCGCGCTGTCGGGCTCGGAGCAGAATCCGGACCTGACCCAGCGCAGCATCAGACAAGTGCTCGGCCGCATCGGCAAGGGCGCACCCGAGCCCGTGAAGCGATTCATGGAACGCGGCGTCGATTTCGTCGTGCGCAAGACCTTGCCCGAACTCGTCGCGGGCATGAATCAGATTGGCGGCAGCCTGATCGACGCGGCCGCGCTGGAACGCGAGATCGTCGCGCGCGACCGCGAGATCGACAACAAGTTCGGCAAGGACGCGCAGGTGATGGCAATCCGTGCGGCGCGCAAATACATCGGCGACAAAGTGATCCGGGTCGCGAAGCCGCACAGGATTCTCGATCCCGATGCGGGGCCGCTGATCGCCGTCAAGCTGCACGTGCTCACCCGCAAGACGCTCGGCGGGCTCGAAACCGATCTGTCGTCACGCGTGCTGCAGCCCGACGGCGAGCCGCTGCCCGGTATCTACGCGGCGGGCGAAGTCGCGGGCTTCGGCGGCGGTGGCGTGCATGGCTACCGCGCGCTCGAAGGCACGTTCCTCGGCGGATGCATCTTTTCGGGCCGCGCGGCAGGCCGCGCGGCCGCGCAAGCGGTGACGTGAAGTCTTACGACTTCTGCCGCGCGATGATCTTTTCCTTGATGTCGTTGTAGACGTTCTCCGGAATGATCTTCTTGTTCACGAGATCGTCTTTGCCCTTGTAGGGCCGGCCCTTGATGATCGCGTCCGCGCGTGCGGGTCCAATGCCGTTCAGTGTCGCGAGCAGATCCTTGCTGGCGGTGTTGATGTCGATCAGCGCAGGGGTCTGCGCCATCGCGGGCGAGAGCGGCGCGATCGCCGGAACTGTAAGAAGAAGACCGAGCGCCAGCAGCGTGGCGCGAACGAGAAGACGCATGTTTGCCTCCCTGGACGGCCCTGGTTGGCCGGTGCCCTAACGTGATGCCTGTTTGTGGAAACTTCGCGGCGGTTAAGCCGAGATGAACTGAAACCAGAGAATTGCTGCGCAGAAGCAGAGCGGTAGATAGATCGATTGCGGGGCGACCAGCGCGGTATCGCGTGACCGCTCCTCGGAGGAGAACCAGTAGATTCGCTGGAGTTTCAGTCCAAACAGCTCGAAGCGCGACACGAACTCCATCGCAGCCAGCGCAAATAATGCTGCGAAGAAGAACAGAAAGACCAAATTGTCGAAGCCGGTCTTTCCAACCATTAGCAGGTACAGGTAGTTTGCGAGCGCACCGAGCAAGAATGCGCTAGCTTTGAGCAGAAGCCCCTGTCTTCGCATCTCAGTCATCGCGGCATCAGTTCACAACGATCGTTAAGCGCGCCTTACTTCGCCAATGCCTTTTCGATCTCCGGCTTGAGCGCGCGCTCAAGGTTTTGCGGCGTGATCGGCCCGACCAGCTTGTAGGCGATCTTGCCGTCGCGGCCGACCAGGAAGGTCTCCGGCACGCCGTAGACGCCCCAGTCCATCGAGGCGCGGCCGTTGCCGTCCGACCCGGCGGCGACGAACGGGTTCCCGTGGCGGCCCAGAAAGCGGCGGGCGTTGTCGGGCTGGTCCTTGTAGTTGATGCCGACGAGCCGGATGCGTTTGTCTTCGGCGAGCGTGTTCAGGAGCGGGGCTTCGTCGTGGCAGGGCACGCACCACGATGCCCACACGTTCACAAGGGTCACGGCGCCCTTGAAGTCGTCCGCCGCGACGCCCGGTAATGGCTTGCCATCGCGCGCGAGCAGGCCCGGCACGGGCGCGAGATTGGTGTTTGGCGCAGCCCGTCCGATCAGGGCGGATGGGAGGCGCGAGGGATCGCCCGAACCGAGCCGGTAGAAGAACAGTGCCGTGAGCGCGAGGAACACGACGAGCGGCAACAACACAAGCAGCCGGCGCCGCCGCGGCTTTTCCTCGGAGACGGCCGTGCTCATGCGGCCTCCGATTTTCCCGAGCGGCGCGTCACGCCGCGCGCTTCGAGATCGGCGAGCAGGCGGCGCTGCGCGCTGTAGTCGCCAAGCACCCAAACGATCAGGCCGAGCACCACCATCGCCACAATCACGTAGGCGGCGACGATAAATACAGCGTGCGGCCCAAGGTCCATCATGCGGCCCTACGCGCCTTGTGCGGCATGCGCCTGCATCAGCCACATCGCGCGTACGCGCCGCCGCAGGATCTCGTTGCGCATCGCAGCGATATGCAACGTGATGAACAGCAACAGAAACGCCAACGCCATCATCAGCAGCGGCGTGAGAATCGAAGCGTGGATCGCGGGCCCGTCCATGCGCAGCACGGAGGCGGGCTGATGCAGCGTGTTCCACCAGTCGACCGAGAACTTGATAATCGGCAAATTGACCGCGCCGACCAGCGTGAGGATCGCAGCGGCGCGCGCGGCGCGCGAGGGATCGTCCACGGTGCGCCACAGTGCGATCACGCCGAGATACATCAGGAAGAGAACGAGCACAGACGTCAGCCGCGCGTCCCACACCCAGTAGGTGCCCCACATCGGACGGCCCCAGAGCGAGCCGGTGAGCAGGGCGAGAAATGTGAAGGCCGCGCCGAGCGGTGCGGCCGCTTTCGCTGCGACATCGGCGAGCGGATGACGCCACACCAGCGTGCCGACGCTGGCGATGCACATCACGGCCCACACGCCCATCGCGAGCCAGGCGTTCGGCACGTGGATGAACATGATCTTCACCACCGCGCCCATTTGGTAATCGTCGGGCGCGATCGCGAAAACGAGATAGAGCCCGCACGCGAATGCGCTCACGGTTGCGGCCGCGAGAAACGGCAGCGCGCGCGTCGCGATGCTCAAAAATCGAGTCGGATTGGCAAGATCGATCCACGCCATGACGCAACCTTTAGCAGGCCCCAACGTCTCCGCAATGCGGCGCGGCGTTCAACATCGTGCGAGCGCGGGTCATTCGAGATGACGCAGCGCCGCCGCGGCCGCGAAAGGGCCGACCACGAGGCTGCCAAGCGTCAGCGCGCACAGGATCATGAACGGCGCTCCGAAGGTCGCGGGCCCGACGACCGCCGCATTCGAGGCGGCGACGCCGAAGATCAGCACCGGCACCGTCAGCGGCAGCACCAGCAGCGGCAGCAGCAATCCGCCGCGCCGCAGTGCCACCGCCAGCGCCGCGCCGATCAGGCCGATGCCGGTCAGCGCCGGCGTCCCGACGAGCAGCGTGAGCGCGACCGCGCCGATCGCAAGCGGCTCGAGATTGAGGAACAGGCCGAGCAGCGGCGCCGCGATCACGAGCGGCACGGAGGTGGTGATCCAGTGCGCGGCGGCCTTGGCGAGCACGCTAAGTTCCAGCGGTGTTGTGCCCATCAGGAGCAGGTCGAGCGAACCGTCGTCCTGATCGGCGGCGAACAGCCGATCGAGCGTGAGCAGCGACGCGAGCAACGCGCCGATCCAGAGGATCGCCGGGCCGATGCGGCGTAGTTGCGCAAGGTCAGGTCCGACCGCGAGTGGCACCAGCGTCACCACGATGAGAAAGAACAGAACGCCCATCAGCGCGCCGCCGCCGACGCGGATCGCGAGCCGCATGTCGCGCAGCATGAGAGCGGAGAGGGGGGTCAAGCCGAGGCCCCCAAACGCAGTTCCTTCGCCTCGATCCCGAGCGGGCCGTGCGTCGCCGCCATGATCATGCCGCCGCTGCCAAGATGCTCGCGCATCAGCCCGGCGAGCATTTCGAACCCGGCCGCATCGAGCGCCGAGGTCGGCTCGTCCAGCAGCCAGATCGGCCGAGGGATCGCCTTTATACGAGCAATCGAAAGCCGCCGCCGCTGGCCTGCCGACAGGTAGGCGGCGGGCAGGTTCGCGAGCCCGCCGAGCCCAACGGCCGTCAAGGCAGCATCCACAGACGCCGAAAAGCCTCCGAGGTAGCGGATCCAAAACTTGAGGTTCTCAGCTACCGTCAGCGAAGCCTTGAAGGCATCGAGGTGACCCAGGTAGTGCGAGCACTCCGCGACCGTCCGCTCAGTATCGCCTTCCAGCACGATCCGGCCTTCCGGCTGCGGCAGCAAGCCAGCCACCAGCCGCAACAGCGATGATTTTCCCGCCCCGTTCGGGCCGGTCAGTGCCAGCGCCCCGCCGGAGGATAACTCCAGGTTGACGCTTTCAAATACCGTTCTGGAACCGCGAACGCAGCTGAGTTCCGAGGCCGAAAGCCGCAGCATGTCAGGCCCCTGCGCCTAATGCCCCGGCAGGCCAATAAAATGTGCGGAGCGCATGCCTTCCGGGCATTCCAATCAGTAGCATGCCAGCCGAAAAGTCCTTATAAGCCGGTGCGTTGCGTGGGGCGGCGCAATCCCTGACGTGGCCGGCCCATCGCTGGACGGAACAGCCTTTCGGCGCCGCGTTTGGTGCCAAAAGCCGCTCCGATTGGATGGAAAAGGCCGCCATGACCTCGCTCGACAGTTTCAAGTGCGCCAAGACCCTCACGGTCGGCACCAAGACGTACGTCTATTACAGTCTACCGGAAGCCGAGAAGCACGGGTTGCGCGGAATTTCCCGCCTGCCGTTCTCGATGAAAGTCCTGCTGGAAAATTTGCTGCGCCACGAAGACGGCCGCACCGTCACCAAAGAAGACATCCAAGGCATCGCACAGTGGCTCAAGACCAAGTCGCTGGAGCGCGACATCGCGTTCCGCCCCGCGCGCGTGCTGATGCAGGATTTCACCGGTGTTCCGGCGGTCGTCGACCTCGCGGCGATGCGCGACGCGATGAAGCAGCTCGGCGGCGATCCCGCAAAGATCAACCCGCTGGTTCCCGTCGACCTCGTGATCGATCACTCCGTGATCGTGAACTTCGCCGGCACGCCGACCTCGTTCAAAAAGAACGTCGCCGAAGAATATGCGCAGAACCAGGAGCGCTACACATTCCTCAAATGGGCGCAGAAGGCGTTCGAGAATTTCCGTGTCGTGCCGCCCGGCACCGGCATCTGCCATCAGGTCAATCTTGAATATCTGTCGCAGACAGTCTGGCTCAGCGCCGAGAAGGAAAAGGTCAAGGTCGACGGCAAGGTCGTGACCGCGGAGATCGCGTATCCGGACACGCTCGTCGGCACCGACTCGCACACCACGATGGTCAACGGCCTCTCGGTGCTCGGGTGGGGCGTCGGCGGCATCGAGGCGGAAGCCGCGATGCTCGGTCAGGCCTACTCGATGGTGTTGCCGGAGGTGATCGGCGTCCGTCTCAACGGCAAACTGAAGGAAGGCATCACGGCGACCGACCTCGTGCTCACCGTCACACAGATGCTGCGCAAGCGCGGCGTGGTCGGCAAGTTCGTGGAGTTCTTCGGCCCTGGCCTCGACAACCTCACGATCGAGGACCGCGCCACCATCGGCAACATGGCGCCAGAATACGGAGCGACCTGCGGCTTCTTCCCGATCGATGACGACACGATCGACTATCTGACCAAGACGGCGCGCAAGGCGGACCGCGTGGCGCTGGTGAAGGCCTACGCGAAGGCGCAAGGCCTGTACCGCACCAAGACCACGCAAGACCCCGTATTCACCGATGTGATGAAGCTCGAGCTCGGTTCGATCGAGCCCTCTCTCGCAGGCCCGAAGCGTCCGCAGGACCGCGTGCTGCTGAAGGACGTGAAGAACGGCTTTGCGGGCGCGATGGACAAGGAATTCAACAAGGGCAGCGAGCAAGCCAAACGCTTCCCGGTCGAGGGCCGCAAGCACGATATTGGACATGGCGACGTCGTGATCGCGGCGATCACGTCGTGCACCAACACGTCGAACCCGAGCGTGATGGTGGCGGCAGGCCTGGTTGCGAAGAAGGCGGCGGCGAAGGGCCTGATGCCCAAGCCGTGGGTGAAGACCTCGCTCGCGCCCGGCAGCCAAGTCGTCGCGGAGTATCTGGACAAATCCGGCCTGCAGAAAGAGCTCGACAAGATCGGCTTCAATCTCGTCGGCTTCGGCTGCACGAGCTGCATCGGCAATTCCGGCCCGCTGGCGGAAGAGATTTCCGAATCGATCAACAAGAACGACGTCGTGGCTGCCGCTGTGCTCTCGGGCAACCGCAACTTCGAAGGCCGCGTGAACGCGGACGTGCGCGCGAACTATCTTGCATCGCCGCCGCTGGTCGTCGCCTATGCGCTGGCCGGCAACATGAATGTCGATCTCGCGCGTTCGCCGATCGGTACCGACAGCAAGGGCAAGAAGGTCTATCTGCGCGACATCTGGCCGACCAGCCGCGAGATCGCGGCGGTGATCCGCAAGAACATCACTAAAAACGTGTTCGCCAAGAAGTACGCCGATGTGTTCAAGGGCGAGGCGAACTGGCGCAAGATCGCCGTGAAGGGCGGCATGACGTTCCAGTGGAGCGACCGGTCAACCTACGTGCAGAACCCGCCTTATTTCGAAGGCATGCAGAAACGCCCGACTCCGATCGACGACATCGTCGATGCGCGCGTGCTCGGCCTGTTCCTCGACTCGATCACGACCGACCACATCTCGCCGGCCGGTTCGATCAAGGAAGCAAGCCCGGCAGGAGAATATCTGCGCGATCGCCAGGTGCGCCCGAAGGACTTCAATCAATACGGCACGCGCCGCGGCAATCACCAGGTGATGATGCGCGGCACCTTCGCCAACATCCGCATCAAGAACCAGATGGTGCCGGGCGTCGAAGGCGGCGTGACCATTCACTATCCTTCGAAGCAGCGCATGACGATGTATGACGCCGCGATGCGCTACAAGCAGGAGGGCGTGCCGCTCGTCGTGTTCGCCAACAAGGAATACGGCACCGGCTCTTCGCGCGACTGGGCCGCGAAGGGTTCGACATTGCTCGGTATCCGCGCTGTGATCACGCAGTCGTTCGAGCGCATCCACCGCTCCAACCTGATCGGCATGGGCGTGGTCCCACTGGTGTTCGAGGAAGGCACCTCGTGGCAGACGCTCGGGCTGAAGGGCGACGAGCAGGTCACGATCCGCGGCCTGCACGGCGATCTGAAGCCGCGGCAGCGGCTGATCGCCGAGATCGTGTCGTCCGACGGCTCGCTGAAGCGCGTTCCGCTGATTTGCCGCATCGATACGCTCGACGAACTCGATTACTTCAAGAACGGCGGAATCCTGCAATACGTGCTGCGCCATCTTGCGGCCTGATCGCTGAACTGAACGACCCCACGGGAGTACGTATTTGCCCGCTGCAACGCAGCGGCCGCTCACCGCGAATTGAGTGGCCGGTGATGGGTGTTCTCTCTATGTGTACGGCATGAAACGCGTTGGATTGTCGCTCGCCGTGCTTGCCTCGGCCATGGTTACGTCGGCCGTCGCGCTCGCTGAGCCGCGCGCCGTCATCGAGTTGTTCACCAGCCAGGGCTGCTCGTCTTGTCCCGCCGCCGACAAGCTTGCGGGTGAGCTTGCGAAGGATCCTTCGCTCGTCGTGATGAGCCTCTCGGTCGATTACTGGGACTATCTGGGCTGGAAGGACACGCTCGCGGTCCCCGGCCACACCAACCGGCAGCGCGCTTACTCCAAGGCGCGCGGAGACCGCGAGGTCTACACGCCGCAAGTCGTCGTCAACGGCACCGCTCATGTGATCGGCAGCGACAAGGATGCGATCGAGAAGACGATCGCGCTGACGCGCAAGCAGCCGAGTGTGCTGGCGCTCGCGGTTTCGATGTCCGTGTCGAGCGATCAGATTTCCGTGTCGGTGCCGGCATCGAAGAACAGCGCGGCCAAGGGCGAGGTCTGGCTCTGCCCCATCACCAGGAACGTCCCGGTCGAGATCGGCAAGGGCGAGAATACCGGCAAGACCATCACGTACCACAATGTGGTGCGGCGATGGGTCAAGCTCGGAGACTACAACGGCGCGGCACGCACCTTCACGCTGCCGAAACGCGACCTCGGGGACAGCGACGCCGATTCTGTTGCAGTGATCGTGCAGTCCGGCACCAAGGAAGCGCCCGCCGGCATGCTCGGCGCGACGGTCGCGTCGCTGCACTGATCGTTCCCGCTTTCAATCGCGACGCAAAAAAATAGGGCCGGCAAGACCGGCCCTAAGAGCGTTGGGGGATTGAACCGTACGCGGAACTAGGGCCCGGCGTATCCAAGCCCCGGGGGGCTGGGGGGCTGAGGAATCCGGTGCTCGAACGTCACCGGGCCCTATCCAAGTATCCCCTTATCGCCAACGACAACGGCGCGCGATTGTCCGAACTTGGGCTTCATTGTGGAAATTACTAACGCTTTCGTGAGCGGAAGCTTCCTTTTGTGGAAAAATATCGCGGAAAACGCACGTTTTCGGTCAATTTGTCATCCTGGTGTCACATCACAAACCCGGCCCTTGCGGGGAATGCGAGTCGGCGCGATCATTCGAAAGCCAGACACAAAGGAGGCGCCGCATGACGTTCGGCGAAACCGACCCGAGCGAGCAGCGCGGGGGCGAGGGCAGCGTACCAGCCGTCGTCCCCGGGAAGGTCACTTTCAGCCGGCGTGAACTCGACCGCATCCTGGGCCTCTATGGCCGCATGGTCGCAGCCGGCGAATGGCGCGATTACGCGATCGACTTCCTGAGAGACCGCGCGGTGTTTTCGGTTTTCCGGCGCGCGTCCGAAGTCCCGCTCTACCGCATCGAAAAAAATCCGAAGCTCGCGCGCAAGCAGGGCGCTTACAGCGTCATCTCGGCGACGGGACTGATCGTGAAGCGCGGTCACGAACTCGATGGCGTGCTGCGCGCGGTCGACAAGTCGCTGAGGCTGGTGACGACGTAGCCGCGACGACCGCAGAAGCCAAAAAAACGCCCCGGTGTGAGCCGGGGCGGTTTTCGTTTGCCGCCGTGATGCTTAGCGGCGGTCGCCGAAGATACGCAGCAGCATCAGGAACAGGTTGATGAAGTCGAGATAAAGCGTCAGCGCGCCCATCACGGCCTTGCGTCCGCCGACAGTGCCATCGTCGTAGGCGCTGTACATCTCCTTGATCTTCTGCGTGTCGTAGGCAGTAAGACCCGCGAACACCAGCACGCCGACCACCGAGATGATCCAGTCGAGCCCGCTCGACTTCAGGAAGATGTTGACGAGGCTCGCGATGATGACGCCGATCAGCCCCATCATCAGGAACGAGCCCATGCCGGTGAGATCGCGCTGCGTGGTGTAGCCCCACAGCGAGAGCGCGCCGAACGAGGCCGCCGAAATGAAGAACACACGCGTGATCGAGGCGTCGGTATAGACCGCGAAAATCACCGAGAGCGAGGCGCCGAGCAGCGCCGCGTAGACAAAGAACAGCAGCCGCGCGGTGGAGACCGCGAGGCGGTCGATGCGCCAGCTCAGGAAGAACACCAGCGCCAGCGGCGCGAAGATCAGCACGTACATCAGCGGGCTGCCGTAAAGTTGCGGCCCGACCGTGTTGTGCGTGAAGTAGGCGACAAGCCCGGTCAGCGCGACGCCGCCGGCCATGTAGTTGTAGACGCGGATCATGTGGGCGCGCAGGCCCGCATCGATCTCGGCCGCCGTTCCGGCGCGCGCGCCAGGGAAGGCCGCGACATTCCGGTCATAGTCTGACATTTCAGTCCTCCGTCCGGGCCGAAGCGCCCCCGCGCCGGCCAACTGCGCGGAATCTAGTACCGGATTGAGGCGGTTACCAGACGCCAACCGCCGGCCATCATTACGGTTTGGTTAAACCGGCAGCGACCCAGCCGCCCAAAACAAAGGCCCCGGCTTTCGCCGGGGCCAGGATGACGTGTGGATGACGTTGGTCGGTTACTCTTCGCGGTTGCCGAGGAGAGACAGCAGCATCGTGAAGAGGTTGAGGAAGTCGAGGTAGAGCGTGAGCGCGCCCATGATGGCGGAGCGCTCCATCACCTCGCCGTCCATGGCGCCGTAGACGTACTCATTCTTCAGGCGCTGCGTGTCGTAGGCGGTGAGACCCGCGAACACCAGCACGCCGACCACCGAGATGATCCACTGCATCATCGAGCTGACGAGGAAGATGTTCACCAGCGATGCGATGATGATGCCGAACAGGCCCATGATCAGGAACGAACCCCAGCCCGACAGATCGCGCTGTGTGGTGTAGCCCCACAGCGAGAGCGCGCCGAACGAGGCCGCCGTGATGAAGAACACGCGCACGATCGAGGTGTGCGTGTAGATCAGGAAGATCGAGCCGAGCGAGACACCAACCAGCGCCGCGTAGATCCAGAAGGTGATCTGCGCCGTCGCGGGGCGCATGTTCTGGATGCGGAATGAGAGGAAGAAGACGAGCGCGAGCGGCGCCAGCATTACGACCCACTTAACCGGCGTGAAGAACAACGTGTAGCCGATGCCGGTCAGGTGGATGTTGCGGAATTTATGGACCGCAGACGCCGAGATCGGGCGCAACTGAGAGCATGTAGATGCCGAGCGCGGCGACGCCCGTGATGGCGAGGCCCAGCACCATATAATTGTAGATGCGCAGCATGTAGGCCCGCAGGCCTTCATCCACGACTGCCGCTTCGGCGCCCGTCAGCGGACGGCCGATTTGCCAAGCCGAATTGGTAGCGGCATTGCGATCAAAGTCCGACATCGTCGAAACCTCGTGTGTTCGCCCCTTGCCCGGCAGAAAGCCTGCTCTTGGGTTGCGCTCAATATGGACAAAATGAAAGGCCGAACAAGGTGCCGTACCGACGCAGGGGATTGCGCGACGCGTTAGGTCGCGCGGCGGATTGTCGCGTGGAATGAGGCAGTTCCGGCGAATTTTATCTACAGGTGGCGCAGCACCGGCGCGGGCTTCTGGCTCAGCGCCGAAAACGTGCCGATCAGCCCGAAGACGATAGTTAATGCTGTAGCGCCGAGCGTCGCGGCGAGTGCCGGCCAGGGCAGCCACACGAAGGCGAGATTCATCACCTCGGTCATCACCATGAAGGCGGCGAGCGAGCCGGCCGCGACGCCGAGAACGGCCGTCGCCAGCCCGATCAGCAGATATTCGAGCGCGTAGGCGGCAAGCAGACGCGTACGGGTTGCGCCAAGCATCTTGAGAACGACCGCGTCGTAGACGCGATGGCGGTGGCCGGTCGCGAGCGCGCCGGCTAGAACCAGTACGGCAGCGATCAGCGTGATCGCGCTTGCGCCGCGGATCGCGAGCGTCAGGTCGAGAACGACCTTGGTGACCGCCTCGATCGCCTCGCGCACGCGCACCGCCGTGGCGGTCGGAAATTCGGTCGCGGCGGCTTTCAGCAGCGCGATCTCATCTTCGACGCTGCCTCCGTTCGGATAGGTGAAGGTCGCGATGTGGGTGTGCGGCGCGCCGCGGAACGCGCCGGGCGAATAGACCAGCACGAAGTTGATGCCGAGCGACTGCCAGTCGACCGCGCGCGTGTTGGCGAGCGTCGCCGTGATGTTGCGGCCGAGGATGTTGACGACGACCGGGTCGCCGATCTTCAGGCCGAGACCTTCGGCGATCTTCGCCTCGAACGACACCAGCGGCGGGCCCTGATAGTCCGCGCCCCACCACTTGCCGCCTACCACGCGCGAGCCGGCCGGCACATCGCCCGCGTATGTGATGCCGCGGTCGCTCTGCAGCACCCAGGCGGCGTTGGGCGGCGCCTTGAGATCCTCGGATCGGATGCCGTTGGCGCTGACGATCCGTCCGCGCAGCATCGGCACACGATCGTAGCGGGCATTCGGCGCATGCTGCTTGGCGAAGGCATCGAAGCGCGCCACGTCGGCGTCCTGAATATCGACGAAAAACACCGACGGGGCTTTGTCCGGCAGCGCGGCAACGAACTGGCGGCGCAGGTTGCCGTCGATCTGTGTCAGCGTGACCAGCAGCGCGAGGCCAAGACCGAGCGAAAGCACAACGCTCGGCGTCAACGCGCCCGGCCGGTGGATGTTCGCGAGTACCAGCCGCAACAGGGCAAAGCGCGGGCGCGGCACGCGCCGCGCGGTCCACATGATCAGCATCGCAACAAGGCGCAACGCGAGGAATACGGCGGCGGCCGACGCAACAAAGATTGCCGCGATCTTGCGGTCATAAGCGAGCATGACGGCAAGCGTCGCAAGCATGCCCACGATGGCGGCGGTTAGAACGACGTAACGCAGGCGCGGAAGGCGTCGTTCCGGCGCGACAGCGTCGCGATAGAGCGCCGCAACCGGCACATCATGGGCGCGGCCGAGCGGCCAGAGCGCGAAGGCGAGCGCGGTGAGGAAGCCGTAAAGCACCGCCAGTGAAAGTTCGGCAGGGTGCAGCGCCGGTACGATCGGCAGCGGAATGACGGAGCCGAACGCTGCCGAGATCGCGAACGGCAGCGCCGCGCCAACAACGAGGCCGATC
This sequence comes from uncultured Alphaproteobacteria bacterium, assembly GCA_963779545.1. Classification (GTDB taxonomy): domain Bacteria; phylum Pseudomonadota; class Alphaproteobacteria; order Rhizobiales; family Xanthobacteraceae; genus PALSA-894. The sequence continues at coordinate 25,511 of CAVZYQ010000005.1, read as the reverse complement.
GCGGTGCCGACGGCGGCAAGCAGCATCACCTCAATGAGATAGATCGCGAACACGCGCCCGCCGGTCGCGCCGAGCGACTTCAGCGTAGCGATTACTTCGCGGCGGCGGTCGAGATAATGCTTCACGGCATTCGCGACGCCGACACCGCCGACCAACAGCGCGGTGAGGCCGACCAACGTGAGATACTGCGTGAAGCGCTCGATGTTGCGGCCAAGGGCCGGCGAGGCGTTGGCACGCGTGCGGACTTCCCATCCGGCGTCGGGCAGTTGTTTCTCGGATGCCGCGACGACCGCGTTCGCGAGGCGATCGTTCGCGTCCGTAACGGGCAGGCGCAGCCGGTAATGCCAGCGCACGAGGCTGCCGGGCTGCACGAGACCGGTGGCGCGCAGCGCCGCCTCGCTGATCAGCAGGCGCGGGCCAAAGCCGATGCCGCCCGCCAGCTTGTCGGGCTCGGTCTTGAGTGTGGCGCGCAACTCGATGATTGCGGAGCCGACAGTGACGCGCGCGCCGCGTTCGAGATTAAGCCGCGCCAGCAGCGCGGGATCGACGGCCGCGCCGAACACGTCGTCGCGCTCACCGAGCGCCGCAGAAAGGTCGCCTGCAGGCTCCGCCGCGACCGTGCCGAACAATGGATAGGCGGCATCCACCGCCTTGATCTCGACCAGCGCGGTCTGCCCGTCAGCGGCGCGTGCCATCGCCCGCATGGTGGCGGCGACCGAAACGCGGCCGTTGTCGTCGAGGAATTTGCGCTCGGCCGCGTTCGTTTCACGCGCCATCAGTGAGAACGAGATGTCGCCGCCGAGAATGACGCGGCCTTCGCGCGCGAGGCCGTCGCCGAGGCTACGCGCGAACGAGCCGACTCCCGCGATCGCGGCGACGCCGAGCGCGATACAGGCGATGAACACCGCAAAGCCGCGCAGGCCGCCGCGCAACTCGCGTAGTGCGAAGCGCCAGGTGAGTCCGGCGCGCGCGCCGCTTGGTGTGCTCGCGACGACGCTCACGCGACAGCTTCCGGCGCTTCGACGCGCCCCGAACGCAGCCGCACCACGCGGTCGCAACGCTGCGCCAACGCGGGATCGTGCGTCACCAGCACCAGCGTGGTGCCGCGCTTCTCGTGACCGGCGAACAGCAACTCGACGATCTCGCGTCCCGTGGCCTCGTCGAGATTGCCGGTCGGCTCGTCCGCGACGAGGATCGCCGGATGTGGCGCGAGTGCGCGCGCCAGCGCAACTCGCTGCTGCTCGCCGCCGGACAACTCCGCCGGATAATGGTTCACGCGCTCTCCAAGCCCGACTGAGGCGAGCTCAGAGGCCGCGCGCTCGAATGCGTCGGCTTCACCCGCGAGTTCGAGCGGCACCGCAACGTTCTCCAGCGCGGTCATGGTGGGGATGAGATGAAAACTCTGGAACACGATTCCGATATTTTTTCCGCGGAAGCGGGCGAGGGCGTCTTCGTCGAGTTTCGCGAGGTCCTGGCCCGCGACCTGGACGGCGCCGGTGTCGGGCCGCTCAAGGCCGGCCGCCACCATCAGCAGGGTCGATTTGCCCGAGCCGGACGGGCCGACCAGGCCGACGGCCTCGCCGCTGCCTATATTCAGGTCGATGTCCTTGAGAATATGCACCCGGGCCGCATCGCGGCCAAGCGACAGGTTCACGCCGGAGAGCCGGATGGCGGGCGCAATCGAGGTCTGGTTCATGCGGCTTTTGTTGCGCCTTCTCTCGCGCCCGTTTTCTCGTCCCGGCTGGTCATATGGGAAGCCGGCGGGTGTGGTCCAGCCGCTGCGGCGGGCGGTCACGGCATTGGCATTGGCCGTGATGCTCGGCGCGCCCGCCCATGCGCAGGACAAGCCGGTGCGGATCGTGGTGCTGGGCGACTCGCTCAGCGCCGGCTTCGGGCTTGCCGCGCAGGACGCGCTGCCCGCGAAACTCGAGCGCGCGCTGAAGGCCAAGGGCATAGCGGTCGCGATCGAGAACGCGGGCGTCTCGGGCGACACCGCGGCGGGCGGGCTCGGGCGGCTCGACTGGTCGGTGCCCGACGGCACCGACGCCGTGATCGTCGAGCTCGGCGCGAACGATGCGCTGCGCGGCGCCGATCCGAAGGCGACGCGCGCCTCGCTTGAGGCGATCGTCAAGAAACTGAAGGAGCGCAAAATCGCGGTGCTGCTCGCCGGGATGGTCGCGCCGCGCAATCTCGGGGCCGACTACGCGAAGGCCTTCGACGCGATCTACCCGGACCTCGCCGCCGAGCACGGCCTGATCCTGTACCCGTTCATCCTCGAGGGCGTCGCGGGCATCACCTCGCTCAACCTGTCGGACGGCATCCATCCGACCGCCGCCGGCATCGACATCATGGTGAAGGGCCTGCTGCCGAAAGCCGAGGAACTGATCGCCAAAGTGAAGGCGGGCCGGGGCTCATAAGGCCGGGATTCGTCATATCCCTGTGTTGATCGGACGGGCCAAATCCGGTCATGATTCGGGAAGATTTGGGAGTTGACGATGCCGCGCCTGTTCGTCGGCCTGGAAATTCCGCGTGAGGTCGGGGAGAGACTGTCCCTCTTGCGCGGCGGGCTGCCGGGCGCGCGCTGGATCGATCCCGAGAACTATCACATCACGCTGCGCTTCATCGGCGACATCGACGATCGCCTCGCGCACGACATCGCCTCGCTGCTCGACGGCGTGCGGCGGCGCAGCTTCGAGGTGCGCTTCGGCGGGCTGATGTCGTTCGGCGGCAACAAGCCGCGGGCGATCGTGGCATCGGTCGAGCCGATTCAGCCGTTGATCGAGTTGCAGTCCGAGTTGGAGCGGCTGATGCAGCGGCTCGGGCTGGAACCGGAAGGGCGGAAGTTCACGCCGCACGTGACGCTGGCGCGGCTGCGCAATTCCTCAGCCCGCGACGTTGCCGAGTATCTCTCGACGCGCGGGCCGCTGTTCGGCTCCTCGTTCAAGGTGTCGCGCTTCGTGCTCTATTCGGCGCGCGCCTCGGTCGGCGGTGGACCTTATGTGGTCGAGGCGGATTATCCGTTGGCTGCATGACTCATCCTGCGCGTCCCCGGACTTGATCCGGGGATTGACCCGCGCATCCATCGAGACGAAGTCTTGCATGATGGATTGCCGGGTCTCGCGCTGCGCGCGGCCCGGCAATGACGAGTGAGGAATATGGTGATGTCACGTCCGCAGAAGCTGACCGGTGATGCCCGCAAGGCCGCGCTCGCGAAACTGTCGGGCTGGAGCGAGGCTTCGGGCCGCGACGCGATCAAGAAGAAATTTGAGTTCAAGGATTTCAACGAGGCGTTCGGCTTCATGACCCGTGCCGCGCTGGTCGCGGAGAAAATGGATCACCATCCGGAGTGGTTCAACGTCTACAAGACCGTCGAGGTGACGCTGTCGACGCATGACGCGGGCGGGGTGACGGAACTCGACGTGAGAGCTCGCGGAAGCGATGGAGAAGATTGCGGGCGGCTAATTCTCTCGCCCGCGCGTAGCTCTCTCGTTCGTCATGCCCGGGCTTGTCCCGGGCATCCACGTCTTTGGGGAGCACAAGAAAGCAAGTCGTGGATGGCCGGGACAAGCCCGCCATGACGCGGAACGGCAAAGCCGGGCATGACGGTGCGTGTTTTCCTGCCTTGCCGCCGCCAACTTTCCCTCCCATTTAATCCACCGTCTGGAGGGGAACACGCATGAAATCCGCCCGCGCGACCGCCTGGAACGAGGCCGACTTCCTGTCGGCCGATCCGGACCGCATGGCGAACGACGAAGAGACCGTCCGCCGCGGCTTCTGGCCGAAGGCGCGCCGCTTCGCCGCGAAGCTTCCCTTCGCCGAGGACCTGCTCGCCGCCTACTACTGCGCGTTCGACCGCGAGACGCCGGTGCAGGTGAAGGCCGCGCTGCTCGGCGCGCTCGCCTATTTCGTGCTGCCGTTCGACATGATGCCGGACGTGATGCCGTTTCTCGGCTTCGCGGACGATGCCGCGGTGCTGGCGACCGCGCTGCGCCTCGTCGCGAGCCACATGCGGCCCGCGCATCGCGACGCGGCGCGCCGCGCGATGGAGCGCGTCTCAGATTGAATAGCGGCGCGAGGCGGTTCTATCACGGCACCAAAGCCGACCTGAAACCAGGCGACCTGATCGCGGTCGGGTACCGCTCCAATTTCGGCACGCACAAGCCGCTGTCCTGGGTCTATCTCACCGGCACGCTCGACGCCGCGATCTGGGGCGCGGAGCTCGCCGCCGGAGAGGCACCGGGCCGGATATACATCGTGGAGCCGACCGGCGAGATCGTGGACGACCCCAATCTCACGGACAAGAAATTTCCCGGAAACCCGACACAGTCCTACCGCTCGCGCGCGCCGCTGCGCGTCATGGGCGAAGTCACCGACTGGGTGGGCCACTCCCCCGAGCGGCTGAAGGACATGAAAGACAATCTCGAACGCCTGAAGGCAGAAGGCGCCGAGATCATTGATTGATTCTCAAATTGCGCCGCGTACGCTGCCGCTCATGGGTCGCGGGACCGGGTGCCGATGAAGTTTCTCCCAATCGCAAGCGTGCTGCTCGCCGCAGCGCTGGCCGGCTGCGGCACGCTTTTGATTCCGGCCACACCGGAAACCGCGACATCGCTCAACGGCTTCCGGGCATCGCACGGGCTCAGCCAGCTGAACACCGACGGCGCCCTGACCGCGCTCGCCAGCGAGCACGCGGCCGACATGGCGCGGCGCGACAGCCTCGACCACGACGGCTTCATGACCCGCCGCGGCCCGCGCGGCGCACGCGCCGAGAACGTCGCCTATGGCTGCAAGGAATCGGCCTGCGTCATCCAGCAGTGGGTCAACTCGTCCGGGCATCGCAAGAACATGCTGATCCCGGGCCTGACCCGTTACGGCCTGGCCTCGGCGACCTCGCCCTCGGGCAAAAAATACTGGACGCTGCTGGTAGGCGAGTAGTGTGGTTCTCACTGACAAGGGTTGTAATTCCTAAAAATTAGGCTATATTCCTACGGATGTGGCCTCCCATCTTTGCACCCAAAATCTACCGCCTCAGCGGGCGGCCCCGTCCGGAGATGGCTCCCGGCGTGACCCGGCCGCAGGGCCAAAAGGGCCGGCCGCACCACAACGGCACGGTCAACGACGTGCAGGTGCTGATCGAGCAGACCACGCTCACATACCATCAGATCGCCAGGCGCACCGGCACCTCCCCTGCCAGCATCAGCCGCTGGATGCAGGCCTACGAATGGAAGCGGCCGCTGTTCGCGCCGCGCGCGATGCACACCGTGCCGACGCCGCGCGCGAGCGCCTACATCAAGCATCGCCTGCTGGCGAAGCGCCTGTTCGCGCTCGCCGACCGCTATGTGCGCGAGCTGGAAGAAGCGCCCGCCATCGATCTCGAGAAACTGGGGCAAGCGCTCGAGCTTGCCAGAATGGCGAAGCTCGCCACGATGAGCCGCACGCGGAGCCGGATCGACGCCGTGATGTGGGGCGAGGCGATGCGCCCGATCAACGAATTGTGTGAGATCGGCGTCGACCTGCACCGCGCGCCGCGCGAGGCGGTCGAGGATTTCCTCGAAAACCGCGTACTGCCGCCCGAGAAGGACAGACCGCCGCGCTCACGCGGCATGACGACGCCGACGTATCAAAGGGAGGCGCGGCGGCATGCGTGGATGCTGGAGAGGGAGTGAGGCCAGTCAATATTTTGATCAGTTAACTTTATCCCCGTTTACGGAGCGCATCGACCAAGAGCGCGAATGCTGGCGGCGGCTCGGGTAATAGAGATGATAGCCCGGACGAGGCGGACACCAGTCGGCGAGAACACGCACGAGACGACCGGACTTGATCGCTGCTTCCACCTGATCTTCCGGAAGGTAGCCTAGCCCGAGGCCCTTGAGCGCCGCGTCCTGTATTTTTGCAATGGTGTTGAACGCGGCGCGTCCCTGAACGCGCACTTTCAGTTCCCGGCGGCCCTTCCTGAATTCCCACGCATAGAATGCGCCGTGGGTGGGCAGGCGCAGATTGATACAGGAATGCTCAGTCAGCTGTTGCGGATTCTGCGGCTTTGACCGTCCGCTGAAATAAGACGGTGCGCCCACGATGGCGATACGGATGTCAGGCCCGATCCGCACCGCGATCATGTCCTTGTCCACCTGCTCGCCGAGCCGCACACCCGCGTCATAACGCTCGGCAGCGATGTCGGTAACGCTGTAATCAGAAACGATCTCGACGTTGATGTCAGGATATGCGGCCAAAAGCTTCGCCGCTGTGGGCCAGAGAATCGTGTCCGCGGCATGCTCTACCGTCGTAATGCGGATCGTTCCGGCTGGCTTATCGCGCAGTTCGCTGAGCGCGGCAATTTCGCTTTCGATCTCGTCGAACCGGGGTCCAATGCTGCGAAGCAGACGCTCCCCCGCGTCGGTCATGGAGACGCTGCGCGTCGTGCGGGTCAGCAGCCGGAGGCCAAGCCGCTCTTCGAGAGTGCGGATGGTGTAACTGAGCGCCGACTGCGATACCTGAAGCTTGGCGGCGGCCTTCGTGAAGCTCCGCTCCCGCGCGACCGCGATGAAGGCGGTCAGATCGTTCACGTTCTCTCGGCGCATTCATAAAACCCACTTATAAGTTCATGCCGATAATGCCATCTAGTTGAATTCTGGCAAAAGGGTTATTTTCATAACAACGAACCGCCCCACCCGAACCAAGGAAGAGAGACACGTCATGGATAGGAAATCGGAACTTCTCGGCAGCGTCAGCCGCCGCAACTTTTTGACGACCGGCGCAATGGCCGGGGCCGTGCTGGCTGCGCCCTTGTCGTGGGCCGCGTCGGCGGCACCGCTCGCTTCGCTGGGCAATCAGCGTACGACGATGCGAAGCATCAGCTTCAAGCACGGCAACATCGCGATGGCGGGCAACCTCTATCTGCCGGAAGCCTTTAACGAGGGTAGCCGGTATCCCGCGATCCTGAGCATCCACCCCGGCGGCGGCGTGAAGGAACAGACCGCTGGCCTCTATGCGCAGCGGCTGGCAGACAAGGGTTTGTCACCCTCGCATTCGACGCATCCCATCAGGGAGCCAGCGGCGGCGAGCCCCGGCTTCTCGACGATCCCATGAAGCGGGTCGCGGATATTTACAGCGCTGTCGATTACCTGACCTCGCTTTCTTACGTTGACGCAGCGCGCATCGGCATCCTGGGCATCTGTGCGGGCAGCGGCACCGCGATCAAGGCCGCTTCGACCGAGCGCCGCATCAAGGCCGTCGCCACCGTCAGCGCGGTGGACGTTGGTGCCGCGACCCGGAAGGGTTGGGACGGCAAGGCTCCGGTCTCGGATCAGCTCGCGATGTTGGACTCAGTCGCCAAGCAGCGCTCCGCCGAAGCTGCCGGAGCGGCGCCGGTGTACGTCAACTATGTGCCGAAGGTCGGGGACACCACCGCGCCGCGCGATTTGCAGGAAGCGGCGGATTATTATCTGACGCCGCGCGGCCATCATCCGAACTCACCCAACAAGATGCTGTTGACCAGCCTCGCTCACTTGGCGTCGTTCACGGGCTTCGATCAGGTCGAAACGCTCCTGACGCAGCCGCTGCTGGTCGTCGCGGGCAGCGAGGCGGGTTCGCTGTGGCACAGCCAGGAACTGCACGCCAAGGCACCGGGACCGAAGGAATTGTTCATCGTCAACGGTGCCACGCATATGGACCTGTACGATGGCGAGGGCGTCGGGCGCGCAATGAGCAAGCTGTCGCCGTTCTTCAAGGGAAACCTTTGAGCTCAGAAGAAAACTGAATTGACATGCTGCGACGAGCCACGGCTCGCCGCATGCGGCCCGAATTCCTCACATATTTCCATGCCCGCGCTTGATCGTCTGGCGGATGACCGGTGCGGTGACCTGATCCGAGATCTGGATGTTCCAGATTTCGCTCTCGCCTTGCGCAACGAAATCGGCGAACAATTTCGGGATCACCGACACATCGCGTATCTCGTGGCCGCGCAGGCCGAAGCCGCGCGCGATGTTTTCCAGTTCGGGCCGGCCGAAGATCGCGAGGCTGTCGTCGATCTTGTCGGCGCGCAGCTTGTGAAACTCCGAGCCGTAGCCGCCGTCGTTCATTGCGCAGATCAGGATGCGATAGCCCTGGCGCTTGAGCGTTTCGAGCTCCTGGATGTTGAAGAAGAGCCCGCCGTCGCCCTCGAACAGCACGATCTTGCCTTCGCGGCCCTGCCGCCGCGCGGCAGCGATCCCGAGCGCATAGGAGAGGCCGTTGCCGACCGCGCCGAATTCGCGGACCGTCGTGTAGCGCTCGGCCGGCCGCCCGCGCATCTGCGCCGGGAAGTAAGCCTGATGCCCGCCGCCGACGACAACGTCCCAGTCCTTCGGCACGACCTTGTCGATGGCTTCGACCACCGCGCGGGGATCGAGCACGCCGGGCTCGATATCGAAGTGCTCGGCGTCGGCCGGCTCGGTTGCGATGCGATACGCGAGCTCCTTGGAGCGGATCGCCGCGGCGGTCGGTTTGCCAGGCCCTAGTTTTTTGTCGAGGCCGTCGAGGATCGCCAGCGTGCCGACGAGCGCATCCGATCGCACGTAGAGATCGGCCGCCGCCTGACCGTCGCGCAGGCCGCGCGGCGCGTCATCGAGTTGGATCTTGAAGGCCTTCGGAAAGAAGGCGCGGTGGCCGATGTAATAGGAAAGACTCGTGCCGATCGCGAGCACGACATCGGCGGACTCGTACATCTCCTTGCCGAGCGACGTGAAGTAGCTGCCGGTGATGCCGAGCCCGAACGCGTGATCGTGAAAGAGACCGCGCGCGGGCAGCGTGTTGGAAAGAAGCGCGCCGCAGCGATCCGCGAGTGCGATCACCTGCTCGCGCGAGCCGGACCACAGCACGCCACGGCCACCGAGGATGATCGGACGCTTTGCGGCGGCGAGCCGCTCGACGGCCTCGGCGACGACCGCCGGGTCGGGATGCATGCGGCCGACCTTGGGCTGGAACATCTCCGAGGTTTCGTATGGCTGGTTCGCCATGTACTCGACCTTCTGCAGGTCGTACGGCACGCCGAGCACCACGGGGCAGCGCTCGACCTTCGCGACATGGAAGGCCTCGCGCACGTAATCCATCATGCGCGGCAGGCTGTGCGCCGCGATGTATTTCGCGCCGGTCGCTGCCACGAGCGGGGCCTGGTCGATCGCCTGATTGTAGAATTTGGCGTTGATCGGCGACTCGCCGGCGAACACCACCATGGGCAGGCGCGCGCGCACCGCGGCGGGGAGCGCGGTCATCAGTTGCGTCACGCCGGGGCCGCAGGTGACCGACGCCACCGCGATCTTGCCGGTTGCGACGTTGTAGGCGGTGGCGGCCGCGACGGTCGCGTGCTCGTGCCGCACGTGGACTGTATGCACGCCCGGCAGTTTGGCGAAGGCCGTGCACCAGTGCATGTTGCCGTCGCCCATCAAACAGAACTGCGTGTCGACCCCCTCCGCAAGGAATGCTTCCGCGAGGGCTTCGTAGAGTTTGGGCATGGGTGCGCTGCTTGGATGTGAGGTGACCTGGTACGCAACAACCATGCCCGGCGAAGCGCCGTCAATTCGATTGAGGCACTAGCGACGGCGGGCCGAGGTCTTGCGTGGAACAACGAAGCTGAATTGGGATGCGCGTGCCTCCTGTGCGGCAAGCTTTTTCAAGACGTCGTCGTTCCCACCCGGCATGGCGCGGAATTTTTCAAGCGCACCTGCGATGTTCTGGCGTTCGGCTTCATCGATGGCGAGCGCGCCGACGTGGCGTGCGATGAGATCACCCTCGGGCGTATCTTTGAGAGGCTCGGACTGGGCAAGTTCACAGGTCTTGACCCAAACGGCGAACGCGTTCGGCGCGCCGGTCGCGATGGCGAACTGCGTCGCCAACGCTCCGTGCTCATCGTCCTCCAGCTTCTTGACTTCGCTCGGCGTCAGGCTCGCCTTTGCGACGCGATAGACGTTCACAAAGCGGCGCGCACGGCGTGGCGAGCCGCCGAGGAATGGCGAGAGCGCGGTTAATGTTTCGATCTCCTGCCTGGTAAGCCCGAGCGCGCGGCTCGGCGGCGCCATGCTCTCCTGCTGGCTGTCCTCTTCTTCCGGCGTGCCCTCTTCTTTTCGCTCCTGATCGCCCTTTTCTTTCTGCGATTGGTTGTCCTCCTGTTTTCCGCGCGCGACCGTGGGTTCGGCAATGCGGTCTGCAGCGACGAGGTCGCCGACGAGTGCGACGCTCGTCTGGGAATTCATCGGCGGCACCCAGTATGGGATCTGAAATATCTTCTCGAGATAGTCGGCGGCTGTCGCGCGTTCGGTCCCGCGCTCATTGCGCCTGCCATTTGCCTTTTCGTCGGCCTTGCTTTCCGGGTTCTCGCTGTCCTTGACATCGGCCACGCCGAAAAAGTCAGGATACCGTGTCTCCAGCGAACGGGAGAGCCAGCGCGCATCGACCGCCACGATCACGACGAACAGCTGGAAGCTCAGAAGCATGTTCACGGCTTGGAGCACTTCGACCACCTTGTCGGGCTCGCAGCGGTCGAGATCGTCGATGTAAAGGACGATACGGCGGAACGCCATTCCTTCCGGGATGACGAAGTCGCGGATGCTCTTGGCGGTCTCCGTAAGCTGATCCCGCTCGGTCGTTTCCAATGCATCGCCGGCTTCTTTGATCAGGTCCTTGACGCGGGCCTCGTAGTGCTTGCGGGCCTGCTCCAGATGCTCAGGCGGTTCCTCGTTCGCTTTCTTGAGCATCAGGGACTGTAGTTGCTCGAAATCTTTGCGGATCGTGGAGACCAGTCCAAGATGCTTGCCATAGCCTTCCGCGCCAGCACGGGCGCGAACGAAGCGGCGCAGACGGAGCGTGCCGGTTTCTTCCGCATACTCCTTCAGCGCTGCAACCACCTGCTCGCCGGTCGCCTGCACCAAAGTTTTCGCCTTCTCAACCTCCGCCATGCTTTGCGCAACCTTGGCCGCGGCATCCGTCGCGGCCTGCCGCTCGGCTTGGGTCGCTATCGTGATCTCCGCCTCGATGCGTTGCTTCAGGCGAGTGAATTTGTCCGTCAGCGATTTCAGCCTTCCGGAAAAACTGTGAATCAGGACGGCGAGCATCGTCAGCAGGCCGCCCAAGGCTTCGAACCCGCGGCCTACCTCCGCCAATTCCGACCGGCCGGAAACATAGGCCAATCCCTGATGGAGAATGAACAGGAGAAGCGGTACGCCGATCAGTGCTGCGATCGCCAGCAAGACGGTGCGGCCGCCGCCGAGTGTCGCGCGCAACGCGCCAAGCGCCGCATTTCCAGCGGATGCCGAGCGGTTGAGCTCATCAAGCGCCGCCGTGAGCTTCGCCTTGTCTTCGATCAGATTCGGCACACCGAGTGTATTTTGAACACCGACGAATTGCTGCTTCAATTCGTCGTCGCCCTTGATCTCATCCAGCGCCGTCGTGACGGCTGCGCGCCAGGCGGTAATTGGCGCATGTGCGGCGTCTTCCTGCGCCTTCGTGAGATCCCCCTGGGCCTTCCCGAGCGCTTTGCTGGCCTTGGCGTGCTCCTTGCGGCGCTGGACCAGCTCGGTTGCTGCTTCGAACGTGAGCTGACGCGAGGTCGCGAGTCGTTTGAGTATCTGGTCGGCGGATTTAGCGTCTCCGTCACTCTCGTCGCGGATCATCCAGCGGTCCAGTTCATCGAAGATATGGCCGACGAGGCTCGCCCACAGGTTGGTTTCGGCATAGTGCCAGGCGTTGAACTGGATCTGCACGATCGCATGCTCGAAGCCGTCATCCTTGGCCGACGATTTGACGAAGCCCGCGATCTGATCATGGATCAGGCGCATGAAGAACGTTTTGCCGGCACCCCAGTCGCCGAAGATGCCGAACGCCAAAGGCAGGTTCGTGCTCTGCCCGGCCGCGACGTTGGCGATCGCGAGCGCATCGTTGGTGATACCGAGCTTGTCGCGCGGCGGGCCTAAGCCCGGCTGATCATTGTTGAGCTTGGGCAAGGTCGCAGTCTCGAATTCGAGTGCGCGGCTCCATTGCCGTATTTGATCCGGCCTGCCAGTGAGCCGGTCACGCACGACTTCGGGGAAGCGTGAACGAATCCCGGCAAAATCGATCGACGCCAAATCGCTGTCCTCTCCGATTTCATCAGAGGGCATGGTTAGCAAACCAGCGACCAAACCTTTGGCGCCGAGCAACGGATTGAGAAAAATCCGCTGCTGCTTGTCGCGCGCGCGCCGCAGCAGTGCTTCGGTTGCCCCCATAAGGCGCAGGGGAACAGAGCTGGACGTGAGGCCATACTGCGCCGGTTGCGCGGTCAGCCTGGGCGGCATCGATGCCCCACTCCGATCTATTGCTTCCAGGAACATCTCCGAAGCATCAGTCGGGTGATTTTCCTGTTCAGCAAACGTTTTCAATGCCTTATTTTAGCGCAAATTTTTTTTATTATGAAACGATTGTTGCCATTTGGAATTACATTTTTCTTTTTACTTATTCTCAATTTTACAAACGCACAGCAAAGCAAAAATTTTAAATTTATCGATCCGGCAAATATGGACTTATCTGTAAAGCCGGGAGATAATTTTTATTTGTATGCAAACGGAAACTGGATAAAAAATAATCCTGTACCTGCATCTAAAACAAGGTGGGGCAGTTTTGATGTATTGCGGGCGAACAAGTTTGGATCGTTTAAAATTACTGGTTGAAGATGCATCAAAAAACACTTCAAAAAATTCATTGTACCACGCACTGGAGGCTGCGCTCGACGAGGTCATCACCCACCTCCGCGAGGAGCTCGTCCACGGGGAATGGCCCGCGGCCCGCTCTGGTCGACGCTAGGTCGGTCGCCGGCGGCAGGTTCAGTCGCTCGTCGGGCTCGCCGGCTCGCTCCGGGTGCGCGAGCCCGTGCTCGATGGCCCACAGCACCGCTTGGGAGCGGCTGTGGGCGCCGATCTTCTGGTACGCCGAGCGGATGTAGCTCTTGACCGAGTTGATGCTGAGGTAGAGAGCCTGCGCGATCTCCTCGTTGGCCCGGCCGCTCGCCACCAGCTCCAGCACGTCCATGTCGCGCTCCGTGAGACCGAACTGCTCCTGCAGCTCGGTGCGGTAGGTGGAGCGGCGTCCCTCGAGCTCGACGCTCGTCCCCGCCGCGGCACGCCTGACGGCGGCGACCAGGTCCTTGGCGGCGACGTCCAAGGGAACCAGCTCGGCCACTCCGGAGACCCGCGCGTCCTCGCCGACGTCGGATCTCTGATGAGGCTGGACCGCGACGATGGGGGTCCGCATCGACAGGAGGTGGTCCAGGTCGTCCTGCTCCCCGGGCATGGCACCGGTGAGGTCGTAGACGACGACGTCAGCACCACCGACGTAGCCGTCATGGGCAGCCGCGTGCACCACGGCGGTGCGGCCGCTGTCGTCGTCGAGCAGCTGTGTGAGGCCGGACCGGATGACGTCGTTCCGGCTCACCACGGCCACCCGGAGGAGGTCGTGATCCACGGGATTGAAATATCAAGCAGGAACCGCATTTTCAAGTCCCGCGACCGCAGTGTCTTACCCGGTCCCTGAGCGGCAAGCCGGTGACCCGGCTATCGGAAGATCGCCCTGAAGATCGCGCGGATCACGAGCGGGAGCAGCAACCGGATCGCCCACTTCCCGGCGGTGTGGGCCACCGACTGCTTGGAGAGGTCGATGGTGACAGGGGCGCCTGGGACGGAGCCACCGGACTCACCCACCGGCGGACCGTAGGGCACCGCCGGTGCCGGCGCGGCCGTCATGGGGACAGTGGGCTCGACCGGAGGCGGCGTCGGGGTGGCGGTCATGGAGCCATTGTCAGACCACGCCCACCGAGAGCGCGACCGTGAGGCCGCCCAGCACCACGGCTGCGGCGAGACCGTACGCCCGGTTGGTGAGCCGCGAGCCGTCCAGCGGCGGGACCGGGACGAGCACGGACGCCAGCACCACGGCGCACAACGCGGTCAGGCGGTGCGCGACCGGTGTGCCGACGAGCGCCGACTCGAGGGCGAACGCCACGAGGGCCGCGGACGCGACCAGCGCCGGCAGGTGGACCCGCCACCGGGTCGGCCGCTGCCGGGAGGCGACCAGGTTGGGGTAGGGCACGAACGGGCTCCCGAGCGGAGCCAGCGCGACGCCGACCGCCATCGCGGGGACCCACGACCGGTGACGCGCCTGCCCCCGGAGCACGAGGGGGACCGTGACCAGTCCCATCGCGCAGAGCGCGACGAGGAGCGCCGCCCAGCCCAGGCCCTCGACGAGCAGGGTCCCCGTCAGCAGCGCGACGCAGAGCGCCCCGGCTACCCAGGCCGGCAGCGTCGTCGCCAGGAACGAGAGCCGGCCGCCCCGTTCGAGCACTCCCTCGGCACCCCTGCCGATGACGGTGTCCAGCCCCAGCGACCAGGCGACCCGGAGCAGGACGAGCACCAGGAGGATCGCCGTGAACGGCGTGCCTCGGTCCTCGACCGACGTGCCGAACTGCCAGTCCGGGTCGAGGGGCCGGGACACGTCCAGGTCCAGGTCACGGACCTGCGCGTCCATCGCGTAGCCCGGCTGGACGTCGCGGAACGACGAGTCCAGACGCACCGCCTCGGCGTGCGCGGCCTGGGACGCGACGTAGGCGGTGGGCGACCAGGACTCACCGAGCACGCTGCCGAGGTGATGCCAGGCCTGCGCGTACCCCGGCTCGACCGCGACCGCCTCGCGGAACCAGGCTTCCGCCTCCTCCGGCTCCCCCGCCTCGGCGAGCAGCACACCGAGGTTGTTGGCCGAGACGTACGCCGTCGGGTCGGCGCGCACCACCCGGCGGTAGGCCGCGACCGCCTCGGCGGCCTGGCCGGCGCGCTGGTGGGCGAACGCCAGTGTGTTGGTGAAGACGCTGCTCGCCGGGTCCTCGAAGAGAGTGCCTGCGCCATCGCGATCGCCTCGTCGTCCTGCCCGTCGAGGCTCAGCAGCAGCGCGAGGTTGTTGGCCTGGGCCCCCATAGCGCACGACGGGCAGCGGCTCGGTGAGGTACTGCTCGTCGTCAGGCGTCCACACCTGGAACGGCTCGTACGGGGCGAGCCCGCGGGCGACGGCGAGCCGGTACTCTTCGATCGCGAGAGCCGGCTGGTCCGCCCGGCCAGCAGTGCCCCGGCCTGGCTGTGCGCATAGGCCTCCAGGTCGCCCGGATAGACCCCGCTCGCCGGCGGGAAGTCGGCCGCCGCCTCCTGGAGCGGCACCAGCGCGGCACCCGCGGCCGCGTAGTGGCCGAGCGCCTCGCCCGGGCTGCCCTGCCGCTCCAGGGACAGGCCCAGCTGGAGCTCGGCGACGGCCAGGTCCTTAACCGGGTTCGGCTCGAACGTGGCGTCCATGACGTCGTACTCCGCCGCCGCCGCGTCGAGGAGGGGCAGCGCGGTCTCGAAGTTGTCCTGGGCTCTACCCGGGTACACCGGCGAGCAGGTGGATCTCGGCCAGCCGCTGGTGGGCGAGACCGTCGCCTGGGTGCGCCTCCACCCAGGCGGACGCCACGTCCTGCGCGCCCTCGAGATCCCCGGCGTCGCGCAGGAAGTCCTGGGCGAACTCGTAGGCGGCCGGGTCGTGCTGCTCCCCTCGAGCACCTCGAGCGCAGGGCCGAGCGTGCTCAGGAACGCGTCGACAGAGCCGCCGAGACAGAGGGCGGTGAGGCCGTTCGAGGCGGCTGGGGGTGCGGCCAGCGCGATGGCGGCTCCGCCAGTCGGCCGGCCAGATCGACTCCGCACCCGGACGTCACGCCGGCACTCCGGCGACGCGAACTGCGTGCGGCTCTGGGGCAGGAAGCCGAGGTCGCTGACGAAGCCGCCGCCGTAGGCGCCGACGCTGGCGTCCACCACGAACACCTGGGGCACGACCCGCTGGAGGTAGTCGCGGTAGAGGTCGCTCGAGGTCGTCGCCCCGAAGCCCAACCACCACGGTGGGGCCAGCGCGAGCTCGGCCTCGACCGACTCCGCGGCCGCCTCGTGGTCGCCGGCGGCGGCCAGCACGTCGGAGAGCGCCATCCGGGCGACGACGTCCACGGGGCTCGTCGACGGCTGTGCGGGCGCGCGCCAGGGCCGCGTCCTCCTCCCCCACCTGGACCAGCACCTCGGCCGCCCGTGACTCCAGCAGCGGGTCGTCCACCAGCGACGACGCGGCGGCGTAGGACGCGAGCGCCTCGCGCCGCCACGCGAGGACCTGGAACGGCGAGGCGCCGACACCAGCCGCCTGGTCGGCCCAGCGCGCCTCCAGGTCCGCGAGCCCGGCGAAGCCCCATGGGCTCGCCGGAACCGCGCCTGCACGTCGAGCCACGCGGCCCGCGCCTCGCGCCGGATGCGGCTCGGCTCCACGCGCGGCGCGGCGAGCCTCTCGACCACTGACGCGTGCCGGGACAACCAGTGGGCCCGCACCAGGGCGGGCATCGCGTCCTCCGGCCCGCACGCCTGGGTCGCCCGTCGGTCTCCTGGTCGATCGCGTCGAGGTGCGGCCGGTCCCCGAGGCTGACGAGGTAGAGGAGGGTGAGGGCGCTGTCGCAGGTCTCGTCGACCTGACGCGCCGCCGCCAGCAGCGAGTACGCCGTGGCCGCTGCCGCCGGGCCCTCCGTCAGCTCCTCGGTCCTCGAGGTGGCCAGGACCGCGGCAGGCCCGCCAGCTCGGACGATCCGCGCCCGGGCTGGCGAGCACTGCGTCCGGGTCGAGGTGCTCGGCGATGACGGGGTCGCTGACCGGGTAGGAGTACGGGTACGCGGCCTCGGCGTACTCGTAGGTGGAGAGGGCTTGTCGATCTCGACCGCCTAGCCCGAGCGTCTCGGCCAGCATGTGGACGCCCGCGTCGACGGCGGCCGTGTCGACGAGGTCCGCACGCGCGACGGTGCCGACCGGCAGCAACGGCAGCTCGCGCACCACCGCCTCCGCGCCATCGGGGTCGGGCTCTACAGCGGTGCTCGCCGAGTCGCCGGCCACCGGTGCGTCCAGCAGCAACCCGACCAGAGGTGTCGCAAGGCCCGCGAGGAGCGCCACCGCGCCCAGCGCTGCGAGCACGTTCGCCCGCGCCTCGCCCACTCACCGCGGCCCGGCATGGCCGGACAGTAATGCTTGCGGAGCCCGCCGGGTCAGCCCCGGCACGGCGACCCCCCGTGCGCCACGCCCGACCGACCAGGTCCCGTAGTCCTCTCGGGTGGTCACCCCAGGGAGCACACGGCGGATCTTCACGCAGTCTCGTGCCGTGCGGACCGCACTGGCGTTGGCTCTCTGCCAGGGGGTTCACCGAAGGGATCAGATGAGCGACGAGGCAAGGCCGAACCCGAGCGCGCTGCAGGCATGGGCGTCGACGGTCATGTCAGGCGGTGCCGGCCCCGACGCGGAGCTGGTCGGCGAGGTCGACCGCGCTCCGGGGCAGGCTCAGTACGACCCCGCGGACGTGATCTCGGTATTCATGAGCGCGCGGGAGTCTGCCAGGCAGCGCAACCGTCTGGCCCGCCGGCCTCCCTCGGCGACGCGGCCCGAGACTCAGCCCTCGTAGGGGGACCTCGCGCGCCAGGACGACTCGTCCTGACGCATCGCCGCCGACAGCGCCTCGGCGACCCGGTCGGGGGTGAAGGGACCTTCCTTCGCGAGTGTCCCGCGCACCGTCACCGACACCGCGCGGATCCCGTCGGCTTCAGCGTCGCGTCGAGGGAGTGCACGAGGTTGCGTACGCCGGCCTTCTGGACACCCAGTGAGGCGGCCTTGTGCCACGGCTGGTCGGCGGCCATCGACCCGGTCACGGTGACCCGCGCTCCCGCGGACATGTAGGGGCGGACCGCCTGGACGGCCGTGAGCAGGGCGCCCACTCCGAGGGCGACGTCCTGGAGCAGCTCGGGGACGGTGGCTCCAGCGGGTCCTTCTCGCGGAACGCGCTCGGGTTGAAGTGCAGGAGGTCCACCCGACCGGTGTGCTCGGCCATCCTGGTCAGCGCCGCGGCGGCGGCCTCGGTGTCGGTGACGTCCGCAAGCGCGGTCCCGACCGTGGCGCCTCGCCCCTCGAGGTCAGTCGCAGCACCTCGGCCAGCACGGCCTGGTCGGCACCGACCAGCCCGATGTCCCAGCCGTCGTCGGCCAGCAGCCTGGCGAACGACCCGCTCACCCCTGGACCGGCACCCACGACGATCGCCACCCGAGTCATGGGCTCAGCCTAGACATCGATCGGGGCCTGACGGAAGGCCCGTCAGCTGGCCACAGATGGGGGGTGATGTGGCCGGCTGACGAGCCGGGTCCGGAGGATCAGGCGGGAACGGCCTGGCGCTCACTGTGGGCGGCGTCGGCGAGCAGGGCGCTCGCGAAGGAGGTGAGGAACCCGAGTGTGAACGGCTTGAGCACGAACTCGTCGACGCCCAGCTCGTAGGCCAGCGCGGCCTCGCCCTTGCGGTGGTTCTCGCTCATCAGCACGACGGTCGGCCGATCAAGTCGGACTCCGACCGCGCGGATCTCCCGCAGAACGTCGAGACCCCCGACGCCGGGGCAGGTCCAGGTCCAGCAGCGTCAGGTCGAAGGGCTCCTCGCGCCACGCCTGCAGTGCCGACTGGCCGTCGGCGAACGAGACCACGTCATGTCCCCAGGCGGTCAGGCGCCGACGGACGAGGTCGCGCACGGCCTTGTCCGTGTCGGCGACGAGGATGCGTGCCATGGCGATCGACTCCTGACTCGGTGCCTCCCTGACAGGGGATACGTAGAGTCTTAACGTTCGAATTACCCCACGGGGTACGCCGCACTACGAAGTGCGGCCGATCGACCCTCGGGTCCTGGCCCGAGATGACCAGCCGACCCGGCCCGTTCGGACTAGTCCCCGGCCTGGGGACCGTACTTCAGGCCGCGACCTTGCCGGGAATCGACGCCGCTCGACGACGACGGGGCAGCTCGCGCGGACGACGCTGACCGGGCCGCAGCCGCTCACGCAGCGAGCGTTCGCGGCGCCACTCCATGAACAGCGTCCTCAGCACCCGCACAGCCGTCGGAGACCGCGTGCAGGTTGGACTCACCGAGATCCGCAGCCTTCTCGACCGAGGGGACCTCGACGATCTCGGCTCCCGACCTGGCGAAGCGGCAGTGGATGAGGGTCTCGATCTCGAAGCCGTCGCCCCATTGCATCCGGCCGTGGCGCTTCGGGGGCATGGTCGGGCAGGTCGAGCACCGGGATCAGGTCGGCCCAGAAGGCGTTGAAGCCGTAGCACAGGTCCGTGGACCGGGTCCCGAAGCCGCAGCTTGAACAGCGGCGTTGAGGAACAGGTTTCCGATCCGTCGGATCGGGGTGATGTCGCCCGACAGCCGCCCCCGGCCGTGAACCGCGACCCCTTGGCGAAGTCGGCGCCGTCCTTGAGGACCTGCGACGAACGCTCGTATCTCCGCGGGTCGGCGGAGCCGTCGGCGTCGAACATGACGACGATGTCGCCGCTGACCCGGGCGAAGCCGGCGGACGAGTGCGTTGCCCTTGCCCGTGCGGGACTGCAGCACGGTCACCGAGCCTCGGCAGCGCGCGGCGCGCTGCGGCAACGGTGCCGTCGACGGAACCGCCGTCGACGAGGATGACCTCGTGCGACGTCGGGCAGCTGCGGCAGCACGCCAGCCAGGTTGAGCGCCTCGTTGAGTGCGGGCACGACGACGCTGATGCGCGGCGAGTCGGTGTTGCGCCGCGGAGCGCGAATGAACATGGACACGTTGGCGTGACCCCCGGTGATTCAGCCGACCCCCCGGACGGCTGAGCCGACCCCCCGGACGGCTTCCTTGAAGGTATGCCACAGGGGGTATTCGTGCAAGTTTCCTCGCCGTGGTCTGGATCACCTGTCAAAAGCGGTCCTGGACAACGAGATCCGTCGTCGTGGCCTGGTTGGACCGCCCGACACCCCCAGGACTGCCGCGCAGTGCCGAATGACAGGATCGGACGAATGGCCGAGCTGTCCCAGCGTGAGCAGGAGATCCTCGCGTTCGAGCGCGGGTGGTGGCGCTACGCCACGGCGAAGAAGCCGGCCGCCAGCGACCGGTTCGGCCTGACTGCCGACGACTACTACCGGACCCTGTCCCGACTCATCGACAGGGACGAGGCGCTCGAGCACGATCCGCTGCTGGTGCGTCGGCTACGGCGTCTGCGGGCCACCCGGAGGCGCCACCGCGCCGCCCGCCGGACTAGTTGAGCGTAGTTGAAATGGTCCGATCGGGTGATTTTGGCGCGAAGCGCCCTGAAGCGACTTCCACCCCGCCCTGGCGATCAGTAACGTTCCTCCCGTTGAACCGCTGGTGACCCGAGACGCCAGCGGTTCAGCCTATTTCCGGGCCCATCGCGGCGAGCCCGCGAAGCGGAGCGAGCGTCGCCATGGGCCCGGGGCGACGCGGGGGTATCAGCTCGGCGTGAGCAGCTCCGCCGGCAGCCACTCCTCGACGAGCACCCAGGCGCCCGGTCGCAACAGCGCCGCGTAGACCACGCGTCCCTCCCATCGGGTCTCGACCGCACGCCACTCCACCAGCAGTCCCGGGCGCTTGACCCCCCGCCCGTCGACGGCCTCGGCGACCCAGCAGTGCCGCGCGGGACACGGCTCCGATGCCGCGTCACGCTCGGCGGGCGGGGCTTGGTCGGCGCGGACCCGTTGGGCGAGCGGGACGCCGCTCCCGCGTTTTCCCCATCCACCGCCCATACCCCCGGCCACCCCGCCATGGTCGCACAGGTTCGAACACGTGTTCGATCTGGATCAGTCGTCGACGGCGACGTCCTCGTTGTGCGTGCCCGGTACGCGGGGCCCAGGGCAGCTCCTTGGCCGGACGCACGACGATCAGCCGGTCGCCCGCGGGCGAGCTGGGTGACCGTCGGGTCGAAGTAGCGGTAGACCCGCTCGTCCCGCACCACGGCGATCACCTGGTCAGGGAGCTGCTGCGGCTGCTTGCCGACCTCGGTGACGAGAAGGTCGCGCTCGGCGACCTCGAGCCCCTCGCCGTACGTCAGCAGGTCCTCCATCACCGCGCCGAGCGTCGGGGACAGCGACGAGAGGCCGAGCAGCCGTCCGACGGCGTCGGAGGACGTGATCACGGAGTTGGCGCCGGACTGCTTCATCAGCGGGGCGTTCTCGTGCTCGCGCGCCGACGCGACGATGTGGACGTCGGGGTTGAGCTGGCGGACGGTGAGCGTGGCGAGCACGTTGGAGTCGTCCCGATCGGTGGTGATGATGACCTGGTCGGCCTCGGCGACCCCCGCCCGGCGCAGCACCTCGCGGCGGGTGGCGTCACCCGTCACGACCGCCAGGCCGTCCGCGTGCGCATCCTGGAGCGCGGCCGCGCTCGGGTCGACGATGACGATCGACTCCCGGTCCCAGCCGTTGCCGACCAGGGTCTCGACCGCGCTGCGACCCTTGGTGCCGTAGCCGACGACGACGACGTGACGTCCCATTTTCTCCTCCAGCGCGAGACGCGGATCTGCTCCCGGCCCTGGGATGCCAGCACCTCGAGGGTGGTCCCGATCAGCAGCACCAGGAAGGCGATGCGGGCCGGGGTGATGATGAACGCGTTGATCAGCCGCGCGTGGTCCTCGACCGGCGCGATGTCGCCGTAGCCGGTCGTGCTCAGCGTGACGGTCGTGTAGTAGATGGCGTCGACCAGCGTGATCTCGCCGGCCGGGTCGTTGTTGTCGGCGTAGGCCTCGCCGTCGAAGTAGACCAGCATGACCGTGCCCACCAGGATCGCCCAGCGCGGCGAGCACCCGCTTGCCGAGCTCCCACCACGGCGAGCGGCTCCGGTCGGGGAGGGCGACCATGCCGCGACCGAGGCCGCCGGGCTCGCTGCTCGCCTCCGACACGCTTACGAAACTAGCCTCCGGCCGCTCGGGGCGCCGCAGGATGCCGCTTCGGGCGCGCGTCGTGCTCTTCTGCGGGAACACGGTGTCGAAGGCGGCGTTGACCGCGGCCCCGATCAGCACGGCGATCGCGACCAGGTAGAGCCACAGGAGGATCGGCGATCGGAGCCGCCAGCGGACCGTAGATGGAGCGCGAGTCGGCCGCGGTCACGGTCAGCACCCAGCGCAGCAGATAGGACCCGAGCACCCAGGCGAGCAGGGAGAACACCGCACCGGGCAGGTTGAACCTCCAGCTGGTCCGCACCGGCACCGAGAGGTGGTAGAGCGTGGCCAGGAAGCAGATGCAGATCACGCCGACCACGGGCCAGTAGAACCGGAGCAGGAAGTCCGCTCTGTCCGGCAGCCACTCCCCCAGCAGCGTCGGCCCGGCCACCATCAGGGGTATCGAGACGATGCCCGTGATCAGGGCGAGGATGTAGAGCACGAACGACAGCGCCCGGGTCCGGATGATTCCCGCGGTGCCCGCCGAGGCCGTGCATCACGGTGATGGTGTCGATGAAGACGTTGAGGGCCCGGGACCCGGACCACAGGGCGAGCACGAAGCCCAGCGAGATGACGTCGAACCGCCCGCCGCGCAGGACGCTGTTGAGCGTCGGCTCGATGATGCGTGTCGACGGCCCGGTCAGTGAGCAGCCGGCTCGAGAAGTCCAGCACCGCCGCGCGGATCTCGTCGATCTGTCCCGGGTCCAATTGATCGGTGACGTAGCCGATCGCCCCGGCCAGGGCGAAGACCAGCGGCGGCACGGACAACACGGCGAAGAACGCGGCCTCGGCCGCCAGGCCCGTGACCCGGTAGCGGAGGCAGCTGCTCGCTGTCGTGACCACGAGCCTCCACACGAGGCCACGGGCCCGGTGCAGCCGGTCGGACACCAGCCCCTCCTGGGCCACCATGTCTCGTACGGTATCCGCATGGCCGACTCCCACCCGGCAGGCATTCGCAGTGCCGCCAACCAGGTGCCGCTGCTCGCCGGGCACAACGTGGTCACCGCCGACGCCGCGCTGTCCGAGGCGGTCGCCCGGCACGCCGGACCCGAGGTGCTCGAGTCCCTGGTGGCGATCGGCGCCGAGGCCGGGACCGAGGAGGCGCGTGAGCACGGCCGGCTGGCCAACGAGCACCACCCGGAGCTGCGGCAGTACGACCGCTACGGCCACCGTGTCGACGAGGTCGACTTCCATCCCTCGTGGCACTGGCTGATGGAGAGAGCGATCGGCCATGGGCTGGCGGCGACGCCTTGGGAGCGCCAGGCCGACGGCGACCCGCACGCGCACGTCCGGCGCGCGGCCGGGTTCATGGCGTGGTCGCACACCGAGCCGGGGCACGGCTGCCCGGTCTCGCATGACCTACGCCGCCATCCCGGCACTGCGCGTCGACGACGCCATCGCCAAGGAGTGGACGCCCCTGCTGGCGTCGACGACCTACGACCCGGGCCTCCGGGTCCCCGTCGACCAAGGCCGGGCTCCTGGCCGGCATGGGAATGACCGAGAAGCAGGGCGGCTCGGACGTGCGTGCCAACGTCACGCAGGCGCGGCCGACCGAGGTCGACGGCGAGTACACCCTGCACGGCCACAAGTGGTTCACCTCCGCGCCGATGAACGACGTGTTCCTGGTGCTCGCCCAGGCGAGGCGGGGTCACCTGCTTCCTTGTGCCTCGGGTGCTGCCGGACGGGACCCGCAACCGCATCGACGTCGTCCGGCTCAAGGACAAGCTCGGCAACCGGTCCAACGCCTCGTCCGAGCTGGAGCTCGAGGGCACCCTCGCCGTGCGGCTCGGCGACGAGGGACGCGGCGTGCGCACCATCATCGAGATGGTCGCCGCGACCCGGCTCGACTGCGTCGGGGGCTCGGCCTCGCTGATGCGCCGGGCGGTGTCCGAGGCCACCTGGCACGCGGCCCACCGGTCGGCCTTCGGGTCGCTGCTCGTCGACAAGCCGCTGATGCAGAACGTGCTGGCCGATCTGGCCGTCGAGTCCGAGGCGGCCACCGTGCTGGCGGTCCGTCTCGCGGCCGCCGTCGACGACCTTGCCGATCCGCGGGAGGCGGCGTTCCGCGCGGATCGCGCTCCCTCTCGCCAAGTTCTGGGTCTGCAAGCGCACCCCGGCGCTCACCGCCGAGGCGCTCGAGTGCCTCGGCGGCAACGGTTACGTCGAGGAGTCGCTGATGCCGCTCCTCTACCGCGAGGCGCCGCTCAACTCGGTCTGGGAGGGCTCCGGCAACGTCAACGCGCTCGACGTGCTGCGGGCGCTGTCGCGCGAGCCCGAGGTCCTCGACGCGTGGATCACCGAGGTCGGACTCGCCCGCGGCTCGGACGCCCGTCTCGACCGGGCCGTCGACGACACGCTCGCGCTGCTCGGCTCGATGCTCGGCGACCCCGCCGCGCTCGAGGTCGGCGCCCGGAGGCTGGCGGGCCGGATGGCCGCCGTGCTGCAGGGCTCGCTGCTGGTCCGCTTCTCCCCCGCAGAGGTGGCCGACGTCTTCTGCGCCTCCCGGCTCGGGACGTCGTACGACGGCACGTTCGGCGCCCTCGACGGCGGCGACCTTCGCGGCATCGTCGACCGGGCGACGCCCCGGGCGTGACCGCGCGGATCGAGTCCGTCAACGTCGGGTCGGCGGAGCCCAACCCGGCGCGGCGAGGTGGGGGTGTCACCGGCTTCCACAAGGCGCCGGCGGCCTCGGCCATGCTGCGCGCGCCCGGGGACGCGGGCAGCGGCGTCGTCGACGACGTCATCGGCAACCGACGTCACCACGGGGGCGACCGGCAGGCCATCTATGCCTACGCGCGCGAGGAGCTCGACGCCTGGGAGCAGCGCCTGGGCCGTGCGCTCCCGAACGGCGCCTTCGCCGAGAACCTGACCACGGTCGGCCTCGACGTGGACGCGAGCCGGGTCGGTGACCTGTGGGCCGTGGGCGGCGAGGTGGTTCTCGAGGTCACCGCGCCTCGCACCCCGTGCCGGACCTTCGCGCACCGCATGGCTGTGAAGGGCTGGATGCGCCGCTTCACCGAGGTCGGCCGCTCCGGCGCCTACCTGCGGGTCGTCACCGGAGGGACGGTGCGGGCCGGCGACCCGGTGGCGGTGACGCCCGCCGTCGGCGGGCGGCCGCTGGTCGACGTCTTCAGGGACGAGATGGGGCGGGCCGGAAATCCCTTGACCGGATAGTAAGGTGGCCTTACGTTCCTGCACATGGGAACCCGCGCGCTGCTCGGTGCCGCCGACGTCACCGACGAGCACCTCGCCCGGATGGTCGCCGATCTCCTCGGCGTCGACGACGTCGAGCTGGCCGACGTGCGCGTCGAGGAGGTCGCGTACGACATCCCGGCCATCACCACCGCCTCCCGGCACTGGGTGAGCGGGCAGGCCGCCACGCCACGTGGCACCGAACCGTGGCGGATGTTCGTCAAGCACATCCAGTCCTGGTCGCGGCACCCGTTCTTCCAGCACGTGCCGGCGGAGTTCCAGGAGATGGCCGCGTCGTCCGTCCCGTGGCGCACCGAGGCCGAGGTCTACCGCTCCGACCTCGCGGACCGCCTTCCCGACGGGCTGACGATGCCCCGCGCCGTGGACGTGGTCGACCTCGACGAGCTGTCGGCGGCCATCTGGATCGAGGAGGTACCAGTCCGTGAGGTCGAGTGGGACCTCGACCACTACCGCCGGGCGGCCTACCTGCTCGGC
>CAVZYQ010000004.1:0-119640 GCA_963779545.1 uncultured Alphaproteobacteria bacterium | reverse complement strand
GTGGAGTGCGCCACGCCGTCATCCGGCTGCGGACAGCTATACACATGATGCCTTCACATTGCCGATTTCCCCCGGTATTTCTATGACTTCCGGGGCGTCGGGTAGCGGGAGACCGATGAGAATGATTCGTGCGCATCGATATGACGGTTCCGCTCGCACTTGCGGTGGTGCTGGGTCCTGCTCGCCGCGGCAGTCCGCGCAGCAAAGCCCGCCCGCGAAAGACGCCAAGCCCGCGGCGAAAGTCCTCCCGCCTCCCGCCCAGATAAAGCAAATCGCCTGCTCCCTGGCACCCGCGCCCCGGGGCCGGCGGCGCGCAGCCGACGCTGGCTCGGCCAGTTCGGCGACTGGGGCGCCTACGCGGCACCGACGGGCGGCAAGAAGGTCTGCTACGCGCTGGCGAAGCCCTCGTCCGCCGACCGAGCCGCCGAACCGTCCGCGCGATCCGGCCTACATTTTCGTTTCGACCCGCCCGGCCGAAAACGTCGCAACGAGATCTCGATCGTATCGGCTACCCGTTCAAGCCGGCATATGAGGCCAAGGCCGAGATCGGCTCGGCGAAATATGCCTCTACACGCAGAAGGACGGCGCCTGGTTAAGAACCCGGCCGAAGAAGAGCGTTTGGTCGAAGCCTATGCGCAAGGGCGCCGACTGTCGTGAGCGGCGAGTCCGGCCGCGGCACCAAATCGACCGACCGCTACGCGCTCAAGGGCCTCGAGCCAGGCGCTCGACCGCGTCGCGCAGGAGTGCAAGTGACGCAGGCTCTCCGGCTAGCATCGACGGGGCACTGATTGGGCACGATGAGGCCCCACATGCCGATCGATGACCACGTCCTGCAAACCGCTGAACCACGCGGCTTCGTCGAGAAGACCGCGCTGGAGCGCTATGTCGCGCCGGCGAAGCCTTCGCTGGTCGGGCTGTCGCGCGCGCAGCTTGCCGATGCGCTCGGCACGATCGGCGTCGCCGAGAAGCAGCGCAAGATGCGCGTGCAGCAGCTCTGGAACTGGATCTACCTGCGCGGCGTCACGCGCTTCGACCGACATGACCAACGTGTCGAAGGACCTGCGCGCCGCGCTCGCCGAGCGCTTCACGCTCGACCGGCCCGAGGTGGTCGCCGAGCAGGTCTCCATCGACGGCACGCGCAAGTGGCTGCTGCGGCTGCCCGGCGAACACGCCGGCGAGCGCCCGCACGAAGTCGAGTGCGTCTATATTCCCGAGAGCGGCCGCGGCACGCTGTGCGTCTCGAGCCAGGTCGGCTGCACGCTCACCTGCTCGTTCTGCCACACCGGCACGCAGCGCCTGGTGCGCAATCTCACGCCCGGCGAGATCGTCGGGCAGCTGATGGTCGCGCGCGACCGGCTCGGCGACTGGCCGGGCGGCACGCCGCCCGAGGGCGCGATCGTGCCGACCGACGGCGGCGCTTCGTCACCAACATCGTCATGATGGGCATGGGCGAGCCGCTCTACAATTTCGATGCGGTGAGCGACGCGCTGCTGATCGTGCAGGACGGCGACGGCATCGGCATTTCCAAGCGCCGCATCACGCTCTCGACCTCCGGCGTGGTGCCGAAGATCGAGCGCGCCGGCGACGAGATCGGCACCATGCTGGCGATCTCGCTGCATGCGGTGCGCGACGAGTTGCGCGACGAACTGGTGCCGCTCAACCGCAAATATCCGATCGCAGCGCTGCTCGATGCCTGCCGCAACTATCCGGGTGTCTCGAACGCGAAGCGCATCACCTTCGAATACGTGATGCTGAAGGACGTGAACGACTGCTCGCCGATGCCAAGGCGCTGGTGAAGCTGCTGAAGGGCATTCCGGCCAAGATCAACCTGATCCCGTTCAATCCGTGGCCCGGCACAAAGTACGAATGCTCCGACTGGGAGCAGATCGAGAAATTCTCCGAGTACATCTTCAACGCCGGCTATTCGTCGCCGGTGCGCACGCCGCGCGGGCGCGACATCCTCGCCGCCTGCGGCCAGCTCAAGAGCGAGACCGAGAAACTCTCGGCGCGCGAGCGCATGGCGCTGCGCGCGATGGCGATGACGGATTGAGCTTGAGTGCTCGTGCGGCCGATTAAGTATAGCTGCGCTGCTCCGGACGCAGTCTCGTGAGAGCCCGCCAAGGTTGCCGAACGCGAGTGCTCGCAATAACAACGACGCAATGACACTCTCGATTCCGGGTGCGACCCGGCAGACCGCGATGCCGGTGCTGATCGCGCTCAGCGCCACGCACTTGCTCAACGACACGATTCAGTCGCTGATCCCCGCGATCTATCCGATCATCAAGCAGAGCTATCAGCTCGACTTCGTCCAGATCGGGCTGATTACGCTGACCTTCCAGGTCTCGGCCTCGCTGCTCCAACCCATCGTCGGTTTCGTGACCGACCGGCATCCGATGCCCTATTCGATGGTCGCGGGCATGGCGTGCAGCCTGATCGGCCTGATCGCACTCGCCTATGCGGGGAGCTACGCCTTGCTGCTGCTCGCGTCAGCCTGCGTCGGCCTTGGCTCATCGATCTTCCATCCGGAGGCCACGCGCACGGCGCGCAACGCGTCCGGGGGCAGCACGGTTTCGGACAAGCCGTCTTTCAGATCGGAGGACAGACGGGCAGCGCGATTGGACCGCTGCTCGCGGCTTTCGTCATCGTGCCGCGCGGGCAAACAAGCCTTGCGTGGTTCTCGGCCGCGGCGTTTGTCGCCATCCTGCTGATGATCTGGATCGCTCGCTCCGTCCGCGTCCCTCCGCGCCCGCCAGGAAAGGCCGATGCCGGGCCCAAGACAGACGACTCCGAGACCGAATCTCGCTGTGCGGCCCTCGCGGTCCGTCATTGTGGCGATCGCCGTCCTGATTGTTCTTCTCTTCTCGAAGTATGCCTACACGGCGAGCTTCACGTCGTTCTACACCTTCTATCTGATGGACAAGTTCGGCGTTTCGATCCAGGCGTCGCAAATGATGCTGTTCCTGTTCCTCGCGTCATCCGCCGCAGGGGCGCTTTTCGGCGGCATCGTCGGCGACCGGATCGGCCGCAGGCCGATCATCTTGTTCTCGATTCTCGGTGCGCTGCCCTTCACACTGATCCTGCCGTACGCCGACCTGTTCTGGACCGGCGTGCTGACGATCGTGATCAACCTGATCATGTCGAGCGCCTTCGCCGCCATCCTGATCTATGCGCTGGAATTGCTGCCGGGACGCGTCGGGCTGGTGAGTGGCTTTTTCTACGGCGTGACCTTTGGCCTTGCCGGTATTGCGGCCGCGCTGCTGGGCGCGCTCGCCGATCAGGTTGGCATCGAGACCGTGTACCGGATGTGCTCGTACCTTCCCGCAATGGGGCTGCTCGCCTTCTTCCTTCCGCGGCTGAGCCCTGCCGCGGATCGCCCCTAGCCTGAGGGTCGCGCAGGATGCTTTGATGCATCTGCCAAAAGCGAATATCGGGGCAAGTCGATGCGGTGCCTGGTGTTGGGTGCGGGCGGCACCGGTGGCTATTTCGGCGGCCGCCTCGCCGAGAGCGGAGCCGATGTTACGTTTCTCGTCCGTGACGGACGGCGCAAAAGTCTTTCCGAGCAAGGATTGCGGATCGAGAGCCCGTTCGGGGACGCAAAAATAGCAGTCAAGACGGTGGTCGCCGCGGAGGTGACGCCGGTCTATGACGCGGTGATCCTGACCTGCAAGGCATACGATCTCGACGCTGCAGTCGCCGCAATCGCGCCCGCCCTGGCGTCGAACGGCTATGTCCTCCCATTCCTGAACGGCCTTGCCCATATCGACGCCCTGAATGAGCGATTTGGCCGGCACCGCGTACTCGGCGGTACGGCAAAGATCCAGTCGACGATCATGCCGGACGGCGCGATCCGGCAGTTCAACGACTGGCGAACGCTGACCGTTGGCGAGCAATCGGGCGAGATAACGGAGCGCGTGAGAGCGTTGGCCGCGCTGTTCGAGGCTGCGAAGGGCGTGGAGGTCTTCGCGGTCGCCGATATCGTTCAGCGAATGTGGGAGAAGCTGGTTCACCTCTCGACCGCAGCCGCCATGACCTGCCTGATGCGGGCAAATGTCGGCGAGATTGTCCGCACCCCTCATGGCCGTGCGCTATTTCTCGATCAGCTTCACTGTGGCGCCGCGATCGCTGCCGCCAACGGCCACGCGCCGAGCGCTACCTTCATGACATCGTGGGAGGACACGTTCTCTCAAGCGGACTCGCAGTATTCGACGTCGATGCTGCGTGACATCGAGCGAGGCGGCCAGACGGAGGTGGAGACCATCCTCGGCTTCATGCTGGGCAAGGCGGAGCAGGCGAAGATACCGTGCAACACGCTGCTGCTCGCCTACACCAACGTCAAGGCTTTCGAGCAACGGCGCGCCGCAGGGCGCTTGTCCTGATTGCGGCGCCCGGCTGGCACGATATGTGGTATAACGAAAGCGTTCAAAATTGAGAGCCGTCACGGCGCTCACGTGCTGAACGCGACAGCCACGGGAGGGAGTCGATGATCGATTCAAGCCGACGCACCGTTTTGGCAACCGGTGTTGCCGCCGCCGCCGCGACCGCCGCGCCGCAGGTGTTCGCGCAGGCGCCGCAGGCACCTGCTCCGCAGATGTTGCCGACTGGCGCAAAAATCGGATTCTACGAAAAGGGCAATGTCCGCATCCGCTACGCCGAGACCGGCACACCCACGGGCTTCCCGCTGCTGGCGACGCCCGGCGGCGGTCTGAACTCGCGCATGGCGGTCTGGCCCAACGCCGTGATCAACATCCCGGAGCTCTACAAGAACGACTTCCGCATCATCACCATGGACCAGCGCAACGCCACCGGCGGCGAATCCACCGGTCCGGTGCAGGTCGACAATCCCTGGGGCGCGTTCGCCGACGATCAGCTCGGTTTGATGGATCACCTCGACATCGACAGGTTTTTCTTCTTCGGCAACTGCATCGGCGGTCCGTTCGCGATGAAGCTGATGGAGCGCGCGCCGCAGCGCGTGGTCGCCGCGATCCTGAGCCAGCCGGTCGGGCAAGGGGCGGGCAATCCCGACTTCATGTACAACGCCGGCCGCGATGTCTGGGCCAAGGAGTTGCGCACGCGTCAGCCCGACGTCCCGGCGGAGACTGTCGAGAAGTACCTGCACAACCTTTACCGCACGCGGCCGGACTTCGTTTACAGCGTGTCGCGCGACTTCGCGAAGACCTGCCAGACGCCGCTGATCGTGCTGCCCGACGATGTGCCGGCACACCCGCTTCAGGTCTCGATCGACATCGCGTCGCTCGCGCCGAACGCCGAGATCACGGTGTTTCCCTGGAAGGAGGTGCCTGATCTGAAGGCCCGCACCATCAGCCGCGCGCGCGCGTTCCTGAAGCGGCATCAGACGACATAGTGACGTCGCATCCGGAGTTTTCCGTTGGATTCGTTCCTCCGCCTGCTGCTGCGCTTCATCCTCGTGCCGCTCGGCTATCTGGTCGGCGGTCACCGTCGGCGCGGGCGTGCTGGTGCTCGGCTCGTGGAAAACCGGCACCATGATGCTGAGCGACAATCCCGATACCGCGACGGCCGGATTCTTCGCCGCTCTGGTTGCGGGTCCGGTGATGTTCGTCATGATTGCCTCCACGATGTGGCTGCCGAGCTCGGTCGGCATCCTGATCTCGGAAGCCTTCGCGATCCGCACCTGGATTTTCCATGCGCTCAACGGCGCGATCTCGGGCTGGATCGGCTGGCAGATGTTTTCGCCGATCGATCAGTCCGGAATGGCGATGAACGAGACGACGTTCATTTTCGGCGCCGGAATCGCGGGCGGCTTTGCCTATTGGGCGGTCGCGGGCTGGAGCGCCGGCTTCTGGAAGCCGGTGTTCAGGCGGCCGTTCTGTCCCGGACGCGGTGACGCTGATCCGGGACCCCGGTTTTCTTTTATGTTGACGAACAACCGGGGTCCCGGGTCTGCAGCGCATCATTCCATGCTGCGCTGCGCCCGGGACACAGCGTCAATCCGCCCGCGCGAACAGAAGCCTGACGGCGAACGCGCCCATCAGTCCGGCAAACAGATAATCGATGGCGCGCATCATGCGCGGCGAGCGGCGGATCGCGGTGTGAAGCGGTCGGCGAGGATGATCAGCGCAAAGCAGATCGGAATGCCGAGCGCGATGAAGTAGAGCCCGAGAAACATCAGCTTGGCCCCTGCGTGCGGATCGCTCGCAGAGACGAACTGCGGCAGGAAGGTCAGGAAGAACATGATGATCTTCGGATTGAGCAGATTGATCCCGACGCCCATCAGGAACACGCGGCCGAGCGGCTGCGCGCCGTTTGCGCCCGGCGCGAGCGTCAGCGCGGAGCCGCGGCGCAGCGCGTCGATCGCGAGCCACGCGAGATAAATCGCGCCGCCGATCTTGAGTATGCCGAACGCGGTTGCCGAATGCGCGAGCAGCGCCGAGAGGCCGAACGCCGCCAGCATCGTGTGAACCACGAGCCCGGCCGAAGCGCCGAGAAAGGCCGCGATGCCGCGCGCGCGGCCGCCGGCCAGCGTCTGCCCGAGAAACAGCGTCATGTCCGGGCCCGGCGTGAGCACGAGAATGACCCCCGCAACCGTAAAGGCGAGAAAGATGTAAAGGTCGGGCAGGAAGGTCATCGTCGCGTTGCCATCCGTGAGGTCGCAGGGCGTGAAGCGGCCGTAGCCGGCGTCCTGCGCGCAGCCATAGCTGGAAATCCAGTAGCCGGGCCGCACTTCGATCATGCGGGCGGGTTGCGAACCGAGCGTCCGGGTTTGCGACATGGCGGCGGGCTTCGCGTGCTTGCGCTTGTCCTGCTTTGCCTCGGCGACTGAAGCCAACGCGAGGGTGAGGACAACCGACAGCGTGATGGCGAGTGCATTCATGGGCATTCCTCGTCGCAGCCAATCATGGCAGCGCGCGTCATTCGATAGCACGGCGGCGGCTCATCCGCGCTTCACAAAGTCGAGCGCCTGTTCCAGCCGATCATTGCCCCAGAACAGTTCATCCCTCGCGATGAAACTCGGCGCTCCGAAGATGCCGAGCCGTTGCGCCTCTTCGGTCTCCGCGCGCAGCCTGTCCTTGATGGCCTGGGATTGTGCCCGCGCAAGCGCTGCCGCGCCGTCATGACCGATCTCATCGACGATCGCCTCGATAACCGAAGGATTTGCGATGTGGCGTCCGTCGGCGAATTGCGCGCGGTAGACCGCACGGGAAAAATCCTCACCCCAGCCTTCGTCGAAGGCCACCAGAGCGACACGCGCCGCGATCAGCGTCATTTGCGGAAACGGCTCCGGTAAACGAAACCGCAGTCCGAGGTCGGCGCACTGCCGCTCGCAGTCGCGCACCATGTAGCGGCCCTTGGCGGGATAGAGATTGAACGGCGAGGTGTCCCAGCCCTGTGCCTTGAAGATCGGGCCGAGCAGGAACGGGCGCCAGCGCACCGTCACGCCGGCCGTTTTCGCCAGCGGTGCGATGCGCATCGCGGCGATGTATGAGTATGTCGAGGCGAATTCGTAGAAGAAATCGAGAACCATGCGTCACTCTAGCGCGTTCGCGCATGCCTTGCAGGGGCGCTCTTTCCCTCTCGCGTCACGTCCGCTAGACGCTTGCCCCATGAATCGGACGGGTCTTCTCATCGCGCTGTCATCGGCGCGTGCGTCGGCGTTGTGTTCGGCGTCTATCCGCAGCTCGACATCGCGATGTCGCGCCTTTTTTTCAATGAGGCGTACCGGGTCTTCCCGCTGCAATACAGTCTCGTGTCGCGCTATCTGCGCGAGGCTTTTAGTTGGATCATCGCGCTGCTGGCCGCACCCGCGTTCATCGCGCTCGCGCTGAAGATCATCCTGCCGCGCCGGCGCATGCTGATCACGGCGCGCGCGTCGCTATTCCTGATCGCGACACTGGCGCTCGGGCCCGGCCTGATGGCGAACGTGATCTTCAAGGACAACTGGCACCGGCCGCGCCCGCCCGAAATCACGGAGTTCTATGGGCCGGAAAAGTTCATGCCGTGGTGGGACCCGCGCGGCGCGTGCGATCGCAACTGCTCGTTTGTGGCGGGCGAAGGCGCGGGCGGCTTCTGGACGCTCGCGCCTGCCGCGCTGGCGCCGCCGCCTGGCGGCGGCCGCCTATGGTGCGGCGCTGCTGTTTGGTGCGGCGGCCGGAGGCCAGCGATTGTCCGGCGGCGCGCACTTCTTTTCCGATGTGGTGTTCGCCGGCGTGTTCACGTTCCTGGTCATCTGGGTCGTGCACGGCCTGATCTATCGCTGGCGCACGCGGCTCAGCGATGAACAGGTCGAGGGCTGGATCGAGCGCCTGCGTGTGACGTTAGGTCAACGCAAACGCGCGTTGGAACTTTGATCGCATCGGTGCTGCGGTACGGCTGACGATTGTGCTATTCCGGTGCGCGCATGATTTGAATTCGCCGCGACCGGGAAGCCGATGAACGATCAGCCAGCGGAGCGCCTGGAAGGCCGCGATCCCGGCGGCGTGCCCCGCGACGATCAAAAGCGCGATAGCGCCGCGCATGTCGATGCCGCGCCCGCCGCGATCCTCGACGGCATTTCCGACGGCATCGTCTCGCTCGATAACGAATGGCGGTTGATCTACGCCAACGCCGCGGCGGCGCGGATGTGGAATCGCGATCTCGCGCCGATGCTCGGCCGCTCGATCGATGAGCTGCTCGATGTCCGGCCCGACAATCCGTTTCGCCTCGCCTACCTGGCGTCGAAGCGCAACGGCATGCCGATCGCCTTCGCGGGCTATTCGGAGATGTTTGCCGACTGGATCGATGTGCGCGGCTATCCGCACGCCGGCGGCTACATGATCCTGTTCCGCCCCGCGTCGCAGGACCGCCGCATCAAGGAGACGGTGGAAAGCGAGCGCGAGGCGACGCGTTCGATCAACCAGCGCATCTTCGACACCTCGCTCGATCTGATCCTTGTGGTCGACCGGCGCGGACACTTCCTCCGCGTCAGTCCGAGCTGCTCCGCAATCCTTGGATACGCGCCCGAGGAGATGACCGGCCGGAACGCGGAAAATTTCATTCATCCGGACGACCTGGAAAACACGCGCAACGACATGCGGCTCGCGCGCCGCGGCCGGCCCAAGCGCGATTTCCAGTGCCGCTATGTTCACAAGGAGCATGGTCGTCCCGTTCCGCTTGCCTGGACCGGCATCTGGTCCGAGCCGGACGGCCAGTATTTCTTCATTGGCCGCGACATGACGGAGCGGATCACGCTCGAAGGCCAGCTGCTCCAGGCGCGCAAGATGGAAGCCGTCGGCCAGCTCACCGGCGGCGTCGCGCACGACTTCAACAACATCCTCACCGTCATCATCGGCATGACGGAGCTGCTGTCGGACGCAGCTCAAGGACAACAAGGACCTTGCGCCGATCGTTTCGCTGGTCGACGAGGCCGCGACACGCGGCGCGCAGCTCACCCAGCGCATGCTCGCCTTCGCGCGCAAGCAGCCGCTGCAGGCGCGGATGGTCGATCTCAACGAGGTCGCGGCGCACGCCGTGACGATGCTGCAGCGGACGCTCGGTGCCGACATCGCGGTGACGCCGGTGCTCGCTGACGGCCTGTGGACGGCGCTCGCCGACCCGGCGCAGATCGAGGATGCGATCCTCAATCTCTCGGTCAACGCGCGCGATGCGATGCCGAAGGGCGGTCGATTGCTGATCGAGACCGCGAACGCGGTGCTGGACGAGGATTACGCGGCGCAGAACGTGGATGTGAAGGCGGGCGAATACGTCTGCGTCTCGGTCACCGATTCCGGCAGTCGGAATGTCACCCGAGGTGCTGGAGCATGTGTTCGAGCCGTTCTTCACCACCAAGGATATCGGCCACGGGACGGGCCTCGGCCTGAGCATGGTGTACGGCTTCGTCAAGCAGTCGCACGGGCATGTGAAGATCTACAGCGAAGTCGGGCACGGCACGAGCATCAAGCTGTATCTGCCGCGCGCCGGAGAAACGGAGCGCGAAGCGCCGGCATCCGCCGAGGCGCACGACGCCTCAAGCTTGCGCGGCCGGGAAACGATCCTTGTGGTGGAGGACACCGAGTCGGTGCGCCGGGTGGCGGTCAGCATCCTGCGCGGGCTTGGCTATCAGGTGCTGCGAGGCGGAGGACGGGCCGAGCGCGCTCGACCATCCTGCGCGAGCCGCACAAGATCGATGTGCTGTTCACCGACCTGATCATGCCGAACGGCATCGACGGCGAGGAATTGCTCAAGCGCGCGCGCGAAATGCGGCCGGGCCTCAAGGCGCTGTTCACGTCCGGCTATTCGGAGCACTTCCTGCGCAGCCGCGGCAACAGCGATGCGGATCTCGGCGTGCCGCTGCTGAGCAAGCCTTATCGCGCGCAGAAGCTCGCCGCCGCGCTGCGCGCCGTGCTCGACGAGCAATAGCTGTCAGGCCGCGACCTGCGTGTCGTGCGGCGCGGGCGGCTTCGCGGCCGCCATCGGCACCGCGCGCTTCTTCGCCGAGTAGTAGGACGCATTCTGGTCGCCGCGCAGCGCCTCGCGCGTGAACTCGATCAGGTGATAGCCCATGAACGCCGCACCCATCATGCCGTCGATCTGCCCTTGCCGCAGCGCGTACTTGGCCATGCGCCAGAACGGCTTGCGGAAATCCGACAGCAGGCAAAGGTGCAGCAGCACGCGCCACGCCATCACGGCGCCGAAGCGCAGGTTGTTCCAGGTGAGCTTGCCTTTCGCGGGCGTGACCTTGCGGTTGGCGTAGGTCGCATCGACCTGATAGCGGAAGCGCTCGAACAGCTTCTCTGGATCGTTCGCGTAGGCGATCGAGCGGCGCCACGTCGCCACGACGTCTTCGTGCGGGCGCAGGAACACGACATTGCTTTCGCGCCCGTCGTCGTCGAGCAGGCGGCCGTCGCGCTTGAGGCGGTCCCACAGCGGCGTCTTCGGCAGCGCCTGCAGCAGATTGATCGTCAGCATCGGGATCTGCGACAGGTCGATGAAGTCCTTCAGCCGCTGCTCGGAATCGGACGTCTCGGAATCGAGCCCGAGGATGATGCCCGAGGTGATCTCCAGCCCGTAGCTGTTGAGCGTCCTGATCGACTCCATCATCGGGACGGCGTTGTTGTGCCCCTTCTTCATGGCATCGAGCGCGTCTGCCTCGGGCGTCTCGATGCCGACGAACATGCCGACGAAGTTCGCCTCCTTCATCAGTTCCAGAATGTCGGTCTGCTTGGAGATGTTGAGCGTCGCCTCGCAGGCGAACATCACGGGATAGGAATTTCGTTTCTGCCACTCGACGAGATGCGGCAGCATCTCTTTGGCGGCCTTGCGATTGCCGATGAAATTGTCGTCGACGAAGTAGAGCGTGGCCGGCGGGTTCGGCTGCGCGAAAATGTTGTCGAGCTCGGCGACGACCTGCTGCGGCGTCTTCATGCGCGGCTGACGGCCGTAGAGGCCGGGGATGTCGCAGAACTCGCACAGGTACGGACAGCCGGACGAGAACTGCACCGTGCCGAGCAGATAGCGGCCGAACGGCACCTTGTCGTAGGCCGGCAATCGGAAACTCGGTGAGCGGCAGCCGGTCCTTGGTCTTGGCGACGACCTGCTGCGGCGGGCGTGCGAGGCTCTCGTCGAGCAGCGCGGATGATCTGGTCCGTCGCGTCGCCCATTTCGCCGACGTGGAGATAGTCGATCTCCGGATACATCTCGGGCGCGGCCGAGACCGAAGGCCCGCCCAGCACCGTGACCTTGCCGGCGGCGGCGGCGCGGCGCTGCATGTCGCGGATCTGCTCGGCCTGGATGTGCATGCCGGTGACGAACACCACGTCGGCCCAGGCGAGGTCGGCGTCGGTCGCGGGCGTGATGTTCTCGTCGATGAAGCGGACCTGCCAGCTTTCCGGCATGTAGGCGGCGATCAGCAGCAGCCCCTGCGGCGGCATGAACGCCTTCACCCGGTACATCAGCTTGTAGGCATGCTGGAAGGTGCCGAACGACGGGGTGTAGGTCGGGAACACGCACAGAACGCGACGTTTGTTCTTAACGGGCACCGGGCAGCGCATTCCAACTCCGATCTTCCGAGTACCGAATCATTCTAAATGCTGATGACGGTTCAATAGCTTGACAGCCATGCGCTCTCGCGAAGTTCCGCCTCTCGTTGAGCCGGAACGCAGCCAAGACTTCGGATTGCCTAGGCCGCGCAAATCATTATATGCAGCGCAGCATCGACGTGCCCAGCCCTCGCTGCGCACGTGCATTTCAGAAAAGCACAATGGACCTCCGAAACGTCGCGATCATCGCCCACGTCGACCATGGCAAGACCACGCTGGTCGACCGGCTGCTGCAACAGTCCGGCACCTACCGGGACAACCAGCGCCAGGTCGAGCGCGCCATGGACTCCAACGACCTGGAGCGCGAGCGCGGCATCACGATCCTCGCCAAGGCGACCTCGATCCTGTGGCAGGGGCACCGCATCAACATCGTCGACACGCCGGGCCACGCCGATTTCGGCGGCGAGGTCGAGCGCATCCTGAACATGGTCGACGGCGCGCTGGTGCTGGTCGATGCCGCCGAAGGGCCGC
This sequence comes from uncultured Alphaproteobacteria bacterium, assembly GCA_963779545.1. Classification (GTDB taxonomy): domain Bacteria; phylum Pseudomonadota; class Alphaproteobacteria; order Rhizobiales; family Xanthobacteraceae; genus PALSA-894. Next base: position 107,119 of record CAVZYQ010000004.1, on the reverse strand, counting down.
TGCCGCAAACCAAGTTCGTGGTGTCGAAGGCGCTCAAGATGGGCCTGAAGCCCATCGTGGTGATCAACAAGGTCGACCGGCCGGACGCGCGTGCGATCGAAGTGGTGAACGAGGTGTTCGACCTGTTCGCCGCGCTCGACGCGACCGACGAGCAGCTCGATTTCCCGATCCTCTACGGCTCGGCCAAGCAGGGCTGGATGGCGACGAGCCTCGAGGGCTCGCACGACGACGGCATGACGCCGCTGTTCGACCTGATCCTCAACCACGTCAAGCCGCCGGTGGTCGAGGAAGGCCCGTTCCGCCTGCTCGGCACCATCATGGAAGCCAATCCGTATCTCGGACGCGTCATCACGGGCCGCATCACGTCCGGCTCGGTCAAGCCGAACCAGATCGCGAAGGTGCTCGACCACGACGGCAAGCTGATCGAGCAGGGCCGCATCACCAAGGTGCTGGCGTTCCGCGGGCTTGAGCGCGTTCCGGTGGATGAGGCCGAGGCCGGCGACATCGTCGCCATCGCGGGCCTGCCGAACGCGACGGTCGCGCACACCATCTGCGCGCCCGAGGTCGAGAAGCCGATCCCGGCGCAGCCGATCGATCCGCCGACGCTGGCGATGACGTTCCGCGTGAACAACTCGCCGCTCGCCGGCACCGAGGGCAGCAAGGTGACGGGCCGCATGATCCGCGACCGGCTGCTGCGCGAGGCCGAAGGCAACGTGGCGCTGCGCGTGCGCGAGTCCGACGACAAGGACGCGATGGAAGTCGCCGGCCGCGGCGAATTGCAGCTCGGCATCCTGATCGAGACGATGCGGCGCGAGGGCTTCGAACTGTCGGTGTCGCGGCCGAAGGTGCTGCTGCGCCGGAACGAGGCGGGCGAACTCGAAGAGCCGCTCGAAGAGGTCGTGATCGACGTCGACGAGGAGCATTCCGGCGATCGTCGTGCAGAAGATGTCCGAGCGCAAAGCCGAGATGATCGAGATGCGCCCGTCCGGCGGGCATCGCACGCGGCTGGTGTTCTTCGCGCCGACGCGTGGCCTGATCGGCTATCAGGGCGAATTGCTGACCGATACGCGCGGCACCGCCATCATGAACCGCCTGTTCCACGGCTATACGCCGCACAAGGGCGAGATCGAGGGCCGCCGCAACGGCGTGCTGATCTCGAACGATCAGGGCGAGGCGGTCGCCTACGCGATGTGGAAGCTGGAAGACCGCGGCCCGATGATGATCGAGCCGGGCTGGAAGGTCTATCGCGGCATGATCGTCGGCGAGCACACGCGCGACAACGATCTCGAAATCAACGTGCTCAAGGGCAAGCAGCTCACCAACATCCGCACCACCTCGAAGGACGAGGCGGTGCGTCTCACGCCGCCGATCCGGATGATCGCTGGAAAAGGCGCTCGCCTATATCCAGGACGACGAACTGGTCGAGGTGACGCCGAAGTCGATCCGGCTGCGCAAGAAGCTGCTCGATCCGAACGAGCGCAAGCGCGCCGAGCGCGCGAAGGAAGCCGAGACGGTCTGATCCCGCTGCGGTTACGCGATCGGCGTCCCGAATTGTTACAGCGGCGCGGTTCGCGTCGGCACTTTTCCCAAGCCAAGTCAAGAGTCCGGGGCGCCACAGCGGCGCTGTGGTGCGCGTGCGCCACGCTGTTCAAATCGTTAACTACCGGTTAACGAAGGGCTTGAATTCGGCCCGAACCCTTTGTTCAATTCACCTCATGAGTACCGTCCTCATCGAGATTCGCCGCGCGAAGCCAGCCGACGCAACGCTGGTCGCGGCGACGCACGATGCCGCATGGAGGACGTCCTACCGCGGCATCATTCCCGGCCCCGAGCTTGAGAAGCTGATCAGCCGCCGCGGCCCGGGCTGGTGGGAGAACGCGATCGCGAAGGGAAGCCGCGTCGCGCTGCTGCAATTCGGCGATCGCGTCGCGGGCTATGCGAACTACGGGCGCAATCGCGCGCGCAGCCTGTTCTACGACGGCGAGATCTACGAGCTTTATCTCTGTCCGGAATTCCAGGGGCTGGGCTTCGGCCGCCGCCTGTTCACCGCGGCGCGGCGCGATCTCGCGCAGAGCGGGCTGAAGAGCCTGGTGGTCTGGGCGCTCTCCGACAACGATCCGGCGGTCGGTTTCTACAAGGCGCTCGGCGGCCGGGCGGTCGCGCGCTCATCGGAACGCTTCGGGGCCAAGAGCCTCGATAAGGTGGCGTTCGGCTGGCAGAACTGAGCGCGCGCCCGAAAAGTGGGTACCGGTTTTCGGATCAAGATCACGCGCACGGCTTCTCCCGTATTCCGCTTGTCCTTGCCGCATTTGAACGTCCGCGCGCGTTCTCGTCCGCGATCTTGCGCGCGACCGTCATTTGCGTCCGGTGTGCTGCGCGCGTCGACGTAGCCGACATGGCACACGCCGCCGGGGCCCAAGCCGCGTCACGACCAGCACGCGGCCGGTGGACTTGACGGGGCCGGTCGCTTTTTCCTGATCCTCGGCGGTCATGACGTTCCAGCGCAGGATCGTGGCGAAGGGACGTGACTTGCCGTCCGCGCTTTTCTCGATGCGCCACTCGACCGTGCCTTCGTACACGTTGTTGAAGCCGGGAAACGTCTCCGTCGCCGGCGATGTCGTCCTTCGTGCGCAGTGCCGAAGGTGACGTACATGCGCTGGTCGCCGGCGCTGAGCCGCACGGGCAAGTTCTTGTAGCCGGGGCATCGCCACGAGCCGTAGTCTTCGACGTCCTTGCCCTTGGTGTGCTTGCACGTCTTCGCGTCGAACCTGGTGTAGACGTACTCGACCGGCTGCGCGGCGGCGGGCGCGCTCAGTGCGCCGAGCACGAGCAGCGCGCCGCAGAAACTCTTGAACATGCGCAACCCTTGCGCGGAATGATCCAAGTCTCATTGGTCGGATCCGGCGTGCCGGAGGGTTCAAACCGCGGGCGCCGGCAAGCCGTTGATCGCGCAGGCCGCGCGCACCGTGTTCACCAGCAGGCACGCGATCGTCATCGGCCCGACGCCGCCGGGCACCGGCGTGATCGCGCCGGCGACCTCGGCGGCTTCCGCGTAGGCGACGTCGCCGACGATGCGGCTTTTGCCGTCCGCGCCGCGCGACGCGATTGATGCCGACATCGATCACGGTCGCGCCCGGCTTGATCCAGTCGCCGCGCACCATTTCGGCCTCGCCGACCGCCGCGAACACGAGATCGGCGCGGCGCGTGCACGGCGGGCAGATCGCGCGTCCGCGAATGCGCAACCGTCACGGTGGCGTTCTCGGTGAGCAGCAGCTGGATGCAGCGGCTTGCCGACGATGTTGGAGCGGCCGATCACCACCGCCTCCATGCCTGCGAGCGATGCGTGCACGGTTTTCGCCAGCATGATGCAGCCGAGCGGCGTGCAGGGCGACGAGCGCGGGCAGGCCGGTCGCGAGCCGCCCGACGTTCATCGGATGAAAGCCGTCGACGTCCTTGGCGGGATCGATCGCCGCGAGCACGCGCTGGCTGTCGATCTGCTTCGGCAGCGGAAGCTGCACGAGAATGCCGTGCACCGCCGGATCGGCGTTGAGCTTCTCGACCAGCGCCAGCAACTCGCCTTCGGACACCGTCTCCGGCAGCCGATGATCGAACGAGCTTCATGCCGGCTTCGACGGTCTGCTTGACCTTGTTGCGCACGTAGACCGCGCTCGCCGGGATTCTCGCCGACCAGCACGACCGCGAGCCCGGGCACGAGCGCGTGCTCGCGCTGTGAGCCGCTCCACTTCGGCCGCGACCTTCGCCCGCAGGTCCGCCGCGATTGCCTTGCCGTCGATGATGCGTGCGGTCATGTCGATCTCCGCTGTGTCCCGGGCGCAGCGCAGCATGAAATGATGCGCTGCTGAACCGGGATCCCGGTTCTTGAAGCAAGCAACCGGGGTCCCGCATCTGCACATGCATCGCTGATGCGCTGCATTGCGTGCGGGACACATGACGCGAGGCCCCAGCGCCGCGGTCAAATCACGTTCGGATAGATGTAGTGGATGATGATGCGCTCGATCAGGAAGATCACCAGGATCAGGATCACCGGCGAGATGTCGATGCCGCCGAGATTGGGCATCATGTTGCGGATCGGGCGCAGCGCCGGCTCGGTGATGCGGTAAAGGAACTCGCCGACGGTCGCGACGAACTGGTTGCGCGTGTTCACCACATTGAACGCGATCAGCCATGACAGCACGGCCGAGGCGATCAGCAGCCAGACGTAGATTTGCAGGGCAATCAGGATCACATCGAGGAGCGCGCGCATGGAAACCCGCCGTTTGAGGCGGGCAAGATGTAGCCGCAGCGGCGCTTCGGAACAAGCCGCGAACTTGCCTTGACACCCCACCCCCCCAGCCGTAAATGACGCCCACACTGGAGCGCCGCGCACAGCGTTTTTTCGCGTCTTTGCGCGACCTTTAGGGGCCATAGCTCAGCTGGGAGAGCGCGTCGTTCGCAATGACGAGGTCGGCGGTTCGATCCCGCCTGGCTCCACCAGTCTTCGCCGCTGCGCGGCTACGACTGGTCCCTGTCATCCCGTATCGCGAGGCTGAGAAGGGATGCCCGGCGAAGTCCGCAGGGCTGAGGCGCGCTGATTGCGTGCTATTGAACGCCGCCCGCCATGACGACCGACCAACCCAGACTCCGTCCTGCGTCACCGGCCGTTCGTGCTGTTCTGGTGCGCGCGCCTGTTCGTCACGGCGAGCTACCAGATGCTGGTCGTGGCGGTCGGCTGGCAGCTTTATGCGCTGACCGGCGATCCGTTCGATCTCGGCCTGATCGGGCTGATCCAGTTCATCCCGGCGATGCTGCTGTTCCTCGTCGTCGGGCAAGTCACCGACCGCTACGACCGCCGCCTGCTGCTGATCGGCTGCCAGATCATCGAGGCGGTCGCGGCCGCGACCCTGCTGACCTCGGTGCTGACCGGCGCGATCTCGCGCGAGCGTCATTCTGGCGACTGCGCTCATCCTCGGCATCGCGCGCGCGTTCGAAGTCACCGTGATGCAGAGCATCCTGCCGTCGCTGGTGCCGCTGCCGCTGGTGCCGCGCGCGGTCGCGGCGTCGGCGACCGCGAACCAGGCCGCCACCATCACGGGGCCGGCGCTCGGCGGCTTTCTCTACGCGGCGGGACCATCCATCGTTTACGGCGTCTGCCTCGCGCTGTTCGTTGCCGCCGTGCTGCTCACCGCGATGATCAGCATCGAGCGCAGCACGCCTGCACGCGAGCCGATGACGCTTGGCGACATTCTTCGCAGGCTTTGCGTTCATCCGCCGCAGCCCGGCGATCTTCGGCGTGATCTCGCTCGACCTGTTCGCGGTGCTGCTCGGCGGCGTCGACCGCGCTGCTGCCGGTGTTCGCGCGCGACGTATTTGCCGCGGGACCGCTCGGCCTCGGGCTGTTGCGCGCCGCGCCCGCGGTCGGTGCGCTCGCGATGGCGCTCGCGCTGACGCGCTGGCAGATCGAGCGCAATGCCGGGAAGATGATGTTTGCGGCAGTCGCGGCGTTCGGGCTTTCGACCGTCGTGTTCGCGCTGTCCGGCAACTTCGTCATCGCGCTGGCCGCGCTTGTCGTGCTCGGCGCGTCCGACATGGTCAGCGTCGTGATCCGCATGACGCTAGTGCAGCTCGGCACGCCCGACGAACTGCGCGGCCGCGTCACGGCGGTGAACGGCCTCTTCATCGGCGCGTCGAACCACATGGGCGAATTCCGCGCCGGCGCGATGGCGTCGCTGATCGGCGCGGTGCCGGCCGTGCTGGTCGGCGGCATCGGCACGCTGGTCATCACGCTGATCTGGACGCGGCTGTTTCCGCAGCTCTGGCACACGGACCGGCTGGCGCCGAAAACCTGAAGCCTATTCCGCCGCCGCGAGATGCCGCACCGGCTGCCCGACGGTCAGCCAGTGGTCCATGAAATCCGACAGCCACGCGCGGATGCCGTGGTCGTAGACCGGGCGATCGGCGAAATGCTCGTGGCGCTGTTTTGCGCCGGGCAACTCCATGCGCGCCGCGCCGCGCGTGGTCCAGCGGCACATCATCGCGTGCGTGACCTCCGCGTGGAACTGGATGGCGAAGCCGCTGCCATAGCGGAACGCCTGCATCGGGAACATGTCGCCCTCGGCCAGCAATTCGGCGCCGTGCGGCAGGTCGAAACCGTCGCGATGCCACTGGTACATGTGGCTCGGCCAGTCGCAGATCGCGCGGCCTGCGGGCGTCGGCCGGACCGGGTAGTAGCCGATCTCGGCCTTGCCTTCGGGATGCGCGGACACGCGCTCGCCGAGATGCTTCGCCATCATCTGCGCGCCGAGGCAGATGCCAAGATAGGGTTTGTTCTCGCGCAACGGCACGCCGATGAAATCGATCTCGGCCTTGATGAAGTCGTCCGGATCGTTGGCGCACTGCGGGCCGCCGAAGATCACCGCACCGGCATGGTCGGCCATCGTCGTGGGCAGCGGATCGCCGAAGCGCGGGCGGCGGATGTCGAGTTCGTAGCCGCGATCACGCAGCGCGAGGCCGACACGGCCCGGCGTCGACTGTTCCTGGTGCAGGATGATGAGGACTTGCGCAGTCATGGCATCAACGGTCCGGCCGAAACACCGGACATTCAACTCCTAACGAATTAACAAGCAATTTCAAGGCCAGCGGCTTCAAGTGCGCGGCGGCCTGCGGCGCCCTTCGGCGGCGCGCCCTCGCCCGCTCTGGTAGGACGCCATCGAGCGCAGAACGAAGCCGCGCGGCACGAGCCGGGGCAGGAAGCTCACGATCTTGTTGCCGATCCCGGGGATGATCACGCGCTTGCCCGCGACGAAGCCGTCATAGCCGGCCTTTGCGACCTGCTCGGCGCTCTTGCCGAGCAGGGGCGGGGGCGAGCGGTTATCGACGCCCGCGCGCATCTGGAATTCGGTTTTCACCGGGCCGGGGCAGAGCACCGAGACGCGCACGCCCAGCGGCTCAAGCTCCTTCGCGAGCGCTTCGCTGAACGACAGCACGTAGGCCTTGGTGGCGTAATAGACCGCCATGTTGGGGCCGGGCAGGAAGCCCGCCACAGAGGCGACATTCAGGATGCCGCCTTTGTGCTTCACGATGCCGTCGATCCAGCGCAGCGACAGGTCGGTCAACGCCCGCACGTTGAGATCGATCATCGACAACTGCTCGCCGCGGTCGATGTTCGCGGCGGGGCCATGGAGGCCGAAGCCCGCATTGTTGACGACGATCGCGGGTTCGAGCCCGCGCCCGAGCAATTCGTGCGCGATGCGCGCGGGTGCATCGGAGCGCTGCAGGTCGGCCATGATGACGTGCGGCTTGTGCTTGCAGAACACCGCAAGCTCGTTCGCGAGCAGCACCATCTCCTTCTCGCGGCGTGCGACCAGCGCGACCTCATGGCCATTTGCCGCGAACACGCGCGCAAGCGCGGAGCCGATGCCGACGGAAGCGCCGGTGATGACCGTGACGGGCTTGAAGATCGACGTCGCCATTCCGTCCCTGTCGCTGACCTCAGCTGCTTTCGCTCTCCGCTCTTTCGCCGGCGGCGCGCTGGCGGAGCGCGATGCGGTCGCGCGAGGACACGCCGAGCAGGTCGGCGACGCGCCACATCAGGTTATCCTCGAATTCATTGATCCGCCCGTCCGCGAACATCATTTCCCACATCATCTCGACGATACCGAGGCGGCCCGGCTCGTCGAGCGAGCGGTTGATCAGGCTGGTGAAACGGTAGAGGTCGACCGCTTCGTTCTCCACGAGCGTGCCGACGTCGACCAGCTCATCGGTTTCGGAATCGGTCAGTCCAAACCGGGACTTGAGCAGCGCGTGCAGCTTGTTGCGCTCGGCCGGCGCCATCGCGCCGTCGATGGTCGAGGCGTGGATCAGCAGCGCGGCGGCGGCGAGGCGATAGTCGTTGTCCTCGAAGCGCGCGGGGTGCTTCTCGCCCCCAGTCAGTTCCGAGAGGAAATTCTTTAATGAATCCAGCATGATGTAACCAGTTTTCTCTGTTCCTGTCGGAAATTGCACGCGAGTTGCGAAAAGTCCAGCCGGAGACCGCAGGGTTTGGCTGGCGCCCGTGTTTAACCGATATGGCGCTTCCCGCTCGCGTTTCCCACAGTTGGTCGGCCCGCAATCCCGGTTGCGGCGCGACAATGCGGCACGCGGCGGGCACACTCGCGCCCGTATGGACCCGTCCGACCACGACCTCATGGCGCGCGTCGCCCAAGGCGACGGACGGGCGTTCCAGGCTCTGGCGCGTCGGCATGCCGGCCCGGCAACGGGGCTCGCGCGGCGCATCCTCGGCAGCGACGCGCAGGCCGAGGACATCGTGCAGGACGCATTGCTGCGCGTCTGGACCAATGCGCCGCGCTGGCGGCCCGAGGCCGCGTTCCGCACCTGGCTCTACCGCGTGGTGGTCAATCTCTGCCTTAACGCGAAGCGGCGCGCGCCCGATTTGCCGCTCGCGCAGGCGGGCGATATCGCCGACTTCGCCACACGCGCCGACGACGCTCTACAGCAACGTGAGCGTGACCGGCAGCTCAACGCAGCCATCGCGGCCTTGCCGGATCGCCAGCGCGCCGCGATCGCACTCACCTATCAGGAAGGCCTCAGCAACGCCGAGGTCGCGGCTGTGCTCGATACGTCCGTCGCAAGCGTCGAGACGCTCTTGGTGCGGGCGCGACAGGCGCTGCGCGCCGCACTCAGCGAATAATTTCAGGAGAAGCACATGAACGATCATGAGCTTGACACGGCACTGCGCCGCGTGATGGCGCCTAATGTCGAAAACGGCGAAGCAGCGCAGCGCGTTCTGGCACGGCTGGAAAAACTGCCGCCGCAGAAGCGCGCGTTCCGATGGTGGCCGTCCGCCCTGATAGACTGGGATTTCGCGCCGGCCTGGCCGCGCGTCGCGGCGCTCGCCGGCGCGGCGGTACTTGGCATCACGGTCGGTCTCTCGGGCCTCGGGACGCGCATCGCGACTGACCTCGATCTCGTGCAAGTCGCGGCGGCGGACGATGCCAGTGTCTTCGATGTGGATTCAGTGACGGGGCTGCGCCCATGACAATGACCATGACGTGGCCGGACCGTTCGTCGCGCTGGCTGCTGATCGGCTCGCTCGCGCTCAATCTGTTCTTCGTCGGCACGATTGGGACGCTCGCGGCGCGCCACTTTTTTGCACCGGCGCAACAGGCGACCACCGAACGCCCGCGCACCGCGGCCGGACGCATCGAGCGGCTCGCCGCGCCGCTGCCTGCAGCGGATGCCGAAAAGCTGCGCGCCGCCTTCCGCGCACGCGAAACCGCTGCCGAAGGCGCCCGCGAAGAGCTCAATCGCTCATTCGAGCGCGTGCAAGCCGCGTTGCGCGCGCAGAGCTTCGACGCGGCGCAATTGCGCACCGCGCTCGCCGGTGTGCGCACCGTGCGCCCGGCGTATGAGCAGATCATGCAGGACATCTATCTCAACGCCGCGAGCGCCATGTCGCCGGAAGGCCGCGCCAAGCTCGCCGACGGGCCGTCGCGAACCAACACCGGCACGCGTTGATCCGAATGGAACGGGCACGGACATCCATGATGAACACGGCGGCGAAACGCGGTCGCCGCGCGCTTGCGCTTGCGCTCGCGCCGCTCGTGTCCGGCTGCATTCTGACGACCGACGCGGTGCCGCCCGCCGTCGATCCACCGCCGAAATATCGCGCGGCCGGCGCCAAGCCGTATGCCGCATTGCCGGCGCCGGACTGGTGGCGCGGTTTCCGCTCGCGCGAACTGACGACGCTGGTAGAGCGCGCGCAGCTTGCCAATCTCGACATCGCGGCCGCGGTTGCGCGCATCGAGCAGGTCGACGCGCAGACGCGCATCGCGGGCGCGCCGCTTCTGCCCATGATCGATTTCGACAGCACCGCACAGCGCTCCGGTTCCGGCGCATCCGCCCCGAGCAACCGCTTCAGCGCTGTGCTGAACGCGAGCTACGAGGTCGACCTGTGGGGCAAGAACCGCGCGGCGCTGCGATCCGCCGAGTTTCTGTCCGTCGCAAGCCGCTTCGATCGCGAGGTTATCGTCATCTCGACCGTAGCGACGGTGATCAATACATATTTTCAGATTCTGGCCGCGCAGGACCGGCTGCGCATCGCGCGCTCGAACGTCGACGCCGCAAACCGCATCCTGAAAGTCTTTGAGGATCGAATCGGCAGTCGGCACCGCGAGCGGCCTTGACATCGCGCAGCAGCAATCGCTCGTCGCGCAGCAACGCGCCGCCATCCCGCCGCTCGATCAGCAATTGCGCCAGAACATCGCGACGCTCGCGGTGCTGCTCGGCGATGCGCCCGCGCGCGTGACGGTGCGCGGCGGCAGCCTCAACGGCATCGTGGCACAGCGCGTCTCGCCCGGACTTCCTTCGGACCTGCTATTGCAACGTCCCGATATCCGCGAAGCGGAGGCGCAGCTTGCCGCCGCGAATGCCAGCGTCGAAAGCGCGCGCGCCGCACTGTTGCCGAGCATCGCGCTCACCGGGCAGGGCGGCTTCGTCAGCACGGCGCTGAACACCCTGATTGTGCCCAGCTCGGCGATTTTCACGCTGGCCGGAAGCGTGAGTCAGCCGTTGTTCGACGGCTTCCGGTTATTGAGCCAACTCGACCTGCAGAAAGGCCGCCGCACCGAACTGCTGCAGCTTTACCGCAAGGCGATCCTCTCCGGTTTCGCCGACGTCGAGCGTGCATTGATCGCCGTACAGGATCTCGCCGAGCAGGAACGCCTGCAGGGCGAAGCGGTCGCGACCGCGCGGCGTGCTTACGAATTGTCCGAAACACAGCTTCGCACCGGCACGATCGACATCACCACCGTGCTGAACACGCAACGCACGCTGTTCGCCGAGCAGGATCGATTGATCGTCGTGCGCCTCACGCGGCTGCAGGCGATCGTCAGCCTGTTCCAGGCAATCGGCGGCGGGTGGGTGCTGCCGGACGAGATCGCGGAGCGACGAAATATCAGGCGGGCGGGCCAAGAAGCGAAACAAGAACAAAAAGGTACTCGATGAGGTTAGCTCGCGTCCTGCCGTTTGCCGTGGGTATCGCCGTTGTCGTGGCGATCGGCGGCTATTTCTACTACGGCCAGCAGCAGCAGGAGCAGAAATCCAAGCGCGCGCGTGCGTTTGGCGACCAGCCCGCGCCGGTGCTGGCCGCACGCGCCGCCGTCGCCGACGTGCCGGTCTATCTCGATGCGGTCGGCAACACACGCGCGCTGAACACCGTGACGGTGCGTGCGCAGGTCGGCGGGCAGATCGTCAAGGTCGCGTTCCGCGAAGGGCAGGACGTGAAGAAAGGCGACGTGCTCGCCGAGATCGACCCGCGCACCTATCAGGCGCAATACGATCAGGCCGTCGCCAAGAAGGCGCAGGACGAGGCGACGCTCGCCAACGCGCGCATCGATTTCGATCGCTACACCCGCCTCGCCGCGTCGAACTCCGGATCGAAACAGCAAGCCGATACCCAGAAGGCGCTGGTCGCGCAGCTCGAGGCGCAGGTGCAGGGCGATCAGGCGGCGATCGACAATACGAAGACGATGCTGAGCTTCACCCGGATCGTCGCGCCGATCGATGGCCGCGTCGGCCTGCGGATGATCGACGAAGGCAATCTGGTGCAAGCCAACGACGCCGCCGGCCTTGTGGTGATCACGCAGGTCCAGCCGATCTCGGTGCTGTTCAACCTGCCGCAGCAGCAGTTTTCGCAGGTGAGCAAGGCCTTCGCCAAAGGTCCACTCGAGGTCGACGCGATGGCGGTGGATGGGAAAACGTTCGTCGATCGCGGCAAGCTGCAGGTCATCGACAACCAGATGGACCAGACCACCGGCACCATCCGCATGAAGGCGGAGTTTCCCAATGCGAACCTCCAGCTCTGGCCGGGGCAGTTCATCAACGTCCGCATGCTGGTCGATACCTTGCGGCAGGTCGTGACCGTGCCGACCGGCGCGATCCAGCGCGGGCCGAACGGTACGTTCGTCTTCGTGGTCGATGCCGAGAACAAGGTCGCGACGCGGCCGGTCACGGTGGCGCAGCAGGACGACACGCGCGCCGTGTTTCGGACGGCGTGCAGGCGCAGGAGCAGGTCGTCACCACCGGCTTCACGCGGCTCTCCAACGGCACGCGCGTCGCCGTGCAGGATGCCGAAGGCCGTCCGGCGGCGGTCGCGGTGCCTGACGCTGCGCCATCCGGCCGGCGCAAGCGCAGCGACGCCGGCGGCGAGGGCAAGGATCGCCGCCGCACCGAGAACACGCACGGCCCCGCCGAGCACCAAGCAATGAACGTCTCGGCGCCGTTCATCCATCGGCCGATCGCCACGTCGCTGCTTGGCGTCGCGGTGATGTTCGGCGGCCTGCTCGGCTATCTGTGGCTGCCGGTGTCGGCGCTGCCGCAGGTCGATTTCCCGACCATTCAGGTGACGACGCAGCTTCCGGGCGCCGCGCCCGACACGATGGTGTCGCTGGTGACCGCGCCGCTGGAGCGCCAGTTCGGGCAGATCCCGGCGCTCTCGACCATGACCTCGTCGAGCTCCTACGGCATCAGCCAGATCACGCTGCAGTTCGACCTCAACCGCGAGATCGATTCTGCCGCGCAGGACGTGCAGGCCGCGATCAATGCGGCGGGCTCCTCGTTGCCGCGCAATCTTCCCTATCCGCCGGTCTATTCGAAGGTGAATCCGGCCGACACGCCGATCATCACGCTCGCGCTCACCTCCGATACGGTGTCGCTGCGATCGCTAAGCGATCTCGCCGACACGCTGCTGGCGCAGCGGCTCTCCGAAATCTCCGGCGTCGGCAATGTCTCGACGCAGGGCGGCATCAAGCCGGCGGTGCGCATCCAGGCCGACCTGCCGCGGCTTGCCGCGTACGGGCTTGGGCTCGAGGACATTCGTCAGGCGATCGTGAATGCCAATGTTTCGGGACCGAAGGGCGCGTTCGACGGCGCGTTCCAGTCCTACACCATTGCGGCGAACGATCAGCTTGCCGCCGCGGAGGCCTACCGCACGCTGGTGATCGCCTATCGCAACAGCAATCCCGTGATGCTGCGCGATGTCGCCGACATCATCGACGGGCTGGAGAACGCCAAGGTTTCCGGCTGGCACGACGGCAAGCCCGCGGTGGTGATCGACATCCGCCGCCAGCCCGGCGCGAACGTCGTGCAGACCGTTCAGCACATCAAGGCCGAACTGCCGCGGCTGCGCCGCATCATGCCGGTCGGCGCCAACCTGGCGATCGTGCACGACCGCACCGAAACGATCCGCGCGTCGATCCGCGACGTGCAGTTCACGCTCGTGCTCGCGGTCGCGCTCGTCGTGATGGTGGTGTTCGTCTTCCTGCGCACCATTCGCGCCACCATCATCGCGGGTGTCGCGCTGCCGCTGTCGCTGATCGCGACGTTCTGCGTGATGTGGTTCGCGGGCTTCTCGCTCGACAATCTCTCGCTGATGGCGCTCACCATCGGCACCGGCTTCGTGGTCGACGATGCGATCGTGATGATCGAGAACATCGTGCGGCATATGGAGAAGGGGGAGTCGGCCTTTCAGGCGGCGCTGCGAGGCGCGCGCGAAATCGGCTTCACCATCATCTCGCTGACCTTCTCGCTGATCGCGGTATTCATCCCGCTGCTGTTCATGACCGGGCTGGTCGGCCGCATGTTCCGCGAGTTCGCGCTCACGCTCACCATTGCGGTCGTGGTCTCGGCGATCGTTTCGCTGACGCTGACGCCGATGATGTGCGCCAAGCTGCTGCGCGAGCAGCACGGCGAGCAAGGCAATCGCGTCACGCGCTGGTTCAACCGGATCGTGGACGACAGCATCGCGTTCTACGGCCGCACGCTTGAAATCGTGCTGCGCCACCAGACTCTCACGCTGCTGCTGACGGCCGTGACGTTCGCGGCGACGATCTGGCTCTATGTGATCGTGCCGAAGGGCTTCCTGCCGCTGCAGGATACCGGCCTGATCACGGCCGTGACCGAGGCCGGCACCGAAGTCTCGTTCGGTGAAATGCAGCGACTGCAGAAGCTCGTCGCCGACCGGATGCGGCAGGACCCGGACGTGACCGGCATCGCGTCGGTCGTCGGCGTCAGCCCGCTTAATGCCACGCCGAACGCCGGGCGGCTGGTCATCACGCTCAAACCCCGCGGCGAGCGGCGCGCCGTCGTCACCGAGATCATCGACCGGCTGAAAGAGCAGGTCGACGCGATCCCTGGCATGACGGTCTACTTCCAGCCGGTTCAGGACATCCAGATTTCGACGCGCGTGAGCCGTGCGCAGTATCAGTACACGCTGGTCGGCACCGATGCGGCCGAAGTCACATCGTGGTCCGAGAAGCTGGTCGATGCGCTGCACGACAACGCAACGCTGCGCGACGTGTCGTCCGAGGCGCAGGAGGGCGGCTTGCGCGCCTATATCAATGTCGACCGCGAGAAGGCCGGGCGGCTCGGCATCTCGATGCAGGTGATCAACGACACGCTGAACGATGCGTTCGGGCAGCGGCAGATTTCCACGATCTACGGACAGGCGAACCAGTATCGCGTGATCCTCGAAGCCGCCCCGCAATATCAGCGCGATCCCGCGGCGCTGCAGAAGATCTACGTGCCGGCGAACACGCCGAGCCAGCCGCTTGCGACCTCCAGCGCGCAGAACGCGCAGCCGCTGAACAATTTCGTGCCTGGCGCATCAAGCACGCAGGTTCCGCTGAGCGCGTTCGCCGAGATGACCCGCACCACCGCGCCGCTCGCGATCGCGCATCAGGAGCAGTTCCCCTCGGTAACGCTCAGCTTCAACCTCGCGCCGGGCGCGGCGCTCGGCGACGCCGTCAACATCATCTCGTCGGCGGAGCGGGTGATCGGGATGCCGACCTCGGTGATCGGCAGTTATTCGGGCGACACCGCGGAGTTCGCGAAATCGCTCGCAGGCCAGCCGTGGCTGGTGCTCGCCGCGATCGTGGCGATCTACATCGTGCTCGGCGTGCTCTACGAGAGCTTCATCCACCCGTTCACGATCCTGACCACGCTGCCGTCCGCCGGCGTCGGTGCGCTGCTCGCCTTGATGCTGGTCGGGCAGGACCTTTCGGTGATCGCGCTGATCGGCATCGTGCTGCTGATGGGTATCGTGAAGAAGAACGCCATCATGATGATCGACTTCGCGCTCGAAGCCGAGCGGCGCGACGGAATGTCGCCGCGCGACGCGATCGTGCAGGCCTGCCTGCTGCGCTTCCGCCCGATCATGATGACGACGCTCGCGGCGTTGTTCGGCGCGCTGCCGCTGGCGCTTGAAAGCGGCACCGGCTCGGAGCTGCGCTTTCCGCTCGGCGTCACGATCATCGGCGGGTTGCTGCTGAGCCAATTGCTCACGCTCTACACCACGCCGGTGATCTACCTCGCGATGGAGCGGCTGCGTCTCCGCATGACGCGGCAGCCGACGCCCGTGCCGCAGCCGGCCGAGTGACATGAATATCTCCTACCCGTTCATCATGCGGCCGGTGGGCACCACGCTGCTGGCCATCGGGCTGATGCTGGTCGGGATCGTGGCGTACCGCTTTCTGCCCGTCGCCAGCATGCCGAACGTCGAAATCCCGACCATCCGTGTTACGGCAAGCCGGCCCGGCGCCGATCCCGCCATCATGGCGGCAACCGTGGCGGCGCCGCTGGAGCGCAATCTCGGCACCATCGCAGGCGTGACCGAGATCACCTCGTCGTCTTCGCTCGGGCAGACCTCGATCACGGTGCAGTTCGACCTGTCACGCAACATCGACGGCGCGGCGCGCGACGTGCAGGCCGCGATCAACGCCTCGCTTACCGACCTGCCGAGCGATCTCCCCTCGCTGCCGACGTTCCGCAAGTTCAATCCGGCGGCGACGCCGGTCCTGATCCTGGCGCTCACGTCGAAAACAGTGCCGCCGAGCGCGATCTATGACGCCGCCGACACCGTGGTGGCGCAGCGCATCGCGCAGGTCGCGGGCGTTGCCGACGTGGCGGTGAGCGGCGCCGAGCAACCGGCGATCCGCGTGCGCGTCAATCCGAGTGCGATCGCGGCGGCCGGCATCTCGCTCGAACAGGTGCGTACCGCGATCGCGGGCGCGAACGCACAAAGCCCGCTCGGCGTGCTCGACGGCAGCGACCTCTCGGAAACCGTCGGCATCAACGATCAGCTGCGCCGCGTGCCCGACTACAAGACGCTGGTGGTGAAGAGCGCCAACGGCAACATCGTGCGCCTCTCCGATATCGCCACGGTCGAGCAGAGCACGCGCAACAGCCGCTCCGCCGCGTGGTTCAACCGCCAGCCGTCCGTGCTGCTCAACATCACCAAGCAGGGCGACGCGAACGTCATCGAGACGGTCGACAACATCCGCGCCCTGCTGCCCGAGATCAAGCGCTGGATCCCTTCCGACATCGACATCTCGATCCTGTCGGACCGCACCACGACGATCCGCGCCAGCGTGGCCGACATGCAGCTCACCCTCGCGGGAACCATCGCGCTGGTGATGCTGGTGGTGTTCCTGTTCCTGAGGCGCACCGCGCCGACGTTCGCCGCCGGCGTAACCGTCCCGCTCTCGCTCGCCGGCACCTGCGCGGCGATGTGGGCGGTCGGTTTCTCGATCGATAACCTGTCGCTGATGGCGCTCGCGGTCTCGGTCGGCTTTGTAGTCGACGATGCGATCGTGATGATCGAGAACGTGTTCCGCAATCTAGAGAAAGGGCATTCGCCCCTGCGCGCCACGCTCGAAGGCGCGCGCCAGATCGGCTTCACGGTGGTGTCGATCAGCATCTCGCTGATCGCGGCGTTCATTCCGCTGCTGTTCATGGGCGGGATCGTCGGCCGCGCATTCCGCGAATTCTCCGTCACGCTGGTGTTCGCGATCGTCATCTCCACCATCGTGTCGCTGACCGTCACGCCGATGATCTGTGCGCACTACGTCCGCAGTGTGCCGAGCCGCACCGCGACGCGATTCGACCGCATCGTCGAATGGTTTCTCTCCCGCATGACGCGCGCCTATGCGGCGAGCCTTTCCGTGCTGTTGCAACACCGCGTGCTGATGATGGTCGTGATGGCGGCGACGATCGGCCTGACGGTCGACCTCTACATCAAGACGCCGAAGGGCTTCTTCCCGCAGGACGACTCCGGGCTGATCTTCACCTCGACGCGCGCCGCGCCCGACATCTCGTATCGCGCGATGGTCGACATGCAGTTGAAAGCGCTCGACATCGTGCTGGCCGATCCAGCGGTCGCCGGTGTCGGCTCATCGGTCGGCGGCTCGACCTGGAGCGCGTCGGTCAATCAGGGCCGCATGTTCGTGAGCCTGAAGCCGCTCGCCGAGCGCGGCAACGTGCCGACCAACCGCGTGATCGACCGGCTGCGCCCGCAGTTCGCGCGCATTCCTGGCATCGAGGTGTGGATGTTCCCGGCGCAGGACGTGCGCGTCGGCGGGCGCTGGGGCCGCTCGCAATATCAGTTCACGCTGTGGAGCCCCGATCTCGATGAGCTGCTGAAATGGGTGCCGCGTGCGGTCGAGACCGTGAAGACGGTACCGGGCGTGGTCGACGTTTCGACCGATCGCGAGCAGGGCGGCTTCCAGCTCGACGTCAAAATCGACCGGCAGGCCGCCTCGCGCCTCGGCGTGCGCATTCAGGACATCGACGCGGCGCTGGCGAACGCCTACGCGCAGCGGCAGGTGTCCACGATCTACACCCAGCGCAACCAGTATCGCGTCATCATGGAGGTCGATCAGCAGTTCCAGCGCGACCCGAACGATCTCTCGCGCATCTTCGTCCCCGGCTCCGGCGGCGCGCAGATCCCGCTGTCCAACGTGGCGCGTTTCGAGCGCGGCATCGCGCCGCTGGTGATCAACCATCAGGGCCAGTTTCCTGCGGTCACCATTTCGTTCGGCCTCAAGGAGGGCGTGACGCTGGAAACCGCGTCCGTGGACATCCAGCAGGCGGTGCGCGAGATGCGCATGCCGGACGTGATCCAGTCGGAGTTCGCGGGCGATGCCAAGGCCTTCGCGGCGTCAGCCAGTGCGCAGCCGTTGCTGATCCTTGCGGCGCTGATCGCGGTCTATCTGGTGCTCGGCGTGCTGTACGAGAGCCTTGCGCATCCGCTCACGATCATCTCCACGCTGCCGTCGGCAGGCCTCGGCGCGCTGCTGGCGTTGCAGCTCTCCGGCTCGGAGCTGACCATCATCGCGTTCATCGGCATCATTCTGCTGATCGGCATCGTGAAGAAGAACGGCATCATGCTGGTCGACTTCGCGCTCGAAGCCGAGCGCAAGCGCGGCCTGCCGCCGGAGCGTGCGATCTATGAAGCCTGCATCGAGCGCTTCCGCCCGATCCTGATGACGACGCTCGCGTCGCTGCTCGGCGCGGTGCCGCTGGTGATCGCGAGCGGGCCGGGATCGGAGCTGCGCCGCCCGCTCGGCATCACGATCATCGGCGGGCTGCTGGTGTCGCAGATCCTCACGCTCTACACGACGCCGGTGATCTACCTGCTGCTCGACAGGCTGCACCGCAAGCTCGGCGGCCGCGGTCCGCTGACGCGGGAAACGAAGCTGCAGCCCGCGGAGTAGCTCCGCCGTGTCCCGGGCGCATCGCAGCATGAAATGATGCGATGCAGACCCGGGATCCCCGTTTCTTGAAAAGACACGAGCTGCTAGCTCAGTTCTTTCCGCACGATCGCCGCGCCTTCGGCCAGCGCCTTCAACTTCCCGAACGCGACCTCGCGCGTCAGATACTTCATCCCGCAGTCCGGCGCCGGAATGAGCCGGTCCGGCGACACGTGCTTCAGGCCAGCGCGGATGCGCTCCGCCACCTGCTCTCCTGTCTCGACGATCTGGTCGCCGAGATTGATCACGCCAAGCATGATTTTCTTTGACGACAGATTCTTCAGCACGCCGAGATCGATGTTCGGCTGCGCCGACTCGATCGAGATCTGCTGCGCCGTGGTGTCGGCCAGCTCCTCCAGGAAGAAGTAGCTCGTCGCCTTGTTCTTCACGAGGAACGCGTAGCCGAAGCACAGGTGAATCACGGTCGGCACCGTGATGCCGTCGAGCGCGCGGTTGATCGCCTTGATGGCATAGCGCCGCGCGCCGTCCGGGTCATTGCGCAGCCAAGGCTCGTCGAGCTGGATCACGTCGGCGCCCGCCTTCACCAGGTCCTTCGCCTCCTCGTTGACGGCGACGGCATAGTCCATCGCGAGTTCTTCGGCGTCCTTGTAGAACTCGTTCTGCACCTGCTGCGTCATGGTGAAGGGACCGGGCAGCGTGATCTTCGCTACGCGATCGGTATTGCGGCGGAGAAACTGCATATCGCGCACTTCGACCGCGTTGCGGCGGCGCACCTTGCCGACCACGCGCGGCAGCGCGGTCTCGACTCCCGCGCCGGCGCGGGCTTTCACCATCGCGGGCTTGTCGATGTCGACGCCTTCGAGCGCAGTCGCGAAGCGGTTGGAATAGCTTTCACGCCGCATTTCGCCGTCGGTGATGATGTCGATGCCGGCGCGCTCCATGTCGCGGACCGCGATCAGCGTGGCGTCGTCCTGGGCCTGTTCGAGCCAGGGCTCGGCAACGCGCCAGATTTCCTTCAGGCGCACGCGCGGAACGGTCTGCGACTTGAAAACCTTTTCGTCGACCAGCCAGGCCGGTTGCGGGTAGGAACCGACGACGGTTGTCGGCAGCAATTGGTCCGGCATGCTCCAGCCTTCTTCTGTGTACTCGTGCGATGTCTATAGAGCATCGCGGGCGGCTTTGCCGAGTGGTCAAAACGAGACAGAGGTCCGCATGGGCGGCCGCCCATCGGGAGCACAGGCCGCGAGCCGAAATTACTTCGGCGAAATCGCCGGATCGGACTGGCCCTGCGACAGCCGGTTCGCCGTTCCGAGATAGTGCTGTTCGAGCAGCAGCGCCGCCTTGTCGGCATCGCGCGCGACCGCCGCCTCGACGATCGCCGCATGCTCGGCATTCGGGTCGCGGCGCAGGTCCTCGCGCTCGGTCTCGTACGCGGACGCAACCGATCGGTAGCGAATGGTCTGGTCGAACAAGAGGTCATGGAAGCGCATCAGCCACGGCGAGCCGCACGCGGAAATCAGCGTGCGATGGAAGACGCGATGCAGGCGCTGCCACTCTTCGCGCACCCCTTTCGGGTTGGACTTCTCGCGCGGCGGGCAGTTGGCCAGCCGATGATTGATCGCGAGAACTTCCGCCTCCCAGTCGACGTCGCCGAGGCGGATCGCCTCGCGCAACGCCTGCACGTCGATCAGGATGCGCGTGCGCGTGATGTCGGCGAGCGCGTTCGGCGGCACCGGCGCCGCGCGAAAGCCGCGCTGCTCGTTGAATTCGACCAACCCTTCGGAGATCAGCCGGGACAGTGCCTCACGCACAGCGCCCGGGCTGACGCCGTAGTGCTTGGCCAGTTGCACGATCGGCAGCTTCTGCCCCGGCATGTAGCGCGCGTTGACAAGATCGCGCTGCAGCGCGCTCGCTACTGTCGCCGTCAAGCTCTTGAAGGTGGTCGGTTCGTCACTGCGCAGCGCCGCGTCGCCAGCCCCGGTCGCGCTCATTCCTGAATTGCCCCTCGAATTCGTCCCCTGCGATTCAACGTAGCCGGAGGAGAGGAGGCGTGGGCAGGCCTGCAAATGTTTTTCCCGCGAAAAAAATATTTAACATGTCATCCGATTGGATGATGACCCTTGCGCGGCGAAATCACACCGCGTCGCGCCTCTTGTCCGGGACGTCGCGCTATTTGAACTCGCGCGCGATCTTGACCTCGATCAGCTTTGGCACGCCCTCATCGAGGGCCTTGCGGATGAGGTCGGTCGCGTCATGCACGGTTTCGGCCCGGTCGGCCGATACGCCCAGCGACCGCGCCAGACCGACGTAGTCGATCTCCGGATTGTTCAACTCCATGCCCACATAGTTGTCGTGCTGGGCCGCGTAGCCGCGCTGGGCAAAGACGCGCTGCTTCAGGATGCGGTAGGACGTGTTGTTGAAGATCACGAACACGACGCCGACCTTGTAGCGCGCCGCGGTCCAGAGCGACTGGATCGTGTACATCGCGGAACCGTCGCCCGAGAGACAGATCACCGGCCGGTCGGGCAGTGCGATCTTCACGCCGATCGAGGCCGGCAAGCCCCAGCCGATGCCGCCGCCGCGCAACCCGAAGAAGCTTTGCGGGTCGTCGCTTTTCACAAGCTGACGCAAGCCCCCACTCGACGACACCGCCTCGTCGATCACCACGGTGTCCTTGGGCAGGATTTCGCCGATCGCGTGGATCAGCGCGAGCGCCTGCACGGGCTTCTGGTCGGCGAGCGATTTCGCGCGCTCTTTCAGCTTTTCGAGTTCGGTGCGCGTGGCATCGCTCGCGGCCTTCAGCCGACCCTGCGCAGCCTTTTGCACGTCGGCCGGCATCGCGGCGCGCGTTGCCTCGGTGAGTTCGGGCAGCGTTGCCTTCGGCGCAACCGAGGATCGCGACTTCGGCCGGGAAGTTCTTGCCCAACTCCCACGGGTCGGTATCGAGCTGCACGATCTTCAGGTCGGGCGAAATCGGCTGGATGTCGTCGGGCAGCGAGAGCGCGAACAGGTCCGCGCCGGCCGAGAACAGCACGTCGTGCTGGTCGAAGATCTTGCGCATCGCTTGCTGCGAGCGCGCCATCGCGCCGCGGAACAGCGGATGCGAGGAGGGGAACGACGCCGTGTTGGCGATCAGCTCGGCATAGACCGGCGCGCCGATCAGTTCGGCAAGCGCAACCAGTTCCGCGAGTGCGCGGCTCTGCGCAACCGAGTCGCCCGCCATGATGACCGGACGTTTCGCCGATGCGAGCACCTTTGCGGCGGCCTCGATCGCGGCGCGATCGCCACGCACGTTCGTCGCGACGCGTGTCGGCGCCATCAGGTCGATGTCTGCTTCCTGCTTCAGGATGTCGCCCGGCAGCGACAGGAACACCGGGCCGGTGGGCGGCGCGAGCGCGGTCTTGCAAGCGCGGTGCACCATCAGCGGCAAGTCCTGCAGCCGATGGACCTCGTCCGACCACTTCACCAGCGGCCGCGCGATCGGCGGCAGATCCGCGTAGAGGATCGGCTCGGTGCGGTTGAAGTCCTGGTCGTGCTGGCCCGCCGTGACGAGGATCGGCGAGCCGGCTTTCTGCGCGTCGTAGAGCATGCCCATCGCATTGCCGAGGCCGGGCGTGACGTGCAGGTTCACCACGGCGAGCTTGCCGGAGGCCTGCGCGTAGCCGTCGGCCATCGCCATCACGACCGATTCCTGCAGGCCGAGCACGTAGCGCATGTCGCGTTCGACTGCGAACGCATCCATCAGCGGCAGCTCGGTGGTGCCGGGATTGCCGAACAACACCTCGACGCCTTCCTGCTTCAGGATCTCAAGGAATGCGCGTTTTCCGGAAATGACGGGCAAGGGGTCCTCCATGTACGCGGTTTTTGGACATGATCTGTCCGGAACCGGCGACGCTTACTTGCGCAGCAGATATTTGTGCTCGCCGGTGAGCACCAGTTCGCTGTTCTGGTTATGGATGGTCGCCGCCATCACCACAATGCCGGTCGTGCGTTGCGGGATCAGCGCCGTGATGGTGTGCGCCGGATAGAGCGTGTCGCCCGGATACACGCCTTTGAGGAATTTCGACGACTGCTCGATGAAGCCGATGAGCTTGTCACCGATCATGTGCGGGAACGAGCCGGCGCCGACCGCCGAGAAAGCGAGTACCTGAAATCCATGGGCGAGCAGCCCGCGCAATCCGTGCGCCTTGCAGAATTCGATGTCGTAGTGGATCGGATGGTTGTCGCCCGACAGCACCTGGAACGCGGCGAAATGCGCCTCCGTCATGGTGCGGCTTGGATTGCGGTAGACCTCGCCGACTTTCAGATCGTCGAAGCCGCGCCGTTCGGTGACATTGAATGTCTTCGGATCGAAGTCCGCCACGTCTTCTATCCTAGCCCCATCCTTGCGTTTCTCGTTGGCGGCATCTTAGCTTGCGCGGCGAGGCAGCGGAAACTGCCGAAAGCGTGCGGGCACCTATGCATCCCGAGCTGCGGCTGATCGAGGACTTCCTGACCGACAAGGGCGTGCTGCGGCTGCCGGCGCTGCCGCGCATGCTGTTCATGGTCCGCGGCTCGCTCACCATCGGCCAGCGCGTGCTCGGGCCGGGCGAAGCGTTCTTCAGCGAGGATCTCATCACCGCGCATGCCGAGGGGACCGGAGCGACCGTTTGGCGCTGGGAGTTGTCCGATCCGCGCCAGCCGGCACCGAAACAAACCAGCGCGAGCGTCGACTCGCGCATCAAGATCGCGGCCTTGCTCGAAACGATGCCCGAGGGCGAGCTGCTGTGGCGCGGCGATAGCGTCGCGTTCCCGGCGGGCGGATGCGCGTATCTGCACCGCCACCAGGGACCGGGCATCCGCTGTGTGATCGACGGCACGATCCGCGTCGATACCAAGGGCGAGTCGCACGCTTACGAAGTCGGCGAGCCGTGGTTCGAGAGCGGGCCCGATCCGGTGTTCGCGCAGGTCGGCGAGAGGCCGGCGCGCTTCATCCGCGTGATGATCCTGCCGCGCGCGCTGATCGGCAAAAGCTCGATCCAGTATGTGAACGAAGAAGACAAGGCGAAGCCGAAGACGCAGCAGTACAAGGTGTTCGTCGATGCGCCGCTGACGCGGCCGTCTTGATCACGGTTCAACTCCGCTCATGCCCGCGAAAGCCGGCATCCAGTGCTTTGCGAAGAACTGGGTCCCCGCTTTCGCGGGGACGAGCGGGTGAGATTTACTGCCGCGCTTCTTCACCCGGCGCGTTGGCATGGATCGCAAGCGCGTGCACGCTTCCGGCAAGTTCCGCGGCGAGCGCCGAATTGATCATGCGATGCCGTTCGATCCGGCTCTTCCCCTGGAAGGCCTCAGCCACAATATAAACCCTGAAATGCGTCTCCCCACCCGGCCGGTGTCCTGCGTGGCCCTCATGCAGGTGGGATTCATCGGCCACACGCAGGCTTTCGGGCGTGAAAGCTTGTGTCAACTTCTCCGTGATGATGTCGGCGGTTCGCATGTGCCCGGCTTAGTCGCAGCCGGGCCGTGCGGTCAATGACGCTGCGGAGCGACCTGTCGCACGTGCGCCATTTTGATTTGTCAAGCTTGCGGGCGATGCGTCCGCGTCCGCATAATGGTCGGTCATGAAACTCGACTCGCCTTTGTTCAATCGTATCCGGGTGAAGCCCGAGCCGGACCACAAGCCGCGCCCGCACGCGCCGGCGTGCCAGTGGCCGGGCTGCGCGTGCGAGGGAACGCATCGCGCGCCGAAAGGGCGAACGCGGGAGAACGAGTACTGGCGGTTCTGTCTGGAACACACGCGCGAGTACAACAGCTCCTACAACTATTTCGCCGGCATGAGCTGACGATGCGGTCGCGCGCTACCAGAAGGACGCCGTGGTCGGTCATCGCCCCACCTGGAAGATGGGCTTCAACGGCAGCGCCAGCGATGTCCACGCGCGCGACTCCGAACGATCCGTTCGATGTGTTGCGCGAGTTCCGCCCGCGCGGGCGGCCGCATGTCGAAAAGCCGGCGGCCGAGCCGCGCCCGATCCGCAACGCCGAGCGCAAGGCTTTCGACACGCTCGGGCTTGAGATCGACGCGACCGCGGTCGAGATCAAGGCGCGCTTCAAGGAACTGGTGAAGCGCCACCATCCGGACGCGAACGGCGGCGATCGCTCCACCGAGCATCGCCTGATCGAGATCATCCAGGCGTACAATTATCTCAAGTCGATGAAATTCTGCTGAATGACTCTCGCCGCTCATTCCCGCGAAAGCGGGAATCCAGTTCTTGATCTCGGCTCTGCGAGCTTGTGACTTCGGGTCCCCGCTTTCGCGGGGACGAGCGGAATCGAACTACCAGCGATCCTTGCCGAAAATCAGGTCCGGCACGAACAGCACGACCTCCGGCACGAAAACCAGCACCAGCGTCACGATGCTCACCGCGATCAGGAACGGCGTCGACTCGCGCGTGTACTCGCCGATCGGGCAACGCAACACCTGACAGGTCACGAACATCGCGGCGCCGACCGGCGGCGTGTAGTTTCCGATCGTCGCCGCGATGATGAACACCAGCCCGAAGTGAACGGGATCGACGCCGTATTTCTGCACCAGCGGCAGGAAGATCGGCGTCAGCATGATGATCAGCACCGAGCCTTCCATGAAGGTCCCGGCGAGCAGGATGAACAGCACGATGATCACCATCACGACATGGGCGTTATCGGTGATGCCGAGCATCCAGTTGGAAATGACTTCGGGAATGCGCTCGAACACGATGCCGTAGCCAAAGATCGCCGACAGCGCGAGCAGGAACATCACCGCGCCGACATCGACGAGGCTTCCCTCGACGGCCTCGTGAAATCCTTTCAGCGTCAGCATGCGATAGGCGAAGAAGCCGACGCACACCGCATAGATCACCGCGAAGGCGCCGATCTCGGACGGCGTGAAAATTCCATAGCGCAGGCCCGCGAGCAGGATGATCGGGAACAGGATCGCCCAGATGCCGCCCCACGAGGCGAGCGCGATCTCCTTCACGCTCGCGCGCTTCTCGCGCTCGGGCTTGTAACCGCGCTTGCGCGCCGTGATCGAGATCGCGATCGCCAGCGCCGCCCACAGCATCAGTCCGGGGATGATGCCGGCCGCGAACAGGCGGCCGATCGAGACCTGCCCCACCGTGCCGTAAAGAATGAAGCCGATGCCGGGCGGAATGATCGGTGCGAGCAGCGAGCCGTAGGAGATGACGCCCGCCGCATAGCCGCGCGAAAAGCCGCGCTTGATCATCTGCAGGCCGATGATGCGTGCGTTCATGGCGGCATCGGCGATCGAGGAGCCGGTTACGCCGCTCATCAGCGTCGAGAGCGCGATCGAGGTCTGCGCGAGATTGCCGTACATCCGCCCGGTCAGCACGGACGCGAGCTTCAGCAGGTTCTCGGTGATGCCGGAGTTGTTGAGGAAGTTGCCGGCGAGGATGAACAGCGGCACCGCGAGCAGTGCGAAGTTCTGCGTCTCGGTGACGGTGAGCTGGATCGGGATGGTGACCGGCAACTCCGGGTGCTGCAGGAAGAACAGCACGCCCGAAATGCCGATCGCGAACGCGACCGGCATGCCCATCAGCAGCAGAACCGTGAATGCGATGAGAACGAGGACCATGGCGCGCCCTACAGCACGTCCACGGCCTGATTCTCAGGCGGCTTGCCGGCGAGATCGTCGCGCGCTTTCAGCGCGGTCGTGATGAGCAGCAGCAGTGCGCCGAACGGCAGGCTCATCGTCACCCACGAGTAGCTCACCTCCGGGATGCCCTGGAAACTGCGCACGCGGCTGATCCACGAGAGGTAGACGCCCATGACGATGAGATAGAGCAGGAATGCGGTGATCAGCGCGTAGTTGATCATGCGGAATGCGAAGGTGAGCCGTTCCGGCAGCCGGGCGGTCAGCACCTCGATCGCCATCAGGCTGTTCTTGCGCCACGCGATGTCGGCGCAGAGGAAGCACGCCCAGGCGAACAGCGCGGTCGCGATGTCGGTCGACCAGTTGATCGGCGTGCCGAGCATCCGCAGCACGCCGCCGAGGAAAATGAGGACGACCATCAGAATGAGAAAGGCGGAGGCGACGTAAGCCTCCGCCGTGCAGATGTGCGTCGTAGAGTTTTTTCATGGGTTATTTGTCAGGTCGTCATGCCCGGAAGCACTGGCCAAACGGCCTATCCGGCGATCCATTCGTGCCAAGCAAGTAAGTCGTGGATGCCCGGCACAAGGCCGGGCATGACGGAATACGGCTACGCCGTCAGCTCTTCCCGATCTCCTTATGCACGGCGGCCTTCGCGTCCATGATCTTCAGCACGTCGTAAGCCTTTTCGCCCGCCTTGCGGAACGCCGCGAGATCGACGTCCTTCACGATGGTCATGCCGCGCTGGCCGAGCTGCTTCTCGACCTCGGCTTCGAGACGGAAGATTTCCTTCGACGTCGCTTCGCCCGCCTTGTCGCATTCCTCGATCAGGACAGCCTGATGCTCCTTCGGCAGGCCGTCGAACCACTTCGCGCTGATCACCTCGAAATTGACCAGCATGATGTGCTTCGTCTCGTTGGCGAACTTCAGCACCTCGTAGAACCGTCCGCCCGGAATGTTGTTGTAGACGAGCTCGACGCCGTCGATCGCGCGCTGCTGCAGGCCCGGATACATCTCGCCGAACGCCATCGCGACCGGCGTCGCGCCAAGCGCGCGGATCAATTCCTGCCAGATCGGCGCGGGCGGCGTGCGGATGCGCAGGCCCTTGAGGTCGTCCGGGGTCTTGATCGCCTTGTTGGTGAAGAAGTGACGATAGCCCTGCACCCAGTTGAACGAGAGCACCTTCAGGCCGTGCTTGCTGGCAAGCTCCTCCTGCCACTTCATGACGGTTGGCGCCTTGCGCAGCTTCGCGACCTCTTCGAGCGTCTCGGCGAAGTACGGCCCGTTCATCACCGCGATGCCGGGCACGTAGTTGCCCATGCGGGCGGAGTCGGTGTTCTGGCCGATGTTCGCGCCCTGGCGGATCTGCTCGATGATGTCTTCCTCGCGGCCGAGCTGCGCCGAATGGAAAACCTCGATCTTCACGCCGCCCTTGGTGCGCTCTTCCACCGCCTTGGCCCATTTGCCGAAGCCGTCGTGGAAGGGCTCCTTCGGGCCGAGCACGTGATTGAACTTGAGCGTGTGCGTCTGCTGCGCCCGCGCGATACTCGGCGCCGCAACTGCAGTTGCGGCCGCGCCGGCCAGCATGGTTCGCCTGGAAATGCGCATCGAAAACCTCCCTCGTTGTCGCGCCGACCGTTCCGGCCTGTCGCTCGTGGCGATATCGCGCCGCTTCGTTGGTCCAGACAGTATATGAAACAGAATAAGCTGGTCCATTTCAGCAAATGAAATAGAATGATGCGGTCGAAATGCTGCATGCTGAGCTTGCAGCAGTCCGAACCGGAGGAGAAATGCCGCAACCGGCCCGGCCGCAGAGACGCATGCGCGCGGACGATCGCGCGGCCTCGGTCACGCATCGCTCGCTGGAGCGCGGCCTGAACGTGCTGCAAGTGGTCGCCGCGAATGGAAGTCCCGTCGGCCTGGCCGAGATCGCACGCCGTACCGGACTGCATCGCTCGACCGGGCACCACCTGCTGCAGACGCTGGTCGGCCTTGGCTATCTTCGTCAGCATCCCGCGACGCGCTTCTACGAATTGAGCGCGAAGCTTTTTCAACTCACCGGACGCACCTGGACGCCGGAGCAGCTCGGAACGATCGCGCAGCCGATCGTCGCCGAACTCGCGCGGCTGAGCGGGGAGGGTGCGAGTCTTGCGGCCTATCGCGACGGCGTTGTGACGGTGGTGGCGAAATGCGACCACGACGGACCCGTGCGGGTGGTGCAGGACATCGGCGCCGAGCGCCCGATCCATGCGACCGCGGTCGGCAAGGCGATCGCGGCATTCCTGCCTGCCCCGGAACTCAAGAGCCTGCTCGCCCGGATCACCTACGAGCGCTACACGCCGCGCACCATCGTGCGGCCGCAGGCTTTGGAGGTGGAATTCCGCCGGATCCGGGCCGCCGGCTGCGCCAACGACGACGAGGAGCACATCGAGGGAATCCGCTGCGTGGCAGCCCCGGTGCGGGTCTATACGGGGCAGGTTGTGGCCTCGCTCTGTACGCTCGGTCCGAAGAGCCGGATGACGCGGCAGCGGCTGCGCGAATTGCGTGCTCCGCTTCTCACCCTCGCCGGCGCGGTTTCGGAGCGGCTCGGCGCCAGCCTGGATGTCCGGCGGCGGCCGCGCCGCAGGCTAAAGCCATGAAAAATTGTGATATTTGCCCGTCGCCGAACGGCTATCGCGCTGCACGCGGTTTCTGGTAGTTTCCGCTCACGACCATTCCGATCCGCAGGATCAGTTGCAGCGCCCTCGGGGTTACCCGAGGCCACGGAGGAACAATGGCTGCCGCTACGCAAGAGATTACCGGTCTGCCCGACATGAAGGTGTCGGTGCGGCAGGTGTTCGGCATCGAGAGCGACATGGAAGTGCCCGCCTACTCGAAGGGCGACGATCATGTCCCGGATGTCGACGCGGATTACCGGTTCGACCGCGGCACGACGCTCGCGATCCTGGCCGGTTTTGCGCGCAACCGCCGCGTCATCATCTCGGGCTATCACGGTACCGGCAAGTCGACGCACATCGAACAGGTGGCGGCGCGGCTCAACTGGCCGTGCGTGCGCGTCAACCTCGACAGCCACATCAGCCGCATCGACCTGATCGGCAAGGACGCGATCGTCATCAAGGAAGGCAAACAGGTCACTGAATTCCGTGACGGAATCCTGCCGTGGGCCTACCAGCACAACGTCGCGCTCTGCTTCGACGAGTATGACGCCGGCCGTCCGGACGTGATGTTCGTGATCCAGCGCGTGCTGGAATCCTCCGGCCGCCTGACGCTGCTCGACCAGAGCCGCGTGATCCGTCCTCACCCGGCGTTCCGCCTGTTCGCGACCGCCAACACCATCGGACTCGGCGATACGACCGGCCTCTATCACGGCACGCAGCAGATCAACCAGGCGCAGATGGATCGCTGGTCGATCGTCTCGACGCTGAACTATCTGCCGCACGACAACGAAGTCGAGATCGTGCTGGCGAAAGCGAAGACCTATCGCACGCCGGAAGGCCGCGACATCATCAACAAGATGGTGCGCGTCGCGGACCTGACGCGCAACGCATTCATGAACGGCGACATCTCGACCGTGATGAGCCCGCGTACCGTCATCACGTGGGCGGAGAATGCCGAGATTTTCGCTGGCGACGTCGGCTTTGCGTTCCGCCTCACGTTCCTCAACAAGTGCGACGAACTGGAGCGGCCGATCGTTGCCGAGTTCTATCAGCGCTGCTTCGGCGTCGAGCTGCCGGAAAGTTCGGTGAACGTCGCGCTGAGCTGACACTGCGATGGCAAGCATCAAGATCGAGAAGCAGCAAGGGCAAACCAAGCGCGCTGTCATCAAAGGTCTTGTTGCTTACAATACGCAGAAGGCCGGCAAGATGGGGTATGCGCCGGTGACCATCTCGCTGCGCGAGAAGGGCAAGATCGTAGGTGGCATCGTCGGCGAGATATTCTTTGGCTGGATGTTCGTGCACCTGTTTTGGATCGACGACAAATTTCGCGGCAAGGGTTTTGGCAAACGCTTGCTCGATGCCGCGGAGAAAGAGGCGCGCAAGCGCGGCGTGAAGAACGTTTATCTCGATACCTTCAGTTTTCAGGCGCCGGGCTTCTACAAGAAACTCGGCTATCGCGAATTCGGACGGCTGAAGGCTTTTCCCGTAGGCCATCACCGCACGTGGCTGGCTAAGGCGCTGTAAATGTCGTCCAACATCAAGCCGAAAAATCCGTCGAAGGAATCCCCGGTCGAGCCGTTCAAGCGGGCGGTCGCCGGATGCATGCGGGCGATCGCGCGCAAGCCGGATCTGGAAATTTCCTATGCGGCCGAGCGCCCCGGCATGGCGGGCGGCAAGGCGCGGCTCCCCGAGCCGCCGCGCAAGCTCAACGCGCAGGACGCCGCGATCGTGCGCGGCCACGCGGATTCGATCGCGCTCAAGCTCGCCTGTCACGATCCGGCCGTGCACCGCCGCCAGATGCCGAACGGCCAGCAGGGCCGCGCGGTGTTCGAGGCGGTGGAGCAGGCGCGCGTCGAGGCGATCGGCGCGCGGCGTATGCAGGGCGTGGCGCAAAACCTCACCGCGATGCTCGACGACAAATTCCACCGCGGCAAATTTGAGGACATCACCGATCGCGCCGATGCGCCGATCGAAGAGGCTGTCGCCCTGATGGTGCGTGAGCGCCTCACGGGACAAGCGCCGCCTCCCGCGGCGCGCAAGATGGTCGATCTGTGGCGCGCGCATATCGAGGATCGCGCGGGCGGCGAACTCGATCGCCTCGAGAAGCTGGTCGAGCAACAGCGCCGTTTCGGCGACGTCGTGCACGATCTGCTCGAACTCGCTCGAAATGGGCGACGAGCGCGCGCGCGATTCCGAGGACGACGATCAGGACGACTCCGGCGAGAACGACCAGCAGCAGAACAAGGGCGAGGACGGCGAGAGCAAGGAGTCCGAGGACGCCGACGGCATGAGCATGGAGGAGATGGAAGTCTCCGCCGACGAATTGCCGGATGGCGCGAGCGAGGCGATGGACGCGCCCTCCGCCGACATGCCGGACGATGCCGACATGGGCGACTTGGAGGCCGCCAACGAGCCGTGGCGGCCGCGCCCGCATGGGCAGAACGAGCCGCGCGGCCCTGAGTATCATCCCTACATCGGAAAGTTCGACGAGATCATCGCGGCCGAGGATCTGTGCGAGCCCGAGGAGCTCGATCGCCTCAGAGGCTATCTCGACAAGCAGCTTTCGCATCTGCAGGGCGTGGTGTCGCGCCTTGCGAACCGGCTGCAGCGCCGCCTGATGGCGCAGCAGAACCGCTCCTGGGAGTTCGATCTCGAAGAAGGCCTGCTCGATCCGGTACGCCTGACGCGCATCATCATGGACCCGATGCACGCGCTGTCGTTCAAGCGCGAGAAGGACACGCAGTTCCGCGACACGGTCGTGACGCTGCTGCTCGACAATTCGGGCTCGATGCGCGGCCGCCCGATCACCGTGGCGGCGACCTGCGCGGACATTCTGGCGCGCACGCTGGAGCGCTGCGGCGTGAAGGTGGAAATCCTCGGCTTCACGACGCGCGCCTGGAAGGGCGGGCAATCGCGCGAGGCGTGGCTCGCGGGCGGCAAGCCGCCGAACCCCGGCCGGCTCAACGATTTGCGCCACATCATCTACAAGTCGGCCGACGCGCCATGGCGGCGCGCGCGCAAGAACCTCGGCCTGATGATGCGCGAGGGCCTGCTCAAGGAGAACATCGACGGCGAGGCGCTCGACTGGGCGCACAAGCGCCTGCTCGCGCGCACCGAACAGCGCAAGATCCTGATGATGATCTCGGACGGCGCGCCGGTCGACGACTCCACGCTGTCGGTCAATCCGGGCAATTATCTCGAACGCCACCTGCGCTGGGTGATCGAGGAGATCGAGACGCGCTCGCCGGTCGAGCTGATCGCGATCGGCATCGGCCATGACGTGACGCGCTACTATCGCCGCGCCGTCACCATCGTGGACGCCGAGGAGCTTGGCGGCGTGATGACCGAGAAGCTCGCCGAGCTGTTCGAGGAAGCAGCGGCAGAAGACGCCGCGCCGCCGACGCGAGTTCGGCGGAAGCTGCACTAGTGCGCACAGGCTCGCCGGTTTGGTGAGACTAAGCAACCGGGGTCCCGCATCTGCGGTGCATCGTTTCACGCTGCACCGCGTGCGGGACACAGTGGCGATCCTCGCGTTCGCTCTTCTTGCCGTTTCCGCATCCGCCCAGCCCACCGAGCGCGCGCCGGACGCCCCGGTCGCGATCGAGGTGTCGGCCAAGCCGATACTCTCGTTTGAGCCGCGCGACCCCGCGCGCGTGCGCTTCGGCGCGCTCACGTTCCGCGGCGGGATGGAACTGAGTTCGTCGCATCCGGAGTTCGGCGGCATCTCGTCGATCCGTGTCGCGGCGGACGGCGCGGGCTTCCTCGCCGTCACCGACAAGGGCCGCTGGCTGCGCGGGCGCATCGCCTACGAGGGCACGCGTCCCGTCGGCATCACGAATGCCGAAATGGCGCCGGTGCTTGGACCCGACGGCAAAACGCTGTCGTCGCGCGGCTGGTACGACACCGAGTCGCTCGCCGAGGATGGCGGCACGGTCTGGCTCGGCATCGAGCGCGTGCATCGCATCGTGCGCTTCGACTTCGGCCGTCACGGACTGCTTGCGCGCGGCCAGCCGATCGCGCTGCCGCCCGGTATCGCCAGAGCTGCCGAGCAACAAGAGCCTTGAGTGCCTTGTGTTCGTGCCGCGCAACCTGCCGCTCGGCGGCACGCTGGTGGCGATCTCGGAGCGCGGCCTCGATGCCGACAACAACATCAAGGGCTTCCTGATCGGCGGCTCAAATCCCGGCGAGTTTTCGGTCAAGCGCATCGGCGACTTCGACGTCAGCGATTGCGCCGTCACGCCCTCGGGAGAATTGCTGGTGCTGGAGCGCAGCTTCTCGCGCCTGCGTGGCGTCGGCATGCGCATCCGCCGCGTGCCGCTGACCGAAGTGAAGCCCGGCGCGACCGTCGACGGGCCGGCGCTGTTTGAGGCCGACATGGGCTTTCAGATCGACAACATGGAAGGGCTGTCGGTGCATCGTGCCGCCGATGGCGCGCTCGTGCTGACGCTGATTTCCGACGACAATTTCTCGTTCGTCCAGCGCACGCTGCTGCTGCAGTTCACGCTCAAACAGTAATTCTCGTCATGCGCGGGCTTGACCCGCGCATCCATCAGAAAGAAATTTTTAGAAGATGGATTGCCGGGTCAAGCCCGGCAATGACGCCACGTGCTACGCGGCCTTCGCTTCCGTCTTCTTCTTGTCGATCTCGCGCTTCAGCCGCAAGGCCTTTACCGAAAGCTCATCGTCCTTCGCCTTGGCGAGGAACGCGTCGAGCCCGCCGCGGTGGTCGACCGACTTCAGCGCGTTCGCCGAAATGCGCAGCCGGACCGAGCGGCCGAGCGCGTCCGACATCAGCGTGACGTTCAACAGGTTCGGCAGGAAACGCCGCTTGGTCTTGATGTTCGAATGGCTGACTTTGTGGCCCACTTGGGGGCCCTTGGCGGTCAGTTCGCAACGGCGCGACATAGCGAAATCCTCAAAAATCCTAAGGGCGGCCCCGTCGGGCGCCGGTGGGTCGAAAACGGTCCGTTTCGAAGGTTGCGGACCTATAAAGACCATGCCCGGAGGCGTCAAGTTGGGCCGGCCGGAACCACAGATTCGACGCATTCCCGGCCGAAAGACCCAGAAAATGCCAGTCCGCCGTGGGGGTTGTCTGGCGCGAGCCGGCAACACGGTCTAAAGACCGGGACAGCTTTGTGTCGGGGATAGGGTCGAACATCGTGCGTCATTGGCCGACCAGACTTGGGCCTGCCCGTCTCGCGGTCGTGAGCATCGCGCTCGCGGTGTTGCGTTTTCGGCCTCCGCGCAGGCGCAGGGCAAGCTTGAGGCGCGTTACTCGGTCTCGCTCGCCGGCATCCCGCTCGGCCACGGTACCTGGATCATCGACATCGCATCGGACCAGTACACCGCGGTCGCGAGCGGCAGGACGACCGGTCTGGTCAAGCTCATCTCCGATGGCTCCGGCTCGGGCGGCTCGCGTGGCGTGGTGCAGGGCGCGAGCCTTGTGCCGACCAGCTACGCATCGAGCAGCATCAGCGACAAGCGGCAGGACGAAGTGCGCATGACGTTGCGCGCCGGCACCGTGAAGGACGTGTCGGCGGAGCCGCCGCTCGAGCCCTCGCCGGATCGCGTGCCGGTGACCGATGCGCACCGCAAGGGCGTCATCGATCCGATGACCGCCGCCATCATTCCGGTGCCCGGCAACGGCGATGTCGTCACGCCCGATGCCTGCAAGCGCAAGCTTGCGATCTTCGACGGCCGCCAGCGCGCCGACATCGAGCTCGTGTTCAAGCGCATCGAACAGGTGAAGGCCGACAAGGGCTACCAGGGCCCGGTCGTGGTCTGTCAGGTGCTGTACAAGCCGATCGCCGGGCATCGCCCGGAGCGGCCCGCGATCAAGTATCTGGTCGAGCAACGCGAGATGGAGATGTGGCTTGCGCCGATCGCCGGCACGCGCGTGATGGTGCCGTTCCGCTTCTCGGTGCCGACGCCGTTCGGACAAGGCGTGCTGCAGGCGACCTATTTCGTCGCGCAGCCGCAGCCCGTGCAGGCGCTGCGCCAGTCGCCCGCACAGGCGAAGACGCAGTAACTCACTCTTCCGGGTTTGCCGCGTATTTCTGCAGCAGCGGAAACTGAAACGCCGCGAAGACGAACGTCAGCGGCACCACGCCGAACACCTTGAAGCTCACCCAGAAGTCGGTCGTCTGCGTGCGCCAGACGATCTCGTTCAGCACCGCGAGCGCGAGGAAGAAGATCGCCCAGCGCAGCGTCAGCTTGCGCCAGCCTTCCTCGGTCAGGTCGAACACCGAGTTGAACACGATCGCGAGCAGCGGCTTGTTGAAGTAGAGCCCGCCGAGCAGGATTCCGCCGAACAGCACATAGATGATGGTCGGCTTCATCTTGATGAAGGTCTCGTCGTGCAGCACCAGCGTGAGGCCGCCGAACACGACGACAACCACCGCCGTCACCATCGCCATCACGGGCAGGTGCCGCGTCAGCGCGTAGGACACCGCGAGCGCGACGAGTATCGCCACCATGAACACCGCGGTCGCGACGAAAATGCCGGCCCTCTCGCCCACAATCGATGCCGGCAACAGCGGACCGACGATCGGCAGGAACAGCGCAGGGCGCGAGTTCGCGAAAAAGAACAGGATCAGCGGCCCCATCTCGAGCGCGAGCTTGAGGAAGGGATTGAGTTGCTTCTTGGCGGTGGCGAGCATGGCTAGCTGTCTATCCCGGCGATCGCGTTGGCGAAATCCCGTGCGGCAAAGTCGCTAAGGTCTTCGACGCCCTCGCCGACGCCGATGAAATGCACCGGCAGCTTATGCTTGGCGGCGAGTGCCACCAGAATGCCCCCGCGCGCGGTGCCGTCGAGCTTGGTCATGACGAGGCCGGTGACGCCCGCGATGCGGGTAAATTCGGTGGCTTGCGAGAGCGCGTTCTGCCCAACCGTCGCGTCCAAGACCAACAGCACGGCATGGGGGGCCGATGCCTCCACCTTCTTCATCACGCGCACGACCTTCTCAAGCTCGGCCATCAGCTCGGACTTGTTCTGCAGGCGACCTGCCGTGTCGATGATAAGCACATCCGCGGCATCGGCTTTGGCGGCGCTCAGCGCCTCGAACGCGAGGCTCGCGGCATCCGCTCCTTGAGTGCTTGCGATCACGCGTGCGCCCGTGCGCTGACCCCAGATCTTCAACTGATCGATCGCGGCGGCGCGGAAGGTGTCGCCGGCCGCCAGCACCACCTTGCGCCCTTCGCCGCGAAAGCGCGCCGCGAGCTTGCCGATGGTTGTGGTCTTGCCCGAACCATTCACGCCCGACCACCAGAATGACGAACGGCTTCGCGGCCGTATCGATGACAAGCGGCTTCGCGATGGGCGCGAGCACCTTCTCGACCTCGCTGGCGAGGATTGCCTTCACCTCGGCATCGCTGACCTGCTTGTCGTAGCGTCCTTCACCGATCGCCCTGGCGATACGCGCCGCAACGTCAATGCCGAGATCGGCGCGGATCAGCAGCTCCTCAAGCTCCTCCAAGGTCGCGGCGTCGAGCTTGCGCTTTGACACGAGATCGCTGATCGCGGTGCCGATCGAGGCCGACGTGCGCTTCAGCCCGCCCGAGAGGCGCTGCCACCACGATTGTTTGGGGGTGTCATTCATGTTGGCCGCCGTGATAGCGGTTTCGGCATGGAGCCGATAGTGCTGGCCAAGCCGTTCGACCCGAAGAACGCGAGCGAGGAGGAAATCCTCGCGCGCGTGCTCTATCGCGATGGGCTGATGCTGGTGATCGACAAACCGGCCGGCCTCTCGGTCCATCGCGGCCCGAAGGGCGGCCCGAGCCTCGAAGACTGGTTCCAGCATTTGCGCTACGGCCTGCCGCGCGGGCCGGAACTTGCGCATCGCCTCGACCGCGAAACGTCCGGCTGCCTCGTGCTCGGCCGCCACCGCAAGGCGCTCGCGCATCTGAGCCTGCTTTTCAAGCACCGCCGTGTCGGCAAGACCTATTGGGCGATTGTTGAGGGCGGACCCGCCGAGGACGAAGGCACGATCGATATGCCGCTTGGCCGGCTCGATCCGGATTTCGGCTGGTGGATGAAGCCCGATCCTGACGGGGCAGCCCGCGGTGACGAAGTGGAAGGTGATGGGGCGCGCGGAGGACATTGCCTGGCTCGCGCTCGAACCCGTCACCGGGCGCACGCATCAGCTGCGCGTGCACTGCTCCGCGATGGGTTTTCCGATTTTCGGCGACGACATCTACGGCAACGAGGCGAGTCAGCGCCGCGCACGCCAGATCAAATTCGTCGCCCGGCCCGACGCCCCCGGCCTGCAACTGCACGCGCGCGAAATCGTGGTGCCGATCTCGAAGAACAAGGAGCCGGTGCGCGTCACAGCGCCGGTACCAGCGCATCTGCGCGCACGGCTATCCGCGTGCGGGTGGAATGGGGACTAATCGCACCGCTTGCATTTGAACGGCGGTGTCGGCGCGCCGGGCTCGATCATCACCGAGGTCGGGTCGCCGCATTTGCCGCAGGTGCGCGTCAGTTTGGTCGGCAGCTTCACCACCGGCTTGGTGGCGCCGGCGATCGCGGCTTCCGCCTGCGCGCGCAGCTCGGCCTTGGTCATCGGTGGTCCGCGTCGCTGTGCCATGCGCGGCTGTCTAGCCCCGATGGGCGGATCAGGCAAGCTTCGCGGCCGCCTGCGCAACCGCTGCTTGCCGCTCGCTCTGGCGTTTCGCGGCTGCTTGCCGGGTCTTCTCGACCAGCGCCGGATCGGCGCGCTCCGGCGAGCCCGCATCGAACGGCGGATGCGGATCGTATTCGATGCCCAATTGAATCGCTTGCGCGAGCTCCGGTCCGAACGCCTCTGCCGCCACCGTAAGCGCGAAATCGATTCCCGCCGTGACGCCGCCGCCGGTGATCGTGTTGCCGTCGACCACCACGCGCTCCGCGACCGGCGTCGCGCCGAATGCGCTCAGCATCCCGCGGCTCATCCAGTGCGTCGCGGCGCGCTTGCCTTTCAGCAGCCCGGCCGCGCCGAGGACCAGCGCGCCGGTGCACACGCTGGTCACGTAGCGGGCACCCTTCGCCTGCCGGCGGATGAAGTCGAGCGTTTCCGCGTCGTTGAGCAGCGCGTTCATGCCGGCACCACCCGGCACGCAGATGAGGTCAAGTTGCGGGCATTCGGCGAACGTCGTGGTCGGCATGATCTGCATGCCGCCGCCCGCCGTCACCGCCTCGCGCGTCTTCCAAACGAGATGCACCTTCGCGTCGGGAAACTTGATGAACACCTCGTAAGGCCCGGTCATGTCGAGCTGCGTGATGTCGGGAAAGAGCAGAAGGCCGATGTGGAAGGGCATGTGAACCTCAAGGATGAGCCCCTATCTTAAGGACTCGCCGGCGCCGGTCGAATCAGAATTGATGATCTGTCACGCTGGCGCGCATCCGCCTGAGCGTAGAGAATGGCACGCGCCGCGGCATCCCATTCGCAGCATTACATTTTGGAGACCGGCCATGACCGAAAACGGCTACCACAAGCGCCGGCTCGCCAATCACCTGCTGCATCCCGAGACGCTGATGCTCGGCTACGGCTACGACCCGCTGCTCTCCGAGGGCGCGGTGAAGCCGCCGGTGTTTCTCACGTCGACCTTCGTGTTCCGCTCGGCCGAGGAGGGGCGCGACTTCTTCGACTATACGGCGGGGCGGCGCGAGCCGCCGAAAGGCGAGGGCGGTGGGCTCGTCTATTCGCGCTTCAATCATCCCAACAGCGAGATCGTCGAGGATCGCCTCGCGGCTTACGAAGGCGCGGAGGCCTGCACGCTGTTCTCGTCCGGCATGTCGGCGATCGCGACGACCATCCTCACCTTCACGCGGCCGGGCGATGTGATCCTGCACTCGCAGCCGCTCTATGGCGGCACCGAGACGCTGATCGCGAAAACGATGACGAACTATCAGGTGCAGTCCGTCGGCTTCGCAGATGGCGTCGACGAGGCGACAATCCGCGAGGCCGCCGAGGCTGCGGCCGCGAAGGGCCGCGTGTCGGTGATCGTGATCGAGACGCCGTCCAACCCGCTCAACACCATGGTCGACATCAAGCTGGTGCGCCGCATCGCCGACGAGATCGCGACGCGGCAGAAGCATCGCCCGATCATCATGTGCGACAACACGCTGCTCGGCCCGGTGTTCCAGCACCCGCTGCCGTTCGGCGCCGATGTGTCGGTCTATTCGCTGACCAAATACGTCGGCGGGCATTCGGACCTCATTGCGGGCGCGGCGCTCGGCAGCGAACAGGTCATGAAGCCGATCCGGCAGCTGCGCGGCGCGATCGGCACGCAGCTCGATCCGCATTCGAGCTGGATGCTCAGCCGCTCGCTCGAAACGCTCTCGCTGCGCATGGAGCGCGGCAACACCAATGCGCGCGTCGCCGCCGAATTCCTGCGCGATCATCCGCGTGTTGCAAAGGTACACTACTTGCCGTTTCTCTCCGTGGATTCGCCGCAGCGGCGCGTGTACGAGGCGCAGTGCACAGGCGCGGGCTCGACCTTCTCGTTCGACATCAAGGGCGGCCTCGCCGAAGCGTTCGCGTGCCTGAACAAGCTGCAGATCTTCAAGCTCGCGGTGAGCCTTGGGGGAACGGAATCGCTTGCCTCGCACCCCGGCTCGACGACCCACTCCGGCGTGGCCGCCGCCTTGCGTGCGCGCATCGGCGTCAGCGACGCGACCATCCGCCTCTCGATCGGAATCGAGCATGCGGATGACTTGATCGCGGACCTGTCGCAGGCGTTGATAGCGGACGCCTAGCGCAGTTAAGATCGCTTGGCCTATCTCCTTCCGGAACATCCGACATGGATCAACGCGCCGTCGCGCAAGCCACCGAATTGCTCGTTGCGGCGCGCCGCACCGGCAAGCTGCTCGACGCGCTGCCCGACGCGTGTCGGCCGCAGACGCTGGACGATGCGTTCGCGATCCAGGACGCGACGCGCGCGGCGCTCGGCGAAACCATCGCGGGCTGGAAGGTAGCGCTGGTGGACAACCGCGTGGTGCGTGGCGCGATCTTTACCTCGCGCGTGTTCGACAACGGCGCGCAGGTAAAGGCCGCGACCGTACCGCTGATGGGCATCGAGGCCGAGATCGCGTTCCGCTTCGAGCGCGACCTGCCGGCGGGCAAGCACTCTTACGAGGACGTCGCGAGCGCCGTGTCGGCGTTCGCCGCGATCGAAATCGTCGACTCGCGCTACAAGAGCTATCCGGACGTGTCGGCGCAGGAGCGCAACGCCGACTTCGTGTCGAACGGCGGTTTTGTCCGCGGACCGTCCGCGGCAAACTGGCGCAAGCTCGACCTCGTCAACATCGCCGTGACGCTCACAATTGGTGGGCAGGAATTGGTGAAGCGCAACGGTGGGCACATCGCTGGCGATCCGCTGCTGCCCGCGGTGGCGCTTGCGAACGATCTGCCGGGCGGCATCAAGGCTGGTCAATTCATCACCACCGGCACCTACACCGGGATGGCGTTCGCGAAAGTGGGCCAGAAAGCGGTCGCGGAATTCGCGGGCTTCGGCGCGGTCGCGGTGTCCTTTGACTAGCGTTTGATCGCTTCGCCGCGCCCGGTTACGCTTTTCAAAACATCCGGGCGAGGAAGGCATGACCCTGCACACGCGACGTAAAGTCTTGGCCGCGATGTCCGCGGCCATCGCCACCCCGGCCACGCTCGCGCGCGCGCAAAGCTGGCCGAACCGCCCGATCCGCATCATCGTCGGCTTTCCGCCCGGCGGCGTCGCGGACGCAATCCCGCGCAAGCTGCAACAGCAGCTCGCCGATGCACTGAAGCAATCGATCGTCATCGAGAACAAGCCGGGCGGCGCCGGGCTGATTGCGATGGACGCGATAGCGAAGGCCGACGACCACACCTTCGGTATCATGACGCTGCAGAACCAGATCGTCGCGGCCGTGCGCGGCACGATGCCGTACGACCCGCGCGCTGACCTCAACGGCGTCGTGGTGTTTGGCCGTACCGCGAGCGTGCTCGTCGTGCACGACGAGCTGCCGGTCAGGACCGTGCCGGAGCTGATTGCCTACGCGCGCGCTAATCCCGGCAAGCTGTTCTGCGCTTCGAGCGGCAACGCGACAGGGCAGCATTTCGCGATCGAAAGCCTCAAGCTCGGCGCGAATGTCGATATCGTGCACGTGCCCTATCGCGGCGTCGCGCCGGCCTTCACCGACCTGATCTCCGGCCGTGTGCAGATGATGTTCGGCACTTACGGCTCGACCAAGCAGCACTGGGAGAACGGCAAGGTGCGCCCGCTCGCGGTGTCGACGCCGAAGCGCTTCAGCTACATGCCGGAGCTTCCGACGATGGCCGAAGTGTCGGGCATCCCCGATTTTGCGCTCACCGAATGGTACGCGCTGGTCGCGCCCGCCGCTGTGCCGGTCGAGGCGCGTGCGCGCGTGAGCCGGATCCTCAACGAGATCATGTCGACGGCAGACTATGCCGAATTCAACAGGCGCTTTGGTCTCGAGTACGAGCCGCTGACGCCGACGCAGACGCAGGCCTTTATGGATGATGAACTCGACCGCGCCTCGGTGATTGCCCGGAAGGCGGGGGTCAAGTTTGAGCAATGATGGCGTCGTTTGATCTATAAATAGATCGTAATATAATCTTATGGTCTATATACAGATCATATGTTGACAAGCGCTTGGCCTGGTCTATAAATAGCTCGCAAGAGCATTATCCGGTCTTTCTATAGCCCAAATGAAAACAGCGACCCGTGCCTATTCCCGCTACAGCCGCGAGGCGGCCGAACTGCTCGGCCAGCTCATTCGCCGCGCCAGGGTCGAGCGCAAGATGACGGCGGCGCAGCTTGCGGAGCGCGCCGGCATCTCGCGCGGGCTCGTGCAGCGCATCGAGAAGGGCGATCCCGGCTGCGCCATCGGCGCGGTCTTCGAGGCGGCCGCGATCGTCGGCGTGCGTCTGTTCGATGCCGACCAGGCGGCGCTCTCGACCATGATCGAGCACAACAAAGCCCTGCTGGCGCTGCTGCCGCAATCCGCGCGCGCGTCGCGGATCGAGACCAAGGACGACTTCTGACTCATGAAATGCTGATCGATGACATCCGAGACCGGATACGACGAGGCCTATGTCTGGACCTGGCTGCCGGACGAAACGCGCCCCGTGGTCGCGGGCCGCCTCGCGCTCGCAGACGGCAAGCTGGTCTTCAACTACGGCCGCAGTTATCTCGCGCGGCCGAACGCGATCGCGCTCTATGAGCCCGAGTTGCCGCTGACGGCCGGCGCGCTGCCGCTGCTCAACGGCCTGTGGATGCCGAACTGCATCCGCGATGCGGCGCCCGATGCGTGGGGGCGGCGCGTGCTGATCAACCGCAAACTCGGCGCGCGCGGCGCACAAATCGACACCACCGAGCTGACCGAGCTGACATACCTGCTCGAGTCGGGTTCCGACCGGCCGGGCGCCATCGACTTCCAGGCTTCGGCGACCGACTATGACGCGCGCGAAGCCGTGAACGCCTCGCTCGATGAACTGCTCGGCGCAGTCGATCGCGTGGAGAGCGGCGTGCCGCTCAATCCCGATCTCGACACCGCGCTGTTTCACGGCTCGTCGATCGGCGGTGCGCGTCCGAAGGCGATGATCGTCGCGGACGACCGCAAGTACGTCGCGAAATTCTCCTCGCAGAACGATGTCTACAGCGTGGTGAAAGCCGAATACATCGCGATGCGGCTTGCGGCCGAGGTAGGGCTTACCGTCGCGCCGGTGATGCTGCGGCAGGCCGGCGGCAAGGACATTCTGCTGGTCGAGCGCTTCGATCGCGTGAAGGCCACAGCGGTTTCAAACGAAGTGGACACCGGTTCGCGTCAAGAAAACGCGTCAAAGCAAAAAACGAGCAGCTGGCAGCGCCGTGCGTTCGTGTCGGCGCTGACGTTGCTCGAACTCGACGAGATGATGGCGCGCTACGCCAGCTACGAGGAGCTCGCGACCATCATCCGCCATCGTTTTACGGCGCCGAAGGAGACTCTGCGCGAGCTGTTCGCCCGCATGCTGTTCAATGTCCTGTGCGGCAATACCGACGATCACGCACGCAACCACGCGGCGTTCTGGGATGGAGGCGCGCTGAAGCTGACGCCGGCCTACGACATCTGCCCGCAGGCGCGCGCGGGCGGTGAGGCGACGCAAGCGATGCTGATCAAGGGCGGCGAGCGCATGAGCCAG
Source organism: uncultured Alphaproteobacteria bacterium (assembly GCA_963779545.1). Lineage (GTDB taxonomy): Bacteria > Pseudomonadota > Alphaproteobacteria > Rhizobiales > Xanthobacteraceae > PALSA-894. The sequence goes on along the minus strand of CAVZYQ010000004.1, from coordinate 64,140 downwards.
ATCGCGCTGTGCCTTGCCGCCGCGCCGTCATTCCTGATGGCGGAGCGCGACGCGATCGCTGTCGCGAAGCGTCAGATCGAGACGATTCGCGATCGCTGGGACGCAATATGCGCGGAGGCCGAGTTGACCGAAGTCGACCGCAATCTTTTCTGGCGGCGCCAGTTCCTCAATCCGTTCGCGTTCGAGGCGGCGCCGGATGAGTTGGCGGGGTTGGTGGATCAGTAGATCGTTGCGTCGGCAGCTCCATCACTTCGCGAGTGGGGAGAGTTCTACGATCGCATTGGGGAGTTCATTGCGATTGATGGCGCCGGGTGGGAAATGCGCGGCCAATTCGGCGGCGCACGTCGCGATCGAGGCGACGAAACCATCCGCCGCGCGCCCCGCCGCGATTTCGGATGTCAGCGAACTAACGACATCATCCCAAACCGACGACGAGACCTTCTGCGCGATGCCGGCGTCAGCCATGATTTCGGCATAACGCTCGGCGACCGATACGAAGATGAGAACGCCGGTACGCAACTCGGTATGCTGCAATCCATGCGCGGCGAACTGGCGGAGCGCCTCCTGATGGGCACGCGCGGTCTTGGTTTGCCGGGGGACGATGCGGTAGCGAACATTATCGCGTGACAGCAGATACAGCGCAGCGAGAAACGCCAGGAGCTGCAGGGCGTAGATGACGACCGCCGGCCAAGTGGTCAGATAGATCAAGGGCAGGGGGACGAGGAGCGCCAATCCTGCCGACCACGCGATCGGGAAAAGGCGGTAGGCGCTGCTGGCTCGGGTGAAGACGCAGTAGATCTCTCCGGAAGTGCGTGTTTCGGCGAACCGGATGGCTTCGACGATACGGGCTCGGTCGGAGTCGGTTAGGATCATCTACCAGCTCCCCGACGAGCCGCCGCCACCGAACGACCCGCCGCCGCCTGAAAATCCGCCTCCTCCGGAGCCACCGCTCGACGAGCCGGAGGACCATGACCCCCCGGAGGGAATGAAGACCGGACCGCCATATCCGCCGCGGCGCCCAACGCCTGGTCTGCCAGCCGTCATCGAGTTTCTCATCACCATGAATATGACGACGATGACCAGCAGCACGAGCATGATTGTCGCTGCATCGACAGCTTGCGGCGCGCTGTCCGGACGTTGTGCGGCACGGCGCTTGTACTCTTCGGCATCGCCGCTCACGACCTGAACGATGTCGTCGACACCGCGCACGATACCGCCTGCGAAGTCGTTGGCGCGAAAGCGCGGCAGGATTGCGTTCTGAATGATAAGGCGCGTGACCGCATCAGTGAGGGCGCCCTCGAGCCCGTAACCGACCTCGATGCGGACCTTGCGTTCATTCGGAGCGACAATAAGCAGTGCGCCGTTGTTTCGCGATTTCTCGCCGATGCCCCAGTGACGGCCGAGCTGATAGCCGTAGTCCTCGATCGAGGTGCCTTGAAGGGATTTCAGCGTAACAACGACGATTTGATCGCCGCTCTTCGCCTCGACCGCCGCCATTTTGTCGGTGATTGTCTGGCGTGTCGCGGCATCGAGGATGTTTGCCTCGTCAACGATGCGTCCGGTCAATGCGGGGAACGTCAGTGCATGAGCGATCGCCACGAGCGCGACGACGATCGCGAGTGCAACCGACGTTGGGAGGGCCGCAGTGCAGCGTCGCATGTTTGCCTGCGGTCAGAACTTGACGTTCGGCGGCCGGCGCGTTTCCTCAGTGACCGTAAAGGTCTCCATTGGTTTATGGCTGCGATACACTGTCGAAGCCCACAGAACGCCCGGGAAGGTGCGCAGCTCGGTATTGTAGACCCGTACGGATTCAATGTAGTCGCGCCGCGCGACAGCGATCCGGTTCTCGGTCCCTTCGAGTTGCGACTGCAGCGCAAGGAAATTCTGGTTCGATTTCAGGTCCGGGTAGTTCTCGCTGACCGCGATCAGACGACCCAATGCGCCGGAAAGCTGCGACTGCGCTTCCTGGAATTGCTTGAATTTTTCCGGATCGTTGACGATATCGGGCGTCACCTGGATCGATGTCGCTTTCGCGCGTGCGTTGACGACAGCTTCGAGGGTCTCGCGCTCCTGCTTCGCGTAGCCCCTGACGGTCTCGACCAGGTTTGGAATCAGATCGGCGCGCCGCTGGTATTGATTGTTGACGTCAGCCCACTTGGCCTTCGCCTGTTCGTCGTAGGTTGGAATGTTGTTAACGCCGCAGCCCGACAACAAAGCGCCAAGAACCATGACGGCAGCCAGATTGCGTACGAGGCGCAAGGTTATCGCGATGGGCATGGAAACCTCCGGGACCGACTGGACCAATCATAGCCTCTGGCTTGAGAAAGCCATTAGGGTCAAACCCGGAGAATTCGAGCTGGTTCCGGCACGTCGGTCATTCCCAACGCCTCACCTGCCGTAGCTTGACACTCGGTGTCCCGTCCAGGGCCTCAATAGATCGTCTCTCTCAGTCTTGCCGGATACGCCCGGTCATACTCCTCCCCGCCCATTTCGCCCTTGGTGATCGCCGCCAGGATGGTGCCGTTGCTCGGCAGGCTCTTGCGGTCGACAAGGCTCGCAGGGTCCCACAGCTTGGAGCGGATCAGCGCCTTGGAACACTGGAAGTAGACGCGTTCGACCGTCACCACGATGACGGCGCGCGGCGTCTTGCCGGCGAACACGAAGGTGTCGAGCAGCGCCGGATCGGTCGAGATCTTGGCGCGGCCGATCACGCGGAAGGTCTCGCCGACGCCGGGAATGAGGAACAGCAGGGACACGCGTGGGTCACGCACGATATTGCGCAGCGAGTCGATGCGGTTGTTGCCGCGCCGGTCCGGGATCATCAGCGTGCGCTCATCGTGAACGCGCACGAAGCCCGGCGCGTCGCCGCGCGGCGAGCAGTCAACGCCTTCCGGGCCGACGGTCGAGAGCGCGAAGAACGGCGCCTTCTCGATGAAGGTGCGGTACTGCGCGTTGACGTGGTCGATCTCCTTCAGCACCGCGGCGCCGGAGGGCAGGCCGTAATGCGCTTCGAGCTGCTCGACGGTGGTGAGGAGATGGTCTGACATTCAGTGCTCCCGCTTGCTCCGCTCGTCCCCGCGCAAGCGGGAATCCAGTTCTTTCGTCGTTTGGCTCTGGGTCCCCGCTTTCGCGGGGACGAGCGGCATTCACTATAGCCTACGCTGCGATCAGTTGCCGCCCGTCATGCGCGGCGATCGACACATTGAGCATCGTGCCTGCTGCGGTGGGCGTGGTGAGGCGCACCGGCGTGAACTGCTCGGTGCGCGCGACATTGTTCTGCTCCGCGAGCACGCGCCGCCGCTCGCCAACTTCCCGTTCGAGATAGCGCTTGAGCGCGGCCGCGCCGTCCTGGCGCAACAGCGCGGCGCGCGCCTTGCGCAGGCGGTGCGGCACCTGCGGCATGCGCGCGGCCGGCGTGCCGGGGCGCTCGGAATAAGGAAACACGTGCAGGTGCGTGAGGCCGCATTCGGCGACGAGCTCGCGCGAGCGCTGGTGCGCGTCCTCGGTCTCGGTCGGGAAGCCCGCGATGATGTCGCCGCCGAACACGATGTCGGGGCGCAGGCGGCGCACCTGTTCGGTGAATGCGATCGCATCGGCACGCGAATGACGGCGCTTCATGCGCTTGAGGATCAGGTCATCACCGTGCTGCAGCGAGAGGTGCAGATGCGGCATCAGCCGCGGCTCGTCGGCGATCGCCGCGAGCAGGTCAGCGTCCGCCTCGACCGAATCGATCGACGAGATGCGCAGCCGCTCAAGCTCCGGCACGTGGCGCAGGATCTGCCGCACCAGCTTTCCGAGGCGCGGCACGCCGGGCAGGCCGCTGCCGTAGCTGGTGATGTCGACGCCGGTCAGCACCACCTCGCGATAGCCGTTCTCGGCGAGGCGGCGCACCTGCGTGACGACCTCGCCCATCGGCACCGAACGTGAGTTCCCGCGGCCATAGGGGATGATGCAGAAGGTGCAGCGGTGGTCGCAGCCGTTCTGGATTTGCACGAATGCACGCGCGCGGCCGTCGAGGCCTTCGACCATGTGCAGCGCGGTCTCGCGCACCGCCATGATGTCGTTGACGCGGGTTTTTTCTTCGTTTTCGAGGCCGAACGATGCTCCAGCGAGAACATCGCGCTGCTCCGCCCAGAGCTTCGCGCTGATCTTCTCCTCGTTGCCGAGTACCAACGCAACCTCAGGCATGCTGTGGAAAGTTTTTGGCTCGGTCTGGGCCGCGCAGCCCGTGACCACGATTTTCGCGCCAGCGCGCTCGCGCGCGAGCTTGCGGATGGTCTGACGCGCCTGCCGCACGGCCTCTGCCGTCACCGCGCAGGTGTTCACCACCACGATATTCTCGACGCCCGCGGCGTCCGCCGCGTTGCGGATCACTTCCGACTCGTAGGCGTTGAGCCGACAGCCGAACGTGATGACGTCGACACTCATGCGACTGCTGCAAAGAGAGAAGGATCGAACCGGCCTGCGAATTCGTATGCGACCGGGCCGGTCATCAGCACGTGGTCGTCACTCTCGCGCCATTCGATCTGCAGGTCGCCGCCCGGCAGCGTGACGCGAACATTGCGGCCGGTCTTGCGTAGCCGCGCAGCAGCAACAGCAGCCGCACAGGCAGCCGAGCCGCAGGCGCGCGTCAGTCCCGCGCCACGCTCCCACGTTCGCACAACGATGTGCTCCTTCGACTGGACGGCGCAGAGCGAGATGTTGGCACGCTCGGGAAAGATCGGATGGTTTTCGAGCAGCGGCCCGATCTTTGAAAGATCGTACGCGTTCACATCCTTCACCCAAAAGATCGCGTGCGGGTTTCCCATGCTGAGCGCCGACGGCGAATGCAAAATTGGATCGTCGATAGGCCCGATCTGCAGCTCGATGCAGCGCGTGTCGGCAAACTCCTCAGCGAGCGGAATCTCGTTCCAGAGAAAGCGTGGCTTGCCCATATCCACAGTCGACACCAGCGGCGCACCGCCCTTCCAGCAGTTCAGCAGTCCGGCCGGCGTCTCGAATGTGAGCGCGTCCTTGCCGGTTTCCTTGAACATGATGTCCGCGATGCAGCGCATGCCGTTGCCGCAGGCGCCCGCCGCGGATCCGTCGCTGTTGTAGATGCGCACGTAGGCGTCCGTACCCGGTACGCGCGGCGGATAAAGTGCCATCATCTGGTCGTAGGGCGCGCCGGCGGGTTGCGCGGCGGCGCGCGCCTCTTCGGCGGCGATCGGCGCGGGAGCGGCGCGCATGTCGACCACCACGATCTCGTTGCCGAGGCCGTTCATCTTCACGAATGCGTGGCCGGCGAGCGCGCTCATTGAACGAACCTTATCCGCCGGGCTTATATGGCGAAAGATTGGGCGTCGCGCCAGCGGTGCCGATATGGGCAATGCGCCTGCCCGCGTGGTATGAATCGCATGACGTGAGCCGGGCCGGGGCGGCCGTTCAGGAGAGTTTTGATGCGGATTTCGCGCCTCGCCGTGTGGCTGACGATCCTCGCGGTCTACGGAATGTCGTTCTGCGCGGTGAGCGCGGCTGTCGCGCAGACGCCACCGCCGCCCCCCGCGCAGGCGCCGCAGCCCAAGCCAGGCGACTCGTTTGGCGAAGAGGTGACGCTGGCCGCAAAGACCATCGTGTTCAGCAAGGGCTCGGCGAACTGGGATTCGGCGTTCGACACGCTGGTCGAGTCGTTCAAGAACATCTATGCCGCGCTGCAGAAGCAGGGGCTGCGCGCGTCCGGTCCGCCGATGACAATCTACACGGCGACCGACGACACCGGGTTCGAATATCAGGCCGGCGTGCCGGTTGCCGAGGAGCCGAAGGGGCCGCTGGGCGAGGGGCTCGCGGTCGGCAAGTCGCCGGACGGGCGGGCGCTGAAGTTCATTCACCGCGGCTCGTACGATGCGATGGATTCGACATACGAGGCGATCACCAATCATCTCGACGAGAAGCGGCTCGAAGCGCGCGATCTCTTTGTCGAGTATTACGTGACCGATCCGCTGACGACGCCGGAAGACAATCTGGTGATCGAGGTCTACGTGCCGGTGAAGTGACGTCTTGCTGACGCGTGATCTTGTCCGAAAACCGGTGTCCACTTTTCGGGATTACGCGCTAAGCCATCGCTTTCGCTTCGACGTTCCAGACCTGACCAGGCTTCAATAACCTGAAGCGCTCAGGCTCGATTTCTGCTTCGACGCGCGCCTTGATGAGCGCCTGCTCGGGCTCGTCGATCCCTTCGTCGGTGAGCTGGAAGGTGCCGTAATGATGCCCAAGCGCATGCTCCGCGCCGCTGTCGAGGAAGGCCTTCACGGACTCGGCCGGGTTCATGTGCTGGTCGCCCATGAACCAGCGCGGCTCGTAGGCGCCGATCGGGAGCACCGCGAGGCGGAACGGGCCATAGCGGTCGCGTGCCGCACGGAAATGGCGACCGTTCCCGTAACCTGAATCGGCCACATGATAGATCCGCCCCGCCGGGGTCTCGATCACGAACGACGCCCATAGTGCCTTGTTGCGGTCGGTCAGCCCGCGCGCGGACCAATGGTGCGTCGGGACCAGCGTGACGGCGACGTTCGGCCCGAGCTCGATGCGCTGATGCCAGTCAAGAGCTTCGACTTGGATATTGGCGTCATGCGCCTTCATGATTGCATCATTGCCGAGCGGCGTGATGACGCGTGGCTTGTGCGCGGCATGCAGGTGCGAGAGCGTTTCGGCATCGAGATGGTCGTAGTGGCAATGCGAGACCAGCACGGCATCGATTGGCGGCAGCGCATCGAATGCGATGCCGGGTTCGTTGACGCGCTTCGGTCCCATGAAGCTGACGGGCGAGACGCGTTCCGACCACACCGGATCGATCAGGATGTTCAGGCCCGCGGTCTGCAAGAGCCAACTTGCGTGGCCCACATAGGAAAGCCGCCACTCCGGTCCGGTCACGCGCGGCGGCGGACGATCGCTGTTCGGGCTCGGCGCCGAGGCGGGCCACTCGCTCTTTTCGCGGCTCATGTACCAGCGGAACAGTGTCGTCACGCTCTTCGGCGGTGAGGAGTACGGGTCGAAGAAGCGCGTGCCATCGAAATGGTCGGAGACGGGGCCATCGTAGTAGCGCGCCGCAGCCGTGCGGATGCCGAAGACGCCGGCGACCGCACCGATGGCGGCAAAACCGGCGAAAAGACCGCGGCGGGAGAGGAGGGGCATCAAAGTCCTTTGCGTGAGCCGACCAGCGCGACGTCTTCCAGCGGCGCGGCTCGGATCAGGTCGGTATCCAGTGTGGCGATTGCCAGTCCCTCTCGCTTTGCGAGCTCGAGATAGACGGCGTCATAGAAGCTCAGCCGGTGCCGTCGCGCTAGCGCAAGCACAGCGGCGTGGTCCGGCAGGGGCGCGTGAACAATGGGAAACCGCCCGATAATCCGGAAAAACTGCGAGGTGTAGTCTTCGGTCAGGCGCCCGCGACGTTCGCCGTATAGCGCGATGTTGCGGATCTCGAACCACCAGAGCGGCGGGACAACCGCACTTTCCTCGCCAAACTCCAGTAACTCCCACGCGGCATCGGCGCGCGCGTCGTTCTCATCGTGAAAGCACCAGCAACCGACAACCGACGCGTCGAGGACGAACGGCACGGTTATTTGCGGCCATCGTCGCGCCAGGCGAGGATTTCTTCGACCGTCGCCCGCCCGGCTTTTTTCCGTAATTCTTTGAGTTCAGCCATTGCCCGCCGCGCGTCTGTGCGCCGCTCGTCTTCTTCTTTGACGAGGCGTGCAATGGGTTTGCCGTGTCGGGTGATAACAATCGTCTCGCCGCGTTCGACGTCATCGAGCAGTTCAGCAAATTGCGCTTTCGCTGTAGATGCTTGTATTTGCTTCATTATTTTTGACCAGTCAAATTGACTGGTCAAAATATACAGTCTTTGGCGCATGCTAACAATAAGCACCTGCGTTGACTGTTTGCGCCGAGAACTTTAGGTGTCTTCCGCTCTCGCAAGAGACCGTAATGCCAATCCGCCGACCGGGTCCCGAAACCGGCGGCCACCGCCCGACAGCGCGATGCGCCCTCGGGCGCGAAAGTGCTTTTTGATGTTCGACAATCTGTCGGAACGGCTTGGTGGAATTCTCGATCGCCTGACAGGGCGCGGCGCTCTGTCGGAGGCCGACGTCGACGCGGCGCTGCGCGAAGTGCGCCGCGCGCTGCTCGAAGCCGACGTTGCGCTCGACGTGGTGCGTTCGTTCGTCGACCAGGTGAAGAAGAACTCCGTCGGCGTCGCGCTGATCAAATCGGTCAAGCCGGGCCAGATGGTGGTCAAGCTGGTGCACGACCAGCTTGTCGAAATGCTCGGCTCGAATGCCGACCCGATCGACCTCAACGCGCCTGCGCCGGTTGCCGTCATGATGGTCGGCCTGCAGGGCTCGGGCAAAACCACGACCACGGCGAAGATCGCGCGCCGCCTCACCGAGCAGGGCAAGCGCCGAGTGCTGATGGCTTCGCTCGACACGCGCCGGCCGGCTGCGATGGAGCAGCTTGCGGTACTCGGCCAGCAGGTCAGCGTCGAGACGTTGCCGATCGTCGTGGGCCAGACGCCGCCGCAGATCGCGCGCCGCGCGCTCGAGGCCGCACGGCTCGGCGGCTTCGACGTCGTGATGCTCGATACCGCGGGCCGCACCACGCTCGACGACGAGATGATGGCGGAAGCCGCGAGCGTGAAGCAGGCCGCAAACCCGCATGAAGTGCTGCTCGTCGCGGATGCACTGACCGGTCAGGACGCCGTTAATCTCGCGCGCTCGTTCAACGAGCGCGTCGGTCTCACTGGCATCGTGCTGACGCGCGTCGACGGCGACGGACGTGGTGGCGCCGCGCTTTCCATGCGCTCCGTCACCGGCAAGCCGATCAAGCTGATCGGCACCGGCGAAAAGCTCGATGCGCTGGAGGACTTCGATCCATCGCGCATCGCGGGCCGCATCCTCGGCATGGGCGATATCGTCTCGCTGGTCGAGAAGGCTGCCGCCACCATCGATGCCGAGAAGGCCGCGCGCGTCGCCGAGAAGATGCGCAAGGGCGCGTTCGATCTCGGCGATCTGCGCGATCAGCTCGCGCAGATGCAGCAGATGGGCGGCATCGGCTCGCTGATGGGCATGATGCCCGGCATCGCGAAGATGAAAAATCAGATCGCGAATGCGGGCCTCGACGAGAAGATCCTCAAGCGGCAGATGGCGATCATCGACTCGATGACGCCGCGCGAGCGGCGCAACCCCGATCTGCTGAAAGCGAGCCGCAAGCGCCGCATCGCGGAGGGTTCTGGCTCCAAGCCTGAAGACATCAATCGTCTGCTGAAGATGCATCGCGGCATGGCCGACATGATGAAGGCGATGAGCAGCGGTGGGAAGCGCGGGCCCATGGCTGGCCTTGCGCAGATGATGGGCTTTGGCGGCGGCATGCCGAGCCCGGAAGAGATGCAGAAGCTCGCCGCGAAGATGCCGGGCGGTCTGCCTCCCGGAATGCCCGGCGCTCCCGGCCTGCCGCCGACGATGCCCGGTCTGCCTCCGAATTTCCCCGGAAACCTGCCCGGCGGCCTCGGCAAGATGCCGGGCCTCGGCGGATTTCCCGGCCTTGGAAAAAAGAAATAGCGAACTCCGAAACACCAGAAAGGAAGCACTATGTCCCTGAAGATCCGGCTCGCGCGCGCGGGCACCAAGAAGCGCCCCGTCTATCACATCGTGATCGCCGACAGCCGCAGCCCGCGTGACGGCCGCTACATCGAGCGGCTTGGTTACTTCAATCCGCTGATGGCCAAGGACAACAAGGACCGCCTCAAGCTCGACCTCGAAAAGGTCAAGGCGTGGATGGCGAAGGGCGCGCTGCCGACTGATCGCGTGTCGCGCTTCCTCGACGACGCGGGTCTCATGAAGCGCGAGACGCGCAACAATCCCGAGAAGGCGAAGCCGAAGAAGAAGGCGCAGGAGCGCGCAGCCGCGGCGGCTGGCGCACCGGCCGAAGGCGCGGCTCCGGCGGCTGCGCCGACAGCTTAAGTGCCCGAGCGCGTCTGCATCGCGCAGATCGGCGCCGCGCACGGCGTGCGCGGCGAGGTGCGGCTCAAGGCCTTCACCGAAAACCCGCTCAGCGTGACGCGCTACGGCGCGCTCGAGAGCGAGGACGGCAAGCAGCGTTTCGAGATCGAAGCCGTGCGGCCTGCGAAGGACATGCTGGTCGCGCGGCTCAAGGGTGTTGCGGATCGCAATGCCGCCGAGGCGCTGACGAACGTGCGGCTCTACGTAGAGCGTTCGCGTTTGCCGAAGCCGGCCGACGACGAGTTCTATGTAGCCGATCTCGTCGGGCTTTCCGTCGAGACCACGAAGGGTGAAGCGTTCGGTGCCGTGAAGGCCGTGCACAATTTCGGTGCGGGTGACCTGCTGGAAATCGAGCCGGCGGCGGGTGGCGCCACCGTGATGCTGCCGTTCAACGAGACCGCCGTGCCTAAGATCGATATCGCGGCGCGCAAGATCGTGGTTGAGCCGCCGGTGGATGCGTGATGTGGCGCGTGGCCGTCCTCACGATCTTTCCCGAGATGTTTCCAGGGCCGCTTGGTGTCAGCCTTGCCGGCAAGGCGCTGGAGAAGGGGCTGTGGGCGCTCGACGCGATCGACATCCGCGATCACGCGACCGACAAGCACCGCACCGTCGACGATACGCCCGCGGGCGGCGGTCCCGGCATGGTGATGAAAGCCGACGTGCTGGCGCGGGCGGTCGACGCGGCGGGCGAGGGCAGGCCGCGCCTGCTGATGTCGCCGCGCGGCACGCCGCTGACACAGCGGCGGATCGCGGAACTCAGCGGCGGTCCCGGCGCGGTCATCATCTGCGGCCGGTTCGAGGGGGTGGACGAGCGGCTGATCGCGGCGCGCTCTCTGGAAGAGGTCTCGCTCGGCGACTTCGTGCTCTCAGGGGGCGAAATCGCGGCGCTGGCGCTGATCGATGCCTGCGTGCGGCTGCTGCCCGGGGTGATGGGCAAGGAAGCCTCCGGCGCCGAGGAAAGCTTCGCCGACGGCCTGCTCGAATATCCACACTACACCCGCCCGCAGGTGTTCGAGGGCCGCCCGATCCCGGACATCCTTACCTCCGGTGACCACGGCAAGGTCGCGGCCTGGCGGAGGCAGGAGGCCGAAAAGCTCACGCAAGAGCGCCGCCCGGACCTCTGGTCGGCACGAGGAAAGCCTGCAAAACCAAACGCATAACAGACGGGTGACAAGAGCGATTCTTTCCAGTAGAAACCCGCGCAACCCCATTTGACCGACCGCCAGAGCGCCCCGCGCGCGGCGCCGCCGCCGGAGAACTTCCATGAACCTGTTGAAACAGCTCGAGCAAGAGCAGATCACCAAGCTGACCGCGAACAAGGAAATCCCGGATTTTGGGCCGGGCGACACCGTCATTGTCAACGTGAAGGTCGTCGAGGGCGAGCGCTCGCGCGTGCAGGCCTATGAGGGCGTGTGCATCGCGCGCTCGGGCGGCGGCATCAACGAGAGCTTCACGGTGCGCAAGATTTCCTACGGCGAGGGCGTCGAGCGCGTCTTCCCGCTCTATGCGCCGATGGTCGACTCGATCAAGGTCGTGCGCCGCGGCAAGGTGCGTCGCGCCAAGCTCTATTATCTGCGCGGATTGCGCGGCAAGAAGGCCCGCATCACCGAGAAGCAGGATAGCGGCGAGGGCGAGGCGGAGTAATTTGCGCGGAAGGCCTGCGGGCCGCGTAAGCGGGTTCGCCGCTCTCGAACACTCACCGAAGCTGGATAACTCCGAACGCACAGCCGCTTACGGCGTGCAGATTCTTGGACACCGGCCGGACGCGATCACGTCCTTACTGGCCTGATCCTTATTTCGCGCCGCGAGGCGGAATACTCGTTTTCGCCATGCTCACCCCTGATTGCTCTGGTACTCCGTTCCCCCAAAGCGCTTGCTCGATGCGTCCTCCAATCATCGAAATGGCGGACGACAAGCGCTTTTACCCTCGCTAGGATTTTCGCCTAGGTTGCGACGGTCTTGCAGCACGGGGGGGCGGATGGGTGCCAAAGAGGATTTTCTGGCCGCAACACTGATGGTCAGCAAGATGCCGGGCCGCGTCCCGGTTCTGTCACCGTTTCTCGGCGGTGATTATTATTATATGCGCGACACGATTTATTGGACGCCCGATGGCAATCCCGATGCCCAGAAATACAAGCGAGTCGATGTTGCGGTCGGGTTTGTCACCGATCTGACCAGCGTGCCCTCTGTCTTCTGGTCGGTGTTGCCGAAGGATGGCATCTACCTCCACGCCGCGATCGTCCACGACTATTCCTATTGGGTCCAAACGGGCACGCGGGAAGAGGCGGACGATGTATTGCGCATCGGCATGGCCGAGCTAGGGGTCCCTAGCTGGCAGATCACTTCGATTTATGAAGCCCTGCAGGTCCCCTTTGTCGGTGGGGCTCGAGCCTGGGCAGCGAACCAGGAGCTCAAGAAGGCTGGCGAGCGGCGCATTCTCAAGCGATATCCCGACGATCCAAGGACGACTTGGGAGATCTGGAAATCCGAATCCGACGTGTTCTTGGACTAGGGCTGGCCGCAAGGGGAGACAATAGCATGCTTGGCTTTGGGCAGGGCGGCGAGCGCCGGCAGGCTCTCGTAATCGGCAATACGGCTTACGCGAAGGACGGCGAGCTGCCGGCGGCGGTCAATGACGCGAAGGCTGTCGAGCAGGTGCTCACACGGCTCGGCTTTCAGGTCCGGCTCGGTCTCGATTGTGATTACGCTAAGACGCAGCAACTTTTCGATGACTTCAATGCCGATCTGAAAAAGGAAACGGCGAAGATCGGATTGCTCTACTACTCCGGCCACGGCCTGCAAGTGGGCGGCAAGAGTTACCTGATGCCGATCGGCTCGGAGATCGTCGGCGAGCAAGACTTCGCGAAACTTGTCAACATCGAAGACCAGATCGAAGAGATGTCGAAGCTCGTGACAGCTCGCATCATTCTCCTCGATGCTTGCCGCTCGAATCCGTTTGCGGAATCTATCGACGAAACGACGCTGAAATCGCGCGGCATCAATATGACGGTCCCGAAGCTTCCGGACTCCGAGAAGGGCTACGGCGTTGGCGGCAAGCCGATCAGGCCGAACGGAGGGCTGGCTGAGATTGGCGCGGAGACCGGTACTTTCATTTCATTCGCCGCCGCTCCCGGCGGTGTCGCTTACGAAAGCCCCGGCGAGACTCACAGCAAATACACGGCCGCGCTCTTGCGCGACATCGAGGCAACCGACTTGCCTCTTGGCAACCTGATGATACGCGTCAGGAACAGCGTGTCGCGCACCACCGAACGCAAGCAAAAGACTTGGGATCACTCTTCGCTCGAGGCACCCTTCTTCTTCAGTCCTGGCTCGCTGCTGATGCTGGTTGGGAACATGATCGGCTTGATCGCCTCGGTGCTCTCGGTTCTGCCCTTTGCGTTTTCGATTCACGCGGCTGCTGCATCGGCGGCCGCGCAGGGCGTCCTGCAAGCCAGTACTCGATTTCCTTCGGTTGTCGCCGGAACGCTTGCCGTAACTGCGGATAAATACCCGCCACTGGCGTGGTACTGGACGGCTCTCGGAGTGGCGGTCGCACTGACCAGTTTCGTGCTATTTCTGATAGGCCTACAAAGGGCCTACCGCCTGTTGCGCGGCGAGAACGAACTCGGGGAGACTGGGCCGGACGGCCAAGGGTCTCACCAGTTTCCACTGCTTTTGCGGCGAGGCCTTTTCGGCGGGTTCTTCGGGGGCGTGATCGCCGCGCCGCTCATCACCACAGCCTATTATTATTCTGTCGTCGCGCGCACGACAGACCTCCCAGCGTTCGGTCAGCTCCTGACCGAGACCACCATCGCTTGCGTGATCATTGGACTGCTGCTCGGGGTTCTGACGCTGTCCACTGCAGAGTGGTTCGAAAAACTGCGCGTCCGCTGGCCGCAGCGTGGTCGCTTCATCAACCCGTTCACCGGCGCCGTGGTCGGCGGCATCATTGCTGGCGTCATTATCGGGCCATGGGTCACGCTCTATTTCGGTTGGCAGAACCGCCCGTTCGTGCTCCCGCATATCCTTTTGATCGGCGCGATCCCGGGAACCGCGATCTTGATCTTCTCGATCCTCAATTACACGCTGGAACGCATTAACCTCGCCGCGCTGGGACGGAGCCTATTGGCGTCGTTGGGAGCGGTCGTGGTAGTCGGCGTGATTGCCGGCGGTCTAGGCTTGTTGTTCCAGCAACTGATTCAAAAGCTCGCAGACGGCGTTCCGCAGGACCCTATTGCGATCCTGATCGCGGGCTTGCCTTACGGCGTAGCCGTTGGCATCGCCTTGGGCTCGGTGTTCGGACTAGCCTACATCTGGAGCACGCCGAAGCCGGCCACTGTCTGAGGGCGTTCCCTGGACTGTCCAGGGAAGAACTCCGCTGGCGCGCCATGCGCCCCGGGGCGGGCTTCTTTCCGGACGTCTGGCACGAGCAGGAAGTCAAGATTGGCGCCTGAGCCTGCATGCGAGTTTGGCGAGAGTCATTTGCTGCTGTATTTTTCTCTCGAAGAGCGACATCGCGCTTCTGGTCTTTGGATCGGCACAGTCCCGTTCGCGGCTTCAGCGGTCATCTGATTCTGAATTGGTCGAGGACAAGATCGATCGAGCGCTGGAACGTCTTTGCGGACTGATATTCGCCGCGTGCCGGCGGCTGAACGGAGGGGCACATGCTTGGCTTTGGGCAGGGCGACGAGCGCCGGCAGGCTCTCGTGATCGGCAATACGGCTTACGCAAAGGATGGCGAGTTACCGGCCGCGGTCAATGACGCGAAGGCTGTCGCCGAGGTGTTGAAGCGGCTCGGCTTTCAAGTCCGGGACGATTATAATTGCGACTACGCCAAGACCGATCAGCTCTTCGATGCATTCAATGCCGACCTGAAGAAGGACGCCGCAAAAGTTGGGCTCCTCTATTTCTCAGGCCATGGCGTGCAAGTGAGCGGCAAGAGCTATCTGATGCCCATTGGCGCGGAGGTTTCTGGCCAGGAGGATTTCGCGAAGCTGATTGATATCGAGCGTCAGATCGACACCATGTCGAAGTTCGTGAAATCGCGCATCATCATCCTCGATGCGTGCCGCAGCAATCCATTTGCTCCACGCCTGGACGAGTTGGCGCTGAAATCGAGGGGCTACACGGTCGTCGCAGAACCGCGAGATATTGAAAGGACCTATGTCGGCGGGGATACGCCGGTCAAGACGAACGGAGGCTTGGCGGAGATCAGCGCGGACACCGGGACCTTCATCTCCTTTGCCGCCGCTCCCGGCGGTGTCGCCTACGAGAGCCCCGGTGAGACCCACAGCAAATACACGGCCGCACTCTTGCGGGACATCGAAGCCACGGACCTGCCGCTCGGAAACCTGATGATACGCGTCAGGAACAACGTCTCGCAAAGCACACAGCGACTGCAGAAGACGTGGGACCATTCGTCACTCGAAGCTCCGTTTTTCTTCAATCCGGGCTCGCTTCTGATGATGATTGGTAACGCGATGGGCCTTGTCGCGTCGATCACATCGCTGCTGCCAGTTGCCTTTTCGGTGCACGCTGCTGCAGCTGCTTCTGCCTCTGCTTCCGTCGCGTCCGCTGCGGTCGGCGCTCCACAGCGCACGCTCAAGCAGGTAGCCAGTGCGGCGGCCGAGTTTCCTCCATTGTCATCCTACTGGACCATTCTCAGCATCATGATTTCGGTTGCGACCTTCGGATTGTTCTTGGTGGGCCTTCAACGGGCTTACCGGCTGCTACGAGGGGAAATCGACGTTGAGGACAGCCAGAGCAGCAACAGCCTTAAGCTGCTATCAAGACGCGGGTTCTTCGGCGGGTTCTTTGGCGGCATTACTGCCGCGCCGATCATCACAACAGCCTACTACTTCTCGGCTACCGAGTCTTGGAGACTTCCGGCCTTCGGCCAGCTGCTCGTCGAGATTACAATTGTTTCCATCATTATTGGCGTCCTGTTGGGCCTGCTCGCCTTGTCGGGTGCGGAACGGTTTGAGGCGAGCCGGGCCCGCTGGCCGGAACATCGGTGGATCACCAATGCATTTACCGGAGCAGTCGTCGGCGGCATCATCGCCGGAGTGATCTGCGGGCCTTGGGTGACGTTGTATTTCGGGCTGAAGTTCGACCGACCTTTGATCGTTCCCCACATTTTGCTTCTCGGTGCAATTCCGGGGACCGCAGTGATCATCTTCTCGATCCTCAATTACACCTTGGATCGGATCAATCTGGCAACCCTGGTCAAGAGCGGCTTCGCCTCGCTTTTGGCGGTGGTGGTCGTTGGTGCGTTTGCCGGCGGCCTCGGTTTGCTGCTCCAGGACCCGATCGAGGGTATAGCAAGTTCAGTAAGGGCGAAGCCTGAACCGTTGCGCATCTTGCTCTGGGGTTTGCCCTATGGCGTCGGGATCGGCATAGCGCTCGGCGCGGTCTTCGGCTTTGCGTATCTCTGGAGCACGTCAGGCAAGAATGCCGTTACTGTATAGGGTACTGGCGCGGCTCAAGGGCGGCGGCTGGCCCGCTTGGGCTGGCAGCGGCGCAGCGTTCAGACAGTCAGCGTGGAGAGAGCGGGAGCCTGGCACTTTCACTTGCTGTCTCAAGCGACTAAAGAGTGCCGGATAACGACCGCGCGACAGGATTTTGAGCAATGGCCAAACCCCGCACCCTCTACGACAAGATCTGGGACGATCACGTGGTCGACGAGCAGCCGGACGGAACCTGCCTGCTCTACATTGACCGTCATCTCGTTCACGAGGTGACGAGCCCGCAGGCGTTCGAGGGGCTGCGCACGTCGGGCCGCAAGGTGCGCGCGCCGGAGAAGACGCTCGCGGTGGTCGACCACAACATCCCGACCTCGGACCGCAATCTGCCCAATCCCGATCCGGAGAGCGCCGAGCAGATCGCCGTGATGGCGCAGAACGCCAAGGACTTCGGCATCGAGTATTACGGCGAGACGGACCCCCGTCAGGGCATCGTGCACATCATCGGCCCGGAGCAGGGCTTTACGCTGCCCGGCACCACGATCGTGTGCGGCGACAGCCACACGGCGACGCACGGTGCATTCGGCGCGCTCGCGCACGGCATCGGCACGTCCGAGGTCGAGCATGTGCTCGCCACGCAGACGCTGATCCAGAAGAAGTCGAAGAACATGCGCGCGGTGGTCGACGGCAAGCTGCCGGAGGGCGTCACCGCGAAGGACATCATCCTCGCCATCATCGGCGAGATCGGCATGGCCGGCGGCACCGGCCACGTCATCGAGTACACCGGCGAAGCGATCCGCGCGCTCTCGATGGAAGGCCGCATGACGGTCTGCAACATGTCGATAGAGGGCGGCGCGCGCGCCGGAATGATCGCGCCCGACGAGAAGACATACGAGTACCTCAAGGGCCGTCCCAAGGCGCCGAAGGCAGGCGGCTGGGAAAACGCGATGCACTATTGGGAACAGCTTTACTCCGACGAGGGCGCGGCATTCGACGCCGAGATCAGGCTCGACGCCGCGAAGCTGCCGCCGATCGTCACCTGGGGCACCAACCCCGGACAGGTCGTCTCGATCAATGGCCGCGTGCCGACGCTGGAGGAGACCGACGAGCATCAGCGCGAGGCGCTGCAGCGCGCGCTCGCCTACATGGACTTCAAGGGCGGCGAGAAGATCACCGATATCGCGGTCAACCGTGTGTTCATCGGCTCATGCACCAACGGGCGTATCGAGGATTTGCGTGCGGCAGCAAAAATCGCGGACGGCAAGAAAGTCAACGCGAGCGTCAACGCGATGATTGTGCCGGGCTCCGGGCTCGTGAAGGAGCAGGCTGAATCCGAAGGGCTCGACAAGATCTTCAAGGCGGCGGGTTTCGACTGGCGCGAGCCGGGTTGCTCGATGTGCCTTGCGATGAACCCTGACAAGCTTAGCCCCGGCGAGCGTTGTGCCTCGACCTCGAACCGCAATTTCGAAGGCCGGCAGGGCTACAAGGGCCGCACGCATCTCGTGTCGCCCGCGATGGCGGCGGCGGCAGCAATCGCCGGCAAGTTCGTCGACGTGCGCGACTGGCGCTGACGCCGGCTTCCCGCAAGAGCAAAACGCCCGGGATGGAGAACCATCCCGGGCGTTTCTTCGTGTCAGGCTTAGAAGAAGCGGAAGCCGAACGGGCCGGCGCCGAACGATACGAACGGACCCGGCCGGTAGTAGCCGTACGGGTATCCGTAAGCTCCGTAGTACGGGTACGGCCGATAGTAGCCGTAGCGCGGGCCCCAATGACGACGCGGGCCGTAATAGCCGTAGCGGTGGTGGCGCCAGTGACGGCGCTGCGCGCTCACATCAGTCAATTGAACGGTTGAGCCGTTGTTGGTCACGCCCGACTGCTGCTCTGCGGCCGTCGCGGTGACGGGCATTGCGGCTAGGCCGAGAAGGCCAATGGCCGCAATGCCAGTAAGGAACTTCGACATGCGTTCTCCTCCTTCAGCCGCCCGTGCGGGATAACGCCGCAGCAACCGAATCGTTTCCGGGCATGAAGTTCCGCGGTGAGGAGTTACCAGCGGAAGATGAAAAACGGCCGGTGATAACGCCGATGATGCGCGTAGCGTCGCGGATGGCGGTACGCGCGGTAGCGCTGCGGATGGAACGGCCACCAGACGCGGGGATGCCCGAAGAAGAACGGCCCGCCGCGATAGTAGCGATAGCGCGCATAGCGGCGCTTTTTGGATTTCTTCTTTGTGGCCTGCGCGGGAGGCGCCGCCTCGGTTGTCGATGGCGTTGCGGCAGCCGGGGGTGTCGCGGAAGGCGCTGCCGCGGCGGGCGGCGCAGTCGTTGCCGGTGACGTGGCAGGCGGTGCTGCGGTGACCGGCGGTGCGGCCGGTGTTGTGGCGGCCGGTGGTGCCACGGCGGGTGGCGCGGCCGGAGGCGGAGCAGGCGCCGCCGGGACCGGATCGACCGAACCCGGTGCCGGCGCCGCCGCCGTGTGATGCGCAACAACGCAGAGAAGCCCGATCGCGAGGCCGGCCGACAATCTGGACATGGTCAAGTCTCAACCATCCTGGTAGCCGGGCTCTAGCCGCGTACCCACCAGCAGCGTTGCACCGGCACGATGACCGTGCCGCTCGGCCGCCATTGTTGCGCGAGACGGAAGGTGCAGTCGCGGTAAAGGAGCCGCCGGCCGGGATAGACGCGCAGCCGCGTGCGCGGCTCGCGCGTCTGCGCCGAGAGGTCGGTTGCGGCCGCTGTACCGGATTTCGCGATGTCATTCGCCGCGGCCGGCGTCGCCCCGACAAGCGCTCCCAGCAATGCGACAGCCAGCCATTTCAGCATGCGTTACTCCACACCCGTACGCTTACGCTCCCGCATCAGGGCTTTTTCGTCAACCGCTTGACTGTGGCCGAGCGCGGCCCGCAGCCCTATGTTCTGCGCCATGGCCGATCCGAGACAGCGCGAGGAGGAACAGCGGCGCGAAGCGCTCGCGAGCCTCAAGACTTTGGGCGAGAGCGACACCTTCGCGACCTCAACGCTCGCCCGCACGGCGCAGCGCGCGAGCGATCATTTCGCCGGCAAGGACGCCGTGAACCAAGACGGCTCGGTCGACAAGATCGAATTGTGGGGGCAGCGCATCGGCCGCGGCTTGAGCCTCGTGGGGCTGATCGTGCTCGCGATCTATCTTTACTTCACCTACGTCGCGAAATAGCCGCGATGGAGGAGAGCGCAGACAAGTCTCACTGGCGGCCGCTGAAGGCGCCGTCGCTTGCCGAATTCGAGGCGATGGCGATCGAGGCGTTCCGCCGGTTGCCCGATGAGTTCCGGGCGATGTGCGCCGATCTCGTGATCAAGATCGACGATTTCGCCACCGACGAGGTGCTCGACCATCTTGGCGCAAAGAGCGAATTCGATGTGCTCGGCCTGTTTCAGGGGGTCGGCCTGCCGTTTCGCTCCGAGAGCGCGCCAGTGCACATGCCGAACATGATCTGGCTCTACCGCCGTCCGATCCTCGATTACTGGAGCGAGCACGACGAAGCGCTGGGTGCGATCATTACCCATGTGCTGGTACACGAGATCGGCCACCATTTCGGCATGTCGGACGCCGACATGGAAGCGATCGAGGCGGCGGCGGACTGAGTAGCGGACGACACAGCAGCCCTAACTATTGAGCATCGCCTCTCGTGGCCATGTTCCCACGCGCGTTCTGCCTCCACGCCGAGGGCGGCGTGCCGTAGGCGCGTGAGAAGGCGCGATTGAATGCCGCCTCGGTCCCGTATCCGGCATCGTATGCGATGGACGCGATTCGCTGCGATGTCGTGCTCAACGCCACGCTTGCAAGATGCAGCCGCCACTCGCGCACGTAGCGCATCGGCGAGGTGTTGAGCACGGTCTCGAACCGCTCGGCCAGTGTGCTGCGCGAAACACCGGAGGCCGCCGCGAGAGTCCTGCACGGACCAGTCGCGCTGCGGGTCATCGTGGATCAGCGCGATGCAGCGGCGCAGCGACGGCTCCGCCAGCGCCGCCATCCATCCGGTCGATCCGGGCCGCGCCTTGCTGATCTCGTGCCGCAGCAGTTCAATGAACGTGATCTCGGTCAGGCGTTCGAGCATGGAGACGCCGCCCGTTCGCGGCTTTTCCACCTCGGATACGATCTGCCGGATGGTGGCACACAGCCACTCGCCGCCCGCTGCCGTTTCGGTCCTGACGTGCAGCAGCGCGGGCAGCGCATCCTGCAACGGGCGGAAGTTCATCGCTTCGCACTGCAGATAGCCGCAGAGCAGCCGCACGCGCGAGCGCTCCTCTCCGTATTGAAGAACGGGAATTTGTCGCCACGGCTTCGGCGGAAGATCGCCGAGCGGATTGACGATTCTTCCGTCAACGCCGGCTCCGAGATCATGCGGCGTGCCGAGCGGGAACGCGACGACGTCGCCCGCCGCAAGGTCGATGCGCTGGTCGCCCATCTTCAGCCAGCATGATCCCTCGACGAGGATGTGGAACGGCATCGTGGTGGAGGGCCCTGCTGCAAGACGCTTCATCGAGGAAGACGGGTCGGTCCGCCACGCGCCCGTCGGCATGAAGCAGAACTGCAGTGATCCCGACAGCCGGACCGTTCGCAGAACGTTCGACAGAACGTCACCGGCTTCGTGGGCGTCCGGATTTTCAATCATGTGTTTCGGCGAACCGGCCAAAGACGCAAGTCCCGCGCGGGCGTAGAGCAGCGTCATGCAACCCAACCTGCTCAGGAGCCTACTATGCAAACAGGAACTGACAAGCTCGTGGTTCTCGTCACCAAAGGCATCGAGTCCGAACTATCGTCCGTTGCGTTCACGATCGCGAACGCGGGCCTGACCGCTGGCCTGAAAGTTTCGGTGTTTCTGACCAGCACTGCGATCGACCTGGTTCGCCGCGGCGGCCAGCGCATGACGCAGGTCGCGCCGCTTGAGGCACTCTGCGGCGCTGATCGAGGACTTCCAGAAGCGCGGCGGCACGATCTGGGCCTGCCCGCCATGCGTGAAATCGCGCGGCTACGAGGCCTCCGACCTGCTCGACGGTGTCGTCGTGGTCGGGGCGAGCGCGATGCACGCCGAGATCAAGCAGGGCGCCGCGACGCTGAGCTTCTGAAGCGCTCTCGCCGCTATGCTATAAGCTGAATTGATGGATGACGGCGGGCGGGTGTATCCGTCCGCCGCCGGATCGCGCGTCCGCCCTTGACCCGGAACCCGCGACCCGCCATGAAACGGCCATTCCGAGGACCGGTTCGATGGAAAAGTTCACCAAACTGGAAGGCGTCGCGGCGCCGCTGCACATGATCAATGTCGACACCGACATGATCATTCCGAAGCAGTATCTGAAGACGATCAAGCGCACCGGCCTCGGCAAGGGCCTGTTTTCGGAGAAGCGCTACAAGGATGACGGAAGCGAGAACCCGGATTTCGTGCTCAACAAGCCGGCCTATCGCAATTCCAAGATCATCGTGGCGGACGACAATTTTGGCTGCGGCTCCTCGCGTGAGCACGCGCCTTGGGCGCTATTGGATTACGGCATTCGCTGCGTGATCTCGACCTCGTTCGGCGACATTTTCTACAACAACTGTTTCAAGAACGGCATTCTGCCGATCAAGGTCTCGCCGGAAGATCTCGAAAAGCTGTTCGACGACGCCGACCGCGGCGCCAACGCGACGCTGTCGATCGATCTGGAGAAACAGGAGATCCGCGGCCCGGACGGCGGCGTGGTGAAATTCGAGATCGACCAGTTCCGCAAGCACTGCCTGCTCAACGGCCTCGACGATGTCGGCTTGACCATGGTCAAGAAGGACAAGATCGCGAGCTTCGAGGAAAAGGCGCAGGCCGCCCGGCCGTGGATGTGAGCCTTCCGCTCATTCCAGCGTAGGCGGGAATCCAGTTCTTCTTTCGTGGCTCTGGGTCCCCGCTTTCGCGGGGACGAGCGGACAACAACTAGCTTCTCGCCTCGATCGCCTCCGCGATCGCCACCGTGCGGCGCGCCATTTCGGCATGCATGCGCTCGACCATGCGGCCGTCGATCTGCACCACGCCTTTGCTT
Organism: uncultured Alphaproteobacteria bacterium; assembly: GCA_963779545.1. Classification (GTDB taxonomy): domain Bacteria; phylum Pseudomonadota; class Alphaproteobacteria; order Rhizobiales; family Xanthobacteraceae; genus PALSA-894. The sequence continues at coordinate 41,607 of CAVZYQ010000004.1, read as the reverse complement.
TTATTCTCCGGCAGGTCGAACGCCGCGATCATCTTGCGCGCCTGCGCGACCTCGTCCGGCGCGGGCGAGAACACGGCGTTGCATGGCTCGATCTGGTTCGGATGGATCAGCGTCTTGCCGTCGAAACCGAAGTCGCGCGCCTGTTCGCACTCGGCCTTGAAGCCATCCGCATTCGCGATATCGTTGTAGACCCCGTCCAGAATGTCGATGCCATGCTCGCGCGCCGCGAGCACGCAGGTGGTGAGCCAGCCCACCATCGGGGCGCGGCCGGCGACTTGGCGTGCGCGTGTCTCCTTGGCGAGATCGTTGGTGCCCATCACGAAGCCGGCAAGCCGCGTTTCGGCATCGCGCGCGGCTTCCGCAATGCTGCGCACATTGAAGATCGCGGTCGGCGTCTCGATCATCGCCCAGATGCGCGTGCGGTGATTCGAATGCATGCTCAGCAGGCGCTGCGCGATCAGCTCGAGCTGATCGGCGTTGGAAATTTTCGGCACCAGGATTGCATCGGGCGCGGCTGTTGCCGCTGCCGTCAGGTCGTCGGCGAACCACTGCGTGTCGAAGCCATTGGTGCGGATGAACACTTCGCGTGCACCGAATCCGCCGGCCTTCACGGCCGCCGTCACCTGATCGCGCGCGGCGGCCTTGGCGTCCGGCGCGACTGCATCCTCCAGATCGAGGATGATGCCGTCCGCCGGCAGCGTCTTCGCCTTTTCCAGCGCGCGCGCATTCGATCCGGGCATATAGAGAACGCTGCGGCGCGGACGGATGGTCATGACGTCACCCCCCTGATTTTCATCTCAACCCTAGCGGCCATGCAGCGTGCATGCCACTGTCCGGCCGGCAAGAGGCAGGCGTGAGCTCTCAGTCTTTCGACGTAGTGATCGTGGGCGGCGCGGCGGTCGGTTCCTCGGCCGCGTATTTCCTCACGCACGATCTCGGCTTTTCGGGTTCCGTCGCGGTGATCGAGCGCGACCCGACCTACGCGCAGTCCGCGACCACGCTGTCGGCCGCCTCGATCCGGCAACAGTTCTCCACGCCCGAGAACATCCGGATGAGCGGCTTCGGGATGTCGTTCTTTCGCGACCTGAAGGCGCGCTTCGGTGACGACGCCGACATCGCGTATCGCGAGCGCGGCTATCTGCTGATGGCGAGCGATGCGGGCGCGGATGTGTTGCGACAGAACCATCATGTGCAGACGGCGGAACGCGCCGACATCGTGCTGCTGGATCCTGCGATGATGGCGACAAAGTTTCCGTGGCTGAATACGTCCGATCTCGCACTCGGCGCGTTCGGGCAAAGCGGCGAGGGGTGGTTCGATGCGCATTCCCTGCTCGCGCTGCTGCGCAACGCGGCACGGCAGAAAGGCGCGCGCTACTATTCATGGTGACGTCACCGGCATCGAGCGCGCCGGCAATCGCATCACCGGCGTGACGCTCGCCGAACGGCGAGCGCATCGCCTGCGGCACGCTGGTCAACGCCGCCGGCCCGCAGGCCGGCGATGTCGCGGCGATCGCCGGCATCGCGCTGCCGGTCGAGCCGCGCAAACGTTCGGTGTTCGTCGTCGCGTGCCGCACGCCGCTGCCCGGCATGCCGCTGATGGTCGATCCAAGCGGCGTGTGGATCAGGCCCGAGGGCGAGGTCTACATCTGCGGCGTCTCGCCGGATGAGGCGAACGACCCGCGCGCGACCGACTTCGAGGTCGACTATCCGCAGTTCGACGAGATCGTCTGGCCGGCGCTGGCGCATCGCGTGCCGGCCATGGAGGCGCTTAAAGTTCAGCGCGCCTGGGCCGGGCACTACGACTACAACACGCTCGACCAGAACGGCGTGATCGGCCGGCACCCCGAGGTTTCGAATTTCATCTTCGCCAACGGCTTCTCCGGTCACGGCCTGCAGCAATCGCCCGCCACGGGCCGCGCGGTTGCCGAGCTGATCACTCATCAAAAGTTTGTATCGATCGACCTCACGCTGTTCGGCTATGAGCGCGTGGTGGCGGGACGCGCCGTGAAGGAATTGAACATCATATGACCGAACCGGACGACATCCGCGCCGCCTACACGCGCATCAAACCGCACGTGCGGCGCACGCCGGTGATCCGCACTGACGCCGCCGATTTCGGCGTGACGCTCGATCATCCGCTCACCTTCAAGCTCGAATTCCTGCAGCACACCGGCACGTTCAAGCCGCGCGGCGCGTTCAACAACCTGCTCTCGCGAAAGGTGCCGGCCGCGGGCATCGCGGCGGCGTCGGGCGGCAATCATGGCGCGGCAGCCGCCTATGCGGCGCAGAAGCTCGGTCACAAGGCGACGATCTTCGTGCCGGATGTATCCTCGCCGGTGAAGATCGCGCGCATCAAGAGCTACGGCGCGGACGCGCGCGTCGGCGGCGCGCGCTATGCGGATGCGCTCGATGCCTGCAACGCGTTCATCGAAAAGAGCGGCGCGCTCTCGGTGCACGCCTACGACGCGGCTGAAACGATCGCCGGCCAGGGCACCGTCGGTCTTGAATGGGAGGAGGATGCGCCCGATCTCGACACTGTGCTGGTCGCGGTCGGCGGCGGCGGCCTGATCGCCGGGATTGCGGCCTGGTACGGGCGGCGCGTGAAGGTCGTCGGCGTCGAGCCGGAAGGTTCACGCGCGCTGCATGCCTCGCTCGAAGCCGGCAAGCCGGTCGACGTCACGGTCGAGAGCATCGCGGCGGATTTGCTCGGTGCGCGCAACACCGGGCAGCTTGTCTACGACATCGCGAAGGCCAACGTGGATCACGTCGCGCTGGTGCCGGACGACGCGATCGTGCAGGCGCAGCGGATGTTGTGGGACCGGTTGCGCGTCGCCGCCGAGCCCGGCGGCGCAGCCGCGCTCGCGGCGCTGATCAGCGGACGCTACAAGCCGCGCGCGGATGAGAAAGTCGGCGTGCTGTTGTGCGGAGCGAATGTGGAGTTGAGCAAGCTCGCGAGTGTCGCGACTTAAGACGTGGATGGCCGGGACAAGCCCGGCCATGACGTATTGATAGAGCGGTGCTCCTGGACCTAAGCCGCCTTCTTCTTCGCCTGGATCAGCTTGCGATTGATCAGGCACTCGGCGATCTGCACGGCGTTGAGCGCCGCGCCTTTGCGCAGGTTGTCGGAGACGATCCACATGACGAGCCCGTTATCGATCGTGGGGTCTACGCGGATGCGGCTGATGTAGGTCGCGTCCTCGCCCGCCGCCTCGTAGGGCGTGACGTAGCCGCCGTCCTCGTACTTGTCGATCACGAGACAGCCGGGCGCGTTGCGCAGGATGTTGCGCGCCTCATCGGCGGAAATCGGCTCCTCGAACTCGATGTTCACGGCTTCCGAGTGGCTGACGAACACCGGCACGCGCACACAGGTCGCGGTGAGTTTGATCTTGGGATCGAGGATCTTCTTGGTCTCGACCACCATCTTCCATTCTTCCTTGGTGTAGCCGTCCTCCATGAAGACATCGACCTGCGGGATCACGTTGAACGCGATCCGCTTGGGAAACTTCTTCGCCTCGACCTCATTGAGCTGGTAGACCGACTTGGTCTGCGAGAACAACTCATCCATCGCGTCCTTGCCGGCGCCCGACACCGATTGATAGGTCGACACGACCACGCGCTTGATCTTCGCCTTGTCGTGCAGCGGCTTGAGCGCGACGACGAGCTGCGCGGTGGAGCAGTTCGGGTTGGCGATGATGCCCTTCTTGGTGAAGCCGGCGACCGCGTCGGCGTTCACTTCCGGCACGATCAGCGGAACGTCAGGGTCCATGCGCCAGGCCGACGAATTGTCGATCACCACCGCACCCGCGGCCGCGATCTTCGGTGACCACTCCTTCGAGGGTCCGCCGCCCGCCGACATCAGGCAGATGTCGGTGTCGGAGAAATCGTAATGCTCGAGGGCTTTGACCTTGAGCGTCTTGTCGCCATAGGCGGCTTCCTGCCCGATGCTCTTGCGCGATGCGAGCGCCACCACTTCGTCGGCGGGAAACTCCCGCTCGGCGAGGATGTTCAGCATCTCGCGGCCCACATTGCCGGTGGCGCCTACGACGGCGACCTTGAAACCCATGGTGATGTTCCTGCCTTGAAACCTGTGGTCTCTCCCGGTCGCCCTTGCGGGCCTTCACTCCCATCTCCCGCCGGGAGAGGGTCCGGAAGCGAGATGCGTCAGCGCGTCGTGCCGCTTGTGGCGGCCGGCGTTTTGGAGGCCGGTTTGAGGGTCGACGCTGCGGTCATCGGAGCCAACTGTGTCTCGGGTCCGTCTTAAATGCCTCTCAGGCCTGAAAAGTCAATTAAATCCTGCGAATAAGGGTCATTCGGCGGCCTGATGGCTCTACGATCCCCGTAACCCCTCGTTGACCTTCTCCCCGAAAAACGCCCGCGTTTCCGGGCGGTTGAAACCCTCGACTAGCCTCCGGACGCTACAAACCGGACATCGAACGGCGTCTGGGGAACGGCGTGCATCCTGCGTTGCGTATCGGGATCGAGGCGGTTGCGGCTCGCGCGTCGCGCGGGGCTGGCATCGGCTTCGCCATGCTTTGCCTGTTCGCCAACGAACTGCGGGCGACCCTGGCGCGCACGGTGGTCTATGGCGCCGCGGTCGTGGCGTTCGGCTTGGTCGGAGTCGAGGTGCTGACCAAGGTGCATGGCCCGGACATGGTGCGCGACGCCGAGCCCGACTGGGTCGAGGTCGCCAAGCCCATGCCGGTGTTCGCGATGACGATGGCAGAGTTTAGCGAAACGCCGCGCTACGCGATCTGGCGTCACGCTGGCGGAAAAGGACGCAAGGATATTCTCTCGTTCGGCGAGCCGGGCGGCGCGACCGCGATGGTCGAGATTTTTCGAGCCGGCGCGGGTGCCGAGACCGAACAGGACGAGACGACCGCCAGCATTCCGGAGCTGCGCCTGTCGCGGGCGGCATTCGAGAAAACCATCGAGACGAAATTCGGCCGCGTGTCGGTCGAAGCCTTCAACGACCGCGCACCGGGCGGCGAGCGCCGCTGTCTTCGCTTCTCGCGCGCTTTCGATGAGCCGCGGCTGGAGATCACCGGCTGGTACTGCAACGCGGGTCTTGAGGTAGTCGATCGCGGGATGCTGGCCTGTGCGCTGGACAAGCTTACGCTGCGCGCCGCCGGCAGCGATCCGAGGCTTGGCGCGCTGTTCGCGCGCGCGGAGCTGAAGCGAAATTTCTGCGGAACAAACGGCGTGATCTTCGCCGCCACGCCGAAACGCCTCGACTGGATCGAAGCCGCGCGCGACCCGAAGCTGCGCGGCAACGCGAACTGAGAATTCTGTAATGTCGATGGACTCTGATATCCGGACATCGCTCGGAAGCTCGCTGCGGGCGAGCCATGTCGCCGTCGCAGTGACCGGCGTCGGCATCATGATCCGGTATTCGTTCTATCTGTTTGGCGCGATCTTCTTCGCGATGATCGTCTACGTGATGAGCTACGGATGGAGCGCGCGTACGAAGGTTGTCGTCGACCAGGACACGGCGTTCAGAATGACATCGAACGATCTTGCCCGTTTTCCCGTGAAGACGATGGCGATCGACGGCTACTGGGCTGGCCGCATGGAGGCGCGCCAATACGGCAACCTGCATGACCGCGACACCGACGCGAGCTTCTTCCTGGTCACGCCAAGGCAAGCTGTCGCGGTCGAGCGATACTTCGGACAGGAGATCCTCGACCTGCCGCGGCTCCGCAATTCGCGCGCCTCGCTCACCACGCGCTATTACGATATCGAGACGCGCTTCGGCGCGGTGCGCGCCGCCGATCTCAACGTGAACTCCGACGGCTTCATCAAGCAGTGCATCGTGTTCCTGACGCGCTTTGAGACGAATGCGGTCTACATGAAGGGCTGGCTGTGCGAGGCGAGCGGCGCGAAGCCGAGCGCCGACAAGCTCGCCTGCATGATCGACCGCATGATGCTCGACAAGCCGCTGGCGTCGAAGGAGGCGGAGGCGTTCCTGCGCGCCAAAATGGCGAAGCCGGCGTCGTGCTCGGCGGTGCCGGTGTCGCAGACGACCGATACGCGCGTGCGCTACGGCCCGACCAACAGCGGCGTCTCCGCGCCGCAGCGCTGGTCGACGCCGAACGCGCAGCAGCGGCGGAATTAACTTCACTCATCTTTTCGAGTTTGTTCGATCCCGGGTCTCGCCATAGCGCGTCGCAGACGCGCGTAACCCGCGCTTATGGCTCGCCCGGGATGACAAGCGTCACTTGCTGAATGGATTTTGCCAGCCACCGCGTGCCGCGGGTGCGCGGGGCGGGTAGGCGGCTTCGAGATAATCCAGCACCACCTTGTGGTCCTTGTCGTCGAGCGGCGGCATGTTGTGGCGGCGGACCATCAGGGCGATCGACTCTTCCCAGCCGGTGCGCGTCAGCCCCTGTGCGGCCACGAGCTTGAAGTTGTGGCACGCGGTGCAGGCATAGAACGTATCGTCGCGGCCTGCACCCGCGACGAATTCCTCCGGTGACTCGTCGCGCGGATTGAACGTCTGCGCGATTGCGGGCGCAGCCAGCAGCAGTCCCGCAATCGCCAGTACCAGCCGCATCCGCCAGCTAACCCACCAGCACCGCGATGCGGTGCATCGCGTTGCCGCCATAACCTTGCGGATTCCAGAAGCCGGCCTGATGCGGCTGCGAGGTGCCTTTCGAATCCGTGGCGCGCGCCCAGATCTCGAAATAGCCGTCGCTCGGCAGCTTCACGGTGCCAGTCCAGCGCTGCCAGTCGAACTTGTTCTTCGGCTTGGCGAGCGTCATCTTCTGCCAGGTCGCGCCGAAGTCGGTCGAGATGTCGACCTGCTTCACGGTGAGATCGCCCGCCCACGCGGCGCCGCGCAGCTTCAGCTCCTTGGTGCCCGCCGCGATCTTCGCGCCGTTCGCCGGCGAGGTGACGATTGAGCGCACCGGCATCGACTCGAGAACCTTCATGTTTTTCGGGTCGCCCTTGTCGCCCGGCACCATCGGCTTGATCGGCACGCGATAGGAGAACTCGGTCATGCCCGGACCGTCATGCTCCTTGTCGCGGATGGTGATTTTGGTCAGCCATTTCTGCGACGCCGAGCCCGCCCAGCCCGGCACCACGAGGCGCACCGGCCCGCCGTGAATGTTCGGCAGCGGCTGGCCGTTCATCGCCCATACGATCAGCGTGTTCGGGTCCATCGCCTTCTCCACGCGCACGCCGCGCGAGATGGTGGGCGTGTTGGGATTGCCCGAGAGGTGCAGGTCGGACGAATAGTGTGCGGTGTACTTCGCGCTTGGCTTGAGCTTGGCGTCCTTCAGCACGTCGGCGAGGCGCACGCCGGTCCACTCGGCGCAGCCCGCGCCGCCGTTGGTCCACTGGTTGCCGCGCGCGGGCGGGGAGAACGCCGAGCGGCCGTTGCCGCCGCATTCCAGCACCATGCGCTGCGTGACGGCTTTGTATTTCTTCTTCAGTTCGCCGAGCGTGATGGTGATCGGGTTCGCCACCTCGCCGTCGATGACGATCTTCCAGTTCTCCGGGTCTTTCGCCTCGTCGGGAATCTGCCCGTTGTTGCGGATGTAGAATTTTTCCGTCGGCGTGGTGTCGTCGTCGAGCAGGCTCTCGGGCGTCTCGGCGACGAGCGGGCGGTCGCCGAGCACGACAAGGCCTTCGTTCTTGCCGGGGAATTTCAGGAATTGCGGGCCTTTGGCGGCGGGCGCCGCCGGTGCCGGCGCGCTCTGCGCATTGGCGGGCGGGATCAGGCTGCCCAGTTGGTTCGAGAACGGCATTCCACCCCCGATTGCTGCCCCCATCGCGGCAAGGCCTGCGCCGCCCAGAAATCCGCGGCGGCTTGACGCTACTGTATCTGCCGCGCCGCGGTCACCGCGATACAAGTCCTCAGCCGTGCGTCCGGTTTCCCGCGCCATGGATTTTCCCTCCGGTATGTCCCGGCTGTGTAGGTCGTTTTCGCCGGATTTCGCGTCGCCTTGGAAGAAAGCTATCGCGCAAGCGCGGCGGGCTCAACAGGCGTCCGTCCTGCGCGATACCCATGTCACGTTGTCTCAGGGCATCCGCACGCCTTGAAGCTGCCGCGGCGCGCGCCGCATCATCCGCCGCATGGGTGCCGCGACAGAGCACCTCGTTTTTGGGAGGCGACAGATGAAAGCAGCCACACTCGGCGGCGCGCTGATGCTTGCGCTCAGTGCCGCGACCGCCAACGCTCAAGCTCCATCCTGGACCGTTCCGGCCGAAAGCCAGCGCTGCCCGTCGAAATGGGGCGCGGCCGACGAGCGCGGCTCGATGAACCACCAGAAGCCCGCGGCGGTGATGAAGGCCGCGCAACTGATCAAGACCGGCGAGGTGATCGAGCTCGCGCATGTGCTCGGGCCCAGCATGGCGTTCTTCGGCACGCGCCGCTTCGACGTGCACACCAAGCGCACGTTCATGAACGCGTTCTCCAACATGCGCGGCTCGAACGAGGAGATCATCATCACCGAGCTCGGCCAGGTCGGCACGCAGTTCGACGGCTTCGCGCACCAGACCCATCTCGACAGCTGGTACAATTGCCATGAAGGTCGCCGAGAACGCCGACCGCACCGGCTTCAAGAAGTTCGGCGTCCACAATGTCGGCGCGCTGTTCACGCGCGGCGTGCTGATCGACGTCGCGGGCTTCAAGGGCGTCGAGATGCTCGGCGACAATTACGAGATCACCGTCGAGGATCTCGAAGGCGCGATGAAGAAGCAGAACATCACGCTTGCGGCCGGCGACGCGATCGCGATCCACACCGGCTGGGGCAAGCTCTACGGCAAGGACAATCCGCGCTACGTGAAGTCCTGCCCCGGCCTCGGCGTGAAGGCCGCCGAATTCCTGATCTCCAAGGACCCGATGCTGCTCGGCGCCGATAATTGGCCGGTGGAAGTGTCGCCCAATCCCGACAAGCAGCTCTCGCTTCCCGTGCATCAGCTCGCGCTGGTGGTGAATGGCGTGCACCTTCTGGAAAACATGAAGCTCGACGAGCTGGCGCAGAAAGGCGTCAGCGAGTTCGCCTTCGTGATGCAGCCGCTGAAGATCCAGGGCGGCAGCGGATCGACGGTGTCGCCGATCGCGGTGCGGTAGCGCGCACGGTCCCTCTTACCTCTCCCCGCTTGCGGGGAGAGGTCGACGCGCGGAGCGCGGCGGGTGAGGGGGAATCTCCGCACACTGAGATCTTGGTGAGTCCCCCTCACCCCGCACCCTCTCCCCGCAAGCGGGGAGAGGGAGTTCACCGCGTTCGCGGCACGCGCATCGTGCCCCTCGGTCCAATCCCGATTCAACTGTCAAACAGCCACGCGTCCTCGCCCGCTTGTCGTGGCGCGCGGGCTGCGCCTTGCTCTCTTCGCCAAGAAGCGAGGGGAGCGGAGCGCCGGGAAACGCGGGGCTGCGAACCCCGCGAGCGGCCGGCGAAGCCGCCCGGCGCACCTGCGAAGTGCGCCGCACTCCGTTGCGATCCGGAGTGCGCGCCTCCCGGCGCTCCGACTTGCGGCATTTTTCGGCTCCGGTCCGCGCTTCTGAAACGGCATTCGCGCCGTTCCTCTGCAGCGAGCTCCTCGCACAGGGGCCGTAGTACCCCCAGGGCGGGTCCCGAAGCCGCCCGGGTGGCCGGCTGACGAAGCCGGGCCGCGCAGGCGCCACACAAGCCGGTGTTGGCTTCCGCCTTCACCGACCCCGGAACCGCTTGGCCGTATCTCCGGCCGCGCATCCCGGCTCGCCCCATCATCCGAACGTCACCGGTTGACGCCCCTCAGCGAGCGAGGTAGTGTGTGTATAGTCCTAAAATAGGATTTAGTCAATGGCTTTAGAAAGCGGTAGCGACTCGCATCTAGGACGGAGGCGTAGGAGAGCGCCATCATGCTGACCGTCCTGGGCATCGCCGCCATCGCGCTTGCGATCGTGGTGCGACTCCGCTGGAAATGGACGCCGAACATTCTCCTCGTCCTCGCGATCCTGCTGGCGCTGCATTTGCTGGTGGCCGACGCCGTGCCCGAACTGCGGCCGAAGTTGGCGCTGGCCGCTGTCCTCATCGGCGGCATGTATCTCATGGTGCTGGTCGGTCTCATGCTTCGCTCGCTTGGAGAAAAGTGACGCGAGGCGCACCGGCCGCAAATTTGCCGCGGTCGCCCGCCACACGGGGGCACCCACAAAATCTCACCCCGCCCGCGACGACAGCCGAAGTGCGCCTTCGGCTCAGCGCGGGCGTCTGCCGTCCGGCAGGCGTCGACCTCATCGACGAGGAACGAGATCGTGGGACCCCATCCGCGCGACCGGCAGCGCCGGCAAAAGCATTCACGCGAACAGGATGCGACCGAGCAAAGGCTGGCGCTTGGCTGGCGCGAGACATGGCGGAGCGAGGCTGTCGAAATGGAGCGGCCTGCGCGGGACGAAAACCACAGACCGGACGGCGAGGAGAAAAAGCGCCGCGCGCGCTTCGCGGCCGGGATCGCGCGATCTGAGTTCGGGCGCAATTATTGGGATGCGAAGCGGGAGAGGTGAAGCGAGGCTGTAGGGTGGGCTGAGCAACGCGAAGCCCACGCGGATTGGGCACGGAGAAACGCGTGGGCACAGCGCGATGCGCCTTTGCCGACCCTACGACGCGCTGGACTGTCTATCTCTTTTTTGCGATACTGAAAACATGCGCTGGACCGTCGAGACTTTGAACGCGGTGGTCGACGCCGAGATCGCGGCGCTACCGGAGGACATGCAGGCGCGGCTCACGCGCCTGTCGAATATCATCGAGGAAGTGGGCTTCGGCGCCTTGCCACGCGAGGCCGTGAAGCATCTCGAAGATAAGCTGTGGGAATTACGCGTCACCGGGCGGGACGGAATCTCGCGCGCAATCTATGTGACGGCAAGCGGCGCCCGCGTGGTGATCATCCGCGTGTTCGTGAAGAAGACCCAGAAGACGCCACAGCGTGAACTTGAACTCGCCCGGCAGCGGGCCAAGGAGGTCAGATGACGAAGATGCGCGATCTGCACAAGCGGTTCATGAAGAACCCCGAATACCGGAAGGAGTACGACGCGCTGGAAGAGGAATTCTCCTTGCTGATCGAGGTCGCGAAAGCGCGACAGCGGGCGGGCCTCAGCCAGAACGAACTCGCTCGGCGCATGAAGACGACACAGAGCACGATCGCGCGGCTGGAAAGCGGGCGCGGGTTGCCGTCAACGCGAACACTTGGCCGCTTTGCCAAGGCGACGGGGCATCGGTTGAAGATCAGCTTTGAGCCGGTGGAGGGGAAGAAGCGGCGGGTGAGGTAGAGGGAGCATCGCCGCGGCGAAGTCGGCGGGGAATGACGTTGATGAGGGACTTCGACCTTTCTGACATTGGAAAAAAGAAGGATCGCTCTAGCGATCTCAAGACAATTGGCCGGACCATCGACCGCTTGGCTGCTCGACGAAAGGCTTCAATAGAGGTCGATGGACCGTTGGCCAAATCGAAGATCGCTTGGAAGATCTCCACGTATCAGCAGGCTGTTCTTTATCGTGTTGTCGCGCTTGCAGAAGGTGTGCGGGATGCTTGGAACGCACGCAATATTCTCGTCTCATTCCTGAGTGTCAGGGCGTTAGTGGAGACCGTAGCCGTCTTTGACGAACTTGAGCGCGCGCTGCTGGTTCACATTAGCAATCAAGATTTGAGTGCGATGGATGCACTGATGATAAATCGCATTTTTGCAACAAAAGACACTGAGGTTTTGAAGGGGCGACCCGAGTTTTTGGCAACCAATGTAATCACGTTCGTAGATAAATTTGAAAAACGGCATGGCATCGCCGGTATCCGCAGTAACTACGATAGCCTCTCAGAGAGATGCCATCCCAATTCAGCGGGCCATCATCAGCTATTTTCCAAGACAGATTACAGCACGGGAGAAGTTAGGTTCTTTGAGAAGTCGAAAAATTTGGAGCGAGCGCTTGATACAATAATTGCCCCCTTGGGCCTGTTGTCTTTGTTTAAGCGCTCGATGGAGCGGCTTGATCAAGTAGTAGTAGATGTAGCTGAAATTCAGCATCGTCTTAATCCCGTGAGATGAAGATCGGCATCTTTGATCACCTCACCACCCCATCCAGCACCGGCAGACTCACCAGCACCGCCACCGCAATCAGCGCGTAGCAGATGCGGCGGAACACGCTTTCGTCCGCCACGCCGAACAGCCGTGAGCCGATGAACAGGCCGAGCGCGTAAACCGGGCCGACGACGAGGCAGAGTTTCAGCACGGTGAGCGTGATCACGCCGGCGATCGTGTAGGAGATGATCGCGATCACGATCGAGATCGCGAAATACAGAATGATGTTGGCGCGCATGATTGCCGGCGGCGCGGGGCTGCCGAGCCAGTAGGCGATCACGGTCGGGCCGCCGGTCTGCGCCGCGCCGCTGCACACGCCCGCGAAGGCGCCGACGGAAAACGAGAGCGGCGGGGTCGGCGTGCCGCGATAGCGCCAGCCGGACAGCAGCAGCGTCAGCATCGTCGAGGCGAGCACCACGATCGCCCAGCGGATGGTCAGCGCATCGAGGTGCACCAGCAGCAGCGTGCCGAGCGGAATGCCGATGGCCGCGCCCGCGCCCATGATCGACACCTCGCGCTTGTCGGCCTTGCGGAAGGCGTCCGGGATGAAGCCGACCGCCAGCACCGCGTCGGTGATGAGCAGAAGCGGCGAGGCGATCTTCGGGTCGACCACGGTCGCGGCGAGCGGCAGGAAGATCAGCGCGGCGCCGAACCCGAGAAGCCGCGCGCCATCGCGGCGATGAACGCCGAGACGAGCAGGAAGACGAGGGCGCCGGTGGAGAGGCCGGGCGGGAGCAGGTCGGGCATGCGACTTCAGGTCGATGGGACGGAACTTCGGGTTCCGGGCTGCGTTGAGTTGACGCAGCGCCACTGAAACCCCTCTGGCGCGCAAGACCGTGCGAGGGAGTGAACCATGTTGTCCAGAACTTTGATGGTGGCGGCGACTGCTTTGGCCATCAGCGGGCTCGCGGCCTATGCCCAATCGAGCTCGAACCCGACGATGCAGCCCAACCCCGGCGGCGCCTCGACGACCGAAGCGCCCGGCAAGGGCGCGAAGGTCAAGGGCGCCAAGAAGACACCGAAAGCGAGCGAGAGCTCGAGCACGCCCAGCATGGCGCCGACCACCGGCACCGGCGGCTCGACCAAGGTCGAAGGGCAGGGCAAGGCCGCGAAGGTGAAGGGCGCGAAGAAGAACCCGAAGGCAGGCGAAAGCTCCTCAACGCCCGACGATGGCGCCGACGAAGTAAGGTTTTCAGGCTGTCTGATGTTGTGGCGAGCCCCCGCGGCAATGCGGGGGTTTTGCTTTGCAGTTGTTGGTAGGTCGGGCAAAGCGAAGCGTGCCCGCCATCTCTCGGTCACGCGGGCACGTCGCTTCGCTCCTTTGCCCGCCCTACAAGCCGCACGCAACGAGGCGCACAACACCACAAGCGCGTTGCGCTTTCGTTCGCAAACACTTGACCGCATTTTTACCGCGCTCCTTCACCATGCTCGCTGCTTGACTCCGCCTCACCCGGAGTCAGAGTCCTCAGCTCACCGCCCTCAGTCTGTTGCGTAGGAGTTTCCCGTGGCGCCGCGTCCCTATTGGAAGGGCTATCTCAAGCTCTCGCTCGTCTCGTGCCCGATCGCGCTGCACACCGCCGCGAGCGGCGGCGAGCGCATCGCGTTCCGCCAGATCAACAAGCAGACCGGCAACCGGCTGCGCCAGCAGCTCGTCGACGAGGTGACGCGCGAAGTCGTCGAGAGCGCGGATAAGGGGCGCGGCTACGAATACGCCAAGGGCGCGTTCATTCCGGTCGAGGACGAGGAGCTCGATGCGGTTGCGATCGAGAGCAACCACACGATCGAGATCGACAAGTTCGTTCCGCATGCGCAGATCGACGAGCGCTATTTCGACTCGACCTATTACGTCACGCCGAACGACCAGGTGGGGCAGGAAGCTTTCGCGGTCATTCGCGACGCGATGCGCGGCAAGGAGATGGTGGCGCTCGGCCGCGTCGTGCTGGCCAAGCGCGAGCGCGTGATCATGCTGCAGCCGTGGGAGAAGGGCCTGATGGGCACCACGCTGCGCTACGCCTACGAGGTGCGTCCGGCGTCGGAATATTTCGACGACATCGACGACATCAAGGTGAGCGGCGAGATGCTGAAGCTCGCCGAGCATATCCTGGAGACCAAGGCGGCCGAGTTCGATCCGGAAACTTTCGTCGACAGTTACGAAGACGCGGTCGTGAAGATGCTGCAGCAGAAGCAGGCCGGCATCGCGGTGCCGAAGGAGAAGGCCGCCGACGCGCCGCGCAACGTGATCAACCTGATGGACGCGCTGCGCAAGAGCGTCGAGTCCGGCAAGCGCACCAAGGCAGAGGGCAAGCCCGCCGCGAAGGCCGCCGACAAATCCGCGCCGAAGAAGGGCAAGAAGCGCGTCGAAGGCCAGCGCGAGATGCTGCTGCCGATCGCCGGCAAGGGGCAGGGCAAGGCCGCCAAGGCTGCCACACGCGAGAGCGCGAAAGAAAAGCCAGCAGCGCGGCGCAAGGCGGGCTGATCAGGCCGCCGCGCAGAACCACGCCTTCGTTCGCACGCAGTTCGATCGTGCCGCCATCTTCGCGGCGCGCGCGATCGAGGTGCGTCGACAGCAGCACGTCGTAGGCGCCCCCGCCATTCGTGTATTGGCGCGGTGCGTCGGCGAAGTTCAGCGCCACGGTGATCCAGCGTCCCTCGTGGAAGCGCCGATAGGTCAGCACCTCATCGTTGGCCTGCGCCTTCACGTGCACGCCGATCGAGAGCGCCGGCTCGCGGCGGCGCAGTGCGATGAGCTGGCGATAAAGCGACAGCATCGAAGCGGCCTCGCGCGACTGCGCCGCAACGTTCATCTGTTTGTAGTCCGACGACAGCGGCAGCCACGGCTCGCCCGCCGTGAAGCCCGCATTCTCGGATGAATCCCACTGCATCGGTGTGCGCTCGGGATCGCGGCCAAGACCGAGCCCCGGCACGTTCTTTTCCCACGGGTCGCGCACCGCCTGCGTCGGGATCGGCACGTCGGCCATGCCGATTTCCTCGCCCTGATAGATCGTCGGCGTACCGCGCAGGTCAGGAGCAGCATCGCGGCGACGCGCGCCTGACCCGGCCCGACGCGTGAAGCAACGCGCGAGCGGTCGTGATTGCCGAGCACCCAGTTCGGCCAGCGCTCGGCGCCGCCGGCGAGCGCGCCTTCATATTGTTCGATCAGCGCGGCGATCACCTGCGGGTCCCATGGCGACTTGATGAGATGGAAGTTGAACGGCAGATGGAAGCCGGGCGCGTCGACGCCGTAATAGGCCATCAGTTGTTCGATCGGCAGCGAGGCTTCGCCGATCAGTACGCGGTCCTTGTACTGGTCGACCAGCGCGCGCATCTGCGCGATGCACGCGTGCGTCTCTTCCTGGTCGAGCGAATAGAGCCGCGCCAGCCGCCGCGCGGGCGATTGCCCCTCGCGCCAGTCCGGGTTCGGCGGATTGTCTTTCAGGTGCTCGGCTTCGATCAGGTGATGGATGGCATCGACACGGAAACCGTCGACGCCGCGGTCGAGCCAGAACTTCAGCACGCCGAGCATCGCCTCGCGCACCTGCGCGTTGCGCCAGTTGAGGTCGGGCTGCTCCTTGAGGAAGGCGTGGTAGTAATACTGCTGCGTGCCATCATCGAACGTCCACGCCGGGCCGCCGAATTCGCTCACCCAGTTGTTCGGAACGCCGCCGTCGGGTTTCGCGTCGCGCCAGACGTACCAGTCGCGCTTGGGATTATCGCGCGATGCGCGGCTCTCGATGAACCAGGGATGCTCGCTCGATGTGTGATTGGGCACGAAATCGAGAATGATCTTCAGGGATCGCGCATGCGCGGCGGCGACCAGCGCGTCGAAGTCGGCGAGCGTGCCGAACATCGGATCGACGTCGGTGTAATCCGACACGTCGTAGCCGAAATCCGCCATTGGCGAGGGGAAGATCGGCGAGATCCACACCGCGTCGACGCCGAGCTCCTTGAGATAATCGAGCCGCGCCGTGATGCCCTTCAGGTCGCCGATGCCGTCGCGGTTGGAGTCCTGAAAACTGCGCGGATAGACCTGGTAGACGATGCCGCTCTGCCACCAACGGTGCGAGTGTCCCACGCGCGCTCTCCCGGCCGTGCGTTGTGGCCTGCGCGAATACGGGAAGGCGCTGAATCGGTCAATCCGCGCGATTGCGTAACGTATTGACCTGATGGAACTTTTTCGCGCTGCGAGCGCGCGTGTGGACCACGGCTGCGTAACACGGGAGTGCGGCGTGCCGAATGTTGCACTGCCCCGTCGCCATGTGTTAGCAAACCCGCGAATTTCGTGGAGCCGTGGGCGTCTCTGCGCGCCACGAAAAAAGTCCCTTCAATTCCAAGGGCTTGAGCCGTCGCCTCGAAGCGGCGCCGGGCCTGCGGCAATGTCATAAAACACGAAGGCGGCAGGGCAGGCGTGGCAGGCGAAGACGGCATTGTTTCCGGTATGGCGGGTCGCTACGCGACCGCGCTGTTCGAACTGGCGCTCGAAAGCAAAGCGATCGAGCAGGTCCAGGGCGACCTCAAATCATTCGACGCGCTGATCGCGCAGAGCCCCGACCTGGCGCGCCTCGTGCGCTCGCCGGTGTTCTCGGCCGACGAGCAGACCAAGGCGCTGATCGCCATTCTCGACAAGGCCGGCATCAAGGGCATCGCGGCGAATTTCCTGCGCGTGGTCGCGAAGAACCGCCGCCTGTTCGCCGTCTCCGAGATCGTCCGCGGGTTCAACGCGCTGGTCGCCAAGCACAGGGGCGAAGTGACGGCGCAGGTCACCGTCGCCGAGCAGCTCAACGACGCGCGCATGAACGAGATTCGTGACGCGCTGAAGCAAGTCACCGGCAAGGACGTGCAGGTCGACGTCACCGTCGATCCCTCGATCATCGGCGGGCTGAAGGTGAAACTCGGCTCCCGCATGGTCGACGCGTCGCTGCGCACCAAACTCAATTCGATCAAGTTCGCGATGAAAGAGGCACGCTGATGGACATCCGCGCTGCGGAAATTTCCGCCATCCTGAAAGAGCAGATCAAGAATTTCGGCCAGGAGGCCGAGGTCACCGAAGTCGGCCAGGTGCTGAGCGTCGGCGACGGCATCGCGCGCGTCTACGGCCTCGACAACGTGCAGGCCGGCGAGATGGTCGAGTTCGAGAACGGCGTGCGCGGCATGGCGCTGAATCTCGAAACCGACAACGTCGGTATCGTTATTTTCGGCGCCGACCGCGAGATCAAGGAAGGCCAGACCGTCAAGCGCACCCGCGCCATCGTGGACGTGCCGGTCGGCAAGGGCCTGCTCGGCCGCGTGGTCGATGCGCTCGGCAATCCGATCGACGGCAAGGGCCCGATCCAGGCGACCGAGCGCAAGCAGGTCGACGTGAAGGCGCCGGGCATCATTCCGCGCAAGTCGGTGCATGAGCCGATGGCGACGGGCCTGAAGGCGATCGACTCGCTGATCCCGATCGGCCGCGGCCAGCGCGAGCTGATCATCGGCGACCGCCAGACCGGCAAGACCGCGATCGCGCTCGACACGATCCTGAACCAGAAGCCGCTCAACGCGCAGACCGACGAGAAGATCAAGCTGTACTGCGTGTACGTCGCCATCGGACAGAAGCGCTCGACCGTCGCGCAGTTCGTGAAGGTGCTGGAAGAAAACGGCGCGCTCGAATACTCGATCGTCATCGCGGCGACCGCCTCCGATCCGGCGCCGATGCAGTTCCTTGCGCCGTTCGCGGGCTGCACCATGGGCGAGTACTTCCGCGACAACGGCATGCATGCCGTGATCATCTATGACGATCTGTCGAAGCAGGCCGTCGCGTACCGCCAGATGTCGCTGCTGCTGCGCCGCCCGCCGGGCCGCGAAGCCTATCCGGGCGACGTGTTCTATCTCCACTCGCGCCTGCTCGAGCGCGCCGCGAAGATGAACGACGAGAAGAAGGCCGGTTCGCTGACCGCGCTTCCCGTCATCGAGACGCAGGCGAACGACGTGTCGGCCTACATCCCGACCAACGTGATTTCGATCACCGACGGGCAGATCTTCCTCGAGACCGACCTGTTCTATCAGGGCATCCGTCCCGCCGTGAACGTCGGCCTCTCGGTGTCGCGCGTGGGTTCGGCGGCGCAGACCAAGGCGATGAAGAAGGTCGCCGGCAAGATCAAAGGCGAACTCGCGCAGTACCGCGAAATGGCGGCGTTCGCGCAGTTCGGCTCCGACCTCGACGCGACGACGCAGCGCCTGCTTGCACGCGGCGCAAGATTGACCGAGTTGCTGAAGCAGCCGCAGTTCTCGCCGCTCAAGATGGAAGAGCAGGTCGTGGTGATTTACGCCGGCGTGAACGGCTATCTCGACGCCATTCCGGTGAACCGCGTGCGCGCGTTCGAGGAAGGCCTGCTCTCGCTGGTGCGCACCAAGAACAACGACATCCTCGAAGACGTGCGCAAAACCGGCGACCTGACGGACGCCACGGCCGGAAAGCTGAAGTCCGCGGTCGACGGCTTCGCGAAGAGCTTCGCCTAAAGGACGGGTCCGCGCCGCGGGGAATAGACTTTAATGGCGTCACTCAAGGACATGCGCGTCCGCATCGCCTCCACCAAGGCGACGCAGAAGATCACCAAGGCCATGCAGATGGTCGCGGCCTCCAAGCTGCGCCGCGCGCAGGCGGCGGCGGAAGCCGCGCGTCCTTACGCCGAGCGCATGGACACCGTGGTGGCCAACATCGCGCGCGGCGCGGCGGGCTCGGCCAATGCGCCGCGGCTGCTCGGCGGCACCGGCAGCGACAAGGTGCACCTGCTGCTGGTGTGCACCGGCGAGCGCGGCCTTTCCGGCGCGTTCAATTCGTCGATCGTGCGTCTCGCGCGTGAGCACATCACGCGCCTCCTCGCCGACGGCAAAGAGGTCAAGATCTTCTGCGTCGGCCGCAAGGGCTACGAGCAGCTGCGCCGCAACTACGAGCGGCTGATCGTCGGCCATGTCGAGCTGCGTTCGGTGAAAGTGCTTGGCTACCGCAATGCCAACGATATCGCGCAGAAGATCGCCGCGATGTTCGAGGCGGGCGAGTTCGATGTCTGCACGCTGTTCTACTCGCGCTTCAAGTCGGTGATCTCGCAGGTGCCGACCGCGCAGCAGATCATCCCGCTCGTCGTCGAAGAGAAGGCCGACGCCGGCGCTTCGGTGAACTACGAGTACGAGCCGGAGGAAGACGAAATCCTCGGCGAGCTTCTCCCCAGCAATCTCGCGGTGCAGATTTTCCGCGCGCTGCTGGAGAACAACGCCTCGTTCTACGGCGCGCAGATGAGCGCGATGGACAACGCGACGCGCAACGCGGGCGACATGATCCGCAAGCAGACACTGATCTACAACCGCACGCGCCAGGCGATGATCACCAAGGAACTGATCGAGATCATCTCGGGCGCCGAAGCTCTCTGACGATGGCGCCGACCGCGGCGCCGCGAACCTGAAAATACGACTGAAGGGTAATCACATGGCTGCTACCGGAAAAATCACCCAGGTCATCGGCGCCGTCGTCGACGTGCAGTTCGAAGGCCATCTGCCGGCGATCCTGAACGCGCTGGAGACCACCAACCAGGGCAACCGCCTGGTGCTGGAGGTCGCGCAGCATCTCGGCGAGTCGACGGTGCGCACCATCGCGATGGACGTGTCGGAAGGTCTGGTGCGCGGTCAGGACGTCACCGACACCGGCATCCCGATCGCGGTTCCGGTCGGTCCGGGCCTGCTCGGCCGCATCATCAATGTGATCGGCGAGCCGATCGACGAAGCCGGTCCGGTGAAGTCCGAAGACAGGCGCCCGATCCACGCCGAAGCCCCGAAATACACCGAGCAGTCGACCGAAGCGCAGATTCTCGTCACCGGCATCAAGGTCGTCGATCTGCTCGCCCCGTACGCGAAGGGCGGCAAGATCGGCCTGTTCGGCGGCGCCGGCGTCGGCAAGACCGTGCTGATTCAGGAGCTGATCAACAACGTCGCGAAGGCGCACGGCGGTTATTCGGTGTTCGCCGGCGTGGGCGAGCGCACGCGCGAGGGCAACGACCTCTATCATGAGTTCATCGAGTCCGGCGTGAACAAGAAGGGCGGCGGCGAAGGCTCCAAGTGCGCGCTGGTGTTCGGGCAGATGAACGAGCCGCCGGGCGCGCGCGCGCGCGTCGGCCTCACCGGCCTGACGCTCTCGGAGTACTTCCGCGATCAGGGCCAGGACGTGCTGTTCTTCGTCGACAACATCTTCCGCTTCACGCAAGCGGGCTCAGAAGTGTCGGCGCTGCTCGGCCGCATCCCGAGCGCGGTGGGTTATCAGCCGACGCTCGCCACCGACATGGGCGCGCTGCAGGAGCGCATCACCACCACCACCAAGGGCTCGATCACCTCGGTGCAGGCGATTTACGTGCCGGCCGACGACTTGACCGATCCGGCGCCCGCGACTTCGTTCGCGCACCTGGACGCGACGACCGTGCTGTCGCGCGACATCGCCGCCAAGGGCATCTATCCGGCGGTGGACCCGCTCGATTCGACCTCGCGCATGCTCTCGCCGCTCGTCGTCGGTGAGGAGCATTACGCGGTCGCGCGTTCGGTGCAGCAGGTGCTCCAGCGCTACAAGGCGCTGCAGGACATCATCGCGATTCTGGGCATGGACGAGCTTTCCGAAGAGGACAAGATCGCCGTGTCGCGCGCGCGCAAGATCGAGCGCTTCCTGTCGCCAGCCGTTCTTCGTCGCCGAAGTGTTCACCGGCTCGCCCGGCAAGCTCGTCGACCTGAAGGACACCATCAAGGGCTTCAAGGGCCTGGTGGAAGGCAAGTACGACCATCTCCCCGAGGCCGCCTTCTACATGGTCGGCAACATCGAAGAGGCGGTCGAGAAGGGCAAGAAGCTCGCGGCAGAAGCGGCGTAAGATATTCATGGCGACCTTCCACTTCGATCTCGTCTCTCCCGAAAAGCTCCTGTTCTCCGGCGAAGTCGATCAGGTCGACGTGCCGGGCACCGAGGGCGACTTCGGCGTGCTCGCCAATCACGCGCCGATCGTGTCGGCGCTGCGGCCCGGCATCATGACGGTGATCGTCGGCGGGCAGGCGCAGAAGATGATCGTGCTCGGCGGCTTCGCGGAAGTTTCGGCCGACGGAAAGCTGACGGTGCTCGCCGACCTCGCGGACTCGGTGGAAGATTTCGACCGCGCCGTTCTCGCCGAACGCATCACCGCGCAGGAAGAGAAGGTCAAGGAGCTGGAAGGCTCCGCGCTCGACAAGGCGATCGAGCGGCTCGACCATTTCAAGCAGGTGGACAATCACCTGCAGGGCACCGCGCTGCACTAGACGGCGCGCCATCGGAATAACGAAGGCCGGGATTGCTCCCGGCCTTTTTGTTTGCGGTGGTCGTGATTGCGCCCTCTCCCCTTGAGGGAGAGGGCTACTCGGAGTTTCAACACGGAAGATGGGGTGAGGGGTATCTTGTTTTGACCCCTCACCCAATCAAGTCCGTTGAGGCTTTGGCGCTGCCCTCCCTCAGGGGGAGAGGGCGCATTAACGGCCACCACGCTCGCGGCGTGTAGGTCCGCAACCGGCGGTTAACCGTTTGGGCGGACGCTGGTGACCATGTCCCGGCTGCTCAGGCTCATTTGTCTCGCCGCGCTCGTGTGCGTGCCGCTTGCGGCCGCCCATTCGGCAAAGGCCGACGACTGCAAGCCTGCCGCCATCGAAGCGCTGCGCACGGCTGCACCTGAGGGTTTCGCGATCTACCAGAGGATCAAGGACAAGACGTTCTTTCTCACCTGGATCAGCTGCGGCGAGAAGCAGCTCGGCCTGCCGACCGCGGTGCACGAATCCGTGCACTACATCACGGCCGAGAGCGATGCGTTTCCGCTGGTGGACGGCGGCCAGGTGAAGCGGCCGCACGAGGTGTCGGCGTTCTTCGCGCCGTCGCTCATTGCCGGAAAATTCAAGGCGAGCGAGAGCGAGTTCGTCACAACTTACCTCAGGCCGGGCCGTGCCAGTTCGTCGACCGATTTCCTCTATCTGCTCGATGAGTTCAATGCCTACACGCACGACCTCAACGTCGCGGTCGCTCTCAGCCGCGTGCCGGCACCGAATGAGGACGGCGATGAAGTCGATCATCGTGATGGGCTTGCGGCGCTGATGGCCTTCGTTGCGCTTTATGTCGAGCATGCGCACGACAGCGAACCCGCGACGTGGAGCGGCCTGCAACAGCCGCGCGTCGCGAAGACCATCTCGGCGCTGTGGGGCCGTGCCGAAAAGGTGATGACGTCCTCGTGCGGCATCCCGAATTTCGGCACGCAGGACAAAGGCTACATCCGGCAGTTCTGCCAGCGTGGGCCGCAGGCGGCGCTGCAAACGGTCATCGGGCGCGCGCCGGTGTGTCCGAGCGCGTGCCTGAAGCCTGTGCCGGTCGCGGCGCGCTAGACGCGCGCCACGCTGTTCAGCAGCCGATCAGGATCAGTGGCAGCCGCACTGCGGCCGCAGATAGACGACGCTGCTCGTCACGTGATGCCGGGGTGGCAGCACGCGCGTCACGTGCCGATGCACCGGGTACACGACCCCGACAAGCCGGGTATGCACGCGCGTCACCTTGCGGACGTGAACGACCGGCTGGATCCGCGTCACATGGATGATCGGCTTGATGCGCTTGAAGTACTTGGTGCGATGGACGTCGCGATACTTCGTCACGTGCTTGTGCAGCACCTTGGTCTTGTAGGTGTAGGAGGGCGGGATCGGTCCGCAGCCCGGGCAGTGCCGCTTGCCGGCGCTCGCATCGGTCGCCGAGGCCGCGAGCGCCCAGCCGGCGATCAACGCCGCCGACAACGCAGTTACAAACTTCATGGTACTCCCCTTCCGCACAGACGCCGCACCTCATGTTAGCGGGCGGTAACCGGGGAATGCAACGCCCCTGAGTTGCAGTAGGAGCTCTTTCAATCGATAACGTTAGCGGCGCATGTTACCGCCCACGCGCACTTGCGGCGGCGCGTTAACGGACCGCTATCCGGCAAATGCCGCAAACTCCCGCGCCACAGCCTGGTAAATCTCGCGCCGGAACGGCACCACCAGCGACGCCACGTTGGCGAGCGGCTCCCAGCGCCACGCGTCGAACTCGACCGGCTGCCCGTTGCGTTCCTCCAGCACCTTGATCTCGCGCTCCGGGCCAGTGTGGCGGAAGGCGAACCACTTCTGCCGCTGCCCGCGAAAAACGCTGAGACGATGCGGCGGGCCGACGTAGGGTGGAAACTCGTAGGTCATCCAGTCCGGCGTCTCGCCGAGATATTCGACGGAAGTCACGCCCGTCTCTTCGTAAAGTTCGCGCACCGCCGCGGGGCGCGGGTCCTCGTTCGGGTCGATGCCACCTTGCGGCATCTGCCATTCGAGGCCGGGATAGATCACCTCCGGTCCGTCGTCCTGAAAGCGCCGCGCGATCAGCACGCGGCCTTGCGCGTTGAACAGCGCAACACCGACGTTGGGGCGGTAGGGAAGGTCCGCCATCATCCGACGTTTTCCCAAGTGCCGCTTTCGGCCGAGCGGCGCAACGCGTCGAGCACCCGCATGTTGGCGATGGATGTCTCGATCGGAAACGCCGGCACCTTCTCGCCACGCACCAGCGCGGAGAAACGCTCGGCTTGAAGCGTGTACTGGTTGACCGGTTCGAATGCGATCTCGCGCGCCGGTTTCTGCCCGATGCTGCTCGCGCCGCCGATGAACAGATGGCACGGCGAGGGCACCGAATGCGCGAAGGGGAAATCCATGCGCACCCAGCCATTCTCGGCGATGAGGCCGAGATGCTGGTGCGAGCCGACGTTCGACGGGCCGGCCTGCGTCGAGATCAGGATGGTCGCGTGTCCTGCGGGGAATTGCAGGATCGCGCTGGTGAGCCGGTCGGTGCCGAAGGCCGGATCGTGCTCGAACAGGCCGAGCGCGCGCGTCGGCTCCGCGCCAAAAGCCATGCGACAGCCGGTGATCGCGTAGCTGCCGACGTCATAGAGCGCGCCGCCGCCGGTCTCCGGCCGGTTGCGGATGTCGGCGGGATTGCGGTTGTTGTAGCACATCAGCGCCTGCGCGCCGCGCACCGCGCCGATCTCGCCGCTGCCGATGAGCGCGCGCAGCGCCGCCCACTGCGGGTGATTGCGGATCTGGAAGGCTTCCTCGATCAGCACGCCGTTGCGGTCGCGCGCCGCGATCAGCGGCTCGGCCTCGCGCGCGTTCATCGAGAGCGGCTTCTCGCACAGCACATGCTTTCCGGCGTCCATCGCCTTCAGGCACCACTCGACGTGGAGGTGATTGGGCAGCGCGATGTAAACGACTTCGATTGCCGGATCGCCGAGCATCGCCTCATAGGAGCCGTACGCCTTTTCGACGGCGGCTTCCTTCGCGGCGGCTTGCGCGCGTACCAAATCACGCGACGCAATGCCTGTGACGACCGCGTTCGATGCCTCGCGCATCGCAGGGATCACGCGCTTCATCGCGATCATCGCCGGAGACAGGACGCCCCACCGCACCTTGTCCATGTCATTTCACCAGATGCGCGAAAGCGTCGACCACGCGCTGGTACACCTCGCGCTTGAACGGGATCACGAGTTCTGGAAGGTTGTGCATCGGCTCCCAGCGCCACTCGATGAACTCCGGATCGTGGCCGCCGGCCGGCTCGTGAATGTTGATCTCGCGCTCGTCGCCGGTGAAGCGCAGCGCGTACCATTTCTGCGTCTGGCCGCGGTATTTGCCCTTCCACGCCTGCTTGGCGACTTTGGGTGGCAGGTCGTAGTCGAGCCAGCCGGGAATTTCGCCGAGCTTCTTCACCGACGTGATGCTGGTCTCCTCGGCGAGCTCGCGCAGCGCCGCAGGCCATGGGTCCTCGCCCTTGTCGATGCCGCCCTGCGGCATCTGCCACACATGCGTGAGATCGACATGCTCCGGCCCTTCGGTGCGGCGCCCGATGAACACGAGGCCTTCGCGGTTCAGCACCATCGTGCCGACGCAGGGGCGATAGGGGAGGGATTCGTGTTTGGGCATGTGTCATTCCGGCCGAGCGTAAGCGAGGGCCGGAATCCATAACCCCAGGCCGGAGTTGAAGCGAGAGGTTTGTGGCTATGGATTCCGGGGTCGCGGTGCCTTCGCCTTTCGGCGAAGCCGCGCGCCCCGGAATGACTACGTCCCCGTCTTCGTGCGGTTCGCCACCATGCTGATCGGCACCAGCATCACGCCGCGCGCTTCCGCGGACTTCGCCCACAGCGCGATGCGCTCGATCGAAACCGGCAGCGCGCTCGCCGCGCCGACCGCGACACCGCGCGCGCGGGCTGCCGCTTCGAGACGGCCAAGCGCATTATCGATCTCGGTCGGCGTCGGCACCGCATCGAGCACGGTATCGGCCTTGGCGAAGGCGACATTGTTGCCGCCGGAAATCTGTCCCGCGACGCTGCGCGGCGAGCCGCCGGCATCGAAGTAGATCAGCCCACGCTTGCCGACCTCCTGCATCACCGGCCGTAGCGCCAGGTCGGTCGCGGTGAAGCGCGCGCCCATCAGGCTGGTGATGCCGACATAACCCTGGAAGCGGCTCATGAACCACTGCAGGCGGTCGACGTTCTGCTCGGGCGTGAGCGAGGTGAGCAGCGTCTGCGGGCCCGGATCGTTGTCCGGATAGTCGAATGGCTCCATGCCGACCTGCAGCAGCACCTCGTGGCCTTCGCCGCGCGCGCGCGAAACCCAGCGCTCGATGTCGGTGCCATAGGGCGCGAACGCGAACGAAACCGGCGCGGGGAGTTTCGCCAGCGCTTCCGCGGTGCCGTTCGCGCCGATGCCGAGGCCCTCGATCACGATCGCGATGCGCGGCGCATCGGCCTGGCTCTGTTTCACCGTGACGGGGCGTGCGTAGACGTCGGAGGGGCGTGCGCCGTCGGCCGAGATTTTCGGGATCGCGCCGTGACGCGAGGTGTCGACGTGACGGGGGTCGATCGGCGCGTTTGCAGCCGGCGCTGTCTTTATTTCACTTTTTTTTTCAGCCGAAGGAGCAGCGTTCGGTCCGCCGACGATGACGTCCTGCCGCTTGCCGGTCGAGCCGTCGATGATGGTGACGGTCTTGGACGCGGGCTTGTCGCCGTCGAGCGCAACGGGCGCGTCGGGCTTCGCGGCTTTGGCGGGCTCGCTCTTGGCCTGCGCTGCGGGTGCGTGCGCGCTGACCACGGTCATCGGCTCGCCGCCGAACGGTTCGTCGACGAACAGGATCCAGCCGGCCAGCACCGCGACGCAAAGGCAAAGCAGTCCCGCGATCGAGCGCGTGACCAGCGGTATCGGGATGACAAACGACCTCTTGCGCTTGGGCTTCTGGCCCAGCGGCTTGGTCAGGTCGTCGGTCGTGTCGGTCGACTCGGGTTCGGTCGACATGTCGGTTCGCTCCACGGCTCTGGCGCGGAGCCTAGCGGGCAGGCGTTAACCGAGCGTTTACCGTGCGGGTTCGCGTGGTGCGGAAAAGCAAACGGGGCGGCACAAGGCCGCCCCGCGTATTTTTCCTTTGGCTCCCGCTTTCGCGGGGACGAACAGGTCGCTTCGCTCCCGCCCGGTTACTGCGGCGCCTGCGCGGCCTTGGTGTTCGGCGGGAAGGCCGGGTTGGTCTTCGTGCCGCGCAATAGGTCGAGCGCCATGTTGAGCGCCTTGTCGTTCTTCACGTCCGGCGGAATGTAGGACTGCGAGCCGGTCTGCTCTTCGCCTTCCTGGGTCTTCAGGTGGCCGCGCAGCGAGGCTTCGCCCTTGGTGTCGGCGCGCGCCTTCAGGTCGTCCGGCACGTCCTGCAGCACCTCGATCTCAGGGACAATGCCCTTCGCCTGGATCGACTTGCCGGATGGCGTGTAGTAGCGCGCGGTGGTGAGCCGCAGCGCGCCGTTGTTGTTGCCGAGCGGGATGATGGTCTGCACCGATCCCTTGCCGAACGAGCGCGTGCCGAGGATGGTCGCGCGCTTGTGGTCCTGCAGGGCGCCGGCGACGATTTCCGAGGCCGAGGCCGAGCCGCCGTTGATCAGGATAATCACCGGCTTGCCCTTGGTGAGGTCGCCCGCACGCGCCGAGTAGCGCTGCGTCTCTTCGGCATTGCGGCCGCGGGTCGAGACGATTTCGCCGCGTTCCAAGAACGCATCAGACACGGAAATCGCTTGATCCAGAAGACCGCCCGGATTGTTGCGCAGATCGATGACGTAGCCTTTGAGCTTGTCGTTCGGCACCTGCGCGATGATATCCCCGATCGCCTTCTTCAGGCCTTCGGAAGTCTGCTCGTTGAACTGGCTGACGCGCACGAAGCCGATATCGTCACCCTCGATGCGCATGCGCACCGAGCGCACGCGGATGATGTCGCGCGTGATCGACACCTCGATCGGCTTGTCCTGGCCCTTGCGCATGATCTTGAGCCGGATCTTGGTGTTCACCGGTCCGCGCATCTTCTCGACCGCCTGGTTCAGGGTGAGGCCCTGCACCTGCTCGTCGTCGAGATGGGTGATGACGTCGTTCGCCATCACGCCGGCCTTCGCGGCGGGCGTCTCGTCGATCGGGGCGACGACCTTCACGAGGCCGTCTTCCATGGTGACTTCGATGCCGAGGCCGCCGAACTCGCCGCGCGTCTGCACCTGCATGTCGCGGAAGCTCTTCGGGTCCATATAGCTCGAATGCGGATCGAGCCCGTTGAGCATGCCGTTGATCGCCTGCTCGACCAGCTTGCCGTCGTCCGGCTTCTCGACGTAGTCGGCGCGCACCCGCTCGAACACGTCGCCGAACAGGTTGAGCTGCCGGTAGGTGTCGGCGGCGGCAGCCTTCGCGCTCGCGCTCAGGAACAACGCCACGCTACGCGGCTGGGTCGCCGCCAACGTGAGCGCCACGCCCGCCGCCGCGCCGAGAAGGACCAGAGAAGTCTTGCGTATCATCCGCGAACCTTTTCGCTGTCGTGCGCCCACCACGGGCTGGGATCGACGGGGCTGCCGTCTTTTCGAAACTCGATATACAGAATCGGTTGGCTTGAGCCTGTTGCCACAGCCGCTGCCGACTGCGGTCCGCCACCCATCACCGCCACCGGCTCTCCGGTCAGCACAAACTGGCCCAGATCGACCGAGATCCGCTCCATCCCCGCAAGAAGCACATGATATCCGCCGCCGGCGTTCAGGATCAAGAGTTGTCCGTAGGACCGGAAGGGTCCGGCGTACACAACCCAGCCATCGGCCGGGGCTGTGACCTGCGCGCCACTGCGGCTGGCGACCGAAAGGCCCTTTTCGGTTCCGCCGAGGCCGTCCGGCATGCCGTATTCGCGAATCCGGATGCCGTTGAGCGGCAGCCGCAGCGCGCCCTTGGCCGAGGCGAACGCAATGGCGGGCGACAGGCGGCCGGGGTCCTGCAGGGCGGCGAGCGTGTTCTTGGGGTCTACTTTCTCGGTTCCGGCACGGGCGGCAGCAGCGGCAGCAGCCGCCGCAGCCTTGGCGGCAGCAGCAATTTCCTGCTCCAGCCGGCCGATCAAATCCTTGAGATTGTCGGCCTGGCGGGCCAGCTGGATTGAACGCCCACGCTCGGCGTCGAGCGCTTTTTCGGTTTCGGATTGTTTGCGCTGGCGCTCTTGGACGAGCACGGTCATCCGTGTTCTTTCCTGCGAAAGTGCGGCGAGATCACGGCCAAGTGCCTCACGTTCGGCAGTTATTTCGGTACGTACTCTTACGAGTTCGGAGAGGTCGGCCATCAGCGTGTCGACCTCGACCTTCATGTCGGGCAGCACCGCGCCAAGCAGGATCGCGCTGCGCACCGACTGGAGCGCATCCTCCGGGCTGACCAGCAGCGCGGGCGGCGGCTTGCGGCCAATTCGCTGGAGCGCGGCCAGCACTTCGGCGATGACCACGCGGCGGCTGCTCAGCGAGCGCTGGATCGTCGACTCGTTGCCGGCAAGCGCATTCATGCGGGCTTCGGCGGCAGCGATGCGGCCCTCGACCGCCTGGACGTTTGCGGCCGAGCCGATCAGCAGCGCATTGAGCTTGCGGCGGTCCTCGCCGATGGCGTCGAGTTCCGCCTTCAGCTTCGTGGCGATGTCCGCATTGCGCTTCTGCTCGGCCTGGATCCTGTCCAGTTCCTCCTGCCGGGCGCCCTTCTGGGCCTCGGGCGCGACCGTGACGCCAGCCGAACCGGTGGTCTGGGTAAGCTGGAGCGGTTGGGCGGATGCCGGATTTGCGAGCAAAATCAGACCCGCGCCAATGAGGCTGGCGCCAAGCCAGCCGCGCGTCGTCCTGCGGCCTGCCAAAAACGGGGTCATCGGATCGAGTAGACGCCCAAGGTCATTGAGGAAGCATTAACCCTTTGGGCCGCGGCAGTCCTCTCGTTTACACGCTCCGCGGCAGCCGAATCCCCATGATCGCGGCGTGTGGCCGAATTGGGGAACCCGGCTCGTTTTGCGCCAGAGGCACCCTTCGGGACGACGCCGTCGGCGCATGCCCCATCACGGACCGGAACGCGGCCGAAAAGGCGCTTGGGCTACGGTAGCCGTTGTCGGCGGCGATCCGCTTGATCGGCGCGTTACGGGCGATCGCTTCCAGAGCATTGTGGAAGCGCACACGCTGGCGCCAGGCCGTGAAGGTAAGGTTCAGTTCGTTCTCGAACAGGCGCGCGAGCGTGCGGGCCGACGCGCCTGCGCTTTGCGACCAGCCGTCGAGCGTGCGCATGTCGGACGGGTCGGCGAGGAGCTGCGCGCAAACTCTGGCGAGCCGCGTGTCGTGCGGCATCGGAATGACCAGCGGCAGGCGCGGCGCATGCACGATCTCGGAGAGGATCAGCGACACGATCGCGCCGCCGCGCCCGGCACGGTCGTAGAGGACCGGTTCGCCGATCAGCGCGAGGATGAGTTCGCGCAACAGGCCGGAGACCGCCAGCACGGTCGGATGTTGCGGCAAGTTGGGCGCGGCGCTGCGCGCGATGTAGAGCGTACGCATTTCGACGTCGCTGCGCATGCTGAGTGAATGCGTCGTGCCGCCCGGCACGTAAACGGCACGGTCCGGCGGCACGATCCAGGCCTCGCGCTCGGTGCGCACGCGCATCAGGCCGGAGACCGCATAGATCAGTTGATCGCGCTGGTGGCTGTGCGGCGCGATCTCGAAGCCATCGGCAAAGTTCTTCGCCATCGCGGCGAACGGGCGCGCCACGCGCTGGTAGTCGCGCGGGTCGGTCGAGCGGGCGCGCTTCACGGATTTCCGGCTCATGGCACGGCCTTTTTCGCTTGTCAGAATCTCGACGATCTTTGGCATGACGGCGCGGACACGCCAAGGCTATTTTTCATTACCGCTCGTCCCCGCGAAGGCGGAGACCCAGGGCCGAGCAAAGAAAGAACTGGATTCCCGCTTCGCGGGAATGAGCGGAGCTTGAGAGGCGAAACGTCGATAAATCGCGACCGCACGCATTTCCTGTTCCTGAACATCGGGCATTTCCTCGATCATCTGTTCACGTTGATCTTTGCGACCGTCGCGGCGCTGGCGCTGACGCGCGAATGGGGGCTCTCCTACGGCGAGCTGTTGAAATACGCGACGCCCGGCTTCTTCGCGTTCGGTGTGTTCTCGTATCCGGCTGGCTGGCTCGCCGACAAATGGAGCCGCGAGGGCATGATGGTGCTGTTCTTCGTCGGCATCGGGCTCGCCTCAGTCGCGACTGGATTCGCGCAGACGCCGCTGCAGGTCGGCATCGGGCTGTTCGTGATCGGCGTGTTCGCCGCGATCTACCATCCGGTCGGGCTCGCGATGGTGACGGCGAAGTGGAAGAACACCGGCATGCGCCTCGCCGTGAATGGCGTGTGGGGCAATCTTGGCGTCGCGAGCGCCGCGCTGATCACCGGCTACCTGATCGACAACGGGGGCTGGCGCATGGCGTTCGTCATTCCGGGCGTGATCTCGGTCGCGGTCGGGCTCGCCTACTGGGCCGCGCGGCGCGATGAGATTTCCGCCGAGAACACCGCATCGAAGTCGGCGGCAGCGGGGAGCGTTGCGCAGGCCTTTGATGGCAAGTCGCTGCTGCTGCGCGTGTCACTGATCGTGTTCATGACGACCGCGGTCTCCAGCATCATCTTCCAGGCGACAACCTTCGCGTTGCCGAAGATATTCGACGAACGGCTGCAGGGGCTTGCGGCCACGGCCGCCGCGTGGCTGAAGAGCCTCGGTTTTGCGGGCAACACTGACGTTGCCACGATGGTGGGCGTGTTCGCGTTTTCGGTGTTTGCCGTCGCCTCAATGGCGCAGCTTGTCGTCGGCAGCCTGCTCGACAAGCTCGGCGCGCGCCCGGTGTTCATGGGCGCGGCCGCGGTGCAGCTCGTGTTCTTCGCCCTGATGGCAGGATCGCGCGAAGGCTGGGCCTTGGTGCTCGCGCTCGGCTTCATGCTCGGCGCGTTCGGGCAAATCCCGATCAACGACTTCATGATCGGCAAGATGGCGAGCGGCGCCGCGCGTGCGCGCGTCTACGGCATCCGCTACGTGGTGAGCTTCACGGCGCTCGCCGCCGCGCTGCCGCTGATCGCGTTCGTCTACGAGCGCTGGGGCTTCGACACGCTGTTCTATGTGCTGGCGGGTGCCGCCACGGTGATCCTTGCGCTCGTCACGTGCCTGCCACGCAGGATGCCGGTGGCGGCGACCGCGGTGGCGGCGTAGTTCGTTTCAATCCAACCGGATGCCGGTCGCTTCAACCAGGGCCTTCAGCCGGGCGGATTCGCTTTTGATAAAGGCGGCGAACTCGGAGGGCGTGCTGGGCGCGACTTCACCGCCCTGCTTGCGCAGGCCTTCAACGAAGGCGGGCTCGCGCAGCACCTCAACAATGTCGTGATTGAGCTTCACTGCAATTGCATCAGGAAGGCTCGCGGGAGCCATCATCCCAACCCACTGTTCAGACTCAAATCCGGGTAGACCGGCCTCAGCCCCGGTCGGTACGTCAGGCATTCCGGAGAAGCGCCGCGCGCTCGCCACGGCCAATGCCTTCATTGTCCTGCCTTCGACCTGCGGAAGTGCCAGACTGACCGGAACGGCAGAAAATTTGACCTCCCCTTTCAACAACCCCATCACAGCGTCGGCGCCGCCCTTATACTGAATGACTTGGAAATCGATCCCGGCGAGTTGCCGGAATAGTTCGCCCGTCAGGTGAGCGGCCGTTCCGAGGCCGGCTGACGCATAGAGCATGGGGTCCTTCTGACCGCGTGCGTGTTCGACGAACTCCCGCAGGCTGCTCGCAGGTACGGAAGGATGAATGACCAGGACAGAAGGGGCGCGCGCAACCAGCGTGATTGGTCGAAAGTCTTTTTCTGGATCGTACCGCAG
This sequence comes from uncultured Alphaproteobacteria bacterium, assembly GCA_963779545.1. Lineage (GTDB taxonomy): Bacteria > Pseudomonadota > Alphaproteobacteria > Rhizobiales > Xanthobacteraceae > PALSA-894. The sequence goes on along the minus strand of CAVZYQ010000004.1, from coordinate 9,274 downwards.
GTTCTTGTAGAGGTGAGGCGCGACGGCCAATGACGTGCGATCAGCGAGAAGAAGCGTGTACCCGTCGGGCGCCGCCTTCGCCGCGATGCTGGACCCAATCGTCAGACCGGCAGCAGGTTGATTCTCAATGACCACGCCTTGTCCCCACCGTTCGCTCAGGCGATGGGCAAGCTGGCGCGCCGTGACGTCGTGGAACGTGCCCGCACCCGCGGTTATGATGCGTACAGGCCTGGATGGGTATTGTTGCGCCGAAACAGGCTGGGCACTGCACAGGACAATGCCTGCCAGTGCGCTGAGGGCAGCAGCGACCAACCACCTGCTCATCTCGGCTCCAGGTTCGAAGATCACGGGTGCGGCACTATTGTTTGCTCCCGCGGAAACCTCAACAATTCGGTTTCTTGAGCTTATGAATTCCGGTTATTGACCATGGAGCTGCGCGACATCGAATATTTCGCGGTTCTGGCCGACCATCGTCATTTCGGCCGGGCCGCTGCGGCCCTCGGCATAACCCAGCCCGCGCTCAGCAAAAGCCTACAGCGCCTCGAAACTCTGCTGGAGACCCGACTTGTTGAACGCTCCACCAAGGCCGTGGGATTGACGCCCGAAGGGGCAGCGCTCCGTCTGCGCGTGAACGAGTTGCGTTTGTCACTGCAAAGCGTTGCGAAGGAAATCAAGGAAATCGGCGATGGACGAGTCGGCACACTGCGGGTCGGCGTTGGGGGCGCCATATCGGAAGAATTTCTGGCCACAGCGTTCGCGAAATTTCGCGAAGCTGCACCTCGCATCACGCTAAGCGTCCTTGTCTCGGACAACGACGTGATGGTGCCCGCGCTCAGGCAGGGCGAACTCGACCTTGTCGTCAATTACTACATGACCGTCCAGACTCAGGACGTCGTTTGCGAGCATCTGTGTCATGATGATTACGTGGTCTGCGCATCAGCAAATCATCGCTTGGCGAAACGGAAGCGAGTAGAGTTGACCGACCTTGTTGGAGAGCATTGGGCTTGGGCTGACCCGAGTTTGGGTTCGCAGCAGAAACTTCGCGAGACTTTTCGGGATGCGGAGCTGCCACCGCCCCACGTTGGTCTCGAAATCCGCTCGACAGTCTTGCGGTTGCGAGCAGTCTCGAAGTCCGACCTTCTCGATTTTACGTCTCGCGCGGTTCTGGAGCAGCTCGGAAGCCCTGACATTGTGATTCTCCCAATCGAGGAGTTGGCGTGGCGCCGTTCTGTGGGCCTCCTGCGGCGGAAAGCGTCCTACGTCCTGCGTTCCGTCGAACGGTTCATCGACATTCTGCGCTCCAGCTCTCCTGACTACTCCCGATGATACGGATGCCCGGACAGCATCGTGGTCGCGCGATAAATCTGCTCCAGCAGCATGATGCGCACCAGCTGATGCGGCCAGGTGAGCGCGCCGAAGGCAAGGTGCAGCGTCGCGCTTTCGGATAACGTCGGTGCAAGCCCGTCGGGTCCGCCGATCACGAACGCAACATCGCGGCCGCCATCGTTCCAGCCGCGCAAACGCTTCACGAATGAACTGGAGTCGAGCGTCTCGCCGCCGGGATCGAGCAGCACGGTCGCGGCGCCTTTGGGGATGACGTTCGCGAGCGCGATCGATTCTTCCAGCATGCGGCGCTGCGTGTCGCGCGCGCGGCTCTCGGCGATTTCGATAATTTCGAAGGAGCGCAAGCCGATGCCGCGGCCTGATTTCACGGCGCGTTCGCGATAGCGCTCGGCGAGCTCTTGTTCGGGCCCGCGCTTGAGCCGTCCGACTGCTGCCACGACGATGCGCATCGCGGCAATCTAGCACGCCAAGTTCGCGAGCCTCAGTTCGCGCGGCGGCGGCCGCTCGGCCCGTCCCACATCTTTTCGAGGTTGTAGAACTCGCGAACCTCGGGGCGGAAGACGTGGACGATCACGTCGCTGGCGTCGATCAGCACCCAGTCGCAATGCGGCATGCCCTCGACCCGCAGGTTCGGCACGCCGGCCTTGCGCAGGTCATCGAGCACGCGCTCCGCGACCGCGCCGACGTGACGATTGGACCGGCCTGAGGTCACAACCATGCTGTCGGCGATGGTGGTCTTGCCGCGCAGATCGATGTGGGTGGTGTCCTCGGCCTTGATGTCATCGAGGCTGGCGAGGACGAGGCGAAGGGTTTCCTCAGGGCTCGGACGCGCCTTGGAAACCGGTTCGGGCTTCAAACGGGCTGCCCGAGAGAGCGCAGTAATGGACAGGGGTTCTGGTCCTTTCGGCTCAAAGCCCCCGGGCACCCTGCCCGGGGCCTGCACACAGGATATGCGGTGCCAGTTAACGGATTCAAGCTGGAACGCGCCCCGCGACGTTACTTTCCGGGTTTTGCGCGACTTTCATGTGACACTTCTGGCCGCTTTGGCCGTTGAGCCCACCGCCAGACCGCAACTCCGGCCCAGATCGCTTCCACCACGCCGAACGGCCACGCGCCCTGAAGGAAGCCGTAGACCGAGCCGAGTGCGCAGGCTCCAGCGAATGCCAGGATAAACCACGGGCTGCGGTCCTCCAGCGCGTAGAAGACCAACATCAAGGTGACGGCGAGCAGGCCAAAGACGGTGAGCTCATCCATCAGGATTCGCGCCGGGCGGCGCGCAGCGCCGTCGACGAGAGCGGCGACTTCAGCCCGTGCACGAATACCCAGGCGGGGGGATTTCGGCACGGCAGGGTGCGGGCGGCTTCTTCCGGGATGCGGAAGCGCGCGAGCGCCTGACCGGTGCGGCCCGCGGTGGCGTAGAGGCTGGGGCCGACCCGATCGACCACGGCAATCGGCACAAGGTTCGCGATGCCGCGCCACTTCTGCCAGCGATGAAAGCTGCGCAGGTTGTCGGCGCCCATGATCCAGACGAACTGCACGCCGCGGCAGCGCGCGACGATCTTGGCCACCGTGTCGTAGGTGTAGCGCGTGCGCATCTGCGCCTCGACGCCGGTGACATCGATGCGCGGATGATCGGCGAGCTTTTTGGCGGCCGCGATGCGGTCGGCCAGCGGCGCGAGCCCGCGCGTGTCCTTCAAGGGATTGCCAGGCGTCACCAGCCACCACACGCGATCGAGCCCGACGCGGCGCATGGCGAGCAGACAGGCGGCGCGATGCGCCGCATGCGGCGGATCGAATGTGCCGCCGAACAGGCCGATACGCAGGCCCGCGGCGTGCGGGGGAAAGCGGATCACGGCCGGGTCTGCCCCGTGCCGCGGATACGATATTTGAAGGTGGTAAGTTGCTCGACGCCGACCGGTCCGCGCGCATGCATGCGGCCCGTGGCGATGCCGATTTCGGCGCCGAAGCCGAACTCACCGCCGTCGGCAAACTGGGTCGAGGCGTTGTGCAGCACGATGGCCGAGTCGACCTCGCGCAGGAATTTATCGGCGGCCTTTTGGTCGGTCGTCACGATCGCATCGGTGTGGTGCGAGCCATATTGTTCGATGTGTGCGATGGCGGCGTCGACGCCATCGACGACTTTCGCCGCGATGATGGAATCCAGATATTCGGCGGGCCAGTCTTCTTCGCTCGCTGCTTTCGCGCGGCCATCCGCTTTCTGAACGTCGGCGTCGCCGCGCACCTCGCAACCCGCGTCGATCAGCATCGACACAAGCGGCTTCAGCATCGCGGGCGCGGCGGCGCGATCGACCAGCAGTGTCTCGGCGGCGCCGCACACACCGGTGCGGCGCAGCTTCGCGTTCAGCACGATCTCCTTCGCCATCGCGAGGTCGGCGGCCTTGTCGACATAGACATGCACGACCCCTTCGAGATGCGCGAACACCGGCACGCGCGCCTCCTGCTGCACGCGGCCGACCAATCCCTTGCCGCCGCGCGGCACGATCACGTCGAGATTGCCATCGAGACCGGCGAGCATCATCCCAACTGCCGCGCGGTCGCGCGTCGGCACAAGCTGGATCGCGTCTTCTGGCAGATCGGCGGCGCGCAGGCCCTCGACCAGCGCCGCATGGATCGCGCGCGCGGAGCGAAAACTCTCCGAGCCGCCGCGCAGGATCACGGCGTTCCCGGCTTTCAGACAGAGCACGGCCGCATCCGCCGTCACGTTGGGGCGGCTCTCGTAGATCACGCCGATGACACCAAGCGGCACGCGCACGCGCTCGATGGTCATGCCGTTCGGGCGCGTCCAGTTCTCCGTGACAGCGCCGACGGGGTCAGCGAGATCGCGCACGATTTCGATGCCGCTCGCCATGCCGGCGACGCCTTTGATGGTGAGCGTGAGGCGATCAAGGAAGGCCGCGTTCGCGCCGGAAGCTTTCGCCTCGGCCACGTCCTCGGCATTCGCGGCGAGGATGCCGGCCTCGCTGTCGCGGATCGCTTTCGCCATCGCGGTGAGCGCGGCATCACGCTGCAGCGCGGACGAAAGCGCGAGCGTGCGCGCGGCCGCCTTGGCGCGTCGGCCGATATCGGCCATCGCGTCGGCGATGCTGGTCCCCTCGATGGATTTCAGCGGCGCGGTCATCTCTCAATCCTCGGGCGCGGTTCCTAGCATGTGGGAACCGGCCGGGCGAGATGCAGCCGCGATAGAGGTTACTCGGCGATTACGATGCCGCGCGCCGGGACGAGATCGCTAAGCAAGCCGCTCAAGTAGGCCTTGATGGTCTCGTCGTTCTGGTCGGGCGAGCGCCAGACCGTGACTTCCGGCTCCAGCCCGTCGCTCGGACCATGCCATGCGACGAGGTACTCGGAGAGCCAGCCAGCGAGCTTGCCGGCCTCCAGTTTGCCCGCGATCGCCTGATGCATATCCAGATTCATGGCGGCGTCTCCTGATGAGGGCGCTGCCCGGGGCGCCGAAGTGTCCGGCGATTAACGCGTGAAACGGGTTCCCGTTCCGCGCTGCAACATAGCTGAAACCGCCGTTTCGGGGCCGAACATGGCAGGCATGCGGGCTTTTTCCCGCGCTGCGGGTTGTGCGGGTGGGCAGGCAGGCTAAGTAGCGCGGGAACTCTTAGAGCGCAGGTCCCGCGTGCACGCCCCCATCCCGAAAGCCGACGCATCCGCGACGCTGCTGCTGATCGCGCTCGGCTTCGCGTGGGGGCTGACATGGCCCGCGATGCGGCTCGCGCTCGACGAGATTCCGCCGTTCAGTATGCGCGTCGTGACGCTGGCGCTCGGCGCCGGGGCGCTGCTGGTCGTGGTGAAGCTGCAGGGGCGATCGTTCTCGCTCGGCCACCCCAAGAACTGGGCGCACCTTGTGGTTTCGTCCGTCCTCAATGTGCTGGCGTTCTCGCTGTTGAGCGTGATCGCGATGCTCTATGCCGGCACCGGGCGCGTCGCGATGATCGCCTACACTATGCCGATCTGGGCTTCGCTGTTTGCTTGGGCGGTGCTGGGCGAACGCTTCACCGGCCCGCGCGTCATCGCGCTCGCGCTGTGCGCAGCCGGGATGGCGATCCTGATCTATCCGCTGGTGCACACCAGCAGCCTGATCGGGCTGCTGATCGCGCTGAGCATTGCGGTGAGCTGGGCGGCGGGCACCGTCTATGTGAAATGGGTGCGCATGACCGGCGATCCGGTCGCGAACGCCGCGTGGCAGATCGTGATTGCCTGGATCATCGTCACGGCGCTGACGCCGTTTTTCGAGGGCGAACTGCATCTCAGGCAGGCGCATGCGCTTGCGGTGTGCGCCATGATCTTCGCCGGCTTCGTCGGGTCGGGGCTCGCATATTACCTCTGGTTCAAGATCATCGGGCGCGTACCGGCCATGACCGCCTCGCTCGGTGTGCTGAGCGCGCCGGTGATCGGCGTGGTGTCGACCGCGGTGCTGCTCGGCGAGATCCCGACGATGGCGGACGTGATCGGCTATGTGCTGATTTTTGCCGCGTCGGTGTGCGTGCTGCTGCCGGTGCGGTCTCGCGCTTGACGTTCTTTCCCCTCTCCCGCTTGCGGGAGAGGGGCCACTGAAGGCAAGAAGCCCTCACCCGCCTTCGCTTCGCTCAGGCACCCTCTCCCGCAAGCGGGAGAGGGGAAAGAAAGAGCTACAAAAAATTCTGCGGATCGACGTCGACATCCATCTTGATGTCGCCCTTGCGCTTCGGCGCGGCGCTGAGCCAGTTGCGCAAATAGCTCGACAGATCGAAGTTGCGTGCGGTCTTCACCATCAGCCGGAAGCGATGCCGCCCGCGGATGAGCGCGAGCGGCGCCTCGGCGGGGCCAAGCACGCGCACATTTTCGTTCGCGGGCGCGGACGCGGCGAGCTTGCGCGCGAAGCCTTCGGCCTCGTGCTTGTTCGCGCCAGTCACCAGCAGGCTCGCGAGCCGTCCGAACGGCGGATAGGCGACGCGCTCGCGCGCCGCGATCTCGGAATCGTAGAACGCCTCGCGGTCCTGCGCGATCAGCGCTTTCATCACCGGATGCTCGGGCTGGTGCGTTTGCAAGTAGCCGACGCCGTAGCCTTCATCGCGCCCGGCGCGTCCGATCACCTGATGCAGAAGCTGGAATGTGCGCTCGGATGCGCGCGGGTCGCCGGTGCCGAGCCCTAAGTCCGCATCGACGACGCCGACGAGATTGAGACGCGGAGTGATGCCCTTTTGCGACAAGCTGCGTGCCGATCACGATATCGACGCGGCCTTCCGCGATGTCGGTGAGCTCCTCGCGCATGCGCTCCATCGAGGTGATGAGGTCGCTCGACAGCACCATCACCCGCTTCTCGGGAAACAGTGTCGCGACTTCTTCCTGCAATCGCTCCACACCGGGCCCGCATGCGACGAAGGAGTCCGTCGCCTGGCATTTCGGACACGCCGAAGGCGGCGGCGTGGTGAAGCCGCAGTGATGGCACACCAGCGCGCGCCTGAAGCGATGATCGACCAGCCACGCGTCGCATTGCGGACAGTGCATGCGAAACCCGCAGGCGCGGCACAGCGTGAGCGGTGCGTAGCCGCGGCGGTTGAGGAAGAACAGCGCCTGCTCGCCGCGCTCCAGCGCGGTCTTCACCGCACCGGCGAGACGCGGCGCGATGAAGCGACCGCGCGGCGGGCCTTCGCGTTTCAGGTCGATCGCCTCGATGGCGGGCTCACGCTGGTCGCCGAAGCGCTGCGCCAGCGCGAGCTTGCGGTAGCGCCCGCGCCGTGCGTTCACGACGGTCTCGACTGAGGGCGTCGCGGACGACAGCACGATCGGGATGTCGGCGATGCGCGCGCGCACCACCGCCATGTCGCGCGCATGATAGTGCACGCCGTCTTCCTGCTTGTAGACGGCGTCGTGTTCCTCATCGACCACGATCAGGCCGAGGTCCGCATACGGGAGAAACAGCGCGGAGCGCGCGCCCACCACGACGTTCACGTCGCCCGCCGCGACCGCGCTCCAGGTGCGCGCGCGCTTGCGTGCGCACCTGGAGCGCGGTCGCGGCGGGCAACGTGAACGTCGTGGTGGGCGCGCGCTCCGCGCTGTTCCCCCCGTATGCGGACCTCGGCCTGATCGTGGTCGATGAGGAACACGACGCCGTCTACAAGCAGGAAGACGGCGTGCACTATCATGCGCGCGACATGGCGGTGGTGCGCGCGCGCGTCGCCGACATCCCGATCAGGGCTGTCGTCCGCGACGCCCTCAGATCCGAGCCCGTCGTGATACCGCAAGCTCGCGTGGCGCAGCGCTTCGGCGACCAGCGTGAGCCCGCCATCAAGGCGATCGACCTGAAACGCGAAGGCCCGCCGCGCGGTCGCTTCATCGCGCCGCGTCTTTTTTGTGCGGTGAAGACCGCGCTGGAGCGCGGCGAGCAGGCGCTGTTCTTCCCTCAACCGCCGCGGCTACGCACCGCTCACGCTGTGCCGCGCCTCCGGTTTCGCATGCACTGTTTTTTTGACGCGTGGCTGGTCGATCATCGCTTCGGGGCGCGCTGGTGTGCCGTGGCTCCGGGCTCCGCCCACGCCGCCGCCTTCGGCGTGTCCGAAATGCCAGGCGACGGGACTCCTTGGTCGCATGCGGGGCCCGGTGCTGGAGGCGATTGCAGGAAGAAGTCGGCGACACTGTTTCCCGAGAAGCGGGGTGATGGTGCTGTCGAGCGACCTCATCACCTCGATGGAGCGCATGCGCGAGGAGCTCGCCGACGTCGCGGAAGGCCGCGTCGATATCGTGATCGGCACGCAGCTTGTCGCAAAAGGGCATCACTTTCCGCGTCTCAAACGTCGTCGGCGTCGTCGATGCGACTTAGGGCTCGGCACCGGCGACCCGCGCGCATGCGAGCGCACATTCCAGCTTCTGCATCAGGTGATCGGACGCGCCGGCGCGATGAAGGCTACGGCGTCCGCTACTTCCAAACGCACCAGCCCGAGCATCCGGTGATGAAAGCGCTGATCGCGCAGGACCGCGAGCGTTCTACGATTCCGAGATCGCGGCGCGCGAGCGCGTCGCCTATCCGCCGTTCGGACGGCTCGCGCGCCTGGTGGTACTGGCGCGAACAAGCACGAGGCCGAAGGCTTCGCGCGCAAGCTCGCCGCGTCCGCGCCCGCGAACGAAAATGTGCGCGTGCTTGGCCCCGCCGAGGCGCCGCTCGCGCTCATCCGCGGGCGGCATCGCTTCCGGCTGATGGTGAAAGACCGCACGCAACTTCGATCTGTCGGAGCTATTTGCGCAACTGGCTCAGCGCCGCGCCGAAGCGCAAGGGCAACATGCAAGATGGATGTAGACGTCGATCCGCAGAATTTTTTGTAGCTCTTTTCTTTCCCCTCTCCCGCTTGCCGGAGGGGGTACATGAGCGAAGCGAAGGCGGGTGAGGGCTTCTTGCCTTCAGTGGCCCCTCTCCCGCAAGCGGGAGAGGGGAAAGAACGTCAAGCGCGAAAAAGTTCCGCACCGGCAGCACAACGCACACCGACGCGGCAAAAATCAGCACATAGCCGATCACGTCCGCCATCGTCGGGATCTCGCCGAGCAGCACCGCGGTCAAAAGGCCACCGCCGATCACCGGCGCGCTCGGCGCACCAGAGCGAGGCGGTCATGGCCGGTACGCGCCAGATGATCTTGAACCAGAGGTCCTGATCCGAGCCCCAACCCGACGAAGCCGGCGAAGATCATGGCGCACACCGCAAGCGCATGCGCCTGCCTGAGATGCAGTTGGTCTTCGAAAAACGGCGTCAGCGCCGTGACGATGATCCAGGCAATCACGATATTCCACGCGGCGTTCGCGACCCGGATCCAGCCGGTCATGCGCACCCATTTCACATAGACGGTGCCCGCCGCCGGCAGCTCACCGCAATGCTCAGCGCGATCAGCAGCCCGATCAGGCTTCTCGTGTGCGCCAGCGGATAGATCAGGATCG
>CAVZYQ010000003.1:0-40444 GCA_963779545.1 uncultured Alphaproteobacteria bacterium | reverse complement strand
ATAGGCCTCGATCACGCGCGGATCGGCGGCGATCTCGCGCGGCTGCCCTTGCGCGATGATGCGGCCCTCGGCGAGCACGAACACATGTTCGGCGAGGCTCATCACCGCCTGCATCACATGCTCGATCATCACGATGGTGATGCCGCGCGCGCGGATCGTCTGGATCACCGGCACGATGTCGCGCACCTCGGACGGATTGAGGCCGGCGAGCACCTCGTCGAGCAGCAGCAGCTTCGGCTCGATCGCGAGCGCGCGCGCCAGCTCCAGCCGCTTGCGACCCGAAACCGTAAGGCTGGAGGCGGGAAGGTCGAGCATGGGGCCAAGCCCGACCTCATGCGCGACCTTTTCCGCCGCTGCCAGCGCATCGGCGCGCGCGCGCCGTGAGAGATGCGAGCCGACCGCGATGTTTTCGCGCACCGTCAGTCCGGCGAAAGGCTGCGCGATCTGGAACGTGCGCGCGATGCCGCGCCGGGCGAGCAGATGCGGCGGGGTGCCGGTGATGTCCGCGCCCTCGAAGAACACATGACCCTCGGTAGGCGCGAGAAAACCGGTGATTATCGCGAACAGCGTGGTCTTGCCGGCGCCGTTCGGGCCGATCAGCGCGGTGATGCGGCCCTGCTCGGCGAAGAACGCGGCCTTGTCGACGGCGAGCAGCCCGCCGAAGCGGCGCGACACGTTCTCGACGCGGAGCATCTCGCCGCTCATGGGCGTCGCCTCAGCAGTCCGGCAATGCCGCGCGGGGCATAGGCCACGACCAGCACCAGCACGCAGCCGTAGATGACGAGATCGAGACCCGGCGCGTCGCCGATCATATGCTTGGTGACCTCGCCGAGCGCCTTCACCACCAGCGCGCCGAGCAGCGGGCCGAACACCGTGCCGATGCCGCCGATGATCGGCGCGAGCAGCGCATCGACCGAGATCCACGGGCCGTAGGCGATGCCGGCATCGAGGAAGAGGAAGTATTGCGCGTAGAAGCAACCGCCCGCGGCGGTGATCGCGGCCGAGAGCGACATCGCGGCGAGCTTGACGCGGAATACGTCGATGCCGGCGGCCTTGGCGGCGTCCTCGTTCTCGCGCACCGCGACGAGATACGCGCCGAAGCGGCTGCCTTCGAGCCGTCGTACGATCACGAGCGAGATCGCAACGAACGCCAAGATGATCCAGTAGAACGGCGCGCGGCTCTGGAACTGGAAGGCCTCCCAACGCAGGTCGAGCTTGATCAGCGTGCCGACGCCCGCGCCCGTGATCGGCGCGACGCTCGCGACGATGCGCAGCACTTCGGCAAACGCAAGCGTGACCAGCGCGAAGTACGAGCCGCGCAGGCCCGAGCGGAAGCTGAGCGCGCCGGTGACCGCGCCGACCAGCGTTCCGGCCGCGATGCCGAACACGAGGCCGACCCACGCGTTCACGCCGTAGTGCAGTTGCAGGATGCCGGTGGTGTAGGCGGCGGTGCCGAAGAACGCCGCATGGCCGAACGAGTATTGCCCGCCGTAGCCGCCGAGCACGTTCCAGCCTTGCCCGACCAGCGCGATCAGCAGCGCGACGACCATGAAGTTGAGCACGACGTTCGACGACGTGAGCAGCGGCACGCAGGCAAGCGCTGCGATCGCAGCCAAGATGGTGCCGTAGCTTTTCACGCGCGCTCTCCGAACAGGCCGGAGGGGCGGAACAGCAGCACCAGGATGAAGATGATGAAGATGCCGACCTGGCCGAGCAATTCACCGAGGTAGAGGCCGGAGAGCGATTCCACGACGCCGATGATCAGCCCGCCGACGTAGCGCGCCCGCGACCGAGCCCATGCCGCCGAGCACCACGATGGTAAACGCAATGAGCACGAAGGCGTTGCCGGCGTGCGGATTGACGTAATAGGTCGGCAGCAGCAGGCAGGCGGCGATCGCCAGGCATGCGGTGCCGAGGCCGAAGGTGACGGCATAGATGTGCGCGACGTCGATGCCGGACAGCTCTGCGCCGAGCTTTTCCTTGGCGACCGCACGGATCGCCTTGCCGGTGTCGGTGAAGCGCATCAGCAGGTAGAGCGCGAGCGCAACCGCGACGACCACGCCGAAGCCGATCACGCGCGGGACGCTGAGGAACGCCGGGCCGACTTCAACGACGCTGAAGCCGTAGGGCAGGTTCACGGTGCGGGTGTCGGCGCGAAAAAGATAGAGTAGCGCGTTTTCCAGAATGACCGCGAGGCCGAGCGTGATCAGCAGGATGTTGCGGTCTTCGCCATGCGCCGCGGGGCCGATGACGAAGCGTTGCAGCAGGTAGCCGAGGCAGAAGAAGATCGGCGTGAGGCCGAGCGCCGCGAGATACGGGTCGAGCCCGAGCAGCTTGTGCGCGAAGAACGCCGCGAACATCGCGCAGGTGAGCAGCGCACCGTGCGCGAAGTTGATGATGTGCAGCACGCCGTAGATCAGCGTCAGGCCGAGCGCGACCAGCGCGTAAACCGCGCCGGTGAGCAGGCCGTTCAGGACCGCCGGGATGAGGATGATGGGGGAGAGCATGACTGCTCTGTCAGCGCGGACGGTGGGCCCCGCTCTCCCCAACGGGGAGAGGGTCGGGGTGAGTCGGGGATAGAATTCTTGATCGACCAGGACCCCCTCACCCGGCGCACTGCGTGCGCCGACCTCTTCCCCGAGGGGAGAGGTGAACCGAGTACGCGGCACGATTACGCCGGCATCGGGTAAACCGCCTTCGCCGACGCGAACGACGGCCGGGAAGATCACCTGGATGTCGTTGCCCTGCACCTGCGTGTTCACCGGCGCGGCGCCCTGGTTCTGCCCGTTGACGAACTTGGTCGGGCCGTAGGGCATCACGTGGCCCGCGAAGGTCGAGGACTCGAGCGCCGCGATGATCTTCGGACGGTCCGCGCTCGCGGCGCGCTCGAGCGCGTCGGCGAGCAGCAGCGTCGCCGTGTAGTTCATGTAGACCTCGTAGGTGAAGAACTCGCCCTTCGCCTCGACCTTCTTCTTCAGCTCGAGCGCCTTCGGGTTCTTCGGATCGAACCAGTGATTGCAGTCCATGATGTACTGGGCGGCCTCGGGGAATTCCTTGACGAACTTGTAGGATGACGCCGCGCCGCCGAGCACCGAGTAGATCGCCTTCGGCCGCACCTTCTGCTGCTGCATGGTGCGCGCGAGCAGGACGTATTCGTTGTAGTAGTTCGCCGGGATCACGATGTCCGGGTTCTGCGCGCGGATCTTGGTCACGACGTTGTTGAAGTCGCGCGTCGGCGTCGGGTGCGCGATCGTCTCGATCACCTGGAAGCCCTTCTCGGGCAGTTGCGCGTTGAGCAGCTTGGCGAGGCCGGAGCCGAAGGCGGAGTCCTCGTGCACGATCATCACGGTCTTGGCGATCTTGTTCGCGCCATCGTTGAGCGTGATCAGGTTGTCGATCGCCGCCTTCGAAATGAGGCCGAAGCCCGGGCCGAAGCGGAACGTGTTCTTCAAGCCGCGCGTGACGATCGAGTCGGCGACGCCGACGTCAACGAGGTAGGGCAGGTCATAGCGCGCCGCGGTCTGGCTTGCCGCAAGGCAGATCGACGACACGAAGCCGCCGACCACCGCCGCGCAGCCTGCTCCGTTCATCTTCTCGACTTCGGCATTGCCGCCGTCCGGCGTCGACTGCGCGTCGCCGAATACCGGATCGATCTTCGCGCCGCCGAGCGCCTTGATGCCGGCCGCGTTGATCTCCTCCAGGGCGAGCGTCGCGCCGATGCGTCCCTGCTGGCCGGAGTACGACATCGCGCCGGACGTCGGCTGCAGAAAGCCGACTTTGATCGGCGCGCCTTGCGCGCGCAGCACGGACGGCGCGGCAAGCGCCGCGGCCCCGAGTGCGGAGGACGCGAGGAAACGGCGGCGGTTCAACGTGAAACGAGACATGCGAACTCTCCCTGGAAATGCGGCGGGAGCCTAACACCAGCCTGATGACCCCGCTACGGCTTGATGTTCGCCAACTCCGCATCGTCCGGCGTGACATCGAGCCGCGCCACGATGCCGGCGAGCTCCGGCGAGGGCGGCGGATAGAACTTCATCACCAGCGGGTCGTGGCCGGGCACGATGTGCTGCGGCGTCGGCGCCTCAGTGCGCAGCGTGTCGTAGGCTTCCAGCATCAGCCCGATGTGGAACGCGGTGGTGAACGGGCGGCCGGTCATCATGTTTTCGTAGAAATGCGTGGTGTCGCTGGCGACCACCACCCAGCCGCGCCGGGTGTGCACCTTCACAAATTGCAGTCCCATCGAGTGCCCGCCGACCGGGTGCACCGTGATGCCCGGCGCAAGCTCCGCGCCGCCGTTATAGAACAGCACGCGCTTGGCATAGTTCAGCCGCACCACGCCGACCACATCCTCCACCTCGAACGAATGCGACAGCCGCGGATAGCGCATGTGGCGGCCGACCGCGTAGTGCAGCTCCGGTTCCTGCAGGTGGAATTGCGCGTTCGGGAAGCGGTGGAAATTGCCCACGTGGTCGTAATGCATGTGGGTGAGGATCACGTCCTGCACCGTATCGGCATCGACGCCGACGAGCTTCAGCGCGTCGATCGGATCGCGCAGAAAGGTGCGCTTGCGCTTCTTGGCGGTCTCTTCGGTGAAGCCGCAGTCGATGATGAACGTGCGCTCCGGGCCCTTCGCGACCCAGAGGAAGTAGTCCATCGCCATCGGCGCATCATGCGGATCGCCGCCGATGAAATGGTCGGCGCGTCTCGCATCGCGCATCGCGTAGCGGATCGCGAACAGCTCGTATTCGGGGAGTTTGTCCATTCGTTACTTTCAAAACGCATGGGCCGCGGGCGGGGCCGGCACTTTACCGCGCTGATGTGCGCGCACAAACTGGCCGCGCAAAAGCCAGGGAGAGAAACATGGCCAAGGCACCGCCGTCCGCCAAGCGCGATCGCATCAAGGCATTCGTGCCCGCGCTGGTCGATTACACCAACGATGTCGTCTACGGCGACCTGTGGGAGCGCAAGGGATTGTCGAAGCGCGACCGCAGCCTGATCACGGTGGCGGCGCTGATCGCCACGTATCGTCCCGAGCAGCTTGAAACGCACCTCACGCGTGCGATCGGCAACGGCGTCACGCAGGAGGAGATCACCGAGACGATCACGCATCTGGCGTTCTACGCCGGCTGGCCGGCCGCGATGTCGGCGGCGCAACTCGCCTACTCGGTGCTGGTCGAAGGCAAGAAGGCGGAGTGATTGTCATGGCTGATGTCGTCGTTGGATTCATCGGACTCGGCACCATGGGCGCTCGCATGGCGTCCAACGTGCAGAAGGCCGGATACAAACTGGTGGTGCATGACCTGCACCGGCAGTCCGCATCCCATCATCTGCAGGCGGGCGCGACGTGGGCCGAGACGCCGAAGGCGCTCGCCGCGCAGTGTGACGTGATTTTCTCGTCGTTGCCCGAGCCGCCGGATGTCGAGAATGTCGGATTGCGCGAGGACGGGCTGCTTGCGGGTATCCGCAAGGATGCGGCGTGGTTTGATCTGTCGACCAATGCGCAGAGTGTGGTGAAGAAACTGGCCGCGGCGTTCGCCGAGAAAGGCGCGCACATGCTCGATGCGCCGGTGAGCGGCGGGCCTGCGGGCGCGGCCTCCGGCAAGCTCGCGATCTGGGTCGGCGGCGACAAGACGGCGTTCGACCGCTTCAAGGGGTGCTCGATGCGATCGGCGACAAGGCCGCCTACATCGGCCCGATCGGATCGGCGACGGTGGCGAAGCTGGTACACAACATGTCGGGTTACGCGATCGTCTGCGCGCTCGCCGAAACGTTCTCGCTCGGCGTGAAGGCGGGTGTCGAGCCGCTCGCGCTGTGGAACGCGGTGCGGCAGGGCGCGGCGGGCCGGCGCCAGACCTTCGATGCGCTGATCGATCAGTTCCTGCCCGGCACGTATGATCCGCCGGCGTTCGCGCTGAAGCTTGCGCACAAGGATGTCTCGCTCGCCAATGCACTGGGCCGCGAGCTCGGCGTGCCGATGCGCATGTGCAACCTGGCGCTCGCCGAGATGACCGAGGCGATGGCGCGCGGCTGGGAAGGGCGCGACTCGCGCTCCGTGATGCTGCTCAGCCAGGAGCGCGCGGGCGTAAACATCGCGGTCGATTCCGAAAAGCTGAAGGAGGCGCTGGCGGGGAAGTAATTAGCCTTTCGGCTTCTTTGCCTCGCGCGCCACGATCGCGTTGTGAATCGCGAGGAGCTCCTGCGCGCGCAGCACGACCGGCACGTCGATCATCTTGCCGTCGACCGAGATCGAGCCGCGCCCGGCCTTCGTAGCCTCGTCATAGGCGGCGACGATCTTCTCGGCCGAGGCGACCTCTTCGGCGCTTGGCGCAAACTCTTCATTCAGGATCGCGACCTGCGAGGGATGGATCACCGATGCGCCGCGGAAGCCGAGCTTGCGCGAGCGCCGCACCGTTTGCGCGGAACGCATCGAGGTCCTTGTAGTCCGCGACCGTGCCGATGAAGCCGAGCGGCAGGATGCCGGCGGCGCGCGCCGCGATGGCAAGCTGCTGCTTCGGCATCATCAGCGCTTCGGCGGTCGGCAGCATGCCCATCGCGAGCGCGAAGTCCTCGCCGCCAAGTGTCAGCGCGACGATGCGCCGGTCCGCCTTTGCGATCTCCGGCATCTGGAACCATGCGCCGGGCGTCTCGATCATCGCCATGAACTGCGTCGTGCCGACCGCCATTCCGCGTTCGGCCTCAAGCTCGCTCACCACTTCGGCGATAAGCCGGATGTGATCCGCGCTGTCCACTTTGGTCACGGCGAGCGCCTTAACGCGCGGATTGATGGCCGCTTCGAGGTCGAGCATCGTCTGCCGCCACGGCCGGTTGATGCGCACGATCACGTCGGCGCCGCCGCGCGCGACATTCTCGGCTGTCGCCATCAAATCGCGTCGCGCCGCCGGGCGCTCGGCGATCGGCACCGAGTCCTCAAGGTCGACGATGATCGCGTCCGCGTCGCGCTTGTGCGCCCCGTCGATGAACTTCGGCACGTTCGACGGGACGTAAAGCGCTGAGCGCCAGACGGGGAGGGTGCGGTCGGTGGCGTCGCTCATATGATTTTCCGTTTGCGTAAGTTCTCGATAGCGGCGGCGTCGAAGCCAAGGCCGCCGAGGATCGCATCATTGTGCTCGCCGAGCGCGGGCGCTGGCGTGCGAATCTCGCCCGGCGTCGCGGAGAGGCGCGGCACCACGGCGTGCATCGGTACCGTGCCCATCTCGTCGTCCGGCAATTCGGTTACGATTTGCCGCGCCACCACATGCGGGTCGGCGATGAACTGGTCGATGTCGTAGACCGGCGCGGCAGTCACCTCGGCTTTCTCGAAGACGGCGAGGTTCTCCGCGAGCGTGCGCGCCTTGATGAACTCGGCGACGGGGCGTTCCGCTTCATCGATGTTCCGCACGCGCACCGTGTTGGTGCGGAAGCGCGGATCGTCGATCATGTCGGCCCGGCCGATCGCGCGGTAGAGCCGCTCCGCCATCGACTGGATCGAGGCCGAGATCGCGATGAAACGGCCGTCGCTGGTCTCGTAGACATTGCGCGGCGCGGTGTTGTTGGAGCGGCTGCCGACGCGAGGCTCGATCTTCTGCGTGAGCTGATAGAGCGCGGCCTCCGGCCCGAGGATCGAGAAAATCGGATCGAGCAGCGGCAGGTCGATGACTTGACCCTTACCGCCACGCTGTTCGATCTCGCGCAGCGCAATCATCGTGGCCATCGCGCCGTAAAGGCCGGCGATCATGTCGGCGAGCGCGAGTGGCGGGAGCACCGGCGGGCGATCCGCAAAGCCGTTCTTCGACGCGAAGGTCGACATGCCCTCGACGAGGCTGCCGAAGCCGGGCTTCTCGCGATACGGTCCGTCCTGTCCCCAGCCGGAGACGCGCACGATGATCAGCTTCGGATTGATGGCGTGCAGCGCGTCCGGGCCGACGCCCATCTCTTCCAGAGTTCCGGGGCGGAAATTCTCGATGAACACGTGGGCGGTGGCGGCGAGCTTGCGCAGCAGGTCCATGCCGTCCGGCTCGCGCAGGTTCAGCGTCACGCTCTTCTTGTTGCGCGCGTAGACTTTCCAGTGAACCGAGATGTTGTCGGTGCGCCAGTCGCGCAGCGGATCGCCCTTGCGCGGGTCCTCGATCTTGATCACCTCCGCGCCGAAGTCCGCGAGCTGCAGGCTCAGCATGTTGCCGGCGACGAGCCGCGACAGGTCGAGCACGCGAATGTCGTCGAGCGGTACTTTTGCGTCAGGGCGGAAGGGGCGCATGCGTCGACGTTAAATCATCGCAAATGACACGCCACAAGCTGCCCGGGCTTCACCTCGCGCAGCTTCGGGTCTTCGACCTTGCAGCGGTCGAACACATAGGGACAGCGCGTGTGGAAGTGGCAGCCGGGCGGCGGTTTCACCGGGCTCGGCACGTCGCCCTGCAGCACGATCTTCTTGCGCTTGATCGCGGGGTCCGGCACCGGCACGGCTGCAAGCAGCGATTCCGTGTAGGGATGCAGCGGCGCCGTGAACAGCGTGCGCTTGTCGGTGTATTCGACGATGCGGCCGAGATACATCACGGCGATCTGGTGGCTGATGTGCTCCACCACCGCGAGATTGTGCGAGATGAACAGGTAGGTGAGGCCGAATTCGTCCTGCAGGTCCATCACGAGGTTGAGGATCTGCGCCTGGATCGACACATCGAGCGCAGAGACCGGCTCGTCGCCGATGATCAGGCTCGGCTCCAGTGCAAGCGCACGCGCGATGCCGATGCGCTGGCGCTGCCCGCCGGAAAACTGGTGCGGATAGTTGTCGATATGCTCGGCGCGCAACCCGACGCGCTTGAAGATGTCGGCGACGCGCGCGCGGCGCTCCCTGGCGTTGCCGACGCCGTGTACGCGCAGCGGCTCGCCGACGATGTCGCCCGCGCGCATGCGCGGATCGAGGGAAGAGAACGGGTCCTGGAAGATGATCTGCATCTGGCGGCGGTGCGGGCGCAGCGCCGCCTTGTCGAGATGCGTGATGTCGGTGCCCTTGATCTTAATCGTGCCGGCGGTCGGCTCGATCAGCCTGAGTATTGTGCGGCCGACCGTGGACTTGCCGCAACCGGATTTACCGACCAGCGCGAGCGTTTCGCCGGCGCGGATTTTCAAGGACACGCCGTCGACCGCGTAGACGTGCCCGACAGTCCGGCGCAGCAGGCCTTTCTTGATCGGGAAATGCTTCTTCAGGTCGGTGACTTCGAGCACCAGCGGGCGCGGCTCAGGCATGGCCGGCTCCATAGACTTCCTGTGAGCGCCAGCACGCCGCCCAGTGACCGGGCGATTTCTCTTCGTAAGGCGGAAATTCGCGCCGGCATTTGTCGATCGCGTGTGGACAGCGCGGCGCAAAGGTGCAGCCGGCCGGCAGATTGGTCAGCGCCGGGACGATGCCCTTGATCTCTTCCAGCCGCGCCTTGGTCTGGCCAGCGCCGCCGCGCATCAGTTCGAGCCGCGGGATCGAGGCCATCAGGCCGTGCGTGTACGGATGGAGCGGGCGCGCAAAGAGTTCGCCGACCAAGGCTTCTTCCACCTTGCGGCCCGCGTACATCACGATCACGCGCTGCGCGGTCTCGGCGACGACGCCGAGATCGTGGGTGATGAGAATGACCGCGGTGCCGAGCTTCTTCTGCAGGTCGAGGATGATGTCGAGGATCTGCGCCTGAATGGTGACGTCGAGCGCAGTGGTCGGTTCGTCGGCGAGCAGCACTTTCGGATTGCAGGCGAGCGCCATCGCGATCATCACGCGCTGTCGCATGCCGCCGGAGAGTTGGTGCGGATATTCCCGCAGCCGCTGTTCCGGCTCGGGCATGCGCACGAGACGCAGGATGTCGAGCGCGCGACGCATCGCGTCAGAGCGCGAGAGGCCTTCATGCAGCAGCAGTGCCTCGGCGATCTGGTTGCCGACGGTCATCACCGGATTGAGTGACGTCATCGGTTCCTGGAAGATCATCGAGATGTCTTTGCCGCGCACGCGCCGCATCGCAGGCTCGTCGAGCGCGATCAGGTCGCGACCGGCGAGCTTCACGGAGCCGCTGACGATCTTGCCCGGCGGATCGGGAATGAGCCGCATCAGCGACAGGGCGGTCATCGACTTGCCGCAGCCGGACTTGCCGACGATCGCCAGCGTCTCATGCGGCTTCAATTGGAAGCTCACGCCATCGACGGCCTTCAGGACACCGTGGCGCAGATAGAAATAGGTGCGCAGATCCTCGACATCGAGCAGGACATCCGTCTTAGCTTCGGCGGTCTGCGTCTGCATGTGTCAGTCGCGCTGGCGCGGATCGAGGATGTCGCGCAGTGCATCGCCCAAGAGGTTGGTGCCGAACACCGCAAGCGAAATCGCCGCGCCGGGAAAGACCACCAGCCACGGCGCGACGCGCACGTACTCGGCCGCGGACTCCGACAGCATTCGGCCCCACGACGGGTGCGGCTCCGGCACGCCGAGGCCGAGGAACGACAGCGCCGCTTCGACGAGGATCGTGGAGCCGAGCTGCGCGGTTGCGAGCACGATCAGCGGCGCCAGCGTGTTGGGCAGCACATGACGGACCGCGATCGAGAATTCGTTCATGCCGACCGCGCGCGAGGCCTCGACGAACGGCATCTCGCGCAGCATCAGCGTGTTGGAGCGGATGACGCGCGCGACCGTCGGCACCAGCGGGATCGCGATCGCGATGATGGTGTTGGGGAGCGAGGGGCCGAGCGCCGCGGTCATCACCAGCGCCATCACCAGCAGCGGCAGCGACTGCATCATGTCCATGATGCGCTGCACGATCAGGTCATACCAGCCGCCGAAGTAGCCGGAGGTCAGCCCGATGGCGACGCCGAACAGGCAACCGAGTCCGGTGGAACCGACGCCGACCGCCAGCGAGATGCGCGCGCCGTAGACGACGCGGCTCCACATGTCGCGACCCATGAAGTCCGCGCCGAGCGGATGCGCGCCGCCCGGCGGGGCGAGCGATACGCGCGAGTTGGTGAGCGTCGGATCGAACTGGGTGATCCACGGCGCGAAGATCGCCATCAGCACGAACATGGTGACGATCACGGCGCCGGCCGCGCCGAGCGGATAGCGCTTGGCATAGAAGGCGGCAGCCGCGAGCCGGCTTTCGCGCGGCGCAGCCGTTTCAATGCCGGGGTCAATGGCCGCCATCAGGTTTCCCTGCGCATGATCTTGTCCGAAAACCGGTGCCCACTTTTCGGGATCATGCGTTATTTCTCGTACGCAATGCGCGGATCGAGCGCGAGGTAGGCCATGTCGATCAGAAAGTTGATCGACACCACGCACACCGCGATGAACATCACGAGGTTCTGCACGATCGGATAGTCGCGCGAACGGATCGCCTCGACCAGGAAGCGCGCGACGCCCGGAATGTTGAACACGGTTTCGGTGACGATCAGCCCGCCGACCAGAAACGCCGCCTCGATGCCGACGATGGTGACGATCGGCAGCACCGCGTTGCGCAGCGCATGCACGAAATTGACTTTCGCATACGAAGCGCCCTTGGCGCGTGCAGTGCGGATGTAATCCTGGCGCAGCACTTCGAGCATCGAGGAGCGGGTGAGCCGCATCATCAGAGCGGACGAGCGGAAACCGACCGCCGCCGCCGGGATGCTGTAGAGCACAAGTTCATCCCACAGCGTCGGCGGTGGCGCGGTGTAGATCGGGAGCCAGCCGAAATAGCGCACGCACAGCATCAGGATCAGCAGCCCGAGCCAGAACGACGGCAGCGACAGGCCGCTCAGGCTGATCACGCGCAGCACGTAATCGAGCGGGGTGTTCTGCCGCACCGCCGAGATGACGCCGAGCGGAATGCCGAACAGGATCGCGAAGGCGAGCGCCATGCCGGCGAGCTTCGCGCTGATCGGCAGGCGCGGCGCGATCTCGGCCCATGTCGGTTTCTCGGAAATGTACGAATAGCCGAGATCGCCGCGCGCCAGGCCGCTGATCCACTGGACATACTGGACCACGATCGGCTGATCGAGGCCGAGCTCCTTCTCGATCTGCGCCTTGTCGGCCGGATTGATCATCCCGGCGGAGCTGAACAGGATGTCGGCGATGTTGCCGGGCACGATCCGCAGCAGCACGAAGATCAGCACCGAAATGCCGAACAGCGTGAGCAGCATCAGGAGGAAGCGCCGGATCAGGTAGGCGGCCACGATGCGCTCCCTCGGTCGTCATGGCCGGGCTTGACCCGGCCATCCATCATCTTCGCAAGAAGTCCTTTCCGATGGATGCGCGGGTCAAGCCCGCGCATGACGAGTGGCATGAGCGATGCCCCCGCTCACTTATCCATCCACACGTCTTCGTAGCGGTGGCCGTTGTAGGACGAGTTCGACATGATGGTGACGTTCTTCACGTAGGGCGCCCAGCAGGTGCCCTGGCGCGCGTGATAGAGGATCGGCCGCGCCACGTCCTCCTGCAGCTTCTTGTCGATCTCCCACACCATCTTCTTGCGCTTCGCGACGTCTTTTTCCTGGCTCTGTGCGTCGAACTGCGCCTGCAGCTCCTTGTTGCAGTAGTTGGTGTAGTTGCGCTCCGAGCCGCAGCCGAAGTTCTCGTAGAAGGTCTGGTCCGGATCGTCGATGCCGGCGCCGGTGAGGTTGAGACCGATCTGGTATTCCTTGCGCGCGACCTTCGCGAACCAGATGCCGCTCTCGATCACGTCGAGCTCGCCGTCGATGTAGATGTCCTTGAGCTGATCGATCAGGATCACGGCCGGATCGCGGTAGATCGCGAGGTTGCGGGTGGAGATCTTCAGCGCGAGTCGCTTGTTCGGGCCGAATCCCGCCTTCTCCATCAGCTTGCGCGCTTCGTCGCGGTTCTTCTTCACGTCCTCGCCATAGCCGATCACGGTCTTCAGTTCTTCCGGCGGCATGCCCCAGACGCCTGACGGCGGCGGCAGCATCGCGCCACCGAGGTCAGAATTGCCCTCGGCCATGATCTGGATGAACGACTTGCGGTCGAGCGACAGCGCGACCGCGCGGCGCACGTCCGCGTTGTCGAACGGCGCGCTCTCGCGGTTGATGATCAGGTTGGTGGACACGTTGGTCTGCTCGAGCACGCAGACGGCGTCAGACTTCTGTGCCTTCACGTCCTTTAGAAGCGGGATCGTGACCTCGGTCGGGAACGTGATGTCGAACTTGCCCGCGACGAAGCCGAGGATCGCGGTCGAGCGGTTCGGAATGATGGTGTATTCGATGCCGTCGAGATAGGGCAGGCCCTTCTTCCAGTAGTCCGGGTTCTTCACGAGCTTGATCGATTCGTTCTGCTTCAGCTCGACAAACTTGAACGGCCCGGTGCCGATCGGATTGGTGCGCTGCGCCGCCGCGGTGACATGGCAGGCATAGATCGGCGTGTAGCCGGACGCGAGCATGGCAAGGATCGCGGGCTGAGGACGCGACAGATTGAACGTCACTTCGAGATCGCCCTTGGGCGTTACGTCGGTGACATTGGCGAACCAGTCCTTGCGCGGATTCTTGCGGAAGCGGTTCTGCGATTTGCCTGACAGCATCTCGAACGTGCATTTCACGTCCGCTGCGGTGAACGGCTTGCCGTCATGCCACTTCACGCCTTCGCGCAGCTTGAAGGTCAGCGCCTTGCCATCCTCGCTCCATTGCCAGCTTGTGGCGAGCTCCGGCACGATGGTCTCGACCGAGTTCTGCGCCTTGTGCTGATCGTAGATGACGAGATTGCTGAAGATCGGCATCGACGAGACGTTGACCGAATAGGTCGCCTCCTCGTGGATCGACATGCTCGGCGGATTTTCGCGCTGGTACATGCGCAAGATGCCGCCGGATTTCGGCTGTTGCGCGATGGCGACTGTTGTGGCGGCGGTGGATGCGGCAATAGCTACGACCGCCAAGCGGAGAAGCCTGGTCATGTGATCCCTCCCAAGGACTCGCCTGCGGGTCGGGTCGCCCCAACCGTCCCGCTCTTTATTATGAGGGCGCAACGCTACCGGCTGCGCGGTGCCGGGGCAACCCGACAATGGGCGCAACGCCGCGGCGCAAGTGCCGCATCCGCTTGGCGGAATGGCAGCCGTTCGCGCGCGAGCCTTGCCAAGCGGAAGCGTTCCGCCCACCATCGGGCACAAGTCGAACAAGCCGCGAAAACAGGAAACGCCGTGAGCGAGAACGCCTCGATCGTCGCCGAAACGGCTGCGCGCATTTTCGCGGATCTCGCCGATCCTCAAGAGGTCAACAGCGCCAAGGATGAAGGCTGGAAAGCGCCGTTGTGGCAGGCGCTCGCCGAGTCCGGGCTGACCCTCGCGTGGGTGCCGGAGGAGCTTGGGGGCGCGGGCGCGGAGCTTCCTGACGGCTTTGCGATCCTGGGTGTCGCGGGGCGCTATGCCACCGCGGTGCCGCTCGCCGAGACTTTGTTGGCGGGGTGGCTGCTGGCGCGCGCCGGCCTGAAATGCCCCGAGGGTGCGATGTCGGTCGCGCCGGCGCGGCCGGGCGACAAGATCGCGCTCAATGCGGATGGAACGCTGTCCGGGCAGGCGCGGGGCGTGCCGTTCGCCAAAGAGGCGAAGCATCTCGCGGTGCTGGCAGGCGGATCGGTTGCGCTGGTCGATGCGTCGGCATGCCGCCGCAATGACGGGACCAATCTGGCGAGCGAGCCATCCAACACCGTC
Organism: uncultured Alphaproteobacteria bacterium; assembly: GCA_963779545.1. Lineage (GTDB taxonomy): Bacteria > Pseudomonadota > Alphaproteobacteria > Rhizobiales > Xanthobacteraceae > PALSA-894. The sequence continues at coordinate 25,799 of CAVZYQ010000003.1, read as the reverse complement.
ACATTCGACCGTGTGAAGCCGCTGGCTATCGCCCCCGCGCCGCAGGACCTCAACCAACCCACGCTGATGCTGATGGGCTGCGTGGTGCGCAGCGTGCAGACCGCCGGCGCGCTGCAGGCGATCCTCGATTTCACGGTGCGTTACGCCAACGAGCGCGTCGCATTTGAAAAGCCGATTGGAAAATTCCAGGCCGTGCAGCACAACCTCGCGCGGCTTGCCGGTGAAGTTTCCGCCGCGATGACGGCGGCGCATTCGGCCGCGGACGCGATCTCGCGCGGCGGCATTTTCGATGACATGATCTTCCTTGAAGCAACCGCGGCGAAAATCCGCTCTGCCGAAGCCGCGCAGGAGGGCGCCGCGATCGCGCATCAGGTGCATGGGGCGATTGGCTTCACCAACGAGCACATCCTGCATCGCTACACGCTGCGCATGCTGGCGTGGCGTGATGACTTCGGCAACGAGAGCTACTGGGCGGCGGCGCTGGGCAACCGCATCTGCACGCGCGGCGCCGAAGAATTCTGGCCGCTGGTCGCGGCGAGTTGACGGGTCATCGCATGAGCACCGCTCTCAACTTCGACCAGATCCGCCTGCCGCCCGAATGCGACGAACTGCGCCGCGAGGTGCGGGCGTTCCTGGCCGATGAAGTCGCGCGCGGCACATTCGATCCTTCGCGCCCCGGCCACGGCGACTCGCACTCGAAAGAATTCTCCCGCCGCATCGGTGCCAAAGGCTGGATCGGGATGACCTGGCCTAAGAAGTATGGCGGGCAGGAGCGCAATTTCCTCGAACGCTACGTGGTGACGGAAGAATTCCGCGTCGCCAACGCGCCGGTGCGGTTGCACTTCGTGGCAGACCGGCAGAGCGGGCCGATCCTGATGAAGTACGCGCCCGAGCACGTGAAGATGGACGTGCTGCCGCGCATTTGCGCCGGCGAAGTGTGCTTCGCGATCGGCATGAGCGAGCCGAACTCCGGCTCGGACCTGTTCGCGGCAAAAACGAAAGCGACAAAGACCGACGGCGGCTGGCTGATCAACGGCACCAAGATCTGGACCAGCAATGCGCACATCGCCGACTACATGATCGGCCTGTTCCGCACGTCAGCCCCGACCAAGGAAAACCGCCGCCACGGGCTGACGCAGTTCCTCGTCGACATGAAGACGCCGGGCATCGCCGTGAACCCGGTGTATCAACTCACCGGCCAGCACGATTTCAACGAGGTCGTGTTTCAGGACGCCTTCATGCCGGACGACTACGTGCTCGGCGAGATCGACGGCGCGTGGAAGCAGGCAACCAGCGAGCTTGCCTACGAGCGCTCGGGACCGGAGCGCTTCCTCGAGACATTCTATGTGCTGATCGAACTGGTGCGTGCGCTTGGGCCGAGACCGGACATCCGCTCGGCCGAAGGGCTCGGCCGCCTCGTCGCGCAGCTGCACACGCTGCGGCGGATGTCGGTGTCGGTGAACGGCATGCTGCAGGCCGGAAAGGAGCCGGTGGTCGAAGGCTCGATCGTGAAGGACCTCGGGACCGTTTGGGAGCAACGGCTGCCGCATCGCGTGCGCGAGTTGTCGGCCTTCATCGAGGAGGCCGAAGGCAACCGCACCACGCTGGAAGAACAGCTTCGCTTCGCCACCATGATTGCCCCGAAGGTGACGATCCAGGGCGGCACCACGGAAGTCCTGCGCGGCATCATCGCGCGTGGACTGGGACTGCGCTGAATGCCTGACATCGAAAAGCTGCTCTGGCCGAAATCGGTCGCGATCATCGGCGCGTCGTCGGACACGCGGGGCTTACGCGGTCGCAACGTGCAGATCATGCTCGGCCATCCATACAAGGGCGCGATCTATCCGGTGAGCCGCAGCGAGGCGGAAGTGCAGGGGCTGAAAGCCTACAAGTCCATCGCCGACCTGCCGCCGACCGATCTCGCCTGCATGATCATCCCGGCGAAGTTCGTGCCGCAGGAGTTGGAGAACTGCGGCAAGGCCGGCATCAAGGCCGCGATCATCCTCTCGTCCGGCTTTGCCGAGGAAAAGGGCGAGACCGGCCCGGCGCTTCAGCGCGAAATTCAGGCGATCGCGAAAAAATACGATATGGCGGTGAGCGGTCCGAACGGCGAGGGCTTCACCAATACCGCCGCCGCGCTGGCGCCCACGTTCAGTCCCGCGATGGATGCGGGCGACGTGCCGCTGTTGCCGCCAGCGGAACGCACGCGGGGCCAAGTCGCGGTGATCTCGCAAAGCGGCGGCATGGGCTACGCGTTTTTCGATCATGGACGGCCGAAGGATTTGTCATTCCGCTACATCGTCACCACCGGCAATGAAGCCTGCCTCGAGGCGAGCGACTTCGCCGAATTCATCATCGACGAGGGCAAGACCGACGTCGTGCTGATGCTGATCGAGGATTTGAAAAATCCGGCGACGTTCGAGCGCATGGCCGCGAAGGCGCTCAAGCGCGGCGTGCCGCTGGTGATCAACCGCCTCGGCGCGTCGGAAGCGGGAGCACGCGCGATCCGCGCGCACACGGCGGCGCAGGGCGACGATGCCGCGTATCGCGCGCTGTTCCGTAAGTATGGCGTGATCGAGAGCAACGATCTCGACGAGATGGTCGACATCGCGGCGGCGTTCATCCTCATGGGCAAGCGCCTGCCGGCGGGCAATCGCGTGGCCATCGCGTCGTCTTCCGGCGGTGGCGGCGCGTGGGTGGCGGATGCCTGCGCGCTCGCAGGCCTCGACATGCCGATCCTCGACGATGCAACGCGCGCCAGAATCGATGTGCATCTGCCGCCCTATGGCTGCTCGCAGAACCCGGTCGACGTCACGGCGCAGGCGATCCACGAGCGCGGCTATGCAGAGTTCGCGCGGCTCTCGGCCGAATCTCCGAACGTCGATGGCGTAATCCTCGTGGTGACCGGCCGCCACCCGCGCTTCCTGCTGGAGGATCGCGACAACCTGCTGGCGCTCGGACGCGACTCGACAAAGCCGGTGCTGCTGTGGAGCTACACGCGCCCCGCCGCTGTCTGCGTCGACCTGCTGAGCGAGGCGGGCTTGCCTCTCTTCACCAACGTGCACAATTGCGCCCGCGCGATGCGCGTGATGGCCGATTACCGGGCGGCGCGTGCTGCCTTCAAAGGATAACAAGATGGCTGAGTACACCAGCATCGGCGTCGAGATGAGCGGCCATGTCGCCACGGTGGAGATCCGCCGCCCGCCGCACAATTTCTTCGACATCGTGATGATCAACGAGATCGCCGATGCGTTCGAAGCGATGGACAATGACAGTAACTGCCGCGCAGTCGTGCTGGCGGCGGCGGGCAAGTCGTTCTGCGCCGGCGCGAACTTCGGCGACGGCTCGCAGCTCGACAAGTCCGGCCAGCGTCCGGGCGAGGCGTCCTCGCCGGTCGCGCACCTTTATATGCAGGCGATCCGCCTCTTCCGCTCGAAGAAGCCGATCGTCGGCGCGATCCACGGTGCGGCGGTCGGCGGCGGGCTTGGCGTCGCGATGGTGCCGGACTTTCGCGTGGCGTGTCCCGAGACGCGGTTCGCGGCGAACTTTACGCGGCTCGGCTTCCATCCGGGCTTCGGCCTCACCGAGACGCTGCCTGCCATCATCGGCAAGCAGAAGGCCGCGATGATGTTTTATACCAGCCGCCGCGTGACCGGCGAGGAGGCCCTCGCGATGGGGCTTGCCGATATGCTGGTGCCGCAGGATGAGGTGCGCGCCGCCGCCCAAAAACTCGCTGCCGAGATCGCCGAGAACGCGCCGCTCGCGATCCTCGACACGCGCCTCACCATGCGCAAAGGCCTCGCCGACCGCATCAAGGCCGCGACCGAGCATGAGCTGGAAATACAGACGCGGCTGCGCGCGTCCGAAGACTTCAAGGAAGGCGTCGCCGCAATGGCGGAGCGGCGCGTGCCGAACTTCAAGGGGCGTTAGCTTTTCACCAGCTCTTCGTAGCGCTGGTAGAGCCGCGTGAAGTCCTCCGCCCCCATGCCGCTGTCGATCGCTGTCTTGAGGATGCTCGCAGTCAGCGCCGTATAGGCGTTCGCGTCGCCGGTCTCGTTGGCGAAGGCGTCGGCCATCGCGAGGTCCTTCGCGAGGTTGGAGACCGTCGAGCGGCCGTCGAATTTTCCCGACAGGATGTGGTTTGGAAAACGCTGCTCCGAAATGTAGCTGCGCGCGTTGCCGGCGTTGAACACCTTGATCGCCATCTCAAGCGGAATGCCGGCGCGCTCGGCGAGCCGTCCGGCTTCGACGCAGACGAGGAAATTGCTGTGGCACACCATGTTGTGCAGCAGCTTGATGGCGTGGCCCGTGCCGCTTCCGCCGACATGAGTCACGGTGCCAGCGATCGCATCGAACACGGGCCGGCATGTCGCAACGGAATCGTCCGCGCCGCCGACCATCAGCGCCATCTTTCCGGAGTCAGCACCCATTGCGCCACCCGACATGCCGCAATCGACGTAGCAGCGGCCGGTCGCCTCGGCTCTGGCGGCATTCGCCTTTGTTTTCGCGGGATACGAGGTGGTGAGGTCGATCAGCGTCTCGCCATCATGCGGCCGTGCGAGTAGTGCGGGCAGCATTTCTTCAATCTGCGCGGAACCGGGCACGACGAACAGGATGAAGTTCAGCCGGCCGAACTGGCTGGGCGGGACGAGTGCGATGTCCGGCGACAGTGCGGCGCTCATGCGTGCGGCTTCCGCAACGTCCCACGCCGCCGCCAGCCTTCCAGCGCGATCGAGATTGCGTGCGATCCCGCGTCCCATGTTGCCGAGGCCGATCACGGCGGTGTCGCGGGTGGTCATTATTCTCTCCGTCATTCCGGGGCGCGGCGAAGCCGCGAGCCCGGAATCCATAACCACGAACGGAGCGAATATGCACGGCCTGTGGTTATGGATTCCGGCCCTCGCTGCGCTCGGCCGGAATGACAGCTACGCGCGCGTCAATGCCCGCTCATCTGCCGCGGCAGCCACAGCGCCAGCTCCGGCCATACCATCACCATGACCAGAACGACGAACATGATCAGGTGGAACGGGATCGTGCCGTACACCACCTCCTTCAGCTTGCCGTCCCAGATGCTCTGGATCACGAACAGGTTGATGCCGATCGGCGGCGAGATCTGCCCGAGCTCGATGTAGATCACGAGGATCACACCGAACAGGATCGGGTCGATGCCGTATTTCCCGAGGATCGGGAAAAGCAGCGGCACCGTAATGACAATCATCCCAAGGCTTTCAATGAGACAGCCCAGGATCGTGAACAGCACGAACAGCACGGCGTAGAACTGGAACGTCGAAAGCTGCATGCCGACGATCAATTCGGTGAATTTTTCGCCGATGCCGGCAAATGAGATGGCATAGGAGAATATGTAAGCTGCGAAGATCAGGAACAGGATGTTGCCGGAGAACTTCACCGTGGAGTGCATCGCCTCGAGGACGCGCTTCCAGGTGAGTTCGCCGAACACGAAGCCGAGCAGCAGCGAGAGGAAGCAGCCGATCACGGCAGCCTCGGTCGTCGTGACGACGCCAAAATAGAGCCCGCCGAGCGTGCCGGCGATCAGGAGGAAGAACGGCGCGACGTCCGCAAGGGCACGCAGAACTTCGGCGAGCGACCGCGCACCACGCTCCTTCGGAGCGACGCTCGGATCGTAGAGCGCGTGCGCCGCGATGTAGAGCATGAAGAAGAACGTCATGATCAGGCCGGGGATCACGCCGGCAATGAACAACCTCGGCACCGAGGTTTCGGTGAAGGTGCCGTAGATGATCATCGGGAAGCTCGGTGGAATGAGAATGCCGAGCGTGCCACCGGCCGCCAGCGAGCCCGCCGCCAGCATGCGGTTGTAATTACGTGAGGTCAGCTGCGGCAGCGCGACGCCGCCGATCGAGGCCGCGGTCGCGATGCTCGATCCGCTGACCGAGGCGAAGATCGCACAGCCCGCGATGTTGGTTTGCAGCAGCCCGCCGGGCAGCGGCGCGACCAGCTTCGCAAGCCCGTTGTAGATGCGATTCGACAGCCCGCTGACGCTCAGGATATCCGCCATGAACATGAACAGCGGCACTGCGGTGAGGGCGAACGTATTCATGCTGCCCCAGCTCATCAGGCCGAGGCCGTTCAGCGACGTGAAGCCGCCCTGCATCAGCAGGTAGATGACCGCCGGAACCGCGATGGCGAATGGCACCGCCATGCCGGCGGTGAGCAGCCCGAGGAAAATGAGGGTGACGATGAGCGCCTGGACTTCCACGCCGAACATGCTTCAGCCCCGCGAGAGCGCGCGGAAACGCCGCACATGTGCCAGGAACGTCCGAACGATCGAGAACAGGAGCGCCGCCGCCCCGATGGTCATCGCGAGGCGCGGAATCCAGAGTGGCGTTTCAAGATAGGTCGGGGCGCGCTCGCCGAAGCGATAGGACGACATTTCAAGCCGGACGAAGTGCCACAGCAGGATTGCGGTGAATCCGAAGGCGAGCACGTCGAACAACGCCGCCGACAGCTCGCGCCAGCGCTGCGACAGCCGCGCCTGCACCAGCTCCACTTGATGGAACGAATTGGTGACCTGGCACACCGACAAGCTGACGAACGTCATCGCCACCAGCATGTAGCCGCCGAGCTCGTCGGCAACCTCGAATGAGAAGTTGAGCAGGTAGCGCGTGAAGATGTCCGCGCCGATCACCACCAGCATGATGATCAGCGCGGCTTCGCTTGCCCATTTGCAGACGAGCTCGACTGGCCCTTCGCCGATGGCCGGCGTGAGTTCCTTGCCGTGCAGGATCTCTGCCGGATCGGGAATGACGTTCGTGCTCATCCGGTGAGGACGCTCAACGATTGAGCGCCGCGCGCACCTTGCCGAGCGCTTCCACCACGACAGGACCGCGCGACTTCGCCCAGTCGTCCCAATAGGCCTTCATGGTGTCGGCGACCTTGGCCGCCTCAGCCGCCGGCGCGGTCGTCATGGTGTAGCCCGCGTCGGTCAGCACCTTCACGGAGGCTGCTTCCTCCGTCTGCATCGTGTCCTGATTCCATTTCGCGGCATCCTGAGCGGCCTTGCGCAGCTTGCCCTGCAGGTCCGGCGAGAGCTTGTTGAAGGCGTCGGCGTTGGCGAGGATGTAGGAGTTGTTCCAGTTCACCGGGATCAGGAAGCCGAACTTCAGCAGGTCCTTCCACAGCACCGCGCCGACGCCGGCCGTAAAGATGCCGTCGACCACACCGCGGTCGAGCGCGGAGGGGACTTCCGGCGCCGAGATCGTCACCGACGTGCCGCCGAAGCGGCGCACCATCTCGCCCTGCTCGGGCTGTGCGACGCGTAGCTTCATGCCCTTGATATCGTCGAGCGAGGTGAGCTTCTTCTTTCCCCAGATCACCTGCAGCGGATAGGTGTAATCCGCCAGCAGCACGATGCCCTTCTCGGCGAAGGCCTTCTCCAGATACGGCCGCAGCGCGTCCGCGGTCTTCTTGAATTCATCGAGCGAGCGGACGAGCCCGGGCAGGCGCGGGATGCCGGCGACCGGAATGTTGCCGGAGTTGAACAGGTCGTCGGCGAGCTGCACCACGCCTTCGGCGACCGCCGGCGTGATGTTGTTCGGTGCGATCTGCAAGGTGCCAGACAGATGCAGGCGCGCCTTCAGTTCGCCATTGGTGTCCTTTTCGATCTGTTCGCTGAGCATTTTCGCGCCGCGCGACGTCGCGAACAGCGGCGCGGACTGGTGATGATAGAAATTCCAGTCGATTGCGAGCGCGGGTGTGGCGAACGCAAGAGACGCCGCAAGCGCGGCGAAGAACTTGGCTTTCATGACAGTCCTCCCGTGACGATTTTGGTTCTTAGAAAAGTCTCGACGACGCGAGTCTTGCGCCCTCCGCCATCGACTTGAACTTCGCCCATACGACATCTTCAGCGACGCGCCCGCGTCCCGCGATGGTCTCAAAGCCGCAGTCCGAGCCTGCCATCACGCGATGTGGATCGCCGATCGTTTTCGCGACATTCTCCAGCCGCTCCGCGATCACCTCGGGATGCTCGACGAAATTGGTGGTGGAGTCGATTACGCCCGCCACGATGATCTGGTTCGGACCAATCAGGTCACGCAGGTAGCGGTACTCGTGCGCGTGGCGCGGATTGGCGAACGGCAGCACGAAGCCACCGACCTTGGCGCGCTTGAGAAACGGGATGATCTTGTCGAGCTCGACGTCGAGATCATGCGGGCCCTCGTAGTTGCCCCAGCACACATGCAGCCGCACCTTCTCGGGCGGAATGTCATGGATCGCCACGTTGATCGCGTCGATCACGCGGTTGCCGAACGCGATGAAGTCCTCGATCGGCCGGTCCGCGAAGGTGTTGTGCTTCTCGCGCGCGAGGTCCGGGCAATCGAGCTGCAGCAGGAATCCGGCATCGACGATCGCCTTGTATTCGACGCGCAGCGCGGCCCCGAGCGCGGCGAGGAATTCCTCTTCCGTTTCGTAATGCTCGTTCTTGACGATCGCCGACACCATGCCGGGCGAGGGCGCGGTGAGGAACGGCTCGGTGAACGGATTGCCGCTCGCATCGAGCGCCGCGCGGAAGTCCGCTGCACTCGGCTTTCACCTCGCTGTCGTCGGGATATCCGATCGCGTCGACGGCCTTCGGCAGGCCACGGATGTCGTCGACCGACTCTTTCTTCAGCGAGGCCTCGTAGGACTCCTTCATGAAGATCGGGATAGCGCTCGACGTCGGCGCGCTGTCGCCGCTGCCACGAGCCGCCGAGCCCGGACAGGCGATCACGGATGTAGAAGATGAACGAGTTGCGCTGCTGCTCGCCGTTGTTGCCGATGTCGACGCCGGCTTCGACCTGCTTCGCGATGATGTCCTTCATCGCGGCGCGGCCTGCGCTGTGCAAGCTCTTTCGCATCGACCGGCTCGCCGCGCGCACGCCGCGCATAGAGGCGCGTCAGCGCCGAGCGGGCGCGGCAGGCTGCCGGTGTGCGTGGTGAGAATCCGCTTCTCGCTGCGGCGCATTCCGCCCCCAAACGCGGCCGATCGTGTGCCGGCCTTTCGCGCAAGCATCGGTCAGGCGGTGTGCGAGCACAAGGCAAATCGGGATTTGCGGCCCACGTCTGCCCACTAGGTGCGACGGCGCCTGATCTCCTCGATCACCGCAGAATTGTCGCGCTCGCCTTCGCCAGCCTTGAGGCACGCGCTGAGCACCTCTGCGTTCAGCGCAGCCAGCGGCATCTGCTGTCCGCGCGACGCCGCCTGTTCGAGGATCAGTTTGAAGTCCTTCAGCGACTGATGGATGAAACCCTGCGGCGAGTAATCGCCGCTCACCATTTTTGGTCCCTTGATGTCCATGACCTGCGAGTAGGCGGCGGACTGCTTCGCCACTTCGAGAAAGCGCGCGGGATCGAGCCCGAGCCGCTCGGCGAACACGAGGCCTTCGGCCAGCACGAGGCGATTGAGCCCGAGGATGTGATTGATCGCGAGCTTGGCGCGCCCGCCGCTGCCCGCCGGGCCCATGTAGAACCATTTCGGATAGAGCGCGTCGAGAATGTCGGCGACGCCGTCGACCGTGTCGCGCTCGCCGCCGATCAGCCCGGCGCCCTCGCCGTTGCGCACCTGCACGCTCGACCCCGATACCGGCGTCTCGATCATGCTGACGCCGCGCTTGGCGACGTTCGCGATCAGCGTCGCGATGCGGTCCGGATCGCAGGTGCTCGCGCACATCACGATTTTCGGCGTGCCGGGCGTGAGCGCGGGCAGCACCGCGTTCGTCACCACGTCCTCGACCTGCGCTCGTATCGAACACCGCGAGCAGCACGACATCGCAATGCGCGACCTCGTCGAGCGTAGCCGCGGCGCCGCCCGCTTTCGCGAATGCGGCGGTCTTCGCCGCGTCGATGTCGAAGCCTTTCGGCGAATAGCCCGCGCCGACCAGCCGGTGCGCCAGCGCGCTGCCGAGCAGCCCGAGTCCCGCGATGCCGATCTGCCGCGCGGTCGTCATGCCGCAATCTCGTTCAGGATCGCTCAGCAGCGCGGTCGGATTGGTGATGTGCGGATTGTGGCTTGCATCGATCTCGTAAGTCTTCCAGCCCTCGCGCTGCGCGCGCTCGTAATGCTTGCGGAAGCCGTCGCCGATGCCGGCCTTCTTCGCATAGATATAGGCGCGCGGTGCGGAGGGCTCGGCGGAAAGCTTGAGCTTGGTCGAAAACGCCTTCACCGGCTGCGGCATGCGGCGCGGGCCGGCCCATGCCTGATCCTCCGCCGAGGTGTCGGACGGCATCGGGTTCGACGGAATGCCGAAACCGCTCGCGCTCGCCGCCGCACCCGCCTGCATCTTGGCGGCGATATCCGGCGGCACGAGGTCGAACACGGCTTGGCCATTCGTGGGGGCGAACGCGTCGAGATAGATCAGCCGCGCCACGCGGTCGCGCGCCCGGTCGGCGACGCCGGTCGCCACCATCCCGCCGTAGGAGTGGCCGATCAGGTTCACGTCGCGCAGATCCTCGGTCTCCAGCACCGCCACGATGTCCTGGATGTGCGTATCGAGCGTCACATCCGCGTGGCCAAGATGCGTGCGCTCGCCGAGGCCGGTGTAGGTCGGGGTCCACAGCTCGTGGCCGGCCGCACGCATCAGCGGGCGCATCTTCTTCCACGCCCAGCCCGCGGACCAGGCGCCGTGCGCCACCACGAATGTTGCCATCGTCGTCCCTCATGCCGTCTGCGTTCGAGCCAGATATACAGTCCGTCAGCGGACTGCAAAGGCCACCCATGGGTTGGCGCCGGCGCGAAAAGATGTCTCCGTAAACACTGGCATTTCGCCGCGCCCGGGCGCATATGTGCGCCATGCTGAAAGACTTCGATCCGACCGATTATTCCGTGGTCGTCAAAAGCCGTGCACCGCTCCCCAAGCCGTGGCGCTGGGAGATCTATTGCGCCGGCAAGCGCCAGCCGATCCAGCGGTCGGATGTCTTCTTCGAATCGCGCGAGAAGGCGAGCGCGACCGGCAAGGAAGCGCTGGCGCGGCTGCTGGAGAAGCTCAGTTCCTGAATGGGCCGAGCCGCTACGCCGTCCCGGGCGGCGCCTGATGAACCTCGATGACGTTGCCGTCGGGGTCGTAGAAGAAAATCTGGTGCCAGCCGCTCATCGCCCAGCCGCCATAGTCTGAATACTTGATACCCTTCTCGTCGAGCCGCTTCTTGAACGCCGCGATGTCGTCGGTGCGGAACGCGATGTGGCCGCGATCGACCGGGTTGACCACCTGGCCGGTGCGGAAGCCGGTGCCCATGTCCTTCTCGGCGATGTGAAACTGCGTCGTGCCGTCGGTGACGAACGCGACATCGCCCGCATACCCTTCGGTCTTGATGCGGCTCTTCGCGAGCGTCGGCTCGACCTCCATGTCGAGCACGCCGCGATAGAATCTCGTCCATCGCGTCAACATTCTTGGTCGTGAGATTGACGTGATGCAGTTTGAGTTTCATGGCGTTTCCTTCTCTCGACCCTCGTCCGATCCCCGCGAAGGCGTTGGGATGCCGACGTGTCGCCTCGCCCTTCGAGACGCCCGCTTCGCGGGCTTGAGCGGCACACTCAGGTCAGCGTTCCGCGTCGCATCGTCGAACAGCTCTTCAATCGCAAACGCGCGCGGAATGATCTTCTGCTCGACCGAATACTGCATCACCATCTCAAGCGGCTTGCGCAGCGCCTCGACGCCGAACGGATGGAAGTCGATGCCGTCAGGTGACGGCGGCATTGCGGCCTTCGTCTCCTTCAGCATGCGGTAGATTTCGGCGACGACATCCGGCCGCGCGTCGGCAAGCTCTTTGTCGACGCAGAACAGGTGATTGACCGGAACCGTGTTGTACTTGGCGTACCACGCGAGCGCGGCGTCCTTCGGGTTCGGAATCAGGTGCGTGACGCGCGGATCGTCCAGGTTCTCGACGCCGAGGATCGCGCCGTCGACTTCACCGTCGAGCAGCATCTGGTCGACCTTCTTGGCCTCCGGCGGCGTGCGCTCGACGATCGACGGGTCCTTGAACTCGGCGAGATGGCCGTCGTCGTTGCACACCCACGTCACCTTGTTCAGGTCGACGCCATACTCATGCTTGAGGATGCCGCGCACCCAGATGCCGGTCGTCTGCGTGTAGGAGCGGATGCCGATGCGCTTGCCCTCGACATCGCCGGGGCCGAACGGCGGCTTCGCGGTCGAGCGCAGCACGTGCCCGTGCTGGAAGCGGCCCATCACGACGGCCGGCAGCAGCGTCACCGGCTTGCCGTAGGTGCGCGCCTCCAGGAACGTGCCGATCGCAAGCTCGCCGGCGTCGAACTTGCGCTCGCGCACCATCGCCTTGAAGCCCTGGTTGGCGACCTTCGGCCCGCAGAAGTCGAACGTCACGAGATCGGACTTCACGGCGCCGGACTTCAGCGCCTTGGTCATCGCGTAGTCGGCGAGGTTCGTCTTGAGCGTGACCGGGCCGGTCTTCGGGTACGCGGGCATCGCGCTACTTCACTCCCGCCGCGGCGCGCGCCTTGTCGAGATGGCCGTAGCTGCGCGTCGGCGCGCACATCAGGAAGCGATAGCCCTCCGACGAGGATGCGCTCGCAGTTGCCGGCTTCGACATGCGGATGGCCGACGATCACATTGTGCTTCTTGCAGGTGTCGACCACGCGCTTCATCTGCTTGAGCAGTTCCGGATGCTCGTACTGGCGCGGAATGCCGAGCTCCTGTCCGAGATCGCCTTCGCCGATCAGGATCGCGCCGACGCCCTTCACCTCGGTCAGCATCGCGTCGAGATTGTCGACGCCGCGCATGTCCTCGATCTGCAGGATGCAGAAGATCTCGCCGTTCGGATCGAGCGGCCACACGTCGGCCTTGGCGTAATATTCCTGCTGCGACAGGCCCCAGTAGCGCACCGCGCCGTGCGGGCCGTCGCCGCGGATGCCGGCCGGCTCGTAGTTCTTCGCGCTCTTGAGGCGCGGATAGCGGCACGCCGCGACCGCGTTGTAGGCCTCTTCGACAGTGGAGATGTGCGGAAACACGATGCCGTAGCAGCCGATGTCGAGCGCCTGCTTCGCCTGCCACTGCGCCTTCTCGACGCCGTTCACCGGCATGCGCACCATCGGCGTCACGGCGGGCGCGACGTTGCCGGCCTTCACGATCTGCCCGCGGTTGAGCAGGTACTGCATCGCATCGCGCAGCGCCCGGCCGTCCCACGGATTGTGCTCCATCTCCCACACGACGCCGTCGAACTTGGTCGACTGGATCGCGTACGCGGAGTCGATTTCGCGGCTGGAAACACGTGAAGGCCGGCCGGCCCGCTTCGAGCGCGCGGATCACACCATTCAGACGCAGGTCGGCCATTCCATCTCCCTTCGATGGTGTGCGCCTGATATCAGGCTAGAGACGGACCGCAATTGAGCGGTGGCATTTTGACATTCGCGCCGTGCGCCGTAGTCTCCGCGCGCATTCCTCACCGGCGACGGACCTCATGATCATCGACTGCCACGGCCACTACACCACCGAGCCGAAGGACCTGCATCGCTTCCGCAAGGACCAGACCGAGGCCGTGAAGAACAAGTCCGCGATGCCGCCGCGCGCGGGCCTGAAGATGTCGGATGATGAAATCCGCGAGAGCCTGGAGGCGAACCAGATCCGCCTGCAGAAGGAGCGCGGCACCGACGTCACGATCTTCTCGCCGCGCGCCTCCGGCATGGGCCATCATGTCGGCGACGAGAGCGTGTCGATCGAGTGGACGCAGATCTGCAACGACCTGATCCACCGCTGCGTCTCGCTGTTCCCGAAGAACTTCATCGGCGTGTGCCAGCTTCCGCAGTCGCTCAACGTGCCGCCGAAGAATTCCGCCAAGGAGCTGGAGCGCTGCGTCAACGAGCTCGGGCTTCGTCGGCTGCAACCTCAATCCCGATCCGTCCGGCGGCTATTTCAATTCGCCGCCGCTGACCGACAAGTGGTGGTATCCGCTCTACGAGAAGATGGTCGAGCTCGACGTGCCCGGCATGGTGCACGTCTCGGGCTGCGCCAATCCGGCGATGCACACGACCGGCTCGTATTACCTCAACGCCGACACCATGGCGTTCATGCAGTTCATCACCTCCGACCTGTTCAAGGATTTCCCGAAGTTGCGGCTGATCATCCCGCACGGCGGCGGCGCGATCCCGTTCCACTGGGGACGCTTCCGCGGGCTCGCGCTGAACAACAACCGCGGCGAACTCACCGACATCATGGCGAGCAATATCTTCTTCGACACCTGCGTCTATCATCAGCCGGGCATCGACCTGCTGTTCAAGGTCGTGCCGGTCGACAACATCCTGTTCGCCTCCGAGATGGTCGGCGCCGTGAAGGGCGACGATCCGAAGACCGGCTTCGGCTTCGACGACACCAAGCGCTATGTCGAGGGAAGCGCGCTCAGCGCGGCCGACAAGGCGAAGGTGTTCGAGGGCAACGCGCGGAAGGTTTATCCGCGGATCAACAAGCTGTTGGTGGCGTAGCTGCCGAACCTCCTCCTGATGGGCGCCTAACGCCGAACCTCATCCGAGGAGGCCGCGAAGCGCTCGGCCTTCGGCCTCGCTCCTCAGGATGAGGTTCGAGTAAGTTGCTCCTTAGCATGAGAATGGAGCGGGGGCGTCATGAGCGACGACGACAACCGCAGCGTCCTCCAGCAGCGCTTCGGCTCGGACGCGCCGCATCTCGACCTTCCGGCGGATGCACCCGCCGTTCCACGCCCAGCTCGCCGCGCGCGGCGTGGTGCGATGGTTCACCGATCAGCCTGTACCGTACGACCTGCTGCACCGCCTCTGCGCGCTCGCGCTCTGCGCGCCGACGAAGAGCGACCTGCAGCAGCGCGACATTGTCATCGTCGACGACGCTGGGCTGAAGCAGAAAATTCTTGGGCCCCTCGCCGAAGGTCCGGGCGGACAGGCGTGGCTGAACAAGGCGCCGGTCCTGCTGGTCTTCTGCGGCAACAATCGCCGCCAGAGGCTGTGGCACGACTGGCATGGCATTCCATTCGCCAACGATCACCTTGATGCTTTCTTCAATGCGGGCGTCGATGCCGGGATCGCGTTGACCGCATTCGTTCTCGCCGCTGAAGCAGCATGGACTTGGCGCGTGCCCGATCAGCGTGATCCGCAATCGCGCGGCCGAGGTGTCCGAACTGCTTGGGCTGCCGCAGCACGTCTTTCCGGTCGCGGGGCTTGGCGTCGGGTGGCCCGCTGTGGCGCCCAAGCAGAGCATGCGGCTGCCGCTCGAGGTGACGGTGCATCGCAACGGCTATCGCGAAGACGACCTGCGTGAAGCCATCGACGGCTATGACCGCCGCCGCGAGGCCGCGCAGCCTTATCGCGAGCAGCGCTCCGTCGAGACGTTCGGCAAGTCCGCCGCCTACGGCTGGTCCGAAGACAAGGCGCGGCAGTACGCGGTGCCGGAGCGTGCCGATTTCGGCGCGTATATTCGCGCGCGCGGCTTCAAGCTCGACTAGCGCGCGGCCTATTGCACGAACAGCGCGGGCCAAAGCTCCGACGCGTTGAACGCCAGCGTGCAGCCTGCGAACGCGATGACCGCGAGCGGTCCGCAGATCGCACTGGAAATCGCCGGCGCGCACGATGCCGGGGCGGTCGCCCGCTCCCGGCATCGCGCGGCCGACCCTGCCGCCATTGTTTTTGTTCTTGGGCAGCATTCCTGTCCCCTTATTTCGGCATCACGACCGTGAGGTACGGGTCGGTGGCCTTCTCGCCCGGACCGCGGATCGCCGGCGCCTGATGGCGCACCGGCTTGAGGCTCCTGAGGTACGTGGCAAGCGCCGCCGCGTCGGCGTCGGTGAGCCTGCCGTAGTTGTGGTACGGCATGACGGGCGCGAGGATGCGTCCGTCCGGGCGCGCGCCGGTGCGCACCGCCTTCACGATGTCGGCCTCGCTCCACACGCCGAGACCCGTCTCGCGGTCGGCGGTGAGGTTCGGCGGATAGAAGATGCCGAGCCCGGGCAGCTCGAACCCGACCTCCGAGCCGCCGAGGTGGCGTGCCATGTCGGGCTTTCCGGTCAGCGCGCCGGGCGTGTGGCAGCCGGCGCAGTCCATGATCGTTGCGAGATATTCGCCGCGCTTGACCTTGTCCTGCTGGGCGGCGGCGGGCGAGGTCAGGGTCGCGGCGAATGCGATCGCGCCCAGAATTGCGGCTGCGTTGACAATGGTATTGCGCATGGGGTTAGGCTCCTTGGCTCAACTCCACGCTGATTTAGAAGACGAAGCTTTCCGCGCCTATCGCCGGAGTTTTCCTGTTCTTTCCGGCAAGGCCGCAGGGTCGCCGAAGGCCGGTCGCAGGTCGATCATGGACGACGACAAGAAGCGGATCGCCGCCGAGATCAGGGACCACCTCGCGCGCCAGCGGATGTCGCGCGAGCAGTTCGCGTTCCAGACCAAGCTCGGCAAATCCACCGTCGACAAGCTGCTGACCGGCCTGTTCTCCGAGCGCACGCTGGTGATCGTCGAGAGCCACACCGGCCTGAAACTCCGCGACCGGCCTGATGCCACTTCGCCGAGCACGGCGTCCGGCGCCGCCGGGGCGCTCCCCGCGCCGAACCGGCCATCAATCGCGGTCCTGCCGTTCACATACTCCGGCGGCAATCCCGAGCAGGATTACCTCGCGGACGGCCTGACCGAGGACATCATCACGGCGCTCGCGCGGCTGCGCTGGCTGTTCGTGATCGCGCGCAATTCGAGCTTCGTCTACAAGGGCCGCGCCGTCGACGTGCGGCAGGTCTCGCGCGAACTGGGCGTGCGTTATGTGCTCGAAGGCAGCGTGCGCACCGCCGGCGAGCGCGTCCGGATCACCAGCCAGCTTGTCGACGCCGAAACCGGCAAGCACATCTGGGCGGAGAAGTACGACCGCGAGCTGCGCGATGTTTTCGTGGTGCTGGATGAGATCACCGAGCAGGTGGTGGCTGCGGTCGAGCCGCATCTTTATGCCGAGGAGGGTTTCCGCGCGAGTGGCAAGCAACCCGACAGCATCGACGCCTGGGGACTGGTCGTGCGCGCGCTCAGCCTGACCAGCAAGGTCGACCAGGCGCAGAACGAGGAAGCGCAGGTGTTTCTCCGCCGCGCCATCGAGATGGACCCGGCCTATGCGCGCGCCCATGCGCTGCTCAGCTGGGCGGTCTGGTGGGCGGCGTTCTGCTTCTGGATCGGACCGGAGCGCTGGCTATCGCCCAGGCCTTGGTGCACGCCGAGGCGGCGCTGGCGATCGATTCCAGCGATCCGTGGGCGCGCATGACGGCGGGGTTGTCGCTCAGCCAGCTGACGCAGCATGACCGCGCGCTGGAAGAGCTGCGGATCGCGCTGCATCTCAACCCGAGCTTCGCGCTTGGCCGCATGGTGCACGGCTGGGCGCTGACGCGCGCCGGCCAGTTCGATGCAGCCGTCGTCGAGAGCGCGCGCGCGGTGCGCATGAGCCCGCTCGACAGCTTCTCCGGCTTCTACACCTCGATCCACGGCCTGACCTTGCTCGGGGCGCGGCGCTTCGAGGAAGCGCTGCCCTATCTGCGGGCGTCGGTCGCCGAGTTCGTGAATTACAGCGGTCACTACAATTCGCTGATCAGCTGCTGCGGCCATCTCGGCCTCATTGAGGAGGCGCAGGGTTTCATCGCGACGCGCAGCCGCATGGGTCCGGACATGCGCCTGAGCGTGCTGCGCCAGCACATCCCGGCCCGGTTCGCGAACCGGGATATTCTGCTCGACGGCATGCGCAAGGCCGGCGTGCCGGAGTAGGCGCGCAATCGCTAGTGCGCCTTCTCGAGAAAGCGGTGCGTGCGATCGAGCGTAATCTTGGCCCAGTCGCGCGCGCTGGTGCCTTTCGGCGCGACGTCATGCGGCAGCTCGACGCTCAGCGGAATGCCTTTCGGCAATGCGGCGAGCAATTCGTGGAGCGGCAGCTTGCCTTCGCCCGGTATCGCGCGCGTGCCCGGATCGGACATCGCCGGCGGCGGATCGTCCGGCGGAAGCAGGCCGTCGGAGATCTGCGCGTAGGGGAAATACTTCGCGTCGAGCGCCTTCATGTCAGCAGGACTGCCGCCGGAGCGTGCAAGGTGCAGCGGGTCGATGCAGATGACGGCTTCGCGCCGACCTCGCCGATGAGCTGCACGGTCTGCGACAATGTCGCGAGCGGGCGGACCACGGCGAATTCGAGCGAGCAGGTGAGGCCGAAGTGCTTCGCGAGATCGCACGCGTGCGCAAAGTTATCGCGCTGGCGCTCCCAGTCCGGGTCGTTTCCCATCACGGTCGCATACTTCGCGCCGAGCTCCGCGCCGACTTCCAGCGCGGGCGCAAAGCTCGTGACGTCGGTGTCGGGCTGGAGAAAGAAACTGTAGAGGTCGAGCACCTCGAGATCGTTGTCGGCGATCGCGCGCTTCATGTCGCGGATCAGCGCCGCGTTGCCGGCCACGGGGAAGAACGGCAATCCGGGCGAGCGGTGCACGCGCAGCCCGATGCCGTCGTATCCGGCATCGCCCGCCGCCTGGATGTATTCGAGCGGGGCTGTATCCTGCAGCGTGGTCGGCGCGATGACGATTCGGTTCATGCGTTTGCGCTCCCGTGCCACGCGCTCTCGTCATGTTGTGGAGCGCTTGAGCTTGGCACATTATGGCGCAACGCAGCCGGAACACACGAGGCTTGCGAATGAGCGTGCAGGCGTTGGGCTACATCGGGCTTCGCGCCAAGGAACTTGGGCGACTGGGCGAAGTTCGGCTCGGATTTTCTCGGGCTGCAGCGCATCGACAGGACGCGCAGCACGATGGCGTTCCGCATGGACGACCGCAAGCAGCGCGTCATCATCGACGCCGACGGCGGGCAGGGGATTGCGTATTTCGGCTGGGAGGTCGCGGACGCGGCCGCGATGGAAGCACTCGCGGCGAAACTGGAAGCCGCGGGCGTGAACGTCGCGCGAGGGTCGCGTGCGCTCGCCGACGAGCGGCACGTGAAAGACCTGATCGTGTTTCAGGATCCGTCCGGCACGCGCATCGAGGCGTTTCACGGGCCGGAGATCGCCAGCACGCCGTTCGTGCCCGGCCGCAATATCTCGGGCTTCCGCACCGGCCCGCTCGGCATGGGCCACGTGGTGCTGCATGTCGCCGACATCGAGAAGATGACGGCCTTCTACGAGGGCCTGCTCACTCCTCGCGCGTGCGCTCCAGGAAGATCGCTCAGGCCTCCGGTGGGCATCCGAGCCGGGCCGCTCGAACTGCTGCTCGATCAGGTCCTCACGCCCGACGCCGGCGCACCACGCCCCCCAGAACTTCGGCTCGAGCGCACCGAGCGTGACCCAGCCGTCCTTGCACGCGTATGGCCGGTAACAGACCAGCTTGCCGGCGAGCTCGAGCCCACCGCGCTCCGGCACCTCCCGCTCGCGAAGTACCCGCCGGCGACGAGCGCAAGCCACGAAAGCGCGCCGTCGGCCATCGAGATGTCGACGAGCTGCCCCTCACCTGAGCGCTCGCGCTCTCGCACCGCGGCGAGGACGCCGATCGCGGCCATCAGCGCGCCGCCCCCGATGTCGGCGATCTGGCCGGCCGCCTGCATCGGGGGCCCGCCGGCGTCGCCCGTGAGCGCCGAGCAGGCCGACCAGCCCGAGGTAGTTCATGTCGTGGCCCGAGCGATCGCGGTTGGGGCCGTCCTGACCGTAGCCCGTGATCGCGCAGTAGACGAGGCCCGGGTTCTCCTCGCGCAGGCGCTCGTAGCCGACGCCGAGCCGGTCGAGCACGCCCGGGCGGAAGGACTCGAGCAGGACGTCGTGCTCGCGCGACGAGCTTCAAGAGCACCTCGCGCCCGGCGTCCTCCTTGAGGTTGATCCGCACCGACCGCTTGTTGCGGTTGAGCGCCAGGAAGAGGGCCGACTTGGCCGACTCCTCGGCTCCCTCGTAGTACGGCGGGCCCCAGCGGACGTAGTCGCCCATGCCGGTGTCCTCGACCTTGAGGACGTCGGCACCGAGATCGGCGAGCAACAGCGAGCAGAAGCCGCCCGGAAGCAGCCGGTGAGGTCGAGGACTTGAGGCCCTCGAGCGCGCCGCCTGGGCCCGGCCCGGCAGGGCGGGTGCTTCCGCACGCCGGACGCCCAGCCTCGCGCGCCTCGGCGACGGTCGCCGGCGCGGCGGCCGACGTCCTCGGTCATCTGGCGCGCCTTCGCGATCAGGTCCCCGTTCGAGCGCGCCATCTCGCCGTTCGGGGAGGTAGAAGTTGTCCTCGAGGCCCGACGCGGACGTTTCCGCCGAGCGTCAGCGCCGCGGCGACCAGCATCCACTGCTGGCGGCGAGATGCCGATCACGCCCCAGTTGTTGGGCCCTTCGGCGCCGCCGGGGATCTGGTCGGCCATCTGCGCGAGGTTGCTCGCGGTCGGCCGGATGCCGCCGGTGACGCCCATCACGCACGAGATCTGGAGCGGCTCCTTCAGCAGGCCCATGTCGAGCAGCGGGTCGAGGTTGGCGACGTGGCCGGCGTCGAAGCACTCGTGCTCGGGCTTGATGCCGAGCTCGTTCATCGCCGTCGAGGAGCTCGATGATCGTGTCGAAGGAGTTCTCGAAGACCGTCTTGAAGACGAACTCCTTGCGCTGGCGCGAGTACTTCGCGTAGTTCATCGAGCCCATGTTCAGCGCGGCGACGTCGGGGCGCAGCTCGCGCAGGTACTCGATGCGCTTCTCGATCGGGACGCCGATCGCGCCGGTCGAGTAGTTGATGATCACGTCGTCGACCTCGGCGTTGATCGCCTCGGTGATCGCGCGGAAGTCCTCGATCTCGTAGCTCGGCGTGCCGTCCGGCGTGCGAGCGTGGATGTGGATCATCGAGCCGCCCTCGTCGACGATCCGGCGCGCCTCGGCGCGCGTACTCCTCGGGCGTGTAGGGGATCGCCGGGCACTGGTCGCGGTTGGCGACGGCTCCGCAGATGGAGCAGGTGATGATGACGGGGTCCTCGAAGGCTCACGCCGCCTCCTGTGAGGATGGAAGTCGAAGCGTCACGCCGTGGCGAGACTCGGCGCCCTCGCCGGTCCACGCGTCGGTCCGGCGCTACCGCGTCGGCGCGAGCGCGTTCGCGCTGGCCTTGGGCGTGGTAGCCGCGGCCGCAGCCGTCCTGGCGCCGTCGCCTGCGACCGAGGAGCGCCCGACAGCCGAGACGAGGCGGACGACTCGACGAGCTGACCGGCGCGCAACGGTCGCCGCGGCGCGGATCGCGGCACTGCGCTGGCGCTCCGACGAGCCGGCGGATCAGATCGCCGCCCGCTCGCCGCCTGCCTGGGCCGCGACGCCGGCGAGGCGGCCGCCGCCCTCGCATCGAAGCTTGCCGGTCCGAATGGCGCCGAGTCGGACGCACGGCCGAGCGTGCGGTGCGTGTACTCCTCCTGTCGAGAGCTCGCGTCGAGAACCGCCGCAGCCGGGAAGCAGCGCCGATGCGCGGCCGCCGCCGCGGCGCCGCCGCAAGCACAGCTCAGACCGGCACGACGCCGTGGCGCTTCCACGGGCGCTCGACCCTCTTGCCCGCGCCATCTCCAGCGCGCGGCAGATGACGCGGCCGCGTCTCGCGGGGGTCGATCACGTCGTCGATCATGGCGTTGCCGGCCGCGATGTAGACGTCGATGATCTTGCGGTAGCGCGGCGACCAGCTCGGCCTCTTGGCGGCGGGGTCCTCGGCCGCCTCGACCTGCTTGCGGAAGATGATCTCGACCGCGCCCTCGGCGCCCATCACGGAGATCTCGGCGCTCGGCCAGGCGACGATCAGGTCGGGCTCGTAGGCGCGGCCGTTCATGACGTAGTAGCCGGCGCCGTAGGCCTTGCGCAGCGACGACGGTGATCTTCGGGACGGTCGCGTTGGCGACGGCGTAGAGCATCTTGGCGCCGTGGCGGATGATCCCCGCCTCCTCGACCTTCGTGCCGACCATGAAGCCGGGCACGTCCATGAGGAACAGCAGCGGGATCCCGTAGGCGTTGCAGAGGTTGACGAAGCGCGCGGCCTTGTCGGCGGAGTCGTTGTCGAGGATCCCGCCGAGCTGCTTGGGCTGGTTGGCGACGATCCCGACCGGCCGGCCGCCGAAGCGCGCGAAGCAGGTGATGATCGTCTTGCGCCCACTGGCGGCTTGATGTCGAAGTACTCGCCGTCGTCGACGATCCGGCGGATGACCTCGTACATGTCGTACGGCTTGCGGTTGGACTCCGGCAGGACGTCGAGCAGCTCCTCGTCCATCGCGGTCGATCGGGTCGCCGTCTCGGCGCATGCGGCGGCGGCTGCTCGCAGTTCTGCGGGAATGAACGACAGGTACTCCTTGATCGCGCTCGATGCACTCCTCGTCGTCGGCCACCTCGAGGTCGCCGACGCCCGGACTTGCGGCAGTGGACGCGCGAGCCGCCGAGCTCCTCCTGGGTCACGTCCTCGCCCGACAGCGGCCGGACGAGGTGCGGGCCGGCCAGCGCCATCGAGCCGCGGCCCTTGACCATCGGGACGAAGTCGGCGAGGCCCGGGATGTACGCGGTGCCCGCCGCGCACGGCCCCATCAGCGCCGCGACCTGCGGGATGACGCCGCTCATCACGACCTCCTCGCGGAACAGGTGGCCCGAGCCGGCGAACAGCGAGCCGACCGCCTCCTGGATCCGCGCGCCGGCGCGAGTCGAGCAGCCAGACGAACGGGATCCGCTTCGAGAGCGCGAGGTCGCGCAGGCGGGCGACCTTGAGCTCGCCGGTCATCCCCATCGACCCCGCCATGACGGTGAAGTCGTAGGCGCAGACCGCGACCATCCGGCCGTCGACCTTGCCGTAGCCGGTGATCGACGCCGTCGGCCGGCGCGTCCTTGCCCTCCAGCGCGCGCTGGGAGAAGTGCGGCCGCGCGTGGATGCCGAGCTCGACGAACGTGCCCTCGTCGATCAGCAGGTCGAGCCGCTCGCGCGCGGTCAGCTTCTCCTGCCCGTGCTGGCGCGCGATCTTCTCCTCGCCGCCGCCGAGCCTGCGCCTTCTCGCGACGCTCGTGCAGGTCCTCGACGAGCGGGCGCAGGATCGACGGCGGGCTTCGGTCGGCGCTCAGTCGCGGCATCGGGCTCCTTCCGGGATCGCGTCGAGCAGCGGCTCGAGGACGCGTCGGCGACGCGTCGTCGGCGTCGCGCGCGCTCGGCGTCGTCGTCCGGCGCCTCGAAGCGGTGACCTCGACGCCGACCAGCTCGCACGCCTCGGCGACCGCCTCGAGCAGGTCGTGGAGCTTGCTCGCGCTCGAGGCCGCCCGGCGCCGGGAACTGCGCCGGGCATGATCGGTCGGGTCGAGCACGTCGAGGTCGAGGTGGACGTAGACCGGCGCGCCGTCGAGCGCGTTCTCGGCGCACGAGCGTCTCGACCGGCTGGCGCCGATCACGGTCGCCTCGCTGCGCTCGAGCAGCTCGCGCTCGCGGCGCGTCGAGGTCGCGCACGCCGCAAGCACGACGCGCGCCGGGTCGACGAGCGCGCTCGCCGAGGCCCGCGTCCCACATCCCGCACGCGCCGGCCAGGCACATGCCGCCGAGGAAGCCGCTCGCGGTCGTCTCGGGCGTGTTGAAGTCGCCGTGCGCGTCGAGCCAGAGGACCTTCGCGTCGGGCCGCTGGCGCAGCGACCGCCGGCAGCGTCGTCAGCGCGATCGAGCAGTCGCCCGCGAGCAGCACCGGGAGCGTGCCGGCCGTCCAGCGCGTCGTCGACCTGGCCGCCGGCCTCGAGCAGGCAGCCGCGCGAGTCGCGCAGGTCCTCCGCGAAGCGCGCGCGCGCGGCTCCCCCGGCGAGCCGATCAGCGCGCGCTCGACGCCGAGGCGCTCGCCGAGCGCGGCGCGAGCGCCTCGACGCCGCGGCGCGCGCCGCGCGTCGCGGTCCGACGTGCGGCAGCAGCATCGCCGACCAGCGAGCCGGTCATCGGCCCTTCCACTGCGGCTCGCGCTTCTCGAAGAACGCCTTCACGCCCTCCTGGATGTCCTCGGTCGAGAAGGCGATCGTCAGCTGCGAGCGCAGGTAGTCGAGCGCGTCCACGAACGGCCATGTCCTGCTGGCGGAACATCGCGTCCTTGCCGAGCCTCATCAGCACCGGCGACTTCGCCGCCAGCTTCGCGGCCCACTCGTCGACCGCGGCGTCGAACTCGTCCGCCGGCGACGACCTTGTTGACGATCCCGAGCCGCTCGGCCTCCGCGGCGTCATCCGCTCGCCGAGCAGCAGCAGCTCGGTCGTCTTCTTGCGCGGCGACGTTGCGGTAGATCAGCGCCATGATCATGAACGGGAAGACGCCGACGTTGATCTCGGGCGTCCCGAACTCGGCGCTGTCCTTCGCGATGATCAGGTCGCAGGCGAGCGCGATGCCCGAGCGCGCCCGCGAGCACGTGGCCGTTGGCGGCGCAGATCGTCGGCTTGCCGAGCTCGCCGATCAGCCGGAACAGCGCGCGGGAAGCGCTCGGTGCCGAAGTGCTTGTGGACGAGCGGCACCTCGGCCGCGAACCCGCCGAGGTTGCCGCCGGACGAGAAGATCTTCTCGTGCGAGGAGGTGAGCACGACGCAGCGGACCGCGTCGTCGTCGCGCGCGCTCGAAGGCGCGATCAGCCCGTCCAGCAGCTCGTCGGACAGCGCGTTGCGGGTGTCGGGCTGGTCGAGCGTGATCGTCGCGACGCCGCGTCGCCGACCTCGTAGCGCACGGTCTCGGGCTACGCGGCCATCGTGGCCGCGGTTCGGCGGAGTGCGGAAAGTGGGAAGTCCGACTATTCACTTTCTTGCGGCGACAAGGTACGGTCCGCGCTACCGTTCGACCCGCATGGAGCTCCGCCGCCGGTCACCGCCACGTCCACCTCCGGCCACAGTCCGCCACCGTCCTGAAGCCCGACTTCGGCACGCCACGCGCGCACTTCATCTTCACCGACGAGCACGAGCAGCTCCGCGAGTCGATCCGCAGCTTCGTCGAGCAAGGAGCTCGCGCCGCACGCCGAGGAGTGGGAGGAGACGACGTTCGACGAACTGGGTCTTCCCGCGGATGGGCGAGCTCGGCTTCCTCGGCCTCGACAAGCCCGAGGAGTACGGCGGCCAGGGCGGCGACTACTACTCGCCGCTCGTCCTCGCCGAGGAGATGACGACGTCCACTCCGGCGGCCTGGCGATGGGCATCGCGGTCCACACCGACATGGCGATGCCGCCGATCCTCGCGTTCGGCACCGAGGAGCAGAAGCAGGAGTGGATCGGTCCCCGCCATCAAGGGCGAGAAGATCCTCGTGCCTCGGCATCACCGAGCCGGACGCGGGCTCCGACGTCGCGGGCATCAAGACCCGCGCGGTCCGCGACGGCGACGAGTACGTCATCAACGGCTCCAAGACGTTCATCACCAACGGCCACCGCGCCGACGTGATCGTCCTCGTCACGAAGACCGACCCGGACGCCGGCTACGACGGCTTCACGCTGTTCCTCGTGCCGATGGACGCGCCGGGCGTCATCCGCGAGAAGAAGCTCGAGAAGCTCGGCATGCACGCATCCGACACCGCGCTGCTCGCCTTCCAGGACGTTCGCGTGCCCGACGACCGCCATGCTCGGCAGGTCGGCAAGGGCTTTTTCCACATCATGTGGGAGCTCCAGGGCGAGCGCATGATCGGCGCGGCCGGGCCCGTCGCCGGCGCCGAGCGGCTCTTCAGCGGACGCTGCAGTACGCGCTCGAGCGCACCGCCTTCGGCCGCCCGATCGGCAGTTCCAGGTGATCCGCCACAAGTTCGCCGAGATGGCGACGAAGATCGAGGCCGCCCGGCAGATGGTCTACACGACCGCCTGGCGCTTTCAGAACGGCGAGTACCCCGTGCGCGAGATCTCGATGGCCAAGCTCTAC
>CAVZYQ010000002.1:0-101220 GCA_963779545.1 uncultured Alphaproteobacteria bacterium | reverse complement strand
GGTGATCTGGTTCAGGGCGCGGTGGCGTTCGCCCGGAAAGTGCTGGCCGAGAAGCGCCCGCTGGTGCGCGTGAAGGACCGCGACGACAAGCTGAAGGACGTGCGCGCCAACCCGGCGAAGTTCGACGAAATCGTCGCGCAGCACGCGAAGAAAACACGCGGGCTGCATGCGCCCGCCGGTGCGATCGAGGCGATCAAGATGACGCTCGATACGCCGATCGACGAGGCGCAGAAGAAAGAGCGAGATATCTTCATGCGGCTGGTCGTCGGCGATCAGTCGAAGGCGCAGCGTCATATCTTCTTTGCCGAGCGCGAGGCCGCGAAGGTGCCGGGCATCGGCAAGGAGGTTGCGCCGCGCGAGATCAAGCGCGCCGCGGTGATCGGCGCCGGCACCATGGGCGGCGGCATCTCGATGAACTTCGCCAATGTCGGCATCCCGGTGACGATCATCGAGAACAACGAGGACGCGCTGAAGCGCGGCATGGCGACGATCGAGAAGAACTATCAGATGTCGGTGCAGCGCGGCTCGCTGACGCCGGAGAACATGGCCAAGCGCCTCGCGCTGTTCACGCCGTCGACCGATCTCGACGCGTTGAAAGACGCCGACATGATCATCGAAGCGGTGTTCGAGAACATGCCGGTCAAGAAGGAGCTGTTCGCCAAGATCGAGAAGATCGCCAAGCCCGGCGCGGTGCTGGCGACCAACACCTCCTATCTTGACGTGAACGAGATCGCGCAGACGACGGGCCGCGTGCCGGATGTGCTCGGCATGCACTTCTTCTCGCCCGCGAACGTGATGAAGCTCTTGGAAATCGTGCGCGGCAAGGATACGGCGCCGGACGTGCTGGCGACCGCGATGGCGGTCGGGCGCAAGATCAACAAGGTCCCGGTGGTGGTTGGCGTGTGCCACGGCTTCGTCGGCAACCGCATGCTGTCCGCGCGCGGGATCGAGGCCGAGAAGCTGCTGCTCGAAGGTGCGCTGCCGCAGGATGTGGACGGCGCGCTGACCGAGTTCGGCTTCCCGATGGGCCCGTTCGCGATGGGCGATCTCGCCGGACTCGATGTCGGCTGGCGCTCGCGCAAGGAACGCGGCGTGCGCAACGAAATCACCGACACGCTGGCGGAAGCCGGGCGCTACGGCCAGAAGACCGGCAAAGGTTTCTATATCTACGAAGGCCGTTCGCCGCGTCCCGACCCTGAAGTCGAGAAGGTGATCGTCGATGCCTCGGTGCGGATGGGCGTGAAGCGCCGCAACATCTCGAAGGAAGAGATCATCGAGCGGCTGATCTACCCGATGGTCAACGAAGGCGCGCGTATTCTCGAAGAGGGCATCGCGCTACGCCCCGGCGATATCGATGTGGTCTGGCTCTACGGCTACGGCTTTCCGGCCTGGCGCGGCGGCCCGATGCATTGGGCCGACACCGTGGGCCTGAAGAAGATTCGCGACAGGCTGCGCGAGATGGCGAAGGAAACCGGCGACAAGCGCCATGAACCTGCCGCGCTGTTGAACGAACTTGCGGACAAAGGCGGCACGTTTGCCGAGTGGGGCAAACAGAAGGCCGCGTAAATTGCCGTTCGTCCCCGCGAAGGCGGGGACCAGTTCTTGACTCTGGATTCCCGCTTTCGCGGGAATGAACGGAGATGGAAACAGGAGCGACGTAATGACCGAGGCCGTCATCGTATCCACCGCCCGCACGCCGATCGGCAAGGCGTTCCGCGGCGCGTTCAACATGACGCATGGCGCCACGTTGGGCGGCCATGTGGTGAAGCACGCGGTCGAGCGCGCCGGGATCGACCCGGCCGAGGTCGAGGACGTGGTGCTCGGCTGCGCGACACCCGAGAAGGCGACGGGCAGCAACATCGCGCGCTTGTCGGCGATCCGCGCCGGCATGCCGGTGACGGTGTCGGGCGTGACGGTGAACCGCTTCTGCTCGTCCGGCCTGCAGACCATCGCGATGGCGGCGCAGCGCATCATCGCGGGCGAGGCCGATTGTATCGTGGCGGGCGGGCTGGAGAGCATTTCGCTGACGCAGGAAGGTGGGCGCGCCGGCCCTGTCACCGAGGAGTGGCTGCTCGCGCACAAGCCGGAAGTGTGGATGCCGATGATCGAGACCGCCGACATCGTGGCGGCGCGCTATGGCGTCAGCCGCGAGAAACAGGACGAGTATTCGCTGGAGAGTCAGCGCCGCACGGCAAGCGGTCAGCAGGCGGGCAAGTTCAAGGACGAGATCGTGCCGCTGGCGTCACGCAAGAAGGTGGTCGACAAGAACACCAAGGTGGAGTCGATCGAGGACGCTCTCCTGAAGAGCGACGAGGGCAATCGCCCCGACACCAATATTGAGGGCCTGTCATCGCTGAAGCCCGTACGCGAGGGCGGTTTCATCACGGCCGGCAATGCGAGCCAGTTGTCCGATGGCGCGAGCGCCTGCGTGGTGATGAGCGCCGAGATGGCGAACAAAAAGGGTCTGAAGCCCCTCGGCACGTTCCGCGGCTTCGCGGTCGCGGGCTGCGAGCCGGACGAAATGGGCATCGGACCGGTGTTCGCGGTGCCGAAGCTGTTGCAGCGCGCCGGCGTGAAAATGGACGACATCGACCTGTGGGAACTGAACGAAGCGTTCGCATCTCAAGTTCTCTACAGTCGCGACCGTCTCGGCATTCCGCAGGAGAAGCTCAACGTGAACGGCGGCTCGATCTCGATCGGGCATCCGTTCGGCATGAGCGGCGCGCGCATGACCGGCCACATTCTGATCGAGGGCAAGCGCCGTGGCGCGAAGCTCGGTGTCGTCACGATGTGCATCGGCGGCGGCATGGGCGCGGCGGGACTGTTCGAAATTCACTAAAGCGGGAGCGCGTCATGGACCTTCGCTTCACACCGGAAGAAAACACTTTCCGCGATGAGGTGCGCACGTTCTTCAAGGAGAACCTGCCGGACAACATCCGCAAAAAAGCCGCCGAGGGCATCCGCTACGTGAAGGACGACATCGTCACGTGGCAGCGCATCCTCAACAAAAAGGGCTGGGCGGCGCCGCACTGGCCGAAGGAATACGGCGGCACGGGCTGGAGTCCGGTGCAGCTTTATATCTTCAAGGAGGAGTTGCAGCAGGCGCCCGCACCGGAACCCCTGCCCTTCGGCGTCTCGATGGTCGGCCCCGTCATCATCCAGTTCGGCCGCGAGGACCAGAAAAAGAAGTATCTGCCGCGCATCCTCAATCTCGACGACTGGTGGTGCCAGGGCTTCTCAGAGCCGGGCGCGGGCTCTGACCTCGCGTCGCTGAAGACCAGCGCCAAGCGCGAGGGCGATCACTACATCATCAACGGGCAGAAGACCTGGACCACCAGCGCGCAGTACGCCGACTGGATCTTCGTGCTCGCGCGCACCGACACCGCCGCGAAGAAGCAGGAGGGCATCACCTTCATTCTCGTCGACATGAAGACACCCGGCGTGACCGTGCGGCCGATCCAGACCATCGACGGCAGCCACGAAGTGAACGAAGTGTTCTTCGACGACGTGAAGGTGCCGGTCGAGAACCGCATCTACGAGGAGAACAAGGGCTGGGACTGCGCCAAGTTCCTACTCGGCAACGAGCGCAGCGGCATCGCGCGCGTCGGCGCCTCGAAGGCGCAGGTGCGGCGGCTGCGAGAGATCGCGAGTTTCGAGCGCATCGGCGACAAGCCGCTGATCGAGGACGAGCGCTTCGCGATGAAGATCGCGGCGATCGAAGTGGAGCTCAAAGCGCTGGAGATGACGCAGCTTCGCGTGGTCGCGAACGAGCGCAACCGCGGGCGCAGCAACAAGCCGGACCCGGCCTCCTCGATCCTCAAGATCAAGGGCTCGGAAATCCAGCAGAACATTTCCGAACTGCTGATGGAGGCGATCGGGCCGTACGCGCTGCCGGATCAATTCCGCCACACCGACGAGGACCGCTGGAACGAGCCGCCGATCGGCCCGGACTACGCGCCGCCGCTTGCGCCGACCTACTTCAACTGGCGCAAGATCTCGATCTACGGGGGCTCGAACGAGATCCAGAAGAACATCATCGCGAAGGCGATATTGGGGCTTTAGTTGCGTTCCCGGACGCGGTGCAGCACGAAGTGATGCACCGCAGATCCGGGGTCCCGGTTCGAAGTGACCGGGGTCTCGGGTCTGCAGCGCACCGTTTCACGCTGCGCTGCGCCTGGGATACGCGTGCATGTGAGACAGACAATGGACTTCGAGCTTTCCGAAGAGCAGCGCCTGTTAAAGGACAGCGTCGAGCGCTTGACCACGCAGCGCTATGACTTCGAGGCGCGCAAGAAATACATGAAGGAGACCGAAGGCTGGAGCCGCGCGCTGTGGAAGCAGTACGTCGACCTCGGCCTGACCGCCCTTCCGTTCGCCGAAGACCAGGGCGGAGTCGGCGGCGGGCCGGTTGAAACCATGATTGTGATGGAGGCGTTCGGCCGGGCGCTCGCTTTGGAGCCTTACTGGGCGACCGTTGTGATGGGCGGCGGCTTCCTGCGGCGCGGCGCAAGCGACGCGATGAAGAACGACCTGCTGCCGAAGGTCGCGGCCGGCGAAGCGCTGCTGTCTTTCGCGCATACTGAGCGGCAGGCGCGCTACGACCTCGCCGATGTGACGGCGACCGCGAAAAAGGATGGCACGGGCTATGTTCTCGATGGCGCAAAGAGCCTCGCGATCCACGGCGATGTCGCCGATCATCTCATCGTGTCCGCGCGTGTGTCAGGCGAGCAGCGCAGCCAGACCGGCATCGGGCTGTTCCTGGTGGATGCCAAGGCCAATGGCGTGTCGCGCCGTGGTTATCCGACCATCGACGGCCTGCGTGCCGCCGAAGTCACGCTTGCCGGCGTCAAAGTCAGTGCGGACGCCGTGATCGGCGAACCCGGCAATGCCTATCCGCTGATCGAACAGGTGGTCGACAGCGGCATCGCGGCGCTTGCCGCCGAATCCGTCGGCGCGATGAGCGCGATGCACGAGACCACGGTCGACTTCCTGAAGCAGCGCAAGCAGTTCGGTGTGCCAATCGGCAATTTCCAGGTGTTGCAGCACCGCGCTGGCGACATGCTGATCGCGCTCGAACAGGCGCGCTCGATGGCGATGCTCGCCACCATGATGAGCGAGGACGAAAACGCCGCCGAGCGGCGCAAGGCGATCGCCGCCGCCAAGGTGCAGATCGGGCGCTCGGCGAAAATCGTCGGCGAAGGCGCGATACAGCTTCACGGCGGCATCGGCATGACCATGGAGTACAAGGTCGGCCACTACTTCAAGCGCGTCACCATGATCGACAAGACCTTCGGCGACGCCGATTATCACCTCGCCGCGCTCGCCCGCATGGGCGGGATCGTCGGCAAGCGCTAAACGACACAAGAAAAATTCAGGAGACTGTCATGGCTATTCCGGTTCTGCCGCCGCCGAGCAAACGGGCTGTCGAGGTCGGCGAAGCCGTGAAGGCATTCCTCGAAGAGCACATCATTCCGGCCGAGCACACCTATCACGAGCAGCTCGACAAGGGTGAAAGCCGCTGGCACACGCCGCCGGTCATGAACGAGTTGAAGGCCAAGGCGAAGAAGGCCGGCCTGTGGAACCTGTTTCTGCCGAAGAAGCATTTCCCGGATTCGTTCACCAATCTCGAATACGCCAGCATGTGCGAGACGATGGGCCGCTCGCCGATCGGCGGCGAGCCGTTCAACTGCTCGGCGCCCGACACCGGCAACATGGAGACGCTGATCCTCTACGCGACGGATGAGCAGAAGAAAAAGTGGCTCAACCCGCTGATGGACGGCGAAATCCGCTCCGCGTTCGCCATGACCGAGCCGGCAGTCGCCTCATCGGATGCGACCAACATCCGGTCATCGATCAAGCGCGACGGCGACCACTACGTCATCAACGGGCGCAAGTGGTGGACCTCGGGCGCGCCGGACAAGCGCTGCAAGATCATTATCTTCATGGGGCAGACCGACCCGGACAGCACCGAGAAGCACAAGCGCCAGTCGATGGTGCTGGTGCCGATGGACACGCCGGGCGTGACGATGATGCGCTCGCTCTCCGTGATGGGCTACGACGACGCGCCGCACGGCCACGGCGAGGTCGATTTCAAGGACGTCCACGTGCCGGTGTCGAACATCCTGCTCGGCGAAGGGCGGGGCTTCGAGATCGCGCAAGGACGCCTCGGGCCCGGCCGCATCCATCACTGCATGCGCACCATCGGGCTGGCGGAGCGCACGCTTGAATCGATGTGCCAGCGCGCGATGGCGCGCACCGCGTTCGGCAAGACCATCGCCGAACAGGGCGTGACGCGGCAGTGGATCGCGGAATCGCGCATGGAGATCGATCAGTCGCGCCTGCTCACGCTGCATGCCGCGCACATGATGGACACGGTCGGCAACAAGGAAGCGCGCCGCGAAATCGCGATGATCAAGGTAGTGGCGCCGAAGATGGCGCAGAAGCTGGTCGACCGCGCGATCCAGGTGCACGGCGCCGGCGGCGTGTCACAGGACTTCCCGCTTGCCTACGCGTATGCGCGCACGCGCACGATGCGGATCGTGGACGGCCCGGATGCCGTGCACGAGGAAGCGGTCGCGCGGCTGGAGCTGCGCAAGTACGAGGACCGGAGCCAGAAGAGGAAGTAAGCTTGTGTCCCGCACGCGATGCAGCGCGCAAGCGGTGCATCGCAGATGCGGGACGCCGGTTGCTTCCGTTCAAGAAACCGAGGTCCCGGGTCTGCAGCGCACTACTTCGTATTGCGCTGCGCCCGGGACACTGTCAGGCAATGGTAACTCCCCCATCCGCCACGATCACTTGGCCCGTGATGAAGCTCGCGGCCGGCCCAGCGAGGAACGCCGCGACCCCGCCGATCTCGTCCGGCATGCCGATGCGGCGCAGCGGCGTGGCCGCATTGCGGCGCGCGACCGCAGCCTCATTCTCCCACAGCGCCTTGGCGAAGTCCGTTTTCACCAGGCCCGGCGCGATACAGTTCACCCGCACGTTCTTCGGGCCCCACTCGCAGGCGAGATTGCGCGCGAGCGCGAAGTCAGCGGCCTTGGAGATGCCGTAGGCGCCGAGAACTTCGGTGCCGCGGATGCCGCCGATCGACGAGATAATGATCACCGAACCGCCGCCGCGCTCGACGATGTGCGGGATCGCCAGATTGCAGAGCCACACATTGCTCTTCACGTTCGATCCCATGATCTTGTCGAACTGGTCGTCACTGATGCCGCCGAGCGGACCGTAATACGGGTTCACGGCGGCGTTGCAGACCAGGATGTCGATGCCGCCGTATTGCTTCACGGTGCCGGCGACCAGCGCCTCGACTTCGTTCTTGCGCGAAATGTTGCACGGGATGACGGTCGCATCGCCCCCGTTCTTCGTGATCCCAGCCGCAACCTCCTCGCAGGCGTCGGCCTTTCGGCTCGACACGACGACTTTGGCGCCGAGCATGGCGCAGTGCTCCGCGATGGAGCGGCCGATACCGCGGCTCGAGCCTGTGACGACGGCGACCTTGTTTTCGAGCCCGAACGGCGACGGCATGAGCGTTCTCCCTATTCAAAGGGAATGATGCACGCCGCGCGTACGGCCACAAGCCGCGCGGTTTCGCGGGGCGGAAGAATTATTCCAGCTCGCGCAGTTCCTGCAGCATCGTCGGCAGCAGCTCACTCACCGTCGGGTGGATATGTGTCGCGCGCGCCATCACGGTGTATGGCGCCTTGGCGTACATTTGGTCCAGGATCGTGTGCACGATCTCGTCGCCGTTAAGGCCGAACAGCGACGCGCCAAGGAACTGCTTCGTCTCCTTGTCGACCAGGATCTTCATGAAGCCGCTGGTCTCGCCCTTCTCGAAGGCGCGGCTGACATCCTCCATCGGCATGGTGGCGATCAGAGCGGGGCGGCCGGACTTGCGCACCTCGGTTTCGCTCATGCCGCAACGGCCGAGCGGCGGATCGGTGTAGAGCGCGTAGGCCGGCAGCCGGTCCATGACGCTGCGGCTCTCGCCGTCGATGAGGTTCGCGGCGACGATCTCGAAATCGTTATAGGCGGTGTGGGTGAACGCCCCGCGCCCATTACAGTCGCCGAGCGCGAAAATGCCATCGACGTTCGTGCGGAGCTGATCGTCCACCGTGATGAAACCGCGCGCGTCGGTCGCGACGCCGGCCTTGTCGAGGCCGAGATCGTCAGTGTTCGGCCGGCGCCCGACGGCGAGCAGCAGATGCGAGCCGACAATCTGCGGCGATCCTTCGGTGCAATCGACATTCACGGCGACGCCATCGGGGTGCTTCGCGACCGACAGGCAGGTTGCATTCAACCGTAGCTCGATCCCCTCGGCCTCCAACACATCGGCGACGCCCATCGAGACGTCTTCGTCCTCGCGCGCGATCAGGCGCGGCGCCATCTCGATGACGGTGACTTTACTGCCGAAGCGGCGGTAGGCCTGCGCGAATTCCAGCCCGATATAGCTGCCGCCGACGACAATCAGATGCTCGGGCAGGAAATCCACCTCCATCATGGTGGAGTTCGTCAGATATGCGACCTGATCGAGGCCGGGCATCGGCGGCACGCTCGCGCGCCCGCCGACGTTGATGAAGATTTGCGGCGCGGACAGCAGGGTCTCGCCGACCTGCACCGCATGCGGCGACATGAAACGGCCGTGGCCCTGATAGACCGTGCAGCCTTCCAGCGACTTCAACGAACGCTCTACCCCGTTGCGTGACGGCGCAACGATCGCATCCTTGCGCGCCTTCACGGCCTTCATGTCGACCGCAATCGGCCCGCCGACCGTCACGCCGTAGTCCGCATGGCAGCGCGCCACATGCGCCGCGTAAGCGCTGGCGACCAGCGCCTTGGTGGGCGTGCAGCCGGTGTTCACGCAGGTCCCGCCAAAATCCTTGCGCTCGATCACCGCGACCTTGCGGCCCGCCGCGACCAAACGGCGCGCGAGCGACGGCCCGGCCTGTCCGGTGCCGATCACGATGGCGTCGAATTGCGGCATGGCGCGCGTTCCTTCCATTCCGCCAATCTGTGCCTTTCGCCTTTCAAGAGCGAATAACATCGCCTAGTTTTGCTGTAACGTTGCGATAACATTCGGTTGAAGAACGAACATCGGGGAGAGATGGATGCGTGGATGGCTCGCGGCAGGGTTTGCGGCGCTGATGCTCGCGCCGTTCAGCGCGCAGGCGCAGGCGCCCGAAAAGACCAAGGTCCACCTCGGCGTCGGCGGCAAGACCTCGCTTTATTACCTGCCGCTCACGGTCACCGAAAAGCTCGGTTACTTCAAGGAAGCGGGCCTCGATGTGGAGATCGCGGATTTCGCGGGCGGTGCGCGCTCGCTGCAGGCGCTGATGGGCGGCAGCGTCGATGTGGTCACGGGCTCGTTCGACCACACCATCCAGATTCAGGCGAAAGGCGAGCACATCGTCGCGCTGGTGCAGATGGGCCGCTTCCCCGGCTTCGCGCTGGCGCTGCGCAAGGAGAAGGCCGACGCCTACAAGAGCCCGAAGGACCTGAAGGGCATGAAGATCGGCGTCACCGCACCGGGTTCATCGACGCACTTCATGGTGCTCTACATGATGGCGCAAGCAGGCCTAAAGCCGGAGGACGCCTCGTTCATCGGTACCGGCTCGGGCAACACCGTGCTGGCAGCGGTGAAGCGCGGCGAGGTCGATGCGATCTCGAACGCCGATCCGATGATCAACATTCTTGATCGCGAGGGCACGATCAAGATCGTCGCCGACACGCGCACGGCTGACGGTACGCAAGGGGTCTACGGCGGGCCTTATCCGGCCGCGACGCTCTACACGACGGCGGCATTCGCCGAGAAAAACCCCAACACGGCGCAGGCGCTGGTGACGGCATTGGTGCGCGGACTGAAGTGGGTACAGAGCCATTCGCCCGAAGAGATCGCCAAGGTGATGCCGGAGGAATACGCGCTCGGCAACAAGGAGATCTATATCCAGTCGATCGCGAGCAACAAGCCGGCCTATTCGCCGGACGGCAAGTTCATCCCCGGCGCGGCCGAGACCGCATTGAAAGTGCTGCAGGCCTTCGATCCGAACGTGCAGGGCAAGACGATCGACCTGTCGAAGACACACACGAGCAAGTTCGTCGACAAGGCGAACGCGGGGAATTAGGCCTGCGTCCCGCGCGCGATGCAGCGCTCCTTGGCGGTGCATCGCAGATGCGGGACCGCACAAACGCAGGCGCCCTTGGCGATCCCGGGTCTGCAGCGCATCATTGCATGCTGCGCTGCGCCCGGGACACAGTTTGAGTAACCCATGCCCTCTTCCAACTCCTCCCCGATCCGCCTTTGCGTCATGAATGGCGACGGCATCTCGCCGGAGATCATGGCGGCAACCCTGGACGTGCTGCATGCCGCCGCGGCGAAGTGGCAGATCGCGTTCGCCGTTGATGAGGTCGAGGTCGGGCTGGGCCCGCTGAAACAGCTAGGCACGACGTTTCCGGAAAGCGCATTCGAAATCGCCAAAGCGGCGGACGGGGTGATCCTCGGCCCGGTCTCGCACAACGACTATCCGCCAGCCGACAAGGGCGGCATCAATCCATCCGGCGCACTGCGCAAGCGGCTCGACCTGTTCGCCAACATCCGACCGGCGCGCACGCGCGCGCAATTTCCGCAACGCTACGGCAAGCCGGTCGATCTCGTCATCGTGCGTGAAAACACCGAAGGCTTCTACGCCGACCGCAACATGTTCGCCGGCTCCGGCGAATTCATGCCGACGCCGGACGTGGCGCTCGCGGTGCGCAAGATCACGCGAGAAGGCTCGACGCGCATTGTCGAGGAGGCCTTCCGGCTGGCGATGCGGCGGACGCGCAAGCACGTCACCGCCGTGCACAAGGGGAACGTGCTGCGCATTTCGGACGGGCTTTTCCTCGAATGCGCGCGCGCTGTCGCGGCGCGCTATCCAGAGGTCAGATACGACGAGAAGATTATCGACGCGATGGCGGCACTGCTGGTGCGCGACGCGAGTGTGTTCGACGTGATCGTCACCACCAACATGTTCGGCGACATCCTCTCCGACGAGGCCTCCGAGATCGCCGGCAGCCTCGGCCTTGCCGAATCGATCAATTCCGGCACCGATCACGCGATGGCGCAGGCGCAGCATGGCTCCGCGCCCGATATCGCCGGGCAGGACAAAGCCAATCCGTCTTCGCTGATCGGCTCGGTGGCGATGCTGCTCGCCTGGCTCGGCGAGCGGCGCGACGATGCGCGGCTCAACGATGCCGCGGCAGGCATCGAGCGCGCGCTCGATGCCGCACTCGCGAAACCGGAATGGCGTACCAGTGATCTCGGCGGCCCGGTCGGCACCAAGGCTTTCGGCGAACGCGTCGCCTCGGAGGTAAAAGACTTAATCGATTGAAACCGTTATTTTTCAATACACCGTAGCAATACCTAACCTTCACTTATGAAATTGTGACGGAACGGGCACAAAGCCCTGATGCCGCGCGGCTTTCCGCGTTGTCGACAATTGAATCAAAACTTGTCGAGCATTTGATTCAAATGCCGCTGCTGGCGGACACCCTTCATAAGAAGTGACGAACGAATATGCGGCATCTGACGCAAGGATAGCGCCGATGACGCATGCTGTGTTTCCGCGGCTCGCCAGAGCTCGCGCCCGCCTGT
Source organism: uncultured Alphaproteobacteria bacterium (assembly GCA_963779545.1). Lineage (GTDB taxonomy): Bacteria > Pseudomonadota > Alphaproteobacteria > Rhizobiales > Xanthobacteraceae > PALSA-894. Next base: position 89,594 of record CAVZYQ010000002.1, on the reverse strand, counting down.
CGCGCTTTTGCGGCGACCAGCGCGCGAGCGTGGTGCCGATTTTCGCCTTCGCGATGATTCCGATCCTTGCACTGACCGGCACGGCGGTCGACTACAGCCGCGCGAATTCTGCGCGCACCGCGGTGCAGGCGGCACTCGATGCGACTGCACTGATCCTGTCGAAAGAAGCGGTCGGCATGGACGAGACGGTGCTGAAGACGAAGGCGACGAACTATTTCTTTTCCAATTTCAGCAACGTCGAAGCCAAGAACGTCACGGTCACACCGTTTTTCACAACGCCGCAATCAGGCAGCTTCAACCTCGTCGTGACCGCCAACGGCACGGTCGACCTGCATTTCATGGCCGCGTTCGGACAATCATCAATGCCGATCTCGGCGACTACGGAAGTGAAATGGGGCATCAAGCGGCTCGAACTCGCGCTCGTGCTCGACAACACTGGGTCGATGGCGAGCAGCAGCAAGATGACGAACCTGAAGCTGGCTGCGAAGAACCTGCTGACCACGATGAAGACCGCAGCGAAGAAGGTCGGCGACATCAAGGTTTCGATCATCCCGTTCGACGTCACGGTGAAGCCGGGCAACGGTTACAAGAACGCGTTCTGGATCGACTTCAATCAGAACGACATCAGCAAGAATTCCTGGGAAGGATGCGTGCAGGATCGCGACCGCACGGCAAACGGCACCAGCATCAACAACAACACCAAGGACACAGCGCCGGTGGACGGCGATGATCATACCTACTTCCCGGCGGTGCAGTGCGGCTCGCTGGTATCCATGATGCCGCTGACCGACGTATACGAACAAGCCGGCTTCGACAGCCTGAACACCAAGATCGATTCGATGACGCCCGCCGGCAACACCAACACCACGATCGGGCTGGTGTGGGGCTGGCATTCACTCACCGCGAACCTGCCGTTCCCGCAAGGCTCCGCGCTCGCGCCTGACCTCGACAAGGTCATCATCATGCTGACCGACGGCGACAACACCGAGGACCGCTGGTCGACCACGCAGTCGCAGATCGACGCACGCATGAAGATGACCTGCGACAACCTGAGGGACACCAAGACCATCCGCGTCTATACGGTGCGGGTGATCAACGGCAACGCGGATCTGCTGCGCGACTGCGCCACCAATCCGAACATGTATTACAACGTGCAGCAGGCAGACCAGCTCAACAGCGTGTTCACCTCGATCGCGCAGAACCTGGCGAACCTGCGGCTTTCGAAGTAGCTCGTGTCCCGCACGCGGTGCAGCGCTGCTTGGCGATGCACCGCAGATGCGGAACGGAGCTAGCCCTGCGGCGCCGCCCACGGCCGTTCGCCACGATCCTTCGCGGCGAAGGCCTCGATCTTGTCCTTGTACTGCGCGGTGAGATCGAGCTCGTCCCAGCCGTTCAGCAGCCGCGTCTTGCGCGCCGGATCGATCGTGAACGGCACCACATAGTTGCCAGACTTGATGGTCTGCTCTTCGAGATCGACTTCGGCGCGGCCGGTCTGCTCCACGGCGGAGAGCAACTTCTCGACATCCTCCTCGGACACGATCGCGGCAACCAGCCCGTTGTTCACCGAATTGCCGGCGAAGATGTCGCCGAAGCTCGTCGCCACCACGCAGCGAAAGCCGTGATCGACCAGCGCATAGACGGCCGCCTCGCGCGAGGAACCGACGCCGAAATTCTTGCGCCCGATCAGGATGCTCGCGTCCTTGCGCGCGGGATCGTTGAGCGGAAAGTTTGGCCGCGACTTGCCGTTCTCATCGAAGCGCAGGTCGTAGAACAGCTTGTCGCCCAAGCCTTCGGCGCGCGAGACCTTCAGGAAGCGTGCCGGGATGACCTGATCGGTGTCGACGTTGTCGCGGCGCCACGCGACCGCGGTGCCGTTGAGCTGCGTAAACTTTTCCATCACGCCCTCCCCTGCAACATCGGACGCACATCCGCCAAATGACCCGTCACGGCAGCCGCTGCGACCATTGCGGGCGACATCAGGTGCGTGCGCGCCCCCGGCCCCTGGCGGCCGCGGAAATTGCGGTTGGTCGTGGAGGCGCAGCGCTCGCCTGGCGCTACCGTGTCGCCATTGATTCCGATGCACATCGAGCATCCGCTTTCACCCCACGTCAGGCCCGCGTCGACGAATATCCTGTCGAGCCCTTCCTGCTCGGCCTGATGCTTCACCAGCGTCGAGCCGGCCGACACGAGCCCCGGCACCTTCGCCTTGCGGCCGGAGAGCACCGCAGCCGCCGCACGCAAATCCTCGATGCGCGCGTTGGTGCACGAGCCGATGAACACGCGATCGACGCGGATGTCGGTCAGCTTCTGGTTGGGCGACAGGCCCATGTAGTCGAGCGAACCGCGCAACTGTTCGGCACGCGCCGGGTCGTCAAATTTCGAGGGGTCGGGCACCGATGCGTCGATAGGCAGCGTGTCCTCGGGGCTGGTGCCCCATGTCACCACCGGCGCAATGCCCGAAGCATCGAGCGACACTTCGGTGTCGAACTCGGCATCGCTATCGCTCGGCAACTGCTGCCATACCGCGACCGCGCGATCGAAGTCCGCGCCCTTCGGGGCGAACGGCCGGCCCTTCACGTACGCAAACGTCTTCTCGTCCGGCGCCACCATGCCGGTGCGCGCACCGGATTCGATCGCGAGATTGCACAGCGTCAGCCGCCCCTCCATCGTGAGCGCACGGATCGCGCGCCGGCGTATTCGACCGCATGGCCCTGCGCGCCGTTGGTGCCGATCTTGGCGATGATCGAGAGCGCGATGTCCTTGGCGCCGATGCCGTGAGCCGAGCCTGCCATCGACGGTGACGCGCATGCGGCGCGGCTTCTTCTGCCAGAAGGTCTGCGTCAGCAGCACGTGGCTGACACTTCCGACGCGCCGATGCCGATCGCGATCGAGCCGAGCGCACCGTGCGTCGCCGTGTGGCTGTCGCCGCACACGATGATGAGGCCCGGAATGGTCAGCCCCTGCTCCGGCCCCACCACATGCACGATGCCTTGCCGCGGATCGTCGAGACCCATCAGCATCACGCCATGCTTGCCGGTGTTGTCGACGAGCTGCGAGACCATTTTGGCGAGCGAGGGATCGGCAATCGGCTTCGCGCGCGAGTGCGTCGGCACGTAGTGGTCGGCGATGCCGAATGTCAGGTCCGGCCGCGCCACCTTCGCGTTGCGCGCCTCGACCTTGTCGAAGCCCTGGAATGAGCCCTCGTGCACGTAGTGGCGGTCGACCCAGAGCAGCGAGAGGCCGTTCTCGGCCTTCAGAATCTCGTGCTGCGCCCAGATCTTGTCGAACAGCGTTAACGGCTGCGTCATCGGCGGTTCCTGCCCTAGTTCTCGGTGCATTTACGCTGGTGCGCGCGGCGGCGTAAAGAGCGCTAACCGTATGGCTGATGGGCGATTGATCGCGGGTTCCGCGCGGGGCAAAACTGGCGCGCGGCGTCGCGTTGCAGCGTTGTTGAGTGCATGAAGGCCATCATTGTCGGCGCAGGAGTGGGCGGGCTTGTCACGGCGCTGATGCTGCATGCGCGCGGCATCGACTGCGAGGTGTACGAGCAGGCAGACAGCGTCCGCGAACTTGGCGTCGGCATCAACACGCTGCCGCACGCCATCAAGGAGCTGAAGGAGCTTGGGCTGCTGGAGCGGCTCGATGCGGTCGCGATCCGCACCTACGAACTGTTTTACCTCAACCGCTTCGGGCAGGAGATCTGGAGCGAAAAGCGCGGCACCGATGCGGGCTTCGACGTGCCGCAGTTCTCGATCCATCGCGGCAAGCTGCAGGGCGTGATCTATCAGGCGGCTCGGGCGCGGCTTGGCGAGAGCCGTTTCCACTTCGGCTCCCGGCTCGGCTCATTCACGCAGGACGACGGCGGCGTCACGGCATATTTCTTCGATCGCAACGGCTCGCATCACACCACCGCACGCGGCGACGTGCTGATCGGCGCAGACGGCATTCACTCGTTCGTGCGCGACACGCTGTTTCCGAACGAAGGCCCGCCCGCGTGGAACGGCCTGATGCTGTGGCGCGGCGCGACCGACTGGCCGCAATTCCTCACCGGCCGCTCGATGATGATCGCGGGCGGGCTGGAGGCGAAGTTCGTGCTCTATCCGATCGGCGCCGGCACCGCGCCGGATCGTCGCCTGACCAATTGGGCCGTGTCGCGCGCGTCGCGGACGGCTCGACACCGCCGCCGCGCCGGGAAGACTGGTCGCGCCCCGGCCGCTGGGAGGACTTGCGGCCCGACCTGAAACGCTTCCGCATCCCCTACTGCGACGTGACGCACCTGATCGAGGCGACCGGCGAGTTCTGGGAATATCCGATGTGCGACCGCGACCCTCTGCCGCGCTGGTCGCACGGGCGCGTCACGCTGCTCGGCGACGCCGCACACCCGATGTATCCGGTCGGCTCGAACGGCGCCTCGCAGGCGATCCTAGACGCGCGTTGTCTTGGCGACTGGCTGAAGAAAGCCGAGCATCCGCAGCATGCGCTCGCTGAATACGAGCGCGAACGGCTGCCACCGACCGCGCAGATCGTGCGCATGAACCGCAAGGGCGGCCCCGAAGGCGTGATCGACGCGGTCGAGGCGCTCGCGCCGGATGGCTTCACCAAGATCGACGACGTGATGAGCTACGAGCAGCGCATGGCGATCGTGCGGGGATATGCGAGCAGCGCGGGATTTGCGCAAGCGCAGGTGAACCGGCGGTAGACGATTGAGCCGCTTTCAACGACCGCTCGTCATTCGACGTTAAGGGATTTTCGTAACCTTCCCCGACGGAGGAAGGAGACGATGGCAGCCCGCGAACGCGAAGATTGGCTGGGCGATTTCAGCCTGGTCCTCTCCAAGGATCATCTCCGGTCGGCGCGGCGCGACCCGAAATTCGAGGTGTTCAGCGGATCGAAGCTGCTCGCCTTCCTCTGGCTAATAGCTGCGGCAACGGCGGGCGGCGCGCTGGGTGGGACATTGGTCAGCGGTGCGCTCTGGGGACCGTGGTGGCAGGTGCCGACGTGGATCGCCGCCTTCCTCGCCGCGAGTGCCATAGTCTACTGGACCGCGCGCGCGTTGTTCGGACCGCCGCTCGATTTCATGGCGGGATGGAGCCTGTTCTGGGGCCTGCTGATCGGCGCAGTCGCGATGTGGGGGTCGCAACTCGGCGGCGCGGGCTGGGCCTATGGCATTGCCGGCGTGATCGGATTCCTGATCGGCATCACACACGGCATCTACGAGCCCGAGGATCTCAAGGGGCATGACGGCTTTTTCGCCATTTCGATGATCGCGGCGCCGGCCGGCGCGTGTCTCGGCGCGTGGGTCTATCGCCATGGCCTCCTGCACGAGAGTGGCCTCGCGTCAGCAGCGTCGGCCGGAACGATTGCGGGACTCGTTCTCCTTGCGCCCTCGATGACCTATTTCTTCTTGCGCCTCGACAATCTTGCGGGCCTCAAGCGCCTCGCATCACTCCTCCTGCATCGCGACGAGACCGCAGGAGAATCGATTTCGCTGCTCACCGCGGCGATGCGGCTCGCGCCCGGCGATGCTAGCCTGTTCAGCCGGCGAGCCCTCGCGCATGCGCTCGCGGGCGACGACGCGGCGGCGGAGCGGGACTGGGCGCGGAGCACCGAGCTCGACACCAGCGGGGTCGCGGCCGCCGTTGCCCGCGGTTGGCTGGCGCTGCGGCGCGACCATCCAAGCGAGGCGGCGACGCAGTTCGAACAGGCATCGCGCGCCGGTCCCAAGGAGCGATGGTCGTGGGTTGGGCTCGCCGTTGCGCGGCTCAAGCTGGGCGACGCGGCGGCGGCGGTGGACGCGCTGAACCGCCTGCCGGGCGCTGAAAAGCAGGCGCTCGATCTCACCTATCTGGCGGAGGCCCGGCTGGCGCTGAGCAACGCCAAAGCGGCCGAGCGAGACGCGAGCGATGCGATCGACGAACGAGATTCAATTCACGGCCGGTCGTGGATTGTGCGTGCCGAGGCACGGCGGCAGCTGGGCAACATCAATGGCGCGGCCAGGGACTACAACAAGGCCCTCAATGCCGACGACGAGCCTTGGATCGAACGGCGCGCGCTTGACGGGCTGGAGGCGATCGGACGGCCGGTCCAAGAGATTGAAGAAGATGAGTAGCGGAGATGTCTGTGCAAATTGCTGAGCCTGGATCGAACGGCGCCTCGCAGGCGATACTGGAACGCCCGCTGCCTCGCGGACTGGCTTGTGCGCGCTGAGCACCCACTACATGCGCTCACCCCTATGAGGCCGAGCAGCTGCCGCCGACCGCGCAGATTGTGCGCATGAACCGCAAGGGCGGCCCCGAGGGCGTGACCGACGCCGTCGAGGCGCTTGCGGCGGATGGCTTCACCAACATCGACGACGTGATGAGCTACGAGCAGCGCATGGCGATCGTGCGGGGTTATGCGAGCACGGCGGGCTTTTGCCCAGGTGCAGGTGAACCGGAAATAGTGCGCCCTACTCCACGTAGGCTTGGCACTCGATCTCGACCTTCATGCGCGGATCGACCAGCCCTTTCACTTCGACGAGCGTGGAGGCCGGCCGGTTGTCGCCGAAATACGCGATGCGGCGCGGATTGATCTTCGGCCGCTCCGTGATGTCGGTCATGAAGACCTGCACTTTGACGACATGCTCGGGGCCCGCGCCAGCCGCCTTCAGGCACTTGTCCATCACGGCGATGGCAATGTCGAACTGGGCGACGACGTCGGACGGGATGCTTCCATCCTGCGCCTGACCGACCACACCGGCGACCCAGACATGAGGGCCCGCGCGCGTGACGTGGCAATAATGGCTGACCGGCGGCGGGACATCCGGAACGATGATGCGCTGAATCGGCATGCTGACCTCTCTACGACACTACTCGATCCGCGCGGTGTCGCCATCGAATCCCATCGGCGTATACATGCCGCCGTGGAACTGGCGCGAGATCGAGTCCTCGGTATCCGGCGCGCGCATGATGTCGGCGGCATAGTCCTCGGATTTGTCCTGCGGCTTGTAGCCGAGCCAATCGAGATCCTTGTTGCGATAGCCGGTGCGCGCGTTGTCAGAGACGCCGTAGACCGTGATGTAGTGATAGTCCGGCGCGTCGATGCAGCACTGAACGAGATGCACGGCGTCGCGCGGGCTGAGCCACACGTACATCAGCCGCCGGTCGTCCGGCTTGTCGCGGAACGCGCCGATGCGCAGGTTCGCGACCGAGAGGCCGTGCTTGTCGGCGAACAGGCGGCCGACCGCTTCGCCGAACACCTTGCTGACGCCGTAGATGCCGTCGGGGCGCGGAACGACATTCTGGTCGATGACTTTGGCGCGCCGATAGAACCCGACCGCGTGATGCGAACTGGCGTAAACGACGCGCTTCACGCCCTGCCGCCGCGCCGCCTCGAATACGTTCCAGGTGGCAACGATGTTGTTCGGCAGGATCTTGTCCCACGTGTCCTCGCCCGGGATGGCGCCGAGATGGACGACGCAATCGACGCCTGTCATGGCGGCCTCGACGGCGGCGAGATCGGTGAGATCGGCCGGCGCGATCTCTTCACCGGCTTGCGCGGACCCAAGCGGCGCGATGTCGGAGAGGCGCAAGACTGGATAGCGGTTGCGCAAGCCCGTGCGCAGGGTGCTGCCGATCTTGCCGGCCGCGCCCGTAATCAGAATGCGATTCATGCTTCTTACTTCGCCTCGCTCTGCTTGATGCCAGAGCTTTCGACGAGCTTCGCCACGCGCGGCAGGTCGCTCGCGAACAGCTTCGCGTGCGCCTCCGGCGACATCTCGGCTTCCGGGAACGGCACGGTGCCGAGATCCTTCAGCTTCGCCACCACGGCGGGCTCCGACAGCGCCTTGCGCAACGCGGCGTTCAGCGCGGCAACCGTTTCCTTCGGCGTGCCCTTCGCGACGTAAAGCCCGTGCCACATCGTGTAGCTGACCTCGGGCATGCCGAGCTCGGCGGTGGTCGGCACGTCCTTCAACTGCTCGAGCCGCTGCGGCGAGGTCACCGCGATGCCATGCAGCGCGCCGGACTGGACCTGCGTGATCGCATTGGTGACCTGATCCCACAGGAGGTCGACCTGCCCGCCGAGCAGATCGGTGATGGCCGGGGCCGATCCGCGGTAGGCGACGACGGTCGGCTTGAAGCCGAGCACGTCACCCATCATGACGGCGCAGAGATGACTGTTGGTGCCGATGCCGCCATGCGCGAAATTCGCTTTGGCGCCCTGCTCCTTGATCCACGCGACCTGCTCCTTCGGCCCCGCGCCGGGGATCGACTTGCGGCCGATCAGCAGCATCGGCGCGTTGTTGACGAGACCGACCGGCTCAAACGCCGTCTTGGTGTCGTAGCGCAGGTTGTTGAACAGGCTCGGCGCGGCGAGCAGCGCGACGTGATTGATCAGCACCGTGGAGCCGTCCGGCGTGGAGCGCGCGACGCGATCGTTCGCGATGGTGCTGCCGCCCCCGACCTGGTTCTCGATGACGACCGGGCGGCCGAGCGCGCGCGACATGTGGTCCGCAATGAGGCGCGAGACCGTATCGGTACCGCCGCCGGCCGAATACGGCACCACGATCGTCACCGGTTTTCCGGCCGGCTGCGCGACGGCCTGCGCCGTCAGTGCGGCCAGCAAAACACACGCGCTGAGCGCGCTTCTGCGATCGATCACGGCAGCCTCCCTCAAGGTTTTTCTTGTCGTGTCATGAGGCTATGCGGCGGCGCCCGGCAGGGCAACGGCGTCATTTTGGCCCACGCTGACGCGAGAACATTCGCTGGTGACCGTCCAAAGGGCGTATAGCTGCAGCCAACGCGGCGCGTGTCGCATTCTCCGGAGAGAAAAAATGGCCTTCAAGCCGAACTATGGCCGCGATCGCGCGGAACGCAATCGCGCCGCGAAATCGCGCAAGGATGAAAAGCTGGAGAAGCTGCAGGAACGGGCGGCGAAGCGCAAAGCTGAGCGCGAAGGCACCGAGCCGCCGCCGGAGGGTGGCGAGCAGGTCTGAGCAATCGAGACGGACGCACAACCATGACGCCGTTGACCGGCGCCGGCTGAAGCGCGAGCGTTGCGGCAACGGAAAAATCTGGAGGACACCCATGCGGGGTATCGACCGCCGTTCCGCGCTCATCGGCACAGCCAGTATCGCGATCGGCCTCAGCGCCGAACGCGCGCGTGCGCAGATCAGCGTTGGACAGGCGACCGCAACGGCGGTCGCGTCAAACCGCGCCGAGCACGACAAGCTCGCCGCGCAATGCGACGCGCAGTTCGTGGGTCTGCCGTCGCCGACGGCGCCGCGTGGGGAAGTCGGCAGCCACCCCTGCCAGGGCCTCTACTGGACGCCGAAAGGCCAGCGTCCCGCGCGTCGCCCTCATCGCGACCCACTACAACGGCGATTTCAGCGAGCACTACCTTGCGCCCTACATCGCGACGCGTGGGCTAGGCTTCCTCGGCTGGAACACGCGCTATCGCGGCGCCGAGGACCTGTTCACGCTGGAGCATGCGCTGGTCGACATCGGCGCGGGCGTGAAATGGCTGCGAGACCAGGGCGTCGAGCGGGTCGTGATCCTCGGCAATTCGGGCGGCGGCTCGCTGATGGGTGCCTATCAGGCCGAGGCGACCGCGCCGACGCTGAATACCGGCATGCAGGGCGCGGCCCGCGAAGCGCTGTCCAACCTGCCGAAGACCGACCTCTACATTTCCTTGAACGCGCACTCGGGCAGGCCGGAAGTTCTCACCAACTGGCTCGATCCGTCCGTCACCGACGAGCGCGATCCGGTCGCGACCGACCAGTCGCTCAACATGTACAACAAGGAGAACGGCCCGCCCTACTCCGACGAGTTCATTGCGCGCTATCGCGCGGCGCAGAAGGCACGCAATCAACGCATCACCGACTGGTGCAAAGCGGAACTGAAGCGTCTCAACGCGGCGGGCATTCCGGATTTCCTGTTTCCGCTGTTCCGCGCCTGGGCGGACCTGCGCTTCATGGATGGCCGTATCGACCCGTCCGACCGCATTGTGCCCGGCTGTTATCGCGGCGATCCGGCGGTCGCGAACCGAGGCTTTGGGCTCGGGCGCGCCTGCACGCTGCGCAGCTGGCTCTCGATGTGGAGCCTCGAGACATCGAAGTGTCAGGGGCCGGAGCAGCTTGCCAAGTTCACGATCCCGGCGCTGGTGATTCAGAGCCGCGCCGACCAAGGTGTCTTCCTGAGCGACGCGAAAAAGATGTTCGAGGCGGTCGGCTCGAAGGACAAGACGGTCGAGCTGATCCCGGGCAGCCATTATCTCGAGGACGGGCCTGACTATCGCCACCGCGCCGCATCGATCGTCGCGGACTGGATCAAGGCGCGGGCATAGGCTCACTTGTGAGAGGCCCGGCGCTATGCCACTGATCGACAAAAATCAGGGGAGACTTGCGTGCTCACACGGCGTCAGCATCTGAAATTGGCTGCGGCGGCGCTCGCTGCACCCGCACTGCCGCGCATCGCACGCGCACAGGCCTGGCCGTCGAAACAGATCCGCGCCGTCATCCCGTTCACGGCGGGTTCGACAATCGACATCGTGGCGCGCATCGTATTCGAACCGCTGTCGCAGCAACTCGGCCAGTCGATCATCGTGGAGAACCGCGGCGGCGCCGGCGGCACGATCGGCGCCGGCATGGTGGCGCGCGCCGACCCGGATGGCTACACGTGGCTCGCGCATTCCTCCGCTCACACAGCAACGCCCGCGATCTATCCGAACGCTCAGTATGACGCGGCGAAGGACTTCATCGCGGTCGCGGCGCTCGGCTCATCGCCGAACATCGCGGTGGTCGCGCCCGACAAGGGCATCAAGACGCTGCAGGAGCTGGTTGCGCTTGCCAAGCAGAAGGCCGGTGCGATCACCTTCGGAACGGCAGGCGTCGGCTCATCGACACATTTCAGCACCGAACGCCTCCGCTTCTCGGCTGGCTTCGATGGTGTGCACGTGCCGTTCCGCGGCATGCCCGAGGTGCTGACCGAGGTGATGACAGGACGTGTAGACTTCTGTCTCTCAACCATTGCGTCGGCGCTGCCGTTCATCCGCGACAACAAGCTCGTCGCGCTCGCGGTGTCGACGCCGAAGCGCAGCTCGGCGCTGCCCAACGTGCCCACGACACTGGAGTTGGGCTACGCCAATTCGGACTACACGTTCTGGAACGGGCTGTTCGTGCCGGCAAAAACGCCACGCGAGATCGTCGATAAACTGCATCAGGAGGCGCAGAAGGCCTCCAACACGCCCACCGTGCGGGAGAAACTGTCGCAGCAAGGCATCGACCCGATGCCGCTGACGTCCGCCGAGTTCGATGCGCTGATCCGGAAAGAGATCGAGGAGAGCATCGCACTCGTGAAAGCGGCTGGCATCAAGGTGAATTGAGGCGCGCGATACAATTCTGATCCCGAGAGTGCTTGTCGGCCTCAAGGCCGCGGCTATAGTCCGCTTAAAGGTCCGCAGAGACCTTCAGCCCTCGGGAGGAATTTTATGCCGCTGACTCGCCGTCAAGCGCTGAAGTCTGCCAGCGCCGCTGTTCTCGCGACCACTATCGCCAAGCCCGCCGTTGCCCAGAAATCTCCGATCCAGATCGGCTATCTGCCGGCCCTCACCGGACCCTCATCGTCCACCGGCGTCGGAATCAATCGCGGCGTTCAGTTGGCCGTGGAAGAGATCAACAAGGCCGGCGGCGTCGATGGCCGTCCGCTTGAGCTGATCAGCCGCGACACCCAGAGCGACCCGACCAAAGCGGTCAACGGCGCTGCCGAGCTCACGCGCGGCCACAAGGTCAGTGTGGTTTTCGGCCCGGTCAATTCCGGCGAGGCGCTCGCGGTGGTGCCGCTGCTCGCGCGCTCCAACGTTCCGCAGTTGCATCCATGCTGGGTCGACTCGCTGGCCGACCCCAAGAAGTATCCAATGTGCTTCCGCAACGGGCCGACCAACCAGCAGATCGGCGGCGCGGCCAACCGCTACGTCGTGGAAGTGCTGAAGAAGAAGAAGGTCGCGTTGATCAGCGACACCACCGGCTATGGCACGGCGTCGGTCGTCGCCTACGCCCCGATGCTCAAGCAGATCGGCGCGGACATCGTGTACCAGGCGCACGTCGATGCCGCCAATCCGGACCTCAAGCCCGAGATCCTGCGCATGCAGGCTGCAGGCGCCGAGGCGATCATGCCCTGGAGCGTGAACGCCGGCTTCCTGTCACGCATCATCAATACGCGCGGCCAGTTGAACTGGGACGTGCCGATCTGCGGACAGACCACGCTCGGCTCCGGCCAGACCAAGGCTCTGCTCGACAAGCCCGAGTACTGGGGCAAGGTCTATCCGAACAACTTCCGCCCGGTCTGCTACGGCCCCGACGGCAAGCTCCCCGAGCGCACCGTCGCTTTCGTCGAGAAGATCCGCGCCGCGAAGATCGACATGAGCGACACGCTGCTGTGGTGGATCGCGGTCGGCTACGACACCCCATACCTGATCGCGCAGGCGATCAAGGCGAATGGCCCCGAGCCGGAGAAGATCGTTGCGCACTGGAACAAGCTGAAGGATTACCCGGGCGTCTACGGGGACTACAGCTTTACGCCTGATGAGCACAACGGCTATCCGGACCGGCAGATCGTCATGGTCGAAGCCAACTCGCTGAAAGAGGGCGCGTTCAACCTCGCTCCAGGCTACGGCGCCTCCTGAGCCGATGGTCCAATCGATTGTTCTGTCAGGGCTGGCGATCGGTAGCATCTACGCACTGATCGCCATCGCCTATAACGTGATGTTCAGTGCCTCGAGGGTGTTCAGCTTCACGGCTGGCACCCTCGGAATGGTTGGCGGCATCCTCGGCTCGCTGTTTATCCTGCGCATGGGGATGCCGATCTGGCTCGGCTTCCTGCTGGCGCTTGCCGGCGGCGCGCTGCTGGGTGTCATCACCGAGCTCGTCGCGGTGCGGCCGGTGCTCAAAGCCATCGACCAGCACCTCTATGTGCTGTCGACGCTCGCGCTTGCGCTCATGGTGCAGCAATTCGCTGCCATCATGTGGAGCACCGAGCCGCAGCCATTCCCGCGCATTTTCGACCTGCCGCGCACCGACTTCGATCAGCAGTTCTGGCTTCCGATGATCGCGTGCGTGGTGGTCATCGTCGGGCTTGAGATCCTCTACCGCTACACGCTTGTCGGCCACGCCTTTCTGGCGATCGCCGAGGACAACTATGCGGCGCGTGCGCTCGGCCTGCCGGACAGCAACCTGCGCATCGCGAGCTTTGCGCTTGCCGGCGCGATCGGCGCGCTCGCGGGTTTCGCGGGCGGCCAGCTGCTGCTCGCCTTCTTCGCCAATGCGCCAATGCTGACGTTCTACGGTTTCGTCCCGGTCGCGCTCGGCGGCATGGGCAATATCCGTGGCTCCGTTATCGCAGGTCTGATCCTTGGCTTGTTCCAGCAGGCTGCCAACTTCCTGGTGGGCGGCATTTTTGCATCGGTCGCCGTGTTTGCTGTGTTCATCATCGTGCTGCTGCTCCGGCCTGAGGGGCTTGCAGGCACGGCCGTCGGGCGCCGGGTATGACGGAAATACCCGCCGGGCAATCGCGGGCGGGCGCCAAGTCCCTGTTCAACTCGCGCGCATTTGCCACCGCACTCCCTTTTCTGGTGCTGCTCGTCATCGGACTTGCGCTGCCGTGGCTTGCCAGCGGCTATTGGGGCGTGATCGCGATCCGTGCGTGCATCTATTGGGTGCTCGCGGCGGGGCTCAACCTGATGGTCGGGTTCGCAGGCCAGCTCGCCATCGGCTGGGTCGCGATCCTGACACTCGGCGCCTACGTCGCATCCGTGCTGGCAGCCGGCAACGTGATGACCGCCTGGCATCCCTATCTGGCGCTCCTGGTCGCGGGCGTGGTCTGCTCCGTCTTTGGGCTGATCGTCGGATTGCCGGCGTTGCGCCTGCGCACCTTCTATTTCGCGATCACGACGCTCGGCTTTGCCACCATCGTCACGCAGATCGCGCTTGCCTGGCAGAGCGTGACTGGCGGCGGCATTGGCGTGCCGGGGCCGCAGTTTCCCCCTCCCTTCGACACGCAGTGGGGCTTTTACTATTTCTGCTTCGCCATCGCGGCGCTCTGCACCTGGATGACGATCAACATTGGGGGCAGCCGGTTCGGCCGCGCTCTGACCGCAATCCGCGATGCCGAAGTCGCTGCCGAAGCTTGCGGCATTTCCAAGCCGGCGCTGCTGATCATGGTCTTCCTGTTTGCCGGGGCGACCGCCGGAATCGCAGGCGGGCTGTTCGCGTCGCTGCAGTCCTACATCACGCCGGATGCGTTCACGGTCGAACTGTCAGTACTGTTCTTCATTGGTGTGCTGATCGGCGGGCGCGGCTCGGTCCTTGGTCCGTTGCTCGGCACCATTCTGCTGACCGTGCTGCCCGAATTTGCCGCCCCGCTGGTCGCATGGTCGACCTTTCTCTATGCGGTGCTGCTCCTCGCCATCGTGCTGCTGATCCCGGGCGGCATCGCCGAGTTGCTCGATTTCAAGAACCGGCGGCCGCTCGAAAGCAACCGCGCCATCGTGCCGCGTCCGGAGCTGCTGCCGCGCCTGCTCGGACAAAGCGGCGATCCGGGCACGATGGAGCTCAAGAACGTCGCGCTCAGCTTTGGCGGCGTGCGCGCCATCGACGGCCTCGATCTCACCATTCGTCCCGCCGAAATCCACGGCCTGATCGGCCCGAACGGCAGCGGCAAGACCACAACGCTCAACGTGATTTCCGGCTATTACATGCCGCAGCACGGCACCGCCACGCTCAAGGGCGTGGAACTGACGGCGCTCGCCCATCACGCACGCGCGCAGATGCGCATCGCGCGTACGTTCCAGACCCCGCGCCTCGTCGGCGAGGCCTCGGTGCTGGAGAACGTGATGATCGGCGGCACCATTGACGGCCTGGCACCTTCGCCGAGTCGCTGATCGCGCTGCCGCGCCACTGGCGCGACGAGGCGATGCTGCGCGAGAACGCGACGCTGGCACTGTCCATCGTCGGGCTCGAACAGCTCGCCGCCGTGCGCACCGACCGCCTGCAGCACAGCGAGTTGCGCTTCGTTGAGATCGCGCGCGCCCTGATGCTGCGCCCGGCGTTCCTGCTGCTCGACGAGCCGGCCGCGGGCTTGTCGGCCGAAGAAATCCGCCGCCTCGGCGCGCTGGTGGTCGAGATCGCCAAGACCGGCACCGGCGTGCTGCTGGTCGAGCATCACGCCGACCTGATCTTCGACATCTGCCACCGCGTCACCGTGCTCAATCTCGGCAAGATGCTCGCGGCCGGCACGCCGGCTGAAATCCGCTCGCACCGGGAGGTGGTCAATGCCTACCTCGGCGGGTGAGCTGCTGCGCGTCTCCGGCCTGTCGACCGGCTACGGCAAGGTCATCGTGCTGCGCGACGTCAATCTCACCATTGCGGCGGGCGAGATCGTCGCGCTGCTGGGGCCGAACGGCGCGGGCAAAACCACCCTGCTGCGCGCGGTGTCGGGATTGTTGCCGTGGTCGGGCAGCGTGCAGTTCGGCGGCCGCGACCTTCGCGGAGCAGGCCCGCGCGAGACCGCCAAAGCTGGACTGGTGCACGTGATCGAAGGCCATCGCGTGTTCACGCAGCAGAGCGTGTTCGACAATCTGCTGCTCGCCGCCTACGACCTGCCGGGCGGCGAGCGCAATGCGCGCGTCGAGGAAGCGCTCGGCTTCTTTCCCGAAATTGCCGAGAAGCGTCACGAGCGCGCCGTCGCGCTTTCGGGCGGGCAGCAGCAGATGCTGGCGGTGGCGCAGGGGCTGGTGCGGCGGCCGCGGCTGCTGATGCTCGACGAGCCGTCCGCCGGACTATCGCCGGTGCTGGTCGATCGCGTGTTCGACGTGGTGCGCCGCTTGCGCGAGACCGGCACTGCGGTGCTGCTGGTCGAGCAGCTGATCGAGAAGGCGCTGGCGCTCTCCGATCGCGTCTATGCGCTCGCGCGGGGCTCCATCGTGCTGGAGGCCCCCACAAGCGAAAAAGACCTGCCCCATCGGCTGGAGCAGGCCTATTTCGCGACGGCCGAGCGCTAGCGGATTACGCCTCCGGCGGCGGCAGGAACACGATCTCGTGCTTGGCGGAGAGCGCCACCACGTCGGGCGGGTTCTGCTCCTTCATGCCGTGGATCGCCCAGAACAGATCGTAGAGCTTGCGCGTCGGCGTGACCCAGAACAGGCACTTCACCGGCTGCTCGGACTTGTTGAACAGGCCGTGCGGAATGTTCATCGGCAGGCGAATCAGGTCGCCCGCGGTCGCGATGTATTCGCGCCCGTCGATCACCGCATCCATGCGGCCCTCGAACATGTAGACGAACTCGTCCTGCGTCGGATGGATGTGCGGCGGCACGAAGGTGCCGGGCGGAAACGTCGCGTGCCAGGAGAACTGGTTCTCGCTCAGCGTCTTGGGAATGTAGGTCTGGCCGAGGATGTTCCAGACGATGCCGTCGAGGCCGGTCGACGCCTTGGTGATGCCTGCCGTCAATTGCATGAACGCCTTACTCCATTCCCCTCAGCCGCGGCGGCATTCAATCACGAACGGCTTGTGCTTAGAACACGGCGACGGCCCCGACTTGATGACAGCGTAAACGCCCAAAGCGCAGCCAACCGGCGCGGCATTGTGCCCACAAAATGGGGCTTCACAGGCCAGATGCTTTAAGCTTAAAATATCTCCATCGAGGCTGGGAAGGGCACGCCGTTGGACGCCGCGCGCCGCGCCGGGCCATACTTGGGACAAGACTTCAAAAGGCTTCCGGAGGAGTGGACATGAAGAAACTGCCCGTCATTCTCGCCGCCGCGGCGCTGACCATTGCGTCGCAGGCTTCCGCACAGGACAAGCTCAAGATCGGCCTCCTGACGACGCTCTCAGGGCCCGCCCGCGGCGCTCGGCAACCAGCAGCGCAACGGCTTCCAGCTCGCGCTGAAGACGCTCGGCGGCAAGCTCGGCGGGCGCGACGTCGAACTGGTGGTGCAGGACGACGAGCTGAAGCCCGACGTCGCCGTCGGCAAGGCGAAGGCCTTCATCGAGCGCGACAAGGTCGACTTCGTGGTCGGGCCGATCTTCTCCAACATCCTGATCGCGATGATGAAGCCGGTGACCGACGGCGGTGCGATCCTGATCTCGCCGAACGCCGGCACCTCGAACTTCGCCGGCAAGGAGTGCAACGCGAATTTCTTCGTCACGTCCTACCAGAACGACCAGAATCACGAGGTGCTGGGCAAGTACGCGCAGGACAAGGGGATGAAGAAGGTCTTCATCATGGCGCCGAACTACCAGGCAGGCAAAGACTCGCTCGCCGGGTTCAAGCGCTACTTCAAGGGCGAAGTGCTGGATGAAGTGTACGTCCCGCTGAACCAGCTCGATTATTCGGCGGAGCTTTCCAAGATCGCAGCGGCCGCGCCCGAGGCAATCTTCGTGTTCCTGCCGGGCGGCATGGGCGTGAACTTCGTGAAGCAGTTCCGCCAGGCAGGTCTCGCCGACAAGATCACCTTCCTCTCGGCCTTCACGGTGGACGAGTTGACGCTGCCCGCGCAGCAAGATGCGGCGCTCGGCTTCTTCGGCGGCGCGAACTGGGCGCCGAATCTCGACAATCCGCAGAACAAGGCCTTCGTTGCCGCGTATGAGAAAGAATACAATGCGGTGCCGGGCTCCTACGCGTTCCAAGCTTACGACGCAGCGCTGCTGATCGACTCCGCGCTGAAAGCAGACTGGCGGCAAGACCGACAACAAGGACGCGCTGCGCGCCGCGCTGTCCAAGGCGGACTTCAAGTCGCTGCGCGGGGCGTTCAAGTTCAACACCAACCACTATCCGATCCAGGACTTCTATCTGGTCAAGGTCGCCAAGCGCAGCGACGGCAAATTCCAGACCGAGATCGTGCAGAAGGTGTTCGAGAACTACAGCGATCCGCACGTGAAGGATTGCGGGATGAAGTAAGGCGGTCTCGCCTATTTCCCTTCTCCCCGCTCTTGCGGGGAGAAGGTGGCGAGCGTAGCGAGCCGGATGAGGGGCCGGTGCGTTAGAAGCAGTTGCCTCTCACCCGCCTCGCCGTCTTCGCTCCGCTACGACGGTTCGGCACCCTCTCCCCGCTCCGTGGGGCGAGGGGAAAGACAGCGGTGATGTCCACCACCCTCCTCATCGTCCAGACGCTGAACGGCCTGCAGCTCGGCGTGCTGCTGTTCCTGATCGCGGCCGGGCTGACGCTGGTGTTCGGCGTGATGGACTTCATCAATCTGGCGCACGGCGTGCAGTACATGCTCGGTGCGTACTTGGCCGTGATGTTCTATGGCCTCACCGGCAATTTCCTGTTCGCGCTGATCCTCGCGCTTGGTGCCGCGCTTGCATTCGGGCTGCTGCTTGAGTTCGCGGTGTTCCGTCATCTTTACGACCGCGACCATCTCGATCAGGTGATCGCGACGTTCGGCATCATCCTGTTCCTGAACCAGGGCGTGAAGATCCTGTGGGGCGCTTCACCCTTGAGCCTGCCGATGCCGGAGATGCTGTCGGGCTCGGTCGTGCTGATGCCCGGCATCCTCTATCCGGTGTGGCGGCTGGTGATCATCGGTTCGGGCCTCGGCGTCGCGCTGATCCTCTATCTGCTGGTCAGCCACACGCGCGTCGGCATGCTGGTGCGCGCAGGCGCCACCAATGCGCCGATGGTTTCGGCGCTCGGCGTTGACATCCGCCGCCTGTTCATGATCGTGTTCGGTTTCGGCACCATGCTGGCGGGTTTTGCGGGAATCATGATCGCGCCGATCCTGTCGGTCGAACCCGGCATGGGCGACACGATCCTCATTCTGGCGTTCGTCGTCATCGTGATCGGCGGCATCGGCTCGATCCGCGGCGCGTTTCTCGCGGCCTTGCTCGTCGGCCTTGTCGACACGCTCGGACGTTCGTTCTCGGTCGATATCCTGCGGCTGTTCATGGCACCCTCGCCTGCCCGCACCGTCGGTCCGGCCATTGCCTCGATGCTGATCTATCTCTTGATGGCGATCGTGCTCTACGTGCGCCCCGCGGGGCTCTTCCCCGCAAAGGGCCGCTGAGATGGCCGACACCGCGCTTTCGGCCTCTGGCGCGGCCAAATCCCGGCGCTCGCTGCTCGCCGGAAACGCGCTGCCGATCGCGATCTTCCTCATCTTCGCACTCTTGCCGCTGTTCGCGGCGTTCCGCGCCGAAGCCTATGTACTCAGCCTCGTCACACGCGTGATGATCTCCGCGATCGCGGCGCTCGCGCTCGACCTGCTGGTCGGCTACGGCGCGCTGGTGTCGTTCGGGCACGCGGCGTTCGTCGGGCTCGGCGCCTACGCGGTCGGCATTCTCGGTTCGCACGGCATCAACGACGCACTCATTTCGCTGCCTGTGGCGCTCGGCATCTCGGCGCTGTTCGCGCTTGTGACCGGCATCGTGTGCCTGCGTACCAAGGGCGTCTATTTCATCATGATCACGCTGGCATTCGGCCAGATGGCGTACTTCACGGCGAGCTCGCTTGCGCCCTACGGCGGCGACGACGGCCTGACGATCCGCATGCGCTCGACCTTCGCGGGCTTCCCGATCCTCGCAAACGACCGCGCGCTCTATTACGTTTGCCTCGCCTTCCTGCTCGGCGCCTATCTGTTCTGCCGCGCGCTGGTCGCCTCGCGCTTCGGCCGCGTCTATCGCGGCGCGCGCGAGAACGCGCTGCGCATGGGCACCATCGGCTTCGAGGTCTACCGCTACCAGCTCGCCGCCTACGTGATCGCTGGCGCGCTCGGCGGACTCTCCGGTTTCCTGCTCGGCAACGCGACCGACTTCGTCAGCCCGGCCTACATGTCGTGGCAGCGCTCCGGCGAACTGCTCATCATGGTGATCTTCGGCGGCATCGGCACGCTGACCGGCGCGATCGTTGGTGCGGCCGCGTTCCTGCTCACCGAGAATTGGCTCTCCGGCATGTGGGAGCACTGGAAGGTGATCTTCGGGCCTCTGCTGGTGATCGTCGCGTTGTTCGCGCGCGGCGGACTGATCGGTGTGGCACAGCGGCTGCGGGGGATGTTCCGTGGCTGAGCCTGTGCTGCGCATCGAAGGGCTGACCAAGAACTTCGGCGGCCTGCGCGTTACCGACGGCGTGACGCTCGACGTGCTGCCGGGCGAACTGCATGCCGTCATCGGCCCGAACGGCGCGGGAAAGACCACGCTGATCAACCAAATCTCAGGCCTGCTCGCGCCCGACGCCGGACGGATCGTGTTCGGCGGCGAGGACATGACGCGCATGCCGGTCGAACGGCGCGCGCAGCGCGGGCTTGCGCGTTCGTTCCAGATCACCTCGATTCTACCGCGCTTCTCTGTTCTGGAGAATGTCGCGCTGGCCGTGCAGGCGCGCAGCGGCACGAGCTTTCGCTTTGTCGGCCGCGCGGCGGACGAGAGTGAGCTGAATTCGGTCGCGATGAACGCGCTGACGCAGGTCGGACTTGGCGAGCGTGCGAACATACCGGCGGGCGAGCTGTCGCATGGCGAGAAGCGTGCACTCGAGCTCGCGATCGCGTTGGCGATGGAGCCGAAACTGTTGCTGCTCGACGAACCGATGGCCGGAACGGGACACGACGAGAGCGAACGGCTGGTCGCGGTGCTCCGCAGCTTGAAAGGCCGCTTTCCGATGGTGCTGGTGGAGCACGACATGACTGCGGTATTCGCGCTCGCAGACCGCATTTCGGTGCTGATCTACGGGCGCATCCTCGCGAGCGGCACGCCTGCAGAAGTGCGCGCCGACCCGCAGGTTGTCACCGCCTACCTCGGCGAAGAGATGGAATGATGCTCGCTGTCGAGAAACTTGCAGCCGGATACGGCCCCGCGCAAGTGCTGTTCGACGTCACCTTCGCGGTCGGCGCGGGCGAGGTCGTGACCCTGCTCGGCCGCAACGGCATGGGCAAGACGACGACGATCCGCACGCTGATGGGCCTGCTGCCCGCACGCGGCGGCAGCGCGAAGTTCGAAGGCGAGGCGCTGCTCGGCCGTCCACCCTACCGCATCGCGCAACGTGGACTCGGCCTTGTGCCGGAGGGGCGGCAAGTGTTTCCAACGCTGTCGGTCGAGGAGAACTTGGTCGCGACCGCGGCCGCACGGCATGGCGAGGCAAAGTGGACCTTGCCGCGCGTCTACGAGTTCTTCCCACGACTTGCCGAGCGGCGCAGCAACATGGGCAACCAGCTTTCCGGCGGCGAGCAGCAGATGCTCGCAATCGGCCGCGCGCTGATGACCAATCCGAAGCTGCTCATTCTCGATGAGGCGACCGAAGGTCTCGCGCCACTGATCCGCGCGGAAATCTGGGCGTGTTTGGCGCGGCTCAAGTCGGAGGGCCAGGCGATCCTGCTGGTCGACAAGCACCTCGATGCTTTGACCAGGATCGCCGACCGCCATGTGGTGATCGAGAAGGGCCACGTGGTGTGGACCGGAACGTCGGCGGCGCTGGCGGCGGACGCCAGTGTGAAGACAAAGTATTTGCAGGTGTAGTCGCGCGCGCTGATGCGCGCTTACTCCGCCGCCTGCTTCCAGCCCGCCTGCGCATGCCCCTTCGGCTTCGCCTTTAGCTTCAATTGCGTCAGATCCGCCCGATCCCGCACCGAGTTGCGGAAGATCTGGTCGCGGCCGGGCAGATACTGCGGCGGGCAATGAATGTTCGTCGCGCCGTACCAGGCCGCCGCCTTCATGGTGAAGAACGGGTCGACCAGATGCGGGCGCGCGAGCGCCACGAGATCGGCGCGGCCCGCCGCCACAATGGTATTGACCTGATCGGCAGAGGTGATCGCGCCGACACACATCGTCGCGATGCCGGCGTCGTTGCGGATCTGGTCCGAGAACGGCGTCTGGAACATGCGGCCGTAGACCGGCTCCGCGTCCGGCGTGGTCTGTCCGGTCGACACATCGATCAGGTCGACGCCAACTTCCGCGAACGCGCGCGCGACCGTAACAGCTTCTTCATCTGTGAGGCCGCCCTCCTCCCAGTCGGTCGCCGAGATGCGCACCGACATCGGCTTTTCATCGGGCCACGCCTTGCGTAGCGCGCGGAAGACCTCCAGCGGGAAGCGCAGGCGGTTCTCGAGCGGGCCACCGTACTGATCGGTGCGCCGGTTGGTCAGCGGCGAGATGAAGCTCGCCAGCAGATAGCCGTGCGCACAGTGCAGTTCGAGCATGTCGAAGCCGGCGCGATGTCCGCGCTCCACCGCCTGCACGAAGTCGGCGATTACCTTGTCCATGTCGGCGCGCGTCATTTCGCGCGGCACCTGACTATTCGGGTAGTAAGGGATCGGCGATGCCGAGATGATCGGCCACCCGCCCTCGGAGAGCGGCTGGTCCATCCCTTCCCACATCAACTTGGTCGCACCCTTGCGGCCGGCATGGCCGAGTTGGAGGCAGAATTTCGCGGCGGAGTTGCCGTGGATGAAGTCCGCGATGCGCTTCCACGCGGCTTCCTGCGCGTCGTTGTAGATACCGGTGCAACCGAGCGTGATGCGCGCGTCGTTCGACACGCACACCATTTCGGTGAACACGAGGCCCGCGCCGCCGATCGCGCGGGAGCCGAGATGCACGAGGTGCCAGTCGGTCGGCATGCCATCCTCGGCCGAATACTGGTCCATCGGCGAAACGACGACGCGATTGGTCAAGGTCATACCGCGCAGCCGGAACGGCTGGAACATCGGAACGGTCGGCTTTGCCACGTCGACATCGAAGCCTTGGCTGCGCACGTCGCGCGCCACCACCTTGTCGATCTCGGCGACGAACTCCGGCGCGCGTAGTGCGAGATTGTCGTAGGTAATCGCCTTCGCGCGCGT
This sequence comes from uncultured Alphaproteobacteria bacterium, assembly GCA_963779545.1. Taxonomy (GTDB): domain Bacteria; phylum Pseudomonadota; class Alphaproteobacteria; order Rhizobiales; family Xanthobacteraceae; genus PALSA-894. The sequence goes on along the minus strand of CAVZYQ010000002.1, from coordinate 66,799 downwards.
CATCAGGCCGAACGCAAAGCGCGTCGGGTCCATGTCCCAAAAACGGCGCACGTGCTCGAACCACACCAGCGATACGTCGGCCGAATGTTGGGTCTTCTCAACTTCCAGCCGCCGCTCGGTCTCGTAGTGCGTGAGCGCCTTCTTCACATCCTCCCCGCCGGTTGCCCGGAATGCATTGAAGAGCGCGATCGCGTCTTCCATCGCGAGCTTGGTGCCCGAGCCGATGGAGAAATGCGCGGTCGCCTTGGCGTCACCGATCAGCACGATGTTGTCGTGCGTCCAGCTTTCGCAACGGATGGTCGGGAAGTTGCGCCAGAGTGAGCGGTTGACGGTGAGCTTGTGGCCGGCAAGCTCTTCGGCGAACACGCTTTCGAGGAATTTCGCGGACTGTTGCTCGTCCAGCTTGTCGAGGCCGGCGCGCGCGAACGTTTCTGGATCGGTCTCCATCACCCAGGTCGATTGCCCGACCTCGTATTGATAGCAGTGCGCGATGAAGATGCCATGCTCGGTCTCCTTGAAGAAGAACGTGAAGGCATCGAACGGCCGCGTCGAACCCATCCAGGCGAACTTGTTGGGCCGCAGGTCGGTCTCGGGGCGGAACACGTCGGCATGATGCGCCCGGATGCGCGAGTTGATGCCGTCGGCCGCAACGATCAGGTCCGCGTCGCGGTGTGCCGCGGGATCGGCCTCGGTCTGGAATTTCATTTCGACACCAAGCGCGCGGGCGCGATCCTGCAACAGCTTCAAGAGCGTCACGCGCGCGCAGCCGCAGAAGCCGTTGCCGCCGACGCGATGCACCGCGCCCTTGTTGTGGATCTCGATGTCGTCCCAGTAGGCGAAGTTCGCCGTGATGGCGCGATAGCTTTCGAGGTCGTATTTCTCGAAGGTCTCAAGCGTCTCGTCGGAGAACACGACGCCGAAGCCGAACGTGTCGTCCGGCCGGTTGCGCTCGTAAATAGTGAGCCGCATCTGCGGCCATGCCTTCTTGGCAAGGATCGCGAAGTAGAGGCCCGCCGGGCCGCCCCCGATCACATCGACTTTCATGGATCGCTCCGCCAAGGCTTGCGCCGAACGGAAAGCCCGATCCCCTCCCGTTTCACCAGCCGGGACAGGCTTTCCTGGCGCCCACGCCTAGCACATCGTCATCCGTTGTCGCGTCAATTACTTTAAGCTTAAAATAATTTTCGCGCAAGCGCTTCCGGCTGCTTGAAGCCTAGAAATTTGAAGCTTAAAGTAATTTGACCCCGATGGAATTGGGCTGCGCAGAGGCCCCTATGGCGATCCTCGAAGGGCGGCATGCTCTGGTGACCGGCGGCGGCCGCGGCATCGGCCGGGCCATCGCGGCCTCGCTCACGGGCGCCGGCGCGGCCGTCACGGTGCTGGGGCGGCAGGAAGCCTCGCTGAAGGATGCCGTGAGCGTCGGCGACGCCAAGGGCTACGTGCTGGCCGATGTGACTGACGAGGCAGCGGTGAACGCGGCCGTGAAGCAGGCGGCCTCCGAGCGCGGGCCGGTCGACATCCTGATCGCCAACGCGGGGAGCGCCGTGAGCATCCCCTTCATGAAGGGCTCGTCGCAGCAGTTCCGCGACATGTTCGACCTGAACGTGATGGGGGTCGTGCATGCGACACGTGCCGTGTTGGGCGACATGACGAAACGCGGCTTCGGCCGCATCGTGGTGAACTCCTCGGTCGCGGGCCTCAAGGGCTACGCCTACGTGTCGGCCTATTGCGCGGCCAAACACGCTGCGGTCGGCTTCGTGCGCGCGCTGGCTCAGGAGACGGTGAAGAGCGGCGTGACGGTGAACGCCGTGTGCCCCGGCTACACCGACACGGACCTCGTGCAAGGTGGCGTCGAGCATGTGATCGCGAAGACCGGCCGCACGCGCGAGCAGGCGATCGCCGACATGCTGAAGGACAAGCCGGGCGGCCGGCTGATCACGCCGGAGGAAGTCGCCTCGGCAGTCCTTTACCTCTGCTCGCCCGGCGCGAGCGCGGTGACGGGTACGACGCTCACCGTTGCGGGCGGAGAGATCTGATGGACGACCGCACGACCATCCCGCTCGATGCCGAAACCAAGGTCGCGGAGCGCCCGGCCGATCACGAGGCCGAGTTGCGGCTTTGGCTGCGGCTGCTCACCTGCACGACGCTGATCGAAGGCGAGGTGCGCCGCCGCCTGCGCGACGAATTCGACGTGACGCTGCCGCGCTTCGACCTGATGGCGCAGCTCGACAAGGCGCCGAACGGCATGACGCTCGGTGAACTCTCGCAGCGCATGATGGTGTCGAACGGCAATGTCACCGGTTTGACCGAGCGCCTTGTCGAGCAAGGGTTGCTCGACCGCCGCGCCTCGCCGAACGACCGCCGCGCGCAGATCGTCAGCCTCACGGCGGAAGGGCGCCGCGCCTTCCGGCAGATGGCGCGCACGCATGAAGACTGGATCGCGGAGATTTTCGCGGGGCTGAGCCACGACGAGGTCGAGGCGCTGATGGGCCTCTTGGCGAAGACCAAGGCCTCGGCGCGCAAGGCCGTGAACGGGAGCAACGCATGATCGCCAACCCGGTCACGCTGCCGCTGTCGGACTACAAGGCGCAACATGTGCGTCTCGTGGTCGACGGCAAGGTCGCGACGCTGACGCTGAACCGGCCCGACAAGAAGAACCCCCTCACCTTCGAGAGCTACGCCGAGATCGCGAACATTTTCCGCGCGGCCGCGAAGGACAAACAGGTGAAGGCCTTCGTCATCACCGGCGAAGGCGGCAACTTCTGCTCTGGTGGCGACGTATTCGAGATCATTGGCCCGCTGGTCGCGATGAACACGGTCGACCTGCTCGAATTCACCCGCATGACCGGCGAAGCCGTGAAGGCCATGCGGCAGTGCCCGCAACCAATCATCGCGGCGATCGACGGCGTGTGCGCAGGCGCGGGCGCGATTCTCGCGATGTCCTCCGACATGCGGCTCGGAACCGCAAAAGCCAAAGTGGCGTTCCTGTTCAACCGCGTGGGCCTCGCCGGCTGCGACATGGGCGCGTGCGCGATCCTGCCGCGCATCATTGGGCAGGGCCGTGCGAGCGAGCTGCTCTACATGGGCCGCACGCTGGGCGGCGAGGAAGCCGAGCGCTGGGGCTTCTTCAACAGGCTCTGCACGCCCGAGAGCGTGCTCGCCGAGGCAACCAAGATGGCGAAGGAGCTGGCCGACGGCCCGACCTTCGCCAACGGCATGACCAAACGCATGCTCGAAATGGAATGGGCGATGTCGGTCGAGCAGGCGATCGAGGCCGAGGCGGTCGCGCAGGCGCTCTGCATGGAAACCGAAGACTTCGCGCGTGCGTTCCGCGCCTTTGCGGCGAAACAGAAGCCGGTGTTTGAGGGCAACTAGATGTCGCTCGCCGAGACGCTCACATGGCCGTTCTTCGAGGAGCATCATCGCCGCTTCGCCGACGAGCTTGAGCGTTGGGCAGACGCGACGCTGCCTGGCCTGCCGCATGACGACGTGGACGAAGCCTGTCGTGCTCGGGTTGCGGCGCTTGGCAAGGCAGGATTTCTGAAAGCCTGCGTGCCGGCGGAGTTCGGCGGGCTGCATCCGAAGCTCGATGTGCGCACACTCTGCATCGCGCGCGAGATTTTGGCGTTCCGCGACGGTCTCGCGGACTTCGCGATCGCCATGCAGGGGCTCGGCACGGGTTCGATCTCGCTCTACGGCGCGCCCGAGCTGAAGCAGAAGTATCTGCCGCCCGTGCGCGACGGCAAGGCGATAGCAGCCTTCGCTCTGTCCGAGCCGGAAGCCGGCTCCGATGTCGCCGTGATGGCAACCACAGCGACGCCGGACGGCAACGCGCATGTTCGCATCGACGGCGCCAAGACGTGGATTTCCAACGGCGGCATCGCGGATCATTACGTTGTGTTCGTGCGCAGCGGCGAAGGTCCGGGCGCGAAGGGCCTCTCGGCCTATATGGTCGACGCGGACACGCCGGGGCTGACGATTGCCGAACGCATCGACGTGATCGCGCCGCATCCGCTCGCGACGCTGAGATTCGATGGTTGCCGCGTGCCGGTGAGCAATCGCCTTGGCGCACCCGGCGAGGGCTTCAAGGTCGCGATGGCGACGCTGGATATTTTCCGCGCCACCGTGGGCGCGGCAGCGCTCGGCTTCGCGCGACGTGCGTTGCACGAGACGGTCAAGCACGCCGCGACGCGAAACCTGTTTGGCGCGCCGCTCGGCGAGTTGCAGATGACACAAGCCACGATCGCGGACTCGGCCACCGAAGTGGATGCCGCCGCGCTGCTGGTCTATCGCGCCGCCTGGACGAAAGACAAAGGCGCGGCGCGTGTCACGCGCGAGGCCGCGATGGCCAAGATGTACGCGACCGAAGCCGCGCAGCGCGTGATCGATCGCGCGGTGCAGATCCACGGCGGGCGCGGCGTCACCAAGGGCGAGAAGGTCGAAGAACTTTATCGCGAAATCCGCGCGCTACGCATCTACGAGGGCGCGACCGAGGTGCAGAAGGTCGTGATCGCGCGGGAGGCATTGCGAAACCGCACAGCGAAGCCAGCGCTGGCGGCGGAATGAGGAAGCCATGATCCGATCGGGACATGTCGATACCTTCACGCGGGACAATCTGCCGCCGCAGAGCGAGTGGCCGGAATTCCGCTTCACGTTGCCGGAATTGCAATATCCGGAACGGCTGAATTGCGTGAGCGAGTTCGTCGACAAGTGGGTTACGCGCGGTGAAGGCGACCGCGTCGCGATCGTGTCACCCTACGAGACTTGGACCTACGCGCAGCTCGCCGAGCGCATCAACCGCATCGCCAATGTGCTGACGCGCGACCTCGGGCTCGTATCGGGCAATCGCGTGCTGCTGCGCGCACCGAATTCGCCGATGGCCATCGCCTGCTATCTGGCGATCATCAAGGCCGGCGGCGTGACAGTCGCCACCATGCCGCTGCTGCGCGCCAAGGAGTTGTCCTACGCGGTGGCGAAAGCCGGAATCAAGCTTGCGCTTTGCGACACACGATTGTTCGACGAGATGGAGAAGACGAAGCCGCTTGCGCGCGAACTCGAACGCATCGTTTATTGGGGCGACGGCAACGACAGGGGTGACGACAAACTTGAAGGCCTGATGGCGCGGCCGAGTTATGGGAGTTTCGCCGCCTGCGACACAGCGAGCGACGACGTATGCCTGATCGCCTTCACCTCCGGCACCACCGGCGAGCCGAAGGGTACGATGCACTTCCAACGCGACATGCTGGCGAGCGCGGACAGCTATTCCAAATATGTGCTGCAGCCGAACCGCGACGACCGCTTTGTCGGCTCGGCTCCCCTCGCCTTCACGTTCGGGCTCGGGGGGCATGTCCTGTTCCCGTTTCGCATCGGCGCGGCGACGATCCAGCTCGAGGCCGCGCCGCCGGATGTGTTGCTGCCCGCGATCGCAAAGCACAAGGCGACCATCGTGTTCACCGCCCCGACCGCCTACCGCGCGATGCTGGCTAAGCTAGGCGAGCACGACATCTCATCCCTGCGCAAATGCGTCTCCGCCGGCGAGGCGCTGCCGAAGGCCACGTTCGAGGCGTGGCACCAGGCGACCGGCATGAAAATTCTCGACGGCATCGGCGCCACCGAGATGATGCACATCTTCATCGGGGCACCGGAAAGCGGCATTCGCGCGGGCTCGACCGGCAAGGTCGTGCCCGGCTACGAGGCGAAGGTGATCGATGACGACGGCCGCGACCTGCCCGCGGGCTCGGTCGGGCGTCTGGCGGTGCGCGGGCCGACGGGTTGCCGCTATCTCGCCGACAAGCGGCAGACCAAGTACGTGCAGAACGGCTGGAACGTCACCGGCGACACCTACCTGATGGATGCGGATGGCTACTTCTGGTACCAGGCACGCTCCGACGACATGATCATTTCGGCCGGCTACAATATCGCGGGGCCGGAGGTGGAGTCCGCGCTGCTGACGCATCCTGCCGTCGCCGAATGCGGCGTGGTCGGCGCAGCCGACGAAGACCGCGGCATGATCGTGAAGGCCTACGTCGTGCTTCATGGCGGGCCACAACGGCGACGCCGCACTCGCGCGTTCGCTGCAGGACCACGTGAAGGCGACGATCGCGCCCTACAAGTATCCGCGCGCGGTCGAGTTCGTTTCCGCTCTGCCGAAGACGCAGACCGGCAAGCTGCAGCGTTTCGAATTGCGCAAGATCGCTTCCGAACAAGCGTCGCGAAAACTCGCGTCGTAAACCGGGATTATTACGATGACCCAGACCAAAGCGCCGTGGGCGCCTGTCGAAACCGACGACGACCTGCCGCGCGTGCTGCATCCGCCGGGCTGGCCGCGCCCGCTCGGTTACGCCAATGGCATGACCGCCAAGGGCCGCGTGGTGGTCACCGGCGGTGTGGTCGGCTGGGACGTGATGCAGAACTTCCCCGATGCCTTCGCCGCGCAGGCGCGCCAGACCTTCGCGAACATCCTGAAGATCCTCGCCGAGGGCGGCGCCGGGCCGGAGCACGTCGTGCGGCTCACATGGTATGTGACCGACCTCGACGAGTATCGGGCAGCCGGCAAGGACCTGGGCCGCGCCTATCGCGAGACGTTCGGCACGTATTACCCCGCGATGGCGGTCGTTCAGGTCGCGGGGCTGGTCGAGAAGGCCGCGAAGATCGAGATCGAGGCGACAGCCGTCGTTCCGGAATAGCTTTTTCCTGTTGTGAAAGCGCTGACCGCCATCCTCCAGCACCCATTGATGTTGCTTGATCGCGCGCTATGACTGGCAGTCCAATGGAGGCCGCCCGCGTGGATCAGTCCGCCAACCAGCACGCCCATCATTTCGAGCCGCGCGTGGAGGACGACGCGCTGATCCGCGGTCGTGGGCGCTTTGTCGAGGACGCGCCGCAGGACAACCAGGCGCACGGCGTTTTCCTGCGCTCGCCGCACGCGCATGCGCTCATCCGGTCGATCGACGTGAGTGCGGCGCGTGCCGCGAAAGGCGTCGTCGCCGTTCTCACGCACAAGGAGATCGAAGCGGCCGGAATCGGCTCGACATCGCTGCACCCGCCCCTCAACGGCCGCAACGGCGCAAAGCTGATCGTGCCGTTCCGTCCGGCGCTTGCGGCGGGGCGCGTGCTGCATGTCGGTCAGCCGGTCGTGCTGGTGGTGGCCGAAAGCGTGGCGCTGGCGCAGGACGCCACCGAACTGGTGACCGTCGACTACGAAGAGATCGATGCGGTGGCGGACGTGCGCGCCGCGCTCGCGAAGGGCGCCCCGCAGCTCTTCCCCGAAGCGCCCGGCAATGTCTCGATCGACTGGCCTGGCCCGGTACCGGATGACGGCACCAACGCGAACAATATCAAGAACATCTTTGCCGGCGCGGCGCATGTCGCGCGCGTCACGGCCGTCAATCAGCGTCTCGTGGTCGCCGCGATGGAGCCGCGCGGCGCGACCGCGCGCTACGACGCCGCGACCGACAGCTACACGCTACGCTCGTGCTCGCAGGGCGCGGGGCCGCAGCGCGATCAGCTTTCCGCCATGACGAACATCCCGCGCGAGAAGCTGCGCGTGATCACCGAGGATGTCGGTGGGGCGTTTGGACTGAAGACCGCGGCTTACCCGGAATACCCGAGCTTGCTTGTCGCCGCGAAACTGACTGGCCGGCCGGTCGCCTGGATGGCGACGCGGTCGGAGTCGTTCCTGAGCGATCAGCAGGCGCGCGACACAGTCACGGAAGCCGAGCTTGCCATCGACGAGAAGGGCAAATTTCTCGCGCTGCGCGTGACGCATGTCGCCAACATGGGCGCCTTCATGGGCGTGCCGGGCGCGCATATCCAGACCAACAATTTCTCACGCTGCTTCCCGGGCATGTATGCGATCCCGCGCATCCAGGTCGACGTACAATGCGTGTTCACCAACACGGTGCCGACCGGGCCTTATCGTGGCGCGGGCAGGCCGGAGGCGAACTACGCGCTCGAGCGATTGGTGGACGAAGCCGCGCGCGTCACCGGCATCGACCCGATCCGGCTGCGGCGGCGCAATCTCATTCCGGCAAAGCGCATGCCCTACAAGACCGCGGTCGGCACGACTTTTGACTCCGGGGATTTCGCGCCAATCCTCGACAAGGCGCTCGCGCTTTCACACTACTCGGAATTCAAGAAACGGCGGCGCGAGTCGTTCCGCGCCAGGAAGCTGCGCGGCATCGGAATATCCTGCTTTCTCGAACATGCCGGCGGCCTGCCGACCGAGAGTGCATCACTGCTGTTTCCCGGCGGCGACAGCCTCGTGCTCGGCATCGGCGTGCAAAACACCGGTCAGGGCCACCCGACGATCTATCCGCGCCTGATCGGCGCCAAGCTCGGCATTCCGACAACGCAGATCTCGCATCGGCACGGCGATAGCGCGCTCGACCTGAAGGGTAACCCGTCGGTCGGCTCGCGCTCCACCATGACGGTCGGCAGCGCGCTCTATCGCGCGGTCGATCTGATGCTGGAGAAGGCGAAGCCGATCGCGGCCGGAATGCTCGAGGCGGCGGACGCGGATGTCGCCTATCGCGACGGCCATTTCGAAGTCGTCGGCACCGACCGTCGCGTGGGCCTGTTCGAGGTCGCGGCGCGCGCATCGGCAGGCGGCGATACGCTCGACACCAAGGCGACCGTCGATACCCCGCAGACCTTTCCGAACGGCTGCCATGTCGCTGAGGTCGAGATCGATCCGGACAGCGGCGTGGTGCAGATCGTTGCCTACGCGGCGGTGGACGATGCCGGCGTGGTGCTCGATCACACGCTGGCCGCGGGCCAGCTTGTCGGCGGGCTCGCGCAAGGCATCGGGCAGGCGCTGCTGGAGAACGCTGTCTACGACGACGGCAACGGACAACTCGTCGCCGGCACGTTCATGGACTACGCCATGCCGCGCGCGACCGACATGCCGCCGGTCAGCGAGGCCAACCACAATGCGCCGGCAACGACCAATCCGCTCGGCGTGAAGGGTGTCGGCGAAGCCGGCACCACCGGCTCGATTGCGGCGATCATGAACGCGATCGCAAACGCAATTCCGGACGGACGGGGCATCAATATCGACATGCCGGCGACGCCGGAGAAAATCTGGCGTGCCTGCCGCGGGCTGGACTGATTACGCCGCGCTCTGCTGAGCGTGCATCGGGCGCAGGCTCCTCGCCGGCAATTTCGATCGGCGCGACTTCCACGCGGTTGCGGCCCCGCGCCTTCGCGAGATAGAGCGCCTGATCGGCAAGCGTGATCAGCTTCGCGAGATCCTGACTTGGATCGACGATGACCGACACGCCGATGCTCGCGGTTGCATAGAGCGCCTCGCCCTCGATCACCGCCGCAGCCGCCGCGAACGCCTTGCGCAGGCGATCGGCCACCAGATACGCGTTGTCGATGCTGGCATCGGCGAGCATCACGGTGAACTCCTCGCCGCCGAGGCGGCCGACGAGATCGGTCTGGCGCAGGTTGGTGCGCGCGGTCTTCGCGAAGATTTGCAGCACCTTGTCGCCGACCGCATGGCCGAAGCGATCGTTGATCGACTTGAAGTGATCGAGATCGACCAGCAGCACGCCGATCGGACGATCGCGCGCAATCTGTTGCTGCATCAGCGCGTCGGCGTCCTGCAGAAAGGCGCGGCGGTTGAGCAACCCGGTGAGCGGATCGATCATCGCGGCGGTCTTGTGGCGCAACTCGGTACGCTCCTTCGACATCGCGAGCAGGATGAAGGCCGCCGCGATCGTCATCAGAAACAACTCGAGGCTAAGCACGCTGATCCACGCGCTCGACAGAAGGCTGTCGGATTCGCGGCCATGCACCAGCGCGTTCAGCGGCGTGCGAAGCAGAAATACCATGCCATGCGTGAAGAAGAGCGCGATCGCAGGCCAGCGCGAGACCAGCGGCTCACTGCGCGCCCGCCAGAACTCGTAAGCCGTGAGCCACGTGTAGCCCGCGACGATCAACGCAGAAAGCTGGCCGCGCAACTCCGAGCCCACGTCAAATCCCGGCCATTGCGAGGCAAGCAGCCACACGGCGGCGCCGGCCATCAGCGATCCAGGCAGCGCCGCGCGCCCGTTGAACACGCGCGCTCCGTTCCATGTCACGCCGAAGGAGGAGAACAGCAGCACGTTCGGTAGATCAATCGAAAGGAGGTCGGGCACCGAGCCGTAGAGGCCGTAGAGCATTACCGACACGGAACGCATGAGGTGCGCCGTCGCCCACCACGCAACCGCATGCACGCGCGTGTTCTGCACCCACACCAGCAACAGCAGAAGGCCGAGAATAGCCTCCACGTCGATGGTGAGCAGGAACAGCGTGTTGAGTTCGAACGCCATACAACGCTGGCTCAGGGCTCGCGGGCACGCAGAACGCTCAATCTGCGCGGTAACACTTAGCCGCGCACGCTATACAAACGGTGAAAGATGCATGTCCGCCGGACGATCGCCAAAATTATGGTTACCGCCGCGTTTACGAGTTGGGCAAAGCTTGAAATGCTTGGGCGGCTTGCCGAAAAAAGAAATCGGCGCGAGACGGTATCACCGCATCGCGCCGATCTATCGGTAACAAGCCGGCCTAGCGGACTTCTTCGGCCGTGCGAAGAACCTGCGGCTGACCTTCTGTCGCGAGCGACGCGATCAGGTGATCGAGCTTGTGGCCTGCACGCATCGCCTTCGCGGTCATGTAGCGGCGATTGTGCTGAGTGATCGGCGCATGCAGCGGTTTGCGTCCGACAACTTCGATGCCCAGTCCCTTGAGGCCGTCGAGCTTCGCGGGATTGTTGGTCATCAGATAGATTGAGGTGCAGCCGAGCTGCTGCAGCATGCGTGCAGCGATGCCGTAGTCACGCTCGTCGTCGTCGAAGCCGAGCGTGGTGTTCGCGTCGACGGTGTCGAGACCTTCATCCTGCAGTGCATAGGCGCGCATCTTGTTGGCAAGCCCGAGGCCGCGGCCTTCTTGCTCGAGATAGAGGATGACGCCGCCGCCCTCTTCGTTCAGCCGCTTGGTGGCGAGCTTGAGCTGATCGCCGCAGTCGCATCGGCTCGAGCCGAACACGTCGCCGGTCAGGCACGCGGAGTGCAGCCGCACCGGAACCGGCTTGGTGAAATCCGGCTCGCCGACGATGATCGCGACCGAGCCGCCACCGATGGAATCGCGGAAGACCACGAAGCGAGTCGACAGGCCGCCATGCAGCGGTACCTTGGCCTCGCTCGCGATCTCCAGCGAGTGGACGTCATCGCGTCCGAACTTCATCACCGCATCCGCCGCAACGACGACAAGCGGTGGTTCGATCACCGCGCTTGCGGGCGCGTCGATGTCGGCCACAAGCAGCGCCGGAAGGTGCTGCGCGATTTTTGCCAGCTCGATCGCGGCATTCGCACGTTCGTCCGCTGGGCCATCGACCGACACTGCCTCGTCGGCGTCGGCATCGGCGACGAGCGAATAGATCGAGTCCGCATCCGCGCGCTCCGGAAGTTGGAGCGCAACGGATCCTGCCGTCTCAATGCCGAGCGCACGCGCGCGCCGTGCGGTGACGACGAGTTTCGGCTTCGCAGGCGAACAGAGATGTTCGAAGGCGTGCAGGCGCGCCGCGTCGAGGCCATCGACGGGCAGCGCGATCAGAAATTTTTCGCCATGATTTGAGGAGAAGATGACCGGTCGGCCGCTGCGGAACTCCGCAAGTCCGCGCTTGACCAGCACGCGTTCCGGTGAACCGAACACTACGCTCCCCGCGTGTCCGTTCCCGTTTTTTGATTTACTCATGTTCCGTGAGGATTCCATATGACAGGGTGAAAACCGCGAACTACAGTGTTATTCCCATTGCTGTTCTTCGGCCTTCAAGGTTCTGCGTATCAGATTAGTGTGGCAGGATGAAGTCCCTGCTCCATGAACGGCCGTTAATCCTCGAAGACCATCGTGTTGCTTAAGCGAATTCTCCATTTACACGTATAGCGGTGCGCGAAGACATGCCCGATGCAGACAGTTCCGCTGACGGTGGTGACAACGGCGACGGTTGGCAGAAAGTTCCAAGCAAGTTTCGCACCTCCTCCGCCCCCCTTTCGTCGCCTTGGGAAGAACGGTTTGGCCCGCTGCGCAACGGCACGGTCGATGATCTCGTTGTTGTCGGTCAGATTGGACAGTCGATCGATGGCCGTATCGCGACAGTCACCGGACATTCCAAATACATCAACGGTCCTGCGGGCTTGGATCATCTCCACCAGCTCCGTGCGCTCGTCGATGCGGTACTGGTCGGCATCGGCACGGCAGTCGCCGACAATCCGCAGCTCACGGTCAGGCGCGTCGCCGGCCCAAGTCCGGCACGCATCGTGCTCGATCCAAAAGGGCGGCTGCCGCCCGGCTCCCAGGTTCTGACCGACGACGGTATCCGGCGACTTGTGATCACCGCCGAGGGGGTAAAACCGGCGCTTCGAGACGGCGTCGAAATCGTTGAAGTGCCTGCGCCCGGCGGCGAAGTCGCACCGGCTTCGATATTGTCGGCGCTTGCGAATTGCGGCTTCCGCCGCATCCTGATCGAGGGCGGCGCGCATACCGTGTCACGTTTTATTGCAGCAGGTTGCTTGGACCGCATGCACGTGATGGTCGCGCCCGACCATGCTCGGGTCGGGTCAGGCCGGCATCACACTCAAGCCGATCCAGACGGCCGACCAGGCGCTACGCGCGCCGATGCGCGCGCACCTGATCGGCGAGGAAGTGCTGCTCGATTGCGATCTTTCGGCTCAGCGCGTGCCGGTCGGACGGGCGAAGAAATCGACGTGACCGACCCGCATCGATGAGCGGCCGGCGGTCACGTGCCCGCGCCGCCGCGCCAGCCAGTTGATGATATCGGTGATTGACGGTGCGCCGATTTCGCGCGCGGCGACTGCCCAACCGGTAAGCACCTCGGTCTGGATTTCGCCATCGGCCGGCCCGAACACCCAATCCGACGCGCCTTGCGTCACCGTATAGCCGATCGCCTCGAAGCGCTCCGGCGCCGTGGCAGCGGCAGCAGGACCGAGCGCCGGGCCAAAACCCTTGTCGCCGCGCTGGTGCTGGTTCACCGCATCGACGATCGCTGAATCGAGTTCATCCACCGGGTCGAGCGTCGCAAGACCGTCATAGGAGAGCGCCGCATAGATCGGCAGCCGCCGCGCCGCGGCTTCGGTGGCGAGGCGATCCAGCCAATCGTGCGAGACGAGGTCGAGCAACGCCGAGGTGGTGATCAGTTCGACGGGGCCGTCCAGCGCCGCCTCAAGGTCGCGCGCGAGATCGACCGGCATCGGCGTCACGCTCAAGTCGGGCGGCCGCGCGAGGTCGCCGGAGCGCGCGAGCAGGCTCAGATCGTTGTCGACCAGCCGCCAGCTTTGGCGCTTCGGCAGGCGGTCCGCGGTCGCCCGCAGGGTGGAGCCAAGGCCGCAGGCGAGATCGACCACCGAAACCGACTGGCGCGGCGCCGCCCAGGCGGCGACCGCGTCAAGCACCCCACTGTTGCGCGCGCGCTTGTCGTACGGTTCGCGCAGCTTCAGCCAGCTTTGCGAAAAGCTCATACCGCCCCCTCGATCGCCTGCGCGAACAGTTTCGCCGATTCTTGCCATGTCGGCAGGTGCTTCGCTGCCGCACGAGCCCCCGCCGCGAAGGCCGCACGCTCATCGGCATTTTCGATCAACCGCCGCAGCGTGGCGGCGAGCGCCGAAACATCGTCCGGCGGGATCAGAACACCGGCGGAGGCCGGGACGGTGTCGGGAATGGCGCCCGCCGTGGTGCCGATGACCGGCAGGCCGTGGGCGATCGCTTCCGCGTAGGCCATGCCGAAGCCTTCATAGCGGGACGGCAGAACGAACAGGTCGGAGGCGGCGTAGAGTTCAGCGAGGCGGCTTGCATCAACCGCGCCCGCAAGCGTCACGCGCGGCGCCAGGCGGTGGCGCGCGATGTCGGCCTTGAGGCGGGCGGCGGTTTCGCTTTCCCGGGTGTGGTCGCCCACGATGGTGAGGTGCCAAGGAAGATCGATCAAGGCCGGACAATGATTCGATCAGCAGATCGTAGCCCTTGCGCGGGACGATGGAGCCAACCGCAAGCAGCCCTACCAAAGTTGATGTGGTGTTTGGCCGCACGGTAATGGCGACGCGATCGGTGCCGGGAGGCGCGATGGTGATGCGCTCCGCCGGCAACGCCATAGTCGGCGGCGAGTGTGCGGGCCGTGACGGGGCTATTGGCGATCACGGCGCGTGACGCAGGCGAGCGCCGCCGTCTCGCTTTTGCGCAGCGCCACCGCCTGCTCGGGCGTGACGCCGGTTTCCAGCGCCAGCGGATGATGCACCAGTGCGATGAGCGGATGCGTCTCGCGCAGCTTCTCGGCCGCCTCCGGCATCACGCCGAACGCCAAGCCCGTCGATCACGATCGGCCGGCCCTTCGGCACATCCGAAAGCGCCGCGCCCGCCGACGCCAGCGCCAGCGCGGTCGGATGCGGAAAGCCGTCGCCGAGGCCGAGCACCTCCGGCCGCCAGCCAAGATCGCGCAATTCCGCGATCATGCGCCGGTCGTAGGCATAGCCGCCGGTCGGAGCGTTGAGGTCGCCGGGGATCGCGAAGACGAAGTCACGTCCTACCAAAGCGGCGCCTCGTACCAGGCGCGCGCGTTCGGCGCCTCGCCGACGGTGACGCGGATCGCGGTGATTTCCTTCGGCTCGCGGCCAAGCTTGCCGGCCTTCACGGCGGCGGCGAACTGGTCGAACACCCAGCGCGTCACCCATTCGGTGGTGGTGTTCACGCCCTTGAATTCAGGAATGTCGTCGAGGTTCTTGTAGTTGACCTGCTTCAGCGTCGATTTCAGCACGTCGATGGCGCAGCCGATGTCGACCACGATGTTGTTCTTGTCGAGCTTCTCCGACATGAAGGCGACCGCGACCGTGAATGTCGCGCCGTGCAGTGCCTGCGCGGGGCCGAAGACTTCGCCCTTGAACGAGTGGGCGATCATGATGTGGTCGGCAACTTCGACGGCGTACACAGGCGCTCCTTTAGGAATAGCGGATGAGCTGGCAGAGAACGCCGCTCGTGGGATTGAGGATCTCGGGAAGCTTTTTCGGCAAGTCCGCGAACGCGATCGGCGGCGCGATCAGGTCGTCCAGCACGGGATCGTTGAGCAGATCAAGTGCGGCGGAAAGGCGGCGGCTGTAGTCCCAGCGCGTCCGATGCGAGGGCGCGATCTTCCCGACCTGGCTGGAGATCAGCTTGAGGCGGCGCGAATGGAAGACGTCTCCAAGCGGCACCTTCACGTCGTCGGCGCCATACCAGGAGAGCTCCAGCACGGTCGCCTCGTCGCCGGCCAGCCGCAGGGCCGTTGCCAGTCCGGCCGCTGACGCGCTGGTATGAAAGACGATGTCGCAGTTGTCCGGCGCCTTGTCGGGCGTCGCGAAGGCCGCGCCAAAGGCTTTGGCGATGGCGGCGCGCTCCGGATTGATGTCGACGACGGTCACTTCCGTCCCCGGCATCCTCGCGCACAGCCGGGCAACCAGCAGCCCGAGCACACCCGCCCCGACCACCGCGATGCGGTCGGCCGGCCCCGGCCCGCCGTCCCACATGGCATTCAGCGCGGTCTCCATGTTGGCGGCGAGCACCGCACGCTCTGGCGGCAGCCCCTCGGGCAGCGGCACAATATTTTCGGCGGGAAGGTTAAACACGGTCTGGTGCGGATAAAGCGCAAAACAATGACGGCCCTTAAGATCGGCGGGGCCGTCTTCGACTTGGCCCACCATCGCGTAGCCATATTTAACGGGGAAAGGAAACGCACCACTCATGAATGGCGCGCGCATGCGCTCGTACTCGCTCTCAGGCACTTTCCCCGCAAAAACCAGCCGCTCCGTTCCGCGGCTGAGCGCGCTCGCGACCGCGCGCACGCGGACATGGCCGTCCGGCAAAGCCGGCACCGGCTCGGGCCGGATCTCGGCCTTGCCCGGTGCCGTGTACCAGAGCGCCTGCGCCTGAGCTGACGTCGCCATCCCGATTGGACCCCGAAACCGCCGCCCGCTATATCCCGCCTGCTCACGAAAAGCACCCGATGACCGACCGCACCCTTAATGTTGCTGCCCCCGCGCCTGCCGACCCGCTGACCGCGCGGCGCGTGTTCTTCACCCTGATCGTCGCCGCCTCGATGATCGGCCTGATCTGGCTGCTCGCCTTCGGGCTGACCGCCGGAGGCTTCGGGTCGGTCGACTTCATCCTGGTGGTGATGTTCGCCATCACGCTGCCGTGGTCGGTGATCGGCTTCTGGAACGCCACCATCGGCCTCTTCATCATGCGCTCGAAGAATCCGGTCGCGGCCGTGACGCCGGTCGTCGGCGCGCGTGACCGGCAACGAGCCGATCACCGCCAAGACCGCGATCCTGTGGTGCGTGCGCAACGAGGACACCGAGCGCGTCATCCGCAACATCGAACCGATGATGGAAGGGATCGCCGCCTCCGGCACCGCGGCGCAATTCCATGTCTTCATCCTGAGCGACACCAACTATCCGGAGATCGCCGTTACCGAAGAACCGCGCTTCGCGGAGCTGAAGACGAAATGGCAGGGCCGCCTTGAACTGACCTACCGGCGGCGCACCGACAACACCGGCTTCAAGGCCGGCAACGTGTTCGACTTCTGCACGCGCTGGGGTGCGCAATACGATTTCGCCGTCACGCTCGACGCGGACTCGTTCCAGACCGCGGACTCGATCATGCGCATGGTGCGCATCATGCAGGTCGAGCCCAAACTGGGAATCCTGCAGAGCCTCGTGGTCGGCATGCCGTCGACCAGCGCCTTCGCGCGCGTTTTCCAGTTCGGCATGCGGCTTGGCATGCGCTCCTACACGCTCGGCAGCGCGTGGTGGCAGGGCGACTGCGGGCCGTACTGGGGCCACAACGCGATCATTCGCCTCGCGCCGTTCATCGCGCATTGCCACATCCCGCCGCGGCCAGACGGCACGCACATCCTGAGCCACGACCAGATCGAGGCCGTGCTGATGCGACGCGCCGGTTTCGAAGTGCGGGTGCTGCCCGAGGAAGGCGCGAGCTGGGAGGAGAACCCGCCGACGCTTCTGGAATTCATTCGCCGCGATCTGCGCTGGGCGCAGGGCAACATGCAGTACTGGCCGTTCCTCGTGATGGCCGGGCTGCAGCCGGTCAGCCGCTACCAGATCGCATTCGCGATGCTGATGTTCTTGGGCTCGCCCGCATGGATTGGGCTGCTGGTGATCGGCTCGCTTGCTGTCGCTATCAACGGCCCGGCGAATTTCATCCGCCCCGACGCCGGATGGGCGCTTGTTCGTCATCACGCTCATCATGTGGTTCGCGCCGAAGATCGCGACCGTGCTCGACGTGATCTCGCGCCCCGCGTTGCGCAACTCGTTCGGCGGAGCCGGACGCTTCATCGTGAGCACGATCACCGAGACGATCTTCTTCCTGATGCTCTCACCAATCATGTGGGTCGGCCACACGATGTTTCTCGCCGGCCTTGTGCTTGGCAGGCGGCTCGGCTGGGGCGGACAAGCGCGCGACGATCACTCGGTGCCCTGGAGCGACGCGGCAAAACAGCTCTGGCCACATACACTGGTCGGCTGGTTCTCGATCCTCGTGCTCGCCTTTACTGTGCCGGCCGCAATTCCCTATGCGCTGTTCATCGCGGCGGGTCCGGCGCTGTCGATCCCTCTTGCCGTGATGACGTCATGGCCCGCCGTCGGCCGGGCGCTGATGCGCGCCGGCATCGGCGCGCTGCCGGAAGAAAACGCGCCTCCTGCTCCGCTGCGTCAGCTCGCGCTGCCCGCGATCGAAGCGGCGGCGCTGCGCGCGGCCTGATGTCCGTCGCGAAGCCTTCCGCACCGCGCGCGGCATCGATCGGTCGCTGCGCATCTATTACGACGGGCGACACGATACGCGCCGCGATGGACAAGCTCTACGCGCAATTCGTGAAGTCCGGCGCTCTCGTGTTCGATGTCGGTTCGCATGTCGGCGACCGCATCGCGGCGTTCCGGCGGCTGGGCGCCCGCGTGGTGGCCTGCGAACCCAACCCGCCGCTGGTGCAGACGCTGCGGCTGATCTACGGGCAGCGACGAAATGTCACGCTCGAGCCTGTTGCGGTCGGCGCCGCGCCGGCGAAATCGAAATGAAGATCAACGTCGACAACCCGACCGTCTCGACCGCCTCGCAGGATTTCGTGAAGGCGTCCGCCGGCGCGCCCGGCTGGGAAGGCCAGCACTGGGACAAGAGCATCAAGGTGCCGGTGACGACGCTCGACGCGCTGATCGCGCGGCATGGCACCCCGGCGTTCATCAAGATCGACGTGGAAGGCTTCGAGGCCGAGGCGCTGGCAGGGCTGACGCAGCCGGTGGCGGCGCTGTCGTTCGAATTTACCACGATCCAGCGTGACGTGGCACATGCGTGCCTGACGCGTTGCCAGCAGTTGGGGTACGTCCGATACAATGCCGCATTGGGCGAAAGCCAGACGCTGGCGCATGATGCGTGGCAGAGCGCCGAGGCGATCGGGCAATGGCTCAATAGCCTGCCGGCCGACGCGAATTCCGGGGACGTGTATGCGACGCGCTAGTGTTGCGGCCTTCGCGCTGCTGTTCGCGAGTGTCGCGTTCGCGGCCGACGACGTCGCGGTCGACGTGCAGAACGCGAGCGAACCGACGCTCTGCGCCGAGAAGGACAACGTCTATCTCAAGCTGACCTCGCCCGAGGTGCGCCGCTTCAAGGTCGAGTCGGTGCATCCGAATTACATCGGCACCATCGTGGTCGACCGCTCGGCGTTCGACCTGCACAATTGCCCGGACCTCGCGGCCGCGCCCTTCATCACCGAGCAGCCGCGCCGCATCACGATCTTCGAGACGCCCGACCTGCAACTGGTCGGCATCACCATTCCGAACTTCTGGCGCAAGACCATCGTGCCGGTGCGCGTCGGCGACCGCGTCGAGACCGGCGTGCAATTGCTGCAGCTTTGGGTGCGCGCGAACGACCGCGCCGAGGAAGTGCTGGTGCTCTATCCGCAGGACGGCTACTGGCGCGCGCGCCCGCTGCCACCGCAAAACCTGAAATGGAGCGCGTATGGCTCGTCCTTCATGATCGGGCCGGTCGAGTTCAAGGAGCGGCCGATCGTCGACGTCAAGGAAGTGGTGTTCGACCCGAACACCAGGACGTTCCGCCTGACGTTCACGCGCGGCGGCAGCGCCACGCTGCGGGTGGAGACGCTCGACATCGAACGGCAGGTGCTCGACGTGACGCTTGATCCGCCGGTCGGCGGCGCGCTGCCGTTCGCGGGCTGCGCTCGATGTTCGTGACCGAGATCAACAATGATGTCGCGCAGCTCGGCTGGCGCGTGAAGGGCGCGCAAAGCTGGGAGCGCACCGGCATCATGGACTTCAAGCGCGCGAGCGCGGTCGAGGTGTGGGCCGGCACGGACGGTGCCGTCGCGGCACAACACCAGCGCGCCGGATACGATTTTCCGGAATTTCGGAAACTAGCCGCCGCGCAATTTCGCGCGCAGCTCGCCGCCACGCGCCACGCAGCGGCTCGAAGGTGAACCGCACCGTATGCTTGCCCGGCGGGCAGGGACCGCACGGAACAGCACGTTAGCGCGCAAGATTTCGATCTCGATTGCCCGTCGACCGTCGCGCGCCACCACGGATGCCAGACATCGTTGAGCACCAGATGCCGCCGGACGGCGCATCGACTTCGACGACCACTTCGGTATTGGCGTAACGAGCAAGGCGCACCGTGCCCGTCGCTCCAACGGTCTGCGCCAGTGACGGCGCTTTCTCCAGCAGCACGGTCTTCGCAGGATCGACATCCGCCGGCCAGCCGTCGGCGATCAGCTTGTCGAAATCCGCAACCTTCCATTCGCCGAGCAGCATCACGCGCGGCAGAGCGCGCGGGTTCTCGTAGACGTAGGCGTCCTTGGTGCGCGCGATGAAATTCAGATCGCCCGGCTTGATGCTCTTGTCGATCTGCTCGACCGGAGCGCCGGTCGCGATCAGGCGCACGCCGAAAAGATCGGCGAACGTCGAGCGCCACGAGGGATAGAGCGGCGAGAACGGCCGCTGGCCGATCGCCGCGACCGTGTCGCCGACCCGGGTGGCGTCATAGAACCACTTGAGCCGCAGCGGATTGTGCCCGAACACCTGCTCACAACCGTGGATCAGGCACATATTCGGCCAGTGGTATTCGATGCCGACCAACTCGATGCGGTCGCGATGATTCGGCGCCTGCTGTCCGAGACGCTGCTTGATCAGCGCGACCGTTTCGTTTTTCGTGTCAGAGCGCAGCGCGTCGTAGCGCGCGGGCGGCAGACCGGTCGATTCATGCGGCGCGTTGTTGATGGCGAGGTCGGCTGTGCTGAACAGCGCGAGCACCATCGCAGCCGAGACGGGCGCGATCGTGTCGAAACGCCCCGCCAGCCACAGCGCAAGCCGCGCGACCATCAGGAAAAGTAGACCTGTGCCGATCAGGCCCCATGGAACGTTGCCGATCGTCGTCGATGCCAGCCAGACCGTCCCGACCAGGATGAATCGCAAAAGCCACGAACGCGATGCGCCGTTGCGTCATGCTCGCCGGCGCATCGGCGAGCCAGCGATGCACCGCATAGCCGGCCATGAACCGCGATCATCGCGCCGAACACGAAAGTACCATCGGCCGGACGGCGGAACAGTTTTACACCCGGCAGCAGTTCATACATGCCGCGAAAGACCGGCGTGTACCAGCCGGACATGAAGAACGCGATCAGCACCGCCACGATGGTGAAGAAACGCACCTCGCGCGACCACAGCCAGCCGCGCACCGCGCCGAAGACCAGCACCATCGGGGCGAGCGCGCCCGCATAGAGCAGCCCCATGTTCTGCGCGAGGAAGAGATCGGCCATGCCGAAGCGCTCGTTCCACGCGTAACCGCCCGCGCCCCAGAAGTCGACCTTGGGATCCATCGCGCCGAACAGGTCGGGGAAAAACAGCGAGAGCAGATGCGTCCAGTGCAGCGAGCCGCGGCCGGCTTCGATGTAGCTGAACTCCGGGCGGTTCGAGCGCAGCGCCAGCAATTCGGTGAGCAGCGACCGGCACCGCGACGATCACAGCGCCCGCGATGCCGCCCGCGACCAGCGGCACGATGCTTGCCGCGCAGCCGCGTGCGCCAACCGGTCCCGCACCAGTGCGCGAATACGAACCCGGCGAGCACATAGACTTCGAGCAGCGCAACCTGATCGCGCCCGAGCACGATCAGCGCCGCCGCGACGCCCGCGAGAGCGCCCCAGCGCCATGACGCGCGGTCGAGCGCGCGCGACAGCAGCCACAGCGCGATCGGCAGATACGCGAGGCTCATCACCTGCCCGGTGTGCTGCAGCCGCGCGCTCGCGGCGCCGCCGAACGCGAAGGCGAGGGCCGCGACGAGTGCGCCCGCCGTGTGCCAGCCGCGGTCGCGGAAATACAGGATGATGCCGAGCCCGCCGAGGAAGAGATACGCAAAGGTCAACACATCGTTCGCCCACATGCCGGGCGCCGGGCTCGCGAGCGCGAGCAGCAGATGCAGTGGCGAGGTGAGCATCGACTGCGGGTCGGCGATGTTCGGCCAGCCGGCGAACACGTTCGGCGTCCAGAACGGCGAGTCGCCGGCTCGCGAAGGCGCGCGCCATGAACTCGACGGGCGGAAAGAATGTCGACTTCGCGTCGTAGGGGATGGTCACGGCGCCGGAGAGCCACGGCCATGCCGGCACGAGAAACGCGAGGGCGAAGATCGCGATGGTGAGCGATAGCGGCGGTTGGCGTGTCATTCAGATGCCCACGCGCGTCGCGTCGTACTCGAAAATCCAGTCGTAGCGCTGCTTCACGGTCTCTTCATTCCATTGCGCATCGACATAGGCCTTCGCGCCGCCCGCGTCGGCGAGCGCGGGATTGTGGAAGCGCTTCGCCATCTCGTTCGCGCCACGCACCAGTTTCGCGGTGCGCTCGACGCGCGCCGTATCGTAGCGCGCAAGCGCAGTTTCGACGTCGTCATAGGCAGCAGAGGCAACGCGCCAGCACCATGCCGTCCTCGATCGCCATGTTGGCGCCCTGCGCCAGCATCGGCAGTGTGGGATGCGCGGCGTCGCCGAGCAATGTGGCGCGGCCGCGCGAGAAGCGCGTCAGCGGCGTGCGGCCGAGCAACGCCCATTTGTAGGGCTGCTCGATGTTGCGGATGATGGCGTGGATATCTTCGTGCCAGCCTTGCAGGTCGGCGGCGCATTCCTCGCGCGAGCCCTTCTCGGTCCATGACTCCACGCGCCAGTCGCGCTCGACGATGCCGACGAAGTTGAAAATCTCAGCCCGCCGCAGGAAATAATTGATCACATGGCCGCCGGGGCCAACCCAGTTGACCCCGACATTGCGGCGCATATGTGCGGGCAGCTTCTCCACCGGCACAAGGCCGCGCCACGCCATGCAGCCGGTGAACTCGGGTTTGTCGTCGCCGACGAGGATGTTGCGGATGCGCGAGTGCACGCCGTCCGCACCGATCAGCCGCGTCGCCGGTGACGCGCGCGCCGTTTGCGAGATGCAGGGTGACTTGGCTGCCGTCGTCCTCGAAGCCGGCCACGCGGGCATCGAGATGGATGGCGTCCGGCGCAATCGCACGCACCGCATCGATCAAGGTCTGATGCAGGTCGGCGCGGTGGATCATGAAATACGGCGCGCCGTAGCGCGCGACGGACTCCGCGCCGAGGTCGAACAGCTTCCAGGTCTCGCCGGTGTTCCAGAGCCGGATTTCCTTCCCCGCCGGTTCGGACCACACCTTGCGCAGCGCGTCCTCGAGCCCGAGCGCGAACAGCACGCGTGAGCCGTTGGCCGAAATCTGCACGCCCGCACCAAGCTCGGCGAGGTGCGGCGCCTGCTCGTAGACATCGACGCGGTGGCCGTCGCGCAGCAGCGCGAGCGCGGCCGTGAGGCCGCCGATCCCTGCGCCGACGATGAGGATGTGCACGCTCTCTCCGTCATTCCGGAAGCCGCGAAGCGGCTGTCCAGAATCCATAACCACAGAATTCGCGATGTGGCACGGCCTGAGTGACTCCTTCGGCGGTTGTGGTTATGGATTCCGGGCTCACGCCTTCGGCGTGCCCCGGAATGACCGGAGGAAAGTCCATGCCCAACCCCACACTCCCGCGCGAGCGCGTTGATTATTCGGCCATCGTCGACCGGCCGCCGCTGAAGCTGCCCGGCGGCGCGCGGCTGATCTTCTGGACCATCGTGAACCTGGAAGTGTGGGACATCGGCAAGCCGATGGCGCGGCAGGTGCTGCCCGCGCCGACCGGCGCGCCGATGCTGCCCGATGTCCCGAACTGGAGCTGGCACGAGTACGGCATGCGCGTCGGTGTGTGGCGCTTCTTCGACCTGTTCGCGCGGCTGAACATCCGCCCGACGCTCTCGATCAATGCGCGCGTGTGCGAGGACTACACCCGCGTCGCGCAGCAGGCCAAGGACGCCGGGTGGGAGTTCATGGGTCATTCCTACGAGCAGGGGCCGATCCACAAGGAGCCGGACCAGGCCGCGATGATCGCGCGCTCGATGGGCATCCTGGAAAAGTTCACCGGCAAGAAGCCGGTCGGCTGGCTCGGGCCGGGCCTGACGCAAACCTACGAGACGCCGGAGCTGCTGGCGGCGGCAGGCGTGAAATACATCGGCGACTGGGTTTACGACGACGAGCCTACCGTCATCCGCACCGACAAAGGCCCCCTGGTCACGCTGCCCTACACCGTGGAGCTCAACGACATCCCGATGATGCTCGTACAGCACCACGAAAGCGATTATCTGCTTAAGCGCGCCATCGACCAGTTCGACCGGCTGTACGCGGAAGGCGCGAACCGCGCGAAAATCATCGCGCTCGCGATCCACCCATACATTTCGGGCCAGCCGCACCGCATCAAGTATCTCGAGCAGATCTATGACTACGTCGCCAAGCACGAAGGCGTGCTGCACTGGAACGGCGAGGAAATCCTCGACTGGTACACAGCGCAGACCGGCGCGGCGCAGAAAGCAGCCGAATGAACGAGCAAAAGCGCCCGCCCGTCGGCATGCTGCCGACCGAACGCATCGCGTATTCGCCGATCTCGCAACGCAAGCCGCTGAAACTTCCCGGCGGCGCCCGCATGGTGGTGTGGTGCATCGTCAACGTCGAGGAGTGGGACATCCTCTCGCCGATGCCGCGCACGGTGCTGACGCCGCCTGCGGGCGGTGCGCCCTCGCCCGACATCCCGAACTGGGCGTGGCACGAATACGGCAATCGCGTCGGCTTCTGGCGCATGCTCAAGGTGTTCGACGATTTCAAGGTGCCGGCCACGCTCGCGATCAACGGCTCGGCCATCGCGGCCTATCCGCAGATCGTCGCGGCGGCGAACGAACGCAAGTGGGAGTTCATCGGCCACGGCTTCACCCAGCGCAACATGCAGAAGGTGGAGGACGAGCGTGCCGATATCCGCCGCACGCGCGAGGTGATCACCCAAGCCTCCGGCAAGCCGCCGCGCGGCTGGCTCGGCCCCGGCCTCACCGAGACGTGGGAAACGCCGGACCTGCTGGTCGAGGAAGGCTACGACTACGTCTGCGACTGGGTGCTCGACGACCAGCCGGCGTGGCTGAAGACCCGTACCCAGCCCATCCTCAACATTCCCTACACGCAGGAATGCAACGACGTCGCCATGATGCTGATCCAGCATCACAAGGCGTCCGAGTACTTCGACCGGGCGCGCGACCAGTTCGAACAGATCTATGCGGATAGCGCCGACGGCGCGCGCGTGATGGCGCTGGTGCAGCACCCCTACATTCTCGGCGCCCCGCACCGGCTGAAATACTTCCGGCAGGCGATCGAGCTGATCGCGTCGCGGCCGAACGTGCTGTTCTGGACCGGCTCGCAGATTGCCGACTGGTACCGGCAACAAGAGGCCTAGTTCCGCCGCGGGAACCCAGCCCGCGCGGCATGCGTTGTTCCGCCGCCCCCCAATCAGGCGGAGAACACGGGAATGCCAAGGCCATACTGGAAGGGCTATCTCAAGCTCTCGCTCGTCTCCTGCCCGGTCGCGCTCTATCCGGCCTCGACGCAGGCGGAGAAGACGCACTTCCACCAGATCAACACCAAGACCGGCCACCGGTTGCGCCAGCAGATGGTGGACGAGAAGACCGGCAAAGTCGTCGACAAGGACGACAAGGGCCGCGGCTACGAGCTGAGCAAGGGCAAATACGTGCCGATCGAGACCAAGGAGCTGGAGGCGGTCCAGCTCGAAAGCACGCACACGATCGAGATCGACAGCTTCGTACCGAAGGACGAGATCGACGAGCGCTATATCGAGAAGCCGTATTACCTCGTGCCGAACGACGCGAACGGCGAGGAAGCCTTCGCGGTGATCCGCGATGCGATGCGCGACAAGGAGAAGGTCGCCATCGCCCGCATCGTGATGGCGAACCGCGAGCGTATCCTGGCGATCAAGCCGCTCGGCAAGGGCCTGCTCGGCACCACGCTGCGCTACCCGTACGAGATGCGCGAGGAGGACACTTACTTTCGCGGCATCAAGGCGAAGAAGACGCCAAAGGACATGGTGTCGCTCGCGGCGCACATTCTTGAGAGCAAGTCCGGGCACTTCGACCCGGCGAAATTCAAGGACCGCTATGAGAATGCGCTCAAGTCGCTGATCCGTCGCAAGGCCAAGGGCAAGACCATCGAGCCGCCGGAAGAAAAAGAAGAGAAGAGCAACGTCATCGACCTGATGGAGGCGCTGCGCCAGAGCGCCGGCAAGAAGAAGGGCGCGGCCAAGCGCACCGCATCGAAGCGCAAGCCGCGCGCAAAACATGCGCGCAAGGCTGCCTAACGGAGGTTAGTTTATGAGCGTCGATCAGGCCAACATCGACAAGCGCTTCGCGCCGCTCCTTGGGACGGCCGCGATTCATCTGTGGGCCGAATTGCCGACCGACATCCAGCAAAAGCTGTTCGAGCATGCGGTGGTGATCGGCCACCGCAGCGAGCAGGACGAATCCTTGCGCGAGCAGCTCGCTAAATTCCTGCACGATAATCACGCCCGCACGCAGCGGGAAAGCTAGCCGTCTTGCCCTAACGCGGGCTCAACCTTTGTCTTTGTCCGATTTTGAACTTGGAACTTCTGCCCGAAGTCATGCGTTGCCAACGCGACCAAACACCAGGAGGAACACATGGGTTTCGGTAAAGGAGCGTTGCTGTGGCTGCTGGGCATTCCGCTGCCCATTATCATCCTGCTGGCGCTGTTCTGGCGCTAATGCGCTGGCGCTAGCGGACTGCAGCTCAAAACAGCCATCGGAATGCGCGGGCACGTGGCCCGCGCATTTTCGCGGGCGCCTACTCAGCTTTCGCAGGCTCCACCGCAACAATGCCTTCGGGCCCAATCATCTGGTTGATGCAATCGACCGCGTCGTAAATCGACACCTGCACGATCGGATGCGCCTTCTTGATTAGCATTCCCGCCTCAGCGGCGGCATCCAGGTTGTCGAACGATTTCTTCGTTTGCCGGTCCACCTGCAGGCGATACCGCTGGTCCGGCCGCTTGCGTTGGTCGACGGCAAGCGGCGCCTGCTCGATCGGGTCGGATGACTTCGTCTTCACCGCTGCTCGCAATGCCATTCGGTTCACTCCGTTTGCGTTCTCTCGTGCGCCTTCGGCGCGCGGATCAATGGGCCACTGCGCGCGCCGGCGTCAGATCGCTTTCGGCGACAACGCGCTCGTGTTTTTCGTCCACGCTTTTGATTCGATAGGACGGGTCGCTCGTATCCCGATCGGGTGCCGGCATAAGCTGGCGCACTTCGTATTCGCCGGGCGCGGCGGGCTGCAGCATGCGCGGCACGAGGGTGACCGCCTGTCCGACGGAAAATTTGTGCGACACGATAAAAACCTTTCGTATTGAGATGCCGCGATCCGCAAACACCATGACCCGGATGCGCGAAAGCCCATCCGGTGGTTTGGCCGTGCGGCCGCATCTCTTGTGCTGGATTTGGCACGCATGCGTGCCGTTACCCTCCATATGGGGCTTTCGGCGCCAAATTGCCAGCAGGCGTTCCGGACAGGGCTAACGCGGTGGATTCATCGCGGCCGATCGGCCAGCAGTGGCGGGCGACGACGCGCTCGACCGGCCGATCATCGGCGTCACCGACACCTATTCGGACTTCAACCGGCTGCGAGGAGACATTTCCTGCGAACTTAGTCCGGCAGCTGTTCTTCCATCGATTCCGCCGCCGCCACCAGATTGTTAAGGAAAAACGGCGCCGGCAGGAAAGTATCGTTCTTGAAAAAATCTTCGCGGAACGTGAGCAGGGCGCCGAGCAGCCGCATGTCGATGCTGTAGTAAAGCGTGTCGGTTTCGACATAAGCGCCGCGCGCTTCCGCGGCTCGCTTGTGAGGCGTGCGCTCCACCGTCACCATGTAGTCGAGTGCGTGGCTTCTGTTCAACTTGATGAGTTGCTGCTTCAATCCGTCGACGATATCCCGTTTGTGCCGTTTGCTATCGACCGATCTTCGGGCCGCTTCGCTCCGGTGGAGTGGGCGCTGTTCTTTGGCTGCCTTGCGGATGTCCACCCGTGCCTTTTTTATGTCGCGGTCAAACTCGCCGATCATTTTGTCCAAGTGTTTCAGGATACGATCGGGAGCAAGATCGGAAACGGCAAATCCGCAGATGAACATTTTTGCATTTCCATCGAGACTATTGACGTACACAACGGTACATCGCCCGATGAAGCTGAGATCGCGCAACAGCGCGACGAAGTCTTCCGATGGATTGAAGGACGGCACCAAGATGATGTTGTGCATCTTGGTCATGTGATTGCGGATGCCCAGCAGGACGAGCATCAGAAATGTTGTCGGATCGAAGGTGTCGTAGCAAATGGCGACTGAAATCGCGAAGGATGTGCGGCCCTGTCCCGGTATATTGAAGCTAGCCAGATAGCTCGGAATTCGCTTTCCGTGAGCGCCCAAAATGTTCTCGCCCAAGCCGCGCGCCGAGGCGACTTTATAATGCCACCAGCGTTTGCTTACTTTTTTTCCCTTTTTCGAGAAAATTAGACCCCGGTTGCTGCCGCCTTCGTGTCGTGACCCCGCAAAGAGGAAATGCTCGCCGGCTTGGTTGGTCATCAGCGCCCGAAGCTGATCGGCGATCGGGGGTGAGGTCCCGTTGGCGCTCGGCAAACCGAACTCCGGCAAGACCACGATCTGGCATTTGTTTTCGAAGGCACGCTCGATATGGAGCGTGATGGCCTTCTCCCAATCCGCGACGCGATCCGGATCCAACGCGCGCGTGCGGCCGAGTTGCGTGACGCTCGCCCACTCGGGCAACTCCAACATCGGCCCCGCTTGCGGGGCTCCGATCATGCAAAGGTCTTCGTCGAAATATCCGCGATCTTCCAGGCGGCTAATGGCGACTCGATGGCTGACTGCGGCCACCTTCAACCGCCGATCAAGAGTTGAACGCGCCTTCGCCTTTCGCAGCTTCTCGCGCGCTTCGCTGTAGCCGGGCAGCCCGTTCGGTTTGCGCCGTCCGGCGGTTTTTCGTCCATCCGGCACCATCGTGAGCCGCTTGAGCAACTCGTAATCAGCGTCCGACACGATGCCGCGTTGCTGGCGCTTCTTGCGGTAACGCTTGCCGACCTTCGCAGGCGGCGGAGGCGGCGCTTCCGGACTGCGGCGTCGGCGGAACGCACGCCGCAGTTTGGGGCTATGCAGGTCGACAAATCGTAGATCGCAGGATTTCTTGGTGCGATCCACGAGAAGATGCTGCAACATCGCGTTGCTATAATCGACCTGGCTTTTTTCGCGGATCAGCAGCGGATCGCTATCGAAAATAGTCCGATAGGTTTGCGCGATATCGTCTTCCGCCATTGTAACTTTTCCCCCCGGCGCCACGGCAAACCGCCGCTCAAGATGTGCGTCGCTCTCCTTGTCCGAAGCGCTGCGACAATTTTTCAGATTAGCGCCCGCCGGACGAAGATTCGGCGGCGCGTGACCCCTCGCACAACCCCAGTGTGCTCAACCAAAGATGTACAATGGACGATGAGCCCATGCAACTAGAGAGATGCTCGCGCTCCCATCTGCACACGGATGCGGCGTTGACATAACGCGGAGCGTTGCAGGCGAAAATCAAATCGGGTCAAGTTCGCGCGCTTTGTCGTGGGCGAGTTTTGCGCTGAGCGGTCGCGCTGCGGAGACCGCCCGAAGATAAGACTCTTTCTTGGTTTCCATCTGCAATTCGGGTGACAGGAACCAATCGCCGCTGCGCGATCCAAGCCGTCGCGCAACTCCCGCAACGCAGGGTCCGCGGCGCGCATCGTCCTTGCTGTACACGATCCCGCGCATTCCCGGCACATCGTCCGCGAGATGCACCGCCTTGTCCGGCGGATTCACTTTGATGCCCGTGAGCTTACGCACGAAGTCGTCGAATTCAAGCATTGCACGCCGCGCCGGCGCGATCTCCGCTGATCTGTTCGCGCGTATTTCGGAAGGCTGCAGCTTGGAAAACGACATCGCGTCAAAAAGCACGCCCAGTTCGCGATCGTCATTGTCGCTCATCGATACGCGAATTTGCTTGTTCAGCAGAGGAAACTCTTGCTTGTGTCCGACCCTCGCAAGCGCGTCTCGATAGGCCAGATGTAAGAGCGGCCTCGCCTCTTCGGCCATCTGGTTCGTCATCTTCAGAAATGCCGTCGCTTGGAGTTCGGTCGGGCGTCGCTCCGGCTTGGGATCGGCCGGTATCCCCTCGAAAGTCCACCACAGCTTGGTGAAGCCGCCATTCATTTGAAGCGCGCAAGCCGTTACGGTCGCGCGGGTTCGAACAATCCAGTTGATGCCCTTTACCGAACAGCGCATGCGGCGCGATGGCATCAATGCCAGCAGGGGCGCCTGCGCATCGAGTACGCTGGGCTTGTCTTGGACGCTGAATACATCGATCACGCCGTCTTCGTCATCGAACGATGGATCGTGAAATTCGTGGGCATTTGGATCGTGGCTGCGGGCGATATCAAGAAGAGCCTGGCTAGCGTCTTTGAAATGCCCGCTATCTCGCAGCCAGTCGGCTTGCTGCCGAAATCGTCGCTCAACTTCCGCGTAATCGGCCTGCATCTTGGCGCCACGCCGGCGGCGAGGTACGCCGGCGAGCGCGCCGACGCGGTTAATGGTGAGTTCGTATGACATCGGTCTGAAGTGCGAACATTGCTGAGCACCGAACTCTGTTTTTGGTTCCCGACCGCGCAACATCTTAAGCTGCCGCTTGCGCTATAGTCGAGTTGGCGCGGCGCTTCAATCTGCTAAATACTTGATTTCCCCATGCATTTAAGCTCCGCCAGCTCGATCATTCCATGATTGAATTGACGGAAACTTAACACCATTGATTTTCTTGAAGATTTTGAGTGTTGGCCCAAACCGAGCAGGCATCCACGCTCGGCATGCAAGTTGGTTCTTGCGTGCGGCGCCGATGAGAATCTATTTCGTCACAACAGCCTTCCAGCAAGCTACCTTGGCGGCTTGATGATCTGCCGCACAAGCGAGATCATCTACTTTTCTTGGCAACAAGGCGTCGATCATGCCCTCCGGCCTGCGTAAAGGTTTGACCTCCTACGGCGACCCCGGCTTTTCGCTGTTCCTGCGCAAGGCCTTCATCAAGGCCAAGGGCTTTTCCGACGATGCGCTCGACCGGCCGATCATCGGCGTCACCGACACCTATTCGGACTTCAACCCCTGCCACGGCAACGTGCCGCAACTGATCGAGGCGGTGAAGCGCGGCGTGATGCTGGCCGGCGGGCTGCCGATGGAATTCCCCACCATCTCGATCCACGAGAGCTTCTCGCACCCGACCTCGATGTACATGCGCAACCTGATGTCGATCGACACCGAGGAGATGGTGCGCGCGCAGCCGATGGACGCCGTGGTGATCATCGGCGGCTGCGACAAGACATTGCCCGCGCAGGTGATGGGCGCGGTGTCGGCCGACAAGCCCGCGATCGTGGTGCCGACCGGCCCGATGGTGGTCGGCCATCACAAGGGCGAGGTACTGGGCGCCTGCACGGACTGCCGCCGCCTGTGGGCGCAGCATCGCGCCGGCAAGATGGACGAAGCCGAGATCGAGGTGGTGAGCGGGCGGCTCGCGCCGTCGGTCGGCACCTGCATGGTGATGGGCACGGCGAGCACGATGGCGTGCGTGATCGAGGCGCTCGGCTTTTCGCTGCCCTATGCGGCGGCGGTGCCGGCCGTGCACGCGGAGCGCATGCGCATCGCGGAGGCGAGCGGCAAGCGCGCGGTCGAGATGGCGAAGAACGGCTAGCCCAAGGCCGACCGAGCTGTTCACCGAGCGGAGCTTGCGCAATGCCCTGATCGTGCTGCAGGCGATCGGCGGCTCGACCAACGGCATCGTGCATCTCGCCGCGATGGCGGGGCGGGCCGGCATCACGCTCGATCTTGATGCGTTCGATGCGCTGTCCAAACAGGTTCCGGTACTGATCGACCTGAAGCCCTCGGGCGATCACTACATGGAGCACTTCCATCATGCCGGCGGCGTGCCGCGGCTGATGCAGGAATTGTCCGACATTCTGGATCTCGATGCGCCGAGCGTCGACCGGCACGCTGCGCGATCACGTCAAGGTGGCAGAGGACGTGCCGGGGCAGACCGTCATCCGGTCGCGGAAAAATCCGATCAACGCGCAGGGTGCGATGTGCGTGCTGCGCGGCAACATTGCGCCGCGCGGCGCGGTGATCAAGCAATCCGCGGCGACGCCGAAGCTGATGACGCACGAGGGCCGCGCGGTGGTGTTCGAGACGATCGAGGACATGACGCTGCGCATGGACGATCCGAACCTCGACGTGAATGCCGACGACGTGCTGGTGCTGCGCAATGCCGGACCGAAGGGCGCGCCAGGGATGCCCGAGGCGGGCTATCTACCGATCCCGAAGAAGCTCGCGCAACAGGGCGTGAAGGACATGGTGCGTATCTCCGACGCGCGCATGAGCGGCACGGCGTTCGGCACCATCGTGCTGCACATCACGCCGGAGAGCGCCGACGGCGGGCCGCTCGGGCTGGTGCGGACCGGCGACCGCATCCGCCTCGACGTGCCGAAGCGCAGCATCGAACTGCTGGTGGACGATGCCGAACTGAAGAAGCGCGCCGCGACGACCACGGCGCCGCCGCCGCATGAAGGAAGCGACCGCGGCTATTCGTGGCTGTTCCAGAACCACGTCACGCAGGCGGACGAGGGCTGCGATTTTGACTTCCTCAAAAGTAGCGGCCGAGAAGCGCCGAAAAGCCCATAGCCCAAGCCTATATTTGCCGCGCACGGCCCTCCGCGCCTTGCGTTTCTGCGCACGTTTGAAAATGGTGCGGCGACGTTCAACGCGAGAGCTGCAATGCCCGACGGCGCGTCCGCGCTTCAGCTTGTGTTCGGCGGCGACCCGGCGCTCTACCGGATCGTGGCGCTGTCGCTCTATGTGAGCCTGTCGGCGGTCGCACTCGCGGCCGTCGTGGCACTGCCGTTCGGCGCGCTGCTGGCGCTGACGCGATTTCCGGGCCGCACTTTCATCGTGGTGGTGATCAACGCCTTCATGGGCCTGCCGCCGGTCGTCGTCGGGCTTGCGGTGTATCTGCTGCTCTCGCGTTCCGGGTCCGCTCGGCTCGCTCGGGATCCTGTTCACGCCGAAAGCGATGATCGTCGCGCAGGCGTTTCTGGTGATGCCGATCATCGCCGCGCTGACGCGCCAGACCATCGAGGATCTGTGGGCCGAATACCGCGAGGAACTGACGGCGCTGCGCGTCACGCCCGCGCGCCGCGTCGCGACCTTGATCTGGGACGCGCGCTTCTCGCTGGTCACAACGTTGCTGGCGGGATTCGGCCGTGCGGCGGCTGAAGTCGGCACCGTGATGGTGGTCGGCGGCAACATCGACGGCTTCACCCGTACGATGACCACGGCCATTGCGCTGGAAACCTCGAAGGGCGATCTGCCGCTCGCGATGGGGCTCGGCCTCGTGCTCATCACGCTGATCATCGCAGTGAACGCGCTGGCGTGGGGCGCGCGGCGTATCGGCGAGATGCGGGCCGGATGATGCGCGCGCCGATGAGCGACATGCCGGTGACGTTCGAAGATGTCTCGCTGCGCGTCGGCGCGGTCGAGATCGTGAGCGGCCTCTCGTTTGCGCTCGGCACCGGAGCGCCGACCGTCCTGCTCGGACCGAACGGCAGCGGCAAGAGCACGCTGATCCGTCTCGCGATGGGGTTGCTCGCGCCGACGTCCGGCCGCATCACCTGGGGCGGGCGGGCGCAGCCGGGCGAACGGCTCGCGATGGTGTTCCAGCGCCCGGTGATGCTGCGGCGGACCGCGGCCGCGAACGTGGCCTATGCGCTGCCGCACGCGCGATGACGCGCGCGTCGCCGAACTGCTGCGTCAAGTCGGCCTCGGTGCTCTCGCAGCCCGTCCGGCGCGTCGCCTCTCCGGCGGCGAGCAGCAGCGCCTTGCGCTTGCACGCGCGCTCGCGCGCGATCCGGAGATTCTCTTTCTCGACGAGCCGACCGCGAGCCTCGATCCCGCCGCGACCAAATCCGTTGAAGACATCATTCGCGCGGTCGCGGCATCGGGCGTGAAGATCGTGATGGCGACGCACGACATCGGGCAGGCGCGCCGCCTTGCGGGCGACATCGTGTTCCTGGTGCGCGGGCGGCTCGCCGAGCGCGCCGATGCGGCACCATTCTTCAACGCACCCGCAACAAGGGAAGCGGGCGCGTTCCTGCGGGGCGACCTCGTCATCTAGAAGGAGAAAAACATGAACCGCCGGATTCTTTTGTCACTCGCATTGTCGGTTGCACTCAGCGGCCCCGCGCTCGCGCAGGATAAATCGATCGTCGTCGCCTCGACGACGTCGACCACGGACTCCGGCCTGTTCGACCACATCCTGCCGATCTTCAAACAGAAGACCGGCATCGACGTGAAAGTGATCTCGCAGGGCACCGGCCAGGCGCTCGACACCGGGCGGCGCGGCGATGCCGACGTCGTGTTCGTTCACGCGCGACCGCAGGAAGAAAAATTCGTCGCCGACGGCTTCGGCGTGAAGCGCTTCCCCGTGATGTACAACGACTTCATCCTGATCGGGCCGAAGAGCGATCCGGCCGGCGTGAAGGGCAAGGACATCGAGACCGCGCTGAAGGCGATCAAGGCCAAGGAAGCGCCGTTCGTTTCGCGCGGCGACAAGTCCGGCACGCATGCGGCCGAGCTTGCGCTGTGGAAGGCATCGGACATCGACGTCGAGCCGCCTCCGGGCGCCTGGTACAAGGCGATCGGCCAGGGCATGGGCGCGGCGCTCAACACGGCGGGCGCGAGCAGCGGCTATGTGCTGTCCGACCGCGGCACCTGGCTGACGTTCAAGAACAACGGCGACCTTGACATCCTGGTCGAGGGCGACAAGCGCCTGTTCAACCAGTATGGCGTGATGCTGGTGAACCCCGCGAAGCATGCGAACGTGAAGAAGGACCTCGGCCAGCAGTTCATCGACTGGCTGGTCTCGCCTGAAGGCCAGAAGGCGATCGCCGACTACAAGATCAGCGGCGACCAGTTGTTCTTCCCGAACGCCACGGCGTCCGGCGTGTGATGCGCGCGCTTGCGGCGATTGCGATCGTCTGCCTCACGATGTCATCCGCTCATGCAGCCGATCCGGTGCTGTTGCACGCCGCCGGATCGCTGCGCGGCGCGCTGACTGATGTGGCGAAGGCGTTCGAGGCGGCGAGCGGCGTTGCCGTGCAGGCAAAATACGGGCCATCCGGCACGCTGCGCGACGAGATCGCGGGCGGCGCAAAGGCCGAGGTGTTCGCCTCTGCCAACATGGAGCATCCGGCGTCGCTCGCGAAGGCAAACAGGAGCGGCCCGGTCGTGCTTTTCGTGCGCAACCGGCTCTGCGCATTGGTGAAGCCGGGGCTGGTGGTGACACCCGCGAACCTGCTCGACCTGATGCTGCGCAACGACGTGAAGGTCGGCACGTCGACTCCGAAGGCCGATCCCTCCGGCGACTATGCGTTCGAGGTGTTCGCCAAGGCCGAGGTGGTCAAGCCCGGCAGCCGTTCGCGCTGGAGAAGAAAGCGCTGCAGCTCACCGGTGGTGCCTCAAGCGTGCAGCCACCCGCCGGCCGCAGCGTCTATGGCTGGCATGTCGACGAAGGACGCGCGGACATTTTCCTCACCTACTGCACGAATGCGGTCGTTGCGGTGCGCGAGAATGCAGGCC
Source organism: uncultured Alphaproteobacteria bacterium (assembly GCA_963779545.1). Taxonomy (GTDB): domain Bacteria; phylum Pseudomonadota; class Alphaproteobacteria; order Rhizobiales; family Xanthobacteraceae; genus PALSA-894. The sequence goes on along the minus strand of CAVZYQ010000002.1, from coordinate 31,588 downwards.
AACAGATCGTGGCATTGCCGGAAGCGCTCGCGGTCGGGGCGGATTACGGATTGACGGTGATGAACAACGCGCCGGCCTCCGCGCAACGGCTCGCGCAGTTCATCCTGTCGGCGGACGGACAGGCGATCCTCGGCAAACACGGTTTCGCGGCGCCGTAGCTACTTCGCGATCCGCAGGTTCGCCAGGTTCTGCGCGATCGAGGAGAACACGCTGTTCAGCTCGCTCGCCTGGTTCACGTTGTAGTACATGTTGGTCTTGCTGGCGCAGTTGCGCAGCAGCGTCGCGTCGCCGTCGATCACGCGCACCGTGTAGACCTTGATGTTGGCGGCCTTCACGTTGGTGCAGGCGAGCGCGGTGCGCTGATCGATCGCGGAGCCCGAGGTCGACCAGCGGTTCTGCGTGTTGTCGCCGTCGGTCAGCAGCACGATCACCTTGTCCTTGTCGGGCGCGGGATCGGACCCTTGCGTCAGCGGCTCGCTCTTGGTGAGCGCGTGCCAGCCCCAGACGAGGCCGATCGTCACGTTGGTGTTGCCGGCCGGATTCATCGCGTCGATCTTTGCGTTCAGATTGGTGAACCCGGTCGTATCGAGAATTTCGGTCAGCGGCATGATGCTGGTGACGCCGGAGCAGTTGACCGCGCGAAACTTGGTCGCGTTGCTCGAGGTCGGCGTCGTGTCGAGCGTGTCGTTCGGCTGGTCGCGGTCCTCGACGCAGCCCTGCCACTGCGCCTGCTGAATGTTGTGCGCCGAGAAATTGATGAACCCGCTCGTCGCGAAGCCGGTGCCGATGTTCACGATCCTGTCGAACGGGACGATCGCGACCTTGACGTCGCCGGGCTGCTTCGCGGCGTTCTGCAAGGTGGTGAGCAGGCTCTTGGCCGCGGTCTTCAGTTCGGTAATCTTGCCGTTGCTCGCCATCGAGCCGGTGTTGTCGAGCACGAGCGCAAGCTCGAGCTTCTTCACGCCCCACTTCACGTCGGCGGACGTGCCGATGTCGAGCTGGCTCTGGCCGATGAACTTGGCGAAGATGGTCGGAACGTTTCCGTTTGCCGTCGTGGTCAGCGTGTAGCTGCCGGCCTGCGGGCTGGTCAGAAAGGCGTCGACGGTCAGGTTCGCGACCTCGGGCCGGATTGAACTGCGCATTGAACATCGCCGTCGCCTTGGCCTTGATCTGCTCGGGCGACAGGTTCGCTGCATCTTTCGACAGCATCAGCGCGGTCGCATCAAGCGAGGCGAACATCGCGGAGCGCGCCGCGTTGGCGCGGCTGTAGTCGGCGGCGGCGCCGATGACGACAAGGATCGGGATGACCGCGAACGCGAAAATGGGCGCGACGGCGCCGTGTTGGTCGCCAGCAAAACGTGACCACATCGCTCAGCCCCTGGTTCAACTCGAGCCGCAGAGTGGCCTGCGCAGTTTTGAGATTCGGTCTCTCGCGAACGCGAACTTCTCGTAAAATTGAATGCATTAACGGCCGCGCGCGCGATGGCGCGCGTAAGCGCCGCTCATGCTTAACACAATGCGTTCGCGCAACGCGCGTTGGTAAACGGCGCATTGCTCGCATTGCAGAGAAGCACTTAATCCGCCGGTAAGGATGCGCCTTCACGGCGGATTCAACATAGAAGCATTCGAACGCCGAACTTCAGGAAGGATTCAGTTTCAAAGCGCACGTTGTGGCTCAACAAAAGCAATTCAAAGCTTACGGGGAACGGCGTTGCGAAAAAATACCATCGTGATGGTCGGCATAGCGGTCGTGTTCGGGCTCCTTGCGGTGTTCGTTGCGCAAGGCTGGCTGAACTATCAGGCCGAACTGAGCCGCAAGGTCGTCCAGCCGAAAGAGAAGCCGGTTGCGACGCGCACGATCGTCATTGCGACAGGACCACTGCGTTTCGGCGCGCACATGTCGGCGGACCATCTGCGCGAAGTGAGCTGGCCCGAGGAAGCGATCCCGGCCGGCACGTTCGGCTCGATCGCGGATCTGATGTCGGGCGGCAAGCGCATCGTGCTCGCCTCGATCGAGCGCAACGAGCCGATCCTGCGCACCAAGGTGACGGGACCGGGACAGAAGGCGACGCTCTCCGCGGTGATCCAGGACGGCATGCGCGCCGTCACGGTGCGCGTGAACGACGTGGAAGGCGTCGGCGGGTTCATCCTGCCGGGCGACCATGTCGACGTGCTGCTCACCCGCCAGCAGGAACGCACCAACGGAATGAACGACGTGGTGATCCAGAACGCGCGCGTGCTCGCGGTGGATCAACTCGCCGACGACGCGGCCGACCGGCCGACGGTCGTGAAGGCGGTCACGGTCGAGGTCGACACGGTCGGCGCGCAGAAGATCGCGCTCGCCGCCTCGCTCGGCAATCTCTCGCTGATGCTGCGCCGCGCCGGCGAGCAGGTGACTGGACTCGACGCGCCGGATCACCACCAGCGACCTGAGCCAGACCGAAGTGATCCAGCGCACGCCCGAGGCGAACCGCTTCGCCAAAGTGTCGGTCACGCGCGGGACAACCAAGCAGGAATACAACGTAGCGGCAGAAGGAGGCGCCTTTCGTGCAGGCGCCGAAGAACAGGCAGCGGCAAACCGCTGAGAGCTGACAAGGATAATGGGGAAGGGGTTATGGGGAACACATCTTCGGGCGCGCTGCGCCCCAACCTAGGCGCACGGCGCTGGCTGAAGGCGGCCTCGTGCGCGGTACTCGTACTCGGCTCCGCAATGGTCGCGCAGCTTGCCGCCGACCTCACGCCTGCGCAAGCGCGCGAGGTCGAGCTCACCGCGGCCCGCTCCACCATGGTGCTGAAGATCTCCCTCGGGAAATCCGAAAGCGTGCGCATGGACACCTTCTCCGAGGTGATCGTGAGCGATCCGGATGTCGCGGATGCGATCCCCCTCACCGACCGCTCGCTCTCGATCCTCGGCAAGAAGATCGGCAACGCGCGCGTCTCGGTTTACGGCGAAGCCAAGAAGCTGGTCGGCGTGATCGACGTCGAAGTCTCGTACGACACCTCGCGGCTCGGCAGCGAGCTCGCGCAGCGCTTCCCGCATGCGCGCTTCCGCGTCTCCTCGGTGAACGGCCGCATCATGGTCGCCGGTTCCGCCCCTGACGCCGTGACGGTCGACCGGGCGATGACCATCGCCAAGCAGTTCGGAAACGACGTCATCAATACGGTGCGGGTGAGCGCGCCGCAGCAGGTGATGCTGGAAGTGCGCTTCGTCGAAGCCTCGCGCTCGGCGGGCCGCGACCTCGGCGTCAACTGGCAGGTCGTTCAGCAGAAACTCAACACCACGGGCACCAACGGCATCGCGGCCGCCAGCGGTGTCGCCGGCCTTGTCTCGGGCGCGGCGCCGTTCGGTACCATCCTCGGCAGCATGCTGGGCAACGGCGTGCAGGCCGACGTGCTGGTGCGCGCGCTGGAAGAGCGCGGCATCGTGCGCCGCCTCGCCGAGCCGAACCTCTCCGCCCTCTCGGGCGAAACCGCGAGCTTCCTTGCGGGCGGCGAATTCCCGATTCCCGTCGCCTCCGGCCTTCAGGGCATTTCGGTCGAGTTCAAGAAATACGGCGTCGGTCTTGCGTTCACGCCGACCGTGCTCGGCGACAGCGTGATCAACCTGAAGATCGAGCCGGAGGTGAGCCAGATCGATCCGACCACCACGGTCACGATCGGGGGCATCTCCATCCCGGCGCTGATCGTGCGGCGCGCCAACACCACGGTCGAGCTGCGCGACGGCCAGAGCTTCGCCATCGCGGGCCTGCTGCAGTCGATCAACACGGCGGACCAGAAGCAATTGCCCTGGCTTGCCGACGTGCCGATCCTCGGCGCGCTCGCGCGCAGCGCCTCGTACCAGAAGAAAGAGACCGACCTCGTCATCATCGTGACGCCGCGCATCGTGCGCCCTGCCCGCCCCGGCGACGTGCTGCGCACGCCGCTCGACGGCTCGCGGCCCGCGAACGATCCCGAGTATTTCCTGCTCGGCCAGTCCGAAATCACCGTGCCGATGGACCGCCGCCTGAAGGGCCGCTCCGACGGGCGCCCTGCCCCGATCGGCCACATCCTCGATGTTCCCAAGGGAGATCGTCATGTCTCGAAGTAAGTCGCGCGGCCTGACCGCACTGGCGCTGGCCGCCCCTCTCCTGCTGGGGGCCTGCACCGACATGTATCTCGACCGCCGGGACACCGTGAGCTTCGGCGCCGGCGATGCGGTCGCGGTGAACAAGATCACGCACATGGTCGATCCGTGGCCGGTGCGCGCGGGCGACCGCAACATCCCGCACGACGGCGAGCGCATGGCGGCAGCCGCCGAGCGCTACCGCACCGACAAGGTGAAGACCATCACCGGCACCGGTACGTCCTCGGTGAAGTACGAGCCGGTGGTGCTGACCCAGGCGCCGAAGTAACACGTTTGAGAGTGTGATGTTCGCACGGTCCTCACAAGAACCGGCCAAGACGCGCGTCGTGGCGCAGGGCCGCGATGCCGACTTCGAGCGCCTCGTGCGCTCGACCTTCGGCATGGACGGCAAGGTTGAGCTTTCGATCGTGACGGGCGCGTTCGCCGGCGAGGTGCGCAAGCTCGACTGCGCCGGCGCGACCGTCGTGATCGTCGATATCGATCCGGGCAGCGAAGCGGACTTCTCGGCGCTTGCCGCGCTGACGCAGCGGCTCGGCGGCACAACGCCGGTGATTGTCGCGATTCCGGCGTTCGATGTGAATGTCGCGCGGCACCTGCTGCAGATGCGCGTCGCGGATTTCGTCGTCAAACCGGTGCAGCCGCTCGACCTGGTGCGCGCCTGTGCGCGCGCCGCGCAGGGCGCGCAAAACGGCGGCGCGAGCGAAGCCACGATCTATACATTCCTCCCCGCCTCCGGCGGCGTCGGCCTGACCACACTCGCGATCGAAACCGCGATGCTGCTGCTGAAGGGCGACGGCGGGCAGAAGTCATCGACCTGCCTCGTCGATCTCGATTTCCAGCACGGCTCGTGCTGCGACTATCTCGATCTCGAACCGCGCCTCGACCTCGACGAGATCGAGCCGCGCCCGGACCGGCTCGACCGCCAGCTGCTCGAGGTGATGATCTCGGAGCATTCGTCCGGGCTGAAGGTGATCGCTGCGCCGAGCCGCCCGGCCGAGATGCGCTCGTTCGATTTCGAGGTGGTGACGCGGTTGCTCGACCTCGTCGCGTCGCACTTCGACAATGTGGTGATCGACGTGCCGCGCACCTGGTTCGCCTGGACCGATAGCGTCCTGATCGGCTCGAACCGGCTGTTCCTCGTCACCGAGATGACCGTGCCGGGACTCAAGCACGCGCGCCATCTGGTCAACGTGATCCGCGAGCGGCTCACCGACGGCCCGCGGCCGGAGGTGATCGTCAACCGTTTCGAGCAGCGGCTGTTCGGGCCCGGCCTGCGCCGGGCCGACATCGAGCAGGCGCTCGGCGATTCGCTCGGCTGCACGATCCCGAACAATTTCCGCCTCGTCAGCGAGGCGATCGACCGCGGCGTGCCGCTCGATGAAGTGAAGGCCGGCAACAACATCACGACGTCGCTGTCGAAGCTGATTGTGCCGCCGAAAAAGACCGCCGCCATGGCGGCGGCACCCGAGCGCAAGCTCGCGCTGGCGCGGTGAGGGTCAACATGTTCGGGCGTTTCACCGCGACGCGACGCATCGCCGAAGCGCAGGCCGCCTCGATGGCGGCTGCGGCCGCGCCTCCGCCTGCGGCTCCTGTTGCGGAGCTTCCCTCGGTCGAGGCGCCGAGCCTGCAGATGGTCGCCGAATTGCCGAAGCAGACCGCGCCGGAGGCCTCGAACGCGCCGCTGCGCGACAAGTTGCTCGATGCGAAAGTGCGGCTGCACCGCCGGCTGATCGAAGAGATCAATCTATCGGCGATCGAGAAGGTGTCCGAGGGCGAGGTGCGGCGGCAGATCGCCGGGCTGGTCTCTCAATATGTGCTGGCCGAGCGCATCGCGCTGAACGCGCAGGAACTCGATGCGTTCGTCGACGAGATCATCGACGAGATGACGGGTCTCGGTCCCATCGAGCCACTGCTCAAGGACCCGACCATCAACGACATCCTGATCAACGGTCACGAGTGCGTCTACATCGAGCGCGCTGGCATGCTGGAACCGACGCCGGTGCGCTTCAAGGACGAAGCCCATCTCCTGCGCATCGTCAACAAGATCGTCTCGGCGGTCGGACGGCGCGTCGACGAAACGCAGCCGCTGTGCGACGCGCGCCTGCTCGACGGCTCGCGCATCAACATTGCGGTGCGGCCGATCGCGGTCGACGGGCCGCTGGTGTCGATCCGCAAATTTTCAAAGAAGCCCTATAATCTGAAAAAGCTGATCGAGGTCGGCGCGCTGAAGCCGCAGATGGGCGAGGTGCTTGCCGCCGCCGTCAACGCGCGCATCACGTCGATCATCTCGGGCGGCACCGGCTCGGGCAAGACCACGATGCTGAACGCGCTCTCGGCGTTCATCTCCGACAAGGAGCGCCTCGTCACCATCGAGGACGCGGCCGAACTTCAGTTGCAGCAGCCGCATGTCGGCCGGATGGAAACGCGTCCGCCCAACGTCGAAGGCAAGGGTGAAATCCGCCAGCGCGAACTGGTGAAGAACGCGCTGCGCATGCGCCCCGACCGCATCATCCTCGGCGAGTGCCGCGGCGAAGAAGCCTTCGACATGTTGCAGGCGATGAACACCGGCCACGAAGGCTCGATGGCGACTATTCACGCCAACACGCCGCGCGACGCGATCTCGCGCCTCGAGCAGATGATCGGCATGGCGGGCATGCCGATGACCATCGCGTCGGTCCGCGGCCAGATCGCCGCCGCCATCCGCGTGATCGTGCAGTTGCAGCGCCTCTCCGACGGCAAGCGCAAGGTCACGGCGATTTCCGAGATCACCGGCCTCGAAGGCGACATCCTGCAAATGCAGGACATCTACAAATACGTGCGCACCGGCACCGCGGCCGACGGCACGGTCGAAGGCCACTTCCAGGCAACCGGCGTGCGGCCGCGTTTCCTCTCCGAGCTCGTCGCGCGCGGCATCAACATTCCGGGCGCGTACTTCGACCCGTCCAAGCCGCTGTCATGATCCCGCTCGAATTCGATACCCAGACGCTGATCGTCATCTGCGCGGCGATCTCGGTCGTGCTGTTCGCCGAGGCGGTGTACCTGCTGGGGTTCTCGTCGGCGTCCTATCGCAGCCGGGTCAATCGCCGTCTCAAGCTCTCCAAGAACGAGCCGGACCGCGAGGCAATCCTCATTCAGCTGCGCCGCGAGCGCGGCCTGACCAAGGAAGGCGCATTCCGCTTCGGGCTCGGGCTGTTCAACCGGCTGATGCTCGAATCCGGCATGGCGCGCGGGCCGTTCATGCTCGCCATCATCGCGCTGGTGGCCGGCGGCGCCGCGTTCTTCGGCGTCATCCAGTTTCGCGGCGACCTGATGGAAGCGGGGATCGCGGCGCTCGTTGCAGCCGTGAAGCTGCCGCTCGCCGCGCTGCTGTTCATGCGCAAGCGGCGCCATGGCAAGTTCGCCGCACAATTCCCCGATGCGATGGACATCATCGTGCGCTCGCTGCGCGCCGGTCATCCGGTGCCGGTTGCGGTCGCACTGGTCGCGCAGGAATTGCCCGATCCGATCGGTACCGAATTCGGCATCGCGGCCGACGAAATCACCTACGGTGCGGACGTCGAGACCGCGATGCGCAACCTCTACTTCCGCGTCGGCCAGGAGGACCTGCCGCTGTTCGTCACCGCGGTGTCGATCCAGGGCTCGACCGGCGGCAACCTGAGCGAAATCCTCGAGAACCTCTCGTCGGTGATCCGCCAGCGCTTCAAGATGCGACGCAAGATCAAGGCGCTCGCCGCCGAAGGAAAGTTCTCTGCGCTGTTTCTGTCCGGCCTGCCGGTCGTGATCTTCTTCCTGCTCAACGTGGTCGCGCCCGACTTCTACGCCAGCGTCTGGAATCAGGGTCTCACCAAGATGGGCCTGACGCTTGCCGGCACGTGGATGTTCTTCGGCAACATCGTCATGTACAAAATGTGCAACTTCCGGATCTGACCTGTGGACACACTGATCGAACAGCTGGTGCAGATGTCCGGCGACGGCTCGACGATGGTGAGCCTGTTCGTGTTTCTGTCGGCGGCCGCGCTCGCGTTCGGCATCATGGCGATCGTCCAGGTGCGTGTTGCGGTGAAACGCCGCGCGGCCGGGATCGGCACCGATGCGGCCGTGAAGGCCGGCGAGGACTTCGCGCTCGTTGCGCCACGCCAGCAAGCTCGCGACGCAGCGCCTGCTCGACTACACCAACAAGCACTACTCCGGCGAAAACGTCGGAGAGGTGAAAGAGCTGCGCCGCCGCCTGCTCCAGGCCGGATACCTCGACCAGCGCGCTCCGGCCTTCTTCTTCTTCGCGCGCGCGATGGCCGCGATCGCGTTCGCCTTTCTGGCATTCTTTGGCGCGCCCTATCTGCTGAGCGACGGTTCGAGCATGTTCTGGCCGCTGATCCTGTGCGGCGGCATCCTCGGCTACTTCGCCCCGAACATTTATCTCAGCCGCATCATCGCGGTGCGGCAGGTCGAGCACCGCACCGGCTTTCCGGACTTCATGGACCTGCTGGTGGTCTGCGCCGATGCGGGCCTGAGCATGGAAGCGGCGCTCGACCGCGTCGGGCGCGAGCTTGCGGACTCCTATCGTTCGCTTTCCGCCAACATCCATATGGCGACGCTCGAAATGCGCGCCGGACGCACCTTGAGCGAGACGCTCGATCATCTGGCCGACCGGCTCGGGCTTGAAGAAGCGCGCTCGTTCGCGACGCTGCTGCAGCAATCCGAGAAACTCGGCTCGTCGCTGACCGAAGCGCTGCGCGTCTACTCCGACGACATGCGCCACAAGCGCATGTCGCGCGCCGAGGAGAAGGCCTACAGCCTGCCCGCCAAGCTGTCGGTGCCGCTGACGCTGTGCGTGTTTCCGGTGGTGATCATCGTGATCCTGCTGCCGGTCTATGTGCGCTTCAAGGTCGGGGCGTATTAGTCCTGACGGCGCCCCTAGTCGAACGGATGTATCATTTTTTGATACATATGATTTGACAGTACGTATCAACTTTTGATACAACCCGGAATGATCAAGTCGTCAAGAACGACGTCACACGGGCGGTTTTCGACGGGCAGACGAAGAAGGGTTTCCCTGCCGATCTCGTCTCCGTCGCCCGCCGCAAGCTCCGTTACTTGAACGCCGCGGCCACGCTGTCAGACTTGATGGCGCCACCAGCAAATCGCCTCGAAGCCTTGAAGGGCGACCGCAAGGGCCAGCATTCGATCCGGATCAACGATCAATTCCGGGTCTGCTTCGTTTGGACCAAGGAAGGTCCGACCAACGTTGAAATCGTCGACTACCACTGAGAGACAACAAGATGGCCAAGACGCTCCCGCCCATGCACCCTGGCGAAGTCCTCCGTGAGGAATTCCTCAAACCTCTTGGCCTGTCCGCAGGCGCACTTGCGAAGGCTTGTGGCCTGCCCCGTACTCGCATTGAGCGCATTGCAGCCGAGACGGTCGGCGTAACGGCCGACACCGCCCTGCGTCTTGGAAAGGCCCTCGGCACGACGCCGGAACTGTGGCTGAACCTCCAGACCGATTACGATGTTCAGATCGCGCGCCGCGCATTGGGACGCGCGCTCGAAGCGATCGAGCCGGTGAACGACAATCTCGCCGCGTAAGGCGAATCTCCGCGTCCCAAACGCAAACAATCCCTTAACCCTTGTCGGCCTATCCTCCGGCGGGGGGAACCGCGTTTTCGGATTCCCACATTTGTTGTGTTGCGTAACGCCGGCCTGTGCATGCCGGAGAGCGAGTTGTCATGCGTATCGGTGTGCGCGTTTTCTGCGTGGCCGCCTGTCTGTTCGCGCTCACGGGCTGCGCGTCCTCCCCGACATCGGGGCCAGACTTCAAACTTTCCTCACTGTTTCCGAGCCAGGACACGCCCCCGCCACCGCCCGGCAGCGCCGACATCACCGGCAGCACACCGGCTTACGCCGACCCCGACCTCACCGTGAAGGATGCGCTGCTCGGCGGCGATCCGGGCGACGATCTCAATCTCGGCAAGCGGCATTATCGCGAGAAGAATTTCGGCCTTGCCGAGCAGCATTTCCGCCGCGCGGTCGAAAAGCTGCCGCGCGACGGCGAAGCCTGGCTCGGCCTTGCGGCATCGTATGATCGGCTGCGCCGCTACGATCTCGCCGACCGCGCCTACAAGGAAGCACTGTCGATCTTCGGCCCGCGGCCGGAAGTCATCAACAACATCGGCTATTCGTATCTGCTGCGCGGCGACCTGCGCCGCGCGCGCGCAAAATTCGCCGAGGCCGCGGCGAAAGACCCGGATAATCCGACCATCGCGAACAACATCGCGCTGGTTGATGAGGCCGCCCGCCGCAAGAAGGGCCTGAACTGATTGCCGCTATCGGTCGCGCGGTGTGATCGGCGGCAGCCGGCGCCGCACGGGCGAGGACTGAATGATCGACGTGTTGGTCATCGCGTAAGGGATGATCTCGTCGATCACACGCTCTAGATCCTTCACCGACTTCACGTGCGCACGCGCGACGAAACAATCCTCGCCGGTGACGCGATCGCATTCCACGACCTCGGGCAGCCTGCAAAGAATCTCAGCGACCTTCTGAAGCTGGCCCGGCATCGGCCTGATCCGCAGCCACGCTGCGAGCGGCAGGCCGAGCGCCTCCGGATTGATCTTGGCACTGTAGCCTTCGATCACGCCCGCCCCTTCGAGACGCCTGATGCGTTCGGACACACTCGGGCCTGACAATTTCACGAGGCGCGCCAGGTCCGCATTGCTGATCCGCGCATTGGCGATCAAAGCCTCGAGCAGCTTCTGGTCCAACGCATCAATCTTGCCGTTTTTATTTTGAAGGTCGCTCACCGAGTTTTCCCTTGATAAGGAAGGGCAAATCCTCCTGTGGCCATTTGATGTCCATCGACCGCGGACGTCAACCCTTCACAATCACGGCAGCAGGAGAACTGCCGTGCGCCGTGGTCATCCAGCCTTCAATCGTGCCGCCGCCGCGGTCTCGCCGACGACGTGGTTCGGCGTCAGCGCGGTCTTCCACTATCTCGGACCATCCTTCGCGGTGCTGCTTTTTCCCTCGGTCGGCGTGCTGGGCGTCGCCTGGTTTCGTATCGCGTCGGCGGCGCTGTTCTTTGCAGCGCTCTCGAACCCGCTGAAGACCATTGCGGCAGCAGACCACAAAACGCGATGGCTGCTCGTCGGGCTCGGCATCTGCCTCGCCGCGATGAACACGTCGTTCTATCTCGCGCTCGATCGCCTTCCGATGAGTCTTGTCGCGGCGATGGAATTCGCCGGCACGATCGGTATCGCGCTCTATGGCCTGCGCACAAAACGCAACCTGTTGGCGCTGACCCTCGCCGTCGCGGGCGTGCTCATCCTGATCGACGTGAAATGGTCGAGCGATCCGCTTGGGCTGTTCTGGGCTACGCTCAATGCGGTGCTGTTCGTCGGCTACATCGCGCTCGGCCACAAGGCGGCGGAGACTGGCGCGAGCGGCGGCATCGAGCGGCTCGGCGCCGCGATGGCGATTGCCTTCATCATGTTGGTGCCGGTCGGCTTCATCCAGGCAATGAAAGCCTTCGCGGACATCAAGCTCGTGCTCGCCGGTATCGGCGTTGGCATCTGCTCATCCGTCATTCCCTATGTCTGCGATCAACTCGCGATGTCGCGCCTGCCGCGCGCAAGCTTTGCGCTCCTGCTGGCACTGCTGCCCGCGAGCGCAACGATCATCGCGGCGGTTGTCCTGCGGCAGATCCCGTCGCCGACGGACCTCCTTGGCGTAGCGCTGGTGATCGCCGGAGTTGCGGTCCATGAGCCGCCGGCGCCGTCCTGAGTCCACTTGCATTCGTCCAAATCTTGCCTCCTTGATCGCTGATCGCGCCGCGCGACATGCGCGGCCGTTGAGGAGCGGAGAACCAGGATGGACCGGCGTACGCTGCTTCTCGGCGCGGCCTTCACGCCACTCGCGGCGGCTGCTTTCGGACAAAACTGGCCGGATCGCGCTATTCGCATCATCGTGCCGTTTGCGCCGGGTTCGTTCACCGATATCGCGGCGCGCCTGCTTGCGACCGAACTGACCGAACAGCTCGGCCAGCCGGTGGTGGTCGAGAACCGCGGCGGCGCAGGCAGCACCGCCGGCACGCAGGCGGTCGCACGTGCGGAGCCGGACGGATACACGCTGTTGCTCTCCGACATCTCGCTTTCGATCTCGCCTGCGATCTATCCGAAGCTGCCCTACGATCCGCTCAAGGATCTCGCTTTCATCAGCCGCATCGCCGACTCGCCGGCGCTCCTGATGGCGCGGCCGGGCCTGGGCGTGCGCACGCTCGGCGAACTGATTGCGCTCGGCAAACAAAGGCCCGGCGAACTCACGTTCGGCTCAGGCGGGCCGGGCTCGTCGGCGCATTTCGCGATGGAGCTGTTCCTCGACACCGCCGGCATCAAGGCGCTGCATGTGCCGTTCCGCGGCATAGCGGCGGCTATCGGCGAGATGGTCGGTGGGCGCGTCGACATGGCGATCGGGAGCCTCGCGTCGGGCCTGTCGCAGGTTCAGGCCGGCGCGCTGCTTGGCCTTGGCATCACGGGCGCGCAACGCAATGCGCTGCTGCCCGACGTACCGACATTCGCCGAAGCAGGCCAGCCGCGCTTCGATGTGCCGTACTGGTTCGCGCTCGCGGCGCCCGCCGCAACGCCGCCGCAGATCGTCGAGCGGCTCCATCGCGAGACGGTGCGCGCCTGCGCGCAGCCGCGCTTGCGCGATGCGTTCACGAAACAAGCCGCCGTCGCAGTCACATCGACACCGGCGGAGATGACGCAGCACATCGCCCGCGAGATCGAGGTGTGGCGCGGCATCGTCGCTCGCGCGAACATCACGATCCAATGAGTCACGCGACAGAGCACGCGCCGCGTTTCCGCATACCGCCCAAATCATGCGACGCGCATTTTCATGTGTTCGGTCCGGCGGAGAGGTACCCGGTCGGCGGCGTGAATGAGAAACTTCGCTATGCGCCGCCGCTCGCGCCGCTGTCGGATTATCTGGCGCTCGCCAGCACCATGGGCTTCGAGCGCTTCGTGTTCGTGCAGCCGAGCGCCTACGGCCGCGACAACGCCTGCATGCTCGACGCGATGCGCGAGGTCGGCATCGCACGCTGCCGCGGCATCGTGGACGTAGATGAGAATGCGCCGGACGCGCTGCTGGCGGAGATGGACAAGCTCGGCGTACGCGGGGTGCGGATCAACGTCTCGCCGGTGAAGCCGGCCGAACCGGGCTTCTCGGAAACGATGCGGCAGCGGATCGAACGGCTCGACGCGCGATGCCATGAGCTCGGCTGGCATCTCGATTTTCTCAGTCCCGGCTGGCTGACCGAGGAGCTGCTGCCAATCTTCGCGCGGATGCGCTGTCACTTCAGCCTCGCGCATATGGGGATGTTCCGCGCCGAGGCGGGACCGCATCAGCCGGGCTTCCGCAAGCTGCTCGAACTGCTGCGCCAGGGCGACGGACGCGCGTGGGTGAAGCTGACCGGCACCTACCGCATGGCGACGCCGCCGGATTTCGCCGATGCCGCGCCGATGGTGCGCGCGCTGATCGAGGCGGCGCCGGACCGGCTGATCTGGGGCAGCGACTATCCGCACCTGTCGTTCGCCGACACAGTGGGCTCGGTGCAGCTGTTCAACCTGCTCGCAGATTGGGCACCGGACGAGCCCATACGGCGACGAATTCTGGTTGATAACCCTTCCGTATTGTTCGGCTTTTAGATTTGTAGACTATTATAGTCCTGAATTCCTGCCCACCTGTGACATCTTGTTGCCGTTCACGGAATTGCGATGTCCCGGCTTCCTTAGAATCGTTAGCATGTCCCTCGACGCGCGCTTGTGAAAACGCGCCAACAAGAAATTTCGCGCGCGAGTTGGCGATGAAAGGCTCACCGATGGGTGAGCGGGGAGGTACTGCATCATGGTTGCTCTAACCATCAATGGACAATCGCATAACATCGACGTCGACCCGACGACGCCCTTGCTCTGGGTGATCCGCGAACAGGTCGGCCTCACGGGTACCAAGTACGGTTGCGGCGTCGCGCAATGCGGCTCCTGCACGGTTCACGTCGACGGACAGGCGGTGCGCTCCTGCTCGATGCAGGTGGGCGACGCCGCCGGCAAGAAGATCACCACCATCGAAGGCCTCGCGCAGGGCGGCGTGCTCACCAAGGTGCAGCAGGCGTGGGTCAATCACGATGTGCCGCAATGCGGCTACTGCCAGTGCGGGATGATCATGGCGGTCAGCGCGCTTCTCGCCGAGAAGCCGAAGCCGACCGACAAGGACATCGACGAGGCGATCACCAATATCTGTCGCTGCGGTACCTTCCAGCAGGTCCGCGAAGCGATCCACATGGCTGCGAACGCGTAAGGGGGAACAGCCATGAATTTCATTCCGAAGATGGACCGCCGTTCCTTCCTGATCGGCACCGCCGCCGCCGGCGGCGGCCTCGCAATCGGCATCCCGCTCGCGACCGAGACCGCGAGCGCGCAGACCGCTCTCTCGACGCCCGAACTCGGCGTATGGGTCGTGGTGAAGCCCGATGACGCCGTCATCGTGCGCATCGTGCGCGCCGAAATGGGCCAGGGCACCATCACCGGCCTCGCCCAGCTCATCGCCGAAGAACTCGACGCCGACTGGTCGAAGGTCAGCTACGAGCAGCCGACACCGGGCGAGAGCGTCAGGCGCAAGCGCGCCTGGGGCTCATACTCGACCGGCGGCAGCCGCGGCATCCGCGAGTCGCACGAGTATGTGCGTCAGGGCGGCGCGGCCGCGCGTCTGATGCTGATCCAGGCGGCGGCGAACGAATGGAAAGTGCCGGCGGCCGAGATCACGACCGACAAGGGCGTGCTCACGCACAAGGCGTCCAACCGCACGCTGAGCTACGGCAAAGTCGCGGAAGCAGCCTCCAAGCTGCCGGTGCCGGAAAAGCCGGCGCTGAAGGATCCGAAGGACTGGAAGATCGCCGGCAAGTCGATGAAGCGGTTCCGTGCTGCCGACAAGGTGACCGGCAAGCAGGTCTACGGCGCAGACTTCAAGCTGCCCGGAATGCTCAACGCCACGATCAAGGAGTTGCCGGTGTTCGGCGGCAAGGTGAAGAGCTTCGACGCCGCCAAGGTCGCCGGCATGAAGGGCGTCAAGAAGGTCATGCAGGTCGGCGAGACCGGCGTGGCCGTCGTGGCGGATACCTGGTGGCAGGCGAAGGTCGCGCTCGACGCGCTGCCGATCGTCTGGGACGAGGGTCCGAATGCGAAGGTCTCGAGCGCGACGATCGCCGAGTCGCTGAAGGAAGGCCTCGACGCTCCGCAGGCTTTCGTCGGCAACCAGGCCGGTGACGCCAAGGCCGCCATCGCAAGCGCTGCGAAGAAGATCGAGGCGATCTACTCCTATCCGTACCAGAACCACGCCCCGATGGAGCCGATGAACGCCACCGCGCGTTACACGGCCGACAAGTGCGAGGTGTGGGTGCCGACGCAGGACGGCGAGGCATCGTTCGCCGCGTTGCTCGCGGCGTCAGGCCTGCCGGCCGACAAGTGCGAAGTGCACATGCTCGATCTCGGCGGCGGCTTCGGCCGGCGCGGCGCGTTCCAGGACTACGTGCATCAGGTTGTCCGCATCGCCAAGGAGTTTCCGGGCACCCCGATCAAGCTGCTCTGGTCGCGCGAAGAAGACATGGCGCAGGGACGCTATCACCCGATCATGATGGCAAAACTGACCGGTGCGCTCGACAAGGACAACAACCTGACAGGCCTGCACATCCGCCTGTCGGGGCAGTCGATCCTTGCGAGCGTGCGGCCGCAGGTGGTCGAGCAGGACAAAGGTCGCGATGCGCTTGCGTTCCAGGGCCTGTTCCAGTCGGGCGAGCACTCGTTCAGCTACACCATCCCGAACCTGCTGATCGACCATGCGATGCGCAACCCGCACGTCCCGCCGGGCTTCTGGCGTGGCGTGAACATCAACCAGAACTGCATCTTCATGGAATGCTTCATGGATGAGCTGGCGCAAGCAGCGGGCCAGGACGAACTGGAATTCCGCCGCAAGCTGCTTGGCAGTCATCCGCGCAACCTCGCTGTGCTCAACGCGGTGGCGGAGCGGATCGGCTGGGGCAAGCCCGCGCCGGCCGGCATCCATCGCGGTCTCGCGCACATGAAGGCGTTCAACGCCTACGTGGCGGGCGCGGCCGAGGTCTCCGTCGACGCCGGCGGGAAGCTGAAGGTGCACCGCATCGTGGCGGCGACCGACCCGACCTACTCGGTCAACCCCGACCAGATCGACCGGCAGGTCGCCGGCTCGTTCGTCTACGGCCTCTCCGCGCTCTACTATC
Source organism: uncultured Alphaproteobacteria bacterium (assembly GCA_963779545.1). Lineage (GTDB taxonomy): Bacteria > Pseudomonadota > Alphaproteobacteria > Rhizobiales > Xanthobacteraceae > PALSA-894. The sequence continues at coordinate 15,162 of CAVZYQ010000002.1, read as the reverse complement.
AGGAGTGCACGATCAAGGACGGCCGTGTCGTCGAGCTCAACTTCGACACCTACAATTCCTTGCGAATCGCGCAGATGCCGAAAGTCGAGGCGATCAACATGCCGAGCGGTGGCAGCGGTCCGTGGGGCGGCATCGGCGAGCCGACCATCTGCGTGGCGGCTCCGGCGGTGATGAATGCTTACTTCAAGGCGACGGGCAAACGCATCCGCTCGTTCCCGCTGAACAAGCAGAACATCGCGATGGCCTGAAGCCAAAACGAGCGGCGGCGGCTATACTGGCCGCCGCCGTTTTCTTTTTTCGGACGGATGAGGATGGTATGACGCGTACGACCGCCGCACTGGCGCTTCTCCTCACTGTGACTGCGGCCCACGCCGCCGACGCACCGCCCGGTGCGGCGTCATGTTCAGGCTGTCACGCCAACAACGCCGCGTGTCGAAACGCCGGTGCCGCCGCTGAAGGGCCGCCCCGCCGCCGACATCGAGAGCCAGATGGCCGAGTTCAAGACCGGCAAGCGACCGGGCACGATCATGGACCGCATCGCGAAGGGCTTCACCGACGAAGAGACCAAGGCCATTGCGGCCTGGTACGCGGCGCAGAAGTAGGGGCCCGATCATGCGAACAAATCGCCGTCAGTTCCTGAAAGTTTCCGCAGCCGCTGCGCTATTCCCGATGCCGGCGATCGCGCAGGGCGCGGGGCCGAAGGTCGTCGTCATCGGCGGCGGCTTCGCCGGCGCCACCGCGGCGCGCTCCCTGAAAGAGGCCAACAAGGCCGCAGCCGTGACGCTGGTCGAGATGAACCCGACCTTCACGGCCTGCCCGTTCTCCAACGGCGTGCTCGGCGGCCTGTGGGATCTGCGCAAGCAGCAGTTCACCTACGACAAGATCGCCGAAGCCGGCGTCACCGTGGTGATCCAGCCCGCGACCGCGGTCGACGGGCAGGGCAAGAGCGTGACGCTCGGCAACGGCACGCGACTTCAATACGACCGGCTCGTGATGGCGCCGGGCATCGACCTGCGCTTCGATGGGCTGCCCGGCTATACCGAGCAGGCCGCCGAGACGATGCCACACGCCTGGAAGGCGGGCGAGCAGACGCTGCTTTTGCGCGGCCAGCTTGAAGCGATGAAGGACGGCGGCACGGTCGCGATCGTCGCGCCGGCGAACCCGTTCCGCTGCCCGCCCGGCCCTTACGAGCGCGCAAGTCTGATCGCGTATTACCTCAAGACCAGGAAGCCGAAGTCGAAGGTCATCATCCTCGACGCCAAGGATGCGTTTTCCAAGCAGCGGCTGTTCCAGAATGCTTGGGCACAGCTCTATCCGGATCACATCGAGTGGGTGTCGCTCTCGAAGGGCGGCAAAGTGAACTCGGTCGATCCCTCGACCAAGACGCTCAAGACCGACTTCTCCGACGTTCAGGTCGACGTTGCCAACGTCATCCCGCCGCAGCGCGCCGGCGCGATCGCGCAACAGGCGGGCGTCGCCGACCGTACCGGCTGGTGCCCGGTTGATGCCGGCACATTCGAGTCGAAGCTCATCCCGAACATCCATGTGATCGGCGATGCCGCCATCATGGGCGGAATGCCGAAATCGGCGTTCTCGGCAAACGCGCAGGCGAAGTTCTGCGCCGCTGCCGTCACGGCGCTGCTGGCGGGTCAAAAGCCCGCGGAGCCGCGGCTGATCAACACCTGCTACAGCCTGATCGCGCCGGACTACGGCATCACGGTCGCGGGCGTCTACAAGCCGACTGACGGCGTGCTCGCCGATGTCCAGGGTGCGGGCGGCGTCAGCCCGATCGATGCGCCGAAACCGAACCGCGAACTGGAAGCGCAGTTTGCCGAAGGCTGGTTCAAGACGATCACGGGCGAGGTGTTCGGCTGAAGTGGTGGCTGATAGCGGCCGGCATCCTGCTCGGCACGTCTTCGCTGGCGCAGGAGTTGCGGCCCTATACGGTGACCGGCGATGCGATTCCCGCTTCGCTCACCGGAATGCCGGGCGATGCCGAGCGCGGCTTGAAGATCGTCACCAACCGGCAGGTTGGGCTTGTGTTTGCTCTGCCATTCGGGCCCTTACCGCGAGGAGCGGTTCCAGGGCACCATGGCGCCGGACCTGAAAGGGGCCGGTGCGCGTTGGAATGAAGGACAGTTGCGGTTGCGGATCGTGGATGCGGCGCACCTCAACCCGGAGACCATCATGCCGCCCTATTACCGGGTGGATGGTCTCAACCGGGTGGCGCCGGGCTTCCGCGGCAAGACGATCCTGACCGCGGAGCAGATCGAGGACGTGGTGGCGTATCTGATGACGCTGAAGGACTGACGATGCATGACGACGTTGAACGTCACACGGCGAGACGCGTTCATCGCGGGCGGCCTGGCGGTTGCCGGCGCTGCCGTGATCACGCGCACGCCCGCCGCCGCGAACACGCCGGGCCAGATGGAGCATGCGATCCGCAGCATCATCGGCGAAGCCGCGGTCAAGAAGGGCCGGGTGACGCTCGACCTGCCGCCGCTGGTCGAGAACGGCAACGTCGTGGCGATGAGCGTGACGGTCGACTCAGCCGATGACGAAAGACGATCACGTCAAGGCGATCCATGTGTTCAACGAGAAGAACCCGCAGCCGAACGTCATCAGCATGCAGCTCGGGCCGCGCGCCGGACAGGCGCAGGTCTCGACCCGCATCCGCCTCGCGGCCTCGCAGAAGCTCACCGCCATCGCCGAGATGTCGGACGGCACCTACTGGTCGGACAGCCAGGAGGTGATCGTCACGCTCGCGGCCTGCCTGGAGGATCTGATCTGATGGCTGCGCGCGCCCTGATCAATGTGCCGAAGACCGCCAAGCGCGGCCAGGTGATCGAGATCAAGACGCTGATCTCGCACGTGATGGAAACCGGCTATCGCCACTCGACCACCGGCGAGAGCATCCCGCGCGACATCATCACGTCGATGACATGCAAGTATAACGGCGAGGAGATTTTCGCGACCACGCTCTATCCTGCGATCGCCGCGAACCCGTTTGTGACGTTCCACACGGTGGCGACCGAGAGCGGCACGCTTACGTTCACGTGGGAAGGCGACAACGGGCTTTCGGTGACCGAAGAGGCGAAGATTGTGGTGGGGTGATCTTGGTGCATTCTCGGGCCTGCGCGGCGAAGTCGCCGCGAGCCGCGGAATGCGTAGCCACAGCCAGTATGCAAATCGCGAAAGTCGTGGTTATGGATCCGGCCCTCGCTCCGCTCGGCCGGAATGACATAGCCTCTTGCTTCGTCGCGCCTCGTCTCTCCCTCGCCTTCGCCGAAATCCCCCTCGACCAGCGCCGCTCTTCCTACGACCAGATGAGCCCCGCCACCAAGGCGATGCAGGACGACGACACGTCGAATCCCGCGACGCTGTCGGTGCTCGACGGCGAGACGCTGTGGGGAGCCAAGGCGGGCAGCGCCGGAAAATCCTGCGCGGACTGCCACGGCGACGCGGCGCAATCGATGAAAGGCGTCTCGGCGCGCTATCCGGCGTTCTCACCGCGAAGAACCGCCCGATCGATATCGAGCAGCGCGTCAATCTTTGCCGCACCGAGCAGCAGACAGGCACAGCCGTTCGCGCACGAGAGCCGCGAATTGCTCGCGCTCACCGCGTTCGTCGGCAGGCAGTCGCGCGGGCATGCCGATCGCGGTCGTGAACGACGAGAAGACCAAGCCGTTCATCGACGCCGGGCAAAAGATCTATTCGGCGCGGCAGGGCCAGCTCAATCTCTCCTGCCAGAACTGCCACGACGACAACTGGGGCCAGAAGCTCGCCGGCGTTCCGCTGGTGCAGGGCCATCCGAACGGCTACCCGCTCTACCGGCTCGAATGGCAGAGCCTCGGCTCGCTGCAGCGCCGCTTGCGCAACTGCCTGATCGGCATGCGCGCCGAACCTTACGCCTACGGCGCGGACGAATATGTCGATCTCGAGCTGTTCCTGATGTGGCGCGCGCGCGGCATGACGGTCGAGACGCCGGCCGTGCGGCCCTAGCTGGGCATGGCTTTTGCTTTATCATTGCCTCGATAACGGGGACGCCGATGGCCGACCATCTCGACGACTACATCGATGCCGCTGCGCGCATGCTCGACCTCAAGGTCGATCCCGAATGGAAGGGCGCGGTGCGCACCAATCTCGAATTCACGCTCAAGCTCGCCGCGCAGGTCGCCGAGAAGGAGCTTTCCGACGAAGCCGAACCCGCGCCGGTGTTCCGTGCCTGAGACATTTCAATTCCGAATGGGCGTCCGCCGCCGACATCGCCGCCGCCGTCACGAGCGGCCGTGTCAGCGCCGCGCAAGTGGTCGATGACGCACTCGCGCGCATCAAGGCGCGCGACCCGCAGCTCAACTCCTTCACCGATATCGTCGCCGACCGCGCCCGCGAGCGCGCGCGTGCGGTCGATGCGGACAACAAGAAAGGCCCGCTCGCCGGCGTGCCGTTCGCGGTGAAGAACCTGTTCGACGTGAAGGGTCTGCCGACGCGCGCAGGCTCGAAGATCAACCGCGAGCACGCGCCGGCCGAAAAGGATCAGCCGCTGATCGCGCGGCTCGAAGCCGCGGGTGCGGTGCTGGTCGGCGCGCTCAACATGGGCGAATACGCCTACGACTTCACCGGCGAGAACGTGCACGACGGAAATGCGCACAATCCGCATGATGTGACGCGCATGACCGGCGGCTCGTCGAGCGGCTCGGGTGGCGCAGTCGCGGGCGGGCTGGTGCCGCTCTCGCTCGGCTCCGACACCAACGGCTCGATCCGCGTGCCCGCCTCGTTCTGCGGGCTGTTCGGGCTGAAGCCGACCTACGGGCGGCTCAGCCGCGCGCGCTCGTTTCCGTTCGTCGGCAGCCTCGATCATCTCGGGCCGCTCGCACGCAACTCCCGCGACCTCGCGCTCGCCTATGACGCGATGCAGGGGCCGGACGCCGAGGACCCGGTGTGCACGGACCGCGCGGTCGAGCCTGTGATGCCGGCGCTGGAGCGCGGCATCGAGGGCTTACGCATCGCGGTCGCGGGCGGCTATTTCCGCAAGGGCGCGTTTCCGGAAGCGAGCGCGGCGCTCGACCGCGTCGCGAAGGCGCTGAACGCCACGACCGAAATCGAAATCCCCGAAGCGGCGCGCGCCCGCGCTGCGGCCTACGTCATCACGGCGACCGAAGGCGCGAGCCTGCATCTCGAACGGCTGCGCACGCGCGCGGCCGATTTCGATCCCGCCGTGCGCGACCGGCTGATCGCCGGCGCGATGGTGCCGATGCCGCTCTATCAGCAGGCGCAGAAATTCCGCCGCTGGTATCGTGGTGAGGTACTGAGGCTGTTCGAGACGGTCGACGTGATCCTCGCACCCGCGACGCCGTGCACCGCGCCGGCGATCGGGCAGAAGACCTTCGTGCTCGACGGCGTCGAAATGCCGGTGCGGCCGAACATCGGCGTCTACACCCAGCCGATTTCGTTCATCGGCCTGCCGGTCGTGGCCGTGCCGAGTGCCGATGCCGCCGATGCCGATCGGTGTGCAGGTGATCGCGTCGCCCTGGCGCGAGGATGTCGCGCTGCGCGTCGCGTTCGCGCTGGAGCAGGCGGGCGTATGCGTCGCGCCACGGGCGAAATTTTAGGGAGAAACGAGATGGACATCGACCTGCCGGAGGTCGTCGCCGAAGTGCGCGCCGCGTTCGACCGTTACGAAAAGGCGCTGATCACGAACGATCTCGATGTGCTCAACACGATCTTCCGCGATGCGCCGCAGACGATCCGCTACGGCATCGGCGAGAATCTTTACGGCTACGACCAGATCAAGGCGTTCCGCGGCGCGCGCTCGCCGGTCGGGCTGATGCGCTCGATCTCGCAGACCGTGATCACCACCTACGGCCGCGACCACGCGGTCGCCTCGACGCTGTTCCGGCGCGAGACCGTTCCCGGCAAGGTCGGACGGCAGATGCAGACGTGGGTGCGCTTTCCCGATGGATGGCACGTGGTGGCGGCGCATGTGAGTTTGATCGACGACAAGTGACCGTCACTTGGCCTGCGTGAACGCCCGCCAGCCGCCGAAGTGAGAGATATCGCGCGCATTCTCGATGGCGCTCGCCTCCACCAGAAAGCCTTTCACGCTGCGGCCGTCCGACAGCGCCAGCGTACCGATGCCGAGCGGCGGCGGGATGGCGGCGACGAAGCGCCCGAACCCTTCGGCGGGCAGCGCCCAAATTTCAACCGCCATCGATGCGCCCTGCCCGGCCGCGACGCACAGTAGCCCTGGCTTTGGCGGCTGCGTGTCGAGCGCGAACATGTGGTAGTCCGGCGCGGTCTGCGCGGCCTCCGAGAAAGCGCGCGCCGAACGATTTCAGCTCGCCGTTCAGCGGCATTCCGGAGAGATGCGCTCCGACGACGGCCAGCGCGATCTCATTGACTTGCGGCACGGGCAACAGTTGCGCAAGCGGCGGCTGCGCAGCCTCAGTCGCACCCATCGGCAATTTCGTATCGGCGTGAAATACGCGGCCAAGGAGGCGAGCAGCGCGTCCTGTCCGCCCGGTGCCAAGATCGTGACGCCGAACGGCGTGCCGTCTGGCTTCATGCTCGCCGGCAGCGCGAGACCGGCGAGATCGAGCAGGTTGACGAAATTGGTGTAGGTGCCGAGCCGGCTGTTGAGCTGGATCGGATCGGCGAGCACCTGCGCGACCGTATAGGCGGTCGGCGCGGTCGGCATGAGCAGCACGTCGATCTGGCGGAAGATGTGATCGCGCACGCGGCGCAAGTCTTCGAGCTTGTAGAATGCCGCGAAGGCGTCGACGGCGGTCGGGCGCGCGCCGCCGAGCGTGATCTCGCGCGTCACCGGGTGGATCGACTTCGGGTGATGACGCGATCAGCTTTTGCGACGACGTGATATCGCTCCGCGACCCACGGGCCTTCGTAGAGCAGTCGCGCGGTCTCGTAGAATGGCTCGATGTCGATCTCGGCGATCGTCGCGCCGAGCGTCGCGAAACGCTCGACCGCGGCTTCGAACTCCGCGGCCGATACCTGATCGCCGAAGAACACGCGCTCGCCCTTGATCGGCACGCCGATGCGCAAGCCGCGGCGCAGGCCCGAGCATACCGAGCGGGCCGGTTGCGCGAGTAAGGATCGGCGATGTCCGGCCCCGCCATCGCGGCGAACGCGGTCCAAGCATCGTCGACGGTGAGCGCGAACACCGAGATGCAATCGAGCGTGCGGCATGCCGGTACGACGCCCGCGGTCGAGACCGCGCCGAGGCTGGGCTTCAGGCCGACGATGTTGCCGAGGCCCGCGGGCATGCGGCCCGAGCCCGCCGTATCGGTGCCGAGCGCAGAACGGCACCAGTCCGGCCGCGACCGCGACGCCGGACCCGCTGCTGACCCGCCGGGAACGAGCTTCGCATCGAACACGTTGCGCGGCACGCCATAGGGCGAGCGCACGCCGACGAGGCCGGTGGCGAACTGGTCGAGGTTGGTCTTGCCGATCGGGATCGCGCCGGCGGCGCGCAGCCGCGCCACGCAGGTCGCGTCCTTCTTTGCCGTGTAGGCAAAGTCCGGACACGCCGCGGTGGTCGGCAGGCCGGCGACGTCGATGTTGTCCTTCACGGCGAACGGCACGCCGTAGAGCGGCAGCGACGTGTCCGTTCAGCGCGCGTCGCCTCAGCGAGGCTCGGCCTCGTCGCGCAGCGTGATGAAGATCGCTGGATCGTTGTGGGCGCGGATGCGCGCGTAGGTGTGCGCGACCGTCTCTTCCGGCGATGTCCCGGACCGATGCGCCGAACGATCGAGGCGATTGTGTCGGTCACAGCACTAATTCTCCCGCCGCACGGCGCTTTCGTGCCAGTGGCGCAGCGCCAGATGCGCGATCCAGCTCGTCAGGAAGAAGATCGCGATGCCGGTGAGCGAGATCATGATCAGCGCGGCGAACATGCGCGGGATCTGCAGCCGGTAGCCGGATTCGAGGATGCGGTAGGCGAGCCCGGACGCGCTGCCGCCGGTGCCGGCGACGAACTCGGCCACCACCGCGCCGATCAGCGCGAGGCCGCCGGAAATCTTCAGGCCGCCGAGGAAGTACGGCAGCGCCGCCGGCAGGCGCAGGTAGCGCAAGGTCTGCCAGCGGCTCGCGCGGTAGAGCTGGAACAGGTTGATCAGGTTGTGGTCGGCCGAGTTGAGCCCGAGGATCGTGTTCGACAGGATCGGGAAGAACGCCACGATCCATGCGCAGATCAGCAGCGACAGGTTGATGTCGCCGACCCAGATGATGATCAGCGGCGCGATCGAGACGACCGGCGTCACCTGCAGGATCACCGCATAGGGGAACAGCGATTTCTCCAGCCACTTCGACTGCGTGAAGATGATCGCGAGCGCGACGCCGACCGTGATGGCGGCGATCAATGCCGCGAACGTGATGCGCAGCGTGATCAGCAGCGATTCCGACAGCGTCGCCCAGTCGTTCCACAGCGTCTGCGCGATCAGGAGCGGGCCGGGCAGGATGTAGTGCGGGATGCCCTTGATGCGCACGACCGCTTCCCACGCGGTGAGCATCAGGATGCCGATCACCACCGGCGCGATGATGCCGGGCCAGGAGCTCGCCGCGATGCCGAGGATGCGGCGCTCCTCGGCGAACACCGGACGCGCCTCGGCGTCGGTGCCGTCGTGGGGCAGCGTGATTTGCGACCGGCATGTCGCTCATGCGGCGATCGCCTCCTTGAGCGTCTCGGACGCGACGCGGCACAGATGCGCGTATTCGGCCGAGGTGCGGAACAGGCCGTCGCGCGGATAAGGCGCGTCGCTCCGCAGGTCCGCCATCACGCGGCCGGGCCGCGCCGCCATCACGACGATGCGCTGCGACAGATAGACCGACTCGAACACCGAATGCGTGACGAACACCGCGGTGAAGCGGTTCTGCCACCACAGCGCCAGCAGATCGTCGTTCAGCCGGTGGCGCGTGATCTCGTCGAGCGCCGCGAACGGCTCGTCCATCAGCAGGATCTTCGGATGCGTCACCAGCGCGCGCGCGATCGAGACGCGCATCTTCATGCCGCCGGAGAGTTCGCGCGGATAGGACTTCTCGAAACCCTTCAGCCCGACCAGCGCCAGCATCTCGGCGGAGCGCGCCTCCGCGTCGCTCTTGCCGCACGCGCGCCAGCGTCAGCGGCAGCATCACGTTCTTCAGCGCATTCGACCACGGCATCAGGGTCGGGTCCTGGAACACGAAGCCGAGGTCCGGCTGCGGCTCGCCGCTCGCCGAATGCGGCGCGGTCGGCCAGTCGATCGTGCCGGCGCTCGGCGCGCCCAGCCCGGCGATGATGCGCAGCAGCGTCGACTTCCCGCAGCCCGACGGCCCGAGCAGGCTGACGAACTCGCCGTCGCGCAGATCGAGATCGACGCCGCGAATCGCGATCGTGCCATTCGCGAACTGCTTGGAGACATTGCGGATCGAAACGAGCGGGCGGCTGCTTGACGCAGCCGCCGCCGCAGCCATGCTCACGCGCCGACGCCCTTGTTCACGAACTCGAGGCTGTAGGCCTTCTTGTAGTCGACGCCGGCCGGGAACGCGCCCGCCGCCGTCATCGTCTCGTAGAAGCGCTTCCAGCGCTCGTCCGTCATCGCGCCGACGCCGAGCTTGAGCGCGTCGCCCGACTTCACGATGCCGCGCTCGTTCATCACCTTGAGCGCATAGGCCATCTTGTCGTCGGTCATGTCGGGATTGTCTTTCTTGATCGCGGCATTCGCGGCCTCGATCGCCGCGCCGCCCTTCATGTATTCGGCCCAGCCTTCGGCCGACGCATTGACGAAGCGCTGCACCACGTCCTTCTTCTCGTCGACCATCTTCTTCGAGATGTTGATCGTGGTCTGGTAGTTGTCGAAGCCCGCGTCCGCGATCAGGTGCACCACCGGCTGCACGCCCGCCTGCATGATCACGTAGGGCTCGGACGACAGGAAGCCCTGCTGCGAGATCTGCTTGTCGGCGAGGAACGGCGCCATGTTGAAGGTGTAGGGCCGCACCTGCTCGTCGGTGAAGCCGAACTTGCGCCTTCAGGAACGGCCAGTAGCTGGTGCGGCCGCCCGCGCCGATCAGGATCGGCTTGCCCTTGAGGTCCTCGAACTTGTCGTGGCCGACGTTCGGGTGCGAGATGATGACCTGCGGGTCCTTCTGGAAGATCGCCGCGATCACCAGGAACGGCAGGTTCTCCTTGGCGTAATTGATGCCCTCGAACGAGTTCGACATGATCATGTCGACGCGCCCGCCGAGCAGGAGCTGCGAGGGGTTCTGCTGCGGCCCGCCCTGGCGCACGTCGCAGTCGATGCCGTACTTCTTGTAGATGCCGTTGTGCTGCGCGAGATAGAAGCCGCCGTGCTCGGCCTGCGCGCGCCAGTTGGTCTGGTAGCTCACCTTGTCGAGCGACTGCGCGAAGGCGCGCGCGCCCGGCACCGCGACGAGGGCGGCGCCGCCCATCAGCCCGAGGGCCTTGCGGCGGTCGATGCGATATTTCGTGTTCATGGATCGATCCTTTCACCGGGACGCGCCCGCTGCGGGCGGCCGAGACCAAGGGCATTCCAAGCAACAGATATGCCGCGTTTTCGGGCCTTGAAACAGGCCCGGGCCCGCTGTCATGCCCAAGGATACAGCACCCGCTGCCCAGGTAAGAGGCAGGCGGGAAACCGCGGGAAAACCCACAGCGGAGCGGCCAGCTGGCCGTTCTGCGTCCTTACGTCGCCGCCGGCCAGGCGCGCTTTGAGGTTGCGTGGATAGCGCGCCTGTGCGCCGGATGGATGCGCGGCGGAGCGGATGCCAGTTTCGACGCCGAAGGAGACCCCGATGCCCGCGCCGCCGCCTGCCGCCACCGCCCGCTACGACATCGACGGCCTGATCGCGCGCCATCGGCGACGTGCCGGTCACGACCGACACGCAGCGCGTGCGGCTGCGCTCGCGCGACTACTTCTGGTACTCGCCGGTCCTCAACAAGCAGCTGCACGGCAAGTCGGCCGACATTGTCGTCGACGCCGCGCGACGAGGCGGACGTGATCGCGCGTCGCGGCCGCCTGCGCGAAGCTGCGCATCCCCCTCACCTGCCGCGGCGCCGGCACCGGCAATTACGGCCAGGCCGTGCCGCTCGAAGGCGGCGTGCTGCTCGACCTCTCCGAGATGAAGAGGATCGAGTGGCAGCGCGGCGGCATGATCCGCTGCGAGCCCGGCCTGAAGATGAACGACCTCGATGCCGCGACCCGGCCGAACGGCTGGGAGCTGCGCATGCATCCCTCGACCAAGCGCATGGCGACGATCGGCGGCTTCGTCGGCGGCGGCTCGGGCGGCATCGGCTCGATCAACTACGGCGGCCTGCGCGAGCCGGGCAACATTCTGGCGGCGCGCGTGGTCACGCTGGAGGAAACGCCGCGCGTGATCGAGCTGCGCACCGACGCGGCGCAGAAGGTCAACCGCGCCTACGGCACGACCGGCATCATCACGGCGCTGGAAATGCCGCTCGCGCCCGCGTGGCCGTGGGTCGACGTGATCGTGACGTTCGACGATTTCGACGACGCGATGCAGGTCGGCTACGAGGTGGCGCTCGCGGACGGCGTGGTGAAGAAGCTGATCACGCCGATGATCTGGCCGATCCCGATGCATTTTCCGGCGCTGAAGAAGCATTGCCCGGAAGGCAAGCACGTCATCTTCGCGATGATCGCGGAGCCGTCGCTGGAAAGCTTCAAGGCGATCGTCGGCACGCGCGGCACGATCACGCTGAGCAGCCGCACGACGACTCGCCCGGCAAGGAGCCGCTCTACGAATACACCTGGAACCACACGACGCTGCAGTGGCTGAAGCAGGACCGCACCATCACGTACCTGCAGTGCCTGTTCCCGCACGACCGCGTGCTCGAGTCGGTGCAGCAGATGACCGAGATGTTTCCCGACGAGGTGCTGCCGCACACCGAGTTCATCCGCTTCGCCGGGCGCATCACCTGCTCGGCGCTGCCGATCGTGCGCTACACCACCGAGGAGCGGCTGAACGAGATCATCGCGCTGCACGAGAAGAACGGCGTGTTCATCGCCAACCCGCATGTCTACACGCTGGAGGACGGCACGCGGCACAAGTCCACCGGCGCGGACGTGCTGGGCATGAAGGCCGAGGCCGATCCGTACGGGCTGCTCAATCCGGGCAAGATGCGGACGTACAAGGCGGTGAAGCAGTAAACTCGCTGGTCATCGCGGCCGAGCGCAGCGAGAGCCGGGACCCATAACCACAGGACTTGCGATGAACCTCGGACGTCGTGGCTATGGATCCCGGGTCTCCTTCGCTTCGCTCCGTCGCCCGGGATGACAGATGAAAGTCCACTACATCTACTGCCATCCCCTCCCCGAAAGTCCTTCCATGCGGCGATCCGTGACGAAGCGCTCGCCGGGCTGAAGGAAGCCGGACACACGATCGATCTCTGCGACCTCTATGCGGAGAAATTCGATCCCGTGATGTCCACGGAGGAACGGCGCGACTATCACGACCTGTCGAAGAACCAGTCGCGCGTCGCCGGCTACGTGCGCCGCCTGCGCGAAACGGAGGCGCTCATCATCCAGTTTCCGGTGTGGTCGTTCGGCCCGCCCGCGATGCTGAAAGGCTGGATGGACCGGCTGCTCATGCCCGGCGTCGCGTTCGACCTGTCGAACCCGAACATGGCGATCCCGATGCTGACCAATCTGAAGCGCGTCGCCGGAATCACCACCTATGGCCGCCCGTGGTGGAACGCGCTGCTGGTCGGCAACCCGCCGAAGAAGATCATGACGCGCTACATGCCGCGCTTCACGGCCGGCAAGGCCAAGGTGGACTACTACCCGCTCTATCACATGAACGTCGCCGACGAGGCGACGCGCAAAGCATTCATCGCTAAAGTACGCGCCGCGATGACGAGGTTCTGACAATGCCCAAGCGCCACTGGATGGAGCTGACCACCGAGGAATTCGCCGGCCTCGATCCGGAGAAAACCATCGCGGTGCTGCCGATCGCCGCCATCGAGCAGCACGGGCCGCACCTTGCGGTGTCGACCGATACGATCATCGGCCAGGGCATGGTCGAAACCGTGGTCACGAAGCTGCCGGAGGATCTGTCCGTGCTGTTCCTGCCGATCTCGTCGGTCGGCAAGTCGAACGAGCACATCCGCTCGCCCGGCACGATCACCTACACGGCCGAGACCGCGCAGCGGGTGTGGACCGAGATCGGCGAGAGCGTCGCGCGCGCGGGCCTGCGCAAGATGGTGATCGTGACCTCGCACGGCGGCAATGTCGACACCATGCGGGTCGTCGCGCGCGAGCTGCGCGTGAATTGCAATATGCTGTGCGTCACCACCGGCTGGCGCTTCGGCGTGCCGGAGGGTTTGTTCTCTGCGCCGGAAGCGCTGCACGGCATCCACGCCGGCGACATCGAGACGTCGCTGATGCTGCATCTGCGGCCCGATCTCGTGCGCAAGGAGAAGGTGGCGAATTTCGTGCCGTCGTCGGTGCGGATGGAGAACGAGTTCAAGTTCCTGCGCCCGACCGGCCTGCACGCGCATGCCTGGATCGCGCAGGACATCCACCCCGCGGGCGCTGCGGGCGATGCCTCGCTCGGCACAGCCGAGAAGGGCAAGCAGTGGGCGGAGTTTCAGGCGGAGCGGTTCATCGAGCTGCTGCGGGATGTGGAGCGGTTTGAACTGAGCAGGCTGGCGTAAGGCGAGCCACTTACTCGGTCTAACCCTCTCCCCTTGAGAGACAGGGTGGCGAGCGCAGCGAGCCGGGTGAGGGGTCCTTGCTCTATTGCGCGATACCCCTCACCCCGCCGCTACGCGGCGGCCCTCTCCGCCAGCGGAGAGGGTAAGAAAGATCAATCCAGCTCCCGGTAATCCGGCAACGTCCGGTCCACCGGCTTCCCGGCATACAGCACCACGCGATCGTTCTGCGGACGCGACAACAGCTCGTTCATCGTCCGCGCGCGCGTGAGCACGAGACCTGCCGGCGCGCCCACCGCCATGCGGCCGTTCGGCAGGCCCATTACCTCGCCCGGCGTCGCCGCGACCGTCTTCAGCCACGGCCGCGCCGAGTGATCGAAATGCAGAATGCGCGTCGCCTCGCGGATAGACCTCCAGCATGTCGAGATCGCCGTAGGCGTAGAACGGGTCGCGCGTGTTGTCGCTCGCGACCATCACGGTGACGCCCGCAACGTCGAGCTCATGCAGCGGCGCGACACCGCGCCAGCGAGGCGTGCGGCCAGCCGTGCGGTCCTGCAGATACATGTTGCACATTGGCAGCGACACGATGGCGATACGGCTTCCGCCACTTTGGCAATGGTCGCGCACGGTCGTTGTCATCGGCAAGCGCGAGCGAGCAGCAATGTCCCGCCACGATTTTTCCCTTGAACTTGTGGCGCAGCGCCGCGTCCGCGATCTGGCCGAGCGAGCGCGCGTGCGGTGAATCGCTTTCATCGACATGGAAATCGAGATCGAGCCCGTTCGCGCTTGCGGCTTCGAAAATCTTGTCGAGCGCGGCATCGCTCTTGGCGTTCGGTGCTTCGCCAAGGAACGTAAGGCCGCCGAGAACGCCGCCGTGTTTCGCCACGGTCTCGACCAGCACTCGGAACTTCGCCTCGTCGTTCAGCGCGAAGTCGACCGGAAACAGCGCGACCGCCTGCAGCGCGATGCGCCCCTTCCACGTCTCGCGCATCTCGGCGAACAGCGGCCACGAGACCGGCATCTGCTTCGGATAACTGTCGATATGGGTGCGCATCGCGCCGGTGCCGTGCGCGAAGGCGCAGCGCAGAGCGAAATCCATGCGCTTCCGCACATCGTCGCGTGACCAGTGCGCCTCGCGGTCGGCCATCACGGCCATGCGCGCGCCCATGTGCGTTCCGTCGGGATTTTGCGCGCGCTGCCAGATCTGGCCCTTGTCGATGTGCGTATGCATATCGACAAGCCGCGGCAGCACGATGCCTTGATCGAGGTCGACACGCGGCAGGTCGTCTGTCGAGGCGCCTGCCGGGCCGATCGCCGCAATGCGCACGTTGTCGATCAGGATGTCGCAAGACGCGAGGCCGTCGGCGTCGGGCGTGAGTTGCGATGCGTCCGCAATGAGACCCCGGCACATGTGCGTTGGTGAGGCGGTAAGCGGTAGCGTTGGGGATGGTGATGGCGGGCATTGCAATTCCTTTTCGTGTCCC
>CAVZYQ010000001.1:0-46634 GCA_963779545.1 uncultured Alphaproteobacteria bacterium | reverse complement strand
GCTCATCGGTGACCAGGTCCCAGTAGCCGACCTTGGTGCCGTCTGCGTGCACGACGTAAAGGCGGTCGCGGCCGTACTTGCGCCAGCGCGCGATCGTCACGTCCGGTGACAGCTGGGACATCCGAAACCCCCGTTCCGAGAGGCCCTTTCTACGGGTCGCGCCCGCTCCTGTCCCCGGATTCGCGAAATCTCCGACAACCGGTCGAACGGGCGAACGGCGGGCTCGGTGGCGGCATCATGGAGACATGGCCGACACCGCTGGCTCCCCGGACGAGCTCAACGTCCTCGACGGGCCGCTCGAGCCCTGCGGCACCGACCCGCTCACCGGCTTCTACCGCGACGGCACCTGTGGCTGTGGCGAGGAGGACCTCGGGCTCCATGCGGTGTGCACCGTGGTGACCGTGGAGTTCCTGGAGCACCAGCGCTCCGTCGGCAACGACCTCACCACGCCCATGCCGGCGTACGGCTTCCCGGGGCTCGAGCCAGGCGACCGGTGGTGCGTCGTCGCCGCTCGGTGGCTGCAGGCCTACCACGACGGCGTCGCGGCGCCGGTGGTGCTCGCGGCCACGAACGCGCGCGCCCTGGAGGTCATCCCCCTCTCGGTGCTGCGCGAGCACGCCGTCGACGTACCTCCCGACGTGAGTGGCCTGATCTGACTCCGAGCGCCGACGGGACGCCGTGCCGGACCGGCACCGCTTCGCGCGAAACCGGCATGTCAGGATCGACCCGTGCCACGCGATCCCGATGTCTACCGCACCCTCGCCGAGCGGTCCTGGGCCTGGGTACAGACCCAGGTACGCACGGGCGAGGCGGGGCTCTGGCTGCCGGAGAACCCCGACCAGACGGAGCCGGGCGAGTACCCCTACGGCATGCACAGCGGCATCGGCGGGCTCGCCCATGTGCTCTCGAGATCCGCCTCACCCGCGACCTGACCGTCGGCGAGCAGACTCTTGCCGCCGGCATCGCCGAGACGTTGGTACGCCGCGTGCCGGCGGAGACCGAGTACGACTACTTCGACGGCCTGTCCAGCACGCTCGGCATCCTGACCGCACTGGAGGCTCCCGGCGTCGACGTGGTCGTCGCGCGGCTGCACGAGCTCGCCACGCCCGACGGGTGGCAGCCCTCGTGGATCGGGCCGCCGCGCGCGGTCGCGGAGGGGCGTTGCAACGACGCGACCCTGGGCACCGCGGCCGTCCTGCTCGGTGCGCTCCTGGCGCTCCGGGAGCCACGTGCCGGGTGCCGGCGACCTGGCGGAGCACGCGGCCGGGGTACTGCTGGCCGAGCGACAGGAGACCGCGGCCGGGCTCGACTGGCTGTTCATCCCCGAGCGGTTCGTCCTGGAGCCGCGCAGCCAGATGCCCAACTGGTCCCACGGCTTGGCCGGGATCGTCGGCTCGCTCGCGGCGGCCGGGATCGCCCTCCATCGTCCGGAGCTCGTCGACGCGGCACGGCTCGGTGCCGAGCACCTGGTCACGTTGGCCGACACCGGCGACGGCGGGATGAGGGTGCCCCACGTCGTGCCGGAGCACGATGACATCGACACGTTCACCTACTCCTGGTGCCACGGTCCGGCGGGTACCTCGCTCGCCTTCGCCGCCCTCTCTCGCGCCGGCGTGCCCGAGGTGGCCGGGCGCACCCGGACGACTGGGAGCGCGCCTGTCTGCACTCCCTGCGGACGTCCGGCATCCCGGAGCGTCGCTACCCCGGCTTCTGGGACAACGACGGCCGTTGCTGCGGTACGGCGGGCGTGGCGACGTCGTCCTGAACGTCTGGCAGCGTCACGGCGACAACGACGACCTCGCCTTCGCCGCCACCCTCGGCGATGCGCTGGTCGACCGCGCGATCGTCGACGGCGACCACACCTACTGGCGCTTCGTGGAGCACCGGAACGCCGAGCCGCTCCTGCCGCCCGGCCCCGGCTGGATGCAGGGCGCGGCCGGCATCACCGCCTACCTCTTCCGGCTGGCGCGAGTCCTCGAGCAGGGTCGCGAGGCCGAGGCCGTCGCCCGCATGGACACCTGGTGGGCCCTGCCCTGACTCCCCCGCTGGTAGGTCCGGTGGTTTCGAGACGCCGTAGCCGGCCTCCTCAACCAACAGCTCGCTCCGCTGGTTGAGGAAGCGCGAGCTAGCGCTGTCTCGAAACCATCGGCAGGCGCGCTCTACGGCGCCGGCGTCCGCAGGTGCTTGCCGTTGATGATGGCGACGGCCCACCGTCCCCGGCCCCAGCGCACGGCTACCCGATGCGTCCGACCACCGGGCCCGGTGACCCGGAGGACGCCCCGGCGCCCCTGCCCTCGTCAGGGACACCCGGCCGTTCAGTGTCGTGTCGCGGGTCCAGTGCAGGCCGATCAACCGCTCGTCGCCGGCGTGGTCGTAGCGGATCCTCCCGCCGCGGAGCCCGAGGTCGCGGTAGCCGTCCACGTAGTTGTAGCGGACCAGGCCATCGCCGGCAGCCGTCACCGCGATGCTGGCGAGACGCCGGTACCGGAGCGCGGCGTGACCCGTCGCCGGCGGGGCCTGCGCCAAGACTCGCGGGAACCGAGGGACCGCACGGATCGGCGGGATCCGGCTCAGGCAGCCGTGTCGGAGCCGGGCATGCGGTGCGCGGATGAACCGTCGCAGGACTCGCGCTCCACACTCGCCGTCATGGGTGAGCGCCACCAGGTGGACGTTGTTCTGGGCGACGTAGGCCCGCGCGGCGCGGTCCGATCTGCCGGGCCACGTGCGCTCCGCCGGCGGCGGGCGTCAGCGAGTCGATCTAGCCGTTGAGTACGAGCACCGGCACGTGGGTCCGATCCATCGGTCGCCGGCGGGATCGGCGGGTCGTCGGGGTGGGTGGGCCGCGGCCACGTCAGGCAGGCCGGTGTAGGTCTCGGTGTAGCGGCAGCACGCGCGACCACTCTTGGGCGGTGAACGGCGCGAACGCGTGGCGCGGCAGCGCGGCGATCGGCCGCGCAGCTGGTGCCGGCGTACGGCGCGGGGCCGGCGCATGTCGAACAGCTGCGGGTAGTCGGTGCAGGCGATCGCGAAGTACATGGCCGTCGGAGTAGTAGGTCGGCCGGGTGCGCACGTAGTCGCTGTAGTCGTAGCCGACGTCCTGCGCGTACAGCCGCAGCAGCGGCGTCGCGTCGCCGTGGTGCAGATACGCGCGGATCGCGGCATCGAGCTGGCGGTAGGGATCGGTGTCGTAGCCGGCGTCGTTGACGATGTTCACCAGAGCCGTGACGTCGACGGTGTACGCGTGCCGGTGCGCGTCGGTGCCGACGGCGCGGCCGGTGACCGGGTGCCGCGCGCAGCAGCCGCGCCAGCCGGCCGACGCGGCGCCCACGCGAGCCGCGGGCGCAGCCGAGGGCGCGACGGCACACGGCGTCGAACGCGCGCCGGGCGGTGGGGACGTCGTCCGGTACCAGGGGTCGAGGTCGCGGGCCTCGTACGCCGAGTCGAGGACCACCGACCGCAGCCGGCTCGGGTAGCGCGACAGGAACGACTGGGCGAAGTAGGTGCCGTAGGAGTCGCCGTACAGGTCGACCTTCGCCAGGTCGAGCGCGTCGAGCACCCGGGCCATGTCACGCGCGGTGTTCGCGGTGGTGAACAGGTCGGAGGCGTGCACCCACCTGCCGTCGGAGCGCCGCCACGTGTGGTTCAGCCGGCGTGCGCAGGCGGTCACGGCCGGCTGGAAGCGCGGCGAGGGCGACGGCAGACTTCTGCAGCCGGGGCACTCGACGGGGTCGAGCGGCCGGTGCCCCGGGCGTCGACGAGCAGCAGGTTGTGGTGGCGCAGCAGGCCGCCGTACATCGCGCGAAGTCGCCGGCCGTGCCCGTCGAGGGGTAGCCCGGTCCGCCCTCCTCGCCACCAGCGTGCCCGTGGCCCGGCGCGTGCTCGGCACCCAGCCGAAGCCCACCTTGATCGTGGGTGCCGTCGGGTCGGTGTAGTCGAGCGGCACCCGGAGCGAGCCGCAGTACGTCGTCCGTCCCGCGCCAGGTGACAGCGGCGCAGGCTCGTGCCACCGACCGTGATCCGCGTGGTCCCGGCGGCCTGAGCGTGCGGCTCCGCTGGCCTCTGCCGAGCCCACGAGCCCGCCGGAACCCGCTGTCAGAGCCAGGCTGATCACACCCGCAGCCGCAGCCGCCCCCCACCGTCGCATGGATGCATCGTGGCCCGATGAATCAGGGCGCCAGTGAGGGCTCGGTTCAGCTCGCGCCGAGCGAGCGCCAGTAGTCGTTGAGCGCGCCGTTGGTCTTCACGAACCAGACGATCGGCCCGACGAGAGGAAGCAGCCCGGGAAGTGCCAGAGCCCGGTCATCGCGCTGACCGGCGTTGCTGGCCGCGGCGTCGTAGAGCTTGCCGACCTCGTTGGGGGTCAGGAACGGCCATCACGATGCCGACGAAGATCCCGAGGATCAGGGCGATGGCGCCGCCGATGCCTTCGCCGGAGGTGCCGCTTCATCTCCTCGTGGGTGTTGAAGTACCAGAACCAGCCGTAGATCCCAGGGTGACGATGAAGAGCAGGATGCAGGTGCCGGTGTTGCGGATCTTGCCGACCGGCCCCGCCTGGCCTGCCCGACCCGGTTGGCCGGGGGTCGCGGCG
The DNA here is from genome assembly GCA_963779545.1 of uncultured Alphaproteobacteria bacterium. Taxonomy (GTDB): domain Bacteria; phylum Pseudomonadota; class Alphaproteobacteria; order Rhizobiales; family Xanthobacteraceae; genus PALSA-894. Next base: position 42,046 of record CAVZYQ010000001.1, on the reverse strand, counting down.
TACTGCCCACCGGGCGCCGCGCCGTACTGCTGCAGGGGCGGCGGTGGCGGAGGCGCACCCCAGGGCTGGCCGCTGGGCTGGCCGCTGGGAGACGGCTCCGTGGGCTGGGACGGCGGCGTGGGCTGATCGGTCATCGAGTCCTCCGGGCTTGTACGGTCGCGTCAGCGTAGGTGGTCACCGTGCCGTCGTCACCGGATTCGGACATCCCGTGGTCAGCAGGGGCCAGGTCTCACCGGGCAGCAAGAACTCGCACCGCGGCCCGCTGGACGCCGCCAGCCGCCGGTCGAGGGTGGCCAGGGGGGCGTCGTGGTGCTCGGCCAGCGCGACATACCAGGCGTCGTACGGCGTCAGGTTGTCGCGCAGCTCCCAGACTCGCGACGCCAAGGTGGCCAAGGGATACAGCTCGATCTGCCACTCCGTCGCCGACCTGAGTGCTTCACCGCCGTCTCCCGAGTCGAGGCGACCGCCACGCACCAGCCCGCGGAGCGCCGCTGCGACCTCCGCGGGAAGCAGATGCGGCGCAACGAGGTCACTTCGCCTGAGCACGGAGGTCGCCCAGACTCCGTCGTCGCCCTTCTCGGTCAGAGACGCAACGGCGACCGAGGCATCCACCACAGCCGTCACCGGCGGGCCTCATGAATGGCGTCGAGAATCTCCTCGTGGAGATCTCCACGTCGAGGCGCTCGACGCGCGCGCGCATCCGCGCGATGACCTCCGCATGGTCGGGCCGACCCGCTACCTCCATGAGGTGCGTGCGGAGGTACTCCTGCAGCGACTGACCCCGTCGAGCGGCACGAGCCGCCAGCTCGTTCCTCGCCTCCTGCGGGACGTCGCGGATCGTGATCGACACCATGCTGCCAGAGTACTGCCACTGCATGCGTTCTGCATGTTCGAGGGTCACGTAGGCATCTTCCTTCCTCTCCGGGTCCGACATCAGGACGCTAGGGGAGACCGTCGACAATGGGCTCCGGGAATCCACAGGCAGCGCGCGGCGTTGTGCACGACAGGTAGTTGAAACCGCAACCACAAGAGGCGAGAGATATGCAGTTCGGCATCTTCACCGTCGGCGACGTCACGCCCGACCCCACCACGGGCCGGACGCCGACCGAGCACGAGCGGATCAAGGCGACCATCGAGATCGCCAAGAAGGCCGAGGAGGTCGGGCTCGACGTCGTTGCCGTCGGCGAGCACCACAACCCGCCGTTCATCGCGTCGGCGCCGACCACGACGCTGGCCTACATCGGGGCGCAGACGTCACGGGTGATCCTGTCGACCTCGACGACGCTGATCACCACCACCGACCCCGTGCTGATCGCGGAGAACTACGCCAAGCTCCAGCACCTCACCGACGGCCGTGTCGACCTGATGATGGGACGCGGCAACACCGGCCCGGTCTACCCGTGGTTCGGCAAGGACATCCGCGAGGGCATCGACCTTGCCCTGGAGCGACGCCGGGCGCAACCTCTCTTGCCGGGCCGGTAGCGCGTCACGTCCTTGGCGATGTCGGCGAAGATGCGCCGCACATTGTGGAAGACGATCTTCAGGTTGTCAGGCGCCGCGCGCATGTTGGCGTCGTCGGCGAAGAACTTCCATTCGGCCTCCGGCACCATGATCTCGGCATTGGGAAAGATCAGCGCGTTGTCCTTGGTCTTGATGCCGTTGATGTGGTCGGGATGGAAATGCGAGATCACGATCTGGTCGATCGCCTTCGGATTGATGCCGGCGGCTTTCAGGTTTTCAGTGAACGAGCCCGCGGTCGTGGCGATTTGCCCGCCGGTGCCGGTGTCGAGCAGGACCAGCTTCTTGCCGGTGTTGACCAGCAGCATCGTGAACGGCGTCGAGAGCTTTGCCTCCGGCATGAAGGCGTTGTTCATTTCGCGGCGGACATCCGCATAGTCGGCCTGACGAATGAATTTTTCGTCGATCGGGCGGTACCACACGCCGTCGTAGAGCGCCGTCACCTCCATGCTGCCGATACGGTAGCGGTAGATGCTCGGGTTCTGCTTGCCGGACATCGGCGCGGCGGCTTCGGCAGGCGTGGCGCCGCCGGCAACCGCGAGCGAAGCTCCGGCGAGAACGTTGCGGCGTGTGAGATCGGACAAGCGCGCCTCCGGCGAGTGAACCTGGTTCACTCTAACCGATCAATGGACGCGTGCGCACGAGTCACCGAGATGTGAAACGGAACTCGTGTCCCGCACGCGATGCAGCACGAAGTGCTGCTTCGCAGATGCGGGACCCCGGTTTCTGCTTTCTTGAACTTTTGGAAACCGGGGCCTCGGGTCTGCAGCGCATCGTTTACGCTGCGCTGCGCCCGGGACACGCGAGTGTGTCTAAAGCGACGGCTGCCACATCACGGGCACAAGGTCGTAGCCCTTGGTGCCGGTCTTGGTGATGTAACCCGACGCCGGGAAGGGGAAGTGATAGCCCTGCACCATCGTCTTATCGACAGAGACGCGTTCGAGCACCTTGTTGCGCGTCTCGGCGGCCATCTTGCCGTCGGTGTCAAACGCGGCCTGCCAATCCGGATTGCGCACGAAGAGATATGGATTGTTGGTGAGGTCGCCGAGCACCATCATCGACTGATTGCCCGACGCGACGACGTATGAGGTGTGCCCCGGCGTGTGGCCGGGCGTGTGCATCGAGGTGATGCCCGGCACCTGCTCCTTGCCCGGCTCGAACTTCACAACCTTGTCCTCGATGCCCTTGAACACGCGCCGCGCATTCATCCACGCGGGCCGCGCGCCTTCGGGCTGCTTCGCCATGTTGGAGTCGTCCATCCACCACGCCCATTCCGGCGCCGGCACCTGTACCTCGGCGTTCGGGAAGACGAGGTTGCCTTCCTTGTCGCGCAGGCCGTTGATGTGGTCGGGATGGAAGTGCGAGATCAGCACGGTGTCGACCTGCTTCGGATCGATGCCAGCGGCCGCGAGGTTGGCCATGTAGCTGCCGGCGGTCGGCGCAAGCTGTGCTCCGGTCGCTGTATCGATCGCGACAAGTTTTTGGCCGGTGTTCACCACCAGCGCGGTGAACGGGATCACCAGCGTATCGTCCGTCATGAAGGCGTCCTGCATCGCCTTCTGCACATCGGGCCAGGCCGCGCCGCCGACGAACTTGGCGTCGATCTTGCGATTCCAGACGCCGTCATGGATAGCCGTCAGCTCGAATGAGCCGACCTTGAAACGATAGTAGGCCGGCGCCTGCTTGCCCGAGGCGGGGGCGGCGGCATGGCTCGATGTGGGAAGTGTCGAGACGGCCGCGGCGGCGGTGGTCCCGGCCAAAAGCGAACGGCGGGTCATTCCGGTCATGTGATCCTCCCTGGTCGTTGGTCTGTTTGTATCTCAGCTTCAGTTTGCCGTCCCGCCCGCCGCTTTCAGGATCGGCGACCAGCGGGCAATCTCGGCCTTCACGAAGGCGTCAAATTTGGCGGGTGTGCGCTCGTCCTTCGGCGGGATGGTGCCGCCGAGATCGGCGAGCCGTTTCTGTACGGCGGGATCGTCCAGCGACTTGTCGAGCGCGCCGGCCAGTGCGTCGACGATCTCCTTCGGTGCGCCCTTCGGCGCGAAGATGCCGGCCCATACGCTCATCTCGTAGTCGACACCAAGCTCTTTCGCGGTCGGAACATCGGGCAAAGTCGCGAGACGTTGCGGCGACGACACAGCGTAAGCCTTGATCGTGCCGGAGGTGATCTGGCTTGTGACGCTCACTGCCTGCTCGCAGAAGTAATCGACGTGTCCGCCGATCAGGTCGTTCATCGCGGGTCCGGTGCCGCGATACGCGACTTGCGTTGGCTTCACGCCCGCGCTCGACGAGAACAGCACGCACGCCATGTGCGAGGACGCACCGATGCCGCCGTGCGCCTGCTTCACGGCTTCACCGTTTTGTTTGACGCTGGCGACGAACTCCTTGAGGTCCTTCGCGGGATAATCCTTTTTGGCGACAATGACGGCGGGCGCATTCGCGGTGAGGCCGACCGGTTCGAAGTCGCGTTGCGAGTCATATTTCACGTTCGGCGTCAGCACCGGCGCGGACACATGCGAGCCCATGCTGCCGGCGAGCAGCGTGTAGCCGTCCGGGGCCGCGCTCGCGACGCGGGCCGAGCCGATCGTGCCGCCCGCGCCGCCGACATTCTCGATCACCATCGTCTGGCCGAGCACCTTGCCCATCTGCTCGGCGACGATGCGCGCGACGACATCGCTCGGGCCCCCGGCCGGGAAGGGGACGATGACGGTGATCGGGCGGGAGGGTAGGGCTGCGCAGTGGCGGGGAGCGGCAGCCGCCATAGCGGCTGCCGCATGCGATTGCAAACAACCTCATCGGCATCCTCCGTAGCTCTTTTTTTGTCCCTCCCGTCTTGCGGGGAGGGATCATCAGGTCACTCCGCCGCGACGCGCTGCGCCGCGGAGCCGCGCATCTTCACCACCACCTTGATCGCGTCCTCGATGCGCTCGCGCGCATATTTGATCGCGGTCGGCAAATCCTCCAGCGGGAAGGTGTGGGTGTGCACTTTGGTCGCATCGAAGCGCTTCTGGCTCATGAAGGCTTCGGCGCGGTGCGTCGCGCTCTTTCCCTCGCCGCGGATGCCGTAGAGGTAGATGTTGTTGCGCACGATGTGCGCGACATCGACTGGTGTCTCCTCATGCGGGAAGGCCGCGAGGCACACCTTGCCGCCGCGGTTGACCATGCGGATCGCCTCGTTGACCGAATTCGGTCCACCCGCACATTCGACCACGTAGTCGACGCCCTTGCCGCCGTTGAGCTTCTTCACTGCGGCGACGACGTCCGGCTCGTTACGCACATTGATGACGTGGTCGGCGCCAAGCTCGGTGCCGATCTTCAGGCGATTGTCGCGCGTGCCGGTAAGGATCACGGGCTGCGCGCCCATCGCCTTCGCCACGGCGACGCCCAGCAAACCAATGGGTCCGGGGCCGGTGACGACCACGCTCTCGCCCGCGACGAGGCCGCCCAGCTCGGTGAGTCCGTACATCGCGGTGCCAGCGGTGACGACGAGGGTCGCTTCCTCGTCCGACATGTCATCCGGGATCGCGACCAGCGTGTTGATGTTGTTGACCTGGTATTCGCAGAAGCCACCATCGGTGGTGAAGCCGTTCGCGCGGTGGCCTTTGTCGACGTCGCCGTAGTTGAGGCCGTAGTTGTGGCACGAGGTGTACATGCCGGCGCGGCAGCGCTTGCATTGACCGCAGCCCGCGTGGATTTCCACTGTCACGCGCTGGCCGATCTTGTACTCGTCGACGCCCGGACCGAGCGCCGCGACCGTACCCATGTATTCGTGGCCGGGCGTCCAGTTCTTGTTGAACGGCATGCCGCCCTGAATCGAGGCAGGCGGGCCGTGCCAGATGATCTCAAGGTCGGTCGCGCAGATCGCGACCGCATCGATGCGCACCAGCACCTCGGCACGCTTCGGCACCGGGATGGGCTTGTCGATGAGCTTCAGTTCGCCGGGATCGCCGAGCACCCACGCCTTCATGCTGTCGGGCACGAGCATGCTTTTGTCGGTCTTCACGCCGGGCGGTGCGTACATCGCTTTTCTCCTTATTCGGCCGCGGCGTGCGGGCGCAATTGCGCACCGGCTTCGCCAATTTCCGCTGACAGCGCGCGCACGGCCGAGACGACCTGCTCGCGCACGAGCGTGAGGTGTTCGTCGTTCGCCCGCATCGTGGGCGTCGACGCGCTGATCGCGCCGACCACCGCGCCGTTGTGATCGCGGATCGCGGCGCCGACGCAGATCACGCCCGGCTGATACTCCTCATCGTCCATCGCGTAGCCATTGCGGCGCACGTGACGCAGTGCGTCGATCAACGCCGGCCACTCGGTGATGGTCTTCGGGGTGAATCTCGCCAGGCCATTCGAGAGCACGCGGCGCATGTCGTCCTCCGGCAGCCAGGCGAGCATCGCCTTGCCGGTGGCGGTGGCGTGCGGGGCGTCGCTCTTGCCGAGCGCGCCGGTGTCGACGCGAACCGGATGACGCGACTCGCGCTTGGCGATCTTCATCATCGCGTCGCCCTGCAGCACCGCGAGGTGCACGGTCTCGCCGGTGTTCTCGTTGATCTTCTCGATGAACGGCGCGGCGCGCGCCGGCAGATCGACCTGCAGGCAGGCATTGCTCAGGAACAGGATGCGCGCGCCGAGCGCGTAGGAACGCCGCACCGGCACCTTGGCGACATAGCCGCGGTGGACCAGCGTCGAGAGCAGGTGGTGGCAGGTCGAGATGTTCAGGCTGGTGCGGTGGGAGAGTTCGGTCAGCGTGGTTTCGCCGCCGGCCTCCGCGATGGCTTCGAGCAGGCGATGGCGCGATCGACCGACTGGATGCTGTGACGAGCGGCCGGGTCGCGCGCGGCGCCGTTGGCTGAATGGTCCTGTCGTCCAAGGCTGTTTCCCCGTGGGTTTTAGCGGGAGGAGACAGGCCGGGAGATCAAGTCAAGCGCGTTATGAAATGGCGAACTTTGATTTCATTCTATGAAACTCGTGCGGTGGCGATGCGTCCTTGGTGATCGAGCCGGGCGCTGTAGCGCGACAGCCCGAAGCAGAGCGACCAGAACACCACTGCGGCGAACAGATAGCCGGTCGAGCGTACCTGATCGCCGATCAGCCATTCGGGATCGGCGAACGCGATCTGCAGCACGGCGAGAAATTCGACGAGGCCGATGATCAGGACGACCGTCGTTTCCTTGATGATCGACACGCAGGTGTTGATCATGCCGGGCATCACGATGCGCACGACCTGCGGCAGCACGACGAGCGCGGTCACGCGCCAGTAGCCGAGGCCGAGGCTGCGCGCGGCCTCGTGCTGGCCGACCGGGATGGCCTGCAAGCCACCGCGGAAGACTTCGGCGAAGACCGCAGCGTTGAACAGCGTGAACGCAATGAGCGCGCGCACCAGCGGTCGGACTCGAAGCCTGCCGGCACGAACAGCGGAAACATCACGACCGCAAGGAACAGCACGCCGATCAGCGGCAGCGCACGCCACAGCTCGATGAAGATCGCGCACGCATAGGAGATCACCGGCAGCGCCGAGCGGCGGCCGAGCGCGAGCAAAAGGCCGACGGGGATCGCGGTCGCGATCGACCATGCGGCGATCACGATGTTGAGCATGATGCCGCCCCAGTCGGTGGTCGGGACAGGCCGCAGGCCCGCGAACCCTCCCGCGAGCAGCGGCGCAGCGATGACTGGCAAGGCGACGAGCGAGACAAGGCCGATGAGTTTGCGTGTGCTCGCGCCGCACCGGCATCAGCATGACGCGATGGCGGCGACCGCGAGCGCCGCGACGACATCGACGCGCCAGCGCTCGGACACCGGGTAGGGGCCGTAGAGCAACTGTTCGAAACGCAGCCGGATGAACACCCAGCACGCCGCGTCGTGGCCCTCGCAGGCGCGCGGAGAATTGCCGCTCCACACCGCGTCGATCAGCGCCCACTTGATCAGTTCGGGCAGCAGCCACGCGAGCAGCAGCACTGTCAGGATCGACAGCGCGATATTCGCCGGGCTCGCGACGCAGCTTTTCAGGAACGCCACGAGCTTGCCATGCTCAGCGCTCCACCAGCTGGACGCGGCGGTTGAGCAGGTTGATGGCGGCGGCGATGACGAGACCGATCAGCACGTAACTCGCCATGGTTACGATCATTACCTCGAGCGGCTGGCCGGTCTGGTTCAGCACCGTGCCGGCGAATACCAGCATCAGGTCCGGATAGGCGATCGCGGCGGCGAGCGAGGTGTTCTTCAGCAGCACGATGTATTGCGTGCCGAGCGGCGGCAGGATCACGCGCAGCGCCTGCGGGATCACGACAAAGCGGCTGATCTGGCCCGGGCGGAGCCCGATGGCGCGCGCCGCATCGATCTGCCCGGCCGGCACCGCGCGGATGCCGGAGCGCACGATCTCGGCGATGTAGGCGGCGCCATAGAGCGAGAGCGCGATCGCCATCGCGACGAATTCCGGGATCACCGTCATGCCGCCCGCGAAATTGAAGCCGGCGAGCGCAGGCACGTCCCATGTGAGCGGAAAGTCCGTGAGCCACGCGACGATCACGGGCGGGATGAGCAGCAGCAGCGCGAGCAGCCGCACGCTGTGCAGGCCGGAGCCGGTGCGCGCGCGGTGCCGCGCGTTCATCCACGCGAGCACGAGGCCGAGAACGAGCATCGTCACGATGGTGATGGCCAATGTGCCGAAGCCTGGCTCGAACACCGGGTAGGGCAGGTACAGCCCGCGCTTGTTGAGGAACGCGACGTCGAAGAAAATTCAGGCTCTGGCGCGGGTTGGGCAGCGGCCGCAGCACCGCGAAGTACCAGTAGAAGAGCTGCAGCAGCAGCGGGATGTTGCGGATCACTTCCACGTAGCCCGCCGCGACGCCGGCCACGAGCTGATTGCTGGAGAGCCGCGCGAGCCCGATCGCGAAGCCAAGGATCGTGGCGAAGACGATCGCGACCGCAGTCGACACCACGGTGTTGAGCAGCGCGATGATGAAGACGTCGAAGTAGCTCGCGTTTTCGCCGAAGTTGACCAGCTTCTGCGCGATCTCGAACCCGGCCGGGCGCGCGAGGAACGAGAGGCCGGTGTTGATGTTCAGCCGCGCGATATTAGTGACGACGTTTCGCCGCCACCCATCCGACGAATGCGACGATCAGCACCAGCACGGCCGCCTGAATGGCAAACGCGCGCCATTCGCGCTCGCCGCGCGGCAACGCGAAGCGTGCGCGGCGCGGCGGCTGTCAGCGACTCCTCGACGGACATTCTTGGCCGCGAGGCCCGCCCGCCTGCGGCCTCACCGGAACGGAGGCGCCATCAGCAGCCCGCCGTCCTTCCACAGCCGGTTCTGCCCGCGGCTGAGACCCAGCCGCGTCTTCTCGCCGAGATGGCGCTCGAAGATCTCGCCGTAATTGCCGACCTGCTTGATCGCCTTGAAGGCCCAGTCCGCCGAGAGGCCGTTCTTCTGCCCGAGGTCGTCGCCGACGCCGAGCAGGCGCTTGATCTCCGGCACCTCGCTCTTGAGCATCTCGTCGGCATTGGCCTGCGTGACGCCGAGCTCTTCGGCCGCGATGAGCGCGAACAGCGTCCAGCGCACGATGTGCGCCCATTGGCTATCATTTTGCCGGACAATAGGCCCGATCGGCTCCTTCGAGATGATCTCCGGCAGGATCACGTGCGCGTCGCGGTTCTTCAGTTGCAGGCCGCGCGCGGCAAGCGCCGAGCGGTCGTTGGTCCACGCGTCGCAGCGGCCCTGCTCGTAGGCGTTGCGCGCCTCGTCGAGGTCCGCGAACGTCACGATGCGGTAGTCCATTTTGCGCGCGCGGAAATAGTCCGCGATGTTGAGCTCGGTGGTCGAGCCCTGCGCGACGCAGATCGAGGCGCCCTTCAGCTCGTTGACGCTTTTGATGTTCGTCGACTTCGGCACCATGAAGCCCTGGCCGTCGTAATAGATGACCATCAGGAAATCGAGGCCGCCGCCGTTGTCGCGGTTGTAGGTCCAGGTGAGGCGATGCGTCAGCACGTCGACGCCGCCGGTGGTCAGCGTCGCGAAGCCGTCGCGCAGGCCGAGCGGCGAAAGCTGCACCTTGTCGGCATCGCCCGAGCACGGCGGCGGCAAGCGCGCGGCACATATCGACGTCGAAGCCGCGCCGCACGTTCTTGTCGTCGGTGTAGGCAAAGCCCGGCAGGTTCGGCGCGGTGCCGCAGTTGACCGTGCCGCGCTGCTTGATGGTGTCGAGCGTCGCGGCCGAGGCCGACGTGGTGACGAGCGCGGCGAACGCGGCCGCGGCGAACAGCTTTTTCATGAGCGCCCTCCCGAAAGGCAATATGTTATAGGCCGCTTATTGAGGCCGCGGCCGCTCTTCGTAGTAATTCAGTTTCTGTTGCAGCGGTGTGTCGTGCACGCGAATGAGGAACGCGGGCTCCTTGGCGGCGCTGTGCTCCATCAGCGCGAAGCAGGGCGCCGAGAACGTGTCGCCGGCCTTCCACTTGAAGGTTTCGCCGTTGATCTTCGATGTGCCGGAGCCCTCGACCACGTGATGCACGGCCGAGGTCGAGCGCAGCGGCGGCTTCACGCTCTCGCCGGCGCGCAGCATCATGGCGGTAAAGCCCATCGTCGGCAGGCAGGCGTCGCCGGTTTCGGGGTTCACATAGTCGAGCTCGACTGGCTCGCCGCGCGGCGTTTGCTCGGCGAGCGCGCGCAGACCCTTGATCGCGTTGGCCCACGGATAGCGCATCATCGGATAAGTCGGGCGCGCGTGGCCGTTACGCCGCGCCGGCACCATCCCGGGAGTGGCGTACTCGACCTCGGACGCATCCGGGCGGTTCTTCGGCGCCTGCAGCTCGCGCTCGACCGAGTAGGCGGCTTCCAGATCGATGAACAGCGGCAGGTCGAGCGCGTCGAGCCAGATCACCGGGCCTTTGCCGTCATGGCCGTGGTCGTGCCATGCGCCGCCGGGCGTCAGGATCACGTCGCCGCGCTCCATCATGCACTTTTCGCCGTTCACGATGGTGTAGGCGCCTTCGCCCTCGATCGCGATGCGCGCGGCGCTCGGCGTGTGGCGATGCGCGGGGCTTTCTCGCCGGGAAGCAGAAGCTGCATGCCGCAGAAGATCGGACCCGCGACGCGCATCGCGCCGGGCCCGCGGCCGGGATCAGACAGGATCAGCACGCGCCGCTCGGCCTTTTCGACCGGGGTGAGTTCGCCGGCGCGCAGCAGCAGCGGGCGGACGGTATCGTAGGCCCACAGGCACGCCTTGCTCTGCGGCACCGGCGTGTCGTGCGGCAGCGCCTTGCGCATCAGCGGCCACAGCGGCGTGGTGTTCGCGCTCGCCACCGCGTCGCGGTAGTCGGACGGCAGCTCTTCCATGGTGCCGAGGTTGGTGCTCATCGGTTCCTCGCCTGATTGTCTTGGCGGCCTAGCCGCTCGTCGGCGATTCATAGGCCATGCGGCGCGACGCGTTCCAGCCGCTTTGAGGCTGATCAAAACCAATAAGGCCGCATCTGCCAGTCGCGGCGCCAGCCGGTGAGCTTGCCGCGGCGGAACTGGAGCACGATGCGCGTATCGACCGGGTAGAAGCCCGGCACGGTCGAGAGCCGCTGCACCATGTAGCGCTCCGAGCCGCGCGAGCCCGACAGATAGATCAGCGGCGCCTGCACAAGCGCTTCAACCTGCTCGGGCGTCATGCCGAACACGAATGGGTCGTTATAGGTGGCGGCGCGCGCCGGCAGCGCAGCAAGCAGCGTTATGGCAAGCGCAGAGATCAGCCGAAGCATGGCGCGAGGATGCGGGGCAGGGCACACGAGGTCAACGCCTCAAATCAGGCAGGGTGACAAACGGTGTATCCTTGCCTTGCTGCTTCATCAACTCGCGAGCCAGGCGTTCCTGCAACTCCTGCGGAAGTTCAAGGCCGGTCAGCTTCCAGGTCCAGCCGCGCAGTCCAAGCTGCACGCGGAATTGGCGTGCGCGGGGCAAAGTCACGGGAATCCAGAGGCGGAATTCGCCGATGCCATATTCGGCATTGGCGTAAAGCTGCCAGACATCACCGAGCGCGTTCCAGTTCGGCGCCTGAAACTGCGGCGGCGGTGCGCCGAGGACGTCGCTCGGCCAACCCTTCTGCAACAGCTCGGACAGCGCGGCCCGCGTCAGCATCCGCGCGACCAGCGGATCGGCAACCGCGGAGGCCAAGCCCGCAACCAGGCTGCCGCGATCGATCGGCAGGCCCGTGAGGCGCGCATAGGTCCCTATGATCTGTCCGCTGAGCGAGCGGCCGAGCGCGGGAAAATCCACGCGCTGCTCGATTCGTACGACGTCGCCCGATTGCACGGCGCGCGCAAGATCGTAGAGGCCGACGAACGGCCACGCCGACCACGCGACGAAGACGGCCGCAATGACGGCGAGAGCGACAAACGTTTTGCGCATCAGGGGCGCAATGACGGCACAATGAGGCGGCTTTGTGAGCGCGCGGCGGCAAGCGGGCGCGGCTACTTAATTCAATTTCTTCCTGTTCACCGTACGCGTTCGTAAATCGGTGTACGAGCGATGTACGGACAAATCCCGACCTCACTTCCGCATTACGAACGGACCGGGCGGATATGACGGAGGTGGATCGATGCAGGCATCGGAGTTGAATCCATTCGTGTGCGCGGAGTGCGGTGGCGGGATGGAGCGGGTGGAGGATGTTCCGGTGTTGCAGTCGCTGGCGGGGCACGCCATTCACCGTTGCGATGCATGCGGGCACATTCTGCTCGTGCAGGAGGCGCGCGTGCCTGAATGGACTGCGGGCTGGCTGAGTGCGATCCCGGAGGATTGCGGCGCGATCAGTTGTGCGTCGTGGTGCGGAAATTCCGCCGGCTGAAACCGAGCCCGCGGCGGTCACCACAAATTACCCCAAAACGTGCTTCAAGCCGGCGCGATGAAGCCAATCCTTTGCGCGCTCACACTTCTGTCTTCCTTGTCAGCAGCGCAGACGCTCGAAAACCGTCCGGCGTTTTCTCCGCCGGAGCAGCCGCCCGAGCGCCCGGCCGCGTGCGCGGAGATCCGCACGATGGCGGAAGGGATCGTGCCTGAGGAGGTCCGCATCGATCTTGCGATCGCGGGCGACCTCACGCTGGTGCGGACCGACGGGGCGCTCTGGTATCTCGTGATGTGCTCGGACCTGCGCATCATGTGCGTGACCTACCAGTCGAACGATATGAAGGTCGGCGATCGCGTGCTGTTCCGCGGCGGCTACAAGCGGCTCGACGACAACCACGCGGTGCTCGACCCGTGCCTGGCAAACGCAAGGTAGGAGTGTGGTGCCGGATGAGGGGATTGAACCCCCGACCTTCGGTTTACAAAACCGCTGCTCTACCGCTGAGCTAATCCGGCCGCCGTGATGTGCAGCGAGATATCAGCGGCCCGCGACCGCGACAAGGCTTACGCGTGCACCCGCTCGCCGACTTCGGCGTTGACGCCGAGCCGGTAGCCGACACCGAGTTCGGTCATGAGGATGCGCGGCCGGTTCGGGTCGGCTTCGATCTTCTGGCGCAGCTTGCGCACGAAAATGCGCAGGTAGTGCGTGTCCTGCACGTGCGGCTCCCCCCACACCTCCTTCAACAGATACTGATGCGTCACCACGCTCCCGGCATGCTGCGCAAGGATCTGCAGCAGCCGGTATTCCTTTGGGGTCAGCGTCAGCCGCGCGCCGTCGAGTGTGACGATGCGGCGCGCGAAATCGATTTTCAGCCGCTCGACATTGACGGTGCTGGCGGTGACCGGTCCGCGCGTGTGCCGCCGTAGCGCCGCGCGCGCGCGCGCCAGCAGTTCCGCCATGCCGAACGGCTTCGTCACATAGTCGTCGGCGCCGAGTTCGAGCAGCTTCACCTTCTCGGCTTCGTCAGCGCGCACCGACAGCACGATCACCGGCACGTTCGACCATGAGCGCAAGCGCGTCAGAACTTCTGCGCCGTCGCCGTCGGGCAACGCGAGATCGAGGATCATGAGGTCGAGCGGCCAAAGCGTCGCGGCGCTGCAGAGCGTCCGCCGCGCTCGCCGCCTCGTTGACCTGAAAGCCTTCCAGCTCGAAACCGGCGCGCAGGAAGCGGCGGATCTGCGCTTCGTCGTCGACGATGAGCACGACGGGGACTTGCTCACTCATTTGGGTCGTGCTCGCGCGGCGGCGCCTGCGCCGGGATCGGCAGCCGGATGATAAACGTAGCGCCACGATCCGCGCCATCGCTCTTTGCGCTGAGGCTCGCGCCGCTCGCGTGCAGGAAGGCCCGCGCGATCCAGATGCCGAAGCCCGACCCGTTGGTCGTGCCGGCGGTGCGCGGGCCCGCGGAAGAAGCGCTCGCCGAGCCGCGCCAGTTCGTCCTGCGACAGCCCGGCGCCGCGATCGATCACGCTCAGCGCGACCGCTCCGTCGGCGGCGCGCGCGGTGATGCGGACCGGCTCGCTCTCGGGGGAGTATTTCGCCGCATTATCAAGCAATTGCTCGAGCGCCTGCTCGACCATCACGGGGTCCACATAGACGAGCGGCAGTTCGGGCGCGAGGTCGACGTCGAGCACGCGCGCGCCGAGCTGCATACGCCGCTTTTCCAGCGCCGCGTTGACGATATCGGCGATTTCCGCCCACTCGAAACGCGGCCGCAGGCCCTCGCTGCTGATGCGGGTGGCATCGAGCAAATTCTGGATGACGTTGTTCAGCCGCTCCGTTTCGGTCCGGACCACGCCGGCGAGCGCCTCGAGCTGCGGTTCTGCGCGCACGGCCGCCGCACTGCACAGCACCGTGGTGGCGCCGAGGATCGAGGAGAGCGGCGTGCGCAGCTCGTGCGACACCGACCCGATCAGCGCCTCGCGCAACTGGTCCGTCTCCTGGCGCCGCCGCGTTTCGTTGAGTGCGCGCTCGGCCGTTGCGGCGTGATCCTTGAGGCTGCGCGCAAGCCGGCTCGCCATCACGGCGACCACGACGTACACGACAAGCCGCACCACCTGATCCCAGTCCTGAAGCTGGAAACCCAGTCGGCGTGCGCGTGAACAGGACATTGATCAGTCGCGACGCCGGTGATCGCCGCGACGACGCCCGGCCACAGGCCCCAGCGGATCGCCGCGATCATCACCGCGATGACGTAGATGCCGACGATGCGCTCGACATGCACGACGGAAACCAGCGCCGCGATCAGCAGCGTAGCAAGGCCGCACCAGCAGCAGCGCGGCCACGAACCCGCGCGCCGTCGGGGCGTCGTCGGCGAGCGGCAAGGGTCCAAGCACGCGGCTCATGAAGTCCGGCATCGCGGCGATCTTAAGCTTCCTGCGCCAAAACAAAACGCCCCGCGTGAGCGGGGCGTCGAGTTGGGAGGTGCCCGGCGGCGAGCGTCGCCGCCGGAGATGTTGCGTCAGATCTTGTTGATGTCGCGATCCTTCGTCTCCGGCAGGAAGATCAGCGCGACCACGAAGCTCATCGCCGCGATGATGATCGGGTACCAGAGGCCGGAGTAGATGTTGCCGGTCGCCGCCACGATCGCGAACACGATCGCGGGCAGGAAGCCGCCGAACCAGCCGTTGCCGATGTGATAGGGCAGCGACATGCCGGTATAGCGGATGCGGGTCGGGAACAGTTCGACCAGCCAGGCGGCGATCGGGCCGTAGACCATCGTCACGTAGACGACGAGGATGAACAGCAGCAGCACCGTCATCGGGTAGTTGATCTGGCTCGTGTCCGCCGAGGCCGGATAGCCGTGCTTCGTGATGGCGTCGTTGAGGTTCTTCACGAAGTCCGGCGTGCCGGCGGTGTAGCTGTCGCTGCCGACCTTCACGACGACCGGGGCGCCCGCAGCCGCGGTCTCGTTGTTGTAGTTCACCGAGCGGGCGACCAGCGCCGACTTCGCGACGTCGCACGGCTTGGTGTACTGCTCGGTGCCGGTCAGCTTGAGCTGGAACGAGCACTGCGCCGGATCGGCCACGACCGTCACCGGCGATTCCGCCAGCGCCTTCTCGAGCGCCGGGTTGGCGAAGTGCGTGATGCCCTGGAAGATCGGGAAGTAGGTCACGACCGCGAGCAGGAAGCCCGCCATCATGATCGGCTTGCGGCCGATCTTGTCCGACAGCCAGCCGAACAAGATGAAGCCGGGCGTCGCGAGCGCGAGTGCGATCACGATCATGATCTGGGCGTTGACCGCCGGGACCTTGATGGTCTGGGTCAGGAAGAACAGCGCGTAGAACTGTCCGCCATACCACACGACCGCTTCACCGGCGGTGGCGCCGAGCAGTGCGAGGATCGCGATCTTGCCGTTCTCCCAGTTGCCGAAGGCCTCCGTGAGCGGCGCCTTCGACTGCGCGCCTTCGTCCTTCATCTTCTGGAAGGCGGGCGACTCGGCGAGCTGCAGCCGGATCCAGATCGAGACGCCGAGCAGCAGGACCGAGAGCAGGAACGGAATGCGCCAGCCCCATTCGTTGAAGGCGGCTTCGCCCATGACGGTGCGGATGCCGAGGATCACCAGCAGCGCCATGAACAGGCCGAGCGTCGCGGTGGTCTGGATCCACGAGGTGTAGAGGCCGCGCTTGCCGTTCGGCGCATGCTCGGCGACGTAGGTCGCGGCACCGCCGTACTCGCCGCCGAGGGCGAGGCCCTGCACGAGGCGCAGCACGATCAGCAGGATCGGCGCCGCGATGCCGATCGACGCATAGGTCGGCAACACGCCGATCAGGAACGTGCCGATGCCCATCAGCGTCATGGTGACGAGGAAGGTGTATTTGCGGCCGACGAGATCGCCGAGCCGGCCGAACACCAGCGCGCCGAACGGGCGCACCGCGAAACCGGCCGCGAAGGCGAGCAGCGTGAAGATGAAGGCCGACGTCGGCGCGACGCCGGCGAAGAACTTGCTGGCGAGAATTGCGCCGAGCGCACCGTAGATGTAAAAGTCGTACCACTCGAACACGGTGCCGAGTGACGAGGCGAAAATAACGAGCCGGTCGTTCTGTTTCGCTCCAACGACTCTGCCGTCGCTGGTTGTCATGGTTGCCATGAAGTCCCCCTGAGCTTGTTTCCCGGCGCAACCTCGGGCGCGAAAGCAAGCGCACGCCCGGTTGTGCTCGGCGGCGACGTAGCCTCGGAGAGTTCATGCTGTCTTTGCACCAGTCGTCTTACGACGAAAGGTCGTAGCATCGATCCGTCTAAGCCATTGAAATAAAACACGTTATCGACATCGCATCGGCGGTTATTGCGCGATCCGGAAGCACCTGCGGCGACCACCAGCAATTAGTCGTAGGAGAGAGGTCTAACCGCTCAAAGAATCATCGTGGCGCGGTCGAGCACCGTGATCAGCCACTCGGCGGCTTCGAGAACCGCGGCGCGCTGGACCAGCGTCGCCTTGCGGAACGTCGTGTTGAGCAGCGTGCGCGCGCGTCCGTGCGCCGGATGCGCTTCCGCCTTCGTCGCCGAGCGATGACAGCCGCGCCATCAGCGCGAGCGCGGCGCTCCTCGAGCGCGTCATAGCGCGAGCGGAAGCTCGCGGTCGCGGCTTTGCTCTTGGGTGGCTGCCGGTTCGGCATGGGCCCTTCGGTTAACGCGAAGGACCGGCGAATGCCACGGCGGAAAACGCGGTGCAATTATGCGAAAGACGGGTTTGCGCAGCCTGCGAATTTGCGCTCGCCGCAGCGACGCCCGGTTAATGTTACCGGCTGATTGTGAGCGCCGCGTTAACCGCTTCCCATGCGCATTTTCGCTAAACTGACGAAGCGAAATTTCGCGATCCGTGTCGGTTAACAGAATGCGCATTGGTTATCGGTTGCATCTCTCGCTGTGCTTGGCATCGCCGCTCTGGCGAGCCTGACGCCGGCGCGCGCGCAGACCGGACCTGTCATCGTCATTCCGGGCAAGCATGGCGTGCCGGTCATGATCAACGGCGTGATCGCCGATGGCGCGATCGTTTACGGCGACTGGGGCCTCGCGCGGCCCGGGTCACGGCGAGCTCGTGATCGAGGGGCCGGTTGCGTTTGCGGTGCCGTTCGATGCGCGCGGATACTTTCCGGCGACCGGGCGCATGCCGCGTGTCGGCCGGCTCGAAGCGCCGCCTGCGAAAAATCGCGGCCGCGTCCGACGAATTTCTATCGCGAATGGTCGGCCGGGTCCGACATCACGCGCGCCGGTCACCGAATATCCGCCGTTCAATCCGCCGGAAGTCGATCGCTGGCGCCGCGCGAACGGGAGCGCGAGCGCCGCTGGCGACGTAACGAGGTTCGGGGCACAGACCCCAAAACAACGGTTCGTCTCGAGCCGCAAGTAACAAGGGAGCGTAAAAAAATGTCTGGACGTCCCGTCCATCTTCTCGCCGCCGCCGCACTCGCGGCTGTGGTGAGCACTGCTACTGGCCGCATCCGCCGGCTGCTATTCCTGCGGATCGTCCTACAGCTACGCGGCGCCGGTCGCCTACTACACGGCGCCGGTGGTCTACAGCTACTCGTATGCGGCGCCCGTGAGCTATGGCTACGCGTCGGGCTGCAATCCGTGCGGCGGCGGGGTTACAGCTACGGCTACCGCGGCGGTTATGCCGCCGCGCCGACCTACGTCGTCAACCAGGGCCCGACCTATTCGGAGCCGGTGACCATCGGCGTCGCGCCGACGCAGTCCTACGACTACGGCTATCGCCGCGCGTATCCGTACTACGCGGGCGGCGGCGGCCTGCGCTGGCAGCATCGCCGCTGGTATCGTCACCACGGCTACGGCCACCGTCACGGCTACGGCCATCGCCATGGCTATGGTCACCGCCACGGCTACAGCCATCGTCAGAGCCTTCGCTACGGCATCGCGGTCCCGGGCTTTCGTCACGGCTTCCGCGGCCCGCGCTATCGCACTGGCCTGATCGTGCCGAAGCGCTGGGGCGGTGCGATCCCGCCGCGTCACTGGAACGCCGCGGTTCGCCCGCATCGCATGGGCGGCAATGCACCCGCACCGCATGGGTGGCGGCCAGATGCACATCATGCGTCAGCCGGGCTCGGTCGCTCCGCGTCATGGCGGCGGCATGCGAAAGATGCCCTGAGCTTCGCTTCAGGTCTTGAGTTCGGAGAAACGCGGCGGGACTTCCCGCCGCGTTTTTTCATTTCGTGTTGTTCAGCGCAGCCGATTGCCGCATAGAGCGCGACCGCCGCGGCATTCGACACGTTCAGGCTCTTGATCGCGCCGGGCAGATCGAGCCGCGCGCGGATATCGCAGGTCTGACGCGTGAGCTGGCGCAGGCCGCGGCCCTCGGCGCCGAGCACCAGCGCAAGCGGCAGCCGCAGCGGCGCCACTGCGAGATCGGTCTCGCCCTCGCTGTCGAGCCCGACGGTGAGAAAGCCGCGCTCCTTCAATTCGGTGAGTGCCCGCGCGAGATTTGGCACCGTGACGGTCGGCACAAGATCGAGCGCGCCGGACGCCGACTTTGCCAGCACGCCGGTCGCTTCGGGTGAATGCCGCGCCGTGGTGACGATGGCTTTCACGCCGAACGCCGCCGCCGAGCGCAGGATCGCGCCGACATTATGCGGATCCGTGATCTGGTCGAGCACCAGCACGGTGCCGTCGGCCGCGATGTCTTCGAGGTCGAGCGCGGGGAGGGGATCGGCCTCGACCAGCAGCCCCTGATGCACGGCATCGGGCGACAGCCGCGCCGCGATCGCATCCGGCTTCACGATCTCAGGCGTGACGGGTGGCGTCAGCCCTTCTTCGGTGAGCCGGTGCGCGCCGTTTTCGGTCGCGAAGATTTTCCGCACCTTGCGGCGCGGATTGGCGAGCGCCGCCGCGACCGTGTGCCAGCCGTAGAGGATCGCGACGCCCTCCGGGATGCCGGGGCGCACGGGCTTGGGCTTCGGCGCGAAGCGGCTCTTGTCCTTCTTGTCGCGCGGCGGACCGCCCGGGCGCTTGTGCGTCTGTTTCGGGTCCCAGCGTTTCTCGGGCATGGCGGTGATGTGTCACGGACGAAGGCTCGCTGGCAAACGCGAGGGCCCACGCGGAACAAACGGCGGCCTTGCGCGCTTTCCTGCTATCTCAACCTTCGAGGAACGTCATGGCAGAACGCGCAGTAGCAGACGTCGAAGCGGCGCTCGACGACATCACGCAACGGGGCGTCTCCGCCATCAATAGCACGCACAAAAAGGTCGACGCCGCGATTGCGGGTGCGGCCGACGCCGGACGCGACGCGCTCGACGCCGCCGAACGGGTTCATGACAGCGTGAGCGGCGCGATCCTGCATTCCATCAAGGTCCGGCCTTACACGACGCTCGCCATCGCGGGGCTGATCGGTTTCGCCTACGGCGCCTTGCGGCGCTGAGCCTGTTCAGGCGAAGCGCTTCGCACCCGCGACGCACAGCACGACCAGCCCGGTCACGGCGATCATCGACCAGGCGACCGGTTCGCCGAGAAGAAACCCGGCCAGCGCCAGTCCGAAAAAGGGCTGGAGCAACTGCAACTGGCCGACACCCGCGATGCCGCCGAGCGCGAGCCCGCGGTACCAGAACACGAATCCGACCAGCATGCTGAAGACCGACACGTAGGCGAGGCCCAGCCATGCCGGGCCGCTGATTCCGGTCCACGTGGCCGGCAGTGTCGCGAGGCCGAGCGCGGCCATCACGGGCAGCGACAGCACCAGCGCCCAGGAGATCACCTGCCAGCCGCCGAGGCGGCGCGAGAGGTGGGCACCTTCCGCATAACCAAGACCGCAAACCAAAATCGCGGCGACCATCAGCAGGTCCCCGGCGAGCGAGGCAGGTTCGCTGTTGGCGAGCGCAAAGCCCGCCACCAGCGCGGCGCCGATCACCGCAAAGAGCCAGAAGGCGAGCTTCGGCCGCTCGCCGCCGCGGACGACGCCGAAGATCGCGGTCGCGAGCGGCAACAGCCCGATGAAGACGATCGAGCGCGCCGAGTTGATGTGCTGGAGCGCGAGCGCCGTCAGCAGCGGAAAGCCGACCACGACACCGAGCGCCGTCACCGCGAGCGGGACGAGATCGCTTTTCTCCGGGCGCGTCTGGCGCAGCGCGAGGAGCAGCGCGGCGCCGAGCAGCGCCGCGATCACGGCCCGCGCCGAGGTCAGGAACAACGGCGTGAATCCGCCGACCGCGACCCGCGTCGCCGGGAGCGAGCCGGCGAAGATGATGACGCCGATGAGGCCGCTGCCCCAGCCTTCCGTCGTGCGCTGCGTGATCGGCTCCATCGCGCGGCGCATAGCACACGCGCTGAGGCTGGCTCAGCTTTTCTTGGCCCGCGCGCGATTGACGAACGCGCCCATCATGCGCGTCGGCTCGTCAGTCGCGTAGCTTTGCGTGAAGCTTTCGATGCCGGCGCTAACCGCCTGAGACAGAGTCAGATCTTCCCACTGGCGGATGAGGCTCTTCTGCAAGCGCACCGCCTGCGGCCCCGCGCTCAGCAGCGACTCGAGCCGCGCCTCGACCGCCGCATCGAGCGCGGCGGGCTCGACGACTTGCTCGACCAGTCCCCACGCGAGCGCGGTCGCCGCATCGATGTTCTCGCCGAACAGCAGCAGCTCGCGCGTGCGCCCCCAGCCGATCAGCCCGGGCAGCAGCGCGGCCTCGACCACCGACGGGATGCCGACCTTCACCTCCGGCATGCCGAACAACGCATTGGACGAAGCGACACGCAGGTCGCACGCGGCCGCTACTTCCAGTCCCGCGCCGAGCGTGTAGCCGTTCACCCGCGCGATTACCGGGACGGGCAGTTCGCGCAAGCTGCGGCAGCAGCGGTGCACCAGCGTGATGAAGGCGCGCGCCGTCTCGGCATCGAACGCCGCCATCTCGAAGATGTCCGCGCCGCCGATGAACGACCTGTCCCCGGCGCCGGTCAGCACGACGGCGCGCAGATCGTCGCGTTTGGCGAGCGCCTCGACCTCCGCGATGAAGGCGATCATGAGCTGGCTGCCGAGCGTGTTGAGCTTGGCGGAATTCTGGATGCTCACCCGCGCTACCGCGCCGAGCTTTCGCTCTTCTACGAGCACCTGGACGGTCGCGGCGGCCATGCTTCGTCTCCTCAAGCGGCCGGAACGTGCGCGGCGCTTCGCGGTTGACACCTTGGCGGGCCGTCACCATAACACCGGCTCGCGAGCGTTCGGCCAGTTGCCGGAAGCGCTTGCGATTTGCCTGAGATTCCATGAGGTTCGACGGCGAGCGGGGGAATGTCCCGAGCGGCAAAGGGGGCGGACTGTAAATCCGCTGGCTTAGCCTTCGCAGGTTCGAGTCCTGCTTCCCCCACCAACCTTCGCTGCGCAGCAGCGCAAGGTTGGCAAGCCGCCGAAGCCCGAAGGGCGAAGGCCGGGCTGGTGCGCAGCTTCGGCTGGCAAGCCCAGCCGAAATTGAGTGTTTGCGATCTGATCACACGTTGCGGATTATGATCGCAGTGATGCGGGCGTAGCTCAATGGTAGAGCAGAAGCCTTCCAAGCTTATGACGAGGGTTCGATTCCCTTCGCCCGCTCCAAATTCAAGACTGACAAAAAAAGCCCCGCCGAAGCGGGGCCATGAGGAGTTCTCCAAACGCGAACTACTGCTGCTTCGCTGGCGGCGCCGCCGGCGGAGCTGCCGGTGCCGGCGCTGAGCGCTCAGTGACCGGCGCGTTGCTCGCGGTCTGCTGGTTATCGCCGCTGTAGGTGACGAGGAAGAAGCCGCCGATCAGCAGCAGCGCCAGCAGGACAAAGGCGGGAACGAAGCTCGAATCCCGGCGCGTGGCGGGCGATGTCGGGTAGCCGAGCGGATCGACGTCGCGGCGAACGCCGAGATCAGGACGATCGTCCATCATGAGAATCCTCCTACGGTTCATGCACCAAGAACGCGCAGGAGCGCTTGAAGGTCCCATGGCCGAGGCGGTAGAAAGTCGCGGCAAGGGCGTGAAATCGGCCCAAATCGGCGATTTTCGCCGCGTAACGCTGCGCCGACGGGCCGAAATGCGTGGAAACGACGGACAGGTGACGGCGCCATTTTCGCCCGCTATATAGCGGCCGTGTTAGGAGTGTAGCTCAACTGGCTAGAGCGTCGGTCTCCAAAACCGAAGGTTGCGGGTTCGAAGTCCCTC
The DNA here is from genome assembly GCA_963779545.1 of uncultured Alphaproteobacteria bacterium. Classification (GTDB taxonomy): domain Bacteria; phylum Pseudomonadota; class Alphaproteobacteria; order Rhizobiales; family Xanthobacteraceae; genus PALSA-894. Next base: position 19,539 of record CAVZYQ010000001.1, on the reverse strand, counting down.
CACTCCTGCCAACGCCAGGCGCCGCCCGCTGTCCGCCGTAAACCCTTGAGTTGACGCCGCGATGCGTCCGGCATTAGGAAGCGGCACTCGCTTGCGGCCCGGCGACGGACTTCCGCGGCGAACGTACCCCCAAAAAAGGATCCGTTGGCTCGTCCTGACAATTGGGCGCCGGATACCTATGTGGAACCGGCATCTCGGACGAGCCAAGGGCGGCATAGATTGAAATGGCGAAGCTGAACCCGTTCAAGTTTTTCAGGAAGTGCGGCAGGAGACCAACAAGGTCACCTGGCCGTCGCGCAAGGAAACCGGCATCACCACCGCGATGGTGTTCGTCTTCGCGGCGGTCGCGGCGATCTTCTTCCTGCTCGCCGACCAGGTGATCCGCATCTTCGTCACGTTCGTGCTCGGCATCGGCAGCTAAGTAAGGAGAGGACGGTGGCGGAAGCTGCGACTGAAACCAAGCCAAAGCGCTGGTACATCGTCCACGCCTATTCGAACTTCGAGAACAAGGTCGCGGATTCGATCCGGGAGCAGGCCAAGCAGCGCGGCCTGACGCACCTGTTCGACGAGGTCATGGTGCCGAAGGAGAAGGTCGTCGAGGTGCGGCGCGGCCGCAAGGTCGACGCCGAGCGCAAGTTCTTTCCCGGCTACGTGCTGGTGAAGATGGACCTCACCGACGAGGCCTACCACCTCATCAAGAACACCCCGAAGGTCACCGGCTTCCTCGGCGCCGACAAGAAGCCGATGCCGATCTCCGAAGGCGAGGCGCAGCGCATCCTCAATCAGGTGCAGGAAGGCATCGAGCGGCCGAAGCCCTCGATCTCGTTCGAGGTCGGCGAGCAGGTGCGCGTCTCCGACGGCCCGTTCGCATCGTTCAACGGCACGGTGGAGGAAGTCGACGAGGGCCGCTCGCGCGTCAAGGTCGCGGTGTCGATCTTCGGCCGCGCCACGCCGGTCGAGCTCGAATTCGGGCAGGTCGAGAAGCTGTAAGCCGCGCTGTACGAATGCGCGCGCGGCTCAACGGCTTCTACGCGCGCTCGGTCTATCTTCCGGTCTCCACGCTCGGCCGCGCGTCCGCGACGCGAGCCGCCGCATGCGCGGCGTGACGCGCGGGCAGGGGACCAGCCTGCCGGTCGCCGGCTGGCGCGAGTGTCATCGCCGCCAAGCCGATCCGGATCGTCGAGGCGGCCAAGAATTCCGGCGACGTTAATCTCGCCGAGCTCGCCGTGCTGGCGAGCGCCGCGGCCGCGACGACGGCCGGCGACGAGATCGTCGAAATCGGCACGTTCGACGGCCGCACCACGCTCAACCTCGCCGTCAACGCACCGGCGCAACACCATGTCTTCACACTGGATTTGCCGCCGGACGCCGCGCCGAAATTCGATCTGGCGCCGGGCGAGCGGATGTATGTCGAAAAGCCGCGCTCCGGCCGCCGGTTCCTCGAGGCGCCGCCCGAGTGGAAGGCCGCCGCGGCGCCGCATCACGCCAGCTCATGGGCGATTCGGCGGCCTATCGACTGGTCCGCCCATGCCGGCCGCGCCGGGCTCGTCTTCGTGGACGGATCGCACGCCCATGACTATGTGATCGCGGACACCGACACCGCGTTCCGCCTGGTGGCCGAAAAAGGGATGGTCATCTGGCACGATTACGGTGTATGGGACGGCGTCACCCGCGCACTCGAGGAGATCGAGGCAAGCCGACATCTCGGCCTGCGGCATGTCCGTGGAACGAGCTCTGGTGGTTTGGCGCAAGAGCGGGTGATGTGTCCCGGGCGCGGCGCAGCGTGAAACGCGATGCGCCGCAGAACCGGGACCCGTTTCTGAAAGAGAAGCCAACCGGGATCACGCATCTGCGCTGCATCACTTCGTGCTGCAGCGCGTGCGGGCACACACAATCGAAACGTGGGAGGTGAGGCGGTCGCCAACCGTCGAGATCCGCACCACTGAAAGGAAACGAGATGGCAAAGAAAGTAGCTGGATTCCTGAAACTGCAGGTTCCGGCGGGAGCGGCCAACCCGTCCCCGCCGATCGGTCCCGCGCTCGGTCAGCGCGGCCTCAACATCATGGCGTTCTGCAAGGACTTCAACGCGAAGACCTCGCAGATGGAGAAGGGTCAGCCGATCCCGGTCGTGATCACGATCTACGGCGACAAGTCCTTCACCTTCGAAATGAAGACGCCGCCGGTGTCCTACTTCATCAAGAAGGCCGCCAAGCTCGAAAGCGGCTCGAAGGCTCCCGGCCGCGACAAGGCCGGCTCGATCACCAAGGCGCAGGTGAAGGAAATCGCCGAGAAGAAGATGACCGACCTCAATTGCAGCACGGTGGAAGCCGCGATGCGCATGGTGGAAGGTTCGGCGCGGTCGATGGGCATCGAGGTGGGGGCTTAATCATGGCAATGGGCAAACGCATCACCAAGGCGCGCGAGGGTGTCGACCCGGCGAAGTCCTACCCGATCGACGAGGCCGTGAAGATCGTCAAGGAACGCGCCAAGGCGAAGTTCGACGAGACGGTCGAGATCGCAATGAACCTCGGCGTCGATCCGCGTCACGCCGACCAGATGGTTCGCGGCGTGGTCACGCTGCCGAACGGCACCGGCCGCTCGCAGCGCGTCGCGGTGTTCGCGCGCGGCGCCAAAGCCGACGAGGCGAAGGCCGCAGGCGCCGACGTGGTCGGCGCCGAGGAGCTGGTCACCGAAGTGCAGGGCGGCCGGATCGACTTCGACCGCGTGATCGCCACGCCCGGACCTGATGCCGCTGGTCGGCCGGCTCGGCAAGGTGCTCGGTCCCCGCGGCATGATGCCGAACCCGAAGGTCGGCACCGTGACGATGGACGTCAAGGCCGCGGTCGCGGGCGCGAAAGGCGGCTCGGTCGAGTTCCGCGTCGAGAAGGCCGGCATCATCCACGCCGGCGTCGGCAAAGCCTCGTTCACGGCCGAGCAGCTGGTGGCCAACATCAAGGCCTTCACCGACGCGGTGCAGAAGGCCAAGCCGCAGGGCTCCAAGGGCCACTACATCAACCGCGTGGCGATCTCCTCCACGATGGGCCCGGGCGTGAAGATCGACACGGCGAGCCTGGGGACGGCGACAACCAGCGGGACGTGATTTAGCCGGCGACGGCGCCTCACCCGCCATACGGCACGAAGCCTTCGGGCGGGGTTAGCCCCGACTGTTGGCCGGTCTGTGAAGTCATGAACGCGCTCGATCCGCCGCGCAAGCTCGTAGCGGAACGCGTCGATATCCTCCGGCATGTCGCATTCGCAGATGCGGCCGCCCTGCGGCTGATGCTGGCTCAACAGCTCGTTCAGCTCGCGCAAGGTTCGCGTCAGCGACGTGAGCGTGCGCGCCGCCCGCTCCATCTCGCGCGGCGGCATCGGCCCCGCGGCGAGATTCGCGACGGTCGCCTCGATCGCGGGCAGCACGCGCGCGACCGCGCCCTGCAGCCGCGGCACGATCGTCGGCGGGATCGGGCGGTGTCTCTTCGCCCGGTGCAGCTTGCGAGGCGGGCGCATCCGCCGGGGCCTCGTTCCCTGCCGTAACCCACGATGACGGTGCGGTCGGGCCGACCGGCGCCACGACACGCGGCGCCGTGTGTCCGGTCCATGGCGTTGGCGGCGGGCCTTCCGCCGGGATCGGCTGTCGCCGCGGCGTCCAGCGCCAGCGCCGCACGCGGTCGCGCAGCGTGTCGGGGAGATGCCGTGGTCGAAACAGATGTCCTCCGACCGGCTTGTTGGTTTGCTCGTACTCGTAGCGCACCTGCGCCCATTCTTCGCGGGTGAGGTCGAGGGTCATGGGGGCCTCCTGAATTCGGCAGCAATCTCCCGCTCGCCCCGCGGAAGCGGGACCCTGTGCTTTCGAGATAGAACCGGATGTCTGCCGTTGCGGGTATGACGGGGACATGCGTCCTGGCCGGCGCACGGGCGCAGCGGATTCAGTTGTCGAGAATGGGCCCTGGATAGCAGAGGAGCGTTACGCTGTCAAGGACTTTGGTCAGGAAATAGGATCGATAGACGCAGCATGGCCGGAGGCGGTGATGGCGCGCAAATTTTCTGAGGTCCGTCCGGCCGAGAATGCGGTATTGGTCCCTTTCCCTTTTAACAACGGGCACTGGTTCCTTTTGGTGAAACCGCAAATTTCTTGACGACAATCTAGGGTCTGTTTTTTGAATCAGTTCGTCGCTGGCCTTTGAAGGGACGGCAGCGATGGGATGGCGAACTTGCTCCCGCCCGTTTGTTGTGGGGCCAACCGATGCCGATACGATTTTATCTCACCGACCAATGCGCATTCGAGCCTGAGGCCATTACGGCCATGTCAAAGGCGCTGGAGGAAGCCTGCAAAGCCCTCCACATCAACGGTCATCATCGACATGACCGCGAAACCGTCGCAACACGCATCATCGACATGGCACGCAGCGGAACTCTTGACGCCAAGGCGCTAAGTGATCGTGTCATCGCGGAGACCAACGCCATGCGATCGCTTTAAATCGGCGGCTTTTGTTTCGATATGTACGGAACCGTACTGAGCTGGCATGCTTGGTATTATCATCGCCCCGCCAGCGGCATCCATCGATGACTGAGAGTGCTCCACGCTCCCGCCGGATCCGAAGCGGTGAGCCATGTGTGAGCATTGCGAACGATTTGACGAACAAATGCGCCACGCAAGGCGCTTTGCTTCAGAAGGCCTCGACGCCCTGACACGCGAACGCATTGATCAATTCATAAAGGACTTACAGCGCAGCAAAGACGCGCTGCAATGTCAGGCCGGGGGAACGTAGGCGGCCCTTAGTTGGCGGCCTCGTCATTACAGACCCTTGCCGGTATGCCCGCTTCTTCGCCTACATAGTCGAATGACAACTGGGTTGGTTTGCCTTGCCGAGGAAAAGTTCTTGTCGAGTTTCGTTTTGAAGTCGTGCCAATCTGAACTCAGTTTCATGGTCGCGATTGACGGTGGGTGGATTGTGCTTTTCGCTACGTGATGCCCAGAAGCTTCAGCGCATTACCGCCCGCGATCATCCGCTGTTCGGCCGCGTCAAGTCCGCAAGCCGACAATGCCGCCTGCAGCCGTTGCGGCACCGACAACTCCTCAAAGATGGGCCAGTCGGTGCCGGCGAGGATGTGGTCCGCGCCCAAAACATCCACCATGCTGCGGATGAGCGTGGGCTGCAGGCCCATGGTGTCGATATAGACATGCCGGCGAAGCAATCCCAGCCTGTCACGTTGCGCGCCGCGCCTGTCCCCGGACGCCCCGGCGAGCAGAACCCCGCCGATCGCCAGTGTGGTGACCACGATCCGCAGGTCTGGCATTTGCTCGAACGTGCCGCTCTCCAGCAGCGCTATCAATGACGCCGCGTTAATGACGCCACGATTGAATGTGCTTCCGAGTAATCCGTATCCCGCGAGACGCACGCGCAATTGCACATCTGTGATCGGGTGGACAAAGACCGGCACGCCCAGGGTGGAGGCCGCCGCAAGTGTCGGACGCGCCTGTGGCGCATCGAGGAACAGATCCTTTTTGGCGCTGGCCACGAAGACGCCGCGCAGACCCAATTCGCGGACGGCGCGCGTCAATTCGAGCGCACCGGCATCACCGCTATAGGCATCCACCGTCGCCAGCCCGAACAAGCGGCCCGGGTTTTTTCCCACCAGTTCGGCGAGTTGATCGTTGATGCGTTTTGGCCTGTCCGGAGGCACATCGTCATCGGGATTCTGAAGGAATTCGAGCGGGGTGTTCACCACGCGACCGTCGATGCCCGCCATCTCGATCGACGACAGTAACGCCTGCGGATCCGAAAGATTGCTGTTGACCTGCTGCCAGTAAGCGGTTGCCGCGGCCGGCGCACCGGCACCGGCAATCGACGTGAAAGCAGGCCCGATATAATGATTATGGAAGTCGACGACCTTGAGAGCCTGGCTGATTTATCGGTCGCCTGGGCGGTTGTCTGCGCATGCGCCGAGGCTGAATAAAAACCGGCTGCCATAGTTGCCGCGCCAGTCCCCGCGAGGAATTTTCGTCGTTCCCAATTTTCGGGCTTCATCGCACTCTGCTATCTAATTTCAGTCTATGGACCTTCAGCAGTCTACAGGGGCCCTTAGCCTGTTTTTCGGATTGAGCTTCTTCAACTCATCCAGCACGCCGGGTGCGTCCCAAAGTGCCTTTTTTCGCCGGCATTGCGGCGATTTACTCGCGCGCTTTCTTTTTTTGCCCCAAGCGTTTTGCCGCATCCGTTCCACATGGCTATCGTGTAGGTCCGGACGGATTGTTGCGAGGATGGATGTATCGATGCGTGGCAGGCGGTCAGCCGGAATGGCGGTGCGCCGGGTAAGGATAGCCGTTTGCGCGCTGAGTATTGTTCTGAGCGCGGCATCGCCCGCTTGGTCGCAAGACTTGGCCGTGATGCGACATCAGCCGGCCGAGGCATCGTCAGCAAGCGCGGATGAGCAAATCCTTGAAGGTCTGGCCAGAGCCAAGAAAAGCGGCGAGGGGCTGGTCATCGTCGGGGGAGGCTTTGGCGGACTGGGCTGCAATGGCATCGAAGTTATCGTCCGCCGACGTTTTGAACCGAAGGCGGAGAACGTGGTGATCCCCGCAGTGGGGACGTTTCTTGGCAGCGTCAGAAACTTCGCACCGAAGGGCCTGGTTGCCGACACTTGGATGATCGCCGCGGTCAAGTGTTCCTTTGCGCGCGGCGGACATATCTTCAGCGGTCCTTACGCAAGTTTCACCGTCCGGCCCGGTGAAATCGTGGATGCAGGCTTTCTCACGATCAATTACGAGGGCGACGAGAATCACCTCAAGAGGATGTTCACGGGCAGCGCGACGATCCGGCTATCCATCGGGGCCACGCCGGAATTCCGGCTGGCCGAGCTGAGAAAACGCATCCCGCGCGTCATGGCGCTCGTCAAAAAGGAGCCTATGGAGCTGTTGGGGCCGGCCGAACGGAAGGTCAAATTCAGGAATTCGATATTTTGATAGTCGCCCCAAGGCGGTGGACGTGGAAAATTGCGTCCCAATCCCCTTGGCAAGTCCTTGAAAAGATTCTAGACATCCTCCGTCGGGCGTGCCCGCCCAGTTTGGCGGCGCGCCTTTGTGCGCTTCACCGAAAACCCGGTGGTCAGGAACTCAATCCTTTCGGACGTCCTCGCGGATTTCAGAAATGGACCGAGAGCCTATTGCCGGTTTCCATGAAGCGCCCTGTCCGAGACTGCAGGCGCCGGGCGTTCCGGCTTAATCGACCGGCCTGCATAGACGGGTGAAGACGGATTTTCCGGCCTCTTTGGGCCGGCTGATCGGTTCGAACCTTTGCACTGGCGTTGCGGGCTTTCGGCCTGAAGCGTCCGGCGGACAGGCTTTCGTCGTCGTCCTGCCGGAGCGGTCCTTGGTAACCCGAAGGGTGCCGGCGCCGCGGACTTCAGGACGGCTGGTGCAACCGGCGGCCCGGTTTCCGAGAAGGAAATCTCGGCCGCCAACCGAAGAGAGTCCAAACGTGGATCGAGCGGAAAAGAAAGCGGCGATCGAGTCGTTGAACGGGGTCTTCAAGGCCTCCAACGTCGTCGTCGTCGCGCACTACGCCGGTCTCACGGTCGCCCAGATGCAGACTCTGCGCAAGCAGATGCGTGCGGCTGGCGCGAGCGTGCGGGTCGCGAAAAACCGCCTCGCCAAGATCGCTCTCGAAGGCACGGACGTCGCGTCCATCGGATCCTTGCTGAAAGGTCCGACGGTCATCGCTTATTCGAGCGATGTGATCGCGGCGCCCAAGGTCGCTGCCGACTTCGCCAAGGGACACGAGAAGTTCGTGATCCTCGGCGGAGCGATGGGCAAGACCGCTCTGGACCCGAACGGCGTCAAGGCGCTCGCCTCGCTGCCGTCGCTCGACGAACTGCGCGCCAAGCTCATTGGCCTTCTGGTCGCACCCGCGACCAAGATCGCGCAGCTCACGAACGCGCCGGCCGCCAAGGTCGCGCGCGTGGTCCAGGCCTATGCATCGAAGGGCGAAGCCGCGTGAGGCTTGCCGTCTAAACTATTGGTTCGAACCGAATAAAAGGAACTAGAGAAATGGCTGACCTGAGCAAGATCGTCGAAGAGCTGTCCAGCCTCACCGTGCTAGAAGCTGCCGACCTCGCGAAAATGCTGGAAGAGAAGTGGGGCGTTTCTGCTGCTGCTGCTGTTGCGGTTGCGGGCCCTGCTGGTGCTGCTGCTGCTGTTGCTGAGGAAAAGACCGAGTTCACGGTCGTTCTCGCCGCCGCCGGCGACAAGAAGATCGAAGTCATCAAAGAGGTGCGCGCACTTACGGGCCTCGGCCTGAAAGAGGCCAAGGACCTGGTCGAAGGCGCGCCGAAGCCCGTCAAGGAAGGAATCCCGAAGGACGAGGCCGAGAAGGTCAAGGCGCAGCTCGAAAAGGCCGGCGCGAAGGTCGAACTCAAGTAATCGGAGCGGGCGTCAGCTCGCGACGGACGTTATCGGGTCCCCGGCTCGCCGGGGACCCATCCAAACGAAGAGAAAGTCGGCGACACAGGATTGTGTGGGGAGTTCCGGACCTTATATCCCGGTTTCACCACAATAGACGCCTAGCGGCGAGAGAGCGTGACGATTCGGGGAGAGCGGCCCGGAATCGCGTAAAAATTCGGCGCCTGACGCCTGTCCGGATGGTCGCGATTGGATTGCGACCCTCCGGAGAGCCGTCCGAGGGGCCTTTAGACGGTTCGACGGAGAAAGTACCTCATGGCTACTGCGCAGACTTTTATTGGTCGCAAGCGCGTTCGTAAGTTTTTTGGCAAAATTCAGGAAGTCGCGGAGATGCCGAACCTCATCGAGGTTCAGAAGGCGTCCTACGACCAATTCCTGCAGATCAACGAGCCTCAGGGCGGGCGGCCCGATGAGGGTCTGCAGACCGTGTTCAAGTCCGTGTTTCCGATCTCGGACTTCTCGAACACGTCGATGCTGGAATTCGTCAAATACGAATTCGAGCCGCCGAAATACGACGTCGACGAGTGCCGCCAGCGCGGCATGACCTACGCGGCGCCGCTCAAGGTGACGCTGCGCCTGATCGTGTTCGATATCGACGAGGAGACCGGCGCGAAGTCGGTCAAGGACATCAAGGAGCAGGATGTCTACATGGGCGACATTCCGCTCATGACCAACAACGGCACCTTCGTCGTGAACGGCACCGAGCGCGTCATCGTCTCCCAGATGCACCGTTCGCCCGGCGTGTTCTTCGATCACGACAAGGGCAAGACGCATTCGAGCGGCAAGCTTCTGTTCGCTGCGCGCATCATCCCGTATCGCGGCTCCTGGCTCGACATCGAGTTCGACGCCAAGGACATCGTCTATGCGCGTATCGACCGCCGCCGGAAAATCCCGGTGACGTCGCTGCTGCTCGCGCTCGGCATGGACGGCGAGGAGGTTCTGCGAACCTTCTTCAAGCAAATCGTTTACAAGCGCGCGAAGGAAGGCTGGCGCGTGCCGTTCGATTCGAACCGCATGCGTGGCTACAAGGCCGTCAACGACCTCGTCGATGCCGACACCGGCAAGGTGGTGGTCGAGGCGGGCAAGAAGCTGACCGTGCGCCAGGCGCGCCAGCTGTCCGAGAAGGGCCTGAAAGCCCTGCGCGTCACCGACGAAGAGCTGATCGGCCACTACATCGGCGAGGATCTGGTCAATCCGAAGACCGGCGAGATCTATGTCGAGGCCGGCGAAGAGATCACCGAGAAGAACCTCAAGATTCTCAACGAGGTCGGCTACAAGGAACTGCCGCTGCTCGACATCGACCACGTCAATGTCGGCGCCTACATCCGCAACACGCTCGCCGTCGACAAGAACATGACGCGTGAAGACGCGCTGTTCGACATCTACCGCGTGATGCGTCCGGGCGAGCCGCCAACGGTCGATACCGCGGAGGCGATGTTCAACTCGCTGTTCTTCGACTGAGAGCGCTACGACCTCTCGGCGGTCGGCCGCGTGAAGATGAACATGCGGCTCGAACTCGATGCGCCGGACACGATGCGCGTGCTGCGCAAGGACGACATCATCGCGGTCATCCGCACGCTGGTCGACCTGCGCGACGGCAAGGGCGACATCGACGACATCGACCATCTCGGCAACCGCCGGGTGCGTTCGGTCGGCGAACTGATGGAGAACCAGTACCGCATCGGCCTCCTGCGCATGGAGCGCGCGATCAAGGAACGCATGTCGTCGGTCGATATCGACACCGTCATGCCGCAGGACCTGATCAACGCGAAACCGGCGGCGGCGGCGGTACGCGAGTTCTTCGGCTCCTCGCAGCTCTCGCAGTTCATGGACCAGACCAATCCGCTGTCCGAGATCACGCACAAGCGCCGCCTCTCGGCGCTTGGTCCGGGCGGCCTGACTCGCGAGCGCGCGGGCTTCGAGGTGCGCGACGTGCACCCGACGCACTACGGCCGTATCTGTCCGATCGAGACGCCGGAAGGCCCGAACATCGGCCTGATCAACTCGCTCGCGACCTTCGCGCGCGTGAACAAATACGGCTTCGTCGAGACGCCTTATCGCAAGGTGAAAGACGGCCGCGTCACCGACGACGTGCACTATCTCTCCGCGATGGAGGAGGGGCGCTACACGGTCGCGCAGGCGAACCAGACGATCGACAACCGCGGGCGCTTCACCGAAGACCTGATCACCTGCCGCCACTCCGGCGACGTGGTGTTCGTCACGCCCGATAAAGTCGACTACATGGACGTGTCGCCGAAGCAGCTCGTTTCGGTGGCGGCGGCGCTGATCCCGTTCCTTGAGAACGACGACGCCAACCGCGCGCTGATGGGCTCGAACATGCAGCGCCAAGCGGTGCCGCTGGTTCGCGCCGAGGCGCCGTTCGTCGGCACCGGCATGGAAGGCACTGTCGCACGCGATTCCGGCGCCGCGATCGGTGCGCGCCGCACTGGCGTCATCGATCAGGTGGACGCCACCCGTATCGTCGTGCGCGCGACGGAAGATCTCGACCCGACCAAGTCCGGCGTCGACATCTACCGGCTGATGAAGTTCCAGCGCTCGAATCAGAACACCTGCATCAACCAGCGTCCGCTGGTGAAGGTTGGCGATCAGGTGAAGAAAGGCGACATCATCGCGGACGGCCCCTCGACCGACCTCGGCGAACTCGCGCTCGGCCGCAACGTCCTGGTCGCGTTCATGCCGTGGAACGGCTACAACTTCGAGGACTCCATCCTCCTGTCCGAACGCATCGTGAAGGACGACGTGTTCACGTCGATCCACATCGAAGAGTTCGAGGTGATGGCCCGCGACACCAAGCTGGGCCCTGAGGAAATCACCCGCGACATCCCGAACGTCTCGGAAGAGGCGCTGAAGAACCTCGACGAAGCCGGCATCGTGTACATCGGCGCGGAAGTGCGTGCCGGCGACATCCTGTGCGGCAAGATCACGCCGAAGGGCGAAAGCCCGATGACGCCGGAAGAAAAGCTCCTGCGCGCCATTTTCGGTGAAAAGGCCTCTGACGTGCGCGACACCTCGTTGCGGGTGCCGCCGGGCGTGCAGGGTACCGTCGTCGAAGTGCGTGTGTTCAACCGGCACGGCGTCGACAAGGACGAGCGCGCGCTCGCGATCGAGCGCGAGGAAATCGAACGCCTCGCGAAGGACCGCGACGACGAGCAGGCGATTCTCGATCGCAACGTCTACGGCCGTCTTGCCGAACTGCTCGAACGCAAGGTCGGCATTGCCGGTCCGAAAGGCTTCAAGAAGGACACGCACCTGACGAAGGCGGTGCTCGAAGAGCATCCGCGGTCGCAGTGGTGGCAGTTCGCTGTCTCCAACGACAAGGTGATGACCGAGATCGAGGCCATCCGGAAGCAGTACGACGAAAGCAAGAAGGGCCTCGAACAGCGCTTCCTCGACAAAGTCGAGAAGCTGCAGCGCGGTGACGAGTTGCCGCCCGGCGTGATGAAGATGGTCAAGGTCTTCGTCGCGGTGAAGCGCAAGATCCAGCCCGGCGACAAGATGGCGGGCCGCCACGGCAACAAGGGCGTCGTGTCGAAGATCGTTCCGATCGAAGACATGCCGTTCCTCGAAGACGGCACGCATGCCGACATCGTGCTGAATCCTCTTGGTGTACCCTCTCGTATGAACGTCGGCCAGATCCTTGAGACGCACCTTGGCTGGGCCTGTGCGGGCCTCGGCCTGAAGATCGGGCAGGCGGTCGATGCGTATCGCGCCAAGCACGATACCAAGCAGCTCAAGGACACCTTGAAGAAGGTCTATGGCGACAACGACACGATCAAGTCGCTGCAGGAGAACGAGCTGATCGAGCTCGGCGAAAACCTGCGGCACGGCGTTCCGATCGCGACGCCGGTGTTCGACGGCGCCAAGGAGGCCGATATCGAGGAAATGCTGGCGATGGCAGGCCTCGAGAGCTCGGGGCAGGTGGTCCTGCACGACGGGCGCACCGGCGAGGCATTCGATCGCAAGGTGACGGTGGGCTACATCTACATGCTCAAGCTCCACCATCTCGTGGATGACAAGATCCACGCGCGTTCGATCGGTCCGTACTCGCTCGTCACCCAGCAGCCGCTGGGCGGCAAGGCACAGTTCGGCGGCCAGCGCTTCGGCGAAATGGAGGTGTGGGCGCTCGAAGCTTACGGCGCGGCCTACACACTGCAGGAAATGCTGACGGTGAAGTCGGACGACGTCGCCGGCCGCACCAAGGTGTACGAGGCGATCGTGCGCGGCGACGACACGTTCGAGGCCGGTATTCCGGAATCGTTCAACGTGCTGGTCAAGGAAATGCGCTCGCTCGGCCTCAACGTCGACCTGCACAATTCCAAGCAGGAGCGCGGGCAGACCTCAGAGGCTGCCGAGTAACGAGACGCGGGAGCGGCGCGGCCGCTCCCGTTTTCTCCGCATCGCGGAGCCGGTGACGAGACGCGTTACCACACAGAATTTGGGCCACCGAGGTGGCCAAGGAGAGACTAGATGAATCAAGAAGTGATGAATCTCTTCAGCCCGCAGGCGCCGGCGCAGGTCTTCGACCAGATCCGGATTTCGATCGCGAGCCCGGAGAAGATTCTGTCCTGGTCCTACGGCGAGATCAAAAAGCCCGAGACCATCAACTACCGCACGTTCAAGCCGGAGCGTGACGGCCTGTTCTGCGCGCGCATCTTCGGGCCGATCAAGGACTACGAGTGCTTGTGCGGCAAATACAAGCGCATGAAGTACAAGGGTATCATCTGCGAGAAGTGCGGCGTCGAAGTCACGCTGTCGCGCGTGCGGCGCGAGCGCATGGGCCACATCGAGCTTGCGGCCCCCGTCGCGCACATCTGGTTCCTGAAGTCGCTGCCGAGCCGTATCGGTCTGTTGCTCGACATGACGCTGAAGGATCTCGAGCGTATCCTCTATTTTGAATACTACGTGGTGATCGAAGCGGGCATCACGCCGCTCAAGGAGCGCCAACTGCTGTCCGAGGACGAGTTCCTCAAGGCGCAGGAGGAGTACGGCAACGACTCGTTCACCGCCAAGATCGGCGCCGAAGCGATCCGCGACATGCTGCGTGCGCTCGACCTGCAGAAGCTCGCCGCCGATTTGCGCGTCGAGATCGCGGAGTCGACCTCGGAGCTGAAGCCGAAGAAGCTCGCCAAGCGCCTCAAGCTGATCGAGGCGTTCATGGGCTCGCACAATCGCCCTGAGTGGATGATCCTGACCGTCGTTCCGGTGATCCCGCCGGACCTGCGGCCGCTCGTTCCGCTCGATGGCGGACGCTTTGCGACGTCCGACCTGAACGATCTCTATCGCCGCGTCATCAACCGCAACAACCGCCTGAAGCGGCTGATCGAACTGCGCGCGCCCGATATCATCATCCGCAACGAGAAGCGGATGCTGCAGGAAGCCGTCGACGCACTGTTCGACAATGGCCGCCGCGGCCGCATCATCACGGGTGCCAACAAGCGTCCGTTGAAGTCGCTCGCCGACATGCTGAAGGGCAAGCAGGGCCGCTTCCGCCAGAATCTGCTCGGCAAGCGTGTCGACTATTCGGGCCGTTCGGTGATCGTGGTCGGTCCGGAGCTCAAGCTGCATCAGTGCGGCTTGCCGAAAAAGATGGCGCTCGAGCTGTTCAAGCCGTTCATCTATTCGCGCCTCGACGCCAAGGGTCTCTCCACCACGGTGAAGCAGGCCAAGAAGCTGGTCGAGAAGGAGAAGCCGGAGGTTTGGGACATCCTCGACGAGGTGATCCGTGAGCATCCAGTGCTGCTCAACCGCGCGCCGACCCTGCATCGCTTGGGCATTCAGGCGTTCGAACCGGTGCTGATCGAAGGCAAGGCGATCCAGCTGCATCCGCTGGTTTGCGCGGCGTTCAACGCCGACTTCGACGGCGACCAGATGGCCGTGCACATTCCGCTGTCGCTTGAAGCGCAGCTGGAAGCGCGCGTGCTGATGATGTCGACCAACAACATCCTGCATCCGGCGAACGGTCAGCCGATCATCGTGCCGTCGCAGGATATCGTGCTCGGCCTCTATTACCTCTCGCTGATGCGCGAGGGTGAGCCCGGCGAAGGCATGCTGTTCGGCACGATGTCGGACATCGAGCATGCGCTGAACCAGAAGTCGGTCACGCTCCACGCCAAGGTCAAGTATCGCTGGCAGGGGCTGGACGAGAACGGCAACGAGGTGACGCGCTGGTACGACACCACGCCCGGCCGCGTGATGCTCGGCCAGGTGCTGCCGCGCTCGAAGAAGGTTTCGTTCGACGCCTGCAACCGGCTGATGACGAAGCGTGAAATCTCCGGAATGATCGACACCGTCTACCGCCACTGCGGGCAGAAGGAGACCGTGATCTTCTGCGACCGCATCATGGCGCTCGGCTTCCATCATGCGTTCAAGGCCGGCATCTCGTTCGGCAAGGACGACATGGTCGTGCCGGCGAAGAAGTGGAAGATCGTCGACGAGACCCGCACGGCTGCGAAGGAATACGAGCAGCAGTACCAGGACGGCCTGATCACGCAGGGTGAGAAATACAACAAGGTCGTCGATGCGTGGGCGAAGTGCACGGACCGCATCGCCGACGCGATGATGGCGGAGATTTCCGCGGTCAAGAAGGACGACAAGACCGGCCGCGAGATCCCGATCAACTCGATCTACATGATGGCCCACTCCGGAGCGCGTGGTTCGCCCGCGCAGATGAAGCAGCTCGCCGGCATGCGCGGCCTGATGGCGAAGCCGTCGGGCGAGATCATCGAGAGCCCGATCATCTCGAACTTCAAAGAGGGGCTGTCGGTGCTCGAGTACTTCAACTCGACGCATGGTGCGCGCAAGGGCCTCGCCGATACCGCGCTCAAGACCGCCAACTCGGGCTATCTCACGCGCCGTCTGGTCGACGTCGCGCAGGACTCCATCATCACCGAGGAGGACTGCAAGACCAAGGCCGGCATCAAGGCGCGTGCGATCATCGACTCAGGCCAGGTGGTCGCCTCGCTCGGGACCCGCATCCTCGGCCGCACCGCCGCCGAGGACATCAAGGACGCGGCTGGCGGCAACGTCATCGTCAAGCGCGGCACGCTGATCGAAGAGCCTCACATCGAGGCGATCAACCAGGGTGGCGTGCAGGAGGTGAAGATCCGTTCGGTCCTCACCTGCGAGACGACCAACGGCGTATGCGGCAAG
Organism: uncultured Alphaproteobacteria bacterium; assembly: GCA_963779545.1. Classification (GTDB taxonomy): domain Bacteria; phylum Pseudomonadota; class Alphaproteobacteria; order Rhizobiales; family Xanthobacteraceae; genus PALSA-894. The sequence continues at coordinate 3,911 of CAVZYQ010000001.1, read as the reverse complement.
TGCTATGGGCGCGACCTCGCCCGCGGCACTCCGGTCAACATGGGCGAGGCGGTGGGTGTCATCGCGGCGCAGTCGATCGGCGAGCCGGGCACGCAGCTCACCATGCGCACGTTCCACATCGGCGGCGCGGCGCAGATCAACGAGCAGTCGTTCATCGAGTCGAACTTCGAAGGCACCGTCAAGATCAAGAACAAGAACATCATCCGCAATACGGACGGTGATCTGGTGGCGATGGCCCGCAATATCGCGGTCGCGATCGTCGATCAGGATGGCACCGAACGCGCCGTGCACCGCATCCAGTATGGCGCGCGGATGAAGGTCGACGAAGGCGACAAGATCAAGCGCGGCCAGCGAGTCGCCGAGTGGGACCCCTATACGCGGCCGGTCCTGACCGAGGTCGAGGGCGCAATCGCCTTCGAGGATCTGGTCGAGGGCCAGTCGATGACGGAGTCGCTCGACGAGTCGACCGGTATCGCCAAGCGCGTGGTGATCGACTGGCGCACGGGCTCGGCGCGCGGACAGCAGGACCTGCGGCCCGCGATCGTGATCAAGGGCAAGGACGGCAAGATCCTCAAGCTGCCGCGCGGCGGCGAGGCGCGCTACCTGCTTGCGGTCGACGCGATTATCTCGGTCGATCCGGGTGCCAATATCGGGGCGGGCGACGTCATCGCGCGTATCCCGACCGAGAGCGCCAAGACGCGCGACATCACCGGCGGTCTGCCGCGGGTGGCGGAGCTGTTCGAGGCGCGCCGGCCGAAGGAAGCCGCGACGATTGCGGAAATCTCCGGCACGATCCGGTTCGGCAAGGACTACAAGAACAAGCGCCGCGTCTCGATCGAGCCGAACGAGAAGGGCGCGGAGCCCGCCGAGTACCTGATCCCGAAGGGCAAGCACATCCACCTTCAGGACGGCGACATGATCGAGAAGGGCGAGTACATCGTCGAAGGAAGCCCGGCGCCGCACGACATCCTGGCCATCAAGGGCGTGGAAGAGCTTGCGAACTTCCTCGTCAACGAGATCCAGGAGGTCTACCGGCTGCAGGGCGTGGCGATCAACGACAAGCACATCGAGGTGATCGTTCGCCAGATGCTGCAGAAGGTCGAGATCACCGACGCTGGCGAGACCGACCTGATCTCCGGCGAGCAGATGGACAAGATCGAGCTCGACGAACTCAACGCGCGGATGAAGGAGGAGGGCAAGAAGCCCGCCAAGGGCCACCCGGTTCTGCTCGGCATCACCAAGGCGAGCCTGCAGACCCGCTCGTTCATCTCCGCGGCTTCGTTCCAGGAGACGACCCGCGTGCTCACCGAGGCGGCCGTCAACGGCAAGCACGACACGCTCGAAGGGCTCAAGGAGAACGTCATTGTCGGCCGGCTGATCCCGGCAGGCACCGGCGCGCTCATGAACTCGCTGCGCGAGATCGCCGTGAAGCGCGACGCCCTCATCATGGAGGAGCGCGAGAAGGACATGGCTGCCAAGGTTGCCGAACAGCAGCCGGCGGCACTGCCCGCGGCCGAGTAAGCTGGCCAGCCCGGCCGTTTCTCGTGAAAAATCAGGGCCATCCCACGGGACGGCCCTTTTTCTTTTGATCGTAACCTTCGCACAGAACTTGGAGAAATCTTCTGCGTTGACGTAAGGAAAGCGCGCCGCACGCCGACTAAAGGAACCTCATCCTCGCATGCGCTCCCCACCAGAGCCTCAACTGGTCAACCGCATTTACGAAGCGGCTGCCGTTCCCGAATTATGGCGTGGCGTGCTGGCTGACTTCGCGCATCAAGCCGGCCTCAAGGATGCCATTTTGATTGCAGCACGCGGCACAAGCCTTCGCTGGATCGGTTCAGCTCCGGCGTTCGAGAAATTTGCCACGGACCATTACGCGTTTGAAGACGGCCCCGAGCGAACGCAACGCCTGCTCGCTGCGCAGCACCCTGAATTCGTTACGGACCTCGACGTCTACACTGCACAAGAAATCGCTGACCGGCCGCTGTTTCGCGATTTCATCATTCCGCGCGGTTATGGGTGCGCGGTCGGCACCGCGATTCCGATACCGAGCGGCGACACGATTATTATTCACGCCGAAGGCAGCCATGTTCTCAGACCAGTGAGCAAAGATACGATCGCGCGGCTTGATCTGTTGCGCCCGCATTTCGCGCGCGCCGCGCTTCTGTCGGCTCGCCTTGAACTGGAGCGCGTCCGCGCCGCCGCAGAGACCCTCCAGCTTCTCGGTCTTCCAGGCGCTGTGGTTGGACGCGGCGGGCGAACGCTCGCGGCGAACGATTTGCTCGTCGATCTGATGCCCGATGTGTTGCAGGACCGGCCCTCGCGCCTTGCGCTCGCGAATACTGGGGCAAATGCTCTGTTTGCGGACGCAATCGCCCACGCGGAAGCGATCGAAGGTGCCGCGGTTGAGCTCGATCCCTATCCCATCAAAAGAAGGCCGGCCGCCGATGATCGTGCACGTTTTGCCGGTCTGTGGCGCCGCTCACGATATTTTTGGAAGTGCGGTTGCGATGGTCGTCGTGACACCGATTGTGCCGCACGAGGTGCCGACTGCGAAGCGCGTTTCGCCCGAAAAATCAGGGCCGTCCCACGGGGCGGCCCTTTTTTTGGGGACGCGGCGCCCTATCTAAGGAAGGCGTGCTGACCTATACGCACGGCCAAAGCCATGCGATTGGGCAGGGTGACGGGTGGGTCGAGGAATTGCCGAAAACCCGCGTCGTTCCTGCGGTTTACGGGCTTGACAGTTTTCGACTCGGCTTCTACAAACCGCCCACTTTCCGGCAGGCGGTGAGCTTTTTAGTCGGTACGGCGCAGCAACGTGCCTCGACCCATAAAGCTCAGACGCTGCCTCTGACAGCTGACGTGTCAGGCGTTTAGGTGCATGACCGCGACTTGTCGCGGTCCTCTGTGAAATGAGCGCTCCTCCGCGAACACAAGCGGACGGCGCGCTCGATTTTTTCGCGCGAAATGCGCGGGCGATGGCGGACAAAAATCCGCCGAGAGGGTGAAGCGAGAAGATGCCGACGATCAATCAGCTAATCCGCCATCCGCGGGTCGTGCAGAAGTCGCGCAAGAAGGTGCCGGCGCTGCAGCAGTCGCCGCAGAAGCGTGGCGTTTGCACGCGCGTCTACACGACGACTCCGAAGAAGCCGAACTCGGCGCTGCGCAAGGTCGCCAAGGTTCGCCTCACCAACGGCTTCGAGGTGATCGGCTACATCCCGGGCGAGGGGCACAATCTGCAGGAACACTCGGTGGTGATGATTCGCGGCGGCCGCGTGAAGGACCTGCCGGGCGTCCGCTACCACATCCTGCGCGGCGTGCTCGATACGCAGGGCGTCAAGAACCGCAAGCAGCGCCGTTCGAAATACGGCGCGAAACGTCCGAAATAACTGAAGGCTGAGCGATGTCCCGACGTCACAGTGCCGAGAAGCGCGAGATCAATCCCGATCCGAAGTTCGGGAATTTGGTCGTGTCGAAGTTCATGAATTCAATCATGTACGAAGGCAAGAAGTCGGTCGCCGAGCAGATCGTCTACGGTGCGCTCGATACGATCGAAGGCAAGACCAAGCAGAATCCGATCACGGTGTTCCAGCAGGCGCTGGACAACGTGATGCCGTCGATCGAAGTCCGCTCGCGCCGCGTCGGTGGCGCGACCTATCAGGTGCCGGTCGAGGTGCGCAACGATCGCCGTCAGGCACTCGGCATCCGCTGGATCATCATCGCGGCGCGTGAACGCAACGAAAAAACAATGGTTGAGCGGCTCTCGGCTGAGCTGCTCGACGCGTCGAATAATCGGGGGAACGCCGTGAAGAAGCGCGAAGACACGCACCGGATGGCGGAAGCCAACCGCGCGTTCGCGCATTACCGCTGGTAACGGCGAACAGGATCGAGACAGAAAATGCCCCGCGCAC